>NZ_CP021707.1:0-4800000 GCF_002832675.1 Streptomyces sp. S063
CCACCGATAGGCGAAGAGGGCAGCCAAGATCGCGCTCTTGCCGTTGCTTGCTGCCCCGAGCAGGGCCCCACGGGGAATCGGCTGGACTTCTTGCACTGCCCGTTCCGCATCCGTGGGCGGGCAGCGGCGGCTGTCGGCTTCGTCGTTCTGCTGTGGGTATGAGGTGTTGTCGGGCATGCCGGGCCACCTCTGCGGCTGGCTGGCAGCGTGGGCCATACAGCGCCGAGCGGTGGGGGAATGTCGCCGGAGGCGGAGACGACGTGCGGGGCTCCCAGACTGGAGGCGTCGAGCAGCGCGTCGAATTCTTCATCAGTCGCAGCGAGGTGGTCCATAGGTTCGCCTTCCGGACGGTCATCGTGCTCCCCCTTCCCCGAGGTCAACTTCTCGGCCAGGTCGGTGAGGATGCGGGCGCGGAGCCGGCCGATGCGGCCCTCCAGCGCCTTCTCGGTCAGCCGACCTCGGCGGCAGCCTGCTGCTGGGGTGTGGCCCAACGCGCGTAGGGCGAGGCCTCTACGGACCTTGGTGTCGGTGATGTAGGGGAGGATGCGCTTGATTTCGTCGTGGGTGGCTGCGGCGTAGAAGGGTCAGTCGCGCGCTGATCGGGGATGTCCCGGTCTCTGGACGCTCCGTCCGGGTCACTTGGGGGCAGGTCCAGCTCAGCCTGCCCATCTGTACACCGCGGAAACCAGCGGGTATAGACGGTGCGAAAGGAGCGGATGGAGGCACCGACGAAGTAGGTGGCCAGGCTGGCGCCGCGTACGGGTTCCACTTTCCGCGGATGAGGCCGTGCTCAAGGAACAGGTCCAGGCCGGCGACGACGGTCTCGGTGGCGACCTCGGAGCGCGCGTCGGCGTCCCAGTCAGGTGCGGTCATGCGGAGCGGGACGGGCCGGCCGGCTCGCCGGGACTGGGCGAAGATCTCACCGGTCCCCGTCCACTTGTTGATGGTCAGCCACCCGTACTCCATCAGCCGGGTGGTGGTCTTCTCGTAGCGCGGGCCCTGGAAGTTGTCGGCGCGCAGGATGTTGACGATGTGGGCATCGGCGGTACGGCGCGCAACAGAACCGGATTCGTCCGAATGGGTCCCGACGAGCGCGTGCTCCAGGCTCGACAGGCTTGCGGTGCTGAGCTCCTCGAGCTCTTGGTCCTCCGCAAGAGGCCCTGAGGGGCGCCCCAGGCACATCTCATCCGGCACGCTCGCTCCCTTGCACTCTGCCGCCCCTACGGGCCCCGTTTTGGGAGCCTGTCGCAGAGGTCATAGGCACCAGCTGCGCACCTCCCCTCGTCCAAACCACAGAAAAAACAATGTGACTCACATCACAGTCCCGTGAGCGAGGGAAAGGCGCGGCCAGCGGCTAGAGCATTCACGGCTACACGTCCAACAGGGGCGTAACGCCGCGAAGAGAAACGGACTTCACCATGACCCACGACACCCAGCAGCCCGCTGGCCAGCCGCTGCTCGGCCTGCGCAGCGCCATCGTGCTCCTGCTCGGCGTCCTCACCGGCACCGGTGCCGGCGTGCTGGCCTACCTCGCCCAGCGCTCGCTGCCCGGCGCCGCCCTCGCGCGGGCGGGCGCCGGCTTCGGAGCCGGCGTGATGTTCTTCCACGCCATCATCGGCTGACCCCGCACCGCACCGGGGGGTCTTGGGGGTGGCAGCCGCCTGCGCAGGCGGCTGCCACCCTCAAGACCCCCCGTTTTCCGGCCTGTTTGAGCTTCTAGTGAGGGAAGTGCGGCACTTTCGGCTGACAAAGATGACAAAGACGACCACACTCTGTGCCTAACGGATCATCAGACGGGGGCCGGGGATGCTGGTGCAGATCAAGGGCAGTGGGTCCCAACGAAGGGGAGCTACTGGCGGCTGTCATCGACCTGGGCAACCGCAACCGTAGGACCCTGGGGTTCCTGCCGCATGCGGCGTTCCACCAGGCCGCCGAGGGGGGCACTCTTCTGGCCGCCGTCGAGGACACGCGACTCGTCGGCTACGCCCTGTACGGCCTCCAGGTGACCGTGTGCGCCTGACGCATCTGTGCGTCGACGACACCCACCGAGGCCAGGGCATCAACAAACGTCTGGTCGAGGCCATCTCCGAACGGCATGCCGACCGGCTTGGCATCCTGCTCAAGTGCCGCAAGGACTACGGTCTCGAGAAGATGTGGACGCGGCTGGGCTTCCAGGCGCGCACCGAGGTCGATGGCCGCGGCGGAGCGCGCGAACCGCTCGTGGTGTGGTGGCGCAGCCACGGCCACCCCGATCTGTTCACCCATCTGGAATCCCCCGCGCTGGCGACTGCGGCGATGGACTGCAATGTCTTTGCCGACCTGCACAGCAGCTATGAGCGCAACGGGGCGGAGGAGACCAAGGCTCTGTCCGCGCAGTGGCTGGTGGACCTGCTCGAACTGGTTGTCCTGCCCCAGCTTGTCCAGGAGATCCACGCCGTCCGGGACGCCGCTGAGCGCAGAGTTCAGATCAAACGCGCTCTCCCACTACCGCCAGCCCCCGCTCGAGCGTCTCGATCAGGACCGGATGCTCCGGACCCTGACCGAGACGGCCTGGGAAGATCTCGGTCTGGAGCTGCCCCGCACCGTCAACGACGTGGAGACCTTGCCTACGTCATCCAGGCCCACGCGGCGGGCCTACAGCTGCTGATCACGCGTGATGCCGGCTTGTTGGAGCTCAGCCCGGTGGCGGAGAAGGTGTGCGGTGTGCGGATCCTGCGGCCAGCCGACAGTGTGGTGGCCATCGACGAGCTGAAGCGCACACAGGCCTACCAGCCCGGCAGTCTTCTCGGCACCGCACTGACAACCACAGCCGTGCCCTCCGGGCAGGAGCAACAGCAGTTGGTCTTCCTCAACAAGCCCGGTGGGGAGAGGCAAAAGGCGTTCAAGGCCCGGCTGCGTGACTTCGCAGCCCGGCCCGACCAGTGGATCCGGCAGCAGATCGCCGGCAAGGATGGCCAGTTGCTGGCCACCTACTGTCACGAAACTCGCGACGGCGAACTGCGCGTGCCGCTGCTGCGTGTGAACGAGCAGCATCCCCTCGGCGCCACTCGCCCGGCAGCTGCTGTTCCTGCTGCGCCAGCGGTGCCGTGCCGAAAGCCTCGAGGTTCTTCGGCTGACCGACCCCCACCCGCAGCGCGCCGTTCGGGCAGCCGCTGAGGAGGACGCCTTCCGGCCGACCGGCACCGGGCTCGTTGCCCTGGTCCTCGACCAGATCAGCGACAGTGCTGCGCTCGATGACCGGGTGGCTTCGATCAGCGGGCGGCTCGGTATCGAGCTGCCGGCACTGACCGCCTCCCTGCCCGCAGCGGCGGCATCAGCGGTCGAACATGCCTGGTGGCCCGTGAAGATCACCGACGCGCAACTGCCCGTCTTCCTCGTGCCCGTCCGCCCGGCTTGGGCCTACGAGCTGTTCGGCTATCCCGAAGGGCTGCTGTCACGCGACGACAGCTGGGGCTCAGCCGCGAGCATGTGTACTACCGTTCCCCGCGCCCCGGGGGCGAGACCGCCCCCGCCCGCATCCTCTGGTACGCCAGCACCGACAAGAGCGCCAGCGTGTCCGCAGTGATCGGCTGCTCCCGCCTGGACCGGTGCGTAACTGATGACGGAGAACGTCTGTACCGGCAGTTCAAGCACCTCGGGGTCTACAAACGCGAGCACGTCCGCTCCGCCTGCGACGAGCGCGGTCGGGCGATGGCCCTGCGCTTCTCCGACACTGGGCTCTTTCCATCTCCCGTCAGCTACAGGCGACTTGTGGAGCTCGGCGCTCGGAACGGACAGAACATCAACGTACAGTCGGTCCTCAAGATCTCTCCCGACCTGTTCCGTGACCTGTACAAGGAAGGCCACCAACTGCGGTGAACACGCCAGAACGAGCCCTGCTGCTCTCGCTCCACCCGCGGTTCGCCACAGCCATTCTCAACGGCGAAAAGACCGTCGAACTACGGCGCCAGCGCGTCGCCGTCCCACCCGGCACCCCCGTCATCATCTACGCCACGTCACCCACCATGGCGCTGACCGCACCGCCCGCCTCACCGGCGTGGACGCCGCCGCTCCCGCCCAGATCTGGCGCCGCCACCGCAGTAACTGCGGCATCAGTAAAGCCGAATACATGACTTATATGGAGGGCGCCACCCAAGCTTCCGCGCTCCTCCTGGACTCCCCCCAGCCGCTCGCCGACACTGTGCCGCTCGCCCACCTGCGCCACACCGGCGGCTTCCACCCCCCGCAGAGCTACCGTTACCTCACCCTGCACACGCTGCGTACCCTCCTCGACGGGCACAGCGCGGCCACGGAGCTCCTCAGCCACCTGGGCTTGGCGCACACGCCGACCACAGTCCGACCCGCCGCCTTCTCGCCCTCACCGCAGACCGCCAGCCCCCACCACGCCCCCCACAGCGTCCGCCCGCCGCCCTCCTCGCAGCCCCAGCCTCCTGACACCGGCGGTACCCCGTGACCAGGGACGGAGCCGCTGCATTAAGCGGGTCTGCTCTCCACAGCCGTCCCTCGTGGATCCCCGGTTTGCTTCATCCGCTGGGCATCCGTTCCGAAAGTGCCCGCCAGGGACGGCGAACACAACACCTCGGTGGAGTGACCCATCATCCCAGCCTCCTACGTACCACTCCTCTGAACAGAGAGACGGCCTCGTCGCTGATCTGCCGAAGGCACCGCCCGAGACTCAGAGCCGCTGCTGCTGTCCCGAGCCCGCGCCGGGCCGCGGTGCCGCACGCGAGCGCGCGCGGCCACAGGGGCCGGCCCTCGAACCGGTGGTTGTTGGCGGCGGCACGCCCGTCGCTGCCAGCTGCTTGTGCGGCGCGGTCCGCAGGGTGGCTGTGGGGGTTCGAGTAGCGGCCGGTGTCTGCAGCAGCACGCAGCAGCTGGCCGTGCTGCACCCGCCGGGCCCGGCCTGCTACCCGTGCAGCACCCTTGTCCCGACCGGCCCATGCAAATGCTGCGCTGCACCCCGAACACGGCCGTGCTGCTGTCGATCGTTTAGCGGTCGGTGTCGTCGAGGAGGAGGTAGCCGTAGACACCCTCCGAGCTACCACGAGGCCTGCTTCCATGCCCGGCACCGACCGCGATCACCCGCCCTCGCGGACACGAAATTGCAGGGCACCGCCGAGCTGCCCAGGGCTAGGTTGGCGCGGTGCATCCGATCCGGTTTGAGGCTTCTACAACAGACGGCGTCCATCTCTTCCACTACCTCCCGGGCGATGACCTGGCGGTGACTCGGCACTGGCCTGGCCTTTGGCAGGAATGGCCTGAGGAGGGGACGCCGTACACCGAGTGGGCGGTGAACAACAACAACATGGAGGAAGTCGCCGTCTATGTGGGCCTGGTGTGGCAGCTGACGGCGGGCCTGGACCGCTATGCGATCCCGACCTACTACTGCGACGACGCCGAGCGTTTCCTGGAGCAAAATCCGATGCTGGTGAGCTGGGAGTACGAGGTAGACGCCGAAGCGCCGACCGTCACCACACGGGACAAGGGGTTCGTACCTGGCTGTACGGCAAAGCCCCTTCGGGCGGAGCTGGACAACACTGGTCGTGCGGGCTTGTTCCGGTTGTCCACGCCTCGCGACCTGGTATCCGCGCTTCACGCGGTGATCTTCGACGCCTCGTCGGAGATCACGGTCTTCGCGGTCGCCCCCGGGCCAGAGCGTCTCCAGCGTCTGGTGAGCGCGTTGAGCGGCCCAACTGCCCCGACTCTGGCCGATGTCCTTGAGGAAGAAGGGGTGTTCGTGGACCTGACGATCGGTTCGGATTTCGGCTATTACGACTCGATCACGGTGGCGTCGCGCGCCGATCTGCGGCACCGAGTCGATGACCTGGTTGCCGACTCTGCGCGCAGGATCTCGGCATATGAACTGCGCTTGGACGATCTCGCGACTGTTCCGGACTTCCTCCGGGCGATGCCGGAGCTTGCCGGTGTGGTCTTGGACGTTCCCTGAGCTCTCGAGCACTCGATCGAGAACCTCGTTCGATCGGCAAGCCGCTTGATCGGTACGACAACAGCTTCTAACCGACTTGCTCCCTCTCAGGTCACTGTGCACCCCGTCGTGTCCTCAGGGCCGGCGTCGCTCAGCGGGCCGGGGTGGGGGCAGTCCCAGCGCCTGTGGTGATCGAGCGGCGTGCAGCAGCTGTCCCCGAGATCGGTACGGAAGCGCGAAAGGTCTGTTGCCTTTCCCAGTCGAGCCCAGTCCTGGGGTGGCGGAGTGCTCGCAGTGGTGGGAGCTTCCGTTCCGACAGGAGAGTAGAACAGCTCGCCGCTGTGTTCCCATGTGGTCGACTCCAGCGCGACTGGCTCGTCAAGTACCTCTTGCCGCAGCTGCAGGACACCGTCCTTGTGTAGTGCCCGAATGTAGTTGAGGAGCTCGATCGTTCCGACCATGGCCCAAGCAACGAGTGGAACTGCGCCCCGGAACCTCTCGAACAGCCCGAAGGCGTCGCCTTCCTGCCGCCGCTTCATATCGTGGTGCACCACGTCGCCGTAGATCCAGGCCGTAGCCAGCTTGTGGCGATCAAGACTTTGGTCCTCGCCGGTGACCGTGTCGCTGATCATGACCCAGTACCCAGCCTCCTGCGGCGTGGAGGGGTCCACACGCACCTGCCACTCAGTACGCGTGGTCTTCACCCATTGCGTATCGAGTGGCAACTCCCGGCAGAAGTAGCCCACTGCTCCCAACGCCTTCTGGTAGAAGCACGCGTCGCCGTTCAACAGGATCGGCCTGATTCGTGCGGCGGCAGATTCGACTACCTCTTCGGCCGGAAACTCCTGCCGGATCCGCGTCTCGCCATTCTCGAGCTGGATCACGCTGATTTGCATCGTGGTCAGGGCAACCAGCGCATCCCAGTCCGTCGCGAGCGAGTGCTTCTCCACTCGGCGAGCACGTAGGACAAACGCCTCAAGGCACTCCTGGTGCTTCGCCTCAACGGTTCCCCGCTCGCTGCTTCCCACTGGTGCTCCCCCTCACAGCCCGCCGCCATATATCGGCTGGGACCAGCATGACGTGAGCTTCCCGGACCATCCACCCGATTGATCTCGTGGACAGGGATCCGTCGCCGCTGGCTGGTCTACGGGATGCCCGGTTGGGCTCGGCGTGAGAATCAGCGGCGGACCCTCTGCTACGGCCTGGCCTGCTTCTGTTGGCGGTGAGTGCCGTGCCTCCCCGGCCGGTTCGTCCCACCCGGGCGCCGGGTGGTGTCTTGGCGGTCCCCCCGGGGCCCGTAGTGTGCCGGTCGTTCGGTCAGGCGGAGGGATCGTCCGGGTCGGTGAGCCAGGCGACTACGTCGGCGTCAGTCATCCTGATCGCCTGCGTCTCCTCGACCTCGCCGTGCTGGATGACGTGGTAGCGGCCCTGCTGGGGGTGGCGCTGCTTGGGAGCGGGGCCGGCGGTCGGGGCGAGGACCTGCCAGGTGTCGGCCGTGAACCGCGCCAGGATCAGCGTGGCGAACAGTTCACGGGCCGCGCCCTTGGGGACGGTGGCCTGGGGGCCCGTCGAAGATGATGACGTCGCCGAAGCATCTCAGCAGAACCCGTAGCGCAGCCCCGGGAAAGCCAACAACGGGCTCCCCAAGTCCGGCGGAGGAACCTACCCCGCCTGTGCTGCGGGACACGGCCACCGTCCTGGCGGCCGGGGCCTTCTGCGGTCATGTCTCCAGCGGTACGGCTTCATCGACGATAGCGGTCGCCAGAGCAGCCGAGAAGCGGCGTACGGTCAACGCCCGTCGTAGTCCCGCGCGCAGGAGTCCTCGGAATTCCTGGTCGGTGAGGTTGGGAATAGCGGGTACCAGCTGCTCCGTCACCTCGTGCAACCGTTGCAGAGCTCGAACGGCTGTGCCCAGAGCGTCGAACGCGGCGCGTTCCACCTCGCGCGCCGCCTCAGGACCGATGCCGACAGCGAGAAGGGTTTCGATGCTCAGGAGGAGTACAGCGTGGAGTAGGTGGGTTGGTTGAGCCCCTACTGTCGCGCCATCGGCCGCAACGCGGACCCAGCCGCCAAATTCGGCGGGGGCGTGGGTCCACACCTGCTCGGCTGTCGCGGTCCAGAGGGAACGGCCTTCGGCGGTCTCCCACAGGTGGGGACGGCTGAAGAGTGCGGCTGCGGGGCCGCCTTCCAGCCGTCGTCGGCGGCGGTCTCGGCAAGGAGCGCCGAGGTGACGGGCAGATCAACCACCTGAGACGTCAGCAGGGCGCAAAGGTCTTCGTCCAGGCGGTCGGTAGTGAACTCGGGGTAGTCATCGTGCTCGGTGAGGACGTGTAGCAGAGCGAGCGAACCAAACGTGGGGATACCCTCCGCGATCAGCAGGGTCCGTAGGAACGCGTCATCGCACCACAGCGGTGCGCCTGTGTCCATGGCGAGCTGAGCAGCGGAGAGCCACGCGTCATTCAAGTCATCGATCCGGCCGCCTGAGATGTTCAACCTGCGGCGCACCTCAGTGAGGTCGGGTACTTCAACCGGCTGGAGGCCTGGGACGGCAGGAGAAAGAGCGGCGGCGAGGCGCCGGATCTCCTGTCGGTCCTGGTCGGTGTATTCGGCGAGAAAGGGGCGGCCGTCCCGTACGCCGAGCACGCCGGTCGACCGTTCCGTCTCGCGCAGGCTGTAGCAGGTGCTGAAGACGTCGCTACACACGGTAGTGGGGGACGGAGTGGAGGCGAAAGCCGCACTTATCTCGCCAAGGCGTCCGGGCAGGAAGGCGGTCAATGCCAGAGCCGTCACATCGACTACAGCCGTCCGGCCGAGCGCTTCGTACGCGGCCTTCTTCTCGGCGGCGGTGTGCACGGGGTCGGCACTCCCGGCGGGGAAGACGCCGGCTGCGCGCTGGAGAAGGGTCAGGGTGACGGGCTGTTGCGCCATCACGGCGAGCATACCGACGGGCAGCTGGCCAGCACGTACTCCGCGGGCCGTCGCCTCAAGGAGCACTTCGCGACGCCCCAGGGTCTGCTCAAGGTACCGTGCGAGTCCGTGCGCGCCGCCTGTGACAGTCATCAGCGCCGCACTCGGAGGCAGCTCAGCCAGAAGGCTTGCCAGGCGTCCGCTCAGCGGCTCAGGCAGCTCGAGGGCGTGCCGTGTCTCCCCCTCCGGGACGGAGACGGATCCATCGGCTTCGGCTGCGGGCTGCGACGGCTGGCCGGTCGCGGCGAGGACAGCCGCAGTGAGGAGCCCGGAGAGTTCGGGGTCCGTCGGCTGGAAGCGCTCGGCCAGGCCGAGCGCTGTTTCGGCGAGCGCCGGGGTCCAACCCGACCATCGGGTCATCGTGAGCCAGGCCCGCGCGTCCTGTTCGTTGCGGACTTGGGGCGCGAACCGGGTCAGGGTGTCGCACGCGGTCTCGAGGCTGCTGTTCCTCACTTGGGCGCGGATGCTTGCCCATGCGAAGTCCATAGCCGAGGGCGGCAGCACGCGGCCTGCCCCTTCGGTGGCCGTCATGTGGTCAACGCCTACCTCCTCTGCCAGCCCGGCCAGCGCATGCTCCTCCATGTCGCCCCAGTCCCCGCGCTCTCCCGCCCACTGGACGAGGGCGCGCCGCAGGCGGCCACGCGTTCGGTCGGGCAGGAGGGGGCGGGTCAGCAGCGTCAGCGCGGCGATCCGGGCCCGTTCCCGGTCATCGGCTCGTTCCCACAGGTCGACGGCAAAGGCCCGGAGCGAGGTGTCGCCGAAGCGCCGGCCCGCCCGCTCGGCAGCCTCGGCTGCCAGGGAGTATTCGCCCTGCTTCTCGTATTGAAGGACCAGGCCCGCCGCGGCCACGACGCTTCGGGACTCCCAGTGGCGAAGGCGTCGGACGGCAGCTGCGCCGTCGCCGCGCGCAGCGTCGGCCTTCGCCCAGCGGGTCTGATAGAGCGCTTCGGCGAGGGCGCCTTCAGCGTGCAGGCGCTCTAGGTGGGGAACGGGCCACACCCCGAGACCGGCCAGCGCGTACGCGGCCATGGCACGCTGGTCCTCGCTGCTCGCGCCAGCGGCTGCGGCTTCCCAGGCGGCGATGCGCGCCTGACGGCTGCTGGTCGGCGCGGCGTCGCACCTATGAGCCAGTAGCTGCAGCCGGTCGCCCTCACCGGTCACGCTTTCGGCGAGGGTGGCAGCTCGTTCCTCCTGGCCTGTCTGGCTGGCCACCCGGACCGCTTCAACCAGAAGTTCCTGGCTGGAGGTCTCCGGATCCTGCGCGTCCCCTTCAGGCTCAGCCAATGCTGTCCCGATGGCGGCGGTGATGTCGCCAGCCATGACACGGGCATCAAGCAGGACGCGTGCCGCCCGAATACTCGGGCCCCGCCAACGCCGGTACTCGGCACGCGCGGCCGAAGCCAGACGCGTGGCCCGGCCGATGTCGAGGAAGGCCTGCCGGGGAGCCCCGACCGTGTTGCGGTACAGGAGGCACCGTGCGAGTTCGGCCTGAATGTCAGGATCCCCTGGCGTGAGGCGCAGCGCTCTTTCGAGCACGGCCTCGCCTTCGTCGTGACGGCCCGCGGTGACATGGCAGGAGGCCATGAAGCGCAGGACATTGGTGTCAGCGGTGGCGGCCGGGTCTCCGGCGGCCAGGGCCTGCTGCACGACGTCGGGTACATGCTCGGGCATCTGCTGCGGAGAGTCGATCACCGCTCGGACGACAGCCAGGAGGAGGGCGCCGCCTTCTTCCCCAGCCTGGTCGGCCAGCGACTCCGCCCGAGGACTTCCCAGGTAAGCGGCCGCCAGTGCAGCCAGGGTGAGGAGGCTGCCCGGCTGTCGGCGGATACGGCGGCAGCCCGCTCCAACGCGGTCACCAACGACATACCCAGCTCGTGGCTGGCCGCGTAGGACGCGGTGGTCCTCCAGACGTCCTCCAAGCCCAGGGGGTCGGCTTCCGTCAGCCAAGGAGGGGGTGAGGTGAGCAGTACTCGGACGGCGTAGGCGGGATCGGAATCGGCAAGGAGCACGGCCAGCGGCGCCGCGTGGGCTCGCCCGGCGCGGTGGGCCTTGAGGAGCCGGAGACGAGTCTCCGCCGGCAGACGATCGACGGCTTCGGTGACAGGATCGGCGTCCTGTTCAGAGCGTGCCGGAGCGGCCAGCGCGTCGGCGTTGGCCTCATCAAGCTGCTGGGCCGCGGGGATGAAGATCTTGAAGTGCTTGCCCGTGGACATCAAAGTCGTGGGGTTGACGTGCTGCCAGTAGACGCTGTGGGTTCCCGTGTCGACCAGCATGACGACGACCGGCAGCGAGTGGCTCTTCCAGTACTCGACGTGCGCGGCGTCGCAGGGATACCACCAGCCTCCGTCGGCCGCGCCGGCGAACTGGCTGGGCCCAGACTTGATCTGCACGGCCAGCAGGCGGCCCGTCGACTTCCCGGAGGTACCCGGGTTAATGCTCGCGCCGAGCACGACCTCCAACTGCGCGTCGATTCCGACATCGCTGGTCTCCTGCTCGCGAAAGAGCCATCCCAACTCGGACACAACCTGAAGGCTGACCAAGCTGACGCCAACCCGTTCCGTGAGATGCGTGGAGCGCACCGTCGTCAAGTCCCTGCCCCTCCCCCTAGCTGCCCATGGCCGCAGCACTGGATGGGAGCCTACGGGCCCCCACCGACACCACATTCCCCCTAGCCTGGAATTGCCGATTCCGGCTGGTAGGCAGGCAAGGGCTCGCGGGCAGTCCCAGCTGGTACCTGACGGAGCAGGTCGGCCAGCACCTCTTCCCCGCCTTGTAGGCCGTGGAGGCAGTGGGTTTCTGCGAGGACGAGCTGGGGCGGCCGCTGTCGGATGGGGAGCGGATGGAGGTGTTCTGGACGACCGTAAGCACAGCCCCTGGCCCTTCGGCGGTCTCTGACCCGCGCTCGGCGCTCCGCGCCATGATCCGCTCCTTCGAGCGCACCCGCGACGTCCTCGCCGCCCCGGGCCGTCGACTGCTGGTACTGCGCTCGGCGGAGCCGATGCTGGTCCTGGGCGACAACAGCGTGGCCCTGCGCCGCAAGGACGGCGCCTTCGGCCTCACTCCCCGCTGTTGCCCGAGGCGGTCGAGGTCTTCGCTCCGCTGTCACCGACATGCCTGCTCATCTCCACAACCCGCGCGCACTACCCGCCGCAGCAGGGCCTCACCCGCAGGATCGCCGCCAAGGCCAACGCCGGTGCGGCAGCCTGGTGCCAGGACGCCGCCTACCGGCCCCCATCCACGCCCTGACCCTCCCGGCTGCAGCTTCCCGGCGCCCCGCTGGCGATCCGGCAGCCGCGGCTGACAGCGGCACCCACCCCAGCAGCGGCCCAGCCCCGCACCAGCCCATCCCGAAATGCGCCGCAGCGAGCTGCGCAACCTCCTGGACCAGTTCACACACACGCCCGCCGGTCAGCCGCCGGTCCCGGAACAGCGCCGCGTGTAGAAGGCGACCTTCGGGGCTTGAAGAACTCCATGTCCGATCGTGCGCCAAGCCCCCCAGGAGGGGAAACAGGACTCGTCCGGATGGCCAAGATCCACTCTGCGGCTGGTAGAGCCGGGACTCCGAGGCCATGCAGGTGAGCGGCGGTTGCCGAGGCCGGGTCGGGGCGGGACTGGCGGCAGGTGGGCAGGCACCATGCACGGGTGGACTCGGTGACGCTGGTGGCCCTGGTCGGTGTCGGGGGACGGCGGTGACGGCGCTGGGCGGCGTGGCCGGTGGTGTGTGGGTGGCCCGGATCGATGAGCGGGGCGGGCGGGTGCTGGAGCAGGAGAGGGTGCGGCGGTCTGTCTACGGTGCGTGCGCCGAGGCGCTGCTGGTACGGCGTCATGCGGTGACGCGGCTGATGGATGCGCTGAACAAGCCCCGGCTAGATGTGGACTGGGCGCGCGAGCGGCTGGAGCACGCGCAGGCCGCACAGGATGAGCTGGGCGCGGTGGTCGGCGCAGTCGCCGTCGAGGGTCCGGAGAAGGTGGCCGACTGTGCGGTGGCGGCGGCGGACCGGCTCGGGGCCTGGGTGGAGGAGATGAACTGGTGGTTCGAACTGGGCCGACCGCACGATCAGCTGCGTATCGTCGAGGAGCAGCAGGGTCGCGCCCTGGAGAAGGTGGACGAGTTCCTGGAGCAGTGCCGGATGGCGCTGTATCCGGAGCCAAGGTGGCAACCGCCGCATCCCGTCAAGCGGCTGCGGCGGCAGCTTGGGCTGCGTCGTACTCGCAAGCGCATGAGGCTTCCACGGCGTTAGCACGAATGTTCCCCAGGCCTCGATTCACGGGCACGGGGCGGGTGTTCTCGGCTGCCTCGCACGACGAAGGCAGCCGAGAACACCCGGTTCCTCCCTACGGTGGGGCGGAGTGCCCCTACAGTGACGCCATGGGCATGAGCTGGGTCAAGAACGGCATGCGCTACTCCCTGAAGGTGGTCGAGCACCCGGACTGGACGTCGCTGTCCAATTCGAGCACGCCCCGGCGTTACGCGGGCCCTGCTGCACGGACCCGGCAGCAAGATCGTCGGTCACGCTGGTCTGCGCTCCCCGGCCCTGGTTGTCGCAAGCATCGCCGTCGCGTCGGCGACGGTGGGCAGCGGGCTGACGCTCGCGTGCATGAAGCTCAAGGGCCACCTGGAGGACCGCAAGGCCCGGCACGACGAGGCGGCCCCGGATGGCATCGAAGAGACGGCTGCATCCACTGACGCGGTCACGGCCGAGGAGGCGGAAGCCCCCGAGTCCCCGTGGCTGCGCACTGTGTGATCGTCAGGCGAAGCGCCTGGACAGGCTGTTGCAGACCTGCATGACGCTCAGAGCGTCGCCCTCTCCCGCGCTTACGCAGCAGGCGGCCCGCGCACAGCACGCACTGCCTGCTGCCTCTTCGGCCGCCGGTCAGACCCCGTTGGGTCTAATGGGCCTCTTCCTGCCCTTCCGCGTCCGAGCCCTCCGGACGGCGAACGGGCCCGAACCGCCCTTCGGAGTCCTTGACGATACGACCGGCAGGAATGAGATCTCCCAACTCGATCGCGAGCACAGCACGCACGAACGCGACGAGCGAGACGGTGCCGTCACGCAGTTCGAAGTGGCGGAACACCCCGTCCGAGAAGGCGGGACGGTGACGGCAACCGGCCTGGACGCAGTAGCCCTCGACGGCCAGCGCGAGCCGCCGGAACGCGGCGTCCTTCTCCTCGACGCACTGTGCGGGACAACCGAGGTGATCCAGCGTGATCCGCAGATGGGCGGCAGTCTCCTCCGCCTTCCCGATAGTCATCCGCCCACCGCCCGGCGCGAGGTACCGCCCGGCCTTCACCGGGGCGTACGGGTGGATCAGCGGCAGCTTCACCTCCGACCTGTGCAGGACGGGCATCCCGTCGTACTCGACGTACGGGCCGGCGGCGCCGCGGTCCTCGGTGGTCATACGGTCCTCGTCTCCCCCGCCTCGTCGGCGGGCTCGTGGTCCTGGTCCTCGTCGTTCTTGTGGTCGTCGGCGAGCGGGACGCCGCCCAGCCCAAGCCGGGCGGGTCCGGTGGCACCGAGATGGGCGGCGCCACGCTTTAGCCGGTGGTGAGCGGGGATCACGGGCGTGAGGTCGGGCACGTTCCGCAGCAGTGCGGCAGTCATCGCCAGGAGCGTCTCCGCTTCGGCACGGTCGTAGAGGAAGTCCTTGGTGACCGGGTCGTTGTGCATGGCGCCGGACGTCTGGCTGTAGAGGGCGTCCTGGATGCGCCACCAGCGCTCGCTCTGGTTGCACTGGCTTGCGAGCTTCTTCGACCCGGGCCTGTCCCAGTCCACGTTGTGCTGGATCCACTCCAGAGCCCGTCGGATCTCCAGGATCGACGCCCGGACCTCCCCCGTGGTCAGCAGCCGCTGCGCTTCCCGCAGCAGCCGGCCGACCTCGGCGCGCTGCGGGTCGCCGAGCGGAAAGGGCACGGCCATCTCGAAGGCCGCGGACGGCCCGAGCTGTGCGATCTGCTGCTCCCAGGTGCTCTTGGCGAGGGTGATGTATTCCGTTGTCTGGGCGCACCCCGGGTATCCGGCCGCCTGCGGCAGGGTGGCGTTGAGGTCGATCTCGAACCGGACGTCACCAGTGCGGGCTTCCTCGATCGCGTGGACCTGCAGCGACGTCAGCGGGAACACCAGGTTCACCTGGTGACGCGTCACGACGGGGGTGTACGCGAGGTTCGCCGTGACCCGGCCGAGCCGGGACCGCTGCGCCGGTGTGCTGCCGAAACCGAAGAGCTCCGCCTCCAGGGCGAGGATTTTTCCTGCCTCGGCGAACGGCGACACCCCGACGGCAAGCTGAACGCTCAGTTCATGGCCGCCCAACGCGCGGCGCAGCCACGTCTGATCGCTGCCGATCGCCGTGGTGAACCGGATGTCGTCGAAGCGGAGTTCCTGCATGGCTCCCCCTGAAGTTGAACGAACCCCTGATTCTGCCGTTCCGACCGCCGCCACACCGTCGGTTCCGCTCGTTCGCCAGGGCGGTCGTGCTGCTGGTGGTGAGCGAGGCCGACAAGGCCCCGGCGCGGCCGGCCAGTGCCTCATACCGGGCCCGCTATGACGAGGAACGGATCCTGCGGGCCGTGGCTCGCATCGAGACCGACGGATGGAGCGTGTGTCCCTGCGGTGAGGAACACGGACAGTCCCCGGCCGCCGCCAAGGTCCCGGGAGTCATGCGTGGTGACGCCGAGCTCATGAGGAAGGTCAGCGCCAAAGGCGCCGGGTAGCAGCGGCTCAATCGGGCTGCCCCGGTGGGTGAGCGGTGCCCGTGTCTGGTGGGATCGGGCCGAGGGTTCGGCGTGCTGCGTGGCTCAGGGCGAGTAGTCCGCCCATGTCCTGTCTCAGTACGGTCTCCACGTCGCGTACTGAACGGCCGCACAGCAGGTGTTCGCCCAGGGTCCTATCGAAGTTGACGGACACGGTATGGATCTGAAGGAGCGCCTCCATCATCAGCGCTTTCAGGGCGATGCGCTGAGCTTGGCTGCGTACGTGGCTGTCTCCAACCCCGAAGGTAGGGGTGTCATCGGGGAAGAGCTGCAGTTGGGTCGCCTCTGCGGGCTCGGGATCGCCTGAGGGTGTCAGGACTGACTCAGGTGTCACTTCCATGATCTTGCGGTGCACCAACTCGGCGATCACATCGGCCTGCTGATCCGGTGTGCAGATGATGTCGTGGGGGGTGATGGCGGGCAGCGGCTGTTCCCTGATGCGGATCACGATGTGCCCCGAGGCCATGAGGTCGGTCGTCTTCTCCTGGTCCTTCCCGATGCGGTCTTTGTGCCAGTAAGCACCGTCGTACTCCACCGCGACCGGTTGAGCGGCCGGCAGCAGCATGTCGACCCGCCACGACCTCAGTCGGCGGCAGCCCTGCGGCGGCTCGTGCCGTGACACGGAGCCTGGGCTGACCAGGGCAGGCAGGCGCTCGCGCAGGGCGGTGAAGATCTCCTGTTCACGGCGGGAGACTCCCTTCTTTCCGCACCGGGGGCAGCCTGTCCCCGCGACATGCCGGTTGTTGAACGAGGTTCTCCACTGATGGCTTTCGTCCCGCAGACAGCGCCACCACACGCTCTGTGCATCAGTCACCGATGCGGTGAGCGGCAGGTCGAAGGGATTCTCGGGGTGGCTGGAGTCGTACTCATCCAGGAGATCGGGACGTACATAGGCCAGCGACCGGCCTCTTGTGCCTAAGCCGCTCCACCCCGCCTGTGCCAGATCCCGTAACCAGCGTTCCCGAGCTTCCCCGAGCCGCCGTTGCTGGGCCTGGCGCCAGACGGTGTAGTCGCCGTCCACGGGCAACTGATCGCGCCCCTCTTCCAGGAACTCCTCCGCCATGGCCTGCTCCTGGCTCCGGAGCCACGATCTGCCGAGATGGATCTTCTCCGCCACCGTTGCCCTGGCCAGCTCGGTCGACAGGCAGAAGGCCGCCGCAGTGTGGTCGTTCGTGGTTCCCGGTACATCCGTCATGGGTGGTGGTCTACCAGCCGCCACTGACACCGATGCTCGGAGGTGGTGGAGGCTGTTACGCCAACGTACCGCGCCACCTGATCGCTTATCGCATATATCGGGGAATCGGAGTTCGCGTCGGGCGCAGCGTGGGCTCGGGCGTGGTCTGGCCGGGAGGCTTGCGCAGCGCTGAAGCATGTCCCCCGGTGTCATGGTGATCACCGGACTCACGGGCGGAGCGACTGACCGGGACCGGGTGCGCCCGCCTGGTCAGGTCTCTTCCTTGGGGAAGAGGCGCCGTACCATCTCGATCACGAAGGCTGAGGGCCCAAGGGACATCCAGTATCCGTTCTTGGTCTCGTACCCAGGGCCGACGATCATGGTCACGGTCGACTCGGCACGGGTGAGGGCGACGTAGAATGTGCGCCGTTGCTCCTCGAGCTCCGCCTCCGTGGGCTTCCGCCACTGTTTCCCGCTGGGGACATCGCGCGGTATGAGGCCTTGAAGGAGGCCGGGCAGGATCACCGTGTCGAACTCCCGGCCCTTGGCCGCGTGGTAGGTGGCGAGCAAGACCTTTCCGACGACTTCCTCGCCGCGCGCGAGGTCCTGCATCACAAGATCCTTCGACCGGCACAGACCGGCCAGGGCGTCGAGGCTGCTCGTGTTGTCCAGATCAGGGTGTCCTGCGGCTACTTCGTCGAGAGCCAAGCCAGCGCGCAGCTGTTTCAGCCAGGCGAGGGCCGGGGCGTCGGCGGGGTAGAGCTCCGCGGGGTCAAGGCACTGTTGCAGAGCCCTGGGCAGGAAGAGGCGCGAGGAAGGCGGGGCAAGCTGGGCCTCGGTGCGCAGTGTGACGAGGGCGCGGGCCAGGGAGGCAAGGGACGGTGCTTGCGCACGGCGCAGCATGTCAGCGCGGTCGGCACCGGATGCGGCGTGGATCTGGTAGTTGGTGACGGCGCGGGCTGCACAGCGCTGGATGAAACGGGAGAGGCTGCCGGCGGGCAGCTTGTCATCGCCCTCGTGCCGGAAGTCCAGCTCGCGTCGGGTGAGCTCTCGGCGTACGTCGTCGAGCAGGCGACCGCGAGCGGAGTAGAGGATGGCGATCCGCTCGGGGCTGATGCCGTTGTTCTGTGCCTGTTCGACAAGATCGCAGGTCACTCGGGCGTGGTCCTGGAGCCCTCCCTCGACCTGTTCGAGGTTGACGTCGCCGGGTGGTGCGCCTTCGCGGGCGAGGCGGCCCCGGGAGAGTCCGAGGGCGGCTTCAGCTGCGGTGATGATGTCCTGGCCGCTGCGGTAGTTGACCTCGAGTTCGAGGTCGCGGAAGTCCTCTCGACCTGCCAGTTCGGTCAGGTACTTGGCGTCGGCGCCGGTGAAGCCGTAGACGGACTGATCGGTGTCCCCGACGGCGAAGACGGTGATGCCAGCCAGGTCGCGCAGGGCGAGAACGAGCTCGTGAAGAACTCCGCCGAGGTCTTGGTACTCATCGACGACGAGGTGCGGGAAGCGGGCACGCAGGAGGTCGCGGACATGTGCGTGCTCGCGGACGAGGCGCACGGCCCGGATGACCATGGCCTCGAAGTCGATCTCGCCTTGGAGGATGAGCTGTTCCTCGTACAGGCGTGCGGCCTGGACTTCCCGTGGGTCGAAGCCGTCGAGGGCCTCGTTGCAGGCCAGGGCCCGGCGGATCTTGGTGCTCTGGGGCACGCGGTGCTGGGCAAGGACCTCGCCGATGCCGACTCGGTCGAAGCAGCGCTGCAGGAGCGACTCGATGGCTACCTTGCTGAGGACCTGTCCCGCCTCAGGTGCCGGCTGCCCGGTCAGGTGTCCGAAGGCGCGCAGGATCTCGTTCAGGCAGAAGGCATGCACGGTGGAGCAGGTGATCCGCCCCTCGGCGCGCACGCCGCTGCGGTGGACGCGACGGCGGATTTCCTCGGCCGCCGGGTTGGTGTAGGTGATGCAGGCGACGCCGCGGAAGGGGGAGATCTGCGTCTGGAGGACGTAGGCGATCCGGGCGACGAGAGTACGCGTCTTACCACTTCCGGGGCCGGCCCGCAGAACGACGTTGCCGTCGTGGAGAACGGCGGCCCGCTGCCTGGGATGCAGGCTGTCGAGCTCCGCGAGCAGGATGTCACTGACCTGCATCGCTGGCCTGCCCGTTGGCGAACGGCGTCGTGGGGCCGGGGAACAGTGACGTTCCGCGGGCCGCGCGGCTGATGTGTTCCATGGCCAGGAAGATGTAGGAGGCCGTGCCCAGGCGGCGCAGGGCCTGCTCGTCGAGGGGGAGGTTCCAGGGGGTCTGGGTTGCGTCTCGGATGCGTCCTTGCAGGTCGGCCTGTGCGATATGTGCGGCGAGGCGCTGTGCGAAGCGACCCTTGCTGAGGGCGCCGATCCGCTTGAGCATCTTCTTCCGCAGGACGGGGTCGACGGTCGTGTTCTGTTCGTTGGCGACCCCGCGGCTCACGTCGTCTCGCGCGGTGGTGTTGGTGTTCAGCTCCTCGAAGGCCTGGATGATCTCCTCGCCGAACAGGGAGCACAGGTCGGTCTCCAGCGTCTGGGCGCCGATGTAGATGCCGTGGCCCTGGAGTTCTGAGGCGAGGGGATCGCGGGTCGTTCGGTAGTCGGCGGCATCGGTTTCCGGAAGGAGGGCGATCTGCTCCAGGAGTGCCTTGCTGCGGGACGGCTCCGGGTTGAGTTTCGCGCCCCGCTTGAGGCCGGCTTCCCGCACCCCGCGCTTGTCGAGGGTGGCGTCTCCGTCGGTGACGACCACATGGGGAGTGTCTAGGCCCTTCGGGCCGAGGAGCGCCCGGTAGGGCTTGAAGTCGGTGCCGTGGGCGCTGGCCACCACGGTGCCGTAGGCGTCGAGGTCGAACCCGGCAGCTTCGGCCAGGGCGGGGAGGATGTACAGCTCGGCCAGTCCTTCGACCAGCACCACGGCGGAGGCGAAGAGGACCTCGGCACGGCTGACGTCGAGGTAGCGCTCCAGGTCTGCGGCTTCCTTGTCACTGACGGGAATGGCTGCCGTGGTGGCTCCGGTCGTGCCGTTACCCGTGGCGCGCAGCACGATGAAGGAGCGGACCGGGGCGACGGCGGCGATGTGCGGGCTGTGGGTGGTGAGGATGAGCGAAGGCCCGGTGCGCAGCAGGTACCGGAAGAGGTGCCGCTGGAGGGTGACGTGGAGGTGGGCCTCGGGTTCTTCCACGGCGACGAGCGTGGCGATGAACTCTTCGTCGAGTCGCTGCTGGCTGAGGGCTTCGAGGAGCAGGCCGAGGTAGATGACGTTGGCGCTGCCCAGGCTGGTGTCGGAGATGCTCCTGCGGCGGGCGGTATCGAAGAACAGACGTACGGCGCGGATCAGTTCGTCCGGCTTAGAGGAGGCGAAGCCGAGGGTGGGCTGGGGAGCCATGCGCGGCCCGAACATGTCTCCCAGCCGGTCCGTCAGGTGTCCCTCCAGCTTGGCGACGTTGGCGTCCTTGGTGAGCTGGTCGACGGCGGTGGCGATCGCCGAGGCGGTGGCTTCCAAGTTCGCCGGGTCTAGGGGAAGCCGTTCGAGGAGATCCCGCATCGGGCTGCGCCGCCAGTTCTGCAGATCCCCTTCGGCGTCGCGAAGGGCGGGCAGGACGCGCAGGGCCACCTCGCGGCGGATGGCCCGCACGTCGTTGGTCTCGCGGTCACCGGCGAAGACGACGACGTCGTAGTCCTTCGCGGTCAGCGGCCGGCCGGTGGGCTGCACCTGGGAGCCGTCGGCGGTTGCTATCTCGGTTCGCGGGGCAAAGCGGTAGGTCAGCCGGGCTACGTAGGGGTCGAAGTCGACCGTGGCGCTGGACAGGATGCTCTTGGCGTCAGCGTCGTCGTCAAAGCCGCGCAGCTCGACGACGATGGTCACATCGGCTCCGCCGGCGAGGCCTGCGGGGTGCCCTTCCCAGATGTCCTCTTCGCGCAGCATGCGCCGCGCGTCGGAGATGGACGGGTCGAGTACCAGCCGGATCGCTTCCAGCAGGTTCGACTTGCCGACGCCGTTCTCGCCGACGATCACGGCGTGGGCGGGGAAGTCGTCGATGACGAGGTGCCGGAAGTTGCGGAAGTTACGTATCTCGATCCGCGAAATGTGCAGGCCCATGCGACCCCTTTGGCCATCTGGTGCGATGTGGTGATTCATCATTACAGGGCAGTCCCGCCTGGGTGGGCGGTTTCCCGGTGTCCGGTGGCCTTCCATACCGCCTGATAGGTGATCTTCTCCGATCTCCGTCCCGGCCACCGGCCGGGACGGAGATCGGAGCCGCTGAGTCCGGCAGGGCCGGCCGTCAGGCCGCGGGGGTCTCAGTCCATCCGATGCCGGAGGCGATGAGGTTGTAGAGCCGCTCATCCTCTCGGAGGTCGTCCTGGATCGGCGTCCAAAGGATTCTCCGCTCGCCTCCCAGATCGCTCGTGAGGGTGTAAAGGGCATGGCGCGGCCCCAGTTGTCGTTCCATTCCTTGAGGACCTGTTCGAGCTCCGGCAAGGAGAGAAGACCTGACCCTGCTGGCATGTGAGGGTGTTCGCCCCTCCCAGTGTTCCGCCCAGGGCGCGACGTCGGGGTGGTGTCAGTGCCCTTCGGCATAGTGCCCCGCATGATGATCAACGAAATTGACGGCGGCGGCTGGGAGTCCATGGGCCACGCCTATGGTCCGGCGAGCGATGTTCCGGGCTGGCTGAAGGGCATGGCTTCGGCGGACCCCGGTGTACGGGACGAGGCGTTCAGCGGCTTCTACAGTGCGGCGCACCATCAGGGGGATGTCTATCCGTGCACGGCGGCCAGCCTGCCGTTCCTGTTCGAGATGGCCGACAGTCCCGCGACTCCTGACCGGGGCTCGGTTATCGAGTTGCTGCTCAGCATCGGGCAGGAGTGCCTGGATATGGATCCCGAAGGGGTGTACTTCACGCCGGACGGCACCGAGTCCAGAGCCCATGTGGACGCGTTGGCGGTGATAGGTGAGCGTGCCGAGGTGTTCGTCCGCTGGGTGATGGACCCGGATGAGGAGGTACGGCGGCCCGCGATCGAGTGCCTGGGCCTCTTCCTCGCCGACAGTGCACGCGCGTTGGAGGTCCTGCGCAGTCTGCTTCCCGGGAGCGGCATGGTGCAGCGGCTGTTCGTTGTGAGGGCGGTGGCTACGGTGGCGCTGCGGGATGCGGCCGTGCACGGTGCGGCCGTCGGCTGGCTGGACGCTCTGGCCGGTGACACGGCAGAAGTGCCCGAGGTGCGGCTCGCTGCTCTCGTGCAAAGGGTCCGGTGCGCTCCGGGGGAGCTCGGTGACGCTGTGGTGCCGGCGGCGGTCGGTCTGATCCGGGAGATCGCTCCGGAGGAGACCGGCGGGGATGACGATGCGCCCTGCCGGGCCGAGGTGGAGCTGGATGTGGCCGCTGGCGCGACGCCTTCCCCGGGTGTGCCGCCGCAGGTGGCCGCGGCGTTCGAGGATCTGGAGCGGCACGGCCGGGTTCACGCGCCGACGACCTCCCTGCTGGAGGCGTTTCACACGGTGTTGGACGATCGTGTGCTGGAGCGCACCGCTGTGCTCACCGGGCAGTTGTGCAGTGCGGACCCTGGGGTGCGTTACGACGCGATCCGCATGGCGACGGAGCTGATCGGCCAGTGGCGTGGGGATCACTCCGGTCTGGTGGTGCTGATCGCGGGGTGTCTGGACCCCGGGGACCCGTATACCTCGGCTGCGGCGGCGGAGGCTCTTGGGGCGCTCGTGCCGGTGAGCGAGCCGGCCCGGGAGGCCCTCGCCGGCTACGTCGAGGCGGCCCGTGCGGAACACGGGCCGGGCGTGTGGGCGGCCCGGGAGCGGCTGGTACGGCGCGCTCACCAGGAAGCTGTCAGAGCTCTGGCATCTCTGGGGGATCTGCGGGCGCTGGACTGTGTGCTGGAGGCGCTGGACGGGGGCGCCGACGCCTGGCGTGCTGTGCAGGTGGCCGGTCACCTGGGTGAGGCGGCCGGTGACCTGACGCCGAGGCTGTCGAAGCTCCTGGCGGAGGTGGACTTCTCGGATGCGTCGCAGTCGATGAGCGCCAACGCTCTGGTGTCCGCCCTGAGAGAGCTGGGTGACCCCGGGTCTGCACCGGTGCTGGCCAGTGCCGTAGCCGCGGCCATGCGTGAGGAGCAGTGGCATACGGCCGCCTCCGCCCTCAAGGCCCTCGCCTCCTTCGGCCCTAAAGCCGCCTTCGCCCTGGATGTGGTCCGCCCTCTGGCCGACGCGCAGGACGTCACCGTCCGGGCGGCCGCGACGGCGGCACTGTGGGAACTTGAGGGCGACGCGGCCGGCGTCGTGCCGAGGCTGGTTGAGCTTCTTGACACTCACGCGGACGACGAGGCAGCCGCCGTCCTGGGGCGGATCGGGTCGGCTGCCGCGCCGGCCCTGCCGCGTCTGCGGAAGATGCTGACAGCGGGCTACGAGTGGACCCGGGTCTACGCCGCGGCCGCCCTGTGGGATATCGGCGGCGACGCCGAGGCGCCCGCCGTCGTGGAAACGCTCCTGGCAGCGTGGGCGGAGAACGACTCGACGTCCAATCATGTCCTGGCCTGCCTGAGCCGCATGGGGACGGCCGCCCGGCCGGCCCTCCCCCGGGTCCGGGAAGAGCTCACGCTCCTGCGCCGCAGCGGCCGCTTCCGCGACATCCCCAACGACGAAAACCTGCTGGCGGCCTGCCGCTCCGTCACGTCCCGCCTCTGAGCAGCCCCCTGCGGGAAACGTTGGCAGCGCCCCTTCGCCTGCCGACGGGGCCTACTGCCCTGGCATCCGAGCCGCGCACCGCGTCCGCCGGATGGGTGAAGGGTCAGATGGGCGCGAACCGTGCTCACCGGCTGGACGTCAGGGACGGCATGAAGGAGATCAGCGGGCAGCACATCAGCGAGCCCGGCCTGGTGGTGCTGGACATCACTGCGGCGAACGAGGACACGCTTCGGCTGGTGGTAGCCCAGTTGGAGGAGCGCTGGGCGACCTCGGGCCTGGCCCCTGTACGGCGAGTGCCGGGCCGGGCCGGTGTGACGAGCCGGGTGTACGCCGATATCCGCCGCACCGGGGATCAGGATGTGTGAGCGTGGCTGTCCGCGCCCACGTGAACGTGCGGTCTCTGTCTACTGACCGCTCTTTGGCCTGGACAGGAAGATCCGGCGGGTTGGCAGATCGACTTCCCGCACGATGACGGTGATCTTTTCGCCGATCGCGAAGTCTTGTGCCGGACTCGCCGCGGGGCGGCCGTCGATCTCTATGAAGGGAACCAACCCGACCATCCCATCTCCGAGTTCGACGAAGACGCCGATGGGAACCACCTTCTCAACTGTCCCCCGGAACTCCTGGCCCGCCACCGCGCGGGCGGCGAACGCCTGGAGCGGGTCGGGCAGCAGTGCCTTCAAAGACAGTCTGGCCTCAGCGTTGTGGGTGTCAGCGCCCAGGAACTCGCACGAGACGCGCTGCCCTACCTGAACAACATCTGCGGGATCGTTGAAGTGCCGCCAGGAGAGTTCGGGTATACCGATGAACCCGACGCCGGGCAGGGTGGGATGGTCGGGCCCGTCGTCCAGGGCCACGAAGACCCCGAACCGTTCGATCGCCGCGACGGTGCCGGCCAGGATGTCGCCGCGGTGCAGGGTCTTCAGGAACGCCCATAGTTCCGGGCTCTCGGACTGCCAATCCATACAAAATTCTGGCACGCGACGTCACGTGCCAGCAATGTCCGCCGGGGCATCGCGTCGTGAGGCTACTGCTCGGCGCTGGGCCCGTACTGGGCTCCGTCGTCGTAGATCGGGTCGGCCGGAGCCTCCTGCGGAGGCTGGGCGTCTGGGTCCGGCCCGTACGTTGCTCCGTCGTCGTAGATGCCGCTCATGGCCATAGTCCTCGCTGCTGGGTGGTGCGGTCGGTGCAGTCTCACATGCCGTCACCCTGGAGATCTTTGTCAGCAGGCACGAACACTGTGCTGACGCCCGTCGACGAAGTCCACCTCGATACCGTTCCCGTAGTCCCCTCCAACAGCGATCACGGTGTCCGGGTGCCGTCAGCCGGCACCGCCGCGACGGTCGTACGGTTCACCGAGCGACCAGCTGTCGATCCTGGGCCACCAGTGTCAGCATGACCACACCAGGCCGTCCCGCCGCAGCGATCCCCACAGCCTGCAGCCGGGCACCTCCGGCTGGTCAGGCTGCGGCTCACCTGATCCCTCGGGTTCCTCGTCGACCAGGCCGCAGGAGAACAGGAAGGCCTCCAAGAACTCCCGACGCCCCGAGTCCGCTCGGCCTCGGCCAGGTCGGCGAGGACGCTCTGGAGCCGGTCTCACTGGTCCTGAGGCGGCCTCTGCGGAATCGCTTCGCCCGCAGGCATGGGCGCCGACCACTAGACAGCCGTCGGCGCCCGCGTTCGCTATCCGTGGTAGGTGATGTAGCCGTTGCCGTCGCGGTCGTTGGACTTCTTGGTGTACGAGTGGACGTCCGCGCGGGCGCCGGAGGGCTTGTACAGGTAGATGGTGTCCTTGTCGTTGTTCCAGATGAAGTTGCAGTTCTGCCGGTAGACGACGTTCTTGGCGTCGGAATCGGTGCCGTGGTTGCCCCGGAGCTTGATGTAGTCGCCGGGCTGCAGCCTGTGGGTCGCCGGGAAGGTGAACTTGTTGCCGGCGGCGTCCTTGACGACGTAGCCCTTGAGGTTCACGGTCGTGGTCCGCGAGTAGTTCTTGATCGTCAGGTACTCGTGCTTCGTGTTACCGCCCGAGCACCTGTTGGAGTCGGAGCCGGGAGCGTCGTACTGGACACCCCTGATCTTCAGGGCCGAGGAGTACTCGGCAGCCTGGGCCGGGGCGGCGGCCGCGAGGCCGAGAGCGAGGACCGAAGCAGCGGTAGCGGCAGCGGTCAGGGCATGACGGACATGCATGAGGAATCCCCCCTCAATGGTGCGAATAGAGCGTCCAGGGAGACTATCGAGACCTGTGACTCCTTGGTGAAGAAACGGGCAGGAAACCGTGTGCACCGCTTGCCGGACAAACGACGGCACGTGACGCCGCAAGCGGCGATGAGGCTGCGCGGCGCCTGGGGAACAGGGCCCGCGGACGTCACTGCTGTTTTCGGGCAGCACAGGACAGCACTGTCTTCAGACCCGGACTGCAGGCAGGTCGTCGCCGCCCTCTGCTGGAGCTGGTGGCCTACTTGATCCCTGCAGGAGATAGGGACGGGACGCCGACACCAGCTCTCAATCCTCTTGCGAGATACCGAGGTCGTGGCGCATAGCGGTTCTCATAGTCCGGAGCATCTCCCAGACCTCGTACTGGGCCTGGGCCGCGGTCTCCATCGTTTCGCCTGGTTCGGGGGCCCCGCGTTCGAGACGCTTGACCTGACCGTAGACCTTGTTCAGGGCCTGGTTGACGACGCTCGCTCGCCTGAGTACTTCTTCGGGGGCGATCATCTGTGCTTCGGAGTATCGATCGCGGTGCGCGTTCTTCGCTTCCTCGAGTGCGTCGCTGTTGGCCTCCTCCACGCCGCGTTCTCGCATGACGTGCAGGTGGCGGTTGAGTGCGGTGTTGAACTGCCGGGCATCCCGGTTGAGTTCCGCATAGCAGGTGCGTCGCAGCGAACGGGCCTCGCGGGCCTCCTCATGGTCTCGAACGAGTTCTATCTCCAGGCGCTTCGCCCGCTGGGAGCCGCGCTGGGTGAGGAGCGCCCCTCCCAGGGTTCCTGCGACGCCTGCGACAGCGATGATCGCTGAGCTGAGATCCACCGACGTACCCCGTGAAATTCATCGGCCTCGTGCCCGCTGCACATGACCCAGGCCGTCAAGTCTGCCGCTCCTCACTGCGCCGGGATTTTGGTGCCCTTCTTGTGATGGGCGGGGCGGCTGCATTCTCGCCGGTGGCCAGGACTCTGCCACGTCGTGACGGGTGGCTGGGCGGTGGTTCTTCGAACCCGGCGGCCAGGCCCAGGACGAGACGGTTTCGGTGCACTGGTCGGGGAGCCGGTCCCCGTACACAGGTTCCTGCGGACCCGGGCAGACGTGAGCCTGTTCAGCAGGGGCCGGCTTCTCCCACGGCCGCCGGAGACCGGTGGCCAGCGGCCGCGCGAGCCGGAGCGGCGGGAATCACAGCAATCGCCATAAGGCCTGTCCCACAACCCTGGCGGGACCGGCGCGGCGCCAGGCCCGGCCCCCATCAGCCTCAGCGCAAGTCCCCAGCGATCGCCCGTAGGTGCCTGGAGAGCTTGCCGACCTCCGAAAAGACAGGTCGGAAATTTCTGACCTTCACAGGACCCGTCCACCCGTACGTCGAGGTACGTGGGTCGCCGCCACCGTTTCGAACTAACCGTTGGTCGACTGCGCCGGCTCCCGGCGATGCTCCAACCAAGCGCGACTCAGGTCATCCCAAATAATTTGATATCTATCGAAAATTTGACCAAGTTGAGCATAGGTGAGTTCTTCGGGTGCCGTCGATGCCACGAGATACTCGAGGTCATCGGCAAGCCGCTGGAACCGGTACTGCGTTTCCTCCATCAGCACCCATCGCGAGCGCCAGTTGAAGAACGGTTCGACGGCCCCCAGCAACGTCCCCAGGGCCACAAGGGCAAAAGCCAGACTGGCCCACATGTTGAGACTCTGCAGGCCCAGAATGATGGTGGAAGCGGCGGACAGCGCAAGCGTGACCATCTTGGTTACCGAAGCGCTTCGACGGAACCGCTGTTTCTTACCGCGGGCGTAGTCGTTGCCCTGCCGGATCCTGTTCAGCAGGAGGGCAGCTGTCTCCCCCGGGCTGAGGCCGATACCTGGTCCGCTGTCCGGCTGCACTGATCCCCCAAAGATCCGTTGTCAAATCGCAGTTCGCCCTGGCAGAGGTAGCCGTGCGACTGCGCGGTTCCCCAGCATCGCCGTTCGATAGCCACCAGGCCATGGGGACAAGTGGGGCGATCAGGCTTCATTAACAAGCGATCAAAGTTGGGTGGCACAGGACAGGGGTCACTTGAGCGTGACGCACGCCTTCGTGGTCAGGCCCCGAAACTCCACGCAGATGCGAGTGTTGCGCGGGTACTTCGGGCCGGTGTGCCCGTCCCGGCCCCAGGACGCCTCCACAAAGCTGCCCACCCTCGCCGCGCGCTTCCAGGTCCCGCCGGTCTTCCAGGTGCCGCCGGGCTTCTTGACCAACCAGCGGGCCGTACCGGACCGGACACCCTCCCGCGAGGCATAGACCCAGCCCACCCCACGGGCCTGGACGCCACGGCGGTACCAGTGGTGGACCACGACCCCGGGGCGGCAGCCGGAGCCGGACCCCGCGCAGTCACGCACCCGGGTGTCGACGTACGCCCGCACGGCCAGCGGCTCGGCCGACGCGGCGGGAACAGCGGCCACGGGAACCAGCATGGCGGCCAGAGCGGCAGAGAAGATCATCGGTCGGTTCATGATCGCTCAACCGTCTCGGCGACCCCCACCGTCACGGGCAGCGGGGCCGGTTCACTCCGTCGAGGCCCGTGCCGGCGACGACGACCGGCTCCCCTGCCCCTCTTTCATCGCCGCCGGAGTGCTCGGGTGACCGCGGAGGGGACGTCGAGCCTCGGCACAACGACATCGTGCCGCATAGGGGCTCCCTGGGCACGCGGTGGCGCGAGAACGGTAGCGGCCTGAAACGGCTCACAGTGTTGTCAGAGCGTCGGCATACAGTGCGGCGATGTTCATACTCTCCATCGCGCTGACAGTGATCGGCGTCGTGCTGTCCATCCTCGGGGTGTACTGGGGCGCCCTCAAGACCGTCCCTGAAGGCCGACCTGGCAAAGCTTGAGGCGGTTCTCACTGACCCAGACGTACCTGAGGAGGAGAAGTCGGCTCGGCGTACCGCGATCCGGGCTCCTTCAGGGAACTGGGGGAACCTGACGTACTTCGAAGAGAATGCTCAGTTGGCGGCGCTCGAGCTGGTGGTGCACTCGTTGAAGTGGCCGGCGCTGCTCACGGCGGCTGGGGTGCTGGTGGGGTCGGTCGCGAACGTCGTGTCCCTCTGGGCGTAGAGCAGCCCCCGCCCGTTGAGTGGGCGGGGGCCTCAGGTCAGGGCTCCTGTTTCCTGCGGCACGAAAAGTGCTCGGGAAGCCCCTCGGGGCCTGGAAGGCTGGCGGGGTCGCCGCAGAAGCAGCACAGCGGGATCGGTTTCCCCGCCGCGTCCACCGGCACCCTGGCCTCCTCGGCTTCGGCAGGTCGGGACTCGAGGACGATGGACCGGCTGCCGCGTCTCTGCTTCGGCTCGGACCGCACTTCTGACGCCGGGCGGTCCTCGGTACACCTGTCGTGCCGGTCGCCGCGACGTACAGACGGCGCCTGTCGCTTCTTCTCCTCCGGGTCGGGTCCGTTCGCCTCGAGGTAGTTCTGCCACTGCTGTACAGGAAGCCATCCGTAATGGCCGTCTCGTTGGAACGGGACTCGCTCGCCGGCCGCGGCCTCCACAATGAACTGGGTCAGAGTAAGGGAGCCGCGGTTCACGGCGTATGAGCTGGACTGGTGGGCGGGGACGAGAACGCGGTGCCAGTCCCCGCAGTACCCGGTTGCGGTGGGGTTTTTGGAGTCGTAGGGCTTGTTGGGGCACCTATCGAGCGCGCCACTTGGAGTGCAGTGGCCCTCTTCCACGACGAAGTTGCCCTCGCGGATCTCGATGGGGTTTTTCCGTACGCGGATGACGGAGGCGGGAAGGTCGGGGGTGCGGACGTAGGGGACACGTCCGATGCCGCTGTGGTCGAGGTCGGCGAAGTCCCACACGGACTGGATGCCCCCGTTGCGCCGGAACCTCTCGCGGGCGCGCATCCCGCGGGCGGTCTGGGCGCTCAGCTGCGGTTCGTAGCCCAGGACGATTCCGTTGGCGCCGGTGATGCGTACGTCGAGGCGCGCGTGCCCGTCGGAGGTCTGGGCCTCGATGTCGGCGGGGAAGCCGTGGTCCTCGGAGTCCTTCGCGACGCGTTCCTTGCGGGCGAGGTGCTCGTCGGACTCGTGGCTGATGGGCTTGTCTCCGGGCTTGCGGTAGTGGGAGGCGAACCACAGGCCGTCGCGTTCGACGAGGTACATGGGGACGCGCCGGCTGCGAAGGTCCCGGCAGTCGGGGCAGATCAGCCCACGCTTATCGACGGGGACGCGCTTCCGCTGCCCGATGAGCACGTCGAGGAGGCCTTGGCCGTTCGGAACGCCGAGGTCGTCGGCCTGGAGGTCGAGGTTACGGGCGGCCGGTTCGTAGTAGACCGGGTTGCGGTAGAGGTCTTCGTCGTTGTCGATCTGGAGGTCGTCGTCCACTGAGGTGCTCCCCGCGGCCGCTACGAGTAGGACTTGTAACGGTACGGGGAGGGTCTGACAGACGGCGCCCATGGCTTTGTTCACGAGAACCGACAGCAGATGTTCACCACTTCGGGAGGCACCTGGCACGTCGGGGATTCGAACGGTGGCCTTACACACCGTGGCGGTGCACAGTCCCGCGCCTCAGATTGAAAACCGGTTGGATGGTCCGCCACATAGTTGCGACGATGCCCCCTCTTTCTTCGCGGAGGACATTTGTTCGTTTTCGTGTGTGCGGGATGTGGCGCCGAGCTGACGATCCCGCTGTCCCCGGTCGCGCTGCCGGCCCATGCCCATCAGAAGTACGGGAACGGGATCCAGCTCCCGGTGCTCATGGAGTCGGGCACATTCGCCGTGGAACCGGAGCCCTGGGGGCGCCGTGGCGGAGGTGGGAGGAGATTGACCCGGACGAGGCGGCGGCCCGCGGCATCTACGCTCCGCTCTACGCACTGTCCGACAGCGCACCCGGCGCCGTCGTCATCGCCCCGGGGATACCCGCGGCACCGTGCTCGTCCCGCACGAAGCCGGCGGCTACTGCTGCGGCCTCGACTGGGGTGACGGCCCGAACATGGCCTGTGAGGCGTGCGGCCTGCCGGTGGCGAGCCGGATCGACGACTGCTCACTCTGGCAGGCGGTCTGGCTCGCGCCGGACGCCGTGCACCGCCTCCCCGTCGACGACACCGACTCCGACACCGCAATCCTCTCCTGGGAGGAACTGCTGGACGAGGAAGTAGCCACGCCCCCGATGGAGCCGATCAGCAGGTGGAGCTCGCTCCTCGGGTTGGACCACTGGTGGTCCTGGAGCCCACGGTGGGAAGCGGCAGCAGGCCGGGCCCTGGCCCACCTCCTGGTAGCTTCCGACGGCCGACCGGTGACAGTCCCGCCCGGGCTGATCGCGGAAGTGTTCCAACGCGCCCTCGACGCTCTGCTGCCCGCGGACCAGTCAGCGCGACGCGCCGTCCTGGCCGGTCCGGGGCTGTCCGCCCTCGGCCCGGACGCCGACATGATCCTCGTGCCGACCCACCCGCAGACGGGGGAACTCTGGAGCCCGGCCGGACCGAACGCATCTGCACGCCCGGTGCCACTGCCGTTCGGGATATGGATGTGGATGGCCTTCCCCGAACCACACCTCTACCTCCCACCTCGGGAACCATGCCCGACGGCGTACTGCGCGACGACCCGCCCCACCACGCCCCACCACCTGTTCCGAGCCGACCCGGGAACCTTCGCACACCCTGGTCCGATTGCCAGCTGGTCGCAGCCCATGGCTGCGCGAGACCCTCGACAACCTCACGCACCACATGCAAGCCGGTCTCTTCTAGCCGACTGCCAGACGACGCCGGTACTCACGCTCCGGAGGTACGCAATCGAACAGCACCAGGTAGTGGTGCCTCCCGAAGTGGTGAACATCTGCTGTCCGTTCTCGTGGACAAAGCCATGGCGTGCCATGCCCGTTGGGCATCGATCAGGTCGTCGGGGAAGGGGTGCCGGTCCATACCCCTTTTAGAATCTTGTTCGAATTTGAGTGCCAATCCCCAGGCCAGGAGGCAAGCCGCACCGCTGTCCTGTGTCACTGAACCTTGAGCGCGTGCCATCGACTTTGATGGACACGCGTTTGTGTCACCGAAGATTGATCGCGCTGGTCAGAGGCCCGTACCGGGGCTGCCTTTTCCAGGGCCGCCGGTGCGGGCCGAGCGGATAGAGATGATCTGCACGCCGCTGACCTGCACGATGCCCGCATGGAAACTGGATTCCCGTGGGGGTCAGCCCCAAGCGTCGATCTCAGCCTGTGGCGTGCCGACGCCATCGTGCTGTTCGACTGGCTGATGAGCACCGACCTGAACGCCGTACCGATCACGCACCCGGCTCAGAAGCAGGCCCTCGCAGACCTGCTGGCGCGCTTGGAGGAGGTGGGCATTACCGAGTCGACCGAGGAAGAGATTGCCGCGCCCAGGAAGATGTGGCAAGGACATGGGCTGGGAGGGGCACCGATAGATCAATCTTCGGTGACACGCGCTCAAGGTTCGATGACACAGGACATCACTTGAGCGTGACGCCCGCCTTCGTGTCAGGTGTCCCGTCTCGGATGATCTGGCCCTGTCGCAGATGATCTGGTCCGATTCGTCAGGGCTTCTCAGGTGATCTGGTCCGCCGGGACTGCTCGCAGATTATGGTCGCCGAGAGGTGCAGGGCGACTGATCGTCAGGTGACTGATTCGTAGCCAGCCCTGGCGGGACAGCTCATATCCAGCGTCGGGCTCCGTCACGGCTTGCCGCGCAGGTAGTCACCGGCCAAGTTCACGAAGCGCGTCGGTCGAAGCTGCGCCCGTGGCCCGGATGCACGACGGACACGTCCAACTGCGCGAGGCGTTCCATACTGCGCCGGTAGGCAGGCATGTCGGAGTCGGGGAGGTCGTCGATGAGGTAGCCGTCGTACACCGCATCGCCGGAGAACAGCACCCCGGTACGCTCCTCCAGCAGGGCGATGCTTCCCGGCGAGTGGCCCGGTAGGTGAAGGACCGTCAGCGTACGGCTGCCCAGATCGATTCGGTCCCCGTCGTCGAGCTGGCGGCTCAGTGTCACCGCTGGAACCCGATATGTCCGCGGGTCGTACTCGGGATACGGAAGACTCTTGATCAGTAGGTCCGGGACAGGCTCATCCCCAGCGTCAATGCCCAGCTTCTCGTAGAGCTCGGCACCGTACAGACTGGCAGGGACACCCTCGGCCAGGGTTGCGGCTTCGGCAGGGTGGCCGGCCCGCTCACGGAACTCGTGAGCCCCGCCAACGTGGTCCAGGTGCGCGTGGGTGAGAACTACCAGCGGGTCACGTTCGAACATGCGTGGGATCTCCCCACGCAGGGCAACGACGCCAAGCCCGGCATCGACGACGATGTCGCGGTCGGTTCCATGCAGCCACCACAGCTTTGCTGACAGCAGCGCGGCCGACGCGGGGTTCCGAGATCCGAACCAGATCACTGCCCAGCTCCAACTGCTCGTACCAGTCGCTCATGTCGCGCAAGTGTGCCAGCTGCCGCTCTCTCGGGTTCCGCCACGGCGGACCAGACGGATTAGGACTCAGGGCGACATCCACCCGCCACAGGCCAGATCAGTTGAGATTTCGGCTCGCCACTCGTCTCAAACGATCTGGTCGTCGCAGGTCACGACTACGGCCTCGGACCAGATCATCTGAGACGGGACAACTGCCACTCCGACATCCGCATCCGCTCGACCTTGCGGCGGGCAACGGCGACCATTCCGTGGCCGAACTCGTGCGGGGCCGATGTCCACGGTGGTGAAGTGCGGGGTCCGGAACTCTCTACCCTCGCAACCAGTGTCCCGAGCGCATCGAAGCTCAGCTCGCGACTTTGCCCTCGCGGCACCGATCACGCCGGCCACGAGGCGTGGGGCGGCATGACCCGCCGCTGCATCATCTGGCGAAACCGCCACCCGACGACCGGCGCTTGTACGCCGTCGTTGACAGGGCCAACGTTGCTTGATGGGACACGATCACTCTGTACCGGGGTGCCGCCCCTGGTCAGCGGGGGCCCGACGGACCAGGCCTGCCTCGTACGCGGAGATGGCCGCCTCCACCCGGTTGCGTGCGCCCAGCTTCGCAAAGACCGCGCTGACGTGTGCCTTCACCGTGCCTCGACGAGGTGCAGCCGACTCGCGATCTCCGCGTTGGACAGTCCCGTCCCGAGTCCGGCGAGCACCTCGCGCTCCCGTTCGGTGAGCCGCTCCAGTGAGCGGTGAGGGTGCGCCGCCCGTGGGCGCGCAGCCCGGCGATGACCCGGCCGGCGACCCGCGGGACAGGTAGGCCCCGCCGGCTCCCACCGCCCGTACCCCGTTGAGGAGTTCTCTCGGGTCGTCCGCCTTCAGCAGGAAACCGTCGGCGCCCTCTTCCAGGGCACGGTGACGTACTCGTCCTGCCGTCCGAAGTCGTCAGCATGATCACACCGATCGCTGTCGATTCCCGGTGGAGCCTCGCCGCTGCCGTCAGCCCGTCCAGGCCAGGCATCTGGATGTCCAGCAAGACCACGTCCGGCCGGTGCAGGCGGCTGAGCGCGAGGGCCTCGTGCCCGTCGCTTGCCTCGGCGACCACCTCAACGTGCGCGTCCCGGGCGAGGATGGCCAGCACCCCCGCCCGGACCATCGCCTCGTCGTCGGCCACCAGGACCCGGACAGGCCGACTGCCCGGTGTTGTCTTTTCACGCTGCGAGCCTAAGCCCGGCGCACAGCCGTGCGAAGGGCGGGCTCCACAGATTCAGTCCCGAGTCCGGGCACACCCATGACGAAGGGCAGGACGCTGCTGCCGTTCGACCAATGGGCGCCGGCGCCGCGGGCTTCTAGCGTCGCTCTCGTACAGGAAACGCGGTGGCCGCCCAGCGTTGCGCACTATGCGTCGGTCGGTGCGCACCGCCGTCGGCTTCCGCGTTCGACGACCGACACGAAGGAGCTCCGTGATCACCCTTCGAGAACTGACCAAGCGTTACGGCGAGACCATCGCCGTGGACGGTCTGAGCTTGACATCAAGAGTGGGCAAGTGACCGGCTTTCTGGGGCCCAACGGTGCCGGAAAGTCGACCACGATGCGCATGATTCTCGGCCTTGACCATCCGTCCGGGGGTGAGGCGCTCATCGATGGCAAGCAGTACTCCTCGATGCGCCACCCGATCCGCGAGGTCGGGGCGCTTCTGGACGCCAAGGGCTGCACCCGGCCCGTTCCGCACGCAGCCACCTGGTGGCGCAGGCGCGTAGCAACGGCATTCCGCTGCGCCGGGTGGACGAGGTGTTGGAGACGGTCGGCCTGGCGAAGGTGGCGCGGCGCTCCGCTGGGCGTTCTCCCTCGGTATGTACCAGCGGCTGGGCGTGGGCGGAGCACTGCTCGGCGACCCACAGGTACTCATCTTCGACGAGCCGGTCAACGGCCTCGACCCCGACGGTGTCCGCTGGGTGCGTGAACTCGTGCGGTCCCTGGCCGCAGAGGGCCGGACGGTCTTCCTGTCCAGTCATTTGATGAGTGAGATGCAGCTGACCGCCGACCAGCTGGTCATTATCGGACGGGGCAAGCTCCTGGCCGACACGCCGATGGCCGACCTGTTGGCCAGCAGCTCGCTGTCGTCGGTGCGGATGCGCACCCCGGATGTGGCAGACCTGCGCACGCTGATCGACCATCTCCGGAAGGACGGCGACGTGAACGTGGAGTCGCCCGCGGCCGACGAGCTTGTCGTGAAGGGCCGCAGTGTCGAGCAGATGGGCGACTTGGCCTACCGGCTGGGGCTACGGCTGCACGAACTGCGGACCGTCTCCGCTTCGCTGGAACAGGTCTATATGGAACTGACCGCGCAGAGCATGGAGTACGAAACGGGCGCCCCTGCGTTCGGTGGCACGAATACCAAGGAGACGCAGGGAGCGGGAGCATGAGCGCCATGTCGGCTGACGTGAGCGACGGCCGCTGTGGGCGCATGGTCTCCGGCCACACCGGTGGCGGATTCGTCGGCGCGTTCACCTCGGAGTGGACCAAACTCTGGACCATCCGCACGCCTTACGTCTGCCTGCTGGTTGGCCTGATCGTGACTGCGATCTTCACCTTTTACTACGGATCGATCGCTCGGATCAACGACAAGCCGATCCAGCCGGTCGGCAACGCCTCGGCGTCCTCGGTTATCCTCACCCAGTTCGCCCTGGTGATTCTTGCGATGACGATGGTGACGAGCGAGTACTCCACGAGCAGCATGCGCACCTCGCTGCTGTGGGTGCCGGTCAGACTCCGTGTGCAGCTGGCCAAGGCGCTACTGAGCGCCTTGGTGGGCTTCGTCACCGCAGTGGGATGGGCTGTGCTGGGCATCGCCCTGGCCTGGGGGCCCTTCCAGGGGCACGCCAGCTTCGAGCTGTCAAAGGTGGTGTACCAAACCGTTGCCATGGGCGTCTATTCCGCCCTCGTCTGTGTGATGACGGTGGGGGTGTCGTTCGCTCTGCGGACGGCGGCGGGCTCCGTGGCCATGATCTTCTTCGTGATCTCCGCGCTGCCCAGCATGCTGGTCGGACTGGGGGCCCGGTGCTGCTGGCCATCAACAAGTACATGCCGCAAACCGTGGGTGGTTATTTCATGCTGGGTGATGGCAAAGCCCCATTCCCGGATGTCGTGAGCTTGCTGATCCTGATGGTGTGGGCAGTTATCGCCCAGGGGGCCGGTCTCTTGGTGCTGCGACGGCGTGACGCCTGAACAGCGGCGCAACCGGCCGAACGCCCTCACCGTTTACCCCCCCCCCCCCCCCCCCCCCGCGTCGGGCGTCCGGGTTCGTCCCACAGAATCGCCCCTGACAGGTGAGGACATCGAGCGGAAGGACGGCCGACGCGCCATGCTGCACACGCGCATCACCTCAGCCAGGCCCGTGTGCGGCGACGTGGCTCTGTGGGGTGCGCTCGCCGCCGCCACCGGCTTCGGGTTCTGGGACGCGGGTTCGGCGTCGCTGGTTCTGGATCTGTTTCTCCCATTGGCCGTGCTGGCGGTGGCGGTGCCGTGGTCCCGCCGCCGGCCGGGGGCCGCCGTCGTGCTGGTCAACGGGCTGTGCGTGTGGGGCCTGTCCGACTCCGCGACTCCCGGCAACGCCCACGTCCTGTCGCTGGTCGCCGTGAGCTGTCTGCTTGGTGCCCGGGTCGCTGCGGCGTGGCGCCCGCTCCTGGTGCTCGTCGGGTGCGCAGCGGTCGATCTCGCGACGTGCGCGGTGCTGCGAACGCCTCCCGTATGGTGGTTCTACGCGATGACCGTGCTGCCCGCAGCCCTTCTGCTGCCCTGGCTGGCCGGACGGCACTGGCGTGGCCGGCGGGAACTCGTGAGGGAGGGCTGGCGGCTGGCCCGGAGCCTGGAAGAGCGCCAGCATCTGGTCGCGGAGCGGGCGCGGTTGACAGAGCGCGCGGACATCGCGGCCGACATGCACGATTCCCTCGGCCACGCCCTGAGTCTGGTCGCCCTGCGGGCCGGGGCCCTGGAACTCTCGCCCGACCTCACCGACCGCGACCGCGCCGACCTCGTCGAGCTGCGCAGGACGATCGCGGACGCGGTGGAGCAACTGCGGGAGACCGTCGCCGTCCTGCACGACCCGCCCGGCACGGACAAGGATGCGGTGCTGCCCGTCAACGGCACCGTCGAGGATCTCCTCTCACGGGCGGCCGCTTCCGGGGTGCCAGTGCAATGGGAGCGGCGCGGGGCGGTGCCCGAGATGTCCCCCCTTGTCGAACGCGGGATGCACCGGGTGGTGCAGGAGGCCCTTACCAACGCGGTGAAACATGCACCGGACTGTTCGATCAGGGTGCGGATCACCCATGAGCCCGACCGTACCGGCGTGAGCGTCGTGAACGCCGCTCCACCGGGCGGCGGACCGTCGCAGCCGGGTGAGAGCTTGGCAAGCGGCGTCGGCGGCCGGGGGCTGACGGGGCTTCGGGAGCGGGTGACGGTTCTCGGCGGCTCGATGCGGGCCGGGCCCGGCGAAGGCGGGTTCCACGTCACCGCCGTCTTCCCGCATCAGGCCACTGCCATCGCCCGTCGCGGGGACGCCGGCGCCGGAACCGGGATCGGCCGATGGAACGCCGGCCGGGACCCGTGGGCCCGCGTTCACGTCCGAATCCGCTCCCCACCCGGACCCGGGCCCGGAAACAGACACAGCACCGGGCACCGTTGTACCGGAGTCCGCCAAGCGGCTCGCCTCCGTACGGAGCGACGCCCGTCGCCGCTCCGCCGTCGCCCTCGTGGCACCTGTCGTCGCAGCTGTCTTCTTCGTACCATCCGCCTTCTACCTGGCCTGGCAACTCACCACGAGCGTGCTGCCGCCCTCCCGGTTCGAGGAGTTGACCACCGGCCGGCCGCGCGCCGAACTCGCCCCTCTCCTGCCGGCCCGCGCCTATCCCTACCCGTCCGACCAGGCCCGTTCCGCATCCCGACCACCCGGCACACGTTGCGAGTTCTATCGTTCCGGCCGCGACCTGTTGGATGAAGTGGACCTTTACCGGCTCTGCTGGTCCGGCAACACGCTTCTGACGAAGGACATCGTGCCCGCACGCCGCCCCTGACCGCCCCGAACAGAGCGAGAAAATGAAGTACGTCATACGCCGGATCACGGCGGAGGGGTGGCGCGAGCTGCGAGCGATACGACTTGAGTCCCTGCTGAACTCGCCCTACGCCTTCGGTGTCCGTCCCGCCGACGCTGTCGCGCTCTTCGACCGCACGTGGCGGAAGCAGGCAGAAAGGGCCGCAGCCGACGACGCACTGTTCGTGGCCATCGACGAGACCGGCTCCTGGGCCGGAACCGCCGGGGTCGCACCCCTGGACGGCATCCCCGACACCGCACACGTGCACGCCGTCTGTGTTGCCCCGGCGCACCGCGGTCCGGACGGTCCGGCGCGGGCGCTGAGGAAGCGGCAGTCGACTTCGCACGCGAGCACACCGATTACACCTGGCTCACCCTGGGGGTACGCGAGGATAATTGCCGCGCCAGGGCCTTTTACCGACGCATCGGGTTCCACGGCCTCGGGAAAACCATCCCCTACCCGCTGGACTCCACCAAGTTCGTGCGCATTCTGGGCTGCCCCGACTTCCGTGTCTCCTGAGTACCACATCGAGGAGGCGGACGGAGCGGTCCGCATTCACCTCACTCGTCGTCATCGTCGTCGAGGTCGACGGCTTCCGGGTCGCGCAGCGGGCGCAGGCCGTCGACCGGCTGGGAGGCGGTGAAGCTGTAGCGGCCCAGGACGTTCAGATTCTTGTGCTTGAGCGGGGAAAGCCGGGCCACGTCCTCGTCCCGGATCTCGTGCCCCCGGCGCGGAGCTGGGCGACCGCGGCGTCGATGTACCTGGTCGTCCAGAGCACCACGGCGTTCAGAACGAGACCCAGCGGGCCCAGCTGATCTTCCATTCCGTCCCGGTATGCCTGGTGGATGGTGCCCTTCTTGCCGTGGCAGATCTCGCGGGCCAGCTTGTGGCGGGACTCCTGGACGGTGAGCTGCTTGTGCATCTGGCGCCGGTAGGTGTCGTCCATGGGGTCGACGACGGCGAGCAGGTGCAGGGTCTTGGCGATCCGCCCGTACTCGGCGAACGCCTGTCCCAGCGGGGTCGGGTGGCCCTCGCGGCCGAACATCCGCAGCAGGTCGTATGCCCTGACCTGGTTGGTGACCAGGGAGCCGGCTACCCGCAGCATGTCCGGCCAGTGCGTGATCACCTTCTTCACGTTCACCTTGTTGCGGGCGATGGCCTCCAGGGGCCTGTACCCGCCCGCCGCCTCGGCGCCGGGCATCTGGGCCTTCCAGAACCGCTGGTCCTCCAAGTCCTTGAAACGGGGGGAGAACCGGTAACCGAGCATCTTGAAGATGCCAAACACCATGTCGCTGTAGCTCGCGCTGTCGGTGGCGACCATCTCCGGCTTCACCCCACCGTCCAGGTTCAAGAGCGCGTCCAGGATGAACAGGGAGTCACGCGGAGTACCGGGCACCACCATCTGCCCGATGCCGATCACCTGGTCATTGATCGTGTTCAGCCAGGTGATGCCCTTCTTCTTCGCGAAGTACTTCGGCGAGGGCGCGGCGTTGATGGTCCGCGTGGGGACGACGAAGCGCAGGCCGTCGACGGAGGCCAGCAGGCCCTTGCCCCAGAACTGCACGATCGGCACCCGGGCCTGGGCCTCGATCAGGGCAGCATTCGCCGCGGCGATGGTGTCGGCCCGCAGGTAATACTGGTCGACGTGGACCAGCCGGGAGCGGGTCAGCGCCTCGTAGCCCGGGTTGATGACCGGCGTCATGCCGATGCTGCACGCCTCCGAGACCAGCAGCGCGACCATCGACGTCGTCAGGTCCTTCATGCGGGTCCTGCCGTCGCCCAGGTGCACGAAAGCGTCCAGGAACCCGGTCCAGCCGTGCACCTCGAACAACAGGTCCGGCAGGTCGATCTTCGGGAGCATCTTCTCGACCCGCTCGCGCAGCCACTTCAAAGTCTTCGGCTCACCGAGCGCGTGGAGCTTCTCCACGTTCAGCTTCGCCCGCCCGTTGGGTTGCACCTCGATGCTGATCTTCGCGTCCGCGCCGGCCTCCTCCAGCCGCTCAGCCATCTGCCTCCACGTCGCGTCCAGGACTGCCGTCAGCTCCCGCAGGTGTGCTTCGGCGTCCTCGTCCAGGCTCAGGCCCGCCAGGACGTCCTCGCGCACCGCCTCCCACCCCTTGCCCGCCAGCAGGCGGGCGCGTGGGTCGGCCCAGCGGTGCGAGGGGGAGGCGAAGATGTCGCGGCGCCGCAGCGCTTCGAAGAGCTGTTCCAGCACGCACACCACGTACGCTTCGCGGTCCACCGCCCCCTGCGGCAGGTCCGCGTTCGCGTACACCGCCTTGCGCCAGTGCGCCGAAACCAGCTTCTCGTCGACCTCCCGCGGCAGCAGTGGCTTCTCGCCCACCTTCCTCCGTGACAGCGCCGGGAGCCGCTGCACCCCGGTGAGAATCCGCCTGCCGGCGGGCGCGGCGTCCAGCGCCCTCGACTCACCCAGCAACGACAGAAACGGCCTGACGGTGTTGTAGCGCAGCGCCAGCGCGCTCCGCAGCGCGGTTTCTGCCGTGTTCTCGTCCTCCGGCACCAGGCTCACCACCGTGACCGCCGCGCTGGACAGCGCGGCCCGCGGTGCGACCTCCTCCAGCGCCGCCCACAGCGCGGCCACGTCCACATCACAGCCGGTCTGCTCGATAAGCTCCAGCTCCTCGATGACCACCGTCGCCGCCCGCGCCACCAGCCGCGATGCGTTCTCCAACTGCGGCAGAGTCGACAGCCGCTGCTTGTCGTGGACCGCTTCGCCGCGCTGATCAACCGGGTGGCCATCAGGATCTCGAACAGATCCAGGGCGTCGTCGATCGCCTTCGCCTCCAGGTGACGCATCACCGCGGTGAGCATCGCCGTGCGCTTGGGCTCCGAGGTCCGCTCCAGCTTCGCCGCCTTCGTGCCCAGCCCGTACCGGGCCAGCGCGGACAGCCGGTTCGGTGGAATCTTGTCCAACTTCACCCGCCCCAGCTGGAACGCGGCGATGTCCTCGACCCGCTGCAAGCGCCCTTCATCGCCGTGCCCGTGGTCCGCGTCGGCGGCCGGCGCATCCGCTCCAGCTCCGAATACCGCTTGCCCTCCGACGTCTTCAGCGTGGCCACCAGGTCCCCCGGCAAGCGCAGCATCCGCCCGCCGGACCTCCTTGGCGACGTGGCGTGCAGCCGCTCCTCCGCGATCCTGCGGACCTCGGCGACCTCACGGGCCAGCACGTCACACCCCGGCAGCAGCACCCGGTTGCGGCGCAGCCAGCCCACCGAATGATCGAACAGGGCCTTCGGCCCCTCGGCCCGTGCAGGAACGACCGGAACTTCCGGCCCTGACCGTGGTCCTCGTATAGGTGGTAGCCGTACGCCTCACGTATTTCCCACGCGTGCTCGTACCCCGTCATTTGCCGCTCGGTGTACCGCTTGATCTGGGAGGCATCCTCAATCTCCAGCTGAGCGGCCAGGTGCTCCACCACCGGCCACGGCACGGCCAAGGGATCCTCCAGGAACAGCCCGATGTACCTCACCGTGCACATCTGGAGAGCGAAGCCGAGACGATTGTGGTCACCACGCCGCTTCGCGATCAGCTTCCGGTCCTCGTCATCAAGGAAGAAGAACCGCTCCAGCTCAGGTCTCGTCGGCTCATCCGCGAACGATCCGAACGCGGTCGCCTGCTCATCAGTCAGGAATTCCACGGGCATACCGCGGACGTAACCAGCCGCGGCAAGCGAACGTGGACCTTCCGCTGAACACCCCCGACGAGCCGATCGTGTGTGCTAGACGACCAAGATCAAGTGCTTAGCGCTAATGGCTGTTCCGTTGGTCCCCAAGGCCGGACTCCGGCACACCAGCGTCAGCAAGAAGCCTGCCAGCCGTACCCGTCAGCTCGCCTTGATACTGCGCAAACACCTGTGCCAGCGAATCGGCGGTCACTGCCTTCGGCTGAGTCACCGCACCCTGCCCTTCTCGTGCTTAGCTTGCTTCTGCCCACCGGATGGCGCCCACCCCGGGTGCTCGCCCCCACGCTCGGCGCGGATGATCTCAGCCTTGTCCCGTGCTCGGATCCTGTACGCCACGCTGTTCAAGAGCTTCTTCAAACTCGGGACCAACAGCAGGAGCACCAATGCCACGATGCCAGCGACCTCCACGGCTCAACCTCCTCTTCAGTGTGCGGCCGATAAAGGACTCAGGTGCATGAGCGGCGGCCGTTCTTACCGAAGGGCCGCGAGGGCGCCGTTCTGATGACACCGGCCTCAAGATTCTTTTCGGGGCGGGCGCGTACGTCGAACCATGCGCGACAGGGCAAGAAGAACCGACTCGGTCTGGGTGCAGAACGTCGGTTCAGGCGCGTCGACCTCTTCGTCTGTGAGGGGTGGGCGGGACTCGCCTCCCCCAGTGCTGCATGGCGTGACTGTCAGTGCCGAGAGCTAACCTCAGCCCGGTGACGAGCACATGGTTCGAGGATGCCGGTGATCCAGGCGACTGCCGGATATGCGACGCGTCCATCTACCAGGACGAGCGGTACAGCAAGACTTTGTGCCTGGAGTGCGGCCCAGCCGTGGCCCAGGCGCGGCGGTTCCACCTCTCGTTGGCGCGCGTCAATGCGATCCTGCGCATCCAGGACGACTACTGCGCGATATGCGGAGACAGCCCGGGAGACAGCGCGGCCAGCGGCCCGATCTGGTGGCAGATCGATCACGACCACACGTGCTGCACCGGCTGTCCGGACTGTGTTCGCGGACTGCTATGCCTGCCCTGCAACGTGAGACTTGGCCACTACGAGGACCAGTTGCGGCGCGGTCGCCTGGATGGGTTGTCCGGGGACGTTGGTGACACGCGTGCTGGGTTCTTGAAAGAGGTGAGGGCCTCCGGGTTCGGTGTGGATTGCGACATCTGCACCGATCCGAGGAGGCCCTCGTGGTCCACCGTAACGCCCCGCTGACCGAGACCGGGCGTCTTCGCCTGGCCCGCTGTGTCGTCGAGGACGGATGGCCTCTGCGCCGGGCAGCGGAGCGTTTCCAGGTCAGCCACACCACCGCCGCCCGATGGGCCACCCGCTACCGGCAGCTCGCGCGTCGCCGGAATGAGTGACCGCTCCAGCCGGCCCCGCCACCAGCCCCGACGGACACCGGCCGAAATCGAGACGGAAGTCCTCCGCCTCCGGCGCGAACACCGCATAGGCCCGCTCCGGCTGGCCGTCCGGTGCCACATCGCGGCCTCGACCGCTCACCGCATCCTCCAGCGACACGGCCAGCCGCCCCTGGCCGCCCTGGACCGTGCGACCGGCGAGCCCATCCGCCGCTACGAACGCGCCCGACCCGGCGAACTGGTCCACATCGACGTCAAGAAGCTGGGCCGGATTCCCGACGGCGGCGGCCACAAAGTCCTCGGCCGGGCAGCAAGCAGCCCGAACAAGGACCGACGCAACGGCGCCGGATACGCCTACCTCCACACCGCACTCGACGACCACAGCCGCATCGCCTACACCGAAGACCTTCCCGACGAGACCGCCCCGACCTGCGCAGCCTTCCTCGTGCGGGCCACCGCCCACTTCGCGTCCCTGGGCATCCGCATCGAACGGGTCCTGACCGACAACGCCTGGGCCTACAGCAAGAACACCTGGCGCGACACCTGCCGCGACCTGGGCATCAGCCCCCGCTGGACCAGGCCCTGGCGTCCGCAGACCAACGGCAAGGTCGAACGCTTCCACCGCACCCTGCTCGACGAATGGGCCTACCAGCGGACCTACACCTCAGACCACGAACGCATGGAAGCGTTCACCGACTGGCTGCACTGGTACAACTACCACCGACCCCACACCGGCATCGCAGGCCAAACACCCGCCAGCCGCGGCACCAACCTGTCCGGACAACACACCTAGACCGCGTCCAGCTGGTCCAGGTCGTCGTCCATCCACGCGTCCACGGCCCGGTCCCACGCCCCTGCACGCTGACACTGCGGGGGCGAGGTCGCGCCGGTACTTCTGTTCCAGCCCGGCCTGGTTCACCGGGTTGATCTCCATCCGGGTCCCCGGCCGTTGTTGTTCAGCCGGTGTTTGAGGTCGGTGGCGGCGTTGCGGCGGCGCAGGTCCCAGTACGCGGCGTCGAGGCGGGCGAGGTTGGCCTTGTTCGGGGTGCGTTCCTCGGCGAGCCAGGCCATGAGGGTGCGGGGAGATACGTGGACGCTAGCCCGGTCCATGGCCGCGTATCCGGCGTCGGACTTGGTGAGGTAGTTCAGGCGGGCGGCGAGACCGCGGTCGCTGTCGACCGGCGAGCTGATGCCGTGCACCATGCCCTCGATGGCGTGCACCGTTCGCGCCGTCGCGGCCGAAGTCCTTCCAGCGTCCGGCCATCAGTCGCCCACCTTCCCGACCAGGTACTCACCGGTGGTCTTGCCGTCACCCTGCTTGACCTTCAGTTCGGCCACGCCCCGGCCCTAGGTGAACACCTGCCGCGAGTCCCCGATCTCGTGGAGCTCGTCAGTGTGCTTCAGCGCGACGACGTCCAGCCCGGCCTGACGGGTTTGTACGCCCGGCCGCAGTGCAATGCGTACGCCTGGGCGTGGATGTTGTGCATCCAGTCGGGGCGGACCATCTCCCGGTTGTGGACCGACTCCCCCATGGTGCTGACGAACTTGCTGTACATGGATTTGACGTACTCCAGCATCAGCTTGTCCCGGCCGCGATCGCCTCCGACCGCGCGGCCACCAGCAGCTTGCGCAGCGCGTCGAGGAAGTTCTCCGTCGCCCCGGACGTCCAACTTTCGTGAACGGTCGGGGCCTCGGTCAGGGCCCACTTGGGGCCGGACAGGCGGAGCGGGAGGCGCAGGGTGGCGTCGGTGATCCAGAGGGCACCGGGCTCGTCGCGGTCGCCGAGCGGGTTGGGCAGGTGGGGGTGGGCCCACTCGGCGGGGGTGATCAGGTGAACGCCGCAGCGCTTCGGGCCGGCCCCGTCCGACCGGTGGTGTGTTCCAGCTTCCCGATCGGGAGCCAGACCTTGAGCGCGGAGAGGTAGGCGGCGTTGACGTCGAGGGCGGTGACCTTGATGTTTCCGCTCGGGGGCGCGGAGGGAGTAGGCGGGGTTGTTGTAAGCGGGGCGGGCTTCCCAGATCTGATCCGGTTCGCGCTTCGAGGGCTTGTGCAGCACATCCGGCATCGCCGGGTACGCGGTGTATTCGTACCGGGCGGTGGCGCGGGTTTCGTTGAACAGGTGCATCACGTCGGGGATCGCCCGGCCGATCAGCGCCTTCAGCGCGGCGTCCTCGTCCCCGCCGGCGCGCTCGGCCTCCTGCTCGACCGCACCCCGGATCAGGCCCATGAGGTCCGCCTCGGCGCGTTCGGCGCTCTTGGACCTGCGCTGGGGGCGGGTCGGCGCCCTCTGGCCGCCGCACTCGGCGCCGGCATCCTCCTCATCACCACCCCCGCCTCGGCATCCGCCGCGACCGGGCAGTTCCGCTACGACTACGTGACCGTGGAGGGATACGAGGCTTCGGGCTTCCTCAACAGCCCTCCCAGTGGACAGTGCCTCAACCTCCCGGGCGTCGGCCAGGACAACCCTCAGCCCGCCCACTCACCGAAGAACCGCACGAATGCCTGGGCGACGGTCTTCACCGACGCCGACTGCGAAGGCGACTCATTCCCCCTGCGACCCCACACAGGCGGCGCCTCCGAGCGGTTCAAGGTCCGCTCCGTCGTCTTCAACTGACCCGAGAGCACGCCCACCTGCAAGCTCGCCTTGGACCAACGCGGCGCCAGGCGGGAACACCGGGTGGGCAGTCGCTGAGCAGAAGAAGCCGGGCTGCGCCTGGTGCCTGGTGCTGTTTCCGCACGGGGTGAGGTTCACTGCAGAACCGCTCTACCGCGCTCAGTCCGCACAGATGAGTGGAGGGCCTGCGCCGTCCTGGCGCAGACCCTCCACTCATGCCGTCTCCCGATGATCAGCGACGGCTGCCGGAGCGGCCATCACGGGCCCCTGCGTTCATGTCCCGGTGGCGTGCTCCTGCTGTTGGGCTAGAGCAGAGCGTTGGGGAAGGGGGAGCGGTTTCTCCATCTACTGGACCGCTCGTCCGGCTTTGGGTGCCAGTCCCCGGGGCAGGCGTGTACAGCAACAACCCCAGGACGGATGTGTCATCCACGCGTGGCGGGGAAACCCGGTGGGCAGGCCGGGGTGGCGGCGCTCCCCATGGGGCCTTCCCGGCCAAGGCTCCCCCGGTTCGGAACGTGCCGGGGGAGCCGCCCCCGGCGGCTACCTGGCGCGGGGCAGGTCTCCGAGTTCGGTGACCTCGCGAGCGACTTCCCGGAGCTTGACGTTGTGGTCCTGCGAGTGGCCGCGCAGCCTGTTGAAGGCCTCGTTCTCGGGAATGCGGTGTCTGGCCATGAGGATGCCCATGGCCTCGCCGATCACGTGCCGGGTCGCTACCGCTTCGGTGAGCTGGGCGTGGTTGCGGGCGCTGGACAGGGCCACGGCGGCGTGGGAGGCGAGCACCCACCCGGCCGTCTCGCTGGTCTCGGTGAACCGGCCCGGAAACCGCGAGTAGAGGTTCAGGGCGCCGAGGTTCTCGTCGTCGGTGAAGAGCAGGAACCCCATCATGCTGCCGATCCCCAGCTCAGCAGCCTGTGGAGCGAACGCGGGCCACCGCTGCTGAAAAACGGTCATGTCGGAGATCCGGAAGACCCGCTCCCCGTCCCGGCGGCGCGCCGCGTCGAAGCACGGGCACTCCTTCATGCGCTCCTGCAACCGGTGGCTCTCCTCGGCCAGCGGCCCGGTCGCCGCCAGCGTCTGCACCTGCTCGCCCCGCAGGATCAGAATCCCGGCCGCGTCGCAGTCCTCGACCAGCTCCGTCGCCGACCCGACGATCCGATCCAGCGTCCCGGCCACCGACTCCTGCTCCAGCAGATCGTGCGCCATGACCGCTATCCGCTGCGCAAAACGCTGCCAGTCCATACCCATCCCGACCCAGCCTCCTGCAAGATCCGGTCTCCTTGGTCCAACCAGTGGGACACCTGCCCCACGCCCAGCCCCTCACGCCCGTGCTCTCGGCCACAACCGGCCCCCCACCGAACCACGCCGAGCGCCCCACGGGCGGCCGCCGCTACGACCCGCGGAGGACCATCGCCCGCACGTCAGCCCAACGGACCCGTACGACGCCCAGCATGCCGTGACGACCCGTCGGCGCCCCTGCCGCCGGACCGGCGCCCGGGCACGCCCGCGAGGGTGGTCCTGCCGAAAGGGAGCAAAGTCGGAGTGACCCACATCACCACCACCCCGCGCGGGAACGGGCAGGCCACCACGCCTGGTCCATCGTCAGCAAGGTCTGTTCATCGGGGCGAAGCGATGGGCGTCGGTCCCCGGGGGGGTGTGCCGGGCGCGATCGGGGGCACCGCAGGGGGACGTCCCCTACGAAGGAGAGCATCGTGTCGCAGGTTGAAGAGTCCATCGAGGTCGGCGTCCCGGTCAGCGCCGCGTACAACCAGTGGACGCAGTTCGAGAGCTTCCCCCAGTTCATGGAGGGCGTCGAGCGGATCGAGCAGCGTACGCAGACCCTGACCCGCTGGAAGACGAAGATCGCCGGTGTTGAGCGGGAGTTCGATGCGGAAATCACCGAGCAGATCCCCGACGAGCGGGTCGCCTGGACCAGCGTCGGCGGTGAGGCCAAGCAGGCCGGTGTCGTCACCTTCCACCACATCGACCACAGCACCACCAAGGTCATGCTGCAGCTCGACTACGACCCCGAGGGCCTGGCCGAGACGGTCGGTGACAAGCTCGGCTTCGTCAAGCGTCAGGCCGTCGGCGACCTGAAGCGCTTCAAGCAGTTCATGGAGTCCCGGGGCGCCGAGACCGGCGGCTGGCGCGGCACCGTCTGACCAGCACCCTGTCGGCCGCCGCGCCGCGCCGTCGTGTCGAAGATGAGCGATACGGCTGTGCGGCGCGCGGCACACTCGGCGGCCGGGCAGCCGGCCGCCGAGCAGGATGAGCCGGCCGGTCTGCCCCGGCGGCGCTGACCGGCATACGGCTCCAGGAGCTGGAGCATCTGTCACCGGTGAGGGCGTAGCCGGTCCGGACAGGCAGGTCGAGATCGCCCAGGGTGAAGGCGTCAGGGGCACCGACGGTGCACTGGAGGGGTGTTCGGCTGCGGTCCGGGGCCGATGCCCGGACCGAGGTGGAGCCGGGTCATCGCCTCCGGCAGTGCCATGGCTGCGGCCTCTTCGAGGCCCGGGGCGCAGGAGCAGGCGCGCAGGATCGCGGCCGCTCCGGACCGGCCGGTTCCGGCTCGGTGCCACTGCCAGGCCGGCACCTTCCGCCACACCGCAGCCGACGACGGGATCCGCATCCCCTCAGGTGCCGGGCCCGGAGGCTGCTCCCCGTACGGGTTCAGCAGACACCACCAGGCGTAGTGAGCGCTGTCGGCGGTGCCCCGCTGCTCCAGCACGCTCGGCACGAGGGGACTCTCCATTGCCAGCCCCGTCCGGCAGGCGCAGCCGCGGTGCCCACGGAGCGCGGCCGCGGCCGCCCGGCGGCAGGGCCGGAACACGTCCGGCTCGTCGGCACCGAGCACCACCGGCAAATGCGCATGCGCGCCCACTCGGCTCCCGGCCCACGCCTTGCCCCCCATCAGGCGTCCGGCGACCGCGTCGGAACCGTCTCTGATCCGGAGGGTGACCGGGCCGTCAGGGTGCGCGGGACGTACGCCACCAGGTTCCGTCCGTCTCGCGGTGACAGACCGGGTCGCCGGCCTCGGCGCAGCACCCGCAGCGTGCGGGCGAGCCGTAGGGCGCGGGCGGCACCCCAGGGCGGCTGGGCATTGGCTCCCGGCGTACGAGGGCCGCCACCATCTCGGTCCCCCCTTGCCACAGGACAGGCGGCGTGCGTTCCCGCGCGGCATCTCCGCCCGCCCCGTCGCCTGCTCTGCGTTCGGCGCGGTAATGGGGCTTTTTTGGAGACGACGGTGGCTTGAAAGATGCGGGAGCGGGTACTCGGGATGGTGGCTATCCGGATGTGGCCACATGGAACGGGGGACGTATGTCACTGGTGAAGGCTCACGCGGGTGCAGACCGGAGATGGCTGGAGGAGGTCGTCACGGCCACTGTGCGAAACAGCGCTGCGTACGAGATGACCTCGGGTGACATAGGTCGCGCCCGAAGCTTCGTACGGGACTTCCTGTCCACGGGGCAGTCGCAGCACTCATGGACGGTTTCCGCACGGGCGTTTGATATCGCGCAGCTGGTGGTCAGTGAGCTCGCCACGAACGTGTGTAAGTACGCTCCCGGGCCGTGCCTTCTCGACGTCGAATCCGACGGCACCGTCCTCAGCATGACGATGTGGGACTCCGGCGCCGTACTCCCCTCCCCTTCGCCTGCTGATCCGACCCGGGTCGGACAGCACGGGCTGGAGCTCGTTCTCGCGGTCTGCCAGAGCTTCGAACTCCGCCGGGAAGCCGTCGGCAAACGCGTGTCCGTACAGATCACTCTGCAGGACAGCACCGACCAGCCCCATTCGGAGAAGACTGCCCGGTAGACGCCCGGGGCCCGGCCGACTGCCAAGCCGCAGCAGGCCGCCCCGTGGCCCGTGGGTGTGTGAGGAGTGCAGCAGGCCAGAGCCTGCTGCACTCCTCGTCGGTACTCCTTCAGCGCGGTCCCTCCAGCACGGCCGGACTCTCACTGGCACCACCGGCCTGCTCCCCACCCCTGGACGGCTGCCGGGCCGCGCCGTCCGGCACAACGCCCTCCCCGCCCGTGCAGGGGCAGCGGATGTGCCCCTGGCACCTGACGAGATCCCACGGCAGGGAATACTCAGCTCCATGCCGACCCCCGAACGCAGACATAGCAGCGTGCCGCTGGCCGTCATAGCACCCCGCGGCGAATTCGATCTGGACTCCCTCCCACCCCTCCAAGCACGAATCGACACCGTGCTGGCCGATCACGCCGGTGTGATCATCGACGCCAGCGGCATCACCTTCGCCGACTCCATGTTCATCAGGCTCCTCCTCACCACCCACCAGCGCACCGACCTGCGCATAGCCGCCCCCTCCGAAACAATCGAACGCCTGCTCGCCGTCGTCGGCGCGGACGCCTTCCTCCGCGTATACCCCACCGTCGAACAGGCCCAGGAAAGCTGACCCACGCCGATGGCTGCCCCGGCGGGCGTGCCCCTGCGCGCCCCGCCCGGCCTCGAACGCCCCGGCCAAGAACGCAGGCAAGGAGAAGAGCGAGGCCATGGACCTGATGGCCGCCCTCAACGCCTCCGCCTGCGGAGGTGGAGAACCGGTGGTCGTTCGAGGTGAAGCAAGACGGCCAGAGAGCCATGGTCTACCTGCCGGGCGACGGCACCATCCTCCTGCGCGCTCGTTCGGGTACGGACATCACCGCCGCCCACCCCGAACTCCTTCCCCCCTCGCCGACGTCCTCGGCGCACGCAGCGCCGTGCTGGACGGGGAGATCGTCACACTCGACGGACAGGGCCGCAGCGACGTTGGCCCCCGCCACGGCCGCGCGCATGCCGGTCCACTTCAGACGGCCACCGCGTATGTCGCGAACTGCCCGCTTTCCCCTCCGGCACGACCTGCATCAACTCGCTGACCAGCAGCTCCATGTCCTGTCCGCCGACACACCTCGCAGCGTGATCATTTCGATACCCTCAGAAAAGTCACTTCGGTCCGCCCTCGCTTGTCCCGGAAGGGCCTGCCTGCCACGCTCATGGCCGCCGGTTCAGCCCGGCATCCGTTCCTCGGAGGTCCACCACCCGGCGTCGAGGTGTTCTCCTGCGGGCACAGCGGGTACGCCGCCGACAACGCCGGCCGGCTGTTCGGCCTCCCCCCGCATGTCACCGCCCCGACCACGCCCCCACAACCCAGCAGAACAGAACGAGGGAAGCAGAGGCGTGTTGACACAGGTCGGGCCGGGCGGGGCAGCTCCCCCTCCCCTCAGGCACCACTCGTCGAACGCTGCCATTCACTGAGTCGTCCGATCAGCCAGACGAACGGCTGTGTACGGCCGGCGAGCACGCAAGTGCCCCCGATCACGCTCTCCAGCAGGCTCTCCACGTTCCGTGAGCACAGTGCCGCTGTCGCCTCATCGTCCATCAGGCGAAGCGAACAGGCAGGAGTCGCGCCGGTGCTGTCGGGTTCTCGGGTGACCCCGTGTTCACCGATCCGGACCACAAGGTCGTCTTCCTCTCCCGGCCGCACGATCGTGACCGCGAGATGTGGCGCCGGAGTGGGAAGCCCGGCCAGGACGGATTCCAGATAGGCCGTCAACGCGTCGGCCCAGTGCGCCACATCGCACCGTGCGGATCCCTCGCCCTTCTCCCCTCGCAGGCCAACATCACCGTGCGGCGTGTGGGGTGCCGCCGCTTCCGCCTCGGCGTCGATCAGCGCCCGGAGCGTCTCGTCGACGTCCGCCCTGGTGTGGGACGCCGAACAGATGAACCTCAGACGACCTCGCCCCCGTTCGACAATCGGGTAGGTCACGGCAGCCGCGTGAACGCCCCGGCGGAACAGCCCTCGGGCTATCTCACGCAGCTTCTCCCCCTCGAAGAAGGGGGTGATGATCAGCCCGTCCCCCGTGCCGAGCTCGTAACCGGCGTCCGAGAAGCGTTGCCGCATGTAGTGCGCGGTGTCCCACAGCCTGGCCCGCAGCGCGTCACCCGCAGCAACCCTGCGCAGAGCAGCCAGAGCCGCCGCCACATCGGCCGGTGAAATATTCGCCTGGAAGACGTACGACCTCGCCGACGCCCTCAGCAGAGCGACATGCTCCTCCCGGGCCGCGACCACACCACCGATGCTCCCGAGAGCCTTGCTCAAGGTCGTAAGGACGAAATCAACCTGATCCGTGACCCCTTCCGCCGCACACAGCCCGGCACCCCCCGCTCCGTAGAGCCCGAACGAGTGGGCCTCGTCCACGAGGACGAGCGCACCGAACTCCTTGGCGGCCGACACGATCTCCCGCAGCGGCGCCACGCCCTCGCCCATGCTGTACACACTCTCGAACACCACCAGCGTCGTACGGTACGGCGAAGACTCCTCCTTGAGAACCGCCCGCAGATCGGCCACGTCGTTGTGCCGGAAAGTCCGCACCCTCGCACCACTCAGACGAGCCCCGTCCACCAGCGAGGCATGACAGAGCTGGTCCATGACCACAACATCCTCATCACCGACCATCCCAGCAACGGCCCCGAGGCTCGCGGTGAACCTGTCGGGAACAAGCAGGCAGCCGGCTTGCCCACCATGGCGGCGAATTCCCGCTCGAAGTCCGTGTGCAGGCCGGTCTGCCCGGAACCCGCCGCTGAAATCCCCATCCCGGTACCGAACCGGCTCAGCGCCTCGCGCGCCTCCTCGACGACTCCCTCGTCGCGGTTGAGTCCGAGGTAGAGGTTGGTGGTCCAGATGAGTGCCTCGTGCTCCTCGCCCGTCACCGGGTCGGCGACAAGACCCCGCTCGGCGCTTCCCGTACGGACGATCTTTCCGTACGGATCCAGCCCCGACCGCCCCAGCAGACCCCGGAAGTGCTGCACGAGCGCGCCTCGGTCGGTCGCCGACCAGGCCGGCACCCTCGCGGCCAAGGCCGGCGGGTGCCCGGACCGCAGCTGCTCCTGGAACACGCCCAGCCGATCCGCGCCCCCGGCACCCTGGGGCCGCCCGCGCACCTCGCCGCCGGACGCACGGCCCAGCACCGCCAGCAGCCCCTCGACCGCCTCCTCGGGAGTCATCTGCTCCACCAGCGTGGACGACGGCAGGTCAGTGGCCAGCCCCCGCGACAGGCGCACCGTGAGCTCCGCGATATCCAGCGAATCGAGCCCCAGCGCGGCCAGCGGCTCGTCCGGCCGGACCGCTTCGGAACCGGAGGCTCCGAGAAGCAGCGCCGTCTCCTCCATCACCGTCGCAAGCAACACCGAACGCCGCTGCTCATACGACGAGTCCAGCGCACCGGGTCCGGGGCGCGAAACAGCCGTACCGCCGGCACCCGGCTCCCCCGCGGAAACCTCCTCGTCGCCGAGGTGCGCGGGGGCGGGGAGCCGGAGCCGGTCGACCTTGCCGTTGGGCAGTTTCGGCAGCTCGTTCGACAGCATGACGTGGTGCGGGATCATGTACTTCGGCAAGCGGTCGGTCAGCTGGGAGCGCACGGTCGATGCCGTCACCGACTCCTCCCGGGTCACCACGTACGCCGTCAGGAGGCTCTTGCCCTCGCCGACGCTGGCAACAACCGCGGCCTCCTCGACTCCGGGCAGCGAGGCCAGCACGGCCTCGATCTCGTCGAGCTCGATCCGGTGGCCCCGGATCTTGACCTGCCGGTCGGCGCGGCCGAGGAACTCGAGCTCTCCCGTTTCCGTCCATCGGCACAGGTCGCCGGTCCGGTAGATCCGCTGTTCCGGGACCGGGCCGCCCGGCGCGAGCGCCGGGAAGCTCAGCCGGGTGCGCTGGTCGTCATGGAGGTATCCCCTGGCCAGCTGGTCGCCTGCGAGAGCCAGCTCGCCCGCCGTGCCGGCCGGCACCGGCCGCAGGGACTCGTCCAGCACGTACGCCCGCGCGCGCGGGACCGGGCTGCCGATGGTGATCGGCCCAGTGCCCGCTTCTGCGGCGGTGACGAACACGGTGGCCTCGGTAGGGCCGTAGACGTTCACGACGCGCGGCGCGCCGGGGTCAGCGTGTACCCGCTCCACCAGAGAACGGGACAGCACCTCACCGCCCAGCACCACACACAGCAACCCACCGGGCAGCGGACCGGCCGTGAGCAGCGCCTTCATCGCGGACGGCACCATGATGGCCGTGCGCACGCGGTGCGCCGCGGGCAGCTCGCGCAGGGCGAGCACGTTCTCGGACAGGACGACCGTGCCGCCGAGGACGAGCGTCCCCAGAATCTCCATCACCGAGGGGTCGAAGCAGACCGATGCCGCCGCCAGAACGCCCGCCAGTTCCTCGTCCTTCAGGAGCTGGCGCATCGAGGCTGCCATCGCCACCACACTCCGGTGCTCAACCGCCACGCCCTTGGGCTTCCCGGTCGACCCCGAGGTGTAGATGACGTATGCGAGATCACCGGCCGAGCCGGCCGCCGGAGATGCCGCCGGGCGGTCCGGGACCGTGTCAAGACGCACGCGATCCGGTGCCGCCGAGCACAGCACCTCCGTACCGGCGTCGACGACCACCGACGCCGCCCGGGAATGCTCGATCATGTAGCGCACCCGTTCGGCCGGGTAGGCGGGGTCCATGGGCACATAGGCACAGCCCGCCCGCAGCACTCCCAGCAGGGTCGCGACGAGCTCCCACGTCCGGCCGAGGCACACGCCGACGAGCGCTCCCGGCGCCACACCGCGGGCCGCCAGCTCCGCGGCTATCGCCTCCGCCCGGGCCCGCAACTGCTCGTAGTCGATGTCGACGGCCCCGTCCACGACAGCGATCCGACTCCCCTGGCGCGCCGCCTGCGCCTCGAACAGGCCCCAGACGGTCTCGTCCGGACCCCCGTCCGCAACGGGTGCGCCCCCTCTCCCCCAGGCGGCCTCGTGTTCGGCGTGACGCATCTCCTGCTCCCAACAAATAGAGACGGTGATACTCGGTCGAGCATCCGGGGGACGCTGAGAACTCTGAGCTCCTGCCGGGTGAGGCGCAGGCTCGACGAACGAGCCCTCTGGCCCCTCACGCAGTGCGTTCCAGGTCTGCAGCATCGTGCCGGGCAGCTTCACTACGGGGTTCGGCGCCGCGTCATCGCGAGGACGGCCCGGCGCGCAAGACCTCCGAAGCCCTCCCCCTCTTCCCCGTGGTCCGCGGCACACCGGCTGGACCCTACCCGAACACGCGTACCAGCGACCATGCTGCCCGGCTCACGCGGTGCTGGTAAAGCAGCTGCCTCCCAAGCTATTTGATCAGGTGTCACCTGATCAGCACCAGGAGCCCCTCAGGCTCACTTTCCGGACCTTCCGGCCCAGTCCCCCGCGTTCCGCCGGCCCGATCCTCTCCGATACTCCCCGCCGATGTTGATTGCCCATCAATTCCTTGTGAGCAAGGCGCATTTGACTACTTTGCATCAATGCCTGCGAACTTTGAACACTGTGGTGACGAAGTATGGACGCCGCCGATAGAAGCCTCCTACTGTTCTCGGCGCAGACACCGGAGCCCCTCCTTGTCCGGACGCAGCGCTGCCGCACACGTACGAGCCGAACGTTCACCCCGGGCGCCGGGTGGCCCCACCCACCGCCGCGACGTGCCCCTCGCCGCGAGGGCCAGGAGGAAGAATGCATCCACGGCCGCTCCACCGTTGCCGCAGACACCTCACCGGTCTGCTGGTCTCCGCGTTTCTCGTCGGCGCGTTCGCCGCCTCACCGGCAACCGCCGCTCCGGCACCGAGGCCGCAGGACGAGCTCCCGCCTCAGGAACCGGGCGTCACCCTGCGCGTCTTCGATGTGCAGGTGCCCCTCGACAAGTTGTGCGACATCAAGACCGGACAGACTCCGAATGTGGACAAGTTGATGCCCGGCATCGACTGGAGTTCGCCGGACGACTTCGGCGTCGACGATCACTTCGTCTCCGAGGTCATCGCCAACCTGACCGTTCCCGAGGACGGCACGTACGACTTCCGCCTGATCAGCGACGACGGCTCGCGGCTGCGGATCAACGACTCCACCGTCATCGATCACGACGGGCTGCACGGCGCGGAACCCAAGGACGGATCGGTCGAACTGACCACCGGGCACCACGCGTTGCACATTGATCACTTCGACCGCACCGGCGGTCAGCAGGTCACCCTCGAATGGAAGCCGCCCGGTGCCGCTGATTTCGCCGTCGTGCCGGACTCCGTGCTCAGCACCGACGCCGACGTCGTACGGGTGACGGCACCGGGTCGCAAGGAGTGCGAAGGCGTCCTCGACTCCCCCGGTGACGGGCTGCCCCTGGCCGGTACGCACCCGGACTACGCGCTCACCGATCTCCGCCCGGCGGGCTTCGAACCGCAGGTCACCGCGATGGACTGGCTGCCCGACGGCCGGCTCGCCGTGACCACCTGGGGTGGCACCGACAAGACCACCGGCGCGGTCTATCTCCTCGACGATGTCCAGGGCGAGACCGATGCGGGGAAGGTGACCGTCAAGAAGGTCGCCGACGGGCTGAAGGAGCCCATGGGCATCAAGGCCGTCGACGGCAAGCTGTACGTCTCCCAGAAGCACGAGCTCACCGAGCTCACCGACGCCGACGGCGACGATGTGGCCGATGAGCGGCGGACGGTGGCGACGTGGCCGTACGGCGGGAACTTCCATGAGTTCGCCTTCGGACTGCTCTACCGGGACGGGTACTTCTATCTGAACCTGTCCGTGGCGATCGATCTGGGCGGGGCTACCACCGATCCACAGCCGGCGCCGAACCGGGGTTCGACCATCAAGGTGAACAAGGAGACCGGCGAGGTCGACTACATCGCCGGTGGTCTGCGTACGCCCAACGGCATCGGCTGGGGTCCCGAGGGCGACATGTTCGTCCTGGACAACCAGGGCGGCTGGCTGCCGTCGTCGAAGCTGCTCCACATCAAGCAGGACCGCTTCTTCAACCACTACACCAACCCCTCTGGCCCCTTCGACGACAAGCCAGTCACCAAGCCGGTCCTGTGGCTGCCGCAGAACGAGATAGCCAACTCGCCCAGCACACCCCTGCAGTTGACCGAGGGGCGATTCGCGGGACAGATGCTGTTCGGGGACGTCACGTACGGCGGTATCCAGCGCGCGTACCTGGAGAAGGTCGACGGAGAGTACCAGGGGGCGGTGTTCCGCTTCACCCAGGGTCTCGAAGCCGGTGTCAACCGGATCAGCATGGGGCCGGACGGGGCGATCTACGCCGGTGGCCTCGGGGCGGGCGGAAACTGGGGGCAGGAGGGCAAGCTGACCTACGGGCTCCAGAAGCTGTCCCCCAGCGGTGACAAGGCCTTCGACATCCTGGCCATGCGGGCGAAGCCGGGCGGTTTTGAACTGGAGTACACCGAGCCGCTCTCCGAGGAGACCGCGGCGAAGCTCGCCGAGAGTTATCGGGTCGAGCAGTGGACGTACGCCCCGACGCCCGCGTACGGAGGTCCGAAAATCGATGAGGAGACCCTTGAGGTCAGTGAGGCCTCCCTTTCCGAGGATCGCAAGAAGGTGACGCTGACCGTTCCCGGGCTCAAGGCGAACCGGGTCGTCCATATCCGCTCGCCGCGCCCCTTCGCCTCCGCCGACGGTGCTGAGCTGTGGAGCACGGAAGCCTGGTACACCCTCAACTCCCTGCCCGGCGACCAGCCGCCCGCCACCCAGTACGAGGCGGAGGAGGCCACCCTCACCGGCGGCGCGGGCTTCGACACCGAGCACGCGGGGTACTCCGGCGGCGGTTTCGTCGACAACTTCGGCCAGGAAGGGGCAGCGGTCACCTTCGATGTGGAGACCGGCAGGGCAGGAACGCACGACGTGGGTCTGCGCTACTCCAACGGGCCGAACCCGGCGCCGGGGACGAAGACGGTGAGCGTCCACGTCAACGGTGAGAAGGTACGCCAGACCAAACTGCTCTCCACCACCGACTGGAAGACCTGGTCGACGGGGACCGAACAACTGGAGTTGCACGAAGGCCGCAACACGATCACCTACTCCTACGACAGCGGCGACACGGGGCACGTCAACCTGGACATGATCACCGTCCACCCGAAGGGCGCCCGCGTCCAGCTCTTCGACGGCACCGACCAGGCGGCCTGGCAGCACCCGGACGGGCGAACGCCCGAGTGGCCGGTGAGCGGCGAGGCGATGGAGGTCGCCGGTGGTGACCTGCGGACCAAGCAGGGTTTCCAGGACTTCCGTGCGCATGTGGAGTTCTGGCTCCCGAACCTTCCGCCGGACGTCACCGGTCAGGACCGCGCCAACAGCGGTGTCTACCTTCAGGAACGCTACGAGGTGCAGATCCTCGACTCGTACGGTGACACCACGCTCGCGGACAACGAGGCCGGGGCGATCTACACCAAGAAGGCTCCGGACGTGAACGCGGCCACGGCTCCGGAGACCTGGCAGACGTACGACATCACCTTCCGCGCCGCCCGTTACGACGCTTCGGGGGCGAAGACGGAGGACGCCCGGGTCACGGTCGTGTGGAACGGCGTCACCGTCCACGACGACGTCGCCGTCGACGGACCCACCGGCGGCGGTGCGGCCGAGGGACCGACGGCCGGAGCGATCAGGCTCCAGGACCACGGAAGCAAGATCCGCTACCGGAATGTGTGGGTCGAGCCCCTCATCTGAACCTGGCGCGCCCTACCGACCCCCACCGGACTCCGGCCTGAGGTCGAGGTCCGGTGGGGGCCGTCGTTATCGTGCCCACCTGACTTCCGCAGGCCAGCGTCCGCTGCTGTTCCTCGATGTCGACGGACCGCTCATCCCTTTCAGCGCCTCCCGCGCGGGCGCGTAGCCCTTCCGGCTCCCTGCACCGGATTCACTCCCGAGCCCGGTCGACGACGCCTCTCCGGCAGGACAGGACCACCAAGAACGGCCACAACGCCTGGAGGAACGTCACGACGCGCTCCGCCATGCCCGGGGCCCGTGCGCTCTGGAGCTCCGCCACGAACCACAAGGCGCTCGCGAACATGAGCGCGCTCGCGGCGAGCGACACGTCCATGCGCAGCCCCCACGGCACCGGTCTCGTGCCTCGGACGGCGGCCAAGGGCGGCCATACCGCCAGCAGCACCACGCCCACCGTGGCCACCGCCCCGTGCTCCAGGGCCCCGCCGCTGCTCGGGGCGGGCACCAGGGTCAGGGCCAGCGCGGACAGTCCCCCGCCGGCCAGGGCCGCCCGCCCGGCGAGCGTCGCCTGACGGAGCGCGTGCGCCGTCGCCACATAACACGTCCCCAGCACCAGCAGCGTCCCCGTCATCAACCAGTAGCTGGCGGCGCCGTAGGAGGCGAGCACGCTCAGGGTGTCCGTCGCGGGGTCGTACGCCGGGCCCTGGCGCACCTGCGCAATCGTCCAGGAGCCGACCAACAGGATGGGTGCGCATCCGGAGGAGACCAAGGCCCACCGAGGAGCAGATCGCATTCGGTCAGCATAAATCCGGCCATCTTGCCTTGCGCTGATCTCCTTCCTCTTCGGACTGCCGTGCCGTCCGCCGCGGCGCGGCGGGTTCTGGAGAGGCGCGGACCGTCGCCGAGGTCCGCGGGGCGGAGGAAACCCTCCTCCGGGTCGACGAGTGAACCGCGGCCCCGGGTGCGATTCCGGGCGCGTCTCCGTGTACGTGTCACGGGTGTCAGGGTGTGGTCCCGGGCTTCGCGCGGCGGATGGGCATCATCGTCTCCGCCGCCTCCTGCGCCAGGTGGTCGAGGATCAACCGGTTGACGAGAGCTGGTTTCTCCAGCGGGACCAGGTGGGACGCCCCGGGCACGACAGCCAGTTCGGCGTCCGGGATCGCGCGGTACAGGGCTGTGGTGTGCTCCAGCGTCATCAGGTCGTCGTCGCCGGACATCACCAGGGTGCGCGCCTGGATGCGGGCCAGGTCCTCGGGCGTCAGCGTCGGCCCGGTGCGCCACATGTCGAGTACCTTCGCGGCCACCACCGGCCAGTGGTCCGGGCCGTCCGGTGCGACGGGTTCGTACAGCTCCCGGAAGAACGCCAGGTCGGGTCCGGACGGCGTCATCTCGTCCAGCATCGAGGGCTCGGTGAAGCACTCGGGGCCCGGGCGGAAGTTGGCCCCGATCGTGACGACCCTGCGGACGAGGTCGGGGCGGTCCCCGGCGACGAGCAGTGCGACGACTCCCCCGTCGCTCCAGCCCACCAGGTGTGCCGGTCCCTCGACGACCGTCTCCAGGAAGGCCACGGTGTCGTCGGCCATGTCCTGGTACGTCAGGGGGCCGGCGACGTCGGCCGTGTGCCCGTGGGCGCGTCGCTCCGGAAGGTATACGCGGTAGGCGGCGGCGAGGTCGGTGCGCTGGGCGCCCCACGTGTCGTTGGTGCAGAAGCCGCCGTGCAGCAGAACGAGCGGATCGCCCGTGCCCTCGGTCTCGTACCAGGTTCTGACACCGGGCAGGTTCGCGTACTCACCCATCGTCCAGGCCTTTCCGGGGCTCTCGTGTCGTTCGGCGTCCGAGGCCAGTCTGCGTGGTGGCCTGCGGGGCCGCCACACGGGTGGGTGCGGCCTGACGGGCGGTGGGCGCTCGCGAGGTCAGGCGGTGTCCGGGTCGTTGTCGCCCCGCGCGCGCCGGATGTCGGCCTCCGCGCTGTCGAGCAGCATCTCCAGGGCCGTGGGGTAGGCGCTGTCGTTCATCCTCGCGACCAGCAGCGGTGCGAGGGCGGCGATGTTCGGGTGGGTTCGGGCCGGCAGTTCGGCGTAGGTGGCGCGCCAGACCTGTTCGTCGGCCGCGCGGGCCGCTTCGGGCAGGGCGAGACTCGCGGCGTCCAGTGCGGCGAAGGCGAGTGCCTGGTCCACGAACGCCTGGAAGATCCGTACGACGTCCGCGTCGGGCAGGCCGGTCGAGCGCAGGATGCCGAGGACGGTCTCGTCGCCGGCGATCTCGTTGGCCCGGCCGCTGACCCGGCTGGCGGTCAGCACGGCGGCCTCGGGGTGGGCCAGGTAGGCGGTGTGGATGCGCAGGCCGATCTCGCGCAGGTCGGTGCGCCACTGACCGGTGGGCCGCCGGCCGTGCATCGCGCGTGCGATCAGTTCGTCGGCGATGGCGAGGGTCAGATCGTCGGTGCCGCGGAAGTAGCGGTAGAGGGTGCTCGGGTCGGCTCCGAGGGCGAGGCCGAGGCGGCGCACGGTCAGTCCGTCCCTGCCGTGTTCGTGAAGCATGCGCAGTGCGGTCTCGACGATCAGTCGCTGGGTGACGACGACGCCCTGGCGTGTCGGCCGCCTGCGCCGTCGCTCCTCCTCCGGGACCACCTTCTTCGCCATCCGCGCCTCTCCCGTCTCTCGAAACCCGGCGTCCGGCGGTGCTGACCCGTCAGAGCCTCCCCACCCTTATGCCAACGCCGTTGACCTTACTCAAGTACGCCCCTTTCATGGACGAATCCAAGGGCACCGGCCCGGCGGGCCGACCCCTCGACGAAAGGCACATCCGCCATGCGCGTACTCCTTGTCGGCGCAGGTGGCGTGGGCACGGCTATCACCAGGATCGCCGCCCGCCGCTCCTTCTTCGACCACATGGTCGTCACCGACCACGACCTTTCCCGGGCCGAGGCGGCGGTGGCGGCGCTCGGCGAGGACGGGGCGAGGTTCTCCGCGCTGCGCGTCGACGCCTCGGACCGGGCGGCGGTCGCCGCACTGATCGCGGAGCAGCGGTGCGACATCCTCGTGAACGCCACCGACCCCCGGTTCGTGATGCCGTTGTTCGACGCGGCGCTGGCCGCCGGGGTCGACTATCTGGACATGGCCATGTCCCTGTCGTCCGCGCATCCGGAGCGCCCGTACGAGGAGTGCGGGGTCAAGCTCGGCGACAAGCAGTTCGAGCGTGCCGGGGCGTGGGAGGAGGCGGGGCGGCTCGCGCTCGTCGGGGTGGGCGTCGAGCCGGGGCTCTCCGATGTCTTCGCGCGGTACGCGGCGGAGGAGCTGTTCGACGAGATCGAGGAGATCGGTGTCCGGGACGGTGCGGATCTCACCGTCGAGGGCTATGACTTCGCCCCGTCGTTCTCGATCTGGACCACGATCGAGGAGTGCCTCAACCCGCCGGTGGTCTGGGAGAAGGACCGGGGGTGGTTCACGACGGCGCCGTTCAGTGAGCCGGAGGTCTTCGACTTCCCCGAGGGCATCGGTCCGGTGGAGTGCGTCAATGTGGAGCACGAGGAGGTTCTGCTGATCCCGCGCTGGGTGGAGTCCCGGCGCGTCACGTTCAAGTACGGGCTGGGCGAGGAGTTCATCGAGACGCTCAAGACGCTGCACCGGCTCGGCCTCGACCGCACGGACAAGGTGACCGTGCCCGGTGGTGCCGTGTCGCCGCGTGACGTGGTCGCTGCCTGTCTGCCCGACCCGGCTTCCCTGGGCGAGCTGATGCGGGGCAAGACCTGTGCCGGTACCTGGGTGAAGGGCACGAAGGACGGCGTGCCCCGCGAGGTGTACCTCTACCACGTGGTCGACAATCAGTGGTCCATGCGGGAGTACGGCTCCCAGGCCGTGGTCTGGCAGACGGCGATCAATCCGGTGATCGCCCTGGAGCTGGTGGCGGGCGGTGTCTGGAGCGGCAGGGGTGTGCTCGGCGCCGAGGCGCTGGACCCGCGCCCGTTTCTCGATCTGCTGGTGGAGTACGGCTCTCCGTGGGGTCTGCGCGAGCAGTGAACGCGGCCCGTTCGCAGTCTCTCCACGGGCCGTCCTCGGGCCGTCGGAGAAAGTCGGAAAGATTTTGGGGCGGCGATGTCGAGAACCCGGAACCGGCTCCGTCCCCGTAGTGAGAGCGGCCAGAATGGGCCGCCCGGCACCGAGGAGAAACATCATGGCCAAGTACTTGCTGCTCAAGCACTACCGCGGCGCCCCGGCAGCGGTCAACGACGTACCGATGGACCGGTGGACGCCCGAGGAGATCTCGGCGCACGTGCAGTACATGCAGGACTTCGCGGGCCGGCTGGAGAAGACCGGGGAGTTCGTCGACGGTCAGGCGCTCGCCCCCGAGGGCTCGTGGGTCCGGTACGACGGGGAGGGCCGCCCGCCGGTCACCGACGGGCCGTTCGCCGAGACCAAGGACCTGATCGCCGGCTGGATGATCATCGATGTGGACAGTCACGACCGGGCCGTCGAGCTGGCCGGGGAGCTGTCCGCCGCCCCGGGGGCCGGTGGGAAGCCGATCCATGAGTGGCTGGAGGTGCGCCCGTTCCTGACCGCGCCGCCCACCGTCACGGAGTGACGCCCCGATGGACGAGCTCCTTCTGCGGAGCCTGACCCCGGGCGTGCTCGCCGTCCTCGTCCGCCGCGGAGCGGATTTCGCGGCGGCCGAGGACGCCGTGCAGGACGCCCTGGTCGAGGCGGTCCGCGTCTGGCCGGACGACGCGCCGCGGGATCCGAAGGGCTGGCTGGTCACCGTGGCCTGGCGGCGGTTCCTCGACGCGACCCGGGCGAATGCCTCCCGGCGGCGGCGTGAGGACCTCGTCGAGGAGGAGCCGGCGCCGGGCGCCGCGTCGGCGGTGGACGACACGCTCCAGCTCTACTTCCTGTGCGCCCACCCGTCGCTGAGCCCGTCGTCGGCCGTCGCGCTCACGCTCCGCGCCGTCGGCGGGCTCACGACCCGCCAGATCGCCCGGGCGTATCTGGTTCCCGAGGCGACGATGGCGCAACGGATCAGCCGGGCCAAGCGCACGGTCTCCGGGGTCAGGTTCGACCGGCCCGGCGATGTCTCCACCGTGCTGCGCGTGCTGTATCTGGTCTTCAACGAGGGCTATTCCGGTGATGTCGACCTCGCCGCGGAGGCGATCCGGCTCACCCGGCAGCTCGCGGCGGCGATCGACCACCCGGAGGTGGCGGGGCTGCTCGCCCTCATGCTGCTCCACCATGCCCGGCGCGCCTCCCGGACCGCGCCCGACGGAAGCCTGGTGCCGCTCGCCGAGCAGGACCGCGGCCTGTGGGACACCGGGATGATCGCCGAGGGCGTGGAGATCCTGCAGGCGGCCCTGGCCCGGGACCGGCTGGGCGAGTTCCAGGCCCAGGCCGCCGTCGCGGCGCTCCACGCGGACGCGCCGGCCGCCGAGGAGACCGACTGGGTGCAGATCGTCGAGTGGTACGACGAGCTGGCGGGCCTGACGGACAGCCCGGTCGTCCGGCTCAACCGGGCGGTGGCGGTCGGCGAGGCCGACGGTCCGCGTGCCGGGTTGGCCGAACTCGCCGCGCTGAGCGACTCGTTGCCCCGCCGGACGGCGGTCGCGGCGTATCTGCACGAGCGTGACGGCGACCTGCCGACAGCCGCGCGGTTGTACGCGGAGGCCGCCCACAAGGCGCCCACGCTCGCCGAACGCGACCATCTGACGCGCCAGGCCGCGCGGCTCAACGCCCGTCTTCGGCGTTGAGCCGCGTCGGCGGTGCGACCGCCGACGCGGCCGGAAGGCCGACTGTCCCGTCAATCACGGTTCGGTCGGCCCGGCGGGGCGCTCCGCCGATGTGCGCTCCGGCGGCTCGGTGACCTACGCGGTGCGCAGCCACGGGCTCACCGCGATCACGCCGACCGACCTGCGTGTCGTCCTCAAGGACGGCCGGGGCCGCCCCGCACGCGGGCCGCGGCCGACGGGACCGGTCCCGTCGGCCGCGGCCTGCGTGCTTCCCCAGCCCGCGGTGGCGCTGCCTCAGTCGAGCGGCGGGTGGGCGTTGCGGAGCAGTTCCTGGAACTGCCCGGAGAACCAGTGCCGGCGACCGGGGAGTCGGGCAGGGCGCCGGTGAGGTTGAAGCCGTTGCGGCCGTTGCCGGTGTACGTCGGGTCGCACATTCGGTCGAAGCCCTTGCCCTCGTCGTTGTCGACGGGCTCGCTGCTGCCGTCGGACTCGCCCGGGGGCTTGGCCCAGACGTAGGCGTCGATCCCCGGCTCGGGTGCGGTCGTGGCCGCTCGCCGATGCCCGCACCGCTCTGGTTGCACCAGTTGCCGGCGTGGATGCGGCGGTCGGTCCGGCCGCCGTCGACGTAGGCGTCGACGCCGGTCCGCGGTCCGGGGCCGGCGGGCCGGTCGGAGCCGCCCCAGCCGTTGCGGGCGGTGTCGATGAGCATGCCGAGATCGGAGGCGAAGCCCTGGCGGACCATTTCGGTGCGCAGGGCCTGGGCGAACGAGAGCTCGTCGACGTAGTAGTTCCAGTCCACCCAGCGCGACTGGCGCACCGTGGTGCCATTCACGGAGTCGGTCACCGCGAAGTGGGGCTCCTTGAGCGCCGAGTAGTTGGCCGTGTTCACGATGAAGCCGTGTACGTCGGTGACGGTAGCGCCCTCCGTCGTCGCGGCCTTCTTGAACTGCTCCGCCGCGGGCACGAAGTTGGAGTCCCAGCCGAGCCAGCCGTGGTGGGCCGCGTCGACATAGTTGTAGACGTTGGGGATGGCTCCGAGGGTGTGCAGGGCGTACCCGATGCCCTTCTCGTAGTTGCCGTTGGCCTTCATCGTGGCGCACTCGGGTGTGGAACCGGCGGTGCCTCCGGTTGGTGACGAGGTTGGGCAGCGAATCCGGTTCGATCAGCGTGACGATGCGCAGACTCGCGTAGGCGGGATCGCCGAGTATCTCGGCGATGGGGTCGACGTAGTCGTTCTTGTAGCGGTCGAGTTCGGTCGGGCCGAGTTCGCCGTTGGAGGCCAGTGCGGCACAGTCCCGGCCGGGCAGGTTGTAGATGACGACTTGAAAGAGGTCGGCTCCCTGGCTCACGGCCGTGTCGAGGTGTGCGCGCAGGCCTCGTGCGCCGGGTGTGCCGTCGATCGCGGCGATGCGGTCCATCCAGACGAACGACGGCTCGTCGGCGATGGCGGCCCCGCCGGGTTCCGCGGCGGCCTTGGCGGACCAGTCGGGGTTCACGTACGCGGTGGCGCCGACGTAGGGGTTGTCGACGCGGGCCGCGGCCGACGCCTGTCCGGGGGCGGCGACCGCGAGTGATGCGCCCAGGATGAGGGCGGACAGCGCGGCGGCGGCCCTTCGGCGGGACTTGTGCGGGGTGGTGGTGCCTCTGCTTCTCATTGCGGCTCCGTGCTCCTCTCGTACGTCCGTCGCAGTGCCGACGGACGGTTCGGGGGTCCGTGACGCTCAGGGGGTGAAGAGTTCGGGTGGGGGACAACGCGTATGGGAGCGCTCCCAAAATGTCGCGGCATCAGACGACTGTCAAGCCGCCCAGCCTCATTACCTTGCGCGATACGACAGTTGACAGAAATTGGAGCGCTCCCATGTGTGGAGGCGCCGCTCTGTGCGTGCAGGATCGGCCGCAGGCTCGTGGGTGATTGGCCGACTATCGTCTTGCGGTGGAGAAGCGGGCAGTCGGGCGACGAAGACTCGGCGACGCTGGTCTAGTCCACGACGCGTCCGCCCCTCTATCCTCGCCCGTAGCCGGTGACACACCATCCCCCCACCCAGGTTGCCTGCCGGCGCGTACCCCCACTCAACTCCGTACGAGCAGCCGGGTGACCTCCCCCCATTCGCCGCCTCCAGGAGGCCACGGTGAAATTTCGCACCAGAAGCTCGGCGATCATCGGAACACTCTGCCTCGTCACATCCCTGGCCTTGGCCACGGCGTCGGCGGACGAGCCCGCCGGCGCCCCCGCTCAGCAGGTGAGCGCTTCCCTGACCGAAGTGGCCAGGGCCCAGAGCCCGTCCGCCGGGGCGGCCGGCCCGACGGCACCGTATGGATCGCCGAACGCGCGGGCAGCGTAAGGGTGCTGGACGACTCAGGCCTCGGGGAGCCCGTCCTCGACATCTCCGACGAGACCACCACCGACGGCGAACGCGGCCTGCTGGGCGTCGCGTTCGACAAGACGTTCACGCACTTCTACATCTCGTACACCGACCTCGAAGGCACCAGCACGATCGACGAGTTCGCGGTGGAGGGCGGCCAACTCCGGACGGATACACGGCGCACGGTCCTCACCCAGACGCAGCCGTACGCGAACCACAACGGCGGCGACATCAAGTTCGGCCCCGACGGCTACCTGTACATCGCCCTCGGTGACGGCGGTTCGGGCGGCGACCCGCACGGCAACGGGCAGGAACTCGGCACTCTGCTCGGCAAGTTGCTGCGGATCGACCCGAGTGGCGGCGACCCGTACGCGATCCCGGCGGACAACCCGTTCGTGGACGACGCGAACGCGAAGGGCGAGATCTGGGCGTACGGGCTGCGCAATCCGTGGCGGTTCTCCTTCGACGCGGGCACCGGCGACCTGCTGATCGGCGATGTCGGCCAGAGCGACTGGGAGGAGATCGACCGGGCTCCGGCGGACAGCGAGGGCGGCGAGAACTACGGCTGGGCCTCCATGGAGGGCACGCACCCTTCCGCGGCGGCACGGAGCCCGCGAACCACGTCCCGCCGGTGTACGAGTACGACCGAACGGGCCTCGGCTGCTCGGTGACCGGTGGATTCGTCTACCGCGGCGACGCGCTCCGGACCTCCGGGGGAGCTATGTGTTCAGCGACTACTGCGACGGCACCCTGCGGACGCTCCAGCTGGAGAACGGCGAGGTGACCGGCGTGGGCGACCTCGGTGTCAGCGGCGGTGAGGTCATCTCGTTCGTGGAGGGCGGTGACGGCGAACTGTACGTGCTCGGCAGCAGCGGCGTCGTCTCCCGCGTCGACCCGGCGTGAGCGGCTGAGCCGCGCGGGAGGTTGACCGCCTGGGCCGGAGGCGGGCCCCGTCGATCATGACGATCGGCGGGGCACCTGCTTGTCCGTCCCCTCTTCGCGCCTCTCCGCACCCTCTCCACGCTTCTCCGCTCCCTCTCCGCGCTGGTGGCCACGGCGGGCGTCCCGGTCGAAGATGCCGAGCAGTTCGCACGGACCGCCCTCGGCGCCGATCGCGTGCGGGAGCATCGTGGGGAACTCCGCCGCCTGGTTCGTCTCGATCCGCAGGCGCCGGTTGCCCAGGAGCAGGATCGCGGTGCCGGACAGGACGACGAGCCATTCCCGGCCCGGATGTGCCCGCAGCCGCGCGGGGTTGTCGGGCGGCGGCTCGGTGATGCGCTGGCGGATGACGGTCATGCCGGGCTCCGCCTTGACGGGCCACCGCATCTGACCGTGGGCTCCGTCGATCATCGGGCTGGAGACGATGTCGTCGGACGCGGTCTCGACCAGCTGGTCGAGCGAGGTGTCCAGGGCGCGGGCCAGCGTGACGAGCTGGTCCAGGGCCAGCCGGCGCTGGCCGTTCTCGATGCGGCTGAGCGTGGACTGGCTGACCTTAGCCCGGGCGGCCAGGTCCTCCAGGGACCAACCCTGGGCCACGCGCAGGGCGCGGATCCGTTTACGTACCAGGCTGTCCAGCTCGCCATCCTGTTGCGTCATGAGCATGAGCGTATGCCACTGAGGCAAAGTGTGCTGTGGCGGCGGTGGTCCCTCGCGCATCGGCGTCCGCGCGACCATGGCCCGGCCGTGTCCGTATCCGTGGGATATCCGGCCCCCGGGACATGGCGCGCCGGGGCCGGAAGCCCAAGCTGGAGTGAGCGGCCGGGTCCCCGGCCGCGTGAAACGTTCCGGATGCCCCAGCCGGTCTCGACGAACGGGCGGACCTGGCTGATCTGGACGTTGGAGAAAGGGAGCGGACACCTCATGCCGACCGATACATCGCCCCGTACGCCGACCGGCCGTGCGTCACTCTCGGAGCGCGTCCGGGTTCCTGACACCGCGCTCGCCCGGGGGCGGCCGAGCTGGTGCGGGACACGACGAGCGAGCTGATCTACCACCACTCGTGCCGGGTCTTCTGGTTCGGAGCCCTTCAGGGGCAGCGCCGCGACCTGACCTTCGACCCCGAACTCCTCTACGTGGGAGCCTGTTCCATGACCTCGGCTCGGCCGGTCCTTCCGGTCCAGCGGTCGGCGCTTCGAGGTGGACAGCGCGGACGAGGCGCGTCGCTTCCTCCGGACCCACGGGGTTCCGGAGGACAGCGTGCGGCGGGTCTGGACGGCCATCGCCCTGCACACGACCCCGGGCATCCCTCGTTCATGGAGCCCGAGGTGGCCCTGGTGACCGCCGGGGTGGAGTACGACGTGCTGGGCATCGGTTACGAGGATCTCTCCCGGCCGACCGGGCGGAGGTCGTCGCACTCCATCCCCGGCCGGATTTCAAACGGCGGATTCTTGGTGCCTTCACCGACGGGATCCTCCCGAAACCGGAGACGACGTTTCGGCAACGTCAAGGCCGACGTCCTGGAGCACTACGTTCCCGGCTTCGAACGCGGCGACTTCGTCCGCACCATTCTCGACTCCCCCTGGCCCGAGTGACCGGCACCGCCCGCCCCCACTGGTGGCCGTCGTGGCGTTCGACGGGGTTCAGCTCCTCGATGTCACCGGCCCGGCGGAGGTGTTCACGACGGCCAACGCCACGGGGGCGCTACGACATACGGATCGTCTCTTTGACCGGGCAGGACGTCCGGACTCCGGGGGGATCAGGCTCGGGGTCGACGGCCCGTGGACAGTCTTCCGGGGCGGCTCGGAACGCTGCTGGTGCCGGGCCGCCGGGACTGGCTGCGGGCGGTCACCGACGCCGCGCTGACGTCCGGGGTACAGGAACTCGCCGCGCGGTCCGGCGGGTGGCTTCGGTGGCGCGGGCGCGTTCGTCCTGGCCGAGGCTGGGCTGCTGGACGGCCGCAGGGCGGCGACGCACTGGCGGCTGGCCGGTGAACTGGCCGCCGCCTACCCCGCGGTGACGGTCGAGTCCGATCGCTGTTCGTACGCGACGGGCGCGTGATCACCTCGGCCGGTATCACCGCCGGCATGGACCTGGCGCGTCCCTCGTGGAGGAGGACCATGGCGCGGGCCCGGCCCGTGACCCGCGCGGGAGCTGGTGGTGTTCATGGCCAGACCGGGCGGCCAGTCCCAGTTCAGCGCCCGGCTGCGGCCGCGCGAGGCCGAGCATCCCGCCGTACGGGCGGCCATGGACGCGGTGAGCGCCGACCCGCCGGTCCGCACTCTCCGGCCGCGCTCGCCGGGCTCGGCAAGGTGTCGGCCCGGCATCTGAGCCGGCTGTTCCGCAGCGAGACCGGGCTCTCGCCCGCCCAGTACATCGCATCCGTACGCCTGGAGGCCGCGCAGGACCTCCTGGCCTCGGGCACCGATCCCATCGAGGCGGTGGCCGAGGGGGCGGGCTTCGGATCGGCCGAGACGATGCGCCGGGCGTTCCAGCAGACGCTGGGCCTCTCCCCCACCCACTACCGGGCCCGATTCCGGACGACGGCCGCGGCGGGCGCGGCGGCACAGGTGGACAGCTGAGCCCGGCACCGAACGGGCGCCGAGCGGGGCCGCTCGCACAGTGGGGCGCGAAGCCTGTCGTCGGCCCCGCGTCGCGCGCGGGGGTGCGGCCGGCACGTACGGTACGGCAGGTGAACGAACCGCTCGAAGCCGTGACCGGCCGCCCTGCGGGCGCCGGTGTCCAGGCCCTGACGACCCGCGTTTTCCTGGCGCTCGCGCCGCCCGACGACGCGAAGGACGAGCTGGCGCAGGTGCTGCGTCCGGCCTATGACGCCTACCCCCGCATGCGGTGGAACCGCATCGAGGACTGGCACATCACCCTGGCGTTCCTCGGTGAGCTTCCGGTCGCCGCCGTTCCGCCCCTGATGCCTCCGCTCGCCGCGTTCGCGGCCCGCGACGGCCGGTGCGGCTGGCGCTGCACGGCGGCGGCATTCGACGAGCGGGTGTTGTGGACCGGGGTCACGGGGGACCTCGATGGGCTGCACCGCCTCGCCGTCGACGTACGCACCCTTGTCAGGGAGTGGTGTCTCCTTCCCGAGCGGCCGCTCCGGCCGCACCTGACACTGGCCCGGTCCCGCCGGGGCGACCACGCGAACACGGTGGAGGCCTCGGCCTCACTCGCCGCGTTCGCCGGCCGGGAGTGGGAGGCCGGGCGTCTCCACCTGGTCGGCAGCAACATCGGGCGGGTCCGGGGCCGATCCACTACCGCGACATCGAGGCCTGGGACTCCATCGGGAGGCCCGCGGCCCGCCGAGGGCTGCGGCAGCTGAGCCCGACGGCTCCGCACCACGCGGTCGTGTGGTCACGCGGTCACGTGGTCTCGTTCCGCGGGCCGGGCGTGCGTCAGCAGGAACTCGGTCGCCCGCGCGATGGCCTCGGCGACGTGCCGTGGACGGCCTCCGATTCGTTTTCCTGCAGTCGGCGCCCGTGGCGTGTACCACCAGGCGTCGGCGCCCGGGTCGTGGTGTAACCACTGCGTCGCCCCCCGCGTAGTGGAGCGGATCGACTCGCCGGCGGACTTCTTCGGTACCGCGGGGGCCACTTGAGGCGGCCGACTGGCGCTTGATGCCGCCCCAGGCCGCGCCGAGCTGCGCGTAGCTGGCGCCACCGCGTCGGCGACGGTGGCCGCGCTCTCGGCCAGCCGGTCGACGGACCGCCTGGCTTCGTGGAGCGACCGCAGCATCGCCAGCTGCACGGTCGGGCGCGCCATGAGCGCGGCGTCGAAGGGCTTTCCGGCCGTGCGGTAGGCGAGCGCGCGCGTCGAGATCCGTTCGGCCAGCGACCGGACGGCTTCGAGCAGGTGCTCGTCCATGGCGAAGGTGTCGTCGTCAGCGGGCTCGTTCCAGGCGGGGTTCCACCGGGTGAGGACCGTGGTCCAGAAGTTCTCGTCGCTCTGATCAGGGGTCGGGACGCCTTCACATCATCCATGCGACAACCATTAACTGCCATCTAGGTGCGTTGACAGTTTATTTTGTCTTGACGATTCCTTGACAGTTCTCTCTGTCAGCGAACGTCCGCCGCCTCCCCCAGCGCGCCGTGAGCCGGCCCAGGAGCTCCTGCAGCCCGAGAACCTCCTCCAGCGACAGCCCGTGGCGGCGAGCACGCCACGGGACGACAAAGCACGCTCACGCAGGCCCGCACCCTCGTCGGTCAGCTCGATCACGACGGAACGTTCGTCCTCGCGACTGCGTTCCCGCCGGACCACGCCTGCACCCTCCAGCCGCTTCAGCAGCGCGACAGCGCCCCGAGTCCAGTGGAGCGCTCCCCGAGCCTTGACCGGCTGCTGCGGGCCTTGCTCCCAGAGGACCAGCATCACCAGATACTGCGAGTAGGTGAGGCCGAGGTCCTTCAGTGCCCGCCGGTAGTAGCCCCGAACGCCCGCGAGGCGGCATGAAGCGAGAAGCACACCTGGTGGTCCAGTCGCAGCAGCTCCGCGTCGGGGACGGCGGACAGATCGGCGAGCCGCCCGGAGCAGTGGTCATGGCACCAGCGTACCGCCGCGCACCCCATTGAGTTGTGTACAACTTAGTTGTGTGCAATCTTTATGGGCGTAACCACGACCAGCCGGGTCGGGCTCCAGAGGAGGGTCATTCCATGGACGCGTTGTACACCGCCGCCGCCACCGCCAACGGGCGCGAGGGCCGTGCGTCAGCTCGGACGGCCAGGTCGACCTGCCGCTGGCCATGCCTCCGGCCCTCGGTGGCAACGGCAAGGGCACCAACCCCGAGCAGCTCTTCGCCGCCGGCTACGCGGCCTGTTTCGCCAGTGCCATGGCCGCGGTCGGCCGCCAGATGAAGGTCGACACCAAGGACGCCTCCGTGACCGCCGAGGTCTCCATCGGCAAGGACGGCGACGGCTTCGGGCTCGCCGTCGTCATGCGCGTGGAGCTCCCGGACTCCCTCGCGGGCGAGACCGGGCAGAAGCTGGTCGAGGCCACCCACGCCTTCTGCCCGTACTCCAAGGCCACCCGGGCAACATCGACGTCGAGCTGGTCATCGAGTAGCCGACCGCGGGCACCCTGCTCCGGGTGACGGGCCGGGCCACGCCCCCGAGCGCCTCTCAGCCCTTCAGGCGGGCCAGCACCGCACCCACCGCGCGGTGCACGGCCTCCCGGGCCCCGTCGGTCGGGTCGAGCGTCTCGAAGCCGTGCCGCCCCTCCGGTACGTCGATGATCTCCAGGTTCGCCGCGCAGCGGGCGGCCTCGGCCACGAACTCCTCGACGGTCGCGGCGATCTCGGCGCTCTCCCGGCCCGCCCGGACCAGGACGACGGGAAGGTGTCCGGCACGGGAGAGCGCCCGGACGGGGTGGAAGCGCGAGCCGGTCAGCCCCCAGCCCGGCAACGGCGCGAGGATCGGGTAGTTCGCGGCCACGCAGCGCAGCCACACCGGGGGATCCGTCAGCCACTCCGCGGTGATCGGGCCCCGCCCGAGAAGAACCACAGAGCGATCCGGTCCGCGTCGACCCGCGGATCGGCGCGTACCCGCTCCACCGCGTCGGCCACATCCGCGGCGGCCTGCTCGTAGTCGGTCACGGCGTGCAGCCGGTGGTCGAGCGTCACGCCCACGACCCCCTGCCCGGCGACCTGGCGCGCGTATCCCGTCAGGGTCGGCCAGTCCCGGGGCGTGGGCCGCGCCTCGGCCGGCACCGGGCCGCCGTGCACGAACACCACGGCCGGGCGCGGTCCCGGACCGTCCGGCAGATACAGGTCGATGTTCCCGGTCCGCTCGCGCGGGCGTTCGGGTGCGTCGAGGAGGAACGGCCGCAGATGGGCGGGGGTGCGGCCGGCCTCGGCGGGGGTCAGCAGGTGCCCCCCGCCGGACGCGGCCTCGATCAGGACCCCGGCCAGCGCATCCGGCGAGGAAAGCATCGGCCAGTGCCCCGTGGGCAGTTCGAAGAAGGTCACCCGGGCTTCGGCGAGCGCTCGCAGGGCGGGAGTGCCGACGTCCACCATGATCTGGAGCATCTCCACGCCCGGTCCGTTGCCGGTGCACAGCACCCCCGTCGCCGGCACCTCGGCCACGGCGCCGGTGAGCCGGAGCGGTTGGAGCAATGTGCCCAGCGGCTGCGGCGCCGCGAGAGCGGTGAGGCCGTCGAGCGCCGCCTCGGAGAGGCCCTCGGTGCTTCCCAGCGGGGCCACGCGTCCCTGGCCGGCGGCGGTAGTTCATCGCCCGTCACCCCGTCCCCGAACCCGGCGGCGCGCTCCGCCACCTCCTCGCGCAGGAGCTGGTCGGGCACGGCCGCCAGCGCGGGGACGCCGTCCTGCGGCATCCCCGAGTCCAGGTACACGATCCGGGCGATCGACCGGGCCCGGCGGTCGGCCGCGCCGAGCACCGGATGGATGCCGTAGTCGTGACCGACGAGCACGATCTCCCCGCCGGGCTCACCCGCCCCCGGTACGGTCACCGAGTCGACCACCGCGAGTACGTCCGCGATATGGGTCTCCAGGTCGACGGCCGCGCCCTCGTCGGTGGAGGGCCTGCCGAGTCCGGTGAGCGTCACGGTGCGGACCTCGGCGCCCTCCGCCGTCAGCCGCGCCGCGGGTGTTCCGCCACACGTGCGGTCCGGTGAACGCTCCTGCCACCAGGATGAATACGGTCATGGCCCCTCCTCGTCGTGCTGACTCCCGCGCCCCGGACCCGAAGCTCCCGGCCGCGCTCGTGGGTACCGTAGGAACTCCCCCTGGTGGAGGTTCAAGTGTTCTCTTCGCACGACGGTCTGTGCACCATCGGTGAACTGGCCGAGCACCTGCGCGTCAGCGTCAAGACCGTCCGCTTCTACTCGGACCGCGGGCTGCTGCCCGAGGCGTCCCGGAGCGCCGGCGGGCATCGGAGGTACGGTCCGGACGCGGTGGAGCGGCTCAGCATGATCCGCTCGCTGCGCGGCCTCGATCTGCCGGTTCCCGAGGTGCGCCGCATCCTCGACGAACAGGACGCGCAGGACGGCCGGGAGGGGGCCGGGGCGGGTGGCGCGCTGGAGGACGCTGTCGCCGGGCGGCTGCGCGCCCTCGGGTCCGAACTCGCCGCGCTGCGCTGGCGGGAGGCCGCGCTGAGGCTCGTACAGGAGTGCTCTCCGGCCGAACGACCCGACCGGCTACGGCTGGTCGGGGCGGTCGCCGCCCCCGCCGAGCACCGCTTCACTGGCCCGGTTCTGGCGTGCGTGGCTGCCGCACCGGATGCCTGCCCGGTCCGTCCGCGCGTTCCTGGAGGCCGCCGTTCCGGCCCGCCCGACGCACCCCGGCCGGACCAGGTCCTCGCCTTCGCCCGGCTGCACGCCTTCGTGACCCGGCCGTGCGGCGGCGGGGCGGGGCAGGCTCCTGCCAGCCCCGGGCGCACGGCGTCAGGGAGGCCCGGGCGTCGGCCGTGCTGTACGCGGGCCTGGCGGAGGCGTACGACCTGGCGGGCGCGGAACTGCGCCGTGGCGCGGAGCCTCCCCCGGTGAGGCGCTGGACGGGTTCGTGGACACGTACGCGAGCACGTACGGTGCCCGGGACACGCCCGTCTTCCGCCGCGTACTGGCGGGACGGCTCGCGGCCGATCCGCGCATCGACCGGTACTGGGAGCTGACGGCCGAGCTGATCAGCACTCCCGGCGCCCCTCCCGAGCCGACCCCCGGGGCGGCGCACGACTGGCTCCTCGCGGCTCTGGAGGGGCAGGTGGGGGCGGCGGCCGGCACGGCGGTGAGGCGTCGGCTTCCACGGCCCCCGCGTAGGCGGCCCGGCAGGTAGTCCGCTCGCCCCGTCTCAACCTGCCGTGTGCGGGCCGAAGCGTTCGGGGGCGAGAGTCGCCAGCAGCGAGGTGACCACCAGGTCGGTCGAGGCGGCCATGTCCACGGATTCCGGGGCCAGAAGCCACTGGACCTGCAGTCCGTCCATGACCGCGATGATGCGTTGGCCGCGTTGTCGCCGACTCCGCGCGGTCGGCGGGCAGTTCGCATGCTCGCGCAGGGGTCGGCGACGAAGGCGCGCAGCCCGTCGTAGCGGTCGCGGAAGTAGTCCTGGGCGGGTGGTCGTCCGTGACGGACTCCGCCGAGAGCACCGCGTACAACCGGACGATGCCCTCGCGCTCCGCGTTGCGCAGCGCGGTGTTCACCAGGTGGCGCAGGAAGTCCAGCCCCTGGGGGCGGTCGGGGCCGAGCTGCTCGATGTCCCGCTGGTCGCGCAGTTCGAGCACGCTGGTGAGGAGAAGGGCCTTGGAGCGGAAGTAGTGCAGCACCCCTGCCTGGGTGAGCCCGACCCGGTCCGCGATCTCGGCGAGCGAGGCGTTGTTGTAGCCACGGGCGGCGAAGGTGTCCATGGCGATGGCCAGGATGTCCTGCTGCCGCTGCCGGGCTTCCGGGCTGCGCGGCGTGCGGGGCTCCGCCGGACCGCGTGCCGGTCTGCTCACTGACTGGTTGCTCACCGGATCAGCTTAAGCCTGCCGGAGCCCTGGTGAAGATCTTCAGGACAGCGGGCGAGAACACCGGAGCCGCGCACTTACTAACCACTTAGTGGGTGTGCTTTCATGCCGTTGTCCCGCCCTCTTGTGACCGGCACGCCCGGAGCGAGGCGTCCGCCGCGCCCTCCGTCCGCCGGGGTGCCGCCCGTCAGCAGGTACGAATCCAAGGAGAGCCGCCACCATGCCACGTCCCACTCCCCCGCGTTCGAGAGCGCGCGCGGCAGGCGCCGCGCTCGTCGTGACCGTCGCCGCGCTCGGTGTCAACGGTGCTGCCACCACCGCCGGGGCGGCCGACCCGGCCGCCCAGGTGTGGGTCACCACACCCGACGGGTCCAAAAGGCTCACCCCGGAGGGGAACGTCCCCTTCACCGGGTCCCCGCAGACGATCGACATCCGGATCGACGCGAGCAGCAAGGGGCAGAAGTTCACGGGCGCGGGGGCGTCCGTGACGGGCGCCTCCGCCCATCTCGTCCAGGGCCTCCCCCGGCGCAGCGCTCCTCGCTGCTGAAGTCGCTCTTCTCCACGGAGGGCGACGGCATCGGGCTCAACTACCTGCGACAGCCCCTCGGCAGCACCGACTTCGACGCGAACACCGACCCGTACACGTACGAGGACACCGGGGCGCCTTCTCCATCGACCGGGACCGGAGCCAGATCATCCCGGTCCTGAAGCAGGCCACCGCCGTCAACCCGGCCATCCGCTTCATGGGCTCGCCCTGGTCGCCCCGGCCTGGATGAAGACCAACAACTCGCTCAACGGGGGGAGTCTGCGCACCGAGCACTACCGGACCTACGCCGACTACCTGGTCAAGGCGATCAGGGCGTACGGACAGGAGGGCATCGCCCTCACCGATCTCACCGCGCAGAACGAGCCGGAGTTCGCGACCGGTTACCCGTCGATGAGCATGACCTCCGCCCAGCAGGCGGACTTCCTGCGCATTCTGGACCAGGCGCTCACCGCCGCGAACCTGCCGACCAACATCCTGGCGTACGACCACAACTGGGACCACCCGAACTATCCGCTCGACGTCTTCGCCCGGACGGGCGGCATCCGGCGGATCATCGGTGCGGCCTTCCACTGCTACGGCGGGGCGCCCGCCGCGCAGAAGCAGATCGCCGACGCCGGGAAGCGGGTCTTCTTCACGGAGTGCTCCGGCACCGACAGCGCCAACCCGGCGACGACGTTCGGCGACACGCTCCGGTGGCACGCCGAGAACCTGGTCGTGCAGAACATGCGTAACGGCGGCGAGACGGTGATCAACTGGAACCTCGCCCTCGACCGGAACGGCGGCCCCACCAGGGGCACTGCACGAACCGCTGCAACGGCATCGTCGAGATCGACGGCGGCCGGGTCACCCGTAACGCCGAGTTCTATGTCCTGGGCCACGTCTCGAAGTTCATCAAGGCGGGGGCGGTCCGAATCGGATCCACCAGCCAGGGCGCGGGCGGGGTCCAGAACGTCGCCTTCCAGAACGGCGACGGCAGTCGGGCGGCCGTGGTCGTCAACACCGCTTCGGGATCGCAGCGGTTCTCCCTGACCGACAACGGCAGGTCGCTCGCCTACACTCTGCCTCCCGGGGCCGTCGCGACCTTCGCCTGGGACGGGAGCGGCGGAACGACCGAGCCGCCCGCGGGGTCCATCGACCCCGTCGCCTGGTACCAGGTGCGCAACTCCAACAGCGGTGCCTGCCTCGACGCGGCCGACTGGGGTACGGCCGACGGCACCGCGCTGCAGCAGTGGGCCTGCGGGGCCGGGGCCAACCAGGGCTGGCAGTTCCGGCCGACCGACTCCGGGCACTACCAGGTGGTGAACCGGCACAACGCGAAGGCCTGGGACGTGGAAGGGGGTCCGGGAGCGACCGCCGACGGCACCAGGGTGCACCTGTGGTCGTACGTGGGCGGTGTCAACCAGCAGTGGCGTCCACAGGCCCTGGCCGGCGCCGGGCAGTACCGCTTCGTCGCCCGCCACAGCGGCAAGTGCCTCACCGTCGACAACTCCTCGACGGCCGACGGGGCCAGGCTCTCGCAGCAGCCCTGCTCCGGTTCCCCGGCGCAGGAGTTCTCCCTGACCCGCTGAAGCAGGCGGACGGGTTCGCGGCGGCTCTCCGGACCGGGGAGCCGCCGTGGCGCGTCTTCGCCGACGCGGAGCGTGGTGACGCGCCGGCAGGTCGCGGTGTGCGCGGCGGCGTCGGCAAGCACCCGTGCACCCCACTGGGCCGCACCACCTGCCGGCATGACGCCGGATCAGGTCCCTTCGACCGCTTCCTTGATGCGCTGCCCGAACGCCGGTGCGTCCTTGCGGGCCGCGCTCCCCGCGAGCCCGACCAGCAGTTTGCCGACTCCGTGGCCCTCGAGGACGTTGAACAGCCTCACGCGCGTGCCGCCGTCCGGTGCGGCTTCGAGGTCGTAGCCGCCCTCGGCCGCGGTGATGAGGTTCTTGGACTGCTCCTGCCAGCGGATACGGGTCGGAGCGACCAGTTCGCTGATCGCGAAGTCACGCCGGGTGGTCATGCCCGCGTCTTTGACGGTGCTGTGGAAGACGGTGCCGGCGTGAGTCGGGCCGGAGGGGGTTTTCTCGATGCGCTGGACCCGGGGGCTGAACTCGGGGTCGTGCCGGCCGTCCGCGAGATAGGCGAAGACTTCCTCTATGGGGCGGTCGATGTCGACCGTCGCTTCGAACTGTGTGCTCATGGCTCTCTCCGGTCTGGTGGGACGCGGCACCGAAATCCGTTGTCCGCCATCAGTGTCGGACGGGTCTGACGTAAGCGCACGCCGGGGGCCCCGACCGGCGGCCGTCCCGCTCCCGCAGCATGGGGCGACCCGCTCCCGGGTTCCCGGACCGTCATTGCGGTCGGGGGTTTATCACGCGTATATTGGATTCTTCTGCGCACATGCAGAAAGGCCCCACGTGGAGGCCTTATGGGTACGAATATATCTGGCGGGGAGCCGTTTTGTCAAACCGGGAAAGCGACGAATTGCGGGAAGAGCAGGAATTCATCGATCGGCTCCATGCCCGGGTCGACGCACTGCGCGGGGTGGCGGCCGAGGGGGTCGAGCACGCGTTGACGCCGGTCGGCACGGGCCAGCAGGCGCGGCTGGAGCGGGACATCCTCGTCGCGGAGCGCTCGGGGCTGCTCGCGGCGCTCAACGCGGTCGACGGCTCTCTGTGTTTCGGCCGCATCGACGGCTCCGACGGGCTCGCGCACCATATCGGCCGGATCGGGATCCGTGAGGACGACGCCGACCACACGCCCGTTCTGATCGACTGGCGTGCGCCGGTGGCGCGCCCTTCTATCTCGCCACCGGGCACACACCGATGGGGCTGCGCCGGCGTCGCCACATCACCACCGAGGGCCGCACGGTCACCGAGCTCCATGACGAGATCCTCGACCTCGGGGACGACGACCGCACCGGCTTCGAGGACCCGAACGGCGACGCCGTGCTCCTGGCGGCGCTGAACTCCGCGCGCACCGGACGCATGGGCGACATCGTGCGGACCATCCAGGCCGAGCAGGACGGCATCATCCGGGCCCCGCACCGCGGTGTCCTCGTCGTCAAGGGCGGCCCCGGCACCGGCAAGACCGCCGTCGCGCTGCACCGGGCCGCGTTCCTGCTGTACGAGCACCGTGAGCTGCTGGCCAAGCGTGCCGTGCTCATCGTGGGTCCCAACCCGGCGTTCCTGCGCTACATCGCGGAGGTGCTGCCCTCCCTCGGTGAGACCGGCGTGCTGCTCGCCACTCAGGCCGAGCTGTTCCCGGGGTGCGCGCGACGGGGACGGACACCCCGCGCGCCGCCGCCGTCAAGGGCGGCGCGGCGATGGCCGAGGCGCTCGCCCTGGCCGTACGCGACCGGCAGCGGCTGCCGGAGCCCGGGGCGGCGATGGTGATCCCGCACGAGGACGGCGGAGATCTGGTCCTGGACTGGGAGATCGCCTACGAGGCGCGACAGGCGGCCCGCGACACCCGGCTGCCGCACAACCTCGCACGCCCCCACTTCGTCTTCCGGGTCATCGACGCGCTCACCTCGCAGCTGGTCGAACGCATCGGCGCGGACCCGTACGGCGGGCCCAACTTCCTCGGCCCCGACGACGTGGCCCAGCTCGGCCGGGACGTCGCGCTGAGCAAGGAGGTGCACGCGGCGGTGGACGAGCTGTGGCCGCCGCTCACCCCCGAGGGCTTCCTCGCCGACTATCTGGCCGACCCCGTGTACGTACCGGACGAGGACGCCGACGCCATCCGGCGCGAGCCGGCCGCCGGGGCGTGGACCCCCGCCGACGTGCCCCTGCTCGACGAGGCGGCCGAGCTGCTCGGTGTCGACGACAGCGCGGAGCGGGCGGCCGCGGAGGCCGCCCGGCAGGAACGGGTCGGCTACGCACAGGGCGTGCTGGAGCTGTCGCGCGGTTCGGAGAGCTATGAGTTCGAGGACGAGGAGTCCGAGGTGCTCGCCGCGCACGACATCATCGACGCGGAGCGGATGGCGGAGCGGCACGAGGAGGCCGACCACCGCACGGCGGCCGAGCGGGCCGCCGCCGACCGTACGTGGGCGTTCGGGCACATCATCGTCGACGAGGCGCAGGAGTTGTCGCCGATGGCGTGGCGGCTGCTGATGCGGCGGTCGCCGACGCGGTCGATGACCCTGGTCGGCGACCCGGCCCAGACCTCCGAGGAGGCGGGCGTCGGGTCCTGGGAGCGGATTCTCTCCCCGTACGTGGGCGACCGCTTCGAGCACGTGACACTGAAGGTCAACTACCGTACGCCCGCCGAGATCATGGAGCTGGCCGCCGGGGTCCTGAGGGAGAGGGACCCGTCGTTCACGGCGCCCGTGTCGGTGCGGTCGACCGGCGAGAAGCCGTGGACGCGCGATGCCGGGGAGGATCTGGCGGGCGCGGTGGCCCGGGCCGTCGCGGAGCTGACGCCCGAGGAGGGGCGTCTCGCGGTGATCGCGCCGCGGGCGCTCCACGAGGAGATCGCCGCCCCGCTGCACGGGGTGACGGCGGGTGAGGCCCCGGACCTGACCCGGACGGTGGTGCTGCTGGATCCGCGCCAGGCCAAGGGGCTCGAGTTCGACCATGTGCTGGTCGTGGAGCCCGGCCGGTTCGGTACGAGCGATCTGTATGTGGCGCTCACCCGTGCCACCCAGCGCCTCGGCATCGTCCACCGGGAGGGGCTGCCGTCGGCGTTGCGCTGACGGGCCGGGCGGCCCGCCTGCCGGGTGCCGGGCACCGGCGGGCCGCGGGCGTGGCCGGAACACGGTTGCCGAACCCATAGGGTGACGCCATGTCCTCGCCATTGAGTTCGACAAAGACCGCGGCCGCTCTCCGCACATCGGCACGCGTCTCCGCAGAGCTGCTGCTGGTCCTCGTGGCGGCGGCGGTCGCGTTGTGGGTCCTGGGCCGGATGTGGTCGGTCGTATGGCCGCTGATAGTCGGTCTGTTCCTCACGACACTGACCTGGCCGCTCGCCCGCTTTCTGCGTCGTCACGGCTGGTGGCCGGCGCTGGCCGCCTCGGTGGTGACCGTGTTCGCCCTGCTCGTGGGGGCGGGCATCGTGGCCCTGATCGCGGTGCCGGTGGCGGACCAGTCCGGAGAGCTGGCCGACCGGGTGGTCGCGGGCATCGACAAGCTCCGCGAATGGGCGGCCGGTCCGCCGCTGAACATCGGCGACGACCAGATCACCGGTGCCCTCGACAGTGCGACCGACCGGCTCCAGAACAGTGTCGGCAGCGTGGTCACCACGGCCGTCACCGGGGTGAGCACCGTGGTCAACGGGGTGGTCACGGCGGTTCTGGCGCTCTTCCTGATGTTCTTCTTCCTCAAGGACGGCCCGCGCTTCCTCCCGTGGCTCACCCGTCAGCTTCCCGGCAGGCTCGCCACCGACATCCCCGAGGTGGCCGCCCGTAGTTGGGCGACCCTGGGCGCGTTCGTCCGGTCCCAGGCGTTCGTCGGTCTGCTGGACGCGGTCCTCATCGGCCTCGGTCTGTGGATCCTCGGGGTGCCGTTGGTGCTGCCGCTGGCGGTGCTGACATTCGTCTGCGCGTTCGTGCCGATCGTGGGGGCGCTGTTCGCCGGGTTCGTGGCGGTGGTCATCGCCCTGGTCTCCAACGGCCTGATGGACGCCCTGCTCGTGCTGGCGATCATCGTCGTGGTGCAGCAGCTGGAGGGCAATGTGTTCCAGCCCATGATCCAGAGCCGGGGGCTCGGCCTGCACGCGGCGGTCGTGCTCCTCGCGGTGACGCTGGGCGGCAGCCTGGCCGGGGTGGTGGGGAGCCTGCTCGCCGTGCCGGTGGCGGCGGTGCTCGCGGTGGTCTGGAACTACCTCCGCGAACAGCTCGTGGAGGACCCGCGGGAGCCGGAGCCGGGGCCGGGATCGGAGGCGGGGCCGGGGCCGGGCCCGAGGATCTGCCGGAGGGGTCGCCCGCGCCGTCGTAGGTGTGCTGTTCGGACAGGCTGGTGACGCGGCCGGAGGGTGACTGGCCCCCGGGCCCGGTGTGGGGTCGGTGGCAGTCGTACCGGTCCGGCCCGTCGGGAAACGCTGCCTGCCGTTCGTTGTCCGGGGTGCGGGGCCGTTGGTAGGCCCCTTCCGCGGCGAGGGTGCGGTGGAAGCGTTCGGCCTTGCCGCTGGTCCGGGGCCGGTAGGGCCGGATCTTCTTGTGGGCGGCGCCGGCCGGGGCGGGCCGCCCGCGAGCGACGAGGCAGAAAGCGTCCAGGCGCGTCCGGCCCGAGCACCTGACGGGCTCGGGCCGGACGCTGTCGGCGCAGAGGCCGCCCCCGGGAGCGCGCGTCAGATGGTCGCGGTGTCGATCACGAAGCGGTAGCGGACGTCGCTCGCGAGCACCCGCTCGTACGCCTCGTTGACCTGGCTCGCCTCGATCACCTCGATCTCGGCGCCGAGCCCGTGCACGGCGCAGAAGTCCAGCATCTCCTGGGTCTCCGCGATACCGCCGATCGCCGAACCCGCGATCGACCGGTTGCCCAGGATCAGGGAGAAGAGGTTCAGCGAGATCGGCTCCTCGGGGGCGCCCACGTTGACGAGGGTGCCCTCGGTGCGCAGGAGACCGAGGTAGGCACCGAAGTCCAGCGGGGCCGAGACCGTGGAGAGGATGACGTCGAAGGTTCCGGCCAGTTCCTCGAAGGTCTTGGGGTCGCTCGTCGCGTAGTAGTGGTCGGCGCCCAGCTTGAGCCCGTCGTCCTTCTTCCGCAGGGACTGGGAGAGGACCGTGACCTCGGCGCCGAGCGCGTGCGCGATCTTGACAGCCATGTGGCCGAGTCCGCCGAGGCCGACGACGGCGACCTTCTTGCCCGGGCCCGCACCCCAGCGCTTGAGCGGGGAGTAGGTGGTGATGCCCGCGCACAGGAGCGGCGCGGCCTCGTCGAGGGCGATGCCCTCGGGATGGTTGACGGCGAACTTCTCGGTCACGACGAGGTGCGTCGAGTAGCCGCCGTAGGTGGGCTCGCCGCCGCGGTCGAGAGCGTTGTACGTCTGGGTGTTGCCCTCGGCGCAGTGCTGCTCGCGGCCCATCAGGCAGGCGTCGCACTGTCCGCAGGAGTCGACCATGCAGCCGACGCCCACCCGGTCGCCGACCTTGAACCGGGTGACGCCGGGGCCGGTCTCGGCGACGATCCCGGCGATCTCGTGGCCGGGCACCATCGGGAAGATGCCCTGGCCCCAGCCGTCGCGGGCCTGGTGGATGTCGGAGTGGCAGATACCGGCGAACTTGATGTCGATCAGGATGTCGAACTCGCCCACCGGACGACGCTCGATCGTGGTCCGCTCCAGCGGGGCCTTGGCACGGGGAGCGGCGTAGGCGGCAACGGTGGTCATGCCGGAGGTTCTCCTCTGGGTGATGCGGTAGGAACGTGTCCCAGCCTCTCTCCGTGTCCGGCGTTTACCCAGGCCACCGCTCTGCCTACGACCAGTGGTCCTACTACTGACGGGGACAGGCTCGGCCGCATACGACCACGCGGCACAGGAATAATGGAACCCATGGACGATCAGCCGGAGGCCGCCGCACCCGAGCCGCTGGACCGGCGTGCGGAGCTCAGCGAGTTCCTGCGCACCCGGAGGGCCAAGCTCCAGCCGCAGGACGTGGGACTGCCCGATTTCGGCCGGCACCGCCGGTGCCGGGGCTGCGCGGGAGGAGCTGGCGCAGCTGGCCGGGGTGTCGGTGGCGTACTACACGCGTCTGGAGCAGGGCAATGGGCGCAATGTGTCGGCGGAGGTGCTGGACGCGATCGCGCGTGCGCTGCGGCTCACGGACGCCGAGCACGCGCATCTGAACCATCTGGCCCGGCCGGCCCGGCACAAGAAGAAGCGCCGCCCGGCGAAGACGCAGCGCGTACGGACCGGGCTGCTGTATCTCCTCGACAGCATGGAGGGCATCCCCGCGTACGTGGCCGGGGCGCGGTCCGACATCCTCGCCTGGAATCCGATGGCTGCGGCGGTGTTCGGCGACTGGGCCGCGCTGCCGGCGGCCGAGCGGAACTGGGCCCGTCTGGTGTTCCTCCCCCCGCCTACCGGGACCTGTTCCTGAACTGGGACTCCAAGGCCTCGGACATGGTCAGCTATCTCCGGCTGTACGCGGGGTGCCACCCGACGACCCGCAGTTTGTCGGCGCTGGTGGGCGAACTCTCACTGAAGAGCGAGGAGTTCCGGCGGTTGTGGGCGACGCACAACGTCAAGGAGAAGGGCCACGGCGTCAAGCTGATCCGTCATCCGCTCGTCGGCGACCTGACCCTGTCGTACGAAACGCTGAATCTGCCGGACGACGAGGACCAGCAGCTGGTGACCTATCACGCGGAGCCGGGGTCGGAGTCGGCGCAGGCCCTGCGCCTGCTGGCGAGCTGGGGAGCCGACGCGCGCCGGGCTGATGTGATCAGCGGCGCGGGCCGGAGGGCGGACGACGAGCGATGAGGGCCGACCTCGTTCCACCATCGGTCGATTGACGGGCGGTCAGCTTGTCTCCGCCGTCAGCGCCGCCTTCCCGTCCGCCTCTTTGACGGCGAACGCCGCGAGGGCGTGAGCCCGGTCGACGGAGCCGCACCCGTCCCGGCCGGGTCCAGGAGCGGCAGGGTCGCCGCGGTGGCGAGCCGGGGCAGCAGCAACTGCCAGAAGCCGGTGAGCCGGTACGGGGACAGCCACTCGGCGTCGTGGCGGCCGAGCACCTCGAATCCGGCCGTCACGGCGACGGTCGCGGCTGCCGCTTCCTCGCGGGCGATGCCGTGGGCGAGCGTTCCGGCGGCGGCGGCCTCGTCCAGCAGTTCCCGCACCCGGTGGTGCCACTCCATCCGCAGGTCCGGGGCGGCGGCCCGCTCGCCGTCGCAGCTCAGCCGGAACCCGGCGCGGCTCACCGGGTCCCCGCGCAGCCGGTCCACGAGGGCGTGCGAGGTGTCGACGAGTGCTTGCAGGGCGGTGTCCGTCCTGCGCCGGATCGCGGCGGACATGTCGCGCAGCCCTTGGGACGCCTCCGCCACCACGGCTTCCGCGACCGCGGCCTTGTTCTCGAAGTGGAAGTGCAGCGCCCCCGTGCTGACGCCCGCGCCGGAGCTGATCAGCACCAGCCTGGCCTGGGCGTAACCGTGCTGTTCGAAGACGACGGCGGCGGAGCGGATGAGCGCCTGTCGGGTTCGGGTGGCGCGCTCCTGTTTGGTCATGGAGTTATCAAACCAACTTACCGGTTTCATTTCCAGGGAACGGAAGATTACGCCAGAGGCCCTTGGGCCCGCTTTCCGGCCGTGTTCGGGCACGCGAGCCACCGGAAACGGACCGGGAAAGAAGAAGCGCACGGGGTCGGCGCATTCCGCAGCCCGTTGGGCAGGCGGGCAGTCGGCGTGCTTTCGCCCATGCGGGGTGCCGCCCCTATCCGGCGGCGAACGCGTCCGCGTGGTCGGCCGACCAGGTGCGGTACGACCTGGCCCGGTGTCCCGTCAGCTCCTGGACCGTAGGGACCACGGCCGCCTTCGCGCCCGCCCGCTGTCGCTCGGCACTCTCCAGGAAGGCATCCGCGACGGGCCGCGGGTATTTCGCCAGCAGGGCCGCGCGTGCGGCGTCCAGGCCCAGTTCCTCGAAGCGCAGCGGACGCCCCAACACCCGGGAGAGCTGCGCCGTCTGTTCCCGCGCGGTGATCGCCTCCGGGCCCGAGACCGCGTACGCCCTGCCCTCGTGGCCCGTGCCGGTGAGCACCGCGACGGCCACCGCGGCGACGTCCCGGGGGTCGACGCACGCGACGGGGGCGTCGCCGTACAGAGCGCGTACCACTCCCGCCGAGCGGATGCCGGGCGCCCAGGACAGCGTGTTGGACATGAACGTCCTGGGGCGGACGAACGTCCAGGCGACCCCGGACTCCCTGATCGCCTCCTCGTTCTCCCGCTGACGTCGGGTGATGAAGTCGTCGGCCCCCGGTTCCTCCACCGCCATCATGGAGAGCTTGACCAGGTGGCGGACGCCCGCCGCGGAGGCCGCCCGGCGACCCGCTCGTCGTCGGGCTCCGTGGGGCTGTTCGTCACCAGGAACAGCGAGTTGACGCCCCGCAGGGCCCGGTCGAGGGCGGGGCGGTCCCCGTACGCCCCCTCGACGACCTCGACCCCGTCCCCGCGTACCGTCACACGCTCAGGGCGGCGGGCGAGAATCCGTACGGGACCGGCGGCCGCCAGCAGTGCGGCGACCTCGCGGCCCACCGCTCCGGTCGCACCCGTCACGAGAATCACTGGGAAGAGACCTCTCAGCCGTCGGCCCGGGGCCGGACAGGAGTGTGGAGAAGACCGGTTCATCGTCCTGATGACCTGTCACCTGGACCGTCACGGTGTCGTCGACCTCTTCCGGCAGGACCGCCGCGCTGATCCAGCACGGGCTGCCGAACTCGGCGTACCGGTGGAACCGGGTGTTGGCCTCCGCCGGGACGATGCCGCCGGGACCTGCCGCGAGGCAGGCCGCCTGACGGGCCGCCTCCAGCAGCAGCATGCCCGGGACATGGTCGTTGGGGCGCTGGAACAGCGTCGGGTGCCGGGTGTCCACGCGTAGCTCCCAGACGCCTTCGCGGCCGGTGTCCGAGAGCACCACGTCCTCGGTCCTGCTCCGGCCCGCACGGGCGGCGGCGACCGGCGCCGCCTCGGGTATCGATATCCCCTCGGCGGGGGCGTCGCCTCGCATCCGCCGGTACACCTTGGGGCTGGTGAAACGGGTCGCGCCCATCCCTGTGGCCGCCAGTTCCCCGCCCCGGTGCACCGCCCAGCCCACGCGCCCCTGCACGGGCAGTCCGCTCCGCCACTTCAGGTCGGAGCAGAACACCTCCACGTCTATCTCGGTGGGGGTTCCGCCGACGCCCAAGTGGTCCTGGTGGCACACGTAGTCCAGGTCCGCCATCAGGAAGTGGTAGCCGAGCGGAACGCCGTACCCGGCGTGGAAGGCGAGCATGGCCGCCTGCCGCATCGCTTCGGCCACCAGCAGCGGATCGTGCCGGTCGTCGCCGACCGGGGCGAAAAACGGGTGATCGTGCGGCAGGATCGCCGCCACCGAGAACCGATCGTGCGCCAGACGGACCCAGTTGCGGGGAAACGCGTCCTCCGGCCTGGTCCGGTGCACCATGTCGATCCCCACGGGATGCACCATGTCGGCCTCCGAATCCATTGCCGGCACCGAGTCGATCAGGGCTGCTGCTTCGGGCATAACTCCCCCCAGGGGTCATGTGATGGCGAGCCGATTCTGCGATGCACGTGCGCTGATAAGATACAGACTCAGCGGTTTTTTTTCTATCCCCGGCAGGGTCGCCCCTCCCCACACCGTCCCGGCCGTTTCCCGGGCCATCCGGCCCAGCAAAGGAGACAGGATGGCCAAGCAGGACCGGGCGATCCGCACCCGCCAGGCAATCCTGATGGCAGCGGCGCGGGCTTTCGAGAAATACGGCTATCAAGCCGCGACGATCACCGAAATACTCAAAAGCGCCGACGTGACGAAAGGCGCTCTCTACTTTCATTTTCCGTCCAAAGAAGATCTCGCGCTCGGTGTTCTCGATGCCCAGGAGCCGCCGCAGACCGTTCCGGAGCAGCCCCTCAAACTGCAGGAACTCATCGACCTGGGGATGCTGTTCAGCCACCGCCTGCAGACCAGTCTCCTCGCCCGGGCGGGCGTGCGCCTCTCCATGGACCAGCAGGCACAGGGCCTCGACCGCAGCGGCCCTTTCCTCCGCTGGCAGGAAGCCACCCATCACCTCCTCGCGCAGGCCAAACGCAACGGTGAGCTGCTCCCCCACGTCAACCCCACCGAGACGGCCGACCTGTACGTGGCCGCCTTCACGGGCACCCAGGCCGTATCCCAGACTCTCACCGACTACCAGGACCTGCAGCGCCGCCACATCACGCTCCAGCAGCACATACTTCCCAGCATCGCCGCACCCTCGATCCTCACCGCCCTCGATCTGACGCCCGCGCGCGTCGAACGCCTCAGCCTCCTGGCCTCCGAGGGCTGAACCGGGGGCCGGGCCTGTGCCGGCCCCCGCACCCCCGTCTACTGCTGTCCGGCCGCGAGGACCGCGCCACGAAACGTACGCCGATAGGCCAGTGGGGTGACGCCGACGGCGGCATGCAGATGCTGGCGCAGCGACGCGCCGGTGCCGAACCCGACCCGGCCCGCGATCTCGTCCACCGCCAGGTCCGTGGACTCCAGGAGATGCCGGGCCCGGTCGACCCGCTGCTGGACGATCCACCGGCCCGGGCTCGTGCCGACCTCCTCGTTGAAACGTCGGACGAAGGTGCGCCGGCTCATCCGGGCGTGCTCGGCGAGGCTCGCCAGGCTCAGCGGCTCCTGGAGGTTCCGCAGCGCCCATTCGCGGGTCGCGGCGGTGTCGTTCGCCGTCGGAGCGGGCACCGGCTGCTCGATGTACTGGGCCTGTCCCCCGTCGCGCCAGGGCGGTACGACGCAGAGCCGGGCGACCCGGTTGGCGACCTCGCTGCCGTGGTCCGCGCGGACGAGGTGCAGGCAGACGTCGACGCCGGAGGCCGCGCCCGCCGAGGTCAGGACGTCCCCGTCGTCGACGAAGAGGACGCCCGGGTCGAGCCGCACCTGGGGGTACCAGGTGCGGAAGAGCTCCACGATCGCCCAGTGGGTGGTGGCCCGCCGGCCGTCCAGCAGTCCGGCCGAGGCGAGGAGGAAGGCGCCGGTGCAGATGGACACGATGCGGGTGCCCGGGCGTACGGCCGCCAGCGCCGCGACGGCGTCCGCGGGCGCCTCACGGGTGAGGCGAGAGGTGTCGATGGGCGGAATGACGAGGGTGTCCGCCGTCGCCAGCACCTCGGGGCCGTGTTCGACGGTGATCGAGAAGTCGGCGTTGGTGCGCACGGGCCGGCCGTCCACCGTGCAGGTCACGACGGAGTAGCGGCCGTCGGCCGCGCCGAGGACCCGGTTCGGGATGCCGAGCTCGAACGGATACACCCCGTCGAGGGCGAGTACGGCGACGCGGTGCGCGTTTCCCATGGCACGATCCTGTCGAAAGATGGCAATCATGCCATGGTACGCCGGGCGGACAGGCGTGAGGCTGGACGTATGACGAAGAACGAGAGCATGCGCGCCATCAGCCAGAGCGTCTACGGAGGTCCCGAGGTACTGGAGGAGGTCCGGCTTCCCCGGCCGGTCGCGGGACCGAGCCAGATCGTGGTCGCCGTCCGGGCGGCCGGAGTGAACCCCACGGACTGGAAGCACCGGGGCCGGACGATGTTCCTGGACCGGCTGCCGCTCGTCCTCGGCTGGGACGTGTCCGGGGTCGTGGAGTCGGTGGGCTTCGGGGTGACCCTCTTCAAGCCGGGCGACGAGGTGTTCGGCATGCTGCCCTACCCGTACGGTGTCGGCTCCCACGCCGAGTTCACGACCGGCCCGGCCCGCGCCTTCGCCCACAAGCCCGAGGGCGTCGACCATGTGCAGGCGGGCGCCCTCCCGCTCGCCGCCCTCACCGCCCGCCAGGCGCTGGTCGACACGGCGGACGTGCGCGCCGGGCAGCGGGTGCTGATCCACGCCGCCGCCGGCGGGGTCGGCCATCTCGCCGTACAGATCGCCAAGTCGCTGGGGGCGTACGTCATCGGCACCGCGAGCGCCGCCAAGCACGACTTCGTGCGCGGGCTCGGGGCGGACGAGGTCGTCGACTACCGCACCGTGGACTTCGGGGACGCGGTGCGCGATGTCGACATGGTGCTCGACCCGCTCGCGGGCGAGACCCGGGCGCGTTCGCTCGATGTCCTGCGCCCGGGAGGCACGCTCGTGTCGCTGCTGCCCGGCGGCGATCCGGCCGAGGCGGCGAAGGCGGCCGCGCGGGAGATCCGGGTGGAGAACCTGCTGGTCGAGGCGGACCACGCGGGCATGACGGCCATCGCCGACCTGGTCCGGGCCGGTGAGCTGCGCGCCCACGTCGAGGCGGCCTTCCCACTGGCCGAGGCGGCCAAGGCGCACGCGCTGGGCGAAACGGGCCGCACCACCGGCAAGCTCGTCCTCGTGGTGTCGTAGCCCGCGGGGCGCCCGGCGTCTCCTCCCCGCGAGGACGAGGCGCCGGGCGTTCAGGCGCCCAGCGCCAGTTTCGTACCGAGGCCGATCATCATGACGGCGACCAGGCCGTCCAGCACCCGCCAGGCGGAGGGGCGCGCGAGGACTCCGCTCAGCAGCCGGGCGCCGAACCCGAGCGTCACGAACCAGCACAGGCTGGCGAGGATCGCGCCGAGGCCGAAGGTCCAGCGCAGGGGCCCCTGGTCGGCGGCGACGGACCCGAGCAGGAACACGGTGTCGAGGTACACGTGCGGGTTGAGCCACGTCATCGCCAGGCAGGTCAGCACGACACCCCGACGCGACGCGGCCGGGGCGTCCGCCGCGTGCAGGGCGGACGGGCGCAGCACGCGGCGGGCGGCGAGCAGCCCGTAGCCGATCAGGAACAGGCCTCCGAGCAGACCGACGACGGTCAGCGCCGAGGGCCAGGCGACGACGACCGCGCCGACGCCGGCGACCCCCAGCGTGATGAGCAACGCGTCGGACAGGGCGCAGATGCCGACCACCGCGAGCACGCCGTCCCGGCGGACCCCCTGGCGCAGTACCAGGGCGTTCTGGGCGCCGATGGCGACGATGAGGGAGAGGCCGGTACCGAAACCGGTGACTGCGGTGGTCAGGGCGTTCGTCATACGGCCGACGCTACGGAGCGACGCAACCCGCTGTCCAACTAAAGATTCTTACGTATCATTAGCATTCATGATGTCCGAGCTTCCCCTCGATCAGGTGCGCACCCTGTTGGCCGTGGTCGACGAAGGCACGTTCGACGCGGCGGCGAACGTACTGCGGCTGACACCGTCGGCGGTCAGCCAGCGGGTGAAGGCACTGGAGCAACGCACGGGCCGGGTGCTGTTGATGCGTACGAAGCCGGTGCGGCCCACCGAGTCCGGTGAGGTGGTGGTGCGCTTCGCCCGCCAGCTGGCCCGGCTGGAGCGCGACGCGCGGACGGCACTCGGCATGTCCGGGCCCGGCGAACCGACATCCCTGTCGATCGCGGTGAACTCCGATTCCCTGGCGACCTGGTTCCTGCCCGCCCTGCGGCGCGTACCGCAGGAACTGGACGTCGCCTACGAACTGCGCAGGGAGGACCAGGACCATACGGCCGCCCTGTTGCGGGAGGGGCTGGTGATGGCCGCGGTGACCTCGTCGCCGGAGGCGGTGACGGGGTGTTCGGTGCGCAGTCTCGGCCGTATGCGGTATCTGCCGGTGGCCAGTCCCGGATTCGCCGACCGGTGGCTGGAGAGGCGGGCGCGCGCGCGTTGCGCGAGGTGATCGGCGACGCCCGGTCATCAGCTTCGACCGGCGCGACGATCTGCAGGACGCCTTCGTGCGCCGGCTCGGACCCGGCCTCCGGGCGAGCGCCCGGCGTCATCTGGTGCCCACGTCGGAGGGGTTCGTGAGCGCCGTGGCGGCGGGCATGGGCTGGGGCATGGTGCCCGACGTCCATGCGAGGCCGTTGCTGCGCGACGGCCGGCTGGTGCTGCTCGCCCCGGACCACACCGTGGACGTCCCCCTGCACTGGCAGCAGTGGAGGCTGGATTCACCGGCGCTGGCGACCGTGGCCGAGGCGGTGGCGGCGGAGGCCGCCGAGACGCTGGCGGCCGGACGGCCGATTGCCCCGCGACCCTTTCGAAGTTAGGTTTACCTAACTCAACTCCCCGCCCACGGCTCCCTGCTGCTCGTCGAGCCGGTGCTGCCCGCCACCGTGCCGGCGGACCCGCCGGGCGGCGTCTGCCTCACCGATCCCAACATGCTGGTCAACGTCGGCGGCCGGGAACGGACGGCGGACGTTTTCGCGTCTCTGTGCGCGGCGGGCGGTTTCGTCCTGCGCAGCGTGACGCCGCTGCCCGCGCCGAACATCTTCCAGATCACCGAGGCCTCGCCGGCCTGACGGGCCGCGGAGGTCCGAAGCCCATGCACAGGAGTACGTATGCCCCACCCCATCGTCCGCCCTCCGCTCCGCCGCAACCGCGTCCTCGCCGCGCTGGCCGGCGGGATCGCGGTCGCGGTGGGGGCCGGGCTGCTCCTGTCCCACGCCGCCGCCACGGACCCCTCGGGCAACACCGCGCCGGAGGTCGTGCCGCCCACGGCGAACGCGGCCTTCGACTATCAGATCGGCGGCGCGTACACCCCGCCGGCCGGGGTCGGGGCCGTCTCCCGGGACCGGGGCGCGCTGCCCGCCGAGGGTCTCTACAACGTCTGTTACGTCAACGCCTTCCAGGCCCAGCCCGACGCCCTCGGCCGGTGGGAGAAGGACGACGCGGATCTGCTGTTGCGCGATGCCGACGGCGACCCCGTGATGGACGAGGACTGGGGCGAGGCGCTGCTCGACACGTCGACCGCGGGCAAACGCGCCCGGCTGGCGAAGATCGTCGGTGACTGGATCGACGGCTGCGCGAAGTCCGGCTTCCAGGGAGTGGAGCCGGACAACCTCGACTCCTACGAGCGTTCCGGCGGTCTGCTGACCCCGGCAGACAACGCGGCGTTCGCGAAACTCCTGGCCGACCGCGCGCACGCGGCGGGCCTGGCGATCGGACAGAAGAACACCACGGACCTGCTGGGGCAGCGCACGGAGATCGGGTTCGACTTCGCCGTCGCCGAGGAGTGCGGCCGCTACGACGAGTGCGCCGACTACGCCTCCGCGTACGACGACAAGGTCTTCGTCGTCGAGTACACCGCGGGCGACTTCGAAAAGGCCTGTTCGTCCGTGGGAGCGAAGGTCTCCGTGGTGCGGCGGGATCTCGGCGTCGTCGCGGCCGGGCGGCCCGGTCACGTGTTCCGCGCCTGCTGAGCCTCCGCGCGGCTACGGCGTGTCTGCGCAGACGGTGAATACGCCGCCGTCGGGGTCCCTGATCACCGCTTCGCTCCCGTCGGCGGGCGAGTCCACCGGCGGGCCCACCGCTCCGCCCGCCGCGCGGGCGGCCTCGGTGACCGCTTCCAGGTCCTCGACCCGGAAGCGGACGTGCCAGCGGGGGCGCAGCAGGGCGTCGGGGGACGACGCGTCCGCGCCGCCGCGCAGGGTGGCCACGGTGCGGCCGCCCTGCCGTACGACGACCGCGTCCTGCCGGTAGGCGTAGCCGACCTCGCAGCCTCCGGGTTCCTCGGAGGCCCAGCCGAACACCTCGGCGTAGAAGATCGCGGAGTCGAAGGCGTGGCTGGTGCGCAGTTCGAGGGAGGCCGGCGTGCTGTCGCGGCCGAACGACCAGGGTGGAGTCCGCCCCTCCCAGAAACCGAACGTTGCCCCTTCCCGGTCGGCGACCATGGCCCCCCGCCCCGGCCCGATCCGGATCGGGCCGACGGCGATGGTCCCGCCCCGTTCCCGGACCCGGGCCGCGGCGGTGTCGACGTCCGGGACGGCGAAGTACGGGGTCCAGGAGACGACGGTGGGCAGTCCGGGGGTGATCTGCCCGATCCCGGCGACGGGCAGGGCGTCGACGTGGGCGACGGAGAAGCCCTCGCCGAGCGTGCCGGAGCGGAAGGCCCAGCCGAGAACGGTCCCGTAGAAGTCCTCGGCGGCCCGCAGGTCCCGGGTCATGAGGCTGACCCAGCAGGGGATCCCGGGCACCGGGGTGCTCTGTTCTGCCTCGGTCATCGGGATCCGTCTCCTCGCCCCCGTGGTGAGCCGGCGGACGCCGACGGCGGTCCGGACGGGTGGGCCTGGTGGTCACCGGCCGTTCATGGACCGGGACGCTCCGTGGTGCCGTACGTTCTCGGAGCATCACGTCTCCATACCTACGCCGCCCCGGTCGCCGCCGCCACCCGGGACGCGCCCCGGACGGGCGGGGTGCCCGCCGCCCGGCCCGGGACGGGGGTGTCCTGTCAGTGCCCGGTGACAGGATTCAGTCATGACCCTTTCGCAGCCGAAGGCTGATCTCCAGCGTTATCTGCAATCCGCTCGCGATTCCCTGCTCTGGAAGCTCGACGGGCTCTCGGAGTACGACGTCCGCCGCCCTCTGACACCGACCGGCACGAACCTTCTCGGGCTGGTCAAACACGCCGCCGGGGTGGAGCTGGGCTACTTCGGCGACACGTTCGGGCGGCCATTCGACAAGGTGGTGCCCGCCTTCGAGGACGACGCCGAGGCGAACCAGGACATGTGGGCGACCGCGGACGAGTCCCGTGCGGACATCCTCGCGCTGCACCGCCGGGTGACCGAGCACGCGGACGCGACGATCGCCGAGCTGCCCCTCGACGCGGTGGGCCGGGTGCCATGGTGGCCGGACGACAGGAGCCGGGTGACGCTGCACCAGATCCTGGTCCATGTGATCTCCGACCTCCAGCGGCATGCCGGGCATGCCGACATCGTGCGGGAGCTCGTCGACGGGACCGTCGGGCTGCGGTCCGGCAACGAGAACATGCCGCCGGGCGACCGCGCGTGGTGGGAGGGCTATCGGCAGCGCGTGGAGCAGGCGGCCCACGACGCGGGGTAGCCGCTCCCCCGGTCACACGACGCGTGGAGCCCTGCGGCGTGGCGCGCTCAGCGTCCGGTGAGCGCCGCGGGTTCGCCGAGGTGGTGCGCGGCGGTGCGCCAGGCGGCGGTGACGGCCGCACGGGCGGTGGCGGTCGCCGCCTCCACCTCCGGCGGGAGGTGCAGCGGGGAGCCGATGTGGACGTGGAGGCGGGGGCGACGGGCCGGGGCGGTGAGGAGCCCGGAGATCTGCTTGACGCAGCGGCCCGAGGTCACCCGGCGGGCGCCTGCCTGGCCGAGCGGCACAACCGGCGCCCCGGACGCGTGGGCGAGGCGGGCGAGGCCGCTGCGGAAGCTCTCCGGCGGGGCCTCTGCCGCGTCCAGGCGGCAGGGAAGGCGTCCTTCGCCGTAGATGAGCAGGTGGCGGCCGTCCCGGAGCGCGGCGGCGGCTGCGTCGAGGGAGCCTGCCGCCCGGTGGGTGTTGCGGTGCACGGGCACATGGCCGCCCTGTTCCAGGAGCCGGCCGAGGACCGGGATGCGCCACAGACCCGCGGTGGCCATGACGACGGGTTGGACGCCGAGGCGCCGCAGGGCGGCGAGGACGATGCCCGGGTCGGCCAGAGAGGTGTGGTTGGCGACGATGATGCTGCCCGCGGCGGGGGCCGTGGCGTGGTCGGACGTGACGGTGAGGCGTCCGAGCGAAGGGACGACGGTGGCGGCGATGCGGCTGAGCACGGTTCTCCCTGGGTCCGGGGGGCGCGGCCGTCCCGGTGGACGGCGGTGCGGTGCCGGGTCCGCCCTTCTCGGCCTCGCCCGCCACGCCCTCATCGTCGTGGCGGGCGAGGCGCGGGACCTGAGTGCGGATACTCAGCCCCCTGGGGCGATCATCCCCGGATCGGGGGCGCGGACCCGGGTTGTTCCGGTTCCGGGCGCCGGGGCGGCGTCGGAACCGGTGTTCCCGGGACGGTGGGCGTACAGGTTCGGACGGCCGGCCACACCGCCGTGTCCCGGGCAGGCGGCCGTCGGTGTTCAGGGGGCCGCTGATGAGCAGGACCTCGGTGTGGGCGGGGAGCTGTGCGGGGCGGTCAGGGAGCGCCGTTGCCTCGGGCTTCGCGGTAGAAGGACAGCATGCGGCCGGGGTCCCGTTCCTGAAGGTCGGCCGCGCGGGCCGACCAAGCGGATTCCCGCCCCTCGGCGGCCGGCTGGGAGCGCTCTCCACGCGGTTACGTGGACCGCTCGCCGAAGCACGGCCGCCGGGGCGGTCGCGGCGGGTGGCCGGGGCCGCGGCGGTAAGGGGCCCGTTGTCCGGGCGCCCGGCCTACCGCGGCCTCACCCACGTCCACCGGCGACGGTTCTTCAGCAAACCATCGCGTCGCGAACGCATGAATAGGTCAATAGTTGCAGGACGTTTATCGTCCCGTGACGGACACGGCCGCCCTGGGGGCGGCTGCGGCCGGATGTTTCCGGCTCGCTGCTAGCGGGCTGCGGCAGCTGCTCGTACGGTGCCGAAGTCGAGGGCCCGGTCGGCCTCGCGCAGAACTTCCTCGGCCACCCGGCGGACTTCGGCGGGCACGTCGCCCTGCTCCTCCACGAGGCCGGCGTAGATCGGTGCTTCGGTGCTGTCTGCGGAACTCATACGGTTTGTTTCCCCGTCGGTCTGGAGCGGAATGCCTCCGCGGGTCTGCGGAGGCGGGGGCGAGTGTACGTGGTGGGCGGCGGCGGTCGCGATTCCGTTCCGGCGCGCGGACCCCGCCGCACCTGCTGGAACGGCGCTCCCCACAGCCCCGTTGGCGGCGGGCGAGATCTCCGTCACGGCCTGCCGGGGTCCGTGCCGAGGTGGTGCAGGGGAAAGCCCGCCCGGGCGGCGAGCGCGGTCAGCTCGTCGGCCGGGCCGCCCGCAGGCCGACCACCGGGTAGCAGTCGGAGTCGATGTCGAGGACGGCCAGAGCCGCACCGGTCTCGCGGTAGTGGCGGCCGCAGGCGTCCAGGAACTCGTCGGTCGGCAGGGTCGTCGTGTCGGCCTCGAAGAGCACCCATGGATCCACGGCGGGCCGCGACTCCAGCTGCCGCAGCTGGGCCCGGACCTCCTGGGGGTCCTCCTTCCAGTCGAACTCCGCGAGCAGACCGTGTGCGGTGAGCGCGTCGACGAGCGCGATCCGGGCGAGGTCGTCGACCGGCTCGTCGATGCCCCGGTCGTCCAGCCGGTCCGCGAAAGCGCTCACGTAGTCGTCCGGGCTGTCGTGGGCGCGCAGCACCTCCTCGGCCACGTCGGGGTGTGCCGGCGCGAGCAGGGCGGCGATCTCCGCCAGGGCGGCGCGGACCGGGTCGGCGTCGTGCGGGTCGGGCATGGCGGGGTCTCCTCCGCGGCCGGGCGGCCGCCAGGTCGTCGGCAGTGCGGCCACCAGGTCGTCGGCAAGTCGGTCGGGGTGTCGTCGATTCCGGTCGGGGTGTCGGCGGGCAGCCGGTCGTGGCTCAGCCGCGGCGGTGCCGGGCCTCGGGCAGGGGGCGGTGCCCCTCGGTCCACTCGTTGACCCAGCCGCAGCCCGAACAGGCGTACCGCCCGTCGAGGCCCGCGATCAGGGTGCCGCACCGCGCGCAACCGATGTAAGTGATCTCCGGGTGCTCCGTGGCCGCCTCTTCCGGTGAGCTCGGCATCGTCACCCGTCCGTTTCCACCGCGTCGAGCAGGATCCGGGCGAGCTCGCGCGGCTGCGAGAACATCGGCCAGTGACCGGTGTCCATCGTGACCAGCCGCCAGCGCTCGCTCGTCAGCAGCTCGGCCACCTCGGGGCTCGGCTCCGGCCAGTCGAGCAGGCACTTGACGTAGGTCGTGGGCAGCAGCCCCAACGGGCGTGCCAGGACGGCGGCCTCGGTGAGGGTGACGCCGGGATGGGGTGTCGCGCCGCCGAGGAAACGGGCGATCTGCTCGTCGGTAAGGCCCTGGCCCTCGCAGTCGGCGGCGGCAGGCGGCGGCCAGAAGCCCTCGTTGGCGGCGATCGCGGCCTCGACCCCGGCCCGGCCGTCCGGCCAGCCGGAGACGAACGACTCGCCGTCCGCCGGGACGTTGGCGTCGACGAACACCGCGGGCCAGCCGGTCACCGATCCGCTCTGCCGCCTGCCCGACGGGGATGCCCGCGTAGCTGTGCCCGACGAGCACCACATCGCGCAGGCCGAGGCGCTCGACCTCGTCGACGATGTCCTGGACGTGCGTCCCCGGCCCTGCGGCCGCCCCTCGCTTGTCGGCGAGCCCCGAGAGGGTCAGCGGGTGGACTCCGTGACCGGCCGCGCGCAGGTCGGGCGCCACGTCGCGCCACGCCCACGAACCGAGCCAAGCCCCTGCCACGAGTACGAAGTGCGTCATGCCAGCAACGTAGCGCAGGGGTCTGACAGCGCCTCTCCGTAGGTATGTCCGTACGTGCTGTTACCGGCCGAGAACCCGGGGTTCGGCGGGCTGTTCCCCACTCCTGAGGCACTCCCACGACCGCTTCCACGATCACCTCACGCCTTTCGAACGACGCCACTCACCGATCGAACGAGATGCATTGTCGGCCGTTTCTGACTGCTTTTCGCTATGAACGGAGGCGGTGGGCCCGGGCGAGGCAGGATGTCCCCGTGATGGGCAACCTTCCCGTCGTGACGACCAGTTTCGTGGGCCGCACCAGCGAACTGGTCAGCATCGAACGGGCACTTCGAGATCATCGGCTGGTCACGCTGACCGGCAGCGGCGGGGTCGGCAAGAGCCGGCTGGCCCTGCGCACCGCCGAGCGTGCCCAGGGCCAGTACCCCGACGGCGTCTGGTGGGCCGACCTGTCGCATCTCCACGACGACCAGTTGCTCGCCACGACAGTGTGCGACGGCGTCGGTCTCCTGGACCACAGCCCGCGCCGGCCGGTGGCCGCGCTCGGTGCATGGCTGTCCGGAAAGAGTCTGCTGCTCGTTCTCGACTGCTGCGAGCGGATCGTCGGGCCCTGCGGCCGGCTCGTCTCCGAACTGCTCGCCGCGGCCCCGGGCTGACGGTCCTGGCCACCAGCCGGGAGCCGCTGGGTTCGGCGGGCGAGCTGTGTGTCGAGGTGCCCCGCTGTCCGCGGGCGAGGACGGCGACGAGGCCGTCCGGCTCTTCCGCGAGCGCGCGACCGCCGTCGCTCCGGATCTCTCGCTCGACGACCCCGCGAGCGTGGCCGCCGTCGCCGAGATCTGCCGCCGCCTCGACGGCATACGCTCGCCGTCGAACTGGCCTGTGCCCAGCTCCGCGAGAGCAGCGCGCAGGAGATCACCGTGCGGCTGGCCTCCCGGACGGAGGACCTCGCCGACGACACCGTCTGGCCCGCCGCCACCGGGCCCTGCGCACCACCATCGGCTGGAGCCATGAGCTCTGCGCCCGCTGGAGCGGCTGCTGTGGGCGCGGCTCTCCGTCTTCCGCGGTGTCATCGCGGTCCGGACGCGCAGGCGGTGTGCGCGGGGGGCCGCTGGACGCCGAGGCCGTCGCGCCGCGCTGGAGCGGCTGGCCGACCAGTCCGTTCTCGGCGGACCGGGGACGGCTACCGGATGCTGGACACCCTGCGCGAGTACGGGGCGATGTGGCTGGCCGAACTGGCGGAGGACGCCCTCTCGCCGACCGGCACGCCCGGCACTTCGCCCATGTCGCCGTCCAGGCGTACGCGGGCTGGCTCGGGCCCTCGCAGGTCCTCTGGTACCACCGTATCGCCGACACCCACGCGGACCTGTGCGCGGCCCTGGACCACCTGCTGGCCGAGGACCCGGAGATGGCGATGGAGATGGCCGGGTGCGTCGGTCTCTTCTGGAGCTGCTGCGGTCATCTGCACCAGGCCCGTTCGTACCTGGAACGGGTGCTCGGCCTGCCGCTCTCCGCCGGTCCGCACCGCACCCGGGCGCTCTGGGCCCTGGGTATCACCCTGACCCTCCAGGGCGACCACGAGGCGGCCCGCCGTGTCGGTGAGGAGTGCGAGCAGGCGGCCCGCCGCGACGAGGACGCGGAGGCGGCGCTCCTCGCGGCCCACTCCGTGAGCTTCACGTACCTGATGATGGGCCGGCCGCTCACCGCCTACTCCGTCAGCGACCGCGCGCTGGCGGACCATCCGGGCGATCCGGCCGACGCGCCCTCGCAACTGCGCTGCCGGGTGATACGCCTGTTCGCCCTGTCGGCGCTCGGCCGGCTCGACGAGGCGTACGAGGAGCCATACGGCTCCAGCGGATCAGTCTGCGGTTCGGTGAACACTGGGCACGGGCGTACGCCGATCATCAACTCGCCCTCATCCACCTGCTCCAGGGCCGTCCCCGTCATGCGGAGAGCCACGCGCGCGCGATGCTGGCGAGCAAGCACGAGCTCCACGACAGCCTCGGCATAGCGCTCGGCCTCGATCTGCTCGCCGGAGCCATCGCCGCCCAGGGGAACGGGGTGGCCGCGGCCCGCGCCTCCGGTACGGGGCACGCCTACTGGCGCATGATCGGCCACCCGCACCGGGGCACCCCGGAGCTCGGGGCGATCCGCGAGCAGTGGGAACTGAGGGCCCGGCAGGCCGCGGGCGACTCGGCGTACGAACGGGCCTACCGGCATGCGTCGGCCGACGACGCCGAACGCGGCCTGGCCCTCGCGCTGGAGCGCGGGAACCCCGGCCGGGGGCTGATCGGCCGGACGCCCCCGGGGAGCGTGGGCTTAGCATCCGGGTATGACGTCGATCAGCCGACTCCGTCCCGACCATGCCGCTGCTCTGCTCGCCTTCGAGCGGGAGAACCGGATTTACTTCGCCGCGTCCATCACCGACCGGGGCGACGACTATTTCGCCGAGTTCACCGAACGCCATCGGTTCCTGCTCGCCGAGCAGGACGCGGGGCTGCACCACTTCCACCTCATCGAGGACGCCGACGGCGGCGTCCTCGGCCGGATCAACCTCGTCGAGGTGCGGGACGGTTCGGCCGAGCTGGGCTACCGGATAGCGGAGAAGGCAGCGGGGCAGGGGCTGGCCACCTGGGCGGTCCAGCAGATCTGTGTGCTGGCGGTCGAGGAGTACGGACTGACCTCCCTGCGCGCCGAGACGACGCTGGACAACACGGGCTCCCGCGCGGTGCTGGCGCGTACGGGGTTCGAGCCGCTGGAGGACGTCATGTTCGGCGACCGCCCCGGGCGGCGGTACGCCCTGGACCTGAGCGGGGGCGCTCCCCCGCCTCCTGACCGCCGCGCCGGGAGAGCGGCGGCAACGGGCGGCGAGAGGCGGGGCGAGAGAGGCGGGAGCCGAGCGGGCGGCCCGGCACCGGCGGTGTGGCCGTGGTCGCCCGGATGGTCCACCTCGGGGGCAAGCACCGTCCGGCCGCCCGATGCTGGGGCTCGCGGAGTGGACCGTACATCGGCCGCCCGCTCTTCGCCCACCGCCTCAGGAGGCCCCCGTGCCCGTACCTTTCCATCCGGACGCCCCGCTCCCCCGCCCCCGGCGGCGGAGAGCCGTCGTCGCCGCCCTTGCCGTCGCCTCGCTCGCCGGGCTGATGAGCGGCCCGGCCCACGCGGGCGGTGACAGCGGCCCGGACGGGGGCGGCGGCCCGCACGGACCGGCCGACCCCGCGTTGCGGCGCGGGCTCCAGGCGCTCGTGGACACCCCGGGCGGGCCGCCCGGCGCCATCGCCGTCCTCACCGTCGACGGCCGGAGCGAGGTGTACCGGGCGGGTACGTCGCAGCTCGGCACCGGGCGTCCGCCCCGGACCACCGACCACATGCGGATCGCGAGCACCGCCAAGGCCTTCAGCGGCTCGGTCGCCCTGCAGCTGACCGAGCGGGGCGTGCTCGGCCTCGACGACACCATCGGCCGGCGGCTGCCGGGCTGCCCGCCGCCTGGCACCGCGTGACGCTCCGCCAGCTCCTGAACCACACCAGTGGGCTCCCCGACTACACCGAGGATCCGACGTTCATCGCCGAGCTGACGGCCGATCCCCGCAGGCGCTTCGACTCCCGGCGGCTGCTGGACTACGTCGCCGGGACCCGCTGCGGTTCCGGCCCGGGTCGGCGTACCGCTACTCCAACTCCGACAACATCGCCGTGGCGCTGATGGCCGAGGCGGTGACGGGAGAGCGGTACGAGACGCTCCTCGCCGAACTCGTCTACCGGCCGCTCGGCCTGCGCGACACCAGCCTCCCGCAGGGCTACCGACTGCCCACCCTATCTGCACGGCTACGCGGTGGACCGGCCGGGCGCGCCTGAGGACGTCAGCACGGTGCTCAGCGCCTCGGGCGTGTGGGCGTCGGGGGGTATCGTCTCCACGCCCCGGGACCTGGGGGCCTTCATCCGCGGCTACGCCGGCGGGCTGGGTCTCGGCCCGGCCGTCCGTGCACAGCAGCTGTCGTTCGTGGCGGGCAGCTCCGAGCCCGCCGGTCCCGGCGCAACAAGGCCGGTCTCGCCGTCTTCTCGTACGCGACGCGCTGCGGCACCGTGTACGGCCACACCGGCAACTTCCCCGGCTACACCCAGCTGGCCGCGGCGACCGAGGACGGCAAGCGGTCCCTGACCGTCTCCCTCACCTCCCAGGTGAACCGTGCGACGAACCCGCGGCTGCTGGCCACGCTCCGCGAGCTCCAGGAGGAGTTCGTCTGCCGGCTGCTCGATCGCCGGAAGCCGGGCGGGGCGTCCTAGCGAGCTCGTGCACGGTAGGCGGTGAGATGTCGAGGCTGTCGGCGGGGCTCGGTGTTCAACTCTGCCGTGTCGACGTCAGGTCCGCGGTCTGCTGATGGGACAGCAGGCCGGCGACGGCTTGGACGGTGTCGCTCATGTGCTCGCGGCGGCCGAGGTGGCGGGCCAGGGCACGCCAATTCTTCAGATGGGCGATGCCGTGCTCGACCCGGATTCGCCTTGAGGAGTGTGCCTTGCGCTGGCGTTCGTACATTTCCTCGTACCAGTCCGGGGCGTTCTTCTGGAACTTGCGGTGCGGTGGTGTCACCACCGCACCGCCGGTCTGCGCGCCAAGGCCCTGGTAGCCGGCATCGGCGAGAATCTCGACCGCGGGCCCGTCGGCCAGGAGCTTGACCAGCCCTGATTGGCGGGCGTGAGTGATGTCCGCGCAGCTTGCGGGTCGTGCTGGGCTGCACCACAGCACGCGGCCTTCGGCGTCCGTGACCACCATGGACTTGACGGCGTTCTGCTTGTTCTTGCCGGAGATGAACTTGTCGCGGTCCTTCCGTCCGAAGGAGGGCCGACGGACCCGGATCTCGGTGCCGTCGATGATGCCGGTCGTCCCGCTCGCGCCGAGGTGGTCGACGACGTCGGCCAGAGTTCGCAGCCGCACGTCGGGGCTGACCGTGCAGCCTCGCCCGGCAAGCAGGGGCCGCACCTCGCCGACGGCCCGGGTGATGGAGGAGCGGTCCACGCCGAACCAGCAGGCCAGCACGTCGTGGGTGCCCCCGTGACGAAATCAGGAGCTCGACGTCTCACCGCCTACCGTGCACGAGCTCGTAGGGCCTGTTGCGAAAGTGGATCAACGTTGGGCATGATCATGTGTCGTGGCGCGAGGGGTCTGACGGTCCGGCAGTGGGCTCGGCTGGAGCCGTTACTGCCAGTGGGGAAGAAGCCGGGAGGGCCCCGGATGTGGACGCGTCGGCAGCTGATCGACGGGATACGGTGGCGGACCCGGGCGGCGCGCGCCGTGGCGGGACATACCTGAGCGGTACGGCCCATGGGACGGAATCTACGACTGTTCCGCCGGTGGCAGCGCAACGGCACGTGGAAGCGGATCCTCGAACAGCTGCAGGTCCAGGCCGACGCGCAGGGCCTGATCACCTGGGAACTCGACCGTCTGCCGTGCCCACCAGCACGCCGCTGGTGCGCGTAAAAGGGGATCTGCAGCACGAACCGCCCGGCGGAATCGACAGCGAGCCGGACGACCACGGGCTCGGGCGCTCTCGCGGCAGTCTGACCACGAAGATGCACCTTGCGGCCGAGCAGGGACAGAAGCCCCTGTCCCTGTTGATCACCGCCGGGGCACCGGCACGACAGCCCGCAGTTCCAGCCGGTCCTTGAACGCATTCGCGTGCCCCGCACCGGCCCCGGGCGACCACGCACTACACCCGACAAGGTCCGTGCAGACAAAGCCTACGGCTCCCGCGCGAACCGCTCCTACCTGCGCAGACGCTGGATCGAGTGCACCATCCCGGAGAAGGCCGACCAGGCCGCAACCGCAAGAGACTCGGCTTTCGAGGCGGCCGGCCACCGGCCTTCGACAAGGAGGACTACAGAGAGCGCCACGCGGTGGAGTGCGGGATCAACCGGCTGAAACGACACCGCTCGGTGGCCACCAGATACGACAAGCTGGCCGTGCGCTACGAGGCGACTGTGCTGGTCGCGGCCATCAACAAGTGGCTGTGACCAGCACTTCCACGACAGGCTCTGTGGCATCAGCGCCAGGCGGGCGAACGCGCGTTCCGGAGTAGGGGCATCATAGGGCGATGAGCGAGAATCGAACCCGACGGCGGTGCTGTTGCACGGCTGGCCGGTCACGGCCGACCACTGGCGGTACCTCATTCCGGCACTCGATGCCGCCGGTATCACCGCAGTCTCGGTCACGCTTCCCGGGCTGGGCACCGCTCCCGACTCCGGCGTGACCAACTTCCGCAAGACGGCACTCGCCAACGGTGTCCGGGCACGGCTGGCGCAGGAGGGCGTCACGCGCTTCGCCGTCATCGGTCACGACTGGGGTGCGACGGTCGGATACCTCATCGCGGCCCAAGCGCCGGAATCGGTCAGTGGACTCGTGGTCGAGGAAGAGATCCTTCCCGGTGTCGATGTCGAGATTCCCGAGGCCGGCCGGGACCACTATCCATCCTGGCACGGCCCGTTCAACCGTACGCCCGGCCTCGCGGAGAAGCTCGTGCCCGGCCGGGAAGCGGCTTACTACGGCACGTTTCTGGAACAGAGCGCCGGACCAAACGGCCTCGCCCCAGACACCCTTACGGCCTACATCAAGGCGTACAGCACTCCAGGTGTACTGAACGCCGGGCTATCCTACTACCGCACCAGGTCAGAAGATGTCGAGGACATTCAAGCCCTGGCCGCCCAGCCGATTGCAACGCCTGTCCTGGCGGTCGGAGGCAGACACGCGATGGGGACTGCAGTCGCGGATGGAATGGCCACCCTTGCCACCGATGTCACCCCACTCGTCTTCGAGCAATCCGGCCACTACCCCGCAGAGCAGGAGCCGGACAACATGAACCTCGCGATCGTGCAGTTCCTTCAACGGCACTCCTGACCCTCGATACCGTGCTCCAAGAAGCGGATCTTGAGCCATCTATGCACTTTCGAAACAGGCTTTAAGCTAGTTAAGAGGCGACGCGTACAGGAAGAAGGGGTACGCCGGGTGTCCGGCGTACCCCTTCCTGGTCGGGCGGTGAGGCGGTCAGTCCTCGTCCGTCTCCTCACGGACGATGGTGTCGTTCTTGGCGTCCACGTCGAAGGTGGTCTTCTTCCAGTCGGACCCGACCACGTCGACCTGCCAGATGACGCCGTTGCCGTCGTTGTCCTCGAGGCTGACGGAGGTGACCGTCCCCTTCTTCTTCTCGGTGGCGACCTTGGCCGCCTGCTGCGGCGTCTGGGTGGCCTGGGCCAGCCGGTCGGCCGTCTGCTTCTTGTCGTCCGCGTCCTGGTCCGCGTCGACACGGGCCTCGATCACCTTGCCGTCGACCGCGTTGATGCGGACGGTGTGGATCGTGCCGTCCTTCTCCGCGACCTCCGCGGCCCAGACCGGGCCGTCGGCGCCGGGGCTCGCGCTCGGGCTGCTGGTTCCGGTCGGGCTGGGAGAACCGGTCGGGCTGGGCGATCCCGTGGGGCTGCCGGTCGCGGTCGGGCTGGGGCTCTGGTTGTCGTCGTCGTCCACACCCTCCAGGTCCAGGTCGACGAGCTTGCCCCCGGCGACCTCGCCGGTGGCGGTGGTGGCCGCGTCGTCGAAGGTGACCTTCGTGGCGTCGAGCACCTCCTTGCGCTCCTGCTGGTCCTCGGTCAGCTTGGCGGTGGCCGACGGCGTCGCCGTCTGCTTCTGCGGGACGACCTTGGCCGCCTCCGAGGTGGCCGCGTTGCTCGCGCTGTCCGAGCTCTGACCGCATCCGGTCATCAGGAGGGCCGTGGCCGCGGCCAGCGAGAGGGCACCGACCGCCTGGAGAGTGCGGGAACGGGAGGAGGCACTGTTCATTCGTCGAGGCTCATGTCTCATGCTCGCATGCCTAGCCCTCCAGGCCTCCGGTCATGTTGTCCTACGGGGCGGAGTCACCCGATCGACCGGGCGGCTCCGCCCGTTGGCCGTCGCTCCCCGGGCGGTCCACGCCGGGGTGCGAAACAATGGCGGCAGGGCCGTATTCTCCGCGCACGGCCGGGAGAACGTCATGAATCAGATGGTGCACACCGAGCGTTACGAGCTGATCTTCCAGATGTCCGGCGCCGCGGACGACGTGGTCTCCGTCCGGCTGACCGACCGGCTGGGGGCCGGCGGGTTCCCGGTGTACGAGGACGAGACGGGGATCGTCCGCGCCGAGATCAGCGACCGGGGTGAGGTCCGCATGCTCGCCAGCGGCGGCCACCAGGTCCCCGGTGCCCCTTTGCTGGCCCGCCCCCTGAGCGAGGACGCGCCCGGCACGCCGTGACCGGACCCGTCGGGCGGGGCGCACCGGTGCGGGGTGCGCCCCGCCCGTTGGCGCGCCCGCTCCCCCGGCGAGAGCCACCTCCGTCCGTTCATGCCCACACGTCGCCCGAATGTGTTTACATTCCGGCACCCCAGACGTAACCTGAGCGCGAAACCACAGACTCGGGCATGAAACGGAAACGAAACCACATGTACGCACCGGAGCGTCAGCAGGAGATCCTCCGCCTCGCCCAGGAGAGCGGCCGGGTCGATGTGCTGTCCCTGGCCGAGGAGTTCCAGGTGACGGCCGAGACCGTCCGGCGGGACCTCAAGGCCCTGGACCGGGCGGGGCTGCTGCGCCGGGTGCACGGTGGGGCGATCCCGGTGGGGCGGCTGGACTTCGAGCCCGACCTCGCGGAGCGCGACGCCCTCTCCGCCGACGAGAAGGACCGCATCGCGCAGGCCGCCCTCGCCGAACTGCCCGCCGACGGCAATGTGATCGTCGACGCCGGGACCACCACCGCGCGGCTCGCCGCAGCCGTGCCGGTCGATGCGGCGCTGACCGTCGTGACGCACGCGCTGCCGGTGGCCGCCCGGCTCGCCGACCACCCGGGCATCGCGCTGCATCTGGTGGGCGGCCGGGTCCGGCACCGTACGCGCGCGGCGGTCGATGCCTGGGCGCTGGGTTCGTACGCCGAGATCAACGCCGACGTGGTCTTCCTCGCCACCAACGGCTTCTGTCCCGACCGCGGTCTGACCACGCCCGACCTCGCGGAGGCCGCGGTGAAGCGGGCCGTGATCAGGGCGGCCCGCCGGGTCGTCCTGCTCGCCGACTCAGGCAAGTTCGGGCAGGAGCACTTCGCCCGCTTCGGCGACCTCACCGATGTGGACCTGCTCATCACCGACACGGGCCTCAGCCCCGACGACGCCCGCTCCATCGAGAGCCGGGGCACGGAAGTAGTCCGCGCATGATCCTCACCGTCACCCCCAACCCCAGCCTGGACCGCACCTACGAGCTGCCCGGGCTGACCCGTGGCACCGTCCTGCGCGCCACGGCGGACCGCGTCGACCCGGGCGGCAAGGGCGTCAACGTCTCCCGCGCGTCGCGGCGGCCGGGCACCGCGCACCGTCGCCGTCGCCCCGATGGGCGGCCCGGAAGGCGCCCTCCTCACCCGGCTCCTCGGCGATCTCGGCATCGAGGCGGCCGGGGTGCCGATCGCCGGGAACACCCGCGATCGCCAACGTCACGTCACCCTCGTCGAGCCCGACGGCACCCTGACCAAGGTCAACGCGGCAGGCCCGGAACTGAGTCCGGCCGAGGCGGAGGACGTCCTCGAAGCGGTACGGGTCCGCTCGGCCGCCGCCGACTGGATCGCCTGCTGCGGGAGCCTGCCGCGCGGACTGCCGCCGCGGTGGTACGCGGAGCTGGTCGAGCGGAGTCACCGGGCCGGTGCCCGAATCGCGCTGGACACCTCGGGTACGGCGCTCACCGCCGCGCTCGCCGAAGGGCCCGATGTGATCAAGCCCAACGCCCAGGAGCTGGCCGAGGCCGTGGGCCGTCCGCTGGCCACGGTGGGCGACGCGCTGAAGGCCGCCGAGGAACTGCGCGAGCGCGGCGGCGCCCGGTCGGTGCTGGCGAGTCTGGGCGCGGACGGGCAGCTGCTGGTCGAGGCGTCGGGCGCTTCGCGACCGCCCCGGTGGCGGCCGTGCGCAGCAATGTCGGCGCCGGGGACGCCTCGCTGGCCGGCTTCCTCGCGGCGGGCGGACGGGGTCCCGAAGCGCTCGCCTCGGCCGTCGCCCACGGGGCCGCGGCCGTGCAGCTGGCGGGGAGCCTCATGCCCACCCCGGCCGACCTCGATCTGCCGTCGGTCGTGACGACCTCCGACGTACCGCTGGACCGCGCGCTGAGCGAGCCGGCCCCATGACCCCCGCACCACCCGGCACCCCCACGATCCCCGCACCTCCCGTACGGACCCCACCCGTACGCGAGCTCCGCCCCGTCCCCCCGAGCCGCCGCCCCGGCGGTCCCGAGCAAGGAGCACCGCGATGAGTGAGCTGATCACCGCGGAACTGGTCGACCTCGATCTGTCCGCCGCAACGAAGGACGCCGCCGCGAGATCCCTCGCCGAGCGGATGGTGGCCGCGCACCGCGTCACCGATCTCGACGGTTTCCTGGCCGACGTCGCCGCCCGCGAGGCGCAGATGCCGACCGGCCTCGACGGCGGCATCGGCATCCCGCACTGCCGCAGCGAGCATGTGAACGCCCCGACGCTGGCCTTCGGCCGAAGCGCCGCGGGCATCGACTTCGGAGCGGCCGATGGTCCTGCCGACCTGATTTTCCTCATCGCCGCCCCGGCCGGGGCGGACGACGACCACCTCACCATCCTGTCGGGGCTGGCCCGCAGGCTGATGGACCCGGAGTTCACCGCGGCGCTGCGCGCGGGAACGGGCCCTGCGGCGGTGGCCGGGCTGATCCGGGGCGAGGAGCCGGCGGAGGAACCCGCCGTCGATGAGGAGCAGGCGGAAGACGAGGCACAGGCGGAGAACACGGGGCCCGAGGCCGGGACCGCGGGCGCCGAAGCGGCCGGGAGCCTCCCCTTCCGGATCGTCGCCGTCACCTCCTGCCCCACCGGCATCGCCCACACCTACATGGCCGCCGAGTCCCTCGCCGCGGCGGGCCGCGAGGCGGGCGTCGAGGTGACGGTGGAGACCCAGGGCTCGGGCGGTTTCAAGAAGCTGGACCCCGCTGTCATCAGCGCGGCGGACGCCGTGATCTGGGCGCATGACGTGGAGGTCCGGGAGAAGTCGCGCTTCCGCGGCAAGCCCCTGGTCGATGTCGGGGTGAAGGCGGGCATCAACCGGCCCGCCGAACTCATCGCCGAGGCCCGGCGCAAAGCGGAACGCGGGGAGATCGCCGTGGTGTCCGAACCCGGCGGAGGCAAGGGCTCCGGCGACGGTGAGGCGGACCGGTCCGGCGCGGACCACGCGCACTTCGGCGTCCGGCTCCGTACGTATCTGATGTCCGGCGTCAGTTACATGGTTCCGTTCGTCGCGGCGGGCGGTCTGCTGATCGCCCTGTCGTTCGCCATCGGCGGCTACGAGACAGCGGGCGCCAAGTCGGTCGCCGACCATTTCGTGTGGGCCGAGGCGGACAGCTGGGCGGCGCTGCTCAACCAGATCGGTTCGGCGGCCTTCGCGTTCCTGGTGCCGGTGCTGGCCGGTTACATCGCGTACGGGATGGCGGACCGGCCCGCGCTGGTGCCGGGCTTCGTCGGCGGGTCCATCGCGCTGACGGTGAACGCCGGGTTCCTCGGCGGTCTGGTCGCCGGTCTGCTGGCCGGTGCGGTGGTGATGGCGATCCAACGGGTCCCGGTCCACGCGACGTTGCGCGGCATCATGCCCGTGCTGGTGATCCCGTTGATCGCGTCGGCGGTCGTGGGCTTCCTGATGTTCATCGTGGTCGGCAAGCCGATCGCCTCGCTGCAGAACGCCCTGACGGACTGGCTGAACGGCCTGTCGGGCTCCAACGCGGTGATCCTCGGCGTCGTCCTCGGACTGATGATGTGCTTCGACATGGGCGGCCCGCTGAACAAGGTGGCGTACGCCTTCGCGGTCGGCGGCCTGGCCGATCCGACCGACGGCAGCCTGAAGGTGATGGCCGCGGTCATGGCCGCCGGGATGGTCCCGCCGCTGGCGATGGCGCTCGCCACCACCGTACGCAGGAAGCTGTTCACGAAGACCGAGCGGGAGAACGGCCGGGCGGCCTGGGTGCTGGGTGCCTCGTTCATCACCGAGGGCGCGATCCCCTTCGCCGCCGCCGACCCGCTGCGGGTCATCCCGTCGGTGATGGCGGGCGGCGCGGTCACCGGCGCGCTGTCGATGGCCTTCGGTGCGACGCTGCGGGCGCCGCACGGCGGCGTCTTCGTCGTCCCGCTGATCGGTCAGCCGCTCCTCTACCTGCTCGCCATCGCCGCCGGAACGCTGGTGGCGACCGCGCTCGTCGTCCTGCTCAAGGGCGCACGCCGGGCCGCACCGGACAGGGCCGGGGAGGCGGGAGCCGCGGGCTCCGGCGACTCCCGGGTCCCGGTCACCGCCTGACCACCTCACCGCCCCCGCATGCCTTCCGCAGCCCCTCACCCAGGAGTGATCCATGTACCAGCAGACCGTCGTCATAGGTTCCCGCAGCGGGCTGCACGCCCGTCCGGCGTCGCTGTTCGTCAAGGCGGCCGCACGTCAGCCGGTCAAGGTGACCATCGCCCGTGAGGGTCGCGACCCGGTCGACGCCCGCAGCATGCTCGCGGTGCTGGCCCTGGCAGCGCCGTACGGGGAGGCCGTGGTACTCAGCGCCGAGGGTGAGGGGGCGCGGGCGGCGGTCGAGGAGCTGGCGGAACTGCTGGCGCGAGATCTCGACTCCGCCTCCTGACCGGCAGGACGCCCCGTAGCTTGGGGGCGTGACCGAACACTGGAACGCCGCCGACCCCGCCGTCCTCGCCCTGCCTTCCGGGCGGCTGGTGCGGGGCGGGGGCTGCGCAAGCCGCTGCCCCCGGGCCCCGAACCGGACTTCGCCGTGTACCTGCTGGGCCGCACCCCGCCCTCGGTCCGCTGGGAGTCGCGATGGCTGCGGTGGCCCGACTTCCGGCTCCCGGCGGACCGGGGGGAGGCGCGGGTCCTTCTCCGGGAGGTGTGGGAGCGGGCGGCCGACGAGCGGGTCGAGGTGGCGTGCGGCGGCGGGATGGGCCGGACCGGGACGGCGCTGGCCGTTCTGGCCGTGCTGGACGGAGTGCCCGCCGCGGACGCGGTGGCGTTCGTCCGCGCCGGCTACCACCCGCGGGCGGTGGAAACGCCCTGGCAGCGTCGGTACGTACGGAATTTCGCGCCCCGCTGAGTATCAGGGCCGGTCGGGCACGTTCTCGAACGTCTCGGGCACCGGCAGGGTGGCCCAGCGGCCGATCGGCCAGGCGACGACGACGGCCCGGCCGACGACCTCGTCGACCGGGACCATCCCTTCGTTGCGGTCGTCCTGGTGGTAGCGGGAGTCGGCGGATTCCTGGCGGTGGTCCCCCATCACCCAGACCTTGCCCTCGGGGACGGTGACCTTGAACTGGCCGCCCTCGTCGTTGCTGCAGGGGGTGTTGCCGGGAAGACGTACGGCTCGTCCAGGGCGGTGCCGTTGACCTTCACCGGCCCGTCGCCCTTGCACTCCACGGTGTCACCGCCGACGCCGATGACGCGCTTGATGAGGTCCTTCTCCTCGGCGGAGGGCATGACGCCGATGAAACTCAGCACCTTCTGCACGGTGTTGGGCTCGTCCACGGGCATGCCCGCGAGCCAGTCGGCGGGGTCGTGGAAGACGATCACCTCGCCGCGCTCCGGCTCCGAGCCGAACCAGGGGGTCAGCTTGTCGACCAGCACCCGGTCGCCCCGCTGGAGGGTGTTCTGCATCGAGTCCGAGGGGATGGAGAAGGCCTGCACCAGAAACGTCTTGATGAGCAGGGCCAGCACCAGGGCCATGACGATCAGGAGCGGCAGCTCCACCCAGAACGGCCGCTTCTTGCGCGTACTCGACCGCCGCGCTCCCGCACGCCCCATGTCACCGCTCCTCGCCCCGTGAACCGCCTGTGCCCGTCCCTCGGGGGACGGGTCCGGTGATCCACTCTATGGGGCGCGGAGCGCGATGACCGTCGCTATGCGGGTTCCGCACCGACCGACGGGACTCTCGCGCCCTCTCCGGCGCGCACGGCTTCGACGACGCTCTGATGGAACGTGCGACTCTCCTCCTCGGAGGGGCAGGGCACCGGGCTGCCCACGAGGGTGAACCAGTCGGAGGAGCCGCTGTACTGCACGGCCACCGACGCCTGTCCGTCGAACCACGTCGTGTGTACGGTGAGGTCGCCGCTGAGGATGCCCGCTTCTTCGGTGCGCACTCCGCCGGAGCCCGTGTAGACCCCGCTGGTCGTCCAGGATGCCCAGCCCATGATGGTCACCTTTCGGACAATGACACTGCCTGTCCGGCCGATTTCTTCCGAGTATGGCACCGCCGGTGGGACTGTGCACGGGTGTGTGCGGGCCGGTCGCCCGGGGTCTGTCGTCAGGCCCTCTCCAGCACTCCGCGGACGAACGCGGCCTGCCCCGCGTGCTGGAGGTCCTCGGCGACGACGCTGATCAGCCGGACACCCAGAGTCACCGGGGGCGACCACCCCTCGTCGACGATCCGGTCGAGGTTGTGGCCGTCCAGTCCCGCGACGAAGTCGAGGGTCCGCTCCTGTACGGCGTCGAAGTAGCCGAGGAGGGGTTCGGTGGAGTCCACACGTACGGCCGCGACCTCGTCGGCGCTGTGCCCGTAGCCGGTGTCCGTGGCATCGAGGGGGAGCCCGAAGCGGTCGGCCCAGCCTTCGGTGAGCCAGATCTGTGCCGTGCCGGAGGCGTCGGCGATGTGGTCGTCCTGGACGCGGGTGAGATGCCAGACGAGCCAGGAGATGGAGTTGGCTCCCTCGTCGAGCCGGGCGTTGAGGTCGTCGGGCGCGAGCCCCTCGACGGCCGCGTGGACGGCCTCCCCGACCCGGTCGAACGCTTCGGCCAGCAATCCTGCGGTGTTCATCCGCCCACTGTCGCTCACCGGGCGCCGGGAGCCCGGGGTGCGACACACCGCCGTACGATCGGCCCATGGTCCAGAGCAGCGCGCAGGATGTCGATCAGTATCCCGCCGAGGCCCCGGAGGCCCGCCGGGAGGCCCTCACGAGGGTGCGCGCGCTGTGCCGCCAGGAGCTGACGGAGTTCCGCGAGGTGATGGCGTACGGCATGCCCTGCTGACGAGGGCGCGGAAGGTCCGGCGGATGTTTCAGACGAGCAGGCTCAGCAGGTGGGCGCAGGCGGTGGCCTCGTCCGGGTGGCGGGCGATGAGCTCGTACGTTCCGCGCTCGAACGCCCCGGTCTCCCAGCCGCCGTCCCCGCTCCGCCGGACGAGGAGGAAGTCCGGTGGGGTGGGGACGGGCTCGTGGACGCCCTCGATCCGGTAGTAGCCGCCGGGGATCCGTGCCTCGACGAGTGCGGCGTGCAGGGCCCGGCGGTCCATACCGGGTTACGCGCCCGCGGGTGTCAGGTAGGCGTTGTCCAGCAGCCACTTCACATTGAGCCGCTGCCCCTCGCCCGGGTCGAGGAACACGGCGTCGAGCTTGATCTGCCGGCCGCCGCCGGGCTGCTCGAACCACGGGGCGATGGAGCCCTGCCAGACCCAGAAGGGCTTGGCGACCTTGTAGACGCGGTAGTCGCACGGGGTGTCCGCGTCGCGGGTGTTGAGGTTCTGCGGCGGCAGGGCGCGCTCGGCGTAGGCGTCCCCGGCGGGGGCCAGGTAGCCGCCGTACTCCGAGCCGAAGCGGTCCAGGCGCTGGCCGGTGCGGAGCTTGACGGGCTCCTTGTCGATCTCGCCGTTCACCTCGGCGAAGCCGTCGTTGGGCGGGTACTTCCAGCTGCCGGTGTCCGCGGCCCTTCCCAGTACTTCTTCAGGAAGTCCTTCGGGGTGAGGTCTCCGTGCGCTGGTAGCCGTTCAGGAGCGGGCCGACCGGGGCGAGCCGCTTGTTCGGCAGCCACTTGGGGCCGAGGCGGGCGTCGCCGCGGAACTCCCCGGTGCACTGTTCGTGGCGTTCGGCGGCGGGAGCGGGCCGGTCGGGCGGGGGCGGCGCTCGCGTCGGCGGCGATCAGTCCGGCGGTGATGCCGAGCGCGGCGAGTACGGTACGCATACGGTTCATTCAGGAGTCCCCTTGAGCACTGATGATCCATCAGGACAGCTGACGTAGGGTAACCGCTCGACTACTGCCATGTGTTCCACCATGCCGTCTTCCGGCCGACCGGAACAGCACCGCGCCCCGGTCGCGGCGGGGCGCGTCCGGGGCGTGGCGGCCGGCCGGGTGTGCACCCCCGGCCGGGTGGGGCCGCTAGCCGACGTTGACGTCGATGCAGGCGTAGAAGGCGTTGGCGGTGTCCGCGATGTTCCAGACGGCCAGGACCTTCTGCTGACCGGTCTTGTTGTCGAAGTCGACCTGGTGGGTCACGGTCGCGCCGGGCTGCGCGCCGCCGTCGTCGAATTCGGCGATCTTCTCCCCGCCCACGAAGTACTGCCAGGTGCTGGTCGAGTGGCGCGCGGTGAGCTTCCACTCGAACTGCTGGGACCGGTTCACCGAAGTGACGGCCCAGCCCTTGGAGTCGTCGTCCAGCTCGGCGAAGCCGCTGTTGCCGCCGCTGCAGCTGGTGAGCCCCTTGGGGCCCTCGACGCTCTGCGGTTCGTACGTGATCGCGCCGCAGCTGACCGTCCCGGCGGCGCACTGGGCCTGCCGGCTCGGCGGGTTGGAGATGTAGCCGTGGGCACTGGCGGAGCTTGCCGGGAGGCTGAGGGCGAGGGACGGGGCGAGCATGGCGCCGACGGCGAGTGCGGTCTTCCTTTTCGCGTGCATGCTTCTCCTTCACATGAGACCGCACCGCGCGGTGGTGGACCGTGGGGGGTCCGGCTTCGGCGGCAAGGCCTCGCGAGTGTGGGGCCAAGAGGCGAAGGGCTGCAAGTCCCTTGCCGGACAAGCCTGATGACAGGTGACCGGAAAGGCCTTGCACTTGGACTAGACCATACCCACCGACGCGTTCACGTCAAGAGTGTCCTGGGGGGGCGCACCCCCCAGCCGCGTGAGCGGCCGCGCGGGGTGCGCGGGCCGCCCGGGTGACTCGATCACTCCTGGTCGTCTCCGTAGCGGACCGTGACGCGTTCGAAGCCGAGGGAGCCGAGCAGCCCCTTGAGCATGTCGGCGGTGTTCTTCTCCGCCCGGGCCGTCAGTTCGCTCTCCTTCGCCGCCTCCGAGATGTGCTGGGCGGCGAGCTTGTTGACCGCCTGCTCGCTGCCGGGTTGTCGGAGAAGAGGTCGCCGAGACGATCCAGGGACCGCGCTGCTTGGACACCGCGTAGGAGCGGTCGGGGTCGAGGGCCGGTTCGCCCAGCACGGCCCGGGGCAGGCGCAGTTCGGCCGTGGTGCGGTCCTCGTTGACCACGACGCCGCCCTCGGTGACCTTGCCCAGGTCGACGGAGGCGTCGACCGTGCCCGCCCCGACGAACAGGGTACGGTGCCGCGCAGCGCGTCGGGGACGAACTTCGTGTCCTTCTCCAGGTCGACGACGACCTGGAAATTGCCCGAAGCCGCCTCGTACGAGCTCATGTCCTGGATGGACTTGAGCACGGCGGGGCCCGACCGGTCGCGGGTCTCCTCGCCGAAGAAGTCGCCGAGCCCCGGCAGCAGGCTGAGCCGGCTGCCGGCGAACAGCAGGGCCAGCACGGCCGCGCCCGCGCCGAGGACTTTCAGCCATCCCCGCGAGGGGCGGGCGGTGCGCTGTCGGTCGCCGTGCGGCGCGGGCTCTGTGGTTACGTCGCTGGACGTCATGGTAAGCGTGTGACCACATCCGGTGCGTTCAGTCCGCCTCCTGCTCCCACTCGCTCGAACTCCCGCACAAAATAGTCCTGTTCCGGTACGGACGGGCAGACACCCGAAGGGCTCCCGGGGCCGTTCAGCGCGGCGACGCGGCCACCCGTACGCGGTCGCTGTCACCGTCGGAGAGGAACGCCGCGAGCTCCCGCCCCTGGTCGGCGACGGCGGCCCGGTCGGCCCGGGAGAGAGTGCGCAGGGGTTCCACGGCGACGACGTTCTCGGTGACGGTCCAGGTGGCGGCGACGCGGCCGTCGACCAGCACGACCCGCTCCCCGCGACCGAGAGGCCCCGGTGGACGTCGTCGATGATCCGGCCGCGGTCCTGGTATCCGAGGATCACGTTGTCGAAGGCGGGCAGGAACCGCACCGGGGCGGGGGTGTCCGGGTCCGGGCGCGGCGCGTCGGGCAGGTCGAGCAGCTCCCGCCCACGCTCATCGCGGAAGCGGACCAGTTCGTCGCGTACGGCGGCCACGGCACCGGGCAGCCCGGCCAGGCCGGACCAGGCGCGCAGGTCGGCCGTGGCGGCGGGCCCGTACGCGGCCAGATAGCGCCTGACCAGCACCTGGCCGACCGGGTCGGTGCCCTCGGGGGCGGGCGGATCGACCGGGCGGCCCAGCCAGGAGGACAGCGCGACGTTGCGCACCCCGCCCTTGGCCCGCCACAGCCCCCGGGGCGGCGCCTGCGCCATCGGGACGAGGCCGGCGACCACCATCTCGCCCAGGGGGCGCGGCCCGGGACCGGGCCATCGCCCGGCGAGCGCCCGCACGATCTCGGCCGCGGTGCGGGGCTCGCCGTCGGACGTCAGTTCCCGGGCGTCCGCCGCGAGTTCTTCGAGGTCGACCCCCGTGAGCTCGTCGCGGTAGACGCCGAGGACTCGTTGGCGCAGCATCGCGTCGTGGCGGGCCCGCCAGGCGAGGACGTCGTCGGCGGTGACGAGGTGGACCGTGCGGCGCATCAGATGGGTGCGCACCACGCTCCGCCGGGTCAGCAGGTCCGAGAGAACGGCCGGGTCGAAGGCGGTCAGCCGGGACCAGAGCCCGACGAAGGGTTCCTGCGGTTCCTGCGCCTGGAGACCGCAGAGGTGGGCCACCGCGTCCACGACGGGCAGGTCGGCCCGCTCCAGCAGCAACTGGCGCGCGAGGGTCGCGCGGTTGAGCGCCCGGTGGTCGAGGACGGTCACGTCGCCTTCCGCCCGTCGAGCGTCTCGCGCAGGATGTCCGCGTGCCCGGCGTGCTGGGAGGTCTCGGCGATGACGTGGGTCAGCACCCGCCGTACGCTCCACGCGCCGCCGGGTTCGTTCCAGGGCGCCTCGGGGAGCGGGTGCGAGGCCGAGAGGTCGGGGACCGTGAGGATGATCTTCTCGCTGCGGGCGGCGACCTGCTCGTACGCCTGGAGGATGCCGGTCACCGTCTCCCCGGGCAGCATCCGGAACTCGTTCTCCCGGTCGGTCATCCACTGCGGGAACTCGCGTGCGGTCCCGGCCATGAGGTCGTCCCAGGTGACACCGTGGGGCAGGTCGAAGGACATCGCCGAGGGGCCCTCCGTCGCGAAGTTCAGCCAGCCCTCCTCCACGGCCGTGACGTGCTTGACAAGGCCGCCCAGGCACAGCGCGCTGACCGTCGGGGTCTGGCCGGCCTGTTCGTCGGTGAGGTCGCGCACCGAGGCGGTCAGGGCGGCTCGCGCCTCGGCGAGGGCGGCCAGCAGGTCGGCGCGCTCGGCGTCGCGGAACACGGAGGATGTGGTCATGGTGATCGGGTCCTTCCGGGGTTCTGTCGTGCGGTACGGATCGACCTTCTCAGGGACAGCGGTCAGGTTGTGTCCTCTTCTCCCCTCATACTCGTGACATGCCGAAGACTTCCGCCCGACTGCTGGCACTGCTCTCCTGCTCCAGGCGCGCCGCGACTGGCCGGGGCAGCTGCTGGCCGAGCGGCTGGAGGTCAGCCAGCGCACAGTGCGACGTGATGTCGACCGGCTGCGGGAGCTGGGCTACCCCATCGCGGCGTTCAAGGGGCCCGACGGTGGATATCGGCTGGACGCGGGCGCCCGGTTGCCGCCGTTGCTGTTCGACGACGACCAGGCCGTCGCCCTGGCCGTCGCGCTGCGGACCGCCACCGCGACCGGTGCCGGGATCGGGGAGGCCGCGGCCCGCGCGCTCACCACGGTCCGGCAGGTCATGCCCGCCGGCTGCGCCATCGCGTCGACGCCCTGAACGTCACCGCCGTCGAACGGACGGGAGGCCCGCCGCGGCCCCAGGCCGATCCCCGGTTCTTCTCGCGCTGAGCGACGCGGTGCGCGCCCAGGAGGTGCTGCGCTTCGGCTACTCCCCCGCGTACGCCCCGGCGACCGACGACGCACCGCCCGTGGTGCGGCGGGTGGAGCCGCACCGGCTGGTCACCTGGGGCGGGCGCTGGTACCTCGTCGCCTGGGACCTGGAACGCGAGGACTGGAGGACCTTCCGCGCGGACCGGATCACGCCGCGCACACCCACGGGCCCCGGTTCACCGCCCGCGAGGTGCCCGGGGGCGATGTGGCCGCGTTCGTGGCCGCCCGGTTCCAGGGCTCCGGCGGCCCCGGCGTCTGGCCCTGCCGCGGCGAGGTGATCCTCGACGCTCCGGCCTCCGCCGTGGCGGGCCACGTCCGCGACGGAATCGTCGAGGAGCACGGGCCCGACCGCTGCCGGGTGGTCCTGGGGGCCTGGTCGTGGCCCGGCCTGGCCGCCGGGCTCGGCAGGTTCGACGTGGACATCGAGGTGGTGGGGCCCGACGAGCTCAGGGACGCCTTCGCCGATCTGGCCCGCCGCTTCGCCGAAGCGGCGGGCCAGGGGCACGGCGGGTTCCGCGGGGCCCGGTGCCCCTTAGGGGGCGCCGGTGAGCTGGGTGTCGGTCGTGTCGTCGGTCGTCGAGGCGGTCAAGGACGAGGTGATGTGTCCGGCGAGGCCGAGCACCAGGAAGAGGACGACGAGCCACTTGGCGGCGCTGCTCAGGATCAGCGGGCGCGTCGCCGACCGCGCCTGCTCCGGGGGAACGGCGAGAGCGTCGTCGCCGAACAGGCCCTTGGGGTAGGCGGGGGTGAGCATCATGACGTACGCGGAGAAGCGCATCCGGTAGCGCAGAGTGGCCGCCGTCGCCTCGAACAGCGGCCGGGGCATCCGGCCGAGGCAGAGCGTGATCAGCCACCAGACGAAGGCCAGCGCCCACCACCCGTACACGGCGAGGCTCTGGACGATCGCCGCCGGGATCATCAGGAAGACGCGGAAGAGCACCGCGAGCCGGTTGAGCGGGGTGGGCCGCACCTCGATCTGCACCGGGTAGTCGGCGGGCGGGGTGAGGGCGAACGGCGGGTAGCGGTCGATGAGCAGCATGTCGCTCGCCGAGACGCGCATGTCGTAACCGAGGACACCGGTCAGGAAGCGGAAGACCGGGTCGGGCAGCCGCCCCAGCACCAGGGCGGCGAACCACCCCACGATGACGGTGAAGAACGCCGCGATGTGCAGGAAGAACAGCACGATGAAGTGCGGATCAGCAGCAGGAGTCGCAGGAGGACGGTCAGCCGCCGCTGGCGTGCCGGTTCGACGATGTCCAGGACGGGCCTGAACTCGTCGGCGTCCGCCTCCTTGCGGCCCGGGCTCCACTGGCCTTCGGCCATGTCGCTCCTCCTCGGCAGGGGATCCGTACGGCATCCGCACGCAGGACGTGTCCCCACCGTGCGTCCGGTCCGGGCCGCTCGCAAACGGCCCGGCCCGAACGGGTGCCCGGGCTCAGCGCCTGCGGAGGCGGTCGAGGAGGGGGCGGGGGGCCTTGGCGCCGGCGGACTTCACGTCGGTGGTCTTCTCGGCGGCGGACCGGTGCCCGTGCGCTTGGCGCCTGTGCCCTTGGTACCTGTGCGCTTCGGCCTCGGTGCGGGCCCGGGCTTGGGCTCGTCCCGCGGTTCCGAGGAGCGGGGAACGTCGGAGTACGCGTAATAGCGGTGGCTGATCCGGCGGCCGAGCACGAAGTACCCGAGCAGTGCGCCCGCCGTGTTGAGGATGACGTCGTCGATGTCGAAGGCGCGCCCCTGGACCAGGGCTCCCTGGATCAGCTCGACGACGGCCATCGCGGACGGCCGTCAGCAGCGTGGTCCGGATCATCCGCAGGCGCCGTGGCACGAAGAACGGCAGCAGGAGTCCGAACGGCACGCCGAGCAGCAGGTTTCCACCCGCCTGCTTGCACGCGGCGAGGAAGGTGTAGTCCTCGGCGTACTGGCGCAGCGAGCGCCCGGGGCGAAGGTTGGCGGTGACGATGTCCTCGGAGGCTGGCGAGGGGGTGAGCGTCACCTTGGCCAGCAGTACGGAGAACGCCACCAGTCCCAGCAGCACCACCGACAGGACCGCCCGCGCACCAGTACGCGTACCCATGTCCTCTGGCGGGCGGGGGGATTCGCCTCTGCTGTCATGGCCCACGGATGCCCCCGCCCGGCCGGAACACACGCCCAAGCGGGCGGCGGAGCAAAATCTGGTCCGGCCGTCCGCGACCGCCTGCGACGATGTGCGCCATGAGCACAGAGAAGAAGAAGGACCTGCTGGACGAGGCCGACCGGCTGCGTGAGGGGGGCCGGCCCGAGGAGGCGCGCGAACGGCTGCTCGCCCTGACGGCCGAGTATCCGGACGATGCCGAGGTGGCCTGCCGGACGGCGTGGATCCACGACGTGCTGGGCCTGGAGTCGGAGGCGGTGCCGTACTACGAGCGTGCTCTTGCCGACCCGGAGCTATCGGCGGAGGACCGGCGCGGGACGCTGCTGGGGCTGGGCAGTACGTATCGAGTCCTCGGCCGGTACGGGCAGGGGGTGGAGACGCTGCGCCGGGGCGTGGAGGAGTTTCCGGACGACGGTGCGATGCGGACGTTCCTGGCGATGGCGCTGTTCAACACCGGCGAGCACGACGAGGCGATGCGGCTTGTTGCTGGAGCTGACGGCCGCGACCAGCCAGGACCCGTACGTCCAGCAGTACCGGCGGGCGATCGAGCACTACGCCAAGGACCTCCACGAGACCGTCTGACCCACGCGGCGGCCGGGGTCGTTGCGTGTTGCGCGGGCGCGCCGAGGGCGACGCGCCGGTCGGGGAGCGGCGCGTCGGTCGGGGAGCGGCGCGTGCCGAGAATGCTCGGGTGTCCTCCGCTCCCCCGGCGCTTCCGCCGTCCCCGCCTTCCGCCTCTTCCTCCGGCGGTCCCGGACCGGTGACGCGCCGTGGGGCGGCGAGGCGGCGCTGCTTCTGCTGTCCGCGGCTTCCGGCGCGGCGGACGCGTTCGTCTTCCTGTGCGTGGGGCAGGTCTTCGCCGGGGTGATGACCGGGAACCTGGTGCTGCTCGGGGCCTCGGCCGCCGGTGCGGGCGAGGACGGCGTGGCGCTGAAGGTCGTCGTCGCCCTGGGGGCGTACTTCTGCGGGGCGGCGGCGGCGGCGCTGATGGCCGGGCGGTGGGGTACCGGGTCCCGGCGCTGCTGGGGTGGAGGTGGTCCTGCTGGGGGCGGCCGCCGCACTGGGGGCTGGAGCTGGTCTCGTCGTACGGGGACCGACTCGGGCTGCTGTCTCTGGTGGCAGTGGCGATGGGAGTACAGGGGCGGGTCCGGGTGACGCCGACGAACTACTTCACCGGGACGCTGACCTCGCTCGCCGGCCGCGTGGCGTTGCGCAAGCTGCGGGGCGGGGACGGCTGGGTGCTGGGGCGGCTGGCCGCGGTGGTGGCGGGGCCGCGGTCGCGGCGCTGGCCGAGCGATGGTGGAGCCCCGGGGCCGCGCTGGGGCGGTGGTGATGGCTGCCGGCGCGCTGGCCCTGGAGACGGGTCTGGGGGCGGGGCGGCCGATTGCGGCCGGACAGGAGGAAGCCCCGGCCGGATCGGGGGAATCCAGCCGGGGCGGCTTGAGTGCGGGCGTGAAGGGCGGTCGCCTCTCGGCGGGAGGCTCCACGGGGCTTCGGCGGTGCCGATCGTCCCCATGGGCTACAGGTGAGGCCCGGGGACACTGCCCCCCTCACACCCACGTATAGATGAACGATAAACCATCCCGGGGCGTTCCCGGGAATCAGCCCCCGCGGATGTGATCCACGGCACGGAATTCCCGGCTCTTCCCCTGGTCAGGCCGCGTTCAGTCAGCTTCCGGACGCCTCGCCGGTGCCGTAGCGGCGCCGGAACTGCTCGACACGGCCCGCCGTGTCGAGCACCCGGGTGCCACCGGTGTAGAACGGGTGGCTCGCCGACGAGGTCTCCACGTCGATGACGGGGTAGGTGCTGCCGTCCTCCCACACCACGTGCTCGCCGGAGTCGGCGGTCGAACGGGTCAGGAAGGCGACGTCGGCCGCGGGTCACGGAAGACCACGGGACGGGAGACGGGGTGGATACGGGGCTTCATCGATGCGTTCCTTCCTCACCGCCCGTGGCGGTGCCGTACAGGGTGAGGGGCCTTCTCCGTGCGGTCAGCGGACCTCGCGGAACAGGACGTGGCGACCGACGGCCGAGTCGAACTTGCGGAGCTCCAGCCGGTCGGGGTCATTGCGGCGGTTTTGCGTGTCACATAGCTGCGACCCGTTCCGGCGGTGGACCGGAGAGTGACGACGGGCCTGGACTCGCTGCGCGCCGTGGGCGCCTCCTTCGCTGCCTCCGACGAACCCCAGCCCCTCTATTCGGGAATGGGATTCGTTTTCGTTTTGGTGGGGTAACGCGGGTCGGTCGCGCGGCATTCCCGCCCCGCCCCACCCCTTCACCTGTCACCCGTGCGCCACTCCCACACCATCGGCCCTCCTCAGGGACCCCAGTCAACTCGCCCCACACGCAAGCCTGTTCGGACGGGAACCATCTCGGCCAGCCGCTGGCATATGCCAGAAGCAACTACGCGTCGAGTGTCGCCAAATCCCTTACGGCCCGCCGCGGCCTGTGCGACAGTCGGTAGCGGTCCCCTTCGGAACCGGCTAGGCCGCGCCTGCAACGGAGTACGAGATGCCGTCCCCCCTCTTCGCGGACCGCCCCGCACCACAGCTTCCCGCGCACGACGCCGTCGACGACCTGATCCACCGGACGCGCCGACTGCGCGGAGATGTGGACGCCGTGCGGCGGGACGCCGTCATGTCCGACGAGGACGACCCGCAGCTGCGCTGGCAGCGCGCCCTGTGCGAGCTGGCCGTGCACCACCTGGACACCCTCGGCGAGCATCTGGGCCAGCTCAGGGCGGGTCTGCCGGGCCCGCGCGCCGAAGGCTCCGCCCCGGGGGGCGAGGAAGCCCCGAAGGACCCCAAGGCCGGTTCCCTGCTGAGCCGGGTGGGCAGCGCCGAGTGGAACCTCCTCACCGACGAGTCCAGCTGGTCCGAGGAGCTGTACGAGATCTTCGGCAGGCCGCTCGACTCCGCCCCCCTCTCCCTGGACGACCTGCCGTCCGTGCTGCTGCCGGAGGACCAGCCGGTGCTGACCGCCATGGTGACGGGCTGCCTGGTCGACGGTCGGCCGATGGACGGCGAGTTCCGTATCGTGCGCCCGACGGCGACACGCGCACGCTGCACATGACGGGCGAGCCGGTCCTCGACGCCGAGGGCTGCACGGCCTCCATGTGGGCGGTCCTGCGGGACGTCAGCGAGCTGCGCCGCAGCGAGCAGGCCGTGACCAGGAGCCGCGCGTCGGTACAGCGCGAGGAGCACATCGAGCGCGCCGAGCACCGCATGGCCGTGGAGCTCCAGGAGACCGTCCTGCCCCCGTGGCGCGGATCACTGCGCCTCCCGCCGCAGGGCCCCGGCGCCCTGGACATCGCGGCGCACTACCTCCCCTCCGCGTCGAGCGGGCTCATCGGCGGCGACTGGTACGACGCCATGGAGCTGCCGGACGGACGCACGCTCCTCACCGTCGGCGACCTCACCGGGCACGGGATCCCGCCACCTCGGCGATGGCGATGCTGCTGGGCGCGGCGGGGCATGGCCGTCGCCGGCATCGAGCCGGGCGCGCTGATGGGACACCTCAACCAGGTGCTGGAGACGACGATGCAGCCCGCGCTGGGCAGTGCCCTGTGCTGCCGCTTCGACCCCGGAACCTCCGTTCTCTCCTGGGCGCAGGCCGGTCATCCCGCGCCGCTGCTCTTCCGCGGCGGTTCGGGGCGGCTGCTGCCCCCGCCGGACGGGATACTGCTGGGTGCCGCGCCGCAGGCCGTGTTCGAGCAGGACGAGGTACGGCTGTTCCCCGGCGACGTGCTCGTTCTGCACACCGACGGGCTGACCCGACGCGGCGACCGGGGTGCGGGCCCGGAAGCACTGCTCGCCCTCGCCCCTCGGTTCGCAGAGGCCCGTACGGCACAGGAGTGCGTGCGGGGCGTCGTCGAGGAGTTCGGCGGGACCGAGCGCCTGGACGACGCGTGCGTGCTGGTCGCCCGCATCGGGGCGTGAGGGAACACGGACGGATCAGGGCATGCCGCTGAAGCGCGGACGCGTCAGGGTGTGAAGGAGCGCGGGGCGGCGCGGTGGGGGCGGTTCAGATCTGCGTGCCCCTGGCCTTCTTCTGGCTCGGCAGCGACAGCTCGATCTCCTCGCGCAGATCCTGGATGCCCGCGTATCCGGCGAACTGGCCGGTGAGCCGGTACATCTCACGGAGCCGGTCCCAGGTCCGGTGCGAGGAGGTCTCCCCCATCGACACCAGCGCGAGCCGGGCGTAGCGGTCGGCCTGTTCCGGGTCGTTGGCGATGAAGCAGGCCGAGGCGAGCGAGATGTAGTCGAAGATCTTCGACCGCTGGCGCCCGTTGACCCGCAGCTCCAGCGCCTGCTTGGCGTGGCGCTGGGCGATGATCGCCCCCCCGGGTCGTGCTCGGCGAGCGTACGGAAGGCGAGCGCCTGCATGCCGTGCATATCGGCCTCGTCGAACATCTGCATCCAACTGGGCGGCGGGACGTCGCTCTTGTCCGAGACGAAGAGTTCCTCGGCCTCGCCGAGGGTGCGTCGCATGGCCTGGCCGCGCCCCATGGACGCCTGTGCCCAGGCCTCGATGGTGCGCAGCATCGCCTGCGTACGGGGCAGGGTCTCGTCGCCGAACCGGATTTGGCGAGCTTCATCAGGTCGAGTGCGTCGTCGGGGCGGCCCAGGTGCACCATCTGGCGCGCCGCCCGGGAGAGCGCCTCTCCGGCGCGCGGCCGGTCGCCGCCCTCGCGGGCCGCATGGGCGGCGATGACGAAGTACTTCTGGGCGGTGGGTTCGAGGCCGACGTCGTGGGACATCCAGCCCGCCAGGACGGCGAGGTTGGCGGCGACGCCCCACAGGCGGCGCTGGAGATGGTCGGGTGGCGGTAGGCGAGCATGCCGCCCACCTCGTTGAGCTGGCCCACGACCGCCTTGCGCTGGAGTCCGCCGCCCGGGACGCGTCCAGGCGCGGAAGACCTCGACCGAATGCTCCAGGCCTCGATCTCCTCGGAGCCGACCGGTGCGGCCTCGTACCGGTCGAAACCGGCGGGATCGGCGTGCAGCGGGTCGTTGGTCCGTGGCGCGTCGGCCGCCGGAGCGGGGTCGCTGTGCAGCCAGTCGTACATGGGGCCGCGATGGTTGAGCCGGCGGCGAGCGCGGCGCCCGCACCCACCAAGCCGCGTCGGTTGAGCATGAGGTCCATTCCGTGAATTCGGTGAGGACCGCTGCCGTCCGTTCGGGCGCCCACGGCAGTTGATCGGGATTGTTCTCCGTCCCGGAGTCACGCCGTTTCCCCACACGCCCGCGTCGGCCGAACCGAGGTCCTCGATGGTCACGACACGGCCGAGCCGCTCGGTGAACAGAGCTGCCAGCACTTCGGGCACGGGATCACGCGGGGACTCCCCCATGTCGATCCAGCGCCTGACACGCGAGGTGTCGGTGGCCAGCTGCGGGTGGCCCATGGCCGCCGCCTGCCGGTTCACCATTCTCGCGAGTTCGCCCTTGGACCAGCCGGCCAGGCCGAACAGGTCGCTCAGACGGGTGTTGGGTTCTCCGGTCACTTCAAGCCCCCAGGTTCTCGGCTGACTTGACACTAACCCCCTGTCAGATGCGCTGTGACTATTCGCCAGGGTTCGCCAGGGTCCGCAGATGGTCTGCCACCCGTGACCCGTTGTCAGGTAGGAGTGCGCCACCCCGCCCGGCAGCCCTAGGTACTCCCCAGGGTGCCGAACGGCCGTCGGCCGGGTTGGCGCACGTACCTTGTCGGCGCACGAAGGGATCTGTCTCGCCCATGTACACAGCATCGTCCTCCGTGTCCGCCCCGCCCCGTCCGCTCCGCCCGATGGGCGCGGGCGGCGGGCCCTATCTCGCTCCTCACGCCGGTGCGCCGGTGCAGGGTCCGGGCCGGGCCCGACGGGCCGCGGGACCGGGCGCCGGACCGCTCAGCGGAAGGATCGACCTGTCCGGGCCGCAGGGCGCACAGTGCGGATGGCCATCGCCTCCGTGCAGCGCATCTGCCCCGAGTTTCAACCCGGTCCAGGTACTGGCGCAGCGGACGTTCGGTCCTGATCGTGGGAACGACCGGGCGGGCGACGGCCGTGGCGAAGTGTTTACTGGACCACTCGCCGGCGTGGACCGAGCGGTTCCGGCACGAAATAGCGGCGTACCGCGCGTTCGTCCGGCATCGGCCCCCGGTTCGGGTGCCCCGGCTGATCGCGGCGGATCCGGAGAACTGCACGCTGGTGATCGAGCGGATGCCCGGACGGGTCGCCGCCCTCACTCGGCATCCGGCGGAGGCGCCGCCGCGGGCCGACATCCGGGCCGCCCTGGGCGCGATCGCCCGGGTGAACGCCTGGCGACCGCCGCCCGGACTGTTCGAGGCGCCGCTCGACTACGCCTCGCGGATCGCCCGCTACCACGAGCTCGGACTGTTCACCGACCGTGACCTCGGTGACCTCCAGAAGCTGTTGCACGGTCTGGCCCACGCGGGCGGCCGGCAGGGCATGGGGCAGTTCTGCCACGGGGACGCCCTGCTCTCCAACATCCTGCTGTCGCCGACCGGACCGGTGCTCGTCGACTGGGAGCACGCCGGCTGGTATCTCCCGGGGTACGACCTGGCGACGCTGTGGGCGGTGCTGGGTGACGCCCCGGTGGCGCGTCGCCAGATCAGCCAGCTGGCCCAGGCCAGGGGCCCGGCCGCGCGGGACGCGTTCCTGGTGAACCTGATGCTGGTGCTGACCCGCGAGATCCGGAACTACGAGACGGCGGTGCAGCGCACCATGCGGGAGGCGCCCGTGGCGGGCGCGGGGGCGGACCGCCCGGGTGCGCTCTCCTCGGGTGAGGAGCAGCGGCTGCTGCTGCGGAGGCTGCACGACGACTGCGCGATGGCGCGGAGGGCGGTGCGGGCGGCGGTCGGCACCCGCTGAGGCGGGACGACGCCGACGGACGAAAGGGCGGGCGGAGGGCCTGCCCGTCGAGGACCCCAGTGCCCCGTCGCTGTGGGCCCAGACCACTGTGAAGAAGAAGCGCGCTGCGGGACCGGTGCCGACACACCGGTCCCGCAGCGCGCTGTTCTGCGTTCGGTGACCGTGTGCTGACCCTGTGCCGTTCCGGGGCCCTCGCGGGTGAGGCCCGCCACGAGACCCACGTCACCTACGACGCCCGGTAGGAGGCCCGAGCCCTCCCGTCCGGCGTAACGAACCGCCCATACGGCTCATAAATTGGCATCTCACGATGAAGCGTAGTAAAGGCGGTCATTGCTTCCTATGTCGGTGCCCGCTAACCATGGATCCCGGCAGGCACCGAGTTCGAGTCCGCGTCGATCGCCCACCGGCGACCGCGGCCCGGACGGTCCGGTACTCGCCGACGCGGCGCGAAGGCCGCGAAGCCCGTCCCCCATAGGAAGAGCTCACGCATGCCCCGCATCTCCACCCTGCGCATCACCCGCTCGCACAAGATCGCCACCGCTGTGCTCGTCGCGGCCGGTTCCGTCACCGCCATAACCGCCACCGGCGGTCCGAGCGAAGCGCAGACCACCGCGACCCGGTCCTCCGTCTCCGTGGAGCCGGTCGCCGCCGCGGGCATCCCCACAGCGAAGGACGCGGCCGAGAAGGCCGCGAAGGAGAACGCCGCCAAGGAAGCCGCGGCGAAGAAGGCCGCCGCCAAGGCGACCGCGAAGAAGGCCGCCGAGAAGGAGCGCTCCGAGAAGCAGGCCGCCAACCGGTCCACCGAGCGCAAGGCCGTCACCCCGAAGAAGTACGCGAACAACCTCGACGGCTGGATCCGCGAGTCGCTCGACATCATGAAGAAGAAGAACATCCCCGGCTCCTACGAGGGGCTGCACCGCAACATCATGCGCGAGTCCAGCGGCAACCCGAACGCCGTCAACGACTGGGACATCAACGCGCGGAACGGGATCCCCTCCAAGGGTCTCCTCCAGGTGATCCAGCCCACCTTCGACGCGTACCACGTCAAGGGCACCCCGAAGAACCTCACCGACCCGGTCGCCAACATCACCGCCGCCGCCAACTACGCCGCGGACCGGTACGGCTCGATCGACAACGTCGACTCCGCCTACTGAGCCGACACCCCGACGCGCCGATGATGTGACTAATGGCCATCGTGCGTGCCCCGGATGGCCGAAGGGTAGTGCTGCGCGGACACCACCGGTCCGCGCGATTCCCGCGCGGAGGCTTCTGGAAAGGCCTGACGCACATGGCACAGCCCTTCTCACTGCCGGACTTCTACGTTCCGTATCCGGCCCGGCTCAACCCCCATGTGGAAGCGGCACGCTCGCACACCCGGGAGTGGGCCCGTTCCATGGGGATGCTGGAGGGATCCGGCATCTGGGAGGAGAAGGACCTGGAGGCGCACGACTACGCCCTCCTGTGCGCCTACACCCATCCCGACTGCTCGGCGGAGGCGCTCAGCCTCGTCACCGACTGGTACGTGTGGGTCTTCTTCTTCGACGACCACTTCCTGGAACTGTTCAAGCGCACCCCCGACCGGGCGGGCGGCAAGCGGTATCTGGACCGGCTGCCCGCCTTCATGCCGATGGAGCGCGGAGCCGCGACACCCGAGCCCGAGAACCCCGTCGAGGCGGGCTCGCCGATCTGTGGGCCCGGACGGTGCCCGCGATGACGGACGACTGGCGGGCCCGGTTCGCGGAGTCGACGGAGAACCTCCTCAACGAGTCCCTGTGGGAGCTCGCCAACATCCACGAGGGCCGCATCGCGAACCCGGTGGAGTACATCGAGATGCGCCGCAAGGTGGGCGGCGCGCCCTGGTCCGCGGGCCTGGTCGAGTACGCGGCGAACGCGGAGGTACCGGCGTCGGTCGCCGGGTCCCGGCCGCTGCGGGTGCTGCGGGACGCGTTCTCCGACGCCGTGCACCTGCGCAACGACCTCTTCTCCTACCAGCGTGAGGTGGAGGACGAAGGGGAGAACAGCAACGGCGTGCTGGTGCTGGAGAAGTTCCTCGGCTGCTCCACCCAGGAGGCCGCCGAGGCCGTCAACGATCTGCTGACCTCACGGCTCCAGCAGTTCGAGAACACCGCCCTCACCGAACTCGGCCCTCTCTGCGCCGAGAAGGCCCTCGACCCGGCGCAGACCGGGCGTGCTGGCGTACGCCAAAGGGCTCCAGGACTGGCAGTCCGGCGGCCACGAATGGCACATGCGTTCCAGCCGCTACATGAACGGCGGTGGCGCGGGCGAGGCCGTGCCCGGCCTGGGCATGTCCGCCGCCTCCATCAGGTTCACCCTCCGCTCGGAGGCCGCGCGGGCGCGCAGCCACAGCCATGTGCCGTACCAGCACGTGGGCCCTCGTCCTCCGCTCCCTTCGACTTCAGCTGCCCTACCACGCTGAGCCCCCATCTGGAAGGGGCCGGGGCCGGCTCGTCGAGTGGGCACGGCGGATGGGCATCCTGGAGGCCCAGCCGGGTGTGCCGGGTTCGCACATCTGGGACGAGGAGCGGATCCGCGCGATCGACCTGCCGCTCTGCGCTGCCGGTATCCACCCGGACGCGAGCCCGGACGAGCTGGACCTGTCCTCGGGCTGGCTGGCCTGGGGGACGTACGGGGACGACTGGTTCCCGGTGGTGCACGGACGGGCCCGGGATCTGGCCGGGCGCGGCTGGCGAACGACCGGCTGTCGCTGTTCATGCCGCTGGACGACGAGGGAACGCCGGAGCCGGTGAACGCGCTGGAGCGGAGTCTGGGCGACCTGTGGCGCAGGACCGCCGGCCCGATGGACAGGGACGCGCGGCGCACTTTCCGTACCGCGATCGAGACGATGACCGAGAGCTGGCTGTGGGAGCTGGCGAACCAGGCGCAGAACCGCATCCCCGATCCGGTGGACTACATGGAGATGCGACGGGCGACGTTCGGTTCGGACCTGACGATGAGCCTGTGCCGGCTCGGCCATGGCCGGAAGGTTCCGGAGGAGGTCTACCGCAGTGGTCCGATGCGTTCCCTGGAGAACGCGGCGGCGGACTACGCGTGTCTGCTCAACGACCTGTTCTCGTACCAGAAGGAGATCGAGTACGAGGGTGAGGTGCACAACGGCGCCCTGGTCGTGCAGAACTTCTCGGCGTCGACTATCCGACGGGCGTGGCGATCGTGCACGACCTGATGAACTCGCGGCTGCGGCAGTTCCGGCATGTGGCCGAGGTGGAGCTCCCGGTGCTGTACGACGACTTCGGCCTGGACGCCGAGGCGCGGGAGATCCTGGCGGGCTATGTGCGGGAGCTGGAGCACTGGCTGGCGGGCATCCTGATCTGGCACCGGGGCTGCCGCCGCTACCGCGAGGAGGATCTGCGGAGCGGTCACGCCGCGCCCTGGCATCTCGGCGGGCCCACGGGGCTCGGCACGTCGGCGGCGCAGGTGACCCGGATGATGACCCCGTTGGCGGGCAGCCGGGACACGGCCCCGTTGGCGGGCAGCCGGGGCTGACGCCTCGGGCCTGTCGTCACCTTCCCGTCGCCGCGGCAGGCGGGAAGGCGGCGGCAGGTCCGGCCGTGCGGCCGGGCGGACCAGGACGTGTCTCGGCACGGCCTCGAACGATCCCGCCCTCGGAGGTGTGCCGGTCGGCGGTCACTGGAGGAGCAGTCCGTCGACGACCGATTCCAGCGAGCAGGCGGTGAGCAGAGGGTCCGGGGTCCTGCCGTCGGCGTCAAGGGAAAAGGCCGCCCGGACGGACCCGGACGGCCTTGCGAAGGGACGTTTCAGCCTTGCTGGAACAGCTCCGCGGGCAGTGGCTTGAGGAGGGTGTAGAGGTCGTCGGTGATCGGCCGGTCCCAGCTGGCGATGGTCACGAGGACGCCGTCGCTGCGGTCGAACTGGACGCAGGCGATCCGGCTCTCGGAGAGCTTGACGCGGCGGACGATCAGCAGGTTGTCGCTGCATGACGGGGACGTCCTCGGAGCTGACGACCTCGATCGGCTCGTCGTTCTCCAGGGCGAGGAGCAGTTGGGCCACCTCGAAGGGGACCTGGCCCTCCTCGGTCTCGCGGGCGGGCGAGCCTTCCGGCAGGTTACCGATGATCATCGCCGGGCCCCGTCCGCCGTACAGGTCGTAGCGGAGGAAGACGCCCTGGCAGCTGCCGTCGGGGGCGGGGAGCAGACCGGCGCCGAGGTTGCCGGGCCAGTCCCCGGGTCCATGGCCAGGACGTCGAAGTCCGGGCCCGCGGGTGTTGCGGCGCTACGGCGGCGGAGGAAGGACATGCCTGCCATGTTACGTGTCCCGGCTCACGTTGCGGAGCCGGGCCCGGGCGCGCGGGGCCGGGCCCGTCGCGTCTTCTCAGCCGGGCGGGGGCTCCGTACCCACCAGCCACATGGCGAAGAACTGGGACCCTCCGCCGTAGGCGTGGCCGAGCGCCCGGGTGGCCGCGTCGATCTGGTGCTCGCCGGCTCTCCCCCGGACCTGGAGGGCCGCCTCGGCGAAGCGGATCATGCCGGAGGGGCCGATGGGGTTGGTGGACAGCACGCCGCCCGAGGGGTTGACGGGGAGGTCGCCGTCCAGTTCGGTGACGCCCGCCTCGGTGAGTTTCCAGCCCTCGCCCTCGGCGAAGCCGAGGTTCTCCAGCCACATCGGCGCGTACCAAGAGAACGGGACGTACATCTCCACGGCGTCGATCTCGCGGCGCGGGTCGGTGATCCGGGCCTGCCGGTAGACGTCGGCGGCGCAGTCCTTCCCGGCCCGCGGGGAGACGAAGTCCTTGCCCGCGAACAGGGTCGGTTCGCTGCGCATGGCCCCTCCGTGGACCCAGGCGGGCGGGTGCGGCGAGCGGGCGGCGCCGTCCCGGCCGGTGAGGATCATGGCGCAGGCCCCGTCGGAGGAGGGGCAGGTCTCGGAGTAGCGGACCGGGTCCCAGAGCATGGGCGAGGACTGGACCTTCTCCAGGGTGAGGTCGTGGTCGTGGATGTGCGCGTAGGGGTTCTTCAGCGCGTTGCGGCGGTCCTTGTGTCGTCGTGCATCGCAAGTTCGTGCCTTGACCCTGGAGGCGGTGCAGTCCCACTGCCGGCTCCGGCTGGCCGGCTACAAGATCCCCGGCGCGCTGGTGCTCGCCGACCGGATCCAGCGCTCGCCGAGCGGCAAGGCGGACCGCCGGTGGGCGAAGGCGGTGGTGGCGGGGGCCACCGGAGCTGAACGACCGGAGCTGAACGGCCGCGGGCCCATCCGAGCTGAACGGCCGAGGGACCCCGCCTGCCCCGGGCGCTGATCGTCAAGGCCCCGGCGCCGATCGTCAAGGACAGATCGGGAAGTGATCCGCAGACTGGTGGGTGTCGGGTCGCCCGGCGCCGCGGGGGTGCGCCGGGTGCTCGACCCCACGTACTCTCCCACCTGCGCCTTCATGTTCGAACGGGAAAGAGATCACAGTGAGTTCGCCGCTGACACAGGACGATCCGGAGCGCATCGGGGAGTACTGGCTCGCCGCCAGGCTGGGGGCGGCGGACAGGGCGTGGTGTACGAGGCGTACGACGCGTCCGGAGCCCGGTTCGCGCTCAAGACGCTGCACCGGGCCGCCGATCCGTTCCTGCGGGAGCGTTTCACACGGGAGGCGGAGGCGGCCCGGCGGGTGGCGCCGTTCTGCACGGCGCGGATCGTGCGCGCGGGCGTCGACGGCGAAGTCCCCTATCTGGTCAGCGAGTACGTGGCGGGGCCGACCCTCGCCGCCTCGGTACGGGAGAACGGGACGTCGTCCCCGGACGCGGTGCTGCGGCTGGCCACCGGGGTGGCGACCGCGCTGGCCGCGATCCACCAGGCGGGCGTCGTGCACCGGGATCTCAAGCCCGGGAACGTCCTGCTCGGCCCGGACGGGCCCCGGATCATCGACTTCGGGATCGCCCGCGCCCCCGACATGTCCCTCACCGCCACCGGCGCGATCATGGGAACGTTCGGCTACATGGCCCCCGAGGTCCTGGCCGGGCAGCGGGCCACCGAGGCGTCCGACGTGTTCGCGTGGGCCGCGGTCGTGCTGTACGCGGCGACCGGCACGGAGCCGTTCCGGGGCGAGAACATCGCCGAGGTCGCCCACCGCACCACCACCGTCGAGCCGGATCTGGGAGCGCTGCCCCCGGAGGTACGGCCGCTCCTGGCCGCGGCCCTCGCCAAGGATCCGGAGCTGCGGCCCACCGCCGCCGATCTGCTGCTGGGCCTGGTCGGTGCGCCCGTCAAGGCGGCGGACCCCCGAGCCGCGCTGATGGAAGCGGGCGCCCGGAAGGCCGCCGCGCCCGGGGCCGACGGACCGATGGCGACCGGCACGGATGGAGCGGGCAGCGGGGACGGCGCTGGTGGCGTCGGCGGGACCGTGGTGGAGGCGCCCCTCGGCGAGCGGGCAGAGGCGGCCTACGCGGCGCTCTCCCCCGCCGCCCAGCTCGCCGCCCACGGGCTGCTGCTCCGCCTCACCGTGCCGGGGGCCGCGGCGGACGGCTCCCAGGACTCCGTGCGTACCGCCCACCCCGACGAACTGCTGGCCGACCGGCCCGAGGGAGAGCAGCAGGAGGTCACCGCCGCCGCCCAGCGATTGCTGGCCGCCGGGGTCCTCGCCTCGGAGGCGGACGGGGCTCTGCGCCCCGCGAGCGCCGCGCTGCTGCCCGCGTGGCGGCGGCTGCACGCCTGGGTCGACGCCGACCGGCCGGGCCTCGCCGTCCTTCAGCGCATCGGCTCGGCGGCACGGCTGTGGCAGCGTCACGGCGAGCGGCCGGAAGACCTGCTGCGCGGCACCGAGCTGACCCGGTGCCTCGACTGGCTGCCCACCGCCCCCTACAGCCTGCGGCCCAACCCGCTGGAGCAGCGCTTCCTCACCGCGAGCCGGGCCACCGTGGCCCGTACCACCCGGCGTCGGCGGCAGTTGCTGTCGGGGCTCGCCGGGGCCACGGCGCTCGCTCTGCTGGCGGGTGGCCTGGCCTGGACCCAGAGCCGGGAGGCCGACCGCCGCCGGGCCGAGGCCACGGCCCGCGCGGTGGCCCGGGCGGCGGAGAACCTGCCGGCCACGGAGCCGGAGACCGCGATGCTCCTGGGCCTCGCCTCCTGGCGGATCGCCGAAGTGCCGGAGGCTCGGGCCGCCCTCGCCGCTGCCGCCGTCCAGCCGGTGCGCTCGGTCATCGACCTGAGCGACGTGAACGACGGTGAGGAGCAGTCGAGCCACCTCTCCGTGACGGCCGGCGTCTGATCGCCTCCTCGTCGCTGGGTGTGCGCATCCACGATCTGGCGGGCGGGCAGGCGGCCCTGAAGAAGCCGGTGGCGACCCTTTCTCCCGAGGAATTCGCTCTCGACGACACACGACGCCCGGCGTTCAGCCCGGACGGCCGGCTCATGCTCCTGGTCGCCGAGGACGGAACGTTCCGGGTCATGAACACCGAGGACGGTACTCCGGCCGCGCCCCGGTCCGGGCGCCGTCGGGGTACTTCGAGGGAGAGGCCATATCCAACAGCGGGCACATGCTCCTGTCCGACGGCCGCTCGACCGCCCTGGCCGACCGGGACGGCAACGGACTGGCGGTCGTGCCCCGCGGAAGCACGCTGACGCCCGACGGCTCGTACTCCGCCGGCTGCGAAGGCGGCGAGCTGCGCGTGGCGGGCCTGCTGCCCGGGGAGGCCCGGTCATCCGCGAGGAACTCCCCGACAAGGCCGGCCCCTGCGGATTCGAGTTCAGCCCGGACGGGCGGCACATGTCGGTGCGGATCGGTTCGACCGCGAACCTGTACGACCTGGTCACCCACAAGAGGACCGGCTCGATGCGCCACCGCGGCGACGGCCTCCGCTTCGGCTCACAGGGGCGTTTCCTCGTCGGCTGGGGAAACGACGGCACGACCATCGACGTGTGGGCCCGTGGCTCGGAGGAACCCCTGTTCACGGTGACCGCGCCCACCGGACAGGGTGACAAGGGGATGTACGCCCACCAACTCGCCCTGGACGAGGAGGCGGAGCGGCTGCGCTACTTCTCGACCACCACCGGCCGGCTCTACGAGATCGACCTGGCCGGCGCCCTGTCCGGCCGGGCGGACCGGCGCGTCACCGCAGCCGTGTCGGCCGGGGGCCGGTTCGGGCTGGTCCGGTCCGCGCCGAGCTCGGTCGACCCGCCGACGCTCCAGGCGGTCGACCTGCGCACCGGAGAGCCCGTGGGCGACCTCGTCGCGCAGCGCGAGGGCGGCGACGCGCTGGAGGGCGAGGAGCTGTTCGCCTCCATCGACGACGAGGGCCGCGTCATGGCGTACTCGTACCGGGAAAGGGTCTCCCGCTACGAGACCGACGACGAGGTGGTCGTGCGCGACGTCAGGGAGGGCAAGAACCTCCACCGCGTCCCCGTCGCCGCGAACCACCGCCCTCTGCATCTCGCCGTCTCCCCGAACGGCCGCCATCTCTCCCTGGTGTCTCAGGAGTTCGGGGTGAACAGTGCGGACTCCCACATCCACGAGGTCTGGGACATCGAGAAGCGCACGAAGATACGGCAGTTCAACGACCGGACCGCGGAAGCCGTGTTCAGCCACGACGGCGAACGGCTGGTGACCGCCGCGGGGACGGAGGTCACCTTGGCCGACGGGGCGGTGCGCAAGACCGGACTCGCCCGCGATCCCGGTGGCCGGCCGGTCTTCTCCCCGACGGTCGCTACCTGGCGGTGCTCAAGGAGTCCGGCTGGCTGGAGCTGTGGGACGGTGCGGTACGCGAACGCGAGGCGGTGCTGGCGAGCGAACTGGTGCCGGGCGCGACCAGGTTCGGGCAGCCCCTCGGCGACCTGGCCTTCTCCGCCGATGGCAGCCTGCTCGCCGTGGCCGTTCGGGCGAGGCGGTCCAGCTCTGGGAGACGAGCACGAGGACGCCCCTCGGGAACCCCCTGCCCATCACGGGACGCCGGGTGGACGCCCTCGCGTTCGAGGGCACGCGCCTGCGCACTGTGACAGGCTCCGCGGTCCACAGGCTGGACCTCTCGCCGGACCGGCTGGCGGAGCAGGTGTGCCGGCGCGCCGGGCGCGACATCACCCCTCAGGAGTGGCGTACGTACGTGCCCGACGCCCCGTACCGGAGCCTGTGTTGAGCGGGCGGGCCGACCGCCCCCGCCGCTCAGTTCGCAGACTCGTCGCTCTCCCGGAGCTTGGCGTACCGGTAGTCGACGGGGGACATCCCGTGGGCGGCGCGGAACACCCGGCTGAAGTGGGCCGGTGATCCGAAGCCGCACCGCGCGGCGATCACGTGGACCGGTGTGCCGGCCAGTCCGGGTTCGGCGAGGTCCCGCCGGGCCCGCTCCAGGCGGCGGTTGCGGATGAGGGCGGCCACCGTGGTTCCCTCCTGCTGGAACAGCCGGTGCAGGTGGCGGGTGGAGATGTGGTGCGCGGCGGCGACGGCCGCAGGAGTGAGCCGAGGGTCGTGGAGGTTGCCGCCGATGAAGGAGCGGATGGCCGGGACGAGGTTGTGGCTGCGGGCCTCCGGTGACAGGGCCGACTCCTGGTCGAGCCCGTCGGCGAGCACGCCGGCCATGAGGTCGAGCAGGACGCGGTGCAGCCGGGGTCCGTCGGCCGGTCCGTAGACCTCCGTCTGGTCCACCAGGTGCAGGAGCATCTGGGAGATCAGCGCGCCGAAGCCGTGGCGGCCGGACAGGCGGCGGCCCACGACGCCGTCCAGGGACGTGCTCGGCGGCAGGGGCAGCTGCGACCGGGGAGGTCGAGGCCGATACCCCTGATGGGGGCGTCGACGGTCGCCACCTCATAGGGCTTCGAGGTGTCGATGAAGTAGATGTCGTCCGGTGCGACAGCGCTGCGCACCGTGCCCTGTTCGACCTGGACGGACCCGCTGCCGGGCTGAACGAGCGTCATGTGGAGCAGCTCCGGGTCGGACTTCCGGATCAGCCGGGGGTGCGCCGGTAACGGGAGGCGGGCGCCCGGGTGGGCCACAGCGCCGCGTCCTCGATGCGCAGGAGCCGGTACTCGGCCCGGAAGTCGTGGGCGTAGGGGCTGCTGATCTCCATGGGCGCGACGACGTCGGCCATGTACGTGTGCCAGTAGGCGAACCGGTCACCCCGCGGCATCGTGTCGGTCCGGAACCTTCCCGCGCTCAGCATGCGTCGCCGCCTCCTTCCCGCCCGTGGAGCCCGAACGCCCGGATGGCCGCGAGGAATTCCCTGGGCCGGTCCGTGTGGATCAGGTGTCCGGCGTCGACGGTGACCAGCTCGGCGTCCGGTATCGCGCGGACCATCCGTGCGAGCTGTTCCTGGTCGATGTGGCTGTCGGGCCCGCCGCCGATGACGAGGGTGGGGACGGTGATCTCCGGGAAGCGTTCCCGGACGGCCGGGTCGGGATCGTTCAGCTGCGCGTCGGTGTCGGGAACGACGGGCCAGTCGAAGTCGAGGTCGCCGTCGGGGCGGACGGCGGGCGGGCGGGGCGGGTCGAGCGGGAGGAGGGGCGGCGCGTCCTCGATGATCAGGCGCCCGATCAGGCCCGGTTCCCGCTGGGCCAGCAGGTAGGCGGCGACCCCGCCCATGGAGTGCCCGACGACGGTCGCTCCGGCGAGGTTGCGGGCTTCCAGGAAGGCGCGCAGGTCGTCGCGGAACATCTCGAAGGAGTAGCGGCCGGGCCAGTCGCTCAGTCCGTGGCCGCGGAAGTCGGGGGCGTACACGCGGTGGTCGGCGGCCAGGTCCCGCGCGATCCGGGTCCAGGTCTCGCCGGAGCCCGTCCGGCCGTGCAGCAGGACGACGGGCGGGGCGTCGGGGCGCCCCACACCCGGTAGGAGAGCCGGACCCCGCCCGCCTGGACGCTCAGGATCTCCGGGTCGAGGAAGGCCTCCACCGTACGGGCGAAGGCCCCCGGGTCGTCCAGCCACGGGAAGTGCCCCGCGCCGCGCTGGACGACGAACTCGGCGCCAGGGAAGAGCGCGGCGAGCTCCGCGGCCCGGTCCGGGCCGGGGTGGCCGTCGTACTCCCCGGCCAGGACGAGGACCGGCACGGTCACCTCGCGCAGGGCGGCGGCGGTGGCGGCGGGGTCGAAGGCCCCTTCCCCGGGTAGCGTTGGCGGGCTTCCGCGTTGGTCTGGCCGGCGGAGGCCTCGGCGTGGGCGCGGGCCGCCTCGTCCCAGCGGCCGTAGGTGAGGGGCCGGACGGCGGGCCACAGCTCGGCGAACGGTCCTCCGGCGAGCAGCGCCTCCTGGGCGGCCCGTGCCTCGGGGTACCAGGGCTCGCCGCGCCGCAGTTCGGCGGCCTCGCGCAGGTCGTCGTCGGTCACTTCGATGCCGACGGCCCGGGTGCTGGGGGTGACGAGGGTCAGGGTGCGCAGCCGCTCCGGGTGCCGGGCCGCGTACAGGAGGGCGAGGTCGGCTCCGGCGGAGTGCGCCAGCAGGTCGACGCGCTCCAGGCCCAGGTGTTCGCGCAGGGCTTCCACGTCGTCGACGAGACGGTCGCAACGGTACGTCGAGGGGTCCTCGGGCACACCGGACGCGCCGGTTCCGCGCAGGTCCAGCAGGATGAGGCGGCGCCGCGCGGCGAGCCCTCCGAGGTCCCCGAGATACGCGCTCGCCCGCATCGGCCCGCCGGGCAGGCAGATGAGCGGTTCCCCCTCCCCCACCGGGTGCCAGGCGAGCGGGGTCGTGTCGTACGCGGAGAAGGTCGGCATACGCCCCATCCAAACAGGAAGCCGTGGGCGAGCACAGCGGACTTCGCGGGGAGCTGATCCACAGCGATGTGTGCGCTCCTCTTGCCAGCGCCCCCGACCTCCTGAATTACTGCTCCCAGGAAGATCGACCGAATGATCGGTCGCCCGCTTCGGGAGAGGAAGGGTCCTTATGACGGCGTTGCTGGACGCGGCGGAACAGCTCGGCCGGGGCGAGCTGGAGGCCCTGCAACTGGAGCGGCTGCGGACCACCCTGCGGCACGCCTACGACAACGTTCCTTTCTACCGGAACGCCTTCGACCGCGCGGGGCTGAAGCCCGAGGACTGCCGTGCGCTCGCCGATCTGGCCCGTTTCCCGTTCACCGCGAAGACGGATCTGCGGGACAACTACCCCTTCGGGATGTTCGCCGTACCGGAGCACGAGGTGCGCCGGATCCACGCCTCCAGCGGCACGACGGGCCGGCCGACGGTCGTCGGGTACACCGAACGGGATCTGGACACCTGGGCGGACGTGGTGGCCCGGTCGATCCGGGCGGCGGGCGGCCGGCCCGGCCACAAGGTCCATGTGGCGTACGGGTACGGGCTGTTCACCGGTGGTCTCGGGGCGCACTACGGGGCGGAGCGGCTGGGCTGCACGGTGATCCCGGCCTCCGGGGGCATGACCGCGCGGCAGGTCCAGCTGATCCAGGACTTCCGGCCCGAGATCATCATGATCACGCCGTCCTACATGCTGACGCTGCTGGACGAGTTCGAGCGGCAGGGGGTCGATCCGCGTTCGACGTCCCTGAAGGTGGGGATCTTCGGCGCGGAGCCGTGGACCGAGGGGATGCGCCGGGAGATCGAGGATCGGTTCGCGATCGACGCGGTGGACATTTACGGGCTCTCGGAGGTGATGGGCCGGGGGTGGCGCAGGAGTGCGTGGAGACGAAGGACGGCCTGCACGTCTGGGAGGACCACTTCTATCCGGAGGTCGTGGACCCGTTCACCGGTGAGGTGCTGCCCGACGGTGAGGAGGGGGAGCTGGTCTTCACGTCGCTGACCAAGGAGGCGATGCCGGTGATCCGTTATCGGACCCGGGACCTGACGCGGCTGCTGCCGGGGACGGCGCGGACGTTCCGGCGGATGGAGAAGGTCACCGGCCGCAGCGACGACATGGTGATCCTGCGCGGGGTGAACCTCTTCCCCACCCAGATCGAGGAGATCGTGCTCCGTACGCCCGCCGTCGCCCCGCACTTCCAGCTGCGGCTGACCCGGGACGGGCGGCTGGACGCGCTGACGGTCCTCGCGGAGGCGCGGGCGGACGCGACGGCCGACGAACGGGAGAGGGCGGCGCGGGGCATCGCGGCGGCGGTGAAGGACGGCGTCGGGGTGACGGTGAACGTCGAGGTCGTGGACCCGGAGACGCTGGAGCGCTCGGTGGGCAAGATCCGGCGCATCGTGGACCTGCGGGAGAAGGAGTCCGGCACGGGGTGAACAGCGGTGCCGACCGGGGCTGTTCACACCACCGCTCCACCCGGTCCCACGAGGCGGACAGCTGCCGAGACGTCTCGGGCGGGGCGCCGGCAGGGGCTGGTTCAGGCCAGTTCGTCCCGCAGTTGTCGCTTGAGGATCTTCCCGCTGGCGTTGCGCGGCAGTTCGTCGACGAACACCACACGCTTGGGCGCTTTGAAGGCGGTGAGCCTCTCGCGGGCGTGGGCGATGAGTTCGCCCTCGTCCACGCTCGCCCCGGCGCGCCGGACGACGACGGCGGTGACGGCCTCGATCCAGCGGTCGTCGGGGAGGCCGATGACGGCGGTCTCGGCGACGGCGGGGTGGGTGTAGAGGGCATCCTCGACCTGACGGGAGGCGACGAGGACGCCGCCGGAGTTGATGACGTCCTTGACCCGGTCGACGACGGTGTAGAAGCCCTCGGCGTCACGGACGGCGAGGTCGCCGGAGCGGAACCAGCCGTCGCGGAACGCCTCGGCGGTCTCCACGGGCTTCTCCCAGTAGCCGGAGCACAGTTGGGGCGATCGGTAGACGACCTCGCCGGGGGTGCCGTCGGGGACGTCCTCGCCCTTCTCGTCGACGACGCGGGCCTCCACGAAGAGGACCGGCCGACCGCAGGACTCCATGCGGCCCTTGTGCTCGTCGGGGCCCAGCACGGTGGCCAGCGGGCCGATCTCGCTCTGCCCGAAGCAGTTGTAGAAGGCCAGGTGGGGAAGGTGTGCGCGCAGCCGCTCGAGGACGGGGACGGGCATGATCGAGGCCCCGTAGAAGGCCTTCCGCAGTCCGCCGAGGTCGCGGGTGGCGAACTGGGGGTGGTTGGCGAGCCCGATCCAGACGGTCGGTGGCGCGAACAGGCTGTCGACGAGGCCCTGTTCGACGAGGTCGAAGATGCGGACGGCGTCCGGCGCGTCCATGATCGTGTTCTCCGCGCCCACCGCCAGATAGGGCAGCAGGAACACATGCATCTGAGCCGAGTGGTAGAGCGGCAGGGAGTGCGCGGGACGGTCGGCGGCGGTGAGGCCGAGCGCGGTGATCGCGCTGACGTACTCGTGGACCAGGGCCCCGTGCGTCATCATCGCGCCCTTGGGCAGGGCGGTGGTGCCGGAGGTGTACAGCAACTGCACCAGGTCGTCGGCGGCGGGCGGACGCTCGGGGGTGAAGGGCCGCTCTGCCTCCAGGGCGTCGAGCAGCGAACCGGGAGCGTCACGCAGCGCGCGTACGGTACGGCCGACGGGGAGCCGCCCGGCGAGGTCCGGGTCGGTCAGCACGAGGGAGGAGCCGGACTGGTCGAGGAGGTAGGCCAGGTCGTCACCGGTGAGGTTCTGGTTGACGGGCACGTGGACGAGGCCGGCCCGGGCGCAGGCGAGGAAGCCGATCAGATAGGCGTCCGAGTTGTGCGCGTAGGCGGCCACCCGGTCGCCGGGGGCGAGTCCGTGCTCCTCGGTGAGGACGGCGGCGGCCGTGGAGACGGCGGCGTCCAGGGAACGGTAGGTCCAGGCCCGGTCGGCGTACCGCACGGCGGTCCGTGCGGGGGTGCGCCCGGCGCTGCGGGTGAGGACGCCGTCGACTGTGCTGCTGCGTACACCTGTCATGGCGTGATCCTGTGCGGGGCGCACCCCGGGGGTCAAGAGGCGGGATACCGGCCGGACGGTCGACCGTGCCGGTTCGCCGCACCTGAGGGCGAGCGAGCGGCAACAGGCCTTCCGGCGGCGCGGCACGCGGATCCGCCGGCCGCGCGGGGGCCGACGCGAGGGCCCGGGCGGCTCTGCCGCACGCCCCGAAGGAGCGGTGGCGGCGGTTCGCGGACGCCGTGCGGACCGACGCCCTGACAGGGGAAGCCGAGGCTCTCTCCCCGCTACAGCGGCCGCTCAACGCCCGCCTCGTACCCCTGGGCGACGACGACGTCGATGCCCGCCGCCGCGTGGCGCCGGGCGTGCCGGGCGCTGCCGGCCAGGGCGGCGACGAGCACGCCGTGGTCGTGGGCGCGGGCGATGACGTCGGCGGGCGGGGAGCCGAGGGCGTTGGCCAGGAGCTTGATCGGATAGTCGAAGGCCACGTCGAGTTGGCTCCGGGCGACCTCCTCCATCCAGCCGGTGATGCGCCAGCCGGACGCCTCCCCCTCGGCCAGCTCGGGCACGCCGTGGCGGGCCAGGAGTTCCCGGACGAATCCGCGGTGCTCGTCGGGGATCATCGCCTCGACGTCCGCCTCGGTGACGCCCTCGACCTTCTTGGCGGGCATGACGACGTCGAGTCCGTAGGGTTTGCCGTCGGCGTTCTCGTGCAGGCGGTCGAGGTCGCGTGCGAGGTCGTCGGGGGCGGTGTAGCGAACGGCTCCGAGCACGCCGAAGCCGCCGGCTCTGGTGATGGCCGCGGCGACCTCGGGGAACGGCGTGAAGCCGAAGATGGCGTGCTCGATCCCCAGTCGGCGGCTCAGTGCCGTCTCCATGGGCGGCAGGATGCCGCAGCGGCGCACCCGAGGGAAGAGCTCTTCTGATGCAGTGTCAGATTCTTTGCGGACCTGGACCCGTCCGGAATCGGGGAGGTGACAGTAATCTCTGCGGCGGCAGGAACTTTCACTGCTCGGCGAGATTTCGGAAGTTACTTTCGCGCGGGCTCCGGCGTACGGGCACGGCCCGGTGACCGGACGTCAGGCGCGGGAAGGAGTTGCGGATGACCGGGGACACGCAGGGGTACGGGCGGACCTCCGAGAACACCCCACGCACCGCCCGGAGCGGCATCGCCCGGCGGCGGCTGGGCGGCGGGATACTGGCGCTGGGCGGGGCGCTCGCGCTGACGCCGATCCCCCTCGCGGGCGCGGCCGCCCGGAGCGATTCCGGCACGGGCGTGCCGGGCAGTGCGGCGGGCACGGGAGTGGGCATGGAGCCAGGGGCGCACCGGCCCACGCTGCGGCGCGGCAACGCGGCCCGCGCCGGGCTGCTCCAGGAGCCGCTGGACCAGCTCGTCCGGGACGCCGAGGCCTACCTCGCCGACTCCCCCCAGCACCCCTGGTACGCGGGTGCGGTGCTGCTCGCCGGGCGGGGCGGCACGGTGGCGCTGCACCGGCCGATCGGCAAGGCGGTGCGCTACGCCGCGTACGACGAGGAGACCGACACCGGGGTGGAGTTCCCGGCGGACCAGCAGATCGCGATGGCCGAGGACACCGTCTTCGACCTGGCCTCGATCTCCAAACTGTTCACCTCGCTCCTGGCGGTCCAGCAGATCGAACGCGGCGGGCTGGAGCTGGAAGCGGCGGTCGCCTCGTATCTTCCGGACTTCGCGGGCGGCGGCAAACAGGACATCACGGTCCGTCAACTGCTCACTCACACCTCGGGTTTCCGCTCGTGGATCCCGCTGTACAAGGAGCCGACCCGGGAGGGCAAGCTCCGCATGCTCTGGGACGAGGTGCCGGCGAGCACCCCGGGCAGCGCCTACCTCTACTCCGACCTCAACCTGATCTCGCTGCAACTGATCCTGGAACGGATCACCGGCCGCACCCTGGACGTGCTGCTCCGCGAGGAGATCACCGCCCCGCTCGGGATGCACCGGACCCGCTACAACCCGCCCGCATCCTGGAAGCCGAAGATCGCGGCGACGGAGGACGCCCGGCTGCCCTGGTCCGGTCTGGAGCGCGGTCTCGTCTGGGGCGAGGTGCACGACGAGAACGCTTTCGGCTTCGGCGGGGTGGCGGGCCACGCCGGGGTGTTCTCCTGCGCCTGGGACCTCGCGGTGCTCGCCCGGACGCTGCTCAACGGCGGGGTGTACGGCCGTTCCCGCATCCTGTCCGAGGAGTCGGTGGACCTGCTGTTCACCGACTTCAACACCGCGTTCCCGGCGACGAGCACGGCCTCGGCTTCGAGCTCTACCAGCACTGGTACATGGGCGCGATGGCGAGCCCGCGCAGTGCGGGGCACACCGGATTCACCGGGACCAGCCTGGTGCTCGACCCGACGACCGACACCTTCCTCATCGTGCTGGGCAACTCGGTTCACCCGGTACGGAGTTGGCGCTCGGGCAGCGCACCCCGGGTGGCGACCGCCAACCAGCTCGCCCGGGCCGTTCCGGTGCGGCCCGAGCGGGGGCGCACGGCCTGGTTCTCCGGGATGGCGAGCGCCTCCACGGCCACGCTCACGCTGCCCGCCCTGCGTCTGGGCTCCGCACGGGCCGGCTGGAGTGCGCGCTGTGGTGGGACACCGAACCGGCCTCCGACGGTCTCTTCCTGGAGGCGTCGGCGGGCGGGGAGGACTGGCAGCCGGTGCCGTTCACCACCGTGCGTCCGGGGCCCGGCCACCGCCCGCCCGCTGCCGCACCCGGCCGGCTCGGTGACGGGCTTCTCGGGGCGGGTGTGGCACCGCCTGGAGGCGGACCTGTCGGCCTGGCGCGGCACGAGCCTCCGGCTGCGGTGGCGGTACACCACGGACCGGCTGTACGTGGGGCGCGGCGCGTACGTGGACGCCCTGCGCGTACGGGACGGGACCGCACGGCCTTCGACTCCGAGCGGCCCCAGGACGCGGGGCGGATCAGAGCGACGGGCTGGGTGCTGTCGGCCGACTGAGCGGCGGGGCGGGGCGCCGTGCGCGGTGCGGCGGCGCCCCGCCCGACGCCCCCGCCACAATGGCGTCGCGTCCGGTGCGTGCCGACGTCACCACCGGTTCATCCGGAGGCCGTTGGATGGCACGAGGCGCACGCGAGCCGCTCGGCCCACCCGCTCCCCGTGGTCGATTCCAGGAGGCACACCATGAGCAGCGTTCGGTACCCCGCCCCCTCCTCCCCGGTGCTCTCCCGGTGACCGGCCGGGCCGGCGCACCGGCCAGACGGAGTCTGCGTACGCGGCGGCGGCCGGGTCAGGCGGCCTTCACCGCCGCGCCGCACGCGCGCGGCGGCCCCGCCGCGCCCCGCGCCCGGCCTCCCCCGGGCGGGCACGCACTGGACCTCTTCCTGGGCCACCGCGCAGACCGCGCCGACGGCGGACGACCCCGCTCGCGTCGGCCGGGCTCACGGACGGGCTCTGCGTGACGCGGCTGCGGCTCTCGGCGGGCGGGCAGGTCCGCCTGCGGTACGCGCACGCCTTCGGGACCGCGCAGGTGCTGGTGGGTCCGGTGACCGCCGGGGGCGGCCGGTCACCTTCGGCGGGCGGGCGCAGGCGTGGCTGGCGGCGGGCGCCTCCCTCACCAGCGACCCGGTGGTGGGACTCCGGGCGGCGGACGGCTCCCTGCTGACCGTCGAGACGCGGCTCCCGGGCCCCACCGGCCCCTTGTCCTTCCACCGCAACACGCATGCCTGGCACACCGTCGACGGGGTCCGGACCCGGTCCGTGTTCCTCCTGACGGGGTCGAGACGACCGGGGCGCGCGGCCCGGTGCTCGCCGTGCTGGGCGACTCCATCGCGGAGGGCTCCGGCACGCCCGACGACGCGGACCTCCGCTGGCCCGACCAGCTGGCCCGCAGACTGTCCGGCTCCGCCGTCGCCAACCTCGGCATCAGCGGCAACCGGCTGCTGCTCGACAGCGACCGCTTCGGGCCGAGCGCCCAGGCCCGCTTCGACCGGGACGTACTGTCGCTGCCCGGGCTGCGGACGGTCCTGGTGCACCTGGGCGTCAACGACCTCCACCATCTGCCGGTCGAGCGCGACCCGGCACGGATGGTGGCCGCGTACCGCCAACTGGCCCTGCGCGCCCGGTCCGCCGGGCTGCGGGCGGTGGGCGCCACCATCACCCCGTTCGAGGGCTGGACGCGCTGGACCCCGGAGGCGGACGCGGTGCGCCGAGAGGTCAACGAGGCCCTGCGCACCGGGCGGGTCTTCGACGCCGTCGCCGACTTCGACGCGGCGCTGCGCGACCCGGACCGCCCCTCCCGGCTGCTGCCCGCGTACGACAGCGGCGACGGGCTGCACCCGGGCACCGAGGGGCACACGGCGATCGCCGCCGCCGTGGACCCCCGGCACCTGCGCTAGGGGGTGCCCCTCGCTACCCCCCGAGGGCGGCCATCGCCGCGTTGTGGCCGGGACCCCGCTGACCCCGCCGCCGCGTACCGCGCCCGCCCCGCAGAGCAGCACATTGGCGTGCGCGGTCTCCACTCCCCAGCGCCCGGTGCCCTCGTCCGCGTACGGGAAGGAGAGGTCGCGGTGGAAGATGTGGCCGCCGGGCAGCCGCAGATCGCGCTCCAGGTCGAGCGGGGTCCTGGCCTCGATGCACGGCTCGCCGTCGGCGTCGAGGGCGAGGCAGTCGGTGATCGGCTCCGCCAGGTGGGCGTCCAGTTCGGCGAGGGTCGCCTTGAGGAGGGCGGCGCGGGCGGCGTCGTTGTCGGCGGCGAACAGCCGGGCCGGGGCGTGCAGACCGAAGAGGGTGAGGGTCTGGTAGCCGCGCGCGGCGAGTTCGGGGCCGAGGATCGTCGGGTCGGTCAGCGAGTGGCAGTAGATCTCGGAGGGCGGGGCGGTGGGCAGCCGGCCGGCCGCCGCGTCCCGATAGGCGTCGGCGAGCTGCCCGTACCCCTCGGCGATGTGGAACGTTCCCGCGAAGGCCCGGCGGGGGTCGACGGACCGGTCGCGGAGCCGCGGCAGCCGGGTGAGCAGCATGTTCACCTTGAGCTGGGCACCCTCGGCGGGCGGGGGCGGGGCGTCGCCGAGCAGGGCGGCGAGGGCCTGCGGAGAGGCGTTGACGAGCACGCGGCCCGCGGCGACGACGTGCTCGCCGTCCGGGGTGCGGACGGTGACCTCGGCGGCATTCCCGTCGGTCTCGATACGGGTCGCCTCGTGCCGTACGCGGATCTCGGCGCCCGCCGCCCGGGCGGCCCGGCCAGGGCGTCGGTGAGTGCGCCCATACCGCCGACGGGGACGTCCCAGTCGCCGGTCCCGCCGCCGATCACGTGGTAGAGGAAGCACCGGTTCTGGAGGAGCGAGGTGTCGTGGGCGTCGGCGAAGGTGCCGATCAGGGCGTCGGTGAGGACGACACCGCGCACCAGGTCGTCGGTGAAGTTCTCCTCGACGGCCACGCCGAGCGGTTCCTCGAAGAGCATCCGCCAGGCGTCGGCGTCGTCGATCCGCTCGCGCAGAGCGTCGCGGCCGGGCAGCGGTTCGGTGAGCGTGGGGAAGACGCGCTCGGCGACCCGTTGGGTCATCCCGTAGAAGCGCTGCCAGGCGGCGTACTCGCGTTGGCCTCCGGTGAGCGCGGCGAAGGAGTCCCGGGTGCCCTCGCCCGCGACGAGGAGCCCGGTGGGGCGGCCGTCGCGCACGGCGGGGGTGTAGGAGGAGACGGTCCGCTTGCGTACGGCGAAGTCGAGGTCGAGGTCGCGGACGATCTTGTCGGGCAGCAGGGAGACCAGGTACGAGTAGCGCGAGAGCCGGGCGTCGACCCCGGCGAAGGGGCGGGTCGAGACCGCCGCTCCCGGTGGTGCCGAGCCGTTCCAGGACGAGGACGGACTGCCCGGCGCGCGCGAGGTAGGCGGCGGCGACCAGGCCGTTGTGGCCACCGCCGACGATCACGGCGTCGTAACGGTCCCGGGCGGGCGCGCCGGGCCCGGAGGCCCGCTGGGGTCCGGGCTGACCTGCGGGTGTTCGGGGTACGGGGCTCTGAGGTGCGGGCATGCACCTTCGTAACACGCCGCCCGCCGTCCCCACCAGAGGCGGCGGCATGACGCGCGCTTCGGCCTCAGGCCTGGGCGAGCCGTTCCAGGCAGTGCGCCTCGTCGTCGCGGGCCGCGAGCGTCTGGGGATGGTCGGGGTACGCCACGAGGGCCTCGCCCACCGGGCGGAGCCCGGCGGCGACCTCCCGGCAGGTCATGGCATGTCCACCGCGCCGATCTGCTGGAGCATCCCCAGGTCGTCCACGTTCCACCAGCTCTCAGCCAGCTTGCCGCCTTGGCAGCGGAAAGTGGCGTGACCCGTGCCCGAAACGTCTCGTCCGGTGGCCTTCCATCCCCTGGTACGTGCCCACGTGGCGGCTCTTGAACGACACTCTTGCGCAGACCATGTCACCCTCGGCGGTCAGGCTTTCGATGGTGGCCACGGGTTCGAACGCCTCGATGACTTCGCGGTTCTCCGATTTGGCCTGCGCGAGAGTCAGGTCGTACGAGGACAGGGACGGGTCGTGCTCCCGGTAGTCGGCAGTGCACAGCTCGTCGGCGGCGTCGAGGTTCCGTTGTTGTGTGATGACCTCCTCGAAAGAAACGGCGGACCGCGAGCTTGTTCAGCTGATCGTCACGCATGATGTCGAGGTCGGTGAAGTCGGTTCGCCTCGCACAGGGCCACCATCTCACTGAAGATCCGGTCGGTCTCGGGAGGCGCGAGTTCCGCATCGCCTCCTCGTAGGAAGGGAACTCCACGATCTCCACGAGGTGCGTGGAGTCCGCTCGGTCCTGCCCCACGATCGCGTGTGTGGCCGTCCGCCTGCCCTGGGTGGCTTCGATCCACCTGTCCATCACCCGGTTCAGCGCGTCGGTCCGGTCCGTTTTGCAGTCGATGACCTGGATGAAAGTCATGACGCAACATCTCCCCAGTCGTATCACTGGACGACTTCATGTTAGGACGGCTGCGGAGCCGTGTCCTGTTCGGTTGACGTTGATCCGGTGGCGGCGCGCGGCGGCCGGGGAAGTCGGGGCCGGCCGCGGCGTCGGGCCCGGTGCCGGCGCCACCGGCGGTCGGCACCGGCGGCGAACCGTCCGTGTGCCCGCGGCCGTTCGACCAGCCGAGAGGAAGTCGCTCCGGGAGACCGTTCCCGGGGCCCCATGCGACGAGTACCGGCGGGGCGACGCCCCGGCCGCCCCACGCGGTCACTCGCTCAGCGACAGTGGACGGGGACCTGCTGGGCACCGTTGTTGCCGAAGCCGCCGCGGTTCCACGACTGGGCGATGGGCTGCACGTGCCCCTCGGCGTCGTGCGCGCGGGCGGTGAGCATGTGGTCTCCCGGGGTGGCCTCCCAGGTGGCACGCCACGCCTGCCACGCCCATCGACGGCCGTCCGGCGATCGACTTCGGCGGCGGCCCAGCTTCGCCCGTCGTCGTCGCTCACCTCCACCCGGGTGACGGGCGCGAAGCCGGACCAGGCACGGCCGGTCAGGATGACCGGTCCGGCGTCCACGACCCGGGCCCGGGACATGAAGTCCGGGAAGCCGGGCGGGGCCAGCAGCGCACGGGGGTTGATCCGGTCGACGGGTTCACCCGGTTCGTCGGCGGTCTGGCGATAGCGGTAGGCGACGCTCTGCTGGAAGCCGGTGAACGGCCGGTCCAGGAGCGTGATCTCCCGCAGCCACTTCACGTGCGCCATGCCGTACCGGCGGGGACGACAAGGCGCAGTGGACATCCGTGCTGCGGAGGCAGCGGCTGACCGTTCATCTCGTACGCGACGAACGCCGGCGCGTCGTCGCCGGTGGCCACGGCCAGCGGCAGGCCACGCTGGTAGTCCTGCTCCACTCCACGTTCCACTCCGTGGTCGGCGCCGGTGAACACCACGTCGGACGCGCCCGCCGCGACCCCTGCCTCTGCGAGCAGGGCGCTCAGCGGTACTCCCGTCCACTCGGCGGTCCCGACGGCTTCCACCAGCCAGGGCTGGCTCACCGGTCGCGGCTCCAGCCTGGCGCGGCCGTTGCCCGCGCACTCCATGGTGACCCGCGCGGTCATCGAGGGGAAGGCGCGGACCGAGGCCAGGTCGAGGGACAGGGCGTCGCGAACCAGCCCGTCGACCCCGAGCCGCCAGGCATCGGGGTCGACGGCGGGGATGTCGTAATGGACGAGTACGTAGTGCAGCCCCGGGGCGTGACGTCGTAGCGCAAGGCCTCCAACGGCAGACCGTGGTTGCGGGTCGCGAGCGCCAGTTCCTCGTGGCTGACGGCCTCCCCGTCCGCCGCCAGGCGGGCAGGTGCGCTGACGCCGCTCAGCGAAGCGTCCATGACCTCATCGTCCTCCCGGCCGGCCCGCAGCGAAACCGGCGACGGGCGGCCCGGACGTCCGACCCGCCGCGATGGCGGCCGGGGCCCGTCCGCCCGCCCGCGCCGCGGAACGGTGGACAACGGCAGGGAACACACGACGCCCCCGCAGGTATCGTCCCGGGGCCACGCGTGCGAGGCGGTGTCCGGCGGAGCGGACCCTGCCGCGATCGACGGCACGCCCCCGGCGGAACCCTCCGCCCGCCGTCCCCACCAGAGGCGGCGGCATGACGGGCGCTTCAGCCTCAGGCCTGGGCGAGCCGTTCCAGGCAGTGCGCCGCGTCGTCGCGGGCCGCGAGCGTCTGGGGATGGTCGGGGCCCAGGGTCCGGGTGCGCGCCTCGGCGACCTGGCGGTACGCCACGAGGGCCTCGCTCCACCGGCCGAGCCAGCCGAGCCGGCGGCGACCTCCCGGCGGCTGATGACCGTGTCGGGGTGATCGGGCCCAGGGCTCGTTCCCGGAGGGCACAGACGTCGCGCGCCTCCGCGAGCGCCTCCTCCCAGCGGCCCAGCCGTCCCAGGTTGACCCCGAGGCCGTGGCGGGCGCGCAGTGTCTCGGGGTCGGCCGCTCCTGCGGTCCGGGTGCGGTCGGCGACCAGGGAGCGGTACAGCTCCAGGGCCTCCGTGTCGCGGCCGAGGCGGCCGAGGCTGATGCCGGCCTCGTAGCGGGCGGCGAAGGTGTCGGGGTGGTCGGCCCCGAGGACGTCGGTGCGGGCCCGGGCGACGTCCTGGTAGGTCGCCAGTGCCTCCGCCCAGCGGTCCAGCCTGCCCAGGGTGTACGCCACTTCGTACCGGGTCGCGAGGGTGTCGGGGTGTGTCGCGCCGAGCACGCGGGCGCGGGCGTCGGCGACCTCCCGGGCCAGCCGCCAGGATTCCTCGGGCCGGCCCAGTCGGCAGAGGGTGAAGGCCAGGTTGTGACGGCAGCGCAGGGTGTCGGGGTGGTCGGGCCCATGACGCGTTCGCGGACGGCGAGGACCGTCTCGTACAGCCGGCGGGCCTCGGCGTGCCGGCCGAGCCGGCCCAGGGCGTGGGCGGTCGCCTGGCGGGCGGCGAGCGTCAGGGGAATGGTCGGCGCCCAGGGCGCGTTCGCGGCCCTCGGCGACCCGGGTGAACTCGCGCAGCGCCTCCTCGGCCCGGCCCGTACGGCTGAGGGTGAGGCCGATCTCGTAATGGCTGGCGAGCGTGTCGGGATGGTCCGGGCCGAGGACGCGGCCGCGCTGGGCGGCGACCTCGCGGTGCACCTTCCCGCCTCCTCCCAGCGGCCCAGGCGGCCGAGGTCGATGCCCGCGCTGTGGCGGCCCTCAAGACCGGCGAGGAGGTCCGGGGCCGGGGGCGCGGCCGAGACGGAGACGAAGGAGCCGGTGTGCGGGACGGTGGCGCGCGCGGTGGTCCACTGCCCCGTCAGACCGGCGGCCGGGTCGGGGCGTTCGTGTGCGGGCCGATCGCCCGGTCGCCCGATGACCGGCGGTCATGGACCGGGTCCAGGCGGGCAGCGCTCTTTCGCGCGGGGCCGGCAGCAGTCCGGCGGCGGGCCGCACGAGGGGGCCCGGTCCGAGCGCGGGCTGTTCGCCGGTCCGGCCGAGGACGATGCGGCGGCGCAGGTCGCCCGCGTCCACGGGCCGTTCCTCCGGGGCCTTGGCGAGCAGGTCGAGGACGACCCGGTCGAAGAAGCCGGGCAGTTCGGCGCGGTGGGTGCGCAGCGGTTCCGGCGGGTGTCGCGGTGTCCGACGAGGACGGCCCAGGCGTCCTCCTGGTCGAACGGCGGTACACCGGTGGCGATTTCGTACAGGACGCAGCCCAGCGAGTAGAGGTCGCTGCGGTGGTCGACCTCCTTGCCGCTGATCTGCTCCGGCGACATGTAGTGCGGGGTGCCCATGGCGAGGCGGTGGTGGTGAGCCGGGAGGTCATGCTGATGTCGTGGCCGAGGCGCGCTATGCCGAAGTCGCAGATCTTCACCGTGCCGTCGGTCAGCCGCATGATGTTGGCGGGCTTGAGGTCGCGGTGGACGATGCCCTGCCGGTGGGTGTAGCCGAGGGCGTCGGCGACCTGTTCCGCGATGTCGACGACATGCTCGACGGGCAGCGGGTGCTGCTGGTTCTCCTCCAGCAGCTGGCTCAGGTTCTGCCCGTCGAGCAGTTCCATGACGAGGTAGAGCACGCCCTCGTACTCACCGAAGTCGTGTACGACGGTGACGCCCCGGTGCTGGAGGGAGGCGGCCACCCGGGCCTCGCGCCGGAAGCGCTCGCGCAGGACACGGGTGAAGTCCTGGTCGTGATGGGGGCCCAGGGGTTTGAGGCATTTCACGGCGACCTGACGGCCCAGCGCCTCGTCGAGGGCGCGCCACACCTCGCCCATACCGCCGCGCCCGATCAGTTCGAGCAGCCGGTACCGGCTCTGGATCAGCCTGGTGTCCGCCATCTGCCGTTTCCCGCCCCCGTTGTCGCCTGTTCCCGTGTTCCCCGGCTGCTGGTGCTGCCGCCCTCCCCGGCCCGTCCAGTATGGCTGCCGGTCCGCGCAGTGTGTACGCGGCGGGGCGGATACCGGGTCCCGGCGGTCCACCGCGTGCGCGCCCCGGCGCTCCTGGGACAATGGCCGCAAGGGCGATCGGGAGACCGGCGTCGACGACAGGGAGCGCAGATGGGCGAGACGCCGACCGGCACCGGTACCCGCCGCCCCCGCCGCTCCGACGTGGATCTTCCTGCCGGACGCCCACGAGGTCGTCCGCCGGGGTCGGCGCAACCTTCTGGAGTCCGAGGCGGACCGGGTCGTCGAGCACCGCCACGTCCGGCCGCAGCGCGGGCCACGGCCGGTGCCCTGGACGGTCGTCGACGCCTCGCCCACCACGAGCAACGGCTCGGACCTGGTCTCCCTCGTACGGGCCGTGGCGGCGGCGGGCCGGTCGATGCCGGCCCCCTCGGCGAGGGCCAGACCGGCCGGCAGATCGCCGAGCGGCCCTGTCTGCCGGAGAAGACCGTGCCGAACCACATCTCCCGGCTGCTGGGGAAGTCGGGGGCCAGAGCGGCGGGTGCGCGCCGCCGTGATCGCGACGGAGGTGCGCGCGCACCGGCAGCACGGACGGCAAGGGCGTTCACGCGGCGCCTGGGGGCGATCTCCGTACCGACCTCGCCCTCACGTCACGGACGGAAGGAGTGGGCGCCGTCGTGAACCGCATGGCGGTGGAGACCGACGACGGACAGGAGACGCGAGAACCATGAGCAGCACCGAACAACGCGCCGCGGTCATCCCTCGCTCGTCGAGGAGGCCGTGGCCGCGCCGTCCATGCACAATGCGCAGTCCGTGGAAGTTCTTCCACCGCTCGGGCACCCGTCGTCTCTCCCTGTACGGCGATCCGGAACGTACGCTGCCGGTCGCTGACCCGGGCCGACGCGCCCTGCACATCGGTTGCGGGCGGCGCTGCTGAATCTGCGCGTGGCCGCCGCACACCGCGGCTGGACGGCCGTCACCGAGCTGCTGCCCGATCCCCACGACCCCTGGCATCTGGCCGACGTCCTGCTGGAGGAGGGCCCGGCGGTCACCGACCATCGGCTGGCGGATCTGCAACCCGCCGTGCGGCGCCGGCACACCAGTCGTCTCCCGCTCTCGGACGAGCGGATCCCGCCGGAGATCTGGGACGAGCTGAGCGCGGCGGCGCTGCTGGAAGGGGTCCGGCTGATCGTGCCGGGGAGCTGGCACGCCGGTGCCGTCATGGACCTCGTGCACGACGCGGAACTCTTCGAGTCGGCCAGCGACGCCATGCGCGCCGAGATCATCACCTGGACCCGCACGGGCAGGGCCGGGGAGGGTCCGGCCACCGAAGGGGTTCCGTCGTACGCGTTCGGCCCTCGCCAGCACGGGACGACGGCCCCGGTACGGGACTTCGACGCCCCGCAGGGCTCCCCGGGCGGGCGGCCGCCGTGTTCGAGGAGCGTCCGCAGACGGCCCTGCTGGGCACCGCGGAGGATCAGCCCGTGGACTGGTTGCGGGCGGGCCAGGGCATGGAGCGCGTGCTGCTCCAGGCCACGCTCGACGGGCTCGCGACTTCCCTGATCTCGCAGCCTCTCGAGTGGCCCGAGCTCAGGAACCTCGCCCGTGATCCGCGTTCCCGGGCCGGCTTCGTGCAGATGGTGTTCCGCTTCGGCTACGGGCCCTCGGGCCCGGCCACGCCCCGGCGGCCGGTCGCGGAGGTGCTGGAGGTCGGATGAGCCCGGTGTGCCCTTCCGCATCGGCCTTGTGTCCCATGCCGTGATCCATCACAGCGCGGCACCCGTCGCCGTGGTTCCGTTCGCGTGACGCCGGCGGCGCTCCGCGGCTCGCATGTGCCCCGGCTTTCAGCCGGCCTCGCCCGGGGCGTCGGGGACGACGATCTTGCGCCCGGTGATCCGCCGGGGCGCGAGGACCATGACGTGTTCGCGCTCGGGACCGGCCCACGGGGTCGCGTACGCGGCCTCCCTGAGCCGGCGCGCGGCCTCCTCGTCGGTGACGGCGTGCACGGTTCCCACGAGCAGGACACTCCAGCCCTTGCTGAAGGCGTCGTCGATGTGGTCGGCCTCGAAGGCGATCTCGGTGTCGTCGGCGGTGGCCAGCGGGGAGTCCTCCGCCGTGCTGAAGATCACCTCGCCATCGCTCACCTGGTAGTTCACCGGCAGGACGACCGGCCCGTCCCCGAGGGCCAGGGCCACCCGCCCCACCCCGTGGTCGCCCAGCAGCGTCCAGCACATCTCTTCGTCGAGTTCAGCCATCCGGGCCCGCCGGGCGCCCCGGCCCGCGCCGCGCGGCAGATCGACCGATCCGCCCGTCAGCTCCTGCACCGTGGTCTCCAGCGCGTCCGCCAGCCGGAGCAGGAAGCCGACCCCCGGGGTGGCGGACTGCTCCTCCACGTACTCGATGTAGCCGGGCGCGGCGCCCGCCCGCAGTGCTACGTCCTGCCGGGACAGACCGAGCTGCAGACGGCGGGCAACGATGCGCCGGCCCAGGTCGCCGCCGGCCGGATGCGGTGCTGAGGGCATCGCAGGGCTCCTTCACTGTCGACGTACGGCCCCTCGGCTCACGCTAACCAGGACAGGGGGCGGGCGCAGCGCGGAAGCCCGTCGTACTCTTCCCCGAGCCCACCTGCTCCGGGAGATTCGCTTGTCCGTCCACGCTCGGCTCCGTACCGCCGTTCCCGAGGACTGCCGGGGCGCAGGCTGCTCGTCCAGCGGAGCGACGACGAGCTCGTGGCGCAGCTTCTCGACGACGCCTTCGCCGCGCGGGCCGGGGCGTGCGTCCGGTTTCCGCGTCCGGTTTCCCGCGCCGTGGGCGCGCCGCCGAGGCACGTCGGAGGTCCGGCGCGAGATCATCTCGTGGATCGGGCTGGGGATGCCGCGCGTGCGGCGGTGATGCGCTGTCACACGGCCTTGCCGGGACGGCCGGGACAGCAGGGATCAGCTCAGCTCACCCTCGGGCAACGGTCCGCGTACGTGCGCCCGGACGAGACTGCCGTCCGCCGAGAAGCCGACCGAGCCGCTCCCGGGGAAGCGATGGTCCCGCCGGTCCGCGTAGGCGTCGTACGCATCGTGGATCTCCTCGCATCCGCTGTTCCAGCACCCGTGGCGTACCTCCCAGAGCGTCGCCCCGGACGGATCCACCGCGCGCACGGCATGGACCCCGGCGAAGACCGCCACAGTCGCGTCCGGCGCCCGGACCCAGCCGAGGTCGATGGGGTCGCTCGTGGGGACGAGGAGCATGGTGATGACCTTGTGCGGCGGGGCCTCGGGATCGGTACGCACGGCGAGCCAGACCCAGTCGGCGGTGTCGCCGTTGGTGGTCCAGATCTTCTGGCCGTTGACGACGTAGGTGTCGCCCTCGCGGACCGCGCGGGTCTTGAGGTCGGCGAGGTCGGTGCCCGCGTCCGGTTCGCTGCAGCCGATCGCGAAGTCGATCTCCCCCGCCAGGATTCCGGGGAGGAAGTGTGCCTTCTGCTCGTCGGCCGTACTGCATGATCGTCGGGCCGACGGTGCTCAGCGCCATCAAGGGCAGCGGTACGCCGGCCTGGGCGGCCTCGTCGAAGAAGATGAACTGTTCCATCGGGGTCAGCCCCCGGCCGCCGTACTCCTTCGGCCGGCCGACCCCCAGCCGGCCGTCGGCGCCGAGCCTGCGGACCGTGTCGCGGTAGAAGCGCTTCCGGGCGGCGGGCCCCGCGTAGCGCGCGTAGGCGTTGTCGGGGACCAGGGCAGCGAAGCACGTACGCAGTTCGGTACGTAACCGCTGCTGCTCGGGGGCGTATTCGAGGTGCACGGCCCCTCCAGAGTCTCGCGTCGGCGTCGTCCGTGTGCGGCGGCGCACACAGGAGAACCTGTTGCAGGAATCTGGAAGGACCAGGGGCGCGGGGTTCGCCGTCAGCGCTTGACGGCGCGCAGGACGACGAACTTCGGATCGCCGGCGACCGTGGTGCAGTTGCCGAAGATCCGGCGCAGGTGCGTGTGGTACGAGAGGTGGCGGTTGCCGACGACCCACAGCTCGCCGCCCTGCCGCAGGGCGGTCCGCGCGTCGGCGAACATCGCGCGGGCCATGGCGTCGGTGGTCGCCAGGTGGGAGTGGAACGGCGGGTTGTTCAGCACCAGGTCGACGCTGCCCGGATCGAGGTCGGCGAGTCCGTCGCCGACCAGGAAATCGGCCTTCGCGCCGTCCGGCGCCCCGGCCCGGAAGGTTTCCTCGGCGGAGGCGACCGCCCCGTAGGACTCGTCGACGAAGGTGATGTGCGCCTGGGGGTTGTCGACGGCGGCGGAGAGTCCGAGGACGCCGTTGCCGCAGCCCAGGTCGACGACGCGGACGGCCCCGCCCCGGGTGGGCAGGTGCTTCAGGAAGAAGCGGGTGCCGATGTCGAGGCGGTCGGCGCAGAAGATCCCGGCGTGGTTGACGGTGGTCAGGCCCGAGACCGGGCCCACGTCGGCGGGCAGCTCGTAGCGGTACGGCCACGGGCTCGGCGTACGCGGCAGCTCGGGGTCCGGGGTGCAGAAGATCAGCCGCGCCTTGCGGACGGCGAGGGAGGTGCGGGTCGGGCCGATGATCCGCTCGAAGAGCTTCAGCGTGGAGGTGTGGATCTCCTTGACCATGCCGGTGCCGATGATCACGGTTCCGGCGTGGACGGCGGGCGCGAGCCGGTGGAGCTGGTCCTCCAGGAACGCCAGCGACTTGGGCACCCGGACGATGAGGACGTCGATCCGGTCCGGCGGGGTGTCGCGCGAGGACAGCAGCCGTACCGCGTCCTGGTCGGCGCCGTTGCGGGCCAGGTTGGCGAGGGTGGCGCGCCGGGCCAGGTAGGAGTCGCTGATCTGGACGGGCCGGTGCGCGGCCAGCGCGGTGGCGAGGGCTCCCCAGCGGTCCCCCACGACGGCGACCGTCCCCGAGAGGTCGACCGGCCCCGCCTCGGGGTCCGTCAGCTGCTGGAGCAGGTATTCGTCGGCGGCGTCCCACGCCCGGAAGGGGTCGCGCGGGTGCTCGGGGAAGCGGGCGAGATCGAACGTGCCCTGGGGGATCGTCAAGCGGTTCATAGGTGACTCAGGCTAGCCGAGGGCCGGGGGCGCCCCACACGCTCCCCGGCCTCTCGGCCGCGTTCGCCTCGGTGTACGGAGCGGTGTACGGCTCCGGGCACCCGCCCGCCGGGACCCCAGCGAGCCCCGTGAGGTGTCAGGGCAGTTGTTTGTCGATGGCCGACCGCCCCTCGGCGGCCAGCTTGCGCCGGGCCCATTCCAGGGTTTCCGGAGTCAGGTCCCGCCCGGAGGCCAGCACCAGGTCCTCCGGGCTCGGCCGGTCGCTCGCGCCCGTGTGCAGGAGCCGGTCGGGCGTGACGCCCCCCGGCCCGGCCAGGGCCTCGGATACGGATTCGGACTCTTCGCTCATGCCGCCTCCTCGTCCTTGCGGCAATTCTCACCCTCCGGGGACCCGGCCGCATCCGATGGGCGCCGCCCCGTGACCCGGAGGGTGAATCAGCCCTTGGCGGGACCGGGGAGTGGGCAGGACTGGGAGATCGTTGCCCCACATTCCCGAGGCGGGTGCCCATGCTCCACGGTGTCGACGTCAGCGCCTATCAGCCCTCCTACGACACGGACGGTCTCGACTTCGTCCTCATCAAGTCCACCGAAGGCCGCTCCTACGTCAATCCGCGTCTGGACGCGCAGGTGAAGCGGGCCAGGGACGCCGAGTGCGTCGTCGGCTTCTACCACTTCCTCTGGCCGGGGAACGTGGCGGACCAGGTCGACTACTTTCTGAGCAAGACCCCCGAGAAGGCGGGCGATCTGCTCGCGGTCGACTGGGAACAGACCGGCGGCGGGACGCGGGCGAGCGACGCGGAGAAGGACCGCTTCATCCGCGCGGTGAAGAAGGAGAGGCCCGGTCACCGGGTCCTGCTGTACTGCAACCGTTCGTTCTGGCTCAACCACGACACCACGAGCTACGCGGGCGACGGGCTGTGGATCGCCGACTACGTCGCCGCGGGCAAGCCCCGTATCGAGGCGGACTGGCGCATCCACCAGTACACCGACGATCCGCTCGACAGGAACGTGGCCGACTTCTCCTCGGCCCGGGCCCTGCGCGACTGGGCGGCCGGATAGCACCGAGCCGTCGCCTCTCGCGGACGGCCCCGCGAGAGGCGACGACAGATCGACTCTTGACCTGCACATGATAGGTACGGAGTGTTCACACCTGGGCCACGGTGCGTGTGGAAGGCTCCCGGCTGACCACCCACCGAACGGCCGCCGCGCGAGCCCCTCCACCCAGGGCCCGCCGCGGCGCCCGCGTTCCGGAGAGGACACCCCACATGTCCCGTCGTCACTCGTTCTACGCGCGTCCACTGCTGGCCGCGGTGGCCACCGTCACCGTGCTCGCCGGCACCGCCGCCGCGGCCCCCTCGGACTCCTCCCCCGGCCGGTACACCACCGCCGCCGCCCTGGACGACACCTACTACCAGGACGCCCTCGGCAAGACCGGCGCCGAGCTGAAAGCCGCCCTGCACACGATCATCAGCGACCAGACCAAGCTCTCCTACAGCCAGGTGTGGGACGCCCTCAAGGCGACCGACGAGGATCCCGCCGACTCCTCCAACGTCGTCCTGCTGTACACCGGGCGCTCCCAGTCCAAGAACGACAACGGCGGCAACTCGGGCCAGTGGAACCGGGAGCACGTCTGGGCCAAGTCGCACGGCGACTTCGGTACGGCGACGGGCCCGGGCACCGACGTTCACCACCTGCGCCCCACGGACGTCCAGGTCAACTCCATTCGCGGCAACAAGGACTTCGACAACGGTGGCGGCGAACTCGGCTCCGCGCCCGGCAACTTCACCGACAGTGATTCCTTCGAGCCGCGCGACGAGGTCAAGGGCGACGTCGCCCGGATGATCCTTCTACATGGCCGTGCGCTACGAGGGCAACGACTCCTTCGCCGACCTCGAACCCAACGACCAGGTGAACAACGGGTCCGCGCCGAAGATGGGCAAACTGTCCGTCCTGAAGGAGTGGAGCCAGGAGGACCCGCCCGACACCTTCGAGAAGCGCCGCAACGACGTCATATTCGAGCAGTTCCAGCACAACCGGAACCCGTTCATCGACCACCCCGAGTGGGTCGACGCCATCTGGTAGACCCCCTCAGCCCTCCCCGGCCAGGGCCTGCGCGCAGCCTTCGACGGCATCCTCACGGGTGGCGTAGCGCGGCAGGTCCTGGCCGGTCCCTTCCCTGAGGACGTCGGGCGGCCCCAGCAGACCGCGCGGGTCGACGACGGCCGCGCGCCGCCCGTCGGACAGGAGCCGCGCGAGTCCGGTGTGCAGCATGGCCAGGGCCACGGAGTCGACGGCGGTGACATCGTGCAGGTCGAGTACCACGGAGCCACCGTTCGGCCCCGACTCGTCCAGGGCGTACAGCACGCGTTCGGCGGCCGTGAAGTCGATGGACCCCTGGGCGACGACGACGCCGACCTGTTCGTGGAGGACCCGTTCGTGCTCGGCCGAGGGCGCCGACGGCAGATCGTCCGCGGTCGTGACGAGGGTGACGGTGGAGCCCGGCAAGCGCGGGGTTGAGCATGAGGTGGAGCCCGTAGCGCTGCGACATCGTCTCCAGCGCGGCGTGGCGCGTACCGAGCCGCCGGTGGCGTCCAGCGGCGGGCTGTACGTGGCGACCCCGAAGCGGGCGGGGCCCACCGCGATGAGGCCGCCGGACACGCCGCTCTTGGCGGCAGGCCGACGCGCAGCAGCCAGTCGCCGGAGCCGTCGTACATGCCGCAGGTCGCCATGACGAGGACGGGACCCGGGCGGCGACCTCGGCGGAGACGACCTGCTCGCCGGTGACCGGGTTGACGCCGCCGTAGGCGAGCGTCGCGGCCATCGTGGCGAGGTCGACGGTGGTGACGCGGATGGCGCACTGGCGGAAGTAGCGGTCGACGGCGAGAACCGGGTCGACGGGCATGGTGCCGGTGGAACGGATCAGGTAGGCCAGCGCCCGGTTGCGGTCCCCGGTCACCGACTCGGAGCTGAACACCTCTTCGTCGACGTCCAGTTCCCGGCCGGCGAACCGGCCGAGGCAGCTCAGAATGCGGTCGAAGGCGGGCTCGCCGGGGTGTCGGGGATCAGGGCGGTGGTGACGATCGCGCCGGCGTTGACCATGGCGTTGGCGGGCCGCCCGGTGCCGGGTTCGAGGCTGATGGCGTTGAACGCCTCGCCGCTGGGCTCGGCGCCACCCAGCGGCTCACCTCGTCGAGGCCGAGCAGGGAGAGCGCGAGGGCGTAGATGAACGGCTTGGAGACGGACTGGAGGGTGAAGGGGATGTCGGCCTCGCCCGCGCTGTAGCGGTGTCCGTCCATGCTGACCAGCGCGAGACCGAAGGCGCCGGGGTCGGCCAGGGCCAGCTGGGGGATGTAGTCGCCGGCTTCCCGTCCTGTACGCCGATGAACCGGGCGCGCAGGCTCTGAAGCGAGTCGGTCACCGCGTCGGCGGCGCTCATGACCGCGCCCCCTCAGCCGCGCTCGGCCTGGGCGACCCGGGGAAGGTCTTCACCCCGGCGGCCTTGCGCTGTTGGCCTGGGTGTCGACCGTACGGTCCGGCGGAGCGTCCTCGATGCCGACGACGACGGTGTCCAGGACCTTGTCCTCGGCGTCGACGAACTCCACCTTCACGGCGTAGAACGCGGCCTCGTCGGTGGGGTTGGTGACCCGGACACGCGCGCTGCTGCGGACCTCCTCGGAGCCGCTGAGCGGCAGCCCGGTGACCGAGACGTCGGCGACGGCGTTGCCCCGGCCCTCCACCTCGTCGAGGCGTTCCGTCGCCTCCTGCCGTACGCGTTCGGACTCGGCGGACACCGAGGCGGCGAAGCTCTCCTGGGTGCGCGGGCTCGGGGACTCGCTCGGTGACTCCTCCGGTCCGGGCGTGAGGGTGTGGACGCCCCGGTCGGTGCCTTCGCTGGTGGTGTCGGAGTCGCAGGCCGCCGTACCGGCGAGGAGCAGGGCCGCGACCGCGACGGGGCCAGGGCGCGCGCGGCACGGGCCCGGCGGGCCGGGAGGTTCGCTTTCACGGACGGTCCGTCCAATCCAGGAGTGGGGGTGTGCGGGGGTCAGGCCGTGTCATCGCCGAAGATGTCGCGGAGCTTCGCCTCGCGCTCGGTGTCGAGATTGCTGTGGAGGAGTTCGGCGCCGTCGCCGGGCAGTCGCGCGCCGATCCGCTCGGGCACCTCGTTCATGGTCAGCAGGAACAGCGCCGAGGTTCCGGGGGTCACCTTCTCCTTGACCTCGGCGATGAAGTCGTCGTCGATGCCGACGTCCGCGAGCTTCCCGCCCAGTGCGCCGGCGGCCGCTCCGATGGCCGCACCCAGCAGCGGCATGAGGAAGATCAGCCCGAAGAGCATGCCCCAGAAGGTGCCGCTGAGGGCGCCGACGCCGACGAGGTTGTTCAGCTGTCTGGTGCGCGGCTTGGCCGCTCGGCGGGCCAGCTCACCACGGCCGCGTCGAGGATCTTGATCAGCCCTTCCTTCTGAAGGGATTTCAGGGCTTCCTCGACACTCTCCGCGCCGTCGGCCGACCGAACTTCCACACCGTGAGGGTGGACATCGCGCGCCTCCTGCACTCCCGCTCCCGCACCTCCGTGCAATAACTCGCCCATATTTAGGATCAAAAGGTATGAATTGACTCGTCGAAGCATCCGCTTCATACGGGAGCGGGTCCGAGCCCTGGGAGGGAACGATGGATACGGACGCCCTGACCGCCGACCTGTTGCGGGAGCTGCGGGCGACCCGGCCCTATCCGGCCCTGTCCCTGACCATGCCGACCCACCGCAAGGCCCCGGACAACGCCCAGGACCCGGTCCGGCTGCGGAACCTGGTGGCGGAGGCCGGGCACCGGCTGGACGCCGATCCGGAGGTCAGCCGCGAGGTCGCGGCCGCCCTGCGGGCCCAGTTGGAGCGGGCGGCGGAGGAGGTGGACCCGCGCGGGGCGCTGGACTCCCTGGTGCTCCTGGTCACCACGGACGACTACCGGATCTGGCAGCTGCCGCGCACCCACCCGAACGGGTGGTGCTCAGCGACACCTTCCTCACGCGCAACCTCGTCGCGGCCAAGGCGCAGACGCGGCCGTTCCGGGCGCTGACCGTCGCCGCCGACCACGCCACGCTCTGGATCGGCACCGCCGACGGCATCCGGCCGGAGCGGACCGGCGGCTTCCCGCTGACCGCGCCGAAGGAGCCGCCGAACCCGCAGCGCGAGGAGCGGATCGGGGACACCCGAGCACGTTCACCGACGAGGAGACCCGGAACTTCTTCCGCGATGTCGACGAGAAGCTGCGCGCGGTGCTCGCCGACGATCCGCGTCCGCTGTACGTGATGGGTCTGGCCCCCGCTCTCGCCCTGCTGGAAGAGGTCGGGGAGGGCTCCCGGTCCGCGATCGGCCGGGTCGCCAAGGGAGCGCCGGCCGACCTGCCGCCTGCCGAGGTCCTCCGGGAGCTGCGCCCCGCCCTGGAGGAGGGGGCGCACCAGGCGGCGGCCGAGGTGGAGACCCGGCTCGACAACGCCCGCAGCGCCCACGCCTTCGCCGGCGGTCTCGACGAGGTGTGGGCCGCCGTACGGGAGGGCCGGGCGGGTCTGGTCGCGGTCGAGGAACACTTCCAGGCGACCGTCCGGGTGGCCGACGAGCATCTGGAGCCGGTGCCCGAGGGGACGGCTCAGAGCGCGACGGCGCGGTCCGCGAGGACATCGTGGACGAACTGGTCGAAGCGGCGCTGGACAGCGGCGCCGACGTCGTGTTCGTCGAGGACGACTCGCTGGCGGAGCACGGCCGGATCGCGGCGGCCCTGCGCTACTGAACGGCCCCCGGGCGGGGCCGGTCCGCCGTCAGCTCAGACGGCGGACCGGCTGTCCGTCGAGGAACGCCCTGATGTCCTCCACCGCGTGGCCGTAGTACGTCTCGTAGTTGGCGCGTGACACATAGCCCAGGTGCGGGGTGGCCAGCAGGCGCGGGGCCGTCCGCACCGGGTCGCCGGCCGGCAGCGGCTCGACGTCGAACACGTCGGTGGCGGCCCCGGCGATCTCGCCGTCACGCAGGGCGGCGAGCAGCGCGTCCGTGTCGATGATGGCCGCCCGGGAGGTGTTGATCAGATACGCGGTCGGGCGCATCAGGGCGAGTTCGGCCGCGCCGATCAGCCCCCGGGTCCGCTCGCCGAGCGCCAGGTGCACGGAGACGAAGTCGCTCTCGCCAGCAGCTCTTCCTTGGAAGCGGCCAGGGTCACGCCGACCTCGTCGGTACGTTCCTTCGTGAGGTTCCGGCTCCAGGCGACCACGTCCATCCCGAAGGCCAGTCCCACCTGCGCCACCCGGGAGCCGATCTTCCCGAGCCCCAGCAGACCGAGCGTCCGCCCGTGCAGATCGGCGCCGAGGGTGGACTGCCAGGGCCCGCCCGTGCGCAGGGCCGTCGCCTCGGGGACGATGCCACGCGCCAGGCCCAGCAGCAGGGCCCAGGTGAGCTCGACGGGCGGAGCGGAGGAGCTGGCGGTGCCGCAGACCTCGACGCCGTGCCGCCGCGCGGCGTCGAAGTCGATGACGGAGTTGCGCATGCCGGAGGCGACGAGCAGCCGCAGCCGGGGCAGCCGGGCGAACAGCTCCGCCGGGAAGGGCACCCGCTCGCGCAGGGTGACCACGATGTCGAAGCCGTCGAGGGCCGTGGCCGCCTCGTCCACGGTCGCGAGGTGCTCGGTGAACGTCACGATCTCGACGTCGTCGGTGACGGGCGGACCAGTCGACGACGGTGGTGGCCACGGACTGGAAGTCCTCGATGACGGCACAGCGCAGCTTCATGGCAGCCTCTCTCCGGCCGGGCAGGGTCGCCGTCCATGATCGCGCACCGTCTCGGCCGGGCCGCACGGACCCCGTCGAACAGGCCGGTCAGCCGCCCCACTTCCAGTCCACGACCTCCGGCAGATCCGTGCCGTGCTCGCGGATCCAGTCGTGGTGACGGCCGCGGACGTCCGCCATCTCCTGGCGTACGGCGACCGCGCGGACGCCGAGGCCCGGGACCCGGTCGATGACGTCCATGACCAGCCGGTAGCGGTCGAGGTCGTTGCGGACGACCATGTCGAACGGTGTGGTCGTGGTGCCTTCCTCCTTGTAGCCGCGCACATGGAGGTTGGCGTGGCCGGTGCGGCGGTAGGCGAGCCGGTGGATGAGCCACGGATAGCCGTGATAGGCGAAGATCACCGGCTTGTCGCGGGTGAACAGGGCGTCGAACTCGGAGTCCGGCATGCCGTGCGGGTGTTCCGTCTCGGGCATCAGCCGGGCGATGTCGACGACGTTGACCACCCGCACCGCCAGCTCCGGCAGATGGCGGCGGATCAGGTCGGCGGCGGCCAGGATCTCCTGGGTGGGTACGTCCCCGGCGCAGGCGAGGACCACGTCGGGTTCCCGGCCGCCGTCCTCGGTCCCGGCCCACTCCCAGGCCCCGGCGCGCCGCGCGCAGTGGGCGCGGGCCTCGTCCAGGGTGAGCCAGTCGAAGGTCGGCTGCTTCCCGGCGACGACGACGTTGACGTAGTCCCGGCTGCGCAGCGCGTGGTCGGCGACCGAGAGCAGGGTGTTGGCGTCCGGCGGGAGGTAGACGCGGACGACCTCGGGGCTCTTGTTGAGGATGTGGTCGACGAAGCCGGGGTCCTGGTGGGAGAAGCCGTTGTGGTCCTGGCGCCAGACGTGCGAGGTCAGCAGGTAGTTGAGCGAGGCGATGGGCCGCCGCCAGGGCAGCCGGCGCGAGGTGCGAAGCCATTTGATGTGCTGGTTGACCATGGAGTCGACGATGTGGGCGAACGCCTCGTAACTGGAGAAGAGCCCGTGCCGCCCGGTGAGGAGATAGCCCTCCAGCCAGCCCTGGCAGAGGTGTTCGGAGAGCACCTCCATCACCCGGCCGTCGTGGGCGAGGTGTTCGTCCGTGGCGAGGGTCCCGGCCTGCCAGGCCTTGCCGGTGGCCCGGTAGAGGGCGTCCAGCCGGTTCGACGCGGTCTCGTCGGGGCGACCACCCGGAAGTCCCTGCGGTCGGCGGTGGCGGCCATGACGCTTTCCAGGAGGCCGCCGAGCACCTTGGTCGGCTCGTGGAGGGCGGTGCCGGGCTTGTCGACCCGTACGGCGTGGTCCGCGAGGTCGGGCAGCGGCAGCGCGCGCAGGAGCAGCCCCCCGTTGGCGTACGGGGTGGAGCCGAGACGGGCCTCCCCCTCGGGCACACAGGCGAGGACCTGTGCGGTGGGGCGTCCGTCGGTGTCGAAGAGTTCGGCGGGCCGGTAGGAGCGCAGCCAGTCCTCCAGCTGCCGCAGATGCTCGGGGTTGTCGCGGACGCCGGAGAGCGGGACCTGGTGGGAGCGCCAGGTGTTCTCCACCGGCAGCCCGTCGACCTCTTCGGGCCCGGTCCAGCCCTTGGGGGTGCGCAGCACGATCATGGGCCAGCGGGGGCGTTCGGTGACGCCGTCCTCGCGGGCCGCCCGCTGGTGGGCGGCGATGCGGTCGAGGGCGGTGTCCATGGCCGCGGCCAGGGCCCGGTGGACGGCGGCCGGGTCGTCGCCGCCGACGAACAGCGGGTCGTGGCCGTAGCCGCGCAGCAGCTGGTCCAGTTCCTCCTCGGGGATGCGGGCCAGGACCGTCGGGTTGGCGATCTTGTAGCCGTTGAGGTGGAGGATGGGCAGGACGGCCCCGTCGTGGACCGGGTCGAGGAACTTGTTGGCGTGCCAGGACGCGGCGAGCGGCCCCGTCTCGGCCTCCCCGTCGCCGACCACGCAGGCGACGAGGAGCTCCGGGTGGTCGAAGGCGGCCCGTAGGCGTGGCTGAGGGCGTAGCCGAGTTCGCCGCCCTCGTGGATGGAGCCGGGGGTCTCGGGCGCGACGTGGCTGGGCACGCCGCCGGGGAACGAGAACTGCTTGAACAGCAGCCCCATGCCCTCGGCGTCCCGGCCGACGTCCGGGTAGGTCTCGGAGTAGCTGCCTTCCAGCCAGGCGTTGGCGAGGACCGCGGGTCCGCCGTGGCCGGGTCCCCAGACGCACAGGGCGCTCAGGTCCCGGGCCTTGATCACCCGGTTGAGGTGGGTGTGGACGAGGTTGAGCCCCGGCGAGGTGCCCCAGTGGCCGAGGAGCCGGGGCTTGATGTCCTCGGGGACGAGCGGCCGGGTCAGGAGGGGGTTGGCCATCAGATAGATCTGGCCGACGGCGAGGTAGTTGGCCGCGCGCCAGTGCGCGTCGAGCGCGGCGAGTGCGTCGTCGGTGAGGGTGGCGGGGGTACGGGTGTCGCTCACGGAGCGGGTCTCCTCGTCGGGTGACGGCACACGGGCGATCGGCAAGCGTCTCAGGAGGCCCCGGGCCCGTACCAGAGCGTGGTGGCGTTGCAGAACTCGCGGATGCCGTGTCCGGCCAGCTCACGGCCGTAACCGGAGCGCTTGATCCCGCCGAAGGGCAGGGCGGGGTGCGAGGCGGTCATGCCGTTGAAGAAGACGCCGCCGGCCTCCAGATCGCGGGCGCAGCGCTCCTGTTCGCCCTGGTCGCGGGTCCAGACGTTGGAGCTGAGGCCGAAGGGCGTGTCGTTGGCGAGGTGGATCGCCTCGTCGAGGTCGGCGACCCGGTAGAGGGTGGCGACCGGGCCGAAGGTCTCCTCGCGGTGGATGCGCATGGCGGTGGTGATGCCGGCGAGCACGGTGGGCTCGTAGAACCAGCCGTTCTCCAGGCCGCCGCCGAGCTTGTCGGGACGTCGGCCGCCGCACAGCGCCTGCGCCCGCGCCCGACGGCGTCGTCGACGAGTTCCTCCAGGTCGGTGCGGCCCTGCTCGGTGGAGAGCGGCCCGATGTCGGTGGCTTCCTCCAGCGGGTCGCCGACGGTCAGGGCGCGCATGCCGGCGGTGAAGCGTTCGGCGAACGCGTCGTACACGTCGGCGTGGACGATGAAGCGCTTGGCGGCGATACAGGACTGGCCGTTGTTCTGGACGCGTGCGGTGACGGCGGTGGCGGCGGCCTTCTCCACGTCCGCCGAGGGCAGGACGAGGTAGGGGTCGCTGCCGCCGAGTTCCAGCACGGTCTTCTTGATCTCGTCTCCGGCGGTGGCGGCGACGGCGCGGCCGGCCGGTTCGCTGCCGGTGAGCGTGGCGGCGGCGATCCGCGGGTCACGCAGGACGGCCTCGACGGCGCCCGAGCCGATCAGCAGCGTACGGAAGCAGCCCGCCGGGAATCCGGCCCGGTGGAAGAGGTCCTCCAGGTAGAGGGCGGTCTGCGGGACGTTCGAGGCGTGCTTGAGGAGCCCGACGTTGCCCGCCATCAGGGCGGGTGCGGCGAAGCGCACCACCTGCCAGAGCGGGAAGTTCCACGGCATCACGGCGAGGACCACCCCGAGCGGCCGGTAGCGGACCAGGGCGCGGGAGGCGCCGGAGTCCGTCACGTCGGCGGGGTCCGGGTGTTCGTCGGCGAGCAGCCCCTCCGCGCGGTCGGCGTACCAGCGCATCGCCTTCGCGCACTTGGCCGCCTCCGCGCGGGCCGCGGTGACGGGCTTGCCCATCTCCAGGGTCATCGTGCGGGCGATGGTGTCGCGGTCCTCGTCGAGGAGGTCGGCGGCCCGGTTCAGCCAGGCCGCGCGCTGCTGGAAGGGGGTGGTGCGGTACTGGCGGAAGGTCTCCGCGGCGGCGGTGATCCGTCGTTCGGTCTCCTCCTCGCCGAGGGCGTCGAATGACCTGATCAGTTCGCCGTTCGCGGGGTTGACCGTCGCGATGGGCATGGCAGTGGCCTCCTTGCATCGGTAGTCCGACCGTGCCGCGCCGCACCGGTCCGCGCAACGCGGCCCTCCCCTCCCCCGCACGTACCCGGCCGACGCGGATCATGCGTGCCCGGGGGGCACGATCCGCGTCGGCCGGGGTGCGGGCCGCCCTGCTCGGGGCGTTACACGAGCGCCGCCGCCGGGATGTCCCGGGCGGTGCGGACGCCGGGCAGCGGGGCGTACGGGAGCAGTCCCGCGGCCTTCGGCGCCTCGGCGTAGCGGGTGAACCAGACCACTTTGCCGTCCGCGGTCCGGCAGGTGCCCCAGCTGTCGCTGAGGGCCATGACCCGGCTCAGCCCGCCGCCGGTCGGCAGGAGCCGGGGCATCCGGGCGCTGTTGTCGGCGACGGACACGGTCACGTGCCGTCCGGTCCAGCGGAGTTCGAGGACGCAGGTGTTGCCGTCGCCGACATGCCGGTGGACGTTGGTCAGGAGTTCGTCCAGGGCCCGGCACACCGGCCGGACGTGCAGATCGAGACTCCAGTGACGGAGGTGCGCGGCGACGATCCGCCGCAGCTGGGAAACGCGCTCTGCCGACACCTGCAGTTCGACCGAATAGCGCCGGTCGAGTGGAACGGTCATCGTCGAGGCTCCTCACCACGAGGCCCACGTGCTTCACCCCGTCGTACTTCACCCCGTCGTACGAACGACCCCCGAACACGAAGCGTGAGCACTTATCACTTCTGGGTCACTCCTCAGGGTGAGGCCGGTACGCCGGACGCGCAACAGCTGGGCCGTCCGTGCTGGTGGGGGCCGGTGCCCGGTCACAGCAGGTAGGGCAGCAAGGTGTCCGGGGTGAGGGGCAGCTCGCGCAGCCGGGCGCCGGTGGCGTGGCGGACCGCGTTGCCGATGGCGGCGGCGGTGCCGACGATCCCGATCTCGCCGATGCCCTTGCTGCCCATGGGGTTGAGGTGGCGGTCGTCCTCCTCGATCCAGTGGGCCTGGATGTCGGCGGTGTCGGCGCAGACGGGCACGTGGTAGGAAGCGAGGTCCTTGGCCGTGAAGTCGCCGAAGACCGGGTCGATGCCGCAGCCCTCGGTGAGGGCCATGCCGATGCCCATCACCATGCCGCCGGTGAACTGGGATCGGGCGGTGCGCGCGTTGAGGATGCGTCCGGCGGCGTACACCCCGAGGAGGCGGCGGACGCGCACCTCTCCGGTGACGGCGTCGACGGCCGTCTCGGCGAAGTGGGCGCCGAAGGCGTGCCGGGCGTACGGGGACTCCTCGGCGGTCTCCTGCTCGGTGTCGGCGGTGGTGGCGATCCCCTCGGCGGGGAGCGGCCCGGAGTGTGCGGCGAGGCGGGCGGCGAGGTCGGCGGCGGCCTTGTGCACGGCCCAGCCCCAGGAGGCGGTGCCGGAGGAGCCGCCGGCCAGCGGGGCGGTGGGCAGTTCGGTGGAGCCGATACCGATGTGGACGGCCGCGGGGTCGGTGCCGAGCGCGTCGGCGGCGATCTGGGCCAGGACGGTGCGGGCCCCGGTGCCGATGTCGGTGGCGTTGACCCGGATGGTCAGGGAGCCGTCCGGCGCGGCGTGGGCGCTCGCGGTGGACCGGGAGACGAGAACGGGGTACGTCGCGGAGGCCACGCCCGTACCGATGAGCCACCGTCCTTCCTGCCGGGCGGCGGGGCGGGGGTCGCGGTCGTGCCAGCCGAACCGTGCCGCGCCGTCGCGCAGGCAGGCGGCGAGACCGCGGCTGCTGAAGGGGCGGCCGCTGTCCGGTTCGGTCGCGGGTTCGTTGCGCAGCCGCAGCTCCACGGGGTCGAGGCCGAGCGCGGAGGCGAGTTCGTCCATGGCGGACTCCAGGGCGTACATCCCCGAGGCCTCCCCCGGGGCGCGCATCCAGGAGGGGGTAGGCACGTCGAGGGCGACCACCCGGTGGCCGGTGCGGCTGTTCGGCGAGGCGTACATGACGCGGGCGGGCACGGCGGCCTGCTCGACGAACTCCTTCACCGTGGAGGTCTGGGTGACCACCTCGTGGCTGACGGCGGTGAGCAGGCCGTCCAGGTCCGCGCCGAGCCGGACCCGCTGGATCGTGGGGGCCCGGTATCCGACGACCTCGGCGAGCTGGGCCCGGGGGAAGGCGAGTTTGACGGGGTGTCCGGTGTACTGGGCGGCCATCGCGGCCAGGACCCCCTGGGGACGGGTGGTGCCCTTCGAGCCGAAGCCGCCGCCGACGTGCTCGGAGACCACGGTGATCCGTTCCGGGTCAAGGCCGAACGCCTGGGCGAGACTGCCGCGTACCTTGTCGGATCCCTGGCTGGAGTCGTGGACGGTGAGGTGTCCTTCGGCCCATACGGCCGTGGCGGCGTGCGGCTCCATGGGGTGATTGTGCAGCGCGTCCATCCGGTACGTCGCGTCGACCTGGACGGGCGAGTCGGCCAGGGCCCGCTCCACGTCGCCCCGGTCACGGACGGCGGGGAACCCGCCGTTTGCCTCCTCGGGCGTGTAGAGGCCGGGTGGTCCTCGGTGAGGGTGACGTCGTGCGGGTCACGTTCGTACTCGATGTGGAGTTCCCCGGCTCCCGTCCGGGCGGCCTCCGGGGAATCCGCGATCACGAGGGCGACCGGGATGCCGTGGTGCGGGACGCGGTCGTCCTGGAGCACGGCGAGGATCGGGTCGTCGGGCTCCTGGAGCCGGGGCGCGTTGTCGTGGGTGAGGACGGAGTGGACGCCGGGCACGGCGAGGGCGTCGACGGCCCGTACGGCGGTGACGCGTCCGGCCGCGATCGTGGCCGGAACGGTCCAGGCGTACAGACAGCCGGCCGGTGCGCGGTCGGCCGCGTAGCGGGCGCTGCCGGTGACCTTGTCCCGGGCCTCTCTGCGGACGACGGGCGCACCGGGGAACTGCGGGGCCTGCGTGGTCATGGCGGGGATCCTCGGGGGTCGGTGGTGCGGGAGAGCCTCCGGTACCTGCGGGGCAGCCGGGACGGCGGGGTCAGCCGGTCCGGACGGTGTCGGGCCGTCCGGGCGGCGTCCGCGGGGACGGCGGGATCAGCCGGCCCTGCTCGGCTGCCGCTCGGTGAGTTCGCCGAGTACGTCCAGGGCGAGGCGGCGGGCGAGGTCCACCTTGAACGCGTTGTCGCGCAGCGGCCGCGCCTCGGCCAGTTCGGCGATCAGGGCGTGCTGGAAGGCGGCGGGGGTGGCCGGGGCGCCGCGCAGTTCGGCCTCGGCCCTGCGGGCCCGCCACGGCCGGTGGGCGACGCCGCCGAACGCGAGCGTGGCATGTTCCACGCGGCCCGCCGCCACCCGGAGCGTCGCGGCGACGGAGACCAGCGCGAAGGCGAAGCTGGCCCGGTCGCGGGCCTTGCGGTAGCGGGAGGCCGCCCCGGGCGCCGGCGGCGGGAGCACCACCTCGGTGATCAGCTCGCCGGGCCTGATCACGGTGTCCTGGTCGGGGTTCTCCCCCGGCAGGCGGTGGAATTCGGTGAGCGGCACGGCCCGTTCGCCCTCGGGCCCGATGAGGTGCACGGTCGCGTCCAGAGCGGCGAGCGGCACGGCCATGTCGGAGGGGTTGGTGGCCACGCACTCCGGGGAGTGCCCGAGGATCGCCAGATCGCGGTGGGTTCCCTCGCGCGCGGGGCAGCCGGAGCCGGGGAGCCGTTTGTTGCAGGGCTTGGAGACGTCCTGGAAGTAGCGGCACCGGGTGCGCTGGAGCAGGTTGCCGCCGGTGGTGGCCGCGTTGCGGAGCTGGCCGGAGGCCCCGGCCAGCAGCGCCTGGGACAGGGCCGGGTAGTTCTCCGTCACGTCGGGGTGGGCGGCGAGGTCGCTGTTGCGTACGGTGGCGCCGATGCTCAGGCCGCCCTCCGCCGTCCGTGTCACCCGGTGCAGGGGCAGGCCCGAGACGTCGATGAGGACCCGGGGCGTCTCCACGCCGAGCTTCATCAGGTCCACCAGATTGGTGCCGCCGCCCAGGAAGTGGGCGCCGGGGCCGGCCGCGCAGAGCCGGACGGCCTCGTCGGTGGAGGCGGGGCGCGCATAGCCGAACGGTTTCACTCGATCACGTCCTCGATGGCTTCGACGATCCGGGGGTAGGCCCCGCACCGGCACAGATTGCCGCTCATGCGTTCCCGGATCTCGTCGGCGTCGAGTGCGACCGGCCCGGTCGCGTGATCCGGTTCGGTGACGTGCGAGGGGTGCCCGTCGGCGGCCTCGCGGAGCATGCCCACGGCGGAGCAGATCTGGCCCGGGGTGCAGAAGCCGCACTGGAGGGCGTCCCGCTCGACGAACGCCTGCTGTACCGGGTGCAGGCTCTCGCCGTCGGCGAGCCCTTCCACCGTGGTGATCGTGGCGCCGTCCCGGGTGACGGTGAGCAGCAGGCAGCTGTTGACCCGCCGCCCGTCGACGAGAACCGTGCAGGCTCCGCACTGGCCGTGGTCGCAGCCCTTCTTGGCTCCGGTGAGGCCGAAGCCCTCGCGGAGCGTCTCCAGGACCGTGGCGCGGTGGTCGACGGTCAGCGTCGTCTCCTCGCCGTTGACGAACAGCGTCACGGTGGAGTGTTCGTCGACGACCGGTTCCGGTTCGAGGTCCGCTCCGAGAGCGAGGGAATCCATGCGCGCGCCTTTCGCTTCGCCGCGGGGCAGGTCCCGCCCCGGTCGGTGTCCGGTCGTTCGCCGGGCGTGTTCGTTTCCGGTCGTTCGCCGGGGGTGTTCGTGCCTGTTTGTTCGCCGGGATGTTCCGGGTGTGTCGTCGTCCGGCCGGTCACCGGCTCTGGAGCCGCAGCCGGACCTCCTGTTCCTGGTCACCGGCGGCCGTGCCGACGACGCTCACCGCGAAGGCCCCGGTGAGGTGGGTGCGCAGCCGGTCGACGGCCCAGTAGCCGCCCTGGGCGTCCACCGTGACCGGCGCGGTGAGGTGGGCGGGGGTGGCGTCGGCCTTCGGCTCGGACACGTCGACGGTGGTGACCCAGACGGTCGGGCGGGGGCCGGAGGCGTGCTCAGGGGTCTCCCCCATCGGGTGGTCGGAGGCGAAACCCGCGGCGAGCACGTCGAACACGGTCCGGGCGTCCTCCGTGTCGCAGCGGCTCAGCGAGACCACCACCTCCCGGCCCGCCGGATGATCCTCGCCGCTCTGCTCGGGGTGCTGTTCACCGTGGTTCCTTCCGGAGGGTCTGAACTTCCTGATGGCGGGCAGAAGGGCTGTCCTGACTCGCCGTCTTGAAACGCGTTTCCCCTGAGATACCCATAAAACATGAATTGCTGTGAATAGCTGACTGATGCCCTTCTCTCGGGGTATGCGAGTGACATGGATGTTCTCAAGGCAGTCAATGCGGTCGATGCGCCCGCCGAGGTCACGCTGGCGGACGGCACAGGGGCCCTCGGGGTCTTCCTGGGCGTCGTGGCACTGGCCGTCGTGGCCCTGCTGATCGGCGGCTTCCTCCTCAGCAAGCGCAAGCACGACGCCGAGCCGCCACCGCCCCAGCCCCATGAGCAGCCGCCGAAGCCCGAGCGGCGTACGCACATCGAGCAGACCGACCCGCATTCCTCCGACCGCTTCCCCGAGGACGGCCACGCCTTGTCGCCGTACGAGCTCAAGGACCACGGCAACGGCCCGCTGCCGCCCGACGAGGAGCAGCCCCGCGGCTGACCCGCCCGTCCCCCCGGGGGAGCCTCGCCGGTTCCTCTGTCCAGGAGGTCCGGGAGGTGGTGATGGCCGGCCCGGCCGCGTCACGAACGCCCCGCCGCGCGCCGGGCTGTGACCCGGGCACGGGTCCGGCCCGCGTTGCGGGACCGGGCGGGCCGGTCGAGTCTGGTTGCTGGACCGCAGCGGCCGGGCAGGACGCCGCTCCCCGACGAAGGCAGTGGACCATGACCGGAAGCGATCCCCGTACGGCCTCCTCGGCAGCGCCCCTGACGGGGCCGGCCGCACCGTGCTGGGTCACCCTCATGACACGGCACCGGGAGACCGCGGAGCGTTTCTACTCCCAGGTTCTCGGCTGGTCGTTCCGCCCGGGCGGCTCGGGTCCGACTTCTCGGTCGCCTACCGCGGTCAGGTCCCGGTGGCCGGCCTCTTCGCCGTCTCCTCGGCGCTCCAGGTCGCGGTGGCGTGGACCCCGTACTTCTCGGTGGAGGACGCGAACGTGGCCGCCGCACGGGTCCGCGAGCGCAGCGGGACCGTGGCGGTGGGCCCGCTGACGCTCGGCAAGGGGCGCGGGGTGCTGGCCTCGGACCGGGACGGGGCGTCCTTCGGCCTGTGGGAGCGCACCGAACCCTCCACCTCGCCGCAGGCCCCCGCCGACCACGCGCACTCCTGGCTGCGGCTGCGGACCCGGAACGCCTTCGACGCGGCGATTTTCTACGGCGAGGTACTCGACTGGGCGAGCGGGCGGCCCGGGGGCTGCGATGTCGCGTACGAGGGCGAGGAGGTCATCGTGCGGTGCGAGGGCCACCCGCTGGCCCGGATCAGCTCCGGGGCCGTGGAGACCGCGGTCGACCCGCTGGTGCGCCCGCACTGGCAGGTCCAGTTCCCGGTGGCAGACCTCGCGGAGACGGTCTCGGCCGCCGAGCGGCACGGCGGCGCCCTCGTCGAGGACCGCAGCGGTTTCGAGGGCACCGAGGTCACTCTGCGCGATCCGGACGGCGCGCTGTTCGCGGTCACGGATGTGCGCAGCCCCGCCTGACAGCCGCTAGGCTCCGCGCCCCCGGTCCCCCCTGTCGTCCACGTCGTCCGTGTTGCCCCCGCCGTTGGTGTCGGTCTCGCGCGGGCCGGAACGTCCCCTGGCGATGGCCCACACCGGGAAGACGAACCAGCAGGCCAGGAACCACAGGGCCATCCCGCCGACCAGCCACAGGGCCACCTCGTTGTGCAGGGCCACGCGCAGGATCAGCAGCAGCGCCGAGCACATGGTGCAGAAGAGGAGCACCAGGCCGAGGACGGTCATCCGGGAGGCCCAGGTCACCGTCTGGGGCTTCATCCGGCGGCCGGTGAGCAGCCGGTGGTACGAGACGGGGCCGATGAGCGCCGCGGCGGTCGCGCAGCCCAGCATCACGGTCACCACGTAGATGTTCCGGTCGGCGTCCCCCAGGTCCTCGAACCGTGACTGGAAGACCACCGCGAGCAGGAAGCCGAACAGGATCTGCACCCCGGTCTGCGCGACGCGCAGTTCCTGGAGGAGTTCGGACCACCGCCGGTCCGCCCGCTCCTCCTGGGTCTCCTCCCGGCCTCTGCCGTCGGTCTCCGTCATCGGTGTCTCTCCTCGTCTCGACCCGGCCGGGGCGCTTAAACGCACGTTCGATGCAGGACTACGGATGCCCCGGCGGGGCGAGGCCAATCCGAACGCACTCGACCCGGCTGCGCGGCGCGTCTAAGATCGCCCCACGGCATCGCGCGTCGGTCACCGGCCGGGTGAGGCGTGGAGGTAGCCCGTGAGATGCCCGTTGGAGGCATTCCACCGTGTCAGTCGAGTTGAACCACACCATCGTCCATTGCAAGGACAACCGCGAGTCCGCCGAATTCTTCGCGGATCTGCTGGATCTCCCGGTCGGCGAGGAGTGGGGCCCGTTCATTCCGGTCGTTCTCGCGAACAGCGTCACGCTGGATTTCGCGACGATTCCCGCCGATTCGATCGCCCCGCAGCACTACGCCTTCCTCATTTCGGAGGCGGAGTTCGACTCCGCGTTCGCGAAGATCCGGGCGCGGGGAATCGAGTTCTACGCCGATCCCCAGAAGAAGCACCCCGGAGAGATCAACCGCAATGACGGCGGGCGGGGCGTGTACTTCCCCGATCCCGGCGGTCATTGGCTGGAGCTGATCACTCGCCCGTACGGCGGCTGACCGGCACCGGGAAGCGTCGCCTTTCGAGCCGGGGCACGGCCGCGCGCGTCGCGGCTGGGCCCCGGTCGTCCCCGGAACCGCCCGCCACGGCAGCCTCAGCCGGTCCGGAGCAGGAGTTCGGGCCGGTCCCACATCACAGCCGGCGGGTTGGCCCGGACCGTGCCGACGGGTTCGGCGCCGATGCTCCGGTAGAACCCCTCGGCGGGCGGGTGGGAGACGATCCGGACGCCCGTGAGCCCGGCGCCCCGGGCCTCCTCGCGCAGATGGGCGGCGAGCAGCCGGCCGATGCCGAGCCCCTGGGCGGCGTCGGCGACGAACATCAGGTCCAGTTCGGGCGGATCGAGGAGCAGCGCGTAGAACCCGAGGACCTGGCCCGTGGCGTCGTCCGTGGCGACGAAGACCCGGTGCGCGTCGATGTAGTCCGGCCCGACCCGGTAGCCCGCGACCATCGGGGCGTACGGGCCCTCGTAGGCGCGTGACGTGCGGACCAGCCGGGTCAGTCGGTCGGCGTCGCGCACCACGGCGCGTCGGACCACCACCTCGGCACGGCGTGGGGCGCGCCCGTTCCGTCGTCCTGCGCTGCCTGCTTCCATACGGCGATTATCAGGCACCGCCCCGCGGCGGGTCCCAGGCGGTGCGGCGCTCCTCGCGCCAGCGGCGGACGGTCGCCTCGACGTCGAAGGGTTTGAGGTGCAGCGGCGGGCCCTCGGGAGGCATCGTGACGGCCCGCTCGATCTTCTCGTTCACCCCGGTGAGGATGTGCCGTACCTCGGACTCGGTGCGGGCCGCGGCCACCGCGGCGGGAACGTCCTCCGCCTCTTTGCGCAGGGCCAGCGCGGGCGGCAGCATCGACACACCCTCCCGCTGCATCTTCTGCTTGATCCACCAGGCCTCGTCGTACGGACGTTCCAGGCCGGCGATCGGTTTGCCGAACCCCGGGAGCCGTGAGAAGTCGCCGCGCTCCTGCGCCTCGTGGATCTGCCGGTCGACCCAGGACTCGAAGCTGACCCGGGTGGTTTGCGCTCCGTCATCGCGTGCCCCTTTGACCTGCCGTCGATCCGACGCTTCTCACCCTACACAGGACGCCCTGCGGAGCTTTCCGTCGCGGGAGGCTGCCTCGAACGGGGATCCGGGGGTACACGAACTCCTGCACGTCGTCCGGCGATTGCCGTCGGGCCCGGACCGAAAGGGGTTGACCACTGTGCGACAGCAGAGCTACGTACCGGCCGATGAACGTTGGGGGCGGTAGCCGTGACGACAGCGATCATCATCATCGCCGTGGTCGCCGTGGCGGCCATCGCCGCGTTCTTCCTGCTTCGTGGACGTCTCACCGGCGGCCGGGGGCTGCGCAGCCGCTTCGGGCCGGAGTACGACCGGGTGGTCGCCCGGCACGGCGGCGACACCGAGGCGGCCGAGCGGGAGCTCGGTGATCGGGTGAAGCGGCACGGGGCCATCGAAGAGCGCCCGCTGACCGAAGAGGCCCGCGCGCGCTACGCCGCCCGCTGGGCGGGCGCCCAGGAACTGTTCGTCGAATCGCCGGAGCGCTCGCTCACCGAGGCCGACGCGCTGCTGGCCGAACTGTCGCGCGAGCGCGGCTTCCCGGACGGCGACGACTTCGAGGACCGTACGGACGCGCTCTCCGTCCACCACGCCGCGCACGTCGACGGCTACCGTCGGGTGCACGGCGCGCGACGCGGCGACGCGGGCACCGAGGAGATGCGTGAGGCCCTCATCGAGGCCCGCAAGCTCTTCGACGCCCTGCTCGAGGGCGGCGGATCGGGGCGTGGGCACGGCAACCGGCATCTGGTGAAGGGACGGGGCACATCATGACGCGGACACCGGACGACAGGACGAACCCGCCCGCCGGCTCCCGGCTTCCGGAGGGCGCCGGCCCCATCGACACGGGTACCCCCATCAGCCGCACGGGTGCGCCCGCCCCGGCCACGAGGACGGTCACGGGCAAGGAGACGGCTCCGGTCGCACCCGGCCCGGTCGCACCTGATCCGGTCGCACCTGATCCGGTCGCGCCCGGCCCGGTCGCGCCCGACCTGGTCGAGGACGGTCCGCGCCCCGGGAGGTCACTGTTCGCCCCCGCGGAGCAGGAGGCCTTCGCCGCCCGGATCCAGCAGGCGGTGACCGCGTTCGTGGAGGACCCGCACCGGGCGGTGCGGGACGCCGACGCCACGTTCGAGGAGGTCGTCGCCGAACTCGGCGCAGCCCTGGCGGAACGCGGGCGGCGGCTGCGGTCCGGACAGGACGGGAGCGGTGCGGACTCCGGGCCGGACACGGAGGAACTGCGGATCGCCCTCCAGCACTACCGCGACCTGACGGAGCGCCTCGTACGCCTCTGACAGGGGGCCTCTGCACGACCGTATGAGGGGGCCGGTCCGGGCGAGATCCTTCTCGCCCGGACCGGCCCCCTCACGTCGGCGACGCCTCGGGCGTCCGCTTCAGCCGCGGATCACCAGGCCCTCACGCAGCCGTTCCAGTACGGCGTCGGGCACGCGCAGGCCGTTGCGGACATAACCGTCGAGGCCGCCCCACCGCTCATCCATGGCGTCGAACGCCACGTCGAGATAGCGGGGGCGGACCTCGATGATGGCCGCGGCGACGGCCGGGTCGCCGCCGCCGTCCAGGAACTTCGCGACCTGCGGGGCGAAGGCGGCCCGCAGGGCGGGGTTGACCGCGAGGAAGTCGGCACGCACCGTCGCGCGGGGCGCTCCCAGGATCATGAGCAGCACGGCGGCCGCCCAGCCGGTACGGTCCTTGCCCGCCGTGCAGTGGAAGAGCAGGGGGCGCGCGGCGGGGTCGGCCGCTGTCTCCAGGAAGGCCCGGCAGGCGGCCGCGGCGCCCGGTGAGAGGACCATTTTGCGGTAGGTCTCGGCGAAGAGTTCCTCGGCCCGGCCGCCCCCGAGAGTCCGCTCGGCCTCGACCGGGTCGGCGAGCAGGGAGCGCAGCCGGGCGGGCGCCACGCCCGGGTGGTCGCCCAGCACGTCGGCGACGAAGAGCCGCGCCCGGTCCGGCAGCCGGTCCGGGGCCCACTGACGCTCGTCGGCGGTGCGCAGGTCCACGACGGTGCGGATGCCGAGCGCGGCCACCGCGCGGTCGCGTGCCGGGTCGAGTTCGCTCAGTTGCCCCGAGCGGAAGAGGAGGCCCTGCCGCACCCGGCGGTCACGCCCGAGCGCGATGCCTCCCAGGTCGCGCAGATTGACGACGGTGGCGGCCGGAACGGTCCGGGCGGTCTGCACGATGCACTGCCTCTTTCCCTGATGAATTCCAGGAATTCCTGACCAGGATCAACGTCGTGTGCGTCAGTCCGACAGAAGCCTGGTCTTCTGCTCCACGAACTCGGCGTCGGTGAGGATCTCGCGCTTCCACAGTCCGGTGAGCCGCTCCAGCCGGTCGATGATGTCGTCGCCCGCGGCCTCGCCCGTCTCCGCCCCACCGGTCCCGAGGCGCTCGTGCGCCACGAACGCGCCTCCCGCCTCGCGGGCCGTACGGGCGAGCTCCGTGGTCCACAGGTCCTCCCGGACGACGATCGCGACGACATCGCCCGCCGGTACGCTCCGGTCGAGCCGGTCGATGTCCTCCGCGCTCAGCAGCGCCGCCGCCCCGCCGGCGGCCGTATCGGCGGGAATCACCCCTTCCGGGTCCAGTTCCCGCAAGTCCACGGGGGCCGGTGCGCCGCCTTCGGTCCGCCGGACGAACGCAAGGTCACCGGCGCGTACGGCGCCGGACGACACGGCTTCGGCGAGAGTGGGGGCGACCGCCCCGGAGAAGCGACTGCCGGGGAAGGCGATGACGAGGTGTTCCACAGGTCCGACGGCCACGGTCGCGTCCTCTCCGTGTCCCGGCGGCCTCAGGGGCGCCGGGGTGGATACGGCATTCCAGGGATGACATAAGAAATCAGGAAACTTCGCACATAATATGCACCAATGCCCTCATTCCTCCGATGTCGAGCATTGCCGTGTTGCCCCCGTCCGTCCGCCGAGCCGGTTACGCGACCGTATGTAAAGGATCAAGTACATGCCTGAGAGGGCAAGGTCACAGCACGTGCCCCTGCTGCTCCTTCGGCGCACTGGCCTAGCATCTGAGCATGACGGTCCAGCCTGCTGACGGGCTCTCTCCGGCCGCCGCGTTCCCCGACCCTTCCCATGACCAGTGGCAGAGCCTCGTCGAAGGCGTACTGCGCAAGTCGGGCAAGGAAGTCACGGGCTCGGCCGCCGAGGAAGCGCTGTACACCACACTGGAGGACGGGCTCACCACCCGCCCCCTCTACACCGCGAGCGACGAGTCGCCGGACACCGGCTTCCCCGGCTTCGCCCCCTTCACCCGGGGCAGCAGGCCCGAGGGGAACGCGGCCGGCGGCTGGGACGTGCGCCAGCGCCACGCCCTCACCGACCCGGCCCGGCTCAACGAGGCGCTGCTCGGCGATCTGGAGAACGGGGTCACCTCACTCTGGCTCACGGTGGGCGGCCCGGCGGGCGTCCCCGTCGACGGGCTCGCGCGGGCGCTGGAGGGTGTGTACCTCGATCTCGCACCCCTCGCGCTCGACGCCCCGGCCGACCTGGACGCCGCCGCGACACGGTTGCTGCGCCTGTACGAGGAGCGCGGCGTCGCCGGGAACGAGGCGCGCGGCACGCTGGGCGCCGACCCGCTCGGCCATGAGGCCCGGACGGGCGTGGAGGCGGACCTCGCCCCCGCCGTGCACTGGGCACAGCGGTGCGACGCGGAGTACCCGGGGCTGCGGGCGATCTCCGTGGACGCGTTGCCGTACCACGAGGCGGGCGGTTCGGCCGGCGAGGAGCTGGGGCTCTCCCTGGCCACCGGCGTCGCCTATCTGCGGGCCCTGACCGGCGCCGGGATGAGCGTGGAGGCGGCCTGCGGCCAGTTGGAGTTCCGTTACGCGGCCACCGCCGACCAGTTCCTGACCATCGCCAAGCTGCGCGCGGCGCGCCGGCTGTGGGCGCGGGTCGCCGAGGCGTCGGGCGCTCCCGCCGCCGGGGCGCAGCGGCAGCACGCCGTCACCTCGCCGGTGATGATGACGCGCCGCGACCCGTGGGTGAACATGCTGCGCACCACGCTCGCCACGCTGGGCGCGGGGGTGGGCGGCGCGGACTCCGTGACCGTGCTGCCGTTCGATCACGCGCTGGGCCTGCCGGACGCGTTCGCGCGGCGGATCGCCCGTAACACCTCGACGATCCTCATGGAGGAGTCGCATCTGGCCCGGGTCATCGACCCGGCGGGCGGCTCCTGGTACGTGGAGCGCCTGACCGACGAACTGGCCGTGGCCGCCTGGGCGTTCTTCCAGGAGATCGAGCGGGCGGGTGGCCTGCCCGCCGCCCTGCGCTCGGGGACGGTCGCGGAGCGGCTGGCCGCCACCTGGGCGACGCGCAGTGCGAAGCTGGCGCGTCGCGAGGAGCCGATCACGGGCGTCAGTGAGTTCCCGATGCCCGGTGAGCGTCCGGTGGAGCGCGAGCCCGCCCCCGACGCGTACGCCGGTGCTCCGGGCGGTCTGCCCCGGGTCCGGCGGGACGAGGCGTTCGAGGCGCTGCGCACGCGGTCGGACGCGCACCTCGCGGCGACGGGAAGCCGCCCGAAGGTGTTCGTCGCGGCGCTCGGTCCGGCCGCCGCGCACACGGCTCGGGTCTCGTTCGCCGTCAACCTCTTCGGGGCGGGTGGCATCGAGGCGGTGCACGATCCGGTCTCGGTGGACGCGGGCACGGCCGCCGGTGCGCTGGCCGCCTCCGGGGCGTCGGTCGCGGTGCTCTGCTCGTCGGACGCGCTCTACGCCGAGCAGGCGGAGCAGGTGGCCGGTGCGCTGAAGTCGGCCGGCGCGTCGCGGGTGTTCCTGGCAGGGCGCCCCGGCGAGTACGCCGATGTGGACGCCTACGTCTTCGCGGGCTGCGACGCGGTCGCCGTTCTCACCTCCGTTCTCGACCGTATGGGAGTGGCGTGATGCCGACCTCGCCCACGGACCGTCCATCCTCCGTTCCCGATTTCTCCGACGTACCGCTCACGCCCCCCGCGTCCGCCGGCGCGGCCGCTTCCGCCGTTTCGGCCGGGGAGTGGCAGGCGGCCGTGTCGAAGGCCGCCGACGGCGCCGAGGCCCCGCTCTGGGAGACGCCCGAGGGGATCACGGTCAAGCCGCTCTACACCGGTGAGGACCTGGAGGGCCTGGACGCCCTGCACAGCTACCCGGGCATCGCCCCGTATCTGCGCGGCCCCTACCCGACGATGTACGTCAACCAGCCCTGGACGATCCGGCAGTACGCCGGTTTCTCCACGGCCGAGGAGTCCAACGCCTTCTACCGGCGTAACCTCGCGGCCGGGCAGAAGGGTCTGTCGGTCGCCTTCGACCTGCCGACCCACCGGGGTTACGACAGCGACCATCCCCGGGTGACGGGTGACGTCGGCATGGCCGGGGTGGCGATCGACTCCATCTACGACATGCGCCAGTTGTTCGACGGTATTCCGCTGGACCGGATGTCGGTGTCGATGACGATGAACGGCGCGGTGCTTCCCGTGCTGGCGCTGTACATCGTGGCAGCCGAGGAACAGGGCGTACCGCCCGAGAAGTTGGCCGGGACCATTCAGAACGACATTCTGAAGGAGTTCATGGTCCGCAACACCTATATCTATCCGCCGTCGCCCTCGATGCGGATCATCTCCGACATCTTCGCGTTCACCTCGCAGAAGATGCCGCGCTACAACTCCATCTCGATCTCCGGCTATCACATCCAGGAGGCCGGGGCGACGGCCGACCTGGAGCTGGCGTACACGCTCGCCGACGGGGTGGAGTATCTGCGTGCCGGGCAGGAAGCGGGCCTGGACGTCGACGCGTTCGCGCCGCGTTTGTCGTTCTTCTGGGCGATCGGGATGAACTTCTTCATGGAGGTCGCCAAGTTGCGGGCGGCCCGGCTCCTGTGGGCGCGGCTGGTCAAGCAGTTCGATCCGAAGAATCCCAAGTCGCTTTCGCTGCGCACGCATTCGCAGACCTCGGGGTGGTCGCTGACGGCGCAGGACGTGTTCAACAATGTGACGCGTACGTGCGTGGAGGCGATGGCCGCGACGCAGGGGCACACCCAGTCGCTGCACACCAACGCCCTCGACGAGGCGTTGGCGCTGCCCACCGACTTCTCGGCGCGGATCGCGCGTAACACGCAACTCCTGCTCCAGCAGGAGTCCGGTACCTGCCGGGTCATCGACCCGTGGGGCGGCAGCGCGTACGTGGAGAAGCTGACGCGCGACCTGGCGGACCGGGCCTGGCAGCACATCGAGGAGGTGGAGGCGGCCGGCGGGATGGCGAAGGCGATCGACGCGGGTATCCCCAAGCTCCGGGTGGAGGAGGCCGCGGCGCGCACGCAGGCGCGGATCGACTCCGGGCGGCAGCCGGTGATCGGGGTGAACAAGTACCGGGTGGAGACCGACGAGCAGATCGACGTGCTCAAGGTCGACAACTCCTCGGTGCGCACTCAGCAGATCGAGAAGCTGCGCCGCCTGCGCGAGGAGCGCGACGAGACGGCGTGCCAGGAGGCGCTGCGGGCGCTGACGGCGGCCGCCGAGCGCGACCCGGGTCCGGGCCTGGAGGGCAATCTGCTGGCGCTGGCGGTCGACGCGGCGCGGGCGATGGCGACGGTCGGGGAGATCTCGGACGCGCTGGAGAAGGTGTACGGCAGGCACGCGGGGCAGATCCGTACGATCTCCGGTGTGTACCGCAAAGAGGCAGGAGAGTCCCCTTCCGTGGACCGGACCCGTGCGCTGGTCGACGCGTTCGAGGAGGCGGAGGGCCGTCGGCCGCGCATCCTGGTCGCCAAGATGGGCCAGGACGGCCACGACCGGGGCCAGAAGGTGATCGCCACGGCCTTCGCCGACCTGGGCTTCGACGTGGACGTCGGCCCGCTGTTCCAGACGCCGGGCGAGGTGGCGCGGCAGGCCGTCGAGGCCGACGTGCACATCGTGGGCGTCTCCTCGCTGGCGGCGGGTCACCTGACGCTGGTGCCCGCGCTGCGCGAGGAACTGGCCGCCGAGGGCCGCGAGGACATCATGATCGTGGTGGGCGGGGTCATTCCGCCGCAGGACGTCGAGGCCCTGCACGAGGCGGGCGCCACCTCGGTCTTCCCGCCGGGGACGGTGATCCCGGACGCGGCCCACGACCTGGTGACGCGGCTCGGCGCCGCGCTCGGTCACGAGCTGTGAGCCGCTGACCGGATGGCTGCGAAGATCGACATCGACGGTTATGTGCAGGGAGTGCTCGACGGGAAGCGGGCGTTCGTGGCGCGCGCGATCACGCTCGTCGAGTCGACACGGGCCGAACACCGGGTACTGGCCCAGCAGTTGCTGAGCCGACTGCTGCCGCACGCGGGGGCGGCCCGGCGGATCGGGATCAGCGGGGTGCCGGGCGTGGGCAAGTCCACGTTCATCGACGCGCTCGGCACGATGCTCACCGGTCTCGGTCATCGGGTGGCGGTGCTCGCGGTCGACCCGTCCTCCAGCCGTACGGGCGGTTCCATCCTGGGCGACAAGACCCGGATGGAGCGGCTCGCGGTGGACCCGGCCGCCTTCGTACGCCCCTCCCCCACGGCGGGCACGCTGGGCGGGGTGGCGAAAGCGACCCGGGAGTCCATCGTGGTGATGGAGGCGGCGGGGTATGACGTGGTGTTGGTGGAGACGGTAGGGGTGGGGCAGTCGGAGACGGCGGTGGCCAACATGGTCGACACGTTCCTGCTGCTCACCCTGGCCCGTACCGGCGACCAGTTGCAGGGCATCAAGAAGGGTGTCCTGGAGCTGGCGGACGCGATCGCGGTGAACAAGGCCGACGGCCCGCACGAACGTGACGCCCGCTCGGCGGCGCGTGAACTGGCCGGTGCGCTGCGGCTGATGCATCCGGCGGACGCGGCCTGGACTCCCCCGGTGCTCACGTGCAGCGCACGCGAGTCGACCGGGCTCGACACGCTGTGGGGCCGGCTGGAGCAGCACCGTACGGTCCTGGAGGCCACCGGGCGGCTGGCGGCCAAGCGCCGTGACCAGCAGGTGGACTGGACGTGGGCCATGGTCCGGGACGAGCTGCTGGACAGTCTGTACGGCCACCCGGCGGTGCGGAAGCTCGCACCGGAGCTCGAACAGCGGGTCCGGGAGGGGACGTTGACGGCGACGCTGGCCGCCGAGGAGATCCTCGGCGCGTTCCGCGGCGGCGGATCGGGCACGTCCGCCTGAAGGCGCCGGCGCGGCTGCTGGCCCACAACAACGCGGCCCGCGCGGGCGGCCGGACCCTGAGCGGCGGCGGCGTCGACGCGGCGGCACTGACCGTGCCCAAGAAGCTGTTCGGCGCGGCCCGTTGCGCCGGCGAGGGCGGTTCGCTGACCGTTTTGGCGACGGCCCTCGTGGAGACCGGTTCACGGGCCGACGAGTTCTTCTTCGAGGAGCTGAAGGGCACCGGCAACATGGAGCTGCGCCTGGACCGCTCCGCCGCCGAGGCACGGATCTTCCCGGCCGTCGACATCGCCCGGTCCGGCACCCGGCGTGAGGAACTGCTGTTTGATCCGGACGAGTTGGCGGCGGTGCGGGCACTGCGCCGCGCCCTGAACACCCGGGACGGCCAGGGCGCCCTTCAGGTGCTGCTCGACAAGGTCCGGGGCACCCCGGACAACGCGGCCTTCCTGCGCCGGGTGCGGCCCACCGTGCCGGGCGCCTGAGGACTGCTGCCCAGCGGGGGCCCGGGACGCCGCGTCCCGGCCCCCATGGACGTACGCGCCGCCGGTTCAGGCGTTGCCGAGCGCGTCGGACACCAGCGCCCTGGCCTCCTCCTGGACCCGGGCGAGGTGGCCGGGGCCCTGGAAGCTCTCCGCGTACACCTTGTAGACGTCCTCGGTGCCCGAAGGGCGGGCGGCGAACCAGGCGCTGTCGGTGCAGACCTTGAGGCCGCCGATCGGGGCGCCGTTGCCGGGGGCCTCGGTGAGGACCGCGGTGACGGGTTCCCCGGCCAGGGTGTCGGCCTTGACCTGCTGCGGGGAGAGCTTCGCCAGGACGGCCTTCTCCTCACGGGTCGCGGGGGCGTCGACGCGGGCGTACGCCGGGTCGCCGAAGCGGTCGGTGAGGCGGGCGTAGTGCTCGGAGGGGTGGTGCCGGTGACGGCGGTGATCTCGGCGGCGAGGAGGGCCAGCAGGATGCCGTCCTTGTCCGTGGTCCAGACCCGGCCGTCGCGGCGCAGGAAGGAGGCCCCGGCGGACTCCTCGCCGCCGAAGCCCAGGCTGCCGTCGTAGAGGCCGTCGACGAACCACTTGAAGCCGACCGGGACCTCCACGAGGGTCCGGCCGAGGTCGTGGGCGACCCGGTCGATCATGGACGAGGAGACCAGGGTCTTGCCGATGCCGGTCCCGGCGGCCCACGCCTCGCGGTGGGTGTAGAGGTAGTCGATGGCGACGGCCAGGTAGTGGTTGGGGTTCATCAGCCCGCCGTCGGGGGTGACGATGCCGTGCCGGTCGGCGTCCGCGTCGTTGCCGGTGGCGATGGCGTAGGCGTCGCGCTGCTCGATGAGCGAGGCCATGGCGTGCGGCGACGAGCAGTCCATGCGGATCTTGCCGTCCCAGTCCAGCGTCATGAACCGCCAGGTGGGGTCGGCCAGCGGGTTCACCACCGTGAGGTCGATCCGGTGGCGTTCGGCGATCCGGCCCCAGTAGGCGACGGACGCGCCGCCGAGCGGGTCGGCCCCGATGCGGATGCCCGCGTCCCGTACGGCGTCGAGATCGAGGACGGACGGCAGGTCGTCGACATACGCGGTCAGGAAGTCGTGGCGGCGGGTGGTGTCGGCGGCCAGGGCGCGGGCGTACGGGATCCGGCGGACCTCGTCGAGCCCCGCCTCGATGAGGGCGTTCGCCCGGTCCTGGATCCAGGAGGTGGCGTCCGATGCGGCCGGTCCCCCGTTGGGCGGGTTGTACTTGAAGCCGCCGTCGGCGGGCGGATTGTGCGACGGGGTGACCACGATGCCGTCGGCCGGATGCTCGGTGCGGCCCCGGTTGTACGTGAGGATGGCGTGCGAGACGGCGGGGGTCGGGGTGTAGCCGTCCTCGCTGTCGATGAGGACGGTGGCCCCGTTGGCGGCGAGCACCTCCAGCGCGGTGACCCGGGCGGGCTCGGACAGTGCGTGGGTGTCGGCGCCGAGGAACAGGGGGCCGTCGGTGCCCTGGCGGGCGCGGTAGTCGCAGATCGCCTGGGTGGTCGCGGCGATGTGGTCCTCGTTGAACGCGGCGGCGAACGCGGAGCCCCGGTGGCCGGAGGTGCCGAAGGCGACGCGCTGGGCGGGGTCGGCCGGGTCGGGGTGGAGGGCGTAGTAGGCCGTCACCAGCCGTGCCACGTCGACCAGGTCTGCGGACTGTGCCGGGTGACCGGCCCGTTCGTGCGCCATCGGGGCTCCTCGTACGTCTTCGTCTTCGGCCGGCCCGCGGGGAGACGGGCCCGTCGCACCGGGAAACGATCACCCGGTCCGTACCCGATTCTGCTCTCTCGACCGCCCCGGTGCGCGACCGGTTCACGCCTTCCTCGTGTCATCCCCGGCCGGAGCGGCGCCGCGCCCCCGGTCATCGGCGGACCGGGGGCGGAAACCGTGCGGGCCGGGGTCAGCGGCCCTGGAGGGCCTTCACGTTGTCGCCGAAGGTCCAGCCCTTCGAGCCGTCCCAGTTCAGTGACCAGGTCATCAGCCCCTTCAGTGAACCGTTGTAGTGGTTCCAGGCCTGCGAGACGAGTCCGGTGGACATGTGGCCGCCACCCGCGCCGGGCTGGGCGGGCAGGCCCGGGACCTGCTTGTCGTAGGGCACCTTGATCGTGGTGCCCTGGATGACGAGTCCGTTGTTCAGGCAGTCGGTCTGGGCGGTGAAGCCCGTGACGGTGCCGGCGGAGTAGGAGTCGCCTGAGCAGCCGTACATGCTGCCGTTGTAGTACTGCATGTTCAGCCACCACAGCCGGCCGTTGTCGGCGTACTTCTTGATGACCGGGAGGTACGCGCCCCAGATCGACCCGTAGACGACGCTGCCGCCGGTGACGTACGCCGTCTCGGGGGCCATGGTGAGGCCGAAGTTCGACGGCATGGCGGCGAGGACGCCGTCGATGATGCGGATGAGGTTGGCCTGCGAGGGCGACAGCTGGTTGATGTTGCCGCTGCCGACGAGTCCGGTCTCGATGTCGATGTCGATGCCGTCGAAGTTGTACTTCTTCAGGATCGGGACGATCGTCCCGACGAACCGGTCGGCCACCGCGCTGGAGCTGAGGTCGATCCCGGCCGTGGCTCCGCCGATGGACATCAGGAGGGTCAGACCGGAGGCCTTGGCCTGGCACATCTCGGCGGGGGTGGCGACCTTGACGGTGCGGTCCATGCCGTCCTCCCAGAGGACGGTGCCGTCGGAGCGGATGACGGGGAAGGCCGCGTTGACGACGTTGTAGCCGTGCTGGGGGATGCGGGAGTCGGTGATCGGGATCCAGCCGAGCGGCGGGTGCACGCCGTTGGCCGCGCCGTCCCAGTTCTCCCAGTACCCCTGGAGCACCTTGCCGGTGGGCTTCGACTTGACCGCACAGGTCTCGGCGGCGGTCCCGGTCGTTTCCGCGGACTTCGGCGGTGCGGCCGCGGCCAGCATCGGTACGACGAGCGCCGCGGCCAGGCCGAGGCCCAGCAGTCGTGATGTACGCCCCATGATTCGGTTGTCCTTCCTGCCCGGGTCCGCCGCCGCCGGGCGAAAGGTTCGCCCGACCCGCCCAATGTCGTGACCCCGTCAAAACGTAGAATGGTCCAGACCTTCGGTCAAGAGGTCTGGACCAGACGGTCCGTCGGGATCGCGGACGGACGAGCCGTCGAGCAGATCGGGCATCCGGTCCCGGTTGCGGAACCGCACGGTCAGGGGCAGGGCCTCGTCGGGCGCGGCCCACGCCCCCTCGGGCTCGGCCGGCCGCACGTGACAGGTGATGCCGCCGTGGATCGCGGCGGCCTGCGTGAACGGGCGGTGGCTCGGGCCGGAGAAGCCGTCCCGCGAGTCGGTGTGCCGGGCCGGGTGCCGGAACTCGGGGTCGTCACGCGGCGCCCGGCCCCCGGCGGGGCGTGGCGGGAGCGCCGTCGTTGACCCACTGCGCCATGATCACCGGGCCGTTGTAGTGGCCACCGCTGATCGTGTTGTGGTTGATCGCCACGGTGGGGCCGGCGGCCTGCTGGGGCGCCAGCTCGTCGAGGATGGCGCGCAGCTCCTGCTCGGCCTCGGGGTTGTCGCGCAGGGCCTGCCGGATCCTGATCCGCCACTCGGCCGCGACATCCCTGGCACCGTCCTCGTCTCCGTCCCGGCGGGCGGCGATCAGCGCCTCACGGGACTCCTCCAACTCGGCGTCGATCACCTCGTCGTTCCCGCCACGGCCCAGGAAGCGGACCAGCCGCCCGCGCACCTGCGTCCATGCCTCCGTCGCCATCAGCCCCACGAAGGTCGCCGCACCCGATGCCGCCAGTGCCGTCAACTCGGCTTCCTCCGATCCCCCTCTGCCTCGCCTGTTCACCTCGCGCGGGTATGCGAACCCGTCACTGGTGCAACCGTAGAGAGCGAACAGCGCCTTCGGAAGGCGGATCGGGGGCGCGGCGCAGAGCAGTTCCAGCCATGTCAGGACCGTCCGGGTCCGGCGCCCTCCCGCGCGACCACGGGCGCGCCGGAGCCGTGATGGTGGATGATGGACGAGGGGCCGCGACACGTCGACGTTGCGCGGACGTCGTCGGCCGGCGCCCCGGAAGGGCGGTCGTCGTGTCCGCAGCCGGAGTGGTGCCCCGAGTGAGGAACCGGGCCGCGGCACTGTTCGCCGTGCTCGTGCTGGCCGTCACCGCCGCGTGCACGGGCGGAGACGGCTCGTCGCCCTCCTCCACCAGCCCGTCCCCCCGTACCGGCGCAGCCACCCACGTACTCGCCGTGAAGATCGACAACGTCGCGCCCGCACGCCCCCACACCGGGCTGGAGGGGGCCGACATCGTCTACGTCGAGCAGGTGGAGGCGGGTCTGAGCAGGATCCTCGCCGTGTACTCCGCCGACCTGCCGCCGGTCATCGGCCCGGTGCGCAGCGCCCGGGAGACCGATCTGGAGCTGCTGCGGCAGTTCGACCGGCCGGCCCTCGCCTTCTCGGGGCGCAGAGCAGGCTGCTGCCGGTCATCGACCGCGCGCCGGTCGATGCCGTACCGCCTTCCCAGGCGCCCCGGGCGTACTTCCGGAGTCCGGACCGCCCCGCGCCGCACAACCTGTATCTGCGGCCGGAGCGGATCCCGTTCACGGCCTCCGGGGTGGATGCGGCTGCGGAGCTCGGGCTCCGGGTCGGTGCGGCGCCGTCCGGCGGGGAGCCGGAGGACAGCCGTACGGTCCGCTATCCGTCCGCGTCGGTGACGTTCACCTGGTCCGCCGAGGACGAGCGGTGGCTCGTCTCGCTGGACGGCGCCCCTGCCCGTACGGCCCAGGGCGAACGGATCGGGGCAGGCACGGTCGTCGTCCAGGACGTGGACGTACGGGAGTCGGACTTCCGCGACCGGTCGGGGAACAACACGCCGTTCACCGAGACCGTGGGGGCGGGGGACGCGGTCGTCCTGCGGGACGGCCGGGCGTACGAAGCCCGGTGGTCCCGGAGCTCAGCAGCCGCGGACACGGTGTTCACCAGCCCCGAGGGGCAGCGCGTCGACCTCGCCGAGGGACCGTTGTGGATCTTGTACACGCCCCGGGGCTGAAGCGCTTGGGAGGGCGTCCGGACGGTCGGAGGACCGCACCGTCCGGACGCCGGGGCCTGCGGGTCTCCTACTGCCAGACCTTGATGTAGTCGATGCTCATCCTCTGCGGGAAGCGGGTGGTGGCGTCGGGCGAGCCCGGCCAGTCACCGCCGACCGCGTTGTTGAGGATGAGGAAGAAGTCGTGGTCGAACACCCAGGGTCCGCGGGTGCTCTCCAGCTCCTCCTTGTCGACCGTGTGCGTGACGTTGCCGTCGACCCGGAACGTCATTCCCTCGCTGTTCCAGTCCACCGCGAAGGTGTGGAAGTCGTCGGCGAAGTTCGCGCCGCCCGGCAGGGAGTACGGGGCTCCGTAGCCGGCCGCACCGTTGTACGCGGGTGCGTGCAGGGTGGAGTACGTGGTGTTCGGCTCCTTGCCGACGTGCTCCATGATGTCGATCTCACCGGTGTAGGGCCACGGGCGTCCCTTGTCGAAGTAGTCCGCGCCCAGCATCCAGAACGCCGGCCAGAGCCCCTGCGTGCCGGAGACCTTGATGCGGGCCTCGACCCGGCCGTAGGTGAACTGGAACTTTCCGTAGGTGTTGAGCCGCGCCGAGGTGTACTGGCATGTGGTGCTGCCGCTCAGCGGGTCGGGCGGGCAGGCCGACCCGGGGGTCTCCTCGCGGCGGGCCTCCAGGACGAGGCTGCCGTTGCCGTCCTGCGCGGCGTTCTTGTTGTTCGTGTAGTACTCCAGCTCGTTGTTGGGGCCGGTGCCGGTCTCCGGGACCCACTTGGCCGGGTCGGGCGCCTCGCCGGCGGGGCCGTTGAACTCGTCGCTGAACACCAGCCGGTCGTACGTGGGGTCGGCGGGCAGCGGCGGTGCGGGGATCGGGGCTCCGCCGGTGCCCCAGACCTGGAACTCCCAGAGCGAGTAGCCGTATTCACCGCTGCGCCGGGTGGCGTACAGGCGTACGTGCCGGCCGGTGCCGCTGACGTCCAGCGTCTCCTTGAAGCCGGTGCCGGTGGTGGTGGAGTGGAGCGTCGTCCAGTCGGTCCCGTTGTCGGAGACCTCGATGCGGTAGGCCCTGGCGTACGCCGGGTCCCACTGGAGGACCACCCGGCTGATCTCCGCGCGGGCGCCGAGATCCACGGCGATCCAGCCCGCGTCGGTCCAGCCGCCCTCGGGGCTGGTGGCCCACCGGCTGGCGGGGTCGCGGTCGAACGCCTTGTCCGGGGAGCACTCCCAGCAGGTGCCGTCGTGCTGGGAGGTCGAGGCGGAACCGGCCTTGCCGTAGGAGAGGAGGATGTCGTCGTCGCCGGGGGCGGTGCCGCCGGTGGTGGAGTAGACCTGGAACTCGTGGAGGGAGTAGCCCCAGGGGGTGGCGCGCTCGGTTCCGTGCATCCGGACGTAGCGGCCGGTCCCGGAGACCGTCAGGGTCTCGACGCCTCCGGAGCCGGTGGTGGTTTCGTGGAGCGTCGTCCAGTCGTCTCCGTTGTCGGAGACCTCCAGGCGGTAGCCCTTGGCGTACGCGGCCTCCCAGTCGAGGACGACCTGTCCGATCGAGGTGCTCGTACCGAGGTCGACCCGGATCCACTCGTCGTCGGTGAAGGCGCTGGACCAGCGGGTGGAGGTGTCGCCGTCGACGGCGGACGACGCCGTGAAAGGGGCTTCCGTACTGGAGGCGGTGGCCGGCTTCCCCTGGGAGACGAGAACGGCCGCCGCGGCGGCCCGTTCCGGGGTGAGGGCCACCGAGAGGGTGAACAGGAGGGCCACGGCGGCCATGACCGCCAGGGCACCGCGCAACCGTGGTGTTCCACGGACTTCCATGCGAACTCCTCGCGCTGTGAGGGGATGAGGCGAGAGAGCGCTCCCCCTGCAGAGGGGAGCGTCGCCGGAGCAAAGTGAACCGTCAAGGGTTTGGGCCGAGTTGATTTCAGATGCCGCCGAGACGGCGTCCGACTTGTCACGCTGACGCCCAGTCAACTGCCACCAAGGTTTCAGGAGATGAAACAGTCCCTCCGCCGGAGGAGTCGGGGCGGCAATCCTGTGCACAACTCTTGACGCGACGGAAACACGGGAGAATCATTCGACAACCGAGAGAGCGCTCTCTCCTCTCGCAGGGGAGCATGCGCCCGCAGCTGAACCGCCCCCGCCCACCTGACGTTTCAGGAGATCACACATGTCCGTTGCCCTCGCCAGAACCTCGCGGCCTCCCCTGGCCGCGTCCCGTCGACGGCGCACGCCGGTCCTCGCGGTCATCACCACCCTGGTCGCGACGCTGCTCGCGGCCGTGCAGGCGGCTCCGGCACAAGCCGCGCCGGTCCTGCTCTCCCAGGGCAGCACGGTGACCGCCTCCAGCCAGGAGAACGGCGGCACCGCGGCGGGCAACGCCGTCGACGGGGACGGCGGGACCCGCTGGTCCAGCGCGTTCGCCGACCCCCAGTGGATCCGGATCGACCTCGGTTCCCCGGCGGCTCTGAGCCGGGTCGAACTCGCCTGGGAGGCCGCGCACGCCAAGAGCTACCGCATCGAGCTCTCGACCGACGGCAACGACTGGACGACCGCCTACAGCACCTCCACATCGGCGGGCGGCAACGAGACCCTGGACATCTCCGGCGACGCCCGTTACGTGCGGCTGACCGGCACCGAGCGTGCCACCGGATACGGCTACTCGCTCTGGGAGTTCAAGGTCTTCGGTACGCGGGACGGCGGCGGTCCGGAGATTCCGGGCGGTGGCGACCTCGGTCCGAACGTCCATGTCTTCGACCCGTCCACGCCGAACATCCAGGGCAAGGTCGACGAGATCTTCAAGAAGCAGGAGTCCGCGCAGTTCGGCCTCGACCGCCACGCGCTCCTCTTCAAGCCGGGCACGTACGACGACATCAACGCGCAGATCGGCTTCTACACGCAGATCGCGGGTCTCGGCCTCAACCCGAACGACACCACCTTCAACGGTGATGTGACCGTGGACGCGGGCTGGTTCGACGGCAACGCGACGCAGAACTTCTGGCGTTCGGCGGAGAACCTGACGCTCAACCCGGTCTCCGGCACCAACCGCTGGGCGGTCTCCCAGGCGGCGCCCTTCCGCCGGATGCACGTCAAGGGCGGGCTGAACCTCGCCCCCGACGGCTACGGCTGGGCCAGCGGCGGCTACATCGCCGACTCCAAGATCGACGGCACGGTCGGCCCCTACTCCCAGCAGCAGTGGTACACCCGCGACAGCTCCGTCGGCGGCTGGACCAACGCCGTGTGGAACATGACGTTCTCCGGTGTCCAGGGCGCCCCGGCGGCGAGCTACCCGACCCCGCCGTACACCACGCTCGACACCACTCCGATCTCGCGCGAGAAGCCGTTCCTCTACCTCGACGGCAACGATTACAAGGTCTTCGTCCCCGCGAAGCGCGTCAACGCGCGCGGTGTCTCGTGGGACGGCGGGACCCAGACGGGCGAATCCATCCCGCTGGACCGCTTCTACGTCGTCAAGCAGGGCGCCACGGCGGCGACGATCAACGCCGCGCTGGCGCAGGGCCTCAACCTGCTGTTCACGCCCGGGGTTTACCACATCGACCGGACCATCGACGTGAACCGGGCGAACACCGTCGTCCTGGGCCTCGGTCTGGCCACGATCATCCCGGACAACGGGGTGACCGCGATGAAGGTCGCCGATGTCGACGGGGTGAAGCTGGCGGGCTTCCTCATCGACGCGGGTCCGGTCAACTCGGAGACTCTGCTGGAGGTCGGGCCGCGGGGCGCGTCCGCCGACCACGCGGCGAACCCCACCTCGCTCCAGGACGTGTTCGTGCGGATCGGCGGGGCGGGCCCCGGCAAGGCGACCACGAGCATCGTCGTCAACAGCGACGACACGATCATCGACCACACCTGGGTGTGGCGGGCGGACCACGGAGAGGGCTGGGGCTGGGAGACCAACCGGGCCGACTACGGGGTCCGGGTGAACGGTGACGACGTCCTCGCCACCGGACTGTTCGTGGAGCACTTCAACAAGTACGACGTGGAGTGGTACGGCGAGCGCGGCCGCACGATCTTCTTCCAGAACGAGAAGGCGTACGACGCGCCCAACCAGGCCGCCATCCAGAACGGGAGCACGAAGGGCTACGCCGCCTACCGGGTCGACGACTCGGTCGAGCAGCACGAGGGCTGGGGCATGGGCAGCTACTGCTACTACAACGTCGACCCGACCATCGTGCAGGAACACGGGTTCAAGGCCCCGGTGAAGCCCGGCGTGAAGTTCCACAACCTGCTGGTCGTCTCGCTCGGCGGCAACGGCCAGTACCAGCACGTCATCAACAACGTCGGGTCCCCCACGTCGGGAACGTCGACGATCCCCTCGACCGTCACCAACTTCCCCTAGATCCGGGCCTGTCAGGGCCCGACCCGGAGACCCGGGAGCGGTGAGCCGGTCCGGTGTCCGGCGGCCCGGACCGGCCCGCCGCGAACGGAGGGCGGCCTCCGGTGGACGTGACTGTCCGCCGGAGGCCGCCCGTTCCGTGTCGCCGGGGCGGACCGGGCGGCACCTGGCGGTGCACCCGGCCGGCCCGGGGCTCCCGTCAGGAACGGGACAGCAGCGCCCCGCCCGCGTACTGCGCCGACGCGCCCAACTCCTCCTCGATCCGGATCAGCTGGTTGTACTTGGCCGTGCGGTCGGAGCGGGACAGCGAGCCCGTCTTGATCTGGCCGCAGCCCGTCGCCACCGCCAGGTCCGCGATCGTGGTGTCCTCCGTCTCGCCGGAGCGGTGGGACATCACGGCACTCCAGCCCGCACGCCGGGCGGTGGCGACCGTGGCGAGGGCTTCGGTCAGGGTGCCGATCTGGTTGACCTTGACCAGGACCGAGTTGCCGACGCCGGTACGGATACCCTCACGGACCTGCGCCTCGTCGGTGCAGAAGACGTCGTCGCCGGTCAGCTGGCAACGGTGGCCGACGCGGGCGGTCAGCTCGCGCCAGCCCTCCAGGTCGTCCTCGGCCATCGGGTCCTCGATGGAGACGATCGGGTAGGCGTCGATCAGCTTGGCCAGGTAGTCCGCCTGTTCGGAGGGCGTACGGCGGACCCCTTCACCCGTGTACACGTACGCGCCGTCGTGGAAGAACTCCGACGATGCCGGGTCCATGATGAGGCCGATGTCCTCGCCGGGGCGGTATCCGGTGCGTTCGACGGCGCTCAGGACGAAGTCGAGGGCCTCCTCCGCGGTGCGGAGGGCTGGGGCGAACCCGCCTTCGTCGCCGACCCCGGTGGCGTGACCGGCGGCGAGCAGGTCGCGGCGCAGGGTGTGGAAGATCTCGGAACCCATCCGGACGGCTTCCGCGAAGGTCTTCGCCCCCACCGGCGCGATCATGAACTCCTGGAAGTCCAGCGGATTGTCGGCGTGGGCCCCGCCGTTGATGATGTTCATCATCGGCAGCGGGAGCAGGCGGGCGTCGGCGCCGCCGAGGTAGCGGTAGAGCGGCTGGCGGTGGGCCGCCGCGGCGGCCTTCGCGGCGGCGAGCGAGACGCCGAGGACGGCGTTCGCACCGAGCCGGGACTTGCCGGGCGTGCCGTCGAGCGCGACGAGGGTGGCGTCCAGACCCGCCTGGTCGTCCGCGTCACGGCCCACGACCGCGGCCGCGATCTCCCCGTTGACGTGGCCTACCGCGCGGTCGACCCCCTTGCCGTGCCACTGCCCCGCGTCCCCGTCGCGCAGCTCCACGGCCTCCCGCGCACCGGTGGAGGCACCGGAGGGGACGGCCGCGCGCCCGAGGGATCCGTCGGCGAGGCGGACGTCGACCTCGACGGTGGGGTTGCCCCGGCTGTCGATGATCCGGCGGGCGGTGACGGACTGGATGGCGGTGGGCTCAGCTGTCGTGCGGGACATGCGAGGTCCTTCCGTAGTCACGTGTCGCGGCACTGGTGCGACAGCGCCGGCGCGAGCCGCGACAGCTAAACTCTACAGCAATGCTGTTCAGATTAGCTGTTTAGCTTGGCTGCGCAGTTGTGCTGCCGACTTTCACCGGGGACCTACCGGGCCGACCACCTGGGCGGACGTGCCCGCAACCGCGGGTTAAAGTGCCCTATGCCCACCCCGGAACCTGCCACCGTCGCCGCCGATCTGCGCACCGCCATGGGCAAACTCGCGCGGCGGGTGAAGCAGGAGGACCGGATTCCGCACGGCCAGGTCGCGGTGCTGGGGGTCCTCGACCGGGACGGGGCGATGACCACCAGCGACCTCGCCGCGGACCAGCGCGTACGGCCCCAGTCGATGGCCCGCGCGGTCGGCCTGTTGATGGAGCAGGGCCTCGTGGTCCGCCGGGCGCACCCGACGGACGGCCGCAAGTCGCTCGTCGATCTCTCCGAGGTGGGCCGGGCGGCGCTGAAGGCGGAACGCGACCGGCGCGCCGACTGGCTGGCCCGGGCCATCGACCTCGAACTCAGCGCGGAGGAGCAGCGGCAGCTCGCGCACACCGTGGCCCTGATGGAGCGGCTCGCCGCGTACTGACCCCGCACGGACCTGCCCCCTCGGGCCGCTCGGTCGCCCTCGGGCCGCCTTCCGCGTCGCATCCCCAACATCCCCCCATGGACGTTGAGTTAGGATCGCCTTACCCAGGCGGGGCCCGCCTCGGCCTGGCTCTCCTCTCTTCCCCTCTCGCAAGGAGACGTTCATGCCTCCGGTGGACGCCGAGAGCCCCTTCGCCGCCTTCGGTCTGCGGGGCCGCCCCGGCTCCGAAGCGTTCTGGGCGGCGGCGCGTACGCCCGCGTCGGTGCCCGCCGACGGCGGCTGGCGGACCCTCTTCCTGTGGCGCGGTGCCCGGGCCGCACTCGACGAGACCGTCCTGGACTTCGAGAGCTGGTCGCCGCCCGTGCCGTTGCGGCGCTGGGAGGACACCGACTGCTGGTACGCGGAGGTGTCCATGCCCGCTCGGCTGCGGGTGACCTATCGCGTCCTCGTGGCGGGCGAGGCCCATGCCGATCCGTTCAATCCGGTCGGCGCGGGGGCCGATCGTTCCGTCGCCGCGACGCCGGACGCCCCGCCCCAGCCGCACTGGCCCGCCCTCGGCCCGGACGATGTGCCGCCCCTCCCCCGGACCCGGATCCGCTGGAACAGCGACCGGCTCGGCGGGCGGCGTACCGTGCGGGTCCACCCGGTGGGCGGGGGCGGCCCGGTGGTGGTGCTGCTCGACGGGGACGACTGGCTGTATCTGCACCCGGCCGCGACCGCCTTCGACGCGGCTTTCGAGACGGGCGACCTGCCTCCGCTGACCCTGGTGTTCCTGCCGGCCAAGGACCGGGAGGCCGAGTTCCTCTGCCGCCCGGAGCTGTGGGAGGCGGTCCGGGACGAACTGCTGCCGCTGGTGGGCGACTGCGGAGTGCCGGCCGAGCCGGACCGGCTGGTGGTGGCCGGGCAGAGCCTGGGCGGGCTGAGCGCGCTGTACGCGGCGCTGGAGTTCCCCGAGCTGGTCTCGCGGGTCGCCTGCCAGTCGGGGTCCTTCTGGTGGGCGCCCGGAGCCGTGGACCTGCCGGATCCGCTGGGCGGGGCCGTCGGCGGCGCCCTCGCCGAGCGGCTGCGCCGGGGGGCCGACCTGTCGCGGCTGCGGTGCGCGTTCGACGTGGGAGAGCACGAGAGGCGGATGCTGCCCCACTGCGAGCTGACCGAGTCGCTCACCGAGCGGGCCGGAGCGACCGTGCGGGTCTCGCGGTCCGCCTCGGACCACGACCGGGCGGGCTGGCGCCACGCCCTGCTCAGGGATGTCGCCTGGGCCCTGGGCTGAGCCGCGGGCAGGGGCGGGCGGCGCCGGAGGCTCCCGGGCGGCCCCGGCCCCCATGGCGGGCCCGCCCCTACGGGTGGCTCACCGGGCCACGGCCAGGCAGTACGCCTCGTCCCCGGCGAGGAGGTTGCGGTGGGTGTCCTCCGCGGTGATGACGCCCCCGTCCAGGACGAGCACCCGGTCCGCCGCGTCCAGGAGTGCCGGGCTGCTGGTCAGCACGAGCGTGGTGCGGCCCCGGCGCAGCTTCGCGATGTTGCGCGCGATGAGCTGTTCGGTGACCGCGTCCACGGCCGTCGTGGGGTCGTGCAGGACGAGGACCTCGGCATCGGCTGCCAACGCGCGTGCCAGGGAGAGGCGTTGGCGCTGGCCGCCCGAGAGGTTCGCCCCCCGGTCGCGCACCACGTGGTCGAGTCCCTCGCGGTGGAGGGCGACCACGTCGGTGAGCATGGACGCCTCGACGGCCTCCGCGATCTCCCGCCCGCTGCCCGACGGGTCGATGTTCGTCCGGAGGGTGCCGGCGAAGATCTCCCCGTCGTACGGGTTCACCAGCAGGTGTTCGCGGACCGCCTCGATCGACAGGCCGCCGATCTCCCGGCCGCCCACCCGGACCACTCCCCCGTACGCCTGCGGGGCGACGTTGACCGCGAGGACGGCGGCCAGGTCGGCCGCCGCACGCGGCTGATAGGCGGCGACCGCCACGAACTCGCCTGCCGCGACGGTGAACGTGACCCCCGGAGGGAGCCGTGGTGGACGCCGTCGACCTCCAGGGCCCCGCCGGGCTCGGGGCGTTCGGGCCCCGGTGTCGCCACCGGGGACGCGTTCAGGACAAGGGCCATGCGCTCGGCCGAGGCGCGGGCCATCATCACGTACTTGGGCATCTCCGAGAACATCTTGAGCGGTTCCATGATGAACTGCGCGAGCCCCACGGCCATGACGAGTTCGCCGATGGTGATCCGGCCCTCGAACGCCAGCCAGCCGGCGGTCAGCGAGACGGCCGTGGCGAGGGCCGCGTTGAGGGCCAGCGCGGTGCCCGCGTAGGTGCCGTTGACCCGGGCGACGGTGATCGCCTGGCGCTTCGCGTCCGTGCTGACCTCGCGGTAGGCCCCGAAGGCGGCGTGGTTGCCGCCGAACCCGTGCAGCGGGCGCAGCCCGATGATCAGGTCGGCGACCTTGGCGCCCGCCCGGGCCACCCGGGCCTGCTGTTCCTGCGTACTGGCCCCGATCCGCCGGGACATCACGGCGAGGACCGACAGGATCGCTACGGTTCCCACCATCACCAGCAGACCGAGCCTGAGGTCGGCGAGGCTCAGCGCGACCGCCGCGACCACGATGGCGACCAGGGAGCTGATCAGCAGCGGCACCACCTCGATGATGTCGGCGGTCTGGTCGGCGTCCTCGGTGGCGATGGTCAGGATCTCGCCGGACTTGAGGTCCACGTCCCTGGCGACCGGCTGGAGTCCGCAGGCGGCCACCCGCACCCGCCAGCGGTGGGCCTCGGTCGTGTTGGCCTTCTGCAGCACGCGCATGCCGAACCGCCACGACAGGGACACCGTCGTGATGATCACGGCCAGCGAGCCGATCGAGACGCCGAGGGAGCCGAGGCTGCGGTCCTGCATCGTGTGCTCGACGATGAGTCCGAGCGCGATGGGGAACGCGGTCTCCGCCGCCTGGTACAGGCTCATCAGGACGGTGCCCGCGATCATGGCGCCGACGTTGCGGCGCAGTGCCGTCCGCAGGATCGCGGCCCCCGGGCGGGGCCGCGCGGTCTCAGGAGTCTTCATCAGGGTCAGGAGTTCTCGTCGAGGTGGTGGGCGATCGCTTCGGGGGTGCGCAGGGTGAACAGATCGCGGATGGTGATGACAGGACCGTACTCGCGGCGGAGCAGTCCGATCAGCCGCACCGCCAGCATGGAGTGCCCGCCGAGGGCCACGAAGTCGCTGACCGCGCTGACCTCGTCGTCGTCGAGGTCGAGCGCCTCGGCGTAGAACTCGCAGACGACGCGCTCCGTCCCGGTCTCCGGGCCGCGCTCCCCCGCCGTGGTCAGGGCCCCCAGCGGCCTTGCTTCCGGCAGCGCCTTGGTGTCGGCCTTCCCGTTCACCGTCAGCGGGATGGCGTCGACCTGGGCGTAGTGCGTCGGGCGCAGGAAGTCCGGCAGCCCGGCGCCCACCTCGTGCGCGACCTGCGCGAGGCCGACGGGGCCGGTGAGGACGAGATAGGCGGCCAGCCGGTACGCGCCGTCGACCCCCGGGTCGGGCTGGGCGACGGCGGCGACGAACCGCACCGCCGGGTGTGCGGCGAACACGGCCTCCACCTCGCCGAGCTCGACCCGGTGACCGCGGATCTTGACCTGCTGGTCGGTGCGGCCGAGGTAGGCGATGTTCCCGTCGGGCCGGCGGATCACCAGGTCCCCGGTGCGGTACATGCGCTCCCCGGGTGCGCCGAACGGGCAGGCGACGAAGCGGTGCGCGGTCTGGGCGCTGCGGCCCAGGTAACCGCGGGCGATGCCGATGCCGGACACGTACAGCTCGCCGGGAACGCCGTCGGGCAGCGGTCGCAGCCAGGGGTCCAGGACGTACACCTCGGTGTTGTCGATGGCGACGCCGACGACCGGGTCCTGGCACTCGAAGGTGCCGACGCCGAGGGTGTTGATGGTGTATTCGGTTGGCCCGTACAGGTTGTAGCCGACGGTGCCCTCGGTCTCGGCGAGGCGCTGCCAGAGCGTCGGGGTGACGGCCTCGCCGCCCAGCAGAACGAGCGCGGGGCGCCGTTCGGGGTCCTCCAGCAGCCCTTCGGCCACCAACTGCTGGGCGTAGGTGGGCGTCACGTTGATGACGTCGATCCCGTGCCGCAGGCAGTAGTCGACGAGACGGGGTGCGTCGCGGCGCAACTCCTCGTCGCAGATGTGGACTTCGTGGCCGTCGGCGAGCCACAGCAGCTCCTCCCACGACATGTCGAAGGCGAACGACACGGTGTGCGCGATGCGGAAGGTGCGGTGGCCGTGCTCGGCGAGGACCGGCTCGAAGATGCGGCGCTGATGGTTGATCAGCATGTTCGTCAGGCCCGCGTATTCGGTCACGACCCCCTTGGGCTTCCCGGTCGATCCCGAGGTGTAGATGGTGTACGCGGGGTGGCGCAGCCGGTCCGGGTCCTCCGGCGCGAACGTCGTGTACGGTTCTGCCTCCGGCAACGGGCGGTCCAGTTCGATGAGTTCGCCGGACAGCCGGGGTGACACCGCACTGACGGTGAGGATCACCTCGGGCCGGGCGTCCTCGACGATCGCGGCGATCCGCTCGTCGGGGTGGTCCAGCTCCAGCGGTACGTACGCGGCCCCGACCCGCAACACCGCGAACAGGGCGGCGATCCAGTCGAGGGAGCGCGGGATCGCCAGGCCCACCGTCGTCTCGGGCCCGATGCCCCGCGCGGCGAGGACGCCCGCCACGGCACGGCTGCGCTCCTGGAGTTCGGCGAAGGTCAGGGTCGCGCCGCCGGCGACGAGGGCGGTCCGTTCCGGGGCGCGGTCGGCAGCGATGTCGAAGCGGTCGACGACGGTGTCGGTGCCGACCTCGGTGCGCGCGGCGGGCACGGGGGCCGGGCCGAGTCCGGGCAGCGCGCCCATCGGGCCGGTGGCCCCGGCGAGATCCTCCAGGACGCGCAGGTAGTCGTCGAGGAGGCGGCGGGCGCTGTGGGCGTCGCCGTGGCGGTGCTCCAGCTTGACCGTGAGCCGGTCGCCGGGCGTCACGACCCAGGTGTAGGGGTAGTGGGTGGAGTCGTCGGCACGGACCTCGGTGATGCCGTGGCGGGCGTTCATCTCGGCGAACGCGTCCAGGTCCAGGAAGTTCTGCAGCACGAACAGATTGTCGAACAGGGTGTCGTGTCCGGCGGCCCGCTGGATCTCGCCGAGGCCGAGGTGCTCGTGGTCCATCGCCGCGACGCGCGCCGCCTGTACGGAGGACAGGTAGGCGTCGACCGAGTCGTCGGGCCTGGCCCGCGTCCACAGAGGGACGGTGTTGAGGAGCACGCCGACGATGTCGCCGTGCCCTTCGCCCTCGCGTCCCGAGACGGTGACGCCGAACACGGCGTCGCTCCGGCCGGTGCGGGCCCCGAGGAGGAGGCCGAAGGCGCCGGTCAGCACCGAGTTCAGCGTGACGCCCCGGGTCCGGGCCGTCTCGCGCAGCGTCTCCGACAGCTCGGCGGAGAGGGTGTGCACGAGCGGCTGCGGCAGCTCATCGGCCAGGGCCGGGGCCGGTCCGGCGAGGAGGGTCGGCCCCGGCAGACCTGCCAGATGCTCCGCCCAGAAGCGCTCCGCCACGGCCGGGTCCTTGGCTGCCAGCTCCCGGGCGTACTCCTCGAAGCCGGGTACGGCGGGCGTCGCGTCCCACGGTTCGCCGGCGACGACGGCCTCGTACGCGTCGAACAGGTCGCGCAGCAGGATCTCGCGGGACCAGCCGTCCCAGAGCAGCAGGTGGTAGCTGAGCAGCAGGCCGTCGCGGCCGTCGGGCAGCCGGACCACGGTCATCCGGACGAGCGGCGGCTCCGCCGGGTCGAAGCCCTGTGCGCGGTCCCGGGTACGCAGCGCCTCCACCTCGGCGTCGGTGGCCAGGTCGAGCGTGCGGACGGGGACGCGGCGGCCCGCCCGCAGGACCTGGACCGGGTTTCCGTCCGGATCGGTGGTGAATCCCGCGCCGACGACGGGGTGGCGGCCGATGACGTACGCCATCGCCTCGGCCAGCGCGTCGGGGTCCAGGCGGCGGTCGAAGGCGAACCAGCTCTGCGCGACATAGTGCCCGGCCGGGCCGGCCGCTCCCGAACTCCCCGCTTCCGCAACCGCATCCGATGCCGCTCCTGTGCCTGTGCCCGTCAGCTGGGCCTGGAAGTACAGGCCGCGCTGGAGCGGGGTGACGGGCGCGGTGCGCTCGGCGGTCGTGGACGCGTCCGCGATCTGCTCCAGGGCGGTCAGCCAGTGGCCGGTGATCGCGTCGGGGACGGCGTCGGCGAGGGTGAAGACGGCGTGGAGGGAGCCGGTGGTCCCGTCGGTCCAGGCGTTGACCTCGACGGCGTACGGGCTGTCGCCCTGGTCGGCACCGGTGATCCGCAGGGCTTCCGATTCGCTGCCCCGGCCGAGGTAGTTGAAGAGGACCTGCGGCCGGGCGGTCAGCAGCGGGGCCGTCTGGGGGTTGAGGTAGCGGAGCCGCCCGTAGGCGACATGCCCGTCCCCGTCCGGCTGGTGCTCGGCAAGCTCGCGGGCGGCGGCGACGGGGTCGGTGCCCGCGGTCAGGCGTACGGGGGCGATGGAGGTGAACCAGCCGACGGTGCGGGAGTAGTCGTGGTCGTCCCGGGCCGGGACGCGGCCGTGCCGCTCCAGGTCTATGGCGAGGTCGGTGGGCTCGGTCTGGATCCGGGTCAGCGCGGTGCGCAGGGCTCCGCAGAGCAGCTCGGTGAGGCCGAGGCCGAGCGCGCCGGGCGCGTCGCGGGTCACCCGGTCGCTGACGCCGGGCGGCAGGACGACGGTGGTCTCCCGGGCCCCTCGGACCGTGGGCACGAGTGCCGGGGCGCCCAGGGTGGTGATCCAGTGGCCGAGCTCGTCGGCCGCCTCGGCGGACCGCAGGGCCAGCGCCTCGGCGTACGCGGCGTAGGAGGTGGTCGGCGGCAGGGCGGGGCGGCCGCTCAGGACGGTGGTCAGATCGTCGAGGAGGACGAGCCAGGACACCGCGTCCACGGCGATGTGGTGGACGGTGACGACCAGGGTGCGGCTCGCCGGGAGCCAGGAGAACGCGATGACGTCCCCGGTGGAGGGGTCGAGCCGCCCGGCGGCCTCGTTGGCGGCGGCGGTCGCGTCGGTGGTGTGCTCGGTGACGACGGAGGCCGTGCGGGCGGGTTCGGTGCGCAGGGACCAGACACCGTGCTCGATGTGGAGGCGCAGTCGCAGGGCCGGGTGTGCGGCCACGACGGCGTCGGCGGCGCGCCGGATGTCCGCGAGGCCGGTGCCGGCGGGGACGGTGAGGGCCCTGGCTTGGGCGAACCGGGCGAGCGAGCCGCCCAGTTCGCGCCGGCGCAGGATGATCGGCGTGAGGGGCAGGGGGCCGTCCTCGCGGCGGGCGGGTGCCGACGGCGCGGGGGCCGGGGCGCGCGTCGCGAGGTGGTCGGCGAGGGCGCGCGGTGTCTTGAACAGGAACACGTCCCGGGGTGCGATCGGCAGGCCGAGTGCCCGGGCTCGGTTGATCACGGCGATGGCGACGATGCTGTCGCCCCCGGCGCCGAAGAAGTCGGTGTCGGCGTCGACGGTGGCGCCGGTCAGGGTCTCGGCGAAGATGCCGGTCAGGGCGGTGAGTGCGGAGTCGTCCGGGCGCTGCGAGGTCGCGTGCGGGGTGTCGTCCTGCTGTGCCGCCCGTTCCGTGAGGGCCTTGCGGTCCAGCTTTCCGTTGACGGTCAGTGGCAGTACGCCGATCGGCAGGACCCGGCCCGGCACCATGTGCGGGGGGAGCTTGGCGGCGAGCAGGGCGGAGAGGCCGGTGGGCGGCTCGCCGACGACATGGGCGACGAGGTGGTCGCCGCTGTCCGCCACGGTGACGGCCGCATCGACGACACCCGCCACCTCCCGGACCGCGCTTTCGACTTCGCCCAGCTCGATACGGAATCCCTTCAACTGCACCTGGTCGTCGGCGCGGCCCGCGAACTCCAGCTCACCGTCGAGCGTCCGGCGGGCGAGGTCGCCCGTGTGGTACATCCGGGAGCCGTCGGCGGCGAACGGGTTCGCCACGAAACGCCCTGCGGTGAGCCCGGGGCGGCCCAGATAGCCGAGGGACACCTGGTCGCCCGCGACGTAGATGGCGCCCACCCGGCCCGGCGGCACCGGCCGCAGCCGGTCGTCGAGCAGATGGACGGTCAGGCCCGGGATCGGGCCGCCGATGGGGCTGGTGTCGCCGCCACGGGTGAAGTCCTCGTCCGTCAGCACCCGGTGGGTGACATGGACGGTGGTCTCGGTGATGCCGTACATGTTGACCAGTTCGGGCGCACGGGTGCCGTGCCGCTCGACCCAGCCGCGCAGCCGCCCGAGGTCGAGTGCCTCGCCGCCGAAGACGATGCGGCGCAGCGCCGTGACCGGTTCCTCGGCGCGCAGGTCGGCCTCGACGAACTGGTGGAAGGCGGACGGGGTCTGGTTGAGCACGGTCACGCCGCGTTCGCGGACCAGCCGGTGGAAGTCGACCGGTGAGCGGGTCAGGGCGTAGTCGGGGACGAGCAGTTCGCCTCCGTGGGCGAGTGCGCCCCACAGCTCCCAGACGGCGAAGTCGAAGGAGAAGGAGTGGAACTGGACCCAGACGTCGTCGGGGCCGAAGTCCATGTCCGGCCGGGTGTTGGCGAGGAGCGTCGCCACCGCGGAGTGCGGGACGACGACGCCCTTGGGCCGTCCGGTCGAACCCGAGGTGTAGATGACGTACGCCGGGTCCCCCGGCCGGACCTCGGGCGCGGCGGGTCCGGCGGCCTGCGGAAGGTCCTCGTCCTGGACGAGCACGCGGGCCGCCACTTGGGCCTTCTCCAGCAGCCGGGTGAACCGGCCCCGCTGCTCCCGGTCCACGAGGACGGCCTGCGGGGCGGCGTCGGCGAGGATGTACTCCAGCCGCTCGTCCGGGTAGGCCGGGTCCAGCGGTACGTACGCGCCTCCGGCGGTGACGACGGCGACCAGGGCGACGACCTGTTCCAGGGAGCGGGGGACGGCGACGGCGACCCGTTGCCCGGGGCGGACCCCGGCCGCGCGCAGGGTGGAGGCCAACGCGTCCTTTTCCGCCGCCAGTTCACCGTAGACGAGGGAGCGGGTGGTGCCGTCCAGCGCGCACTGGGTGACGGCGGTGGCCGCCGGGTCGCGAAGCGCGGCGGCGTCGAACAGCTCGCCCAGGGTGGCCGGGGCCTCCCGCACCGGAGCCCCGTCCGGCGCGGGGAGCAGCGCGTCGACCGGGGCGTCCGGGCGGCCGAGCAGTTCGGTGAGGGTCCGGGCGAACGTGGTGAGGATCGCCTCGGCGCTCGCGGCGCGCAGGAGTTCACCGTCGTAGATCAGGTTGAAGCGCGGCCGGCCGTCCTGTGCGCGCTCGACGACGAGCGTCAACGGGTAGTGCGGTGCGCCTTCGTTGACGATGCCGGTGATGACGAGGGTGTCGTCGGGTTCGCGCAGGGCGGCCACATCGGTGGCGACGTCGAAGACGACCAGGGTGTCGAACAGGGTGCCCGTGCCGCTCTGCCGGCCGGTCCGGGCCAGTGAGACGTGCTGGTGCGGAAGGACCGCTCCCTGATGCCGCTTGACGGCGTCCAGCAGGTCGTACGCCGTATCGGTGGACGACCAACGGGCCCGCACGGGGATGGTGTTGATGAAGAGGCCGACCATGTCGCGGATGCCGGGGACGTCGGCGTCGCGCCCGGAGACGGTGGAGCCGAAGACGACGTCCCTGCTGTGCAGCAGCCCGCCCAGGGTCGCCGCCCACGCGCTGTGCACGGCCACGCTCAGGGAGACTCCGGCGGTGCGGGCGGCCACGTCGATGTCCTCGGCGGGCTCCGCGGTGACGTCGGCGAACCGTTCGGAGGGGGTGTGGCCCTCGGCGACCAGGGAGGGGCCGGGCAGTCCGGCGAGCTCCTCGCGCCATACCCGGTCGCTCTCGTCCTGGTCGCGCGCGGCGAGCCACTCCACGTAGTCGCGGTAGCCGCCGAGCGCGTACACCGAACCCGGCCGGTGGTACTCGGCCAGCAGGGTGCGGAGCATCGGCGGCACCGACCAGCCGTCCGCGATGATGTGGTGCACGGTCTGGACGAGGACACAGCGGCCCGCGTCGGCGGGGATCAGGGTGTAGCGCATCAGGGGCCCGGTGGCGAGGTCGAAGCCGGCCCGGCGGTCCCGCTCGGCGAGTTCGCGGATCTCCTCGTCGGTGCGGGCGGGGCCGTCCAGGGTGGTGAAGGGTGCGCTCCTGCCGTTCTCGACGACGGAGACGACCCGGCCGTCCGCGAGGGCCGTGAAGCGGGCGGCAAGGTTGGGGTAGAGGGTGAGCAGCCGCGTGGCCGCCGCCGCCAGCCGGTCGGCGTCCACGTCGCCGTCCAGCGTCATCACCTGCTGTTCGACATAGCTGCCCGTGGCGTCGTCGTCGAAGACGGAGTGGAAGTAGAGGCCCTCCTGAAGCGGGGTCAGCGGCAGGATGTCGCGCAGCGCCGGGCCGTCCAGCGCGTCCACGTCGGCCTGGGTCAGCGGCACGAGCGGGAAGTCGCTGGGCGTGTGGCCGCCGTCCTCGAGCGCGGCGAGGGCGGTGAGGGACGAGCGGAAGTGGTCGCCGAGGGTGGTGATGTCGTCCTCGGTGAACACGCCTTCCGGCCAGGAGATGGTGGTGACCAGTTCGTACGCGCCGCTCGCGTCGGGTTCGGCGATCGCGTTGAACTCCAGGGCGCGCGGCAGCCGCATGCGGGGGTCGCGCTTCTCGCCCAGCTGTCCGGTCGTTCCCGCGAGCTGCCAGTCGCCCGGGCCGCCTGCGTCGAAGCGGCCCAGGTAGTTGAAGAGCACCTGGGGAGCGGGGTGCCCGGTCGGTCCGTCGCCGGTCAGGTAGCGCAGGGCCCCGTAGGAGAGGCCGCCCGCCGGTACGCGGGCGAGGTCCTCCTTGACCGCCTTGAGAGCGGCGGCGAGGTAGTCGGGCGCGGTGAGGTCGCTCGCTGTTCCGGGGTCCACGGTGACGGGGAGGAGAGTGGTGAACCAGCCGACGGTACGGGACAGTTCGGGTTCGAATCCGGCCGAGGGCGCGACGAACCGGCTCTCACGGCCGTGCCCTTCCAGTTCGATGTGGGCGAAGGTCTGGTCCTGGCCCGTTCGCGTCGCCAGCGGGCAAGGGCGACGGCGAGAGCGGTCAGCAGGACGTCGTTGACGCCCGCGTGGAACATGGCGGGGATCTCCCCGAGCAGCGCCGCCGTGGTGACGGGGTCGACCGCCACGGTCCGGGTCTGCTCACGGGCCACGGTGTCGTCCGCCGTGAGGGCCCGCCTGCCGATCGGCGCGTCGGCGGCGGGAAGCGTGCTGGCGTGGTGCGTACGGTCCGCGTCGAACGGGGTGCGGCCCAGGAGCTGGGTCCAGCGCCTGAACGACGTTCCCACCGGCGGCAGTTCGACGGGCGACCCCGATGAGTGCTGTCGCCAGGCAGTGGCCAGGTCGTCCATCAGGATGCGCCAGGACACACCGTCGATGACCACATGGTGCGCGACCAGGACGAGTTGGCATGCCGCGCGGCGCCAGACGGCGCGCAGCATGATGCCGCGGTCCGGGTCGAGCGCGGCGGTCGCGAGGGCGACGCAGTCCTCGACCGGGGCGTCGCTCTGCTCCCAGCAGCGGCTGGTCGCACCGGCCTCGGGGATGTCGAAGCCCCAGCGCTCGCCCCGTACCAGCCGGGCGCGGAGCATGTCGTGCCGGGTGAGCACGGCGGTCAGGAGGTCGTCGAGGGCGTCGGGGGTCAGCTCGGCCGGCGCGGTGAGGACGACCGACTGCACGAAGCCGTCGATGGCGTCGGTGGTCTCGCCGAGCCACTGCACGATGGGTGATCCGACGACGGTGCCGGTGGCGACGTCGCCGTGGTCCACGGCGGCGACGGACTCCCGGCTCGCCACCGCCGCCAGTGCCCCGACGACGGTGTGGGCGAAGATCTGGCGTGCGGTGACGTGGAGGCCGGCCTCGCGCAGGGCGCTGAGCAGCGAGATCGCCAGGATGCTGTCGCCGCCGAGCTGGAAGAAGTCCTGGTCCGTGCCGACGGCGTCCAGGCGCAGCACCGCGGCGACGGCCTCGCACACCAGCCGTTCGTTCTCGGTGGCGGGGGCCTGGAGGGCGCGGGTGTCCGTGGCGGGCTCGGGAAGCGCGTTCCGGTCGACCTTGCCGTTCGCGGTGAGCGGGAACTCCGGCAGGACGACGACATGGGTGGGCACCATGTACTCGACCATGGCGGCCGTGGCCCATGCCTTGACGTCGTCGGCGCTCAGGTCCTCGTGCCCGCCCGCGGGGATGACGTAGCCGACCAGGTAGGTGCCGCCCGCCGTGTTCTTCCTCGCGACGACGCACGTGTGCCGTACACCGGGGTGTTCGGCGAGGCCCGCCTCGACGTCCTCGATCTCCAGCCGCATGCCCCGGATCTTGATCTGGTTGTCGGCGCGGCCGAGGAAGTCCAGCGATCCGTCCGGGGCGTACCGCGCGAGGTCGCCGGTGCGGTAGAGCCGGGAGCCGTCGGCGGCGAAGGGGTTGGCGACGAAGCGGGAGGCGGTGAGGCCGGGCGCGCCCGCGTAACCGCGCCCCAACAGGAGCCCCCCGACGTACAGTTCGCCGCCGACGCCGGCCGGGACGGGGCGCAGTTCGTCGTCGAGGACGTAGAGCTGGGTGTTGGGGTTGGCCTTGCCGATCGATGTCGACAGGCGTGTCGCGGCCCCCGGTAGATGACGTGGGAGACGCCGATGGTCGTCTCGGCGGGGCCGTAGCCGTGGTACAGCGGGATGTCGAGGCGGGTGCGGAAGCGCTCGTAGAGCTCCGGCGTGAGGACCTCGCCGCCGCACCAGACGTGCCGCAGGCTGTCGAGGCGGCCGGAGTCGCCCACGATCTCCAGGAGGACGTCCAGCATGGAGGAGACCAAGTAGGTGAAGGTGACGCGCTGTTCCTCGATGACGCCGAGGAGGTGGTGCGGGTCGCGTTCTCCGCCGGGCCGCAGGACGACGAGCCGGCCGCCGGTGGTGAGCGGCAGGAAGATCTCGTTGACGGAGATGTCGAAGGAGAGCGGAGCCTTGAAGAGCGAGGCGTCGTCGTGGCCGAAACGGAGGATCTCGCGGGACTGCCAGAGCAGGCGCTCGCTGATCGCCTCGTGCCGGATCATCGCGCCCTTGGGCCTGCCGGTCGAACCGGACGTGAAGATCACGTAGGCCAGTGAGCCGCCGGGGACGGTCACGTCGGGCGCGTCCGTCGGGCGGTCGCCGTACTTCCAGTCGCCGAGGTCGACGGCGACGGCGTCCGGCTCCGCGGCATCGGCCTTGCCCGTGGCGTTGAGCTGGAGGACGATCCGGGCGTCCTCGGCGACGACGGACCGGCGGGCGGCGGGCCACCGGGGGTCGAGGGGGACGAAGGCGCCGCCGGCCCGGAGTACGGCGAGGAGGCCGACGACCATGTCGGCGGAGCGGTCGAGCGAGATGCCGACGACCTGTTCGGGCCCGAGGCCGCGCTCGATCAGGTGATGGGCCAGCTGGGCGGAGAGCCGGGCTGTTTCGCGGTACGTCAGTGAGCGGTGCTCGTCGACGATCGCGACGGCGTCCGGCCGCAGGCGCGCCTGCTCGGCGAACAGCTCCATGACGGCCGGCCGGTCCCGGTCGGCCCGGGTGTCGTTCCACCGGGCCAGCTCCTCGGCCCGGTCCCGGGGGCCGGACGGGCCGATGGTGCCGAGGGGCCGGTCCGGGAAGTCGGCCAGGTCGTCCAGGGCCCGTTGGGCTGCGGCAGGGTCGACGCCGGGCGGCACGGTGATGCCGAGGGCCCGGACGTCGGTCTCCCACCCCTGGGCGCGGCTGGTGCCGCTGCCGGCCCGGCCCAGGAGGTCGGGGAAGGGGGTGGCGGGGGTGAGGTCCATGCCGTCGGGACCCTTGCCGGTCGCCCAGTACGCGAGTGCGACGGCGCACGCCTCGACGACGGTCCGTTCGCCGTGGTCGCCGATCCGCCGACGTACGGCGGCCAGTTGAGTGGGGGAAAGCCGTATGCGAGAAGCGCCCGGTTGCGACATCGAGTCTCAGCGTCCTTTCGAGGCGTGCGAGTTGAACGGCCGTGGCCTGGTCTGCCGCTAACTTCCCTCGCGCCAGGCGCGCCACAGCCGGGCGTACTGTCCTCCCCGTTCGACCAGTTCGCCGTGTGTTCCTTCCTCCACCACGCGTCCGGCGTCGAGCACGGCGATCCGGTCCGCGGCCATCGCCTGGGTCAGCCGGTGGGCCACGAACAGGGTGGTCCGGCCGGAGCAGGCGGCCAGCACGGCGCGTTCCAGTTCGGCGGCGCCCTCGCTTCCCGCCTCGGCGGTCGACTCGTCGAGCACGACCACCGGCGACCGGCGGAGTACCAGCCTGGCCAGGGCCAGTTGGGCGACCTTGGTGACGTCCAGGCGTTCGCCGCCCTCGCCGACCGGGGTGGCGAGGCCGTCGGGGAGGGATGCGGCCCATTCCCCGGCGCCGACCGTGCGGAGGGCGTCCATCAGGTCGTCGTCGCTCGCGAGGGGTGCGGCGAGCCGCAGGTCCTCGGCGAGCGGGCCGGAGAACACGTGGGTCTCCTGGGTCAGGATGCTGACCAGGGCGCGGGCCCCGGCCTCGTCCATGTCCGCGAGGTCGTGCGTCCCGATGTGCACCGATCCGGCCTGCGGTCTGCCGATGCCCGCGATGAGTGCGGCCAGGGTCGACTTGCCCGCGCCGGTCGCCCCGACGAGGGCGAGCGAGCCGCCGGCCGGGATGGACAGGGACACGTCCCGCAGCACGGGATCCTCGGCCCCGGGGTAGGTGAACGCCAGGTCCCGGACCGTGACCGGGTAGGGCGCGACGGGGGCGGCGGCGACCGAGGCGTCGCCCACCAAGCGCTCCTCGGAGGGTTCCGAGAAGACGCCGACCAGGCGGGTGAGGCTCGCGCCGGACTTCTGGGCCTCGTCGAAGGTGAACATGATGGCGCCGAGCGGGGTGAACAGGCGGTGGAACATCAGCGGTGCCGCCGACACCTCGCCGAGGGTGGCGGCGTCCGCCTCCAGCAGGGCGTATCCGACGACCAGGATCAGCACGAGTCCGATGAACTCGGCCCGGTTCTCGCGGCCGACGAACCGGCCGAAGAAGCGGAACACCTCGATACCGAGGTTGCGCACCCGCCACGACTCGTCCGTGACCTTCTCGCGTACGGCGTCCTCCAGGCGGTAGGCCCGGACGGTGTCGATCCCGTTGAGTCCGCTGATCAGGGCCTGGGCGCGGTCGGCCTGGGCCGCCCGCTGCTTGCGGTAGAGGGGCGCGGAGCGGGGCAGGTACCAGCGCAGTGCCAGCGCGTACGCGGGCAGGGCACAGGCTCCGGCCAGGCCGAGCCGCCAGTCCAGGCCGAACATGCCGATCGTCGCGATGGCGACGAGGACGCCCGCCGAGAACACGGTGGGGACGGCCGCCCGGATGCCCTTGGAGATGACGGCCACGTCGTCGCCGACACGGGAGAGCACGTCCCCCCGGCCGACCTCCTCGACGCGGGCGCTGGGCATGCCGAGCACGGCGCGTACGGCTTCCTCGCGGAGCCGGGCGAGCAGTTCGGCGCCCAGCTTCCCGATCAGGAAGGTGGAGGCCGCGGTGGCCGCCGCGCCGAACAGGGCGGCAGCCACCATCAGGATGCCGATGGTGAGGAGTATCGAGCGGGGCTCGCCCCCGACGATCCCGTCGACGACCTGCCCGAGCAGCAGTACGGGGAGCACCTGGAGCGCGGCCCCGGCCACCGTGGTGAGGACGGTGGAGGCCGTCAGCCAGGGGGCTCGCCGGCAGTGCCGGGCCACCCAGCGGGCGGCTTCGCTCCCGCTCGCCGTGCGCAGGGTCGTGGGGGCGGCGGGGGTGTCGGTGACAGTCACACGAAGACCGATTCTCGCCGGGGGACGGGCCGTCGGGTCGCCATCGCTACTTGGCCGACTCGACGAGTTCGTCGATCGCGTACGGCAGGGAGAGCAGGGTGCCCTGGGACATCGCGGCACCGACCGCGGGGCCTTCGCTGTCCAGGAGGTAGGAGACCTGGTCGTTCTTGACGGCCGGCAGGTTGGCGAACAGCTCGAACTTCTTGAGCGCTTCCGTGTCGGCCTTGTCATTGACGACGAAGATCCGGTCGACGTCGATCAGGTCGATGCGCTCGGGCGAGAGCTCGGTGGAGAAGCCGCCGTCGGCGATCTTGTCGATCTCGGTCTGGTAGGTGAATCCGGTACCCGTGACGAGCCGTCCGCGTACGTCGGTGGAGGTGAAGGCCGAGATGGAGTCCTTGTACCAGGACAGGGCGACGGCCTTCTGCCCGCCGAAGTCGGGGTTGGCCTTCTTGGCGGCGTCCAGCTTGGTCTGGATGCCCTTGATCAGTTCGGCGCCCTCCTTCTCCTTGCCGAGCGCCTTGGCGATGTGCGCCGCGTTGTCCTGCCAGGGGGCGCTGAAGAGCTCCTTCTCCCCCTTGGTGCGGCCGACGGTCGGGGCGATCTTGGAGAGCTTCTCGTAGGCCGCCTCGTCGACCTCGGAGTAGACCGCGATGATCAGGTCGGGGCGCAGCGACGCGATCTTCTCGAAGTTGGGTCCGGCGTCCCCGTTCTTCATGACGACCTCGGGGCGGGCGTCGCCCCACTTGTCCTTCACCCAGGGCCACTGGGTGTTGATGTCGGGGGTCTGACCGGCCGGGTTCGGGTACTGGTCGACCATGCCGACCGGCTTGATGCCGAACGCCAGGACGGCCTGGTCGTCGGTGTAGCCGACGGTGACGACCCGCTGGGGGGCCTTCTTGACCTCGGTGGACCCGAACGCGTGCTCCACGGTGACCGGGAACGCGCCTTCGGCCGCCGCCGGGGCGTCGTCGCCCTTCTTCTCGTCCGCCGAGTCGTTGCCGCATCCCGCGAGGAGGCCGACGCCGAGGGTGGCAGCGGACACCGCCGCGGCCAGCCTCTGCCACGGCTTCCGGGGCGTCGTTCGATGGAGAAGCATCGTCAAATCCCTTGCTTTCGCGCTGTCCACTGCGCCCCGGTATGAGGGCGTTCAGACTGTACCCCGAGCAAGTGAGGCCAGCCTAGCCTAACTAATCAACTTTCACCTGATCACGACGAGTTGGACCTGTCACATCGTCAAGGTCCCTTGGTGAAGCTGCTGTTCACACCTCGGACCACGGTTCGGTACGCACATGGGCCCGGCCGATCGGGACGATCAGCGGCCGGTCGCCCACCGGGTCGTCGATCACCCTGGCCCGCAGCCCGAACGCCTCGTGCAGCAGCTCCGCGGTGATCACGTCCCGGGGATGCCCCTGGGCCAGGACGGCTCCCCCGCGCATGACGACGAGATGGTCGCTGTAGCGCGTGGCCAGGTTGAGATCGTGCAGCACCATGACGACGGTGCAGCCCGACTCGTGCAGATCGTCGACCAGATCGAGCACGTCGATGGCGTGGGCCAGGTCCAGATACGTGGTCGGCTCGTCCAGCAGCAGCAGATCGGTGCCCTGGGCGAGGGTCATCGATATCCATACGCGCTGGCGCTGGCCGCCGGACAGGGAGTCCACCGTCCGGTCGGCGAGGTCCGCCACCCCGGTCATGGCCAGGGCGCGCCGCACCACGTCGGCGTCGTCCGAGGACCACTGCCGCAGCCAGCTCTGGTGCGGGTGGCGTCCCCGCGCGACGAGGTCGGCGACGGTGAGCCCTTCCGGGGCGACCGGCGCCTGCGGCAGCAGTCCGAGCTTCTTCGCCACGTCCTTGGTCCGGAGCGTGCCGATGTCCTCCCCGTCCAGGACGACAGTGCCGCCGGACGGTCTGAGCAGCCGGGTCAGGGTGCGCAACAGGGTCGACTTGCCGCAGCCGTTGGGGCCGATGATCGTGGTGATCACCCCGGGCGGGATGGCCACGTCGAGCTGGTCGATGACCGTCCGGTCACCGTATCCGACGGTGACGCCCCGGGCTGCCAGCCGTGGGACGTCCTGGACGCCGGTATCGGTCCGCGCGGTGAACTGAGCGGCCACGAGCCCCCCTTGTTGAGGTCAGCCTTACTTTTACCATCTACCGGAGGTTCGCCCGTACCAACAGGTAGACGAGGAACGGGCCGCCGATCACGGCGGTGACCACGCCCACCGGCAGACCGATCGGCAGCGCCGCGCGGGCGATCAGATCGGAGCCGATCAGCAGCAGCGCGCCCACGAGGCCGGAGGCGATCAACGGCGGTGTGGGCCACCGGGCCAGACGCATCGCCACCTGGGGGGCCACCAGCGCGACGAACGGGACCGGCCCCGCGGCGCTGACCCCCACGGCGGCCAGCAGGACCGCGCAGAGCAGCAGGACGGCCCGCACCCTGCCGAACCGGACGCCCAGCCCGGCGGCGACGTCGTCGCCCAGGTGCATCGGTTTGAACGGGAAGGCCACGGAGGCGACGACGGCCAGCAGGACGAGCGTGGCCCAGAACGCCACTTCGACCTCGTCCCAGGACCGGTTGTCCAGCGAGCCGACCAGCCATACCTGGGCGCGCGCCACGTCCCGGATGTCGGCCGAGACCAGCAGCCAGGTCGTGATCGCCTGCATCACGGCGGTCACCGAGATGCCGATGAGGATGAGCCGGAAGCCGTCGACGCCACGCCGCCAGGCGAGGAAGTAGACCAGCAGCCCCGTGCCGAGACCGCCCAGCAGTGCGGCGGCGGGCAGCCCGACCGAGCCGGTGATCGCCGCGGCGGTGCCGCCCGTCGCCGTCACCAGGAACACGGCGACGGCGCCGGCTCCGGCGGTGATCCCGAGGATGTCCGGGCTGGCGAGCGGATTGCGCGCCACGGACTGGGTGATCGCCCCGGAGACGCCCAGGGCGATGCCCACGACGAGGCCCGCCAGGGCCCGGGGCATGCGGAGGTCCATCACGACGAACTCGTCGACCTGTTCACCCTGGCCGAGGACGGTGGCGATCACCCGGGAGAGGCCGATGGGGAAGTCGCCGACGCTGATGGAGAGGCAGAAGATCAGGAAGGCCGCCGCCGCGAGGACCAGGGTGACCAGCACCAGCCAGGGCCGCCAGACGAACGACATCCGGCCGAGCCGCACCCCGGGCGGCATCGACGCCTTCACTTCGGTTCCACCGGTCCCACCGGTTCCAGCGGCCGCACCGGCCGCTTCGGTCCCGTTCATGCGCTCCTGAACTCTCCTCATGCGCTCGTGAACTTCCCTCGCCACACCAGGACCGCGAAGAAGGGGGCTCCGAGGAGGGCGACCACGACGCCCGCCTCCAGTTCACCCGGCCGTACGACCACCCGGCCCACGATGTCGCAGACCAGCAGGACACCGGCCCCGAGGAGACCGGCGTACGGCACCAGCCAGCGGTAGTCGGGACCGGTCAGATAGCGGGCCACGTGGGCCACCATGAGCCCGAGGAAGGCGATGGGGCCACAGGCGGCGGTGGCGGCCCCGGCCAGCAGGGTGACGGCGACGATGCCGAGGGTCCGGCTCGCCGCGATGTTCACCCCCAGCGCCCGCGCCACGTCGTCGCCCAGGTTGAGCAGGTTGAGGGCGGGCAGGGTGATCAGCGCCAGGGCCAGTCCGACGGCGATGAACCCGGTCACCGGCCAGATGACGTCGAACCGGACCCCGGCGACGGAGCCCGCGTTCCAGAACCGCAGCGCGTTCAGCGACTCCTTGTCGGCGAGCGCCACCGCCGTGGTCATCGCCGCGAGGAACACGGTGACGCCCTGGCCGGCCAGGGCAAGGGTCAGCGGGTTGCCCGCGCCCCTGCCGATGCTCGCCAGCCCGAAGACGACGACACCGGCGAGCCCCGCCCGACGAAGGCGAACCAGACGTACTGGAACGGGTCGGTGAACCCGAACACGGCGATGACCGACACCACGGCGAAGGAGGCCCCGGCGTTCACCCCCAGCAGTCCGGTGTCGGCGATGGGGTTGCGTGTGTACCCCTGGATCAGCGCTCCACCGACCCCCAGGGCCAGGCCCGCCACGATCGCGAGAACCGTCCGGGGCACGCGGACGGTCTGGACGATGAGCCGGATCTCGGTGAGCTTCTGGTCGGGCTCGGGCTCGGCGAACAGCGCGTGCCAGACCTCGGCGGGGCTCAACGCGCGCGCCCCGACGGCCAGCGACACGGTCGCCGCGACCAGCAGGGTCGCCGTGAGGACGACCAGCCCCGTGACCCGGCGCCGGTGGGTGTCCGTCGCCCCCTCCGGCACGGGGCGCTCCACTGCGGTGGTGAACATGACGAGGAACGATATCCCTTTGATCGGACCGGCCATGCCCGGTCCGCCCGAGGGGTCACCGGGCGGACCGGACGTCGGACCAGCGGTGTTTCAGAGGTTGCTGGGAGCTGCCTGACTCCCCGCCCCCTCTGCTGCCTCGACCGTCGGCCGGGACTCCTCGGAGGCGGCTCCGCCCCGCCGGCCGAGCAGCGAGTCCAGGATCTCGCCGACCCGTATCGCGGTGTTGGAGAGCAGCGAGGTGGTGATGCCGTGCGTGTGCTCCGTACCGCCCTGGAGGTAGATGCCACAGCGCAGGGCGGGATCGGTCGAGATCCGGTAGTCGCGCCGCACACGTACGCGGCCGGCGTCGTCGCGCAGGCAGTGCTCGCCGACCCGGCCGAGGAGGGCGAGCGGATCGGCGGGGCTGTAGCCGGTGGCGAACACCACGACATCCGCGTCGAGTTCGGACTCCTCGTCGGTCACCAGGGATCTCACGGTGGCGCGGACGCTCTCGGGCTTCTCGACCACGCCGGTGACCCGGGAGACGTTGAGGAAGCGCAGCCGTTCGGTGCCGAGGACCTTCTCCCGGTACATCTGCCGGTAGAGGTCGTCGATCAGGTCGATGTCCACCACGGAGTAGTTGGTGTTGCCGTGGTAGGCCATCAGCCGGTCCTTGACCTCTTCGGGGGCGGCGAAGAAGTCGTCCACCGCGCCGGGGTCGAAGATCCGGTTGGCGAAGCTGCTGTCGTCGGCGGGGCTGTAGCCGTAGCGGGAGAAGACCGCGCAGACCTCGGCGTCGGGGAACCTGCGGTGCAGGTAGGCGACGTTCTCGGCGGCGCTCTGGCCGGCACCGACGACGACGAACCGGGAGGGCGATTCGCCTTCCAGCTCTTCGACCTTGCGCAGCAGATCGGAGTTGTGCCAGACCCGGTCGCCGCGTTCCACACCTTCCGGCATGAGGGGGCGCAGGCCGGTTCCGATGACGAGGTTGCGGGCGCGGTGGACGGAGAGCCCTTCGGCGGACCGGACGGTCACGTCCAGGTACTCCACGGTCCCGTCGTGGAGGTACGGCGTGACCGCGACGACCTCGTGTCCGTAGGAGACCAGGTCGTCGACCTTGGCCGCCGCCCACTCGAAGTAGTCGTGGAACTCCACCCGCAGCGGGAAGAGGTTCTTGTGGTTGATGAAGTCGATCAGCCGGCCCCGGCTCTGCAGATAGCACAGGAAGCTGAATTCGCTGGCCGGGTTCCGGAGCGTCACCAGATCCTTGAGGAAGGAGACCTGCATGGTGGCGTCGTCGATGAGCATGCCACGGTGCCAGCCGAAGTTCGACTGCTGCTCGAAGAAGTGGGCGGTGACCGAATCCTGCCTGCCGACTTTGCTGTTGTGCTCGCTGAGCGCGATCGCCATGGCCACATTGGACGGGCCGAAGCCGATACCGATGAGGTCGTGGACCAGTGGTGTGTCGCCAGGAAGGCCCTGAGACATGTCACTCCCATCATCCGGGAAAGCCGCCTGTCAGGCGTGAGGGGAAGGGTTCGCTGAGTGGGGCACGCCGACGGGCCACGCACCCAAACTTAGGTGAGCCTAAGCTCATCAACTCGCCTTGTCGATAGGGCACATGGAGACGATCTGCACTGGCTGTCCGTCAATTCTGGCTCAAACCAATCGGTGTTTGCCCTCGTCGCGAGACACTCCGGCGCTCCCCACGCGGCTGCACGGCGAACAACCGGCACCAGCCGGCCCCGAGGACGGCCGGTTTTCGCACCATGGATCCGGAGGCGATCGTCCACCACCCGGGCGCCGGACGGCCCGGCGCTCCCACCGGCCGGGCTCAGCGCCCGTCCGCCGCCCCGACGGCCATGCCGTCGGGGCGGCCGTTGAGACAGGCGGGGGCACTGGGCCCGGAGATCCTGACCGCCGAGGGCCGGTGACCGCCCACCGCGCCCGCAGGTCCTTACGGAGTCGTGACGTGTGCGCGCCGCACCCCGGCCGTCGCCGCGCCGGGCCCTAGCGTGGCCGTCATGCGCGTACTGGTCACCGGCGGAGCCGGGTTCATCGGGTCACATGTCGTCGCCGCCCTCGCCGCGGCCGGGCACGAGAGCGTGGTGCTGGACGCCCTGCTGCCCTCGGCCCACCCCGGTGGCACACCGCCCGAGCTGCCGGGCGGCCGGGTGGTCGTCGGGGACGTCCGGGACCGGGAGGCGGTGGCGGACGCGTTGGCCGGGGTGGACGCCGTGTGCCACCAGGCGGCCATGGTCGGCCTCGGCAAGGACTTCGCGGACGCCCCGCTGTACGTGGGGTGCAACGACCTCGGTACGGCGGTGCTGCTGGCGGAGATGGCGGCGGCCGGGGTCCGGGACCTGGTGCTGGCCGGGTCCATGGTGGTCTACGGCGAGGGTCGCTACGACTGCCCCCGGCACGGCACGGTCCGCCCCGGCCCGCGCGCGGAGGCCGACCTGCGGGCGGGAAGCTTCGAGCCGCGCTGCCAGGACTGCGGGGCGGAACTGACGCCCGGTCTGGTGGCCGAGGACGCGCCGGCGGATCCCCGCAACGTGTACGCGTCGACCAAGCTGGCCCAGGAGCACCTGGCCGCCGCCTGGGCACGGGCGACCGGCGGCCGGGCGGTCTCCCTGCGCTACCACAACGTGTACGGGCCGGGCATGCCGCGCGACACCCCGTACGCGGGGGTCGCCTCGTTCTTCCGCTCGGCCCTGGCGCGCGGCGAGGCCCCCCGGGTCTACGAGGACGGCGGCCAGCGGCGCGACTTCGTCCACGTCCACGATGTGGCGGCGGCGAACACGACGGCCCTGGAGGCGGTGCGGGAGCGGCGGCCCGCGTCCTTCGCCGCGTACAACACCGGCAGCGGTGAGCCGCACACCATCGGCGAGATGGCCACCGCGCTGGCCGACGCGCACGGCGGGCCGGACCCGGTGGTGACCGGGGAGTACCGCCTCGGCGACGTACGCCATGTCACGGCGGACTCGCGGGCGCTGCGCGAGGAGCTGGGGTGGCGGCCCCGGGTCTCCTTCGCCGAGGGCGTGAAGGACTTCGCGGTAGCCCCGCTGCGCGATGCGCGGGGCCGGGAGAGCCGGGATCGCCGGGAGGAGGACGCCGTCACGCTGTCGGGAGCGTGACCGAGAAGCAGCAGCCGCCCCGGACGTTGCGGACCTCGGCCCGTCCGGCGTGGGCCTCGACGATGCCGCGCACGATGGCGAGCCCGAGGCCCGCCCGGCCGGCGGGGTGCGGGCGTGGCTGCCGCGCCAGCCCGTGTCGAAGACCCGGGGCAGATCCTCCTCCGGAATGCCGCCGCACCCGTCGGTGACCGACAGCACGACACCCCGTCCGAGCGGTGCGCGGCGACGGCCACGGTGCCGTCGGGCGGGGTGCGGCGGATGGCGTTGACGAGAAGATTGCCCAGGACCCTGCTCATCTCCTTGCCGTCGACCTCCACCGGCACCTCGTCGATCCGGTCGCCGACCAAGCGCACCCCGTGCTCCCGGGCGAGCGGGTCGGCCCCGGCCAGGGCGTCGCCGACCAGCTCGTCGAGGGAGATCCGGGCCGGCTCCAGGGTGAGCGAACCGGCCTGGATCCGGGAGAGTTCGAAGAGGTCTCCGACCATGCCGTTCATTCGCTCGACCTCGGTCCGTATCTGCCGTAGATAGCGCCCGGAGTCGGCCGCCATGCCGTCCTCCAGCGCCTCGGCCATCGCCCGGAGACCGGCGAGCGGGGTGCGCAGATCGTGCGAGATCCACGCGACGAGCTCGCGCCGCGAGGTCTCCAGCGCACGTTCCCGCTCCCGCGAACTGTCCAGTTTCGCGCTGGTGGCGGCCAGTTCACGGGCGAGCTCGGCCAGCTCGGCAGTGGGCTGTCCGGCGGGTGCGGCGAAGGTGCCGCCGTCACCGAACGACCGGGTGGCCAGTGTCAGTTCACGGCTCCGGGCGGCCACCCAGCGGCCCAGCAGAACGGCGGTGGCCAGGGAGACCACGGCGGCCATGGCGACGACGGTCGTGACGACGTAGAGGTCATGGGACGAGAGGAACATCGCCCAGCAGACCGTCAGCGTCCCGGCGAGCATCGCCGCCACGGCCACTCCGGCGACGACGCTCAGCGAGACCACCAGCGAACGGTGCCGCAGGAGGCGCAGGACACCCGCGCCGAGGAGCCCCGCGGCAGCCGCTCCCAGGAAGGCGAAGAGCGCGATGAGCAGGACGTCGGTCACCGCGACCGGCCTCCCGCCCGGCCCGCGGCCGCACCGGCGCCCGGGCCGTCCGCGTCCAGGTCCAGGCGGTACCCGACGCCCCAGACCGTGCGGATGAGCCGGGGGCGGGCCGGGTCCTCCTCGACCTTGCCGCGCAGCCTGCGGATATGGACGGTGACCGTGGAGAGGTCACCGAAGTCCCAGCCCCAGACCTCCCGCATCAGTTCCTCCCGCCCGAACACCTTTCCGGGGTGCCGGAGGAAGAAGGCGAGGAGGTCGAACTCGCGCAGCGTCAGGGCGAGTCCACGCCCGTCACGGTGGGCCCGCCGGGCCACGGGGTCGAGGCTCAGCCCGCCCCAGGACAGCGGACCGGCCTCGTCCACCGGTGCGACGGCCCGGGCCCGGCGCAGCACGGAGTCGACCCGCAGGACCAGTTCGCGTGGGCTGAACGGCTTGGTGACGTAGTCGTCGGCACCGGTCTCCAGGCCGAGGATGCGGTCCTCCTCGTCCCCCCGGGCGGTGAGCATGATGACGGGGACCGGACCGTGCTCCCGCATGCGGCGGCAGACCTCGAACCCGTCCATGGCGGGGAGCATGAGGTCCAGGACGACGAGGTCGGGCCGACGGGCCGCAAACAGTCCCAGTGCGGCGGGTCCGTCATCGGCCTGCTCGACGGCGTAACCGGCGCGGTGCAGATAGCCGACGACGACTTCGGCGACCGTCGGGTCGTCGTCCACGACGAGGATCCGGCCGCGGGCGGGCGGGGTGTTCTCCATGGCGTCCACTGTGGCATCCCGCTCCCGGCACGCCGTGGCCCGATCACCCCCATCCGGCCGATGTCCATGTTTCGTAAGAACCTGATGCCTAAAATGCCCGAGTTGTCTCCGTAGGGTGAGGCGGGTGACTGATTCTTCTGCCACCCCTCCGCGTCCGCCCGCCCCGCACACCGGTCTCCCCAAGGCCGACATCGTTCTGCCCTGCCTCGACGAGGCCGCTGCTCTGCCCTGGGTGCTCGATCGCATCCCGGACGGCTGGCGGGCGATCGTGGTCGACAACGGCTCCACCGACGGTTCGGCCGAACTCGCCCGGTCCCTCGGCGCGAGCGTCGTCACGGAGGAACGGCGCGGTTTCGGCGCGGCCGCGCACGCCGGGCTGCTCGCCGCCGAAGCCGAGTTCGTCTGCTTCTGCGACTGCGACGGCTCGCTGGATCCCGCCCTGCTGGCCGGCTTCGTGCGGCGGATCGCGGACGGCGAGTGCGATCTGCTGCTCGGCCGCCGCCGACCCGAGGGCCGGGGCGCCTGGCCGCCGCACGCGCGGGCCGGCAATCTGGCGCTGGCCCGGATGCTGCGCCGCCGGACCGGCCTGCGCCTGCACGACCTCGGACCGCTGCGGGCGGCCCGCCGCACCGATCTGCTGGCCCTGGACCTCACCGACCGGCGCAGCGGCTACCCGCTCCAGATGGTGGTCCGGGCCTCGGACGCCGGGCTGCGGGTCGCCGAGAGCGACGTCCCCTACCGGCCGCGGACCGGGAAGTCGAAGGTGACCGGGACATGGCGCGGGACCTGGCACGCGGTGCGCGACATGCGGGGCGTCCTGCGCGAGCCACCGGCGGACCGGGCGCCCGGCCGGGCCGCCCACGCGGGGGCGGGGCCCCGCGATGAGCGCGTACGGGCCCACGGGGCCGACGGAGCTGCTGGTCATCGCGAAGGAGCCGGTGGCGGGACGGGTCAAGACCCGGCTCTGCCCGCCCTTCTCCCCCGTCGAGGCCGCCGAGCTGGCGACCGCGGCCCTCACGGACACCCTGGAGACCCTGCTCACCCTCCCCGCCCGGCGGCGGGTCCTGGTGCTCGACGGGCGGCCCGGCCCTTGGGCGCCCCCGGGTTCGAGGTGGTGCCGCAGAGCGGGGGCGGTCTGGACGAACGTCTCGCGGCGGCCTTCGGCGGGTGCACCGGGCCGGCCCTCCTGGTCGGCATGGACACCCCGCAGTTGACGGCCGGGGTGCTCGCTCCCGCTCTCGCCCCGGACGCCTGGGACGGCTGCGGGGCCTGGTTCGGTCCGGCCGAGGACGGCGGATTCTGGGCCCTGGGCCTGGCGGAGCCCGATCCGGCTCTGCTGCGCGGGGTGCCGATGTCCCTCCCGGAGACCGGCGCGGTGCAGCGACGCAGGCTGGTGGAGGCCGGGCTCGTCGTGCGCGATCTGCCGGTACTGACCGATGTGGACACCGCCGACGACGCCCATCGGGTCGCGTCGGCCGCGCCGGGCGGCCGGTTCGCCGGGGTGCTCGACCGGCTGACCGGGGCGGAGGTGCGATGAGTACGACCGTGCCCTCGTCCGAGCTGACGGGGTCGGCCCCCGCCGAAACCGGTACGGGTCCGGCCGCGCCGCGCACCGCTTCCTGGGGCGCCGACCCGTACGCCAACGCCCTGCGCACCGGTCGTGGCCCGCTTTTCCTGCGCCGCAGCGACGGCTGGCTGCTGCCCCTGGACGTGGAGCGCTGGTGCTCCGACGCGGGCTCCGCCGACCTGTCCGCGCTGCACCGGTGCGAGGGGCCGGTGCTGGACATCGGCTGCGGACCGGGGCGGTTGGTCGCCGAGCTGGCCTCGCTCGGGCACCGGGCACTGGGCATCGACGTCAGCGAGACGGCGGTGGCCCGCACCCGCGGCCTCGGCGGTGCGGCCCTGCTCCGCAGCGTCTTCGACCCGCTGCCCGGGGAGGGCCGTTGGGGCACCCTTCTGCTCCTCGACGGCAACATCGGCATCGGCGGGGACCCGGCCGCGCTGCTGGACCGGGCGGCCGATCTCCTCCGCGCCGGCGGGCTGTTGATCGCCGAGACCGCCCCCGTCGATGTGGACGAACGGGTCCGGGTCCGGCTCGACGACGGCCGGGGCGGACCGGGGGCGAGCACCGCCCCCGCCGGGCGCGAGGCCGACGCCGAGCCGTTTCCCTGGGCGCGGATCGGGACGCCGGCCCTGCTGCGGCACGCCGGCGCGGGCGGCTGGCGTACGGCCGATCAGTGGGGCGCGGAGGGACGGACGTTCGTGTCGTTGCGCCGTCCCGTACGGGAGCGGAGCGCCCGGACCAGCAGCCAGAGTGCGGAGAGCGCGAAGAGCGTGCCGGAGATCAGCAGCCAGTTGCCGAAGTAGACGTCCGGGGTGGTACCGGCGGCGGCCAGGTACCGCCGTTCGGTCCGCCGGGCGATCAGCGGGAACCAGATCAGCAGGAGCAGCCCGGAGAGGAACGCCGGCACCCGGACGAAGTTCACCAGGGCCGTCCGGGGGCCGAGCGCGGCCCGCAGCGCACGGTCGGCCCCGGCGTACACCGGCAGCAGTACCAGATCGTGCAGGACGGCCGCCCCGGCGAACCAGAGCAGGACGCCGACGGTGTCCCCGTCCAGCAGCCGTACGCCCGCGTAACCGGCCAGGCAGAACGTGGCGGCGAGCAGGATCAGGTGGAGCGGGCCCTCGGCGTACGGGCGGCGGGATGAGAACCGCGAGCGGCGGGGTGCGGCGGAGGGCGGCGGCACGGCGCGGGTGGACATCACAGCTCTCCGAACGTCAGGGTCTCGACCCACTTGGTGTTCAGCACCCCGGGCGCGGCGGGGACGATGATCCGGGCCGGGTAGCCGTGGTCGGGCGACAGCGGGGCGCCGTTGACCTCCAGCGCCAGCAGCGAGCGGCCGTCACGGACCTGGTTGTCGCGCAGTGCGGCCTTGCGGAAGGAACCGCTGCGCTGGAGTGACTCGACGAACACCCCCGGCGGCCGGTCCGGGTGTCCGGCGAGCGCCGCCAGATCGGCGAGCCGTACCCCGCGCCACTGCTGGTCGGATGTCGACCAGCCCTCCACGCAGGCGATCGGGAGCTCCGCGGTGTGCTGCTCCATGGCCAGCAGTTCGGCCCGGGAGAACCGGAACTCCCCGGCCGGCCCCCGTACCGTCAGCCGCCAGTTCTCACCGGTGTCGGCGGGTGTGATCCGTACGGCGGCGGCGGTCTTGTTGATCTGGAAGGCGTTCGGTCCCGGCCCCGGGTCGGTGCCGCCGCGCGGGGTGAGGAGCGCGATGCGGCGCAGCGGCCCGTCGAAGCTGCGGCCGGCGGAGGTGATCAGGAGGAGCAGGGAACCGGCCCCGACCATGGCCAGCGCGCCGCGCCGGGACAGGGTGGCGGGCAGCGGGTCGGGGGCGGCGAGGGTGTCCGCCTCGCCGCGCGGGATGCCGTTGCGCAACACCCGTACGGCCTGCGGCGCCTTGAGGGCCGTATGGGTGACGAACCCGGCCAGGAAGACCCAGGCGCCGTAGAAGTGCAGGGTGTAGAAGGAGCCGGGGAAGAGGTAGTCCAGCTGGATGTTGAGCAGTCCGGTGAGGAACTCGAACAGCGCCCCGCCCACGAGCAGCAGCAGCGAGATCCGCTCCAGGGCGTGGCCCACGGAACGGGCGGGCGGCAGCGCGAAGAGCCGGGGGATCACCGACCAGAGCTTCGCGAGCAGGACGGGCACGAGCACGATGCCGACCGTGACGTGCAGCCCCTGGGTCAGCCGGTAGAGCCAGTGCGGGCCGGTCGGCCAGGAGAACAGGTAGAAGCCCAGCAGGCCCTTGCCCGGGGTCTTGTCGTTGACCCGGTTCAGGTCCGGGTTGTAGGCGGCGTACGAGAGCAGACCGGTGACGAACAACAGGGAGAGGCCGACGAGCAGGACGACGCCGAGCACGGCGGTGAAACGCGCCCCGCGCACGGGGCTGCGCCAGAACCCCGGGTTCGCGGGCGTGCGCCGGGTGCTGAGCGTGTCGGGGAGGGAACGGATGCGGCGGCGTTCGGGCATGAGGCCGACGCTAAGCGCGGAACACCGTCCACGGGCGGGTACGACTCCTGACGGAAATCTGACGTCGGGGCCGGACGAGACGACGGGCGTCACCGCGCGGGCGCGGCGGGGAGGAACGGATCTGACGGTTCGGTGACGCGGCCCCGCCGGACCGCCCGATCGCCGCCCGATGTGCATAGCGTGCCAGCGTGAAGACCGAGGACGTCACCCCACGGAGACCGCCGGCGGCACCGGGCACGGCCCGCCCGCACCGCCGGACCGCATCGACGAACGCGCCCGGCGGGCGGACCTGATCACCGCCGCCTGCGGCGTGCTGCTGGTCGCCGCCGCCGTGCTCATCGGCCGGGTCATCCAGGACCGGGACGGAACCCTGTTCGCCCAGTGGCCGCCCTTCCTGGCCTCCTGGGACCCTCACCTGGGCCCCGGCACCCCCGCCGCGCTGACCATGGCGGCCCTGGTCGTCGCGTACGGCCCGTCGCTCGCCGCCCGGCTGCCCTGGCGCGGGCTGCTCGCGGCGGCCTGGGCGGGATCCATGGCCTGGGTCTTCTCGATGGCGCTGATCGACGGCTGGCACCGGGGGTCGAGCGGCGGCTCACCACCAAGCACGAATATCTGCGGGTCATCGACCGCTTCGCGGACATCCGCAACGCTGCGCGGCTTCACCGACCACATCCTGCTCGACGCGCCCGGCAACTGGCCCGCCCATGTGGCCGGGCACCCGCCAGGGGCGACGCTGACCTTCGTCTGGCTGGACCGCATCGGGCTCGGCGGCGGCGCCTGGGCGGCGGTCTGGTGCGTCGTGGTGGGCAGTTCGGCGGTGCTGGCCGCCCTGGTCACCGTGCGCGTGCTGGCCGACGAGCGCCTGGCGCGACGTGCCGCGCCCTTCCTCGTCCTCGCCCCGGCCGCCGTCTGGGCGGGCGTCTCCGCCGACGGGTACTTCACGGCCGTCGCCGCCTGGTCCGTGGCGCTGCTCGCCCTGGCCGCCACCCGCCGGGTCCGCTTCCCGGCGGTGGCCGCGGCCGGCGGAGGTCTGCTGTTCGGGTGGACCTGCTACCTCAGTTACGGGCTGGGGCTGATGGCGGCCGTTCTGCTCGCGGTCCTCGTGCTCGCCCGGACCGCCCGCCCGGTGCCGGTGTTCCTGCTCGGCGCGCTCGTCGTACCGGTGGCCTTCACTCTCGCCGGGTTCAACTGGTGGACCGCCTATCACCTGTTGGTCGAGCGCTACTACCAGGGTGCGGGTGGCGTCCGCCCGTACGGCTACTGGGTCTGGGCCAACCTGGCCTGCGCCACCGTCGCGGCCGGGCTCGCCGCCGTCGCCGGGCTGCGCCGGAGCGCGGCGGCCGCACCCGGTGCCGTACGCGCCCTGCGGGGCGGATCCGGGGCGGCCTCCCCGGAAGGGCGGCTGGCACTGCTCGTCCTGGCGGCGCTGGCGGCGCTGCTCGCCGCGGACCTCTCCGGGATGAGCAAGGCGGAGACGGAGCGCATCTGGCAGCCGTTCCTGCTGTGGCTGCTGCCCGCGGCGGCGCTGCTGCCCCGCCGGGGGGTGCGGTGGTGGCCGGTCGCGTCGGCGGTTCCGGCGCTGCTCGTCAACCACCTTCTGTGGACGGGGTGGTGAGGGCCGCCCGGCGGGGCGGCCCTCACTCGGCGTCCAGGTCCCGGCGGCGGAAGCCCGCCTGTCCCGGCGCGATCGGTCCGGCCGCGACGGCGGTCGGGGCGAGCAGCGGGGCCCCGGCCAGGGGGGCGGCCGGGAGTTGGGGCACATGGCCGCAGGGTGACAGGTATCCCGTTGTCACCGGCCCCACGGACACCGCCGGTCCGGCATGGTGTGCCCGGACGCCTCCGCTCACCGCATCCCGCGGTACTGGCGGGCCGTACCGCGCCCGCCCCGAAGCGGGCCCGGGCGCGGTCGGCCGCGGCCTCGATGCGGTGGGCCCGGTCGTCGTCGGGGCCCAAGGTCAGCTGTCGGGAGGCGGAGGCGGCGTCGACGAGTTCGCCCGCGCGCAGGGCCAGCGAGCGGACCCGGGCGCGCTGGAGTCCCAGAGCGCCGTGCAGCGTGTGGGCCGTGGCGCGGAGTCGGGGGGTGTGTGCGGTGGCCTCGGACAGGGTGCGGCTGCGGGTGATCGACGCGTGCCCCGTACGGTCGGCGTACTGGACGGTCAGGGTCAGCACCCGGCAGGTCTGCCGCTCGTCGCGGAGGCGGGCGCCGAGCTGTTCGGTCAGGTGGGTCAGGGCGGCCTGCCGGCGGGCGGCGTCGGACTCGTCGCGTTCGAAGCGGTGTTCGGCGTCGACCGTGCGGGGCGGGGCGCCGGGAGCGACGCGGGTGAGGTCGATGCCGGCCGCGCGGTCGCGCAGTTCGCGCCCGGAGGCCGCGCCCAGGATGCGCTGGAGGGTGAGCAGCGGGGTGGCCGCGATCCGGTCGGCGGTGCGCAGTCCGTACGAGGCCAGGGTGCGGGCGGTGGCCGGGCCGACGCCGGGCAGCGCGGAGGCGGGGAGCCCGGCGAGGAACCGGGTGACGGCCTCGGGGTCGTCCGGGACCGTGCGGATGGCGCCGGGCTCCCCCCGGTGGGCGGCGAGCCGGGCGAGCAGCGGGTTGGGGCCGATGCCGACCGTCACGTCGAGGCCGTGGAGCGCGGCCGCGCGCATCCGGATCAGGGCCGCGAGCCCGGCGGCGTCGCGGTCGAAGTAGCGGGTGCTCCCCGACACGTCGGCGAGGGCCGCGTCCGGCGGCAGGGCCTGGGCGACGGGGGTGAACTCGCCGACCATGTCGAGGAGTCGGCGGTAGACGGGGTCCGGCTGCGGGTCGCCGAAGTGGAGGTAGAGGATCATCCCGGTCACCCCGCGCTTCCGGGGCTCGCGTGGTGGAAGGACCGCCCGTCGAGCGCGTCGAGGGCGGGCAGGCCGGCCGAGGCGGGTGCGCCGGGCGGCTGGAGGTCGGCCCAGGGGTGCAGGGCGTAGCCGTTCGGCTGGATGAGGGTGCGGCGGGGCGCGGATCGGCGCGGGGCGGAATCGGCGCGGGTGAGCCGGTCGGCGACGGCGGCGGGGCCGCCCTCTCGGTACAGGTCGATCAGCTCGGCCAGGTTCCAGGCGGCCGTGCCGGTGATGCTGAAGGCGCGGGGCGGACGGCGGGCAAGGGTGCCGCGTACGAGCAGCAGGCTGCTGTGGAACACCGTATGGGCGCAACGCCCGTGGCTGTCCTCGAAGAACGCCAGGTCGGACAGGCCGGTGGGGTCGTCCAGGGTGGCGAAGATGACCCGCTTGCCGGAGCGGATCGGCGGGTCTGGGTGGCGACCTTGACGCCGGCGACGAGCACGGTGGAACCGTGCCGGAGGCCCGCCAGATCGGCGGCGGGGGTCGCGCCGATGTCGGCGAGCAGGGAGCGGTGCTCGTCGAGGAGGTGGGGGAGATGTCCATGCCGAGGACGTCGAGTTCGGCGGCGAGCTGTTCGGACGCGTCCATGGCCGGCAGACCCGTGACGGCGTCGGCCGCGTTGTCGTCCTCCGCCCCGGGGGCGTTCTCCGCACTGCCCGCGTCCTGTGCACTCCCCACCTCCGCCATGGGGAGCTGACCGGCGGCGGATCCGCCCGCGCCGCGCCCCGCGCGGTGCAGCTCGGCGACCTTCAGCAACAGCTCGCGGCGGGTCCCGAACGCGCTCAACGCGCCGACCCGGGCGAGGCGTTCGGCCAGCGGGCGGCTGGGCCGGGCGCGCTGCCAGAAATCCTCGACCGAGGCGTACGGCTGCCCGGCCACGATGCGTCCGCTCTCGGCCTCGGTGATGCCGCGCACCTGCGCGAGACCGATCCGCACCCCCCATTTACCAGACACCAGTTCGATTATGTGTGCGACCTGGGAACGGTTGACGTCGGGCAGCAGCAACGGCACCCCGTGGCGCCGGGCGTCCGCCGCCAGGACCCGCTTGTGATACATCCCCGGGTCGTGCGTGAGCAGCCCCGCGAGCAGGGCCGCCATCCGGTGGGCCTTGAGCCAGCTCGACTGGTAGGCGGGCTGCGCGAAGGCAGCGGCGTGCGCCTTGGCGAAGCCGAAGCTGCCGAAGTTCTCCAGGGTCTTCCACACGTCCCGTACGACCTGGACCGAGTAGCCGCGCCCGCGCGCCCGGTCGGCGAACCAGGCGCGGACCCGGCCCTGCCGCTCGGGAACGGACAGGGCGCGGCGGGCCTCGTCCGCCATGCCCCGGTCGCAGCCGGTCATCGTCGCCATGATCTGGATCACCTGCTCGTGGTAGACCACCTGCCCCTCGGTCTCCGCCAGGATCTCCCGCAGGTCGCGGTGCGCGTAACGGGTTCCGCCCCCGCTTTCCCTGGCCTTGATCAACGGTTCCACCATGGCGGCCGCGACCGGTCCGGGCCGGAACAGGCTGATGTCGAGCGCCAGGTCGCCGAACGACCGCGGCCGCAGGTTCCGCACCAGCTCCCGCTGTCCGGGACTCTCCAGCTGGAAGGTGCCCAGAGTGTCCCCGGAGGAGATCAGGTCGTACGTGGCCGGGTCGTCCGGCGGCACCTGTGCGGGATCGTCCAGGTCGACGGGTTCACCGGTGACGCGTTCGATCTCGGCGGCCGCGTGGGCGAGCGCCGACTGCATCCGTACGCCGATGACATCGATCTTGGGGTGTCCGGTGTCCTCGATGTCCTCCTTGTCGAACTGGGACATGGCGATGTTCTCCACGGTGGTCGGCGCCATCGGGGTACGCCGCCCCAGCGCCGCGTCGGAGACGAGCAGCCCGCACGGGTGCATCGCCGCCTCGAACGGCAGCTCGTCGAGCGCCTCCACCAGCTCCCAGAGCCGGCCGTGGTCCTCGGCGGCGACCTCGCGCAGCTCCGGCAGCTCGGCGAGGGCGGCCCGCACGTCCTTGGCCCGGATGTGCGGGAACGCCTTGCCCAGCCGGGCCGCCCGGTCCGGGGCCATGCCGCGGGCGCGGGCCACGACCTCGATCGCCCCGCGTGCCCGGTACGTCTTGTAGACGGCGAGCGTCGCCACCCGGTCGGCCCCGAACCGCCCCCGTACCGCCTGGTAGACCTCCAGGCGGCGGGCCGACTCGACGTCCAGGTCGATATCGGGCAGGGCGGAGCGGTGCTCGGACAGGAAGCGCTCCATCACCAGGCCGTGCGCCACCGGGTCGACCGGGCTGATCCCCAGCAGATGCGTGACCAGCGAGCCCACGCCCGAGCCGCGCGCGGCCACCCGGATGCCGAGCCGCCGGGCCTGTGCCGCGACCTCGGCGACGGTCAGGAAGTATCCGGCGAAGCCGTGCCCGGCGATGATCCGCAACTCGTCCTCCAGCCGGTCCCAGCGCTCCCCCTCTCGGTGGTAGCCGCGGCCGAGCATGCCCGCCGCGCACCGGTCCGCGAGCGCCCGGTCCGCCGTATCGGCGCTCGCGCCGACGAGCTCGGGCTCGGGCAGGTTCAGCCGGCCGAGCCCGAACGCGCCGCCCGGATCGACCACGCAGGCCTCGGCCGTCTCCTCGGTGGCCGCGAGCAGCCGCCGCGCGTCCTCGCTCCGGCCGCCCGCGGCCTCCGCGATCCGCCCGGCGACCCGCTCCATCTCCCCGCTGTCCTTCAGCCACCGCTGCCCGGTGTCGAGCCGGGACGCGTCACGGGCGTCGATCGGTACCAGCAGACGGGCGGAGTCCAGGATGTCGGCGACCTCGCCCCGGTCCGGGTCGGCGTAGCGCACGGCGTTGGTGAGCACCGGGGTCACCTGCTGCTCGGTGGCGAAGCCCAGCATGCGCGCGGCCAGCCGCAGCGATCCCGGGCCGGTGCCGGACCGCCCGTGCCAGGACGTCGCGATGCGCAACGACCGGCCGAACCGGGTCCGCCAGGGGCCCAGCAGGGTCGCGGCCCGGTCCGGCCGCCCCGCGGCCAGCGCCTGCCCCACCTCGGAGTCCGCCCCCAGGAGGACGAACAGCTCGTCGTCCGGACAGGACAGGTCCTCCCAGGTGACGCCCTGGTCCGATGCCGCCGTCACCAGCCGGCACAGCTCGGCCCAGCCGCGTTCGGTGCGGGCCAGGAACACCGCGCGCTGCGGTGCCTCGGCGACGAACGCACCGCCCCGGAGGGAGCGGTCCGCTGCCGTTTCACCGGCCCGGGGTCGGACGCCGGCATGCCGGGCACCGCAAGATCGACGCCGAACAGCGGCCGGATCCCGGCCTCCGCACACGCCTTGGCGAAGCGCACCGCGCCCGCCAGGGAGTCCCGGTCGGTCAGCGCCAGGGCGTCGAGGCCCCGCTCGGCGGCCCGCTCGGCCAGTGCGGACGGGTGGCTGGCCCCGTACCGCAGCGAATAGCCGCTCGCAGCATGGAGGTGCGTAAACGACATACACACCTCCTGTTGCCCATGACCCCCCTTTACGGATCTCTGCCATCTCATCCGATTCATCAGGATGAGGAAGAAGCACTCTACCCCCATGTTCGCATATTCGTTCGAATCGAGGGCGTGGAGGCAGGGCGGACGGGAAAGGCAGGTGCCTGGACGTGGGGCGGGGCCGGAGAAGATCTTCTCCGGCCCCGCCCCACGTCCAGGCACCTGCCCGGCGTTCTTCCGTTTCCGCTGTCAGATCCGTCCGCGCGCCAGTCGGGTCAGGGGGCCCGTCGGAGGCTTCGCGGTCGAACGTCCGATGGCGAACGCCGCTCCGGCGACACCGGCCACACCCGCCGCGGCTCCGGCGGCGACCGCCTTCCGGTGCTTGACGACCGCCCAGGCCGTGGTGGCCGCACTCGCGGCCTTGGCCGCGTTGGCGGTCACGGCCTGCTGCCCGCTCTGGAGCCCGGCGGCCGCGGCACGGCCGACCCGCCGGGTGGTCTCGCCGGCCGACCGCGCGCTGTCCGAAGCCGCGTCCTTGGCGCTCCCGGCCGTGTCCTTGGCGCCCTCGGCCGCGGACAGCGCCTCGTCGGCCTTCGTGTCGGCCTGCTTGCCGGCCTTCTCCGCGGTGGCGCCGGCCGTCTTGCGGGCCGAGGCGGCCGACTTGCGGGCGGTGGCGGTCCTCCCCTTGCTCGGGGTGGAGTTCTTTGCGTCCTTGTCGTCAGTGGTCATGGCCTCCTCCTTGCCTTGCGTCGTGTGATGAAACCTGGGCCCGCGCCGTTCAGGCGCCGTTGTGCGGCAGCAGTGAACCGAGCGGCCCGAGGTCGAGATTGAGGTCGTCCATCGTGAGGTCGTAGCGGTCGCACAGTTCCGTCATGCGTTCGTGCAGGATCATCAGTGTCATCCCGATCCGCTCCTCCTGGAGCTCGCTCAGGTCGCCCTGGTCGACGCGGTGGATCGCGGTGCGCTCCATCAGCTGGCGGAGCAGCTCGACGATGGTGAGCACCAGCTTGACGAGGTCCCGCTCCACGGTGTCCGGATCGGTGTGCAGACGCTGGGCCGCCGCCGAGGTGTGGTGGTCGTCCGGCCGCGCGGGGCTGAGCCCGAACGCCTGCGCCGCGGCACGCGCCACCTCCTCGGCCGCGAGGGCAGGCACGCCCGCCGGGCCTCGCGCTCGGTCGTCCTCGGTCATCGGGTTCCCCTCCTCGCCGGGTTGCTTCGCTCGGGTGCGTAACCGGTGAACGGCCTCACCACGGCCCCGGCTCCTCACCGGTGATCGACCGGATCACCGCTCGCAGGTTGATGTGGACCAGGTCCACGTCGGCGATGGACAGGACGAGGTCCCCGGTGAGGACGGCCCCGCCGTTCAGCAGGCGGTCCAGGAGGTCGATCAGCGCGACGGGCGGGCCGCCCCGGGGCTCGCTCTCGCCGAGAACGCCGCCGATGAAGTCCGTGCTCACCGTGGGCCACCGCCGTCCGCACCCTCCGCCGTGACGGCGGTCGCGAAGGAGTAGGGCGCCCACGGTCCTGTCACCTCGACCGCCACCCCGGGTACGTCCTCGGCCAGTGCGGAGAGCTCCCGGCGGAACCGCTCCGTGTGCTCTCGGGGACGAGATAGGCCTCGTTGGCGACGTTCACCCCGGGCCGGGAGGCGAGTTGCCCCTGCTGCGGGCGGTGCACCGCCCGTGAGGCGGCCACTCCCTCCGCGAGTCGCGCGGCACGGGCTGCCAGTTCGGATGCCGCCCGGTAGGTGTCCTGGCTGTCGCGCTGTTGTGCCTGACGCTGCCGCAGATAGGCGCGGCCCGCCCCGGCACCCGACGGTGTCACCGCGGCCGGCGCCGGGGCGGCGGCCGCGCGGGGATCGGCGTAGACCTTCACCCCAGCTCCACGTGCCCCTCCAGGCGGCTCAACAGCTCCCGGAATTCGCTGCGTTGCCTGACCATCATGTCGGCCACCCGGGTGTCGTCCAGATAGACCGTGGCCAGCCGCATCGGCAGCACGGAGGTCTCCGCGAACGCGGCGTCCACCACCGCGTGGTGGGCCCGGGCCACCGCTTCGAGCCGGTCCAGGTCCTCCATCTGCGCGGTCAGGCCCTGCTGGCTGAACGTGTCCGACGGCACGCCGGAGACGAGGGCGCACAGCCCGCCCCCCTCGACAGGGCGCAGGGGCCGGCCGTCCACTCCCGGCAGCCGGGCGGCGAGTCCGTCCAGGGCGGGGCCCTCACGGCCGACCGCGTAGACGTAACTCATCTCCCCGGCGCCCCCGCCCGGGGCGCCGACAGGTGCGTCCCATTCGGTGTTCATCGTCGCTCCTCCTCGGCGGGGGCCGCCTGGGCGTCGGCCGCGGCGGAGCCCGGAAGCCCGGCGGCCGACCGCAGACGGGCCAGCTCGGCACGCAGTTGCTCGTTCTCCTCGGCCAGCGCGTCCCTTCCGGCGCCGGCCTCGGCCTCCCGCGCGGGGTGGCTCCCGGTCCCCTGCGCGGGGCGGGCCCGTGAGGAGAGGGAGGGGTCGTGCTCCCACCAGTCGATGCCCATCTCCTTGGCCTTGTCCACGGAGGCGACGAGCAGGCGGAGCTTGATGGTGAGCAGTTCGATGTCGAGCAGGTTGATCTGGATGTCACCGGCGATGACGATGCCCTTGTCCAGCACCCTTTCCAGGATGTCGGCGAGGTTGGCCGACGAGCCCTGCTGCCCGTATGCCGGGCCGGCCCCCCGGGGCGGGGCCGGCATACGGCCGGCGAGTGAATCGGACACGGTCTCTCACGCCTTTCCGTACGGTGTGGGTGCGGGTCTGTGCACGGGCCCGGTCACCGGTCGGCGCCGGCCGTACGGCGTCGGGAGCGGGGGGCCGGAGGCTCCTCCTCCGTCTCGTCGCCCGCCTCTTCGTCGTCGTACTCTTCCTCGGCGTCCTCGTCCGCGGGCTCCTCCAGCTCGTCCACCGGCTTGTCGTCCTCAAGGACCTCGGCGTCCTCGGCCCCGGGCTCGTCCTCGGCGTCCTCGTCGACGAACTCCTCGTCCTGCGGCTCTTCGTCCTCGTACGCGAGGTCGTCGTCCTCGGAATCGTCGCCCTCGGGGTCGTCGTCCTCGTCGCGGGGCTGCTCGTCCTCGTACGCGTCGTCGGGCGGGCCGTCGTCGGGCTCGGTGCCCTCGTCGTTCTGGGCCTCCTCCTCTTCGAGCGCCTCGTCGTGCCCGACGACGACCTCTCCGTCACGGATCTCGCCCCGCCAGCTGTCGGTCGCCTCGCCGCGCATCATGATGAACTTGCGGTAGAGCTTGAGGTCGAGCCGGGCGCGACGGCCCTGGGCCCGCCAGATGTTGCCGGTCTTCTCGAACAGCCCCTTGGGGAAGTACTCGAGGACCAGCAGGACGCGGGTCAGGTCGTCGGTGATCGCGTGGAAGGTGACCACGCCCTTGACGGTGCCCTTGGCGCCTTCGGTGGTCCAGGTGATGCGTTCGTCGGGCACCTGCTCGGTGACGTTCGCCTTCCAGCTGCGGGTCGACTTGGCGACCTTCACCTTCCAGTTGCTGGTGGTGTCGTCGGCCTTCTCCACGCTCACGACACCCTTGGCGAACGAGCTGAACTCCTGGAACTGGCTCCACTGGTCGTACGCCTCGCGGACCGGCACACCGACGTCGATGTCCTCGACGATGGTGACGCTCTTGGACTTCCCTCCGCCGGACTTGCGCCCCTTGCCGAACAATCCCTTGACCTTGTCCTTGACGGTGTCCTTGAGGTGGGAGGCACCCGCGCTCAGGGCCGCCTGTCCGGGGGATTTGCCTTCGCCGAGAGCCTGGCCGCCCTTGGCCAGGCCCTTGAGGGCGCCGCCCCCGCTGCCCGGCTCCGCGAGCTTGGACACCGAGTCGCCGAGACGGTGCCCCAGCTGGGTCACCGCGTGCTCGGCACGGGCCCGGACGTAGTTCTGCAGTTCTTCCTTGAGCCGGTCGGTGGCCGGGTTCTTGACCACGTCGTCCTTGAGACCGCCGAGTGTGGATTCAGGCATCGTCGCCTCCCCGGGCCTTGCGGCCGCCGGATGCGGCGGTCTTGCGTGCGGCACCGGTGCTCTTGCGCGCGGAGGCGGAGGTCTTGCCCGCTCCCCCGGACCGGCCGCCGCCCGACGAGGACCGGCTCTTCGAAGCGGGCTTGGAGCCGGACGCAGCGGTCTTGCGAGGGGCCCGCTTGCGCTTCTCGCCCTCGCCCGAATCCCCTTCGTCCCGGCCCGCCCCGGCTTCGTCGTCATCGTCCGGTTCCTCTTCGTCGGCCTCGGGGCCCGACTCGAGCGCCCGGGTGCGCTGCTGGAGCGAGTCGGCCAGGCTGCCGGCCCGCTGTGTGACGGCCTTGGTGGCCGCGGTCCTGGTGGCGTCCACCAGTTCCTTGCGCACCTGGTCGTTCAGGGACCCCAGGACCGGAGAGTTGGCCAGCGTCCTGCCGAGCTGCCGGGGGTCCAGATCGAACTTCTTGCCGACGAGGAACATCCCGAACCCCAGGGCGAGTTTGGCCTTCTTCGTGCGGCCCAGCAGGTATCCCCCCACCAGAGCGGCGCCTATCTTGGCGTTCTTCGTCATGTGCGATGCACCTCTGATCTTCCCCCGGACACGTGTGGTTGCGGCTGATGGTCACGGCGCCTGCCGTGCGTTCTGTCGGTACTCCTCGATCTCGTCGAGCCGGTCGAGCAACTCGTCCTCGTGGCGGTCGAACTCCTCGGCGTCGATGAGGCCGTTGTTCAGGTCCTGCTCCAGCTGCGCGAGCCGGGCTCGTACCGGCTCGGGGTCGTAGTACTCCTCCTCGGCGGCGTGCACGACCTGTTCAAGGACCCAGACCGTTCCCCGTACGGGGGCCAGTGGCAAGGTCAGAAGGTCGCTGATGAGGCCCATGGCCGGGTCACCTCCGCTCCGTGAGTCCTCGGCGTGAGTCCTCGGCCCGGCGGTCAGACGAAGCTGTACGGCGGCAGCGGCCCCGTCAGGGTGAAGGAGTACGCGTCGCCGCGCTCCTCCGCCTCGCGCTGGACCGCGGCCACGAAGGCGTCGGTCTCCGCCCGAGGCACGAGAAAGGACAGGTTGAGGAACTGCTGCGGGGCGGGCTCGGCGTGCGAGCTGTGGGTGGCGGCGTCTGCCAGCCGGGCGGCGACGTCCTCCGCCTCGCGCTGACCGCGAGCGGTCACCTCGCGCGCCACCAGCTCCCCCAGGGCGACCCGGTCGTCGTGGCTGCCCTGGGCGCGCGTCCGTTCGTTGAGCTGCCGGATCTCGTCGGACTCGGTCATGATCTCCCGGAGGAGGTCGTCCTCGTCGCGGCCGGCCTTGAGGTTGTACTCCACCCGGCCGTCCAGTTGTGCGAGCCGCTCCCGGTACGCGTCCGCCTCACGGTCCAGGGCTGCGATGACCTCGTCGTCACCGGGGCCCACCAGACCGAACCTCATGGGCAGGGTCGCACCGCCCGCCATCAGCGCCTCCAGGACGTTCTGATGGGCCATGACATCGCGTCGCTTGGCACGGAGCCCGTCAGGCGCCTCGCTGACCACCGCGGCCAGCAGGTCGGTGCGCAGGGTGCGCAGCTCCGAGGGCGGGTCCCCCACGCCGTGCAGTCCGTTGAGGGGCAGCGGGTGGTCAGCGCCGGTGATGGCGTAGATGTAGGTGGGCACCGTTACTCCTCGCCTCGCTGGGACTGCCGACTGGACGTCGACTTACGGGCCGGGCGCTTGCGGGGCTCCTCCTCGGGCTCCTCGCGCTTGCCCTGCAACGACTCGCTGAAAGCCTCGACGGCACCGGTGAGCGCACCCTTGGACTTGCCCTTGGCACCGTTCTCCGTCATGTCACCGACCAGATCGGTGAGCTGACTCGGCGCCTTGCGGCCGGACTCCAGATCGAGCCGGTTGCAGGCCTCGGCGAATCGCAGATAGGTGTCGACACTGGCGACGACCACCCGCACATCGATTTTGAGAATTTCGATACCGACCAGGGAGACGCGAACGAACGCGTCGATGACGAGCCCTCGGTCGAGTATGAGTTCAAGAACGTCGTAGAGATTTCCCGAGCCGCTCCCACCGGACGTCGCATTGCTCTGCTGGACGAGTGTCATGGGGAACTCCTTTCGGTGATCTTCGTTGCGTCTGACGAGTTACGTCGACGACGGAATTCAGCGACGATCGATCTGGCCCCTGGCATAGCGGCGCAGCCGCTCGTAGGACAACAGCTTTCCCTGTGGGTCGAGTTGAACCCGGTAGGAGGCCATCACGCTCATGGTGTCCGGCACCCTCTCCAGCTCGACCACTTCCACGTCCGCCGACCAGCCGTCGTCGGTGGCCTTCATCGCGGAAACAGATCCCGGCTCGCACTGGAGCAATTCCGTGAGCTGCGCAGAGGCCTGCCGCATGGCGGTAGGAACGTCGACGCGCTTTCCGTCGTGCTCTTCATCGGTCTTCTTCTCTGTGCTCATCCTTCACCTGTCACCGGGGAAAACCGCTTGCTGATCGGTCTCCGTCGTCCATGGCTGACATTCGCCTGCCCCTGCGATCCGGACGTATGCGCGAACGGAGCGGTCAATGGTGGCGACGCGCACGTCGGGCACCGCATTTCGGGGTACGCGGAGCGGACACGTCCGCCACGAACACGAAGGAGTCGGCCATGGAAATCTCCGGACTCGTCAGCGCCCTGGTCATCGGGTCGGCGGTCGGCCTGCTGGGGCGCCTCGTCCTGCCCGGCCGGCAGCACATCGGCGTCCTGTGGACGCTTGTCGTCGGCATGGCCGCGGCGCTTCTGGGCTCGCTGCTGGCATCCGTACTGGGGGTGGGCGCCACGGGCGGCGTCGACTGGATCGAGTGGCTCATCCAGATCGTCCTGGCCTGCCTGGGCGTGGCCGCCCTGGACCGCGCCCTGGCAGGGACCGAACGCCGCCCGTGGAGGCGCGCCTGACGCCCACGGGCGCGTCGCGCGTTCAGTCGGTCCGCAGGTCGCTGGCGGGGCCTGTCCCACCCATGGCCCTACGGTCCTCGTCGGTCCACGCACGGGTGTCGCGAGGTTCGACGTAGGGCTCCTCGAACGGCGGGTGGCCGCCCAGGATGGCGCGCTCGCGGGCCATCTCCGCGTCGAACTCCAGACCCAGCAGGATCGCCAGGTTGGTGATCCACAGCCAGACCAGGAAGACGATGACGCCGGCCAGCGCTCCGTACGTCTTGTTGTACGAGCCGAAGTTGGCGACGTAGAACGCGAACCCGGTGGAGGCGGCCATCCAGATCAGCAGCGCCAGAGCACTGCCCAGGGAGCCGAAGGCGAAGCCACGCCCCTTGGCGTTCGGGGCCGCCCAGTACAGGACCGCCAGTATGACGGCCACGCAGACGACGAGGGCGGGCCACTTGGCGATCGACCAGATCAGGAGTGCCGTGTCGCCGATGCCCAGCAGGGCGCCGAGCTCACGGGCGATTCCCCCGGTCAGCACCACCATCAGAGCGCAGGCGCAGGCAAGGATCATGAGCACCAGGGTGAGCCCGACGCGTACCGGCAACACCTTCCACAGCGGGCGGCCCTCGGGCAGGTCGTAGACCGAGTTCGCCGCACGCATGAAGGCCGCCACATAGCCCGAGGCGACCCACAGCGCCCCCAGCAGGCCGACGATCGCCAGCACCGAACCGGTGCCGCCGCTGCCCTCCAACTGGGTGATGGCGCTCGTCATCACGTCCTTGGCGGCTCCCGGCGCCAGCTTCTCGACGTTGTCCAGCGCCTTCCGCGTGGTCGACTCCCCCGCGATCCCGAGGAGCGAGACCAGCACCAGGAGAGCCGGGAAGAGCGACAGAATTCCGTAGTACGTGAGCCCCGCGGCCCGGTCGGTCAGCTCGTCGCGCTGAAACTCCTTCGCCGTCCGTTTGAGGACCGCCCACCACGACGCCCTGCCCAGTTCGGTCGGCGCGTCCGGCGCGTCGCGCTCCACCTGGGCCTCTGGCCCGTTCGGCTCGTTCGACCCACTCCTGTCCCCTTCCTCCGTCGGCTCCGTCCCCCCGCGGCCGCCCGGGGCCGGCCCGTGCGGGGAATCCTGCTCACTGCGCTGTTCGTCGGCCATGGACGGCGGCTACCCCCGACAGCGTCGTTATGCAGGCTCGCCGGGCTTTCCGCCGGGAACAGGCCCTGCGGCACGTGTCACGACACCGGTCCGCCCAAGATGCGGCGCGGGCGAATGTGACGAGACTGGGCGCTATGGCAGACCAACGTTCGGCGCGGGCGACCAGCCCGACCAGGGCCCGGAAGAAGACCGCGCCCAAGAAGGGGCCCGAGCACGCTGCTCGCGCCGCCTGCCAGAGCCTGGAGGGGCTGATCGGCCATCGCGCCGAAGGCGTCTCCGCGGTCCGGCGTTCGGACGACGACGGCTGGTGCGTGGTCGTGGACGTTCTCGAGGTGCCCCGGATCCCGGACACGACGAGCCTGCTCGCCTCCTACGAGGTGCAGCTGGACAAGGCCGGAGAGCTCCAGGAGTACCGCCGGATCCGTCGCTACCGGCGCGGTGCCGCAGACGAGTGATCCGAGACCGTCCGAACAGCTGGAAGGACCCACCCCCATGGCAACGACCACCACGACCTACGCCGACGAGGTCGCTCCGTGCCCGCCCCGGGCCGGCACCTTGTACGACGTGCTGGAGCTCATTCTCGACCGGGGCATGGTGATCGACGTATTCGTCCGGGTCTCCCTGGTCGGCATCGAGATCATCAAGATCGATGCCCGCATAGTCGTGGCCAGCGTGGACACCTACCTCCGCTTCGCCGAGGCGTGCAACCGGCTCGACCTCGAACGGGACTCCGGCAGCACGACCGTCCCCGAGCTGCTCAGCGGCGGTGTGGCGAAGTCCGTCGGCAAGCGCAAGGTGCGCAAGGCCGCGGAGTCGATGGGCGATTCCCTGCGCAAGGCGGTGGGACACGACGACGAGGCGGACGAAGAGGACGAGCGCCCGAAGAAGCGTCGCGCCCCGGCCCGCAGCGGCAGCGGCGCAAGCCGGCGCCGCCGAGCGGAGGCCTGAGCATGGACGGCGACGGACTGTACGTCTACGCGGTGGTCGGCGAGGGAATCGAGCTCCCCGCAGGGGCGGGCGGCGTGGGCGATCCCCCCGCCGTCCTGCGCGTCATCGGTACGGGGAGGATCGCCGCGGTCGTCAGTGACGCCCCGGCCCGGCTGCGCGCACGGCGACGGGATCTGCTGGCGCACCAGGACCTGCTGATGGATCTGGCGGACAGCGGCCCCGTTCTGCCGATGCGTTTCGGCATGGTGGCGCCGGACGAGGACGCTCTCCTCGCCCAGCTGGCCCTGGCGGAGACGAGTCACCTCGCCACCCTGAAGAACCTCGACGGGCACGTCGAGGTCAACGTCAAGGCCCTGCCCGCACAGGACTCCCTCGCCGACGTGGTGGCCGAGGACGCCGCCGTACGGCGGTTGCGTGACGCGGCACGCAGACGACCCGGTTATGAGGCCAGCGTCCGGCTGGGCGAGGCAGTGGCCTCCGCCCTGGCGCGACGTGCGGCCGAAGCGGGCAAAGCGGTGTTGCGCGAGCTCGCTCCGCTGGCTCGCGCGGTCGCTGCGGGGCCCGACGTCCAGGGGTGTGCGCTGAACACGTCCTTCCTCGTCCCGCGCGGCCACAGCGAACGGTTCCGTACGACGGCAGAACGGCTCGCCGGTGCACGCCGGAGCCATGTCGACATCCGTATCGCGGGTCCGCTGCCCTGCTACAGCTTCGTCGGTGACTCGGGCGCCCCGCACCGGCGGGCAGCGATGACCGGAGGCTGACGATGGGACTGATCTCCGGGCTCCTGCTCCTGCCGCTCGCTCCGGCGCGCGGCGTGGTGTGGATCGCGGAGAAGCTCCAGGAGACCGCCGAGCGCGAGTTGTACGACCCCGGCGTGATCCGTGCGCAGCTCGCCGAACTCAACCGCGATCTCGACGACGAACTCATCGATCTCGAAGAGTTCGAAGCGGCGGAGGAGAAGCTGCTCGACCGGCTCCACGCCGCTCAGAAGCGCTGCGACGTCGACGACAGAAGGTGACAGACATGGATGACCAGGCCAAGGTGGCGCTGGCAGCCGCCGTAGTGGGCGGGTACGTGCTGGGCCGGACGAAGAAGGGCCGGCTCGCGCTGAGCGTCGCGACCTATCTGGCGGGACGGCGATTCGGGCTCGAACCCCGGCAGCTGGCGGCCGAGGGGATGCGCCGGCTCGGAGAGGTGCCCCAGTTCGCGGAGTTGCAGGAACAACTGAGGGGCGAGGTTCTGGACGCCGGACGCCAGGCCGTGACCGCTGCCGCCAACCGGGGCATGAGCTCGCTCGCGGACGCCATCGGCGACCGCACGCTGCGCCTCGGTCAGGCCCCCGAGGAGGACGAGGCCGACGAGGCCGAGCTTGAGGGGGAGTACGAGAGGGAAGAGGGCGAGCCGGAGGGCGAGGAAGAAGAGTTCGAGGACGAGGAGTACGAGGAGGAGCCGGAAGAGGAGGACGAGCCCGAAGAGGAGGAAGAGGAAGAGGAACAGGACGAGGACGAGGACGAGCAAGAGGACGAGGGCCAGGACGACACGGAGGAGGAAGCCACGGCTCCGCGAGCGCGCCGCAAGAAGGCGTCTGCCGCCTCCGCCAAGAAGACCTCGCCCCGGAAGTCCGCTCCGGCGAAGAAGACCGCGACCAAGAAGACCGCCCCCGCCAAGAAGTCCGCCCCGGCAAGGAAGACCGCGACCAAGAAGACCGCCTCCGCCAAGAAGTCCGCCCCGGCGAAGAAGACCGCGGCCAAGAAGACCGCCTCCGCCAAGAAGTCCGCCCCGGCGAAGAAGACGGCGGCGAAATCGACCGCCAGGAAGTCGACGGCGAAGAAGGGGTCCTCCAAGGAGGGCTCGTCGAAGCGGACACCGTCCAAGCGCTCCGGTAGCGGGAGGTAGACGTCATGGTGAAGTCGGACAGAACCGAGCCGGAAGAAGCTCAGGAGTCGGGTGTCGACCGTCTGAAGGACGAGCTGTCGAAGTACGCGAGCGCGCAGGTGCAGAAGATCGCCGAGAAGGCCGGCGACAAACTCACCGACCTCACCGGCCAGTTGAGTGATGTCGCGGAGAACGGCGGCTCACTGCCCGCGATCGGCTCACGTGTGCTCCAGGGCGACTCCCCGCTGAAGGCCTTCGTGTCGGAGAAGGCCAAGGGAGCGAAGGACACGGTGGTGGACAAGGCCAAGGAAGCCCTCGGCGGTGGGGGGAAGAGCAAGCGTAAGTCCAGTGGCAGCAAGATCACGAACATCATCGAGGTCCTCGATGTGGGCGTGCCTCTGCGTACGGCCTACGACGCCTGGACGCAGTACGAGGAGTTCAGCAGCTTCGCGAAGGGCGTCCGCGACGTCTCGAAGAGCGACGAGACGGAGAGCGACTGGAAGGTGAAGGTCGGCCCCTCGTCCCGCAGCTTCAAGGCCACGGTTCTGGAGCAGGTGCCGGACGACAGGATCGTGTGGTCGTCGGAGGGCGCCAAGGGAACGACCAGCGGAGCGGTCAGCTTCCACGAGCTCGGGCCCACCCTGACCCGGATCATCCTGGTCGTGGAGTACTACCCTTCCGGGTTCTTCGAGAAGACGGGCAACCTCTGGCGCGCCCAAGGGCGCCGCATGCGGCTCGACTTCAAGCACTTCCAACGCTACGTCACCCTCACCGAGGAGGAGCCGGAAGGCTGGCGCGGCGAGATCCGCGACGGTGAGGTCGTCGTCTCCCACGAGGAGGCCGTCGAACGGGAAGAGGCGGAGGAGCAGGAGCGGGAGGACGACGAGCCTGAGGACGAGGAGTTCGAGGACGGCGCGGAGGACGAGGGGGACGAGGGGGACGAGGGGGAGTACGAGGACGAGGGGGACGAGGAGGAGCCGGAAGAGGACGACGAGGACGACGAGGACGAGGATGACGAGGATGACGAGGAAGAGGACGAGCCGCCCTCTCCGAGGCGCCGTAGGCGTCGCGCGAAGGAGTCGCGGTGACCGACCTCGACTTCCGGCAGGGCGATCAGCCGATCCCCGGGCCTCAGACCAACAACCTCGCCGACATCCTCGAACGCGTCCTGGACAAGGGCATCGTCATCGCCGGCGACATCAAGATCGACCTTCTGGACATCGAGTTGCTCACCATCCGTCTCCGTCTGTTCGTCGCCTCGGTCGACACCGCGAAGAAGGCGGGCATCGACTGGTGGGAGACCGATCCCGCCCTGAGTTCCAAGGCGTCGCGCAACGCCTTGGAGGACGAGAACCGTGAGCTGAGGGAGCGTCTCCGGGCGCTCGAACCGTCCGCCGGCACCGACCAGGAGATGGAGAGCGAACAGAGATGACACAGCCCTCGGACTCACGGGTGGCGTCTTCGTCCGCGGACGCGGTGGCCACGTATGTGTTCGCCGTCTGCCGCAGCACACGTGCCACGAGCGCGTTGGATGTCACGGGCGTGGCCGGCCTGCCGGGCGGAGAAGCGGTCCGGCTGCTTCCGTCGGGTCTGCTGACCGCAGTGGTGCAGACCGTCCCCGCCGCCGACTTCACGGACGAGGTCTGGCAGCGTCGGCTGTCCGACCGGGAGGAGATCGAGCGGTACGCGCGGGCCCACCACGCGGTGGTGTCGGCCGTGGCCACGCACGGGCCCGTCGTCCCTCTGCCTCTCGCCACGCTGTACCACGACGACGACCGGGCCAGAAGCCTCCTGGCCGACGAGGCGGACCGCTTCCACAGCGCGCTGAAACGCGTCGCGCACCACGCCGAGTGGGGGGTGAAGGTGTACCGGCCCCTGGCACCCGAACCGGGCCCGGCGGTCGACGCGCCGGGCCCTGGGGCGACGGGTGGCCGTGCCCCCGGGGCGGGCCTCGCTTATCTGAACCGGAAGCGGGGCGCCCAGGCGCGGCGGGAGAAGCTCCGGGAACAGGCGCTGGACGTCGCCGAGTCCGTGGACGCCGAACTGCGCGGGCTTGCCGCGGCATCGCGCCGGTTGCGTACGCACGGTGCGGCGCTGTCGGGCGATCAGCGGGTGCACGTGCTCAATGCCACGTACCTCGTCGCCGACGAACGGGCGCACGAAGTCGGCCCGCTGGTGGCGGCGTTGGGCGAACGTACGGACGCGCAGATCGAGCTGTCGGGCCCCTGGGTGCCGTATTCCTTCGTCGGAGAGGCGTGACCGTGGCGCACGACGTGGTGCCCTGGGACAGCCCGGAACCCTTGAGCGGTCCTCTGGGGGTGCCGCTCGTCGATCTGCTGGACCGTGTTCTGGCGACCGGTGTGGTGGTGAGCGGCGACGTGGTCATCGCGATCGCCGACGTACCTCTCGTACGACTGTCGCTGCACGCGCTGTTGTCGTCGGTCAACGAGCGGGTTCCCTCGCCGTGGAGCGACGGGGGGCCGCTGTGACCGGCCCGCGCGTCGATCTGGACTCCGAGCAGATGGGGCGGGACCTGGTGGCCCTGGTCCTGACGGTGGTGGAACTGCTGCGGCAGCTGATGGAGAGACAGGCCATCCGCCGGGTGGAGCAGGGCGATCTGAGCGACGAGCAGGTCGAGGAGATCGGCACCACGCTGATGCTGCTCGACCAGCGGATGAAGGAACTCTGCGAGCAGCACGGTGTGCGGCCGGAGGACCTGAACCTCGACCTGGGCCCTCTGGGGACCCTGCTGCCCCGCGACTGAGAGCCCGCGTCGCGTCCCTCCGCCCCACTCGAATGGCGTATGCGGTCGAGCAGGCGCAGAGTGAGTGAGGGGGCCGCACGGGCCGGGAGGGGACAGGCTCGTGGCAATGACTCTCTCTGTGAGGCAGACATGGCCGACACCGAAACGCTGGGCACAGGAACCGCCACCGACCGTCGCTCGGAGGGATCCCGTGGCCGCGGCAGGACGACGATCGCCGACAACGTCGTCGCCGCCATCGCCGGCATCGCGATACGGGAGACCGACGGCGTCCACTCGATAGGCCGCGGAGCGTCGAAGGCGCTGGGGGCCGTCACCGGGCGTATGTCCGGCTCGTCCGGCTCATCCGCCGCGGGGCGCGCCGTCAAGGTGGAGGTGGGCGAGAAGCAGGCCGCGATCGACGTCGACGTCAAGGTGGAGTACGGCACGACGATCCACGAGCTCGCCGACCGGATCCGGTCCAACGTCACCGACGCCGTGGAGACGATGACGGGCCTGGAGGTCGTCGAGATCAACATCGTCGTCTTCGACGTCCACATCCCCGGCGACGATGATGACGACGATTCCGACGATCAGGGCGGGTCCCGCTCGGGCGGGAGCTCTCCTCGCGTCCGGTGAGGGGCGTTCACGGTTGACCGAAGGCAGGAGAGAACATGCCCCACAGTCCGGGCGGACGCCGGATCCGCCGTGCTCCCGCCCGTCCTCTGCGCGGGCGGACCGCCGTCGTCACCGGCGCCGCCCGGGGCATCGGCGAAGCGCTCGCCCACAGCCTCTCCCATGCCGGTATGCGCGTCGCCCTGCTGGGGCGGGAGAGGACGGCCCTGGAGCGGACGGCCGAGTCCCTCCCCGGCCCGAGCGTGTGTGTCGAGTGCGACGTCTCCGACCGCACGGCGCTCACGGAGGCAGCACGCCGCGTGGCGGCCGAACTCGGGCCCGCCGACGTGGTCGTGGCCAACGCCGGCATCGCGGTGAGCGGCCCGTTCGACCGGACCTCCGGTGAACTCTGGCAACGTGTCATCGACGTCAACCTCATCGGCTCCGCCAACACGGCCCGCGCCTTCCTGCCCCAGCTCACCGCCACCCGCGGATACTTCCTCCAGATCGCCTCGACCGCCGCTTTCGGCGCGGCGCCCATGATGAGCGCCTACTGCGCCTCCAAGGCCGGAGCGGAGTCGTTCGCCCTCGCCCTGCGCGGCGAGGTCGAACCGGACGGCGTCCAGGTCGGCATCGCCTATCTGCACTGGACCGGCACCGACATGCTCACCGGTATCGACGACCACCCCGTCCTTGCAGCGCTGCGCCGCAATCAGCCCGGCCCCGCGCGCCGGGTCCACTCCCCCGCCCAGGTCGCCCGTTGGCTCACCCGGGGCGTCACCCACCGCACCCCGAACATCTACGCCCCGCCCTGGCTCCGTTGGTGCCAGCCTCTGCGCCCCCTGTTCCCCGCGCTCGTCGCACGGGCCACCCGCCGCGAACTACGGAACCTTCCCCGGGAGGAGTCCTCCCCCGCCGAGGTCCTGGGTGCCGGAGGCCGTGCCGACTGGAACGCCTCCCGGGCGTCGCGCCCCGCTGCCCGACGCGACCGGTAGACCGGACCGCCGCGTTCCGGCGGAGTGGCGGAGGGACGCGACGATCACGTCCCTTCACCCCGTACGCGGGTGGTCTCGCCGGTCCGGCCCCGGTGGGCCAGCAGTCGCTGGACGGCGGAGAGCGCGGCCGTGGTGGCGCTGGTGGAGCGGAGGGCGGCGCGGGCGGCATTGGCACCCGGCGCCCCATGCACCCCGCCGCCGGGGTGCGCGGACGCGGAAGCCAGGTAGAGCCCCTTCACGGGCGTCTCGGGGCGGCCCGTTCCCGGCACGGGCCGGAAAATCAGCTGCTGGTGCATCGAGGCCGTGCCCCCGTTGATGGCGCCGTTGTGCAGGTTGGCGTCCGCCGCCTGCAGGGACGCCGGGGCGAGAATCCGCCGGGCCCGGATCCGGCTGCGGAAGCCGGGGGCGTACCGCTCGACCCGTGCCTCCATCCGGTCGGCCATCCGCTGCTGTTCCCCGGCCCCCCACCGGCCGGTCAGCCCGTCCGGGCCCGCGTCCGCCTTCACCGTGTGGGGCACATGGGTGTAGGCCCAGGCCGACTGGGTGTCCAGCGGGGACCGGGTGGGGTCGGCGGTGGTCATCTGTCCCATCAGGAGGAACGGGCGGTCCGGCACCAGGCCGCGGGCGATCTGGGAGGCGCACCGGGTCAGTTCGTCGACGCCTTCCGCCAGGTGCACGGTCCCGGCGTGGGCGGCGGGCGCGCTGCTCCACGGGACAGGGCCGCTGAGCGCCCAGTCCACCTTGAAGGTCGCGAAGTCCCACTGGAACCGGCGCATGTCCTCCAGGAGCCGGCCCGGCAGGTGCTCGGCGGCGACCAGCGATCCGTAGAGGCTCGGGGCGGAGACGCCCGCCAGGACGGCCCTGCGGGCGGGTACCTCCGCCCCGGCCTCCGTACGGACGCCCACGGCACGACCCCGGCGCACGACGACCTCGGTCACCCGCTGCCCGCACCGCACGCTTCCCCCACGGCTCCGCAACCGCCCGACCAGTGCGGCGGTGAGGGCCCCGGCGCCACCGACGGGAACGGGGAAGCCGTGGAACTGCCCCAGCATGGACATCAGCCAGCCGAAGCCGCCGCTGCCCGCCGCCTCGGGGGCCAGATCGGCGTGCAGGGCGTTCCCGGCCAGCAACAGCCGTCCGCCCTCACCGGCGAACTCTTCCTCGCCCAGTCTGCGGACGGGGAGGATCAGGCTGCGGGCCAGCCGCAGCCCGCCCGCCGCCCTGAGGCGCGCCGCCAGCACGGTGCCGGCCCGGACGGGAGGAAAGGGCGAGAAGAGGGCGTCGACGATGCCGTCGCCCACGCGGTCCCAGATGTCGCAGAGGCCGAGCCAGCCGTCTCCGTCGCCGGGTGCGAACCGGTCGAGGCCCGCAGCGGTCGCCGAACGGTCGCGGTCCAGCACGGCGCACCGGCCGTCGAGCAGCGGATGTGCGAGCACCTGGGGTGCGTGGCTCCAGCGGAGCCCCTGCCGGTGCAGCTCCAGCCGGGCCAGCACCGGGGAGGCCCCGGCCAGCGGATAGAACGAGCTCAACAGGTCGTTGACGTACTCGGGGTGGACCCCGCGGTCGCTGCGGACCGCGCCGCCCGGCTCGTCCTGCGCCTCCAGCACCTCCACCGACCAGCCCGCGTCGGCGAGCAGATTGGCGGCGACCAGACCGTTCGGTCCACTGCCGATCACCACTGCGTCGACCATGGGAGTGCCACCCTCCGTTTCAGCGGCCGAGCCCCCTGCTCGGCTGTACTCGATGTCGGCCGGTCGACCGGCGCGCCTATGTGTGCGGGCCCTCGCCCGTCCGGGCGGGCGTCCGGCTTTCGGTGAGCCGGGCGAGGCGCGCCAGCATGGTGCGGTGGCGGATCTGGATCAGCGAGTCCAGCAGAACGTTGTGGAGCGTGCCGCCCACGCCGCGCAGCGGGTGTTCGTCGACGGTCACGAGGGTCTTGTCGCCCCAGGGCCGGATGTCCAGGGCGATGCGTGCCGACCCCAGCGGACCGGCCTCGGCCTCCAGCTCCAGCGTCCGGGGCCTCTCGATGCGCCGCACCACCGTGCGGCCGGTGAACTCCTTGGGCCCCAGCCGCACGCTGTAGGCGATCGACGAGCCCAGCTCGGGCCAGTCACCCTGCTCGCGGCGGGACTCGGAGGTCCCCACCACCCAGGTGCCGTACAGCCGTTCGTCCTCCAGAACCGCCCACACGGCGGACGGAGCGCGGTCGATGAGGTGGTGCCGGGCGGCCATGTTCTTCCTCGCTTCGTCGGGTTCGTAGGTTCGTCGCTCGGGCGTCCCGGACGCCTGAGCCTTCAGGTCACGGACGGTTCGGTTCGAGCTGTCGGATACGTCCGTCGAGTTCGCGGCGGTAGAAATCGATGAAGCCGTCGGGGTCAGGGCCCGCGTTCTGCATGACCAGCCGGTCGAATCCCGCGTCGACGAACCCCTGGGCCACCTCGATGTACCGTCCGGGGTCCGCTCCGCAGGCGAACTTCTCCAGGATGTCCTCCTCGCGGACCGTGGCGGTCGCGGCGTCGAAGTTGACCGGGTTGGGCAGCTCGCTCATTACCTTCCATCCGGTCAGCGCCCACCGCGAGGTCTCGAGCGCGGCGCGCGCGGCGGTGTGTGCGTCGGGGGCCCAGGCCATCGGGACCTCCCCGTAGCACGGGCCGGTGCCACCGGCGTCGCGGTAGTGCCGGACGATGCTCGGCTTGTCCTCCGTGGCGAACAGGCCGTCGCCCAGCTCGGCGGCGATCCGGGTCGATTCCGGGCCGCTGGCGGCCACCGCGATCAGCGGCAGCTCGTCGGGGAGGTCGAAGACCCGGGCGTCCTGGAGTCGCAGATGCTTGCCCTCGTAGGACTGGTAGCCCCCGCTCCACAGCAGCCGGATGATCTCCAGCGCCTCCCGCAGCAGGTCGTGACGGGGCTTGACCGCCTCGGGGAAGCCCGGGCCGACGACGTGTTCGTTGAGCCGCTCCCCCGAGCCGACACCCAGGACGAAGCGGCCTTCCGAGAGCAGGGCGAGGGTCGCGGCCGCCTGGGCGATGACGGCGGGGTGGTAGCGCACGGTGGGGCATGTCACCCCGGTCGCCAGACCGATGCGCGAAGTCCGGGCCGCGATGGTCCCCAGCACCGTCCAGGCGAACGGCGAGTGCCCCTGGTTGTCGAGCCAGGGGTGGTAGTGATCGCTGATCTCCACGAAGTCGAATCCCGCCTCCTCGGCGAGCACGGCCTGCCTGACCAGCTCCGCCGGGCCGAACGCCTCCGCCGCCAGCTTGTATCCCACCTGCATGTGATCCTCGTTCCGTGTGCGTCGCGGCTGTTTTGTCCGCCGTTGCTTCCTTCACGTCGTTTCGTACGCACAGGGGTACCCCTTGACGCAGACGCGTAACGCCTGGCTGCCCCGCCCGGGTGTGGTGCGGGTTGTCATGCGCAGCTTCCCCGAAAGGACGGAGGGGGCGCACAAAGCGCATCGGTGGACTGCTGACGTGCTGCGGACGGGCCATCTCGACGGCCGGACCAAGTTGCGCACCGTACACGAAAGGGAGATCGACGAAAGCCCGCGCGGCGTACCGCGTGAAGAGCGCGCAGGCCGCCAGGTCGGCCACGTCCGCTCCCCCGGTGAACTCCGGGAGCCGGCCGGGCTCCTAGGATCTGCGGCATGGCGACACGACTCGTGCAGATCAACATGAAGGCCCAGGACGACGCCGCGCTCGGGCGGTTCTGGGCGGAGGCGCTCGGCTGGGGTATCGACAGCGAGGGGCCCGGGGTGACCAACCTCGAACCCTTGGGCTTCAGCTACCCCGACCCCGTGGCCGTCTGCATCGACATCATCGCCCGCCCGGAACCCAAAACGGTCAAGAACCGTGTGCACCTCGACCTGGCCACCACCTCGACCGCCCATCAGCAGGAGCTGGTCGCCCGCCTGAAGAGCCTCGGTGCGACGCCCGTCGACGTGGGACAGGGCGATGTCCCCTGGACGGTGATGGCCGACCCGGAGGGCAACGAGTTCTGCGTCCTGGAGCCCCGCCCGGTCTACCGGGACACCGGGCCGATCGCCGCGGTGGTGGTCGACTGCACCGATCCTCGAGAAATGGCCCGGTTCTGGGCGGGGCGATGGACTGGACGCTGCACGAGGTCACCGACGACTGCGCGACCATGCGCTCCGCCAAGGGCGTCGGACCCTACTTGGAGTTCATCCGCACCCCCGACACCAAGAGCGGGTGGAACCGCGTCCACCTCGACGTCCGCCCCTACCCCGGTGACGACCCCGCCGCCGAGGCGGCCCGGCTGCGCGCCCTGGGCGCCGCCGACCCCGGTATCGACCAGTCCACGATCCACTGGACCGTCCTGGCCGACCCGGAAGGCAATGAGTTCTGCCTCCTCGCACCTGCCTGACCTGAAGCACCGGCCCAGGGTGATGCCGAGACCGGAGACGGTGCCCGTCACCGGGCCGAAAACCCCAGAGACCTGAGGTCAGGGCAGGACCGTCGACCGATGGGTCAGGAGACCGGTCACGGCGCAGGAGTGTGCCGAATGGTGGGGGCGCAGTCAGTCCGCCGCCCTGCTGATCCGCGCCATGGGTTCGGGATGCCGCGATCGGCATCGCCGTGACGGCCGCGAGGGACCGCTCGATCCGGCAAGCGGCGACCGCTTGCCGGGTCGTGGCCGATCTCGGCGACGCGGTGCTCTTCGGTACGCAACTCCCCGATCCGGCCGCCCGCCGCAAAGCCGCGGCGGGCGCAGGGGCTGGGGCGCACTCTGCGCGGTGGCCGGCCTGACGTGTCACCGCCTGGTCGAACGCCACCTTCCCCTTGGCGGAACACGGTCACCAGTAGTGCCGACGTCCTCCTACCGCGTGCCCCACAGCTCCGAGAACCCAGAGCACCGCGCCGATAGCGACCAGGATGATTCCGATGGTCCACAGAATGCCGATACCGGCGATCAAGCCGATGATGAGAAGAATGAGGCCGAGGATGATCATGATGCCTCCGATCAGACGCACCCCCCGCGTATAACAGTCTGACGTCGAAGGGACCAGCCCACAACAGGGGCGGTGCGATCACCCCACAGCCTTGGTTCGCAGCGGGGCGTTACGGGCGGCGGGGTATGGGCACTCGAGGCACATCCGCTCCACGGCGTCGGCCCTCACCCGCCGAGCGCACGGCAGAAGGGCAATGAGATGACCATCCGCACCCGCCTTCCTCAGCGGACCAAGGGCCCGGGGGCCCTGGTCACCGGCGGCTCCCGGGGCCTCGGGCTGTTCATGGCCCGGCAGCTGGCGGAGCGGGGGTGCGTCGTGACCATCGCCGCCCGGGACGCCGGCGAACTGGAGCGAGCGGCGGCGCAGCTGCGCGAGGAGACCGGGGCTGCCGTGCGTACCGCTGTGTGCGACGTGCGTGACCGTGTTGCCGTACGTGACCTGGTGCGGGAGGTCCATCGGCGTGACGGCCTCGACCTCGTGATCGCCAACGCCGGGGTCATCCAGGTCGCGCCCGTCAAGGCGGTGGGCGCGGCGGAGTTCGGTGACGCCATGGACACCATGTTCTACGGCGCTCTGCACACCTCGCTGGAGGCGCTGCCGTACCTCAAGGAGACCCGGGGCCGTCTCGGCCTCGTCGGGTCGGTCGGCGGTCTGCTCGGCGTTCCGCATCTGCTGCCCTACTCGTGCGCCAAGGCCGCGGTCGGGGCGCTCGCGGAGGGGTTGCACGCCGAGGCGGCCGCCTCCGGCGTGAGCGTCACCGCCGTCCATCCGGGACTGATGCGGACCGGATCGCACCGGCAGGCCGAGTTCGGCGGAGACACGGCTGCCGAGTTCGGCTGGTTCAGCACGGCGGCGGGCGCTCCGCTGCTGTCGATGGACGCCGAGCGGGCCGCCCGCAGAATCGTCGACGCGGTCATCCAGCGGCGTGCCCGGCTGGTACTCACCGCGCCCGCCAAGGCAGCCCAGCTCGCGCACGGCGTGGCGCCCGCCCTGACGACCCGGCTCAGCGGCGTCGCGGCCCGGCTCCTGCCGTCCGCGTCGGGTCCGGGCGCCCTGCGCCAGGGCGCCGAAGCCGGAGAGCCGCGCAGCCCGATCGCGAAAATCGTCCGCGCCTGGGGCAGCGCGCGCAACGACCGGGCGGTGCGCCGGGCCAACCAGCACGAGCCCGGGCCGCGCACCAGCTCGTAGACGGGCCTTCGTTCACCCGACCCTGCGGCAGATGCGGGTGCAGGAATACCAGGCAAGCGGCGGTGAGGCGGGAATCGGTCGACTCCCGCCCGAGCGCGTACTGCCAGTCGATCCGGGAGCGCACCGCGTGAGCGGCCTGACGGTCCGACATGCCTTCGTAAAGACCGCACCAGCCACCCCGACCGTCTCCTCCGGCGCCTCGCCAGGCACACCAGGACACAACGACATCCCCCACCCCGAACACAACGTCGGCCTGAGCCACCAACGAGATGGATCAGGCCGACGTCACGACGCAGGGACATTCGCCGGCAGCGTCCGCGTCGGAACGTCCCCTCGTGCAGGTGAAGCAGTCAGCTTGCGCCGGTCGGTGTGCCGACTCGGCCGGTCAGGAGGCGGGCCGTGCGAGGGCGGCGGCGAAGCCGTACTGCCAGAGCTGGTTCACGCGGGCTCGCTCCCTGGCGTCCGGCTGGGCGTTGGTGCAGGACGGTCCGGGGCCGCCGCCGGACATCAGCTGGCTGCACGGGCCGGAATAGGTGTCCGGCAGACCGAGCACGTGCCCGGTCTCGTGTGTGGTGACGCGGGTCGAGTTGTACTGCTGGTTCTGCCGGTAGTCCAGAAAGATGAAGCCCCGGCCGTGTCCGTCGGTCGAGGCGTACGAACCGCGCGGATCGTTGCCCTCGCGGTAGGTGAAGTCGGCTCTGGAGCCTTCCTGGAGCCGGACGTTGGATACCGAGCTGTTCCAGATGCGCGTGCTGTTGGCTATCTGGGTGCGGAAGCTGGGCGCGGAGGCCGCGCTGTAGGTGACGGTGACGGCCTGGGCCCCCGGGTTGGCGGCCCGCTTCTCGGCGACCGACTTCATCACGGCGTCGAAGAACGCCTGGTTCGCGGCGGCGTTCTCACCCGACCCGTTGTACGCGGCGATGGTGGTGGAGGGGGCAGGAGCAGGAGCGGCGGAGACCGCGGGAGCCGCGACTAATGCGGCGAGAAGCCCGAGACCGGCAAGGGCGCGGGCGGTGGCGGTCGAGACGTGTTTCATGGGGGATTTCTCCTACTGTCCGGTGAACCCGCGTCCTGGGGTCTGTCCGCTCAGCGGACGGGGCGCGGGGCGGTACGGGGAGAGTGTGAGGGTGCGGACGGCCGCCGGGAATGATGCCAACTCGCGATTGCGCAGCCCTATCACCCGCCCCGGCCGGAACGGACCGGCCCCGATATCGGCCTGACCGGCGCCCGGCCTTTGCGGTGGCGTCGACGACGAGCCGCGCAGCGAATTCCAGCGGTTGCAGCCCGCGTTGGGGTCGGCCGGTTCCCCGACCCGTGCTGCGTACCGGTCCTACATCCCGGCGAGGAAGGAGGAAACCACGCCCACCGCGCGCGAGATCACGACCAGCGGTACCGCATGCGCAGGCGCGAACGAGAACGTCCTGGACGCCGCGAGGAAGAGGGGAAAACCGTCGTCGGCACCCTCCCGACCCGCGGAACGGACAACTGGCTCCAGGGCGTGCTGACCGGCCGGGACAGCGTGATCAAGGTCCTGGGTGCGGGCAAACACATGCGGCTCGGCGTCCGCGACGCACCGCCCGGAACCCCCGACCCGCCGTCGCCGACCGATCACGCGCAGGGCGGGCGTCGCGGCGGCGCCTACGGTGCCCGGGGCAGTCTGCGCCCATCGTGCTGCCCACGCCCAGCTCCCGGGCCAGTGGCGCGCAGGCCGGCCAGCGGTGCTGAACGGTGGTCATGTCGATGGTCCGGAAGACCTGTTCCCCGAGCAACGGCGCTCGGCGTCGAACAGAGGCCCTCCAAGGTCCTCCCCCAACCGTTCCCGCAACCGGTCGTTGTCGACGACCAGCTGGTCCCTGGCCGCCGGAGGCAGCCGTACCCGAGGCCGCCCTCGCAGTGTCCCGGAGATGCGCCCGTCTCCCTCGCCCGACCGCCGCGCGGAGGCTCGCCCTCGGCGGATCTGCGTACGTCGCGGTCGGCGTGCCCGGCGGAACCAGCAGCCGGTCGTGCCGGTGGGCCTCCTCGTGCTCCGCATCGCACAGCAGGGGGCCGGTCATGCCGAAATGCCGTCCCCAGCCGAGCCGTATCACGGCCGAGGGAAGCTCCAGTTCGTCAAGCAGGTCGCGCAGGCTCAGGGCTGCTGCGCGGTGCCGAAGCCGTCCGACGGGTCGAGGACGAACACCGTTCGCTCGGGGTGGTGCGGCCGGTCCGCCCGGGATCGGAAGCGGTACGGGGTGATGCACGCCTGTCCGGCGGGGCGGCAGTAGTCCGCCGGGGCCGATGTGGTGATCCCGGCGGTCGGGATCACCACCTTGCCGGGGCGGGTGACGACAACCCTCGCGGAGACGCTCGCACTCATGCGGTCTCCTCCCCCGGTTCACCGGTGACGTCCAGCTGCTCCAGGGGCCGTGTCGCCGGCCCCTGGAGCACCGCACCGTCGGTGGCGAACCGGGATCCGTGGCACGGACACTCCCAGGTCGTTTCCGCATCGTTGAAGGAGAGCAGGCAGCCGAGGTGAGTGCACCGCGCGGATACCGCCCGCAGCGTCCCGTCCTGGCTCCGGTGAACGGCGCAGCGCCGCCCCTTGACCCGTACGACCGCGCCTGTACCCGGCGGGATCTCGTCGACCGAGTCGACGTGCGTCACCCGCATCCGGTCGCCCACGAAGTGCTTGGCCACGTCGGTCTGCTGCCGCAGGAGGGCGGGGGCCTCGCGGAGCACGTCCGCGATGCGCCGCGGGTCGTACAGCTCCGCCCAGGCAGCAGAGGCGCCGGAGCCGGTGATCAGGGACGCGAGCAATCGGCCGGCGAGGATGCCGCCTGTCATGCCCCAGCCTCCGAAACCGGTCGCCACGTACGTATGCCGGGCCCCGACGTGGAAGGGGCCCACGAGGGGCACCGTATCGCTGGGGTCGTTGTCCTGGGCAGCCCACCGGTACGCCGTGGGGCCCACCGGGAAGCGGTCCCGCATCCAGGCGTCGAGACGCTCGAAGCCCTCCTGCGGATCGCCGGTTCCGGGCGTGAAGCTCTCCCCGGTGACGATCAGCAGGCGCCGGCCCTCGTCGAGCGGTGCCGTACGCACCGAACGCTTTCCCTCGTCCTCGGTGATGTACATGCCTCGCGGGGCCTCGTCTGCGGCGATCGGGGCGGCCACCACCAGTTCCCGCCGGGGCGAGAGCCGCGCGAAGAGCAGGGCGCGGTCGAAGACCGGGTAGTGCGTGGCGATGACCACGTCGCGGGCGACCACCTGCCGCCCCTCCTCCGTGGTCAGCCGGCACGGCCGTCCCTCGGAAAGGCCGGTGACCCGGGTGCGTTCGTGAATGACGCCGCCCCGTTCCAACAGGTCCTCGGCCAGTGCGGCGAGGTATTTGCGTGGGTGGAACTGGGCCTGGCCGTCGAGCCGGACCGCGCCCCCGACCGGGAAGGGAAGCTCCGTCCGGGTGACGAACGAGACGTCCAGGCCCGCATCGGCGGCCGCCCGGGCCTCCGCCTCCACGGCATCGCGCGAGGCGGGCCCGGCCGCGTAGGAGTAGGCGCTCACCCGTTCCAGATCGCAGTCGATGTCCAGCTCGTCGGCGATCGCCACCAGTCGCTCCACCGCGTCCAGCTGCGACCTCGCGTAGAGCCGTGCCGCCTCGGCGCCCCGGGTCCGCCGCAGGCGGTCGTACACGAGCGAGTGCAGCGCCGACACCTTCGCCGTGGTGTAGCCGGTGACCCCGGAAGCGATGCGGTCGGCCTCCAGCACGGCGACGCTCCGCCCTGCCCGGGCCAGCTCCCAAGCCGTACTCAGGCCCGCGATACCGCCGCCCACCACGGCGACGTCCACCTCGATGTCCTCGGTGAGGCGCGGGTGGTCGGGGAAAGGCGCGGTCTCCATCCAGTAGGACTCCTCGAGCCCCGAGAAGGAACGGGGGACGGCCATGATGAGTTCTCCCCACCTAGGGTGCGCGAGCTGTTCTGCTGTCGCCGGGTACCACGGCTGCCGAGCGCCAAACGCCCCGGCCGACAGGCGGGCCGGCGGGCGGCGAAGGGGTCACGGCAGTGGTGTTTGGCGCAGGGCCTCCCGGGGACCCGGAGGGTGCACCGAACCATCGTTAGGGAGTGATCGCGATGTCGAACCCGCAGCAGCCGGAACAGCGGCGCAGTGACAAGGGCGGGGCAACACCGCAGGACAGCGCCGAGATGAAGGCACGGCAGCCGGAGACCCGCAGCGGACCCGGAGCACGCGCGCACGGGACGGACAAGGACGGCAGCAAGGGCGGGGGCCCCGGAGGCGGAGTTCCGCCGGAGGAGCGTCCGGACCACCCGTAGCGGCTCAGGCGGGGTGCTGGTTCTCGGCGCGGCGGTAGTCCAGGGGCGCGGCCCACGAATCCGCTGCGCGGGGCCGTCGGGACGCGCTCGAGCGGAATCCGCAGGTCCTGCTCGGGAACCTCGTACGCCGCCCGCGCCAGGAACCGGGCAACCGTCGCCAGGACGGCCACGATCACGTCCTCACCGGGGCAGCGGTGGCCGTCCACCGGCCCACCGCCCTGCGGGACCAGCGCGTCGGCGGGGTAGGGCCGGACAGGAAGCGCGACGGGTCGAAGCGATAGGGCTCGGGCCCCAGGTCCGGGTCGTGAGCGAGTCCGTACAGGTCGAGCAGCGCCATCGTGCCGGGGGCGCGGTGCGCCCGGCCCACTCCAGCCGTTCGGCCGCCAGGCCCTCACGAAGGGGGCGAACGGATAGAACCGGCGCACCTCCTGGGCGAACGCCCACCCGAAGCCCGGCCCGTCGTCCGCCGCCAGGGCCGCCCGGTGGTCGGGGTGGCGGTGCAGCGCGTGGGCGGCGAACACGGCGCAGACCGGTGAACACGGAAGCGGGTCGTCCGGTCGCGAGGTCAGGGACGACGCCACGCGTCGGAGCACAGGTGGGACCCTGCCTGAGGGCCCATCCGCAGCATTCCGCCGTCCACCGCCCAGGAGGCGCCGGTGGTGTACGAGGACTCGGACCCGGCGAGAAAGGCGACCACGGAGGCGACCTCGCGGGCGTCGCCGGGGCGTCCGAGCGGGATGCCCGGCCGGTCCACGCTTCCCACGTCCGTGTCCTCCTGGCCCGTCATGGGTGTGGCGATCTCGCCGGGAGCGACGGCGTTCACCGTGATGCCGTACTCGGCCAGTTCCAAGGCCATCACCTGCGTCAACAGGCCGAGGCCGCCCTTCGCGGCGCAGTAGGGGGCGGCGCCCACGCGCGGTTGGTGCTCGTGCACCGAGGTGATGTTCACGATGCGCCCACCGTCTCCCTGGGCGATCATGCGGCGGGCCGCACGCTGCGAGCAGAGGAACGGGCCGATGAGGTCCACGTCGATCACCCGCTGGACCGTGGCGTGGTCCAGGTCGAGGAACCGGGTGGACGTGCCGGTGCCCGCACAGTTGACGAGGACGTCGAGCCTGCCCAGCTCGTCCGCCAGGGCGTCCACCACATCGGCGGCGCCCGGCAGCTCGGTGAGGTCCAGCCGGGCGAGGGCGGCACGCCGGCCGGCGCCGCGGGCTTCGGCGGCGGTGTCCTCGCCGCCCTGCCGGTCGCGGTGGTAGGTGATGCCCACGTCCATGCCCTGCTGCGCGAGCTTCACGGCGACCGCTCTGCCGATACCGGAGTCCGCCCCGGTGACCAGTGCGACGGGGGTGCTCAGCCCGGTGGCGTCGGACATTTCTCCTCCAAAGGCGGTACGGGGACGGGGGCGGGGCCGGACCGGCCGTGCTGGGGGTACCGCGGATACCCGGTGTCAAACGTGCTGTTCACCGGTTTCGGCGTCTCCCCCGTCGGGCGTGAGGTCGTCCAGCAGGGCGTGGCAGTCGGCGATCAGGCTGCCGAGTGCGGCTCCGGCGTCGGGGCCCTGGCCGTGCAGGTGCCTCTTCACGGCGACCAGGGCCTGCCGGGCGTCGGCCAGTGCGGAGTCCCGCCGGTCGCGCTGCGCCTGGTCCGTGCCGTCGGCCATGAGGGACTCGTACGCTTCGCACACCTCCGCCGCTGCCGACAGGAGCCGGCCGATGTCTTCCCGGGCTCGGCCCAGGGGGCGGGGCAGTCCGCGGTCCTCGGAGGCGGTCTCCCAGAGCGTGAGGGTGAGGGCGAGCAGCCGGTTCGCCACCTGGGCCCAGAGGATGTCCCAGTCGGAGGACGGAGCGGGGGTCCAGCGGCGGAGGCGTCGGCCGGGGTTGAGCCGGGAGCTCTCGGAGTCCCACCCTCGTCCGACGTACAGCTCCGACAGCGCGGCGAGCAGGTCCCGGGCGCTGCGGTGCCACTGTTCGGCCCGCGGTGCGTCGTAGTCCACCATGCCGTCGGCCATGTCCCGCAGCAGGTGTGCGCTGTCGCGCGGGAGGGCGGACGCCAGTCCGCGGACGTGTTGGGCGTGGACCGGCGGCAGCACGAGGGCGTTCACGGCGATGCCCACGGCGGCCCCCACCAGGGTCTCCAGGAGCCGGTGCCCGACGGCCGGCCAGGAGTAGGAGCCGTACGCGAGGACGAAGAGGGCGGTGGTCGGGGCGTACAGGCCCTGCCCGCCGACGGGGGCCAGATTGCCGAGCAATGTCGCGAGCGGGAGAGCGACGACCACGGCGAGCATCGTGTTGCCGGTGAACGCGGCGGCACCGGCGGCGAGCAGCGTGCCGGCCGTGATCATGAGGACGATCTGGACGGCGGTGCGCAGGGACCGGTAAACGGTCCCCTGGACCAGCGCGACAGCCGCCCAGGGAGCCATCAGGGCCATGGGCGCCTGCAGCCACCACCCGGTCAGGGCCCAGGCGATGATGGCCGCGGCGGCCGCCTTCAAGGACTGCACCACCTGATAGCGGTCGGGCCGGTGCAGACGAGGCGCGAGGCGGGCGAGCGCGGCCCTCATGACCGAGGGAGGGGTGGTGACGGGTGCGGCACGCTGAACTTCCCTCCGCCGGTCGGACGATGTGGTCGGTGATGTGGCATTCACGCCGCCTGGATCAGGCCGCGTCGGGTCGTCCGTACCCGGTCGCGCAGATCGTGAATGCGGCGCGGTACGTCTATGTCCCAGGTGTGGTCCCGCACGTGCCGCTTCAGGTCGCCGGCTTCCCGTTCGCGGCCGGGAGGCGGTTTCCGCAGCTTTCGGAATCCCTGCTGCGGGGGCGATGGGGCCATGCCCGGGCGTTGTTCGTGGCCGGGTGCGGCCTGCATACGCGTTCACTCCTCGTCGGCGATGCGCGGGACCGCCGTCGGAGCCCCGGGCGCCGGTCGGACAGGGCCGCCCGCGACTCCCGCGGGCGCGCCTCCTGTCCGAGCACATCGCCCGGCTACCCGTGCCCATGGTGCGTAAACGCGGGTGTCTCACTCGAAATAGGACTCCAGTCCGCCCCGCCGTCGGATATCGAGGGTCGCGCAGTGGAAAGAGCCTCCGAAGGGCGCGTAGTGCAGCAGATCGCAGGGGACCGGGTCGAACCCCCACTTCTCCAGCGCACGCAGCATGGCGGTGTGGTGGCGCTCCGCGATGACGCGCTTTTCGTCGATCATGAGGACGTTCATGCTGAGCCACTTTCCGCACAGGGAAGTGACGCGCAACAGGGGATCGCGGATGGGGTCCGGCGGGGGCGCGATCAGAATGTCCCATGTTCTCAGAATGTCGGGCAGACGGTCCACGTCGATGTATTCGGGTTGACGAGAACCTTCCCCGGGGCGAGCAGCATGAAAGTAGTGTCGATGTGCATGGGCGTGCGGCATCGGCTCTCGATCTCATGAATGCGGTATCCCGGACCGAGGTGACGTCTTACCCACTCGATGCCCAGCCGGTTGGTGACATTGCTGCGCGTGACGAACAGGTCGCGGCCTGCCCGGACGAAATCAGCGGCGTCGAAGACGGGTTCGAACTCGGTCAGGATGTAGCGCACCGGCTCGCCGGGGCCGGGGGGCCGGTAGCCGGGGTCGTACAGCTCATCGGTGAGCTGCGGCTTCGGTGCGGCGGTCCAGCGGGCGCCCCGGCGAAAATAGTCCTTGAGCAGTGCCCGGTAGGAGTGGGTCTCGAAATATCTGGACGGCCAGGCCATCGGCGTTTCGATGATCTCGTCGCCGATCACCAGCATGCTGTCCCTGGGGCAGGTGTTGCAGAATCCGCGTGACGACCAGTCGGGGGTGGAAAATCGCCGCCGATGGTCGACGGGATCGGGCCGGGTGACCGAGATGCCGAGGGACTGGAGTAGGGCGACGAATTGATCCAGCTCCTCCTGGGCCGGCCCGATCATGGCTCGCGGATATCTCAGTCCTGCGGCAAGCCGCTGTACCCGGGCGGCCCGCGGCGGTACGTTGCAGGAGACTACCCGGTGCCGCGAGGGAGTCGTGGCGCCGTCGAGACGGCCGACGAGAACTTCCTCCAGCGGGTCCCATTCGTTGTGCGAACTGACGGGTGAATGAGGAAATTCCGCGTTCTCACCGGCTCTGTCCTCGTTCGTCGCTGTGATCGGATCGCTCATATGTACACCTCGCGCATCCCCGGTCGGACCGAGGGGTGAAAAGCGCCCTGCAGTGGGCACGGGAAACCGGGGTGCCCACAACCGGCCGCTTCTAACACCGCGCCGCACCGGGTTTCCTTCGGCGCGCCGCTCACCGCAGGCGCGGTGTACGCCCCGTGGACGGATCCCTCCACGCACCGTGTGCGCACAACGAAGCAGGCGCGAACGGTTCAGACGCCGGCGCCGACTGCGGAGGAGCGGAAACCGCCCGGGCCGCACCGGCCCGGACCGGCCGTCCGCAGAGAGCATGAGGCCGGCCGGCGCCTTTGTCCCCGAGGCACCGGCCGGCCCTGCGCGCGGCGGTCAGGCCGCCTTCTTCAGGGAGGTGAGGTGGGCGAAGACCACCACGTTCGCGGAGTATCCGGCCTTCTCGTCGAAGCGGCCGCCGCAGGTCAGCAGCCGGAGTTCGGGCCGCCCGGTCTCCCCGTAGACCTTGTCGTCGGGGAACTTGTCCTTCGTGTACGTCTTCACCGCGTCCACCGTGAACACCGCGGTCTTGCGGTCCGCGCGCACCACGTTGACCTTGTCTCCCCGGCGCAGTGCGTTGAGATTCAAGAAGATGGCAGGGCCTGTTTTGGTGTCGCGGTGGCCCACGAGCAGGGCCGTTCCGTCCTCACCGGGTGACGGTCCCTCCTTGTACCAGCCCGTCAGCTTGGGCTTGCTCAGCGGCGGGGCTCCGAGCCTGCCTTTGGCGTCCAGGCCGAGTCCGGTGACCGCAGCCTCGATGTAGATGGCGGGAATGGCGACCTTCAGTGGTCGCGAGGGCGCCAGTGGAGCGTGCGAGGCGGGCACATGGCGATCCGGTTTGTGCGGTGCCCGTCGGAACGGCTCCCGCCCGCCGCCCGCGGAGTCACCGCCGCGGGCGGCTGTGGCCGACATCGTGTCCTCGGAAGTGTCCGAGGACACCCAGACGATGCCGGCCACCAGAGAGAACGTCACGCTCAGCGTCATCGTGAGACGGCATGCGCGCGTCGGCCCTCGTCGTCGCCCTCGGCAGCGAGAGTTACGCCTCGCCACGGGCACGGCGCCGTGCGGACCGGCGCATCATGATCAGGCCTGCGGCGCCCGCAGCCCCGGCAGCCAGCACCGCGCCGGCGGTTCCGGCGTTCGAGTCGCTCTCGGAGCCGACAGGCTCCATGCCCGGGACGCCGCCGCCGCCCGGGGGACACCGCCGATGGGCTGCTGCGGCTTGTGCGGCTTGCTGCCGTGGTTACCGCGGTCGCACTCGACCTTGAAGCTCCGCTGCTTCGGGCCCGCGGGGACGACCCACACGAGCTGGTAGGTGCCTTCCGGGAGCAGGTACGCCTCGCTGCGCGCACTGCCGTTGATGAGCGGAAGCGTGTCCATCAGGGTGGTCCCCGGCGGCACGGTCGGAGGCTGCTCGGTGATGGTCCAGGGGACCGAGGGGAACGACTCGAAGTTGCTCGCCGACAGCACGAACTTGCAGACCTCGACCCCGCCGCGGCTCGAGTGCCAGCTGACCGAGCGGACGTCGATGTTGCCGCTGTCGCCGGGTGCGGCGTACGCGGCGGGCGCTCCGGCCAGGGAGGCGCCCGCGACCGCGACCGCGACGGCCACCTTGGCTCCGGTGCGAACGCTGCGGGGACGGACGGAACTGGAGATGCGCATGGAGGCTCCTTCAAGTCGAGATGATTGTCGTACTGATCACCTGATCACCTAAGAAATGACATGAAAAAATACTAAAAGTCCGATAAGACACGAACATGCGCCAAAAGTTCCCTGATCGGCCGATAGCCCACGAGGGGAACCAACGCACGGAGCGGCCCACCAGTACGTGGCCGGGCCCGCACAACCCGACCGCTGCCCCCGAGAGAGGGCGACCTTCCGGCACCACCGGCGCGACGAGGGGCTCGACCCCGGGGCGGTCTGACCGGAGTCCGGGTTCCCTCCGCCACACCGCGGCCGACGGCGGGATCCGCATCCGCTCCGGTGCAGGGCCCGGCGGCTTCTCCCCGTACCGGTCAGCAGGTGCCGCCAGGCGTAGTGGGCGCTGCCGGTGGTGATCCGCGTTCCGAGACGAGCCCGTCGAGCACCCCGGCCAGATCGTGAGCGAGGGCGACGAGATCACCGTACGGATCGTCGAGGTCGACCTCGTGCGCCGCCGCCTCACCTTGTCCGCCAGAAATCTGCCGTAGGACGGGAAACGATCTCCCGGGGCCCTGTGCCGCACCAGGTCACCTCCCCCGGCGGCCTCCCGGACGGCAACCTCTGCGCCCGCTATCTGGGCAGCTCCCGCACGGCGTGCCCGCCCATGGTGGGGATGCGGACGTCCCTGCTCCGCGTGAGGATCAGGAGTACGACGTTGCAGCCCGGGCGCTTCGACCGTGGCCCCCGGCTTCTCCCTCGCTGCACAGCGGCGCAGGGTCCTGGAGGTGGAAGAGATGCCGCGACCGTTGTGGGCCGGTGCGATCAGTTTCGGGCTGGTGACAATTCCGGTGAAGATCGTGTCCGCGACCGAGGATCATGATGTCCACTTCCACCGGGTGCACCTGGCGGACATGGGGCGGGTGCGGACGAGGAAGGTCTGCGAGCTCGACGGCGAGGTGGTGTCCCAGGATGAGATCGGCAAGGGCTACGAGATCGCGAAGGATCAGACGGTCTCGGTGACGGACGAGGAACTGGAGCAGATGCCGTTGCCGACGGCGAAGGCGATCGAGATCGTCGCGTTCGTCGACGCCGGCACGATCGATCCGGTCCGCATCAGCGCCTCCTACTACCTGGCCGCCGACGGGCAGGTCGCCGCCAAGCCCTACACCCTGCTCCGCAAGGCCCTGGAGCGGTCCTCGAAAGTGGCGGTGGCGAAGTTCGCGTGGCACGGCCGCGAGCGCCTGGGCCTGCTCCGGATCCGCGAAGGAGCGATCGTGCTGCACTCCATGAAGTGGCCCGACGAGGTCCGCAGCCCCGACGAGCTGGCCCCGCGCGAGGTCGAGGTCGGAGAGCAGGAGATCGAGCAGGCCCTGCAACTGGCCGAGCGGATGACGATCGAGGACCTGTCCGGCTTCCACGACGAGTACCGCGAGGCCCTGGAGAACATCATCGCCGCGAAGGCCGACGGCAAACCCCTCCGGCCCCGGCCGACGACGGGAAGCAGGACAAGGGCGAGGTCGTAGACCTGATGGCAGCCCTGAACGCCTCCGTGGAGGCCGCGAAGGAATCGCGCGGCGACGACGGCAAGGACGCCACCGTGCACGAGATGCGGCCATCCAAGAAGACCGCCAGGAAAACTCCGGCGAAGAAGACGGCCGCGTCGAAGAAGTCGACGACGTCCAGGAAGACGTCGAAGAAGGCGGCCGCGAAGAAGCGCAGTGCCTCCTGACCCTCCTGCTGTTGCGGGTGCCGGGCTGCCGAGGATCGAGCCGATGCTCGCGACGCCCGGCCCGCTGCCGTCCGCGACTGTGGAGGACCGCTGGGCGTTCGAGGTGAAGCAGGACGGCCAGCGGGCCATGATCTACCTGCCGGGCAACGGCACCATCCTCGTACGCGCTCGTTCGGGCACGGACATCACCGCCGCCTACACCGAACTCCTCCCCCTCGCCGACGCCCTCGGCTCGCGCAGCGCCGTACTGGACGGAGAGATCGTCGCCCTCGACGATCAGGGCCGAAGCGACTTCGAACGCCTCCAACAGCGCATGGGTCTCGCCGGCTCCCCCGCCAAGGCCGCGCGGATGGCGAACCAGGTGCCCGCGCACCTGATGCTCTTCGACGTCGTCCACCTGGAGGGCCGACTCCTGACGGGGCTGCCGTACGCGGAGCGGCGGGAAGTGCTGGAAGGTCTCGGGCTGGCCGGGCCCGCCTGGTCGACACCCTCGGCGATGACCGGGCACGGCGCCGAGGCGTGGGAGATGGCCCGGGAGGCCGGGCTGGAGGGGCTGATCGCGAAACGGCTCACCTCCCGGTACGAGGCCGGGGCACGGTCGAAGACCTGGGTGAAGATCAAGGTCCACCGCATCGCCGACGTCGTGGTCGGTGGGTGGGTCCCGGACGCGGACGGTTGACCGGTCTGCCCGGGGCCGTCCTGGTCGGCGAGCGGCACGACGGGCTGCTGCACTACGCGGGCAGCGTCGGCACCGGCTGGAGCCATACCGAACGCACCCGCCTCGCCGAGCTCCTCCAGGCCGCGGCCACCGACACCTGCCCCTTCACGCCGGTACCACCGGTGGTCGGGGCCAGGTGGGTCCTCCCCCGGCTCGTCGGTGAGGTCCGCTACACCTCCCGCACCCGAGCCGGCCGCCTGCGCCACCCCTCCTGGCACCGGCTACGCCCCGACCTCGCTCCCGGCGGTCTGGCCTGAGAGTGCGCCGGGCGGGTGTTCCAGGCGGGCGGAAGCAGCAGGACGCTCTGTGCTCCCTGCTGCACGACCGCCTGGCCACCCGGCGAACGTCCGGCTGGTGCAGCGCGGCTCGTCGGGCTCAGCTGAACATGTCGAGGTAGTGCTGTTGGTGGACCGGGTGGTAGTCGCCGAAGTCGACGGATGCCGGGTCACCGCCGGTCTCGGCGGCGACGAGTCGGTCGAGGTAGTAGTCCCAGCCGGGGCCGACTCCGCCTGCCATCGCCGGGTCGTCGCCGACGGACTGGGTGAAGGTGAGGGTCGTGGTGCCCTCGTGCTCGACGAGCGTGAGCGTCATGTGCCAGACGAGTTCCTCACCGGGCACCCGCGAGATGAGGACCAGACGGCGGGGGGCCTGGCACTCCTGGACGGTGAGGACCTCGGCCTGGTGCTCGTCGCCCTCGTAGAGCATCCGGAAGTCGACCGAGCCGGTCGACGGGTCGCCGGTCCATTCGCCGATCCATCGGGCCAGACGGTCCGACTCGGTGACCGCCGCCCACACGTCCTCGATGCCGGCCCGGAAGGTGCGGTCGAAGGCGATGCTGTCCAGGCCGTCGATGGTCACGCGACGCCCGGTGGGGGTGCTGGTCATGCGGATTCCTCCTGAGGTCTTCCGGTGCCGGGAGCGGCGTCGGTGCCGGCCCGGCGGTCATGGACGGTTCTGCGGACCTCCAGGTCGAGGGCGTCGAAGGCGCTCTCGGGGATCGGGGGCCGGTGCCCGGCGAGCTCGTCGAGCAGGGCGCGGACCGGGGCGAGACCCGGGCGGGCGAGCATGTAGTGGCGCTCACGCCCACGGTCCTCGGCCGTGACCAGCCCTGCCTCGGCGAGCACGCGCAGATGCTTGCTCACCGCGGGCCGGCTGATCGGATGCCGCGCCGCGAGGTCGACCACCCGGGCCGGGCCGGAGGCGAGTGCGCACAGCAGGTCACGACGTACGGGGTCAGCCAGGGCGACGAACGGGTCCACCCCACATTGGTAACCCTTAGGTTTCCAATAAGCAAGTCCTCAACCCTTGACCCCGGATTCCCGAAGCGGCCTTTGCGGTGGCATCGGACGCGCCACGTTGGCATCATCACGTTGGAGCGCCCAGAATCCGCACCTCAGAATAAAAAAGCGCCGCGCCAGCACCGTGACGATCAGTCAGGACTCAGCAAGCAGTCAGCATCAGTACCGCCAGAAGGCGCGGCCGGCCGCCGCGGACCGCCAAGATCCACAACTGGCTACACCCTTGGTGACCTGCAAAAACCCAGGTCACCAAGTTCTTCGCCACGCACACCTGGAGACCGGCATGAAGATGCTCATCAACGTTCCCGAGACCGTGGTCGCCGATGCTCTGCGGGGCATCGCAGCCGCGCACCCCGAGCTCACCGTCGATGTGGAGAACCGGGTCGTCGCCCGGCGGGACGCGCCCGTGGCGGGGAAGGTGGGGCTTGTCTCCGGGGGTGGTTCCGGGCATGAGCCGCTGCATGCCGGGTTCGTCGGGCCGGAATGCTGTCGGCCGCCTGCCCCGGGGAGGTGTTCACCTCGCCCGTGCCGGACCAGATGGTGCGGGCGGCCGCGGCCGTCGACAGTGGGGCGGGGGTGCTGTTCGTCGTCAAGAACTACACGGGTGACGTGCTGAACTTCGAGATGGCCGCCGAGCTCGCCGAGGACGAGGGGGTCCAGGTCGCCCAGGTGGTGGTGGACGACGACGTGGCCGTGAGCGACAGTACGTTCACCGCCGGGCGGCGCGGCACGGGAGCGACGCTGTTCGTCGAGAAGATCGCCGGAGCGCTGGCTGACGAGGGCGCGCCGCTGGACCGGGTGGCCGCGGTGGCGCGGCAGGTGAACGGGGCCTCGCGCAGCTTCGGGGTGGCGCTCGGTGCCGTCACCACTCCGGCGAAGGGCAGCCCCACCTTCGACCTGCCCTCCGGAGAGCTGGAGTTGGGCATCGGCATTCACGGTGAGCCGGGGCGTGAGCGGCGCCCGATGATGACGTCCGGGGAGATCGCCGACTTCGCCGTGAACGCGATCCTGGAGGACCTGCGCCCCACCGGTCCCGTGCTGGCGCTGGTGAACGGCATGGGGGCGACACCGCTGCTGGAGCTGTACGGCTTCAACGCGGAGGTCCACCGTGTGCTGTCCGAGCGGGGCGTCCCGGTGGCTCGTACGCTCGTGGGGAACTACGTGACGTCGCTCGACATGGCAGGCTGCTCGGTGACGCTGTGCCAGGTCGACGAGGAGCTGTTGCGGCTGTGGGACGCGCCCGTGCGGACGGCCGCGCTCCGCTGGGGCCGCTGAACCGCCGACGGGGCCGTGACCGGTAGAGGAACAGGAGATCATGTGCTCGACACCGACTTCTTCCGTCGCTGGATGACCGCTGCCGCGGCGTCCGTGGAGCGTGAGGCGAACCATCTGACCGAGCTGGACTCCGCGATCGGGGACGCCGATCACGGCAGCAACCTCCAGCGCGGGTTCGCGGCGGTGACGGAGGTGCTGGAGAAGGACGCCCCCGCCACCCCCGGTGCGGTGCTCACCCTGGCGGGGCGCCGGCTCATCTCCACCGTCGGCGGGGCCTCGGGCCCGCTGTACGGGACGCTGCTGCGCCGTACGGGCAAGGCGCTCGGTGACGACGACGAGGTGACGCGGACACAGTTCGCCCAGGCGTTCGCGGCCGGGGTGGCCGCGGTGGGGCAGCTGGGCGGCGCCCAGGCCGGGGACAAGACGATGCTCGACGCCCTGCTGCCCGCGGCGGAGGCCCTCGCCGTCTCGTTCGACGGGGCGGTGGACGCGGCCCGGGCGGGCGCGGAGGCAACGGTGCCGATGCAGGCGCGCAAGGGCCGGGCCAGTTATCTCGGCGAGCGCAGCATCGGGCATCAGGACCCGGGCGCCACTTCGGCGGCGCTGCTCGTCGAGGCCCTGGCCGCTGCGGCCACGGCGACGGACGGAGTGGACGCGTGAGCGACGAGCAGCAGGTGGGCATCGTGCTGGTCTCCCACAGCGGTCCGGTCGCCGAGTCCGTCGCCGAGCTGGCCCGGGGTCTCGCCGCCGGAGGGGTGACCGCACCTGTCGCCCCGGCCGGCGGGCTGCCCAACGGCGGGCTCGGGACGAGCGCGGAGCTGATCGGGCGGGCCGCCGCGTCGGTGGACCGGGGCGCGGGCGTCGCGGTCCTGGTGGACTTGGGAAGCGCGGTCCTCACGGTGAAGTCCATGCTGGCCGAGGGCGACGAACTGCCCGAGAACACCCGGCTCGTGGACGCTCCGTTCGTGGAGGGCGCGGTGGCCGCCGTGGTGACGGCCTCGGCGGGTGGTGACCTCGCGGCCGTGGAGGCGGCGGCCTCGGAGGCATACGGCTACCGCAAGACGTAACCCCCCCTCGTGGCGCTCCGCCCCAGGGAAAACGCCCCCGCGTGTCGCCTCGCCCCCCGGGGAAACGCCTCCGCGTGGTGCCTCGCCCCCGGGGAAAGCGCCCCCGCGTGGCGCTTCGCACTCCGTCGCCACAGACTTGACGACATGTCGACGGGCAGACGCAGTGCGGGGCTCCTTCTCTTCCGGGTCACGGCGGGCGGGACGCCGGCGAGCGGGATGTCGAGGTGCTGATCGGGCATATGGGCGGGCCGTTCTGGGCGGGGCGGGAGGCGGCGGCGTGGTCGGTGCCGAAGGGCGAGTACGGGCCGGACGAGGGTCCGGAGGAGGCCGCCCGACGCGAGTTCACGGAAGAGCTGGGGGTGCCCGTCCCGCCGGGTGAGTGGATCGCGCTGGGCGAGTCACGGCAGCGCAGCGGCAAGACGGTGGCCGTGTGGGCCCTGGAGGCCGAACTGGACCTCGCATCCGTTGTGCCCGGGACGTTCACGATGGAGTGGCCGCGCGGGTCCGGCGTGCAGCAGGAGTTCCCGGAGATGGACCGGTTCGCCTGGTGCACGCCGGAGCAGGCCGCCGAGCGGCTCATCGCCGGTCAGCGGGTGTTCGTCGACCGGCTGCGCGCTCAGGTGCGCGGGGCGGCCGCCTCCCCCGACGCGTAGGCGGGGGCCGAGGCGGGATCCGTGCGCACCTCGCGGCCTGCCCGCAGTTCCAGGACGTCGCCGGTGAAGCGGGCCCGGAAGCTGCGGTCGTGCGAGACGACGACGACCGCGCCCCGGTACTGGTCGAGAGCCTGCTCCAGCTCCTCGACCAGGCTCAGCGCGATGTGGTTCGTCGGCTCGTCCAGCACCAGCAGATCCGCCGGCCGGGTCACCAGACGTGCCAGGGCCAGCCTGCGTTGCTGGCCGACCGAGAGGGACGCGACGGGCACGTCGAGGTCCTCGGGGCGGAACAGACCGAGGGCCAGGAGGTCGTCGGTGTACTCGTCGGGGAAGCCGGGCCGGCCCGCCGCGAAGGTGGCGAGCAGGGTGCGCCGGGTCGGGTGTGCGGGCAGTTCCTGCGGCAGGTAGCCGATGCGGGCGTGGCGGGTGACCGTTCCCGTGTCGGGGGTCAGGTCGCCCGCGAGGACCCGCAGCAAGGTGGTCTTTCCGGCCCCGTTCTCACCGGTGACCAGGAGCCGGGCTCCCGAGGTCACGCGCAGGGAGGGGAGGTGCAGCCGGTCCCCCACGGAGACGGATTCCAGCTCCACGAGGGTCCTCGCTCGGCTCGCGGGGCCGCCTGTCGTGTCGCTGGTCCCGCCGGCCTTCGAGGCGACGGACGGGCGGCCGTTGAAGGTGAGCGGGCGGGGCGGGGGCGGTACGGGCACCCTGCGCAGGGCGTCCAGCCGGGTCCGGGCCGCCCTGACCCGGCCGGCCAGTTTGGCCTCGTGTGAACGGCGGTGCTTGCCGAAGCCCTCTTTCGGGTCGCCCCCGGTGACCGCGAGCCGTGCTCCCGCCGCCTCGACCAGTTCCTCGGTACGGGTCAGGTCCGCCAGGTACTCCTCGTGCTCCTGGGCCCAGCGGCGGCGGGCGGCGGCCCTGGCGGTGCGGTAGCCGTCCCAGCCGTCCCCGTACCGGGTGACCGTGCGCAGGTCCCGGTCGACCTCCAGGATCACCGAGGTGACCCGTTCCAGGAACGCACGGTCGTGGGTGATCGCCACGACGGTGCCCCGGTGGGCGCGCAGGTGATCCTCCAGCCAGCCGACGGCGCGGGCGTCGAGGTGGTTGGTCGGCTCGTCGAGCAGCAGCAGTTCGGGGGCGGCGGCCAGCACGCAGGCGAGGGCCAGCCGGGACTGCTCGCCGCCGGACAGCGTGCCGAGCGGGCGGTCGCGGGTGAGGTGGGCGAGGCCGAGACCGTGCAGAGCCGCTTCGGTACGGGCCTCGGCCCGGTAGCCGTCGCGGTCCTCGTAGGCGGTGAGGAGATCCCCGTACGCGGCGAGTTCCGCGTCGGTGGGTTCCGGGTCGCCGGGCTTCCGCTCCGAGAGGCCGGCCTCCGCCCCGCGGATACGGTGTTCGAGGTCGCGCAGTTCGGCGAGGGCCGCGTCGACGGCGTCCTGCACGGTGGCGGTCGGGTCGAGGTCGAGCGTCTGGGCGAGGTAACCGGTACCGCCGGGGAACCGGACGGTGATCTCACCGGTGTCCGGGGCTTCGGCCCCGGCCAGCAGGCGGAGCAGGGTGGACTTTCCGGAGCCGTTCTCGCCGATGACGGCGGCCTTCTCACCGGGCCGGACGGTGAGGGTCACCTGGTCGAGTACGGAGCGGTCCCCGTACGCCTTGGAGACGTCTTTCACGGCCAGTTGAGCTCGGTCGCGCTGGAGGTGCATGGGTGCCTTTTCCCTGGGTGGCGGCCCGCGGCGGCGCGCACGGCAGCGCGACGAGGGCGGGGCGTGGATGCCGGACGGCGGAGGGACGGCGGAGGGCGCGCGGGGTGACGTCGACGTCACCGGGGCCTCATCGCGAGTCACGCGTCACGTCACGAGCACGCGTCACGACGCACGAGGGACTTGGCACCGGGGCGTCTCAGTGGGACGCGCGGTGCGGCGCGCCGCGGCCGTCCGGGCCGGGAATCAGCGGAAGAAGTAGAAGCGGTACGAACCCATGTCGGCCAGTCTAGCGGCGGGCGGCCTCCCCCTGCCGGGGTTTTCCCCTGCCGGGAATCCGGCCGCCCCCGCTCGTGGGTCAGCCGTTGGGCAGGATGACGGCCCGGCCGTTGATCCTGCCGTCGTGGAGGCGCTCGTACGCCAGCGGGGCCTCGTCGAGGGAGTACGTCTCCACGTGGACGTCCACCGCTCCGGCGTGGGCCAGGTCGAGGACCTCGGCCAGTTCCTTGCGCGAGCCCCAGTAGGGGGCGCAGACATTGGCCCCGTACGGGAGCGTCCCGAAGCCGACCGGGAGCGCGCCGCCGCCGATGCCCACGATGGTGACGTCGCCGTCCACGCGGGCGACGGCTCCGGCGGTCTGCACGGTGGGCGGCGCTCCGACGAAGTCGAGGACCACATGGGCGCCGAGTCCGCCGGTCAGTTCCCTCACCCGGGCGGCCGCCTTCTCGTCGGAGAGGACCGCTTCGTGGGCGCCGACGGTCCTGGCCAGCGCGAGCTTGTCCTCGGTGACGTCGAGGGCGATCACCCGGGCGGCCGTCATGGCGCGCAGCAGCTGGATCGCGACGTGGCCGAGGCCGCCGGTGCCGATGACGACGGCGGTGGAACCGGGCACGAGCTTCGCCAGTGAGCGCACGATCGCGTGGTAGGGGGTGAGTCCGGCGTCGGTGAGGGGCACCGTCTTCACCGGGTCCAGGTCGCCGATCGGGACGAGGTGGCGAGGGTTGTCGACGATCATGTACTCGGCCATCGCGCCCGGGGCGCCGAGGCCGGGCGGCATGATGCCGAGCTCCCCGGCACGCAGGCAGTAGTTCTCCTTGCCCTCCGCGCAGTTCACACAGGTGCCGCAGCCCCAGGGGCCGTACACCGCGACGGAGTCTCCGACCGCGAAGGCGTCGACACCGTCACCGAGGGCGGCGACCGTGCCGACACCCTCGTGGCCCAGGGTGAGGGGCAGGGGGAAGGGGATCTGGTCGGCCGGCCAGCTCATCACGGCGATGTCGGAGTGGCAGACGCCGGCGGCGGTGACCTTCAGCAGGACCTGGCCGGGGCCGGGCTCGGGATCCGGGACCGTGACCGCCTCGGGGGCGGCGCCGACGGCTCGGTACTGAACGGCTTTCATGGGTCTCCTCGCTTCTTCCTTGCTTCTTGCTCGGTCTCGCCGGCCCCCCGTTCTTCTCTCTGCTCTCTTTGTCGCCCCCGTGTCCCCCGCCCGCCACTCGGGCCCTCGCTCACGGGGCGGAGTAGCCGCCGTCCACCAGGTGGTAGCTGCCGTGGATGAAGGAGGCCTTGTCGGAGAGCAGGAAGGCGGCGAGTTCGGCGACCTCCTCGGCGGTGCCGAGGCGCCCGGCCGGGTGCAGGGAGATCAGGTGCTCGCGGGCCGCCGGGTCGGCGTTCCGCAGGAGCGGGGTGTCGATGAAGCCGGGCCGACCGCGTTGATCCGGACGTTCCGGGAGGCGTATTCGAGCGCCGCGGTCTTGGTGAGGCCGACGACGCCGTGCTTGGCCGCGACGTAGGCGGGCGATCCCGCGAAGCCGTTGGTGCCGAGGATGGACGACATGTTCACGATCGCGCCGCCTCCCGCCGCGACGATGGCGGGCAGTTCGTAGCGCATCGAGTGGAAGACACCGCTGAGGTTGGTGGCGACGACACGGTTCCAGTCCTCGACCGGGTACTCACCCGTGGGGCCGCTGGGGCCCGCGATACCGGCGTTGTTCACGGCCAGGTGGAGGGCGCCGAAGGTGTCCACCGCGAACCGCACGCCCGCCTCGACGGAGGCCGGGTCGGTGACGTCCATCGCGACGGCGGCGGCCCTGGCTCCGGTGCTCTCCAGCTCGGCGGCGGTCTTGTGCGCGTTCTCCTCGTCGTAGTCGGCGACGACGACCGCCGCGCCACCCGCGGCGAGCCGCCGGGCCAGGGCGAGGCCGATGCCGGAGGCCCCGCCGGTGACGAGAGCCGTGCGGCCCGCGAACTCGGCCGAGGGCGCGCCCGTGCCTGTTTCCGCGGAGGTGGAGAAGGAGCTGGAGCTGTGTTCGGTGCTGCTCATGGGGTTGCCTCTACTTCTGCTGTTTCTGTTGTTTCTGTCGCTTCTCCGGCTGTTTCTGCCAGTGCGTCGAAGGCCTCGACGACCCGTTCGGGCAGGGCGTCCGGACGGCCCCCGCGCACCCAGGCGGCCTGGGCGGCGAGCAGCGCGCCCGCTCCGGCGGCGACGGTCACGGCGGGCCGGATGTCATGCCGGGGATCGACGCCGAGCCGGTCCGCGACGATGGCGATCGAGTCCTCCTGGGCGTCCACCCGGATGTGGTGGAAGACGGCGTAGAGCGTCGGTTCCTCCTCGGCGACCACCAGCAGCTCGAAGATGCGGGGGCGGCGGTGCCAGGCCTCCGCCTCCGGATCGGCGAGCCAGTCGAGGACGGCCCGCCGGTAGGCGAGGAGCGGGGGTTCCGGGGCCGGGCGGGCGCGCAGGGCCGCGTTGATGCGGTCGCCGTCGCCCCGCAGGGAGTCGAGGGCGGCGGCCTCCTTGCTCGGAAAGTACCGGCTGAACGTACGGCGGTCGACGTCCGCGGATTCCGCGATCTCCTCAACCGTCACGTTCCGCAGCCCCCGGTCGAGCACGAGCTCGAACGCGGCCTGCGCCAGGGTGTCGCGGGTGCGGCGCGCCTTACGGCTGCGCCGCTCCGGGATCTTCTGTTCCGGAGTCATACATGCACCGTACACCTGAAAATGTCCCCACGCGACATTCGTCTCATGGGGACATCAGGAGGGCGCATCAACGCATCGGATGGCATCAGATGCAGAGGAGGTATTCGGACGTATCAGCGGGTGACCGCGGGGGCGCGGCGCAGCGCCAGGGCGGCGACGTCGTCGCGCCGGATGCCGCCGGAGAACTCCTCCAGGTCGACATGGAGCGCGTCGAGCAGCTCGCGCGGGCCGTGGCCGGCCCAGGCCGCTACCCGCTGGTCCAGCGGGTAGAAGGCACCCGTGGCGTCGCGGGCCTCGGTCACCCCGTCGGTGACGACGAGGAGCGTCGCGTCCGGCGGGAAGTCGAAGGACTCGGCCCCACGGGCCTCCCGGCTGAGTCCGGCGAGGCCGAGGGGGACGGAGGTCCGGTGCAGGGTGACGGCCGAGGTCCGGCCGTCACACAGCAGGCGGGGCGGCAGGTGACCGCAGTTCACGGCCTCCACCCGGCCGCTCTCGTCGAACCCGAGCACGAGCGCGGTCACGAAGCGTTCGGCCTCGCCGGTCTGGGCGGAGAACTCGTTGTGCCGGACGACCGCGTCCTCCAGCGCCTGGACCACTCCGGTGAGCGTGGGTTCACGGATGGCCGCCTCGCGGAACGCGGCGATGGCCGCGAATCCGGCGCCGATGGCCGCGAGCCCCTTGCCCTGGACGTCCCCGATGATCACCCTGGTCCCGTAGGGCGACTCGACGACCTCGTAGATGTCTCCGCCGACGAAGCGGTCCTCCTCGATCGGCTCGTAGAGCCCGTGCGCGAAGACGTGGTCGGTCACGACGGGCAGCGGGCGCAGGATCTGGCGCTGCAGGGTGACGACGGCGGATCGCAGCCGCGCCATCTCGGTGGCGTGCCGGATACGCGCCGCGCAGGCGGCGACCCCGAGGGCGCAGGCGAGTACGGCGAAGCCGATACCGAAGACGAAGTCCCAGAAGGTTCCGTCCGCCCCGGCCCGGAAACCGACGACGACCGTGGTGATCCACACCGCGACCCAGATGGTCTGGCGGAGGCTGCAGTAGACGGAGGCGAGGGCCGGGACGACCACGAGCAGCGGCACGACCCGCAGCTCGTTACCTGCTCTGACGTCGAGGAAGACGGCCAGCAGGGTCAGCAGGGCGAGCCCTCCGACCAGCGCCCAGTTGCCGATGCGGCCCTCGGACACCGCCGCGATGCCCGCGTCCGGGCTCTGTACGGCACCCTCCCGGTGCCGTACACCGCTCCGCCTCTTCGGCGTCTGGGGTTTGCGTGCCCTGTCCAGCAACGTCATGGGCACGGCCTGTCCTCCCGTTGGTGCATCGGCGCCGCCCGCGGTTTCGGTCGGTCCCTTCCAGTTGACCGGGAGGAGGGCGTCCGCGCAGGAGGCCTTAGGGCCCTGAGGGGTGCCGAAGGTCCCGTCCGGGACTTCCGGCCCGGGACCTCGGCCCCGGACCAGCGGGTGCCTCTGGTCTCGTGGGCCGAGGGGAACGTGGCGGGGACGAGGGCCGAGAGGAATTCCGTACGCCGGCGGAGCCGGAAGCCCAGGGACTCGTAGAGCCGGATGGCGCCCGTGTTGGAGGCGGACGCGTGCAGGAACGGCGTCTCGCCGCGCGCTCGGATCTCGTGCGCGACCGCCAGGACCAGCCGGCTCGCCAGCCGCTGCCCCCCGTACGGACTCATCCGTGCAGACGCCGCTGATCTCGGTCCGGCCGGGCGGGTGCAGCCACTCCCCCGCCATCGTCACCAGGTCCAGCATCTCCGGCACGTCTTCCGGGCCGAGCGGGACCGCCTCCGGGTGACGTCGTCGGGATGGCGCAGAGCCCGGCCACGGCTCTCGGCGAAGTGGGCAGTAGGTGCTGCGGGTGTTCCGCGAGGCAGATCTGTTCATGGCCCCGCGGTCATCGGGAGGTGTGCGGGAGGTGCGAAGGGGCGTCGCGGCGCGTGCCCGCACGCGGACGAGCGGCGAAAACGACTCATCCGTAGGCCAATACGTGCCGGTGCGGTCCCAACGGCCGCCCGCCTGTGGCACTCTGGTGGCGACCGCCCCACCGGGCTCCCCCGTACCGGTGGGGCGGTTCTTCGTGCCTCCACGGCTCACGCCCCTCTCGTGCGCTCCGCAAGGCGCGCCCGTCACCCGTGTCTCCGACCCCCGTGCGTGACGGCTCCTCAGGACCGAATCAGGCTTGCTTCCGGCCAATTCGATCCGTATGGCCAGATCAACTCCCTCCGCGACGCATGAGAGCCGTACCCCCGGGAAGGCGAACAGGCCTCAGGGCCTACGAACCAGAAACCAGGGAGCGTGACGCGACATGACCGTGCAGACCTCGCAGACCGCCGGCACGGAGCGGACAGGCACAACCGAAGAGCTTCCGTGGATCGAGGATGCCGGGAAGGTCGCTCCGCTGGACGCGCGCCGCCTCTCACGCCTCTTCTTCGACCGCCTCCAGGTCCTGGAGGAGGGCACCCACGAGTACCAGTACGCGCGCAACACCCTCATCGAGATGAACCTGTCCCTCGTCCGCTTCGCCGCCAACCGCTTCCGCAACCGGGGCAGCGGCGACATGGAGGACATCGTCCAGGTCGGCACCATCGGGCTGATCAAGGCGATCGATCGCTTCGATCTCTCCCGGGAGGTCGAGTTCACCTCGTTCGCGGTGCCGTACATCGTCGGGGAGATCAAGCGGTTCTTCCGCGACACGAGCTGGGCCGTGCACGTGCCGCGACGTCTCCAGGAGCTGCGGGTCGATCTCGCCAAGGCGAAGGAGGCCCTGGCCGGCGAACTCGACCGGGACCCCACGCCGAAGGAGCTGGCGGAGTACCTGGGGATCGAGGAGTCCGAGGTCACGGAGGGGATCGTCGCCTCCAACGGCTATACGGCGGGCTCCCTGGACATGCCGACCGACACCGCGGAGGCCGGACCCGGCCAGACCGCCGGGCGGACCTTCGCCGACGTGCTGGGCGATCCGGACCCCGCCATGGAGACCGTGGAGAATCTTCATGCCCTCGCGCCCCTGCTGGATGAACTGGACGAGCGGGAGCGCCGGATCATCGACATGCGCTTCGGCCAGGAGATGACCCAGGCGCAGATCGGCGCGGAGCTCGGGATATCGCAGATGCACGTGTCGCGTCTGCTGAGCCGGATGCTGGGCAAGCTGCGGAGCGGGATGCTCGTCCAGGAGTGACCGCCGCCGGGGCGAACAGCCCGGAGGAGGGGTGTTGCGGTTCTGACTGATGCATCAGTCAGAACCGCAACACCCCTCTTCTTTCGTGGTCGACAGCATATTCGTGTTGAGATTTTCTCAACACGTCGTTACGGTGGCTGACCATGCAGCAGCAGGACGAGGTGGCCGCACGGGTCCGGCAGGTGATCGACGCGGCGGGTGTGAGCGCGCGGGAGTTCGCGCGGCGGATCGTCATCGATCCGTCGAAGCTGTCCCGGTCCCTCAACGGCACGCGCCGCTTCACCGCCGCCGAACTGGCCCGGATCGCGGACATCGGTGGTGTGGACGTGGGCCGGCTGCTCGGGTCGGCGGCCGATGCGGCGGCGGGCGCGGACGTGGCAGGCCGTACAGCGGCCGGTGCGGCGGCGACGCCGTCGACCGCACGCTCTTCGTCGGCCCCTCGCCCGCCGCTGGCCTCGCCGGAGGGCGGCAGGCCTCTCCAGATCGTGCGCGAAACCGTCCGGCTCATCGCCGAACGCGGATTCCACGCCGTGCGGGTCGCGGACATCGCCGCGGCCTGCCACACCAGCACGGCGGCGATCCACTACCACTTCCCCGGCCGTGACGAACTGCTCGAAGCCGCGGTCCGCTGGTGCATGGACGAGGACACCCGTCGCCGCGCCGACGCCACGGCCGGTACGCGGCACGCCGGGGACGAACTGCGCCTGCTGATCGAACTCCAGACGCCCCGCACCGAGCAGCAACGGCGGCAGTGGTGCGTCTGGCTCGACCTCTGGGCCGAGGCCGCCCGGTCCACCACGGTCGGGCGGCTCCACGTGGAGTACTACCGCCAGTGGCGGGGAACGGTCGCCGACGTGATCCGGCGCGGCATCGAGCAGGGTGTGTTCCGTCCGGTCGACGCCGACAGCGCGGCCCTCGCCCTCACCGCACTCATCGACGGCCTGGCCTCCCAGGTCCTGGCCACCGAACCGGACGGCCAGGTCGACGGAGTCCCGGGCACCGGCGCACAGGCCATGCACGACACGCTGATCGCCCACGTGGACGCCTGCCTGACAGCCCTCAGGGCCGACTGACCCCCGTACGACGACGAGCAGCCCTCACCACCCCCAGCTCCCCAGCCCTGTCAGCTCCCCCGGAGGAGATGTTTCCGCATGCCCGTGAACCAAGACGTCATCATCACCTGCGCCCTCACCGGAGCCGGCGACACCGTCGGCCGCAGCCCCCATGTCCCGGTGACGCCCGAGCAGATCGCCGCCTCCGCCGTCGAGGCCGCCGGGGCGGGCGCGGCCGTGGTCCACATCCACGTCCGCGAGCCGGAGACCGGCGCACCCTCCCGCGACCCCCGGCTCTACCGGGAGGTCGTGGAGCGGATCCGGGAGACCGGCACCGACGTCGTCATCAACCTGACCGCAGGCATGGGCGGTGACCTGGTCATCGACCCGGACGCCCCGCTCCGTCAGCTCCCGGGCACCGATCTGGTCAGCGGGCTGGACCGGCTGCCGCACGTGGAGGAGCTGTTGCCGGACATCTGCACCCTCGACTGCGGTTCGCTCAACTTCGGCGACGGCAGCAACCTCTACGTCTCCACCCCGACATGCTGCGCACCGGTGCGAAGCGCATCCAGGAACTCGGCGTCAGGCCCGAGTTGGAGATCTTCGACACCGGGCAGCTGTGGTTCGCCAAGCAGCTCCTCGCCGAGGGACTGCTCGACGACCCCACGGTCTTCCAGCTCTGCATGGGCATCCCGTGGGGCGCGCCCGCCGACCCGGGGGTCCTCCAGTCGATGGTCAACATGCTTCCCCAGGGCGCCCAGTGGGCGAGCTTCGCGCTCGGCCGGATGCAGATGCCCTGGGTCGCGCAGTCGATCCTGCTCGGCGGACACGTACGGGTCGGCCTGGAGGACAACCTCTATCTGGGCAAGGGCGTCAAGGCGACCAACGGCCAGCTGGTGGAGCGCGCCGTGCGGATCACCGAGTCCCTGGGCTCCCGGGTCGCCACACCCGACGAGGCCCGCGAGAAGCTCGGCCTGCGCCCACGCACCTGATCTCCCCGATCTCCCAACTCCTCTTCCTCTCACCGTCTTTCCGGAGTGCCGCCCATGACCGTCATCCCCTCCCCCACCCCGCCCCCCGGGCCCTTCTCCTCCTGCGCCCCGAGGACGTACGCCGCGTGGCCTGCGTCGGCGCCGGGGTGATCGGCGGTGGCTGGGCCGCCCACTTCCTCGCTCGCGGTTACGACGTCACCGCCTGGGACCCGGCCCCCGACGCGGCCGTCCGGCTGCACCGCCTCATCGCCGCCGCCTGGCCCGCGCTGGAACGGCTCGGCCTGGCCGACGGGGCCTCGCAGGACCGGCTGACCGTCACCGCGACCCTCGAAGAGGCCGTGACCGAGGCCCAGTTCGTCCAGGAGAGCGCCCCCGAGAAGCTCGACCTCAAGCGCGGCCTGCTGGCCCGGCTGGACGCCGCCGCCCCCGCCGGTACGGTGATCGCCTCGTCGACCTCCGGCTATCCGATGACGGACATGCAGACGCAGGCCGCCGACCCCGGGCGCCTCGTCGTCGGGCATCCCTTCAACCCGCCCTACCTCATCCCCCTGGTGGAGGTCGTCGGCGGTGAACGCACCGACCCCGCCGCGGTGGAGTGGGCTTCGCGCTTCTACGAGGTCGCGGGGAAGTCCGTGATCACCATGGACCGCGAGGTACCCGGCTTCATAGCCAACCGGCTCCAGGAGGCCCTGTGGCGCGAGGCGCTGCACATGGTCGCCAACGGCGAGGCCACGGTCGCGGAGATCGATGCGTCGATCACCGAGGGGCCGGGGCTCCGCTGGGCCGTGATGGGGCCGATGCTCACGTTCGCGCTCGCGGGCGGCGAGGGCGGGATGGCCCATATGCTCGACCACTTCGGCCCGTCGCTGAAGTCACCCTGGACCCGGCTCGAAGCACCCGAACTGGACCGGGCCCTGTACGAGGCGGTGGTGGCCGGCTGCGACGAGGCAGCGGACGGCCGGAGCATCGCCGACCTGGTCGCCGAACGCGACCGGGGCGTCATCGACATCCTGCGGGCGACGGGCCGCCTGCCCCGTACCGCCGAGGAGGCGACCCGATGAGCGAGCAGCACCCGCACGAGCGGACGGCCGCGATCGGACAGCCGGCCGAGACCGAGCAGACCGCCGTGGCCGACGACGACGCCTCGCTCCCGCTCTTCCACCGGACCGTACGGCCCGAGTGGATCGACTACAACGGCCATATGAGCGAGGCGTTCTACGTCCTGGTCTTCGGGTACGCCACCGACGCGATGATGATCGAGACCGGGCTGCACGCCGGATACCGGGAGAGCACCCGCTGCTCGCTCTACACCGCCGAGTCGCATGTGCGCTATCTCCGTGAAGTGGCCGAGGGGGCCCATCTCACCGTCCGTACCCGGCTGTTGGGCGTGGACGCGAAGAAGGCGCGCTTCTGCCACGAGCTGTACGTGGTCGACGCCCCCGACGACGCACCGGGGCCGGAGGCCGCGCCGGTGGCGACGACCGAACTGCTGGCGCTCCACGTGGACCAACGGGCGGGCCGCACCGTTCCGTTCCCGGATACCGTACGGGAACGGCTGGCCTCGCTCGTCGAGCCCGCGCCCGCGTGGGCGGGCCGTTCGATCGCCGAGGTCCCGGCCGCCCGCTGAACGCGCATGTCATGCCCCGTACCCGCTGACGGTGGTCCGACCGGGTCACGCGGCCGGGCGGGCCCCGGCCAGTACGGCGCGGTGCACGGCGCGGGCGATCCGCGCGCCCCAGGTGGAACGGGGTCCGGCGAAGGGTTCGCCGCCCTCGTGCCCCGGCTCGGGGGCGGCGACGCACACGGCGTCGGTCGGCGTGCCCGAGCAGTCGAGTCCCGCGTCCAGGAGCGCCTGGACCTTGGCCTCGGTGGCGGTGGCGACGGCGTTGACGAGGGCGGCGTCGGAGAGCGCCACGGGAAGGCTGACGACGATGTTGACCGTCCCGGGCCGGAACGAGGGCGCCCGGTCGTCGTCGGGGGCCGCCGCCCAGCCCCGCACACCGAGGCCCGCCGTGACGGTCGCCGTGACGCCGCCGTCCTCGGCGGTCGTGTACGCGGCGACGTCGGCGGCGGTCATCAGCCCGGCCCCCGGTCCCGAGAGCCCCTCCGCTGCCGCGATCTCGGCAAGATGGCGGTCCGGATCGAGGCGCGGGTAGCCACCGGGGACCTGGGCGTTGAGGATCCAGGCCCGGGAGCCGATGCCACCGCCGAGCACCGCGCTGCTGCACACCCGCACGCCCGGCCCCAGCCGCCACACGAGGTGGTGGAGGTGTTGTCCGCCCTCGTGCCGGTCGCGAAGGTCCGCGCGCGGTTCGCCGCGTTGCGCGGGCAGCCCGAGACGTACGGAAGAGATGGCGCACCCCTGGTGGTTCGGCGGGTCGGCGGTGATCCGTCCTGCGGCCGCCGTGGTCCGCCGATCCTATGCGAGCGCGGGTGACTCACCCGATTGGCGTAATGCGCTCCGGAGTGGCCCGGTGCCGCCGCACAGGGCCCGGGGCCCCGCAACGGGCTTCCGGGAGCCGCGATCGGGGTGGGCGGGCGGTTGCAGCGTCCATGCGGGTGAGGCGCGATGGAAGCCGGACGCGCCACCTCCGGTGGAGCCAGCCACAGGGCGTGCCCGAGAGGAGGAATCGGTTATGGGAGCCGCTGACGGTTTCACGGATTCCGGAGAACTCGACGGTCTGACCGTGTACGACAACGACGGCGAGAAGGTCGGCAGCGTGGGCCGGGTGTACGTCGACGACGACACCGGCAAGCCCGACTGGGTCACGGTCAAGACCGGCCTGTTCGGCATGAAGGAGAGCTTCGTCCCGCTCGCCGGAGCCCGTCGAGTGGGTTCCGACCTGCACGTCGCCCATCCGAAGGAGAGCGTCAAGGACGCGCCCCGGGTGGACGCGGACGCGCACCTCTCCGTGGCCGAGGAGGAGGAGCTGTACCGGCACTACGGCCTGAGCAGGAAGTCCGGCAATCTCGGCGAGAACCGGTCGCCCGGCATGGACGCGCCGACCGTCGCCGGGACCGGGGCGATGGGCGCGGCGGGTGCCGCGGGCACGGCGCGGGGCACCGGAACGCCCCCCGGCGCCAAGGCGACCACCGCCGGGACGAGCGCCGGGACGGCCGGCGCGGGAACGACAGGAGCTGCGGGCATGGCAGGAGCAGGCAGCGGTACGGGCAGGCATCGCGACACGGACGCGTCCACCACGGCACGTCCGCTGGCGGGCGCCGGTGCGGGGACGTCCCGGGCGGCCGACATGAGCGGCAAGGAGGAGATGATCCGCTCCGAGGAGCAGCTGCACGTCGGCAAGGAGGAGTACGAGAGCGGCAAGGCACGGCTGCACAAGTACGTGGTGACCGAGGAGGTCACCCGGACGGTGCCGGTCTCCCACGAAGAGGTCCGGGTGGTCCGTGAACCGCTCCGGCCCGGCGAGAAGACCACCGGGACCACGGACTTCGCCGAGCAGGACGTCGAGGTCACGCTGCACGCGGAACGCGCCACCGTGCGCAAGGAGGCCGTGCCGGTGGAGCGGGTCCGGCTGGAGACCAACCGGGTCACCGAGCAGAAGGAAGTCTCCGCGGAGATCCGCAAGGAGAAGATCGACTACGCGGACGGTAGGGACACGGGTACCGGCAAGGACGCCGGCGGCGAGTTCGGCCAGGGGCGACGCCGCTGACCGTCTCGACCCCAGGTGGCCGGAAGGCCGCTCCCACGTCCTCGGCCGCCGGGCGGGCTCGCAGCTTCGAGTCCGCCCGGCGGGCTGTCCGGGGCCGTTCGGGCCGGGAGGGCTGGGCCGGGGCGCGGGCAATCCGTCGGTTCCGGTTGCACACCGGATGCCCTGCCCCCGTCGCTGGGTTCGGCGGGCCCCGGCACGTCTCGCAGCTCGGGTGCGGTGTGGTGGATGACGGCCCGCAGGGCCGGTGCGGCGCGGGATCGGCCCGCCGTACCGGCCGCGCGGATCCCGTTCAGACCTGGGGAGCCTGGAGGGCGATCACCGCGTTCTGGCCGCCGAAGCCGAAGGAGTGGCTGACGGCCCGGCGTACGGGGACCTCGCGCGGGGTCTTGGTGACGCAGTCGATGGCGAATCCGGGCTCGGGGGCGTCCAGGTTCGCGATCGGAGGGATCACCCCGTGCTGGAGCGTGAGGATCGTCAGGCCCGCCTCGATGGCGCCGGCCGCCCCCATGCAGTGGCCCAGGACACCCTTGGGGGCGGTGACGGGCGGCCGGTGCGGGTAGGCCCGGCCGATGAGGGCGGCTTCGGTGGCGTCGCCCTGCGGGGTCGCGGTGCCGTGGGCGTTGACGTGGTCGACGTCCTCGGCCCGCCAGCCCGCGTCGCGCAGCGCGGCGTCGACGGCTGCCCGTGCGACCTCTCCGGAGGGGTGCGGGCTGGTGGGGTGGTGGGCGTCGGTGGTGGCGCCGGTCCCCGCGATCAGCGCCCGGGGGGAAGCTCCTCGGGCGCGGGCCTCCTCGGCCCGCTCCAGAACCATGATCGCCGCGCCCTCGCCCATGACGATGCCCGCCCGGTCGGCGGCGAAGGGGCGGCAGAGCCGGGCGGGGTCGCCGTCCCGCGGTGCCGCCGCGCCGGAGCGGGCGAAGCCGGTCATGGCGACGGGGAACACGATCGACTCGGTGGCCCCGGCGATGGCGATGTCGCACTGGCCCAGGGTCAGCATGTCCCGGGCCACCGACAGTGCGGTCACCCCGGACGAACAGGCCGTGCACGGGGCGAGGCTGGGTCCGGTGGCCTTCATCGCGATGGCGATCTCGGCCGCGGGCATGTTCGGGATGGTCAGCAGGATGCCCGACGGCGAGGTGGCCTCGGGGCCGCGTCGCTCCAGGGCGACGGCCTGTTCGGTGAGTCCGGCGGATCCTCCGCTGCTGGTCCCGACCACGACGGCGACCCGGGCGCCGTCCCAGTGCGCCGGATCGAGCCCGGCGTCGGCGACCGCCTCCCGAGCGGCCAGGAGAGCGAACTTGACGTACCGGCCCATCCGGAACGCGGACCGGCCGCCGACCGCTTCGTCAAGGTCGATGCCGGAGACCGTACAGGCGAAGTCGACGGCGCAGCCCCGCAGTTCGGAGACGGTGCGGGCGGGCGAGACGCCGGCGCGGACGCCGTCCCAGGTGGTGTCGGTGGTGTGGCCGACCGGGGTGATCATCCCCAGCCCTGTCACGGCGATGGCGGGTCGCTTCATCGGGTGTTGCTCACCGGCACCGTCGCCTCGGCCGCCGCGCTGCCGACGGCCGCGTCGATGTACGCGGAGATGTCGGCGAGTGTGGCGTCCTTGTAGAGCTTCTCGGAGTCGGCGTCGACGCCCAGGGTCTCCTTGATGATGACGGCGAACTCGGCGACCGCGAGGGAGTCCATCTCCAGACTGTCCATCGTGGACTCCGGCAGGACCTCGTGGGCGGGCACCTTGAACGTCCCGGTCAGTACCTCGGTGATCTTGGGGTGAATGGTCTTCATGGTCGTTCCTCTCATCGGGGTCATCGAGTTCGTCCGAGCGGCGGGGATGAAGAAAGTGGCCCACCGACCGAAATAACTGGATGACGATCTTCCGGTTACGCCTTCCGGCGAACCGATTCGTCTACGCTCACCTGCGGCTTCTCGAACCACCGGGAGAGCACTGACGTGGTTCCCCAGTACGCCAAAAGGACCCCACGGGCGCCGAGCGCCGCGAACTTCTCGCGCAGCGGGCGCCTCCGGCTGCCGCAGACGGGCCGCCGGAATTCCGCCGCGCGGCCCCGGATTCCCGCCCTGCCGCCCCGGTGCCAGGCCCCCTCGGGGTCGTCGTAGACGTCCGCGTAGCGGGGTCCGGCGATCGGCCAGTCCGACATCAGGCGCTCGGGCAGGGCGAAGGTCGCCACCAGGGCGGGGGTGTGTTCGGCCACGACGACGGTCGCCTCCTCCACCGCGTCGGGCAGAAGGGTGACCTGTTCGGCGGTCAGCCGTCCGGAAGCGAGCAGGTCGCCGCTGTTGCGGGCGACCCACCGGAGCGCGAAGAGCCGGCGCAGTTCGGTGAGCCGGTCGCGCGCCTCCCCCTCGGGCAGGGTGGCGACGGCCTCGGCGTACGCCTCGTCCGCCTGCCGGTAGGCGTAGGCCTCGACGCCGCGCAGCGCGGCCGACGACGCGGCGTTCCAGCGGCCGAGCGGGTCGCCGGGCGGTGCGGCGCTCATCTGTTCACGGGCGCGGGTGAACCAGAGGTCCTCGACGTCCGCGAAGAGCCGCGCGAGGAAGGCGGGGTCGTTCGGATCGCCGGGGCCGTCGTCCTCGGCCGGCTCCCGGTCGGTGACGCCGAAGAGCATCTCGGCCGCGGCCTTGGCGTGGACGGCGAGGTTGTCGCCCTCGGCGGTGATCGCGCCCTCGATGCCGGTGACCAGCTCGGTCATTCCGTTGTTCTCCAAAAGCCCCTGGGCCCCGCACCGTTCGCGGCATTCGACGATGACGTCGCGGGCCTGCCAGGTGATCCACCCCTTGGCGACGGCGACCAGGCGTTCGGCCTCGTCCCGGTCGGCCCCGGAGGCCGACTCCCAGCCGTCCAGGGCCCTGCGGTGCAGCAGGCTCATCGCGTAGACCGTGGCCATCGCCCCGGCCAGCGGGCCGTGGTGGGTGCGGTGCGCGTACACCGGGATCCGCCGTGCGGCGCGCGATCCGGAGATCATCCGGTGGCCGGCGTACCGGACGGCGATGGCCAGGGTGACCCGGGCGGAGCCGACCGCGCAGGCGCTCATGGACAGCTTGCCGGGGGTGACCCGGCCGATGGAGGCAAGGAACCGCCGTCTGCGGTTGGGGACGTCGCTGTGGAGGCGGCCGTCGTCGCCGATCCGCCCGTGCTGTCCGGCGAGCAGCGCATCGCGCGGGACGAAGCAGCGGTCGAAGGAGGTGAGGCAGTGGTCGACCGGGGAGCCCATCCGGGCGGGCAGCCGTCGCACCCGGACGCCGGGCAGGGCACGGTGGGCGTCGGTGAGCGGGGTGAGGAAGAGGAAGACCCCGTGGTCGGTGCCGTCGGCGAGCAACCGGGCCGCCACCACACCGGACTTGGGCCCCCCTGCGGGGCTGGTGTTGGGCATGAACTTCTGCGCCCCGGCGTGCGGGTGTGCAGGACGAAGCCGTCGCGTTCGCGGTCGTACGTCGCGGTCGTCTCGATGGCCGCCGCGTCGTTGCCGTGCGCCACCTCCGTACAGAGGAAGGTGCCCACGCGCCGCAGGGCGAGGAAGTCCGACAGGTCGCGCCGGGTGTCGGCGTCGTGGTCGAGGAGGCTGCCGAGGAAGAGGTTGTAGTGGATGCCCGCCACGGTGGTCAGCGCCGGGTCAACGGGGCCGAGCCATTCGTGGAGGGCGGCCAGCGCCCGGGGGTCGGCGGCCAGGCGGGCGCCGCTGTCGAGGGTGTTGTTGAGGATGCGCAGCCGGTGGTAGGAGAGGGCGAGTCGTTCGTCGGGGGTGCCGCCACCGGGGCGGCGAAACGGTTCTGTTGTCAGCAGGCGACGCCAGAAGCCGTGCTCCTGGCGGAAGTTCGGCCCGAAGAGGACTGAGGTCAGCAAATCGTTCGTGGACGGCGAAGCCGCGTCGTTCGTGGTTACGGTCACAACACAGTAACGATCAAGGAACGGCGAGGACACCCCCGCCGTCCCGAAATGCCCGTGCTTGTCAGGCGCGTTGGAAGGCGAGCGCGACGTTGTGGCCGCCGAAGCCGAAGGAGTGGCTCAGGGCCGTCTCGACCCGGTGGTGACGGGGCTCCTTCGTCACGCAGTCGAGGGGGAAGGCGTCGGGGAGCGCGTCCAGGTTGGCGATCGGCGGAACGGCGGAACGTTCCAGCGTCAGGACGGTGGCCACGGCCTCGATCGCGCCGGCCGCCGCGAGGGTGTGTCCGGTGACGCCCTTGGGGGCGGTGACCGGCGGGCGGTGCGGGAAGAGCCGGGAGATGAGGGTGGTCTCCATGGCGTCGTTGAGGGGGGTGGAGGTGCCGTGGGCGTTGATGTGGTCGACATCGCCCGGCGTCCAGCCCGCCTGATCGAGCGCCGCCTGCACCGCACGCTGGGCGCCGTGCCCGTCGGGGGCCGGGGCGGTGGGGTGGTGGGCGTCGGTGCTGGAACCGGCCCCGGCGAGCAGGGCGCGCGTCCGGCCGCCCCTGGCCCGTACCCCCTCCTCGCGTTCCAGGACGAGCATGGCGGCGCCCTCGCCGATGACGAAGCCGTCCCGGTCGGCGGCGAACGGGCGGGAGGCGGCGGCCGGTTCGCCGGTGCGGGTGGACAGCGCGCCCATCCGCGCGAACGCTGTGACCACCAGGGGGGTCAGCACCGACTCCGCGCCGCCCGCGACCACCACGTCGCAGCTGCCGCCGAGCAGCAGGTCGCGGGCGACGGCGACGGCCGTGGCACCGGAGGCGCAGGCGGTGGCGGGGGCGAGGCTCGGGCCGCCCGCCTTCAGAGCGATGGCGACCTCGCCCGCCGCCGCGTTGGGGATCATCATCGGCACGAGGAGCGGGGAGACCGCGTCGGGGCCCGAGGCGGCCAGCCTGGCCGCGTTGTCGACGAGGACGGAGACGCCCCCGACGCCCACGCCGAGCACCACGCCGACCCGGGCGCCGTCCCACCGGGCCGGGTCGAGGCCGGCGTCGGCGACGGCCTGCCGGGCGGCCACCAGTGCCAGCTTCACGAAGCGGGCCATCCGCCACACCGACCGGCCGCCCACCGCCGCGTCCAGGTCGATGCCGTCGACCGGACAGGCGAAGTCGACCGGCAGGCCCGCGAGTTCCTCGATCCGCCGGGCGGTGGACCGCCCGGAGCACAGCCCCTCCCAGAAGCTGTGCTCGTCCGCCCCTGCGGGTGTCACCAGGCCGACGCCCGTCACCGCCACGGCGGTGCCGGCTCGGGCCTCGGTGCCCTGATCAGCGGGGAGCGACATGCTGTGTTCCTTCCATAGAGTCCGTGCACATGGTCTGCGGGGTCCCGGGCCAGCGAAGTGCCGCCGAGCCCCAGGTCAGTCCGCCCCGAAGGCGGTGAGCAGCACCCGGTCGCCGGGGCGCAGGCGTCCGCCGTCCGCCGCGTCGGCCAGGGCCAGCGGGATGGAGGCGGCGCCGGTGTTGCCGACCCGCTCCAGATGGGTCACGCAGCGCTGCGGCGCGATGCCGACCCGCTCGGCGACGGCGTGCAGGATCCGGGCGTTGGCCTGGTGCGGTACGAAGCGGTCCACGTCGGCCGGGTCCCAGCCGACCCGGTCCAGGAGCGTCCGGCAGGAGGCGGTCATCCGCTCCACGGCGTGCTGGTAGACGGTGCTGCCCCGCATCCGGAAGAACCCGTCGCCCGGGCCGGCCGGTTTGCCGCCCGCCCGCGCGCGGGCCCCGCCGCCGGGGACGGTGATCAGGTCGTAGCCCGTACCGTCGCTGCCCAGGTCGAAGGCGAGCAGCTCCCCCGGATCGCCGCGGCGCCCGGCCGCCACCAGGGCGGCGCCCGCCCGTCGCCGAAGACGACGCCCGCCGAACGGTCCGCCGGGTCGAGCCACGTCGAGTAGACGTCGGCCCCGACGAGCAGGATCCGCCCGTAGAGACCCGAGGTCACCAGACCGTGGCAGACGGCGAGGCCGTAGACGAAGCCGCTGCACACGGCGGCGAGGTCCAGCGCCGGTACGGTACCGAGCCCCAGCCGGGCCGCGAGCGCGGGAGCCGTGCCGGGGCACAGGTGGTCGGGGGTGGCGGTGGCCAGGACCACGGCGTCCACCCCGCCCGCCGCCGGGACGCCGGCCAGCAGCCGGGAGGCCGCCTCGTAGGCGAGGTCGCCGGTGGCCATGCCCTCTCCGGCCCGGTGCCGGCTGCCGATGCCGGTGCGGCGGCGCACCCAGGCGTCGTCCACGCCCCAGTCGGCGGGCAGCCGTTCGTTGCCGACCGGCTCCCCCGGCACCCAGCCCCCACGCCCCGCAGCACCGCCGTGCGCGTCCCGGACGCTAAGACGCCCGCCCGTGTCCCCGGCTCCGCACCTCTGTCGGCCGCCCGTCTCCTCGCCACCCGTCGCCCCGATGCCACCCGTCGCCCCGATCCCGTTGTCGTACCGCATCAGGTTGACGAACGGTGGAACGTCTCACGGGGATGCGTTCGACTGCGCCGAACGGGTCATGACGTGGCGTCAGTTGACGTCGAGCGCCGCGCGGAGGTCGTCGGGCCCCGGTGGGCTGGCCCCGGCCCGGGCGACGGTCACGGCGGCGGAGGCGGCAGCGTGGCGCAGGACGTCGGCCACGGTGTCCCGGTCCGCGGCGCGCAGACGGTCGCGGGCGTCCGGGCCCAGGAGCCCGTGCGCGGCGAGGGCGTGGAGGCTCCCGACATGAACGCGTCGCCCGCGCCGACGGTGTCGGCGACCTCGACCGCCGGGGCCTCGACGGCGATCCGGCCGCCGGGGAACAGCGCGAACGCGCCCGCCTCGCCCCGGGTGACGAGGACGAGCGCGGGTCCGGCGGCGAGCCATCGCTCGGCGATCCGCTCCGGCTCCTCGTCCGGGTGCAGCCACCTCAGGTCCTCGTCGCTGGCCTTGACCACGTCGCTCACGGCGACGGTGCGCTCGACGCGGGCCACGGCCCGGGCGCGCTCGCCCATCAACTCGGGCCGCACGTTGGGGTCGTAGCTGACGGTGGCGGCGGCCCGCAGCGATTCCAGGGCGGCCAGGACCGTCGCCGCCCCGGGCTCGACGACGGCGGCGATGGAGCCGGTGTGGACATGCCCCGGCGCCCGGTCGAGCGGGACCGGCCCCAGGGTCCAGCCGACGTCGAAGGCGTACGTGGCGTGCCCCTGGCCGTCCAGGGTGACCACGGCCGAGGGGGTCGGCCCGGTGGCGCCGTCGGTGCGGACCTCGACCCCGGCGGCGGTCAGATGGTCCCGGATGAGCCGCCGTGCCCATCGGCGCCCAACTGGGTCAGCAGGGTGGGGTGATGGCCGAGCCGGGCCAGTCCGTACGCGACGTTCGCGGGGCTGCCGCCGGGGTGGACCCGGTCGGCCCGGTCCGGCCGCCGGACGATGTCGGCGACGCATTCGCCGATGACCAGCGGCTCAAGTCGGTCGAGCATGGGGGCGGATCTCCTCGGGTGCGGTGTCGTGGAGCGGTCCGGCGGGGACGGGGGCGGCGACCGGGCCCCCGGTCGCCGAGGGGCCGTGGTGGGCCGGGGCCGGGGCGGCGCGGCGGACCCAGAGCAGTGCGCCGGCCAGCACGGCCGTGGCGGCCAGCAGCCAGGGCAGCGGGCCCGGGGGCAGTGCGCCCGCGCCCAGTCCGGCGCCGGCGGCGACCAGCTGCAGGGAGAGCGACTGGACGGAGAGGGCGGTGGCACGGCCGGAGGCGTCGACGCGGCGGTGCAGCAGATCGTTCTCGTTGGGCCCGCGGCTCCGAGGGCCAGGTAGACGAGGCCGTAGCCGGTGACGGCGATCGTCGTGGCGAGGGGGCTCATCGAGTCCGTGGTGAGGCCGAGCAGGGCCAGCCCCAGGACGGTGAGGCCGAGGCTCGCGGGCACCGCCCGCTCGCTTCCGCCGGTGAACCGGGCGACGAGCGGGGCGAGTTGGGAGCCGAGGGCGGAGGTCAGGAAACCCGCGCAGGCGAGTCCGGCGAAGACCAGAGCCCCTGATTCGGCGGTGCCCATGAGGGCGGCGGCCCGGCCGGGGGTGAGCAGTTCGACGGCGGCGAGGGCGGCTCCGGCGGCGCTCGCGGTGAGCAGGATGCGCCGGATCAGGACGTCCCGGGCACCGAGCCGGAGCCCGTCGGTGATGGCCGCGGGCACACCGCCCACGACCCGCGAAGGGTGGTGCGGGCCGGGTCGGTTCGGGCAGGGCGCTGAGCACGTAGAGCACGAAGACGCCTTCGACCAGGGCCGCCGAGCACGGCGGGCACGGAGAGCGGGATGACCAGGCCGCCGGTCGTGTCGGCCAGCCACTCCCCCACGCCGCCGGGGCGAGGCCGAGCACCCAGGGCAGCCCGCCGCCGAGCAGGGTGCCGAGCGCGAGGGCGGCCGAGGTGGCGGAGCTGCCGCGCGCCAGGCCCCGTACGCAGATCGGCGTCCGGGCCCCTCGTGGGCGTGGACGGTGTCGACGTACCAGGCCTCGGCGGGTCCGCTGGACAGGGCGCGGGCGAGGCCCATCAGCCCCATGCCGAGCGCAATGGCCCAGCCCGCCGCGCCGAGGCCGATGAAGGTGAAGGCGGTGAGGTTGAGCAGTCCGGCGATGGCCAGGACAGGACGTCGCCCGATGACGTCGGAGAGGCCGCCGGTGGGCAGTTCCATCGCGGCGGCCGTGAGGGAGTGCACGGCGTAGAAGCCGGCGATGGCGGCGAGGCCCATACCGCGTTCGGTGAAGAGGAGCACGCCCGTCGCGATGGACATGCCGATGGGGAGCCAGAAGAGGAAGGAGACCGTGACGTAGCGGCGGCGCGCGGTCGCGCCGTCCAGGCCGCCGTGGCCCGGGGAGACGGCGGCGGATACCGGCCCGCCGGTCACGAGCCGTCTCCCGTGTCCGTGGCCTCCGGAGCCAGCGGGAGTCCTGCCGTGAACAGCACGACCTGTTCGGCGCGGGGATCATCGGCGTCACGGGCGGTCAGCTCGGCTGTCTTCGCCCGAACACCTCCCACAGCTCGGCCAGGGACTCCGGGGTCAGCCGGGGCATCAGGTCGCTGACGCCCGACGGTTCGTGCCACTCCTCACCCAGCCGGCCGCTGTCCAGGTCCGCCTCATGGCGGTCCAGGGACTGCTGGAGGTGCTCGACCTGGCGGCGGTGCAGAACGCTGAGAATCACGCTGCCGCCGGGGCTGGAGCGCAGCGCCTCGTTGCTCCACGAGGTGACGTCGTGCACGGACTTCCAGCGCCGCTCCCGGCTGTCGCGGTGGTCGGCCTCGGCGACGAACGCGTACTTCGCGAGCACCCGCAGGTGGTAACTGGTGGAGGCCGAGGACTCTCCCGTCCTGGCCGCGAGCTCGCTGGCGGTGGCCGGGCCGTGCTGTCGCAGCAGACCGAGCAGAGTGAGGCGCAGGGGGTGAGTGAGGGCCTTGAGGGCGGCCCCGTCCTGCGCCGGATCGAGTACGCGACCTCTGTCTTCGCTGTCCATGGCAGCAGCCTAGAGCGGCGGAAGCACTTTCCCAAATAGTTTTTGCAGAATTTTTTTGGGAAAATGGGACGTCGCGGGGAGCCGGACGTCAGTCGCCTTCCCGGACCTGGACCCGCCGCGCCCGCAGCACCTCCATCACATCCCGGCACCAGTCACGGTTGGCACGTTCGAAGTCCCGGCCGCGGCGGCAGGTGAGATACGGGCCGACGCGCGACGCGCCGCGGAGCAGGAACTCCGCCTCGTCCAGCCCTCCGCGCATCCTGCGCAACTGCTCCTCGAACAGCGCGGCCTTGGCCTCGGCGAACGCGTACCGCTCGGTGAGCCGCTCGATCAGCACGTCGGCATCGAGATGGTCGGCCGCCTGGACCTGGACCAGCAGATCCTCCCGGAGGAACGCCGGCTTGGCGGCGGCGGACGCGAAGCTCTCCAGCTCACCCAGCCCTTCCCCGGTGACGCGGAACAGCCGCTTGTTGGGACGGCCCTCCTGGACGACCTCACGCCCGGCGACCAGACCCTCCTTCTCCAGCTTCGCCAGCTCCGCGTAGACCTGCTGCGGCAGGGCGTGCCAGAAGTTGGCGACGCCCGCCGCGAACGCCTTCGTCACCTGATAGCCGCTCAGCTCCTCGTCGAGCAGCGCCGCCAGCACCGCATGACGCAACGCCATCGGACCGCCTCCCTCTCCGTCGCGTCCGGCCCCCGAGCCCAGCCGGGTCGGGACGGATCCCCGTCCGCCCCTGTCCGGAACACCAGCCCTCATGATAGTCATGAAGCTGACTAGTCACTTTCTTGACTATGAGGAGGACACATGGCCACCGCAGTGGACCGCTTCCGCGCCGCCGTCGACAACCGCGACCTCGACGCCCTGGACGATCTGTTCACCGAGGACATCCGGCTCTACAGCCCGGTGAAGTTCACTCCGTTCGAGGGCAGGCCGGCGGTGCTGGGGCTGTTCGGCGTCCTGCTGCGCACTTTCGAGGACTTCCGGTACGTCGGCGAGTTCGCGGGCGCCTCGCGGACGAGCGCGGACGGGACCGAGGCCCCGTCGGCGGTCCTGCTCTTCCGGGCGACGGTCGGGGGCAAGGAGATCCACGGCATCGATCTCCTGCACCTGGACGAGGACGGACGCATCAAGGAGTTCACCGTGATGGTCCGCCCCGCCTCCGCCGTACAAGCACTGGGCGAGGCGGTGCTCGCCGGGCTGGTCGCCGACGGCCTCGTCGCCGCCCCGTAGAACCCGGGGCTCCGGGACTCAGTTCGCCCGCGCGGCCTCCAGGGCGTCCGCGACCAGGCCCAGGAAACGGGCGTGGTCGCGGGGCCCGTAGAGGGGTTCGGGGTTCCACGGGACGACGGGTGTCGGCGTGCCCTCGCTTCCCCGCAGCTCCTCCAGGGGCGCCGCATGGGAGCGGATGTCGGTCAGGATCACCTCGGGGCGCAGCGCGAAGGTGTCGGCACGGCTCTGCGTGGACCAGTTGGCCCCGGGCCTGCGGCGGGTTCCACCAGTCGGACGCCCAGTTCGGTGAGGACGCGCAGCTCGGGCCACATCCTGGGGCGTGCGACATGGGCCTGGTCCGGGCCGGCCGGGGAGAGGGCGAGCACTCGGGGCGCGCCGGCGGAGGTGGCGGCGACGACGGCGCGCAGCCTCTCCCGCGCGGCGTCGAGGTCCTGGTCCGCGCCCGGCCGCTCGGTCGCGCCGAGCGAGCGGGCCAGTTCGGCGAACCGGTCGCCGATCTCGCCGAACGTACGGGCCTGGCTGACGTCGAGGACGACCACCGGTACCCGCTCCTCCAGGGGTTTGGCCGTCTCGGGGGCCAGGCCGTAGACATGACCGCCGCCGTAGCTGACGGCCACCACGAGGTCCGGCTCGGCGCTCAGCAGCCGCTCGACGTCCAGGGCGCCGCCCGCGCCGATGTAGTCGACCTCGGCCAGCGGCAGCGTCCCGGTCTTCGCCGTGTCGGGGTCGGGGCCGTCGTGGTCGGAGCCGAAGATCCCCACCGGCCGGATCCCGAGGTCCCACAGGGTCGCCCCGGCCTGAACGTAGGCCAGCACCCGCCCGGGCGGCCGGGGCGCCGTCGACCGCTGACCCCGGTCGTCGGAGAACCGCCATTCGCTCTGCTCCGTCACGTCACACACGCCCCTCTGCCGCCGACTGCCGTTCCGCCCGTGCGAGTTCGCACACGTGTACCTGCCCACCTCCTCACCGCCACACCCCTCTGACCGGCGAGTAGACGGCCGCCCGGCCGGTGCGGGCACAACAGGCACCACCTGTCACCCAGTGTTAGAAATAAGTCACTCCCAGTCATCGGGTGGCGTCGTAGCCCTGCCCCTTCCGGACGGAGTCGGCTCCTCATGCGCGCGAACCTTCTGAAGGCGGCTCTGGCCGTGGCGGTGGCCGGGGCGTCGCTCTGCGCGGCCTCGGCCGACGCCCCGGCACATCCCGTGGCGGAGGCGACGAGGGCGGCAGCGTGTCCCGTGGTCGACGTGCTGGTCCTCTACACACCGAAGGCCGCGCGGCGGGTCGGCGGCGAGCACCGGGTGCCCGCCTCGGCCCAGCGGATCGCGACCCGGATGAACCGCTCCCTGGCGGGCGGCGGGCTCTGCGGCATCATCCGCGTCGTCCACCCGCACACGGTGACCGGCTACGAGGGGCCGGAGGAGTTCCGGGCCGCACACGCCCTGTTGAAGGACCGCACATCGGCGGGGGTCGGACGCCAGGCGCACGAACAGCGGGCGCGGCACGGCGCCGATCTGGTCACGCTGATCGTGGACCGGCCGGAGCGGGGCGGCGGCACGGCGGACTACACGCCCGCCCTCGACAGCTCCACGGACGAGTACGCCTACGCGGTCGTCGATGTCGACGGGATCGATCTGGATTCGGCGAGCCACGAGATCGGCCACAACCTGGGCCTCGCCCACGACCGTGCGACGCTGGCGGGCAACCCGGGCGGTTCGATGAGGGTGAGCCTGAACCACCCTTACAACACGGGCTGGGTCACCGAGGACGGCACGCGCTACACGATCATGGCGTACCGCTCCGCGTGCGGGAACCACTGCCGCCGCATCAGCCGGTTCTCGAGCGCGACGGGGATGTGGGAGGGCCACCGGCTGGGCGACGCGGACAACGACGGCGTACGGGTGCTGCGCGAGACCATGCCGATCGTCGCCGGGTACCGCACCAAGGGCTGAGCCGGGAGGGCCCCGTCGGGAGGGCCCCGGTTCCCGTCAGCCGGCCGGCTCCGTGCCGGGGTCCCGCCGCGGTGCGGGCCGCCGCAGCTCGACGTTGAACTGGGCTCCGGCCAGCAGCGAGAGGTTGGCGAACCAGACCCAGATCAGGAAGACGACGAGCCCGGCGAGCGATCCGTACAACCTGCTGTAGCTGCCGACCTGGGTCGCGTAGAGGGCGAACAGCGCCGATGCGGTGAGCCAGCAGATCGCGGCGAGTATCCCACCGGGCAGGCTCCGGCGGACGCCCCGCGCGGAGCGGGGGCCGGTGCTGAAGAGGACCGTGATCAGGCAGGCGACGAGAAAGACCAGCAGCGGCCACTTCAGCGCCGCCCACAGAGTCTCACCCCGTGCGGCAGGCCGATGCGGTGGCCGAGCCAGCGGGCCAGCGGGCCGGTCATGACGAGGGCGAAGGCGCTGGTCATCAGGAGGAGCAGCAGGCCGATCGCCGAGACGACGATGATGTGGGCCTGGCGCAGGGGCGGGCGGTTGTCCCGGACGCCGTGCATCGCGTGCATCGCCCGGCGGAAGACCGCGAGGTAGCTGCACGCGGACCAGACGGCGCTCACGGATCCGGTCGCCACGAGCAGCCACACGGCGGAGCGCTGCTCGGTCGCCGCCTCCAGCGGCCTGCGCAGCGCCTCCCCGGACTCGGCGGGTGCGAACGCGGTGATGTCGGCGATCAGGGCGCTGGTGGCGTCGGGGTTGGCGAGGCCGATCACGGACACGGTGACCAGGAGCGCCGGGAGCAGGGCGAGGATGGCGTAGTACGTCAGGGCCGCGGCCCAGTCGGTGATGTCGTCGTTCCACAGCGAGACCGGGGTACGGCGCAGGGCGGTGAGCCAGGAGCGGGGTGGTGCGGCGGGTCCGCCGGCGGGGGCGGTGCTGTCCGCGGCGGACGCGGTCTGGGTGGGCAAGGTGGTGCTCCGGGGACGTGGGTGGCTGCGGCGACCGGGGTGGCCTGCCCGTTCCCGGACGTGGCGACCCCGCTCGATCCTCTCCTGCCACGTCGCGGCCGGGGCACACCCGGGGTGCCCCGGCGACCGTCGGCCGGTCAGTCGTTGACGGCGGTGAGCAGGACCACGGCGTCACCGAGCGCCAGCAGTCCGTGCCGTTCCTGCGGGATCGGGTGCAGGGTTCCGGCGGAGAGTTCCGCGTCGCCGGACGCGGCGGTGAGGCGGACGCTGCCGCGCAGGACGAGCAGCGAGGCGGCGGGCGGCGCATTGTGCTCGTCGAGCGCGGTCCCTTCGGTGAGCGCGATCACCGTCTGCCGCAAGGGAGGCTGCTGGAGCAGCAGGTGGGCGCTGCGGCCGTGTGCGGAGGCGCGGGCGGCGGTCAGGTGTTCCTCGGCGAGTGCGTTGAGGTCGTCCATAGGCCCCACTGTGCCGCAGCCGCACGCGCCCCGCGATCCCGGTGTGCCCGGACGGCGGGGGAAGGGCCGGCGCGCCGGAGTCGGCGGGGCGCCTGCGCGATGGCGCCTCGGACCACGAGCTCCGGCTCGAAGAGCGACTCGTCCGGCGGCAGCGATCCGCCCTGGACGCCCGCGCACAGCGGTTCGACGGCGGCCCCGTGCCGGATCCGGTTCTGCCGTTCGGGCAGGACGAGGCGGGCGAGCCGAGGGAGCTCGCCCCGCAGCCGGGTGAGGCGCTCGTAGCCGAGGACGTCCAGGGCCGTCAGCACGGACTGCCGGGTGGGGTCGACGATGTCCGCGTTGTTGATGCGGGTGCCCTGGAACACCTTCGACGCCGAGAGCCGGACGGCCTGTCCTGCCCCGTTGCGGGGACCGGACAGGCCGCACGACGGGCCGTCAGAGGCCGCCGGTGTACAGCAGCCGGTCGGGCGAGCCCTGGCCGAGGCCGGCGAGCACGTCGGGGGTGGCCGTGTCGTTGAGCCACCGCGCGACGGCGGCGGGCGAGGCCGAGGGGTTCTCCTGCTTGTAGAGCGCGGCGACGCCCGCGACGTGCGGGCTGGCCATGGAAGTGCCGTTGAGCGAGACGGTGCCGCCGCCGAGCCGGGCGGAGACGATGTCGGCCCCGGGGGCGTACAGGGCGAGGCAGGGACCCCAGTTGCTGAAGGAGGTCTCCCGGTCCTGCCGGTCGCTCGCGCCGACCGTGACCACGCCGTCGGCGGCTGCCGGGGAGACGTCGCAGGCGTCCCGGTCGTCGTTGCCGGCGGCCACGACGGGCAGCACACCCGCGTCGGCGACGGCCTCGACCGCCGCGTCGACGGCGGTGGAGCGGGCCCCGCCCAGCGAGGCGTTCAGCACGCCGGGGGTCTTGGTGCGCTCGGCGTCCTTGGCGACCCAGTCGAACCCGGCGAGGATGCCGGCCCAGGTGCCCCGGCCCTCGCAGTTCAGGACGCGGACGTTCACCAGCGAGACATCCTCGGCGACGCCCGAGGTCGCGCCGCCCGCGGTGCCGGCGACATGGGTGCCGTGCCCGTTGCAGTCCATGCCACCGCGGCCGTCCCCCACGGCGTCGTAGCCGTTGACGACCCGCCCGCCGAACTCGCTGTGCGCGGCGTCGATCCCGGTGTCGACGACATACACCTTCACGCCGTCGCCGGTGGCCGTGGTGGTGAAAGTGTCGTCCAGCGGCAGCGTGCGCTGGTCGATGCGGTCGGTTCCCCAGCCGACCGCGGGGGCCCGGAAGAGGCTTCCCGCCCGGGGCGCCTCCACCGCGACCTCGGCGTTCTCCTCGACGGCGAGGACGCCGGGAACGGTGCGTACCGCTTCGAGTTCGGAGGCGGTGAGCGTGGCGGCGAAGCCGTGCAGGACGTTCCCGTAACGGAACATCGGACTGAGCCCGAGCTCCCGCAGAACGGTGTCCGGCGAGAGTTCGGGCTCCAGGGTGACGATGTACTGCCCGGGTACGGCCCGGGTGGACTGCTCCACCGCGACCCCTTCCGGCCCGCTGTCGGCGGCGGCCGGGGCGGGGATGGCGATCAGCGGGGCGATCAGCGGCAGAGCGGCCGCAGCCCATCGGGCGGGCAGGCGCATGCATTCTCCTCGGGATGGGGGTCCGTTCGCGGAGCGAGTGCATCCGCGAAGCACGAACACCCGTTCCTTCGTCCCCGTCCGCCGGTCGCCTTAGCCGGTTCAGCCGGACAGCGCAACGCCGGCGGTCAGCTCCAGCTCGTCGAGGCCTGCCTCCACGGACGGACGGAGGGCGTCGTTGGTCCAGCTGCCCACGGCCGTCTCGGCGGTGATGCCGGGTCCGAAACCGGCGATGAGACCCTGCGCGGACTCGGCGGCTCCGCCGTCGTCGAAGAGCCTGGCCAGCGCGTCGAAGACGACGGAGCTGGCGATGTTGCCGCGTTCGGTGAGGGTGGCCCGGCTGTAGCGGAACATCTCCGGCGGCAGCTTCAGGAAGTGGCAGAGGTCGTCCAGGATACGCGGTCCGCCCGCGTGGACGATGAAGAAGTCCATGTCCGGGACGGACCAGCCGTGCAGGTCGACCAGGTCCTGGAGGACCGGGGCGAGCATCTCCATGGTGCCGGGGACCCGCTTGTCCAGCAGGAAGTGGAATCCGGTGTCGCGGACCGCGTAGGAGATCCAGTCCTCGGTGTCGGGCACCAGGTGCGAACCGTTGCGCTCCAGCCGCATCCCGGTGCCGCCCTGCCCCCGGACGACGGCGGCGGAGAGGGCGTCCCCGAAGAGTCCGTTGGAGAGCAGCGAACCGACGCCGATGTCGGTGGGCTGGTAGCACAGCGAGCAGAACTCGCAGGAGACGATGAGGACGTTGGCCTCGGGGTAGGCCACGCAGAAGTCGTGCGCGCGGTTGATGGCCGCGCCGCCCGCCGCGCAGCCGAGCTGGGCGATGGGCAGTTGGCGGGTCCCGGGCCCGAAGCCCATGGTGTTGATGAGCCACGCGGTCAGCGAGGGCATCATGAAGCCGGTGCAGGAGACGTAGACGATCAGATCGATCTCGGACGGGTCGGTCTCGGCGTGGGCGAGGGCCTGCCGGACGACGTCGGGCACCCGCCTCTTGGCCTCGGCCTCGTACACCCGGTTGCGGAGCTCGAATCCGGGGTGCTTCAGGGTCTCCTCGATGGGCTGCACCAGGTGGCGGGTCTGGACGCCGGTGTTCTGGATGAGCCGCAGGACGAGGTCGCGCTGCGGGTGCCCGGCGTGGGTCTCGCGGGCCAGGTCCAGGGTCTGCTGCATGGTGATGACGTGCTCGGGCACAGCGATGGCGGGTCTGCACAGGGTCGCCATGGGTTCTCCTCGTATCTCGGAGCGGAGGCTCTCGTCACCAGGTGACGGGCAGGACGAGCGGGTAGCGCCAGATGGACGTCGTGTTCCACTCGATGTCCTCGGGCGCTACGTCCAGACGCAGGGCCGGGAAGCGGGTCAGCAGCGTGGAGAAGGCCACTTCGAGCTCCATGGTGGCCAGCGGCGCCCCCAGGCAGTGGTGGGCGCCCCAGCCGAACGTCATGTGGGGGATGGACGGCCGGTCGGGGTCCAGCTCGTCGGGGCGGTCGAACTTCGCGGCGTCCCGGTTGGCCGTCAGATAGGACACGTGGACCACGTCGCCGGCCTTGATGAGGACCCCGCCGAGCTCCACGTCCTCCAGGGCGATGCGCGGAATGCCGACGCCCTTGCGGAAGGGGATGTGGCGCAGCAGCTCCTCCAGGGTGCGGGGCAGCCGCGCCGGTTCGGTCCGGAGGGAGTGGAGGAGTTCGGGGCGGGTGAGCAGGGTGTAGGCGATGTTGCCGAGCTGGTAGGTGGTGGTGTCCTGGCCGGTGATGAGCAGGACCATCGCCATGACGGCCAGTTCGTCGTCGTCCAGCAGTTCGGCGCCGTCCCGGGCGGTGGCCAGAGTGCTGATGAGGTCCTCGCCCGGGGAGCGGCGGCGGTCCGCGGTCAGCTCCTGGAAGTAGCCGCGCAGCTCCGCCTTGGCGCGTACGGCGTCCTGCTTGCCGGCGGCCCCGACGTTCATCATGGTCATGGCGTGGGCGCGGAGCCAGGGGCGGTCGGCCTCGGGGATGTCGAGCGCCTCGCAGATGGTGATGAGCGGCAGCGGCGAGGAGACCCGGGCGACGAAGTCGGCCGGTGCGCCCTCCTCGGCCATCTCGTCCAGCAGCCGGTCGACGACGCGCTGGGTCCCGCCGCGCATCTGCTCGACGCGGCGCGGGGTGAAGCTCTTGGCGACCAGGCTGCGGAGCCGGCTGCTGGCGGGCGGGTCCATGAGGTTGATGGACTCGGCCTGGACGATCGGTTCCGGGGTCATCCGGGGGAAGTCACGGCCGAGGACGGCGCTGCGGCTGAACCGCCGGTCGGTGGTGACCGTGCGGACGTCCTCGTAGCGGGTGACGAGCCAGGCTTCGCCCTCGCCGTACGCCATCCGGATACGGGAGACCGGCTCCTCGGTCAGCAATTGCCTGAGCTGGGGGTCGAACTCGAGCTGCTGCGCGTAGTCGAACGGGCAGTTCCGTACGGTTTCCTTGTTCTGCACCGAGGTGTTCTCCACCGAGGTTCTCCCCATGGCCGGTTCGGGGTGTTCAGGACATCCCGGTGCCAGGTCCGGGAACAGACCTCCCCTGTGTGCCCCGCCGCGCCGCGAAACATGTCACTCACTGTTCGCAGTCAGCCGATCAGGGGGGCACGCCCCGGCGCTCGGCCTCCCGGCCCAGGCGAACCGCCCCGCATGGAGGAAGCGGCGCTGAGCTGGTGCTCCGCGCGGTAATGGTGAGGGGACAGAGCAGCCCGTCCGCATCGCGAAAAGGGGAACGGTTATGACGGAAAGTGACCAACACCGGGACGCCCGCCTCGGCCGACGAACCTTCGTGCGGGGTGCCGCGAGTGTCGTGGGAGGCGCGGGACTGATCGGTACGGTGTCGGCGGGCGCGGCTTCCGGCGCCCCCGCGGCAGTCCCGGACGAGGGCCGGGTGCCGTTCCACGGCGCGCACCAGGCGGGGATCCTGACCCCGCAGCAGCGGTTCGGCGGCTTCGTCGCCTTCGACGTGCTCGCACGGGACCGGGCGGAGCTGGCGGCGCTCTTCCGGAAGCTGACCGTGCGGTCCCGTGTCCTCACCGCCGGGGTCACCCCGAAGGATCCGGACGTGGCGGCGGTGCGGGGCCCGCAGGACCGGCTGACGATCACCGTCGGGGTGGGCGCCTCGCTGTTCGACGGGCGTTTCGGGCTGGAGGGGGCGCGGCCACCCGGCCTCACCCGGATGCCGCGCTTCCCCGGAGACCGGCTCGCACCAGGCGGCTGCCACGGGGATCTCTCGGTCCAGGTCTGCGCGCAGCACCCGGACGCCGTCCTCCATGTCGTACGGGATCTGGCGCGGGAGACCGCGGGGATGCTGCGGGCCCGGTGGCGGGCCGACGGGTTCGTGAACCCGCCGCGCCCCGAGGGCAGCCCCCGGTCCTTCACCGGCTTCAAGGACGGGACCGCGCACCCGGACACCTCGTCGGCGCGGGAGATGGACCGGCTGGTCTGGGTCGGGCCGGAGGGACCGGACTGGGCACGGGGCGGGAGCTACCAGGTGCTGCGCACGATCCGGTTGAGGGCCGAGGCGTGGGACCGGGTCCCGTTGGGCGAGCAGGAGCGGATCTTCGGCCGGCGCAAGTCGACCGGTGCGCCGCTCGACGGGAAGAAGGAGAGCGACACGCCGGAATACGGGCGCGACCCGCAGGGCCGGGTGACGCCGCTGGACTCCCACATCCGCCGTGCCAACCCCCGTACCCCCGGGAGCGAGGACTCGGTGCTGCTGCGCCGCAGCTACAACGTGGACCGGGGCCTCGCTCCCGACGGGACGCTCGATGTGGGGCTGGTCTTCTGCTGCTACCAGCGGGATGTCGACCGGCAGTTCGCGACGGTGCAGAAGCGGCTGGAGGGCGAGCGGTTCGCGGACTTCAGCACCACCACGGGCGGCGGCTACTTCCTGGCGCTGCCGGGGGTGGCCGACGCCTCGGACTGGTACGGCTCGGCACTGCTCGAACCCTGAGGAACCGGTGTCGCTCCGTCGAGCACGTGGTGGCGGCCGATCGGGAGCATCGGGCACCGCCCCGAGACGGGGTCCTCGATGATGCGGCTGTCGAGGTCGCACACCGCCGGGCGGCGACCGGAATGTCGGAGATCGTCTCCACCGAGCCGGGCGCGAGCGCGGGAAGCGTGCGGGTCTGCCCGGTCATGGGAGGCGGCCCCGGACGGTACGGGAACGGCTCGGGGTGGGCTTTACCGTTGGGATCACGCCTCGGGGGCGTGCGGGAGCCGTGAGCCCCTTCGTCTGCCTCGACTCGACGTTTACGCGGGCCGGGGTACGTCCTTCAGGTGAAGGCATCGCCGCTTTCGCCGTGTACGCCGCCGCCCGGCCGGACAGTGGGTGGGCCGGCCCGGCAACCGGGCCGTGGCCGGTGGAACGTGACGTGCGGAGAAGGGTGACGGATTCATGGGCACTGAGGCCACCAGGCGGGTCGCGCTCGTTTTCTCCCTGTTCGACGCCAATGCCAACGGCGTCCTGGAGCAGGACGACTTCGATCTCATGGCCGAGCGGGTCGTCCGCGAGGCGCACGCGTCGGACCAAGCGGCGAAGGACGCGATGCGCGCGGCGTTCAGGCGGTACTGGACGACCCTGCTGACCGAGCTGGACGCCGACGGGAACGGCGAGATCAGCTTCGAGGAGTTCACAGCGTGCGTGCTGTCGCCGGAACGGTTCGACGCCACCATCGCCGTGTTCGCCGAGGCGCTGGCCGCCCTGGGCGACCCGGACGGCGACGGGCTGATCGAGCGCCCGCTGTTCATGGCGTTGATGCGGGCCATCGGGTTCGAGCCCGCCAATATCGACGCGCTCTTCGACGCGTTCGAGCCGACGGACGGGGACCGGATCCGGGTGGAGACATGGGTCGCCGGGATCAAGGACTACTACGCCCCGGGCAAGGCCGGTATCCCCGGGGACCACCTGGTCGTCGGCACCGCGGTCTGAACGGGCGGCCCGGGAGTGCCGTGCCCACGTGCTCCGCGCGCGAGGCACGGCATCGGCGGCCGGGGCGCGTCGGCGCGGTCGATCAGCGTTCGTCCGGGTCCGTGTCCCGGGTGATGCGCCCGATGGTGGCCGCCGCCCGTTCCGGGTGGCGGTCCAGCCAGCTGCCGAGGTGCTCCCGGACGCCCTGCTCGACGCCGTCGCGCACGGTGGTTCCGCCCAGCGGCCCCGGGTGGAGCCATGGCATTCCGGACGGTCCAGTCCGAGCGAGACGACCGCCGTCAGTCCCTCACCGCGGCTTCGTACGCGCCGGCTCCCTCCGTCACGCTTCCCCCTCCCCTGGTGTCCGACACGGCATCAGCCCGTCAGCAGGTCAGGGTTGCCCGCCAGCGCCGCCAAGCGCCCCTGCGGGTCCGGGACGAGGCGGCGTTCGGTCAGGTCGAGGACGCCGGCGACTCCGGTGATCTCCGCGGCCACCGTGCCGTCCTCCTTGAGGATCTGCTGCTCCAGGGTGAACGTCTTGCCCGTGCCGTAGTCGAACCGGCAGGTGACCCGTACGCGCTCGCCGCCGCGCAGCTCGCGGCGGTACTTGACCGTCACCTCCAGCTGCACCGGGCCGATTCCGTCGGCCAGCAGCTTCTCCTGGGGCAGTCCGGCGGCGCGCAGCAGCTCCCAGCGGGCGTGCTCCGCGTACTGGAGGTAGACGGCCTGGTTCAGGTGGCCCTGGGTGTCGAGTTCGTAGCCGCGCACGGTCACATCAACGGAGAAGGTCATGACCGTGCGAACAACCGGGCCCAGCCGTCCATTCCGGGTGGACGGGGGGTGCCGGATCCCTTTACGCACCTGTCATGCACCGGTAACTTCCTCCCCGCAAGGAATTGCAGCAATATTCCGGCAGAGCTTGCCGCCGGATCGTGTTCACTCACCGAACCCCGAGGCGCGTCAGGGTTCTCCCCTCACCTGGAGACACGCATGAGACGCACTCCTCACCGGCTGCTGCGCCGACCGCTCGCGGCGGCCGTGGCAGCGGCCGGGCTGCTGGGGCTCCTTACCGCCGTACCGCAAGCGCGTCCCGCCCCGGCGGGCGAACCCGTCGCCTCCTCCTCCGCCGCCGCCGAGACCACGGCGACCGTCTTCTACTCCACGAAGACCCGTGACTGGTCGGCCTACTACCTGCACTACTCCCCCGACGGCGGTTCCTGGACCACCGTCCCCGGCACCCGGATGCAGGCCGCCTGCGCTGACTGGGTCAAGCTGACGGTCCCGCTCGGGGTGCGGCCGGACTGAAGGCGACCTTCACCGACGGCTCGGGCACCTGGGACAACAACGCGGGCCGGAACTACGACCTGGGCACCGGGAACATCACGGTCCAGGACGGGACCGTGGCGCACAGCGACCCGTGCGCGGGTACGGGCCCCGAAGAGCCGGAGGAGCCCGGCGGGCCGAACACGGCCTCCGTCTACTACGCCACCTCCACCGTCGGCTGGTCCACCGTCAATCTTCACTACCGCCCGCACGGCGGAGCGTGGACGGCCGTCCCCGGCATCGGCATGGAAGCCGCCTGTACAGGCTGGATGAAGCGCACGGTCGACCTCGGGACGGCCACCGGCCTCCAGGCCGCGTTCAACAACGGCAACGGCGTCTGGGACAACAACAACGGCGGCGACTACACCCTGTCGGCCGGGCTCACCACGGTGAAGGACCGTACGGTGACGGCCTCGGCGAAGGACCCGTGCGCCGCCGAGGAACCGGACACCGAGGCACCGTCCGCCCCCACTGCGGTGAAGGCTGCCGCCGACGGGGTGGCGGTCGTGGTGACATGGGAACCCGCTACGGACAACCGGGGCGTGACGAAGTATCAGGTCACCAGGAACGGTGGGAGGAAGGGCACGGTGGTCGTCGACACCACCTCGACCGTCTACTCCGACACGGGGCTCGATGCCCAAACCGCCTACCGCTACACCGTCCGGGCCGTCGACGCCGCCGGAAACGTCTCGGCCGAGTCCGCCCCGGCCTCCGTCACCACCGGCGAGAAGCCCACCGCACCGGCCACCGGCACCCCCCTGGGCACCGACCCCCGCAAGGACCCGATCTACTTCGTGCTCACGGCCCGCTTCTACGACGGCGACTCCATGAACAACCGGGGCGGCAGTCAGCACGAGAAGTCCGGCAACGCCGCCAACGACGACCCCATGTTCCGGGGGGACTTCAAGGGTCTGGTGCAGAAGCTCGACTACATCAAGGGGCTCGGCTTCTCCGCGGTCTGGATCACCCCGGTCGTGCTCAACCGCTCGGACTACGACTACCACGGGTACCACGGCTACGACTTCTACAAGGTCGACCCACGGCTGGAGTCCGCGGGGCCTCCTACCAGGACCTCATCGACGCGGCTCACGCCAAGGGCATGAAGATCTACCAGGACGTCGTCCACAACCACTCCTCGCGATGGGGCGCCAAGGGCCTGTTCACCCCGAAGGCGTACGGCGTGCGCGACGCGCAGTGGAGCTGGCACTACGACGAGAAGAACGACGGGTTCACCTACGACGGCCTCACCGTCGAGCCCAAGTCCGGGAAGTCGTACTACAACGGCGACCTGTGGTCCACGGCCGAGCCGACGGGCAACACCTGCGTGGGCTGGGGCACCGCCACCGGGCACACCTCGCCGGAGGGCTACCGCATCTACAACTGCCAGTGGCCGAGCCCCACTTCGGGCATGTTCCCGAAGGCGCTCTACCACACCTGCTGGATCGGCAACTGGGAGGGCGAGGACTCCCGCTCCTGCTGGCTGCACGATGACCTCGCCGACTTCAACACCGAGAACGCCCAGGTCCAGAACTATCTGATCGGCGCCTACAACAAGTACATCGACATGGGGGTCGACGGCTTCCGGCTGGACACGGCGGTGCACATCCCCCGCACCACCTGGAACCGCCGATTCCTGCCCGCGATCCAGGAGCGCGTCACGCGGCGGTTCGGCGCGAAGGCGGCGGAGAACTTCTTCGTCTTCGGTGAGGTCGCGGCCTTCGTGAACGACAAGTGGAACCGCGGCTCGGTCAATCACTCGGCGCAGTTCTTCACGTGGAAGGAGCGGGGGAGTACAGCGCGGACGACGAGAAGGCCGCCCTGGAGATGTACGACCACGAGCAGCAGCGGGGCACGGCGGCTCAGCCCGTCTCGGACAACGCGTTCCTCAAGGGCAACGCCTACCACGCGCCCGACCGCAGCCGGTTCTCCGGGATGAACATCATCGACATGCGGATGCACATGAACTTCGGTGACGCGGACAACGCGTTCCACAATGGCAAGGACTCCGACGACGCGGTGAACGACGCCACGTACAACGTCGTCTACGTCGACAGCCACGACTACGGCCCCAACAAGAGCAGCGAGCGCTACACCGGCGGTACGGACGCCTGGGCCGAGAACATGTCGCTGATGTGGACCTTCCGGGGCATCCCGACGCTCTACTACGGCTCCGAGATCGAATTCCAGAAGGGGAAGAAGATCGACTGCGGCCCGACGTGTCCGCTGGCGACGACCGGGCGGGCCTATTTCGGGGACCACCTGGCCGGTGAGGTCACCGCCTCGGACTTCGGCAAGGTCTCCTCGGCCACCGGCAAGGTCGCCGACACCCTGGCCGCCCCGCTCGCCCGCCACCTCCAGCGGCTCAACGAGATCCGGCGGGCCGTGCCCGCGCTCCAGATGGGCCAGTACTCGACGGAGGGCATCAGCGGCTCCATGGCGTACAAGCGCCGCTACACCGACGCGGCGAGCGGCACGGACAGCTTCGCCCTGGTGACGGTCTCCGGGAGCGCCGCGTACACCGGCATCCCGAACGGCGCGTACAAGGACGCCGTCACGGGCGACACCAAGCAGGTCACCTCGGGGACGCTCACCGTCCCGGCCCCCGGGAAGGGCAACCTGCGCGTGTACGTCCTGGACCTCGGCGGAAAGAACGCCGCGCCGGGGAAGATCGGCGCGGCGGGTCCGTATCTCAAGTAGCGGCCCCCTCCCGTCACGACCCGTCGCACCGTGCGCAGCAGGTACTTCTCGCGGTGCGGCGGGTCGTCACCGCCCTCGGGCTCCCTGGGCGTCGGTGACGTTCTCGACGAGTCTGGCGATGACCCCTTCGTCGGGACCCGGCTCCGGCTCGAACGTGGCGAGCTTCTCGGGAGACAGGGGCCCGGTGACCTCCTGGACGTCCATCGTCGCGATGACGCCTCCGCCAGGTGCGGAAAGCGCCATTCGGTGCGGCTGTGCAGGACGGCTCCGGGGCGCAGCACCGTGCTCGGGTAACCGGGGCGGTTGGGTGAGTCCGGGAGGTGCTGGGTCTCCAGACAGAGCGAGCCGTGGCGGTGGTGGCGGCGGCCGGTGCCGTCGGTGAACGCGCCGTCGAGCTGGTTGGCGGTGTAGATCTGGAGGCCCGGTTCGGTGGTCCAGAGCTCCAGGGTGCGCCGGCCGCCGGGGGCGGTGAGGCGGGCGGTGCCGGGGGTGGCGGGGCGCAGGATGCAGCAGTGGTCATAGCCGCCGGCCTGCTCCAGTTGGGCATCCGGGCGGTCGAGGCGTTCGCCGATGCGGTGGGGGGTTCGTGAGGTCGAAGGGGGTGCCGGTCACCAGAGCGGGCGGGCCTTCGGGGATGGAGCCGGCGTCGACGGGGAGGTAGGCGTCGGCGTCGACCTGGAGGATGTGGCCGAGGATGTCGTCGTCACCGAGGTTGAGGTAGGCGAGGTTGACGACGGTGGGCCGGTCGGTGGTGGCCGTGTAGTCGACGGCGAGGGTTCCGGCGGTGTCCAGGGTGTAGGTGGCGCTCACGTCGAGCGCTCCGGGGAAGCCCATGTCGCCGTCGGGGCTGTGCAGGGTGAGCCGGAGGGCGGCGGCGGTGTCCGTGCGGTCTCCGGTGGCCTGCCAGATCCTGGTGTGGAAGCCGTCGGGGCCGCCGTGCAGGGCGTGGCCGCGGTCGTTGGCGGGGAGGTGGTGCGTGGTGCCGTCGAGGGTGAAGCGGCCGTGGGCGATGCGGTTGGCGTACCGGCCGACGATCGCCCCGAAGTACGGGTTCTTGTCGGTGTAGTCGTCGAGCGCGGGCAGCGAGCGGACGACCGGGCCGGCTTCGCCCGCGGTGTCCGGCACGGTGAGGCTGTGCAGGACACCGCCGTAGGTGAGGATCTCGGCCCGGACACCGGTGCCGGAGTCGAGGGTCCAGAGGTCGATCTCGCTCTGCCCGTGGGCGCGGCCGAACGTTGTGCGGTGCACGGTGGGCATGAGGAGTTCCTTGGGGGGTGCGGGAGGGGCCTCGCGGGGGTGCGTCAGCTCGGCGGTCCGGAGGTCTCGCGGGGCGTGGTGGATTCGCGGACGACGAGGCGGTAGCCGGGGCGGGGTCGCCGGGGTTCGGCGACCTGGGTTCCGGCGAGGCGTTCGACGAGGCTGTCGACGGCGAGCCGGGCGATGGCCGCCTTGTCCGGGGCGATGGTGGTGAGGGTGGTGGCCCGTACCGGCTCTCCTCGATGTCGTCGAAGCCGACGACGGCGATGTCGTCCGGGATGGCGAGACCGTGTTCGGTGATGGTGCGCATGGCCCCGATCGCGATCAGGTCGTTGTAGGCGAACACCGCGTCGGGCCGCTCGCCACGGTCGAGAAGGGAGGCCATCGCGGCGGCCCGTCCTCGCGTCCGTAGCCGTCGGTGACGACGACCAGGGACTCGTCGGGGGTGATGCCGGAGGCGGCCAGCTCCTCGCGCCAGCCGCGCAGCCGGAGGTGGGCGGGCTGGCGTTCCTGCCCGGTGCGGGAGCCGAGGAAGGCGATCCGCCGGTGGCCCAGCGCGATGAGGTGGGCGACGGCCTCGCGGGCGGCGGCCACGTTGTCGATGGCGATGTGGTCGTACGGGGCCTCGTACTCCCGTTCGCCGAGCAGCACCAGCGGCGCGGTCTCGGTGCGGGCCATCAGGTCCTCGGTCTCCAGGTGGATGGGGCTGAGGATGAGCCCGTCGATGACGTGGGAGCGGAACCCCTGGCAGACCAGCAGTTCCTTCTCGCGCTGGCCCGCCGTGTGGTCGACCAGGACGGTGTAGTCGTGCCGGGCCGCCGCGTCGACGACCTCGCCGGCCAGCTCCGCGAAGTACGGGTTGCCGAACTCGGGGACGGCCAGCGCGATGATGCCGGTGCGTCCCTTGCGGAGATGGCGGGCGGTGAGGTTCGGCCGGTAGCCGAGCTCGTCGATCGCCTGCTGCACCTTGGCCCGCATCTTCGGGGTGACGTGCTGGTAGTTGTTGACCACGTTCGACACGGTCTTGATGGACACGCCCGCCCGTTGAGCTACGTCCTTGAGGCTGACGCCCACGGCACTCCTTGTTTCTCTTGGTTCGACTCGACCCGGCCCGTGCGGCTCAGGTGGTTCTCCGGCTGCGCGCGAGGTAACGCTGCGCCACCACGACAACGATAAGGAAGCCGCCGCTGACCACCGACTGGTACGAGGAGTTGAGCGAGCCGATCTGGTTGATCAGATTCTGGATCACGGCGAGCAGCAGGACGCCCCAGAGGGTGCCGCTGATCGAGCCCGCTCCGCCGATGAATCGCCGCCCGCGTTGTCGGAGGTCTCCGACTTGGCGCAGCCGGCTGCGGCCGGCGTGGTGGCGGCGAGGAAGCAGGCCACGGCGAGAGTACGGGATCGGCGCTGGATCATCATGCGCGGAACGCTCCTTGGCGGGTTGACACCAACGCCGGTCGGCGTGCGGTCGGGCATGCGGGACGAGGCATCGGCGAGGGGGCAGCCGATGCCACTGCACTCCCCAGAGCCTGCTCCGGACTGCGGGAACGGCGGTCGTGAGAGCCTGCGCAGCCTGTCGGCGGCTCGGTTTGCAACGTTATACAGGCGGTGCGGCGGGGGCGGCAAGAGCGTGGTCGATGCGTTTCCAAAAGGTGCCGGCGAGCCGCCGGGGCACTTTCGCCATCGGCGGCCCGCCGCACGGGGCCGACTGCGCAAGGTCTGGACACCCGCGCGGCGTTGTGCTGTCCAGGCGTCCCGCAACCCCGCCCCTCCGGTGAACCTCCCCACCGGACAGAACAGGTCGCTGCGGGTCACCCCCTGGGCACACCACGAAATACCTGCGCCACTACGACGGGCCGACCTTCACCGAGGCGGTGAACAGCGGGAGTTCGGCTGTTCTGAAGGCGGACGTCACCTGGAGGATCGTCACCGGGCTCGCCAACAGCAACTGCTACTCCTTCGAATCCCGGAACTACCCCGGCGAGTTCCTGCGCCACCGGGAGTTCCGGGTGCGCCGTGACGCCAACGACAACTCCGCGCTGTTCAAGACGGATGCGACGTGGTGCGCGGTCGCGGGGAACGGTGATGTGCGGGACACGACGTGGGCCGTGGACGCGCCGTGGGCTCCGTGACCCGACCGGGGGAACGGGCAGGGGCCCGGCGACGACGGAGAAATGCACTCTCCGTCGCCGCCGGGCTGGGCGCCTCGGCCGGTCAGAGACGGGCCGGCGCGTGGACCGGGGTCAGAAGCGGTCCGGCGCGCGCTCCGGGAGCGGGGAGCCGGGGAGCTGGTCCGCCCTCTCGTTGTGCCGTGCCGCCTCGTTCGACTCCGGGGTCGCCCGGCAGGTCACGTTCTTCGCCGGGAGCTTGCCGGTGAGCAGGTAGCCGTTGATCGCTCCGTCCGTGCACGGGTTGCCGCTGGGGTAGATGGCGTGCCCCTCGCCGCCGAGGACGGTGACCATCGTCGACCCCTTCAGCTGCCGGTGCAGGGCCTGGCCGCTGGGGAGCGGCGTCTGCGAGTCCCATTCGTTCTGGACGACCAGCGAACCGACCTTGTTGTTCACCGTGGTTGCCCGCTCCGCGGAACGGTCCCAGAAGGCGCACGGTTTGATGCTGGACGCGAAGTCCCCGAAGATGGGGTAGCGGCCCTTGTCCGCGATGGCGTCCCGGCGGTAGCTCTCCGGGTTGCGGGACCAGGCGGCCGAGTTGTCACCGCACACGACGGCCCAGAAGCTCGCGGTCCCGTTGTCGGCCGGCGTGACGGCGGACGCGACCGCCCCGGAGCGCCCCTGGGGCCGGAGGAATTCCCTGAGCTTCCTGGGGCCACGGTCTCGCCGTCGGCGGCGTTCCGCAGCTCCACGAACGCCTCGGTGGCGTACCGCGGGGTGAAGAAGGCCCACCTCATGCCGCTGCGGATGTCGTCGCCGGTGACCGGCTGCCCGTCCACGTCGATCGGGTCCTCGTCGGCCCGTGCGACCAGGTCCCAGAAGGCTCCCTCGACCTTCTTCGGTGTGTCGCCGAGGCCGTACGCCTCCGAGCGCTCGGCGGCCCACCCGGTCCACCGGTCGAACGCGGGCTCGGCGCCCTCCGCCCACCACTGGATCATCCCGCGCCAGGCCCGTTCCGGATCGACCGCGCTGTCCAGGACGAACCGGTCGGCGCGCTTCGGGAAGAGCTGGGTGTAGACGGCGCCCAGGTAGGTGCCGTACGAGTACCCCAGGTAGTTGATCTTCTTCTCGCCGAGGACCGCCCGGATCAGGTCCATGTCGCGTGCGGTGTTGCGTGTGGTGATGTGCGGGAGAGTGGCGCCCGCCCGCTTCTCGCACTTGCGGGCGACCGTCCGGGCCCAGGCCACGTCGTCGTCGAACGTCTCCGGCTTGTACGGCCGCAGCCAGTTCTCCTCCTCGGGCTTCAGACCGCAGGTGACCGGGGTACTGCTTCCCACCCCGCGCGGATCGAAGCCGATGAGGTCGTACTTCTGCCGCGCGGCGGCGGGCAGCCACTCGGCCAGGCCCAGCGGCAGGTAGAGTCCCGGGCCGCCCGGACCGCCGGGGTTGGAGAGCAGGACTCCCTGTCGCTTGCCGGGCGCCGTGGCCTGGACCCGGGATATGGACAGCTCGATGCGTTTGCCGCCGGGTTTGCGATAGTCCAGCGGGACCTTGATCGTGGCGCACCTGATCTCGGGCGGGGCCTCGGGCTCGGGGCACCGCTTCCACCGCACCTTCTGCTTCGCGTACCGGTCCAGTGCGCTCTTGTCGGCGGTCGGGACGGTGGCCGGGGAGACTGCCGCCCCAGGGGTGGCCGCCGGGGCGGCGGTGGCCGTCGAGGTGGCGAGCGCGGGGGCCAGGGTCGCCATGACACTCACCGCCAACAGGGGCACAAGACGTCGTCTGCGCACGTCATCGATCCTTCCGGTCACACGGTCGGCACATTCGGCCGTTCGGACAGGAGAGATCCTTCAGGAGCGGTCACGCGCGCGTAACCTCCGTCGGGCTGCACCTCGTCTCCACCTTGAGAAGGATGCAACTCAGTTGACCAGTGCGTGAGTTGTACATGTGGACGGGCCCCCTCCCGCACCGGGCGGGGCGGGGGGCCCGGGCCTTCTTCCGCTACGGCCTCCGGCGGCCGTGGAGCGCGGACACCTCCTCGGCGGTCAGGGCCTTGTCGTAGACCTCGACCTGGTCGACGGAGCCGTTCCAGAAGTCGACCTTGGCGCCGTCGTACTGTGCCCGGCCCACGGAGAGCGGGCCGGTGCTCACATCGGCCGGCCCGGCCTCGGTGGTGGCGGCGGGCTTCCCGTCGACGTACAGCGTGATCTCGTCACCCTTGCGGACTCCGGCCAGGTGGTACCACTTCCCGGTCTCCGGGACGATCTCCAGACGGGCGCGCTTGCCGCCGGGGGTGGAGAAGGCGAATGCCCCCTGACCGTACTGGAGGTAGAAGGGGTTCTCGGTGCGCCGGCCGTCCTGGCTGACGACGGTGGCGTAGTTGCCGGGTACGGCGTCGAGCGAGGCCCATGCGGAGACGGTGTAGTCCTTCGTGGTGTCCACGACCGGGCCGGCGCTCTGCGCGTAACTCCCCTCGCCGTCGAACCTCAGCGCCGAGCCCGTGACTCCGGGGGCCCAGGACGAGCGGCCCTCCAGGGTGAGGTGGGCCTTGTTGGGGCCGCTGTCGCGGGCGGTCGTGCCCTTGTTCTCGTCGAGCGACCAGGAACCGCCGCCCTTCAGCTCGTCACGTTCCCCGGCGCCGGCCCCGGCGGCGATGACCTGACGGTTGATCTCCCGGACCTTCTTCGGGTCGACCTTGATCTCTCGACGGTCGTACGTCCAGAGTCCGTTGAGCTCGTTCTCCAGATCGCTGACCTGGGTGTAGACGGAGCCGGACAGTTCGGCTCCGGCGGCGGCGAGGTAGTACGTACGGGTGTTGTCGACGTACTTGGCGGTGAGGGCGGCCTTGTCGGCCACGCCTGAGTAGATGTTGGCCGGGGCGCCGGGCCACATGTGACCGGGGGTCCGCAGCGTGAAGCCGCCGTGCTCGCCGTCCATCGCGGCGCGCCTGTCGTCCGGGAAGGCCGGGTCGTTGTTCACGTAGTCGTGGTGGTCGATGATCTCGCCCTTGCCGGAATCGCCCTTGGAGGCACAGCAGTTGACGCCACTGTGCGCGTTGACCACGCGGGACGGGTCCAGCGCCTTCACATCCTCGGCGATCTTGCCGGTCTCCGCACGGTCCCACTCGCCCCAGCCCTCGTTGAAGACGATCCAGCCGCTGATCGAGGGGTGGTTGTGGAACTGCTTCATCAACTCCTTGCCCTGGGTGAGGAAGGCGCGCTTGCCGGCGTCGTTGTCGATGTCGGCGTTGACGAAGTCCTGCCACACCAGCAGCCCGAGCCGGTCGGCGTGGTAGTACCAGCGCGGCGACTCGACCTTGATGTGCTTGCGCACGGCGTTGAAGCCGAGGTCCTTCTGGGCCTTCAGGTCGAAGGCGAGGGCGGCGTCGCTGGGCTGGGTGTACAGCCCGTCGGGCCAGAAGCCCTGGTCGAGCATGGCGAGGGAGAAGAACGGCTTCCCGTTGAGAACGAGCTTCTGGTAACCGCCGACCTTGTCGACCTTCAACTGCCGCATGCCGAAGTAGCTTTCGACTCTGTCCTGGGAGCGGCCGTCGGTGAGGGAGACGTCGAGGTCGTACAGGTAGGGGTCATCCGGGGACCAGAGGTGCTGGTCCTTGAGCTGGAGGCTGAGCTGACGGTTGGCGGGACCGCTGACCGTGCCGACGATCTTGCCCTCGCGATCGCGGGCGACGGCGGTGATCCGGGCGTCGGCGGACGCCTTCGCGGAGTTGACGGTGACCGCGAGGCGGCCGGTGTCGATGTCCGGGGTAGTGGTCAAGGAGTCGATGGCGGCGGGGGCCACCGGCTCCATCCACACGGTCTGCCAGATGCCGGAGGTCGGAGTGTAGACGATGCCGCCCGGGTTGGTGGACTGCTTACCCTTGGGCTGGTTCGGGCCGGTCTTGTCGGTGACCGCGACGACGATCTCCTGGGGGCCGCTGTCCAGAAGGGCGTCGGTGATGTCGGCGCTGAACCCGGTGTAACCGCCGGTGTGTTCAGCCACCTTGGTGCCGTTGACCCAGACGGTGGACCGGTAGTCGACCGCGTCGAAGTTGAGCTTCAGCCGCTTGCCCTTGCCGGACGCACCCTTGTCGCTCTTGTCGCCCTCGCCGACCGACCAGTTCTTCGGCACGGTGACGAGCTTGCGGTAGAACATGTGGTCCTCGTCGCGCTCCAGGCCGGAAAGCTGGGACTCGACCGGGAACGGCACGATGATCTTCTCGTCGAGCTTCTTGCCGAAGACCGGCTGCTCGCCCTCGGTGGCCCCGGCGAACTCCCAGGGGCCGTTGAGGTTCTTCCACTGGTCGCGGACCTGCTGCGGCCGGGGGTACTCGGGCAGCGGGTGGTTCCTGTCCAGCGTGTCACCCCAGGGGGTGGTGAGGCGGTGCGCGGAGAGGTTCTTCGCGGTCCGGCCGATCTCCGGGACCGTCTCGGACCCGGACCTCAGACCGCCTTCGCCGTCGTAGGCGACCTTGACGCGCTGGTCCTTCTGGACGGGCGCGGCGAGATCGATGACCAGCGCCCTCGGGTTGTTCGAGGCCCGGTTCACCGACTTCACCGGCATCGGGGAGGTGTCGACCTCGATGGTGAGGTGTTCCTTCACTCTTCGCCAGTCCGCGACCCGGCCCCCGAAGGTGGCCTGGAGGCGCTTGCCGTTCTGCGCGACGCTCAGGGCGACCGGGTAGACCTCGAAGTCGGCGGGCGGAGTGAACGCGGACTCGGGGACGATCTGCTTCTTCAGACCGTCGGCCTCCCAGCGCAGGAACATGCCGGCACCGCCGGTGTCCTGGAACATCTCCAGCTTGAACTCGTGCTCCTCCCCCGCCTTCAGGGCGATCGGTTCGCTGCGCTGCTCGTTGTCCCAGTCCGGCTCCCAGTGATCGATGACAACGTTGCCGTCGAGGAAGAGCCGGAACCCGTTGTCGCCGATGGCGGAGAACGTGTACTCGCCGGTCTCGGGGGCTTCGATCCGGCCGGTCCACCGAGCCGTCGTGTGCTCGGTCTTCCCGGTCGCCGACTCGAACGTCCCGGTGAGTCCGGGAAGTTGATGTCGGGGTCGAGGGTGGTGGCGCCGAGCGCGGCGAAGTCACGGGCGCCCGGGGCGGACATGCTGAAGTACTCGCCCTTCAGCCCGTGGACATCGGACACCGGGTCGTCGGCCGTGAAGGCCTTCGCGGTGGCACCGGCCGGTACGGCGGGTGCGGCGGCCGCCGTCGGGACCAGGGTGGCACCGACCGGTATGAGCAGCGCCGCAGCGCAGGTCAGGGCCCTGAACAGGGCGCGGGGGCGAGGGTGTTGTCGTCTCAAGGCATCGTCCTCGTCGAGAGCCGGGGGTGCCTCCACCTGCGAGGCACTGCTCATGGTCGAACATTGAGCCACAACACCAAACACTGCACAACGGTCGTGCACCCGAAATTTTCAACGATAGAAAAGATGGGTCTCACACCAGGAACGACGCGACCGTCACCACGAAGCGGTCCGGGTCGTCGCCCCGGACAGTGCCCCGCTCCGGGCTGCTCGACGAAGGCGCCACGGCGGAACAGCTCCGCACACGCGGCCACTGCACGCGGCGGACCGTTCCGGTCGAACTCTCCGGCGAGCAACAGGGCGGACCCCTCGAAACCGGCGAGCCCCGCCCTCGTGGCCGCAGGATCGAAGGCCCCAATGATCACGTTGTTCGCCGGTCTCGGCTGGACCCAGGAGAGGACCGCCCGGCTCACGGGCATGAGCCAGCCCGCGGTGTCCGAGCGGGTCGCGAAGGCCCGGCCGGACGGACCTGCTCCCCCGCCCGACATCACGCTGGACCAGCACGACGCCCCCTGGCCGGAAGGGCGGCTCCGGGGCCCGGCGGAGGCGATCTCGGCGACCCTGGACGGCGGCGCGCACTGCACGCACCTGACCGATGCCCTCGGCCGGGGCCGGAAGCAGTTCACGCCGCAGAACGTGGACGCGCTGAGACGTCTCTTCGAGAGGAATCTGACGTCCCGTCAAGAAGAATCTGAGGGAGCATCGGGCGCAACTGCCCGGCAGCCACCGAAGCGCGTGCGACGCGATCAGCCGCGGGCTCGGCGTACCGGCTAAGGCGACGGCCACCGAGACGGCCGCCACCGGGTCCGCCGCGGCGCGCCGGGCCCTCGCGTGCCGGATCCAGTGGGATCGGCTCGGGGGCGAGGACTGAGCCGGGCGCGGTGCCGCGCCCGGGTGCTGCGTGCGCCTTCCGCCGCCGGTCTCCATGAAACGCCGTTTCGGGGGTACCCGGACTCCAGCCAGAAAGCTATCGCGACGGGGTGGACGCTATGAACGACCGCATTCTGATGACGTTTTCACCGGATGGCGAGACCCGTACCGATTTCGTCTGCCGACCGGAGAAGGCTGCCGACGCACGGGACGCCGTCAGCGCCTTCGTCGCCCGACTGCATCCCGCGCCGACCTCGCACATGGTCCAGAACCTTCTGCTCCTCGTGTCGGAACTGGTCACCAATGCCGTCCGGCACGCCGGGCCGTCACCGCGCTGTGGCTGACCGCGGACCGCACGGGCGTCCGTGTCCGGGTCACCGACCCGAGCCCGGCGCACCCGCAGGACCGGACGCCCGACCTGACCGGCCGGACCGGTGGGTTCGGCTGGCCGATGGTCCAGCGACTGGCCCAGGAGGTGCGGGTCCACGAGACGGTGGGCGGCGGGAAGGTCATCCTCGCCACCGTGCCGCGCTGAGGCCGAGCCCCGCCGATCCAGCGCGGGTCGAGCCGCCGAGAACCTCGACGGCGGGCGCCGATCGGTACGTACGGCGGGCGCCGATCGGTACGTACGGCGGGCGCCGATCGGTACGTATCGATAGAATTCAGACATGGGAGAGCGGCCCGCGACGCCGACTGCGCCCGAACTCGTTCTGGAGACCGATCTGGGCTCCACGGTGATGAGTCCGAGCCGGGACTACCATGTCGGGCGCGATCCCGAGAGCGACATCGTCATCGACGACGACCGGGTCTCCTGGCACCACGCGATCCTGCATCCCGAGGACGGCCACTGGACGATCGAGGACGAGGACAGCACCAACGGCACGTACACCGGCGGCCGGCGCATCCACACCTCGGACGTCGGCGCGGGCAGTGAGATCCGCTTCGGCAATCCTGGCGACGGACCGCGCGCGGTCCTGCTGGGCCGGGAACCCCCCGCGCCCACCGCGACACCCTCCGCCGACCGCCCCTCGGGCGTGTCGGTGCCCGGGGCGACCGGCACGTTCCGGCAGCCGACGACGGTGCGCCCGCTGCCCGCCAGAACCGTACGGATCGGCCGCGACGCCGGGAACGATCTCGTCATCGACGATCTGGTCGTCTCGCGCCACCACGCCGAACTGCGAGCCCTGGCCGACGGGACGTACGAGATCGTCGACCTCGGCAGTCACAACGGAACCTTCCTCAACGGCCAGCCGGTCGCCCGCGGCCCGGTCGGTCCCGGCGACATCGTCGGTATCGGCCACTCGGCGTTCTGCCTGGTCGGCGACTCCCTACAGGAGTTCGTGGACACCGGTGAGGTGTCGCTGGACGTCCAGGACCTGGAGGTGACGGTCGGCCGCGCGGGCAAGGGCGGCAAGACCCTGCTGGACAAGGTCTCCTTCCCCGTCGGCGAGAAGTGCCTGCTCGGCGTGGTGGGCCCCAGCGGCGCGGGCAAGTCCACGCTGCTCAACGCCCTCACCGGGCAGCGCCCGGCCGACCGGGGCACCGTGCTCTACGACGGCCGCGACCTCTACCGGGACTTCGCCGAGCTGCGCCAGCGCATCGGCCTCGTCCCGCAGGACGACATCCTGCACGCGCAGCTGACCGTGCGCAAAGCGCTCGGTTACGCCGCCGAACTCCGCTTCCCGCAGGACACCGCGAAGGCGGAGCGGCAGGCGCGGGTCTCCGAGGTGATCCGGGAACTCGGCCTCGAACAGCGCGCCGACCAGCCGATCCACTCGCTCTCGGGCGGCCAGCGCAAGCGGGTGAGCGTGGCTCTGGAGCTGCTGACGAAGCCTTCGCTGCTCTTTCTGGACGAGCCGACGTCGGGGCTCGACCCCGGTATGGACCGCTCGGTCATGCACATGCTGCGCGGACTGGCCGACGACGGCCGCACCGTCGTCGTGGTGACGCACAGCGTGCTGAGTCTGGAGGTCTGCGACCGGCTGCTCGTCCTCGCGCCCGGCGGGCGCATCGCCTACTACGGCCCGCCCCAGGACGCCCTCGCCTTCTTCGGTTTCGAGGAGTGGCCGGAGGCTTTCGAGGCGTTCGAGAACGACCGCGACCGCGACTGGGCGGCCACCTACGCCGGTTCGCCCTTCCGCCGGCGGTACATCGACAACGCGTCGGCCCAACCACATCTGCCGGCCGCCGCGCCCGGAGCACTGGTCGCGCCACCCCCCAAGACCCGTAACTGGGGTGCGCAACTCAACACCCTGGTGCGCCGGTACGCCTCCGCGCTGAGCGCGGACCGGACGTTCCTGATCATCATGATCGCGCTGCCCTTCGTCATGGGCGCGATGGCCCGCGCGCTGGCGGGCAGCCGGCTCACGCAGGAGACGGCGATGAACGCCCTGCTGATCCTGTGCGTGGGCGGAGTGCTGACCGGGGCGGCCAACGCGGTACGGGAGTTGGTCAAGGAACGGGTGATCTACCAGCGCGAGAGAGCCGTCGGCCTGTCCAGATCCGCGTATCTGATGTCGAAGATCGTGGTGCTCGGCACCATCACCGTCCTCCAGGCCGTGGTGCTGACGCTGGTGGGCCTGGTGGGCGTCGATCTCGGCGCGCCCGGCGGCGAAGGGGTGTTCCTGCCGCCACTCGTGGAGATCACGCTGGCCGTGGCCCTGCTGTCCTTCACCGCGATGATGCTCGGCCTGCTGGTCTCCGCGCTGGTGCGCAAGGAGGAGGTGACCATGCCGTTGCTCGTTCTCCTCGCCATCGTCCAGGTCGTCTTCTGCGGTGCGCTGCTCAAGCTGCACGGTGTCCCCGGTGTGGAGCAGCTGTCCTGGCTGGTGCCGTCGCGGTGGGCGCTCGGCGCGATGGCCGGGACGATCGACCTGGCGCGGATCGTGCCGGGCGAGCTGACCTCCGATCCGCTCTTCGACCACGCGGCGGGGATCTGGCTGCTCAACATGGGCATGATGGTCGTTCTCTCGGTCGTCTTCGGATACGTGGTCGCGAAACTGCTCAGGCGGCACGAGCCCGCGGTCATGCGGAAGTGAGCTGGTTCCATGGCGACCCCGACCCCGGAATTCCGCCCCACGCACGTCGTCCCGCCGGAGGGGCTGCCGGCGTGGGAGTCCCCTGACGTCGCCCGGCCCACCGATCCGCTGGACGCGCTGCTTCCCGTGCAGGTGCGGGACCGGCGCGGGGACTGGGCGTACGTCGCGTGTTCCAACGGCTGGTCGGCCTGGGTCGACGGCCGCCTCCTCGTCTCCGTACCGCGGACGCCCCCCGCCCCCGGGGCGCCGCTCGCCCGCACGGCGGACCCGCGACCGCTGCTGGCCAGGGCGGAGGAGTCGCTGAGCCGGTACCGCCGGGCCGCCCAGGACCTGGCCGAGGGGCGCAGCGACGGGGAGGGTTTCCGGCAGCGGACGCGGGGGCTGCGGGTCGGGATGGTGGTGGACGGGGAGTCGGTGTGGCTGTACGACGCCGAGCACGAACGGTGGGTCTTCTGCGACGGGACCCGGCTGAGCACGTACGCGGCGGAGGCGGGCCCGGGGGCGGCGGCACCGGCATCGGTGTCCGGGGAGGCGGAGACGCCGGAGCCCTTTCGGGTAGCGGCAGGTGGGGAGCCGGAGCCGGCGCGGATGGTCACTCCGGAGCCCACACGTGTGGTCCCGCCGGTCGGCCCCGAGCCGACGCGCGTGGTCCCGCCGGAAGGCCCCGAACCAACGCGCGTGGTGCCGCCGGGGGGACCGGAGCCCACTCGTCCGGTCCCGCTCGACAGCCCCGAGCCGACGCGGATGGTTCCGCCCGAGGCCCGCGAGCCGACCCGCGTCGTCACGGGCGACGAACCGGAACCCACCCCCGTCACGCCGCCCGAAGGGCCGGAACCGACACGCCTCGTGGCCCCCGACGAGAACGAGCCGACCCGCGTCGAACCGCCCGAGGGTCCCGAACCCACCCGCCTCGTCGCCCCCGAGCCCACCCGGGCCATCACCGTCGCCGGGCCCGACGAACCGGCCGGCGGCGGGGCGTCGGACGGTTCGACGGGCGGGCGGTGACCGGCGATGGCCCCGTCGCACGATGCCGGGTGCCCACCGGGCGCGAGGACGATCTCGTCGGCAAGCGGATAGCGAGCTATCTGGTGGAGGCCGAGATCGGGCGCGGCGGCATGGCGGTCGTCTACCGCGCCAAGGACCTGCGGCTCGACCGGATCGTCGCGCTCAAGCTGCTCGCCCCCGAGCTGGCCCGCAACGACACCTTTCGGCAGCGGTTCACGCACGAGTCGCGGGTGGCGGCCGCGATCGACCACCCGCACATCGTGCCGGTGTTCGAGGCGGGGGAGACCGAGGGGCTGCTCTACATCGCCATGCGGTTCGTCGCGGGCGCGGATCTGCGTGTCCTGATCGACCGGCGCGGGCCGCTGGATCTGACGGCCGCCGTGCGGATCGCCGCCCAGGTCGCGTCCGCGCTCGACGCGGCCCATGACCACGACCTGGTGCACCGGGACGTGAAACCCGGCAACATCCTGGTGGCGGCGGGCACCGACAGCGACCATCCGGAGCACGTGTACCTGACGGACTTCGGGCTGACGAAGAAGTCGCTGTCGCTGACCGGGTTCACCACGGTCGGCCAGTTCGTCGGCACCCTCGACTACGTGGCGCCGGAACAGATCTCCGGGCGGCCGGTGGACGGGCGGTGCGATGTGTACAGCCTCGCCTGTGTCGTCCAGGAGACCCTGACCGGGGCGCCGCCCTTCCAGCGGGACGACGACATGGCGTTGCTGTGGGCCCACCAGTACGACCCGCCCGCCCCGCTGAGCGGGCTGCGGCCCGGGCTGCCCGCCGCCGTCGACGGCGTACTGGCGAAGGCGCTCGCCAAGTCGCCGGAGGACCGTTACGAGACCTGTCTCAGGTTCGTCGCGGCGCTGCGGGCCGCGGCGGCGGGCATCGGTCCCGGCGAGCACCCGGCGACCCGGGTGGACGCGCCGGCCGGCTCCTGGTCGGCCGCCCCCGAACCGCCGCCCGCCCCGCCGCGCTGGGCCGCCCCGGTGTTCCCGGGAAGCGGCTGAGCGCCGGAGCGACGGCCGCTCAGGGGTCCGCCGAGCGCGGAAGCGACGGCCGTTCAGGAGTCGGCGGAGCGCGGGAGCGACCGCCGTTCAGGCGTCCACCGAGCGGGGGAGCGACTGCCCTTCAGGCGCCGGAGCCGGAGCCGGACCCCGAACCAGGTCCCGGCCCCGGGTCCACGACCTCGCCACGCCGGTGCACCCGGGTGGCCGCGAGGCCGCCGAGGAAGCCGGTGACCAGCCCCCACAGCACCGCGAACCCGAGCGCCGTCCACCATTTCGGGCGCAGCGACACCTCCCCGCCGAGTCCGCCGCCCAGGTCCCCGAGACCCAGGAGGGACAGGCCGTAGTGGGCGGAGATCCGGGCGGTGAGGCAGATGAACAGCACGGTCAGGGTGAGCGCCACCGCCATGTGCACCGCGTGCTGCCACAGGCGCGTCCGGCGGGCGACCTCGCCGCCATCAGGAAGGCGGCGGCCGGCACCAGTACGGCGACGACGACCACGAGCCAGCGGACGCGCCCGTCCTGTTCGGCGAGGGTGCTCAGGTTCAGGGTGGAGAGGTCGGGGGTGCGCAGGACGGTGTCGAGCACCTGGGGCATGGGCAGCCCGAAGGGGCCTTCGACCTTGCCCTCCCACGACGCGCCGAGGCCGAGGGTGAGCGCGAGCCAGACCAGGTTGGGCAGGCCGAGGAGGATCACCGCGGCGGTTTCGGCGGGGTGACCGCGCGTGATCATCACGATGATTCCGGCGAGAACACCCAGCGCGACGCAGGCGAGGAGCAGCACGACCATGGCGTACGCCGCCGGGCGCACCGCCTCCTGGAAGCGCAGCAGCCGGGCGGGGAGCGGGGCGCGGCGCGAGACGATGAGGGCCAGCACGAGGACCCCGGCCAGCCAGAGCAGCCCGAAGACCAGAGTGAGGGGGATCTCCGCCCGGAATCCGATCTTCGGGTCACTGCCGAGGAGGTCCCCGGCTTCGCTGCCGGTGAGGTCCTCGGCCGAGAGGGTGAAGGTGTGCCGGGCGACCAGCGCCAGGACGATCAGCGCGACGATCCACAGGCCGGCGACCCGGCCCGCCCAGCCGGCCAGTTCGCGGCCCCCGGCGACGGCACGGTGGTGCAGCGGACGGAGGAAGCCGCGGGCGACGAGGAGCGCACCCACGAGGGTGACCGAGAGCGGCAGGACCGAGAGGGCGGCCTGCGTCCCCACGAGGGAACCGGCGTCCCCGGACAGCCCGACCGAGCCGCCCGCCGCCATCACCACCACCGCCGCGACGACGGCCGGGAAGGCGCCGCCGGGCAGACCGGCCGCACCGGCGGCCCACAGGCCGAGCGCCGCGGTCACCACCATGGCCAGCACGCCGGTGAGGACCGCCAGGAGCGCGTCGCGCCAGCCGTGCGGGGTGCGTGCGCCGTTCTCGTCGTTGCTCGCCCGGACGTTCACGACCCCACGCTAAGCAGGGACCGAACGCTTCGCTTCCCGGGGAAACGGTTCGCTCCTCCGCTTGCGGGGACCGCCGGGACGGGGCAGACAATGGTGCGAAATGCCCTGGATTGTCACCTCCTGGCCCCCGTACGGAAGCGGGGCCGGGCGGGGGCCTCCGGGGCGGGTACCGACAACGGGGAGCAGAGCCCGTGAGTGTCCAGCCACCGCCGTCAGGCCGCCCCACAGGACCGCCGTCCGGCCCGCTCTCGGGCCCCTCGGAGCCCGGCCCCACCCCGCCCCCTCCGACTGTTTCGGGCCCGCCGCCCGGCCCGCCCAGCGGCGGCGACCACGGCCCGAACGGCCCCGGCGGCTCGGGCGGGTCGGGTGACGGGGGCGACTCAGGCGGATCCGGCGCTTCGGGCGGTGGCCCCGGAGGGCCGGGCGGCGGCTCGGGTGCCGCCCCCGGCCCCCGCCCCGACCGCCCCTGGTGGCGTTCGGCGCCCCGGATCGCGGCGATCGCGACGGCTCTGGTCGCCGCGGTGGTGCTGGTGGTCGTGCTGACCCGGCCCGAGGGCGGCGGGTCGAAGGAGGGCGGCGAGGTCTTCCTCCAGGCGGCGGGCGAGTCCGGGCCCGATCCGTTCACGGAGTCCACGGCGAACGACGACGCCCCCGGCCCCGGGACCGCCGGCCCCTCCGTCCCACCGAGCCCGTCGAAGACCGGCGCGCCGGTGACGCGGGGCGTGGACGGTGCGGCCCCGGGGCTGTACGGAGGCACCCGGAAGGTCGCCAGTTGCGATGTGGAGCAGCAGGTCAAGGTGTTGCGGGCGGCGCCGGACAAGAACCGGGCCTTCGCCTCGGTCCAGGACATCGAGCCGTCCGCCGTTCCCGGGTATCTGCGCGGGCTCACCCCCGTGACGCTGCGCATGGACACCCGCGTGACCAACCACGGCTACCGGGACGGCGAGGCCAACGCCTATCAGGCCGTGCTCCAGGCGGGCACGGCGGTCCTCGTCGACGACCGGGGTGTGCCCAGGGTGCGGTGTGCGTGCGGGAACCCCCTGCTGCCGCCCGTCGCCCAGGACGACCCGCGACAGACGGGCAAGGCGTGGCCGGGCTACCGGGCTTCCGACGTGGTCGTGGTGGCGCCGTCGAAGAAGCCGGTGAAAGAGTTCGTGATGGTCGATCCGGAGAACGGCGACTGGTTCAAGCGGCCGGCCGGTGACACCGGCGACGGTGACAAGAAGACGGATCCGCCGAAGGACGCCTCCGAGTCGCCCTGCCCGCCCGGCTCGGACGTCTGCCCCACCTTGTCCGGGGACACCACGTCGGAGCCCGCGCCGGACGACCCGGCCTCGCGGCCCGGTGAGGATCCGGCGACCTCCGAAACCCCCGGACGACCCGGCGACCTCGGAACCGCCGCCCGACGACCCGGGGACCGAGCCCGCGCCGGAGGTCCCACCGGGCTCGCCCGACTCGCAGTCGGCCCCGCAGCCGCCCGCCCCGGACACCCGGGCCCCGGAGGATCCCGGCGCGGGAACCGCCCCGCCGGGCGCGCCCGCCTTCGGGCCGAGCCGGTAGCCGGTGCGGAACGGCGGTCCGCCCGCCCCTCAGCCCACGGCGTCGGGGCGGCGCTCCACCGGGGCCGCCGGGTCTTGGCCCGGTTGCCGGTGCTGCCCCTCGCCCCGCTCCCGTACGCACTCCGGCGGCCGACGCGGCCGAGCGCAGGGAGCGCAGAGCGACCAGCAGGAAGCCGATGTCGTCGAGGTAGATCGGGTCGGGCAGCAGGTCGACCGGTGAGACGGTGTAGATGACGGCCGCCCAGAAGAGCGCCTTGCTGCGCAGCGGGACCCCCGCGTCGACCAGGAGCTTCCTGGCGCTGAAGACGCGGACCAGCAGCACGACGGCCAGGGCCAGCATGATCAGCGCGGCCACGGCGCCGAGAACGAGCCATGCGGTGGTGTCCATGGCTCATCGTGTACCCATTCGTTCCCGGATCACGAGCACCGCTCCGGGCAGCGCGACCCCGCGTCCCGGCTCCCGAGCACCGCTCCGGGCGGCGGAGCCCCGCGGCGGGTGCGGGTCAGGCCGTGCCGCGTCCCCGCGCCTCCGCCCGCCTGCGGCTGCGGCGCTTCAGGGCGCGCCGCTCGTTCTCGGACAGGCCGCCCCAGATGCCGGAGTCCTGGCCGTTCTCCAGGGCCCACTCCAGGCAGGCGGCCTGGACGGGGCAGGTCCGGCAGACGGCCTTCGCCTCCTCGGTCTGGACGACCGCGGGGCCCGTGCTCCCGATGGGGAAGAACAGGTCCGGGTCCTCCTCGCGGCAGGCGGCGTGCAAGCGCCAGTTCTCGGTGCTGCTCAACTCTGCTCACTCCCGAATGTCGTGACGTCGTCGGTGTGTTGCCGTACGTGTCTTCCGTGCGGGTGACCGACGATCGACGCCTCAAACACGTATCGGGCGGGCAGGTCCCGGAGCCGGAAGCGCAGGGCCCGCTACGCGTGCGGAGGGGCAGGCGGGCGGTGCAGCGCGAGGAGGGCCTGATCGTCCTGGATCCGGCCCCCGGTGTGATGGCCGACGTCCTCGATCAGCAGATGGAGGATCTGCGCCGGGGAGGCCGGGTAGCCGACCAGCGCGCGGTGGTGGACGAGGAAGGGCAGCCGGACGGACGCGTCGTAGAAGACCCCGGACTCGTCGCGCGCCTCGGTGGCCCCGTCCGTGTAGCAGATGAGGGTGGCGCCGGGCGGAAACGGGAACGTGTCGACCGGGCACGACCAGGTCCCAGGCCGCTCATGCCGAGCGGGGGCGCCTCCTCGGAGGGTTCGAGGACGGTGGCCCGGCCCGGGCGTCCAGGAGCACCGGCGGGGGATGCCCGCGGTTGACGACCCGTACGGTGCCGAGGTCGTCGGCGAACTCGGCGATCAGCGCGGTGGTGAACCCCTCGTCCTGATCCTGGCCGCCGCGCCTGCCGCCCTCGCGCAGCAGGGCCCGCTCCAGCGCGGCGACCAGGCCGGGCAGGTCCTCCGCCTCGTCCGCCGCGTACCGGAAGGCCCCCAGGTCCGCGCAGACCGCGCTGACCGCGCCCAGGCCCTTGCCGCGCACGTCCCCGACCATCACGCGCACACCGTGCGGGGTGTCCTGGACGACGTAGAGGTCGCCGCCGATCATGGCCTCGTCCTCGGCGGGCACGTACCGGGCGGCGATCCGGAGCTCCCCGAGGCGCGAAGGGGGCCGGGGCAGGACGGCGCTCTGGGCCACGGCGGCGATATGGCGGGCGCGCCGGGTCCGGGCGTCCCGGCCCTCCAGGGAACGGTCGATGAGGACGGCCAGCACGGTTACGGCCACAAGGGTGAGCTGGTTGGCGACGCCGCGCTGCCAGCCGAAGGTGCCGTCGTACCACGCGAGGACCGCGTGGACGGCCATGGCGAGCGCCCCGATCGCGATGATGCCGCGCAGGCCGAGCAGCGGCGCGGCGGCGACCGGGGCCGCCATCAGCAGGGGCGCCGAGGTGACATCCGCCGGGGTCACCAGGTCCAGCACGACGCCCAGCACGATGACCCCCAGCGGGATCCACTTGGCCCTGCGCTGCCGCACCACTCCCCCACGCTGCACGGGACTGGAGCCCGCCGCATCCCGGCGGGCTTCGGCCGGACACGGTCACTCCGGCAGCGGGGCCCGGGGCCGGGCGCGGCGGCGCACGCGGCGTCGAGCCGGATGCGGTGGGCCGTCACGGCCTCGGGGTCGTCGATGAGGTCGACCCGCACGCCCGGGGTCTCCAGCACCGCCTGGTCCCCGATCTCGGGTGCGGGCACCCGGAGGATGTGCAGGGGCGGTACGCCGGTCAGAGGGTGCGGCGGGTGGTCGAGGGGCACCACCTGGACGGTGACGTGCTGCTCCTTCATCGCCTCGGCCAGCGCGGCCCGCTGCCCCTCCATGGTCGCCCGGTCGCCGACCCGCGTATGAAGGGCCGCGGCCGGGAACAGGGCCCACAGGGTGGCCCCGCGCTCGCACAGCCGACGGCGGCGTTCGCGCAGCAGCTCGACCCGGCGTTCCCGCCGGGCGGGGCTGTCTTCGGGGTACTGCGTGCGGTGGAGGGCGGCGGCGTACGCGGGGGTGCGCAGCAGTTCGGGCACGAGCGCCGGGTGCCAGGTCCGCACGAGGCTCGCCGAGGACTCCACGCCGATGACCTCCTGCTGCCAGGCCTCCATCGTGTCCCGCCAGCGGTGCCACCAGCCGGGCAGGTTCGCGGCCGCGAGCCCGGCCATGATGGGTTCGGCCACGGCGGGCGGCACGCCGTAGCAGCGCAGCAGTTCGCCGACCTGCCGGGCGTCGAGTCCGGTCTCCGCGCGTTCGATGCGCCGTACGGTGGCGGGGTGGGCGTCCAGTGCCTCGGCGGCGGCCCGCAGGCTGACGCCCGCGCGTTCCCGCAGCATGCGGAGGCGGACCGCGAGGACGCGGTGTTCCACGGTGGGGCCGGACCGGGCTCTCATGCGCATACCTTCTTCGTCCAGCCCCGTGGCGGAGCATGACACACTCTGTCGCTTGCAAAGTATGCGTTTTGCGTCGAGAGTGCATACATGTCGGAAATAGTCAGTTGCGCGGAGTGTGCCCCCGATGACGGAGGTGTCCAAGGTGCCGAAGGCACCCGAAGTGCACACAGCTGGTGGGTCCCCCGATTGCCAGGTGGCGTGCCGGAGGCCCGGCACCGGGTCCAGGAGGCCATGCGGGCCTGGGGCGAACCGGCCGAGCGGATCGAGGCGGCGGCTCTGATAGCGACCGAACTGGTCACCAACGCGGTGCAGCACACCAGCACCCGGCGGATCCGCTGCCGGCTCCTGCGCTCCGCGGGGGGCGTGCGCATCTGCGTGTGGAACCGCGGCCGGGCCCGGATCCCGGCCCCGGCCTCTCCGGCCGACTCGGCAGGCCTTCCCGTCGGCCAGGTCCCGGCGGCGGCCGACCTCGAAGGCGACCCGGCGCTCGCCCGCCTGCCCGAGGACGGCAGGGGCCTCCTGCTCGTCGACGCGCTGGCAGCCCGCTGGGGCACGCGCGCCGCGCTGGCGGGGCGGCTCGTCTGGGCCGACCTCTGAGACTCCCTTCCCCGCCTCCCCGTCCGGTCAGGCGGGGACCGTACGGCACTCCGGGTGGCCCCAGCCGTTCGGGTTCTTCGCGATCGGCTCCTGGGCCGCGTACGGCTTGCCGCAGTGGCACCGGCCCGCGAAGCGCGCCTTGATCGTGCCGCCGGACCGCCCGCTCCGGGACGCGCCCCCGGCCCCCTGCCCTTCGAGCCGCCCGACGCCCCGGACGCCTCCGTACGCCCCTTCGTGGAGCGCGCGGGCGCGGGCACCGGCAGAGCCGTCGCGCCGTGCGCCGTACCGGCCGGAAGCTGGGTGACGGCCACCTCACTGGCCGCCTGGTCGGCGATCGCGTTGAGCGGGTCGCCGTTCACCTGGTGGGCCGGGACATAGCGGAACGTCACCGAGCGGTCGGCGAGCAGGGCGTCGATGCGGGTGACCAGCTCGCGGTTGGCGACGGGCTTGCCCCCGGAGGTCTTCCAGCCGTTGCGCTTCCAGCCCGGCAGCCACTTGGTCACGGCGTTCATGGCGTACTGCGAGTCCATCCGCACCTCGACGGGCACCGCCGGATCGGTGGACTCCAGCAGCTGCGCCAGAGCCGTCAGCTCGGCCACGTTGTTGGTCGCGGCGCCGAGCGGACCGGCCTCCCAGCGCACGGGCTCGCCCTGCGCGTCGGCCACGACCCACGCCCAGGCGGCCGGCCCGGGGTTACCCTTCGACGCCCCGTCACACGCGGCGATGATGCTCTCGTTCATCCCTCGATCATGCCAGCCCCGCATGACCGCTCCGACCGGCCGCGCGACCGGCCGGCCACGACCCCGCCAGGCTCTCCCCCTGCCCCGGCACACCGTCCGTCTTGACCTCAAGCAAACTTCAGGTTCTAGCGTTCTCAGTGAACCCGGGGCCGCACGGCCGACGGGGTCCGCAGGCCGTCGGGCGATCCGGGGCCATCGATATCGGAGCGCCCCATGGACATGGAAGTCACGGCGTGGCATTCGCTGCACAGCGCGATGAACGCCCAGCAGGACCGCCGGCCCTTCTCCCGGGCGTCCTTGCGCCGCATCATGCTCTTCGCCCGCCCCACCGACGGCGGATCCACCGCTTCCTGCTGCTGAGCGTCCTCACCGCGCTGCTCGCGGTGGCGACTCCGCTGCTGGCCGGGAAGGTCGTCGACACGATCGTCAGCGGCGAGGACACCGGCGCGGTCACCCGGCTCGCCCTGCTCATCGCGCTCATCGCCGTCGTCGAGGCCGGCCTCGGTCTGCTCACCCGCTGGCTGTCGGCGACGCTGGGCGAGGGGCTGATCCTGGACCTGCGCACCGCCGTCTTCGACCATGTGCAGAAGATGCCGGTGGCCTTCTTCACCCGGACCCGGACCGGCGCCCTGGTCAGCAGGCTCAACAACGACGTGATCGGCGCGCAGCGGGCGTTCAGCAACACCCTCTCCGGAGTCGTCTCCAACCTCGTCACGCTGCTGCTGACACTCGCGGTGATGCTCACGATCTCCTGGCAGATCACCTTGCTGTCGCTGGTGCTGCTTCCGGTGTTCGTCGTACCGGCCCGCCGGATGGGAGCCGGATGGCGGGACTCCAGCGGGAGGCGGCCGACCACAACGCCGCGATGGGCACCCAGATGACCGAGCGCTTCTCCGCCCCCGGCGCGACGCTCGTCAAGCTCTTCGGCCGCCCCTCGGACGAATCGGCCGAGTTCGCCGCCCGCGCCGACCGGGTGCGTGACATCGGCGTCCGTACGGCGATGGCCCAGTCGGCGTTCATCACCGCCCTCACCCTGGTCTCCGCCCTGGCGCTGGCCCTGGTCTACGGGCTCGGCGGCTTCTACGCCCTGCGCGGCAGCCTGGACCCGGGCGCCGTGGTGGCGCTGGCGCTGCTGCTGACCCGGCTGTACGCGCCGCTCACCGCCCTCGCCGGGGCCCGGGTCGAGGTGATGAGCGCGCTCGTCAGCTTCGAGCGGGTCTTCGAAATTCTGGACCTGAAGCCGCTGATCGAGCAGAAGCCGGACGCCCGCCGGGTGCCCGAAGGGCCGGTCTCCGTGGAGTTCGACGAGGTGTCCTTCGGCTACCCCACCGCCGAGAAGGTCTCCCTGGCCTCGCTGGAGGAGGTCGCCACGCTCGACGACCGGGGCGGCACCCCGGTCCTGCACCAGGTGTCCTTCCGGGCCGAACCGGGCCAGACGATCGCCCTGGTGGGCTCCTCGGGCGCGGGCAAGTCGACGATCGCGCAGTTGCTGCCCCGGCTGTACGACGCGGACGCCGGTTCCGTACGGCTGAACGGTGTCGACGTCCGCGATCTGAGCGCCGACTCGATCCGGGACACGCTCGGCATGGTCACCCAGGACGGGCACCTGTTCCACGAGTCGGTACGCGCCAACCTGCTGATCGCCCGGCCCGACGCCTCCGAGGACGAGATCTGGGACGCCCTGCGCCGCTCCGGCTGGACGGTCTGATCGCCTCGCTGCCCGACGGGCTCGACACCGTGGTCGGCGAGCGTGGCTACCGGCTCTCCGGCGGGGAGCGCCAGCGCCTCACCATCGCCCGGCTGCTGCTGGCCCGTCAGCGGGTCGTGATCCTCGACGAGGCGACCGCGCACCTCGACTCCACCTCGGAGGCGGCCGTCCAGGAGGCGCTGGCCGAGGCGCTGTCGGGCCGGACCGCCCTGGTGATCGCCCACCGGCTCTCGACCGTACGGGCGGCCGACCGGATCCTGGTGCTGGAGGCGGGCCGGGTCGTCGAGAGCGGCACGCACGCGGAGCTGCTGGCGGCCGGCGGCCGGTACGAGGAGCTGTACCGCACCCAGTTCGAGCGGCCGTCATCGGACGGGGAGCGGCCGGTCCAGCCGGTCGGCTGACCCGGGTTCCACGCCCGTAGCGGCGCGCGCTGACGCCGTCCGGCCGGACCCCACCGGGCGGGCGGCGTCAGCGCGCGCCGCTACGGCCGAAGGAGGGGCGCTCGGCGGTTCGCAGCCGTCGCAGGGCGTGGCCGCCGCACCGGCGCCACTCCTTCGGCGAGACCCGCGGGCGGTGCCCGTTGGTGACGAGCGCGTTCACCGATGTCATCGGGTCCGCCGCCAAGGTCTTGGCCAACAGCACGCCGACCACCAGCGGGAGCAGCGTGACGGCCAGGGCGGAACCGGCGGTGGTGACGTGCTCGATACGGGGGCGGCGCGGCGCTTCGGTGGTCATACGGCCATCGAACAGCGGCCGGGTGGCCCGGACAATCGGAGAACGTACTCAGGAGCGCGGGGCCGGCATACTCAGGCGCTCGCCGGGGGACGCTCTCAGCGGCCGGGCACACGGCCCCCGGCCGGCCGCCGGACCACGGAAGGACCGCCTCGATGGGTGACAGCCAGGGACGCGCGGGCGAGGGTCACGGAAGTGAGGCCGCGGCGGTGTTCGACGCGCTCGGCGCGGAGTACGAACGGGCCTTCGCCGCTTCGGCCGCCCACCGGCAGTCGCTGGAGCGGCTGCTGGCCGGCCTGACCCCGGCAGCAGCGTGCTGGATGTGGGCAGCGGGACGGGCCGGCCGACGGCACAGACCCTGGCGGACGCGGGCCACCGGGTGCTGGGCGTCGACGTGTCGCCGGTGATGACCGCTCTGGCGGCCCGGCAGGTACCGGGGGCCGAGTTCCGGTGCGCGGACATCCGTGACCTCCCTCTGGCGGAGGGAGAGTTCGACGCGGTCTGTGTGTACTTCTCGCTGCTCCAGCTGGAGCGCGGCGAGCAGAGCGACCTGTTGGAGCGGCTCGTGCGCTCCCTGCGGCCCGGCGGGCTGCTGGCCGCCGCGACGGTACCGGTGGACGTCGCGGGAGTCGACGCGGTGTTCATGGGGCAGCCGGTCCGGGTGTCCAGCTTCGGCGCCGAGGAGTTCACCGCCCTGACCGCGCGGGCGGGGGTCGCCGTGGAGTGGACGCACAGCGCGCTGTTCACCCCGGACCACCCGGCGGGCGAACCCGAGCCGCACTTCTTCGTGCACGGCCGGCGCATCTGACGCCGCAGACACACCTTTCGGAACTCCCCACCCCTTGGCTATCACAAAGAACAAGCCGAATGAATGACTCGGGTGGCGCATTTACGTTCCTTCACGAGAAGGTAATGCGATAGCAAAGTTCTGGTCTATATGCTCAGGTGTAGTTGTATCCGTGCGGAGCGTCCGGAGGGGGCCTCATGACGGCTGCCGTCCGGCAAACCACAGGTGAGGACCCCTTCACCTATTCCGAACACGCATACGGATACAACTAGCGCATTCGTCAATATGACCCGACCACACCGCTCCCCGGCACCGCCGGATGCAGGAGGCAGGCCACCATGCAGTCCCTCGTAGAACACGCCCGGACATTCACCGAGCACGTCGCCGCGAACGCAAAGGATTTCGAACGTTTCGCGGACGGCCAGACCCCCGAAGCGCTCTTTGTCACGTGCTCGGACTCGCGTGTCGTCCCTTCGCTGATCACCGGCGCCCGCCCGGGGCAGCTCTTCGAACTCCGCACCGCGGGCAACATCGTTCCGCCCTACCCGGGCCGGGACCGGCCCACCGGCGAGGCCGCCACCATCGAGTACGCGCTGTGCGTGCTCCAGGTGCGCGACATCATCGTCTGCGGGCACTCCCACTGCGGCGCGGTGGGCGCGATCCTCCGCGGCGACGACCTCTCCGCCATGCCCGCCGTCCGCCACTGGCTGGAGCGCTCCACGGACGGCCGCACACCCCCCGACGACGCCGGCGACCTCCCCGGCGCGGTCCAGGCCCACGCCCTCGCCCAGCTCGACACCCTGCGGGGCTACCCCGCGGTGCGCGAGCGGCTCGCCGAGGGCTCCCTCGGCCTGCACGCCTGGTACTACGAAGTGCACACCGGCTCCGTCAGCGTGCACCGCCCCGAGCGCGGCACCGAGTTCGCCCGCCTTTGACGGCTCTCCCTCCCCCACGTCCCGCGCGCTCGGCCCCGGCCGGGCGCGACCGTACCCACAAGGGAAGCCATCGTGATTTCCGCGAAGGAACTCAAGAACCCCACGTCGTACGACGTGACCTGCTGGCGTCACTCGTCGTCTTCCTGGTCGCGCTGCCGCTGTGCGTCGGCGTCGCCGTCGCCTCCGGAGTCCCGGCCGAACTGGGCCTGGTCACCGGCATCGTCGGCGGACTCGTCGTCGGCCTCCTCCCCGGAAGCAAACTCCAGGTCAGCGGCCCTGCCGCCGGACTCACCGTCCTCGTCTTCGAAGCCGTCAAGGAGTTCGGCCTGAGCACGCTCGGCCCGATCGTGCTCGCGGCCGGACTGCTCCAGGTCGTGCTGGGCCTGGCGCGCTTCGGTCGCTGGTTCCGCGCCATCTCCGTCTCCGTGGTGCAGGGGATGCTCGCCGGCATCGGTCTGATCATCGTGCTGGGCCAGGTGTACGCCATGGCCGACCTCGAACAGCCGGGCAGCGGTCTCGCCAAGCTGGCCGGGCTCCCCGGTCTCGCGGCGGACATCGTCACGAACCAGGAGGCCCTGACCGCCTTCGGCCTCGGCGCCGGAACGGTCGCGGTGCTGCTGCTGTGGCCGAAGCTCCCGGCCCGGGTCCGGATCGTCCCGGCGCCCCTCGCCGCGGTCGCCCTGGCCACCGCGGTCGCCTCCCTGGCCGGGCTGCGGCCCGCGGTGGCCGATGTCAACGGGCTGCTGAACGCCATCGATCTGCCCGGCGGGCGGAGTTCTCCCGGCTCGCCGATGTGGCGGTCATCGGCACCGTCCTGGCCTTCGCCCTCATCGCCTCGGCCGAGAGCCTGTTCAGCGCGGCGGCCATCGACCGGATGCACGACGGCCCCCGTACCGACTACGACAAGGAGCTGGTGGCCCAGGGTGTCGGCAACACCCTCTGCGGGGCGCTCGGCGCCCTCCCGATGACCGCGGTCATCGTCCGCAGCGCCGCCAACGTCCAGGCCGGGGCGACCACCGCGCTCTCCCGGGTCGCCCACGGTCTGTGGCTGCTGCTCTTCGCCGCGCTCCTGCCCGCCGCCGTCGGGATCATCCCGCTGGCCGCGCTCGCCGGAGTCCTCGTGCACGCCGGGTGCAAGCTGGTTCCCGCCAAGGAGTTCGGCCCGCTCTGGCGCGAACACCGTGGGGAGGCCGTCCTGTTGGCGATCACCGCGATCGCCATCGTGGTGACCAACCTCTTCGAGGGGTCGTGCTCGGCCTGCTGCTGGCCGTGGTCAAGTCGGCCTGGGAGACCTCGCACGTCCAGCTCACCACCCATGAGCTCACCGGCGGCCGGGTCGTGGTGACCCTCACGGGGAACGCCACCTTCCTCCGGCTGCCCCGCATCCTGGAGCAGTTGGAGAAGCTCCCGCAGGACCAGCCCATAGAGCTGGACCTCACCGGACTGCGCCACCTCGACCACGCCTGCCGGGTCGCCCTGGAGAACTGGGCCCGCCGGCACAACAACGCGGAGATCGAACCGGTGACGATCCGCCAGTAAGTTCCCCGCCCGGGGCTTCTCGTCCGGACGAGAAGCCCCGGTAGCGCTTCGTCGCCGCGAGCGATCTCGCGAGGGCGGGTCCGTGGCGAGCACAACAGGAGCCACGGGGGACCCGATCGTCCGCCCCGCCGGACCCAGCCCTGCGACTTCCAGCGCGAAGCGCGTGTCCGCGTCGGACGCCGTGTCCCCCGCCGTCGGTGATCGGCTTGCCGTTCACCAGACTCCGGCCGACCGGCCGGCCCGACGATCGCACATGCGAGCGCCTCGCTCACTCGATGGTGGGTTCTGCCTCCCCACCCCCGGTACGTGGGGATCCTGTGACAGAGGGCGCGACCTGCGCCGGCGAAAGCGTGGAGGCGGGGAGCGGCATGACGAGCGAATCGGGCCACGGCGAAACTCTCGACGAACGTGCGGTGCTGCTCGTGGCCGGGGCGGCCGACCTGGCGGTGAGCGCGATCGGTTCGGCCCTGGGTGCGGTCCGAGGGCTGCTGCGCCGTTCGGACACCGCCGAGCTGGCGGCGGAGGCCGAGCATGAGCTGAAGGCCCGGGGCGGCTGGTGCTGGACCGGTACGCGGCCCCGCCCCCTGCCCATCTGGAGATCCTGGCCCGCCAGGCCGTCGCACGGCGGTCCACCGAAGATGTCTGACCGGTGGGACGCGGCAGCGTTCAAGACCCGGGTCGACGAGGTCCTGCATCAGTTCGTCGCCCGGGAAGTCGATCTGTTCGCGAAGATCGATCCCTCACTCGCTCCGGTGGCCGCCCAGCTGGAGGCCGCCGTCCAGGACGGCAAACGGTTGCGAGCCGCGTTCTGTTACTGGGGATGGCGGGCAGTGGGGCAGCCGGACAGCTCCGCACTGCTGCGGGCGGCCGCGTCCCTGGAGCTGATCCATGCCGCCGCGGTCGTCCATGACGACCTCATTGACGACAGTGCTCTGCGGCACGGCCGTCCCACCGCTCACGTCGCCCTGCGCGGAGCCGTGCGACGGCGTCCCCGTTCCGCAGCGGCCGCCAGGTCGCTGGCCATGCTGGTCGGGGACCTGCTGATGGGGATGGCCGGGCAGTTGTTCGCCACCAGCGGCCTGCCCGCCGCCTATGTGGGCCGGGCCCGTCCGCTCTGGTCGGTTCTGGGCCGGGAGCTGATCGCAGGCGAGTGTTTGGAGATCCTGCGTACCGGAAGTGAGCCGGACACCGATGCGTCCCTACAGGTGATCCGGTACAAGACCGCCAAGTACACCGTCGAGCAGCCTCTGTTGATCGGTGGCGCGCTGGCCGGGGCCGGCGGGCGGCTGCGCGAAGGCTACTCCGCCTACGGCTTGCCTCTGGGCGAGGCGTTCCAGCTCAGGGACGACCTGCTCGGGCTGTTCGGAGACCCCGAGCACACCGGCAAGGCCAACGCGGACGACGTACGCGGGCAACGGCCCACAGCGTTGCTGGCGGAGACCTGGCGCATCGCCGGTGAGGACGACCGGACCCGTCTCCGGGCCCTCCTGGGCCAACGTGGCCTGGACGAAGCCGGGCTCCAAGCCGTGCGTGAGGTGATGTGCCGGTTGAGAGCTCCCTCTCTCGTCGAAGACATGATCACGGCACGGGTGGAGGAAGCTCTCGGCGCCCTCGGAGACCTCGACCTTCCGGCGGGCCCGGCCGATGCGCTCGGCGCGCTGGCGAACTCGGCCACCGTCCGCCTGTTCTGACCCTCGCCACTGTCGGCCGCCTCAACGACAAGGAAGCTACGTCATGAACTACACCGAGGCCTCGATGAACGTCCTGCGGCAGGGCGGCGACGAACTGGCCGACGCCACCGTCGCGGCGCTCTTCGAGCGCGGAGAGGTGGGCAAGTTCAACACCCTGATGCGCCATGTGTCGACTACGGGCACGCCCCTTCCGGACGGGCTGCCCGATGTCGCCCGGGAGTACCTCCGGACCACGAGCGCCCCGCCGGACTGGGTCGACTGGGAGCTGATGGAGAAGGCCCGGCTGTTCTTCATCGACAACAACGTGCACATCTCCACTGCCCTGTCGTTCGCCTCCATGCCGGCCTGCTACGTGGTTCCGCACGTGGCGAGGCTGCTATCGGCCACCCACGGGCTGAGGTACCCCTCCAAACGAATGGCCGAGACCGGCCAGTTCACCGTCTACCTGATGCAACCCGATGCCTTCGAGGCCGGTGGCCGCTTCATCCCCGCCGCCCAGAAGGTCCGACTTCTGCACGCGTCCATCCGACATCACCTTCAGCGCGAGAACCGCTGGGACACCAGCGGGCTGGGAACGCCGATCTGTCAGGAGGACATGATCGGCGGGCAGATGTTCTTCTCCCTGCTCGTTCTCGACAGCCTGCACCGCCTCGGCATCCACATGTCCACGGAGGGGGCGGAGGCCTACTACTACGCCTGGCGCGTGGTCGGGGCGATGCTGGGCGTCGACCAGCAAGCCGTACCCCCTACCCTGGACGACGCCCGAGCCTTCCTGGACCTGTACATGGTCCGGCACATGGGCCCCTCCGAGGAGGGCACTCTGCTCACCCGGCAGCTCATCGATCTCTACGAGGAGGTCGTACCAGGAACCCTCTTCGACCCGGTCGTCTCCGCGCTCATCCGGCACCTCATCGGCGACACCTGCGCCGACTGGCTCCGGGTGCCCCGCTCCTCGTGGGACACCGCCGTCAAGGCCGTACCTCACCTCCTCGGTCTCCTGGAGACGATCGAGGACCGCTCGCCACTGGGCGCCAGGGCACTGGACCACCTCGGCCGTCTCACCACCCTTCTCGAACTGTCCTCGCTCACCCGCGGACGCGTCATGCACTACGCCATCCCCGAACAGCTCAAGGACGCATACGGCGTCACCCCCGCCTCACACCGCGCCCGCCGCTGGAATCCCCCGCCGCCACCTCCTCAAGCTGATCCACGGGCCGACCCGTTGCCCCCTGCCGCACAGGGCCCTGAACCGCCTTCTCCTCGGCGGCCATCCCACAGGGCGCCCCGCCAATTCCCTTGGTCCAGACCTCTTGACGATTGGTCTAGGCCTTCCTAGGGTCACGGCAACACTGCGCGATCGCCGGCGAGAGCCCTGTGCTCCTGGCCCCGCAGGGTTGACGGGCCAGGGATTCCCCTGTCCCCTGGAGCCACTCATGGAGCAGCCTTGAGTACACACATACGATGGCGCCGTACCGGATCCCCGCGGAGCGCCTCCCCCGGCAAGCGGTCCAGGGCCGTCGCGGGAGCCACTGCGCTCCTCGTGCCACTGGCCGCCATGGTGGGCCTCGCGACCCCGGCGCAAGCAGCCGCCTCGGCCACCGCCACCTACACCAAGGCATCCGACTGGGGCAGCGGGTTCGAGGGCAAGTGGACGGTGAAGAACACCGGCACCACTACCCTCTCCGCCTGGACCGTCGAGTGGGACTTCCCGGCGAACACCAAGGTCACCTCGGCCTGGGACGCCACCGTGACCAACTCCGCGAACCACTGGACCGCCAAGAACCTCGGCTGGAACGGCACCCTGGCCCCGGCGCGTCCGTCTCCTTCGGCTTCAACGGATCCGGCTCCGGCGCACCCTCCGGCTGCAAGCTCAACGGCAACCCGTGCGACGGCGGCTCCACCAACCCCGGCGACAACGCCCCTCCGCTCCGGGCAAGCCCACCGCGAGCGACATCACCAACTCCTCGGTGAAGCTGTCCTGGGCGGCCGCCACGGACGACAAGGGCATCAAGAACTACGACGTCAAGCGCGACGGTGCCACGGTCGCAACCGTCACCGGCACCACGTACACCAACACCGGACTGACCGCGGGCACGGACTACAGCTACTCCGTGGTGGCCCGCGACACCGCCGACCAGACCGGACCGGCCTCGGCCGCCACGACGGTCCGTACCACCGGTGGCGGAGGCGGCGGTGAGAACCCCGGCGGCAACGGGAAGATCAACCTGGGCTACTTCACCAACTGGGGCTCCTACACGGTGAAGAACCTCGTGACCTCAGGATCCGCCGAGAAGATCACGCACATCAACTACGCCTTCGGCAACGTGCAGAACGGCAAGTGCACCATCGGCGACGCGTACGAGGACTACGAGAAGTCCTACACCGCCGCCCAGTCGGTCGACGGCAAGGCCGACGCGTGGGACCAGCCGCTGCGGGCCACTTCAACCAGCTGCGCAAGCTGAAGGCGCAGTACCCGCACATCAAGGTCCTCTGGTCGTTCGGCGGCTGGACCTGGTCCGGCGGCTTCGGCCAGGCCGTCCAGAACCCCGCGGCCTTCGCCCAGTCCTGCTACGACCTGGTCGAGGACCCCCGCTGGGCCGATGTCTTCGACGGCATCGACCTGGACTGGGAGTACCCCAACGCCTGCGGTCTGACCTGCGACACCAGCGGCCCGGCCGCGTTCAAGAACATGATGCAGGCCATGCGGGCCAAGTTCGGCCCGGACAACCTGCTCACCGCCGCCATCACCGCGGACGGCTCCAACGGGGGCAAGCTCGACGCCGCCGACTACGGAGGCGCCGCCCCGTACATCAACTGGTACGACGTGATGACGTACGACTACTTCGGTTCCTGGGCGGCGCAGGGTCCCACAGCCCCGCACTCCCCGCTCACCTCGTACCCCGGCATCCCGGCACAGGGCTTCAACTCGGCGGACGCCATCGCCAAGCTGAAGGCCAAGGGCGTCCCGGCTTCCAAGCTGCTCCTCGGCATCGGCTTCTACGGCCGCGGTTGGACGGGGGTCACTCAGTCGGCTCCGGGCGGTACCGCCACGGGCCCGGCCGCCGGAATCGAGCCCGGCAACCAGTACTACAAGGTCCTCAAGACGTCGTGCCCGGCCACCGGCACGGTCGGAGGCACGGCGTACGCCCACTGCGGGAACGACTGGTGGAGCTACGACACCCCGGCGACCGTCGGCACCAAGATGGCGTGGGCCAAGAGCCAGGGCCTGGGCGGCGCGTTCTTCTGGGAGTTCAACGGTGACACGGCCAACGGCGAACTCGTGACGGCCATCAACAGCGGCCTCAAGTAGCCCCGGTACGTTCCCGGGTCCGCCCGCTCCCCACAGGAGCGGGCGGACCCGGGAACCGGAGCATCCGAACTCCCGCGGCCCGGCGGCCGCTGATCTCGTTCACTGTCACCCTGCGGCTGCGCGCGGGACCCGGATTCCGGGACCCGCGCGCAGCCGTGCCGGATCAGGCCGCCTGGGCGAGGAGTTCCGCGCGGCCGAAGAGGAGCGCGTAACCGGGCGGCAGGCAGCTGACCACCTCGGCGACGAGGTCGTCGCCGACCAGCGCGGCGATCTGGCTCAGGACCACCCCAGCGTCCCACCGGGCGGTCGCCGGGGTGCCCCCGGTACGCTCGGCGAGCTCGGCGACGAAGGCGGCCCCGGCGAGCTGCTTCACGGCAGGCACTTCCGCGGTGAACACCCGGGCGGCTTCCTCGGGCAGGGCGGCGGCGAGTGCGACGCGTTCGTCGCCGGTGATCTGGCGGCCGAGCGCCCCCAGCACGGCGCACAGGCTCTCCTCGGCGCGTTCACGCGTGGGGTAGGCGCCCTCGTACCGGATCTTCTCCAACAGCAGGCCAAAGGTCGTGTCCATCGGTGCGCCGGCGTTCCGGGGTTCGTGGGTCATCGTGGCGGCAGCCCTTCTCGTCCGTACTGCTCGTGTCGATGCGCCGTCCGCCCCCGCGACTCGTCGTCGAGCAGGCGCGGGGGCGGACAGCGGTGGATCAAAGTTCAGGTGCTCTTCGGATGCCCGCCGAAGAGCAGGTCATACCCGGGCGGCAGTTGAAGCAGGATGCGTCGGGTGAGATCCTCGCCCGCCGCCTCGGCGGCGACTGAGGACGGCTCCGACGTCCCACCGGGCGGTCTGTTCGCCGGCTCCCTCGATCCAGGCCGCGGTGGCGCGCACGAACCGTTCCGGGGAGAGCGGTTCGGCGGCCTGGAGCGGGTTGAGCAGGATCAGAGCCATGGTCTCCGGGAGCCGGGCGGCCAGTTCGGCCCGTTCCCCGCCCACCAGGTGGGCACCGAGGAGGGCCAGGACGACGCGCGCGGCGCGTTCGGCCTCCCCGTGCGTCTCGTACTCTCCGCGTTCCTGGACCCGGTCCAGGAACGCTTCCCATCGCAGGGTCACCTCAGCCGCCTCCCAGGGTGGTGCGGGCGGGGGCCGGAACCGGGGGGAAGAAGGGGATCTGCGTTCCGGTCCCCGCCGCTGTCGCGGGCCGGCCCGGGTCAGCCCTTGATCTGCTTGCGCCGGGACTCCCCGCCGATGGCGATCTTGCGGGGCTTGGCGCGCTCGGCGATCGGGATGCGCAGGGTCAGCACACCCGCTTCGTAGTCGGCGTCGATGCGCTCGGTGTCGAGCGTGTCCGCGAGGACGATCTGCCGGGAGAAGACGCCCAGCGGACGCTCGGACAGCTCCATCTGCACGTTGTCGGCGTTCACCGCCGGCCGACGTTCGGCCTTGACGGTCAGCATGTTCCGCTCGACGTCGATGTCGATCGCATCCGGCGAGACGCCGGGAAGATCGAAGGCCACCACGTACTCGTCGCCCTCCCGATACGCGTCCATCGGCATCGCCGAGGGGCGCGACCAGGTGCCGGGGCGCAGGAGTTGCTCGGTGATCCGGTCGAGTTCACGGAAGGGGTCGGTACGCATCAGCATGACGGAAACACCTCCGGTCGATCAGGCGGTCAGCCCGCGCTTTTCACCTGCCACCGTTGTAGCATGTCATCCATTCGATGACAACTGACCGTGTCACCGAAAGGATGACGGCATCGTCGAGCGCAGCGAGGAGCCCCCTGTGACCCCACCGACCCAACCCGAACCGCCCCGGCGTTCCACCCCGGACGCCGTCTCCTTCCTTGCCGCGTGGGCGGCCCTCCAGACCATCGACGAGGCGGTCCGCGACGCACTCGGCCACGCCGGGGACGCCACCTCCGGTCCGCCACCGGCCACGGAGCGGGCCGAGGCCCTGGCCTCGCTCCAGCTGTTGCGCGAGGTGCGGGAGCAGCTCGCGGGCTGGGAGACCGGCCTGATCGAGACGGCCCGCGCGGCGGGGGCGAGTTGGGCCGACCTCGCCGACCCGCTGGGCGTCGCGAGCCGGCAGGCGGCCGAGCGGCGCTATCTGCGCCTGCGTCCCGGCTCCGAGGGCAGCACCGGGGAGCAGCGGGTCCGGGCGACCCGGGACCGCCGGGCGGGAGACCGGTCGATCACCGCGTGGGCCCGGCAGCACGCGGCGGATCTGCGGTCGCTCGCCGGGCGGATCGCGGCGCTGACCGATCTCCCCGCCGCGGCGGACGCCCCGCTGGACCGGCTCCGGCAGGCCCTCGGCACCGACGACGCCGCCGCCCTGGTCACCCCACTCACCGCACTGCACCCCCATCTCGCTCCGGGGCACGGTGAGTTGGCGGATCGCGTGGACGCACTGACGCAGCACACCGGTCGGCTGCGTGAGGACACGGCCGCCCGCCGGCGCGGCGACTGACCGCACGAGGGCGGGTCCGGGCACATCCGCCCGGACCCGCCGTACGACCACGACTGCCGGTTCCTGGCTACTGCTGCCGACCACGGCCTCCGGCTACGGTTTGCGGGCGACGAGCCCCCACTGGTCGACCGGCACCGCGTCGTCCTCCTCGGGCCGCCAGCGGTCGATCGGGACGAAACCCGGCTCGACCAGCTCCAGCCCCTCGGCGCACCCAGTGATCTCCGCCGGCTCCCGCACGAGGTAGGGCGGGTTGTCGCCCGACGCGTACGCCTCCTGCGCCGCCAGCGTCTGCGGGGTCTTCACCGTGTCACAGAGCACCAGATGGCTTCCCGACGGCATCCGGGCCAGATACCGCTGGACGACCTCGATGCCCTCGGCCGGCACGAGGTGCCCGAGGGTCGAGAGCAGGAGCACGGCGACGGGCTCGGACAGGTCGAGAGTCTTCGCCGCCTCGTCCACCACCACGTCCGTCGCGGAGAGGTCGGCGTCCACGTAGGCCGTACGGCCCTCGGGCGCGCCGGTCAGGAGCGCCTCCGCGTGGGCGAGGACGATCGGATCGTTGTCGACGTAGACGACGCGGGACACCGGCGCGATGCTCTGCGCCACCTCATGGGTGCTGTTCGCCACCGGCAACCCGGTCCCGACGTCCAGGAACTGACGCACGCCCACCGAGACGAGATGGCGGATCGCGCGGATCTGGAAGGCGCGGGAGGCCCGGGCGATGTCGGCCATCTGCGGGTAGGCCGCGCTCACCGCCTCGGCCAGCTCCGGTCCACCGGGTAGTGGTCCTTTCCGCCCAGCCACGCGTTCCAGACGCGCGCCGAGTGGGGGACGTCGGACCGGATGCTGCGGCGGAACTCGTCGTCGTCGGCGCTCATGGCTCTCCTCTGCCCGCTTCCCGTACCTGACGGTCGACCGGACGCACGCCGACCGGCCCCCGGTGGCGACCGTACCCCGCGCCCCGGCACCACGCACCGGTGACGGAGCGGTCAGGCCCGCGGGCGCTCAAAAAAGCCGGCCCACGAGGCCGAAGATCCAGCTGATCAGCACCGCGAGCAGGATGAAGATCCCGACGGTGATGACACCGCACCACGACCAGCCGCCTCCGGTGTCCAGCCCCCGGTCGTCCCGTCCGCCCAGCTCCCCGTCGAACAGATCCATGCTCCACGCCTCCCCCGTACGCGGAACCCCCGTGTTCCGCGGGAATGCACTCTCCCACACCCTCACGTGGCCACGATACGGATCAGGATCGTGACCATCGGCGTTCAGATGAGGGGCGTGCGCTCCGGGCGACCGCCCGGGAAGCCCAGGCCCTCGGCCGGTGCACGGTCAGCGTCGGCGACCCGGTGCACAACGGCAACCACGTCCGGGCCGAGGCTCCGTGGAACTGTTCCACGCTGCCTCCGTACGGTGGCGCGAAGACCAAGGTGAACCTCTACCGGGACGGCGTCCTGGTGAAGAGCGCCGAGTTCCGGCCGAACGGCCTGCTGAACGCCCGGTACGGCCGGCCCGGCCGTCTCCGTCGGTGCGGTCGGATACGCGTACGGGATGACGTGCGCCGCCGCCGTATGCGCCTCAGGTCGCACACGGGCGCGACGTGAGCCGATGTGCCGGACCCCCGCCGGATCCGACGATGGGCGCATGACCGAACCGACCGCGGGGCTGCCGTTGTCCGCCCCGGAAGCCCTCACGGTGCTCGGGGCGCTCGTCCTCGTCCTGGCCCGCTGGCTCCCCGACCGGCTGCGCGGCCCGGCCGCGCTCGCCGCCGGAGCGTTGCTGGCCGGGTCGGTGACCGTCCTCGTCGCGACGGGGACGCGCTGGCAACTGGTCCCGGTCCTCGTCGTGGCGGCCGCCGCCGGCGGGTTCGCGCTCGCCCCACTGCTCGCCCGGCGCTCCGGCCGCACACCGTGGCGGGCCCGGTGGTGGCTCGCGGTGCCCGGGTCGGTGGTGTGCGCCGCCCTCGTCGCGACGGGGCCGGTGTCGGCGTGGGCGTTTCCCGTACCGGACTTCCCCGCGCCGTCGGGGCGCTTCCCGGTGGGCACCGAGACGGTGGAGTGGTCGGTGCCCGCGACGCGATCCGAGCGGGAGAAGCGACCGCGTGCCGCCGGGCCGCGCCCGCTCGTGGTGCAGCTCTGGTACCCGGCGGGGCGCAGCGCTCCGGAAGCCCGGCGCGCCCCGTACCTCGGGCGTACGGAGGCGGAGGCGCGTACGGTCTCGGCGGCGCTGGCCGACTACGCGGGCGTTCCCGGGTTCCTTCTCGACGGTCTGCCACGCGCCCGGAGCCACGCGGTGCCCGGCGCACCGGTCGCGAACGGCGGCGGACGTTTCCCCGTGGTGCTGTTCTCACCCGGACTGGGCGGTGCGCGCACCCAGAACACCGCCTGGGCCGAGGAACTCGCCTCCCACGGCTACGTCGTGGCGGCGGTCGACCACCCGTACGACTCCGCCGCCGTGGTCCTCTCCGACGGGCGGACCCTCCGTACCCGGGTCGCCGCCACCGGCGACCGGGCGAAGGACCGGGCCCTGGCGGAGAAGTGGACCCGGACGCGGGCGGCGGATCTGCGCGCGATGCTCACCCGGCTGGAGCGGCTGGAACGCGGTGGGGCCGAGGGACGGTTGGCCGGGCGCCTCGACGTCGGCCGGGTCGCGGCCGCCGGGCATTCGATCGGCGGCGCGGCCGCTTTGCGGGCGGCCCGCCAGGACCCCCGGTTCGACGCGGTCGTCGATCTGGACGGCTTCCCGCACGGGCCCGTCGGCGGTCGCTTCGAGCAGCCGGTGCTGGCGCTGACCCAGGAGATCGGGCGGGGCACGGACCCGGACTACCTGCCCCGGCTCACCCGGGTGCTCGAACGGAGCGACGCGACGAGCTACCGGCTGACCGTCCCGGGGCCGCACACCTCACCTTCACCGACGCCCCGCTCTATCTGCCGCCGGTCCCGGGGATCGTGGGCTCCCTGGGCCGTACGGAGGGGCATCGGATCACCGCCGGGGCGACCCTGTCCTTCCTCGACGCCGCCTTGCGCCGCGCCCCCGTCGACGTGCCCGCCGCGCTCTCGGCCCACGGGGAGGTGACGGTTCACCGGCCGGAGGGCGCTCGCTGAGCACCCCGGACCCGGCAGGTCGAACAGTGCGCCGGACGCGATCTTGATGACCGGCCGGTCGGCGAGTTCGCGGTGCACGGGCGATTCCTCCGGCCGGGGCCTCGATGGGCTCGCCCCCACGGTCACACCGGTGCACGACCGCGTTCAGCTCAGCAGCAGGGCGCTGTCCCAGGGGGTGACCGGCGCACGGCCGATGGCGTACGTGTGCAGAGCCAGGGCGATGCCCGCCGCCCCCTCCAGGAAGCCGGGGCGGTCGAGCGGTCGGTGCGCGAGGGCGTGGGCGTAGCGGAAGCCGAACGGGGCCCCGGGGTCGAATCCGTCCAGCACCCGGGCCGCCAACCGGTCGGCGGTGGCGTGGAGTTCCGGGTCGTCGGTGTCCTCGGCGGTGCGCAGCACGATCTGGAGGAGGCCGGCCCAGCCGTGGCACAGCGCGGAGTCACGGATCGACTCGTCGCTCGCCACCGCCAGCGCACCGCGCAGTGCGGCCTCCGCGTCGGCGCGCCACTCCGGCCGGTCCAGCGCGCTTCCGGCGAGGTGGACGGCGCGGGCCGCACCGGCCGCTCCGTAGCACCAGGAGTCCCGACCGCGCTCCGGCGGCTCCCCCTTCTCGATGCGCTCCCGTGACATCAGGTGCGGCCAGCGCGGGCCCGCCTCGTCAAAGGTGCGCAGGCTGGTCAGCAGCGCCATGGTCCGTTCGATGGCCTCGTCCTGGCGGTCCACCCGGACCCCCGCCCGCCAGGCGAGGGCGAGCAGGGCCAGTGGGCCGGGGACACCGTGGGCGAGGCCGAGGTTGACGTGCTCGGGGAGCCCGTGGTCCAGCCCGTCGGTGATCCACCACGCGGGCAGCCGGGAACCGTGCCGGGTGATGTCGTCGGCGGTGGCCACGGCCACGAGGGAGGTGAGCACCTCGGTCAGGGCGGCGCCGGCCGCCTGTCGTGCCTCCTGTGCGTCGGCCGCCAGGTGGCGGGCCAGCAGATAGCGGCCGATCCCGGCGGTGCCGGCGAGGACGTCGTAGCGGCTCCACGCTCCGGCGGGCTCCCCGGCGCGGGTTCGCTCCAGGTCGGCGCGGGCGCGGGTGCGGACCCGGTCGAGGATGTGCCGGTCCAGTCCGGCGAGCATCGCGGTGTAGCCGCCGGAGCCGGCGGCCGTCGTGTGCCCGGCGTACGCGAGCGCCACCATGCCGCCGAACAGCGACTGGGGCGCCGGCCTGACCCCGGCCGCGAGGCCCGCGGACAGGTGCGCGTGGGCCCGGTGGCGCAGGGCCGCGTCCGTGGTGGCCAACTCGGCGTACAGCAGGGCGACTCCGGGGTGGCCGTCGGAGAGCTGGAGCGCGTCCCATACCGGTTGGGGGTCGCCCGGGTAGTGCATGAGGTTGTCCGGCGCACCAGCGGTCCGGGCCACCCGCTCGGGGTCGGCCAGCCGGTCCGCGATCTCGGCGACGACCCGGGCGGCGGCCCCCCGGTGCACCGGTTCGCGGGACGAACGGCCGGCCGGCTCCCGGGGCGAACGGTCAGTGGGTGTCGACGCGGGTGACGGCACGGAAGCTCTCCAGTTCCTCCAGCAGGCGGCGGACCTCCGCGCGGCCGGTCACGGGCAGTTCACCGACCCGTACCGCCTCCCCGGCGTCCAGCCGGCGCAGCACCGCGACTGCTTCGGCGGTGGTCGCGCCGGAAGTGACATGGCCGCCGGTGGCCCAGCGGCGGGGGCTCTCGCCGGGCGCGGGCAGCAGCGGGGCGCAGCCGCGTACGGGCGTGTCGTCGTCCAGGGGGCGTGGCTCGGCGGGCGGTTCGGTCGGCCAGAAGCCGCCCGCCGTCCTGACCCGCAGGGCGAGTTCGGTGGCCCGGTCGGTGAACCGGCCCTCGTCCAGGCGGGTCGCGAAGGCGTCCACGGCGTCGGCGAGGGCCGTGGGCAGTTCGGCGGCGAGCCGGCCGCCCGGGGCGGCGTCCGGGGTGAACAGCGGTGCGGACGCGGTGGGCCGGGTGCCCCGGAACAGGTCCTTGATCTCGTAGTAGGGCCGGTGCTCGCGGCGCGGGATACCCACGTTGACGCTGGTCGCCGGGGCGTCCCCGGTGCTCTCCCCCACGTGGTAGTAGCGCGAGGGCCAGTAGAGCAGGTCGCCCGGTTCGACCTCGGCGACGAACGAGGACGCGAGGTAGGGCTGGTAGTCCAGCACCGTGTGCACCGGGTCCGACCACGGCCTCTCGGCCCAGAACCGCATCCGCTTCGTGCCGCGTACGCAGAACATGAAGGTGGCGAAGCGGTCCTGGTGCACGCCGACCGGGCTGTGCTCGTAGGACCCGTGGAACATCGTGGAGCCCGCGCTGTGCGTGGGCTGGCCGACTCGTTCCCACAGCCCGGCGTAGAACCGCTGCGCGCGGTCCCACAGCGGATGGGAGAAGGAGTGGAAGCGGTGGACGACGAGGGCGTAGCGCCGGCCGCCCAGCCGGTCGGCCATGCGCTGTTCGTAGCCGTCGAACGATCCGTCGGACGGCTCGGGCAGATAGTCGTGGGGCCGGGTCTGCTGCCGTCGTCGCACGAGGAACTGGAGGTTGCCCGGTACGGCGAGCGGGTGCGGCGGGCGGCTGCCGAGCACGGCGGCCCGGAACACCTCGGGTTCGGCGAACGGTACGGCGTCGACGGCCTTGTACAGCACGGGCCGCCGGTCCCAGAACCGCTCGGTGAAGGTGTCCCAGTCGAAGGACTTCTCGACGGTCAGCGTCATCGTGTCCCCTCCTCGGCCAGGTCGATGCCGCGTAGCCGGTACAGCTTGTCGAGCAGCGCGAGCACCGTCGCCGCGTTCCGGTCGTCGTCGCCCGCGGTCAGCGCGCGGCAGACCTCGTCGGCCCCGGTCTCCTCGCCGTCGCCGAGTGCGGCGTACACCCGGTCGGCAGCCGCTCGCGGCAGGGTGAAGACGTTCCCCTCCACCGCCCAGACCTCGTGGGCGGGCCCGTCGGGCATCCGGACGATCTCGCCGGTGCGGCGGAAGCGGGTGGCCCGGGTGATGGTGACGCCCTCGCGGGGCACCGGGATCGGTTCGAGTCCGGCGGCGGAGCGCAGCGCGGCCCAGCGGATCCGCAGGGTCCTGCGCAGGTGCTCGCCGTCCACGACCTCGCGCAGATCGTCGCCGAGGCCGGTCAGCCGGGGCAGCACCCCGTCCGGGTCGTCGATGCCGGTCCCGGGGCCGAAGGGGAAGTACGGCACGGTCTCGTCGTTGCCCTGCCCGGCGTGCACCAGGGCGGCGAGCAGATCCCGCAGGGCGGTGAACGGCAGGCTCCGGTCGACGGGGATCCGCAGGCGGAGGGCGACGCACCGGTCCCGGTAGGTGTCCACGTGCCGTTGGTCGCCGGGCCAGTACAGCAGCTCCCCGGCCCCGGCGCTCAGGGTGCGCGCCCCGGGCACCGCCCGGTCCGGTTCGGCGATGTCCGCGGGCGGCGGCCCGCCGCGCTCGTCCCACAGCCGTACGTCCATCCGGCCGCGCAGCACCCAGGTCAGCGCCGCGTGGGTCGGGGCCTCGGTCGCGCCGACGTGCTGGGTGAACCGGTCACCGGTCAGCACCTCGGCGACGACGGGGAGGTTGGGCCAGCCGACCTGCCGCCACAGCCCGCTGACCGTGTCCCGTACGGCGGACCACAGCGCGTGGTCCAGGAGGAGCGGCTGACGCACGGTGAGCAGGTAGCCCTGGCGCCCGCTGTCGGAGTCGAGCCGGTCGAGGTAGGCGTCCAGGCTCGGATCGGTGGTGTCCGGCAGGAGGGCGCCGGGGGCGCGCAGCCAGCCGTCGCCGACGAGGAACCGGACGTCGGGCATCACCCAGAACCGGGTTCCGGCGCGGAAGGGTGCGCACGAGGCGACGTTCAGGGGGTGGACCGCGTCGAGGCCGAACGGTGGCCGGGCGGGCAGCCGGACGGGCCTCCGGTCCCAGTAGCGCTGCCCGAACAGCTTCCAGTCGACGCCGTCCTGCGGCGTCCGCCGTGTCTCGGGGGCGAGGGTGCTCATGTCGCTTCCCTTCCGGCCGGGGTCCGCGGGGCGTTCCCGAGGGGGAATCGCCGCCGGATCCGGTCCGTGTGATCGGCCAGGGGTTCCATGCCCAGCGCGGCGCGCCGCCGGTCGACCTGCTCCGGCTCCTCGATCGGCCAGGGCACCAGCTCGCCCGCGACAGGCTCGAACTTGGTCCCGTAGACCTGCGGAAGACCTTCACTGACGCGCAACTCGTCGGTGAGATAGGCGACTTCACGCCACGGCAGATCGCGGCGTTCAGCCGCGTCCCGCATCAGCTCCAGGCAGCGGCGGCGGAAGTCGAGGTGCTCCCTGGCATGTTGTACGAGGCGGCTCGCGGCGGCGGCCGCCTCGGCGCCGACGAGGGCGTGTCCCGGCCATCCGTGGTCGGCCACGACCGTGGTGAGCCAGGCGATTCCGGCGTCGGTCAGTTCCCGCAGCCTGCGTTCGGCGCTCTCGTCGCGCATGCCGCCGTCGGCCCACGGCATCCGGATCGTGCCGTCGAGCCGGTCCAGCCGTAGCAGTCTGCGCCGGATCTCCCCGGCGGACGCGGGCTCGACGGGGGCCTCGGGCGCGTCGATCGGGTCGACGCCCAGCCGTACCTTCTCCCGGTCCCAGACGTAGGTGATCCGCCGTCCGGCCTCCGGCCAGTCGAAGGAGACCTGCCCCTCGGAGGGGCTCTGCAGATGCAGCCGCACGCCGAGCGCGGTGTCCGTGACGACGTGGTCGGGCACATCGTCGAAGACGTGCTCGGCGGCGTCCCGCAGGGCCACGCCGAGGCCGGCGAGGGTGAGGTTCTCCCCCTGCAGCAGCGGGGGCAGCGGCGGCCAGCCGCCCTCGGGTTCCGGCCGGGCCGCGACCCGGGACGTGCCGAACGGTCCGGGCGGGGGTTCGACGCTCAGGACCGGGCCGCCCTCCAGCGAGCGGACGAAGTAGGGCACGTCCATGCGCCGCAGCTGCTCGGTCTCGGGCCGGTCGAAGCGGATGCCGGGTTCGGCGGGTCGGGGTGCGGCCCGCGCCACCGGACAGCCAGCGGGGCACGAGCGCGTCGAAGTACCGGAACGTGGGCTGGCGCAGGACCCTGACGTAGTGGCCGGCGGTGGCGGTCGCCAGGTGGTCCCGGATGGCGGGCCGTTGCCGGCACATGAGGGTCCAGGCGTCGAACATGCCGCGCAGCATGGCAGGGAGGTAGGGTCCGTAGCCGGTCCGCCCGTCGGTGTCGGCGACGACGTTCCTGGTCTCGTCCCGGGCGAAGGAGGCCTGGCGGCGGTGCAGGCTCAGCGCGCCCGTCGGCCGCGGGGTCCAGACGACCGGCGGGCCCTCGGCGCTGCACCATCGGGCGGTGCGTTCCAGGCCGACGTGGTGCTGGTCGATCTCGGCGGTCGCGTCGTGCAGGAGGCCGGTGTCGTAGAGGCGCGGGACCCGGCAGAAGTAGATCTCCAGGTCGATCGGGTGGAGCAGCGGCTCCGGGTCTCCGGGCCTGCTCCCGGTGACCACGTTGCCTCCGATCATGTCGGTGATCCCGAAGGCGAACATGGCGGCGGTCAGCGAGCCTGCCCGGTGCCAGAACCGCCCCGACTCCTGAGGGGTCAGCCGGGTGCCGGTCAGTTCCCACGGGCCCGAGGTGCGGATCGGCCCCCACTGGGCGGGCGGTTCGATCCACTCCTGCCAGAGGTAGCCGGGCTCGGCCCCGGGCCAGCAGGACAGCACGGGCAGCCGGATCTCCCCGGAGGCCGCGGGCGCCTGGTTGAGCAGGTGGAACAGTGAGGCCGGCGGTGCGGTCGGGTCGGGTCCGGCGGCCCTGGTGAACAGCAGCTCGCCGGAGGCCGGACGGGGCTTGTAGGCGATCCGGCCGCCGCCCGCGCAGTCGAGGCGCAGCACGCGCTGGCGTCCGTTGTGGGTCTCCTCGCCGTGGGTCCAGAGTCCGACGACCGGGCCCCGGAACGCCGGTTCATCGGGCCAGCAGGCGTCCATGTCCCGCAGCAACCGGTCGAGGAAGAGCGTCAGGAATTCCTCGCAGCGTACCGCCCACTCGGCCACCCGGTCCCGGGCGTGGTGCGTCCTCCCGGCGGCGCAGGCGACAAATGCCTCGGATACCACGGGCCCGAATATGTCGGCGTTCGTGATGTCGAGTATTTCGGGAGAGACAACGGTCGAATAGGCCTGCCGGGAATGGGCGCACCAGCCGTCGAGCCGCTCCCACAGATCCAGCAGCGGCGCGAACCGCGGGTCGCGGACGGCGTGTTCGATCATCCGCGCGTCGCTCTCGCCACCGAGCAGCCGGTCGACCGCGACGGTTCCCTCGGGGCCCGCGGCGACCACGGGCGGGAACATTCCGCCGACCTCGCCCTTGCGGACGGCGTCGACCATCCGCCTTGCCACGGAAGGCAGTTGGGAAGACACCTCCCGGTCAGCACCCTCTACGGAGGCACCATCGGGGGCGCACATCTCCCAGAGCGCCCGGGCGTCCAGGGGGGAATCCGGCACAGCAGCCTCCGACTCGTCACCGGTGGACGGACGGCGCGACCGGGTGGCGCCGGACCGGGCCGGCGCCACCCGCCACGCATCAACAGCAGTAGACGCCCGCGCACGTACCACAGGCGGTGCCGCTGCCCGAGTTCGTCGGAGAAGCGAGCGGCGGAATTTCCTGTTCCAGATCGCCGATCACCAGATCGAATACCTCATCGGCGTTCCGGTCCGTTCCGCTCTGGACCTTTTCCTCAACTGCCTGCATGAATATCCTCCTCCCGTACTGGCCAATTGAACCGCCACTCAGTAGAACAATGCGGCATGCTCATGTCAACGAGGCGCATGCGGGCGCACTGTGGACGCGGGAGCTCTACTGACCGGTAGACATCTATGCGACGCAGGTCACACTGCTCTACGGTCGGGGCACTGCCCCGGCCCCCCCGCGTCGGTGAGCCGCCGACCGGGCCCCGGCATCCCGTCTCCCGCCCCAGGAGGTTCCATGCCACCCCCACCGTCCGCCGCTCCCGACGCCGGCTGCCCGTCGCGCTGCTCGCCGCCGCCCTCGGAGCGGTCACCCTCGGCGCCCCCTCCCCGCGTCCGCGTCGGACACCGCCGAGGAGGCGGGCTACCTCGTCGGGCGCGGCATCGCCGATGTCACGGGCGAGGCCGCCGAGACGGGGATGATGGGCTACTCCAGCTTCGACCAGAAGACCTCCGGCATCCACCAGCGGCAGCGGTCGCGCGCCTTCGTCGTCGTCGACCGGGCGAGCGGCAAGCGCGTGGTGTACGTCAACGCGGACCTGGCGATGATCTTCCAGTCCGTCCGGCAGGGCGTCATGGCGCAGTTGAAGGAGCGTTACGGCAGCCTGTACGGCGAGGAGAACGTCCTGCTCTCCGCCACCCACACCCACTCGGGGCCCGGCGGGTACTCCCACAACGTCGCCTACAACCTCTCCGTGCTCGGCTTCCAGAAGGAGACCTACCGGGCGATCGTCAACGGCATCACCGACTCCGTGGCCGAGGCGCACGAGGACCTGAAGCCCGGCACGATGAGCCTGGGCACGGGGACCCTGACCAACGCCAGCGTCAACCGCTCGCGGGAGGCGTTCGACCGCAATCCGGCCGCCGACCGGGCCGCCTTCCCCGACGGGATCGACCCGGCGATGACCGTGCTGCGGTTCAAGCAGGGCGACCAGGACGCGGGCGCGATCAGCTGGTTCGCCACCCACAACACCTCGATCACCAACAAGAACACGCTGATCAGCCCCGACAACAAGGGCTATGCCTCCTACGCCTGGGAGCACGACCACGAGGGCGTCCGCTATCTCGACGACACCCCGGGGTTCGTCGCGGCCTTCCCCAACACCAACGCCGGGGACATGTCCCCCAACCTCAATCTGAAGCCCGGTTCCGGGCCCACGGAGGACGAGTTCGAGAACGCGCGCGTCATCGGTGAGCGGCAGCTCGACAAGGCCCGGGAGATCTACGACGACGCGACGCCCGTCGCCGGAGGGGTCGACTCCCGGCTCGCCTACGTCGACATGGAGAACGTGACCGTACGACCGGAGTACACGCCGGACGGCGAGGAGCACCGCACCTGCCCCGCCGTCGTGGGCGCCTCCACGCTCGCGGGCAGTGTCGAGGACGGTCCGGCCATCCCCCTCTTCGAGGAGGGCATGCGCACCCCGATCGCCCCCATCCTCGAAGCGCTGCGCGTCGACACCCCGTCCTGGCTCGCGAGCTGCCAGTACCCGAAGGCGAGCCTGGTCCCCACGGGCCTGCTGAGCAACGTCCACCCGGTCACCCCGAAGCGGCTCCCCCTCCAGATCATGAAGATCGGCGAGCTGCACCTGGTGGCCGCCCCGGGCGAGTTCACCATCGCCTCCGGCCTCCGCGTACGCCGCACGGTGGCCGAGCGGCTGGGCGTGCCGCTGGACCGCGTCCTGCTCCAGGGGTACGCCAACGCCTACAGCCAGTACGTCACGACGCCGGAGGAGTACGACACCCAGAACTACGAGGGCGGCTCCACGCTGTACGGCCGCTACACCCTGCCCGCCTACCAGCAGGAGTACGCCCGGATCGCGGAGTCCCTGCGCGCGGGCACGGCCCTGGACCGGGGCACGACGCCGGCGGACGAGTCGGGGCGGCAATTCACCTTCCAGACGGGGGTCGTGTACGACAACCCGCCGTCGGGCAAGGCGTTCGGCGCGGTCCTGAAAGCCCCGGAGGGTTCGTACGCGCGCGGCTCCACCGCCACCGTCGAGTTCGCCACCGGCCACCCGAAGAACAACGTCCGCCGGGGCTCCACCTTCCTGGAGGTCCAGCGGCTGGAGAACGGCACCTGGAAGCGGGTCCTGGACGACGGTGACTGGGAGACGGCCTACCGCTGGACCCGGCTCAACGCTCTGACCGGCACCTCGAAGGCCACGGTCACCTGGAGGATCGCGGCGGACACCGCACCCGGCACCTACCGGATCCTGCACCACGGGGACGCGAAGAACCTGTTCGGGAAGATCACGCCGTTCACCGGGGCGACCGGGACCTTCACCGTGGAGTAGAGACGACGGGAAGCCTCACCCTCCGGGAGAGGTTCAGGTCGTGCTCGGGGTGGGCTGGAACCAGGCGGGGCCCTCGGTGAGTGCCTGCTTGATCCGGAACAGGGCGAACTCGCCGAGCGGCGGGAGCCCGTCCAGCGGGAACCAGCCCACCTCCAGCGACTCGTCGTCGTTGACCCGCGCCTCGCCGCCGGTCGCCCGGCAGCGGAAGGTGATGTCGAGATACTGGCAGCGGTCGCCGTTGGCGTACTGCACGGGATCCAGCGCCTGGGCGAGCACCAGCCGCTCGGCGACACAGTGCACGCCGGTCTCCTCCAGCACCTCGCGCTCCGCCGTCGCCGCCGGCTCCTCCCCCGGCTCGGAGATCCCTCCGACGATCGCCCACTTCCCCGTGTCCGCGCGCCGGCCGAGCAGCACGCGGCCCTCGTCGTCGAGGACGACGGCCGTCACTCCGGGCAGCAGAAGCAGCTGGTGCCCGGCAGTGGCGCGGATGTCACGGATGAAGTCGGGAGTAGCCATGGATCCGAGCCTACGTGGCCGGATCCGGTGCTACTTCCCGGCGCCCCTCGCCCTGCGTGCCCGGACCGCCGAGACGCCCACCCAGCCCAGGCCCGCCAGGGCCAGCAGGGCGATGACGCCCTCGGGCAGGGGGCCCATCCTGGTGGCCGGGGTGAGGGAGGAGCGCAGCGGGACCTCGTCGACGAGGGCGGCGGGGGTGAACATCCCGCTCTTCTCCACGATCGTGCCGTCGGGCCGGATCACCGCGCTGACCCCGCTGGTGACGGGGACGACGACGGCCCGGCCGTGCTCGACGGCCCGCACCTGGGACATGGCCAGCTGCTGGTAGGTCATCTCGCTGCGCCCGAAGGTGGCGTTGTTGCTCGGCACGGCGATCATCTGCCCGCCGTGCTTGACCGTGTCGCGTACGGCGTCGTCGAAGGCGGCCTCGTAACAGGTCACGAGCCCCACCTTCGTCCCCGCGAGGTCGAAGACGCCCACCTCGGTGCCGGGGACGAACTCGCGCTGCACCCGGTCGACGTCCTCGCTGAAGAAGCGGGCGACCGTGCGCATCGGTATGTACTCGCCGAACGGCTGGATGTGGCGCTTGTCGTAAGTGTCCACGGGGCCCCGGTCGGGGTCCCACTCGATCAGCGTGTTGCGGAGGCTGTCGGAGCCCTTCTCGACCACCGAGCCGACGACGGTCGGGGCGCCGATCGCCCTGACCGCGTCGTCGATGACCTGGCGGGCGTCGGTGTTGAGGTAGGGATCGAGGTCGGAGGAGTTCTCCGGCCACAGAACGAAGTCGGGCTGCTTCTCCTTGCCCGCCTTCACCTCCTCGGCCAGCTGGGCGGTACGCCGGGCGTGGTTGTCGAGGACGGCGCGGCGCTGGGCGTTGAAGTCGAGGCCGAGGCGCGGCACATTGCCCTGGATCGCGGCGACTGTGGCGGTGCCGTTCTCCGCCGAGTCGTCGACCAGGGGCAGGGCTGCGAGGGCCCCTGCGATCGGTACGAGGACGCTCGCGGCGGCCCCTGCGACGGCGGCGCGGGGAACCTTCCCGGTGGACCGGTACGCCCTGATCCGGCGCACCGCCTCGTAGAGGCCGAAGCCGCACAGCACGACGGCGAAGGAGAGCAGCGGGGTGCCGCCGAGCGCGGCGAGCGGCAGGAAGGCGCTCTCGGACTGGCCGAAGGCGATCTTGCCCCAGGGGAAGCCGCCGAACGGGATCCGGGCCCGGACCGCCTCGTCCAGCGTCCAGACCGCGGCCGCCCACACGGGCCAGTACGCGAGGCGGGTCACCGCGGCGATGCCCAGGCACCCCACGGCGATGAAGAGCCCCTCCGCGGCGGCCAGGGCCAGCCACGGCACCGGCCCGACGTCCTCGCCGGTCCAGTGCAGCAGCGGCAGCATGAAGCCGAGGCCCGACAGGAGGCCGAGGCCGAACGCGGCCCGCAGCCGTCGCCCGTGCAGCACCCAGCCGAGCAGCGCGAACCCGGGCAGCACGAGCCACCACACGGTCCGGGGCGGGAAGCTGGCGTAGAGCAGGAGCCCGGACAGCACGGCGGCGGCCGGGCGGAGGAGCCGCCGCGGCAGCCCGGCGGCCCGGGGGGCCGCCGGGGGCGGCGCATCGTCGACGGGGGTCATGGTGGCGCTCACCCGCCGGAGTCTACGGGGGGCGGCTGTGTGCGGCGGCGTTGACCTGCGCGGGGCCGGGGCCCGGGCGGCTTGCGAACGGCTCGCCGCCGGGGCGGCACGGTCACCGGCGGCTTCGGGGCGGACCGCCGGTGGGACGGCGCGGCATCCGGCGGGGTGCCTGGCGCCGGGTCTGCCCGGCCGCCGCCGGACGGGACGCCGGCGACGGGGCCGTCCGGTCAGTCGCCGGGCCGTTTGCCGGGGGACGGCAGGTGCAGGCGTTGCCGGATGAACCGTACGGCCGCCTCCGCGTCGTCGACCGTGACGGTGAAGGTACGGCCGTCACCGAGGCGCAGGGCCATGCCCTCGCCCTTGCGGACCACCACCGCGGTGCCTTGTTCGGGGCGCCAGCGGTAGCCCCAGCCGCCCCACTCGCGCGGATTGATCCGGGGACGAACTCCGCGCCCGTGACATGGCTGAGCAGGATCCGGCGACGGGGCAGTCCGGCGTGGCCGCAGCGCACCTCGAGGCTGTCCCCGTCGACCCTGACGGCCACATGGACGAAGGCGAGCGTGCCGAAGAGCATCAGCAGTCCGGCGGCGAGGCAGCCGATCACGGACATGAGCAGCGGGGCGATGCCCGAGGTCCAGGCTCCGTCGACGGCGAGCTCGATACCGAGCGCCACGCATCCCGCGCCCGCGAGGGCCAGCAGCCACTGGAGCCGGTTGGTGGCGCGGCCGTTCCACTCCGTGGGCGGCGCCTGGCTCGACCCGTGCCTCACACTCTCGGGGTGGTCGGTCATATTCAGCAGCGTAGCCGTGTTCCGGTCTTCCGGCCGGGGCCGCGGGGCCGATCGGGCTAGGGTCTGTCCGACCGGTTCCCGTCGTCGCCCGCAGGGCGGCCGGCGGGCCATATCTCAGACAGGCCCCAGGGGTTGTCGTTTGGCCGTACGGTCAGCGGACGGGTGCTCCGGCGGACAGGATCCGGCCTTCCGCATAGGTCAGGGCGGCGTCCGGGAGGGCGGCTACGCGGCCCGCCCGCAGCACGGTGAGCGCGCCGGAGGGTGCGGCCGTCGGGGCGGGTTCCGCGCCGATCCGGCGCAGCGCCTGGGCGGCGACCGCCCCGGCGGAGGCGTGCAGGGCGAGCGGCGGGCGGCCGGGGCGCTGCACGGCGTCGCGGATCCGGGTCGCGACGAGCTCGTAGTGGGTGCAGCCGAGGACGACGGCTCGCACGTCGGACGGGGTGCGGGCGGCGGCCGCCGCGACGGCCCGGTCGATCGCCGCCTCGTCGCCGTGCTCCACGGCGTCGGCGAGGCCGGGGCACGGGACCTCGGTGACCTCGGCGGAGCCGCCGAATTCCGCGATCAGTCCGCGCTGGTAGGGGCTGCCGGTGGTGGCGGGGGTGGCCCAGATGGCGACGGAGCCGCCGCCCGCGGCGGCGGGCTTGATCGCGGGGACCGTGCCGATGACCGGAAGGGCGGGCTCCAGCTCGGCGCGGATCGCCGGCAGGGCGTGGACCGAGGCCGTGTTGCAGGCGATGATCAGCGCGTCGGGGCGCTGGGCCGCGGCGGCGCGGGCGACGTCCAGGGCCAACGCGGTCAGGTCCTCGGGGGTGCGGGGTCCCCAGGGCATCGAGCCGGGGTCGGAGGAGAGCACCAGCTCGGCGTCGGGCCGCAGGCGGCGCACGGCGGCCGCTGCCGCCAGCAGGCCGATTCCGGAGTCCATGAGCGCGATCTTCACCCGGTCACCCTAGCCGACAGCCCTTGCGAACCGGGCTCAGTGGGGCAGACTTCGGCGGATGAGCGCCGTTGCCTGGATCGCCGTGGGTTCGCTGATCGCGTGGGGGTGGCTGCTGCTGGGGCAGGGCTTCTACTGGCGGACGGACCAGCGGCTCCCCCGGCGGGGCGACCCGGCGCGCTGGCCGTCGGTGGCGGTGGTGGTGCCGGCCCGCGACGAGGCGGCGATGCTGCCGGTGAGCCTGCCGTCGCTGCTGGTCCAGGACTATCCGGGGGAGGCCCGGATCATCCTCGTCGACGACTGCAGCAGCGACGGCACCGGGCCGCTGGCCCGCGACCTGGCCGCCCGGTACGGCGGTCTCCCGCTGACCGTGGTGACGCCCGGGGAGCCCGAGCGGGGCTGGACGGGCAAGCTGTGGCCCTGCGGCACGGGATCGCGGTGGCCCGGCGGGACAAGCCGGACTTCCTGCTGCTGACCGACGCGGACATCGCACACGAGCCGGACAGCCTGCGCGATCTGGTGGCAGCGGCCGGTCCCGGCGGCCCGGACGGCTTCGACCTGGTGTCGCAGATGGCGCGGCTGCGGGTGGAGAGCGTCTGGGAGCGCCTGGTGGTGCCCGCGTTCGTCTATTTCTTCGGGCAGCTCTACCCGTTCCGCCGGGTCAACAGCGCCCGGTCGCGGACGGCCGCGGCGGCGGGCGGCTGTGTCCTGCTGCGTACGGAGGCCGCCGAGCGGGCGCGGATCCCCGAGTCGATCCGGCAGGCGGTGATCGACGACGTGTCGCTGGCACGGGAGGTGCGGCGCAGCGGCGGCCGGATCTGGCTGGGGCTGGCGGAGCGGGTGGACAGTGTGCGGCCGTATCCACGGCTGGCGGACCTGTGGCGGATGGTCGCGCGCAGCGCGTACGCCCAGTTGCGGCACAGTCCGCTGCTGCTGGCGGGGACGGTCCGGGGCTGCTGCTCGTCTATGTGGCGCCGCCCGTGACGCTGGTGGCGGGTGTGTCGACGGGTGACGCGGTGGCGGCCTGGGCGGCGGCGCGGCCTGGGCGGTCATGACGGCGACGTATCTGCCGATGCTGGCGTACTACCGGCAGTCGCCGTGGCTGGGCCCGCTGTTGCCGCTGACGGCGGTGCTGTACCTGCTGATGACGGTGGACTCGGCGGTGCAGCACTACCGGGGGCGGGGCGCGGCCTGGAAGGGCCGTACCTATGCGCGCCCGGAGGCCGCGCCCGACCGGTGACGCCGCCGGGATGCGGGCGGCGGGTCCGGGCGGGCGCGGGTCGTCACTTGCGGCCGGGCGTCCAGTTCATGCCCCAGCCGTAGGCGGCGTCGATGGTGCGCTGAGGGCTGATCCCCCGGTCCGGGACGAGGTAGCGGGCCTCGCGCTGGACGATGAGGTCGCCGCCGTTGTTGGTGATCAGGGCCAGGGCGCAGACGGTGGAGGGCACGGTGCACTCGTCGAGGGAGAAGTCGATGGGCGCGCCGTTCTGCGGCTGGAGGGTGACCGTGGCATGGAGATCGGCGAAACTCCGGGCGCCCTCATAGATAGTGACGAAGATCAGTACCCGCCGCAGCAGGTTCTTGTGGTCGAGGTTGATGGTCATGTTCTCGCCGGTGGAGACCGCGCCGGTGCGGTCGTCACCGTCGAGATGGATAAAGGGCGGCTGATTCAGAGAACCGAACGCGTTTCCGAGAGCCTGTACAACTCCCTTGCGCCCGTCGGTGAGTTCGTAGAGCGCGCAGAGATCAAGATCGAGGTCGGCGTGCATGGCGACGGCCCGGCCGAGTTTCGCCCCCCAGCCTTTGAACTGTTTGCGCACTTCCCAGTTGAGGTTGACGCGCAGCGCGCCGGAGGTGCCGCCCTGCTTGGCGAGCGAGACGGACGGGGCGCTCTTCGTCAGCGTGATCTTGGTCAGCCGGACGGGCGCCGGGGCCGGCGGGACGGGAGCAGCCGGGGCCGGGGCGGGAGCGACCGGAGCAGGGGCGGGGGCAGCGGGCCGGGGCTGCGGAGGGGCGGGAGGGGCGGCCGGGACCTGCGGTGCCGCCGGGGCCTGCTGCGGTTCGTCCACGGAGATGCCGAAGTCCGTCGCCAGGCCTTCGAGGCCGGTGCCGTAGCCCTGCCCGACCGCGCGGAACTTCCAGGCGCCCTGGCGCAGATACAGCTCGCCGAGGATGAACGCGGTCTCGACCGTGGCGTCCGTGCTGTCGAAGCGGGCCAGCTCCACGCCGCTCGCCGCGTCCGTGACCCGTACGTGGAGCCCGCTCACCCGGCCGAAGGTCCCGCCGTCGGCCGATGCCGCCACGACGACGCGCTCGATCCCGGGCTCGATCTTCCCGAAGTCGACGAGGAGGGTGTCGGTGACCCCGTCGGGGGCAGTCCGCTTGCCCTCGTGCCGGACCGCTCCGGACGCGTGGGCCGGCTGGTTGTAGAAGACGAAGTCCGCGTCACCGCGGACCTTGCCCGCCACCAGCAGGAGGGCGGAGGCGTCGACGTCCGGAGCGCCGGGGGCGGCGTGCCACCCCAATTCGACGCGCACGGCGCCGGCAGGCACCGGAACGTTGGCCCCTTTTTGCATGATCATGCTCGCCCCCATCACGTGTCCGGCTGCCTTCAGCCATTTCCCCGACAACCTAATCCCGGCCCGTCCGAGCGCGCCCAGCCGACCCAGCCCCCTCCCGGCGATCTGCCGGTAACCCCCCGTGAACTCGGCCTTTACACGATCAGTAGACGTCAGTGCGCCCTTTTTTTGCCAAGTTCGCTCGCATTGGGGATCGTCGTTCACTCACATCGCGGAAAACAACCCTCTTATCGGGCTCCCCTTACAGCACATCGTGGGCTTAACTTAGGTGGCATGACGTCCCCCCGCTCCACCTTCGGCGGCGGCTACTACGCCGCGTCGTTCCCCGACACTCCGATCTACGACTCCTTGGTCGCGGAGCGGGGAACCCCGCAGATCGCTCCCATCCGTGTGCCGGCCGCGTACGACACCGGCAACAGCTATCTGCCGGCCCTGCCGTCGGCGCTGCCGGCCCTGCCCGCGGCCCCGTCGCAGCAGACCGGCTCCTACGGCTACCCGCAGCAGCAGCCGATGCCGCAGTACCAGCAGGCTCCGGCACAGCAGGCGCCGATGCAGCCCGCCCAGCTGCAGCACGCGCCCGCGCCGTACATCCCGCAGCAGCCCTCGGCGGTCCGCGGCTATCCGCAGCAGCCCCAGCCGCAGCGCCCCGCGTCCGCCACCGGGTACGAGTCGATGCGTCCGGCCTCGCCGCGCCCCGTACCGGCCCAGTCGCCGTACGAGGACCCGTACAACCGGCCGTACCAGAGCCAGGGGTACTGAACCGCACCACTCGGTACGGGCAAGGTGCGCCGGGGACGCATCGGGCAACCTCTGACGGCTGGACGCGGTCATGGCTACCGAGGCCGGGCTCGGCATCTCGACGACTGTCGCACCGCGGCCCGTCAGGGCCTGCCGCGGGACAATCGATCGAGGGGGCACGGGGTGCGGGAGTCGTGGGGACTGCTGTGGGATCTGCTGCGCGGGCGGGACAATCCGCTGTGCCGCGCCACCGACCGCCGCGAGGCCCGGGTGGCGCTCGGAGCGCTGCTGATCCTCTTGGTCGGGGCCCCGGCCGCGGGCTGGGCCGGCGGTTCCATCGCCCATGACGCCCTCCAGCGATCGGTCCGCGCCCAGCACCAGGAGCGCCACCCCGTCGACGCGGTCGTGGTGGGCCGGGCGCCGGGGCGCGAGCGGTACGTGGGTGACCCCGAGGGCGGCTCCGAACGGGCCGCGCACATCTGGGTGGTGGCGTCCTGGCAGGCCCCGGACGGCAGCCCGCGCACCGGGGAGGTGGCCACCGCGTCGGGGCCCGGCGCCCCGGGGTCCCCGCTGCAAATCTGGACGGACGCGGCCGGTCTCCCGGTCCCCCCGCCGATGGACGGGCACGCCGCCCGCGCCCATGCGGTGCTGGCCGGCATCGGTACGTTCCTGCTCGCCGCCGGATGCGTCGAGGCGGGCCGCAGGGTGATCGTCGGGCACATGGTGCGGCAGCGGTACGCGCGTCTCGACCGCGAGTGGGCCGCGGCCGGCGCGGACTGGGGCAGGGCCGGAACGGGCGGCTGACCACGCTCTCCGCCGGCCGGACGCGGCTGGCTGCGACATCGGCCCGCGGGGCCGACTCGTCAACTCCCGGCTCCCACGCGCGCTACGGTGGTCCGACCCCGTCCGCCTCCCCGGCGACGGACGGGCCCGAGGCAGCGCACAGCACGAGGTGGGGGCACAGCAACGCCATGGCACAGGGCACGGTCCAGGTGACGCACACCGGCACATCGCGATGGCGCCGCCGCACCGGCGAGTACGCCTCCCTCTCCGCGGCCCTGGAGGCGGCGGCCGAGGGCGACGTCCTCACCGTCGCGCCCGGGACCTACCGGGAGAACCTCGTCGTCCCCCGCGCGGTGACCCTGCGCGGCCCCGAGGGGGCGGCCGGCTCCGTGCGGATCGCGCCGCTCGACGGCGTACCGCTGACCGTGCGCGCCTCCGCGGTCGTCCAGGGCCTGCATATCGAGGGCCAGGACTCGGCGGCCCCGGCGCTGCTGGTCGAGGACGGTACGGCGGAGCTGACGGATCTGCGGATCGTGACCCGGTCCGCCGCCGGCATCGAGGTGCGCGGCGCGGCCCGGCCCACCGTGCGGCGCTGCACGGTCGACAATCCGGCCGGGGTCGGCATCGCCGTACTGGACGGCGCGGGCGGGGTGTTCGAGGAGTGCGAGATCGTCTCCGCGGGCCAGTCCGGGGTGTCGGTCCGCGACGGCGCGCATCCACGCCTGGACCGCTGCCGGATCCACCACGCGTCCGGGGCGGGCATCGCCGTCACCGGCGACGGCAGCGGTCTCGAGGCGTTCGGGTGCGAGGTGTACGAGATCAAGGGCAGCGGCATCCAGGTCACCGCCCGGGCCTCGGCCCACCTCACCGACTGCACCGTGCACCGCACGTCGGCGGACGGCGTCACGCTGGACACCGACGCGGTGCTGACGCTCGCCGACTGCGACATCCACGACATCCCGGAGAACGCCGTCGACCTGCGGTCGCGTTCGGTGCTCACCCTGACCCGCTCCACCGTCCGCCGGTTCGGCCGCAACGGGCTCTCGGTCTGGGACCCGGGGACCCGGGTCGACGCCAACCAGTGCGAGATCCACGACAGTACGGGCGACTATCCGGCGGTCTGGGTCAGTGACGGCGCGACGGTGATACTGGACGCCTGCCGGGTGCACGACGTGCCCGACGCGCTGTTCGTCCTCGACCGGGGTTCGCGCGCCGATGTGGTGGACAGCGACCTCTCCCAGATCCGTAACACCGCCGTGTCGGTGAGCGACGGGGCGACCGCGCAGCTGGACGACTGCCGGATCCGGGAGGCGTCCACGGGCGCCTGGTTCCGCGACCACGGGAGCGGCGGCACGCTGAACAACTGCACCATCGACGCGGCGCAGACCGGGGTCATCGTCACCAAGGGCGCGGACCCCACCATCGAGCGCTGCACGGTCACCTCGCCCGCCGAAGCCGGGTTCTACGTCTCGGCCGAGGGCCGGGGCACCTTCGACGGCTGCCGGGTGACGGGCAGCGACGGGTACGGCTTCCATGTCATGGAGGGCTGCCGCACGACCCTGACCCGGTGCCGTACCGAGCGGTGCGCGCGGGGCGGTTACGAATTCCCCGAGGGGGACGGCGGTTCCACGGCCGGGCCGATGGCCCGGGACTGCACGAGCGACGAGAGCGGTCTGCGGACGGCTCCGGCCCCGCCTCCCCCGGTTCTGACGGCCACGCAGTCGACGCCGGGGCTGCTGGGCGCTCTGCCCGGGCAGCGCGCGGTCGAGCCCGCCCCCGAGCCGGCCGCCCCGGTGGAGCCGGCCCGGGACTCCTCGGCGGTCCTCGGTGAGCTGGACGCGCTGGTGGGCCTGGAGAGCGTCAAGCGGGAGGTGCGGGCGCTCACGGACATGATCGAGGTGGGCCGGCGCCGCGCGGAGGCCGGTCTCAAGGCGGCGTCCGTCCGCCGCCACCTCGTCTTCACCGGCTCCCCCGGTACGGGCAAGACCACGGTCGCCCGGCTGTACGGGGAGATCCTGGCCTCGCTCGGCGTGCTGGAGCGCGGTCATCTGGTCGAGGTGTCCCGGGTCGACCTGGTCGGCGAGCACATCGGCTCCACCGCGATCCGCACCCAGGAGGCGTTCGACCGGGCACGCGGCGGGGTGCTGTTCGTCGACGAGGCGTACGCCCTCTCCCCCGAGGACTCCGGCCGGGACTTCGGGCGGGAGGCCATCGACACGCTGGTGAAGCTGATGGAGGACCACCGGGACGCGGTGGTCGTGATCGTCGCGGGCTACACCCTGGAGATGGAGCGGTTCCTCACCGTCAACCCCGGGGTGGCCTCGCGGTTCTCCCGGACCATCACCTTCCAGGACTACGTTCCCGAGGAGCTGCTGCGGATCGTCGAGCAGCAGGCCGAGGAGCATGAGTACAGCCTGGCGGCGGGGACCGGGGAGGCGCTCCTGAAGCACTTCGCGGCGCTTCCCAAGGGCCCCGCCTTCGGCAACGGCCGCACCGCCCGCCAGACCTTCGAGTCGATGGTGGAGCGGCACGCGGGCCGGGTCGCCCAGCTCGCCGAGCCGAGCACGGACGACCTGACCCTGCTCTACCCGGAGGACCTCCCCGAGCTCTTCTGAAGGGTGTCCCCGCCGTCCGTCTGCCGGGGCAGCCGTGGTCCGAGCTCTTCGAGGAGGGCGGCCCGTTCCTTCGCGAAGACCGGGTCGGCCTGGTAGTCGGAGTGGCCGAGAATCGGTTCGGGCAGCGGGAGCGCGGTGGTACGCCCGTACGCCAGCGGATCCTTCAGCGGCCCCCGGTCGACATCGGGGTCGGGGTCGGCGGTAAGCCGCACGGCCCCGCCGATCGGGTCGGTGGCCCGGAAGAGGTTGCGCCAGCAGTGCACCGAACGGTTCAACCCGAGCAGGGGTACGGCTCCGAAGTAGGCCGGGAACCAGCGCCCGTACAGCCGCTCGATCGGGGAGCCGTAGGTGAGCAGCCCGACCCGGCGGCGGGCCGTGTCGGGGAGCTGCCAGACCGCGGCGGCCGCGAGGACGCTGCCCTGCGAGTGGCCCGAGATGATGAGCCGGCCCTTGGTCGTCGCCGTCCACGCGCACATCCTCGACGCCAGGTCGGGGACGGCGCGCTCGGCGTAGCAGGGGGCGCGAAGGGGTGGGCGGCGCGCGGCCAGAAGGTGCCCACGTCCCAGAGGATGCCGATGGTGCGCCGGGCGGAGGCGTCCCGGTAGGCGCGGCGCCCGCCCGCGACGAACAGGATGAAGCCGAAGCCGATGAGCCAGGAGCCCGTCGACTGGGCGGCCTCGGCGAGGGATTCGACGGGGGCCGCGGCCCCGTCCGTCGCGAGGCCGGGCACCTCGCCGCTGGCCCAGGAGCCCGCGACGGCCGCCGCGCCGAGGAGCAGGGTGGCGGCGGAGACCACCCCGACGATCCAGGGGGCCGAGTCGGTGAGGGCCGCCGTGGCGCGGATGCGGGCGATCCGCCGGGTGCGGGCGCGGTCGGGCGGCTCGGGGGCGTACTCCGCCTCGATGTCCGGGCCCATGCGGCGGGCCCGGCGGGCGGTGCGGACGACGAGGAAGACGACCGGGACGAGCAGCAGGAGCAGGAGTACGGGGATGACGGAGGCCTGCCAGCTGAGCAGGACGGGCGGTCCCTCGATGATGGAGCCGCGCCCCGTGCCCGGGGTGCCGGGGCCGTCCAGCCAGTCGGCGACGCGCTGGGCCACGCCGCCGGTCATCACTCCGCCGAGCGCGCAGGCGAGCATGGCGACGGAAGGGCCGCCGAGACCGTACAGCGTCGTACGGGGTTCGGGGGTGCGCCGGTAGAGGCTGCGGGCGACCAGCGCCATGATCACGACGAGGAGGCCCTGGCCGAGGGCGAGGAGCCGGAAGGCGGTCTCGCCGGACAGGCTGCCGGAGGAGACCCACTCCGGACGTGACCAGCCGGCGTGCAGGACGGCGAGGCCGAGCAGCGTGAGCGCGGAGCCGGGCAGATAGGTGATGAGGGCGCCGTCGACGCGGGTGTCCCGGACGCTCTCGCTGCGGCCCCGGCGGCAGATGACCCAGACGGCCACCACCGCACAGAGCAGCAGGGCCCCTTCGATGACCAGGCCGAACACCGGCGGCACCGAGCTGCCGACCGTCCGGTCGTGGCGGGCCGCGGCGCCCATGACGAAGGCCGCGACGGTGAGGAAGCCGGCGGCGGTGTGCGCGGCGCGGAGCCGGGCGACGAGCCGGCGGCCGTACCAGAAGCCGGGCCTGCTGAGCGCGGGCGGCACCGGGCGCGCGGACTCCGGGTCGTCGGCGTTGTCCGGGGCGCCCGGCCCGTGGGCCTCCTCCATGCCGTCCGGGTCGCAGGCGTCGGCGTCCGTGGCGTCCAGCGGGCTCTGGGACTCGTAGGCGCTCCAGGTCCGGTTGGAGAGGTACCACAGCAGTCCCACCAGGGCGGCGGGCACGGTGGCGGCGAGCGCGAGCCGCCGTCCGGGCTGGGACCACCAGCCGCCCTGATGGGCCGACAGGAAGCCCAGCCAGGAACGGCGTTCGGAGCAGGCGGAGGTGCCCGCGCACTGCCAGGCCACCAGGTCCAGCGCCACCTCGCAGGCGGCCGCCGTGAGCAGCACGGTGAGGCTGAGCGCGACGAGCCGGACCAGCACCCGTACAGCCGGACGGCGCGGGTGCGGCCGGCGGCGGTGGGGCGCATCCAGTGGGCGAGGTTGACCACCATGAACGGCAGGAGCAGCAGCCACAGCGCGCGGGAGCTGTTGCCGGAGGTGAGCCCGGACCAGCAGTACGCCTCGGCGACGGGCTCGTCCCGGTAGCGCTCGGGGTGCTTCTCGCCGTGGGCGTCCTCGGTGCGCCGGTACACGGCGGCGGTCGTGTCCCCGGTGACCCGGACGGTACGCGGGTCGCCCAGCATCTCCTGCGGGGTGGCGCCGCCGACGCCGTGGACGAGCAGTTCCAGTGCGCTTCCGGTGTGCTCGGGGGGCGGGTGGCGGACGGGGCGGGGTGGCAGGAGCCAAGGGGGAACTCTTTCTCGGGCGAGCGGCACTGCGGGAAGCGGCACAGCGGGTACGGGTGCGGACGGGGCGGCGGACGGGCCGGGGCGGGGAAGCGGCGGGCCGCCCGGAGCCACGATCCCCGGTCCGGGGCGGCCGCGTGAGCGGTCTCACGGAATCTCCCCAGGTGGTACGCCGGACATGCCTGCGTGGCAGGATGAGCGTGGCCCGCAGACCGCTGCGGACGGTACGGCAGAGGGAAGGACCGGACCCGGCGTTGAGCGAGAATCAGAACCTGCTCGCGGAGCAGCGCCGTGCGCTGATCCTCGACGAGGTGCGCAGGCGCGGCGGGGTCCGGGTCAACGAGCTGACCCGGAGGCTGAACGTCTCCGACATGACGATCCGCCGGGATCTGGACGCACTGGCCCGCCAGGGCGTCATCGAGAAGGTCCACGGCGGTGCGGTCCCGGTCGTGGAGGCGAGTACGCACGAGCCCGGGTTCGAGGCGAAGTCGGCGCTGGAGCCGAGCGCCAAGGAGGACATCGCGCGGGCGGCGGCGGCGCTGGCGGTGCCCGGCAGCGCCATCGCGCTCTCGGCGGGACGACGACCTTCGCGCTGGCCCGGCATCTGCTGGACGTGCCGGATCTGACGGTGGTGACCAACTCGGTGCGGGTGGCCGACGTGTTCCACGACGCGCAGCGTCCGGCCACAGGGCGCGGCGCGCGCCCCGGGGCGGCGACGGTGGTGCTGACGGGCGGGGTGCGCACCCCCTCGGACTCGCTGGTCGGGCCGGTCGCGGACCGGGCCATCGACTCCCTCCACTTCGATGTGCTGTTCCTCGGCGTGCACGGGATCTCGGCGGAGGCGGGGCTCTCGACCCCCAATCTCGCGGAGGCGGAGACCAACCGCCGTTTCGTCCGGGCGGCGCGCCGGATCGTGGTGGTGGCCGACCACACCAAGTGGGGCACGGTGGGCCTGAGTTCCTTCGCCGCGCTGGAGGAGGTCGACACCTTGGTCACGGACGCGGGACTGGCTCCGGAGCTGCGCGCGGAGATCGAGGAGCATCTGCCGGGTCTGGTGGTGGCGGGCGAAGCCCGCGACGGGACCGACGACGCCTAGAAGACTGATGAAGATCTTGTCGAGCGGCTGTCCGACCGCGGCGCTGCGGATTCCGTTCCGCTCGGCGGGGCGGCGGTACACGCTCTAGGATCGCGGTGTGGCCGTCTTCCGGATCGAGCGTTTCTCCCCTCTCCCCGCAGCCGAGGCCTGGTGCCGGGTGACCGACTGGGAACGGCACGCCGCGCAGGTGCCGTTGACGTCGGTCTCGGTCCCGACGGGCCTGCCCTCGCGGCTCGGCACGGTCTTCGTGGCGCGTACGGGGCTGGGCCCGCTGGCGTTCGACGATCCGATGGAAGTGGTGCGGTGGACGCCGCCCGCCGGGGGCCGGGCCGGGGTGTGCCAACTGGAGAAGCGGGGCTCCGTGGTGCTGGGCCGGGCCTCGATCGACGTGCTGCCCACGGATTCCGGTTCTCATGTGGTGTGGGTCGAGGAGCTGCGGGTTCGGCTGGTGCCCCGGTGGGGTGACCCGCTACTCGCCTCCGCCGGGCGACGGATGTTCGGCAAGGTCCTGGACGCCCTGCTCGCCTCCCCCGGCGACGCGCACGGCTAGGGAGGGCACGCGCCGCGTACGGGTGATGTGACCGTCACACGATTGACTCGTTTGTCGGTATGACACCCCCGCCACGGCCCCGGAAGGCACCCATTTCATGCCGATCCACCAACCGCAGCAGCGGACCGACGTACGCACCGACCGCACGGGCGTGCAGCAGGCCGAGGCCGCCCTCGTGGAGCACTACCCGCGTCTCGTGCGGCTCGCCTATGTCGTCCTGCCGCCGGCCCTCGGCCGGCACCGCCGGGTCCTGACCGCTCACGCCGTCGTCCAGCGGGCCCTGCCGGCGGCCGGGAGCAAGGCGTCGAGCCCACGTGTGCCGGCCCAGTCCCGCCGGACCGGCGCTCCGGAGGGCGCGGAGGGCGCCTCGGCGGACCGTAACCCCCCGCACTCGGCGTACGGGTGGGTGCGGCAGCGGGTGCTGCGGGCGGCACTGGCCCACGAGCGGCGGCCCGGCTGGTGGCCCGGGCGGCTCCCGGCGCCGGCCGCGCTGCGTCCGGCCCTGCCGGTGGTGTGGGGGCTGCGGCTCTTCCCCGGGCGGGCGGCGTCGACGAACTGGCCCTGGACCGGGCGTTGTCGGCGGTGGACGGGCCGGTCCGGGCGGCGTTCGCGCTGCACCTGCTGGAGGGTCTGGACGAGTCCGGCGTCCGGGAGCTGCTGGCCGGGGCGGGGGCGGCGGATCCGGCGGGTGCGGTGCGCCGGGCGGCCCGGCTGGGGCGGCCGGACCGGGCCGGGGCGCAGGCGTTGCTCAGGTCCGGCGAGTTCGACCCGTGCACGGTCCAGACCCGGCCCAGCGATCTGCTGCGGCGTCGGCACCGGGTGCGGGCGGCGGCGGTGGCGGCGGTGCTGTGCGTGGTGGCGGGCGGCCTGGCGGCCGCCGTCGAGGAGGGGGCGCGGGGCGGGGGCGAGGACAGGGCTCCGGCGGGGGTGTTCGCGCCGGTGCTCGATCCGGCGGAGCTGATGCGGACGGCGGCGGAGCGGTGGGCGGACACCTCGCGCGTCGACTTCACCGCCTGGCCGGCCAGGGGTGAGCGCACGGACGACGGCGAGCTGTTGGGCCGGGCGCTGCGGGCCTGGGCGGGGCCGCCGGATTCGGCCCGGGTGTCCACGACGCCGGGGACGGTCACGGTGCCGCCCGCGCAGCCGCCCGGCTGCTGTTCGCGGGTGAGGTGGACGGGGCGGCGGTGGTGCTGTTCCACGACGGCGGGGTCCGGGTGGTGCGGTACGCGGAGCCGCTGTCCGGGTCCGGCGGGGGGCGCTCGACTTCGCCCGGACCGACGACGCGGACGTGACGACGGGTGCGGCGGTCGTCGTCAGCCGCACGGGGGACGGCGCGCGGTTCCTGCTCGCCCCCTGGATCGACGCGTCGGCCACCCGGGACCTGCTCGCGCCGGACACGCCCGCACAGCCGCTGGAGGTGGGCCCGGACGGGGTCACCGCCGTGGTGCCCCGGCCCGCCGCGGGCGGCGCGTGCGAGACGTGGCCGGTGCTCCGGTTGCGGTCCTCCGAGCGGATCGTGGAGAAGCACGCGTTCCTGGTGACGGATCTGGGCGATCTGACCCCTGTCCATCTGACGTACACCCCGAAGCCCGGGCGGGGTACGCCGGCCCGGCAGCCGCGTGAGGCGACGAGCACCGAGGCGCTGCTCGCCTGGGCCCGTACGGCGTGTTCCCTGCGGACCCTGGCGGGCTCCGGCGTACGGTCCGTCAACAACTGGGCCTTCGCCGAGCAGAAGCTCCCCGAGGGCCGCGCGTCGGCCGACTGGCTGTGCACCCGCGCCGACACCTGGCAAGGCCCGGGCCGGGTCCTCGTGCAGTTCCTCGCCCCCGCCGTCTCGCCCACGGAACCGGCCGCGGTGGTCGCCGGCCGCGACGACACGGCGCTGTGCAGCCGGTTCGGGCAGCACGTGCTCGCGGGCACGCACTGGAGGGCGGCCTCGGGCCGGTGGTACGTCCTGGCCGCGGGGAGCCGGGCGGTGACCCGTATCGAGGCGAGCGGGGCGGTGCGGGGCGCGGCGGGCGGGCCGACGTTCGCGGTGCGGGCGCCCGGGACGCCGACGTGGAGCTGACGGCGTCGCTGCGCGAGGGCGGGACGCTCACGGCGGTGCGCTGAGCCCGCGGGAGGGCCAGGTGTGGCGGCCCGGGCCGGGGGCGTCACCGTACCGATGGGTCCGATGCCGCTGTACGGAGTCCTCGACCGGCCCCCGGAGCCGTCCGCTGGCACACTCGGACAGGTGACGGATCTTGAGGAAGGCCCCGGCGGCAGCGCGGAACTCCCCGACGGACCGGCCCCGCGCTGTCTGGTGACCGGGGCCACCGGGTACATCGGCGGGCGGCTGGTGCCCGCGCTGCTGGACTCCGGGTACCGGGTGCGGGCCCTGGCGAGAACGCCGCAGAAGCTGCGCGACTACCCGTGGGCGGACCGGGTCGAGGTGGTGCGCGGCGATGTCACCGACGCCGGCTCCCTGGCCGAGGCGATGCGGGGCGTCGATGTGGCGTACTACCTGGTGCACGCGCTCGGCACCGGCTCGTCCTTCGAGGAGACCGACCGCAGGGCGGCCCGGACCTTCGGCGAGCAGGCGCGGGCGGCCGGGGTGCGCCGGATCGTGTACCTGGGCGGGCTGACCCCGGCCGGAGTGCCGGAGGAGGACCTGTCGCCGCATCTGCGTTCGCGGGCCGAGGTGGGGCACATCCTGCTGGACTCCGGGGTGCCGACGGCGGTGCTGCGCGCGGCGATCGTCATCGGCTCGGGTTCCGCCTCGTTCGAGATGCTGCGGTATCTGACGGAGCGGCTGCCGCTGATGATCACCCCGAGCTGGGTACGGACCCGGATCCAGCCGGTGGCCGTACGGGACGTGATCCGCTATCTGGTGGGATGCGCGGCGCTGCCGGCGGAGGTGAACCGGGCCTTCGACATCGGGGGCCCGGACGTCATGACGTACCGGGACATGATGCAGCGCTACGCGGCGGTGGCGGGGTTGCGGCGGCGGCTGATCCTGCCGGTGCCGGTGCTGACCCCGACGCTCTCCAGCCGCTGGGTCGGTCTGGTCACTCCGGTGCCCAGCTCCATCGCCCGGCCGCTCACGGAGTCGCTGCGCCACGAGGTGGTCTGCGCGGAGCACGACGTCAAGGAGTACGTCCCCGATCCGCCGGACGGGACCATCGGCTTCGACCGGGCGCTGCGGCTGGCCCTGAAGCGGATCCAGGAGGCGCGGGTCGACACCCGCTGGTCCAACGCCGCGGTGCCGGGCGCGCCGAGCGACCCGCTCCCCACCGACCCGGACTGGGCGGGCGGCAGCCTCTACCGCGACGAGCGGGAGATGGCCGTGCCGGTCGGGCCCGAGGCGCTGTGGCGGGTGATCGAGGGCATCGGCGGGGAGAACGGCTGGTACTCCTTCCCGCTGGCCTGGGCGGTACGGGGCTGGCTCGACCGGCTCGTCGGCGGGGTGGGGCTGCGGCGCGGCCGGCGGGACGCCCAGCATCTGCGAGTGGGCGACTCGCTGGACTTCTGGCGGGTGGAGGAGATCGTGCCGGGCGAACTGCTGCGGCTGCGGGCCGAGATGCGGGTGCCGGGGCTGGCCTGGCTGGAGCTGTCGGTGCGCCGCGACGAGCGGGGCCGGACGTTGTACGGGCAGCGCGCGCTGTTCCATCCGCGCGGCCTGTTCGGCCACGCGTACTGGTGGAGCGTGTGGCCGTTCCACTCAGTGGTGTTCGGCGGGATGGCGCGCAACATCGCCGAGGCGGCAGCGGCGGAGGAGAAGCGGCGCGGACCGGTGGCAGGCGGCGGTCGCGAAGCGGTGACCGGCAGTGGTACAGACAACTGACGGCCGGGCCGCTAGGGTGTGCGCTCCACAGACGCAACACCGCGACAGCACACCGCCGGGAGGTGCACGGGATGGCACGCCGACTCCGTACCGTGGGAAGGGATTTCACCGACTCGGCACCGATGCGGCTGGTGTTCGCCGCCGAGGTGTCCGCGCCCCCGGACGTGGTGTACCGCGCGCTCGCCGACGATGTCGCGTCCTGGCCGTCCTGGTTCACCGCCGTCACCCGGGCCACGCCCGTCGACGGGGGCGCGGGCCGGGAGGTGCGGTTGCGGGGCGGGGTCCGTTTCCGCGAGACGATCGTCGCCACCGACCCGGGTCACTGTTACGCCTACCGGGTCGACGAGACCAACGCACCTGGTCTGCGGGCCCTGCTGGAGGAGTGGCGGCTCACCCCGGAGGGGTCGGGGACCCGGGTGCAGTGGACCTTCGCCGCCGACGGGACGGGGCTGTTCCGCCTGGTGCTGAGCCTGGGCCGGGCCGGGGTGGGCCGGTCCTTCCGGGACGCTGTGCGCCGCCTGGACACCCGGCTGGCGACGACGACGCCCTGAGCGGTCGGGCGGCGGGCCCCAGCGGGGCGCGGGCCGGACGCGGACCCTCAGCAGGGCCAGGTGCCGGTCGCGAGGAAGTCGTCGATGGCGGCGGTGTACGGGGCGATGTCCAGGCCCTGCTCCTCCAGCCAGGAGTCGGAGTAGTACTTGTCCAGGTAGCGGTCGCCCGGATCGCACAGGAGCGTGACGACGCTGCCCTGCTCGCCGCGCTCCACCATCTCGGCGATCAGCTTGAACGCGCTCCACAGTCCGGTGCCCGTGGAGCCGCCCGCCTTGCGGCCGATGGCGCGCTCCAGGGCGCGGACGGCGGCGACGCTGGCGGCGTCGGGCACCTTCATCATCCGGTCGATGGCGCCGGGCACGAAGCTGGGCTCCATGCGCGGGCGGCCGATGCCCTCGATGCGTGAGCCGCGGTCGCTGGTGGCGTGCGGGTCGTGGTGGGTCCAGCCGTCGAAGAAGCAGGAGTTCTCCGGGTCGGGCACGCAGATGCGGGTGTCGTGCTGGAGGTAGTGGACGTAGCGGGCGATGGTCGCCGAGGTGCCGCCGGTTCCGGCGGTGGCGACGATCCACGCGGGTTCCGGGTAGCGCTCGAGGCGCAGCTGCTGGTAGATCGACTCCGCGATGTTGTTGTTGCCGCGCCAGTCGGTGGCGCGCTCCGCGTAGGTGAACTGGTCCATGTAGTGTCCGCCGGTCTCGGCGGCGAGCGCCGCGGACTGTTCGTACATGGTGCGCGAGTCGTCCACGAAGTGGCACTGCCCGCCGTGGAATTCGATGAGGCGGCACTTCTCGGGGCTGGTGGTGCGCGGCATCACGGCGATGAACGGGACGCCGATGAGCTTGGCGAAGTACGCCTCCGACACGGCGGTGGAGCCGCTGGACGCCTCGATGACCGGCTTGCCCGGCCTGATCCAGCCGTTGCAGAGCCCGTACAGGAAGAGCGAGCGGGCCAGGCGGTGCTTGAGGCTGCCGGTGGGGTGCGTCGACTCGTCCTTGAGGTACAGGTCGATGCCCCACGCCTCGGGCAGCGGGAAGCGCAGCAGATGGGTGTCGGCGGAGCGGTTGGCGTCGGCCTGGACCTTGCGGACGGCCTCCTTCAGCCAGGACCGGTACTCCGGGTCACTGCGGTCGATGTCCACGGTCGCCCTGGCCCCGCTTCCGGACGCGTGTTCACTGGTCTTCATGGGCCTGCTCCTGTTGGTCGTCGATCCGCGCTCGCACCTCCCACGATATGTACCCCACCTGCACAAACGGTCACTTTGATGGCCCATAGCGCTGCCTTTGACCGCCGCCTGCGGGGCGGCTGTGGCGTGCGGTGCGGGCGGCCGTGCGCCGGGCTTTCGGGCCCTCTGGCGGTCCGGCCCGCGTCCGGGCACACTGCAACAGCAGGAGTAGTGACGAAGGGGGGCGAATCCGCGATGGCGGACGTCGAGTTCAGTGCGTCGGGGGTCAGGATCGAACGGTTCACCAGGTCGCTGACCAGGGCTGGTCAGGTGGTGGTGAAGGACGGCCGGCTGTCCCTGCTCACGAGCAACGGGCGGGAGATCGACAGCGCCCCGGTGGGCACGGTCAGCGCCCGCAAGTGGTGGTTCATCGCGGCGGATTCCGTCATCGCCCGGGTGAACGGGGTGCGTTACCGGTTGACGATGGGGCAGCGCAACCGCAGACGCGACGGAGCGGCCCCGCTGCGGCGCTTCCTGGAGACGCTGCGCAGCGCGGGAGGCCGCCGGGACTGAGCCCGCCGCACGTCCACGGCGACCGGGTGCCGGGCCGTCGGGCTCCGCCGCGAGTTGCGGAGCCACAGCCCCTGGGCCACGCTGGATCCACGTCACTGAAGGTGCAGCATCGGTGACAGAGCGATCCGCTCCACGGACCGGGTCGCGCGACACGAGCAGACACGACAAGAGCAGAGCGGATTCGGCAGTCAGTCGTCCGCCGGGCCCGTTCGTGTCTCTTCTCTTCTTCCGGACCTATTTCGGGGAGTCGCAGCCGTGATCAGCGAGCCAAGCAGGCACTGCACGGTGGAGCTCCAGGCCCTGCCGTCGCGGATCGGTCAAGTCCGCAGAATCATCTCGGCGCAACTGCGCTACTGGCATCTCGATCCTCTGATCGACCAGGCGGCCCTGGGCGTCACCGAGCTTCTCACCAACGTTCACCGGCACGCACAGCCGGACAAATCATGCACCGTCGACATCGAGCTGCTGCTCGACCGTCTGACGGTCTCCGTCCACGACCACGATCCGCGGCTGCCCACGGTGAACGAGGCGGATTCGTTCGCCACCTCGGGCCGGGGGCTGGCGCTCATCGCCGCCGTCAGCGAGAGCTGGGGCGTGCGGCCGATCGGCTCGGCCGGGAAGGCCGTCTGGTTCACCCTGCCGGCGGTCACCGGCGCCTCGACCCTGCCGCCGCTCGCGGTCTACGGGTCGACGACCGACGGGCCGTTCGGAGCCGTGACCATCACCCCCGACGACATCGCGGCCCTGCCCGCCCGGTCGGCCGTCGTCGGCTGACGGGGAGGCCCTGTCCGGTCGGCCCGCGCGGGCCGATGGGACAGGGCCGGGCCTCCGGGGACCACGGGGTCACGCCGGTCCGCCGCCCGCGGTCCGGCCGGACTGCTCGTCCAGCGCCGACAGTCGGCGCCAGCACTCGTCCTCGTCGATCTCCCCCGCGGCGAACCGTCGGCCGAGCAGCGCGATCGGCGAGGACGGTCCGGGAGCGCCCTGGGGAGTGCGGGCCGTCTGCCATGGGCCCTTGCGCCCGCGCCACACGGTGCGGGCGCAGCAGGGTGACGCTTCCGATGACGACCGCCGCCCGGAACAGCGGGAAGAGCAGGGCCCAGGGGCCGGGCCCGCCGGTGTGCGCCAGGGTGTTCATCTCGGTCAGCTCCCTCGTTCGCGGTCGGCACGGTGCCTTTCCGGTCGCTTTCGAGCCTGCCGGGACGAGGCGCTCCGGGCGTCGTCCACCCGGCGGCCGTGCGCGTACTCCGGTGGGAGCGCGCCTTCTCGCGCGATGACCGCTCGGCGGCCGCTCAGGCCAGCGCGGCGAGCGGGTCGTCGAGGACCGGCTGCCAGGCGAGTTCGGCGGCGCCCACCAGGCTGTTGTGGGCCAGGGTGCACGGCAGGATCGGCACGCTGCCGCTGCGCCCCCACAGGCTCCGGTCGGCGACGACGGCGCGCAGCCGCTCGGGGTCCGCCTCCAGCAGGTCGCGGTGGAGGCCGCCGAGGATGATGCGGTCGGGGTTGAGGATGTTGACCAGTCCGGCGAGCCCCAGGCCCAGCCGGTCGATCAGCGCCTCGGCGGCCTGTCGCACCGCCGGATCGTCGTACTCCGCACGGAGCAGGTTCCCGGCCTGCTTGAGGAGGGACTCCTCGGGGCCGGGTTCACGGCGGGCGGTGGTGAGGAAGGCCAGCGGATCGGTCTCCACGTCGAGGCAGCCGCGCCCGCCGCAGTGGCAGGGGCGCCCCTCGGGGTTCACGGTGAGGTGGCCGACCTCCAGGGCGAGGCCCGAACTCCCGCTGTGCAGGCGGCCGTCGAGCACGAGGGCCCCGCCGACGCCCCGGTGTCCGGTGGCCACGCACAGCAGATGCTGGGCACCCCGCCCCGCACCGTGCCGGTGCTCGGCCAGCGCGGTGAGGTTGACGTCGTTGCCGGTGAACGCGGGCCCCGTGATGCCCGCCCGGCGTACGCAGGCGGCGAAGATGTCCCGGACCGGGGAGCCCGCCGGCCAGGCGATGTGCAGCGGGTTGAGGGCGGTGCCCTCCGGTTCGGCGACCGCCGACGGCACGGCGAGACCTGCGCCCACGCAGCGGAGCCCGCTCGCGCGGAGCAGTTCGGCTCCCGCCTCCACGACCTCGCCGAGCACCTGCGCGGGGTCCGCCATCACGGCGACACAGCCCGGCGAGGTGGCGACGATCCGGCCGCCGAGCCCGACGAGCGCGGCCCGGAAGCCGTCGGCGTGCACCTGGGCGGCGAGGACGACGGGGCCGGTCTCCAGGACGGACAGCCGGTGCGAGGGGCGGCCCTGGGACCCGGCCGCCGACCCGGGGCTGGAGTCGACGCGGATCAGCCCGAGCGCTTCCAGTTCCGCGGCGACCGCCCCGGCGGTGGCGCGGGTGACGCCGAGTTCGGAGGTGAGGACGGCCCGAGTGGGGGCGCGTCCGGTGTGGACCAGTTCCAGTGCGGGCCCGAGCGCGCTGCGGCCCCTCTCCAACTTGGTCCGGGTGGTGGTCGCCTTGCCGTTCATGGGGGCGAGTCTCCCATGATCCGGAGGCTTCCCGGACGCCCAGGGCCGGGCCGGGGACCCCGTTCCGGCCACGGCCGTACCCCCGGAACGCGCGGTGTGCGGCGGTGTTGCGTCCGCCGCCGGAGCGCCCCTATGCTGAGTTTGTGCCGCAACTAAACAAACTGCGGACGGCCCTACCGGGGGGACCTGGCGGAGACACCGCCCCACCCTCGTCGGCCCGCCTCCGTACCGCGCTGACCGTGTTCTTCGCCCTCGACGGGTTCCTCTTCGCCGGCTGGGTGGTCCGTATCCCGGCCATCAAACAGCAGACCGGAGCATCCGCCTCCACCCTCGGCCTCGCCCTGCTCGGCGTCTCCGCCGGTGCGGTGATCACCATGATGCTCACCGGCCGGCTCTGCCGCCGCTACGGCAGCCATGCCGTCACCGTGGCCTGCGGTGTCCTGCTCCCCCTGAGCATCGCCCTGCCCGCCCAGACCCACTCGGCGCTCTCCCTCGGCCTCGTGCTGCTGGTGTTCGGAGCAGCGTACGGCGGCATGAACGTGGCGATGAACAGCGCCGCCGTCGATCTGGTCGCCGCTCTGCACCGGCCGGTGATGCCGAGCTTCCACGCGGCGTTCAGCCTCGGCGGGATGGTCGGCGCCGGGCTCGGCGGGCTGGTCGCGGGCGGCCTCTCCGCCTCCATCCATCTGTTCCTGCTGGCCGGGATCGGCCTGCTGGTCACCGCGTTCGCCGGACCCTCCCTGCTCCGGTACCGCCCGGCCCCCGCCGCCCCGGAGGCCGTCAGCCCGCGCGAGCCGAGGCAGCGGCTGTCGCCCCGGGCCCGTCGGATCGTCGTGCTCTTCGGTGTGATCGCCCTGTGCACGGCGTACGGGGAAGGGGCCCTGGCCGACTGGGGCGCGCTCCACCTGGAACAGGATCTGGGCGCGCACCCCGGGCTCGCCGCCGCCGGATACGCGCTGTTCGCCCTGACGATGACGGCGGGCCGGCTGACCGGAACCCTGCTCCTGGAACGGCTCGGCCAGACCCGCACCCTGGTTCTCGGCGGGACGACGGCCGCGGCCGGGATGCTGCTGGGTTCGCTGGCGCCGACCGCCTGGGCGGCGCTGGCCGGCTTCGCGGTGACGGGGCTCGGGCTCGCCAACATCTTCCCCGTCGCCGTGGGGCGCGCGGGCGAACTGGCCGGTCCCAGCGGGGTCGCCGCCGCCTCGACGCTCGGCTACGGCGGGATGCTGCTCGGCCCGCCCGCGATCGGCTTCCTCGCCGACTGGTTCTCGCTGCCGGTGGCCCTGACCACGGTCGCCCTGCTGGCCGCGGCCGCGGCGGTCCTGGGCTACACGGCCCGCAACGCCACGACGAGCGCGCCCGTCTGACCGTCCGCCCGGGCCGGTGGGGCCGCCGATCCCGGTCGCGGCCATCGCGGCCCTGGCACAATCGCCGCCATGCAGATCACCGAGCACATCGCGTCGTTGCCCGAGGAGGGGCGGCTGCTCGCGGCGGCCGCCGAACAGGCCGGCCCCGGGGCGTCCGTCCCGACCTGTCCCGGCTGGCAGATACGCCATCTGCTGCGGCACACCGGCATGGTGCACCGGTGGGCGGCGGCGTTCATCACCGAAGGCCACACCGCGTACCACCCGGACGGCGGCGAGCCCGATCTCGACGGCGCCGGCCTCCTGGCCTGGTTCCGCGAGGGGCACCGCCATCTGGTCCGGTCCCTGGAGGAGGCGCCCGCGGACCTGGAGTGCTGGACCTTCCTGCCGGCCCCCTCACCGCTGGCGTTCTGGTCCCGCCGCCAGCTCAACGAGACGACGGTGCACCGGGTGGACGCGGAATCGGCGCTCGGCGGTCCGCTGACCCCCGTCTCCGTCGACCGTGCCGTCGACGGCATCGACGAACTGCTCGTCGGCTTCCACGCCCGCCCCAAGAGCCGGGTCCGCTCCGACAAGCCGCGCACACTGCGGGTACGGGCCGTGGACACGGCGGCGACCTGGACGGTGCGGATCTCCGACGACCCGCCGCAGACCGTGCGCACGGCGGGTGAGGAGAACGCGGAGGATGTCGACTGCGAGCTGAGTGGTACGGCCGAGGGGCTCTACCTCGCCCTCTGGAACCGGCTTCCGCTCTCCGCCGTCACCCTGCGCGGCGACCGCGCGGTGGCCAGGCTCTGGACGGACAACTCCGCCGTCACGTGGTGAGGTCGGGCCGGCTCAGCCGAGCCAGCCGGGGAGCACCAGCCCCGATGCGCAGGCGAGGACGACGAGCTGGGCCCGGTCGCGGGCTCCCAGCTTGACCATCGTGCGGCTGACGTGGGTCTTCGCGGTGAATGGGCTGACGACCAGTCTGCGGGCGATCTCCTCGTTCGACAGGCCGATGCCGACCAGCGCCATCACCTCCCGCTCCCGCTCGGTGAGCAGGGCGAGCGAGGCGGCGGCGGCCGGTTCCTTCGAGCGGGCCGCGAACTCCGCGATCAGCCGGCGCGTCACGCCCGGGGAGAGCAGCGCGTCCCCGCCGACCACCGCCCGTACCGCGCGCAGCAGTTCCTCCGGCTCGGTGTCCTTGACCAGGAAGCCCGAGGCTCCGTTGCGGAGGGCCTCGAAGACGTACTCGTCGAGTTCGAAGGTGGTGAGCATGACCACCTTCACCGCGTTCAGTTCCGGGTCGCCGGTGATCCGCCGGGTGGCGGCCAGTCCGTCGAGACGGGGCATGCGGATATCCATCAGCACGATGTCGGGGCGCAGTTCGCGGACCAGGCGGACGGCCTCCTCGCCGTCGGCGGCCTCCCCGGCGACCTCGATGTCGGGCTGCGCGTCCAGCAGGGCTCGGAAGCCCGCCCGCCGCCGTCCGGGCGCGGGCCCGCCTCGATCGTGCCACCGAGGGCGGCGGCCCCGCTCCAGCATCCCGACGAGTCCATTGCCGCTGCCGCCCGCGTCGCCGCCGGTGGCCGGTCCCGCGTCGTCGATACGGAGACGGAGACGCGCGGAGCCGTAGCCGACGCGCACCTCGGCGGTACGGGAACCGGAGTGGCGGACGACGTTGGTCAGGGCTTCCTGGACCATGCGGAAGGCGGCGAGTCCGGCGCCGGGCGGGACGGCGGACGGGTCGCCCTCGCTGTCGACGGTGACGGCGAGTCCGGCGGCCGCGGCCTGTTCGACGAGTTCCGGCAGCCGGTCGAGGCCGGGGGCGGGGGAGGTCGGGCGTCGCCGGGCGTACGGAGGTGGGCGAGCACCTGGCGTATCTCGTCGAGCGCCTCCTTGCCGGCCCCCTTGATGGTGGTGAGGGCGGTGCGGGCCTGTTCCGGGTCGGAGTCGAGCAGCGCGAGCCCGACGCCGGCCTGGACGTTGATGACGGAGATGGAGTGGGCCAGCACGTCGTGGAGTTCGCGCGCCATGCGCAGCCGTTCCTCGTCGGCCCGGCGCCGCTTGGCCGCCTCGCGCTCGGCCCGGGCCGCCGCCCACCGCTCGCGGCGCACCCGCAGCAGTTCGGCGGCGGCCACGACGGCGACCACCCAGGCGGTGACAGACCCTTCCTGCGACCAGGGCGCGGCCCGGTCCCCGTCCGTCGGCAGCCAGCGGTAGAGCCAGTGGGAGACCAGGACGTGCCCGGCCCACAGCCCGCCCAGCGACCACCAGGCGGCCTTGCGGTGTCCGGTCACGATCGCGCTGAAGCAGCCGACGGCGACGAACACCGGACCGTACGGATAGCCCGCCGCGAGGCAGACGAGGGTCGCCGCGCAGGTCGTGGCCACGGCGACCACGGCCGGCGGCGGCGCAGGAGCAGCACGCCGACCGCGACGAACAGCAGCAGCCGGACCGCCGGGTCCAGGGGCCGGCGGCCCTGTCCTTCCTCGGCGAAGCCCGTACCGACCATGACGAACACCAGGAGCACCACCGTCGACACCCAGGGCAGCCCGGCGGCGGTCCGCGAGCGCGCGCCGGACAGCCACGGCGGCCCGCCCCGGTGCGGCGGTCGCAGTTCGTCCATGGCGGCCACGCCAGACGGCGGGCGGGCCCGAAAGCGTCCGCCGTGCGTGGTGATCACCCGCACTCCGTGGGGAGTACGCCGCTGGGAAAGCCGGGCGGGGCAGCGCTCGGCCCGTCAGTCCGTATCGGCGTCGCGCAGGCCCACCGAGCGGGCCAGCTCACCGGCAGCCTGCCGGAACAGCGCCTCACGTTCCTCGACGACCCGGTTGAACTGGCCGAACAGCTCGAAGGAGATCAGGCCGAACAGTTGCGCCCAGGCGGCGACCAGGGCGGCCACCGCCTCGGGCGGGACACCCTCGGCGAAATCGGCGGCCATCCGCTCCGCGTCGGCGCGCAGCTCGTCCGCGAGCGGCGGGAGGACGAGGCGGCCGGCCCGGTGCGCGCCGCGGACGATGTCGACGAGGACCAGGCCCACGCGCGCCGCGGGCCCCACCGTGTCCATCGGGGCGATGTAGCCGGGGACGGGCGAGCCGTAGATCAGGGCGTACTCGTGGGGGTGGGCGAGCGCCCATTCCCGTACGGCACAGGCGACGGCGACCCATCGCTCGGCGGGCGGGACCACCTCCGCCCGCTCCCCCGCCGCCGCCTGCTCCGCCGCCGCGCCGATCGCGTCGAACGCGTCGACGATCAGCGCGGTCAGCAGGTCGTCGCGGCTGGGGAAGTAGCGGTAGAGCGCGGAGGAGACCATACCCAGTTCCCGGGCGACGGCCCGCAGCGAGAGCTTCGGCGCGCCCTGCTCGGCGAGCTGCTTCCTGGCCTCGTCCTTGATGGCCGCGGTCACTTCGATACGGGCGCGTTCCCTGGCCCCTCGGATGGTGCTCATACGGTCAGTCTGCCATGCCAACGGAGCAGTGACCATGAACGAGAGCAGTGCTCTTGCTTTGGATCGCCCTTGCGTGCACACTGATCTCAAGCGAGAGCACCGCTCTCTCCGTAACCCGGGAGTCATCATGTCGCAGCAGCCCTACTACCTCCGGGCGAGCGCCTCCGCCGCCCGCTTCAACAAGGTCGTCGGCCGGCTGGCCCGGCACGGCTTCAGCCTGATGGGCTCCGCCGAGCTGTCGGTGCGCGGGCGCAGGACCGGCCAGATGCAGCGCCTCCCGGTCAACACCCACACCTTCGAGGGCGACCGCTACCTGGTCTCGGCACGCGGCCACTCGCAGTGGGTGCGCAACATGCGCGTGGCGGGCGGCGGGGAGCTGCGGCTGGGGCGCAGGTTCAACCGCTTCACCGCCGTGGAGATCCCCGACGACGCGGAGAAGGCCCGGATCATCCGGGCCTATCTGGAGCGGTGGGGCTGGGAGGTCAACCAGTACTTCCAGGGGGTCACGGCGAAGTCCACGGACGCCGAGCTGCTGGCCGCCTGCCCGGACCACCCGGTCTTCCGGATCACGGTCGAGGCATGACGACGCCCCCGTGCCGTACGGGAGGTACGGACAACGGGGGCGCGGTCGCCGGTCGCGGGTGTGGGCCGCGAGCGGCCCAGGGCGTGGCGTGGGGGGCTAGCGGTCCAGGGCGTGGAGGGCCCGCTGTGCCAGCGGGTGCGTACGGACGAGCTCGGCCAGCGACGTCGTGCCCCGGGTGATTCCGGCGAACGACTTCCAGGCCGGGCGGAAACCGGTCAGCACCGCGTGCAGCAGGCCCGGCCGGCGCTCGAACAGCTTGAGCATGCGGCGGCCGACGCCCATCTCCACGCCGAGGCCGGCCTTGATGGCGAACGCGTAGTTGAGGGCCTGACGCCGCGCGTCCACCGCGTCGTGCGCCTCGGCGATCCTCACCGCCCACTCCCCCGCGAGCCGTCCCGAGCGCAACGCGAAGGAGATGCCCTCGCGGGTCCACGGCTCAAGAAGTCCGGCCGCGTCGCCGCAGACCACGACCCGGCCGCGGGAGAGCGGCGAGTCGTCGCTGCGGCAGCGGGTGAGATGGCCCGACGAGACGGCAGGCTCGAACCCGGCGAGGCCGAGGCGGGCGATGAAGTCCTCCAGATACCGCTTGGTGCCCGCGCCGTCGCCGCGCGCCGAGATGACGCCCACAGTGAGAGTGTCGCCCTTGGGGAAGACCCAGCCGTAGCTTCCCGGCATCGGGCCCCAGTCGATGAGGACCCGGCCCGCCCAGTCCTCCGCGACGGTGGCCGGAACCGGGATCTCCGCCTCCAGGCCGAGGTCGACCTGATCGAGCTTCACCCCGACATGGGCTCCTATCCGGCCCGCGCTGCCGTCCGCGCCGACGACCGCCCGCGCGAGCACGGTCTCACCACCGGCCAGCACCACGGCGACCGTTCGCCGGTCGGGCACGGCGGGACCGTGCTGCTCGACCCGCACCACCGAGGCGCCGGTGCGCAGTTCGGCCCCGGCCTTCTGCGCCTCCTCGACCAGCCCGGCGTCGAACTCGGGGCGGTTGATGAGCCCGAAGAGCATCCGCCGGGAGCGGCGGGTGCGGGCCAGCTTGCCGTTGAGCGAGAAGGTGACCGCGTGGATGCGGTCCTTCAGGGGCAGTTCGAACCCGGGCGGCAGGGCGTCCCGGGAGAAGCCGATGATGCCCCCGCCGCAGGTCTTGTAGCGCGGCAGTTCCGCTTTCTCCAGCAGCAGGACTCTCCGGCCCGCCACGGCTGCCGCGTACGCCGCCGATGCCCCGGCCGGTCCGGCGCCGACCACGACGACATCCCACACCAACGACTCTTCCGGCTCACGTCCGGCGTCTGCGTTCTCGCTGCTCACGATGTGCTTCTGCTCCCGATCCGACCAGTGGCCCCAAGCTGCTCACGGCATCCTACGGCGCGCTGCGGGCCGGCCCTCCTGTGGGAGGATCGGCCATGATTTCGTCGTACATGCGTCGTCGCACACACGGCTTCGCACACGGTCGCGTACACACCGCGCCCTACCCATAACGTCGCACCCACGAGGAGCGTGCCCATGACCGCCCGTCCGATTCCCGAGACCGTCGCCTCGCTGATGCCCCGCGCCCGGGAGGAACTGGCCGAGCTGGTGGCGTTCCAGTCGGTGGCGGACCCGGCGGTGTTCCCGAGGAGCGAGTGCGAGGGCGCGGCCGACTGGGTCGCCGACGCGCTGCGCGCCGAGGGGTTCACGGACGTCGCCCTCCTGGACACCCCCGACGGGACGCAGTCCGTCTACGGCTACCTGCCGGGGCCGGCCGGGGCGCCGACCGTGCTGCTCTACGCCCACTACGACGTACAGCCGCCGCTGGACGAGTCGGCGTGGATCTCCCCGCCGTTCGAGCTGACCGAGCGCGACGGACGCTGGTACGGGCGGGGCGCGGCCGACTGCAAGGGCGGGTTCATCATGCACCTGCTCGCGCTGCGCGCCCTCAAGGCGGACGGTGGCGTCCCGGTCTCGGTGAAGGTGATCGCCGAGGGGTCCGAGGAGCAGGGCACCGGCGGTCTGGAGCGGTACGCGGAGGCTCACCCGGAGCTGCTGCGCGCGGACACGATCGTCATCGGGGACACCGGCAACTTCCGGGTCGGGCTGCCGACGGTCACGGCGACGCTGCGGGGGATGTCCATGCTGCGCGTGCAGCTGGACACCCTCGAAGGGAACCTGCACTCGGGGCAGTTCGGCGGTGCGGCGCCGGACGCGCTGGCCGCGATGATCCAGCTGCTGGCGTCGCTGCGCGCGGAGGACGGGACGACCACGGTCGACGGTCTGACCGGTGACGCCGACTGGGACGGCATCCAGTACCCGGAGGAGGAGTTCCGGCAGGACGCCAAGGTGCTGGACGGGGTGGAGCTGATCGGCACGGGTACGGTCGCGGACCGCATCTGGGCCCGTCCCGCCGTCACCGTCATCGGCATCGACTGCCCGCCGGTGGTCGGCGCGACCCCGTCCGTGCAGGCGAGCGCCCGGGCCCAGATCAGCCTGCGGGTGCCGCCGGGCCACGACGCGGCCGAGGCGACGAAGCTGCTCACCGCCCACCTGGAGTCGCGGGCCCCCTGGGGCGCGCGGGTGAAGGTGGAACAGGTGGGCCAGGGCCAGCCGTTCCGGGCCGACGTGAGCAGCCCGGCGTACCAGGCGATGGCGGACGCGATGCGGGACGCCTACCCGGGCCAGGAGATGCAGTCCTCCGGCATGGGCGGCTCCATCCCGCTGTGCAACACCCTGGCGAGCCTCTACCCCGAGGCGGAGATCCTGCTGATCGGGCTGAGCGAGCCCGAGGCGCAGATCCACGCGGTGAACGAGAGCGTGTCGCCCGAGGAGCTGGAGCGGATGTCGGTCGCCGAGGCGCTGTTCCTGCGCAACTACGCGGAGTCGAAGAAGGCCTGATCCCGCTGGAGGGCTTCGCCCTCGGCGAAGTCGCCCGGAGCGTAGATCCGTGCGGCGTCCGTGCGCCGCTGCGTACGTTCGCCGCATGGATCTCGTCGAGGTACTCCCCCAGTTGCACATGTTCCGCTTCCGGATCGGTCAGGCGTATCTCTGGCGCGACGGGGCGGACCTGACCCTGGTCGACGCGGGCGACATCGGGGCGGCCGGCGCGATCGAGGACGCGGTCCGGACGCTCGGCCACGCCCCCGCCCGGATCCGGCGCATCGTCATCACCCACGGCCACCGCGACCACTACGGGGCCGCGCAGGAGCTGGCGGACCGGCACGGCGCCGAGATCCTCTCCCACGCGCTGGACGCCCCGGTGATCCGGGGCGAGCGACCCGTACCGGAGCCGGACCTGCTGGACTGGGAACGACCGTTGTACGCCCATGGGTTGACGTGCCCCGAGGCGCCGCCCACCCGGGTCGACCGCGAGCTGACCGGCGGCGAGGTGCTGCCGTTCGGGGCGGGGCGCGGGTGGTCCACGCCCCCGGTCACACTCCGGGCTCCGTCGCGCTCCATCTGCCGCGCCACGGTGTGCTGTTCACCGGGGACGCCGTGGCCTCCGTGGAGCGGGTGATGCTCGGCGTGTTCAACGTGGACCGCGCCGGGGCGGCGGCCGCGTTCCGCGAACTGGCCGCGCTCGCGCCCCGTACCGTCTGCTTCGGCCACGGCGACCCGCTCACCGAGGACGCCGCCGCGGTGATGGAGGCGGCGGCGAACGGCGTACGAGCCCCGCTCAGCCCACCGGCGCCCCCGCCTCCAGGTTGAGCACTGTCCTTTGCTCACGCGCCCGCAGGGCCCAGCGCAGCCGCTCGTACCGGGTGGGCGGCAGCATCCCCGCGGCCTCGTCCTCGGTGACGAAGCGCCAGCCGCGCAGCTCGGAGCCGGGCAACAGCAGCCGGCCGGCGTCCTCGGAGCGGAGCAGGCCGCCGTCGAAGAGGAAGCGGAGCCCGCCGTAGCCGGGCGGGCGGGGCGACTCCCAGTCGACGAGCAGCAGGGTGGGCACCCGGTCGAGGCGGAGGCCGATCTCCTCGGCGACCTCGCGGATCCCGGCCTGCGCGGGAGCCTCGCCGGCCTCCACGACCCCGCCGGGGAACTCCCACCCCGGTTTGTACGTGGGGTCGACGAGCAGCACCCGGTCCTGCTCGTCGAAGAGCAGCACCCCGGCGGCGACCGTCTCTCCGGTCGGCTCGGGGCTCTGCACGATGGGGCACGGCGGCGCGCTCCCGGTGCGCACGGCGTCCGCGATCCGCTCCGCGGTCTCCCGCGGGGTGAGGGCGCTGTTGTCGACCACATGCGCGTCCTCGGCGATCCAGCCGAGGGCGTCGCGGTACGGGCCGATGTGTCCGTACGCCCACCGGCGCACCCGGTCGTTCTGCTCGTCGTCGCCGGGAAACTCCTCGCGGCCCGCGATGCGCCTACGCAGGATCGTTTCCTCAGGTGAGAGCGCCACATGGCGGACCGGGATGCGCCGGGACGCGAGCCCGCCGAAGATCTCGTCGCGGTACTCCTGCCGCAGCAGTGTCATCGGCACCACCAGTACCCCGGGCACCTCGGCGAGCAGCGCCGCCGCCGTGTCCACCACGAGTCGCCGCCAGATCGGCAGGTCCTGGAAGTCGGTGACCTCGGCGAGCCGCTTCTGCGGCAGCAGGGCGCGCAGCCCCGCGCCGGTGACCTCCGGGTCGTACAGCGTGCTGTTCGGAATCAGATCGATCAGTTCGCCGGCGGCGCTGGTCTTGCCCGCGCCGAACGCACCGTTGATCCAGACGATCACGGTTCCCCCTCCTCCGTAGCCCCCTGTGGCTTGCCCGCAACACCCTGCCGCGGAAACCCCGCGGGGGCGACGGCGTTGGCCGGATGCGGCCGCCCGGGGCGTACGACCGGCCCACCGTCACCCCACGGTGCCGTCCCCGCGCGGCTCGGACCATTCCACCCGCGGCGCGATCCCGCGCGCTCCCGGGACGGCGACCGTCGGAACCGAAGACGGCTAGCGCAGGGCGATGGCCGCCGCCGCGGCCCCGACCAGGCCCGCGTCGTTGCCCATCACGGCGGGCGCCACCGTCAGCCGGCGGAGGTAGGAGAGCGTGGCGTACTCGCGCAGGCTGCGGCGCAGGGGGGCGAAGAGGACGTCGCCGGCCCCGGCCACTCCCCGCCGACCACCGCGATGTCGAGGTCCGCCAAGGTCGCGGTGGCGGCGATACCGGCCGCCAGCGCCTGGGCCGCGCGCTCGTAGGAGGCGAGGGCGACCGGATGCCCGGCGCGGGCGGCGACGGCCACCGCGGCGGCCGTCGCGTCGCCGTCCGGGCCGGGCCGCCAGCCGTTCTCCAGGGCACGGCGGGCGATGTTGGGGCCGCTGGCGATGCCCTCGACGCAGCCGCGCGCGCCGCAGGGGCACGGGTCGCCGTCCAGGTCGACGCTGATGTGGCCGATGTGCCCGGCGTTGCCCGAGGGGCCGGGGCGCAGGGTACCGCCGAGGACGAGGCCGCCGCCGACACCCGTCGACACGACGAGGCAGAGCGCGTTGTCGTAGCCCCGGGCGGCGCCGAGCCAGTGCTCGGCGGCCGTCATCGCGACCCCGTCGCCCACCAGCGCGACCGACAGCCCGCCCGCCGCCTTGTGCACGCGCTCCACCAGCGGGAAGTCCCGCCAGCCGGGAACGTTGACCGGGCTGACCGTACCGGCGGCGGCGTCCACCGGACCGGCGCTGCCGATGCCGACGGAACCGGCCCTGGCCCACAGCGGCGAGGCCATCAGCTCGCCCAGTACCTCGTCGACCGCCCCCATGACCGCCTCGGCGCCCTCCCGGGCGGGCGTCGGCAGCTGCGCCCGTACGAGGAGGGATCCGTCGCCGTCCACCAGCGCTCCGGCGATCTTGGTGCCGCCGATGTCGAGCGCGGCGACGAGGTCGGTATGCATCGGTGTGGGCTCTCCGGATCGGTGAAGGGGCGGGACCTGCGGGTTCCGTCCATAGTCTGCACAGTCTTCATCCTCGTGACAACGTTGTCCAGGGCCTATGCTCGACGCCACAGCCTCCGATCACCTGAGCGGCGCCCCGTCTCGGCCCCGCTCAACCCCGGCCGGAGCACCGCACGCCCCGCCCGTATCCGACGACAGGACAGCGCACGTGGACCGGACCACCCGGCATTCCGAGACCCGCTACGGCAACCGGCCGACCATGAAGGACGTGGCGGCCCGGGCCGGAGTCGGCCTGAAGACGGTCTCCCGGGTGGTGAACAGCGAGCCCGGCGTCACGCCCGACACCGAGCGCCGCGTGCAGGAGGCGATCGACGCTCTCGGCTTCCGCCGCAACGACAGCGCCCGGGTGCTGCGCAAGGGGCGTACGGCGTCCATCGGGCTGGTCCTGGAAGATCTGGCGGACCCCTTCTACGGTCCGCTGAGCCGCGCGGTGGAGGAGGTCGCCCGGGCGCACGGCGCGTTGCTGATCAACGGTTCCAGCGCCGAGGACCCGGAGCGGGAGCAGGAGTTGGTGCTGGCGCTGTGCGCCCGCCGCGTCGACGGCCTGATCGTGATCCCGGCCGGCGACGACCACCGCTATCTGGAGCCGGAGATCAAGGCGGGGATCGCCACGGTCTTCGTGGACCGTCCCGCGGGCCATGTGGACGTCGACATGGTGCTCTCCGACAGCTTCGGCGGGGCCCGGGAGGGGGTGGCGCATCTGATCGCGCACGGTCACCGCAGGATCGGGTTCATCGGTGACCAGCCGCGGATCCACACGGCCACCGAGCGTCTGCGCGGCTATCACGCGGCCATGCGGGACGCGGGCATCACCGTCGAGGACGGCTGGGTCTCCCTGGGCTCCACCGACCCGGAGCGCGTGCGTGCCGCGGCCGAGGAGATGCTGAGCGGCTCCGAACCGGTCACCGCCCTGTTCGCGGGCAACAACCGGGTGACGGTGACGGCGGTACGGGTGATCGCGGAGCGGGAGCGTCCGGTGGCGCTGGTCGGGTTCGACGACATCGAGCTGGCCGATCTGCTCGGCATCACGGTGATCTCGCAGGACGCCGCGGCGGTCGGCAGGACCGCCGCCGAGCATCTCTTCCGCCGCCTCGACGGGGCGGACCACGCCCCGGCACGGGTGGAGCTCCCGACGACGCTGATCCCCCGCGGTTCGGGCGAACTGCCGCCCGCCTGAGCCGAGTCGGCCCCCGCGCGGTATACCCCGGGCGAGCGGCGGCAGGAGTCGTACGGGCGTGGGGCGGGGAGCCAGCCGCCCCACCCCAGGCCCACGAACCCCAAAGGCCCTCGGCCCCCGAAAGACCCCGGGCCCCGGGACGCCCGCCGTCAGGCCGCGGCGGCCAGCGGCCTGAACTCCCGGGTGAGCAGCGCCAGAAGCCGCGCGGGCGCGTCCTCGGGGGTCGCGTGGCCCGCCCCTCCAGCCAGTGCAGCTCGGAGTGCGGGATCAGGGCGTGCAACTGCTCGGCGAAGGGCGGCGGCAGGAAGCCGTCCTCGCGCCCCCAGATGATCCGGGTCGGTACCGGTACGGACCCCAGCAGATGCTGGAACTCGTCGGTGGCCGCCTGCTCCAGCTGTCCGTACTGGCGGTAGTACGCGGCCCTGCCCGCTTCACCGCGCCACGGGTCGAGATGGGCGGCCAGGATTTCCGGCCGGTAGCCGGTATGGCTCGCGAAGCGCAGGTGGCTCTCGGCCAGCGCCTCGTGCGCGTACACCGGCAGCTGCTCGAAGATGTGCGCGTTCTCCCGTACGAGCCTGAACAGCCCGGTCCCCCAGTCGCCGCAACTCACCGCGTCGACCAGGGTGAGATCGGTGCACCGGGCCCCTTCCAGCAGCAGCGCCCGCAGAGCCACCGCCCCGCCGATGTCATGGGCGATCACCCTCGGGCTCTCCAGCCCCCAGTGATCCAGCAGCCCGGTGAACACCCGCGTGTGCGCGGCCAGCCCGAGGTCCTGCCCCGCGCGCTGCTCCGACTGCCCGAAGCCGAGCAGGTCGAAGACGTACACCCGGTGGTCCTGGGCGAGCGCCGGTGCGATCTCGCGCCAGACACGCGACGAGAACGGGGTGCCGTGGAGCAGGACGACCGGGTCGCCCTCCCCCAGCACGTCCCAGCGGACGGTCCCGTCCGGGGTCTGATACGTCCTGGTCAGATTGCCGTTCATGACACGCCTCCTGATGTCGGGTGCAGAACCCTGCCGGACTTTCGACGTTACCAGATAAGGCTGCTTGTCGGTAACGTTGATACAGTGGGGATCATGCGACGGAACCCGGCGCCCCCGGAACTCGAACCGGTCGAGGCGTTCTGCAATACGGCGACCCTCCTCCACGGGGAGGACGAGTTCGCCCGGCCGGAGACGGCGGGCGGATGGCTGCGGGCGCACGGGTATCCGGAAGCGGTCGCCCCGGCCGAACTGGCGGCGCTCACCGAGGCCCGGGAGACCGTGCGGGCCTTCCTGGTGGAGCGGGCCTCACCCGGGGCCCTCGACGCCCTCAACCGGCTGATCCGCTCCGTGGCCGGCGCCCCGGCCGTACGCCCGGACGGCACACTGACCCTGCGCCCGGCCGACGACGGGCCGGTGGCGGGGATCGTACGGACGGTGCTCGAAGCCCTGCTGCGGGACGGCCTGACCGGGCGTCACGCGACGCGGCTCAAGGCCTGCGCGGCGCCGGAATGCCGCTGGGTCTTCTACGACCGGGCGCCGTCGTCGAACGGCCTGTGGTGCGACATGGGCGTGTGCGGCGCCCGGCACAAGATGCGGGCCTACCGCGCCCGTGGCGGCGCGGCCGCACGCCGGGACGACTGAGAACGGCCTGACCTCCGGAGGGGGCCCGTCCGGAGGCAGGTGCTCCCGACGGGTCGAACGGTACGACGATCCCCGCCGGGCGACGTCGGGACGCTTCTGCTGGCAGGCGGACGCTGCGAGCGAACCGGGCATCACCACGCGCCGGGCCTGCCTGTCTCCGCGCTGCACGGCTGGTCCCCATAGATGACGGAACTCTTACGGTGCGCCGCCACCGCGAACATACGGGCGCTCCAGGATGTGCACTCTTCTCGTCAGCCGAATATTTCGATCTTTCGACGGAGTGACCATGAGACGCATACCTTCCTTGGCCACGGCGGCCCTGGTCCTGGCCGCCTTCCTCGGCCTTCCCGCCACCGCGTCGGCGACCCCGACGGCCGACGCACCGGAGAACTTGCGGATCTCCGACGGCCCCTACGCGGGCTTCCAGCTCTGCGGTGATCAGTCCCGGCCGGCCTTCAGCACGTCCAACACGTTCGGACCGCTGTTCGCCGCCTCGGTCAAGGGCCTGGCCCCCGGCCCGACCTGGGCGGGACGCTGGAGCTCGCGCGCCTGGGCGAGCAGCCGTTCCAGGTCCTCCCGGTCAGCACGGGGCCGCTCGGCCACGGGTGGGACGTCCAACTCCCTACAAGTACGTTCAGTCCGGGCGAATACCAGTGGCGGATTCGCGCCGAGGGACCCGCCGGCCCGTCCGCCTGGTCCGCGTGGTGCACGTTCACCGTGACCGGGCCGGAGGCCACGCCCACCGGGTTCACCTACAGCCCCGACGGCGGCGCGCACTGCTTGGATGTGAGCGGCGCCGGCAGGGAGAACGCCACGCCGGTGCAGCTGTGGGACTGCAACGGCTCTGCGGGCCAGACCTGGCAGGTCATGCCCCCGGGCACCTTGGTCAACCCGAACTCCGGTAAGTGCCTGGACGTGGCCGGGGCGGGGATCGCCGACGGCACCACGGTGCAGATCTACACGTGCAACGGCACCGGGGCCCAGCAGTGGCGCCACGACGAGCCGACCCCGGACGCCTTCACCAACCCCAGCTCCGGCAAGTGCCTCGATGTGCCCTACGCGGACTTCGCCAACGGGGTCCGGGTGCAGATCCACGCGTGCAACGGCACCGACGCCCAGACCTGGAAGCGGCTCACCCTCGCCTGACCTGACCGCCGTCGCCGCCCCCGCGCCGCTTTGGTCGCGGCGACGGCAACGGCGGTTCGACCGGCACGGCGCTCAACGTCCGAGGGTCGTCTCACCGCCGACAGGGACGACGACCGGACCGTGCGGCGCCCGGAGAAGCGTCCTACGGAGCGGTGACCGTCAGGTCGCCCCGGCGCGGCGAGGAGAAGGCGTCCAGGTCCGCGCGGGTCAGGCCGGTCAGTCGGGCGACCTCGGCGGTGTCCAGCGCGCCGCAGTCGATGCCGCGCAGCAGGTAGCCGCTGAGGGCCTTGGCGGTGGCGGGTTCGTCCATGACGTCACCGCCGGCCTTGGCCACGTAGGCGGCGAGGCGGGCGGCGGCGGGCTCCAGGCCCTCGCGGTAGAAGGCGTACACGGCCGCGTAGCGCGTCGGCAGGTGGCCGGGGTGCATGTCCCAGCCCTGGTAGTACGCGCGGGCCAGAGCGCGGCGGGTGAGGCCGTAGTGCAACCTCCAGGCCTCGTGGACCTGGTCGGTCGGGCCGACGGGCAGGACGTTGGTCGAGCCGTCGGAGACGCGTACGCCGGTGCCCGCGGCGGCGACCTGCATGACGGCCTTGGCGTGGTCGGCGGCGGGGTGGTCGCTGGCCTGGTAGGCGGCGCTGACCCCGACGCAGGCGCTGTAGTCGAAGGTGCCGTAGTGCAGTCCGGTCGCCCGGCCCCGGGCCGCGTCGATCATGCGGGCGACGGCGGCGGTCCCGTCGGCGGCGAGGATGGACTGGCTGGTCTCGATCTGGATCTCGAAGCCGATGCGTCCGGTGTCGAGGCCGTGGCCTTCTCGAAGGCCTCGAGGAGCTGGACGAAGGCGGTGACCTGCTCGGGGTACGTGACCTTCGGGAGGGTCAGCACGAGCCCTTCGGGGAGCCCGCCCGCCTCCATCAGGCCGGTGAGGAAGACATCGGTGGTACGGATGCCCCGGTCGCGGACACCGGCCTCCATGCACTTCATGCGGATGCCCATGTACGGGGCGGCGGTGCCGTTCGCGTACGCCTCGGAGACCAGGCGCGCGGCGCGAGCGGCGGCCTCGTCCTCCTCGGCGTCCGGGCGGGGACCGTAGCCGTCCTCGAAGTCGATGCGCAGGTCCTCGACCGGCTCGCGCTCCAGCTTGGCGCGTACGCGGTCGTGGACCGGACCCGCCAGCTCCTCGGGGATGCCGAGGACTGCGGCGAACGAAGCGGCGTCGGAGGCGTGTTCGTCGAGGGCGGCCAGCGCCTGGTCACCCCAGGAGCGCAGGGTGCCGGGCTCGAAGACGTCACCCGGTACGTAGACGGTGTGCACGGGCTGGCGGGTGCCGGGATCGCCCGGGTAGCGGCGGGCGAGCTCCGCGTCGACCGCCGTGAGGGAGGCGCTGATCTCCTCGCTGACCGCACCCGCGAGGCTCGTTGCCACCTTCTCCTGCTGACCCATGACCGTACCCTCCACGCTCTCGCTGTTTCCGCTTCCCGGAATCAACAATCCGTATAGTGAAGTTATAAGGCCGCTCGACCCGCGTCAATGGTCGCCCGGAACGGCCCCGGGCCGCGCGGTGGGGTTCACCGTGCGGCCCGGGGCGGGGTAATGCTGGGTGGTGCTGGAGGGATCAGCCCTTGCGGGTGTTGATCTCCTCGGTGAGCTGGGGAACGACGGTGAAGAGGTCGCCGACGACGCCGTAGTCGACGAGCTCGAAGATCGGGGCCTCGGCGTCCTTGTTGATCGCGACGATCGTCTTCGAGGTCTGCATCCCCGCCCGGTGCTGGATGGCACCGGAGATCCCCGAGGCGATGTACAGCTGCGGGGAGACGGACTTGCCCGTCTGCCCGACCTGCGAGGTGTGCGGGTACCAGCCCGCGTCGACCGCCGCACGCGACGCGCCCACCGCAGCCCCCAGCGAGTCGGCCAGCGCCTCGATCAGCGGGAAGTTCTCCGCACCGTTGACCCCACGGCCCCCCGAGACCACGATCGCGGCCTCGGTCAGCTCCGGACGCCCGCTCGACTCCCGCGCCGTCCGGGAGGTGACCTTCGTACCCGTCGCGCCCTCACCGAACGACACCGACAACGCCTCCACCGCACCCGCCGCCGCGGCCGGCTCGACCGGCGCCGAGTTCGGCTTCACCGTGATCACCGGAACACCCCGGGAGACCCGGGACCTGGTGGTGTACGAGGCGGCGAACACCGCCTGCGTCGCCACCAAACCCCCGTCCCCCGCCTCCAGATCGGTGGCGTCGGTGATGATGCCCGACCCGATCCGCAGCGCCAGACGCGCCGCGATCTCCTTGCCCTCCGCGGAGGACACCACCAGCACCGCCGCCGGCGAGACGGCCTCGAACGCCGCCTGCAACGCATCCACCTTCGGCACCACGAGGTAGTCCGCGAACTCCGCAGCCTCCGAGGTCAGCACCTTCACCGCACCGTGCTCACCCAGCACCGGCGCGGTCGCCCCCGCACCCGCACCCAGCGCGACCGCGACCGGGTCACCGATCCGACGCGCCAGCGTCAGCAACTCCAGGGTCGGCTTACGGACCGCACCATCCACATGATCGACCAGAACCAGAACATCAGCCATGACAACGCACTCCAGACGAGAAGAAGAGAGGGAGGGGAAGAAGGAGGAAGGACCGCACGCGCGGGATCAGATGAACTTCTGGCCCGCGAGGAACTCGGCGAGCTGCCTGCCGCCCTCACCCTCGTCCTTCACGATCGTGCCCGCCGTCCGCGCCGGACGCTCCGTCGCCGAGTCGACCGCCGTCCACGCACCCGCCAGACCCACCTCGTCCGCCTCCAGCCCCAGATCCTCCAGATCCAGCGACTCCACCGGCTTCTTCTTCGCCGCCATGATCCCCTTGAACGACGGGTAACGCGCCTCACCCGACTGGTCGGTCACCGACACCACCGCCGGCAACGACGCCTCGAGCTGCTCCGTCGCCGTGTCACCGTCACGCCGCCCGGTCACCACACCCCCGGCCACCGACACCTCGGACAACAGCGTCACCTGCGGCACACCCAGCCGCTCCGCCAGCAGCGCCGGCAGCACACCCATCACACCGTCCGTCGACGCCATACCGCAGATCACCAGGTCATAACCGGTCTTCTCGACCGCCTTCGCCAGCACCAGCGACGTACCCATCACATCCGTGCCGTGCAGATCGTCGTCCTCGACGTGAACCGCCTTGTCCGCACCCATCGACAACGCCTTGCGCAACGCGTCCTTGGCATCCTCCGGACCCACCGTCACCACGGTGACCTCCGCATCGTCCGCCTCGTCCGCGATCTGCAACGCCTGCTCGACCGCGTACTCGTCCAGCTCCGACAACAGACCGTCGACATCCTCACGGTCCAGCGTCAGGTCATCGGCGAAACGCCGGTCACCGGTCGCGTCGGGCACGTACTTCACACAGACAACGATCCTCAAGCTCACGCCGGCTCTCCTACTGCATCGTCATTTCCGGGCTGCCTTGTTGCACGCAGCATAGGCGCCTTGTCGGCCGGATCCGGTCAGGACGACCGAGGCTCCGAGGCCGATATTACTCGCCAGTACACCCAGGCTGTTACCCCTGAGCAAGGGCGCCGCACTGTGACCTTGCCAACGCGGCAGACCCGTGCGTGCGTGACCTCAGTCTCGCAGAGCCGTGAACCGTCCCTGGTGATAGACCAGCGGGCGGCCGGCCCCCGAGGGCGAGCCTTCCACGGCCTCGGCGATGACGATGCGGTGGTCCCCGGCCGGGATCCGGCTCACGACCCGGCAGACCAGCCAGGCGGATACGTCCGCCAGCAGCGGAACGCCTTCGGGGCCGCTGCTCCAGTCGGTCGACGGGCCGAATCGGTCGGCTCCGCTGCGGGCGAAGGTCGCGGCCAGTTCCCGCTGGTGCTCGCCGAGTATGTGGACGCCGACGTAGTCGGCGTCGGACAGCACGGGCCAACTGGAGGACGAGGTCCCGATCCCGAAGGAGATCAGCGGGGGTTCGGCGGCGACGGAGGTCAGCGAGGTGGCGGTGAAGCCGACCGGACGCTCCCCCGCGGCCGTGATCACGGCGACGCCCGCCGCGTGGCGGCGGAAGACGGAGCGGAAGAGTTCGGGCGTGGCGACCGTCGGGGCGGGGGCGAGGTCGGGCGTTGCCGTCATGGACGTGTCCTTCTGCGGGGGTGGCATGCGGGTCCGTGGGTGCTCAGACACCCGGACAGCGAGCACTCGCGCAGCGTGCGAGGTCCACGTGGACCCGGCCGTGGAGAAGGAGTTCTGGCGGCATAACGTCAGACTGACGATGCGTGGTACGTGCAGTCAAGAGGGTTCCGGAAGGTGCGAGATGCATCACGGTCCGTCATATGGCGTGCCCCAGCGCCGCGACGACGTCGACCTTGCGGGGCTGACCGGACGCCCGGCGGACCACCTCGCCCTCGGCGTCGAGCACCAGGACGGTCGGCGTCTTCGTGATGCCCAGCTCCCGCACCAGCGCGAGACGGTCCTCGGCGTCGATCTCGATGTGGGCGACCCCGTCGACCAGTCCGGCCACCTCGATGAGCGTGCGGCGGGTGGCCCGGCACGGCTGGCAGAAGGCGCTGGAGAACTGGACGAGCGTCGCTCGTTCCCCCAGTTCCGCACCGAGCCGTTCGGCGTCGAGTCGCTGTCCGCGGGTCCGGCGGTCCACCTGCTGCCTCCTGATCAGAGTTCTTCGTCAGGGGTCAGCATCGGCTGCCGCCCCGGCATTCCCGCAGCGTGCGGGTCACGCGCACGTGACAAGAATCTCGCGCTCGGCGTCCGCCGGGACTGGCCAGGGGCCCGCGCATGGGGCACCATCGCCACAATGCCGAAAACCTACGGCTGCGTAACTTCCGCCGGGAGAACCCTCCCGAGGCACTGAAGAAGGGTCTTCCCCAGATGGCAGAACTCGTCTATCGACCGGTCATCGGCGCCGCTCGCACCATGTTCAAGGCGCTCGACCTGAAGATCGACACTCAGGGTTCGGAGCACATCCCGAAGACCGGTGGTGCAGTGCTGGTCAGCAACCACATCAGCTATCTCGACTTCATCTTCACCGGCCTCGGGGCCCTTCCGCAGAAGCGGCTCGTCCGGTTCATGGCGAAGGAGTCGGTCTTCCGACACAGGATCTCCGGTCCGCTGATGCGGGGAATGAAGCACATCCCGGTCGACCGCAAGCAGGGCGAGGACGCCTACGCGCACGCGCTGCGGTCGCTGCGTTCCGGCGAGATCGTCGGCGTGTTCCCCGAGGCCACCATCTCGCAGTCCTTCACGCTGAAGAGCTTCAAGTCGGGTGCCGCGCGCCTGGCCCAGGAGGCGGGGGTTCCGCTGATCCCGATGGCGCTCTGGGGCACGCAGCGGATCTGGACGAAGGGCCGGCCCCGCAATTTCTCCCGCAGTCACATCCCGATCACGATCCGGGTCGGCGAGCCCGTGGAGGCGCCTGCCGACCAGTACGCGGGCGCCATCACCCGGCGGCTGCGGGAGCGGGTCCAGGAGCTGCTGGAGGCGGCACAGCGGGCCTACCCGGTGCGCCCGAAGGACGCGAGCGACACCTGGTGGGTGCCGGCCCATCTCGGCGGTACGGCTCCGACCCCCGCCGAGGCGCGCGAACTCGGCTGACCGGCCCTCTCCGCCCCTTTTTCCCAGGCCCCCGGCGAGCACGTCGCCGGGGGCCCTGGGTGCGTTCAGAGGTGCGTGGGGAGGGTCTGCCAGAGTTCCGTGCGGTCCCGGGCGCTTCTCAGCGTGCGGAGAATTTCGGGCGGCGGAGCGGCGTAGACGGTCGGGTAGTCCACTTCCCCGAGGTGTTCGCGTACCGTCCACGCCAGCCGCTCCTCCTCCAGCGAGAACTGCGCGTCGATGCCCGGCTTGTTGCCCCGGGGATCCACCCGCGCCCAGCGGTCGCGTCCGGGCAGCCGGAGAGCGACCAGGCCGTGGACCACGGGGTTGCTCCCGTCGTCGTCGGCCAGGCGCTGGTAGCAGAGGCCGGCCGGGATGGCGTGGGCCCGGAGGAGAGCGGTGAGCGCGATGGACTTGGCGTAGCAGATGCCGTTGCGGGTGGCGAGGACGTCGGAGGCACGCCACGTGACGCGTGGATCGCCGGAGTCCGCGGAGTGCGGGACGGTGTCGCGTACGTAGGTGAATGCCGTACAGGCGTAAGTGTATGCACCCTCGGCCTCGTGGGCCAGGTCGGCCGCCAGCTCCCGTACCCGGGGGTGCTCATGGTCGATGGCCCCGTCGGCGGCCAGATAGGCCGCGATGTCCGGGGATTGCTGGATCAGTCGCATGGCCCCGGAGCGTACGAAGCGGCCGACCGGAGATCAATTGATTTCCGGTCGACCGCATAGTCATGCATTTCGAAAGAGTCCTACCGCGCCATCTCTTCCTTGATCGCCTGAAGGAAGGCGTCGACGTCGTCCTCGCGGGTGTCGAAGGCGCACATCCAACGGACGTCTCCGGCCGCCTCGTCCCAGAAGTAGAAGCGGAAGCGCTCCTGGAGCCGCTCGGTGACCGCGTGAGGGAGCCGGGCGAACACGGCGTTGGCCTGGACCGGGTAGAGGATCTCCACCCCGTCGATCGCCCGGACGCCCTCGGCGAGGCGCTGGGCCATGGCGTTGGCGTGCCGGGCGTTGCGCAGCCAGAGGTCCTTGGCGAGCAGCGCCTCCAGCTGGACGGAGACGAAGCGCATCTTGGAGGCGAGCTGCATGGAGAGCTTGCGCAGGTGCTTCATCGCCCGGACCGCGTCCGGGTTGAGCACGACGACGGCCTCGCCGAACAGCGCGCCGTTCTTCGTGCCGCCGAAGGACAGCACATCGACGCCGACCGTGTTGGTGAACGTCCGCATCGGCACGTCCAGGGAGGCGGCGGCGTTGGCTATCCGGGCCCCGTCCAGGTGCACCTTCATGCCGCGCTCGTGGGCGTGGTCGCAGATGGCCCGGATCTCGGCGGGGGTGTAGACGGTGCCCAGCTCGGTGTTCTGGGTGATCGAGACGACCTGCGGCATGGCCCGGTGCTCGTCGTCCCAGCCGTACGCCTGACGGTCGATGAGCTCGGGGGTGAGCTTGCCGTCCGGGGTGGGCACGGTGAGGAGCTTCAGGCCGCCCATGCGTTCGGGCGCGCCGCCCTCGTCCACGTTGATGTGCGCGGACTCGGCGCAGATGACCGCTCCCCAGCGGTCGGTGAGCGCCTGGAGGGCGACCACGTTGGCTCCGGTGCCGTTGAAGACCGGGAAGGCCTCGGCGGTGGGGCCGAAGTGGCTGTGCATGACGCGCTGGAGGTGGCCGGTGTAGTCGTCCTCGCCATAGGCGACCTGGTGGCCGCCGTTGGCCAGCGCGATCGCCGCGAGGACCTCCGGGTGCGCTCCGGCGTAGTTGTCACTGGCGAAGCCGCGTACCTGCGGATCGTGGTGACGTCGCGCGTCGGTCCTCACGGTTGCGGGGTCAGCCACAGGCGCTTTCCGTTCACTTCGGGGGCGGGCTCGTCCCAGACGCCGGCGATGGCCTCGGCCAGCTCCGTGACGTCGGTGAAGCCCGCGAATTTCGCATTCGGCCGCTCGGCGCGCATGGCGTCGTTCACCAGTGCCTTGACCACCAGGATGGCAGCAGCGGTACGCGGCCCGTCCTCGCCCCCCGCTTTGCGGAAGGCGTCGCCGAGCGCGAGGGTCCACGCCTCGGCCGCGGCCTTGGCGGCGGAGTAGGCGGCGTTGCCCGCGGTGGGCTTGCTGGCTCCGGCGGCGCTGATCAGGAGGTAGCGGCCCTTGTCACTGCGCTCCAGGGCCTCCTGGAAGGCCAGCGAGGTCGACTGGACGGTGCGGATGAGCAGCTTCTCCAGCGCGTCCCAGTCGGAGAGCGCGGTCTCCTGGAACGTCGGGCTGCCGCGCCAGCCGCCGACGAGGTGGACCAGGCCGTCGATGCGGCCGAACTCCGCCTCGGTGCGCTTGGCCCAGTCCCGGGTGGCGTCGAGGTCGAGCAGATCGACGGTCTCGCCGGTGACGGTCGCGCCCCCGTGGGCGTACCGGGCGGCGTCCACCGCCTCGGCGAGCCGTTCGGGGTTGGCGTCGCAGCCGACGACGGTGGCGCCCGCCTCGGCGAGTCGCAGCAGCGTCGCGCGGCCCGCGGGCCCCGCCGCTCCGGCGACCGCGACCACGGCTCCTTCGAGCGCACCCGTCCCCTCGCCCGTGCCGTTTCCGTTCATGGCCACCGCCTCCTCGGGAGAATGGTTCACGCGGCTGCCCGCTCGTCGTTCGCCGCGGTGATTCCCTTGGTGGAGGCAATCACGTGCTTCAGCTTCTTGGCGAGCGCCTCATAGAACATGCTCAGGGGAAACTCGTCCGGAAGCACGTCGTCGACGAGCTTGCGAGGAGGAAGTGAGAGGTCGAGAGCGTCGGGGCCCTTGGCCAGCGCGATCCCGGGTGCGGGGCGAGGTAGGTGGAGACGAGGTCGTACGCGGCGAACCAGTGGACCAGCTTGGGGCGGTCGATGCCGTCGCGGTAGAGCTGCTCGATCTCGCCGCAGAGCTGGTTGGTGACCTGGGGGGCACGCTCCCAGTCGATCTTCAGCGTGTTGTCGGTCCAGCGGACGACGTCGTGCTTGTGGAGGTAGGCGAAGAGCAGCTGGCCGCCCAGGCCGTCGTAGTTGCGGACGCGCTCACCGGAGACGGGGAAGCGGAACATCCGGTCGAAGAGGACGGCGTACTGGACGTCGCGGCCGTGGGGGTTGCCCTCGGACTCCAGCTTCACTGCCTCCTTGAAGGCGGTGAGGTCGCAGCGCAGCTCCTCCAGGCCGTACATCCAGAACGGCTGGCGCTGCTTGATCATGAACGGGTCGAACGGCAGGTCTCCGTGGCTGTGAGTGCGGTCGTGGACCATGTCCCACAGGACGAACGCCTGCTCGCAGCGCTGCTGGTCACCGATCATCTCGCGGATGTCCTCGGGGAGCTCCAGGCCGAGCAGTTCGACGGAGGCCTCGGTGACACGGCGGAAGCGGGCGGCCTCGCGGTCGCAGAAGATGCCGCCCCAGCTGAACCGCTCGGGGGCCTCGCGCACGGCGATGGTCTCCGGGAAGAGCACCGCGGAGTTGGTGTCGTATCCGGAGGTGAAGTCCTCGAAGGTGATGCCGCAGAAGAGCGGGTTGTCGTAACGGTTCGCCTCCAGGTCGGCGAGCCACTCGGGCCAGACCATCTTGAGGACGACCGCTTCGAGATTGCGGTCGGGGTTGCCGTTCTGCGTGTACATCGCGAAGACGACGAGGTGCTGGGTGCCGTCGGCCCGGTTCTTCGCGGGCTGGAAGGCGAGCAGCGAGTCCAGGAAGTCGGGGACGCGGAAGCCGTCGGCGGCCCAGCGGCGCAGGTCGGTGACGAGCGCGCGGTGGTAGGCGGCGTCGTGCGGGAGGAGCGGGGACAGCTCCTCGACCGCACCGACGACCCGGTCCAGGACGCGCTCGACGTCGGCCGGGGTCGGGGCGCCGTCGGCCTCGAAATCGATGGATCCGTCCTCGGACTGCCAGGGCCGGATCTCCTCGACGGCATCCCTGAGCACGGGCCAGGCCGGGTGCTCGACGACCCGGGGGGCCGTAGCTATCGCGCCGTCGGTGGCGTCGTGCACAAGAATTTCCGTCATAACACTTCCTCCACGGGAGAACCTCGCGTGGCATCACCGTAGCCGGGCAGGCTTCCCCTCGGCAAGGCGAGCCCTGAAAATTATCCTGCACATCCTCACCGTCACCGCTGTTTTTCCTGTGAAATACCGGGTAGGCGCGCAGTTCCCGCAGTGTTACTCGCATCCGGGCGTCCGGGCCCGCACGGCGTGGGACATCCCACGCGCGGGCCGTTACCCTCCCCAGTGCCGTATTGCCGTACCTCAGCGCGGGCAGGAGCAGTCGACGGGAAGCCGCCGACGGAAACGAGGTCGCCTTGTCATTTCTCACCCTGGGCCATCGCGGAGTGATGGGCGTCGAGCCCGAGAACACCCTGCGCTCGTTCGTCCGCGCCGAGGCGTCCGGCATGGACGCCATCGAGCTGGATCTCCATCTCAGCAAGGACGGCGCGCTCGCCGTGATGCACGACGCGGACGTGGACCGCACGACGGACGGCACCGGGCCGATCGCGGCCAAGACCCTGGCGGAGCTGCGTGAGCTCGACGCCGGGCGGGGTGAGCGGATTCCCGTCTTCGAAGAGGTGCTGGAGGCCGTCTCCTCCCCGCTCCAGGCGGAGATCAAGGATGTGGCGGCGGCTCGGGCACTGGCGGACGTGATGCTGGAGCGCGATCTCGTCGGCCGGGTGGAGGTGTCCTCGTTCCACGACGAGGCCGTCACCGAGATCGCCCGGCTGGTGCCCGGCGTCCGCACGGTCCTCATCGCCAGCCGCTGGGGCGCGGACGTGGTGGACCGGGCGAAGGCGGCGGGCGCGGCGACGCTCGCGCTGAACATCCGCCGCCTCACCCTGGAGGTGGTGGAGCAGGCGCACTCCGAGAGCCTGAAGGTGATCGGCTGGGTCGTGAACACCCAGGACCACCTGCGCCTGGCCCGGGCCCTGAACCTGGACGGCGCGACGACCGACTTCCCCGAGATCCGCCGCACCGGCCGCTTCACCGCGTGAGGGAGCGGCCCGGGGCGGTCGGCCCGGCGGGCCGTCAGATGTTCTTGACGAGCAGTTCGAAGGCCAGATCGTCGCGCTGCGGAATGCCGAAACGCTCGTCGCCGTACGGGAACGGGGTGAGCGATCCCGTCCGGCGGTAGCCGCGGCGCTCGTACCAGGCGATCAGGTCGTCGCGCACCGAGATGACCGTCATGTGCATCTCGCCGACGCCCCAGCTCTCCTTCGCCGTGCGCTCGGCCTCGGCGATGATCAGCTTGCCGAGTCCGCCGCCCTGGAGTCCGGGCCGTACCGCGAACATGCCGAAGTAGGCCGCGTCGCCCCGGTGTTCGAGCTGGCAGCAGGCGACCAGTTCGCCTCCGAGCTCCACCGCGAGGAGCCTGCTCGCCGGAGCGTCGATGACGTCGCGCACGCCCTGTTCGTCGGTCCGCTGCCCCTGGAGGATGTCGGCCTCGGTGGTCCAGCCGGCGCGGCTGGAATCACCTCGGTAGGCGGATTCGATCAGGACCACCAGCGCCGGGACGTCGGCCTCGGTCGCGTCACGGAAGGTCAGCCGGGCCGAGTCGGGCGTGGCGGTGTCCATGGTGGGGCTCTCCGTTCCTCTGCTGCCGTACGAACCTGCGTGCTGCCGTGCGTACGGTCGCTGTCGCGCGTCCGGTCGAGAGTAACGCGACCCGGAGCGCCCCCGGCGGGCCCCGGCGCGCTCCCTTCACTCCCCTGTGCGCCGGGTTCGGCGGCGTCGGCGTGGGCAGCGATGGGGCGACCCGCAACAGTGCCGTACGTCGGACCGGGGGAGGCACGCCGTGCACGGAGGGGCTTCGATCGGCTGGCTGCTGATGGTGTTGTGCGCGGTGAGCGGCGCGTACTGCCTTCTGCGCGCCCGTACCGGGACGCCGCGGGAGCGCCGCACCGCGCGCTCGGAGGCGCTCATGGGTTTCGGGATGGCGGCGATGGCCGTCCCGGCGGCGGTGCTGTCGCCCCCGGGCTGGGCCTGGGCGGTGTACGCGGTGCTGTTCGGCGCCGCCGCGCTGCGAGCGCTGCGGCCCGCCCTGCGCGGCGGCCACCATCTGCACCATCTGATCGGCTCGCTGGCCATGGTCTACATGGCCGTGGCGATGTCCCCGGCGGTGACGGGGAGCGGCGGGGGCGGCCATGCCGGACACGGGACGGCGGCGGGAGTGGGCGGCATGCCCCTGCTGACCGGGGTCCTGCTCGTGTACTACGCGTTCTACGTGCTGGGCGCGGCCGGTCGGCTGCTGCCCGAGGCTGCTGTGCCCCCGACCGGAGGCACGGGTGCCATCGGCCGGGGCCCGGGCGGTCTCGGGGGCGGAACGGATGGCCGGCCCGAGCTCACGACGGCCTGCCGACTGACGATGGGCATCGGCATGTTCGCCATGCTTCTCACTCTGTGAGACGAGAAGTGGGACAGAACCTCCGTCAAACAGTGGCCTGCGTCACTTGGCCGTCGCGGCCGTACCCCGGTCGGCCCGCCGCTCATAAGCTGAGGCCATGCTGGTCTCCCTCGCGCTGCTGCTGCTCGGTGCACTGACCGCCCTGGTGACTCCGCGCGTGATGGCGCGGGCCCGGTGGCCGGAGCGCGAGCCGGTCGTGGCCCTGTGGGTCTGGCAGTGCGTGGTGGCCGCGGTCCTCCTGTCGTTCGCCCTGTCCATGACGTTGAGCGCGGCCGCCGCCTGGCAGGCGGTGCGCGGTCATGTCTTCGCCCCCGCCCCGCACGCCGTCGTCGAGGCGTACGCCCTGGCGGCGTACGGGCCGTGGTCGGCGGTCATCGCGGTGCTGCTGGCGCTGGGCGGGCTGTGGTCCGGGACGATGCTCCTGCGGGAGATCCGGCGGGCGCGGCGTCGCCGCAAGCAGCGTCGGGCGGAACTGCTGGTGCGCGTCCCGTTGCTGCCGGGCGAGGAGCCCGGCGCCGACCGTCTCGTGGTGCTGGAGGGCGAACGTCCCGACGCCTGGTGGCTGCCCGGCTCCGCCCCACAACTCGTCATCACCACCGCCGCGCTGGGCCGGCTGAAGGGCCGTCAGCTCGACGCCGTGCTCGCCCATGAACAAGGGCACGCCCAGGCCCGGCACGACTGGTTGCTGCACTGCTCATCCGCGCTGGCGATCGGCTTTCCGCAGATCCCGGTGTTCGCCGCGTTCCGCGACGAGATGCACCGGCTGGTCGAGTTGGCCGCCGACGACGTGGCTTCGCGCCGCTTCGGCAGGCTGACGACCGCGCTCGCCCTGGTCGGACTCAACGAGGACCGCGGCGTGTTCGGCCCCTGCCCCACCCCGCAGGCCGAAGTGCCCCACCGGGTCAACCGGTTGCTGGCCCCGGTCGAACGGCTCACGGCGGGCCGCAGGCTCCGACTGACGGCCGCCGCCGCACTGGTTCCGGTCGTCCCGGTGGTCGTGGCCTTCGTCCCGGGGCTCCGCGCTCTGGGCTAGCCCCGGGGGCCGGGGTTCCGCCTCCGGATCAGCGCGACTACGTACCCGGGTTGGCCTTCCGGCGGTGTCCTCCGCGAGGATCAGCCCCATGCCCTCCCCCCTCATCCCCTTCCGCTTCCGTTCACCGGACCGTTCCCCCGCACGGCGCCCTCCCTGTGGGCGGGGCCGTCGTCGGCTCGGCATCCGTGGTGCTGCTCGTCCTGGTGGCGTTGCGCTGGTCGCCGCTGATGGCCCTGGACCGTTCGGTCGCCGACTCACTGCACCGGCACGCCGTGGCCGATCCCGGCCTGGTCCGGGTGAACCGGGTGCTGACGGACTGGGTGTGGGATCCCTGGGCCATGCGCGCTCTGATCGCGGTGGCCGTGATCACCCTGTGGTGGCGGGGGGCGCACCGGCTCGCCCTGTGGGTGGCCGCCACGATCCTGTTCGCCTCCGGCTTGCAGCAGGGGCTGAAGGCCGTGGTGGACCGGGAGCGCCCGCAGTGGCCCGACCCGGTGGACTCGGCCCAGTTCGCGGCCTTCCCCTCCGGGCACGCGATGACGGCCGTCGTGAGCTGCGGGCTGCTCCTGTGGCTGCTGCGGCTGTACGGCGCGGGCCCCGGACTGTGGGGTGCGGCGCTGGCCGTGGCGCTGGTCTCGGCGGTCGGCGTCGCGGTGACCCGGGTATACCTGGGGGTGCACTGGCTGACCGATGTCGTGGGCGGTGCTCTGCTGGGCGTGGCCGTGGTGGCGTTGAGCACGGCCGGGTACGCCCGGTTCGCGGCGCCGCGGGAGGGATCGCACCGATGGTGACCAGAGGCGTGCTGTTCGACTTCTCCGGAACCCTGTTCCGGATCGAGCCGGTCCGGGACTGGCTCGCCGCCGTGCTGCGCGAGGAGGGCGTCGACGTACCGGCGGAGGACTTCGAGCGGTACGTGACCGGGCTCACGGAGTCCGGTGCCCTCCCGGGGGGTCCGCCGCCGCTCCGGGTCCCGGATCGGCTGGCCGACGCCATGGCGCACCGGGACCTCACCCCCGCGCTGCACCGCGAGGCGTACACCGGTCTGGCCCGGACCGTCGCCCTTCCCGTTCCGGGGCTGTACGACGCGCTGTACGCGCGCCATCTGCGTCCGGAGGCCTGGCAGGCGTATCCGGACGCGGTTGAGGTCCTGGCAGAGCTGCGGGAGGCGGGGATCGCGGTCGGTGTGGTCAGCAACATCGGCTGGGACCTGCGCCCGGTCTTCCGTGCCCACGGGCTGGACGGCTTCGTCGACGCCTACGCCCTGTCCTTCGAGCAGGGGCTCCAGAAGCCCGCCGCGGAGCTGTTCCGTATCGCCTGCGCGCTGATCGGCCGGGATCCGGCGGACGTGGTCATGGTGGGTGACGACCGGGTCGCGGACGGGGGTGCGGTCGCTCTGGGCTGCGAGGTCCGCTTCGTGGACCATCTGCCCGTGTCGGAGCGGCCCGACGGGCTGCGTTCCCTGGGGCTGGTCCCGGGCTGAGGCCCGCGACGGGCGGGTGCCGGGCACACCGGCGGGACAGGGGGGTGAGGGAGATCGGGCTGGGGTGTGAGGCATATCCCGCCGCGGAAGGGGTAGAGGGAGCCGCCCGTGGTCGTAGCCTGGTGGGCATGTCCCCGATGTCGTCGTCCGTGTCCGCTCGTTCCGCAGCCGAGGTCAACGCGGCGATCCGCGACCTGTGGCGGCGTTCGGGCGGTTCCCTGACGCCGCAGGACGAGGCGGAGTACCAGCGGCTGCTGGTGGAGTGGGCCGCGGCTGCCGGCGGGAGCGTCCGCACCGCCGTCTGACCGCCGCGTCCGCCGTGACCGGTGGCCCGGGAGAGATCGCGCCCGATCCGGCGATCCCCGCGTCGCCGGATCCGGGCACACCCTCCGGCGTGTCCCGTGGGAACACGGCCGTGGACCGCGTCGGGACCGGAATCGCGGGGCCCGCCGTCGCAGGGATCCAGCATGTCCCGGCCCGGCTCATCGGTCAATGAATTTCCGGGGCGCACACGCACCGGGGCCGGTGGCTCCCGGGCGGCTGACCGCCCGGGAGCCACCGGCCCCGGCATACCGACGGACCTCCTGTGCGACGCGCTGACGGATCAGCGGTCGAAGTAGTCCGGCTGCGTCTGCGCGTTGAGCTCGTCCATCGTGACCCGCTTCGCCGGGTCGGTACGCCGGTCGTCCACCCTCAGCACATCGAAGCCCTTGGCGATGTCGCTGGAGTAGATGTGACCGTTGTAGTAGTACGCCGACCAGGAGCCGGCCGTGGTGACCCGGTCGAGGTGACCGGGCCGCGCTCGAAGAAGGCGATCTCTTCGGGCTTGGCCGAGTCGGTGAAGTCCCAGACGGAGATACCGCCCTGGTACCAGGCCTGGACCATCAGGTCACGGCCCTTCACCGGGATGATCGAGCCGTTGTGGGCGACGCAGACCTCGGCGTCGGCCTGGTGACGGTCGATCTTGAAGTAGTTCCGGAAGACCAGCTTGCGCTTGTCGCCCTTGCCGACGATGTCGTAGATGCCGTTGGCCCCGCGCTTGGGGCCGACCTGCTCGTTGCAGGTGGCCGCGCCGCCGCCGCCGAGCTCGTCGGTGAAGACGACCTTGTTCGCCCCCTGGTTGAAGGTCGCCGAGTGCCAGAACGCGAAGTTCACGTTGTCCTGGACCCGGTCGATGATCTTCGGGTGCTCCGGGTCCTCGATGGAGAACAGCAGACCGTCACCCATGCAGGCGCCGGCCGCCAGGTCCTTCGACGGCAGCACCGTGATGTCGTGGCAGCCGGTCGTCCTGGTGACCCGGGGTTCTCGGGCGCTCCCGGGTTGCCGCCGTCCGGGAAGAGCACCGGGAAGTCGATGACCCGGGCCTTCTGGGGCGCCTTGAGCGGCACCTTGATGATGGAGATCCCGTCGTGCGGCGGCCGGCAGTCCGGGAACGACTCGTTGGGCGCGTACGAGGAGACGTACACGTACACGTTCTTGCTGCCGTCCGGCACCAGCGTGTGCGTGTGGGAACCGCAGGCGGTCTCCACGGCGGCGATGTACCTGGGCTGCCGCTTGTCGCTGATGTCGAAGATCTTCATGCCCTCCCAGGAGGACTTCTCCGTGGCGGGCTGGGAGGTGCTGGAGCAGGAGTCGTCGCTGCGCGAGGAGTCCGTCGAGAGGAAGAGCAGGTCTCCGGAGACCGAGATGTCGTTCTGCGAGCCGGGGCAGAGGACCTGCGAGACCGTCCTGGGCTTCTTCGGCTTGCTGATGTCGTAGATGACGAAGCCGTCGTAGTTGCCGACGAACGCGTACTTCCCCTGGAACGCGAGGTCCGTGTTGAAGCCCGTGAGGGCGCCCTTCGGCACGTTCGTCAGGTGCTTGATGTTGGAGCTGTGGACGATCTCGTCCACGCCCGGTATGTCACCGCCGGTTATCGCGGCCCTGGCCTCGGCCTGGTCGCTCTTGGAGACGGAACCGCGTTCGGCCGGGACGTCGCCCGGGTCGGGGGTCGCGGCCGCTGTGGTGGCCGTCAGCAGCGTGGCGAGGAGTCCGGCCGCGGCTGCCACCGCGCCCAGACGTCTGCGCCGCACGCGGGTGGTGTGCAACGAGGTCACTGCGTCCTCCCTTGTATCCGTTCGGGGTCGAACGGTTATGCATCCCCGGCAGTATCGTCCCTCGCATGTACACATCAATAGATGGCAACAGAGACGCAAGGAAAGTTTTTGATCTTCGGCCGGTGGAAGCGTGTTAGGACGGTCGGCAACAAACCCCGTGGCACAGGAGGTCACCGTGTTGATCCATCCCCGGACCGCAGCTCTGCGCTCAACCGCTCTCGCGGCGGTGGCGGTTGCCGCCGTGCTCACCCTGGGAGCCTGTGAGGCGGACAGCGGTGACGGAACGTCGGAGAAGGCCAAGGACGCGGGCCCCGGCGTGGTCGCGCCCGGCAGACCGGGCGAGCCCGCCCGGACGCTCTCCGCCGAGGAGGCCGCCGAGGAGACCGGCCGGGACACCGCCAACTCCGCGGACTTCCGCTATGCGCAGATGATGATCGAACATCACGCGCAAGCGCTCGTGATGACCGAACTCGCCCCGAAAAGGGCCTCCGGGAGCGCCGTCAAGCGGCTCGCGGAACGCATAGCGGCGGGCCAGAAGCCGGAGATCGGCGCGATGGAAGGATGGGTCGAACAGAACGGCGGCGACAAGCGCAAGCACCACCACGACCACTCCCAGATGCCCGGGATGGCGACCGAGGACCAGCTGAAGAAGCTGCGCGCCGCGGAGGGCAAGGCCTTCGACAAGCTCTTCCTGGAGCTGATGATCACCCACCACCAGGGGCGATCACCATGGCCACGGAGGCGCTCACCGAGGGGAACGACGTCTTCGTCGAGGAGATGGCCGGTGATGTGGTCGCCCAGCAGACCGTGGAGATCAACCGGATGCGCGGGATGCTGGACTGAGCCACTCGGCTGCGCTGCTCCGCGCGCCCGGCGGTGCCATCCTGGAGGAATCCTCGGAAACGGGAGGAAACTTCGGGAAAGGAGGTACGCCGTGCTCTCCGTCGCCGTCGTCGGTTCCGGTCCCAGCGGGGTCTACACCGCCCAGGCCCTCCTCCAGCAGTCGCTGGTGCCCGATGTGCGCGTCCATGTCCTGGACCGGCTGCCCACCCCGTACGGACTCGTGCGGTACGGGGTGGCCCCCGACCACGAGAAGATCAAGTCGCTGCAGAACAGCCTGCGGGCGGTGCTGGAGGACGAGCGGGTCACCTTCGTGGGCAACGTCGGCGTCGGCGGGGCCGACGGGGTCTCCCCCGCCCGGCTCGCGGAGCTGTACCACGCGGTCGTCTACTGCGTCGGGGCGTCGGCGGACCGGGCGCTGGCGGTGCCGGGCGAGGACCTGCCGGGCAGCTATTCGGCCACCCGCTTCGTCTCCTGGTACAGCGCCCACCCGGACAGCGACACCGATCCGTTCGCCCGGGGCGCCCTGGACGCCCGCTCGGCCGTCGTGATCGGCGTGGGCAACGTGGCGGTCGACGTGGCCCGGATCCTGGCACGCGGCGCCGGTGAACTGCGCCGCACCGACGTGCCCAGCGCCGCGCTGCGCGCGCTGGAGAGGAGCCGGGTGCGCGAGGTGAACATCGTGGGCCGCCGGGGCCCCTCCCAGGCCCGGTTCACCACCAAGGAGCTGCGGGAACTGGGGGCGCTGCCCGGGGCGCGGATCGTCGTCGACCCGGTGGAGCTGGCGCTCGACCCGGCGTACGCCGCTCCGGACGGCCTTCCCGGAGCGCTGCCGCTGCCGGCCGTGGTGCGGCGGAACCTGGAGGTGCTGCGCGGCTGGTCGACGGCGAGCGGAGCGGGGGCGGCCGGGGTACCGGGCTCGGGCGATGACGCCGGACGCCGTATCCGGCTGCGGTTCTTCCTGCGGCCGGTGGAGTTGCTGGAGCGCGGCGGGCGGGTGGCCGGGGTGCGGTTCGCCCGGACGGTCCCGGACGGGGCGGGGGGCGTACGGGACACCGGTCAATACGAGGACATGGAGGCGCAGCTCGTCCTGCGGGCGGTCGGCTACCGCGGGGTGGAGCTGCCCGGACTGCCGTTCGACCCGGTGCGCGGGACGGTGCCGCACACGGCCGGGCGGGTGCTGCGGGCGGGGTGCCGTCGCCGGGTGAGTACGTGGCGGGGTGGATCAAGCGGGGGCCGACCGGGGTGATCGGCTCGAACCGCTCGTGCGCCAAGGAGACGGTGGCCTCGCTGCTGGCGGACGCGGCCGCGCTGACGCGGCGTACGGCGGCGGGCGACCCGCTGGCCGTGCTGCGGGAGTGGGGGCTGCGGCCCGTGGAGTGGACCGGCTGGCTGTCGATCGAGCGCGCGGAGGCGGAGCTGGGGCGTTCGCTGGGGCGCGGCCCGGTGAAGATCCCCGACTGGGCGGGGCTGCTGGCGGCGGCGCGGGACGAGAACCCCTGAGCGGCCCGCGCGGTCACTCCCGGGTCGCCACCACCAGGCGCGCGCGGGGCTGCCGTCGGGGCGGCGGCCCAGTTCGGTGAGGGGCATCAGCCGCACGACGAATCCGGCCTGCATCAGGTCCTCCAGCACGTCGCCGAGCCGGAACGTGCGGTAGTACATGACGAACCGCGGGCGCCACAGGGCGTTGCGCACGCGCATCGCCGCGTCGAAGCCGAGCAACGCCCAGTAGGCGCGGGATCCCACCGGGGGCGGGGCGCCGATCGGGAAGACGAACTGACCGCCCGGCCGCAGCGATCCGTACACCTCGGCGAAGAGACCGAAGCGTTCGGCGGGCAGGAAATGGCCGAACGCCCCGAAGCTCACAGCGAGATCGAAGGCGGGGGCGAAGGGCAGGGAGCGGACGTCGGCCCGTACCCAGTCGACTGCCGGCCTCTCTGCGGCCGGTCCCTCTACCGCTGGCCCCTCTGCGGCCGCGGCCTCCCCTGCCGGCCCCTCTCCCCCGGGTGGGAATGCGGCCCGGGCCTCCGCGAGCATGCCCGCGCTGAAGTCGACCCCGACAACACGCTCACGGCACAGCTGCCGCAGTACGCCCATCCCCGCGCCGGTGCCGCAGCAGACGTCGAGTCCGGTGTCGAAGGGACCGAGCCCGCGCACCTCGTCGGTGACGGCGTCGAGCACACGGTCCGGGGTGCGGTAGGGCGTGTGGTCGAACTTCGGGGCGAGCAGGTCGTAACCGCGCTCGATCGAGGAGAGCGCCTGGACGGCCAGTTCGCGCACGGTGGGGCCCTGTTCGGTAAACATCACGGGCCACCCTACCGACGTGGCAGGCCCTCTGCGGCCACGCGCTGTCGTGCCGCCCGGGCCGGCGGGGCCACCGGCGTCAACGGCCTTCGGGAAGTCGCCGCTTGAGGGTGATGGCGGCGTCGGCGGCGTAGGCCTGGGTCCAGCTGCGGCCGGCCCCGGACTTCCAGGTGACATGGACCGTGGAGCCGTCGGACCGGGCGCTCTCCACGGTCATGGCCCGGTCGCCGGCGCGCACGTCGCCGCGGCGCAGTCGGCCCGCCTCGACCGTGACGGGGCGCGCCGTCGGCGCGTTCTCGGTCTCCTCGGCCGCCCTGAGGAGTTCGGCGGCCAGCTCGCGGGCCGCCCCGGGGGTGCAGGTCCAGACGAGCTCACCCGCCGGGGGTGCGAGCCGGATGCCGATACGGGGAGCGGGGCGGGGTCTTCTCCCTGAGCGGCCGGGGTGACCGTGATCCGCACCGGGTGGCCGTCGGCGTCCGTGATCCCGGTCCCGCTGCTCATCGTCGTCTCCTCCATGCGTCTGACCTCCGGTCGGCCGCCACCAGGATGTCAGCACCCGGCGGCCGGTCGTGCGGGCGGGCCCGGCGGGCACCGGGGCAGCGCGGCGTGGAGGGTCAGGTGCGGTAGACGTCCAGCCGGCCGCACATGCCGAACCTGCCGTGCGCCGAGGGACGTTCGGCGTGGACCCGGGCGGCGGCGAGGTGGCCGCCCTCGCCCCGGCCCAGGGCGTCGAGCTGGTGGGCGGTCGCGGCGGCGGCCATGGCGGCCCCGTTCTCCCAGCGGGTGCGCCACTGAGCCGTACGGGGACGGACGAGCGAGGCCGCGGCCCGGTGGAACCCGGCCAGCGGCTCCGGATCGCCGTCCTCCACGGCCTCGCGCAGGGCGAGGAACCCTTCCACGGCAAGGTCGCGCCGGGCCCGCGCGGCCTTCTCCTGCACGGCTTCCCCGGCCTCAACCGGGAGCGCCGTCGCCGCGCGGTAGTCGTCCACGTCCGTCAGCCTGCCGGGCGGCAGCGTGAGCACGGCGTCACCCGCCTCGGGCAGCCCGCTGTTCTGCATGAGCACGATGAGCCGCAGTCCGTCCTCGTTGACCAGGCGGTGGATGGTGCCCGGGGTGAACCAGACCAGTGCTCCGGGCGTCAGCGGGGTCTCCCGGTACCCGGCGGTGGTGAGGGTCTGCACGGAACCGCTGCCGCCGACCACGACGTACCCCTCCGAGCAGGTCAGGTGGAGATGCGGGGTGCCCCCGCGCAGCCCGTCGGCGGCGGGCCAGTCGTAGACGGTCAGATGCGAGACGGCGACGGCGCCGGGCAGTCCTTCGAAGGTCACCACGGGAGCTCCTCTGTCTCGGCGGCACGGTCCCCGACCGCTCCACAAGCGCTTTCTCCGCTCCTCGGACGCTAGGGCCGCCGCCGGACACCGGTCAAGGGAACCGCGCACGCGGACAGCGCCACGGGCCGCGCACCGGGACAGCGTCACGCCCGCGCACAAGCCGGCGCCACGGGTGCGCGGGCGTGTGCGCGAGCCGCTGTCAGTGGCCGGGTGCAGACTGGCACTGTTCCGGCACAACGACGTTTCCGGGAGGTCCAGAACCATGACCGACGTATTGCTCACCGCAGGCACCCGCAAGGGGCTTTTCATCGGCCGCAGACGCGGCGGGACCTGGGAGATCACGGGCCCGCACTTCAACGCGCAGGCGATCTACTCGGTGGCCGTGGACACCAGGGGGGACACCCCGAGAATCCTGGTCGGCGGGGACAGCGCCCACTGGGGGCCGTCCGTCTTCCACTCGGACGATCTGGGCGAGTCCTGGGTCGAGCCACGGCAGCCGGCGGTGAAGTTCCCCAAGTCCACCGGGGCTTCGCTGGAGCGGGTCTGGCAGTTGCATCCGGCGGGCCCCGAGGCGCCGGACGTGGTCTACGCGGGCACCGAGCCGGCCGCGTTGTTCCGCTCGGAGGACCGGGGCGAGTCGTTCGAGCTCGTCCGTCCGCTCTGGGAGCACCCGACCCGCTCGCGGTGGGAGCCGGGCGGCGGCGGCGAGGGGCTGCACACCGTCCTGACCGACTCCCGGGACGCCAAGGCCGTGACGGTCGCCGTGTCGACGGCGGGGGTGTTCCGGACGAAGGACGGCGGGGCGAGCTGGGAGCCGTCGAACAAGGGCGTCTCCGCGGTCTTCCTCCCGGACCCGGATCCGGAGTTCGGGCAGTGCGTCCACAAGGTCACCCGGGACGCGGCCGACCCGGACCGGCTCTATCTGCAGAACCACTGGGGCGTGTTCCGCAGCGACGACGCCGGTGACCACTGGAGCGACATCGGCGCGGGGCTGCCCTCCGACTTCGGGTTCGCCGCCGCCGCGCACCCGCACCGCGGCGATACGGCGTATGTCTTCCCGATCAACGCCGACGCCGACCGGGTCCCGGCGGAGCACCGCTGCCGGGTGTTCCGTACGACCGACGCGGGGCGCACCTGGGAGCCGCTCTCCGAGGGCCTGCCGGACGGGGCGCACTACGGCACGGTGCTGCGGGACGCGCTCTGCACCGACGACGCGGACCCCGCCGGGGTCTACTTCGGCAACCGCAACGGCGAGTTGTACGCCAGCGCGGACGACGGGGACACCTGGCAGCAGCTCGCCTCCCATCTGCCGGACGTCCTGTGCGTACGGGCGGTGGCGCTCGGCTGACGGGTGGCCGGCCGGAGCACCGACGGCAGTTGATCGGAGTGGTCGTATCAGCAGTAGAGTGCGGGCCGTGGCAGCACGACCGTTGAAAGAGATCATCGAGCCCGGGTGGGCCGACGCCCTCGAACCCGTCGCCGAACGCATCGCCGCTATGGGCGACTTCCTCCGCGCCGAGATCGCGGCGGGACGCACGTACCTGCCCTCCGGGGCGCATGTACTGCGGGCGTTCCAGCAGCCGTTCGAGGAGGTGAGGGTGCTGGTCGTCGGCCAGGATCCGTATCCCACCCCGGGACACGCGATCGGGCTGAGCTTCGCGGTGGCCCCCGACGTCCGGCCGCTGCCGGGCAGCCTGGAGAACATCTTCCGGGAGCTGCACGGGGATCTGGGGCTGCCCAGGCCGTCCAACGGCGATCTCACTCCGTGGACCAGACAGGGAGTGCTGCTGCTCAACAGGGCACTGACCACCGCGCCGCGGCGGCCCGCCGCCCACCGGGGCAAGGGCTGGGAAGAGGTGACCGAGCAGGCGATCAAGGCACTGGTGGCCCGGGGCACTCCACTGGTGTCGGTCCTGTGGGGGCGTGACGCCCGCAATCTCCGCCCGCTGCTGGGTGACTACCCGGCGATCGAGTCCGCGCACCCCTCCCCCATGTCCGCGGACCGGGGCTTCTTCGGTTCGCGGCCGTTCAGCCGGGTGAACGAACTGCTGGAGCGCCAGGGAGCGCAGCCGGTGGACTGGCGGCTTCCGTGACTCACGCAGGGCCAGCCGGTCCCGGTGCGTATGTCCTCGGGGTCGACTCCGGGGGCTCCGGGTTGCGGGTGGCGCTCGGCCGGGTCGAGGAGCCGGGGCCCCTCGCGACGACGGTCTGCGCCGAACCGGTACGGACGGGTCCGGGCGGCATCGACGCCGGGCATCTGCTGGATCAGCTGCTGCCCGCCGCCCGGGAGTTGCTGGACCGGGCTTCGGACGCCGCGTCGGCGGAGGGCCGGAGCGACGCCCCGCGAGCTCACGGCGCTCCGGCGGGTGAGGTCGCGGCGGTGGCGATCGGGGCCGCCGGGATGGCCACGCTGGGCGAGCGGTTGCGGGCGGAGCTTCCCGGCGCACTCGCAGAAGCCCTGGGGGTACGCCGGGTGGCACTGGCCGCCGACGCGGTGACGGCCTACGCGGGCGCGGTGGGGCAGCGCCCGGGCGCGGTCGTCGCGGGCGGCACGGGCATGATCGCCCTCGGTACGGACCTGAAGGAGTGGCACAGGGCCGACGGGTGGGGTCATCTTCTGGGTGACAGTGGCGGCGGCGCGTGGATCGGCCGGGCCGGGCTGGACGCGGCGATGCGGGCCCATGACGGGCGGCGTGGCGGTTCCGCCGCGCTGCTGGACCGGCTGCGGGCCGTGTTCGGGCCGGCGGAGGAGCTGCCGGGGTTGCTCTATCCACGTTCCGACCGACCGGCCGTGCTGGCCTCGTTCGCCCCGGAGGTGGCGGCGTGCGCCGGAGCGGATCCCATCGCCGCCGGCATTCTGCGCCAGGCCGCGGGCCATGTCGCGGAGGCGGCGGCGGCCGTGTGCCCGGCGCCCGCCGGATCGGACGGTGAGCCGGGCGAGGGCGGCGGGACCGGTGAAGTGGCCCTGACCGGCGGCCTGTTCCGGATGGGCGAACCGCTGGTCGCACCTCTGCGCGAGGAACTGGCACGGCTGCTGCCGGGGGCCCGGGTGACCGTCGCGACGGGCGATCCACTGACGGGCGCACTCCGGATCGCGCGCGCCCTGGCAGCCGGGGACCTGCGTCTGCCGCGTCACCCGACGATGCTGTTCGTGCCCCTGGAGCAGGAGACCGGACAGCATGCGGATCCGGTGGTGCGCGCCTCACCCCGGTCGGGGTGACGGGGAGAAGGACGAACGGGCGAACCGGGTGAAACAGCGAGCCGACAGACAGGGACACTCCGGCGGTACATCACTCATCGGACATAAGCGGATAGTTAACGCTCGACCTGCCCCTCCCCGAACGGAGGGGCAGGTAAAACCAGTAGCATGCGGCGCCATGAGCACCCCCACTGGGCCCGCTTCCGGCCTGCCTGTACGAATGCCGCGACCTCGCCAGTCCGGACGGCACCGCCGCCCGGAGCCCGTGGTCGCACCCGAGGGCGCTGCCGCGCTCGTTCTCGCCGTTCCCGGTATCCCCTCCTCGGCCACGCGCAGCCTGGCCGAGGAAGTGATCAGCATCGCCCGTTCCGAGCTGCCCGGCCTCAACGCCCGGATCGGCTACCTCGACGGCGACGATGCCGAGTACCCGACCCTTGCCACCGTTCTCGCCCATAACGCCGCCGAGCGCGTCGCGCGCTTCGAGCAGGCCGTCGCGGCCGGCCGTGAGGTCGCCGAGCCCACCGGTCCGTCCGCCGTCGTGGTCCCGCTGCTCGCGGGTCCGGACAGCGCGCTGATCCGGCGGATACGGCAGGCCGTGATGGACAGCGGTACGCAGGCCGAGCTGACCGATGTGCTCGGCCCGCACCCGCTGCTCGCCGAGGCCCTGCACGTACGGCTGTCGGAGGCCGGTCTCGCGCGCGCCGACCGTGCCCGGCTGTTCACCGTCGCCACGGCCGCCGACGGCATCGTGCTGGCCACCGTGGGCGGGGAGGAGGCCGTGCAGGCCGCGGGGATCACCGGCATGCTGCTGGCCGCCCGGCTCGCGGTGCCGGTGATGGCCGCCGCGCTGGACGTGGAGGGCTCGGTCGCCTCGATCGCGGAGCAGCTGCAGGGCTCGGGCTCCGCGCAGCTGGCGCTGGCGCCGTACCTGGTGGGTCCGGAGGTCGACCCCGGCCTGCTGGACGCCGCCGCGAAGGAGGCGGGCTGCGCGACGGCCGAGCCGCTGGGCGCCTACCCGGCGATCGGCAAGCTGGTGCTGTCCCTGTACGCCACGACGCTGGGCATCACGCCGGCGACGCCGCAGGGTGCCCAGGGAGCTCAGGCGCACTGACCGGAGGCCGTCGCCCTCGGGCGGCGGCTCGGGAAGCCGGACAGCGCGGCGGGCCCGGACCGGAGGAGAAATCCCCGGTCCGGGCCCGCCGCGCTGTTCCCGGGATGTTGTGGCCGAGCGGCCGCAGGGGCCGGAGGTCAGACGAGGACGACGCAGGAGACCGCGGGGCCTCGACCGAGCCCGCGTGCCGCGGGATGCCGGTCTCGGCGTCCACGGCGAACCAGCTGACGTTCCCCGAGTGCTCATTGGCCGCGTACAGCCACTGCCCGCTCGGGTCGAGGGTGAGGTCGCGCGGCCAGCGGCCGCCACAGCCGACGGTTGCCACCAGAGCCGCCTTCTCGCCGCTCTCGTCGAGGGTGAGGACCGAGATGCTGTCGTGCCCGCGGTTGGCGGTCCACAGGAAGCGTCCGTCGCGGGCCACGACCACCTCGGACGGGTAGGTGCGCACCGCCTCGTCGGCCGTTTCGTGCTCGGGCAGCACCGGGGTCTCCCCGAGGACGTCGAGGCGGCCCGTCGCCGCGTCCCAGCGGCACACGGTGAGGGTCGGTTCCAGCTCACCCAGGACGTAGGCGAGGGCGCCCGAGGGGTGGAAGGCCAGGTGGCGCGGTCCGGTGCCCGGACGCAGCGCCGTCTCGCCGTGCAGACGCAGGGCCCCGGTAGCGGGGTCCAGGGCGCAGACGCGTACGGAGTCGGTGCCGAGGTCCACGCTGACCAGCCAGTTCCCGGAGGGGTCGGCGAGGACCTGGTGGGCGTGTGGGCCCTCCTGACGGTCGGCGTCCGGGCCGCTGCCCTCGTGCTGAAGCACCGAGGCCGCCGCCCCGAGGGAGCCGTCGGCGAGGACCGGCAGGGCGGTGACGCTGCCGGAGGTGTAGTTGGCGGTGACCAGGTGGTCCGCGGCGAGCGCGAGGTGGGTGGGCGCATCGCCGTCGACATCCTGGGCGGGGCCCAGGAGCGTCGGTACGTCCCCGTCGACGGCGAAGGCGGCGGCGACGCCCGGGGCGCTTTCCCCGACGGCGTACAGGACCGTGCCGCTCCCACGGGAGCCGACCGCGAGGAAGGAGGGGTCGGGCACGGCGTCCGTGGACCCGAGGACGGTCAGGGCTCCGGTCTCCCGGTCCACGGAGGCGGCGGTGATGCCGAGCCCGCCCGCCGAGGTGAACGACCCCAAGAATGCCCGCCCGGCGCTGTTGCCGATCATTGCGCTACCCCTCTTCACCGTCGCCGTGATCTTCACGGGCGACGGTAGCAGGCAGGCCGCTGCGGTCCAGACCAATCCAGGGCATCGTCGGGCGGGGCGGGCGGTCACTCGCAGGGTGAGCGACCGGCGCCCCTCAGTCGGCCCGAGGAGGGGTCAGTGGTCGTCCCAGTGGCCGTCGTGAGCCGCATGGCGGTGGCCGTCGTGCACATAGTCCAGGTGGTCGCCATGCCTGACCGCCACATGCCCGCAGCTCTCACCGTGGACGTGGTCATGGCCGGCGTGCTCGTGGTGCCCGGCGGCCTCGCACTCGTCCGTGTGGCCTTCGTGTTCACGGTGCAGATGACCGTCATGCACGTAATCGACGTGATCGTCGTGAGGGACCGCCACGTGTCCACAGCCTTCGCCGTGCGCGTGATCGTGTCCGGGATGCGGCTTGTGCTGCAGGGATGTTGCCACGCTGTCCATCTCCACATGCTCGGGCGACCGTCCGGTCGAGGGACGGCTGCAGCGAACTCTCGCCTTGTTCCTCCCCTTACGGGCAAGGCTGCCACGAGGGACATACGAGAGCAAAAGGGCCACCTCGACCGTACAGAGGACTCGACCGTGCGGGGCGCGACCGTGCGGAGGAGTCGACCGTGCGCCGGAAGCGCACGCCTCCGGACGTCAGGCGCTCGTGGACGCCGCGCGCGGAGCGTGGCTCAGCGGGCTGGCGAGTCCGGCGAGCGCTCGCTCCAGGCCATGCAGGTGGGCCAGGGCCGGGTCGACGGCAGCGGCGGGCAGTTCGGGCAGGTGGAAACCGCGGGCGCCCTCGGGCGCGGTCAGGGCTTCGACGGCCGCCTCCACCCGGGAGCACGCGGCGGACAACCGCGCGTCGTGCGAGGCGTCCGGGTCGGCGGCGATGGAGGCCAGGCCCCGTACCTCCCGTACGCAGTCGTCCAGCAGCGCGATCACCTGGCGGGCGCGTGCCTTGCGGGCCGGCAGCGGACTCAGGGGGTGCACCAACGGCGCGAGGGAGAGCCTGACCCGGCCGAGCAGCATCTCCAGCTCGGCGACGCGGGGCGCGGGGTCGGCGAGCGTCGACCCGGCGAGCCGGTCGGCCGCCTCGGCCGTGCAGGCGTGGACGCACCGCAGCGCCTTCTGGATCCACGCGTCGGTGATGGCGTGGGTGGTGACGGGGAGCACCAGCAGCACGGCGAGCACCGCGCCGAGCGCGCCGACGGCGGTCTCCGCGACGCGCAGCCAGAGCAGGGCGGCGTCCAGGACGCCCAGCGCGCCGTAGAGCATGCCGGCCATCAGCGTCACGAAGAACATCATCCAGCTGTACGAGACCGCCGCCGTGTAGAAGATGCCGAAGACGCCGACCGCGACGACGGCGGCGGTCGGGACGGGGGCGCCGTCGAGCGGGATGGCCACGGCGAAACCGGAGACGATGCCGATCACGGTGCCGAGGACCCGGCGGAATCCGCGGACGAGCGTCTCGCCGCGCGAGGTGGTGTTGACGAAGACCCACCAGGTGGCGCCGACCGCCCAGTACCACCGCTCGTCGGACAGGACTTGCCCGATGCCGAGCGCGAAGGCCCCGCCCAGGGTGGCCTGGACGGCCTGCCGGGTGGTGACGCGCAGTCGGCCCCGGATCTCCGGTGGCGCGGGCTGGGCCGCGGCCGGGAGGCGTCGCTCGTAGCACCAGAGGCCGAAGCGCACGGCGGACGAGGCGCACAGGGACAGCGCCACGGCGGCGTACAGCTCGGGGAGCTGGCCGGGCACGGTGTGCAGGAACTGGGCGGCGAAGAACATCATGAACGCGAAGACGCCCAGCGCGTGACCGCGCGGTCCCCAGCGCCGGGCGTACACGCCCGCCCCCATCACGCCGAGGAAGACCAGGTCCCGGGCGAGGGGCTGATCGTGCAGGACCGCCGCGACGGCGAGGACGGGCAGACCGGCGACCGGGAGGAGGGCGGTGGTGGCGGCCTGCCCACGCACCGTCGGGTCGGTCACGGTGAAGAGGGCGAGCAGAGCCGCGAGGCCGCCGGTGATGGCCGCGACGAGCGAATGCCCGACGAGCCCGCACAGCGCGACGGCGAGGCCGATGCCGACCACGGCACGGCAGGCGAAGCGCAGCCGGGCCCGCCCCGGGTCCGGCGCCACGAACACCCTCTTCAGCACGCTTCCACCCCTTCCGCGTCGCCGCAGAACTCGCATGAAAAAGGCGCCGCGGAAGTCCGCAGCGCCATCGACGCCACCATTGCAGCATCTGTCGGACCCTTGGATCAAACCGGGAGCAATCTCCTGTACCAATGGACCAGCAAAAGGGGCGAAAATTCGGCCACGAGCATGCCAACGGACCATCCGGGGATGAGACGGGCCGTCCCCGGGATGAGTACGCGTACTCATCCCCGGAGAGCCTCCCCGGCGCAGGATCCCGACATGGACATGGACACGGGTACGCGCACGGCCGGCTTCGGGCGTCGGCGCGAGCCGCGCACCGGCACGGCGAACCTTCTGGTGTTCCTGGGCCTCCTGCCGCTCGACATCCTGGTGGGCGGTTACGCCTGGCTGGCCGTCGGCATGCGGGGCTGGGCCGCGGCGCACACCGGTGAGGACGCCGTCCTCCCGGTGACGGAGCTGCTGTGGAGCGGGGGTGCACTGGCGGCGATCGGGCTGGCCCTGTGCTGGGGACGGTTCTGGGCGGCCGCCGTGGCCCAGTTCGCCCTGACGGCCGTGGTGATGGCCGTGCTGTCGTCGTCCTACGGGTGAAGGGCGGCCATGGGTGACAGGTGGTCCGCCCGTCACGGCCTCGGCGTTCCGGGACGGCCGCGTCGCCCTGGGTACAGTCGGGTCCGGACAGGACGGCTCGGAAGGAGATCGGCGGATCATGGCGGTGGACGCTCTCGACACCCGGATCCTGCGCCTGCTGATCGAGCAGCCGCGCACCAGCGTCCGGGAGTACGCGCGCATCCTCGGCGTGGCCCGCGGCACCCTGCAGGCGCGGCTCGACCGGCTGGAGCGCGACGGCGTGATCACCGGCACCGGGCCGACCCTCTCCCCCGCCGCGCTCGGCCACCCCGTGCTCGCCTTCGTCCACCTGGAGGTCACCCAGGGGCATCTGGTCGAAGTGGGTGACGCGCTGGCGGCCGTGCCCGAGATCATCGAGGCGTTCTCGACGACGGGCGGCGGCGATCTGCTGACCCGCGTCGTCGCCCGGGACAACGGGCACCTGGAGGACGTGATCCAGCGGCTGATCCAGCTGCCGGGGGTGGTCAGGACCCGGACCGATGTGGCGCTGCGCGAGCGTGTGGCGCACCGGGTGCTGCCGCTGGTGGAGTCCGTGGGACGCGCGGCGGGAGACCGTGACCGGCCGGGGCCCGGGGCCGCTGCCGGGTGACCGGAGCGCTCTTCCCGCGGACGGCTCGGCGGACGGGGCTCCCGGCCGCGGCGACGCCCGCGCACACGGCAGGGGCCGGGAGGCGTGGCGGGCCGTCAGCCGAGCCCGGTGAAGGGGCCGTCGGGGCATCCGGGCTCCGCCGGACCGATATCCTGATCATGTCGTTCGCCGCACCGCCCAGGACTCCGCCGGAGACCGGGTGCCCCGGGGTGCCGACAGCCGGAGCGGGCCACCATTCGAGATAGGTGTACAGGTGCTGGTAGCTGGTCGGTACCGATTGGTATCCCCCATCGGGCGTGGCGGCATGGGCGAGGTGTGGCGCGCCACGGACGAGGTCCTGGGACGGGCCGTGGCCGTGAAGCTCCTGCTGGGGGACCAGGCGGACGCCTCGTCGACCGCCCGCTTCCGGCTGGAGGCCCAGACCGCCGCCCGGCTGAGCCATCCGCATCTGGTGGCCGTGTTCGACTTCGGCGCCTGGGAGGACCGGTTCTTCCTGGTGATGGAGCTGGTCGAGGGGCAGAGCCTCGGCGACCTGCTGGCCGCCCAGGAGCGCGTCCGCCCTGAACTGGTCGCCCGGATCGCCGGACAGGCGGCCGCCGGCCTTGCCGCGGCGCACCGCCAGGGCATCGTCCACCGCGACATCAAGCCGGGCAACCTGATGCTGGACGCGGACGGTTCGGTGAAGATCGGCGACTTCGGGATCGCCCAGTTCGTCGACGATCCCTCGACCGCGCTGACGACGGCCGGTCACATCGTCGGCACCAGCCTCTACCTGGCCCCCGAGCGGGCGCTGGGGCGGACCGCCGACTCGGCCTCCGACATGTACTCCCTGGGCTGCGTCATCTATCAACTGCTGCTCGGGCAGCCCCCGTTCCGCTCCGACACGGCGACCGCGACGCTGTACCAGCATGTCGACACCCCGCCGGTCCGCTGCGGCAGCGCGGTGTGGAGATCTCCGCCGCCTTCGACGCGTATCTGCTCGGGCTGCTGGCCAAACAGCCGGAGGAGCGGCCCACCGCGCAGCAGGTCTCCGACTGGTTCCGCACCGACGCCTGGCGCGGCCTGCCGGAGCCCCTCCCCGCGCAGACGCCCACATCGCACCGGGCGACCGCCCCCATGGCTCCGAGGCCCTCCCCCGCGGCCCCGCCCGCACCGGTCGGCCCGACGACATACCGGCTCCCGGGGCCCACGGGACGCAGACGGCAGGCGCCGGCCCGTTCGGCTCCGGCCCGTCGTCGTCGCAGTACCCGCGAGGCGATCCGCCGGCGCCCCAGGGTGGCCAGCGCCATCGCGGGCACGGCGACGTTCCTGGCCGCCGTGTACCTGGGGATGATTCTGTTCTCCCCGGACTCCAGCTCAGCCGGTACGCCGGACCAGAGCCCGCCCTCGGCCCCGTCGGTCCCCTCGCAGGACGCCGGCGACGGCGATCAGCAGCAGGGCACGCAGCAGCAGGAGCGCGACGGGGACGGAGAAGAGGACGGGGAGGACGAGCGGGACGACTGAGTCCCGCTCGCCGCTCACCCGTTCGTCACTCCCCGTCCGCCGCCGTCACCAGCGACCGTGGACCTCCGCGCGGATCGACCGGTCGTACAGCTCGCGCACGGCGTCCAGCGTGCTCTGCGGCAGCGGCGGCAGGGATGCGGCCGCCGCGTTGGCGCGGGTCTGTTCCACCGAACGCGCCCCGGGGATCACGCTGGTGACGCCCGGCTGCTGGATGATCCAGCGCAGCGCGGTCTGCGCGGGGGTGGCGCCCTCCGGGGCCAGCTCGGCGAACTCGGCCGCCGCGGCGACGCCGGTGGCGTAGTCGATGCCGGAGAACGTCTCGCCCTGGTCGAACGCCTCGCCGTGCCGGTTGTACGTCCGGTGGTCCTCGGGGCCGAAGACGGTGTCCTTGGTGTACTTGCCGGAGAGCAGGCCGGAGGCGAGGGGACCCGGGCGATGATGCCGACGCCCGCGGCGGCGGCCGCCGGGAGGACCTCGTCGAGCGGCTTGAGGCGGAACGGGTTGAGGATGATCTGCACGCTCGCCACGCCGGGGCGCGCGATGGCGGCCAGCGCCTCGGCGCAGGTCTCGACGCTCACCGCGTAGGCGGCGATCCGCTGCTCGGCGACCAGGGTGTCCAGGGCGTCGTAGACGGCGTCGGAGGAGTAGACGCTGCTGGGCGGGCAGTGCAGTTGTACGAGGTCGAGTGTGTCGGTGCCGAGGTTGGCCCGGGAACGGTCGTTCCAGGCGCGGAAGTTGTCCAGGACGTAGTTCTCCGGCACCTGGTCGGCGCGGCGGCCCATCTTGGTGGCGACGAAGACGTCCGCGTCGGGGCGGTTCTTGAGGTAGTGGCCGATGAGCTGTTCGCTGCGGCCGTCCCCGTACACGTCCGCGGTGTCGAAGAAGGTGACGCCGGATTCGACGGCCGCGTCGAGGACGTCGAACGCGTCGCCCTCCGCGACCTCGCCCCAGTCACCGCCGAGTTGCCAGGTGCCCTGTCCGACGACCGAGACGTCACGGCCGGTCCTGCCGAGTGTGCGCTGTTCCATGGGGATCATGCTATTCCGCTTCTCGTGCCCGGCGGGGCGGGGCGGGCGAGACGGACGGGGCAGGGGCGGACGGCGGCAGGAGCACCTCTGCCGCCGTCCACGTTTCCGGGGCTCCCGGTCAGTCGCCGGTCGTCACGACGTCGTCACCCGGACGTAGTCGATGATCATCTGCTGCGGGAACCGGGTGGAGCCGTCGGGGTCGCCGGGCCAGTAGCCGCCGACCGCGAGGTTCAGGATGAGGAAGAAGGGCTTGTTGAACACCCACGGGTTGCCGCCCAGGTCGGCGGGGGTGCGCCGCTGGAAGACGTTGCCGTCGACGGACCAGGTGATGGAGTCGGGCGCCCAGTCGACGGCGAAGGTGTGGAAGTCGTCGGCGAACGCCTGCCCGTCGGGGAGGGTGTACGCGGCGCCGATGCCGCCCGAACCGGAGTAGCCGGGGCCGTGCAGGGTGCCGTGGACCGTGCCGGGCTCGAAGCCGACGTTCTCCATGATGTCGATCTCGCCGCTGTCGGGCCAGCCGACATTGCCGAAGTCGTCGCCCAGCATCCAGAAGGCGGGCCAGATGCCCTGGCCACGCGGGATCTTGATCCGGGCCTCGACATGGCCGTAGGCGGCGGCGAACTTTCCGGAGGTGTTGAGCCGGGACGAGGTGTACTCGCACGCCCCGTACCAGCACGGGTAGTTGCCCGGGTTCTCCTTCCGGGCGGTGATCACGAGGTTGCCCTGGCCGTCGAGCGCGGCGTTGTCGTTGCCCGGGGTGTAGTACTGCCGCTCGTGGTTGTTGACGTTGTCGCCGGTCTCGATCTGCCACTTGCCGCCGTCGACGGCGGCACCGGCCGGCCCGTCGAACTGGTCCTCGAAGGCGACGGCCATGGCGCCCGGCCCGGGGGACGGGGAGTCGGCGGCGGGTGCGGCGGACGCTCCGCCGGGGAGTGCGGTGAGGATGGCGGAACAGCAGAGCAGCGAGGCCGCGTAGAGGGCGACGCGGCGGCGCCGGGAGACGCTGCGCGCGGTGGAGTGCGTGGGGTGCACGGTCATCACATCACTTCGCGTGGGGGGACATACGCATGAAGGGCATGCGCATGACAGATCAACACCGAGAGGTGAACGGTTGGGGCGAACGCCTCGGGCGCATATTTCACTTCTTGATTTAAGGGAGTGCCACAGGTGCCGTCAATAACCTGGTCCGGACCGGAGAGGGAACGGCATGTCTCTTCGGCATATGCGTCTGAAGGCAGTGGCCCCGTCGTGCGGTTCCCACGGGGCGGCGGCAGAGTGGAGATACGGACCGGACGGCGAAGGGAGCACGACGTGGAGAGCGACAGCACACCGCGGCCCCACTTCGTCGTGCAGATCCATGACGCGCGACGGCTGCATTTCGACTTCCGGCTGGAGGTCGACGGCGTGCTGAAGTCCTGGGCGGTGCCTCGCGGGCCGTCGGAGAACCCCAGCGACCGACGGCTCGCCGTGCCGACCGAGGATCACGCTCTGGAGTACCGCGAGTTCGAGGGCGTCATCCCCCGGGGCGAGTCCGGCAGCGGCACGGTCATCGTCTGGGACCAGGGCACCTACCGGCCGCTCGGCCACGACGGGCAGGGCGACTCCGTCCCCTTCTCCGAGTCCCTGGAGCTGGGCCACGCGACGTTCTGGCTGTACGGTTCGAAGCTGCACGGCGAATTCGCGCTCACCCGCGTCCAGAAGGGCGACGAGCCGGACAGCGGCGGCCATGAGGCCTGGCTGCTGATCAAGGCCAACGACCGCCTCGCCGTACGCGACCGGCCGGGTTCGCCCGATCCGTACCACGCCCGGTCCGCCCGTACGGGACGGACGCTGCACCAGGTCGCCGCGGCGGCCCGGGGCGGCGAGGACTGACCCACCGGTCGGACGAACGCCCCCTCGTGCCAATCCTGTTGTCCGGACGCCGGGTATCGCCCCGGCCCGTCCTGATCGATGATGTTGCCCGGGGCCGCCGCCCCGGCAGGCAACGGCCGTTGACGAAGGGGTGGTCATGCGGGAGCAGCCGACGGACGCGGACGCACGGGAGACGGACGCCCAGGTGATCGTGGTGGGGGCGGGCCCGGCCGGCTCCTCGGCCGCGTACCACCTGGCGCGCGCCGGGGTGGACGTGATCCTGCTGGAGAAGGCCCGCTTCCCCCGCGAGAAGGTGTGCGGTGACGGCCTCACCCCGCGGGCGGTGCACCAGCTCATCCGGATGGGCGTCGACATCACCGCACCGGGCTGGACGCGTTCACGCGGGATGCGCTGGGTGGCCGGGAAGCACCAGGTGCACATCGAGTGGCCGGCGTTGGACCGCTATCCGGACTTCGGCCTCTCCCGCAGCCGGCACGACTTCGACGACATCCTGGCCCGGCACGCCGTGGCGGCGGGGGCCCGGCTGTACAGCGGCTGGAAGGCGGAGCGGCCGCTGACGGACCGGGCGGGCCGGGTCACGGGGATCGCCGCGTCCTCGGACTCCCCGGACGTGCCGGACCCGGTCGACTTCCGCGCGCCCGTCGTCATCGCCGCCGACGGGGCGTCCGCCCGTCTCGCCCTGGCGCTGGGCCTGGAGCGGGACCCGCGACGCCAGATCGCGACCGCCGCCCGGCGCTACTACCGCAGCCCGGAACGCTCCCGGGAGGAGTACCTGGAGCTGTGGGCCGACCTCCGCTTTCCCGGCACAGGCCCGTACCTCCCCGGCTACGGCTGGATCTTCCCGATGGGCGACGGCCGGGTCAACGTCGGGCTCGGGGCGCTCCCCACCGGCGGCACGGCAAGGCGGACCTGCGCGCCACCCTGGACCAGTGGCTGGCCCGCACCCCGGAGCAGTGGGGGCTGCGCGAGGACAACGCGGAGGGACCGGTGCGCAGCGCCGCCCTGCCCCTCGGTTTCAACCGCCATCCGCTGTACGCCCGAGGGCTGTTGCTGGTCGGTGACTCCGGCGGGATGGTGAGCCCCTGGAACGGCGAGGGCATCGCCCAGGCGATGGAGGCGGGCGAGGTGGCCGCCGAGACCACGGCTCTCGCCCTGGCGCACCCTCAAGGACACCGCCGCGAACAGCTGCTGCACGGCTACCCGGTGGAGATGAACCGCCGCTGGGGCCGCTACTACCGGCTGGGCAACACCGCGGCCGACCTGCTCTTCAGCCGCTCGGGCTTCCAGCCGGTGCTCAACCGCTACGTCCTGGGCTCGCCGTTCCTCCTCGATCTGCTGGCCCGGCTGCTGACCGACCTCACGGACAAGCCGTCGCGCGATGTGGCCGACCATGTCCTCAACACGGCGTTCCGCCTGGTCCCGACCCCGAGGCCGCCGAACAGGGCTGGCTGATAGGGAGGTTGCCCGGGCAGCCTGATCATGGAACCCGTGAGCGGACACTCTACAGACCTGTAGATTATCTCCGTCGTAGACCGCTCCAGAGAAAGCAGCAGCCATGTTGGGGATCGGCGAACTCACCCTTGTCCTTCTCGTGATCGTGGTGGTCCTGAGCATCAAGAGGCTGCCGGATCTGGTGCGGTCCGCCGGCAAGGCCGCGCGCATCCTCAAGAGCGAGAAACGGGCCCTCAAGGAGCAGGACGCCCCGCGGGCCGCTCCCCCGGGCACCGGCCCGGGCGCCGCGAACGACGACGCCCGGCCGTCTCCCCGGGTGATCCGCGGGGAGACGACCGAGCGTCGGGACCTGTAGCGCCGGTCAGGCGGCGGTCGGCGGGTGCAGCAGCCTGGCGAGCAGGTCGTCCAGGCTGACCAGTCCGGTGATCCGTCCTTCCCCGTCCCGGACGACCGCGATCGTGGCGCGCCGCTCGCGCAACTGCTCCACCGCGTGCGCCGCGGTGGCGTCCGGGGCGAGTTCCGGGACCGGGCGGGCCAGGTCCCGGGCGAGGACCGCCCGGCCTCCGGCGCGGGCCACGAGGGCGTCCCTGGCGTGCACCGATCCGAGGACCTCCTCCCCGTCCCGTACCAGCAGGCGGGTGCGGTCGGCGGCGGCGGCGGTGGCCAGGACCTCGTCGAGCCCCGCGTCGGCCCGGACGGTCGCGATCCGTTCGGCCGGGATCCGCACGGTGGAGACCGGGGCCTGCGGTTCGGTCAGGGACCGGGTCATCAGGCCGGAGTCGCCCTGGCTGATCAGCCCCAGCCGCTCGGACTCCTCGATGAGGTGGGTGAGCTGGTCCCGGTTGTGCACCGAGGCCAGCTCGTCGCGCGGGGTGACCCGGCAGAGCCGCACCAGGCCGTTGCTGATCCAGTTCATCAGCCGGATCAGCGGCCGTACGGCGTTGACCAGGGCCCGGAAGGCCGGGCTCAGGAGCATCGCCGAGCGCTCCGGGTGGGCGATGGCCCAGGATTTCGGGGCCATTTCGCCGACCACCATGTGCAGGAACACGACGATGATCATCGCCAGCGCGAAGGCGATGCCGTAGCTGAGGGCCGCGGGCAGTCCGAGCTTCTCCAGCAACGGGTCCAGCTCGTGCGAGATGGCGGGCTTGGAGACGGAGCCGAGGCCCAGGGTGCAGATGGTGATGCCGAGTTGGGCGCCCGCCAGCATCAGCGACAGCTCACGCATGCCGGTGAGCGCCGCCTTGGCACCGCGCTGCCCGCGGGCGGCGGCCTGTTCCATGCGGTGCCGTTTGGAGGCGACGAGGGCGAATTCGGCGGCGACGAAGAAGCCGCTGCCGATCAGCAGCAGGAGGGTCACGAAGAGGGCCAGGGGGAAGCTCATGCCTGCGGCTCCTGTCCGGTGCGATCGGCGTCGGTGGTCCGATCGGCGTCAGCGGGGCGGTCCTCGCGCTCGATGCGGACGTACTCGGCGACGTGCCGGTCCAGCGAGCGGACGGTGATCCGGACGCCGGGGACGGTCAGCCGGTCCCCCACCGTCGGGAAGCGGCCGAGCCGGTCGATGATCAGTCCGGCCAGGGTGTCGTAGTCGTCGCTCTCCTGGGGCAGTTCGACCCCGGTGGCCTCCTCGATCTCGTCGAGGCGGCGACCCGCGTCCACGATCCAGCCGGAGCCGTCGACGACCGCGAGTTCGACGACGGTGTCGGACTCGTCGGCGATGTCCCCGACGAGCTCCTCGGCGATGTCCTCGTATGTGACGATCCCGGCGAGACCGCCGTGCTCGTCCAGGACCACGGCGAACTCGTCGTCCCGCTCCCGCATCTGCGCGACCGCCGCCGGGAGCTTGAGCAGTTCCGGCAGCAGGAGGGGGCGGCGGGCAAGGGAGCCGACGGTGGTGCGGCCGATCTCCGCGGCGGGCAGCCGCATCAGTTCCCGCACGCCGAGGACCCCTGCCGGGTCGTCGGGGTGGTCACCGAGCACCGGGTAGTTGGAGTGGCCGTGCCGGGCGATCAGCTCGACGGCCTCGGTGGCGGGGGCGTCGCGGCGGACGAAGGCGACGTCGGCGCGCGGGATCATCACCTCGCCCAGGGTCCGCTCGGAGAACTCCAGGGCGTGGTCGATCAGTTCGGCGGTGGCGGCGGGCAGCTCGCCCTGTTCGCGGGATTCGCCGATGAGGTGGCCCAGTTCCTCCAGGGTGGCGCCGTGATGCAGTTCCTCGACGGGTTCGATGCCGATCCGGCGCAGCAGCCGGTTGGCCGCGCTGTCGAAGATGTGGATCACCGGGCCGACGACCCGGAGGTAGAGCAGGGTGGAGGCGGCCAGGGACTTCGCCATCCGCTCCGGGACGGCGAGGGCCAGGTTCTTGGGGGCGAGTTCACCCAGGACCATCTGGATGACGGTGGCCACCACGAAGGACAGCACGACGGAGATGCCGGAGACCACGCCGTCGGGCACACCGGTGCCGCTGAGAACGGGCCGCAGGAGCGCGGAGACGGACGGTTCGGCGAGGAAGCCGACGATCAGCCCGGTGACGGTGATGCCGAGCTGGGCGCCGGAGAGCATGAACGAGAGGCGCTCCAGCACCTTCACGGCGCGGGCGGCCCGCTTGTCACCGGCCGCGGCCTCCCGCGAGAGAGTGAGGCGGTCGGCGGAGACGTAGGCGAACTCCTGGGCCACGAAGTAGCCGGTTCCGGCGGTGAGGACGAAGACGGCCAGGAGGCCGAGCAGTGCGGCGATCACCGGGTCCTCGCCCCGTAGGAGCGGCGGCCGGTCCGGCCCGTGGCCGCGTCGGCGGACCGGATGCGGTGGAAGTCAGGCCCCGGAGGGCGAAGGTCAGGCCCCGAAGGGCCCGTACTGGCGTACAACGCGTGGCTCCTGTCCGGCTGGGTGGTTCCAGCCACTGTGTGGAGGGGTGCGGCCGGCTCCGCCGCACCGGCACGTTCCGGCTCTGCCCACGGCCGGGCCTGCCGTCCATGAACTCTACAGCGAAGTAGATGGGCGGTTCGGGGGCGCCTTCCGTGGCGAGAACCGTACGCCAAAGGGAACGCATCCGGACCGAACGGACGCCCTCTACAGCGGGGTCGCCGCCTTCAGAACGAGGAACAGGGCGACGGCCGCGTTGAGTGCGGACAGTGCGGAGACGGTCGCGCCGGCCGCTGCGACGAGCGCCGCGGCCCCGGCCGGGGTGAGGGCCGGGGGCCAGCTGCGGTCCGGCGGCACCGGCCCCAGGAGCGCCGCCACCCGGCGGGGCACCGGGCCCGCGGTGGCGAAGGCGGCGAAGGCCGCGCCGCCGGGCACCGGGCGCGCGACGAGCGCCGCCTTGCCGACCGCGCGGGCGGTCAGCCGGCGGTCGCCGGTGACCCGGGCCGCCTCCTCGTCGGCCCAGCGCTCCGTGCTGTAGACCAGGGCCCCGAGCAGCGGCCACAGCAGGGGGTTGACGCAGCCGGCCAGCCGGGTCGCGAGCAGCAGCCGATGGTGGCGTCCCGTCAGGTGGGCCCGCTCGTGGGCGAACAGGGCCCGGTGCTCGGCCGGTTCGAGGGAGGCGAGCATCGCCGTGGAGACCATCACCTTTCCCGGAGAGCCGGGGAGCGCGTAGGCGTACGGCGTCGCGTCGGGCAGCACGGCGACGTCGTCGGCCCCTCCCAGCCCCCGGAGCGCCCGGTGGGCCCGGGCCCGGAAGCGGAAGTGGCGGTGGACGGTGAAACCGCAGGCCCCGGTCACGACGACGAGCGCCAGGATGGACGCCTTGCCCGCGAACGCGTCGTGCGGCACGGCATCGCGGACCTCGTCGTCGGACCAGCCGTCGGGCAGCGGGTTGCCGGGCAGCTGGGCGGTGCCCACGACCACCAGCAGGCCGAGGCAGAGCAGGCTGCAGGAGGCGAGGATGACGGCGACGGTGGTGAGCAGCCGGGCGGCCCCGCGGGGGTGCAAGTGCTGTTCGGCCAGGCGCGCGATGGGCAGCGCGGTCAGAGGGAGCACGAGGGGCAGGTAGACGAAGACCCCCATCGTCAGCGCTCCGGCCGGTCCGAGGGCGCGCCGGTGTCGTCGGGTCCGCTCTCGGCGAGCAGGGACCGCAGCAGGTCCTCGTCGTGGGAGGAGAGGACGGAGACGAAGCTGGAGAGCACCGCGTCACGGTCGCTCTGTTTGTCGAGGAGCCGGCGCATCCGCAGGGCGGCGAGCCCCGCCTCGTTCGCGACGGGCTCCCACAGCACGGGACGCCCCCGCCCGGTGCGCGTGACCGCCTGCTTGGCGTGCAGCCGGGTCAGGATGGTGATGACCGTGCTGTACGAGAGGTCCGCGTCGAGCCGCTCCAGCACCCAGGCGGCGGTCACCGGTTCGCTCGCCTCGCCCAGCACCGACAGCACCTGGGCCTCCAGTTCACCCTGGCCGCGCCTGCGGGCGGGCGTCTCCCGTTCACCACCGGCTCTGTCGGCGTTCACGGCGCGGCCCCTCTCTCCGTCTCGCCGTCCGGCTCTCCCGGTTCGGCCGCCCGGCTGTGGCACTGGACCCGCCGGGGATGGGGGAATCGTATCCAGCCGGGCCGGGCACCGGCCACCGACCTACCGCTCACACCCGGGCGGCGCGCACTACTCGCCCGCCCCCCGGCCCGCCTCCTGGCCCGCCTCCTGGCCCGCCTCCTGGCCCAGGAAATCTACAGTGCTGTAGATTTTCCTCACCGCTGCCGGACAAAGGGAGAAGATCATGGGTGTGAGCCTCGCCAAGGGTGGAAACGTCTCGCTGAACAAGGAGGCCCCCGGGCTGACCGCGGTCCTCGTCGGTCTCGGCTGGGACGTCCGTACCACCACCGGCACCGACTACGACCTGGACGCGAGCGCGCTGCTCTGCGACGAGTCGGGCAAGGTGCTGTCCAACGGGCACTTCGTCTTCTACAACAACCTGAAGAGCCCCGACGGTTCGGTCGAGCACACCGGCGACAACCTCACCGGTGAGGGCGAGGGCGACGACGAGATCGTCAAGGTCGATCTCGCGTCGGTGCCCGCGAACGTCGCGAAGATCGTGTTCCCGGTCTCGATCCACGACGCCCAGAGCCGGGGCCAGAGCTTCGGCCAGGTCCGCAACGCGTACATCCGGGTGGTCAACCAGGCGGGCGGCGCGGAGATCGCCCGCTACGACCTCAGCGAGGACGCCTCCACCGAGACGGCGATGGTCTTCGGCGAGCTGTACCGGCACGGCGCGGAGTGGAAGTTCCGTGCGGTCGGGCAGGGTTACGCATCCGGGCTGAGCGGCATCGTCGCCGACTTCGGCGTCAGTCTCTGAGCCGCTCGGACACGATCACGGAAGGCGGAACGATGACGATCAACCTCACCAAGGGCCAGCAGGTCAGCCTCACCAAGTCCGGCGGCGGCGAGCTCGACGTCGTACGGATGGGTCTTGGCTGGAAGTCCGCTCCCCGCAAGGGTTTTCTGGCGCGGCTGACCGCGCGCGAGATCGACCTGGACGCCTCGGCGGTGCTCTTCGCGGGCCGGGACCCGCAGGACGTGGTCTTCTTCCAGCATCTGACCAGCGACGACGGCTCGGTCCAGCACACCGGGGACAACCGGGTCGGCGGGGCGGGCCAGGGCGGCGACGACGAGTCCATCGTCGTCGACCTGCGACGTGTACCCGCCCATGTGGACCAGATCGTCTTCACGGTGAACTCGTTCACCGGCCAGACCTTCGAGGAGGTCGAGGCGGCCTTCTGCCGGCTGGTCGACGAGAGCAACGGCCAGGAGCTGGCCCGGTACACCCTGACCGGTGGCGGGCGGCACACCGCCCAGATCATGGCCAAGGTCCAGCGCACCGGCTCGGGCTGGCAGATGACCGCGATCGGCGCGGCGGCGGACGGGCGGACCTTCCAGGACCTCATGCCCGCGGTCGCGCAGCACCTGTAGCTCCCCACCCCACACCTATCGACGCACGTATCGACCGAGGGACAGCATGGGCAGACCTTCCCGGCTCGGGGACGAGGACAGATCCGACTACGCGAGCGCGCTCGACGAGGTGATCGCCTCCCCGGAGATCCGCCGTCTGCTGGAGCGTTCGGGAGTCCCCGCCGACCGGCTGCGCGTCCGGGGTCTGGCGGCCGTGGCACGCACGACGGCCGCCGCCGACGCGGAGTACCGGAGGTACACGGCCCTGCGGCTCCGGGCGCGGGGCGCGCAGGGCGGGCGACGGGACGCCGGGGCGGCGCCGCTCTCCGGTCCCGGCGATCAGGAGCGGCCGGGGCCCGGGTGCTGGCGGTCCTCGGGGTGCTGACGCCGGTGCTCGCCGCCGTGGCCGCGGGCACGTTCCTGCTGCTCGGGTACGGCCTGCGGCTCGCCGGTGCCCTGGCCGCCCTGGCGGACACCCTCGTCGGCGTCGGCTGGTTCAGTCTGGCGGTCGCGGCGGCGACGGCCCTGGTCAGTGTGGTCGCCCTCTACCGGACGGCGGCGAAGCAGTCGGCGGCGGCCGTGCCCGGCCCGTCCGCCGCCGGCGATTCTCCCGCACTCGCCCAGGCCCGTCAGGCGTGGCTCGTGGCGTTGCGCGACCGGGGGGTCCGGCCGTTCCTCCTCCAGGAGCTGGCCGAGGCGCCGGTTTCCGTGCCGGGTGCGGGCGAGGGCCGGGGATCCAGGTTCAGTTCACCGGCGTTCGCGGGGCCCGAATACTCCGGTCCGGGGTTCGAGGGGCCGACGCCGCCCGCTCCCCGGCAGCCCGGACCAGGGCGGCCATGACCCGGGTGTCCCGGCCCATCTCCGGATGCCACTGCACCCCGAGCACCAGGCTTGCGTGGTCCGGGAGTTCCAGGGCCTCCACGGTCCCGTCCGGGGCGTGTGCGGAGGCCACCAGGCCGGTGCCGAGGCGGTCGACCGCCTGGTGGTGGTAGGCGGGCACCATGGCGGCCTCGGGGACGGCGTCCGCGTACACGGTGCCGGTCACGGGGGTCACCGCGTGGCTCCCGAAGACGCCGAGGCCGCCGGTGTGGTCCTCCAGGTGCTGGATCAGCGTGCCGCCGAGGGCGACGTTGAGCAGTTGCATGCCCCGGCAGATGCCGAGCAGAGGGACCTGCTGGTCGATCGCCGCCCGGATCAACGCCAGCTCCCAGGCGTCGCGTTCGCGGGCCGGGGGGCCGGTACGGGGGTCGGCGACCGCCCCGTACCGGACGGGCTCGACGTCCGCTCCCCCGGCGATCACCAGCCCGTCGAGGGCGGCGACGGTCTCCCGGGCCGCGTCCTCGGCGTCATCGGGCGGCAGCAGCACCGCCAGCCCGCCCGCCGCCCGGACGAGGCGCGGATAGGCGGCGGGGAGCAGCACCGCGGGCATCTCCCACACCCCCACCGCGCGGGGTCCTGGTAGGTGCTGATGCCGATGACGGGCCGGGGCATGGAACGTACTCCTTCGGGTCGGTCGGGGATGGCGTCGGCGGCCCGGGGGCCCGGTGTGCTCAGTCGCGGGCCAGTTCGGCCTCGGCCGCCGCCAGTGCGGCGAACTCCTCCTCCGGGGCTCCCGCGACCAGCCGGTGACGGCTGTAGAAGGCGAAGTAGGCGAGCGCCACCGCGTACACGGCGAGCGCGATGAACGCCGCGTCACGGTCCACCAGGAAGGTCGCCACCAGGGCCGAGCATGCCAGAGCGAAGGCGACGGACGAGGTGAGCGCGCCGCCGGGGGTGCGGTAGGGGCGCGGCAGCTCCGGTTCACGGCGGCGCAGCACCAGGTGGGAGAGGGCCATGAGCGCGTAGCTGATGGTGGCCCCGAAGACGGCGACGTTCAGCATCCGGCCGCCGTTGCCGCTCCAGGCGGCGAGCGTGAAGCCGATGACGCCGGGGATCAGCAGGCCGAGGTAGGGGGACTTGCGGCGGTTGGTGAGGGAGAGGAAGCGGGGCAGATAACCCGCCCGGGAGAGGGCGAAGAGCTGGCGGGATCCGGCGAAGATCAGGGAGAAGAAGGAGGCGACGAGTCCGGCGAGGCCCGCGTAGTTCACGAAGCGGCTCAGGGCTGTCGGTTCGCCGTCGCCCTGGAGGGCCACCACGAGCGGGTTCCCGGCCTCCTTGATGGCGTTCGCGCCCTGGGCGCCGGTGGCGGAGACGAAGGTGATGAGGGCCAGAAAGACCAGCACGGCCAGCGAGATGGCCAGGGCCTTGGGCATCGAGCGGACCGGGTCCTTGGCCTCCTCGGCGGCGAGCGGCACACCCTCGACCCCGAGGAAGAACCACATGCCGAAGGGGAAGGCGGCCCAGATCCCGAGGAGTCCGTACGGCAGCCAGGAGGAGGAGCCGAAGGCGGAGGCGTCGGCCGGGATGTCGTTGAGGCGGCCCGCGTCGAACTCGGTGAACGCGCCGACGGCGAAGATCAGCAGCGCGGCCACCGCGATGACGGTGACCACCAGGCTGAAGCGGAGTGCCTCGCCGACGCCCCAGAGATGGATCCCGATGAAGATCGCGAAGCAGGCGAGGTAGACGGGCCAGCCGGAGGTGAGGCCGAACAGGCCGAGCGATTCGACGTAGTCGCCGATGAAGAGGGAGATGGCGGCGGGGGCGAGGATGTACTCGATGAGGATGGCGGTCCCCGTCAGGAAGCCGCCCCAGGTGCCGAGCGCCCGCCGGGCGAAGCCGTAACCGCCGCCCGCCGTGGGGAGGATGGCCGAGAGTTCGGCCAGGGCGAAGACCAGACAGGCGTACATGACGCCCATCAGGACCATGGCCACGGCGAGTCCGCCGAAGCCGCCCTTGGACAGGCCGATGTTCCAGCCGGAGAAGTCGCCGGAGACGACGTAGGCGACGCCGAGCCCGGTCAGCAGGAGCCAGCCGGCGCTGCCGCGGCGCAGGGTCCGTCGGTGGAGGTACGCGTCCGTGCCGGACTTCGCCGGGCCCGCGTCACCGGGTGGTCCGGCGGGTGTTTCGGTTCCCTGAGCCATGAGGCGCTCCAGATGTGTGTCGACTTCATCGTTGGAACTGCTTCGATCAAAGGTTCGTCGGCACACCTTTGTGGAACGTGACGGCGCCTGGCAAGGGGCGTGCGTTAAAGAGTGGTTATCAATTCGCCTCGCCGGCCGTCGTCGAGCCGCACACCGTCACCCCCGGGCTCAGGCGAGGAAGCCGCGCAGCAGGGCGGCCGTCCCGCCGCAGTGTTCGCGCATCATCTCGCGCGCGGCGTCCGGATCCCGGTCCAGGACCGCCTCGACGACGGCCGCGTGCTGCTGCTGGGAGTGCTCCAGATTGCGCACCAGCAGCGGGATGCAGTCGAGCAGTTCGTTGAGGGTGGCCCGGACGGCGGCGTACTGGGCGGCGAGGGTGCGGGAGCCGGAGAGTTCGGCGAGGGTGAGGTGGAGCAGGGTGTCCTGGCGGCGGTACTCCTCCAGCCGGGCGCCCCGGGTGGCGTCGAGCGCCCCGCGCAGCCGGGTTTCGCCGTCGGCCGTGAGCCCTTCGGCGCACAGGCCCGCGGCTCCGGCCTCCAGCACTTCACGGAAGCGCAGGGTGTCCTCGACGTCGACGGCGGCGATGCGGCGGCGCAGTTCGTCGCTGCCGTCGCGGGCGGCGGTGCGCGGCAGGACGAACGTCCCCCCGTAGCGTCCACGGCGGCTCTCGACCATGTTCTGGTCCTGAAGGACCTTGAGGACCTCGCGCAGCGTCACCCTGCTGATCCGCAGATGCTGCGACAACTCACGTTCGGAGGGCAGGCGTTCGCCCGGCGGCACGAGGCCGAGGCGCAGCAGCTGGAGGACCTGCTCCAGGGCCTCCTCGAAGCCGTTGCCCGCGCGGACCGGGCGCAGCACGGAGTCCAGGGGCCCTGGCGCGGCGTCGTCCGCGACGCCCGCCGCCCCGCCCCCCTCTGCCGCCCGTACCCCCGGACGGGTGTCGTCCCCTCTTCCGCTCGCGCCCACTGGCGGATCCCCTTCCCAAGCAATGGTTCTCTGTCATACCTTATGACTCCCGGTTCACCCAAGGAGGCATCCCGTGGCAGACCGCACACCCCCGCTCGGCGTCGACGAGCTCCGCTCACGGGTCGCGGACGGGTCGATAGACACCGTGGTGCTGGCCTTCCCGGACATGCAGGGCCGGCTCCAGGGGAAGCGGTTCGCGGCCGGGTTCTTCCTCGACGAGGTGCTGGAGCACGGGACCGAGGGCTGCAACTACCTCCTGGCCGTGGACACCGAGATGCGGACGGTCGACGGTTACGCGATGTCCTCGTGGGAGAACGGCTACGGAGACTTCGGCATGGTCCCCGACCCCGCCACCCTGCGCCCCGTACCCTGGCACGAGGGGACCGCCCTGCTGATCGCGGATCTCGCCTGGCACGACGGCAGTCCGGTGGTGGCCGCCCCCCGGCAGATCCTGCGCCGTCAGCTCGACCGGCTGGCGGAGCGCGGCTGGACGGCCCAGGTGGGCACGGAGCTGGAGTTCATCGTCTTCCGGGACAGTTACGAGGAGGCCTGGGACCGCGACTACCGCGGGCTGACCCCGGCCAACCAGTACAACATCGACTACTCGATCCTCGGCACCGGCCGCATCGAGCCGCTGCTGCGCCGGATCCGCAACGAGATGCAACAGGCGGGGCTGACCGTCGAGTCGGCCAAGGGCGAGTGCAATCCCGGCCAGCACGAGATCGTCTTCCGCTACGACGACGCTCTCACCACCTGCGACCAGCACGCCGTCTACAAGACGGGCGCCAAGGAGATCGCGGCCCAGGAGGGCGTCGCGCTGACCTTCATGGCCAAGTACGACGAGCGCGAGGGCAACTCCTGTCACATCCACCTCTCGCTGACCGACGCGGACGGCGAGAACGTGATGGCGGGCGAAGGACCGGACGGCATGTCCGAGGTGATGCGCCACTTCCTGGCCGGCCAGCTCGCCGCCCTGCGCGACTTCTCCCTCCTCTACGCCCCCAACATCAACTCCTACAAACGGTTCCAGCCCGGCTCCTTCGCCCCCACCGCGGTCGCCTGGGGCGTCGACAACCGCACCTGCGCCCTGCGGGTCGTCGGGCACGGGCGCTCGATGCGCTTCGAGAACCGGCTGCCGGGCGGCGACGTCAACCCGCATCTGGCCGTCGCCGGGCTGGTCGCCGCCGGACTGTACGGGGTCGAGCACCGGCTGGAGCTGCCCGAGGCCTGTACGGGCAACGCCTACACCGCCGAGTACGACCAGGTGCCGACGACCCTGCGCGAGGCCGCCGAACTGTGGGAGGCCAGCCCGATCGCCAAGGAGGCGTTCGGCGAGGAGGTCGTCGCCCACTACCGGAACATGGCCCGGGTCGAACTGGCCGCGTACGACTCCGCGGTGACCGACTGGGAGCTGCGCCGCTCCTTCGAACGCCTCTGACCAACCCCTTCCCGATCGAGGTCCGTACGTGTCACAGCACCCCGCGGCGTCCGCCCTGGACGTCCTCAACCCGGCCACCGCCGAGGTCATCGCCACCGTCCCCGCCGCCTCCGCCGCCGATGTGGACGCCGCCGTCGCCCGCGCGGCGGCGGCCCAGCGCTCCTGGGCCGCCGCCGCGCCCGCCGACCGGGCCCGGCTGCTGCGCCGCTTCGCTGCCGTCGTCGACGAACACACCGAGGAACTCGCGCGGTTGGAGGTCCGGGAGGCCGGCCACACCATCGGGAACGCCCGGTGGGAGGCGGGCAACGTCCGCGATCTGCTCGACTACAGCGCGGGCGGGGCCGAACGGCTGCTGGGCCGGCAGATCCCGGTGGCGGGCGGCATCGACTTCACCGTCCTGGAGCCGCTGGGCGTCGTCGGGGTCATCGCCCCGTGGAACTTCCCGATGCCGATCGCCGCCTGGGGTCTCGCCCCGGCCCTCGCGGCGGGCAACGCCGTCCTCCTCAAGCCCGCCGAGACGACCCCGCTGACCGCTCTGCGACTGGCCGAACTCGCTCTGGAGGCAGGTCTTCCCGAGGGTCTCTTCCAGGTGCTGCCCGGCGAGGGGCCGGTGGCCGGGAGCGCACTGGTCGAGCACCCGGGGGTCGCGAAGATCGTGTTCACCGGCTCCACCCGGACCGGCAAGCACATCATGACCCGCTGCGCCGAACGCGTGAAGCGGCTCACCCTGGAGCTGGGCGGCAAGAGCCCCAACGTCGTCTTCGCCGACGCCGATGTGGAGGCCGCGGCCGCATCCGCCCCGATGTCCTTCCTGGACAACGCCGGTCAGGACTGCTGCGCCCGGACCCGGATCCTGGTCGAGCGGTCCGTGTACGACCGGTTCCTCGATGCCCTCGTGCCGGCCGTGTCCGCCGTGGTGGTGGGCGACCCGGCCGACGAGAAGACACAGATGGGGCCGCTGATCTCGGCCGTCCAGCGGGACCGGGTCCGGGGTTCGTCGACGGCGGGCGGGAGGCCGGCGGCGTACGGGCGATGCTCGGTAAAGCCCCCGAGGGGCCCGGGTTCTGGTATCCGCCGACCGTCCTCGCCGGGGTCGCTCCCGACGCTCCGGTGGCGGTCGAGGAGATCTTCGGGCCGGTGGCCGTGGTCCTGCCGTTCGAGGACGAGGCGGACGCACTGCGGCTGGCCAACGCCACCGACTACGGGCTCGCCGGCTCGGTCTGGACCCGGGACGTGGGCCGGGCACTGCGCGTGAGCCAGGGGCTGCGGGCAGGCAACCTCTCCGTCAACTCGCATTCCAGCGTGCGCTATTCGACCCCCTTCGGCGGCTACAAGCAGTCGGGTCTGGGCCGCGAGCTCGGCCCGGACGCCCTGGCCGCCTTCACCGAAACCAAGAACGTCTTCATCAGCACGGAGGCCTGAGCACCATGACCGACACTTCTTCCGTCTGCCGCCGCCTGGTCGGCCGCACCGCCGTCGTCACCGGGGCCGGCAGCGGCATCGGTCTGGCCACCGTGCGGCGGCTGGCCGCCGAGGGCGCCCATGTCGTCTGCGCCGATGTGGACGAGGAGCGCGGCAAGGCCGCCGCCGAGGAGGCCGCCGGGCTCTTCGTCCGTACCGACGTGACCGACGCCGAGCAGGTGGACGCCCTGTTCAAGGCCGCCCACGACACCTACGGGTCGGTCGACATCGCGTTCAACAACGCGGGGATCTCCCCGCCGGACGACGACTCCATCCTGGAGACCGGTCTGGAGGCGTGGAAGCGGGTGCAGGAGGTCAATCTGACCTCGGTCTACCTCTGCTGCAAGGCGGCCATCCCCTACATGCGCGCGCAGGGCAGGGGCTCCATCATCAACACGGCCTCGTTCGTGGCCCGGATGGGCGCGGCCACCTCGCAGATCTCGTACACCGCGTCCAAGGGCGGGGTGCTGGCGATGTCGCGCGAGCTGGGGGTGCAGTTCGCGCGGGACGGCATCCGCGTCAACGCGCTCTGCCCGGGGCCGGTCAACACGCCGCTGCTCCAGGAGCTGTTCGCCAAGGACCCGGAGCGGGCCGCCCGGCGGCTGATCCACATCCCGCTCGGGCGGTTCGCCGAGCCGACGGAGATCGCCGCCGCCGTGGCGTTCCTGGCGAGCGACGACTCCTCGTTCGTGAACGCCACGGACTTCCTGGTCGACGGCGGGATCGCCGGGGCGTACGTCACCCCGGTCTAGAACCGACGCAGACGCACCGCGGCCCGCGCGTCCTCCGACGTGCGGGCCGCGGTGGACCGAGAGCCTCCGGTCTCAGCCCTGGGCCGGAGCCAGATCGCCCCGCAGCCGCTGGGCGCGGAGCACGAGCAGCATCTCGAAGCGCTGGTCCGGTTCGTCGATGGCGTCGCCCCACAGCTCCCGGATCTGGCGCAGCCGGTAGCGGGCCGTCTGGGGGTGGACGCCGAGACGGGCGGCCACCTCGGGGCGCCGCCGGGGGTCTCGATCCAGGCGAGCAGGGTCTCGGCCAGCCGCCGCGACTGGGTCGGGCTGAGGCCGTCCAGCGGGGCGAGGCAGCGGCGGGCGGAGGCGTCGATCAGCTCCTGGGCCGGCAGCAGGACCAGCTCCTCCACGCGCTCGGTGCAGTGCAGCACCTCGCCCTGCGGGAGCAGGTCCTTCTTGATCAGCTGGACCGCGGTCTCCGCCCAGCGCAGCGAGGTCGCGGCGGCGGCCAGCGGGACCGCCGGGCCGATCGCCCCGGACCAGCCCGCCGTGGCCCGCCGCAGGATCTCCGCGCGGCCCGCCGTGTCCGGGTCCGGGATGACGATGCGCGGCTGCTCGCTCTCCATCTCCAGCAGGATGCCCTGGCCGACCGCGGGGGCCACCGCCTCCCGGGCGGGGCGGATGAGGACGCCCACCGCGATCGTCTCGGGAAGCTCCCAGCCGATGCGGGCGGCCCGCTCGGCCAGGGTCCGGGTCGATTCGACGCGGTGCTCCATGAGCAGCATCTCGATCAGCTGGCGCTGGAGGCGGAGGCGTTCGCTGGCGCGCCGGGCCGCCGCCTCGGCATAGCCCCGTACCGACTGTTCCACGAGCCCGTCCAGATACTCGAATCCCGATTCGGCCAGCTCGTACATGGCGGGCGCCGGGATGTCGACCTGCTGGCCGATCTCGGCGAGCCTGCGCCAGGTGAGCCGGACGCCGAAGCGGTAGATGGCCTGGAGCGAGTCGAGGCTGCGGCCCTCCAGTCCCTCGCCCCGTCCGAACTCCTGGAACATCTCCGGCGGCACCCGGGGGTGCGCGCCGGAGGTGAGGTTGTCGACGAACCCCTCGATGGCGCGCCGGATGCCGACCAGAGCCAGCGGCTCCCCGGACTCGTCCTCGACGAGGTGGAGGTAGGGGTAGTCCCGGCGGATCGCGTGCAGGATCGTCTGGGCGAGCTGCGGGGCCTCGGACAGGGCGATGGTGGCGAACCGGTCCAGCTGGGACCGGGGCACCTCCTGCCAGGCCGTGCGCGTCATGGGGCCGCCGGTGCGGTGTCGTAGCTGATCAGTGGCGTATTGGGCTGGTCGGGGGTGGCGTCGAGCAGTGCCACGACACCGAACGCCGCACCTACGGCGAGCGCCGCGGCCACCACGGCGGTGGAAAGAGCGGCGATGAGTCTGCGCATAGTCGGGTCAGCTCCTTGCTGGAGGCGATCCCCACCCCGTTGAGCCGGGCCCCTCCGGCTCGCACACAGTGTCGACAGGTCATTGACATCTCGTCAAGGCCTTGCTTACTGTTCACGCCAATCAAGGGCTGACCGGCCCGGGGCCCGTGCACCTCCGCGAAGAGTTTTCGACCCAGGAGTGCCCGGATGCGCCGCAATGCTTCACCCCTCTCGCTCGTTCTGCTGGGGGCGGGGGTCTTTCTGCTCGTCCTCGCACCACTGCTCGTCTGGTATGTCCAGCCGCATGCCAAGCGCACCCCGATAGACACCGACACGACCACCGTGTTCACCGGTACCGGAAGCTATTTCGACACCGGCAAGGTGGAGACGGTCGAGGACGAGACGATCACGATCACCCGGCAGGTGCGCGGGGACGTGGCCGACAGCGAGAAGAGCGGCAACGCCGTCTGGGACGTGTCCACGTCCGTCGACCACGACAAGACGCTGCCCGCCTCCGATCCCCGTGACGCTCTCCAGTGGACGCTGGAGCGCTGGGTGACCGACCGCACCACCAACGAGCCGGTGCACTGCTGCGAGGAGTCCCCGACGTTCGACGGGGAGGCGTACCTCAAGTTCCCCTTCGACGTCGAGAAGCGCGCCTACCGCTGGTGGGACAGCACGCTCGGCGGTGTGGTGCGGCTCTCCTTCGAGGGCGAGAAGAAGATCCAGGGCTACGCCGGCTACCTCTTCAAGGGCGAGGTCGAGCCGACGAAGACCGGGGTGCGTCAGGTGCCCGGGGTCCTCGTGGGCCGGAAGAAGACGCCCCAGGTGCTGGCCGAGGAGTGGTATTCCAACAGCGGCATCGAGCTGGTCGTGGACCAGCGCACCGGTCGCATCATCAACGCGGCGATCGGCCCGAGGAAGACGCTGCGTGCGCCCGGCTCGAAGAAGGACGCCGTGGTGCTGCTGGAGAGCAAGCGGGTGGAGTTCACCGAGGGGACCCAGAAGAAGCAGGTCTCCCTCGCGTCGGCGGACAGCAAGCGGCTCGCGACACTCGGCGAGACCGCGCCGATGGGAGCGGCCGGGACCGGTCTCGTACTCACGGTGGTGGGGGTCGTCCTCGTCGTCCGGGGGCGCCGGGAGGCTCCGGAAGCCTCGAACACTCACATGATGACGAGTACGCACACCTGAGTTACCCGCAAGTTGTTGCGCCGGTGAGTAGCCGGGCGGTAACCCGTGCCGAAAACTGTCTATCCCCACCAGAGCACGGCCCCCGGTCTTCCCTTTTCCGTCACATCATGTGCGATCCCTGCCCCGCCCCGTACGCCCCTCCGTTTCCCGTCCCCTCCCTACCCTCCCGTCCCGTCTTCCGTTCTTCGCCCGTCCGCGGACCACCCTCTCCCCCTCTTTCCGCTCGTCCGCGCATTCCCGCACCCCGAGCCGAGTTGGAGCGCCCAATGCCCCAGCACGTACCTCCCCCACTGCTCGATGCAGTCACGCGCCAGGGTCAGGGCCCGGCGTCCTCCAGGGTCCCGCGACCCCGCGACGCATCGTCTTCCTCGCCCACCGCGACCTGGGAAACCCGGCCGCCGGCGGCTCCGAGCTGCTGATCGACCGGCTCGCCTCGGGCCTCACCGAGCAGGGCCACGACGTCACCCTCCTGTGCGGCGGCCAGGCCGCCCGCAGGACCTACCGAGTCGTCTCGGCGGGCGGCACCCTGGGGCACTACCTCGGTGCGCGGTCCGCCTTCGCCCGGCAGGTCGGCGACTGCGACCTGCTGGTCGAGGTCTGCAACGGCATGCCGTATCTCGCGCCCCTGTGGCACCGCGGGCCCACCGTGTGCCTCGTCAACCATGTGCACACCGACCTGTGGGGCATGCGGTTCCCGATGCCGGTGGCGCGGGCCGGACGGCGGCTGGAGCACTGGGCCCTGTCCCGGGCCTACCGCGACCATCTGATGATCGCGGTGTCCCCGTCCACGGCGGGGCCCTGCGGGACCTGGGCGTGCCCGACCACCGGATCAGGGTGGTGAACAACGGCGTCGAGGAGCCGAGCCCGCAGGGCGACCGGTCCGAGACCCCGCTCTTCGTGGCGCTCGGCCGGCTCGTCGACTACAAGCGCATCGATCTGCTGCTCCAGCTGTGGGAGCGGGTCCGGCCGGTCACCGGTGGCCGGCTGGTGATCGTCGGCGACGGCCCCGAGCGGGCCCGTCTGGAGCGGCTCGCCGGTCCCGGGGTGGAGTTCGCCGGCCATGTCACCGAGGCGGAGAAGCACCGGCTGCTCTGCGCGTCGTGGATGCTGCTGCATCCGGCGGCCGTGGAGGGGTGGGGCTGGTCGTCACGGAGGCCGGCGCCCGCTCCACCCCGACCCTGGGCTTCGACGTCCCGGGGCTGCGCGACTCCGTCGAGGACGGGGTCACGGGCATCCTCGCCCGGGGCGCGTCCTCCTTCGCCGCGGCCTGGTGCGCGCTAGCGCTGGACGACGAGCGGCGCGAGGCGATGGGCAAGGCGGCCCGGGAGCGTGCCGCCGCGTTCCGGTGGACCAGCAGTGTCCGGCAGTTCATGGCGGTCGCCGCCGAGGCGACCAGCGGCGTGACCGCCCCGGCGATCGGTGCGAGCGCGTGAAAGACCCTTCCTTCCGGCGCTCGGCCGCCCTGTTCCGCGCCTTCATGCGCGAGCAGGGCGATCCGGCGACGGCGTACACCCTGCTGGCCCGCGACGCCGCGGACCAGGTGGAGCGGTACGGTCCGGTGCGGGGCAAGGTCGTCGTGGACATCGGCGGCGGCGACGGCTACTTCACCCGGGAGTTCCGTCGTCGCGGCGCGCACGGCTACCTCTTCGAACCGGACACGGCCGAGATGGGCCCCGGCGAGCGCGCGGACACCGTCGTCGCCGACGGCTATCTGCTGCCGCTGGCCGACGGTGCGGCGGACGTCTGCTTCTCCTCCAACGTGCTGGAGCACGTCGCCGATCCGCACACCTTTCTCAGCGAGATGGCCCGGGTGACCCGCCCGGGCGGTCTGATCTACGTCTCCTTCACCAACTGGTACTCGCCCTGGGGCGGCCACGAGTGGGCTCCGTGGCACTACCTGGGCGCCGAGCGCGCCCGGAGCCGCTACGAGCGCCGCACCGGCCGCCCGGCCAAGCACCGCCTCGGCGACAACCTCTTCCGGATCGGCGTCGGCGAGACGCTGCGCCATGTCCGAAGCCGTAGTGACGTGACCGTCGTGTCCGCACGCTCGCGTTACTGGCCCGTCCTTCCCCAGCTCGTGCCGCGGATCCCCGTACTGCGGGAATTCGCCACCTGGAACCTCCTCCTCATTCTCCGGCGGTGTTCATGACCAGCGCTGTCCACCCACCCAGGCCCGCGGCCCCGGACGGCCCGGGCCCCGAGCCCACCGTCCCCGCCGACGGCCCGCCGCAGACGCGCTCCAGGCGTTGGCTCCTGGGCTTCTGGGCCGCCGTCTTCGCGGCGTTCCTGGCGGTGTCGCCGGGTCGGATGACCTTCGACACCAAGCTGGGTGTCGTCACGGCCCCCGGTCGGTTCCTCGGCGACCTGGGCGAGCTGTGGCACAGCCGCTCCGGGTTCGGCGGGATCGCCGACCAGTACATCGGCTATCTCGTGCCGATGCTGCCGTACTACGGCACCGCCGAGCTGCTGCGGGTGCCCACCTGGCTGGCCGAGCGGCTGTGGTTCTCGATCATCGTGGCGACCGCCTTCTGGGGTGCGCTGCGGCTGGCGGAGCGGCTGCGGGTGGGCTCACCGGCCTCCCGGCTGCTCGGGGCGGTCGTCTACGCGCTGTGGCCGACCTACACCATCGTGGTGGGTTCGACGTCGGCCGCCGCGCTGCCGGGCGCCCTGCTGCCGTGGGTGCTGCTGCCGCTGACGAACCCGCGGCTGACACCGCGGATCGCGGCGGTCCGGTCCGCGCTGCTGATCCCGCTGATGGGCGGGGTCAACGCGGCTTCCACGCTGGCCTCACTGCTGCCGGTGGGGCTGTATCTGCTGTCCCGGCCGGCGGCCCGCGCAAGCGGGGTCTGCTGCTGTGGTGGATACCGGGCGTGATCATGGCGACCGCCTGGTGGATCGTTCCGCTGCTGCTGCTGGGGACGTTCGGCGAGAACTTCATGCCGTACGTGGAGTCCTCGTACACCACCACGACCACCATGTCGGCGACCGAGATGCTGCGTGGCGCGGGCAACTGGGTGGGCTATCTGAACTTCGGCGAGGCCTGGCTGCCGGCCGGGTGGACCGTCGCGACCGCGACGGTCACCATCCTCGGCTCGGCTCTGGCCGCCGCCCTGGGTCTGGCGGGTCTGGCGCGGCGTGATCTGCCCGAGCGCCGCTGGCTGGTGCTGACCGTGCTGTCCGTCGCGCTCGTCACCCTCGCCGGGTACGGCGGTGCGCTGGGCGGTCTCTTCCACGGCACGGTGCAGGACTGGCTGGACACCTGGCTGGTGCCGTTCCGGAACATCTACAAGTTCCAGACGGGTCTGGCGCTGGCGCTGGCCCTGGGGCTGGCGCACCTCGTCGGCGTCGCCACGGTGGCCGCCGCCCGGCGGGACCGCGACCCGGCCCGGATGCGCCGGCTCGCGCCGGCCGTCGCCGCCGCGATCGTGCTGCCCGGTCTGGCCTGGCCGTACCTCAACGGCTCGATCCTGCAGACGGGTTCGTTCCAAAAGGTTCCCGACTACTGGGAGAGCACCGGGAGTTGGCTGAAGAACAACTCGCCGGACGACCGCGCGCTGGTCGTCCCGGCGACGGCGCACGGCATCTACACCTGGGGCTCCCCCATCGACCAGCCGCTGGACGTGCTGGCCGAGTCGCCGTACGCACAGCGTGATTACGTCCCCTTCGGCACGCCCGGCAACCGGCGGGCGATGGACGCCGTCGAGCAGGCCCTGACCTCCGGCGGCGAGGTCCCCGGGCTCAGCGAGTTCCTGAACCGGGCCGGGCTGCACTATGTGGTGGTCCGCAACGACCTGGACCCGGACCAGTTGGGCTACGTCCCCTCCACCACGGTGAAGCGCACCCTGGAGGCGTCCGGCTACAGCCGCGTCAAGGGGTACGGGCCGGTGATGACCGCCGGCCGGATCGCGGCGGACACCCCCGTGCAGGTCGAGGGCCTGTATCCGCGCCAGCGGGCGGTGGAGATCTACGAACCGCCCAAGGGGACCGAGCGCCCCGGGCGGGCGGAGGCCACCCCGGTCGCCTCGACGGCCGTGGTGAGCGGCGGCCCGGAGTCGCTGCTGCCGCTGTCGGCGGACGGAGCCATCAAGGGCCGGCCGACCGTGCTCGCCGGTGACGCGCACCCGGGGCTGGGACGGCCGTCGCTGTACGCGGCGGGCGACGGGCTGCGGCGCGCCGACACCCGGTTCGGGCTGGTCAACTCCAACACCTCGTACACGTACACCGCCGACGAGCGCAACGCCGAGGAGTCCGCGCAGGACCCGGGGCGCGAGCCGCGGCAGATCCTGCCGACGTCCGGGGCGAAGCACCAGACGACGGCGGTGATCCGCGGGGCGAAGTCGGTCAGCGCGTCCTCGGTGGGCAACTGGCTGTTCCACCTGCCGCAGTACGACCCGGTCAACGCGTTCGACGGCAACCCGGCGACCGGCTGGGCGGAGGGCTCCCCGGGCGCGCCCAAGGACGAGTGGGTGCGGGTCGACTTCTCCGCCCCGACGGACATCCCCGGCTCGATCCAGGTGACGCCGCTGCCCAGCGGCAATGTGCGGGCCGCGCCGACCGTGATACGGGTGGAGACCGACAAGGGCTCCAGGGAAAGCCCGCTGCGCACCGACGGTTCCGCGCAGCAGGTGGCCGCGCCCCCCGGGCAGGCCGCCTGGCTGAAGGTGACGATCCTGGAGTCCCAGCAGGGGCGCCCGGGGCTGACCGGCGCCGGGTTCACCGACATCGCCATCCCCGGCGTGCAGGTGACCCGGATGCTGGAGCTGCCGAACGACGCGCCGCGCGAGGGCGCCGACGCGACGATGTTCTCGCTGCGGCGGGGCAGCGACCCGGGCGGTCTGTCGTCCGTGGCCGCCGAGGTCGGTCTCGGCCGGCAGTTCACCGCGCCGGAGGCGGGCGACTACACCGTGTCGGCGACCGCGCTGCCGGTGCCCGGGGAGGCTCTCGACAAGCTGCTGTTCGAGCTGACGGGCGAGCGGGACAAGATCGAGGTGACCGCCGACTCCACGGCGCGCCTGGGCACCAACCTCAGCCCCCGCAACCTGACCGACGGTGACCTCACCACGGCGTGGATCGCGGGCGAGCATCCCGTACTGCGGCTGACGTGGCCCCAGAAGCGGCCGGTCGGCGAAATCGTGTTCGCCGCGGCCGGGGGTCTGTCGGCCCGCGCCGAGCAGGTCCAGATCAGTTCGCCGGACGGTACGGCGGTCGCCTCGGTGGACGAGAACGGCATGGCCCGTTTCTCGCCCATCAACACCGACCGGATGGACATCACCATCTCGAAGACGGCGCCGCTGACCGTGCACAACCCGGTGGCCGACAGCCAGTTGCAGCTGCCGGTCGGGCTGAGCGAGGTCTACATCCCGGCGCTGGAGGAGTTCCGTTCGCCGCAGCCCGAGCCGGACCAGAAGTTCAGCCTGCCGTGCGGCAAGGGTCCGGTCCTCTCCGTCGGGGGCACGTACCTGGAGACCAAGGCCGAGGGGCGGGTGCGGGATCTGACCCAGCGCAGGCCCATCGAGGTCTCGCTGTGCACGGAGGACAGCAAGGTCGAGCTGGCCGCCTCGTCCACCACCGTGCAGGCGGGGGACGCGGGTCCGCTGGCCATCACCGACGTGACGCTGAGCAACGGCACCACCGAGGCCGCGGCGGCGACACCGCGCTCGGTGGACGTCAAGCAGGGCGAGGGCGACCGGCGGACCGTCGAGGTCGGGGCCGGTGAGGCCTCCTACCTCCAGATCCACGAGAACCACAACAAGGGGTGGAAGGCCACCCTGGACGGCAAGGAGCTGACGCCGCTGCGGATCGACGGGTGGCAGCAGGCCTGGCTGGTGCCCGAGGGCGAGGGCGGCACGGTCACCCTGGAGTACGAGCCGGCCACGATCTACCGGTGGGGTCTGATCGGTGCGGGCGTGCTGTTCCTGGCGCTCGTGGTGCTCGCCCTCGTCGGCCGCAAGGGCTCCGGCCGGGAGGAGACCGAGGAGCTGCCGGCGCCGCCGGGCCGGGGCTGGTCCTGGGCACCATCGCTCTCACCCTGGTGGGGGTGGTGATCGCGGGCCCGGTCGCCGTGGCCGTTCCGCTGCTCGCCGTGCTGGCGCACTTCCGGCCGCGGCTGCTCGTTCCGGTGGCGTTCGCGGCGATGGCCGCCGCGGGGTCGTCGCCGCGGTGGGCACCGGGGAGAGCACGACGACGGGTGAGGGCGCTTTCGGGCCCACGGCTCAACTCCTGGCCCTGATCGGACTGTTCGCCGCGCTGGTCACCGTGGGCCGGGAACCGCTGGGCCGGCGTGCGGTCCGCGCCGGCCAGGACACGGCCGAGCCGGGCCCGGTGGGCGGTGACCGGCCGACGGTCCAGCTCCCGGCGCAGCCCGCACCGCCGTCGGGCCGGACGCTGTCCGCCGACGGCAGGCATCCGACGAAGGGAGAGGACGTCTGATGGCGACCACGCAGCACCAGCGGGACCCGGGCGGCGGCCAGTCGCCCGGGCACCCCGCCCGGGTGCCGTTCCCGGTCGTCGACGAGGTGGCCCGGCACTGCGCGCAGGACGCCGAGCCGAGCACGGTGCACATCGAGATCCATCTGCCGGGCCGGGTCGACGAGGAACGGCTGCGCTCCGCGTTCGCCGCCGCGCTGGCCCGGCACCCCCGGGCGCTGATGCGCGAGCGGCCTCGGGGGCTGTTGGCCCGGCGGTACGAGTGGGAGCTGACCGAGGGCCCGGACACGGACCCGGTCTCCTTCCCGCCGTGCGCGCCCGGTGCGCTGGAGCGGGCGCGGGCCGGGGCGCTGGACCGCGCCCCGGCGCTGAGCGCCTCGCCGCCGCTGCGGCTCGACGTGGTCCGGGAGCCGGGCCGGGAGGGCTGCGTGCTGCTGTTCACCGTGCACCACACCGCCCTGGACGGTCCGGCCTGCATGCGGCTGGCGGCGACGGCCGCGGAGATCTACAGCGGGTCTCCGATTACGCCGTCGCCCGCTCCGGCCCGCCCGGCCGCCGCCCCGCTGCCCCGGCAGTCGCGGACCCCGGCGCTGGCCCGGCCCGCCCAGGTGGCGCCGGGCTCGCCGGGGCCCGCCCCGGTGCCGGGCAATTCCCTGCTGCTGGCCGAACTCCCGGTCCCGCGACGGGAGTCCGGTGCGCCGTACACGGTGAACGACCAGCTGATGGTGGCCACCGCCCTGACGGTGGCCGACTGGAACCGGGCGCAGGGCGCGCCGGGGGCGGACCGGCGGCCGCTGCGGATCACCATGCCGGTCGACGACCGCACCCGGGGCCCGGAGATGCCGATCGGCAACGGCACCCGGCTGGTGGAGGTCGGCTTCACCGCGGCAGAGGTGGCGGCGGAGGCGGACGTGGCGGCGCTGCTGCGGACGACCGCCGAGCGGACCCGGGCTCTCAAGGCCCAGCCGCGCCCTCAACTGGGCCACGGAGCGGGGCTGTTGACCGTACCGCTGCTGCCGGTGGCGGCCCGGGCCGCCCTCACCCGGGGGCTGCGGGTGGCGGCCGGTCCGTGGACCTCGACGACGCTGCTGAGCAACATCGGGCGGATTCCGTACCCGTTGGACTTCGGTGACGCGGGCCGGGCGACAGCCGTGTGGTTCTCCGCGCCCGCCCGGATGCCCCGGGGCCTGACCTTCACCACGGCGTCCACGGGCGGGCGGCTCCATCTGTCGCTGCGCTGGTCGCGCACCCTGCTGGGCGAGCGCGACGGTGCGAGGCTGCTGGACCTGTTCACCCGCCACCTGGCCGCGACGTCCTCGGAGGTCGTATGACCGGCACCACGTCCCCCTCCCCCGGGCTGCGGGACTTCTACGAGAACCCGTCCGTCCCGGTGGCCTCGGGCGACGGGCGCACCCTGCGGCAGGCCCGGCTGCTGGCCGACGCGCTGGACGCGCCGGGGCAGGTGATCCTGGACATCGGGTGCGGTGACGGTACGGCGGCGGCGACGGCGGCCCCGTTCCTCGCCGGGCACCGGCTGATCGGGGTCGACTGGTCGCAGGACGCGCTGCGCAGGGCCCGGCCCCGGATGGGCCATGTGGTGCGCGGCGAGCTGGAGCACGGCGGGCTGCCGCTGGCCGACGGATGCGCGGACGCGGTGCTGTTCAGCGAGATCCTGGAGCATCTGGTCGACCCGGACCAGGCCTTGGACGAGCTGCGGCGGGTGCTGCGGCCCGGTGGCCATCTGATGCTGTCGACCCCGAATCTGGCGGCCTGGTACAACCGGGCGCTGCTGCTCGCCGGGGTGCAGCCGGTGTTCTCGGAGGTCAGTCTGCGCGGGATCCACGGCCGACCGGGGTCGGAGGTGGTGGGGCATCTGCGGCTGTACACGGCCCGTGCGCTGCGCTCGTTCCTGACGGCGTCCGGCTTCACCGATGTGACGATCAAGGGCGCCCCCTTCCACGGGGTGCCGCGTCCGCTGCGCCTGCTGGACCGGGCGGCGTGCGCGCTGCCCGGGGCGTCCTCCATCCTGCTGGCGCACGCGCGGCGGAGGTAGCGCCATGTGGTGGGGTGTCGGCGCGGCGCTGGTCGCCAACGCGCTGTACAGCGTGGGGTTCGTGGTGGAGAAGCGGGCCCTGGGTTCACTGCCGTCCCTGTCGGCGGGCCGGCCGCTCCAGGTGATCCGGGTGCTGGCGACCAGTCCGCTGTGGATCGTCGGCGCGCTGGCGCTGGCGGCCGGGTTCGGGGCGCAGCTGGTCGTCTACCGCGCGCTGCCGATCGCGGCGGCGCAGGGCATCTTCGTCTCCGGGCTCGTGCTGCTCCTGCTGCTGTCGTCGGCGGTGCTGGGCGAGGAGTCGACGGGCCGCGAACGCTATGCGCTGGGCGGGGTCCTGCTCGCGCTGCTGATGGTGGTGGCCTCGGTTCGCGAGGGCGAGGACGTGGTGAGCGGCGGGGCCCCGTGGCCACTGGTGCTGCTGGTCTGCGTACCGGCGCTGGCGGCGGGCGTCTGGCTGTACGTACGTGTCGAGAGCCGGGCGGCCAAACGGCACCGGGTCCCCACGAGCGGCATCGGCTACGGCGTGGCGGTGGGCCTGCTCTACGGGGTCAGCTCACTGGCGATCAAGGGCACGTCCAGCCGCCTGACCAGCACCGACCTGGGCGAGGCCGCGCTGTCGCTGTTCGGGTCCCCGTATCCGTATCTGCTGCTGTTCACCGCGGTCGCCGGTCTCGTGATGTCGCAGGCGGCGCTCCAGCGCTGCCGGGCGTCCCTCATCGTGCCGGTCTGCACCACGGTGACCTGCCTGTTCACCGCCGTCCTCGGGACCCTCGCGTTCGGCGAGAGCCTGCCCGAGGATCCGCTGCTGCTGACCCTGCGGGTGGGCGGCACGGCGCTCGCCCTGTCCGTCCTGCTGGCCATGCCGCGGCACGATCCGCAGCCCGCCGCGGCGCCCTGACCCCCTGACGTACCTTCCGCTGTTGTGCCGATGACTCCCGAGGAGCCCCTGATGCGTCCTGACGACCCGCTGCTGACCATCCTCGCCTGCCCGCTCGACAAGGGCCCGCTGTCCCTGCTTCCCGAGGAGGAGGCGCTGTACAACCCGCGACTGCGCCTGAGTTACCCGATCGTGGACGGCATCCCGCAGCTGCTGCCCTCGTCCGGCCGGAAGGTCGAGGCGGGCGACCACGAGGACCTGCTCACCCGGCTCAAGGCCTCGGCCACGTGACCACGTTCGCCGCGGCGGTGGCGTCCCGGCTGCCCGACGGTCTCGTCGCCTCCGCCGCCGTCGCCCTGTACCCGCGCTTCGAACCCGAGCTGCGGCGGCTCGCCGACTTCTGCCCGGCGGACGGGGTCGCCCTCGACATCGGAGGGTGGTACGGGCCCTGGTCGCGGCGGCTGGCCGCCCGCTGCGCCGAGGTCGTCACCATCGAGCCCGTACCGCATCTGGCGGAGCATCTGCGCCGGACGCTGCCGTCGAACGCCCGGGTGGTCCAGGGCGCGGCGACCGACCGGGCGGGCACGGCCCGGCTGTGGTTCCCGGAGGGCGACCGGGGCGACCGGGGGGTGTCCTCGCTGGCCCGTCGTGACATCCACGCGCACTGCCTGGAGGTCCCGTCGATCACTGTCGACGGCCTCGGGCTGCGCGGGGTCCGCTTCGTGAAGATGGACGTCGACGGCGCCGAGCGGGCAGCACTGCTCGGCGCGGTGGAGCTGCTGCGCCGGGACCGCCCGGCGCTGCTCATCGAGCTGGAGAGCCGGCTCGGCCCGATCGCACCGGCCGTCGAGCTGCTGACCGGCCAGGGGTACGCGGGCTGGCTGCTGGCGGGAAGGCGCTGGATTCCGCTGGAGGGGTTCGACCTGATGGCCCATCAGGCACGGACCGAGCACCTGGTGCACCAGGGCCTGCTGCGCCGGGCCTTCGTCCCGCACCGGGACCGGTACATCAACTCGGTTCTGTTCCTGCCGGACGGGCGGACACCGGGCACGGCCTGACGGCCGCGGGCCCGCGTATCCTCGGCCGGAGGCATGCCGAGCGGAGGATGGCGTACGTGGCGGGCAGCAGCGCAGGGCGGAACGGAACGCGGCCGGGCGGTCCCGGGGGCGAGCGGGCGACGGCTCCGGGCCGCCCGGCGCCCGATGCGGACGCCCGGCCGGAGCGTACGTCGCTCAGCGTCAGGGCCCGGGACGCGGTCCGGCAGCGGATCGTCGACCGCCGCTATCCGCAGGGCGCCCGGCTCGTGGAGCGCGAGGTCGCCGAGGAGCTGCGGATGTCCCGCGTCCCGGTCCGCGAGGCGCTGCGCGCCCTGGTGGGCGAAGGGCTCCTGGAGCTGCTGCCGCACAGCGGAGTCCGGGTACGGCGGCTGGAGCGGGCCGATGTGGAGCATCTGTACGAGGTGTGGGAGCCGCTCGCGGTCCAGGCCTCCCGGCTCGCGGCGCGGCGGGTGGCGGGGGCGGCGCCGGCGGAGCTGCCGGGCGTCACCGCGCTGCGGGCCTCCCTCGACCGGGCGGAGGAGGCGGCGTCGGACGACGAGGGCACGCGGGAGGTCGCGGCTCACACCGCCTTCCACGAGGACATCGTGGCCCTGAGCGGCAACCCGATGCTGGCCCGCACCCTGGAGCAGCTGAGCGGACAGCTCCAGCTGCTGTTCGGGATGCGGGAGGAGCCGCAGCACATGCGGGCCCAGCACGCGGTCATGTTCCGGTGCATAGCGGCGGGCGACGAGGAGTCGGCCGCGGCCAGCACGCTGCTGCACGTGCGGGACAGCCGGGCCGTGGCCCTGCGGTCCCTGTTCGATGACGTCTGACTATTTGTATACCAATCACCCCCACCCCTCGGGGCCCTAACGACTCCAGAGCGCCTTTCCTGCACGTTCTCTGCATGCGCCGGGAGCGGAATCACTCCTTCCCGAGATCAGGACGGTTCTGGTATACAAAATGCTCCCGCCCGTTCGCTTCCGCGACCCAAGGAGCCCTCCCATGTGCGTCGAGAACATCCCGCCCCCTTCCGGCCGGCTGACCAGGCGGGGTGTGCTCGCCGGTGCCGCGGCCCTCGCCGGAACCTCGGCCGTGCCGGCCACGGCGGCCCCCGCCGCGTCCGCGTCGTCCGACGCCCGGCACGGGTCGCCGGGCCGGGGCGGCGATCTCGTCGTCGAGGGCGGCAGGCTGCTCGACCCGGCGACGGGCGAGGTCACGGAGGACGCGGTCGTGGTGATCGCCGGGGGCGTCGTCCGGGCGGCCGGGGCCAGGGGGCGGGTCGGCCGGGTCCCCGTCGGCGTACCGGTGCTGCGGGCCAACGGGCAGTGGATCCTGCCCGGCCTGGTGGACGCGCACATCCACCTCAACACGGCGGCCGAGGCGCGCGACGCGGTCCTCAAGGGCGCGACCAGCGCGCGCAGTGGTTCGACCAGCTTCTACCAGGACATCGCCGTACGGGAGTTGGCCCGGCAGGCGCCGGAGCAGGCACCCCGCCTCCGGGCCGCGGGCGTATTCGTCACCCCGGATCTCGGCGACACGATCCTCGCCGACCCGGACCTCGCGCCCCTCGCCCGGCTGCGGGACGGGGTGCGCTCGGCCGAGGCGCTGCGCCGGGTGGTCGAGGTCAACCTCGCGCGCGGGGCCGACACCGTCAAGACCCGGGTGAACGAACGGGCCGGGCTGCCCGAGCAGGACCCGCTGGTCCAGGTGTACGACCATGAGCAGCTGTCCACGATCGTGACGGCGGCCCGGCGACGGGGCAAGGGGGTCCTCTGCCACAGCTACAGCGAGAAGGGCTGCCACGACGCGGTCACGGCCGGCATCCGCTCCCTGGAGCACGGGGCGTTCGTCGGCGAGCGCACGCTGCGCGAAATGCGCCGCAGGGGTACGTACTTCACGCCGACGCTCACCGCGATCGCCGGGCTCGCCGAGTCCTCGGACCCGGTCCTGGCCGAGCGCGGCCGCACCTATCTCCCGGTCCTGAAGCGGGCGGTCCTGGCCGCGCACGAGTTGGGCGTCCCGCTCGCGGCGGGGACGGACTCCTCGGGCGGTACGGTCGATCCGATCGGCCGCGAGGTGGAACTGATGCACGCGGCCGGACTCTCCGCCCTCGACGCGATCCGCACGGCGACCACGGGCGCCGCGAAGCTCCTCGGCCTCGACTCCACGGCCGGCCGGCTGGCGCGCGGCTTCGCGGGCGACGTCCTCGTCGTGGACGGCGATCCGCTGGCGGACCTCGGCGTGCTGAGCCGCCCGGCGCGCGTGGTCCGGGCAGGGTTCGCGGTACCGGCCGCCTGACCAGGCGTTCCTTCGCCCACCCCTTCGCCCCGCCTTGTTCTTCGCTCCCCCTCTCCTTCCCCTCTCCCCCTGGCCTCCCAGCTCTCTCCGTTCCCCTGCTTCTCTCCGTTCCCCTGCTTCTCTCCGTTCCCCTGCTTCTCTCCGTTCCCCTGCTTCTCTCCGTTCCCCTGCTTCTCTCCGTTCCCCTGCTTCTCCCCCTGCGCCCTTCCCTCTCCTCGAAGGAGTCCCGATGCACGCCGATTCCACCGCATCCGCCACCGCCGGTCTCTCCCGCCGCTCGATGCTGGCCAAGGCCGCCGCCGTCGCGGGCACCGCGGCGACGCTGAGCGCGTCAGCGGCCTCAGGGGCCCAGGCCGCCGAGGCCGGACCCGGCGCGACGGCCGCGACGGCCACCGGGCCTTCCGCCGCCGACCGGATCACCGAGCAGCCCGATCGCACGGGCGGCCACGCCCGCGCCATCGTGTTCACGAACGTCCGGCCCTACGGCGCGCAGCACCCCGTCGACCTCACGGTCGTCGACGGCCTCGTCACCGCCGGCCCCGCCCCGCGGCGCGAAGGTCGTGGACTGCGGGGGCCGGATCGCGCTGCCGACCCTGGTCGACGCGCACATCCACCCCGACAAGACGGCGTGGGGCGAGCCCTGGGTGACCCGGAACCCGGCGAGCACCATCGCCGAGTACACCGCGGAGGACGTGAAGCTGTACCACGCGCTGCGCACCCCGCTGAAGAAGCGCGCGGAACGCCTGATGGGCCATGCCGTCGCCCAGGGCACCCGGGCCATGCGGGCCCATGTCGACGTCGCCCCCGCCTACGACCTGGTGGGCGTCGAGGGCGTCGGATCCGCCCGCCGGGCGCTGCGGCACGCGCTCGACGTGGAGATCGTCGCGTTCCCCCAGCACGGGGTGGTCCGGACGCCGGGGACGAAGGAGCTGCTGGAGGAGGCGGCACGCACCGGGGCGATCGACCGGGTCGGCGGCATCGACCCGATCGGGTTCGACGAGGCGCTCGACGAGCAGCTCGACATCGTCTTCGGTATCGCGGACCGGCACGGCGTGGGCGTGGACATCCATCTGCACGAGCGGGCCGCGACGGGGGTGGAGTCCCTGCGCGCGATCATCGCTCGCACCAAGGCGCTGTCGCTCCAGGGAAAGGTGACGGTCAGTCACGTGTTCTGCGTGCCCGGCCTGCCCGAGCGGGAACTGGACCGCCTTGCGGCCGAGCTGGCGGACGCCGGGATCTCGCTGACCACGGTCGCGCCCTCCTCGGACCTGGTGCTGCCGATCGACCGGCTGCGGGAGCACGGGGTCGAGGTGGGCCTCGGCTCCGACGGCGTACGGGACTCCTGGAGCCCCTTCGGCAACGCGGACATGCTGCACCGCTCGCACCTGCTGGCCTGGGTGCGGGACGCCCGCCTCGACGAGGAGCTGGAGGCGGCGTTCCGGGCGGGGGCCGATGGCGGGGCACGGCTGCTGGGGCTGCCGGAGGCGGACCTGAAGCCGGGTTCGCCGGCCGACTTCCTGCTGGTGCGCGGGGAGTGCCTGCCGCAGGTCGTGGTGGACCTGCCGCAGCGCGAGATGGTCGTGCGCGGCGGGCGGATCGTGGCCCGGGACGGGGAGCTGGCCGGCCACTGACTCGGCGTACGGCCGGGCCCTGACCCGCGTACCGTCGGCCACTGACCTGCGTAGTCGCCGTCACCCGGCCGGGTTGGGGTGACGGCGTGAGAGTGCTGCCGGTCGAGGACGAGGTGCACCGACTGCCCGTCAGTCCATCTGCGCTTCTTCGGCGTTGCGCCAGACCGTCAGATCGACGGTGATGTAGCGGCTCGGGTCGTCGGCGCCCGACTTGCCGCGGTAGGTCACCACGGCGATGTGCCCGGCCTTGCTGAGGACGCAGATCTGCGAGCCGGTCGTGAGCTGGTTGAGCTTCAGCTTCTCCGTGAACCGGGTCTCCTGGCGGCAGACCTCCAGCGAGCCCTTCTGCGAGTTCTTCAGCACGACCAGCTTGCCGTTGGCACTGCCGACCTGCTCGTCGCCGAAGAGGGAGTCCCGGTAGTAGTAGAAGTCCGCGTCGCCGTAGATGACGTTGCTGCCCTCGTTCTCCTTCGGGCGCGGCGGGTTGTCGGCGAGCATCAGCTCGTAGCTCGCCGTCACGTCGATGCCCTGGTAGGAGACGGGCTCGGGGTCCACCGGCTTGTCCCGGCCTTGTCGGCGGAACCGCCTCCGGAGCTTCCGCCCGCGCCGCCCGTCGAGCTGCCGCCGGCGGCCGAGGACCCGGCCCGGCCCTCCTTGCCGGACTTCTCGTCGTCCGGCAGCAGGGCCCCGATCACGCCGAGCACGACCAGCGCGCCGACGACGGACGCGGCGACGACCAGGCCCGTCCGCTTGGGGCGCGGCGCCTGGGGCTGGAAGCCGGACTGCTGGAAACCGGGCTGTTGAAAGCCTGGCTGCTGGAGGCCGGGCTGTTGGAACCCCGACTGCGGAAACCCGGGCTGCTGGAAGCCGGAGGGCTGGGGCGGCGGGGTGGGGTGCCCCTGCGGGTACGCGTGTCGCTGCCACGGACCGGGCGGCACGCTCCCCGGGGCTCCGGGAGCACCCGGCGTTCCGGGCCCGGTCTGCGTCGGCGCGGAGGCCACCGCGTAACCGGTCGGAGTGTGGTGGGGGCTTCCCGGCGGCGGGGTCGGCGGGTTCCCCGGGGCGAATTCGGTGGGCGTCGGCGCGGCGCTCGGCTGCGGGGGCGGCGTCGGCGCGGGGGCGGGCATCCGCAGCCGCTCGGTGATCGACCCGGCGACCGCCTGCGGGAGCCAGTCCTCGCCCTGGCGCAGGGGCTCGGGCGAGATCTCGTGGCACATGCGGATGACGTCGGCCAGGGCGGGGCGGTCGGCGGGGTCGCGGCTGAGGCAGCGGGTGACCAGGGGGCGCAGTTCGTCGGGCAGCCGGCTGAGGTCGGGGTCCTCGTGGACGATCCGGTAGAGCACCGCGTGCGAGGGGCCCTCTCCGAACGCGGGCGCGCCGATCGCGGCGTAGGCGGCGATCTGACCCAGGGCGAAGACGTCGGTGGCAGGGGTGACGGTGCCGGCCGCCGCCTGCTCCGGCGCCATGAACGCCGGGGTGCCGACGCTGACGCCCGTACCGGTCAGGGCGGTCGTGTCGGCGGCCCGGGCGATGCCGAAGTCGATGACCCGCGGGCCGTCGGAGGCGAGCAGGACGTTGGCGGGCTTCAGGTCGCGGTGCACGATTCCCGCGCCGTGGATGACCCCGAGCGCCTCGGCGACCCCGACGGTCAGCAGCAGCACACTGCGCAACGGCAGCCCGCCGTGCCGGGCCACCGCGTGCGCGAGCGACGGGCCCGGCACATAGGCCGTGGCCAGCCAGGGCTGCGCGCCCTCCGTGTCCGAGTCGATGACCGGCGCGGTGTACAGCCCCTGCACCCGCTGCGCGGACCGCACCTCCTGCTGGAAACGCCGCCGGAACTCCGGGTCCTCGCTGAACTCGGCCCGGATCACCTTGAGCGCCAGGGGCCGGCCGCCGGGCGTGTACGAGAGGTACACCTTGCCCATGCCGCCCGCGCCCAGCACGGCGGCCAGCCGGTATCCCCCGACCACCGCCGGGTCGTCGGCCTTGAGCGGCTGGAACGGATCGGTCGAAGACGCGCTGCTCATTGAAGAAACCATCCCCCTGGTCACGGCAGTCCGGAGCCCGCACGTGCCCCGAAGATCAGACGAGAGCGTAACCGAATGCCGGGCGGGCATCCGCCGTGCGTGCGTCGGCCGGAGGACCGGCCTTGCCGCACCCCGGCGCCGGGTCCATCCTGGTGCCATGGGTGACCAGGCCGGCCCCGAGCCGACGGTGTCCGTCCGGCAGGACCTCCGGTTGCTGGAGGCCGCCGGGGCGCACCCGGGCGGCGCCTCCGTACAGCAGTTGGCCCGGGCGGCCGGGATGCCGGAGCTCACCGCCCGGCGGCTCCTCCACGAACTCGCCCGGGACGGCTATCTGGACGAGTTCGACGACGGTGCGTTCGCCCTCCACGAGCGAGGCCCCGGGCTGCGGCCCGCCGGCGACGGCCTGGCGTCGCCGGAGCACATCCGCCCCCTGCTGTCCTCGTTGCGCGACAAGCTGTCCGCCGCCGTCTATCTGACGCTCTACGACGAGGGCGAGATCCGGGTCCTGGAGATCGTCGACAGCCCGCGGACCCCCCGGGTGAACGTCTGGGTGAGTTTTCAGGAGGCCGGGCACGCGACCGCGCTCGGCAAGAGCGTGCTGCGCGAGCTGGACCCGGAGGCGCGCGCCAACTACCTCGCCCGGCACTCCCTGGCCGACCTCACCCCTCGCACGATCACGCGCCGGGAGGAGCTGCTGCGGGAGCTCGACGCCCCCGCCGGCCCGCTCTCGATGGACCGGGGGGAGTACTCCCGGGGTACGACGTGCGTGGCGGTGCCGGTGTACAGCGCGGACCAGGTCGGTTCGATCGGCATATCGTTCCGGTCGGACCGGATGTACCGGACCACCGAGGTCAGGAAGCGGTTGCTGGAGTCGGCGGTACGCGTGACCCGGCGGCTGACGCTCCCGGAGTGCTGATCACCCCGGCCCCTCAGCCGGTGACGATGCCGGCGACCAGGTTGATCGTGGTGGCCAGGATGCTCGCGCCGAAGATGTAGGACAGCAGGCAGTGGCGGAGGGCGACCGCGCGGATCCTGGAGGTGGAGACGTTGTTGTCGGAGACCTGGTACGTCATGCCCAGGTTGTAGCTGAAGTAGAGGAAGTCGATGTAGCGCGGCGGTTCCTTCATGTTGAAGTCGATCCCGCCGCCGGGCGTCTGGTGGTAGATGTACGCGTAGCGGGCCGTGTACATCAGATGGAGCGCCGCCCAGGACATGAACACGCCGCCGAGCGCCAGGGCGGCCGCCGTGTGGCTCAGGTCCGAATCGCCGATCAGCAACAACAGCACGATGCCGACCAGACCGGACAGGGCGGCCGTGACGACGACGAGTTCCTCGGCGACGGGCCGGAACTCCTCGCGCCGGGCGTTGTCGTGCGTCGCGGCGGCGTCCATCGGCCACAGGACGAGCCACCCCGTGACGACGAAGACGGTCTGGGCGAGGGCTATGCCGACGAGGAAGCCCAGCGGCACGTTGGTGAGGAGGACTCCGACCAGTACGCCGACGGCGGCTCCGACCAGCGCGGAGCCCGCGAGCCGGGGGACGGCGGGGAGCAGCATCCGACGGTACGTGTTCATGTGATTCAGATGGTTCATGTGGGGCCTCACGTGGCTGCCCGGGGAGTCTGAGCCCTGTGCCGCGAGGCGTTCCCCGCCCTCGGGCCCGGACCATGCCAGCGTAGGCGCGGGTGATCCGCCCCGCAGCTCCGCAGCGGCGTCGGAGCAGTCCCGGAGGGGGTGCCGGAGCAGTCCCGGGCGGTGCCGGAGCCGACCGGCAACGGCCCCCGGAGCCGACTGGCAGCCGGGAAACCCCGGCATAGCCTGCCGGAAGGACCCGTTACGCCCCACCATGTCCATCGACCCGCCGTATTCGCAGGTGAAAGGGTGGAAGCGCCGTGAGCATCGACAAGGACGTGAGCGCCGGCCAGGAAGGGCAGGAGTCCCCGGAGCCCCGGGTCGGTCCCGTCCCGGAGGGCGATCCGCAGTTCCGGCCCTACCACCACCCCGCCGCCGGGTGGGGAGCGGCGAAGAGCGTGACCCGCTTCCTGGTGGAGGAACGCGCGCTGGTGGACGGCCCGCGCGCGATCATGCGGATGAACCACGAGAACGGCGGCTTCGACTGCCCCGGATGCGCGTGGCCGGACGACACCAAGGGCCTGCACCTGGACATCTGCGAGAACGGCATCAAGCACGTCACCTGGGAGATGACGCCCAAGCGCGTCGGGCGGGAGTTCTTCGCCGCGCACTCGGTGACCGAGCTGTACGGGTGGAGCGACTACGAGCTGGAGAACCAGGGCCGGCTGACCGAGCCGATGGTGTACGACGCCGAGTCCGACCACTACGTCCCCATCAGCTGGAGGGACGCGTTCGAGCTGGTCGGATCCGTTCTGCGCGGGCTCGACAGCCCGAACCGGGCGGCGTTCTACACCTCCGGCCGACTCGGCAACGAGGCCACCTTCCTCTACCAGCTGATGGCCCGCGAGCTGGGCACGAACAACCTGCCGGACTGCTCCAACATGTGCCACGAGGCCAGCGGGCGGGCCCTCCAGGCTTCCCTGGGCACCGGAAAGGGCACGGTCGACCTCAAGGACTGGGAGTCCGCGGACGCCCTGTTCATCCTGGGTGTCAACGCCGCGTCGAACGCGCCCCGCATGCTCACCGCCCTCGCCGAGGCCGACCGTCGCGGCGCGCAGATCGTGCACGTCAACCCGCTGGTCGAGGCGGCGGCCACCCGCACCATCGTGCCGCACGACTTCACGGACATGGCGCTGTACAGGACCACGAAGACCAGCACGCTCAACCTCCAGCCGCGCATCGGCGGTGACATGGCGCTGCTGCGTGGCATGGCCAAGGCGGTCCTGGAGAAGTCGGCGAGCGACCCCAAGGCCCTGGACCGTGCCTTCATCGACCGTCACACCACCGGATTCGAGGAGTACCGGGAGCTGTGCGAGGCCACGCCCTGGGAGGAGTTGGAGCGCCAGTCCGGGCTGGGCCGCGCCGAGATCCTGAAGGCGGCGCAGGTGTACGGGGAGGCCGACCGCTCCATCATCAGCTGGTGCCTGGGCCTCACCCAGCACGAACACGGCGTCGACACCGTCCGCGAGATCGTCAACCTCCTGCTGCTGCGCGGCAACCTCGGCAGGGAGGGCGCGGGCCCCTCCCCCGTACGCGGACACAGCAACGTCCAGGGCAATCGCACCTGCGGCATCGACCACCGCCCCACCGAGGCCTTCCTGGACCGGCTCGCCGAGGCCTGCGGGATCGACCCGCCCCGCGAACACGGCCTGGACACCGTGCGGACGATCCGGGCGATGCGGGACGGCGAGGTGAAGGTGTTCGTCGGGATGGGCGGCAACTTCGCGCTCGCCGCACCCGACACCGCGGCGACGTACGCGGCGCTGCGCTCCTGCGACCTCACCGTCCAGGTGAGCACCAAGCTCAACCGCAGCCATGTCGTCCACGGCCGCGCGGCCCTGATCCTGCCGTGCCTCGGGCGCACCGAGAAGGACCACCAGCGGGGCGGCGTCCAGAGCACCTCGGTCGAGGACTCGATGAGCATGGTCCACATGTCCGTCGGGATGAAGCGCCCCGCCTCCCCGCACCTGCTGTCCGAGCCGGCCATCATCGCGGGGATGGCGCGCGCCGCTCTGCCGGACAGCGAGACCCCCTGGGGCTGGTACATCGAGGACTACGACCGGATCCGGGACACGATGGCCGAGGTGCTGGACGGCTTCGAGGACTTCAACCGCCGGGTCCGGCTGCCTCTCGGCTTCCGGATCAAGCAGCCCGCCCGTGAGCTGGTCTTCCTGACCCCGTCGGGGCGCGCCGAGTTCTCCGCGGCCCCGCTGCCCGACGTGGTGCCCGAACCCGGCACCCTGGCGCTGGGCACGATGCGGTCGCACGACCAGTGGAACACCACCATCTACTCCGACAACGACCGTTACCGGGGCATCAAGAACCTGCGCACGCTGCTCTTCATGAACCGGGCCGACATGCGCGAGCGCGGGATCGCCGACATGGGGCCGGTCGACATCACGAGCACGGCGAAGGACGGCAGCCGGCGGTTCCTGAACGGCTACACGGCGATCCCGTACGACATCCCGCGCGGCTGTGCGGCCGGCTACATGCCGGAGATGAACGTGCTCTGCGCGCTGGGCGACTACAGCACCCAGAGCGACCAGCCGATCATGAAGCACGTCAAGATCACGGTGGTGCCGGGCGTCTGAGGATCGGAGATCGCGGCCGGACGGATGTGGCGGCCGCCCTGGAGCGGCCGCCGGAAGGCTGAGGGCCTTGTCGGCCCCGGCCCTTGAGGGCTTTCGCCGGGACAGGGCGACGGCCCTAGTCGGTCTTCTTCTTCCGGTTCCTCCCGTCCGGGGCGAGGCCCATTTCCTCGCGGTCCTCCTCCAGGCGCTCGTCGAGTCGCTTCTCGTCCGGGCGGCGGGGCATCCCGCGGCTGTGTCCGGTGTCGGGGTCGCCCTCGACCTCTTCGTTCGACTTGTGGTGGTGACGGGACATCGCTCACTCCTCGCCGTCGGGGGCGTCGGCGGCGGGGGGCTCCCCGGCGCCGTCGCCCTTGCGGATGGTGCAGTGCAGGGAGTCGTCGACCACGTCGGCGACGATCGTGTCCCCGGGGTCGGCTTCGCCGCCGAGCAGCAGAGAGGCGACGCGGTTGTCCAGTTCCGTCTGGATGGTGCGGCGCAGCGGGCGGGCGCCGAACTCCGGCTGGTAGCCGTGGGCGACCAGGAGCTTCTTCGCCGCCTCGGTGACCTCCAGGGTCATGCCCTGGGCGTGGACGCGGTGCTTGCTGCGGTCCAGAAGGTGGTCGACGATCTCCGAGAGGTCGTCCTCGGTGAGGCTGTGGAAGACGATGATGTCGTCGATGCGGTTGAGGAACTCGGGGAGGAACCGGCCGCGCAGGTCCTCCATCAGCTCGTCCTTGAGCTCGGCGGCGTCGCCCTCGTGGGCGAGGATGCGGTGGGCGCCGATGTTGGACGTCATGATGACGACGCAGTGGCGGAAGTCGACGGTACGGCCCTGTCCGTCGGTGAGGCGGCCGTCGTCGAGGATCTGGAGCAGCGTGTTGAAGACGTCGGGGTGCGCCTTCTCGACCTCGTCGAACAGGACGACGCTGTAGGGGTTGCGCCGCACCTTCTCGGTGAGCTGGCCCGCCTCGTCGTAACCGACGTATCCGGGAGGCGCTCCGACGAGCCGGGCGACCGTGTGCTTCTCCTGGAACTCGCTCATGTCGAAGCGGATCATGCGGTCGTCCTGGCCGAACAGCAGCTCGGCCAGGGTCTTGGCCAGCTCCGTCTTGCCGACGCCGGTGGGGCCGAGGAAGAGGAACGAGCCGACGGGCCGGTTCGGGTCGCCCATGCCGGCGCGGTTGCGGCGTACGGCTTCGGAGACCGCGGTGACGGCCTCGTCCTGGCCGACGATCCGGGCGTGCATCTCCTCCTCCAGCTTGAGGAGCTTCTCCTTCTCGCCGGCGGTGAGCTGGGAGACCGGGATGCCGGTGCGGCGGGAGACGATGTCGGCGATGTCGGACGAGGTGACCGAGACGACGCCCTCGCGGCGCTCCTCGATCCCGGCCAGCTCGCCCTCGACCTCGGAGATCTGCCGCTTCAGGTCGGATGCCTTCTCGAACTCCTCGCCCGCGACGGCTTCGTCCTTCTCGCGCCGCAGTTTGGCGAGGCGGTCCTCGCGGCTGACGACCTCGGTGGACCGGTTCGCGCTGCGCAGCCGTACGCGGGCTCCGGCCTGGTCCATCAGGTCGATGGCCTTGTCGGGCAGGAAGCGGTCGCTGATGTAGCGGTCGGACAGCTCGGCCGCCGCCGTGAGGGCCCCGTCGGCGAAGCGGACCTGGTGGTGGGCCTCGTAGGCGTCGCGCAGCCCTTCGAGGATCTGTACGGTCTCCTCGACGGTGGGCTCCGGCACCAGGACGGGCTGGAAGCGGCGCTCCAGGGCGGCGTCCTTCTCGATGTGCTTGCGGTACTCGTCGATCGTCGTCGCGCCGACGACGTGCAGTTCGCCGCGGGCCAGGGCGGGCTTGAGCATGTTGCCCGCGTCCATGGAGCCCTCGCCGGTGGCGCCCGCGCCGACGACCGTGTGGAGTTCGTCGATGAAGAGGATGATCTCCCCCTCGGCCTTCTGCACGTCCTCGATGACCTTCTTCAACCGCTCCTCGAACTGGCCCCGGTACTGGGCTCCGGCGACCATGCCGGACAGGTCCAGGGAGACGACGCGCTTGTCCTTGAGGGTGTCGGGGACCTCGCCCGCGACGATGCTCTGGGCCAGGCCCTCCACGATGGCGGTCTTGCCGACGCCGGGCTCGCCGATGAGGACGGGATTGTTCTTGGAGCGCCGCGAGAGGATCTCGATGGTCTGCTCGATCTCCTCGGCCCTCCCGACCACGGGGTCGAGTTTCCCCGCCTTCGCTTCCTCGGTGAGGTCCCGGCCGAACTCGTCCAGGGTCGTGGCCGGCTGCTTGGCCCCGCCGGAGGCCCCGTCCGACCCCGCGGCCCGGTCGGCCGCACCGCGCAGCTTGCCCACGTCGAGGTCGTCGGACCCCAGGAACCGCCCGGCGCCGGAGTCCGCGTCGTCGATGAGCGCGCCGAGGATGTGCTCGGGTCCGATGTAGGACACCCCGGCGGCCTGCGAGCGGGCGTAGGCGGCGGTGAGGGTCCGCTTCGCCGCCGGGGTGAGGCCCGGCTCGGCGGACGGCTCGGCGGACTCCCGGGCAGCACCTCGTCGAGCCGCGCGGCGAGCGCGTCGGGGTCGACCCCGGCCCGGGACAGCAGCCCGCGCGAGGGTTCGACCTGGGTCGCCGCCCACAGCAGATGCTCGGTGTCGAGGTCCGCGGTGCCGTCCTCGGCGGCCTTGCTCGTGGCCCGGCCCAGCAGCTCGTGGGAGGACTCCGTCAGCAGCCGCCCGATCGGGACGCGCTGCATCGCGGGGGCGAGGAGGCGGGCGACATACCGAAGAACCGGTTCAGCAGATCGCTGAACGGATCGGAGGGACCGAGGGGTGAACCGAACGCCATCGACATGTCAGCTCCAGCGGAGACGGGAGGGTCTCCCCCACTGAAACGCGATGCCCACCACCCCGCAAACGGAGCGGCCCCGCCCCTGCGGATCCGCGAGCTGGAAAGCACGATCGACCGGCTCCGGTCGACGCACCGCGCGACGGATCCGGTCTTGCTCGATGCGCGGATGCGACTCGCCGAGATCACCGGGGAGTCCGGCGACACGCGCGGGGCGATCACCCTGTACCGGACGCCGGCCGGAGAGTGCCGGGAGGATCTCGGCCCGTATGACACCCGCACCCTGGACGCGTTCGAGGCGATGGCCCGATGGATCTCCGGCTCCGGCCGGTAGCGCCCTGACGCCGGCATGGGTCCGGAGGAGCGCTCCTCCGGACCCATCACGCGCCTGCGGCGGCTCTAAGAGGGCTACTGCCCCATCTCGTAGGCCCCCGACAGCGCCTCGACCTGCTCCCAGATCCGCGCCGAACGGGCCGCGTCGACGACCGGCCGCCGGACCGCACCCAGCGCCCACTCCTGCTGGGCCTCGGTGGCGGAGTCCTTGCCGTGCAGTTCGACGGCGTGCGCGGAGAAATCGCGGACGAGCACGGCGAACAGCTCGTCCAGCAGGTCCTCGTCCAGGCCGGTCAGCCGGGCCTGCTCCAGGATCAGCTGGCCGTGGACGACGAGAGCGAAGAGCTGGCCGACGGCGAGGAGGAGGTCGAGATCTCGGCTCTGCTCCTCGTCGGGGGCGGCCGTCTCGACGAACGTGCACAGGGCGTCCGCCTGCTCGCGGAAGCGGGCGACGTTCGGCACCTCGGCGTACGCGTCGAACGCGGTGCGCCAGTCGTGGAAGCGTACGGAGCCGAGGCCGCGCGCCGGCCCCTGCCGGAAGAGGAACGCGTCGTCGGCGGCGTCGAGGCGGGTCGGGACGGCCGGGTAGTCGACCGGGTTGAGCAGGTGGTTGTGCATGAACTTCAGGATCAGCGCGAGGTTCACGTGGACCGTGCCCTCCAGCTTCGGCAGGCCCCGGATCTCGATGGCGGCCTGGGCGAAGTAGTTGTCCTTCTCGAAGCCCTTGGCGGCGATGACGTCCCACATGAGGTCGACGACCTTCTCGCCCTCCGTGGTCACCTTCATCTTCGTCATCGGGTTGAAGAGCAGGTAGCGGCGGTCGTCGGGCCCGGCGGAGCGGAAGTAGTCGACGGCGCGGTCGCTGAACAGCTTCATCCCGACGAGCCGGACGTAGGCGTCGGTCAGCTCGCGGCGCACGTGCGGGAAGGCGGTGACGGGGCGGCCGTAGAGGATGCGGTTGCTCGCGTGGGTGACGCCCTCGTACATCGCGTGCTCGCAGATGCCGATGGAGGCGGTGCAGAGGTTGAACTTGCCGACGTTGACGGTGTTGAGCGCGGCGTCGAAGGCGGCGCGGCCGGTGTGCAGGATGTCGGCGGAAGCGACCGGATAGTTCTCCAGGCGGAACTCGCTGACGTACTTGGAGGAGTCGACGACGTTCTTCACGAGCTGGTACGCCTCGTGGCGGCTGTCGGCGGCGAAGAAGACGTAACCGTCGGGGCCCTCGACGTCGGTGCGGCGGCCGAAGACGGAGACGAGACCGGCGGCGTTGCCGTTGCCGATGTAGTACTTGGAACCGGAGGCCCGGAAGCCGCCGTCGCCGTCCGGCGTCAGCAGCATGTCGGTGGAGTAGATGTCGGCACCGTGGGTCTTCTCGGAGAGACCGAAGGCGAACACCTCGCCCTGGGAAAGGAGTTCGGCCGCCCGAGCGCGGGCCTCGGCGTTGTCGCTCTGCCAGACCGGACCGAGCCCGAGGATGGTCACCTGCCAGGCGTACCAGTAGTCGAGGCCGTAGAAGCCGAAGATCTCGTTGAGGGCGGCGATCCGGGCCGTGTCCCAGCGCTGGTCGTCCTTCCCCGCGGCGGAGGCGGGGGTGAGGAAGGTGGCGAACAGGCCCTCCCGCGCGGCGAAGTCGAGGAAGTCGCCGAGCCAGGCGCGGGAGCGGTAGTCCTCGATCAGCCGGCGCTTGCCGCGCGCCTCGAACCAGTCGACGGTGGCACGGAGCAGCCTGCGGGTCTCCGGGTCGAAGTGCTCGGGGTCGTAGGTGCGCGGGTTGAACAGGAGCGACGCGGAGTCGGCCATGGCGGATGCCTTCCGGGAGGGTGAGGGTTTCGTCGGTGGTACGGCGGTGGCGGGCGGTGCGCCGTTCAGGCGCCGGGGCCCGCGGCGTCGAGCCGGTGGAGCGTGGCGAGTACGTCGTCGAGCCAGGCGATCGTCATGCGCTCGTACGCGATACCGCCCCGCAGCACGACATGCTGGAGTTCCTGGCCGGCGTCCTGCGGCGCGGGGGCTTCGGGCCCGGTGAAGTCGCGCACTTCCCCGGCGAGGTAGTGCGCGAGCCGGTCGCGGTGCACCTGGCGGTGGCGCTCGACCTCGTCGATCAGGGCCGCCGGGTCGTCGAAGGCCGCGCCCCGGATCTTCACGGCGAGGTCGTGCCGCAGGCTCTCCGGCTCGATCGGCTTGTGCAGCCACGCGGCGAGGGCGGTGCGGCCGGACCCGGTGACGGAGTACTCCTTCTTGTCCGGCCGGCCCTGCTGCTCCACCTCGCGGACCAGGAGGAGGCCGTCGGCCACCATGCGGCCCAGGACGCGGTAGATCTGCTGGTGGGTGGCGGTCCAGAAGTACCCGATGGACCGCTCGAACCGCCGGGCCAGCTCATAGCCGGAGCCGGGCCGCTCCAGCAGGGAGACGAGGATCGCGTGGTCGAGGGCCATACGGCGATCCTTCTATGCAACTCGTTGCATAGACAAGTCGTGGGGCCCGGGTGAGACACGGCTCACCCGGGGCCCCACCGCCGGAGGGTGTTTCGGCCGGACATGGAGGGGCACCCAGTGCCGTGGCCACCGTCGAGCAGAGAGGCAGCACCATGACGAGGGACGGACAGCCGCAGGACCCGAACCAGCTCCACCCCCGCCCGGACTTCCCTCAGCAGGACCAGGAGCATCCGGGCTGGACCGGCCCCATGGACCCTCCGCCCGACCACGGAGAGGACTCCTACCGGGGCAGTGACCTGCTCGTCGACCGCAAGGCCCTGATCACCGGCGGCGATTCGGGCATCGGCCGTGCGGTGGCCCTGGCCTTCGCGCGGGAGGGCGCGGACGTGGTGCTGACCTACCTTCCCGAGGAGGAGAAGGAGGCCGCCGAGACGGTCCGGCTGGTGGAGGAGGCCGGGCGGAAGGGCGTGGCGGTCGCCTGCGACATCCAGGACGAGAAGCAGTGCCGCTCGCTCGTGGAGCGGGCCGTGTCCGAGAGCGGCCGCATCGACATCCTGGTGAACAACGCGGCGTACCAGATGTCCCAGCCCGACGGGATCTCCGCGATCTCGACCGAACAGTTCGACCGGGTGATGCGCACGAACCTGTACGGGATGTTCTGGCTGTGCAAGGCCGCCCTTCCGCACATTCCGGCAGGTGGCTCGATCATCAACACCACCTCGGTGCAGGCGTACAAGCCGAGCCCGCATCTGCTCGACTACGCGATGACGAAGGGCGCGATCGTCACCTTCACCCAGGGCCTCGCCCAGATGCTCGCCGCCGACGGCGTCCGCGTGAACGCGGTGGCCCCCGGGCCCGTCTGGACACCGCTCATCCCGGCCACGCTGCCGGACACCGCGGAGTTCGGGAAGCAGAGCCCCCTGGGCCGCCCCGCGCAGCCCGCCGAGATGGCACCGGCCTATGTCTTCCTCGCCTCGGCGAACGCCTCGTTCATCACCGGCGAGATCATGAACGCCACCGGCGGCACGCCCCTTCCCTGAGCCGACGACGAGCGTGATTGGCCCGTAGTACATCAGGGAAGGCGTGACGAATGAGTCGGAACCACCATGAAGCACCCGTTCTCGACGCCCTGGCCGCCTATCACGAGGAAGGCGAGCTGGCCTTCTCCCCACCCGGCCACAAGCAGGCCCGGGGCGCCGATCCCGCCGTACGGGCGGTGCTGGGCGACGCCGTGTTCCTCGGGGACGTCCTCGCCACGGGCGGGCTCGACAGCCGGCGGGAGACCTCGGGCGTGCTGCGGCGCGCCGAGGACCTGATGGCCGACGCGGTCCACGCGGAGCACACCTTCTTCTCCACCTGCGGCAGCTCGCTGTCCGTCAAGGCGGCCATGCTCAGCGTCGCCGCGCCCCATCAGAAGCTGCTGGTCGGCCGTGACGCCCACAAGTCCGTCATCGCGGGTCTCATCCTGTCGGGCGTCGAGCCGGTGTGGCTGGAGCCCCAGTGGGACGCGGAGCGGCACCTCGCCCACCCGCCGTCGGCGGCGACCGTGGAGAAGGCCTTCGCGGAGCACCCGGACGCGCGCGGCGCCCTGGTCACCAGCCCCACTCCGTACGGGGCGGCGGCGGACCTGCGGGCGATCGCGGACGTGTGCCACCGGCGCTCCCGGCCGCTGATCGTGGACGAGGCGTGGGGCGCGCATCTGCCGTTCCATCCGGACCTGCCGTCCTGGGCGATGGACGCGGGCGCGGACGTCTGTGTGACCAGCATCCACAAGATGGGCAGCGGTCTGGAGCAGGGCTCGGTCTTCCATCTCCAGGGCGACCTGGTGGACCACGACACGCTGGCCTCGCGCGCCGACCTCCTCGGCACCACCAGCCCGTCCGTCCTGCTTTACGCGGGAATCGACGGCTGGCGGCGGCAGATGGCTCTGGGCGGCCGGACCCTGCTGGGCGATGCCCTCGAACTCGCCGCGAGGGTCCGTGGCCGCATCGAGGAGATCGACGGGATGCACGTCAACGGGGAGAAGGACTTCTGCGGGCCCGGCGCGGCCGCGGAGTTCGACCCGCTGCCCGTGATCATCGACATCGAGGGGCTCGGCACCACCGGTTACCGGGCCGCCGACTGGCTGCGCAGCCACCACCGCGTCGACATGCATCTGGTCGACCACCGCCGGATCAGCGCGCAGATCACCCACGCCGACGACGCGTCCACCACCGGGCAGCTCCTGGCGGCGCTGGAGGACCTGTCCCGCAACGCCCACACCCTCCGCCCCGCCCCCGAGGTGCTGGTGCCCACCCCGGTCGAGCTCCGCCCCCACCAGGTCCGCCTCCCGCGCGACGCCTTCTTCGCCGAGACCGAGGACGTACCCGCGGCGGAGGCAGTGGGGCGCATCGCCGCCGAGATGATGACCCCCTACCCGCCCGGCATCCCGGCCGTGCTCCCCGGCGAGCGGATCACCGCCCCCCTGCTGCGCTATCTGCGCTCCGGCGTGGCGGCGGGCATGAACGTGCCCGATACCGCCGATCCCGGCCTGGAGACCGTCCGGGTGTGCGCCGGTCGGGAAGACCTCTGACGGCAGCTCCCCTCGTCCTCCCCCGCCCCCTGCCCGTAAGCCCGAAGGAGACATTCCGCCATGCGTGCTCTCGCTCTCGTCTGCACCCTGAACGCCTCGCCCGCCCCGTCCAGCAGTCAGCGCCTCGCCGAGCAGGTCATGGCGCAGTTCGCCCGGCACGACGTGCGGGGCGAGATCGTCCGGGTCGCCGACCACGACGTCCGCCCGGGGATCGGGGTGGACATGGGCGAGGGCGACGCCTGGCCCGCCCTGCGGGAGAAGGTCCTGGCCGCCGACATCCTGCTGATCGCCACGCCCATCTGGCTCGGCCACCCCTCCAGCGTCTGCCAGCGGGTCCTGGAGCGGCTGAACGCCGAGTCCTCCGAGACCGACGACCAGGGCCGCCCGCACACCTACGGGAAGGTCGCCGCCGTGGCCGTCGTCGGCAACGAGGACGGGGCGCACAAGGTGAGCGCCGATGTGTTCCAGGGGCTGAACGACGTCGGCTTCTCGCTGGCGCCCGGCGCCGTCACGTACTGGGTCGGCGAAGCCATGCAGGGCACCGACTACCAGGATCTGGACGAGACGCCCGAGGCCGTGGCCTCGACCACCGAGGCACTCGCGGCGAACGCCGTCCACCTGGCCCGGCTGCTCTCCGACCGCCCTTACTCGGCGTCCTGACGGCCCGACGGCCCCCGGGGTTCAGCCCCGGGGCTGGATGCGGCCCTCGGGAGGGACCTCTCCGGTGATGCTCGCGATCAACTCGGCGCAGAGTTCGCGCAGCTTGATGTTGCGGTGCTGCGACGCCGTGCGCAGGACGTCGAATGCCTTCTCCGGGGTGCAGCGTTGCTGGCCGACCACCACGCCGATCGCCTGGTCGATGACGGTGCGCGAACGCAGGGCGGCTTCCAGGTCGGCGGCGAACTCCTCGGTGTCCGAGATGCGTTGAGCCAGTGCGATGGCCCCGGTGGCCTGTGCGGTGAGCAGTCTCAGCGCTGTCAGGTCGGCCGTGTCGAAGGCGTGCGGGACGGGCGCGTACAGGTTCAGCGCTCCTGCCGTGTGGCTGTGCGGGGCGATCGGCAACGACAGCGAGGAGCGGGCGCCGCAGACCGCGGCGTAGGCGGGGTAGTCGGCCCAGCGGCTCTCCCGGAGGGTGTCGGGCACGCTGACCTCCCGGCCCGTGCGCATCGCCTGGAGGCACGGGCCGTCGTCCTGGCCGTACTGGGCCTCGTCCAGCTTCGTCGCGGCGGCCCCCACGCTGGAGACGGTCACGGGACGCCCCAGCCTCTCCAGCGTGATGCCGCAGCCGTCGGCCTCCTCCACCAGAGCGAGGGCGCTCCGGGCGAGGGCGCGCAGGAAGTCGTCCAGCGACGTGGTCTCCAGCAGCAGCGCGGTCGTGTCCGGCACCTCGGCCACGGGCCTGTCAGTCATGATCATCTCGTTCTGGGCGGTGACCCGCCGCTGAGCAGGGCGGGGCAGAGCTGGGCGGCGCGGTCCGGGCCGCCGGGACGGGGCAGCCGCCACCGACGCACCGGCGCCGAGCGGGCTCCGGGCGTGGGGCGGTGAGGGGGTCAGTCGTCGAGGCCGGGCGGCCGCAGCGGGGTGGACGCGGACCGGAGGGCCGCCGTCGGGCCGCCTGCGGGGTGGTGGGTTCCCGTCGCGGGGGGCCTGCCGCGGGGCTCCTGCAGAGGCGGGCGCGCGACGTCGGCAGCGTCGGCGGCCGGCGGAGGCGGTACCGAGGCCACGACGGCGGCGCGGCGACGAGGAGAGAGGTTCACGGGAAACTCCACGGAGGCAGGGAAAATTCTTACGGGCCGTTTCCTGACCTCCAGCGCTTCATTATGCCCTCTCCCTTCCGGCGCGGTCGGCCCGGCGTCGCCGAGCCGGCCCGCTCCGGCCCGAAAACGCCGCAGCACGACGGGAATCGGCTCCGCGGGGGTGTGCACCAGGGAGCCGATCCCCCGTCAGGGCCCGGCCACCGGCATCCGCCCCGGCCGTCAGCGCTCTCCCGGGAAGCGAGGCCGGGAGGTGTCGGCGTACGGGCCGAGCGGCCGCGGCGGGGCCCGGCGGACGGCGGCGCACCGCGGCGGCCGCCCGGCTTCGCGTTCCGCGACGCCTCCGGCTCCGGCCGGCACCCCCGGCTGCGCAGCTCCGCGCCCGGGAGGGTGCCGGCGACCCGCAGCACACGGTGGAGCCCCGCGGCGCCCAGGACCTCGCGGGCGTTGTCGTACCCGGCCACCACCGCCATCGAGACGCCGCGCTCTTCTGCCTGGCCCCGTACCCGCAGGAGGAGCCCCAGGGCCCGGGGGGTGAGCAGGGGGGTGCGGATGTCCACGATGATCGCCCGGGGGCCGCAGCACGGCAGCAGCCGGACGATCTCGCGCTCGATCGCCGCCTCGTTGTCGAGGTCGACCACTTCGCCGAGCTCGACGACGAGGTGCGCGGCGTCGAGGTGATAGCTGAGCAGGAACATGGGCACTCCAGGGAAGCAGGGCTGAGTGCGCGGCCGCTTCCTGACCTGCGTACCGCGCGTATGCCCACTCGTCGGCGCTCGACACCAGTCCGGCGGTGGTGGGGCCGGGCGGTGTGGCCCCCGCCGGAGGGGGCACCCGGGGCACCCGGAGGGAGCGGCGCGGCGCGGTCCGTGCAGTGCCATGCTGGTCCCAGGGTCCAGGCCCGGAAGGAAGCGATCATGACCGATGACGGAGTGCTCACACCGGGGCCGCCCGACCTCGTCTCTCTCCTGCTGGACACGGACACGCTGGACGGCTTTCTCCATGCGCTGGCTCAGAGCGCCCTGCTCATGTCGCCCACGGCCGACGGTTGCGGGGTGACCCTGGAGCGTGAGAACCGCCCGCTGACCGTGGCCAGCGCGGGCATCAGCGCGCCACCGCTGGACGAGGCCCAGTACGGGCAGGACGACGGCCCCTGTCTGGAAGCGCTGCGCGAGGGGCACGAGGTCAGCGTGGGCGATATGCGCGAGGAGGACCGGTGGAACGGCTACCCCGCCTTCGCGGTCGCCTCCGGGACCCGCTCGTCGCTGTCCCTGCCGATCGCGGCGCACTCCCACACGGCGGGCGCCCTGAATCTCTACTCGCCGAAGGAGAACGGCTTCGCGGACGTCGATCTGAGCGGGCTGCGCGCCCTCGCCGCCCAGGCGACGGGGGCCGTCGCGCTGGCCCAGCGGCTCTCGGACACCCGGACCTTCACGGCCGACCTGGAAGCCGCACTCCAGTCACGCGCCGTGATCGACCAGGCGGCCGGGATCGTCATGAACCAGCGCCGCTGCGGCGCGGAGGAGGCGCTCCGGACGCTGCGCACCGCGTCGCAGCATCGCAACGTGAAGCTCCGTGATCTCTGTGCGCAACTGGTGGGCAGCGTCTCCGGCGCCCCGCCCGCCGGCGGCCCCGGGCTGCGCCCCCGTCGGTGACCTGACGACGGCCCCGTACGGCCGAACACCGGCCGGGCATGTTTGGCATCCGTCGCGGGGGTACTCCTGCAGCAGGTATCCGGCGTACGCGGAGCTCAGGCGCCGACCGGTTGGGAAAGCAGCCGTCGGCGCCGTCCGCCGGCCTCCGGATGTCGCCTCCTGTCCACGTCTCCGGGGGCGTTGTTCCGGTGCGGGCTGTTTAGTGGGATCCGTACGGGAAACGCGGGGGTCGTCCCCCGAGACGGAGCGAGACGGAGTGAGGAGCACGTCATGCCGGCCGGATCGAACAAGAAGCGTGAGCGGCAGTACGAGCACATCAAGGAGAGCCAGGAGGAACAGGGCGCGTCGAAGAGCCGCGCGAAGGAGATCGCGGCCCGGACCGTCAACAAGCAGCGCGCCCGGTCCGGCGAGTCGAAGACGGCGAGCAGGACGTCGACGCAGGACAAGAAGTCCGCCTACGAGCGGGGCGGCGAGCGCTCCCACAAGGGTGCGCAGGGTCCCACGAAGGACCAGCTCTACGCCGAGGCGAAGAAGAAGAACATCGACGGGCGTTCCTCCATGAACAAGGAAGAGCTGCGCAAGGCCCTCGGACGCTGACGGTAGGCACCAACGGGCCGCACGGCCGCCCGCACGACGGAGGAGGAGGAGGACATGCCCGCAGACGCACGCGGCGACGATGTGTACCAGCCGCAGGACGACGACGGCTCGATTCCCCCGAACGATGAGCTGGACCTGGAGAACACGCTCGACGAACGGGACCTGGACGACCAGATGGAAGAGGGCTACAGCCCTCCCGAACGCCCTCTGGGTGTGACCAAGTTCGGTACGACGGGGGCGGAGGAGCGCCGGGGCGAATCGCTGGACCAGCGGCTCGCCCAGGAGGTCGGCGATGTGGAGCCGCCCGCCGGCGACGGCATCGGCGACCTCGTCGAGGGCGAGGGGGAACCCCGGGAAGGGTCCACCGTCGAGCCGCGGGCGGGCCGGCTCAGCGGCGCGGACGACGCGACCGGGCGGGCAAACGACGTCTTCGCCGAGGACGTGGGCATCGACGGCGGCGCCGCGTCGGCCGAGGAAGCGGCCGTCCACGTCAGGGACGAGGCGGACGCCCCGCAGGGCCGCGACAGCTGACGGCGGGGGAAGACGGGCGAGGGCGAGAGGAACGGCTGAGCATGGCAGGCGCGGCGATCTTCGATGTGGACGGCACGCTCACCGACACCAACCACCTGCACGTGGTGGCGTGGTGGGAGGCGTTCCGGCAGGCCGGGCACACGGTGCCGATGGCGGACATCCACCGGGCGGTCGGGCTCGGCTCCGGCGACCTGATCGAGCGGCTGCTCGGGCCGACCGGGACCCCGGGCAGGACGAGGCCATCAGTTCCGCGCACACGGTGCTCTACGGAACGTACTTCGACCGGCTCCCGGCCTTCCGGCGTGCGGGCGATCTGCTGCGGACGCTGGCCGGACGTGACTGGCGGGTCGTCCTCGCCACATCGGCGAGCGGGGCGGAGCTGGGGGCACTGCGGCGGGCGGTGGACGCGGACGAGGCCGTCCGGGACACAGCGAGTTCGGACGACGTCGACCGGGGCAAGCCCGCCGCGGAGCCCGTGGAGCTGGCCTGCCGTCTGGCCGGCGTCACTCCGGAACAGGCGGTGTTCGTGGGCGACACGGTGTGGGACATGGAGGCCGCGGCCCGGGCCGGGGTACGGGCGGTGGCTGTCCTGTCGGGTGGTATCCCGCGCGCCGACCTGGAGCGGGCGGGGGCGGACGCGGTCTACCGCGACGTCGCCGACCTGCTCGACCACCTCGACGACAGCCCGTTCGGGCCGGGCCCCGGCTGACGCGCACGGAACCGACTCGCGCGGACCGGAGCCTCGGGGTATTCCTGTTTAGTACCGACTTCACCGGGTATGGGGTGTTTTGTGCTTCGGACAAGAGGCGCGCCCGTGGGATTCCGGGCCGCGTCTGTCCGACCCGGCGACCTTCCCGCGGCGGCCCAGACGCATCGTCGACGAGGAGTGACCGCCATGCAGGCAGCAGCCGGACCCGAACCCGACCGTCCTACGGACGCCACCTCGCCCGACCAGGCGTTCCAGCGGCTGCGGGCACTTCCGCCGGGGCCGGAACGGGACGCGCTGCGTGAGGAGACGATCTGCTCGTGGCTGCCGATGGCCCACCGGATCGCCACCCGGTTCCGTAACCGGGGCGAGGCGATGGACGATCTGCGGCAGGTGGCCGCGATGGGGCTCGTCAAGGCGGTCGACCGGTTCGACCCGGAGCGGGGCAAGGCGTTCGAGACCTACGCCGTCCCCACCGTCACCGGGGAACTGAAGCGGCATTTCCGCGACCACACCTGGGACGTCCATGTGCCGCGCCGCGTGCAGGACCTCCGCAACCGGGTGCGGGTGGCCCGCCGCGAACTGGCGCAGACCAGCGGGGGCGGATCCCCGACCTGCGCCGAGATCGCCTCCGCGACCGGGCTCGGCGAGGAGGACGTACTGCTGGGTCTGGAGGCGCTGGAGAGCTACAGCGCCCTCTCGCTGGACGCCGAACCCGCGGGGTGGAGGGCGGCTCGCCCCTGGCCGACCGGCTGGGGTCCTGCGACACGGCGCTGGACACCGCCGTCGACCGTGAGGCCGTCAAGCCGGGCTACGGGAGCTTCCTGAGCGGGAGCGGACCATCCTGTACCTCCGGTACTTCCAGGACATGACCCAGGTGCGGATCGCCGAACGGCTCGGCATCTCGCAGATGCACGTGTCGCGCCTGCTCAGCCGGTCCTGCGAGCGCGTGCGCACGGGCGTGCTCCAGGGAACGTCCTGAAGACCGGGCCCCGCCCGAAGGCAGGGCCGGGGCGGGCGTGAGGAGGTCAGGGGATGAGCAGGGTCTTGATCATGCCGTCCCCCTTCTTCCGGAACGTCTCGTACGCCTGAGGTCCTTCTTCGAGCGGCAGATGGTGAGTGGCGAAGGAGTCCACGCCGAGCGGGTCACCGTCGATGAGCAGAGGCAGAAGGTCGTCGACCCAGCGTTTGACGTTGGCCTGGCCCATGCGGAGCTGGATCTGCTTGTCGAACAGGGTGAGCATCGGCATCGGGTCGGCGGAGCCGCCGTACACGCCGGAGACGGAGATCGTGCCGCCCCTGCGCACCACGTCGATCGCCGTGTGCAGCGCGGCGAGGCGGTCGACGCCCGCCGTCTCCATCATGCGCTGGGCGAGTGCGTCCGGCAGCAGCCCGACCGCCGTGTGCGCCGCTTTGGCCACCGGCGAGCCATGGGCCTCCATCCCCACGGCGTCGATCACCGCGTCCGTGCCGCGCCCGTCCGTGAGGTCGCGGACGGCGTCCCCGAGGTTCTTGCCGTAACGGCGCAGATCGAGGCAGGTGGCGCCGTACCCGCTGACCCGGTCGAGGCGTTCGGGGACCAGATCGACGCCGATGACGAGGCCGGCGCCCCGGTGCAGGGCGATCCGGGCGGCCATCGCCCCGATCGGGCCGAGGCCGAGGACGGTGACGCTGCCGCCGGGCGGGATGTCCGCGTACTCCACGGCCTGCCAGGCGGTGGGCAGGACATCGGAGAGGAAGACGAACCGGTCGTCCGGCGGACCGTCCGGGACCTTGATGGGCAGGGCGTTGCCGAACGGGACCCGCAGGTACTCCGCCTGCCCTCCGGGCACCTGCCCGTAGAGCTTGGTGAAACCGAACAGGGACGCTCCCATCCCCCGCTCGCGCACCTGGGTCGTCTCGCACTGGGAGTGCAGCCCCTGCCCGCACATGTGGCAGTGACCGCAGGAGACGTTGAAGGGGATCACCACACGGTCCCCCGGGGCGACGGCGGTGACCTCGGGCCCGACCTCCTCCACCACGCCCATGGGCTCGTGCCCGAGGATGTCGCCGGGGTCGAGGTAGGGTCCGAGCACCTCGCACAGGTGCAGGTCGGAGCCGCAGATGCCGGTGGACGTGATCCTGACGATGACGTCCGTCGGGTCCTGGATCCGTGGGTCCGGGACGGTCTCCACCCGGACGTCCCGCTTTCCTTGATAGGTCAATGCGCGCACAGTCGCACTCCTTTCCGTACAATCCAGCACCTTCGCGGCTTTTCCCGCAAGGGCCGAACGCCGGGTTCCCTGCGCTTCCCCAACCAAACGGACGGCGCCCCGTCGGCGGAACACCGGTCCGGGTTTTCGGGAGGATTCTGAGAGGATGGGGCCATGGGAAACAGCGCTCTCATCGTCATCGACATGATCAACACGTACGATCACCCGGACGCCGAGCTGCTCGTCCCTCCGTCCGCACGGCGCTTCCGCACCTCAGGCGCCTGATCGACCGTGCTCGCACGGAGGGGGTGCCCGTCATCTACGCGAACGACAATTTCGGCCAATGGCGCTCCCACCACGGCGAGATCATCGAGACGACCCTTGCGGGAAAGAACGCGGAACTGGTCCGGCCTCTGCTGCCGGATGACGATTCCCTTTTCGTCGTCAAGGCCCGGCACTCCATTTTCTACGAGACGCCGCTCAGCTATCTGCTCTCCGAACTGGCGGCGGACCATGTGGTCCTCTGCGGTCAGGTGACGGAGCAGTGTGTGCTGTATTCGGCGCTCGACGCGCATATCCGGCATCTGCGGGTGACGGTGCCGAGGGACGCCGTGGCGCACATTCACGGCGATCTCGCCGAGGCCGCGCTGCGCATGATGGAGCGCAACATGGGGGCCACGGTTCTCGACGCGGACGACGTCTCGTTCTGAGCCCCGGCCGCCCGGTCGCCGCTCACGTCGTCAGCGGCGTCCGCAGTGCCGAGCGGCCGCCGCGCCACGCCGCGAGCAGGTGGTCGCCGAGGAGGTCCTCCAGGTGGCCGGTCGCCTCGATGCCCAGGACGACATCGGCCGCCAGGCCGGGTTCGTCCTCCAGCAGGCCGCCGATCACCTCGTGGCGCACCACCTGTTCGTGGACCGCGTCGGCCTCCACGTGCTCGTCGTAGAACCGCTGGGCGGCGGGGCCCGCACCCGCGCGGCGCAGTGCTTCGGCCAGCCGTCTCGATCCGGGGGACGAGGTGATCTCCACGGTGGCGAAGTGCCCGACGAGGGCGCCGCGCAGCCGCCGGTGCAGGCCGAAGAGGGACATCATGTTGACGGTGGCCAGGGCCTGGGCGGGCGCGGCGTCGAGGTAGCGGCCGTACCGGGCGTCGAGGCCCAGGTCGGTCATCAGGTCGGCGAAGAGCTGGGCGTGGACGTTCTCCGCCCGTCCCGCCCCGAATTCGTCGAACTCGACGGCGACCATGCCCGCCTTCGCACGGCCCCGGAGCCTGGGCACCACCCACAGATGCGGATCGGCCTCCTTGAGGTGGTAGAGCGAGCGCACGGCGGCGTACTCGCGCAGTTGCCACAGCTCGCCCTCCCGCCGGAGGTGGTGGCTGACGCTGTGGCCGTCGTCCCCCACGGGTTCCAGCAGGAGCGCGTCCACCGCCCCGGCCACGTCCTGCCCGCCCGAGCCACCGTCGCGGCGCAGCGCGTCCAGGAAGACGTCCTCGGCCGCCGCGCGCACGCCGAGCAGGGCGGGGTCCCACTCCAGGCGCTCGTCCACCCCGGCGAACCCCCGGTAGTGGAGCTCGTAGAGGACGTACAGGAGGAGCTGGAGGTCGTCCCCGTACGGGTCCGCGCGGCGGATCGCGTCGGCGGCGGGCAGGCGGGTGCCGCTGCCCGCCAGCACGGTGAGGACGCCCTCGCTGAGGGGTCCGCGTGCCGGAGGGAGCGCGGGCGACGCCGCGGGGCTGTCTCGGTGGGTGGTGGTCCGGGTCGTCACGGTCGGGGCTCCTCCTCGCCGTCCTCGGGCTGTTTGCCGTCCGCGCCATCAGGCTGTGAGCCGTCCGGGCGGTTCTCCGTGCGCCCGGCGGGCTTGCGGCGGCGGTGGCTGGTGTCGCACCAGGGATAGGCGCGGCTGCGGCGGCAGGTACAGATCGCGACGACGAAGCGGTCGGCCCGGGTTGTCGTACCGTCGTCGCCGACGACCTCGACCGGCCCTTCCACCAGGATCGGGCCTTCCCGGTTCACCACCACACGGCGTGGCGTCTCACTTCTTCCGGCCACGGATCACCACCAGCTCCTCCCGATCCAGCCGGTCCCGCAGCAGGCCCCGGTCGCGCAGCCAGGCTGCCCGGCGGCGGGTGACCGGCCCGAAGGGGATCGTCACCCGGTCGGTCACGGAGACGTCGAGACCGGCCGCGGACAGACGCCCCACCGTCTCCTCCGGTCGGCTCAGCCCCGACTGGACCAGCAGGAGCAGACCGCCGGGGCGCAGGACGGCGAAGGCGTCGTCGCAGATGCGGTCCAGGATCACGCGGCCGTCGGGCCCCGCGTCCCAGGAGCGGCCGGGGCCGTGGCGCGGCACGGACAGGCCGGGGGCCGGAACGTACGGGGGGTTGCTGACGACGGTGTCGAACGTACGGCCCGGCAGGGCCCGGAGCAGGTCTCCCCTGCGTACGGTGACGGGCAGGCGGGCGAGCGCGGTGTTCAGCCGTGCGGAGGCCACGGCCCGGCGGCTGATGTCCACCGCGGTGACGCGGGCGCCGAGCCGGGCGGCGTGCAGGGCCAGCGCGCCGCTCCCGGTGCACAGGTCCAGCAGATCCGTGCCCGGGCCGATCCCCTCCCGTCGCATGGCGTGGGCCAGCAGAAGCGTGTCGGTCTGCGGGCGGTACACCCCGGGAAGCCGCACGATCCGGCCCGGACGCGGGGCCGCCCCGCCCGCCGGTGGGGCTGTGACGGGAGCATCCGGCGGGGCCGCCGCCGTCACCGGGTCGTCCTCGCCCTCGGAGAGCCCTACCGCTCGGCCGGCGCTCAACGGCCGGACGTCCCGTCGGAGCGGTCCCGACGGGCCAGACGGTCCGCGTCCGCCTGGCGACGGCGTCCCTCGTCCCTGCGGCCCTCGTCGTCGAGCGCCTTGCCGTCGGACTCCTTGGCCAGCCCACGGGCCTTCAGGATCTTGGCCCGCAGGATCCTGCTCACGTCACGCATCGTGTCCTCCTGTGCGGTCAGCAGTAGTTCCACGGTCGAGCGGTTCATGTCTCCTCGCCAGCGGGGCGGAGCCCGGGGTCCGTCACCGGGCGGTCCGGTGCTCGGTGGCTCGCGCCGCTCTACCGGAGTGACCGCGTTCGGCTCCGCCAAACGCGCGATCCGCCATTCGGGGAGTCGTCGTACGCTGAACTCTCCGTTCCGATCGACGGCAGGGGGAGAGCGGGACGGCCGGCAGCGCGCCGGAGAACGCGGGACTGCCGAGCATCCGCATTTCCGGCGTCGGCGCGGGCACCCTGAGCTGGACGGCCAGGAAGGCGGTCAGCGCCGCGCAAGCGGTGAGCGGCACGGCGGTGCCCCGCCCGGGCCAGGGAGTGTCCCGGAGCGGAGCATCAGTAGCGTCGCCGTGCCGAGACCGAGCAGGAGCAGGAGCAGCACGCTGCCGAGCCAGTCCGTCCGCCCGGCGGCCCGGGAGGCCCCCGGCGAACAGTTCGACGAGTTCGTCCCGGCCGTCGCCGACCGGATCCGCTGCGGCCTCAGAGCCGGCTGGCGACCCGTTGTTCCGGGGCGGGCTCCCGGTGAATGGGCTCCGCTCCCCCGGTCAGCGGCAGCCCCGTGCCGCCGCGCCGGGCCGCGACGATCTCCGCCGCGATGGACAGCGCCGTCTCCTCCGGCGTGCGGGCACCGAGGTCCAGGCCGATGGGCGACCGCAGGCGCTCCAGCTCGCTGTCGCCGAGGCCGGCCTCGCGCAGCCGCCGGGTCCGGTCCTCGTGGGTGCGGCGCGACCCCATCGCGCCGACGAACGCGGCGGGCATCCGCAGCGCCTCCGTCAGGAGCGGCACGTCGAACCGGGCCTCGTGCGTGAGGACGCACAGCACGGTACGGGCGTCGGTGCGGGTGCGCCGCAGATAGCGGTGCGGCCAGTCGACGACGACCTCGTCGGCCTCGGGGAACCGGGCGGGCGTGGCGAAGACGGGCCGGGCGTCGCACACCGTCACATGGTGGCCCAGGAACTTGCCGGCCCGGACCAGTGCGGCGGCGAAGTCGACCGCCCCGAACACGATCATGCGGGGCGGCGGGACGCTGGTTTCGACGAGCAGGGTGAGCCCGCCGGGGCAGTGCGAGCCGTCCTCGGAGAGGGCGACGGTTCCGGTGCGGCCGGCGTCCAGCAGGGCCGAGGCCTCGGCCACCGCCGTACGGTCCAGCTCCGGGTGGCCGCCGAGCCCGCCCTCGTGGGAGCCGTCGGCGCGGACGAGCAGGGGCCGCCCGAGGAACCCGTCCGGGCCGTCCACCACCCGCGCGAGGGCCGCCGCCCCGCCGGACACCGCGGCGGACAGCGCGGCCCGCAGCACCTCGCGCTCCGGTGCGCCGGACCGTACGGGCGTGACCAGGATGTCCAGGACGCCCCCGCAGGTCAGTCCGACGGCGAAGGCGTCCTCGTCGCTGTAGCCGAAGCTCGTCCGGACGCTGTCGCCGGATGCGATGGCCTCGGCGCACAGTTCGTAGACCGCGCCCTCCACACAGCCGCCGGAGACCGAACCGACCGCGGTGCCTTCGCTGTCGACGGCGAGGGCGGCCCCCGGCCCGCGCGGCGCGCTGCCGCCGACGGAGACGACGGTGGCGACCGCGAACTCCCGGCCCTCCGCCATCCATCGGTGCAGCTCACCGGCGATGTCAAGCATCCATCGCTCCCCCGGCGGGCTCCGGCCCGGTCGCGGCGAGGACCCGGTCGGGGCGGATCGGCAGATTCCGGTGGCGTACGCCGGTGGCGTGCCAGACCGCGTTGGCGACGGCCGCCGCCGCGCCCACGATGCCGATCTCCCCGACGCCCTTGATGCCGACGGGGTCGTCCGGGTCGTGGTCGTCCACCCAGTCCACCTCGATGGCGGGGTGTCGGCGTGGGTGGCCACGTGGTAGCCCGCGAGGTCGGGGGCGTAGTGGCCGCCGGTGTTGCGGTCGCGGACCGCCTCCTCGTGCAGGGCCATGGAGATGCCCCAGGTCATCCCGCCGACGAGTTGGTTCCGGGCGGTGAGCGGGTTGACGATCCGGCCCGCCGCGAAGATGCCCAGCAGGCGGCGCACCCGGATCTCGCCGGTGACGGTGTCGACCGCGACCTCGGCGAACTGCGCGCCGAACGAGTGGCGTTCCTTCGGTGTGAGTGTGCCGAGGGCCTCGGTGGTGTCGGACCGTACGGTGATCCCCTCCGGCGGGATGGACGTGGTCACCGCGAGCCGCTCCCGCAGTTCGGCGGCGGCCGCGGTGACCGCCCAGGCCCAGGAGCGGGTGCCCATGGAACCGCCGGCGATCATCGCGGGGCCGAAGTCGCTGTCGCCGATGCGGACCCGGACCTTCTCGGGTGCGGTCTCCAGCGCGTCGGCGGCGATCAGGGTGAGCGCGGTGCGGGCTCCGGTGCCGATGTCGGCGGCGGTGATCCGCACGGTGAACGAGCCGTCCGCCTCGGCCGTGACCAGGGCCGTCGAGGGTGCGGCCCCGGCGCCGAAGGAGGCCGCCGCGGTGCCGGTGCCCAGCAGCCAGCGCCCCTCGCGCCGGATGCCGGGGCGCGGGTCGCGGTCCGCCCAGCCGAACCGGCGTGCTCCTTCCCGGAAGCAGGCCGCGAGGTTGTTGCTGCTGAAGGGGAGCCCCGAGACGGGGCCGACCTCCGGCTCGTTGCGCAGGCGCAGTTCGATCGGGTCGATGCCGCCGCGTTCGGCGAGCTCGTCGAGGGCCGCCTCGATCGCGAAGGACCCCGGGGCCTCCCCCGGTGCGCGCATCCAGGTCGGGGACGGCACGTCGAGCCGGACGACGTGATTGACGGTCCGGTGGGCGTCGGCGTCGTACAGCACCCGGGCGACGCCCGCGCTGGGCTCGACGAACTCGTACACCGTGGACGTCTGGTTCAGCGAGCGGTGTTCCAGCGCCAGCAGTCGGCCGTCGGGGGCCGCGCCGAGCCTGACCCGCTGAGTGGTGGGGCTGCGGTAGCCGCCCAGCGAGAACGTCTGACGCCGGGTCAGCACCACGCGTACCGGGCGTTGCAGGGCGGTGGCGGCCATCACGGCGGACACCTGGTGGGCCCGGAGCCCCTTGCTGCCGAAGCCGCCGCCGATGTGTTCGGAGCGGACCCGCACCGAGGACGCGTCGAGCGAGAACATCGCGGCCAGCTCGCTCTGGACCCAGCCGGCGCCCTGGTTGGAGTCGACGACCTCCAGCCGGCCGCCCTCCCACCGGGCGGTCGCCGCGTGCGGTTCCATCATGCTGTGCTGCTCTTCGGGGGTGGTGTACTCGGCGTCCACCACGAAGGCGGAGGCGGCCAGTTGTGCCTCCAGGTCGCCCTTCTCCGTCTCGGCGGGCATATGGCCCTCGGCGGGGTAGGCGCCGGGGTGGTCCGGGCGGAGCGCGGTGTCGTGCGGTTCGCGGTCGTACGTCACCACGAGCGCTTCGGCCGCCTCCCTGGCCTCCTCCGGGGTCTCGGCGACGACCAGGGCGACCGGCCAGCCGGCGAAGGGCACCCGGTCGTCCTGGAAGACGGCGCAGGTCGGGTCGGGCGGGGTGCCGAGCATGCCGACGTAATCGGTGTTGAGGCGGGGGGCGTTGCCGTGGTGGAGCACGGCGAGCACGCCCGGCATGGCGAGGACCGGGGCGGTCTCCACGTCCAGGATGCGGCCACGGGTGACGGTGGAGAGCACGAGCCAGCCGTGGGCCAGGTCCGCGAAGGGGATCTCGCCCGCGTAGCGCGCCGCGCCGGTGACCTTGTCGCGGCCCTCGACGCGGGTACGGGCGGTGCCGACGGCGCCGCGGAACACCGAGGGGCCCGGGGTGGTGGTCGTCATCGGGCGTCCTCCCCGGCGAGTTCGGTCAGGACGGAGACCACGAGGTTGCGCATGAGGGTCACCTTGTATCCGTTGTGGGGCAGCGGCCGGGCGGCGGCCAGCTCGGCGTCCGCGGCGGCGGCGAAGGTCGCGCCGTCGGCCGGAGCGCCGGTCAGGACGGCTTCGGCGGCGCGGGCGCGCCAGGGGCGGGAGGCGACGGCCCCGAGGGCGAGGCGCGCTTCCCGGACGCGGCCGTCCTCGATGGTGAGCGCGGCGGCGACGGAGCCGATGGCGAAGGCGTACGAGGCGCGCTCGCGCACCTTGCGATAGCGGGAACGGGCGGCGGCGGGTGCGGCGGGCAGGGTCACCTGAGTGATCAGCGCGCCGGGCGGCAGGGCGGTCTCGTGGTGCGGGGTGTCGCCGACGGGGAGGTAGAAGTCGGTGATCGGGACTTCGCCGGGGCCGTCGGCGCTCTCGTAGGAGACGACGGCGTCGAGCGCGGTGAGGGCCACCCCCATGTCGGAGGGGTGCACGGCCACGCAGTGGTCGGAGGCGCCGAGGACGGCGTGGTTGTGGTGCTCGCCCGCGACGGCGGGGCAACCCGTGCCGGGGAGCGCTTGTTGCAGGGCTGGGAGAGGTCGGTGAAGTAGCCGCAGCGGGTGCGCTGGAGGAGGTTGCCGCCGACGGTGGCCATGTTGCGCAGCTGTCCGGAGGCTCCGGCGAGCAGGGCCTGGGTCAACGCCGGGTAGTGGCGGCGGACTTCGGGGTGGACGGCGAGGTCGCTGTTGGTGACGGTCGCTCCGATGCGCAGACCGCCGTCCGCCGTGGGTTCGATGCGGTCCAGGGGGAGTTCGCGGACGTCGACGAGGAGGGCGGGGCGTTCCACGCCGGTCTTCATCAGGTCGACGAGGTTGGTGCCGCCGCCGAGGTAGCGCGCGTCGGGGTCGGCGGCGAGGAGGGCGACCGCGCCGGTGACGTCGTGGGCACGCTGATAGCCGAACTCCCTCATGCGGCGGCCTCCTCGGCGGCAGGTATCCCGGCGGTGCCTTCCGCCGCGGCGTGTGCCTCTGCCGCGCGGGCGACGGCCTGGACGATCGAGACGTACGCGCCGCAGCGGCACAGGTTGCCGCTCATCCGCTCGCGGATCTCCTCGGGCGTCAGCGGTGGCGGCCCCGCCCCGGGGGCCGGGTCGTCGGTGACGGCGCTCGGCCAGCCGGCCGCGTGCTCCTCGATGACGGCGATGGCCGAGCAGATCTGGCCGGGCGTGCAGTAGCCGCACTGGTAGCCGTCGAGGTCGAGGAAGGCCTGTTGGACGGGGTGGAGTTCGTCTCCCTCGGCCACGCCTTCGATGGTGGTGATCTCGCGTCCCTCGGCCGCGACCGCGAGGCTGAGGCAGGAGACGACGCGCCGCTGGTCGACCAGGACGGTACAGGCGCCGCACTGGCCCTGGTCGCAGCCCTTCTTGGTGCCGGTGAGGTCGAGCCGCTCGCGCAGGGCGTCGAGGAGGGTGGTGCGGTGGTCGATGGGCAGGTGGTGCTTCTCGCCGTTGATGTTCAAGGTGATCGCACTGGACGTCGACGAGGGCGCTGGGGCCATGTTCAGCCTTCTCTGGTGTCGGGTGACGAGGAGAGCCAGGGCTTCGGCCGGCGACCGCGGGCCCCGGCCGGGAGTAAGGTAGCCCTAACCGGACCACTGTCCGCTTACCCGGAGAACGTAACGGACAGTTGTCCGGTTAACAAGGACGGGTTTCGGCCACGCATCCCGAGTCCGGCCACACCCCCGAGGAGGATCCGTGTCCCAGCAGCCGAAGAAGGACACCGCCCTGCGTTCGGACGCTCAGCGCAACCGCGAGCGCATCCTGCGGGTGGCCACGGTCGAACTGACGCTGCGCGCGGACGCCCCGCTGAGCGCGATCGCCAAGAAGGCGGGGGTCGGGCAGGGCACCTTCTACCGCAACTTCCCCCACCGGGAGGCGCTGGTCCTTGAGGTCTACCGCTACGAGATGCAGCAGGTCGCCGACGCGGCCTGCGAGTTGCTGCGGACCCGGCCGCCGGAGAGGGCCCTGCGCGAGTGGATGGACCGTCTCGCCCGCTTCGCGATGACGAAGGCGGGTCTGGCGGACGCGATCCGGCTGGTGACCAGCGCGCCGGGCGGACCCGCCAGGCCCGGCCCCACCCCGGTCATGGAGGCGGCCGGAACCCTGCTCCGCGCCTGCGAGGACGCCGGCGCCATCCGCCCGGGGGTGACGCCGGACGATTTCTTCCTCGCCATCGCCGGTCTCTGGCAGATCGATCCGCAGGAGGACTGGGAGCCGAGAGCTGGCCGGCTCCTGGATCTCGTCATGGACGGGCTGCGCACGGGGGCGCCCGGCGGGTGACCGGACCGCCCGCCGTCGCTGTCGCAGGGCCATGTGATGATGCCCCGTGAGCTGCGCGGGCCTGGGGAGGGGCCGGGCGCGGAAACAGCGACGGGAGCGGTGAGTTGAGCGAGGGTGGGGCGTCCGTACCGGACGAGGAGTGGGAGCGGTTCCTGAGGGAGTCCGAGGCCGGCAGCCCGGGCGCGCCCCAGGAACCGTCTGCGCGGGCCCGGATGGTGGCCCGGCGACTCCAGGAGGAGCCCGAGCCGCCGCAGGGGTGGCGGACGCACCAGCCGCCCCGGCCCCGGCGCGGCAAGGGCTGGTACGCGGTCGGCCTCGCGGTCGTCGTGGCCCTGCTGGTCGCCGCGGCCCTCGCCCCCGGCCGGATCGTCGGCTGGTTCGACGGCGGGGACGCGGTGGACACCCTGCCCCTCGCCGCGGAGTCGGAGCGCCCGGACGGGCCGCCCGCCCAGGAGGCGGACGGGCCGCTTCCCACGCGGGACGAGCCGTTCGCCGGATCCCCGGCGGCCCGGTGGGCCGACGGCGCGGCGGGCATCCATCTGCCCGCGCCGCGGGCGACCGGCTGGATGAGCGAGGCGGAGGTCGGCACGGCACTGGACCGCACCCGGGACTTCCTGGCAGCCTCCAGCCTCGACCCCGCCGTACTGCGCGGCGAGCGGCCCACGGAGGCCATGACGCTCATCAACCCTCACCAGGCGGACGTGCAGGGCTACTTGGAGAAGGCGTTCCGCGCGCCGGACCGCGAGAGCGACCCCCTCCTGCTGTTCAGCCGCTTCCGGCCCGCCGATGTGCGGCCGGTCGGGGACGTGGTCAAGACGCGCGGCCGGGTCACCTTCCGGGAGGGCGAGAAGGGCGCGGTGGTGGTCTCCACCGACGTCACCTACGTCTATCCGGTCATGCGCGCCTCGGGGGACGACGAGGTCGCGCGCACCATCGTGCGCCGCGAGGTGGTGATGAGCTGGGACGACCCGGCGAAGATCGTGATCGAGCCGGGGACGTTCTCCCTCGTCTCCTACAAGGTGGACACCACCAACGGCGGTTGCGACACCTACACCGGCTATCTGGTCCCCGCGTTCCTCGCCGACCGCACCACTTCCGCCGGCGGCGACGGCCCGGCGGTCGACCCGTACGACCGCAGCACGCCGATCGAGGAGCGGATGCGGAAGGGCGACGACGGGGGCTGCGACACCGCCACCCGTTCCTGAGCCCGGCCCGTCCGGCCCGCCGGGCCGGGCGGGCGGCCTGCGGGGTTCAGCCCTGGAGGGTGGCGAGCCAGCCGGTCAGCAGGTCGTTCACCTCGTGGGGGCGTTCCTGCTGGATCCAGTGTCCGCAGCCTTCGAGGAGGTGGGAGCCGGACAGGGCGGGCAAGGTGGTGGGGTAGGCGTCGATGGCGTCGGCCATCCAGGTGGTGGACGCGTCTTCGGTGCCGCCGATGAACAAGGCGGGCTGGGTGATCGGGGCGCCGCGGTGGGGAGCGAGGTCTTCCCAGTCGCGGTCCATGGCGCGGTAGCGGTTGAGGGCGCCGGTGAGTCCGGTGCGCTCGAACTCCCCGGCGTAGACGTCGAGGTCCCCCTCGGTGAGCCAGGAAGGAAGCGGACCGGTGGGGAACCGGTCGCGCAGCCGCCCGCCGCGGGCGACGAAGTGCGGGTCGGGCTCGCCCCGGGCCGGCATGGTGTCGGCGGAGAGAGCGGCGTAGAAGCCTGCGAGCCAGCCCCGTACATCGGGCTCGATCTCCGCCTCGGCGCGGCCGGGCTCCTGGAAGTAGGAGACGTAGAACTCCTGCTCGGGGCCTCCGATCCGACCGAAGACGTCGGTGGGACGGGGGCCGCCGGGCGGCGCGTACGGAACGCTCAGCAGGCCGACCGCGCGGAAGACCTCCGGGTGGCGGAGCGCGGAAGTGGCGGCGATGGTGGAGCCCCAGTCGTGGCCGACCACCACCGCGCTCTCCTCGCCGAGGGCGCGCACGACGGCCACGTTGTCCTCCACCAGGTCGAGCATGCGGTAGTCGTCGACCGCGGCGGGCTTCGAGGACCTGCCGTACCCGCGCACGTCGATCGCCACGGCCCGGTGACCGGCCGCGGCCAGGGCCGGAAGCTGGTGGCGCCAGGAGTACCAGGACTCGGGAAAACCGTGCACGAGCAGGACCAGGGGGCCGCTGCCCTGTTCGACCAGGTGCAGGCGCCCGGCCGGGGTCTCGACGGTGCGGTGGCGGAGGACGGTGGTCGGCTCGGATCCCATGGCGCTTCTCCTCGGTTCGGGCGGCCTGCGGATACCGACCGATCATGCGGCGCGGCGGTCGCCCGGCGCCATCGGCGTTGCCATTCCGGCAAACTTGCCGGACAGGTGCGTCCTCGGTGATCAGGACCTCGTTCCGGTTGCCGGGATGTCGCCGGGTCAGGCACCCGCGTGCCTCGTCGGCGACTACGGCGCCGCTCGGGTGGCGGGCCGTCAGCCCAGCAGCGTCGCGACGGTGATGAGCGCCGGCACCGACAGCAGTGTGGACAGCAGGATGGAGTCCCGCGCGAACCGTTCGGCGACCCGGTAGTGCGAGGCGTACGTGAACAGGTTCTGGGCTGCCGGGAGTGCCGCGATCACGACGACGTCCAGCAGCGCCTCGCCCCGCAGGTGGAAGAGGCCCGCGCCCACGGCCCAGGCGACGAGCGGCTGGGCGACGGTCTTGAGCAGCGCGGACAGATACAGCGCACCCCGGTCCTGCCCACGGCCGGGCCTTTCGGCGCCGCGCAGGGATATCCCGAAGGCGAGAAGGACCGCGGGGACCGACATGTTGCCGATGAGGACGAGCGGTTCGAGCAGCGGGCCGGGCAGGGTCAGGCCGGACGCCGCCACCGCCACCCCGGACAGCGATCCGATCGCCATCGGGTTGCGCAGGGGGGTGGTCAGCCGCCGCAGGACCGACACGGGCTCACCGGGGCGGCTGAGGTCGAGGACGGTCAGGGCCAGCGGGGTCACCACGATCTGCTGGAGCAGCAGGACCGGCGCGACGAGTGAGGCGTCGCCGAGTACGTAGACGGCGATCGGGATGCCCAGGTTCCCGGCGTTGACATAGCTGGAGCACAGGGCGCCGATCGTGACCCGTCCGGCGTCCCAGCGCAGGAACGGCCCGGCCACCGCGACGAACACGGCGGCCGCGGCACCGGTGGCGATGGCCGTGACCAGCAGTCGCCGCGACAGGACGACGGACAGGTCGGCTCCCGCGAGCATCGTGAAGAGCAGGGCCGGAGTCGCGACGTTGAAGGCGAGCCGGGTCAGCACGGTGCGGCCGTCCTGCCCGAGGTAACCGCGACGCCCTATGACGTACCCGACGGCGATGACGGTGGCGATCACCGTGAACCCGGTGAGAACTCCCTGCATGTCTTCCTTGCGGGTGGACCAGACGCGGTGGGCCACCACCGGCTGGAACGCCTGGTCGAGTGCCTGCCGGGACAGCGTCTCAGACCGGTGGCCGCGCCCCTGAGGCGGGGGAGCGGCCACCGGTCGGGTGGATGGTCCGACCCGGCGGCTCCGGGGCGATGCCGGAGCTGCCTGGACGCTCACTCCGTCAAGTGGTGGACCCGGTCCACGACATGCGGGCCGTAGCCGAACCGCTCACCGACACGTTCCAGCCGGCCGTACAGCTCCCGGGGCACAGAGGACCCGAACGCCTCGAATCCGTGCAGCAGGAAGCGGAACGCCATCTCGGCACACACCTCCTCCGCGCAGCGCGTCAGCGCGTCGCGCGCTTGCGGCAGGGTGACTCCGACCGCGTCCCGGCACGGGTCGAGCCGGTCGATCAGCTGCTTGACGTCGTCGGTCAGCAGCCGATGCGCGTACGTCGGCGAGGAGACACCCTCGTCGGTCTCCGGGCCGCCGGTTCCCCGTGCGCAGGGCGCCGCACCGGCGCCCCCGCGGTGCGGCGCCGCCGTCCCTCCCGCGAGCGCGGAGGCCCGTCGCGGCCAATCGCGCTCCCGGCCGCCGATCTCCGGGCTCCCGTCGAGGGCGTTGCTGTCGGTCAGCCGCCACAAGGCGTTCAGCTCGGCACCGGTGAGCGGGGACTCCACCAGCCGCCGGACATCGTCGGCCAGGAGGAGACGGCGGCCGACGCCCTGCGCGTCGGGCGGCCCGCACCACTGGGTGATGTGGTCCCACTGGTCAGCCGCGAACAGCACCCAGTCGCCGTGGAACGAGCCGCCCAGGCCGGTGAGCCCGAAGTCGAAGGACAGGTCGTCGCTGTTGATGGTCGGGTCGTGCACGCATACTCCTGCACGGGCTCAGACCGGGTGGGTCGTGGAGACGTAGGAGAAGCCATCAGATTACCGATCGGTAGCTTGGATGACGAGGAACGCCCCGCTCCGTCCACCCGCGGGGCCGTCGGTATCAGCACCCCCTCCTCGCCCGACCGGCCGAGCGCCGCCTTCACCGACGGCAGCACGACCGACGCGACGCGTTCGTATCACCCGAAATGCCCCTTTCGCCGAATCGTCTTAGCCTGCTGACACTGCTCGGATAGTCGACAGCCGGCGCCGTCGGCGGAGGGCGAGCTTCCATGGCTGAGCTACGTAAGAAGTCCGGACTGGTCGGCGAGTTGTCGGCGGAGTTCGCGGGAACGATGATCCTCCTCCTCTTCGGTTGTGGTGTCGTGGCCCAGGTGGTGGCGGGCGGAGCCCTGACGGATCCGGCCGGCGGGCTCGGGGACCACGACAGCATCGCCTGGGCGTGGGGGCTGGGCGTCACGCTCGGCGTCTATGTGGCGGCGCGGCTGAGCGGGGCCCATCTCAACCCCGCGGTGACCCTGGCGCTGGCCGCGTTCAAGGGGTTCCCGTGGAAGAAGGTCGCCCCCTACGCGGTGGCGCAGACCGCCGGGGCGTTCGTGGCCGCGCTGATCGTCCGCTGGAACTACAGCGAGGCGCTGGCGAAGGCCGACCCCGGACACACCATCAAGACGCAAGGGGTGTTCTCCACCCTGCCCGCCAACGGCAACCCGGCGCTGCCCGTGCACGAGTGGGGCGCGTTCCGGGACCAGATCATCGGCACCGCCATCCTGCTGCTGCTGATCCTGGCCATCACCGACATGCTGAACACCCCGCCCGGCTCGAACATGGGCCCGTTCATCATCGGTCTGGTCGTGGTCGGGATCGGTATGGCCTGGGGAACGAACGCCGGGTACGCGATCAACCCGGCCCGTGACTTCGGCCCCCGGCTGGCGAGCTTCCTCACCGGTTACGGCGGGGCGTGGCGGGACCAGTACGGGAATCTCTACTTCTGGGTCCCCATCATCGGCCCGCTGCTCGGCGGCCTGTTGGGCGCGGGGCTCTACAAGTTCCTCGTCGGACGCTTCCTGCCGTCCGCCGAACCCGAACCGCCGGGCCGGGTCCCGGCGTCCCAGGACTGAACCCCAGCGCCCGGAGAGGCAGCACATCATGGCGGACTTCATCGGCGCGGTGGACCAGGGGACCACCAGCACTCGATTCATGATCTTCGATCACGGCGGCAACGAGGTCGCCAAGCACCAGCTGGAGCACGAGCAGATCCTGCCCCGCTCCGGCTGGGTGGAGCACGATCCCGTGGAGATCTGGGAGCGCACCAACTCGGTGATCCAGAACGCCCTGCGGCACGGCGGCCTGTCACCGACCGACCTGGTGTCCATCGGGATCACCAACCAGCGGGAGACCACGGTGGTCTGGGACCCGCGCAACGGGCGGCCCTACTACAACGCCATCGTGTGGCAGGACACCCGTACGGACGTCATCGCCGCGAACCTGGAGCGTTCGGGGAAGGGCGAGGTCATCCGCCGCAAGGCCGGGCTGCCACCGGCGACGTACTTCTCCGGCGGCAAGATCCAGTGGATCCTGGAGAACGTCGACGGCGTGCGGGAGGCGGCCGAGGCCGGTCACGCGATCTTCGGCAACACGGACGCCTGGGTCCTGTGGAACCTGACCGGCGGCCCGAACGGCGGCATCCACGCCACCGACGTGACCAACGCCAGCCGCACGATGCTGATGAACCTGGAGACACTCGACTGGGACGAGGAACTCCTGGACTTCTTCGGCATCCCCCGGGCGATGCTCCCGAAGATCAACCCCTCGTCGCACCCCGACGCCTACGGCTCCACGCGCACCTCCCGGCCGCTGAGCGCCGCCATCCCCATCGGCGGTGTCCTCGGCGACCAGCAGGCGGCCACCGTCGGCCAGGTCTGCTTCTCCCCCGGCGAGGCCAAGAACACCTACGGAACCGGCAACTTCCTGGTGCTCAACACCGGAGCCGAGCTGGTCCGTTCGCAGAACGGCCTGCTCACCACGGTGGCGTACCAGTTCGGCGACGAACCGGTGGTCTACGCCCTGGAGGGGTCCATCGCCGTCACCGGATCCGCGGTGCAGTGGCTGCGCGACCAGATGAAGATCATCAAGTCGGCGCCGGAGAGCGAGGAGCTGGCCCGCAGCGTCCAGGACAACGGCGGGATGTACTTCGTGCCCGCGTTCTCCGGCCTGTTCGCGCCGTACTGGCGCTCCGACGCCCGCGGCGCGATCGTCGGCCTGGCCCGGTACAACGACAACGCCCACCTGGCGCGGGCCACGCTGGAGGCCATCTGCTACCAGAGCCGCGATGTGGTCGAGGCGATGGAGCAGGACTCCGGGGTCCATCTCGACGTGCTCAAGGTCGACGGCGGCGTCACCGCCAACGACCTCTGCATGCAGATCCAGTCGGACGTCCTCGGCGTCGAGGTCAGCCGTCCCGTCGTCGCCGAGACGACCGCTCTCGGCGCCGCCTACGCGGCGGGGCTCGCCGCCGGCTTCTGGCAGAACACCGACGAGCTGCGCGCCCAGTGGCACGAGTCGAAGCGCTGGTCGCCCCAGTGGTCCGAGAAGCAGCGCGCGGAGGGCTACGCGGGCTGGAAACGTGCGGTGGAACGCACTCTCGACTGGGTGAAGGTGCCCTGACGCGCTCGCATAGGTTGGGCCGGTCCCTTCCGCCATCCCGACGAGGACCGGCCCATGCCCAGCACCACCAGCATCCGCCTGATAGAGCCCGCCGACGCCGCCCCGATCGCCGCCCACCGGGTACGGGACGCCGAGGCGTTCCGCCCGTGGGAACCGGCCCAGCCGGACGACTTCTTCACCCCTCAGGGCCAGGCGGAGCGGATCGAGGGCCTGTTGGCGGGGCACCGGGCCGGTACGGTCTGGCCGGGTGCGGTGCTCGCCGGTGACGAGGTGATCGGGCAGATCACCATCGGGGGCATCCTGCCGCAGCCGCACCTGCGCCGCGGCTCCCTCGGCTACTGGATCGCCTCCGTCGCCCAGAACCGGGGCCACGCCGGAAACGCCGTCGGGCTCGCCCTCCGCGTCATGCGCGAAGAGCTGAACCTGCATCGCGCCGAGGCGTCCACCAACCTGGAGAACCTGCCCTCCCAACGCGTGCTGCGCCGCAACGGGTTCACCCCGTACGGTGTCGCGCACGCCGCGATCTTCCTCGACGGGGGCTGGCGGGACGGGCTGTTGTGGGAGCGGATCCTGGGCGACTGACCCGGGCGCGAGCAGGCGGCCGGTCCGGCCTCGGGCCGGCACGGACCACCTAGACCCCCCGGCGCGACTCCCGTACCAGCAGCACCAGCAGATACGCCCCGCCGACGCAGACCGTGACCGCGCCGGTCGGCAGCACCACGCCGGGGATCGCGTGCTGCGCAGCGATGTCCGCGCCGAGCAGCAGGAGCGCGCCGACGAGCGCCGAACCGGCGAGGTCGACGGTGGATCCGCGCCCGGTGAGCCGCCGGGCGATCTGCGGGGCCGCCAGGGCCACGAAGACGATGGGCCCGCCGCCGCGGTCACCGCGGCGGTCGCGGCCACGCCGAGGACCACCAGCAGCAGCTTCGTACGCTCGACGGGTACGCCCAGCATCGCCGCCGTGTCGTCGCCCAGTTCGAGCCAGCGCATCCGGCGTTGGGGCACCGGGGCAACCAGGGCGACCGCCGCCACCAGGGCCGACGACATCAGCACGGCGGGCCAGCCGATGGCGCTCAGCGAACCGGCGCCCCAGACGGCGGCCCGCAGCGCGGTGTCCACATCGGCCTTCACCGAGAACCAGGTGTTGGCCGAGGAGAGCAGCGCCCCGACCGCGATGCCCACGACGATGAGCCGGAAGCCCCGCACACCGCGCCGGAACGCCAGCAGATACACGGCGAACGCGGTGATGAGCCCGCCGGCGAGCGCGCCCGTCGCGAGGGCCGAGTAGCTGGTCGCGCCCGCGAGCAGCATGAGGACGACGCCGGTGTAGGAGCCGGTGGTGAAGCCGATGACGTCGGGGCTGCCGAGCGGGTTGCGGGTCAAGGACTGGAAGACCGATCCGCCCACCGCCAGGGCGGCCCCGAACACCATGGCGGCGACGATGCGCGGGGCCCGCCATTCCAGGACGACGGTGCGGACGCTGTCGCGGGCGGTACCGGTCATGACGGACATCAGGTCGCCGAGGCTCAGCGTGTAGCTGCCGAGGGTGAACGCCCACAGCGCCAGGGCGATCAGCGCGGCCGCCAGCAGTCCGCAGACCACCGCCGAGCGGCGTGACGCGCGCAGGCTCAGAGAACCCGCTCTGATGACGAACGCGCCGCTCACAGCTCCTTCACCCGGCTTCCGCGCACCAGCAGGATCAGTACGGGAGCGCCGATGAGCGGCATCATGACACCGACCTGCAGTTCGGAGGGGATCACGATCAGCCGGCCCAGGACGTCGGCGATCAGCACGATCACCGGGGCGAGGACGGCGGAGAAGAGGAGGATCCACCGCCAGTCGGGGCCGGTGAGCCACCGCACCGCGTGCGGCACCATGAGGCCGACGAACATCAGCGGGCCCGCCGCGGCCGTCGCCGCACCGCACAGCAGGGCCACCGCGACCACCACACCGCATCGCACCGCGCCGACCCGCAGCCCGACGGCCCGTCCCGCGTCGTCGCCGAGGGCGATCGCGTTGAGCGGGCGGGCGCAGAGCACGGCGACCAGCAGACCGGCCAGAACGAAGGGGAGGATGTCACCGGCCGTGCCCGCCGGGCGGTCGGTGATGGTGCCCGCCCCCCAGAACCTCATCCGGTCGAAGGTCTCCGTGTCGATCAGGGCGAGGGTCTGGGAGATGCCGACGAGGACCGCCGTGAAGGCGACCCCGACGAGCGTGAGGCGCACCGGGGTCGGCCCGCCCCGTCCGCCGCTCGCGGCGAGGTAGACGAACGCCGATCCGACGACGGCGCCGACGAGGGCGAGCGGCAGGTACTGCTCGATGCGGGTGACGCCGAGGACGGCGACCCCCAGGGTGACGGCGAAGCCCGCCCCGGCGTTGACGCCGAGGACGCCCGGGTCGGCGAGCGGATTGCGGGTGAGGGCCTGCATCAGCGCTCCCGCCACGCCCAGGGACACGCCGACGACGATGCCCAGCAGCGTACGGTCCACGCGGGCGCCGCCGACCGTGGCGTGCGAGGCGGAGCCGTCGGGAGCGGTCAGCGCCTGCCACACCACGTCGAGCGGGAGCAGCGCCGAACCGATCGCGACGCTGAGCAGCACCGCCACGACGAGGGCGCCGACGGCGACGCCCAGCCCGATGAGCCGGCGCGTCCTTCGACGGGACGACCTCGACGGAGCGGCGGGGTGTGGCGCGGCCGTATGCGCGAGCGCCTGTGCCATGTGTCTGTTCTCCCTGAGCAACCCGCCCCCCGGACAGGCCGGAGTGCCGTGCGTGATCGACGTACAGGTACCGCTGGACGGCTGGACCGCGTGAACTGCCGGGCTGCCCACGGCCCGGCGCCCCCGGCTTCAGCCGCCGAGCGCCCCCACCGCGTCCGTGGTGAGCTCGCTCACCGGCACTCCCGACTCGCGGCTCAGCCCCCGCAGGAGCCCGGCCCGGGTGGCGTAACCGGCCGCCCTGGCCGCCGCCGTCAGCTCACCCCCACCGCGGAGGTGTTCGACGGCGGCGTTCATCCTGGCCCGGTTCCGCCACCGTGTGAAGGGCAGTCCGGTCTCGTCGAGGAAGACGCGCTGCACCTGACGGGCGCTCATCCGGTGCCGTTCGGCGAGGCTCTCCAGGGTCGCCGAGGGGGTGCGCAGGGCCTCGCGGGCAAGGGCGCGGACGGCGGGATGGACGGGCAGGACGACCGGGAAGTACTGCCGGGAGATGCCCCTGAGCACCCGCCCGAGCGCTTGCCGGAACGGCTCGACCTGCTCCGGTGTGGTCGGCGCGGCCCCGAGTGCTGTGGTCATGACCTCGGTGAGCGCGGACACCGCCCCGAGCGGCTGAACCCGGCATCGTGGCTGGTCGGCGGGGTCGAGGAAGGGTCCGAGCGCCATGCCGCCCAGTTCGATGCGCAGTGCGTGCGGCACGCGTGGGGCCAGCCAGAGCGCCTCGTGGCGACCGAGCCGCCACTCCTCGCCCTCGGCGGTCAGACAGGCGTTGCCCGTCACCACGTAGACGAGATGGGGCTCGTCGTGCTGGTGCGTGTCGTGCCCCAGAAAGCGGATGGCGTTCTCGGCGACCACGGTGCCGAGGGATGTCGTCGGCAAACCTGCCTCCCGTTGTGCGATGCGTCGTGTCCGTCACCGACGATGTCGTACGCGGATCGGCGCAGCGGAACGAGCGAGGTTAGCCTCACCTTACCAACAGCTCGAACGGTCGAGCCTGCCCAGTCTCATGAGGTCCCATGTTTGCTCCTGCCCGTCTTCTCGCCGTCGCGGTCGTCGCCGCGCTGGCCCTCACCGGCTGCTCGGCCTCCGACCCGTCGGGCGACGGGGACAAGGCGTCCGTCGCGAAGACCCGAACCGTCACGACCGACTACGGCAAGGTGAAGGTGCCGGCCGAGCCGAAGCGGGTGGTCGTGCTGAACCACGCGCTGGCCGGGTACCTCTACGACCTCGACGTGCCGGTCACGGCGACGATCCCCGAGGACGCGGACGGCAAGGGCGAGTTCTCCCCGAACTGGGCGAAGGAGGCGAAGGAGGACGGCACGACGTTCCTGCCGTGGAGCGTCGACGGCTTCGATCTGGAGGCGATCCTCGCCCTCGACCCCGACCTCATCGTCGGCGGCGGCATCGGCTTCCCGCTGTTCCAGGCGGAGAAGGTCTACGACGACCTCTCCGACATCGCCCCCACCGTCCTCGTCGGCAAGAAGCTCGGCGACTGGCGGGCCCAGTTCTCCTTCCTCGCTGACGACGTCTTCGGCAAGCCCGACGTCTACAAGCAGCACGTGGCCGCCTACGACCAGCGGATCGACGAGGTGAAGCAGGCGATCACACCGCCGGCCGGACCGGTCTCCTTCCTCACCTTCACCGGCGACGGCACCGCCTTCGGCCTGGTGGAGAGCGTGGGTCTGCCCACCGAGCTGAAGAAGGTGGGCATCGAGCCGGCCCCGGTCTTCGCCGACGGCGGTTTCACGGTGTACGGGCAGGGCGGCGACATGTTCGAGCTGTCGACCGAGAAGGTGGGCCAGACGATCACCCAGCCGTCCGTGTTCGTGATGGGCTTCAACGCCGACACGACCGACGTGGCCACCCTGCAGAAGAACCCCGTCTACCAGGCGCTGCCCGCCTTCAGGGCGAACCGCGCCTACGACCTGCCGCACTGGGTGCTGCGCGGCGACTACGACGAGTCGATGGCCCTGCTCGACCTCGTCGAGAAGCAGTTCTCCTGATGGCCCCCCAGCGCGCGTACACGACACACCCCTCGTCCTGCGCCGGGTGACCGTGCTCCGCGTCGAGGAGGTGACCCCCCGGATGCGGCGCGTCGTCCTCGGCGGCGCGGACCTCGCGCCGTTCACCCGTGACGGGATCGACCACCCCGCCTTCGCCGCGCCCGGGTTCGACGACCACATCAAGCTGATCATGGCCGCCGACGGGGACGTCCGGGCGGCGCTCCCGGCCCAGTTGCCGCACGGCATCGAGTGGACCCCGGCCGAACACCGGCTGACCCGCGACTACACGCCCCGCCGGGTGGACCTCGACGCGGGAGAGCTCCATCTCGACTTCGTGGTGCACGGCGACGGGCCCGCGGAGTCCTGGTCCGCCGCGGCCCGGGAGGGCGACGAACTGTGGTTCGTCGGCCCGAAGTCCTCGCTCCGGCTGCCGGAACGGCTGGACTGGATCCAGCTCGTCGGCGACGAGACGGCTCTCCCCGCGATCGGCCGCTTCCTCGACGAACGCCCCCTCGACGCCCCGGCGCACGTCCTGGTGACCGTCTCGGACGACGCGGCACGCCAGGGCCTGGCCCTGCGCGGAGACGACACGGTCACCTGGGTCCTCGCTGAACCGGGTGACGCGGCGGCGCTGGAGTCGGCCGTCCGCGCACTGCCGGCGCCGCCGGGCGAGGGGTACGTCTGGGCGGCGGCGGAGAGCCGGGCGCTGCTGCCGGTACGCCGGTATCTCCAACGGGAGCGGAAGCTCCCCAAGGACCGGGTGAACATCACGGGTTACTGGCACCGCGAGGAGCCCGCCGCGCCGGAGGCGGAGGCCGCGGCGGACGCGGGCGCTGCCCCGGCCCCCGCCGGTCTCCCGTCGCCGCTGGCGTGGCTGGCCGCCCGGGCCGCGTTGCAGCTCGGTGTCGTCGACACGGTGGCCGATGCGCCGGGGCTGTCCGCCGACGCCCTCGCGGCCCGGCTGGGAGTGCCCGGTCCGGGGATCGCCGTCCTGCTGCCGCTGCTCGCCGCGTACGGCGTGGTCGTCGACGCCGACGCCGGCGGGCTGCGTCTCGGTGCGGCGGGCGAGGAACTCCTCGACGACCACGGGCGCGAGGAGTACACCGGCCACGAGGCCGACCTGCTGCTCGCCCTCGCGCACCTCGCCCCGGCACTCCGGGACGGTACGTCGCCGTGGCGGCGCGCATCGGGCGCCACCCTGCACGACACGGTGGCCCACGACGCGGAACGCTACGGCGAACTGGTCGAGGAGTGTGAGCAGTTGGTTTTCCTGCTGGCCGGTCTGACGGCCGATCCCCTCTGGGAGGGCGTCGGGACCTGCCTCCTGACCGGTCCGGGGAGCGCCTCGATGGCCGCCGCTCTCGACGACGCCGGACGGCGCCCGCGGCTGCGGATCGCGGAGGAGGGCGCACCGGCCGAGGTGCTGCGCGGACACGTTCCGGCACCGGACCGGATCGACTGGACGGCGGGCCCCGCGGATGTCGCGGTCGCCGCGAAGGCGCTGGCGTACCGCACCGACGAGGAGGCCGTACGGCTCCTGGCGCGGCTGGCCGGGTGGACCGGCACGGCGGTGCTGGTGGAGGCCTCGCGCCCGGACGGGCTGAGCCCGCACGCGGCCGAGGCGGCGCTGCGGGCGTTCACCGCGACCGGCAGCCCGCTGCGCGACTCCGCCGCGATCGCCGTACTCGCGGAGCGGTCGGGCTGGCGGGTCGAACGGACCCTCGCACTCGGCTGGGGCGCGGAGGCCACGGTCCTGCGCCGGGACTGAAAGCCGCTCGTACGGGGGTGGGGCGGGCGGGGAGCCGCCGGATCAGTTCGACCTCGGCGGCTTCCGCGCGTCGAAGGCGAAGAGGGTGTTCTTCGCCGCGGCCACGAACAGCGCACGTCCCGCGACGGTCACGCGCGGGCTCGCGTTCTCCTCCCCCGCCAGCCCGTCGGCCCGCGGGTCCGTCGACCACAGCGTCTTTCCGTCGTTCGGCGACAGCGCGACGACCCGGCCGCTGGCCGAGCTGAAGTACACCGCGCCGTCGCCTTCGGCGGGCCCCGACGCGCCTTCCACGCCCGTCTGCCGCTCCCACTTCTTCCGGCCCGTCGCGGAGTCGAACGCCGTGACGAGACCCGTCTGCCCGCTCAGGTGGACCGTGCCGTCCGCCATACCGGGCGTGCCGTCGTACACCTTGTCGAACCGGGAGTACGTCACCTTTCCCGAGGCGGGGTCGACGCGGGCCAACCCGTCGTACCCGACGCGCGCGGCGCCCTCGTAGGACGGGGAGAGAAGCACGAGGGAACCGTCGGTGTCGCCGACCGGCACGGCGGGCCCTTCGACCGTGATGGGCCTGCCCAGCTCCCCGGAGTCGAGGGCGAGCGTACGCAGGGTGGGGCCGCGCGGATCGAGGGCGTCGACCTCCGCGTCGGTCGCGCACATCGCGAGAAGCCTCGGGCCCTCCGGTACGGGCGCGCACTGGGTGCCGGCGGGGAACGGCGCCGTCCAGGCGACCTCGCCGCTGTGCGCGTCCCGGGCCTCGAAGCGGGAGTTGGAGGCGTCGACCGTCACCACGGCGGAGCCGGCCACGACGGCGTCCCGGGTCCGGCCGGTGACAGCCGTCGACTGGGAGCCCGACGGCGTGGACCACAGCTCCTCGCCGCTGTCCGCGTCGAGGGCCACGACTTCGGTGGGCGGGCCCTGCGGGGCATCCTGGTCGGCGATGCGGTAGCCGATCACGGTGTCGTCGGTGGCGCCCACCATGTGCATCCCCTGGACGGGGACGCCCGGGCTCTTCGCGGTCCACACCCGCGATCCGTCCGCGGGTTCACCCGGGTCGCGACGACACCGCCGCCCCCGCAGAACAGCGCGTCGTCGCGGGCGACGCAGCGCAGCTCGTCGGGGATGTCCTCGCGGCCGCCCGGCACGGTCGTACGCCACGGCTCGAAGCCGTCCGGGAGGGTGCCGCCCGGCGCGGCAGCACTCCGGCCGGCCTCCGCGCCCCGGCTGTCCGTGCCGTCGCCGTTCCCGTCGCCACCGCTCGTCGTCAGCGCGGCGACTCCCCCGCCGATCGCCGCCACCGCGACCGCCGCCGCGAGGACGGGCCGCCACCGGCGCCGCAGCCGGCCGCCGGTCGCGGTGCCGGTGCCGCCTGCGTCGGGAGCGGCAGGCGTGGTCGGAGCTGCCGGTGCGGGGGCGGTCGGGGGCGGGGTCTTTGGTGTCATGAGGTGGTGCTGGGTGAGCATGTCGCGGGTGCGGCCCGCCCCCGGCCCGCCGGTGGCGCTCCCGCCCAGGTCGGCCGGCAGATCACGCAGCAGCACAAGGAGTTCGTCCGCCGAGGGACGCCCCTCGGGCTCCTTGTCCAGGCACGGTTCGACGACCGCTCGCAGGGCATCCGGCACGGCGCCCAACGACGGCTCGTCGTGCACCACTTGATAGGCCGTTATATAGGGGCTGTCCGCGTCGAAGGGCCCGTGGCCCGTCGCCGCGTACACCAGGAGCGTCCCCAGCGAGAAGACGTCGGAGCGCGGACCCACGCCGCGCGGCGCCTGCAACTGCTCGGGCGACATGAAGGGCGGCGTACCGATGACCCGCCCGGTCATCGTCAGCGTCTCCTGGTCCACGGCGCGCGAGATGCCGAAGTCGATGACGCGGGGGCCTTCGGCCGACAGGACGACGTTCGAGGGCTTCAGGTCGCGGTGGACGACGCCCACCCGGTGGATGTCGCGCAGCGCCTCCGCGAGACCGATGGCGAGGCTCCGCAGCTCCGGCCCGCTCAGGGGCCCCGGTCGGTGATGCGCTGGGCGAGCGTGGGCCCCTCGATGTACGTCGTCGCCATCCACGGCTGGTCGGCCTCGGGGGCGGCGTCGACCACGGCGGCGGTGAACGCTCCGCTCACCCGCCGTGCGGCGGCCACCTCCTGGCGGAACCGGATGCGGAACTCGTCGTCCCCGGCGAAATGCTGGTGGATCAGCTTGATCGCGACGCGCCGGCCGGAGCTCGTACGGGCCAGGAAGACCGTGCCCATGCCCCCCGAACCGAGCCGCTCCTCCAGCGGATAACCGCCGATCTCGGCTGGATCACCTCCGCGCAGCGACACCTTCCCCGACCTCCCGTCCCCCATGCGTCCGTCTCCACCACCACGGGCCTGCTCATCCGTGCTGCACACAAACTAGCCGCAGGGTGGTACGGCGGAGCCAAGCGGGTGACGTACAAGGAGCGGGACGCCCGGGGCGGGGCTCGCCCCACGGCCGTGTCAGTCGCGAAGGCCGGCCCTCGGTACGTAGTGCTGCGGGAGCCCTCGCCGGTCCTCGGGCGGCAGGTTGCGGGCCGGTGTCTCCACGGGGCCGGCGCGGACCGGCCCCGTTCGCGGTCCCAGCCCGCCCGGGCGCGGGGGTGGAAGCGGTGCCGCTCGGGACGTAACGCCAGGCGTGGTGCACCGACCGGCCCAGCAGCCACAGCAGGCGTTCGTCGTGGGGCGTCCAGCGCAGCCCCAGGCGGTCCCGGACAGTCTGCGGATACAGGCCGACCGTGATCCACAGGGTTGCCCGGACGAGCGGGACGCGGACGAGGGCCCACAGGGGCGCCGGCAGCCACCGCAGGAGGGGCGGCCGGGCGATACGTCGCATGTTCAGGACGTCCCGGGTCGGCCGGTTGTCCTCCAGGACGTCGGCGCACATGTGGTCCCAGTACCGCTGGAACTTCTCCCAGCTGCCGGGGACCGGTTTCATCGAGAGGCCGTACAGCGCGTACCAGCGGACGTGTTCGTCGAAGAGCGTGCGCCGTTGCGCCTCGCTGAGACCGCCGCCGAAGCGCTCGGCGACGTGCACGGTGAGCATGAAGAACGTGGCGTGCGCCCAGTAGAACGTGCCCGGGTCGAGCGCGTGGTACGGGCGGCCGTGCGCGTCGGTCCCGCTGATCGCGGCGTGGTAGCCGCGCACCTCACGGGCCGTGCGGGCGGCGAGCGGACCGTCGTAGACCACTCCCCCGATCGGGTACAGCGAGCGGAAGAGGCGCTCCCAGCGCTCCTCGAAGAAGCGTGAGTGCTCGGCGACGCCCGCCCCGAGCTCGGGGTGCATGTTCTGCATCGATCCGGCCCAGGGGGCGAGGAGGAGGCCCCTCCAGTCGCCGAACCAACGCCAGGTGAGGGAATCGGGGCCGAGCGGTTCGGGGCTTCTCGGGCCGGTCGGGTGCGGTCCGTGCGGTCCGTGCGGTCCGTGCGGTCCGTGCGGTGACGCTGTCACGTGTACCTCCGCTGGGGTTCTCCGTTGCGAGGCCGTAGAGAGCAATCTGATGACACCTGTCGTCAAGCTAGAATGTGCGGACACCTGTCGTCAAGTGCTTGAGCAGTGATCGATTACGTGAACAGAACCTGGGGAGACCGGAGTTGACGGACCGGAGCTGGGGCGGCACCAAGCTCGCCGATCGTCGCGCCGCCCGTCGGCAAACGCTGCTGGACGTCGCCGAGCGCCTGGCCGGCGAGGAGGGGTGCGCGGCCGTCACGGTCCGGTCCGTCTGCCGTGAGGCACGCCTGACGGACCGCTATTTCTACGAGAGCTTCACGGGCCGCGACGACCTGCTCCTCGCCGCCTTCGAGAGGGTCGCCGACGAGGCGCGGAGCGCGCTGGAGGGGGCGGTGGCGATCGGTGATCCAGAGCACGAGGTCCGGGCCCGGGCCGCCGTCTCCGCCTTCGTCGCCCTGGTCCTGGACGCGCCGCACAAGGGCCGCCTCCTGCTCCTGGAGCCCTTCGCCGACCCGGTGCTCGGGGCCCGAAGTCACCTGCTCATGCCGGCCTTCACCGACCTGGTCGGCGGCCAGCTCGCCGGTACGGGGGACGACATCGACCGCCGCCTGGCCGCGCACGCCCTGGTAGGCGGTCTGGCGAACCTCTTCGCAGGGTGGCTGCACGGCACGCTCGACGTACCGCGCGAGCGGCTGGAGGCGCACTGCGTGGACCTGGTGCTCGCGGCGACCTCGTCCGGATCCGGGCGGCAGGCATCCCTCTCACGCGTCGCCGAGACGCACGGCCGTCACTCGAACCAAACAAGGTGAAAGTTTAACCAACAGGCTTCTCAACCGGATTCGCCCTCACTACGGTGAGGGACCCATGAGTCCCCCATCGCCCCCGTGGGCTGGAGTCGCTGGCTGGTGCCGCCCGCCGCCCTCTCGATCCACCTCTCCATCGGCCAGGCCTACGCCTGGTCCGTGTTCAAGCCACCGCTGGAGGACGCGCTCGGCCTCAGCGGCACGCAGAGCGCCCTGCCCTTCCAGCTGGGCATCGTCATGCTCGGCCTCTCCGCCGCCTTCGGCGGCACGCTCGTCGAGCGGCGCGGGCCCCGATGGGCCATGACCGTCGCCCTCGTCTGCTTCTCCTCCGGCTTCCTCCTCTCCGCACTCGGCGCGGCGACCCAGCAGTTCTGGCTGATCGTCCTGGGGTACGGCTTCGTCGGCGGCGTCGGTCTCGGCATCGGCTACATCTCCCCGTGTCCACCCTCATCAAGTGGTTCCCCGACCGCCCGGGCATGGCCACGGGCATCGCCATCATGGGGTTCGGCGGTGGTGCGCTGATCGCCTCGCCGTGGTCGGCGCAGATGCTGGAGTCGTTCGGCAGCGACAGCGGGGCATCGCCCTGGCCTTCCTGGTGCACGGACTGTCCTACGCCGTCTTCATGCTGCTGGGCGTCCTGCTGGTACGGGTGCCGCGTCCGCGTACGGAGGAACAGCGGGCGGACGGCGCCACCGCCGCGGGCCCGCAGGTGTCGGCGCGTCAGGCGCTGCGCACCCCGCAGTTCTGGCTGCTGTGGGTCGTGCTCTGCATGAACGTGACGGCCGGCATCGGCATCCTGGAGAAGGCCGCGCCGATGATCACGGACTTCTTCGCGGACACCTCGACACCCGTGTCGGTGACCGCGGCCGCCGGATTCGTCGCCCTGCTGTCCGCGGCCAACATGGCCGGCCGGATCGGCTGGTCCTCGACCTCCGACCTGATCGGACGCAAGAACATCTATCGCGTCTATCTCGGTGCGGGCACGCTCATGTACGCGCTCATCGCCCTGGTGGGCGACTCGTCCAAGCCGCTGTTCGTGCTGTGCGCGCTGGTCATTCTCTCCTTCTACGGCGGTGGCTTCGCGACGATCCCCGCCTATCTGAAGGACCTGTTCGGCACGTACCAGGTGGGCGCGATCCACGGCCGCCTGCTCACCGCCTGGTCCACCGCCGGGGTCCTGGGGCCGCTCATCGTGAACTGGATCGCCGACCGGCAGGAGGAGGCCGGGAAGGACGGCGCGGATCTCTACGGGACGTCGCTCCTCATCATGATGGCCCTGCTCCTCGTCGGCTTCGTGGCCAACGAACTGGTCCGCCCGGTCCACCCGTCCCACCACCTCGCCGCCGTCACCTCGCAGAAGGGAGCGCCCGATGTCCGACAGCAGCAGTCAGAGTCCGCCTGACGTCTCCGCGGGGAGGGACCGGCGGCCGCTGATCGCCTTCTCCTGGCTGTGGGTGGGCGCCCCGCTCGCCTACGGGCTGTACGAACTGATCCGCAAGGCCACCCAGTTGTTCACCGGCTGACGGTACAGCCGCGACGGTTCTCCGGCCGGCCCCGGGCTCGTGGCCCCGGGGTCATGGCAGGCGTCGGGCTCGTGGGCCCGGGGTCGTGGGAGGCGTCGGTTCAGGCCCCGCCCACCAGATCCGGGGCGCGCAGCATGGCGTCCGGAATCCCCCAGGCGTCGACGAGTCCGCCGGCCAGGGGCCGGATCTTGCGGCAGAGGTCGTTCACCTCACGGGTGATCGCCTTGGAGCGCTGGACGGTCAGCCGTCCGTGCTCCATGAACCACGCCCGGTCCGCCTCGATCGTGGACAGGGCGTAGAGGTCGCACAACAGGCCCAGCGCGACCTTGTTGCCGCCGTCGGGCAGCGTCCGCGTCTTCTCGACGAAGGCCTCCAGCACCAGCCGCTCCATATGGGCGCGGGCGACGGCGATGACGTGGTCCTGCACCTCGGAGAAGACGGCGCCCGGATCACGCTTGCGATCGATGCCGGCCTTGAGCCTGCGGGCCACCCCGGCGAGCATGTGCTCCTCGCGGTAGCGGACCATGGCGAGCTGGTACTCCGAGTCGAGCAGACCGGCCTCCTGGTCCCATTCGTCGCCGCCCGGCAGCAGATCGCGGACCCGTTCGAGCAGCTTGTGGGCCGACGTCTTCTCGATGACCGTCTCGACGGCGAGGTTGGTGACGTAGCGGACCATGCCCAGCTGGTCCAGGTCCTCGAACTCGCTCGCGTAGTCGGTGAGCAGGCCCTTGGCGACGAGCTGGAGCAGGACGTGGTTGTCGCCCTCGAAGGTGGTGAAGATGTCGCTGTCGGCCTTGAGCGCGGCGAACCGGTTGACGGCGAGATAGCCGGCGCCGCCGCACGCCTCGCGGCACTCCTGGATCACCCGGGTGGCGTGCCAGGTGGCGAGCGCCTTGGTTCCGGCGGCCCGGGCCTCCAGCAGACGGCGCGCCTGCGGGTCGTCCTCCAGGTCGGAGAAGACGTCGTGGAGCTGGGTGCGGACGACGTCCTGGGCGAAGTGCAGTGCGTACGTGCGGGCGATGAGCGGCAGCAGACGCCGCTGGTGCAGTCCGTAGTCGAGGAGCAGCTGCTCCTCCCCCCGGGGGCCGGCCGCGAACTGCCTGCGCCGCAGGGCGTACTTCGTGGCGATCGCGAGGGCGACCTTGGCCGCGCCGACCCCGGCGCCGCCGACGCTGACCCGGCCCTGGACCAGGGTGCCGAGCATGGTGAAGAAGCGGCGGTTCGGGTTGTCGATCGTGCTCTCGTAGACGCCTTCGGGGGTCACGTCGGCGAAGCGGTTGAGCAGCGCCTCGCGCGGCACCCGCACGTCGTCGAACCGGATGCGCCCGTTGTCCACACCGTTGAGGCCCATCTTGCGGCCGTCGTCCTCGATGTGGACCCCGGGCGCCGGCTCGCCGTCGGCCCGGATCGGCACGACGAAGGCGTGCACCCCTTCGGACTTCCCGACCACCTCCAACTGGGCGAAGACGACCGCGAGTTCGCCGTGGCGGGCGGCGTTGCCGATGTAGTCCTTGCGCGCCTGGTCGCCCTCGGTTGTGATGACGAACTCCTGGGCGTCGGCGTCGTAGCGCGCGACGGTGCCGAGCGCCTGGACGTTGGAGCCGTGCCCGTCTCCGTCATCGCGAAGCAGCCCATCAGCTCGCCGGTGATCAGGCCGGGGAGATGGACGTCGTGGTGGCGTTCGGTGCCCAGATGGAGGATCGCGCCACCGAAGAGCCCGAACTGCACCCCGACCTTCACCAGCACCGACAGATCGCCGAAGGCGAGCGTCTCGAACGCGGCGATCGAGGCCCCGACATCGCCGCCTCCGCCGTACCGCTTCGGGAAGCCCATGCCGGTCTGGCCGGTCGCCGCCATCTCGACCACGAGTTCGCGCACCCGCTCGCGGTACGCGTCGATGTCGAGCTCGTCGGCCTCGTCCAGCACCGAGGCGTACGTCACCAGATTGTCCCGGACCAGGTCACGGACCTCGGCGTACTCACCGTCGAGCAACTCGGCCAGGGCCCGGACGTCGATCTCCGGCTGTACGTACCCGCCGGTCGCGGGCGATGTTCTGTCAGTGGTCATACCGATTCGCTACCCCGCCGGGGACGATCAAGCAGTCCGCCGGCCCGGTCAGCCCTGCCCGGCGGGCAGATGACCCCATGTGCAGGAATTTCGGGCGTACGTGGTCCGACGGAGACTGAGGTGGACGGCGCGTTGCAGGGGGCGTGAGGGCGTCGGAGCAGTGCTCCGTTCGCCATCCCTCGCGCCCTGCCGGGGGTCGGGTGGCGCGGCGAGGATGAGCCGGACCTGATCGGCAAGGGCACCCTCAGGGGGTGTCAGCGGTGTAAGGAGTCCACGTTGCTGCTGCTCATCTCCCCGGACGGCGTCGAGGAGGCCCTCGCGTGCGCGAAGGCGGCGGACCATCTCGACATCGTCGATGTGAAGAAGCCCGACGAGGGCTCGCTCGGCGCGAACTTCCCCTGGGTCATCCGGGAGATCCGCGGGGCGGTCCCGGCGGACAAGCCGGTGTCGGCGACGGTCGGGGACGTCCCGTACAAGCCCGGTACGGTGGCGCAGGCGGCGCTCGGCGCGGCGGTCTCCGGAGCCACGTACATCAAGGTCGGCCTCTACGGGTGCACGACGCCCGACCAGGCCATCGAGGTGATGCGCGGAGTGGTCCGGGCCGTCAAGGACTTCCGGCCGGACGCGTTCGTGGTCGCCTCGGGCTATGCCGACGCCCACCGGATCGGCTGTGTGAGCCCGCTCGCGCTGCCCGACATCGCCCGCCGCTCCGGCTCCGACGCGGCGATGCTCGACACCGCGATCAAGGACGGGACCCGGCTCTTCGACCATGTGCCGCCGGAAGCCTGCGGGGAGTTTCGTCCGGCTGGCCCACGACGCCGGGCTGCTCGCCGCGCTCGCGGGCAGCGTGAAGCGGGAGGATCTCGCCCTGCTGACCCGGATCGGGACGGACATCGTCGGCGTACGCGGCGCGGTCTGCGAAGGCGGCGACCGCAATGCGGGGCGGATCCAGCCGCGGCTGGTGGCCGAGTTCCGGGCGGAGATGGACCGGCACGCCCGGGAACACGCGGCGACCCCGGCCGCGAGCTGACCGCCGGCGTGGCGCCGTATCAGCTCGCCCCGGACCCGGCGTCCTCCGGCGAGCGCCTCACCGTGCTCGACCCGGCGTCGGGCGAGGCCTTCGACGAGGCTCCCGACCAGCGGGCCCAGGAGCTGGACCTGGTGGTCCGCCGGGCTCACGAGGCCTGGCGGAGCTGGCGGACCGACCCCGCCGCCCGGGCCGCCGCACTGCTCGCCTCCGCCGACGCCGTGGAGGCGGCCGCGGACCGGCTCGCTCCCCTGCTCACCCGCGAGCAGGGCAAGCCCCTGGCCGAGTCGTACGCGGAGATCGCCCGCACGGCGGCCCGCCTGCGGTGGTTCGCCGCGTCGGTCCCCGAGACCCGGACCATCGCGGACGGCCGGGCCGTGCACAGCGAGATCCGCTGGCGGTCGCTCGGTCCCGTCGCCGCCATCGTCCCGTGGAACTTCCCGCTCCAGCTCGCCTCGGCGAAGTTCGCTCCCGCGCTCGCCGCGGGCAACACGGTGGTGCTCAAGCCCTCCCCCTTCACGCCGCTGGCCACCCGGCTGCTGGGGTCCGTCCTCTCCGCCGCCCTGCCCGAGGGCGTGCTGACGGTGATCACCGGCCGCGAGCCCCTCGGGGCGCTCCTCGCCTCCCACCCGGGGATCCGCCATGTGACGTTCACGGGTTCGGCCCCACCGGGCGGTCCGTCCTGGCGGGCGCGGCGTCCGGACTGGCCCGGGTCACCCTGGAGCTGGGGGGCAATGACGCCGCGATCCTGCTGGACGACGTGGACGTGGAGCGGATCGCGGACCGGCTGTTCTGGGCGGCGTTCCGCAACTGCGGCCAGGTCTGCATGGCGGTCAAACGCGTCTACGCCCCCGCCCGGCTCCACGACCGGGTGGTGGAGGCCCTTGCGGCACGGGCGAAGGCGGTGGTCGTCGGGGCCGGCCTCGACCCGGGTACGGAGCTGGGGCCGCTCAACAACGCCGCCCAGCTGGCCCGGGTGGAGCGGTACACGGCGAGGGCTCTCGCGGACGGGGCCCGAGCCGCGGCCGGGGGCCACCGGCTGGACAGGCCGGGCTACTTCCACGCCCCGACCGTCCTGACGGATGTCCCGCCCGGCAGCCCGGTGGTGACGGAGGAGCAGTTCGGCCCGGTCCTGCCGGTGCTGCCGTACGGGTGCGTCGACGAGGCCGTCGACGCGGCCAACGCCACCCGCTTCGGGCTCGGCGGCTCGGTGTGGGGAACGGATCTGGACCGGGCCGAGGCGGTGGCCGGCCGGCTGGAGTGCGGGACGGCGTGGGTCAACCACCACGCCGAACTCTCCCTCGCCCAGCCCTTCGCCGGGGTCAAGGAGAGCGGCGTCGGCGTCGCGGGCGGGCCGTGGGGGCTGTACGGCAATCTCAGCCCCTTTGTCGTGCACCGCCCCCGGGAGGACCGGCCATGAGGTTCGACGCCGCGGTGCTGCGTTCCTACGAGGACCCGTTCGCCGTCGAGGAGGTGATGCTGAACGCGGGTCCGGGGGACGGCGAGGTGCTGATCCGTATCGCGGGGTGCGGCATGTGCCGGACCGATCTCGCCGTCCGGCGCTCGGCGGGCCGCTCCCCGCTGCCCGCGGTGCTCGGCCACGAGGGGGCCGGTGTGGTGGTCGAGGCGGGCGGCCCGGCCACCGGGCTGAGCCCCGGCGACCACGTCGTGCTCAGCTTCGACTCCTGCGGACACTGCCGCAGTTGTCTCGGCGCGGCCCCCGCCTACTGCGACGATTTCGCCGCGCTCAACCTCTTCGGGGGACGCTCCGAGCACGCCGCCCGGTTCACCGATGCGGCGGGGGCGCGCTGGCTCCCCGGTGGTTCGGCCAGTCCTCGTTCGCCGCGTACGCGATGGTCCCGGCCCGCAACGCCGTACGGGTCGCCCCCTCGCTCCCCCTCGAACTGCTCGGGCCGCTCGGCTGCGGCTTCCTCACGGGCGCCGGGGCGGTCCTCAACTCCTTCGGCGCGGGCCCGGGCGACACCGTCGCGGTCTTCGGCGCCGGGGCGGTGGGCCTGGCGGCGGTCATGGCGGCCACCGCCGCCGGGGCCGTCGCCGTGGCGATCGACCGGCACCCGGAGCGGCTGGCCCTCGCAGAGAAGCTGAACGCGACCGCGCTGCACGCCGCATCGGGCGATCTGCCGGACCGTGTCCGGCGGCTGACCGACGGCGGCGCGCGGTACGCCCTCGACACCACGGGCTCCGCCCCGCTGATCAACGACGCGCTCCGGTCGCTGCGCCCGAGGGGCCACCTCGGCCTGGTGGCCCGGCTGCGTGCGGATCTCCCGCTGGCGCCGGGGAGCCTGGACCGGGGCCGGAGAATCTCCCACATCTGCGAGGGGGACGCGGTCCCGGCCCTGATGATCCCCCGGCTGACCGGGCTGTGGCAGGCCGGGCGGTTCCCCTTCGACCAGCTGATCCGCACGTACCCGCTCACCGACATCAACGAGGCCGAGGCCGACTGCGAGACGGGGCGCGTGGTCAAGCCGGTGCTGATTCCGTAACCCCGCGGATGTCCGCGTACCACGCGTACCTCGCGTTGCCCGCTTTCGATGCGTATCAAAGGAGTACACATGGTCGACACAGCTCATCGGAGCACCGATGGCACCGGTGTGGAGGGCGTGGCAGGAGGGGTCGGTGTGACCGCTCTCCTGGTCGCGGCGGCGCGGGCGCTCGAGACCCACCGCCCCGACAGCCTGGCCCGGGACGTCTACGCCGAGCACTTCGTACGGGCGGCCCCCGCGTCCGCCGACTGGCCGGTCCACCCGCGTCAGGTCCCGGACGGGGACGCGAACCCGCTGTGGGGCCGATTCGCCCGGTACTTCGGGCTGCGGACCCGCGTCCTCGACGACTTCCTCCTCCGGTCGGTACGGGTCGGGGGCGCCCGCCAAGTGGTCCTGGTCGGGGCGGGGCTGGACACGCGGGCGTTCCGGCTCGACTGGCCTCCCGGCTGCGTGGTCTTCGAGATCGACCGGAAGGAGGTGCTGGCCTTCAAGCACCGGGTCCTCGGCGGCCTTTCGGCCACCCCGAGGGCGGCCCGCGTACCGGTTGCCATGGATCTCCGCGCCGACTGGGCCGACGCCCTGCCCCGCGTCGGCTTCGACCCGGCCGCACCGAGCGTCTGGTTGGTCGAGGGGCTGTTGTTCTACCTGCCGCCGGCCGCCGAGACCTACCTCATCGACACGGTGGCGGGGCTGAGCACCGGGGGAAGCGCGCTCGCCTTCGAGGTCAAGCTGGAGAAGGATCTGCTGGAGTACCGCGACAGCCCGCTGTACACGGCTACCAGGGACCAGATCGGCATCGACCTGCTGGATCTGTTCGACCTGGCTCCCCGCCCCGACTCGGCGGGCCGTCTGGCCGACCGGGGCTGGTCCACCGCGGTCCACACCCCCTTCGATTTCACCCGTCTGCACGGACGTGGCCCCCTGCCCGAGCCGAACGACGCGCTGGCGGGCAACCGGTGGGTCTTCGCGGACAAGCCGCACCCCGCGGATGGCGGAAGCGGGGCCTGATTTCCGGCATTCGGACGACGTCACCCGCGCTCGAATCGATGTTTTCCAGCCATAGGGATACGGTGATTACTGGCCATTTCGGCGCAGATCAACGTCCCGGCGACCGGGTTTCCGGACAGCGGAAAACCATCGTCCCCATGGTGTGATCCCAGGAGGAATGATGACCGAGCACGACGCGAGCGGAGCCGAGGGACCTGCGGACGGCGGAGCGGCGGGTACGCCCGGCGTCCACGACGGCGGAGCGGACGGCGGAGCGGAAGGCCCTGCGGACGGCGGAGCGGCCGGTACCCCCGGCGTCCACGACGGCGGCGCCGATGGCGGAGCGGACGGGGGCGCGGACGGGGGCGCCGACAGCGGGGCGGAAGGGCCGGCGGACGGCGGAGCGGCCGGTACGCCGGGCGTCCACGACGGCGGGGCCGACGGGGGCGCGGACGGCGGGGCCGGCAGCGGCTCTTGAGCGTGTCCCGCACCGAGCTCCAGGATCCCGGCGCGCGGGAAGGCGCCGGGATTCTGGAATCCCGTCTGACCGGGCTCAGCCGGGAGGAATTCGCCCGTGACGTCTGGGCACGGACAGCGTCGCTGACGCGGGAGGCGAGCGACTTCTCCGACGTCTTCTCCCCGTCCGCCGTGGACGAGCTGATCTCCCGCCGCGGGCTGCGTACGCCGTTCCTCCGGGTCGCCAAGGACGGTGCCACCCAGCCCTCCTCGTCCTTCACCGCGCCCGCAGGGGTCGGGGCGACCGTAGCCGACCAGCTCGACGACACGGCCCTGTGGCGTGCGTTCGCCGACGGCGCCACGCTCGTCCTTCAGGCGCTGCACCGCACCTGGGAGCCGGTGGCGGACCTGGTTTCGGAACTGAGTACGGAGCTGGGTCACCCCGTACAGGCGAACGCCTACGTCACCCCGCCACAGAACCGCGGGTTCGACGCGCACTACGACGTCCACGACGTGTTCGTCCTCCAGATCGAGGGCGCGAAGCGGTGGGTGGTCCACGAGCCCGTGCTGCCGGATCCCTTGCGCGATCAGCCGTGGACCGACCACCGTGCGGCCGTCGCCGACCGGGTCACGCACGGCACGCCCCACCTCGACACGATGCTCCGCCCCGGCGATGTGCTGTACCTGCCGCGTGGCTGGCTGCACGCGGCGCAGGCCCAAGGGCGGGTCTCGATCCATCTGACGCTGGGGGTCCACGCCTGGACCCGCTACGCCCTGGCCGAGCAGCTGACCCGGGCCGCCCTCGCGGCACTGGGGGACGATCCGTCCATGCGCCGGTCGCTGCCGCTGGCGGAGCCGAACGAACCGAGTGGTGCACACGCCACGGACGGCGTCCTGGACGTGATCCGTGAGCGCCTGCTGGCCGCCGTGGCCGAGGCCGACCCGGCTCCGCTCTTCCACCGCGCCCGCCGGTCGCAGGCCCGCCCGGCACCTCTGGGGCCGGTGTCCCAGCTCGCGGCGCTGAGCGGCCTCGCGACGACCTCACCCGTACGGCTGCGCAAGGCGCTGGAGCCCAGGCTGGAGGGAACACGCCTGCACACCCGCGTCGGGCACCTCGACTTCCCGGCACCCGATCTCGTACCCGTGGCCCGGCTGCTCGAAGGCCGGGTGCGCACCGCCGGCGACCTCGGCCTCGCGCTCGCCGGGCGGCTGCTGCGGGCGGGCGTGCTGGTGCCCGCGGACCGGTGACCCCGCCGGACCGGTTCTTCTGCGCCGACGCGGCCAGGGCCCGTGACGACGCCATCGCCGGCACGGCCCCCTTCGGCTCCGTCTGGGTCCTCATCGAGTACCGGCGCGCCTGGCCCGCCAACGGTTTCGACGGCCTCGACCTCGATCCGGAGACCAAGACCCTCGTGTTCGCCGCGGCCCGGGCGAGCCGGGCCCGGATTCTCCTCGTCAGGCGGCACGGACGCCGCCGCCCGGAGGGGAGCGGCCGGTGGGCGGTGCTGCACCACGACGGCTTCGGCGCGCTGCGTCAACGGTGGGGCAGCTGGCACCGCGACCGGGACCTGGCGCAGATCGTGACCGCCCTCGACTCACCGGGGGAGCCGGGCCTCGCCCCCGTGGTCCTCGTCTGCGCGCACGGCCTGCACGACACCTGTTGCGCGGTGCGCGGCCGGCCCGTGGGCCGGGCCCTCAGCACGCGCTGGCCCGACCTGGTGTGGGAGTGCTCGCACGTGGGCGGTGACCGCTTCGCCGCCAACGTCGTCGTCGTACCCGACGGCGTCTACTACGGCAATCTGAACCCTCACTCGGCGGTCACCGTGGTGGAGGACCACCTCGCCGACCGCATCCGCGCCGACCACCTGCGGGGCTACACCACCCTCCGCCCGCCGCAGCAGGCGGCGGTGGCCGCGGTGCTCCGGCGCTTCGGACCGGCGGGCAGGCACGACTACGCGGTCACCGCGACGGACCCCGCCGACGACGGCTGGCGCGTCCGCGTCAGCGGCCGGGGACCGCACGCGAGGCTGCTCGACGTCGAGGTTCGGTCCCGGCACACACCGGCCCGCCAACTGACCTGCCGCGGACCGGCGAACAGCTCAGCGGTCGTCCATGACGTGACGTCGATCCGCGGCCTCTGACGGACTCCCCGCCCGGCGGGGGTGGGGCCCGCCGCTGTCAGGCGCACCCCGGGCACAACCCGCGGTAGGTGATCTCCACCGAGCCGACCGCGAACCCGAACCGCTCCTCCTCGGGCAGATCGCCGAGGGCGTTGCCGCCCGGGTGGACGTCGCGGACCGTGCCGCAGCCGGAGCAGACCAGGTGCTGGTGGGGGTTGCGCGCGTTGGGGTCGTAGCGCTTGGCACGGCCCACGGTGGAGACCTCCACCACCTCGCCGAGCGCGACCAGCTCGCCCAGCGTGTTGTAGACGGTCGCGCGGGAGATCTCGGGCAGGCGCGCGGCGGCCCGGAGATGCACCTCGTCGGCCGTCAGGTGTACGTGGTCGCCGTCGAGGACCTCCGCGACGACACGCCGCTGGGAGGTCATGCGCCAGCCACGGCCCCGCAGCCGTCGAAGGAGGTCGCTCATCTCGTTTCACCTGCTCCGCTCGTGAGAGGGGCGGGCGGCGCGCGCGAAGAACGCGCCCGACACCACGCCCGCATCATTATGGTTTTAGCCAACTTCTTGACTTGGACGAAGTCCATCGTAGGATCGATCCCGGCGACATCCAAGAGACAGGAAGACTCCGGTACGGCAGCAGAGACACGCGACGGGACACCACCGGTCGACCGCGCAGTGCCGCCCGTCGGCCCAGCGCCGTCGTCTTCGCACCGCCCGGCATCACCGGGTGCGGTGGTCCGCGAGGCGCTCGGGCGACTCGCGGCGGGACCCGACCTCAACGTGCCCCTTCTGCACGGCCCGAATCCTCCTCCCCCCGTTCAGCGCCTCTACGACCCTCCGGGGCCGGAAGGATCACCCATGACCGAGAACAACGAGTCGCACGTCTACGACCCCGTCGTCCCGGATTCGCCCGAGACGGCCGTCCCCGAGAAGCCCGAGGCGCAGGCGGGCGGATGCCCCGTGGCCCACGGCCGCGCGCCGCACCCCACGCAGGGCGGCGGGAACCGCCAGTGGTGGCCGGACCGCCTCAACCTGAAGATCCTCGCCAAGAACCCCGCCGTGGCGAACCCGCTGGGCGAGGAGTTCGACTACGCGGCCGCGTTCGAGGCGCTGGACCTGCCCGCGGTGAAGCGGGACATCGCCGAGGTGCTCACCACCTCGCAGGACTGGTGGCCGGCCGACTTCGGCAACTACGGGCCCCTGATGGTCCGGATGGCCTGGCACAGCGCCGGCACGTACCGCATCAGCGACGGGCGCGGTGGCGCGGGCGCCGGGCAGCAGCGGTTCGCCCCGCTGAACAGCTGGCCCGACAACGGCAACCTGGACAAGGCCCGCCGACTGCTGTGGCCGGTGAAGAAGAAGTACGGCCAGGCCCTGTCCTGGGCCGACCTGCTGATCCTCACGGGCAACGTCGCCCTGGAGACCATGGGCCTGAAGACCTTCGGCTTCGCCGGTGGCCGCGAGGACGTCTGGGAGTCGGAGGAGGACGTCTACTGGGGCCCGGAGACCACCTGGCTCGACGACGAGCGCTACACCGGCGACCGTGAGCTGGAGAACCCGCTCGGCGCGGTCCAGATGGGTCTGATCTACGTCAACCCCGAGGGTCCCAACGGCAACCCGGACCCGATCGCCGCCGCCCGTGACATCCGCGAGACCTTCCGCCGGATGGCGATGAACGACGAGGAGACCGTCGCCCTCATCGCCGGTGGCCACACCTTCGGCAAGACGCACGGCGCGGGCCCGGCCGAGAACGTCGGCGCGGACCCCGAGGGCGCCCCGCTGGAGGAGCAGGGCCTCGGCTGGCGCAGCTCGTACAAGTCGGGCAAGGGCGGGGACGCCATCACCAGCGGTCTGGAGGTGACCTGGACCAGCACCCCGACGAAGTGGGGCAACGAGTTCTTCCACAACCTCTTCGCCTACGAGTACGAGCTGACCGAGTCCCCGGCCGGTGCGAAGCAGTGGGTCGCCAAGGACGCGGAGGCGACCATCCCGCACGCGCACGACGCGTCGAAGAAGCAGAAGCCGCAGATGCTCACCACCGACCTGTCGCTGCGCTTCGACCCGGCGTACGAGCAGATCTCGCGCCGCTTCCACGAGAACCCCGAGGAGTTCGCGGACGCCTTCGCCCGCGCCTGGTACAAGCTGACGCACCGCGACATGGGCCCGATCCAGCGCTACCTGGGTCCCGAGGTGCCCTCCGAGGTGCTGCTGTGGCAGGACCCGCTGCCCGCGCGCACCGGTGAGGTGCTGGACGCCGCGGACATCGCCGCGCTCAAGGAGCAGGTGCTGGGCACGGACCTCACCGTGTCGCAGCTGGTCTCGGCCGCCTGGGCCTCGGCCGCGTCCTTCCGCGGCAGCGACAAGCGGGGCGGCGCCAACGGAGCCCGGGTCCGTCTGGAGCCGCAGCGCGGCTGGGAGGCGAACGACCCGGACGAGCTGGCGCAGGTGCTGCGCGCGCTGGAGGGGATCCAGGAGTCCTTCAACGCCAAGGGCGGCAAGCAGGTCTCGCTGGCCGACCTGATCGTCCTCGCGGGCAGCGCGGCGGTCGAGCAGGCGGCCAAGGACGCCGGTGTCGAGGTGGAGGTCCCGTTCACCCCGGGCCGGGTCGACGCCACGCAGGAGCAGACGGACGTCGAGTCCTTCGCCGCGCTGGAGCCCGCGTACGACGGCTTCCGCAACTACGTCGGCAAGGCGGCCCGGCTGCCCGCCGAGTACCTGCTCCTGGACCGGGCGAACCTGCTGACGCTGAGCGCCCCGGAGACGACCGTTCTGGTCGGCGGTCTGCGGGTGCTGGGCGCCAACACCGGCGGCTCGAAGCACGGCGTTCTCACCGACCGCCCGGGCACGCTGACCAACGACTTCTTCGTGAACCTGCTCGACCTGGGCATCACCTGGAAGTCGACGTCGTCGACGCAGGACGAGTTCGAGGCGCGCGACGCGTCGGGCAAGGTCAGGTGGACCGGCACCCGCGCCGACCTGGTCTTCGGCTCCAACTCCGAGCTGCGTGCCCTCGCCGAGGTCTACGCGAGCGACGACGCGCGGCGGAAGTTCGTGAAGGACTTCGTCGCCGCCTGGGCCAAGGTCATGGACCTGGACCGCTACGACCTGGTCTGACAGCCCCCGCCGCCTCTGCTTCAGGCGCGGCCGGGATGCTCCCGGGTGGGGCCGGTGCGTGTACGCGCACCGGCCCCACCGTCGGTTCCGGCGGGTGGCGGCGGGAACGCGTGTTCTTCCCCGTGACGGCGTGGAGACATCGTGGGACAAGGGCGGCGTCGGGGCCCGGATCCGGACGTTCGGCGGCGGAGTCGGTCGCCGTGACACCAAGACAGCCGGGCCCGTGGCTGCAGCGGCTCGATACCCTCGGTCGAAGCACACGGGAGCGGAAGCCGAGGGCCAGGGGCCGGGAGCCGGGAGGCGCTGGTGGGACTGCGGGACCGGATCGCGGCGGAACTCACCGCTGCCCTGCACGGCGGGAACCTCGAACTGGAGCGGTACGCGGCTCCACCCGGCGATCCGGGGCTGTTCGGGATCACCCCGGCGGACCCGCTGTGGCGGGTGCACGGGCAGGCCACCGGGATGCTGACCGGCGGGTTCGCCGCCCTCATGCTCCAGTCGCTGCATCCGCTGGCCATGGCCGGGTCGACCAGCACTCGGACTTCCGCGCCGATCCGGTCGGGCGGCTGAACGGGACCGTACGGTTCATCACCACGACCACCTTCGGCTCCTCGCCCGCCGCCCGCGAGGTGATCGGTCTCGTCCGGCGCATCCACACCCGGGTGCGGGGTACGGCCCCCGACGGGAGGCCGTACCGCGCGGACGATCCCGACCTGCTCACCTGGGTGCACACCGCCGAGGTACGCAGCTTCCTCGCCGGTCACCAGGCCTACGCTCCCCGGCCGCAGCGGCTCACCCGCGCCGAGTGCGACACCTACTACCGCCAGGCCGCCCCGGTGGCCGAGGAGTTGGGCGCGCGGAAGGTGCCGCGTACCGCGTCCGAGGTGGAGAGCTACCTGACCCGTATGCGCCCCCGACTCCGTGCCACCCCGGCCGCGCTGGACTCGGTGCGGTTCCTCCGCGCCTTCGGGCGCACGCCGCGGGAGCGGCTGGTCGTCCGCCTGCTCACCAACGCCTCGACCGGGCTCCTTCCCGACTGGGCCCGCACCGAACTCTCCATCCGCCGCCCGGCCCCGGTCCGCGTCTGCTGGGACAGGCCGCTGGCGACGGCCGTCGGACGCACCCTGGAGTGGGGACTCGGCCCCTCCCAGATCCAGGCGGCGGCCCGGGGGCGGCTGGCAGGGGCTCGGCAGGGCTGACGGGGCCGCACGCCCGTCGCCGTACGGGCCCGGCGGACGGCGGGTCAGCGGAGTCCGGCGAAGAGGTCCTTCTCGGGCAAGGCCGCGCCGGTGGCGTCCTTGACCCGCACGAAGGTCTCCATGCCCATCAGTTCGCCGAACCTCTCCTTGCCCATCCTCAGGAAGAAGATGTTCTCGCCCTGACTGGCGTGCGCGGCCAGCGCGTCGAACTTCTGGCCGCTGAACGCGGTGGTGTCCACCCAGGTGGTGATCTCGTCGTCGGGGAGGCCGATCTCGGCCATCGCGGCTTCCTCGGCCGGGTCCGGCTCCGGCATGTCCTCCTGGAACTCACGCATGATCTCCCCGAACCGGCGCATCGCCGAGCGGGGCATCGTCGTCCAGTAGACCTTCGGTGTCAGCTCGGTCATCTCCAGCGCCGCCATCGTGATGCGGTGTGCCTGGATGTGGTCGGGGTGCCCGTAGAAGCCGTTCTCGTCGTAGGTGACGACCACATCGGGCCGGTAACGCCGCATGAGCTCCGCGAGCCGGGCGGCGCCCTCCTCCACGGGGGTCTGCCAGAAGGATCCGGGCGCGTCGTTGCTCGGCCAGCCGATCATCCCGGAGTCCGCGTAGTCCAGCGTCTCCAGATCGCTCACCCCAAGAACCTCACAGCTCGCCTTGAGTTCCTGGCCGCGCATCGCGGCGACGGCCACCGGATCGTGCCCGGGGTCGCCGGGCTTGACGCCTCCCGGCCCGTCTCCGCAACCGCCGTCGGTACAGGTCACGAGAACCGTGCGGATGCCTTCCGCCGCATACCGGGCGAGCACTCCTCCGGTTCCCGTGGCCTCGTCGTCGGGGTGGGCGTGCACGGCCATGAGGGTCAAGGGCCGATCGGTCATGAAGAGGTCCTTCCACGGAGTCGGGTCGGGGTGCTCCGAGCTCGCGCGGCGAGCATGCCGCACTTCTGAGGCTCGGCCCCTCGGTCCGTGCAACCGTGCCCGCCGGGCCCGCTGTTCCCGAGCTCGGCCCCGACTTCGGTTCCCTCCTGGCCACGGGGGCATTTCGTGCGGCGATCAGCGTGCTCGGCGGCGTCGGCCCGGCCGTGCCCGCAGCCGTCCACGGCGTACTCGCCTGCCCCGTCGCAACGCTCGCAGGGCTGCTGACGACCGGGCCGGCACCCGGCTCTCTGCGGATCCACGCGGGCGGCTCGACCCGCGGGGCTCAGCGAGGGGTGGCCGGGTCCGACGACAGGACGCCCTCAGTCGTCGTGCAGGGCCTTCCTGAGGGCGTCGACGGCGAGCTTTCGGGCGACGTTGGCCGCGCGGGTGTCGCGCAGGCTGTCCAGGAGGAGGAAGTCGTGGACCATGCCCGCCACGCGGACGGAGGTCACGTCCACGCCGGCCTCGCGCAGCCGGTTGGCGTACTTCTCGCCCTCGTCGCGCAGGACGTCGGCCTCGTCGGTGATGACCAGCGTGGTCGGCAGGCCCCGAAGCTGGTCCAGGGTGGCCTTCAGGGGCGCGGCGTACACCTCGGCGCGGTGGGCGGGGTTGCCGATGTAGGCGTCCCAGAACCACTTCATGCCGTCGCGGGTGAGGTAGTAGCCTTCGGCGAACTGGAGGTAGGAGGGGGTGTTGAAGTCGGCGTCGGTGACCGGGTACAGCAGGACCTGGGCCTTGAGGTCGATGCCCCCGCGCTCCTTGTTCATCAGCGCGAACACCGCCGACATGCAGCCACCTACCGACTCGCCGGTGACCGCGATCCGCGAGGTGTCCAGTCCGTGCTCCGCGCCGTGTTCCAGGACCCACTGGCCCACGGCGTAGTTCTGCTCGACCTGGGTGGGGTACTTGGCCTCGGGCGCCCGGTCGTAGACGGGGAAGACCCCGGCCGCCCCGGCGCCGACGGCGAGTTCACGGAACAGGCGGTCGTGGGTCCGGTCGTCGCCGAAGACCCAGCCGGCGCCGTGGATGTAGAACACCACCGGCAGCGGCCCGGTGGCCCCCTTGGGCCGGATGATCCGGGTGCGGACGGTGCCCCACTGGCCCGCGTCCACGTCGACCCACTCCTCGTCGACGTCCGGGCGGGGCACGCCGGCGTCGCTCTGCAGGCCGAGCAGGATGTCGCGGCCCTCCTCCGGGGGGACCTCGTAGATCCGCGGGTGCGGGTCCGTGGCCTCGCACAGCTCCTTCGCCGCCGGTTCCAGGTAGGGGGTGATCGGAGGGGGTAGCTCGGTCATGTCGACTCCCTGTCATGGGCACGCGGCGTGCCCGGTGCGCGCGGCCCCGTCGGCCGCCCGCTGAAGTGCCGGCCGTCGAAGCGGTGCACACCCCGGACGGCAATGAGCGGTTCCATCCTTTGCGCCCCATTCATCCCCCAACCGGCACGGAACCCGGTCAGGCGCGCTCATCCCCCGGTGACTCCCGTGAGGCACGGCCCACCCCTCGTCACTCGGTCTCCTCGTTGACCAGGAGGATCTTGCCGACATGGCCGCCGGCCTCCATGAGGTGGTGGCCTTCGGCCCTCCCCGTCCCGCAGCGTCCAGCGATCGGCCGCCGACACGACGAACAGCACCTTCGTCATGCAGCCTCCCGGGCGAGCTCGGCTCAGTGGCGCGCCGCTGCCGCAGTACGGCGGCGAGCATGGTGACGGCGACTCCGGCGACCGCCCAGGCCGACAGCACCAGCAGCGACGAGGTCATGCTGTTGCCGTCGAAGTAGGAGATCGAGCGGGCCGCCCAGGTGCCTGCCCCCGGCGGCAGGGCCGGGCCGATCGCCTCCCAGAACGGTGGCAGCATCGGCGCGGGAAAGGCCCCGCCGGCGCTCGGGTTCCCCATGATCACGATGAGCAGGATCGCCAGGCCGATGCCGATGACGCCGAAGAGCCCCTGGAGGGCGAGCGTCGCGGCGCCGACGGCGAAGACGAGCAGCGCGCCGAGCCCCCACAGGGCCCACACGCCGCCCGGCAGGGCACCGAGGATCGGTCCGACGACGATCGCGCCACCGAGTCCGCCGACCAGGGCGACCAGCACCATCGTGCCGAGACGGGTGGCCGCGCGGGTCGGGTTGGCCGGACGGGCCCCGGCGCTGATGGCGAGGATCGACGCACACAGATAGGCGCCGACGCACAGGCCGACGACCAGGTAGAACGAGGACAGCCCGTTGAAGTCGTGCGGGGAAGCGGGAGCCACGTCGACCGTGCGTGCGGTACGCCCCTCGGCCTCCAGCACGTTGTCGGTGAGCGAGCCCAGCGCGATGGCCAGGGCTTTGCCGCTTCCCGAGGCGACGAGCAGGGTGTCGGTGGTGCCGTCGGGATTCACCACGAGCGCACCGTCGATGTCCCGGTTCTCGATCTGCTTCCGCGCCGCCGCCTCGTCGGGCAGGGCCCGCGGGTCCAGCGGTGAGCCGGGCAACCCCTCCAGGCGCTGCACCGTCCGCTCGGCCGCGGCCGGTGGGGCCACCACTCCGAAGGCGACGTCTCTGAGCTTGGGCTCGTGCAGCGCGCCCACATAGGAGACGACGAACAGCAGTTGGAGGGCGACGACCCCGATCACCAGGAGCGTGGCCCGGGGGTGACGGCACTCTTCACCTCGGACAAGGTGCTCTGTTTCATGGTCTCCACAGTCCGGGACGACCGGCGGCCCCGCAGGCGGGAAGCACCCGAACGGCTGGCGGCCGGACCGCCACGCCCGGCTGCCGACCGGTGCGACGCACGCCTCCGCCGTCCATGCGCTGTTTCACGCCGCCGCGGCGATGTCCGGCACGGTGGCGACCGCTCAGCCGGGGGCCTGAGCGCGCCTCAGCCGCCGGGAGCCACCACCGTGAGCAGGTCCACGACGAAGATCAGCGTCGAGCCCGCCGGGATCAGCGCCGAGGGCGACTGCTTGCCGTAGCCGAGGCGCGGGGGGACGATGATCTCGCGCCGGCCACCGGCCCTCATCCCCCTGACACCCCGGTCCCAGCCCTTGATGACCCGGCCGCCGCCCACGGCGAACTTGAACGGCCGGTCCTCCTCCCAGGAGGAGTCGAATTCCCGCCCGGACGCGAACGTCACCCCGACGTAGTGCACCCGGACGACCCGGCCCGGCGAAGCCTCAGGGCCGTCCCCGACCAGGAGGTCCCGGATCGTCAGCTCGGTGGGCGGGTCCCCCTCCGGAACCTCGACAGCCGGCTTCGTCGGTTCGCTCATCGCGGTCTCCTCGCTCGCCTCCGGAACCCGCGGGACGGGTCGACCGGACACATGGACCTCCCATGCGGCAGAGATCACGTTACGTCGAGCAGGGCCCGGGCGTGCTCGTCGGGGAAGAGGCCGTCCCGGGCGACGCGCTCGCGCAGCTCCCGCTCGGTGAGCGGATGGATGTTCCAGTACCGGCCCCAGTTGTCCTGGTAGTCCAGTGCCGGGTCATGCCCGGGAGGGAGTCCAGCGCCAACTGGGCGCCGCGCATGACCTCGTGGAACGAGTGGTGGCCCGCCGACAGCGACATCGCGATCATCCCGGCCCGGATCAGCCCGAGATCCAGGTCGATCCCCCACTGGTCCCGCATCCGGGCGGCGTGCACCAGGAAGCGGTAGGTCGATCCCGCGGTGCCGGTCAGGACCAGGCCCCCCGTGTCCTCGGACGCCCCCTGGAGGCCGGTGCTCATGGCCAGGTCGTAGACGGAGGACGCGGGGATCCAGGTGAGCCCGTGGTCGTTCACGGCGAAGGGGCGCTCCGCCCGGCTCAGTGGCGGGCGTACGTCGTCGGGGTCCGTCCGGACCGTGTGGCGTTGGGTGGCACGGGCGAGTGCCGCCTGCTTCTCCGCCGCGGAGAGGGTGTCGTCGAGGTTCAACTGTGCTGCCAGCCGCTCCAGTTCGGTGCGCGCCTCCGCCTGGCGGCGGCCGGGCCGCTCCTGCTCGATCTCCGGGTTCGGGTCCTCCCTGCCGCCCAGCATCTCGGGCACCAGGTCGCTGGAGATGCCCTGGAACAGGAAGGTCGCCAGCTCCCTCAGGTTGCCGGTCCGCAGCACCTGCTGGAGGGCGGGTCTGCTGGTTCCGACCGTGCCGGGCATGCTCGGGTTCTCGCTGCCGAAGGTGGCGAGGGCGCGCGGATACTGCTGTCGCGCTCGGTCCCACGCGGCGCGCGCCATCGTGCGGAACTCCTCCGTCACCGCCTCGTTCTCGGCGAGGGCCTCGGCCAGTCGCCGCTCGAAGACGGCGGACTCCTCGGCGTACCGGATTCGGGCCTGCACCCAGGCAGGGACCGGTACGCCCCGGTCGGGGCCGGGCGTCGCGGACCGGCGGCCGGGGCGGGACGGGTCGCGGTGGGAGGGGGCGGCGGACGCACGGGCGGCGGACTCCGTGGTGGCGGGGCTCGTGAACGGAGTTCCGGCGGCCGGTTCCGCAGCGGTGGGCCGTGAGGTGCCGGAGGTTGCGGGATCGGCGGTCGGGCGGGGCAGCGCGGGCGGTCCGGTGCGGGGCGGCTCTCCGGCGGGGGCAGGGCGGCCGGAGGCAGAGCCGCCGGGGGCGGAGGGCGAGGTCTGCCGGTGGTCGTCGATGTCCACGGTCACCACCCGCCCCCGGTCCGGGTCGGTGGCGCGACGGACCCGCTGCGCCTCCAGGGTGAGCGTGAAGTCGGAGAGCCGGACGTGCGGGCCGGGCGCCCCGTCCTGGAAGGTCCTCAGCAGCCGGGCCAGCCGGTCCCCCAGCGCCTTGCCGACCGCCTCGGCCCGCTTCTGGCCGCTGGCCCGGGAGCGGTTGCCGTGCCCGGTGACGGTGACCGTGGGCAGGGGCAGGCCGTTGGCGTGGTTCCACAGGCCGGTGCGGGCCAGGGACAGGGCCAGGGCGTCCAGGTTCTCGTCCGCGTCCGCCGACGGGGTGTGCTGCTGCTCGGCGAAGCGGACGGTACGCCGGTCGGGGCGGAGTGCGTGGCCGTGCAGGGCGACCGTGGTGAGCGGATTGGAGACGGCCGGTGACCGCTCCGACAGCAGCGCCGCGTTGACCGCGTGGGCGGACTCGCCGGGGCGCTTGCTGTAGGCCCGGAAGAACCACTGGTCCTTGTCGTCCAGGACCGGTGCCGCAGCTCGTACGGCGTCCCGGGCGCGGGTGCGGGCCAGGTCCACCTCCCGCTGGGCCAGGGCGTGTTCGGGCCGGTCCTCGGTGAAGTACCAGCGCACGTGCTCGGCCTCGTGGACGGCGGCCAGGGCCCGGGCCGCACGGGCGAGGGCTTCCAGCCGGGCGATCCCCGCCGGGGCCGCCCCGTCGCGCCGGGCGGCGGCGGCGCGGTCTTCCGTCTCCCGCGCCAGTGCTTTCAGTCGGTCCTCGTCGTAGCGGTCGAGATTCTCGTCGACGACGGCGTCGAGCTGGTCCACCGGGATCGGTGTACGGGAGTGGGTCTCGTTCTCCAGGGTGATCTGGTGGCTGCCGTCCTCGCTGGCCAGCACCACCTGCGCGAAGTGGTAGGGGGCATGCGGGCCGACCGGGTCGCCGGGCTTGGCGTGGTTGTGGGTGAAGAGCTGGGCGCCGCTGTCGTTGGTCGTGCTGACCGACTGGATCAGATACCCCTCTCCGACCTCCGCCCAGGCGTACTCGTTGACCCCGGCCCGGGCGGCGGCCCGGTCCAGCGGCCCGCGCAGCGTGTTGTCCTGGGTGTGGCGGAGGGCGCGGCCGTACGCCTCGCCCGGGGTGGGCGCGCCCACCACTCCGCCGGTGAAGCGCGGGTCCCGGCCCGCCTGCCGGGCCGCCCAGTCCGGGGTGACGTCGGTGGCGGTACGAGTGCCGTCGGCGATCTCCGTCAGTGCCTGGGCCACGTGGTGGGTGCCGGTGACCTCCCGGCCGTGCAGCCCGTTGACCGGAGCCGTGGCGACCGTACCGTCGGGGGTGCGGAAGGCGAGGTGGGAGAGCGGCGCGGCATCCGTTCCGGCGACCATCCGGGCGAAGTCCCGGGTGAAGGCGTGCTCGGACGCCCCGGATGCGTTGAGGAACCGGGGCTCCACCCGGAACAGCGGTTCGCCGGGCGCGCCGTCCTCCCGGGTGGGCACCACCCGCACCGCCGGATCGGACACCAGCCGCACTCCGGCTCCGGCAGCGGCCAGGCGGGCCGAGGAGCGCTCGATCGCCGCCCTGGTGGCGTACAGCTGCCGGCCGCGTCCGGTGGTGTCGTCCCCGGCCGAGAGCAGTGCGACCGTCCGGTCCTCGGAGATGTGCAGGGGCGGCCGGTCGACGGCGCGGACGGTCCCCGGAGTCTGGTGGGGCAGGACGAGTGCGGGCCCTTCCGCCTCCTCCTCCGTACGGACTTCGCCGACCGTCCGGGGCCCGGGCTCGGTGAACAGCACCCCGGTGCCGCTCTCGTCGACGACCTCGTAGTCGCGGGTGACCAGGGGACGGGTGCGCAAGGCGTCGGTACGGCGCTCCCACTGCAACCGGTCGGCCAGCCGGTCGAACTCCGCGTCACCGTCGCTGGTGGAGCCGCTGTCGCTGTCGCTGTCATGGCCGTCATCGCTGTCGCTGTCGCCGCTGACGTCGCGGGCGCCGGGCAGGCCGGGCTCCTGCGGTGGCGGGGGCGTGGTCCAGTCAGGCCCGGTCTCCCCGGCCCCGCGGCGCACCACGAGGTGGGCGGCCCCGGTGGTGGGGTGGGTGGCCACCCGGGCCGGCCCCAGCGGGTACCAGACCGGGCGGGCCGTCGTACCGGCGACCAGGTTGGCGACCCGCGCCGCGAACGCCGGAGGCAGGGCGAGGACGATGTCCGCACCGCGCGGCCGACGCGAGTCGTACGAGATGAGCCGGGCCATCTCCTCGGCCTCGCGGACCACGAAGGTACGCCATGGTGTGACGATCTCGACGCCGCCGCCGTCCGCCGCCCCGGCCACGAACAGGTACGGGTTCCGCCACGGCGCGCTCTGCCCGGCCATCCGGCCGGAACGCTCGGCGAGGTAGGAGTCGGGAGCCGGCAGACCCCGGTCCGCCCCGGTGAAGTCCCGTCCCGGCACACCCCGTTCCGCCGTGCGGAGAAGGGTCTCCTCGGCGAGGGCGTCCCGCCGGGTCTCTATCTGCCGGTCCACGAAGTACCCGGCGAGGTCGTCGGCGGTCGTCAGGTCGTCCGACGACGCCTCCAGCGCCAGCGCTCCCAGGTCCAGGACGTCCTGGTTGGTCACCCGGGCCCGGTCGGGCAGGTGCAGGACGTGCCGGATGAGATCGGCCAGCCCGGCGCGGGCCGGACGGCCGCCCGCCGCCTCCTCGACGAGCGCGTAGAGGGCCTGGGAGGTCTCCTGGAGCCGGGCGCGCGGGGCCCTGTTCCACTGCGGGCCGAACACCGCCGTCAGCCACTCGGGGCCGGCCCAGAGGGGGGTGTCCTCCTCGCCGTCGGAGTCGGAGCGACCGTCGCTGTCGGACGCGGTGTCGTTGCCGGTGGTGTCGTGGGGCTGCGGCTGGGGTCCCGCGCCGGACAGCGTGCTGAGTTCGTACGCCTCTTCCTCCCCGGGCAGCCCTGGGACGTCGCCGTCCGTGGGCGGCTTCGGCTTCGGCTTCGGTGCCGGAGCCGGGGCCGGGGCCGGAGTCCGGAGCAGCAGCGGTACGAAGTCCCCGCCCCGGCGGCGGAGTCGGAGGACCGGCGCGTCGGCGGAGGGGCCCGCGTAGGTGTGGGCGGTGCCGTTCTCCTCGATCAGGGTGACTGTGGCGGCGGTCGCCTTCGCCGCCCACTCGGCCACCGCGCGGTCGGCGTCCGGGCCCCATGGGGCGGTGGCCAGATGGCGGCGCAGCCGGCCGTCGAGGGCGTCCTGGCTCGGCGCGGGAACGCCCTTCTGGTTCGCGGGCGGCGGCGGGGGTGAGAACAGCGCTTCGCGCTCCGCCCGTTCGCCGGGGAGTCCGTTCAGGCGCATCATCTGGAGGGGCGACGCCCCGGCGCGGGTCCGGAGCCGGGCCGCCGCCCGTGGATCGAGGCCGGGTTGCCCGGCGGCGTGGCGCAGGGCCGTGGAGAGCGCGGCGAAGAAGCCGTTGCCCCGGCCCGCCGGAGCGCCCTGGGTGTAGGTGGCGCCGTCGGGCGCGGTGAGGACGCCCTCGCGGTCCAGCCGGTAGCGCGGGCCCCCGGCGTCGGCGGACGGCAACCAGGGCGGGGTGGCGTGGCTGCGGTGGACGGGCGGCTTGGGCGTCGTCTCCGTACTGCCCGTAGGTGTACTGGTGGTCGGCGGGGGCGGCAGCGCGGTGGTGATCGGCGGCGGCGCGCCGGGCGTCAGCGCGGCGGAGAAGAAACCGTCGGCGGCGAAGAGGACCGGGCCCGAGGCCGCGTCGGACGTCGCCGGGTCGGCGCCGTACGGCAGGAACGTCTGCTGCCGCCCCTCTCCCGTCACCACCGTCACCGGGGTGCCCAGGACCCGGGCCGCGAGGGCGGGCAGCACGTCGGCGCCGCCGTGGTCGCCCGCCCGGCGCTCGGGCGAGGCCGGGTCTCCGCTGTCCGGGCCCGCCCGCGTGGGCTCGGCCGTGAACGGGCGTGACAAGGCCGCCACGGCCAGCGCCACCCGCTGCTCCGGGCTCGGCCAGACGGTCTGCGGGAGCCGGCCGAACGCGTCGAACTCCGCCTGCTGGGGGCCGGTCAGGTCAATCTCCGCGTAGTCCAGTTCGGCCTGGGTGAAGGTGTCCGCCGCATCCAGGGCCAGGCCGTCCAGCAGGTCCTCGTTGCTGTCGTCGCCCAGCGCCCACGCGAGCCGGTTCCGCGCGACGTCGACGGCCTCGGCGGTGACGGCCGGATCACCGGGCGTCGCCGTGAAGCGGTCGGCGAGGCCGGGGCCCAGCAGGAGGGGCAGCCTGCCCCGGTCCTGGGCCGTCGCGAGCAACGCGTGGAAGAACGAGGCTCCGTCGTGCGGCACTTCGTGCACCTGGTGGACCGTGCGCCCATCGGGCGAGGTGAGGGTACGCGGCGTGGAGTCGGTGGCGTCGGTGACCGTGTACGGCTCCGGCGCCTCGGAGCGCCAGTCCGGCGCGGCGTACTCCTGCGGCGCGTCCTTCACCGGCACCGAGCCCGAACCCTGGTGGTGGGCGGTGAGGCGGGCGGCGGCGAGGTGGAGGCGGTGGTGGTCCTTCGCGGCGGCGTCCAGGCGCTGCTGCCGGCGGAGTACCTCGTCGCGGGCGGACTGCCAGGCGGTGACGGCCGGGGACGCCGCGACCTCCGGGAACGCGGCGGCCTCCGGGGGCGGTGTCGTGGCCCCGGCGTCGTTACCGAGCGCGGACCGCTCCTCGGGGCTCAGGCCGAGCCAGGTCTCCCGGGTCTTCGCGCGGGCGTCGTAGTAGTTCTTCTCGGCGGCGGCGAGGTCGGCCGCCGCCTTGGCCTGGTCGTCCCAGGCTGTGCGGGCCTCGTCGGGGAAGGTGGTGTCGTCCAGGAGGCCGTAGTCGCGGGCGATGTCCTCGCGGAGCCAGACCAGGGCGGTGGTCTCGGCCTCGACGCCACGGGGGCCGCGCTCGGGCTTGCCGAGGGCCTGCATCGGGCGGCTGTCGGTGACCCGGTGGTCCACCTCGGCCACGGCGAGCCAGCTGACGGGGACCGCGAAGAGCATGCTGCGGTCGGTGACGACCTTGACGTGGGTGCCGAGGGTGGTGTCGGTGGCGCCCCTGAGCGCGGTCGAGTCGTTGGCACCGCCGATGGGGACCGTGGCGCCGGGGTTGGTCACGCCCGCGTTGCTGGTGCCCGCCAGCGGCGACGTACTGACCGCGCCCTCCACGTTGTCGGTGATGCCCGCGTCCAGCGCGTCGCCGGTCTTGCGCCGCTGCATGGCCTCCATGCGCGGCTTGTTCTCCACGGCGAGCAGCCGGGCGCCGCTGCGGTGCATCTTGGCGTAGAGGCGGGAGTCGGCGGTGTGGGACTGGCCGAGGAGGCGGGCGGAGGACTGGGTGGGCAGCGGGGAGCCGTCGGCCCCGAGCGCCTCACGGAACCCCGCGGTCAGGCCGACCTGGGAGGTGGCCTCCTGCTGGGCCTGGGCCGGGGCCGTGCCGAGGCGGGTGAGCGGGGTGTGGCGGGCCATCCGTACACGTTCGGCGAGCGTGGCGCCCCTGTGCCGCCTTCCGAGGTCCGTGTCTCCGGGGAAGCCGTCGGCGCGGGCGGTGGCGAGGGTCAGGGCGTCCTGCACCTGGGACGAGCCGAGGATGTCCACGGCGAGGATGCCGGAGCCGATCACATCGTCGAAGGGCAGGACGTCCGGGTCGCTCTCGCCGGTCTCGCCGTCCGTGGTCCGCCACCGGGCGATGGACTCCGGCAGCGCCTGATCGGCCGTCAGCATCCGGACCGCACGAGGAGGTTCGGGCACGTCCTGCTCGGTGAGCGCTCCGTCCGCGCCGTCGCCGACCGGGGTGAGCAGGCTCGCCGGGAGGATCTCGTTGAGGCTGCCGACGGGGGCGGTGGCGGTGGGGCCGAGCGGCTTCCCGGACGCGTCGACCAGGGTGGCGGTCACGGTGTACGTGGTCACGATCTCGGCGTGCGCCTGGGTGGTGGCGATGTTGGGCATCGCGGTACTGCCGACCGCCTCGGTCACATTGCTCGACCGCTGCTTGGCCGCCGTGCCCTGGAGCGCCGGGTTGGCGACCAGCGCCCCGCCGCCCGCCGCGCGTTCGCTCGCACTGAGCGTCCCGTCGGCTCCGCGGTCCTGGGAACGGCCGTCGACGTCGTCGCGGGCGGTGGTGCGGTAGTCCTCCAACTCGTACCCCGTGCGCAGCCGTTCCACGGTGGTGGTGACCGGCGTCAGGGTCAGTTTCAGCTGCCCGGGGCTACCGCCGACCGGCAGGTGGTGCGGGCTGGACCAGGTGCGGTAGCGGACCGGCAGTGCCATCCCGTCGGTGGTCAGCTCGTGCACATGGGAGCGGAGGAAGTCCGGCGAGAGGCGCTGGAGCACCTGCTCCCGGTCGTGCGAGGGCACGCCCATCCGCTCCAGCTGTCCCATCAGCTGCTGCGCGACACCGCTCGCGTCGAGCCGGCCGCTGGGGTGGGAGGGGAAGTGGCGGCGGCGCAGGAACGGGGGGAGCCGGTAGCCGCCGCCGAGGTTGTCCGGTGTGGTGGTCCCGAGGCCGTCCGGGGCGAGCCCGGCCTCGATCGCGTCCTGCATCGGCAGGTGGAACATCACGGCGTCGCGGACGCGTTGGAGTGCGGCGGCGGCGCGGCGCGGGTCGAGGCCGCGCCCGAGCCGTTCGGAGATCCGGCCGGCGGCGGAGCTGATCCGGCCCCCGGCGCGGGTGCCGACCGCGCCCGCCGCGGCCGTCCAGCGGTCGCGTACGGCCACGGTCTCGGTGGCGTCGGCGACCACCAGATACATCCGGCCGGCGTAGCTGAGGGTGGTGTTGCGGCCCCGGGTGAGGGTCCGGGAGACGCTGCGGCCCTTGCCCCAGGCGTACTGGAGCGCGGACGAGTACGCCCCCACCAGTGCCGGTTGGCCGGGGGCCCGCTGCACCGGCGTCACCGCGCCCTGTATTCCCAGGGTGGTCCTGGAGCCCGTGCCGGAGGTACCGGCGACGCGGTGCTCGTTGCCCATCGTGGCTTCCAGGCTGCCGGGCTTCGGGGCGCTCTTGACGCGTACGTTCTCCAGCTCGCCCCGCACCGCCGCCTTGAGGTAGTGCGTCGAGAAGGGGCCCGCCCCGGTGAGCCCGGTGATGCGGGTGCCGAACGGGCCCAGGTACTGGCCGAGTTGACCGGCGACGCCGAGGTTGGCCACGGCCCGGCGCAGGGCGGTGCGGATCGGGGTGCCGGGGGCGCTGACGTGCCAGGAGGCGCCGGTGGCTCGGTCGGCGGTGTCCTGGACGAGCCGCTGGCGCTGCTCGCCGCCTGCCGTGCTGAGGACCACGTGCGGGGAGCTGAGCAGCTTGTGCACGAGCCGCCGGTCGGACGCGGACGTATGCGGCAAGGGCCGTGTGCCGTCGAGGAGTTGGTCCGCTTCGGTGGAGGAGAGAGGACGCGGTACGGGGGTGGGAGCGGGCGCCGGGGCGGGGCCGGTGGCGGGAGGGTCGGCGGGGGCGTGGTGGTCGGAGCCGTGGGCGGCGGGGACGGCCAGCTCCACCCGGCCCACCGTCTCGGTCCCCCGGGCGAACAGCGGGTGCTCCCCGATCTTGCTGACGAAGACGCCCGCGCCCAGCAGCCCCACCGAGACGAGGCGGGTCCAGCCGCGCGGGCGGCGGTGGCCCTCGAATGTGGCGCCCAACTCCACCTGGTAGCTGTAGAGATCGGCGCCGTCCTGGAAGGCCAGCTGGTCGTGGACGGCCGCGACCGTGTTCCTGGTGGCGCGGGCGCGCGTCTGCGCGTAGCGGGCGCCGAGGGAGACGTTGCCCGCCCGGCGGGGCAGTCCGGTACCGGGATCCTTGTCGTGGTCGCGGGGCGAGATGCCCAGCTCGACCCCGGCGGAAAGGGTGGTGGACTCCTGCTGCCCCTGACCGGAGATCTCGGTGCCGATGACGGCGTTGCGCAGCGAGCGTTCGCTCAGGGTGGTCTCGAACCGCCGGTCGGTGAGGCGGGCGCGCAGGATGAGCGTGTGGTGGCCCCGGCGCACCTTGCCGTCCTCGGTGAGGGTGACCGGCACCCCGGTGGTCGTGAGGTCGTCGAGGCTCTGCGCGAGGCTCGGCCGGTTCAGCGCCTCGCGCACCTGGCGCTCGTTGTGCAGCGCGGTCCGCATGCGCCCGTCCCCGTACCAGAGCTTCGCCAGGTGGCGGTGGCGCAGCATCAGCGGCGGGACGAAGAGCGAGGGGTACGCGCGGTGGAGCGTGTCCAGGACCGTGTCGGTGAAGGCCTTCAGGGGGTCGGGAGGGGCGGGGGCGGGAGTCGTCGTGGCCGGGGCCGTCGTGGCCGTGGGGGCCGGGGCGGAGGTGGTCCCCACCGGGGCGGGAGCCGTCACCGGGGCGGGGGTCGTCGTCGCGGCCGTGGTCGCCGGGGCCGGGGGGCGCCGGTCCGGCACGAAGCCCTCGGCGCGGACCTGACCGCCCAGGTGCACCGGGTCCTGGCGGGTGAGGTACCACGGCACCGGCGGCTCGGCGTCCGGGTTCGGCCCGGCGGCTCCGGGGGTACGGCTGTCCCAGCCCGCGAGGCGGCGCGCGTCCTGGGTGGAGTACCAGTCGAGGCTGACCACCCGGACCGGCCGGGCGGCGGAGGCCGGCTGTCCGGCCTTGCGCACCATCAGCGTGCGCTCCACCCGGTACAGCGCCATGGGGTGGTTGCGGACGCGGCCGGTCACCTTGCGGGCGGCGTCGGCGCCGAGGTAGTGGCCCCGGCCCGCGCTCAGATCGGTGCGGACGAGCGGGCCGCCCTGGAGGCGTACATCGGTCTCCGGTCCGATGAAGGCGTGGTGCGGCCCGGCGGTGACCTGGACGCCGAAGCGGGTGTCGCGGACGTGGGCGCGCTGGTTCTGGTACGTGGTCTGGGTGAGGTCGCGGACCTCCGCCTTGACCGACTCCGTGACCAGGGTGGCCCGGTGCGGGATCGACCGCTCGACGATCAGATGGCCCAGCGGGTGCTGTCCGCCGCCCCGGGTCAGTTCGGGCCCGCTGACGGGTCCGGAGAGCCTCCCGAAGAGGCCGAGCAGCCGCCCGGGCCGTACGTACGAGATCAGCGTGCGGTGGGCCGAACTGCCGGGACGTGCGCCGGAGATGGAGAGCGCGACATCCTCCGGCGGGTCCGTGAGGTGGAGGGCGGTCGTGTCGGTGATCCGCGGTTCGGCTCCGTCCGGGAACGTGAGCGTCTCCGGGGCGCGCTTCGGCCCCTTGAAGGGCACGGTGAGGTCGTCGGGCAGCCGCCAGCTCAGCCCGTCTCGCATGGCGAAGGAGGCCGCGTGCACCTGGCTGCGCTGCCAAGGGGGTGTGGCGGCAGGCGCGGTGCCGGGCCCGGGGGTCGTCGTGGCCGGGGTCTCCGGGGCCTCGGTGACCCGCTCGACGCGCACCCGGTAGTGGACGTCGTCCAGATGCAGGTGGGACCCCTCCACGGCCCGGTACTCACTCTGGTGGTACGCCTGGGTGCCCTGGGTGTAGTCGGTCCTACGGGTCCAGCCCAGCGAGACGCCGATCTTCACCATCCAGTTGAGGGGCGGCCCCATGCCCAGTGCGGCGGCGACCCGGCGGCCGACGCCGACGCTGCGCCCGCCGCCCGTACCCGCCTGGCCGCGCCGCATGGTGTCCAGCCGCACGGTCGCGCCGCCGACCTCGCCGAAACGCTCCCAGCGGTGGTACGGGACGGCCTCGACGATCATCTCGTGGCCGACCCCCGACTTCTCCCGGCCCACGAAGCGGGCGCCGCGCGGGGCGGTGAACGCGCCGGGCTGGTCCTTCAGCAGGCGCAGCAGCTCCGCCTCGTCGAACTGGCCGCGGAGCTTCTGGGGGAGCTGGTCGAAGACCTCCTTCGCGACCTGCTCGGGTGAGCGCAGGGTGAGGACGCCCGGCCCGTTGAGGAGCCCCGTCCTCGGCGGCCCGGCGGCGGTCCCCGTGCCCGGTCCGGTGGAGCCGTCGTCCGGATCGGCGTCCGGGCTGATCAGGACGGCGGGCAGACGGCTGCCGTCGTCGAAGGTGACCGTGCGCGGGGCCGGTCCCGGCGGCCGGGCGTCCTCGCCGGTCAGCAGCCGGGCCGGGCGGTGCCGCTCCAGCTGGGTCTCCAGCGGTACGGGATCGCCCCGGTCCGGGCTCTCCTCGGCGGGGGCGTCCAGGTCCGTGACGCCGCCCATGCTCCGCAGCCACTCCCCGAAGACGTCGGTGCCCGCCGGGCTCCCGGTGACCGGGGAGGGGGTGGGAGCGGGGGCGGGCAGGGCGGTGGCCGGGACCAGGGCGTCGTAGTGGTCGGCGCCGTTGTAGGCCACATGCAGGACGCCGCCACGGCCGCCCGGGTGGAGCGGGGTGACGGACGTGCCCGTCGGTGCCGACGCGTCGGGGCGGACGAGCCGCAGCTCGATGTCGAGGGTGTGCGCCAACGCGAGCGGGAGCGCGTCGGCGAAGGGCGAGGACCACAGCGCCGGTAGTTCGGCCGCCGCGAGGATCAGCCCGTCGGTGCCGAGCCGCCGTGCGTCGGCGGGGGTGGGTGCCACGTCGGCGAGGTGGGGGTAGCCACTGTCCTTCAGGATCTGCCGCCACCGGCGTCCGTCGCCGTTCTTGACGACCGCCTGCTCGATCCGGTCCCAGCGCTGCCCGATCCGCTCCCGCGCCTCCGGGTCCCGTACCCCCGCCAGAGCGGTCATCCGGAGGTCGTCGACGACGGCGAGCACCGGGTCGGGGGCGGCCTCGACGTCCGGGGCGAGGAGTTCGGAACCGGGGAGCCGGTCGCGGAGCAGGCTGCGGAGTCCGGCGACGTTCCGGGCGGCCCACGGGGGCGGGACCGCGCGGCTGCGCGCGGTGTCGAGGAGCGACCGGAAGAGGCAGTCCCCGTCGCCGCGGGCGGGCACTCTGCGGAACGTCCGGCCGTCCGCGTGGACGGTGTCCGCGAGGCCGGGCGTCCCGGTGTCCTTGCCGGACAGCTGGATGTCCTCGGCGATGCTCTCCGGCCGGGCGGGCGGCGGCGTGGCCGGGCGGGGCTCGGGGTGGACGAGGACCGCGTGGTCGTTGCCGGGGCTGAAGCGGAGCAGCGGCTCGCCGGCCGCTCCTTCGTGAGAGCTGACGATCTTGTCGAAGACCGACTTGTCGAAGGCCGTCGGCGGATTCCAGAACATGTGCGCGCCGTGCACGACGGCCATGTCCTTGGCCCGCATCTCCTCGATCAGCGCGTCATGGTCCACGGGCGGGATCCGGGATCCGTCCGGCGATGAGACGTCGAACAGGTCGTGGTCGCCGGTGATCGGACGGCGGCCGCCCGCGTCGTCGAGACCGAACACGATCCCCTGGTGCACGGTGAACGTGCCGTCGGCCTCGTACCGGGCCATCTTCCCGGCCAGTTCGTGGAATTCCGTGGAACGTTGGTTGAAGCGTGAGACCACCCGGTCCCAGGCACCGTGCGGCACAGAGCCCTCGGCAGGCAGCACCGGCCGGAAGAAGCCGACCAGACCGATCGTCCCGGCATCGGCCCCGAGGAGCACGTCGATCTCGTTGACCGTCTTCGCCTTGATGTCCTGCGGCTTCGGCATCGCCCCCGCGTCCAGCCACTTCGGCGCCGACGGATTCGTCGGCCGCACGTCCACGACCACGTTCCGGTCCCGCGCCACATCACGGAACTTGGTGAAGTTCTTCTCCGGAATGCCGTACGTGTGCCGGGCCGTGTAGGAGTCGACCTGTCCGGGCTTGAGCTTCTGCGTCCAGGTGAGGAGGGCGTGGTCGCTGTTGGGGGTGAAACGGAGCAGTGGCTCGCCGGAGGGGCCCTGATGGGAGCCGACGATCTTGTCGAAGACCGACTTGTCGAAGGCCGTCGGCGGATTCCAGAACATGTGCGCGCCGTGCACGACGGCCATGTCCTTGGCCCGCATCTCGTCGATCAGCGCATCGTGGTCGGGATGCGAGAGCCGCGAGCCGTCCGGGGACGACACGTCGAACACATCGTGGTCCCCCGTGATCGGACGCCGGTCACCGGCTTCGTCGACGCCGTGGACGACTCCGTCCTGGACGACGAAGCGGCCTTCGGCCTCGTACTGGGCCATCTTCCCGGCCAGTTCGCGAAACTCGGTGGAACGTTGGTTGAACCGTGAGACCACCCGGTCCCAGGCACCGTGCGGCACAGAGCCCTCGGCAGGCAGCACCGGCCGGAAGAAGCCGACCAGACCGATCGTCCCGGCATCGGCCCCGAGGAGCACGTCGATCTCGTTGACCGTCTTCGCCTTGATGTCCTGCGGCTTCGGCATCGCCCCCGCGTCCAGCCACTTCGGCGCCGACGGATTCGTCGGCCGCACGTCCACGACCACGTTCCGGTCCCGCGCGAGGCCACGGAACTTGGTGAAGTTCTTCTCCGGAATGCCGTACGTGTGCCGGGCGGTGTAGGCGTTGACCGTGAGGGAGTTCACCGGGGGCACGGGCCGGGGCGGGCTTCCTTCGGGCCCCGGCGTGTCCTGCGGGTCGGCCGGGGCGGGCGCGGCCGTGAGCTCCGGGTGGTACAGGCGGCGGGCGAGCTCGGCGGTGTCGGCGGGGTCGAGGCCCAGTTCGGACAGCGGCAGCGGAGCGTTCGACAGGGACCAGGTGATCTGCGCGGAGCGTGCGTAGGAGAGGCCGAGCACGTCCGGCTGCGAGACCAGGGTGTCCGGGGGCAGTTGGGGCGGCGGGGGTGGCAGCAGGGTGTCGAGCGTGGTCTCGGGGGTCGCCCCGGCCCGCAGCCCGGCCGCGGCTTCCAGGAACGCGGTGTACTGCTCCGGGGTGGGGCCGGCGGCCGGGTCGACGGGGGTGCCGTTGGTGGCGGTGTGCCAGTCGGTGACCATCCGGTCGAGCAGGTCCGGGGTCATCCGCCCGTCGCCGTACCGGGCCGCGGTACCCGGGTCACGCCAGCGCAGGCCGTCCACGTAGGCGAGGTCCGCCAGCAGCTCCCGCTTGCCGGGCTGTTGTTCGGCGTCCGGTCCGAGGACTTCGCGCAGGGTGCGGATCTGCTGGAGGGTACGGGCGCGGGCGAAGGCGTCGGCAGGGTCGGGGCCCGCGTGCAGTCCGGCGTCGCGCGCCAGGTCGTCCAGCGCGGTCCCGGTGGGCTCCGGGGTGAACAGCCGCCAGCGGCCCGGCCCGTCGGGGCCTTCGCCGAGGACCGCGCGGACGTTGCCGTCCCGGTCCTTCGCGGTGCCCGCTTCGGTGGTCGGCGCGTACACACGGCGTCCGGTCCGGTTGGCAGCGTGCTGGGCGACCGGCAGTCCCGCGATCTTCGGCTGCTGTCCGGTCCTGCAGGAGAACAGCACCAGCGGCCGGTCCTGATCCTCGTCCTGTGCCCAGTACTTGAGGACCTCGCCGAGCTGTACGCCACTCACCTCGACGGTGGGGTAAGCGGCGTTGTCCGTGCCGAGGGTGACGGTACGGGGCGTGCCGTGGCCGACGAAGTAGTCGGCGCCCCGCGCGGTGCCGGAGCCGGGGAGCGCGGCCGGCGGGCCGGTGAAGACGGTCCGGGGCGCGAGCGACGCCTCGGAAGTCCCGGACGGCGGGGGCTCGGCCGATGCGGTGCGCACCCCGCGGAAGCTGTCCTGGCCGAGCAGCGCCGCACGCCCCGCACTCCGCCCCGTGCCGTCCTCGGCCCGGCTCTGCGAGATGGTCACCGTCTGCACAGCCACCCCGGGTTGCGGAGCGGTCGCCGTCTGCGGGACGAAGCGCCGGAGCTCGCCCAGAGGCACCGTCCTCCGGTCGAGCGTGGTGATCGAGGGTCCGGCCGCGGGGGGCGGCGGCGTGCCGCTTACACCGTCCGAGCTGCTGCTCGTGGCGATGGGAGCGACCGGGGCGCCCCCCGTGTCCCCGGTGCCGTCCCCGCGCGACTCCAGGTTCACGTCGACGGCGGTCCCGCCCAGCGGCGGGCGGGGCCTTCCGGTGTCCAGAGCGCCGTTGCGGACCAGCGAGTCGACCATCTGCGCCACGGAGCGGCCGCCCTGGAACAGGCTGTACATGTTGTCGGGCACGACGGGGCGCAGGCCCTGTTCCAGCAGGAGTTTCGGCAGCAGGATCTGCACGTTGGACCGGAGGTTGCCGTCCTGGAACGGGTGGACGACGTGCAGCGCCCGGATGGTCCGGACGATGGAGGCGAGTTTGACCGCATCGTCGGCGTCGGGGTCGGACACCCGGGCGTAGTGCTGCTGGAACAACGTGTCGACGAGACCGGGGGCCGCGTTCTTGCCGTAATTGGTCGCCAGCGACGGGTTGTTGTGCATGAACCGGGTCAGGATGGTGACCGGCCGAGGCTTGGGCAGAGGCGTCGACCAGTCGCGGCTGGTCGTGTCGTAGACCAGCAGCTGGTCGCCGATGCGCTCGTCGAAGATGTCGTCGGCAAGCGTCTCGCCCCGCAGCGGGAACTGCGTGGCGCCGCCGCCGGACCAGCCGATCGTCCGGCCGAGGTGGCCGGTGGCCAGCCCGTGCATGGTCCGGTACGAGGTCGAGTCCATCGGCGTGGCGACGGTACCGGGATCGCCGAGGAACCGCGTGTACGCGGACACCATGCCCTGCTGGAAGCCCGGTGAGCGGTCGTGGTCGTAATAGGAGCCGGGGTCGTCCGGGAAGGCTTCGAGCGCGGCCTGGTGGTTCTTGGGATCGATGTAGAAGGTCCACCACCGGTCCTCGGGCAGGAAGTCCCGGAGCGTTTGCGGGGGTTGACCCTGGGGCGGGTCCGCCGGGCGCACGGTGATCTGTGCGGGCGGGGGCGGCGCGGCCGAAGGTGTGGCGGTGGGGTCCACGTCGCCTCGGCCCGACTCCAGGTGCAGGTCGGTGGCCGCCTCGGTCCAGGGCCGGGCGTCGGCGGCGAGCTTGGAGGCGGTCGGTGTCCCGGGGGGGTGGGGCCGGCGGTGGACGGCGGGGCGGTCGCGCCGACGGTCGGCCTGATTTCCGGGGCGGCCTCGGGCGGGGTGCTGTCGAGCGGAGCCCTGACGTCGGGGCCGGGCGTGGAGCTGGTGGTGGTGATCACCGTCGGCTTGACGTCCGGGCCCGGCAGGTCGCCGGTGGCGGGAGTCGGTCCGCCCGAGACGGGCTTCACGGAGGACGGGTCGATGGCGTGCTGCTCGGACTCGGTGCGGGGAGCCACGGCAGTGGGGTCGGTCCCTCTATTGGCCTCCGCAGGACCGGACTCGGTGGCGGTGGCGGTGGACGTCTCCGGCGTCTCCCGTGTCGGCGTCTCCTGCGCCTGCTCGCTCGGAGAGCCCTCGGCCGCCGTGCCGGTGTCGCCGGACGGGCCTCCTTGCGCGGGGGCACGCGGCGGTGAGGCCGTCGACGCGGAGGCCGGGTTGGCCGATGCGGCGGGCGGGACGGTCGAGCCGATGGGCGGGGCGGTCGAGCCGGCGGGCGGGACCGTCGAGTCGGCGGGCGGTGGAGCGGCCGCCGTGACGGGCGGCACGCCCAGGGCGTCGGCGAGCGGCAGCAGCACGTTCGCGCCCGGGAACGCCGTGTTCGGGCCGCTGTCGGGCGTTCCCACGAACTCGGGTCCGGTGAGCGGGCGGACCTCCACCGGCGCACCGGGGCCCTCCCGGGTCAGCTCCACCGCCTCGCGCGCCGGCTGCCGCCGTCGCGTCGGGTCCGGTCGGCGGACCGAGCACGACGGCCCGGTCCACGCCTGCGCGGTCCAGCAGCTCGGCCGACTCCGGCGATCCGGCGAGCGGCGGCGGGCCCTCGGCCACGATGACGGTCAGTGGAGGCGCACCGGTGCCGAGGCCGGGCGACACCACCGGGCGCTCCGCCTCGCCGGGCGTACCGGTACCGGTGGCACCCCTCTCGGGCGAGCCTCCCGGGTTCTCGCCCCCCGGCCCTCCCCCACGATCGGCGCGTCCACCGTCACGACGTACCGAGGCTCTCCAGGGCCCGGCGCACCTCGTCGGTGTCCACCTGGCCGGCCGCGCTGTTCCCGCCGGGCACCACCCGTACCTCGGGCAACTGCGACAGCCGCTCGTGCACCCCGTCGCGTACGCCGATCTCGGCGGGGCCCGGCGGCTGGGAACCCCGGAGGGCGGCGAGGTCCCGCAGCGACTGCTCCCGGACCTCGGCGGGGCCCTGGTGGATCTGCTGCCACAGCGTGTTCTCGGCAGCCGTCACCGGCAGGGGGCCCGGCATGTACGGCGGCGGGCCGACCGGGACGTAGGGCGGCGGCGCGTCCTGCGACACGTACGGCGGCGGCGACTGGCTACCGGTGAATCCACCTTCGCTCGTCGTCTGTTGAACGGCGGGCGGCGGCGCGGAGAGACCGGGGCCGGCGCCCTCGCCACCGGTGGTGTCCGTACGGGAGGGCCCTCGGCGCGGTCGGAGCCGGCCGTTTCCGGGCCGTTGCCGCCGGACCCGGTCGGTGGCGGCTGGTTGCGCAACTTGTCCATGGCGTGGCGGAGTTCGGCGCCACTGTTCAGTGCGGCACCCATGAGCGAGGACTCGACCCGGCTGCTGATGCCCGCGCCGAAGAAGGTGGTCCAGCTGGAGGACCAGTCGCCCTCGAATGCACCCTTGATCAGGATCTCCGCCACCACCTCGCCCGCCCCGGCGGCGATGAAGTCCGCCGTCCCCTTCAGGCCGTAGTGGGCGGCCAGCGCGCCCGGCCGGTCGAGGTTGAGGCGCAGGATCTGGCTGTTGCGCCACAGTTCGGGGTTGTTGCGGAAGGAGAACGGGCCGTCCCGGAAGGTGACGGGGACCGGGCGGGCGTGGGGGTGGGGCCGTTGCCGTACGGGTTCGGGTCGGGCCGGTCCTTCGGAGGGTCGGGAAGTTCAGAGCCCGGCCCGGGGTTGGGGGTCGGGCCGTTGTTCTTGATGTCGACGTTCGGTGTGTCCCGCCAGTTGGGGTTCTTGAAGTCGAGGTCAGGGCCTCCCTTGAGGAAGTTGCCGTCGAAGCTGCGGACGATGTCCTTGGCGAACTTCTCGAAGACGCTGGTGAAGAACCCCGCCGCCGCGCCGAACGCGGCGGCCTTGCCGATGTCGCCCCAGTCGATGGAGTCGGGGCGGCGGCCGTCCGGGGCGAAGTTCATCATCGCGAGCCGGACCGCGAAGGTGGTGAACGCCTCGGCGAACGCCTCGGTCAGGGAAGGCGCCAGGTGCAGCCTCTGGAGGAGATGGCTGAGGGTGGTGAGGATGAAGAAGCGGCTGCGCAGCTTGGCCATCATGATCTGGCTGGCCGAGGCGCCCCGGTGAAGAAGGACATCGCCAGATAGATGGCGATCTCGATGAGCAGCCGGATGACCTCGGCGATGACCTGCCACTTGGACTCCATGATGTCCATGGAGGTCTTGCGGCGGCCCTCGGCGATCTTGTCGAGCTGCTCGGAGAATTCGCGCAGGTAGTTCTTGCCGCCGTCGTCGATGAGCAGGCCCATCGCCTTGGCGTACGACGAGGCGAGGTCGTCCGGCATGGACTCGCCGATGTCATGGATCGACTTGTCGATCAGCGAGGACAGCCGGTCGAGTTTGCGTCCGAGGCCGGAGTAGGGCCGACGGCTCTCGAAGGCGAGGTCCTCGTCGGCGTCCATGAGCTTCTCCCCGGTGAGGATGAAGATCATGGCGTTGACCTCGGGCGATACCTGGATGCTCACCGACGGCCGCCCCGGGGGCCGTGCGGGCAGGACGGAGTGGCCGCTCCCGGTCGTGTGCGGAAGCGGCCTGCGGCGCGGGGGTCAGCGCCGGCCATGCCCGCCCGTGCCGTCGAATCCGTCGGTTTCGAGGCGGCTGTTGCCGTGCTCGATCTCGTCGATGTTGCGGTCGCGGGTGTCCTTCATCATCCGGACGTTGCCGATGGTGGCGTCGGTGATGCCCACCAGGGCGTCCCGGATGGAGAGCATGGTGTCCTTGGTGGTCTGCCGCTCCTTCTGCTCCTGCGGCTTGGCCTTCTCCGAGAACTCGCTGTTGGTGCCGGGCCAGCCGACCGTGGGCGCCAGCTCGTCGAGGAACTCCTCGGTCATGGACCGGGTGAGCGTCCCGATCTCCTCCAACTGCCGCGCCAGGGCCTCGATGCGCTCCGGGTCGACGTAGTACCGCTGCCCCATCCCGCTCAGTCCTCTCCCTCGTCGCCGAGCGCGTCCCGCCAGGCGGGGGCCGCGGGGCCGCCGCGTGAGGCGGTCTCGCCGTCCTCCCGCAGCACCTCGGGGCCGAAGACGCGCTCCCAGTCCAGTTCGAAGCCCTTCAGCTCCGGCACGTTGCTGCTGGGTTCGGTGAAGGGGGCCATCGCCTTCATCACATGCCGGTTCATCTTCAGCCGGGCCGCGCTCGCCGCTTCCAGGACGCTGGCGGCCAGCTCCTGCGGGGACATGTCGCGGTACTTGTTCTCCAGGAACTCGATCCCCGACAGCTCGCCCTGCGGGCCCGCGGTGGCCCGTACCGCCCGGTCGGAGGAGAGCACGGAGAAGGACGCCGACCGCAGTTCGCGTTCGGTGCGCGCCACCGCCTCCTGGGCGGCCTGTAGTTCGGCCATGGCCTTCTCCAGGCGCTTCTCCAGTGGTTCCATCACGCCCGCGCTCCTCGTTCCGTCCTGCTGATCGTTCCGCCGCCCGTACGCATGACCGTACGTTCACCGTGCCGGGCCCTGACGTCCGGCCCCGACGCACTCTTCTGACGTTGCATCACCTGCCGATCACGGCCGGGGTGCCGCCCTCCTCGGTGCCCCATACGTCCGCGTCCTCCTCCAGGTAGTCGGCGGACGTCGTGGGCCTGCGCCCCTGCTCCTGCTCCCCCTCCGGGGTGTCGCCGCCGGTGGTGGGCCACCCGGGAGGCCGGGGTGAGGAAGGTGTCGCTGTCCTCCTGACGGTTCCACGGGCTGCGCCTGCGGCGGTTGCGGCGTTCGCTCTCCTCCGCCGCGTCGACCAGGACCGCGCGCACGCGCTCGCCGTTGCCCTTCTCGCCGCCCGCGCCCATCCCGCCCATGCCGCGCCCATCGGCATGCCGGGGGTGCCGGGCGTACCCGGGGCGCCGGGGGGCTCCCTGGCCGCCGCCGGTGCCGGGGTCGTCGCGCTGTTCGTGGCGCTGTCCGAGAGCGGGGCGACCTGGCCGAGAGTCTCCGACGACGGGAGGTCCGCACCGGGAGGCCGCCGCCGGAACCGCCGCCTCCTACCTGGGCGCTCAGCCCCAGCTCCGCGAGGGGAACGTCCCGGGTGGTGACCCCGGCACCTCCCCCACCCTCGCCGCCGCCGCTTCCGCTTGCACTTCCGCCGCCGCTGCCGCTGCTACTGAGTTCCCTCAAGTCATCCAGGAAGTCAGGCCTGTTGCTGTCGCCTCGCGTGTTCAACTCGTCGAGGGTGACCGTCTCGGCCCTGCCCTGGGGGTCGGTGACAGTGGCGATGCCGGTGTCCGGGTCGATGGAGTGGCTGGAGCCGTCCGGGAAGGAGTTGAGGAACCGGCCGTTGTCCAGCGAGGAGACGGAACCGTCCGGGTTGGTCACCTCGGCCCCGTGGGTGAGGTTCCGTGGTGACCTCGGAGCCGTCCGGGGCGATGCTGGTGAGCTGCCCCGTGTCCGGGTCGAAAACGCTCTTGCCGCCGTCCGGGAACGTGGTGGCGAAGTCGCCGTTCTCCAGCCGGTGAGACTGCCGGTCGAGGACTTCAGCCCGCGTCGCCCGTGTTGAGGTTCCCGAGGTCGCCCAGGTCGTCGATGGTCTCCCGGTCGCCCAGGTCACCCAGGTCGCCGGTTGGACTCCCGGTCGCCCAGGCCCCGGGGTGACTCGGTCGGCAGGTCGGCGTTGAATGTTGCCCAGGTCGCCGATGGTCTGCCGGTCACCCAAGGTCGCCGATGCCTCTCCCGGCCGCCCAGGCACACCGGGTGACTCGGTCGGCAGATCGGCGTTGATGTTTGCCCAGGTCCCGCAGGCCGCCAGGTCACCCGGGCCCCCGTTGACGTTCCGGCCGTTCAGATCTCCGAGGTTGCCGAGGTTCTCCGTGGTGACGGTGCCGTCAGGGGCCGTGGAGGTGGCCTGACCGGTCTTCGGGTCCACCACCTGCGTCGTTCCGTCCGGAAACGTCGTCGTCAGCGTGCCGTCGTCGCCGAGGGAGGTCACCGAACCGTCCGGGTTGGTCAGCCGGGTGCCGTCTCCCAGATCCCGCGTGGTGACGCTGCCGTCCGGGTGGGTGGTGGTGAGCAGTCCGCTGTCCGGGTCGAAGGAGGTGCTGCTGCCGTCCGGGAAGCCGGTGGTGAGCTGGTTGCCGTCGAGCTGGGTCCGGCCGCCGGTCGGGGTGCCGAGGGAGCCGTCCGTACCGTTGTTGATGTCGCCGAGGCTGCCGAGGTTCTCGGTGATCGCCGGTTGGCCGCGTCGTCGGTGTTCCGCGTGGAGCCGGGACCGCCGTTGATGCCGCCGAGGTTCCCGAGGTTCTGGCCCACCGGGACCGGGCCGCCTGCGGGTTGTTCACGTCGCCGAGGCTGCCGAGGTTCTCGGAGACCGCGCTGTTCGCGTCGTCGAGGCTGCCGACGCGCTCGGAGACCGCGTTGTTCACGTCGCCGAGGCTACCGAGGTTCTCGGAGACCGCGCTGTTCACGTCGTCGAGGCTGGGAGTGTTCGAACCGCCGGGACTGTTCGCGTCGCCGGGGTTGTTGATACCGCCGAGGTCGCCCAGGCTCTCCGTCACCGGGACGTCCTGCTTGAGGTTGAGCAGCTCGTCGAGGCTGCCGAGGCTCTCGCCCCCGCCACCGCCCGGCCCGTTGATGTCGCCGAGGCTCTCCTCCATCTGCTTGGCCTGTTCCTCGGCCTCCCGCTTGGCCTCCTCCTGCTCCCGCCGCTGTTCCTCGCGCAGTTCCTCCTGGTACCTCTTGTCCTCTTCGCGCTGCTCGTTCTGCTCCTTGCGCAGTTCGTCCTGGAGCTTCTTGTCCTCCTCCCGTTGGAGGCGCTGCTCCTCACAGTTCGTCCTGGTACCTCTTGTCCTCCTCGCGCTGCTCCTCCTGCTCCTTGCGCAACTCGTCCTGGAGCTTCTTGTCCTCCTCCCGCTGCTTGCGCTGCTCCTCGCGCAGCTCGTCCTGGTAGCGGCGGTTCTCCTCGTTCTCCTCGTTGATCTTCTCCTTCTCCTCCTCCAGCTTCCTCTTCTCGTACTCCTCGCTCGCCGTACCGGTCGACCTGGGCTCGGGCACGTTCTCGGAGAAGTCCTTGGAGAGCGTCAGGAACTGGTTGTTGAGCCTCGACTGCACCTCGCGCGCGGGCTCCACGAGCATGTCGTCCACCGCCCGGCTCCAGATGTCCACCGCCTTGTCGCCGACCTTCGCCCAGTTGGCGATGTCGTCGGTGAGGTCTCCGTAGTCGGGGTGTACCTGGGAGAAGCCCTCCTTCGGGCTGTGGCTGACCGTCGTGGAGTAGCGGGTGGTGTACGACTTGATCTCGGTCTTGTCCACGTTCTCCCGGTCCACCCACTGGGCGAGGTCGTCGAGGACGTAGCGCAGCACCCGGTGAGGGTCGTAGTAGTCGGACTGGGCCCAGGTCAGCCAGTGGCCCAGCAGGTCCCGGCCGCCTGCTCGAGGTGGGAGCGGCCCAGGGAGAGCGGCGGGAGTAGACGGTGTTGCCGGTGCCGGAGGCATCCCCGCTGCCCGCCGTCTCGTTGAAGGTCTCCACGTAACTGTCGTAGTTCTCGCGGATCTTCTTGATGAGGCTGCGGAAGACCTCCGCGGCCTCGCCCTTCCAACTCGCGTCGTCCCGGCCGAAGCGGTCCTCCCAGTCTTTCAGCAGCGGTGCGTGGTCCTTGAAGAACTTCGCCGCGTAGTCGAAGGAGTATCCGGCCCTGGTGAAGGATTCCAGGTCGACGACGTCGGACTCCTTGGCGCGAGACCGCTGAAACGACCGTCGCCGCTGTTCCCTTCAACAGGGCGAGCAGCGCCGCCCGTGGTCCGTTCATGTACCGGGCCAGCGGGACGGTGCTGAACTTGTCCTTGTTGTAGTCCGTGAACTCGTTGCCCTCGCGGACGGACACCTCGTTGACGTCGGTGGAGTCGGTGCCGGCGAAGATGATCTCGTCACCGGACTTCACACGGCCCTCGAAGACGATCCGGGCCTGCATGATGGAGCGCTTCTTTCCGCTGTCGAAGAACCAGATGTCGTAGTCCTGGCCCTTGTCCCGCAGGAAGCCGGAGTCCTTGACGAGGAGGCCGAGGCTGCGCTCCCTGATGTCCATCCGGAAAGAGCTTGCCGCCGTGGTCGGAGCGGAGCGAGTCGAAGATCTCGCCGCGCTTGGGCACGGGATAGCCGGTGATGTGCGTGACGAGGTGCCCAGTTGTCGGTGGAGCGCGGTCCCGTTCCTCGTACTTGTCGACGTTCTCCACGGATGATGCGTCGTACCGGTCCGCCACCGCGCGCCCTTTCTCGTCTCCAGCCGTTCACCCGTGCGCGGGGGCGGCTACTTCTCTTCCGTGCCCGAGGATCCGCTGGTGAGCGTGTCGACCTCTTCGAAGGTCTGGAGCAGCGTCTGTGCGTCGATCGCGTCCAGTTCTTGTTCTTGGTCTTGTTGGCCTCTTCGATGGTGTCGGTGAGGGCCTCCTTGAGCTCCTTGAAGAGCTCCATCTGGTCACCGAGCAGCTTGTCGAGGGAGGTCGCGACACTCTTCACGCTCTCGACCAGCGTCGGACCGGAGATCAGCTTCTCCCGGTTGATCAGTCCGAGGCGCAGGAGCTGCGATTCCTGGTCGAGGTTGTCGGCCGTGGTGTAGCCGCCGATGAGCTCGCTGAGCGGGCGGATGCGGCCGTCGCCCTCACCTCGCCGTCCTCCTTGTGGCTTCTTGGCCTTGGTGAAGACCGGGTGCACCTCGTTGTCGCGGAAGTTCTCCATCTGCTTGAGGTCGAAATGCTTGACGTCGGCCTGCTCACCGGCCATGGGACGTCCTCCTGCGGTCGGACGGGGTCACGGAAACGGAGGTGGGGAGGCCGGGGCCGCCTCCGCCGCGTACGGCGGGGGAGGGGCGGCCCCGGCCGCACCACGGCTAACGGGCCCGCACGTTGCCCCAGTTGTCGGCGCTGCGGCGCTCGTCGCGGGAGTGGTTGTCGTGGATGCTCTGGACCAGCTCACCGCTGTCGCCGAGGAGCAGGGCCATGTTCTTGGTCGCCTGGTCCCACTCGGCCTGGACGCCGCGGTACATCGCCTGGTCGTCACCCTCCCACGAGGTCACGAGCGGCTTGAGCTCGTCCTCCAGGTTGTTGAGGGTGGTGATGATCTGCTGGGTCTGCTGCTTCAGCTCCTCGATCGCGTTGCGGACCGTGGAGTACTGCACATCGATGATGCCGTCGGCCATGACATCTCCTCTCGGGTGGCCGGGCCCCGGGGCCCGGGGGTGCTCACGGGTTCTCCGGACTCCGCGCCGGTGGCCGGCGCCGCCGGGGACGGGTCAGCGCAGCGCCTCGAAGACGCCTTGGCTGGTCTTGCTGTTGAGCACCTCGGTGAGGTCCTGGTTCTCCTTCGCCAGCCGGTCTGCCGACGTGACGTTCTCCTGGAGCGCGTCGATCATCTTGCTGATCTGCACGACGACCTTCTGCGCTTCGCCGTTCCAGCTGCGGAACAGCTTCAGCAGGGCCTGGCCCTCGTCGCCTCCGACGCCCGAACGCGCGGCGATCTCGGCGACGTTGTTCTGGATCTTCTCGACCGCGGCCCGGGCCGACTCCAGCGAGGAGACACCTCCCAGGCCCTTGGCATAGTCCGCCCGCCTCTGGCCACTGTCCGCCATGTCGCGCTCCCTTCGTTGAGTGACTTCTCGTCGCACCGTTGCCCGCCGAGGCTAAAGAGAAATCGCCGTCCGCCGCAACGCATGCAGGGAAGATTTGAGCATAGTTCTGCGCGTCAGATTCTTTGCGTGCCAACGGAGTTGTCCGAAGGTTTCCACGAAATGAACGCGGACCACGTGCCGGCCGTCCGTACCGGTCGATGCGGACGGGAAACGGGCAGCCGAAGAATCCGAACGGTCATCGGGGCCGCCCGTTTTCGGGGTTCCGTGCCTCTCGCTCGGGATTCCGTGGAGAGGCGGGCGGCGAATTTCTGAGCTTTTTCTGAGGTTTGCCGTCGCGCGTGGTCCACACCCAATAGGGCCTGCTCGCCGCCGGGTCATGGGCGAAGTTCCGCTTCCCCACCCATTTCCCTTTCTTCGGCACCGTATGGGGGATTTCGTCTGGATCATGGCCGGGAGTCGTCCGTCCCGGCCGCGGCGGGAGCCCCGCACTTCGGGGCGGTGACGCGGGGCTCCGCGGCGCCGGAGGCGGGCGGCCGGATCGAGGTCCGCACCGGTCGGCAGTGCGGCGAGCAGCGGCGCCGGGACCGAGCCGATGTCCCCCTCCCCGTACCCGAGCGCCGCCAGGGAGTCCTTGGCCGGGAAGCGGTACTTCACACCGTTGTCGGCGACCAGATAGGTGGTCCCGGCGTGTGCGGCACCGCTCGCGTGCAGGGCCCGGACCAGGGCGCCGCGCCCGGGGCGTACGACGGTGGCGTCGGTCCGGACGCAGGCGGCGGCCAGCGGCTGGGCGGTTCCCTGCGACACCGCGACCGGGGCGAGTGCGGTCAGCGGGGCCAGCACCGACCGGATCCGGGCGCCTCCGTCACCCCGTCCACCTGGGCGCAGAGCGCGGTGCCGCGCGGCGCGGAATGCGGGGCGGGCGGTGTACGGGGCAGTTCCGCGCCCGCGGAGCCGGCACCGGCCGTGTCCTTCGCCCGGTGCATACGGAGCGCGTCGGCGCCGACCGCGCGGGCCTCGGGCGAACGCCCCTGGTAGGCGTCCTTCTGGGTGGCCGGGTCGCCCAGCACGAGGGCGGCCTCCAGGCCGGAGAGCGGCACGAGGCCGTCCTTGCGCAGCAGGTGGTACGTGCTGCCGCCGCCGGGCACGCTCACCTCGAAGAGCTGGCCGACCGTGCTCGGTCGACCGCCGATGACCGGGCCCTTCTCCCCACGTCCCGGAACCTCCGGCGGCTTCAGGGCGGGGCCGGGGGCGAGTGCGTCGAGGAAGGCCGCCGAGACCGGCATGGCCCGTTCGGAGCCGTAGCCGAGGGCGTTCCGGGCGTCGGACTCGCGGTCCAGCGCGAGCCGGCTGCCCCGCCACACCAGGTACTCGGTGCGGTCCGGGCCGCGGACGAGCACCCCGCGGTCGGCGCCGACGTCCTGGGAGTCCAGCGGTGCCCCGGCGACGAGGGTGGTGGCTCCCGGCCGGTCCACCCCGGCGTCCTCGGCCCCGCCGGAGGTGCTGGGCAGGGCGCCGTCCGGCCCGGTGACGCACATGTGCCAGGCCCCGGCGTCGAGCCGGCCCGGGTCGGGCAGGGTGTCCGGGGCGCCGGGGATGCCCGCCGGGGACCCCACGGGGACGTCGCGCAGTGAGGCGGTGGAGACGTCCACGGCCTTGAGGTCGGCCCCGCCGATCAGCCGGGCCGAGGCGTAGTTGCGCACGGGGTGCAGGACGCCGTCGGTGCCGGTCCACAGATAGCGGGCGCCGGTGTCGCGGTTGACCACCAGGTGCTCGCCCTTGCGCCAGGTGTCGTTGCCGCCGGGGCGCAGCAGCCCGTAGACGGTGGCGCCCGCGCCGATCAGGACGGTCACCAGCAGGCCGAAGACGACGCCCGGGTGGTGCGGCCCAGCGGGCTCTCGGGGGCATCCGGGTCGGCCATCAGCAGGCCGGAGCTGAGCCTGCCCATCATGAATCCGTGGGCCTGGACCTGGTCGCGCTTGGACTGCACAGCCTCTCCTCAACTCGTCTCTGGTTCAACCGGCCTACGCGGGTGCTCAGCCGAACAGGCCGCGCAGCAGGCCGAAGAGGCCGGCCACCCAGAGGGCGAACGGCAGCAGCGCGACCGCGAAGGCGGTGTGGGCCAGCTCCGCCGCCCGGCCCCAGTACGGGAGCACCCGGCGGCCGGGCACGATCCAGGACGCGGTCACCAGGGCGGCAGCGGCGGCGAACAGCACCGCGAAGACGACCACGCGGCCGTCGGCGTCGCTGTCCACCGCCCAGGCGCGGGCGAGGAGCAGCAGTCCGCAGATCCCGGGCACGGCCAGGGAGAGCCGCTGGCCGATGTGGACCAGGCCCCGGGAGTGCAGGAGCAGCAGCAGGGCCAGGGCGAGCGCGGTGAGCGTCTCGGGGAGGTCCGGGGTGTGGGCGAGGACGGCCAGAGCGGCGGTGGTGATGGTGCCGGTGGCGGCGAAGAGCGCGGTGACCCAGCGCCCGGCGAGTTCGGTGCGCTCGGCGACCTCGTCGCCCGCGTACGGGTCGATGCCTTCCTGGAGCTGCCCGGCGGAGGAGGGCAGGGCGGGCATGCGCATTCCGGCCAACTTGAAGGCGAAGGGCGCCACGGCCCCGGCGGCGAGTACGACGACCGTCGCCACCAGCGCGACCGAGGCCGCCGCGTCCAGACTCGTGTAGCCCATCAGGGCCCCGGAGATCGCGGGTGGCCGCGGCGACCACGGCGGTGGCCAGCAGGGCGGGGGCGCCGACGGCGGTCGCGGCGAGCGCGAGGACGGCGCCGCCCGCCGCCGCCGCACCGGCCGCCAGCAGCCGGGCGCCCACGACCTGCGCCGCGTCGGGGCCGGCCGGATCGCCGCCGGCAGCACCCAGCCGACCAGGGCGAAGCACGGGGCGACCAGCAGACCGAGCGCGGTCGCGGAGAGGCGGTCGCCGACCGCGCGGCTGGCGGAGCCGGCGCCCGCGAGGAGCAGCACTCCGGCGACGGCCGCGCAGGCGGCCCGGGTGGTGGAGTCGGCCACGCCGGGCCGGAACACCATCACCAGAGCGGTCACCACGGTCGCCACGGCGGTGCCCACCAGCAGGCCGCGGGCCGCCCGGCGTGCCAGGTGTGCAGTCGGCGGGCCACCGTCTCGGCCATCCCGTCGACCAGGTCGTCGAGCCGGGCCTCGGGCAGCGCCTCGGTGTGCGGGCGCAGGTGGAGCACCTCGCCGTCGGCGAGTCCGGCCCGGGCCAGGGTGGTCTCCTCGTCGAGCGGGGCGTCGCCGAGCCGCTGGAGCACCCAGCCGGCGTGGTCGAGCCCGGCCTCCTCGGCCTCCTCGCCGACGTACCGCAGGAGGGTGGGCAGCAGATCGGCGACCGGTACGTCGGCGGGCACGGCCAGATCGATGGTGACGCTCGGCGCACGTACGGTCAGGCGGCACGTTTCGGCCACCGCACTGTCGGTCATCAGCAGAACTCTCGTCTTCCGTGCAGGCTTTGACAGAGGACTTCCCCGGGAGAGGGAATGTGCGAACAGTACGGACAAGTCCGCGCGGCCGTGAAGCAGGTGGCCCGGCAAGGAAATTGTGCCCGCAGACCGGTGAGGGGCCCTCCCGCGTGGACAGGGCGCGTTCCGTGAATGCAGAACTACTGCCTGCGGCCACGGCCGTGCCGCGCGGGCCGGGCTTCGAATCCGGTATGCGGGTTGGCCTTCACGGAAGTTGGCCGCTCCGCGCTATCCGCGCGAGACATTCACCCGGCGTTCATCGGAGCATGCGCCGCCCCGAATGAATCAGCCTGGTGTGGTCTTTCCCCTGCCCGACGTACCCGTATTCGACGGGCCGGAAAGTCGGCGAACCGGAGGTTCTGTTCCTTGAGTGTCGTGCTGTTTCGCCGCCCGGCCCGCAGGCGCGGCCGGAGATGCCCGAGGGCGGTTGACCCTCCAGGAGCCGCCCGTCCTCGCCGAGACGGTGCCCGACACCTCGGCGGTGTGGACGTACCTGCCGATGGCGCTGATGTCGGTGTCGATGATGCTGATGTTCCTGCGCCCGGCGGCGGGAACGGCGTCTTCATGTATCTGGCGATGGGCGTCATGGCGCTCTCCGCCGGCGCCATGCTGCTCGGGCAGCTGATGCGCCGCTCCAGCGAGCGCAAGCAGCGGCTGAAGGGCGAACGGCGCGACTATCTGCGCTACTTGGCCCAGACCCGCAAGCGGGTGCGGACCACTGTCGCGGAGCAGCAGCGGGCGCTGGCCTGGCGTCACCCGGAGCCCGCCTCGCTGCGCTCGCTGGCCCGCACCTCACGGCTGTGGGAACGCCGTCCGGCCGACGAGGATTTCGGCGAGGTCCGACTCGCGGTGGGCGAACAGCAGCTCGCGCTCACCCTCGACCCGGTCTCCCCCGTCCGGTCGAGGATCTCGAACCACTCTGCGCGCACGCGCTGCGCCGGTTCATCCGGGCCTACTCCACCATCCCGGAGCAGCCGCTGGGGCTCTATCTGCGTTCCTCGGCCCGGATCCTGCTGCGCCCGGAGGAGGATCCGGAGGAATCGCCGGACGGGGCTTCGCCCGGCGCCCAGGCCCCGGAGCGGGACGCCGTACGGGCCCTGGTGCGGGCGATGCTCGGGCAGCTCGCGGTGTTCCACGCTCCCGAGGAGCTGTGGATCGCGTTCTGTGTCAACGACGAGCGGCGCGCCGACTGGGAGTGGGTCAAGTGGCTGCCGCACGTGCTGGATCCGCACGAGGAGGACGGGCGGGGCAGGCGCGCCGGATCACCGCCGACCTCACCGAGCTGGACGATCTGCTCGGCGCCGAGTTCGCCGAGCGCCCCGGGTTCGACCCGGACGCCCGGCCCGGCCGCGACGAGCCGTACACGGTCGTCGTGCTGGACGGTGTCAGCGTCCCGGAGGGCCACCGCTGGGAGGGCCACGGCTACCGCAACGCCCTGGTCCTGGATGTGTCCGGGGCCCTGCGCTGGCGGCCCGGCCGCAACACGCTGCGCCTCACCGTGGGGCCCGACCAGGTGAACCTGGTGCGCACCGACCGCAGTCGCAAGGAGCGTACGGTGCCGCTCGGCCGACCCGACCGGCTCGGTCCGCTCGGCGCGGAGTCGCTGGCCCGGCTGCTCACCCCGCGCCGGATGAGCCTCGGCACCGATATCGCGCAGCCGCTGGACACCGACGTCGAGCTGACGACGCTGCTCGGCATTCCCGATCTGCACCGGCACGACCCGCAGACCCTGTTCGCCCGGCACTCCGGCTCCGGTCGGCTGCGGGTGCCGATCGCGGTCGGTGTGGACGGCCGCCCGGTGGAGCTGGACATCAAGGAGTCCGCGCAGGGCGGCATGGGCCGCACGGCATGCTCATCGGCGCCACCGGCTCCGGAAAGAGCGAACTGCTGCGCACCCTCGTCCTCGGGCTCGCCCTGACCAACTCCTCCGAGACGCTGAACTTCGTCCTGGTCGACTTCAAGGGCGGCGCCACCTTCCTCGGCCTGGAGGAACTCCCGCACACCTCCGCTGTGATCACCAACCTGGCCGACGAAGTCGCCCTGGTGGAACGCATGCAGGATGCCCTGCACGGCGAACTCATCCGCCGCCAGGAGCTGCTGCGCGCCGCGGGCAACTACACCTCGGCGCTGGAGTACGAGCGGGCCCGCGCCGCCGGAGCCGACCTCGCGCCGCTGCCCAGCCTCTTCGTGGTGGTCGACGAGTTCAGCGAACTGCTCTCCACCCACCGGGAGTTCATGGAGCTGTTCGTGATGATCGGCCGCCTCGGCCGCTCGCTCGGCGTACATCTGCTGCTCGCCTCGCAGCGCCTGGACGAGGGGCGTATGCACCAGCTGGAGAGCCACCTCTCGTACCGCATCGGGCTGCGGACCTTCTCCGCGATGGAGAGCCGCGGCGTGCTCGGCGTACCGGACGCCTACGAGCTCCCCGCCGCGCCCGGCAGCGGCTATCTGAAGTCCGGGGTGGAGGCCCTGACCCGGTTCCGTGCCGCGTACTCCTCGGGACGTACCGACGGCGGACCGGCGCGGTGGTGCAGGCCCGGGTGGCGAGCCAGGTGGTGCCCTGGACCAGCGGGTGGGTGGTGCCGCGCACCCTGGAGACCCCGCCCGACCCGGAGCCGGAGACGGAGGAGGCCGAGGACGAGGAGGCGCTGCTCGATGTGGCGCTGGACCGGCTGCGCGGCTCCGGGCCCGACGCCCACCAGGTGTGGCTGCCGCCGCTGGACGAGCCGTCACCGCTGGACGCGCTGCTGCCCGGGATCACGCCGGACGAGGAGCGGGGGCTGACGGCGGCAGGCTGGCCGGGCACCGGGAAGCTGCGGGTTCCGGTCGGCCTGGTGGACAAGCCGTTCGAGCAGCGGCGCGACCCGCTGATCGTGGACCTGTCCGGGGCGGGAGGCCATGTCGCCGTCGCGGGCGGTTCGCAGAGCGGCAAGTCCACGCTCGCCCGGACCCTCATCGCCGCCCTGGCGCTCACCCACACCCCGGCCGAGGTGCAGTTCTACTGCCTGGACTTCGGCGGCGGCGGCCTCTCCCAGCTCGCCGCACTGCCGCACGTCGGCGGGGTCGCGGCGCGGCTCAACCCGGAGCGGGTGCACCGGACGGTGGCCGAAGTCATGGCGCTGCTGGCCCGTCGCGAGCAGTTCTTCGTGGACCACACGCTGGACTCCATGCAGTCCTACCGGCGCCGCCGTGCCGCCGGGGAGTTCCCCGATGAGCCGTTCGGCGATGTGTTCATGGTGGTCGACGGCTGGTCGACGGTCCGCCAGGACTACGACGACCTGATCCCGAAGTTCAACGAACTCGCCGCCCGGGGCCTCAACTACGGCATCCACCTGCTCATCACCACCACCCGCTGGGTGGAGCTGTCCGCGCAGGTCCGCGACCAGGCCGCCACCCGTCTTGAGCTGCGGATGGGTGATCCGATGGACTCCGAGATCGACACCCGCAAGGCGCGTTCGGTGCCGCGCACGGGCGGCCGGGGCATCACCGCCGAAAGCAAGATGCACTTCCTCGCGGGTCTGCCCCGGCTGGACGGCCTGGGGTCCCTGGAGGACCTCGGCGAGGGCGTGGCCCACCTCGTGGGGGAGATCTCCCGGCACTGGTCCGGTCCTGCCGCCCCACAGGTGCGGATGCTCCCGCACCGGCTGCCGGTCTCCGAACTCCCCTCCCCCGAGGCCACGGAGGGCGGCGGCATGCGCCTCGCGCTCGGTCTCGACCAGGACGCGCTGGAACCGGTCTGGCACGACTTCAGCCGGACCCCGCACTTGATCGCGGTCGGCGACACCGAGAGCGGCAAGACCAACCTGCTGCGCCTGATCACGCAGGGCATCACCGCCCGGTACGCCCCCGAGGAGGCGAAGATCATCGCGGTGGACTACCGCCGCACCCTGGTCGACGCCATCCCCGAGGAGTACCGCATCGGGCATGTCATCTCCCTCGACAACCTCAACGAGACCATCGAGGGGGCGGCCCGGGCGATGAAGACCCGGGTGCCCGGGGCCGACATCTCGCCCGCTCGGATGCGCCGGTGCGACTGGTGGACGGGCCCCCGCCTGTTCGTCCTGGTCGACGACTACGACATGGTGTCCGGCAACTCCTTCCAGAGCCCCTTCGAGCCGCTCTTCGAGCATCTGACCCTGGGCTACGAGATGGGGCTGCACCTGGTCGTCGCCCGCAGCGCGATGGGCGCGGGGCGTGGTCTGAGCGACGGGCTGATCCGCCGGCTGGACGAGGCCAACAACCCGGCGGTCCTGCTGTCCTGTCCGCCCACGGAGGGCCGTCTCTTCGGCAACGCGAAGCCGCTGAACCTGCCGCCGGGCCGGGCGCTGCACATCCAGCGCCGCAAGCCGAGGCTGGTGCAGACGGCCCTGGTCGAGTAGGGCCGAGCGAACGTGGAAGGGTCCCCTCCGGCCGGAGGAGACCCTTCCACGTTCAGCCCCGGTCGGGGGTGCCCGCCCCCGCCGGACGCCAGCCCCGGGCGCGGGCCCGGGTGAGGGCGAAACCGGCCCAGAGGAGGGAGAGGACGCCGGCCGACCCGAGGAGGACGAAGAGGACCGCCCGGCCGGTGGCGCGGTCGGCGTCGGAGGTGTCGCGTACGGCCACGGCGTCCGTGGCCCGCTCCGCACCTGCGGGAGCCGCGGCCGCGCCGCCGAGGACCGTGGTGACGGCGGCGTAGGCGTCCAGCTGGGGGATGTCGGCCGGGTACGCGGTGGCGGTCAGCCGACGGGTCACCGCGTCGGCCGGCTCCTGGGGGTGGGCGGCGCGGACGGCCGCGGCTGCCCCGGCCGCGTACGCGGTGGCCACCGCGACGCCGCCGCCGAGGTAGTGCCCCTTCCCGCGCGGCCCACCGGAGACCACCCCGGCGCCCGGGGCGGCCAGATCGATGCCCTCGGTGCGCAGCGCGCTGTCCGGCCGGGCTCCCGCGGGCAGCATGTCGGCGACCGCGAGGACGCCGGGCTCGCCGGCGGGCCAGTAGGTACGGGAGGGGATCTCGTCGGCCGAGCCGCGCGACGGCGGCTCCGGGGTGGCCGCCGCGACCACCACCGCCCCGGCCTTGCGGGCCTCGGCGACGGCCCGGGTGAGCGCGGTGTCCTTACGCGGGAGGGCAACGGCGACCGCGATGACGTCGGCCTCGGCGGTGGTCGCGGTCCGGACGGCCGCCGTGACGAGCGCGGGGTCCGGCTGCCCGCGCCGGTCGGTGCCGCGCAGGGCGAGGACCTTCGCGGCCGGGGCGACCCCGGCGAGGCGCGGGGTCGGGCCGCCGGAGCCGGCGATCAGCCCGGCCAGGAACGTCCCCTGGCCCACGCAGTCGTCGGCGGCCTCGCCCCGGGCGGTGACGCGGCCGTCGAGTCCTTCGGCCCCGGGGGCGACACCGGTGGAGATCAGCGCGACGGTCACGCCGGCTCCGGTGGTGTGCCGGTGCAGCCGGTCCAGGTCGAGGCGCTGACGCGACCAGTCCTGCTTCTTCGCCCGCTCCTTGGAGGCGGGGGTGCAGACGACGGCCTCGGCCCGCGCGTCGAGCGCGAAGGGCATCCCGGGCAGCTCCTGGCCCTTGGCCCCGTCGGCGGCGGGGGATGCCGCGGGGGTACGGGAGAGGGGCCCGGCGTGGGCGGGTACGGCCACGGGCGCCACCAGGGCGGCGGCGAGAGTGGCCCCGTACAGCAGGCGGGTCGTCCTGGCCGTCCGGGGCCTCCCGGTCGTCCGTCGCTCGGGCTGCCTCACTGCGGCACCGCCTTCGGGCCCACGGCGGCGACATCCGACGGGAGGAGGATGCGCAGGTCGTCCAGGGTGGGCGCGGCCAGCGAACTGATCCTGCCCGCCTGGCGGGTGACCATCGCCTCGACGACCTGGCGGGCCAGGCGGGCGTTGCCGAAGGACCGGTCGCGGGGTACCGCGTCGAAGTGCTCCTTGAGCAGCGGTCCGGTGCCGGGGCCGCACTCGTACCCCATGGCGGCGGCCTGGGCGCGCACGATGGTGACCAGTTCCTCGGAGGAGTAGTCGGCGAAGGCGATCCGGCGCGGGAAGCGGGACGAGAGGCCGGGGTTGGAGGCGAGGAAGCGTTCCATCTCGTCGGTGTACCCGGCGACGATGACGACGACCTCGTCGCGGTGGTCCTCCATCAGCTTCAGCAGGGTGTCCACCGCCTCCTGCCCGAAGTCGGCGCCGCCGCCGCGCGGGGTGAGGGTGTAGGCCTCGTCGATGAACAGCACACCGCCACGGGCCTTTTCGAAGACCTCGCGGGTCAACTGGGCGGTGTGGCCTATGTAGCGGCCGACGAGGTCGGCGCGGGCGGCCTCGATGAGCTGGCCGCGCTCCAGCACACCGAGCTGGGTGAGCACCTCGCCGTAGAGCCGGGCGACGGTGGTCTTGCCGGTGCCGGGCGGGCCGGTGAAGACCAGGTGGTTGCTGAGGCTGGGGACGGGCAGCCCGGCGGCGGCGCGGTGGCGGGCCGTGGTGATGAGGTTGACCAGATCGGCGACCTCGCGCTTCACCTCGGCCAGTCCGATCATGTCGCCGAGGCGGGTCAGCGGGTCGTCGGCGGGTACGGCGGTCTCGGCGGCCGACGCGGCGGCGGTGGCGGAGACGTCCTCGGGCAACAGCAGCCGCAGATCCTGCTCGCTGACCTGCGTCTGGGCGGAGAGCCGGATCGCCTGCCGGTCCACCATCTCCTCGAACACCCCGCGTGCGGCGCGGCCGTTGCCGAACCCGGCGTCCCGGTCCATGGCCCCGAAGTGGGCGGCGAGTGCCTGGGCCGTGCCCTCCCCCAGCTCGTACTGGTGCTGGGTGCACATGCTCTCCATGATCGCGACCAGGTCGTCCACGGAGTAGTTCTCGAACTCGACGGTCCGCGAGAAGCGGGACGCGAGGCCCGGGTTGGAGCTGAGGAAGGACTCCATCTCGCGGGAGTATCCGGCGGCGACCACGACGACGTCGTCGCGGTGGTCCTCCATGAGCTTCAGCAGGGTGTCGACGGCTTCGCGGCCGAAGTCGGCTCCGCCGTTGCCGCTGTCGGCGGTGAGGGTGTACGCCTCGTCGATGAACAGGACGCCGCCCAGCGCCCGTTGGAAGGTCTCGGAGGTCTTGATGGCGGTGCCGCCGACGACTTGGGCGACCAGGTCGGCGCGGGAGACCTCGACCAGGTGTCCGCTGCGCAGCGAGCCCAGCTCGGCGAGGATCGCCCCGTAGAGGCGGGCGACGGTGGTCTTGCCGGTGCCGGGCGGGCCCGCGAAGATCAGGTGCCTGCTCATCGGAGGTGCGGGCATGCCGAGTTGTTCGCGGCGCTGGGCGAGCTGGGTGAGGTTGACCAGGGTGCGTACCTGCTGCTTGACGTTCTCCAGGCCGATCAGCGCGTTGAGGGCGCCGAGCGGGCCGTCCGCGCGGTCCGGCGGGGGCGCGTCGGCGGCGCCGGAGCCGGCCGGGTCGGTGTTCTCGGCGCTGCCGCTGCCCCAGGCGTCGCGCTTGCCGTTGCCGATGCTGTTCAGCCCGTCCACGGCGAGCCGTTCGCCGGGCGCGGTCTGCACCAGGCCGCCGCCCTCGTTCTCCCGGGCGGTGCAGTTGACGAGCGAGACGGGCGCGGTGGACTCCACCCGGAAGCCGTCCTGGGCACCGCCGTTGGCCTCGCATCCGCTGAGCGAGGCGAGGGCGCCCTCACTGAGGAGGAAGCCGTGGCCCTTGGGGGCGTGGACGGTGGTGCGGTTGGCGGTGAGTTCACCGCCGGAGGCGACGACCACGCCCTCCTCGCCCGATATCTCGACGCGGAAGTCGCGGACGGTGACGTTGCCACCGTCCTCCACGACCAGTCCGCTGGTGGCGGTGTCAAAGACCCCGCCGCCGGCCAGATAGAGGGTGGAGCCGGAGGCCACCCGTACGCCGGCGCCCTTCGGACGGACGATCTCGCAGTCCTCGACGCGGCCCCGGGCGTCCTTGGCGGCGGCGATGCCGTCACCGCCGGGCTCGACCAGCCGGGCCCGGCGCAGCAGCGGGTTGGCGCCACCCTGGAGGGAGACGGCGGGCGAGCAGCCGATGACCTCAAGGCGGTCCAGCTCGGGCGCCGCGTCCTCCTCCAGGAACAGTCCGGCCCCTTCGCAGTCACGGACGGTCAGTCCGGTCAGCGCCGGGGAGGAGGCCCCGGCCACCCGCAGTGCGGCGCCCTGCGCCCCGTCCACCCAGCAGTCCTCGAAGGTGCCGCGCGCCCGGTCGGTGACGAACAGGCCGTGCCCCCGTGCGCGCGAGACACGGCAGCGGCGCAGTACGGGATCGGTGCCCACGGCGAGGACGATCCCGTTGCCGGAGGCGCTGGTGACACGGACGTCCTCCAGGGTGGTGCGGCCCGCGCTGCTCAGATGCACGCCGGTGCTGGTGTCGTGCACCACGGTCCGGACGACGGAGACGGCACACTCCCCTTCGAGGGCGATGGAGGGCTTGTCGGTGGAGGAGATGTCACAGTCCTCGACGGTGCCCCGCGTCTCGCCGTTGGCCAGCAGCCCGTTGCCCCGCGCGCCCCGCACCGTGCAGTCGCGGACGCGCGCCTCACCCTGTTCGGCGAGGACGATGCCACTGGTGCCGAGGTGTTCGAGCGTGCAGGACTCGACGGTGGTGGGGGTGGTGGAGGTGACCACGATGCCCGCGCCCTGCGGGTTGCTCACCCGGCAGTCCCGCAGCGCGAGGGAGCCGGTGCCGCCGGCCAGCATCGCGGTCCAGGCGGCGCCGACGATCTCGCACCCGTCGAACGCGGCCTGTCCGCGCCGCACATCGACGGCGGGCAGCTCGGAGTCCCCGCCGCGCAGGGTGAGTTCGGAGAGCATGACGGCGTCGGCGCGCAACGCGACGACACTGCCCGAACGCGGCCGGATCTCCACCGTGCCCCGGCCCTCGGCGGCGGTGAGGGTCACCCGGGTGTGGATCACCAGGTTCTCCGCGTACGTCCCGGGCCGGACGCTGATGAGCGCACCGGTACGGGCGGCGGCGAGCGCCTCACCGATCGTGGAAAAGCGGTCCGCGGGCCGACCGTCAGTACCTGGCGCGACACGCACCAACCTCCTTGCTACGGCGGCGTCCTGTCCGGACGCCCCTCTTCGCCGGGGACGCGGTTCGGCGGTCCGGCGATGCCATCATGTCTCGCTCCGCGCGCCCGGTCAGGTGCTCCACTTCTGGTTATCGAGCCCGGTGCACTCCCACAGGACCAGATAGGTCTCCGGGCCGCGCCCCTTGCTGTGGTTCGGGATGTCGACGCACTTGCCGACGACGGTGTTCACCAGGTCGTGGGCGCCGTTCAGGGTGAACTTCTGGGCGGCGGAGCCGTTGCACCAGGCGAGTTGGATGCGGGAGCCGTTGGCGAAGTTCGCGTTGGCCACGTCCAGGCACTTGTCCCTGGCCCGGATCGTGCCGTCCGAGCCGAAGCGCCACTTCTGTGCGTCGGCGCCGTTGCAGTCCCACATGAACAGGGGCTGGCCGTCGTTGAAGTTGTGGCCGGGAACGTCGAGGCAGCGGCCGGAGAGGTGGCTGCGGAAGGATACGGGCCCGCTGAACGTGACGGCGGGCTGGGCCTTGGCGGGCTGGTTCCTGCCACCGCCGCTCTCGGCCTCGGGCTTCTCCTTGGACGAATCCGCCTTCTTCGGCGGGTCCTTGGGGCCTTCGTCCTTTTCCGCCTCCGTCTTGCCGCCGTCCGCCGGGGGGATGGCCGGAACGGGGTTGCCGGCCTTCTCCGGCTTCGCCTCGTCCTTCTCCGCCTCCCTCTTCTTGCCGTCCTCGGCGGGCGCGCCGGCCTCGGGCGCGGTGACGGCGAACTCGCCCGGCGCCTCCGGTCCGCTCCCGTCGAGGACGGTCCCGGCTCCGGCGGCCTTCGTCCGCTCGGGCCCGTCGTCGTTGTTCCCGGCGAGCACGAGGAAGGGCACCGACACGAGCAGCGCGCCCACGACCGCCGCCCCCGCCAGCGCGGCCTTCCCCGGCCGCCCCACGGGCCCCGCCTCCTGCTGCGGCTTCCCGATGGCGGTGGCGGTCATGGTCCGTACGAGGGCGGGAAGCCGGCTCTGGGCGGCGGCGGAGGCGTCGGGGTCGGTCTCGGAGTCGGAGGCACCGGAGGAGGAGGAGGCCTCGGGCGTTGCGGCCGGGGCGTCGGGGGCGGGCGCCCGGGCCTCGGGGCGCCCGCCCTGCCCGGTCTTCTCGCCCTCCGGGGCCTTCTCGGCCTCAGATATCCTCTCGGCTTCCGCGGCCCCGGCTTCCATGGCCTCGGCTTCTGCGGCTTCGGTCTTCGCCTGTACGGGAGCGGGGGCGGAGGCGGGGGTCTGCGGGGACGACGAACGCGTCACGGGGTCCTCCCTGTGGTGTGGGGCCGGGGTTCGGTCGTGTCGGGTCCGACGGTCGGGGCCACCGGACCGGAACTGACGGCACCGGGAAGGCTGTCGGCAGGAACGAGCAGTGGAGCAGCGGCACCGGAGTTGACCATCAACAGAGCGCCGCTGCCAGCCAGCGACCCGGCCAGCTCCCGGGCGGGCACGGTGTCATGGTGAAGTGCTGCGGACATGAACGCGTGGGTGGCCGAGGTGAACAGGAGCACCACCGGCTCCCCGTTCCGCCCGGCGGCCATGAGCGGCCCGCCGTCCGGCCCGCGTACGACGGTCACGTCCGCTTCCGCGAGTGCGGCCAGCGCCTCGTCCACCGTGCCGTACCCCGTGGCGGCCCGCTGGGCGGCGGCGTCCACCGGGTCGGTGGGCTCGGGCCAGCCGAGGGCCCGGGCCGAGGGACGGTAGGCGGGGTTGGCGCGGTACTCGCCGACGCTCCCACTGTCGTCCGACTGCCACTCCCCCAGCACGGCCCACTCCGGCGGCGTCCGGGCCTGCGTCCACTCCGGATCGACGATTCCGACCCAGTGGCCGGGTGCATGGCGTGCGGCGTCCTTCACGGCTTCCGGCACGAGGGAGGCATCCACCTGAACTCTTGGCTCCGTACGAATCTTTGAGTGCCGAACGGCCTCAACAGGATCTCATACGAGCCCCGTTCACGGGGTCCGACAGCGGGCCCGTATAGGCTGTCTGCCTGCCCGTTTGCTGCCCGAGTGAGGAACTTTCCGGGACAGGAAAGGCGTGGGATGACAAAGCGAAAAGGCCTGTCGCGGCGAGAGGCCTCACCCGCCGCCTCGACGGGCTACGTTGGGCTCGCCCCCGAGGAGGAGTCAGCGCATGCCCCCCGAGCCCCCGCCCCCGGCACCGAGTCCGCGGCGGCAGCCACGGAGAAGTCCGGCACCACGCCCCCGCCGCCCGCCGCGGAGGAGGCCGGCCCCGTGTCCCGGCCGACCGCCGCCGCGGCCGAGGCGCGGGAGCCCCGGAGCGCGGCCGCCGCGACGACCGCTCCCGACACTCCCCAGGCCCCGGCCACAGCCACGCCCGAGGAATCCCCGACGGCCGCAACCGCCCCGTCCGCCCCCTCCTCCACCTCCACGGCCCGGACCGCGGGAGCCCCCGAGGCACGCACGGAGGCCATCGCCCTGGCAGCAGCCGTCGCGGCGAAGCCGGGCACCAAGACCCTCACCGCTGCCGACAGGGGCCGCCCCCGCGCACCGGTCCTGGCGGGGGCGGCGTTCGTCGGCGCCGCCCTGGTCGCGATACCCGTGCTGCTGATGGGCAGCGCGAACGACGAGGAGCCTCGTAACAGCGGTACGACACCGGTGGCCGGGAGCGCCGACACGGTCCTCAACCCCGAGTCGGCCCCGGCGGCTTTGGACGACTACGTGGCGGTGAAGCCCACGCCGTCCCCGACGGCACAGAAGCCGTCCCCGACGGAACAGAGGAGGACCACCGCTCCGAAGGCTGCTCCCGCACCCGTGGCGCCGTCACCGGCTCCCCGTACGACCGCCCCGGCCGAGAAGCCGAAGGCCTCGCCGAAGCCGAAGCCCAAGGCGGCCCCGAAGCCGGACTGGGGCACCCAGACGGTCTCCGCGACCAGCTCCATCGGGGTCGGCCAGTCCTGGGCCACCAACCGCATCCGCATGACGATGCAGCAGGACGGCAACCTCGTCGTCTACAACGAGCGGAACAAGCCGATCTGGGCCGCCATGACCTTCGGCGAGAACCACCGGGCGATCTTCCAGCCCGACGGCAACCTGGTCATCCACAACGGCGACGACCGAGCCATCTGGGCCTCCAAGACGCACGACTTCGGTGGCGCCCAGATGGTCCTGAGGCCCGACGCCAAGGTGGTCATCGTGCACCGCGGCAAGGTGGTCTGGTCGACGTGAGCGCTGCGTGAGCGCACGCCAGTCGGCGATCACGCAGCACCGGGGTTCCGCCCTGGTCGATGACCCGGTGGTCGTCGTGCCGGACTCAGTGACGCTCGGGCAGGTCACGCTCGGCACGCAGCGGTAGGTGGACAGCGGTGCCGGAGGGCTCCGCCGAGCGCGCGTTCGGGGCTGATGCCGGCCTCTTGCCGCAGAAGGCGGCCTCCAGGGTGTTGCCCAGCGCGGTGTTCGCGGCGCCGCGGTTGGAGGTGTTGGCCAGCGCCGAAAGGCTGCGTCGGCCGTCGCGGGTGGAGAAGGCGTAGGTGTAGTAGCCCTGGACGGTGCCGGTGTGCCCGTACACCCGGGTGCCGCAGGACAGGTCGTAGCGGCGCAGACCGAGGCCGTAGAACCGGGTGTCGGTGCCGTCCGTCGGCGTGACCGTCGTCATCGCCTCCAGCGTCGCCGGGGACAGCAGCCGACCGCGCATCAGGGCACTGGTGAAGGTGTTGAGGTCGGCGGGGCTGGAGATGACGGCGCCTGCGGACTGCGCCCAGGACGCGGTCTGCTCGGTGGAGTCGACGAGCGGCGCACCGGTCTCGTCGGGGTGCAGATAGCCACGCACGTGTGTGCCCTTGATGCGCGTGTCGGGATGGACGTAGGCAGTTTCGCGCAACCCCAGCGGCTTGATGATGCGCCGCTGGTAGGCGTCGGCCACCGGCCGGCCCGTCAGCTTCTCGATGAGCATGCCGACGACGGCGAAGTTGGCGTTCGAGTACGCGTACGCGGCGCCGGGCTCGGTGGTCCGGGGTTCGGCGAGCGAGAGGTCGACCAGCTCCTGGTAGCCGAACACCCGGTTGCGGACCGCCTCGAAGCCCGGCACGGTCTCTTCGAACATGGCGTTGGTGTAGTCGGCCAGGCCACTGCGGTGGGTGAGGAGGTGACGGACCGTGATCCGGTCGTCGGGCAGGAGCTCTTCGAGATACGTGTTGACGGACGCGTCCAGCGTCAGCCTCCCCTCTTCGACCAGTTGGAGCAACACGACGCTGGAGAAGGTCTTGCTGACGCTGCCGATCCGGAACCGCGCCCGGGTGTCCATGGCCGCGCCCGACTCCCGGTCGCGGACGCCAACCGCTCTCCCCTCAACCCCCTCCGGACCGGAGTAGCGGGCCATCGCCCCCGGCGCCCCGTTGGCCATCGCGGACTCGAGGGCGGCCACGATGCCGGCCATGTCGGGTGCGGGCGCCTGGGTCCGGATGGCGGTGGGGGCTGCGGAAGCACTGGTGGCGGGAGCCAGAAGGCCGGCGAGAGCGGCGGTCAAGGCTGCGCTCGCGGTCAGACGTCGGTGTGACAACAGGGACACGGTCATCCTCGGTTCTTCCGAAAGTGAAGGGGCACGGCGGCGTGACACACCCCCGTACGGGGACAGACAGGCACACCAGTCGTTCGCGCAAGCAGGGAGGAGTTGAGCTGGTCGGGGCAGGAGCCGGATCCGCGGGTCGAAGTACGGCTGTGCCGGCCGTCACTCCGGCCCATCGGTTCGCGCCCGGCTGCGGAACCCGGGGGGCGGGCCGGGACTCAGCGGTGCCGACGGGTCACCACCAGTCGACGCCGTTCTTGGCGGCGCAGCGGACGACGCCGTTGGTGGCGAGCGAACCGCAGACCCGGAACTGGTAGTCGGGGTCGGTACTGGTGCGCTTGAAGGGAGTCGTCAGGCTCTGACCGTGGCTCTGTACGGTGAACGGTCCGCACTGGAGCCAGGGGCGGATCGGCCATTCGGGCCTGCCTCCGTCGTCCCATCCGGCGGCACGCCAGTCCATCCACACCTTGTCCCCCGGTCGGGTGGGCCCGCTGATCTTCCCGAAGGCGATCTGCTGGCCCCCGTACACCCCCTTCTCCAAGGTGATGACGACCCCGCCGCCGAGGTCCAGGCTGCGAGGCTTGTCGGTGTCCCCGGAGGCGTTGTCCGGGTGGTCGCGGAAGCCCCGGGTGCCGCCCGTGCAGTCCGACGCGGCGGCCTGGGCCGGGGCGACGGGCCCGGCGACGGCCACGCCGGCCGCGAGGGCGCACACCGCGGTGAGTGAGGTGAGTACGGAGCGCAGCGAACGCATGGCGGAGATGTCCTTTCGGTGGTTTGGCGGTCGCGGCGTCAGCCGCGCCAGACCTTCCTGTACGTGACAGCGTCGTCGAGGTACGGGACCTGCCCGGTGAACGAGCCATGGCCGCGTGGGCCACTGGGGAACGACTCGGTACAGCCACCCATCACCTGGAAGGAGTCAGGTTGCTCCGTCCACCACGGGCTCCGCGAGAAGCCGTAGCCGTCCGCTCCGTTGCTCAGCCGCCCTCGCTCCGTGTCCCCTCTTCTCTCGTTCAGCCTGGGCGACGAAGCCGAGCCGTGCGGGGCTCCTTCAGCGGACGGTGAGGGCCCGGATCTCGGACGCGATCAGCTGGGGGTCCTCTTCGGCCATGAAGTGCCCGCAGGAGACGGTCTGGTGGCGGAGGTCGTCGGCCCAGGCGCTCCAGAGACCCTGGGCGTGGTAGCCGAGGGCGGCGCCCCAGTCCTGCTGGAGGACGGTGACGGGCATGGCCAGCTTGTTGCCGTTCTCCTTGTCGGCTCTGTCGTGGTCCACGTCCACCCCGGCCGAGGCCCGGTAGTCGGCGACGATCGAGGGGACGGCGTCCGCGGAGGCGGCGAGGTAGTGGGCGCGGACGTCGGCGGGGAGGGCGTCCGGATCCTTGGTCCAGGCATCGAGGAAGTAGCCGAAGAAGCTGTCCGCGGCACCCTGGATCATCTTCTCGGGCAGGCCGGGGGCCTGGGCCATCAGGTAGAGGTGGAAGCCGACGCGGGCGTCGACGCCGTGCAGCGCGTCCCACATGTCGAGGGTGGGCAGGACGTCGAGGAAGAGGGCCCGGGCGACGGCGTCCGGGTGGTCCATCGCGGCGCGGAAGGCGACCAGGGCGCCGCGGTCGTGGCCGGCCAGGGTGAAGCGGTCGTGGCCGAGGGCGGCGGCGAGGCGCACGACGTCTCGGGCCATGGTCCGCTTGGAGTAGACGTCGGGGCCGGTTTCGGCGGGCTTGCCACTGGCCCCGTAACCGCGCAGGTCGGGGCAGATCACGGTGTGGTCGGCGGCGAGGTCGGCGGCGACGTGCCGCCACATCAGGTGGGTCTGCGGGAAGCCGTGCAGCAGCATGACGGGGGTGCCGCTGCCGCCGACGGCGGCCTTCAGAAAGACGCCGTCGTCGACGGTCACGCGGTGCTCGGTGAATCCAGGCATGCTCGGGGTTGTCACGGTGGCTCCTGTGGTTCGTGGGAGAGTGGACGGCCCGGACCTGCGACCTCGTCGGTCCTGGCTGTCCGGGGACGTCACCCAGGTTGCGGGCCGCGGATCAGCGATCGATGAGCGCAAACGCTGCACGCTCCGGCGACGGCGCCGCCCCGTCCGCGAAAGGACCCTGCCGTGAGTGTGCAGTTCGGACTGCTGGGACCGGTCGTCGCCTGGGACCCCGACGGGGGCCTGCTGCCGCTGAGCGCGCCCCGGCACCGGGAAGTCCTCGGGCGGCTGCTGATCGCCCGGGGCCGGGTGGTCCCGGTCGGCCGGCTGGTGGCCGACCTGTGGGAGGACGAGCCCCCGGCGGGCGCGGTCGGCGCGGTCCGCACCTTCGTCGCGGCCCTGCGGCGTGCTCTGGAACCCGGGCGCCCGCCCCGGCAGCCGTCCCGTCTCCTGGTCACCGACGGCCCCGGATACGCCCTGCGCGCCGGCCGGGAGGCGGTCGACGCCTGGCGGTTCGAGAGCATCGCCGGCCACGCTGGCCAAGCGTCGCCGCGCGCCGCCGTCGCCCTCTGGGACAAGGCACTCGCCTGCTGGCGAGGGCCGGTGCTCGCCGATTTCCCCGCTGCCGCGTGGGCCGCCGCCGAGCGGGCGCGGTTGGAGGTGCTGCGCCTGGACGCGGTGGAGCGGCGTGCCGACGCCCTGTTGGCGACCGGCGCCGCCCGGGACGCCGTCGCGGACCTGCGGGCCCATGTGGCCGAGCACCCCGGCCGGGAAGACGGCTGGGTGCTGCTGGCCACGGCGCTGGACCGCGCCGGGCGGCGTGACGAGGCACTGCGGGCACTCGCCCGGGCCCGTGGCGCCCTGAACGGAGGCTCGGGCGCTCTGGCGCGGGCCGAGGCACGCATCCTCAGCCCAGCGGACCCCCGGCCGAACCGGCCGGAACGGCCGACGGCGTCTGGGACCGGGCGGCGGCCTCCTGGAACCGCTCGGTGCCCGCCCGGTCCCGGGCGCGGCTGCACGCCACCGCGGGCCTCCTGCGCGATCTCGCGGTAACCGGACCCGACGGACTGGAGGAGGCACATCGGCACCGGCGCGATCTGGTCTCGGCCGCGGAGACGACCGGCGACCCGGAACTGGCCGCCCGGATCATCGGCTCCTACGACGTCCCCGCGGTGTGGACCCGCGCCGACGACCCCGAAGGCGCCGGGGAACTCTCCCGGGCCGCGGCTCGGGCGGCCGCCCGGCTCGGCCCCGAAGGGCCGCCCGCCCTGCGCGCCCGGCTGCTGTCGGTCGTGGCGGTCGAGTCCCGGGGTGACGCCGCCGCCGACGTCCCGCTCCCCCGGGCCTCCGCCGCGCCCGCCACCGAAGCATGGCGGCTGCGCGCCGAACGCGCCGCCGCGGAGGCCGTCCGCACGGCCCGTCGCCTCGGCGACCCCGCTCTCCTGGCGTTCGCCCTCAACGGCGCCTTCATGCAGGGGTTCGCCGCCTGCGGGTCGGCCGCCCGCCGGGACGCCCTCGGCACCGAACTGACCCGCTTGGCCGTCGACCACCAGCTCCCCGGGCACGAGGTGCTCGGCCGCATCGTCCGCCTGCAGGCGCTCGCCGGACTCGGCCGCTTCACGGAAGCGGACGCCGAGGCCGAGGAGACCGACCAGCTCGCGGACCGCAACGAACGGCCGCTCGCCGGGGTCTTCACCGCCTGGTACCGGGCCTTGCGCCTCTGCGAGACGGGTGGCTGGCCGGCTGCCCGCCCCCGGTACACACGCGTCATGGCGGAGACCGCTGACTGCGGCATGCCCGGCCTCACCTCGGGAGCCGCTGCCCTCGTCGAGCTGATCCCCGTCATGCGAGGCGACGCCCTGCCCGATCCCGCCGACTTCGCCGACCTGGACCCGGGCCCGTACCGGCCGTGGCTCGCCCCCCTGCTCCTGGCCGCCTCCGGCGACACCGAGCGGGCCCGGCAAGCTCTCTCGACAGTCCCCCGGCCGCCGCACGATCTGCTCCAGGAAGCGCTGTGGTGCGTACTCGCCCGAGCCGCCGCGTCCGTGGGGCATCTGCCGGTACTGCGCCGCGCCCGGGACGAACTCGCCCCCGCCGAAGCCGAGTACGCCGGCGGGGGCAGCGGCCTGGTCTCCTTCGGCCCGGTCGCACGTCACCTGGCCGCTGCCGACGCGGCCATCGAGGCGCATGCCTCCGCCGCGGGGCGGTCCGCCGACGAGGAGTGAGCGGCCGACAGCGGGACGCTGTCGGCCGAAACCGTTCGTGCTGGGCTCGCGGGGCCGGGTCGAACCCGCCTGCCGCCGCCCGGTGCGATCACCGTCGGAAGGCGAGCCGTTCCCCGGCGCCTGCGGACCGGACACCTCCGTGCAACGCCATCACACCGGTGGACGTCCCGTGCGTCGTGAACATCCACCGTGACCATCGCCGACAGCCACCGCTGCTCCCGCCCGGTCCCGGTACCGGGACCGGGCGGGAGCAGCGGTGTACCTCACCGGACAGCCTCCGAAGGCGACGCACAACCCGAGGAGCGCCCGCGAGAACCGAGGGCGGTCGCTACCGTCGGGCGATCCTCAGGAACGTGACCGAGTTGGCGGGGAACGTGTATGTGAAGGTGTCCGAGATCCCGGTCAGGGTGGACCTGACGGGGGCGACGGGAGTGGCCGTCTCGCTGTTCTCGGCGGACGGCTCGGCCGAGAGGGTCGTCACCCGGCCCGGGAGGCCACTCGCGCCCCGCCCAGGTCGACCCTGGTGCGTGCTCCGGTCGCCTGGGCGTTCACGACCTTGACGATCAGGTCACCGGTCGCCGCGTCCCGGGTGACGACGTGACGGAACGGTTCGGCCACTTGGTCGTCGGTGAAGGCCCCCCACTCCTTGCCGTCCAGGTAGAGGGTCACCTGGCGTCCGCGGACCTTGACCTCGATGTCGTAGGCGCGTCCGGACTCGATGGTGCCGGGCTTGCTGATCAGTGTGGTCTTCGCCCCGTTGTCGGAGCGCTCGACTCCGTGCGCCGTGTTACCCCACCCTCCGAGGTTCCACCAGTAGTAGTTGCCGGTGTCCTTGACGCCGAAGGCGACCAGGAATCCTTCGGCGCCCGCCTGTTTGGTGGCCTTCACGCGCAGGTCGTAGTCGTGCCAGGCGCGGTCGCCCGCGGTGACCGTGGTGTTCTCGGCCGCGACGTCCGTCTGGACGTACTGCCCGTCCTGGACGGCCCAGTTGCCGGCACCGGTGTGGGTCCAGGCCGAGGCCGGTCCGGAGAAGTCGTCGGACAGGAGGGTCCTGCCGTCCGCGGCGGTCACCCGTACGTCGTCGTACGAGGCGGCTGTCGCCCACGTCGACAGGCCGACGGCCCCGGAGATCGGCCCGCTGACGGAGGGGGTGGAGGTGGCCTCCGAGGGAACGACCCGGCCACCCGCGTTGTTCATGAACAGCTTCTGGACCTCGTAGTTGGCCGACCCCCAGGAAGCACGGTTGTTGAACCAGATCAGGTTGGGGCGCCACTGCACGTAGTCCTCGTTGGCGAGGACAGGCGCGTAGGAGGCGAGTTTGACGATGTCCGCGTTGCGCTCCAGACCGGTCATGAACGCGGCCTCGGCGAGACCGTTGCCGAAGGTGTTGCCCTGGGAGGCGTACTCACCCAGGAAGACCTTGGGGCCGGAACGGTCGTAGGAGTCGTAACGCTGGTTGTTCTCCAGGAACCACCGCGGGCTGTTGTAGTAGTGCTCGTCGACCATGGCGACGCCGGCGTCGCGGTTGAGTTGCCAGAGGGTGTCGAAGGTCGCACCGGCCGCGGCCGGTCCGGAGTTGGAGACCACCGTGATCCCCGGGTACTTCGCCGCGATGGCCGCACGGAACTGCGTGAAGCGCTCGAAGAACTCCCGGGGCAGGTTCTCCTCGTTGCCGACCTGGACGTGCGTGAGTCCGAACGGCTCGGGGTGTCCCATGTCGGCGCGTTTGCGCCCCCAGGTGGATGTCACCGGCCCGTTGGCGAACTCGATGAGGTCCAGGGTGTCCTGGATGTGCCGCTTCAGCAGGGCGTCATCGACGACGGCCCGGTTCTGACCGCAGCCGGTGACCAGGGCGGGCACGACGGGCAGCGGCATCGCTCCCATGTCCTCGGCGAAGCGGAAGTACTCGTAGTAGCCGAGGCCATAGCTCTGGTTGTAGCCCCAGAAGTTGGCGTTGGTGGCACGCTGCTCGACCGGCCCTATGGTGTCCTTCCACTGGTAGGAACGGGCACGCTGCCAGCCGGACGCCTCGCTGTAGTCCTCCATCGAGCCGGTGTTGACGAGGCAGCCGCCCGGAAAGCGGAGGAAGCCGGGCTTCAGCGCGGCGAGCTTCTCCGCAAGGTCCTTGCGCAGGCCACCCGGCTGCTTCTTGTACGTGTCACGAGGGAAGAGGGACACTTCGTCCAGGGCGGTGGCGCCGGTCGAGGCTACGGCGAGCCGTCCGGCCGCGGTGGTGCGCGTCGCGGTGAACGTGGCGCGGTACTTCTTCCAGCCGCCCTTCACGGCCTTCTGCTGGGCCGTGGCCAGCACGCCGCCCGCGTCCTTGAGCGTGAGGGTGAGGGTGGTTCCGGCCTCGGCGCGGGCCCATACCGAGAAGTCGTACTTCGCCCCGCTCCTCAGCGACAGTCCGCTGTTGTAGCCGGAATTGGTCAGGGTCGTGCCTGCCGCCACCCGCGCGTAGTTGCGGTTGTTCGCGTGGAGACGGCCGTCGTCGTTCACGACCGTGGCGGAGCCGTCGACGTCCCAGGAGGTCAGCGAGGTGTAGGCCCGGTTGTCGGCGGTGGAGTACTCGAAGGACCTGTTCTGTACGAGTTCGGCGTACAGGCCTCCGTCGGCGGCCCGGTTGATGTCCTCCAGGAACAGCCCGTACATGGTGTCGTCGATCGCGGCCCCCTGCTTGCCCGGGTCCACGGTGATGGCGTAGTCGGTGACGGGCGCCTCGCCGTGCGCGGGGGCCGGCACCAGGGCGGTCGTGACCAGGACCGCGGCGGCCGTCAGGCCGAGCCTGAGACGTGGTCGGGTACTTCTGCGGGACATGGATCCTCCGAGTCGTGGCGCCGGAAGGCGCCGGTCTGGGCGGACAGAGGTGTCGTCGTGCGCCCGCGCCGCCGGTTCGGCCCGCGACGGCGGCCTCACCCCGGGTGACCGGGAGCAGGGCCGCACCGCCGGGAGCGGATGACCGGACGGGCTCGGGGCGGCCCTGTTGGCTCCGGCCGCCGTTCGGGGCTCGTACCACGCACGGGCCATCACCACTTCCAGAACAGGGCGTCCTTCGCGAGAAGGTCGACGCAACCGGCCGACGCGCACACCTCCGGGCAAGGGCGTCACACGACCACCCGCCGAGAATTGTGAGCGCTAACTCACCCTGAGCTCAAGACCCTTGCACGGCCCGCGAGGGCCGGGCGAGCGGGATTGCCCGGCGATCTGTTGGCACAAACGCCCCACTTGACCCGAAACCCGCCGCATACCGCGCCGGACTAAGGATCGAGCGGCGGACGAGAAACGAGCCCGCCCTCGCGCGCTCGACGCCGTGAGAGCCCTGGTGAGCCGCCCTTCGTCTTGTTATCGTTAACACACATGTGCGGGTATGCGGAGCCGAGTACGGTCAGTTGTTCGCCACGCCGCGCCCATACGGAGGCTCCGCCGTCCTCCGTCCCTGTCCGCGCGCGTTCGACAGACCTCTGATCCCCACCGCCGTCGGAACGTACCCGTCGACACCCCTCACCCCCTGCCGCCGTCTCCCCCTGTGGTCAAGGAGCTCCATGAACCCGTCCTCGCCCCCTTTCACCGGAGGCCCTCCGGTCTGTCGCCCCGACCCGGCAGCCGGGCAACGCTGGACCTTCGGCTTCGCCGGGGGACTCACGGCGGAAGTACACACCCACGGCGCCCGCATCCACGGACTGTGGGTGCCGGACCGGCACGGCCGTCCGGCCGATGTCGTCCTCGCGCCCGCGAACCGGGCGGGTCGACCGCCGCCCGGTACTTCGGAGCCACGGTGGGCCGCTACGCCAACCGCATCGCCCACGGCCGGTTCACCCTGGACGGCACGCCGTACCAGCTGACCACGCAGGAGAACGGCCATTCCCTGCACGGCGGAACCGACGGGTTCGACACCCGGATCTGGGAAGCCGAAAGCGTGCACACTCCGGAGCGGACCGGGGTACTCCTGCACCTCCGCAGCCCTGACGGCGATCAGGGCTTTCCGGGAAATCTGGACGTCACGGTCAGCTATCTCCTAGGCCGGAACGACGAACTCACTCTCACCTACGCGGCGGTCACCGACGCCGCCACGCCGGTCAATCTCACCAACCACGCCTACTTCAACCTCGAAGGCGAGGGCGCCGGTGACATCTACGATCACGAGCTGGCCGTCGACGCCTCCCACTACACACCCGTCGACGGGGATCTCCTTCCGTGCGGGGAGCATCTCCCCGTCTCCGGTACCGCGTTCGACCTCCGCAGCCCTCTCAGGCTCTCCGAGGCGCTGGCCCGCTCCGAGCATCGGCCCACGGCAGCGGGCGGGGGGTACGACCACAACTTCGTACTGACCCCGGACGGCGACGGCACGCTGCGCCGTGCGGCCGTCCTCCGCGCGCCGGCCACGGGCCGGTGCATGGAGGTGTTCACCACCGAGCCCGGCCTGCAGGTCTACACGGGCGGACAGTTCGACGGAACCGTCGTCGGCAAGAGCGGAACGCCCTACCGGGCGGGGGCCGGAATCGCGTTGGAGACCCAGCACTTCCCGGACTCCCCGAACCGCCCCGGCGACCCGTCCACGGTGCTCCGGCCCGGCGACGAGTACCGCTCGACGACGGTCCTGCGTTTCGGCATCCGCGGCTGACCGCCCGGGGACGTGCCGAGGTGGCTGTGCCCGCCGGTGACAGAACCGGCGGGCACAGCCACCTCGGGGGTGGTATCAGACGCCCGCTCTGCGCCTGTTCCACACGTCGAACCCGACCGCCGCGAGCAGCACGAGGCCCTTGATGACCTGCTGCCAGTCGGTACCCACCCCGACCAGGTTCATCCCGTTGTTGAGCACGCCGAGGACCAGGCCGCCGATGATGGCGCCGGTCACGGTCCCCACGCCACCGCTCATCGAGGCCCCGCCGATGAACGCGGCGGCGATGGCCTCCAGTTCGAAGTTCACTCCCGCCTTGGGCGAGGCCGCGTTGAAGCGGGCCGCGAACACGAGGCCGGCGAGCGCCGCGAGCATTCCCATGTTGAGGAACACCGCGAAGGTCACCTTCTTGTCCTTGACCCCGGACAGCTTCGCGGCGGGCAGATTGCCGCCCACTGCGTACACGTGGCGGCCGATGACCGCGTTGCGCATCACGTAGCCGAAGCCGACGAGCAGCACGGCCAGGATCAGGAGCACGACGGGAGCGCCCTTGTAGCTGGCGAGCAACAGGGTCGTGACCAGTACGGCGGCGACCAATGCCGTCACCTTCAGCGCGAAGAGGCTGGTGGGGAGCGATTCCAGCGCGAACTCCCGTTGGCGCCGACGGTCTCGCACCTCCTGGAACACGACGAAGGCGATCAGCCCCAGGCCGAGGAGGAGGGTCAGATTGTGGTAGTTGGTCTGCGGCCCCGCTTCCGGCAGGAAACCGTTGGCGATCTTCTGCAGTCCCTCCGGAACGGGCCGAGTGTCTGGCCCTGGAGGAAGATCTCCGTGAGCCCTCGGAACAGAAGCATGCCGGCGAGCGTCACGATGAACGACGGTATGCCCACGTACGCGATGAAGAACCCTTGGACGGCACCCGCGACGGCCCCCAGCAGGAGGGCGAGGATCACCGCGACGGGCCAGGAGAGCTGGTGCTCGACCATGAGCACGGCTCCCACGCCACCCACCAGGGCCATCAGTGAGCCTACGGACAGGTCGATGTGCCCGGAGATGATGACCATCATCATGCCAATGGCCAGGATGAGGATGTAGCTGTTCTGCAGCACCAGGTTGGAAACGTTGCGCGGCAGCAGGAGGTCTCCTCCCGTCCAGACCTGGAACAGGAGCACGATCAGTCCGAGCGCGAGGAGCATCCCGTACTGGCGCATGTTCCGCCGGACGCCGTCCAGAAGCGCACGAGCCACCTGTGCCCCGCCGGGCCGGACGACGCCGTCCCCCTGAGGCGGCGGAGCGGTCGACTTCGTGGTGGCGGGGGTGCTCATTCCTGATGTCCTTCGTTGGGGGTGGCGGTGCGTGCGCCGACTGCGGACGGCGCGGGAACGTCCTGCGTCATGTGCCGCATCAGCACTTCCTGGGTGGCGTCCTCGCGGGTGACTTCGCCGGTCAACCGGCCGGCGGCCATGGTGTAGACCCGGTCGCACATGCCCAGCAGTTCGGGCAGTTCGGAGGAGATGAGGAGAATGGCCTTCCCCTCGGCGGCGAGTCGGTCGATCACGGTGTAGATCTCGAACTTGGCCCCCACGTCGACTCCGCGGGTGGGCTCGTCGAGGATGAGTACATCGGGCCCGGCGAGGATCCACTTGCTGAGAACGACCTTCTGCTGGTTGCCGCCGGAAAGCCGGCCGACCGGTTCGAGGACGTTCGGAGCCTTGATGCCCATGGTCCGCCGGTACCGTTCGGCGACTCTGCGCTCCTCGTGGGCGTCCACGACGCCCCTGCGCGCGAGCGTGCGGAGGGACGCGAGCGAGATGTTCCGGCTCACGGAGTCCTCCAGGTTGAGGCCGTAGTGCTTGCGGTCCTCGGTGACGTACGCGATGCCGTGGGCGACCGCTTCGGGAACCGTGCGGGTGCGCACCTCCCGGCCGTCCTTGAGGACGGTCCCCTGCTGGTAGCGGCCGTAGGAGCGGCCGAAGACGCTCATCGCGAGTTCCGTGCGGCCGGCGCCCATGAGCCCCGCGACGCCGACGATCTCGCCGCGGCGGACCTGGAGCGAGACCCCGTCGACGACCTTGCGGCTGTGGTCCAGGGGGTGGCGTACGGTCCAGTCCCGGATCTCCAGGACCGGGTCGGCGTCGGCCGGGCCCTGGTACGGGGTGCGGTCGGGGAAGCGGCTGTCCAGGCTCCGCCCCACCATGCCTCGGATGATGCGGTCCTCGGTGGTGGCCGGGTCCCTGACGTCCAGGGTCTCGATGGAGCGTCCGTCACGCAGGATGGTGACGGAGTCGGCGATCTGCGCGATCTCGTTGAGCTTGTGCGAGATGATGATGGAGGTGATGCCCTGGTCTTTCAGTTCCCTCATCAGCCGCAGCAGTTTCGCGCTGTCCTCGTCGTTGAGGGCTGCGGTGGGCTCGTCGAGGATCAGCAACCGGACGTCCTTCGCCAGCGCCTTCGCGATCTCAACGAGTTGCTGCTTGCCCACGCCGATGTCGGCCACCCGGGTCTCGGGGTGTTCGTCGAGACCCACGCGCCGCAGCAGCGCGGCGGCACGCTTCAGTACTTCGCGCCAGTCGATGATGCCTCGTCGCGACGGCTCGTTGCCGAGGAAGATGTTCTCGGCGATGGACAAGTAGGGAACGAGTGCGAGCTCCTGATGAATGATGACGATGCCGTGCCGCTCACTGGCCCTGATGTCCTTGAAGCGGCACGGTTCGCCCTCGAAGAGGACCTCGCCCTCGTAGCTCCCGTGCGGATGCACGCCGGAGAGGACCTTCATCAGCGTCGACTTCCCGGCGCCGTTCTCTCCGCACAGAGCGTGAACCTCACCCCGCTCCACGGACAGGGTCACTTCCGACAGCGCCCTGACCCCGGGAAAGGTCTTGACGATGGCCCGCATCTCCAGCACAGGGCCGGCCGGAGGCGCTTCCGGGGACGAGGCGAATGCGGCGGAGCTCAACGGAGCTCCTCGGCCTTGATGTAGCCGGAGTCGACCAGAACCTTCCGGTAGTTCGCCTTGTCGACGCTGATCGGGTCGAGCAGGTAGGCCGGAACCACCTTCTTGCCGTTGTCGTACGTGCTGTCGTCATTGATCTCGGGCTTCTTGCCGTCGAGGACGGCGATCACCATGTCCGCGGCCACCTTCGCCAGTGCGCGGGTGTCCTTGTACACGGTCTGGGTCTGCTGGTTCGCGATGATCGACTTCACGGAGGCGACCTCGGCGTCCTGGCCGGTGACGATCGGCAACGGCTTGGCCGGACTCCCGTAGTCGTCGGACTTCAGGGCGGACAGGATGCCGATCGAGATGCCGTCGTACGGTGACAGCACGGCGTCGACCCTGGCCGTGGAATAGGCGGAGGTCAGCAGGTCGTCCATGCGCTTCTGCGCCGTGCCTCCGTCCCAGCGCAACGTGGTGACCTGGGCGAGCCGGGTCTGCTGGGAACGGACGACGAGCTGCTTCTTGTCGAGATAGGGCTTCAGCACCTCCATGGCGCCGTTGAAGAAGTACTTGGTGTTGTTGTCATCGTTCGAGCCGGCGAACAGCTCGATGTTGAAGGGGCCCTTCTTCGAGCCGTCCTTCAGGCCCAGCTTCTCGACGATGTAGGTGGCTTGGAGCTTGCCGACCTTCTCGTTGTCGAACGAGGCGTAGTAGGCGACGTGCGGGGATCCCAGGATGAGCCGGTCGTAGGAGATCACCGGGATATCGGCGTCCGCCGCCTGCTGCAGGACGTTGGACAGCGCCTCACCGTTGATGGCCGCCACGACCAGGGCGTCGACACCTTGAGTGATCATGTTCTCGATCTGGGCCACCTGCTGGTCGGGGTCGTCCTCCCCGTACTGCAGGCTGGTGTGGAAGCCGCTCTTCTTGAGACTCGCGGTCATGTTGCCACCGTCGGCGATCCACCGTTCGGAGGACTTGGTGGGCATGGAGATCCCGATGGTGAGGTCCTTCTTGTCCTTCGACTCCTGACTTCCTCCCTCGCTGTTCTGTCCGCAGGCCGTGAGGAGCAGGGCGCAACTGGTGGTCGCGGCGATGAGGATGGGTGCGGCTCGGAAGTTCGTCATGGGCATTACCTGGCAATCTCGTCGTTGAGGGTGCTTCTGTCCCGAAGCGCTTCGGCGGCAGCACGTGTCCTCGCACCACCGGGGCGTCGTCCGGGAGGCAGTCGAGGTTCGACAGCCCCGGTCGAGCTTGATTGTTAGCGCTCGCATCACCGCAGGACAAGGGGAACCAGGCTTTTTCTCGCAACGATGCACGGCCGTGGGCACGGAGAAGGGGGCAAAAGTGGGGCATCCGGCAGAGACCGCCCCTCCACGGCGCCCCCCACCGGACCGCGCCCCCCAGAACAGCACGGTCAACCGACGCGCCTGTACCGTACGCGCGCCGATGCCGCCCCGCGAGGGCGCCGGGCGGCACCGGCCGCATCACCTGCCCGCTCCGGCGGGCAGCAGCATGACGGCCGGTCGGCCCATGGGCGCCTCCGAGCGGACCGCGAGGCCGGGTGTCAACCCGCGCCGGAGGCGCGAACCCGACCCCCGAACGGGTTACGTTCACAGCACCGGGACTCAGGCGCTCGACGGTTCCGCGGCAGCACTCGCCGCAGCCGTCACGGAGGCCGTCGTAGCCGACCCCGCCAGGGTCTTCTTCTGCGAGTGACCCCTCCGGCAACGAGTGACCGACGCCGGTGCAGTCGCGGCAAACGCTTCCAGCCACGTGCGGCTACTCCTCGGGAACCGGACGCCCCTCCCCCACCCCACCGTTCTCGCGGACCGGGGGTGACTACCGGCCTCCGGACTCGCTGTCCCCTCACCCTCGTCCGCGAGCCGGAAGGCGTCCGATCCTCCAGCCCCGGAAGCGGCGGCCGGCCGCCGCTTCGGCGCGTGGACGCCTGCCTGCCCACCGACCGGAGGGCCCGCTCACCCTACGGCGAGGGCGAACACCACACGACTGCGGTCGCGGCGTCGAGGCGTCGCGCCAGGAGGGCAGGCTTCGGTACAGGCCACCCCAGGCAGGTCGGGGGCCGGGATCCCGCAGGGGGGTCACCGCGAAGCCGCCGACAAGCGCATCTCGCGCACCGAACGTCCGTCGACCGATCGGTCCCGAGCAACGTACGGTGTCACATCGCGCGAGGGGCATGACCCAAAGACCGACCAAAACACGGGGTGCACTTGCCCCATGCGGTTGTGAGCGTTAACAATCACAGAGTTACGGATGGCGGTCGTCGTGGAGTGCCGCGACGGTGGTCTACGACGTCGCCACCGATCACACACGGAACGACCCATCGGGCTCTCGGGCTCCGAGAAGGCCTCACACGCCGACTGCACCGCACCTGGCACCCCGTCACCTGACCTGTCGAGAGGAGCCCTGACTCAGGGTGAGCATCAAGCCGACCACCACAGACCTCCAGTGGACCGATGTGGACCAGCGGGCCGTGGACACCGCCCGTGTTCTCGCCGCGGACGCCGTACAGAAAGTCGGGAACGGCCACCCGGGCACGGCGATGAGCCTGGCTCCTGCCGCGTACACCCTGTTCCAGAAGGTGATGCGGCACGATCCCGCGGATGCCGAGTGGACCGGCCGCGACCGGTTCGTCCTCTCCGCCGGCCACTCCAGCCTGACCCTCTACATCCAGCTCTACCTCGCCGGATACGGCCTGGAGCTGGAGGATCTGAAGGCCTTCCGCACCTGGGGCTCGAAGACGCCGGGCCACCCGGAGTACGGTCACACCACCGGTGTCGAGACGACGACCGGGCCGCTGGGCCAGGGTGTCGCCAACGCGGTGGGCATGGCGATGGCCGCCCGCTACGAGCGCGGCCTGTTCGACCCCGAGGCGGCCCCCGGCACCTCCCCGTTCGACCACATGGTGTGGGTCGTCGCGGGTGACGGCTGCCTCCAGGAGGGCATCTCGGCCGAGGCGTCCTCGCTGGCCGGACACCAGAAGCTGGGCAACCTGGTCCTGCTCTGGGACGACAACCACATCTCCATCGAGGGCGACACGGAGACCGCGGTCTCCGAGGACACCATCAAGCGGTACGAGGCGTACGGCTGGCACGTGCAGCGTGTCGACCAGCTGCCCAGCGGCGACCTGGACCCGGCGGGTCTGTACGCGGCGCTCCAGGCGGCCAAGGCCGAGACCGGGCGTCCGTCGTTCATCGCGGCCCGCTCGATCATCGCCTGGCCCGCCCCGAACGCGCAGAACACCGAGGCCGCGCACGGCTCGGCGCTCGGCGACGACGAGGTCGCGGCGACCAAGCGGGTCCTGGGCTTCGATGCGGAGCAGACCTTCGAGGTCTCCGACGAGGTCATCGGCCACACCCGTCAGGCCCTGGACCGCGGCCGCGAGGCCCGCGCCGAGTGGGACAAGGCGTTCGCCGCGTGGCGCACGGCCAACCCCGAGCGCGCCGCCTCCTTCGACCGGATCGCCGCGGGCGAGCTGCCCGAGGGCTGGGAGGAGAAGCTCCCCGTCTTCGAGCCCGGCAAGGGTCTGGCGACGCGTGCCGCGTCCGGCAAGGTGCTCCAGGCGCTCGGTGAGATCGTGCCCGAGCTGTGGGGCGGCTCCGCCGATCTGGCGGGCTCGAACAACACGACGATCGACAAGACGTCGTCGTTCCTCCCCGCGGGCAACCCGCTGCCTCAGGCCGACCCGTACGGCCGGACGATCCATTTCGGCATCCGCGAGCACGCGATGGCCGCCGCGATGAACGGCATCGCGCTGCACGGCAACACCCGCATCTACGGCGGCACCTTCCTGGTGTTCTCCGACTACATGCGCAACGCGGTGCGCCTCTCCGCGCTGATGCACCTGCCGGTGACGTACGTGTGGACGCACGACTCGATCGGCCTCGGCGAGGACGGCCCGACCCACCAGCCGGTGGAGCACCTGGCCTCGCTGCGCGCGATCCCGGGCCTGAACCTGGTGCGCCCGGCGGACGCCAACGAGACCGCCATCGCCTGGCGCGAGATCCTGCGCCGCTACACCAAGGTGTTCGGCAAGGGCACCCCGCACGGTCTGGCGCTGACCCGCCAGGGTGTGCCGACGTACGAGGCGAACGAGAACGCGGCCAAGGGCGGTTACGTCCTTTTCGAGGCCGAAGGCGGCGAGCCGCAGGTACTGCTCATCGCGACCGGCTCCGAGGTGCACGTGGCCGTCGAGGCGCGCGAGCAGCTCCAGGCGGCCGGGGTGCCGACCCGGGTGGTCTCGATGCCGTCGGTCGAGTGGTTCGAGGAGCAGGATCAGGGATACAAGGACAGCGTGCTGCCGCCGTCGGTGAAGGCGCGCGTCGCCGTCGAGGCGGGCATCGGCCTGACCTGGTACCGGTACGTGGGCGACGCGGGCCGCATTGTTTCGCTGGAGCACTTCGGTGCCTCGGCGGACGCGAAGGTGCTGTTCCGCGAGTTCGGCTTCACGCCGGAGCACGTGGCCGCCGCCGCGCGGGAATCCCTCGAAGCCGCAGCGCGCTGACGCCGGCAGATACGACTAGTAGGAGATGCAACTCATGACAGACGCACTCAAGCGCCTCTCCGACGAGGGCGTGGCGATCTGGCTCGACGACCTGTCGCGCAAGCGGATCACGTCCGGGAACCTGGCCGAGCTGATCGACCAGAGCCATGTCGTCGGCGTCACCACCAACCCGTCGATCTTCCAGAAGGCGATCTCCTCGGGCGACGGCTACGAGCAGCAGCTCACCGACCTCGCCGCCCGCAGGGTCACCGTCGAGGAAGCCCTGCGCATGATCACGACGGCGGACGTCCGCGACGCCGCCGACATCCTGCGCCCGGTCTTCGACGCCACCGGCGGCCAGGACGGCCGGGTCTCCATCGAGGTGGACCCGCGCCTGGCCCACAACACCCTGGCCACCGTCGCCGAGGCCAAGCAGCTGGCCTGGCTGGTCGACCGGCCGAACACGCTCATCAAGATCCCGGCCACCAAGGCGGGCCTCCCCGCGATCACCGAGACGATCGGCCGGGGCATCAGCGTCAACGTGACGCTGATCTTCTCGCTGGAGCGCTACCGCGCGGTCATGGACGCCTACCTCGCGGGCCTGGAGAAGGCGAAGGCCGCGGGCCTGGACCTCTCCAAGATCCACTCGGTGGCGTCGTTCTTCGTGTCCCGCGTGGACACCGAGATCGACAAGCGTCTGGACGCGATCGGCTCCGAGACGGCGAAGGCCGCCAAGGGCAAGTCCGCCCTGGCCAACGCCCGGCTGGCCTACGAGGCGTACGAGGAGGTCTTCTCCTCCGACCGCTGGGCGGCCCTGGACAAGGCGCAGGCCAACAAGCAGCGTCCACTGTGGGCCTCGACCGGTGTCAAGGACCCCTCGCTCAAGGACACGCTGTACGTCGACGACCTGGTGGCGCCGAACACGGTGAACACCATGCCGGAGGCGACCCTGGAAGCGGTGGCCGACCACGGCGAGATCACCGGCAACACCGTCGCCGGCGGCTACGACCAGGCACGCGCGGACCTCGACGCCATCAAGAACCTCGGCATCTCCTACGACGACGTCGTACAGGTGCTGGAGGACGAGGGCGTCGAGAAGTTCGAGGCGTCCTGGAACGACCTGCTCAAGTCGACCGAGGCGGAGCTTTCGCGCCTCGCCCCCTCGGAAGCTCCGGCACGTCAGATGTAGGACGCCGAGCCGGCCCGCTCCGCGGTGCCTCTCGTCGACGACCGCACTCGATGGCTGCCGGGCTCTGATGGCAGCCATCGGGTGCGGCTCATGCGGCAGAAGGCGTACGACGCAGCCGAAGGGGCGTGGGCGCTCCCACCCGGAGGCCGGTGATCAGCCGATGCTCCACTGCTGGGCGTTGTTTCCGTTGCAGGTCCACTGCCGGACCTCGGCGCCCGGCGCGGTCCCCCAGTTGTAGTTGTCCAGGCACAGACCACTGTGCCGGTTGCTGAGAGTGGAGAAGCCCTCCCCCACCGCACTGACGCGCCACTGCTGGGCGTTGTTTCCGTTGCAGGTCCACTGCCGGACCTCGGCGCCCGGCGCGGTCCCCCAGTTGTAGTTGTCCAGGCACAGACCACTGTGCCGGTTGCGGATCTGGTAGTAGCCGCCGCTCACCGGCGTCATGGCCCAGTCCTGTACCGCAGCCCCGTTGCAGGTCCACTGCTGTACGGCCGACCCGGGCGCGGTCGCCCAATCACGGTCGTCCAGGCACAGGCGGCTGTGCCTGTTGCGGAGTGCGACCGGTGCCGCGGCGGCGCCCGCCTCGCCGGACGGCCCCTGGACGACGGTCGAGGTGGACACCGGGGTGCCGAGATCGGGTGTTCCGTCCGCCTTCCAGGAGATCTTCTGCACGCGGGTCGTGCGCGACGTCCCGCAGCCCTGCGCGGCCGAGGAGTTCGCGTGGTAGGCGATCCAGGTCTCGCTGCCGTCGGAGAGGAGAAGAACGAGTGATGTCCCGGCCCGAAGACGCCTGCGGCGTCGTCGCGCTGGAACAGGGGTTCGGCGTGCTTGGTCCACGACGCGGCGGCGAGAGGGCTGCCGCCCCGGTACTCCAGCATGCCCAGCTTGTAGTTGGGACCGTTGCAGTGGCTGGCCGAGTACGTGAGGAAGGTACGCCCGTCACGCTGTAGGGCGAACGACCCCTCGTTGACCGCTCCGTCCTGCCGCTCCCAGGCCAGGGTCGGGCCGAAATCCGTGTCCCGGTCGCTCCGGCGGTCCACGGGTTCACCATCGGCGCGATGTAGATCGACTGCAGGTTGTCCTGCGGGGCAAAGGCGGAGAACGTCATGTAGAGGCTGCCGTTGAGCTTCAGCAGGCTCGCGTCGATGGCCCAGCCGTTGTCGGGCATGAGGTCGATGATGCCGCGGTCGGTGTACGGCCCCAGCGGGTCGCGCCCGGAACTCTCCAGGACGTGTGTCCTGCGGGGCCCGCCGCTCTGCTCGATCGAGTAGTACAGGTACCAGCGGTCACCGACCATCTCCAGATGCGGCGCCCACATGGCGGTCCCGCCGGTGCGGAAGACCAGGCGCTCCGGGGCGTCACGCAGACCGGCCAGCGTCGGCGACCGGCGCATGACGATGTCGGACGACCAGGTGGTGGCGACGTAGTAGTAGAAGCCCTCGTGGTACACCAAGGTCGGGTCGGCGCTGTTCGGCGCGCCGACCGCGGGATTGGTGAAGGAGGGGCCGGGCGCCGCCTCGACCCGGGGGATCCGATGAGGTTGATGCTCATGATGGTGACGAGAGCCACCGCGAACAGGAGAAGTCGTCCTGTCGATGTTCGTTGTCGAGCGAATGACACCGTGCCTCCTGGGGGCGTCGGTCGTGCCGGGTGAGGGGCAAAAGGAGCTGGAGAGCGGTCTGGGCCGGGCCCCGGGCCGTTCCTCGCGCACACCACACGCGAGGAGCGGCCCCCGGGGCCCTCGCGGATCGAGGAAAGGTCAGTACCCGACGCGGAAGGTCGCGTCGGCACGGCCGCCGGCGCTCACCGCCTCATCGATGCGCAGGGCGAAGCCCGCGTGCCGGAGATGGCGTGCGGGGTGGTTGAGGGAGCGGAAGGACGACCAGTCCGGGTCCGCCAGACCCGGCTCACGACGGAACGTGGCGTCCTGCGCGAACTGTGCCGTTCCGTCGTCGCGGAGAAGCTTGACCGCGAACCCCTGGTGCCGCAGGTAGTGGCCGGGGAAGCTCAGTGACTCGAACGAAACCCCGTCGGCGTCGGCCAGACCGGGCGTCAGGCGCCATACGGAGTCCAGGTGGGGCTCCGACGGCTGTTCGGCGATCCCGGCGTCGAAGTTGGCGTGCCGGACGAAGTGGCCCGGGAAGTTGTACGACTTCAGCCGCTTTCCCTCCGTGCCGCCGAACGTCCGCAGCAGCCGGTCGTACTCTGCGGCGGTCACGGTCTGGATCGTATTGTGCTTCGCGTTCAACGGCGCGGTGTACCGGCTGCGGTCGAGCTTCGTCCAGGAAGCGGACGCCAGGTCTCCCTCCCAGACATCGAACCTCGCGTTCGGGCAGAAGGTGTCGCCCCAGACCTGCCAGGTGCCGGATGTCAGGGACTTGACCACGGTCGGGGCCTCGGTGCACGGGTTCTCCGCGAGAGTGCCGCCGTAGCGCCTGAAGCTGCCCGGGTCCGACGACGCCGACCGGGCGCCGACCAGGCCGCCGGTCGCGTGGTCCTTGTAGTACAGGTAGTTCATGCCGTTGACGTCGGTCACGACATGCGAGTCAATGACGCCCGCCGGGCCGCCGTCGAAGAACGTGATGGGCGCGGTGGTGGTGCGGAAGTCGGTGGTGTAGGCGACCGCGATGACCGAGTACCTGCTGCCCTCGGGGACCGTCGAGTAGGTGATCCCGTACGCCTGCCGGCTCCGGTCCCAGTGAACGGCAGGCGCCCAGCTGTAGGAGTTCGGATTGGTCCGGTTGACGTTGAGCAACCGGTCGGCGGACCAGTTCACCAGGTCCGGGGAGGTCCAGACGTGGATGTTCGGATTGGGAGCGGCGAAATCGCCCCCTCTGGGAATGTCCGTCGCGACGGCCACCCAGGTGCCGTCGTTGAGCCGGTACAGGAAGGGATCGCGGAGGCCCTTGGTGCCGGCCGTGGGTGTGAGCACCGCCCTGTTGTCCTTGAGCGGTGTCCACTCCAGGCCATCGGTGCTCAGGGCCAGGTGGAGGGCGTTCACGTCGCCCGATCCGTTGAGGGACTCCTTGAAGTAGCCCATGACGTAGCCCGCATCGTCGGCGGCCACAGTCGCGTTGCTCGCCGCGTCGGTGGGCTGGGACGCATGTGCGGGCTCGGCGACCACGGCGGTGGCGGCGAGCGAAGCCGCGACGAGCCAGCGGGCGAGCCGACTCCGATGAGATCTTCTCAAGAGGCATCCATTCGCGTGTGGGGGCAGGCGAGCACGGGGAAGGCGGAGATGCCATGCCTGCTTTCCGAAGGAAGGTCAGGAGCGGTCGGTTCCGTCTGCGACGCGGTGAGTGGGAAGAGGCAGGCAGGGCGAAGAGGTCATGCGTGTGCGGGGCATGACGCAGTGGAGCAGCGGTGCTTTCGGGCTCCGCCGACCCGGGCCCTTCGTTCTCGCGGCCGCCGAGAAGGCGCTCGGTGTCCGTCGCCCGGCAGCGACGGATTCCCTGACCGGCCCGACGCGGTCAACCGCGAACACCCCTCGTGGGCAACTTGCCTGCGATGGGTACGAACGCCGGACCGACGGCGGTGAGCAGCACGTAACGTAGCTCACACATCCACCACCGACAACCCCTTCTGTTATCGATAACACTCGCGTGTTGGCCGGCAGTTCACTTCCTCCGCCACCTGAACAGGCGACCTGCGGAACCGCCCTCCTCCACCACGCCGCCCCCTCGCCGGCCGGGCCCACGTCAATGTTCCGCGATGTTTTGCGAGTACGACAAGCCGACCAGGGGCAAGCCCGGCGAACGGGAGTCACCCGCCGCGGAGTACGGCCGACGCGAGGAGTTGTTTCCGAGGGATTGAGCCGACGAACAAGCGCTGTTAACGTTCACACCGATCGAGGCCTCCTTCGACCGCTCGTCGGTGAGGGCCGGGCCGATCCACCACGTACCCGCCCTACTCGTTCTCGGGAGGAGCCGTGTCGTCCAGAAAGGGCCCTTCGTGACCGCGCCGTCCTCGAAGAGCCGCGCCCGGGCCGACCGCCGAGCGGGCGGCCGGACTCACGGCTCGTGGGCACAGCCTTCCCCGGCGCCCTCCGCTTTCCCGCGCGCAGACCCGGTCGCCCGGCCCGCGCTGCTCCCGCCCCGGAGCCAACGCTGGACACCGGTCCGCTGCCGTCCTCGCATCATCGACGAAGGAGATTCCCGTGAGGCTCAGAAGTCGCGGCCTGCTCACCGCGTCGGCCGTCCTGGCCGTGTTGTCGATCGGTATACCGGCCCCCGCCTCGGCGGCTGCGCCCACTCCGGCGGCGACCTTCGTGAATCCGATCGCCCAGCAACGCGCCGATCCGCACATCCACAAGCACACGGACGGCTTCTACTACTACACCGCGACCGTTCCCGCCTACGACCGCATCATCCTGCGCCGGGCCACCACGCTTCAGGGGCTGTCGACCGCCCCCGAGACAACGATCTGGACCAAGCACGCCACCGGTGACATGGGCGCACACATCTGGGCCCCGGAGATCCACTTCATCGACGGCAAGTGGTACGTCTACTTCGCCGCGGCCCCCGCCGACGACCCCTGGGCGATCCGTCCGTACGTCCTGGAGTCGAGTGCCGCCAATCCGCTCACCGGCGCCTGGAGCGAGAAGGGGAGGATCAGTCTGCCGCTGAACACGTTCTCCCTGGACGCCACCACCTTCGTGCACAACGGCACCCGCTACCTGAGCTGGGCACAGGCCGATCCCGCCGTCGGCGACGGCACGGGCATCTACATCGCCCGGATGTCCAACCCCTGGACCATCAGCGGCCGTCCGGCCCGCATCGCCTCCCCCACCCACGCCTGGGAGACCAGAGGCCACCGGGTCAATGAGGGGCCGGCTTTCATCAGCAAGGGTGACAAGGTCTTCATGACCTTCTCCGCCAGTGCCACGGACAGCAACTACTGCCTGGGGCTCCTGACGGCCGACCGGACGGCCGATCTGCTGAACCCCGCCTCCTGGTCCAAGAAGCCCACGCCCGTCTTCACCAGCAACACGGCGACGAGCCAGTACGGTCCGGGCCACAACTCCTTCACCGTCTCCGAGGACGGTGCGTCGGACATCATGGTCTACCACTCCCGTACCTACCGGGACATCAACGGCGACCCGTTGAACGACCCCAACCGGCAGACCCGGATGCAGAAGCTGTACTGGAACAGCGACGGCACTCCCAACTTCGGCGTACCTGTCGCCGAAGGCCCCACCCCCGTCCGCTTCTCCTCGTTCAACTTCCCCGACCGGTACATCCGCCACTCAGGTCTGCGCGCCCGGGTGGAGGCGAACGTCACCGACCTCGCCGACTCGCAGTTCCGCATCGTCAGCGGACTGGCCGGCAACGGCACGGTCTCCCTGGAGTCGACGAACTTCCCCGGCTACTACCTGCGCCACAAGGGATTCGAGGTCTGGCTGGAGAGGAACGACGGATCTTCTCTGTTCTCCGGTGACGCCTCCTACCACCGCAGGCCCGGTCTGGCCGACGCGTCGGCCGGTCTCTCCTTCGAGTCGTTCAACTACCCGGGCCGCTACCTGCGGCACTACGACAGCCTTCTGCAGTTGCAGCCGGTGAACTCGGCGCTGGACCGGGCCGACGCCACCTACTCCACCACTTAGGCAGTGTCTCTTCGATCAGCCGATCGCTGTTGTGGTCATGCTCAACAGGGAGATCTCACGGACGGCGAGTGGGCGGTGCTAGAGCCGCTGTTGCCGAGGAGCAACCACCGCTGGGGGCGGTGGCGGAACCATCGGCAGCGGACTGCACGCAGTTCGAGTCGGTCGTGGACAAGCTCCGGATCCCGCGGCCGGGGCCTGGGCGTTTACGGCGGCCGCCGGACGGTGTCGCGGCGGACAAAACGTACAGCGACCGCGTGATCCGCGGGGATCCGCGGCGTCGCCGTGCAGCAGGATCAACGGCTCACCGGAACCATGCTCCTCGATGTACAGAGACAGGCCGTTGACCTCTGCGTAGCTCATCGCATCACCTTTCGTCATGATCACCGCGGGGTAGACCGTAGCGGCCCGTGAATCTCGTCGGTCACCTCGCAGCTAGCCCCTCACCAAGATCTTCATCGACCTCCCAGGCCCACCCCTCGGACCCTCCGTAGGAGCGGGAAGCCGCTGGCCGGCGTGGTGACCGCGGTGTGCACGATGGCGCGGGCAGGGAGTTGATCCTCAGGGTTGCGCGGCGGCCGTGCGGTGCCTCGCAGAACAGCCGTGTGGGCGGGCCACAGACGTGGCCCGCCCACACGGCTGTCGTGCGGACGGCGCCCCGGCGGGGGCCCGTCCGGTACAGCGCGCCCCGCCGTGTACCCCCGCTCGGTGCTGTGCCGCGGCGACCGATCCGTCCGGCACGCGGGCAGGCCGGGTGGAACAGCCTTCGGTGTGGACGCTGCGGCTCTCGTCGGCGAGCACCGGCGAGCACCTGGGGCTGACCGGCCGGGCGGGGTCTCCCTCCTGCGGGAGGGCCGCGTCACGCCTCGGCCCGGGTCACATCCGCTGGGCGAGCCGGTGGTACGCCTGGTTCCAGCGGAGACGGTCCTCGAAGTCATGGGCCGTCGTGGTGCTGTCGATCATCACCAACTCGGTGCCGGCCATCTGCGCGAAGTCACGCAGCACGTCCGACCCCACCGTGGTGAGGACCGTGTGGTGCGGGCCGCCGGCCATCAGCCAGCACTCGGCCGAGGTGGACAGCGAGGGCCGCGGCTCCCACACGGCCCGCGCCACCGGCAGGCACGGCAGCGGCTCGTCCGGCAGGACGACATCGATGTCGTTGGCGACGAGCCGGAATCGGTCGCCCATGTCGGCCAGACCGATCACGGTGGCGGGACCGGCGGCGGCGTCGAACACCAGGCGCACCGGGTCCTCACGCCCTCCGATCGACAGGGGGTGGATCTCGCAGGACGGCCGGGCGTCAGCGATCGAGGGGCAGACTTCGAGCATGTGGGCGCCGAGGGTCTTGGGCGTGCCGGGCCCGAAGTGGTAGGTGTAGTCCTCCATGAACGAGGCCCGCGGTCCCATGGCCTTCGCGGCGGCGAGCAGTGCGGAGGTCTTCCAGTCGCCCTCGCCGCCGAAGCCGTAACCGTCGGCCATGAGCCGCTGGACGGCCAGGCCGGGGAGCTGACGCAGTCCGCCGAGGTCCTCGAAGTTGGTGGTGAAGGCGCCGAAGCCGCCCTGTTCCAGGAACCGACGCAGACCGGCCTCGATGGCGGCCGCATCGCGCAGCGAGGAGTGGCGATCGCCACCTTGCATCAACTCCGGTGCCAGTCGGTAGAGTTCGGAGTACTCGCCGACGAGCTTGTCGATCTCGTCGGCGGTCACGGCGTCGACGAGCTCGACGAGGTCGTTGACGCCATAGGTGTTGACGCTGACGCCGAACCGGAGTTCCGCCTCCACCTTGTCGCCCTCGGTCACGGCCACGTCGCGCATGTTGTCACCGAACCGCGCCAGGCGGAGGTTGCGCATGCGGTGGAAGCCGATGGCAGCACGGACCCAGTCGTCCACCCGCCTGACGACCTCCGGGTCGGACACATGGCCCACCACGGTCTTGCGGGCCACCCCGATGCGGGTCTGTATGTAGCCGAACTCACGGTCGCCGTGGGCGGCCTGGTTGAGGTTCATGAAGTCCATGTCGATGGACGACCACGGCAGTTCCCGGTTGAGCTGGGTGTGCAGGTGCAGCAGCGGCTTGCGCAACGCGTCGAGCCCGGAGATCCACATCTTCGCGGGAGAGAAGGTGTGCATCCACGCGACCACCCCGACACAGTCCGGGTCGGTGTTGGCGGCCTCCAGTGTCCGCCTGATGGCGGAGGCCTCGGTCAGGACCGGCTTGCCCACGATGTCGGCGCCGATCCGCCCGGAAGCGGCCAGCATCTCCTGGATCCCGGCCGACTGCTCCGCGACCTGGTTCAGGGTCTCGGCGCCGTAGAGGTGCTGGCTCCCCGTCAGGAACCAGATCTGCGGATGGGTGGTGGTGTTCATCGGTCTTCCCCTCGTGGGCTCACTGGCCGTAGACGTTCTGGTAGCGCTCGTAGAGCCGGTCCACGGCGGCCGCGTCGATGGCGTCCGGGTACCGAGCTGGTGCGCGTAGTGGACGGTGCGGGCCACGTCCTCGACCATGACGGCCGCCTTCACCGCCGCACGCGCGTCGCGGCCGACGGTGAAGGGGCCATGGCTGCGCATGAGGACGGCGGGCGAGCGGCTGTCGCGGAGGGTGTCCACGATGCCGCGTCCGATGGAGTCGTCTCCGATCAGCGCGAAGGGGCCGACCGGGACCTCGCCGCCGAACTCGTCGGCGATCATGGTCAGGACGCACGGGATGGGTTCGCCGCGCGCGGCCCAGGCGGTGGCGTACGGCGAGTGGGTGTGAACCACTCCGCCGACCTCGGGCATGTGCCGGTAGACGTACGCGTGGGCGGCGGTGTCCGAGGACGGCGCCAGGTCGCCCTCGACCAGGTTGCCGTGGAGGTCGGTCACGACCATCGTGTCCGCGCTGAGGTCGTCGTAGGACACGCCGGAGGGCTTGATGACCATGAGGTCCTCCCCCGGAACGCGGGCCGAGACGTTTCCGGCGGTCCATATCACCAGCCCGTATCGCGTCAGTTCGCGGTGCAGGTCAGCGACGGTCTGGCGGAGGTTCTTCACGCTGTCGGCGGCGTCCATCACTTCTCCTTCGATTCGATGGCGGAGCGGCGCATGGCGCGCAGTCTGCGCATGACGTCGTTGCCGCCCCGGCCGAAGTGGTCGTGCAGGGCGGTGTACTCGGCGAAGAGCCGGTCATAGGCGGCGGCTTCCGCGGGGCGCGGCCGGTAGACGGCCCGGTCGACCGAGCCCATGGCGGTGGCGGCGGCCCGGACGTCGGGGTGCGCGCCCGCGGCCACGGCCGCGTGGAGGGCCGACCCGAGGGCCGGCCCCTGGGTGGAGCGGATGATCGACAGCGGCATGCCGAGGATGTCGGAGTAGAGCTGCATCAGGAACGCGTTGCGCACCAGGCCGCCGGCGATGATGACCTCGTCGACGGGTACGCCCGCCGCGGTGAAGGTCTCCACGATCGTGCGCGTGCCGAACGCGGTGGCTTCGAGCAGTGCGCGGTAGACGTCCTCGGGCCGGGTGGAGAGGGTCTGCCCCAGAACCATCCCGGACAGTTCGTGGTCGACGAGCACCGAGCGGTTGCCGCTGTGCCAGTCGAGGGCGATCAGTCCGTGCTCACCGACCTGCTGGTTCGCCGCCAGTTCGGTGAGCAGTTCATGGACGGAGAGGCCGCGTTCCCGGGCCTGTAGGTGGCAGCTCTCGGGGACCTGGTGCTCGATGTACCAGGCGAAGATGTCCCCCACACCGCTCTGCCCGGCCTCGTAGCCCCACAGCCCGTCGACGATGCCGCCGTCGACCACGCCGCACATGCCGGGGACCTCGCGCAGGGTGTCGCCGTTGAGGACGTGGCAGGTGGAGGTGCCCATGATCGCGACCAGTTGGCCGGGCTCCACGGCACCGGCCGCCGGTGCGGTGACGTGCGCGTCGACGTTTCCGACGGCGACCGCGATGCCCTGCGGCAGTCCGGTCCAGGCCGCGGCCTCGGCGCTCAGACCGCCGGCCCGGTCGCCGAGCCGGCCGATGGACTGGTCCAGCTTCTCGGTCACGAAGTCGGCGAAGGCCGGGTTCAGTTCGGCGAGGAAGTCCGCGGTGGGGTACTCGCCGTCCTGGTGGATCCCCTTGTAGCCGGCGCTGCAGGCGTTGCGTACGTAGACCCCGGTGAGTCGCCAGACGATCCAGTCGGCGGCCTCCACCCACCGCTCCATGGCCGAGTACACGTCGGGCGCCTCCTCCAGCAACTGCAGCGCCTTGGCGAACTCCCACTCCGAGGAGATCAGCCCGCCGTACCTCGGCAGCCACTTCTCCCCGCGCTCCCGCGCCAGCGCGTTGATCCGGTCGGCCTGCGGCTGGGCGGCGTGGTGGCGCCAGAGCTTGACGTACGCGTGTGGATCCCCGGCGAGCTCGGGGAGGTCGCACAACGGGGTTCCGTCCCCGGTGGTCGGCACCATCGTGCAGGCGGTGAAGTCGGTCCCGATTCCGATCACCCGGGCCGGATCGACCCCGGCGTCCGCGATCGCGGCCGGCACGGCGATCCGCAGGACGTCGAGATAGTCCTCGGGAACCTGCAGCGCCCAGTCCGGCGGGAGGGCCCGGCCCGTCGCGGGCAGGGCCCGGTCGATGACGCCGTGACGGTAGGCGTGGACGCCCGTGCCCAGCTCGGCGCCGTCGCGGACCCGCACCACTACGGCCCGTCCGGACAGCGTGCCGTAGTCGACACCGACTACGAGGGAGTCAGGTTCGTCGGCCATGAAGCCACCTTTGATCGTTCGTAGAAGGACATCCGAAGTGTTATCGCTAACAATCTGCGCGTCAAGACATCCGCCGACGGGAATGTCTGGGCATGTGAGCGTGCTCAGGCCGGAATCAAGAAGATCGGCTGAGGGCTTGGCTCAGTCGCGCGGAGCCGCGACGCTCTCCCGCGGGATGAGCGTGGGGTTGAGCGTGCGCAGCGAGGGCCCCGACTCGCCCTCGATCCGGGCCAGCAGAAGGCTGAGAGTCTCGGTGGCCACCCCGTCGAAGTCGGGGCGCACCGTGGTCAGCGGGGGCGAGAAGAACTCGGCCTCGGGGACGTCGTCGAATCCGACGATGCTCACATCGCGAGGGACGCGACGGCCCCGCTCGGCCAAGGCACGGATGGCTCCGAGCGCAAGGTGGTCGTTGGCCGCGAACACCGCGGTCACATCCGGCATACGGGCCAGCATCTGGCCCGCGCGATAGCCGGAGGACGCGCTCCAGTCCGCGGAACTGACGGGCGGGATCTCGGCGCCGGCCTCGTGCAGAGCGCGCCGCCACCCGCGCGCCCGGCCCGCGGCGTCGAACCAGTCGGACGGGCCCGAGATGTGCCACACGGTCTGGTGCCCGGCCTCCAGCAGGTGCCGGGTGGCGGCGAAGGCGCCCGCCTCCTGGTCGACCGTGACCAGGGCTCCGCCCCGGCCGGGGTCCCCGTCCACGGCGACCAGGGGAACATCGGCCGGGATCTCCGCCAGCGCCTCGTCGGCGGAGGCGGTGGGGGCGATGACCACGATGCCGGCGACCCGCTGGTCGCGGTGGTGCTCCACCGCCGCGGCGATGGAGGAGCGGTCGAGGACGCGCACCCGCCGCACGCTCACCGCGAAGCCCTGGGCCGCGGCGGCCAGTTCGAAAGCGGCCAGCATGGAGGTGGGCCCGTACAGGGTCGAGTTCTGCGCCACCACGCCGATCTGCTGGGACCGGCCGGTCACCAGCGTGCGTGCGGCACGATTGGGGCGGTACCCCAGCTCGGTGATGGCAGCACGCACTCTCAGCCGCGTCTGCTCCCGGACATTGGGATGCCCATTGAGGACGCGGGAGACCGTCTGGTGGGAGACCCCGGCAAGTCGCGCCACATCCGTCATCGCCGGCTCGCGTACCCGGGCAGCCGCCGCGGTGTCCTCCACCTGCATCTCCTGACTCCGCCGTTTCTTCCTGCCCGACACCTGTGAGGGACCACGCAGGGACGCGGCACCCGAACCTTAACCAGGCTAGGGGGCCGACAGCCAGCGCACCCCTCCCCGCGTCCGCCGTGATCTGGGCGCGGAACGCCCCGAGCCTCGTGAACATCAAGGGCTTCTCGATAATGAGCGCTAACATATCTCATCCTCCCTCCCGCCTTCAGATGCGCAAAATCGCCGTAACGAAGGGGTTGACGGGGCAGATGTGAGCGTTCACTCTGATGCACCAGTGACTCCGGTCACGCGAAGCTCGCCACCCGAGTGGGCACAGTTGAGCACGGAGGAAGCAGTGTTGAAGAAGATCGCCACGGGTGTCAGCGTTCTGCTGCTCGCCACACTGACGGCGTGTGGTTCGGGCGGCACCTCGGCCAAGGACGGCGACAGCGGCGAGCTCACCATGGGCTTCGCCCAGGTCGGCGCCGAGAGCGGCTGGCGTACGGCCAACACCAAGTCCATCCAGCAGTCCGCGAAGACAGCGGGCATCGAGCTGAAATTCTCCGATGCCCAGCAGAAGCAGGAAAACCAGATCAAGGCCATCCGCTCCTACATCCAGCAGAAGGTCGACGTCATCGCCTTCAGCCCGGTGGTGGAGACCGGCTGGGACGCGGTGCTGCTGGAGGCCAAGCGGGCCCGCATCCCCGTGATCCTGACCGACCGCGCGGTCGACTCCGACGACGACACCCTGTACGAGACGTTCCTCGGCTCCGACTTCGTCGAGGAGGGCGAGAAGGCCGGCGAGTGGCTGGTCCAGAACACCGAGGGTCCCGTCAACGTGGTGGAACTGCAGGGCACCACCGGCGCCGCGCCGGCCATCGACCGCAAGAAGGGCTTCGAGGAGAAGATCGCCGCGCGCCCCGACATCAAGATCAAGGCTTCCCAGAGCGGCGACTTCACCCGCTCCGGCGGCAAGCAGGTCATGGAGGCCTTCCTGCGCTCCCACCCCGACGTCGACGTCGTCTACGCCCACAACGACGACATGGGCCTGGGTGCCATCGAAGCCATCAAGGCCGCCGGCAAGAAGCCCGGCAAGGACATCAAGATCATCACTGTTGACGCCGTCAAGGACGGGATGCAGGCGTTGGCCGACGGAGAGATCAACTACATCGTCGAATGCAACCCGCTCCTCGGCGACCAGCTCATGGAGCTCGCCAAGAAGGTCGTGGACGGCGAGAAGGTCCCCAAGCGGGTGGTCACCGAGGAGACCACCTTCACGCCCGAGCAGGCGAAGAAGGCGCTGCCCGACCGGCAGTACTGATCCAAGAGCTCCAGTCCCTGCCACCGCGCCCCTCGTGCCGGTGGCAGGGGCTGCACCCACGACGAAAGCACTGGTCATGACCGATTCCTCCGCGCTTACCGGCACCCCGGTGGTCGAGATGCGCGACATCAGCGTCGAGTTCCCCGGCGTCAAAGCTCTCTCGGGTGTCGACTTCCGTCTGCTCCCCGGTGAAGTGCACGCTCTGATGGGCGAGAACGGGGCAGGCAAGTCCACCCTCATCAAGGCACTCACCGGCGTGCATCCTCCGACGACAGGCGTCATACACCTGCACGGCGAACCGGTCGCTTTCGACGCGCCCGGCCAGGCGCAGGATGCCGGGATCAGCACCGTTTACCAGGAGGTCAACCTCCTGCCCAACCTCTCGGTGGCGGAGAACATCCTGCTGGGCCGCGAGCCACGCCGGCTGGGACACATCGACGGACGGGCCATGCGCGCGCGGGCGAAGGAACTGCTCACCCGCGTCGGGCTGTCCATCGAACCCGCCTCTCTTCTGGGCTCCCACCCGATCGCTGTGCAACAACTCGTGGCGATCGCGAGGGCACTGGTCGTGGACGCACGCGTCCTGGTCCTGGACGAGCCCACCTCCAGCCTGGACGCCGACGAGGTCGCCGAGCTCTTCCGCATCGTGCGCGTGCTGCGCGACGACGGAGTCGCCATCCTTTTCGTCTCCCACTTCCTCGACCAGGTCTACGAGATCGCCGACCGCATGACCGTCCTGCGAAACGGCTCACTCGTCGGCGAGTACCTGCCTTCCGAGATGAACCACATCGAACTCGTCGCAGCGATGCTCGGCCGTGAGCTGGGAGTGCTGGAAGAGGTGCAACGGCGCTCGGAAGCCCGGGCTCCCGGCACCGCGCCGCTCCTCACCGCCGTCGCCCTGGGCCGCACGGGAGCGATCGCCCCCGTCGACCTGGAGATCCACGCCGGGGAGGTCGTCGGTCTGGCCGGTCTGCTCGGCTCGGGCCGCACCGAACTGGCCCGCATGCTCTTCGGCGCGGACCGCGCGCATACCGGAACTCTCACGTTCAACGGCAGGGAACACCGCCCCCGCGGTCCCCGGGCGATGATCGCCCAGGGGGTGGCTTTCTGCTCCGAGGACCGCAAGGCCGAAGGGGTCGTCGCCGATCTCAGTATCCGCGACAACCTCGTGCTCGCCCTGCAGGCCGCCCGGGGGTGGGCACGCCCCATCCCGCGGCGCACCTCCGACGCTCTGGTGAGGGAGTACATAGAGAAGCTGGACATCCGTCCCGCCGACCCGGACGCCATCATGAGCACCCTTTCCGGCGGTAACCAGCAGAAAGTGCTGCTCGCACGCTGGCTGGTCACCAAGCCCCGGCTGCTCATCCTCGACGAACCCACCCGGGGCATCGACATCGGCGCCAAGGCGCACATCCAGAAGGTCGTGGCCGACCTCGCGGCCGAGGGAATGGCGGTGCTGTTCATCTCCGCCGAACTGGAAGAAGTGGTACGCGTGTCCGACCGGGTCGTCGTCCTGCGCGATCGGCGCAAAGTGGCTGAACTCACCGGGCAGGACGTCTCGGTGGACAAGATCATGTCTGTCATCGCCGCTCCGAGCGACCACCGCACCGCGGCGGTGGCCTCATGACGCGCTCGCGGCTGTTGTGGCCGCTCGTCGCCCTCGTCGCACTGCTCGTCCTCAACATCGCCGTCGAGCCCTCCTTCGTGGAACTCCGGATCCAGGACGGGCACCTCTTCGGCAGCATGATCGACATCCTCCGCAACGGAGCACCGACCCTCCTGATCGCCGTCGGCATGACCCTGGTCATCGCCACACGCGGCATCGACCTGTCCGTGGGAGCCGTCGCCGCCATCGCCGGCGCGATCGCCTGCACCTACATATCCGGCGGCGGGAACGCGGCGACCGCGGTCCTGCTGGCTCTGAGCGTGTGCGTCCTGCTCGGGCTGTGGAACGGCTTCCTGGTCTCCGTCCTCGGAATCCAGCCGATCATCGCCACCCTCGTCCTGATGACGGCGGGCCGCGGCGGCGCGATGCTGCTCACCGAGGGCCAGATCGTCACCGTCAAGGATCCGCTCTACCGGCAGATCGGCTCAGGCTTCCTCGTCCTGCCGATCGCGATCCTGACCAGCCTCGCCGTCCTGACGGCCGTCGCCCTCATCACCCGCCGAACCGCGTTGGGCATGCTCATCGAAGCCGTGGGGGTCAACCCCAAGGCGGGCGAACTCGCGGGCGTACGCTCCCGCACGATCATCTGGACGGTCTACGTCTTCGCCGGTCTGTGCGCGGGGGTCGCGGGCCTGATGATCAGCTCCAACGTGAACGCCGCCGACGCCAACAACGCCGGTCTGTGGATCGAGATGGACGCCATCCTGGCTGTCGTCATCGGGGGCACCTCGCTGGCCGGAGGAAGGTACTCCCTCGCCGGGACGATGCTGGGCGCTCTCATGATCCAGACGCTCACCACCACCGTCTACACCATCGGTGTCCCGACCAACGTCACGCTGGTCTTCAAGGCCGTCGTCGTGATCGCCGTCTGCCTGCTCCAGTCGCCCCGGACGGCGAGGATGCTCCGCGCACGCCGTGAGACCGCCGTTCCTACGTCCCGCTCCCAGGAGGTGGCCGCCGGATGAGCACCTTGGCTCTTTCCTCCGCGCGCTTTCCCCAGCGTTTCCTGCCCGTGGTCGCCACCTTCGCGGTATTCGTGGTCACCTTCGGAGCCGGGTCGGTCCGGTACGAGAACTTCGCGTCGGGGCAGGTGGTCGCGAACCTGTTCGTCGACAACTCCTTCCTCATCGTCCTCGCGGTGGGCATGACCTTCGTCATCCTGACCGGCGGCATCGACCTCTCGGTCGGCGCGGTCGCCGCCCTCTCGACCATGATCGCCGCGGCCACGCTCAACGCGGGATGGCCTCCGCTGCTTTCGATCGTCACGGTCCTCGGTTCCGGCGCCACCCTGGGTCTGCTCATGGGTCTGGTCATCCACCACTTCGAGGTCCAGCCCTTCATCGTCACGCTCGCAGGCATGTTCCTGGCCCGCGGGCTGTGCTTCCTCATCAGTGTCGAGTCGGTCTCCATCACCGAGCCCGCGTTCCGTGAGTTCGCGAGCGGGGCCATCACCCTGCCGGGCGACATCACACTGACCTACAGCGTCGTGATCGCGCTGGCCGTGGTCCTGGCCGCGCTGTACGTCCTGCACCTGACCCGCTTCGGCCGGACCGTCTACGCCGTGGGCGGCAGTGAGTCGTCGGCCCGCCTGATGGGCTTGGCCACCAGCCGGGCCAAGGTCGGCGTCTACGTGGTGAGCGGCTTCTGCTCCGCCCTGGGCGGCCTGCTCTTCAGTCTCTACATGCTCTCCGGCTACGGCCTGCACGCCGTCGGCATGGAACTCGACGTCATCGCCGCCGTGGTCATAGGAGGGACGCTCCTCGCAGGCGGGACCGGCTACCTGCTGGGCTCAGTGGTGGGGGTGCTGGTCCTCGGCACCGTGCAGTCGTTGATCTCCTTCGAAGGCACCCTCAGTTCCTGGTGGACGAAGATCGTCATCGGCGCGCTCCTGCTGGTCTTCATCGTGCTCCAGCGTCTGATCGTCCGCCGACAGGTCTGAGCCAGAGGCCGGTCGACACGTCTGCGGCCCGTGCAGGGCACGGGGGGCGTCGGTGGCAGAAGGTGCGCCACGTCGAGCGGAGTTCCTGTGAAGCGAAGCTCTGTGACCTGCGCACCGCGGGGTGACCGCGCACCCCACCCAGGTGTGCGCCACCGCCGATGCGAGCCCGTCGCCGGCCCGGCGAACGCATGGGCTGCGCGGCCGGGTGGGCTAACCTGCCCGGATGAGTCTCCTTGATGACGTGGCCGAGCGCGACGGCCGACGGTGCTGGGTGTGCGACGAGGCGGTCGACCTCGACAAGTCGGTGAACGACCCGCGAGGGCCCAGCGTCGACAGCCGGACCGCCGACCGGAAGGCCAAGGTCACCGAGCGGCTCGCGCACCGCGGATGCAACACCCGCAAGGGTGCGGTCAAGGTGGTCATCGCCTGGCCGGACCACCTGTACGTGGTCGAACCCGCGCCGCTGATCACCGTTGCCGGGAGGCTGGAGCGCAAGGGGGGCCGCGAGATGGTGGGCCGCTGCCCGACCAGGCGGGACGCGCAGGAAGCGGCGGACTGGCTGGTGGACCGGTTCTCCCGACTGGTTCCCGGGCTGCCGGTGACCGCGGACATCGAGCCGGGCGGCGGCCAGTTCCTCGTCTTCCTGGCCTCCGGCCGCCGCTGACCAGGGATCACCCGTTCTCCTCCGAGGCCCACGCGGCCGGGAGAACATCCCGCCCCCGTCGCCACTTCTTCACGCCGATGCCGACGCCCTGGACGACAAGGGCGTCGGCATCGACCGTAGCGCCGGTCGGCTTCCTGTCGCCGGGACCTCGGCCTGGCGCTCGTCCGTGCTGCCCGACGGACTCCCGCACCACGCAGGCAGCGTCCGCACCTGTCGGTTGTCGGCGGTCAGCACGTCCTCCCGTCGGCGTTCGGGGGGTGATCAGCTCAGGAAGCTCAACCGCACCTGACGAGCCGGATTATCGACGTTGGTGTCCGCCAACCTCCGTTAAGGCAACCCTGAGGACAGCTCCAGGGTCATCGCCCGACCCGTCGCGCCACCTCCGTGTTCCAGGTTTCAGCCGGGAAGCGTCGGCGAGGGCGGTCGGCTTGCACGGCGGACGTCCTTCAAGCGGGTGACGACGTACCGCCACTCCGCTTGCGTCAGTGGCGCGGGCGAGAGGAGGTGACTGTGCGCGACTGCCTCTCGCCAAACCCCCCTAGACATCTCAGGGGGCGAACAAGTCAAGCGGCGCCTCGGTAATCGGCTTGCGGACCATGAGGCGAACCCGTTGCACCCTTACGATCTCGGCTCGCCTGGAAGACGGGTGGTTCGAATGTCCCGAACAACTGCCTGCATGACGGGGTTGTTCTCTTGGTCGCAGGCCACCGATCCGGCTTCAGGCGTAGCGTGCGAAAAGCGCCTGGAGGTATCCCTCCAGGCGCCTGGTCAGCAAGGTGGGGGTCAGATTGGCACGGCCCACTTCGCGCCATGGGACGGCGACCTTCTCCGCGTCCGGAGCGAAGGCCAAGGCGTCCAGCAGACGCCAGTAGAGATGAGAAGCGTGATCTTCAGCCAGCGTCCCTCCCTCCGCAACGTAGAGGTCGGCGAACTGCATGCCCGTGGAAACCCCGTGCAGCAGGGCGAGGGCTGTCGAGCAATGGGCCACGTCCAGGTCGGCCGGTCCCCATGAGGTCTCCACCCAGTCGACGACGCCGCTGATCCGCAATCCGTCGCCGTCGCCGGTGAAGAGGACATTGCCGGGATGGAAGTCCCGGTGCAGGAAGCAGGCCCGGTAGTCCGGGGGCTCGCGGCGGATCACGTCCACGGCCCGTTGCCACAGCTCAGGCTGCTCGGTGTCTTCGGGCGGGTTCACCCGCTCGGGAGAGGTCCACGCCTGATAGGTGCGAGGCCGTGCCTCTGCGGTCACTGGCAGCCGGTGGATGCGCAGCAACTGGTGGGCCAGCAGTTCGGCACGCCGGTCGGTGCCCTCATCACCCAGGCGCACGGTCCCAGGCAGCAGGGACATGAGCAAGGACGGATGGTCGCAGTACTGTGCTGTCGGGTCCACCGCCACCAGTCTGGCTGCGGGCACATCCGTGCTGCCGAGCAGGCGCAGAATGGCTGCCTCGCGGGTCAGCAGGCCCTCCGCGTGGCGAACGTAGAAGGGCTTGACGAAAGACCGCAGGACCAGCGACCGTCGACCGCCCGGCCCGCAGATGTCCAGACGGCGCATTTCCGACGTCCAGCCGCCACGCAACCTCGCGACGTCCTCGATGCGTTCTGCCTCGGTGAGCCCCTTCTCCACCCAGGCACGCGTCGCACCCCAGCCCTGGTCCTCAAGATTGTTACCGGTGTGCTCGGTTCCCTCGCCCGCAACCATGGGGGCAGGCTACTCACTTATCCGACAGATGCCTTGGTCGCCCCACCTCCAACTCTTGGCAATGACTGCGTAGTTTCGCCGATATGACTCCCACGCTGAGACTCAGAGCCAGCTGAGTGGGTGTACTGACGAGCCCGTGGCCAACTTCCAGATCACGCAGCTGTTTGCTGTAGCGGGGCGAAGGCGCGCTGTTCGTCGAACGGCTGCCGTGTTTGGAGACAGTGGTGTAGCTGTCCGAGGAAGCGGTTGAGCAGGTCGCGTTGGGCGGCGTTGTGCCAGTCTCCGTGTTCGCGTCGGTGCCGGTAGTGGGCGTTCGCTCCTGCTGAGGCGGTGAGGGATGAGAAGGCCCAGAGGAAGCCGGCGTGCATGAGCCGGTTGTTCTTGACGAAGCGGCGGCCGACGAAGTGCTTCTTGCCGGAGGCCCGGGTGATTGGGGCCGAGCCGGCGTAGGACTTCAGGGCTCTGGCGTCGGCAAACCGTGTCCGGTCGTCGCCGATCTCGGCGAGCAGCCGGGCTCCGAGCCGGGGGGTCGAGGCCGGGGAAGCTGAGCAGGATCTCGCTGTCGGCGTGCGCCTTGAACGCGGCTTCGGCGGCCGTGGTGAGGTCGTCCGCGGCCTGGCAGGCGGCATCCAGCTGCTTGAGCAGAGCCAGCAGCTGTTGGCCGAACGCGTCCTCGACGGCCGGGCGATGCCGGGCGTACTCGGAGCGGAAGATCTCCCGCAGGCGCGCGGTCTCGGTGTCGAAGGCGCGGGTGCGGCCGCTGCGCTTGAGGGCGGCGCGCAGCTGGGCGAGGGTGAGTTTCGCGGCCTTCGCCGGCGTCGGGGCGAGGGTGAGGACCGTTCGGGCGTCTGCCCTGGTCAGGCCGCCTTCCTTGCCCTGGAAGGCGTGCAGAGCGGCGGGGTAGTACTCGCGCAGCAGCGAGCGGACCTGGTTGGCGACCTGCTGGCGGCTCCAGACGGCGTCCTGCTGGGCTCGGGCCAGCACGGTGATGGCCTGGGCGAGTTCGCTGTCGGCGGGCAGCGGCCGGTGGGCGTGCATGTCGGTGCGCAGGATGTTCGCCAGGACCAGTGCGTCGCCGGGGTCGGACTTCTTGCGGCTGACGCCGTGCCGGTCGCGGTAGCGGGAGGCGGCAAGCGGGTTGATCGCGAAGACCTTGCGATCACCGGTGCGCAGGACGGCCACGAGCAGGCCACGGCTGGTTTCGATGGCCACGGGTATGGGGTTCTCCGGGCTGTCGCCGTGTTCCGCCAACAGGTCCAGGAGTTTGCTGTAGCCGGCCGCGTCATCGCTGATGCGAGCCTTGGCGAGCAGGGTGCCGGTGTCGTCGACGACGGCGACGTCGTGGTGGCGCTCCGCCCAGTCGATGCCGCAGAACACGGTCGAGTCATCCTCCCAGATCCGTTCATTTATGCAGGTCACGAGCACATGCGGGTCGCGCAGCGTCCTAATCCCAGGACTCACAGGTCCGCCATCTCAGTAGCCGTTCGCGACACCAGCGCACTCCAGGGGCTCGGTCTGTCTGCAGAGCTCGCGGGCTCGCGGGTAAATCACGAGGCCGACCCTGGGGCGGGCTCGTGCCGTGACGATCAACGTTCGGCCGGCCGCCGGGAGTTTCACGGTGATCACGGAGGCGCCGGGCTGTGCCGCTCTTGACAGAGGTCTCGAAGACCAGGGGAAACGAAGGCATCAGCCCGGCGCCCGCGTCATCACCGCGAGGTGCGGACGATGGTGGGGTCCGTGGCCGTGGCGAAGGCGCCGGGTCTCACCGCTCTAGGTGAAGGCCTCACGGGCCAGGCTGACATCAGGCGTTGCCCGACGCCCACGACACCGCCACGGCTCCCACCGGTGGACAGCGGCGCAATCTCAAAATGACATTCATTTTCATGTAGGATAGTTCCCGTCCACCACCCGCCCATGGAGGTCACCATGGCCGTACCCAAACGCAGGATGTCTCGCAGCAACACCCGGCACCGCCGCGCGCAGTGGAAGGCCGTGACGCCTCAGCTCGTGACCGTGACCGTGGACGACGTGCCGTACCGCGTCCCCCAGCAGCCGGCCCGGGCGTACGAGCGCGGTCTGCTCCGTCCCGAAGGCTGATTCCCGCATGCACACCGCCGCCCCTTCACCGCTCCTTCCCGTCACCGTCCTGTCGGGCTTCCTCGGCGCCGGCAAGACGACCCTGCTCAACCACGTCCTCACCAACCGGGAGGGCCTGCGCGTCGCCGTCATCGTCAACGACATGAGCGAGATCAACATCGACGCCGCCCTGGTACGCGGCGGCGATGCGGCCTTGTCGCGCACCGAGGAACGCCTGGTCGAGATGACCAACGGGTGCATCTGCTGCACCCTGCGGGACGACCTTCTGGAAGAGGTGGACCGGCTCGCACGCGAAGGGCGCTTCGACTACCTGCTGATCGAGTCGTCCGGGATCTCGGAGCCCATGCCGGTAGCCGCCACCTTCGCCTTCGCCCGCGACGACGGGGCCACCCTCGGCGACCTGGCCCGCCTCGACACGATGGTCACGGTTGTGGACGCCGCCAACTTCCTGCCCGAGCTGGCCGGTGGTGACGAACTGGCCGAACGCGGCCTGGACCAATACGAGGATGACGAACGCACGGTCAGCGACCTGCTGATGGACCAGATCGAGTTCGCCGACGCCATCGTCATCAACAAACTCGACCTCGTCGATGACGCGGCCGCCGACCGGCTCCGGGCCGCTCTCGCCCGCCTGAACCCAGCCGCTCACCTCGTGCCCGCGGTGCGAGGTCGCGTACCCATCGGCGAGGTCCTGGGCACGGCCCGGTTCGACCTGGAGCGGGCACAACAGGCGCCCGGCTGGGTGATGGAACTCAACGGCGACCACGTCCCCGAGACGGAGGAGTACGGCATCTCCTCCACTGTCTTCCGCTCCACCGAGCCGTTCCACCCGGAGCGGCTGTGGACCTTCGTGACCGAGACGCTCGACAGCGGCACCCATGGACAGGTCCTGCGGTCCAAGGGCTTCTTCACCCTCGCCAGCCGGCCCCGGGTGACGGGACTGTGGTCACAGGCCGGCTCGGTGGCGCGCTTCGAGCCGTCCGCCGCCCGTGCCGCCGACAACCGCTACGCCCAGGAAATCGTGTTCATCGGCACGCACCTGGACACGGACTCGCTGCGGGCGGCCCTGACCGTCTGTCTCATGCGGGAGGGCGAAGAGCTGCCCGCCGAGGACCCCTTCCCCGCGTGGGACACCTACAGGTTCGACGAGAGCTGCGCTCACGAGCACGCCCCCCTCGCAAGCGCGACGGGGCACTGAGACTCCGGACCGGACGGTGGTCGCAGCCACGGCACCGTCCGGTCCGGTACACACACCAGGCAGGAAGGCAACCCAAGGGCAGGGAGGGGCCTATCCCAGCACCGGGGCGGCAGCCTCGGCCCAGGCCCTGTCCCATGGAACGGCAGCGCCGCCGGGCACCCCTGGCGGGGCCCAGCGGGCTGCGTGGTGGTGGGTGGAGCTCAGGCGACGACGACCGTCCCGGACCCCTCCCCCTCCGCGCCGGATCCGTCGACGGTCACCCGGAAGAGCCGGTCGGTCCCCTCCGCCGTGACGCGGGCCCCGGCCCCGTCCCGCACGACGTGGAACTCCACCGCCGGGGCGCCGGTCAGGTCCGGCACGGTGACCGTGCGCGCGTCCGTACCGGTGCCGAAGATCCGCAGGGTGAGGCCGTCCAGCCAGTCCCCGTCCGGACGCTGGTCGTCGGCGCCCCACGGGAGTACGGTTCCGTCCCTGACCAGCAGCGGCAGGCTGTCGAAGCCGTGCGTCTCGTGCCGCCAGGCGGGGCCGGTGACGCGTTCGCCGGTCAGCAGTGAGGTCCAGGTGCCCTCGGGGACGTAGTACTCGACCTCGCCGTCCGCGGTGAAGACCGGCGCGACCAGCAGGTCCGGGCCGAGCATGTACTGCCTGTCCAGGGTGCGGCAGGCGGGGTCGCCGGGGAACTCCACCAGCATGGGCCGCATCATCGGGATGCCCGTACGGTGCGCCTCGGCGGCAACTCCGTAGAGGTAGGGCATGAGGCGGTGCTTGAGCAGGGTGAACTTCCGCGCCACGTCGACGGCTTGCTCGCCGAACTCCCACGGCACCCGGTAGGAGACGTTGCCGTGGAGCCGGCTGTGCGAGGACAGCAGGCCGAAGGCCAGCCAGCGTTTGAAGACCGCCGGGTCGGGGGTGCCCTCGAAGCCGCCGATGTCGTGGCTCCAGAAACCGAAGCCGGACAGGCTCAGCGACAGCCCGCCGCGCAGGGACTCGGCCATGGCGGTGAAGGAGGCGAAGCAGTCACCGCCCCAGTGCACCGGGAACTGCTGGCCGCCCGCCGTCGCCGACCGGGCGAAGAGCACCGCCTCCCCCGCTCCGCGCTCCTTCTCCAGAAGTTCGAAGACGGTGCGGTTGTAGATCTGGGCGTAGTAGTTGTGCATCCGCTCCGGGTCGGAGCCGTCGTGCCAGACGACGTCCGTGGGGATGCGCTCGCCGAAGTCCGTCTTGAAGCAGTCGACACCCTGGTCGAGCAGAAGACGCAGCTTGTCGTTGTACCAGGCGCGGGCGGCCGGGTTGGTGAAGTCGACGAGCGCCATCCCCGGCTGCCACAGATCCCACTGCCAGACGTCACCGTTGGCGCGCCGCACCAGGTAGCCGTGTTCGGCGCCCTCCGCGAACAGGGCCGACTTCTGGGCGATGTAAGGGTTGATCCACATGCTGATGCGCAGGCCCCGCTCCTTGAGGCGGGCCAGCATCGCCTCGGGGTCGGGGAAGACCTCCGGGTCCCACAGGAAGTCCGACCACTGGTACTCGCGCATCCAGAAACAGTCGAAGTGGAAGACGCTGAGCGGGATCCCGCGCTCTGCCATCCCGTCGACGAAGGAGGTGACGGTCTCCTCGTCGTAGGACGTGCAGAAGGACGTCGTCAGCCACAGGCCGAAGGACCAGGCCGGCGGCAGCGCGGGTCTGCCGGTCAGGGCCGTGTAACGGGACAGGACGTCCTTCGGCGTCGGGCCGGCGACGATGTAGTACTCCAGCGACTGGTCCTCGACGCTGAACTGCACCTGCCCGACCGATTCCGAGCCGACCTCGAAGGAGACCTTGCCGGGGTGGTTGACGAAGACGCCGTAGCCGCGTGAGGACAGATAGAACGGGATGTTCTTGTAGGCCAGTTCGCTGCTGGTGCCTCCGTCGGCCTGCCAGATGTCGACGGTCTGCCCGTTCTTGACGAACGGGGTGAAGCGCTCACCTAGTCCGTAGACGTACTCCCCGACGCCCAGTGCCAGTTGGGCGATCATGTGGTGCGTGCCGTCGGGCGCGGTCGCGAACGCCGTGCCCTTCGGGTCCACCCCGGTGAGGCGCCGGCCGTCGGCATCGAGGAAGGAGACGCCCCAGGGGCCGTCCCCGTCCATCCGCAAGGTCAGTGGCCCGCTGGTGAGTTCCGTTGCCGCACCGTCCCGGCGGATGCGGGCCGCGGGCGCCGTGGTGTCGTCCGGCAGGATCGTGAAGTCCGGCCCCCGCCGGGCCTTGCCCGCGTGATGGGTGGTACGGACGCCGATGACACCCTCGGCCGGGGAGAAGCACTCGACGGTGATCAGCGGGGTGTTGAGCGTGTCGCCGCGCGCCGCCACACGCTTCACCGCGGCGTACGCGGTGAACCGGTCGGCCTCGACGCACAGATCACGGATCTCGGTCGCGTACGAGGCTCGGACGCCCTCGCGCATGAGCCAGAAGCCGTCGGTGAACTTCATGCGGTCTCCTTCGTGGCGGGAACGACGTCCACGCGGGCGAGGCGTACGTCGCCCCTGAGGGCGATGCCCATCTCGTGCACCCCCCGGAGGTCCAGCTCGGCCTCGACGGTGCGGTACGCGTACGGTCCGCCGGTGTCCGGAAGCTGGAGCGCCAGGCTGCGGCCGCTCACGCTCACCGTGATGGTCCCCTCCCCGAGGCCAGGAACCTCAGCCCGGACACCCCCTCGCCGAAGTCGCACGCCCGGTAGACGAGGCTCCCCTCCTCGTCGGCGGACGCGGGCGCCACGACGTCGCCCTCCGTCTTCGTACGGTCGAGGATCTCCGTGTTTTTCTGCCGGTCGTAGTCGACGGCCTCCAGACCGTGCGTCGCCACCGGCCGGGGGCCCTGCGCCTCTCCGTCGACGACCGCTGTCGCGATGAGCCGGATGTCGGCGCTCGACGCTCCCGCGAGGATCTCGTAGGCGCCCGGCTCGACGGTCCACCGGCCGTGTGCCACGCTCCAGTGCCCCAACTCCTCTACGGGCAGCTCGAATGCGATGTGCTCCGCCGCGCCGGGCGCAAGGCGCACCCGACGGTGGGCGACCAGCTTGCGCCGCGGCAGGTCCTGGAGATCGCCAAGGCCGGGGAGCCGGCGCCCCGGCCCCTCGCGGGCGGGTTCGGCCGTCTTGGCGGGTCCGGCCGCCCGGACGTAGAGCTGCACCACCTCGTCGGCGGCGAGCCCGCCGTCGTTGGTGACGTTCAGTGACACGCGCAGCCGCTCGCCGTCCACCTCCGTGCGCAGGGCCGAGTACGTGAAGTCGGCGTAACCGAGGCCGTGGCCGAACGGGAAGAGGGGCGTGCCGTCGAAGTAGAGGTACGTCTGCCGGGAGCCGATGATGTCGTAGTCGAGCAGGCCGGGCAGATCGTCGTCGCTCGCGTACCAGGTCTGCGGGAGCCGGCCCGCCGGGGACACGTCGCCCGCGAGGACGCGGGCGAGCGCGGTACCCGCGGCCTGCCCCCCGTGCGCTGTCCAGAGCAGGGCCGGCAGCCCGTCCGCCGCGTCGCCGACCGCGTAGGGGTAGGCGGAGGCCAGGACGAGGACCGTACGAGGGTTGGCGGCGTGCGCGGCGCGCCACAGCCGGTCCTGCTGGGCGGGGAGGGCGAGGGTCGTACGGTCCTCGGTCTCGCGGCCGTTGATGTGGGGGTCGTTGCCCGCCACGACGACCACGGTGTCGGCGGCCGCGGCGACGCGGGCCACCGCGTCGGCGCCGTGCTCGACGGTCTCCCGTTCGAAGACCGTGGCGTCCTTCCGGGAGATCTTCCCGCCCGCGTCGGCAACCTTCGCGCCGTCGGCGGCGACTGAGACGTACCCACCGGTCCCGAGGTGCAGCAGGCGGTACCCGCCGTCGGCTCCCTCCACCGCTTCCAGGCGGAACGTCTCCTGGACCACCCAGCCGCCCGGCTCGTCCGCGGACGCCCTGACGTACCCGTCGTCGGCGACGGAGAGGTACAGCCCCTCGTCCGTACGCAGGGTCAGGACGCCGTCGCCCCAGTCCACGAGGGCCAGGTCGGTTGCCTCGTCACCGCAGGTCAGCGGAGGCAGGTCGGTGCGGCCCGCGAGGAGGGCCGGGTCCAGGGCGCCTTCCGCGCCGCGCGCCCCGCCTTCCGTCGCCCCGTCGGCGGCGGGTACGTGGACCCAGCCGTCGGGACTCTTCAGTCTGACCCGGTCCACGCCCTCCGCGAAGAGGACGTTCTCGGCGCCGTACCGTGCGCGGATTCCGTCGAGCGGCGTCGAGCGGTGCATGAGCGTGCCGCTGTACCAGTCGAGCTTGCAGGCGTCCGCGAGCAGTCCGACGACCGCGACGGTCCGGCCCTGCTTCGGCTCCAAGGGCAGCAGGCCGTCGTTCTTGAGCAGGACGACTGCCTGCTCGGCGGCTTCCAGGGCGAGAGCCCGGTGCTCCTCGGTGTCCAGGTCGTCGACCTGCGCGTACGGGTCGAGCTCTGGGTCGAATTCCCCGAGCGCGAAGCGCATGGCGAGCAGACGGCGGACCGCCGTGTCGATGTCGCTCTCGTCGATGAGCCCCTTCGCGAGCGCGTCGCGGATGCGTCCCGCCATGACGGTGGAATCCGTGCCGTGGTCGGTGAAGCTGTCGACACCCGCCTTCAAGGAGGCCGCGGTGGCCTCCTCGTGGGTGTCGAAGTAGTGCTCGGAGTCGACCAGGTTCGACGGGGCGCCCGCGTCCGAGCAGACGACCAGCGGCTGGTCGGTCCAACGGCGCAGGTACTGCCCCAGCAGCGGGGAGACGTGGTTCGGGCGGCCGTTGACCAGGTTGTAGGCGGGCATGACGCCGGCCACCGCACCCGCCCGCACCGCGTCACGGAAGGCCCGCAGGTCGTACTCGTGCAGGACGCGCGGGCGGACCGAGGAGGACCCGGTGTCGCGGTCGGTCTCGTTGTTGTGTGCGAGCCAGTGCTTGAGCACGGGTGCGGTGCGCCAGTAGCGGGGATGGTCCCCGCGCAGTCCCCGGGTGTAGGCGACGGCGATGGCGGAGGTGAGAGCCGGGTCCTCGGAGTACCCCTCCTCGCCGCGGCCCACAGCGGGTGGCGGAGCAGATTCACGGTCGGCGCCCAGACGTTGAGCCCGACGCGGTCGTCCTGGGCACGCTTGGCCCGCACCTCGTTGCCGACGGCCTCCCCGATCCGGCGGACCAGGTCGTCGTTCCAGGTGGCGCCGAGGCCGACGGCCTGCGGGAAGACGGTGGCGGGCCCCATCCAGGCGACCCCGTGGAGAGCCTCCTGTCCGGTACGGAACGGGCCGACCCCCAGACGCTCCACCGCCGGGGCGAACTGGTGCAGCATCGCGATCCGCTCGTCGGACGTGAGCCGTCCGAGCAGATCCTCGGTGCGCCGGGAGAAGGACAGCCGCGGGTCGCGGAAGGGAAGTGGATGGTCCGTCACGTGCGGGTCCCCTTGAAGAGGTGGGAGGTATTCCGGTCTGCCCGCGCCAAGTCATCTTCCAGCGCCAGGCAAGGAGAAGATCGTTCGAAGCGCTTCGATGCTCATCGGACGACCCCGCGAGTGTCAAGGGCACGACCGCCCCCAAGAGGCGCTTCCGCGCAGATCGGCGCGCCATCAAGCCGGGAAGCGGTTCGGATACGGGTCGGACGAATATCGAAACGAACTCTTGTGCGGCCGACACCCTTCACTTAACCTCGCTGCAACATCGAAGCGCTTCGACTAGCAGCCCGTCGACCGCTTCAGCTCAGCCGGTCCCGTTCCGGCCGGCTCGGCCGGTAACGCCCCTACCTCAGTGACAGGGCCGAGCGGCAGTCGCCGCCGCGAGCCGCCCTGTCGCACCACGAAGGGTTGACGCAATGACGCCGAACTCCCCCTCCGCTCCCAGCCGGAGACGATTCCTCGCCTCCTCCGTGGTTGTCGCGGCAGCCGTGGGCGGCGGCATGCCGTTTCTCGCCGCCTGCGGCGGCGGTTCCGGTGGCTCGAAGAACGAGGGCACCACCACCGGTCAGAAGCTGAAGGACATCCTTCCCGCGTATGTGCCCTCGACGACCGTCACCCCTGACATCCCCAGCAAGAACGGCTCAGCCGACGGTTTCACCACGGCGCTCCCCGCCGCCGAGCTGGCGGTGTCGGTGCCCCAGAAGCTGGGCAAGGGCAGCGAGATCAGCATCATGGCGCCGCTCTGGGGCACCTCGCCCGGCGAGGGCAACGCCTACTGGACAGCCATGGACACGGCGGCCGGCGTCAAGGTCACGTGGCAGAACCAGGACGGCAACGTCTACGGGCAGAAGCTCGGCGCGGTGCTCGCCTCCAGCTCCATCCCGGATGCCGTCGTCGTCCCGGGCTGGGAGCTCGGAGGCAAGATCCCGAGCGCCATCGCCAACAAGTTCGCGGACCTGGGCCCCTACCTGTCGGGCGACAAGGTCAAGGCGTACCCCAACCTGGCGGCCATTCCCACCGGCGCCTGGCAGCGCGGCATCTTCGCCGGCCGGTTGCGCGGGATACCCATGCCCGCCGAGGCCACGCCCAACATCACCCCCTTCTACCGCGCCGACATCTTCGAGGAGAAGGGATACGAGGTCCCGACCACCACGCAGGAGTTCTACGACCTCTGCAAGGAGATCAACGCGCCCAGGAGCAAGGTGTGGGCGTGCAGCGACATGACGTGGTCGGCGTTCGTCTTCTTCGGGGTGCTGCCGGAGAAGCCCTACTACTGGCAACTGGTCGACGGCAAGCTGGTGAACCGCTACGAGACCCAGGAGTACCTGGAGGCGCTGGAGTGGTCACGCTCGCTGTACTCGGCCGGCTTCGTGCACCCGGACGCCAAGGCGGAGACGGGTGACATGCGCACCACATTCTCCTCGGGCAACGTCATGATGTACAACGCGGACATCTCCGACTGGTACGCCGCGACCGCCGTGCAGCGGCTGGACAAGCCGGACTTCCGGATGGGGGCGATGGACTTCTTCGCCCACGACGGCGGTGACCCCGTCATCTACGAGGCCTCCCCCTCCAACATCTGGTGCTTCGTCAGCAAGAAGGCCGGCAAGAAGGTCGTCGAGGACCTCCTCGCCCTGGCGAACTTCACCGCCGCGCCGTACGGGAGCAAGGAACAGCGCCTGCGGGCGTACGGCCTGGAAGGCACCCATCACAGCCTCGAGGACGGTGTCCTCGTCAAGAACGAGCAGGGCAACAACGAGGTCTTCGCCACCTACGAGTACATCGCCACCTCCAAGCCGTACCGCGCCTACCCGGACTATCCGGACGTCGCCAAGGGCGTCGTCGAGTGGCAGCAGCGCCAGGGCGCACACCTGAAGAAGCCGCTGTTCCACGGGATGCAGATCCAGGAGCCCACCCGGTACACCGAGCTCAACGCGCAGTTCGAGGCCATGGAGAAGGACATCGTGCGCGGCCGCAAGAAGGTCGGCGACATGCAGCAGCAGGTCTCGGACTGGAAGACCAGGGGCGGCGACAAGCTGCGCGACTGGTACAAGAAGCTGCTCGACGAGACCGGTGAGTCGGCCTCCTGACATGTCACTGAGCACAGATGACCGGCGCGCGCGGGAATTCCCCGCGTCGCCGCCTGCCGAGAAGGACGGGGCGGCCCCGAAGACGTACGGGTGACCGCGAAGGTGCCCCTGCGGCACCGGCTGCGGCGCGACCGGACGCTGCTGCTGATGACCCTGCCGGCGATGCTGCTGCTGATGGTCTTCGCCTACATCCCCCTGGCGGGCAACGTCGTCGCCTTCCAGGACTACGACCCGTACATCGCGGACGACGCCTTCCAGGCGATCCTGCAGAGCCCCTGGGTCGGCTTCGAGTGGTTCCAGCAGATGGTGAACGACCGGCTGTTCTGGTCGGCGCTGGGCAACACGCTGACGATCTTCCTGTTGCAGCTGACGCTGTTCTTCCCGGTGCCCATCCTGCTCGCGCTGTTCATCAACAGCTTCGTGCGGCCCCGGGTCCGGGCTGTGGCGCAGGCGATCCTCTACCTGCCGCACTTCTTCTCCTGGGTCCTGGTCATCACGGTCTTCCAGCAGATGTTCGGCGGCGCGGGACTCATCGCGCAGACGCTGCGGGAGAGGGGTCATGAGGGCTTCGACCTCATGACGAACCCCGGCCTGTTCAAGTTCCTGATCACCTTCGAGATGATCTGGAAGGACGCCGGCTGGGGCGTCATCGTCTTCCTCGCCGCTCTGGCCTCGGTCAGCCCGGAACTCTACGAGGCGAGCGCGATGGACGGTGCGAACCGCTGGCGCCGGATGTGGCACGTCACACTGCCCGCCCTGCGCCCGGTCGTGGCCCTTCTGCTGGTCCTCCAGGTGGGCAACGCGCTCACCGTGGGCTTCGAGCAGATCCTGCTCCAGCGCACGGCCGTCGGCCCGGGCGCCTCCGAGGTCCTCGATACCTACGTGTGGAACGTGGGCATCCAGTACGGCGGCTTCAGCTATGCGGCGGCCGTCGGGATCGTCAAGGGAGTCTTCGGTCTGCTGCTGGTCCTCGGTGCCAACAAGGTCGCCCATCTCATGGGCGAGCAGGGGGTGTACAAGAAGTGAGCGGCCTGCTCTACCGAATGACCGGCGTGGCCGGGACCAAGCCCGGTACGCGGGGCCGGCTGCGGCCGGTGTGGGAGGAGGAGCCGACGAAGGCGGGGCTCGCCTCCAAGGGCGTGGTCCTCGTCCTGGCCTGTCTGGCCGTGCTCTTCCCGCTCTGGGTCGTGGTCGTCACCAGTCTGTCCTCGGTGCGGACCATCACCGACGCGGGCGGGCTGGTGGTGATCCCTCGCGGCATCACGTTCGTCGCCTACCAGGAGCTCCTGGGCGGCGGCCAGGTCACCCGGGCCGCGGTGGTCAGCATCTGCGTGACCGTGGTCGGGACGCTCTTCAGCATGGCCGTGTCGGTCATGTGCGCCTACGGCCTGTCCCGGCCGGGATCGGTGCTTCACCGTCCGCTGCTGCTGTTCATGCTCGCCACGATGTTCTTCGGGGCGGGCCTGATCCCCACCTACCTGGTGGTCCAGGGGCTCGGCCTCACCGACTCCTACCTGGCCCTGATCCTCCCGAGCGCGCTGAACGTCTTCAACATCCTGGTCCTGCGTGCCTTCTTCATGAGTACGGCCCAGGAGCTCGTCGAGAGCGCCCGCATCGACGGAGCGGGTGACTTCCGCATCCTGTGGCAGATCATCATGCCCCTGTCCCGCGCGGTCATCGCGGTGATCACGCTCTTCTACGCGGTCGGCTACTGGAGCGCCTGGTTCAACGCGTCCATCTACATCAGCGACCCGGAGATGATGCCGCTCCAGAACGTGATGAACCAACTGGTCCTGAAACAGGAACGGCCCACCGGTCTGACGCAGGTCATCAACACCGGCCACCTGTCACTGCTCGCCATCCAGATGGCGGTCATGGTGCTGGCGCTGATCCCGGTCGCGGTCCTCTCACCGTTCGTGCAGAAGCACTTCAAGGAAGGCATGCTCACCGGCGCCGTCAAGGGCTGATCAACGCCTCCCGCACCGCACTCACCCGTCATTCCCCACCGGAGGGTCTTTCGCCATGCGTGCTTCGTCCGTCCCGCAGCCAGAACCCGCCCCGCGTCCCCGGCGCCGCACCGTCCTGGCCGGTGCGGCGGTGGTCGCGGCCTCTGCCTCCGTGCTGCCGGCCGCGGGCACGGCCTCGGCCGCCCGGCGCCCCGGGAAGACCCAGCCGCACCGCTGGCGCACCGCGGCGATCGGCGGGACGGGCTTCGTGACGGGCGTCCTGTTCCATCCGGCCGTGCGAGGTCTCGCCTACGCCCGCACGGACATCGGCGGCGCCTACCGCTGGGACGACCGCGGGTCCCGGTGGACGGCACTCACCGACCACATCGGCTGGGACGACTGGAACCTGATGGGCGTCGAGGCGATGGCCGTCGACCCGGCGCACCCCGACCGGCTGTACCTGGCCCTCGGGACCTACACACAGGCGTACGCCTCCCCTGGCGCGGTGCTCAGGTCCGAGGACCGCGGGGCGACGTGGTCACGCGCCGATCTCACCGTGCGCCTCGGGGCCAACGAGGACGGCCGGGGCTGTGGCGAGCGGCTCATCGTGGATCCGCGTGACAGTGACACGCTCTGGCTCGGAACGCGCCACGACGGGCTGCTGCGCTCCACGGACCGGGGTGCCACCTGGGCCGCCGACACCTCCTTCCCGGCCACGCCGTCGGCGGGCGGCCAGGGCGTCACCCTGCTGGTGGCGGCCGGCCGGGCGGTGTACGCGGGCTGGGCGGACGGCGGCGGCACGGCGCTCTACCGCAAAGACACCTCCGGCGGCTGGGAGGCCGTACCCGGGCAGCCGTCCGCCGGAGCCGCGACGAAGGTGCCGGTCCGCGCGGCGTACGACGCGGGCAGCCGTGCGCTGTACGTGAGTTACGCGGACGGGCCGGGCCCGAACAACCAGGCCGACGGCTCGGTGCACCGCCTCGACACGGTGACCGGAGCCTGGAGAGACGTGACTCCGGTGGCCCCGGGCGACGGCGACGCGTTCGGGTACGGCGGAGTGGCTGTGGACGCCTCCCGCCCCGGCACCGTGGTGGTCTCCACGAACAACCGCTGGGGCCTTGTGGACACCCTGTTCCGTTCCACGGACGGCGGGGTGAGCTGGACCTCCCTCAAGGACACGGCGGTGCTGGACGTCTCGGAGACGCCGTATCTGAAGTGGGGCGGGGAACCCAAGTTCGGCTGGTGGATCCAGGCCCTGGCGGTCGACCCGTACGACTCGCGGCACATCGTCCACGGCACCGGCGCCACGATCTACGGGACCCGCGACCTGGTCCACTGGGCCCCCGAGATCCGCGGACTGGAGGAGTCGTCGGTACGCCAGCTGATCGCACCGCCCTCGGGAGCCCTGCTGCTCAGCGGCCTGGGCGACATCGGGGTCATGCGTCATGACCGACTGACCGTATCCCCTTCGCGCGGCATGGCGTCGAACCCGGTCTTCGGCACGGCGACGGGCCTGGCCCTGGCCACGCTGAAGCCGTCGTACGTCGTGCGGACGGGCTGGCCGTCGGGATCCGCATCGGCCGGTGCGTATTCCCGCGACGGCGGTGCGAGCTGGCAGCCGTTCGCGTCCCAGCCGGCGATCGCACCTTCGGCTCCCGGCCCGGTGGCGGTCTCCGCCGACGGGGCGACGCTGTTGTGGACGTTCATCCACTGGGACGGCACCAAGTACGCCGCACACCGCTCCACGGACAGCGGGGCGACGTGGGCGGAGGTGCCCACGTTCCCCAAGGGCGGCACACCGGTCGCCGACCCGCTCGATCCGAGGCGCTTCTACGTGTACGACACGGACACGGGGGCGGTCTTCCTCTCCACGGACAAGGGGGCGACCTTCACCGAGGGCGCGACCGGGCTCCCTTCGGGGGACGTCCAGTTCCGTATCGCCGCGGCTCCCGGACGCTCGGGCGATCTGTGGCTCTCCGCCAAGGACAACGGCCTCCTGCGCTCGAACGACGGCGGCCACACGTTCACGCCGGTGGCCGGCTGCCAGGCCTCGTACGCCCTCGGCTTCGGCAAGGCCGCCCCGAGAAAGGGACGGGCGGGGTACCCGGCGATCTTCCAGACCGGGCGGGTCACCGCGACATACGAGGGTGTGGCCGTGCTCCGCTCGGACGACGCGGGCGCGACCTGGGTCCGTATCAACGACGACGCGCACCAGTGGGGGTGGACCGGCGAGGTCGTCACCGGCGACCCCCGCGTCCACGGCCGTGTCTATCTGGGCACCAACGGCCGCGGCATCCAGTACGCAGACCCCCGGTGAAGACTCCCCGTAGAGGAAGGAGACATCCATGCCGTCCCTGCACGACGCCACCCGTGGCCGCGTCCTCTTCGGAGGCGACTACAACCCCGAGCAGTGGCCCGAAGAGGTGTGGGCCGACGACGTCCGGCTGATGAAGGAGGCCGGGGTCAACTCCGCGACCGTCGGCGTCTTCTCCTGGGCGAAAATCGAACCCCGCCCCGGCGTCAGGGAGTTCGGCTGGCTGGACCGGCTGATGGACCTCCTGCACGCAGGCGGCATCGGCGTCGTCCTCGCCACCCCGACATCCTCGCCGCCACCGTGGATGGGGGCCCTGCACCCGGAGACACTGCCCCGCACCGAGGACGGCTCCGTCGTCAACTACGGCTCCCGGCAGCACTTCTGCCCCAGCTCACCGGTGTACCGGCGCTATGCGGCAGCCCTCACGGAGGACCTCGCGGCACGGTACGCCGGCCATCCCGCGCTGACCATGTGGCACATCAACAACGAGTACTGCACGCACTGCTGGTGCGACGAGACCGGCGCGCACTTCCGACGCTGGCTGGCCTCCCGGTACACCACCCCGGAGGCGCTGAACGAGGCCTGGGGCACGGCGTTCTGGAGCCAGCGCTACGACACCTGGGCGGAGATCCTGCCGCCGCGCAAGGCGCAGTACACGCGGAATCCGGCCCAGGAACTGGACTTCAAACGCTTCACCTCCGACGCCCTGATGGAGTGCTACACCGCCGAACGGGACATCGTCGCCCGGCACACCCCGCACATCCCGGTGACGACCAACTTCATGCCGCTGTGGTCGGGCCAGGACGCCTGGGCCTGGGCCGAGCAGGAGGACGTCGTCTCCGTCGACATCTACCCGGACCCGACGGACCCGCGCGCCGGACAGTACAACGCGATGCTGGCCGACATGACCCGATCGCAGGCCCGTGGGCCTTGGATGGTGATGGAACAGGCGGCCGGGTCGGTGAACTGGCGTGGCGTCAACCGTCCCAAACCCGCCGGCCTCAACCGGCTCTGGTCGCTCCAGTCGGTGGCGAGAGGTGCGGACGCACTCTGCTACTTCCAGTGGCGGCAGTCCCGGCAGGGGGCGGAGAAGTTCCACTCCGGGATGCTGAGCCACGCCGGGGAGAGCGGCCGCACCTTCGGGGAGGTCAAGCGCATCGGCGCCGAACTCGCGCTGATCGGGGCCGAGGTGACCGGCACCGTGGTCCCGGCCGAGGTCGCCGTGCTGCACGACTGGGACGCCTGGTGGTCGAGCACCCAGGAGGGCCGGCCGTCCTGTCTCGTGTCGTACCCGGAGCTGCTCCAGGCCTGGCACCGGGGGCTGTGGGACAGCGGTGTCGGCATGGAGTTCGCCCGCCCCGAGGCGGATCTGAGCGGGTACCGGTTGGTGCTCGTGCCTCAGCTCCACCTCCTCGGTGACGCGGCGATCGACAACCTCGTCGCGTATGTGCGAGGTGGCGGCACCCTCGTGTGCGGGTTCTTCACCGGAGTCGCGGACGTCGACGACCGGATCAGGCCGGGTGGCATGGACGGCAGACTGCGTGAGCTGTTCGGTATCCGTACGGTGCACGAGTGGTGGCCGCTGGACGCGGGAGCGACGGTCGCGTGCGACGGTTTCCGGGGCACGCTGTGGTCGGAGGAGCTGGAACCCGACGGCAGCGCGGAGACGGTGGCCGCCTACCGGGAGGGTGAGCTGGACGGTCTTCCCGCGGTGCTCCGCAAGGGCGGCGCGTGGTACGTCTCGACGCTGCCCGAGCCCGAGGCGCTGCGGGACCTGCTCGGCCGGGCGGCGGCCGAGGCCGGCGTACGCCCCGTGCTGGAAGGGCTGCCCTCCGGCGTCGAGGCGGTGCGGCGCGGCGAGCTGCTCTTCCTGCTGAACCACGGCCGGGCACCGGCCGTGGTGGAGCTGCCGGGTCGCCACCTCGACCTGCTCACAGGGGCCGAGGCCGACGGCGGTGTGGAGCTGGACCGCTACGGCGTCGCCGTGCTCAAAGACGTCCCGGCATGATCGACGGCACGTGGGAACCCCGTCCGGCCTCCCGCTGGGAGGACGCGTTCCTCAGCGGGAACGGCCGTCACGGGGCGATGGTGTACGGAAACCCGGCCGACGACCGGGTGATCGTCAACCACCACTTTCTGGTGCGGCCCAACGGCAGCGAGGACCTGCGTCCGCCGGAGCTCGCCGACCGGCTCCACCGCCTCCAGGACGCGCTCCTGTCCGGGGACACGACGGCCGCGGAGGACTTCGGCGCCGGCCGCCCGCTGGTGTGGGTGCAGCCCTTCCACCCGGCGTTCCGGACGTGCGTGCGCCGCGGACGGGGGCTGCAGGAGGCGGTCGCCGGATACCGGCGCGAGGTCGACTTCACGTCGGGCGAGGTGACCGCGTCGTACGAGGCCTGGCGGAGCAGCGTCTTCGTGTCACGGGCCGACGACGTGATCGTGCAGCACATCACGGACCCCGGACCGACCGCGGACGTCGTCCTGGACCACTCGCTGCCCGGCGCCCCCGCGCGCCTCGCGGTCGGCCGCTCCGCGGTCCTGACCCCGGACGGTGCGCGCCTGGCTCTGAGGGTGGGCTATCCGGACAGCGGGCTCGGGTACACGGGCGTCACCGCGGTGCGGGTGGACGGCGGCCGTGTCTTCGTGGCCGGCGAGGGCATCCGGATCGAGGGAGCGCGGAGCCTCACCCTGACGACCCGGGTCGTCAGGGGGGCCGACCGCCCCGACCCCGGGAAGCTGTGGGCGGCTCTGCCCTGCGAGGACTACGCCACGCTGCTGGAGCGCCACCGGCCGCCGCACCGGGCCGCGTACGGGCGTGCCTCCTTCACGCTGCGGGACGCGGTGCCGGAGCGGGAGCTGCCCGGCAGCGAGCTGCTGCGCAGACCGAAGTCCCCCGCGCTCCTGGAGCGGCTCTTCGCGGCGGGCCGCTACCACCTGCTGTCCTCCTCGGGGGCGCTGCCACCCCGGCTGACCGGTCTGTGGACCGGCGACTGGGACACGGCCTGGTCCGGGGCCTTCACCACGAACGCCAACCTCAACCTCCAGGTCGCCTCCGCCGCGGCAGCCGCACTCCCGGAGGTCACCGAGGCCCACGCGTCCCTCGTGCACGGGCAGTTGTCCGACTGGCAGGACAACGCCCGGGCGCTCTTCGGAGCGCGGGGCATCGTCGCACCGTCCCACACGGACGGCGCGTCGGGCCGCACACGACACTTCCAGCGCGCCTATCCGCTGCATCTGTGGACGGCGGGAGCCGACTGGCTGCTGCAGCCGCTGCTGGAACACGCCGAGGTCACGACGGGCACCCCGGACGCCGCTCTGACCGGCGCGCTCGTCGAAGCGGCGCTGTTCTACGAGGACTTCCTCAGCCGTGAGGACTTGGACGGGAACCTCGCGGTCGTGCCCTCGTACTCCCCCGAGAACCGGCCGGCCAACGCGAGCTGGGGAACGGTGAACGCGACGATGGACATCGCCGCGGCCCACCACGCCCTGACGACGGCCGCCGGACACGCCCCCGGGCACCCGTCCGCCGGACGGTGGCGGTCACTCGCGGCCCGGCTCCCGGCGTACCTCGTGAACGAGGACGGGGCGCTCGCCGAGTGGGCTTGGCCGGGCCTGCGGGAGACGTACGACCACCGCCATCTGAGCCACCTCTATCCGGTGTGGCCGCTGGACGCGATCAACCCGTACGACACCCCGGAGCTGGCCGCGGCCGCACACCGCGCCCTGGAACTGCGCGGCTCGGAGAACGACTCCGCCCACGGACATCTGCACCACGCCCTGATCGCCGCCCGGCTGCGGGATCCCGCCAGGGTGTCGGCGGCACTGGAGGCGGTGCTGGGCGGAGACTTCTTCCACGACTCGTTGATGAGCGCGCACTACCCGTCCCGGAACGTCTACAACGCGGACGCGGCCCACAGCCTGCCCGCCGCCGTGATCGAGTCGCTCGTCCAGTCGGCGCCCGGCCGCCTGGTGCTGCTGCCGGCAGTCCCGGCGGCGTACTCGGCCGGCGAACTCCTCGGCGTACGGACACGGTTCGGCTCACACCTCGACCTGCGGTGGTCGCAGGACGGTGCCACCGCCGTGCTGCGCCCCACCCGTGACGCCCAGGTCGATCTGCGTACGGGTGACAGGCACGCACTCACCGAGACCTCCGCCGGAAACCCCCGGCTCCGCTGGAGCTGACGGCCGGCGTGGACCGCGTCCTCACCCTGGGACCGCGGTAGCACTCCTCCATCCCCACATGGAAGGAACACCCCGTGGCACATTCCACCCTGACCAGGCTCCTGCTGGCCCCGACGGCAGCCGTGGCCGCGCTGATCGGCTTCGCGGCGGCTCCCGCCCACGCCGCGATCTGGACCTCGTCGGAGCAGTGGGGCAACTACACCACGTCCGACAGCTACATCCTCTACAACAACATCTGGGGCTCCGGAGCGGGCACCCAGTCCATCTGGGCCAACTCGTCGAGCAACTGGGGCGTGACGGCGAACCACCCGAACACCGGCGGCATCAAGTCGTACCCGAACGCCAAGAAGATCGTCAACAAGCCGATCACGTCGCTCTCGTCCCTGACCAGCGGCTACAACGTGACGGTCCCGTCATCCGGTGCGTACAACACGTCGTACGACATCTGGGACACGGACTACGACTACGAGGTGATGCTGTGGGTGAACCACAACGGCGCCGTCGGCCCGCTCGGCACCTCCCAGGGAACGGTCACCCTCGGCGGGCACACCTGGGCCGTCTACAAGGGTGACAACGGCGCCAACCAGGTCTTCTCGTTCCTGCGGACCTCTGACTCGACCGCCGGCACCGTCGACATCCTGCCGATCCTGAAATGGATCAAGGACACCAAGGGCTGGTGGGGCAACGAGACCATCGGTGACGTCCAGTTCGGCTACGAGATCACGTCCTCCGCCGGCGGGCTGAACTTCACGACCAACGGGTTCAACGTCTCGTCGAGCTGATCCGGACGGACGCCGGGCCGGGGGTTCCCCGGCCCGGCGTCCGCGCGCCGTGTCAGCGGGCCTCCCCGAGCGCCGCCGGGCCGCCCGTCGGCCGCTTCGGCGGTCTGCCCAGGCCCCGTCGGCACTCAGGCCGGAGCCGGTCCCGTGCTCGCGCGCACCGTGAGGACGGGCTCCAGCAGTTCCACCTGGTCGGTACCCCGGCCGGCGAGCTTCGCGACCACCTGTTCCACTGCGCGGCGCCCCATCTCCTGTGCCGGGATGGCCACGGAGGTGAGCCGCACCGAGGCCTGCGTGGCCACCTGCTCGGGGCAGACGGCCACGACGGACACGTCCTCCGGCACCGCTCGTCCCTGCTGCTGGAGCAGGTTGAGCAGAGGCTCGACCGCGGCCTCGTTCTGCACGATGAAGCCGGTCGTTCCGGGCCGTTCGTCGAAAACGCGGCCCAGTGTGCCGGCCGTCGCCGCGTACCCGCCCTCGCAGGGACGGTGCAGGATCCTCATCCCTGCCTCCTGCGCCTTCGCCCGTACGCCGTCCACGGTCCGTTCCGCGAAGCCGGTGTGCCGCTCGTAGACGGCGGCCGCCTCGCCGATCACCGCCACCTCACGGTGTCCGAGTCCGGCGAGATGCTCCACGCAGAGTGCACCGGTCGCCTCGAAGTCGAGGTCGACACAGGTCAGCCCACTGGTCTCGGCCGGCAGGCCGATCAGGACGGCGGTCCGGCCCGACTCACGGAGCAGCGGCAGCCGCTCGTCGTGCAGTTCGACGTCCATCAGGATCATCGCGTCCGCCAGAGAACTCCCCGCGATCCGCCGGACGGCCGCCGGCCCCTCCTCGCCGGTGAGCAGGAGGACGTCGTAGCCGTGCGTGCGGGCACTGGTGGCGACGGCGATGGCGATCTCCATCATCACGGGCACGTACATGTCCGTGCGCAGGGGCACCATCAGCGCGATGATGTTGGACCTGCTGCTGGCGAGGGCACGGGCGCCGGCGTTGGGGTGGTAGCCCAGCTGCTGAATACTGTGCTCGACCCGTTTTCGGGTGGAGGCGGAGATCGACCGCTTGCCGCTGAGGACGTAGCTCACCGTGCTCGCGGACACTCCGGCGTGCTGGGCGACCTCGGCAAGCGTGACCATTCGGCTTCTCCCCTACAGATGGCGACCACAAGGGAGAGCAGGTGAAGCGCTTCGACAGCGCCTGACTGCGCTCCCCTTCACACTCTGACATGCACAGACATCGTGAAGCCTAGACTCGCCCCCAAACCACTGTCCAGAGAGGAGTCGAAGCGCTTCGATTCGCGCCGAGGCAGCGGACGGGAGGGGACTCGTCATCGTATGGACTCCTGGCAGCCAGCTTCGCGCACTGCGGCCGTACGAACAACGCGGCTCCCCCCTAGGGGAGTTGGGTCGGACATCGGGCGCTGTTCGGGCCGCGGTAGCCGACAGCTCTTCACGCCGTACCGCCGGTCCCGGGAGTGTGGCCGGGGCCCAGGGCACCACTCGCGGGGTTTTCGCAAGGCAGCCGTACCGCACCCCCACCGGCTCCCCGCTGAACGCCGGAGGTGGTGGGCGCGGGGTGGACAGAGGGCAGCACCCATGTTCTTATGCTGCACGTCGCAGAATTTCCAACGTCGTACATCGGTCCGCCCACCCACGGGACCGCGCTGAACTCGCACACCACGCACCGCTCCGACGACAGAACGCGCCTCCCGTACGTACGCGCCCCGTCTTGCCACGCACCTTCGTCCGACAACGTTGTCGCCTGCGAGAAAGGCCCCGCAACCATGGTGCGCACCATCCGCAAGCTCTCCCTCATCGCCCTGGCCGCCGCCCTGCTGGCGGGCGTCGCCCCATCCTCCGCGGGAGCCGACGGCCCGGCGGCCGCCCGGGCTGTCGACGTACCGGTCCAGAGCACGGCCGAGGCGGGGAACCCTTTGGTCGAGGGCTGGTACGCCGACCCGGATGTCGCGGTCTACGACGACCGTTTCTGGATCTTCCCCACCACCTCCCGCAGGTACGCCGAACAGACCTTCATGGACGCGTTCTCCTCGACGGACATGGTGACGTGGACCAAGCACTCCAAGGTGCTGGACATCGCCGACGTCTCCTGGGCCAAGTACGCTCTCTGGGCCCCCGCTCCGGTCTTCCGCGACGGCAAGTACTACCTCTACTTCGCGGCCAACGACATCCAGAACGACTCCGAGCACGGCGGGATCGGCGTCGCCGTCGCCGACCGCCCGGAGGGCCCGTACAAGGACGCCATCGGCGGCCCGCTGATCTCCCGGTTCCACAACGGTGCCCAGCCGATCGACCAGGACGTCTTCATCGACGACGACGGCCAGGCGTACATGTACTACGGCGGATGGGGCCACGCGAACGTCGTCAAGCTCAACCCGGACATGACCAGCCTCGACACCTTCCCCGACGGATCGACCTACAAGGAGATCACCCGGGAGAACCACGTCGAGGGCTCCTTCATGTTCAAGCGCGGCGGCACGTACTACATGATGTGGTCCGAGGGCGGCTGGACCGGCCCCGACTACTCGGTGTCGTACGCCATGTCGGACTCCCCGACCGGCCCGTTCAGGAAGATCGACCAGGTGCTGGCACAGGACTCGGCCGTCGCCCGCGGCTCCGGGCACAACTCGGTCGTCAACGTGCCGGGCACCGACATCTGGTACATCGTCTACCACCGCCGCCCGCTGAGCGAGACCGATGGCAACCACCGGACCCTGGCCTACGACCGGATCCACTTCAACGAGGACGGCACGATCCGTCCGGTCACCATGAAGGTCAAGGACAACTTCGACGACGGCAACGCGGTCGGCTGGCGCACGTACGGTGGCGCCGGCTGGACTCCCGAGCGCGGAGCGTACTCCACCATGTCCTCCTCCCGTGGTCTCTCGCTGCAGGACACCGACTTCTCGGACCTGGTCTACGAGGCCGACGTGACCCTGCGGCACAGCCGGAGCACATCCGGCCTCGCCTTCCGTGTCTCGCGACCGGGCACGGGCACCGAGGGCTTCCACGGCTATTACGCCGACCTGACCGCCAAGGGCCTGGTCCTCGGCAAGGCGACGGGCGACGAACGGACACAGCTGGCGACGGCCCGGCTGACGGGGGCGGTCGGCACGACCCACCGGGTGAAGGTCGAGGCCGTAGGGCCGTCCCTCAAGGTCTACGTCGACGACATGGCCGTGCCGAAGATCAGCACGACGGACTCGGCCTTCGCTACCGGGGCCAACGGCCTGCACACCGCCCCGTTGCCGCCGAAAGCCGGCACCGCGGCAGCACCGGGCAGGCCGTCCGCCCGCTTCGACAACGTCTCGATCCGCTCCAACGTGTTCAGCTTCGAGGCGTCCGACGCCCCCAACCAGTTCATCCGGCACGCGTGGAGCCGTGGCCGGGTCGACCCCGACGTCACGCCGTACGCCGACATGCAGTGGAAGGTCGTCCCCGGTCTGGCGGACCCGTCGGCCGCGTCACTCGAGTCGGTCAACTTCCCCGGATCCTTCCTGCGGCAGCGGGACGGAGAGGTGTGGATCGACACGCGCACGGATGACGCCGACTTCCGCGTGGACGCCACATGGCGACGCGTACCCGGTCTCTCCGACCGGACCCTGACCTCGTTCGAGTCCTACAGCACACCCGGCAGTTACCTGCGGCACCGGGACGCGCTGCTGTACAGCGAGCGCGTCAGCGCTGCGGATCGGCCGGACGCGACCTTCAGGCCCTGGTGAGACGGTGAGCCGGCGACCTGGTGACCTGGTGACCTGGTGACCTGGTGACCTGGTGAGACGGTCCGGCCGGACACACCGATCGAGGTTCGGCGCATCCGCCGGTCAGACGGTGAGGAACCCGCAGGCCCGCCGCCGCACCGGCTTCCGCGTCCCAGCCGGGGGCGGCGGGGCCGACGGCCGCCACCCGGCCGACACCGACCTCGCCGTCGCCGTCGATCGGCGCGTCGATCTCCCCGAACGCGGGCCGGCTCCCCTCCGAGACAGGTATACGCCGGACTGCGGCGAGGGTCTTCCCGGGTCACGGCTGTGGCGAGCACGGGCAGCCCCTGCACTCGCGAACCCGTCCTTTGACGACGACTTCAGGATCCCGGAATACCAACGTCCTTACAGATGGCAGCCCGAGCAGGCTCAGCAACTCCTCGCGGACCTCGAAGTAGCTCTCCTGAGAGGTGACCGAGAACCCTGTTTCCTCGGCTCACTGGTGCTCGTCAAGGACAGTCGCACCGCAGGCACCAGAACCTGCGGCCCGCTTCCCTGGCCCCGCCTCGTGGAGAGTGGCGGCGGCCTTTGACAGCGGCCTGCCACGGACGCATTGCGAAAACCGCAACACACGTACCGACCAGCTGTCGACTGACTCCCTCTCGCCCCGCACCCAGCGCCCAGCCGCCTTCGCGCCGAGACCACCAGCCAGGCCTCCCAACCGCCCCAGTGCGCTGTGTCGTCGGCCCGGCGTGGCGCCTGTCACCGCCTCGGTCGGCCATCGAATGCGGCACCCTGCCCGCCCCACGGTGTGAGCGCGTGGTCGGCGATTCCACGCTCGTCGATACACGAGACGCCGCAATCTCGTCCTCGCGACGTTTCTGACACCAACCCAGTGCCCGCTCACCGCCGGTAACGCCAGATCTGCCGCAGCCGCAGAGTCTCCGTGGCCCGGTGTGCCTCAAGCTGCGTTTCCGGGACAGGCTTAGCGCTTGGGCCGCAGCGGTTCTCCGCAGCCGCCTGTAACCCACACCACTCGCCTCACCAGGCGAGTCGGGCACACCTACGCGGGCAGGGCGGGGAAGACCACCACCGAACCGTCCCTGTTGCGGGCGATCTCGATCGTCACATCCGTGGCGCGGCTGTTGACCGTCACGTTTTCGTCCAGCCGGTTGATCCGGTGTGCCGCACGCATCAGGCGATCAACTTCACCGGGCGTGAAGACGGGCCGCAATCCGTTCGGGCGAGCCAACTCGAGCGCCGACAGGCGTAGCAGAACCTCGGCGATGCCCGACTCCAGTTCGTCGAGGCGCTGCTGGTCCCGCTTGAGTTCACGCGTGAAGCTCTCAAACAGATTGCCAGGGTTGTTCTGCGCATGCTCGACCGCTTGCAGAACGACGACTCGCCGCTTCAACGCAATCGCCAGCGAAGCGAGTTCGAGGTGGGCACGGAATTCGCCACCCTGGTCGTCGATGCCGGGGAACGACTTGGTCAGTGTGCCGAGCTCGACGGCCTCGCCATCGGGCAGCGCATCAAGGGTGTTCTGCCACCGGGTGAGGCGGCGACCGGCCTTGCCCAGTGCCGTGTCGATGGCATACACCGCCGAGTCCAGCCCCAGCGACACACCGAGCTTGCCCTGGTCGAGCAGGATCGCGGTGGCCTTTTCGATGGCGCCTCGGCAGCCGTCGAGGGCACTGTGCTCGTCTTCGAGCTTCTCCTCGTGCAGTCGCTCCAGCAGTTCCGTGATGTGTTCGATGGCCTGCTGACGCTGCTGGTCGGCATGCGCACTCACCCCCACCGCCACGGCCATGAGTACGAGCGGCGCGGCCACGGTGAGCGCCGCACCGCCGACGGCCGTGACGCCGGCCGTAGCACCGGCTCCACCGGCTGCGCCCGCTGCCGCCGCCTTACCGACCGGCACGTACGTCGCGTGGGCGACGATGCGGCCCATGGGATCCACGAGCGGACCACGGACGCCACCGACCACCGCCTTCGATGCCATCCGGCGGACCATGCCCTGGCCGACCTGGGCTGCGACCTTCGCCGGAATCACGATGCGATACAGGTTCTCGCCCGCGGCGGTCGCCGTGGCCGCAGCGGAGGAGTTCCGTGCTGTCTGCGTGACGAGCTGCGACAGGTGCTGTGCCAAGGGACTCACAGCGTCGAGCGGGAGGCCTCGGCTGCGGTCAAGCTCGTCGGGCAGCGGATGTGCCTCGAGAGTGGCGATCGGCTCGTCTGCCAGGACGGCCAGCACGCCGCGCAACTCACCCAGGCGCTCAGCTGTCATCGGCCTGTCCCCGACCACGGCGGGCACCCGGACGTCACCGGTCGCGAGCGTCCACACCGGAACAGCTGCTGCCTTGCGGTAGTCAATCATCGTCTCCCCTTGCGTTCCCTCAACAGCCTACGGCTGGCATACGGCTGGGGTGGTCGATTCCCGTCCTCGCGGATCACGGCGCCCGGCCAGCACTGGCCACTCCTCGGGCCAGGTCACAACCTGGACGGCTTCACCGCACCCTCGCAGTCCCAGCCACACCGTCACCGCGTCCGGACCGAGGAGTTGCAGGAGATCCTGGCCTGGTCCGCTTCGCTGCTGACGGGTGAGGAGCCGGACGACATGGACGGGGCGAAGGAATCCCTGGCCGGTTACCGCTCCACGATGCGCGGCGTACGGCCCGAGACGTCCGCGCACGCGGCCGAGGCCGAGGAGACCGCGGCACTGGTGTCCCGGGTGGAGAAGTGGATCGCCTCGGGGGTGGAGGCGGAACACATCGGTATAGCGGTGCGGTTCGTCCAGTTCGGCCGGGACATCGCGGGGGCCCTGGAACGGGCCGGGATCGCGGCATGTGTGCTGGGCGCCGGTCGTAGCGGACCAGGGGTGCGGATCGGGACCATGCACCGGATGAAGGGGCTGGACTTCCGCTGCGTGACAGTGGCCGGGGTGAACGACGGCACGGTGCCGGTGAAGGCCGCGGTCGCTCCGGTGGATGTCCACGCGCAGCAGCACCAAGACGGTGTGAACAGCGAGTTGAGCCTGATGTTCGTGGCGTGCACGCAGGCGCGGGAGGCACTTCGGGTGTCCTGGCACGGCGATCCAGGTCCGTTCCTGGCCCCGGTCACCGGCCCGTGCCCGTAGCGCCGAGCGAGTCCGACCTGCGGGAGGCCCCGGGAGTCCCCTGAGCCCCACGTGCGCGACGGACGCGGGACGTCAGAGAGCGCCGGGGTCCTCGTCCGGCATGCGCCGGGCCTCCGCGAGGGCAGCCGTGTGCGCGAACCACTCCAGCACCGCGCAGATCTCCTCGCTGTGCGCGGCGAAGACCTCCACGGGGAAGGACGGACGCAGATCGAGCTTGGCCTCTGCCAGATCGATGCCCTCGATGTCGTTCAGCCGGGTCATCAACTCGCGCCGCAGCGGCTCGTCGTCGAACGGGGGGCGCCGCTTGAGATACTGGAAGACGACTTCGACCGTCCCGGAGACCGGGTAGATCCCCAGTGGCCACAGAGTTCGGGTGTCGGTCGTGCCGCCGAACCGCGCCAGGGGGAAGCAGCTGGTCTCACTCGCCCGGCCGTAGGCGAGGTGGCCGCCCTGTCGTTCCCAGAAGCGGAGCGCGCCCAGAACGCTTTCGGCGGTTTCCTTGGTCTGGTTGTCACGCAGTTGCGCTTCGAACCGGTCGGCCGCCGACAGCTGCTCGACTTCGGTCTGTGGGACCGGCACGGCCTCCTCGGCGGTTTCCTTGCCGAGCAGGGCCGCCAGATCGCCCGTCGTCAGCCGGTGGGAGCGGCGGGCCCGGCCCGCGTCGTCGAAGGGAACGCCCTCCGCCTCCAGGCAGGTTCGCGCACCTTCGTGCTCCTGACCGTCGGGCCACCGGAAGCCCACCGAGACGCGGCCGTCCGCCGTCAGCACCCGGTAGGCGCCGTGCAGGCCGGCCTTGGACGCCAGGTGCTGGCCCACCGGGACGGCATGGGTGCCGATGAGCGCCGCAACATCGCCATACGTCGTCCATGTACCCGCCGGCATGGCAAGAAGTGCGGCCCGCAGCTCCTTCCAGCCGGACCACTCGTCGTCCCCGGGGACCGTTCCGGAGACGGGGCCGGGCCACAGCCGCACCGCCCGGTCGGCCAGGCGGGCGGCGCGGTCGAGGATCTCCGCCCTCCCCCACCGCTCCCGCCCGGCGATCTCCTGGTTCATGCGCAGGGCACTGGAGTCCAGGATCTCCTGCTTGCGGCGGAACGGATGGTTCGAGAGCTTGGCGTTGTCCCCGGAGAGGGTCAGGTTGCCCAGTGTGTGGACGAGCAGGGCATGGAGCTCGTCCGGGCCCTGTCCGTCCTCGGCCTCTTCGGCGAGCAGGTCGAACCATTGCTGGGCGGGGTTCTGCGGCAGTACGTGCTCGACGGTGAGACGCGCTTTGGCGTAGTCGACCGGCTCGCTCCCCCCGTAGCTCTCCTCCAGCCTGCGCAGTACCTGGAGCCGCTGGTTGCTGCGGCCCGCCTTGTAGAAGGGCCGGGTGCGGATCGCTTCGCGGACGGCGTCGTCGTCAGGCCAGACGCGCGCGCCCGCCTTGTTCTTCGACAGGATGCGGCGTACGGCCTCCGCCGGGTCCTCGTCCTTCTCCAGTTCCCTGGGCATCTCCATGAAGACCCGGTTGCTGCCTGTGGTGGAGTAGCCCGCGAAGAGCCGTCGCACCATGTAGCTCTCGGCGTACGCCAGTGCCCGGGCGGCCTGATGGGTTGTGGCCTGTCCACCGTCCACCCGGTCGAGCAGCTGAAGCGCCAGCGGGTAGTGGGTCTGGCCGCCCCAGCGTGACAGTCTTTCCAACACCCCGCGCAACTCCGGGTCAGGCTCCCGTTCGGGCTCCAGGATCCGCATCAGGCGTCCGGCCCGCCGTGAGAGGGACTCGATCTCGGCTTCGAGGGCCGCTTCGTCCGCGCTCAGGGGTTCCAGGCGCTTCTTCTGGTCGCGGTAGATCTCGCTCTGTTTGGCCCGGCTGTTGCCGGCCACGACCAGGTCGAGCCAGACCAGGAGTTCGAGGTTGGCCGGACCGAGCAGTTCCTGCATGGGCAGCCAACGGTTGCGGTAGACCGACTCGCCACGGGTCGGCAGACACATGAAGAGGTAGTTGCGCAGCAGGTCGCTCTGGCTGAGTCCGACACCGGTGTTGTTGATCGACTCAAAGATCCGGTAGACGTTGTCGCCCTCGGCCGCGGTGATCTCGACGATCGACAGCAGGCCGCTCAGTACGGTCTCCACCGCGTCCGTCCACGCCTCACCGCCGCTCGCCTCGCCCTCGGTCAGCGCGGCGACGAAGAACCGGTAGGCGGCGCCCACATTGCCGGGACCGCCTGCCTTGGGTGAGCTCTCGACACATGCCGTGAAGGCATCCCGGTCCGCCTGCGTCGGCAGGAGCCGGTAGTGGTCGTCACCGTTGCGGTACTTGTTGACGAGCACCAGGTCATGGATGCGGTCGGCCTGCCGTTCCGCGCCGCCGCGTTCCCGGTGGCGGTCGCGCAGCGCGGTGAAGGCGAGCATGAGGGTGGTGAGCCGCTGCTGGCCGTCGACGACGAGCCAGCGCTGCATGCCGCCGGCGGTGATCCGGCCCGGTGCCAGTACGACGGAGCCGAGGAAGTGCGCTGCGGGAGCCCGCCCTTCCAACTGCTCCTCGACCAGCTCTTGCACGTCGTCCCAGAGCTGCTGCAACTGCTCACGCTGCCAGCTGTAGGTGCGCTGGTAGAGCGGCACCTGATACTGCTTCTCCCCCTGGACGAGCTCTTTGAACGTGGTCTCCTGAGCGTGCACGCGTGCTTCTCCCCTGGGTGTCTTCGACCTGCTGCCCATCTTCCACGATCAGAGGTGCGCACGGGAGTAACCGGACGATCTCGCCGCCGTCAGCAACTGGCGGCGACGAGCAGGTTGCGGTAGTCACGCCAGGTACCGACCGCCCTCGTTTTCGCCCTCCAGGAACGGTCGGTCCTAGAAACACTCGACCGCCCGCGAGGCCATCATCGATCCGGGCGGCGTCTCGTCTGGTGTGGCCGGAAGTCGCTCCTACAGTGACGACGCATGTGCTCCTACCCGAGGAACGACAGCCGGACCTGGCGGTCCGCATTGTCGCGATTCGTGTCGACCAGGCAGACCGACTGCCAGGTCCCCAGCTCCAGTCGGCCGCCGATCACCGGCAGCGTGGCGTGGGGCGGGACCAGGGCGGGGAGCACGTGGTCGCGGCCGTGGCCGGGGCTGCCGTGGCGGTGTTGCCAGCGGTCGTCTGCGGGGAGCAGGTGATGGAGGGCGGCCAGGAGGTCGTCGTCGCTGCCGGCGCCGGTCTCCAGTACCGCGATACCGGCCGTGGCATGCGGGACGAAGACGTTGAGCAGGCCGTCGCGGCGGGGGGCGGTGCGGGTGAGGAACTCCTCGCAGGCGCGCGTCAGGTCCGTGACCGTCTCGGCCGTACCCGTGGTGATGTTCAGGACCGTGGTGGTGAAGGAATCGGACATGCCCCCATCATCACCTCACCGGGGTGAGATGAGGCGTCCCCGCTCCGAGACGCCCTTGGCCCGTGTCCCGACCGGATGACGGCGTTCAGCGCCATGCTCCGATCAGCTCTGCTCGCTTCGCGCGCGCCTCCGTCCGGCGGTCGCGGCGGTTGCGGGCCGCTCCGCGGTGGGCGCGGCGTGCCGTGGGGCCGTTGCTGTTGCTCGTGTTGTGGCGGGTCTTCAGCGCCACGGGGGTGCTCGATCCCGATGTGCTCGCCTCGCCCGGGACCATCGCCCGCACCGGTGCCGATCTCATGATCGGGGCGTCCAACGAGCAGTCGGGCTTCGAGGCGCCGTGCTGACGCCGACCGGTACCTGGTGCGAGGGCGCTCGGGAAGATCCCGGCCGCCCGACGAGTTAGTAGAAGCGTGAACATTTCTGGGGTGCGCGAGCTGGACGTGGTCGTCGTCGGCGCGGGTCAGGCGGGGCTGTCCGCCGCCTACCATCTGCGCCGCGTCGGGCTGAAGCCGGACGACGCCTTCGTCGTGCTGGACCACGCGCCCCGGCCCGGCGGCGCGTGGCAGTTCCGCTGGCCCTCGCTGACGTACGGCAAGGTCCACGGGATGCACGCGCTGCCGGGCATGGAGCTGACCGGGGCCGACCCCGACCGGCCCTCCTCGGAGGTGATCGGCGCGTACTTCGCAGCGTACGAGGACCGCTTCGGCCTGCGGGTCCACCGGCCCGTGGAGGTGAGCTCCGTACGGGAGGGGAACGGCGGGCGGCTGCTGGTGGAGACGTCCGAGGGGACGTACGCGACACGGGCTCTGATCAACGCCACCGGCACCTGGGACCGGCCGTTCTGGCCGCGCTATCCGGGCCAGGAGACGTTCCGGGGGCGGCAGTTGCACACGGCGAACTACCCGGGGCCCGAGGAGTTCACGGGACAGCGCGTCCTCGTGGTCGGGGGTGGCGCCTCCGGTACGCAGCATCTGATGGAGATCGCCGAGTTCGCCGCCGAGACTTTCTGGGTGACCCGCAGTGAACCGGTCTTCCGCGAGGGACCGTTCACCGAGGAGTGGGGGCGGGCGGCCGTGGCGATGGTGGAGGAGCGGGTACGCAACGGACTGCCGCCGAAAAGCGTGGTCAGCGTCACCGGGCTGCCGCTGAACGATGCCGTGCGCCGGGCCCGGGAGCAGGGGGTGCTGGACCGGCTGCCCATGTTCGACCGGATCACGCCGACCGGGGTGGCCTGGGACGACGGCCGTGTCGTCGAGACCGACGTGATCCTCTGGGCGACCGGGTTCCGGCCCGCCGTGGACCACCTGGCTCCGCTGAAGCTGCGCGAGCCGGGTGGTGGCATCCGGGCCGAGGGCACCCGTGCCGTACGGGACGGGCGCGTCCATCTCGTCGGGTACGGCCCTTCCGCCAGCACCATCGGCGCGAACCGTGCGGGTCGCGCGGCGGTCCGGTCGGTCATGCGGCTGTTGAAGGAGCCGGGGGGCGTGCGGGCCGGCGGGGAAGCGGGGGCGGGCGTCGCCGTGCCGGTTCCCGCCGCCTGATCCCTTCCGTCTTCCCGCCGCCCTCGCGCAGCCTTCCCTCCGTCGGCAGATGCGGTCAGTCCGTCGCGGCGGAGCCGGTCAGCTCGTGGTGGCGGAGCCGCGGCTGCGGTTGAACTCCTCTACGTTCTTCTGCTGCTCGTCGTAGCTGTCGGTGAACCGGGTGTCGCCGGGGCCGACCGTGACGAAGTAGAGCCAGGGGCCGGGCGTGGGGCGGACGGCGGCGCGCAGCGCCTCCTCGCCCGGGTTGCCGATGGGCGTCGGCGGCAGGCCCTTGATCCGGTAGCTGTTGTACGGGCTGTCCAGCTGGGTGTCGGCGGTCGTCGTGTCCAGGGTGGAGCGCTTGAGGGCGTAGTTGATGGTGGAGTCCATCTGGAGCGGCATGTCCTTGAGCAGCCGGTTGTAGACGACCCGGGCCACCTTGCCCATGTCCGCCGGGGTGTCGGCCTCGGCCTGGACGATGCTGGCGATGGTGACCGTGTCGTAGACGGAGACGTTGTTGCGCTGGGCCCCGGCCGTGACATGGTCCGCGGCGAAGTGCTTGCGGGCGGTGTCGGCCATGTAGCGCAGCAGGCCCGCGGGCTCGGTCGTGTCGTCGATCGGATACGTGGCCGGGAAGAGATACCCCTCGGGGTTGCCCTCGGCCTGGGCCGGCAGCTTCAGATCCACCGTCGACGCGGCCTTGCGTGTGCTGCCGGGCTTCAGGCCGAGCGCCTCGTCGACTGCTTCGTACACCTGCGAGACGCGACGGCCTTCGGGGATCATCAGCGTGCTCCGCGGGCTCTCCTGCTTCTTCGGCGGCTCGTCCGATCCGGTCAGGGACAGCGGGATCAGGACCGCGGCCGACACGACGAGCAGGGCGCCGACGACCAGGACGATCTTTCCGCGACGGGTCGGGCGGAGTCTGCGACGGGGGCGGGCGTCCGGGGACTCGTTCACCATGCGGGCACGTTAACCCGGGGTACGAGCCACGGCCGGTAGCCCGACCACGGCGTCGGCCCCGGCGACACGAACGCCGTACGGCGCGTCCGGAACACCTGTAGCCGGAACACACGAACAAGGGATCGGGTGTTCGCTGGAACGCGTGATCGTCAGGGGATTCGTTGCTCTTCACTCGTCCGGGGCGTGATGATTGCAGAGCGCAGTCAACGGGCTGCAGACCGCTACTGCGCTGTCCCACAGATGCACCACGTACAAGGAGAAAGACCAGATGAACTTCCTGACCAACCTGCTGGCCGGCGTCGTCCACTTCGTGGGTTGGCTCGTCTGACCATTGCTCCACCCGGCGCCGTCGCTCCCCGTCCCACGGGAGCGGCGGCGCCGCCGTGTGTGGTGTGTGCGTCGAGTGTTCGGAGCCGGTCGGCTCAGCCGTTCGTCGCGGTGGGTCCGGTGAAGGGCGGCAGCCCGGCGAACTCGGGCGCGACCGTCACCGCCGCCGCGAGGGTGTCGAGCGTCCGGCGGACCCGGGTGAGCGGATGGTCCGGGAACTCGGCGTCCCACTGGACATGGTCCGCCGCGTGGAAGGGCAGCCCACCCTGGACCTCGGGGGCATAGGGGTGCGGCCGGAAGTACTGGTCGGGGCCGAGCCTGGCCATCACCACGGCTTCCCGCATGCCCGTCATGCCGCGCTCCGCCGCCTGGACCTTCACCACGGTGCTGCATCCGGCGCGCGGCACCGTGAAGCTGCCGATGAACGCCTGACCGCTGGGCTGGTTCGGCAACGGTAGTTTGAGTATCTGCCGCAGGGCGGGCAGTTCACCCAGGCGCTTCACCGATGCTTCGATGAGTCCGCCGCCCGCCCGTGCGGTGAAGTGGGTCAGGCCGTGCCGCAGAGCCGGGCCGTCGTCCAGCGCGGCCGGCAGGTCCGGTGGCAGGTGGAAGAGATGCAGCGACAGCACATCACCGTGGTCGTTCAGCCAGGTGTCGGTGTCGACGGGGCGGTATCCGGGGAGTTCCACCCCGAGGAGAGCTCTCATGCGCGGCGATCATGCCGTACGCGGGCCGTGGCGGTGGCGTCAGGGGCGGTCTGATCGAGGGTCGGACCCGACGAGGGGCGTCAGGGCGCCGGGACCGGAACCGGGTGGGTGTCGCGGCGGATCAGGGCGGCGTAGCGGCCGTCGCGGTCGAGCAGTTCCTCGTGCGTGCCGCGTTCGGCGACGCGGCCGTCCTCCAGGACGACGATCTGGTCCGCGTCGCGGACGGTGGAGAGCCGGTGCGCGATGGTGAGTGTGGTCCGTCCGGCGGACAGGGCGTCGATCGCCTCCTGCACGGCCTGTTCCGTACGGGTGTCGAGCGCGCTGGTCGCCTCGTCGAGGATCAGCACCGGAGGGTCGCGCAGGATGGTGCGGGCAATGGCCAGACGCTGCTTCTCGCCGCCCGAGAAGCGGTAGCCCCGCTCACCGACCATGGTGTCGTAGCCGTCGGGCAGGGAGGCGATGTGATCGTGGATCTGCGCGGCGCGGGCCGCTGCCTCGATCTCCTCGTCGGTGGCTTCCGGCTTGGCGAAGCGCAGGTTGTCGGCGACCGAGGCGTGGAAGAGGTACGTCTCCTGGGAGACGACGCCGACGGCCCGGGCGAGGGTGTCGAAGTCCAGGTCGCGGACGTCGGTGCCGTCGAGCGTGACCCGGCCGCCGGTGACGTCGTACAGCCGTGGCACCAGATAGCTGAGCGTGGACTTGCCGGAGCCGGTGGATCCGACGACCGCGAGGCTGCCGCCCGCGGGGACGGTCACGTCGATGCCGGTCAGCGTCGGGCCGTTCTCCTCGTCGTAGCTGAAGTCGACATCCTCGAAGGCGATCTCGCCGCGGATCTTCTCCAGGCGGACCGGATTCTCCGGTTCGGTGATGTCCACCGTGAGGTCGAGGTATTCGAAGATGCGCTGGAAGAGGGCGAGGGAGGTCTGCATCTGGACGCCCGTGGAGAGCAGGCTGACCGCCGGGCGGAACAGCCCCTGCTGGAGCGTGACGAAGGCGACGAGCGTACCGATGGAGACGGCGGCGGCTCCGGACGCGAAAGTGAGTCCGGCCGCCCAGTAGATGACGGCGGGCATGGCGGCCATCACGATGCCGATCACGGACATCCGCCAGCGGCCGGCCATGTTGGAGCGCACTTCGAGATCGACCAGGCGCTCGGACTCCTCGGCGAAGCCCTGGGTGAGGGAGTCGGAGCGGCCCATCGTGCGGCCGAGGAGGATGCCGCTGACCGAGAGGGACTCGGTGACCGTGGCGGCCATCGCGGCCATCTGTTTCTGGCGCTGGGTGGTGATCTTCTTGCGTTCCCTGCCTACACGACGGCTGATCGCGACGAAGACCGGCAGCAGGAGCAGCGAGACGACGGTGAGCCGCCAGTCGAGGGCGAGCATGGCGACGACGGTCGCGATGACGGCCGTGAGGTTGGAGACCAGCGAGGTCGCGGTGGAGGTGACCGTCGCCTGCATGCCGCCGATGTCGTTGGCGATGCGGGACTGGACCTCTCCGGTGCGGGTCCGGGTGAAGAAGGCGAGCGGCATCCGCTGGAGCTGGGTGTAGACGGCGGTGCGCAGGTCGTGCATGACGCGCTGGCCGACGGTGGTCGAGATGAGGGTCTGGAGCACGCCGAAGACGCTGGTCATCACGGCGGTGAGGATCATGCCGAGCGCCAGCAGGGTCAGCAGGCCCGTACGCCCCTGCGGGATGGCGGTGTCGAGGATCTCGCGGAGCAGGAACGGGGAGGCGACCGCCACCAGAGAGGATGCGCCGACCAGCAGGCCGACGACGGCCAGGCGGCCGCGGTAGGGACGGAAGAGACGGAGGATGCGGCGCACCTCGGCGGGCGGCCGGTCGGTGTCGGTGCGGGCAGCGGGCAGGGGCGTCCACGTGGGTTCGTCGGGCTTCATGGGCTCCTTCGTCGGGCGTGAGGCGGGGCCGGGCAGTCCCGGTCCCGCACAGTGAGAGCCTAGCTCATTGTTACCTATACTCACAATGAACCAGGTCCTGATATTGTTCCCGTATGGACGCCCCGGATTCCCCCGACCCCTCCGACCCTTCCGATTCCCCTGATTCCCGGGACTCCCGCGACGGCTTGCTGGCCGAGCAGTTGCTGCGGCTCACCCGCCGGCTGCACCGCATCCAGCGCCGCCAGCTGGAGCCGATCGACATCACTCCGGCCCAGTTCCGGCTGTTGCGGACGGTGGCGGGTTACGACGCGGCCCCCCGGATGGCGGATCTGGCCCGACGGCTCGATGTCGTCCCGCGCGCCGTGACCACGCTGGTCGACGCCCTGGAGGCAAGCGGCCGGGTGCGCCGCACCCCGGATCCCGACAGCCGCCGGGTGGTCCGCATCGAGATCACCGACGAGGGGCGCGCCACACTGCGCTCCCTGCGCAGCGCGCGCCGGGCCGCCGCAGAGGAGATCCTGGCTCCATTGACCGCCGATCAGCGCGAGGTGTTCGGTGAGCTGCTGTCCGCTCTGGTCGACGGAATGCCGGAGCGCCACTGCTGAGCGCTGTGCCGCTGCCGAGCACCGAGCACCGAGCACCGAGCCGAGGGGAAGGCCGACATGCCGCTGCTGGAGCCCGACCCGGAAGCCCTGCGCCCCGGAACAGCACGGGAACCCGCCCCTGACCGGGTCACCGACGGCAGCGCGGGCGGCACCCCGGAGCCGCTGCGGAGCGAGCTGACCGCGCTGCTCGGCGCGGACAAGGTGCTGTGGAAGATCTCCGATCTCGTGCGGTACGCCTCCGACGCCAGCCCCTACCGTTTCCTCCCCCGGGTCGTGCTGGTCCCCGAGGACCTCGACGACGTGTCCGCGATCCTTTCGTACGCTCACGGCAAGGGCCGTTCCGTGGTGTTCCGGGCCGCGGGCACCAGCCTCAACGGCCAGGCGCAGGGCGAGGACATCCTCGTCGACGTACGCCGTCACTGGACCGGCGTCGAGGTGCTGGACGACGGGGCGCAAGCCCGGATCCTGCCGGGCACCACCGTCATGCGGGCCAACGCCACCCTCGCGCGGTACGGCAGGCTGCTCGGCCCCGACCCGGCCAGCGCCATCGCCTGCACCCTCGGCGGGGTCGTCGCCAACAACGCCTCGGGCATGACGGCCGGCACCACCCGCAACTCCTACCGCACGCTCGCCTCGCTCACCTTCGTCCTGCCGAGCGGTACCGTCGTCGACACCGCGGACCCCGCCGCCGACGAGGAGCTGGCCCACGCCGAGCCGGAGCTGTGCGCGGGGCTGCTGGAGCTGAAGGCGGAGATCGAGGCGGACGCGGAGCTGACCGCCCGGATCCGCGCCAAGTACACGATCAAGAACACCAACGGATACCGCCTGGACGCCTTCCTGGACGGGGCGACGCCGGTGCAGATCCTGCGGGGGCTGATGGTCGGCTCCGAGGGGACGTTCGGCTTCATCTCCGAGGCCGTCTTCGACACCCTCCCGCTCGACCGGCGGGTCTCCAGCGCGCTGCTGTTCTTCCCCTCCCTCACCGCCGCCGCGGCCGCCGTGCCCCGGTTCAACGAGGCCGGGGCGATCGCCGTGGAGCTGATGGACGGCAACACTCTGCGCGCCTCCGTGAGCGTGCCGGGCGTTCCGGCGGACTGGGCGGCGCTGCCCCGGGAGACGACCGCCCTCCTGGTGGAGTTCCGGGCCGCCGACGAGGCGGGCCGGGCGGCGTTCGAGCGGGCGGCGAACGCGGTGGTGGCCGGGCTGGACCTGGTCCGTCCGGCGGCGTCCGTGACCAACGCGTTCACCCGGGACCCCGGGACGATCGCCGGGTACTGGAAGGCCCGCAAGGCGTTCGTGACCGCCGTCGGCGGCTCCCGGCCCTCGGGCACCACGCTGATCACGGAGGACTTCGCGGTGCCGCCCGCCCGGCTGGCGGACGCCTGCGCCGCGCTGCTGGAGCTCCAGTCGCGCCACGGGTTCGACGCCGCCGTGGCGGGGCACGCGGCGCACGGCAATCTGCACTTCCTGCTCGCGTTCGACGCGGCGAAGCCGGCCGACGTGGCCCGGTACGACGCGTTCATGCAGGAGTTCTGCGCGCTGGTGGTGGACCGGTTCGACGGGTCGCTCAAGGCGGAGCACGCCACCGGACGCAATATCGCGCCGTTCCTGGAGCGCGAGTGGGGGCCGCTCGCCACCGAGCTGATGTGGCGGACCAAGCAGGTCATCGACCCGGCGGGGGTGCTCGCCCCGCGCATCGTGCTGGACCGGGATCCGCGGGCCCATCTGCGGGGTCTGAAGACGATTCCGAAGGTGGAGGCGGTCGCCGACCCGTGCATCGAGTGCGGCTTCTGCGAACCGACCTGTCCCAGTGGGGACCTGACGACCACTCCGCGCCAGCGGATCGTGCTGCGCCGGGAGATGATGCGGCAGACCGATGGCTCACCGGTGGAGTCCGGCCTTCTGGACGCGTACGGCTATGACGCCGTGGACACCTGTGCCGGGGATTCCACCTGCAGACTCGCCTGCCCGGTCGGTATCGACACGGGGGCGATGATGAAGGGCTTCCGGCATCGACGGCATACCCCGCGCGAGGAGCGGATCGCGGCGCTCACCGCGAAGAACTTCCGGGCGGTGGAGGCTTCGGCGCGGCTGGCCGTGGCGGCGGCCGACGCCGTCGGGGACCGGGTGGGGGACGCTCCGCTTCAGGCCGTGACGCGGCTCGTTCGCAAGGCCGTGCGCCCCGATCTCGTACCGGAGTGGCTGCCGCAGATCCCCGGTGCGGCGGCGCGGCGGCTGCCGGACACCGCACGCGCCGGGGCGAGCGCGGTGTACTACCCGGCGTGCGTCAACCGCATCTTCGCCGGGCCGGACGACGGCGACACGGGGCCGGGACTCTCCCTGGCCGAGGCGGTGGTAGCCCTGTCCGGGCGGGCCGGAAAGCCGGTGTGGATCCCGGAGGACGTCACGGGCACGTGCTGCGCGACGATCTGGCACTCCAAGGGGTACGACGCGGGCAACAGGATCATGGCGAACCGGATCGTGGAGGCCGCCTGGGGCTGGACGGCGGGCGGGACGCTGCCGCTGGTCGTGGACGCCTCCTCGTGCACGCTCGGCATCGCGGAGGAAGTGGTGCCCTGTCTCACCGAGGACAACCGGGCGCTCCACCGCGAACTGACCGTCGTGGACTCGCTGGTGTGGGCGGCCGAGGAGCTGCTGCCGCGTCTGACGGTGTTCCGGACAACCGGTTCGGCGGTCCTGCATCCCACCTGCTCGATGCAACATCTCGGTGACGTCGAGCAGTTGCGGGTGCTGGCCGAGGCCTGCGCGAAGGAGGTCGTGGTCCCGGACGACGCGGGATGCTGCGCGTTCGCGGGCGACCGCGGCATGCTGCACAAGGAGTTGACCGACTCGGCGACGGCCGAGGAGGCGGCCGAGGTCGACCGCCGGCCCTACGACGCCTACCTGTCGGCGAACCGGATGTGCGAGATCGGCATGGAACGCGCCACCGGGCACCCGTACCGCTCGGCGCTGATCGAACTGGAACACGCCACCCGCCCGACTCTCCCGTGAGTCGGTGGCGGCGGGCGTCAACTCCCCCGTCTGGCCTGCACAGATGAGCGTTTGAAGGCCTCGATTGGTTGCACCAGTCGAGGCTTCGGCGTGCCGTGAGAAAAGTCCAAGGTTTGAGGACAAGAGTCCAAATACTTCCCTTGCGCACCATCAGCCTCACCCTCCAGGGTCCTTACCGAGCCCCGGTCCCGCCCGCCCGTATCCGTACGGCGGGGCCGGGCGCGCTCGCGCACCGTCTGAACCCCAAACCCCACCTGGAGGCTCGATGAACGACGACGCCCGGCCCGCACCGGAACCGCAGGACATACCCCCGCACAGAGGCGCGGCCGACGAGGCGAACCGGCAGGACCCCAGCCGCCGTTCGGTGCTGTGGACCACGGCGGGCGTGGCCGGCGCCGGGCTCGGCCTCGGGGCACTGGGCGCAGGCACCGCGTCGGCGGCCGGGCGGGGTGCCCCCGACGCCGTCGCCGCCGCGGAAGCCGTGGCCGCCGCCCCTCCCCGGCAGGGCCGCACCATGGCGGGCGTGCCCTTCGAGCGGCGCTCCACGGTCCGGGTCGGCATCATCGGCCTCGGCAACCGCGGCGCCAGCATGATCGACCTCTTCCTCGCCCTCCCGGGCGTCCAGGTCAAGGCGGTGTGCGACACGGTCCGGGACAAGGCGGAGAAGGCCGCCAAGAAGGTGACGGCCGCCGGTCAGCCCGCTCCCGCGATCTACGCCAAGGACGAGCACGACTACGAGAACCTCTGCAAGCGCGGTGACATCGACTTCGTCTACGTGGTAACGCCGTGGGAGCTGCACTTCCCGATGGCGAAGACGGCGATGCTCAACGGCAAGCATGTCGGGGTGGAGTGCCCGATCGCGATGCGCCTGGAAGAGCTGTGGCAGCTCGTGGATCTCTCCGAGCGCACCCGGCGGCACTGCATGCAGCTGGAGAACTGTTGCTACGGCAAGAACGAGATGCGGGTGCTGCGGATGGCGCACGCGGGTCTCTTCGGCGAATTGCAGCACGGCGCGGGCGCCTACAACCACGATCTGCGTGAGCTGATGTTCGACCCCGACTACTACGAGGGCCCGTGGCGGCGGCTGTGGCACACCCGGCTGCGCGGTGACCTCTACCCCAACCACGGGTTCGGTCCGGTCGCCAACTACATGGATGTCAACCGGGGCGACCGGGTCGTCAGCATCAGCAGTGTCGGCACCACTGCCCTGGGGCTCGCCGCGTACCGCGAGGAGCACATGGAGCCGGGCGACCCGAGCTGGAAGGAGTCGTACATCGGGGCCGACCGGACGATCAGCCTCGTGCAGACGGCCAAGGGCCGGGTGATCCGGCTGGAGCACGACGTGTCGTCGCCGCACCCGTACTCGCGGATCAACAGCCTCGGCGGGACCCGGGGCGTGTTCGAGGACTACCCGGCGCGGATCTATCTGGAGCCCACGAACACGAACCACCAGTGGGACGACTTCACGAAGTACGCCGAGTGGGACCACTGGCTGTGGAAGGAGCACGCCAACCCACCGGGCGGCCACGGCGGGATGGACTACATCATGGTGTTCCGCCTGATGCAGTGCATGCGGCTCGGTCTGGTGCCCGACTTCGACGTGTACGACGCGGCGGTCTGGACGGCCCCCGTGCCGCTGAGTCATCTGTCCATCAAGGCCAAGGGCGTGCCCCTGCCGATCCCGGACTTCACTCGCGGTGAGTGGAAGAAGGCCCGGCCCGGCATGGACTCGGAGAAGCCCGCGGAGTGACGTTCCCGGGGTCCCGGGCCTGCCTGCCCGGCCCGGGACCCCTGGGGCGGGGGCGACCGAGAAAAACCGGTTGCCCCGGAACGGGACGAACAGGGAGCCTTGCACGTCACCCCGTCTTCGAGGTCCGTCCGGACCTCCGTTTCACGAGCCCTGGGACGTCATGCAGATTCGCGACCTTCCGTATTCGGATCCCGGCGACCCCGATGTACGTTCGGGCCCTCGCTTCCTGTTCTGGCTCGGGCGCAATCAGCTCGGCGGGCAGCTCAAGTCCCTCTCCTGGGGGCTGCTGCACCAGCTCGGCATCGCCGGTCTGCCGGTCACCGTGGGGCTCGCCGTCCAGGCCGTCATCGACCGCTCCGGTGGTCGGCTCGCCCTGGCGGGCGGCCTCATCGTGGCCCTCGGCGTGCTGATCGCCGTCGGCGACACCATGCTCCACCGGACCGCCGTGACCAACTGGATCACCGCCGCCGCGCGGGTCCAGCAGCTGCTCGCCCGCAAGACCGCCGAGCTGGGTTCCGCGCTGACCCGCCGGGTCGCGGCCGGTGAGGTCGTGGCCGTGTCGACCGGTGACGTGGAGAAGATCGGCTGGTTCGTGGAGGCGCTCTCCCGGTTCGCCGCCGCGGCCACCGCCCTCGTGGTGATCTGCGTCGGCCTGGCGGTCTACCTCCCGTCCCTCGGGCTGATGGTGGCGCTCGCCATGCCGGTGCTGGCCCTGGCCGTGCTGCCGTTGCTGCCACGCGCCACCCGCCGCGCCGACGAGCAGCGCGAGAAGGCGGGCAAGGCCACCGAGCTGGCCTCGGACACCGTCGCCGGGCTGCGGGTGCTGCGCGGTATCGGCGGCGAGGAGCTGTTCCTCGGCCGCTACCGCCGCGCCTCCCAGGAGGTCCGCCGCGCGGCCGTGCGCTCGGCCCGGATGTGGGCGCTGATCTCGGCGGTGCAGGTGCTGCTGCCGGGGGTCCTGCTGATCTCCCTGGTCTGGTACGGGGCGACGCTCGCCCGGGACGGCCGCATCGACGTCGGCCAGCTCGTCACGGTCTACAGCGCGGCCACCCTGATGCTGTTCCCCCTGCGTCACTTCGAGGAGATCGCCATGGCGTACTCCTTCTCGCGGCCGTCCGCCCAGCGTGCGGTGCGGGTGCTGTCGCTGCACCGCAGTGCGCAGGAGGCCACGGTGGAGGGCGTGACGCCCACCGGCGATCTGTACGACCCGGCGACCGGGCTGATGGCCCCGCGCGGGCGGTTCACCGCCGTGGTCTGCGGCGACCCGGACGAGGCGGGCCGGCTGGCCGAACGGCTCGGCGGGCACGCGGAGACCGGCGAGGAGGACGACAAGGCTGCCGCGGCGCCCCCGTCGGTGCTGCTCGGCGGGGTCGCCCTGGACGAGATCCCGCTGGACGCCGCACGGGCCGCGGTCCTGGTCCAGGACAAGGACCCGGTGCTGCTGTCCGGCACGCTCCGGGAGCTGCTGGACGTCCCGTCCTCGGGCCTGGTCACCGCGGACGCGGCGCTGGAGGCGGCCCAGTGCGGTGATGTGCTGAGCGCCCTGGCCCAGGCGTCCCCCGACGACGACGGGGACCCGATGCGGACCCGGATCACCGAGCGCGGCCGGTCCCTGTCCGGCGGTCAGCGCCAGCGCCTCGCGCTGGCCCGGTCCCTGGTCACCGACCCGGAGGCGCTGGTGCTGGACGAGCCGACCTCCGCGGTCGACTCGCACACCGAGGCACGGGTCGCCGCCGGGATCGCGAAGCTGCGCCAGGGGCGTACGACGGTGACGTTCGCCTCGTCGCCGCTGCTGCTCGACGCCGCCGACCGGGTGGTCCTCGTCCACGAGGGCACGGTCGTCGCCGTGGGGAACCACCGCGACCTGCTGCGCACCGAACCGCGCTACCGGGCGGTCGTCACCCGCGAGACCGACGACGAGACGGCCGCCGCGAACGCGGTGAACGGCATCGGCGACGGCTCCACCGTGCGGAGCGACGACGTCCCCGCCATGAAGAGCATCGAGGAAATCGAGGAGAGGGCATGATCGGCGTCGCACCCCCGGCGTACGACCCCGCGGCCCCGGAGTCGGCGACGACACTGCCCGTGGGCACACCGACGACCGTGCGGAGTTACGTACGGAGTCTGCTGCGCCGGCACCGCAGGGCGTTCACCGTCCTGATCACGGTCAACGCGGTGGCGGTGGTCGCCTCGATCACGGGACCGTACCTGCTGGGCGGTCTGGTCGAGGACCTCTCGGCCGGGGTCACCGACCTGCGTCTGGAGCGTACGGCCGCGATCTTCGCGGTGGCGCTGGTCGTCCAGGTCGTGTTCACCCGCTCCATGCGGCTGCGCGGCGCGATGCTGGGCGAGGAGATGCTCGCGGATCTGCGCGAGGACTTTCTCGTCCGGTCCGTCGGGCTGCCGCCCGGTGTGCTGGAGCGGGCAGGGACGGGCGATCTGCTGTCCCGGATCACCACGGACATCGACCGGCTGGCGAACGCGATGCGCGAGGCCGTGCCGCAGTTGGCGATCGGCGTCGTGTGGGCGGGTCTGCTGCTCGGCGCGCTGACGGTGACCGCTCCCCCGCTGGCGCTGGCCGTGCTGATCGCGCTGCCGGTGCTGATCGTGGGCTGCCGCTGGTACTTCCGCCGGGCCCCCTCCGCGTACCGCTCGGAGGCCGCCGGTTACGCCGCCGTCGCCGCGATGCTCGCGGAGACCGTGGACGCGGGGCGGACCGTGGAGGCGCACCGCCTCGGCGACCGCCGGGTGGCGCTGTCGGACCGGCGGATCTCCGAGTGGACCGCGTGGGAGCGGTACACCCTCTTCCTGCGCTCGGTGCTCTTCCCCGTCATCAACGCGACGTACGTGACGATCCTCGGCGCGGTCCTGCTGCTCGGCGGCTGGTTCGTGCTGGAGGGGTGGCTGACGGTCGGGCAGCTGACGACGGGGGCGCTGCTGGCCCAGATGATGGTCGACCCGATCGGTCTGATCCTGCGCTGGTACGACGAGCTCCAGGTCGCCCAGGTGTCGCTGGCGCGGCTGGTCGGCGTCCGGGACATCGAGCCGGACGCGGGCGACGCCGAGGTCGGCCCGGAAGGCCGGGACGTACGGGCGGACGAGGTCCGCTTCGGGTACCGGGAGGGCGTCGACGTCCTGCACAAGGTGTCGCTCGACGTGGCTCCGGGCACCCGGCTCGCCCTGGTCGGCCCGTCCGGCGCGGGCAAGTCGACGCTGGGCCGGCTGCTGGCGGGGATCTACGCCCCGCGCACCGGTGAGGTGACGCTCGGCGGGGCCGAGTTGTCGCGGATGACGGCGGAGCGGGTCCGTGAGCATGTGGCCCTGGTCAACCAGGAGCACCATGTCTTCGTCGGTTCGCTCCGGGACAATCTGCTCCTTGCCCGTGAGGGGGCCAAGGACGCGGAGCTGTGGGCGTCGCTGGCCGCGGTCGACGCGGACGGCTGGGCGAAGGCGCTGGAGAAGGGGCTGGACACCGAGGTCGGTTCGGGCGGGTTCGCGCTCACCCCGGCACAGGCGCAGCAGATCGCGCTGGCCCGGCTGGTGCTCGCCGATCCGCACACGCTGGTGCTGGACGAGGCGACCTCGCTGCTGGACCCGCGGGCCGCCCGCCATCTGGAGCGTTCCCTGGCCCGGGTGTTGGAGGGCCGCACGGTGGTGGCGATCGCGCACCGGCTGCACACCGCCCACGACGCGGATGTGATCGCGGTCGTGGAGGACGGCCGGATCAGCGAACTGGGCAGCCATGACGAGCTGGTGGCGGCGGGTGGCGCGTACGCGTCGCTGTGGCGGTCCTGGCACGGGTGAGGCATCACGGTGGAACGGCCCGGTGGCCCGCCCGAACGGCGGGGGCTCACCGGGCCGTCCGGCGTCACCGGCCGGTCCTGGATGTCACCCGGCTGTCCGGGCGTGACCGAGCCGTCGGGAGATCACCGGGCTGCCGGGACGGGGTGGGGCTGGAGGAGCTGGTCGACGGGCGCGTGGTCGTCGGTGAGCACCCGGGCCTTCCCCGTCCAGGCGGTGAGGGTCTGGCCGGTGGCGATCCTCCAGCCGACGTCCCGGGCGTCCATGGCCTCCTGGATGGCGGGGGTGTCGAGCGGCCGGGCGGAGGCGACGACCACCATGTTGCCGCCGACGCCCGGAGCGGTGGGGTCCAGGCCGATGTCCGCGGGCTGCCCGAGCAGCGCGACATGCCGGAAGGTCGCGGCGAGGGTGGCGACCTCGGCGCGGGCGAAGGCGAGCCGGCCGTGGTCGATGAGGTTGGTGACGTACAGACCGTCCGTGTCGAGCGCCCGGCGTACGTCCTCGAGCGCCTGGGACGTCGTGAGGTGCCAGGGCGCGCTGACGCCCCCGAAGGCGTCGCCGACGACCAGGTCGTGGCTGCCCGCGGCGAGCCGCCGCAGACCGAGGCGCCCGTCCTCCACGCGTACGTCGATGCCGGTCGCGGCAGGGGTGCCGAGGCCGAGCCGGTCGCGGTCGATGCGGACGACCCCGGGGTCGATCTCGGAGACGAGACTGCGGGTTCCGGGGCGGGTGGCCGCGAGGTAGCGGGGGAAGGTGAGACCGCCGCCCCCGATGTGGTGGGCGGTCAGCGGGTCGCCCTCGGGGAAGGCGGTGTCGACCACGGACGCGAAGGCGCGTACGTAGGCGAACTTCAGGTACGCCGGGTCCTCGATGTCCACGTAGGAGTGGCGCAGACCGTCCAGGACGAGTGTGCGGCCGCTGTCCCGCTCGGGGTCCGCGACGATCCGGGCGCAGTGGTAGCGGGTCTCCGCGTCGCAGCCGCCGGGGGCGAATCCGGTGGCGAGGGTGCCCGCGACGACGGTGGCGAGGGCCACGGCCGTGGCGCGCCGCCACCGCCGGGCCCGCCATCCGACGAGGGCCGCCCCGAGCACCAGCAGTGTGCCGAGGCCGATCAGGATGGAGCTGACGGGCAGCCGGGTGACCAGGACGAATCCGGTGAGCACGGTGCCGACGATGGCGCCGAAGGTGCCGACGCCCGACAGCCGCCCGACGACCGTCCCGGTCTCGGCGAGGCTGGTGAGCCGCAGCTTCGTCACGAACGGGGTCACCGCGGAGAGCAGTGCGCCCGGCACCAGGAGGGTCGCCGACGCGACCAGCAGGAGCAGCGCGGGAGACCACTCGGCGGTGGTACGGAGCAGAAGCGGGGTGAGCGCGACGACCACGCCCGACACCCCGAGCGCGGGGGCGATGAGCCGGTGCGGGTCGACCTGGTCCGCGATGCGCCCGCCGAGCCAGGAGCCCAGGGCGATGGCGGTCAGCGCGATGCCGATCACCAGCGTGCTGGTCTCCAGGGTGAGACCGAGGTACGGGGCCAGCAGCCGCAGGGCGACGATCTCGACCACGAGGACCGCGGCCGAGGACCCGAACACGAGGACCGCGGCGGCACGGGAGCCCAGCCCCTGGTCGCGGGGCGGGGCGTCGCCCACGGGAGAGCCGTCGGCCACGGGCGAGGAGGGCGAGGTGGTCACCGCAGCATCCTCGCACGGGGCGGGCGGCCGAACTCCCCCTGTTCCAGGGGCCGGAGGGAAGGGCCCGCCCATCCGGGCGGGACAGGAACGGGTGTTCCCGGAAATTGCGGTGCGCCCGCGTCGGGGCCGGTGATCCCATGATCGGATGCGCAGAGACGAGAAGACCGTGTTCGACGCGGCCCCGGAGGCCGTGACCACGACCGTGGACCGGGGGCGCTTCCCGGACGCCGTGACGCCCTGGGAGGACCCGGTCTGGCGGGCGGAGGCTCTCGCCTGGGTGACCGAGGGCCTCGCCGCGCACGGGCTGGCGGAGGCGGGCCCCCGGGCGGTGCGGCTGCGTCCCTGGTCGGTGCTGGTGCGGCTGACCGTCGCCGGGCCCGCGCCCGTGTGGTTCAAGGCCGTTCCGCCCGCCGCGGCGTTCGAGGCGGGGCTCACCGAGGCGCTGGCGCGCTGGGTCCCGGCCCGGGTGCCGGCCCCGCTCGCCGTCGCGGCCGCACGGGGCTGGACGCTGACCCCGGACGGCGGTCCGGTGCTGTCGGAGGTCCTCGACGGGCGTCCCGGCTCCCCTGACCCCCGGTACTGGGAGGAGCCGCTGCGCCAGTACGCCGCGATGCAGCGGGAGCTGACCCCGTACGCGGAGGCGATCGAGGCGCTGGGGGTTCCGGCGGCCAGGCCGCGCGACCTGCCCGCGCTGTTCGACCGGCTGGTCGCGGGCAACGCCGCGCTGAGCCGGGAGGACCGGGTGACGCTGGAGGCGCTGCGGCCCCGGGTGGCCGACTGGTGCGAGGAGCTGGCGTCGTCGGGGGTGGCGGACTCGCTGGACCACGCCGATCTGCACGAGAAGCAGTTGTTCGCACCCGTGTCCGGGCGGTACGCCTTCTTCGACTGGGGCGACGCCCTGGTCGGGCATCCGTTCTGCAGCCTGCTGGTGCCCGCCCGTGCGGCCCGTGAGCGCTGTGGCCCCGACGTGCTGCCCCGGCTGCGGGACGCGTATCTGGAGCCGTGGACCGGCGGGGGCGTCACGGCGGCCGGGCTGCGCCGTGCGGTGAGCCTGGCGTGGCGGCTGGCGGCGCTCGGCCGGGCCGCCTCGTGGGGGCGGATGTTCCCCGTACCGCCGGGGGGTCCGGCCGTGGCCGGGGACGCCGAGGGCGCGTACTGGCTGCGGGAGCTGGCGGCGGCCCCACCCCTCTGACCGGGCCCCGTTTCACCCCTGTCAGGAGGCGGATGCCGGAGCCTCCGGTGAGGATGAGGGGTGAATCACCCGGTAAACGGGGCAGGCGAGCGCAGAACCACGCAAGCCCGAGAAGGGACGCAGACCGTGGCACCACCAAGGATTCTCGTCGTCGGCGCCGGCTTCGCAGGCGTCGAGTGCGTACGCCGTCTGGAGCGCAGGCTCGCTCCGGGCGAGGCCCAGATCACGCTCGTCACGCCATTCTCCTACCAGCTGTATCTGCCACTGCTCCCCCAGGTCGCCTCCGGGGTGCTCACGCCGCAGTCCGTGGCGGTGTCGCTGCGCCGCAGCCGCCGCCACCGGACCAGGATCGTGCCGGGCGGGGCGATCGGCGTGGACACGCAGGCGAAGGTGTGTGTGATCCGGAAGATCACGGACGAGATCGTGAACGAGCCGTACGACTACCTCGTGCTGGCGGCGGGCAGCGTCACCCGTACCTTCGACATTCCCGGGCTGCTGGACAACGCCCGGGGGATGAAGACGCTGGCCGAGGCCGCGTACGTACGCGATCACGTCATCGCCCAGCTCGACCTGGCGGACGCCAGCCACGACGAGGCCGAGCGGGCCTCCCGGCTCCAGTTCGTGGTGGTCGGCGGCGGTTACGCCGGCACGGAGACCGCCGCCTGTCTCCAGCGTCTGACGACCAACGCGGTGAAGCACTATCCGCGGCTGGACCCGCGCCTGATCAAATGGCATCTGATCGACATCGCGCCCAAACTGATGCCGGAGCTCGGCGACAAACTGGGACAGGCCGCGCTGGAGGTGCTTCGCAAGCGGAACATCGAGGTGTCGCTCGGGGTGTCGATCGCGGAGGCGGGTCCGGAGGAGGTCACGTTCACCGACGGCCGGGTGCTGCCCTGCCGGACGCTGATCTGGACCGCCGGGGTGGCCGCGAGTCCGCTGGTCGCCACGCTCGGCGCGGAGACGGTACGCGGCCGGCTCGCCGTGACCCCGCAGATGAAACTGCCGGGCTCGGACGGGGTGTTCTCGCTCGGCGACGCGGCCGCGGTGCCCGATCTGGCGAAGGGCGACGGGGCGGTCTGCCCGCCCACCGCACAGCACGCGATGCGTCAGGGCCGGGTGCTGGCGGACAATCTGATCGCCTCGCTGCGCCACGAGCCGCTCAAGGACTACGTGCACAAGGATCTGGGACTCGTCGTGGACCTCGGCGGCAAGGACGCCGTGTCCAAGCCGCTGGGCATCGAGCTGCACGGGCTGCCCGCGCAGGCGGTGGCCCGGGGCTACCACTGGTCGGCGCTGCGGACGAACGTGGCGAAGACCCGGGTCATGACGAACTGGATGCTGAACGCGGTCGCCGGTGACGATTTCGTACGGACCGGGTTCCAGTCGCGCAAGCCGGCGACGCTGCGGGACTTCGAGTACACGGACGTGTATCTGACGCCCGAGCAGATCAAGGAGCACACGGCGGCGACGGTCATCAAGCACTGAGCCGCCGGCCCCTGTAGGAGCGCGCCCCTGCAGGACGGGGGCGCGCTCACGGCTGCCGGGACAGCACCGTCTCCACGGTGTCCGCCTCCTGGGCGGTCTTGTCGTCGCGGTAGCGCAGGACGCGGGCGAAGCGAAGGGTGACGCCCGCGGGGTAGCGGGTGGAGCGCTGAAGTCCGTCGTAGGCGATCTCGACGACGAGTTCCGGGCGTACGGTGACGACGTGGCCGTCGTCGTCGGTGGCCAGCTCGCCCAGCTTCTCGGTCTGCCACTCCAGCAGGGCGTCCGTGAGCCCCTTGAAGGTCTTGCCGAGCATCGCGAACGTACCGTCGGGGCGGCGTGCGCCCAGGTGCAGGTTGGAGAGCTTGCCGGTGCGCCGGCCGCTGCCCCACTCCACGGCCAGCACCACCAGGTCCAGGGTGTGCACGGGCTTCACCTTCAGCCAGGACGCGCCCCGGCGGCCCGCGCTGTAGGCGGCGGCGAGGTCCTTGACGACGACGCCCTCGTGGCCGCGTTCCAGGGTGTCGGCGAGGAACGCGTCGGCCGCCGCGCGGGCCCCCGGGTCCTCCGCGTCGGGGACGAGGGTGCGGCGGACCCGCAGGTCCTCGGGGAGGAGCCGGGCCAGGGCGGCGTGGCGGTCGGTGAAGGGCAGGTCGAGCAGGTCCTCGTCGTCGACGAGCAGTGCGTCGAAGAAGACCGGGACGACGGGTACCTGCGCCGCCGCCTCCGCCACGTCCCGCCGGGAGCCCACCCGGGAGGCGGTCTCCTGGAAGGGGCGGGGTCTGCCGTCCTCCCCCAGGGCGATCACCTCGCCGTCCAGGATGAAGCGGCCGGCCGGAAGCGCGGCGACGGCGGCGGTCAGCTCGGGCAGCCGGTCGGTGATGTCGTCGAGGGTCCGGGTGTAGGCGCGGATCCGGTCGCCGTCCCGGTGGACCTGCACCCGGATCCCGTCGAGTTTCTCCTCGACCGCGCACGCGCCGAGTCTGTCGAGGGCCTCGCCGACCGAGGCGGCGGTGTGCGCCAGCATCGGCTGGACCGGCCGCCCGACCGTGAGCCGGAAGGCGGCGAGCGCCTCGGGCCCGTCCGCGAGGAGGACCCCGGCGACCTCCTGGAGCGATCCGGCGAGCATCACGGCGCGCCGGACGTCGGCGGGCGGGGCGTCGGCGGCGCGGGCCAGGGCGTCGGCGGCGAGGGCGTCCAGGGCCCCCTGGCGTACCTCGCCGGTGAGCAGGGCCCGCAGGAAGCGCTGTTCGTCCTCGGTGGCGGCGGCGAAGAGGGCGCGGAGGTGTTCCTTGCGCCGGGCCTGGGAGCCGGGTCCCGAGAGGGCGGCGAGGGCGGTCAGCTCGGCGTCGACGCCGGCGACGGTCAGGGTGGGTTCCGCCGCGGGCTCCACCGGGTCGCCGAGGGAGCGCCACCCCACCCCGATCCGGCCCTGGGGCAGCCGGCCGGCGAGGTACGGGATGACGACGGGGACGTCCTCGGGTCCGGCGTCCCGGAAGAGTCCGGCGAGGAGTGCCACCTTCTTGGACCGGGCGGAGGTGGCGGCGACCTCCAGGGACACCTGGGCGAGCTCTGCGAGCAGCATGCGCCCATGGTGCTACGGGGCGGAGCGCGCCGCCCGCGCGCCGCGCGCCCGGTGCGTCATATGTAGTTGAGGGCGGCGGCCCCGCCGACTCCTCCGAGGACCATGAAGGCGGGCATCAGCACCTTCATCTCCACCCAGCTGCCGGCCCGGAAGCGCATGGCCTTCGGCGGGCCGATCGGGTACCAGCGCTTGCGGCCGATCGGGATGGGCCACAGGATCGGGCAGCCCGAGACGGTCAGGGCGTCGCCGATGTCGTGGACGAGGGCGCCCAGCACGATCGGCAGGCCGAGCCAGAGGTACTCCTGGCCGGGGGCGTCGAACAGCCAGTCGGCGCCGTGGCCGGGCTTGTCCAGGACGCCCGCGAGGATCCACGCGCTGGTCGCGCCGAGCAGCCACACCAGGACGTCGCTGGAGACGCGGGCGGCCCGCCACAGCAGGCCCTCGACGGCGAGCACGAGGTGGACGAAGAGGATCACGAGGACGGCCCAGCGGCCGCCGGTGATGGCGGCCACGGAGCAGCCGCCGCCGATGAGGACGGCCCACAGCCAGGTGTGGGTGAGGGTGCGGTGTCCGCCGGTCCTGCGGGGGTCCCCGGCGCTCTTGGTGGCCTTGTAAACGGCGTAGGAGAGCTTGTCGACGATCTCGCAGAGGGTTTTGGAGATCGGGCCGAAGGCGCGCGAGATGGTCGCGGACTTGTGGTCGAGGTCGGGGGCGAGCGCGGCTCCCGCGCAGATGAGCGCCCCGACGACGAGGACGGGCCAGGGCATCGTGTGGCCCGCGGCGGCGGCCGCCGCGCCCACCCCCAGCCAGGCCGCTGCCCCTGACAGAGAGTGTGCCGGTCCCATCATGGTCTGTCCCGCCCCCAGTGGCTTCGTGCGCCCATCACCGGTGCGGCGCGGGCAGGTTGAGTCCGCAGCGTATCGTCCGTGATCTTCGTGCCGTCCGCCGGTTCCCTCATCCGGGCGGAAGACAGGCAAGATGGGGGGCGTGACCCTCATCGACCAGCTTCCCCAGACCGCCGACCCGGACGCCCTCTTCGAGGCCTTCTCCTCATGGACCGAGAGCCAGGGCATCACGATGTACCCGGCTCAGGAGGAGGCGCTGATCGAGGTGGTCTCCGGGGCGAACGTGATCCTGTCCACCCCGACCGGCTCGGGCAAGAGCCTGGTGGCGGCGGGCGCGCACTTCACGGCGCTGGCCCAGGACAAGGTCACCTTCTACACGGCGCCGATCAAGGCGCTGGTGTCGGAGAAGTTCTTCGACCTGTGCAAGCTCTTCGGCACCGAGAACGTCGGCATGCTCACCGGCGACGCCTCGGTCAACGCGGACGCCCCGGTGATCTGCTGCACGGCCGAGGTGCTGGCGTCCATCGCGTTGCGCGACGGGAAGTACGCCGACATCGGCCAGGTCGTGATGGACGAGTTCCACTTCTACGCCGAGCCGGACCGGGGCTGGGCCTGGCAGATCCCGCTGCTGGAGCTGCCGCAGGCGCAGTTCGTGCTGATGTCGGCGACGCTCGGCGACGTCGCGATGTTCGAGAAGGACCTGACCCGCCGTACCGGCCGCCCCACCTCGGTGGTGCGCTCGGCGACCCGCCCGGTGCCGCTGAGCTACGAGTACCGCTTCACGCCGATCACCGAGACGCTGACCGAGCTGCTGGACACCCGGCAGTCACCGGTCTACATCGTGCACTTCACCCAGGCGGCGGCCGTCGAGCGGGCGCAGTCGCTGATGAGCATCAACATGTGCACGAAGGAGGAGAAGGAGAAGATCGCCGATCTGATCGGCAGCTTCCGCTTCACCACCAAGTTCGGCCAGAACCTCTCCCGTTACGTGCGCCACGGCATCGGGGTGCACCATGCGGGGATGCTGCCGAAGTACCGCCGGCTGGTGGAGAAGCTGGCCCAGGCGGGGCTGCTGAAGGTGATCTGCGGGACGGACACGCTGGGCGTCGGCGTCAACGTCCCCATCCGTACGGTGCTGTTCACGGCGCTCACGAAGTACGACGGGAACCGGGTGCGGACGCTGCGGGCGCGGGAGTTCCACCAGATCGCGGGCCGGGCCGGGCGGGCCGGGTTCGACACGGCCGGATTCGTCGTGGCGCAGGCCCCCGAGCACGTCATCGAGAACGAGAAGGCGCTGAAGAAGGCGGGCGACGACCCGAAGAAGAAGCGCAAGGTGGTCCGCAAGAAAGCCCCGGAGGGCTTCGTCGCCTGGTCGGAGTCGACGTTCGACAAGCTGATCCAGTCCGAACCGGAGCCGCTGACCTCCCGCTTCCGGGTCACCCACACGATGCTGCTCGCGGTCATCGCCCGCCCGGGCAACGCGTTCGAGGCGATGCGGCATCTGCTGGAGGACAACCACGAGCCGCGCCGGGCGCAGCTGCGGCACATCCGGCGTGCCATCGCCATCTACCGTTCGCTGCTGGACGGCGGGGTGGTGGAGCAGTTGGACACCCCGGACGCCGAGGGCCGCATCGTGCGGCTGACGGTCGACCTCCAGCAGGACTTCGCGCTGAACCAGCCGCTGTCCACGTTCGCGCTGGCCGCGTTCGACCTGCTGGACGCCGAATCGCCGTCCTACGCGCTGGACATGGTCTCGGTGGTCGAGTCGACGCTGGACGATCCCCGGCAGATCCTGGCGGCCCAGCAGAACAAGGCGCGCGGCGAGGCCGTGGGGCAGATGAAGGCGGACGGGGTCGAGTACGAGGAGCGGATGGAGCGGCTCCAGGAGGTCACGTACCCCAAGCCGCTGAGCGAGCTGCTGTGGCACGCGTACGACGTGTACCGCACGAGCCACCCGTGGGTGAACGACCATCCGGTGTCGCCGAAGTCGGTGATCCGGGACATGTACGAGCGGGCCATGACGTTCACGGAGTTCACCTCGCACTACGAGCTGGCCCGGACCGAGGGCATCGTGCTGCGGTATCTGGCGAGCGCGTACAAGGCGCTGGAGCACACGATCCCGGACGACGTGAAGTCGGAGGATCTCCAGGACCTGATCTCCTGGCTGGGCGAGATGGTGCGTCAGGTGGACTCCAGTCTGCTGGACGAGTGGGAGCAGCTGGCCAACCCGGAGGTGGAGACCGCCGAGGAGGCCCAGGAGAAGGCGGACGAGGTCAAGCCGGTCACGGCGAACCCGCGCGCCTTCCGGGTGCTGGTGCGCAACGCGATGTTCCGCCGGGTGGAGCTGGCCGCGCTGGACCGGGCCGGTGACCTGGGCGAGCTGGACGGCGAATCCGGGTGGGACGAGGACGCGTGGGGCGAGGCCCTGGACGCGTACTGGGACGCCCACGAGGAGATCGGGACCGGCCCGGACGCGCGGGGCCCGAAGCTGCTGAAGATCGAGGAGGACCCGGCGCACGGGCTGTGGCGGGTCTGGCAGGCGTTCGCCGATCCGGCGGGCGATCACGACTGGGGCATCAAGGCCGAGGTGGACCTCGCGGCGTCCGACGAGGAGGGCCGGGCGGTCGTCCGGGTCACCGAGGTCGGCCAGCTGTGAACCGGTCCCCGACGCGTAACAGGAGAGGTACGGCATGACGAATCCGGCCGAGCGTCTGGTCGATCTGCTCGACCTGGAGCGAATCGAGGTCAACATCTTCCGCGGCCGCAGCCCCGACGAGTCCCTCCAGCGGGTCTTCGGGGGGCAGGTCGCGGGTCAGGCGCTGGTGGCGGCGGGCCGGACCACCGACGGGGAGCGGCCGGTGCACTCGCTGCACGCCTACTTCCTGCGGCCGGGGCGCCCCGGGGTGCCGATCGTCTACCAGGTGGAGCGGGTGCGGGACGGCAGGTCCTTCACCACCCGCCGGGTGACGGCGGTCCAGGAGGGCCGGACGATCTTCAACCTGACGGCGTCCTTCCACCGCCCCGAGGAAGCGGGGTTCGAGCACCAGCTGCCGCCGGCCCGGATCGTCCCGGATCCGGAGGAGCTGCCGACGGTCGCCGAGGAGGTGCGCGAGCATCTGGGCGCGCTGCCGGAGGCGCTGGAGCGGATGGCCCGCCGTCAGCCCTTCGACATCCGTTATGTCGACCGGCTGCGCTGGACGAAGGACGAGATCAGGGACGCCGATCCGCGCAGCGCGGTGTGGATGCGGGCGGTGGGCCCGCTGGGCGACGACCCGCTGGTGCACACCTGTGCGCTGACGTACGCGAGCGACATGACGCTACTGGACGCGGTCCGTATCCCGGTGGAGCCGCTGTGGGGTCCGCGCGGCTTCGACATGGCGTCCCTGGATCACGCGATGTGGTTCCACCGGCCGTTCCGGGCGGACGAGTGGTTCCTGTACGACCAGGAGTCGCCGATCGCCACGGGCGGGCGGGGCCTGGCGCGGGGCCGGATCTACGACCGTGCGGGGCAGTTGCTGGTGTCGGTGGTGCAGGAGGGGCTGTTCCGGCGGCTGGAGGGGTAGCCCTGCCGCTGACGTGCCGGGTCCGGCGGCTGGAGGGGTGACCCTGCCGCTCGGGTGCCCGGCGCCGGGGTGAGCCCTGCCGCTCAGGTGCCGGGAAGCGGGTCCTGGTCGACCTCGTGGCGGCGGGTGCGGATGTCCGGCGACGCCGGGTGCAGCTTGGCGTCGCAGGACGGGCCGAGGCCGGCCCGCCGCGAGTCGGTCCCGGTCAGGGGCCGGCCGCAGAGACGGCAGCGGACGAGGCGGCGGCCCTCGGGCGCGCCCTCGTCGGCGGCCCCCTCCTCGCGGACCGCTTCGCCGGTTCCGGGCAGCGGTTCGGGAAGGGCATCGGGTGTGTCCACCCCTCGATGATCCCAGCCCCGCTGGGCGGCCGCCCGCCGCCCGGGGCTTCCCGGCCGGGGCGCCCGGTTTGCCGAACCGTGCCGGTGCCGCGTTACTGGAGTGAGCCCCGGGCCGCCTGCCGGGCACAGCTCCGTGCGACGGGGCCGGGAGCCGCGGAGGTGCCGGGATGGACATGATCCACATCCGCGCGGTGAGCCCGCCGGATCTGACCGACGAGGTCGTGGGCCTGCTCTCGGCCGACCCGTGCGTGCTCAATCTGATCGTCCAGCGCGATGCCGCACGACGCCCCGACGGCGATGCCATCGCCTGCGACGTACTGACGGGGGCGGCCAACGACGTCCTGCACCGGCTGCGCGCCGTCCACCTCGACCGGCGGGGCTCCCTCGTCATCGAACCCGTCGACATGGCCTTCTCCGGCGCGGCCACCGAGGGCGGGCAGCGCGAACTGGGGCCGCTGAGCCGGGCCCCGGTCTGGGAACAGGTCGAGGCACGCATCAGGTCCGGAGGCCGGTACCCGCCGAGCTTCTACCTCTACCTGGTCATCGCCGGTCTGATCGGCTCGGTCGGCATCGTCACCAACTCGCAGATCCTGATCGTCGGCGCGATGGTCGTCGGGCCGGAGTACGGCGCCATCGTCAGCGTGGCGCTGGGCATCGACCAGCGCCACCGGTCCATGGTGCGCAGCGGGCTGGCCGCCCTGGGCGGCGGCTTCCTCCTGACCATCGTGATCACCTTCCTGTTCGCCCTCCTCATCCGCGGTTTCGGGCTGGAGTCGGAGGCGTTCGAGCGAGGGCTGCGGCCCGTCTCCAACCTCATCAACACCCCGAACTTCTTCTCCGTCGCCGTCGCCACCCTGGCCGGGATCGTCGGAATCGTGTCGCTCACCGAGGCCAGGACGAGCGCCCTGCTCGGGGTGTTCATCTCCGTGACGACGATCCCGGCCGCCGCGGACGTCGCCGTCTCCGCGGCGTTCACCAGCTGGGCCGATGTACGGGGCTCGGCCATCCAGCTCGTCGTCAACATCCTCGTGCTGATCGTGGTGGGCACGACCGCGCTCAAGGCCCAGCGCGCGATCTGGCGGCGGGTCCGGCTCCGCCGCGACCGCGAACGCCGGCTCGCCGAACAGACATGAGGACCGCCGGAGGGATACCCATGGGCAGGGAAGCCGCGGCGTCACTGCGCGCCGCACCGCACGCGACACCCGCCGAACGCGCCGCGCTGGGCAAGGCCGCCCGGCGGAAGGCTCCGCGGTCGAGCCATGCGGAGTTCTCGCCGTCACCGTATCGTCCCGATCCGCTGGCCGTCCTCGAAGCGCAGTCGGCGGAGCGGGTCCCCGAGCTGGTGCCGATCCGCTATGCCCGGATGACGGAGTCCCCGTTCCGCTTCTACCGGGGCGCGGCCGCGGTGATGGCCGCCGACCTGTCCGGCACTCCGGCCTCGGGGATCCGGGCGCAGTTGTGCGGGGACGCCCATCTGCTGAACTTCCGGCTGCTGGCCTCCCCGAGCGGAATCTGCTCTTCGACATCAACGACTTCGACGAGACGCTGCCGGGGCCGTGGGAGTGGGACGTCAAGCGGCTGGCGGCGAGCCTCGTCATCGCGGGGAGGGCGAACGGATTCACGCACCGGGAGCGGGCCGGAATCGTCCGGGCCGCGGTCCGCTCGTACCGGGAGGCGATGGCCCGGTACGCGGACATGCGCAATCTGGACGTCTGGTACGCGCGGACGGATGCCGAGCGGCTGCGCACGGTGGCCGCGCAGCAGTTGGGCGGGCGGGGGCGCAGGAATGTCGACCGGGCGTTGGGGAAGGCCCGGTCCCGGGACAGCCGTCAGGCGTTCGGGAAGCTCGCCGAGGTGGTCGACGGGCGGCTGCGGATCGCGGCGGACCCGCCGATGGTCGTCCCGCTGACCGATCTGACGCCGGGCGTGGACCGGGATGCGGTGTTCCGGCGGTTCGGCGGCATGCTGGCGGGGTACGCGCGCAGCCTGCCGCCCGACCGGCGCAGCCTCCTGGAGGACTTCGCCCTGGTGGATGTGGCCCGGAAGGTCGTCGGTGTGGGCAGTGTCGGCACCCGGTGCTGGATCGTCCTGCTGCTCGGCCGGGACGGCGGGGATCCGCTCCTGCTCCAGGCCAAGGAGGCCGGCCCCTCGGTACTGGCCGAGTTCGCCGGGGCGAGCGGGTATGCGAACCAGGGCGAGCGGGTGGTCGCGGGGCAGCGCCTGATGCAGGCGGCCGGCGACATCTTCCTCGGCTGGGAGCGGGCGCAGGGCATCGACGGCCGGAGCCGGGACTTCTATGTGCGCCAGCTGCGCGACTGGAAGGGCATCGCCGAGCCCGAGTCGATGGTGCCGAAGGGGATGCGGGTGTTCGGTGAGGTGTGCGGGGCCACGCTGGCCCGCGCCCATGCCAGGTCCGGGGACCGGATCGCCATCGCCGGCTATCTGGGCGGCAAGGACGTCTTCGACCGGGCGGTCGCCACGTTCGCCGAGTCGTACGCGGACCGCAACGAGCTGGACCACCGGGCGCTGGTCGACGCGGTGGCCGCCGGGCGGCTGCCCGCGGACGGCGCGAACGGCACCTCCGGCGCGGACGGTCCTCCGGGGCCGGGTGGCTGACCTTCCGCACCGGAGAGTGAGTTCCCGGGGCGGCGGGCGTCCCGGTCCGCTGCCTCGTGGTATCCCGGCGTGAAGCAGGGAGGGCGCGCCCCCTCCCGATGTCCGACGGCCGGGGGTGTGCCGTGCCCGGCGGCCGGGGGACGCCCCTTTCCCGACCGTCGTCACGCCGAGGAGCCGAGACCATGCCGACCACCCCTCCGGCCACCCCCCTCGCCGTTCCGGAGGACCCGTACGCGGCGGTCCGCACGCGGAAGTACGCGGGGCTGCTACTGATTGCGGCCGTACTCGGGGTGCCCGTCTCCGCGATCGCGTTCGGCTTCCTGGCGCTGGTCTCGGAGCTGCAGTCGCTGACGTACACGGAGCTGCCGAAGGCGCTGGGCTTCGACGCGACGCCGTCGTGGTGGCCCGTTCCGCTGCTCGGCGTCGCCGGGCTCCTGGTCGGGCTCGTCGTCCGCCGGCTGCCGGGCGGGGGCGGGCACCGGCCCGCGGAGGGGCTGGTGTCCACCGGCGCCCCGCCCGCGGCGCATCTCCCGGGGTCGTGCTCGCGGCGCTCGTCTCGCTGGGCGTGGGCGCGGTGCTGGGGCCGGAGGCGCCCCTGATCGCCCTGGGCGGGGGGCTGGCCGTCTGGGCGGCGGGCCGCGTCAAGCGGGATCTGTCCCCGGACGCACGGTCCCTGGTCGGGGCGTCGGGGAGCTTCGCCGCGGTGAGCGCCCTGCTGGGGTCCCCGCTGCTCGGTGCGTTCCTGCTGATGGAGGTGTCGGGGCTGGCCGGACCGATGCTGGGCGTGGTGCTGGTGCCGGGGCTGCTCTCGGCGGGGATCGGGGCGCTGATCTTCACGGGGCTCGGGTCCTGGACGGGGCTGGGGACGTACTCCCTGACCCTGGGCGAGGTGCCCTCGGCGGCCGGCCCTGATGCCGCCGGGTTCGGATGGGCGCTGGTCCTGGGTGTCGCGGCGGCCTTCGCCGGGGCGGGTATCCGCCGGCTGTCGCTGGCCCTCCAGAAACGCGTGGAGCGGCGGACGGTGGTGGCCACGGCGGTGATGGGCCTGGTCGTCGGCGCGCTGGCACTGGTGTACGCCGAGGCGTCGGGCAAGGACGGCTCCCAGGTGCTGTATTCGGGCGAGCACGAGATGGGCCACCTGCTGTCCGCGAGCGCGGAGTATTCGGTCGCCGCGCTCGTCCTGCTCATCGTCTGCAAGTCGCTCGCCTACTGCGCCTCGCTGAGCTGCTTCCGGGGCGGACCGGTCTTTCCCGCGATGTTCGTGGGTGCGGTGGGCGGTATCGCGCTGTCCCATCTGCCGGGGCTGCATCTCACCGCGGGGTTCGCGATGGGCGTGGGGGCCATGTGCGTGGCGATGCTGCGGCTGCCGATGACCTCGGTGCTCCTGGCGACGCTTCTGCTGGGCAGGGAAGGGCTCACGGTGATGCCGCTGGTGATCGTGGCGGTGGTGGTGGCGTACGTGGTCACTCTCCGGCTGACGCCCGCGCCCGCGGATCCGGGCGGGGCGCGGTCGGGGGCCGTCTAGATCCTCTCCCCGATCAGGGATATGCTCCCGAATATGGGAGAAGCGATCGAGGAGCCGGACCCCATGGGCGTCCGGCTCGCCGTGCGACTGGCGGACCTGCGCACCGAGCACGGCTGGTCCCTGGACGAGCTGGCCCGGCGCAGCGGGGTGAGCCGGTCGACGCTCTCGCGGCTGGAGCGCTGCGAGGTGAGCCCGACCGCCACGCTGCTCGGGCGGCTGTGCACGGTCTACGGCCGGACGATGTCCCGCCTCCTCATGGAGGTGGAGGCCGAACCACCGCCCCTGGTGCCCGCGGCGCGGCAGACGGTCTGGCGCGACGAGGCGGCCGGGTTCGTCCGGCGGTCGGTCTCGCCGCCGCATCCGGGACTGCGCGCCGAGGTCGTCGAGTCCGTCCTCGATCCGGGGGCGTCGATCGCCTACGAGAACGCGCCCGTCCCCGGTGTCGAGCAGCACATCTGGGTAGTGGAAGGCACGGTGGAGGTGACGGTCGCCGAGGTGACGCACACCGTGCGCACCGGCGACTGCCTCCGCTTCAGGCTGCACGGCCCGTCCCGCTTCCACTGCGCGGGGCCGGAGCGGGCCCGTTACGCCCTGCTGATCGTCCTGCCCTGACTCCGGCTCCGCGCCCTTTCCGCTCCGCACCCTTCGACCGTTCCGCCGCGAAAGGACCCCCGCTCATGACCGAGATCGTCCACGTGACCGCCCCTGAGCTGGTCACGTACGCCGATGACCTGGCCGGCCTGCTGGTCGAGACCGTCGAGGAGGGTTCCTCGGTGGGCTTCCTGGCCCCGTTGGACCGGGAGACGGCCGCCGTCTGGTGGCGGGAGCGGGCTGCCGCCGTGGAGGCCGGGAGCATCGGCATCTGGATCGCCCGCGAGGGCGGTCGGGTCTCCGGAACGATCGCCCTGGTCCGTGCCCCTCTGCCGAACGCCCGCCACCGCGCGGAGGTCGCCAAGCTGATGGTGCGCCCCTCCGCACGCGGCCAGGGGCTCGGCGGGGCGCTGCTGGCGGCGGTGGAGGAGTACGCGATGACCGAGGGCATCACGCTGCTGATCCTGGACACCGAGAGCGGCAGCCTGGCCGAGCAGGTCTACTGCGGGGCGGGGTGGACGAAGATCGGGAGCGTGCCGGGATACGCGGCCGATCCGGCGGGCAGCCTCAAGCCGACGACCTTCTACTACAAGGAGCTCGCCGCTCCGTGAGCGGCGGGCGGCACAATGAGCGGCACCACGCAATGACCAGGGAGAGCTTCATGACGCTGCACGACATTCCGCTGCGCACCCTCGCGGGCGAGCCGACCACGCTGGGCGCGTACAGCGGCCGGACCGTCCTGTTGGTGAACGTGGCCTCCAAGTGCGGGCTCACCCCGCAGTACGAGGGCCTGGAGCGGCTGCAGCAGAACTACGGGGACCGGGGCCTGACCGTGCTCGGCGTCCCGTGCAACCAGTTCGCCGGGCAGGAGCCGGGCAGCGCGGAGGAGATCCAGACGTTCTGCGCGACGACGTACGGGGTCAGCTTCCCGCTGCTGGAGAAGACCGACGTCAACGGCGACGGCCGGCACCCGCTGTACGCGGAGCTGACGCGGCTGTCGGACGCGGACGGGGAGGCCGGGGACGTCCAGTGGAACTTCGAGAAGTTCGTGATCTCGCCGGCCGGTGAGCCGGTGGCCCGGATCCGTCCGCGCTCCGAGCCGGAGTCCACGGAGGTCGTGGCGGCGATCGAGGCGCACCTGCCGGGCTGAGTGCGCGCGGGGGCGGTCCGGACCGCCCCTTTTTTGTGGGGTCCTTCGGTCGGGCTGGATCACAGAACCCGATGGCAGGTCACCGCGCTCATCAAACGCTAGCCGCGGCCGCCGCTCCTCCGGGAGAAGCGGCGGCCCTGCCCCGTCCGGACGGGGCAGGCGTCCTCAGCGGATCGGCATGCCCGAGAGCGTGCGGGCGATCACCAGGCGCTGGATCTCGCTGGTGCCCTCGAAGATGGTGTAGATGGCCGCGTCGCGGTGCATGCGCTCGACGGGGTACTCGCGAGTGAAGCCGTTGCCGCCGAGGATCTGGATCGCCTGCGCGGTGACGTCCCGGGCGGTCTCGCTCGCGTAGAGCTTCGACATGGAGCCCTCGGCCGAGGTGAACGGCTTGCCGGTGGTGGCCATCCAGGAGGCGCGCCAGACCAGCAGCCGGGCCGCGTCGATGCGGGTGCGCATGTCGGCGAGCTGGAAGGCGATGCCCTGGTTGTCGATGATCGGGCGGCCGAACTGGCTGCGGGTCTTCGCGTAGTCGAGGGCGACCTCGTAGGCGGCGCGGGCGGTGCCGACCGCCATGGCGCCGACGGCCGGGCGGGAGGCCTCGAAGGTGGCCATCGCCGCGTTCTTCACCCGCTCGCCGCCCGCCTTGGCGCGCTCCCGGGCGCGGGCGAGGCGCTCGTCGAGCTTCTCCTTGCCGCCGAGCAGGCAGTGGCCGGGGACACGGACGTCCTCCAGGACCACCTCGGCGGTGTGCGAGGCCCGGATGCCGTGCTTCTTGAACTTCTGGCCCTGGGAGAGGCCGGGGTGTCCGGGGGCACGATGAAGGAGGCGTGGCCCTTGGAGCCGATGTCGGGGTCGACGACCGCGACGACCACGTGCACGTTGGCTATGCCGCCGTTGGTCGCCCAGGTCTTGGTGCCGTTGAGGACCCACTCGTCCTTGGCCTCGTCGTAGACGGCCCGGGTGCGCATCGAGGCGACGTCGGATCCGGCGTCGGGCTCGGAGGAGCAGAAGGCGGCGACCTTCACGTCGTCGGCGTCGCCGTACATCTGCGGGATCCAGGTGCCGATCTGCTCCTCGGTGCCGTTGGCGAGGACGCCGACGGCCGCCAGGCCCGTACCGACGATCGACAGGGCGATGCCCGCGTCGCCCCAGAAGAGCTCTTCCATAGCCATGGGGATGCCGAGACCCGTAGGGTCGAAGAACTGCTGGGCGTAGAAGTCCAGGGAGTAGATGCCGACCTTGGCCGCTTCCTGGATGACGGGCCAGGGCGTTTCCTCACGCTCGTCCCACTCGGCGGCGGCGGGGCGGATGACATCCGCCGCGAAGCCGTGGAGCCACTCCTTGACCTGCTTCTGGTCGTCGTTGAGCTCAAGCGTGAACTCGGCCATGTTTCCCCTCCAGGCACTGCGGCGAAAACCATGCGTTACTCGCGGTAACAACAGTCTGTTACCGGCAAGTAGGTACTGTCAACCGCCATGGAGCCGATCCGGCCCCCGCCTCGTGGAGTGTTACGTTGCGCGGGCGTGCAGGAGCGGTGCGACGGCACCGCGTGGCCAGGGGTGGGAGAGACGACATGGAGACCGCACGAACCTCCGAGCGACAGCGGACCGCGGCCGAGCGCCGTCGCCGCGAGTTGCTGGAAGCGGCGGACCGGGTGGTGCTCAGAGACGGACCGCAGGCCTCGATGAACGCCATCGCCGCCGAGGCCGGGATCACCAAGCCGATCCTCTACCGCCACTTCGGGGACAAGGGCGGCCTCTACCGCGCGCTGGCCAAGCGCCACACCGACGCCCTGCTCAGCGCGTTGCGCGCCGCCCTGGACGCGCCCGCCGAGCGGCGGGCGCGGGTGGAGTCCACGCTCGACACCTATCTCGCCGCGATCGAGGCCCGCCCGCAGGTCTACCGCTTCTTGATGCACCCCGCCGACGGAGCGGCCGACACCGCCGACGCCTCCCCCTCCGCCGAGCAGGGCTTCGACGTGGGCCGGCACTCCGCACCCCTGCTGCGCCGCCTCGGCGAGGAACTGGGCCAGGTGATCGTCGAGCGGGTGGACCTGGGGCCGGACAGCGAGCAGATGGCCCGCATCTGGGGCCACGGGATCGTCGGCATGATGCACGCGGCGGGCGACTGGTGGCTCGCCGACCGGCCCTGCTCCCGCGAGCGGCTGGTGAGCAGCCTCGCCGACCTGCTGTGGGGACGGCTGGCGGAGGCCGGCGACCGCGACGTCAAGGGGGGCCCGGGGTTCTGAACCGGCACCCCGCCGGGCCCCGGCTGGATCAGCCCTGCCGCGCCCAGGGAGCCCGGCGCGCCGCGCGCAGCAGCCGGGAGCGCCGCAGCCCGGTCAGCCGGTCGGGGTAGACGGTGCCCTCCAGGTGGTCGCACTCGTGCTGGAGGCACCGGGCGAACCATCCCGTCCCGGCGATCCGGACCGGATCGCCGGTCATCGTCAGCCCCTCGACGACCGCGTGGTCGAAGCGTTCCGTGCCCGCTTCCAGACCTGGAAGTGACAGACAGCCCTCCGGTCCGCGTACGGTGAGTCCGTCCGCCTCGACCAGTTCGGGATTGACCACATGTCCCAGATGGCGGACATCGTCGTCGTCCGGGCAGTCGTAGACGAACACCTTGAGCGGGACGCCGATCTGGTTGGCGGCGAGCCCGACACCCTGTGCGGCGTACATCGTGGCGAACATGTCCTCGATCAGCTTCGCGAGCGACGGGCCGAAATCGGTGACGTTCTCGCAGGGCCGGTGGAGCAACGGGTCGCCGAGCAGACTCATCTCACGGACGAGTCCGGAACTGCCGGGGATCGGGCGGTTTCGCATGGCGGCAAGCGTACGTTCCGCCGGGGCCGGTCACTTCCCGTGGTGCCGCGGTGCGGCCGATGCGGCGGACATCGATAGGCTGGGCGCGGACCGATGCAAGGAGGATCTAGGACGATGGCAGGCAACACGGAGCCGTTGTCGCCGCGGGCCAAACTGGCCGTGACGGCGGGCAAGGCCGCGGCAGCGGTGTCACGCGCCGCGGGGCGGGGCAGCGGATCGGTGATCGGCGGCCGGGTGGCGCTCAAACTCGACCCGACCTGCTGGGGCGGCTGGCGCAGCACCTGGACGTGATCCTCGTGTCGGCGACGAACGGCAAGACGACCACCACGCGGCTGATCGCCGAGGCGCTGCGGGCCGCCGGGCCCGTCGTGTCGAACGCGCTCGGCGCGAACATGCCCGCCGGCATCACCTCGGCGCTGGCCGGCGGCTCGGACGCGAAGTTCGGCGTCATCGAGGTCGACGAGAAGTACCTGGCGGGGGTGGCCCGGGACACCACGCCCAAGGCCATCGCGCTGCTCAACCTCTCCCGCGACCAGCTGGACCGCGCGGCCGAGACCCGGATGATGGCCGAGCACTGGCGCGAGGGCCTGTCCGGCTCGAAGGCAGTGATCATCGCCAACGCGGACGACCCGCTGGTCGTCTGGGCGGCCTCCTCCTCGTCCAACGTGGTGTGGGTGGCGGCCGGTCAGGCGTGGAAGGACGACGCCTGGTCCTGCCCGTCCTGCGGCGGTGTGATGCAGCGTCCGGGCGACGACTGGTTCTGCGGGCAGTGCGGCTTCCGCCGTCCCGCCCCGAGCTGGGCGCTGAACGGCGACTACGTCCTGGACCCGCACGGTTCGGCGTGGCCGATCCACCTCCAGCTGCCCGGCCGCGCCAACAAGGCGAACGCCGCCAGCTCGGCCGCCGTGGCCGCCGTCTTCGGCGTGCCTCCGCAGGTCGCGCTGGAGCGGATGTACCAGGTGCAGGCGGTCGCCGGACGGTACGACGTCGTCACCTTCCAGAACCGTGAGCTGCGGCTCCTGCTGGCGAAGAACCCGGCCGGCTGGCTGGAGACGTTCTCGCTGATCGACCCGCCGCCGACGCCGGTGATCCTCTCGGTGAACGCCCGCGGCGCGGACGGCACGGACACCTCCTGGCTGTGGGACGTGGACTACACCCAGCTGGCCGGGCACCCGATCTTCGTGCTCGGCGACCGCAAGCTGGACCTGGCGGTCCGTCTCGAAGTGGCCGGTCTCGACTTCCGGGTCTGCGAGAACCTCGACGAGGCCGTGCAGTACGCCCCGCCCGGCCGCATCGAGGTCATCGCCAACTACACCGCCTTCCAGGATCTGCGCCGCCGTGTCGGCAACTGACCCCGGCCCCGGCCATCTCCGGAGAGGACGAAGTATGAACAACGGTCTGCGTCTGGTCTGGGTCTACCCCGACCTGCTCAGCACCTACGGCGACCAGGGCAACGCCCTGGTCGTGGAGCGGCGGGCCCGGCAGCGCGGTCTGGACGTGCAGCGCGTCGACGTGCGCAGCGACCAGCCGGTGCCGACGTCCGGCGACATCTATCTGATCGGCGGCGGTGAGGACCGTCCGCAGCGGCTCGCGGCGGAGCGGCTGCGCCGTGACGGCGGGCTGGCCCGGGCCGCGTCCAACGGCGCGATCATCTTCTCGGTCTGCGCGGGCTACCAGATCCTCGGCCACGAGTTCGTCAACGACCTCGGTGAGCGCGAGCAGGGTCTCGGTCTGCTCGACGTGGTCTCCACCCGCGGCGAGGGGGCGCGGTGCGTCGGCGACGTGCTGGCGGACATCGACCCGCAGCTCGGTCTGGAGCCGCTGACCGGGTTCGAGAACCACCAGGGCGTCACCCATCTCGGCCCGACGGCACGGCCGTTCGCCCGGGTGCAGTTCGGCCGGGGCAACGGCACCGGGGACGGCACGGAGGGCGCGTACAACGACACGGTCTTCGGGACGTACATGCACGGTCCGGTGATGGCCCGCAACCCGCAGATCGCCGATCTGCTTCTGAAGCTGGCCCTTGACGTGAACGCGCTGCCGCCGACCGACGACCGCTGGTACGAGGCGCTGCGCGCCGAGCGGATCGCCTCGGCGACCCAGCCCGCCTGAGGTGCGTTCCGCTCGCATGAGCAAAGCCCTCCTGAGGGGGTTTGCGCTCGGTTGAGCGACAGCCCGCCTGAGGGGTTTTCCGCTCGGTTGAGCGAAGTCCAGCAGGCGGACGGCCGGTTCGGTCCCGCCACCCTGCGCCGGTAGGGTGGCGGGGATCCAACCGGACGGCGTGGTCCGGTCGTCGACTTACACGTTGCAAAGGTTTCCGGGCCATGCGCATTGGCGTACTCACCTCCGGCGGCGACTGCCCCGGCCTCAACGCCGTCATCCGTTCCGTCGTGCACCGCGCGGTGGTGGACCACGGCGATGAGGTCATCGGCTTCCACGACGGCTGGAAGGGCCTGCTGGAGGCGGACTACCGCAAGCTCGATCTCGACGCGGTGGGCGGCATCCTGGCCCGCGGCGGCACGATCCTCGGTTCCTCCCGCGTCCAGCCCGCGCATCTGCGCGACGGGGTGGAGCGCGCCCGCGGCCATGTCGCGGACCTCGGCCTGGACGCCATCATCCCGATCGGCGGCGAGGGCACGCTGAAGGCCGCCCACCTCCTCTCCGAAGCCGGGCTGCCCATCGTCGGGGTCCCCAAGACCATCGACAACGACATCGCCTCCACCGACGTCACCTTCGGCTTCGACACCGCCGTCGGTGTCGCGACCGAGGCGCTGGACCGGCTGAAGACCACCGCCGAGTCGCACCAACGGGTGCTGATCGTGGAGGTCATGGGCCGTCACACCGGCTGGATCGCCCTGCACTCCGGCATGGCCGCCGGCGCCCACGCGATCGTGGTACCCGAGCGCCCCTTCGACATCGACGAGCTGACCGAGCTGGTCGGCAAGCGGTTCTCGGCGGGCAAGAAGTTCGCCATCGTCGTGGTCGCCGAGGGCGCCAAGCCGCGCGAGGGCTCCATGCAGTTCGAGCAGGGCGTCAAGGACATCTACGGCCACGAGCGGTTCGCCGGGGTGGCCACGCAGCTCTCCGGCGAACTGGAGCAGCGGCTCGGCAAGGAGGCCCGCCCGGTCATCCTCGGCCACGTCCAGCGCGGCGGCACGCCGACCGCGTACGACCGCGTCCTCGCGACCCGGTTCGGCTGGCACGCGGTGGAGGCGGCGCACCGGGGAGAGTTCGGGATGCTGACCGCGCTGCGCGGCACGGACATCGTGATGGTCCCGCTGGCGGAGGCGGTCGAGACGCTGAAGACGGTCCCGGCCGAGCGGTACGCCGAGGCGGAGTGCGTGCTCTAGAGCACCTCGTCAGGACACGTCCTTCCAGAACTGCCCCCGGCCGCGACCGCGCCCGGGGGCAGTTCTACTCTGGACCGGACAACCGGCACGAAACGGGGACGTGTCCCCATCGGGAGTGAACAGATGGATCACAGCGGGCACGGCATGAACATGGATCTGCCGCCGTTCACGCTGGGACGGGGGCTGGACCTCTCCGTCGAACCGTTCTTCCTGACCGGCTGCGTCCTGGCGCTCGCCCTGTACGGGTACGGCGTGGTGCGGCTGCGTCGGCGCGGGGACGGCTGGCCGGTGAGCCGGATCGTGTTCTTCACGGTGGGCGTGCTGAGCATTGCGCTGGTGATGTGCACCAAGCTCAACGACTACGGCATGGTCATGTTCAGCGTGCACATGGTGCAGCACATGGTGATCAGCATGCTGTCGCCGATCCTGCTGCTGCTCGGTGCCCCGGTGACGCTGGCGCTGCGCGCGCTGCCGCCGGCCGGCCGGGGGCGGACCGGGCCGCGCGAACTGCTGCTGAAGCTGCTGCACAGCCGGTACATGAAGATCATCACGCATCCGGTGTTCACGATCCCGCTGTTCATCGCGAGCCTCTACGCTCTCTACTTCACGCCGATCTTCGACTTCCTGATGGGCTCCAAGCCGGGCCACATCGGGATGATGGTGCACTTCCTCGCGGTCGGTCTGGTCTTCTTCTGGCCGATCATGGGCGTGGACCCGGGCCCGCACCGCCCGGCTATGTGATGCGGATGCTGGAGCTGTTCGCCGGGATGCCGTTCCACGCGTTCTTCGGGATCGCGCTGATGATGCGTCGACGCCGATGGTGAAGACGTATGAGAATCCGCCCGCCTCGCTGGGCATCGACGCCCTGAGCGACCAGAACTGGGCGGGCGGCATCGCCTGGGCGTTCAGCGAGATCCCCTCGGTGCTGGTGCTGATCGCGCTGGTCTACCAGTGGTACAACTCCGAACAGCGTGCCGCCCGGCGCTCGGACCGGGCCGCCGACCGCGACGGCGACAAGGAGCTGGCGGCGTACAACGCCTATCTCGCGTCTTTGCAGGCGCGCGGACAGTAGCGCGGAGGGCGCATACGGGGTGACCATGGGGACAACGGCCGCGCGGCCGACGAGGAGCGTGCGCGCATGTCCGGATCGACGAAGACCATGGGATACCTGACCGTCGGGCGCTGGTCGTGGTGACCGCGTACACGGTGGCGTTGGGAAGCAGTGGCTGGCTCTGGTTCGGCTGGGTGGTGCTGGGACTGTGCACCATCGGCATGCTGGCCACACAGGACACCTGAGACATCACGGTGGGTGAACACTGCCCCGGCGTCACGGTGGGGTGACCACGCCTGACGGGCCCGGAGGCGGGTACGAGCCGGGAGACCGGTTCGCTACGGTCGCACGGTGGTGCCGGGGCCCTACGCTGAGGCCCCGGCACCACCATGACCTGGTAGATACGAGTCCTGAGTCGGCCCGGCAGAGCGAGGTGCACCCGCACGGTGTTTTATTACGTCCTGAAGTATGTCGTTCTGGGACCTGTGTTGCGGCTGCTGTTCCGGCCCCGGATCGAGGGCCTGGAAAGCATCCCGGAGGAGGGCGCGGCGATCGTCGCGGGCAACCACCTCTCCTTCTCGGACCATTTCCTGATGCCGGCCATCATCAAGCGGCGGATCACCTTCCTGGCGAAGGCCGAGTACTTCACGGGCCCGGGGATCAAGGGGCGGCTCACGGCCGCCTTCTTCCGCAGCGCGGGCCAGATCCCGGTGGACCGGTCCGGCAAGGACGCCGGTCGGGCGGCGATCCGCGAAGGGCTCGGCGTGCTGGACAAGGGCGAGCTGCTGGGGATCTACCCGGAGGGCACCCGCTCGCACGACGGCCGGCTCTACAAGGGCAAGGTGGGGGTCGCGGTGATGGCGATCACCGCACAGGTGCCGGTGATCCCCTGCGCGATGGTCGGCACCTTCGAGATCCAGCCGCCCGGCCAGGTCGTGCCCAAGATCAAGCGGGTCGCGATCCGCTTCGGCGAACCGCTGGACTTCTCCCGCTACGCGGGCATGGAGAACCAGAAGGCCGCGATCCGGGCGGTGACGGACGAGATCATGTACGCGATCCTCGAACTCTCCGGCCAGGAGTACGTGGACGAGTACGCGGCCAAGGTGAAGGCGGCCGAGCAGGATGCCGCGCCGCCGAGGAAGTTCCCCAAGCGGCGACGCTGAGCGCGGATTCGCCACCGGCAGAGCGGCCTCGTCCCGGCGGGCGCACTCCCCTAGCGTCGCTTCCATGGCCAAGGGACACGCATGGGTGCTGGGAGCGACGGGGCAGATCGGGCGGGCGGCGGGCCGCGCGCTGGCCGCCGACGGCTGGGAGGTCACCGCGGCCTCACGCGGCGGTGGCCGGGACGAGGAGTGGGATGCCGGGGTCCGGGCGGTGGCGCTCGACCGGGACGAGGAGGGGGCACTGGAGAAGGCGCTGGGCGACGGCTGTGACGTGCTGGTCGACATGGTGGCGTTCGGCGGCGCGCACGCCCGGCAGTTGACCGGACTGGCCGACCGGATCGGCTCGGCGGTGGTGATCTCCAGCGGCGCGGTGTACGAGGACGAGCGGGGCCGCAGCTTCGACACCCAGGCCGAGCCGGACGGCTTCCCTCGCTACCCGGTCCCGCTGCGGGAGAGCCAGGCGACGGTGGCCCCGGGGGACGGCACGTACGGGACGCGGAAGGTCCTGCTGGAGCGGGAGTTGCTGGCGGCGGGCGAGGCCCTGCCGGTGACGCTGCTGCGCGCGGGCGCGGTCCACGGCCCGTACTGCCGCACACCGCGCGAGCTGTACGTCGTGAAGCGGCTGCTGGACGGGCGGCGGCGCCGGGTCCTCGCGTACGGCGGGGAGAGCCGCTTCCACCCGCTGCACGTGGCCAACGCGGCGGAGCTGATCCGTCTGGCCGCCGGGCAGCCGGGTTCGCGTGTGCTGAACGCGGCGGACCCCGAGGCGCCCACGGTCGCGGAGATCGCGTCGGCGATCGACGCGGTGCTCGGGCGGGAGACGGAGACGGTGCTGATCGATGGCCCGGCGCCCGAGGGGCAGGTGGGCGAGACACCGTGGAGCGGCGCGCACCCGGTGGTCTACGACATGACGGCCGCCGGTCAGCAGCTCGGCTATCGCCCCGTGACGGGCTATGCGGAATCGCTGCCGCAGACGGTCGAGTGGCTCGCCGGGGAGCTGGCGGGGCGCGACTGGCGGGAGGCGTTCCCGAAGATGCTCAAGAACTACGGCGAGAGTCTCTTCGACTACGCGGCGGAGGACGCCTGGCTGACGGCGTACGACCGGGGCCGCCGCTGAGAGCGGGCCCCGGTCGTACGCCTCGGGGCGTCCTACGGCTTCGGCGTGGCGTGCGGGGTGCACGTCACGTCGCGCCGACCGGTCTTCCCGGTGAGCAGGTAGGTGTCCACCCGCTCGTTGACGCAGGGGTTGAGCAGTCCGGTGACGCCGTGGGATCCGGCGTCCTTCTCGGTGATGAGCCGCGAGCCCTTGAACCGCTTGTGCAGCTCGACCGCGCCCGCGTACGGGGTGGCGGCGTCACGGGTGGACTGCACGATGAGGACCGGCGGCAGACCCTTGCGCGTCTTCACGTCCAGCGGGGTCTGCTGCTTGGCGGGCCAGGTGGCGCAGGGCAGGTTCATCCAGGCGTTGGCCCACGTCATGAACGGGTACTTCTCGTGGAGCCGGGTGTTGTCCCGGTCCCAGGTGCGCCAGTCGGTGGGCCACGGGGCGTCGGCGCACTCGACGGCGTTATAGACCGCGTTGCCGTTCTCGGAGGCGGCGTTGCCCGCGAGGTCGCTCATGTCGGGGGCGGAGGCGTCGATCAGCGCCTGGGTGTCACCGGCCCGGTAGGCGCTCCAGGTCTTGGCGGTGGGGGCCCAGGCGGAGTCGTAGTACGGGGCGCCCTGGAAGAAGCCGATGAGCTCGGCGGCCCGACGACGCCTCCGATGGGCTTCTTCTTCGCGGTGGCCCGCAGCTCCAGCCAGGCCTTCTCGACCTTCTGCGGGGTGTCGCCGATGCCGTAGACGTCGTCGTGCTTCGCGACCCACGCCTTCCAGTCGTCCCAGCGCGTCTGGAAGGCGATGTCCTGGTTGAGGTTCGCCCGGTACCAGATGTTCTTCCGCGACGGGTCGACCACGCTGTCGACGACCATGCGCCGGACGTGGGTCGGGAAGAGCGTGCCGTAGACGGCGCCCAGGTAGGTGCCGTAGGAGACGCCGAGGAAGTTGAGCTTCTTCTCGCCGAGCGCGGCCCGGATGACGTCCAGGTCGCGTGCCGTGTTCGGCGTCGTCATGTGCGGCAGCATCTCACCACTGCGCTCACCACACCCCTCGGCGTACTCGCGGGCCAGCTTCCGCTTGGCGAGCTTGTCCGCCTCGCTGTCGGGGACCGGGTCGGCCTTCGGCGCCTTGACGAACTCCTGCGGATCGACGCAGGAGATCGGGGCCGAGTGGCCGACGCCCCGCGGGTCGAAGCCGACGAAGTCGTACGCCTTCGCGGTCTTCGTCCAGAGCGGGTTCTTGGCGGTGATCCGGGCGGGGAACCGCAGCCCCGAACCGCCGGGCCCGCCCGGGTTGTAGAGCAGGGCGCCCTGCCGCTCGCGCTTCGTGCCGGTGCTGACGTGCCGGTCGACGGCCAGCTTGATCTTCTTGCCGTTCGGCTTGGCGTAGTCGAGCGGCACCGTCACCCAGCCGCACTGGATGGGGGCGGTCAGACCCCAGTCCTTCGGGCAGTCCTTCCAGTCGATCCCGGCCTTCGCCGCCCGCTGCGCCGCGACGGCGACCCCGCGCGCCTCGGCGTCGCCCCGGCCGGGGTGGCGGCCGCCGGCACTCGCGGCGGGTGCGGCCATGGCCCCCGCTATGAGCGTGCCCGCGACGAGAGCCCCGGCCGAGCCGAGGACGGTCGTACGTCTCACGTGAATCCCCCTTCATCCGATCCGCCGCCGAGGGGGCGGCGTGGTCATCGGTACGTCGCGGGGATCCTTTCGTCTGCGGGGCACCTGGGGCCAGGGCGTACACCTGTTTCTTTACCGAACCCATAACCGGTGAAGGAAGTTCGCTGAGCGGACTCAGCCCTCGGACTCTTTCTCGAAGCCTTCCTCGCAGCTTTCCTTGAGTCCGTCCAGCAGCTCGCGCATCGCGTCGTCCAGGATCCCGCGCAGCACGCGGGCGTCGGCGGCCACGGCGGTGACCAGGACGGCGGGGCCGGCCAGGGGAGTGAGGGCGGCAGTGGGTCCCAGGAGGCGGGCGGGGAGCGGGGTGTCCTCGAAGGACGGGTCGGCGAGGAGGAGTTGGCCGGTGGCACGGTGGCCGCCGAGGACGGCGGAGCCGTCCCAGCCGGCGGGGGCGTCGGGGCCGTAGGTCAGTTGCTGGTCGAGGAGGAGGCCGCCCGCGCGATGGACGGTGAGGCGGGTGGTGAGGGCGCCGGTGGGTTCGGCGTGGCGGCCGAGGATCTGTTCCTCGCGCAGCAGGAGGCGTGCGGTGGAAGCGAGTTGGACCCGGGTCGTCTGGTGCAGGCGGCTGCCGTGGGCGGAGACGAGCTGGTCGGGGAGCCAGTGCAGGGCGGCCCCCTCCCCCACGGCCAGGTTCACCGTGTACGTGGACGGGTCGGCGTCCGGCCGTGGGCCCGGGAGGGCTACCGTCGCCGCCGCCGCGTCCACGATGAGGCGTGCACCGTCGGCGGCCTCGGCCTCGATGGCGAGGCGGTCGCCGTTCAGCGGGGCGCTCATCGCGCCCACCACGGTGACCCGGGCGTACCGGAAACGGGGGGAGCGGGTGCGGCGCAGGGCGAGCGGCCCGTCGCTCTCCAGGACGGGCAGGGAGGTGCCGCCCCGCCCGTCGGGCTCGGCGCGGAGCCGGGCCCGCGCGTGGACGCTCACGCGGTCCAGCCGGCGAGCTGGGCCCGCACCCAGTCGGCGACCGGTCCGACGCCCTCGGCCGAGGTCAGCGACGTGAAGGCGACGGGGAGTTCGCCGCGCTGCTTCTTGGCGTCCAGGGCCATCCGCTCCAGGTCGGAGCCGACGTACGGGGCGAGGTCGGTCTTGTTGACGACGAGGAGATCGGCGGTGGTGACGCCGGGGCCGCCCTTACGCGGGATGTCGTCGCCGCCCGCGACGTCGATGACGAAGATCTGCGCGTCGACCAGGCCCTTGGAGAAGGTGGCCGTGAGGTTGTCGCCGCCGGACTCGACGAGGATCAGGTCGAGCGGGCCGACCGCGTCCTCCAGGTCCTCGACCGCTTCGAGGTTGGCGGAGATGTCGTCGCGGATCGCGGTGTGCGGGCAGGCTCCGGTCTCGACGGCCTGGATCCGCTCGGGCGGCAGGACGGCGTTGTTGAGGAGGAAGTCGGCGTCCTCGCGGGTGTAGATGTCGTTGGTGACGACGGCGATGGAGAGCCGGTCGCGCAGTTCCCGGCAGAGGGCGGCGACGGTGGCCGTCTTGCCGGAGCCGACAGGACCGCCGAGGCCGATGCGCAGGGCGCGCCGGGTGCCGTCGGGGCGGGGGGCGTCGGCGCTGACGGCGGCGGGGCCGTCGTGGGTGTGGCCGAGGTGCATGGGGGCTCCCTGTGGTGGTCGAGCGGAAGGTCTCACGCGGCGGTGGTGGCCGGGCGGGTGGTCACGAGGCGAAGAGGCGGACCGGCCAGGCGGCGTGCGCCTCGGCGGTGAGGTCGAGGAGCGGGGCCGAGGCGGCGGGCAGGGCGTCGATGCCCCGACGGGCTGCCTCGGCGGCCTGTTCGGCGACCCGGTCCAGTTCGGGGGCGAGCCGGGCGAGGACGGCGGTGGCGTGGAAGGGGTCGAGGGAGAGGAGCCGGACGACCGCGGTGGCGGGGCCGCTGACGGTCTCGTACGCGACACAGTGCGCGGCGTCCTCGGGGCCGAGGCCCGCCGTCCGTGCGGTGAGCCCGAGGACGACGGGCTGGTGGGCTCCGCGCGGCCGGGCTGTGGCCAGCGCGTCCAGTTCGGGGCTCGGCCAGGTGGCGCGGGCGGCCCGCATCATCTGCCGGCCCAGCTTGCGGGCGGTGACCCGCAGGGCCGGCGAGGGCATACGGGCGTCGGCGGCCTCGTCCAGGGCGAGCGGGTCGAGGCCGTGGGCCGCCGCCGCGGCGAGGGCGGCGGCGGTGAGGCCCGCGGTGTGCAGGCGGCCCCGGCAGAAGTCCGCGAGGGAGTCGGCGTCCCGGATCCGCCCCTCGGCGACGGCCGGTTCGGCGCCACCGGAGTGGGCGTGGCCTCCGGCGGGGAAACGGCCGTCGGCGAGAACGAGGAGAGCTGCGCGTGACATGGCGGCGGCCGGCCCTCAGAAGAGGAAGTAACGCTGGGCCATGGGCAGTTCCGCCGCCGGGGCCGGTTCGACCGGGTCGCCGTCGATGGTGACGGCGAAGCTGTCCGGGTCGACCTCGACACGGGGCACGGCGTCGTTCTCGCGCATGTCCGCCTTCGTGACCCCCCGGGTGCTGGTGATCGGCGTGAACGGCTTGTCCAGGGCGAGCCGTTCGGGCAGCCCGTCCTCGATCGCGGCGGCGGAGACGAAGTTGATGGAGCCCCGGGCCGCCGCCCGGCCCAGCGCGCCGAACATCGGCCGGGGCATCACCGGCTGGGGCGTCGGGATGGAGGCGTTCGCGTCACCCATCTGCGCATACGCGATCTGGCCTCCCTTGATGACGGTCTGCGGCTTCACGCCGAAGAACGCCGGGTCCCAGAGCACGAGGTCGGCGAGCTTGCCGGTCTCCACGGAGCCGATCTCGTCGCCCATGCCCTGGGCGACGGCCGGGTTGATGGTGTATTTGGCGACGTAGCGGCGGACTCGCTGGTTGTCGGCCCGGCCGTCCCCGGGCAGGGCACCGCGCCGCTTCTTCATGACGTGGGCGGTCTGCCAGGTCCGCAGGATCACCTCGCCGATCCGTCCCATCGCCTGGGAGTCCGAGGAGATGATCGAGATGGCGCCGAGGTCGTGGAGGATGTCCTCGGCCGCAATGGTGGAGGGCCGGATCCGGGACTCGGCGAACGCCAGGTCCTCGGGGACGGCGGGGTTGAGGTGGTGGCAGACCATCAGCATGTCGAGGTGTTCCTCGATGGTGTTGACGGTGTGCGGCCGGGTGGGGTTGGTCGAGCTGGGCAGGACGTACGGCTCGGAGACCACGCTGATGATGTCGGGCGCGTGCCGCCGCCCGCCCCCTCGGTGTGGTACGCGTGGATCGTCCGGCCGGCGATGGCGGCGAGGGTGTCGGCGACGAACCCGGCCTCGTTGAGGGTGTCCGTGTGGATGGCGAGCTGGGCGCCGGTCCGCTCGCAGACGGTGAGACAGGCGTCGATGACGGCGGGCGTGGCGCCCCAGTCCTCGTGGATCTTGAATCCCAGCGCTCCGCCGCGCAGTTGGGAGTACATGGCGTCCTGCGACATCGTGTTGCCCTTGCCGAGCAGCCCGATGTTGACGGGGAAGGTCTCCAGCGCCTCGAACATCCGCGCCAGATGCCAGGGGCCGGGGGTGACGGTGGTGGCCTTGGTGCCTTCGGCGGGGCCGGTGCCGCCGCCGACGAGGGTGGTGATGCCGCTGGAGAGCGCCTGGTCGACGAGAGTGGGTGAGATGAAGTGGACGTGGGCGTCGACCGCACCGGCCGTGAGCAGCTTCCCGTTGCCCGCGATGACCTCGGTCTCCGGCCCGATCACCAGGTCGGGGTGGACACCGTCCATGGTGTCCGGGTTCCCGGCCTTGCCGATGCCGGTGATCCGGCCGTCCCGGATGCCGATGTCGGCCTTGACGATGCCCCAGTGGTCGATGACGACGGCCCCGGTGATGACGGTGTCGGCGCGCCTTCGGCCCGGGTGGTGCGGGCCTGGCCCATGGACTCGCGGATCACCTTCCCGCCGCCGAACACCGCCTCGTCGCCCGCGTTTCCGGGGCCGCCCGAGCGGTCCTCCTCGATCTCGACGAGCAGATCGGTGTCGGCGAGCCGGATCCTGTCGCCGGTCGTGGGCCCGAACAGGTCCGCGTACACGGCTCGCTGGAGGTCAGGCATCGAGGGCACCTCCGGTTTCGCCGCGCAGGCCGGGGACGACGCGGCGGCCGGCGAGGGGAACGAGTTCGACGTCGGCGGGGATGCCGGGTTCGAAGCGGACCGCCGTACCGGCGGCGATGTTGAGCCGCAGGCCGTGGGCGGCGGCGCGGTCGAAGCGAAGCCCGGGGTTGACCTCGGCGAAGTGGTAGTGGGAGCCGACCTGGACGGGGCGGTCGGCGGCGTTGAGGACGGTGAGGCGGGTGACCGGCCGCCCCTCGTTGAGGGGGATGTCCCCGTCCCCGTACAGGATCTCTCCGGGAATCATCGGCGCTCCCCCGTCAGATGATCGGGTCGTGGACGGTGACGAGCTTCGTGCCGTCCGGGAAGGTGGCCTCGACCTGGACGTCGTGGAGCATCTCGGGGATGCCTTCCATGACGTCGTCCCGGGTGAGCAGCTTCCGTCCCGATGCCATGAGTTCGGCTACGGTGCGGCCGTCCCGGGCGCCTTCGAGCAGATGGGCGGTGATCAGGGCGACGGCCTCGGGGTGGTTGAGCTTCAACCCGCGCGCGCGGCGCTTCTCGGCCACGTCGGCGGCCACATGGATGAGCAGACGCTCCTGCTCGTGCGGGGTCAGTTGCACGCTTCCACCTCATCGTCTTCCGCCCGGCTCCTGGCTCCGGACGCAGCGGGACCCTATCCCCGTTCAACAACTCGTTGAACGGGGACGGCCCCCTCGCGACCAGGCATTGCACGTTAGGGCGGAAGTTTTTCCATTGCGTTAACTGATCTTTTGCGGGGTGATGGACATCAGACCGCGCAACCCGTCCTCCAGCACCTCGGGGCATACGTCCCCGAAGAACGCCTCCCGCACGGTGAAGCCTGCGCCCCGCTACGACGAGGCCACCGCCCGAACCGCGGTCGGGGACCGGGTCGTATACCGCGCGGCTGTGCGCTGGGCGCGGGCGCTTCTCTGCTCCGCTCGGCCGCGTTCTTCGACGGGAGCGCGGCGGGCGGCCCCCTCCTGACGCTCGCACTGTGGTCGTTTCTCGGGCCGACGGCGGTGCTGCCGGCTTCGCGCTGTCGCGGTCGGGGCCGGTGGAGCCTCAGGGCCGGTGGAGCGTCAGAGGCTCCGGCCGTTGCCGTCGCCCTTGCCACCGCCGTTGCCATTGCCGTCGTGGGGGCGGTGCTCGGCGGCGATGCCGAACCTGCGCCGTTCGCCCTGAGCGGATGGCGCGGAGCCGATCGAGGAGACCGAGCTGATCACCTGCTCCTCGGCCGCGGATTCCTCCGCTTCGAGTCGTTGCAGGTCAGCGGCGGAAACCAGCGCGACGAGCGGCTTGCCGTGCCGTGTCACCACGACGCGCTCACCGCCGTAGACGACGCGGTTGATCAGTTCGGCGAGCTCCGCCCGTGCTTGCGTCACCGGAATCTCGTAGGCCATAGTCACCATCATAACCTTCTGTACGTCCTGTACATTTTTGACGGATGGCGGGACGCCCAGACGGACGGTCAGCTCCAGGAGAGAGGCACGCCATGATCCGCCCCGCCGCCCGCTACGTCCTTCCCGAGTTCACCGAGCGCACCGCGACCGGGACCCGGACGCAGGACCCGTACTCCAAGCTGCTGTCCGAGCGGATCGTCTTCCTCGGCAGCCCGATCGACGACACCGCCGCGAGCGATCTCATCGCCCAGCTCATGTATCTGGAGCACGCGGACCCGGACCGGCCCGTGTCGCTGTACATCAACTCGCCCGGCGGTTCGTTCCAGGCGATGGCGGCGGTCTACGACACGATGCGCTTCCTGACCTGCGAGGTGGAGACCTTCTGCCTGGGGCAGGCGGGCTCCTACGCGGCGGCTCTGCTGGCGGCCGGGGCTCACGGGCGGCGACATGCGCTGCCCGGCGCGCGGGTAGTCATTCAGCAGCCCGCACTGGAGGAGCCGATGCGGGGCCAGCCGTCCGACCTGGAGATCCACGCGCGCGAACTGGTGCGCACCCGCGAGATGTTCGCGGCCATGCTGGTCCGGCACACGGGCCGGACCGCGGAGCAGATCACCGCCGACATCGAGCGCGACACCATCCTCGACGCGAAGGCCGCCCTTGCCTACGGGTTGGTCGACCACGTCGTGGAGAACCGCTGACCCACCCCGGCCGCCGCACGACCGGCGCCGTACGACGCGAGGTGAAACGCCGATGGAGCCAACCGAGTTCCCGCCCCTGCCCGCACTGACCCGCGCCGAGGGCGAGTTCATCGACTGCTATCTGGCCGTGCTCGACCAGGTGGGCCGGATCAACCCCGCGCACGGCGGCGACACCTACAGCGCACTGCGGGCCGCCCAGGCACTGGCCTCCGGGGCGGCCGCCCTGCGCGACGCCCTGGTCCTGATGCACGAGCGCGGCGAATCACGGCTGCACTCCGCCACCCTGGCCCGGGCCCTGCGCGTCCTGGACGGGGAGCGCCGGGCGGGCCGGGTCGCGATGCCTCCGCCGGCGAACCGGCCGCCGGTGAACTGACCCACAGCGGACTGACCCACAGCGGACCGACCCGCCCCGCGCGCCGGGAGCGCTTTACGGGAGCGGACCGGTCGACCCGTCGCACGACACGCCCGAACCCTCGATCAATTCTTCTCGCTCGTTCGGCGTAGGCGATCACCCGTGCGAGCGACGGCTCAACTTGCGTCAACCGCGCGGCCCCTCCTCGAAATACGTCCTTTCGTCCCTGGTACGAGAGGGGTGCGCCCGGCTCGCGGGTGGGCGCGAATCCGGCCTGTCCACCTGAATGGATCAGTGGTGAGGAGACTCACAAATGGCCGTTTCAGCTCGGAAATCCGGCACGGAGTGCGTCAAGATCCGTGGGACGACAAGCCCCCGCCGCCGCGGCGGGGCGGTCCGGGCGGACGCCGAGTCCTGCCGCCGCCCGGATGACTGGTCGACAGAAGTGGATCGGCAGGAGTGGAGGACCCGAGCACAACGGGCCGACCGGGAGACCGGGAAGCCCTCGGGGTGAAGCCGCGACGCGGCCGGGCAACTTCGCCAGCCCGAACCCGACAGGTCATCCTTCACAGGCGGCTGACGAAGGGTTGCGCATGTCTGCGCAGGTTCATGTCCCGTCTCTTTTCGCCCGGGTCGGTACGGCTTCGGCGCTCACCCTGGCCGTGACGTCCTCGATGCTGGCACCCGGTCTGGTGAGCGATGCCGAGGCCGCCACCGCCCACTCGACGAAGGCCCTGAAGGTCGCCGCGTCGAAGAAGGGGGCTCCCTATAAGTACGGAGCGGCGGGCCCAGCCGCTTCGACTGTTCGGGGCTGACGCTCTACTCGTTCAAGAAGGCCGGCAAGAAGCTCCCCCGCACGGCCCAGCAGCAGTACAACAAGACCCGCCATATCGCGAAGTCGCAGCGTAAACGCGGCGACCTCGTCTTCTTCCATTCGGGGCGCAGCGTCTACCACGTGGGCATCTACGCCGGGTCCGGGAAGATCTGGCACTCCCCCAAATCGGGGGACGTGGTGCGACTGGCGAAAATCTGGTCCAAGAGCGTCTGGTACGGACGGGTCCGCTGACCCACCGACCGGACGCTCTTTCCTTGCGGCGCCGCACCTGCCGCCTTTCCTTGCGGGCACCGCCCCTGTCGCGCGCCGGTCTCAGCGCAGCAGCGGGCCGGTGACCAGGGCGAGTCCCAGTCCGGTGAGCGCCACCCCGCTGCCGCCCTCGATGGCGCGGGCGGTACGCGGGCGGCGCAGCCACCGGCCCAGCCGGTCCACCAGCAGGGCGACGGCCGGGAACCAGATCAGCGCCAGCACCACGACCAGGGCCGCGAGCAGCAGGGTCCTGGGCAGCGGCGGCTGACCGTCGGGCACGAACTGCGGCAGCAGGCTGAGGAAGAGCACCGGGGCCTTCGGGTTGAGCGCGTTCGTCAGGAACCCCTGGCGCAGCGCGCGCCCGAACTCCCTGGGAGCCGGCCGCTCGGGCTCGCCCTCCGGGGCATCGGAAGGCGGGCCCGAGCCGTCCCGCGCTCGGCGGCGGATCGCGTACAGCGCGCTGAGCCCGAGGTAGAGGACGTAAGCACCGCCGAGCAGTTGGACGGTGCGGAAGAGCACGGGCATCGTCACCAGCACCGCGGCGAGTCCGGCGACCGCGAGCGCGGTGTGCACGAGCAGTCCCCCGGCGACGCCGACCGCCGAGGCCAGGCCCGCGGTGCGGGAGGCCAGGGCGTTGCGTACGACGACGGTGAAGTCGGCGCCGGGGAGCGCGACCATACCGGCGGCGACCCCCGTGAAGGCGATGAGTTGTGCGTCCATGGGGTCCACCTTGGACCTGCGGAGCCTTTAGCGTGTACTTGCAATCTTCTGGGTCTGCCTAAAGGAACGCTTTCATGTACGACCCGACACGGCTCATGGCGCTCGTGGCGGTCGCGGAGGCCGGATCGATCACCCGCGCCGCCGCCCGGCTCGGCTACACCGCGCCCGCGCTCTCGCAGCAGCTGGCCAAGCTGGAGCGGGAGGCGGGGGCGGCGCTGCTGGTACGCCACCATCGCGGGGCGCGGCTGACGGCGGCGGGCGAGCTGCTGGCGGGCCGCGCCCGCCGGGTCCTGGACGAGCTGGACCAGGCGCGGCACGAGCTGGCACGCCTTGCCGGGCTCTCGGGCGGCAGACTGCGGGTGGGGACGTTCACGACGGCCGGGATCCATCTGTTGCCGCCCGTTCTGAGCGCCTTCCGGCGGGCCCACCCCGAGGTGGAGCTGGCCGTCGCCGACCACGAACCGCCCGGCGGGATCGCCGCCGTGGCCGCGGGCGAGGTGGACCTCGCCCTGACCCATGCCTATGAACCGGGAGCGGTCGGGCCTCCGCCGGCGGGCGTGTTCGTCGACCCCCTCCTGGTCGAGGAGCTGGTGCTGGTCACGTCGGTGGGGCACCGGCTCGCCGAGGGCACCGGGCGGCTGCCGGTCGGTGAGCTGGCGGGGCGGCCGTTGATCAGCAGCGCGCCGACCCATCCGCCCCGGCGCGGGGTCGAGAACGCCCTCGCGGAGGTGGGGGCGACGCCTGCGGTGATCTGCGAGTCACCCGGATACGCGGTGGTGTGCGCGCTGGTCAGCGCGGGGATCGGGGTGGCGGTGGTGCCGGAGATGGTCGCCTCGATGGCGGCGGCACCGCTGTCCGTACGCCGGCTGGAACCGGCGTCGTTCCGCCGGACGATCTCGGTGGTGCACCGGGGCGACCGGTCGAGCGCGGCCGCCGCGACGCTGCTCGCGCTGCTGCGCAGCGGTTTCGGCCGCGGGGGCACGGCCCCGGGGGCGAACCGGGCCCCGGCGGGCTGACCCGGTCGCCCGAGCGGGTCAGCCCGGCAGGATCCGGCCCGGCAGTCAGTTCTGGACCGTGACGACCCAGGGCAGCGCGATCCAGACCGTCTTGCCGCCCTCGGCGGTCGGGGTGACCTGGAGCCGTCCACCGCGTTCCTTGGCCAGCATCCGGATGATGACCATGCCCCGGCCGTTGTCCTGCCGTACGGCGGCGGGCAGTTTCTGGGGCCACCGGGGGTGACTGTCCGTGACGCCGAGATACAGCTCCTCGTCGCGTTCGAGGCGCAGGTCCACGGTGAAGGTGGGCGACTGACCGAACGTGTGCTGCACGGCGTTGGTGGCCAGCTCCGAGACGATCAGCCGGATCGTGTCGGCGAACTCGCTGTCGTCGGGCAGGCCCCATTCGGCCAGAGTCCTTGCGACATGTCTGCGGGCCGCGGAGACCGAGACCGGATCGCTCGGCAGAGTGACGGTTGCTTCCTGATGGTCCGCCATGGCGACACCGCCCCTTTCCCGCCCCGGGCGACCGACGGCCGGCCGGGATTGTGCTTCGCGCCAGAGTGCCATTGATGCAGCTCCCTGTAACGGCGTTCGGCCAAGATATGCATATATCTGTCGCTCGAAGCGGTGAATTCGGGACCCGTACGGCGTGGACTGACGGCACACTGGCCCCTCTGCGGGCCGGCCCCGGCGACGGTTCGGCCCCTCCCGACAGCGTAAGGAGACCGGCATGCTGCACGGCCCCGTCGTCCGGCGGCGCAAGCTCGGTGAGGAGCTGCGGAGCCTGCGTCACACCTCCGGGATGACCAGCCGGGAGGCGGCGCGGCTGCTCGGCTGGCATCAGTCGAAGGTGAGCCGCATCGAGACCGGCGCGAGCGGGGTGACCCCCGCGGACGTGTCGCGGCTGCTGGACGTCTACGCGGTGTGCGACCCCCAGCTGCGCTCCCTGCTCGAAGTCCTCGCGGGATCGGCGGGCGGTGGCGGCTCGGGCTGGTGGCACGCGTACCGGGGGCTGATCCCGCCGCAGTACCGCGACTTCATCAGCCTGGAGTCGCAGGCCAGCACGGTCCGGACGCTGGAGACCTCGGTGGTGCCGGGGCTGCTCCAGACCGCCGGGTACGCCCGTGCCGTGACCCGTGCCTCGCTGGACGGGTTACCGGACGGCCGGCTCGACTCGCTGGTCGAGGTCCGGCTGACCCGCCAGCGGGTGCTGCGCGCGAGCCCGCCGCTGCGGTTCACGGCGGTTCTGGACGAGGCGGTGCTCCATCGCGAGGTGGGCGGACCGGAGGTGATGCGGGATCAGTTGGAGCATCTGACCCAGGTGGCGCAACTGCCGCACGTGCAAATGCAGTTGCTGCCGTTCTCGGTGGGCGGGTACGTCGGACTCACCGGCCCTTTCGTCATCTTCTCCTTTCCGAACATTTCTGACCTGGATGTGGTCGTTCTTGACCACTTGACGAGTAGCCTCTATCTGGAGCGGAGAGAAGACCTTGAGGCGTACAGCTCGGCCTTCCGTACCTTGCAGGCGCACGCGCTGTCGCCCGAACGCTCGCTGGACCTCATGAACGAGATCGGACGTAGCTTCAGACGCAGCTGAGGGGGCCGCCATGTCAGACCGACACGCACTGCCCGACGCACCAACGCCACCGCCGCCATCGACGCGACCGCCGTCCACGGCGCCGTCCGCCCTTCAGTGGCGGCGCAGCAGCCGGTCGACCGGGATGAACAACTGCGTGGAGACAGCACGTCTTCGCGGCGCGCTCCTCGCCGTACGCGACTCCAAGGACGTGGGCCGGACGCCGCTGCGGTTCTCGGCGGCGGCCTGGACCGCGTTCGTGGACGGGCTCGGTCCGGACGGAGCCCGTCCACGGCACCTCAGCTGACGTCGGCGTCCGCCTGCCGGGGAGCGGTGGCGGCGATCGTGGCCACCGCGGTCGTGATCTGTTCCTCGGTCAGGTCGGCGCGCGCGGTGAGCCGCAGCCGGGAGATGCCGTCCGGAACCGACGGCGGGCGGAAGCAGCCGACCGCCATTCCGGCCGTGCGGCAGTCGGCCGCCCAGCGCACCGCCGTCTCCGCCGACGGGGCCCGGACGGAGACGACGGCCGCGTCGGGCCGGACCGCCTCCAGCCCGGCGGCGGTGAGCCGCGTGTACAGCGCGGTGGCCACCTCGCGGGCGCGGGCGGCCCGTTCAGGTTCCCGCCGGAGCACGCCGAGGGCGCCGAGCGCGCCGCCGACGGCCGCCGGGGCGAGTCCGGTGTCGAAGATGAACGTCCGGGCCGTGTTGACCAGGTGGTCGATGACCCGGGCGGGCCCGAGGACCGCTCCGCCCTGACTGCCCAGCGACTTGGACAGGGTGAGGGTGGCCACGATCCCGTCACCGCCCGCCAGTCCGGCCGCCGCGAGCGCTCCTCGTCCGCCGTCGCCGAGGACGCCGAGGCCGTGGGCGTCGTCGACCAGCAGGGCGGCGTTCGCGGAGCGGCAGACCTCGGCCAGGGCCCGGAGCGGGGCCGCGTCGCCGTCGACGGAGAAGACCGAGTCGGTGACGGCGAGGGCCCGCCCGTCATGGGCGCCGAACGCCTTGGCGACCGCATCCGGGTCCGCGTGAGGGGCGACGGCGGTCCCGGCGCGGGAGAGCCGGCAGCCGTCCACGATCGAGGCGTGGTTGCCCGCGTCGGAGACGATGAGGGAGCCGCGCCCGGACAGCGCGGTCAGCGCGGCGAGGTTGGCCGCGTACCCGGAGGAGAGCACGAGGGCCGCCTCGAACCCGCAGAACGCGGCCAGCTCCCGTTCGAGTTCGGCGTGCAGGGCGGTGGAGCCGGTGACCAGCCGGGAGCCGGTGGCGCCCGCTCCCCAGCGGTGGGCGGCGGCGGCCGCGGCGGCGGTGACCTCCGGGTGCCGGGTGAGGCCCAGGTAGTCGTTGCTCGCGAGGTCCAGCAGCTCCGGCTCGGCGTCGCGCGGACGCAGGGTGCGTACGAGTCCGGCGGCGGCCCGGTGGCGGGCCTCGGCGTCGATCCAGTCGAACGGGGCGAAGGACATGGGGCGGGTCCCTGTCTTTGTAGGCAGCCCACAGACCCTAGCCGGGTGCGCAGCAGGTCAGGGTGTGGCAATACACACACCCCCGCCCGGCTCTCCTGTCTGGTTCCTCCTTGGCTGGAGGCGGTGCCGTACGCCAGGATCATCTTTCATGGACCTGCTGAACACGCTGGTGGACAAGGGGCTGCGGCGCGAACTGCCGACCCGTGAAGAAGCGCTCGCCGTACTGGCGACCTCCGACGACGAGCTGCTCGACGTGGTGGCCGCCGCCGGGAAGGTGCGCCGTCAGTGGTTCGGGCGGCGCGTCAAGCTCAACTATCTGGTCAACCTGAAATCCGGGCTCTGCCCCGAGGACTGCTCCTACTGTTCGCAGCGGCTCGGCTCGAAGGCCGGAATCCTCAAGTACACCTGGCTGAAGCCGGAGGAGGCGTCCAAGGCCGCCGCCGCCGGGGTCGCGGGCGGCGCGAAGCGGGTCTGTCTGGTGGCGAGCGGACGCGGCCCCACGGACCGGGACGTGGACCGGGTCACCAAGACCATCGAGGCCATCAAGGAGGAGAACGAGGGCATCGAGGTCTGCGCCTGTCTCGGTCTGCTCTCCGACGGCCAGGCCGACCGGCTGCGTACGGCGGGCGCCGACGCGTACAACCACAACCTGAACACGTCCGAGGAGACGTACGGGGCGATCACCACCACCCACACCTACGCGGACCGGGTGGAGACCGTGCAGCAGGCCCAGGCCGCCGGGCTCTCGGCGTGTTCCGGGCTGATCGCCGGGATGGGCGAGAGCGACAAGGACCTGGTCGACGTGGTGTTCGCGCTGCGCGATCTGGACCCCGACTCGGTACCGGTGAACTTCCTGATCCCGTTCGAGGGGACGCCGCTCGCCAAGGAGTGGAACCTCACCCCGCAGCGCTGCCTGCGCATCCTGGCGATGGTCCGGTTCGTCTGTCCGGACGTCGAGGTGCGGCTGGCGGGCGGCCGTGAGGTGCACCTGCGCTCGATGCAGCCGCTGGCACTGCACCTGGTCAACTCGATCTTCCTGGGCGACTACCTGACGAGTGAGGGCCAGGCCGGTCAGGCCGACCTGGACATGATCGCGGACGCCGGTTTCGAGGTGGAGGGCGCGGGCACGACGACGCTGCCGCGCCACCGGGCCGACGCGCTGGGCGGCGGCTGCGGTACGTCCGCCGAGCCCGCCGGGTGCGGGACCCAGGAGCCCGCGGGCTGCGGTTCGCACGGGGGCGGTGGTGGCTGCGGACCGTGCGGTGGCCACGAGGAGCAGGAACCGGCGGCGGTCGCCGACGCGGACGCTCCGGCCGCGCCTTCGGAGGCGAACGGCGCGCCGCGTACGGATCTGGTGGCGGTGCGCCGGCGCGGTGCGGGAACGGATCTCGCCCCCAATGCCTGAGCCGTACGCCCCCGCACTCCCCCAGCCGTCCGCACGCCCTGGACGCGGTGCGCACTCCGGACCCGCCGCGCCGAAACCGTACGCCCCCGACGAACTGCGGGCGCTCGACCGCGCGCACGTCTGGCACCCGTACGGTCCGATGCCCGGCCGCCAGGAGCCGCTGATCGTCGAGTCGGCGTCCGGGGTACGGCTCCGGCTCGCCGAACCCGTCGAGGGGCAGCGCGAGTTGGTGGACGGCATGTCGTCCTGGTGGTCGGCGGTGCACGGCTACAACCACCCGGTCCTCAACGAGGCCGCACGCGGCCAGCTGGACCGGATGAGCCATGTGATGTTCGGCGGGCTCACGCACGAGCCCGCCGTCCGGCTGGCGACCCGGCTGGTGGAGATCACCCCCGGACCGCTCCGGCATGTCTTCCTGGCCGACTCGGGGTCCGTGTCGGTCGAGGTCGCGGTCAAGATGTGCCTGCAGTACTGGCGTTCGGCGGGCCGTCCGGCCAAGCGCCGGCTGTTGACCTGGCGCGGGGGCTACCACGGGGACACCTGGCAGCCGATGTCCGTGTGCGATCCGGAGGGCGGGATGCACGGGCTGTGGTCGGGCTCCCTCCCCCGACAGGTCTTCGCCGACGTCCCGCCGGACGGTTTCGACGCGGAGCCGGATGCCGGGTACGTCGCACATCTGCGGGAGCTGATCGCCGCGCACGCCGAGGAGTTGGCGGCGGTCGTCGTGGAGCCGGTGGTGCAGGGGGCCGGCGGGATGCGGTTCCACTCCCCCGCCTATCTGCGGGTGCTGCGCGAGGCGTGCGACGAGCACGACGTGCTGCTGGTCCTCGATGAGATCGCGACCGGTTTCGGGCGTACGGGCAAGCTGTTCGCCGCCGATCACGCCGGGATCTCGCCGGACGTCATGTGCCTCGGCAAGGCGCTGACCGGTGGTTATCTCACGATGGCGGCGACGCTGTGCACCACCCGGGTGGCCGAGGGCATCTCCAGCGGTGAGGTGCCGGTGCTGGCGCACGGGCCGACGTTCATGGGCAACCCGCTGGCCGCCTCGGTGGCCTCGGCCTCGGTGGACCTGCTGCTCGGGCAGGACTGGGCGGGCGAGGTCGCGCGGATCGGCGCGGGGCTGCGCTCCGGGCTCGCTCCCGCCGCGGAGCTCGCGGGCGTGGTGGACGTACGGGTCCTCGGGGCGATCGGGGTCGTCCAGCTCGACCACGAGGTGGACATGGCGGCGGCGACGCGTGCGGCCGCGCGCGAGGGCGTGTGGCTGCGGCCGTTCCGCGATCTCGTCTACACGATGCCGCCGTACGTCACGGGCGACGAGGACGTGGCCCGGATCTGCCGGGCCGTGTGTGCCGCGGCACGGGAGGGCTGAGGCGATATGTCGACGATTCTGGTGGTGTCCGGTACGGGCACGGAGATCGGCAAGACCGTGGTGACCGCCGCGGTGGCGGCCGCCGCGCGGGACCGCCGGGTCGCGGTGCTCAAGCCCGCCCAGACCGGGCTGGCCCCCGGGGAGCCGGGCGACGCGGCCGAGGTCGCCCGCCTGGCGGGAAGCCATGTGACGGCGGTCGAACTGGCCCGGTTCCCGGAACCGCTGGCCCCCGCCACGGCCGCCCGGCGGGCGGGGCTCGCGCCGGTACGCCCGTTCGAGGTCGCCGAGACGGCTCAGAAGCTGGCCACCGAGCACGACCTCGTGCTGGTGGAGGGTGCGGGCGGACTGCTCGTGCGGTTCGACGACGAGGGCGGCACCCTCGCGGACGCGGCCCGGCTGCTGTCCGCGCCGGTGCTGGTGGTGGCCCCCGCGGGGCTGGGCACGCTGAACGCCACCGCGTTGACGGCCGAGGCGCTGCGGAACCGGGGTCTCGGCTGCCGGGGTGTGGTGATCGGCAGCATGCCGGCGGACCCGGACCTCGCGTCCCGGTGCAACATCGAGGACCTGCCGGTGGCGGCGGGTGCGCCGCTGCTCGGCGCGGTACCGGCCGGAGCGGGTGCGCTGCCGGGCGCGGACTTCGCGGCGGGCGCGGAGCGGTGGCTCGCTCCGGAGCTGGGCGGGAGCTGGACCCCGGGGCGGCGCTGAGGCACCGGGCCGGATGTCCCGGGGCGCTCCGGGGGCTATTCCGAGGCGATCCGGGGGAGAATCGTCGAGGGCCTGTTCTCGGCTGACGGGGATGGCCGGACAGGCCCCAGGAGCCTCACGCCCGCTCCGTATCGGAGGTCCGTCATGCAGCTGCGCAGCAGGAAGCTCCCCCGGGACGCCGTGCATCACCCGGTCTTCGCCCGCTTCTACGCCCGGTTCAGCGTGGCCGCCGATCTCCGGGGCGGCGTCGCCGCGTACCGCGAGGAGCTGCTGTCGGGGCTCTCCGGCCGGGTCATCGAGATCGGTGCGGGAAACGGGCTGAACTTCGCCCACTATCCCGGCGCCGTCTCGGAGGTCGTGGCGCTGGAACCGGAACGCTCGCTGCGGCAGCTGGCGGTCCGCTCCGCCCTGCGCGCCGAGGTGCCGGTGGACGTGGTGCCGGGGGCGGCCGAGGCGCTTCCGGTCAAGAGCGAGGCGTTCGACGGGGCGGTGGCGTCGCTGGTCCTGTGCACGGTACGGGATCTGCCCCGGGCGCTCGCGGAGATCGAGCGGGTCCTGCGGCCCGGCGGCGAACTGCGGTTCTTCGAGCACGGGCTGGCGCGGGGACGGGCGCTGGCGACGGCACAGCGGGTGGCCGACCGGACCCTGTGGCCGCTGCTCTTCGGCGGCTGTCACACGGCCCGGGACCCTCTGGCCGCGATCGAGGCTGCGGGCTTCGAGCTGGGCACGTACCGCAGGCTGCGCATTCCGGAGACGGGCCTCCAGGCGCCCTCGTCGCCCTGTGTCCTGGGCGTGGCCCGCAAGCCGTTCGCGGAGGACGGGGGCTGAGCGCAGGACGGGGGCTGAGGCGACGGGGCGCCTTCACCCCCGGGCCGGGCTCCCCGGCGGACGGGGAGCGTGCGACCGCCGTACGGAATGCGATCGACGCCCCGGCGCCGCGGATGGTGGGATGGCCGGCATGAACGATCTTTCGCTGTCGATACGGTCCGCGACCCCGGCCGACCTGGACGGGGTCCTCGCCTTCTGGAAGGTGGCCGCCGAGGGCACCAGCATCAGCGACGACGGGGACGGGGTCGCCCGCCTGGTGGAACGGGACCCCGAGGCATTGATCCTGGCCGAGCGGGACGGGAGGCTGGTCGGCACCGTCATCGCGGGCTTCGACGGCTGGCGCTGCCATCTCTACCGCCTCGCGGTCCATCCGGACCAGCGGCGCCGAGGCGTGGGGAGCGCCCTCCTCGCGGCGGCGGAGGGACGGTTCACCGCGCTGGGCGGGCGGCGCGCCGACGCCATGGTCCTCGACCGCAACGCCTCGGCCCACCACGCGTGGCGCGCGGCGGGGTACGCGCCCGAGCCGCAGTGGAGCCGCTGGGTGAAGCACCTGACGGACTGACGCGGTAGGAGGCGGCTCCCACTGGGCAGACGCCTACGATGACATGCTCCCCCGACTCCTCCGACACCGCGCGGTCCCCCCGCCCTTGCCCGATCATGGGACGGAGGTGAACCGATGACCGAAGTGCTTCTGCTGCTCGTCGCCCTGCTGCTCTGCGTCGCCTGCGGCGCGTTCGTCGCGGCGGAGTTCTCCCTGACCACGGTGGAGCGCAGCGAACTCGAACGGGCTGTCGAGCGGGGCGAGCGGGGTGCCGCGAGCGCGCTGAAGGCCGTCCGGAGTCTCACGTTCCAGCTCTCGGGGGCCCAGCTCGGCATCACCGTCACCAACCTGGTGATCGGCATGCTCTCCGAGCCGTCCATCGCCAAGCTGATCCGCGGCCCCGTCGAGGCGGCCGGACTGCACCCCGCCGCCGCGTCCACCCTGGCGCTCGGCATCGGTACGGCGCTGTCCACGGTGGTCCTGATGGTGGTCGGCGAGCTGGTCCCGAAGAACTGGGCGATCTCCTCCCCGCTGGCCGTGGCCAGGGCGGTGGCCACACCGCAGCGGGGGTTCACCGCGGTGTTCCGGCCCTTCATCGGCCATCTGAACAACACCGCCAACCGGATCGTGCGGCGCTTCGGCCTGGAGCCGACCGAGGAGCTGGCCTCCGCCCGCGGCCCGCAGGAGCTGGTGGCGCTGGCCCGGCACTCCGCGAAGGAGGGCGCGCTGGAGGCGGACACGGCCGAGCTGTTCGTCCGCACCCTGAACCTCTCGGAGCTGACGGCGGAGAACGTGATGACCCCGCGGGTCCAGGTGACGGCGCTGGAGGTGCAAGCGACGGCCGAGGACGTCGCCAACGCCACACGGGGGACCGGTCTGTCCCGCTTCCCCGTCTACCGGGGCAGCCTGGACACCGTGGTCGGCGTGGTCCACATCAAGGACGTTCTGGCGATCCCCGCCGACCGCCGGCCCCGGACCCGCGTCTCGGAGCTGCTGCGCGAGCCCCTTCTCGTACCGGAGACGCTCACCGTGGACAAGCTGCTCGACCGCTTGTCCGGGAAGCTCGCCATGGCGGTGGTGATCGACGAGTACGGCGGTACGGCCGGGGTCGCGACGCTGGAGGACATCGTGGAGGAGGTCGTCGGCGAGGTCCGCGACGAGCACGATCCGCACGAGACGCCCGATCTGGCGGCCGCCGGTGAGGACGCCGACGGCCGGACCCTGTGGTCGGCGGACGGGGCGGCGCGCACCGACCAGCTCCGCAGGATCGGTCTGCGGGTGCCGGAGGGTCCCTACGAGACCCTCGCGGGGCTCATCGCCGCCGAACTCGGGCGGATCCCGACGACGGACGACAGCGTCGAGCTGGCGGGCTGGCGGATCGACGTGGTGGACGCGTCGGGCCGCCGGGCCGCGCGAGCCCTGCTGCACGCCCCGCTGCCGGGGTCCGACGACCGGACGGAGGGCGAACGGTGATCGTTCTCCAGCTCTTCGTCGGTCTGCTGATGATCGTGGTCAACGCCTTCTTCGTGGGCGCCGAATTCGCCCTGATCTCGGTGCGCCGCAGCCAGATCGAACCGGAGGCCGAGGCCGGGAACCGGCGGGCCCGCAGCGTCATCTGGGGCCTGGAGCACGTCTCGGCGCTGCTCGCAGCGGCGCAGCTCGGCATCACACTCAGCACCCTGGTGCTGGGCATCGCGGCCGAGCCCGCCATCGCCCATCTTCTGGAGCCGGTATTCGAAGCGGCAGGAGTGCCGCACCCGCTGGTCCATCCGATCTCGTTCGTGATCGCGCTGAGTGTGGCGACCTATCTGCACATGCTGCTGGGCGAGATGGTTCCGAAGAACATCGCGCTGGCCGAACCGACCCGCAGCGCGCTGCTCCTGGGTCCGCCGCTGGTCGCGATGGCCCGGGCCCTGCGGCCGGTGATCTTCGCGATCAACGCGTTCGCCAACGCCCTGCTCAAGCTGTTGCGGGTGGAGACCAAGGACGAGGTCTCCGCGACGTTCTCGGACGACGAACTGGCCCGGATGGTGCAGGACGCGGGGGACGCCGGACTGGTCGACGACCGCTCCGCCGAGCGTCTTCACCACGCTCTGGAGCTGGGGCGCCGACCGGTGCGGGACGTGGTGATGCCGGTCGACCGGGTGTTGTACGCCAGGGTCGGCACGACCCCGGAGGAGCTGGAGCGGCTCTCCTCGGAGTCCGGGTACTCCCGCTTCCCGGTGATGGACCGCGAGCAGCGCATCCTCGGCTACCTCCATGTGAAGGACGCCCTGGACGCGACGCCCCGGGACGTTCCCTTCCCGGTGTCGGCGATGCGGCCGATCGCCCGGGTCCGGGCGGCGACCCCGCTGGACGACGCGCTGACCGCGCTGCGCCGCAGCCGTACCCACCTGGCGGCGGTGCTCGACGAGGAAGGGCGGCTGGCGGGCATGGTCACGATGGAGGACGTGCTGCGCGAGCTCGTCGGACGGCCGGGGTCCCGCTGACCTGCCGGCCGACCGGCTGGCCTACCGACCTACCGACCGGTACGCTCATCGGGCCATGGAATTGAATGCCTCCTACACCAGTCTCGTCGCGGTCGGCGACTCGTTCACCGAGGGCATGTCCGACCTGCTCGCCGACGGTACGTACCGGGGCTGGGCCGACGTCCTCGCCGCCCGGCTCGCGGTCCGCTCCCCCGGTTTTCGGTACGCCAATCTCGCCGTGCGCGGAAAGCTCATCGGCCAGATCGTCGACGAGCAGGTGGAGGCGGCGGCGGAGCTCCGGGCCGATGTGGTCACGCTCGTCGGCGGCCTCAACGACACGTTGCGCCCGAAGTGCGACATGGGGCTGGTCAGGGGCCGGCTCGAAGAGGCCGTGGAGCGTCTCGCGCCGACCTGCGAGCAGCTGGTGCTGATGCGCAGCCCCGGGCGCAGCGGGCCGGTGTTCGACCGGTTCCGCCCGCGGGTGGAGGCGTTGTTCGCCCTGATCGACGATCTGGCCGGGCAGCACGGCGCCGCGGTGGTGGACCTCTACTCCGCGCCCTCGATCGCCGACCCCCGGATGTGGGACGTCGACCGGCTCCACCTCACCGCCGAGGGCCACCGGCGCGTCGCCGAGGCCGTCTGGCAGACGCTGGGGCTGCCGGCCCAGTTCGAGTGGCGTGCGCGGATGCCCGCGGCCGCGCCGCCTCGCTGGGCGGCCCGGCGAGCGGAGGACATCCGCTTCGCCCGGCACCACCTGGCCCCCTGGATCGGGCGACGGCTCACCGGCCGCTCCTCCGGCGACGGGCGCTGGGGCGCCCAGTTCGACGCCGCGACGGGCAAGGCCTTCTGGGTCACGCCCGCGGACGCCGAGGCCCCCGGCCCGGTGACGGAGTGGCGCCGGGCCGCCTCCCCCGCGCCCTCGTAGCCGGGCCTCCCCGTGCGTAACCGCCCCCCTTCGTAGCAAGCCACAAACGGGGGCGCGGCGCTGGCCTGCACGAACCGCCAGTAGAATCCGTTCACGTGAACGCCGTGTCTGCGAAGCCTCGCATCCCCAATGTCCTGGCCGGCCGCTACGCCTCCGCGGAGCTGGCCGTCCTCTGGTCCCCCGAGCAGAAGGTGAAGCTGGAGCGTCAGCTGTGGCTGGCGGTGCTGCGCGCTCAGAAGGACCTCGGGATCGAGGTGCCCGACGCGGCGCTGGCCGACTACGAGCGGGTGCTGGACCAGGTGGACCTGGCCTCCATCGCCGAGCGCGAGAAGGTCACCCGGCATGACGTGAAGGCCCGGATCGAGGAGTTCAACGCCCTCGCCGGTCATGAGCAGGTCCACAAGGGCATGACCTCCCGGGATCTGACGGAGAACGTCGAGCAGCTCCAGATCCGCCTGTCGCTGGAGCTGATGCGCGACCGCACCGTGGCCGTGCTGGCCCGGCTCGGCAAGCTCGCGGCGGAGTACCGCGAGCTGGTGATCGCCGGACGCTCGCACAACGTCGCCGCACAGGCCACGACGCTGGGCAAGCGCTTCGCGACCGCCGCCGACGAGCTGCTCGTCGCCCACAGCCGCCTGGAGGACCTGCTCTCCCGATACCCGCTGCGCGGGATCAAGGGCCCGGTCGGCACGGCGCAGGACATGCTGGACCTGCTCGGCGGCGACGCGGGCAAGCTCGCCGAGCTGGAGCAGCGCATCGCCGGACATCTCGGCTTCGCCGAGGCGTTCACCTCGGTCGGCCAGGTCTACCCCCGGTCGCTCGACTACGACGTGGTCACCGCCCTGGTGCAGCTGGCCGCGGCGCCCTCGTCGGTGGCGAAGACCATCCGGCTGATGGCGGGCCACGAGCTGGTGACCGAGGGATTCAAGCCCGGCCAGGTCGGCTCGTCCGCGATGCCGCACAAGATGAACACGCGCTCCTGCGAGCGGGTCAACGGTCTGATGGTGATCCTGCGCGGCTACGCCTCGATGACCGGTGAGCTGGCCGGCGACCAGTGGAACGAGGGCGACGTGTCCTGCTCCGTGGTCCGCCGGGTGGCGCTCCCGGACGCGTTCTTCGCGTTCGACGGCCTGCTGGAGACCTTCCTGACGGTGCTGGACGAGTTCGGCGCGTTCCCCGCGGTCGTGGCGCGCGAGCTGGACCGCTACCTCCCGTTCCTGGCCACCACCAAGGTCCTGATGGGTGCCGTACGGGCCGGGGTGGGCCGTGAACTGGCGCACGAGGCGATCAAGGAGAACGCGGTCGCCTCCGCCCTCGCGATGCGGGAGCAGGGCGCCGAGCGCAACGAGCTGCTCGACAAGCTCGCCGCGGACGAGCGGATCCCGCTGGACCGCGCGCAGCTGGACGAGCTGATGGCCGACAAGCTCTCGTTCACGGGCGCCGCCGGTGACCAGGTGACGTCGCTGGTCGCCCGGATCGAGGAGATCGCCAAGCAGCATCCCGAGGCCGCGGGTTACGCCCCGGGCTCGATCCTCTGACGGAGCCCCGTCACCGCATGACGCCCGAAGAGCTCGACGCCGCCCGTGGCCGCATCGTCCCCGATGTGGCCGCGGGCGGTCTGCGCGTGCTCTTCTGCGGTATCAACCCGAGCCTGACGACGGCGGTGACGGGCCACCACTTCGCCCACCCGGGGAACCGGTTCTGGCCGGTCCTGCACCGTTCCGGTTTCACCCCTCGGCGGTTGCGTCCAAAGGAGCAGGGCGAACTGCTCGGCCTCGGGCTCGGGATCACCAATGTGGTGGCGCGGGCCACGGCCCGGGCGGACGAGCTGGACGCGGAGGAGTTCCGTCAGGGCGGGGCCGCCCTGACCGCCAAGGTGGAGCGGCTCGCCCCGCGGTGGCTCGCGGTGGTCGGCATCACCGCCTACCGCACGGCCTTCGGGGAGCCCCGGGCCCGTATCGGCCCCAGGACCGCACGATCGGCGGCGCTCGCGTGTGGGCCCTGCCCAACCCCAGCGGCCTCAACGCCCACTGGACCGTGGAGACCATGGCCGAGGAGTACGCCCGTCTCCGGGAGGCCGTGGCCGACCGGCCCGGCTCGTGACACGCGTCCGGATCCGTCGCTCCCGAGTGACCCAGGTTGCGGCTCGATACCGGCTTCCCTCGCTGGTCGCAGGGGTCCCGGCCAGCGAGTACGATCCGGCAGACATGCGCACGAGCTGGGAGGACATACCGTGGGCCGGCTGACCGGTGGGGACCCGTCGCTGTTGCGACGGATCAATTCCGCGGTAGTGCTGCACGCCCTGAGGGGCGCCGGCGCGCCGACGCTGACGGACCTGACACGGATCACGGGACTGTCCCGGCCGACGGTCGAAGGGGTCGTCGAAGGGCTCTTCGAAGCGGGTCTCGTGGTCGAGGCCGTGCCCGACGAGAGCGAGGCGCGACGCCAGGGGCGCCCTGCCCGGAGGTTCCGCTTCCGGGCCGAGGCGGGGCACCTCCTCGGGGTGGAGATCGGCCCGCACCGGGTCTCGGCGCTCATCTCGGGGCTGGACGGACGGATCGTCGGGGCCGGCTCCCGCGTGGTGTCGGAGACCGCGGGCGCGGACGACCGGCTCGATCAGGTCCGGGCCGTCATCGCGGACGTGCTGCGCCGCACCGGGGTGGCCCGGAGCAGTCTGCGCGCGGTCGGCGTCGGCAGCCCCGGGATCGTGGAGGCCGACGGCACCGTGCGGCTGGGCACGGCGTTGCCGGACTGGACCGGCCTCCCGCTCGGTGAGCGGCTGCGCCGTTCGTTCCGCTGCCCCGTGCTCGTCGAGAACGACGCCAACGCCGCCGCGGTGGCGGAGCACTGGAAGGGTGCGGCCACCGAATCCGACGACGTGGTCTTCGTGCTGGCCGGGCTGAGCCCCGGTGCGGGGTCCTTGATCGGCGGGCGGCTGCACCGGGGGTTCGGCGGGGCGGCCGGGGAGATCGGCGCCCTGCACCTGCTGGGCAGGGGTGTGACGCCGGAGCATCTGCTGTCGACGACGGACACGCCGCTGGACCCGCTGGACGAGCAGGCGGTGGCCGTGGTGTTCGCCAAGGCCAAGGAGGGCGACGCGGGGGCCCAGGCGGCGGTCGAGCGGTTCCTGCAGCGGCTGGTGCACGATGTGGCGGCGCTAGTGTTGGCGCTCGACCCGGAGCTGGTCGTCGTCGGTGGCTGGGCCGCGGGACTGGACGGAGTGCTGGAGCCCCTCCGCCGGGAGCTGGCCCGCTACTGTCTGCGTCCGCCCCGGGTGACGCTGTCGCTGCTCGGGGAGGCCGCCGTCGCGACGGGGGCGCTGCGGCTCGCGCTGGACCATGTCGAAGAGGAACTGTTCGCCGTCGAGGGAGCCGTGACGGCCCGCCGCTGACCGCGCGGCGAGGCACGGGCGGGCCGGGACGGCGCGCGTCGGGCGCGGGTGGCCCGCCGCTGACAGCACATCAGGCGCGGGCGGGGGCAGGCCCGGGACGGCGCGCGTCGGGCGCGGGCAGTCCGGAACGACGCGCGCCCGCCGCCCTCACCCGAAGACCGGAGTCGTCGGTGAGCGCGACGGGCGTGGGCCGAGCGCGGCCGGAGGCGTCAGGAGGCCTGGCGTTCCGGCTGTTCGTCGTGGCTGATCTCCAGCCCGCCGGAGTCCCCGAAGGTGAGCCGGCAGGTGTCCGCGCGATAGGTGGCCACGGAGACGGCCGCCGTACCGTCCGCGGTGAAGTAGCGGGTGGTGACGACGAGGACGGGGGCGCCGGGGAGCCGGTCCAGCTCCTTCGCGTCGTCCGCGCGGGCGGAGCCGAGCTCCACGGAGCGGTCCTGGCCCTGGAGCCCGAGCCGGTGCAGTTCGCGCAGGACGCTCCGGGCGCGGACCGGGCCGGACGGGGCCTCGATGGCGGAGAGGTCGGGGACCGAGGAGGCGGGGACGTAGAGCAGCTCCGCCGCGACCGCCTGGCCCTGGGTGTCACGGATCCGGCGCACGACGTGCACCGGTTCGGCGGGGTCCGTTCCGAGCATCGCGGCCACCGGCGCCGGGGCCTTGGCCATGGTGCTGTCGAGCGGCTGCCAGGCCTCGCTGCCGACGCCTTCCGCCCATTCCCGCTGGTCGGTGGAGACGGCCACGCCCACGCGCGGCGGGGCGACGGTCGTCCCGACACCGCGGCGGCGCTGCAGCCTGCCTTCGAGTTCGAGCTGCTCCAGGGCTTGCCGGAGAGTGGCTCGCGCGACACCGAACCGTGCCGCGAGGTCCCGCTCGTTGGGCAGGATCTCCCCCACCGCAAAGTCCGAGTCGAGTGCCTCACTGAGCACGGTCTTGAGGTGCCAGTACTTCGGCTCCTGTACCGATTCCAGCTGCGTGGTCCCCACCCTGTCCTCCGCAATCGCCCGGCGCCAATTCCGCGACGTTATTTATTAAAGGTTCCTGCCTTAAGTGGAGACCCTAGGACGGCATACCCCCTTGGTCAAGACCAATCCTTATTCCGTGACGGAACGAAACGGGACTTTGGCGCAGAGCGTTCACACGACGTTCGTGGTGCCGTGAGGCGAGCGCAGCGCAGAGCCCCGCCGTCGCGATGGACGGCGGGGCTCTGACCAGGCACGCTGCAGACCTGTGGGGCCTACGGGGACCGAAGCGGCCCGAGGCGCGTGCGGCTATTCGACGAGCAATCCGGCAAGCTTGTCCGGATTACGAATGATATAGGCGCATTGAATGACACCTTGGCTGACTTCGATCTGAAAGACGGCGTCGGCTTTCCCCCGGTGAGGAAGACCACGGCGGGTCCGCCGTTGAGCTCCATGACGCGGACCTCCCCGTCGGGGTCGAGTCCGGCCGCCACCGCGAAGAGGAAGCGGCCCACCTTGTCCGCGGTCTCGATGACCCGCAGGGGCGCCTTCGCCTTGCCGCCGCCGTCGCTGACGAGCCGGACGTCCGGGGCCAGCAGGGCGAGCAGCTGCTCGATGCCACCTCCGGAGGCGGCGGCCAGGAAGCGTTCGGTGAGGTCGCGCCGTTCGGCCGGGTCCACGTCGTAGCGCGGCTTGCGCTCCTCCACATGCCGCCTTGCGCGGCCCGCGAGCTGCCGGACGGCCGCCTCGGTGCGGTCCAGGGCGGTGGCGATCTCGGCGTACGGGAATTCGAAGGCCTCCCGGAGGACGAACACCGCGCGCTCCAACGGCGAGAGCGATTCGAGGACGACCAGCACGGCGAACGAGACGGAGTCGGCGAGGACGGCCCGCTCCGCGCTGTCGGGCGGGGTGGGCCCGAAGTCCGTGACCAGCGGCTCCGGCAGCCAGGTCCCCGGGTACGTCTCCCGGCGCGACCGGAGGTGCCTGAGCCGGTCCATGGCCAGCCGGGTGGTGATCCGCACCAGGAAGGCCCGCGGCTCCCGGACGTCCTCGCGCGCCGCCGCCGACCACCGCAGCCACGCCTCCTGGACGACGTCCTCGGCGTCGGCGACGCGGCCGAGCATGCGATAGGCGACACCGGTGAGCACGGGTCGGTGCTCTTCGAAGATCTCGGTCGCGACGTCGACGGTCATTGATCCATCCCAGCCCACGGGCCACCGGGGTGTCCAGCCGGAATCACTCGGACCTCTTGAACTACAAGCTACCCGGCGGTAATTGTTGTTGACGAGATGTCTACCCACTCCAGGGAGCAGCAGCATGACCACCACGGTCTCCTTCACCGTCGCAACGGCCGACGGTCCCCGCCCGGTCTCGGTCGCGTACGAACGGACCGGCTCGGGCGAACCGTTGCTGCTCCTGCACGGCATCGGCCATCACCTGCGGGCCTGGGACCCGGTGACGCGGATCCTGGCCGCCGAGCGTGACGTGATCGCCGTCGACCTGCCCGGCTTCGGCACCTCGCCCGCGCTGCCGGAGGGAGTTCCGTACGATCTCGCGACCGTCGGCGCGGCCCTCGGCGCCTTCTGTGCCGAACTCGGCCTGGACCGCCCCCATGTGGCCGGGAACTCACTCGGCGGACTGCTCGCGCTGGAGCTGGGCCGCACCGAGGTGGTGCGGTCGGTGACCGCGCTGTCCCCGGCGGGCTTCTGGACGGAGGCGGAACGGCGTTACGCCTTCGGCACCCTGCTGGCGATGCGGAGGAGCGCGCTGGCCCTGCCGGTGCCGCTGATCGAGCGCCTGTCGCGCAGCGCGGTGGGCCGGACGGCCCTCACCAGCACCATCTACGCCCGCCCCGGCAGGCGTTCACCGGAGGCCGTCGTCGCCGAGACGCTCGCCCTGCGCGGGGCGACCGGCTTCCACCAGACGCTGGAGGCCGGCCGGGACACGCTCTTCGGCGAGGACGTGAAGGGCATCCCCGTCACCGTGGCCTGGGGCACCCGGGACCGGATCCTGCTGCGCCGGCAGGGTGTCCGCGCCAAGCGGGTCATCCCCGACGCCCGGCTCGTGCGGCTGCCCGGCTGCGGGCACGTCCCGATGAACGACGACCCGGCGCTCGTCGCCCGCGTCATTCTGGACACCAGCAGCTGACCGGTCACGTGGGGCTTCCGGCGCGGGACGCTCCGGCGCACGGGCCTCCGGTGTGCGGCGTTCAGGCCGTACGCCGGATGCCCCACGCCGTCCGAGGACGCCGGAGCCGTACGCCACTCCTGCGCCGACCAGGAGGCTTCCCGCGCCCTGTGCGAGGCCGTACGTCCCGGCTCCGACCACGGGGGCGGTCAGGGCGGCGGAGACCGGGATCAGCCCGGAGAAGAGGGTGGCGCGCTCCGCCCCGATGCGCTGCATCCCGCTGTACCAGCAGACGAACCCGATCACGGTGACGACGACGGCCTGCCACAGCAGAGCCGTCGCCTCGCCGCCCGTCGGGGCCCGCAGGAACGAGCCGCCGTCCAGCAGCAGCCCGAGCAGCGCCGACTCGACGGCCGCGACGCCGCAGACCGTCGCGGAGAGGAGTTTCGGGCCCAGCGGCCGCAGGACCGGAACGGCCAGGACCGCGAAGCCGACCTCCCCCGCGAGCGCGCCCACCGAGAACAGCACCCCCGCCAGGTCGGTGCGACCCCAGCCCTGGACGGTGAACGCCCGAGGGCGACGAGACCCGCCGCGTACAGCGTGACGCGGGACGGGCGACGGCCGTCGAGCAGCGGGACGAGCACGCCGACGACGATCGGCGCACAGCCCACGAAGACCCCCGGAACAGCCGGTTCCGCCGTCTGTTCGGCTGTCAGGACCGCCAGGTTGAACCCGACCATGCCCACGGCGGCGAGCAGGGCGATCCGCCCCCACTGGCGGCGGGTGAGGCGTCGGAGCCGGGCCGTCGCGGAGTCGGGGTCGCGGCGCAGGAACGGGATGAGCAGCAGCGCGGCAAGACCGTAACGGAGCGCCTGGCCGCCCGCGTACGGGTAGTCGCCGAGGACGCTGTTGGCCGTGAAGGATGCCCCCACCAGCACACACGCGAGGGCCGCGAGGAAGGCCCCGCGCAGAGAGGTTGCGTTCATGGGGCCGACGCTAGGGGCGGCGGCGGACCGGTTTAAGGTCCACTTCCATGACGAGTTCGGGGACCAATTCGGGGCCGGGTTCAGGAACCGAGCCGGGGCCGGGTTCAGGAACCGAGCCGGGGCCGGGTTCAGGAACCGAGCCGGGGGCGGATTCAGGGGCCGCCGACCACGGCCGGAGATCCGGCTCGGGAGCCGGTCCGCATCACGCGGCGGCGGAATCTCTCTCTCCGGCCTGGGAGTTGCTGCTGCCCGCCGCTGCCGCGCCGGCGCGCGGGCGGGGGCGCGCACTGCGGTCCGCGCTCTGCGAGGCCGTCCGCTCCGGCCGTCTCGCGGGCGGCACACGGCTGCCCTCCAGCCGTGAACTCGCCGCCGATCTGAGGGTGTCGCGGGGTCTGGTCACCGAGGCGTACGAGCAGCTCACCGCGGAGGGCTATCTGCGCAGCGGGCGGGGCGCGGGCACCTGGGTGAGCGAGGGTGTACGCGCGGCGGAGCGTCCCGTACGCGACCGAGCGCCGGGGGCGGAGGGCGCACGCGTGGACTTCCGGCCGGGCACCCCCGATCTGTCCCTGTTCCCGCGCAGCGCGTGGGCCGCAGCCCAGCGGACGGTGTTCGGCCGGCTGCCGCACGGCGCGCTGGGCTACCCCGATCCGCGCGGGCTGCCGGAGCTGCGCGAGGCCCTGGCCGGACTGCTCGCCCGGCGGCGGGGCGTGGTGGCCGATCCGGAGCGGCTGGTGGTCTGCTCGGGGGTGGCCCAGGCGACGACCCTGCTCGGTTTCGCCCTCCGGGACGAGGGCGTGGCCTCGGTCGGGGTGGAGGATCCGGGCAGTCCTGAGCACTCCTCGCTGTTCGCGGCGACCGGCCTGGGCACGGTCCCGCTCCCCCTCGACGACGAGGGTCTCGCCCTCGCTCCCCTGGAACGCTCCGGGGTACGCGCCGTGGTGACCACGCCCGCACATCAGTTCCCCACCGGCATCGGCTACTCCGCGCGGCGGCGCGGCGAACTGCTCGGCTGGGCGAGGGACGCGGACGCCGTGATCATGGAGGACGACTACGACGGGGACTTCCGGTACGACCGGGCCCCGGTGGGTGCCTTGCAGGGGCTGGATCCCGAGCGGGTCGTGTACACCGGATCGGTGAGCAAGTCGCTGGCTCCCGGTCTGCGGCTCGGCTGGCTGATCGCCCCCGCCGCGTTCACGGAGCGAATCGTCGCCCGGAAGCGGACGATGGACCTCGGCAACCCGGTGCTCGACCAGGCCGTCCTGGCCGACTTCATCGTGCGCGGCGGCTACGACCGGCAGTTGCGACGCTGCCAGCGGGCCTACCGGGAACGGCGGGACGCGATGGTGGCCGCGCTCGGCGAGCACTTCCCCGGCACGGCGGTCAGCGGCATCGCGGCGGGACTGCACATCATCGCCCGGCTGCCGGCGCGGTACGGCCCCGAGGACGTCTTCCTGGAGCGCGCGGCGGGGGCGGGCATCGCCCTGCGGCCGCTGCGCGACTGCGGGACGGCCGGCTCCGAGGACGGCAGCCTGCCGCTCGTTCTCGGGTACGCCCATCTCGCCCCCGGCGACATCGCCCGGGGGGTCGCGGCGCTGGCGGAGGCATGGCGGACCGGACGGGACGGCTCCGGCCCCGGCTCCGGCCCCGGCTCCGGCTGACCAGCAGCCGGTGTCGGCCGGCCCTGCCGACGGGCGCCGTTCACCCGGGGTTCGGGCTCCGGCCGCCGGAGGGCACTAGGCATGGCGCAGACCGGCTCCGTACCGCCCGACCACCTCCCTGGAGGCGCTTCGATGTCCCACCGTCCGCACCGTCCGCTCGCATCCTCTCCCGGCCGCCGTGCCGTTCTGCGCGGTTCGCTGATCGCCCCGGCGGCCCTCGCCCTCCCGACCGCGGTCGCCTCGGCGGCTCCCGCGCTGCACCTGGCGGGGCGGCCCGAGGCGTCCTGGGTGTGCAGGTGGGCGGCGTCACCTCCTCGTCGGCGCTGCTGTGGGTGCGCTCGGACCGTCCGGCCCGGATGGTGGTGGAGACCTCGGCGACCGAGTCGTTCCGGCGGGTCCGCCGGTGGCACGGGCCGTCGATCGGGCCCGGCACGGACTTCACAGGCACCACGCCGCTGTACGGGCTGCCGCCGGGCGAGCAGGTGCACTACCGCGTGACGCTCGCCGATCCGGCCGATCCGCGCCGTACCGGAAAACCGGTGTACGGGACGTTCCGCACCGCTCCGGCCCGGCGCAGGTCCGGGGTGCGTTTCCTGTGGTCGGGCGATATCGCCGGGCAGGGCTGGGGCATCAATCCGGACATCGGCGGCTACCGGGTGTACGAGGAGATGCGCCGTCTGGACCCGGACTTCTTCCTGTGCAGCGGCGACAGCATCTACGCGGACGGTCCGCTGGAGGAGAGCGTGACGCTGCCGGACGGCCGGATCTGGCGCAATGTCATGACGGAGGAGAAGGCGAAGGTCGCCGAGACGCTGGACGAGTACCGGGGCAACTTCCGCTACAACCTGCTCGACGAGAACGTCCGCCGCTTCAACGCGCAGGTGCCCTCCGTCGTGCAGTGGGACGACCACGAGGTGCGCAACAACTGGTACCCCGGCCAGATCCTCGACGACGCCCGGTACACCGAGAAGAACGTGGACCTCCTCGCGGCGCGCTCCTCGCGGGCCTTCCACGAGTACGTGCCGCTCGCGCCCTCGTACGGCTCCGCCCACCGATCGCGGATGTACCGGGTCGTCCACCACGGGCCGTTGCTCGACGTGTTCGTGCTCGACATGCGGTCGTACCGCAACGCCAACTCCCCCAATCGGCAGCCCGACGACACGACGGGCATCCTCGGCGCCGAGCAGCTGCGGTGGCTCAAGCGCTCGCTCGCCGCCTCCCGGGCGGAGTGGAAGGTGATCGCCGCCGACATGCCGCTCGGTCTGGTGGTCCCGGACGGTGCGACGGACTTCGAGGCCGTGGCGCAGGGCGACCCCGGTGCCCCGCTCGGGCGGGAGCTCCAGATCGCCGAGCTGCTCCGCTTCGTCAAGCACCGCAGGATCACCGGCACCGTGTGGCTGACGGCAGACGTCCACTACACCTCGGCCCAGCACTACGCGCCGGAGCGGGCGGCGTTCAAGGACTTCGCCCCGTTCTGGGAGTTCGTGTCGGGCCCGCTGGCCGCGGGCGGCTTCCCTGCCAACGCGCTGGACGGAACGTTCGGCCCCGACCGGGTCTTCGTGCGGGCCCCCGACCGGGCCAATGTCTCGCCGATGGAGTCGCCGCAGCATTTCGGTGAGGTGGAGATCGACGGGGGCAGTGCGGAGCTGACGGTGCGGCTGCGGGCCGAGGGCGGGTCGGTTCTGTTCACGAAGGTGCTCCGGCCGGGCCGCGTCGGCCAGTAGACGGGGCTTCGGAGGGCGAACGGCGGCTTCGGCGACGGCCGTTGTCAGTGGTGGGTCCTACGCCTTTTTCATGACCCGATCCGTTCAGGCCTTGGCCTACGCACGCCCGTCCGCCCTGGCGTCCTCGCAGGTGGGGCCGCCCGGCTGCTCGCCACGTTCAGGGAGCGGGAGGGCCAAGGAACGGCCGCCCCGGAATCTGACCGAAAAGCGACGATAGGCGACCAGACCAACACGTAACCCATCGGTCACAAGGCGTTCGTGATCAGGCAACACCGTTCGTCCACAGTGAGGGATATGACCCATGTGACCTCCGCGAAGAGCGCCCGTCGTCCGCACCACTGGCGGCGGGACCTGATCGAACTGGCCGCCCTGTTCACCGCCGTGGCCGTGGCCGACGCGATCGCCAACCTGATCGGACACCAGCCGGACGGGCCCTATCTGCTCATGGCCTCGGCGGTGGCGCTGGTGGCCACGGCCGCGTTCCACACCTGGTGGGCCCGACGCCACAGTCACGCACCCCCGCCGGACGAAGCGGACGCCGCGCCGGTCGGGACCGCTACGACGGCGGGCGAGGCCGAGGGCGCCGGCCGAGGCGGGGTGGCCGACGCCGGGGAGGCCGGGACGACGCTGTGGCGGATGCGGACGACGGTGCTCGACGCCCCGGGCAGTCTGGCCGCGCTGTGCACGGCGCTCGCCGGGCTCCGCGTCGACATCCTCACCCTCCAGACGCACCCGCTCGCCGAGGGCACCGTCGACGAGTTCCTGCTGCGGGCCCCGGCCACGCTCCAGGCACAGGAGCTGTCCCGGAAGATCGCGGCCGCGGGCGGCGCCTCCACCTGGATCGAGCGGGCGGACGCCCACGACCTGGTGGACACCCCGACCCGGGTGCTGTCGCTGGCCACCCGGACGGCGCTGGACGCCGCCGAGCTGCCGCTCGCCCTGCGGCAGTTGCTCGGCCGGTGCACCATCCACTCGCTGCCCGCCGTCTCCGTCACGGGCCGCGCCACCGGGCAGAGCACGCCGGTCGAGGGCGTGCTGGAGGAGACGGTGATGCGGCTGCGGGACCCGTCCGGCGGGGTGATCTCCGTCGAGCGGCCCTATCCGCCGTTCACGCCGACCGAGTTCGCGCGGGCGCGCGCCCTGGTCGAGCTGGATGCCCGGCTCGGTCCCCGCGTGCCGCGCAGCGAGGACGTCCTCACGCTGCCCGAGGGCAACGAGATCACCGTGCGCCGCGCGGACCGCGGCGATCTCGCCGCCGCCCGCGCCATGCACGACCGCTGCTCGCAGAACACCCTGGGCCTGCGCTACCACGGTCCCGTCGCGGACGCCGACCGCTATCTCGACCATCTGCTGAGCCCCCGCTTCGGCCGCACCCTCGCGGTGCAGACGGCGTCGGGCAGGCTGGTGGCGCTGGGCCACCTCCTCTGGGACGGCGACGAGACCGAGGTGGCCCTCCTCGTCGAGGACGACTGGCAGCGCCGGGGCATCGGCTCGGAGCTGCTCCGCCGCCTGGTGGCCCTGGCCGAGGAGGCGGGCTGCGACAGCGTCTACGCGGTGACGCAGTCCCGCAACACCGGCATGGTGGCCGCGATGCGTGCGCTGGCGCTGCCCCTCGACTACCAGATCGAGGAGGGGACGCTCGTCATCACCGCCCGGCTGACGAGTGGAGAGGCCGCTCAGCCTGCCGTGCCGACGGAACGGGCCCGTCGCTGAGCGCCTGGCACAGATCCGCCCACAGGTCCTCGACGTCCTCCAGGCCGACCGACATCCGCAGCAGCCGGTCGCCGACGCCGGCCGCCCGCCGGTCTCCCTCCTCCACGATGCGGTGGCTGATGGAGGCCGGGTGCTGGATCAGCGAGTCCACGCTGCCGAGGCTGACGGCGGGCGTGATGAGCCGCACCCCGGAGATCACCCGGTGCGGGTCCCCGTACACCTCGAAGGAGATCATCGCGCCGCCGATCCGCGGGTAGTGCACCCGGGCGATCCGCGGGTCGGCGGTGAGCCTGCGGACGAGTTCGGCGGCGCTCGTCGAGGCCGCCCGGACGCGTACCGGAAGCGTGGACAGGCCGCGCAGCAGCAGATAGCCGGCCAGCGGGTGCAGCACCCCGCCGGTGGCGAACCGCACCTGGCGCAGCGTCGCGGCGAACTCCTCGTCACAGGCGACGACGCCGCCCATGACGTCCCCGTGACCGCCGAGGTACTTGGTGGCGCTGTGCAGGACGATGCGGGCGCCGTGTTCGACGGGGCGCTGGAGGACGGGGGTGGCGAAGGTGTTGTCGACCAGCAGCGGCACGGTTCCGCAGGCGTGGGCGACGGCCCGGATGTCGACCTCGGCCAGCGTCGGGTTGGCCGGCGTCTCGACCATCACGAGGCCGGTGTCCGGGCGGATGGCGTCGGCGATGCCCGCCGGGTCGGTCCAGGTCACCTCGGTCCCCAGCAGTCCGGCGCCGAGCAGATGGTCGCTGCACCCGTAGAGCGGGCGGACCGCGACGACATGACGCAGTCCCTGGCTCGCGCGGGCGAGCACGACGGCGGTGAGCGCGGCCATCCCGCTGGCGAAGGCGACCGCGCTGTCGGTCCCCTCCAGCCGGGCGAGCGCCGTCTCGAAGCGGCCCGTGGTGGGATTGTCGAGCCGGGCGTAGACCGGCGGCCCGTCGGGGAGGGAGCCGGTGGTGGCGAACGCGTCGATACGCATCGCCTCGTCGCGCGAGTCGTAGGACGGGTAGGTGGTGGACAGATCGATCGGAGGGGCGTGCACGCCGAGGGAGGCGAGGTCGTCGCGTCCGGCGTGCACGGCTTCGGTGGCGAGAGCCCTGGACGGGGTGGGAGCAGGGGGCGTCATCGAGACTTCGTTGTCCATGGCGTCACTCTGAACAGTTACCGGTTCGTAGGGGCCGTTCCCCGTGCTACGTTCGCCACATGTCCGATTCTGTCGCTCTGGATCCGGTGGATCTGCAGATTCTGCGGCTGTTGCAGAACGATGCGCGGACCACGTACCGCGAGCTGGCGGCCGAGGTCGGCGTGGCCGCTTCGACCTGTCTGGACCGGGTGGCCCGGCTGCGCCGCAGCGGGGTGATCCTCGGGGACCAGCTGCGCCTCGATCCGGCGAAGCTCGGCCGGGGGCTCCAGGCGCTCCTGCTGGTGCAGGTCAGGCCGCACCGCCGGGAGTTGATCGGGCCGTTCGTCGACCGGATCAGGTCACTGCCGGAGTCGCGTGCGCTGTTCCATCTCACCGGCCCCGACGACTATCTGGTGCAGGTGGCGGTGGCCGACGCGGCGGATCTGCAACGGCTGGTCCTGGACGAGTTCACCTCGCGCCGGGAGGTGGCCCGGGTGGACACCCGGCTGATCTTCCAGCAGTGGGAGTGCGGCCCGCTGCTTCCGCCCGCCGCGAACTGACCGGCCGGGTCCGGACACCGAACGGCCTCCGGTGGTGACGGGAGGGCCGCCGCCGTACGAGGATGTCCGCATGTCAGACATCTCGAGCAGCGCGCTGCCCCGTCAGGTCGCCGACGCCTACGTCGACGCACTCATCGAACTCGACCCCATCACGGGCACCTATCTGGGTGTGCCCGAAAGCTCGCGCCGGCTGCCCGACTTCTCACCGGCCGGTCAGGAGGTCTCCGCCGGCCTCATCCGCGCGACGCTGCGGAAGCTGGACGCCGCCGAGCGGCTCCCCGGTGCGGACAGCGATGCCGAGCGGCGCTGCGGACGGCTCCTGCGGGAGCGCCTGACGGCGGAACTCGCCGTGCACGAGGCGGAGGAGGGCCTGCGGGCCGTCTCCAACCTGTCGTCGCCCGCTCACAGCATCACCGAGGTCTTCACCCTCATGCCGACCGCGACGGAGGAGGACTGGAAGGCGATCGTGGAGCGCCTGCGCGCCGTGCCCGCCGCCTACGAGGGGTACCGCTCCTCCCTCGCCCTCGGTCTGGAGCGCAAGCTGTACGGCGGCCCGCGCGCGACCGCCACGTTCGTCGGGCAGCTCACGCAGTGGGGCGGGGAAGGCGAGGGCGACGGGTTCTTCGCGGAGTTCGTCGCTCCGGGGCCCGCGTCCCTGCGGGCGGAGCTGGACGAGGCCGCTGGGCAGGCCGCAGCCTCGGTGCTCGCGCTGCGGGACTGGATGCGCGACGTGTACGCCCCGGCGATCGAGGGCGCCCCCGATCCGGTCGGCCGGGAGCGCTACGCCCGCTGGTCGCGGCTGTACAACGGCACCGACCTGGATCTCGACGAGGCGTACGCGTACGGCTGGTCGGAGTACCACCGGCTGCTCGCCGAGATGAAGACCGAGGCCGAGAAGGTGCTGCCCGGGGCCGGGCCCTGGGAGGCGCTCGCCCACCTGGATGTGCACGGCAAGCACATCGAGGGGGTGGACGAGGTCCGCGACTGGCTCCAGAGCCTGATGGACGAGGCGATCGAGGCGCTGGACGGCACCCACTTCGACCTCGCGGAGCGGGTGCGGAAGGTGGAGTCCCGGATCGCCCCGCCCGGCGGGGCCGCCGCGCCGTACTACACCAGCCCCTCCGAGGACTTCTCCCGCCCCGGGCGCACCTGGCTGCCCACCATGGGCGAGACCCGCTTCCCGGTGTACGACCTGGTCTCCACCTGGTACCACGAGGGCGTTCCCGGCCACCACTTGCAGCTCGCGCAGTGGACGCACGTCGCCGACACCCTCTCCCGCTACCAGGCCTCGGTCGGCATGGTCAGCGCGAACGCCGAGGGCTGGGCGCTGTACGCGGAGCGGCTGATGGACGAGCTGGGCTTCCTGCCCGACCCGGAGCGGCGGCTCGGCTATCTGGACGCCCAGATGATGCGCGCCTGCCGGGTGATCGTCGACATCGGCATGCACCTGGAGCTGGAGATCCCGGCGGACTCCCCCTTCCACCCGGGCGAGCGCTGGACCCCCGATCTGGCCCAGGAGTTCTTCGGCAACCACAGCGGCCGCCCCGCCGACTTCGTGGAGAGCGAGCTGACCCGCTATCTGTCGATGCCCGGCCAGGCCATCGGCTACAAGCTGGGCGAGCGCGCCTGGCTGCTCGGCCGGGAGAACGCGCGCGCCGCGCACGGCGACGCGTTCGACCTGAAGGCGTGGCACATGGCGGCGCTCTCGCAGGGATCGCTGGGCCTGGACGACCTGGTGGACGAGCTGTCACGGCTCTGACCGGGCCGGTGGTACGTACGGTCCGGAGTCTCTTCAGGTGAAGGAAGGCAGCCCGTCATGAGTGAGCGCAACGGATTCCTGTTCTGCGCCGACCCGTTGAGGGCGTCGCGGCCCGATCCGCAGTTCGCCGAGGACATCGCGGCGGCGCGTGCGGCGGGCGGCCGGATCGCCCTGCTCGATCATGACGCGCTGCTCGCCGGTGACGCGGCCGGGGCGGTGGCGCGGGTCGCGCGGGACTCCGGACCGTACTGGTACCGGGGCTGGATGATCCCCTCCGCCCGGTACACACAGCTGGAGACGGCACTCGGCGCGCGGGGCTGCACCCTGCTCACCGACGCCGTCGGCTACCGGCGGGCACATGAACTCCCCGGCTGGTACGAGGAGTTCTACGGGCTGACGCCGCGCAGCGTCTGGTGCGCCGTGGCTCCGGGGGGCCCGCCGCCCGCCGCCGACGAGCTGGCCGGGCTCGTGGCACCCCTGGGGACGGGACCCGGCATCGTGAAGGACTTCGTGAAGTCCCGCAAGCATGAATGGGACGAGGCCTGTTACGTACCGGCGCTGGCGGACCACCATCAACTGGCTTCCGTGGTGGACCGGTTCGTCGACCTCCAGGGTGACTTCCTCGCGGGCGGTCTGGTGCTGCGGGCCTTCGAGCCGTTCGCCGCCGGCGGCGAGGCGCGGGTGTGGTGGGTGGACGGGGAGGCGGTGCTCGTCACCGCCCACCCGGACACCCCCGGCCTGCGCCCCGCCCCCGAACTCTCCTCCGTGCGGGAGGCGGTGGGCCGCCTCGGGCTGCGCTGGGTCACCACCGACCTGGCGTTGCGCGAGGACGGGGTGTGGCGGGTGGTGGAGGTCGGGGACGGTCAGGTGAGCGGGTGTCCCGCCGGGGCGGGGACGGCCGACCTGTTCGCCGCGCTCGCGGCTGCCGGGGCGCGCTGAATCCCGCCGTGCCTGCGGGCGCCTCCGCCCGGACTCGTTGGGGCTCAGCAGCCGCAGTCGGCCGCGTCGACCGGAGCGGTCAGCGGATCGGCCGCGCGCCGCTCGCCGCCCTCCCAGGTCTCGTAGGCGAACCCTTCGCGCACCCAGTACTCGAACCCGCCGAGCATCTCCTTCACATGGAACCCCAGTTGGGCGAGGGCCAGAGCCGCCCGGGTCGCGCCGTTGCAGCCCGGCCCCCAGCAGTACGTCACCACGGGGACGGCCGGGTCCAGCAGCGCCGCCGCCTGCTCGGGGATCAGGGCGGTGGGCAGGTGGACCGCTCCGGGGATGTGCCCCTGGTCCCAGGAGGCCGTGGAGCGGCTGTCCAGGACGACGAACCCGGGGTCGCCGTCGGCGGCGAGCGCGGCGGCGACATCGGAGACGTCCGCGTGGAAGGCGAGCGAGGCACCGAAGTAGGCGGCCGCCGCGGCGGGGGAGGCGGGCGGGACGCGCAGAACGGGGTGGGCGGCCGTGGCCGTGGAGTGCGAGGTCATGACCATGAATCTATGGCCGCGAAACCAGACCGAGAAGTGGGATTCCCCGGCGCTCCTCTTGATTCGCCGGGGATTTCCCTGTTGCCTCGGTGAGGTGACCGACTATTCCCCGGACGCCACCGACTGGCGCATTCTCGATGTCCTCCAGCGCGACGGCCGCGCCACCTTCGCCGAGCTCGCCCGTGCCGTCGCCATGTCCCCGAGCGCCGTGACGGAGCGGGTGCGGCGGCTGGAGGAGCTGGGGGTGATCAGCGGATACGCGGCGGTGGTCGACGCCGAGCGGCTCGGGCTGCCCCTCCTCGCCCTGGTGCGCCTGCGCTACCCGAACGGGAACTACAAGCCCTTCCACGATCTGCTGGACACGACGCCGGAGATCATCGAGGCCCATCACGTCACCGGCGACGACTGCTTCGTCCTCAAGGTCACGGCCCGCTCGATGAAGCATCTGGAGGAGACCACCGGGCGGATCGGGGCGCTGGGTTCGGTCACCACGAGCATCGTGTACTCCTCACCGCTCCCCCGCCGCGCGATCGGCCGTTGACGCCGGGCGCGGCAACGCGCAGGAAGCGGCCGGCCGGACATCACAGGCGGTGACGGACCGACGAACCCTGGCGCTCCTTCACCACTTCGAGCCGGACCGGGATCCGGCGGCGCAGGTCGGCCACATGGCTGACGATGCCCACGCTGCGGTCCCGTTCCCGCAGGGAGTCCAGTACGTCGAGCACCTCGTCCAGCGTCTGGTCGTCCAGACTGCCGAACCCCTCGTCGATGAAGAGGGTGTCCAGGCGTACGCCGCCGGCCTCCTCGGTCACGACGTCGGCGAGGCCCAGCGCGAGGGCCAGCGAAGCGAAGAACGTCTCTCCGCCGGACAGCGTCGCGGTGTCGCGTTCGCTGCCGGTCCAGGCGTCGACCACATGCAGTCCCAGTCCGGCACGGCGGCCGCCGGTGCGGGCGTCGGAGTGGACGAGCGTGTAGCGGCCCGAGGACATCCGCTGGAGCCGTGCGGTGGCGGCCGCCGCCACCTGTTCGAGGCGGGCGGCCAGGACGTACGCCTCCAGGCGCATCTTGCGTTCGTTGTCGGCGGAGGTGCCCGCCGCCAGGCCCGCGAGCCGGGCGATCCGCTCGTACTCCTGGCGTACGGGGCCCAGCCGCCGCACCTCGTCGGCGGCCTGCCGGGAGAGCCGGGTCAGCTCGCCGCAGCGCTCGTCGGCGGCGGCAAGCGCGGACGCCGCCTCGCGCAGCAGCCGTTCCGCCGTCTCGAACTCCGCTTGTGCCGCTGACGGTTGAGCAGTGGGCTGTTCCGCGGCCTCGCGGGCGTCGCGCTCGGCTCGGCGGTCGGCCACCGCGGCGGCCTCGGCCTGCCAGGCGTCGATGCGGTGCTGGAGGTCGCGTTGGGCCGCGGCGTCGAGAAGCGTCGCGGCGGCGGCCTCGGGCGTGTCGAAGCCGGCCCGGAACGCCGCGTCGGAGAGCCGGTCGTCGGCCTCCTTCCGGCGCTGTGCCGCGTCCTGTTCGGCGCGTACGGCCTCGGCAGCGTCCGCCAGCAGCGCCACTCGGCGGGTCAGGCGGTCCGCGTAGGCGGCGACGGATCCGGACTCGCCCCGGACGGCGGTGAGTTCGTCGTGCAGCGCGGCCTGTTCGCGGTCGAGCGCCTCGCGCCGGGAGGTGCGGGCGGCGGCCCGGCGCTCGGCCTCCTGCCGGAGTTCGAGGCGGCCCGCGTGCTCGCGCTCGGCGGCGTCGAGGGCTTCGCGGGCGGCGTGTGTCCCGGCGGCGAGTCGGTGCGCCTCGGCGTGCTCGGCGGTCAACCGGTCGACGATGTCGCGGAGTTCGTCGACGGACGGACCGGGGCCCGGCACCGCGCCGTCGTCGCCGCTCGCCACCAGGGCCGCCGACGACGCCCCCCGGCCACCGGACTCCGTGTCGCGGGCATTCCCCTCACGCGCCTCCGCGTCGGCGGTGGCGTGGCGTTCGCGGACGAGCCCGAGGGCCTGCTCAGCGCGGGTGCGGGTCTCTTCGGCGTCACGGTGGGCGGCGAGGGCGGCCTCCTCGGTGGCCCGGTCGACATGGCCGTCGGCCTCGGCGGCCGGGGCCGGGTGCTCGGCGGAACCGCAGACGGTGCAGGGTGCGCCGTCGACCAGCCCGGCGGCCAGCTCCGCCGCGATGTCCCGCAGCCGCTGCTCCCGCAGTCCGAGCCAGGTCTCGTGGGCGGCGAGGGCGCGTTCACGGGCGCCGGCCAGCTCCTCCCGGGCGGCCCGGACCTCGGCGGCCAGGGTGTCGCGGCGGCGGGCGGCCTCCAGTCGGCGGCGGGCCGGGGCGAGGAGTCCGGCGAGCTGTTCGGCGCGGGTCGCGGCCTCCTGCGCGGTCGCGACGGACTCCCGGAGCCCGGTGTGGACGGTGTCCCAGCCCGCGAGCCAGGCTTCGGTGTCCCGGACGGTCGCGTCGTCGGCCCGGGATTCGCGCTCCAGCCGGTCGCGCTCCTCGTCGATCTCGGCGCTGCGCGCCTCGGCCCGGCGGGCTGACTCCAGTCCGCCCAGCTCCTGCCGGAACCGGCGTTCCAGCTCGGCGAGCTGGTCGGGGCCCGCGTCGGCGAGGTCGGGCGGCAGCTGCGCCCTGGCCCGGCCGAGGACGTCGGCCGCCCGGTGGTGGGCCCGCTCCGCCTCCTGGCGCAGCTCCAGGGCGGGGGCGACCCGGTCGGCCTTGCGGGCGCGGTCCAACTCCTCCTGGCGGCGGTCGTGTTCCGGCCGCCGCTCCTCCAGCGCCGCAGCGCGCCGGCGGGTCTCCTCGTACCGCTGCTGGAGGCGGGCGAGTTCGCGTACGGCGTCCAGGGCGTGGCGGGCCTCGCGCTGCCGGTCCTCGGCCCGGGCGACGACGTGGTGGGCGATGCCGAGCCGTTCGCGGGCCGTGGACCGGGCGATGGCGGCCCACTCCAGCACCGCTTCGGCGAGGCCGGGTTCGCCGGGCCGGGCGGCGATCGGGGTGGCCTCGGCCCCCGCGGGTCCGGCCGCCTGAGCGATGCGCTGGGCGAGGGCGAGGATCCGTTCGTCGGCGGCGGTGACCTTGGCCTCGGCGCCCCGGCGCAGTTCGGCGAGGCGTTCCTCGACGGCGGCGAAGCGGCGGGTGTCGAAGAGCCGGCCGAGGAGCTTGCCGCGGGCCTCGGCGTCCGAGCGCAGGAAACGGGCGAAGTCGCCCTGCGGCAACAGCACCACCTGGCAGAACTGGTCCCGGCTCATACCGATGAGCTGGGTCAGCTCCTCGCCGATCTCCTGGTGCGACTTGCTGAGGGCGTGCCAGCCGCGCTCGGGGTCGTAGCCGCGCAGCCTGCTCTGGGCCTTCTCCACGGTGAAGCCGTCGCCCCGCTTCTTGGGGCGGGGCTGGGCGGGGCTGCGGGTGACTTCGAGGCGGCGTCCGCCGACGGTCAGCTCCAGCTGGACCTCGGTGGGCAGGTCCACGGGGGCGTGGTCGCTGCGCAGGGCGGCCCCGGGGCTCTGCCGGGCGCCGGGGACGGCTCCGTACAGGGCGAAGCAGACGGCGTCCAGCACGGAGGTCTTGCCCGCGCCGGTGGGTCCGTGGAGCAGGAAGAGCCCGGCGGAGGAGAGGGCGTCGAAGTCGACTTCCTGGGTGGTGCCGAACGGGCCGAAGGCGGTGATGCTCAGGCGGTGCAGTCTCACCGGGACACCTCGCGCACGGTCTCGTCCACCCGGACGTCGTCGAACGCGCCGCGCAGCACGGTGCGTTCGAGGTCGCTGGGACCGCTGCCGCCGCGGACGTGGGCGACGAAGTCCTCGGCGATCTGGTGGTCGTCGCGGCCCTTGAGGCGCTGGGCGTAGGAGGCGAGCGGATCCTCGGGGGGCCGTTCGGGGTCGAAGACGAGGCTGAGGGTGTGCGGGAAGCGCCGGGCGAGGCGGGCCATGGGCTCGGCGGGGCGTACCGGGTCGGTGAGGGTGGCCTCGACCCAGGCGTGCTCGTGGCGGTCCAGCGCGGGGTCCTCCAGGAGGGTGTCGAGGCGGCCCCGGAGCCGGGCGAGGGGCCGCTCCACGGGGCAGTCGATCCGCTCCTCGGCGGCGATGCCTCCGTCGGCGTCGAGGTCGATGAGCCACATGGTCTTGCGGTGGTCGGCCTCGGAGAAGGAGTAGGCGAGCGGCGAGCCGGAGTAGCGGACCCGGTCCGTGACCCGCTGGGAGCCGTGGAGATGGCCGAGGGCCGCGTAGTCGACGCCGTCGAAGACCCCGGCGGGGACGGCGGCGACCCCGCCGACGGTGATGTCGCGTTCGCTGTCGCTGGGCTCCCCGCCCGCCACGAAGGCGTGCGCGAGGACGACGGAGCGGGTTTCGGCGGGGCGGGTGGCGAGGTCGGCGCGCACCCGGTCCATGGCGGCGGTGAGGACCGCCTCGTGGCCGGCCCTGTCCGCGCCCAGGGCCTCCTTGACCAGGGCCGGTTCCAGGTAGGGCAGTCCGTAGAACGCCACGTCGCCGTGGTCGTCGGCGAGGACGACGGGGGTGGCGCAGCCCTCGGGGTCGGTCCGCAGGTGGATCCCGGCCCGGTCGAGGAGCCCGGCGCCGACGCCGAGCCGGCGGGCGGAGTCGTGGTTGCCGGAGATCATGACGGTGGGGACACCGGCGTCGGCGAGCCGGTGCAGCGCCCGGTCGAACAGCTCGACGGCGGTGAGCGGCGGCACGGCCCGGTCGTAGACGTCGCCGGCGACGAGGACGACGTCCACCTCGCGTTCCCGGACGGTCGCCACGAGACGGTCGAGGTAGGCGGCCTGGGCGTCCAGCAGGGAGACGCGGTGGAAGGACCGGCCCAGGTGCCAGTCCGAGGTGTGCAGGAGCCTCACGCCATCACTCCGCCGGTCTTGGCCTGCATCGTCGTCGTCCTCCACCCCGTGGGCCGCGCACCGGCGGCCCGTGATCCCGCTCGGCACCGACCACGCTAACGCCGCCGGGCCGCCGGACCCCCATCGATCATGATTTTCGCCCCCGTGGGATTGCCCTCACTTCACGCGGTCGCGTCCCCGTACGCCTCGCCGCCCAGCTCCAGGGTCGCGGTCCCCGCGGTCGCGTCGGCCAGCCAGCCGGTGAACGCCTCGACGTCGCCGTCCGGCAGCCCGATGTCGATGGTGACGGCCTCGGCGTACCGCACCTCCCGGACGTCACGTCCGGTGGCCCGCAGGTCGTTCTCCAGCTTCCCGGCCCGCTGGTGGTCGACCCGGATCGTGGCGAGCCGGAAGCGCCGCCGGGTGATCGTGCCGAGCTCGTCGAGGGCTTCGCCGACCACTCCCCCGTACGCCCGGATCAGCCCGCCCGCCCCGAGTTTGACCCCGCCGTAGTAGCGGGTGACGACCGCCACGACGTACCGCGTCTCCCGCCGCATCAGCATCTGCAGCATGGGCACGCCCGCCGTGCCGCCGGGTTCGCCGTCGTCGCTCGCCTTCTGTACGGAGGCGTCGGCGCCGATCACGTACGCGAAGCAGTTGTGGGTGGCGGTCGGGTGCTCCTTGCGGACGCGGGCGACGAAGTCCTGCGCCTCCTCCTCGGTGGCGGCTGGGGCGAGCGAGCAGAGGAAACGGGATCGGTTGATCTCGCTCTCGTGCACACCCGCGCGGGCGACGGTCCGGTACTGCTCCTGCATCCGTCCACCCTATGCGCCGCCGCGGGGGCGGGTTCCGGCGGGAATGGGGAGGTGGGGGCCGCAGGTTGTCCCGGCATGAACGCAGACGGCATGAACGCGGACGGCAACACGGACGGCGGCGGCGCGGGGGTGGACGCGTACGCGGACGACGCGACGATCCGGCGGATTCTCCAGGACACGGGCGACACCTGGGCGGTGGTGGGCCTGTCCGGCAACCGTTCCCGGGCGGCGTACGGGGTGGCGGAGGTCCTCCAGCGGTTCGGCAAGCGGGTGGTGCCGGTGCACCCGAAAGCCGAGACGGTCCACGGGGAACAGGGGTACGCCTCGCTCGCGGACGTCCCCTTTCCGGTCGACGTGGTGGACGTGTTCGTCAACAGCGAGCTGGCGGGCGCCGTCGCGGACGAGGCGGTGGCGGTCGGCGCGAAGGCGGTGTGGTTCCAGCTCGGCGTCGTGGACCGGGAGGCCTACCGGCGGACGCGCGCGGCGGGCCTGGACATGATCATGGACCGGTGCCCCGCGATCGAGATTCCGCGGCTGGGTGCTCGCGCCTGAGCCGCCCGGGTGTGCGGGGCGCCCCTGCGTGGGCAGAATCCCCGCCGTGAACGACGCGGACGTGACCGACGTGACCGACGGGGGGGCCCGGACGACGGCCGCGCTGACCGCGCTCGGCGTCCGCCCCGGTGATGTTCTCCTGGTGCATGCCTCGCTGCGCTCGCTGGGACCGGTGGCGGGCGGGGCACGGGTGGTGCTGGGCGCGTTGCGCCGGGCCGTCGGTCCTTCGGGGACGGTGGTGGTGCCCGCCTTCACCCCGGAGAACTCCGACACTTCTCCGCACTACCGCGAGCGGGTGCGGGGCCTGGACGCCGGGGCGGTCGCCGCGATGCGCGCCGCGATGCCGGCGTACGACCCGGCGCTGACGCCCGCGCCGTCGATGGGCGCGCTGGCCGAGACCGTACGGACGGCGGCGGGGGCCGGGCGCAGCGCGCATCCGCAGACCTCGTTCGCCGCGCTCGGCCCCGTGGCGGCGCGGCTGCTCGCCGGGCACCGGGCCGACTGCCACCTCGGGGAGGACTCGCCGCTGGCCCGGCTGTACGAGGAGGATGCCCGGATCCTGCTGCTCGGCACCGGCTACGCCACGTGTACGGCGTTCCATCTGGGCGAGTACCGGATGCCCGGCCCGCCGCGCCGGAGCTACCGCTGTGTGGTGGCGTCGCGGGGGGTGCGCCGGTGGTGGGAGTACGAGGATGTCGCCCTGGACGACGGGGACTTCGCCGCCCTGGGCGCGGCCTTCGAGGAGGCCGCCGCCGAGGGGGACGTACGGGCGGGGCGCGTGGGCGCGGCGGAGTGCCGGCTCGTCCGGCTGCGGCCGGCCGTCGACTTCGCCACGGCCTGGCTCACGGAGCACCGCACAGCGGGGAGCTGAGCCGGCCGTCCCGGCCGTTTCAAGGGGCGACCCGCCCGCCCCGGCCCTTCGGGGGCTCAGACGCCGAGGCCCTCGACGACCACCGCACCCGGGAGGGCGGCGAGCGCCTTGCCGGGGACGATGAGTTTGCCGCGCCGGCTGCCACTGCCGATCAGGACCCACTCCTCGTCCACGACGGCGGGGTCCAGCAGGAGGGGCCAGGCGGCGGGCAGGCCGATCGGGGTGATGCCGCCGTACTCCATGCCGCTCTCGCCGACCGCCGTGTCCATCGGGGCGAAGGAGGCCTTGCGGGCGCCGAGGTGCTTGCGGACCGCGCCGTTGACGTCGACCCGGGTGCGGGAGAGCACCACGCAGGCGGCGAGGGTGACGTCCTGGCCGCGCTTGCCCGCCACGACGACGCAGTTGGCCGAGGTGTCGAGCAGTTCGACGCCGTGGTGCTCGGCGAAGACGGCGGTGTCGGCGACGGCCGGATCGCTGTCGACGTGGACGAGCTGCTCGGCGGTGAACCCGCCCCAGCCCGCGGTCAGCGCCGCGACGACGGGGGCGGGGAGCAGGTCGAGCCGTTCCGCGGCGGGAGCGGCGTCCTCGAAGGTGCCGATGGGAGCGCGCATGGTGCTCACGCTAACAGCGACGGGCGGCCGCCCGGCCGGGCGTCTCAGCGGACGGGCGGGATGGCGACGGCCATGGTGAAGACCGTCGGTTCGCCGCCCTCGTTGCGGTAGCCGTGCGGCACGTGCGCCTCGAAGGTGGCGGAGGTCCCGGCGGGGACGGCATGGGCGAGACCGTCGACGAGCAGGGTCAGTTCGCCCTCGGTGACGTGGAGGAGTTCGACGGTGCCCTCGGGGTGCGGGTCGGACGTGGTGCCCTCGCCGGACATCAGCCGGCAGGTCCACAGTTCGAGCGGGCCGCGGGCCTCCGCTCCGACGAGCAGCGTGGTGGAGCTGCCCGCCTCGGTGGACCACATGCGGACGGCCCGGCTCTCCGGGACCAGCCGGACCTGGGGCCCCTGCTCGTGGTCGAGGAGGGTGGTGATGGCGACGCCGAGCGCGTCGGCCAGCTTCACCGTGGTGCCGACGCTCGGGTTCGTCCGCGCCTGCTCGATCTGGATGATCATCCCGCGGCTGACCCCGGAGCGGGCCGCGAGGGCGTCGAGGGTGAAGCCGCGCTCGCCCCGCCAGCGCTTGAGGTTGCGGGCCAGCGACTGGGTGAGCTGGTCGAGGTCGGACACGTACCGTCCCTGCGGTGGATGGCGGAATGCGGATGCCGGCGTACGGGTGGCCGGGGCGCGTACGGCGCATGCCGGGGTCAAGAATATTGCACCGTCGTACGGCGCACTCCACCGTCCACCGGGCCGTACCGGCGTCCTACGGGGTCTCCCGCACCTCGTCCGGCTCGGCCAGGGCCAGCAGCTGCTCGGGCGTGACGCCCTTGGGGATCGGCACGGGGGCGGGCGTGCGCAGGGGCGGCTGCCAGCCCTTCTCCGGGTCCCAGCTGCGCACGACGCGCGCGGGGGCTCCTGCCACCACCGCGTGGTCCGGGACCTCGCCCCGGACGACGGCGCCCGCCGCGACCACCACGTTCCGGCCGAGCCTGGCCCCGGGCAGGATGACCGCGCCGGTGCCGATCCAGCAGCCGGGGCCGATCGCCACCGGCTCCATCCGGGGCCACTGCCTGCCCACGGGCTCGTGCGGGTCGTCGTAGCTGTGGTTGGTCGAGGTGATGTAGACGTACGGACCGCAGTACGTGTCCGAGCCGATGGTCACCGTCGTGTCGGCGATCACATGGCTGCCGCGCCCCAGCACCACTCCGTCGCCCAGGGTGAGGATCGGGTCGGGCCCCAGGTCCAGGTCGGGCATCATCCCGGCGGTGAGGGTGACCCGCTCGCCGATGATGCAGTGCGCGCCCAGCTCGATCCACCGCTCCCCGAACACGGTCCCCTGCGGGAAGGCGAGCCGGGTGCCCGCGCCGATCGCGCCGAACCGCAGCCGCCCGGGGTGCTCGGCGGTGACCGCGCCCGTCCGCTGCGCCCAGGCCCAGCCGGCGTGGACCGCTCGGGAGGCGGCGCGGCGCGGCCAGCGGGCGAGGAAGGAGAACGCGTTTCGGTTCTTCGGCACGCGCTCACGGTAGTCGGCGGCGCGGTGGGCGCTCCCCGCGGTGACCTGTGATGTTCGCCCCACTGCGCGGTGCCCGGCGAAGGCCGTCGCCTACCGTGGGAGTCGGCCTGATCCGGTGGAGAGGGCCCAGGAGCACCACACCGGCGCGAAGGAGTAGGCGATGGCGGAGCAGGCGTTGATCACGGGCATGGGCGGCAAGGAGCCGGACATCGACGTGGACGCTTTTGTGGCCCCGACCTCCGTGGTGATCGGTGAGGTGACGCTCGCCCCGGGCTCCAGCGTCTGGTACCAGGCCGTGCTGCGCGCCGACTGCGGTCCGATCACGCTCGGCCCCGACAGCAACATCCAGGACAACTGCAGCGTGCACACCGACCCCGGTTTCCCGCTCACGGTGGGCGCGAGGGTGTCGGTCGGCCACAACGCGGTGCTGCACGGCTGTGTGATCGAGGACGACGTGCTGGTCGGGATGGGCGCGACGGTGCTCAACGGCGCGCACATCGGCGCGGGTTCGCTGGTCGCGGCGCAGGCTCTGGTCCCGCAGGGGATGCGGGTGCCGCCGGGCTCGCTCGTCGCGGGGGTGCCCGCGAAGGTGAAGCGGCCGCTGACCGCCGAGGAGCTGGAGAGCATCCGCTTCAACGCGGCGGGGTACGTGGAGCTGGCGAAGGCGCACCGCGAGGCGCACGGGGCTGACGCCCGCGTCCCGCCGAAACACCAAGCCGGGCCGCCGCCCTCCCGTTCGAGGAGGGAGGCGGCCCGTCTCATGTGCGTACGGCGTCCCGCTTGCGTACGGCGGTGGTCAGCCGTTGGGGCGCAGGGTCCACACGACGGTCATCTCGCCGGTGACCGCGCCGTCGGCGCGTGTGATCTCGATGGCGACGGGGAACTCCGGCCGCTGTCCGGCGTCCAGCTCGGCGACCACGTCGGCGATCGGGCGGCCGAGGGTCGCGGTGGCGGTGACCTCGCCCATGGCGAGCTTCTTGTAGCCGATCTCGGCCTTCACCGCGAGCGGCACGGCCCGCGACATCTGGTCGCCGAAGGCGGCGATGACGATCGCACCACTGGCGGACTCGGCGAGCGTGAACATCGCTCCGGCGTGCGGGCCACCGACGTGGTTGTGGTAGTCCGCCTGGTCGGGCAGCCGGACGACGGCGCGCTCCGGGGTGGTCTCCAGGAATTCGAGGTTGAGGGTCCGGGCCATCGGAACCGTGGCGACGAGCATCTCGCCCACGGTCATCTGTTCAGCGCTCATGCCCGAAGGTTACTCACCAGTAGCACCGTTTGGCCATCCCCTTGTGACGGCTCCGGTACAGGGCTGACGTAGAAGTGGGCGCACGGCCCATCTATGGTTACTGGCCATGTGGCCAGGAACGCAGCCGCCCGGGGGCGAGCAGAACCCGCAGGACCAGAACCAGAACCCGTACCAGCAGCCGGGGTACCAGCAGCCGAATCCCTATCAGCAGCCGGGATATCCGCCGCAGGGCGGGCCCGGGCAGCCGTCCGAGCCGGGCTACGGGTACCCGCAGGGCCAGCCCGGCGGGCAGCCGGGGTACCAGCAGCCCAATCCCTACCAGCAGCCGACGGTGCCGCAGTACGCCGTCCCGGGTCCGCCCGGCGGGCCGAAGCCCGGGGACGACAAGAAGAAGACGACGATCGTGGCGATCGTCGCGGCGCTGGCCGTCGTGATCGCGGCGGGCGTCACCGGCTTCCTCGTCCTCGGCAAGGACGACGACGAGGGCAAGAACGTCGCCGGAGGCGAGAAGACCGCGTCGCCGAGTGCCAAGCCGAGCGAGACGGCCACCGGCTCCGCGCCGCCCGTGGAGAACCCGCGGGGCTCCGACAGCGACCCCAAGCCACTCATTCCGGGGTGGAAGGTCGTCACCAACCCCAAGTGGGGCACGCAGTTCGACGTTCCCGGTGACTGGGAGGTCGCGAGCTCGGGAATGTTCTCCGGCTTCGAGGACGCCAAGAAGGAGGACGGGTCGCCGGTCGCCGGCTTCTCCGCACCCGCCTACTACAAGAGCAAGTGGTGCGTCGACGACTCCGACGGGGACGGCCGTGAGGAGGACACCGGGCTCGCCGGCGTCGGGACGAAGGGCGCCCAGGGCGCCAAGAACACCGACGAGGCCGCGCGGAACGAGGCCGCCAACTGGGTGTGGGCCGCCTACGCCCAGCTCGACCCGAAGTCCAAGGTCAAGATCGGCAAGGCCAAGCCCTTCACCACCAAGTCGGGTCTCTCCGGCAGCGTCGCGCAGGCCACCGCCCTGGAGCTGGCCAACAAGGAGAAGTGCGACAGCGACGGGAAGTCGATCGCGTTCTCCTTCAAGAACTCCAAGGGCGACTTCTCGACCTGGGTCCTCTACGCCGCCACCGGCGTCAAGGACGAGCTGCCGGACACCACCATCCAGCAGATCCTGAGCACGGTCCGCCTCGCGGGTGAGCCCACCGGCTGACACCCGCACCGCGCAGCGCGTTCCCGCACCACCCTGCCGCCTCGCCTCGTCCGCCCGAACCGCCCGCCGGGAGCCTCAGCCCACGCTGAAGGCCCCGGCGGGCGGTTCGGGCGAGGCGACCGCGTCCGCGTCCGCCACCGGACGGGCCTTGCCGATGAACCGGGTCAGCGCGGCACCGTGGGTCACCCGCGCGGGGAAGACGTCCGCGGCGCAGCGGCGGACGAGCGGGTCCACGTCGATGGGTGCGTACGAGGCGAGGAGCACGACGTTGCCGAAGCGCCGCCCACGCAGCACCGCCGGTTCCCCGACCAGCGCCAGCTCCGGAAAGACGGCGGCGAAGTTCGCCAACTGCGAGCGGAGGAAGGCGAACGGCGCGCTGTCGGCCAGGTTGGCCGCGTAGATCCCGTCCGCGCGCAGGGCACGCCCGGCCGCCCGCGCGTACTCGACGGACGTGAGGTGCGCCGGCACCCGGGAGCCGCCGAAGACGTCCGCGATCAGGAGGTCGGCGGAGGCGGGGGCCACGGCCTCCAGCCGCTCCCGGGCGTCGGCCGCGTGGAGGGTGATACCGCTCCCGTCGGGCAGCGGCAGATACTCCCGGACCAGCCCCAGCAGACCCCGGTCGGCGTCGACCACGTCCTGCCGTGAGCCGGGGCGGGTCGCGGCCACATAGCGTGGCAGGGTCAGCGCGCCACCGCCCAGATGCAGGACGTCCAGGGGCGCACCCGGCTCCGCCGCGCCGTCCACGACGTGGGCGAGCCGCCTCACGTACTCGAACTCCACATAGGTCGGGTCGTCGAGGTCGACGTAGGACTGGGGCGCGTCGTCGACCGTGAGCAGCCAGGCCCGGTCGCGGTCCACGTCGGGCAGCAGCCGGGCGGTGCCGCAGTCGACCTCGCGGATGACGGGTATCGGCTCGTTCACCCCTCCATTGTCGCCGCCGTTGCCCGCCACCCCGAACCGAGGGGTGGCGGGCAACGGGCGGTCTCAGAGCAGCTCGGTGACCGTTCCCGCGCCGACCGTGCGGCCGCCCTCGCGGATCGCGAAGCCGAGACCGGACTCCAGTGGCACGTCACGGCCCAGCTCCACGGTCATGGTGACCGTGTCGCCGGGGCGCGCGACCGCCGCCTCGCCGAGGTCGACGTCCCCGACGACGTCCGCCGTACGGATGTAGAACTGCGGCCGGTAGCCGGTGGCGACCGGGGTGGTGCGGCCACCCTCCTTCGCCGACAGCACGTACACCTGCGCGCTGAACCGGCGGCTCGGCGTGACGCTGCCGGGCGCGGCCACGACATGGCCGCGTCGGACCCGGTCGCGCTCCACTCCGCGCAGCAGCAGCGCGACGTTGTCCCCGGCCTCGGCGGACTCCATCGGCTTGCCGAAGGTCTCCAGACCGGTGACGACCGTCTCGACGTCCGCGCCCAGCACCTGGACCCTGTCGCCGACGCGGACGGTGCCGCGCTCGACGGCGCCGGTGACGACGGTGCCCCGGCCGGTGATGGTCAGGACGTTCTCGACGGACAGCAGGAACGGGGCGTCGGTGTAGCGCACCGGCATCGGTACGTACGTGTCGACGGCGTCCAGCAGTCCTTCGATCGCCGCCGTCCACCGCGGGTCGCCCTCCAGGGCCTTGAGTCCGGAGACCCGGACCACCGGGACGGTGTCGCCGCCGTACCCGTGCGCGGAGAGCAGCTCACGGACCTCCAGCTCGACCAGGTCGGTCAGCTCGGGGTCGCCCGCGTCGGCCTTGTTGAGGGCGACGACGATGTGGTCGACGCCCACTTGACGGGCCAGCAGGACGTGCTCGGCGGTCTGCGGCATGATCCCGTCGAGCGCGGAGACCACGAGGATCGCCCCGTCGAGCTGCGCCGCTCCGGTGACCATGTTCTTGATGTAGTCGGCGTGTCCGGGCATGTCGACGTGCGCGTAGTGGCGGGTGTCGGTCTCGTACTCGACGTGCGCGATGTTGATGGTGATGCCGCGCTGGGCCTCCTCGGGGGCCCGGTCGATCCGGTCGAAGGACACGTAGGACGTGGAGCTGCCGCCGCGCTCGCTGAGGACCTTGGTGATGGCGGCGGTGAGGGTGGTCTTGCCGTGGTCGACGTGGCCCATGGTGCCGATGTTGAGGTGCGGCTTGGTGCGCACGTAAGCCGTCTTGGACATGGCTGATTCCTTCGGAGAACTCGAAGCCGAGAAGAGAGATGGACCCCAGGGCCCCGCCGACCCTCCCCTTGCGGGGTCCGCCGGACTGTCGGGGGAGGGTCAGCTTCGGGCGCCGCCGATGGGCGCTGCGGCAACGGCGCAAGCCGATGCGACTGCTGCTGCGGCAACGACTGCCGCGGCCGGGGCGAGTGCCTCGGCGACCGCGTCGTTCACGGCAGCCTTCGGCGCGTCCGCGACTGCGGACGGCGCTGCGGGGAAGGCGTACCGGAACATGCCCCTGATCATGGCCGGGCGCGGCGGTCACGTCGAATGGTTTTCCCCCGCCCTGTCCGCTGCGGGTCAGAGGTTCTTGAGGGCCTCGCGCACGGAGAGCGGCGACAGCCGGGGCCGCGCGCCGTCGACGAAGTCGCGAACGGCGGCGGGGTCGGTCTTGGCGTACTCGCGCAGGGCCCAGCCGATCGCCTTGCGGATGAAGAAGTCGGGGTGGTCAGCCCGGCGCAGGCAGTAGCCGAACAGCCGGTCGGCGTCGGTGGCTCCCTGGTAGCGCAGCTGGTGGAGGAGGGCGGTCCTGGCGGCCCAGAGGCTGGGGTCGTCGATCCACCGGTCCATCTCGCGGGCGAGCGCCGGGTCGGCGGCGACCAGCGGGCCCGCGACATGCGCGGCGAGCAGGTCGACCGTGTCCCACCAGGGGACGGTGGTCACCAGGTGGTGCAGGACGGGCAGGAAGCCGGAGGTGCAGCGGCCCGCGTGGCGGCGCAGATAGTCGACGGCGAAGTAGTGGTACTCGCGCTCGGGCAGCAGCCAGCAGCGCAGCGCGATCGCCGTGCAGTCCCGCTCGTCCGGCCGCCGGGTGCCCGCCAGCACGGTCCGTGACAGGGCGCGGCGCTCGGGGGTGGGAATCCCGAGGAAGGGTGCGACGTGCTTCATGTACGCGGCAGCGCCCTCGGCCCGTACGGGGTCGGCGGCGGGGGCGTAGGCGGCGACGAGCCGCTCCAGGACGGTGTCGGCGAGGACGCTGACCGGCGGAACGGGGGCGTCGGCAGGGGCGTCGGCGGCGGGGTTCACGCGACGCACATTACGGCGATCACACATCCTTTTCGGTTACTCTCCCCGAATGTTCGACCCCGTCCCCGCCGCCCGGCCCGCCTCCGGTCCGGCTCCGCGCCTCTCCCGGGCGCTGTTGTCGCCGTGGTCCCGTCTTTCGCTGCTTGTCGTCGTCCTGCTCGGGGCCGCGTCGACGATGCTGCTGTTCGAACCACAGCGGCTGCTGGCGTCGGGCTGGCCGCCCGAGCTGACCGGGGGCACGGCGGCGATGGTCTTCGGCCTTGCGTACGGGGCGCTGACGGTGGCGTTCGTGCCGCGCCCGCTGCTGAACATCGCCGCGGGCGCGTTGTTCGGCGCGCAGACGGGTCTGGCGGCGGCGCTGGCGGGCACGGTGCTGGGTGCGGGCGTGTCGTTCATGCTGGGCCGGGTGCTGGGGCAGGACGCGTTGCGGACCCTGCTGCGCGGGAAGCTGCTCACCGCGGCGGACGGGGTGCTGAGCCGGCACGGCTTCCGGTCGGTGCTGGCGCTGCGGCTCTTCCCCGGGGTGCCGTTCGCCGCCGCCAACTACTGCGCGGCGACCTCCCGGATGGGCGCTCCGCCGTTCCTCCTGGCCACCGGTCTCGGGTCGATCCCGAACACGGCGGCGTACGTGATAGCCGGCAGCGAGGCCGCGTCGCCGACCTCGCCGGTTTCCTGGCCGCCATGGGCTTCATCGTGCTGTCCGGTCTCGGCGGGGCGCTGGTGGCCTGGCGCAGACGCCACCGGCTGGGCCGCGACACGCCGAAGGGCTGAGCGTCCGGCGGCACGTGGATGACCGGTGCAGTCGGCCTGACGTTCACTTACAGGCGATACGCTGCCCGCGACCTCGAAGTCCTTGACCGCACTCCGCACTTTGCACGCTGCCGACGGGCCCAGCCGCCCGTGGCCGATGCACGATCACCTCCGGGATGGCCTAAGCCCCATGAGCTGGTTCGAATCATTCGTCCTGGGACTTGTTCAGGGACTGACCGAGTTCCTGCCGATCTCCTCCAGCGCGCATCTGCGGCTGACGGCCGCTTTCGCCGGCTGGCACGACCCCGGGGCGGCGTTCACGGCGATCACCCAGATCGGCACCGAGACGGCGGTGCTCATCTACTTCCGCAAGGACATCGCGCGCATCCTGTCGGCCTGGTTCCGCTCTCTGACGGACCGTGCGATGCGCAGCGATCACGACGCCCAGATGGGCTGGCTGGTCATCGTCGGCTCGATCCCCATCGGTGTGCTGGGCCTCACGCTCAAGGACCAGATCGAGGGCCCCTTCCGTGACCTGCGGCTGATCGCGACGACGCTGATCGGCATGGGCATCGTGCTCGGCATCGCGGACCGGCTGGCCGCGCGCGACGAGACGGGCGGCAGGCACCGGGTGGTGAAGGAGCGCAAAACGCTCAAGGACCTGGGCGTGAGGGACGGACTCGTCTACGGGTTCTGCCAGGCGATGGCGCTGATCCCCGGCGTCTCCCGCTCCGGCGCGACGATCAGCGGCGGCCTCCTGATGGGCTACACCCGCGAGTCGGCCGCCCGTTACTCGTTCCTGCTGGCGATCCCCGCGGTGCTGGCCTCGGGCGCGTACGAGCTGAAGGACGTGGGCGAGGGGCATGTCTCCTGGGGCCCGACGATCTTCGCGACCCTGGTGGCGTTCTTCGTCGGATACGCCGTCATCGCCTGGTTCATGAAGTTCATCACCACGAAGTCCTTCATGCCGTTCGTGATCTACCGGATCCTGCTCGGCATCCTCATCTTCGCGCTGATCTGGTCCGGCGCACTGAGCCCGCACGCGGGCGACTCGGCGGGCTGAGCCGGCGGGTGTGCGCCCCGCCCGGGAGCAGCCGGGCGGGGCGATCCAGCAGCGCAGCAGCCAGCAGCGCGGATAGATGGTTCCACCGTACGGCGGGGGTCTGACAATGCCCGTGGTGTCAGGGGCCCGTGGGCGTCAGGCCGGTGGCGGACAGGATGGCGTCGACCGTTTCGGCCACCGTCAGGTCCGCGCTGTCGATCCAGGTCTTCTCGTCGGCCAGTTCCTCGCGCATCGCCGCCTCCAGGAACGACCAGTCCGTCGTGAGCCGCTTGTCCCGGGCGAGATTGCGCTCCCGGGCCTTGGCCGCGCCCGGGGCCAGGACGACGCGGTGCAGCGGTCCGGCGGTGAGCGTGGTGCGGTAGAAGTCGAGGTGGGCGCGGCGTGCGACGACGTCGTCGATGACCGGCAGGAAGCCCGCGGCGGCGAAACTGTCCGCCAGCAGGCAGGCGTTGCGGGCCCGGAGGAAGATCTGCCGGTCCGCCTCCTCGTCCCCGTCGGGCAACGGCCACCGGCCGCCGGAGACGATGAGTTCCTGGAGGGCGTCCACCTCGATGTGGGCGGAAGCGGCGAACCGGGCGGCGAGCGCCGCGGCCACCGTGCTCTTGCCGCTGCCGGGGATGCCGGTCAGCAGGACCGTGCCCGCCGCCGGCGGCTCGACGTCCACCGGTACTTCCGTCCAGGCCATCCCCGTACTCCCTCGGTCGGTCCGTCAGTACACGTCCCGTACGTATCTGCGGTCCGAGGCTAGCTGTTTGACCTGGGCGGCCGCGGCGTCGGGGTCGAGCCCGCCGTGGGCGACGGCGATGTCACGCAGCGCCCGGTCGACGTCCTTGGCCATCCGGGAGGCGTCGCCGCAGACGTAGAGGTGGGCGCCGTCGCGGAGCCAGGACCAGAGCTGGGCTCCGTGCTCGCGCATCCGGTCCTGGACGTAGACCTTGGCCCGCTGATCGCGGGAGAAGGCGGTGTCCAGCCGAGTGAGGGTGCCCGAGCGGCTCATCGCGTCGAGTTCCTCCCGGTAGTAGAAGTCCGTGGCGCGGTGCTGCTCGCCGAAGAACAGCCAGTTGGCGCCGGAGTGGCCGAGCGCACGGCGCTCCTCCAGGAAGCCCAGGAACGGGGCGACTCCCGTACCGGGCCCCACCATGATCATCGGGGTGGCCGGGTCGGCGGGCGGGCGGAAGCGGTCGTTGCGCTGGACGAACACCGGGACGGGGCTGTCCGGCTCGGCGTCCGCGAGGAACGTGGAGGCGACCCCCTTCCGCCTCCGGCCGAGGGCGCTCTCGTAGCGGATCACGGAGACCGTGAGGCGTATCCGGTGAGGGTCCTCCAGCGGGCTGCCGGCTATGGAGTACAGCCGGGGGCGCAGCGGTCCCAGCACCTCGGCCCAGGTGGCGGCCGTGGCCCGCACCGGGTGCTCGGCCAGCACGTCGACAGCCTGCCGCCCCCACGTCCACCGGTCCCGCTCGCCCTTGTTGTCGGGGCGGAGCAGCTTCTTCAGGGACCGGTCCCCCGTGTGGTCGGCGACCAGGCGCAGCAGGTCCGGGGTGATGCGGGTGATGTCGAGGTGACGGTGCAGGGCCGTCTCCAGCGCCACCGCCCCGTGCCCGTCGACGTCCACCTCGGCCGCCGGGTCGAGGCCGGTGACGGCGAGCCATTCGGCCACCAGCTCGGGACAGTTGAGCGGCCGTACGCCGAGGGCGTCCCCGACCGTGTACGTCAGGGGGGTGTCGGCGTGCCGCGTGTCGATCGTGAAGGCCCGGACCTCCTTCGTCGCACCGGGCAGGCTCAGGAGGCGGTTCCCGGTGAGGAGGGCGGTGACGGGCGCCGCCCGGGAGGGGCGGGCGGGCTGCTTCTCGGCCGGCGGCGCCGGTGCCGCCGCGGCGCGCGGTGCCGGTGTGGCCTCCGGTCCCGTGGCTCTTTCGGGTGTCGTCGCCTCCAGTGCCGCCCTGACCTCCTTGAGCCACTGGCCGAAGGGCTGCTCGTACTCCGGTTCGCAGTCGGTGCGCGGGACCAGCCGCTCCGCGCCCAGTTCGCCGAAGCGTTCGTCCAGGCGGCGGCCGTGGCCGCAGAAGTCGTCGTACGTGGAGTCGCCGAGCGCGAGTACGGCGTAGCGGACGCCTTCCAGGCGCGGGGTTCCGGGGGCGTTCAGCGACTCCCAGAAGCTGGAGCCATTGTCCGGGGCGTCGCCGTCGCCGAAGGTGCTCGTGACGACGAGGAGGTCGGCCGGGCTCGGCAGTGCGTCGGGCCTGCCGTCGTCCATGCCGAGGAGCGTGGTGCGGTACCCCTCGGCGGCCAGCGTCCGGGCGGCCGCCGCGGCGACCTCCTCCGCGTTGCCGGTCTGCGAGGCCCACAGCACGACGACCGGGCGGCCGTCCTGGTCCTCCGGGGCGCCCGGCGGTGGTGCGGGCGCGGTCCCGGGTCCCGGTGGCTCCGGGAGCCGGGAGTAGGCGCCGGCCAGCATTCCGTTGACCCACAGGGCGTGGTCCGGGGCGAAGGGGGCTCCCGCCGGAAGCACCGGGGTGCCTGCCGGGCGGGCTCCGAGGCCCGTCAGGAATCCGGCCAGATAGCGGCGTTCCGCGTCCGTCAGGACCGGCGGGGCGGCGGTCTCCGGCAGACCCAGTGCACCCGTCAGCCCCGTCAGGTCCGCCGGCCCCCTCAGGTCCGCCGGCCCCGTGGTCCCTGCGAGCCCCATCCGGTCCGCAAGCTCCCTCGGGCCCGCCCCGTCCCCGGTGCCCGCCGGGCCGGGGGCGCGCGCGTGCCCGGTCCGGCCCGCCGTCGCGGGAGCCAGGCGCACCGCCGGGGCCGCGACCTTCGCCAGCCGGACCGCGCACACCTTCAGCTCCGGCTGGAACGAGATCGGGTCGACCGCGTCGTTCGTCACCGCGTTCACGCCGAGGTACTCGCCGAACAGATCGTTCCAGTGGAACGGCGCGAAGCACTCCCCCGCCGCGACCCGGTCCGTGATCCGGGCCGGGAGCACCGCACGGCCGCGCCGCGAGGCGACCTCGACGCCGTCGCCCTCGGCCAGCCCCAGGGCGGCCGCGTCGTCGGGGTGGACCTCCACGAAGGGAGCGGGGTCCAGCCGGTTCAGCCTGCCGATCTTCGCCGTCTTGGTGAGGGTGTGCCACTGGTGCTGGAGCCGCCCGGTGTTGAGGACGAACGGGAAGTCCTCGTCCGGCATTTCGGCCGGCGGCAGGTGCGGGCGGGCGTGGAAGACGGCCCGGCCGCCGGGCAGCGGGAAGGCGAGCCTGGGCACGCTGCCGTCGGGCCGGACGGTCAGCTCCTGGCTGACGCCGTCGTTGAGATAGCGCACGGGGTTGCGGGCGGGCCCTTCGACGTCCGCGCTCGGCCACTGCACGGGCGTCTCGCGCAGTCGCTCGTACGTCACACCGCGCAGGTCGTAGCCGGTGTGCGGGTTCCGGGCCCGGGTGATCTCGGCGAAGATCTCCTCGGCACTCGTGTAGCCGAAGGCGTCCTCGAACCCCAGGGCGCAGGCCACCTCCGCGATGATCCGCCAGTCCGGCCACGCCTCCCCGGGCGGGTCGGTGGCCCGGCGGGAGAGGGTGAGGGTGCGCTCCGAGTTGATCATCACGCCCTCGGACTCGGCCCAGAGCGCGGCGGGCAGGACGACATCGGCGTACGCGTTGGTCTCGGTGTCGGCGAACACGTCCTGGGTGACGACGAACTCGGCGGCCTCCAGTCCCTCAATGACGGTCCGGCGGTTGGCGACCGAGGCGACCGGGTTGGTGCAGATGATCCAGCAGGCCTTGATCTCCCCCTCGGCCATGCGCCGGAACATGTCGACGGTGCCGCTGCCCGAGCCGTCCGCGCGCAGGGTGCCGGGTGGGACGCCCCACAGCTCCTCGGTGAAGGCGCGGTCCTCGTCGGACAGGACCGATCGCTGGCCGGGCAACCCGGGGCCCATGTAGCCCATCTCACGGCCGCCCATGGCGTTGGGCTGGCCGGTGAGGGAGAACGGTCCGCTGCCGGGGCGGCAGATCGCGCCGGTCGCCAGATGCAGGTTGATCAGCGCGTTGGTGTTCCAGGTGCCGTGGGTGGACTGGTTGAGCCCCATCGTCCAGCAGCTCATCCACTCGCCCGCCTCGCCGATCCAGCGGGCGGCCTGCCGGATGTCGTCCTCCGGGATGCCGGTGATCTCGGCGACCGCGGCGGGCGGATAGTCGCGGAGGAAGGCCGGCATCTGTTCCCAGCCGTCGGTGTGCTCGGCGATGAACGCGGGGTCGGTGTGCCCGTTCTCGACGAGGAGGTGGAGCAGGCCGTTGAGGAGGGCCAGGTCGGTACCGGGCCGGATCCGCAGGTACAGGTCCGCCTTGGCGGCCGTGGCGTTGCGCCGGGGGTCGACGACGATCAGCTTCGCGCCCGCCTTGACGCGCTCCATCATCCGCAGGAAGAGGATCGGGTGGCAGTCGGCCATGTTGGCGCCGGTGACGAGGAAGACGTCGGCGTGGGCGAAGTCCTCGTACGAGCCGGGCGGCCCGTCCGCGCCGAGGGACAGCTTGTAACCGCTGCCCGCGCTCGCCATGCAGAGCCGGGAGTTGGACTCGATGGTGTTGGTCCGCAGGAACCCCTTGGCCAGCTTGTTCGCGAGGTACTGCGCCTCCAGCGTCATCTGGCCGGAGACGTAGAGGGCCACCGCGTCCGGGCCGTGGGTGTCCAGCACGGACCTCAGCCGGCGCGCCGTCTGTGCGATGGCGGCGTCCCGGCCGAGCGGGGTGAGCTGCTCGCTGCGGTCGGCGCGGGCCAGGGCGGTGGTCAGCCGGCCGGGGGCGGCGAGGAGGTCCGCCCCGGTCGCGCCCTTGGTGCACAGCCGTCCGGCGTTCGACGGGTGCTCCTTGTCGCCGGACGCCTTCACGACGGTGCGGCGGCCGTCGGGCCCGGCGGCGATGTCGAGGACGATCCCGCAGCCGACACCGCAGTACGAGCAGACCGTACGCACCCGGTCGGTGGCGGGGGCATCCGGCGGCGGGGTCGGCACGGTCATGTGCGGGGCCCTTCGGGGGCGGGCGTTCCCCGGGGGGACGCGGGGCGGGCGGCGGTCGCTCCCGAATCTAGGAAAGGCCCGTTACCCAGGGATGACACCGGGCGAACAACGCCGGTTACGTCGCCTGCACACCGGCCGGGAGCCGCCGGTGAGGCTTCCCCCGCGGCGGGCCCCGGCGTCGCCCCGGTGCTCACGGGGAAGGCCCGGGCAGGACATCGGCCGGTCATCACCCGGGAACTTCCCGGCCGGGGCGGCCGACTACTGGAGAGACACCGGGTGCGGACGACCTCCCGGTGACGGAAGCGGCGGCCGGAGCGACGGGACGGCCGCCGGGATGACCGCCGCAGTACACCCACGGGGCCCCGGGCCCGGGAGGAGACCGCGAGGCATGCACTGGTACGAGGACGACGCGCTCTGGTCCGATTTCGCCGCGACGATGTTCCCGCCGGCGCGGGCCGAGACCGCCGCCGCTCTGGTCGCGTCCTCCCCGCTGCTGGACTTCCCGCCGGGCACGAGAGTCCTGGACCTGTGCTGCGGACCCGGCCTCTTCGTGGTGCCGCTGGCGGGCCGCGGGTACGAGGTGACGGGCGTCGACCTGTCCCCGTCGATGCTGGAGAGGGCCCGTAACGCCTGCGACGCGGCGGGCACCGCGGTCCGGCTGGAGCGCGCCGACATGCTCACGTACCGGGAGCCGGGCGCCTTCGACGTGGTCCTGAACGTGTTCACGTCGTTCGGCTACTTCGACGAGGCCGAGGACAACCTCCAGGTGCTGCGCAACGCGTACGAGAGCCTCGCGCCGGGCGGGCGGCTCCTGGTGGACGTGATGGGCAAGGAGGTGCTGGCGGGCTGGATCGGGCGGCCGAAGGCGGTCGACCTGCCCGACGGCGCCTTCGTCGTCCAGCGTGACACCGTCCTCGACAGCTGGCGGCGGCTGCGCACGGACTGGACACTGGTGCGCGGCGCGACGGCCCGCTCCGCATCCATCACCTCCTGACTCTATTCGGCGGCCGAGCTGCACGCCCTCTTCGAGAGCGCGGGCTTCACCGACGTGGAGTGCTTCGGCGGGTTCGACGCGTCCGGCTACGACCAGCGCTCGGACCGGCTCATCGTGCGCGGGCGGCGCACGTGAGGGCGCGGGCGGACGCCGCTCCGCGCACCGCCACCGCGCCCGCCGCCACCGTGCACGACCACATCACCGACGCGGTGAAGACCCCGGACCTGATCCGGCTGACCGACGACCTCGTCCTCGCCCGCTTCGAGACGATGAAGGTGTACGCGGCGCTCGGCGCGGTCCGCTCGCTGCTGCGCCGGGGCCGGGTGGCGCCCGGGCAGACCCTGGTCGACAGCTCCAGCGGCATCTACGCGCTGGCCCTCGCCATGGCCTGCCACCGCTACGGGCTGCGCTGCCACATCGTCGCCTCCACCACCGTGGACGCCACCATGCGGGCCCAGCTGGAGATCCTCGGCGCGACGGTCGACGCGATGCCGCCCTCGCAGAGCCTGCGTCTGGACCAGGAGCTGCGGGTGCGCCATGTGCGCCGGCTGCTGGCCGAGCGGCCCGACTTCCACTGGATGCGGCAGTACCACGACGGAATCCACCACGAGGGCTACCGGGAGTTCGCGGAGCTGCTGGCCGGGGCGCTGCCGGAAGGTCCCTGACCGTGGTCGGAGCGGTGGGCACGGGTGCGTCGACCGGCGGACTGGCGCGTGCGCTGCGGGAGTCGGGGCGACCGGTGCGGCTGGTGGGCATCCAGCCGTTCGGCAGTGTGACCTTCGGGAGCGAGCGGTTCGAGGACCCGGAAGCGATCATCGCGGGCATCGGCAGCTCGATCCCGTTCGGGAACGTCCGGCACGAGCTGTACGACACGGTCCACTGGCTGGACTTCCGCCATGCGATGGCCGGCACGGTCGGACTGCTGCGGGAGCACGCGGTGTTCGCGGGTCTCTCCACCGGAGCGGCACACCTCACGGCCTCCTGGGAGGCGGCCCGCGATCCCGGGCGGCTGCATCTGGTGCTGGGGGCCGACACCGGACACCGGTACGCGGAGAGGGTGTTCGCCCGGCACGCCGAGGCCCTGGACCCGGCCGGGCTGCGGCCCCGGACCATCGCGTCGCCGGACGACCTGCGGCCCCCGTGGTCGGTGATGGAGTGGGCCGGGCGCGCCGCTCCGGAGGCGGCCAGGACCACTGAAGGCGCCAGGACCACCGGGGGCGATGTCCCCTCCCCGTCCACGTCCCCCGCCCCCGTACCGAGCGTGGAGCTGCTGCCATGACGATCGTCGCACTGGAGTCGCTGTCCTTCGGCCTGGGGCGGATGGCGGAGGCCGCCGCCGAGGCGGGGCACCGGCTGTGCCTGCTGACCGGTGACCGCGCGGTCTACCGGCACGAGCTGGCGGTGCTGCCGCCGGACACGCTGGACGTCGTCGACGTCGACACGTGGGACCAGGACGCCGTCCGCCGGGTGCTGGCCGCCGTGCCCGACCTGGCCGGGCTGATCAACACGACGGACACCTGGAGCCTGCCGGCCGCCGAACTCGCCCGTGAACTCGGGCTTCCGGGACCGGATCCGGAGTCCGTGACGCTGTTGCGCGACAAACGCCGGGTCCGGGAGACGCTCCACGCGCACGGGCTGAGCCGCAGTGCGGCCCTAGCTGTCCCGCCGGGTCCCGAGGGTGCCGGGGAGGTGCTGCGGGCAGTGGGGCTGCCCGCGGTCCTGAAGGACTCGGCGGGCACCTCGTCCCGCCATGTGTGGATCGTGCGCGACGAGGAGGCCCTGCACCGGGCACTGGCGGAGGCGGCCGAACAGCGCCTGACGGGTGCGCTGTTCGCCGAGGCGTTCCTCGCCGGCCCGCTGTACAGCGCGGAGACCCTCAGCTGGGACGGGACCACCCGGCTGCTCGGGGTGCTGAGCCGCCAGACGTCCCGGGCCGCGGTGGTACGGGAGGAGGCGGCGGCGTTCCCGGTGGCGCTGCCGGAGGCCGGACGGGCCGGGATCGAGGCGTGGGTGGGCCGGGTCCTGGCAGCGGCCGGGCATGAACGGGGCTTCGCCCATGTGGAGTTCATCCTGACGACCGACGGGCCCGAACTCGTCGAGATCAACCGGAGGATCGGCGGCGCGCTGGTCGGCGAGGTGCTGTGCCGCACGCTGCGGACCAACGTCTACACGGCGATGACGGACGAGGCGCTGGGCCACCGCCCGGCGTTGCTGGACGCCCCGCTCGACGCCGAAGGCCCCGCGTACGGCTTCGTGTTGGTGTACGCGGATCGGCCCGGGGTGCTGAAGGGATGGATCGGGCTCGACGAACTCGCCGCGTTCCCGGGACGGTGGAGTGGTTCCCGGTACGCGAGCCCGGTGAGAACGTGATCCACGTCGGCGACCAGCGGGGCTGTACGGGCATGGTGCTGGCCGAGGGGCGGACGGCCGAGCTGGCCCAGCACCGGGCGTGGAGCGCGGCCGTCCGGGTCCGCCCGGTCGTGGCCGCGGCGCCGTGACCCCGGGGCGGTGAGGCCGCTGCGCGCGGAGGCGCCCCCCGGTTCCCGCGTACGGCTTCCGTTCACCGGACCCCAACGGGTCCTGCTGGCGGGCTCGTTCCTGATCACGCTCGGCAGCTTCGCCGTGCTGCCCTATATGTCGGTGCTGCTGCACCAGCGGCTGGGCATCGCCCTCGGCACCGTCGGTCTCGTGCTGGCGGTGGCCTCGCTGATCCAGTTCGCCGGGGGTGTCGTCGCGGGTCCGGTGGTGGCGCGGCTCGGGCTGCGGCGCGCGATGCTGCTGGCGCTGGCGCTGCGTACGGCGGGGTTCGCCGCGTTCGTCCCCGGGCTGACGAGTCCGGTGCTCGCCGTCGGGGCGCTGCTGCTGGTGTCGGCGGGTGCGGCACTGTATCTCCCGGCGAACAAGGCGTACTTGGTGGAGGGCGTGCCCGAGGCGGGCCGCCCTCGGCTGCTGTCGGCGAGCAGCTCGGCGTTCAACGCGGGGATGGCGTTGGGCCCGCCCGCCGCGGCGCCCCTCGTCATGGGTTCGCCCGGGGTGCTGTTCTCCTGCGTCACCGGGCTGTTCGCGCTGATCGGGGCCGGGCACGCGCTGCTGCCGCATGTCGGGGCGGACCGGCGCTCGAGCGGCGCCGGACCCACCGCCGCGGAGGCGCGGGACACCGGTGAACGGGCCTCCGGCTTCTCGCCTTTCCTGGTGACCGTACTGAGCGTGTACGCGTTCATGTTCTTCCAGCACTATCTGGCGCTGTACGCGGTCCCCCGGACGTCGGCCGCCTTCTACGGGGCTGTCCTGACGGGGTACGCGGCCCTCCTCGTCGTCGCCCAGCCGCTGCTGGCGGAGCGGATCGGCGCGATGAGCTACCCGGCCGCGCTGCGGTGGGGGTTCGGGGCGATGGCGGCGGGGACGGCCGCGATCGGGGTCGGCGGGCACGCGGGGATCGCGGTCGGCGGGGTGCTGCTGTGTCTCGGGGAGATCGTGCTCTTCCTGAAGAACGACCTGGAGGCGCTGGCCCGTTCGCCCTCCGCCCCGGCGAGCGTCTTCGGACGGCAGCGGCTGGCGGCGGGCATCGGGGCGTTCGCGAGCGGGGTGGTGGGCGGTCAGCTGTACGGAGCGGCGGAGGCGGCGGGCTCGGCGCGGGCGTTCTGGGCGGCGGTCTGCCTCCAGTGCCTGCTGCTGCCCTCGGCCTTGCTGCTCCGCCGCCGTACCGCCCGGGGCCGTACCACCCGGGGCCGTGCGGGGCCCCGGGCGGATGGCGCGTGAACCGGGCTAGCCCTCTCGGACGAGGTCGGCCGGGGCGGCGGGTTCCGCGCGCCAGTGGTCGGCGAGTTCGCGGCGGGCGCGCGCCACGCGGGAGCGGACCGTGCCGATCGGGCAGCCGGCGACGGCCGCGGCCTCCTCGTAGGAAACGCCCAGCAGTTGGGTGAGGACGAAGGCCTGGCGGCGGTCCGGCTCCAGCCGGCGCAGGGCGTCCAGCACCGCCGCGGACTCCTCGAAGCCGGGCAGATGGCGGGGCTGGGCGCGCTCCGCGGCGGTCTGCCAGTCCGCGGTGTCGGCGGTCCGGGGGCGTACGGCGGCCGCCCGGTGGCGGTCGATGACGACGCGCCGCGCGATCGACATCAGCCAGGTCCGGGCGCAGGACCGCCCCGCGAACCGGGCCAGTCCGCTCATCGCCCGCAGGTAGGTCTCCTGGGCCAGGTCGTCGGCGCCCGGGGCGTCCGAGCTGAGGTAGGCGACGAACCGGCGGACGTCCTCGTAGGTCGCCCGGACGAACCGGTCGGCGGCCTCCCGGTCCCCGCCGCCCGCGGCCAGCGCCCAGTCGGTGATCTGCCCGTCGTTCTGCCGGGCGGCCGGGACCCGGGGGCGGGGCGGCGGGGTGGCGGACACCCGGAGGACCGGGGGCCGGGTGGCGATGGGCCGGGCGGGCGGTGCGGCATCCCGTGATGCGGCGGGGGCCGGCCGTACGGCGGTCAGGGGCACCGCGGCGGGTTGCGCGACTGGTTGTGCGGCGGGTCGCACGGCGGCCGGCAGTGCGGTAGCGGGAAGTGTCACAGCAGTCCTTCGCGTCCTTGCGGAGCCGCGGCGGCGGTCGCCCGGCTCCGGTGGCCGGTTCCGTTCCGGACGCGCCGCCGGGGGCGGGCCCGGGAGAACCGGCATGCCTGTCACGGGTGTGCGCGAGGGCGCACACCCGTACCGCCCCCGGCGCACAGAGGCCGGAGGACGGATGGAGGTCAGAGGAAGCGGAGGGCGAGCGGCGGCCCGCGCCGGGAGAGGGTGTGCAGGGCGAGCAGGTCCTGGGGGCGGCGACCGGCCCGGCGTCGGGTGCGTCGCCGGGCGGGCGGCACCGGGGCGGGCGGCGTCGCGGCCCACAGCCGCCGGGCCGTCCGCAGCGGGGCACGGACGAACAGCACCAGGCAGCGGCCCAGCCGGGCGAGAGCGACCTCGCCGCGCCACAGCCACCAGCCGCAGATGAGCCCGGCCAGCGCGTGGGCCGCGGCCATCCCGAGAGTGAACACCGTGCCGTCGAAGGCGGCCAGAAGCCCCATCAGGTCCGACGAGCCGCCGATCGGGACCTCGTGCGCGGAGTGGTCCATCGCAGCCGACGCGTGGTGCCCGCCGCCCGCGTGGCGCCCGCCGATGCCGGACGGCAGCCAGGATCCGGCACCGGAGAAGACGGCGTGCAGCCCCAACTGGCCCAGGACATGGGCGGCGACGGTCGCCGGAGCGCTCCGCTCCCGTGCCGCGAGCCACCATCCCGCCCCGCACACCGGCAGCAGGGCCGCGGCCTGGACGGGCAGGGGCAGGGGCGCGCCGGACATCAGCGCGTGGCCGAGGCCGGACACGGCGACGCACACGACCGCGAACAGCGCGGTGCGCCCGAGTCGGAGTGCGGTTCCGGCCCCCATGGCAGCCATGGTGCCAGCCGTACCCACCCCGGCGAGAAGAGCACCAGATGCCGAAACAATGGGAGTTCGCCTCGTTTGCCCCCTCCGCACCATCGCGTGATCCACGTCACACAACAGGGCCGGGAACTTTACCCTCCCGGTGCCCGACTGCTCCAACAACGCGTCTGCGTACGCCTCGTGGCCCGGGGCCGCCGCATCCGCCCCCGCCCCCCGCTCCGAAGAGGCCGCATGACGAACCCGTCCCCCGCCCCCGAGCCGGCAGCGGCCGCCGAGACGTCCGAAAGCGCCGCACCCGGCGACCGCCAGGTCCCCGGACCACGGCGGGCGGGAGAGCCGAGACGGCCGACGCTCCGCTCCGACCTCCGGGCCTCGTGGCCCGACGGGCTGGTGGCGCTCGTCATCACCGCGGCGGTCTTCGTCCTGCTCTACCTGCGCATCCGCAACAAGACCTCCTCCACGGTCACCGTGATGCCGTTCATGGCGGACGCGGGCGGCTTCTGGATGTACTTCCTCAGCCAGGCGTTCGGCTGGTCCGCCCTGCTCTGGGCCTGGGGCACCGTCATCCTCGGGCTCCTGCTGTCCGGGCCGCGCCCCTCCCGCCTGCCGCTGTCGGGACCCCGGCTGGAACGCCTGCACCGCACCACGAGCCTCAACACCATCGCCCTGATCGCGGCCCACGCCCTGCTCTTCGCGGCCGAACTGGTCCGGCACGACACGGCCGCCTGGAACTCCGCCGTCGCCACCGCGTTCGTGGAGGCCTTCGTCCCCGGCGGCTACGACTCGGGGACCGGGCGGGTCGCCATCCCCGTCGGTCAGGCGGCGCTCTACCTCGCGATCCCGCTCGGCCTGCTCTTCTACGTACGCCACCGCATCGGCCCCAAGACCTGGCGGGTCCTGCACCGGTGCGTGATCGTCGTGTACGTCCTGAGCGTCTGGCACACCCTGCTGTACGGGACCAACGTCTGGTACGACGGCTGGTTCCGCACCGGTGTCTGGCTGCTCCAGCTCCCGATCGCCGCCCTGCTGCTCCTGCGGCTGCTGCGGCCCGCCCGCCGCTCCGAGAAGCTGCCCGGCAGGCCCGGGGCGAGTGCCGGGGCCCGTACGGGGTGGGTGCTGCGGCTGGGCGGCCGGCTCGTGGTGGCGGCGGTCCTGGTGGCCCTGGTCGCCGTCGTGGCCAGTGGCAGGGACGGCGGGCGCAGCGTGCCCCCGGAGGACACCTCCTCCACCCACAACCACGACTGACCCGGATGACACGAGGAGAGGCCGTCCGCCACCCCGTACGGGCGCCGTCGGCCGGCGACGTACGCTCGGAGCCATGACCACCAACGATCTTCCCGTGATCGCCGCCGTCGACGGCTCCACGCACAGTCGGCAGGCGCTGGACTGGGCCACCCGCGAAGCCGTGCGGCGCGGACTGCCGCTGCTGATCGTCCACGTCCGCCCGCTCACCCGGCAGGTCGACGAGGAGACCGGGCGGCGCGAGGCCGAGGCGCTGCTGGCCGAGTCCGTACGCCGGAGCGCGCTCATCGCCCCGGAGCTGCGGCCGTCGACCCTGGCCCCGCTGGACTTCCCGTCGGCGGCCCTGGTCTCGCTCGGCCGGGACGCCTCGATGATCGTGGTCGGATCGCGCGGGCTCGGCGGCTTCCGCTCGCTGATGATCGGTTCCAACAGCCTGGCCACCGCGTCGATGGCGAGCTGCCCCGTCGTCGTGGTGCAGGACGACCGCCCCGAGGGGACCGACGACCGGGGTGCGGACGCGGACGCCTTCACCGACATCGTGGCGGGGGTGGCCGCCGACGAGAGCAGCGAGGCGGTCCTGGAGTTCGCCTTCGCCACCGCGGCCTCCCGGCCGGGCGCCCGGCTGCGGATCGTCCACGGCTGGACGATGTTCTCCTCGATGCTCGCGGGCGGCCCCGTCCTGGACCGGCAGGAGGCGGCGGGGTCCGCCGCCCGGACGCTCGCCGAGCTGACCTCGGGCTGGCACGAGAAGTACCCGCAGGTGGAGATCGTCCGGGAGCCGGTCAACGGTTCCGCCTCACGCACCCTGGTGACCGCGTCGGCCACGGCGGCCCTGACGGTGGTCGGCCGCCGCAAGGGCGGCGAGTCGCTCGGGCTCGGGCTGTCGCCGGTGGCGCAGACGGCGGTCACGCACGCCCTGGGGCCGGTCGCCGTCGTCCCGTGCTGAGGCCGGTTCCCCCGGCGTGCGCCGGGGGACCGCCCGCGCGTCGTGTCGGCGCGGGCCTCTTGGTTCGGCGGGCCGCTTGACCGAGACTTGACCGATGACACAGCGTGTGGCGCTCGCGACCGTGATGGACCGGCTTGCCATCGATGCGGTGATCACCGGATATGCGGTGGCCGTCGACGACGGGGCCTGGGCGGACTACGGGGCCCTGTTCACCCCGGACGGCCGCGCGGACTACCGGGGCGCGGGCGGCGTGGAGGGCCCGGCCGAGGAGGTCGCCCGGTGGCTGGAGGAGACGATGCGCCTCTTCCCCGTACGCCAGCATCTGATCGTCAACCGCCGGATCGACCTGGAGGACCTGGGCGGCTACACGGGCGACCGGGCCGAGGTGCGGGCCGACTACCTCAATCCGATGTGCCTGGCGCGGCAGGCGGCGAGCGGGCCGGAGGGGGGACCTCCCGGGCAGTCGGGCACCGCCACGCCCGACTTCGTGACCGGCGGCCGCTACGCCTTCGCGCTGGACCGCGCGGAGGCGGGCTGGCTGATTCGCAGGGTCACCGTCCACGAGAAGTGGCGTCGGGCCCCGGGCCCGTAGAGCAGTCGGCCGTGCCCCGCTCGGCCCGCGTCCTGTGTCCGGCGGGGATCACCTCCCTCACACTGGGTATCCAGGGGTCGACGCGGCGGGGGCGATCGCCCGCCCGCGCAGGACCGAGGAGGGCACGGCATGCGAATCCGGGGCGGGCGTCTCCCGGTCGGCCGGAATGCGGCCGCCCCCTCCGGAAGCGGCGGCTCCGGCACGCCCGGCGGCAGCGCCTCCGGCGATGAAACGTCCGGAGGCGGCACGGCCCCAGAAGGCACGCCCGGCGGCGGCACGCCCGGTGCCGGGTCCCCGGCGGGCGGCCCGGACTCCGCCGGTGCCGGGCGGCTCGCGTCCCCCTGGTTCCGGGCCGCCGCGCTTCTGCTCGTCGGGGCGCTGCCCGCGCTCACCTTTCCCGCGCCCGGGCTCTGGTGGTTCGCCTATGTGGCGCTGGTCCCCTGGCTGTTGCTGATCCGCACGGCACGCTCGCCGCGCCGGGCGGTGCTGGACGGGTGGATCGGCGGCATCGGGTTCGTCATCGGCGTGCACCACTGGCTGATGCCGAGCCTCCACGTCTTCATCGTGCTGCTGGCCGCCCTGCTCGGTCTGCTCTGGGCGCCCTGGGGTCTGCTGGTGTCCCGGCTGCTCGGCGGCTCTCCCTCCGCCCGGCGGGCCGCGGCGGCCGTGGTCGTCGTGCCCTCCGGATGGCTGCTGATCGAGCTGGTCCGGTCCTGGGAGGGGCTCGGCGGGCCCTGGGGGCTCCTCGGGGCGAGCCAGTGGGAGGTCTCCCCGGCCCTGCGGGTCGCCTCGGTGGGCGGGGTGTGGCTGGTGAGTCTGCTGGTGCTGGCGGTGAACACCGGGGTGGCACTGCTGATCGCCGCTCCCGCCGCCCGTACGGCCGCCGGGGCCGTGCTCCTGGTGTGCGCCCTGTCCGTCACCGCGGTGTGGGCCTGGGCGCCCCGGCCCACGAACGCGGGCACGGTCAGGATCGCCGTCGTGCAGCCGGGGGTGGTGGAGGGGCCCGGGAGCGTCGCGCGCCGCCTCGACCGGGGCGAGGAGCTGACCCGCTCGCTGGCGGGCCGGGGCGTGGACCTCGTGGTGTGGGGTGAGAGCAGCATCGGGGCCGGGGCGTGGGAGGGCCCGGAGACCGCGCGGCGGCTGGCGGAGCTGTCCCGTCTGGTCGGCGCGGATCTGCTGGTCAATGTGGACGCCCGGCAGACGGACGGTTCGGGGCGGTCGGGGATCTTCAAATCGGCGGTGCTCGTCGGTCCCGACGGGCCGACGGGGGACCGCTACGACAAGATGCGTCTCGTTCCGTTCGGCGAGTACGTCCCGGCCCGCTCCCTGCTGGGGTGGGCGACCTCCGTGGGCAGGGCGGCGGGCGAGGACCGGCTGCGCGGCGACCGGCAGGTGGTGATGACCCTGCCGGACGGGGCGCGGGGGCTGCGGATCGGCCCGCTGGTCTGCTTCGAGACGGCGTTCCCCGACATGAGCCGCAGGCTGGTGCGCGACGGTGCGCGGGTGCTCGTCGCCCAGTCCGCCACCTCGACGTTCCAGGACAGCTGGGCCCCGGCCCAGCACGCGTCGCTGGGGGCGCTGCGGGCCGCCGAGAACGGCCGCCCGGTGGTTCACGCCACGCTCACCGGGGTCAGTGCGGCGTACGGGCCCCGGGGCGACCGGGTGGGTCACCCGCTCGCCACGGACGCGAGCGCGGCGGAGGTCTTCGACCTGCCGCTGGCCCGCGGGCAGACGCTCTACGGCCGGTTCGGCGACTGGCCGGTGTACGGGGCGTTCGCGGCGCTCGCCGCGCTGTGTGCCGCCGAAGGGCTGCGGGCGCTCAGGCGGCCTGCTCCAAGGCCTCCCGGACCACCCGCTCGCACAGCTCATGGGTCGCCAGGGCATCCCGGGCGCTGAGCGTCTCACCCCGGCGTACGGCGTCGAGGAAGGCGTGCACGCAGGCCTCGATGCCGCGCTGCCGGGCCACCGGGACCCAGTCGCCGCGACGCCGCACCGAGGGCCGGCCCTTGTGGTCGACGATGTCCGCGAGGTTGAGGACCTGTCGCTTGGTGTCCTGGCCGGAGACTTCGAGGATCTCCTCGGTCGAGCCGTTCAGCCGGTTCATCATGCCGATCGCGGTGAATCCGTCGCCGGACAGCTGGAGGACCACGTGGTGCATCAGGCCGTCCACGATCCGGGCCCGCACGGTGGTGTGGTCGACGGGGCGCGGGGCCAGGAAGCGCAGGGTGTCGACGACGTGGATGAAGTCGTCGAGGATCATCGTCCGGGGGTCCTCGGGCAGGCCGACGCGGTTCTTCTGCATGAGGATCAGCTCGCGCGGGTGCTCCGCGCACTGCGCGTAGCCGGGGGCGAAACGGCGGTTGAAGCCGACGGCGAGGCTGACACCGTGTTCCTCGGCGAGGTTCACCAGCCGCTCGGACTCGGCGTACTCGTAGGCGATCGGCTTGTCGACATAGGTGGCGACGCCGGCGTCGAGGAGCCGCTCCACGATCTGCGGGTGCACGGCCGTGGGGGCATGCACGAACGCCGCGTCCAGCCCCGCGTCGAGCAGGGAGTCGAGGGTCTCGTGCCGGGCCCCGGCCGGAACGCGGTGGGCGTCGCCGACCGCGTGGAGCGTGGCGGGGGTGCGGGTCTGCAGGTGCGGTTCGACGCCCGGTACGGCGGTGAGCACCGGCAGGTACGCCTTCTGCGCGATATCGCCGAGTCCGATGCAACCGATCTTCACGAGGGTCTCCCTGTCGCCGTGCCGGGCCGCTGTGCGCGGCTGTTCGCGCCCCGGCAGCATACGTCGCGGCCACCCGGGGCCCTGCTGCCGGTCCGTTCACAAAACCCCTGGCCAGGCCCATGATCATGGGTCACCATGACCCCCATGACTTTTCCCGAGCGCCCCGAACCCGCCATCGACTCCGCCGAGCGCCCCATGCTGGAGGGCTGGCTGGACTACCACCGCGAGACGCTGGTCGCGAAGTGCGCGGGTCTCACGGACGCGCAGCTGCGCGAGGCTTCCGTGCCGCCCTCCGCGCTGACCCTGCTCGGCCTCGTACAGCATCTCGCCGAGGTGGAGCGCTACTGGTTCCGCGAGATCCTGGCGGGCGAGGAACTCCCGGACCTCTACTCCACCGAGGAGGACCCGGACGCGGACTTCACGGTGTCGGAGACCGCCACCTGGGCCGGGACGGAGGCCGTCTGGCGGGCGGAGACCGCGGCGGCGCGCGAGAGCGCCGCCGCGTTCGGCCTGGACGACTTCTCCAAGGGCGTCAGCTCGTCGGGCAAGCCGTTCAATCTGCGCTGGATATACACGCACATGATCGAGGAGTACGCCCGCCACAACGGCCACGCCGACCTGGTGCGCGAGCGGGTCGACGGCGCCACCGGGGTCTGACCGCCCCGAGCCGTCGGCGAGCCCGGCGGGCGCTGCCGGGCTCCGGTGGCCCCGGTCGGCGTGGTGCGGGGCGCCGTGCTGACCGGGTCACTCGTGCGGGCCATTCCCCGCCCACCGGGCCCCCGGCGCGGGACCCCGCAGCAGAGTTGGCCGGGTGCAGAGAACCAGAATCACCGCGAAACTCCTGGTGGGGTTAGCGGTCACCGCCGTCTCCGGATGCGTCTCGGTGGCGCCCGGGACCGTCCCTTCCGCTCCTCACCCCGGTCCGGGGGCCACCGGGCCGGCTCAGGACGTGGCTCCGCAGATCGTGCAGCCTCCCGGCCGTGAGGGGCTGGAGGTCGTGCCGGATCCGAGCCGGCCGCCGCCCGACCGGCCGTCCTCCCCCGCGCCCCCGGCCGTCGGCTCCGCGGAGGCCCGGCGCGGCGGACCGGCGGGGGTCGCCCGGCCGCCCGAGCGCGCGGACCGGCCGCAGCGACGGGCCCCCGACCGGGCCCCGAGGGTCCCGTCCGTCACCGTGCCCGCCCTGCCACGCCTCCCCGGCGGCGGTGCGGACGTCTGTGCGCTCGGCCGGGGGTACGGCGGCTGGCCCGCGGGCAGCCCGCAGGCCCGCATCTGCTCGGAGACGTACGGCCACTGACGCTGCTGCCCCCGGAGGCCCTGGTCCCCGGGGGTCACTGGTCCCGCAGGCGGAGCTCCAGGCGGTCGATGGCGGCGCGGACCCCGTCGCCGTACCCGTCGTCCGGGAGCGATGCGGCGGCGGCGCGGGCTCGTTGGAGGTGGATGCGGGCGGAGTCGGGGCGCTGGAGCTTGAGGTAGTCCGCCGCGAGGTTGAGGTGCAGCGAGGGGTAGAACGCCCGGACGGCCGGAAGGTCCGGGTGCTGCGCCGACCGCCCACCGCCCGCCCCCTCGGCAGCCGTCAGGGCCCGCAGGTCCCAGGCCAGCTCGTCGCCGGGGTCGTCCTGGGTGTCGGCCATGTAGTGCGCGAGGGTGCAGCGGTGCAGGGCGTCGCCGTCCGCTCCGAGCTCCGACCAGAGCGCACCGAAGCGGTTGCGGGCCTCCTCCCGGTCACCTCCGTGGAGCAGCATGATCGCCTGGCCGATCCTGGTCATGACGGCGTCCTCGGACGTCTCCTGCCGCTCCACCACTGCTGTCTCCTCGTCGCCCGTCCAACCGGTCGCCCCTGTCCGTCCGACGCTAACGGCAGGCTTGCGCAGAACCGGTCAGACACGGGCGCGGCGGGTGCCCCTGCCGGGGGAACCCGTCAGCCGAGGTCGGGGATCCGCCAGTCGATCGGCTGGTGCCCCTGGGCGGCCACGGCCTCGTTGATCTGCGTGAAGGGGCGGGAGCCGAAGAACTTCTTGGCGGACAGCGGCGAGGGGTGTGCGCCCTTCACCACGATGTGGCGCTCCTCGTCGATCAAGGGCAGCTTCTTCTGCGCGTAATTGCCCCAGAGCACGAAGACCGCCGGATCGGGCCGGTCCGCGACGGCGCGGATCACGGCGTCGGTGATCTTCTCCCAGCCCTTGTTCTTGTGGGAGTTGGCCTCGCCGCCCCGGACGGTCAGCACGGCGTTGAGCAGGAGCACGCCCTGTTCGGCCCAGGGCATCAGATAACCGTTGTCCGGGATGGGCAGGCCCAGCTCCTGCTGCATCTCCTTGTAGATGTTGCGCAGGGACGGCGGCGTCCTGACGCCGGGCCGCACGGAGAAGCAGAGCCCGTGCCCCTGGCCCGCGCCGTGATACGGGTCCTGGCCGAGGACGAGGACCTTCACCTTGTCGTAAGGCGTGGCGTCCAGCGCGGCGAAGACCTGCTCGCGGGGCGGGTACACGGGACCCTTGGCCCGCTCCTCCTCGACGAAGTCCGCCAGCTCCTTGACGTACGGCTTCTGCAGTTCTTCGCCGAGGACGCCGCGCCAGGACTCGGGCAGCAGGTCGATATCGGTCACGTCCACAACCTCCGGTGAGCAACAGGTTCTTGGTCCCAGAACCTACCGGTCACCACTGACAACGGGCCCCCGAGGAGGCCCGTCGTCCCTTCATCGCCGGTCTGCTACCAGCTGGCCTTGCGGTACAGCTCCCACAGCTGCATGACCGTCTGCGGGTCGAGTGCCCGCTCGCCGCCGCCGATGTCCTCGCCCGCGGCGATGTACAGCTTGCCCTGCCACAGCGGCAGCAGGCGGACGTCGTCGACCAGGATCTCCTGGGCCCGCTCGAACTGCTTGCTGACCGCGCCCCGGTCGCTCTCCTGCCGCGAGGCGGGGATCAGCTGCTGGGTGATCTCCTTGTTGATGTACGGGCTGCCGGTGACGGGCTCCTGGCCCACGAACGGGGCGACGAAGTTGTCGGGGTCCGGGAAGTCGGGGAACCAGCCGCGGCCGAAGACCGGGTACTCGCCCTTGTTGAAGCCTTCCTGGAACTTCTGCCAGGGCTCGCCCCGCAGCGTGATCTTGAACAGTCCGGAGGCCTCCAGCTGCCGCTTGAGCTCCTGGAACTCGGGCTCCGTGGCGGAGCCGTAGCGGTCGGTGGTGTACCAGAAGGTCATCTTCACGGGCTCGGTGATGCCTGCCCCGGAGAGGATGCTCTTCGCCTTGTCCGCATCCGGATCGCCGAAGGTGTCGAAGAAGCTCGTGGTGTGTCCGGCGATGCCCTTGGGGATCATGGAGTAGAGGGGCTCGGCGGTGCCCCGGTAGACCTTGGCGACCAGCGCGTCGCGGTCCACGACATGGGCGATGGCCTTGCGGACGGCGGGGTTCGCGGCGGCCGGGTCCTTCGGGTTGAAGACCAGGAAGCGGATGTCCGCGCCCGTGCTCTCGACGATCTGGAGGCCGGCGTTGTCGTCCTTGTTGTCCTCCAGGCTGACGACCTCCTCGGCGGTCAGACCGCGGTAGGTGGCGTCGATCTCGTCGGCCTTGAGCGCGCTCACCATGTCCGCGGACTTCTCGAAGTAGCGGATGGTGACCGCGTCGTTCTTCCGCTTGGCGAAGCCGTTGTAGTCCGGGTTCTTCTTCAGCTCGGCGGTCTTCCCGCCCTCGTAGGACTCCAGGAGGTACGGGCCGGAGCCGGTGACCTTGCCGTCGTCGCGGATCTTGTCCTTGCGGTAGTCGCCGGGGGCGACGAGCGACATGGCGGGCGTGGCCAGGATGAACGGGAACGTGGCGTCGGACTTGTTCAGGTGGAAGACGACCGTGTCCTCGCCCTTGGTCTCGATCCGGTCCAGCGAGCCGAGCATCCCGGCCGGGCCGCCCTTGAAGTGGATGTCCACGATGCGGTCGATGGAGTACTTCACGGCCTCGGCGTCGAGCTTCTCGCCGTTGGAGAACTTGAGGTTCTTCTTGAGCGTGCACCGGTACGCCATGCTCGTGGCGTCGGTGAACTTGCAGGATTCCGCCGCGTCAGGCTCCGGGCTCGTGCTGCCGGTGGGGAAGCTCACCAGGGTCTGGTAAACGTTCCGCATCAATTCCCAGGATCCGTCCCAGGCCGCCGCCGGATCGAGCGTGGACGGGGAACTGGTCGTACCGACGGTTATCTTCTGGTCCGTTTCCGATCCGCTGTCGGAAAGGAGACCGCAGCCGGCCAGCAGAGAAAGGGAAGCTAGGGCTGCAGCAGCCTGCAGACTGGCCCGGTAGAACACGTGCACGCTCCTCGATCAGCCATGGGTCGGCAGACCATACCGCAGCGCCCCACCAGGTCAATCCGGTGGCCCGGCGGGGCACTTGACTCAATCAGGGCCAAATCGGTTCAGGCCGCTCTCAGCCCACACCCGCGTTGAGGAAAATTCCTCCGTCGACCACGAGGGTCTGTCCGGTGATCCAGTCGGACTGTGCCGAGGTCAGGAAGGCGGCCGCGCCTCCGATGTCCTCGGGCACGCCGAGCCGGCCCAGCGGATAGGCGGCGGCCGCCTCCGCCTCGCGGCCCTCGTAGAGCGCCTCGGCGAACTTCGTCTTGACCACGGCCGGGGCGATCGCGTTGACCCGGACGACCGGGGCGAACTCGTGCGCCAGCTGGGCGGTCAGGTTGATCATGGCCGCCTTCGACATGCCGTACGCGCCGATGAACGGCGAGGGGGCGACGCCGGCGACGGAGGCGATGTTGACGATCGCCCCGCCGTTCTCCTTCTGCCAGGCCTTCCAGGTCTGCTGGGCGAAGCCGAGCGCCGAGATCACATTGGTCTCGTAGACCTTGCGGGCCACATTGAGGTCGAGTTCGGCCATCGGGCCGAAGACCGGGTTGGTCCCCGCGTTGTTCACCAGGTAGTCGACCCGGCCGAACGCCTCCATGGTCCGCTCGACCGCCGCCGCCTGATGGGCCTCGTCGTGCGCCTTGCCGGGGATCGCGATGACCCGGTCGGCGCCGAGCCGCTCCACGGCCTCCTTGAGGGCGTCCTCGCCCCGCCCGGTGATGGCGACCCGGTCCCCGCGGGCGACGAGCGCCTCGGCGATCCCGTAGCCGATGCCCCGGCTGGCGCCCGTGACGAGGGCGACCTTTCCGCTGTCCTGCACCGTCATGTTGTCCGCTGCCCTTCGGATCAGTTGAGGGGTCCGCCGGCCACGTACATGACCTGGCCGGAGACGAAGCCCGCGTCGTCGCCCGCGAAGAAGGCGATGGCGTTCGCGACGTCCTCGGGACGGCCGACGCGCTGGACGGGGATCTGGGTGGCGGCCGCCGCCTGGAACTCCTCGAAGCCCATGCCGACGCGCTCGGCGGTCTGCGCGGTCATCTCGGTGACGATGAATCCGGGCGCGACGGCGTTGGCGGTGACGCCGAACTTGCCGAGCTCCTTGGCGAGGGTCTTGGTGAGGCCCTGGAGGCCCGCCTTGACTGCGGAGTAGTTGGCCTGGCCCCGGTTGCCGAGGGCCGAGGAGGAGGAGAGCGAGACGATCCGGCCGAACTTGGCCTCGACCATGTGGGCCTGGACGGCCTTCGCCATCAGGAACGCGCCCTTGAGGTGCACGTTCATCACGATGTCCCAGTCGGACTCGCTCATCTTGAACAGCAGGTTGTCACGGAGCACGCCGGCGTTGTTCACGAGGATCGTCGGCGCGCCCAGCTCGGCGGCGACCCGCGCGACGGCGGCCTCCACCTGACCGGCGTCCGACACGTCGCAGCCGACGGCCAGCGCGGTGCCCCCGGCGGCGGTGATCTTCTCGACCGTGTCCTTGCAGGCCGCCTCGTCGAGATCGAGTACGGCGACGGCGCGGCCCTCGGCCGCGAGGCGTACGGCGGTGGCGGCGCCGATGCCCCGCGCCGCTCCCGTCACGATGGCGACGCGCTGCTCGGTGGTGGACATGCTTGGTTCTCCTCGCCCTTGGATAGCGGCCCAGCCGACATCGGGGCACTTCCCCGCCAGTCCCTGACACTCCCTGGCAGCAAGACCCTCGATTGCTGAGCAACCGCTTAGTACCTTCAGCAGACGTGACGCTAGAAGCCCTGGCACCCGGTGTCAACGGCGCACGCCCCGGCGGGCCGTACGTCACACCGGGCGGGAGCGTCCGCCGCTGTGCCGTCGTGGTCCCACCGGGGCGCGGATCAGCGCACGAGGAGGTCGAGCAGCCGTTCCACCTCACCGGCCGGGTCGGTGGTCAGCCCGCTGTGCACGGCCCCGGGCTGGACCACCGTGGAGCGCGGGGCGATCAGCCAGCGGAACCGCCGTCCGGCGTCGTCGCCCGCCGCCTGGCCCGCCTCCGCACCGCCGCCGCAGACCCCTTCGACGGCGCGCAGGGCGGCCCGCACCCCGACCACGTCGGCGTCCGGGTCCAGCGCCTTCAGCTTCGCCTCGTCGAGGTACGTCCGGGCCGCCACGAACGAGTGGGCCCGGCAGTAGACGAGCACCCCGGCGTTGAAGCACTCCCCCCGCTCGACCCGGGGCACGACGCGCAGGAGCGCGTACTCGAAGACATCGCGCCGCGTCATCGGCCGCCCTCCTCGCCGGTACGGGCGGCCGCCGCGGCGCGGTCGTCGTCCGCGGCCCGCTTCCGCCGGGGCGGCAGCCGGTCCGTGAGCCAGCCCGGGGCCTGGGAGGGCCGGGCCGCGGTGGGCGCGTCCAGTGTGATCCGCTCGTGGATGGTCGCGGCCCGCGCGAGCAGCGGGGCGACATAGGCCCGGCGCACCTCGTCGGCGGAGTCGAAACCGGGCTCGCCGGCCAGCCAGACGTCCGGCACATCGGCGGCGACCTCGGTGAGCAGCTCCTCGGTGACCAGCGGGGCGAGCTCGGCGGCGGCGGCCGCGATGTCGGGCCCGAAGGGGGCCAGGACATGGTCGGAGGCGTTGTACGGCTTGGCGGCGGAGGCCTGGGCGCCCGGCCAGTTGTGGTGCCAGATCATGGTCGCGCCGTGGTCGATCAGCCAGAGGTCGCCGTGCCAGACGAGCAGGTTGGGGTTGCGCCAGGAACGGTCCACGTTGTTGATCAGCGCGTCGAACCAGACGACCCGCCCGGCCTCGGCCGCCCCGACCTCGTAGGCGAGCGGATCGAACCCGAACGAGCCCGGCAGGTAGTCCATGCCGAGATTCAGGCCGCCGCTCGCCTTGAGCAGCTCCTGCACCTCCTGGTCCGGCTCCGCCAGTCCGATGACCGGGTCCAGCTCGATGGTCACCAGCTCCGGCACCCGCAGCCCGAGCCGGCGGCCGAGCTCCCCGCAGATGATCTCGGCGACGAGGGTCTTGCGGCCCTGTCCGGCCCCGGTGAACTTCATGACGTACGTACCGAGATCGTCGGCCTCGACGATGCCGGGGAGCGAGCCGCCCTCACGCAGAGGCGTGACATAGCGGGTCGCTACGACCTCTTGCAACACTTTCCCGTCCCTTGCTGCCCGCTTCCGGCATGAAGTGAGCATAGTAACCGGGGGTGATCGCAGGCGAGGATCGCCTCGTCCTCCGCGGGTGGACGAGGCGATCCCGCGTCGGCCGGTCGACCGGCTCGTTCTCAGGTTTCGTCGATGACCAGCTCGACCGTGTCCCGGACGCGGGCGAGCAGCTCCACCACGCCCGCGTGGTCCGGAGCGGACACCCAGACTCCGATCGGGATGTTGAGGGTGTTGTCGGTGATCGGCACGTGGTCCCCCGGCTCGTAGATCGACAGCACCTTGTCGACACCCGGCATCTTCCGGACCTCGTCGAGGCCACGGATCTCCCGGAGGGTGCCCGCCGGACCGTCGTTGCGGATGGCGCTGGCACCGCAGGACTGCCGGAAGCGCACGGGCGCGTCCAGACAGGCGGGCCGGACACCGAGGTAGCAGTCGAGTGCCTGCTCGAACGGGTTCAGGTCGGTGTGCGCGAGCCACTGGTCCGTCATCGGGCCACCGGGAAGCCGCGCGCCGACCTCCATGAGATGCACGCCGTCGGGGCCGACCTTCACCTCGGTGTGGCTGGGGCCCAGCCGCACGTCGAACGCCGTGAGAGCGGCGCGTACGTAGTCGGCGGCGGCCTGGTAGTCCGGATCGTCCTCGGGCAGCTTGGCCGACTCCCAGTACGGGAAGTCGTAGTCGCTGTCGTCGGGCTGCCGGTATTCCCAGATGTCGACGATGCGGTGCTCGCCGTTGTGGCTGAAGCAGTTCACCGCCAGCTCGCGCCCGCGGATGTACTGCTCGACGAGCCACTCGTCGACCTGCCAGCCGAACTGGTTCTTCGCGTGCATCGTGGATGTCCGGGCCGCGTCCTCGGGGCTGCTCAGCAGGTACGTGCCGTACGAGCCGGCCCCCGTGGTGTGCTTGGCGATGGCCGGAAAGCCGATCTCCGAGGCGGCCGCGGCGATCTTGGCGGTGCTGTCCACGAGAACGAACCGCGGGATGCGCAGGCCGGCTTCGGCCGCGACCCGGCGCATGTCCGCCTTGTTCCGGCGCGCGGCCGCCTTGGCGAGGCCGTTGCCGGGCAGCGACAGCCGCTCCGCCAGGGTGTCGGCCAGGTGCACCGCCGAGTCCATGGCCGGGACCACACCGATGAGTTGCACACCGAGCGAGTCGATCCGGGTGAGGATCTCGTCGGCGTCGGCTGAGTAGACGCTGACGTCGTCGCCGTCCGCGTGATCGGGCCAGTTCTCCGCGATCACCTCCTGGGCCACCGTGTACACGGAGATCGTCGAGAAGCCGCGCCGGCGTGCCTCGGTCTTGTAATGGGCACCGGTACGGACCGGGTCCAGAAGCAGAACGGCTGGCGATTCATTGGCAGGCATGAGTGGGGCGAACTCCTGTGAGGCAGAGGAAGGTTCGGCGGGTGGGCGCCCGCCTGCGGTGATGGGGCGGCCGGCGGGTCAGAAGATGCCCTGGATGTCCCCCGTCGCGGGCAGGACCCGCTTGTTCGGCATCATCAGACGCGCCCAGCCCGGCACCGCACGATGCGAGTAGAAGCGGCGCAGCCAGCGGTCGCGCCCGTCGTAGCGGGGGGTGAAGGCGGACCGCCCGTGGGCCGCGATGTGGTTGTTGACGAGCAGCAGGTCACCGGGCTCCAGGACGACCTCGACGCAGACGGCCTCCAGGGCCTCGGCCAGTGCCCCCAGGGCCCGCTCGGCCTCGAGGTCGGCCGGCTTGGTGTTGAACGAGTCGAAACGGAGGAACTCGTAGCCGGGATCGCCGAAGAGGACCCGGTGCTCCGCCGTCGCGGGCCGCTCGCCGGTCAGGCCCCGGGTGAACGAGGTCGGGAACAGGCTCCGGAACCGCAGCCGTCGCAGCACGGCGTTCTCGTCCTCGGACAGGTGGGCCACGGCGTGCCTGATGGAGGCGACGCGGGTCGCCGTGGCTTCGTGCCCCTGCCGCAGGCTCAGCAGTCCGAGGAAATCCGGCCGCAGGGGGTGGTGGACGTTCTCGGTGTGGAAGTCGAAGGCGACGGAGCCGCTGTTCTCCATCCGGTGCTCCTCCCCGCGCACCGGGTGCACGTCGTGGAGGAGGTCGCCGTTCTTCTCGTCGGCGTAGCCGATGAGACTGCCCAGTACGTCCCCCACCAGGGCGAGCGTGCCGTTGCTGGCGTGTCCGACGAGCGCCCGCGTCCCGTAGGCGAGTGGTGTGTCGGGGATGTCGCCGGTGGCCACCCCCTTGACGAGCAGGTATCCGCTGCTCGCGGTGCCCTCGCGGAAGTCCACCAGTGCGTCGCGCAGGTGAGCGGGGACATCGGGGAGGAACTCCGACAGATCGGAGGAGTGCGGGGGGTCAAGAAGCCCGGCCGACTTCTCCGACAGCTCCCACAGGGTCCCCGCCTCGTCCCGCGTGAGCCGGAGGGCGGGCTGTGCCACGTGCTTTTCCCGTACGGCGAGTGCCACGTCTGCTCCTTGACTCACAGAGAACTCTTGATCTTGAGGGATGGGGGCGGGGACGTGGGCGCGCGAGGCGTGGCGGCCTCGCGGGCCGGTCCGCCCGGAGCCACTCCTCCAGGCGTTGTCAGGATCCTGTCCCGTGTCCGCAGCCGCCGGGCGAACTCCTCGTCCTCGGACAGCAGGAGGTGGTGGATCCGGGACAGCGAGTGGTGCGGGATGCCGGGCCACATGTGGTGAACGGTGTGGTAGCCGTCCGCGTGCGGGTGGAAGAGCCAGCGCTGGAGACGCCCGGTGTTCGACACCGTGGCGTCGAACACCGTACGGGCGTCGGAGTACACGTGCTCGTCGGCCTCCGCGACCAGTCGCAGCGGCGGCAGCAGCAGGAAGTGCGCGAAGAGCCAGACCCCGGCCGCGACGGCGCCGGTGCGCAGGTCCAGCAGAAGGGCGGTGGGCGCCCCCACGCACAGGACGCTCCACAGCAGTGCCACGAGCGGAGCCAGGGCGTTGGTGCGCAGCTCCCGAAGCCAGCCCAGCTGGTAGCGCAGCAGCCGGGTGCACACGCCGGCGACGAAGAGCCTCGCCGAGGTGCGGGGAAGTGCCTCCATGTCGAGCTCGGCGTAACGGTATCTGTCGGGATCCTCGGCCGTACCGAACCGGCCGTGGTGAAGCAGATGGCTGGTCCGGTACGCGCTGATCCGGCTCCCCGTGGGGGCGGCGGCGAGGAGATAGCCCAGGACGTCGTTCAAGCGCCGCCGGTGCCTGCTCCAGTTGTAGTGGGAGGCTTCATGGACGAGGTTCTCCAGGGCCCGCAGCTGGCGGGCGATGACCACCCCGGCGAGCAGCGCCGGGACGATCGAGGCGAGCGGGTGGTTGACGATGAGCCAGGCCGCGCCGGCCGCCATCAGGCCGACGACCAGGTGATCCAGCAGAGCGCAGGAAGTGGTGACCCAAAGACGCGTCCTGTGCGCGTCCTTGATGTCCAGGCGAAGCCGCGAGGGGGCGGTGTACCCCTTCGCATAGGGCCTGACCGTGAGTTGGTCCTTCTCCGACACGGGCATCAGCATCTCTCCGACAACGATGAACGGTTACCGAGCTGGTCGTGAGCGGTGCACGGTTCAGGAGCCGTTCATCAGGCTGAGGAGTTCGGTCCGCTCGAAGCTGTTCTCGCGGAAGACGCCCTGGAAGACGGCGGAGGTCATCTGCGCCCCCGTCTTGATACCGCGCATCGTCATGCACAGGTGCTCTCCGCGGCCGATGACGGCCACGTCGGGCGACTTGGTGATCTCCTCGATCTCGGCCGCGATGTCGGCGACGAGGCGTTCCTGCACCTGGAGCTTGTGAGCGTGCTTGTGGGCGATCCGGGCGAACTTCGACAGCCCGAGGAGGCTGTCGTGGGCCCGGTAGGCCACCTGGAGGTCGCAATTGAAGGGCAGGAGGTGGTGCTCGCAGAGCGACCAGACGCGCATGCCGGAGACCATGACGGTCTGGTTGCTGGCGACACTGCTGAAGACGGTGTCGAGGTTTCCGGCGTCGTAGTCGACGAACTCGCGCCACCAACGCGCGTAGCGCCGAGGGGTGTCGCGCAGGCCCTCGCGGTCCGGGTCCTCCCCGATCTCGATCAGGAGGCGCCGGGCTATGGACTCGAGCGGGTCGCCTCCCTGCACCTCGTCCTGTTCCAGGATGGTGATGGCGGAAGCGTCCATGTCGATGCTCATTTAGATTCCTCTCTTGTCGCCCCAGGCCAGGACGTGCAGGCGGGTGGAGAGATTCCAGCCACGCCGCACGACCTCGTCCGCGAGGGAACTCAAGTGCTGACTGATGTGTGCCACGCTCTTGCCCTCAGGCATGATCCAGATCGGGGAGATCCCGAAGTCCGCCTGCAGGACAGCTACTTCGTCCAGGTCGTCGGTGGTGCGGCAGACGAACTTGAACGCCACGTCGGGGGTCTGCGCCAGCTTGCTCAGGGCAGCGGGCACGATCCGCTTGGACGCGGGGTCCCCGGCGTGGGCAAGCTTCGGGGAGACGTTGAAGCGCACTCCGGGTGTGATGATCTCGTCGTCCGGGGCCACGGTCCCGTTCGTCTCGAACTCCACGGTGACGCCCGCATCGAGCAGCCTCTTCAGCACGGGGCGCAGCCGGCGCTGCTGGCTCAACGGCTCGCCACCGCTGATGACGACGAGGTCGGTCCCGAGCGCGAGGAGCTCGTCGACCACTTCGTCGACGTCCCTGTTGTGCAGTTCCTTGCGGGGGTCGAACGCGGTCTTCTCGTCACTCGTCCCCTTCCAGTCCCAGGTGTACGGGGTGTCGCACCAGTGGCAGGACAGGTTGCACCCGCCCAGCCGCAGGAAGGCGCACTGACGGCCGGCCGACGGGCCCTCGCCCTGGACCGTGGGGCCGAAGATCTCATTGACGACGATGCTCACGGCCGGTACTCGGCCCAGGTCTTGTCGGTCTCCGAGACGCGGACGGCGCTGAGCTCGGGGTAGCGCTCCGTCCACTGGTCATAGATCCACATGGCCATGTTCTCGGCGGACGGGTTCCGGTCCTCGATGATGTCGTTGAGGTGCCGGTGGTCCAGCGTGTGGTCGAGCCACTTCTTGAAGTCGGCCAGGTCGCCGTAGTCCCGTACGAAACCGGGCTCGGTCAGCTGGTCCGGGGCCGCGGAGAGCTTCAGCTCGATGATGTAGTTGTGCCCGTGCAGCCGGGCGCACTGGTGGTCCGAGGGCAGGTGTTCCAGCCGATGACTCGCCGAGAAGTGAAATTCCTTCGTGATGTGCAGCATCAACCTACTCCTTGAAGTAAACCGTGGGGTCAGTCGTCTCTGCGCGCTCGAACGCCTGGATCCGGTCGACGCACGCGGCGCATGTTCCGCAGTGCACCTCAGTGCCCTTGAAGCAGCTCCAGGTCTCGGCCCAGTCGACACCCAGCTTTTCGCCGAGCCGAATGACGTCGTGCTTGTGGAGATCGATGAAGGGGGCCACGACCTCCAGATGCGCCGGCGCGTATCCGGCGCACGCAATCTTCTCCATCGCATTGAAAGAGGAGATGAATTCGGCCGAACAGTCGGGTGCGGTCGACGCATCGCCCGCCAGAGCCCCGATGGCAACCTGATCCGCCTTGACAGCGGCGGCCTTTCCATAGGCTACGGACAGCAGAATCACATTGCGATTCGGTACGACGTTAACACTTCCGGGGGCCGTGTAGTGCTGATCCGGAACATCGACCTGGGAATCCGTCAGGGAGTATCCGGGAAGCATGGAAGCGACGTTCGACAGATCGACGATCTCGTGCTCGGCGCCGATACGGTCGGCCGCGATCCGGGCGTAGTCGTGTTCTTTGCGATGCCGCTGACCGTAGTCGATGGAGAGCAGATGTACCTCATGCCCTTCGGCATGAAGATGATGGGCGAGCACGACGGAGTCGAGCCCGCCGGAAACAATCGCGATCACACGTGCCACGGTGACGCCTTCCTGCAAACGGAATGGGTGGTGGGGCCCGGACGCGGGCACACTGCGGTGTCCTTCGCATCAGCGGCGTACGGTCTTCCGCGCACGCCTCGGTGACGGGCCGTCGGGCAGCCGGGAAAGAGAAACCCGGAAAGAAGGGGAAGGTGCGGTAAGAATTGAGCAGCGGAGTCGGCGCCCCTCGCATCGAGGGCAGCCCCACACTCCGGAAAGGCGGCCGGGCGACCTAATCCACCGGGGTGCCGACCAGGCGGACGAGTGGTGTCGCGGCACGCAGAGCATCGGCGCACTCCTGCGGAGAGACACCGGTCGTGACCACGTACGCATACCGTCCGGCCACATGATCGCGGGGCGGCAGCCGAAGGCGGCGGCCCGGCTCCGCCATGGGCGTCACCTCGTGGACCCCCGCCGGCAGCTCCTCCTCGACCGTCAGGGAGGTGACGTCGAGATCGTGCTCGGGATACAGGAACTCGACGTGGGCGGAGGCGGTGCGCACCGGCGCCACGTCGGGCCGGCCGCCCGCGGCGAGGTCGGCGGCCACCATGCCGTAGTCGACGCCCGTGGCCAGGCGGGCCGCGTACGGGATGAGGTCGCCGCCGAGGCGGGCGTTGACCTCCACCAGGCGCGGGCCGGTCCGGGTCAGCCGCAGCTCGGTGTGGGTCACCAGCGTGTCGAGTCCGAGCGCGGTGTGCGCCTCCTGGAGGACGCGCCGCACCTCCGGGTCGTGCAGCAGCGGGTCGTCCGCGCTGACCGTGTGGCCGACCTCCTCGAAGTGCGGGGCGAAGCCGAGGGCCTTGCGGGCCACGAACATCGGGGTCACGCGGCCGTTGTGGCACACGCTCTCGACACTGACCTCGGGGCCGTCCAGGTATTCCTCGACGAGCACCCACGCGCGGTCGCGCGGGATCTCGTCGAAGTACGCCGCCGCCGCCTCGGAGTAGGCGGAGTCCAGGGCCTCGGGCCCGTCCGCCCGCACGACCCCGACGCTGGCCGCGAGGGCACGCGGCTTCAGCACGACGGGGTAACCGATCGCCCCCGCCGCCTCCCGCGCCTCTTCCAGCGAAGCGACGGCACGGGAGACGGGCTGCGCCACACCGGCGGCCGCCAGGGCCTGGCGGCCGAGGTGCTTGTCCCGGCAGGCGAGAACGCCTTCGGCGTTCGCCGTCGGCAGCTTCAGCTCCTCGGCCATCCTGGCCGCGATCGGCACCCGGATCTCGTCGTAGCAGAGAACGCCGGCCATCTCCACGCTCTCGGTGAGCCGAACGGCGGCCTCGATCGATTCGAATGCGTCGAGCGTGTCGACGATCGTGTTTCCCCGGAGATAACGTGATTCCCAGGTGGGCTCCTTGGGAGCGAACAGCCAGAGATCATAGAAGTCGGCAACCGACTTCAGAATGTATTCACGCCACAGTTGCCCGCCGCTCCCCACCAGAAGAAGACACTGGCGAGTTGATCGGTCATGTGACCCGGCTTCCGCCGCATCCCCTTGTGGCTCACCAACTCGTGGCATTGCAGGAACCCCGTTCAACGTTTTCGCGATAAGCCTTGATCCGACTTCGATCCAGCGCACACCACTGTTACCTGATCGTCTCACCACGTCTACAGCGAACGAGGATCGAAAACACGTCGGCAGTAAAACGAGGGGGGAGAAATCGGATATTAGCCAGATAGCCGATGAATCACGTGACACCGCCGGCATCACTCTTCGCCAGCTGTTCATGCAGGAGATAACCGGCATGGAGCCGGTTACGTGCTCCTATTTCCTGCATGAGGTCGGCAATGTGCCGCTGACAGGTCCTCAGAGAGAGCCCCACCCGCGCCGCGATCTTCTTGTCGCTCTCCCCCACCACAAGGAGGCGCATGATGGTGTCCTTGACCTCGGAGGAGACGTGTACGATCTGGCCCTTGCTGTAGCTCAGGGGGAAGGGGCGGGCTCCGACCCAGGTCCGCTCGAAGGTGTCCACCAGCACGTCGATGACGTTCTCGTTGCGCAGGACGAGGGCCCCCTCGGGGTGTCCTTTCAGCGCAAGGACGGCCACCCGCCGGTCGAAGACGAGCATGCGCGGGAAGCCGCTGGCCGTGGTGCGGACCTCCCCGCCGAGCGGTGCCACATGTTCGACGTAGGCGGCCGTGCCTTGATGGAACTGCGCGGTGTGCTGGTACAACGTGCGCATGCGGACACCGCGTTCCAGCAGCTCCTGGGCGAACGTCAGGGCGGTCTCGAGCTGCTTCACCGGCCGGCCGCCGCCCGGCTGGGAGGTGAGCACCTCCGTCGTGGCCCGTGCGCTGAACTCCTCGATGAGGGTCAGCACCACGTCCAGGTCACGGACCACCTCGATCTGTCCGGCGGCCGATTCCACCTCGTCCCAGTAGACCGGCAGCAGTGACCCGAGGTCGGCTCGAATCCGGTCCGCCTTCTCCTGCATGACGGAGATCTCGCGTACCAGCGGCCCGAGGAGGCGCAGTTGGGCCGAGTCGGGCGCCACGGCGGCGAACAGGTCGCCTCCCGCGTCCTGTTGGAGCAGTCGCAGCTCCACCAGGCCCGCGATCACCCGGTCGGCCTCCGATGCGTCCAGGCCGAGTTCCTCCGCCACGACCTCCGCGGTCAGCGCGCGGCGTCGCACGGCCAGGGCGTACGCGCGCCGCATGTCCGTGGACAGATGCATATCCATATATCGACCAAGCGCCCCTCGTGGTGCTTCGCGTCCCCCCGCGCGCCATGCGCCACCCCGTGTCATCTGAGCAGACCTAATCTGGTCAGTGGGGGGTCCGGACCAGCGACTATCGAACTTCGCACGCGCGTGAGGCCTTGTCAAAGGCGCTTTTTTTCGGCCGGTGTTGGCCTGAAATGATTGACCCTCCGAGAGATCAATGGTGTAAGCGGGCCGATAACGGAGAACGCGGGTTATGTATCGCCCCCTGTACGGAAATGGCCCGGCATCCGACTTATACCGAGGGGAACCAGGGGGCTGTCGCCGGTGAACGCCGCGCCGGTCCACGACAGTCACCAGAGTCCTCATATGCACCCCTTGTGCCCCTTGTACCCCTAGCGGGTTCCCGCCAACAGAGATTCGACCCGGGTCGGCTCTGGACATGTCGCTGCGCGACCACAAAGAGTGGTCACCGACCATGCGCACAGAACGCGGGAACGCACGGGGGAACAACCGAACATGAGACTTGTCACCGAAATCCTGAAGAGCTCCCTGCTGGCGGCGACGCTGCTCGGTCTCGCAGGGCCGACCATCGACGCCTCCAACCGGTCGACGCAGGCCGATACGCGGGCGAATTCCGCCTCGTGCGGCCACGCCTGCCCGAACAACGCGCCGGGGGCAGATCTCGGCTGGGGCTGATCCGCGTCCTCACCTCACCCTTCCCCGCACCCCAGCACACGCCGCCGTGCGAGCGGAACGGCCTTTGGTGATTTCGTACGCCCATGCCGCTCGTCCTCCGCACCCTGTGAGGTGACGCCTTGCTCCACACCCGTCGTCGTCCGGTCGGTTCCGTCCTCCTCCTCGGCGGAACCCGCCCCGAACCGGTCAGAGCCGCCAAGGCGGCCGGACTCTCCATCACCTACCTCGGAGCCGCGGCGCGGACACCCCGTGACATCCTCGACAACGCCGACGGGTGCCTCCTGCTGGAGGACCCCACACCGGAGAACATGACCGAGGCCGCCCGGAAGCTGCACGCCGAGAAGTCGTTCGGTGTGGTCGTCACCATGGTCGACCGGTACCTGGAGGCCGCCGCCCTCCTCAACGCGGAATTCGGCCTTCCGGCCAATACCGTCGACACCGTGCGGTCGATGAACGACAAGCACCGGATGCGCGCGGCGGCCCTGCACTCCGCCTGCGCCCCGGTGGCCCACGCCGCCGTCCGCACCGCCGAGGACCTGCGGTCCTTCGCGGGCCGGCACGGCTACCCCTTCATCCTGAAGCCGGTGGACGGCTCGGCGAGCCGCGGCGTCGCCCTCGTGTCCGACGCCGCCACGCTCGAGTCCGCGGCCCGGGCCATGACCGGTTCGGCCGCGCCGGAGTCCCGCTGGATCGCCGAAGAGTTCCTCTCCGGACCCGAGTTCAGCGTGGAGACTTTCAGCACCGACGGCAGCCACCACGTGGTGGCCGTCACCGAGAAGTTCAAGGGCGACAACTTCGTCGAGATCGGCCATCTGGTCCCGGCCCGGGTCCGCGCGGCGGATCACGCCGCCATGGCCGCGGAGGTCGGTGCCCTGCTCGACGCCGTCGGCCTGAACGAGGGCGTCGCCCACACCGAGGTCGTCCTCACGGACGCCGGACCGAGGGTTGTCGAGACCCACAGCCGCCCGGGCGGGGACGGCATCGTCGAACTCGTACGCCTGGCCAAGGGTGTCGACCTCCAGCAGATGACCTTCGACTGGTTCGCGGGCAAGCCCGTCGACCCACTCCTGGCACCAGCGGCGAGAGCCTCGGCCACCTGGTCCCTCACGCCGCCCGAGGGCACCGTCACGGCCGTCTCCGGTCTCGACGAGGCGCTCCGCCACGAAGGGGTGACGGAGGGGTACACGGTCCTCGAACCGGGTGACACGGTCCGTCCGCTGCGCAGCTCCGACGACCGCAGCGGGGCGGTCATCACCGTCGCCCCCGGCCCCGACGCCGCGCTCGCGCGGGCGCGGGCGGCCGTGGATCTCATCGATGTGACCGTCGTCCCGGCCGGCGTCGACCTCGGGGGGCCGGTTCCGCGATGAGCGGAGAACGCTCCTACGGATACCGGGTGCTCTTCTCCGAGCCGGGGATCCTCGTCTACGCCCTCGCAGCCGCCTTCGGCAAGCTCCAGGCGGGCATGTTCGCACTGGGCACCCTGTACGCGGTCGCCGACCAGCGCTCGTACAGCGCCGGCGCGTTCGTCGTGGCCGTATCGGCCCTCGGCGGACTGTCCACCCCGCTGCGAGGCCGGCTCCTCGACCGCTACTCCTACGGCCCGGTCCTGTGGACGATCATGGCCATCCATACGGTCCTGGTGGGGGGGCTGCTGGTCAACGAGCACAGGGGAGGGCCGTTCTGGGTCACGGTCGCCTCGGGCCTGCTGGGCAACCTCGCCGCTCCCCCCATCGGCGTCGTCACCCGTGTGATGTGGCGGTCGGTCACCACGGAGAAGAGCCGTCCCACAGCCCTGGCCTTCGACTCGGTCCTGGCCGACGCCGGCTTCATCCTCGGCCCGGCCCTGGCCGCGCTCGTCTGCGCCACCCTCGCTCCCTGGGCCGGTCTGGCGGCCGTCCTCTTCTTCACCGCGGTGGCCATGCTGCTGCTGCCGAAGAACATCGGCGACGACAAGACCTCGGCCCGGCAGGGCGACCGCCATTGGGCCGGGCCGCTCACCAGCCCGCGGCTGGTCCTCCTGCTCGGCGCGGCCCTGTGCTTCGCCACGTCCGTGAGCGTGCTGGAGATCGCCCTGGCGACGCCCCACGGCGACGGGGACTCGAAGGTGCTGAGCGGACTGCTGGTGAGTGTGCTGGCCACCGGCAGCATCGTGGGCGGTCTGCTGATCGGCGCGATGACGCCGGAACTGGCCAAGCGGGCGACTCGACTGCCGGTTCTGCTGATGTCCCTGGCCGTCTTCTCCACCGCGCTCGCCTTCGGCAACAAGGCGGGCTGGCTGGTCGCCGTACCGCTCTGCCTGCTCACCGGCCTCTCCTTCGGCCCGTCCTTCGTCGCCGTGTACGGCCGCTCCGGTGACCTCGCGCCCGCGGGCATGGCCGCCGAGACCCAGGCGTGGGCCGGCACCGCCCTCCAGCTCGGCTCCGCCGCCGGTGCCGGCGCCGGCGGTGTGCTGCTGGACATCTGGGGCCCTCCGGGCGCACTGGCCCTCGCCCCGATAGCCGCCGTGATCGGCGCGGCGAGCGCCTTCGCGGGCGACCGCCTGCGGACACCGGTGGCCGAGCCCCGGGGGGACGCGATTCCGGAGAGCCTGTAGTGGGGTTCACGCTGAACCTCCGGCCGGAAGGGCCGGACATCGGCCGGCCTGCCCGGCGTTGTCCCGGTCGGCCGTGCGGCCGACCGGGACAGCGGTCACGTCCGGGATGCCGGCGGCCCGCTCTTCACCGCGAGGCGTCCCTTGCCCCTATGCCGACACCGGGGCGTGCACCTCGATGCGGGCGGAGGGGCTGAACTTCGCCAGCGCTTCGGCCAGTTCGGCGGCGGCCGTCTCCAGTTCGGCCACCGGCATGGGGGCCAGGCCCTCCAACAGGAAGAGACCGGACGTCGTCTCCTCGGTGAGGCGGGTGCGCGGACCCTGACGCCAGTTCCAGCGGCGGCAGGTGACACCGGCGTCGTCGCACCACACCACCTCGCCCGCGTCGGGGTGTTCGACGGTCCTCTCGCCACCGGTCACGGTGACGAAGTCCTCGTCTCCCTCGGCGCGTACCAGTCGCATCCCGCCCTCGATGAGGTCGAGGTCCTCACCACCCACGGGGATCAAGTGGGCAACGCTGATGGCGTTGTAGAGGTCCACCAGCAGGTTGATCCGGGGCAGACCGGCGTCGGACAGTGCCCGCTTGGCCAGCGCTTCCGCCGAGTTGCGGGTGCGTGAGGGCTTGGAGCCGAAGGCGGTGTACGTCTCCCGCCAGGAGGCCACGTGCGGGTCCTCGTGGGGAGCACGTCCGTCCAGGCGCACGGCGAGGCGGCGGGCGGCCTCGTCGAGGAAGGCGGAACTCTCCTCGGAACTGGGTCCGTTGACAAGGTCGTACGCCTCGATCGCGACATGCGTGAAGGTCGGCGCGAGGGTGTAAACCTCGTCGGCCACGGTCAGCTGGAACGTCATCTGTCTCGCCTCGGGGGGCTGGAAGGTCACAGGGGCGACCGGGCCCAGGACGACTGTCACGGCGCCGAGAACGGCCGCGAATTCACCCTACAGGACCGGCCGATTCCCCTGTGGGCCTCCTTGACCCCGAGTGACGACGGCGGTACGGGAGCCGACCGGGCATGCTCCGGGTACGTTCGACGCGTTCCTGGCGCGAACCCGGGAGATGTCGACGCCCGGCATATCCCGTCCCGGTGGCGGGTAGTGGCCCCACGCGCCTCTCCCTGGAGCGTCCATGCTGCGGATCCACTTCACCCCGAGGACCTGACGCGGGTCAGGGTGGCCCCGGGTCCGGACTTCCTGTGGGAGATCACCAACAGCGTGCAGACCCTGCAACGGACCGACGGGGAGCGGGTGTTCGGCACCTGGCGGCGCTGGGTGCGGCCGCGGCTCCCGGAGAGCCGCCGGCTGCTCTCCCCGCTTCTGCCGCCCCGCGGGTACTCCCCGACTTCCTCACCCCCACCTCGGGTGACCGCACCACGCTCCGGGCAGCCGTCGACACCCTGCTCGGTACGCCGCGGCCGAGACTGCGGGCGGAGCTGAGCCGGCTGGCCGGGACGAGACGGCTGCCCGGCTGGGCCGCCGCCCTGGCCGAAGGCGACCCGGACGCGCTCGCCAGGCTGGGCAAGGCGCTCCACGCCTATCAGGCAGAGGTGCTCGTACCCCACTGGCGGCACGTCCGCGCGGCACTGGAGGCGGACCGGGCTCTGCGGACACGGCATCTGATGGACGGCGGCACCGAGGCGCTGCTGGCCGGTCTCGGGCCCGACGTCCGGTGGCGGCCGCCCGTGCTGGAGGTCACCTACCCGGTCGAGCAGCATCTGCGGCTGAACGGGCGGGGCCTGGTGCTCCAGCCGTCGTTCTTCTGCTGGCCCACCCCGACCACCCTGGCGGACGGTGACCTACCGCCCGTTCTGGTACACCCCATCCGCCACTCGGCCGACTGGGCGGAGGGCGCGGCGGCCCCGGAACGGGCAGCGGGCCCGAACCCTCTCGGCCGTCTGCTCGGGCAGACCCGCGCCGACCTGCTGCGGGCCACCCGCGCCGGGTGCTCGACCATGGAGGCGGCCCGGATGCTCCAGGTGACCCACCCGGCCGTCAGCCAGCACATGAACGTCCTGCGTGCGGCGGGCCTGACCACCACTGTCCGCACGACCGGTCGCGCCTTTCACGTGGCGACTGCCGAGGGGCGTGCGTTGCTGGCCGCCGAGGACCGCCGGGCGGGGACCGGGTAGAGCGGCGAACTCTCGTACGTAAGCCAGGACTTACAGCGCTTGTGCCCGTCACCGCCGGGCCCCCACGCTGTCTTCTGTCACCGCCCCGGCCGGACGGCCCCACCCCGCCCCGCCGCGACGTTCCCGTACGGCACCGCCCCCACAGGAGCCCTCATGCGCGCGAGACTTGTCCCCGGCACGATCGCAGCACTCGCGATCGGAGCACTTCTTCTCCCCGGCACCGCCGAGGCCTCCCCCGCCCCCGCCGTCCCGGTCGTGGACGTACGGGCCCACGACTCGACGTCCGGCACGGCCCTCGCCTCCGGATACGGCAAGCCGGGAACCAGGCTGCGCGTCGACGCCGGACGGTCGAGCAACGCCCGCTGGCTGGAGATCGACTACCAGGTCCAGCAGACCGGTTACTGGTGCGGTCCCGCCGCGACCCGCATCGCGCTCTCCGCCCGCACCGCCGCACCGAGCCAGGGCGAGCTGGCGGCGCAGCTCGGCACGACCGAGGCGGGCACCGATCACATCGGCCAGATCACCGCGGTGCTCAACGCCCGTCTGGGCAGCGGTTGGTACGAGACGAAGGAGATGCCGAACGACCCGCCCACCCAGGCACAGCGGGACCTCCTGTGGCACGACATCGTCTTCGACATCGACCGCAACTATCCGCTGGTCGCCAACATCGTGGCCCCTCCGGGCAACCAGCCGCCCGGCTACCCGCCGGACCAGACGATCTACCACTACTTCACCGTCTTCGGCTACGACGCGGTCGACCGCACGGTCCTCATCGCCGACCCCGCGTCCTTCGGCGGCAACCAGATCTACTGGATCTCCTTCGATCAACTCGCCACCCTGATCCCGCCGAAGGGCTACTCCGCCTGACGCGCCGCGCACCGCCCTCACTCCCACCCCCTGACCAGGAGGACACGTTGAGCACCCAACGGCCCACCCGCAGAGGCGTCCTGAAGGCCGCCGCCGGAATCTCCGCGACCACCGCGCTCGGCGCGGGAGGCGTCCTGGCGTCGGCGTCGGCCGCCCACGCGGTGGGCGACGGCTTCGGTCTGCGCATCGTGGACCGCGACGAACGCGATCCCCGTATGCGCTACTTCCGCTTCGCGACCGACGCGATCGGCTGGAACCCCGGCGTCAACGTCCTGCTGCCGGACGGCTACCACTCCGGCGGGCGCAGGTATCCGGTGCTGTATCTGTTCCACGGGGGCGGAACCGGACAGGACTTCATCACCTTCGACCGGATGGGAATCCGCGCCTGGACCGCCGGGAAGCCGCTCATCGTGGTGATGCCGGACGGCGGGGCCGCGGGCTGGTACTCCAACCCGGTCGTCTCCAACGTCGGCCCCCGCAACTGGGAGACCTTCCACATCGGCCAACTGCTCCCGTGGGTGGACGCCAACTTCCGTACGTACGCGGAGTACGACGGCCGGGCGGTCTCCGGCTTCTCGATGGGCGGGTTCGGCGCCCTGAAGTACGCGGCCAAGTACTACGGGCACTTCGCCTCGGCCAGCTCTCACTCCGGCCCGGCCAGCCTGCGCCGCGACGCCGGTCTCGTCACCCACTGGGCCAACCTCTCCTCGGCCGCGGTGGAGTTGGGCGGCGGTACGGTCTACGGCGCGCCCCTGTGGGACGAGGCGCGGGTCAGTGCGGACAATCCGGTGCAGCGCGTCGGGAGTTACCGGAACAAGCGGGTGTTCCTGGTGGCGGGCACCAGCCCCGACCCGGTCAACTGGTTCGACACCGTCAACGAGACCCAGGTCCTGGCCGGGCAGCGGGAGTTCCGGGGCACGCTGGGCGCGGCGGGGATTCCGCACGAGTTTCACGAGGTGCCCGGCGGCCACTTCGTCCGGCCCGATCTGTTCCGGCGGGACCTGGACGGGATCGTCGCCCGCCTCCGTAAGGCCTGACGGGCCGGGGCCACCTGCGTACGGCGCGGTCGTCGGCGTGAACATCGCGGTCTCCGGGCACGTACCTCTGACCGACGTGCCCGAGACGGGGACACCGACGAAGGGAATGCCGCGATGAGCGCAACGCAGGAGCACCGGAGCCTCCTCGGACGCCGCACGGTCGTCGCCGCGGTGGGAGCGGCCGGAGCGGCTGCCGCCCTCACCGCGTGCGGCGGCGGATCGGACGATACGGGAGGCTCCGACGCGGTCGAGCAGCCCGGGAGCGGGGGCGAGAAGCAGGGCGGTGCGGTGCTTGCCGCCACCGCCGACATTCCGGAGGGCGGCGGATTGGTCATCGCCGCGCAGAAGATCGTGGTGACCCAGCCGAAGCCGGGCGAGTTCAAAGCGTTCTCGTCCACGTGCACCCACCAGGGCTGCGCGGTCAAGGACGTCTCGGCCGGGACGATCACCTGCCCCTGCCACAACTCCACCTTCGACGCCGCCACGGGCAGCCCGACCGGTGGGCCCGCCACCCAGCCGTTGCCGGCCCGGGAGATCACCGTCGAGGGCGACTCGATCAGGCTGGCGTAGCCGCCCCCTGTCTGCGGGGCCGCTGCCAGCCGCCGAGGACCGCGTCGGTGGTGGTGACGGTGGCGACCAGGGCCAGGGTGTACGGACCATGGCGGGGGTGTATTCGGCGGGCACCCCCGCGATGGCGTCGGCCGGGACGACGGCCGTGTAGGAGCTGCGACCCGGACGGCGGTGCTGCCGGTGTGCTGCTGGACGGGCAGCCGGGCGGCGGCGCGGAAGAGCCGGGCGTTGCGGTTGCCGCCACGCCCGTCGGGCCGGCTCTCGGCGACCGCGTGCATCACCTGGACGCCGCTCCCGTGGGCGGCGGCGACGAGCCGGGCGACGTTGGCCAGCGCGCCCGATGACCGTGCGGCGCCGGCGAGTTCGGGCAGGGCGCTGTCCGGGCCCACGACGCCCTGATCTCCGGGCGCGCGAGAGTAGCGGCCATTGCGTCACGAAGGAAGAGCGACCATGATTCCTGACACGCAGTCAGTGTCGTGGACATCAGGGAGAGGGCGGCCATGACCGACACCCAGCGGCGAGGCCGCCGGATCATGATGACGCCCGAGGAGCGGGACGCCTATCTCGGCGAACAGCGCACCTGCCGGGTGGCGACGCTCGGCACGGACGGCGCTCCGCACGTCGGGGCGCTGTGGTTCGTCTGGGACGGCGGCTCCCTCTGGCTGTACTCCATCACGCGCAGCCTGCGCTGGTCCCAGCTGCGCGAGGACGCCAGGATCGCCGTGGTCGTGGACGACGGCGAAGGGTACGAGGAACTGCGCGGCGTGGAGCTCACCGGCCGGGCGGAGTTCGTCGGCGAGGCGCCCCGCACCGGCGAACCGTGCCCCGAACTCGTGGAGCCGGAGCGCCTGTTCCCCGTGAAGTACTTCGGGATGACAGAGATGCCGCACGACGGGCGGCACGCCTGGCTGCGGCTCACCCCGGAGAAGATCACCTCCTGGGACTTCCGCAAGCTCGCCGGCCTCACCTGAACCCGGGCCCCGGGACCACTGTTATCGGGCCCTCAAAGGCTCACCCGCCGTCGGCCGCCACGCCCGCACCCGCCGCACGCAGCGCCGCCACCGCCGCCCGGACCGACGGGCGGCGGTCCACGTCCGTACGCCAGACCGCGTGGACATGCCGCCGCATGGTCTGCCGCACGGGCACCAGGCGCACCCCTTCGGGAACTGGCCCGCGCCCCAGCCGTGGTGCCACACACACGCCGAACCCGGCTGCGATCAGGGCCAGTTGCGTATGGTGCTCACCGGCCAGGTGGGCGATGCGCGGCTCGATGCCCCGGGAGCGCAGCGTGAACATCAGCCAGTCGTAACAGAATTCACCCTCGGGCCAGGACACCCACGGATCGTCCGCGAAGTCCTCCAGGTCCACCTCGTCGCGGTCCGCCAGCGGATGCCCGGCGGGCATGGCGATGTCCGGTGCGTCGTCGAGGAGCTCGGCCTTGGTCAGCCCACCGGGAACGGGCAGCCGCTTGTTGCTCCAGTCGAGCACGACAGCGATGTCGACATCTCCGCGGAACACCGCGCGCAGCCCCTGCTCCGGCTCCAACTCCCGTGTGCGGACGGTGAGATCGGGGTGGTCCGCGCGCAGAGAGGTGAGCATCGCGGGGAACAGCCCCCGGGCCGCGGTCGGGAAGGCACAGATCCGCACCTCGCCGACGACCTCCCCCCGCTGGGCCTCGATGTCGGACTGGGCGAGCTCCACCTGCGACAGGATCCGCGCGGCATGGTCCGCGAGCAGCCGGCCGGCATCGGTGAGGCGGACACCGCGGCCGTTCTTGGCGAGCAGCCGCTGTCCCACCTCGCGCTCCAGCTTGGCCATCTGCTGCGAGACCGCCGAGGTCGTGACGTGCAGCCCGTCGGCCGCCCCGCTGACCGAGCCGTGCCGGGCGAGGGCGTCCAGGGTGCGCAGCCGCTCCAGGTTCAACATGTAAGCGATGCTACGCGATCGAGCACAGAAACATTCGCTTGTTCTACGACGTCACTTTCGTCAGGCTGGACCCCATGAGCGCTCCCTGCGAGCCGAGGGCCACGGCCCCGGCGCCAGCCCCACCTCCTCCCGCTCCGCCCGTGCCGTCGGCGACGGCCACGGCATCGGCCCCGGCCGCCCGGCGGCCGGCTCTGGACTGGCGGATCCGGTTCGCGGGGCTCTCGCTCATCTGGGGGTTCAGCTTTCTGCTGATCAAGGTCGGGACCGAGGGGTACGCCCCGTTCCAGGTCACCTTCGGCCGTCTGCTGGCCGGTACGGCGGTGGTGGTCGCCGCCATGGCGATGCGCCGGGAACGGCTGCCGCGTTCGGCCCGGACCTGGGGGCACCTCACGGTCGCGGCGCTGCTCCTCAACGCGCTGCCGTTCTCGCTGTTCGCCTACGCGGAGCTGACGATCCCCTCGACCCTGGCCGGGATCTGCAACGCGACCTCGCCGCTGTGGGGCATGGTGCTCTCGGTGGTCGCCCTGTCGGAGGACCGCCCGACCCGCCGCCGGGTGGCCGGTCTGGGCGTCGGCTTCCTCGGCGTGCTCACCGTGCTGGGCGCCTGGCAGGGCTTCTCCGGACTGGACCTGCCGGGCACGGGAATGGCGCTGCTCGCCTCGTTCTGCTACCCGGTCGGCTGGATCTACGTCCGCCGCACCCTGGCAGGAACCGGATCGTCGACCCTGGCGCTGACGGGCAGCCAGCTCTGCCTCGCCACGGCGCAACTGGCGGTGGTGACGCCCCTGTTCACCTCCGCACCCACCACCTTCCCGCTCCTGCCCACACTCTGTGTCCTCGCCCTGGGTGCGCTGGGCACGGGCCTGGCAGTGCTGCTCCAGTACGGCCTGGTCCAGGAGGTCGGTCCGACGACGGCGCAGATGGTCACGTACTTCATCCCGGTGATCGCGACGGCGGCGGGCGTCGCGCTGCTCGGCGAACAGCTGAGCTGGAACACCCCGGTCGGGGCGCTGATCGTGCTCGTCGGGGCGGCCCTCACGCAGAGCCGCCCGCGCCGAGGCGCCGCCAGCACCCCGACCTCTCCTCCGACCCCGGAGGGCAGCCTGCCCGCCGCTCCGCCCCCGACCGAGCACGCCGGGCGCGGCCCCCGCCCGCCTCAGCCGTAACTGACCGGCCTCACCGGCCCCGCGGCGGCGGCCACCGCGTCCGCCAGGGGGCCGATGTCCGCCGCGGCCAGCGGGGAGACGGTGAGCCGAACCGCCTGGGGCGTGTCCAGCCGGAAGCGGCCCCCCGGAGCCACCGCCCAGCCCGCGTGGAGCAGCCGGGCGACAGCCCCGGTCTCGTCGCTCACCGGCACCCACACGTTCATCCCGCTGCGGCCCCCGGCGCTGACACCGCGCTCCGCCAGCGCCTGGACGAGCGCCTTCCGGCGATCACCGTAGGACCGCGCGACCGTACGGGAATCGACGGCGCCCGAGGTCCACAGGTGGAGCACGGCGCGCTGGAGCAGCCGGCTGACCCAGCCCGGCCCGAGCCGCTGCCGCCCCTCCACGCGGTCGAGCGTGACGGTGTCCCCGGTGAGCGTGGCGACCCGCAGATCCGGCCCGTACGCCTTGGCCGTCGAGCGGATGAACGCCCAGTGGGCCGTCGCCCCGGCCAGCGGATGCAGCGGCAGGTCGACGATGGCGTGCCCGTGGTCGTCCTCGATCAGCAGCACGTCCGGGTGGCGGTCGAGGACCGCGCGCAGCTCCCGGGCACGCCGGGCGTCCACCGACGCACCGGTCGGGTTCTGCGCCCGGCACGTGACGACGAGGGCCCGCGCCCCGGCCCGCAGCGCCCGCTCCACATCGGCGGCCAGCGGGCCGGAGTCGTCCACACCGACCGGTACGGCACGGAGCCCGAGCGCCGGTACGAGGTCGAGCACGCTGCCCCAGCCGGGGTCCTCCACGGCCACCGTGTCGCCCGGCCTGAGGTGCGCCGCGAGCACTCGCTCGATCGCGTCCAGGGCGCCGGACGTCACGGCGACCGGCCCGGCGGGGACCCCGTCGGCGTCCAGCGCGGCACGGGCGTACGCGGCGAACTCCGGGACCACCGGGGGCTGCCCGTACAGACCGTGGCACTCCGCATCGGCTGCGGCAGCCGCGGCGAACGCCGGCCCGAGGTCCGGCAGCAGCTCCGGATCGGGGTTGCCCTCGCCGAGGTCCCGGACGCCCGGCGGCGCCTCGATCCGCAGCGAGCCGCGCGAGGTGCTGGCCGGGGCGGCCCGCACCCGGCTGCCCCGACGGCCCGCCGTCTCGATCACCCCGCGCTCGCGCAGCGTCCGGTAGGCGGCCGCGACGGTGTTGGGATTGACCTCCAGGCGCGCTGCCAACTCCCGCATGGGGGGCAGCACATGGCCCGGCGGCAGGTCTCCCGAGCTGACCCCGCGCTCGACGCTGGCGGCGATCTCCGATGCGCGCCGCCCACTGATCCGATACTCTCCTAGCACAAACGATATTATGCACTAGTGCAATGGAGTTCAGCAAATGCAGCACACCGCAACGCCCGACAGCACGGGGCAGGGCGTCGCCGCCCCCTACCTGCCCACCGAACGCACGGTCCCCACCCGGTCCAAGGACCGCGCCTCCTACGACCGGGAGCTGGTCCACTCGATCCTCGACGAGGCCTACCTCTGCCATCTGGGCTTCGTGCGCGACGGTGCCCCGGTCGTCCTGCCGACCCTTTTCGGCCGGATGGGTGAGCGGCTGTACGTCCACGGCTCGACGGGCTCGCGACCGCTGCGGGCGGCGAAGAGTTCGGATCCGGGGCTTCCGGTCTGCCTGACGGTCACCCATGTCGACGCCCTGGTGCTGGCCCGGTCCGCCTTCCACCACTCGATGAACTACCGCTCGGTGGTGGTGCACGGCACGGCCGTGACGGTGACCGACCCCGAAGAGCTGCGGTTCGCGCTGGACGCGATCGTGGACCAGGTGGTGCCCGGCCGCTCCCAGGACTCGCGGCCCGCCAACGGCAAGGAGCTGGCCGCGACCGCGGTCATCCGGCTGGACCTGAACGAGGTGTCCGCGAAGGTCCGCACCGGCGGCCCCAATGACGAGCCCGAGGACGGCGCCCTCCCGCACTGGACCGGCATCGTCCCGCTCACCCGGGGCTACGCTCCGCCGGTTCCGGCGGACGACCTGGACCCGGCCATCGGCGTACCGGACTACCTGTCGGCGCTCTGACGGGTGCGGAGGCCCGCCACCCCAGGGGGCGAGGCCTCCGCCGACGTCATCAGGGTCCGGCAGAGCCCGTCAGCAGGGGCCGACAGAGCCCCGTCACACCGACACGGGCTCCTTCCGGCGGGCGACCGCCGCGCCGCGCGCCTCGGCGAGGGCCAGCCCGGCCACGGCGGCCAGCAGGAGCAGCGTGCCGAGGACCGTGGCCGCCGTCAGCCGCTCCCGCAGGACGGTCACCGCGATGACGGCCGCGCTCACCGGCTCCAGGAGCATGATCACGGAGACGGTGGCCGCCCGGACGGCGGCCGCCCCGGCGAAGTACAGCGCGTAGGCGAGCGCGGTGGGGACCGCCGCCACGTAGACGATCAGCCACAGCACCTGCCCGGTCTCGGCGGTGTACGGCACCAGCCCCTCGGCCAGGGCCATGGGCAGCAGGCCCACCGCTCCGATGCCGAACGCCCAGGCACTGGTGGTCAGCGCGTCACCGCCGCCGCCGTCCCGCCCGAGCCACCGGGTGAGCAGGGTGATCGCGGCGTACCCGGAGGCGGACAACAGCGCGAGCAGCACCCCGGCCGGGACCACATCGCCGCCCTCGCCGCCCAGGACCAGCACGACGAGCCCGGTCAGCGCCCCGGTCACGGCGACCAGACCGCCCCGGCCGAGGCGTTCGCCCAGCAGCAGGCGCGCCCCGACGGCGATCAGGACGGGCCCGGCGCCGAGCGTCACGACGGTGCCGACGGCGAGGCCGGTGACCTCGACCGCCGCGAAGTACGCGCTCTGGAACACGGTGAGCCCGATGCCGGTGCCGACGATGCGGAGCATCCGGCGACGCCGGGGTTCGGGCTCCCGGGGCGTACGGCGGGGGCGCAGGGCGAGCGCCCCGGCGAGCAGGACGAGACCGCCCGCGCAGCGCCAGAAGGACAGGGCGAGGGGGCCGAGATCGCTGACCCGGAAGATCAGGGACGCGGCCGCGCCGGCGGTGCCCCAGGCGACTCCGGCGACGACGAGATACAGCAGGCTCCGCCCGACGGGCAGCGCGGATACGACAGGAAAGGACATATGACTTCTCCGGCAGAAGACGAAGGCATGGTGACGGGTCGCTCGGCTCCGCACGCGGGCAGCGACGAACCGCTCGGGGACTGCCCGAGCCCGGTCTTCGTCAGGAGTGGCCGCGCGCGCTAGGCGACAGGCGGCGGCAGCACAGTCAGATGCATGATCGGCATGCTATTGCGGGGCCCGGCCGTGGGACAACTCGCCCTCGACCGGCCCGGCCACCGCCCCGGTGCCGGCCCCGGCGGCCACCGGACCCGAGGGTGGCTTCGGGGCGGCGGACTGGGCGATGAAGGCACCGGCCAGCACGACGCATCCGCCGATGAGCTGCGGCGCGGAGAGGTGCTCGCCGAGGAGCACCCAGGCCAGCCCGGTCGCGATGACGGCTTCGAGGCAGGCGACGACCCCGGCCACCTGCGGCGAGAGCATCCGGACCGACACGACCCCGGTGACGTACGCGAGCACGGTGGCGAGCAGCACGATCCAGCCGAGCAGCAGCCAGGCGGGAACCTCGTCGCCGTTCATGCCGGCGCTGCCGCCGAGCAGCGCCCAGTCCATGCCCCAGGGGCGGGCGACGACCGTGAGGACGGCCGCGCCGACGATCAGTCCGTACGCGATGACGCCGACGGGGTGCGGGGGTTCGGCCCCGTCCCCGGACCGGCCGTCCTGCCCGCCGTGGTCGGACAGGACGAAGTACCCCACCTGGCAACAGGCGGCGCCGAGGGCGAGCAGCAGTCCGAGGAGATCGAAGCCGAGCCCGGCCCAGATCTCGACGACACACGCGAGTCCACCGACGGCCAGCACCACCCCGACGGCCGCGGCCCGGGTGACGGGCCTGCGCTGCACGAAGCGGACCCAGCCGAGAACGAGGGCGGGTGCGAGATATTCGACCAGAAGCGCCACCCCGACGGGGATACGGGAGATCGAGGCGAAGTAGAACGCCTGGACCCCGGCGACGGCGAAGAGGCCGAACCCGGCGAGCAGGGCGGGACGTTCCCGTACGAGGTTCCGGTGATGCCAGGCGACCGGCAGCATGATGACGGCGGCGCCCGCGACGCGCAGCCAGACCACGTGCAGCGGGTCGAGCCCCGCCTCGATCAGCGGCTTGGCCGCCACCCGGAACCGCCGAACGCAAAGGCCGAGAGCAGGGCGAGCCCCAGCCCGGCGCTTCTGCCCTGAAACCTCGAAGACGCGTGCATCGGCACATCATGGCAGCAGTCGACAGCACCGTCATCCTCGTGACACCTGTCGAGACGACGCCTCCGCGGGCCTGCACCACGGCGCCTCAGCCGCGCCGCGACCCCTTGGTCGCGAGCACCGCCGCACGGTCGGCCAGCCACCGCGCGTCCACGCCCCCACGGGCGAGCACCTCCACCGCGCGCGACTCGGCGTCGGCGGCCAGCGCGGCGAGCAGGTCGAGCCCGCGGGCCCGGTCCTCGCCGCGCGACGCCGCGCGGTACATCGCGTCGCCCATCGCGGCCAGCGCCGAGGGCGACCAGCCGTCGGCGGCCGGATCGCGCACGACCGGAACGGCCCCGGAGTCCTCGACGGAGCCCTGCCAGCGGAGCCCGTAACCGATGCTGCGCTGGACGAGATAGCCGAGCACCCTGGCCAGCTGGGGTCCGCCGTCGAAGGCCTCACGGACCTCGGGGTCCGACTCGATCAGCGAGTGCAGGAGGTGGGCGGTGTCGATCTGACGGTCCCCGTCCCGCAGCGCGCGCCTGCGCGCACCGGTCAGCACCGCTGCCTGTTCGTCGGTGAAGCGGGCATCGATCTCGGGGTGGTTCGGTGCGGGCTGCTCAGGTATCCGCGGCGTCCGGTTTTGCACCCCTCTACCCCATCAGTCCCGGAGCCGAAAGGCATCGCCGGGACGACCCATTGGGTATCCCACCGAGGTTGGGGACGGTGGCGCGGTCCGTCATCCTTGCGGATGAAATCATGCCGGGGGACGCAACCATGCGGCATCCGGGGCGCGCGCCGCCTTGCATCGCACGCCCCCACGGCAACCGCGGACCCCGCGCACGCGCGTCCCTCACGCCACAACGCACACGGCGGGACGCGAGGGGAGGATCGAGTGTTCTGGATGGTGGCCCTGCTCGCCCAGGACGGGCTGCAGTACGTCTACCGCGTCTACGCACCCGACGACGCCCTGCCCGCCGATCTCTTCTGGACGGCCTTCCACTGCCACGACGACGGACCCCACCCCCGCGCCTCCGACCGCTTCGACGCCGCGGAGATCTGGCGGCACCGACAGCCCCAGCAGATCTGACGGCTCATCAGTATGGAACGTTGGCACACCCCCCGCTACGTTCCGCGACTCCGATACCGGACGAACCAGGGGTGGTCGCATGGCCGACGTCAGCGCCGAGGCACGTATCGAGGCGCCCGCCCTTTCCCTACCTGTGCCGGCGGGCGTCGACGACCACGGACAACGATGATCACGCTGCTCAGCAGGCCTGTACCGTGCGGCCATGACAAGAAGCGAGCGGCTCGCGGAGCAGTTGGACTGGTACTGGCACAAGAACCTGCGGCCACGGCTGGACGGCCTTACCGACGAGGAGTACTTCTGGGAGCCGGTGCGAGACTGCTGGAGCGTCCGCCCGCGTGGTACGTCGACCGCACCGACGCCGGCAGGTTCGGGGGAATGGACGATGGACTCCGCACCCCCCGACCTGGTGCCGACGCCCGCGCCGGTGACCACGATCGCCTGGCGACTGGCGCACATCATCGTCTCGTGCCTGGGCTATCGGGTCGGATGGTACTTCGGCGGCCAGGACGTCGACTCCCGGACGTTCGCCTACGCGGGGACCGCCGACGAGGCGCTGAAACAGCTCGATGAGATGTACGGAAGGTGGAACACGGGTGTCCGCGAGCTCCCGGACACCGTCCTGGACCATCCGCCCGCGGTGGGACCCGAGCGGTTTCCCCTGGAGAACAGGGTCCTGCACGTCAACAGGGAGCTGATCCATCACGGCGCCGAGATCTCCCTGCTGCGCGACCTCTACCTGCGGCGGGACGGAGCCGTACCGCACCGCACATGACGGTCGGTAACCGGTGGGCAAGCTTCGGCGTCGAAGAATCAAGATCCGCCCCGGCGGCCTCTGCGGCACAATCGCCGGATGATCGGCAGACGGATCACCCATCGCATCGCGGACGGCGTCCGCATACCCGGAACCTGGCGGCACGCCTTCATCCGCAACGGCACGTACTTCCTCACCGACCTCTTCATCTACGCCGACGGACTCATCGACTGCTGGGGCCTGGTCACGCTCGAGGAGTTCGAGGAGAAGCTGCGGACCGGCTGGGTGGCCACCACCCTCCCGGAGGGCGCCGAGGCATCCGCGCACCATCTGGCGACCTGGAAGTTCGGCGAGCCGCGGAGTCGGCTCACCCCGGAACTGGTCATCGCCGAAGTCCGCGACACCATTGACCAGTTGAACGAGCGGCCCGACTCGACCGGCCGCTGTCTCGCCGCCGTCGACGTCTTCCTCGCGGACCGGACCGAGGAGAACCGGGCCGCGGCGGAGGCCGCTTTCCTCGCCGTCCCGGCCTCGCGGCGCCGCTACGCGCTGGGCGACATGGACAGCAAGGACTGGCCGCTGCGGGTTCTCGTGGCCGGGCCCGGGGGCCGGACCTATCTGCCCGGCGACCCTCCGGTCTCGCAGGAGAGCTACGACAGGGCCCTCGCGTACTTCGAGGAGCGCGCCCACTGGAGGCGGAAGCACGGCGAACGCGTCCCGGCGGACGGTCCGGCGGTCCCGCACGCCCCCGCGATCCAGCTCTACGAGTCGTATCCGAACAAGCCGGTGACCGACCCCGGCCACCGCGGACTGCGCAACGACTACCCCGCCCCCATCACCGTCGGGGAAGTCCTCCACCCCTCCGTCGCCCACGCCTACTGGGCCCTGTCGGTCGCACAGCCGGAGGTCAGCAGCGAGATCACCGCGGCGGACACCGCTGCCGCGGCACGCAGGCTCGCGGCCGCGGCACCCCGCCGTGAGGGCTGGGAGCACAGCCGCGCCGCCGTCATGACCGGCCTGCTTCGCGCCAAGTACGACCAGCATCCCGAGCTGGCCGAGATCCTGCTGGCGACGGGCGACGCCACCCTGATCTACGACGACGTGGAGTCGGCCTTCTGGGGCGACAACGCCGGCCGCGGCCGCAACTGGACCGGCCGTCTCCTCGAACTCGTCCGCTCCGAACTGCACCTGCGGCGAAACGGGATCCCCGGCCTGTGACCGGGCGGACCGGCCCTGAAGGAGGCGGCGGTGAGCGCCGCTTCCCTCAGGGCGCGTCCCCGTAGCGGGCCACGATCATGGCCGCACGGTCGCGCAGGGCGCTGCGCAGGGACTGGGGTGCCAGGGCTTCCGCGTCCGTACCGAGCTGCCACAGCGCCCATTCGGCGTGCCGGGCGTCCTGGAAGGTGACCTCCAACCGCGACCAGCCGTCCGCTTCGAGGTCCTCCGCGCGGACGGCCCGCACGGTGCCCAGCAGCTCTTCCCGTCGCGTCGGGCTCACCCGAACGAGCGCGGTGATGTGGTCGTCGGAGAGGAACCGCGCGGAACGTTCCCGCCAGATCCGGTCCAGGTCGACGCGGTCCGGCCGCTCCGCCGCCTCGGGCAGTTCCTCCGCCGCCAGCACGCGCGCCAGCCGGTAGGTGCGGTCCTCGCCGGATCGCGTGGCCAGCAGATAGCCCCGGTCCCGTACGGTCACCAGGCCGATCGGGTCCACCGTGCGCCACTGCGGCGCCCGGCCCGTGGCGGCGTAGTGGATACGCAGCTTGCGCCCGGCGAGCACGGAGCGGCGGACCGCCATCATGATGGCGTCGGGAACCTCGTCGGTGACCGTGCGACGGGAGAGCAGATCGGTCTCCGGGTCGACGAGGAACCGCTGGGCAGCGTCGCCCGCGGCGGTCTGATGGCTCTCGGGCAGGGCGTCGACCACCTTCCGCATGGCCGAGGCGAGCGCCGACCCGAGCCCGAACACCTGCTCTCCTCGCCCCGATCCGGCGGCCAGCAGGGCAAGGGCCTCGTCGTGGTTCAGCCCGGTGAGCTCGGTCCGGAAGCCGGGCAGCAGCGCGAACCCGCCGTGCCGGCCGCGTTCGGCGTAGACCGGGACGCCGGCCGAGGACAGCGCCTCGATATCACGCAGCACCGTGCGGGTGGACACTTCCAGCTCGCGAGCCAGGGTGTCGGCGGTCAGCCGGCCGCGCTGCCGCAACAGCAGGACCAGCGAGACCAGTCGGTCGGCGCGCATGCCGGAACCCTAGCGAAATACCTGACCAAGGGTGTCGTCATTGATGGGAAGGCTCCCTTCACGACGTACGCACGTACGTACGGACGCACCCTCTCGATCGAACGGAGCTGAAGTGGCAGCGGAACGAACGGCCGTCAACCCGGTGACCTGGTCCGTCGACCTGGGCTTCAACCAGGGCGAACTCGTCTCCGGGCAGTCCCGGACCCTGTACATCGCGGGGCAGACCGCGACGGGCGACGACGGCAAGCCCCGGCACGACGGCGACATGGCGGCCCAGTTGGCGCTGAGCGTCGACAATCTGGAGGCCGTCCTGAGCGAGGCCGGTATGTCTCTCGCGAACGTCGTGCGGCTCAACGTCTTCACGACCGACGTCGATCTGCTCCTCCAGCACTACGGCACGCTGGCGGGACGGCTGGGCGCGGCCGGGGTGGCACCGGCCAGCACGATGCTCGGGGTGACGCGGCTGGCGGTCCCCGGGCTGATGGTCGAGCTGGAGGGCACCGCCGTCGCCTGACGCGGCCGCGTCCGCCGGTCCGACGCGGCAGGGCCGGACCGGCGGGCGCGACGCCTTCGTCTCCTGCGACCGGCCCGCCGACCGGCTTCCGCCAGGACGTGTGCCACAGGTCCGCGCGCGGCCCCCACCGCCGTCGGCACCCCCGGACGGCCGACCCCCGGGCCCGGCTGGCCCGTGCGACCCGGCCCGTTCGGCGGGGCAGGGGCCAGACACCGCGAATTGGCCTTGGCCGCCCTCCGCGCCGCCGTCCTACGGTCGGCACATGAGGATTCGCATCGTCGACGCGTTCACCGACCGCCCCTTCTCCGGCAACCCCGCCGGTGTGCTCCTGCTGGAGGGCGGCTCGTTCCCGGCCGCCGAACGCCTTCAGGAGATCGCCGCCGAGGTCAACCTCTCCGAGACGGCCTTCGCCCACCCGCTGCCGCCGGGCGGCGCGGCCGACTGGGCGCTGCGCTGGTTCACCCCGGTCGCCGAGGTCGACATGTGCGGGCACGCGACGCTGGCCACCGCCCACGTCCTGCACACCGCGGGCCTGGCCACCGGCCCGGTGCGCTTCACCGCGCGCTGCGGGATCCTCCGCGCGACCGCCCACCCGGACGGCTCCCTCACCCTGGACTTCCCGACCTCCCCGCTGTCCGAGGAGCCGGTGCCGTACGGACTCGCCGACGCCCTCGGGGCCGACCCCGTATCGGTGCACGACACCGGCGAGCACATCGGTGACCTGCTCGTCGAGCTCCGCGACGAGGCGACCGTACGGGCACTCGCCCCGGATTTCACCGCCCTGGCGGCCCACTCCCGGCGCGGCGTCATCGCCACCGCCGCGGCCGAGGACCCCGCCCGTGGCTACGACTACGTCTCGCGCGGCTTCTTCCCCGGCGTCGGCATCGACGAGGACCCGGTCACCGGCAGCGCCCACACCGCGCTGGCCCCCTTCTGGTCGGCCCGCCTCGGCCGCGACGACCTCACCGGGCTCCAGGCGTCGGCCCGCTCGGGGCTGGTCCGCACCGCGCTGCGCGGCGAGCGCACCCTGCTGACCGGCTCCGCGGTCACGGTGATCGACGGCGAACTGCTCACCGCCTTCTGAACCCCGCAACCCGCTGAACGCCGCAGCAGCACCTACGGCGTCGGCAGCCAGTCCACCCGGCCCGCGAGCAGCGCGTACCCGACGAACGCCCCGATGTCCAGGAGCGCGTGCGCGACGACCAGCGGGCCCACCCGGCCCCAGCGCCGGTAGAGCAGTACGAAGACGACGCCCATCACCACGTTGCCGACGAAGCCGCCGATCCCCTGGTACAGGTGGTAGGACCCGCGCAGTACGGAGCTGGCCACCAGGGCGGCCATCGGCGTCCAGCCCAACTGCCCGAGCCTGCGCAGCAGATACCCGACGACGATGACCTCCTCCACCACGGAGTTCTGGATCGCCGAGAGGATCAGTACGGGGAACTTCCACCAGACGTCGGGCAGGGACTCGGGGACGACCGTCAGGTTGAACCCGGTGGCGCGGGCCACGAGGTAGAAGGCGAGGCCCGCGCTGCCGATGCCGGCCGCGACGAGGGTTCCCCGCCCGAGGTCGGACCAGGGCCTGGCCCGGTCGAACCCGATGGCCCGCAGGCCCGCCCCCTCCCGGATCAGCAGATGCGCGACCAGCGCGACCGGCACCAGTGCCGTTGCGATCCCGAACATTTGCCATGCCAGATCAAGCCATGGGCGGCCCGGAGCGTACGAGCCGTTGAGCGTCGCCGCCTGGTCCTTCAATCCTCCCGGTTTCGTCAGGGATCCGACGAAACTGATGAGGGCCGAGAGTGCGCTGGCGCCCAGGGAGAGCGCCAGGACCAGCACGACCTCGGACCGCAGGACCCTTCGTGACACGGTCTCTTGGGGATAAGAATCAGCCACGCGCCCGGCCTCCACCTGCACACCTGCCTTTTGTTCTGCAATCGCGTCTCATCCCACCGACCGTCCCGCTAGGGTCTCGAATACAGGTACGAAGATCATGCGCGACAGGCCGGGGGACGACCACCATCGCTGATGGCCGGGTCCCCCTTTTCCTTGTTTGATCCTCAAGGAGGGGTACCACCGACATGGGACGTCATAGCTTGCCCGACAGCCACGCGGCGGAGGGACGCCGGGGCCACCCGAGCACCCGGCGACGGCGTCGTACGGTCGCCATCGCCACCCTGCTCGTCCTCGCCGTGGCGACGGGAACGGCTGTCGCGGCCAAGGGCGGCCTGTTGTCGTTCTCGGAGTCCTGCGAGGACTCCGCGGTGCACCTGTCCGTGGTCGCGTCCCCGGACATCGCCCCCGCCGTACGTTCCATAGCCGAGCAGGCCCGCGCTGGCGACGTGAAGGCGGACGGCCACTGCCTCGTGGTGGACGTGCTGGCCCGGGACTCGCACAAGGTCGCCGACGTCCTCGCGGCGGGCGACACGGAACCCGACTTCCAGGTCTGGCTGCCCGACTCCGATCTGTGGCTGGAGCGGGCCAAGGGGCTCGGCCAGGGCATCCCCGTCTCGCCGTCCGACTCGGTGGCCTCCTCCCCCGTGGCCCTGGCCATGGTGCCGTCCGCCTCGCGGGCCCTGGGCTGGCCCCGTAAGACCTACACCTGGGCCGAGTTGGTGGCCGGGGCGCTCGGCTCGGACCGGGTACGCCTCGGCGCCGCGGACCCGGCGCGCAGTGCCACCGGACTGCTGGCGCTCGCCGGCATCGGCGCCTCGTCCGCGCGGCAGGGCGGGGACAGCGACACCCGGGTCGCCCAGACCGCGAAGGTGCTGGCCGAGCGGATGTCGGACGGCGACGCACAGGTGCTGGAGACCCTGGCCCGGAGCACGTCCGGGGCCGAGGAGGGCCACCCGAAGCGCAACCAGGCGGTCCTGATCTCCGAGCAGGCGGCCTTCGCCCACAACGCGGAGGCGACCGGCACCGGCAAGCTGGACCTCTTCTACCCGGAGGACGGCACTCCGCTGCTGGACTACCCGTACACGCTGGTTAACGAGGCGCGGCTGAGCACGGCGGAGTCCCGCGCGGCCCTGCGCTTCATGAACCTGCTGGGCGACAGGGAGGCTCGGGCCACGTTCGCCGAGCACGGGTTCCGGGCCGGTGACGGCAGCGCGAAGGACTCCCTCGTCGCGGCGGCCGGTGGCAGGAAACCCCAGCCGTACGCGGAGCCGGCCGCCGAGGCGCCCTCGGCCGAGGCGCTCCAGGAGACGCTCGGGATGTGGACGATCACCGTGCAGAGCGCCCGGCTGACCACGGTGGTCGACGCGTCGGGCTCCATGGCGACGCTCGTGCCGGGGCGGAGCCAGTCCCGGATGGACGTCACCAAGGAGTCACTGATCCAGGCGCTGGACCAGTTCACGCCCGACGACGAGATCGGGCTGTGGGAGTTCGCCACCACGCTGGACGGCCGGAAGGACTACCGGCGGCTCATGGAGACGAAGCGGCTCGGCGACCGGGCGGCGGGCGGCGGGACCCACCGGGAGAAGCTCACAGCCGCGTTCGCGGGGCTCCAGCCGGTGCCCGGCGGTGCCACCGGGCTGTACGACACGACGCTGGCCTCGTACAAGGAGGCCCGGGCGACGTATGTGAAGGGGAAGTTCAACGCCCTGGTGATCCTCACCGACGGCTCCAACCAGGACACGAACGGCATCTCGCGGAGCGGGCTCATCGCGGAGCTGAAGAAGCTCGTCGACCCGGAGCGCCCGGTCCCGGTCATCGCGATCGCGGTGGGCCCCGACGCGGACCGCGACGAGGTCGCCGAGATCGCCCGGGTCACCGGCGGCGACGGCTACGAGGTGAGCGACCCGGCGGAGATCCAGGCGGTGATCCTCCAGGCCATCATGGCGGCGGGACAGAACGGCCGCGCCGCCCGGGAATGAGGGTCCGGACCGGCCGCACCGCACCGGAGCCGCGGGTCCGCCCCTGCCCCACCGGAGCGCGGACCCGGCCGACCGCAGCGGGGCGACGGGACCACCGGCCGGTCCCGTCGCTCCCCCGCCTACGACCGCTCTCAGGGTGCCGGGAACCCCACCGGCCAGGTGTGCACCGGCTCCCCCGCGTGCATCAGCTCGGCGTAGCGCCGCGTCATGGCCGCGAGTGCCGCCTCCCGTCCGAGCCCGGCATCCCGGGCCCGGTCGTACGTGGCGACCTGCCAGGAGGCCCCGTTGACGCGCCGCTTGCACCGCTCCTCGATCACGCCGAGGTAGCGGTCCCGGTCCGTGGGCCCGATGTGCCAGGCGTCCAGGCCGGCGGCGGCCAGCGGCAGCAGTTCCTCCAGCACCAGCTGTACGGCGGGGACCCTGGCCAGTCCGCCGGAGCGGCCCGACCTGGGCCACAGCAGCTCGGCCTCGATGCCGCGCCGGCAGGCCTCGGTGAAGTTCTCCTCGGCGGCCTCGAACGGCAGTCGGCTCCACACCGGCCGGGGCTCCTCGGCGAGCGCCCGTACGAGCCCGTAGTAGAACGCGGCGTTGGCGATCACGTCGGTGACCGTCGGACCGGCGGGCAGGACACGGTTCTCCACCCGCAGATGGGGAACGCCGTCGGCGATCCCGTACACCGGACGGTTCCACCGGTAGACGGTGCCGTTGTGCAGCACCAGCTCGCCCAGCGCGGGCACCCCGCCCTCGTCCAGCACCTCCAGAGGGTCCTCGTCGTCGCAGATCGGCAGGAGCGGCGGGAAGTACCGCAGGTTCTCCTCGAACAGCTCGTGCGCGGAGCCGATCCAGCGCTCCCCGAACCAGGTCCTGGGGCGTACGCCCTGGTTCACCAGCTCCGGCGGCCGTACGTCGGTGGCCTGCTGGAACAGGGGCGGCCGGGACTCGCGCCACAGTTCCTTGCCGAACAGGAACGGGGCGTTGGCGCCCAGCGCGATCTGGACGCCGGTGATCGCCTGCGCGGCGTTCCAGACGTCGGCGAACCGGGCCGGCGTCACCTGGAGATGCAGCTGGACCGAGGTGCAGGCCGATTCCGGGGCGATCGATGGCGAGGTGCAGACCAAGCGCTCGACGCCTTCGATATCCAGGGCGAAATCCTCCCCCCGGGCGGCCGCCATTTGGTCGTTGAGCAGGGTGTAGCGGTCCACGTCCGAGAGATTCGCGGACACCACGTCGTGCTCCCCCAGGGTGGGCAGGATTCCGATCATCACGATCCCCGCGTCGACCTCACCCGCCTTCCGGTGCGCATAGGCGAGGCCTGTCCGCAACTCCTCCGAGAGCTGATCGAATACCCGGCCGCCGAGGCGGTGCGGGACGATATTCACTTCGAGATTGAACATCCCCAGTTCGGTCTGGAAATCTCGGCTCGCGATGCGCCGGAGCACCTGCTGATTCATCATCCGGGGCATCCCGTCGGAACCCGCGAGATTCAGCTCTATCTCCAGCCCCATCAGGTTCCGCGGACGGTCGAACCTCCGCTCTTCCAGAAGCCTCCCCAGACCCTCCAGGCACCGGTTGAGCTTCGTCCGGTACGCCTGTCGATCGGACAGGTCAACGGCTCCCGCCACGACCTTCTCCCCCATCGAGGGGTCCCTCCTCCAGTGGGCGGCCCGCGGCCCAGGCCGCTCGCATCACGATCGATAATGCCCAGCGGGAGTGATCCGTAACGCCCCCATGGGCCTCCGATACCCGATAGTCTGGTTGCAGGAGACCTGGGGCACATTCCCACGGCATGCGGCACGAGGCATTTTCGGCTGGATCATGCGTGGTGAAAACACCGACGAGTTTCGGCCGTCCGTGCCACCGGAAGGGTGCCAGGTCGGAGTCGACCGCGGCAGTTCATATCCTCAGGAATACCGCGTTTCGAAGGCCGGATGACGCCTTGCTTGGCATATCCCCGACTGCTAGCGGAAACACTGTGTGAACACGCGTCATATAAACTCCGCTCAACGAGGCAGAGAGTTGATACGACTCGCCCGTCACCGGCCTCCTCTGGCCCGTACGCCGACAGCGCCGTCTGCACCCGCCCAAGCTCCACCGTGTCTCCGAAGTGAGAGGCGACCCACTATGCCGCTGCATGTTCCCTCGGCTCCCGCGCCCGCCCTGCGCAGCGTTCTCGCGGCCCTCGGTTCTCCCACCGCCGTCCGCGAAGCCCGCACCCCCGCTCTCCGGTCCGTCCAGGGACCGCTGAGCCCCGAACTTCCGCTCCCCGTACATGTGCTGGACCGGATCGCCCCCACCGGGACCGCGCCGCTGACCCGCCTGGCGGCCTGGCGCTTCCTGATCCGGAGCGAGGGCCGCGCGGTCGCCGCGGCGGACACCGTGCTCACCCCCGACGGCTGGACGTTCTCGCACTTCTTCGAGGGCCCCTACCTCGCCTCGACGGAGCTGGCCGTCCGGCAGGCGGAGGCGTCGGCCACCGGCTGCCAGGCGCGGCTGCTGTCCATCCCGGAGCTGTACATGCTCACCCTGTGGCTGCACGGCGACACCGAGGCCGATCCCTCCGGCGGGGTGCTCGCGCCGGCGGACGTCCTGGTGCCCCTGGCGCCGGCCCCGCCGGGCATCGCCGCGCACCGCCCGCACCGGGTCGCCGATCTGCTGCCCGTCATCTCGCTGCGGGTGGCCCCGGGGCCGCTCCTCAGCTCGGCCTGACCGACGTCGGCCCGTCCGGCACAGCGCCCCCGCGGCGCCCCGTCCGCCCTCCGCACGCCGGGCGGTGGAAGGGGTCACTGCGGGGGCGCTGTGCTGCCCACTCGGACTAGCCCCATCCGGCCACCCCGAACCACCCAAAGGGACTGTGCAGTTGCGGTGAACCGTCCGCGCGGGTGACGCGTCATGGGAGGAGTACGGGTGCTGCAGCGAAATCCCTGCGGATTCTTCCCCGTAGGGCAACACTGGGACCGGACCGACTGATACGGGGGCGGCCATGAACGACTCATCCAGCCGCAGGACACTCGACTCGACGCAGCGAAAGAACCCATCCATGTGCCAGCACCAGCCACTCTGCCCCACCGCTGATTCGCCCGACCGGGAGGCCGCCCGCCTGACGGCCCACCACCCCGAACAGGGGTGGAGCCTCCTGTGCAACGGCGTCCTGCTCTTCGAGGACACCGGCGAACTGCTGCCCGACGGGCAGATCATCGCCCCGCACCGGCCGCTGGCAGCCGGCCGCGTGGTGAAGGCCGCCTGAGAGGGCGGACGCACGGAAGGAACCGTACGGAAAAAGGGGGCCCGGAGAGATCTCCGCACCGGCCCCGACGCATGTCCGGCGCGCGCCGCTTACGGCGCACGCCCTACGACACGCTGGTTCAGTTGTCGTACTCGTCCAGCGGCGGGCAGGAGCAGACCAGGTTCCGGTCGCCGAAGGCCCCGTCGATGCGGCGCACCGGCGGCCAGTACTTGTCGGCGGCGGACACCCCGGTCGGGAAGACCGCTTCCTCGCGGCTGTAGCCGTGCTCCCAGTCACCGCCGAGCGCGGCGGCGGTGTGCGGGGCGTTGGCCAGCGGGTTGTCGTCCGCGCTCCACTCCCCCGAGGCGACCTTCTCGATCTCGGCGCGGATCGCGATCATGGTGTCGCAGAACCGGTCGAGCTCCGCGAGGTCCTCGCTCTCGGTCGGCTCGATCATCAGCGTGCCGGCCACGGGGAACGACATGGTCGGCGAGTGGAAGCCGTAGTCGATGAGGCGCTTGGCGACGTCGTCGATGGAGACGCCGGTCGCCTTGGAGATCGGGCGCAGGTCCACGATGCACTCGTGCGCGACCAGTCCGGCCGGGCCGTTGTACAGGATCGGGAAGTGCGGCTCCAGGCGCTTGGCGATGTAGTTCGCGGCCAGCACCGCGACCTGCGTGGCCCGCTTGAGGCCCTCGCCGCCCATCAGACGGACGTACGCCCACGAGATCGGCAGAATGCCCGCGGAGCCCCACGGGGCGGCCGAGATCGGGCCCACACCGGTCTCCGGGCCGGCGCCGGGCTGGAGGGGGTGGTTGGGGAGGTACGGGGCGAGGTGGGCGCGGACGCCGACCGGGCCGACGCCGGGGCCGCCGCCGCCGTGCGGGATGCAGAAGGTCTTGTGCAGGTTCAGGTGCGAGACGTCGCCGCCGAACTTGCCGGGCTTGGCGAGCCCGACCAGCGCGTTGAGGTTGGCGCCGTCGACGTACACCTGGCCGCCCGCGTCGTGCACCTCGCCGCAGATGTCGGCGACGTGCTCCTCGAACACCCCGTGCGTGGACGGGTACGTGATCATGAGGACTGCCAGCTCGTCGCGGTGCTGCTCGATCTTGGCACGCAGGTCCGCGATGTCGACCTCGCCGTCGTCGGCGGTCTTCACCACGACGACCCTCATGCCCGCCATGACGGCGCTGGCGGCGTTGGTGCCGTGCGCGGAGGACGGGATGAGGCAGACGGTGCGCTGATCGTCGCCGTTGGCCCGGTGGTACGCCCGGACGGCCAGCAGACCGGCGAACTCGCCCTGGGAGCCCGCATTGGGCTGGATGGAGACGGCGTCGTAGCCGGTGACCTCGGCCAGGCGCTCCTCCAGCTCACGGATGAGGGTGAGGAAGCCCTGCGCCTGCTCGGCCGGTGCGAAGGGGTGCAGCGCGCCGAACTCGGGCCAGGTGATCGACTCCATCTCGGCGGTCGCGTTCAGCTTCATGGTGCAGGAGCCGAGCGGGATCATGCCGCGGTCCAGCGCGTAGTCGCGGTCGGCGAGCTTGCGCAGGTAGCGCAGCATCGCGGTCTCGGAGCGGTGCTGGTGGAAGACCGGGTGGGTCAGGATGTCGTCGGAGCGCAGCAGCGCCTCGGGCAGCGCGTCGGCGACCGTGGCGTCCAGCGCCTCGACGTCGCCCTCGGCGCCGAAGGCCGCCCAGACGGCGGAGATCTGGGAGCGGGTGGTGGTCTCGTCGCAGGCGATGGAGACGTGGTCGGCGTCGACGAGGCGGAGGTTGACCCCGCGCTCGCGGGCGTCGGCGACGATGCCCGCGGCCTTGCCGGGGACCCGGACGGTCAGGGTGTCGAAGAACGCGCCGTGCACGACGTCGGCCCCGGCGGTGCGCAGGCCGTCGGCGAGGATCGCGGCGTAGCGGTGGGTGCGCCGGGCGATCGTCCGCAGCCCTTCGGGGCCGTGGTAGACCGCGTACATCCCGGCCATCACGGCGAGGAGCACCTGCGCGGTACAGATGTTGCTGGTGGCCTTCTCGCGGCGGATGTGCTGCTCGCGGGTCTGGAGGGCCAGGCGGTAGGCCTTGTTGCCGTCGGCGTCGACGGAGACGCCGACGAGGCGGCCGGGGAGGGAGCGGGCGAACTTCTCGCGGACCGCCATGAAGCCGGCGTGCGGGCCGCCGAAGCCCATCGGGACGCCGAAGCGCTGGGTGGTGCCGACCGCGATGTCGGCGCCGAGCGCGCCGGGCGAGGTGAGCAGCGTGAGGGCCAGCAGGTCGGCGGCGACGGTGACGATCGCGCCCAGCTCGTGGGCCTGCTCGATGACGGGCTCGATGGCGCGCACGGCACCGGAGGCGCCCGGGTACTGGAGCAGGACGCCGAAGACGCCGCGCTCGGCGATCTCGGCGGGGATGCCTTCGCTCAGGTCGGCGACGACGACCTCGACACCGGTGGGCTCGGCGCGGGTCTCGATGACCGCGACGGTCTGGGGCAGGGTGTCGGCGTCGACCAGGAAGACGCCCTTCTTGACCTTGCCGACGCGCCGGGAGAGGGCCATCGCCTCGGCGGCCGCGGTGCCCTCGTCGAGCAGGGAGGCGCCGGAGGTGGGCAGCCCGGTCAGCTCGGCGACCATCGTCTGGAAGTTCAGGAGGGCTTCGAGGCGGCCCTGGGAGATCTCCGGCTGGTACGGCGTGTAGGCCGTGTACCACGCGGGGTTCTCCATGACGTTGCGCAGGATGACGGGCGGCGTGAAGGTGCCGTAGTAGCCGAGGCCGATCATCGGGGCGAGCACCTTGTTGCGGTCGGCCAGTGAGCGCAGCTCGGCCAGCACCTCCGCCTCGGTGCGCGCCGAGGGAAGGTTCAGGGCCTCCGCACTCTTGATCACGTCGGGCACCGCGGCGGCGGTCAGCTCGTCGAGGGAGCCGTATCCGACCTGGGCGAGCATCTTCGCCTGGGCCTCGGCATCGGGCCCTATGTGGCGCTGCTCGAACGGAATGCCCTGCTCCAGCTGGGAGAGCGGAGTGCGACGGGGGTCATGGTGGAGGCCTCCTGGTCTGTCACGACCTGCGAGGGGCACCACGGCGCGGGTGCCCGAACGGCCTCCCCCTCTGTCATCTCAACCTGAGAGCTTCACCGGCCGCCCGGGGGCGTGCCGGCTTTCACCGTCGGTGAGGGTCGGGTCCCCTTGGGCCTGCGCCCGCACGGATCCGCCCTGCTTTCCAGAGTGACCTCGTCCGTGCGGTACGGGGGCCTGAGAGATTCCGGGGAGGAGTTGCTCCTTCGGCGCCTCCGGATTCTCCACCGGAGGACTCTCCCGCACGGGGTCAGCAGCCACTGCCAGCCTACCAGCGGCCACCGCGGCGGAGCTCTCGAGTGGCCGAGGCCACGGATGTGCACTTGTGTGGTGCTGGTGGGCCACAGGGACCGCCGTGAGCGGTCCGCGACCAGTGGGAGGCACCGTGCAGACGGATATCGATCCGCGCCGCCTGATCGGCCGCAAGGCGTTCGATCGCAAGGGCGCCAAGATCGGAACGGTGGATGAGGTCTATCTCGACGACGCGACCGGTGTGCCCGAGTGGGCGGCCGTCCGCACCGGCCTGTTCAGCAGGGACGCCTTCGTCCCGCTGGAGCCCAGCGAATTCGTCGAGGACGCGCTGCACGTGCCCTTCGACCGGGCGTTGATCAAGGGGGCGCCGGACTTCGGCGTCGGCCGGCACCTCTCGCCCGAACAGGAGCTGCAGCTCTACCGGCACTACGGGCTGGACTCCCCGCCCTCAGCGGCCCCGGCGCCCGACGACCGGGACTTCGGCAGGCTGGCGGGCCAGGAGGAGTAGTCGGGCACCTCGCGGACGAGCGGCAGGGGATCGGCGGGCCGCAGCAGCGGGTCGTCGATCCGGAATGTGAGGACCCGGCCGGGAGCGCTCCACGGTTCCTCGAACCGGACGGTGACCCGGCCGATGCCGCTCCCCTGCACCCAGCCGTGCCCGTGCTCCTCGTGGTGCACGTCGTGTCCGGCCGGCCAGCGCCGCGCGGCGAGCTGCTCGGCGCTGTCCGCCTCGGGCTCCGGGACGGGCTCCTCCGCGCCGGCCTCCGCGGCCGGCGCGTGGTGCTCCCGGTCCCGCCGCGCGAGCTCCCGGGCGTCGGCGGCCTGGGCGAACAGGTCCTCCTGGGTGTAGTCGGCGAGCCCCGTCACCCCTACGCCCAGGAGCCGTACGCCGCCCGTGGTGTCGACGGACTCCAGCAGCCGCCCCGCCGCCTCGCGGACCACGGTGGGGTCGTCCGTGGGGCCTCTGAGCGTCTCGGAACGGGTCAGCGTGGAGAAGTCGTAACGGCGCACCTTCAGCACCACCGTGCGGCCCGACCGGTCGGCTGCGCGCAATCGCTCCACGCACCGCACGGCCAGCCGCTCGACCTCGGCACGCACCCGCACCCGGTCGTGCAGGTCCACGTCGAAGGTGTCCTCCACCGATACGGACTTGGCGTCCCGCTCGGCGACCACCGGCCGGTCGTCGAGCCCGAGCGCCATCCGGTAGAGCCCGTGGCCGTGGGCCTTGCCGACCAGCCGTACGAGCTCCGCCTCACCCGCCTCGGCCAGATCGTGGACGGTGGTCATCCCGGCCCGTCGGAGGTGGTCGCCGGTGGCCGGGCCGACCCCGGGCAGGATGCGGACGGACATGGGGGCGAGCAGGTCGCGCTCGGTGCCCGGCTCGATGACGAGCAGGCCGTCGGGCTTGGCCTCCTCGGAGGCGATCTTGGCGAGCATCTTGGAACCGGCCAGCCCGACGGATCCGCTGAGGCCCGTCACCGCCCGGATGGCCGCACGCAGCCCCTCCCCCGTGGCACGGGCCGAAGCCGAGTCGTCCGCCGTCCCGCCGGCCTCCAGGTCCACGAAGGCCTCGTCCAGGCTGAGCGGCTCCACCAGGGGAGACAGCCGGCCCAGCAGCTCCATCACCTGGTCGCTCACCGTCCGGTACAGCGAGAAGCGGGGCACCAGGTAGGCCGCGTTGGGGGCGAGCCGCCGGGCCTGCGCGGTGGGCATCGCCGAGTGCACGCCCAGGCGCCGGGCCTCGTACGAGGCGGTGGCGACCACGCCGCGCGGGCCGAGGCCGCCCACCACGACCGCCTTGCCGCGCAGACTCGGCTTGGCCGCCTGCTCCGCCGAGGCGTAGAAGGCGTCCATGTCCAGGTGGAGGATGGTGGGCGCGGGTCTCACACCGTCGATGCTGCCCTACGGCACTGACAACGGGACGGTCCGGCACCCCGTGAGGCACCGGACCGTCCCGCGTCCGTCGTCCTGTCGCGTCGTACGCCCGCGTCGGGCCGCTCGGCCCGGGGTGCTCAGCCCGCGCGGTTACGCCGCCGAGCCAGCTCGTCCGTGGGGTTGTGGCCGATGAGCGTCTCGCCGGTGTCGACCCGCTCGCCGTGCAGCTGCGACAGCGCCGCGTCCACGTCCCGCCAGACGACGCCGACGGCGATCCCGAAGACGCCCTGCCCGCCCTGGAGCAGGCTGACGACCTCGTCGGGCGAGGAGCATTCGTAGACCGTCGCCCCGTCGCTCATCAGCGTCATGCGTTCGAGGTCCTGGAATCCGCGGTCCCGTAGGTGCTGCACCGTGGTGCGGATGTTCTGAAGTGCGACCCCGGTGTCCAGGAACCGCTTGACGATCTTGAGGAGGACCACGTCCCGGAAACTGTAGAGACGCTGGGTCCCCGACCCGTAGGCCGGGCGCACACTGGGCTCGACCAGTCCCGTACGCGCCCAGTAGTCCAGTTGGCGGTAGGTGATCCCCGCCGCCGCGCACGCCGTCGGCCCGCGATAGCCGATGTCGTCGGCACCGCTCGCCGCTGCCATGCCGCCCGCTGCCACCGCCGCCGGTTGAACCGGCTGCCTGATGGTGTGGTCGGCTCCACTGCCGTGCTGCGGATACGGCCCACCCGCCGCCGCTCCGTCGCCGCTGCTTCTCACGCCGACCTCCGTCCTTGACCTGCCCACTCGAAGGTAGGCAGTCACTCGGGGTGCGTCAACGATCGCCACACTCGGCACGCCGAGTGATAATCACCCTGAGGGTGGTTTCCCGTGTCTCGTTTCCGGGAAAGGCTTGTCGGATGCGCTGACGGCACCCCCTTGCGGGACGGTCACTGACTGTTCGTTCCGAAGTCCTCCGGAGAGATCTGGTCGAGGAATTCGCGGAACTTCTCCACCTCGTCCTCCTGCTCGTCGGGGATCGCGATGCCCGCATCGTCCAGCACGCCGTCACTGCCGTAGATCGGCGTGCCGGTCCGCAGGGCGAGCGCTATGGCGTCGGAGGGCCGGGCGCTCACCTCGACTCCGCTGGCGAAGACGAGCTCCGCGTAGAAGACCCCTTCGCGCAGGTCCGTGATGCGGACCTCGGTGAGCTCCTGGCCCACGGCCTCGAGCACATCCTTGAACAGGTCATGGGTCAGCGGCCTGGCGGGAGCCATGCCCTGCTGGGCGAAGGCAATCGCGGTCGCCTCCCCCGGACCGATCCAAATGGGGAGGTACCGGTCGCCTCCCACCTCACGCAGGAGAACGATCGGCTGGTTGGAGGGCATTTCCACCCGGACACCGACAACGTCGAGCTCGTTCACACAGCAACCCTAGGACGTGCTCGCCATGTTTGGGTAGTCGGGCACCGCCGAGGTCAGTGCAGACGGGTGCGCAGAGCGCTCTGCACGAGCGCCGCGTGCAGCCGTACGGACAGCTCGGCGAGCTCGTTCGCGGTGGCCTCGGCATGGGCCCTGGTCTGCGGATTACGGTGCCGGCGCAGGGGCGCGACCACCTGCTCCACCAGGCCCGCCTCCCGGTCGGCGGAGGCTCGCATGGCCCGAAGGTGACGTGGTTCCAGACCGAAACGACCCAGATCCGCCACCAGCTTGGCGACCGTCACCATCTCGGCCTCGTAGCCGCCGTCCGGGGACGGGACGATGAGCCCGTAGGACTCCCACTCGGTCAGCCGCTCCTCGTCGACCTCGGCGGCCGCGAGCAGCTCGGCCCGCCCGATCCGGGCGGCGGTCGGCCCACCGGAGCCGGCCTCCCACACTCCGTCGGAGAGGTCCCGCTGCGCACCGGGCGAGGGCAGAACGGGCTGCTCCCCCCGGGCCAGCGCGTCCAGGTGCTCCCGGATGACCTTCAGCGGCAGATAGTGATCCCGCTGCATCCGGAGCACCTGGGCCAGGCGCTCCACATCACGCGGGGCGAACTTCCGGTATCCGGAAGGAGTACGCTGCGGCTCGATGAGCCCCTCGGCCTCCAGGAACCGGATCTTGGAGATGGTGACTTCGGGAAACTCCTCGCGCAGCTGGATCAGCACCGTTCCGATGCTCATCGGTCGCGCTTCCGCGGTGGCGGTGCCGTGTCCGGCACCGCCTGTCGGTGTTCGCAGCATGGGCCTTCCTGGGGGTCCCCCGGACGGAGTCCGGGGGCTGGTCACACGCCCCGCGGGCTCGCATAGAAGACCAGGCGGTACTTTCCGATCTGGACTTCGTCGCCGTTGGACAGCGGGACCGAATCGATGCGCTCACGGTTGACGTAGGTGCCGTTGAGGCTGCCGACATCGCCCACGGTGAAGCTACCTTCCGGACTCCTGCGGAACTCCACATGACGCCGCGACACGGTCACGTCGTCGAGGAAGATGTCGCTCTGCGGGTGACGGCCGGCCGTGGTCAGATCGCTGTCGAGCAGGAAGCGGCTGCCGGAATTCGGACCGCGCCGCACGACGAGCAGCGCCGAGCCCGCGGGCAGGGCGTCGACCGCGGCCTGGGCCTCCGGGGAGAGCGAGGGCAGAGAGGTCTGGCCGGTCGCCTCCGCCTCGTACGCCTCGAGACCGGAGATGGAGATCGTGGACGTCGTCTCCGAGGGACGCTCGGGAACGCCGCCCCGCAGCGGCGCGCCGCAGTTGGAGCAGAACTTGCTGGCCTCCGCGTTGCGGTGACCGCACCTCGTACAGACCGGCATCGACGAGCCCTCCGGGGTGAACCCTCCACCCGTACTCGAGGCTGATGGTGCGCCGAAACCTATGCGTCCGGCACCGGCAGGGTCAACAGCCGACACGCCGTCACCCCCGGGGCTCCGGACACCTCGTCGCGGAAGAGCGGACGCTCCGCCTCCTGCTCCTCGCCCTGAGCGTGGCGCGGAGCGCGGTGGCGGGCAGCACTGTTGCTGTCCTCGCGTGCACTCTTCCCGAACAACTTCGCAAACAACTTCACGGGCGATTCCCCTTGACCGACATAGACCCGCCCGTGGGGCAGGACGAACCCTGATTGAACACACCTGCCGACCCGGACATCTTCACAACGTCCGTATCCACCCGACAGTTTCCACCACGCACCACCAATCCGGTGCGGCGACCCCCCGCAACCGTCCGACCCGGTCCACCGGCCCCCGGACCCGCCCCGATCACGGGGAGGACGACCGAGCGTAGTCAGGCCGCTGCGCCGGTCGCAAGGCGTCGACGACGATGTCGTCGGACCGCTCCACGAGCACGGTGGCCTGCTCCTTCTCCAGCGTCTGGACCACACCGCCGGGGATGTTGAGAGCGGGCTCCAGATCCTGCGGCTTGCCGATCACCGTGAACTCGTACGGCGCTTCGATCTTCTTCCCGTCGACCTGGACGTCCCCGGCTCCCCCGGAGAAGTAGGTGTTGGCCACCACCCGCACTCCGTTGACCTCGATCGCCTCGGCCCCCGCCGCCCTCAGCTCCTGAAGGGCATCGAGCAGCATGTCGGGCGCGACCGCGCGCGCGGGGTCGGTGATCGTCAGCGTGATGCCGGGGCCCTGTGCCGCGACGGTGCCCGCGAGGATGCCGAGCTGGCGTTCCTTCTCCAGCGTCTGCTTCCGGGCCTCCTCGGCCTGGTCGGAGCTGTTCTCCAGTTCGGTGCGTTGGTCGTCCAGCCGCTGCTTCTCGTCCTCCAGCCGCTGGGTCCGGTCGTCGACCTCGTCGAGGATGCGGACCAGGTCCTCCTGCCGGGCGCCACGCAGCGCGCTGTCGTCGCTGGTGGACCGCACCTGGATGGCGAGCCCCAGGCCGAGCCCGAACAGCAGGACGGCGACGATCAGTTGGGCGCGGCTCAGCCGCGGCGGCCACAGGCCCGCCTTGAGGCGCTGCCGGCCGGTCACCTCCGTGGCGGGGGGCGGCGGCACTGAGGTGTCCGGGACGGCGGACGCGCCGCCCTCGGGCTGTTCGCTGCGGGAGTTCTCGTCGTTGTTCATCGGCCTCAAGCCCGGAAGACGTGCCGGCGGATCGCGGCGGCGTTGGAGAAGATCCGGATGCCGAGCACGACCACCACACCCGTGGAGAGCTGGGCGCCGACGCCCAGCTTGTCGCCGAGGAAGACGATCAGCGCGGCCACCACGACGTTGGAGAGGAAGGAGACCACGAAGACCTTGTCGACGAAGATCCCGTCGAGCATGGCCCGCAGGCCGCCGAACACGGCGTCGAGCGCGGCGACCACCGCGATCGGCAGGTAGGGCTCGACCACCGCCGGTACCTCGGGCCGGACCAACAGTCCGACCACGACTCCCACGACGAGGCCCAGTACGGCGATCACGATGTGCCCTTCCCTGTGTCTGCCGCACCACTGCCGGCGGCCTTCGGCTCTGCTGTACGGACGATCAGGCTCGGCGCCGCCGGAAGCTGGACCTTCGCCTGGTCGGAGATGCTGGTGCGGATGTCGAAGCTCTCCTTGAGCGCCTGCAGGTACTGGCCGTCGGCACTGTCCTGGAACGCCGTCGCGAGCTTCTTCCCGTCCCCCACCGCGAGCACCGTGTACGGCGGTACGAGCGGTCTGTTGTCGACCAGTATGGCGTCGCCGGCGGCCCGGATGGCCGACAGGGCCGTCAACCTCTGCCCATTGATGGCGACGGCCTCGGCGCCGGATTCCCACAGACCGTTGACGACGCGTTGCATGTCGCGGTCGCGCACCCGTCCGGTGTCGGCGAAGCCCGAGGACTCCCGGGGCCCGCCGCCTCCCTGGTCGGTGTTCTTCGCGTCGTCGACGATCAGCTTCACTCCGGGGCCCTCGACGGGGGTCGCCCCCGCCAGCAGGGCCACCAGCTGCCCCTGATCCCCGCCGTGCTGTTCAAGGGCCTTGCGCTGACGTTCGCTCACATCGGCGCGGAGCTTGTCGACGTTCGACTCCAGGGTGTCGGCGGCCTCCGTCTCGGCGTTGATGCGGTCGATCAGCTCTTCGCGCTCCTTGGCCACGACCGGAGCCGAGATCCGCGCCTCGGCGGCGCCGAGGGTGACCACGAGGGCGGCCACCACCAGTCCGGCGGCGAGGCCGAGCTTCGACTTGAGCGTCCGGGGCAGCCCCGCGCTCCCGTCGGCCTTGCGCCGTGCCGAGGCCTCCGCGTACCCGTCGTCGAGGCTGTGGTCCATCACGTTGTTCAGCAGCGACATGGAGGCATCGGGGCGTGCGGACGGCGGGGCGGTGCTCCGATCGGGGGACTGCTGCGACATGCCGCACATCGTCGCACGTCATCACAGCTACCGCCGAATGGCCCCACCGGTGCGCCGCGACCCCCTGCGCGGGGCGTCGCGGCGCACCGTTCCCGGATCAGTCTCCCGCGCTGTCCACGACCGCGGCCCACTCGTCGAGGAGCGCCTGGGCCGAGGCGTCGTCCGGGCCCTCCGCCCACAGATGGGTGACGGCTTCCGCCCGGTCGGGCAGGACCATGATCCACCGGCCGTCCGGCTCGACCACCCGGACCCCGTCGGTGGTGTCCACGCTGCGGTCTCCGGCCGCTTCGACGACCCGGCGCATGACGAGCCCCTTGACGGCCCACGGCGTCGCCAGGTCGCGGCGCAGGACGTGCGCCCGGGGGATGCGGGCGTCGATCTGGCTCAGGGTGAGCTGGGTGCGTGCGACGAGCCCGATGAGCCGGACGAAGGCGGCGGTCCCGTCGAAGACGCTGCTGAATTCGGGAACGATGAATCCGCCGCGCCCGTCTCCTCCGAAGATGGTGTCCTCTTCACGGCCCACCCGGGTCAGGTCGTCGGGCGAGGTGGTCGTCCACTCCACCTGGGTGCCGTGGTAGGCCGCCACCTGCTCGGCGACGCGCGTGGTCGTCACGGGCAGGGCGACCCGGCCGCTGCGCCGCTCGGCGGCGACGAGATCGAGGAGGACCAGCAAGGCCCGGTCGTCCTCGATGATCCGGCCCAGTTCGTCGACGAGAGAGAGCCGCTCGCCCACCGGGTCGAACCGCACCCCGAAGGCCGCCCGCGCGGAGGACACGATCTCCCCGAGCCGCACCAGACCGGCGCGCCGGGTGTCGGTGGACTCGGTGGGCCGCGCCTCGTCGAGCCCGGGGTTGATCGTCAGCGCGTCCACCCCGAGCCGTCCGAGGAGGCTGGGCAGAACGAGCCCGGCGCTGCCGTTGGACGCGTCGACGACGACCTTGAGCCCGGACTCGGCGATGCCCTCGACGTCGACGTTCCGCAGGAGGGACCCGGTGTACGAGTCGAACACGCTGGACGGGAAGTGCAGGTCCCCGATCTCGCCGGGGAAGGCACGGCGGTACTCCTGGCGTGCGTAGACCCGGTCGAGCTTGCGCTGCTGTGCCTGCGAGAGGTCCGCGCCCCGCTCGTCGATGAACATGATGTCCACGGAGTCGGGAACACCGGGCGACGTTCGGATCATGATGCCGCCGGCGCTGCCCCGGGCGGTCTGCTGGCGGGCGACCGGCAGCGGTACGTTCTCCAGGTCGCGTACGTCGATGGCGCTGGCCTGGAGGGCCGAGATGACGGCCCGCTTGAGGGCGCGGGCGCCTCGGGAGTGATCGCGGGCGGTCGTGACCGTCGAGCCCTTCTTGAGGGTCGTGGCGTAGGCGCCGGCCAGGCGTACGGCCAGTTCGGGGGTGATCTCGACGTTCAGGATTCCGGAGACCCCGCGTGCTCCGAAGAGGTGTGCCTGTCCCCGGGACTCCCAGATGACCGAGGTGTTGACGAACGCGCCGGCCTCGATGGTCTTGAACGGGTACACACGGACGTTGCCCTGGATGATCGACTCCTCGCCGACCAGGCATTCGTCACCGATGACGGCGCCGTCCTCAATGCGGGCCGCACGCATGATGTCGGTGTTCTTGCCGACCACGCAGCCCCGCAGATTGCTGTGCTGTCCGATGTAGACGTTGTCGTGCACCACGGCCTTGTGGAGAAAGGCCCCGGTCTTGACGACGACGTTCGACCCCACCACCGTGTGCTCGCGGATCTCGACGTCGGCCTCGACCTTGGCATAGTCGCCGATGTACAGCGGTCCGCGCAGCACGGCGTCGGGGTGGACCTCGGCCCCTTCGGCGACCCACACGCCGGGCGAGATCTCGAAGCCGTCGATCTCCACGTCGACCTTGCGCTCCAGGACGTCCGCCTGGGCCTTCACATAGCTCTCGTGGGTGCCGACGTCCTCCCAGTAGCCCTCGGCGATATAGCCGTAGATGGGCTTGCCCTCCTTCATCAGCTGAGGGAAGACATCTCCGGACCAGTCGACCGAGGTGTCGGCCTGGACGTAGTCGAAGACCTCGGGCTCCATGACGTAGATGCCCGTGTTCACGGTGTCCGAGAAGACCTGCCCCCAGGTCGGCTTCTCCAGGAACCGTTCGACCTGGCCGTTCTCGTCCACGATGGTGATGCCGAATTCCAGCGGATTGGGAACCCGGGTGAGGCAGACCGTGACGAGCCCGCCCTTTTCCTTGTGGAAGGCGATGAGGTCGGTGAGGTCGAAGTCGGTGAGCGCGTCACCGGAAATGACGAGGAACGTGTCGTCCTTCAACGCCTCCTCGGCGTTCTTCACACTGCCTGCGGTGCCGAGTGGCTTCTCCTCGTTGGCATAGGTGAGCTCCATTCCGAGCTCCTCGCCGTCCCCGAAGTAGTTCTTGACGAGGGAGGCGAGGAACTGGACGGTCACTACGGTTTCGCTGAGCCCATGCCGCTTGAGCAGCCTCAGGACGTGCTCCATGATCGGCCTGTTGGCCACGGGCAGGAGCGGTTTGGGCATGCTCGAGGTCATGGGGCGAAGACGTGTGCCTTCGCCACCAGCCATCACGACGGCCTTCATGTCGGAAACGTCCTCCTAGAAGAGACGACGGTCAGCCGACTTCGCCCGTCGGGGCATCATTCACACCATCTGGGGCGGACCGGCCACATTGCGCGGCGCCCCATCAACGAGCTCAATCGGCTACTGCGTCCGCCTTCACGAGCCGGCGGACCTGAACCACATAGAGGATTCCTGCCCACCAGTAGAGCGTTGTACCCCATCCTGCGAACGCCCATCCGAAAACGGCGGCCAGTGTGGCCAGCCAACCACTCCCGTCGCTGAGCAGCAACAAGGGGAACGCGTACATCAGGTTGAAGGTTGCAGCTTTCCCGAGGAAGTTGACCTGCGGCGGCGGATAGCCGTGACGGCGCAGGATGGCCACCATCACGAGAAGCATCAGTTCCCGGGCCAGAAGCAGCGCGGTGACCCAGAGCGGCAGAATCTCCCGCCAGGTGAGGCCAACCAGGGTGGAAAGGATGTAGAGCCGGTCGGCCGCGGGGTCCAGGAGCCGACCCAGGCTGCTGATCTGGTTCCACTTGCGGGCGAGCTTCCCGTCGAGGTAGTCGCTGACGCCGCTGAGCATCAGTACCAGCAGCGCCCAGTTGTCGCTGTTGGGCCCACCGAAGACGGGACGAAGAATCAGCCACAGGAAGAGCGGTACCCCGACAAGGCGCGCCATGCTGAGGATGTTGGGGATGGTGAGGACCCGGTCCGTCTGGACCCGGGTCTCCTGGACCTCCACCCGGGAGCCTCCTGTGAAGAACGTGCCAATGATGCCCCCTGACCTTACCCTCAGCTTCCGCCCTCGGGCGCAGGGGGGTGGAGGGTGGACCTCAGGTAAAGGTCCGGAACGCAGAAAAGCCCCGCACCAGAAGGTGCGGGGCTTTCCCGGAAAGATTGTTCGGCGGCGTCCTACTCTCCCACAGGGTCCCCCCTGCAGTACCATCGGCGCTGAAAGGCTTAGCTTCCGGGTTCGGAATGTAACCGGGCGTTTCCCTAACGCAATGACCACCGAAACACTATGAAACTATGAACACCGGGCAACAACACAGCTGTTCGTTATTTCAGAACTAACACAGTGGACGCGAGCAACTGAGGACAAGCCCTCGGCCTATTAGTACCAGTCAGCTCCACCCGTTACCGGGCTTCCACATCTGGCCTATCAACCCAGTCGTCTACTGGGAGCCTTAACCCCTCAAGAGGGTGGGAATACTCATCTCGAAGCAGGCTTCCCGCTTAGATGCTTTCAGCGGTTATCCTTTCCGAACGTAGCCAACCAGCCATGCCCTTGGCAGGACAACTGGCACACCAGAGGTTCGTCCGTCCCGGTCCTCTCGTACTAGGGACAGCCCTTCTCAATATTCCTACGCGCACAGCGGATAGGGACCGAACTGTCTCACGACGTTCTAAACCCAGCTCGCGTACCGCTTTAATGGGCGAACAGCCCAACCCTTGGGACCGACTCCAGCCCCAGGATGCGACGAGCCGACATCGAGGTGCCAAACCATCCCGTCGATATGGACTCTTGGGGAAGATCAGCCTGTTATCCCCGGGGTACCTTTTATCCGTTGAGCGACAGCGCTTCCACAAGCCACTGCCGGATCACTAGTCCCGACTTTCGTCCCTGCTCGACCCGTCGGTCTCACAGTCAAGCTCCCTTGTGCACTTACACTCAACACCTGATTACCAACCAGGCTGAGGGAACCTTTGGGCGCCTCCGTTACTCTTTAGGAGGCAACCGCCCCAGTTAAACTACCCATCAGACACTGTCCCTGATCCGGATCACGGACCCAGGTTAGACATCCAGCACGACCAGAGTGGTATTTCAACGACGACTCCACAACCACTGGCGTGGCCGCTTCACAGTCTCCCACCTATCCTACACAAGCCGAACCGAACACCAATATCAAACTATAGTAAAGGTCCCGGGGTCTTTCCGTCCTGCTGCGCGAAACGAGCATCTTTACTCGTAGTGCAATTTCACCGGGCCTATGGTTGAGACAGTCGAGAAGTCGTTACGCCATTCGTGCAGGTCGGAACTTACCCGACAAGGAATTTCGCTACCTTAGGATGGTTATAGTTACCACCGCCGTTTACTGGCGCTTAAGTTCTCAGCTTCGCCACCCCGAAGAGCAGCTAACCGGTCCCCTTAACGTTCCAGCACCGGGCAGGCGTCAGTCCGTATACATCGCCTTACGGCTTCGCACGGACCTGTGTTTTTAGTAAACAGTCGCTTCTCGCTGGTCTCTGCGGCCACCCCCAGCTCACCGAGTAAATCGGATCACCAGTGATGGCCCCCCTTCTCCCGAAGTTACGGGGGCATTTTGCCGAGTTCCTTAACCATAGTTCACCCGAACGCCTCGGTATTCTCTACCTGACCACCTGAGTCGGTTTAGGGTACGGGCCGCCATGAAACTCGCTAGAGGCTTTTCTCGACAGCATAGGATCATCCACTTCACCACAATCGGCTCGGCATCAGGTCTCAGACTTATGCACGACGGATTTGCCTACCGTGCGTCCTACACCCTTACCCCGGGACAACCACCGCCCGGGCTGGACTACCTTCCTGCGTCACCCCATCGCTTACCTACTACAAGTCTGGTTCATCGGCTCCACCACTACCCTCAACTCCGAAGAGATCGGGCCGGCTTCACGGACTTAGCATCGCCTGATTCAGTACTGGGCGTTTCAAAGCGGGTACCGGAATATCAACCGGTTGTCCATCGACTACGCCTGTCGGCCTCGCCTTAGGTCCCGACTTACCCTGGGCAGATCAGCTTGACCCAGGAACCCTTAGTCAATCGGCGCACACGTTTCTCACGTGTGTATCGCTACTCATGCCTGCATTCTCACTCGTGAACCGTCCACAACTCGCTTCCGCGGCTGCTTCACCCGGCACACGACGCTCCCCTACCCATCCATACAGGCGTTGGCCCTATGTGTATGAATGACACGACTTCGGCGGTACGCTTGAGCCCCGCTACATTGTCGGCGCGGAATCACTTGACCAGTGAGCTATTACGCACTCTTTCAAGGGTGGCTGCTTCTAAGCCAACCTCCTGGTTGTCTCTGCGACTCCACATCCTTTCCCACTTAGCGTACGCTTAGGGGCCTTAGTCGATGCTCTGGGCTGTTTCCCTCTCGACCATGGAGCTTATCCCCCACAGTCTCACTGCCGCGCTCTCACTTACCGGCATTCGGAGTTTGGCTAAGGTCAGTAACCCGGTAGGGCCCATCGCCTATCCAGTGCTCTACCTCCGGCAAGAAACACACGACGCTGCACCTAAATGCATTTCGGGGAGAACCAGCTATCACGGAGTTTGATTGGCCTTTCACCCCTAACCACAGGTCATCCCCCAGGTTTTCAACCCTGGTGGGTTCGGTCCTCCACGAAGTCTTACCTCCGCTTCAACCTGCCCATGGCTAGATCACTCCGCTTCGGGTCTAGAGCGTGCAACTCAAACGCCCTGTTCGGACTCGCTTTCGCTACGGCTTCCCCACACGGGTTAACCTCGCTACACACCGCTAACTCGCAGGCTCATTCTTCAAAAGGCACGCAGTCACGACGCACCGAGCAAGCTCGATGCGCGACGCTCCCACGGCTTGTAGGCACACGGTTTCAGGTACTATTTCACTCCGCTCCCGCGGTACTTTTCACCATTCCCTCACGGTACTATCCGCTATCGGTCACCAGGGAATATTTAGGCTTAGCGGGTGGTCCCGCCAGATTCACACGGGATTTCTCGGGCCCCGTGCTACTTGGGTGTCTCTCAAACAAGCCGCTGATGTTTCAGCTACGGGGGTCTTACCCTCTACGCCGGACCTTTCGCATGTCCTTCGCCTACATCAACGGTTTCTGACTCGTCTCACAGCCGGCAGACTATGAAAGAGAGATCCCACAACCCCGCATGCGCAACCCCTGCCGGGTATCACACGCATACGGTTTGGCCTCATCCAGTTTCGCTCGCCACTACTCCCGGAATCACGGTTGTTTTCTCTTCCTGAGGGTACTGAGATGTTTCACTTCCCCTCGTTCCCTCCACACTGCCTATGTGTTCAGCAGCGGGTGACAGCCCATGACGACTGCCGGGTTTCCCCATTCGGAAACCCCCGGATCAAAGCTTGGTTGACAGCTCCCCGGGGACTATCGTGGCCTCCCACGTCCTTCATCGGTTCCTGGTGCCAAGGCATCCACCGTGCGCCCTTAAAAACTTGGCCACAGATGCTCGCGTCCACTGTGCAGTTCTCAAACAACGACCAGCCACCCATCACCCCACCCGCAAAGGTGAGTTCACTGGGACCGGATCAGAAGGAACAACCTTACGGCCGCACCCTCAGACACCCAACAACGTGCCCGGCCCGATGCCCTGATCACCACGTTCCACGCCGAAGCAGTACTAGTGACAACCAGATCATCGTGCCGAATAGTCAACGTTCCACCCATGAGCTGACCACCGTCGAACATTTGCCGACGTAGTGGCTCTGGACCCCCGAAAGGGTCTAGATGCTCCTTAGAAAGGAGGTGATCCAGCCGCACCTTCCGGTACGGCTACCTTGTTACGACTTCGTCCCAATCGCCAGTCCCACCTTCGACAGCTCCCTCCCACAAGGGGTTGGGCCACCGGCTTCGGGTGTTACCGACTTTCGTGACGTGACGGGCGGTGTGTACAAGGCCCGGGAACGTATTCACCGCAGCAATGCTGATCTGCGATTACTAGCAACTCCGACTTCATGGGGTCGAGTTGCAGACCCCAATCCGAACTGAGACCGGCTTTTTGAGATTCGCTCCGCCTCGCGGCATCGCAGCTCATTGTACCGGCCATTGTAGCACGTGTGCAGCCCAAGACATAAGGGGCATGATGACTTGACGTCGTCCCCACCTTCCTCCGAGTTGACCCCGGCAGTCTCCTGTGAGTCCCCATCACCCCGAAGGGCATGCTGGCAACACAGAACAAGGGTTGCGCTCGTTGCGGGACTTAACCCAACATCTCACGACACGAGCTGACGACAGCCATGCACCACCTGTATACCGACCACAAGGGGGCACCATCTCTGATGCTTTCCGGTATATGTCAAGCCTTGGTAAGGTTCTTCGCGTTGCGTCGAATTAAGCCACATGCTCCGCTGCTTGTGCGGGCCCCCGTCAATTCCTTTGAGTTTTAGCCTTGCGGCCGTACTCCCCAGGCGGGGAACTTAATGCGTTAGCTGCGGCACCGACGACGTGGAATGTCGCCAACACCTAGTTCCCAACGTTTACGGCGTGGACTACCAGGGTATCTAATCCTGTTCGCTCCCCACGCTTTCGCTCCTCAGCGTCAGTAATGGCCCAGAGATCCGCCTTCGCCACCGGTGTTCCTCCTGATATCTGCGCATTTCACCGCTACACCAGGAATTCCGATCTCCCCTACCACACTCTAGCTAGCCCGTATCGAATGCAGACCCGGGGTTAAGCCCCGGGCTTTCACATCCGACGTGACAAGCCGCCTACGAGCTCTTTACGCCCAATAATTCCGGACAACGCTTGCGCCCTACGTATTACCGCGGCTGCTGGCACGTAGTTAGCCGGCGCTTCTTCTGCAGGTACCGTCACTTTCGCTTCTTCCCTGCTGAAAGAGGTTTACAACCCGAAGGCCGTCATCCCTCACGCGGCGTCGCTGCATCAGGCTTTCGCCCATTGTGCAATATTCCCCACTGCTGCCTCCCGTAGGAGTCTGGGCCGTGTCTCAGTCCCAGTGTGGCCGGTCGCCCTCTCAGGCCGGCTACCCGTCGTCGCCTTGGTAGGCCATTACCCCACCAACAAGCTGATAGGCCGCGGGCTCATCCTTCACCGCCGGAGCTTTCAACCCCGTCCCATGCGGGACAGAGTGTTATCCGGTATTAGACCCCGTTTCCAGGGCTTGTCCCAGAGTGAAGGGCAGATTGCCCACGTGTTACTCACCCGTTCGCCACTAATCCACCACCGAAGCGGCTTCATCGTTCGACTTGCATGTGTTAAGCACGCCGCCAGCGTTCGTCCTGAGCCAGGATCAAACTCTCCGTGAATGTTTACCCGTAATCGGGTGCACACACACGAGAGCGGAACAACCGGTCGGAATAAGACCCGTTGTTCACAGCGTCCTCGCTGTGTATTGCCTACCGCCGCACATGGCGACCGTAGGACTTTCAAAGGAACCACCAACCTGCCGAAGCAGGCCGGGTATCAACATATCTGGCGTTGACTTTTGGCACGCTGTTGAGTTCTCAAGGAACGGACGCTTCCTTCGGTCCCGTATCACCGGGGCCCTCCGGGCGCTTCCCTTCATTTACTTCTTTGTCCTGCTGTCTTGCGTTTCCGACTCTATCAGACTCTTTCGTGTCCGATTCCCGGTCGAAGCGGGCCATGCAGTTTCGCTTTCCAGGTTCTTCGCTTTCGCGTTTCCCCTTTCGGCGGGTCCGACTCTATCAGGCCTTTTCCGTCTCCTTGACCACGGTCTGCGGGCATGCCGAAGGGTGGTTCATGGTTAGGATCTTGGCTGGAAAGTCGCCGCCGACCCCGACTCAAAGTCGCGTTGGGGTCAGGCAGGAGTACGACAGTACAGGTCGCCGGGGACCGAGGCAAATCGTTTCTGGTGCACCCCTAGGTCCGCCAAGCGGTAGGTCTCGGGCGGAACCGGGACTTCATATGACTTACGCTGCTGAGCAGTACGCCGTCCCCCATCAGTCGCGGCGGCGACACCTGAATCTCCACCCCCTGGGAGGCTCCCCATGACCAACGTGACGTCCCCTCTTGCTGGACGCGCCATCGGACTCACCGAGGTTCCCGACCCGGTCTTCTCCGGCGCGATGGTCGGTCCCGGTACCGCCATCGACCCCGTGCGTGAGCCCTCCGAGGCCGTGTCCCCGGTCGACGGCATCGTCGTCTCCCTCCACCCCCACGCGTTCGTCGTCGTCGACGCGGACGGGCACGGGGTTCTGACGCACCTCGGTATCGACACCGTCCAGCTCAACGGCGAGGGCTTCGAGCTTCTCGTGAACAAGGGGGACACCGTGACCCGGGCCAGGGCATCGTCCGCTGGGACCCGGTCGCCGTCGAGGCCGCCGGCAAGTCACCCATCTGCCCGATCGTGGCCCTGGAGGCCACCGCCGAGTCGCTCTCCGATGTCCGTGAGGACGGGGACGTGAAGATCGGCGACACGCTGTTCGGCTGGCAGTAGCGCTCGGGCGCGGCCACCAGCCAGTTGCACAACCACCGCGGCGACTCGGTCGCCGCACAACCGGAGACGGGTGAAATGGAGACAACGCTGCGAGGCGTCGGCGTGAGCCACGGTGTGGCCATCGGCGAGGTTCGGCACATGGGTACGGCGGTGCTGGAGCCGCCCGCCAAATCGATTCCCGCCGAGGAGGCCGAGCGCGAACAGGGGCGTGCCCGGCAGGCGGTGGAGGCCGTGGCGGCCGATCTGGTCGCGCGCGGCAATCTGGCCGGTGGCGAGGCACAGCACGTGCTCGAGGCGCAGGCCATGATGGCGCAGGACCCCGAGCTGATGTCCGATGTCGACCGGCGTATCGCCGTCGGCAGCACCGCCGAGCGTGCCGTGTACGACGCGTTCGCCGCGTACCGGGCGTTGCTCGCCAACGCCGGGGAGTACCTGGCGGGGCGGGTCGCGGACCTCGACGACGTACGGAACCGGATCGTGGCGCGGCTGCTCGGTGTACCGATGCCCGGCGTGCCGGACAGCGACCAGCCGTACGTGCTGATCGCGCGGGACCTTGCGCCGGCCGACACCGCGCTCCTCGACCCGACGCTGGTGCTCGGCTTCGTCACCGAGGAGGGCGGGCCGACCAGCCACAGCGCGATCCTGGCGCGGGCGCTCGGTGTTCCGGCCGTGGTGGCGCTGCCCGGCGCCGGCGAGCTGGCCGAGGGCACGGTCGTCGCGGTGGACGGCAGCACGGGTGAGATCTTCGTCGACCCGAGTGCGGAGAAGCGGGCCGAGATGGAGGCCGCCGCCGCGGCGCGTAAGGCCGCGCTGTCCGCCTCGACCGGTCCCGGTGCCACCTCCGACGGGCACAAGGTGCCGCTGCTCGCCAATGTCGGCGGTCCGGCCGACGTGCCCGCGGCGGTCGAGGCGGGAGCCGAGGGTGTCGGGCTGTTCCGTACCGAGTTCCTGTTCCTGGACGACAGCAAGCAGGCTCCTTCCGAGGAGAAGCAGGTCGCGGCCTACCGCGCCGTGCTGGAGGCGTTCCCCGAGGGGCGTGTCGTCGTGCGGGTGCTGGACGCCGGCGCGGACAAGCCGCTGGACTTCCTGACCCCGGCCGACGAGCCGAACCCGGCGCTCGGCGTCCGCGGGCTGCGAAGCCTGCTGGACCACCCCGAGGTGCTGCGTACCCAGCTGACCGCGCTGGCGAAGGCCGCCGAGGGTTTGCCGGTGTACCTGGAGGTCATGGCCCCCATGGTGGCCGACCGCATCGACGCCAAGGCGTTCGCGGACGCGTGCCGCGAGGCGGGGCTGCGCGCGAAGTTCGGCGCGATGGTGGAGATTCCGTCGGCCGCTCTTCGGGCGCGGTCGATCCTCCAGGAGGTGGAGTTCCTGTCGCTGGGCACCAACGACCTGGCGCAGTACACCTTCGCGGCCGACCGTCAGGTGGGCGCGGTGTCGCGGCTCCAGGATCCGTGGCAGCCGGCGCTGCTGGATCTCGTGGCGCTGTCCGCCGAGGCCGCTCGTGCCGAGGGCAAGAGCTGCGGTGTGTGCGGTGAGGCCGCGGCCGACCCGCTGTTGGCCTGTGTGCTGACGGGTCTGGGTGTCACCTCGCTCTCCATGGGTGCGGCGTCCATTCCTTATGTGCGGGCCACACTGGCCAAGTACACGCTGGCGCAGTGCGAGCGGGCGGCGAACGCCGCTCGGTCCGCCGACTCGGCCGACGAGGCGCGCAGCGCTGCGCAGGCCGTGCTCTCGGGTGAGTAGGCGAGTGGGCGCGTAGCAGCAGCGGTTCTCGGGGAGGGGCCTTCCGCCGCTGGCGGGAGGCCCCTCTCTCTTTTGCCCTGGTTCGTTGTCGTGGTCAGCGGTGGGTTTCCGGGGGCTCCGCTCCGATGTCGAATCCCGCGCAGTACTCGACGCCGGACTCCGGGGAGACGGGCTCTCCGGTGTCCGCGTCCGTGCAGTAGGCGTTGAAGACCTCGCCCGCGGTGAGCGGGGCGAGGCCGCCGTGGGCCAGGCGCCAGCCGTGGACGCGGTCCGGGCTGTCCGGGGCGCTGGTGCGCAGGACCACTCCCCGCGTGATTCCAGGGCTACGGCCACCGCGAGGACGGTGGCGAACTCGGCGCCCTCCGCGCTGTCGAGGCGGGCCGGTCCTGCGGTGTCGCGGTGGGTGTGGAGCACGGCCAGGAGCTGGTCGTTGTCCGTCGGGACGCTGCACACCAGGTGGTGGGTGCCCGGTCCGGCCGTCTCCAGCAGCCGCATCAGGAGGTGCGAGGCGCGGTCGAAGGCCGCGCGTCCGATGTCCTGGCCGCAGTCGGCGCAGGTGCCGAGGTCGGCGAGGAGGAGGGTGGCGTACTCCCAGGTGGCCTGGCGGACCGCGCGGGAGACGAGGACGGGGATGAGGTCGTCGATGCCCTGGCCGGTGTAGGCGACCGTGGCTCCGGCGGCGGCGATCTCCGCGGTGAAGCGGCTGCGGCTCGTCCCCGTGTCGGCGTCGAGGCCCGACTCGGCGCAGAACTCCTCGTAGTCCTCCGGGTCGAAGAGGGCGACGGTGGTGTGCACGCCCTGGGCCGCGAGCGCTTTGAGCAGGGCCTCGACCTGTTGGAGGTAGACGGTGTGGTCGTCGAAGGGGAAGGTGCCGTAGCGCCGCATGGCCGCGAAGTCCTGGGCGTCGACGAGGAGGCCGACGGTGCTGGGTGCTTCGCGGCGCAGCGTGCGTCGCAGGGTGGTGGTGTGCGGGGTCCCGTGCCTCCTGCCGCGCTTCTTGCGGTGCGTCGCGTTGTGCTGGGTGTTGTGCTTCGTGCTGCGCTTGGTGTCGTCGGTCTGCGCCATGTGTCCCCCTGTGCGCGGTGAATCATTGCTCACTCAGCGTAATCAGGGGGACTGACAGTGGCGTTACGCGCGGCGCCTCGCCGCCAGGTCGGCGTAGAAGTGGAGGAGGTCGAGGTTGTCGACGGAGCCGGGGTTGACCGCCTTGGCCAGCTCGGTTCCCTGAAGGAGGCGCTTGACCGGAACCTCGATGCGCTTGCCGGTGAGGGTGTGCGGGATGGCGGGTACCTCGATGACCTCGTCCGGGACGTGGCGCGGGGAGAGGTTGTCGCGGATGGTCTGCTTGATCGCGGCGCGCAGGTCGTCGTCGAGGGTGGCGCCTTCGGTGAGGTGGACGAAGAGCGGCATCCAGTAGCCGCCGTCGGGTTCTTCGAGGCCGATGACGAGGGATTCGCGGATCTCGGGGAGCCGTTCGACGGCTTCGTAGATGTCGGCGGAGCCCATGCGGACGCCCTGGCGGTTCAGGGTGGAGTCGGAGCGGCCGTGGATGATCACCGAGCCGTGGTCGGTGATGGTGATCCAGTCGCCGTGCCGCCAGACGCCGGGGTACATGTCGAAGTAGCTGTCGTGGTAGCGGCTGCCGTCGGGGTCGTTCCAGAAGCGGATCGGCATGGAGGGCAGCGGGTTGGTGACGACCAGTTCGCCGACCTCGTTGATCAGCGGCTTGCCCGACGGGTCCCAGGACTGGAGGTCGGTGCCGAGGCAGGGGGCCTGGAGTTCGCCGATGTGCACGGGGAGGGTGGGGACGGCTCCGGCGAAGCAGGAGCAGACGTCGGTGCCGCCGCTGACGGAGGCGATCCAGAGGTCGTCGGCGACCTCGTCGTGGAGCCAGCGGAAGCCGTCGGGCGGGAGCGGGGAGCCGGTGGTGGCGACGCACTGGATCCGGGAGAGGTCGAAGTCGCGGCCGGGGTGGATGTCTGCCTTGCGGCAGGCCATGACGTACGCGGCGGAGGTGCCGTAGAGGGTGGCGCCGGTCTGTTCGGCGACCCGCCACTGGGCGCTGACGTCCGGATAGCCGGGGCTGCCGTCGTACAGGACGACGGTGGTGCCGGTGAGGAGGCCGGAGACGAGGAAGTTCCACATCATCCAGCCGGTGGAGGTGTACCAGAAGAAGCGGTCCTCGGGGCCGAGGTCGCAGTGGAGGCCGAGCTGCTTGAAGTGTTCGAGCAGGATGCCGCCCTGGGACTGGACGATGGCCTTGGGCAGGCCGGTGGTGCCGGAGGAGTAGAGGACCCAGAGCGGGTGGTCGAAGGGGACCTGTTCGAAGACCGGCTCGGTGTCGGCGGAGGTGAGGGCGGCCCAGGCGAGGGCGCCTTCGGGGGCGTCGGTGCCGAGCAGCGGGATGTGGACGACGGCGCGCAGGGTGGGCAGTTCGCGGCGCAGCTCGGCGACGGTCTCGGTGCGGTCGTGTTCCTTGCCGCCGTAGCGGTAGCCGTCGACGGTGAACAGGACGACGGGTTCGATCTGCTGGAAGCGGTCGAGGACGCTGCGGGCGCCGAAGTCGGGGGCGCAGGAGGTCCAGACGCCGCCGACGGCCGCGGTCGCGAGGAAGGCGACGACGGCCTGCGGGATGTTGGGGAGGTAGCCGCTGACGCGGTCGCCGGGGGTGACGCCCAGGGCGCGGAGTTCGGCGGCGAGCGCGCCGACCTGGCGGCGGAGTTCGGCCCAGCTGATGGGGACCTGGGCGTGGGTCTCGTCGACGTACAGCAGGGCGGGGAGGTCGGCGCGGGCCGGGTCCTCGGCGGTGCGCAGGGCGTGTTCGGCGTAGTTGAGGGTGGCGCCGGGGAACCAGGTGGCGCCGGGCATGGCGCGGTCGCCGAGGACGCACTCGTACGGCGAGGAGAAGCGGATGTCGAACCACTCGGCGACGGCCTGCCAGAAGGTGTCGAGCTCGTCGACGGACCAGCGGTGCAGGGCGGCGTACCCGCCGTCGGCCGGGGCGCCGTACCGGGTCGCTGCCCAGTTCTGGAAGCGGGTGACGGCCGCGGCCTCGATGCGGTCGGGGCCGGGCTGCCAGAGCGGGGCGTCGGGCGTGGCTGCGGTCATGAGGGCTGCTCCCTGGCTGTACGGGTACGCGGGGTGGGCGTCGGCGCGCACGGGCTGGGGTGTGCGCGTGAGCGGCTGACGAGGACGATGCCATGTGATCGTCTTCGGCACCAGGGTGGCCCCGCCCTCCGGGGTGCCGGGGGGCGGCGGCCGACCTGGGTGAACGGGAGTTGAACGGAAGGTTCTGCGGGTCGGGCGGGGTGGCAGGGTGTGCGCCATGGACGGTCGTGACCTGGTGCGTCGGGTGAGGTTGGTCGGTTCGGTGCGGGGCTGCGCACGGTGCGTTCGGCGTGGCGGCGCCGGGCCGCGGATACGGCGGCGCTGCCGGCGCGCGGGGCGGAGCGGGCCCGCGTGCCCGGTGCGGCGGCGGGGGCGGAGCCGGGGCCCGGCGGCGGTGTGGTGCGGTTCGCCCGTTCGGAGCTGCGCATCCGTGTGTCGGTGGGCGGTGCGGTGTTCTGGGCGTGGGACGGGGCGGAGCCGCTGCCCTCGTACGCGGTGGCGGGCGAGGCTCCCGCGCCGGACGAGCGGGCGGTGCTGGAGCCGGGCAAGGACGGCGGCTGGCAGGTGGTCGCGGAGCGGCTGACGGTGGAGGTGTCGCGGACCGGGGCGGTGGAGCTGCGGACACCGGGCGGCGTGCTGTTGCGGCGTGAGCTGCCGCCGCGGTGGTGGGAGCCGGAGGGCGGGGGCCCGGTGCGGTGGGTGCAGCGCTCGGAGGTGCCGGCGGACGCGCGGTTCTTCGGGCTGGGCGGGCGTGCGGGCGGGCCCCGGTTGCGGGACGGGGTGTACCGGCTGTGGAACACCGATCCCGGCGGGCGTTTCGGGCCCGGGGACGATCCGCTGTATCTGACGATGCCGGTGCAGGTGGTGGTGTCGGACGCGGGGACGCATCTGGCGTTCCACGACAACTCCTGGGCGGGCCGGGTGGTGCTGCGGGAGGGCGAGGAGGGCGCCGGTTCGGGGCATGACCGGCCGGGCGCCTGCGAGGTGCGGATGGAGGGCGGGCCGCTGCGCTGCTGGGTGGTGGTGGGGACGCCGGCGCGAGTGCTCCAGGGGTGGACGGCGCTGACGGGTGCTCCGGCGCTGCCCCGTCCTGGGCGCTGGGGCCGCAGCACGCCCGGTGGGGGCTGGGCGGCGAGGAGGGGGTGCGGCGGGTCGTCGACGGGTACCGGGAGCGGGGGCTGCCGTTGTCGGTGCTGCATCTGGACATCGACCACTACGACGGGCACCGGGTGTTCACGGTGGACCGGGAGCGGTTCCCCGATCTGCCCGCGCTGGCGAAGGAGCTCCGTGGGGACGGGGTGCGGCTGGTGTCGATCGTGGATCCGGCGGTGAAGGCGGAGCCGGGCGACGCGGTGTTCGACGGGGGGCGGGAGACCGGGGAGCGTGGGGCGTTCGTCCGGGACGCGCGGGGGCGGGTGGTGGTCGGGGAGGTGTGGCCGGGGGCCTGCGTCTATCCGGACTTCACTGATCCGGTTGTGCGGGATTGGTGGGGATCTCTGTACGAGGAGCGGCTTGCGCAGGGCTTCTCGGGGGTCTGGCACGACATGAACGAGCCGGTGTCCTTCGCGGCGTTCGGGGATCCGTCGTTGCCGCGTTCGGCCCGGCACGTCCTGGAGGGCGCAGGGGGCGACCATCGCGAGGCGCACAACGTGTACGCGCTGGCGATGGCGCGGGCCGGGTACGAGGGGCTGCTCCGGCTGCGGCCCGACGAGCGGCCCTTCCTCTTCTCGCGGTCGGGCTGGGCCGGGATGCAGAGGTACGGGGGCACCTGGTCCGGTGATGTGTCGACGGGGTGGCAGGGGCTGCGTGCGTCGTTGTCGCTGGTGCTGGGGCTCGGTCTGTGCGGGGTGCCCTACTCGGGTCCGGATGTGGGCGGGTTCGACGGGTTCCCGTCGCCCGAGCTGTATCTGCGGTGGTTCCAGCTGGGGGCGTACCTGCCGTTGTTCCGGACGCACTCGGCGATCGACGCGGGGCGGCGGGAGCCGTGGGAGTTCGGGCCCGAGGTGCTGGAGCACGCGCGGGCGGCGCTGGTGGAGCGGGAGCGGCTGCACCCGTACTTCGTGTCGCTGTCGCATGTGGCCCGGCTGACGGGTGCTCCCTATGTGCGGCCGGTGTGGTGGGGTGCGCCGGGCGACCGGACGCTGCGGGAGTGCGAGGACGCGTTCCTGCTGGGCGACGCGCTGCTGGTGGCTCCCGTGCTGGAGCCGGGGGTGCGGCGGCGGGCGGTGCGGCTGCCGAGGGGGCGGTGGTACGACACGGTGACCGGGCGGGCGTACGAAGGTCCGGGCCAGGTGCTGGTCGACGCCCCGCTGTCGGGGGTGCCGGTGCTGGCACGGGCGGGGGCGGTGATTCCGGTGCGGGGTGCGGACGGCGACCCGGAGCTGGAGGTGTGGGCGCCCGCGCCGGGGCGTACGGGCGGGGGCCTGGTGGTGCGGGATCCCGGCGACGGATGGGCGGAGGCGGAGATCGAGCGGTACGTGACGCGGTGGGAGGGGGGCCGTGTGGTGGTGGAGCGGGACGGCGGGGAGCGTGAGGTCGGCGGTCGGGTGCGGGTGAGAGGGGTGGCTGACGCCCGGTAGACGGTCCCCGGGGCCTGGGGCGGGCGTCTGTACGCGTCGGGCCGGGCGCCGGAGTCGGTCCCGGCCCGGCACGCTCAGCCGTACCGGCCCGCGAACCAGGCTTCGGCGGCTTCCGTGTGCAGCGGGAACGCCAGGGGCCGGGGGCGGTAGAGGATCCCGTAGCCGGATGTCTCGTCGGTCGGGGTCGACGGGGGCAGGCTCGCGAGGGGGCGGGCCGGGAGGAGGCCGAAGACCAGGAGGTGGCCGGCCGTGTCGCTGAGGACGTCGGCGAGCCGGACGTCCCGGGCGGCGGCCTCGATGCCGGTCTCCTCGCGGAGTTCGCGGGCCACCGCGGTACGCCAGTCCTCGGCGTGGTCGATGAATCCGCCGGGCAGGGCCGCGCCGCCCTTCTGCGGCTCGATGGTGCGGGTGATGACGACGAGTCCGGTGGCGCTCGGGCCGTCGACCGGGAGCAGGGCCACGGCGACGGGGAGCGGGTTGCGGTAGGCGGTGGTTCCGCAGTGTGTGCAGGTGCGGGGCCAGGCGTCGGCGGACGGGAGGGCGGTGTACGGGGCTCCACAGGTGCCGCAGTGGGAGTCCCGTACGTACCGGGGTGGCTGCTGCGGGGCGGTCGGGTAAGGGCGGTTGCCGGGTTCGGACACGGGCGGACTGTATCGGACGGGTTCTTCCGTGCGGGCCGCCCAGCTGATAGACGGTGTGCCCATGACAGGAATGCGTACCGCTCTGCGTGCCCTGGCCGTCACGGCCGCCGCCCTCCTCGCCGCCCCGCGCTCTCCCCCGCGGCACAGGCGCGTCCGGAACCCCGAGCGCCCGAGGGGTTCGTGACGCTGCGTTCGGTGGATCCGACGATCATCCAGGAGATGCGTTACACCACTGCGCACACCTTCATGGGTGAGCGGGTGGACGGGTACCGGCAGCCGGTCTGCATCCTGACCCGGCCGGCCGCACGCGCCCTGCACCTGGCGCAGAAGCGGCTGTTGCGTCAGGGCTATTCGCTGAAGGTGTACGACTGCTACCGGCCGCAGCGGGCGGTGGACCACTTCGTACGGTGGGCGAAGGATCTCGACGACCAGACGATGAAGGGGGAGTTCTATCCGCTGGTCGACAAGGACCGCCTGTTCGAGGACGGTTACATCGCGGAGAAGTCCGGGCACAGCCGGGGCAGCACGGTGGACCTGACCCTGGTCCGGCTTCCCGCCCTGCCGACCAGGCCGTACCGTCCGGGCGAACGGCTGACGCCCTGCTTCGCGCCGAAGGACGAGCGGTTCCCCGACAACTCGGTGGACATGGGCACGGGTTACGACTGCTTCGACACCCTCTCACACACCGACGACCCCCGGATCACGGGCGCGCAGCGCTCCAACCGGCAGTTCCTCAAGAGGACGTTGACCGAGGTGGGGTTCGTGAACCTGCCGGAGGAGTGGTGGCACTTCACCTACAAGCCGGAGCCGTTCCCGGACACCTACTTCGACTTCCCGGTGGATCGCAGGCCGGTGGGCAGGCGCTGAGCCGGTAGGCAGGCTCCGAAGAGAACGGACGACCGGGACCACCCCCGTGGGCTCCGGCCGACCGTTCTTCCTTTCGGACGCGAACGGGGCGTGTTCGGTTGCCGATCGGGCGACTACGGTGCCCGTATGTCACAGCAGACGTTCGAAACGTACGAGGAGTTCTGGCCGTACTACGTGGCGATGCACTCCCGGGCCGCCACCCGCTGGGTCCATCTGACCGGCACGCTGACCGGGCTCGCGATCTCCGCATACGGGCTCGCGCGGGGCCGGAAACGGTACCTGGCGGCCCTGCCGGTGATCGGGTACGGCGCAGCGTGGCCCGCGCACTTCCTCATCGAGAAGAACAACCCGGCCACCTTCGGACATCCTCTGTGGTCGCTGCGCGGGGACGCGCAGATGATCCGGACGATGCTCGCGGGCCGGGACGCGGAGCTGGCGGAGACCGCGGCGAAGTGGCTGGCCGAACACGGGGAGGACGGGTCCGGCTGAGACCTCCCCGGCCGGACCTCTCGCCGGTCACCGATGCCCGTCGCACACTGATGACGATCCGTCAGGTCCAGTGCCGGGAGGGGCTTCGTCCCGCACGCGTACACCCGTGGTGGCCGGTCGGTTCACCGAGGACGCCGCGGAGGAGGACTTCCGGCTGCTGGGCACCCGGTGCTCGGCCTGCCGGACGGTCCACTTCCCCCGGGCGGACGGCCAGTGCCGCAGCCCGGCTTGTTCCGGCGAGGAGTTGGAGGAGGCGCCGCTGTCGAAGCGGGGCACGGTGTGGTCCTGCACCGACGGGCGCTACGGGCCGCCCCCTCCGTACGTCAGCGACCCCGACGTCCCCTGGACCCCGTACACGCTGGTCGCCGTCGAGCTGGCCGCCGAACGCATGGTCGTGCTGGGGCAGGCCGCCCCCGGGGCGGGCGTGGCCGACCTTGACGTGGCCGTCCTCGGGGCCGGAACGCACCCGTGGGGCAGGCGGTTTCTAGGCTTCGTCGCGTACGGCCGGATCGCCGCGCGGGCCGCCCTCGCGGACGCGGGCATCGGCTGGCCCGAGATCCGGTCGGTGGTCGGCGCGCAGACGGTACGCGGGGCTATCCGGGGTACGTGGCGGGCGCGACGTTCGCCCGGGCGCTCGGGTGGGAGGGGGCGCGGGTGGCGTCCGTGTACGCCGCGTGCGCTTCCGGGGCGCAGGCCATCGACACGGCGCGGGCGCAGATCCTGGCGGGCCTGGCGGACGAGGTGCTGGTGGTGGGGGCCGACGCGGCGCCCAAGGGGTTCTTCGCCCCGGCGGGCGGGGAGCGGCCGGACGATCCGGACTGGCTGCGCTTCCGGGTGCTCGGGGCGACGAACCCGGCGTACTTCGGGCTCTACGCCCGCCGCCGCATGGCGCTGTACGGGGACACTCAGGAGGACTTCGCGCTGGTCAAGGTGAAGAACGCGGCGGTCGGAGCGTTCAACGAGTACGCCCGCTACCGCACTCCGGTGACGGCCGAGGAAGTCGCCGCCTTCCGCGATGGTCGCCGATCCACTGCGGCTGCTGGACATCTGCGCCACGTCCGACGGAGCCGCCGCGCTGGTGCTGGGCAGCTGAAGCTCGCGCGGCGGCGCGGGGTGCGTGATCCGGTGCGGATCCGGGCCGTCTCCACGGTGACGCCGACCTTCCCGAGGACCGTCCTGGATCTGCCGGACATCGGCACGGACTCGGCGGTGGCGGTGGATCCCTCACCCGAGAGCTTCCGGGCCTCGATCGCGCGGACCGCGTACGAGGAGGCCGGCATCGGGCCGGCGGATCTCTCGCTGGCCGAGGTCTACGACCTCTCCACCGCGCTGGAGTTGGAGTGGTACGAGGACATCGGGCTGTGCGGTCCGGGCGAGAGGGCGAAGCTCCTGCGCTCCGGGGCGACCGCGCCGGGCGGCCGGGTTCCGGTGAACGCGAGCGGCGGTCTGGCCTCGTTCGGCGAGGCGGTCCCCGCTCAGGCCGTCGCGCAGGTATGCGAGCTGACCCAGCAGTTGCGGGGGCGGGCCGGTCAGCGGCAGGTGGCGGGTGCCCGGGTCGGCATCACCGCGAACCAGGGGCTGTTCGGGCACGGCTCGGCGGTGATAGCGGTCCGCTGAACCCGGAGACTCCACTGATCCCGGAGAATCCGCTGATCGCCGAGCGGCCCGTCTCAACAGTTTTTCTCTGTCCTTCACTTGACTGGCCGTCACCGCGGCAGAACACTCAGGACCCGGCGCGCCGGGCGACGTGCGGCTCGTACCCCTGTCGGCGGGGGTACGAGCCGTACGCGTACCGCAGACCGGACCGGACTCGCCCGGCTCAGGTGGCGACGGGTTCGCGGGCCCGTGCAGCGCGCTCCAGCGCGTGCTCCACGACCGCGACCAGGACATCGCGCACGGAGGACCGGTCCCGGGCGTCGCAGACGAGCAGCGGGACCTCGGGGTCGAGGTCGAGGGCGGCCCGCACGGTCTGGGTGGGGAACCGCTCGGCGCCCTCGAAGGTGTTGACCGCGACCGTGAACGGGATCCGCCTGCGCTCGAAGTAGTCGACCGCGGCGAAGCAGTCCTCCAGACGCCGGGTGTCGGCGAGGACGACCGCACCCAGGGAGCCCTGGGCCAATTCGTCCCAGAGGAACCAGAAGCGGTCCTGGCCCGGGGTGCCGAACAGGTAGAGGACGAGGTCCTCCCGCAGCGTGATCCGGCCGAAGTCCATCGCGACCGTGGTGGTGGTCTTGGACTCGACCCCTGCCAGATCGTCCACCGGGCGGCCCGCCTCGCTGAGGCGTTCCTCGGTGCGCAGCGGTCTGATCTCACTGACCGCGCCGACCGCGGTCGTCTTGCCGACGCCGAACCCTCCCGCCACCAGGATCTTCAGGGTGACGGGCTCGACGGGCCGCTGCTTGACGCGGCTAGAGCGCCCGAAGGCCATTGATTACCTCGCGGAGAATGTTCACGTCCGGCAGCTCGGCCGGCGGAACGGGACGGGTGACGTGCACCAGCTCGTCCTCGACGAGATCGCCGACCAGGACTCGTACCACCCCCACGGGGAGGTCGAGTTCGGCCGCGATCTCGGCGATCGACTGGGGTCTGTCGCTGCAGAGTTCGACGATGGCCACGTGTTCCGGGGCGAGCGTCTGGTCCCGGCCGGGGTCGTCCGCGGCCGGTTCCGGCACGACGAGCGCGATCAGGTCGAGGCGGTGACGGGAGGCGCTGCTGGTCCGCCCCCGGGTCATCGCGTACGGGCGGACCACCGGTCCCGCGTCCGCGTCGTACCACCGGGAGGCCTGGGGGTCGACGGTCCCGCCCGGGGCCCCGGGGGCGCCCCGGGGGGAGTCAGCGCTCATGCCCGCCACGCTCACCCTCCGGCGGGCGTACCGGTCGTCCGCGGGGCGTTGGCCAGATGGGCCCCCACGCGCTTGACCATCAGGGTCATCTCGTACGCGACCTGGCCCACGTCGGAGTCGGCGTCGGCGAGGACGGCGAGACAGCTGCCGTCGCCGGCCGCCGTGACGAAGAGGAACGCCTCGTCCAGCTCGACGACGGTCTGGCGTACCCGGCCCGCGTCGAAGTGGTGGCCGACGCCCTTGGCGAGGCTGTGGAACCCGGAGGCGACGGCGGCGAGATGCTCACTGTCCTCGCGGGTCAGGTCCGCCGAGGCGCCGGTGGCGAGTCCGTCGCTGGAGAGCACCAGCGCCTTGCTGATGCTGGCGACGCGCTGGACGAGTTCGTCGAGCAGCCAGTTCAGTTCGCCCGAGCCGTGGCGGGCGGGGTTGTGTGCTGCGGCGTTCGGTGCGGTCATCGACCGTCCCCTCCCGGAGTGGTTCCTCGTGCTGTTCCACCGGGGTCGCCGGTGATCGCGGTGTCATCGGCGGATTCGGTGGTCGTGGTGGACGCGGTGTTCTCGATCGCCCCGGCGTTCTCGGCGTTCCCGGTGGTCTCAGCGCTCTCGGTGTTCTCCCGGCGGCCTCGCTGCCAGCCCCGCTGGAGCGAGGCCATCCGGTTGCGCACCTCGTCGGCGTCGCGCTCTGCGTCGTCGAAGGCGTCCACGGGCGGCCGGTGCACCGTCCGCTCCGCGGGGTCCGCACGGAGCTGGCGGGCCAGGCTGGCCTGCCGGACCCGTCGGGGCAGTCCGCCGATGGTGTCGGGTGCCGGCGGGACGGCCGGCACCCCGGCCTCCTCGCGCCCGGTGGTCCGCGGTGTCGCCGGGGCGCGGGGCGGCTCCGTGGTGCGGGAGGCCTCTGGCGTACGGGACGTACGGGAGGAGTCCGATGCGCGGGAGACCTCCGACGTACGGGAGTCACCCGGTGCTCGGTGGGCGGCGGCCCGCACGGTCCAGGGGGCGTCGGCGGTACGGGACCCGTCGGCCGCCTCGGGCGTCCGGTCCGCGGTGTGCGGGACCGGTCCGGTGGCCTTCGCGGGCAGCGTGGTCGCGTCGTCGTCCGCCGCGTCGACCCGGCGGCCCCGGTCGGTGACCAGCGTCGGCGGGGTGCGGCGGGGCAGCGGTACGGGCGCGGCGGGTCGCATCGGGCGGACCTCCGCCGCGGGCTCGTCGTCGCGGTCGCGGGCCTGCTGGTGCTGGTCCGGGTCGGTGGTCCGGCGCGGGCGGCCGCCGGGCTTGTCGCGGCGGGGCTCGCGGTCGCCGTCGCGGCGCAGATCCCGGGCGCGGAAGATGCCACCGCGCTCGCTCTCGGTGTCCTCCAGGTCGGACACGCCGTCCAGGACGGGTCCGAGAGCCGGGTCCAGGGCCGGATCCGGCGAACGGTCCAGCGGGTCGCCGGCGAAGTCCAGCGCGCCGACCGGGGCCTCCAGCTCGACCGGCCCGTCCAGGACGCCCGGCCCGGTGAGGCCGGTGGGCACCGGTGACAGGACCGCGGACCTGCCGTTGACGCGGCGCTCGCCGCCCGCTGCCGTGCCCGGCGCGCCCGCCGTCGGCCCGGAGCTCCGGCCGCCGCCGATGGCCCGCTCGGCCCGGCGGTCCAGGCGGAACCCGGTGCCGTGGGTGTCGGGGGCGTCGGTCAGCAGGGCCGCCGGGATGAACACGACCGCGGTGGTGCCTCCGTACGGCGACTTCTGCAGGGAGACCCGGACGTTCTGGCGCTGGGCGAGCCGGCTGACGACGAAGAGGCCCAGCCGGTCGGTGTCGGAGAGCTCGAAGTCGGGGGTCTCGGCGAGCCGTAGGTTGGCGTCGAGGAGGACCTCGGGGGCCATCCCCAGACCACGGTCGTGGATTTCGAGCGTGAAGCCGTTGGAGACGCGTTCGCCGTGTACCTGGACCGCGGTGTGCGGGGGTGAGAAGACGGTGGCGTTCTCCAGGAGTTCGGCGATCAGGTGGGTGAGGTCGGCGACGGCGGGGCCGCCGACTCCGATCCGGGGCAGGCGGCGGACCTCGATGCGTTCGTAGTCCTCGACCTCGGCGACGGCGGCCCGCACCACGTCCATCAGCTGGATGGGCTTGCGCCACTGGCGGGAGGGGGCGGCGCCGGAGAGGATCACGAGGCCTTCGGCGTGCCGCCGCATACGGGTGGTGAGGTGGTCGAGGCGGAACAGGTCGGCCAGTTCGTCGCCGTTCTCGGTACGGCGCTCCATCGCGTCCAGCAGGGTGAGCTGGCGGTGCAGGAGGACCTGGTTGCGGCGGGCGAGGTTGACGAAGACCTCGGAGACGCCGCGCCGCATGTCCGCCTGTTTGACGGCGGCCTCGACGGCGGCCCGCTGGAGGGTGTTGAGCGCCTGGCCGACCTGGCCGATCTCGTCGGGTTCGTAACTGAGGTGCGGGGCCTCGGTCTCGACGTCGACCTGTTCGCCCGCGGCCAGCCGGCGCATCACGCTCGGCAGCCGTACGCCGGAGACCTCATGGGCGTCCTTGCGCAGCCGGGAGAGGTCGCGGACGAGTTCACGGCCGATGCGGACGGAGACGAAGACCGAGACGATCAGGGCCAGGAAGCCGAGGATTCCGGCGATCCCGGCCTGGGCGAGGACCCGGTAGGCGGCCGGTTCGGCGCGGTCCTGGAAACGGTTGCCCATCTCGGTGGAGTCGCCCGCCAGCCGGTCGAGGACGGGCACGGCCGCCTCTTCCCAGCGGTCGGCGTCGACGGCGGCCGGGCGCTTCGTCGGCCCGGCGCCGATCAGGGCGTCCTCGGCGGTGCGCAGGGGTTCGGTGTCGGGGCTGCCCCAGAACTGCTCGACTCGGCGGCGTTCGGCGGCGGGGAGGTTCTCCAGGCTGACCTCGTAGAGCAGCTCGCGCTGCGCCACGAGGCCGGATATCCGGCGCAGTTCGGCGGTGGTGAAGCGGCCGGCGATGAGGCCGGAGGCGATGAGCGCGTCCTCGCGCGAGAGCATCTCGCGGGCCCGGGAGATCCCGACCAGGGCCCGCATCTGCTTGTCCATCGACACGTTCTCCAGGGTGTGGAGTCCGTTGAGGAAGCGGTACGAGGGGTCGACGAGGCCGTTGTAGAAGTCCAGCGCCTTGGCGCGGCTGATGGTGCGCTTCTCGACCGATTCGCGCAGCGCCTCCAGTCCGTCGACGGCGCTCAGGATCGCGTCCAGGCGGCTGCTGTCGACGGCGCTCAGCGATTCGCGGACATCCTGCTCCCGGGCGTTCTCCCTGACCTGGCTCACGATGCGGTCGGTGGCGGCGCGCCGGCCCATGAGGACGGGGAGCGCGTCGGAGGCCCGGGGGTCGGCGAGGAAGACCAGGGTCTGCCGTCGCTCGTCCTGGACGGCGCGGACGGCGTCCTCCAGGGGTTCGCTCACCTTCTCCACGATGGATCCGGCGCTCATCAGTTCGTCGGCCTGGCGGCCGGTGACATAGGTGGCGAAGACCCAGAGGCCGGTGAGGGAGACGAGCGGCACCATCAGCAACGCCACGATCTTCCTGCGGATGGACTTCCCGCGAAAGCGCATGGCCTCCCCCAGATCGGCCCCGCACGGCGGCTGCGGGGGTCGCCCCGCACGGCGGCTGCGCGGGTTGTCTTCTCCGTCAATAAACGGCGCGAGCCTACTACTGACACCGAGACAACTCGAAGACACGTCCGGATGATTTTCAGCCGTCCACTCGGTAGTTGATCATGAGTTGTCCCGGTATTCCGGGAGATGAAATTCGCAAAAGCGACCGAGGGCACCGCCCGGACTCCTCAGTACCGGCACGTATCAGTTGGCTGGAATTCTTCGCTCCGTGACCTTCTGTGCCCTGCGCGTGCTTTTCCTGGGGAATCTTCGGGACGGGTGGTTCGTCCATATGTACGGGGTAGACGCACGGTGGGGTCGTGCGCGGCAGGACGGACGTGTTCCGCCCGCGTAGAACCGGCGCAAGCCGGGCAGCCACCCTGAAGTCGGACAGTGGCGGGGAGTTGAAGAACGTGAGTACGCAGGAACGCGGGAGCGCCGCAGCACCGGCTGCCGCACGGCCGGAGGCCGCGGAGGGGGCAGGGGTCCCGCGGCAGTTGTGGGTGGAGGAGCCGGCCTCGAAGCGGCGGATGCCCGATGCGGTGCGGACGGCCGCCGTGCGCGCCGTGCTGATCATGTCGGTGACGATCATCCAGGCGATGGTCGCCTTCCTCAGCACGTTGACCGGCTCCTGGCTGGCCTTCCCGATGGTGCTCAGCAGTGTGGCCAGCACGGTGGTCGCCACCTGGGCGGTGCTCGACGTGTGGGTGACCCGGCAGGTGTGGAACCAGCGCAACGGCGTGGTGTCCGTGCCGAGCAGCACGGCCCGTCAGATACGTCGTGAGCGGCGCCGTTCCCGCCGGGCCGAGCGGGCGGCCGAGCGGGACGGCACGGGCGGTGGCATAGCCGGCCGCCGGAGCACCGGCGGTCTCTCCCGCGCCTGACGGCTGCTGCCCGCGCTCGACCGACCGGCGGTTGTCGTCGGCCCGGCGGGCAGCCATGGGCTGCTCCCGGCCCCGCGGTTACGCCCCGGGGCCCCGGGCTGCCGGGGGCTCGACGGCGGGCTGTTCGTTGCGTTTGAACATCCGGGTCGCCGTGATCTCGCCGTGGACGGTCTCGCCCTCCGGGTCCTGCTGGGGCAGACCGGGCCGCAGGTGCTCCTCCACGCTGATGTACTTCAGCCCGGCCCTCAGGTCGGCGTCGTTGCGCAGCCGGATGACGAGGGGGAATTCGGCGAGCGCGGTCGTGTCGAACAGGCCGGTCGTGTAAAGCAGTTGTACGCCCAGCGCGTCCGACACGGCCCGCTGGAGCTCCAGCAGATATGTGGCGTTGGCGCGGCCGATCGGGTTGTCGAGGAACAGGGTGCCCGCGTGCCGGTGGCGGTCGCGGCCACGGTCGTTGCTGCGCAGGGCCGCCATCGTGCAGTAGAGGGCGATGGCGGCGGTGAGCAGCTGGCCGCCGGAGAAGACGTCGCCCATCTGCCCGACCGGTACGCGCTCGGCGCGCAGCACGGCGTCCGGCTTCAGGATCTCCACCGCGATGCCCTTGGGCCGCAACGCCGCCTCGACCCCCCGCAGCAGCAGGGACATGCCGTCCCGGCGCAGATCGGAGTTCTTCTTGAGGGCGGCGCTGGTGGCTTCGTCGATGACCTCGCCGAGGCGTTCGGTGAGGGTGGCCTGGTCGGGTTCCTCGAAGCGGATGCGGAGGAATTCCTGACCCGACCACTCCCCCAGTCCTTCGGGAAGCTGGGAGAGCCGCTGGGCGGAGCGCAGGGTGGTGAGCGCCGACTCGACGAGTCCGCGCAGCCGGTCGACGATCGAGTCGCGGTTGCGCTCCAGCTGGACCAGCTCGTCGGTGAGGACGCGCAGCCTGGGGGCGAAGGCGTCGGCCCACTTCCGGGCGTGCTCGGGCAGGGCGGAGGCGGGCAGTTCGCGGATCTGCTGGCGGGCGGGGGTGCGGACCTGTTCGTACCGGGTGGAGTTGGCGTGCCGGACGAGGATGTCGCTCGCCTCCCGGACGGCGCTCTCGGCGGCCGAGAGGTCGGCGTTGCAGCCGCGCAGGGAGCGGCGGGACTCGGCGGCGGACTGCCGGGCCTCCTCCAGAGTGCCGGGGTACGGGTCGGGGTCCTCGGTGCCCTCCTCCGCGCCGTGGTCGCGCAGGAGGTCCCGCAGGAGGGCCGCGGTCTCCTCGAAGCCGCCGGCGGAGTCCTCGGCGGTGCGGTGGGCGTGCAACAGCTCGCTGTGGGCGGCGCGGGCGGTGTCCAGGGTGGCGGTGGCGTCGGCCAGTTCGGCGTTGGCGGTACGCAGGAGGGCCTGGGCGCTCTCGGCGTCGGCCGGGACCAGCTCGTCCGGCAGCTCGGTGTGGTGGGGGCGGTCGTCGTCGGGGGCCAGCCGTTCGGCCTCGCCGCGCAGCCGCCCCAGGTGCTCGCTGGCGGTGGAGGCCCGGGTCTCCAGGAGCTGGACGTGCGCTTCGGCTCGGGCGGCGGCGGCTTGGCGGGACGGGCCGTCGGCTCCGTCGGTCCCTTCCAGGAGCTGGGCGGCGCGGGTGCGGACCTTGTTGGTGAGGCGGTCCAGCTCGGCCAGGGCGGCGCTCTCGTCGCTCTCGGCGCGGGCCTGTTCGGCGCGCAGATCGGCGCCGACGCCGACCTTCTCGTACAGCTGGGACGCGGCCCGGTAGGCCTCGCGCAGGGCGGGCAGGGCGGCGCGGGCCTTCGACTCGTCCTCCTCGGGGAGGGCTTCGGGGACGCCGGCGATCTCGGCGCGCTCGGCCCGCAGGGCGCGGGCGGTGCGGCGGGCGTCGTCCCCGGCGCGCTGGGCGGCGCGGCGGTCCTCGTCGGCGGCGCGGGCGAGGTCGAGGCAGACGGCGGCGCGGGCCTCGGACTCGGCGGCCTCGTCGACCAGTTCGCGCAGGCGGGCCTGCCAGCCGGAACGTTCGCGGAGCCGGTGGGCCAGTCCTGCCAGGGCGTCGGCGGCGCGGCGGGCCCGCTGGGCGGCCTCCTGGCGCTCGTCGCGGACCCGGGCGGTGTCGGCGGCGGCCTCGTCTGCCTCGGCGCGGGCGGTGCGGGCCTCGGCGAGGACGGCTTCGGCGCTCTCCGCGGCCGTACGGGCGGTGGCGGCGGCCTCGGCGAGTTCGGCGAGCATGCCGGGCGGGCAGTCGGCGCGCCAGGAGCCGATGCGGGAGGCGAGGGCGCGGTCGCCGGAGAGGCGGGCGGCCAGCGTCCTGATGTCCTCGTCGCGGGCGGCGGCGCGGCTGCGCAGCGCGTGGCGTTCCTCGTCGGCGGCGTGTTCGTCGTGCATGGCCGGGTTCGGCGGGACGAGGAATACGTCGTCGCCCGGGGTCTCGGTGCCGGGGGCCGGGACGGGGGCGAGGAGGGCGGCGGCGGTGCCGACGGCGACGGCCGAGCGGGGCAGCAGGGCCGCCCCGGCGAGAACTTCGCGGGCGCGGGTATGGGCGTCGGGGTCGGTGATGACGACGCCGTCGACCAGTTCGGGGCGGGCGGCGAGGACGGTGGCGTGGTCGGCCGGGTCGACGGCCTGCGCGAGGTAGCGCCAGCCGGGCAGGGCGGGGATGCCGTGCTCGCCGAGATATTCGACGGTGGCCAGGACGTCGGGCCCGGGCGGCAGCAGCCCGCCCTCGCCGAGCGCGCCGAGGATGCGGGCGTCGTCGGCGGCGGCGGTGCGCAGGTCGAAGAGGCGGCGTTCGGCGGCGGCGACGGACTGGTCGAGGAGGTCGCGCAGTTCGTCGGCGCTGCGGTCGAACTCCTCGGCGGTCAGGGGCTGCTGGGCGGCGGGCTGGTCCGCGAGGGCGACGGCGCGGTCCGGGGAGGCGTCGGGGGCGGTGCCCGTGCCGTCGCTCCGGTGGCCGGTCGTCGCGGCGTCGTCGCCGGTGGGGGTGGTGCGGACGGTGCCCTGGTCGGGACCCGTCTCGTCGCCGGACTCCCGGCGGGGGTGCGGGACGCCGGTGCCCGAGGGCAGGCCGAGCAGGTCCGCGATGCGGGGGTCGGCGGCGATCGACGCGGCGGCCAGGTACTCGTCCTCGTAGCTCCGCTCCGCGGCCTTGGCCGCGTCGGCGGCGCGGGCGGCGGCCAGTTCGGCGCGGCTCTCGGCGGCGGCCGCCTCGCGGGCGGTGTCGGCGGCGCCGCGGGCGGCTTCACGGGCGGTGTCCCAGGCGGCGACGGCGGACTGTTCGGCGTCGCTGGCGGCGAGGGCCGCGCGGGCGGGGTCGGCGTCGGGCGCGGTGTCGTCGAGCCAGCCGGCCCGGACGGCTTCGGCGGTCTCCTGGCCGACCTCGGCGAGGCGCTGGCGCAGGTGTCCGGCCTCGCTGCGGGCGCGCTGGGCCTCGGTGGCGGCGACCGTGGCGTCCCGGTGGGCGCGTTCGCCGGTGGCCTGGAGGGTGTCGGAGCGCTCCTCCTCCTCGTTGGCGAGGCGTTCGCCCTCCTCGGCGGCCTTGTGGAGGGCGCGGACGAGGTCGGTGGCGGCGGCGGAGCGGGCGGCGAGGGCGGGGGCGGCGTCCCGTTCGGCCTCGCGGATGGCGGCGGCGACCCTGGCCGAGCGGTCGGCTGCGGCGCGGTGGCGCAGAACGGCTTCGGCGGCCTGCCAGGCGGAGTGCAGGGTGCGGGCCTCGACCAGCTCCTTGCGTCCGGCTGCGGCGCTCTTCTCGGCCGCGGTCAGGGCCAGCGAGGCGTGGCGGTACGCGAGTTCGGCGGCGATCAGGGCGCGGCGGCCCCGGGTGGACTCGGCTTCGGTGACGGTGTGGGCGGCGGCGGTGACGCGTTCGGCCAGCTCGGCGGTGCGGCCGCGCTCCTCGGCCGCGCGGGCGGAGAGGCGGCGGGCCAGGGTGCGGGTGCGTCGTTCGGCCCCGGCGTGGATGTCGCGGGCCCGGGCACGGGCGTCGGTGGCCTCGACGATCCGGCCGAGGAGGTCGACGGAGCCCGCGGTGAAGTCGCGCTCGGCGGTCAGCTCGGCGCGGCGGCCCAGTTTGTTGCCGAAGCCGCTGACCAGGTCGGCGAGTCCGTCGGTGTCGCGGGTGTCGGTGACGGCGCGGAGCAGGAGGTCGGTGAAGTCGGAGTCCTTCTTCACCGCGAAGAGGCCGGCGGCCTCGCCCTCGTCGGCGTTCATCTCGCGCTGGTAGCGGAAGAGTTCGGGGTCGAGGCCGAGGTCGCCGAGGTGTTCGTTCCAGCGGTCGTGGATCTCTTCCCAGTGCACGTCGAGGTGTGCGTAGAACTTGCCCGCGTCCATCAGCGCGTCGCGGAAGCCCTTCATGGTGCGCCGCCTGCCACGGGCGCCGGAGACGCCTTCGGCGGGGCGGCCCACGGCGGAGGCCTCGGCGACGGGCAGACTGTCCAGGCTGAGCCCGGGGCCGGGGCGGAACGAATACCAGGCCTCGGCGAACTTGCGCGGGTCGTTGGAGACCTGGCGGCCCGCCACTCGCTGACCTTGCCGACGACGACGCACTCACCGGTGAGGGTGTGCTGCCACTCCAGGGCGACGTGCCCGCAGTCGTCGGCGAGGAGGAACTTGCGCAGCACGCCGGAGCTGGCGCCGCCGAGGGTGTTGCGGTGACCGGGGAGCATCACCGAGAAGATCAGCTTGAGCAGGACGGACTTGCCACCGCCGTTCTCCAGGAAGAGGACGCCCGCCGGGGCGGGGCGGCGGGGCGGGCCGACCGGCTCGTCCTCGAAGAACTCCGCCTGGGCGGGGGCGGGGTTGGGGACGGGTTCGCCGACGCCGCGCAGGTCGAGGACGGTGTCGGCGTAGCGCGCACCGGCAGGTCCGATGGAGTAGAGGCGGACCCGGGACAACTCGTACATGGCGGCGGACTCTCGTCGTTCGGTGAGCGGGGGTGAAGCGGCGGGGGTGTGCGGACCGGTCGGGGTCAGGAGTGGAAGGGCAGGCCCGCGTCGGCGGCCAGCTCCACGCTGTCGGGGTCGGGCGGCGGCAGCAGGGTGGCGGAGCCGTCGCTGACGGGGACGACGCCGAGCTCCAGCAGTTCGGCCATGGCGGCGCTGCCCGCCAGGTCGCGGACCTGGAGCTGGTAGCGGGCGGTGGTGCGGTAGGCGCCGCCCGCGTCGTCGCCGGTGCGCTGGAGGAAGCCGGAGTCGGTGAGGAAGGCGACGGCCTTGCCGATGATGCCGGTGGTGGATCCGGCGAGCCGACGGGCGTCCTTGGTGGCGCCGGTGGAGCTGCGGCGGGCGTAGATCCGCCAGCCGGCTTCGAGCCCGGGGGCGTCGCTGGCCGGGTCGGTGTTGTCGCCCTGTTCCTCGGCGCGCTCCTCCAGCCTTCGGCAGGCCTGGCGTACGAAGGCGTCGACGCCGTTGACCGTGATGCGGCCGATGTACGCGTCGTCGGCGAGGTCCTCGGGGCGGGGGAAGGCGAGGGCAGCGACGGCAAGGTGGGCGAGGCCGTGCAGGAAGCGGTCGGCGGCGTCGGAGGAGGCGCGGCGGGCGTAGTCGCCCATGCGGACGGCGAAGACGGAGTCCTCGCCCGCCGTGACGGCCATCCCGGCGCGCGGGGAGACCTCCAGGACGACGAGGCCGAGACCGGTGGCGACGGCGTCGGCGAGCCGGGCGAAGGCGCTCTCCTCCCGGTAGCGCCGCAGCAGGTCGGCGTATTCGGCGTCGCGGGCGGGCAGCAGCTTGGGCTGGAGCCCGAAGGAGACCAGCCGGGCGGCGTCGGCGGCGTCGGCCGGGGTGACGGCCGGCTGTCCGGCCGGCTCGGCGGGCTGCGGTGAGCTGTGCGCGGAGTCGGCCCCGTACGTCGTGGAGGGAGCCCCGTACGTCGTGGAGGGGCCGGCGTGCGCGGAGGGCTCGGTCCACGCGTCGGGGTGCTCGGCGTCGTGGTCGCTCACGGCTGGGACTCCTCGGTACGGATGTGGTGCGGGTGCGGAGGGCGGGCGGGGTCGACCGCGACGGAAGAGAGGGCGGAGGGCGCGGGGCGGGCGGGGCCGGTCACGAGGCCTCCTGGCGGTCGGCGGCCATGCCGACCGCGTCCAGCAACGCGGTGCCCACGATGAGGTCGGCGCCGCCGAACTCCGGGTCGTCCAGCTCCGCGCCGTCGTCCACGGCGAACAGCAGGCGCCGCTCGCCCTGGCGGTAGGCGGTGCCGACGGGCGGGCTGGCGGCGTGGACGGCGAGCAGGGCGACCAGATACGGGAGGTCGGTGTCGCCGGTGCGCCGGGCCTCGGCGAGCAGTCCGGAGAGCCGGCGCGGGGCGTCGTGCTCCAGGTCGAGCAGGGTCATGGCCCGGGCGAGCTGCTCCTCGCTGAACCGGCTGTCGTCGGGGGTGGCGATCAGGTCGGGCTCGGGCATCTCCGCGCCCAGGTGCTCGCGCTCCAGCGGCGGGGTGAGCAGCAGGTCGACCAGGTCCCCGATCCGTACGGAGGTGGGGGTGCGCAGTCCGGTGCCGTGGGCGAAGAACGCGTCGGTGGCCCGGGTGGACTGCTCGACGGGGAGCGGGAGGAGCGGGGCGAGGAGCTGCCCGTACAGATCGAGGCCCGCGTGGGGGGCCGGCGGTGCGAAGGCCTGCCGGTCCTGTTCGGCGCGGAAGAGGGGGCCCGCTTCCAGCAGGCGGGACTGGAGCTGGGTGTGGCGGCGGATGCAGTCCTTGACGATGTCGACGAGCTCGGCGGCCCGGCGCTTGTGCTCGGGGTCCTCGGCCTCGTCGCGGGCCTTGCGGATGTTGGTGAGGATCGCGTTCTCGTGGCGGTAGCGGTCGGCCACGTGGTCGAGGGCCTCGGCGATCATGTCCGGGACGGTGTGGAGCCAGTCGACGGCGCGGACGTTGCGCCGGGTGGCCTCCAGGGTGCGGCGCAGGGTCTCGGCGTACTGCACGGTGCGGTAGCGGGCCTGTTCGGCGGCGAGCTGGGCGTCGGCGAGGCGGCCCCGGCTGATCAGGACCTCCAGCTTGACCTCGGCGGCGATCTGGGCGCTGGTGACATCGGTGTCCAGCGCGCCGACGAGGACGTTGACCGCTTCGTCGGTGGCGCGGAGGTAGACCGTGCCGCCGTAGCCGGGGACCTCCTCGATGAGCTTGAAGTCGTAGTCGCGGCGGACGTAGACGCCGTCGGTGTTGAAGGTGCCGTAGACGGCGCGGAAGCCGCGGTCGACACTGCCGACGTTGATCAGGTTCTCCAGGACCCAGCGGGCGACCCGTTCGTGCTCGGCGACGGGGCGGTCGGGGGCCTGGGCGGCGACGCGGGGCAGCAGCCTGGCCACTATCTGGTCGTGGTCGGCCCCGGTGTCGAAGTCCATGTTGAGCGTGACGTGGTCGATCGCGGCGAGAGCGACCTCCGCCATGGCGTACACCGTGTACTCGCCGGCCAGATTCGCCTTGCGGACGTCCAGGTCGTGCAGCGGCGCCGTGCACGCGAGGGCGCGCAGCCGCCGCGAGAGCCCCTCGTCGGCGGCGGGGCCCGGGGCAGGCCGCGGCCCCGCGCTGAGCTGCGGCGCAGCGGTGTCCGTGTTGGCAGGCGAAGTCACGTGGGACAGATTAGGTCCTCGCACTGACAACGGTCGAAACGGCGTTTATGCGACCGGTCCCGTGCGAGGGCTGCCTCCGTGCCGGACCGTACCCCCACCGCCCGGTGTGCGCACCACGAGCACGTCCCCGGCCTCCAGTTCGGCGGTGTCGCAGCCTTCCAGCGGGACGACCTCGCCGCCCTCCCGCTCGATGTACTGCTCCCCGAGCGCTCCCGGCTCCCCGCCGCCCGCTCCGTACGGCGGGACGCGGCGATGGCCGGAGAGCAGGGCGATGGTGACGGGTTCCAGGAAGCGGATACGGCGCTCGACGCCGTGGCCGCCGTGCCACCGGCCCGCTCCCCCGCTGTCCTCCCGTACGGCGAACGACTCCAGGCGCACCGGCAGCCGCCACTCCAGGATCTCGGGGTCGGTGAGCCGGGAGTTGGTCATATGGGTCTGTACGGCGTCGGCGCCGTCGAAGCCGTCCCCCGCTCCGGAGCCGCTGGCGATCGTCTCGTAGTACTGGACGTGGTCGTTGCCGAAGGTGAGGTTGTTCATGGTCCCCGAGCCCTCGGCCTGACCGCCGATCGCCCCGTACAGGGCTCCGGTGACCGCCTGGGAGGTCTCCACGTTGCCCGCGACGGTCGCCGCCGGATAGCTGGGGTCGAGCATCGAGCCGGGCGGGATGGTCACGTCCAGCGGCTTGAGGCAGCCGCTGTTGAGCGGGATGTCCGCCCCGACGAGAGTGCGGAAGACGTAGAGGACGGCGGCCATGACGACGGAGCGGGGCGCGTTGGCGTTGCCGGGCTGCTGGGGGGAGGTCCCGGTGAAGTCGAGGTGGGCGCTGCGGGCGTCCCGGTCCACGGTGAGGCGGACCTGGATCACGGCCCCGCTGTCGGTCTCGTAACGGCAGTGGCCGTCGTGGAGTCCGGCGACGATGCGGCGTACGGACTCCTCGGCGTTGTCCTGGACGTGGCCCATGTAGGCGTCCACGACGTCGGCCCCGAACTGCTCGGTCATGCGTCGCAGTTCGGCGATGCCCTTCTCGTTGGCGGCGATCTGGGCGCGCAGGTCGGCGAGGTTGGTGTCCGGGGAGCGGGAAGGGTGCGGGGCGGAGGCGAGCAGGTCGCGGGTCTCCTCCTCGCGCAGCCGGCCGTCGCGGACGAGCGGCCAGTTGTCGAAGAGGACGCCCTCTTCGTGGATCGTCCGGCTGAAGGCGGGCATGGAGCCGGGGGTGATGCCGCCGATCTCGGCGTGGTGGCCGCGCGAGGCGACCAGGAACCGGAGCTTCCCCTCCTCGAAGACGGGCGTGACCACGGTGACGTCGGGCAGGTGGGTGCCGCCGTGGTACGGGTCGTTGACGGCGTACACGTCGCCGGGGCGCAGGGTGTCCTCGTTGCGCCGGAGCACCTCCTTGATGGACTCCCCCATGGAGCCGAGATGGACCGGGATGTGCGGGGCGTTGGCGATGAGGTTGCCCTCGGCGTCGAACAGGGCGCAGGAGAAGTCGAGGCGTTCCTTGATGTTGACGGAGTGGGCGGTGTTCTCCAGGCGGACGCCCATCTGCTCGGCGATGGACATGAAAAGGTTGTTGAAGACCTCCAGCATCACCGGGTCGACCCGGGTGCCGACGGCGGTGCGTTCGGGGCGGGGGGTGCTGCGGGTGAGGACGAGATGGCCGGTGGGGGCCGCTTCGGCCTGCCAGCCGGGGTCGACGACGGTGGTGGCGTCGTCCTCGGCGACGATCGCGGGCCCGGTGACGGCGGTGCCGGCGTGCAGATCCGTCCGCCGGTGGAGCGGGGCGCGCTGCCACCGGCCCTCGGCGTACAGGTCGACGGTGTCGGCCGGGCGCGGTGGGGTTTCGCGGGGACCGGGCCCGGGGCCGGAGCCGACGCCGGTGACGAGGCCGGTGCCGTCGGCGGCCCCCGTGACGTCCGTGGCTCCGGTGACCCCCGTGGCCCCGGTGGCTTCCACCGAGACCGTCTCGACGACGACGGGCTTGTCCATGGTGAAGCCGAACCGGGCCCGGTGGGCGGCCGCGAACGCCTCGGTCATCGCCGCCCCCGTGTCCAGGTCCACCGGCAGCGCCGCGTCCGTCCCCGCGTACCGCAGCAGGATCCGGGCCCGGGTGGTGATCGCGGAGTCGGGCACTCCGTCGGCGCGCAGGGCTTCGCGGGTACGGTCGGCCAGCTCGGCGCAGAGCCGCTCCACCCGCTCCCGGCAGGCCGCGTCGAGCTGTTCCTCCACCGACTGCTCGCGCATCGCGGTCGCGTCGGCCAGCCCGATGCCGTACGCGGAGAGCACCCCGGCGAGCGGGGGTACGAGGACGGTGCCGATGCCGAGGGCGTCGGCGACCGCGCAGACGTGCTGGCCGCCCGCGCCGCCGAAGCCGGTGAGCGCGTAGCGGGTGACGTCGTGGCCGCGCTGTACGGAGATCTTCTTGACGGCGTTGGCCATGTTGAGCACGGCGATCTCCAGGAAGCCCGCCGCCACCCCGGCCTCGTCCGGCCGCCGTCCGGTGGCGCGCCCTACCTCGTCGGCGAGCTCGGTGAACCGCTCGCGTACGTGGCGGGCGTCGAGCGGAAGGTCGCCGTCCGCGCCGAAGACGGCCGGGAAGTGGGCGGGCTGGACACGGCCGAGCATCACGTTGGCGTCGGTGACGGTGAGGGGGCCGCCCCGGCGGTAACAGGCGGGGCCGGGGTCGGCGCCGGCCGAGTCGGGGCCGACGCGGTAGCGGCTGCCGTCGAAGTGCAGGACGGAGCCGCCGCCGGCCGCGACGGTGTGGATGCTCATCATCGGGGCACGCATCCGGACCCCGGCGACCTGTGTCCCCAGCTCGCGTTCGAACTCCCCGGCGTAGTGCGACACATCGGTGGAGGTGCCGCCCATGTCGAAGCCGATGACCCGGTCGTGGCCGGCCTGCTGCGAGGTGCGGACCATGCCGACGACGCCCCCCGCCGGTCCGGAGAGGACGGCGTCCTTGCCGCGGAAGCGGGCGGCTTCGCGCAGACCTCCGTTGGACTGGAGGAACATCAGCCGGATCCCGTCGAGTCGGGCGGCGACCTCGTCGACGTACCGGCCGAGGACGGGTGAGAGATAGGCGTCGACGACCGTGGTGTCGCCCCGGGGGACGAGCCTGATCAGCGGGCTGACCTCGTGGGAGCTGCTGACCTGGGTGAAGCCCGCCTCCCGGGCCGCCTCGGCGACGGCCCGTTCGTGGGCGGGATGGCGGTAGCCGTGCATCAGGACCACGGCGGCGGCACGCAGCCCTTCGGCATGGGCGGCGCGCAGTCGTTCGCGTACGGAGTCGAGCTCCAGGGGCCGTACGGTGCGGCCGTGGGCGTCGATGCGTTCGGGGACCTCGATCACGCGCTCGTGAACGGTCTCGGGCAGGACGATGTGCCGGTCGAAGAGGCGCGGCCGGTTCTGGTACGCGATCCGCAGCGCGTCCCGGAAGCCCTCGGTGATCAGCAGAACGGTCGGTTCGCCCCGCCGCTCCAGCAGGGCGTTGGTGGCAACGGTGGTGCCCATCCGGACGGCGGCGACCCGGTCGGCCGGCACCGGTTCATCGGGGTCCAGGCCGAGCAGCAGCCGGATTCCGGCGACGGCGGCGTCGTCGTAGCGGCCGGGGTCGTGGGAGAGGAGCTTGCGGGTGATCAGCCGGCCGTCGGGGCGACGGCCCACGATGTCGGTGAAGGTGCCGCCCCGGTCGATCCAGAATTCCCAGCGTCCGGTCATGGCGCCATTCTGTGCCCGCGCCCATGACCTCGCAGGGGCGGGAAGTCGTACGGGAGCGCTCAGTGCGGGCCTCAGTCCAGGAAGAGCGCCGCCAGCCGGGGCAGCCGCCTGCGGTTCGCCTCGTCGTCCTCGGCGTCCCAGCTCTCGCCCTCCGGTGCCGCCGGGCGTATCCGCTCGCGCAGCGCCGCCTCCACGGCGGCGTCGAGCGAGCCGGTCTCGCCCCGGACACGCCGGTAGGCCTCGGTCACCGGCGCGCTCAGCGACTCGTATCCGATCCACCCTCGCTCGCCGCGGCCCATCCGCCCCACCACCGGCAAGTCGGCCAGCGCGTCGGGGTCGGCCAGCGCCCGGGTGAAGGTCTCCCGCCCGAGCAGGGCGAGCCCGTCGCGGAAGTCCATGAAGCCGTCGTCGCCGCAGCCGCCCTCGATGAGGTAGGCGGCGTTCCAGAGGGGCCACCGGTAGGCGGAATCAGTCACCCCGACCGCCGTGACCGCGAACGCCGCTATCCGTTCCGGCTCCAGGGCGGCGAGCACGTCGGTCAGCGCGTCCGGCAGCGGATCGTCGGGCGCGTCCCGGTCGTCCGCCCGGTCCCCGGCCACGTCACGAGCCCGTTCGACGAGCCCCCACCACTCGTTGCTGTCCATGGGGAAAAGCCTAGGAGGAGGGTCTGACAACGACCCTCCTCCTGAGTTCTGGGCTCCGGGGCCCTGCCGCCGTCCTGTCGTCAGACGGCCGACGCGTCCGGCCCGATCCGGCTGCGCACCGCCGTCTGGACCTCGGCCTCCTCGGCCGGGTCGGCGGCGAGGCGGCGCAGGCGTTCGGCGACGCGGATGTCGCCGGTCTCGGCGTGCAGAGCGGCCACCTCGCGGGTGGTCTCCTCGCAGTCCCAGAGGCACTCCACCGCGAATCCGGTCGCGAAGGACGGGTCGGTGGCGGCCAGGGCGCGGGCGGCCCGACCCCGCAGGTGCGAGGAGGACGTCTCGCGGTAGACGTGGCGCAGGACGGGGGCGGCGCAGGCGATGCCGAGGCGGCCGGCTCCGTCCACGAGGGTCCACAGCCGGGGGGCGTCGGGTCCGTCGCCGCGTACGGCCTCCCGGAGCGCGCCGAGGACTTGGGGAGCGTCCTGGGCGGTGCCTCGGCAGGCGAGCACTCCGGAGGCGGAGGCGCCGAGGCCGTCGGGGCGGCGGGCCCAGCGCCGGGCCCGCTCGACGGCGTCGTCGCCGGTCATCCGCTCGAAGGCGGCGATGGCCGTGAGGGCGACGGTACGGGAGGGGCTGATGGCGGCGGCCTCGATGAGGTCGAGGACGACGGGCTCACCGGCCTCCGCGAGGTAGTGCAGGGCGGCGCAGCGGGCGCCTTCCGGGCCGCTGCGGGCGGCCTCGACGATCTGGGGAAGGTCGTCGGGGCCGGCGACGGCGGTGAGGCAGCGGGCCGCGGGGACGTGCAGTTCGCTGCCGCGTTCCAGGGCCTGCTGGGCCCAGTCGAAAACGGCCTGGACACTCCAGCCGGGGCGGGGGCCCCCGGGGCGCATCTGGCGCTGCCATCGGTCGAACGAGCCCTGTTCGCCGGCGGCCCGGACGCGGGCGCCGACGGCTTCGCGCGGGTCGTCGGCCCACAGCCGCCAGGGTCGCGGCTCGAAGGAGTCGCGTACGGCGGCGGCGAGGTCGGCCGCGCCCTGGTCCGTGGCCGGGAAGCGGGCGAGGACGGGCAGCGCGAGGGAGCGCAGGCCGGCGTCGTCGTCGCGCAGGGCCAGCTCGTCCAGGGCCCAGGCCCAGTTGGCGCCGGTGGCCGCGTAGCGGCGGAGCAGGGCCAGGGCGTCGTCGCGTCCGTAGGAGGCGAGGTGGCCGAGGACGGAGAGCGCCAGACCGGTGCGGGTTTCGTCGGTATCGATGTGGTCGTCGGGATCGGCGAGGTGTCGCTCGATCTCCTCGATACCGCCGTCGAGGTCGAGGTAGAGGCGCGCGTAGTAGAGGGAGCGGTTCTCCACCTGCCAGTCGTGGCGGGGGTCGCTCACGACGCAGTGGTTGAGGGCCGCGAGGGCCTCGGGGCGCGGTGCGGCGAGCGCGTGGAGCGTGCCGTCGCCGCGGCCCCTCTGCAGCAGGCCGAGCAGGGTGCCGCTCGGCGCTATGAACGGATCGAACATGGGAGAAAGCCTCACATCAAGCTGTCGACGCAACCGGGACTGTGCAGTGCCCCGTGCCTCGCGGCACGGGGGGATGTCCGGGGGGACACCGTTACGCCGCGCAGTGACATGATCGGCCGACCGCCGTCTTTCGCCTGGTGTAGAGCATCTTCCTCTGCCTCTCGTCGGTGGCCCTGAGCGGGCCCGCGACGTCATGATGACCCAGCCATTTCGCCACCGCGACCACATTTACGACGGACCGGTCAGCAAAGCCCACGGCGGACGCGCCCAGCGGCGCCCCCGCCGGCGTCTCACCGCGCACCGAGGCGTTCCAGCAGGTCGGACTTGCCGAACATCCGGGCCGTGTCCAGCGCCGACGGTGTTCCGGCGGCCGGGTCGGCGCCCGCGGCGAGCAGGGCGTCGATGACGGCGTCCTCGCCCTTGAAGACGGCTCCGGCCAGCGGGGTCTGGCCCCGGTCGTTGGCCCGGTCCGGGTCGGCGTCGCGGGCGACGAGGGCGGCGACCGTGGCGGCGTGCCCGTGGTAGGCGGCGAGCATGAGCAGCGTGTCGCCCCGGTCGTTGGTGAGGTTGGCGGGGACTCCGGCCTCGACGTACGCGGTGAGGGCCTCGGTGTCGCCGGTGCGGGCCAGGTCGAAGACCTTGGTCGCCAGCTCGACCACCTCGGGATCGGGGGTTTCGCTCATCGGGACGGAGCCGCCTTCCTTTGACTGCTGCCACGGCTGCTCACCGCCGCGGTTGACCTGGTGGGGAGTACGGCGGGGGCCGTACGAGTGAATCGACAGGGTACTGCTCCCGGGCCGACATGACCCGGCCCGGATGCGGCAAGGGATCACCGCGGCTGATCCTGCCCGGCACGGACCGGGTGATGCCGCTCCCTGGGGGCCGACTTCTGTGAGCCAGTCAAGTGAAAGCGCGGGATATTCACTCGATTGCACCTTTTGTCGTATAGATACTTCCCGTGATCCTGGAAGGACTCATGGTGACTGTCCCCTTCAACCAGGAGAGAACCGCTCATGATCCTTTCCATCTCGGGCGTGGTCCTGCTCGCCATCATCGTCTTCCTGTTCTTCAAGAAGGACGGGCTCAAGGCCTCCCACGCCATCGTCTGCGCCCTGTTCGGCTTCTACCTGGCCGGCACCGCCATCGCCCCGAGCATCACGGCGGGCGGAGCGAGCCTCGCCGGCCTGCTGGGCGGGATCAAGTTCTGACGCTCCGCGACCGCTCCCACCCCTTCAGGAGACCGACGTGGCCCGGCGACCACTCCCCCGCATTCTGAGCAGCGGCAGCGCTTCGATCACTCGCAGCAGAGAGATCGCGCGCACGGCCGCCGACAGTGCCACCGATGTCCTCCATCCACTGATCACGGTGGTCCGCGGACTGCGGCTGCTGGCCGTGTCCGGCCGGCAGAAGTGGGTCGCCACCCCCAAGGAACGGCGCGGTCCCAAGCTGTTCCTCGCCGCGGCCTGCGTACTGGTGGTGGCGCTCGTGCCGTACGGGCCGATCCTGGCCCTGATCACGGTGATGGGCGCTGCCGCGTGGAAGGGGCGGGAGCGGACCCCCGTGCGGACCGGGCCCGACGAGTCGGAGACCGCGCGTCTGCGGTCCCTGTACGAGGCGCTCGTACCGTACTTCTCCACGGCCGACGACCCCGACCCGCTGTTCGCGCACGGCGGCGACTGGTCGAAGGCCTTCGACGCGTACGCCTTCGACCAGGACGGGAGGCTCACGAGCCTCCGGATCTCCTACCCCGCGTACTTCATGGACGGCGACGCCGCCGCCCGCTCCCGGATCGAGCAGTTGCTCCACACCAAGTCCGGCCGGGGCCGCGAGTACCGCTTCGGCTGGGACGAGGAGGCCAACCGCCTCGTTCTGACCGTGTTGGACGCCCTCTCCACGACGGTCGCCGCCCAGCGCTTCGTCACCGCCCCCGGCGAGACGGTCCTCGGCTTCACCGATCCGGACTCCGTCTCGCGCACCGTCCCCGTGCTCGACGGCGACACCATGGTGGACGCCTCGCCCGTCGTCTGGCGGACCGGCGGCCGCTCCACCGAACCACATCTGCTGGCCGTGGGACAGCCCGGCGGCGGCACCACGACCCTGCTCCGCTCGATCGCCCTGCAGGCCCTCCAGAACGGCGACGTGATCATCGTCGACGGCGGCGGAGCCGGCGAGTACGCCGCTCTCACCGGCCGCGACGGCGTCCTCGCCGTGGAGTCCGGGCTCGGCGGAACGCTGGCCACGCTGGAGTGGGCGGCACACGAGACGGAACGCCGCCTGATCACCGCCAACCTGGCCCGGCAGAGCGGCCGCCCGGCGCCGGAGGACATCCGCCGCCCCCTGTGGATCCTGCTCGACCGCCCCGGCGTCCTCGGCCATCTCGCGGCGGCCGACGGCAGGCCGGACCCGCAGGAGCTGCTCCGGATCCCGCTGCGGCACGGCCGGGCCGCCCAGGTCACCGTCGTACTGGCCGAGCAGTTCGACGCGCTGGACACCCTCACGGAGACCGTCCGGACCCACACCCGCGCCCGCGCCGTCCTCGGACCGGCCTGCCCCGAGCAGATCGAGGCCGTCCTCGGCGCCGGACCGCACACCACTCCCCGCCCGAGGTCCCCGCGGGCCGCGGCTATGTCCGGCTCGGCGCGGGCCCCGTCCTGCGGCTCCAGGTGCCCACCACCCCGGACCCGTACGACGACGCCACGAGCGACGCGCACCGGCGGGCGGTGCTGGACCTGCTGCCCGGCCGGGGCGACCCGATCGAGGCGGCGCCCGTGCGGGAGCCCGCCGACGAGGGCCCGGCGACGGCACCGGTGCCCGTGGCGGCGGAAACGACGGCCGTTCCGGTGGAGGCGGTGGTCGCCGAGGCCCGGCCGTCCGAGCCGCTGGCGAAGGCGCAGCCGGCCGGCGCCGAGAGCTGAGCGGCGCACCCGGACGGCACGGCGGGCGGGGAGCGGGCCTGATGGTCCGTTCCCCGCCCGCCGTCCTGTCGTGCCGGCCCTCAGGCCACGAAGGAGCGCGGGGCGTCGGCCCCCACGCCCGCCCCGGAGCGCACCAGGTCCACCGCCGCGGCCAGCCGTACGGCCGCCTCGTCGGCGACCGGCCCGCTCACCGTGAAGGGCAGCCGTACGTATCCCTCGAAGGCCCCGTCGACCCCGAAGCGGGGGCCCGACGGCACGCGGACGCCGACGCGTTCGCCCGCCACGGCCAGCCGCGAACCGGAGATGCCCCCGGTGCGCACCCAGAGCGTCAGGCCGCCGCGCGGCACGGTGAACTCCCAGTCCGGCAGCTCCCGGCGCACCGCCGTGACCAGGGCGTCCCGGTTCTCCCGCGCCTGGCTCCGCCGGACCTCGACGGCCTGTTCCCAGCCGCCGGTGCCCATGAGCCAGTTGATGGCGAGCTGTTCCAGGACGGGCGTGCCCATGTCGGCGTAGGCGCGGGCGGCGACCAGGCTGCGGATGACGTCCGGGGCCGCGCGCACCCAGCCGATGCGCATACCGGCCCAGAAGGCCTTGCTGGCCGATCCGACGGTGAGGACCGTGCTGCCGGCCGGGTCGAAGGCGCAGACCCGGCGCGGCATGTCGATGTCGGCGTCCAGGCGGAGTTCGTTCATGGTCTCGTCGACGACCAGGACCGTTCCGGCGGACCGGGCCGCCTCCACCAGATCGCGGCGCTGCTGCTCGTCGGCGAGCGCGCCGGTCGGGTTGTGGAAGTCGGCGACCACATAGGCGAGCCGGGGCGCGGCGTCCCGCAGCACCTGGCGCCAGCGGTTCATGTCCCAGCCGCCGAGCCCCTCCTCCATGGCGACCGGGACGAGGCGGGCGCCCGCCTCGCGCATCAGCTGGAGGATGTTGGCGTAACTGGGGGACTCGACCGCGATCCGTTCGCCGCGGCCCGCGAAGAGGTGGCAGATCGCGTCGATGGCGCCCATCGCGCCGGTGGTGACCATGATCTGTTCGGGCATGGTCGGGATACCGAGGGCGGTGTAGCGGTCGGCGATCATCCGGCGCAGGGCGGGCAGCCCGGCCGGGTAGTCGCCGTGCGTGTGGGCGTACGGCGGCAGCTCCTCCAGCGCCCCCTGGACCGCCCGGGTCAGCCAGGGCTCGGGGGCGGGAAGGGCCGCGCAGCCCAGGTCGATCATCGAGCCGAGCGACTCCGGTGGCAGCGGTTCGAGGCCGCGGGCGGGCAGCGGGTTGCCGGCCGGGACGGCGGTCCAGCTGCCCGCGCCGCGCCGCGACTCCAGGAAGCCTTCGGCGCGCAGGGCCTCATAGGCGGCGGCGACGGTCGTACGGCTCACGGACAGGGCGAGGGCCAGTTCGCGTTCGGCGGGGAGCCGGGCGGCGACCGGGACGCGGCCTTCCAGGACGAGCAGCCGTACGCCGTCGGCGAGCGCGCGGTACGCGGGCGGCTTGCGGCCGCCCGGGCCGGTGGGCCGCGCCTGTTGCGACCGGAGCTGCCGGGCGAGCTGGGCCGCTCCCACCGTCGATGTCCACTGCGCCATCGAAATCAGTCCACCTTCCTCGAATTGGCCATAGTTGCTGGCCGATCCCCTGCCACAGGGTGGCACAGAGCAGTCCACCATCACTACATCAGGGGGCACAACGTGGCCAGGACCACCGACCGGAGCACCACTCATCTCACGCGGCGGCTGGTCCAGCTGTACGTGGGTCTGGCGCTGTACGGGGTGAGCTCGGCGCTCCTGGTGCGCGCGGGGCTGGGTCTGGAGCCGTGGGGTGTGCTGCACCAGGGCCTCGCGGAGCTGACCGGGATCTCGATCGGCGTGGTGTCGATCATCGTGGGCGCGGTGGTGCTGCTGCTATGGATCCCGCTGCGCCAGCGGCCGGGGCTCGGCACCGTCTCGAACGTCTTCGTGGTGGGGCTCGCGATGGACGGGACGCTCGCGGTGGTGGGCGACCTGGACGCGCTCGGCGTCCGTATCCCGGTGCTGGTGCTCGGCATCGTCCTCAACGGCGTGGCGACCGGGCTGTACATCGCGGCCCGGTTCGGACCCGGCCCCCGGGACGGCCTGATGACCGGGCTGAACCACATCACCGGCCGCTCGATCCGGCTGGTCCGTACGGCGATCGAGGTGGCGGTCGTGGTGACCGGCTTCCTGCTGGGCGGATCGCTGGGGGTGGGCACGGTGCTGTACGCGCTGGCCATCGGCCCGCTGGCACAGTTCTTCCTGCGCCTGTTCGCGCTCCCCGAGGCTTCCGGGCCGGGTGCCACCGTCACCTCGGGCGAGCCGTCCACCCCCGCGCCGGCCGCCGGTTCCGGGCCCGTTGCCGCTCCGACGTCCGGGCAGGCCATACTGCCGCAGTGAACCCGAGCCACCCCTATCTGGACCACCCGACGCCGATCGCCTTCGCCCATCGCGGCGGGGCGGCGGACGGAGTGGAGAACACCGTGACCGCCTTCCGCCGGGCATCGGACGCGGGCTACCGCTACTTCGAGACCGATGTGCACACCACGGCGGACGGCCGGCTGGTCGCCTTCCACGACCCGACGCTGGACCGGGTCACCGACGCCCGGGGCCGGATCGCCGACCTCCCCTGGGGCGAGGTGAGCCGGGCCCGGGTCGGGGGCAGCGAACCGCTCCCGCTCTTCGAGGAGCTGCTGGAGGAGTTCCCCGAGGCCCGCTGGAACGTGGACCTGAAGGCCGAATCGGCGCTGGAGCCGCTGCTCGGCCTGATCCGCCGGACCGGTGCCTGGGACCGGATCTGTGTCGGCTCGTTCTCGGAGGCCCGGGTGGCCCGGGCGCACCGCCTGGCGGGGCCCCGGCTGGCCACGTCGTACGGGGTGCGGGGCGTCCTGGCGCTGCGCCTGCGTTCGTACGGGATCCCGGCGGCGCTGCGCGCGGGCGCGGTCTGCGCGCAGGTCCCCGAGCGGCAGGGCGCCGTCCCGGTGGTGGACGCCCGCTTCGTCCGGACCGCGCACGCACTGGGGCTCCAGGTGCACGTCTGGACGGTGAACGAACCGGAGCGGATGGCGGCGCTCCTGGACCTCGGGGTGGATGGCATCATGACCGATCACATCGAGACGCTGCGTACGGTGCTGAGCGAGCGGGGGGCCTGGTCCTGACGCCCGGACCGTCCACGTCCACCGGGGACGAGCGAGGGGACGCGGGATGAACACGGGGACAGCGGGGAAGGCCGATCCGTCGGGGCGGCCGCCGGACGGCGCGTCGGCCGCCGCCCGCAAGCGTGAGCAGCAGGGCTGGTACTTCTACGACTTCGCGTGCTCCGTCTACTCCACCAGCGTCCTGACCGTCTTCCTCGGTCCGTATCTGACGTCGGTCGCCAAGGCCGCGGCGGGCCCGGACGGTTTCGTGCACCCGCTGGGCATACCCGTGCGGGCGGGCTCGCTGTTCGCGTACTCCGTCTCGGCGTCCATCGTGGTGGCCGTGATCCTGATGCCGATCGTGGGCGCGGCGGCGGACCGTACGGGGCGCAAGAAGCCGCTGCTGGCGGCGGCCGCGTACACCGGGGCGGCGGCGACGGCCGGGATGTTCTTCCTGGACGGCCACCGCTATCTGCTGGGCGCTTTCCTGCTGATCGTGGCGAACGCCTCGATCTCGGTGTCGATGGTGCTGTACAACGCCTATCTGCCGCAGATCTCCGAGCCGGAGGAGCGCGACGCGGTCTCCTCGCGCGGCTGGGCCTTCGGCTACACCTCGGGCGCCCTCGTCCTGGTCCTCAACCTGATCCTCTACACCGGTCACGACTCCTTCGGGCTCGCGGAGTCCGACGCGGTGCGGATCTGCCTGGCCTCGGCCGGTGTGTGGTGGGGCGCGTTCACGCTCGTACCGCTGCGCCGGCTGCGCGACCGGCGGGTGAGGCCGGACGGCGAGGGGGCGGTCGGCTCCGGCTGGAAACAGCTGCGGGCCACCCTGCGCGACATGCGGCGCCACCCGCTCACGCTCTCCTTCCTGCTGGCCTACCTCGTCTACAACGACGGCATCCAGACAGTGATCTCGCAGGCCTCGCTGTACGGCTCCGAGGAACTGGGCCTGGACCAGACGACGCTGATCGTCGCGGTGCTGCTGGTGCAGATCCTGGCGGTGGCAGGGGCGCTCGGCATGGGACGACTCGCCCGGACGTACGGCGCGAAGCGCACGATCCTGGGGTCGCTGATCGTGTGGACCCTGATCCTGCTCTCCGCCTATCTGCTGCCCGCCGACGCGCCGGTGTTCTTCTTCGTCCTGGCGGCGGCGATCGGCCTGGTGCTGGGCGGGAGCCAGGCGCTCTCCCGGTCGCTGTTCTCGCATCTGGTGCCGCGCGGCAAGGAGGCGGAGTACTTCTCCGCGTACGAGATGAGCGACCGCGGGCTGAGCTGGCTGGGGCCTCTGGTGTTCGGCCTGGCGTACCAGCTGACCGGCAGCTACCGGGACGCGATCATCTCGCTGGTGGCGTTCTTCGCCCTCGGCGCGGTGCTGCTCGCGCGGGTCCCGGTGAGGCGTGCGGTGGAGGCCGCGGGGAACCCCGTGCCGGAACGGATTTAGACGTTGAAGTCAAAGGCCGGTAGTATACGTCTTTGGCCTGCCCGGAGGACCGTTACTGCCAGTGGAAGCGGCTCTACCGTTGGGTGACAACATCCACCAGAGGTGACAAACCGGGCATGGGCGGGTACTCAACCCAGATAAAGCAGCGGCACGACGGGCGACGTATGACCCGCAACGGGAATCTTTACCGCCGACCGGACGTTGACCGGATGACGACGACAGCGACATTTTGTCCTGTGGGCGACAAGCCCGGGAGGCACGATTCATGAGTGAGCGAGCTCTCCGCGGCACGCGACTTGTGGTTACCAGCTACGAGACGGACCGCGGCATCGATCTGGCCCCGCGCCAGGCGGTGGAGTACGCATGCCAGAACGGACATCGATTCGAGATGCCGTTCTCGGTAGAAGCAGAGATTCCGCCGGAGTGGGAGTGCAAGGCGTGCGGCGCCCAGGCACTCCTGGTGGACGGGGACGGCCCCGAAGAGAAGAAGGGCAAGCCGGCGCGCACGCACTGGGACATGCTCATGGAGCGGCGCACCCGCGAGGAGCTGGAAGAGGTGCTGGCCGAGAGGCTGGCGGTTCTCCGTTCCGGAGCCATGAACATCGCCGTGCACCCGCGGGACAGCAGGAAGTCTGCCTGACCGCGTAACACCGCACAGCACCAAGAGCCGCGGGCCGTGACACAGAACGTGTGTCACGGCCCGCGGCTCTTGTGCGTGCGGCTCCCTCAGGGCGTGAGGGGCGGGCGCCGGTCCTGAGGGCCCCGGGGGTCGTCGTCGGGTCCGCCCGGCGTCCGGGGGCCGTCGTCGCGGATGACCTCGCCCTGGACGACCTTTCCGTCCGGGCGGTGCATCCGGGCCTGCTGGAACGCGTCGCCGAGGCTGCCGGGCGTCGCCGCCCGCATCCGGCGTTCCAGCGAGCGTTCCGCGTAACGGCTGATCATGGTGCGCACCGGCGGCACCAGCAGGAGCAGCCCGGCCGCGTCCGAGATCAGTCCGGGGATCAGGAGCAGCAGCCCGCCCAGCATCAGCAGCCCGTTGCCCCGGGAGCCCTTGCCGTCGGCGGGGGCCGCAGGCGGCGTGGCAGGGGCGCCGGGCTGCCCCGGCATCTGCTGGAGGGTCTCGGTGAGGTTCTTGAAGGCGCGCCGGCCGGCGCTCTTGATGACCACGGCGCCGAGCGCGGCTCCGGCCACCAGGATCAGCAGGACCACGAGGCCCCCCGCGGCCGAGGCGACCAGGGTCAGGAGCCAGATCTCCAGGACCAGCCAGGCGGCCAGGGCCAGCGGCAGGAATCTACGGGCGCGCGAGCGCCGGGGACGGGTCGGGGGCGGAGTGCCGGTCGTCATACCCCCAGTGTGCCCGTACCGGCGTGCAAGCGGCGTAAGGGGGTGATCATGAAGCGGCCGGCCGGCCGCCCCGGGCTCGATGATGGGATCCGCCCTCCCGGCTCGGCCCCCGGTCGCGGGCCCCGGAGGGTCTCAGGTCGCGGGCCCCGGGGTGTCAGAGGCTCTTGCGGCCCAGGACCTTGTTGGCGCGGGACGTGATGCCCCAGCCGGTGACCCGCCAGAGCGCCTCGACGAGGATGTCGCGGCTCATCTTGGAGTCGCCGACCTCCCGGTCGACGAAGGTGATGGGCACCTCGACCACGTGGTAGCCCGCCTCGACCGCGCGGCGGGCGAGGTCCACCTGGAAGCAGTAACCCTGCGACGCGACCTCACCGAGCCCGAGGCCGTTCAACGTCTCGGTGCGGAAGGCCCGGTAGCCGCCGGTGACGTCCCGGACGGAGAGGCCGAGGGCGAGCCGGGAGTAGAGGCTGCCGCCGCGCGAGATGACCTCGCGGCTCCTGGGCCAGTTGACCACCCGGCCGCCGGGCACCCAGCGGGATCCCAGGACCAGGTCGGCGCCCTTGAGCGCGGTGAGCAGCCGGGGCAGTTCCTCGGGCTGGTGGGAGCCGTCGGCGTCCATCTCGACGAGGACGCCGTAGCCGTGCTCGGAGCCCCAGGCGAAGCCCGCGAGGTAGGCGGCGCCGAGCCCTTCCTTGCCCTTGCGGTGCAGAACGTGGACCTGGTCGTCGGCGGCAGCGATCGCGTCGGCCGCCTTGCCGGTGCCGTCGGGGCTGTTGTCGTCGGCCACCAGGATGTCGGCGTCCGGGACGGCGGCGCGTACCCGGTCGACGATCGGCTTGATGTTCTCGACCTCGTTGTAGGTCGGGATGATCACCAGCACCTTGCCGAGCGGGCCGAACTGCCTCTGACCGCCGTCGTTCACTACTGCCCCTTAGAGTCCGTACACAGGGGGACACCATATCCAGCACACCACCCGGAAGGTCGCGCCCCCACGGTGGAACTGCGGATCGGGGCCCGGCGCCCTTCGGGCCGACCTGGGACCCGCTGGCTGCGGGTCGACCGAAAGCCGTTGTCTACTGAACGTCCGGGCCCCACCCGGGTCCCACCCTCCGTCCGGCTGAATCCTTCCCTCGCCCCCGAGGCGCGGGCGCTGAACCTGGCTGTCAGCGGTGGTGCGCCGGTGCGGCACACCGCCTCATGACCCAGCGGCGTTCGACGACTGCGTGGAGGTTCAACCGATCGGACGTCCTGTGGTGGACCCGGCCGAACCTACCGGCCCGTGGGCGCTTTCTGTCAACAGCCGTGCGACCTGCGACTTTTTCCGAAATGGCCTGGTCAGTGCCGAAGGGGCGCAGGTCGCGGACCGGCGATCGGGCCATCGATCGGTGGTACGAAATGTCCCGACGTCACTCGTTCGGTCGCACGTAGACCGTTTGTCCGAGGACCACGGTCCGCAGGCAGACGGGAAGGTCGGCGCCGGGTGTCAGGTCCGGCAGGCCGGGCGTGCCGGACCGGGGGTCGGTGGACCAGCGGGCGACCCGGTCGTCGGGGGCCTGGACCAGCAGTTCGGCGGTCCGCCAGACGGCGTAGTCGGCCGGGGCGCCGGGCACCAGGAGGCCCGCGTCGTCGCGGCCGATGGCGCGCCAGCCGCCCCGGGTGTGGGCGGTGAACCCGGCGCGGACCGAGACCCGGTGCTCCGGGGTGCGGTGGTGGGCGGCGGCCCGTACGGTGCCCCAGGGGTCCAGCGGGGTGACGGGGCTGTCGGAGCCGAAGGCGAGCGGCACTCCGGCGCGCAGCAGCGCGGCGTACGGGTTGAGGGCGGCGGCCCGCTCCGCGCCGAGGCGTTCGGCGTACATCCCGTCCGGGCCGCCCCAGGCGGCGTCGAAGGCGGGCTGGACGGAGGCGGTGAGGCCCAGCTCGGCGAAGGCGGCGATGGTCTCGGGGGTGAGCATCTCGGCGTGTTCGACGCGGTGGCGGGCGGCCCGGATCCGGTCGAGGCCGAGCGTCCCGGCGGCGGCCCTGACACCGTCCACCACGGCGGTGACCGCTCCGTCGCCGATGGCGTGGAAGCCCGCCTGGAGGCCCGCCTCGGTGCAGGCGGTGACATGGGCGGCGATCCGGGCGGCGTCCAGGTGGGCGGTGCCGGTGTGCGGGGCGTCCGTGTAGGGCTGGTGCAGGCAGGCGGTGTGCGAGCCGAGGGAGCCGTCGACGAAGAGGTCTCCGGCCGCGCCGATCGCGCCGAGTTCGCGGATGCGACGGGCGTCCTTCTCGTCCGCGATCTCCTCGGCCCAGAGGCCGAAGACGCGCGGGCCGGGCCGTTCGGCGGCCAGGGCGAGGAGGGAGGTGAAGTCCTCCTCGTCGGAGATCTCGGGCCCGCCGCACTCGTGGACGCTGCCGATGCCGAGGGAGGCGGCGTGGTCGAGGGCGGCGCGCTGGGCGGCGGCCCGCTGGGCGACCGGGAGCGCGGCGTGGGCGGCGGCCCGCACCGCGTGGTGGGCGTCGCCGGTCAGCGGCCCGTCCGGGTGGTACCCGCTCATCGCGGTGACGCCGGGGACGAGGTCCAGCAGGGCCGTCGTGGCAACCGCGGAGTGCACGTCGATACGCGGCAGGTAGAGGGGCCGGCCACCGGCCGCCTCGTCCAGCTCGGCGCGCGAGGGGTGACGCCGCTCGGGCCAGCGGGCGGCGTCCCAGCCGTGGCCGAGCAGGACGTCCCCGGGGGCGCGGCCCCGGCCGAACGCCCGGACGAGACCGAGCGCCTCGGCCAGGGTGCGGGCGCCGGAGAGGTCGAGTCCGGTCAGGGCCAGGCCGGTGGCGGTGGTGTGCACGTGGGCGTCGGTGAACGCCGGGGTGACCAGGGCGCCTTCGAGGTCGACCACCTCGTCCACACCGCTCGCGAAGGCGTCGGCGGCCCCTTCGGAACCCACCCAGGCGACATGCCCGCGTTCGACGACCATCGCGGTGGCGAACGGGTCTGCGGGGCTGTGGACGTCTCCGCCGCGCAACAGCACGGTGCGGTGGTCGGGGATGCTCTGGGGGGCGGTGCTCTGGCTCATGGGACCAGTCTCGCGCCTGCCGGCCTTCGCCCGGACCGCGGCCCCCTCCCGAGGGGCGCTGGTCCGGGCCCGGACCTGCCGGCGCCATCCCCCGGGAGGGGCCCGGACCCGTGGTTCCCGGGTCTCAGATCCGCGGGGGCCGGGCCTCGTACGGGGTGGACAGGACGACGGTGGTCCGGGTGGACACACCGGCGAGCGTACGGATCCGGGTGAGCAGGTGCTCCAGCTCCAGCGGGGTCGCCACCCGCACCTTCAGGATGTAGTTCTCGTCCCCGGCGACGCTGTGGCAGGCCTCCAGTTCGGGCACCCCGGCGAGCCGTTCGGCGATGTCGTCGGGGGCGCTCGGGTCGAACGGCTTCACCGAGATGAACGCGGTGAGGGGCAGCCCGACGGCCTCGGGGTCGACGACCGCGGCATAGCCGCGGATCACCCCGCGCTGCTCCAGCCTGCGGACACGCTGATGAACCGCCGAGGTGGACAGGCCCGTGGCCTTGCCCAGGTCGGTGTAGCTCATCCGCCCGTCCTTGACGAGCAACTCAACGATCTGACGGTCCAGCTCCTCCATGCGGATCAACCTATGGCCCCGAGCACCGCTCGGCACAGTCGCGCGGGTCACGGAACGGCACCGGCGGGGCGGCATGTGACGAACGCCACAGGTTCGTGGGTCGGTAGCGGGCCGCCTCGCGGTTACCGGCCACGCGCGGCGGGAAGTGCTTGCTGTGGTCGAGGCCGTGTCGCCTTGTCGACCCACCCGAGGGGGGAATTCCCGTGCAGAGCCTGAAGCTCACCGAACGTACCGAACCGGAGCCTGTCGATCCGGACGACGACGGTACCGCCGACGCGTACGACATGTTCGAGATGGTCCGGGTGATCTGCCCGGACTGCGCCCAGCCCATCGCACTGCTGGCCGACGAGGACGTCCTGCCGGAGCACGCCCGGTGCCCCACGCCGTGGAATCCCTTCGTGCTCACCGTCTGCGCCGGCACCGGCCGCGGCGCGAGTGACGCCCGGCCGGCGGACGAGACGCTGGAGCTCCAGGAACAGGAGGCCGGACTGCTGCTGACGCTGCCCCAGGGTCTCGACTGGCGGATGCAGCCCTTCTCGCACGCCGGAGGCCCCGGGTCCCGTCCGCTGCGCGTGCCGCGGATGCGGCGCGAGGCCGCCTGACCCGCACCCCGTACGCCTCGCCCAGCACCACGACGGACCGCCGCCGTGGTGCCTGCGGCTCCCCCGCCCGCCGCTCGCCGGCCCGGCACGTGGGCACCGGCGAACGCGCGCCCGAATCGGCGGGGCAGTGACTCCGGCCCGCCCCACGGCGTTGGCCCCGTATGACCACGCTGCATTCACCAGTCGGGTCGGGTCGCCGCCGACTCGCCGCTCCCACCCCCGAAGAATCGGTTCCGCAGCCGGGAACACCCGCACAGCCGCTGCCCCGCTCCACGGGGAACTCACCCATGGGCGCCTCCGTGGATCCACCGATCTACAGCGCTCTGCTCAGACAGTGGGAGAGCGCCGGCAGAACCGTGCCGGGGCGCCGCGACCCGGAGTGGAACCAGGCCGCGGCCCTGCCCGCGTGGTCCGAGGGGCCGCTGCGGTTCAGCGCGTCTCGGGACCCGCGAGGTGGCGGGCGATGACCATGCGCTGGATCTGATTGGTGCCCTCCACGATCTGGAGCACCTTCGCCTCGCGCATCAGCCGTTCGACCGGGAAGTCGAGCGTGTAGCCGTATCCGCCGAGCACCTGGACGGCGTCGGTGGTCACCCGCATGGCCGCGTCCGTGCAGAACAGCTTGGCCATGGCGGCCTGCCGGGAGAAGGGCTCCCCCGCGTCCCGCAGTCGTGCCGCCTCCAGATACAGCGCCCGGCCGGCCTCGACCTGGGTGGCCATGTCGGCGAGCATGAACCGCAGCCCCTGGAAGTCCGCGATGGGGCGGCCGAACTGGCGGCGGTCGGTGGCGTAGCGGACGGCCTCGTCCAGGGCGGCCTGGGCGACCCCGATGGAGCACGCGGCGATGCCGAGTCGCCCGGAGTCGAGGGCGGACAGGGCGATGGCGAAGCCCTGGCCCTCCTCGCCGATGCGCCGGTCGTCGCCGACCCGTACGCCGTCGAAGTGGAGCTGGGCGGTGGGCGAGCCCTTCATCCCCATCTTCTTCTCGGGGAGGGCGGCGTTCAGCCCCTCGGCGTCGCCGGGGACGAGGAAGGCCGTGATGCCGCGGGCGCCCTCGACACCGGTCCTGGCCAGCACGGTGTAAAAGTCCGCGACCCCTCCGTGGGTGATCCACGCCTTGGTCCCGGTGATCACCCAGTCGTCCCCGTCCCGCACGGCCTTGGTGCGCAGCGAGGCCGCGTCGGAGCCGGAGGCGGGCTCGGAGAGGCAGTAGGCACCCAGCAGGCCGCCGGAGAGCATCGCCGGGAGGTGTGCGGCCCGCTGCTCGTCGGTGCCGTATCCGGCGAGTGCGTGGCAGGCGAGGGAGTGGACGCTGACACCGAGTCCCACGGTGAGCCGGGCGGCGGCCAGTTCCTCCAGGACCTGGAGGTAGACCTCGTAGGGCTGGTCGCCGCCGCCGTGGTCGGAGCCGTACGGGAGTCCGAGCAGTCCGGCCTCGGACAGCAGGGTGAAGACCTCGCGGGGGAAGACGCCCGCTTCCTCCTCCTCGGCCGCCCGGGGAGCGATCTCCTTGGACACGATGTCGCGGACGAGCGCGACGAGCTGCCGGGACTCCTCGGTGGGCAGACGGCGTTCCACCGGCTGCGGGGCACGGTCGGACATGACGGCGCTCTCCTCCCTGTCGGGCGTGGCGGCGGTCGCGCGCTCGGGGTGGGAGAGGCGCCGCCGGGTGATCTCCCGGAAGTGACCCGGAAAAAACAGACTGCGCAGCCGATCCTGCCCTCCCGGGTCACGGGCGGCGCGGTCATCGGCTGTGGCGGCTTGAGTATGCCCGATCGGACGCCTTACGTCACGGGGGCAAAGGCCAGGTCGGAGGCGTGAAGAGGACGGGAACGATCAGTGCACTGGTCCGAACCATTGACCCAACTGGTCTAGTCCTTCTGCGGTTCCACCGAACGCCTACCGCGTTCATGTCAAACCGGGCCCCGTCGCTCGGAGTCCGGCCGACACCCCCCACGCACCAGCCCTCCCCCACGAGGAGCCACGATGCTCAAGCCGCACCGTCCCCGCGCCCGGCTCCGGGCGCTCGCCGCGGGCGGCAAGGTGATCGGATACTTCACCAACTGGGGTACGTACGACCGCGACTACCACGTCAAGAACATCGAGACGTCGGGTTCCGCGGACAAGCTCACTCACATCAACTACGCCTTCGGCAACGTGACCGGCGGCACGTGCCGGATCGGCGACTCCTACGCCGACTACGAGAAGGCCTACACCGCCGAGGAGTCGGTCGACGGGGTCGCCGACACCTGGGACCAGGAACTGCGGGGCAACTTCAACCAGTTGCGCAAGCTCAAGAAGCTGCACCCCGACCTCAAGGTCCTGTGGTCCTTCGGCGGCTGGAGCTGGTCCGGCGGCTTCGGCGAGGCCGCGCAGAACCCGGCCGCGTTCGCGAAGTCCTGCTACGACCTGGTGGAGGACCCCCGCTGGGCCGATGTCTTCGACGGCATCGACATCGACTGGGAGTACCCCAACGCCTGCGGGCTCACCTGTGACACCAGCGGCCGCGACGCGTACGGCAATCTGCTGGGCGAACTGCGCAAGGCCTTCGGGAACGACAACCTGATCACCTCGGCGATCACGGCGGACGGCTCCGACGGCGGCAAGATCGACGCGGTGGACTACGCGGGGGCGGCGGCCCACCTCGACTGGTACCTGCCGATGACGTACGACTTCTTCGGCGCGTTCGCGGCGCAGGGCCCGACGGCCCCGCACTCCCCGCTGACCTCCTACCCGGGTATCCCGACGGAGGGCTTCGACTCCGACGCCGCGATCTCCAAGCTGAAGTCGCTGGGCATCCCGTCGGAGAAGCTTCTGCTGGGCATCGGCTTCTACGGCCGCGGCTGGACCGGCGTCACCCGGTCCGAGCCGGGCGGCACCGCCACCGCTGGGAGCTGAGCGGTGACACGACGAACGGCGAGCTGATCAAGGCGATCGACCAGCCCCTGGCACGGCTGTGGGGGGGCCGTTCTCCACCCCCCACAGCCGTTTCCGGCCGCCGTGATCAAGCCCGGTCGGCGTTCACAACGCTCGTGATCAATACCTAGAGCAGGCCGAGCTGGGTGACCAGCATCGCGAACACGACGACGAAGGCCCAGCCGGCGATGTGCTCCATCAGCTTCGAGCCGTCCTCCGGGCCACCGGTACGGGCCCGGCGGGCGTGGTGGGCGTGTGCTGCGGCGGTGGTCGCGGTCATGGGCGTCTCGCTCTTCGTACGGCTGCGGCAGGGGCCCCGCCCCTGGTGACCCGACCAGCGTGCCAGCGCCGCGGGCCGCGCAGAACGAGATCCCGGTCACGGCCCGGAGCGCCCCGATCGGCCCGGGACGGGCCGCTCCCCCGCTACCGCACGGAAAGGGCCGCCGGGGCCGGGTGCGCGGGCCCGGGTCCGGTGTGGCCGACACCACAACGTGCCGCCCCGCGATCTCGGCCCGCGAAATTCCAGTGCCCTCGACCGGGGCGGCCGAGAGGCTGGGTCCATGAACGCATCAGCGCCCAAGGACATCCTCCGCCTCTACCTGCAGAACGCCCGTGACGCCCTGCTCTGGAAGCTCGACGGGCTCTCGGAGTACGACATCCGCCGCCCGCTCACGCCCACCGGCACCAATCTGCTGGGCCTGGTCAAGCATGTGGCGAGCGTCGAGCTCGGCTATCTCGGCGACACCTTCGGGCGGCCCTCCGGCGAGGCCCTGCCCTGGGTCGCGGAGGGAGCCGAGGACAACGCGGACATGTGGGCCACCGCCGAGGAGTCGCGCGAGCAGATCGTGGGCCTCTACCGGCGGGCGTGGGCGCACGCGGACGCGACGCTCGACGCGCTGGAGCTGGACACGGTCGGCCGGGTGCCCTGGTGGCCGGCCGGGCGCGACGACGTGACGCTGCTCCACGCCGTCGTCCGCGTGACCGGCGATACGCACCGGCACGCCGGGCACGCGGACATCCTGCGCGAGCTCATCGACGGGGCCGTCGGGATGAACCAGGGCAACACCAGTGTCCCGCCGGGCGACGCGACGTACTGGGAAGGCCACCGGGACCGGTTGGAGCGGGCCGCACTGGAGGCCGAGGAGAGGCGCGCGGGCTGACCCGCGCGGTGTGGGGCTGAGCTCCCGGGCGCCGGGTTCTTCCACGGGTCCGGACAGGTGCGGGAACTTTTTCGGCCATCCGGCCGACTACTGCCCCATGGGAAGAGACCGCGGCACCGAGCCGCACGCCGCACCCCCCTCCGGGTCCCCCGGCGCGGCTGGCTACCTTGTGTCCATGCGTGCACCGGGGGGCCTGCCGAGGCGAGCGGCCAGGGGCCTGCTCTGCGGTTCGGCATGCCTGGTCCTCGGTGCCGCGAGCCATGTCGCGGCGGGTGGACATCTGCCCGGCGCGGGGGTGCTCGCGCTCCTGCTCCTCGCCCTGACGGTGCAAGGCGGTCTGCTCCTCGGCGGCCGGAGGCGGCGCTTCGACGTCGTGGTCCTGGTGCTCGGGGCGACCCAGTTCGCCCTGCACAACGCGTTCCACTTCCTCCCCGCCCCCGGTGGAGGCACGCGTCCCGGGACACCCGCCGGGCACGGGACCCACCACCACATGGCCGGGGCGTCCGAGGACCCCGGGACCGCCCATGCCATGGACGCCGGTATGACCCTGGCGCACGCGGCGGCCACGCTCGGGGCGGCCCTCTGCGTGCTGTACGGAGAGCGGGTGCTGCGACGCCTCGGGGCGCTGCTCGCCCCGCGCGTCGCCCTCCGGCCGGCCCCGACGCTTCCCTGCCCGCCCCGGTCGTGCCCGGTGCCGCCGGTGGTGGTGAGGATCCGGTTCGGGGCGCTCCTCGCCCGGTCCCGGTCCCGGCGCGGGCCGCCCGTGGCGGCTTCGGCCTGACCTCTCCCCTCGCCTGCCCCGACGCCGGAACCGCTCCGGCGTCCGTCAGGCATGCGTGCGGGAGCCGTCGGGCGCGCGTCCGTCACCGTCCGCCCTCCGAGGAGTGTCCATGTCCCACAGAACCGACGAAATACCGCAGAACGAGCAAGAGCAGAACGAGCAGGAGCAGAGCGAGCAGGAGCAGCACGAACACGATCCGGCCGCCGGGAGACCGGACGGCCCCGCGACATCCTCGTCCGGGCGGCCGGATCGTCCGGCCCGCTCCTGGGCGGAGGTACGGCATCTCCTGGTCCGGCTGCACTTCTACGCCGGGGTGCTCGTCGCCCCCTTCCTGCTGGTGGCCGCGCTGACCGGGCTGGCCTACACGCTGACGCCCCAGCTCGACCGGCTCGTCTACGGCGACCGGCTCCGGGTCGAACAGGTCCGGGACGAGGTACGTCCGCTGGCCGAGCAGATCGCCGCCGCGCGGGCCGCGTACCCCGAAGGCACCCTGGCGTCGGTGATCACTCCGCCGGGACCCGAGGACACCACCCGGGTGGTGCTCGCCGTGCCGGAGCTGGGCGAGAACCAGCGCACGGTGTTCGTCGACCCCTACACCGCCGAGGTGCGGGGCGAGCTGACGACCTGGTTCGGTTCGACACCGCTCACCACCTGGCTCGACGACCTGCACCGCAATCTCCACCTCGGCGAGGTGGGCCGCCTGTACTCCGAGGTCGCCGCGAGCTGGCTGTGGGTGGCCGTCGTGGGCGGCCTGGTGCTGTGGCTCGGCCGCGCCCGCGGCATGCGCGCCAAGTCGGCCCGGGGTGTGCTGCTTCCGGACCGCAAGGCCAAGGGCGTACGGCGGGCCCGTAGCCTGCACGCGGCCACCGGGGTGTGGCTGGCGCTGGGGCTGCTGTTCCTGAGCGCCACAGGCCTCACCTGGTCGAACTACAGCGGCGAGCGGTTCGGGCGGCTGCTGGACGCGGTGAACGGCAACGCCCCGGCCCTGGACACGGCGCTGCCGGGCGCCGGGGCCCCGGCCGAGGACCACTCGGAGCACGCCGGGCACGGCGGTTCCGGCCCGGCGACCGCCGACGCCGATCCGGCGGACTTCGACCGGGCCCTGGCGGCGGCCCGGGGCGCGGGTCTCGGCGGGATCGTGGAGGTGACGCCCCCGGCGGACGCGGCGAGCGCGTGGGTCGTGGCGCAGACCGACAACACCTGGCCGGTGCAGTACGACCGGGTAGCCGTGGACACCACCAGCGGCGAGATCACCTCGCGCACCCGCTGGGCCGACCACCCGGCCCTCAACAAGCTCAGCAAGCTGGGTGTGCAGGGCCATATGGGGGTGCTGTTCGGGGTCGCCAACCAGATCGTGCTGGCGCTCGTGGCCCTCGGTCTGACCGCGGTGATCGTCTGGGGCTACCGCATGTGGTGGCAGCGCCGGCCCACCCGGGGCGACCGGCCCGCGCCGGTCGGCAGGGCACCCGAGCGGGGGGCGTGGCGAAGGATCCCGCTGCCCGCCCTCGTCCTGGGCATCCCGGTCGTGGCCGCCCTGAGCTGGGCGCTGCCGGTCCTCGGGGTGACCCTGGCCGGGTTCCTGGTCGTCGACGCGGTGGTGGGGGCCGTGCGCCGACGACGTACCGCCTGAGGGGCAGCCGGCGGGGTGGGGTGGCCCGCCCCGCTGCCGTTGGGACGGCTCACCGGGAGGGCGGGTCACCGGGGGGGGGGTCACCGGGGGGCGGGTCACCGGGGGGGCGGGTCACACCAGCCCGAGCGAGCCCAGCACCCGCTGCCGGGAAGGCGTCGGCCGGTCGGGCCAGTACACGTAACAGACGCCGCCCGTCCCGCTCCTGACCTTGCCCTCGGCGTCGTAGCGCTTGGTCCTGAGCCAGATGTTCTCGAACTCGCGCCTGCGGTAGACCCGGCGTACGGCGTCGTTGTCGGGTGACGCGGGGTCGTTCGCGACGACGTCACCCTCGGGGGTGAATCCGATGACCGTCATCAGGTGGCCCGACGTGCCGTATCCGGCGCCGGTCAGCTCTTCCTTCAGGAAGGACTGGGAGGTGATGACGGGGATTCCGGCGCGGACCAGCCGCTCCACGTCGGTGAGCGAGCCGAGCCGGGTCACGACGGCGTTCATGTCGCGGTACGTGGCGGCGTAGGCGGCGTTGAACGGCCAGTTGCCGCAGCCCCCGTACTCGTAGTCGTAGGTGTTGCGGGCGGCGTGGCAGACCTGGGGGTCGGGCAGGCCGGGCTTGACCCAGGCGAGGTCCTCCGCGGTGGGCCTCCGGCCCCAGTACTCGATGATCATCTGCGAGGAGGTGGGGCTGCACCACGCCTCGCCGCCGTTGTCGTACTCGGGGTACTGCCCGATGTGGATGTTCTGCGAGTAGCGGGGCACGGGCAGTTCGCGGGCGGGCCCGGGGACGGTCTCGGGCACGGTGAAGCGGTCGGGCACGTCGGAGGCCATCGCGCCGGCCCGCCACACGGTCGGGGTGAGGCGGCTGCCGGGGGCGCGGTACAGCGTCAGCCGCAGCCGGAAGGAGACCAGGCGTACGCCGCTCGCCGGGTCGTCCACCGCGAGGGTGTCCGTCCACACGGAGCTGTGCGGGTCCCCCTGGTTGTCGACGGAGGTACGGCGGATGTCGCCGTCGCCCGCCGCCCAGCGGCCCATCACGAACCAGGGGGTCGCGGTGCCGTCGGCGTACCGGCCGCTCAGCTCGATCTGGATCCAGGTGCCGGCCGGTGTACGGGCGTTCCACGAGGCGATCACCTCGGTGGCCGGGACGGCGGAGCGGTGGACGGGCGAGGTCCAGGTGGCGTAGTCCCAGGCGGCCGTCTCGCCGGTGTGCGGGTCGGTGTGGTCGACGCGGCCGGCCGGGGCGGCGATCACCAGGCCGGGGCGGACGCCGGGGAGGATCCGGGTGCCGTCGCCGGTGCCGCAGCGCCAGTCGGTGTAGGTGTGCCAGAAGCGGTTGTCCACCAGGGCGGAGGAGCCCGCGGGTGAGGCCGGGGCGGCGGAGGCGGGCGCGGCGGAGGAGGCCACCGTGCCCGCGCTCGCGGCTGCGGCGAGCGCGGCGGTCAGAACGGTTCTGCGCGAAGTCGGACTGGTCATGGTCGTGACCCCCGGTCGGATGCGGAAAGTGGTCTGCGGATGCCGTGCGGTTTGCGGTTCGGGTGCCGTGCGTTCGGGCGCCGTGCGGTCCGGGCGCGTGCGGTCCGCCAACTATCCCGGTTCCGGGGCGGGTCGGGCCAGCGGTTCGGCAGCCGTCGCCGAACCAATATGGGTCTGGACCACTGGCGTGACCTGCGGTGGTTCCCCGGTGCCCGCGTGCCGGAACGTACCCTGGGGCCATGGACGACCTGGCCCGCCACGCCGATGACCTCGCCGCACTGCCCCCCTCCTGCGGGCCGGTCCGGCTCGTCGCGGTCGACGGGCACGCCGGTTCGGGCAAGAGCACCTTCGCCGCCCGCCTCGCGACGGCGCTGGGCGGTGCCCCGGTCCTCCATCTGGACGATCTCGCCACGCACGAGGAGCTGTTCGGCTGGACGGGGCGGCTGCGGGAGCAGGTGCTCGCGCCGCTCGCGCGCGGCGAGAGCGGCCGCTACCTCCCGTACGACTGGACGGAGCGCCGCTTCGGGCCGGCCCGGACCCTGGAGCCGGCCCCGGTGGTGCTGGTGGAGGGGGTCGGCGCGGGCCGGCGGGCGGTGCGGCCGTGGCTGGCGGCACTGTGCTGGATGGAGCTGGACCGGGAGACGTCCTGGGAGCGGGGCCGGCGCCGGGACGGAACCGGGCTCACCGGGTTCTGGGACGGGTGGACACGCGCCGAGGAACGGCACTTCGCCGAGGACCCGTCCCGGCCGTACGCCGACACTCTGGTACGCCAGTTGCCCGAGGGGTACACGTGGCTGCCGGGGCCCCGTGAGACAGCGGGCGCGAACCGGAACGTCACATACCGTAGCCACGACGCCCCGCCATACTGAGCAGTCGGAAATCGCCCCGGAAGTGCTCCAACTCTGCTTGACCGAGGGACCTTACTGGTCTTACGTTCTCATTGTGCGGCTTTTCGGAGCCCCCGCAGACGCGAAGCCCCCGGTTGTTCCCCCGTGATCGGGGGCTTCGCCCTGTGCTCCCGGCACCTCTCCGGCGACTACACAGAGCGATTCATTCACCCTCGGTGACCACTCCTGAGGGTCGGCCGTTGCGCGATCCCGCCCCCTGTGCGCGGGTACGATGCACCTCAGTGTGGTCAATTCCCTTCCTCCACGCCGTGATTCAGCACGCTCAGGTGGGCATGCTGTGCGGGCGGGACATCCTGGGGGCACGGTTTGTGGGGGACCTGATGGACATCGGCACACAGGGCGCTGGAGCCCCCGCCGACCTCGCCTGGCTGCGTGGCCTGGACGCCTACACGATGGGTGCCTACCCGCAGGCCGAGGAGGAGTTCAGAGCCGCGGTGCGGTTCGATCCCGGCATGGCGGACGGCTGGCTCGGCCTCCACGCGCTGCGCATCGACACCACCACGGCCCTGTTGCGCATGTACCGGCACCGCGACCGCTTCGGCGAGCAGCGCGCCCGCCACCGTCGCACGCTCAACTCCTGGTACTGGCTGGGCTGGTGGGTGCAGCCGGTGCTGGAGAGCCAGCGCGATCTGCTGCTGGCGCACGCCTCGCACTGGCTGGACGGGCGCCATGTGCCCGAGCTGGACCGGGCGTTGGCCGGGCTGCCTCCGGTGGACACGGATCCTCAGGTGCGGTTCCTGCACGCCTGCCGCTCGTATCTGGTCAAGGACTGGGAGCAGTTGGTGCGCTGCACCGAGCAGCTCGTCGATGATCCGATGCTGGGCATCGAGGCGGGCCTGTTCGGCGGGATGGCCCGGGTGCGGCTGGAGATGTTCGGGCAGGCGGAGCCGCTGCTGTCGGCCGCGCTGATGCGCTGTCGCAGCGAGCAGCCGCAGCGCAAGGAGCTGCGCTACTGGCTGGCGCGGGCCCACGAGGGTACGGGCCGGAGCGCCGCCGCCCTGCCGCTGTACCGGGCGGTGCACCGGGTGGACCCGGCGTTCATGGACACCTCGGCCCGGCTGGCGGCGCTCGTGGAGGGCGACGGGTTCGACGAGTCGGCGGATCTGGCCGCCGTGTCCCTGACCGGTTTCGGTTCGGGGGCGCGGGGGCGGAGGCACAGCCCGAGGGCGACGCGCTGCTCGGCACCGATCTGGTGGACGGGCGTGAGTCCTGGCCGGTGAGCGAGGCGGGGCTGCTCGGCGACGACCCGGCCCCCGGTCCGCCGGTCCCGGCCGAGGGGGCCCGGCGTACCAAGACCCGCAGACCGCCGCCCTTCCCGGCCGGGCCGAGCGATCCGGTTCTGCTGGCCGAGGCGCTGGCGCAGCTGGAGCGGATGGTCGGCCTGGAGCCGGTGAAACGGCAGGTCAAGGCGCTCTCGGCGCAGTTGAACATGGCCCGGCTGCGGGCCGAGCAGGGGCTGCCCGTCCAGCCGCCGAAGCGCCATTTCGTCTTCTCCGGGCCCTCCGGCACCGGCAAGACCACGGTGGCCCGCATCCTGGGCCGGGTCTTCTACGCCCTCGGGCTGCTCGGCGGCGATCATCTGGTCGAGGCCCAACGATCGGATCTGGTCGGGGAGTTCCTGGGCCAGACGGCGGTGAAGGCGAACGAGCTGATCGATTCGGCGCTCGGCGGGGTGCTGTTCGTCGACGAGGCGTACAGCCTGGCCAACTCCGGTTACAGCAAGGGCGACGCGTACGGCGACGAGGCGCTTCAGGTGCTCCTCAAGCGGGCCGAGGACAACCGGGACCATCTCGTCGTCATCCTCGCCGGGTATCCGGAGGGCATGGACCGGCTGCTCGCCACCAATCCCGGGCTCTCCTCCCGGTTCACCAGCCGGGTCGACTTCCCCAGCTACCGGCCGCTCGAACTCACCGCGATCGGCAGTGTCCTGGCCGCCGAGAACGACGACGTGTGGGACGAGGAGGCGGTGGACGAGCTGCGCTCCATCAGTGGCCATGTGGTGGACCAGGGGTGGATCGACGAGCTGGGCAACGGCCGTTTCCTGCGGACGCTGTACGAGAAGAGCTGCGCCTACCGCGATCTGCGGCTGTCCGGCTATGCGGGCGAGCTGACCCGGGAGGATCTGTCGACGCTGCGGCTGGCGGATTTGATGCAGGCCTACGGCGAGGTGCTGTCGGGGCGCGGTCCGGTGGGCAGGGGCAAGCAGGAGCCGGGCGCGGTGTGAGGGTCGGGCCGGGGGAGCTGACACCCGCGGCCCGGCCCCCTGTCCCGGCCCGGCCTCATGCCGCCGGCCCCGGCCCCGTACCGCCGGCTCAGTGCACCAGGGCCCCGGACGACGGCCGCCCCGGCGTCCTGGGGACCTCCACCGTGCGGCGGGGCACGGACACCACCCGGTGGGCCGGGTCACGTACCTCCCCCACCAGCGTCTCCAGAACGTCCTCCATGGCGACCAGGCCGAGGACCCGGCCCGATCCGTCGGCGACCTGCGCGAGGTGCGTCGCGGCACGGCGCATCACGGTCAGGGCGTCGTCCAGCGGGAGTTCGGCCCGTACGGTCGCCATCGGGCGCCAGATCTGCTGCGGGACCGCGCGGTCGGCGTCCTCCAGCTCCAGGACGTCCTTGACGTGGAGGTAGCCCATGAAGGGGCCGCCGCCCTCCGCGCAGATGGGGAAGCGGGAGAAGCCGGTGCGTACCGTCAGCTCCTCGATCCGGCGCGGGGTCACCGACGGGTCGACGGTGACCAGGGACGCCCGTTCCAGCAGGACGTCGGCGACGGGCCTGCTGCCCAGTTCGAGAGCGTCCTCCAGGCGTTCCGCGGCCTCCGGACCGAGGAGGCCGGCCTGTCCGGAGTCCTCGACCAGCCGGTTGAGCTGCTGACTGGTGAAGACGGCCTCCACCTCGTCCTTCGGCTCGATGCCGAAGAGCCGCAGCACCAGACCGGCGCAGGCGCCGAGCGCGGTGGTGACCGGACGGCAGAGCCGGGCGAAGGCGACCAGGCCGGGGCTGAGCCACAGTGCGGTCCGCTCGGGCGCCGCCATCGCGAGGTTCTTCGGGACCATCTCGCCGATGACCAGGTGCAGGACGACCACGGTCAGCAGCGCGAGGGCGAAGCCGAGGGGGTGGACGAGGCCGTCGGGGACGTGCGCCGCGTGGAAGACCGGCTCCAGGAGGTGGGCGACGGTCGGCTCGGCGACGGCTCCGAGGGTGAGGGAGCAGACGGTGATGCCGAACTGGGCGGCGGCCATCATCTGCGGCAGGTTCTCCAGGCCGTGCAGGACGGTGCGGGCCCGGCCCGACCCCTGTGCGGCCAGCGGTTCGATCTGGCTGCGGCGGACCGAGACGAGGGCGAACTCCGCGCCGACGAAGAAGCCGTTCGCCAGCACGAGGAGGGCGGCGAGGAGGAGTTGGAGCAGGCTCATCGCGCGGCCTCCAGCAGCCCCGGCGCGGCCGTCCTTGGCAGCGGGTCGGGCGTCCGGGTGAACCGGACGCGTTCGGCGCGGTTGTGGCCGACCTGGCGGACGGTGATCCGCCAGCCGGGGAGTTCGGCCCGGTCGCCGGGGGCGGGGATGCGGCCCAGGAGTTCCGCGACGAGCCCGGCGACGGTCTCGTACGGTCCGTCGGGGACGTCCAGGCCGCCGCGGCGCAGGGTGTGGACCCGGCAGCTGCCTTCGGCGTCCCACGCGGGGCGGCCGTCCTCACCGGTGACGGCGGTCAGCTCGGGGCGGCCGTCCCTTTCGGCATCGTGCTCGTCGAGGACCTCGCCGACGAGCTCCTCGATGATGTCCTCCAGGGTGACGACGCCGGCGGTGCCGCCGTACTCGTCGACGACGACGGCTATCGGCTGCTCGTGGCGCAGCCGGCGCAGCAGGAGCTCCACCGGCAGGGTGCCGGGCACCAGGAGCGGGGCGACGGCGATCCGGCCGGCCGGGGTGCGCAGGCGCTCGCGGGCGGGGACGGCGAGGGCGTCCTTGAGGTGGACCATGCCGATGATCTCGTCGATGCGGTCCCGGTAGACCGGGAAGCGGGAGAGGCCGGTGGCACGGGTGAGGTTGAGGACGTCCTCGGCGGTCGCGGAGGAGTGCAGGGCGCTGACCTTCACCCGGGGCGTCATGACGTGCTGGGCGGTGAGGCCGGCCAGCGAGAGCGTCCGCACGAAGAGGTCGGCGGTGTCCTGTTCCAGGGCCCCGGCCTCGGCGGAGTGCCGGGCGAGGGAGACCAGTTCGCCCGGGGTGCGGGCGGAGGCCAGTTCGTCGGTGGGCTCGACGCCCAGGAGGCGGACCAGCCGGTTGGCCAGGGCGTTGAGGAGGGTGATGACCGGTCGCAGGAGGGCCGCGAAGCGGGCCTGGGGTCCGGCGACGAAACGGGCCACCTGGAGCGGCCGGGAGACCGCCCAGTTCTTCGGCACGAGTTCGCCGACCACCATCTGGACGGCGGAGGCCAGCAGCATCCCGACGACGACCGCGACACCGGACACGGCCCCCGCGGGCAGTCCGGTGGCGGTGAGGGGTCCGGCGAGCAGTCGGGCGAGGGCCGGTTCGGCGAGCATGCCCACGACCAGCGAGGTGATGGTGATGCCGAGCTGGGTGCCGGAGAGCTGGAAGGAGAGTTCACGCAGGGCGCGGACGACGGTGCGGGCCCGTCGGTCGCCCTCGGCGGCGGCGCGTTCGGCGTCGGGCCGGTCCACGGTGACGAGCCCGAATTCGGCCGCCACGAAGAACCCGTTGGCGAGGATGAGGAGGAAGGCCGCCGCGAGGAGCAGCAGGGGGGTGGTCATGAAGCCGCCGCCTCCGGGGAAGGGGCGGCGCAGGTACTACCGGACGATCCGTCCATTGCTGGAGGGAGTCACTCCTTGGGTCGCAGGAAGAACCCCGCGGGCCCGGGGCGGGGCCGTGGTACGGGCGGGGCGGGGCACACGGGGCGCCGCCGCCCACCAGAGTAGACAAGAAGGCCCCGTGCCGGGCGGGGGCTCAGCCGCCGGTGGGAGTGTCGTCGCCGCCCGCGCCGCGCGCCTCGGCGAGGGACCGCAGGGCGCGGGCGTCGCGGATGGCCTGCTGCTTGGCCAGGCCGGGCTGGATGCCGAGGGCGGGCAGGCTGGTGCCGTCGCTGAGGTCGAGGAAGACCCAGGGGTCGCCGGAGCGCAGGTTGACGCGGAGGATCTCCTCCCAGGCCAGCCTGCGGGTCCGGGTGAGGTTGACGACGGTGACCCCGGTGTCGTCGGCGGCGACCTTGGGCCTGCTCAGCAGGGCCAGGACGCCGAAGAACAGCGCCGCGACGAAGACGAAGCTGGCCCGCTCCGCCGGGTTGAGCCGCTCCAGCATCAGCGCGACGACGGTGATGACGAGGAACATCGCCAGGCCCACGCTCAGCAGGACCACCCGGGTGAGGGTGGGCCGGAAGGTGACCGGCAGGGTGGGGAGTTCGGGCCTGGGCGCGGACATCGGGGGCTTCTCTCGGTGCGGGCGGCCGGGGCCGTCAGAGGCGGCAGGCGTGGATGGCCGTGGTGAGGATGGCGCGGGCGCCGAGCTCGTACAGGTCGTCCATGATCCGCTGGGCCTCCTTGGCGGCGACCATGGAGCGGACGGCGACCCAGCCCTCGTGGTGCAGCGGGGAGATGGTCGGCGACTCCAGGCCCGGCGTGAGGGCGACGGCGCGCTCCAGGTGCTCGACGCGGCAGTCGTAGTCCATCATCACGTAGGACCGGGCCACCAGGACGCCCTGGAGGCGGCGGAGGAACTGCTGCACCTTGGGGTCGTCGGCGGGGGCGCCGGTGCGGCGGATCACCACGGCCTCCGACTTCATGATCGGCTCGCCGATGATCTCGAGGCCCGCGTTGCGCATGCTGGTGCCGGTCTCGACGACGTCGGCGATGATCTGGGCGACGCCGAGCTCGATGGCGGTCTCGACGGCGCCGTCGAGGTGCACGACGGAGGCGTCGACGCCCTCGTCGGCCAGGTGCTTCGCCACGATGCCCTCGTAGGACGTGGCGATCGTCATGCCGGCGAAGTCCTTGGGGCCGGTGGCCGTGCCGGGCTTCGTGGCGTAACGGAAGGTGGAGCGGGCGAAGCCGAGCTGGAGGATCTCCTCGGCCTCGGCACCGGAGTCCAGCAGCAGGTCGCGTCCGGTGATGCCGATGTCCAGCTTGCCGGAACTGACGTAGATCGCGATGTCGCGCGGCCGCAGGTAGAAGAACTCGACCTCGTTCGCCGGGTCGACGAGGACCAGTTCCTTCGACTCCTTGCGCTGCCGGTAGCCCGCCTCATGGAGCATCGCCATCGCAGGCCCGGAGATTGCACCCTTGTTGGGGACGGCGATGCGCAGCATGAGGTCAGGTTTCCTTTGTGCGAAGGGGTTGTGGGACGGGCGGGGTGTGCTCAGAGGTGGGCGTAGACGTCGTCGAGCGAGATCCCGCGGGCGACCATCATCACCTGGACGTGGTACAGCAGCTGGGAGATCTCCTCGGCGGCGGCTTCCTTGCCCTCGTACTCGGCGGCCATCCAGACCTCGGCGGCCTCCTCGACGACCTTCTTGCCGATGGCATGGACGCCCTTGTCGACCAGTTCGGCGGTGCGGGAGGTCGCGGGGTCGCCCTCGGCGGCCTTGAGCTGGAGCTCGGCGAAGAGCTCTTCGAAGGTTTTGTTGGCCATGATGGTCCTCAGAATACGGGGTCGCCGGAGCGCACTCAGCGCCAGGGTTCGCTGACGGTGCGCAGCGTGGCCGCGGTGGCGACGGCGGCGGTGACCGCTTCGTGCCCCTTGTCCTCGTTGGACCCTTCGAGGCCCGCCCGGTCGAGGGCCTGCTCCTCGGTGTCGCACGTCAGTACGCCGAAGCCGACGGGGACGCCGGTGTCGACGGTGACCTGGGTGAGGCCGAGGGTGACGCCCTGGGAGACGTACTCGAAGTGGGGGGTGCCGCCGCGGATGACCACGCCGAGGGCGACGATCGCGTCGTAGCCGCGGCCGGCGAGCACCTTGGCGACGACGGGCAGCTCGAAGGAGCCGGGGACCCGGAGCAGGGTCGGCTCGTCGATGCCCAGCTCGTGCAGGGCGCGCAGCGCGCCGTCGACGAGTCCGTCCATGACCTTCTCGTGCCACTGGGCCGCGATCACGGCCACGCGCAGGTCGCCGCAGTTGCGTACGGACAGTTCGGGTGCACCCTTGCCGCTCATGTCTCTCCTGTTGCTGGTTAAGAGGTGTTCGTTACTGGTTGGCGCAAGTCGACGCCGGGGCTCCGTCGAGCCACGGCAGATCGTGGCCCATGCGGTCGCGCTTGGTGCGCAGGTAGCGCAGATTGTGCTCGCCCGCCTGGACGGGCATGGGCTCGCGGCCGGTGACGGCGAGTCCGTGGCGGACGACGGCCGCGGTCTTCTCGGGGTTGTTGGTCATCAGCCGCAGGCTGGTGACGCCGAGGTCCTTGAGGATCCGCGCGCCTGCCGCGTAGTCGCGGGCGTCGGCGGGCAGACCGAGCTCCAGGTTGGCGTCGAGGGTGTCGACGCCGCGCTCCTGGAGTTCGTAGGCGCGGAGCTTGGAGAGCAGGCCGATGCCGCGTCCCTCGTGGCCGCGGAGGTAGACGACGACGCCCCGGCCCGCTTCGGTGACGCGCCGCATGGAGGCGTGCAGCTGGGGGCCGCAGTCGCAGCGCTGGGACTGGAAGATGTCGCCGGTCAGGCACTCGGAGTGGATCCGGACGAGGACGTCCTCGCCGTCGCCGATGTCGCCGTGGACCAGGGCGACGTGCTCGACGCCGTCGACGATGGAGCGGTAGCCGTACGCGGTGAAGTCGCCGAACGCGGTGGGCAGCCGGGTCTGTGCCTCTCGGCGGACGGTCGGCTCGTTGCTGCGGCGGTAGGCGATCAGGTCCTCGATGGAGATGATCGTCAGGCCGTGCTTGCGGGCGAACGGGATCAGCTCGGGCAGCCGGAGCATCACACCGTCCTCGCCCGCGATCTCGACGATGGCCCCGGCGGGGCGCAGTCCGGCGAGCCGGGCGAGGTCGACGGCGGCCTCGGTGTGGCCGTTGCGGACGAGGACGCCGCCGGAGCGGGCGCGCAGCGGGAAGATGTGGCCGGGCCGGACGAAGTCGCCGGGCCCCGCGACGCCGCCCGCGAGCATCCGCAGGGTGGTGGCGCGGTCGGCGGCGGAGATTCCGGTGGTGACGCCGTGCGCGGCGGAGGCGTCGACGGAGACCGTGAAGGCGGTCTGCATCGACTCGGTGTTGTCCTCGACCATCTGCGGCAGTTCGAGGCGTTCCAGCTCGTCGCTCTCCATGGGGGCGCAGATCAGGCCGCGGCACTCGCTCATCATGAAGGCGACGATCTCGGGGGTGGCCTTCTCGGCGGCGATGACGAGGTCGCCCTCGTTCTCGCGGTCCTCGTCGTCCACGACCACGACGGGGCGGCCGGCGGCGATGTCGCGGATGGCCTGCTCGACCGGGTCCAGGGAGAGGTTCTCGGGGAGCGGGTCGGGGTCGGGGTGCAGCCAGGTGGGCTGAGCAGTCATGCCGTGGCTCCTTCCAGAGCGGGTGTCCGCGTACGCAGCCACCAGTCGCGCATGCCCCACAGGACGAGGGCGCCGTAGATGATGTAGACGAAGCCGGAGAAGGCGAAGCCGTTGGCGAAGTTCAGCGGGACGCCGACGAGGTCGACCAGCAGCCAGGCGAACCAGAACTCGACCATGCCGCGGGCCTGGGCGTACATCGCGACGACGGTGCCGACGAAGATGTACGCGTCCGGCCACGGGTCCCAGGACAGCGACGGGAACGCGGTGAACAGGCCGCCGACGGCCAGGGTGCCGAGCGCGGCGCCGCCGATCAGCACACCGCGCTCGCGCCAGGTGGCGAAGCGGACGGCGATGGAGCCGTCCTGGGCCTGCTGCCTGCCGCGGTTCCAGGACCACCAGCCCCACAGGGCCACGACGATGACGACCAGCTGCTTGCCCGCGCTGCCGGAGAGGTGCGCGGAGGCGAAGGCGACGAGCAGGATCACGCCGGAGAGCAGCTGGGCGGGCCAGGTCCAGATGGAGCGCCGCCAGCCGAGGGCCAGGGCGATCAGGCCGACGATGTTGCCGATCATGTCCGACCATTTGATGTGCTGGCCGAACACGGTGAAGGCTTCGGAGTTGAGCCAGGACGCGGCGTTCATCGCGGTTCCCGCCCGGCCCGGTCCCCGAGCATCCGCTCGACGTACTTGGCGATGACGTCCACTTCCAGGTTGACCGGGTCGCCGGGCTGCTTGTGGCCGAGCGTGGTCAGGGCGAGGGTGGTGGGGATGAGGCTGATGGTGAAGTAGTCGGCCGCCGCCTCGACGACGGTGAGGCTGACGCCGTCGACGGTGATGGAGCCCTTCTCCACGACGTACCGGGTCAGCTCGGGCGGCAGGGAGACCTTGACGACCTCCCAGTGCTCGGAGGGGGTGCGCTCGACGATGGTGCCGGTGCCGTCCACGTGGCCCTGGACGAGGTGTCCGCCGAGCCTGCCGCCGAGCGCCATCGGGCGCTCCAGGTTGACCCGGGAGCCGGGGGCGAGCGCGCCGAGGCTGGAACGCTTCAGCGTCTCGGCCATCACGTCGGCGGTGAACTCACCGTCGCCGGTGTCCACGACGGTGAGGCAGACGCCGTTGACCGCGATGGAGTCGCCGTGCTTGGCGCCCTCGGTGACGAGGGGGCCGCGCAGCCGGAAGCGGGAGGCGTCGGCCAGCTGCTCGACGGCGGTGACCTCACCCAGTTCTTCGACAATTCCGGTGAACACTCAGTTTCCCTTCCGAGCAGGGGCGGGGGCGGCGGGGACAGCGGTGACGCGCAGATCGGGGCCGATCGGCACCCTCTCGGTGACATCGAGGCGCAACGCCTGGGAGATGGTGGAGATTCCGGCGTCGGCGAGGGCGGCGGGGCCCGCGCCGAGCAGGACCGGGGCGAGATAGCCGACGACCTTGTCGACCTTTCCCGCGGCGACGAAGGCGCCCGCGAGGGTGGGGCCGCCTTCGAGGAGTACGGAGCGGACGCCCCGCTCGTGCAGGGCGGCGAGGAGGGCGTCGAGGTCCAGCCCGCGCCCGCCGGCCGCGCGGGGCAGCCGCAGGACGGCGGCCTCGGGGAGGTGGCCGGCCGGGGCGTCGTCGGCGACGGCGATCAGGGTGGGCGCGGTGGCGTCCAGGACCCGGGCGCCGGGCTTGACGGAGGCGGCGTTCGTGTCGACGACGACCCGCAGGGGCTGGGTGGCGCCGCCGATGCCGCGTACGCCGAGCTGGGGGTCGTCGGTGCGGGCGGTGCCGGAGCCGACGAGCACGGCGTCGGCCTCGGCGCGCAGCCGGTGGACGTCGGCGCGGGCCTCGGGCGAGGTGATCCAGCGGCTGGTGGCGTCGGCGGCGGCGATGCGGCCGTCGAGGGTGGCGGCGTACTTCCACAGGACGTGCGGCCGGCCGAGGCGCACCGAGGTCAGCCAGGCGGCGTTGCCCGCCTCGGCCTCGTCGGCGAGGAGTCCCTGCTCGGCCTGGACCCCGGCCGCGCGCAGCGTGTCGCCGCCGCCGGTGGCCTGCGGGTTCGGGTCGCCGACCGCGTACACGACACGGCTGATCCCGGCGGCCAGGAGGGCCTGGGCGCAGGGTCCGGTGCGGCCGGTGTGGTTACACGGTTCGAGGGTGACGTAGGCGGTGGAGCCACGGGCCCGGTCGCCGGCCGCGCGCAGGGCGTGGACCTCGGCGTGCGGCCCTCCGGCGCGCTGATGGAAGCCTTCACCGACCACGGCTCCGGCGGCGTCGGTGATCACACAGCCGACGACCGGATTGGGGCTGGTGGAGCCGAGACCACGGGCGGCGAGCGTGATCGCTCGGCGCATCGCGGTGATGTCGGCTGCGGTGTCCACCGGGTCCTCCTGCCTCTTCGGGCACGGACTCCGGGGCCTGTCGATGACGACAGAGAAAGCGGATCACCAGCGAGAACGCCGCTGACCCGGGAACGGGAAACGCCAGGAACGCACGGCGTCCCGGGAGGTTCCCGGCCATGCGTCCGCCGACGGCGGCGTACCGATGACAAACCGCCGCGCACTGCCTCCCATCCGGACTTTAACCGTCGGTCCAGGAATTTCACCTGGTCAACCGGCCGCTGGCTGCGGACGGGTCGCGGACTGTAACCGCCGGTTCGGAATTGCACCGACCCCGGAGTGCGCTGCTACTGGTACGGAACCAGTCTGCCACGGACGCCTCCCGGCCATGCGGGTGAGCGCTGTGGGCTGGGTCACAGGGATCATCGGCGGGGTCACGCCGCGTCACGGAGGACGTGGCGCGATCTGCCCGGAACGACGCCGGACCGAAGACGACAACGTAGTCATTCACGAAGTTGAGCCTTAAAGGTCCAGACCTATTGACGCACTGGTCTAGTCCTCTTAATCTCTGCGTCACCTCCGAGGTTCGGTCCCACGGTGGGCGCACACCGGGACCCCGACAGACCCACCCCCTTTTCAGCCAGTTGTGTTCTGCCGACCTCCCCAGGAGGAACGACCACATGCTGTCCCCCACCCGAGCGAGAGCCACGCTCCTCGCCGCCGGCGCCGCCGTCGCCGGACTGCTGCTGAGTTCGCTCGCCGCAGGCCCCTCGGCCGCCGCCGACCAGAACTCCTGTCGCCCCGACGGGCTTTACCAGACTCCCGGCGTCAACGTCCCGTACTGCTCCGTGTACGACGCCGACGGACGCGAGAAGATGGGCGCCGACCACCAGCGGCGCGTCATCGGCTACTTCACCAACTGGCGCACCGGCAAGGACGGCAAGGACGCCTACCTCGTCCCGGACATCCCGTGGGACAAGGTCACCCACCTCAACTACGCCTTCGCTCATGTCGACGGCTCCAACAAGCTCTCGGTCGGCCCGGACGACGCCGACAACGCCTCCACCGGGATGACCTGGCCAGGTGTCGCGGGTGCGGAGATGGACCCGGCGCTCCCCTACAAGGGCCACTTCAACCTGCTGACGAAGTACAAGAAGCAGCACCCGAACGTGAAGACCCTGGTCTCCGTGGGCGGTTGGGCCGAGACCGGCGGCTACTTCGCCCCCGACGGCAAGCGCGTCGACTCGGGTGGCTTCTACTCGATGGCGACCAACGCCGACGGCTCGGTCAACCAGGCGGGCATCAACACCTTCGCCGACTCGGCCGTCGCCTTCATCAAGAAGTACGGCTTCAACGGCGTCGACATCGACTACGAGTACGCCACCACGATGAAGGACGCGGGCAACCCGCTGGACCACACGCTGGCCAACGGCCGCCGCGCGGGCCTGGTCAAGGGCTACGACGCCCTGATGAAGACGCTGCGCGAGAAGCTCGACCGCGCGGGCGAGGCCGACGGCAAGCACTACCTGCTGACCGTCGCCGCCCCCTCCTCCGGCTACCTGCTGCGGGGCATGGAGACGTACCAGATGCAGAAGTACCTGGACTACGTCAACATCATGTCCTACGACCTGCACGGCGCCTGGAACGAGTACGTCGGGCCCAACGCCTCGCTGTTCGACGACGGCAAGGACAACGAGCTGGCGCAGGCGGGTGTGTACACCACCTCGCAGTACGGCGGCCTCGGCTACCTCAACACCGACTGGGCCTACCACTACTTCCGCGGCTCGATGCCGGCCGGCCGGATCAACATCGGCCTGCCGTACTACACCCGCGGCTTCAAGAACGTGCAGGGCGGCACCGACGGCCTGTGGGGCAAGGCTGCCACGACCGACTGCCCGGCCGGCGCGGGGCTGACCAAGTGCGGTGACGGCGCGGTCGGCATCGACAACCTGTGGCACGACAAGGACACCAACGGCAAGGAGTCGCCCGCCGGTTCCAACCCGATGTGGCACGCGAAGAACCTGGAGAAGGGCATCGTCGGGGACTACGTCACCGACTACGGCTTCCCCGCGGACACCAAGCTGACCGGCACCTACGCCCGCAAGTACGACTCCACGCTGGTCGCCCCGTGGCTGTGGAACGCCGAGAAGAAGGTGTTCCTCTCCACCGAGGACGAGCAGTCGGTGAAGGCCAAGGCCGACTACGTGGTGGACAAGGGCATCGGCGGCACGATGATCTGGGAGCTCGCGGGCGACTACCGGTGGAACGCGGCGAAGGGTCAGTACGAGACCGGCTCCACGCTGACGACCGCGATGTACGACGCGTTCAAGTCGGCCACCCCGTACGGCGCGAAGCGCTCCACGATCGACCTGCCGACCGAGGCGCTGGACATCGACGTCTCCTTCGGGCAGTTCCCGCTGGGCGACTCCAACTACCCGATCAGCCCCAAGCTGAAGATCACCAACCGGACCCAGGCCACGCTGCCCGGCGGTACGGAGTTCCAGTTCGACTACTCCACCTCCGCCCCGGCCAACGCCAAGGACCAGTCCGGCTTCGGTACGACGATCATCCGCAGCGACCACAAGGCGGCCAACAACATCGGTGGCCTGAAGGGCGACTACAACCGTGTCTCACTGAAGCTCCCGGCCTGGCAGAGCCTGGCCCCCGGCGCCTCGGTGCAGCTGGACTTCGTCTACTACCTGCCCACGTCCACCCCGTCGAACTGGACCGTGACCTTCGGCGGGAAGTCCTACTCGCTCGCGGGTGACCTGGCCCGCGGCACCACGGTGGTCGAGCCCGGCACCGGGACGAACCCGACGCCGACCCCGACCCCGACCCCGGACCCGACAGAGCCGACGCCCACCCCGACCCCGACGCAGCCGGGCGGCAGCTGCTCGGCCCCGGCGTGGAACGCGGCCACCGAGTACGGCGGCGGCTCCACCGTCAGCCAGGACGGCCGTCAGTGGAAGGCGTCCTGGTGGACGAAGGGCGAGAAGCCCGGCACCACCGGTGAGTGGGGCGTCTGGAAGGACCTCGGCGCCTGCTGATCCCCCGTGTGCCCGCCGGCCCGGCGCGAGCGGTTTCCCCGCTCGCGCCGGGCCGTTCGGCTCTTCCCCGGTGGGCTTCCTCGTCAACGCGGCCAGGCGGCCCGTGCCGTCGGGTGTCCACCGGGGTGTCGCTCCGGCCCGTCGACAGCGGCGAGGTCGCCGGCCGGCGGGCCGGGCGTACGCGGGCTGCCGGCGCGGTGACCCATCCGGCCCTCGAACACGCCGACGGGACCGTGACGTCCGAGGAGTTCCTCGACCGCCACCTCCGACGCCCGGGCTGAGCCGACGGCAAGCGAACAGGTCGGCCCGGTCAGCTCTCCGGGGCGAACAGCTCGTCCTGCGCCGCATCCCGGGCGGTGATCAGCGCGCCGCGCAGCACGGCCCCGTCGCCCAGCGAACCCGCGCGGACCTCGGTGCGCAGCGGCGACATCGCGGCCAGTCGCTCCTGGACCCGGGCGGCGAGCGCGGCCCCGCCCGCATGGCCGACGGCCCCGGTGAGCAGCACGCAGCCGGGGTCGAGGACCGAGACGACGGCGGCGGCCCCGAGGGCGAGCCGGTCGGCGACCTCCTTCAGGAAAGGCTCCCCCGCCTCCCCCGCATCCAGGGCGGCCCGGACCGCGTCCACGGCGGCCCCCTCCTCCTGGCCCCCGGCCGCCGCCGCCCGGTCCAGAAGTCCGTGCGCGACGGCGAGTTCGCACAGCGCGCCGGAGCCGGCCAGAGAGTGGAATCCGCCCTCGCAGTTGACCGCCGACGGCAGCCCGCTCACCCCGGGGACGGGAAGGAAGCCGATCTCCCCCGCCCCGCCGGACGCGCCCTGGCGCAACGTGCCGTCCAGCATCACGGCGGCCCCGATCCCCTGGCCCAGCCAGAGCAGGACGAAGGTCTCCCGGTCGTGGGCGGCGCCCTCCCGGTGCTCAGCGACGGCCGCGAGGTTGGTCTCGTTCTCCACCAGGACGGTGGCCGGAAGCCGCCGCTGGAGCTCCCGGACCAGGCCCCGGTGCCACGCGGGCAGGCCGGAGCTGTCGCGCAGTTCGCCGGTGCCGGGGTCGATCAGCCCCGGCGCGCCGATGCCGACGCTGTGCAGGGGTACGGACCCGGCCGCGCGGGCGGTGCGCTCCAGGAGGGCGACGGCCCGCTCGACGGCGGGTTCGGTGCCGGTGTCGCTGCCGATGGGCAACGAGTCCTCGGCCAGCGTCGTCCCCAGCAGATCGGTGACGACCACGCTGACGCTGCCGAGACGCACGTCGAGCGCGGCGAGGTGGGCCCGGTCGGCCACGATCCCGTACAGCTTGGCGTTGGGACCGCGACGGACGGCTCCGGACTCGCCGACGACCTGGATCAGACCGGCGCTCCGGAGCCGTTCGACGAGGTCGGCGACGGTGGGCCGGGAGAGTCCGGTCAGCGTCTTGAGCTGGGTGGCCGTCAGCGGACCGTCCTGCTGGAGCAGCCGCAGCGCAAGCCGGTCGTTGATGGCCCGAGCCGTGCTCGGAGATGCGGGCATACCGGGATCCTTCCAGATCGTCGCCCCGCCGCTTGTGTGGGCCGTGGAGAATCGACTATTTATCAGGCAGGGTTCCTGATAGTTTACGCCACGCATCGTCGCGAGGAAGCGGCAGAGGCGGTGGAAGCGCCGGACAGGCCGGCGTCCGAGGATTCCCAGGGGAGGGGCTCGACGGCATGACGAACGACTCGACCGTCACGGTCTACGGCACAGAGCAGGTGAAGCGGGCGCGGATCGCCGTCGCCGCCGTCTTCACCGTCCACGGGCGGTGACCGGCAGCTTCGCGACCCGGGTGCCGTGGATCCAGGACCACGCCGGGGTGAGCGCGGGTCAGCTCGGTCTGGCGCTGGCCTTCCCGGCGATCGGCGCGTCGATCGCGATGCCGCTGGCGGGCCGGATCAGCCACCGGTTCGGCGCCCGGACCGCGCTGCGGGGGCTGCTGACACTCTGGACGCTGGCGCTGATCCTGCCCGCGCTGGCGCCGAACCTGATCACCCTGTGCGCCGCGCTGTTCGTCTACGGGGCGACGGCGGGCATGTCCGACGTGGCCATGAACGCGCTGGGCGTCGAGGTGGAGAACCGCCTCGACAAGTCGATCATGTCGGGGCTGCACGGCATGTGGAGCGTGGGCGCGCTGGCCGGTTCCGCGGCGGGCACGGTCGCGGCCCACACCGCGACCGACGCCCGCACGCACCATCTCGTCGCGGCCCTGGTGCTCACGACGCTGGGCCTCATCGCCTGCCGCAACGTCCTCGACATCCAGAGCCGCTCGGACGAGGAGCCGCCGCCACGGTTCACGCTGCCGCCGAAGTCGGCCCTGGTCATCGGGGCGGTCGGGTTCTGCGCGGTGTTCGCCGAGGGGGCCAGCCTGGACTGGTCGGCGGTCTACCTGCGGGACGTCCTGGACAGCTCGGACGGTCTCGCGGCCGCGTCCACCACGGCGTTCGCCCTGATGATGGCGGTGGCCAGGATCGCCGGGGACCGGATCGTCGACCGGTTCGGCGCGGTCCGGACGGTGCGGACCGGTGGAGTGGTGGCCACCGCGGGCGGGCTGCTGGTCGTGTTCTCACCCTCCCCCGCGGTCGCGATGTGCGGCTTCGGGCTGCTGGGGCTCGGCGTGGCGGTCGTGGTCCCCCTGGCCTTCGCCGCGGCGGGGCGCAGCGGTCCGAACCCGAGCCAGGCCATCGCGGGCGTCGCCACCATCACGTACACCTCCGGTCTGATCGCCCCCTCCGCGATCGGCTCGCTGGCCGAGGCCACCTCGCTGGTGGTGTCGTTCGGCGTGGTGACGGTGCTGGCCCTCGGCCTGGTGCTGGGCGCCGGGGTGCTGCGGTCGGCCGACCGGAAGGTCACGGGATCGGCGGTCGGCGGGGGTACGAAGACGAAGAGCGCCACCGGAACCTGAAGGGGGCCGCGAGGGAACGGGCCCGCGCGACGGGAACGGCGTACGCGACGAGGCGACGATCGCGTACGGGCGTGGCGCGGCGGCGCGCGGTGTGGGTGACCTCCGCGCGGCCGTCACCGAGCGCACCACTACCATGGCGCTGATCTTTTCCGCAGGTGAACACCGAACCCCGGGTCGCAGACCGGTCGGCACACCGAGCAGACCTTCAGGGAGCAACCATGAGCCTCGGCGTGCGCTGGACCTTGCACGGCGACGGGAAGACCCCCGCGCCCGGGGCGGTGGTCCGCCCCGACGAACGGCTCACCTGGCCCCGTACGTTCGGACTCGGCGCCCAGCATGTGGTGGCCATGTTCGGGGCGTCGTTCGTCGCCCCGGTCCTGATGGGCCTGGACCCGAACCTCGCGATCATGATGTCCGGTGTCGCGACCGCGATCTTCCTGCTGGCGACCAAGGGCCGGGTGCCCAGCTATCTGGGCTGCTCGCTCTCCTTCGTCGGCGTCGCGGCCACGATCCGGGCGAGCGGCGGTGACAGCGCGACCGTCACGGGTGCGGTGCTGGTGGTCGGCGCGGCCCTGTTCCTGGTGGGTCTCGCCGTGCAGCGGTTCGGCGCGCGGATCATCCACGCCGCGATGCCGCCGGTGGTGACGGGCGCGGTCGTGATGCTGATCGGCTTCAACCTGGCGCCGGTGACCGCGTCCACGTACTGGCCGCAGGACCAGTGGACGGCGCTGGCGGTGATGCTGTTCACCGGCCTCGCCGTGGTGTGCCTGCGCGGCTTCCTCTCCCGGATCGCGATCTTCCTGGGGCTGGTCTTCGGGTACGTGCTGTCCTGGGTGCTGGACCTGGTGTTCGGGAAGATCCACTCTCCGGCGGGCGGGGCGGAGGCCGTCGACCACTGGCGCCTGGACCTCTCGGCCGTCGGGCAGGCCGACTGGATCGGGCTGCCGTCCTTCCACGCGCCCGCCTTCGAGTGGTCGGCGATCCTGGTGGCACTGCCCGTGGTGATCGCGCTCGTCGCGGAGAACGCCGGGCACGTCAAGGCCGTCGGCGAGATGACCGGCGACCCGCTGGACGACAAGCTCGGCACCGCCATCGCGGCGGACGGCGCGGCCTCCATGCTCTCCACCGCCGTGGGCGGACCGCCCAACACCACGTACTCCGAGAACATCGGCGTGATGGCCGCCACCCGTGTCTACTCCACGGCCGCCTACTGGGCCGCCGCCTGCTTCGCGCTGCTCTTCGGCCTCTGCCCCAAGTTCGGCGCGGTCGTCGCCGCGATCCCGGGCGGGGTGCTCGGCGGGATCACCGTGATCCTGTACGGGATGATCGGCCTGCTCGGCGCCCAGATCTGGCTCAACGGCCGGGTGGACCTGCGCAATCCGCTCAACCTCGTCCCGGCCGCCGCGGGCATCATCATCGGCGTCGGCGGGGTCACACTGAAGATCACCGACAACTTCGAGCTGGGCGGCATCGCGCTCGGCACGCTCGTCGTGATCACCGGCTACCACGTCCTGCGGGCCTTCGCCCCGGCCCACCTCAAGACGCAGGAACCGCTGCTGGACGCGGGGACGTCGGCGTACGACGAGAAGCCGGGCCCCGAGAAGAGCTGAGCCGTGCGGGGCAGCCTGGGATCAGGCCGTGCGGGGGCGGCACGGGGCCAGGCCGTACGGGGGCCGGCCGGGGCTCACCCGGTGGCCAGGGCGTAGGCGTACTCCGGGGTGAAGGAGCCCGCCGCGCCCGAGCAGCCGTCGGACTCCCCCGGCAGCTTCACCCACAGGTACGCGTCGATCCGGGCCTCGCCGGTGCGCGTCGTGGGGGTCTGCCCCAGGGCCCGGCCCGCCGGGTCGCACCACTGACCGGCGGGCGGCGCGCCGTTGCCGTTGCGGCTGGTGTCGACGACCGCGCCGAGACCGGGCGGGCCGCCGAGCGCGGCGAGGACCCGGCGGGCGTAGGCGGTCTCGTCGGCGGTGCGGTGGAAGTTGGCCACGTTGGTGAAGATGCCGTCGCCGTCGGTGGCCGCCCCGGCGGCCCGGAGCGCGGCGGCCTGTTTCGCGGGGGCGTGCCAGCCCGAGTGGCCGCCGTCGAAGTAGACCCGGGCCCGCGGACCGGCTGCGCGCAGGGTGCGTCCGGCGCGGGCCAGCGAGGCGAAGCGGGCGGCCCGCTCGGAGGCGCTCAGGCAGTCGGAGAGGGCGATGGCGTCCGGCTCCAGGATCACGATCGCCGCACCCGCGCCGAGCCCCCGAGCGAACTCCCCTATCCACGCGTCGTACGCCGCGAGGTCCGGGGCGCCGCCCTTCGACGCGCCGCCGCAGTCCCGGTCGGGTATCGCGTACGGGACGAGCACCGGGACCCGGCCCGCGGCGGCCGCGCCCCGGGTGACCGCACGGACCTGCCCGGCTATCTCGCCCGGGTTGTGGGCGGCGAACCAGACGGCGGCGGGCCGCGCCGCGATCCGGGACTCGATGACCGGGCGGCGCGGGTCGTCGGGGTGGGCCCGCACCCAGTCCAGGACCTGGGAGTGCGGGTGCCGGAAGAGACGGTTACGGGGCGCGGGTGCGGGCGTTGCCGACGGGGAGGACGGGGGCTCGGGGGCGGCGCTCGGACGGGACGTGGTGCGGGAGGGGGCCGGGGCGGGAACGGGGCGTGCGGAGGGGGTGGACGGGGCGGGGGCCGTGGGCGTCGGCGTGGGCACGCCGGGGAGGGGCCCAAGGACCGGCGGAGCCGTCGGTCCGGGGCGGGCGGTGTCGCGCCCGTCCCGATGGCCCGCGTCGATCAGCCCGGCCGTCGCACCGATCGCCACCACTGCCGAGGCGACGGCGAGCAGGGCGTGCCGGCGGGCCGCGCGGCGGCGTTCACGGTGAGCGGTGCGACGTCGTACGCGGGTGCCCGGCACTCCTCGATCCCCTTCTCCGGCACCGCTGTTCGTCCGTTCCGATGAATACTCGGGCCGATCGGCGCCGTGGCGAGCCTAAGGCTGGGACGCTCCGCGCATGACGCAGATCGAGCAGTTCGCAGGAACGGCCGGGGCCGGCCGCCCGCCGGCGGGCGCCTCCCCGGTGATCGAACGTATGCGGGAATGGTGTTCCCGGTGGCCGCCCGGCGAGGGGGTGGCGGTCTTCAACACGGCCTATCTGGAGGTCGTCGGGCGGGTGGACCCGGACCTCGGCGGGGACGGGCCCGACGACCGGGAAGCCGCCGCCCTGCTGGCCGTACGCTGCGCCGAGGCCTATCTGTCGGCCGTCGAGACGGCCGCGGCGGGCGGGCGGCCGCCGGAGTGCTGGCGCCCGTTGCTGCCCTGCCGCCGCCATCCCGGCGTACGTCCGGTGCAGTTCGCGCTCAGCGCTCTCCAGGCGCACGTGGGCCACGACCTGGTGCTGGCGGTGGTGGACACCTGTCGTACGCTCGACTGCGATCCGCCGGACCTGGAAGGGGAGTTCGAGCGCGTGGGCGATCTCCTCGCCTTGCTGGAGGAGCGGATCCACGACGAACTGATGCCGGGCCCCGACGCGTTGGGGATCGCGGATCCGCTGACCCATCTGGTGAGCTCCTGGAGCCTGGAGCGGGCCCGCGAGGCGGCCTGGTCGGCGGCCCGGGTGCTCTGGCGGCTGCGCGGATTCCCTTCGCTGGCCGAGGAGTTCCGGCAGCGGACCGACGCGGGCGCGGGGCTGGTGGGGCGGCTTCTGCTCACCCCCTGCCGCTGACGCCCGCGTCGGCACGCCCCCTGGCCTCAGTCCTCCGGAAGCTCGACCGGGCGATCTCGTCGAAGACGTCGCCGGGGCCGGGGTTGGTCGCGTCCGTCGCCCCGCCGAACTGGTGCATGACGCCCCACACGGCGTTCAGCGCGGTCTGCACGGCGCCCTCGGCCCAGCCGGCCGTCCAGGAGATGTCGTCCCCGGCGAGGAAGATGCCCCGCTTGTCCTCGGGCAGCCGGTCCTGCATGAAGTGGGTGAACAGCCGCCGCTGATAGCGGTAGTGGCCGGGCAGGTTGGCCTTGAACGCGCCCATGAACCAGGGCTCGTTCTCCCAGGAGACAGTGACCGGGTTGCCGATGATGTGGCTGCGGATGTCGACGTTCGGGTAGATCTCGCCGAGCGACTTGAGCATGACCTCCATGCGCTCCTTCGGGGAGAGCGGCAGCCACTTGAGGCTGTCGTCGCACCACGTGTAGGAGAGGCAGATGACGGCGGGCTTGTCCGGCCCGTCGTCCAGGAGGTAGGTCCCCCGGGTCATCCGGTCGGTGAGCGTCATCGACATGGTGTCGCGGCCGGTGGTCTCGTCCTTGTCCAGCCAGAACGGCCGGTCGACCGGCACGAACAGCTTGGACGACTCCATGTAGTGGGTGCGCTCCATCGCCGTCCAGTGGTCGATCGGGAAGAGCGCGTCATCGCAGTCGATCTTGGAGAGGAGCAGCCAGGACTGACCGGTGAAGACCGCGGCCCGGAAGGTACGGATGTCGCCGGTGGCGTCGGTGACCGTGATGCGGTTGCCCGCCGTCCGGGTCAGCCGGGTGACCGCACCGCGCGGCTCGCCGTCGTGCAGGGAGGAGAGCGAGGTGCCGAGCGGCCAGTGGACGATCTTCTGCGGCTCGCGGTCCCACAGGAGCAGCGGGAGCTGCTGGCTGCCGCCGACGATGCCGCGGTGGTGGTCGTCGGCCTCGGTGTAGACGACGCGGAGGATCTCCAGGATGGAGTTGGGGAAGTCGGTGTCCCAGCCGCCGGTGCCGAAGCCGACCTGGCCGAAGATCTCGCGGTGCCGGAACGACCTGAAGGCCTCGGACTCGCAGAGGAAGCCGTAGAAGGTCTGGTTGTCGAGCCGCTCGACGAGCTGCGACCAGATCTCCCGGATGCGCGGGACGTCGCGCTCGCGCAGCGCCCGGTTCATGTCGGAGAAGTCGGCGCCCTCCTCCAGGCAGGCGCTCCAGGCCTCGGCCACGTCGCGGTAGACCTGCGGCAGGTCGTCGATGGTCTCGGCGTAGTGCGACTCGCCCTTGAGGTCCACGACGGTCGAGGGTGTGGCCGGGGAGAGCGGGTTGGGGAAGGGCCGGGTCTGAAGGCCCACCAGGTCGATGTAGTGCTGGAGCGCCGTGGAGGAGGGCGGGAAGCGCATGGCGCCCATCTCGGCGGTGAGGTCGCCGTCGCAACCGTCGAAGCCGACGGTGCGCAGCCGGCCGCCGATCTGGTCGGCCTCGTACACGACGGGCTTGAGGCCCATCTTCATCAGCTCGTACGCGGCGATGATGCCGGAGAGCCCGCCGCCGATGACGGCGACCTCCTGGCCGTGCTCGGTCGCCGGTATCTGCCCGAGGCCGGCCGGGTGGGCGAGGAAGTCGTCGTACGCGTACGGGAAGTCCGGCCCGAACATGGTGATCGGCGGGGCGGCCGCGTCGGTGTGCTGGACGGCGTTGGGCACCGTGGACGTCATGGGGTGCGGACTCCTTGCGGGGTACGGAAAGTTCGGGGAGGGTGCGGGCTCAGGCGAGGGAGCCGTAGAGGCCGGGGCGGCGGTCCGCGAGATACGGGTTGGCGGCCCGCGAGGCGGCCAGGAACTCCGGGTCCACCTCGCCGATCACCAGCTCCTCGCCGCGTCCGGCGCGGGTGCGGACCGCCCCGTCGGGGCCGGCCAGGCAGCTGAGCCCGACGAACTCGAACTCCCCTTCCGGGCCGGTGCGGTTGACGTACGCCACGTACATCTGGCTTTCGAAGGCCCGTACGGGGACGACGGATTCGGCGACGAACTGGAAGGGGTGCATCTGCGCGGTGGGCACCAGCAGCAGATCGGTGCCGGCCAGGGCGTGCGCCCGGACGTTCTCCGGGAACTCGACGTCGTAGCAGATCAGCAGGCCGATGCGGATACCGTCGATGTCGGCCTGGACGACGGTCTGCTCGCCGGGGGTGAACCACTCCTGCTCGAAGCAGCCGAACAGGTGGGTCTTGCGGTAGTTCGCGAGGCGGACCCCGTCGGGGGCGATGAGCTGGGAGGCGTTGAAGATCAGCTCCCCGTCGCGCTCCGGGTAGCCGTAGAGGACGGCGAGGCCGTGGCGTACGGCGATCTCCGCGATCGCCTCGGCACCGGGTCCGTCGGCGGGCTCGGCCAGGACGGGCACGGCGTCGCCGATGGCGTATCCGGTGAGGAACAGCTCGGGGGCGACCAGCAGCCGGGCTCCGGCACCGGCGGCCCGGGCGGCGGCCTCGTCCAGCGTCTTCAGGTTCTCGGCGACGGCGCCGGGCCGTCCGGAGCTCTGGAGCAGGGCGGTGCGCAACGACGGCATGGCTGACCTCGGGCGGTGCGGGCGGGGTGGGGAGACGTATCGAAGGTACGTGGCCCGGATCGGCCCGGACAAGGCGCGAGTGTTGCGCGTCGACCGTTGATTCGTTGCGCGGAATGGGCCCCGGGCGGCGAATCGTTGCGTCGGGCATCACCGCAGGTCAGCGGGGTGATGTGCGCCACCCGTCTCAGGCCGGCGGGGCCTCCGCGGAGTACCGCCGCAGCAGCGGCGAGAGCACCAGCACCGACTTCGTACGCTCCACGTACGGCTCCCCCGCGATGCGCTCCAGGACCTGTTCGAAGTGGCGCATGTCAGCGGCGAAGACCTGCACCACCGCGTCCGCGTCGCCGGTCACCGTGGAGGCCGAGGCGATCTCCGGGTAGCGGGCGAGGCCCTGCTTGATCGCCTCCGGGGAGGTGTTGCGGCTGCAGTAGATCTCGATGAACCCCTCGGTCTCCCAGCCGAGCGCCGCCGGGTCGACCCGCACGGTGAAACCGGTGATCGCGCCCTCGGCGCGCAGCCGGTCGACACGGCGCTTCACGGCGGGGGCGGAGAGGCCGACGATGGCGCCGATGTCGGCGTAGGAGCGCCGGGCGTCTTCGGCGAGGGCGAGGACGATGCGTTCGTCGAGGTCGTTCAGGCGCACGTCGGGCGGTTCACTATCTCTGCGGTGGGTCGGCTTGCGGGAGGCGGTGCGTGCCGCCTCCCGCAGTAGACCACGGGCCGCCGCTCCGGGCGCGCCCGGAGCGGCGGAACCGGCCGTCAGAAGGGGAACTGCGAGCGGCCGTGCTGGATGGAGATCCACTTCTGGGTGGTGAAGGCCTCGATCATCGAGTCGCCGTTCAGCCGGCCCAGACCGGAGCTCTTCTCACCGCCGAAGGGGACGATCGGCTCGTCGTGGACGGTGCCGTCGTTGATGTGGATCATGCCGGTGTGGATGCGCTGCCCGACCCGCACCCCGCGCTCGATGTTGCCGGTGTGGACGGCGCCGCTGAGCCCGTACGGGGTGTCGTTGGCGATGCGGACGGCCTCGTCCTCGCCGTCGAAGGGGACCAGCAGGGCCACGGGCCCGAAGATCTCCTGCTGCAGGACGGGCGAGTCGGCGGCGAGACCGGTCAGCACGGAGGGGCTGACGAGGTTGCCGTCGGCGCGGCCGTGCAGGAGGGCCGTCGCCCCGGCCGCCACGGTCTGGTCGACGAGCTTGGAGACGGACTCGGCCTGCGAGGAGTTGATCAGCGGACCGATCTGGGTGGCCGGGTCGGCGGGGTCGCCGACGGTGAGAGACGCGACCTTGGCGACGAACTTCTCGGTGAACTCGGCCTCCACCGCGCGGTCGACCAGGATGCGGTTGGCGGCCATGCAGACCTGGCCCTGGTGGACGTACCGGCTGAAGACCGCCGCGTCGACGGCGTAGTCCACATCGGCGTCGTCGAGCACGATCAGGGCGCTGTTGCCGCCGAGTTCGAGGACGGCGCGCTTGAGGTTCTGGGCGCAGACGGTGGCGACGTGGCGGCCGACCTTGTCCGAGCCGGTGAAGGAGATGACCTGCGGCACGGGGTGCTCCAGCAGGGTGTCGCCGATCTCCGCAATGTCGGTGATCACGACGTTCAGCAGTCCGGCGGGCAGACCGGCGTCCTCGAAGACCTTGGCGAGCAGGGTGCCGCCGCAGATCGGGGTGTTCTGGTGCGGCTTGAGGACGACGGCGTTGCCGAGGGCCAGCGCGGGAGCGACGGACTTCAGGGAGAGCAGGAAGGGGAAGTTGAACGGGCTGATCACGCCGACGACGCCGACGGGCACGCGGTAGACGCGGTTCTCCTTGCCCTCGGTCGGCGAGGGGAGGATCTGTCCGGCCGGGCGCAGCGCCAGCTGGATCGCCTCGCGGAGGAACTCCTTGGCCAGGTGCAGTTCGAAGGCGGCCTTCAGCCGGGTGCCGCCGAGCTCGGCGACGATCGCCTCGCCGATCTCCTGCTCGCGCTCCTCGACGATGCCGAGCGCCTTCTCCAGGACGGCCCGCCTGCTGTACGGGTTGGTGTCCGCCCACGCCTGCTGGGCGCGCTCGGCGGCCCGGTAGGCCTGGTCGACCTCGTCGGCGGTGGCGACCGGGATCGAGGCGAGCTTCTCCCCGTCGAACGGGTTGAAGTCGATGATGTCCCAGGACCCCTTCCCCGGCCTCCACTCGCCGTCGATGTACTGGTGGGCCAGGTCAGTGAAGAAGGACATGAGATCCCTTACCGCAGAGAGGCAGGCAGCTGAGTGCGGTTCATATTACTGAGATTTCAACAGAGTTGAAGCGGACCCCCGGCCACGGGAGCAGGCCCGGAAACGACCCCGCCCCCTCCGGCGTGGAACAGCCGGAGGGGGCGAGGTCGTTGAGGTGCTCGGGGAATCAACTCCAGCTGGCGTGCAGCGGCTTGCCCTCGGCGTAACCGGCGGCACTCTGGACGCCGACGACCGCCTTCTCGGCGAACTCCGCGAGGGAGCCGGCACCGGCGTAGGTGCAGGAGGAACGAACGCCCGCGATGATCGAGTCGATGAGGTCCTCCACGCCCGGGCGGGCCGGGTCGAGGAACATCCGCGAGGTCGAGATGCCCTCCTCGAAGAGCGCCTTGCGGGCGCGGTCGTAGGCGGACTCGTCCGAGGTGCGGTTCTTCACGGCGCGGGCGGAGGCCATCCCGAAGGACTCCTTGTAGAAGCGGCCGTCGGCGGACTGCTGGAGGTCGCCGGGCGACTCGTACGTGCCCGCGAACCAGGAGCCGATCATCACGTTGGACGCGCCGGCGGCGAGCGCCATGGCGACGTCGCGCGGGTGCCGGACGCCGCCGTCCGCCCAGACGTGCTTGCCGTGCTTCTTCGCCTCGGCGGCGCACTCCAGGACGGCGGAGAACTGCGGGCGGCCGACGCCGGTCATCATCCGGGTGGTGCACATGGCGCCGGGGCCGACGCCGACCTTGATGATGTCCGCGCCCGCCTCGATCAGGTCGCGCACACCCTCGGCGGCGACGATGTTGCCCGCGACGATCGGGACCTGCGGGTCGAGCGCCCGGACGGCCTTCACCGCGCTGATCATGGATTCCTGGTGGCCGTGGGCGGTGTCCACGACGAGGACGTCGGCGCCCGCGTCCAGGAGCTGCTTGGCCTTGCCGGCCACGTCGCCGTTGATGCCGACGGCGGCCGCGATGCGCAGCTTGCCCTCGGCGTCGGTGGCGGGGGTGTAGAGCGTGGCGCGCAGGGCGGCCTTGCGGGTGAGGATGCCGACGAGGCGGCCGTCGGCGTCGACCGCGGGGGCGAGCTTGCGGTTGGCGCCGTCGAGCTTGTGGAAGGCGTCGCGCGGGTCGATGTCCGCGTCCAGCAGCACGAGGTCCTTGGACATGACCTCGGAGAGCTGGGTGAAGCGGTCGACGCCGCTGAGGTCGTGCTCGGTGACGACGCCGACGGGACGGCGGTCGGCGTCGACGACGACGCCCGCGCCGTGCGCCCGCTTGGGCAGCAGCGAGAGCGCGTCGGCGACGGTCTGGCCGGGGGCCAGCTCGATCGGGGTGTCGAGGACGAGGTGGCGCGTCTTGACCCAGGAGATGACGTCGGTGACGACCTCGATCGGGATGTCCTGGGGGATGACGACGAGGCCGCCGCGGCGAGCGACGGTTTCGGCCATCCGGCGGCCCGCGATGGCGGTCATGTTGGCGACCACGAGCGGGATGGTGGTGCCGGTTCCGTCGGGCGACGAGAGGTCCACGCCCTGACGGGAGCCGACCGCGGAGCGGCCCGGGACCATGAAGACGTCGTCGTACGTGAGGTCGTACGGGACCGCGGGGGACTCTGTGTAGCGACCGGTGCCCGGCTCAAGAAAACGCATAAGACTCATTTTTTCATACGAAACCGCGCAGGTCGTTTCCCGAAGACACAGCAAAAGACCCCCGCTTTCGTCTGATCCTCCGAAGAGGCGGCCGGGGGTCCCGGGCAAGCGAACCTGCCTTACCCACGGACTCTACCCGAACAGGATTCGAAGCATTCGTGATCACCATCCCTGGACCAGGTGACAAGGGGTCAGGTAGCTTCAAAGCCGCAGGTCTCGGGGGTGTCGGAAGCGTCGACCCGGCTCGTCGGCACCCCTGGGCACACCGTTTGACCGGAGAGGATCCCGATCCGCCTGTGGACAGCGAACTGCCGGACATCTACTGCCCGTTCCCGCAGCGGACCAATCCGCACGTGGCGCACACCCGGGACCATCTGGACGACTGGACCAGACGGACGGGTCTGGTCCATCGCGAGTCCGCGAGGCACCGATTCGAACAAGCCGACTTCGGGGCGTTCGTCGGCATGGTCTACCCGACGGCCGACGAGGAACATCTCGATCTGGTGGCCGACTGGTTCGTCTGGCTCTTCCTGGTCGACGACCAGCTCGACGACGGCCATCTCGGCCGTTCACCCGCCCTGGTGAGAAGTGTGGTCGAACGGATGCGCGCGGTCGTCGACGGCTCCGCCCCGAGCCGCTGCCGGGCGAGGAGGTCCCGGCCGCCGTGACCGCCCTGGCTGACTTGTGGAAACGTACGACGCCGAACGCGGCCCCGCACTGGCGGACCCGGTTCGCCTGGCATCTGGTGACGTACCTCACGACCGCCACGACCTGGGAGGTGGGCAACCGCGCCGAGGACGTGGTGCCCTCGGAGGAGACGTACATCGCCAAGCGGCGGCACACCGGGGCCATCCACGTCTGTATGGACCTCATAGAGATCGTGGCGGGCATCGAGGCCCCGGAGTCGCTGCACAACGACCCCCGCTTCATCACCGCCCTGGAAGCCGCGTGCAACCACGTCTGCTGGGCGAACGACGTGTACTCCTTCGAGAAGGAGCAGGTGCTCGGGGAGATCCACAACCTCGTCCACCTGGTCCGCCACCACCGGGGCCTCGGGGAGCAGCAGGCGCTGGACCACGTCGCGGAGCGGCTCGCGATGGAGACCGAGCGGTTCCTGACCGCCGAGGACGAGCTGCTGGAGCTGTATCCGGAGCTGTCCGGTCTGCTCGTGCCCTACCTGGACGGAATGCGGAGCTGGATGCGCGGCAACCTGGACTGGTCGCGCCAGACGCCCCGCTACAACCCCGCCGACGTGGGGCAGTACGAGGAGCCCGAGGAGTATCTGGAGGAGACGGTGCTGGGCGTCCCGCCCGCGCGCACCGAGGCCGCGGCCCCCGCCCCGTGCGCGGCCAAGGCACCCCCGGCCGGTTGAGGGCGGGGCGCATACCGAGGGCCGTGCACCTTGCGGGGTGCACGGCCCTCGCGGGTCTTCGGCGTCACTCCCCGTCGGGGTCGGCCCGCTCCAGCGCCGGGCGGACGCCCGCCGCGGACTCGGTGAGCAGATAGTCGGCCGCGGCGGTGTCCGTGACCAGGCTGGTGACCAGGCCGGAGCGCAGCACCGCGCCGATCGCCGCCGCCTTGCGCTGGCCGCCCGCGATCGCGACCACCTCGGGGATCCGGCGCAGCCGGTCCGCCTCCACGGTGATGCAGCGCTCGCCCAGGTCGCGGCCGACCCGACGGCCTTCCGCGTCGAAGAGGTGCGCGGACATCTCGGCGGCGACGCCGAGCGAGGCGTAGTGGGCGCGCTCCTCGTCCGAGAGCATGTCGTGGACCGTGGAGATGCCGGGCTCCCAGGAGCCGATGGAGACGGCGGCGACGGTGACCTTGTCGAAGTACTCGAAGGCACGGGCGATACCGGTCTGGTCGCGCAGCGCGGCGGCCGTCGCGGGGTCGGGCAGCAGCATCGGTGCGTAGATGGGGTGCGCCTCGCCACCGGAGACCTGGGCGGCCCTGCGGACCGCCTCGACCGAGCCGCGCTCGGCGGTGCCCGCGTCGTACACCCCGGTCAGCTGGACGACCGTGCAGGGCGGCAGCCGGTCGAGGGCGGCCGCCATGTGGATGGTGGAGCGGCCCCAGGCCAGGCCGAGCACATCGCCCTCGGCCACCAGCTCGCCCAGGAGGTCGGCCGCGACCTCGCCCAGATTCTCCGGGTCGGGGGCGTCCTCCTGTTCCTCGGCCGGGGATTCGACGACCACCGCGTGCCGCAGCCCGTAGCGGGCGCGCAGGGCGTCGGAGCGTTCGGCGTCCAGCTCGGCCGGGACCCGGATCTCGATGCGCACGAGATCGCGTTCGAGGGCGGTCTCCAGGACCCGGGCCACCTTGAAGCGGCTCACGCCGAACTCCTCGGCGATCTGGATCTTGGACTTGCCCTCCAGGTAGAACCGGCGGGCCATGGCCGCCGCCTGCACCAGCTCCGCGGGTCCCATCCGCATGGCTGACCGACCCGCCGAGATGCCAGACACCGCGATCTCCTCACTGCTGTTCACACGCCCGATACGCCGTTCATCCTGTCAGATCCGGCGATCCTTGATCGGCCCTGTCGGACCGCGTTCATCTGCCCTTGGTTCAGTGGTCGCATGCCCAGGGGGCCGCGGCCGTCGCCACGTCCGCCAGGGCCCGCAGGTCCCGCACCGCCGCCGCCGGGTCCGCCGCCCCGTAGACCGCGGATCCGGCGACGAAGACATCGGCTCCGGCCTCGGCGCAGCGTTCGATGGTGGTGGCCGAGACACCGCCGTCGACCTGGAGCCACAGTTCGAGACCGTGCTTGCTGATCAGCTCCCGGGTACGCCGGATCTTCGGCAGCATGATGTCCAGGAATGCCTGCCCCCCGAAGCCCGGCTCCACCGTCATGATCAGCAGCATGTCCAGCTCGGGGAGCAGGTCCTCGTACGGCTCGATGGGCGTCGCGGGCTTGAGCGCCATCGAGGCGCGCGCCCCCTTCGCCCGGATCTCCCGCGCCAGGCGCACCGGCGCCGCGGCGGCCTCGGCGTGGAAGGTGACGGACCCGGCGCCGGCCTCCACGTAACTCGGGGCCCAGCGGTCCGCGTCCTCGATCATGAGGTGGCAGTCCAGCGGAGTGTCCGTCGCCTTGCTGAGCGCCTCGACGATCGGCACGCCGAGGGTCAGATTGGGCACGAAGTGGTTGTCCATGACATCGACGTGGAGCCAGTCCGCGCCTTCGACGGCCTTCGCCTCCTCGGCGAGACGCGCGAAATCGGCGGACAGGATGCTGGGGTTGATCTGCGCCATGACCCAAGCCTGCCACGTCTCCGGCCGGTTCCCCGCCTCGATCCCCTCCGAAGCCTCACACGGCCCTCACAGTCCGCACATTCTGGGCATTTTGCCAGCGCTTTACTGTTCTTTTGCTGTATGGGCGGGTGCGCTGACGCGGTGATATTCAGCCGGTCCGGCGCAGCAGAGCCAGATACATCGCGTCCGTGCCGTGCACATGCGGCCAGAGCTGGACGTCGGGCCCCTCGCCCAGGGCGGAGACCCCGGGCATCAGCGGGCGGGCGTCGACCCACTCCGCCTCGACCGGTTCCCCGCCGCGCCCCTTGAGCACGTCCTCGACGACCACCCGGGTCTCCGCGAGATGCGGCGAGCAGGTGGCGTAGGCGACCGCGCCGCCGACCCGCACGGCCTTCAACGCCTCGCGCAGCAGGCCGCGTTGGAGCGGGGCGAAGGCCTCCAGGTCCTCGGGGCGCCGCCGCCAGCGGGACTCCGGGCGGCGGCGCAGCGCGCCGAGTCCGGAGCAGGGCACGTCCATCAGGATGCGGTCGAAGGTGCCGGGCAGCCACGGCGGGCGGGTGCCGTCGGTGGTGATCACCTGGTACGGGCCGGGGTTACCGGCGAGCGCGCGCTCGACCAGCCGGGCGCGGTGCGGCTGCTTCTCGGCGGCGAGCAGCGTCGCGCCGCGCTCGGCGGCGAGCGCCGCGAGGAGGGCGGCCTTGCCGCCGGGGCCCGCGCAGCCGTCCAGCCAGCGGGTGTCGCGGCCCTCGACGGGGACGGCTGCCAGGGCGGCGGCGACGAGCTGGCTGCCCTCGTCCTGGACGCCCGCCCGGCTCTCCCGGACGGCCTCCAGCGCGCCGGGCTCGCCGCCCTCGGCCATCCGCACGGCGTACGGGGACCAGCGGCCGGGCAGGGAGTTGTCCTCGCCGAGGGCCTTGACCAGCTCCTCGGTGGTGGAACGGCCGGGGCGGGCGGCCAGGGTCACCTCGGGTCGCTCGTTGTCCGCCTCCAGGAGGTCCTCGATGCCGGCCCGGCCACCGCCCAGCGCGTCCCAGAGGGCGGAGACGATCCAGCGGGGGTGGGAGTGGACGACGGCGAGGTGCTCCTCGGCGTCCTCGTCGTACGGCGGGGCGACCTTCTCGACCCAGCCGTCGAGGTCGTGCGCGGTGACCTTGCGCAGCACCGCGTTGACGAACTTGGCTCGCCCCTCCCCCAGCACCACCCGGGCCAGCTCCACACTGGCGGAGACGGCCGCGTGGGTGGGGATACGGGTGCCGAGCAGCTGGTGGACGCCCATGTTGAGGACGTCCAGGACCGGCGGGTCGACCTCGCGCAGGGGCCGGTCGATGCAGGCCGCGACGATCGCGTCGTACGTCCCCTGGCGGCGCAGCGTCCCGTAGACCAGCTCGGTCGCCAGCGCCGCGTCCCGGCCGTCGAAGTCGCCCTTGGCGCGGGCCTTCTTCAGCAGCGGGGGCAGCACGAGGTTGGCGTACGCGTCGCGTTCGTCGACGGCCCGCAGCGCCTCGAAGGCGAGGAAGCGGACCGGGTCCTTCTTGGGCCGGCGGTGGGGCTTGGCGGGACGGCGACGCGGCTGGTCGTTCACGTGAAAGGTGCTCCGCTGGAGGTGAGAGGGGCGAACCCTCCCAGCCTACGACGCCGTCCGCGGCCTCCCGAACGGCAGCCCGGGGCTCGCGGACGCCGCCCCGGGCCCCGTAAGCCCGCTACAGACCCAGCAGCTCGCCGTGGGCGATCCGGACGCCGCGCGCCCAGTCGGCGGCCCGCATCGGCTTCTTGCCCTGCGGCTGGACCCAGAGCAGCTCGACGGCGTGCGATCCGGTCCCGACGTACACGTTGTTCTTGGCGGCCGACAGCTCGCCGGGAGCCAGGTCCGTGCGGTCCAGGACGGGGGTCGCCTGGATCAGCTTGAGCCGCTCGCCGCGGAACAGGGTCCAGGCGCCCGGGGCCGGGGTGCAGCCGCGGATCACCCGGTCGACCCGCAGGGCGGGTGCGGACCACTGGACCTGGGCGTCCTCGACGGTGATTTTCGGAGCCAGCGTGACACCCTCGTGCGGCTGGGGCACGGCGTGCAGCGTGTTGTCCTCGATACCGTCCATGGTGGCGGCGAGCAGCCCGGCGCCGGCGAACGCGAGCCGGGTGAGCAGGTCGCCGCTGGTGTCGGTGGGACGGACCTCCTCCGTGAGGACGCCGTAGACCGGGCCGGAGTCGAGCCCCTCCTCGATCAGGAAGGTCGACGCGCCGGTCACCTCGTCACCGGCCATCAGGGAGTGCTGCACGGGGGCGGCGCCCCGCCAGGCGGGCAGCAGCGAGAAGTGCAGGTTGACCCAGCCCCGGGCGGGCACATCGAGGGCGGCCTTGGGCAACAGGGCGCCGTAGGCGACGACCGGGCAGCAGTCCGGGGCGATCTCGCGCAGTCGGGCGAGGAACTCCTCGTCCCGGGGCCTGGCAGGCTTGAGCACCTCGATCCCGGCCTCCTCCGCCCGCTCGGCCACCGGGCTCGCGACGAGTCGGCGGCCCCGCCCGGCGGGGGCGTCGGGACGGGTCACGACGGCGGCCACCTCATGGCGGTCGGAGGCGATCAGGGCGTCCAGGGCGGGGACGGCGACTTCGGGGGTGCCGGCGAAGACGAGCTTCATGGGTGGCTGACTGCCTCTCGGGCCAAGACGTACGGTGACGAGCAGCACACCAGTCTAGGGTCTCGGGCGGGGCCGGGCCCGGCCGCTCCCTTGTGTAGGGGCGGCGACTCCCTTGGGGGGGGGCTGGCCGCTCCCTTGCGCGGACCTCGCCGCCTCCCTTGCGCGGGGGCGGCGACCGGGGGGCGTACGCGCGCCGCGCACGCCCCGTGCATATGCACATACGCCCCGATAGCGTGACCACATACCCGGCTCGGGCGTTGGTCAAAGGAGATTGACCGAAGCGGGCCGCCCCGATTGCGGCCCGATCCCTTTCAACGCCGGTTCGAGAGGCTTCTTCATGGCCGACCACGCAACGCACGACGCCCAAGCGCGGGCCAGTCTGCATCTTCTGGTGCGGGACATCGAGCGGGTCAGGCGGCAGGTGGACGCGCTGCGCACCCTCACCGCCCAGCTGGGCAATGTCTACCGTCCGCGCCGCTCCGGCCCTTCCGCGGGCTTCGTCGTCTACGGCAGGGCCCCGGCCCCCACCGTCCGCCTCGCGCAGGAGCTGCGGGACAGCGTCGAGACCCTGGTGACGGCCGCGGTGGACTTCGACCGCTCGCTGGGCTTCTCCTGGGACGCGGTGGGCTCCGCCCTCGGCGTCACCAAGCAGGCCGTCCACCGCCGTTACGGAACCCGCCGCGCCACCCCGCAGCCCGCCGCCGAGACGGGCGGCGAGAACACGGCTGTGCCGCGCCCGGTCTCCGTCGGCACCGGCCTCACCGGATCCTCCGCCAAGTCCGGTTCCCCGGTGCCCTCGGTCCCGGCGGCCCGTTCGATGCCGCCGCAGCCGTCGGCGGCCCCCCAGCCGGCCCGTGAGGAGCTGCGCCCCGGCGCGTTCCCGGGCCCGCGCAACGGCTGACCGCACGCCGGCCTTCTGCCCCACCGTGCCGGTCGCACGGCGGGGCAGTCCCCTGTCCGGGCCCCGGGCATACGGCCCGCGGGCACCGGCTCAGCCGATGTCCGGCGGGTCGATCCTGATGCGTACCGGCGCGCTCGCCCCCTTGGCCGTACGGGCCGCCACCGCCGTCTTCAGGGCCCGGGCGAGCGCCGCCCCGCGCCCTGGGACCACCCGGATCAGGGCTCGCTCCCAGGTCTCGCCCGGCGGTGCGTCCCCCGGCCTGCGGGCCCGCCCGGGCGCGGCCGAAGGGGCCGGCACCGGTCCCAGGATCTCGGCCTCCGGCGGCAGCCCGGCGGTCCGCAGGAACGCGGCCAGGGCCTCGGGCGGGCCGGTCACCGAGGCCATCCGGGAGACCGGCGGGAAGCCCAGCTCGGCGCGTTCCGCCAGCTCCCGCCGGGCGAACCCCGCCGGATCCCAGCGGACCAGCGCCTGCACCGCACGCTCCGTCGGCTCGGCCACGACCACCACCGTGCCGCCCTCCTCCTGCCCCCGCACCAGCGCCGACGCCGCCAGCCACCGGCGCAGCGCCTCCTCCCCCGCGCGCAGATCGGGCCGGCCGAGCATCGCCCAGCCGTCCAGGAGCAGGGCCGCCGCGTACCCCCCCTCGGCGACGGGCTCCGCGCCGGGCGTGGAGACGACCAGGGCCGGGGCGTCGGGCACCGCCTCCAGGATGTGGTCGCGCCCCGAGGTGCGGACGGGCACGGCGGGAAAGGCCCGGCCCAGCTCCTCCGCGGTGCGGCGGGCGCCGACGATCCGGGCGCGCAGCCGGGTGGAGCCGCACTCCGGGCACTGCCAGGCCCGCTCGGCCTGCCCGCACCAGGCACAGTTCAGATCCTGCTGGTCCGGCGCTTCCAGGGGCCCCGCGCAGTGCCGGCAGCGGGCGGGGGTGCGGCAGCGTTCGCAGGCGAGGCGGGGGGCGTAACCGCGCCTCGGAACCTGGATCAGCACCGGCCCGGTGCGCAGTCCGTCGCGCACGGCCCCCCAGGCGAGGCTGGGCAGCCGGGCGGAGCGGGCGGCCCCGTCCCGGGCCAGCTCGCCGTCCCCGACCGTACGGACGAGGGGGGCGGCCCGGCGCAGCCGCTCGCGGTCCGCGAGGAGCGGCAGCGCCCAGCCGCTCTCCACGAGCTGGGCCGCTTCTACCGTGCAGCTGGTTCCGCCGAGCAGGAAGCCGCAGCGGCCCTGGGCCGCCCGCAGCTCCAGGACCTCGCGGACATGGGGGAAGGGGGCGTTGTCGTCGCTGTGGCTGGAGTCGCCGTCGTCCCAGACGACGACGAGGCCGAGGTCGCGGACGGGGGCGAACATGGCGGCCCGGGTGCCCACGACCGCCCGCACCGAGCCCCGGCGTACCGCGAGCCACTGGCGGTAGCGCTTCTCCGGGCCGGATTCGGCGGTCAGCAGGGCGTGCCTCCCCGCGCCGAGCGCCTCGGTCAGGGCCGCGTCGACCCGGGCGGCGGACCGCCCGTCCGGGACGACGACGAGGGCGCCGCGCCCTGAGGAGAGCGTCGCCGCGACGGCTCCGGCGATCTCCGCGGGCCAGTGCGGTCCGGGCAGCGCGGTCCACACCGCACGCGGGGCGCCGCCCTCGGCCAGGGCTCGCAGGAAGGCCGGGCCCTGGGCGTACCGCTCCCAGGTGCCCGGGTCCGGGGGCGGAGGCGGGGGCAGCGGGTCCGGGGAGGGCTTGGCCTCGGCGCGGCCGTTGCGGGGCGGGACGGCAAGCTGGAGGACATCGGCGAGGCTGCCCGCGTACCGGTCGGCGACGGCGCGGCAGAGGGCCAGCAGCTCGGGCCCGAGAACCGGCTCCGGTGAGACCACGGAGGCGAGGGCGGCCAGCGCGCCCCGGTAGTCGGAGTCGGCGCGGCGCTCGACGATGAAGCCGTCGATCAGGCCCCCGCCCTCCCGTCGCCCGCCCTGGACGTTGCGCCCGCCGGCCCCGAACCGGACCCGCACCCGGACGCCCGGCTGTGCGTCGGCGTCCAGCTCCTGGGGCACCGCGTAGTCGAAGTACTGGTCGAGGTGGAGGACGCCCTTGTTGACCAGGACGCGGGCGACGGGCAGCTCTTCGGCCAGGGCCGCGCCGCGCCAGGTCCGCGGCTTGGCGCGCGGCACCTTGGCCCGGCGCACGGTCTCCCTGATCAGCGCAAGCTGCTCCGGCGCCCCGGCACCCGGTTCGGCGGACTGCTCGTTCTCGCTGCTCACAGCTGCATTCCTACCAGAGGGCGCTGACAGTCCGGAGAGCACGGACCGGCGTGGGAGGACGGACCGCCGCGGGAGCACGGCAGCGGGGCCCGGCCACCACGTTCGGTGTCCGGGCCCCGCTGTTGTGTGCTGGTGGGACCTGCGGTCGTTACAGACCCGCGGCCGCGCGCAGCGCGTCCACGCGGTCCGTGCGCTCCCAGGTGAAGTCCGGCAGCTCCCGGCCGAAGTGGCCGTACGCGGCGGTCTGGGCGTAGATCGGGCGGAGCAGGTCGAGGTCCCGGATGATCGCGGCCGGGCGGAGGTCGAAGACCTCGCCGATCGCGTTCTCGATCTTCTCGGTGTCGACCGCGGCGGTGCCGAAGGTCTCGACGAAGAGACCGACGGGCTCGGCCTTGCCGATCGCGTACGCGACCTGGACCTCGCAGCGGGCGGCGAGCCCGGCGGCCACCACGTTCTTGGCGACCCAGCGCATCGCGTACGCCGCGGAGCGGTCGACCTTGGACGGGTCCTTGCCCGAGAAGGCGCCGCCACCGTGACGGGCCATGCCGCCGTAGGTGTCGATGATGATCTTGCGGCCAGTGAGGCCGGCGTCGCCCATCGGGCCGCCGATCTCGAAGCGGCCGGTCGGGTTCACCAGGAGGCGGTAGCCCTCGGTGTCCAGCTTGATGCCGTCCTCGACGAGCTGCGCGAGCACGTGCTCGACGACGAACTCGCGGATGTCGGGGGCGAGCAGCGAGTCCAGGTCGATGTCCGAGGCGTGCTGCGAGGAGACGACGACCGTGTCCAGCCGGACCGCCTTGTCACCGTCGTACTCGATGGTGACCTGGGTCTTGCCGTCGGGGCGCAGGTAGGGGATGGTCCCGTTCTTGCGCACCTCGGAGAGCCGCCGGGAGAGGCGGTGCGCGATGTGGATCGGGAGCGGCATGAGCTCCGGGGTCTCGTCGCAGGCGTACCCGAACATCAGGCCCTGGTCGCCCGCACCCTGCTTGTCGAGCTCGTCCTCGTCACCCTCGACCCGCTTCTCGTACGCGGTGTCGACGCCCTGCGCGATGTCCGGCGACTGGGCGCCGATCGACACCGAGACGCCACAGGAAGCACCGTCGAAGCCCTTTTTGGAGGAGTCGTAGCCGATCTCCAGAACCTTGTTGCGCACGAGGTTGGGGATGTCGGCGTAGGCCTTGGTGGTGACCTCGCCCGCGACATGCACCAGACCGGTGGTGATCAAGGTCTCGACGGCGACGCGCGAGGAGGGGTCCTCACGCAGGAGCGCGTCGAGAATCGTGTCGCTGATCTGGTCAGCGATCTTGTCGGGGTGACCCTCGGTGACAGATTCCGAGGTGAAAAGGCGGCGGGACACATCGCTCCCTGGGGTTGCAGCGGCTGCTGGCTGATCATGGGTGGTACGTCCGAGAGCTGCGCTCGGCGCGTGCCGTCGGCCAGTTTATCGGTCACTTCCCGCGACCGGGCCAGGTGTCTCGCCCTTTGGGAGGTTCGTGACGTGCGCCACACAGATCACCAGTAGGACAATTCACCCTCCTCGGTCGCCGTTTTCGGCGTTATGGGGCGTTTTCGCTCGGCCGAAGGGCTGATCAGGAATTCGGCTGGAACCTGGCGGAAACCAGATCCCAGATCGTGTCGGCAAGGGCTTCCTTGGGGCCGTACGGCACCGGCGTCTCCTGGCCGTCGGCGGCGAGGACGACCGCCTCGTTCTCCTCCGAGCCGAAGGTCTTGCGCTCCCCCACCTCGTTGACCACGAGAAGGTCGCAGCCCTTTCGGCGGAGCTTGGCACGCCCGTTGGCCAGCACGTCGTCGGTCTCGGCGGCGAATCCGACGACGATCTGGTCCGGCCTGGCCCGCTCCCCCGCGACTTCGGCGAGGATGTCGGGGTTACGGACCAGGGTGAGCGCGGGCGCCTCCTCGCCGTCCTGCTTCTTGATCTTGCCGGTGGCGTACTCGGAGGGGCGGAAGTCGGCCACCGCGGCCGCCATCACCACCACGTCCGCGTCGGCGGCGGCCTTCACCACGGCCTCGCGGAGCTGGACGGCCGTGCCGACCCGCAGGACGTCGGCTCCGGCCGGGTCGGGCAGCCCGGTGTTGGCCTCGATCAGGGTGACCTGGGCTCCCCGGGCCACGGCGGTGCGCGCCAGCGCGTACCCCTGCTTGCCGGAGGAGCGGTTGCCCAGGAAGCGCACCGGGTCGAGCGGCTCGCGGGTGCCTCCGGCGCTGACCACCACATGGCGGCCCGCGAGGTCCGTCTCCGGAACCCCGCGCGCCAGCACCCGGCGGCAGACCTCGAAGATCTCGCCGGGGTCGGGCAGCCGGCCCTTGCCGGTGTCGACGCCGGTGAGCCGCCCCACGGCGGGCTCGATGACGACGGCGCCCCGGCGGCGCAGGGTGGCGACGTTCTCCTGGGTGGCCGGGTGCTCCCACATCTCGGTGTGCATGGCCGGGGCGAAGACCACCGGGCAGCGGGCGGTCAGGAGCGTATTGGTGAGCAGGTCGTCGGCGAGCCCGTGGGCGGCCTTGGCCAGCATGTCCGCGGTGGCCGGGGCGACCACCACCAGGTCGGCCTCCTGCCCGATCCGCACGTGCGGGACCTCGTGGACGTCCTGCCAGACCTCGTCGGAGACCGGGTGGCCGGAGAGCGCCGACCAGGTGGCCGCCCCCACGAAGTGCAGCGACGCGGCGGTCGGGACGACCCGTACGTCGTGGCCGGACTCGGTCAGCCGGCGCAGCAGCTCGCACGCCTTGTAGGCGGCGATGCCCCCGCTGACCCCCAGGACCACCTTCGGCTTGTCCACTGCGTCTCCCCGCATTCGGCACCGTAACGGCAACATGTGCGTCCCATGCTGCCTCACCTCCCGCTGGGCGTTCATCCGGCCCCGGACACACCTCAGGCCCGGCGGACGGGCCGCCGGGCCTGGAGTGAAGGTGCTGCGATGCTGCTGCGTTACTGCGCGGGGCCCTCGATGGCCTCGGAGGTCAGCAGACCGGCATTGATCTCGCGGAGCGCGATCGACAGCGGCTTCTCGTGCACGTGGGTGTCGACGAGCGGACCGACGTACTCGAGGAGGCCTTCACCGAGCTGCGAGTAGTACGCGTTGATCTGACGGGCGCGCTTGGCCGCGTAGATCACCAGGCTGTACTTCGAGTCGGTGGCCTCGAGGAGCTCATCAATCGGCGGGTTGATGATGCCCTCGGGCGTGGTGATGGAAGAGGACACTCTCTGCCTTCCGAAGGGGGTGTAGATCAAAGATCCGAGCGGTCTTGACGATCGCCGGGATCTAGGCCTGAAGCATCAAGGCTAGCAGCTCGCGCGCCACATCCTCGACGGAGGTGTTGACGAGCGTCGTATCGAACTCCGCCTCGGCGGCCAGCTCGACCTTGGCGGCGGCGAGCCGGCGCTCGATGACCTCGGGGGCCTCGGTGCCCCGGCCGGTGAGCCGGCGCACCAGCTCCTCCCAGCTCGGCGGGGCCAGGAAGACCAGACGCGCGTCGTCCATCGACTGGCGGACCAGCCGGGCGCCCTGGAGGTCGATCTCCAGCAGGACCGGCTCGCCCGCCTCCAGGCGGTCCAGCACGGCCCGGCGGGGCGTGCCGTAGCGGTTGCCCGCGAACTCGGCCCACTCCAGCAGCTCGCCGTTGGCGATGAGCTTGTCGAACTCCTCGTCGTCCACGAAGAAGTAGTGGACGCCGTTGCGCTCCCCGGGGCGCGGCTTGCGCGTCGTCGCCGACACGGAGAGCCAGACCTCGGGGTGCACGGAGCGCATATGGGCGACGACCGTGCTCTTGCCGACCCCCGAGGGGCCGGAGAGCACGGTCAGCCGCGGACGTACGTCCGGGGGTACGGGGGACGTCCCCCGGGATGTTGCAGCCATGGAGCGATTATCCAGGTTCTCAGGAGTGCCTGAGAACGTCAGGCGGGGCTGCCGCCGAACTCACGCTCCAGGGATGCGATCTGGTTGGAGCCAAGACCCCTGACCCGGCGGCTCTCGGAGATGCCGAGACGCTCCATGATCTGCTTGGCGCGGACCTTGCCGACGCCCGGCAGGGATTCCAGCAGTGCGGAGACCTTCATCTTCCCGATGACGTCGTTCTCCTGGCCCTGCTTGATGACCTCGTGGAGGGAGGCGCCGGAGTGCTTGAGTCGATTCTTGACCTCGGCCCGCTCCCGGCGAGCCGCGGCGGCCTTTTCGAGCGCGGCTGCGCGCTGTTCAGGGGTAAGGGGCGGAAGAGCCACGCCTACGTCACCTCGGATGTCGATCTGTCGGATACGGACCGGTGGGGAAGCTGGACGCCACCCCACCAGGTGAGAGCCGGACACGCTGTGCTCGGCCGCTCTTCGACGGAGACTAGCGGCAAGGGCCGCTGTAGTCAGCGAGAACAGACGAAAAGTCCTGGTCAGCTGTGGCCGACCAGGATTTTCCCGACATATCGACCGGGTTTCTCGTCAGTAATTCGTCAACAGGCTGTAAACGTGTCAGGGTCAGTTGCCGGATACGGCGGCGCGGACCTCGTCCGCGAACCGTTCGGCCGCTTCGCGCAGCCCGGACGCGTCCGGGCCGTGGCGCAGCACGCCCCGGCTCACGCTGGGCACCACGTTGCCCACCGCGTCGCCGAACACCGCCGGCAGGTCCGCCGGGGTCGCCCCCTGGGCGCCGATGCCGGGCGCGAGCAGCGGCCCGTTGATCGCCAGGTCCACCCCCGCGTCGCCGAGCGTCGCGCCGACCACCGCGCCGACCGAGCCGAGCGGTGCCGCCCCCTCGTTCTCGGCGGCCATGTGGTCGAGCATCACCTGGGCCAGCGAGCGGCCGTCGGCGGCCGTGGCCCGCTGGACCTCGGCGCCCTCCGGGTTGGAGGTGAGGGCGAGGACGAAGACGCCCGCGCCGGAGACGGCGGCGGCGTCCAGCGCCGGGCGCAGCGCGCCGAAGCCGAGGTACGGGGAGACGGTGACCGCGTCGGAGAAGAGCGGGGACTCCTTGTCCAGGTAGGTCGCCGCGTAGGCGCCCATGGTGGAGCCGATGTCGCCGCGCTTGGCGTCCATGAGGACGAGGGCGCCGGCGGCGCGGGACTCCTCGACGGCCTTCTCCAGGACGGCGATGCCGCGCGAGCCGAACCGCTCGAAGAACGCGGACTGCGGCTTGAGCACGGCGACCCGGTCGGCGAGCGCCTCCACGACGGTCCGGGTGAAGCGCTCCAAGCCCGCGATGTCGTCGTTCAGGCCCCAGGAGGTGAGCAGGGACGCGTGCGGGTCGATGCCGACGCAGAGCGGCCCGCGGGTGTCCATGGCGTGGCGCAGGCGGGCGCCGAAGGGTTCGAGGGTCACAGGGCGGCCTTCTTCCGGGTCTCGGCGCCGACGGCCTCGGCGAGGGTGGCGTACGGGGAGGTGGCGAGCCGGGCGGCGAGGCCCTTGTGGATCGCGCGGGCGTAGAAGGGGCCTTCGTAGATGAAGGCGCTGTAGCCCTGGACGAGCGTGGCTCCGGCGAGGATGCGCTGCCAGGCGTCCTCGGCGGTCTCGATGCCTCCGACGCCCACCAGGGTGATCCGGTCCCCCACCCGGGCGTACAGGCGGCTCAGGACCTCCAGTGAGCGTGCCTTGAGAGGTGCGCCGGAGAGTCCGCCGGTCTCGCCCAGCAGCTCGGGGCCGGACTTCAGGCCGAGGCCCTCGCGGGCGATGGTGGTGTTGGTGGCGATGATGCCGTCGAGGCCCAGCTCCACGGCGAGGTCGGCGACGGCGTCGACGTCCTCGTCCGCGAGGTCCGGGGCGATCTTGACGAGCAGCGGGACGCGCCGGGTGGTGACGGTGCGGTCGGCTGCCTCGCGTACGGCGGTGAGCAGCGGCCGCAGCGACTCGGTGGCCTGGAGGTTGCGCAGACCGGGGGTGTTGGGCGAGGAGACGTTGACGACCAGGTAGTCGGCGTGGGCGGCGAGCCGCTCGGTGGACTTCACGTAGTCGGCGGCGGCCTCGGCCTCGGGGACGACCTTGGTCTTGCCGATGTTGACGCCGACCGTGGTGCGGAAGACGGGGTTGCGGGCCGCCAGGCGCGCGGCGACGGCGGCGGAGCCCTCGTTGTTGAAGCCCATGCGGTTGATCAGCGCGCGGTCGGCGACGAGCCGGAAGAGGCGCTTCTTGGGGTTGCCGGGCTGCGGTTCGCCGGTGACGGTGCCGATCTCGATGTGGTCGAAGCCGAGCATCGCCATGCCGTCGATCGCGACGGCGTTCTTGTCGAAGCCGGCGGCGAGCCCGAACGGGCCGTGCATCCGCAGTCCGAGGGCCTCGGTGCGCAGCTCCTTGTGGCGGGGGGCGAGGGCGGCGGCGACGAAGGTGCGCAGGACGGGGATCCGGGCGGCGAGGCGGATCCAGCGGAAGGCGGCGTAGTGGGCCCGCTCGGGGTCCATCCGCTTGAAGACCAGCCGGAAGAAGAGCTTGTACATGAGGAGGTGTCCTTGGTGCTCGGGGTGCTCGGCAGGGCTCGCGAAGAGGGGGACACCGTTTCCGGTGTCCCCCTCTCCGGGCGGCTAGTCGCGCGCCGCTGTCAGATGCTCGGCGTGTTCCTGGAGGGAACGAACCCCGACGTCACCGTGGTTGAGGGCGTCGATGCCCTGGACGGCGGCGGCGAGCGCCTGGACCGTGGTCAGGCACGGTACGGAGCGGGAGACGGCCGCGGTCCGGATGTCGTAGCCGTCGAGGCGGCCGCCGGTGCCGTACGGCGTGTTGACGATGAGGTCCACCTCGCCGTCGTGGATGAGCTGGACGATCGTCTTCTCGCCGTTCGGGCCGGGGCCCTCGGACTGCTTGCGCACGATCGTGGCGTTGATGCCGTTGCGCTTGAGGACCTCGGCGGTGCCGGAGGTGGCCATCAGCTCGAAGCCGTGGGCGACCAGCTCACGGGCCGGGAAGATCATCGAGCGCTTGTCCCGGTTGGCGACCGAGATGAACGCGCGGCCCTTGGTGGGCAGCGGGCCGTACGCGCCGGCCTGCGACTTGGCGTACGCCGTGCCGAAGACCGAGTCGATGCCCATGACCTCGCCGGTGGAACGCATCTCCGGGCCGAGGACCGTGTCGACGCCCCGGCCGTGGATGTCGCGGAAGCGCGACCACGGCATCACGGCCTCCTTGACGGAGATCGGCGCGTCCAGCGGCAACGTGCCGCCGTCGCCGGTCTTCGGCAGCAGGCCCTCCGCGCGCAGCTCGGCGATGGTCGCGCCCAGCGAGATGCGGGCGGCGGCCTTGGCGAGCGGCACGGCGGTCGCCTTCGAGGTGAAGGGGACCGTGCGGGAGGCGCGCGGGTTGGCCTCCAGGACGTAGAGGATGTCTCCGGAGAGCGCGAACTGGATGTTGATCAGCCCGAGCACGCCGACGCCCTTGGCGATGCCCTCGGTGGAGGCGCGCAGCCGCTTGATGTCGTACCCGCCGAGCGTGATCGGGGGCAGGGCGCAGGCCGAGTCGCCGGAGTGGATGCCGGCCTCCTCGATGTGCTCCATGACGCCGCCGAGGTAGAGCTCGTGGCCGTCGTAGAGGGCGTCCACGTCGATCTCGATGGCGTCGTCGAGGAAGCGGTCGACCAGGACCGGCCGGGTGGGGCTGATCTCGGTGGACTCGGAGATGTAGGCGGCGAGGCGGGTCTCGTCGTACACGATCTCCATGCCGCGGCCGCCGAGGACGTAGGACGGCCGTACGAGGACGGGGTAGCCGATCTCGTCGGCGATGGCCTTGGCCTCGGCGAAGGTGGTGGCCGTGCCGTGCTTGGGCGCGGGCAGTCCGGCCTCGGCGAGGACCCGGCCGAAGGCGCCGCGGTCCTCGGCGGCGTGGATCGCCTCCGGGGAGGTGCCGACGACGGGGACGCCGTTGTCCTTGAGCGCCTGGGAGAGGCCGAGGGGGGTCTGGCCGCCGAGCTGCACGATGACACCGGCGATCGGGCCCGCCAGCGATTCGGCGTGCACGATCTCCAGGACGTCCTCCAGGGTGAGCGGCTCGAAGTAGAGCCGGTCGGAGGTGTCGTAGTCGGTGGAGACGGTCTCCGGGTTGCAGTTGACCATGACGGTCTCGAAGCCCGCTTCGCTCAGGGCGAAGGAGGCGTGGACGCAGGAGTAGTCGAACTCGATGCCCTGGCCGATGCGGTTGGGGCCCGAGCCGAGGATGATCACGGCCGGCTTGGTGCGGGTCGCGACCTCGCTCTCCTCGTCGTAGGAGGAGTAGAAGTACGGCGTCTTCGCGGCGAACTCGGCGGCGCAGGTGTCGACCGTCTTGTAGACCGGGCGGACGCCGAGCGCGTGCCGGACCTCGCGGACGACGTCCTCGCGCAGTCCGCGGATCTCGCCGATCTGGGCGTCGGAGAAGCCGTGCCGCTTGGCCTCGGCGATCAGGTCGGCGTCCAGACGTTCGGCGGAGGCGAGCTCGTCGGCGATCTCCTTGATCAGGAAGAGCTGGTCGACGAACCAGGGGTCGATCTTCGTGGCGTCGAAGACCTCTTCCTGGGTGGCTCCGGCGCGGATCGCCTGCATGACGGTGTTGATACGGCCGTCGGTCGGGCGGACCGCTTCGGCGAGCAGTTCGGCCTTGTCGCCGACCGGGCCGGTGAAGGCGAACTGCGAGCCCTTCTTCTCCAGCGAGCGCAGGGCCTTCTGGAGGGCCTCGGTGAAGTTCCGGCCGATGGCCATGGCCTCGCCCACCGACTTCATGGTGGTGGTGAGGGTGGCGTCGGCGGAGGGGAACTTCTCGAAGGCGAAGCGGGGGGCCTTGACGACGACGTAGTCGAGGGTCGGCTCGAAGGAGGCCGGGGTCTTCTCGGTGATGTCGTTGGGGATCTCGTCCAGGGTGTAGCCCACGGCCAGCTTGGCGGCGATCTTGGCGATCGGGAAGCCGGTGGCCTTGGAGGCGAGCGCCGAGGAACGGGAGACGCGGGGGTTCATCTCGATGACGATGACCCGGCCGTCGGTGGGGTCGATGGCGAACTGGATGTTGCAGCCGCCGGTGTCGACGCCGACCTCACGGATGATCGCGATGCCGACGTCGCGCAGCCGCTGGTACTCACGGTCGGTGAGCGTCATGGCCGGGGCGACGGTGATCGAGTCGCCGGTGTGGACGCCCATCGGGTCGAAGTTCTCGATGGAGCAGACGACCACGACGTTGTCGTTCTTGTCGCGCATCAGCTCCAGCTCGTACTCCTTCCAGCCGAGGATGGACTCCTCCAGGAGCACCTCGGTGGTCGGGGAGAGCGTGAGGCCCTGTCCGGCGATGCGGCGCAGCTCCTCCTCGTCGTGGGCGAAGCCGGAGCCGGCGCCGCCCATGGTGAAGGAGGGGCGGACGACGACGGGGTAGCCGCCGAGGGTGTCGACGCCGGCGATGACGTCGTCCATGGAGTGGCAGATGACGGAGCGGGCGGATTCGCCGTAGCCGATCTTCTCCTTGACCGCTTCCACGACGCCCTTGAAGAGGTCGCGGTCCTCGCCCTTGTTGATCGCCTCGACGTTGGCGCCGATGAGCTCGACGCCGTACTTCTCCAGCACACCGTTCTCGTGCATGGAGATCGCGGTGTTCAGCGCGGTCTGGCCGCCGAGGGTGGGCAGAAGCGCGTCGGGGCGCTCCTTGGCGATGATCTTCTCGACGAACTCGGGGGTGATCGGCTCGACGTAGGTGGCGTCGGCGATCTCCGGGTCGGTCATGATCGTCGCCGGGTTGGAGTTCACCAGGATGACGCGCAGGCCCTCGGCCTTGAGGACGCGGCAGGCCTGGGTGCCGGAGTAGTCGAACTCGGCGGCCTGGCCGATGACGATCGGACCGGAGCCGATGACCAGGACGGACTGGATATCGGAGCGCTTAGGCACGCTGGCCCTCCATCAGGGAAACGAAGCGGTCGAAGAGGTACGCGGCGTCGTGCGGGCCGGCGGCCGCCTCGGGGTGGTACTGGACGCTGAACGCGGGCCGGTCCAGGAGCTGGAGCCCCTCGACGACCTGGTCGTTCAGGCAGACGTGGGAGACCTCGGCGCGGCCGAACGCGGTGTCGGAGACCTTGTCGAGCGGGGCGTCGACGGCGAAGCCGTGGTTGTGCGCGGTGACCTCGACCTTGCCGGTGGTGCGGTCCTGCACCGGCTGGTTGATGCCGCGGTGGCCGTACTTCAGCTTGTAGGTGCCGAAGCCGAGCGCGCGGCCGAGGATCTGGTTGCCGAAGCAGATGCCGAAGAGCGGGGTGGAGCGCTCCAGCACGCCGCGCATCAGGGCGACCGGGTGGTCGGCGGTGGACGGGTCGCCGGGGCCGTTGGAGAAGAAGACGCCGTCGGGCTGGACCGCGTACACCTCGTCCAGGGTGGCGGTGGCGGGCAGGACGTGCACCTCGATGCCGCGCTCGGCCATCCGGTGCGGGGTCATGCCCTTGATGCCGAGGTCGATCGCGGCGACGGTGAACTTCTTCGTGCCGATCGCGGGGACGACGTACGCCTCCTTCGTCGCCACTTCGGCGGAGAGGTCGGCGCCGGTCATCTCGGGGGCCTGGCGGACCCGGGCGAGGAGGGTGCCCTCGTCGGGGATCGCCTCGCCGGAGAAGATCCCGACGCGCATCGCGCCGCGCTCGCGCAGGTGGCGGGTGAGGGCGCGGGTGTCGACACCGCTGATGCCGACGACGCCCTGCGCGGCCAGCTCCTCGTCCAGCGAGCGCTGCGAGCGCCAGTTGGAGGGCTTGCGGGCGGGGTCGCGGACGACGTAACCGGAGACCCAGATACGGGCGGACTCGGGGTCCTCGTCGTTGACGCCGGTGTTGCCGACGTGCGGGGCGGTCATGACGACGACCTGGCGGTGGTACGAGGGGTCGGTCAGCGTTTCCTGGTAGCCGGTCATGCCGGTGGAGAACACCGCTTCGCCGAAGGTCTCCCCCACGGCCCCGTAGGCGCGGCCGCGGAAGGCGCGGCCGTCCTCCAGGACGAGTACGGCGGGGGTCTGTGCCCCCCGGGTGGAGAGGGTCATCGTGCGGTGCCTTCCGTCGTGGTGCTGGTGAGTTCGGTGGCGGCCGGGGCGCCGGTCAGCCGGTTGACGGCGTCGACCCAGGCCTGGTGCTCGGCGGCGCGGTCGGAGCGGAAGCCGGAGTCGATCAGCGTCTCGCCGTGCGCCCAGGTGATGATCAGCAGGCCGCCCTCGGGGAGGACCTTGCCCGCGAGCGCCTGGTCGAGGCGGGCCTCGCGCAGGGCGGCGGCCGGGATGAAGAAGTCCGCCGCTCCGGGACGTACGACGTCCAGGCCGCGGGCGGTGAGCGTCAGCTCGGTACGGCTGCGGGTGCCGAGCCCGTGCGCGACGATCCGGTCGAGCCACTGACCGGCGGTGGTGGAGGCGTGGTAGCGCCCCTCCATCGTCAGCAGCGTCTCGTCGTCGGCGAAGTCCTCGGGGGTGGCCGGGAGATCCGGCAGGTCCGACTGGAGGTTGGCGCGCCACTTCCAGCCCTGGCGCATCAGCCAGTAGACGAGGGCGATGAAGACGAACAGGCCGACCACCCAGGCGATGCGGGCGGCCCAGTCCGTCACTTCCGCCGACTTCTGCTCGGCGGCCAGCTGGTACAGGGGGGGCAGAGTTGTCACGCGAGCTTCCCGTCGACGACCGTGGCACGGCCCCGCAGGAAGGTGTGGGTGACACGGCCCGGCAGCTCACGGCCCTCGTAGGGGGTGTTGCGGCTGCGGGACGCGAAGCCCGCGGGGTCCACTGCTCCACGGTATGCCGGATCGACCAGAGTGAGGTTGGCGGGCTCACCCGCCGAGACGGGACGGCCGTGTCCTTCGAGCCGGCCGATGGCCGCGGGGCGGAAGGACATGCGGTCGGCGACGCCCGCCCAGTCGATCAGGCCGGTGTCCACCATCGTCTGCTGGACGACCGAGAGCGCGGTCTCCAGGCCCACCATGCCCATGGCGGCCGCGGCCCACTCGCAGTCCTTGTCCTCGTGCGGGTGCGGGGCGTGGTCGGTGGCGACGCAGTCGATGGTGCCGTCGGCCAGGGCCTCGCGCAGGGCCAGGACGTCGGCCTCGGTGCGCAGCGGCGGGTTCACCTTGTAGACCGGGTTGTAGGTGCGGACCAGCTCGTCGGTGAGGAGGAGGTGGTGCGGGGTGACCTCGGCGGTGACGTTCCAGCCCTTGGACTTGGCCCAGCGGACGATCTCCACGGAGCCGGCGGTGGAGAGGTGGCAGATGTGGACGCGGGAGTCGACGTGGGCGGCGAGGAGGACGTCGCGGGCGATGATCGACTCCTCGGCGACGGCGGGCCAGCCTCCGAGTCCCAGCTCGGCCGAGACGATGCCCTCGTTCATCTGGGCGCCCTCGGTGAGGCGGGGCTCCTGGGCGTGCTGGGCGACGACGCCGTCGAAGGCCTTCACGTACTCCAGGGCGCGGCGCATGATCACGGCGTCGTCGACGCACTTGCCGTCGTCGGAGAAGACCTTCACCCCGGCGGCCGAGTCGTGCATGGCGCCGAGTTCGGCGAGCTTCTTGCCCTCCAGGCCGACGGTGACGGCGCCGACGGGCTGTACGTCGCAGTAGCCGGACTCCTTGCCGAGCCGCCAGACCTGCTCGACGACGCCGGCGGTGTCGGCGACGGGGAAGGTGTTGGCCATGGCGTGCACGGCGGTGAAGCCGCCGACGGCCGCGGCCTTGGTGCCGGTGAGGACGGTCTCGGAGTCCTCGCGGCCGGGCTCGCGCAGATGGGTGTGGAGGTCGACCAGGCCGGGCAGCAGGACCTGCCCCTCGGCCTCGATCACGGTGGCGCCCTCGGCTTCGAGGCCGGTGCCCACCTCGGCGATGGTCTCGCCGTCGATCAGGACGTCCCCCGGCTCGCCGCCGAGGACCCGCGCACCGCGGATAAGAATCTTGCTCATGGTTACTTGTTCTCCTCGGTACGGGCGGGGGCGGCGGACAGCGCGGTGTCGGAGCCGCCGAGCAGCAGGTAGAGCACGGCCATGCGGATGGAGACGCCGTTGGCGACCTGCTCGACGACCGTGCAGCGGTCGGAGTCGGCGACCTCGGCGGTGATCTCCATGCCGCGGACCATCGGGCCGGGGTGCATGACGACGGCGTGTTCGGGCATCTTCGCCATGCGCTCGCCGTCCAGGCCGTAGCGGCGGGAGTATTCGCGCTCGGTCGGGAAGTAGGCGGCGTTCATCCGTTCGCGCTGCACACGCAGCATCATGACCGCGTCGGACTTCGCCAGCACGTCGTCGAGGCTGTAGCTGACGTCGCAGGGCCACTGCTCGACGCCCACGGGGACGAGGGTGGGCGGGGCCACCAGGGTGACGTGCGCGCCGAGCGTGGTCAGCAGGTGGACGTTGGAGCGGGCGACGCGGCTGTGCAGGATGTCGCCGACGATCGTGATGCGGCGGCCGTCCAGGTCGCGGCCGAGCCCGGCGTCGGGGCCGACGAGCCGGCGGCGCATCGTGAAGGCGTCCAGCAGGGCCTGGGTGGGGTGCTCGTGGGTACCGTCCCCGGCGTTGACCACGGCCCCGTCGATCCAGCCGGAGGTGGCGAGCCGGTAGGGGGCTCCGGATGCGCCGTGCCGGATGACGACGGCGTCGGCACCCATCGCCTCCAGGGTGAGCGCGGTGTCCTTCAGGGACTCGCCCTTGGAGACGGAGGAGCCCTTGGCGGAGAAGTTGATGACGTCGGCGGACAGCCGCTTGGCCGCCGCCTCGAAGGAGATGCGGGTACGGGTCGAGTCCTCGAAGAAGAGGTTGACGACGGTACGGCCGCGCAGGGTGGGCAGCTTCTTGATCGGCCGGTCCGCGACCCGGGCCATCTCCTCGGCGGTGTCGAGGATCAGGACGGCGTCGTCGCGGGTGAGGTCGGCGGCCGAGATGAGGTGACGCTTCATCTGGGGTTCTCCGGGTGGCTGGAGGGGGTTTCAGGCATGCGGGCGCGCAGAAGGGCGCCGTACGTCCCCACAGGGGCGTACGGGAGGGTTCGGGCTACTGCGCGTCCGCGGGGGCGGCCTGCTTGACGCCGAGCAGAACGGCGTCGCGGCCGTCCTCCTCGGCGAGCTGGACCTTGACCGTCTCCCGCAGCGACGTGGGGAGGTTCTTGCCGACGTAGTCCGCGCGGATCGGGAGCTCCCGGTGGCCGCGGTCGACGAGGACCGCGAGCTGCACCGCGCGGGGGCGGCCGATGTCGCCGAGCGCGTCGAGGGCGGCGCGGATCGTGCGGCCGGAGAAGAGCACGTCGTCGACCAGGACGACCAGGCTGCCCTCGATCCCCTCGCCGGGGATGTCGGTGCGGGCCAGGGCGCGCGCCGGGCGCAGCCGCAGGTCGTCGCGGTACATGGTGATGTCGAGCGATCCGACCGGCGTCTTCCGGCCGGTGATCTGTTCGAGTTTGTCGGCGAGCCGACGGGCGAGGAACACGCCCCGGGTCGGGATGCCGAGCAGCACCACGTCGTCGGCGCCCTTGGCGCGTTCGACGATCTCGTGGGCGATACGGGTCAGCACACGGGCGATGTCGGGGGCCTCGAGAACGGGGCGCGCCGCGTTGCCGGTGTCGTCGTGCTGTGCGTCCATAAGAAACGGACCTCCTTCTCCGCCTCACGGGACGGATCGTTAAAGGACGTCGAAATTGCGTCATCCACGCTACCAGGGCTTGCGCCCGGCCCTGGCCCCACCCCCGGGAGGTGCCGGTCCGGACCATTCGGCTTGACGCATCCAAGTAACGCTGCGTAACCTCACAGTGAGTTACCAGCCACGCGGCGGAGCCGCACACTGTTCCAGCGTCCGGGGAGCCATATGTCCAGCGAATACGCAAAACAGCTCGGGGCCAAACTCCGTGCCATCCGCACCCAGCAGGGCCTCTCCCTCCACGGCGTGGAGGAGAAGTCGCAGGGTCGCTGGAAGGCCGTCGTGGTCGGTTCGTACGAGCGCGGCGACCGTGCCGTGACCGTGCAGCGCCTCGCCGAGCTGGCGGACTTCTACGGGGTCCCGGTGCAGGAGCTGCTGCCCGGCACGACGCCGGGCGGAGCCGCCGAGCCGCCGCCGAAGCTCGTCCTGGACCTGGAGCGCCTCGCCCACGTCCCGCCGGAGAAGGCCGGTCCGCTGCAGCGTTATGCCGCGACCATCCAGAGCCAGCGCGGTGACTACAACGGCAAGGTGCTCTCGATCCGCCAGGACGACCTGCGCACGCTCGCCGTGATCTACGACCAGTCGCCTTCCGTACTCACGGAGCAGCTCATCAGCTGGGGCGTGCTGGACGCGGACGCGCGCCGCGCGGTCTCCCACGACGAGAGCTGAGCGAACGGGGCCGGACCCCACAGCAGAAACGTGCCGCCGGGTGGGCGGGGACCTTCGGGTTCCCGCCCACCCGGCGTTTGTGCGCCCGGGGCTCCGATGGCGGGGCGGGCGCTCGAACCCGCGGCCGACGGATCATGGGACCGCCGCTCCGGCCGGCCCGGTACACCGAAGGGCCCACGGTCGGCTGACCGTGGGCCCTTCGTGGTGTGCGCGACCGAACCGTCGCGGCCGGGGCTACTGCTCCCGGCGGAGGTTCGGCTTCAGATCCTTGAAACGGGCCAGCAGGCCGTTCACGAAGGACGGGGAGTCATCGGTGGAGAACTCCTTGGCGAGCTGGACGGCCTCGTCGATCACCACGGCGTCCGGGGTCTCGTCCATCCAGATCAGCTCGTACGCGCCGAGCCGCAGGATGCTCCGGTCGACGACCGGCATACGGTCGATCTCCCAGTCCACGGCGTAGGTGACGATGAGGTCGTCGATCCGGTCCGCGTACTGCGCGTACCCCTCGACGAGCTCCATCGTGAACTCTCCGACCGGCGGCTGACGGTCGTCGGTCCGCGAGTGCCGTACCCAGTCCGCGAGGACGCTCTGCACGGACTCACCGCGCTGGTCGGCCTCGAAGAGAATCTGGAAGGCGCGCTTGCGGGCCTTGTTCCGGGCGGCCACGGTTAGCTGTTCACCCGGCCGAGGTAGTCGCCCGAGCGGGTGTCGACCTTGATCTTCTCGCCGGTGGTGATGAAGAGCGGCACGCCGATCTCGTAACCGGTCTCCAGCGTGGCGGGCTTGGTGCCGCCGGTGGAGCGGTCGCCCTGGACGCCCGGGTCGGTGTGCTGGATCGTCAGCTCGACGGCGGCGGGCAGCTCGACGTAGAGCACCTCGCCCTCGTACTGGGCGACGGAGGCGGTGAAGCCCTCGATCAGGAAGTTGGCGGCGTCGCCGACGGCCTTGCGGTCGACCATGAGCTGGTCGTACGTGTCCATGTCCATGAAGACGAAGTACTCGCCGTCCATGTACGAGAACTGCATGTCGCGGCGGTCAATGGTGGCCGTCTCGACCTTCACGCCGGCGTTGAACGTCTTGTCGACGACCTTCCCGGAGAGCACGTTCTTGAGCTTGGTGCGCACGAAGGCAGGGCCCTTGCCGGGCTTGACGTGCTGGAACTCGACGACGGACCAGAGCTGGCCTCCGTCGAGCTTGAGCACCATGCCGTTCTTGAGGTCGTTCGTGGAAGCCACGGTTGCGGAATCTCCTGGACTGAAGCTGGTGGAACGACCGAGGATCCGCGCTAGAGCGCGAGCAGCTCCTTGGTCGTCATGGTGAGTAGCTCGGGTCCGCCGTCCGCCTCGGGGCGCACGACGAGCGTGTCATCGATCCGGACACCGCCCCGGCCCGGGAGGTGGACCCCCGGTCCGACGGTGACCGGCACACAAGCGTCCAGTTTACCCATGGCTGTCGGTGCCAGTTGCGGGTCCTCCTCGATTTCGAGCCCCACACCGTGCCCGGTCCTCGGCTGAAGGCCCTCTGTGTGTCCTGCGGACTCCAGCGGATGGCGGGCCGCGCGGTCCACGTCCCGGTAGGCGGCCCCGGGCGCCAGGGCCTCCCTGCCTGCCCGCTGAGCGGCGAAAACAAGGTCGTACAGCTCGATCTGCCACTCGGCGGGGGCGGTGCCGATGACGAAGGTGCGGCCGATCTCGCAGCGGTAGCCGTGGTAGCTCGCGCCGAGGCGGACGGAGAGGAAATCTCCCTCCTCCACCCTGCGGTCCGAGGGCCGGTGGCGTCCCTGGCCGGAGTTGGGTCCCGTGGCCACGGAGGTGACGAAGGCGGGGCCGTCCGCTCCGTGGTCCACGAGGCGGCGCTCCAGTTCGAGGGCGAGATGGCGTTCGGTGCGGCCGACCAGGATCGATTCCAGGAGTTCGCCGAGGGCCTGGTCGGTGATCTCGGCGGCGATCCGGAGGCAGCCGATCTCCTCCTCGTCCTTGACGATCCGGTGCTGCTCCACCGTGAAGCCCAGATCGGCCAGTTTCAGCCGCGGGGCGGACTTTCCCATGGCCCGGTGCCGGGCGACGGTCAGGTCGTGCTCCTCGACGGCGAGGGACTCGGCGCCCGACGCGGCGGCGAGGCCCGCGGCGGCGACCACCGGATCCTCGTCCGGGACGGGCAGGATGTCGATCCGCAGGGCCTCGTCGGGCCGCCCGTGGGCGCCGTCGCCGGCCGGGGCGCGGGGGCAGAGCAGAACGTCCTCACCGGGGCCGAGCAGCAGCACGGCGCCGGGGGGCGCTCCGCCCGCGAGATAGCGGACGTTGGCGGGGCGGGAGACCAGGGCGGCCGCGGAGCCCGCGGCGGCGCACCGGTCGCGGAGCAGCCCGCGTCGGACGGCGTGCACCTCTGACATGGTTCGAGCGTACGAGCGGGCGCGGTGGCCCGCCCGGCCAGCGCACCCGACCGGGGGCGGGGCTCCGGGACGCTGCCGCTACCAGGCGGGCGGGCTCGCGATGGAGCGGGCCAGCACGTCGTCCAGGACGCGGGCGGTGGTCTCGACGTCGTAGGTCGAGTTGTCGATGATCGGGAGGCCGGAGCCGTACCAGCCGGCCATCCGGCCGTGGATGCGGGCGACCTCCTCGTCGGAGAGCCGGCGGTTGCCGCTGCGCGCCGCGTTGCGCTCCAGGACGATCTCCAGGCCGGGCAGCAGGACGACGGGCAGCAGACCGGGGCCCACGTGGCGCTTCCAGCCGCCGAGGCCGACGACGGGGCGGTCGGGGAAGACCGCGTCGTCGAGGATGCAGGAGATGCCGTTGGCGAGGAAGTTGCGGGCGGCGAAGCCGCAGGTGCGGCGGGCCAGGCGGTACTGGGCCTCGGAGTGGTCGTTCCAGCCGGCCTGCGGGTCGGCGAAGCCGGAGCGGACCCATTCGCGGACGTCGTCGAGCGAGACGTGGGCGGTGGGCACCCGGCGGCGGGCCGCCCAGAGCTTGGCGACGGTGGTCTTGCCCGCCCCGGCCGGGCCGATGAGCAGCACGGCGAGCGTCGCTCCCCCGGTGCCGGGCTCGGCGGGGGGCGCGGGCAGCGGTACGGGCCCGCCCGGCGGCAGCTGGACGTGTCCGGTGTGCCCGACGGCCTCCCTGGCGGGGGGCGTGGGGCCGGTGCCGCTCCAGCCGGGGCCCGGGGCCTGGCCGGGGGCGGGCGACGGCTGAGCGTGGCCGGGGGCGGGAGGGGCCTGGCCGGGAGCGGGGGGTGGCGGAGCCTGGCCGGGGCCGACGGGGGCGGGCCCTGACCGGGGGGCGTCGGAGGCGCGGGCCGGGCCTGGCCGGGGCCCCGGGGCGGCGGGGGTATCGGGGGCGGGCCGGGGTGGCCGGGGTGCTGGGCCTGGTACGGCCGGCCGACGTGCCCGCTACCGGGTCCGTGGGGCGGCAGCGGGGCCCCCACTGCGTGCTGCATCCGGTGCCACTCCGTCTCGTCACTGCAACTGGCGCTGCTGGGAGGGCTACCGTACCTTCCCGGGCCGTCTCGGGGTGAACGGCCCGGGAGGGTACGAAGTGCCCGTCGCCGCGCGGTGGGGCGGGCGGGGACCGGCGGGGCGTCAGTCCGTCAGTTCGTCGGCCAGGGCGCGCAGGGCGAGCCGGTAGGAGCCGATGCCGAACCCGGCCACCGTGCCCGTGGCCACCGCCGCGACCACGGAGGTGTGGCGGAACTCCTCCCGGGTGTACGGGTTGGAGATGTGCACCTCGATCAGCGGGGCGGTGCGCTGGGCGGCCGCGTCCCGCATGCCGTACGAGTAGTGCGTGAAGGCGCCCGGGTTGAGAACGACCGGAATCGATCCGTCCGCCGCCTCGTGGAGCCAGCGGATCAGCTCGCCCTCGTCGTTGGTCTCGCGTACGTCGACGTCGAAGCCGAGCTCCTTGCCGAGCACGGTGCAGGTCTCGACGAGTCCGGCGTAGGAGGTGGCCCCGTAGACGTCGGGCTCGCGCGAGCCGAGCCGGCCGAGGTTGGGGCCGTTGAGGACGAGGACCCTGCGGGTCACGCGGAGACCTCCCCGTAGGCGGCGAGCAGCACGGCCGGGTCGGGGCCCTCCAGGACGGTGGGCTTGCCGATGCCGTCCAGGACGATGAAGCGCAGGAGGTCGCCGCGGGACTTCTTGTCGACTTTCATGTTCTCCAGCAGCTTGGGCCACTGGTCGCCGCGGTAGGCGAGCGGCAGGCCCACGGACTCCAGGATCGTCCGGTGGCGGTCGGCGGTGGCGTCGTCGAGGCGGCCGGCGAGCCGGCCCAGTTCGGCGGCGAAGACCATGCCGATGGAGACGGCCGCGCCGTGGCGCCACTTGTAGCGCTCGTTCTTCTCGATCGCGTGCCCCAGCGTGTGGCCGTAGTTGAGGATCTCGCGGAGTCCGGACTCCTTGAGGTCGCTGGAGACCACCTCGGCCTTGACCCGGATGGAGCGCTCGATCAGCTCGGCGGTGTGCGGTCCGGAGGGCGTGCGGGCGCCCTCGGGGTCGGCCTCGACCAGGTCGAGGATGACGGGGTCGGCGATGAACCCGGCCTTGATGATCTCGGCCATGCCGGAGACGTAGTCGTGGACCGGCAGCGACTCCAGGGCGGCGAGGTCGCAGAGGACCCCGGCGGGCGGGTGGAAGGCGCCCACGAGGTTCTTGCCCTCGGCGGTGTTGATGCCGGTCTTGCCGCCGACGGCCGCGTCGACCATGCCGAGCACGGTGGTCGGGACGGCGATCCAGCGGACTCCGCGCAGCCAGCTGGCGGCGACGAAACCGGCGACGTCCGTGGTGGCCCCGCCGCCGACGCCGACGATGACGTCGGTGCGGGTGAAGCCGGTCTGGCCGAGCGCCTTCCAGCAGTAGGCGGCGACCTCGACGGTCTTGGCCTCCTCCGCGTTGGGCAGCTGGACCGCGATGGCCTCGTACCCCTGGTCGGCCAGGTCCTGGCGGACCGCCTCACCGGTCTCGGCGAGCGCCTCGGGGTGCAGGACGGCGACGCGCCGGGCACGGTCGCCGATGAGCTGGGGCAGCTCGCCGAGGAGCTGGTGGCCGACGAGGACCTCGTACGGGTCGGAGCCCGCGGAGCCTGCGACCTGGATGCGGGTGGGGCCCTGCTGCGTCATGCCGGTGTTCTCCACGCCGGGGGCGGCTTGGCCCTCCGGCAGTTCCAGTGCGTCGATGATCGCCTGGGCGACCTCTTCGGGGGTGTTCTCGTCGGTCGCGACGACGGTACGGGCGACCTCTTCGTACAGATGGCGGCGGGCGTCCATCAGCTCGCGCCACTGTCGGCGGGGGTTGACCGCGAGCAGCGGGCGGGCGGCGCCGAGTCCGACGCGGCGGACGGCCTCGTCCACGTCCATGGAGAGGTAGACGACCGGCAGGCCGGCCAGCAGCTCCCTGGTCGTCCCGTCCAGGACGGCTCCGCCACCGAGGGAGAGGACGCCCGGGTGCTCTGCGACGGCCGTGGCGACGGCGCGGCGCTCCAGGGCACGGAAGTGCTCCTCGCCCTCGTCGTAGAAGATCTCCGCGATCGGCTTGCCGGCCTCGGCGACGACGTCCGCGTCGGTGTCCCGGTAGGTGGTGCCGAGCCGGGCGGCGAGCAGTTCGCCGACGGTGGACTTGCCGACGCCCATCGGGCCGACGAGGACGACCAGGGGGCCGCTCATCGGATCTGGAGGTGGTCGAGGTACGACTGGACGTTGCGGCGGGTCTCGGCCACGCTGTCGCCGCCGAACTTCTCCGCGACCGCGTCGGCCAGGACCAGGGCGACCATCGCCTCCGCGACGATGCCCGCGGCCGGGACGGCGCAGACGTCGGAGCGCTGATGGTGGGCCTTGGTGGCCTCGCCGGTGGTGACGTCCACGGTGGCCAGCGCGCGCGGCACGGTCGCGATGGGCTTCATCGCGGCGCGGACGCGCAGCAGCTCGCCGGTGGTGAGGCCGCCCTCGGTGCCGCCGGCCCGCCCGGAGGTGCGCTTGATGCCGTCCTCGGTGGCGACGATCTCGTCGTGCGCCTGGGATCCGGGGACCCGGGCCAGCTCGAAGCCGTCGCCGACCTCGACGCCCTTGATGGCCTGGATCCCCATGAGGGCAGCGGCGAGCCGGGCGTCCAGGCGCCGGTCCCAGTGCACGTGCGAGCCGAGCCCGACGGGCACGCCGTACGCGAGCACCTCGACGACGCCGCCCAGGGTGTCGCCGTCCTTGTGGGCCTGGTCGATCTCGGCCACCATCGCCTCGGACGCGTCGGCGTCCAGGCAGCGGACCGGGTCGGCGTCCAGCTTCTCCACGTCGGCGGGGACGGGGACGACCCCGTACGGCGCCTTGGCGGCGGCCAGCTCGACGACGTGGCTGACGATCTCAATGCCCGCGGTCTCCTTGAGGTAGGAGCGGGCGACGGTCCCGAGGGCGACGCGGGCGGCGGTCTCCCGGGCGCTGGCGCGCTCCAGGACCGGCCGGGCCTCGTCGAAGCCGTACTTCTGCATCCCCGCGAGGTCGGCATGGCCGGGCCGGGGACGGGTCAGCGGGGCGTTACGGGCGAGCTGGGCCAGCTCCTCGGGGTCGACCGGGTCGGCCGACATGACCTGCTCCCACTTGGGCCACTCGGTGTTGCCGACCATGACGGCGACCGGGGAGCCCATGGTGAGCCCGTGGCGCACGCCGCCGAGGAAGGTGACCTCGTCCTTCTCGAACTTCATCCGCGCGCCGCGGCCGTAGCCGAGCCGTCGCCGGGCCAGCGCCTCCGCGACCATCTCCGTGGTGATCGGGACACCGGCGGGAAGACCCTCCAGCGTCGCCACCAGTGCGGGGCCGTGCGACTCCCCCGCGGTCAGCCAGCGCAACCTGCTCAACGGTGCTCCTCATGCTCGCGCCTGAAATCCAACGGCGCCACCGGGTGCGCGGCCCTGGCCCGCCGCTCCCGATCCTCCCACGAACGAAGGCACGATCCGGTCGCCGGTCCAGCAGACGGACCGGCCACGCCCGCAGGCGGTCGGTCAGCGCGAAGCGAGCGCGGCTTCCCCGGCCTGCCGCATGGCGGCCAGCGGCGCCGGGATCCGGCCGGTCATCTGCTCGACCTGGAGCAGCGCCTGGTGAACAAGGAGGTCGAGTCCGCCGACGACCGCCCCGCCGCGCGCGGACCAGGCGGCGGCCAGCTCGGTGGGCCACGGCTCGTACAGCACGTCGAAGAGGATGCCCGGAGCCTCGGGCACGGAGCCGGTGAAGGCGTCCGTCGCGCCCGCCGGGGTGGTGGCGATGACCAGGGGTGCGCTCAGTGCCGCCGCCCCGTCCGCCCAGTCGGCGGTCATGACGTCGACCCCGAGCCGCTCGCCCCAGCCGCGCATCTCGGCGGCCCGTTCGGGGCTGCGCACGTACGCCGTGACCGGGCCGGCGCAGACCACGGCGAGCGCGGCCAACGCGGAGGAGGCGGTGGCGCCGGCGCCGAGGACGGCGGCGGATTCCACCTTGTCGACGCCGCGTTCCCGCAGGGCGGCGACCATGCCGGGGATGTCGGTGTTGTCGCCGATGCGACGGCCGTCCTCGGTGAACACGACCGTGTTGACGGCCTCCACGGAGGCGGCCGTCGCGCTGACCTCGTCGAGCAGCGGGATGATCGCCCGCTTGAGCGGCATGGTCAGGGACAGCCCCGCCCAGGAGGCGTCCAGCCCTTCGACGAACCCGGGCAGCGCCGCCTCGTCGACCTCGAACCGGTCGTAGGACCAGTCCGCCAGGCCCAGCTCGGCGTACGCGGCGCGGTGCAGGACCGGGGAGAGGGAGTGGGCGATGGGCGAGCCGAGGACGGCGGCCCGGCGTGGTGCGCTCACTGGCCGGCCTTCCCGTCCTCGTACTCCCGCCGGTTCTTCTCGTGCTCCTCGTTCGTCTCGGCGAAGACGGTCTTGTCCTCGTTGATCGAGACGAAGTAGTACCAGGGGCCCGGTGTGGGATTCATGGCCGAATGCAGGGCCTCCGCACCCGGATTGCTGATGGGGCCGGAGGGCAGACCGATGATCTTGTACGTGTTGTACGGGTCGTCGATCTTCCGCAGATCGTCGACGGCACCGACGTCCAGCGTGCTCTGGCCCTTGATGTAGTTGACCGTGGAGTCGAATTCCAGCCGCCCGACGGTCTCCATGTTGCCCGGCTTGAGCCGGTTGTAGACGACCCGCGCGACCTTGTCGAAGTCGTGCTTGTACTTGCCCTCGACCTGCACGAGGCTCGCGACGGTGATGAGTTCCCACGGGGTCTTCAGGCCGAGCTTCTTCGCGCTGCCCTCCAGGTCAAGCTTGCCGTACTCCTTGTTCGCCCGCGCGACCATCCGCTTCAGCGCGTCCTCGGGCTTCGACCCCTTGGCGACCGGGTAGGCCGCCGGATAGAGGAACCCCTCCAGCGGGTCCTTGACGTCCGGGTTGTCGTCGGCCCAGTCGGGCAGCCCCAGGGACTCCGCCTTGGTCTTGGCGACCTTCGCCGTTGTGCCTTCCTTCAGTTTGAGCCGCTTGTCGATCATTTCGTAGACCTTCGCGTTACGGGTCCCCTCGGGGATCACGAACGCGTTCTGGCTCTTCGGATCGAGCATCAGCGTGATCGCGCTGGCCGCCGACATCTCCTTGTTCAGGAGGTAGACGCCCGCCTGGAGCGACTTGCCCTTCGGGTTGTCGTTCTGGGCGGCGACGAAGGCGTCGGAGGACTTGATGACGCCCTTCTTGCGCAGGATGTTCGCGATGTCGTACCCGAACGCGCCCTCGGGGATCTCGACCTCGACCTGCTCGCCGGTGCCCGACCCCGCGTAGTCGGCGGGGGCGCCGAACTGCTTCTTCCAGAAGGTGTAGCCGACGTAGCTGACGCCGCCCAGGCCACCGACCAGGACGACGGAGACCACCAGGCAAGCAACGCCACTGCGGCTCTTCTTCTTGCCCTTGCCGCCCCGGCGCTCGTTGCCCCCGCGGCCGCGGCGCGAGGCGCGCGATCCGTCGTCGTCCGGGTCATCGTCGTCGTCACGCGGGTCGCGGTCGGACGGATCGTCGGCACCGGTGAAGAAGGGGTGTGTCTCCTCCTGCGGCTGGTCCGGATCCCAGTCCGTCGGTCCCTGCTGCTGGGGCTGCTGTTCGGGCGCGGCCTCGCGGCGGCCCGGGGGCTGCGGCGGCGGGTAGGCCTCGGGGGTGCCGTAGTAGTCCTGCGTCGCGTCGTAGCCGCCGGGCTGCTGCGCGTACGGGTCCTGGGGCTCGGCCCCGTACGGCATGGCGGCCTGCTGACCGGTGCCCCAACCGCCGTCGTACTGCGGCTGGGCACCGGGCTGCTGGGCGTACGGGTCCTGCTGGGGCGCGCCGTACTCCTGCTGGTGGTTCTGCTGCTGGCCGTACTGCTGCTGGCCATACTGCTGCTGATGGTTCTGCTGCTGGCCGTACTGCTGATGCTGGTCGTACGACTGCTGCTGGTGACCCTGGTACTGCTGATGGTTCTGGTGCTGCTGGGCGTACGGGTCCTGCGGGTAGGACTGCTGCTGGTCGCCATACTGGCCCTGGCCCTGGCCGTGGGCGGCCTGGTGGCCTCCCCATCCCTGGTCCCCGTACAGGGGATCCTCGGGATGCCACGGTTCGGAGCCGGGGCCCCGGCCATACTCAGTCATCGATCCCCTAGAGCCGCGAGACGACGTTCCGTCTCTTCGCTTCGCTGTGCGGTGTTTGTTCGAACACCGCCGCATCGCGCGGAACGTTACCGTATCGCGATCAGACAACCACTTCGACGCCCTCACCGGGGGGATTGCCAGACGCCCGTTCGGACTCCAGAGCGTTCTGAAGGATCACCACAGCGGCAGCCTGGTCGATGACAGATCGGCCCTTCTTGGACTTCACGCCCGAGGCGCGCATGCCCTGGGCCGCCGTCACTGTGGTCATCCTCTCGTCCACGAGTCGCACCGGGACGGGGGCGATCGACCGGGCGAACACCTGGGCGAAGTCACGGACCTTGGCCGCCGCCGGGCCCTCGCCGCCACCGAGCGAGCGCGGCAGGCCGAGGATGACCTCGATCGGCTCGTACTCCTCCACGATCTGGCGGAGCCGCCGGTGGGCGGCCGGGACATCGCGTCCCGGCACGGTCTCCACCGGCGTGGCCAGGATCCCGTCGGGGTCGCACGAGGCGACCCCGATCCGGGCGTCCCCTACGTCGACGGCGAGCCGCCGGCCTCGGCGCATCTGCGTCATCGCGCTCGTCACGCCGTCTCGGTGACGAGGCGTTCGACCGCGGCGACGGCGTCGCCGATGGCGGCCGGGTTCGTGCCGCCGCCCTGGGCGACGTCCGGCTTGCCGCCGCCACCGCCGCCGAGGGTCTTCGCGGCCGTGCGCACCAGGTCACCGGCCTTGAGACCGCGCTCGCGGGCGGCCTCGTTGGTGGCGATCACCGTGAGCGGACGGCCGTTGGCCGTGGTGAACAGGGCCACGACGGCCGGGCGGCCGCCCTGGATACGGCCGCGCACGTCCAGGACCAGCTTGCGCAGGTCGTCGGCGGAGGTGCCGTCGGGGACCTGGCCGGTGACCAGGGCGACGCCCCGGACGTCCTTGGCGGAGTCGGCCAGTCCGGCGGCGGCCGCGAGGACCTTCTCCGCGCGGTACTTCTCGATCTCCTTCTCGGCGTCCTTCAGCTTGCCGAGCATGCCCGCGATCTTCTCGGGAAGCTCCTCGGGACGGCCCTTGACCAGCTCCTGGAGCTGGGCGACGACCGTGTGTTCCTTGGCCAGGAAGTTGTACGCGTCCACGCCGACGAGGGCCTCGATACGGCGCACGCCGGAGCCGATGGAGGACTCGCCGAGCAGCTTCACCAGTCCGAGCTGGGCGGTGTTGTGGACGTGAGTGCCGCCGCACAGCTCCTTGGAGAAGTCGCCGATGGTGACGACGCGGACCCGCTCGCCGTACTTCTCGCCGAACTCGGCGATGGCGCCCTGCTTCTTGGCCTCGTCGATCGACATGACCTCGGCCTGGACGTCCAGTTCCCGCGAGAGGACCTCGTTGATCCGCTGCTCCACATCGGTGAGGACCGTGCCGGGGACGGCGGCGGGGGAACCGAAGTCGAAGCGGAAGCGGCCCGGGGAGTTCTCGGAGCCGGCCTGGGCGGCCGTCGGGCCGAGCGCGTCGCGCAGCGCCTGGTGCGTGAGGTGCGTGGCACTGTGGGCGCGGGCGATGGCCCGTCGGCGGGTGGCGTCGATGGAGGCGAAGACCGGGGCTCCGACCGTCACCTCGCCGACCTGGACGACGCCCTTGTGGACGTGGACGCCGGGGACCGGCTTCTGGACGTCGCGGATCTCGATCACGGCACCCGTGTCGAGCCGGATACGGCCGGTGTCGGCGAGCTGGCCGCCGCCCTCGGCGTAGAAGGGGGTGCGGTCGAGGACGACCTCGACCTCGTCGCCCTCGGTGGCGGCGGGCGAGGGCACCCCGTCGACCAGCAGGCCGACGATGGTGGACTCGCCGGCCACGCTGGTGTAGCCGGTGAACTCGGTGGCGCCGGAGGTGTCGGCGACCTCGCGGTAGGCGGAGAGGTCGGCGTGCCCCGTCTTCTTGGCGCGGGCGTCGGCCTTGGCCTTGTCGCGCTGCTCCTGCATGAGGCGGCGGAAGCCGTCCTCGTCCACGGAGAGCCCCTGCTCGGCGGCCATCTCCAGGGTGAGGTCGATCGGGAAGCCCCAGGTGTCGTGGAGCAGGAACGCCTTGTCGCCGGCGAGGACCTTGCCGCCGGCGGCCTTGGTCTCGGTGACCGCGGTCTCCAGGATGTTGGTGCCGCCCTTGAGGGCCTTGAGGAAGGCGGCCTCCTCGGCGAGCGCGACCGTCTCGATGCGCTTGCGGTCGGTGATCAGCTCCGGGTACTGCTGCCCCATCGTGTCGATCACGACGTCGATCAGGTCCTTGACGACCGTGCCGGTGGCGCCCAGGAGGCGCATGTTGCGGATGGCGCGGCGCATGATGCGGCGCAGCACATAGCCGCGGCCCTCGTTGCCGGGGGTGACGCCGTCGCCGATGAGCATCACCGACGTACGGATGTGGTCGGCGACGACGCGGAGCGAGACGTCCGTGCCGTTCTCGGCGCCGTAGCGGACGCCGGTCAGCTCGGTGGCCTTGTCCATGACGACGCGCAGGGTGTCGGTCTCGTACATGTTCTGTACGCCCTGGAGGATCATCGCCAGGCGTTCCAGGCCGAGACCGGTGTCGATGTTCTTGGACGGCAGGTCCCCGAGGATCGGGAAGTCCTCCTTGCCGTCGCCGGCACCGCGCTCGTACTGCATGAAGACCAGGTTCCAGATCTCCACGTAGCGCTCGTCGTTGACGGCCGGGCCGCCCTCGACGCCGAACTCGGGGCCACGGTCGTAGTTGATCTCCGAGCAGGGTCCGCAGGGTCCGGGGACGCCCATGGACCAGAAGTTGTCCTTCTTGCCCAGGCGCTGGATGCGCTCGGCGGGGACGCCGATCTTGTCGCGCCAGATGGCTTCGGCCTCGTCGTCGTCGAGGTAGACGGTGATCCAGAGCTTCTCGGGATCGAGGCCGTAGCCGCCGTCCTCGACGGAGTTGGTCAGCGCCTCCCAGGCGAGCTGGATGGCGCCTTCCTTGAAATAGTCCCCGAAGGAGAAGTTGCCGCACATCTGGAAGAAGGTGCCGTGGCGGGTGGTCTTGCCGACCTCTTCGATGTCCGGCGTACGCACGCACTTCTGCACGCTGGTGACGCGCGGGGCGGGCGGCTTGACCTCTCCGAGGAAGTACGGCTTGAAGGGAACCATGCCCGCGGGGACCAGCAGCAGAGTCGGGTCGTCCGCGATGAGCGACGCCGAAGGCACGGCAGTGTGACCGCGCTCCTCGAAGAAGCTCAGCCAGCGGCGGCGAATTTCAGCCGACTCCATCAGTGGTCCTCATTCCGGTTGTTCGATGTGTAGGGGAGCTTGCGGTACGTGTTCGGACGCGCGGCGGGTTCGGACGCTTCGACCGCCCAGTGCCGCTGTACGGGAAGGTCCTGGTCGACCGGGGTCTCCAGGCCGAGGGCGCCGCCCAGTTCGGCTTCGCGCCGGACCATGCCCTCACGTACGTCGAGGGCGAAGTCCTTGAGCTTGTGACCGGTCTCGATCGCCTTGTCCGCGGCCTGCGCCGCGAGGCTCTCGGGCGTCAGCTGCTTGAGCTTGCGGTTGACCTTGGTGGTGGCCCACACACCGGCGGCTGCGCCGGCGGTGAACCAGAACGTGCGGCGGAACATCGCTCGATCAGTCCTTCTGTCCGCGGGCGTTGCGGCGCCGGCTCCTGCGTCCGCGCGCCGAGGGTACGGTCCGACCGACGATCACCGTACGGCGGGCGGAGCCACGGCCCCGCGCCGTTTCCGGTTCGGGCTCGGGCGCCGTGCGGCGGCCGAGCGCCTGCCGTACGCCGTAGCCGAAGGCGGCGACCTTGACCAGGGGGCCGCCGAAGGTGGAGGCGACGGTGGTGGAGAGCGCGGAGGCGTTGGAGGTGACCTCCTGGACGTCGCTCGCGATGGCGTCGACCTTGTCCAGCTGGCTCTGCGCGGAGCGCACCGTCGCCGAGGCGTCGGCCAGCAGCGGAACGGCCTGTTCGGTCACGTCCGCGACGAGTTTGGTGGTCGCCCTGAGCGTCTGGGCGAGCCTCGCCAGCACCACGGCGAGGAACGAGACCAGGATCGCCCAGAAGACGGCCACGAGGATCCCGGCCACCTCTCCACCGGACACTGTGCACCGCTCTCTGCTTGTCGATCGGCCCCTGTGGGGGCTTGTCTCCGTCGGTGCCGCCGGCTGCCGCCCGCGCGCCCGATCGTCGTCCCACGAGCCTATCGCGCCGCGCATCTCCTCCCCTACCGCATTCCCCGCGGGCCGGGCGGGAGTTGTCCGGCGAGATTGTACGGAGAGCTTTCAAGCCAGTACGCTCCGTGTTTCATGCGACGCCTGCAGGACCCCCGCCCGAATCCCGATGATCCCGACGCCCGTCCCGTGGCGGTGCCCGGCACCCTCCCGGCCGAACTGACCCGGTTCGTGGGCCGCGAGGGCGAACTGGCCGAGCTGGGCGGGCTGCTGGAGGAGTCCCGGCTCGTCACGGTCGCCGGGGTGGCGGGCGTGGGCAAGACCCGGTGCGTGATCCGGGTCGCCGCGCTCCGGGAGAAACGGTACTGCGACGGCGTTCTGCTGGCCGAGCTGTCCACCGTCCGCGATGCCGACCTGCTGGAACACGCGCTGATCGACGCCCTGGGGCTGGCCGATCACACCAGCCGGCCGCCGCGCGCCGTCCTCGTCGAGCACCTCCGCGAGCGCCGGACGCTGCTGGTGATCGACGGCTTCGAGCATCTCGTCGACGCCTGCGCCGACCTCGTCACCGATCTGCTGCGCCGGGCTCCGGGCCTCCAGGTGCTCGCGGCGGGGCGCTGCCCGCTGCGGGTGGACGGGGAGCGGACGTATCCGCTCGCCCCGATGTCCGACGGGGACGCGGTGGAGCTCTTCACCGAACGGGCGCGCGGGGTGCGGCCGGGCTGGGCGCCCGCCACGGACGAGCGGGCGGCCGTGCTGGAGCTCTGCCACCGCCTCGACGGCATTCCGCTGGCCCTGGAGCTGGCGGCCGGGCGGCTGCGCGCCCTCTCGGTGGAGCAGGTGCTGCTGCGCCTCGACGACCGGTTCCGGCTGCTCACCGGCGGCCGTCGCGGTGCGCCGCCGCGCCACCAGACGCTGCGGACGGCGATCGGCTGGAGCCATGAGCTGTGCACGCCTGAGCAGCGGCTGCTGTGGGCGCGGCTCTCGGTCTTCGCCGGGCAGTTCGACCTGGAGGCAGCCGAGTACATCTGCGGCGGGGCGGATCTGCCGGCCGACTCGGTGCTCGACGTGCTGGACGAGCTGATCGCTCAGTCGGTGGTGGAGCGCGAGGACGGCCCAGCCGGGGCCCGCTACCGGCTGCTGGACACGGTCAGCGAGTACGGGGCGCAGTGGCTGGCGGCGGCCGGGGACGCCCAGCGGCTGCGGCGGCGGCACCGGGACTGGTTCCTGGGGCTCGCGACCTGGTGCGAGCTGGACTGGTTCAGTCCGCGCCAGGCGGAGGTGGCGGCGCGGATCGACAGCGAACTGCCCAATCTTCGCCGGGCGATGGAATGTTCGATGGAGAGTCCCGACGAGGTGCATCTCGCGCAGCATCTGGCGGGCACCCTGTGGTTCTACTGGACCGGCTGCGGGCGGCTGTCCGAGGGGCGGCACTGGCTGGACCACGTCCTGGAGGAGCCGACCCCGCACGATGCCGCACGGCTGAAGGTGCTGTGGGTGCTGGGGTACGTGGCGGTGCTCCAGGGCGACGCGGTGGGCGCGATCTCGGCGCTCCAGGAGTGCCGGGAGGAGGCCGAGCGCTGCGGGGACGCGACGGCGCTGGCGTACGCGGTGCACCGCACGGGGTGTCTGGCGATCGTGACGGACGACATGGAGCGCGCCGAGGACCTGCTGCGCGAGGCGCTCGGCCGGTACCGCGAGGTCGGCGAGTTGAACAGCAACGTCCTGATGGCGCAGGTGGAACTGGCCATGGCGGTGGCGTTCCTCGGCGATCTGGACGCGGCGGCGGTGATCTGCGACGAGGTTCGCGAGGTCTGCGAGGACCACGGGGAGCGGTGGGCGCTGGCGTACGCGCTGTACGTCCTGGCGTACGCGGCGCTGCGGCGGGGGCGGCCGGCCCGGGCGCGGCAGATGCTCGGCGAGTGCCTGACGATCGGCCGGACGTTCAACGACCTGCTGGGCACGGTGCTGTCGCTGGAGCTGCTGGCGCTGGTGACGGCGGTGGAGGGGGACGCCGGGGAGGCCGCCGTGCTCCAGGGTGCGGCGGAGGGCATCTGGCCGTCGGTGGGGCTGCAGCTGTTCGGCTCGGCGTTCTACGGGCGGCCGCGGGTGGAGTGCGAGGAGCAGGCGCGCCGGGAGCTGGGGAACGCGGCGTACGAGGAGGGACTGCGGGCGGGGAGGCGACTGGATCCGGCCACGGCGGTCGACCGGGCCCTGGCGGGTGGCGGGCCGGGTGCGCCGGTGGACGCGCCGGGCGCGGGCGGAGTGCCGGCACCGGGCGGACCCGGGGGAACGCGAAGGCCCGCCGCCTCCCGGATGACAGGGAGGGGCGGGCCGGAGCGCTGGTGAGAGCGGCTACGCCTGGATCAGCGGGCGTAGTACTCGACGACGAGCTGCTCGTCGCAGATCACCGGGATCTCCTTGCGGTTCGGGTCCCGGTCCAGGCGGAAGGCCAGGGCCTTCAGGTTCACCTGGAGGTAGCGCGGGGTCTCACCGTCGGTGTCGTAGCCACCCTCGCGGGCCACCTGGAAGGGGACCTTGGAGCGGCTGCGCTCGCGGACCTGGACGACGTCGTCCGGGCGCACGCGGAAGGACGGCTTGTCGACCTTGCCACCGTTGACCTCGATGTGGCCGTGGACGACCATCTGACGGGCCTGGTAGATGGTGCGGGCGATGCCCGAACGCAGGACCAGGGCGTCGAGACGGCGCTCGAGCTCGACGACGAGCGCCTCGCCCGTCTTGCCCTCGGCCTTCTTGGCACGGTCGTAGGCGCGCGCCATCTGGCGCTCGCTGATGTCGTACTGCGCACGCAGGCGCTGCTTCTCCAGCAGACGGACCTTGTAGTCCGAGTTCTGCTTGCGGCCACGGCCGTGCTCGCCCGGCGGGTACGGACGCGCTTCGAAGTACTTGACAGCCTTGGGCGTCAGGGCGATGCCGAGGGCACGCGACTTCTTGACCTTGGGACGCGACTGGTTAGGCACGTTCTCCAGACCTCCGTTGTAGGTTAGGTTAGGCTCACCTTACTCAAGGAGATCGCATGTCTTGCCCGGGGAACACCACTCACGTCACGGACAACACAGACAGCGGCAGCACCTCAGAGGAGGATGCTGCTACGACGGAAGGCCGATCAGATCGTGGTCAGCCGCGTCCCAGCGGGCCAGAAAACACTCGGATGCCGTCAGCAGCCGAACGCACACGAACTCTCGTACAGAGTACCTGCTCCGCGCGGCTCGTCGTACCGGGGCTCGATCCGGCCCACGCCGAACCCCTGGTCCCGGACAGCCGGTGCGTGGGACCCGAAGGGGATGTGTTCCTCGAATTCGCCGCGGATTCCCCGGCGGTACGGGCCGCGACGCACGCCCGGGGCGACGAGCTGACCGCCGTGCTGGAGATCACGGACGTCGCTCCCGTCTCCGTACCGCACCGGATCCGGGGCCGCGCCTGGGTCTCCGGCTGGCTCACCTCCGTACCCGGCATCGCCGAGCCCGGCCGGATGATGCTGCGCCTGGAGTTCGGCGAGGCGTACGTGGACGACCTCTGGGGCGCCGAGGACATCGAGCCGGAGGACTTCCGGGACGCGGCCCCCGACCCGCTGGTCCGCCACGAGGCGGAGCTGCTCCAGCATCTGGCCTCCGCCCACGACGAGCAGATGCGCACCCTGTGCGGGCTGCTGGGCGAGCGGGGCGGTGCGCCGAACCGGCCGAACGCCGTGCCCGTGGCGCTGGACCGCTTCGGGCTGCGGGTCCGGTTCGTCGAGAGCAGGGACGCGTGCTTCGACGCCCGCTTCGAGTTCCCCGAGCCCGTGCGGGACGTCACCGAACTGCGCCGCGCCATGCGCACCCTCTTCGAGGCGGCCGCGTCCTGAACCGGGCGGCGGATGACCCCTATCCCCGCTCGCCGCCCTCGCCGGCGCGGCCGAGGCGCTCGCGGACGCGCTCGACGACGTCCGCGTACCGCGCCTCGGCGCCGTAGCGGGTGGGGGTGTAGTACTGACGGTCGCGGACGGCGTCCGGGGCATACTGCTGGGCGGCGATGCCGCCCTGCACGTCGTGCGGATAGACATAGCCCTGGGCGTGGCCGAGCTTGGCCGCGCCCTTGTAGTGGCCGTCGCGCAGATTGGCCGGGACGGGTCCGGCGAGCCCTCTGCGCACATCGTCCTGCGCGGCGGAGATCGCTAGGGTCGCCGCGTTGGACTTGGGGGCCAGCGCCAGCGCGATGGTGGCGTGGCTGAGGGTGAGCGCCGCCTCCGGGAAGCCGATCATGGCGACCGCCTGGGCTGCCGCCACCGCCGTCGGCAGCGCGGTGGGGTCCGCGAGCCCGATGTCCTCGCTGGCCGAGATCATCAGCCGCCGGGCGATGAACCGGGGGTCCTCCCCCGCCTCGATCATCCGGGCCAGATAGTGCAGTGCGGCGTCCACGTCGGAGCCGCGGATCGATTTGATGAGCGCGCTGGCCACGTCGTAGTGCTGGTCGCCGTCACGGTCGTACTTCACGGCGGCGCGGTCGACGGTCGCCTCGACCGTCTCCAGCGTGATCTCCGCCTCCTGCGTGGCGATGGCCGCTCCGGCCGCGGCCTCCAGCGCGGTGAGCGCCCGGCGCGCGTCGCCGCCCGCGATGCGCAGCAGATGCGCCTCGGCGTCCTCGGGCAGGGTGACCGCCCCGCCGAGGCCCCGCTCCTCGGTCAGCGCCCGGCGCAGCAGAGAGCGCAGGTCGTCGTCGGTCAGCGGCTCCAGGGTGAGCAGCAGGGAGCGCGAGAGCAGCGGGGAGATGACCGAGAAATACGGATTCTCCGTGGTGGCGGCGATGAGCGTGACCCAGCGGTTCTCCACTGCGGGGAGCAGGGAGTCCTGCTGGGCCTTGGAGAAGCGGTGGATCTCGTCCAGGAAGAGGACGGTCTCCTTGCCGAAGCCGCCGGAGGCGCGGCGCGCGCTCTCGATGACGGCGCGGACCTCCTTGACGCCCGCGGTGATCGCGGAGAGCTCCACGAAACGCTTGTTGGTGGCCTTGCTGACCACGTACGCCAGGGTCGTCTTACCGGTGCCGGGCGGGCCCCACAGGATGACGGAGGACGCCCCCGCAGGGCCGCTCCCCCCGTCGCCGACGAGGCGGCGCAGGGGCGAGCCCGGCTTCAGCAGATGCTGCTGGCCGACGACCTCGTCGAGGATGCGCGGACGCATCCGGACAGCGAGGGGGCTGCTGGACGGGTCCTTCTCCTGGCGGTCTTCGGCGGCTGCGGTAAAGAGGTCGGGCTCCACGTCATGAAGCCTAAGCGACCTCACTGACAGGGCCGCCGGGGGCGTCTTCGGCGGAGCAGCCCGCCGGCACACAGCCGGAGTCGTCGGTGGCCTCAGCTGGTCCAGAAGTCCCACCAGCGGGTCAGGATCAGCATGCCGATGATCCCGATCCACATCACCGGAAGCACCCACGGGAACTCGGTGAGCCCGTTCCGCAGCCAGGCCGGGGCCGGGAGGATGCGGTGCTTGACGTTGTGCGTGGTCACGTAGCAGAACATGACGATGGTGGCGACCCAGGCCAGGCAGCACCACAGGCAGAGCGAGTTGATGTTGTACAGCGACTGGTACTGGAGCCAGGTGCAGAAGCCGACCCCGAACAGCGTCCCGGCGTTCAGCCCGAGCCAGAACCAGCCGCGGTAGCGGGCCCCGGCGAGCAGACCCGTCCCGATCGCGATGACCATGCCGTACGTGACCAGGCCCAGCATCGGGTTGGGGAACCCGAACGCCGAGGCCTGCTCGCTCTTCATGATGTTGCCGCACGCGACGACGGGGTTGAGGCTGCATCCGGGGGTGAAGGAGGGGTCCTCCAGCAGCTTGAACTTGTCGATCGTGATGACCCAGGAGGCCAGCAGGCCGGCCGCGCCGGTGATCACCAGAAGCAGGGCCAGACCGCGTCCGGCCCCGAAGGTGCGCTTGCGGCCGCCCTCGTCCTGGTCGGAGGAGAGGCCGTGGTCTACCGCTGCTGTCGTCATATCGCCGTTCCGTCACCGAGTGGTCAGCCGGGCAAGGTCATTGTGCCGCACCCCCGTACCGGTCCACCGTTCGATGGACATAAAGGTGTACGTCCGGTGGGCAGCGGATCGTCGGCCGCACGGAAGGCTCGGACCCATGACGGAACTCGTGGTGAACGTGCGCGGACTGCGCAAGCGATACGGCGGTGTGACCGCGCTGGACGGCCTGGACCTGGGCATCCGGCGCGGCGAGGTGTGCGGACTGCTCGGCCCGAACGGTGCCGGGAAGAGCACCTGTGTGGGAGTGCTCCAGGGGCAGCGGGACCGGGACGGCGGCCAGGTGGAAGTCCTCGGTGTCGACCCCGCGACGGCCGACCGCCGTCAACGGTCCCGGGTCGGGATCGTCTGGCAGGATGAATCCGCTCCCGCCGAGTTGACGGTGCGGGAGACGGTCCGGCACTTCGCCCGCTACTATCCCCGCCCGCGCGACCCCGACGAGACCATCGCCCTGGTCGGACTCTCGGCGAAGGCGGGATCCCGGACGAAGGCCCTCTCGGGCGGTCAGCGCCGCCGCCTCGACGTGGCGCTCGGAGTGGTCGGCTCCCCCGAACTCCTCCTGCTCGACGAGCCGACCACCGGTTTCGATCCGGCGGCCCGGCGGCAGTTCTGGGAGCTGATCCGGCTGCTCGCGGACGACGGCACCACCATCCTCCTGACCACGCACTATCTGGAGGAGGCCGAGGCACTCGCCGACCGGCTCGTGGTGGTCGCCTCGGGTGCCGCGGTCGCCGAGGGGACTCCCGGGGAGCTGCGGGCCCGGTACGGGACCCGCGCCACGGTCCGGTGGACGGAGCCCGACGGATCGCCTCGCTCCGAGGAGACCGCGACGCCGACCCGTACGGTCACCGCGCTCGCCGGCCGGTTCGGCGGAGAGGTTCCGGGGCTGCTGGTCACCCGGCCCACGCTGGAGGACGTCTATCTGCGGCTCACCGGGCAGTCGGAGGCCGACCGATGACCGCGCCGGAGGCCGCCGGCCTGCCCGGTGCGTGGCGCCTGGGTCTGCTGCGCGGCGGTCTGGAACTGAAGCAGTTCTTCCGCCTGCGCGACCAGGTCGTCTTCTCGCTCGCCTTCCCCGTCGTCCTCCTGGTGCTGCTGGCCTCGATCTTCGGCGGTGAGGTGGAGGACGGCGGCGTCCACGTCTCGCAGATCTATGTGGCCGCGATGCTCGGGGCGGGCATCATGGCGACCAGCTTCCAGTCGCTCGGCATCTCCATCGCGATCGAGCGCGACGAGCGGCTGCTGCGCCGTCTGATCTCCACACCCATGCCGCCCGCCGCCTACTTCCTGGGAAAGGTGTGGCTGGTCCTGGTCACGGGGGCCCTGGAGGCGGCCGTCCTGCTGACGGTCGGAGTCAGACTGTACGATCTTGAGCTGCCCGGGGAGGTGTCCACCTGGCTGACGTTCGGCTGGATCTTCCTGCTCGGGACGGCGGCCTGCGCGCTGCTCGGCATCGCGATCAGCAGTCTGCCCGGGTCGGGCCGGAGCGCGGGCTCGGTGGTCATCCTGCCGTTCCTGGTGCTCCAGTTCGTCTCCGGCGTCTACATCCCGGCGAGCCAGCTCCCGGACTGGATGCTGAACATCGGCGCCCTGTTCCCGCTGAAGTGGATGTGCCAGGGCTTTCGCGGGGTCTTCCTGCCCGAATCGGCCGCCGTGCTGGAGCAGGCGGGCGGCTGGGAGTTCGGACGGGTCGCCCTGGTGCTGGGCGCGTGGTGCATCGGAGGGTTGCTGCTGTGTCTGCTGACGTTTCGCTGGAAGAACCGGCGCGACGGCTGACCGGTACGGGCGGGGCGCGTGACTCCGATGTCTGGGTCCGGTCGCTGCCTCCCTGGGACGGGTATTTCGCCGTCGTCTGGGCGGTCACGCTCGCCGTGGTGCTGGGGGCGGCCGAGCCGTCGTGGCCGGTCCGCCTGACGGCGGCCGCGATCGTGGCGCTGAATCTGCCGTGGTACGTCCTGGTCGGCCGGCCGGCCATGCTGGACGACAGCGGGGCCGAGGGGCCGGCCCGCCGCTATGTGGTGGGAGCGCTGCTGCTCTTCCTGCCCACCGCGATGCTGGTCGGCGAGACGCAGCTGGTCACCTTCGCGCTGGCCCCGCAGTGCTTCATGCTGTTGCGGCTGCGGGACGCGCTGTGGGTGCTGGGCGGCATGGGTGCGGTGCCGTTCGTCGGCTGGACGCTGCTGTGGCATCCCACGGCGGGCGAGGCCGCGTTCCGGCTGCTGCTGGCGGTGGCGACCTTCGCGTTCAGCGCGTTCCTGGGCCGGTGGACGATGCGGATCATCGCCCAGAGCCGCGAGCGGGCCGCGCTGATCGCCGAGTTGGAGGCGGGCCGCGAGGAGATCGCCCGGCTGTCCACGGCCCACGGGGCGCTGGCGGAGCGGGAGCGGATGTCTCGGGAGATCCACGACACGCTGGCCCAGGGCTTCACCAGCCTGCTGATGCTCGCGCAGGCCGTCGAGTCCGAGCTGGAGCACGATCTGCCGCGGGCCCGTCGGCATGTCGCGCTGATGGCCCGGACCGCGCGGGAGAACCTCGCCGAGGCACGGGCGCTGGTGGCCGGCGGTTCACCGGCCGATCTGGCGGGCAACTCGCTGGTGGACGCCCTGAACCGGCTGACCGACCGGCACACCGCGCAGACCGGCGCCCCGGCCGTGCTGACGGTGACCGGAGGCGTCCGCCCGCTGCCGACCGCGTACGAGGTCGTCGTCCTGCGCGCCTGTCAGGAGGCCCTCGCCAACACCCGTAAACACGCGGGCCCGTCCGTACCGGTGGCCCTCGGGCTGGCGTACGCCTCCGACGCCCTGACCCTGTCCGTACGGGACGAGGGGTGCGGCTTCGACCCCCGGGCGCCGCGCGAGGGCTACGGTCTCGACGGCGTCCGGGCCAGGGCCGAGGAGGCGGGCGGCGGCGCGACGGTACGCAGTGAGCCGGGCGCCGGGACCTCGGTGACCGTGACCCTGCCGCTGCCGCCGGCCGCCCCGTCCACGGGCGACGCTCAGCCTGGAAGGAGTTCCTGATGATCCGAGTCCTGCTGGCCGACGACCACCCCGTCGTACGGGAGGGGCTGCGCGGGATGCTGGACGCCGAGCCGGACCTGACCGTGGTGGCCGAGGCGTCCAGCGGTCCGCGTGCCGAGGCGCTCTGCGCGGAGCTGCTGCCGGACATCGTGCTGATGGACCTGCGAATGCCGGGCGGCGGGGGCGTCGAGTCGATCCGCCGGATCAGGGCGGCCGGGCTGCCGTGCCGGGTCGTCGTGCTGACCACGTACGACAGCGACAGCGACATCCTGCGCGCGGTGGAGGCCGGCGCGTCCGGCTATCTGCTCAAGGACCTGGGCCGGGCGGAGCTGGCGGACGCGATCCGGGCCGCGGCCCGGGGCGAGACGGTGCTGGCCCCGACGGTGGCGACCCGGCTGGTGGACCAGTTGCGCGAAGCGCCGGAGGTGCCCCGGCTCTCGGAGCGCGAGACGCAGGTGCTGCGGCTGGTGGCGGAGGGGTGCACCAACGCGGAGATCGGGCGGCGGCTGTTCATCGGCGAGTCGACGGTGAAGACCCATCTGCTGCGGGTCTTCGGCAAGCTGGGCGTCAGCGACCGGACCGCCGCGGTGACGGGGGCGATGCGCCACGGGCTGCTGTGAACGCGAAGGGGCGCGGGCGGCAGGACCTGAGGTCCTGCCGCCCGCGCCCCCGTTCACGGCTCGGTCAGCCGAGGCGCTTCGCCAGCTCGGCCTCGACCTCGGACAGCGGCACCGCGCTCTGCTCGCCGGACTCCATGTCCTTGAGCTGGACGACGCCCTCGGCGAGATCGCGCTCGCCCGCCACCAGGGCGTAGCGCGCACCCGAGCGGTTGGCGCTCTTCATCGCGCCCTTCAGGCCCCGGCCGCCGAACGCGAAGTCCGCGGCGATGCCCGCACGGCGCAGCCCGGTGACGACGCCGAACAGCGCCCGGCGGGCCTCCTCGCCGAGCGGGACGGCGTAGACGCTGGTGGTGGCCGGGAGGTCGAGCTCGATGCCCTCGGCCTCCAGGGCGAGGACCGTGCGGTCCACGCCGAGCGCCCAGCCGACGGACGGCAGCTCGGGGCCCCCGATCATCTCGGAGAGGCCGTCGTAGCGGCCGCCGCCGCCCACCGCGGACTGGGCGCCGAGACCGTCGTGGACGAACTCGAAGGTGGTGCGGGTGTAGTAGTCCAGACCGCGGACGAGCTTCTCGTCGTCCTCGAAGACCACGCCGGCGGCCGTGAGGAGCGCCCGGACCTCCTCGTGGTACGCCTTGCACGCGTCGCAGAGGTAGTCGCGGAGCTTCGGGGCGTCCGTGAGCTGCTTCTGTACGTCGGCCCGCTTGTCGTCCAGGACGCGCAGCGGGTTGATCTCGATGCGGCGGCGGGTCTCCTCGTCGAGGTCGAGGTCGCGCAGGAAGGTCTGGAGCGCCTCGCGGTAGACCGGGCGGCACTCCTTGTCGCCCAGCGAGTTCAGCAGGATGCGGAACTGCCGCAGGCCCAGCGAGCGGTACGCCTGGTCGGCGAGGATGATCAGCTCGGCGTCCAGGACCGGGTCCTCGGTGCCGATGGCCTCGGCGCCGACCTGCGAGAAGTGGCGGTAGCGGCCCGCCTGCGGGCGCTCGTAGCGGTAGTACGAGCCGGAGTACCAGAGCTTGACGGGGAGGTTGCCCGCCTTGTGGAGGTTGGCCTCCAGGGCGGCCCGGAGCACGGACGCGGTGCCCTCGGGACGCAGGGCCAGCTGGGAGCCGCCCTTGGTGGTGAGGGTGTACATCTCCTTGGTGACGATGTCGGTGGACTCACCGACACCGCGCGCGAAGAGCTCGACGCTCTCGAAGCCGGGCGTCTCGATGTAGCCGTAGCCGGAGTCGCGCAGCGGGGCCGCGATGGCCTCGCGCACCGCGAGGAACGTCGCGGAACGGGGCGGGGTCAGGTCGTACGTGCCCTTGGGGGCCTGAAAGGTGCTCACGTGAATACGTCTCTCGTCTACAGTCCTCGGCGCGGCGCCGCGTCCAGACCGTTCAGATACGGGTTGGTGGCGCGCTCGCGGCCGATGGTCGTCTGGGGGCCGTGGCCGGACAGCACCACGGTCGAGTCGTCGAGCGGCAGGCACACACGGGCCAGCGACTCGAGCAGCTCGGCGTGGTCGCCGCCGGGCAGGTCGGTACGTCCGACGGAGCCGGCGAAGAGCAGGTCGCCCGAGAAGAAGACCGGCGGAATGTCCGCGGCCTCGGGCATCCCGAACGTCACCGACCCCTTGGTATGGCCGGGCGCGTGCGAGACGCCGAACTCCAGGCCGGCCAGGGTCAGCTTCGACCCGTCGGTCAGCTCCTTGACATCGTCCGGCTCCCCCACGGTCAGCTCGCCCATGAGCGGCATCCCGATGGAGCGGCCCAGCGCCTTCTCCGGGTCGCTCATCATGTAACGGTCCTCGGGGTGGATCCAGGCGGGGACGTCGTGGGCGCCGCAGACGGGCACGACCGAGGCCACGTGGTCGATGTGGCCGTGGGTGAGAACGACGGCGACGGGCTTGAGCCGATGCTTCTTCAGCGCTTCCTCGACGCCCTGGGCGGCCTGGTGGCCCGGGTCGATGATCACGCACTCCTCACCGGCGGCGGGGGCGACCAGATAGCAATTGGTCCCCCAGGCCCCGGCGGGGAACCCGGCAATAAGCACGATCGTCCTTAATGTTCGGCGGAGGATGCGGCCCGCAGTACAAGGGTGCGGCGGATCAGAGCCTACCGGCGCTCCTCATGACACAGGTAACCCATATACGGTACGGGCAGCTCAGGCCCTCATCCGACGATCCACGACGTAACAAGGAGCCCAACCGGTGTCCAGCAGCGAACAGCGGCGGCGGCAGCTCGCCCGGGAGAAGTTCGAGCGCCAGCAGAAGCGCCGGGAGGAAGCCCGCCGCAGGACGAGGCGCATCACCGCGATCGTCGCGGCCTCGGTGGCCGTGGTCGCCGTCGTGGGCGTGAGCGCGTTCGTCGTGGCGGGCAAGGACGACGACAAGGACAAGAAGAGCGAGGCGGCGGCGGACCAGACCCCCACTCCGGAGCCCTCGGAGAGCGAGAGCAAGGCTCCCACGCCTCCGATGAAGATCGACAAGAAGGCCACGTACACGATGTCGCTCGACACGAGCCAGGGCGACATCGCGTTCTCGATGGACGCGGCGAAGACCCCGGAGACGGTGAACTCCTTCAAGGCGCTCGCCGACAAGGGGTACTTCAACGACACCAAGTGCCACCGGCTGACCACCCAGGGCATCTTCGTGCTCCAGTGCGGCGACCCCAAGGGCGACGGCACGGGCGGTCCGGGCTACAACATCCCGGACGAGAACCTGGACGCGCTCGGCAAGGCGGGCGACGACGGTACGGTCGTCTACCCGCCGGGCACGGTGGCGATGGCCAACACCGGCCAGCCGGACTCCGGCGGCAGCCAGTTCTTCCTGGTCTACAAGGAGACGAAGCTCCCGCCCACCTACACGCCGTTCGGCACGATGGACGACGCCTCGCTGAAGGCGGTCGAGAAGGTCGGCGCGGCCGGGGTCGAGGGCGGTGCGGGCGACGGCGCCCCGAAGAAGGCCGTGACGGTCGAGAAGGTCTCCGTCGAGAAGAGCTGATCCCGCGGGACGGCGACCACCGGGAAGGGGCTCCGCCCGGGCGGAGCCCCTTCACCCGCCCGAGCGGAGAATTTCAGCCGCGCTGAGTGCGGACAGCCGGGCGGCCGGTCGCCTAGATTGGCGTTGTGCAGGGCGGGCGATGCCCGCCCCAGGAAACTGTGGACGATGCCCGGGGGGCGAACCCCCTCGCAGGCATCAGGTGGAGGAGGCGCTGTGAGCAGCGACCCGTGGGGCCGCGTCGACGAGACGGGCACCGTGTACGTGCGTACAGCCGAGGGCGAGCAGGTCGTCGGATCGTGGCAGGCCGGTTCCCCCGAGGAGGCTCTGGCCTATTTCGAGCGCAAGTACGACGGCATTGTGGTCGAGATCGGCCTCCTCGAACGGCGGGTGAAGACCACCGATCTGTCGGCGAAGGACGCGACGACGGCCATCGACCATCTGCGGCAGCAGGTCGACGAGCACCACGCGGTGGGCGACCTGGACGCGCTGCGCAAGCGGCTGGACGCGCTCGTGGCGACGGTCGAGGCGCGGCGCGAGGAGCGCAAGGCGCAGAAGGCCAAGCAGACCGACGAGGCCAAGCAGGCCAAGGAGGCGCTGGTCGCCGAGGCCGAGGAGCTGGCGCGGAGCGAGCAGTGGCGGTCGGCCGGCGAGCGGCTGCGGGCGCTGGTGGACACCTGGAAGGGGCTGCCCCGCCTCGACCGCAAGTCGGACGACGAGCTGTGGCACCGCTTCTCGCACGCCCGCTCGGCGTTCTCCAAGCGGCGCAAGGCCCACTTCGCCGCGCTGGACGCCCAGCGCGAGGAGGCCCGCAAAGCCAAGGAGAAGCTGGTCACCGAGGCCGAGTCGCTGTCCGGTTCGACGGACTGGGCGGGCACGGCTGCGCGCTACCGCGATCTGATGACCGAGTGGAAGGCGGCGGGCCGCGCCCAGCGCGAGGCCGAGGACGACCTGTGGAACCGCTTCCGCGGCGCCCAGGACGTCTTCTTCGCCGCCCGGAGCGAGGTCTTCGCGGAGCGGGACGCCGAGCAGGGCGAGAACCTCAAGCTCAAGGAGGAGCTCGCCGCCGAGGCCGAGAAGCTGGTGCCGGTGAAGGACCTCAAGGCGGCCCGCGCCGCGTTCCGGTCCATCAACGAGCGCTGGGAGGCCATCGGTCACGTACCGCGTGACGCCCGCCCGAAGGTCGAGGGCCGGATGCAGGCGGTGGAGCGGGCGCTCCTGGAGTCCGAGGAGTCCGAGTGGCGCCGGACGAACCCGGAGGCGCGGGCCCGCGCCGAGGGTCTGACCGGTCAGCTCCAGGCCGCCGTGGACAAGCTGCGCGGCCAGATCGACACCGCGCGCGCCCAGGGCAACAACGCCCGCGCGGACAAGCTGGCCAAGGAGCTGGAGGGCCGCCAGGCGCTGCTGGACCAGGCGCTGAAGGGCCTGGAGGAGTTCGGCGGCTGAGCAGCCGGCTGACGGGAAGGGCCCCGGTACGCGTTGCGGCGCGTTGCGTACCGGGGCCCTTCCCGTGTTCGAGGTCAGGGGGCGGGGTGTTCCACCGTGCGGCGGGCGCCGCCCACCACGAACAAGGCCAGTACGGTCAGCGCCGCGCCGACCCACAGCACGCTCGTGGTGCCGATGCCGTCGACGGCGAAGCCGCCGAGGAACGCGCCCAGCGCGATGGACAGGTTGAACGCCGAGACGTACAGCGAGGTCGCCGCCTCGGTGGCGTCCGGTGCGGAGTCGAGTATCCAGGTCTGGAAGGTGACCGGCACCGCACCGTAGCCCAGCCCCCACAGCACCAGGATCGCCCCGGCCGGGAAGGCCCCGGCGTCGGTGAGCGCGAGGACGGCCATGGCCGCCGTGAGGACCGCCGAGATACCCATGACGCAGCGCCGGAGGTGGTGGGTGACGAGGGCTCCGGCGATGAAGTTGCCGCAGATCCCGGCGACTCCGAACGTCAGCAGCAGCACGCTGATCGAGCCGTCGGTCACACCGTCGCCCTGGAGGATCGGCCGGACGAACGTGTAGGCGAGGAAGTGGCCGGTGATGACCAGGAAGGTGAGGGCGATCCCCACCCGGACGCCGGCGTTGCCCCTGAAGACCTGTGGCAGGGCCGAGAAGGTGACGGTCCGCCCGGCCGGGACCCTGGGCATGAAGAAGAGCATGCAGGCCAGGGAGACGAGCCCGAGGATGCCCACGGCGGCGAACGCGGTGCGCCATCCGCTGAGATCGCCGATGAGCGTTCCGCTGGGCACCCCCAGGACGGACGCGGTCTCCACCCCGCCGAAGATCACGGCGGTGGCCCGGGCGACATGCCTGGCCGGCACCAGCCGCAGGGCGATGCCTCCGGCGATGGACCAGAAGCCGCCGACGCTGAGACCGATCAGGAACCGGGCGACGAGGACCACCGTGAAGCTGGTGGCGAAGGCGGAGGCCAGATTGGCCGCGCCCATCAGCCCGATCAGGACCACCAGGACGACACGGCGGTCGATGTGCCCGGTCGCCACGGTGACCAGGGGCGCCGAGACCGCGGCGACCAGACCGGGCACCGTCACCATGAGCCCGGCGGTCCCCTCGGAGATGTCGAGGGCCTGGCCGACGGGGGTGAGCAGCCCCACGGGGAGCAGCTCGGAGGTCATCAGGGAGAAGATGCCCAGGGTCACCGCCATGACGGCGAGCCAGCCCCTGACGGGTGAGCGACCGGTGGCCTCGGTCGTCCCGGTCTCGACGGTGGTCACGGGGTACCGGGTGTCTTGCGCGTGGTGACGTTCATCCGGTTCCACGCGTTGACGGTGAAGATGAGGGCGATGAGCTGGGCGAGCTCCTTCTCCTCGAAGTGCCGTTCGGCTTCCTCGTACACCGCGTCCGGCACGCCCTCGGGCAGGAGGGTGACCGCTTCGGTCAGGGCGAGGGCGGCCCGCTCCCTCTCGGTGAACAGGCTCGACTCCTCCCATGCGGAGAGCTGGTAGATCCGCTCCTCCGACTCTCCGGCCTTGCGGGCGTCCCCGGTGTGGTAGTCGATGCAGTAGGCGCACCGGTTGATCTGCGAGGCGCGGATCTGCACCAGTTCCAGCAGGACGGGGTCGAGACCTTCGCGGGAGGCGGCGTCGAGGGCGAGGACAGCCTTGAAGACCTTGGGAGAGACGGCGGAGAAGTTCATGCGCTGAGGCACCTGGAAAGTGGTCATGGAAGGACCGTAGGCGCGGAAGCGACCCGGAACGGGGTGCATTCTCAGGGCAGAATCATGGGTCAATCCCTCGCCCATGCCCCTCCCTGACCGCGCCTACGGCCCATGACCTCAGGCCTGCGGGCCGATGACCGTGGCTTACGGCCTGCGGGCCGACGTGACCCGGTAGACGTCGTAGACGCCCTCCACGCCGCGTACGGCCTTCAGGACGTGGCCCAGGTGCTTGGGGTCGCCCATCTCGAAGGTGAAGCGTGAGGTGGCCACCCGGTCGCGGGACGTCTGGACGGCCGCCGACAGGATGTTGACGTGCTGGTCGGAGAGGATCCGGGTGACGTCGGAGAGCAGTCGGGAGCGGTCCAGCGCCTCGACCTGGATGGCGACCAGGAAGACGGAGGACTGGGTGGGCGCCCACTCGACGTCGAGGATCCTCTCGGGCTGCTGCGAGAGCGATTCCACGTTGACGCAGTCCGCGCGGTGCACGGAGACGCCGCTGCCCCGGGTGACGAAGCCGATGATCGGGTCGCCGGGGACGGGCGTGCAGCAGCGCGCGAGCTTGACCCAGACGTCCTCGACGCCCTTGACGACGACGCCGGGGTCCGCGTTGGCGCGGCGCTTGCTGCGCCCGCCGTGCGAGGGCGGGGTGGACTCGGCGATGTCCTCGTTGGCCTCGTCGTGGCCGCCGAGCGCCTGCACCAGCTTCTGGACGACACCCGCCGCCGCGACATGGCCCTCGCCGATCGCCGCGTACAGCGAGGAGATGTCGGGGTAGCGCATCTCGTGGGCGAGGGTGACCAGGGAGTCGCCGGTCAGAATGCGCTGGATCGGCAGGTTCTGCTTGCGCATGGCCCGCGCGATGGCGTCCTTGCCCTGCTCGATGGCCTCGTCGCGGCGCTCCTTGGAGAACCAGGCGCGGATCTTGTTGCGGGCGCGCGGCGACTTGACGAAGCCGAGCCAGTCCCGGGAGGGCCCGGCGCCGGCCGCCTTGGAGGTGAAGACCTCGACCAGGTCGCCGTTGTCGAGCGTCGATTCGAGCGGGACGAGCCGCCCGTTGACGCGTGCTCCTATGGTCCGGTGGCCGACCTCGGTGTGGACGGCGTACGCGAAGTCGACGGGGGTCGCGCCGGCGGGCAGCGCTATCACGTCGCCCTTCGGCGTGAAGACGAAGACCTCGTTGCGCGAGAGGTCGAAGCGCAGGGACTCCAGGAACTCGCCGGGGTCCTCGGTCTCCTTCTGCCAGTCCAGGAGCTGGCGCAGCCACGCCATGTCGTTCACCGTGTCCTGGCCGCGCCCGGTGTTCTTGGGGACGTCGGTACGGACCTTGGAGGCGCCCGCGACGGCTTCCTGCTTGTACTTCCAGTGGGCGGCGATGCCGTACTCGGCGCGGCGGTGCATGTCGAACGTACGGATCTGGAGCTCGACGGGCTTGCCGCTGGGACCGATCACCGTGGTGTGCAGTGACTGGTACATGTTGAACTTCGGCATCGCGATGTAGTCCTTGAACCGTCCGGGCACCGGGTTCCACCGGGCGTGGACGGTGCCGAGCGCCGCGTAGCAGTCGCGGACGGTGTCGACGAGGACGCGGATGCCCACCAGGTCGTAGATCTCGGCGAAGTCACGGCCTCGCACGATCATCTTCTGGTAGACGCTGTAGTAGTGCTTGGGGCGGCCGGTGACGGTGGCCTTGATGCGGGCGGCGCGCAGGTCGGACTGGACCTCGTCGGTCACTATGGCGAGGTATTCGTCGCGCTTGGGGGCCCGCTCGGCGACGAGACGGACGATCTCGTCGTACATCTTGGGGTAGAGGATCGCGAAGGCGAGGTCCTCCAGCTCCCACTTGATGGTGTTCATGCCCAGCCGGTGCGCCAGCGGGGCGTAGATCTCCAGGGTCTCGCGGGCCTTCTTCTCCTGCTTCTCCCGCTTGAGATAGCGCATGGTGCGCATGTTGTGCAGGCGGTCGGCGAGCTTGATGACGAGGACCCGGGGTCCTTGGCCATGGCGACGACCATCTTGCGTACGGTCTCGGCCTGGGCGGCCTCGCCGAACTTGACCTTGTCCAGTTTGGTGACACCGTCGACGAGCAGGGCCACCTGGTCGCCGAAGTCCCGCTTGAGGGTGTCCAGGCCGTACTCGGTGTCCTCGACCGTGTCGTGGAGCAGACCCGCCATCAGCGTCGCCGGGTCCATGCCGAGCTCGGCGAGGATCGTGGTGACGGCGAGCGGGTGGGTGATGTAGGGGTCGCCGCTCTTGCGCTTCTGGCCTCGGTGCCAGCGCTCCGCGACCTGGTAGGCCTTCTCGATCTGGCGGAGCGTGGCCGTCTCGATCTTGGGGTCGTTGCCCCGGACCGTACGCAGCAGGGGTTCCAGGACGGGGTTGTACGGGCTGGAGCGCTGTACGCCCAGCCGGGCGAGGCGGGCCCGCACCCGGTTGGAGGAGCCGCCGGAGCGGGAGGCGGAGCCGGTGGCGGCCCCGGCCTTCGCGGGGGGCCCCGGGGGCGGGGGCTTGGGCGCGGCGGGGGCCGGCTTCCTGACCGGAGGCTGCGCGGGGCCCGTCGTCCCGGCCGGTTCCGGCGGGGCCTCGGGGGCCGCGGGTTTCACGGGAGGAGTGGCGGGCTTCGCGGTCCGGGGGCGCGCGGGATCGGCGGCCCGCTCGGCGGGCGCGGGCTCCGGCGCGTTCGAGGGCGCGGCCTTCTCGGGCGTGGCGGGGGCCGCCACGGGCTTGTCGGGCTGCGGGGCGGCGGCTGACTGGGCCTCGTCTGGCAAGAGCGCTCCTCGTGCGGATCCGGGGTACCCGGAGAGCCCATGGTATCGATCCCCCGGCGGGACCTCGCCCGGGGACGGTGGGAGCCTGCACAACGAGGGATGGGCACCCGGTGCTCCCGGGTGCCCATCCTGGTGTGCTCGATGTCCGTCGCCGGACGGCGGTCCGTTGTTCAGACCGTGATCAGGGCCTCCAGCGGGGCGCCCGCGAGGCCCGGCTCCAGGCGGGCGCGGCCCGCGAGGAAGCCGAGCTCCATGAGGACCGCGACGCCCGCGACCCGGGCGCCGGCCCGCCGGATGAGGTCCAGGGAGGCCTCGGCGGTGCCGCCGGTGGCGAGGACGTCGTCGATGACCATGACCCGGTCATCGGCGTCGAGGTCCTCGGCGTGGATCTCGATCTCCGCGCTGCCGTACTCCAGCTCGTAGGTCTGGCTCAGCGTGGCTCCGGGGAGCTTTCCGGCCTTGCGGACCGGGACGAAGCCGATGCCCGACCGGACCGCGACGGGCGCGGCCAGGATGAAGCCGCGCGCCTCCAGGCCGACGATCTTCGTGGCTCCGTGCCGTACGCACAGCTCCGCGAGGGTGTCGGTGAGCGCCGTGAAGGCGACCGGGTCCGCCAGCAGCGGGGTGATGTCCTTGAACACCACGCCCGGCTTCGGATAGTCCGCGACATCGCGGATCCGGCTGAGCAGCAGCTCCCTGATGGATTCGGTGGTGCTCGTCATCGCTCAGCGCTTCCCGGGGGTGCGGTGCGACCGGGGGCGGCCGATCGCCGTGCCCGCCGTCTCGGCGTCGTAGCCCCGGTCCTCGGGGCCGTCGTCGGGGGACTCCCCCTTGGCACCCGCGGCGGCCCGCTTGGCCAGGACCCGCTTCTTCAGCGCCTTCATCTGCGGGTCGCGTTCCTTGAGGTCGGCGACGAGCGGCGTGGCGATGAAGATCGAGGAGTAGGCACCGGCGGCCAGACCGACGAACAGCGACAGCGAGATGTCGTTCAGCATGCCGGCGCCGAGGACGCCGCCGCCGATGAACAGCAGACCGGCCACCGGCAGCAGCGCCACCACGGTGGTGTTGATGGAGCGGACCAGGGTGCTGTTGATCGACCGGTTGGCGATCTCGCTGTACGTGAAACGGGTCTGCTTGGTGATGTCCTTCTGGCCCTCCTTGAGGCTGTCGAAGACGACCACCGTGTCATACAGGGAGTAACCGAGAATGGTCAGCAGACCGATCACCGTGCCCGGGGTGACCTCGAAGCCGACCAGGGCGTAGACGCCGACCGTGATGGTGATGTCGTGGATCAGCGCGATGAGGGCGGCGACGGCCATCCGCCACTCGAAGGCGATGGCCAGATAGATCACCACCAGGACCATGAAGACCCCGAGGCCGGTCCACGCCTTGTTGGCGATCTGCTCACCCCAGCTGGGGCCGACCAGGTCCGCGTTGATGTCGTTGGCGGGGATGCCGAGCTCGTCGGAGAGGGTCTCCTTGATCTCGTTGGCCTTGGCGGTGTCGACCTCGGTGATCTGGATACGCAGACCGCCGTTGCCGAGCTCCTGGACGATGGCCTGGTGGCCGGAGGCCTCGGTCGCCACGTCGGTGGCCTGGGCGGTGGAGATCTGGGCCTTGGTGTCGGTCGTGAAGACCGCGCCGCCCTGGAACTCGATGCCCATGCGGAGGCCGCCGACCGCCACGCCGATGATGGCGGTGATGGTGATCAGGATCGAGACGCCGTACCAGATCTTGCGGTTGCGGATGAAGTCGTAGCCGACCTCGCCGCGGTAGAGCCGGGCGCCGAGATTGCCGAGTCGCGACATCTCACGCCTCCTTCGGTTCGGTGGGGGCGTTGACACGGCGCGAGCGGCGCAGCGGCGGCTGGGCGCCGAGCCGCTTCGGGTCCAGCCCGGACCACGGGCCGCCCTGGGAGAAGAACTTCGTCCGGCCCATGAGCGTCATCAGGGGCTTGGTGAAGAGGAACACCACGACGACGTCGAGCAGCGTGGTGAGGCCGAGCGTGAAGGCAAAGCCCTGCACCTTGCCGACGGTGACGATGAAGAGCACCGCGGCGGCCAGGAACGACACGAAGTCGGAGACCAGGATGGTGCGGCGGGCGCGCGGCCAGGCGCGCTCGATGGCCGGTCGCAGCGTGCGTCCTTCGCGGATCTCGTCCCTGACGCGTTCGAAGTAGACGATGAAGGAGTCCGCTGTGATGCCGATGGCGACGATGGCGCCGCAGACCGCGGGGAGGTTCAGCGCGAAGCCGATGGCCGGGCCCAGCAAGGACATGATCGTGTAGGTCAGGACGCCGGAGACCAGAAGGCTCAGCAGCGCGATGAACGCGAGACCTCGGTAGTAGACGACCAGGTAGATGATGACCAGCGCCAGACCGATCGCGCCGGCGATCAGGCCCGCCTGGAGCTGCTCGCTGCCGAGCGCGGCGGTCACCGTGGTGACGCTGACCTCCTTGAAGGTCAGCGGGAGGGCGCCGTAGGACAGGATGTTGCCGAGGTCCTCGGCCGACTGCTGGGTGAAGCTGCCGGAGATCTGGGCGTTCTTGCTGAGCGCCGTGCGCACCGACGGGGCGGAGACGACCTCGCCGTCGAGGACGATCGCGAACTGGTTCATCGGCGGCTGCTGCTGCGAGAGCCGACTGGTGATCGTCTGGAACTTCTTCGCGCCCTTGGAGGTGAACTCCATCGACACGATCCACTCGCCGGTCTGCTGGTCGATGGCGCCCTTGGCGTCGTCGACGTCGCCGCCGGAGACCTCGGCGGGACCGAGGATGTACTTCTCGTAGCTGCCCGGGACGTTCGAACCGCAGGCGACGATCGTGTCGGTGGCCTTGGCGTTCTTGCCCGCCTCGGTCCGCTGCTTGGGGTCGGTGCAGTCGAGCTTGGCGAACTCCTCCTGGAGCTTGGCCGTGGCCGGGTCCGCGGAGGGCGACGCCTCGGGGGATTCGGACGCCTTCGGCTTGTCGGAGGCGCCGGGGGTCGGGTCGTCCTTCTTCAGGGCGCCGGTGACCGCGCGGCCCTGGGTGGTGGCGCTCGCCGAGGGGGTGGCCTCCGAGCCGGTGGCCTCCTCACCCTGGGGCTTGCCCTCGTCCTCGCCCTGGGCGGACTCACCGGGCTTCGGGGTGGCGGAGGCCGAGGGGGTGGCGGAGCCGGAGGGCGTGGGCGTCTCGGGGCCGCTCGCCTGTACCGTCAACACAGGCCGGAAGTAGAGCTGGGCGGTGGTACCGACCTGCTCCTGGGCCTGCTTGGAGTTCGTCCCCTTGGGGATGTTGACGATGATGTTCTTGTTGCCCTGGGTCTGGACCTCGGCCTCGGAGACGCCCAGACCGTTGACCCGCCGCTCGATGATCCCGACCGCGGTGTCCATGTTGGTGGGGTTGATCGCGTTCGGCTTGCCGGGCTGGTTCTGCGCTTCCAGCGTGATCGACGTCCCGCCGGCCAGGTCGATGCCCAGCCGGGGTGTGGTGTGCCCGGACAGGAACATCCCTCCGGCGAGCGCGACCATGACGATGAGGATCAGCGCCAGGGCACGCCCCGGCCTGCCCTGACCGCTGGACGGCCCTCGGCCCTTCTTGGGTGCTGCCACCTTCTCGTTTCTCCCTGTCCAACCGCCCCGCGCCGGGTACGCGCCCGAGCGGCCACGAAGTGTAGTGGGGACCCTGCCCCCGCAGACGACCGCACGGTCTCGGGGACGCCCCGCGCCGGTGGGCGCGCGACGTCCCCGGGATCGTGAGAACTACTTGGAGTCGGCGTCGCCGTCGGTCTTGCCCTCGCCCTTGGCGTCCTTGGCGTCCTTGGCCGTGGCGTCCTCGGTCTCGGCGTCGTCGGCCGCGTCGTCCTTGCCCAGGTCGATCTTGGCGACCTCGGCGTCGGTGTCACCGGTCAGCGAGGAGGCGTCGTCGGGAACGACGGTGCTCTCGGCGTCGAGCTCCTGGTCGTCGCCGTGGACGATGCGGTTGTACTCCGCGTCGTCGAGAACGGCGCCGATGGCGTTCTTCGCGTAGACCGCGTGCACGCCGGGGGCGACCTCGAGGAGCACGGTGTCGTCGTGGACTTCCTTCACGGTCGCGTACATGCCCCCGATCGTGCGGACGCCGGTACCGGGCTGCATGTCGTTGCGCATCTGGGCGGCCGCCGCCTGCTTCTTCTTGGCGGAGCGGGTCATCAGGAACATGGCCCCGATGAGCACGATGAAGGGGAGGAGAGTGATGAGATCCACGGGACGGGAATTCCTTCGCACGACCGCGACTGGAATGCGGCCTCTATATACGGGGGTGGGTACACCGACCGGTTAGGGCGGCATCGGCGGAGTCTAGATGAGTCCGCATCGATGGAACAACGCCCAGCATGGCACCCAGGTTCCGGTCCGGGCGAACCTGTGACGTATCACGCCCCGAAGAGGCCCTGTTGTCCCTTTGCTCCGTGCTGCGGCGGGACCAGTCCCAGGTGGGCCCAGGCCGCGGGCGTGGCGACCCGGCCACGCGGGGTCCTGGCCAGCAGTCCTTCCCGTACGAGGAAGGGCTCGGCGACCTCCTCGACGGTCTCGCGCTCCTCCCCCACGGCGACCGCCAGGGTGGACAGGCCCACGGGGCCACCGCCGAACAGCTTCAGCAGGGCGCCGAGGACGGCGCGGTCCAGCCGGTCGAGTCCGCGGGCGTCGACCTCGTACACCTTGAGGGCTGCCGCGGCGATCTCCCGGTCGATCGCCCCCTCCGCCTTGACCTGGGCGTAGTCGCGGACACGGCGGAGCAGCCGGTTGGCGATACGGGGGGTGCCCCGGGAGCGTCCGGCGATCTCGGCGGCGCCCTCCACGTCGATGCCGACGTCCAGCAGCCGGGCGGAGCGGTGGATGACGCGCTCCAGCTCGGCGGGGGCGTAGAACTCCATGTGGCCGGTGAAACCGAAGCGGTCGCGCAGCGGGGGCGGCAGCAGCCCGGCCCGCGTGGTGGCCCCGACCAGGGTGAAGGGGGGCAGCTCCAGCGGGATCGCGGTGGCCCCGGGGCCCTTGCCGACGATGACGTCGACCCGGAAGTCCTCCATGGCCATGTAGAGCATCTCCTCGGCGGGCCGGGACATGCGGTGGATCTCGTCGAGGAAGAGGACCTCGCCCTCCTGGAGGGAGGAGAGGATCGCCGCGAGGTCGCCGGCGTGCTGGATGGCGGGGCCCGACGTGATGCGGATCGGGGCGTTCATCTCGGCCGCGATGATCATCGAGAGGGTGGTCTTGCCGAGGCCGGGGGCGCCCGAGAGCAGCACATGGTCGGCGGTGGCGCCGCGGGCGCGGGCCGCCTTGAGGACCAGGTCGAGCTGTTCGCGGACCTTCTCCTGGCCGACGAACTCGTCCAGGTCCTTGGGGCGCAGCGCCGCCTCGACCGCGGTGTCCTCGCCGTCGGCGTCCGCGTCGACCAGCCGGTCGTCGAAGACCGGGCCGGTGGGCTCGTCGGTCTCGGGTCCGGTCTCGTCCCAGTTCATCAAGGGCCTCTTCGGTGGTTCGGTGCCGGTCAGCGTGCGCGGTTGAGAGTCTGCAGGGCGGCCCGCAGGAGCTGGGGCACGGGGGGTGCGGTGCCCTCGGCGGCGGCGGCCTCGGCCTGCGGGGCGACGGCGTTGACGGCCTCGTCGGCCTCGCGGCTCGCGTAGCCGAGGCCGATCAGGGCGGCCTGGAGCTGGTCGCGCCACCCGGCAGTGACGGGGGTGCCGATGCCCTGCTGGCCGATGTGCGCGCCGACGGGTTCGCCGAGCCGGTCCTTGAGCTCCAGCAGCAGCTTCTGGGCGCCCTTCTTGCCGATGCCGGAGACGGCGGTCAGCGCCTTCTCGTCGCCGGTGGAGACCGCGAGGCGCAGGGCGTCGGGGCTGTGGGTGGCGAGCATGGCCTGGGCGAGCCGGGGGCCGACTCCGCTGGCGGTCTGGAGCAGCTCGAACACCTGCCGCTCGTCGTCGTCTCGGAAGCCGTACAGCGTGAGGGAGTCCTCCCGGACGACGAGGGAGGTGGCGAGCCGGGCCTCCTTGCCGACGCGCAGGTCGGCGAGGGTGTGCGGGGTGCACTGGACGGCCATGCCGATGCCGCCGACCTCGATGACGGCCGTGGTCGGGGCGAGGGCGGCCACCGGGCCGGAGACGAAGGCGATCATGCGGAGCAGCCTTTCAGCGTGCGCGGGGCGCGGGACGCGCCGGAGGTACGGGGTGCGGCGGACGCGCCGGGCGCAGGGGCGATGCCGGAGGTACCGGACGCGCCGGGGGCGGTGCCGGACGTGCGGGAGGCTCCGGTCGGGCCTGCCGAACGACGGGGCGTGGCGGACGCGTCAGGCGTACGGGGCGTGGCGGACGCGCCGGGGGTGCGGGAGATGCCCGGTGTGGCCTGGCGGCGAGAGGCGGTCGGCGTGCGGTGGGCCGTCACCGCCTGCTGGAGCCGGTTCTGCGCGGGGGCCCGCCAGATGTGGCAGATGGCGAGGGCCAGGGCGTCGGCGGCGTCGGCGGGCTTGGGCGGGGCGTCCAGCCGGAGCAGCCGGGTCACCATGGCCCCGACCTGGGCCTTCTCCGCACGGCCCGAGCCGGTGACGGCCGCCTTGACCTCGCTGGGCGTGTGCAGGGCGACCGGGATGCCGCGGCGGGCGGCACAGAGCATGGCGATCGCGCTGGCCTGGGCGGTGCCCATCACCGTACGGACGTTGTGCTGGGCGAAGACCCGCTCCACCGCCACATAACCCGGGGAGTACTCGTCGAGCCAGGCCTCGATGCCCCGCTCGACGGCGACGAGCCGATCACCCAGCTCGGCGTCGGTGGGGGTGCGCACGACGCCGACGCCGAGCATGGTCAGCCGACGGCCCGCGACCCCCTCGACCACGCCGACACCGCACCGGGTCAGCCCCGGGTCAACGCCCAGAACCCGCATGGAGCCCCCCTGATCCTCGCCGCTCGCGACGCCCACTCGTTCATCTGTTCCCGCAGGCTATCGGCTCGCACTGACAAAGCCTCGCAACCACATGACGACGGGCCGACGGGGTGTCCCCGTCGGCCCGTCGTACCGTGCTGTGCCGGCCGCGCCTCAGGCGTCGACCTTCTCCATGACCTCGTCGGACACGTCGAAGTTGGCGAAGACGTTCTGCACGTCGTCGCTGTCCTCCAGCGCGTCGATGAGCTTGAAGATCTTGCGGGCGCCCTCTTCGTCCAGCTCGACCTGCATGGTCGGCAGGAAGTTGGCCTCGGCGGAGTCGTAGTCGATGCCCGCCTCCTGGAGGGCGGTGCGCACCGCGACCATGTCGGTGGCCTCGCTTACCACCTCGAAGGTCTCGCCGAGGTCGTTGACCTCCTCGGCGCCCGCGTCGAGGACCGCGCCGAGGACGTCGTCCTCGGTCAGTTCGCCCTTGGGCACGATCACGACGCCCTTGCGGTTGAACAGGTACGAGACGGAGCCCGGGTCGGCCATCGAGCCGCCGTTCCGGGTCATCGCGACACGTACGTCGGAGGCGGCACGGTTGCGGTTGTCGGTGAGGCACTCGATGAGCACCGCGACACCGTTCGGGCCGTAACCCTCGTACATGATCGTCTCGTAGTCGGTACCGCCCGCTTCGAGACCGCCGCCGCGCTTGACGGCGGAATCGATGTTCTTGTTCGGGACGGAACTCTTCTTCGCCTTCTGGATGGCGTCGACGAGTGTCGGGTTGCCATCGGGGTCGACGCCGCCGGAGCGGGCCGCGACCTCGATGTTCTTGATCAGCTTCGCGAAGAGCTTGCCGCGCTTGGCGTCAATCACGGCCTTCTTGTGCTTCGTCGTAGCCCATTTAGAGTGGCCGGACATCTGCCTTCTCCTTCGCGTCACCAAAATCGAGTCGAACCCGAGAGATCCTACCGGGGTCCGCTCACTTCACTGCGCGCACCATGTCCACGAACAGAGCGTGCACGCGATGGTCGCCGGTCAGTTCGGGATGGAACGACGTGGCGAGGACATTCCGCTGGCGTACGGCCACGATGTGGCCGCCGTGCTCGGCGATGACCTCGGCCCCGGCCCCGACGGACTCCACCCAGGGGGCGCGGATGAACACGCCCTCCACGGGGCCGCCGTCGATCCCGGCGACCTCGACCGCGGCCTCGAAGGACTCGTTCTGCCGGCCGAAGGCGTTGCGCCGCACGATCATGTCGATGCCGCCGACGGTTTCCTGGCCGGAGCGCGGGTCGAGGATCTTCTCGGCCAGCAGGATCATCCCGGCGCAGGTGCCGTAGACCGGCATCCCGGCCCGGACCCGCTCGCGCAGCGGCTCCATCATGCCGAAGAGGACCGCCAGCTTGGACATGGTGGTCGACTCGCCACCGGGGATGACCAGGCCGTCGACCTCCGCCAGCTCCTCGGGACGCCGGACCGGCCTGGCCAGGGCGTCCGCCGAGGCCAGGGCGATCAGGTGCTCCCGTACGTCGCCCTGGAGCGCCAGGACGCCGATCACAGGGGTGTCACTCATCAGTGGTTACCAGCCGCGGTTGGCGTAGCGCTCGGACTCGGGCAGGGTGTCGCAGTTGATGCCGACCATGGCCTCGCCCAGGTTGCGGGAGGCGTCCGCGATGACCTTCGGGTCGTCGTAGAAGGTGGTGGCCTTCACGATGGCGGCGGCGCGCTTGGCCGGGTCGCCGGACTTGAAGATGCCGGAACCGACGAAGACGCCCTCGGCGCCGAGCTGGCGCATGAGCGCGGCGTCGGCCGGAGTGGCCACACCACCGGCGGAGAACAGCACGACGGGCAGCTTGCCGAGCTCGGCGACCTCCTTGACCAGCTCGTAGGGGGCGCGGAGGTCCTTGGCGGCGGCGTACAGCTCGTTGTTGTCGAAGCCGCGCAGCCGCGCGATCTCGTTCTTGATCTGGCGCAGGTGGCGGACGGCCTCGACGACGTTGCCGGTGCCGGCCTCGCCCTTCGAGCGGATCATGGCCGCGCCCTCGGCGATACGGCGCAGGGCCTCGCCCAGGTTGGTGGCGCCGCAGACGAAGGGGTGGTGAAGGCGAACTTGTCGCTGTGGTTGACCTCGTCGGCCGGGGTGAGGACCTCGGACTCGTCGATGTAGTCGACACCGAGGGACTGGAGGACCTGGGCCTCGACGAAGTGACCGATGCGGGACTTGGCCATGACCGGGATGGAGACGGCCCCGATGATCTCCTCGATCATGTTGGGGTCGGACATACGGGCCACGCCGCCGTCCTTGCGGATGTCGGCGGGGACCCGCTCCAGGGCCATGACGGCCACGGCGCCCGCGTCCTCGGCGATCTTCGCCTGCTCGGCGTCGACGACGTCCATGATCACGCCGCCCTTGAGCTGCTCGGCCATGCCGCGCTTGACGCGGGCGGTGCCGGTGGCGGGGGACTCGGCGGACTGCGGGGTGCTGGGAAGCGTGGACACGGGACCTCACTCGGTGAAAGACGCTGGATACTGCACCGCCGAGCAAACGCTGTGCGGCCAGGCCACAGCAAGGGCCAATGAACAGGCCGTGGATCGTTTTGGCCTGGGATCGCTCTCCCGACCGCTCTCCGGCTCGGAGGCCGTCAGGTGCCCGGGCGGTCCGCCAGGGCCACCGGCGGGGCGTCGTCCATCTCGAAGGCGAGCGGGAACGGCGCGTGCCCGGCCAGCCGGAGGAGCCGGACGGTGCGGTGCCGGCGCAGGGCGCGGGCGGCGCGCACGGCGTCGTTGTGGAAGCGGCGGGCCATGGGCACGCGGCGTACGGCGGCGGCCAGTTCGGTGGCCGCCTCGACGCCGCCGGGGATCTCCTTCACCGCGTCGACCTGGGCCGGTTCTCCGAAGACGGCGCGCAGCGCGGCGCTCAGCTCGCTCTCGGCGACCTCGCGATGGTCCTCCTCGGCCTGCCGGGCGGCGTGCGCGGCCTCGTACAGGACGATCGAGGCGGCCGGGTCCAGGACGCCGGAAGTGGCCAGCTCCTGGGTGACCGAGGCGCGGCGCAGCAGTTGGGCGTCGAGGGCGGCGCGGGCGGCGTCGATCCGGGAGTGCAGGCGGTCGAGCCGGCCGGCGGTCCAGCTGAGGTACACGCCGATCGCGATCAGGGCGAGGACGATCCAGACGATGAGGGTTACGGTCACGGGCCCACACGCTACCGTCGTCGGCGGCCCCCGCTTCAACAGGAGGCCACCGCGACCGCGTACCGGCGCCCGGTCCACGCCGCCGCCGACCGCGAGCCCCCGGCGCTCAGTCCCGCGCGAGCCCGAACCGGGCCCGCAGCCCGGAGCGTTCGTCCGCCGCGACCGACGCGGCCCCGTCGGTCACCGTCTCGTACACCGCGAGGATGTCGGCCCCCACCGTCGCCCAGTCGAAGCGCCGTACGTGGGCCTCGCCGCGCTCCCGCAGCCCCTTCCGGCGCTCCGGGTTGCCCAGCAGCCGGATCGCGGCCTCGGCCAGCGCGTCGGCGTCCTCGTTGGCGAACAGGTCGCCCGCCGCGCCCTGGTCCAGCACCTGGGCGAAGGCGTCCAGGTCGCTCGCGAGGACCGGCGCACCGGCCGACAGCGCTTCGACCAGGATGATGCCGAAGCTCTCGCCGCCGGTGTTCGGGGCCACGTACACATCGACGCTGCGCAGCAGCCGGGCCTTGTCCTCGTCGCTGACCATGCCGAGGAACTCGACGCGTTCGCGCAGCTCCTTCGGCAGCGTGGCCACCGCCTCCTCCTCGTCGCCCCGCCCGGCGACCAGCAGCCGTGCCTCGGGGCGGGCGGCGAGGATCGCGGGCAGCGCCTTCATCAGGACGGGCAGGCCCTTGCGGGGTTCGTCGATGCGGCCGATGAAGCCGAGCGTCTGGCCCTGCCACTCGGCCTTCGGCTCGGCCTGGGCGAAGAAGCCGACGTCGACGCCGTTGGGGATGACGACGGCGTCCCCGCCGAGGTGCTCGACCAGGGTGCGCCGCGCGTACTCGCTGACCGCGATCCGGGCGCTGATCTTCTCCAGCGCGGGCTGGAGGATCGGGTACGCGGCGATCATCGCCCGGGAGCGCGGGTTGGAGGTGTGGAAGGTGGCCACGATCGGACCCTGCGCCGCCCAGCAGGCCAGCAGGCCCAGCGACGGGGAGGTCGGCTCGTGGATGTGGATCACGTCGAACGTGCCGTCGTGCAGCCAGCGCCGCACCCGGGCCGCCGACAGGAAGCCGAAGTTCAGCCGGGCGACGGAGCCGTTGTACGGGACCGGGACGGCCCGGCCCGCCGAGACCACGTACGGAGGCAGCGGGGTCTCGTCGTCGGCGGGGGCCAGCACGGAGACCTCGTGGCCGAGCCGGATCAGGTGTTCGGCGAGGTCCCGGATGTGGAACTGCACGCCGCCCGGTACGTCCCAGGAGTACGGGCAGACGATGCCGATCTTCACTGCGGTCCCCCCCGGGGTCCAGGTCGTCCAGCCAGAGCCGCTGGAGCATGTGCCAGTCCTCCGGATGCTCGGCGATCCCGCCGGCGAAGGCGTCGGCCAGCGCTTGCGTCATCGCGGACGCCTTCTCGATACGGGTGCCCTCCTCGGGCACCTCGACCGCCGGGTGGACGCGGGCGCCCATCACCGGCGTGCCGTCGTACCAGAGGGTGACCGGCAGCAGGAGAGCGCCGGTCTGCTGGGCGAGCAGCGCCGGGCCCGCGGGCATCCGGGCGGTGGCGCCGAAGAACGACACCTCGACGCCGGAGGCGGACAGGTCCCGGTCCGCGACCAGGCAGACCAGGCCGCCCGCGCGCAGCCGCCGGGCCAGGGTCCCGAAGGCGGCCCCGCCGCTGTGCGGCAGGACCTCCATGCCGAGGCCCTCGCGGTAGGCGACGAAGCGGTCGTAGAGGGTGGCGGGCTCCAGCCGTTCGGCGACGGTGGTGAAGGGGACCTTGAGGTGGGTGGTGACCCAGGCGCCCGCGTGGTCCCAGTTGCCCAGGTGGGGCAGGGCGAGGATCACGCCCTTCCCGGCGTCCAGGCCCTCGGTCAGCAGGTGGGCGTCCTGGACGTCGATGCCCTCCCTGATCCGCTCCGGGCTCCACGTCGGCAGCCGGAACGACTCCATCCAGTAGCGCATGTAGGAGCGCATCCCGGCCCGCGACAGCTCGGCCAGCCGCTCCGGTCCGGCGTCGGGGGCGACCCGTGCCAGATTGGACTCCAGGCGCAGCACGCTCTTGCCGCGCCGCTTCCACGTCTGGTCGGCGATGGTGCGGAAGAGCCGGGCGGCGGCGGGCTCGGGCAGCGTCTTGACCGCGCTCCAGCCCAGTCCGTACAGCCCGTCGGTGAGCCGGCCCCTCAGGTCGGAAGCGGTCACCGGTCGGCCTCGCTCCCTCGGCCCGCGGGCCCCGAGGCGGCGGCCTCGGCGGCGTCCGCCTCCGCCGACTCACGACGTACGGTCACCACGCGCTGGACCAGCGTCACGAGGCTGCCGACGGCGACGATCCACAGCGCGATCGGGAGCAGGACGTCGATGCCGGGCACGCCGAACTTGTGCAGTCCGGCGAGACCGGCGGCGACCAGCGAGATCACCAGGCGCTCGGCGCGCTCCACCAGGCCGTTGACCGCGACCGGCAGCCCGATCGACTCGCCGCGCGCCTTGGTGTACGAGACCACCTGGCCGCTGGCCAGGCAGAAGATCGCGACGGCGCAGAGGATGTTGTCGTCACCGCTGCCCGCGTACCAGAGGGCGAAGCCGGCGAAGATCGCCCCGTCGGCGACCCGGTCCAGTGTCGAGTCGAGGAACGCGCCCCACCGGCTGGAGATCCCGGCCTGCCGCGCCATGTTGCCGTCGACGAGGTCGGAGAAGACGAAGATCGTGATGACGATCGTGCCCCAGAAGAACTCCCCCATCGGGAAAAAGACCAGCGCACCTGCCATCACTCCGGCCGTGCCGATGAGAGTGACCGCGTCGGGGCTGACCCCGAGGCGGAGCAGCAGAGCGGCGAACGGTGTGAGGACACGCGTGAAGAATGCACGCGCGTACTTGTTCAGCATGGCCTTCCCGAGGGTTCGGTTCGCCGGGCGGCCCTTCGGCCACCGGCTGGCCCATCGTAGTCACGGCCGGTCCCTTCCACCGGACGGGCACCCGCCGCCGGGTGTCACCCGCCCCGGCCCCGCCGCGCCCGGGGCGCGATCCACGGAGGCGGCCGCCCGTGCGCGAGCTGTGGACGAGGTCCCGCCACGGTGCCAAGCTCGAAGGACCGCGGGCGTCGCCGAGACCGCCGCGGCGGCCTCCCCACCCCGTGACCACCGCTGCTCGCGCGCGGTCGCCCTCCCCCGCACCGCGCCATCGACCGGGAGGCACGCACCATGGGCGACAAGGCACACGCACACCCCGGAGCCGCCGGAGGAGCACCGGCGGCCGGCCACCCCTCCGCCGTACGGAACGTGGTGCTGGTCGGCCCCAGCGGATCGGGCAAGACCACCCTGGTCGAGGCCCTGGCCCTGACGGCGGGGGCCGTGAACCGGGCCGGCCGGGTCGAGGACGGGGCGACCGTCTCCGACTACGACGAGATCGAGCAGCGCCGCCGGCGTTCCGTCCAGCTCTCGCTGGTTCCGGTGGCCTGGGACGGGTGCAAGATCAATCTGCTGGACACCCCCGGCTACGCGGACTTCGTCGGGGAGCTGCGGGCCGGTCTGCGCGCGGCGGACGCGGCCCTCTTCGTCGTCTCGGCGGCGCAGGAGGCCCAGTCGGTGGCGGCGACCACCCGGGCCGCCTGGGAGGAGTGCGCGCTCGTCGGCATGCCGCGCGCGATCGTCGTCACGCATCTGGACACCGCCCGCACCTCCTTCGACGACATGACCCGGATCTGCGCCGAGAACTTCGGGGGCGACGACCCCGACGCCGTACTGCCGCTGTACCTGCCCGTGCCGGGTCCCGAGGCGGCCGACGGGCACGCCCCGCTGACCGGCCTCACCGGACTGCTGAGCCGGCGGATCCTGGACTACTCCTCCGGCGAACGCGCCGAGCTCCCGCCCGCGCCCGGCCAGGAGGAACCACTGCGTCAGGCCCGCGACCGGCTGATCGAGGGGATCATCGCCGAGAGCGAGGACGAGTCCCTGATGGACCGCTACCTCGACGGCGAGGACATCGGCATCGCGACCCTGACCGCCGATCTGGAACGCGCCGTCGCCCGGGGCTCCTTCCACCCCGTCCTCACGGCCGCCCCCGCGGCCGAGGGCGCCCGCCAGGGCATCGGCACCGTCGAACTGCTGGAGCTGATCACCCGCGGTTTCCCGACCCCGCTGGAACGCACCCCGCCCGTCGTCACCACCCCCTCGGGCGGGCCCCGGCCCGCGCCGGTCTGCGACCCCGACGGCCCGCTGGTCGCCGAGGTCGTCAAGACGTCCTCCGACCCGTACGTGGGCCGCGTCTCCCTGGTCCGCGTCTTCTCCGGCACCCTGCGCCCCGACGACTCGGTGCATCTGTGCGGCCACGGCCTGGACGCCACGGGGCACGCCCCGCGCCCCTGCCACGAGGCGGAGATCCGCGTCGGGGCGCTCACCTCCCCGTTCGGCCGCCGGCAGAACGCGCTGGACCGGTGCGTCGCGGGCGATCTGGCGTGCGTGGCCCGGCTCGGCGAGGCGGAGACCGGCGACACGCTCTCCCCGGCCGGCGACCCGGTCCTGATCGAGCCCTGGTCGACGCCGGACCCGCTGCTTCCGCTGGCCGTACGGGCGCACGGCAAGGCGGACGAGGACAGACTGTCGCAGGGCCTGGCCCGGCTGGTCGCGGAGGACCCCACCCTGCGCCTCGAACAGAACCCGGACACCGGCCAGGTCGTCCTGTGGTGCCTGGGCGAGGCCCACCAGGAGGTGGCCCTGGAGCGGCTGCGCAGCCGTTACGGCGTCCAGGTCGACGCGGAACCGCACCGGGTGCCGCTGCGCGAGACGTTCGCGAGCCGGGCCGCCGGGCGCGGACGGCACGTCAAACAGTCCGGCGGACACGGCCAGTTCGCGATCTGCGAGATCGAGGTGGAGCCGCTGCCGCCGGGCTCCGGCATCGAGTTCGTCGACAAGGTCGTCGGCGGTTCGGTGCCGCGCCAGTTCATCCCCTCGGTGGAGAAGGGCGTCCGGGCCCAGGCCGCCAAGGGGCTGTCCGACGGGCACCCGCTGGTCGACGTACGGGTCACGCTGCTGGACGGGAAGGCGCATTCGGTGGACTCCTCGGACGCCGCGTTCCAGACCGCCGGGCGCTGGCGCTGCGCGAGGCCGCGGCCGAGTCCCGCATCCGGCTCCTGGAGCCGGTCTGCGAGGTGAGCGTCCTGGTCCCCGACGACTACGTGGGCCCGGTGATGAGCGACCTGTCGGGGCGGCGCGGCCGGGTCGTGGGCACCGAGCAGAGCGCGGGCGGGCGCACCCTCGTACGGGCGGAGGTGCCGGAGATCGAGGTCGGCCGGTATGCGGTGGACCTGCGCTCCCTGTCGCACGGCACCGGCCGCTTCGACCGCATGTACGCCCGGCACGAGCCGATGCCGCCGCAGATCGCCGACCGGGTCCGCGCCGAGCCGGCGGACGGGGCCCCCGGCGCCTGACCGGCGACCCGGTCGGCGACGGCCGCCCCTGTTCCCGGTCATCGAGTGGCCCCCGGCGCGTGACCGGCGCACTGTCGCACACGCCGTCCGTGTGCACGCCGGTGACCGCCGGTGGGGTGATCCGGACGATACGCTGTGGGCGCAGCTCAGAAGGTATGCCGCGTACGGTAGTTGGGCACACCGCAGGAGCAGACGTGCGGCGAGTGGGGGCGACAAGGTGGCCAACGACGGATTCGACTTCTCACCCGGGGCCCAGATCCCGATCCAGGGCTCGGGCAGTCAGACCGTGGCGACCAATGCCCTGGCCTCGGCGGCGTACCGGGACAGCCCGGTGGAGACGATCCTCGACGCCAACAGCGAGTGGCACAAATCGGAAGTGAAGCCGGGCTCCTCCAAACTCTTCAAGTCCGACTACTTCAAGCCGAATCTCGGCGAGGCATTCGCCCGCGCCGTCCAGGAGCGCATGCTCGGCGGCGCCCGCAAGGCGCTCATCCAGTCCTTCGGCACGGACCCGCAGACCGTGGTGGAGCACTGCCTGTCGGCGAACAACCTGCGCAAGGCCCGCGACACCCGGCTCACCCTGGTGACCGTGGTGTTCGGCGTGCTGTTCCTGCCCGGCATGCTGGCCTGGGTGATCGCCTTCCGGATCCGGGACGCGCTCAACAAGTCCAAGGACACGGCGTTCCGGGCCGTCGGCACGGTGCTGCTGGCCGCCTTCGGGATCGGCGCCCTGGTCCTGATGATCCGGCTCCCCTGGACGGGCTGCTCGCGCTCTACGTCCGGGCCGCGATCGTCGCCCCGGTGATCGGCTGGCTGCTCGCCAAACGGATCGCGGAGACCTCGGCGAAGGACCTGCGGGCCCGCTGGGAGGGCCTTCTCTCCGGCACCGGGGTGATCGCGAAGATCCCCGAGGCGGTGCCGAAGAACCCCAACGAGACCGCGCGCGAGGCCCTGCGCCAGGGCCTGGAGAAGCTGTCGGCCGAGCAGCAGTCGAACGCCGTCTTCTACGCCGGCCCCAAGGGCGTCCTCGGGATGGGCACCCGCTGGGGCAGCTGGCAGCTGGCCGAGGAGCTGATCCCCAAGGACCCGACGAAGGAGATCCACCAGTTCCGCAGCTGGGACCTGATCCGGATCATCCACGACCAGCTGAAGATGCTGGAGCGCGGACCGCTGAACACCGGCGGCTTCCCGAAGCCGTCCGTGAAGCACTGGATCGTCTCGCCCATCGGGGAGAACGCCGACGCCGTCACCCGCCCCGAGGGTGAGGACGTCGCCACCTTCCAGGTGAAACCGCACGAGATACAGCGGATCTGCAACCACCAGCAGTTCGGCAGCGGCGACCGGCACTATCTGGGCGTCCAGTTCACCCTGTGGGACGGTCAGCTGGTGATCACCATGATGATCACTGTCACCGTGCTCCACGAGACGCTGCGCATCGAGGTCACCGGCCACGCGCTCGGCCCGGTGCACGGTCTGTTCCTCACCAAGCCGGCGGCGAAGACGAAGACGGTCAACAAGACCGTCCGCTTCTGGGAGACCCGGGACGTCCAACTGGCGCTGGTGGACGCCAAGGAGGTCGTCCGGCTCGCCCTGCGGGCTCCCCTCACCTGGTATCCGCCGCTGCTCGACTACCTGGGCGGAAAGATCGTGCTGCCCGAGCCGTTCGGGCTGCGACACGCGTGGGCGGCGAAGCCCTGGAACCACCGCTTCATGGCGGACGACGCGATGCGTGCCGCCACCCCGGTGCTGCGGGCGGTCCACTCGGCGGCGATGCGCGTCCTCGAGGAGAACGGCGTCGACACCGAGCGCTTCGACAGCCGCTCGATGATACTGAGCGGTCTCGTCCAGGACCCGGCCCCGCGCAAGGCCGACGTCTACGACGCGTAGGGCACGACGTCGTACGGAGAGGGCCCCCACCTCGGTGGGGGCCCTCTCCGTACGACGAGCTAGACGGCGGCGGGCCAGACCTCGGCCAGCATCGCCCGGGTGTCGCCCAGCAGCTGGGGCAGCACCTTGGTGTGGCCGATGACCGGCATGAAGTTGGTGTCCCCGCCCCAGCGCGGCACCAGGTGCTGATGCAGGTGGGCGGCGATCCCGGCGCCGGCCACGGAGCCCTGGTTCATGCCGATGTTGAACCCGTGCGCCCCGGAGGCGGCACGCAGCGCCACCATCGCCCGCTTGGTGAAGTCCGCGAGCTCCGCGGTCTCCGGATCGTCCAGCTCGGTGTAGTCGGCGACATGCCTGAAGGGCACGACCATGAGGTGGCCGCCGTTGTACGGATACAGGTTCAGCACCGCGTAGACGTGCTCGCCGCGAGCCACGACGAGCCCGTCCTCGTCGGATTTCGCCGGGATCGAACAGAACGGACAGCCGTCCTCGGCACCCGGGCCACTCGGCTTGTTCTCACCCTGGATGTACGCCATCCGATGGGGCGTCCACAGGCGCTGGAATGCGTCGGGCGTCCCCACGCCGATCTGCTGCTCCGGCTCACTCGTCATGCCGATCAGCATATTGCGTCACCCCGGCGGAGCGTGTCGCCGGGGCCGGACCGCTCGGCCGCCCACGATGCTGAGGCGATGAGCGACCGACCCGCCCCCGATCCACCCGCCCGGCTGACCCGCTGGGAGCAGCGCACGGAGGTACCGCTCTTCGCCGCGGGACTGCTCTTCCTGACGGGGTACGCGGTCCGGGTGCTGGCCCCGCGCGACGCCGAGCCCTGGCACGACATCGCGCTGATCCTCGTCTGGTCGACCTGGCTGCTCTTCCTCGTCGACTACGCGACCCGGCTGCACCTCAGCGGCCTGGGCGCGCGCTTCGTTCCCGTGCGCTGGCTCGACACCCTGGTCCTGCTGCTGCCACTGCTGCGCCCGCTGCGGATGGTCCAGGTGTACCTGGCGGTGCAGCGCCGCCGGGACCGGCCCAGGCTGAACCTCTACGCGCGCGTGATGGCGTACGCGGGCCTGACCGCCGTGCTGCTCGGCTTCGCCGCCTCGCTCGCCGTCTACCACCTGGAGCGCGCGGCACCCGGCGCGTCCATCCGCACCTTCGGTGACTCGGCGTGGTGGGCGTGCGCGACGCTCACGACGGTCGGTTACGGGGACGCCGCACCGGTCACGTTCTGGGGGCGGGTGGTCGCCGCGGGACTGATGGCCGGCGGTCTCGCGCTGCTGGGGGCGGTGACGGGGTCGTTCTCGTCGTGGCTGATCCAGGTGTTCACCAGGGAGGACGAGAAACGGCCCCCGGAGCGCGATTAGCGCTCAGGGGCCGTTCCCGCCGTACGGATCAGACCTGTACGCGGTCCTCGACGGCCTTCGCGATCTTGGCGATGGCCTCGTCGACCGGGATGCCGTTCTCCTGCGAACCGTCGCGGTAACGGAAGGAGACGGCACCATTGGCCATGTCCTCGTCACCAGCGATGATCATGAACGGGACCTTGTTCTTCTGCTGGTTGCGGATCTTCTTCTGCATCCGGTCCGAGGACGCGTCCACGTCCACCCGCAGCCCCTGCTTGCGCGCCTTGGCGGCGAACTCCTGGAGGTACGGGATGTGGGCGTCGCCGATCGGGATGCCGACCGCCTGGACCGGGGCGAGCCAGACCGGGAACGCGCCCGCGTAGTGCTCCAGGAGCACGGCGAAGAAGCGCTCGATGGAGCCGAACAGGGCACGGTGGATCATCACCGGGCGCTGCTTGGAGCCGTCCGGGCCGGTGTACTCCAGGTCGAAGCGCTCCGGCAGGTTGAAGTCGAGCTGCACGGTCGACATCTGCCAGGTGCGGCCGATGGCGTCCTTGCACTGCACGGAGATCTTCGGGCCGTAGAACGCGGCGCCGCCCGGGTCCGGGACCAGGGGCAGCCCCTGCTTCTCGGCGACCTGACGGAGCGTCTCGGTGGCCTCTTCCCAGGTTTCGTCGGAGCCGACGTACTTCTCCGGGTCCTTGGTGGACAGCTCCAGGTAGAAGTCGGTCAGCCCGTAGTCGCGGAGCAGGTTCAGCACGAAGGTGAGCGTGCGGTCGAGCTCCTGAGCCATCTGCTCCTTGGTGCAGTAGATGTGCGCGTCGTCCTGCGTGAAGCCGCGCGAGCGGGTCAGGCCGTGCACGACGCCCGACTTCTCGTACCGGTACACCGTGCCGAACTCGAAGAGGCGCAGCGGCAGTTCGCGGTAGGAGCGGCCGCGCGCGTCGAAGATCAGGTTGTGCATCGGGCAGTTCATCGGCTTGAGGTAGTAGTCCACCCCGTCGTCGAGCTGCATGGGCGGGTACATGCCGTCGGCGTACCAGTCCAGGTGCCCGGACTTCTCGAAGAGCTTGCCCTTGGTGGCGTGCGGGCTGTAGACGAACTCGTAGCCCTCCTCCTCGTGCCGGCGGCGCGAGTAGTCCTCCATGGCCCGGCGGATGACGCCGCCCTTGGGGTGGAAGACGGCGAGGCCGGGACCGATCTCGTCGGGGAAGGAGAAGAGGTCCAGCTCGTTGCCGAGCTTGCGGTGGTCGCGCTTGGCGGCCTCCTCCAGGAACTCCAGGTGCGCCTTCAGCTCGTCCTTGGTGGGCCAGGCGGTGCCGTAGATGCGCTGGAGCATCGGGTTCTTCTCGCTGCCGCGCCAGTACGCCGCGGCGTTGCGCATCAGCTTGAACGCCGGGATGAACCGGGTGGTGGGCAGGTGCGGACCCCGGCAGAGGTCCTTCCAGCACAGGTCGCCGGTCTTGGCGTCGAGGTTGTCGTAGATGGTCAGCTCGCCGCCGCCCACCTCGACGTCCGCGCCGTCGTCCGAGGAGGCGGAGCCCTTGATGCCGATGAGCTCCAGCTTGTACGGCTCGTCGGCGAGCTCCTCGCGGGCGTCCTCGTCGGAGACCACGCGGCGGGAGAACTTCTGTCCCCGCTTCTGGATCTCCTGCATCTTCTTCTCGATGGCCTTGAGGTCCTCGGGGGTGAACGGCTTCTCGACGTCGAAGTCGTAGTAGAAGCCGTCCTTGACCGGCGGGCCGATGCCGAGCTTGGCCTCGGGGAAGAGCTCCTGCACGGCCTGGGCCATGACGTGCGCGGTGGAGTGGCGCAGGATGTTGAGGCCGTCCTCGGAGGAGATCTCCACGGGCTCGACGCTCTCGCCGTCCTGGAGGACGTACGAGAGGTCCCTCAGCTCGCCGCCGATGCGCGCGGCGACGACGGTGCGCTGACCGGGGAAGAGCTCACCGGCGGTCGTGCCCGTCGTCACCACGTGCTCTTCCCGCTCGGAATCGCGTTGGATGATCACACGGACGTCTGACACCGGTCTCTCCTGACTGAGGGGGATGCCTGCCTTCGTATGGCTAAGCAGAACGAATCGTACCGAGCCCTCACCCCCCGATGCGAACGCCTTCCGGGCGGCCCTACGCCTCCTCCCCCACGCACGCCTCCTCGAAGAAGTCGACGTTCTCCTGGAGCGCCTTCATCAGCCGGTCCCGCTCGGCCTCGTCGACCTGGACGGGCGCGACCTGTGAGGCCCCGGTGAGACACCGGAAGCCGCCCCGGTTCTCCAGCCGCCCCTCGACCCGCAGCGGCAGCCCCACGAGGTGGGCGTGGCCCGCGATGCGGTACGCCTCCTCGTCCAGCTCCACGCGGACGTGCGCGACCTCGGCCCCGGCCAGCACCCGCAGCCGTACGATCCCGGGGCCGCGCGGCCCGGAGCGGCGCAGCCGGACCACCGCGCCGGTAAGCCGGACCAGCACGGCGGGTTCGTCGCGGAGGTAGCGGGCCCCGGCGGCGCGCAGGGCGGGCAGGTCGCCCGGGGAGAACTCGACGGGTGCGGGGCGGGCGGGGCAGCCGTCCGGGGTGCCCGCGGCGGGCGCCCACCGCAGATCGATCCGGGCCCCTTCCGAGCCGCGCACCAGGGCGACCAGCGCCTCGGTCAGCTCCCGCCCGGCACCCGCGGCGATCGCGCTGTCGAAGGCCTCCATGCCGCCGGTGGCCCGCTGGTAGTCCACGGCCTCCCGGGTGGCATGGAGGGCGTGGCAGAGCTGGACGGCGACGGCGCGTCCGGAGGCGACGGGGACGTACGCGGTGAGGCTGCGGCCGTCGGCGCCGGGCCCGATCAGGGCGTCGTCGAGGGCGGCCCGGGCCTTCCGGCGGTGCCGGGCACCGTGGTAGCCGGCCCGGCCGCGGGCCGCGAGGGCTCCGGCCATGAGGACCTGCCGGGCGGCCGACCGCAGCTCGTCGGCTTCGGCCCAGCCCGCGGCCCCGGCCGCCCCGGCCGCGGATTCGGGGACCTCGCGCCACCAGCGGATCTCGTCGCTGGGCACGGCGAGGGAGACGAGGACGTCGCGGGCGGAGGGGGCGGCGCTGCGGCCGAGGGCGAGGAGGGCCTCCTCGATCAGCTCTCCGCTGTCGGGGAAGGCCGCGCTCTCGGGCACCAGCAGGCTGGTGGCCCCGGCGGCGGATCCCGGCGGGGTCCAGCGGCCGTAGCGGCCCGGCGCGCCACCGCGCCGCTGCCAGCCGTGCCGGCGCAGGAGGGCCCCGAGGACGGCGGGGTCGGGCAGTTCGGTGCCCGCCTCGGCGAGCGGCGGGGGCCAGGGGCGGGCGGTGGGGTGCGAGCGGGCGGCGGGCAGTCCCGCCGCGCCCGTGGGCTCGTCCATCGACCGGTGCATCAGGGTCTCCCTCCGGCCCCGACCCGGGCCATGATGTCGCAGAGTGCGCGGTCGTCGAAGATCCGCGAGGTCGGGATGCGCACAGTGGTCCGGTGCCGGCCCGTCACCGCGTGGCCGGCCAGGTTCGTCCAGTAACAGCAGTGACGCAGGTCGAGGCCTCCGGGCCCGGCGTGCAGCCAGTCGTCCCGGCTGCGGGGCACGATCATCACGACCAGGATCTTGTGCACCGTCACCGGGGAGCGGGCGAGCTTGACGAGGTGGGCGTTGTCGAGGGTGAAGGAGAACGCCCCGCCCGCCGGGTGCGGCGGTATCTGGTAGGTGCACTTGAGCTGCACCTTGATGGTCACTTCGTCGTCGACGGTGTGGGTCGGGGCGCCGTGGCTGACGTGCCAGTCGATGCCGTTGTCGGGGAAGGGCTGGGACAGGGAGCATCCCGCCGCCGCCGCGACGGCGTGCAGATAGCCCACCTGAAGGGTCTCCATGCAGGCGGTGGTGGCGAGGGAGCCGCGCAGCGGCGCTCCCGGCTGCTGCGGCAGCCGGGGCCCGAAGGGCTCGGCGCGGGCGGTTCCCCCGGGGTCGGGCTGCGCGAGCGCCATGGCTCCGTGTGCCTTCCGGGCGTGCCGATCGACGGCAGGCAGCCTGCCGACGGGTGTGGTGGGACGGGACGGACCGATGGACGTCGACGGCAACTCTCCGACGTCTCACTTGTGTTGTCACCGCATCAGACCGCCCGCAAACGGCGTATCAGGCAAACAGCCCGGGTATCACCGATATCGGGCAGAGGAATCACTCCATCTGCCGTGCGGGTGCGAGGAGTTCGGGGATGATGCACTGGTTCGAAGGGCCGCTGGCCGCTTTTGACACGGAGACGACAGGCGTGGACGTCGAGCGGGACCGGATCGTTTCGGCCGCTCTCGTCGCGCAGGACACCGCGGGCGGTCGCGTCCGCGTGACTCGTTGGCTGATCAATCCGGGGGTTCCGGTCCCGCCCGGGGCGACCGAGATCCACGGGCTGACCGACGATCACCTTCAGCGCAACGGGCGTTGGCCGGCCCCGGTGATGGACGAGATAGCCCGGGCGCTGGCGGAGAGCTGTGCGACCGGCCGGCCGCTGGTCGTGATGAACGCGCCCTTCGATCTGACGCTGCTGGACCGGGAGTTGAAGCGCCACCGGGCGTCGTCGCTGGCGCGGTATCTCGACGGGGTGCCGATGCGGGTGGTGGACCCGCGGGTGCTGGACAAGCATCTGGACCGCTATCGCAAGGGCCGCCGGACGCTCACGGATCTGTGCGCGAGTTATGAGGTGGTGCTCGACGGGGCCCATGACGCGGCGGCCGACGCGACGGCTTCACTGGAGCTGGTGCGGGCGGTGTGCCGGCGCTTCTCGACCCGGCTGGAGCGGCTGTCGCCGTCGGAGCTGCACACCTTGCAGGCGACCTGGCACGCGGCCCAGGCACGGGGCCTGGAGGCCTGGTTCGCGAAGAGCGGGACGCCGGAGGCGGTGGACCCGTCGTGGCCACTGCGCCCGGAGCTGCCCGCGGCGGCGTGAGGGGTCCGAGGGTGCGGACATGCGAAAGCCAGCCCGCGTGATCGTTGCGGACCGGCTTTCCCCGGTGGGCGATACTGGGTTCGAACCAGTGACCTCTTCGGTGTGAACGAAGCGCTCTCCCACTGAGCTAATCGCCCGGGAACGGGTTGAACCATACAGGGCTTCGCGCTCTTCGTTCAAACCGCTTCCGGCCGGGCTCTACTCAGGGCGTCGCGGCCGGGAAGTGAGTATCCGAGCGCATGTACGGGCCGGGCGACCGGGGTCACACTCCCGTACATGGAACATGTGCCCCCGCCCGCCGAGGAACTGGCCCGCCTCGACCGTGAACTGGCCGAGCTGGACGCCCGCCGGGCCCAGCTGCTGACCCGGCGGGCCTGGCTGCTCGCCGCGCTGCGGCCGCCCGCGCCGACGGCCGCCCCCGGCTGGAACCCGTCGGCCTGGGGCGCGCCCGCTCCCGGCCGCCCGGGTGCTCCGGCACAGCCGTGGGGTTACGTCCCCCCGAAGCGGGCATCCGCGCCGCGCAGCGCGCAGAACGTCCTGCTGACGCTGGGCGGTCTGCTGCTGACGGTCGCGGCCATCGCGTTCACGCTGGTGAGCTGGGGTTCGATGGGGATCGGCGGCCGGTCGGCGGTGCTGGCGGCGGTGACCGTGGGGGCGCTGGCCGCCCCGGCGGTGCTGCTGCGGCGGGGGCTGACCGCCACCGCCGAGGCGCTGGCGGCCCTGGCCCTGGTGCTGACGCTGCTGGACGCCTACGCGGTCCATGCGGTGGCGGCCCCGAACACGGACGGGCTCGGTTTCACGGCGGTCGCGGCCGCGGTGCTGGCGGCGCTGTGGACGGCGTACGGGCTGGCGCTGGGCAGGCTTCACCTTCCGCTGCCCGCCGCCGTGGTCCTCGCCCAGTGGCCGCTGCTGTTCGGGGCGTGGGCCGCGGGCGCACCGGCGCTGGTGGTCGGGTGGGCGCTGCTGGCCACCGCGGTGCTGGACGGAGCGATCGCACTGTGGGGCAAGGGCACGGGGGCGCGGGTCACGGCGTGCGTCGGCGGATCGGTGATGGCGTTCTCGGCGCTGCTGGTGGGACTGACACTGTCCGTGACGGCCTCCGGGCCGGTCGGGGCTCTGGCGCCCGGTGCGCTGCTGCTGACGGCCGCCGCGGCCGCCCTCGCGGGGGCGTGGCGCGCGCCGAGGGGGTTCGCGCGGACGGGCGGTGTGGTGGCCGGTCTCGCGGCGGTGGCCGCGGTGGGCGGCGTACCGGCGGCGGCGGTGCCGGAGGACTGGGGGGTGCTCGCGTACCTGGCGGCCGGCCTCGCGCTGACGGCGGTCGTACGGACCCCGCTGCCGAGGAACGCGGCGCTCGGGGTGCTGGTGGCGTCGGCGGCGGTGGTGGCCGGGGCCGTGGCGGGAACGGTGCCGGGGGTCGCGGCGGTGCTGCTGGCCCCGGTGTCACTGCTATCGGACGTGTGGGCGGGTTCGCCGGAGGGCTTCCGCTCCGCACTGGGTTCGACGCTGCCGTGGACGGGCCTGGCCGCGGCCCCGGTGGTGCTCGCGGTGTCGGCCGTCCTGCTGGGCTCGGCGTACCGCTGGTGGCCGTCGCTGACCCGGATCGCCGCGCCGCTGCCGGCACGGGAGGCGGCAAGGCCGGGCGGGAAGCCGGAGTCCGCCGGGGCACCGGGGACGGCCGCGTACGGCGCGGAGCCGGTGGGAGCACCGGGCACCGGGGCGCCGGAAGCGGGCGGAGCAACCGTTCCGGGGGCTTCCGGAACGCCGACAGCGGGCAGTGCCCCGGCCGCGCCCGAGGCGGCGGCGCAGGCACCCGGAGCGCCCTGGTACGCCGGAGGCCGGGCCGGAGCGCCCTGGTACGCCGCTGGGACGCCCGCCGCCCGCAGGCGGCCGTCCGGGGCGGCCCTGCGCGGGGCCGCCGGCGCGGGGGCGCTGGTGCTGGGCTGGGGCGCGCTGTTGCTGGCCGGGGCCGGGCTGGATGTGTCCTACGCGGTCGCGGTGGCCGGGGAGACGGCCTTGGTGGCCGGTCTGCTCGCCCTGGCCGTACGCGGCGCGGGGAGCGGCCGGGACGGTTCGGCGGCGGTTCCGGTGACCGCGCTGGTGGCGGCGCAGGCCGGGGCGGTGAGCGCCGGGCTGCTGTCGCTGGCGTCCGAGGGGGCCTCCTACGCGGTGTTCGGCGCGCTGGCGGCCCTGTTCGGCGGGGCGGCGGTCCGGGCGGGGGCCGGGGTGCCGCGTGCGGTGTTCGCCGTCGCCGCCACGGCCGGGGGCACCGTGCTCACGGGGTTCGCGGGCCGGTCCCTGGGGCTCGCCCCGCACGAGGCCGCGCCGCTGATGCTCCTGGTGCCCGCGCTGACGGTGCTGTTCGGGGCCCGGCTGCGGCGGAACCCGGTGGCGTTGCCGGTGGAGCTGACGGGCGCGCTGGGTGCGCTGGTGGCCGTGGGGCTGGCGGTGCCGGACGCGCCGTTCCTGGCGCTGGTGCTGGCGCTGTGCGGGGTGCTGGCGGCGGGTGCGGCGGTGCGGCCGGAGCGGCGGCCGGTGGCGGCCTGCCTGGCGGCGGCACTGTTCGTCCTGGCCTCCTGGGTGCGGCTGGCGGCCTCGGAGGTGTCGTTCCCGGAGGCGTACACGCTGCCGGTGACCGTGCCCGCGCTGGTGGTCGGGTTCCTGCGCCGGCGGAAGGACCCGGAGGCGTCGTCATGGACGGCGTACGGTCCTGGGCTCGCGGTAACGCTGCTGCCGAGCCTGGCGGCGGCCTGGACCGATCCGGGCTGGCAGCGGCCGCTGCTGCTGGGGGTGGCGGCGCTGGTGATCACGCTGCTGGGTGCGCGGTACCGCCTCCAGGCGCTGCTGCTGCTCGGCGGGGCGGTGCTGGCGCTGGACGGGCTGCACGAGCTGGCGCCGTACGTGGTGCAGGTGGCCGGGGCGCTCCCCCGCTGGCTGCCGCCGGCCCTGGCCGGGCTGGTGTTGCTGGTGGTGGGGGCGACGTACGAGCAGCGGCTGCGCGACGCACGCCGGGTGAAGGAGGCGCTGGGGCGGATGCGGTGAGCCGTGCGGGTCCGGGGGCTCGCCGTTCGCGGCGGCTCCCGGACCCGCGGGGAAGCGGGCAACGCAGAGGGCCCGGGAGACGGATTCCGTCTCCCGGGCCCTCTGTCCGGGTGGGCGATACTGGGTTCGAACCAGTGACCTCTTCGGTGTGAACGAAGCGCTCTCCCACTGAGCTAATCGCCCGGGCGCACCGCAAACATTACCCCATGTCAGCGGTGCTCCTGGACCGTCCCCGGGTCACTCGCTGATCTTCCACGGCATGGTGATCCCGAACTTCCAGACGTAGATCCCGACCAGCACCGCCACGATCACGAGCCCCACCGTGGTGAGGATGATGTTGCGCCGCCGGACCTTGGGGTCGAGGGCCCGCTGCGCCGCCTCGGTGACCTTGCGCTTGGTCCAGCGCAGCACCAGCTGGGCCCAGACGAACTCGGTCGCCCAGATCGCCATGCCGGCGAAGATCACCAGCCAGCCGGGGCCGGGCAGCACCAGCATGAGCACGCCCGCGACCACGACGCCGAGGCCGACGACGAAGACGCCGACCTGCCAGCTCAGATGGAGCGCCTTCGACGCCTTGATGAAGCCGGGCGCCCGCGAGCCCAGCTCGCGTTCCTCCTGGTCCGGTCCCCCCGTGGCGGATGCCGGGGGCGCCTGCTCGGCGACCCTGTTCCGCTCGTCACTCTCCGCGTTCATGACCCCAACTTACCCGACCTGCCGCGGTCACACTTATGTCACTGGAATGGGCGCATAACCCAAAGTTACACGCCGCCGGGCGAGGGACTCGAAGCATCACAAAAGGGTCAGAGGGGTTTACAACGCCACCGTAGGTGGCATGTCGATTTCGCCGACGTGCGAATCCCCGAGCGCACACTGAGCGAAAGGCCCTGGCGCTTATGAACACCACGGTCAGCTGCGAGCTGCACCTGCGCCTCGTTGTGTCGAGCGAGTCCTCACTGCCTGTACCTGCGGGCCTGCGGTATGACACGGCCGATCCCTATGCCGTGCACGCCACCTTCCACACCGGAGCGGAGGAGACGGTCGAATGGGTATTCGCCCGCGACCTCCTTGCCGAGGGGCTGCACAGGCCCACCGGCACCGGAGACGTCCGCGTCTGGCCATCTCGTAGTCACGGTCAAGGCGTCGTATGCATCGCCCTGAGCTCTCCAGAGGGAGAAGCCCTGCTCGAAGCCCCGGCGCGGGCCCTGGAGTCGTTCCTGAAGAGGACCGACGCCGCGGTTCCGCCCGGCACCGAGCATCGTCACTTCGATCTGGACACGGAGCTCTCCCACATCCTGGCCGAGAGCTGAGCCAGGCAGAGAGCCGCTCGACGCCGTCCGACTCGGGGCGACGGCGTCGTGCCGACAACCGCATAGGGCAGACACCGGCGCCGTCGCCGCGGAATCCACCGCGGCGACGGCGCCGGTGCGTGTCCCCTCCCGCCCCGGCCGCCGGAGGGGTCCGTTCCGCTCCCGGGAGGGGCCGCACCGGCCCCGGCCGGGCAGGGCCGAGCCAGTAGAGTCAGCCGCCATCGGCAGGCGCCCGCCCGCCGAAGGCCAGGGAGCGAAGCGTGCTGATCCCTCACGACACCCGGATCGCCCTCGACACGGTGGTCGATCTGATGAACACCGCACCGGAGAGCCAGCCGCCACCGGACGGGACCGGGGACGGACCCGAGGACGGGCTCGCCGGCATCGCCGCGCTGTACGACTTCGCGGAGCGGCATCTCATCAGCGGGGTCGGCACGCTCGGCGAGAAGGACCTCGCCGCCGTGCGCGACGTACGGGCCCGTTTCGCCGAGGTCTTCGCGGCCCCCGACCCCCGCACCGCGGCCGATCTGGTCAACCGGCTCGTCGCCGCCGCCGGAACCACTCCGCAGCTCACCGACCACGACGGCTACGACTGGCACGTGCACTACTTCGCGCCGGACGCCTCGATCGCCGACCATCTCGCGGCCGACTGCGGCATGGCGCTGGCCTTCATCATCGTGGCGGGCGAGCAGGAGCGGCTGCGACGCTGCGAGGCCCCGGACTGCGGGCACGCGTTCGTCGACCTGTCGCGCAACCGCTCCCGCCGCTACTGCTCCAGCCGTACGTGCGGGAACCGGCTCCACGTCGCGGCGTACCGGGCCCGGCGCAAGGAAGCCGCGGGCTGACGCCGTCGCCGGCGTCGCCCCGCGCGGCGGCGCGGCGCGTCACAGCATGAAGAGGTCGTGCAGGGCGGCCATCAGTAACAGCACCCCGATGACCGTCAGGAAGATCATCAGAGGCGGCTGGGAGAGCGCGAAGAGACAGCCGCGGGGCTCTTCGGCGGGGGGTGCGGGGGCTTCGCCCCGGGAAGTGTCCACCATCTCGGGGTGATCATGACGCACCGACGGCCGGGTTGGCGATCAACCACCGGCATTACCCCGGGAGTTCACCGTCCCGTGGCCTTCGAAAATCGCTCCGGCGTACGGGTCGCCGTCAGACATTCGGACCGGGCGGCCCCGGGCGCCCGGTCCCTCAGATGCCGTGCTTCTTCAGGATGGCCTCGATGTCGCTGAAATCGTCGCCGGACGCGGCGGCCTCCTGCTTCTTCTTCGGCTTCGACTGCGGCTTCGCCGCCGTCGCCGCGGGCCCGGCCCCACCGCCCGCGCCGAGCGAGGGGGCCGAGGCGCCCGGGGCGAGAGCCTCGTTGCGCCCGGCCGCCCGCGCGGCCTTGCGTTCCGCGCGGGTGGTCCCGCTGCGGCGCTCGATGGCGCGGGTGGTCATGAACAGCAGCCAGGAGAGGCCGAGCACCCCGAAGCCGAGCCAGACGCTCGGATTGAAGGCGATCCCGGCGACCCACTCGACGACCCCGGTCAGCACGAGCCCGATCGGCACGAGGGAGTAGGCGGCGATCCTCGTCGCCGTGAGGAACCGCTTGCGGTACGCGGCCACGGCGGCGATGCCCAGGCCGGCCGCCGACACCGCGGAACAGATGGTCTCGGCAAGCATCACGGCCTCCAGGCGCAGGGGGTACGTCCCTTCCATCCTGCACCGCCGAGCGCCGTCGCGGCCACGGTGGCGTCCCACCTCAGGGACATTTCAGGGCCGGGCTCCTCCCCAGGGGGTGGGGCCCGGAGCCGATTGGGTCGCGTCCGCCCGGCCTGGAAGACTGGGCATATGAGCGATTCCACCCCTGCGGCACCGGTCGTCCTCGACCTCTGGTGCGACCTCGAATGCCCCGACTGCCACCGAGCCCTCGATGACGTCCGCGCCCTGCGCGGCCGGTACGGGGACCGCGTCGAGATGCGGCTGCGGCACTTCCCGCTGGAGAAGCACAAGCACGCGTTCGCCGCGGCCCAGGCCGCCGAGGAGGCCGTCGAGCAGGGCCAGGGCTGGCCGTACATCGAGGCCCTGCTGTCCCGGACCGACGAGCTCGGCCGCACGGGCGATCCGGTCCTCCTCGACGTGGCCCGCGAACTGGGCCTGGACGTCGAGGAGTTCGACACGGCGCTGATCGACGGTCGGCATCTGCTGATCGTCGACGCCGACCACGCGGAGGGCAAGGCGATCGGCGTCACCGGCACGCCCACCTATGTGATCGGCGACGAGCGACTGGACGGCGGCAAGAGCCAGGAGGGGCTGCGCGAGCGGATCGAGGAGATCGTCGACCGGACCCTGGCGGCGCGGGACCGCTAGGGCGGGCCGGGCAGCCGGCTCGGAGGGGGCCGCTGCAGCACGCTACAGCGCCTTGGCCAGGTTGTACCGCGTCGTCGTGTAGCCGAGGGACTCGTACAGCCGCAGAGCCGGGGTGTTGGAGGTGAAGACGTGCAGTCCGAGCCGGTCTGCGCGCCAGGCGCGGGTGAGGTCCTCGGCGAGCAGCATCAGCGTCCGGCCGTGGCCCCGGCCCCGGTGCTCCTCGCGGACCTCCACGTCGAAGACGAATCCGGCCGTGCCGCCCGGCTCCAGCTCCCGCAGGGCCACCCACACATGGCCGACGACCTCGCCGGCCCGGACCAGCACCTGGAAGCGCACCCCTTCGGTCGCCGGTCCGTCCGGCAGGTGGGCGGCGTGGTCGGCCTCGGACTTGCGCCGCGCCTGCTCGGGGGAGACACCGCGGTCGATCCACCCCTGGGCGTACGTCCGTACCGCGTCCCGCCGCCAGACGGCGAACTCCTCCTCGCTCATGTCGCGCGAGGTGAGGCCCTCGGGCAGCGGGGCGGTGTCCGGGCCGAGGTCCTTGACCATGTTGCGGCTGCGTTCGGTGTAGCCGAGGGCGGCGGCCAGGCGCCGGGCCGGGCCGTTGTCGGCGGGGACCTCCACGCGAACCCGGGTGCAGCCCCACCCCCGGAGCACCTCCTCGGCGGCGAGCGCCGCGATGACGCCCCGGCCGCGCCGGCGCCGGGACTCCTCCACGCGGAGGGAGCGGAGCACTCCGGCGGTCGGGCCGAACGCGTCGTCGGTGCTGATCGCGACGGAGCCGACGGGCCGCCCGTTGTCGCACACGTCGTAGTGGCGGGCCCGCGCGCCGTCGGCCCCCTCCTGAAGCGGCCCGGACGGCCGGAGTGTCGTCGTCATCAAAGGTTTGTATCCCCTGGACGACGCCCCGTCACGCGCTTTACGGGTCGAGGTCGTCGCCGGCGCGCTCGGCGAAGATCCGCATGGCCTTCGCCGTCACCGGTCCGATCCCGGGCGTCAGCTCCCGGTCGTCGATCCGGTGCACCGCCTGGATGTCACGGAGGGTGGAGGTCAGGAACACCTCGTCGGCCTCGGCGAGCACGTCCATCGGCAGGTCGGTCTCCTCGGCGCCGGTCCACTCGACGGCCAGCGCGCGGGTGATCCCGGCGAGGCAGCCGGAGGCGACCGGCGGGGTGTGGATGCGGCCGCCGAGGACGACGAACACGTTGGAGCCGGTGCCTTCGCAGAGCCGGTCGGCGGTGTTGGGGAACAGCGCCTCGGACGCGCCCCTCTCCCGCGCCCGGGCCAGGGCGACGACGTTCTCCGCGTACGAGGTGGTCTTCAGGCCCGCGAGCGCGCCGCGTTCGTTGCGGGTCCAGGGGACGGTGATCACCGAGGTGGCGTCCGGGCGGCGGCTCACCCCGTCGAGGGCGACGACGAGGCTCGTCCCGTGGTCGCCCCGGTCCGAGCCGAGCGGGGACAGCCCGCCGGTGTAGGTGATCCGCAGGCGTCCCAGGGCGACGGGGTTGGCGTCGATGACCGCGGCGACGGCGTGCCGGACCTCGTCGTGGTCCGGGTCGGACAGGCCGAGGCCCCGGGCGGACCGGGTGAGGCGGTCGAGGTGCCGGGTCAGCGCGAAGGGGCGCCCCTCGCTCGTACGCACCGTCTCGAAGACGCCGTCGCCCACGGTCAGGCCGTGGTCGAGCACCGAAAGCCGAGCGTCATCGGTGTCCCGCAGCCCGCCGTTGACCCAGATCCTCATCATGCGGTCCTTCCTGTCTCCGGATGCGACCCCGACGCTACAGCGAGCAGCCGGGAGGCCTTGAGTTCGGTCTCGTCCCATTCGCGCTCCGGATCGGATCCCCAGGTGATCCCGGCGCCGGTGCCGAACCGCAGCAGCGGGGCGGGTCCGGTCCGGTCGATCCAGAACGTCCGTATGCCCACGGCGAGCGATGCGGTCCCCCGGTCGGCGTCGACCCAGCCGACCGCCCCGCAGTAGGGCCCGCGCGGCCCCCGCTCCAGCTCGGCGATGATCCGCAGCGCGCTGGACTTGGGCGCGCCGGTGACCGAGCCGGGCGGGAAGGCCGCCGCGAACACCTCCGGCCAGCCCGCCCCGTCGGCCAGCAGGCCCCGGACCGTGGAGACGAGGTGGACGAGGCCCGGGTGCTTCTCCACCACGCAGAGATCGGGAACGCTCACGCTGCCGGTGGCGCAGACCCGGCCGAGGTCGTTGCGGACCAGGTCCACGATCATCACGTTCTCGGCGTGGTCCTTCTCCAGCAGATCGTCCTCGGTCCGGCCGGTGCCCTTGATCGGCCCGGACTCCACCGTCCGCCCGTCGCGCCGGAGGAACAGCTCCGGAGAGGCGGTGGCGATCTCCACCCCGTGGCCGGGCAGCCGGATCGTTCCCGCGTACGGGGCGGGGTTGCCGCGGGCGAGCAGGGAGGTCAGGGCGTCGACGTCGGCGCCGGCCCCGCCGTCGGGGAGCGGCGCGGACAGCACGCGGCAGAGGTTGGCCTGGTAGACGTCGCCCGTCGCGATGTGTTCACGGATCCGCCGTACGCCCGCCGTATAGGCGTCACGGTCCAGCGAGGAGGTCCAGTCCCGGGCGGCGGGGCCGCGCCAGGCTCCGGGCACGGGAGGGGGCACGGCTTGCCTGCGCACGTCGGAGAAGCGGGCGCAGACGATACGGCCCTCGAAATCAGCGGATACCGCCCAGAAGCCGGACGAGTCGAGCGCCGCGGGATCGTGGGTCACATCCCGCAGACCGGAGGCTATGAGGCCGTCGAAACGGGCCAAGGGGGCGAGGTCGGACACGCGAATGAGTCTAGGACGGTGCGCGGCGGCCTGCGTCGGGGCGAGGGCCGGGCCGAGGTCGCCGCAGCACGCTGCACAAACGCGTTTTTGTGCTGGCCCAGGAATCCGCTAGAGTTCAACACGTCGCCGGGACGCGCAAGCGGAACGGAAAGACAAGCGGACGTAGCTCAGTTGGTAGAGCGCAACCTTGCCAAGGTTGAGGTCGCCAGTTCGAACCTGGTCGTCCGCTCGCAGAAGGTGGGGGGTTCTTCCCGAGCCCCCACCCCTGGTGGAGTGGCCGAGAGGCGAGGCAACGGCCTGCAAAGCCGTCTACACGGGTTCAAATCCCGTCTCCACCTCCAAGGACGATTAGCTCAGCGGGAGAGCGCTTCCCTGACACGGAAGAGGTCACTGGTTCAATCCCAGTATCGTCCACTGATCCGCCAAGGATCATCGGTCCGCAAGGATCCCCGCGCGATTAGCTCAGCGGGAGAGCGCTTCCCTGACACGGAAGAGGTCACTGGTTCAATCCCAGTATCGCGCACGCAGTACACACGCGGTAAACGCAGGTTCACCTGCGCGATTAGCTCAGCGGGAGAGCGCTTCCCTGACACGGAAGAGGTCACTGGTTCAATCCCAGTATCGCGCACCAGCAAGAACCCCCGGTCGTCTCCACGGCCGGGGGTTCTTTCGTCGTTCGATCCGGTCCGTCGCGTCCCTGGGCGGCCCGGGCTCCGGGCCGCCCACGGCTGACGGCTCAGGACGAGAAGAGCATCCGGCCGAAGCCCTTCTGGCGGCGGTGGCCGTAGTGCCCGCCGTGCTGCGGAGCGCCCCAGGCCGGGGCATGGGCGGCGGGAGGAGCGGGCGGGTAGGCCTGCTGCGGGGCGGGGGGCGCGGGCGGAGCCTGCTGGGCCCACTGGGACTCCAGGCGGGTCAGCGACTCCAGCTCGCCGTAGTCGAGGAATATCCCCCGGCAACCGTTGCACTGCTCGATCTGAACACCGTTGCGGTTGTACGTGTTCATCTGCGCGTGACACTTCGGACACTGCATCATCGGCTCGGCTCCTCGCCCTCGTTGTGCCGTCGCCGGAATGTCTGCCCGGCCACGGTCCGTTCACCCTACGACGCGGGGCCGGGGGCCAACTCGGGCGGCAACGTAGCGATTCGGGCACAGGATTCGATCATCAGCTGTTCGTGGTGGTCCGGATCCCGTTGCTCCGCGGCGCACTTGGCGAGGGCGACGGCCGCCGTCTGCACCGTCAGCGCACGGGCGGGGACGTCCAGGGCGGGCCAGGGGTCGCCGTCGGACGGAACAGCCGGTCCCCCGGCGGCGCGGTAGGCGTCCAGGAAGGTGGCCCAGTCCTCGGGGGCCAGGAGCCCGGCCGCGTACCAGGCGGCGGGCCGGCCGAGGTCCCACGCGGGATCGCCCACCCCCGCGTCGTCCATGTCGATGAGCAGCCAGGGCCCGTCCGGGGCGGGGTGACGAACGAGCTGGCCGAGGTGCAGGTCCCCGTGGCACAGGGCCCCGGCCGTCCGCTCGGGGGCCGGGGCCTCGCCTCGTGCCCAGGCGGGCAGGGCCCGCCAGCCGGTCAGCACGGAAAGGGCGGGCGGGTCGCGGAACTCGGTGGAAACGATCGCCGCGTCATCACGCAGGGCCGCGCTCATCCGGGCGACCGCCCGGGCCGCCTTGGCCGGGCCGCGCATCGGCGGCAGCGGGAACGGGGGCTTCGTCCGGTGGAGGCGGGCGAGCAGGTCGGCGGCCTCGGCCCAGGGGGCCGCGCCGGGGTCCGTCGGGTCCACGGGGGCGCCGAGCGGCCAGAGGGTGACCGGGCGGGCGGTGGGTGCGGCCGGCGCCGGGGCAGTGAGCGGCGGAAGGAGGATGCCGGCCAGCTGCGAGGCGGCGGCCAGGGCGATCCGGGCGGCCAGGGCCTCGCGGTCGGTGTCCGCGGCGTGGGCCTTCGCGACGATCGCGCCGCTGCGCACCACCGTGCCGTCGGGCCGGTCCGCGAGCACCTGCGGCGGCTCGCACACGCACGGCGTCCGGGCGGGGTGGGAGAGGCGGTGCGCGAGCGTGCCCAGGTCATGGACTACGGAGGTCTGGGTGGTGGTCAACGGGCTCCCCCGGCGGCGGTCGGCCCGGCCGTGGCACCGGGCCCGCCGTGAGCGTAACGCGAGAGCCGGGCCGAGCCACGGCGGTGCGAGCCACGGCGGTGCGCGGGGCGGTCGGCCCGACCGGGGGCGCCGGCCCCGGCGGGGCCGGGAAGCATCAGGCCGGACAGCCGGAAGACACCTCGGCACGGCCAACCGGGAGCGTCAGGGCCGGACAGCTGGGAAACGTCCGGGCTGGGCGAGCCGGAAAGCACCTCGGCGCGGACAACCGGGAAGCGTCAGGGCCGGACAGCCGGGGAGCGCCTGGGCCCGAACGCCCGGAAAGCGCCTCGGCGCGGACCGCCGTGAGCATCCGGGCCCGGACAGCGCGATGCCCGGTCAGCTCCCCAGCTGACCGGACAAACGCTGCCGTCCGCCGCACCCCCGTCCCCACGGGGCTGTTGGCCGGATGTGTGGATCCGGACCGCTCTTCCGGACCCCGGGCGCCGCTCAGCGCCCCAGCATCACCGCCACGGACGACGCCTGTGTGACCACCGCTTCCCAGCCGCCGAAGACGACCGCCAGCAGGGCCGCCAGGGGAAGGACCATGGCCGTCGCCACCAACGGGTGACGGGTGCCGGACGGACGGGCGCCGAACGAGGCGTACGTCTTGCGTCCCCGCATGCGGACCACCGTCCGCGATGCCGTGTCCGCCATGGTTCCTCTCCTGACCTGATCGGGAAGCGGCGGGCGTGACCTCGGGGGACGAGTGCTTCACCCGCCGCTTGATCTCAACATTAGGTAAGCGGCGAGCACGGGGCGTCATGCCCGCGTACCGAATACCGGGCCTCCCGGAGGATGAGCCGTCGTCGATCGGCGTACTCCCCTGGGTGGAGACGGACCGCCGGAGGTTGGGGGCATCCCGGAGGGGATGTCGGAGTCCACCGGGTGCGGGCCCGATACGGCCCGGGGCCCGTACGGGCGTCGGCGGGTGACTTCACTCACGTCCACCGCTGCCCGGCGGGGGCCGCCCCGCCCGGAGACCACCGCGGACGCTCCGCCGCGTATCCGGCGGCGGTGGTCGCGCCCCGGGCGACGGCTGTCCCCCGGCGTTCGCTCGGTGATCCAATCCGCCTGTGCCGGTGGCCGTTTGGGGCGACCGGACGGCCGACAGGGCCGGATCCACCACGCACTGACCCCTCTTCACTTCCCCCGACCGGCATGGACAATCGAAACCCCGGCGAGGGCGCGGCCTCTGAGCGCGTCGGGCGCGGGGTACGTAAGCTGTGCCTCGTCAGGCGGACCAGGCAGCGGGGATGGGCAGACGATGGCGATGATGCGGCTCCGGCGCGAGGACCCGCGTCTCGTCGGCTCGTTCCGGCTGCACCGGCGGCTCGGCGCGGGCGGCATGGGCGTCGTCTACCTCGGCTCCGACCGGCGCGGCCAGCGGGTCGCGCTCAAGGTGATCCGGCCCGACCTGGCGGAGGATCAGGAGTTCCGCTCGCGGTTCGCGCGCGAGGTGTCGGCGGCCCGGCGGATCCGCGGCGGTTGCACGGCCCGGCTGGTCGCCGCCGATCTGGAGGCGGACCGCCCGTGGTTCGCCACGCAGTACGTGCCCGGCCCCTCGCTGCACGACAAGGTCGCCGAGGAAGGGCCGCTGGCCGCCGCGGAGGTCGCCTCGATCGGGGCGGCGCTCTCCGAGGGCCTGGTGGCGGTGCACGAGGCGGGGGTGGTCCACCGGGACCTGAAGCCGTCGAACATCCTCCTCTCTCCCAAGGGTCCCCGCATCATCGACTTCGGTATCGCCTGGGCGACGGGGGCGAGCACGCTCACCCATGTCGGTACGGCGGTGGGGTCGCCCGGCTTCCTCGCTCCCGAGCAGGTCCGGGGCGCGGCGGTGACGCCCGCGACGGACGTGTTCTCGCTCGGCGCGACCCTGGCGTACGCGGCGATGGCCGACTCCCCCTTCGGGCACGGCAGTTCCGAGGTGATGCTGTACCGCGTGGTGCACGAGGAGGCGCAGCTGCGCGGGGTGCACGACGCGTTGGCCCCGCTGATCAGCGCCTGCCTGGCGAAGGATCCGGAGGAGCGGCCCAGCACGCTGCAACTGTCCATGCGGCTCAAGGAGATCGCGGCGCGCGAGGCACAGGGGCTGCACGAGAGCCGGCCGCCCGTCCAGCGTTCCGCCCAGGACGCCGACCGGCCGACGGGGCGGATGGCCGATCCGTACGCCGATCAGCACACCCGTCGTGCGGAGGGGCCGTCCGGCTCCCGTCCGCAGCCCGGCAGGCGTGGCGCCCCCGTGCGTTCGGGACCGCCGCGCACCGGTGGGTCGCGCCCGCAGCAGGCGTCGCGCAACACGACGCGTTCGGGTGGAAAGAGCGGGAAGCGGCCGGGGGCCCCGGCGGGGACGAACGGGCGCCCGGGGACGCGCTCCGGGGGCCGCACGACCTCGGCGGGGCGGCGCCCGGCCAATCCTCGGCTGCTGCGTCAGCGGCTGGTGGTGTTCGTCGTGGTGACGTTGCTGGTGGCGCTGGGCATCGCGGCGGCGCAGGGCTGCCAGGGTCCGGCGCGTGGGCTGGGCGGGAGCGAGCGGCCGGGCGGGGTGTCGCAGGCGCAGGCGTGGACCGATTCGGCGCCGGGCGGTATCGGGGCCGGTCACGCTTCCGTCTCCCGTGCCGGTGCCGACGAGCGTCACGGGTCCGCGGTTCCGGCAGGGCCGGCGGCCTGACGCCGACGCCCGGACCGGTCGGGGCCGGTCGCGCTCAGCTCTCCGGGCGTCCCGTGGCCACCGCGTAGAAGGCGACCGCGGCGGCGGCTCCCACGTTCAGTGAGTCGACGCCGTGCGCCATCGGGATGCGGACCCATGCGTCGGCCGCCATCAGGGCACGCGTGGACAGCCCGTCGCCCTCGGCTCCGAGCATCAGCGCCACCCGTTCCAACCGGTGCGGGGCCGCCTCGTCGATGCTGGTGGCCTTGGCGGCCGGGGTGAGGGCGAGGAGCCGAAAGCCGGCCTCCCGTACCGTTTCCAGCGACGTGGGCCAGGCTTCGAGCCGCGCGTAGGGGACGGAGAAGACCGCGCCCATCGAGACCTTGACGGAGCGCCGGTAGAGAGGGTCGGCGCAGTCCGGGGAGAGCAGGACCGCGTCCATGCCCAGGGCCGCCGCGCTGCGGAAGATGGCGCCGATGTTGGTGTGGTCGTTCACCGATTCCATGACCACGACGCGGCGCGCGGTGGCGAGCAGTTCGTCGGCCGCGGGCAGCGGCTTGCGCTGCATGGAGGCGAGCGCGCCGCGGTGCACGTGGTAGCCGGTGACGCGTTCGGCCAGCTCGGGGGCGACCGCGTACACCGGTGCCGGGACCTCGTCGATGACATCGCGCATCACGTCGACCCACTTGGCCGAGAGCAGCATGGACCGCATCTCGTACCCGGTCTGCCGGGCGCGGCGGATCACCTTCTCGCCCTCGGCGATGAAGAGGCCTTCGGCGGGTTCGCGCCGTCGTCGCAGCTCGACGTCGGTCAGGCCGATGTAGTCGCTCAGCCGCGGGTCGTCGGGGTCGTCGACGGTGATGAGTTCTGCCACAGGGTGATACTGCCTTGTCCGGTGTGCGGTGCCAACGCCCGGGAGGGAGTTGCGTAACCGCGGGTTACGGGGCGGGGGGGAGCCCTTGCCTACTCGGCCGCGTCCTGGACGGGGGCCGGCGCGGAGTCGGGGCCGACCGCGACGACCTCGCCGATGACGATCACGGCGGGCGGCCGTACGTCCTCGGCCACCGCTCGCTCCCCGACGTCCGCGAGGGTCGCGTCGACCCGGCGCTGGGCGGCGGTGGTGCCCTCCTGGACGAGGGCGACCGGGGTGGCCGGGTCCTTGCCGTGGGCGATCAGGGCGGCGGCGATGGCGCCGATCTTGTCGACGGCCATGAGAAGGACCAGGGTGCCTCGCAGCCGGGCGATCGCCTCCCAGTCGACCAGCGAGCGCGGGTCCTCGGGGGCGACGTGGCCGCTCACCACGGTGAACTCGTGGGCGACGCCCCGGTGGGTGACCGGGATGCCGGCCGCCCCGGGGACGGAGATGGTGCTGGAGATGCCGGGGACGACCGTGCAGGGGATGCCCTCGGCGGCCAGCGCCTGGGCCTCCTCCATGCCGCGGCCGAAGACGAACGGGTCGCCGCCCTTGAGCCGGACCACGGACTTGCCCGCCTTGGCGTGCTCGATGAGCGCCTGGTTGATCGCCTCCTGGGCCATGAACCGGCCGTACGGGATCTTCGCGGCGTCGATGACCTCGACGTGCGGCGGCAGTTCGTCGAGCAGGTCGCGGGGGCCGAGCCGGTCGGCGATGACCACGTCGGCCTCGGCGAGGAGGCGGCGGCCCCGGACGGTGATCAGGTCCGGGTCGCCGGGGCCGCCGCCGACGAGCGCGACGCCGGGGGCGCGGGTGCGGTGGTGCGGGGCGGCGAGTGTGCCGTCGCGCAGGCCTTCGACGATGACGTCGCGGAGGGCGGCGGAGTGCCGGGGGTCTCGGCCTCGGGGGGTGGTGTTGAGGACGGCGACGGTGATGTTCTCGATACGGCCGGTGGCCGGGGTCCAAGCGGTGGCGGCCTCGGCGTCGTCGGACCGGACGCACCAGGTGCGGGTGCGCTCGGCCTCGGCGGAGGCGGCGTCGTTGGCCGTGGTGTCGGAGGAGGCGACAAGGGCGTACCAGGTGTCGGCGAGGTCGCCGTCCTGGTAGCGGCGGCGCTCCCAGCGGATCTCCCCGGCGTCCGCCATCGCCTCGACGGAGGGGGTGGCGGAGGGGGAGATCAGGGTGATGACGGCACCGGTGGCGATGAGCTGCGGCAGCCTGCGCTGGGCGACCTGTCCGCCGCCGATGACGACGACGCGGCGGCCGTGGAGGCGCAGGCCTACGGGGTACGCGGGGTGGTCGGCGTGGTCTGCGTGCTCGGCCATGGCGGTACGGCTCCTCGTGCGGGTGCTGCGTTTCGTGCCGCTGCGGCGGTGGAGCGGCTGTGACGTGCGGAGAGTGGGGTTGCGGGTGGGAACACGATACGGGGTGGGGGTGGGTGGGACGCCTGGGGTGGGGCCCCTGCGGCGGGCCTCTCCCCTACCCGCCCCATCCCGGAACCGGGGCTCCGCCCCGGACCCGCTCCTCGGACGCCGGAGGGGCTGGATCGGGACCGGGGCGGAGCCGGGTGTTCTACTTCTCCGTTACGCCTGCCGAATCAAACGTCGCCACCTCGTGCATCGCGCGCGCCGCGCTCTGCACGATCGGGAGCGCCAACAGCGCACCGGTGCCCTCGCCCAGGCGGAGGTCGAGGTCGACCAGGGGGCGCAAGCCCAGTTTGTTGAGCGCGGCGACGTGGCCGGGCTCCGCGCTGCGGTGGCCCGCGATGCAGGCGGCCAGTGCCTCGGGGGCGATGGCGCGGGCGACCAGGGCGGCCGCGCCCGCGCTCACCCCGTCCAGGATCACCGGCGTACGCAGGGAGGCACCCCCGAGCAGGAAGCCCGCCATCGCCGCGTGCTCCAGGCCGCCCACCGCCGCGAGCACGCCGATCGGGTCGGCCGGGTCCGGCTGGTGCAGGTCGAGGGCCCGGCGTACGACGTCGACCTTGCGGGCGTGCATCTCGTCGTTGATGCCGGTCCCCCGGCCGGTCACCTCTGCCGCGTCGATCCCCGTGTAGACGCAGATCAGAGCGGCCGACGCGGTGGTGTTCGCGATGCCCATCTCGCCGGTGAGCAGCGCCTTGTTGCCCGCCGCCACCAGGTCCCTGGCCGTTTCGATGCCGACCTCGATCGCGGCCAGGACCTCTTCTCGGGTGAGCGCGGGGCCGGTCGTGAAGTCCGCCGTACCCGGGCGCACCTTGCGGGGCAGCAGACCGGGGGTCGCGGGCAGGTCCGTCGCCACGCCGACGTCCACGACGCAGACCTCCGCGCCGACCTGCGCCGCGAAGGCGTTGCAGACGGCTCCGCCGCCGAGGAAGTTCGCCACCATCTGGGCGGTGACCTCCTGCGGCCAGGCGGTGACCCCCTGGGCGTGCACCCCGTGGTCACCGGCGAAGATCGCGACGGCCGCGGGCTCCGGGATCGGCGGCGGGCACATCCGGGAGAGCCCGGACAGCTGCGCGGAGATGATCTCCAGCATGCCGAGCGCCCCGGCGGGCTTCGTCATCCGCTTCTGGCGTTCCCACGCCTCGCCGAGCGCCTTGGCGTCCAGCGGGCGGATCGCGGAGATCGTCTCCTGGAGCAGATCGTGCGGCTCGGCACCGGGCAGCGCGCGACGGCCGTACGTCTCCTCGTGGACGACCCAGGACAGCGGGCGGCGCTTCGACCAGCCCGCCTGCATCAGCTCGGGCTCCTCGGGGAACTCGTCGACGTAACCGACGCAGAGGTAGGCCACGACCTCCAGGTGTTCGGGCAGGCCCAGCGCGCGGACCATCTCCCGCTCGTCGAAGAAGCTGACCCATCCGACGCCGAGGCCCTCGGCGCGGGCCGCCAGCCACAGGTTCTCCACGGCCAGCGCCGAGGAGTACGGGGCCATCTGCGGCTGCGTGTGGCGGCCGAGGGTGTGGCGGCCGCCACGGGTCGGGTCCGCGGTCACGACGATGTTGACCGGGGTGTCGAGGATCGCCTCGATCTTCAGTTCCTTGAACTGCTTCGCCCGGCCCTTGGGCAGCGACTTGGCGTAGGCGTCGCGCTGGCTCTGGGCCAGTTCGTGCATGGAGCGGCGGGTCTCCGCCGAGCGGATGACGACGAAGTCCCACGGCTGCGAGTGGCCGACGCTCGGCGCGGTGTGCGCCGCCTCCAGCACCCGGAGCAGGACCTCGTGCGGAATCGGGTCGCTGCGGAAGCCGTTGCGGATGTCCCGGCGTTCGCGCATGACCCGCAGCACGGCTTCGCGCTCGGCGTCGTCGTAACCGGGGGCGGGCGGGGTGGCCGCCGGCTGCTCGGCGGGCTCCACGGCCTCCAGCGGCTCCGCCGGCTCCTCGGGCTGCGCTGCCGTCACCGGCTGCTGTTCCGCCTCGGCCTGCTGCGGTGCCTCCTCGAACCGCTGCGCCGCCTCGGCATGTGCCTCCTCGGCATGTGCCCGCGGCTGCGGCTCCGGAAGGAGCTCAGGCGTCTCGATGATCTCGGGGCCGGTGCCGTCCTCGGCGTCGGGCGCGACCACGGGGGCTGCCGCGGGCTCCGTCACCGCGGGCTCGGCCTCGGGGGCGGGAGTCGGGGCCGCTTCCCGCTCAGGCGCGTCGCCTCCGGCCGCTTCCTCCGCGACGGACTCGGCGGACTCGGCAGGCTGTTCCGCGACCGGCTCTTCCGCGGCGGGCTCCGGCTGTACGGGCTCGGGGGTGAGCGGCGCGGCCATCTGCTCGGGCTGTGCCACGGCGGGCTCCGGAGCCACGACCGCCTCAGGGCCCTCGGCCACCGCGGCGGCCGGTGCCGGCTCGACGGGCTGTTCCTGCTCGGGCTGTGGCACCTGCTCAGGCTCTATCACGGGCTCGGGCTGTGCCACCGGCTCGACGACGGGCTGGTCCTCCACGGGGGTTTGGGGTTCCGGGGCGGCGGCCTCCATCGGGGCAGCCTGTGCTTCGGGCTCCGGGGCCACGGCGACGACCTGCTGGGCCTCCACCGGCTCCACCGGCTCCACCGGCTCCGGCAGCTCCTGTGCGGTCGTCTCGTCGGCCGGGGCCTGGACGGGTGCTTCCGCCGGTTCGGCCGGGGCCTCCGGCTGTGCCGCTTCGGGCTCCGGTACGAGGACCGGCCCGGCGGGGGGCATCGCCACCGCGACCGGCTCGGGAACGACCGTTTCTGCCGGGGCGGCCTGCGGGGCCTGCTCGGGCAGCACATCGGCAGCGGGCTGCACCGGCTCGGCCGACTGCATCGGCTGGTGCGGTTGCTCGGCCGGGACGGCCGGGACGGCCGGGGCCGCCGGGGCGACCGGGGTCACCAGGACGTCCTCGGGGGCGGACACGGCCGCCTGCTCCGACTGCTGGACCGGCGGAGCCGGCTGCTCGGCCGGAACCGGCTGCTCCGCCACCGCCTCGGCGTGCTCGGCCTGCTCGGCCACCGCAGGCTCCGTCACCGGCTGCTCGGCCACGACAGCCTGCTCCGGCTCCGCGACGATCTGCTCCGGCTGCTGAACCGGCTCGGCAGCCGGCTGCTCGGCGGCAGGCACCGGCTCCGCCACGGGCTGCTCCGGCTGTGCCGCGCCCACGGGGCGCCGGCCTGCGGCGGGATCTCGCCCAGCTGCGGGCCCGGCAGGGTCGAGGGGTCCTCGGCCGGGATGCCGACATACTGGGGGCCGGTCGTCGGCGGGCCCGCGTGGCGGGCGGGCGGGGCGGTCCGCGTGGAACCGGCGGGGCCGCGGTCGGCCAGGGAGCGTACGACGCCGCCCTGCGTGCCGCCGCCGTACGACGGGGGGTCGGCGGCGGCCGGGCCCCGGTGCAGCGAGCGGCGGGCGGGGCGCCGTGCGCGCCCACCGGTGCGGGGGCGGGCGCCGGGACGCGTACGCCGTTGAGGTCCACGGAGCCGGAGTCGCGGCCACCGGTCTCGTGCGTGCTGGGCGTCTCCACGGCGGGGGCCGCCTGGACCTGCTGCGCGGGAACCTGCGGCTGGGGCTGCACCGGACCGTGGCCGGCCACGGGCGGCTGCGCCGTCGCCGTCTGCGCGAGGGGCTGGCCCTGCGCGGGGGCGGGGGCGGCCTGCGGGTCGCTCCAGGCACCCTGGGAGGTCGGCATCAGCAGGAGGTCGTCGTCCTCGGGGGTGTGCTCGGAGGGGTCGAGGAAGGCGGGCGCGTCCGGGGCGGGGATGCCCGGCTGCTCCACCATGCCTGCGTTCTCCGGCAGTCCCTCGCCCGGGATCTGGCCGGTGTCAGTCATGCGTACCCCTCGCCCATCGTCAGTGCTCCTTCGGCCCTTCGCCCGGGACGCCGAACCACGGCACGCCGGTGCTCGTCATCAAGAACGAGCGGGCTCGCCGCGCGGCACGAAACGCCCGCGGGCTTCCTATTCTCGCGGCCGATCGCCGCCGCGACAGGCAGTTCTGCCACGGCTCACTGTGGACTGCGCCACGTTGCGCGTCCCCCGGATTGCGCCGTACCACAATGCGGACCAAAACAGTCCACTTTTCCGGACATTGACGAAGGAAACGACGAACGCCCGGGCGCGGTACAACAATCGGCCAGCCTACCTCGCGTACCGGGCGTAACGGATCAGGGGGCGAGGTCCGAACGCCCCGCGGAGAGAAGGAACACCACGGACCTCTCCCGCTCGGTCCACACCTCGGTGTCCAGGTCGACGGACTGGAGCAGCGAGCATTCGACGGTGTAGCCGTTGCCGGTGAGGGCCGCGCCGAGCGCCTCGGCCTCGTCCCGGTTGGAGGCGTGGGTGACGATGCGTTCCGGCCGCCGGTCCACGACGGCCCGGACCACGGGGGCTCCCCCGCCGCCGATCCGTACGACGTCGGGTTCGGGCAGCCGTTCCAGGACGTGCGGGGCGCTGCCGCGGACGACCTGGACGGGGACGCCGAAGGCGCGGGCGGCTGCCTCGGTGCGGGCGCAGGCGGCCGGGTCGGCGTCCACGGCGAGGACCGCCGCGCCGAAGCGGGCCGCCTCGACGGCGAGGGCGCCGCTGCCGGAGCCGATGTCCCAGAGCAGGTCGCCGGTGCGGGGGCCGAGGCGGGCGAGCTGGGCGGCGCGCAGACCGGGGAACTCGCCCTCGCCGGACTCCTGCATGCGTTCGGCCCCGGCGGCCCGGTAGGCGCGGGCGGGCAGGGCCCAGCCGCGTATGCCCTGGGGGTAGGCGGGTTGGCGGCCGGCGATCCAGGCGCCCGCCGCGGTGGTCTCGGGTCCGCTGCCGATGACGATCACGACGTTGGGGTCGCGCCAGGCGTGGTCGGCCGCCTTGTCGGAGGTGAGGACGGTGACGCGTTCGCGGTCGGTGCCCAGCTCCTCGCAGATGACGAAGGTGCGGTGGATCCCGTCGAGCAGGAGGGCCAGTTCGGCGGGGCCCGCGCCCGGTGAGGTGAGGACGGCGACCTTGTGGTGGGCGCGGCAGACGTTGACCGCGCGGCGCAGGGTGCGGGGGTGGGCGACGACGATCTGGGCGTCGTCCCACGGCATACCGGCCCGGGCGAAGGCGGTGGCCACGGAGGAGACGGCGGGGACGACCTCGACCTCCAGGCCGTGTTCGCGGGCGCGCAGGGTGCGGACGACGCCGAAGAAGCCGGGGTCGCCGTCGGCGAGGACCACGGCGCTGCCGCGGTGTCCGGCGATTCTGCGGGCGGCGAGGTCGACGCTGCCGAGGCGGACGCGTTCGGCGTTCGGCGGCACTTCCGGCAGGGCGAGGTGGTGGGCGGCGCCGGCGACGAGCGTGGCGGCCGAGAGCGCGGCCGTGGCCGCTCCGGGCAGTGGCGAGCCGTCCCAGCCGATCACCGTGACCCGGTCGGCCATCGTCGTCTGTCTCCTGAGGTGTCGGAGGGGTGGGGCGTTCACCCGTGCGGTGCGGGGTGTTCCCTGCGGTGCGGGGCGCTCCCCTGCGGGTGCGGGGTGTTCCCCTGCGGTGCCGGATGCTCCCCTGCGGTGCGGGATGTTTCCCCTGCGGTGCCGGGCAGGGGTGAGAGTACCTGGTCCGGACCTTGGGCCCGCGGGTGGCCCCGGGGCGGGCCGCAGCGCTACTTCCAGTCGTTGTACGTGCCGTAACCGCCGGCGTCCGCGAGCTGTTCGGCGACCCCTTCGAGGTCCTCGGGGAGGAGTCCCCAGACGATCAGGTCGGTGCGGATGTCGGTCCAGCCGCCGTCGGTGCCGTTCTCGGTGCGGGTGCGGGCGATACGGGCGTTGCGCAGGACACCCTCGCTGATACAGCCGAGCTTCTGGGCGACCTGCTGGGAGGCGGTGTTGTCGGCGGGGGTGCGCAGCTCGATGCGCTCGAAGCCCTGGTCGCGGAAGAGCCATTCGGCTATGGCGAGGACGGATTCGGTGGCGTACCCCTCGCCGCGGGCCCAGGGGGCGGTGATGTAGCGGACCTCGGTGGAGCGGGTGCGCCAGTCGGTGGTGAGGAGGCGGACGCTGCCGACGAGCCGCTGGGTGAGGAATTCGGTGACGGCGAGGGCGATGCCGTGGCCGCCGGTGCGTTCGGCGGGGGCGATCCTGCGGACCCAGCGTTCGGCGTCGACCTGGGTGTACGGGTTCGGTCCGTCCATCCACGCGACGACCGCCTCGTCGTTCATCATCTCGATGTACGCGGGGATGTCAGCCATCTCGAAGGGGCGCATCACCAACCTGTCCGTGCTGATGGAGATGGACGGAAAGGTGGTAGTCATGCGCAGCTCCATGCCGAGGACCGGGTAAAAGCACAGCATGCAGCATCGGGTCCGCCTTGCGCATGGGCGGGTCGGCACGACGGAGCCCCGCGCCTCCGGGGAGGGAGGGGCGGGGCTCCTTCGGCAAGTGCCGGGCAGGCGTCAGGACTTGGCGGGGGCGCCGAAGGCCGGGACGATCGAGCCCTGGTAGGTGTCCTCGATGAACTTCTTGACCTCGTCGGAGTTGAGGAGCTTCGCGAGCTTCTCGACGCGCGGGTCCTTCTCGTTGCCGTCCTTGACCGCCAGGAAGTTGGCGTACGGGTTGCCCTCGGCCTTCTCCAGGGCGATGGAGTCCTTGCCGGGCTGCAGCTTGGCCTCGATGGCGTAGTTGCCGTTGATGACGGCTGCGTCCACGTCGTTCAGGGCGCGGGGCACGGTGGCGGCCTCCAGCTCCTTGAACTCCAGGCCCTTCTTGTCGGTGATGTCGCTCAGCTTGGCGCTGGTGCCGACGCCGTCCTTGAGGGTGATGAGGCCGTTCTCGGCGAGCAGCTGGAGGGCGCGGCCGCCGTTGGTGGTGTCGTTGGGGACGGCTATGGTCTGGCCGGCCTTGATGTCCTTGAGGTCCTTGACCTTGCTGGAGTAGAGGCCGAGCGGCTCCAGGTGGACGTCGACGACCGGGACGATGGTGGTCTTCTGCTTGGCGTTGAAGTCGTCCAGGTAGGGCTTGTGCTGGAAGAAGTTGGCGTCGACCTGGCCGTTCTGGGTGGCGGTGTTCGGCAGGACGTAGTCCGTGAACTCCTTGACCTCCAGCTTGAGGCCTTCCTTGTCCGCCAGGTTCTTCTTGACGAAGTTCAGGATGTCGGCGTGCGGCGTCGGGGACGCGGCGACGACGAGGGCCTTGGAGGTGTCGGCGTTCGCCCCGGTCTCGCTCTTGGACGCCGGGTCGGAGGACGTACCGCAGGCGCTGAGGCCGATGGCGAGGGCGGCGGTGGCGGCGGCAGCCGCGGTGATCTTGATGTTCTTGCGCACGAAAAGTGCCTCTTTCTTGTGGTGGTGCGCCCGGACAAGGAGTTCGGGCTCGGTGGGGCCGGAAAGTTCTGGGGGGCGGGGCCTCAGGAGGCGGTGCGGCCGCGGCGGGCCAGCAGCCGGACGGTGAGGTCGCCGATCAGCTGGATCACGGTGACGATGACGATCAGCAGCGCGACGGTGATCAGCATGAACTGGTTGTCGAAGCGCTGGAATCCGTAGGTGACGGCCTTCGAGCCGAGCCCTTCGCCGCCGACCGCACCGGCCATCGCGGAGTAGCCGATGAGCACGATGAGGGTGGTGGTGACGCCCGAGACGAGGGAGGGCAGGGCCTGCGGGAGGAGCACCTTGCGGACGATCGTGGGGATGGAGCCGCCCATCGACTGGACCGCTTCGACGAGCCCGTGGTCGACCTCGCGGATCGCCGTCTCGACGAGCCGGGCGAAGAACGGGATGGCGCCGACGGCGAGCGGCACGATCATCGCGGTGGGGCCGATGAAGGTGCCGACGACCCAGGTGGTGAAGGGGATCAGAGCGATCAGCAGGATGATGAAGGGCAGCGAGCGGCCGATGTTCACGACCACGCCGATGACCTTGTTCACCACGGTGTTCTGGAGCAGTCCGCCCTTGTCGGTGAGGACCAGCAGAACACCGAGCGGCAGCCCGCCGGCGACGGTGACCAGGGCGGACCACAGCACCATGTAGAGGGTGTCGTAGGTGCCCTGGGTCAGCAGGGGCTGCATTTCGGACCAGGTCACTTGACGACCTCCTTGGTGATCGCGGCGGGCGTCTGCTCCGGTACGAGGGGGGCGCCGGCGGTCGCGGCGCTCTCGCCGTCGACGACCTCGGCCTGGAGGCCCTGCTCACGGAGGAAGCCGATGGGGACGACGTTCTCCTCGAACCGGCCGGGCAGTTCGATGCGCATCCGGCCGATCTGCTTGCCGCCGACGGTGTCCATCGCGGCGCCGAGGATCGAGATGTCGATGTTGTACGTCCGCGAGAGCTGGGAGATGACCGGCTGGGAGGCCGACTCCCCCTGGAAGGTGACGTCGACGACCGTGCGGTCCGGGCCGGAGGCGGTCCCGCCGACCGGGAACAGCTCCTCGGCCAGTTCGGAGCCGGGGGTGGCGAGGAGTTCGCCGACGGTCCCGGACTCGACGATCCGGCCGCGCCGCATGAGCGCGGCGGAGTCGCAGATGGTCTTGACGACGTCCATCTCGTGGGTGATGAGCAGGACGGTGAGGCCGAGCTGCTGGTTGAGGTCGCGCAGCAGCTGGAGGATGGAGCGGGTGGTCTCGGGGTCGAGCGCGGAGGTCGCCTCGTCGGAGAGCAGCACCTGGGGGTCGCCCGCGAGGGCGCGGGCTATGCCCACGCGCTGCTTCTGGCCGCCGGAGAGCTGTCCGGGGTAGGACTTCGCCTTGTCGGCGAGGCCGACCAGGTCCAGCAGCTCCCTGGCCTTGCGGGTGCGTGCCTGGCCGGAGACGCCGAGGATCTCCAGCGGCAGTTCGATGTTGTCCAGGACGGTGCGGGAGTCCAGCAGGTTGAAGTGCTGGAAGACCATGCCGATGCGGGTGCGCGCCCGGCGCAGCTCGGCGCTCGCTCGCCGGCCGCGGCCGGCGAGGGCGGTGAGGTCCTGGCCGGCGACCGTGACGGTGCCGGAGGTGGGGCGTTCCAGGAGGTTGACGCAGCGGATGAGGGAGGACTTGCCGGCGCCGCTCTGTCCGATGACGCCGTACACCTCGCCTTCGCGGACGTGCAGGTCGACGCCGTCGAGTGCGGTGACCTCGCGGTCGCGCGACTGGTAGACCTTCGTGAGGCCCGTCGTGGTGATCACAGGGGGTTTCCGTCACTGTCGAGTGCGCGGCGCGGTGTCCGCCGGGCACGGGGCATTCGTCGAGGAGACTGTTCGGGCTGGTGGGCCGGGTGATGTCTCGGCATGGCTCGGGCGGCGATCGGCCGGGGGCGGCACATGCGCGGGCAGGCTCGTTCCAGGGACTGCGAACGGCACAGGCTCGGTCTCGCTTCGGGGCGCGAGGCTCAGGCGGGGGCCCTCAGAAGGCGCGCATTCGACACATACAACGAGCACCGGGCGTGCTGATCGCCTCGGTCGCAAGGGTGCGGCTGCTCGTCGTGGTCATGGGCCAAGTAAAACAGACGTGAGGTCGCGATGATCCCGACTGTCCGCATAGCGGACAGTGCTGGATGGCCGGACGTCCACCTTCCGCTTTCACCGTCCATCTCCTCTCACGCGCCCTTGACCTGCGGAAACGGGCGGAACTCGCGGGTACGTACGGTGGCGCCCGCCCCGTCGGGGAGCGGAACCTCGCCCGCCGGTTGTGTTCAAGGCCACCCCTGCGCGGCCGGGGCGGCAGCCGCCCGTGCGGGGGCCGGGGCCGCACGCGGGCGGGCGTTCCGTCCGTAATACCCTCGACTCATGCTTGACGCCCTGACGGTCGCGGTCGCCGTGACCGCGCTCGCCCTCGCCGCCTGGTGCGGACATGCCGCCTACCGGGACCAGCCGACGAAGGACTGGCATTTCATCGGGATGGCGGTCGTCTCCGTGCTGGCGCTGGCCCAGTTGGTGGTCGGCGTCGTGCAGCTGGCGCGCGGGGAGCGGCCGGAGCAGGGGATGGCGGTGTTCATCGCCTATCTGATCGGTTCGTTCGCCGCCGTGCCCGCGGCCGGATTCCTGTCGTTGACCGAGCGGACCCGCTGGGGCTCGGTCACGGTAGCGGCGGGCGCGGTGGTGCTGGCGGTTCTGGAGGTCCGGCTCTATGACATCTGGGGAAACTGACGTGAGCGACACCGACCGCCCCGAGGCGACCGCGCCCCCGAAGCCGGCGTTCGAGCTGGGCACCGGGCCCGGCCGGGTCCTGGTCTGGTTCTACGGGGTGTTCACGGTCGCGGCGGCCTCACGCTCGATCGTCCAGATGATCATGGACTTCGACCGGGCGCCGCTGGCGTACGTGCTCTCGGCCGTGGCGGCCGTGGTGTACGGCTTCATCACGTACTCGCTGGTGCGCGGCGGGGAGAGGGCCCGCAGGGCGGCGCTGGTGTGCTGCGCGGCGGAGCTGCTGGGCGTGCTGGTCGTCGGCGCGTGGACGCTGGCCGAGCCGGCCGCGTTCCCGGACGCGACGGTGTGGTCGGACTTCGGGATGGGTTACCTCTTCATCCCGGTGATCCTGCCGGTCACCGGGATGATCTGGCTGCGCCGCGCGAAGACGGTGGCGGTCTGAGGCCTGCGGCTCCGCCCGGCCCGATCCGCCCGGCCTCGCGCGGCGCCCCTCAGGCGCTGGCCACGAAGTCCCGCTCGGCGGCGTCCTTCTCCAGCAGGACCATCCGTACGCCGTCGGCTCCGGTGACGGCCCCGACCTGGGCGTATCCGGCCTTCCGGTAGAGCCGCAGATTGCTCTCGCTGCGGTGGCCGCTGTGCAGCCGGAAGCGGGTCGCCGACCGCTCGGTGGTCAGGGCCGACTCGGCGGCCAGCAGCAGCCGGGCGCCGAGGCCGTGGCCCTGGAGCCGGGGGTGGACGCAGAGCTTCCCGATCAGGCCCGTGCCGTCGGGATCGGTGAATCCCCGGACCGCGCCGACGACTTCGTCCCCGAGCCGGGCCACGAACACCAGGTCGTCGGCGACTTCCGCGCGCAGTGAGTCGAGGCTCTGGACGAGCGGGTCGATCCGGTAGTTGTCGTACAGCTCGGCCTCGCGCTGGAAGCAGAGGTACTGAAGTCTGAAGATCTGCTCGACGTCCTGTGCCGTCGCCGCCGAGATGGTCACGCTCATGCCCATGTGTGCACGCCTCCCGCTCACCTGTCCGCCGGTTGCCTACCGCTCCCTATCCCCGCACGGATGGGGCGACAACCTCCGCAGCCAGCATTCTGCGCAGACATCCAAGGCAACGGGAACGGATCGGGCCCAAACTCCCCTGTGACATACCCAACTCCCCTGCGATTTCCCGGTAGGTCGGGTCGCCGGGGTCGAGTAACGCCTCCAGCAGCCGGGGGCAGCGTCCGGGCAGTCTGGCCATCGCGGAGCGCAGCGCCCGGCGTTCGGCGGCTCCGAGCGCGGCGCGTTCCGGGCAACCGGCGGGCCCGGCGGCGGGTTCCGTGCCGGCGTACGGGCGTTCCCGCCGGGCCGTGCGGCGGGCTCGGCGGGCCTCCGCCCGTACGGTGTCGCGGACCCAGCGGGCGGCATCGGCGGGCGGTCCGGCGGCGGCCGGGCGCTCCAGGAGCCGCACCCAGACGCTCTGTTCGAGATCGGCGGGATCGACCCCGGCCGCCGGGGCCTCGGCCCTCGCCTCCGCGCGCACCAGGGGTTGCAGGGCGCCGACGAGAGCGGTGGAGGAGGAAGGACCGCGGTCATGGTCGAGAAGCGTCATGCCCCGGCGGACGTGCCGGTGGGGGCGGCCGGTTGCTCCGGTTGCGCCGCACCACCCGACCGGGGCATGCGCGGGCGTACGGCTGACGGCGCGCCTCGCGCACGGGAGGCGCGCCGCCCCGCCCCCGGTCAGCGTCCCGCGTGGTCCGCGGCGGCGAGCAGGGCCGTGTCCGGGTGGTCGGCGAAGATGCCGTCGATGCCGGTGGCGAAGTAGGCCGCGCAGGCGCCGAACACGTCCCCGTAGGCGTTGGGGTCGGTGCCGCGCCGGAAGTCGGCGGGCAGGAAGCTGTTCTCGTTGCGCAACGTGTACGGGTGCAGGAGCAGGCCCTTGGCATGCGCGTCCCGCACCAGCGTCGTCGGGGTGGTGAGCCGCCCCGAGGCGTCCTTGGGGATGATCAGGTCGAGGGTGGGGCCGATGCCCTGGGCGAAGGAGGCCAGCCACTTCAGCCCGGCGGGCTTCACCAGATCGGCGACCGTGCGCGGGTCGCCCGACTCGACGAAGTCCCAGGGTCGCGACTTCGGGCCGGACAGCAACACGATGCGCGGAGTGTCGACGAGGCGCGCGAGGCGCTGGACCGAGGTCGGCTCGAAGGACTGAAGGATGAGCGCGGAGTTCTTGCCGTCACGGCCGTACCGGCGCAGCAGCCGGGCGAGCGGCTCCTCCGGGCCGAGGCCGAGCTTGCGGAAGTAGGTGGGGTGCTTGGTCTCGACGTACAGCCAGACGGGCGCACCGCGCTTGCGGCCCTCCTTGTCGGCCCAGCGCAGGACCTCCTCGAAGGTGGGAATCGTCCACCGGCCGTTGTAGAGGGTGTTGTCGGGGCGGTTGCCCGGGATGCGTTCCGTGGCCCGCAGGGTCTTGAGCTCGGCGAGGGTGAAGTCCTCGGTGAACCAGCCGGTGTAGGAGACGCCGTCCATGCTCTTGGTGGCCTTGCGGTCGGCGAACTCGGGGTGGTCGGCGACGTCGGTGGTGCCGGTGATGTCGTTCTCGTGACGGCAGACGAGATGGCCGTCCTTGGTCGGCACGAGGTCCTGCTCGACGATGTGCGCGCCCAGGTCGAGGGCCAGCTGGTAGGAGCCGAGGGTGTGCTCGGGGCGGTAGCCGCTGGCCCCGCGGTGGCCGATCACCGTCGGCACGGGCAGATCGCGCAGCGACCCGTGGCCGCCCCCTCCGTGGCCGCGGCCCCGCTCGGCGGCCTGGGCGGCGGCGGGCAGGCCGAGGGCCGCGGTGCCGAGGACCGCGGCGCCCAGCAGGGTCCGTCGGCCGGGGGTCTTCCGCGCACGCTCCGTCATGAATGCTCCTCGCTTGGTGATGTCCGGGACCGGTCGAGCGAGGCCCGATCGTAGGCTGGGAGACGTAACCGAGGACGGACCTTCGGCCAACGTGGCGGAAACACATGTCAACACCGCGTATCCGCTCCGTGAACCCGATGTGCGATCAGCGCATACCCGCGAGTATCGTCCTCACCTGCACCGACCATCATCCGTCGGCACCGGCCACCGCCCGGGGGACCCGTTCCCTCGCGGCCGGCCCGGCCACGACACCGGAGGAACCGTTGTCCCGTCTCACGGTCATCAAGGCAGTGCTCGGACCGATTCTGCGCCTGATGTTCCGCCCCCAGGTGGAGGGCGCCGAGAACATTCCCGGGACCGGTCCGGTGATCCTCGCGGGCAACCACCTGACGTTCATCGACTCGATGGTCATGCCGATCTGCGTCGACCGGCCGGTGTTCTACATCGGCAAGGACGAGTACGTCACGGGCAAGGGGCTCAAGGGCCGGCTGATGGCCTGGTTCTTCACCGGCTGCGGCATGATCCCGGTGGACCGGGACGGCGGCCGGGGCGGCGTCGCGGCGCTGATGACGGGCCGCCGGGTGCTGGAGGAGGGGCAGGCCTTCGCGATCTACCCCGAGGGCACCCGCTCCCCCGACGGCCGGCTCTACCGGGGCCGTACGGGCATCGCGCGGCTGACGCTGATGACGGGCGCGCCGGTGATCCCGTTCGCGATGATCGGGACGGACAAGCTCCAGCCGGGCGGCGCGGGCCTGCCCCGGCCGGGCAAGGTCACGGTGCGCTTCGGTGAGCCGATGGAGTTCTCGCGGTACGAGGGCATGGACCGCGACCGCTATGTGCTGCGGGCGGTGACCGACTCGGTGATGGCCGAGGTGATGCGGCTGTCCGGCCAGGAGTACGTGGACATGTACGCGACGAAGGCGAAGGCGGCCTGATTCCGTAGGCCGCGTGGACCCGGGAAGGGCCCGCAGCCGGTTCGCGGCGGGCCCTTCGTCGTACGGCCTTCGTCGTACGCCTACGGGTGCTCGACGCCGTCCTCCAGCTTCTGGCCCCGCAGCAGGAACCAGGCGGCGACCGCCGCCGCCAGCAGGACCGCCGCGCCGACGCCCGCGGCCGACCGCAGCCCGTCGACGAACGCCTCCTGGGCCGCCGAGACCAGCGGGCCCGCCTGGGCCGCGGGCAGCGCCGCGGCCGACTCGACCGCTCCGCCCAGGGACTCGTGGGCGGCCGCCTCGACGTCGGCGGGGATGCCGGCCGGGGTCGGGAAGCCCCGGTAGACGCCGGTGACGATGGAGCCGAGGAGAGCGATGCCGAGAGCCGCGCCCAGTTCGTACGCGGTCTCGGAGACGGCGGACGCGGAGCCCGCCTGCTCCTTCGGGACGCTGGAGAGGATCACGTCGGCGGTGACGGTGAACGAGAAGCCCGCGCCGACGCCGACGACCAGCAGCATGGCGCCGAGCAGCGGATAGTCGGTGTGCTGGTCGAGCAGGGTCACACTGCCCAGGGCGAGACCGACCGCCGCCAGGCCGCCCGAGACGACGGAGCGGACCGAGAAGCGGCGGGCGGCGAATCCGGCCAGCAGACCGGCGGTCACCGCGCCGATCGCGGCGGGCAGTTCGGCGAGCCCGGCCTCCAGCGGCCCGCGGCCCTGCACCAGTTGGAGGAACTGCGAGAGGAAGAAGACCAGGCCCGAGAGGCCGAGGATGGTCAGCAGGTCGGCGAGGACCGCACCGGAGAAGCCCCGGTGGTGGAAGAGCCGCATGTCCAGCAGGGGCGCGGGCAGCCGCAGTTGCCTGCGGACGAACCAGGTCAGCGCGGCGACGCCGACGACGGCGGCCACCGCCGAGTCCCAGCCGAGTCCGTGCGAGGCCGTCTCCTTGATGGCGTACACGACACCGATCATGCCGACCAGGGAGAGCCCGACGCTGAGCATGTCCCACGGGCCGGGCGCCGGGTTCTTGGACTCGGGGATCAGCTTGATGCCGACGACCACGAGGACGGCCATCACGGGCAGGTTGATGAGGAAGACCGAGCCCCACCAGAAGTGTTCGAGCAGGAATCCGCCGACGACCGGGCCGACTGCCGCGCCCGCCGATGCCATGGCGCCCCAGATCCCGATGGCGAGGCTGCGCTCGCGCGGGTCGTGGAAGAGGTTGCGGATGAGGGCGAGCGTGGACGGCATCAGGGTCGCGCCCGCGACACCGAGGAGCGCCCGGGCCACGATCATCATCTCGGGCGTGGTCGCGTACGCGTTGAGCACGGAGACCGCACCGAACGCCACGGCACCGACCAGCAGCAGCTTCTTGCGGCCGATGCGGTCGCCGAGGCTGCCCATCGAGACGAGCAGGCCGGCGATGACGAAGGAGTAGACGTCACCGATCCAGAGGAGCTGGGTGCCGGTGGGCTTCAGGTCCTCGCTGAGGAACGGGGTGGCGAGACCGAGGACGGTGGCGTCCACGGCCACCAGCAGCACGGCGAGGACGAGGACCGCGAGCGCGATCCACCGCCCTGGACGGCGTGCCTCGTCCGTGGTGTCCGGGTTCTTCTCGGTGCTGATCATTGCTCCACGCTCCGGCGTGCTCCGCCGAGCAGCAGCTCGACGATCATGTACTGGAAATCCTGTGCGGCGACCCGGCCCGCCTGGATGGACCAGGCTCCGGTGCCGACGAGCCCGTAGAGGGCCTCGGTCAGCCAGGCGGGGGTGAGGTCGATACGGAACTCGCCGCGTTCCTGGCCCCGGCGGAAGAAGGCGGAGACCCGGGCGTCGGCCCGGTTCCAGCCCTCGTTGACCTCGTCGCCCTCGAAGAGCTGGTTCTCGTTGACGAGGAAGGACATCAGCCCGGCGCTGGGCTCGACGGCCGCGATGAGACGGCGCAGCCCCTCCTCCGAGGTGCCCTCGTGGAGCCGGGCGGCATCCAGGGCCGCCTCGAACTCCTGGAGGCCGAGGTTCTCCAGCGCCTTCACCAGGGCGTCGCGCCCGGCGAAGTGGCGGTGGAGGGTGGCCCGCCCGATGCCCGCCGCCTTGGCGACCTCGTCCATGGTGGCGGTCGATTTACGGGTCAGCAGAGCGGCGGCGCTGCGCAGCACCTGCTCACGGTCGAGTGTCATGAGACGACCATAACCCATGTGAGACATTCACGTCTCACCAGAGGGCGTGCGGGCTCACAGCGGGGGCAGACAGGGCGCGGCGGGGCGGGGCCGGGAAACAAAAAAGTGGCCGGAGGAAGAACCTCTCCTGGCCACTCTCAACTTATAGCGCATGGGGGGCCTTGCGGCAAGGCCCCCATATGCCACAGAATCGTCCGCCGTAGCCGGGACGGGACGCCGCCCCCGTAAGCACCGCAGATCGGAACTGACGACGTGACATCCCTGACCACCAGCGCGTTCGACCTCCCCGACCGGCTCTCCCCGAAGGCCGACCCGGCGCTGATCGCCGAGGACGAGCAGCACTTCGCGGCCATCGCCCACTGCTTGGACCGGTCGATCGCCGAGCTGACCGAACGGCTCGCGGCCGAGCGCCGCGCGCCCGGCGGGGCGAGCCGGGCGGCGATGGACCGGGACGTGGAGATCCACCGGCTGACCGCCCGGCTGCGCACCCTGCGCCGGTTCGGTCTCGACCTGTGTCTCGGGCGCATGGTCCCCGCCGACGGCTCCGGTCCGCTGTACGTGGGACGGCTCGGCCTCACCGACAGCACGGGCCGCCGGCTGCTGGTCGACTGGCGCTCACCGGCCGCAGAGCCGTTCTTCGGGGCCACCCACGGCGACCCGATGGGCCTGGTGAGCCGCCGCCGCTACCGGTGGGCCGGCGGCCGGGTCGGCGACTACTGGGACGAGGTGTTCGCCCCGGAGGGGCTGGCCGGGCATGCCGCGCTGGACGACCGGTCCGCGTTCATCGCCACTCTGGGCTCCACCCGGTCGGCCCGGATGCGCGATGTGCTGGGCACCATCCAGGCCGACCAGGACGCCGTCATCCGTGCGGGTTCCCGGGGCGCGCTCGTCGTCGACGGCGGGCCCGGCACGGGGAAGACCGTCGTCGCCCTGCACCGCGCCGCCTATCTGCTGTACGCCGACCCGCGCCTCGGCCCCCGTCGCGGCGGGGTGCTGTTCGTCGGGCCCAACGAGCCCTACCTCGGGTACGTCGCCGATGTCCTGCCGAGCCTCGGTGAGGAAGGGGTCCGGACGTGCACCCTGCGGGACCTGGTCGCCGAGGGGGCGGCGGCGGTGCCCGAGACCGATCCTGAAGTGGCACGGCTGAAGGCGTCGGCGGATCTGGTGAAGGCGGTCGAGCCGGCCGTCCGGTTCTACGAGGAGCCGCCCGCCGAGGGCGTACGGGTGGAGACGCACTGGTCGGACATCTGGCTGAGCGCCGCCGACTGGGCCTCGGCGTTCGGGGCGCCGGATCCGGGCACCCCGCACAACGAGGCGCGCGACCAGGTCTGGGAGGAGCTGCTCACGATCCTGGTGGACAAGCACGACGGCGACGCCCCGGCGGAGCACGTGCGCGCCTCACTGCGGCAGAACCGGGAGCTGTTCGCCCTCTTCGACCGCGCCTGGCCGCTGGTCGAGGCGGCCGACCTGGTCGGCGACCTCTGGTCCGTACCCGCCTATCTGCGTAAGTGCGCCCCCTGGCTGACCGCCGATGAGGTCCGGCGGCTGCGGCGGGCGGACACGCGGGCCTGGACGGAGTCCGACCTGCCGATCCTGGACGCGGCACGGCAGCGGCTCGGCGATCCGGAGGCGTCCCGGCGCCGGCGCCGCCAGGAGGCGGCGGCCGCCGCCGAGCGGGAGCAGATGGACCGGGTCGTCGACAGTCTGCTCGCCGACGAGACGCTGGCCGACGCGGACGCGGACGGCGAGGGGGCGCTGGTGATGCTGCGCGGGGAGGACCTGCGGGAGTCCCTGGCCACCGCCGGCCGGCCGAGCGGGGTGGAACCGGATGTGCCGGCCGGGCCGTTCGCGCACATCGTCGTGGACGAGGCCCAGGAACTGACCGACGCCCAGTGGCAGATGCTGATCCGGCGCTGCCCGTCCCGCAGCTTCACCGTCGTCGGGGACCGGGCACAGGCCCGCCACGGCTTCCCCGAGACCTGGCAGGAGCGTCTTGAGCGGGTCGGTCTCGACCGGATCACCCTGACCTCGCTGACCGTCAACTACCGCACGCCGGAGGAGATCATGGCGGAGGCGGCGCCGGTGATCCGGGCCGCCCTCCCGGACGCCAATGTGCCGGTCTCCGTCCGCAGCAGCGGTCTCCCGGTCTCCCACGGCCGCGCCGAGGACCTGGACACGGTCGTCGGCGACTGGCTCGCCGCGCACGAGGACGGAACCGCCTGTGTCATCGGCGCGCCGGGCTTCCGGGCGACGGCCCGGGTGCGGTCGCTGACGCCGGAGCTGTCGAAGGGGCTGGAGTTCGACCTGGTCGTGCTGGTCGACCCGGAGACGTTCGGCGATGGCGTCCGGGGCGCGGTGGACCGGTACGTGGCGATGACCCGGGCGACCCGGGAACTCGTGATCCTGACCGGTTCCTGAGGCCGCCCGGCCGGGTCGGCGGGGTGGCGGGGCAGGCCGCCCGGCCGGTCCGGGGTCAGTGCCAGGGCAGCCCGGCGCGGTGCCGCCAGTACGCCTCCGGCTCCTCGACCAGGGCGTCGAGACTCGCCCGCTGCTCGTCGTCCAGGTCGACGACGGCGGCGTGCAGATTGCCGGAGAGCTGGCCGACCGTGGCGGCGCCGGAGAGCACGACACCCGCCCAGGGCTGGTGCAGGACGAGCGCGAGGGCGACCGCGTCGCCGCCCACGCCCGCGTCGGCGGCGATCTCCTGGAACACGGCCGGGGCCTCGTCCCCGGCGAGCCGCCCGTTGGCCATGCCCTCCTTGACGATGACGGTGAGCCCGGCGTCGTGGGCCTCGGCGAGCGCGGGGGCGGCCGAGGTCTCCAGGGCGTTGTAGGTGGCCTGGACCGTACGGAAGAGGGGTTCGCCGTCGACCGTGACGGCGAGGGCCGCCCGGATCGCGTCGGCCTGGGCGGGCCCGCTGGTGGAGAGGCCGACGGTGACGCCGTCGGAGGCCAGGGCGGCGAGCCGGTCCAGCAGTTCCTTGTCCGTGAGCGCCGGGCTGTCCGGGGTGACGGAGTGGACCTGGTAGAGGCTGAGCCGGTCGCCGAGGAGATCGCGGGTCTCGGCGTACTGGCGCTCGAAGGTGGCGAGGCTGTGGTCCTTGACCTCGTGCTCCTCGGCCTCGACGCTCCAGTCGGCGGTGTAGGTGTAGCCCCATTTGGAGCCGACGACGAGGTCGGTGAACGAGGGCCGCGCGTCCAGCCACTCGGCGAGGAACTCCTCGGCACGGCCGTAGGAGCGGGCGGTGTCGACGTACCGCACCCCCTGCGCGTAGGCGGCGTCCAGGAGTTCGTGGGTGCGGGCGCGCAGGGCGTCGGGGTCGCGGTCGGCGGGCAGGTCGCGGTCCCGGTGGAGGTTGATGTAGCCGGGCCTCCCGACGGCGGCCAGGCCGAGTCCGATGTGGGCGGTCGGGGTCGTCGCGGCGGCCAGGGCGGCGAAGGGCATCGCGGGCTCCTCGGGGTCGGGTTTCGGTTACTCCTACCCCGGTGAACGTAGCTCGCGACACCCTTCGTGGACCTCTTGCGACACCGCCATCACCTGCGCCGACCGGGCCCCGCTCCCCTTACTGGCGGGCGGTCGCCCACGCGTGCTGGGCGGCCAGGTCCTCCTTCACCTCGGCGAGCTGCACGGCGACGGCGGCCGGGGCGGTGCCGCCCCGGCCGTCGCGGGAGGCGAGGGCGCCCCGCACGTTGAGGACCGTGCGGACCTCGGGGGTGAGGTGCTCGGAGATCGTGGCGAACTGCTCGTCGGTGAGCTGGTCCAGTTCGATGCCGTGCCGCTCGCACTCCTTGACGCAGGCGCCGGCCACCTCGTGCGCCACCCGGAAGGGGACGCCCTGCTTGACCAGCCACTCCGCGATGTCGGTGGCGAGCGAGAAGCCCGCCGGGGCCAGCTCCTCCATGCGCTCGCGGTTGACGGTGAGGGTGGCCATCATGCCGGTGAAGGCGGGCAGCAGGACTTCCAGCTGGTCGCAGGAGTCGAAGACGGGCTCCTTGTCCTCCTGGAGGTCCCGGTTGTAGGCCAGCGGGAGCGCCTTGAGCGTGGCGAGGAGGCCGGTCAGATTGCCGATGAGCCGGCCGGACTTGCCCCGGGCCAGCTCCGCGATGTCCGGGTTCTTCTTCTGCGGCATGATCGAGGAGCCGGTGGAGAAGGCGTCGTGGAGGGTGACGAAGGAGAACTCCTTCGTGTTCCAGATGATGACCTCCTCCGCGATCCGGGAGAGGTTGACGCCGATCATCGCGGTGATGAAGGCGAACTCGGCGACGAAGTCCCGCGAGGCGGTGCCGTCGATGGAGTTGGCGACCGAACCGTGCTCGAAGCCGAGGTCGGCGGCGACCGCCTGCGGGTCGAGCCCGAGCGAGGATCCGGCGAGCGCCCCGGAGCCGTACGGGGAGACGGCGGTGCGCTCGTCCCACTGGCGCAGCCGTTCGGCGTCCCGGGACAGGGACTGGACGTGGGCGAGCACATGGTGGGCGAAGAGGACGGGCTGGGCGTGCTGGAGGTGGGTCCGGCCCGGCATGGCGACGTCCGCGTTGGCCTCGGCGAGACCGACCAGCGCACTCTGGAGGTCGGCGATGAGGCCGCCGATGGTCCGGGCGTGGTCGCGCAGGTACATCCGGAAGAGCGTGGCGATCTGGTCGTTCCGGGACCGGCCGGCCCGGAGCTTGCCGCCGAGGTCGGGGCCGAGGCGCTCCAGGAGTCCGCGCTCCAGGGCGGTGTGGACGTCTTCGTCGGCGATGGTGCCGGTGAAGGAGCCGTCGGCGACATCGGCTTCGAGCTGGTCCAGCCCGGCGAGCATCCGGGTCAGCTCGTCCTCGGTGAGCAGGCCCGCTTTGTTCAGGACGCGGGCGTGGGCGCGGGAGCCGGCGATGTCGTACGGGGCGAGCCGCCAGTCGAAGTGGACGGAGGCGGACAGCTTGGCCAGCGCCTCGGCCGGCCCGTCGGCGAAACGCGCGCCCCAGAGCCGGACGTCACCGTTGTTGCTGCTCACTGCGTGCTCCTCAGATACGAAGGCCCAGGCAAAGACATAAGCGAAGGCAGGGTGCGGATATGCGGCCGCCTCCCTGCCACGTGACGACGGGGAGGCGGCTGTACAACGAGAGGCGGGCGGGCGGGGTTCGCGTCGGGCTATGCCTGCAGATCCCGCTTCGCCGCGATCTTCGAGGAGAGGCCGAAGATCTCGATGAAGCCCTGCGCCTTGGACTGGTCGAAGGTGTCGCCCGAGTCGTAGGTGGCGAGGTTGAAGTCGTACAGCGACTCCTCGGACTTCCGGCCGGTGACGACGGCCCGGCCGCCGTGCAGGGTCATCCGGATGTCACCGGTGACGTGCTGGTTGGCCTCGTTGATGAAGCCGTCCAGGGCCCGCTTCAGCGGGGAGAACCACAGGCCGTCGTAGACCATCTCGCCCCACCGCTGCTCGACCTGCCGCTTGTAGCGGGCCAGCTCGCGCTCGACGGTGACGTTCTCCAGCTCCTGGTGGGCGGTGATCAGCGCGATCGCGCCGGGCGCCTCGTAGACCTCACGGGACTTGATGCCCACGAGCCGGTCCTCGACCATGTCGATCCGGCCGATGCCCTGGGCGCCCGCCCGTTCGTTGAGCTGCTGGATCGCCTGGAGGACGGTGACGGGACGGCCGTCGATGGCTACGGGCACGCCCTCCTTGAAGGAGATGACGACCTCGTCGGCCTCGCGCTGGGAGGCGGGGTTGGAGGTGTACTCGTAGATGTCCTCGATCGGCGCGTTCCAGATGTCCTCCAGGAAGCCCGTCTCGACGGCCCGTCCGAAGACGTTCTGGTCGATGGAGTACGGGGACTTCTTGGTGGTCGCGATCGGGAGGTTCTTCTCCTCGCAGAAGGCGATCGCCTTGTCCCGGGTCATCGCGTAGTCCCGGACCGGGGCGATGCACTTGAGGTCGGGGCCGAGCGCGGAGATCCCGGCCTCGAACCGGACCTGGTCGTTGCCCTTGCCGGTGCAGCCGTGGGCGACGATCCCGGCGTCGTGCTTGCGGGCGGCGGCGACGAGGTGCTTGACGATGGTCGGCCGGGAGAGGGCCGAGACCAGCGGGTAGCGGTCCATGTAGAGGGCGTTGGCCTTGATCGCGGGGAGGCAGTACTCCTCGGCGAACTCGTCCTTGGCGTCCGCGACCTCGGCTTCGACGGCACCGCAGGCGAGCGCGCGCTTGCGGATGACGTCCAGGTCCTCGCCGCCCTGGCCGACGTCCACGGCAACGGCGATGACCTCGGCGCCCGTCTCCTCGGCGATCCAGCCGATGGCGACGGAGGTGTCCAGGCCGCCCGAGTAGGCGAGTACGACGCGCTCGGTCACGGGTTTCTCCTTACGGTGCAATCACTGATGGGTATAACTATGCGGTCCTCCGTATTGTTTGTCAAAGCGGCAGGTCAGAGCGGTGCTCTTGACCGTCTGGCGGGAAAATATCGGCGCTTCCGGTCGGGAAGGACCTCGCATCGGCCGCTGCCGGCGGCGGTGCGCCAGAGGCGCCCGGACCCCGGGTACCGGTGACGTCCCGCCCGGGTACGCCGCCTGGTCCGTACCGGCCGTGCGTCGGGGGCGGTCCGCTGGGCCGTACGGAGCAGGTCCGGTGGGGCGTCGCCCGTGGCCGCCGTACGGTCCGGAGCATGCGCAGATCACTGGTGACCGCCGCCGTACTCCTCGCCCTGGCCGGCTCCCTCGGGGCCGCGCCCGCCGACGCCTCCGACGTACCGCCCCTGCCGGACCGGCTGGCGGACACGGGCGGTGGTTCGCAGCTGATCACGGCCGAGGCCCCCGACACCGGCTCGACCACCGGAACGGTCACCTGGTGGGAGCGGCGCGGGGGCCGGTGGGCGGAGGCCGGATCCGCGCCCGCGCGGTTCGGGGCGAACGGCCTGGCCGAGGGGGCGACCCGGGAGCAGGGCACCAGCACCACACCGACCGGGCTGTACGACCTGCCGTACGCCTTCGGCATCGAGGACGCCCCGGCGGGGACGACGTATCCGTACCGGAAGGTGAACGAGGACTCCTGGTGGTGCCAGGACAACGACTCGGTCGCGTACAACCGCTGGGTGGAACCGCGGCCCTCGCACTGCCGGGCGGCGGAGGCCGAGCACCTGGTCTCCTACGGCACGCAGTACGCGCGGGCGCTGGTGATCGGCTTCAACTACGAGCAACCGGTGCTGGGCCGGGGCGCGGGGATCTTTCTGCATGTGAACGGGCGCGGGGCGACGGCGGGCTGTGTGTCCGTGCCCGCCGACGCCATGGCGGAGATCCTGGCGTGGGCGGACCCGGAACGGCGGCCGCACATCGCGGTCGGGACCACCTCGGGCCCGACCGCGATCACGCGCTACTAGTGAAAGAGCTCAGCGGTCGTTCTGAGCGAGCCTCAGCAGATGGTCGGCGAGCGCCTGACCGCCGTTCGGGTCGCGGCTGATGAGCATCAGCGTGTCGTCGCCCGCGATCGTGCCGAGGATGTCGTGCAGTTCGGCCTGGTCGATGGCCGAGGCGAGGAACTGGGCCGCTCCCGGTGGCGTACGGAGCACCACCAGGTTGGCCGAGGCCTCGGCCGAGATGAGCAGTTCGGCCGAGAGCCGGCGCATCCGCTCCTCCTTGGCCGAGCCGCCCAGCGGGGCCTGCGGGGTGCGGAATCCGCCCTCGCTGGGCACCGCGTAGATCAGCTCGCCGCCGGTGTTGCGGATCTTCACCGCGCCCAGCTCGTCCAGGTCGCGCGAGAGCGTCGCCTGGGTGACGCTCAGCCCGTCGTCGGCGAGGAGCTTGGCCAGCTGACTCTGCGAGCGGACCGGCTGCCGGTTCAGGATGTCCACGATCCGGCGGTGGCGGGCGGTGCGGGTCTGCGGCACGGACGGCCCGCCGTGCTCGGATTCCTGCGCCTCGGTCATCGTCGTCGCCTCATTCTCCGGAGGGTCATGCTCCGGATCGTCCGTCCCCGTATGCCGCGTCGAGAGCGCTCGGCAGGATCTCCAGGAACGCGTCCACCTCCGCGTCACCGATGATCAGCGGCGGCATGAGCCGCACGACATCGGGGGCGGGCACGTTCACCAGGAGGCCGGCTCCCTGGGCCGCCTGCTGCACCTGCGGTGCGAGGGGTCCGGTGAGCACGATACCCAGCAGCAGGCCACTGCCGCGGACATGGGATACCAGCGGGTGTCCCAGCGCCTCCACACCGTCGCGGATCTTCTCGCCGAGCCGCTTGACGTTGTCGAGCGTGCCGTCGGCCGCGAGGGTGTCCAGGACGGCGAGCCCGGCGGCGCAGGCGACCGGGTTGCCGCCGAACGTCGTGCCGTGGTGCCCCGGCTTCAGCAGGTCGGCCGCCGGGCCGAAGGCGACCGTCGCGCCGATCGGCAGACCGCCGCCGAGCGCCTTGGCGAGCGTGACGATGTCCGGCTCGACGCTCTGGTGGGCCTGGTGCTCGAACCACTGGCCGCAGCGCCCGATGCCGGTCTGCACCTCGTCGAGGACGAGCAGCGTCCCGGTCGCCCGGGTGATCTCCCGGGCGGCCTCCAGGTAGCCCTTGGGCGGGACGACGACGCCGTTCTCGCCCTGGACGGGTTCGATGATGACCAGCGCGGTGTCGGTGGTGACGGCCGCGCGCAGCGCGTCCACGTCCCCGTACGGGACATGGGTGACATCACCGGGGAGCGGCCGGAACGGATCCTGCTTCGCCGGCTGGCCGGTCAGTGCGAGCGCGCCCATCGTCCGGCCGTGGAAGCCGCCGTCGGTCGCGACCATGTGGGGGCGTCCGGTGAGCCGCCCGATCTTGAAGGCGGCCTCGTTGGCCTCCGCGCCCGAGTTGGAGAAGAAGACCCGGCCCTGGCGGCCGAAGAGCTGGAGCAGCCGCTCCGCGAGGGCGACCGGCGGCTCGGCGATGAACAGGTTCGACACATGGCCGAGGGAGGCGATCTGGGTGGAGACGGCCTCGACGACGGCGGGGTGGGCGTGACCGAGGCCGTTGACCGCGATGCCGCCGACGAAGTCGAGGTAGCGGGTGCCGTTCTCGTCCCAGACGTGGGCGCCCTCGCCGCGGACGAGCGGCAGGCGGGGGGTGCCGTAGTTGTCCATCAACGCGCCCTGCCACCGCGCGGTGAGTCCGGTCGTGGTTCCGGTGCCGGTGCCGGTTGTCATGATTCCCCCAGTGCAGGACCCGTGTGGGCGTTGCCCGTGTGTACGTCGACGGGGGCGTCCGGCACGACCATGGTGCCGATGCCCTCGTCGGTGAAGATCTCCAGCAGGATCGAGTGCTGGACGCGCCCGTCGATGACGCGGGCGGTCTCGACGCCGTTGCGTACGGCGTGCAGGCAGCCCTGCATCTTGGGGACCATGCCGCTGGACAGCTCGGGCAGCAGCTTCTCCAGCTCGCTCGCGGTGAGCCGGCTGATGACGTCGTCGCTGTGGGGCCAGTCCTCGTACAGCCCCTCGACGTCGGTGAGGACCATCAGCGTCTCGGCGTTCAGGGCGGCGGCGAGCGCGGCGGCCGCGGTGTCGGCGTTGACGTTGTAGACGTGGTGGTCGTCGGCGGAGCGGGCGATGGAGGAGATGACCGGGATGCGGCCGTCGTCCAGGAGCGCCTGGATGGCCCCGGTGTCGATGGCGGTGATCTCGCCGACCCGGCCGATGTCGACGGATTCGCCGTCGATGGTGGGCCGGTGCCGGGTGGCGGTGATGGTGTGGGCGTCCTCGCCGGTCATGCCGACGGCGAGGGGGCCGTGCTGGTTGAGGAGGCCGACGAGCTCACGCTGGACCTGTCCGGCGAGCACCATCCGGACGACGTCCATCGCCTCGGGGGTGGTGACGCGCAGCCCGGCCTTGAACTCGCTGACCAGGCCCTGCTTGTCGAGCTGGGCGCTGATCTGGGGGCCGCCGCCGTGCACGACGACGGGCTTGAGGCCGGCGTGCCGCAGGAAGACGACGTCCTGGGCGAAGGCGGCCTTCAGCTCCTCGTCGATCATCGCGTTGCCGCCGAACTTGATGACGACGGTCTTGCCGTTGTGCCGGGTCAGCCAGGGCAGCGCCTCGATGAGGGTCTGCGCCTTCGGGAGTGCGGTGTGCTTCCGCGCGGCGCTCATGAGCTGTACGCGCTGTTCTCGTGGACGTAGTCCGCGGTGAGGTCGTTGGCCCAGATGACGGCGGACTCGGTGCCCGCGGCGAGGTCGGCGGTGATCTTGACCTCCCGGTAGCGCATGTCGACGAGGTCGCGGTCCTCGCCCACTCCCCCGTTCTTGCAGACCCAGACGTCGTTGATGGCGACGTTGAGCCGGTCCGGCTCGAAGGCGGCCTTCGTGGTGCCGATGGCGGAGAGGACGCGTCCCCAGTTGGGGTCCTCGCCGTGGATGGCGCACTTGAGGAGGTTGTTGCGGGCGATGGACCGGCCGACCTCGACGGCGTCGTCCTCGGTGGCCGCGTTGATCACCTCGATCCGGATGTCCTTGGAGGCGCCCTCGGCGTCGCCGATGAGCTGCCGGGCGAGGTCGGCGCAGACGGCCCGGACGGCCTCGGCGAACGTGTCCTGGTCCGGGGCGATGCCGCTGGCGCCGGAGGCGAGGAGCAGCACGGTGTCGTTGGTGGACATGCAGCCGTCGGAGTCGACCCGGTCGAAGGTGGTCCGGGTGGCCTCGCGCAGAGCGGTGTCCAACTGCTCCGCGGGCACATCGGCGTCGGTGGTGAGGACGACGAGCATGGTGGCGAGGCCCGGGGCGAGCATGCCGGCGCCCTTGGCCATGCCGCCGACGGTCCAGCCCTCGCCGCCCGCGACGGCGGTCTTGTGGACGGTGTCGGTGGTCTTGATGGCGATGGCGGCCTTCTCGCCGCCGTGCTCGCTGAGGGCGGCTGCGGCCTGCTCGATGCCGGGGAGCAGCTTGTCCATGGGGAGCAGGATGCCGATGAGCCCGGTGGAGGCGACGGCGATTTCGCCCGCGCTGTGGCCGTCCAGCACCTCGGCGGCCTTCTCGGCGGTGGCGTGCGTGTCCTGGAAGCCCTTGGGTCCCGTACAGGCGTTGGCGCCGCCGGAGTTGAGGACGACGGCGGTGACCTCGCCGCCCTTGAGGACCTGCTCCGACCAGAGGACGGGGGCGGCCTTGACACGGTTGGAGGTGAAGACGCCCGCGGCGGCGCGGCGCGGGCCGTTGTTGACCACGAGGGCCAGGTCCGGGTTCCCGCTCTCCTTGATCCCCGCGGCGATGCCCGCCGCCGAGAATCCTTGTGCTGCCGTGACGCTCACGGTGCGACTCCGATCGTCGAAAGACCTGTGTCCTCGGGGAGTCCGAGGGCGATGTTCATGCTCTGGAGGGCGCCGCCCGCGGTGCCCTTGGCGAGGTTGTCGATGGCGCAGACGACCACGATGCGCCCGGCGGCCGGGTCGTGCGCGACCTGGACCTGTACGGCGTTGGAGCCGTACACCGCCGCGGTGGCGGGCCACTGCCCCTCGGGCAGGAGCTCGACGAACGGCTCGTCCGCGAACGCCTTCCCGTAGACCGCGCGCAGGCTCTCCGTGCTCACCCCCGGCTTCGCCTTCGCGCTGCACGTGGCGAGGATGCCGCGGGGCATGGGGGCGAGGGTGGGCGTGAAGGAGACGGTGACCGGCTGCCCGGCGGCGGCGCTGAGGTTCTGGATCATCTCGGGCGTGTGGCGGTGCCCGCCGCCGACGCCGTACGGGGTCATGTTGCCCATCACCTCGGAGCCGAGCAGATGCGGCTTGACCGCCTTGCCCGCCCCGGAGGTGCCGGACGCGGCGACGACGACGGCCTCGGGCTCGGCGATACCGGCCTCGTACGCCGGGAAGAGCGCGAGCGAGACGGCGGTCGGGTAGCACCCCGGCACGGCGATCCGCTTCACCCCGGCGAGCGCGGTCCGCCCGCCCGGCAGCTCGGGCAGCCCGTAGGGCCAGGTCCCGGCGTGCGGGGACCCGTAGAACGTCTCCCAGTCCCCCGCGTCCTTGAGCCGGAAGTCGGCCCCCATGTCGACGACGAGGACCTCGTCCCCGAGCTGCTCGGCGACGGCGGCGGACTGCCCGTGCGGAAGCGCGAGGAAGACGACGTCGTGCCCGGCGAGCACCTCGGCGGTGGTGGGCTCCAGCACCCGGCCGGCCAGGGGCCGCAGGTGCGGCTGGAGCGAACCGAGCGCCTGCCCGGCGTTGGAGTGCCCGGTGAGGGCGCCGATCTCGACCTCCGGGTGCGCCAGCAGAAGACGGAGCAGCTCCCCGCCGGCGTATCCGCTCGCCCCTGCCACTGCTGCTCGTACCACCATCGGTAACCCTCCTGATCGATGGCATGACTATACGCAGCGACGCACTTTTATGCAAAGCGTGGAGGGTGGCGCCCGGGAGGTGGTGGCGGATGTGACGGAGGATTGTGCGGGTTCAGGAGTCCCGTGCCAGCTCCTGCGGCCGTACGGGGTGCTCGACCGGTTCGCCCCAGCTCTGCGGCGCTCCGAAATGCCGCTCCACCCACGCGGGGTCGTACACGGTGTCGAGATAGCGCTCGCCCTGGTCGGGGGCGAGCACGACGGCGGTGAGCGGGGGCGCGTCCTCGCGTGCGGCCAGCCAGCGCAGCGCGCCGCTGACCACCGTGCCCGTCGAACCGCCGAACAGAAAGCCCTGCCGCGCCATGGCGTGACAGCTGTCGATGGTGTCCCGCTCGGGCACCATCACCACATCGTCCACGAGGCTCGCGTCGAGCAGCGGAGGCCGTACCCCCGCGCCGAGGCCGGGAATCATCCGGGGCAGCGCGGGGCCGCCGAAGGTCACCGACCCGACGCTGTCGACGGCCACGACCGTCACGGGCCTGCTCCGTTCACGGAAGTAGCGGGCGCAGCCCATCAGAGTGCCGCCGGTGCCCGTGCCCACGAAGAGGACGTCGAGCTCCGGGAACTCGGCCGCTATGGCGGGCGCCGTACTGCGGTAGTGAACCCGCCAGTTGTTCGGGTTCGCGTACTGGTTGAGCCAGACGTACCGCGCGTCCTCCTCGCACATCCGGTGCACCAGGTCGAGCCGCGTGCCCAGCAGGCCGCGGCTCTCGTCCTCGTGCGTGACCACGCGCACCTCGGCGCCGAGCGACTCCATGAGACGGCGGCTCGCCCGGTTGCACCGGGAGTCCGTGACGCAGACGAAGCCGTATCCCCGGTGGGCCGCGATCATGCTCAGCGCGATGCCGAGGTTGCCCGAGGACGACTCGACGATCACTGACCCGGAGGTGAGGACACCGTCCTCCTCGGCCGCCCGCACCATTTCGAGGGCGGCCTTGAGCTTGATGGAGCCCGCGAGGTTGAAACCCTCGCACTTGAGGTGGAGCGGTACCCCGAAGACCGGGGCGAGATCCACGAATACGTCATCCGCGTTGATTTCGTAGGGGGCCGAGACAACCGGCACGGGGTCAGTCCTTTCGCCGGTGGGCCGGCGAGCCGCCGGTACGTCCGTAGCGGTCGAGCTCGTGGAAGAAGCCGTCCACGACTCCGAGCCGCCCCGCCTCCCGCAGTCGGTCGTGGACATGCCTGCCGAGAGCGATGTCGAGGACACCCAGGCCGAACGGGGAGAAGATCACCGGCCGGTCCGCCGGCGCCTCGACCCGGCCATCGAGAACGTCGTGCAGGGTGCCGTCGATGAAGTCCCGGTTTCCCGTGCGCTGTTCGGTGAGGTGGACGGAGGTGTCGGCCTTCAGGCAGTGCTCCACGTCATCGACGAAGTTCGCCGACGTGAGGACCACTTCCGGGGCCACGTCCCGCAGCGACACGTTGAGCACCAGGGGGTTGTGCGTGAACCACGCGGGATCGTGGACGTGCGGCGTCGCGGCGACGGTGGCGAAGACCACCAGATCGCTGCCGCGGATGACCTCCTCGGAGGTGGCGCCGATGACGGTCCGCGCGTCGCCCGGGCCCTCGGTCAGGTACTGCGCGAACGCCTGCGCGTGATCGTCGGACAGATCGTGGACCGCTACCTCGTCGAAGGTCCAGCCGGTGGCCTCGAAGTAGTGGTGGATGTAGCGGGCGATGAGCCCGGTGCCGATGAAGCCGATGCGGCGGGGCCGCTCGCCCGGGCTGAGCCGGCCGGCCGCGAGGACCGCCGAGGCCGCGGTCCTGGAGGCGCTGATGATCGAGCTCTCCAGACACGCGAACGGGTAGCCGGTGTCGTGGTCGTTGAGTATCAGGACCGCCGACGCACGGGGGACGCCGGACGCGACGTTGTCGGGGAAGCTGGAGATCCACTTCAGGCCGTCCGTCGGCCGCTCGCCGCCCAGGGAGGCGGGCAGGGCGATGATCCGCGACGTGGGCCGGTCCGGGAACCGCAGGAAGTACGACGGGGGGTTGACCGTGGAGTCCTGGCCGTGCAGCCGGTAGGCCTCCTCGATCAGGTCCACCACCTGTGTCTCGCCGCCGGTGAGCACCTGGGCGACCTGCTCACCGGTGATCACGGCGAATGACGGCACGCGAGGCTCGTGGGACAAGGCTGACTCCAAACGTCAAGGAAATGGTGGGCACTGCCGGGTGCTCGGCGAGGTACGGACGCGCGCCGCCGTGGCGGCAGGAGGCGCGCCCGGTGTCAGGGCCCCGCCGGACCGGGGAACGCGGGGATCGCCACGGGGTCGCCGAGGACGACCGCGACCTCACGGCTCCCCTCGTACGGCTCCCGGCTGTGGGCCATCCGCAGGTTGTCGACGATCATGAGGTCCCCGGCCCGCCACGGCTCCCGGAGCGTGTGCTTCTCGTACACCTCGTTGATGGCGAGCACGGTGGCCTCGTCGATGGCCGCGCCGCTGCCGTAGCGGGTGTTGAAGGGCAGGCCGTCGTCGCCGAACTCGAACTTGAGGTACTCGCGGACCGCCGCGTCGAGCGTCCACTCGCTGAGAAACGAGATCTGGTTGAACCAGGATCGGCGGCCCGACACCGGGTGGCGCAGCAGGGCCGCGGAGCGCTGACGCGTGTGCAGGCCGCCGTCTCCGGCCCAGCGGGTCTCGATGCCGCGGGCACCGCAGTACGCGTCCACGGCCGCCCGGTCCCCGGTGCCGAACGCCGCCGCGAGGCTGATCCCGGCGAGGCCGGTGTAGTTGCGGTCGACGAGCCACCCCTCGTTCTCGAACCGGTCCACAAGACCGGCGGGCAGCGCGTCCAGCACCTCCTGGGAGTCCGCCACGGCCGTCACACCGCCGGAGGAGGGCGCGGTCAGACAGGCGAAGATCAGGGTGCCCGGCACCTCACGGGCGTAGCTCAGCTCGTGGTGCATGCACATCGGCTGCTCGGCGGGCCACTCCGAGGACGAGTGGACGCCGTCCGCCAGTACCCTCCGGGTCGCGAAGCCCTCCCGCTCGGTCATCACCTCGTGCAGCAGCTTCCGGGCCACCTGCCCGACCGTCTCAGCGTCCCGCAGGCCCAGACCGCGGACCAGCACGGCGCCGTGCTGTGCGACGGTCGCGTGCAGGCGTGCGCGGTGTTCGGTGACCCAGGCGACGGGGTCGGACGGGGCGGCCCGGCCGAGATCGAGCACGGCGGGCCGCCCCTCGGGCCGACCCACGTCGAACGGCGCGTTCGCGGCGGGTGCCACCGTGTGCCCCGCTCCGGCGTCCCGCGGGTCGTTCCGGGCGGCTGCGGGCGCTGTGGTGTCGCCCCGCCCGCTGTCGGCCGCCGGTGAGGAAGCCGCCCGCGCGTCCGCCCGGTCCGCCGCGGTGTCCGGCAGAGCCGCGAGGCCGGCGAGGGTGGGGTGGGCGTGGACGTCTCGCAGGGTGAAGGCCCGTTCCGCCCGTACGACGAGCCGGATCGCCGACAGCGAGGTACCGCCCAGGGCGAAGAAGTCGCTCTCGCGGCCGATCCGGTCGACGGGCACCCGTAGCACCTCGGCCCACGCCTCGGCCATCCGGCGTTCCTCGTCGGTCCGCGGGGCGTCGTGTGCCTCTTGCCCGGTGGCCGTGAGGAGTTCCCGGGCGAGCACCCTGAGGGCCCGCTTGTCGGTCTTGCCGTTCGGCGTCAGCGGCAGGGCATCCAGAAGGACGACCCGGCGCGGCACCATGTACCCCGGCAGGCTCTGCGCCAGGGCGTCGCGCAGTGTCTCGGAGGGCAGCTCGGAGCCGGTCCGGAATGCGACGAGCTCACGGTGCCCGTCGGGGCCGTCGACGACGACGACCGCTCCGTCCCGGACCCCGGGGAGCCGCAGCAGCTGGTTCTCGATCTCGCCCATCTCGATGCGGAAGCCCCGGATCTTGATCTGCGCGTCGCGCCGTCCCAGGAATTCGAGCGAGCCGTCGGGCAGCCAGCGCCCGAAGTCGCCCGAGCGGTACAGCCGATGGCCCGGGCGGTGCGGGTCCTCGCCGAACGCCTGCTCCGTACGTACGGGATCGTTGACGTAGCCGCGGCCCACGCACACACCGGAGAAGACGATCTCGCCCGGTGCGCCGAGCGGGACCGGACGCAGGTCGTCGTCGACGACGTAGACCGTCACGTTCCGCACCGGCGGGCCGAGCGGTACGGAGTCGCGCTCCGGAACAGCGGTCAGCACCGCGTGGTTGGTGTCGTCCGACGTCTCGGTGAGCCCGTAGGCGTTCACCAGCGCGATGTGGGGGAACCGTGCGAACCAGCGCACGGTCAGCTCCTTCTTGAGCGCCTCGCCCGTGACCGACACGCAGCGCAGCAGCGGCAGCCGTCCGGGAGAGTCCTCCAGGCGGGACAGCAGCACCTCCAGGTAGGACGGCACGATCTGCAGGACGGTGACCCCGCCCCGTTCCACCGTCTCCAGGAAGCGGTCGACCTCGAGGATCGCCTCCTGCTCGACGATCAGCGTTCGGCCACCGACCACGAGCGCGGAGACGAGCTGCCACAGGGAGATGTCGAAGGACTGCGGCGCGGTCTGGGCGACGACCTGCCCCTCCTCGACGCCCAGGTCCTCGATCTTCGCGTAGAGGTGGTTGACGAATCCGTCGTGCTCGCACATGGCCCCCTTGGGTTCACCGGTGGAGCCCGAGGTGAAGTACAGGTAGGCCAGTTGGCCGGGGGCGACCTGGATGCCCGGGTTGTGCTCGGGGTGTCCTTCGTCCAGGGCGGCCGCGACGGTGAGCGCGTCCAGGCCCGCGAGCGCGGCCTGCGCCGGCTGTCCGGAGCGGCCCTCCTCGGTCAGGGCGAGGCGGCAGCCACTGCGCTTCAGCATCCGGCTCATCCGCTCGGCCGGGAGGCCCGGCTCGATGGGCAGATAGGCGGCGCCGGCCTTGAAGACACCGATCACCGCTGCCTGCCAGTCGAGGTGACGTTCGGTCACGACAGCGACGACCGCTTCCGGCCCGAGGTCCCTGGCGAGGATCGCGTGGGCGATGCGGTTGGCCTTGGCGTTGAGCTCGCCGTAGGTATGGCTGTCGTGCCCGTGCACGGCGGCGATCTCGTCCGGCCGCAGCGCCGCCTGCTCCTCGAACAGCTCGTGGAAGCGGCGGTCGGGCAGCTCGCGCGCGGGCCCGGCCATGCCGTGGAGCTGTCGGTGGAGCTCGTCGTCGGACAGCAGACTGCGGCCGCGACACGGTGCGTCGGGCGCGGCTGCCATGTGCTCCCACGCCGTCACGTAGTACCCGGCGACGCGCTCGGCCGCCTCGGCGTCCAGGACGTCGGTGCGGTAGCGGAGGTGCAGGACCGGTCCTTCGGGTCCGCTCCGCAGGGCGACGGTCAGGGCGGCGTCGGAGCTTCGGTACGGCTGCCCCGCACCGAGGTCGAGCACGGTCTCGAAGGAGCCGTCCACGGCGTCGTCGACGGCGCGGGCGGCCGTGGTCAGGAGCGCCCGCCAGCTCCCGCCGTCGACGGTGAGCGCGCACGGCCGGATGTCGCCCGAATCGGCGCCGGCGACAGGCGCAGGGGTGATGTACCCGGTGACAAAAGCCTGTTCACCGCTGAGCGCACCGAGGACCGCGGCGTGCGCGGCGAGCGCCGCCGCCTCCCACGACACGGCGGAACGGCGGGCCAGGAGGCGGACACGAGCGGACAGGCGCACGGGGACCGCCCTCGTCAGCTCCGCGTGTCCGGGGGGGGCACCGGCCGACGGCACCCACCGAGGTATCAGCCGCTGCGGTGCTCCAGTGATCGTCATCGCGCTCTCCTGTGAGGCTGGACGCCGAGGGGAGGGGAGAACGGGCGCATCGAAACCTGGCTCGAAGAAAGCGGTTCGATGCCCCGTACGACTGCGAATGCCGGGCTCTCACGCCCGGCCCCCCTGAACTTCTCGCAGCCGAAGACGACCAAACGCTACCTCACCCGTTTATGTGGCCGTCAGGGCGTTCCGCACCGAACCCGGCCGGCGGGCTCCACTCCGCCCTTGCCCTTCAGGGAACTGACGGCATGTTCGGCGATGCTGAGAAGCTGCGGCCAGGGAATTTTGGCCGGGCCGGGTCTTCGTGGCAGTCTCGTAAGAGCACGGCCGGATGACCTTGCGTCAAATGGCTGAAAATAAACGAGTGTTGCGTGGCCCGCACCGGTGAGTAATGTCACAGGTCCTTGGAACGGTATGCAGCCACCGGGCAGGATCTGCATGCGGGCCGTGCGGCGGGTGACCGGGCCGCGAAATCGAGCAAACGGGGGAAGTGCGATGGGTTTCAGCGATTCATCATGTACGGAGACATCGACTGCCGAAACGGGGCGCGCCCCGCGACGGGCGGTGTCCCGTTGAGCGGGCGGCACTTCGGGGCGGCCGAGCAAAGGGTGGCCGCCCCGGCGCCCCTTCGTACCTCCCCGGCATTTTGAAGGAACCCTGGCACATGCTCAGTGATGACCACGCCCTGGCCGACCGCTGGCTACGACGTATCACCAAGTGGGGTGGAAGCCCGCGGGCTCGCCTCATTTGCTTTCCCCACGCAGGCGGCACCGCGAGCTATTTCCGGGACTGGGCCCGGCTCGTCCCGCCCGATATCGATGTGCGGGCGGTCCGATATCCCGGCCGGGAGGACCGGCTCGCCGACCCCTTCGCCGAGACCATGGAGGAGCTGGCCGAGGCGCTGACGTCCGCCGTCGAGCCGTTGCTCGACAGGCGCGTGGCGTTCTTCGGCCACAGCATGGGAGCCTCCGTCGCCTACGAGGTCGCGGCGCGGCTGCACGCGCGACGCGCCCCGTCGTACGCCCCCGCGCCCGTCGCGCTCTTCCTCTCCGGACGCGCCGGCCCGGGGCATGAGCACGTGCGGAGCCTGGGCGAGGCCGACGACGAGGCGCTGATGGCCGAAGTCGTCGGTATGGGCGGCATGGAGGCGCACACCTTCAGCGATCCGGAACTCCGTGACCTGGTCCTTCCCGCGATCCGTGCGGACTTTCGGCTGGTGGAGCGCTACGGCAGGACAAGCCCCGGCAGCCCCCTCCTGGACACTCCGGTCTTCGCCTACTACGGCGATCGGGACGATCACCTCGACCCGGCGGCGGTCAACGCGTGGTCGGCCGTGACGAGGGGTCCGTTCGTTACGCGGAGCTTCACCGGCGGCCATTTCTACCTGGCCCAGCACGCGGGGCGACTCGTCGATGACGTCATCGGCGGCCTGCGCCCGCTCCTGGGCGAACCGGTGCGCTGACCCGCCGTCCCGCGACCGTCCCCGGCGGCCGCAGGGCACCGGGTCACCGCCTGCGCCCCGACTACGGAAGGCGCCATGAAACCTGGCCGCCCCACGGCCTGCGGCACGGCCATGCGGATTATCGGATTCCGCTGTGTGGATTCCCGAAACGCCGATGCGTCATGTGTCGTGCACGCTCTCTCGCTCGTCCCGTCGCACGTCCCACGGGCCGGGTCACGGCAAGCCCCCTCCCCATCTCACTCAAGATTCCGCGCAAGAGGAGAAACCGATGAGCAACCCGTTCGAAGACGCCGACGGTACGTACCTCGTTCTCGTCAACGACGAGGGCCAGCACTCGCTCTGGCCCTCTTTCGCCGATGTTCCCGCCGGCTGGACCACGGTGTTCGGCGAAGCCGGGCGCACCGAGTGCCTTGAGTTCGTCGAGCAGTCCTGGACGGATATGCGCCCGAAGAGTCTGATATCTGCCATGCAGGCTGCAGCTGACACCAAGAGCTGACCTGCGTCAATCCTTTCGACAAATTCCGGGTGCCGGTTCCCGATTCCCCGGCAACTCGTCTTCCCGTGACCGTCGGTGTCCAGGAGCGGCCGGCCCGTACATCGCCGTGCCGGCCTCCGGCGTGTCACAGGAATACCCGGACGGCCGCATGCGGACTGCCGCGCCTGCCGCCCGTAGAAATCTTGAACAGCTCAAATAAGGGGTATTGGTGTGTCTGAGCAGGACGGCGTCTTCCACGAGTTGATGGCTGCGCAGCTGGGGATCTGGACTGCTCAGCATCTCCACCCCGACAACCCCATATACAACGTCGGCGAATACATGGAGATCATCGGCGAACTGGACGTCGAACTCTTCGAGCGGGCCCTGCGCTCGGCGGTGCGCGAAGCGGAGGCTGTCCACACCCGTTTCGTCGGCGAGGGCGAAGCCGTCCGGCAGCACATCAAGGTGTCGGACGACTGGCCCTTCCACCGGATCGACCTCAGTGGCGAGCCCGACCCGCGGGCCCGCGCCGAGGAGTGGATGCGGACGGACATGCGCCGCCCGGTAGACATGCGTGGCGACGCCCTGTTCACGCAGGCGATGCTCCGGCTCGGCCCGAACCACGTGTACTGGTACCAGCGCTGCCACCACATCCTCGGCGACGGCTTCTCCGGCCCTCTGGTCAACAACCGCATCGCGCAGATCTACGCGGCCCTCAGCGCGGGCGACGCCTACGACGAGGGCGCGCTCGCGCCCTTCGCCAACCTGCTCGACGCCGACCGCGCCTACCGCGGGTCGGAGGAGCAGGCGAAGGACCGCGCGTACTGGGGCGAGATCTTCGCCGACCTTCCCACCCCGGTCAGCCTCAGCGGCCTGATCCCCACCGGCACACCGCACCACCTGATCCGCGGCACGGCGGAGATGCCCTCGGAGGCAGCCGCCGACCTGCGCTCCACGGCACGCTCCCTGCGCACCAGCATCTCCGGCATGGCGATCGCGGCCGCCGCGGTGTACCTCCACCGTGCCACGGGAGCCGAGGACGTCGTCGTCGCCCTTCCCGTCTTCGGCCGGTTCGGCAGCGCCCAGCGCCAGACCCCGGGCATGGCGACCAACCTGCTGCCGATCAGGCTGACGGTCCGCTCCTCGATGACCGTCCAGGAGCTCGTACGGCAGGTCTCCGTCCAGGTGCGCGGCGCCCTGCGCCACCAGAAGTACCGTTACGAGGACATGCTCAGGGACCTCCGGCTCATAGGCCGCGGGAACCTCGCCAGCATGGTCGTCAACGTCGTCCCCTACGCCTACGACTTCTCCTTCGGCGACTGCGAGGTCCGCGCCCACGCGCTGAGCAGCGGCCACTTCAACGACGTCGCGTTCTGCGTCTACGACCGGTCCGCGGACGGCCGGATCCAGATCGCCACCGACGCCAACCCCGAGCTGTACGCGCCGCACGCCAATCAGCGGCACACGGACCGCCTCCACTCCGTCCTGACCTGGCTCGCGACGGCAGCCCCCGAGGACCGCGTCGGACGCGTCGAGATCCTCGACGAGGCCGAGCGCCGCCAGGTCCTCCAGGACTGGAACGACACGGCTCGGCCCGTCCCCGCCACCACGCTGACCCAGCTCCTGGAGGACCAGGCCGCCCGCACCCCGGAGCGCCCGCCGTCTCCTCCCGGGGTGTGGAGCGCTCGTACGCCGAACTGCACGCGAGCGCGAACCGGCTGGCCCGCCTGCTGATCTCCCGCGGTGTGGGGCCGGAGTCCCTGGTAGCCGTCTCCATGGACCGCTCCGTCGACCTGGTGGTGGCGCTCCTCGCGGTCCTCAAAGCCGGTGGCGCCTACGTGCCGGTGGACCCCGAGTACCCGGCCGACCGCATCGCCCACATGCTGGAAGACGCCCGGCCCGTCCTCGTCCTCACCAGCGAGGCCGTCGCGCCGTCCCTGCCGGACGTGGCGGGCCCGGAACGCGTCGTCGTCGACGAGCCGGGCGTCAGGGCAGCGCTGAACGGCCTCGGCACCGCCGCCCTCACCGCGTCCGAACGCCGCGGGCCGCGGCTGCCGGCCCACCCCGCGTACGTCATCTACACCTCGGGGTCGACGGGGCGCCCCAAGGGCGTCCTGATCACGCACCGGAACCTGGTCAACTACGTGAGCCGGTGCACGGAGGCTTACCCCGACCTTCACGGGACCACCCTGCTGCACGCGTCCATCTCCTTCGACGCCGGTGTGACCGCTCTGTACGGCGCCCTGACGTGCGGCGGCCGGGTGATCGTCGAGCCCATGGACGAAGACCTGCCGGTGACGCTGCGCACCCACGAACTGGCCTTCCTGAAGGCCACCCCGAGCCACCTCACGTACCTGGACGGATTCGACGAGAGCTGCGCCCCGACGGGGCAGCTCATGGTCGGCGGCGAGGCCGTCGGCGGCACCCAGATCCGCGACTGGCGCCGCCGCCACCCGTCGGTGGCGGTCGTCAACCACTACGGGCCCACCGAGGTGACCGTCGGCTGCACCGACTACGTGGTCACCGCCGACGACGACGCCGAGACCACCACCCTGCCCATCGGCCGCCCCATGTGGAACACGCGCGTCTACGTCCTGGATGCGGCCCTGCGGCCCGCCCCCGCGGGTGTCACGGGTGAGCTGTACGTGGCGGGCGACCAACTCGCCCGCGGATACCTGGGCCGGCCGGGCCTCTCGGCCGAACGCTTCATCGCCTGCCCGTTCGGCACCGCGGGCGAGCGCATGTACCGCACGGGTGACGTGGTCCGCTGGCGGGCGGACGGGAACCTGGAGTTCCTCGGCCGCGCCGACGACCAGGTCAAGATCCGCGGCTACCGGATCGAGCCGGGTGAGATCGAGTCGGCGCTGGAGTCGCACGGGGACGTCTCACGGGCCGCGGTGCTGGTGCGCGAGGACGTGCCCGGGGACAAGCGCCTGGTCGCCTACGTCGTTCCGGCCGTCTCCGGCGCCACGGTGGACACGGCGGTGCTGCGGGCCGACCTGGGCCGGTCGCTGCCGGAGTACATGGTTCCGTCGGCGACGGTCGTCCTGGAGGCGCTGCCGCTGACGGTCAACGGCAAGCTGGACCGCCGCGCACTCCCCGCACCCGAGTACACGGCCGCCGGCGGTGGCCGCGCTCCCGCATCGCTCCAGGAGGAGATCCTGTGCTCGGTGTTCGCGGAGGTCCTCGGTGTGCCCGGCGTGGGTGTCGACGACAACTTCTTCGAACTGGGCGGCCACTCCCTCCTCGCGGTCTCGCTGATCGAGCTGCTGCGCGAGCGCGGGGTGTCCGTGAGCGTGCGCGACCTGTTCGCCGCTCCGACGGCCGCCGGTCTGGCCGCCGCGTCGGCGGGCGTGGGCGCCGTCACTGTGCCGGAGAACCTGATCCCGGCGGGCTCCGAGAGCATCACGCCGGACATGCTGACGCTGGTGGACCTGACGGCGCAGGAGATCGAGCGGATCTCGGCCCGGGTGCAGGGCGGCGCGGCGAACATCGCCGACATCTACCCGCTGGCCCCGTTGCAGGAAGGCATCTTCTTCCACTCGGTGCTGGGGGGCGACTCCGGCGCGGACGTGTATGTGCTCCCGACGGTCCTGAGCTTCGATACGCGGGACCGCGCCGACCGCTTCCTCCAGGCATTGCAGTCGGTCGTGGACCGGCACGACATCCTCCGTACGGGCTTCGCGTGGGAGGGCCTGGGAGAGCCGGTACAGGTCGTTCTGCGCAGGGCGACCCTGCCCGTCGAGGAACTCCAGCTCACCGCACAGCCGGGCACCGACCCCGTGCGGCAGCTCCTGGAACTGTGCAGCCCGTCCATGGACATCCGGCAGGCCCCGCTGCTGCGGGCCACTGTCGCGGCGGAGCCCGGCAGCGACCGCTGGCTGCTCGCCCTGCAGGCCCACCACCTGGTCCGTGACCACACCACCCTCGAAATCCTGCTGGGGGGGTGCGCGCCCTGCTCGACGGCGACACGGGAGCGCTGCCGGTGCCGGTGCCGTTTCGGGAGTTCGTGGCGCAGGCGCGCCTGGGTGTGTCGCGTGCGGAGCACGAGCGGTTCTTCGGGGAGCTGCTCGGCGGCGTGAGTGAACCGACGGCACCGTTCGGGCTGCTGGATGTGCACGGCGACGGCTCGGACGTCGCCGAGGCCACGGCCGTGCTGGACACCGGTCTCGCCGCTCGACTGCGGGAACAGGCACGGCGTCTGGGCGTGAGCCCGGCGACGCTGTTCCACCTGGTCTGGGCCCGGGTCGTCGCGGTGACATCAGGCCGTGACGACGTCGTGTTCGGCAGCGTGCTGTTCGGCCGCATGCAGGCGGGCGCGGGCGCGGACCGGACACCGGGTCTGTTCATCAACACCCTGCCCGTGCGCGTGCCGACGGGGCAGGTGTCGGTGGGTGAGGCCGTACAGGGGATGCGGCAGCAGCTCGCCGACCTCCTCGTCCACGAACACGCCCCCCTCATGCTGGCCCAGCATGCCGCCGACCTCCCGGCGGAGACGCCACTGTTCACCTCCCTCCTCAACTACCGGCACAGCGCGGGCGCACCGGGTGACGAGCCGAGCATCGGCCTGGACGGGGTCGAGCTCCTGTCGGTCCGTGAGCGGACGAACTACCCCGTGACGGTGTCGGTCGACGACACGGGTGACGGCTTCGGTCTGACGGTTCAGACGGCCGCCCCGCTTGACGCCGAGTCCGTGTGCGGTCTGCTGGGTGCCGCGACCGAGGGTGTGGTTGCTGCGCTGGAGCACGAGTCGGGGGTCTGCTGCTGGGCCGGGTGCCGGTTCTGGGCGACGCGGAGCAGGACCGTCTGGTGCGGGAGTGGAGCGGTGAGTCCCGTCCGGTGGCGGAGGCGTCGCTGACAGAGCTGTTCGCGGCTCAGGCGGCTCGTACGCCTGATGCGACCGCGGTGGTCTTCGAGGGTGTCGCGTGGTCGTATGCGGAGCTGGACGCGCGGGCGAACCGGTTGGCGCGGTTGCTGATCTCGCAGGGTGTGGGCGCGGAATCACTGGTCGCGGTCTGTATGGAACGTTCCGCGGACCTGGTGGTGTCGCTCCTCGCGGTACTGAAGGCCGGTGGCGCGTACGTGCCGGTGGATCCGGAGTACCCGGCGGAGCGCATCGCGTACGTCCTGGAAGACGCACGGCCGGCCCTGGTCCTGACCAGTGAGTCGGTCCGGTCGGTCGTGCCGGTGGTGGAGGGACTGGAGCAGGTCGTCATCGACGACGCACGGACGGTCTCCGCACTGGCGGACCTGTCCGGTGATCCGGTTCGCTCTGTCGAGGTCCTGCCGTCGCACGTGGCGTATGTGATCTACACGTCGGGTTCGACGGGACGCCCGAAGGGTGTCGCGGTTCCCCACGGGAACGTGGTCGCGCTGTTCGGCGGGACGGATGGCTGGTTCGGTTTCGGTACGGACGACGTGTGGGCGTGGTTCCACTCCTTCGCGTTCGACTTCTCGGTGTGGGAGCTGTGGGGTGCGCTGCTGCACGGCGGACGCCTCGTGGTCGTGCCACGCGAGGTCTCACGCAACCCGCGTGAGGTTCTGGACCTGCTGGTCACCGAACGTGTGACCGTGCTCAACCAGACACCCTCGGCGTTCTACCAGCTGATGGCGGCCCAGAGCCGGGACCCGCAACTGGGTCAGCGGCTGGCATTGCGGTGTGTGGTGTTCGGCGGAGAGGCACTGGACCCGTCACGCTTGCGCGACTGGTACACACACCACGCGGCGGACGCGCCGGTGCTGGTGAACATGTACGGCATCACCGAAACCACCGTCCACGTCAGCTACAAGCCCCTCGACGAAACTGTGGTCGCCGCCGACACGGGCAGTGTGATCGGCGTGGGCATCCCGAACCTGCGGGTGTTCGTCCTCGGTTCGGACATGCGGCCGGTACCCGTGGGTGTCGCGGGCGAGCTGTACGTCGCGGGCGCTCAACTCGCCCGCGGATACCTGGGCCGCCCCGGCCTGACCGCCGAGCGGTTCGTCGCCAACCCCTTCGGCGGCCCCGGTGAACGCATGTACCGCACAGGCGACGTCGTCCGCTGGCGCACGGACGGAAACCTGGAATACCTCGGACGCGCCGACGACCAGGTCAAACTGCGCGGCTTCCGCATCGAACTCGGCGAAATCGAAACCGCGTTGCTCTCACACACGGCCCTCACGCAGGCGGCCGTGCTGGTACGGGAGGACACCCCCGGCGACAAGCGCCTCACCGCGTACGTCGTCCCGGCCACCCCCGGCGACACGATCGACACGGCGGCACTGCGGGCCCACGTGGGCTCCCGACTGCCCGAGTACATGGTCCCGTCCGCAACAGTCGTCCTGGACACCCTGCCCCTCACGGTCAACGGCAAGCTCGACCGCCGCGCACTCCCCGCACCCGAATACACGGCCGTCAGCTCCGGCCGGGCACCCTCGGGCGTACGGGAAGAGATCCTGTGCTCGGTGTTCGCGGAGGTCCTCGGTGTGCCCGGCGTGGGCGTCGACGACAACTTCTTCGAACTGGGCGGCCACTCCCTCCTCGCCGTCTCCCTCATCGAACGCCTGCGTGAGCGGGGCGTGTCGGTCAGCGTGCGGGACTTGTTCGCAGCCCCGACCGTGGCCGGCCTGGCGGCTGCTGCGGCTGACGGCGAACTGGTGCCGGTGCCGGAGAACCTGATTCCGGCGGGCTCCGAGAGCATCACGCCGGACATGCTGCCGCTGGTGGACCTGACGGCGCAGGAGATCGAGCGGATCTCGGCCCGCGTGCAGGGCGGCGCGGCGAACATCGCCGACATCTACCCGCTGGCCCCGTTGCAGGAAGGCATCTTCTTCCACTCGGTGCTGGGGGGCGACTCCGGCGCGGACGTGTATGTGCTCCCGACGGTCCTGGCGTTCGATACGCGGGACCGCGCCGACCGCTTCCTCCAGGCATTGCAGTCGGTCGTGGACCGGCACGACATCCTCCGTACGGGCTTCGCGTGGGACGGTCTGCGAGAGCCGGTGCAGGTCGTGGTCCGACGCGCCGAGGTTCCGGTGGATGAGGTGGATCTCGGCTGTGTCGACGGGGACTTGACGCAGGGGCTTCTTGATCTGTGCAGCCCGTCCCTGGACATTCGGCAGGCCCCGCTGCTGCGGGCCACTGTCGCGGCGGAGCCCGGCAGCGACCGCTGGCTGCTCGCCCTGCACGTCCATCACCTGGTGCAGGACCACACCGCTCTGGCCGTGCTGCTGGGTGAGGTGCGCGCCCTGCTCGACGGCGACGCGGGAGCGCTGCCGGTGCCGGTGCCGTTCCGGGAGTTCGTGGCGCAGGCGCGCCTGGGTGTGTCGCGTGCGGAGCACGAGCGGTTCTTCGGGGAGCTGCTCGGCGGCGTGAGTGAACCGACGGCGCCGTTCGGGCTGCTGGATGTGCACGGTGACGGCTCGGACGTCGCCGAGGCGACGGCCGTCCTGGACACCGGTCTCGCCGCTCGACTGCGGGAACAGGCGCGACGTCTGGGCGTGAGCCCGGCGACGCTCTTCCACCTCGTGTGGGCGCGGGTCGTCGCGGTGACATCAAGCCGTGACGACGTCGTCTTCGGCAGCGTGCTGTTCGGCCGCATGCAGGCCGGAACAGGCGCCGACCGCACACCGGGTCTGTTCATCAACACCCTGCCCGTACGGGTACCCACGGGGCAGGTATCGGTGGATGAGGCCGTACGAGGGATGCAGAGGCAGCTCGCCGACCTCCTCGTCCACGAACACGCCCCCCTCACCCTCGCCCAACAGGCCGCCGACCTCGCGGCCGAGACGCCACTGTTCACCTCCCTCCTCAACTACCGGCACAACGAGCGTCCGCGTGAGGAGATGGGTCTCGACCTCGCAGGTGTAGAGATCGTCTACACGCGTGAGCGGACGAACTACCCGCTGACGGTATCGGTCGACGACACCGGCGAAGGCTTCGGCCTGACAGTGCAGGCGAGTGCTCCGATCGACGCGGAGTCGGTATGTGGCCTGGTCGGCGCTGCGGCCGAGGGCATCGTCACAGCGCTGGAGGACGAAGCCGCGAGCCAGGCCCTGCACCGGATTCCGGTTCTGGGTGCGGTGGAGCGGGACCAGCTGGTACGTGGGTGGAACGAGACGCATCGGTCTGTTCCGCAGGTGTCGTTGACGGAGTTGCTGGCGGCTCAGGCGGCTCGTACGCCTGATGCGACCGCGGTGGTCTTCGAGGGTGTCGCGTGGTCGTATGCGGAGCTGGACGCGCGGGCGAACCGGTTGGCGCGGTTGCTGATCTCGCAGGGTGTGGGCGCGGAATCACTGGTCGCGGTCTGTATGGAACGTTCCGCCGACCTGGTCGTGTCGCTCCTCGCGGTACTGAAGGCCGGTGGCGCGTACGTACCGGTGGATCCGGAGTACCCGGCGGACCGCATCGCGTACGTCCTGGAAGACGCACGGCCGGCCCTGGTCCTGACCAGCCGGGCGACGGACGGCGCCGTTCCCGAAACGGCGGACGCCCCAGCGCGAGTCCAGGTGGACGGGTCCGACGTGCTGGCACAGTTGGAGACGCTGTCCGGTGACCCGGTTCGCTCTGTCGAGGTCCTGCCGTCGCACGTGGCGTATGTGATCTACACGTCGGGTTCGACGGGACGCCCGAAGGGTGTCGCGGTTCCGCATCAGGGCGTGGTGAACCGCCTGCTGTGGATGCAGGACATGTTCGCTCTGGACAGCTCGGACCGGGTGGTGCAGAAGACACCGTTCGGGTTCGACGTGTCCGTGTGGGAGTTCTTCTGGCCACTGATCACCGGCGCGGGCCTGGTGGTGGCGCGGGCAGGCGGCCACCGCGATGCCGGATACCTGGCAGAGCTGATCCGCCACGAAAAGGTCACCGTCGCGCACTTCGTACCATCGATGCTGCGCGTGTTCCTGCGCGAACCGGACACGGCCACATGCACCGGGCTGCGCTGGGTGGTATGCAGCGGCGAAGCACTGACAGCAGAGCTGCGGGACCAGTTCTTCGACGTGCTCGAAGACGTCGAACTCCACAACCTCTACGGCCCCACCGAAGCATCGGTGGACGTGACCGCCTGGCCCTGCACCCCGGACGAAGGACCGGCCGTGCCGATCGGACGCCCGGTATGGAACACCCGCGTCCACGTCCTCGACACGGCTCTGCGTCCCGTACCGGCAGGCGTGGCCGGCGAGTTGTACCTGGCGGGTGATCAACTCGCCCGCGGATACCTGGGCCGCCCCGGCCTGACCGCCGAGCGGTTCGTCGCCAACCCCTTCGGCGGCCCCGGTGAACGCATGTACCGCACGGGCGATGTCGTCCGCTGGCGGGCGGACGGGAACCTGGAGTTCCTCGGCCGCGCCGATGACCAGGTCAAACTGCGCGGGTTCCGCATCGAACTCGGCGAAATCGAAGCCGCGTTGCTCTCACACACAGCCGTCACGCAGGCCGCCGTGCTGGTACGGGAGGACATCCCCGGGGACAAGCGCCTGGTCGCCTACGTCGTCCCCGCCGCCCCCGGCGACACGGTGGATACGTCGGCGCTGCGGGGCCACCTGGGCTCCCGACTGCCCGAGTACATGGTCCCGTCCGCAACAATCGTCCTGGACGCCCTGCCCCTCACGGTCAACGGCAAGCTCGACCGCCGCGCACTCCCCGCACCCGAATACACGGCCGCCAGCTCCGGCCGGGCGCCCGCCAACGCGCAGGAGGAAATCCTGTGCTCGGTGTTCGCCGACGTCCTCAACGTCCCCCACGTGAGCGTCGACGACAACTTCTTCGAACTGGGCGGCCACTCCCTCCTCGCCGTCCGCCTCGTCAGCCGCCTGCGGTCGGCCCTGGGCGTGGAAATCGGCGTCCGGACAGTGTTCGAAGCACCGTCCGTAGAGTCCCTGCTGAAACGACTCGAAGACGCCGAACAAGCCCGGCCGGCCTTGTCCGCACAGACCCGCCCCGAACTGGTACCACTGTCCTTCGCCCAGCAACGGCTCTGGTTCCTCGGCGAGCTGGAAGGCCCCAACGCCACATACAACATCCCCGCAGGCATCCGCCTGCACGGAACACTGGACACCCAAGCCCTGAGCGCCGCACTCAACGACGTAGTGGCACGCCACGAGGTACTGCGCACCGTGTTCCCCACGATCGACGGCCAACCTCAACAACACATTCTCGACACGGACCAGGCCCACTGCGAGCTGAAAACCGTCCATGTCTCCTCCCCGCAGGAAACGGCAGAGGCGATGACCGAAGCCGCCGCGTCCGTATTCGACCTGTCAGCCGACCTCCCCCTGCGCGCATGGCTGATCCCCACCGGCCCGGACGAACACATACTGATGCTGGTACTCCACCACATCGCCGGTGACGGCTGGTCCATGGCACCCCTGGCACACGATCTGTCCCTCGCCTACACAGCACGCACCACCAACACCACCCCCGCATGGCAACCGCTCCCCGTCCAGTACGCCGACTACACCCTGTGGCAACGCGACCTCCTCGGCCAGGAAACCGACCCGCACAGCGTCCTGGCACGACAGCTCGCCTACTGGCGCCACACCCTCGCCGACCTCCCCGACGAACTCGCACTCCCCCTCGACCGCCCACGACCCGCCACCGCGACACACCACGGCGGCATCGTCGACCTCACCGTCGAACCCGACACCCACACCCGCCTCCTCCACACCGCCCGCACCCACGGCGTCACCCTGTTCATGGTCCTCCAAGCAGCCATGGCAGCACTCCTCAGCCGACTCGGCGCAGGCCGCGACATCCCCCTGGGCGTCCCCGTCGCAGGACGCTCGGACGAAGCACTCGAAAACCTCATCGGGTTCTTCGTGAACACCCTCGTCATCCGAACCGACCTGACCGGAGACCCCACCTTCACCGAACTCCTCGAACGAGTCCGCGACACCGGACTCGGCGCATACGCACACGCCGACATCCCCTTCGAACGACTCGTCGAAGAACTCGCCCCCACACGCTCCATGGCACGCCACCCCCTCTTCCACATCATGCTCAGCCTGGACACGCATGCGGACGCGGTCGTGGACCTGCCCGGGCTCGAGGCCGAAGTGATCGCGAGCAAGGACTCGGCCGCCAAGTTCGACCTCGACCTGAACGTGCGGGAGCGGTTCGACGCCTCCGGAGCCCCGGCCGGTCTCCGTGGCACGGTCGTCTACGCCGCGGACCTGTTCGACGAGGCCACGGTCGCGGAACTCGTCGAGCGCTTCGTGCGCGTACTGGAGGCCGTGACGGCCGATCCGCACCAGCCCGTGAGCCGGATCCGGATCCTCGGCAACGCGGAGCTGGACCGGATCCTGACCGAGTGGAAGCACTCCGCGGCGGGCGTCCCGACCCGCACGGTGCCCGTGCTGGACGCCGCCCCGCAGAGCGGAGCGGACGCCGGCGGCAAGGTGTTCGTGCTCGACGCGGCCCTCCAGCCGGTCCCTGTCGGTGTCACGGGCGACCTGTACGTCGCGGGTGGCCTGACAGACCACGGTTACGAGGGCCGCCCCGGCCTGACGGCGGAGCGCTTCGTCGCGTGCCCGTTCGAGACCGCCGGTGAGCGGATGTACCGCACGGGTGACGTCGTCCGCCGGCGCGCCGACGGCAGCCTGGAACTCGTGGGCAGCGCACACCAAGAGCACGAGGCGAACGCGTCGACGGCTGCCGGCGAGGGACAGTCCGCTCGGGGACGTGGTCCTTCGTCCGTTCAGGAGGAGATCCTGAGCTCGGTGTTCGCGGAGATGCTGGACCTGCCCCAGGTCGGCGTCGACGACAACTTCTTCGAGCTCGGCGGGCACTCCCTCATGGCCGTCAAGCTCGTCGTACGCCTGCGTGAGCTGGGCATGCCCGTGAGCGTGCGGAGTCTGTTCGCGACGCCCACGGTGGCCGGGCTCGCGGCCGCCGTCAGCGCGGAGGGCCAGAGCACGGTGACCGTGCCGGAGAACCTGATCCCCACGGGTGGTGCCGACCTCATCACTCCGGAAATGCTGCCCCTGGTCGAGCTGACGACGGAGGAGATCGAGCGGATCTCGGCCCGCGTGGGTGGCGCGGCGAACATCGCCGACATCTACCCCCTCGCCCCCCTCCAGGAAGGCATCTTCTTCCACTCCGTCATCGGCAACGAGAACGGGGCGGACGTGTACGTGCTGCCGACGGTGCTGCGGTTCGACTCCCGGGAACGGCTCGACCAGTTCCTGAGCGTGCTCCAGACTGCCGTGGACCGACACGACACTCTGCGGACGGGGTTCGCGTGGGAGGGGCTGCGCGAGCCGGTGCAGGTCGTGGTCCGGCACGCCGGGATTCCTGTGAATGAGGTGAATCTCAAGGGTGCTGAAGGTGACTTGACGCAGAGGCTCCTCGATCTGTGCAGCCCGTCCCTGGACATCCGGCAGGCCCCGCTACTGCGAGCCACTGTCGCGGCGGAGCCCGGCAGCGACCGCTGGCTGATGGTCATGCAGGCCCATCACCTGGTCCAGGACCACACGGCGATGGGCGTCCTCTTCGCGGAGGTGAGCGCGTTGCTCCGCGGTGACGCGGAGGAACTGGCCGCTCCGGTGCCGTTCCGGGAGTTCGTGGCGCAGGCGCGCCTGGGTGTGTCGCGTGCGGAGCACGAGCGGTTCTTCGGGGAGCTGCTCGGCGGCGTGAGTGAACCGACGGCGCCGTTCGGGCTGCTGGATGTGCACGGCGACGGCTCGGACGTCGCCGAGGCAACGGCCGTGTTGGACACCGGTCTCGCCGCTCGACTGCGGGAACAGGCGCGACGTCTGGGCGTGAGCCCGGCGACGCTCTTCCACCTCGTGTGGGCGCGGGTCGTCGCGGTGACATCAAGCCGTGACGACGTCGTCTTCGGCAGCGTGCTGTTCGGCCGCATGCAGGCCGGAACAGGCGCCGACCGCACACCGGGATTGTTCATCAACACCCTGCCCGTACGGGTACCCACGGGGCAGGTATCGGTGGGTGAGGCCGTACGAGGGATGCAGAAGCAGCTCGCCGACCTCCTCGTCCACGAACACGCCCCCCTCACCCTCGCCCAACAGGCCGCCGACCTCGCGGCGGAAACGCCGCTGTTCACCTCCCTCCTCAACTACCGGCAGAACGCCAACGCCGCCCAGCGACTGGGCAGGTCGATCGCGGAACTCAACACCGGCCTGGACGGGGTCGAGCTGCTGTCGGCTCACGAGCGGACGAACTACCCGCTGACGGTGTCGGTCGACGACACCGGCGAAGGCTTCGGCCTGACAGTGCAGGCGGCTGCCCCGATCGCCGCGCAAACGGTGTGCCACCTGGTCAGCTCCACGGCCGAGGGTGTGGTCGCTGCGCTGGAGGACGAGTCGGAGGGTCTGCTGCTGGGCCGGGTGCCGGTTCTGGGCGACGCGGAGCAGGACCGTCTGGTGCGGGAGTGGAGCGGCAAGTCCCGCCCGGTGGCGGAGGCTTCGCTGACAGAGCTGTTCGCGGCTCAGGCAGTACGCACGCCTGACGCGACCGCGGTCACTTTCGGCGATACGCAGTGGTCGTATGCGGAGCTGGACGCGCGGGCGAACCGGTTGGCGCGGTTGCTGATCTCGCAGGGTGTGGGCGCGGAATCACTGGTCGCGGTCTGTATGGAACGTTCCGCCGATCTCGTGGTGTCGCTCCTCGCCGTGCTGAAAGCCGGCGGCGCGTACGTACCGATCGACCCGCAGTACCCCGCCGACCGCATCGCCTACGTCCTGGAAGACGCACGGCCGGCCCTGGTCCTGACCAGCCGGGCGACGGACGGCGCCGTTCCCGGAACGGCGGACGCCCCAGCGCGAGTCCAGGTGGACGGGACCGACGTGCTGGCACAGTTGGAGACGCTGTCCGGTGACCCGGTTCGCTCTGTCGAGGTCCTGCCGTCGCACGTGGCGTATGTGATCTACACGTCGGGTTCGACGGGACGCCCGAAGGGTGTCGCGGTTCCCCACGGGAACGTGGTCGCGCTGTTCGGCGGGACCGATGGCTGGTTCGGTTTCGGTACGGACGACGTGTGGGCGTGGTTCCACTCCTTCGCGTTCGACTTCTCGGTGTGGGAGCTGTGGGGTGCGCTGCTGCACGGCGGACGCCTCGTGGTCGTGCCACGCGAGGTCTCACGCAACCCGCGTGAGGTTCTGGACCTGCTGGTCACCGAACGTGTGACCGTGCTCAACCAGACACCCTCGGCGTTCTACCAGCTGATGGCGGCCCAGAGCCGGGAACCGCAACTGGGTCAGCGGCTGGCACTGCGGTGTGTGGTGTTCGGCGGAGAGGCACTGGACCCGTCACGCTTGCGCGACTGGTACACACACCACGCGGCGGACGCGCCAGTGCTGGTGAACATGTACGGCATCACCGAAACCACCGTCCACGTCAGCTACAAGCCCCTCGACGAAACTGTGGTCGCCGCCGACGCGGGCAGTGTGATCGGCGTGGGCATCCCGAACCTGCGGGTGTTCGTCCTCGGTTCGGACATGCGGCCGGTACCCGTGGGTGTCGCGGGCGAGCTGTACGTCGCGGGCGCTCAACTCGCCCGCGGATACCTGGGCCGCCCCGGCCTGACCGCCGAGCGGTTCGTCGCCAACCCCTTCGGCGGTCCCGGTGAACGCATGTACCGCACAGGCGACGTCGTCCGCTGGCGCACGGACGGGAACCTGGAATACCTCGGCCGCGCCGACGACCAGGTCAAACTGCGCGGCTTCCGCATCGAACTCGGCGAAATCGAAACCGCGTTGCTCTCACACACGGCCCTCACGCAGGCGGCCGTGCTGGTACGGGAGGACACCCCCGGCGACAAGCGCCTCACCGCGTACGTCGTCCCGGCCACCCCCGGCGACACGATCGACACGTCGGCGCTGCGGGCCCACGTGGGCTCCCGACTGCCCGAGTACATGGTCCCGTCCGCAACAGTCGTCCTGGACACCCTGCCCCTCACGGTCAACGGCAAGCTCGACCGCCGCGCACTCCCCGCACCCGAATACACGGCCGTCAGCTCCGGCCGGGCACCCTCGGGCGTACGGGAAGAGATCCTGTGCTCGGTGTTCGCGGAGGTCCTCGGTGTTCCCGGCGTGGGCGTCGACGACAACTTCTTCGAGCTGGGCGGCCACTCCCTCCTCGCCGTCTCCCTCATCGAACGCCTGCGTGAGCGGGGTCTGCCCGTGAGTGTGCGGAGCCTGTTCGCAACGCCCACGGTGGCCGGGCTCGCGGCCGTCGTCGGCGCGGGAGGCCACGGCGCGGTGGCCGTGCCGGAGAACCTGATCCCGGCAGGCGCCGAGAGCATCACGCCGGACATGCTGCCGCTGGTGGACCTGACGGCGGAGGAGATCGAGCGGATCGCGGCCCGGGTGCAGGGCGGCGCGGCGAACATCGCCGACATCTACCCCCTCGCCCCCCTCCAGGAAGGCCTGTTCTTCCACCACCTGATGACCGGTGAGGGCGAGGCGGACGTCTACCTCCAGCAGACCCTGCTGCGGTTCGACGCCCGGCAGCGCGTCGACCGGTTCGTCGAGGCGCTCCAAGCCGTCACGGTGCGGCACGACATCCTCCGTACGGGCTTCGCCTGGGAGGGGCTGCGGGAGCCGGTGCAGGTCGTGGTCCGACGCGCCGAGGTTCCGGTCCACGAGGTCGCACTCGATGGGGTCTCCGAGGGGCAGGACGCGGCCCAGCAGCTGCTGGACGCCGCGGACAGGACCATGGACGTCGGCCGTGCTCCGCTGCTGCGCGCGTACATCGGTGCGGAACCGGGCAGCGACCGCTGGCTGATGCTCCTTCAGAACCACCATCTCGTCGAGGACCACACCGCTCTGGAGTTGCTCCTCGCCGAGGTGCGTGCCCATCTGGAGGGCCAGGAGGACACGCTGCCGGTGCCGGTGCCGTTCCGGGAGTTCGTGGCGCAGGCGCGCCTGGGTGTGTCGCGTGCGGAGCACGAGCGGTTCTTCGGGGAGCTGCTCGACGGCGTGACCGAGCCGACAGCGCCGTACGGTCTCCTCGACGTACGGGGCGACGGCACCGCGGTGGACGAGGTCATGAGCACTCTCGACGAGGCCGTGTCCGCTCGTCTGCGGGAGCAGGCGCGACGTCTGGGCGTGAGCCCGGCGACGCTGTTCCACCTCGTGTGGGCGCGGGTCGTCGCGGTCACGTCGGGCCGTGACGACGTCGTGTTCGGCAGCGTGCTGTTCGGCCGCATGCAGGCCGGAACAGGCGCCGACCGCACACCAGGCCTGTTCATCAACACCCTGCCCGTGCGCGTGCCGACCGGTCGGGTCTCGGTGGGTGAGGCCGTACGGGGAATGCAGAAGCAGCTCGCCGACCTCCTCGTCCACGAACACGCCCCCCTCACCCTCGCCCAGCAGGCCGCCGGGCTGCCCGCGCAGACCCCGTTGTTCACCTCCCTGCTCAACTTCCGGCACAACACGGCCGGCAGCACGGGTCCGGACGAGGTGATGACCGGCGCACTGGAGGGTGTCGAACTGCTCTCGGCCCACGAGCGCAGCAACTACCCCCTCACCGTGTCCGTCGACGACTCGGGATCCCGCTTCGACGTCGTCGTCCAGGCTGCCGCGCCCCTCTCGCCGCGGGCGGTGACCGGGCTGATCCACGCGGCCGCAGCGAACCTCGTCACCGCACTCGAGGAGGAGACCGGCGCCACCGGGCTCCACGAGGTGCAGGTCCTCGACGAGACGGATCAGCGTCAGCTCCTCACGCGGTGGAACGACACCGCGCACGAGGTTCCTGTCACGACGCTGCCGCGGCTCTTCGCCACCCAGGCAGGGCGGACCCCGGACGCCGTCGCCGTCACCTTCGAGGGCACGGAGCTGTCGTACGCCGAACTGGACGCCCGCACCAATCGTCTGGCCCGGCTGCTCATCGCCCGTGGGGTGGGTCCGGAGTCCGTGGTCGCCGTGTCCATGGAGCGGTCCGCCGAACTGGTGGTGGCGCTGCTCGCGGTGCTGAAGGCCGGCGGCGCGTACGTGCCGGTGGACCCGGAGTACCCGGCGGACCGGATCGCGTACATGTTCGGCGACGCCCGACCGGCACTCGTCCTCACCAGCCGGTCGGCGGCGGACGGCCTGCCCGTCGTGACCGGCCTCGAACAGGTCATCGTCGACGAGTCGCAGACAGTCGCCGCCCTGGCGGAGCTGGACGCCGGAGAGATCGCCGAGACCGAACGGCGCTGCGCGCTGCTGGCGGACCATCCCGCGTACGTCATCTACACCTCGGGCTCCACCGGCAACCCCAAGGGGGTGGCCGTCCCGCACCGCAACGTGGTCCAGCTGTTCGAGGCGGCGAAGAGCAGGTACGACTTCGGCGCGGACGACGTATGGACCTGGTTCCACTCCTTCTCCTTCGACTTCTCGGTCTGGGAGATGTGGGGCGCCCTGCTGCACGGCGGCCGCCTGGTGGTCGTGCCGCACGGGATCTCCCGGTCGCCCGGAGGCTTCCTCGATCTACTCGTCCGTGAGCGGGTGACGGTGCTCAACCAGACGCCGTCGGCGTTCTACCAGCTCGTCCAGGCCGAGGCCGAGGCTCCCGACCTGGGCTCCCGTCTCGCGCTGCGCTTCGTGATCTTCGGTGGCGAGGCGTTGGACCACAGGCGTCTGACCGAGTGGTTCGTCCGTCATCCCGAGGACGCTCCGGCCCTGGTGAACATGTATGCGCCGACCGAGACGACCGTCGTCTGCACGGCGTACCCGGTGAGCGCCCACGAAGAGGGCAGCACGGGGGTCCTGCCGATCGGCAGTCCCATGTGGAACACCCGGGCGTATGTGCTCGACGCCAGCCTGCGGCCCGTTCCTGTGGGTGTCGCCGGTGAGCTGTACCTCGCCGGGGCCCAGCTGTCGCGCGGCTACACGCATCGCCCCGGCCTCACGGCGGAGCGCTTCGTGGCCTGCCCGTTCGGGGCGGCGGGTGAGCGGATGTACCGCACGGGCGACGTGGTGCGCCGCCGCGCCGACGGACACCTGGACTACGTCGGACGCGCCGACGACCAGGTGAAGGTCCGCGGGTTCCGCATCGAGCTCGGCGAGATCGAGGCCGTCCTGGCCTCGCACCCGCTCGTCGGCCAAGCGGCCGTGGTCGTACGCGAGGACACCCCGGGGGACAAGCGGCTCGTCGGCTACGCGGTCGCGGACCCGGCCGCGGAGAGCAGCGGGGCGGCCGCGGACCTGTCCGCCTCCGCGCTGTCCGCGGCCGTGCGCGGGTACGTACGCGAGCGGCTCCCGGACCACATGGTGCCCTCCGCCGTCCTACGGCTCGACGTCCTGCCGCTGACCGTCAACGGGAAGTTGGACCGTCGCGCGCTGCCCGCGCCGGACTACCGGGTCGCCGGGTCGAACCGGGCTCCGAGCACGCCACGTGAGAAGGAGCTCTGCGACCTGTTCGCCGAGATTCTCGGACTGCCGGAGGTGGGAGTCGACGACTCCTTCTTCGACCTGGGCGGGCACTCGCTCCTCGCGACCCGCCTGGTGAGCCGCGTCCGCACCGCCCTGGGCGCGGAGCTGCCGATCAGGACGCTGTTCGAGGCACCGACCGTGGCGGGACTCGCGAGTCGCCTCGAAGCACAGACGAACACGAAGAGAGCACGGCCTGCACTGCGGCCGCGGCCGAGGCCCATGCAGGAGGAAAACTGATGATCCCGCTGTCGTTCGCCCAGAGGCGCCTGTGGTTCCTGGCACAGTTGGAGGGGCCGAACCCCACGTACAACATTCCCGCCGCCCTGCGGCTCAGGGGTGAGCTGGACGTGGCCGCACTGCGTGCCGCACTGCGGGACGTGGTGGAGCGGCACGAGGTGCTGCGGACCGTGTTCCCCGCCGCCGACGGGACTCCGCACCAGCGGATCCTGGACGCGAACGCGGTGTCTCTCGACCTGCCGGTGATCCCGACGGCCGGGGAGGAGACCCTGGCGCCGGCCCTCGCCGAGGCCACGGCGCTGCCGTTCGACCTGGCCGCCGACATCCCGATCCGCGCCCGGCTCTACGAACTGGAGCCGCAGGAGCACGTCCTGCTCCTCGTCCTTCACCACATCGCCAGCGACGGCTGGTCCATGGGGCTGCTCGCCCGGGACATGTCCGAGGCGTACGGTGCGCGCCGCGCAGGTCACGCCCCCCGGTGGGAGCCGCTGCCGGTCCAGTACGCGGACTACACGATGTGGCAGCTCGACCTCCTCGGGGACGAGGACGACCCGGAGAGCGTGCTCGCCGAGCAGCTCTCCTACTGGCGGACCACACTGGCGGGCGTACCGGAGGAACTCCGGCTGCCCGCGGCCAGGACGCGCCCGGCGGCGGCCTCCTACCGGGGCGACCAGGTGCCGCTCCGCATCGACGCGGAGCTGCACCGGAAGCTGACCGAACTGGCCCGTGCGGAGGGCGCCACCCTCTACATGGTTCTCCAGGCCGGTCTCGCCGTACTGCTCTCCCGGCTCGGCGCGGGTGACGACATCCCGGTCGGCACGCCCATCGCGGGCCGCATGGACGACGCCCTCGACGATCTCGTCGGCTTCTTCGTGAACTCGCTCGTCATGCGTACGGACCTGAGCGGGGACCCGTCGTTCACGGATCTGGTGTCCCGGGTGCGGGACGCCGCCCTCGGCGCCTTCGCCCACCAGGACGTGCCGTTCGAGCGCCTCGTCGAGGAGCTCGTACCGACCCGGTCCATGGGACGCCACCCGCTGTTCCAGGTGATGCTGGCCGTCCAGAACAACGCCCAGGCCGTACTCGGCCTCCCCGGACTCCGGGTCAGCGCGCTGCCCGGCGGAAACGCCCCGGCCAAGTTCGATCTGTCCTTCGATCTGAGCGAGGAGTTCGACACGCAGGGCCGCCCGGCCGGGCTCAAGGGGTCGATCACCTGTGCGCTGGACCTGTTCGACCGGGAGACGGTGGAGGACCTCAGCACCCGCTTCGTACGCCTACTGGACGCGTGCACCACTGACCCGTCGCTCCGCGTGAGCCAGGTCCCGGTTCTGGGTGCGGTGGAGCGGGACCAGCTGGTACGTGGGTGGAACGAAACGGATCGGTCTGTTCCGCAGGTGTCGTTGACGGAGTTGCTGGCGGCCCAGGCGGCACGTACGCCTGATGCGACCGCGGTGGTCTTCGAGGGTGTCGCGTGGTCGTATGCGGAGCTGGACGCGCGGGCGAACCGGTTGGCGCGGTTGCTGATCTCGCAGGGTGTGGGCGCGGAATCACTGGTCGCGGTCTGTATGGAACGTTCCGCCGACCTGGTCGTGTCGCTCCTCGCGGTACTGAAAGCCGGCGGCGCGTACGTACCGGTGGATCCGGAGTACCCGGCGGAGCGCATCGCGTACGTCCTGGAAGACGCACAGCCGGCCCTGGTCCTGACCAGTGAGTCGGTCCGGTCGGTCGTGCCGGTGGTGGAAGGACTGGAGCAGGTCGTCATCGACGACGCACGGACGGTCTCCGCACTGGCGGACCTGTCCGGTGACCCGGTTCGCTCTGTCGAGGTCCTGCCGTCGCACGTGGCGTATGTGATCTACACGTCGGGTTCGACGGGACGCCCGAAGGGTGTCGCGGTTCCGCATCAGGGTGTGGTGAACCGCCTGCTGTGGATGCAGGACATGTTCGCTCTGGACAGCTCGGACCGGGTGGTGCAGAAGACACCGTTCGGGTTCGACGTGTCCGTGTGGGAGTTCTTCTGGCCACTGATCACCGGCGCGGGCCTGGTAGTGGCGCGGGCAGGCGGCCACCGCGATGCCGGATACCTGGCAGAGCTGATCCGCCACGAAAAGGTCACCGTCGCGCACTTCGTACCATCGATGCTGCGCGTGTTCCTGCGCGAACCGGACACGGCCACATGCACCGGGCTGCGCTGGGTGGTATGCAGCGGCGAAGCACTGACAGCAGAGCTGCGGGACCAGTTCTTCGACGTGCTCGAAGACGTCGAACTCCACAACCTCTACGGCCCCACCGAAGCATCGGTGGACGTGACCGCCTGGCCCTGCACTCCGGACGAAGGACCGGCCGTGCCGATCGGACGCCCGGTATGGAACACCCGCGTCCACGTCCTCGACACGGCTCTGCGTCCCGTACCGGCAGGCGTGGCCGGCGAGCTGTACCTGGCGGGTGATCAACTCGCCCGCGGATACCTGGGCCGCCCCGGCCTGACCGCCGAGCGGTTCGTCGCCAACCCCTTCGGCGGCCCCGGTGAACGCATGTACCGCACAGGCGACGTCGTCCGCTGGCGCACGGACGGCAACCTGGAATACCTCGGCCGCGCCGACGACCAGGTCAAACTGCGCGGGTTCCGCATCGAACTCGGCGAAATCGAAGCCGCATTGCTCTCACACACAGCCGTCACGCAGGCGGCCGTACTGGTACGGGAGGACATCCCCGGGGACAAGCGCCTGGTCGCCTACGTCGTCCCCGCCGCCCCCGGCGACACGGTGGATACGTCGGCGCTGCGGGCCCACGTGGGCCGGTCACTGCCGGAGTACATGGTGCCGTCCGCGACGGTCGTCCTGGACGCCCTGCCCCTCACGGTCAACGGCAAGCTCGACCGCCGTGCCCTGCCCGCGCCCGAATACACGGCCGCCAGCTCCGGCCGGGCGCCCGCCAACGCGCAGGAAGAAATCCTGTGCTCGGTATTCGCGGAGGTCCTCGGCGTTTCCGGCGTGGGTGTCGACGACAACTTCTTCGAACTGGGCGGACACTCCCTCCTCGCCGTCCGCCTGGTGGAGCGGTTGAGGGCACGGGGTGTGCCGGTCGATGTGCGGGCGCTCTTCGCCGCGCCGACGGTGGCCGGGCTGGCTACGGCCTCCCTGGAGCGGGAAACCGTCACGGTGCCGGAGAATGTGATTCCGGCGGACGCCGAGGCGCTGACCCCGGAGATGCTGCCGCTGGTGGACCTGACGGCGGAGGAGATCGAGCGGATCGCGGCCCGGGTGCAGGGCGGCGCGGCGAACATCGCCGACATCTACCCCCTCGCCCCCCTCCAGGAAGGCCTGTTCTTCCACCACCTGATGACCGGTGAGGGCGAGGCGGACGTCTACCTCCAGCAGACCGTGCTGCGGTTCGACGCCCGAGGGCGGCTCGACCGGTTCGTCGACGCGCTGCAGAAGGTGGTCGACCGGCACGACATCCTCCGTACGGGCTTCGCGTGGGAGGGCCTCCGCGAGCCGGTGCAGGTCGTGGCCCGCGCGGCTGCTGTCCCCGTCGACGAGATCCGCCTCGACGTGCGGGCCGACGAGAATCCGGTCGAGCAGCTCCTCGCGGCGTGCGCCGCCTCGATGGATGTCGGGCGGGCTCCGCTGCTGCGTGCGTACGTCGCCACCGAACCGGGCAGCGACCGTTGGCTGATGGTCCTTCAGAACCACCACCTCGTACTCGACCACACCACCTTCGACGTCCTCCTGGACGAGGTTCGTGCGCTGCTGCGCGGTGACGCGGAGGGGCTCGCCGTGCCGGTGCCGTTCCGGGAGTTCGTGGCGCAGGCGCGCCTGGGTGTGTCGCGCGCGGAGCACGAGCGGTTCTTCGGGGAGCTGCTCGACGGCGTGACCGAGCCGACAGCGCCGTACGGTCTCCTCGACCTGCGCAAGGGCTCGGGCGGTATCACCGATGTGAGCATCACGTTGGATGCGGGGCTCGCCGCTCGTCTGCGGGAGCAGGCGCGGCGTCTGGGCGTGAGCCCGGCGACGCTGTTCCACCTCGTGTGGGCGCGGGTCGTCGCGGTCACGTCGGGCCGTGACGACGTCGTGTTCGGCAGCGTGCTGTTCGGCCGCATGCAGGCCGGAACAGGCGCCGACCGCACACCAGGCCTGTTCATCAACACCCTGCCCGTGCGCGTGCCGACCGGTCGGGTCTCGGTGGGTGAGGCCGTACGGGGAATGCAGAAGCAGCTCGCCGACCTCCTCGTCCACGAACACGCCCCCCTCACCCTCGCCCAGCAGGCCGCCGACCTCGCGGCCGAGACGCCACTGTTCACCTCCCTCCTCAACTACCGCCACGACATGGCCGGTAGCGGGGGCCCGGGCGCCGCGACGAGCGGGGCCCTGGAGGGTGTCGAACTCCTCTCGGCCCACGAGCGCACCAACTACCCGCTCGCCGTGTCCATCGACGACGCGGGCACGGACTTCGGCGTCACCGTCCAGGCCGCCGACCCGATCGCGCCGCACGACGTCTGCGCGCTGATCCACACCGTCACCGCCGAACTCGTCCGCGTACTCGAAGCCGAGAGCGCCACCGAACTGTGCCGCATCGAGGCACTCGGTGAGTCCGAACGCCACCACGTGCTCACCGCCTGGAACGACACGGCACGGGGAACGCGCCCGACCACGCTGACCGAGCTGTGGCACGCTCAGGTGGCCAGGACGCCCGAGGCCGTCGCTTTCGTCCACGAAAGCGTGCGACTGACCTACGCCGAGCTCGACGCGCGAGCGGATCGATGGGCAGAGGTGCTCGTCGACAGGGGCGTCGGGCCCGAGCAGCTCGTGGCGATCGCCCTGCCACGCTCCGCGGACACGGTGGTGGCACTCCTCGCCGTACTGAAGGCCGGGGGCGCCTATCTGCCCCTGGACCCGAGCCACCCCGCCGAGCGCACGGCCTACGTGCTGAAGGACGCCCGCCCCACCGCGCTGATCACGGCCAGGGCGTCGGCGGAAGGCTTCGCGAACCCGGCCGTGCCACGACTCCTCATCGAGGACATGGAGCGCGCCGAGCCGTCTGCCGGCCGTCCGCCCCGGGCAAGGGAAGTTCTGCCGTCCCACCCCGCGTACGTCATCTACACCTCGGGCTCCACGGGCCGCCCCAAGGGCGTCGTCGTCAGCCACGGGTCGGCCGCCGCGTTCTCCACCGGCATCGCTGCGGCCTACGGGATAGGCGAACAGGACCGCGTCCTCGGCTTCGCCGCCTTCACCTTCGACGTGTCCGTCTTCGAGGTGTTCACCACCCTGACCGCCGGGGCGACGCTGATCCTGGCGGGGGACGAGGACCGTCTGAACGCCGACCGGCTCCACGGCCTCATGGCCGAGCAGGAGGTGACGGTCGCCGAGCTGCCGCCCGCTTTGATGTCTTTGCTGCGTCCCGACGGACTGCCCGCGCTGCGCTTGGTGTCCACGGGAGGCGAGTTGCCCGCAGGTCGACTTGTCGACCAATGGGCACGTCCTGAAAGGGAGTTCTGGAACGGGTACGGACCGACGGAGACCACCGTCGCCATCACCCTCATGCACTGTCTCCCGCCGTCCCACGGCCAGGCCCCGCCGATCGGCCGCCCCATGCCGAACGCGCGTGTCTTCGTGCTGGACGCGGGTCTGTGTCCGGTGCCGGCGGGTGTGGCGGGCGAGCTGTATCTGGCGGGCGATCAGCTGGCCCGTGGATACCTGGGCCGCCCCGGCCTGACGGCGGAGCGGTTCGTCGCCAACCCCTTCGGCGGCCCCGGTGAACGCATGTACCGCACGGGCGATGTGGTCCGCTGGCGGGCGGACGGGAACCTGGAGTTCCTCGGACGCGCCGATGACCAGGTCAAACTGCGCGGGTTCCGCATCGAACTCGGCGAAATCGAAGCCGCGTTGCTCTCACACACAGCCGTCACGCAGGCCGCGGTACTCGTCCGTGAAGACATCCCCGGGGACAAGCGCCTGGTCGCCTACGTCGTCCCCGCCGCCCCGGCGACACGATCGACACGTCGGCGCTGCGGGCCCACGTGGGCTCCCGACTGCCCGAGTACATGGTCCCGTCCGCAACAATCGTCCTGGACGCCCTGCCCCTCACGGTCAACGGCAAGCTCGACCGCCGCGCACTCCCCGCACCCGAATACACGGCCGCCAGCTCCGGCCGGGCGCCCGCCAACGCCCAGGAGGAAATCCTGTGCTCGGTGTTCGCCGACGTCCTCAACGTCCCCCACGTGAGCGTCGACGACAACTTCTTCGAACTGGGCGGCCACTCCCTCCTCGCCGTCCGCCTCGTCAGCCGCCTGCGGTCGGCCCTGGGCGTGGAAATCGGCGTCCGGACAGTGTTCGAAGCACCGTCCGTAGAGTCCCTGCTGAAACGACTCGAAGACGCCGAACAAGCCCGGCCGGCCTTGTCCGCACAGACCCGCCCCGAACTGGTACCACTGTCCTTCGCCCAGCAACGGCTCTGGTTCCTCGGCGAGCTGGAAGGCCCCAACGCCACATACAACATCCCCGCAGGCATCCGCCTGCACGGAACACTGGACACCCAAGCCCTGAGCGCCGCACTCAACGACGTAGTGGCACGCCACGAGGTACTGCGCACCGTGTTCCCCACGATCGACGGCCAACCTCAACAACACATTCTCGACACGGACCAGGCCCACTGCGAGCTGAAAACCGTCCATGTCTCCTCCCCGCAGGAAACGGCAGAGGCGATGACCGAAGCCGCCGCGTCCGTATTCGACCTGTCAGCCGACCTCCCCCTGCGCGCATGGCTGATCCCCACCGGCCCGGACGAACACATACTGATGCTGGTACTCCACCACATCGCCGGTGACGGCTGGTCCATGGCACCCCTGGCACACGATCTGTCCCTCGCCTACACAGCACGCACCACCAACACCACCCCCGCATGGCAACCGCTCCCCGTCCAGTACGCCGACTACACCCTGTGGCAACGCGACCTCCTCGGCCAGGAAACCGACCCGCACAGCCTCCTGGCACGACAGCTCGCCTACTGGCGCCACACCCTCGCCGACCTCCCCGACGAACTCGCACTCCCCCTCGACCGCCCACGACCCGCCACCGCGACACACCACGGCGGCATCGTCGACCTCACCGTCGAACCCGACACCCACACCCGCCTCCTCCACACCGCCCGCACCCACGGCGTCACCCTGTTCATGGTCCTGCAAGCAGCCATGGCAGCACTCCTCAGCCGACTCGGCGCAGGCCGCGACATCCCCCTCGGCGTCCCCGTCGCAGGACGCTCGGACGAAGCACTCGAAAACCTCATCGGGTTCTTCGTGAACACCCTCGTCATCCGAACCGACCTGACCGGAGACCCCACCTTCACCGAACTCCTCGAACGAGTCCGCGACACCGGACTCGGCGCATACGCACACGCCGACATCCCCTTCGAACGACTCGTCGAAAAACTCGCCCCCACACGCTCCATGGCACGCCACCCCCTCTTCCACATCATGCTCAGCCTGCAGAACAACGCCCAGGCCGAGCTGGACTTCCCCGGTCTCCGGGCCGAGGCCGTGGCCACAGGCCATGTGTCGGCCAAGTTCGACCTGGAGATCGGCCTCAGCGAGCGGTTCGGCCCCGGGGGCGAGCCCGGCGGGCTGCACGGCAGCATCATCTACGCCACGGACCTGTTCGACCCCTCGACGGCCGAGTGGATGGCCAAGCTCTACGCCAGGTTCCTGGACGCCGTTACGGCCGCCCCCTCGACGCCCCTCGGCCGGGTGGACATCCTTGAGGCCGCCGAGCGGAAGACGATCCTCGAGGAGTGGAACGACACCGAGCACCGCACCACCGCGCGGAACCTCCCGGAGCTTCTTCAGCGTCAGGCCGAACGCACCCCCGACGCGGTCGCCGTGCTCTTCCAGGACGTGGCGGACGGCCTCGGGCACGACCGCGCCGAACTCACCTACGCGCAGCTGGACGCCAGGGCGAACCGCCTCGCGCGGCTGCTCATGACCCACGGCGTGGGGCCGGAGACGCTCGTCGCCGTGTGCATGGAGCGTTCGCCGGACCTCGTCGTGACGCTGCTGGCGGTTCTGAAGGCCGGTGGCGCGTACGTACCGATCGACCCGGAGTATCCGGCCGACCGCATCGCCCACGTCCTGGACGACGCGCGGCCCGCGGTCGTCCTCACCAGTCGCGCCACCGACGCGTCCCTGGGGCGGGTGCCGGTACCGGCACCGTCCGGATCGTGGTCGACGACCCGCGGACCGTGCCCGTGCTGACCGGCCTGGACGCCGGGCCGGTCGACGACGCGGAGCGGACGTCCCCGCTGCTGCCGTTCCACCCCGCGTACGTCATCTACACCTCGGGCTCCACCGGCCGCCCCAAGGGCGTCACCGTGCCGCACCGGGCCGTGACGAACTTCCTCGCGGCGATGGGCGACCGCTGCCCGCTGGACGAGCGCGACCGTCTGCTCGCGGTCACCACCGTGGCGTTCGACATCCACGTCCTCGAGCTCTATCTGCCGTTGCTCGCAGGCGCGTCCGTGGCGGTCGCGCCGCGTACGGCGGCACGGGATCCGCGCCTGCTCGTGGCGCTCGCCGAACGCCTGGACGTCACGGTCATGCAGGCCACGCCGACGCTGTGGCAGGCCGTGCTCGACGAGGACCCCACGGCTCTGAAGGGTGCCCGCGTCCTGGTCGGGGGCGAGGCGCTGCCCTCCTCCCTCGCCGAGCGGATCCTGGCGGCCCCCGGGGAGGCCACGAACCTGTACGGCCCGACCGAGGCCACCGTGTGGGCCACCACTGCCGAACTGGCCGCGGGCGGGCAGGGCCCGGTCGCCTCGATCGGCCGGCCCTTGTGGAACACCCGGGCGTACGTCCTCGACGACAGGATGCAGCCGGTGCACGCGGGTGTCGCGGGCGAGCTGTATCTGGCCGGTGACCAGCTGGCGCGCGGCTACCAGGGCCGCCCGGACCTGACGGCGGAACGCTTCGTGGCCTGCCCGTTCGGGGCTGCCGGCGAGCGCATGTACCGCACGGGCGACCTGGTGCGCTGGAGCTCCGACGGCAGCCTGGAGTACCTCACTCGCGTCGACGACCAGGTCAAGATCCGTGGGTTCCGGATCGAACTCGGCGAGATCGAGGCGGGGCTCACGGCCCATGCGGAGGTCGCCCAGGCCGCGGTGGTCGCCCGCGACGACGCCCACGGCTCGCGGCAGCTCGTCGCCTACGTGGTCCCGGGCTCCCGCGTGGCGGAGCGTGACCAGGAGGGCGAGGGCCGCCAGGTCGAGGGCTGGCAGAGCGTGTACGACTCGCTGTACCGGGACATGGCACCGGTCGGCGGCACCGAGCTCGGCGAGAACTTCGACGTCTGGGTCAGCGCCTACGACGGCAGCCGCATCCCGGAGAGCCACCTCCAGGAGTGGCGGTCCGTCATCGTGGACCGCATCCTCGACCTGGAACCCCGCCGCATTCTCGAACTCGGCGTCGGCAACGGACCGCTCCTGGCCCGCCTCGCGCCGCGCTGCGAGGAGTACTGGGGCACCGACCTCTCGGCCGAGGGCATCGAGGTGCTCCGCCGGGGAGTGGAGCAGCAGCCGGAACTGCGCGACCGGGTCCATCTGCGCGCGCAGGGGGCCGATGTCACCGACGGTCTGCCCCAGGACTACTTCGACACGATCGTGCTCAACTCCGTGGTCCAGTACTTCCCGAACACGGAGTACCTCCTGGAAGTGCTGCGCAACGCCGTGGACCTCCTCGCCCCCGGCGGGCGGATCTTCGTCGGTGATGTGCGCAACCTGCGTCTGCACCGCTGCCTGTCCGCCGCGGTCGCGCTGCGCAGGCACGAGGAAGGCAGCGGAGCGGACGCGGTACGCCGGGCCGTCGAGCAGATGCTCCTCAGCGAACAGGAGCTGCTGGTCGACCCCGACTTCTTTCCCGCGCTCTGCGCCTCCTCGGCGGAGCTGGAGCACGCCGACATCCTGGTGAAGCGAGGCGTGCACCACCACGAGATGTCCCGGCACCGCTACGACGTGGTCCTGCACAAGAAGTCCTCCGGACAACTCTCCGGACAGCCCTCCGGGCAGCCCTCGGGGCGGCTCTCCTCGCCGGCTGTCGCGGGCGCCGAGGAGACGACGTTGCGCTGGGGTACGGACGTGACCGACCTCGCCGAACTCGCCGGGCTGCTGCGCACCGGCCGGCCCGCGAGGCTCCGCGTGACCTTGGTGCCGCACCGCGGGCTCGCCGGTGAGATCGCCGCGCTGCGCCTCCTGGACGCGGGCGAGCCCGTGGACACGGCGCTCGCCGCGCTCGGGGCCGACGGCTCGGCGACCGGGGCGCTGGACGCCGAGGACCTCCACCTGCTGGGCGAGAGCCTCGGCTACCGGACGGCCGTCACGTTGACCGGTGCGGCCGACGACGGCTCCATGGACGCCGTCTTCGAGTCGGCCGCGTTCGAGGCGCCGGAGTCCGGTGCCCCTCGCGCCGCTGGCCCCGTCGGCGCGTACCGGCCCGCGGGCCCCGCCCGGTCCGTCCTCGCCTCCTGCACCAACAACCCCGTGGCCAGGAGCCGGAACACGGCGGCCCTGGTCGGCACGCTCCGCGACCACCTGAGCGACCGGCTGCCCGAGTACATGGTGCCCGCGGCCTTCGTGGTCCTGGACGCCCTGCCGCAGACGGCCAACGGCAAGCTGGACCGGCGGGCCCTGCCCGCGCCCGACCACACCCCGGGCGCGGCCGGGCGGGCCCCCGCTTCGGTGCGGGAGGAGGTGCTCTGCGGTGTCTTCGCGGAGGTCCTGAGGCTGCCCCGGGTCGGGGTCGACGGCAACTTCTTCGAGCTGGGCGGCCACTCCCTCCTCGGCGTGCGCCTCGCCGACCGGATCCGGTCCGTGCTCGGCGTCGATATCGGTATCCGCGACCTGTTCGAGGCGCCGACCCCCGAGGCGCTCGCCGCCCGCTTCGCGGACGCCGGGATGACCCGGGAGGCGCTCGGCGGCCTCCTCCCCATCCGCGCCAAGGGCGGCAAGCCTCCGTACTTCTGCGTCCACCCGGCCGGCGGCACCGGCTGGTGCTACGTCCCCCTGACGCGCCACATGCCGGAGGACCAGCCGCTGTACGCGCTGCAGGCGCGCGGTGTCGGCCCGGTGCCGGAGGAACTGCCGTCCTCGGTGAGGGACATGGCGGCGGATTACGTCGCCCAGATCCGCACGGTCCAGGAGACCGGGCCGTACCACCTCCTGGGCTGGTCCTTCGGCGGCATCGTCGCGCACGAGATGGCGGTACTGCTGCGGGCCGACGGCCACGAGGTCGGCTCCCTGGTGATCATGGACGCCTATCCGATGCCGGAGGAGGAGCGGGCCGGCGACAGCGCCGGGCCGGTGGACCTCACGGAGGTGGTGGTCCAGGGCGCGGGCCGGTTCGGTGCCGAGCTGACAGCGGAGGAGATCGACCGCTTCGCGCGGGTCATCGACAACAACGCGCGCATTCAGCGTGCCCACGTGCCGGGGGTCTTCGACGGCGACGTCCTCGTCGTCGTGGCGGCCGCGGACCGCGAGGAGAGCGGCGCCGACGCCGGGCTGTGGGCCCCTCACGTCTCCGGCGCGACGGCCGGGGCCGAAGTGCCGTGCCGGCACGACGACATGGCAGACCCGGACATGCTGCGACGGATCTGGGACGCCGTGTCGGAGCACGCGCACCCGGCCCAGGGGCAGTGAACCCGCCATCCCACGGAATTGGAACAAAGTGAAAAGATCAGAGATGTGTCACTACTCTCTGTCCTGTCCGGCGTGCGGGCTGAAGCAGGTGGACGACGGGCTGACGCTGTCCTGCGCCGGCGACCACGCGCCGGCGCTGTTGCAGACGGAGTACGAGGCGCGGACGTTCGAGCCGCTGCGGGACGTCGACGGGATCTTCCGCTACCGACCGTGGCTTCCGGTCGTCCGCACCTTCGCCGGGGCCGGGCGTACGACCGTGCTGCGCAGCGAGCGTCTGTGCCGCTTCCTCGACATGCCCGGTGTCCGCGTCGCGTTCAACGGCTACTGGCCGGAGCGGGGCGGATTCCTGGAGACCGGGACCTTCAAGGAACTGGAGGCGTACACGGTCCTCGGCCGGATGCCGGAGAACGCCCCGGTCCTCGTCGTCGCGTCGGCGGGCAACACCGCGGCCGCGTTCGCCGCGGTCTGCTCCCGGTACGCCGTGCCGTGCCTCCTGATCATTCCCGACACGGGGCTGGACCGGATCAAGCTGCGCGAGGACCTGCACCCCGCGGTGCGCCTCGTCGTGGTGGAGGGTGCCGACTACGCGGATGTGATCGCCCTGTCCGAAGAGGCCGCGAAATGGCCGGGGTTCGTCGTGGAGGGCGGCGTGCGGAACGTCGCCCGCCGCGACGGTCTCGGCACCGTGATGTACGCGGCGGCGGAAGAGACGGGCGAACTGCCCGAGTACTACTTCCAGGCGGTCGGCAGCGCCGCGGGGGCCATCGGCGTGCACGAGGCCGCCAAGCGAGTACGGGAGACGATGCCCGGGCCCGCCGGGCCCCTCCCCCGCCTGATGCTCTCGCAGAACGCCGGGTTCGCCCCGATCCACCGGGCCTGGCAGGGGCGGACGCGGGCCTTCACCCCCGCAGGAGGCGGCCGGAACGCCCTCCGTGACGTGTTCGCGGACGAGCTGACCAACCGGCGGCCGCCCTACGCGGTGCACTCCGGCGTGTTCGACGTGCTCACCGAGAGCGGCGGCGATGTGGTCACCGTCGACCGGGAGGACGCCGTGGCGGCCCGGCGGGTCTTCGACGACCTCGAGTCGATCGACCTCGAACCGGCCGCGGCCGTAGCGGTGGCCTCACTCTTCACCGCCGTCGCGGAGGGCAGGGTTCCGAGGAATGCGTCCGTGCTCCTGAACATCACGGGTGGCGGCCGGGCACGGATGGCCCGGGACCACACGCTGCGCCAGGCCGAGCCTCATCTCCGGGTACGGCTGGACGGCTCCCACGACGCGGTGCTCGGCGCCATCAGGGACCTGTTCGACACCGGGGCGGGGGATACTGGTCCTGGCAGTCGCCTCGCCGGGCGGATCGGGCGGTGAGGTCCCGTCCTTGTCCGATGCCCTGACCGATGTCCTGGTCGATGCCTTGAGGGGAGCCGTTCATGACCACGGCGAAAGATCTGTTCATCATCGCGATGGATCCCGCGTTGGAGCGTCCCGTGGGACAGGGCGACCTGTCGCTCGCCCTCGCCGGTGCCGAACTGCTCGACCTCCTCGACGCGGGGGCCATCACCGTGGACGGCGACCTCGTCGTGCCGGGCGGGTCGTCGGTGCCGGACGACCGGCTGCTGGCCGCGGCCGCTGCGGGGATCGTCCGGCAGCCGCCCCACGAGCGGGTCGAGGACTGGCTGTGGCGCCGGGGGCAGGAGCTCGCGGCCGCCTACCAGGACGCGCTGGAGGAGGACGGCGAGCTCCGGCGGAAGCGGAGCGGCCTGCTGCCGTTCGGCCCGAAGGAGGTGGAGCCGGTGGACACGCCCACCCGTCGCCGGGCCGTCGCGCGCCGGGAGGAGGGGGACCCCGTCCTCGCCTCCCTCGCGTCGGCCGTGGGTCTCGACGGCGAGCGAGCCGATGACGACGAGCCCTCCCCCGGCGACGAGACGGTGACCACCGTGCTCGCCACCGTCCATGAAGCGGTGATGGAGCTGGAGGCCGTACGGCAGCGGCGGACCATCGAGAACACCGCCTTCGCCAACGTCTGGCGCGGCCCCTGAGCCGGGGCCCGGCCTCCCTCGGTTCGGCCCTGGCACGGTGACCGGCTCGTCACTGCCGGGAGACGCCCACCCGGCCGTCGCCCGTCTGCTCCGGCTGCGCGGGGCCGGGTGAGGGCTCCCGGGCCGGCCGGTCCAGCAGCAGCGGGATCGCCAGGGCGGGCAGCAGCCAGAGGAACACGATGAGGCGGTAGCCGTACAACTGGCCCAGATTCGGGTGGCCCGCCTGGTTGAGAAGGCCCGCCGCGCCGGCCGCCACGGCGAGGGGCAGCACCACGGAGCGCCTCCTCAGCATCGCCCAGGCCGAGAGCGCGAGCAGGACGGGAAGCACGGGCTGGGTGATCTGGCGCCGCGACCACGCCGACCAGAAGACCCCCTCCTGGACGAAGAACTCGGGCCAGGGGTTGGGCAGATCGGGGCGCTGGTAGTGGTGGGTCAGCAGGTCCTGGGCGCTGTCCTGGCCCATGGGCCACCCCAGTAGGTGCGCCACGGCGTAGATGCACGCCGTCAGGCCGGCGCACAGTCCGGCCGCCCGGAGTACGGGGGCCGCCTCGCGCCGCCCTCTCCGGCGGAGCCAACCGGCCCGGGCCAGGAGGACCCCCGCGAGCGCGGCCGCCAGCAGCAGTGCCTGCGAGTAGCGGACGAGGAACATCAGGGCGAATCCGCCCGCGACGAGCGCAGCGCCCGTGCGGGGCCTCGCCGAGACCGTCCGGGCGCCCGCCCCCGGCCCGAAGCTCGTGCCGGATCCCCCGTCCGTACGGGGCCGGTCCCGCAGCAGCAGGACACAGCCGAGCACGATCGCCGTGCCCAGCGCCAGGGAGAGGCCGTCGCTCAGGGGGTTCATGGCGACGGTGCCGGTGGGCAGGGCGAGGTACAGGGCCTGCCCGGCCAGACCCGCGCGCCGGGAGGCGCCCGCGGCGCGGAGGGTGAGCAGGACGCAGAGGCTGCCGGACAGCGCGATGACGAGCCCCGCCAGCCAGAGGCCCCACGTGATGCCGAAGGCAGCGATGAAGGGGACCAGGAACAGCGGATAGCCGGGCCTGGCCTCGAAGATGGCCATGAACCGCTGGTTGGCGAACGGGGCGGTCATCCCCTCCGTGTTGCCGTGGCGGGTCCAGTACGCGACCGAGTCGTTCAGCCGGCGCACGCACTGCTCCTCCGACTCCCCCACGGCCTTCCTGTTGGTCCAGGGGACAGGGCTGAGGGACGGGTGCTGCCCGCTGTCGCAGGAGTACGCGATGGCCCTCCGGCCCGCCTCCTCGCGGCTCTCGCCGCTGAGGCTCAGGGCGTAGGAAAGGTAGTTCTTCGTGTCGGGCGAGGCCCGGCCGGTGACCGCCGTCAGCTGGAGCCCGGTGAAGGCCAGGGCGATGAGCAGCACCCCGACGAGACCGAGGTGCTGGGTTCTGCGGATGTTCGGCATCGGTCGGGCGCTCCCCTGCAAACGGCGGTTGCCTCATCAACGAGAGAACCGGCGCGGGGTGGCGTTCCGGAGCGGTGTGCGGGGCGGTTTCCGGGGCAAGGCGTGTCACGGGCCTGGCGTGTACCGGGCTCGGCGTGTACCGGTCCCGGGGTCCGGGCTCGTGCCGGGAGTCCGGGCTCGTCCCGGGCCCGGTGCGTTCCCCGTCCCGACAGGCTCGGCGTGCCCGATGCCCGCTACCGGCCGCGCGGCTTCCCGCGCTTGCCGCTCGGGCCGCCGGCCCGGCCGCCCGAAGAGGGCTTCCTGCCCGCCGCGGGCTTGTGCCGGGCGCCGCCGCCCTGCCCGCCGCCCGCGCCGGCCCGCTTGCCCTTCGCCTTCTCCTTGGCCTTGGCCGTGGGGCGCTGCGGGGTGGCCGCGCGGCCGCGGGTGCTGTTGACCGTGCGGCCCCGGACGATCCCGATGAACTCCTCCACCAGGTCGGGGGCTTCGTCCGCCTGGGGCCACGACAGGGCGACGCGTGACTCGGGGGTCTCCGGGACCGGGCGGTAGGTGAGGTCCTTGCGGTGGTGCAGCCTGGCCAGGGACTGCGGGACGAGGAGGACGCCCACGCCCGCCGCCACCAGTTCGATCGCGTCCGCCGTGGTGGCCGGGCGTTCGACGGCGGGGCGGCCGGGCAGGGTCTCCCAGTCGAGGACGTCGTCCAGCGGGTGCAGCACGATCTCGTCGGCCAGTTCGGCGAGCGACACCTCTTCGGCGGCGGTCGCCACGTGGTCCTTGGGGATCACCACGACGGTCGTCTCGGTGTAGAGGGGGATCGCGGCCAGGACGTCCCGGTCGACCGGCAGGCGTACGAGACCGGCGTCCGCGCCGCCGTCCGCCAGCAGTCCGGGGGCGTCCGCGGCGGTCGCCTGGACGAGCTCCAGGGGGGTGTCGGGCAGCCGCTCGCGCCAGACCCTCACCCACTTGGTGGGCGTCACGCCGGGAACGTACGCGAGCCGGAAGGATGAGGGGATGTCCGAGCCTGTCACGGGACCAGGCTACCGGTCGGTGGTCGGAGGTATGTCTCATGGTCGATACCCTGGACCCATGACGTCGCACAAGACCGCCCAGACCATGAAGCCCGCCACGGCGGCGAAGAAGCTGGGTGTGTACCTCCAGGCCACGCCCGCCGAGTTCCAGGAGGGTGCCGTCTCCCGCACCGAGCTCAACGCCCTCCAGACCGACCCGCCCGCCTGGCTGGTGGAGCTGCGCCGCACCGGCCCGCACCCCCGTCCGGTCGTCGCCGCGAAGCTCGGCGTCTCCATCGCGGGGCTCGCCCGCGGCGGGGTCACCGAGGCGCTCACCACCGAGCAGATCGACGCCCTGAAGGACGAGATGCCCGAGTGGCTCCGCAAGGAGCGCGCCACGCAGGCCGAGGTGCGCAAGGAGGCCGCTCGCATCAAGGAGCGCAACGCCGAGCGGGCCGCGCGCTCCGGCGATCAGCAGTAACCCCGGCGGTCAGCGACACCCCGGCGGTCAGCGGTAAGCGGATCCCCGCCCGTCCGGGCCTGCGGCCCCGCCCCTGAGGAATCTCGCCGGAGGCTCACCGCACGGTGGATCGTGGCGGCCGGTTCGCGCGCGTCCTCCGTGAAGGTGTCCACCCGGATCTTCCGCGCGTCACGCGGTTCGATGGCGAAGCCGAAGCCCGTCCCCCGGGCCTCGGCCGGCGTCCGATCAAAGCGATGGTCACCGGCACGCCGAAGGCGCGGGGGCCGGCATCACGGAAACCTACGGACGCACGCCACGGGCCCGTGGCCGGTCCGCCCCGCCGACGCGTACGTCGGTGGCGCGGCCCTGCCACGGGCCCGTCGGGTACCGGATCGCTCGTCGGGTACCGGTGCGGTCAGAGGACGCCGGACTCGGCGATGGTGACCTTGGCGCGGGTGCGGCCGCTGGAGGAGCCGAGCGCCTCGATCTTGCGGACGAGCTTCATGCTGTCCTCGTCGGCGACCTCGCCGAAGACGACGTGCTTGCCGTCCAGCCACGGGGTGAGCACCGTGGTGATGAAGAACTGCGAACCGTTGGTGTTCGGGCCGGCGTTGGCCATCGAGAGCAGGCCGACACGGTCGTGCTTGAGCTTGAAGTTCTCGTCGGCGAACTTCTCGCCGTAGATGCTCTTGCCGCCGGTGCCGTCCCCGCGGGTGAAGTCACCGCCCTGGAGCATGAAGTCCGTGATGACGCGGTGGAAGGACGAACCGGCGTAGCCGAAGCCCTTCTCGCCGGTGGCGAGCGCGCGGAAGTTCTCCGTCGTCTTGGGGACGACGTCGTCGAACAGGTTGAACGTGATCCGCCCTGCGGGGGCGTCGTCGATGGTGATGTCGAAGTAGACCTTGGTTGTCATGGTGACATCCTCACATTCCTGGCAACCGCAGGTGAAACCCGGGTTGGGTCGGCACGCTGGAAGCCTGGATTCCGCTCACCCCGCGGCGGCTCCCCGGTGGGCCGCGTAGACGGCGTTCACCAGGGCCGTCTTGCGCGGGTCGTCGGCGAGCCGGGAGCCCATCCGGTTCATGACGTATCCGAGGGAGATGGCGCCATCCGGGTCGGCCAGGCCGCAGGAACCGCCCGCGCCGTCGTGACCGAGCGCCCTGGGGTCGGGGCCGTAGGAACGGTTCGCGCCGCTCAGCCAGAAGCCGAGGGCGATCTCCGTCTCGTGCCGGAAGCCGTCGCCGAGGACCAGGTCGCGGCAGGCCCCCTGCCCTTCCCCGGCGCGGGCGGCCGCCTTCTCGGAGAGGATCCGGTGGCCGTCGAGGCTGCCGCGTCCGGCCAGGATCCCGTAGAGCGCGGCGACCGCCCGGGCGGTGCCGTGGCCGTTGGCGGCGGGGATCTCCGCGGCGCGCCAGGCGGGCGTGTTGGCGACGGCCCGGCCGGTGGGCGGGTTGAGCAGGGAGGCGACGGCCACCGGTGTCATCCGGTCCAGGAGGGCCGCCTGGGCGGCCCGGTCGGCCCGTTCCTGGACGAGTTCGGCGAGCCGGTGGGTCTCGCTCTCCGGGAGGCCGAAGGTGAAGTCGATGCCCAGCGGTCCGGTGATCTCCTGCCGGAGAAACGCCCCGGGCCGCAGTCCGGTGATCCGGCGGACCACTTCGCCGACGAGGAATCCGTAACTGATCGCGTGGTAGCCGGAGCGGGTTCCGGGCTCCCACCAGGGGGCGGTGGCGGCGAGCCGGGCGCAGACCGCCTCCCAGTCGTAGAGCTCCTCCAGGGTGAGCGGGGCGTCGGGCCCGGCCACTCCGGAGCGGTGCGAGAGGAGGTGGCGCACCAGGACTGATTCCTTGCCGTGCGCGGCGAATTCCGGCCAGTAGTCGGCGACCGGGGCGTCGAGGTCGAGCAGTCCGCGGTCGGCCAGGACATGGGCGCAGAGCGCGGTCGGGCCCTTGCCGGTGGACCAGACGTTGACCAGGGTGTCCCGCTCCCAGGGGCGGGTGCGGGCCGCGTCCGCCCAGCCGCCCCAGAGGTCCACCACCGGGGCGCCGTCGACCAGGACGGTCACCGCCGCGCCCAGTTCGCCGCGCTCGGTGAAGTTCTCCTCGAAGGCGTCCCGGACGCCGGCGAACCGGTCGTCGCAGTGGCCGTGGATCTGCGGCACGGGGCCTCCCTCGTCGCGGGCGCGCGTCCGGCGGCGGAACCGGGCACCCCACGCAACGTACCGACTGGTCGGACCGGAGGGAAGGGGCGGACTCCGGTAGGGCCCAGGGCTCGGCCGCCGCCGCCCGGATCAGCGGACGCCCGCCTCCAGGCTCAGGCTCCAGCGGCCCGGCAGGCCGGTCACGGTGACGGTGGACAGGGGGCGGACGTCGACGTTCCAGTACGTGGCGGGCGGGGCGTTCAGGGCGTAGACGAGGGCCGCCCGGATCACGGCGGGTTCGGCGACCGCGACGACGAGGCCGTCGTCGGCGGGGCGGGTGTCCAGCCAGCCGCCCACGCGCCCGATGAAGCCGAGCATCGACTCGCCGCCGTGCGGGGCGCTGCGCGGGTCGGCGAGCCACAGGTCCACGGCGGCCGGTTCACGGGCGGTGACCTCGCCCAGGGTCAGCCCCCGCCAGCGGCCCATCTCCCAGTCACGCAGGGCCGGTTGAGCCATCGGATGAAAGCCGAGGGCGTCGCCGGTGGCGCGGCTGCGCGGGGTGGGCGAGCAGTAGCGCAGTTCGGCGGCGCCGAGCGGGACGAGCGTGTGGGCGACGAGCTGCACCTCGTGCCAGCCGGCCTGATCGAGCGGCCGGTCGTCGCCGAAGCGCTCGGCCAGCCGGGAGGAGCTGCGCGCCGCTGCGACCAGGGTGACCCGAAGCGTCATGGCGGGATCGTGGTGCCGAACGCGTGTTTGGTCAAGGGGGCGGGTACGAGGGCATGCGTGAGGGCGTGCACACGGAAGCCCACGAGGGCCTCCGTATCGGGCAGCCGCCCTCAGGCGCCCCGGAGGCCGTCGAAGGCGGTACGGAGACGGCGGACGCCTTCCGCGATCTCGGCCGCTCCGGAGACCGCGGCGAAGCTCAGGCGGACGTGTCCGCCCGGGGGTTCGGCGCAGAAGTAGGGGCGACCGGGGGCGATGGCGACCGAGGCCCGCAGGGCGGCCGATACGAGGGCCGGCTCGTCGGCGCCGTCCCCCGCGCCGCCGCCGGGGAGCCGGAGCCAGAGGCTGCCGCCGCCCGCCGGGAGGTGCGGCAGCACGAGTTCCGGCAGCTCGCCGCCGAGGGCGGTGGCCAGGGCCGTACGGCGGTGGCGCAGCTCGGTGGCGACGGCGGCCAGGTGGCGGCCCCAGGAGGGGGAGCCGACGAGTTCCAGCGCGGCTTCCTGCAGCGGCCGGGGCACGAAGAAGCTGTCGACGACCTGGATGGCACGCAGGCGCTCCAGCACCGGGCCACGGGCGGCCAGCGCGCCGACCCGGAGGCTGGGCGAGGTGACCTTGGTCAGCGAGCAGACGTGGACGACGGTCCCGTCGGGGTCGTCGGCGGCCAGCGGCGCGGGGAGCGGTCCGGCGTCGTCGTGGACGAGCCGACGGGCGAAGTCGTCCTCGACCACGAACGCCCCGGCCGCCCGGGCGATGGCCAGGATCTCGGGCCGGCGGGCGGGCGCGAGGGTGGCCCCGGTGGGGTTCTGGAAGAGCGGCTGGGTGACGAGGACCCGGGCGCCGGTGGCCCGGAACGCGTCGGCGAGCAGCTCGGGGCGCACCCCGTCGGCGTCGACCGGCACGGGGACGGGGCGCAGTCCGGTGGCGCGGGCGGCGGCGAGCATCCCGGGGTAGGTCGGCGACTCCACGAGGACCGGGGCGCCGGGCGGGGCGAGGGCGCGCAGGGCGGTGGCCAGGGCGCTCTGGCCGCCCGCGGTGATCAGGACGTCGGCGGCGCTGACGGTGGGGCCGATCTCGCGGGCGAACCAAGACCGCAGCTCGGGCAGTCCGTCCGTCGGGGGGCGGCCCCAGGCCCCCGGTCTGCGGCCCGCACGGGCCAGGGCCGCGGAGAGCGCCCGTTCGGGCTGGAGCGAGGCGTGGAGATAGCCGCCGTTGAGCTCGATGACGCCGGGCGGCGGAGCGGCGAGGGTGACCAGCACCCCGGAGGCGTCGACCGTACGGGGCACGACCTCGGGTCCGCCGTCGCCGCTCAGCGACACCTCCTGCCAGGACGTGTCGCCCGGGGCGGGCAGTGCCGCGCGGGGCTCCGCCCGGAACGCGCCGGAGCCGGGGCGGGTGGTGACGAGCCCCTCGGCGGCGAGCTGGGCGATGGCGCGGGAGACGGTGACGGGGCTGACCCGGAACCGTTCGACAAGTGCCCGACTGGACGGCAGCTTTCCACCGGGAGAGTAGCGGTTGAGCTCGGCCCGCAGGGAAGTGACCAGTTCGGCGACGCTGCTACGCTCTTGCATGAGAGCACAGAATAGCGCTACCCCGCCTATAGCGATAGCGGTCGCCGATCCGGCGGCCACCTCGCACCCCCTTTCGGCGGCCGCTTCCTCGGGAGCCTCTTCGGCCGCATCCTCGGCAGCTTCTTCAGCCGCTCCCCCGGGAGCCGCTTCGGCCGGCCGGAGCGGCACCGTGCTCGCCGGGCTCGGCGTCGTGGCGTTCTCGCTCACCTTCCCGGCCACGGCCTGGGGGCTGGAGAGCTTCGGCCCCTGGTCACTGGTGGCCCTGCGCAGCGTGCTGGCCGCCGTGGTCGCGGGCGGGGTGCTGCTGGCCGCACGCGTCCCGTTGCCCGCGCGCCGCCACTGGGCCGGGCTCGCGGTGGTCGGGGGCGGAGTGGTGGTGGGCTTCCCGCTTCTGACGACGCTGGCCCTCCAGACCTCCACCACCTCGCACGCGGCCGTGGTGGTGGGCCTGCTGCCGCTGACCACGGCGGTACTGGGGTCCCTTCGCACCGGCGAGCGCCCCTCACGTGTGTTCTGGATCGCGGCCCTCGCCGGGGCGGCCGTCGTGATCGCCTTCACCGTGCAGCAGAGCGGCGGTGCCCTGACCTCCGGTGATCTGTATCTGTTCGGCGCCCTGCTGGTCTGCGCGGCCGGGTACACCGAGGGCGGCCGGTTGGCCCGGGTGATGCCGGGGTGGCAGGTGATCGGCTGGGCGCTGGTCCTGTGCCTGCCGCTCGCGGTCGCGGGCAGCCTGGTGGCCCTGCCGCTCGAACCCGTGCACCTGACCGCCCACGGCGTCGTCGGCCTGGTGTGGGTCGCCGCCGGATCGACCTTCCTCGGGCTGTACGTCTGGTACCGGGGGATGGCGGCGATCGGGGTGGCCCGCGCCAGCCAGCTCCAGCTCGCCCAGCCGCTGCTGACGCTCGTGTGGTCCTTCCTCCTGCTCGGCGAGGAGCTGTCGGCGGCGGCTCCGGTCGCGGCGGTGGCCGTACTCGTCTGCATCGCCGCCACCCAGCGGGCCGGCCGCCGCGCGGCACGGTGAGCCGGGACCGTACGGTCAGGACGGGTATCCCGGCCCGTACGGTCATAGACTTGTCGACACGGACACCGTCTCCCCCTGTGAGGAGGTCGCTCCCGATGGAGGCACACACGGGCGACCGGCTGCTGATGCACGGCAGGACCGTGGGACAGCACGACCGGGTCGCCGAGATCATCGAGGTGCTCGGTGACGGGGGCGCTCCCCCGTACCGGCTCCGCTTCGACGACGGCCATGAACATCTGATGTCACCGGGTCCCGACAGCGTCGTCCAGCACATGGACGCGCCGAAGGACGAGCGGGCGCGGTAGCAGCGCCTGGGGCCGGGACCGTGCGGAAGGGTCCCGGCCGCCGGCGTGGGCGGCTCGGCCCGGCAGCCGCACCCGGCTGCTCGGCCCGGGAGCGGTTCCGGTCCGGCTCGGCCCGGGAGCGGTCCGGGTCCGGCTCAGCCCGGGTAACGGCCCCGGCGGCGGGAAAGGGCGCGGCCCCGGTCCGGATAGAGCCGGACCCGGTCCTGGTAGTGGTCGGCCACCACGCGTCGCATCGCGCCGATCCGGTCGGCCATCACGCTCTTCGCGGAGAAGAAGACATGGCCGCCCGCCTCCTCGTGGTTGCGGGCGAGGGTGAGGTGGCGGGAGAGTTCCGCCGGGTCCTGCCAGGCGTCGGCCTGGGCGGGGTCGCCCGCCTTGTACAGCGCCTCGCCCACGTACAACTCGACGCCCGTGCCGCGGACCGTCCGGCTCCACCAGGCGAGGACCTTGGCGTAGTCGGCGGCGGTCTGGCCGATGTGCCAGTAGATCTGCGGGCAGATGTAGTCGATCCAGCCCTCCTTGACCCACTTACGGGTGTCGGCGTGCAGGTCGTCGTACGTCTGCACCCCCGCCCGCGTGTCCGACCCCAGCGGATCGGTCGCCTTGTTGCGCCAGACCGCGAAGGGGCTGATGCCGAAGCGGACGTGCGGCTTGATCGCCCGGATCCGCTCCCCCGTCTCGCGCACGAGCCGGTCGATGTTGTCGCGCCGCCAGGCCGCCCGGTCGGCGAAGCCGCCGCCGTACCGCGCGAACTCCGCGTCGTCGTCGAAGGTCTGCCCGGCCACCGGATACGGATAGAAGTAGTCGTCCCAGTGCACGGCGTCGATGTCGTAGCGGCGCACGGCGTCGAGCATCGCGTCCTGGACGAAGCGGCGGACCTCCGGCAGCCCGGGGTTGTAGTAGAGCTTCCCTCCGTACGGGACGACCCAGTCCGGGTGCTTCCGGGCGGGATGGGAGGCGGTCAGGCGGGACGGGTCCGTGTGGTTCGCCACCCGGTACGGGTTGAACCAGGCGTGCAGCTCCAGGCTCCGGTCGTGGGCCGCGCGCACCGCCGTGCCGAGCGGATCCCAGCCCGGGTCCTTGCCCTGGGTGCCGGTGAGGCAGTGGGCCCACGGCTCGTACGGCGAGGGCCACAGGGCGTCGGCGGTCGGCCGGACCTGGAACATCACCGTGTTGAGCCGCAGCTCCACCGCCCGGTCCAGATGAGCCAACAGCTCGGCCTCCTGCCGTACCGCCGTGAGGCCCGGCTTCGAGGGCCAGTCGATGTTGGCGACGGTGGCGATCCACATGCCGCGCACCTCGCCCGCCGCCCGCGGAAGCCCGCCGCCCCTCCGCCGCCCCGAGGGGGAGGCGACCGCGTCACCGGCGGTCGTCATCGCCGCCAGCAGCCCGGCCGCGCCCAGTACGAACGTCCTTCTCGCCACACCCGTGCGCCGCATCCCGGCCCACCTCTCTCCGCCGTGTCCCGCACCCGACTCCGATGGCTCTACGTAACCGCATCATGCCCATCCGTAGCCGTCATGACCCGCGGGTCGTCCGCGTCGGCATTCGGAGTAACGTCGTGGGGTCGAGGCGGGCACCGGAATCACACGGGACCCTGCGATACGGAGAACAGCGAAAGGCACGAGGTGACGGACCTTATGGCCGACATTGCACGCGTCGGAGTGGTGGGCTGTGGCCAGATGGGCGCAGGTATCGCGGAGGTGTGCGCGCGCAGCGGCCTCGAAGTGAAGGTCGCCGAGACCACCGGCGAAGCGCTGGAGATCGGCCGCACCCGTCTGCACAACTCCCTCTCGAAGGCCGCCGAACGCGGCAAGATCACGGCGGAGGAGCGGGACGAGACCCTCGGCCGGCTGAGCTTCACCACCGACCTCGGGGAGTTCGCCGACCGCGATCTCGTCATCGAGGCCGTCGTGGAGAACGAGCAGGTCAAGACGGAGATCTTCCAGGTGCTCGACCAGGTGGTGACCCGGCAGGACGCGATCCTGGCCTCCAACACCTCCTCGATCCCGCTGGTGAAGCTGGCCGTCGCCACCTCGCGCCCGGACCAGGTCATCGGCATCCACTTCTTCAACCCGGCCCCGGTGCAGAAGCTCGTCGAGCTGATCCCGGCGCTGACCACGTCGGACGAGACGATCAAGCGCGCCGAGGCCGTGGTGCAGGACGTGCTCGGCAAGCACCCGATCCGCGCCCAGGACCGCTCCGGGTTCGTCGTGAACGCGCTGCTGATCCCGTACCTGCTCTCCGCGATCCGGATGTTCGAGTCGGGCATCGCCAGCCGCGAGGACATCGACAACGGCATGGAGATGGGCTGTGCCCACCCGATGGGCCCGCTCAAGCTGGCGGACCTGATCGGCCTGGACACCGTGGCCTCGGTCGCGGACTCGATGTACGCCGAGTACAAGGAGCCGCTGTACGCGGCTCCCCCGCTGCTCCAGCGGATGGTCGACGCGGGGCGGCTCGGCCGCAAGACGGGGTCGGGTTTCTACGCCTACTGACCGCCCTGCCGGCGGGCCCGGCGCGCTCACGCCGTCGGGCCCGCGCATCGAGGTCAGGGCCGTGTACGGCCCCGAAGAGTCTCATCCCCTCCTGCAGACCCTCCGCCGTGCCGGGGTCCTGTCGCAGCGCCGCACACGCCCGGTGGGCCTTCCAGGAGCCGCCGTCAGCACAGACACCGCGACGAGGTTCAGGCTACGAGCAGGCGGAGGCCGAGATCTGCCGCGCCGAGATCGACGAGGTCGCTGTTGCGCTCGGCCCACCGGCCGGATGCGAGGTCGTCGCTGAGGCTTCGTACCGCCCGTTGCTCCGCCTCCGGCCCGACCCTCGTCCAGACCGACATCGCGCGGCGCACGTGCTCCTCCAAATACGCCCCCGGTCGGCGCCAGTAAGCCTCGAACAGGCCGTCAGCGCAGTCCCACGGGATCGGCACCGGCTCAGGACGGGCCCCGATCACGCCGGCCATCCCGGCGAGCGAGGGGAAACCCGCGAGGATGCCGGCGAACTCGGGCAGGTAGTCGCGGGTGAGCCAGAACCTGCCCTGCCAATCGGGCTCGTCGGTGTCGAACGTGAGCACCACCACGCGTCGGGCCACTCGCCGCATCTCGCGCAGCCCCGCGATCGGATCCCCCCAGTGGTGAACGGTGGAGACGGCCATCGCCACGTCGAAGGAGCGGTCCTCGAACGGCAGGCTCTCCGCGGCGGCGGCCACGCACGGTGCCGAACCGGCGGGCCGCTGGGCCCGCATGACCGCCGATGGCTCCACCGCGGTGACATGCCGGTCGGCGGGCTCGTAGGAGCCGGTGCCGGCTCCTACGTTCAGCACCGTCCGCGCGTCGCCGAGCGCGTCCCAGATCTGCGCGGCGATCCGCGGATCGGTACGCCGTGTGGCGGTGTAGGCGCCACCGATCGCCTCGTACAGACGTGCGCCGAGCATCTCCAGTTGCTCCTCCGGTGTCACCTTCAGCCCCTTCGCTCGCGCCTCGAGTTCCCTGTCGATTGCCGTCACCATGGCGTCAGCGCGGTCACGCCGCTCCACCAGCAGGCCGCGCAGCCGGCGCAAGTGCGCGACCGCGTCGGTGGACGGGTCGCCGACCAGTTCCGCCACCTCCCGCAGCCCGAAGCCCAACCTCCGGTAGGCCAGCACCTCCCGCAGCCGCTCCACGTCGGCCGCGGAGTAGGCCCGGTACCGGGCGGCGGTCCGCGTCGACGGACGCACGAGCCCGATTTCGTCGTAGTGATGCAGCGTGCGGACGCTCACGCCGGCCAGCTCGGCCACGCGTCCGACGGTCCAGTGGTCTTCCACGGCACCGACTATGCGGCCTGACGCCACGTGAGGGTCAAGAGCCTGCCCTGTTGACCAACCATCACCTGAGGAAGCTAAAGTGCTAGGCAACTAGATAAATGGAGGAACCGGTGATTGAGTTCCATCTGAACAGCCGGTCCGGCCTGTCCCCGTACCAGCAGCTCGTCCAGCAGGTCCGACACGCACTGCGCCTGGGTCTGCTGGATGTGGGGGACAGGCTGCCGACGGTCAAGGAGGTGGCGAAGCAGATGGCGGTCAACCCGAACACGGTGCTCAAGGCGTACCGGGAGCTGGAGCACGACGGCCTGGTGGCCGCCCGTCCCGGCGTCGGGACGTTCGTGACCCGGACGCTGGCCGACGGCTCGCTCGCCGCGCAGGGACCGCTGCGCAAGGACCTGCAGCGCTGGCTGACCAAAGCCCGCCTCGCCGGGCTCGACGACGAGAGCATCGAGGCGCTGTTCATGAACACGTTTCGCAATGCCGCCGGAGAGGACGTGGCGTGAGCGCCGTCTTGCGAGCCCAGGGCCTGGGCAAGAGGTACAAGCAGCGCTGGGCGCTGCGGCAGTGCGACTTGGACGTCCCCGCCGGTCGGGTGGTGGGCCTGGTCGGCCCCAACGGCGCGGGCAAGTCGACCCTGTTGAAGCTGGCCTCCGGCATGCTGACCCCGACGGCCGGCACCATCGAGGTCTGCGGTGGCCGTCCCGCCGCCGACGTGGAGCAGCTGGCCAAGGTCGGTTTCGTCGCCCAGGACACCCCGGTCTACGCCGCGCTGAGCGTCGCCGACCACCTCGCCCTGGGCCGGCGCCTCAACCCGACGTGGAACGACGCCGTGGCGCGCGACCGGGTCCGTCGGCTCGGCCTCGACCCGCAGCAGCGGGCCGGCAGGCTGTCCGGCGGCCAGCGCGCGCAGCTCGCCCTGACCCTGGGCATCGCCAAGCGCCCGGAACTGCTCATCCTGGACGAGCCGGTCGCCGCCCTGGATCCGCTCGCCCGCCGGGAGTTCATGCAGGACCTGATGGAGGCCGTCGCCGAGCACGAACTGAGCGTCGTGCTCTCCTCGCACCTGGTCTCCGACGTGGAGCGGACCTGCGACTACGTCATCGTCCTGGTGGACTCCCGGATGCAGGTGGCCGGCGACATCGACGACCTGGTCGCCTGCCACCACCGTCTCACCGGGCCGCGCCGGGACTCGGACACACTCCCGGCTGGTCAGCACGTCATCACCGCCAGCCACACCGACCGGCAGACCACCCTCCTGGTGCGCACCGACACCGCAGTCCACGATCCGTCCTGGACCGTCAGTCCCCTCGGCCTGGAAGACATCGTCCTGGCCTACATGACCCGGCCCGCCGATGCCGTACGTGACACCCGGCCCGCACTGGAGGTGCTCCGATGATCTGGCTGACCTGGCGCCAGTTCCGCACCCAGGCCGCCGTGATCTTCGCCGCGGTGGCCGCCCTCGCCGCCGCCCTCGCGGTCACCGGCCCACAGTTGTCCGACCTCTACCGGACGGCCGGCAGCAGCCTGGTGGACCAGGTCTCCCGTGCGGACCAGACCCTCTACTACACCGGCCTGCTGGTCGTACTCGCCGTGCCGGCGGTCATCGGGATGTTCTGGGGCGCACCACTGATCTCCCGCGAGCTGGAGACCGGTACCCACTACCTCGCGTGGAACCAGGGCGTCACCCGCACCCGCTGGCTGGCGACCAAGCTGGGCTTTGGCGCGGCGGCCTCCATGACCGCTGCCGGACTGACCAGCCTCGCGGTGAGCTGGTGGAGCAGCCCCATCGACCGGGCCATCAACGGCGGCGGCGCAACGGACACCTACTTCCCGCGCCTCGATCCCGTGGCCTTCGCCGCACGGGGTGTCGCCCCCATGTCCCACGCCGTCTTCGCCTTCGTCCTGGGCGTCACCCTCGGTCTCGTCATCCGCCGCACGTTGCCCGCGATGGCCACCACGTTCGCCCTATACGCCGCCGTCCAGATCGCCGTGCCGGTGTGGGTCCGGTCCCATCTGGCAGCTGCGGACCGGACCACCGTGCCGATCGAACCAGGCGGCGGCCCCATCAGCGTCCAGGACGGAGCCCGGCAGCTCGTCGCGCATCCCGAAGACGTGCCCGGAGCCTGGGTCACAGCCCAGCAGACGCTCGACGGGGCCGGCCGGCCGACCCCCGTGCCGTCGTCCTTCGCCGACTGCCTGCGTACCGAGTCGGGCCCACCCGCCCTGCAGCAGGTCGAGGGCTGCCTCGCCGACCTCGGCGCCCTGGGCTACAGGCAGCAGGTGACGTACCAGCCCGCCGGCAACTTCTGGGCCCTTCAATGGGCCGAGACCGGGCTCTACCTCGGCCTCGCCCTGGCCCTGACCGGGTTCTGCGCCTGGTGGATCCGCCGCCGAGTGACCTGACCGGGGAGCAGCTCCGGGGCGCTGCGCCGGACCGTTGAAGGAAGTGCGAGGGGCAGCCGGGACCCGGCGGCCCCTCGCGGTGTTCGGCGACGTCGCACCCCGGGTATCGCCGCGGCCGGCGGTACCGGGGGCGCCCCGTGGGCCGGAGCACCGGCCGTGGACGTCCGGGCCTAGACGCTCGTTCGGGGGACGTCCTCGTTCCACGTACGGGAGAACACGCGGCGGCCGCCCTCGTAGCCGTCCAGTGTCGCGTCCACGTGGAAGGCGTGCTCGGCCGACGTCAGGACGGTACGCGTCTCCACCCGCACGTCCCACCCGGGCCGGCCGAAGCTCATGGTCCAGGCCGACTCGCCACGCACCGAGTCGAAGTCCTCGGCCACCCAGCTGTAGCGTTCGCGCGCGCGCAGGCCGACGTCGATGCCGGAGTCCTCGTACCGCCGCCGTCCCTGGTCCTTCACGATGTCGAGTACGGACCGGTAGTTCACGAGGTCACGGGTGACCGTCCATGCCTGTTCCGGTTCGCCGAGCTGGGTGACGGCCGACGGTGCGCAGCCCTCGGGCTCGCCGAACGGGCGCAGCTCCGTGTCCGTGGCGACGTCCTGGTCGCGGACCGGAAGGGTGAGCGCGCTGCCGTTCTCGTACACGGTGAGCAGGACCGGCTCGGGGGCGGGCCAGACCAGCGGCCAGTAGGAGGTGGACAGGGAGAGCCGGATGCGGTGGCCGGGCGGGAACGCCTGCGCCACAGCGTGCAGAGGAACGCGGACCGTGTACCGCTCCCCCGGGGTGAGCTCGCTCGGCTCCGCCTCGCTGTCCCTGTGGGCGAGGTTGAGTACGCCGTAGGTGACCCGGGTGGAGCGTCCGTCCGGGGCGACGTCGGAAAGGCGGACGTTCACCTGTGCGACAGGGGCGTCGGCCGACACGGCGACGGTGACGGAGGGGGCCCCCAGGATTTCCACGCGTTCGGTCAGGACGTCCGTCTGGAACACGAGCGAGCCGCCGTCCTCCTCGCGCTGGTCGTAGGGCAGATCCGGCGGAGCGTTGTAGGACGCCCACTTGCCGGCGAACTGGCCCACGGACAGCGGGGACTGGACGGTGTGGGTGCGTTCCTGGCCCTCCGGGCCTTCTGCGTCGGCCCCGGTCCCGTCGTGCATCAGGAGCCGGTGGTGGGGTCGTAGAAGTACTCGATGCTGAAGGTGGCCGTGTCGAAGCCGATCTGGCGCATGGTGCGCTCGCTGATGTCGTGCAGGGTCCGGATGACGTCGGGCGGCAGAGTGCTGGGGTACTGGTGGCGCAGGAAGCAGGGCGAATCGGGGTAGTTGATCGAGTCCAGCACGCCGTAGACGGTGGGCCGGCCCTCGTGAACGTAGCCTTCGACAGCCACCTGTATCCCGGTCATCGCCTCTTCGGCGAGGCAGACCTCGCCGCCGATGCCGTCCATCTCCTCGGGCAGTTCCAGCATGCCGAGCACGGTCTCGAAGGGCCGTCCGACACGACCGATGCCGCTGCGGATCTCCTTGGCCGCGGCCTGGAACTCGCGCTCGTCCTTGACGCCGAAGGCCAGTTCGGACGAGTAGGCGAGGGCGGGCTTGAGCCACATCGGGAAGGAGACGCCCTCGGGCGGCCGCGGGTCGTCGGTGTCGAGGTCGACGCGGCCGAACCGCGGACAGGCGTCGACCGCCTTGCGCTGCTCGAGCCGGCTCCAGTACTTGTGCTCGCACTTCACCACGGACTCCAGGCTCGTGGTGCGGGTGCCGTACTCCTTGCCGAGGATCGGGACCATGGTGCTGACGGGGAAATCCCAGTAGCCCACGATGGCGTCGATGCTCCCCTCGTGCGCGTCCAGCACCTTCCGGGCCCGGTCGAGGAGGTCATTCACGCTGACCTCCCCCTCCTGGAGCTCCTCGGGGGTGAGCAGTCCGTGGAAGCGGTAGGCGTCCGCGCCCGGGACGGCTCGCAGAGTGGGCAGGTTGGCCTCGTCGAGGCCGACGACGAAGATGTTCAGACGATGGTCCTCAGGCACGCGACGGTCCTTCCGGTGGGGAATGCTTGTGTGCATCCGGCCGCGTGCCCGGCGACGGCGTGCCCATGCGTCGGCGCTCCTGTGGGCCGGCGCTCCGCCGCCCGGCTGTTTCCGCCCGTACCCCTGGGGCAGCCGTCCGGGCAGGCAGATCCGCCGCAGATCCGGTGGTGCCCGTACGAACATGGGCCGCGCGGTCACCGCGTGCGTGGGCGAACCGCAGGACCGGCGCGGTCTGCGACGCCCGCCGGCGGTCCTCGTGGCGGGCCCGGTGCTCACGCGGCCGGACCCGCCGGTGCATGCTTCCCCGAGGTCAGGAGCCGTGTGCGGCCGAGGCGTTGACCGCCGTGCGCCGGCCCCCGATGCGAGGCCGGCGCAGATCTCCTCTCCATCGGATCCCCCTCGCGCACACGAGGGCTTCGTCGCGGCCCGAGGTCAGCCCAGCCTCAGATGGTGCAGCATCATCAGCGCTGCCGCCATGTTCGCGGCGGGCACCTCCCCCGGGCGATCATGTCCGGGACCACCTTGAGGGGTATCCACTCGCGGCGCGACGACTCGAAGGGGTCCTGCGGGTGGCCGGTCCAGTGGGCCTCCTCGGACCAGTAGAGGTGGTGGCGGGCGTCGGTGAGGCCGTTCGACGGTTCCACGGTGAGCAGGGGGCGCAGCTCGCCGGGGCGCCAGCCGGTCTCCTCCTCCATCTCGCGGGCCGCCGCCGCCACGATGTCCTCGCCGTCCTCGACGACGCCCGCGGCCAGCTCCCACCCCCAGCTGTCGGTGATGAACCGGTGCCGCCAGAGCAACAGCACCTCGTTCGCCTCGTTGACGACGGTGGCGGCCGCGACGGCACGCAGCCGGATGACGAAGTGGTCGAGGTGGCTGCCGTCGGGCAGTTCGACATCCGCCAGATTCACCCGGAACCACGGGTTCTGATACACATTCTGTTCACTTAAGTTCGTCCACTGCACAGTTCTGCCGCCTTTCGACATGTTGGGGTCAACATGCCAGCAGGCTCGGCAGTCGGAGGGAACGGGCGACGGGGGCGACGGCGGAGCTCACAGAGGCACGCGGAGCGCCTCGTCGATGAGATCGGCGGTCCCGACGGCATCGGCGCAGCCGCTCGCGGCCAGTTCGCCGCGGACCTGCCGCAGCCGGTCACGCAGCCGCTGGGACTCCATTCCCCGTGCCCGTACGGCCATTTCGGCAGCTGTACCGGCCGCGCGGTCGGCCTCGCCCTGGAGCAGTTCGATATGGCTGAGCATCGCGAGGCGGTGCACGCGCCCCCGGTCGTGCGCCGGGGCGCGCACGGCGGAGGCCGCGTGCTCCCGGGCGGCGGGCAGATCACCGAGACCGATCAGCGCCTCGGCCACCTGGACGTCGACCAGGCCCGGCTGGACGTACCCGGTCTCGTCCGGCTCCCGCCCGGTGTGGATCCGCCCCGCCTGCGCCTCGGCCCGCCCGATGCAGGCGCGGGCGCTCGCCGCGTCGCCGAGCTGAGCGTACGCCTTGGCCTGCATGGCGTGCAGATCGGCGGCGAGGGCCGGGGTGATGTGGCCGCCGGCGGCCCGCAGAGCGGCCTCGGCGAAGGCGATGGAGCGGCGGTAGTCGCCGAGGAACAGCGACTGGGTGACCAGCAGGGCGATCACATAGCCGCCGAGCCCCCGGTCCCCGCTGGACTTGGCGAGCCGCAGCGCCTGGTGGAAGTAGCGCTGGGCGAGCCCGTGGGCGTCGGAGTCGTAGGCGCAGATCCCCGCCACCGCCACCAGCCCGGCCGTCGCCCGGTGCAGGCTCCGGCCGAGCGCGTCGCTGTGGCCGCCGCGCAACAGCGGCGCGGCCTCCGCGTTGAGGAAGCGGACGATCCGGGACCTGGTCGCGATGCCGCCCGTCTTGCGGTACATCTGCTCGTAGTGGTCGCGGGCCGCCTTGAGCATCGCTATGTCGGCGGGGCTCACCCGTCCGGGGCCGGGGCGGGAGACGTCGGTGTCCTCCGGGGGGTTCTCCCACTCCCAGACCGGCATCACCGCCGAGGTCCCCGTGACGGCGGGCACGGCGGCGAGGTGCGGGCGCTGCTGTTCGTCGGAGCGCCACAGCGCGGTGGCCCGCTCGACGAACCCGGAGAGGGAGGCGCTCCCGGATCCGGTGTCCGTCCCCGCCGAGGCGGCCGAGGCGCCCATCCCGATGTCGTCGAGCCCGACGGGCCTGCCGAGCCGTGCGCCCAGCACCTCGCAGATGAGGTCGGGCACCTGGCCGCGCGGGCGCTGGCCCTTGAGCCAGCGGGAGACGGCGGTGTGTTCGTACCGCAGGCTCAGCCCGCGGGACCGGCCCGCCCGGTTGACGTGACCGGCGAGGCCCGCCCGGGAGACACCGGACTCCTCGATCAACGATTCGAGCAGGACATTGGGCTCCATCGTCCCCCCAGGTGCGTGTCGCAATGAGCCTAGTGGAGCACGATTCACACGGGGTGTGAACGGAATGCCCGAACCCTCCTGCCGTGCGCTCTGCCGCAAGGGTCCCGGGCTCGGTTGAATGAACTCCCTCGCAAGAGGCGGCCGGGTCGTCGGCTCCCCCTCGTAACGGCCCACGACCCGCACCCGCGCCGTCCGCACCGCTACCTGCCCGACACTCCGAGGCGGTGCGGACGGCGCCCGGACCGCACGGCCCACTGACCGACGACGAAGGAGGGTGGCTGCGGAACGGCGGCCGGAACCGCGCTTCCTCCCGGTTCCCGCCCCCGATCCGGCGTGTGGTCCCTCCGCCGACCGGCGGGACGGAGAAGGGGCGTATCCGGTGGCCGGATACGCCCCTTCTCGACGCCCGGGGGAGTTACGCCCCGGGGACCCAGGGCTTTACGCCCCGCGCAGCACCACGGGGTTCACGCCCCGCGCAGCACCGCGCCCGTACGCTCGGCGGCCAGGGCCACCGCGCTGTCGCGGGCGGCCGAGGCCTCCTCGACGGTCAGCGTGCGGTCGGCGGCGCGGAAGCGCAGCGCGTACGCCAGGGACTTGTTGCCCCCGCCGATCTGCTCGCCGGTGAAGACGTCGAACAGCCGCAGCGATTCGAGGAGTTCGCCCGCGCCCTCGCGCAGCGCCCGCTCCACGTCGGCGGCCGGGACGTCCTCGGCGACGACGAGCGCGACGTCCTGGGTCGCCACCGGGAAGGTGGAGATCCGGGGCGCCTGGAGCGCTCCGTCGACGGCCTGTTCCAGGACGTCCAGCTCGACCTCGGCGGCGCAGGTCCGCTCGGGCAGGTGGAGCGCCTTGATCACGCGCGGGTGCAGTTCGCCCGCGTGTCCGAAGAGGGTCTCCTCGCCGTTCACGTTGACGTACAGCGCGGCGCAGCGGCCCGGGTGCCACGGGGCGTGCTGGTCGGCGCGGACGATGACCTCGACGCCTGCCTCGGCCGCGACGCACCGGGCGGCCTCGATCGCGTCCGCCCAGGTCGCCGGGGTGCCCTTGCCCCACCAGCCGGACTGCTCACGGGCGCCCGCGAGGGCGACGGCGGCGCGGCGCGGCTGACGCGGCAGGGCCGCGTTCAGACCGGCGATCTCCTCGTCGGTCGGGCGGCGGTCGACGGGGAGCCGGACGGCCTGCTTCTCCTCGCCCGTCGGCCGGAAGACCAGGCCGGTCTCGAAGAGCGCCAGGTCGTGGCTGCCGCGCCCGTCGTTGCGGCGCAGGGCGCCGAGGAGGCCCGGCAGCAGCGTGGTGCGCAGCGCCGGCTCCTCGTCGGAGATCGGGTTGACCAGCTTGACCGTGCGGCGGCGGGCGTCGTCCGCCTCCAGGCCGAGCTGGTCGAGGACCGCGTCGCCGATGAACGGGTAGCTCAGCGCCTCGACGTATCCGGCTCCGGCCAGCACCCGGCCGATGCGGCGGTGCAGCCGCTGCCGGTCGGTGAGACCGCGCCCGGAGGGGGGCGTGGGCAGCGTGGAGGGCAGGTTCTCGTAGCCCTCCAGGCGGATGACCTCTTCGGCGAGGTCGTTCGGCTCGCCCAGGTCGGGCCGCCAGGACGGGACGGTGACGATCAGCTCGTCCTGCCCGTAGACGTCGCAGCCGACCTCCTGGAGGCGGCGGACGACGGTCTCGCGGCCGTACTCCACACCGGCGACCTTGTCCGGGTGGTTGGCCGGCATCGCGATGGTGCGCGGCGCGTGCGGCGAGGTGATCTCGGTGACCCCGGCCTCGGCGGTGCCGCCCGCGAGGAGGACCAGCAGGTCCACCGTGCGCTGCGCGGCAGCGGCGGCGGCCTGCGGGTCGACGCCGCGCTCGAAGCGCTTGGACGCCTCGGAGGACAGCTTGTGGCGGCGCGCGGTGCGGGCGATCGAGATCGCGTCGAAGTGCGCGGCCTCGATGACGACCTCGGTGGTCAGCGCGTGCTCGCCGTCCGCGTCGGCGATCTCGGTGTTGGCACCGCCCATGACGCCCGCGAGGCCGATGGGCCCGCGGTTGTCGGTGATGACGAGGTCCTCGGCGTCCAGCACGCGCACGGTGCCGTCCAGCGTGGTGAGCTTCTCGCCCTGGGTGGCACGGCGCACGCCGATCGGCCCGTCGACCCGGTTGCGGTCGTAGGCGTGCAGCGGCTGGCCGAGCTCCAGCATCACGTAGTTGGTGATGTCGACGGCCAGCGAGATCGGCCGCATCCCGGCCTTCTGGAGGCGACGCTGCATCCAGATCGGCGAGCGGGCCTCGGGCTGGAGACCGGTGACGGTGCGGGCGGTGAAGCGGTCGCAGCCGATCGGGTCGGAGATCTGGACCGGGTAGCCGTACGCGTTGGGCGGGGGCACGTCCAGGAGCGCCGGGTCGCGCAGCGGCAGCCCGTAGGCGGTCGCGGTCTCGCGGGCGACACCGCGCATGGACAGGCAGTAGCCCCGGTCCGGGGTGACGGCGATGTCGAGGACCTCGTCGACGAGCTGGAGCAGCTCGATCGCGTCGGTGCCGACCTCGTGCTCCGGCGGCAGCACGATGATGCCGTGGGTGCCGTCGTCGCCCATGCCGAGCTCGTCGGTGGAGCAGATCATGCCGTGCGAGGTCTTGCCGTACGTCTTGCGGGCGGCGATCGCGAAGTCGCCGGGCAGGACGGCGCCCGGGAGGACCACGACCACCTTGTCGCCGACCGAGAAGTTACGGGCGCCGCAGACGATCTCCTGCGGCTCGCCGGTGCCGTTGGCGGTGCCGACGTCGACGGTGCAGAAGCGGATGGGCTTCTTGAACCCCTCCAGCTCCTCGATGGTCAGGACCTGTCCGACGACCAGGGGGCCCTTGAGGCCCGCGCCGATCTGCTCGACGGTCTCGACCTCGAGGCCGACGGAGACGAGCTTGGCCTGTACGTCACGGCCGGTCTCCGTCTCCGGCAGGTCGACGTACTCCCGCAGCCAGGAAAGCGGGACGCGCATCAGATCTCCATCCCGAACGGCCGGGTGAACCGGACGTCACCCTCGACCATGTCTCGCATGTCTTCGACGTTGTGGCGGAACATCAGCATCCGTTCGATGCCGAACCCGAAGGCGAATCCGCTGTACTTCTGGGGTCGACGCCGCAGGCGGTGAGCACCTTGGGGTTGACCATGCCGCAGCCGCCCAGCTCGATCCAGCCCTCGCTGCCGCAGGTGCGGCAGGGGCGGTCCGGGTTGCCGACGGACTCGCCGCGGCAGACGTAGCAGACCATGTCCATCTCGGCGGACGGCTCGGTGAACGGGAAGAAGTTCGGCCGCAGCCGGGTCTTCATGTCCGGCCCGAAGAGCGCCTGGACCATGTGGTCGAGGGTGCCCTTGAGGTCGGCCATGGTGAGGCCCTCGTCGACGGCGAGCAGCTCGATCTGGTGGAAGACCGGGGTGTGCGTGGCGTCCAGCTCGTCGGTGCGGTAGACCCGGCCGGGGCAGACCACGTAGACGGGGGGCTTGCGCTCCAGGAGCGAGCGCGCCTGGACCGGGGAGGTGTGCGTACGCAGCACGACGCCGGACTCGTCGCCCTCGGTGACCTTGCCGTCGGGCGTGGTGCCCTGGACGAAGAAGGTGTCCTGCATCTGGCGGGCCGGGTGGTCGGGCACGAAGTTCAGGGCGTCGAAGTTGAACCACTCCGCCTCGACCTCGGGGCCCTCGGCGATCTCGTAGCCCATGGCCACGAAGACGTCCGCGACGCGCTCCATGATCGTCGTCAGCGGGTGGCGGGCGCCGGCCGGGGTGCGGTCGTAGGGCAGCGTGACGTCCACGGCCTCCTCGACGAGCACCCGGGCGTCGCGCTCCGCCTCCAGCTCGGCCTGGCGGGCGGCCAACGCCTTGGAGACGGCGCCACGGGCCTGGCCCACGCGCTTGCCCGCCTCGGCCTTGGCCTGCGGGGGCAGGGCGCCGATCTCGCGGTTGGCGAGGGACAGCGGCGAGGTACCTCCGGTGTGCGCGGTCTTCGCCTGGGCGAGCGCGTCGAGGTCACCGGCGGCGGCGAAGGCGGCGAACGCCTCGTCCCGCATGCGCTCGATCTCTTCCGGTTTCAGTGCCTCGACCTCGACTGGGTCGTACGACTTGTTCGGTGCCGACATCTCTTCCCGTGCTTCCGATTGGCTGGTGGCGCGACCCGGCTGGAGACCGCTGGACGCAAAGGTGCCAAAGGTCGAGTCTAAGGGCCGCAGGACGGTCGGGGCGCCCGTGGGCCGCTCAGCCCTCCCGTCGCCCACCACCACCCTGCCTGATTGCTACGCAAACCCCTCTACTTCAGATAGGCGGGCGTGCTCACGGGCAGAATAAATCGGAACTCTGCCCCGCCGCCGGGCCCCCGGCCGACGGTGATCGTGCCGCCGTGGGCCTCGATGATGCCCTTGACGATGTAGAGGCCCAGGCCCGTGCCGCCGCGCTTGCTGCCCCGCCAGAAGCGGGTGAAGACGCGGCTCATCGACTCCTCGGGGATGCCGGGGCCTTCGTCGCTCACGGTGACAGCCGTTCCCATCTCGTCGTCGGCGCCCGGCGCGGATGCCGGGGCGATCTCAATGGTGACGGTTCCCTCACCGTGGCGCACCGCGTTTTCCAGGAGGTTGCCGAGGACCTGGTCGACCTTGTCCGGGTCGGCCCACAGAGCGGGCAGCGGCCCCCGGGTGCGGACGAGAAAGCGCTCGGCGGCCTGGCCGCCGGTGATGAGCGCCTGGATGTGCCGGGCCACGGCGGCGGAGATGTCGACGGGCTGGCGGCGCAGCTCCAGGCGCCCGGAGTCGATGCGGGAGATGTCGAGCAGTTCGGCGATGAGCCGGGTGACCCGGCCGGCGTCGGCGTCGACGGTCTCCAGCATCAGCCGCTTCTGGTCGTCGGTGAACCTCTCCCACTTGGCGAGCAGCGTGGCGGTGAACCCTTTGACGGAGGTCAGCGGGGAGCGCAGTTCGTGGGCGACGGTGGCGATCAGCTCGGCGTGGCTGCGTTCGGTACGCCGACGGGCTTCGGTCCCCCGCAGGCAGACCACGACCCGGCGCACCGGTCCGGTCGGGTGCTCGCGTACGTAACGGGCGGAGACGAGCACCTCGCGGCCGCCGGGCAGCAGCAGATTGCGCTCGGGCTGGCCGTTGCGGGTGGCGAGACCGCCGTACGGGTCGGTCAGCGGCCACCAGCGCTTCCCCTTGAGGTCCTCCAGCGGAAGGACGGCGTCCAGCGGCCGGCCGATCGCGTCGGCGCGGGGGGTCGCCGTGATCCGGACGGCGGCGGTGTTGAAGCAGACGACGTGTCCGCGCTCGTCGGCGACGACGAGACCGTCGGGAAGATCGTCCGGGTCGAGACCACCGGCGAGGCTGTCCGGACCGGCCGCAGGACCGGCCGGCTCCTCGGCCGCGGCGCGCACGGCGGTGGTGCGCGCCGGTCGCGGCGAACTCATGCCGACAGCCATCTTCCCGTATCCCCACCTTTCGAACAGGTGCAGTGGGCCCCCGAGTTCGTCACCCTACTAGTCGTCGGTGAACCGGCGACACCCTGTGGGGGCGCGGAGAGGAGTGCGCCGGTGGGAGGGGGCGCGGGGATGGCCGGGATCGTGTGCTGACGGGCTGTGAGGACGGCGGCTCGTTACGCGTCGGGGGCGCGCCGCGGACGCTGCGCGCGGGCGGAGGCGTAGAGGCAGACGGCGGCGGCGGTGGCGAGGTTGAGGCTCTCCGCCTTGCCGTGGATGGGGACGCGGACGACGGCGTCGGCGAGCGCGCGGGTCTCCTCGGGGAGCCCCCATGCCTCGTTGCCGAAGATCCAGGCGGTGGGGGTGCCCATGGTGCCGGCGTCCAGCTCGTCGTCCAGGTCGTCGGCGCCGGCCCCGTCGGCGGCGAGGATCCGCACCCCGGCGTCCCGAAGGCCCTGGACGGCCTGCTCGACGGGGACGCCGACGGCGACGGGGAGGTGGAAGAGCGAACCGACCGAGGCGCGCACGGACTTGGGGTTGTAGAGGTCGACGGAGGCGTCGGTGAGGATCACCGCGTCCGCGCCCGCGGCGTCCGCGCAGCGCAGGACCGTCCCGGCGTTCCCGGGGTCGCGGACGTTGGCCAGAACGGCCACCAGGGCGGGCCTGGCGTCCAGGATCTCCTGGAACGGGGAGTCCAGGAAGCGGCAGACGCCGATGAGCCCCTGCGGGGTGACGGTCTGGGAGACGTCGGCGAGGACGTCGGCGTCGGCCAGGTGGACCCGGGCGCCCGCCGTGTGGGCGGCCTCGACGATGTCGGCGTACCGGTCGGCGGCCTCGGGGGTGGCGAACAGCTCGATGAGGGTCGGCTCACCGTCCCCGCCGCGGTGGGCGGCGGCCTCGCGCACGGCCTGGGGCCCCTCGGCGATGAACCTGCGCTCCTTGCCCCGGAAGTTGCGGCGGGCCAGCCTGCGGGCGGCGGCGACGCGCGGGGAGCGCGGGGAGATCAGTTCGGGGGTGCCCATGGTCGGCGGCGAGCCTCTCTGCGTACGGCGGTGGGGTTCAGCGGCAACGCACCGGACCCGCAGGCGGCGTGCGCCTGCGGGTCCGGTTCACGTACTGCCTGGGAAGGCGGCGCCTGGATCAGGCGGCCTTCGGGGCGTTGACGTCGCTCGGGAGGGCCTTCTGCGCGACCTCGACGAGGGCGGCGAACGCGTTGGCGTCGTTGACCGCGAGCTCGGCCAGGATCTTGCGGTCCACCTCGATGTTGGCGGCCTTCAGACCCTGGATGAGGCGGTTGTACGTCATGCCGTTCTGGCGGGCAGCGGCGTTGATGCGCTGGATCCACAGCTGACGGAAGTCGCCCTTGCGCTTCTTGCGGTCGTTGTAGTTGTAGACCAGGGAGTGGGTGACCTGCTCCTTGGCCTTGCGGTACAGACGCGAGCGCTGACCGCGGTAGCCGCTGGCGGCTTCGAGGATCGCCCGGCGCTTCTTGTGGGCGTTGACTGCCCGCTTGACGCGTGCCACTTGTTAACTCCTTGTAGCGGGGCCGTGGGTGTCTTCACACGGCCCGGAAACGAATTGGTCCCGGTGTGATCGAGGTCGTGCCTCCGGGGCGAGCCGGAGGCCGGGCCTCACTTGCCGAGAAGCTTCTTGATCTTCTTGGCGTCGGCCGGAGCCACGACGACCGTGCCGGTCAGCGAGCGGGTCTTCTTGGACGACTTGTGCTCGAGCAGGTGGCGCTTGCCGGCCCTCTCGCGGAGCACCTTGCCGGAGCCGGTGATCTTGAAGCGCTTGCTGGCACCGCTGTGCGTCTTGTTCTTCGGCATCGCGCCGTTCTCTCCTCGTCAGTGGCGCCCCTCACGGTGCGGAGCACCGGACTGCAGGGGCGTCAGATCTCTATGGGGTTCCGGGATGACCCGGGGGCGCCTGGGTGGCGGCCCCCGAAGGTCACGCCTCGGAAGGTGTCTCGGCCGGAGCCTCGGCCGCGTCGGCCTGGGCCTCGGCGGTCTCGCCCTCGGACGCGGCGTCGGAGGAACCCTGACGCTCCGCCTTGCGGGCGGCCTGGGCCTCACGGGCTTCGGCCATGGCTTCGGTCTTCTTCTTGTGCGGGCCCAGAACCATGATCATGTTCCGGCCGTCCTGCTTCGGGTTGGACTCGATGAAGCCCAGGTCCTCGACGTCCGAAGCGAGACGCTGGAGCAGTCGGAAGCCCAGCTCAGGACGGGACTGCTCACGACCACGGAACATGATCGTGATCTTGACCTTGTCGCCCTGCTTGAGGAACCGGACGACATGACCCTTCTTGGTGTCATAGTCGTGCGGGTCGATCTTCGGCCGGAGCTTCATCTCCTTGATGACCGTGTGCGCCTGGTTCTTGCGCGCCTCACGGGCCTTCATGGCCGACTCGTACTTGAACTTCCCGTAGTCCATGAGCTTGCACACGGGCGGACGGGCTGTCGCCGCCACCTCGACCAGGTCGAGGTCGTACTCCTGTGCGAGTTCCAGGGCCTTGGCAAGCGGAACAATCCCGACCTGCTCGCCACTGGGACCGACAAGTCGGACCTCGGGAACGCGAATCCGGTCGTTGATGCGGGGCTCGGCGCTGATGGATCCTCCTCGGTAGCACCACGCGACCGCCTGGCGGACAGCCGCGTAACGTCTTATAACGTCAAGACCAACCGCGCCGGAACCGCAAAAAATGCCCCGGACGGAACACAAGGCGAGGCTCCAGGAACTACCGGAACACCGCCACGGTGGACCGTGGGGCTATCGGGCGGGCCCATCGTCCGTACGGAACGATGGTCGCCGCCTGACCGGTGACCCGCCGTCCTCGACGGACGGCCAGGTGGGAGATCGGAGCCTCCACTTGTGGGCCGGGCACATAGATGTCCGGCCGGTCGTTCCACCAGACTACCGCACGATCCCCGGGGCCCGCACCACGGAGGCGGGAGGGACGCCCGCGGACGGCAGGGCGGTGGCCTGGCCTTATCGTGTGGGCATGAGCGACGCGACCCCAGCAGTGAGAACCCCGGCTTCGACGACATGGCCCGCGACATCGCGGAGGTCCCCGCGGTCGAGGTGATCGTGACGGTCGCCGTCAACCTGATGAGCGCGGCCGCCGTGAAGCTCGGCCTCACCGAGGAGGGCGAGGACCACAAGGACCTGGACGAGGCCCGCAAGCTGGTCCACGCCCTGGCCGGACTGCTGGACGCGAGCACCACGGAGATCAGCACCTTCCACGCCTCGCCGCTGCGCGACGGCCTGAAGTCGCTTCAGCTCGCCTTCCGCGAGGCCTCGCTGGTGCCGGACGAGCCCGGTCACGGCCCCGGCGAGAAGTACACCGGCCCCGTCTACGGCTAGCCGCTGCCCCCCGTACGCCAGGGAGCCCGCCGTCCCCCCGTGGGGCGGCGGGCTCCCGCGCGTGTGCGTCGGGCCCCTTCGCGGGCCTCAGATGGCGTCCTCGGTCTCCTCGGGCAGGACGTTGGGGAAGGGGTGGGTGAGCCGGTGGGCGTAGGCCGCGACGACGCCGCCGACCAGCGGCGCGACGATGAACAGCCAGAGCTGGGAGAGGGCGGCGCCGCCGGCGAAGAGCGCCGGGCCGAAGCTGCGGGCCGGGTTGACCGAGGTGCCGGTCAGCGGGATGCCCACCAGGTGGATCGCCGCGAGCGCCAGGCCGATGGGCAGGCCGTCGAAGCCGGTGACCGCGACCTTGTGGGTCACCGCCAGGACCACGTAGACGAGCAGGAACGTCAGTACGACCTCGGCGAGGAACGCGCCGCCGATGTTGATGCCGACGGCCGACCGGTCGTCGTAGCCGTTGGTGCCGAACTCGCCGCTGGTCTCCAGACCGGGGATCTGCTTCGCCAGCAGGAACAGCAGAGCGGAGCCGACGATCGCGCCGAGGAACTGGGCCACCCAGCGCTCCACAGCCGTACGGATGTCGATGCGGCCGGCCATCAGCATGCCCAGCGTCACCGCCGGGTTGACATGGCAGCCGGAGATCGGGCCGAGCGCGTAGGCCAGGGCGAGGAGCGTGAAGCCGAAGGTGAGGGCGATCCCCACCGTGCCGAGGTATTCGACGGCGACCACCGCGGACCCCACGGCGAAGAACACCAGCAGCAAGGTGCCGAGAAACTCTGACGCCACGATCCGCTTCTGCATGGAACCACCTCGCGATGTCGTCCGTTAGATCGGATTCCTCCGAATTTCCCGACAATTCTCATGGCGGTGGACGCTTCGCGCTCGTCGGGCCGGTGCCGGCCAGACGACCAGGGGGGCGATCAGCGGGCGAAGAGGGGCTCCCCCGGCAGGGCCGTCCCGGCCGGGAGGAGGGCCAGGTCCAGGCCGCTGACCAGCCGGGCCCGCAGCACCTCACTGGCCGACAGGGCCTGCGCGACGCGGCGCGCGGCTTCGGCGGGGACCGCGTCCGGGGCGAGGACGAGCGCGAGGGTGCCGTCGGCACTGCCGGGGCCGAGGTGGGCCCGGACCACGGCGGGGTCGGCGGCGACGATGTCCCGCACGGCCTCGGTGACGGCGGGGTCCTGGAGCGGGTCGGTGCTGGTGCGGTTCTCGGCCAGCGCCAGGAGCGCCTGCCCGCTCAGCTCGAAGGGGACGGGCCCGGCGAGGTCCAGCACGACGGTGTCGGCCTTCTCGTGGGCTGCGGCCTGGAGAGCCTGGTGCAGCGGTACGGCGACGGGGCGCGCCTCGGGGTCCCAGAGCGCGAGTGAGGCGGTCGAGGTGAAGGCGGGCAGCGCGCGCCGGTCGCCGGCCTTGAGGGTGGGGACGGCCATGTCGCTGGTCTTCTCGCGCCGCAGCCCTCTCTCGTCCTCCTCGACCTCGCCGAGGACGGCGACGACGGGCACCAGGAGCCGGGCGTCCCGCAGGGCCGAGAGGACCGGGCCGACGGCACCGCGGTCCCGGGACCAGGCGTCCAACGCACTGGTCAGGGCCGGGGACGCCGAGCCGTCGTCGTCGGAGAAACCGGGGTCCGGAATGTTCTTGAGCTCCACGGGACGAGGGTAGTGCCTGACGTCCGGGGGTCTGCTCGCAGGTGTCGCGGCGGCCGGACTCGACGGCGCCCGTGCTCGACGGCGGCGGGTTCGGCGGCGACCCGGCTCGGTGGCGGCCCTCCTCGTCGTACGCCGAGGAAGCGAACGTGCTCAGCGGCGGCCGGGGGCGTTCCGGCCGCGCCACAGGACGACGGCGGCGGCCAGCAGCGCCGCACCGAGGCCGCCGGCGAGCGGGGCGGCCCAGTTGGCCGTCCCGTCGGCGGTACGGGGCGGGGTCGGGCCCGCGCCGAAGTACCGCCCCCGGTGTCCGGCCGGGGCGGCCTTGGCGTCCAGGTCCGCCGGGCGCAGCCGGGCGCCCGCCTCGATGGCCTCCGCCGGGTCGACGATGCCGTAGCCGCGGGAGTCGTCGCGGCCCTGGGCGGGGGCGTCGCGGGCGGTGTCGGCGAGGAGCTTCTTGATCTGGGCCGGGGAGAGACCGGGGTGGGCGGCCCGGACCAGGGCGACGGAGCCGGAGACGAACGCGGCGGCGGCGGAGGTGCCCCACTCGATGTAGTAGTGCCCGTCCGGGTTGGCGACCACGATGTCCACACCGGGGGCGCTGACGGTGGCGTACCAGCGGCGGGTGGAGAACGAGGCGTGGGTGCCGTACTCGTCGACGGCGGCGACCGCGATCACCCCCGGATAGGCGGCGGGGTAGGAGATCCGGTCCCCCTTCTCGCCGCCGTTGCCCGCCGACGCGATCACGGGGATGCCCTTGGACAGGGCGTACTGGATGGCCGCGTCCTCGCCGGGGTCGGGGTGGGCGGACTTGCTGTCGTCGCCCAGGGAGAGGTTGATGACGTCGGCGCCGTTGTCGGCGGCCCACCGGATGCCGTCGGCGAGGGCGGCACCCCGGGTCTTGCGGGCCTTGGCGCGGGCCGGGTCCTTGGATTCGAGGATGACCCGGACCGGCAGGATCCGGGCTTCGGGGGCGATGCCGAGGATGCCGTCGGTGCGGCCGGGGCCGTTGCCGTGTCCGGCGATGATGCCGGCCATGGCGGTGCCGTGCAGGGCCCAGGAGGAGTCGCCGCGGGCGGCGCCGAAGCCGACGAGGTCCTTGCCGGGGAGCACCTGGCCGGTGAGGTCGGGGTGGGCGTCGTCGACGCCGGTGTCCAGGACGGCGACGGTGATCCCGTCGCCCCGGGTGGTCTGCCAGGCCCGGTCCGTGTGCAGGGCGTCCAGGGCCCACTGCTGGTCGCGGATGGCGTCGGCGGCGGCGGGCGCGGCGGGGGTGAGGACGAGAACGGCGGCGGCGCACAGCGCGGCGAGGGCGCGGCGGGGTCGGCGGTTCATCCGGACTGCTCCGCGAGGTCGGCGACGGCTGCGCGCAGTCCGCGCTCCACCCGGTCCGCGACGCCCTTCGCCTCGTGGCCGAGCCCGGCCTGGGCGACGGCCGTCTCGGCGCCGGAGGCCATGGCGTCGGCGGCGGGCTGCGGTTCGGCGACGGCGCGGCCGTCCGCGAAGCCGGAGACGGCGAGGACGACGACCGGGATCTCCGTGAGCGGGTTGACCGTCCAGCTGGCGCGCTGTCTGTCTCCGAAGGAGGCTGCGGAGGTGCCCTCGGGGGCGTACGTACGCGGCATCAGGTCCTTGCGCGCGCCGAGCCTCTGCTCGGTGAACCGGGTGCGCAGGGCCTGCATGCCGGAGGCGTCGGCCTCGGTGAAGACGAGGCCGACGGTGGTGACGGCGGAGCGGGTGGCGTCGGTGTACGTGGCGCGCACCAGCCGCTCGCAGCCGACGGACCGGAGCGTGGTGAGGAGCAGCGGGTCGAGGCCGTCCTTGCAGGTGCTGTCGGCGGCGACGGCGACCCGGGTCCAGGTGCGGTGGGTGCCGCCGGGGCCCGCGCCCCGGCCCTTCAGGGTGCGCGGGAACAGCGTGTCGACGGGGACGCTGTGCCAGGCGTCCCGGGCGGTGGTGTACGGGCTCCTGGTGGTCCCGGCCGAGGAGTCGCCGGTCAGCCAGGCGCCGGTGACGGCCCCGCCGATCAGCCCGAGCCCGAGCACGACACAGGCGGCGGCCGCTGCCGTACGCCACCGCTGCCGGGGCCGGACGGGGCGCAGCCGGGTGGTGGTCTCGACGGGTGTCTCGGGGAAGCCGTGGCGGACGGGCGCCCGGTAGCCACCGGGGGCGGCGGAACGGCCCCCGGCGCGGGCGTCAGGTCGACGGCCCCGACGGGTCTGCGCCAGGTGCCGGGGGGGGGTGGGGCCGGTGGCGGGCGGGGTGTGGGTGGGGGCTTGCGCGGGGCGGCGGGCGGGGCGGGATGCGCGGGCGGCGCAGGGGCCTGCGCGGGGCTCGCGGGGGCCTGCGGGGGCGCGGGCGTCCTGCTGGGCGCGGGCCCCGGGTGGGCGGGGGGGTGCGCGGGGCGCGGAGGAGGTCGGGGTCGCGGCAGGCGGGCCGGGGTGCGTCGAGCCCGTTGCGGACGGGCCGGGGTGTGCCGGGCGCGCAGCCGGCGGGCCCGGGCGCGCAGCCGAAGGGCCCGAGCGCGTGGTGGGCGCGGGGCTCACAGCGGGCGCGGTGGGCGGGCCGGGGTGTGTCGGGGCCGCCCGGCGGTCTGATGCGCCCTGCTGGGTGAAGGCTGCCGGTGGACCGGGCCGGTCCGATGCCGTCGGCGGGGTGGTGGGAGCCTCCGGGGCGGGCCCGGAGGCTCGGCGGCCGAGGCCGCGGGGGCCGGAGGCGTGCCGGGCCGGGGCGGTGCCGGGGGCTTCGCTGCGGGGGGTGCGGGAGGGGTCGTCGGGCGGGGCGGGACAGGAGCGCGTCGCGCTTCGGTACTCATCCGGCCCCCCGCTGACACATCCTCGTACCGACCACGGATCACCGCCGGTGACAGGCCCGTTGGTGCTCGCGTGCAGGTCACTCTACGGGCTGCGGGCGGGCCGCGGGGAACGGGACTCCCGGGCGGTGGAGGATCTGTCCCGATCGTCCCCCTACCCAGCCGTAGCGGCTCTCTGGCAAGCTGCGGCCATGACTGCCCGCGCCGCTGACCGGACCCGCTACAACCGGGCCACCGCCCATCTCGACGCCCCGATCGCCATCGTGGATCTGGAGGCGTTCGACGCCAACGCCGACGATCTGGTGCGGCGGGCGGCCGGGAAGCCCGTCCGGGTGGCGAGCAAGTCGGTGCGGTGCCGGGCCCTGCTGGAGCGGGTGCTCGCGCGGCCCGGGTTCGCCGGGATCATGTCGTACACGCTGGCGGAGTCGCTGTGGCTGGCGCGGGCCGGATTCGACGACGTACTGCTGGCCTATCCCTCGGCGGACCGGGCCGCCTTCGCGGAGCTGGCGGCCGACCCGAAGCTGGCCTCGACCGTGACGGTGATGGTGGACGACCACTCCCAGCTGGAGCTGATCGACGCTTCCCGGGCCGGTGGGCGCGAGGAGATCCGGGTCTGCCTGGAGCTGGACACCTCGCTGCGGATGCTGGGCGGCCGGGTGCGGATCGGGGCCCTGCGTTCACCGCTGCGCTCCCCCGCCCAGCTCGCCGAACTGGCCCGCTCGGTGGCGCGCAGGCCCGGCTTCCGGCTGGTGGGCCTGATGGCGTACGAGGGCCATGTCGCCGGGGTCGGGGACGCGGTCGCCGCCGGCCGCTGCGGTCCCGGGCGATCCGGCTGATGCAGGCCGCCGCCCGCAAGGAGCTGGCGGTGCGCCGGGCCGAGGTGGTGCGGGCGGTTCGCGCGGTCGCGCCGGAGCTGGAGTTCGTGAACGGCGGCGGCACGGGCAGCGTGCAGCACACGGCGGCGGAGAGCGCGGTGACGGAGATCGCCGCCGGTTCGGGTCTGTACGTGCCCCGGCTGTTCGACAACTACACGTCGTTCACCGCCCGTCCGGCGGCCCTGTTCGCCCAGCCCGTGGTGCGCCGGCGGGGTGGGGTGTGGTGTGGTGACGGGTGCTCGGGGGTGGGCTATCCGGCGTCCGGTGCGGCCGGCGCGGACCGCTCCCCGGTGCCGTATCTGCCGGAGGGGCTGCGCTACGACCCGCAGGAGGGCGCGGGCGAGGTTCAGACGCCGCTGCTGGGTTCCCCGCCGACGATCTGCTCATCGGCGACAAGGTGTGGTTCCGGCACGCCAAGGCCGGGGAGCTGTGCGAGCGCTTCGACACCCTGCACCTGATCGAGGGCGACCGGGTCACGGCGAGCGTTCCGACGTACCGGGGCGAGGGGCAGACCTTCCTCTGACCGCGCCCGCTCCGGCCCCGATGCCCGGTCAGGGGCTGATCGACGCGCCCACGCCGCCGCTCGTCCCGTCGTCGCCGAGCGGGCGGATGCCCCGGGTGATCGTGTCCATCAGCGAGAGCGGCAGCTCGGCGACGTCCGCGTCGAAGACGAGCCGGACGATCACGGGGGTGCCGCTGCCCACGGACGAGGGGAAGGCGACGGACTGCACGTATCCGCCGGGTCCCCTGCCGGTCGTGACCTGCCAGCGCACCAGGTAGCCGGCGCGTCCGGCGACGGACAGCTGCTCGGCCCTGAGCACCTTGTGCGAGGTGATCCCGCCGTGGTTGCGGCGGCCGAGGCTGTCCTCCTCGTAGGCGAGATCGGCGGCGGTGGTGATGTCGGCCTCGGCCAGGGCCCTGGGGTCGGTCTCGGCGCTCCGGGCGGTGTGGGTGGTGACCGTGCCGTGGTAGCAGAACGACGAGCCGCCGGGGCAGTCGTAGGACTGGACGGTGCGGATGGTGGGGACGTCGGAGGAGCTGCTCTTCGGCTTCTCCCAGCCCTCGGGCACCGGCACCGTGACCCCGTTGAGCTGGTCGACGAGAACGCCCGGGTTCTCGTCGGGATCGGGTTCGTCGGAGGCCGTGGCGGTGGCCGAGGGGGTGGTGACGGGGGCCGACGTCGAGGTGGTCGTGGTCGGGGCGGCCGGCGTGCCGCCGTCGTCGCGGCCCAGGAGGATCACGCCGGTGACGGCCGCGCCCAGGACCAGCGCCCCGGAGAGCGTGATCGCCAGGATCTTCGTCCGGTTGCCGCCCCCGGGCCCGTCGTGCGGGCCGCGCTGGTGCGGGAGCGGAAACGACGGCGGGCCGAACCCGGCCGGGGCCGCCTCCGCCGGACCGAAACTCCCGGAGCCGGGATCCGCCGGACCGAAACTCCCCGGTCCGCCCTCCGCCGGGCCGAACCCGCCCGGGCCGGACTGCGCGGGGCCGGGATCCGACGATGCGGAGGGCTGGTGCGATGCGGCCGGGCCGGCGGCGGGCGGGCGGGTGTGCGCGGTCCAGGCCGTGCCGTCCCACCAGCGCTCCAGGCCGGGTGTGCCCGTGTCCGGATACCAGCCGGGCGGCGTCGCGTAGCTCATGCCCACACTCTAAAGTCCGCCTCCGGCACGGTCACGGGCGTCCGGTTCAGACGCCGCGGCCGGTCAGTGACAGAAGATCGCGGGCGGGGCCTGCGGGGCGGTGGCCGCCGGGCCAGACGGCGCGGAGTTGGCGGCGCAGCCGTACGCCCGCGACCGGGACCTGGACGAGGCGGCGGGCGGACAGCTCCTCGCCCAGGGCCAGTTCGCTCAGGACGCAGGGGCCCGCGCCGCTCTCGGCCGCGCCCTTGACCGCCGTGGTGGAGGAGAGTTCCAGCAGCGGCTGGGCCAGTCCGCCGTGCACGGCGAGCGCGGCGTCCAGGACCTGGCGGGTGCCGGAGCCGTGTTCCCGAAGGATCAGCGGGGTGGCGGCGAGTTCGCCGGGCAGCAGCGGGGTGCGCCGGCGGGCCCAGGGGTGGGTGGGGGCGACCACGACGACGAGGCGGTCGTGGGCGATGACGGTGCCGTCGAGGCCCTCCGGTATCGACAGGCCCTCGACGAAGCCGAGGTCGGCCTCGCCGGTGACCAGGCGGCGGGCGACGGCCGCCGAATTGCCGACGAGGAGCGAGACCGCGGTGTCCGGGCGCTCCCCGCGCAGGGCGATCAGCCAGCCCGGCAGCAGGTATTCGGCGATCGTCATGCTGGCGGCGACCCGCAGCCTGGAGTCGCGGCGGTCGCGCAGCGCCTGCGTGCCCGCGTCGAAGGCCTCGGCCGCCTCGACGACCCGGCGAGCCCAGTCGGTGACCAGCGCGCCCGCGTCGGTGAGCCGGGAGCCGCGCGGGGAACGGTCCAGCAGGGTGACGCCGAGCTGCCGCTCCATGGACCGGACGCGGCTGGAGGCGGCGGGCTGGGTGATGCCGACGTCCCGGGCGGCCCGGCCGAGGCTGCCGTGGCGGGCGACGGCGAGCAGCAGTTCCAGCGCCCCGAGGTCGGGGACCCGGTGGGCGAGGGGGATGTGGGGTGTGCGCAGGTCGTCGCCGGTCATCAAGCCAGCTTATGACCTCATAGGAACGGGGTCCCTGGTGGGCGGGGGCTCCGCCGCCAAGAATCGTGGCATGGCCATCTTTCCGCAGACCAGGACCGCCGCACCGCCTCCCTCCACCGCGCCGCTGACGTCCCCGGGGCAGGCGTCGGGAACGTCCGGCGACGCGACGCGGCTGCCGTCCCTGCGGCACATCGGCCCGAACTGGTACGCGAGCGTGATGGGCACCGCGATCGTCGCGGGCGCCGGGGCCGCGCTCCCCGTCGACGTTCCCGGGCTGCGGGCCGCGATCACCGTCGTGTGGGCGCTGTCGGCCGTGCTGCTCCTGGCCGTCCTCGCCGCGCGGGCCGGGCACTGGATCCACCACCGCGACCAGGCCCGCGCCCATCTGCTGGACCCGGCGATCGCCCCGTTCTACGGCTGTCTGTCGATGGCGCTGATGGCCGTCGGCGGGGCCACCCTGACGGTGGGCGTGGACGTGGTGGGCGCGCGGGCGGCGCTCGCGGTGGACGTGGTGCTGTTCTCGGCGGGTACGGCGGTGGGGCTGGCGGCGGCCGTCGTCGTGCCGTACCTGATGGTCGTACGCCACCGTCCCGCGCCCGGGACCGCGTCGCCGGTCTGGCTGCTGCCGCTGGTCGCCCCGATGGTGTCGGCCTCGCAGGGCGCGCTGCTGGTGCCCCACCTGGGGGCCGGGCAGGGGCGTGAGGCGCTGCTGCTGGCCTGCTACGCGATGTTCGGGCTGTCGTTGCTGGCGTCGCTGGTGGTGCTGCCGCTGGTCTTCTCGCGGCTGGTCCACCACGGTCCGCTGCCGCTCGCGCTGACCCCGACGCTGTTTCTGGTGCTGGGGCCGCTCGGCCAGTCGACGACCGCCGTCAACCAGCTGGCCGATGTCGCCCCAGGGGCGGTGGCGGCCCCCTACGCCTCGGCGTTCGGCGCGTTCGCCGTGCTGTACGGGGTGCCGGTGATGGGCTTCGCGCTGCTGTGGCTGGCGCTGGCGGCCGCGATGGTGGTGCGGGCGGCGCGGAACGGGATGGGGTTCGCGATGACGTGGTGGGCGTTCACCTTCCCCGTCGGTACGTGTGTGACGGGGGCGGCGGGTCTGGCGCGGCACACCGGTCTGGACGCGCTGACCTGGCTTGCGGTGGCGCTGTACGTGTTCCTGGTCGTGGCGTGGGCGGCGGCCGGGACGCGGACGGTGCGCGGGGTGGTCAGCGGAGCGCTGACGGCAGCACCCGTGCCGCCTCGGTCAGTGACGGCCCGTACCACGTGAGCAGCCGCCCGTCGACGAGTGCGGCGGGCAGGGTGGGGAAGGCTTCGGGCCCGTCGTCGGCGGTGAAGCGGTAGGGCTCGTCGGGCAGCACGACCAGCTCGGCCCCGGAGGCGTTCAGCTCGTCGACGGGGACGCGGGGGTAGCGCTCGGGGTGGTCGGCGTACACGTTGCGGATGCCGAGGCGGGCGAGGAGGTCCCCGGCGAAGGTGTCGTGCCCCAGCACCATCCACGGCCTGCGCCAGATCGGTACGACGGCGGGGCGCGGGCTTGCGGAGGGCGCGGGCAGGGCGGTCCAGGCGGCCTCGGCCGTATCCAGCCAGCGGGGCCGGGCGAGCCCGCAGCCGTCGACGAGGACGTGGTGGAGTTCGGTGAAGGCCTGGTCCAGGGTGCGGACCTCGGTGACGAGGACGTCGAGCCCGGCGGCCCGGAGCGCGTCGAGGTCGGGGGCCCGGTTCTCCTCCTCGTTGGCGATCACGAGGTCGGGGGCGAGGGCGGCGATCGCGGCCACGTCGGGGTTCTTCGTGCCGCCGATCCGGGCGGCGGCGAGGCCGGCCGGGTGGGTGCACCAGTCGGTGACGCCGACGAGCAGCCCGGGGGCGGTGCGGGCGACGGCCTCGGTGAGCGAGGGGACCAGGGAGACGACGCGCACGGAACGCCTTTCGGGCAGGGGCGGGGCTCAGCGGCGCGAGTCGAAGGTGGCGTCGATGTGCTCGGCCACCGAGACGACGAGGAGCCGGGTGTCGGGCACGGTGGCGCGCCAGCGGTGGCGGACCCCGCCGGAGAGGAACAGGGTGTCGCCGCTCTCCAGCCGGTGCACCTGGCCCTCCGCCTCGACGTCGACGGCGCCCGCGACGACGTACATCAGCTCGTCGTTGCGGTGCTGGAACTCGCGGCCGAGGTCCGGTTCGCCGGAGAACTCCAGGGCGCTGAGCTGGTGGCGGCCGCGCACCAGGCGGCGTACGCCCTCGCCCTCCTCGCCCCGGACGACGTCCACGGCGCGGGCGGAGTCGGCGGCGTCGTGGAGCTTCTTGGTGGTGGTCTCCAGCGCTTCGGCGACCCGGTCGAGGGAGCGGGCGCTGGGGCGGGCCCGTTCGTTCTCGATCTGGCTGAGGAAGGGCACGGAGAGCCCGCTGCGCTCGGCGACCGCGGCCAGCGTGAGACCGAGGGTTCGGCGTCGACGCCGGACCGCGGCGCCCACCCGCGGTGTGTCCTTGTCGTCCATGTCCGAGCTCCCTCCCGCACCCGCCCATCCTCGCGGTTGCCAGCACCTTACGCACATGGTTGCGCACGACGTCCGGAAAACGACCTGCGGGCAGCCGGAAAGGGGTGGCCCCGCCCGAAGGCGGGGCCACCCCTCTCCTACCTGTGTTTTTCTGCCCGTGAGCCCTACTGGGGCGCCATGGTGTCCGCGATGCCCGGGTTGTCGTCCATCCAGGCCTTCACGGCTTCCTCCTCGTGGCCCGCGCCGCGCTTCTGGATCTCGTTCTCCAGGCCGCCGAGCTGCTTCTCGGTGAGCTTGAAGTCCTTGAACCACTTCGTCAGCTGCGGATACTGCTCCGGGAACTTTTTGGAGGCGATGGTGTGCAGCCGGTCGCCGTCACCGAACGCCTTCTTCGGGTCCTTCAGCTTGGTCATGCCGTACTCGTTGTACGCCCAGTGCGGGGTCCACAGCAGGACCGCGATGGGCTCCTTCTTGGCGTATGCGCGCTTCAGCTCGGCCAGCATGCCGGGCGTGGAGGAGTCGAGGACCTTGAACTCCTTGTCCAGGCCGTACTGCGGCAGGACGTTCTTCTTGAGGTTCTCCATCGCGGCGGCGCCGGGCTCGATGCCGACGATCCGGCCCTTGAAGTCGGAGCCCTTGCCCTTCAGGTCGTCGAGGGTCTTGACGTCCTTGACGTAGTCGGGGACGGCGATCTCGACAGAGGTCGGCCCGTACCAGGAGCCGATGTCGGTCAGCTTGTCGCCGTACTTGTCCCAGTAGTTCTTCTGGGTGTATGGCAGCCAGCCGTCGAACTGGACGTCGATCTGACCGCGTGACATGGCGGCGTACATCGGCCCGACGTCGAACTGCTTGAGGTTGATCTTGTAGCCGCGCTCCTCCAGGACCGCCTTCCACAGGTACGTGGCGGCGATGTCCTCCTCCCAGGGGAACCAGGCGACCTCGACCGGGCGCTTGCGCTCGTCGTCACCGCTCACGGCCCGGGCGTCCTTCGGGGCGGGGGCCCACCTGTCGACGACGCCGGAGTTGTCCTTCAGCCAGGTGCGGACGGCTTCCTGCTCCTTGCCGGAACCGGCCTTCTGGATTTCGGCCTCCAGGCTGGTGAGCTGCTTCTCGGTCATCTTGAAGCTCTTCAGCCACTGGGCGACCTCGGGGTTCTCCTGCGAGAAGCCCTTGCGCGCCAGGGTGTGGATGCCGTCGCCCTCGCCCCACAGACCCTTGGGGTCCTTGAGCTTGGTGAGGTCGAAGTCGTTGTAGGCCCAGTGCGGCGACCAGAGCGGAACGACGATCGGTTCCTTCTTGGCGTACGCGCGCTTCAGCTCGGCCAGCATGGACGGCGTGGAGCCGTCGATGAGCTTGTACTCCTTGTCCAGGCCGTAGCCCGGCAGGAGCTTGTCCTTGAGCAGGCCCATCTCGCCCGCGCTCGGCTCGATGCCGACGATGCGGCCCTTGAACTCGGAGGCCCGGCCCTTCAGGTCCTCCATCGACGTGACGTCCTCCATGTACGCCGGGACGGCCAGCTCCAGCGAGGTGGGGGCGTACCAGGAGCCCATGTCCTCCAGACGGTCCTGGTACTTCTCCCAGTAGCTGGCATGGGTGACCGGCAGCCAGGAGTCGGTCTGGAAGTCGATCTGCCCGTTGGCCATGCCGGTGTACAGCGCGCCGGCCTCGTACTGCTTGACGTCGACCTCGAAGCCGCGCTGCTCCAGCATCTCCTTCCAGAGGAACGTGGAGGCGATGCCCTCGTCCCACGGGATGTAGCCGATGGAGATCTTCTTGCCGTCGCCGACCTGTGCGCTCCTGCCGGCGGTGGCGTCCTTGGAGCCGCCGAAGACGCTCATGCCGCCCGCCACGAGGGCGAGGGCGACGATCGCGGCGACCGCGACCACGGGCTGCGGGCGGTAGGTCCAGATCTTCCAGCCCTCGGCCATCGCGCGGGTCTTGGCGACCGCGCGGCGGCCCAGCGGGGAGACCACCGTGCCGAGGGCGCCGGTCATCCGGTCCAGGTACATGGCGAGGATGACGATGGAGATGCCCGCCTCGAAGCCGAGGCCGACGTCGACGTTGCCGATGGCGCGGTAGACGGAGCCGCCGAGGCCGCCGCCGCCGACCATGCCCGCGATGACGACCATGGACAGGCCGAGCATGATGACCTGGTTGATACCGGCCATGATCGTGGGCAGCGCGAGGGGCAGCTGGACGCGCAGCAGGGTGTTGCGCGAGGTGGTGCCGAAGGCCTCTGCCGCCTCGACGAGTTCGCCGTCGACCTGCCGGATGCCGAGTTCGGTCATCCGGACGCCCGGGGGCAGCGCGAAGATGATCGTGGCGATGATGCCGGGGACCACGCCGACGCCGAAGAAGATGACGCCGGGGATCAGATAGACCATGGCGGGCATGGTCTGCATGAAGTCCAGGACCGGGCGGACCACCGCGCTGACCGTCCTGGACCGGGAGGCCCAGATGCCCAGCGGTACGGCGATGGCCAGGGTGACGAGGGTCGCGACGAGCACCAGGGTGAGGGTGTCCATCGCCTCGTCCCACAGTTCGACGGAGTCGATGAGGGCGAATCCGACGAAGGTGAGCAGGGCGGCGGGCAGGCCGCGCAGCCACCAGGCGATGACGGCGACGATGCCCGCGAACAGCAGCGGTGCGGGGGCGGACAGGACGGCGGCTATGCCGTCGAACATGCCGCTGACGATCGAGCTGATGGCGTCGAAGAGCCAGACGAGGTGGGTCTGCAGCCAGTCGACAGCGGAGTCGACCCATTCGCCGAGGGGAAGCCTAAACACCGGCCACCTTCTTCACGTCGGCGCCGGCCGCGGCCGCGGGATCGGCGTCGTGGGGGGCCTCGGCCGGGGTCATCGGCTCGCCGAGGACGGCGAGCAGCCGGGAGCTGGGGACGACACCGACGAGCTTGCCCTTGGCGTCGGTCACGGCGACCGGGTCCGGGCTCTGCGAGCAGGGCGTGAACAGGTCGATGATCGGCGTGGACTCCGCGACCGCGGCGGGGGCGGCGGCGAGCACGTCCTGCGGGGTGCGCAGTTCCGTACCGTCCGCGGCCCTGCCGCCCATCGCGGTGTGCGGCTCGGCCATGATCGCACCGGCGGTGAGCACCCGGGAGCGGTCGACGTCCTGGGTGAAGGAGGCGACGTAGTCGTTGGCCGGGGTGACGAGGATGTCCTCGGCGCTGCCGAGCTGGACGATCTTCCCGTCGCGCATGACGGCGATCCGGTCGCCGAGGCGCATGGCCTCGTTCAGGTCGTGGGTGATGAAGACGATGGTCTTCTTCAGGCGCTTCTGGAGCTCCAGGAGCTGGTCCTGCATGTCACGGCGGATCAGCGGGTCGAGCGCGCTGAAGGACTCGTCCATGAGGAGCAGGTCGGCGTCGGTGGCCAGGGCACGGGCGAGGCCGACGCGCTGCTGCATACCGCCGGACAGCTCGTCGGGCCAGGACTTCTCCCAGCCTTCGAGGCCGGTGAGCCGCAGCGCCTCGGCGGCGCGCACCTCGCGCTCCTCGCGCGGGACGCCCTGGACCTCCAGGCCGTACGCGGCGTTCTCCAGGACGCTCCGGTGGGGGAAGAGCGCGAAGTGCTGGAACACCATGCTGATCTTGGTGGAGCGGACGTGGCGCAGCTCGCGGGGGCTCAGGGCGGTCAGGTCCTGGCCGTCGAAGAGCACCCGGCCCGCGGTGGGGTCGAGGAGGCCGTTGAGCATCCGCAGCAGGGTGGACTTGCCCGAGCCGGACAACCCCATGACGACGAAGATCTGGCCCGGCTCGACGGTGAACGACGCGTCGATCACCGCCGCGGTCGTTCCTTCGGCGCGCAGCTCGTCGCGGTCCGCACCGCTCTCCAGCTTCCGCACGGCTTCATCGGGTCGTCTGCCGAACACTTTGTACAAGTGCTCGGCCTTCAGCCTGGACACATACACCTCACGCGTTGAACCGAAAAACGGTCTGCCACCCCCTCCGGCAGACCGTGGAGCAATGCGGGCTCTGTCCGCGTGGCACATGCACTGGTTGAAAATGCGACGTGGTCCGCTCCGGTGCCGCGCCTGCCCGCACTTACACAGCCCAAACGCGACCGTGACTCACGTCACTGACCTGCGACGGAGCGCAGGTAAGCGGTTACTGGGGGCGACTGTCGGCGGGGTGGGGCATCATCGGGTCTGTGACGCGACGCCTGATGCTCCTCGACACCGCTTCCCTGTACTTCCGCGCCTACTTCGGAGTGCCCGATTCGGTGCGCGCGCCGGACGGGACGCCCGTGAACGCCGTGCGCGGCCTCCTCGACTTCATCGGCCGCCTGGTGCACGACCACCGGCCGGACGAGCTGGTCGCCTGCTGGGACAACGACTGGCGCCCGCAGTGGCGGGTCGACCTGATCCCGACGTACAAGGCACACCGGGTCGCCGAGGAGACGCCCGTCGGGCAGACGGACGAGGAGGAGATCCCCGACACGCTGTCCCCGCAGGTCCCGATCATCGAGGACGTGCTGGCGGCGCTCGGGATCGCCCGGGTCGGCGTCACGCCGTACGAGGCGGACGACATCATCGGCACGCTCACGGCGCGGGCGACGGGCCCGGTCGACATCGTCACCGGCGACCGCGATCTGTATCAGCTGGTCGACGACGCCCGCCGGGTCCGCGTGCTCTACCCGCTCAAGGGCGTCGGCACGCTCCAGGTGACCGACGAGGCGTGGCTGCGTGAGAAGTACGGCGTGGACGGGGCGGGGTACGTGGATCTGGCACTGCTCCGCGGCGACCCGAGCGACGGACTTCCGGGCGTCCCCGGCATCGGCGAGAAGACGGCGGCGAAGCTGCTGGACGCGTACGGCGATCTCGACGGGATCATGGCGGCGGTGGACGACCCGAAGGCGAAGCTGACCCCGTCGCAGCGCAAGCGGCTGGACGAGTCGCGTGCCTATGTCGCCGTCGCGCCGAAGGTGGTCCGGGTGGCCGGAGACGTCCCCCTGCCCGACTTCGATCCGGCGCTGCCGCGCGAGCCGCGCGACCCGGCCGCGCTGGAGGCGCTGGCGGAGCAGTGGGGGCTGAGCGGGGCGATCCAGCGCCTGCTGACCGTTCTTCAGCACTGAGGGGTCGACCGGGGTTCCGGCCGGGGTGTTAACTTAGGCATACCTAAGTCTTCGAACCAGGGAGTACCTCGTGGCAGAGCGGCCGGCCCGGCAGGGACCCAAGGCCCAGGGGGCGCAGGTCGTGCGCACCGAGCAGATCACCCCGCACATGGTGCGGGTGGTCCTCGGCGGCGAGGGGCTGGCGGACTTCTCCCTCTCCGGCTTCACCGACCACTACATCAAGCTGTGCTTCGCACCCGAGGGCGCGGACTACGCGCACCCGTTCGACATGGCGGCCATCCGGGAGTCCTACCCGCGCGAGCTGTGGCCCACCACCCGTACGTACACGGTGCGTTCGTGGGACCCGGTCGCCCGGGAGATGGCCGTCGACTTCGTCGTGCACGGCGACGAGGGCCTGGCGGGACCGTGGGCCCAGCGGGCGCGCGTGGGTGAGCAGGTGACCTTCCTCGGGCCCGGCGGCGGTTACGGCCCCGACGCCTCGGCGGACTGGCACCTGCTGGTCGGCGACGAGAGCGCGCTGCCGGCGATCGCGGCGGCGCTGGAGCAGATGCCCGTGGGCGCGCTCGTGCACGCCTTCGTCGAGGTGCCGGACGCCTCGGAGGAGCAGAAGATCGTGACGCCCGACGGAGTGGCCGTGACCTGGCTGCACCGGGGCGACCGGCCCGTCGGCGAGCTGCTGACGGCCGCCGTGAAGGGGCTGGACTTCCCCGAGGGCGAGGTCCAGGCGTTCGTGCACGGGGAGGCGGGCTTCGTGAAGGAGATCCGCCGCCATCTCCGCGTGGAACGGCAGATCCCGCTGGCCCAGTTGTCCATCTCGGGCTACTGGCGCCTCGGCCAGAACGACGACGCCTGGCGCGCGGTGAAGCGCGAGTGGAACGAGCAGGTGGAGCGCGAGCAGGAGGGCGGCACGACCGCCGCGTAGCGGCTGCTTGCCGGGCGGACCGGGTCACCTGACCTCCGGGTGGCCCGGCCGCAGGGTCATCCCGACAGCCGGTCCGCCAGACCCTGGCTGCTCGGCGCTCGGCGAGCAGAGCACACCCCCGGACCCCGTCCGCCGCACATCACGGCGAGCGGGGTCCGTTCGTTCAAGGGCGCGCGCCGACCCACGACGGGCCAGTCCCGGTCTCAGGCGCCCGGAGCGTCCCCATCCGCACCCCCGGCCCCCTCCCTCTCTCCCTGCCCCTGCCCCTGCCCCTGCCCCTGCCCCTGCCCCTGCCCCTGCCCCTGCCCCTGCCCCGACAGATCTTCCGGCGACTCGAAGCGCCGGTAGGACGCATCGATGTGCGCCAGCCTCCGCAGCGCGCCGAACATCGCCTCACCGAGGACGGTCCCCACCACGACGGTCTCGACCAGGTCCTCGCGCGCCACCCTCCGCTGCACGTAGTCGAGGTCGGCGCGGGCGACCGGCTCGGCGGCGTCCGCGTAGAGGTCCAGCAGGTCGATGTAGCCGCCGTGCCCGGCCCTGCGCAGCGCGCACAGCACCCCCGCCAGCGACTCGGCGGCCGAGCCCCGCGCGTCGGCCTGCCAGTCGCGCCGCCGCAGCAGTTCGGCCACCTCCTCGCGGGCGTCCTCCAGTTCGGGCCCCGCCTCCTCACCGCCGGCCGGCGTGACACGGTCCGCCGCGGCCCCGAGCACCTTGTGCACCGGCTGCCGGGGATCATCCATGGCCTGCAGGACCTCACCGATGGCGGCGAGCGAGAGGCCGCCGACATCGAGCAGCGCCCGGATCAGCCGCAGTCTCCGCTCGTGCCCGGGGCCGTAGTGCGCCTGGTTCGGGCTGGTCAACTCCCCTGCGGCCAGGAGTCCTTCACGTAGGTAGTACTTGATCGTCGGCACCGGCACCCCGGACCTGCGACTCAATTCACCGATGCGCACCGCGTGTTCGCCCTTTCGCCCTTGCCAGAAGCCGTCCTCATCATAGATAGTCCCCCTATCGGATAGCGGACAGTGCGGCTATCCATATCGATCGCATCACCGTCGCATCACCCCAGGGGGTCTTTCATGTCGTCATGGCGTTCCTGGCATCGCCCGTTAGTCGTCTTCTCCGCCGCGATGGCCGCTCTCGCCGTCGTCTCCGCCGTCGGTCTCATGGTCGACGACCGGGTTCTGGTGGGGGCACCGATCTGGGCGAAGCCGTTCAAGTTCAGCGTGTCCTTCGTCGCGTACTGCCTGACGCTGGCGTGGATGCTGACGCTCCTCACGCGCGGGCGGCGGATCGGCCGGTGGGCGGGGCACGCCGTCGTGCTGACGGCGCTGATCGAGATGGTGATCATCACCGTGCAGGTGGTCCGGGGGAAGCGCAGCCACTTCAACACCGCGACCGCCTTCGACTCGGCGCTGTGGAACGCGATGGGGATGACCATCGTCGTGCTGTGGGCGGCCACCCTGGTGATCGCCGTCCTGCTGTCGCGCACCCGTATCACCGACCGGGCGACGGCCCTCGCCGTCCGGGGCGGACTGCTGATCGCCCTGGCCGGCGCGGCACTCGGGTTCCTGATGACGCTGCCGAGCGAGAGCCGGCAGGCCGTCGAAGGTCTCGACGCCTCCGACACGATGGGCGCACACTCCGTGGGCGTACCGGACGGCGGCCCGTCCATGCCCCTGACCGGCTGGTCGACGACCGGCGGGGATCTGCGCGCCCCGCACTTCGTGGGCATGCACGCGCTCCAGCTGATACCGCTCCTCCTGATCGCACTCGTCGTGCTCGCGCCCCGCTTCGCTCCGCTGCGCGACGCCGGGGTGCGGCTGCGCCTCGTCCGGGTCGCCGTCGGCGGTTACGCGGCGCTCGTCGCGCTCATCACCTGGCAGGCGCTCCGCGGCCAGCCCCTGATCCATCCCGACGCCATCACGCTGACCGCCGCCGGGGCGATTCTCGCGGCCGTGGCGTACGGGACCTGGAGGGCGCTGCGCCCAACCGCCCCCACACACCCGACCCGTAACGCCGCCGACAAGGAGCCTGTGGCATGACCGGTGCGCTCTTCGAGATCACCTTCTATCTGGCCGCCCCGTTCTGGCTGCTGATGATCTTCGCCCCCACCTGGTCCGGCACCACCCGCGTCGCCGCCTCGCCACTGACCGTGCTGCCGGTGCTCGCCGTGTACACCGTCCTGGCCGTCCCGGTCTTCCCGGAGCTGTGGACGGCGGTGAGCAGCCCGGACATCGACACCTTCCGCGATCTGACGGCGCTGGCCGGCGGAGCGGGTGCCCTCTGGGCACAGGTGATCGCCTGGGATCTCCTGCTCGGCCAGTGGATGTTCCTGCAGAGCCGGAAGCTGGGGCTGTCGCCGCTGCTGATGGGCCCGCTGCTGGTGCTGACGATCCTGCTGGCGCCGTTCGGGCTGCTGGTCTTCCTCACCGTCCGCGCCGTCCGGCTGCGGAAGCGGCGCGAAACGCTCGCCGGCTGAGTCGCGCGCCCTCCCGGGGCCCGGTCTGGAAAGATCGTCGACATCCGACCAATCCGCACGGGCGCCGGCTCCGAATCACTTCCGGAACCGTCGATCGCCCCGGGAGGAAACCCGCGTGAAGGAATCCGTACACATCAGTGGGGTGCCCTCGACCGGTCCCGATCTCCAGGAACTTCTGGTGCGGGTCGCGCGGGGCGACCAGGACGCGTTCGCCTCGATGTACGACGCGGTGAGCGGGCCCGTGCTCGGCCTGGTGCGCAGTATCCTCCGCGACCCGGCCCAGTCGGAGGAGGTGGCGCAGGAGGTGCTGGTGGAGGTGTGGCGCACCGCGCCCCGCTTCCAGGCCTCCCGGGGCAGCGCGATGAACTGGGTGCTGACTCTGGCCCACCACCGGGCCGTCGACCGGGTGCGCTCCGCCGAGGCGGCCGCCGCCCGGGAGCACAAGGCGGCGCTGCTGGAACGGACGCCCGCCTTCGACGAGGTGTCCGAACAGGTCGAGACCCGGCTGGAGAGAGAACAGGTCCGGCGCTGTATGCGCACCCTGTCCGAGCTGCAACGGGAGTCGGTGACCCTCGCCTACTACCGGGGCCTGACCTACCGTGAGGTCTCCGAACTCCTCTCCGTGCCGTTGGGCACCATCAAGACACGACTCCGCGACGGCCTCATCCGGCTGCGCGACTGCCTGGGGGTGAGCGCATGAGCACGGCCGAACTGCACACGCTGACCGGGGCCTACGCCCTGCATGCGCTGCCGGAGTCCGAACAGCGGGCGTTCGAACAGCATCTGGAGGACTGCGAGGCCTGCGCCCAGGAGGTGCGGGAGCTGTCGGCCACCGCGGCCCGGCTCGGTCTCGCCGTCGCCGAGACCCCGCCGCGCGAGCTGCGCGAGAGGGTGCTGCGGGAGATCACCACCGTACGCCAGGAGGCTCCGGCGCACGCCAGACGTGAACGGACCGGCGGCAGGGGGCGCACCGGACGGTGGTACGCGTACGCGCTCGCCGCCTGCGTCGCGGCGGCCGCCGCGTTCGGCGGGGTCGCGGTCTGGCAGAACCAGCTGGCACAGGACGCGCGGCAGGAGGCGGACCGGGCGCAGCGGCAGAACGAGCAGCTGGCGCAGGTGCTCTCCGCCCCGGACGCGAAGACCTCCTCGGGCGAGCTGACGGGCGGGGCCCGTGGGACCGTCGTCGTCTCGCAGAGCCAGAACCGCGCGGTGTTCCTGGCCTCGGGCATGGCACCGCCGCCGAGCGGCAAGATCTACCAGATCTGGTTCAACGACGAGGGCACCATGCGCTCGGCCGGGCTGATGGACCCGAAGGCGAGCGACGACGCGGTCCTGCTGGACGGACCGGTGGACCAGGCGTCCGGGATGGGCATCACGATCGAGCCCGCCGGTGGCTCCGCCGAACCGACCTCGGATCCGGTGGCGCTGATGGACTTCCCGACCGCCTGACGTTTCCCCTCCACGAGTACGGCGTTTTCCCCCCACGATTAGCGCAAGGGAGCACACGTTCCATGAGTAGTGTCGCGGTGGTGCTGTTCACCTCCGACCTGCGTCTGCACGACCACCCGGTGCTGTGTGCCGCCCTGCGGGACGCGGACGAGGTCGTCCCGCTGTTCGTGCGGGACGACGCCGTCCACCGGGCCGGGTTCGACGCGCCCAACCGGCTGGCGTTCCTCGCGGACTGCCTGGCGGACCTGGACGCCGGACTCCGTGACCGCGGCGGAAGGCTGATCCTCCGTCGGGGTGGGACGGCCCGCGAGGTGAAACGGGTCGTCGAGGAGACCGGGGCGGAATCCGTGCACATCGCCGCCGGGGTCAGCGGGTACGCGGCGCGGCGTGAGGAGCGCATCCGGGAGGCCCTCTCGGGCACCGGCTGCGAGCTGCGCGTCCATGACGCGGTGGTCACCGCGCTCGCCCCGGGCCGCGTGGTCCCCACGGGCGGCAAGGACCACTTCGCGGTGTTCACTCCGTACTTCCGCCGTTGGGAGGCGGAGGGAGTACGGGGCACACTGGCCGCTCCCCGCACGGTCCGGGTCCCCGCCGGCGTGTCCGGCGACGCGCTCCCGGACCGGGACACGGTCAAAGACGTCTCCCCCGGCCTCGCCAGGGGCGGCGAGGAAGCGGGCCGCAAGCTGGTGAAGTCCTGGCTCAACGGCCCCGTGGCGGACTACGAGGACAGCCACGACGACCTGGCCGGCGACGCCACGTCCCGGCTCTCCCCGCATCTGCACTTCGGTACGGTCTCCGCCGCCGAGCTGGCCAACCGGGCGCGGGAGAAGGGCGGCCCCGGCGGCGAGGCGTTCGTGCGGCAGCTGGCCTGGCGCGACTTCCACCACCAGGTCCTCGCCGCCCGGCCCGACGCCTCCTGGTCCGACTACCGGCCGCGCCACGACCGGTGGCGCTCCGACGAGGACGAGATCGAGGCCTGGAAGTCCGGGCACACGGGCTATCCGCTGGTGGACGCGGCGATGCGGCAGCTCGCGCACGAGGGCTGGATGCACAACCGGGGCCGGATGCTGGCCGCGAGCTTCCTCACCAAGACGCTGTACGTCGACTGGCGGGTGGGCGCCCGGCACTTCCTGGACCTGCTGGTCGACGGGGACGTGGCGAACAACCAGCTCAACTGGCAGTGGGTGGCGGGGACCGGCACGGACACCCGCCCCAACCGGATCCTGAACCCGGTGATCCAGGGCAAGCGCTTCGACCCGGACGGCGCCTACGTACGGCGGTGGGTGCCGGAGCTGGCGGAGGTGGAGGGGCCCGCGATCCACGAACCCTGGAAGCTGGAGGGCCTGGACCGGGCGGGCGTCGACTATCCCGACCCGGTGGTGGACCTGGCCGAGGCGCGGTCCCGCTTCGAACGCGCGCGCGGCCTGGACTGATCCGACGCCTCCGGAAGGGGCCTGCTCCGCGCGGCTGCGGAACAGGCCCCTTCCGGGTTTCTCACGCCCGGCGCGGCGGCCGCGGGAAGAAGCCGCTCGTCCGGGCCCGGTACTCGGCGAACCCCGGCCGGTCGGCCATATGACGCTCCAGCAGGGCCGCGCCGCTGCCCCTGGTCAGCAGGAAGCTCATCACCAGCGGGGCGACGACGGTGACGGCAGCGGCGGCGGGCGCCTGGCAGACGAAGAGGAAGAGACCCCACCAGACGCAGAAGTCGCCGAAGTAGTTGGGGTGGCGGGTCCAGGACCACAGCCCCCGGTCCATGATCCTCCCCTGGTTGGCGGGGTCGGCCTTGAACCGGGCGAGCTGGGCGTCACCGATCGCCTCGAAGGCCAGCCCGACCGCCCACAGCAGCGCCCCCGCCCAGGCCCACCAGGCCAGCGGGGCGGTGAGGTAGTGCGCGGCCTGCACCGGGAGCGAGACGATCCAGACCAGTGCGCCCTGGAGCAGATACACCTTGCGCAGGGCGTACAGCTGGGGTTGCCGGGGGCCTTGGCCAGCATCTTCGCGTAGCGCGGGTCCTCTCCGCGGCCCTTCCCGCGCCGCCCGATGTGGATCGCGAGGCGCAGCCCCCAGATCACGGTCAGCGCGGTGACCAGGAGTCGGCGGCCGTCGTCGCCGACCCCCGCCGAGAGCCCGTAGGAGACCAGGGCGACGACGGCGAACCCGAGGCCCCAGGCGATGTCGACGATCCGGTGCACACCCTTGTTCAGGGCGACGGCGAAGGTGACGAGCATGACGCCCAGGGCGGCGACGGCCGCGCCCGCGAGCCCGCTCGCGAACGCGTCCCAGGCGAAGCCGCTCACCGCTCCTCCTCGGGCCCTGCCGGTGCGTGCCACTCGCGCCGGGTGGCGGGCATCGCGGCGGAGCCGGCCGGGTCGGGCCGTACGGACAGGATCTGGTCGACGCCCATCCGCCGTTCCTCGAACGCGAGCGCCCCGCCGACGAGATAGAGCCGCCACACCCGCGCGGTCTCCTCCCCCACCAGGGCGACGAACTCCGCCCAGCGCTCCTCCAGGGTGCGCCGCCAGGCCTCCACGGTCCGTACGTAGTGCTCGCGCAGCGATTCGACGTCCCGCACTTCGAGGCCGGCGCCCTCCAGCAGGCCGACGGTCTCGCCGAGCGGCCGCATGTGCATGTCGGGGGCGATGTAGGACTCGATGAACGCGCCGCCGCCGGGGGCGGTCGCGCCCCGGGACATCTGCTGGACGAGTGCCCGCCCGCGCGGCCGCAGGGAGTCGTGCAGGATGCGGGTGAACGCGGGGTACTCGGCGTCCCCGACGTGTTCGCCCATCTCGACGGTGGACACGGCGTCGTACGCGCCCCGGGTGCCGGGCCGCTCGGCGATGTCCCGGTAGTCGATATTCAACACCTCGACGAGGTCGTCAAGACCGCGTGCCGTGACCTGCTGCCGTACGTACGCGGACTGTTCGGCGGCGAGGGTGACGGCGGTGACGTGGACGCCGTGGCGCTCGGCGGCGTACAGGGTCAGCGAACCCCAGCCGCAGCCGATGTCCAGCAGCCGGGCGCCGGGCCGCAGTCCGAGCTTGCGGCAGATCAGCTCCAGCTTGTCGCGCTGGGCGTCGGCCGGGCCGTAGCCGGGTGCGTCGCTGGTCCAGTAGCCGCAGGAGTACGCCATCGTCTCGTCGAGGAGCAGGGCGTAGAAGGCGTTGGACAGGTCGTAGTGGTGGCTGATCGCCGCCCGGTCGCGGGCCTTGCTGTGCAGTTCCCCGCGGAGTCCCGCGCGGGCGGCGGGCACCGGCGGCCGGGGGCCGACCGCGCCGAGGCGCAGGGCGAGGCCGGCCGCCTTGACGCGGTCGGCGAGGGCGGGCGCGGGCGCGGTGAGGCCGCGTTCCCGTACGGCGCGGCGCATCGCGCGCAGCCCGTCGCCGAGATCGGCGTCGAGGTCGATGTCGCCGGTGATGTAGGCCTCGGCGAGGCCGAGTTCGCCCGGCTCCCACAGCAGGCGGCGCAGGGCTCTGCGGGTCCGCACATGGACGGTGGGGGCGTCCTGCGGGCCGGTCTCGCTGCCGTCCCACATCCTTACCCGGACCGGCAGTCCGCCGCCGAGGAACCGCTCGATCAGCGGTTCGACGCGCTGGGCGGCCCCGGTCGGGGTGCGCCGGGCGGGCGGCCTGGTGGCGGCGGTGGTCACGCGGTCTCCTCACGGGTCAGCAGCAGTTGCTGCACGTCGAGATATCCGGAGCGGAAGCCCGCTTCGGAGTAGGCGAGGTAGAAGGTCCACATCCGGCGGAAGACGGCGTCGAAGCCGAGGGCGTCGACCTCGGGCGTTCGCTCGGTGAACCGCTCGCGCCACAGCCGGAGCGTCTCGGCGTAGTGCGCGCCGAACCGGATGCGCTGGGTGGTGCGCAGCCGGGTGTACTCGGTGGTGACCCGCTCGACGGCCTCGGTGGAGGGCAGCAGCCCGCCGGGGAAGATGTACTTGCTGATCCAGGTGTAGGTGGAGCGACTGACGCGCAGCCGGTCGTCGGGCATGGTGATGGCCTGGAGGGCGACCCGGCCGCCGGGGGCGAGCAGCCGGTCCAGGGTCTGGAAGTAGACCGGCCAGAACTCCTCGCCGACCGCCTCGATCATCTCGACGCTGACGATGGCGTCGTAGTCGCCGGTGACCTGGCGGTAGTCGCTCAGCCGTACCTCGACGAGGTCATCGAACCCGGCCTCGCGGATGCGGGCCCGGGCCAGTCCGCGCTGTTCGGCGGAGAGGGTGACGGTGGTGACCCGGGCGCCGCGGGCGGCCGCGCGGATGGCCAGTTCGCCCCAGCCGGTGCCGATCTCCAGCAGCCGGGTGCCGTCGGTGACCCCGGCGGCGTCGAGCAGCCGGTCGATCTTGCGGTGCTGGGCGGCGGGCAGCAGGTCGTGTTGGGCGGGGAAGCCGCGGAAGACGGCGGAGGAGTAGGACAGCGTCTCGTCGAGGAAGAGGGCGAACAGCTCGTTGGACAGGTCGTAGTGGTGGCTGATGTTGTCCCGGGAGCCCTCGGGGTGTTCAGCTGCGCGGCGGGCCTGCGCAGATGCCAGATGCCGCGCAGGCGTTGCAGCGGCCGGGGGACGAGGTCGGCGGCGTTGTCGGCGAGCACGGTCAGCACGGCGACGAGGTCGGGCGCGTCCCACTCGCCGGCCATGTAGGACTCGCCGAAACCGATGAGTCCGCTCGCGCCGATCCGCCGGAAGAAGGCGTCGGGGTCGCGGATGTCCATGAGCGGCCCGCCGAGGCCGATGTCGCCCTGGCCCGCGAGACGGGCGCGCAGGGGGAGCCCGCCGAGCGCGCGGCGGACGATGCGTTCCGCGACGGCGGTCCGGGCGCGGGAGACCCGGGGCGGGGTGACGATGTCGGGCCAGCGTTCCGGGTCGGTCCCGGGGGTGTGCTCTGCCGGCAGCGCCGAGGTGGGAGCGGTCACTGCATGCCTTCCTGTGTGCGGTGCGGGGGACGGGGTTGCACGGGGAGCCCGCGCAGGTAGAGCCGGATGCCGTGCAGGCGGATCGCGGCGGAGACGAGGACGGTGGAGAGGGGGTGGCGCAGGGCGAGGCGCACCAGTTCCCGGGACGTGGCCGGGCGGCGGACGCCCCGTACGGTCGCGGTGAACGGGCGGGCCCCCTCGCGTTCCAGATGGACGCTCAGGTCGAGCCGGGGCCCGGGCTCGGGCAGCCGCATCCGGTAGCGGCCGTCCACGGGGAAGAACGGCGAGACGTAGAACTCCTTGCCGGTCGCGGCTCGGTCCTTACCGTCGGGGCGCAGGAGGTAGCCGTGCCGTCCGCCGTACGTGTTGTGCACCTCGGCGACGACGCAGAGGGGACTGCCGTCGGCGCGGTGGCACCAGTAGACGGTGATCGGATTGAAGACATATCCAAAGACCCGGGCCTGGGTGAGCATGGTGACGGTGCCGTCGCCCAGCTCCACGCCCCGGGCCCGCAGGAAGCGTTCGAGGCCGGCCCGGATGGTGGGGGCGGTGCCGCCGAAGTGGTCGCGGGCGTCGAACCGCGCCAGCGGGCGCAGCGCGCGCGGCAGCTCGGGCGGCCGGTCGGGGTCGATCAGCCACAGGTAGGTCCGGTGCCGGAAGGCGTACGTCGTCGGCCGGTTCCGTACGTGTGTGATCGTGCACGAGTAGAGGGCGCTCACCACCTCACCCCCAGGGCGGCGGCTGCCTCGACGCCCGAACGGCAGCCGTCCTCGTGGAAGCCCCAGCCGTGGTACGCCCCCGCGTAGGCGGTGACGGGACCGGACAGGGTGGGCAGCCGGGCCTGGGCCGCGACGGACTCCGGGGTGTAGACGGGGTGCTCGTAGACCATGCGGACGCGGACGGAGTCCGGGTCGACCCGGTCGGCGCCGTTCAGGGTGACGACGAAGGTGTCCGGGGCGTCGAGCCGCTGGAGCCGGTTCATGTCGTAGCTGACGGTGACCCGGTCGGCGTCGGCGGCGCACGAGGGAATGAGGTAGTTCCAGGAGGCCCTGGCCCCTCGGGCGCGCGGCAGCAGCGTGGTGTCCGTGTGCAGCAGCGTCGGGTTGCGGGAGTACCGGAACGCGCCGAGCGTGCTGCGCTCGGCGTCGGTCGGGTCGGCGAGCATCCGCAGCGCCTGGTCGGGGTGGGTGGCGATGACCACGGAGTCGTACGGGGTGGTCGTGCCGTCCTCGGTGGTGAGGTCGACGCCGTCCGCGTGCCGGGTGATGGCCCGGACCGGGGTCGCGGTGTGCACGGCGGCGAGCTGCTTGACGACAAGGTCGACGTAGGAGCGTGAGCCGCCGGTGACGGTGCGCCAGACCGGGGAGTCGCCGACGGTGAGCATGCCGTGGTGGTCGAGGAACCGGAAGAGGTAGCGGGCCGGGTAGCGCAGGGCGGTGACCGGGTCGCAGGACCAGACGGCGGAGACCATGGGGGTGAGGAAGTGGGCGTGGAAGTACGGTGAGAAGCGCCCGCGCCGGGCGAACTCCCCCAGCGTCATCTCGCTCGTCCCGCTCTGCGGCAGCGCGAGCAGGGCCCGGGCGGCACGGTGGAAGCGCGGCACCTCGGCGAGCATCCGCAGATAGGGGCCGCGCACGGCGGAGCGCGGCTGCGCGAAGAGCCCGGCGGGCCCACGCGCCCCGGCGTACTCCAGACCGCACCCCTCGCACCGTACGGACATCGACATCTCGGCCTCCTGGGTGGCGACGCCCAGTTCGTCGAAGAGCCGCAGCAGGTGGGGGTAGGTCCGCCGGTTGTGCACGATGAATCCGGAGTCGACGCGGTGCACCCGGCCGTCGGACGCGTCCAGCTCGTGGGTGTGGGCGTGGCCGCCGACCCGGTCGTCCGCTTCGTACAGCGTCACCTCATGCGCGTCGCGGAGGACGTGGGCGGCGGTCAGTCCCGCCACTCCGGCTCCCACTACGGCCGTCCGCCGCCGTTCCCCTGCCATTCCGGCTCCCTCCGGTGCCTCCGCTTGGTCGGCGCGCTTCTGAAGCGCGCCTCAGCTGGCATTCGTGGCCGGAGGCCGGGCGGATTGGTCGATCACCGAATCTGCTCCGAACGGGTGATTGAAGAGCCCGGGACCAATCCGCCGACCGCCCCGGCGCCGAACCCCCCGTGTCAGAACAGACCCTCTTCGCACGACACTTCCGATCCAGGAGAAACGCCATGAACACGCTCCTCTTCCGCCGCGCAGCCGTCGCCGTGTCAGCAGCGGCCGTCCTGCCGCTGACGCTGACCGCCTGCTCGTCGGACGACTCCTCCAAGGACTCGGCGGCCGGCTCCACGCCCAGCGCGTCCGCTCCGGCGAGCCCCTCGGCCGACGACACGGCGACCACGACCGAGCCGTTCGGTCCGGCCTGTTCGTCGGTGCCGAAGGAAGGCGCGGGCTCGTTCGACGGCATGGCGAAGGACCCGGTCGCCACGGCCGCCTCGAACAACGAGGAGCTGTCGACGCTGGTGGCCGCCGTCAAGCAGGCCGGCCTGGTCGACACGCTCAACAACGCGGAGAACATCACGGTGTTCGCCCCGACCAACGACGCCTTCGCGAAGATCCCGAAGGCCGACCTGGACGCGCTGCTGGCGGACAAGGCCGAGCTGACCAAGGTCCTGACCTACCACGTGGTGGGCGAGAAGCTGACGCCTCAGCAGCTGGAGAAGGGCTCCTTCGACACCCTGGAGAAGAGCAGGCTGACGACGGCCGGCTCGGGCACGGAGTACACCGTGAACGACTCCTCGAAGGTCGTCTGCGGCAACGTCCCGACCGCCAACGCGACCGTCTACATCGTCGACACGGTCCTGATGCCCCCGAAGTAGTCCTCCACCGGCTCCCGCCCCTCGTCACCCCGGGGAAAGTTCACCCGAAATGTGCACATAAGCGCCAGATAAGCGCACTATGGAGGTATGGGCGCCTGCCGCATCCATCCGCACAGCGGCAGGGCCCGCAGGACCGAAGGAGACGAAATCTCATGAGCAACGTCTCACACGCGAGGAGTGACCTGTCGGGTCACCCCGATGCCTCCGAAATGCGTGCGCGGTACGACCGCGTGATGGGCGGCCGCGATGTGGCGCTGGTGGACGCGCCGGTCTTCCTCGTCGGCCTCTACTGCGCCGTTTCCCCGTGGGTGCTCCACTTCACGGCGAACCAGCCCGCCCTGGTCACGCACAACCTGGTGATGGGGATCGCCATCGCGGTGCTGGCTCTCGGCTTCACCGTGATGCCCGAGCGCATGTACGGCCTGAGCTGGGCGATGTGCGCCATCGGGGCGTGGATCATCGTGTCGACCTGGGTGGTGGGCAGCAGCCCGGACGCCGGAATCGTGATCAACAACATCATCGTCGGCGGACTGACGGTACTGCTGGGCATGGTCTGCGCGGGAGCAGCGGCCAGAACCCGCAGCACGTGACCGACGAGCACAACGCGCGACCCCGACGACCCCGCTCCTCACGTCGGCCTGAGGCTTCCCGCCCCTCCGGCGCTTGAGGAGCAGGGTCCGGGCCAGAGCCCCGGCTATGGGAAGGGGCGGGGAGGGACAAGCCCGCCGCAGGCGCCCGCACCCGCACCCCCACCCCGCCCGGCACCAACTCCTCGCTCACCCCACCGAGCTGTACGCCACCACTCCCCGCAACACCGCGTCCACCGCCTTACGCGCACTCTTCGCCACGCCGGACGCCCCCTCCCCCGCATCCCGGGGCGCCGCCGCGGCCACCTGCCCCAGCACATCGATCACCTGCTTGCACCACCGCACGAAGTCCCCCGCCGGCATCTCCGCCTCGCGCAGCACCTCGTCCAGCGTCCGGCCGGAGGCCCACATGTAGACCGCCCAGGCGAAGCCGAGATCGGGCTCGCGCTGCCCGACCCCTTCCGTCTGGTTGATCTTGAAGTCCTCCTCCAGAGCGTCCAGCCGCCCCCAGATCCGCACCATCTCGCCCATGGCGACCTTGGCAGGACCGGACGGCAGCTTCGGCGCGACCGCGTCATCGGCCTGCCGCGCCTCGTAGACCAACGCCGAGACGCACGCGGCCAGCTCAGCAGGGTTGAGCCCCTCCCACACACCCTCCCGCAGGCACTCGCTGGCGAGCAGATCCAGCTCCCCGTACAGCCGGGCCAGCCGCCGGCCGTTGGCGGTGACCTCGTTGCCCCGGAGGTAGTCCAGCTCGGTGAGGAGCGCGACGATCCGGTCGAAGGTCCGGGCGATCGTGTTCGTCCGCCCCTCGATCCGCTTCTCCAGCTGCCGCGTGTCCCGCTGCAACCGGTGGTAGCGCTCGGCCCACCGCGCGTGGTCCTCCCGCTCGTCGCACCCGTGGCAGGGGTGGGCGCGCAACTCGGTCCGCAGCCGGGCGATCTCGCGGTCGTCGGCAGCCGGCGCCCGCCCCTTGCGGTGCCGGTCGGGCACGATGTGCCCGGCCTTGGACCGCAGTGCGGAGGCCAGATCGCGGCGGGACTGCGGCGAGCGCGGGTTGAACGACTTCGGGACCCTCATCCGGTCCAGCGCCTCCACCGGCACCGGGAAGTCCATCGAGGCCAGCCGCTTGACCTGCCGCTCGGCCGTCAGCACCAGCGGCCGGGGCCCGTCGTGGTGGTCGAAGCCGCGGTGCCCGTTGGCCCGCCCGGCGGGCAGCCCCGGGTCCAGCACCAGCGCGAGACCCGCGAACTTCCCCGTCGGGACATGGATGACGTCCCCGGGCTTCAGCTTCTCCAGGGACGAGGCCGCCGCCGCGCGCCGCTGGGCCGCGCCCTGCTTGGCCAGCTCCGTCTCACGGTCCTTGAGGTCGCGCCGCAGGCGCGCGTACTCCTCGAAGTCCCCGAGGTGGCAGGTCATGCCCTCCTTGTAGCCCTCCAGGCCCTCCTCGTTGCGCTGCACCTGCCGCGAGATCCCGACCACCGACTTGTCGGCCTGGAACTGGGCGAACGAGGTCTCCAGCAGCTCCCGCGACCGGTGTCGCCCGAACTGCTGCACCAGGTTGACCGCCATGTTGTACGAGGGGCGGAAGCTGGAGCGCAGCGGATACGTACGCGTGCCCGCGAGGCCGGCCAGGGCCGTCGGGTCGAGGCCGCGCTGCCACAGGACCACCGCGTGGCCCTCGACGTCGATGCCGCGGCGTCCGGCCCGGCCCGTGAGCTGGGTGTACTCGCCCGGGGTGATGTCGGCGTGCTGCTCGCCGTTCCACTTGACGAGCTTCTCCAGCACCACCGAGCGCGCGGGCATGTTGATGCCGAGCGCCAGGGTCTCGGTGGCGAAGACGGCCTTGACCAGACCCCGGACGAACAGCTCCTCGACGACCTCCTTGAACGTCGGCAGCATGCCCGCGTGGTGGGCGGCGATGCCCCGCTCCAGGCCTTCGAGCCACTCGTAGTAACCCAGGACGTGCAGGTCCTCGCCGGGGATGGACGCGGTTCGCTCCTCGACGATCTCGCGGACCAGCCGGCGGTTGTCCTCGTCGTTGAGCCGGAGTCCGGCGTACAGACACTGCTGGACGGCGGCCTCGCAGCCCGCCCGGCTGAAGATGAACGTGATTGCGGGGAGCAGACCCTCGTTGTCCAGCCGGTCGATGACCTCGGGCCTGCCGGGCGTCCAGATCCGGCCTCGCTGGCGCCGCTCGCGCTCGCGATCGGCCTCGCGCACCATCTTGCCCCGGCGGCGGTCGCGCGGGTTGTAGATGTTCTGGCTCTCCTGGCGGGCGAGCCGGACCAGGTCAGGGTTGACTTCGCGGCGCCCGGCGCCCCGGCCGCCGTGGTCGGTCCCCTCCTCGAAGAGGTCGTACATCCGGCGTCCGGCCATCACGTGCTGCCACAGCGGCACCGGGCGGGTCTCGGAGACGATCACCTCGGTGTCGCCGCGCACGGTGTCCAGCCAGTCGCCGAACTCCTCCGCGTTGGACACGGTCGCCGACAGGGAGACCAGCGTCACCGACTCGGGGAGGTGGATGATCACTTCCTCCCACACCGCGCCCCGGAAGCGGTCGGAGAGGTAGTGCACCTCGTCCATGACCACATAGCCGAGACCGGACAGCGACTGGGAGCCCGCGTACAGCATGTTCCGCAGGACCTCGGTGGTCATCACGACCACCGGCGCCTCGGAGTTGACACTGTTGTCGCCGGTCAGCAGACCGACCTTGTCCGCGCCGTACCGCCTGACCAGGTCGGCGTACTTCTGGTTCGAGAGCGCCTTGATCGGCGTGGTGTAGAAGCATTTGCGGCCCTGCTCCAGGGCCAGGTGCACGGCGAACTCGCCGACAATCGTCTTGCCCGACCCGGTGGGCGCCGCGACCAGCACCCCCTTGCCCGCCTCCAGGGCCTGGCAGGCCTCGATCTGGAACGGGTCCAGGCCGAAGTCGTACATCTCCCGGAAGGGCCCGAGGGCCGTCGCCATCTCGGCCGCACGGGCGCGGGATGCCTGGTATCGCTCAGCTGGTGAGAGGTCCTCTGTCATCTTGGCTACGAGCCTACCCGTCACCTCTGACAGTCAGCCCGATCTTTAAATCTCCTCGGGCTTCCGCCCGGTCGGCGCCGGTCAGCGCCCCGTGAGCACCCGCACGGCCCCCGGTACGCAGGTGGCGGTGAGCGGCAGAGCGCCCAGCGGTTCGCCGTCCGCGTACGCCGTGATCCCGGACGCCGCCAGCTCGATCGAGGAGACGCGGTGCGTGGTGACGGCGGGGTGGCCCAGATGCGTGCCCTTGTAGACCTTCGGGAACACCTTGAGCAGCTCGGTGCGGGTGCACTCGCCGACCACGGTCACGTCGAAGAGCCCGTCGTCCATCTCGGCGCCGGCGCAGATCCGCATGCCTCCGCCGTACGTGGTTCCGTTGCCGACCGCGATGAGGGTGGCCGCGATCTCGGTGGCCTCTCCCCCGTCGAGCCGGATGCGGTACGGGATCGGCTTGAAGGCGGCCAGTTCGGCCAGGATCGCGAGGTCGTACGTGAACCGGCCGCCGACGAGGCGCATCCGGTTGCCCCGGTCGTTGACCCGGGAGTCGAAGCCGGAGGCGAGGACGGTGCCGAACCAGCGGTCCCCGGCCCGGCCCAGGTCGATCTCGCGGTGGCCGCCGTCCTTGAGGGCCCGTGCGGCCAGCCGTCCGGCGGCGGCCGGGTCGCGGATCGGCAGCCCCAGCGCGCGGGCGAAGTCGTTGCCGGTGCCGACGGCGACGACCCCGAGCGGGGTGGCGGTCCCGGCGACGGCCTGGAGGGCGAGGGACATCAGGCCGTCCCCGCCCACGGCTATCAGTGCCCCGGTCCCCGCCGCGACGGCCTCGCGGGCCCGGCGCAGGGCGTCGTCGGCGTCCTCGCCCAGCACCGTACGGACGGAGAATCCGGCGTCCCGCAACGCGGAAGCGGCCGACTGCGCGGCGTGCGCGCCCCGGCCGCGTCCCGCGGTGGGATTGACGAAGAGGGTGATCTCGCTGGTCACCCGCCGGACCCTACAAGGTCAGGTGATGTCGTCGTAACCGTTCAGCCGGTGCGAGCCGGGCCCGTCCGCCTCGCCGGTGTTCTGGCCGGGCAGCGCGGGGCGGGGGGAGGAGACGTTCTCCACGCGGCCCACGGGCTCGGGTGTCAGATCGAGCGTCGAGGCCTCGTCGTCGCTGAGCTCGGCGTCGGGGTTGTTGCGGTTGCGCCGCTTGTCGTTCAGTAGCGAGAAGCCGGTGGCGATGAAGTAGAGGAGGGCGAGCGGTCCCGCGAGGAGCAGCATCGAGATGGGCTCGCCGCCCGGGGTGGCGATGGCCGCGAAGGCGGTGAGGCCGACGACCATGCCGCGCCACCAGGTCAGCATCCGCTTGCCGGAGACGACACCCGTCATGTTCAGCGCGATGAGGAGCAGCGGCAGCTCGAAGGCGAGGCCGAAGACGATCACCATGCGGACGAGCAGGTCCAGATAGCTGTCGAGCCCGATCTGGTTCTGGACGTCGTCCGGGCTGAAGCCGAGCATGATCTCGGCGGTCTGCGGCAGGATCGCGTAGGCGAGATAGCCGCCGGCCAGGAAGAGCGGGGCGCCGACGACGGCGAAGGCGTAGGCGTAGCGCTTCTCGCCCTTGTGCAGACCCGGGGCGACGAAGGCCCACAACTGGTACAGCCAGACCGGGGTGGCCAGCAGCACACCGGACATCAGCGCGACCTTGAGCGCGTTGGTGAACGGGCCGATGAGGGTGTCGGTCTTCAGCAGTGCGCAGGACTTGCCGTCGACCGTGGTGACGACGCCGTTCTTGCAGCCGACCGAGTCCTGGATGGGAGCCAGGAGGAACTCGTAGATGTCCTTCTGGTAGAACGCCGCGACGATCATCACGACGACGATCGCCAGCACGGCCTTCAGCAGCCGGTTACGCAGCTCACGCAGGTGATCGAGGAGAGGCATCCGCCCCTCGTCGTCCTTCTCCTGCTTGCGGGCAGACTTGAGCAACCCACTTCCCTCGTCTCGTGCGGCGGCTGTCGGCGGAGCGCGTCGGCGGTCAGCTCTGGGTGGTGGGCTTGGCCTCGTTGACCGGGCGGGAGCTGGTGACGTCTCCCGGCGCGGCCTGGATGGTGCGCGCGGTGGTGGACTGCGGCGGGGCCGTGTCGTCGACGGTCTCCGTGGTGGGCGCCGCGGTCGCCGCGTCGTCCTTCTTCATGGCCTTGGCCTCGCTCTTGAGGATGCGGGCCGACTTGCCGAGCGAGCGCGCCATGTCGGGGAGCTTCTTGGCACCGAAGAGCAGCAGGATGACAGCGATGATCAGAACGATCTCGAGGGGCTTCAGATTGCCGATCATGTGCGACTTCCTTCTCACTGAGGCGGCTGGGGGTGGGCTCGCTACCCGTTCGACCGGGCATATGTCCGATCGTTGCGCTTGGCAGCGATCGTAACCCGCAGGGGTAAACGCGAGGCAATGCCCGTGCGTACTGCGGCTTGCGGCCCCGCACCTCCCTGCCTGGGCCGACCCATGCAGCGTACCCCCCTGTGCCGTGGGGCATCAGGCCCCCGGGCCGTTATCGCAGGCCGTCACCGGTGGCCGCGAGGCGGGTGGCGGCCCGTTCCAGGTCCTCGGACGCCCGGTTGATGCGCTCGGTGGTGTCGGTGACCTGGCGGCCGAGACGCCGCGCCTCGACGAAGACCTTGATGCCGAGGACGCCGAGGACGGCGATGCCCAGGAATCCGAGGGCGATGGCGAGCATGGGCCAGAACATACGGGGTGCCTCTTCCTACGAGCTTGCCGCGGGCTTCCGGCGGACGGGCCGCTGCGGTCGGGGCGCTACAGGGCAGTGTGGAGGCGCAGGGTGCGTACGCCGCCGCCGGTGAGCAGTTCGATGATGCGCTCCCCGGCCGGCTTGCGGACCGAGGCGCCGCACTCGGGGCAGGTGAAGGTGTAGAAGGTGGTGCGGTGGGTGGCGCCGATCGCCAGGCGCAGTGCGGCGGCGGCCAGTTCGAAGCGCCCCCGGCAGTCGGGGCAGGCGGCCCGGAAGCGTACGGCGGCGGGGACCGGCACGGGGACGGGGCCCGGGCCGGACCGGGGCGCCGAGCGTGTCCCGGTGCCGGACACAGCCTCCGGGCGGGCTCCGCCGGCGGCCGGGAACAGGGGCGTCCGGTTCATCGTCGTCTCCCTTCCCCGGGCCCTCAGACCGCGTCCTCGTAGGCGGCGAGCGCCTCGCGGGCGGCGTCGCGGGCGCTGTCCGCGAGCTCCGGCGGGGTGACGATGCGGCCGTCACCGCCGAGGCGCAGGGCGAGCCGGCGCAGCGAGGCCGGGTCGGGGGTGCGCAGGGTGATGCGCAGGCCGCCGTCGGGGAGTTCCTCGGCGCTGTCGTGCGGGTAGTACTCGGCGACCCAGCGGCCGCCGGTGCCGACCTCGATCACGACTTCCGGGTCCTCGGCGGCGGGCTGGACGAGTCCGGCGGACAGATCGCGCAGTTCCAGCTCGGGCGGGGCGGCGGGGGCGTCGAGGAGGCGGATCTCGGCGACCCGGTCGAGCCGGAAGGTCCGGCGGGCCTCGGAGAGCCGGCACCAGCCCTCCATGTAGGTGTGGCCGACGGCGAAGAGCCGGATGGGGTCGACCTCGCGCTCGGTGAGTTCGTCGCGGGCGGGCGAGTAGTAGCGCAGCCAGAGCCGGCGGCGCTCGGAGATGGCCCGGTCGACGTCGGCGAAGACGCCGCCCTCGGCCTCGAAGGTCACCGAGAGCCGGGAGCTGGCCGCGCCGGACTCGCCGGCGGCCGTCTCCAGCTTGGCGGTGGCGCGGACGAGGGCCTCGCGGTCGCTCTCGCGCAGGCCGGGGAGGGTGGCGACGGCGCGGGCGGCGACGAGCAGCGCGGTGGCCTCGTCGGCGGCGAGCCGGAGCGGTTCGGCGACGTCGTCCGGGTTGTGCCACCAGATGCGGTCGCCGTCGGTGTCGATGTCGAGGAGGTCGCCGCCGCGGAAGCTGGTGCCGCACATGGGCAGGACGTCGAGGTCGGAGATCAGCTCGTCCTCGGTGATCCCGAAGGCCCGCGCCACGTCCTGGACGTGGGCGCCGGGGCGCTCGCGCAGATACGTCACCAGGGACAGCATCCGGCGGGTCTGGTCGATCGCGTTCGTGGCCATCGTTTCTTTGCCCCTAGTCCTTGGCCACGGCTCGGAGCCGGTCCACCACATCGGCCCGCAGATCGGCGGGCTCCTCCACGACGACGTCCGGGCCGAACTCGACGAGCCAGGCGTCCAGCCCGTGTCCGTACGGGATCTCCAGCTCGTCCCAGCCGTCACCGCGGGTCCGTACGGCGGTGGCGCGGGATCGGAGCGGGTAGCCGGCTCCGGCGCGGAGCCTGATCCGGGCCGTGCGGGTCGCGGTCTCGCCGGCCCAGCTCTCGACGGTCTCGCGGACGGTGACCACGTCGGGCACCTCGGCGCTGAAGGCTCCGGCGCGCGAGCGGACCTTGCCGGTGATGCGGGAGAGCCGGAAGACGCGTTCGGCGCCCCGCTCGCGGTCCCAGCCGGCCAGATACCAGTGTCCGCGCCAGCATTCGAGCGTCCAGGGTTCGACCTGGCGCTGTTCGGCGCGGGCGGAGTTGGCCTTGCGGTAGTCGAAGGTGACCGGGCGGCGGTCGCGGCAGGCCAGCATGAGGGGCTCGAAGGCGGCCTCGTGGACGGGGATGCGGGGTTCGAGGGCGCTGTGGACCTCGTAGGCGTCCTCGGCCTCGGGCATTCCGGCGGCGCGCAGCTTCTGCAGGGCGCCGCTGGCGGCCCCGGCGAGGCGGGCCTGCTGCCAGACCTTGGCGGCGAGGCCGAGGGCGGCGGCCTCCTCGGCGTCCAGGGTGATGGGGGGCAGCCGGTTGCTGTCGCGGCGGGCGAGATAGCCGGTGTCGCCGTCGAGGTTCTCGACGGTCTCGATGACGAGTCCGAGCTCGCGCAGATCGTCCTTGTCGCGCTCGAACATCCGGTTGAAGGAATCGTCGGAGCCCGCTTCGAGGTAGGCCTCGATGGATCCGCGGAGTTCACGCTTGCTGAGGGGGCGCCGGGTCCCCAGCAGGCACAGCGCGAGGTTCATCAACCGCTCGGCCTTGGCAATCGCCATCGACGCCCTTTCTCCGGTGCTCTACGACGGTCGACCGTACCGCCCCGGGGTGTGGGGATCCAAAGCCGGGCCGTCGGGCGGAGGGCGGGGACGGGCCCCTGGACGGCCCTGAGGGCCCCCGCCGTGCGGCGGGGGCCCTCAGGGGTACGTGCGGGAACGGATCAGGCCGCGACGAGGTCGCAGACGAAGATCAGCGTCTCACCGGGGGCGATCTTGCCGCCGGCGCCGCGGTCGCCGTAGGCGAGGTGGGCGGGGATGATCAGCTGGCGACGACCGCCGACCTTCATGCCCTGCACGCCCTTGTCCCAGCCGGAGATGACCTGGCCGGCACCGAGCTGGAACTGCAGCGGGGTGCCGCGGTTCCAGGAGGCGTCGAACTCCTCGCCGGTGGAGAAGGAGACACCCACGTAGTGGACGGCCACCGTCTGGCCCGCCTGGGCCACCGGGCCGTCGCCCTCCCAGATGTCCTTGATCTCCAGATCGGCCGGCGGCTCGCCGCCCGGGAAGTCGACCTCGGGCTTCTCGATGCTCACTGAACTGCTCCTAAAAGAATCTTGGGGAAAAACCCCACAAGTCTTGCACGGGTCGCCCCGTCACCCGGACCGTACGGAGAAGGTGTCTCAGACGGTCCCGAGGATGTCGACGACGAAGACCAGGTTGTTCTTGGCCAGCTGGTTGGAGGGGTCGGCTCCGTAGGCCTGGTTGGGCGGGATGGTCAGCAGGACGCGGTCGCCGACGTGCTTGCCGACCAGTCCCTTGTCCCAGCCCTGGATGACGCCGCCGACGCCGATCGGGAAGGCGCTCGCCCCACCGTGGTCCCAGGAGGAGTCGAACTTCTCCCCGTCCTCCCACTTCACCCCGGTGTACTGGACGACCAGGCCTTCACCGGCCTTGACCGCGGCGCCGTCGCCCTTGATCAGGACCTGCTCCTTGAGGTCCTTCGGGGCCTTCTCGCCCTTGGGGATGGTGATGGTCGCGGCCTTCTGCGACGCGGCCTTCACCTCGGGCATCCCGGCCTCGCTGGCGGCCTGGGCGCCCTTCGCCTCGCCCTTCTTGTCGACCTTCTTGGCGTTGACGATGTCGACGACCCAGACCAGCGGGTCGGTGGGCTTGATCCCGGACTGCGGGTTCAGCTGCTCGCCGACGATCGCCTCGGCCGTGCCTTCGACCTGGACCCGGCTGCCGACCTTGTGGCCGGCCAGTGCGTCCGCGACCTTGGTCGGCAGCATCTGCCCCTGCTTGCCGACCTCCTGCACGACCTGGGCGCGGGGGGCCTTCGGGTCGGCGCCCTGCCGCTGGGCCCAGGTGGAGCCGAGCGCCTCGATGTTGCCGGCGAAGTCCAGGCGGACGATGTCGCCCTTCTTCACCTCGGCGCCGTCACCGGTCGAGACGTCGCTCGTGACGACCTCGTCGGACACCTTGGCGTCCTTGGCGATCTCGATCTTGGGCTCGGCACCGAACTTCCCGGAGACCTCGGCGACCGGCCCCGAGCTCTTCGGCGCGGCGTCGTCCTTGGAATCGGAACCGCAGGCGGCGGTGATCAGCAGAGCGGGCACGGCCAGTACGGCGGCGGCACGCCGGGCAGTTTTCGTGGGGATCATCAGTCCAACTCGCGTAGGGGGCTCCGGGCACTCCCGCCACTCTACGACTTCGCCCCAGCGGCATCACGGGTACCGACACGGCTGTACGCCGGGGCGGCCGGCCCCGGCGTACACTGTGCCCTTTTCCCGCGAGTCCCGAGAGTCCCGCGGGTTCCGCTTCCCCGGGTGCCTCCGCGCGGGCGGCCCGTCACATGCCGGCGATGAGCTTCTCCACCCGTTCGTCCACGGACCGGAACGGGTCCTTGCACAGCACCGTGCGCTGCGCCTGGTCGTTCAGCTTGAGGTGGACCCAGTCGACGGTGAAGTCCCTGCGCTGCTCCTGGGCCCGGCGGATGAAGTCGCCGCGCAGCCGCGCCCGGGTGGTCTGCGGGGGCACCGTCTTGCCCTCGAAGATCTTCAGGTCGTTGCAGATGCGGGCCGTCTGCCCCTTCTTCTCCAGGAGGTAGAAGAGACCGCGACGGCGGTGGATGTCGTGGTAGGCGAGGTCTATCTGGGCGACCCGGGGGTTCGACATGGTCATGTTGTGCTTGGCCCGGTACCGCTCGATGAGCTTGTACTTCATGACCCAGTCGATCTCGGTGTCGATCCGGTCGAGGTCCTGGGCCTCGATCGCGTCCAGGGCGCGGCCCCACAGCTCCAGGACCTGGTCGACGGTGCCGGTGCGGATACCCCGGCGCTCGACGAAGTCCACGGCCTTCTCGTAGTACTCGCGCTGGACCTCGATGGCCGAGGCCTCCCGGCCGCTGGCGAGACGCACCTTGCGCTGGCCGGTGAGGTCGTGGCTGACCTCGCGGATCGCCCGGATCGGGTTCTCCAGGGTCAGGTCGCGCATCACGGTGCCCGCCTCGATCATGCGGAGCACCAGGTCGGTGGCGCCGACCTTGAGCAGCATGGTCGTCTCGGACATGTTCGAGTCACCGACGATGACGTGGAGGCGGCGGTACCGCTCGGCGTCGGCGTGGGGTTCGTCACGGGTGTTGATGATCGGCCGGGAGCGGGTCGTCGCGGAGCTGACACCCTCCCAGATGTGCTCGGCACGCTGGCTGACGCAGTAGACCGCGCCCCGCGGAGTCTGGAGCACCTTGCCGGCGCCGCAGATCAGCTGCCTGGTGACGAGGAAGGGAATGAGGATGTCCGCGAGCCGGGAGAATTCTCCGTGCCGGGCCACGAGGTAGTTCTCGTGGCATCCGTAGGAGTTTCCCGCCGAGTCGGTGTTGTTCTTGAAGAGATAGACGTCGCCCGCGATTCCCTCCTCGTGCAGGCGGCGTTCGGCGTCGACGAGCAGGCCTTCGAGAATGCGCTCGCCGGCCTTGTCGTGGGTGACCAGTTCGGTCACGTTGTCGCATTCCGGGGTTGCGTATTCCGGATGCGATCCCACGTCGAGGTAGAGGCGGGCGCCGTTCCGCAGAAAGACGTTGCTGCTGCGGCCCCATGACACGACACGGCGGAAGAGGTAGCGCGCCACTTCGTCAGGTGACAGTCGGCGCTGTCCCCTGAACGTGCACGTGACGCCGTACTCGTTCTCCAGCCCGAAAATGCGGCGGTCCATGACTGAACATTACGCCTTATGACCCGAGCTGAAACCGGGTTCGACGGCACCGTTTCGATCATTTTCCGATCCCGTCACGACGGCGGCCGTACGGACGGGAGCGGTCCCGGGCGCCGGGACACCCCCCAGGACCTTCCCGGTGGCCAGCAGGACGACCAGGGCGGCCACTCCCCCGGCCCCCGCGACGGCGAAGCTCCAGGCGGTCGAGCCGAGTTCGACGGCCGGTCCGGCGACGGCCGTGCCGACCGCCGCGCCTACGCCGAACGTGGTGACGAGCCAGGAGAACGCCTCGGTCACCGTGCCGCGCGGGGCGTGCCGGTCGACCACGATGAAGGAGCAGGCGATGGCCGGGGCGAGGAAGACCCCGGCGAGGGCGGCGAAGACGGTCATGAGCGGCACCGAGGGGGTGAGCGTCAGCGGCAGATAACCCAGTGCCAGCAGCCCCACGATGACCCGCAGCCGCTTCTCGGGGGCGCCGGCCCACTGCCGCGCCCCGTAGGCCAGACCGCCGATCAGCGCACCGAGGCCGAGGGCGGCCATCAGCCAGCCGTACACCGCCTCCCGCCCGTGGTCGTCGGCGTACGCGACCCCGGCCACGGTGATGGAGCCGAGGGCGAGCCCCACGAAGAAGAACGCGCCGAGGAGCGCGAGGAGTCCGGGCGAGCGCAGGGCGCCGAGCCAGTGCGCCTCGCGGGGCGCGGAGCGCCAGGTGCGCGAGGGCTCGGACAGGATGACCGAGAGGGCGCCGAGGACGCCGATGGCGTTGATGACGAGCAGGGCGGCGGCCGGGGACCAGAGCGAGACGAGCAGCGTCACCAGGAGCGGTCCGACGGTGAACATGATCTCCTGCGCCACGGCGTCCATGGCGTAGGCCCGGTGCACCTGGCCCTCGCCCTTGAGGACGCTCGGCCACAGGGCCCGCAGACCGCCCTCCAGGGGCGGTGTGGCGACTCCGGCGACGATGACGGCGAGGTAGGCCAGCGGGAGCGAGCCGAGGCCGGTGAGGGCCAGCAGGGTCATCCCGAGCGCGGAGAGCACGGCGGCCGGGAGCTGGACGCGCGGCTGCCCGTACAGGTCGACCGCGCGGCCGAGCAACGGCTGCCCGACTGCGGTGGCCAGGCCGTACGCGGCGGCGAGCGCGCCGGCCAGGGTGTAGCTGCCGCCCTCCGCGCGGGTGAACAGCACGATCGCGATGTGCGCGGTGCCGTTGGGCAGCCGCCCCACCAGGGTGCCCGTCAGCAGCCGGGCGGCGTGCCGCGCCCGGAGGATGTCCAGATATCCCGCGGCCATTCCCGCCCCTCTCCGCCCCGGCCGGCCGTGCGCCCGCCGAAGTGTTACGTATAACGTCGAGCTTCATACGTACCATGTGCGCAGTTCGCGGGTCCACCCCGCGACGCCAGGGAGACGTTCCGCACGGAGGCACGAGTGACCAGCCCGCAGCAGCCCGTACCCGCCCGGCCCACCAGTCGTGACGTGGCCCGTGCGGCGGGCGTCTCCCAGGCGACGGTCTCCCTGGTGCTCGGCGGGAAGTGGCCCGGCCGGGTGTCGGAGGTCACCGCCCAGCGGGTCCGGGACGCGGCGGCGGAGCTCGGCTACCGGCCCAATCTGGCGGCCCGCAGCCTGCGGCTCGGCCGCACCAGGACGGCGCTGCTGGTGGTCCCGGCGCTCACCAACGAGTTCTTCGCCCGGGTGTACGCGGGAGCCGCGGCGCTCGCCGCCGAGCACGATTTCGGCGTGGTGCTCTACCCCTCGCCGGACGGTACGGGCCCGGCGCGGGACCCCTTCGCCTCGGCCCGGGCGGCGCTCGACGGGGTGATCGCGTCCTCGATGGCCGCCGACGCGCTGGACGCGCTGCACGGGGCGGATCTGCCGCTGGTGATGCTGGACAGCGACCCCTCGGACACCGGGCCCGCCGCCCATGTGAACCTCGACATCGCGGACGGGATGCGGCAGGTGACGGGCCATCTGCTGGGGCTCGGCCACCGCCGGTTCCTGCATCTGGCGTCCGCCGTGGACACCTGGACGTTCGCGGTGCGCGCCGAGGCGCTGCACGAGGCGCTGGGAGCGGCGGGCGGCGCGACGGTGCGTACGGTACGGGCACCGCTGGACGTCGGAGCGGGGCGCGAGGCGGCCGAGCGGGCTCTGGCGGTCACCGGGGAGCGGCCCACCGCGATCATCTGCGACGACGACATCCTGGCCGCCGGGGCCTGCAAGGCGGCGCGCAGGCTCGGGCTGCGGGTGCCGGACGAGCTGTCGGTGTCCGGCTTCGACGACCTGGCGCTGGCCACCGCGCTGGAGCCGGAGCTGACCACCGTGCGGCTGCCGGCGGAGCAGGTCGGGGAACGGGGCATGGAGGCGCTGCTCGCCGTGCTGGACGGCCGCCCCGCCGAGCAGGACGGCCTACCGGTCGAGCTCGTCGTCCGCGGCTCCACGGCGCCGCCGCCCGCCGCCCGGGCATGACGGTGCCCCCGGGCCAGGGCCCGGGGGCATGGCGGGCGTCGCTCGGCTACGTGCCGCTCTCCTCCGTGGAGCCGGGCTCGGAGCCGGACGCGCTGCCGTTCTCCGTACCGGTGGGGCCGTCGTCCTCGGCGTCGGACGGGGCGTCCGTGGGCGTGCTGGCGGCGGCCTCCGTCTCCAGCAGCCGGGCCAGCTGACGGCCGACGATCCGCTTGAACTTGCGCTGCTGGGGGCGGGTGCGGTCCAGGACCGCGACCTCCAGGCGCTCCGCGGGGATCTCCCGCTCGCCGCCGCCCGGCTCCCGCGAGAGGGCCTGGACAGCCAGCTTGAGCGCCTCGGCCAGCGTCATCCCGTCGCGGTGCCGCTGGTCGAGGAAGCCGCTGATCTGTTCGGCGTTGCCGCCGACCGCGACCGAGCCGTGCTCGTCCACGATCGAACCGTCGTGCGGCAGCCGGTAGATCTGGTCGCCCTCGGGTTCGGTGCCGACCTCGGCGACCACCAGCTCCACCTCGTACGGCTTCTCGGCCGCACTGGAGAAGATGGTGCCGAGCGTCTGGGCGTAGACGTTGGCCAGCCCACGGGCCGTCACATCGTCCCGGTCGTAGGTGTATCCGCGCAGATCGGCGTAGCGCACGCCGCCGATGCGGAGGTTCTCGTACTCGTTGTACTTGCCGGCGGCGGCGAAGCCGATCCGGTCGTAGATCTCGCTGAACTTGTGGAGCGCGCGGGACGGGTTCTCGCCGACGAACACAATGCCGTCGGCGTACTGCAGCACAACGAGGCTGCGACCACGGGCGATGCCCTTGCGGGCGTATTCCGCCCGGTCGGCCATGGCCTGCTGGGGTGAGACATAGAACGGCGTCGACACCGGCTATCCGTCCCTTCCTGTCAGTGACGAGTGCATCGGAAAAAGGCTGGGAGTCCGGATCAGAGCAGCGCGGCGCGCGGGCCGTCGGGCTGCTCGAGTCGGCGCTCCAGGACGGAGCGCGCGATCTCGGAGGACTCCTGGTCGGTCAGCCTCCGGAAGCCTTCGTCGGTGATGACGGTGACGATGGGATAGATGCGGCGGGCCACGTCCGGGCCTCCGGTCGCCGAGTCGTCGTCCGCCGCGTCGTACAGCGCCTGCACGACCAGGGTGAGGGCCTGCTCCTGCGTCAGGTCCTCGCGGTAGAGCTTCTTCATCGAGCCGCGGGCGAAGATCGACCCGGAGCCGGTGGCGGCGTAGCCGGTCTCCTCGGAACGGCCGCCGGTGACGTCGTAGGAGAAGATGCGGCCCTTGTCGCGGTCGATGTCGTAGCCCGCGAAGAGGGGAACCACGGCGAGGCCCTGCATGGCCATGGCGAGGTTGGAGCGGATCATGGTGGAGAGCCGGTTGGCCTTGCCCTCCAGGGAGAGCTGGGCGCCCTCGACCTTCTCGAAGTGCTCCAGCTCCAGCTGGAACAGCTTGACCATCTCCACGGCCAGTCCGGCGGTGCCCGCGATGCCCACCGCGGAGTACTCGTCGGCCGGGAAGACCTTCTCGATGTCGCGCTGCGCGATCATGTTGCCCATGGTGGCGCGCCGGTCGCCGGCCAGGACCACGCCACCGGGGAAGGACGCGGCGACGATGGTCGTCCCGTGCGGCGCCTCGATCGCCCCCTGGAGCGGCGGGAGGCTGCGGTTGCCCGGCAGCATCTCGGGCGACTGGTCGGACAGGAAGTCCATGAACGAGGACGAACCCGGCGTCAGGAAGGCAGCTGGTAGACGCCCGGTGCTACGAGTGTTGGCTTCCACGCGTTTCCCTCCAGGTATGCGATGGCCCAGCGCAAGAGAGTCAGGATCATCCCCCAACTTGCCGATGGCCGAATTGCCGTTGAAGCAGCTTGTGCCACGGACCCTACCCGCCTCGCGGGAGTGATCCACATGTTCGGCGGGGATATCCGTCCCGATCCGGCGGCCCGTCGTCCGGGCCCCGGTCGGCGGGCGGGGTGACGGCGTGCGCCGTCACCCCGCTTCCTACCGAGCGTTCACACCCGTGAACTACTCTCCGCCCTTCTGGACGAACGACCTCACGAAGTCCTCGGCGTTCTCTTCGAGCACGTCGTCGATCTCGTCCAGCACCGAGTCGACGTCGTCGCTCAGCTTCTCCTGTCGCTCCGCAAGGTCCTCGGACGCCTGCGCGTCCTGCGCCTGCTCCTCGACCTCCTCGGTGGAACGTGTCGCCTTCTGCTGTCCGCCGCCGGTGTCCTTGGTCGCCATGTAGCTCACCCCGCTCGGTTCGAAGCAATCGAAGCTCTTGATCAGACCCTACCCACCGGGTCCGACATTTGGCCCGGTAGTTGAGGCAAGCCCGTGCCTCAGGTGATTGATTCCCAGCCCGGAGGCCTTTCAGCCGCCCGACAGCGTCCGGACCAGCTCCTCCGCCGTACGGCAGCGGTCGAGGAGGTCCTTCACGTGCTCCTTGGTCCCGCGCAGCGGCTCCAGGGTGGGCACGCGCTGGAGGGAGTCGCGGTCCGGCAGATCGAAGATCACCGAGTCCCAGGAGGCCGCCGCCACGTCGTCGGCGTACTGCTCCAGGCAGCGGCCGCGGAAGTAGGCCCTGGTGTCCTCCGGGGGCGCCGTACGGGCCCGGGTGACCTGGTCCTCGTTCAGGAGGCGCTTCATCTTCCCGCGCGCCACCAGGCGGTTGTAGAGGCCCTTGTCGGGCCGGACGTCCGCGTACTGGAGGTCCACCAGGTGCAGCCGGGGGGCGTCCCAGTCCAGCGCGTCGCGGCGGCGGTAGCCCTCCATGAGCTCCCGCTTGGCGATCCAGTCCAGCTCGCCCGACAGACTCATCGGATCGGTCTCCAGCCGGTTGAGGGTGTCCTCCCAGCGGGTCAGGATGTCCTTGGTCTGCTCGTCGGCGTCTGCGCCGTACCGCTCGTCGACGTATTTGCGGGCCAGCTCGAAGTACTCCATCTGGAGCTGGACCGCGGTGAGTGTCCGGCCGCTGCGGAGCGTGATCAGCTGCCGCAGGTCCGGGTCGTGGGAGACCTGGTGCAGGGTGCGCACGGGCTGGTCGACGGCCAGGTCGACGTTGATGAACGCGTCCTCGATCATCGACAGCACCAGGGACGTGGTGCCGAGCTTGAGATAGGTGGAGATCTCCGAGAGGTTGGCGTCGCCGATGATCACATGGAGCCGGCGGTACTTCTCGGCGTCGGAGTGGGGTTCGTCCCGGGTGTTGATGATGGGGCGTTTGAGCGTGGTCTCCAGGCCGACCTCGACCTCGAAGTAGTCGGCGCGCTGGCTGATCTGGAAGCCGTGCTCGTGGCCGTCCTGCCCGATACCGACCCGGCCCGCGCCCGTGACGACCTGGCGCGAGACGAAGAACGGCGTCAGATGGCGCACGATGTCCGAGAACGGCGTCTCCCGCTGCATGAGGTAGTTCTCGTGCGTGCCGTAGGAGGCGCCCTTGTTGTCGGTGTTGTTCTTGTAGAGGTGGATCGGCTGGGCGCCGGGGATGGCGGCCGCCCGCTCGGCGGCCTCCGCCATGATCCGTTCGCCGGCCTTGTCCCAGAGCACCGCGTCGCGCGGATTGGTGATCTCCGGGGAGCTGTATTCGGGGTGCGCGTGGTCGACGTAGAGCCGCGCGCCGTTGGTGAGGATGACATTGGCCAGGCCGATGTCCTCGTCGGTGAGCTGGCTGGAGTCGGCGGTCTCACGGGCGAGATCGAAGCCTCGCGCGTCACGCAGCGGGTTCTCCTCCTCGAAGTCCCAGCGGGCGCGTCGCGCCCGGTGCATCGCCGCCGCGTAGGCGTTGACGATCTGGGACGAGGTGAGCATGGCATTGGCGTTGGGGTGACCGGGGACGGAGATCCCGTACTCCGTCTCGATGCCCATTACTCGCCGTACGGTCATGCGGCCCTCCTTGCCCGGCGTCGGCCCCTCCCGGAGCGACGCTCACGTACCGCTGCTGTGTCCGGTGCGTCTGCGCGGTGCCCGTCACCGCACTGCGCGACTCGGCGGTACCGCAGAGCCTAGAGCGCCTCTGCGCCGGTGGGGAGCTCCATTACGACTTTGGCTCCGGCATGGCCGGAACGTGGGAATGAAACCGGCTGCGGAGGCCCCTGGGGGCTTCCGCAGCCGGTCCGGGTATTACAGGTACTGGCCGGTATTGGCCACCGTATCGATGGAGCGTCCGGTGTCCGCGCCCTGCTTTCCGGTGACGAGTGTGCGGATGAAGACGATCCGCTCACCCTTCTTACCGGAAATCCTGGCCCAGTCGTCCGGGTTGGTGGTGTTCGGCAGGTCCTCGTTCTCCTTGAACTCGTCCACGCAGGCCTGCAGGAGATGAGCGACCCGCAGCCCCTTCTGGCCCTGTTCCAGGAATGCCTTGATGGCCATCTTCTTTGCCCGGTCGACGATGTTCTGAATCATCGCGCCGGAGTTGAAGTCCTTGAAGTACAGGACTTCCTTGTCGCCGTTGGCGTAGGTGACCTCGAGGAAGCGGTTTTCCTCGGATTCCGTGTACATCCGCTCCACGACCGACTGGATCATGGCGTGGGCAGCGGCCTCGCGCGAGCCGGTGTGCTCGGAGAGGTCGTCCGCGTGCAGCGGGAGCGACGGGGTCAGGTACTTCGCGAAGATGTCCTTCGCCGCCTCGGCGTCCGGGCGCTCGATCTTGATCTTCACATCGAGCCGGCCGGGCCGCAGGATGGCGGGGTCGATCATGTCCTCGCGGTTGGAGGCGCCGATGACGATGACGTTCTCCAGGCCTTCCACCCCGTCGATCTCGGCGAGCAGCTGCGGGACGATGGTGTTCTCCACGTCCGAGCTGACGCCGCTGCCGCGGGTGCGGAAGAGGGATTCCATCTCGTCGAAGAAGACGATGACGGGGGTGCCCTCGCTGGCCTTCTCCCGCGCACGCTGGAAGACCAGGCGGATGTGCCGCTCGGTCTCGCCGACGTACTTGTTGAGCAGCTCGGGGCCCTTGATATTGAGGAAGTAGCTCTTCCCCGCGGGCTGCCCGGTCACCTCGGCGACCTTCTTGGCGAGCGAATTGGCGACGGCCTTGGCGATGAGCGTCTTGCCGCAGCCGGGCGGGCCGTAGAGCAGGATGCCCTTCGGCGGACGCAGCTCGTGCTCCTTGAAGAGGTCGGGGTGCAGATACGGAAGCTCGACCGCGTCGCGGATCAGCTCGATCTGGTCGCCCAGGCCGCCGATCTTGTCGTAGTCGATGTCCGGGACCTCTTCGAGGACGAGCTCCTCGACCTCGCTCTTGGGGACCACCTCGTAGACGTAACCCGACCTGGAGTCCAGGAGCAGGGCGTCGCCGGAGCGGATGGTGATGTCGAGCAGCGGCTCGGCGAGCCGCACCACCCTCTCCTCGTCGGTGTGGCCGACCACCAGGGCGCGCTCGCCGTCCTCGAGGATCTCCTTGAGGGTGACGATGTCCCCGGCGCGCTCGAACTCCATGGCCTCGACCACGTTGAGCGCCTCGTTGAGCATGACCTCCTGGCCACGCCGCAGGTCCTCGAGCTCGACGCTGGGGCTGACGTTCACCCGGAGCTTGCGGCCCCCGGTGAAGATGTCGCAGGTGCCGTCCTCGTTGGCCTGCAGGAAGACGCCGAAGCCGGCCGGCGGCTGCGCGAGCCGGTCGACCTCTTCCTTGAGGGCCACGATCTGGTCACGCGCCTCACGGAGCGTGTTGGCGAGCCGCTCGTTCTGGGCGGACACGCCTGCCAGATTCGTCTGCAACTCGACGATCCGCTCTTCGAGAATCCTCGTATGACGCGGAGAGTCGGCGAGCTTACGTCGCAGGACGGCGATTTCCTGCTCGAGATAGGCAACCTGGCCGGCTGGGTCCTCGGACCCGCGCGCGGGCCGGATGCCGCGGTTGATGTCGTCGTCGTGGGCTGCCACGGTCCTCACCTCCTCCATGGGGAGCTGGACGCTTCCTGACCCTACCTGGGTGGGTGGTGATTGAAACCCCTAGATCACAAAGACTGCGGGGCGTGTCCGATCTTCACCCTTGCGCTCTCCCTCACGACAAGGGAATACCCACCCTTCGGCACCGGAAAGCCGCCGGTTGTATCGTCGAACTGTTCAACACCCTTCAGGGCTGGCTCCAATTGGTTCGGATACGCAGGAACGGCAGGACACATGACCGTGCAGCAGGACTCGCCGGGCGACAGTGACACGCAGGACCTGGAGGTCTGGATCGACCAGGACCTCTGTACGGGGGACGGTATCTGCGTGCAGTACGCCCCCGATGTCTTCGAGCTGGACATCGACGGCCTGGCGTATGTGAAGAGCTCCGACGACGAGCTGTTGCAGGACCCGGGGGCGACCACTCCGGTGCCGCTGCCGCTCCTCCAGGACGTCGTCGATTCGGCCAAGGAGTGCCCCGGCGACTGCATCCACGTGCGGCGCGTCAAGGACAGCGTCGAGGTGTACGGGCCGGACGCGGAGTAGCCGTCCGGGGGTGCGAGCCCCCGGGACGTGCGGGCGACGCTCAGACGCTGCGGGCGAGCTCCCCGGAGCTGCGGACGAAGGCCTGCCCCTTCCACCGCCAGGAGGCCTGTTCCTCCTGGTCGGGGCAGCAGCGGGGCACTTCCAGCGAGGAGTAGCCGAGGAGGGTCGCCGAGACGACGCCGTCGCGTACGGCGAAGTCCCCGACGGTCTTCTTGTCAGCGGGGTCCACCAGGGTCGCCACGACCCGGGGTGCGGCCCCGCTCGTCTGTGTCAGGACGTAGATGCCTCCGGGCGGGGTGCCCGATCCGGCGGCGCAGTGCACCACGGCGACGGTTTCCGGCCGCCCGTCGCCGTCGAGGTCCCCGGGGGCCTGCTTCGCGACGGTCGTCCCGGCGCCGCCGCACTGGAGCGGGAAGTCCACGCCGGCCGGGTCCGGGGCGGGCGCGGGGGCGCCGTGCCGGGTGGTGGTCCGCTGCTCGGAGGCCGTGGCGGTCGCCGTGGCCGTACGGGGCTGGAGCAGCCCGGCCAGCGCGACGACGCCCGCCATCGCCGCGGCCGTGGCGAGCCAGTGCATCGGCTTGGCGGCGGTGTGGGCGAGGTCCGGGAGCGCGGAGGTCTGCACGCGGTATGTCTCCTGATGGTTCCTGGGAGCCCGGTGGAGGGGTGGGAACACCCCGAGGGGTTGCCCGGCATCGTGCCACACCTCACACCCGGGCGGAACGGCGGGGTCTCGACGAATGAGGGTGTCGACGAAAAGGCGCCGCCGCGCCGTTCTCCGGTCGGACGGGGAACTGCGCGGCGGCGCCGGTGCCGTTGTGCGGGTCAGCCGCGGTCGGCGGCGGAGCCTCCGCGGCTCTGGCTGCCCGGTCCTTCGTAGTCGTCGCCGTAGGCGCCCTTGGAGGGGCGGCGACGGCGCAGCGGCGGCTCGACGCCGTCCGCGAGGCGGCGGGCGGTGACCAGGAAGCCGGTGTGGCCGATCATCCGGTGGTCGGGGCGGACGGCGAGGCCCTCGACGTGCCAGTTGCGGATCATCGACTCCCAGGGCTGCGGTTCGGCGAAGCAGCCGATCTCGCGGATGGACTCGACGGTGCGCGAGAGCTGGGTGGTGGTGGCGACGTAGGCGCAGAGGATGCCGCCGGGTACCAGGGCCTTGGAGACGGCCTCCAGGCACTCCCAGGGGGCGAGCATGTCCAGCACGACGCGGTCGACGTCGGTGTCGGAGAGGTTGTCCTGGAGGTCTCCGACGGTCAGCTGCCAGGCGGGGTGCGGCGAGCCGAAGTAGCGCTCGACGTTCTGCTGGGCGATCTCGGCGAAGTCCTCGCGGCGCTCGTACGAGTGCAGCATGCCCTGCTCACCGATGGCGCGCAGCAGGAAGGTGGAGAGCGATCCGGATCCGACCCCGGCCTCCACGACGCGAGCGCCGGGGAAGATGTCGGCGAAGGCCAGGATCTGGCCCGCGTCCTTGGGGTAGACCACGGCGGCGCCGCGGGGCATGGACAGGACGTAGTCGGGGAGCAGGGGGCGCAGCGCGAGGTAGGCGACGTTTCCCGTGGTGCGGACAACACTGCCCTCGGGAGCACCGATCAGCTCGTCGTGCTGGAAAGAACCCTTGTGGGTGTGGAAGCTCTTTCCGGCTTCGAGCGTGAAGGTGTAGTGGCGTCCCTTGGGGTCGGTGAGCTGTACCTGGTCCCCGACCTTGAAGGGCCCACGTCGGCGGGCGGCACCGGTCGGTTCAGACATGTGACCAGCCTACCGGTGTTCCGGGGGGCCTTTAGGCCTCGGGGCGGGCCATGGCCTTGACGAAGGCGCGCTCGACGTCGGCGGTGGAGAGGACGCCGTAGATCTCGCCGGTCTCCTCGACGACCAGGTACTCGGTGGCGGGGGTGGCCTTGAGTCGGTCCAGGAGGGCTTCGCCGGCCAGTTCGGCGGGGACCTTCATGCCCTCGGTGAGGTCCTGGGCGAGGCCGCTGACGGCGACCCAGGGGCGGCGGTGCTCCGGGACGCCGGCGATGGCGGCCTCACGCACGACGCCCTTCGGGTTGCCCTGTCCGTCGACGACGACCAGGGCGCGGGCGCCGGCCTCGTTGGCCCGGCGCAGCGCTTCGGAGAGCGGGGTGGCGGACTCGACGGGGACGGCGCGGCGGGTCAGGGTGCGGGCCCTCAGGTCGGGCAGGTGCTCGCGAAGGCGGGCCATGCGCAGGCTGTTCCCGGCGCCGGTCCAGATGATGCCGGCGAGGATCGCGGCGAGCAGCGCGTCCATCACGGTCTCGACGCCGCCGATGTCCTGGGCGGTGCCGCCGAGGGCTCCGGTGTGGGTGAGCAGCGGCAGTCCGACGAGGACGGTGACGGCGAGGCCCCGGCCGACCCAGGCGGCGGCGATGGTGCCGCTCATGGGCTTGCCGGTGATCTTCCAGACGACGGCGCGGAGCATCCGGCCGCCGTCCAGGGGCAGCCCGGGCAGCAGGTTGAAGGCGGCCACGATGAGGTTGGAGATCATCAGGCCCGCGAGCAGGACGCCGGGGACGGTACCGGGCTCGACGAGCTGCATCGCGCCGTAGAAGACGCCGCCGAGGACGAGGGAGAGGAGCGGTCCGACGAAGGCGAGGACGAACTCCCGGCCGGGGGTCTCCGTCTCCTTCTCGATCTCCGAGACACCGCCGAAGAACTGGAGCTGGATGCGGCGGACCGGGAGCTTGTAGCGCAGGGCGGCGACCGTGTGGGCCAGTTCGTGGACGAGCACGGAGGCGTAGAAGGCGATGGCGAAGAACAGGGCGACGAGGTAGCGGGCGCCGCCCAGCTCGGGCAGCACGCGGTCGAGCTGACCGCCGAAGACCCAGGTGATCAGCGCGGCGACGACGAACCAGCTGGGGGCCACGTAGACGGGCACGCCGAAGGGGCGGCCCATGAGCAGGCCGCCGCCCGGCTCCGCGGGGCGTGGGGGCTTGCCGTCGTCCGGGTCGGTGCCGGGGGCCGTTCCCCCCGCGCCGGGCTGCGGCCGCCCGCTGTCGCCGCTGTCGTCCACGGGGTCCCTTCGGTTCGGTGAGTGGTCTGTGCCACGATCATGCAGTGTGCGAGGGTCTGCCGTCGATGGTATGCCGCTCGATGTCAGTGGCGGGCCGTAGGGTCTTGAGACATGACCTCCGTGCCCCGGCCGCCTCAGCCACCTTCGTCCCTGTCGCCGTCGCGGGCGAGCGATTTCATGCAGTGCCCCTTGCTGTACCGCTTCCGGGTCATCGACAAGCTGCCGGAGAAGCCCAGCGAGGCGGCTACCCGCGGCACGCTGGTCCATGCGGTGCTGGAGCGCCTCTTCGACGTCCCGGCGGCCGACCGTACGGCGCCGCGGGCGCGGGCGCTGATCCCCGGTCAGTGGGACCGGTTGCTGGAGTCGAAGCCGGAGCTGAGCGATCTGTTCGCCGGGGACACCGAGGGTGAGCGGCTGACGCGGTGGCTGGGCGAGGCGGAGCGGCTGGTGGACCGGTGGTTCTCGCTGGAGGACCCGACGCGGCTGGAGCCGGCCGAGCGCGAGATGTTCGTGGAGACGGAGCTGGAGTCGGGGCTGCGGCTGCGTGGGGTGATCGACCGGGTGGACATCGCGCCGAGCGGCGAGGTCCGGATCGTCGACTACAAGACGGGCAAGGCGCCGCGGCCGGAGTATTCCGACGGGCCGCTGTTCCAGATGACGTTCTACGCGCTGGTGATCTGGCGGCTGAAGGGCGTGGTGCCGCGCCGCCTCCAGCTGGTCTATCTGGGCAGCGGGGACGTCATGACGTACGACCCGGTGGTGGCGGACCTGGAGCGGGTGGAGCGCAAGCTGCTGGCGCTGTGGGACGCGATCCGGCTGGCGACGGAGACCGGCGACTGGCGGCCCCGGCCGACGAAGCTGTGCGGCTGGTGCGACCACCAGGCGGTGTGTCCGGAATTCGGCGGGACTCCCCCGGTCTATCCGCTGTCGGTCCGCCCGACGGATCCGGGTGAGGATGGCCAGGGCAGAATGGGACCGGTCCGGGCCGAGGCCGGCCGAGCCGTGGCCCTTGAGGGCCCTTAAGGAGTTCCTGTGGCGATCCGCGTCCTTCTGGTCGACGACCAGCCTCTGCTGCGCACCGGTTTCCGGATGATCCTGGAGGCGGAAGGCGATCTGGCGGTGGTCGGCGAGGCCGGTGACGGTCTGCAGGCCATCGATCAGGTGCGGGCGCTCCAGCCCGATGTGGTGCTGATGGACATCCGGATGCCGCGGATGGACGGGGTGGAGGCGACCCGTCAGATCACCGGCCCCGGGAAGGACGGCCCGGCGAAGGTGCTGGTGCTGACGACGTTCGATCTCGACGAGTACGTGGTGGAGGCGCTGCGTGCGGGGGCGAGCGGCTTCCTGCTGAAGGACGCTCCGGCGGCCGAGCTGGTGCAGGCGATCCGGGTGGTGGCGGCGGGCGAGGCGATGCTCGCGCCGAGCATCACGCGCCGGCTGCTGGACAAGTACGCGGACCATCTGCCGTCCGGCGAGGAGCCGGTGCCGGACGCCCTGCACACGCTGACGGACCGCGAGGTCGAGGTGCTGAAGCTGGTGGCGCGGGGGCTGTCCAACGCGGAGATCGCGGCGGAGCTGTTCGTCAGCGAGACGACGGTCAAGACGCATGTGGGCCATGTGCTCACGAAGCTCGGTCTGCGCGACCGGGTGCAGGCCGCGGTGTACGCGTACGAGAGCGGGCTGGTGCGCCCCGGCGCGCAGTAGCGGCACTGCGCTCTCACAAGAAGGCCCGCGCAAGCGAGGCCCGCGCGAGAGGCGTCGTCCGCACACAACGCCGTCCGGCCCGCCTCTTCCCGTCGCAGGGAAGAGGCGGGCCGGACGGCGTTGGGCGGTCGGGGCTCAGGCGTTCTGCCGGTTGAGCTCCCAGAGCTGGAGTTCGGAGGTGGCGCTGACGGAGCGCTCCACCCCGGCGATCCCGTCGCGGGAGGCCACGTACTGCTTGCCCTGCCAGATGGGGAGCACCGGCACATCGTCGGCGACGATGTCCTGGAGCTTCTCGTAGGTGGCGGCCGCGGCACTGCGGTCGGCCTCTCGGCGGGACTGCGGGATGAGGACCTTCTCCGCCTCGGGCGACCGGTAGGGGGAGTTGAGGAAGTTGTTGGCGTCCAGGAAAGGCGCGGTGTAGTTGTCCGGGTCCGGGAAGTCGGGGAACCAGCCCATGCCGTAAGCCGCGTAGTCGCCGCGCTTCTGCTCGGGGCGGTACTTCGACCACTCCGTGCCCTGGACGGAGACGTCGAAGAGGCCCGACTTGTTCAGCTGCTGCTGGATCGCCTTGAACTCGGCGGCGGTGGCCGGGCCGTAGTGGTCGTTGGTGTAGTGCAGGGTGAACTTCACCGGCGTCTTGATCCCAGCCTCGCGCAGGATGGCCGCGGCCTTGGCCGTGCTGGGCTCGCCGTACTTGTTGAAGAAGGCGTTGGTGTGCCCGGCGATGCTGGAGGGGATCAGCGAGTAGAGCGGTTCGGCGGTGGTGCCGTACACCTTGCCCGCGATCTGGCCCCGGTCGACGAGCTGCGCCATGGCCTGCCGGACGGGCTTGTCGACCACGGGGTTCTTGGTGTTGAACCCGAGGTAGCTGATGGCCAGTCCGGGCAGCTCGGTGAGGTCGATGCCCTCCTTCGGCGCCACAAGCATGTCGTGGGCCTGCTCGGGCGACATCGCCCGGGTCATCAGGTGGATCTTCTTCTCCTCGAGCGCCTTGCCCATGGCGTCGGCGTCGGGGAAGAGGTCCATCTCGACCTTGTCGTTGAGGACCTTCAACTCGCCCTTGTACGAGGGGTTCTTCTTGAAGGCGATCTTGACGACGCGGCCGTCCTCGACCTCCGGCTTCATGGTGTACGGGCCGGAGCCGTCGACCTGGAAGCCGGTGCGGGCCTGCTTCGCCGGGTACTGCGCCTTCGGGACGATGCCGGCGGCGGGGGTGGCGAGCTTGTACGGGAAGGTCGCGTCGGGCGTGTTCAGGTGGAAGATCACCTGGTCCTCGCCCTTCGTCTCGATCATGTCGATGTTGGCGAGCAGGCCGACCGGCCCGCTGTCCGAGTCGATGTCGATGACGCGCTGGATGGAGTGCTTCACGTCCTCGGCGGTGATGGGCGTCCCGTCGGCGAAGGTGAGGCCCGCCCGCAGGGTGCAGCGGTAGCTCTCGTTCGCGGTGTCGGTGAAGGTGCAGCTGCGGGCGGCCTCGGGCACCGGCTCGCCGCCGCCGCCCGGCACCGTGGTCAGGGTCTGCACGGTCTGCCGCAGGACGTTCCAGACGCCCGCTTCGTAGCCGATGGCCGGGTCGAGCGGCGCGGGGTTCTCCTTGGAGGCCACGAGCTGGTCCGTGGTGCCGACGACGATGGCCCCCTTGCCACCGGCGCCGCTGTCCGTGCTGCCGCAGGCGGCGAGCACGGGGGCGAGCAGGCCGACGACGGCCGGCAGCACCAGGGTCTTGCGGTTCATCTGGACGTTCTCCCTCATCCCGGCAGGTGAGGAATCCAAGTTAGTAGCCGTGGGTGGACCGTCCGACCGCCCGACGAACGGTTCACGCTCCCCCGGCCACCAACGAGCAGGACATACGATCACCATTACGGACAGCATGCTCGTTTCGGCGGGCCACCTAAGCCTCCTGAGTGAGCAAGGTCACCCGTCCGACCTCTTCACAGAAACACCTTGCGGCTGATCCACATGCACGGAACGTTGTCGGAACACACACGAAGGCGAGCAGGAAATCCACGACTCCTTCACAAGCTCGGGGGCGGACCGGTCAGCCGGTGCCGCTGGAACCGGTGATGAGCCCGCGCAGGAAGGCGAGGTCGACCTCTTCCAGGGAGCCGACGACCACGCGTCCTGCGGCCGGGGTGATGGGGGCGACGGACGGCACCGCGACGACCCGGCAGCCGGCGGCCTCGGCGGCGGCCACGCCGGTCGCGGTGTCCTCGATGACCGCGCAGCGCCAGGGGTCGGCGCCGAAGCCCGCGGCGGCGGTGAGGTAGGGCTCGGGGTGCGGCTTGGTGCGGGCGACCTCGTCCCCCGCGACCGTGAGCGCGAAGTGGTGACGGCCCACGGACTCCAGCACCCGGTCGATGATCCGGCGGTGGGAGGCCGAGACGAGCGCGGTGGGCACCTCGTACACGGCCAGCTCGGCGAGCAGCCGCTCGGCACCCGGCATCAGCGGCACACCCCGGCTGATGCGGTTCTCGAATCCGTCGTTGAGCAGCACGGTCAGCTCGTCCAGCCGGATGTCGGCCCCGGTGACGTCGATGAGGTAGCCGGCGCTGCGGGACATCGGGCCGCCCACGACCACGTCGCGCCAGGCCTCGTCCAGGCGGTGTCCGAGGCCCGCGAAGACCTCCTTCTCGACGTCCCACCAGAAGCCCTCGGTATCGACCAGGGTTCCGTCCATGTCGAGAAGGACCGCCTGCAGGGCGGCCTCTTCGGCCGTGCGGGTCAAGGACGCGGGGACCGTACTGGTCATCCGGCACACCTTCCGTAAGGGACGAGAAGGCCGGCCGCCATTCCCAGAAGTGGGAGGGCGACCGGCCTGCGCTGGACCGACCAGTGTACGACGTGTCGCCCCGCGGTGCGCGGCAGGCGCGTGACCGCGGGACGAAGTTCGTCCTACCGGGCGTTGAAGTACTTCGCCTCGGGGTGGTGGATGACGATGGCGTCGGTGGACTGTTCGGGGTGGAGCTGGAACTCCTCGGAGAGGTGCACGCCGATCCGCTCCGGCTGGAGGAGCTCGGCGATCTTCGCCCGGTCCTCCAGGTCCGGGCACGCTCCGTATCCGAGGGAGAACCGCGCGCCCCGGTACTTCAGCGCGAACATGTCCTCGACGTCGTCCGGGTCCTCTCCGGCGAAGCCGAGCTCGCTGCGGACCCGGGCGTGCCAGTACTCGGCGAGGGCTTCGGCGAGCTGGACGGAGAGGCCGTGCAGCTCCAGGTAGTCGCGGTAGGAGTTGGCGGCGAACAGTTCGGCGGTGGCCTCGCCGATCCGGGAGCCGACGGTGACGATCTGGAGGCCGATGACGTCCCTCTCGCCGGACTCCTCGGGGCGGAAGAAGTCGGCCAGGCAGAGGCGGCGGCCGCGGCGCTGGCGCGGGAAGGTGAAGCGGGTGCGCTCCGAGCCGTCCTCGTGGAGGAGGATCAGGTCCTCGCCCTTGGAGACGCAGGGGAAGTAGCCGTAGACGACGGCGGCTTCCAGGAGGTTGTTGGACTGGAGGTGGTCGAGCCAGCCGCGCAGGTGGGGGCGGCCCTCGGTCTCCACCAGCTCCTCGTAGGTCGGTCCGTCTCCGGTCCTGGCCTGCTTGAGGCCCCACTGGCCCTTGAACAGGGCGCCCTCGTCGAGCCAGGAGGCGTACTCCTTGAGCGGGATGCCCTTGATGACCCGGGTGCCGCGGAAGGGCGGCTCGGGGACGGGGTTGGTGGTGGAGACGTCGGATCGCACCGAGCCCTCGGGCTCCTCGACCTCCAGCACGGCCACATCCTTCTTGGGGACCCGGCGCTGCTTCAGCTCGGGCAGGGCCGCGCCCGGCACGCCGCGCTTGACGCCGATGAGCGCGTCCATGAGGCGCAGGCCCTCGAAGGCGTCGCGGGCGTAGCGGACCTCGCCCTCGTAGATCTCGTGGAGGTCCTGCTCGACGTAGGCGCGGGTCAGGGCTGCGCCGCCGAGGATGACCGGGAAGTCGGCGGCCATCTTGCGCTGGTTGAGCTCCTGGAGGTTCTCCTTCATGATCACGGTCGACTTGACCAGGAGACCGGACATGCCGATGACGTCGGCGCGGTGCTCCTCGGCGGCTTCCAGGATCGCGGAGACGGGCTGCTTGATGCCGAGGTTGACGACGTTGTAGCCGTTGTTGGACAGGATGATGTCGACGAGGTTCTTGCCGATGTCGTGGACGTCGCCGCGGACGGTGGCCAGCACGATGGTGCCCTTGCCCTCGTCGTCACTCTTCTCCATGTGCGGCTCCAGGTGGGCCACCGCGCTCTTCATGACCTCGGCGGACTGGAGGACGAACGGCAGCTGCATCTGCCCGGAGCCGAACAGCTCGCCGACGACCTTCATCCCTTCCAGCAGGGTGTTGTTGACGATGTCGAGGGCCGGGGTGTCCTGGAGGGCCTCGTCGAGGTCGGCCTCCAGGCCGTTCTTCTCACCGTCGATGATGCGGCGCTGGAGCCGTTCGTCGAGCGGGAGGGCCATCAGCTCCTCGGCCTTGCCCGCCTTCATCGACTTCATGTTGACGCCCTCGAACAGCTCCATGAGCCTCTGGAGGGGGTCGTAGCCCTCGGCGCGACGGTCGTAGATCAGGTCGAGGGCGACCTTGACCTGCTCCTCCTCCAGCCGGGCGATCGGCAGGATCTTCGAGGCGTGCACGATCGCGGAGTCCAGGCCCGCCTTGACGCACTCGTCGAGGAAGACGGAGTTCAGCACGACCCGGGCCGCCGGGTTGAGGCCGAAGGAGATGTTGGAGAGGCCCAGCGTGGTCTGGACGTCCGGGTGGCGCTTCTTCAGCTCGCGGATGGCCCCGATGGTGGCGATGCCGTCGCCGCGGGACTCCTCCTGGCCGGTGCAGATGGTGAAGGTCAGGGTGTCGATGAGGATGTCGGACTCGCGGATACCCCAGTTGGAGGTGAGGTCCTCGATCAGCCGCTCGGCGATGGCGACCTTGTGCTCGACCGTGCGGGCCTGGCCCTCCTCGTCGATCGTCAGGGCGATCAGGGCGGCCCCGTGCTCGGCGGCCAGCGCGCTGACCTTCGCGAACCGGGACTCGGGGCCGTCGCCGTCCTCGTAGTTCACCGAGTTCAGCACGGCCCGGCCGCCCAGCTTCTCCAGACCGGCGCGCAGGACGTCCAGCTCGGTGGAGTCCAGCACGATCGGCAGGGTGGAGGCGGTCGCGAAGCGGCCGGCCAGTTCGGTCATGTCGGCGACGCCGTCGCGGCCCACGTAGTCGACGCAGAGGTCGAGCATGTGCGCGCCCTCGCGGATCTGGTCGCGTGCCATCTCCACGCAGTCGTCCCAGCGGGCCTCCAGCATGGCCTCGCGGAACTTCTTGGAGCCGTTGGCGTTGGTGCGCTCCCCGATGGCCAGGTAGGCGGTGTCCTGGCGGAAGGGGACGTGCTGGTAGAGAGAGGCGGCGCCGGGCTCGGGGCGCGGGTCGCGCTCGGTGGGCGTGAGCTCGCGGGCGCGGTCGACGACGGCCTTCAGGTGCGCCGGGGTCGTACCGCAGCAGCCGCCGATGAGGGAGAGGCCGTAGTCCCGGACGAAGTGCTCCTGGGAGTCGGCCAGCCCCTCGGGGCCGAGCGGGAAGTGCGCGCCGTCCTTCGTCAGGACGGGCAGGCCGGCGTTGGGCATGCACATCAGGGGCGTACGGGAATGGCGGGCGAGATAGCGCAGGTGCTCGCTCATCTCGTCCGGGCCGGTCGAGCAGTTCAGCCCGATCAGATCGATACCGAGCGGCTCCAGGGCGCTCAGGGCCGCGCCGATCTCGGAGCCCAGCAGCATCACGCCGGTCGTCTCGAAGGCGAGGGAGCAGATCAGCGGCACCTGGAGGCCGAGGGCGTCCATGGCCCGGCGGGCGCCGATGATGCTGGCCTTGGTCTGGAGCAGGTCCTGGGTGGTCTCGACGATCAGCGCGTCGGAGCCGCCCGCGAGGAGGCCCTCGGCGTTCTGCTGATAGCCGTCGCGCAGGATGTCGTACGTGATGTGGCCGAGCGAGGGCAGCTTGGTGCCGGGGCCGATCGAGCCGAGGACCCAGCGCTGGCGGCCGTCCTTGGCGCCGAACTCATCAGCGACCTCGCGGGCGATGCGCGCACCCGACTCGGAGAGCTCGAAGATCCGGTCGGCGATCTCGTACTCGTTGGCGGCGGAGTGGTTCGCGCCGAACGTGTTGGTCTCGACGCAGTCGACGCCGACCGCGAAGTACTCCTCGTGGACGGAGCGCACGATGTCGGGCCGGGTGATGTTGAGGATCTCGTTGCAGCCTTCGAGATTCTCGAAGTCCTCCAGCGTGGGGTCCTGTGCCTGGAGCATGGTGCCCATCGCCCCGTCGGCCACCACCACGCGGGTGGCGAGTGCCTCTCGGAGTGCTTCTGCGCGGTTCCGGCTGTCGGCGGCGGATGTCGGCAACGAGGCCATGGATGATCTCCCAGGGATGCGACGGCTGTCGGCTTTGCGTCCTTCTCGGGGAAGGCGCACCTCGCCAGCCTAGCCCGAGGACGCCCGGGTCCGTAGGGGCGTCCACGGGACGGAACGCGTACGGCCTGCATGCTGTGCCGGGTGCGGCACGTGCGGCCGGGTGGCGGAGACTTTCCCCCGGAGTCCGGCGCAGGTCGGCATCGACCGATAGTGTTCAGCATTGTCGAACCGAGGTGGAGGAGTACGGCGCGATGGCCAAGAACATCCAGTCGCTGGAGCGGGCGGCCGCGATGCTGCGTCTGCTGGCGGGCGGCGAGCGCCGGCTCGGGCTCTCCGACATCGCCTCCTCGCTGGGGCTGGCCAAGGGCACCGCGCACGGCATTCTGCGCACCCTCCAGCTGGAGGGCTTCGTCGAGCAGGACGCGGCGTCCGGCCGCTATCAGCTGGGCGCGGAGCTGCTGCGGCTCGGCAACAGCTATCTGGACGTCCACGAACTGCGGGCGCGCGCGCTGGTCTGGACGGACGACCTGGCCCGCTCCAGCGGCGAGAGCGTCCACCTCGGGGTGCTGCACCAGCACGGCGTGCTGATCGTCCACCACGTCTTCCGGCCCGACGACAGCCGCCAGGTGCTGGAGGTCGGGGCGATGCAGCCGCTGCACTCCACCGCGCTGGGCAAGGTGCTCTCCGCGTACGACCCGGTGGCCCACAGCGAGGTCATGGAGGCGGAGCGCCGCTCCTTCACCGGGCGCACCGTCACCGAGGCCGATGCGTTCGAGTCGATGCTCGACCTGATCCGGGCCCAGGGCTGGGCGGCCGACGCGGAGGAGACCTGGGAGGGCGTCGCCGCCGTGGCCGCCCCCGTGCACGACCGGCGCAGGATGCCGGTGGGCGCGGTCGCCGTGACCGGCGCGGTGGAGCGCGTGGCCCCGGGCGGCACGCTGCGCCCCGAGCTGATCGCGGCCGTACGCGACTGCGCCCGGGCGGTCTCCCGGGATCTGGGCGCCGGCCGCTTCTGAGGCGCCTGCGGCCCGCACCCTCCGCTCCAGGCCCGGCCCGCACCCTTCCCCCCGCCCGGCACGTACGGGCCCGCGCCGACCCGCGCCCGGCGCGCCCCTGCCGGGTACGCCAGGCACCTGCCGGTAACGATCCCGTCGCGCACCGAGTCGTGGACCACAGAACCCTTGACGCTTCCTTCACTTCGGGGAAACACTGCCGTTCAACGGTCGGCATTGTCGAACGCCTAACGGCAATACGCGTTAGGGTGTGACAGTGCCAAGGGCCGGTCAAGCCCTTACAGATGGGCTGCCCACGCTTCGTGGATACCCATCTGGGGCGCGGAACACCGGCAGGACCGGTGATCCGCTCTCCCCTGGACGAAGGACGAAGGAGTCGCGGGTGTCCAGCTCCGACATTTTCATCGGCGAGACCATAGGTACCGCCGTACTCATCCTGCTCGGCGGCGGTGTCTGTGCCGCCGTCACGCTGAAGAGCTCGAAGGCCCGCAACGCGGGCTGGCTGGCCATCACCTTCGGGTGGGGCTTCGCCGTGCTGACCGGCGCCTACCTCGCCGGCGGCGTCTCGGGCGCCCACCTCAACCCCGCGGTCACGGTCGGCCTGGCCATCCAGGGCGGCACCGAGTGGGGTCACGTACCCCTGTACCTCGGCTCACAGCTGCTCGGCGCGATGATCGGGGCCCTGCTGGTCTGGGCGGTGTATTACGGGCAGTTCCACGCCCACCTCACCGACCCGGAGATCATCGAGGCGCAGCCGACCGAGGAGGCCATGGTCGACCAGGCCGCCGCCCCCAAGGCCGGACCGGTGCTCGGGATCTTCTCCACCGGCCCCGAGATCCGCAACGGCGTGCAGAACGTCGTCACCGAGATCATCGCCACCGTGGTGCTGGTCCTGGCGATCCTGACCCAGGGCCTCAACAACGAGGGCAACGGCATCGGCGTGCTCGGCGCGCTGATCACCGCCCTGGTCGTCGTCGGCATCGGCCTCTCGCTCGGCGGCCCGACCGGCTACGCCATCAACCCGGTCCGCGACCTCGGTCCGCGCATCGTGCACGCCCTGCTGCCGCTGCCGAACAAGGGTGGTTCGGACTGGGGCTACGCGTGGGTACCCATCGTGGGTCCGCTCGTCGGCGGCGCACTCGCCGGCGGGCTCTACAACCTCGCCTTCGCCTAGCCGCCCCTCCACCACCTCACAGACTTCCGGGAGCACACCGTGACCGACGCACACACCACCGGCACCCATGGCACCGGGCCGTTCATCGCGGCCATCGACCAGGGCACCACCTCCAGCCGCTGCATCGTCTTCGACAAGGACGGCCGGATCGTCTCCGTCGACCAGAAGGAGCACGAGCAGATCTTCCCGAAGCCGGGCTGGGTCGAGCACGACGCGACCGAGATCTGGGAGAACGTCCAGGAGGTCGTCGCCGGAGCCATCGTCAAGGCCGGCATCACCTCCGCCGACGTCAAGGCGATCGGCATCACCAACCAGCGCGAGACCACCCTGCTGTGGGACAAGAACACCGGTGAGCCGGTGCACAACGCGCTGGTCTGGCAGGACACCCGCACCGACGCGCTCTGCAAGGAGCTCGGCCGCAACGTGGGCCAGGACCGGTTCCGCCGCGAGACCGGGCTGCCGCTCGCCTCGTACTTCGCCGGCCCCAAGGTCCGCTGGCTGCTCGACAACGTCGAGGGGCTGCGCGAGCGCGCCGAGCGCGGCGACATCCTCTTCGGCACCATGGACTCCTGGGTCATCTGGAACCTCACCGGCGGCACCGACGGCGGCGTCCACGTCACCGACGTCACCAACGCCTCGCGCACCCTCCTGATGAACCTGCACACGATGGCCTGGGACGAGAAGATCCTCGCCTCCATCGGCATCCCGGCCGCGGTGCTCCCGGAGATCCGCTCCTCCGCCGAGGTCTACGGCAACGCCAAGGGCGGCATCCTGGACGGCGTCCCGGTCGCCTCCGCGCTCGGCGACCAGCAGGCGGCGCTGTTCGGCCAGACCTGTTTCGCCGAGGGCGAGGCCAAGTCCACGTACGGCACCGGCACCTTCATGCTGATGAACACCGGTGGCACCCCGGTCAACTCGTACAACGGGCTGCTCACCACCGTCGGTTACCAGATCGGCGACAAGCCCCCGGTGTACGCGCTGGAGGGCTCCATCGCGGTCACCGGTTCGCTGGTGCAGTGGATGCGCGACCAGATGGGCCTGATCAAGTCGGCCGCCGAGATCGAGACGCTGGCCTCCTCGGTCGAGGACAACGGCGGCGCGTACTTCGTGCCCGCCTTCTCCGGACTGTTCGCCCCCTACTGGCGTCCCGACGCCCGGGGCGTCATCGCCGGTCTCACCCGTTACGTCACCAAGGCGCACATCGCCCGTGCCGTCCTGGAGGCCACCGCCTGGCAGACCCGCGAGATCAGCGACGCCATGACGAAGGACTCCGGCGTCGAGCTGACCGCGCTCAAGGTCGACGGCGGCATGACGTCCAACAACCTGCTGATGCAGACGCTCGCCGACTTCCTGGACGCGCCCGTGGTGCGCCCCATGGTCGCCGAGACCACCTGCCTCGGCGCCGCCTACGCCGCCGGTCTCGCCGTCGGCTTCTGGCCGGACACCGACGCGCTGCGCGCCAACTGGCGCCGGGCCGCCGAGTGGACACCCCGCATGGACGCGGACACCCGTGCCCGCGAGTACAAGAGCTGGCTCAAGGCCGTCGAACGGACCATGGGCTGGATCGAGGACGAAGAAAGCTGACGAGGAGCATCACCATGACCACCCTGCAGAGCGTTCCCGCCCTCGGAACGCACCCGGCCTCCGGCTCGCTGCCGAGCCGCGCCGAGACCCGGGACCAGCTGTCCGGGCCACGTACGACCTCCTGGTCATCGGCGGCGGCATCCTGGGCATCTCCACCGCCTGGCATGCCGCGCAGTCCGGGCTGCGGGTGGCTCTGGTGGACGCCGGCGACTTCGCCGGCGCCACCTCCTCCGCCTCCTCCAAGCTCCTCCACGGCGGTCTGCGCTACCTCCAGACCGGCGCGGTGAAGCTGGTCGCGGAGAACCACTTCGAGCGGCGCGCGGTCTCCCGCGAGGTTGCCCCGCACCTGGCCAACCCGCTCACCTTCTACCTGCCCGTCTACAAGGGCGGCCCGCACGGCGCCGCCAAGCTCGGCGCGGGCGTCTTCGCCTACTCCGCGCTCTCCGCGTTCGGCGACGGCGTCGGCCACGTCATCTCCCCGGCCAAGGCGCAGCGCGACGTCCCCGAGCTGCGTACGGACGACCTGAAGGCGGTCGCGGTCTACCGCGACGACCAGATGAACGACGCCCGCATGGCGCTGATGACGGTCCGCGCGGCCGTCGACGCGGGCGCGGTCGTCCTCAACCACGCGGCCGTCACGGGCCTCCGCTTCACCCGGGGCCGGGTCACCGGCGCCGAGCTGAAGGACAGCACCGACGGCACCGAGTTCGGCGTCGACGCCCGGCTCGTGCTGAACGCCACCGGCCCCTGGGTCGACCACCTGCGGAAGATGGAGGACCCGAACGCGGCCCCCTCCATCCGCCTCTCCAAGGGCGCGCACCTGGTCCTCAAGCGGACCCGGCCGTGGCGGGCGGCGCTGGCCACCCCGATCGACAAGTACCGCATCACGTTCGCGCTGCCGTGGGAGGACATGCTGCTCCTCGGCACGACGGACGAGGAGTACGAGGGCGATCCGGCGGACGTCTCGGTGACCGAGGCGGACACCGCGCAGATCCTCGACGAGGCGGCGTTCTCGATCAAGGACCAGCAGCTGTCGCGCGATCTGATCACCTACTCCTTCGCCGGTCTGCGGGTACTGCCCGGCGGTCCGGGTGACACCTCCAAGGCCAAGCGCGAGACGGTCGTCACCGAGGGCCGCGGTGGGATGCTGTCGGTCGCGGGCGGCAAGTGGACGACCTTCCGCCACATCGGCCGTACGGTCATGAACAAGCTGGCCGCCCTGCCCGGGCACCCGCTGGCCGAGGACATGGAGCCGATGAACCGGCTGCCGCGGAAGCTGCCGCTGCCCGGGATCGCCAACCCGAACGCGGTCGCGCACCGGCTGCTGATCGACGGCCCGGCCCCCGGCCCGCGCATGGCGCCGGACACCGCCCGGCACCTGGCCACGCACTACGGCTCGCTCGCCTTCGACATCGCCCGGCTGGCCAACGAGAACCCGGAGCTGGCCGAACGGGTCCACCCGGACGCCCCGGAGATCTGGGCCCAGGTCGCCTACGCCCGGGACCACGAGTGGGCGGAGACGGCGGACGACGTGCTGCGCCGCCGGACCACGCTGACCATCCGGGGCCTGGCGACGGACGGCGTCCGCGAGGGCGTCGAGAAGCTGCTGGCCGAGCGGGACTGATCCATCGGCCCACCCCCCACGGGTACATGGCCGGGGCGGCTTCCTCGCGGGAGCCGCCCCGTTCCCGTACCCCCGGCGCACCGGCCGTGAGCCACACTCTCGCCACACGCCGGCAACGCCCAACGGGAGCAGTGGAGTTCATGCGCGCGCTACCGCGAGGGGTTCGAGGCGTACGGGCACGATCCGGCGGACGCGAGGGCGCGGCGTCAGGCGCCGTCCTCGCTCCGGGAGTGATCGAACACTGTTCACCCGGCCGTGCAAGAGGGCTGCGGCCAGGGGCCCGGGAAGCCGTAAGGTTGCTCCGTACGTATGGAGACATCGGAAGGAGGCCCGGGTGATCGAGCTCGAGTCGGTGCCCGAGCTGGTCGACCCGGTCATGGTGGCCGCGTTCGAAGGCTGGAACGACGCCGGGGACGCCGCCTCCACAGCGGTCGGTCATCTGGACCGGGAGTGGAAGGGCGAGGTGTTCGCGGCGCTGGACGCCGAGGACTACTACGACTTCCAGGTCAACCGGCCCACGGTGTGGCTGGACGGCAACACGCGGAAGATCACCTGGCCGACGACGCGCCTGTCCGTGGTGCGGGTCGGCGGCGACAAGCCCCGCGACCTGGTCCTGGTGCGCGGGATCGAACCGTCGATGCGCTGGCGGTCGTTCTGCAACGAGATCCTCGGCTTCGCCCATGAGCTGGGCGTCGAGATGGTCGTCATCCTGGGCGCGTTGCTCGGCGACACCCCGCACACCCGGCCGGTGCCGGTGAGCGGGGTCACCTCCGACGCGGACCTGGCGCGGACGATGGACCTGGAGGAGACGCGGTACGAGGGCCCGACGGGCATCGTCGGGGTCCTCCAGGAGGCGTGCACGCACGCCGGGGTGCCCGCGGTCAGCCTGTGGGCGGCGGTCCCGCACTATGTGTCGCAGCCGCCGAACCCGAAGGCGACCCTGGCCCTGCTCAACCGGCTGGAGGACCTGATCGGGCTGCGCATCCCGCTGGGCGAACTGCCCGAGGACGCGCGGGCCTGGCAGCTCGGCGTCGACCAGCTGGCCTCGGAGGACAGCGAGGTCGCGGAGTATGTGCAGACGCTGGAGGAGGCGCGGGACACCGCGGAGCTGCCCGAGGCGTCCGGCGAGGCCATCGCCCGGGAGTTCGAGCGGTATCTGCGGCGGCGGGACGGCGGCCCCGGGCAGGGGCCGGGCGGCCATGCCACGGAGACCGGGGACGTCTCCTATCTGCGCGACCCCTCCAGCGGGCGCACCCGCCCGCCGAAGCCGCCGCGCCCGGAGACGGGACGCGGGAAAGCCTCCGACGACAAGGGCGCGAAGGACACCGACGGCGACGAAGGCACCGACGCCGGCCGTCCCGAGGAGGACGGCGAGGGCTGAAGAGCCCGCATCGGTGACGAACGGCGGGGCGCCGCACGGGAGATGATCCCGTGCGGCGCCCCTTCCCTGTTCCTCGCGGGGTCCCGTGCGGCTCAGGCGCAGTGGAACTTCGCGGCCGCCCAGTCGCCGTGGTCCCCGGTCTTGGACCCGTTGGTGTCGGTGACCTTCAGCCGCACCTGCCGTACGCCGTCGAGCTTCACGTGCACCGGCACGGTCGCCGAGGCGCCGGTCAGCTTCGGTGAGGTCCACAGCACCTTGCCGTCGCCCTCCACGGAGAACGCGACCTCGCCGTAGCCGTTGATCTCGTCGTCGATCCCGACGTCGGCGGTGAACGCGGTGCAGCGAGCCCCGAGATGGACGGCGATGTCGGAGTCGGCGTGGGTGCCGATCCCCTTCTCGTACGTCTTCCCCGCGAGCGTCAGCGTGTTCCCGTCGTCGGCGCCCGACTCCCCGTTGGAGCGGTCGCGTTCGGCGGGGCCGTAGCCATTGGTCTCGGAGAGCCAGACGAGGTCGCTCGCCCAGGCCTCGCCCTCGGGTGCCGGTGGCAGGACGGAGACGGCGAGCCGCTGCTGACTCGTGCGGTCCTCACCGGCGGTCCGGTAGCGGGCCAGTGCCGTCAGCCGGGTCTCGCGCGCCTCGGCGTCCTTCGCCGGGGTGAGCGCCACCTCGACCCGGCGGGTGGCGCCCGCCGGGATGCGGCCCGGGACGTTCGCGGTGACGGTCTGCCAGCCCTCGGGGACCTGGAGGGTGACCGTGGTGTCGGTGAGGTCGAACCGGCCCGCGGTCACGTCGACCTGGACCGTGCCGGGCGTGCCCGCTCCGGCCTCCTGGCCGGCGGGGGCGGTGAGGGCGGCGGCCGAGGCCTTCTTCCCGCCGACCGCGCTCGTGCCCAGCAGCTTCACCGTGAACTTCTTCGCGGTGCTCAGGGGCGCGGTCTTCACGTGCACCACGCCGCCCCGGTCGTCACGGTCGTACCACCAGCCCTGGCGGGCCCGGTCGTACGCGGCCTTCGAGGTCAGCTCGGGCAGCGTCCGGTCCAGCTTCACCGCGCGCGGCTCGGAGCCGGTGTGGACGGTGAACTCGTAGGGGCGGGCGGTCTGTTTGCCGGTGAAGCTGCCCCGGCTCTCGTTGATCGTGACGGAGACGTCGCCCGCGCCGTGCTTCGGGGCCCGGACGTCGGCGCGCTGGGTGGCGTACTTCCCGTCGCGGTGCTGGCGGGTGACGCCGTCGTCCTCGTACAGGGTGAAGGAGGTGTTGCCCTGCGGGTAGACGTCCCAGGCCAGCGGGGAGTCGGCGGTGCGGTCGCGGTACGAGCGGATGCCCGGCCACATGGGGACGGCCGCGCCCGCCTTCACGAAGAGCGGCAGGGTGTCGAGCGGGGCGTTGTAGGAGTCGATGGTGGCGGGGCCCTCGTGGGTGCGGCCGCTCCAGTAGTCGATCCAGGTGCCCTTGGGGAGGTAGATGTCCTTGCGTTCGGTGGTGTCCTGGTAGACGGGCGCCACGAGGAAGTGCTCGCCGGAGAGGAACTCGTACTTCGCGGCCTCCGTGGACGCCTTCGGGTCGTCGGGGTATTCGAGGACCAGCGGGCGGACCATGCCGACCCCGGTCTTGGTGGCCTCGTGGGCGTAGGAGTACTGGTAGGGCAGCAGCGACTCCTTGAGCTTGAGGTAGTCGCGATTGACGGAGGTGTACGGCTCCCCGTGGCGGAAGGGCTGCTTGTCCATGGCGGCCCAGCCGTCCATGGTCATCGTGGTGCCGAGGAACATCTTCCACTGGAGGTCGCGGGTGTACGTCTTGGCGCTGCCGCCGAAGATCCCGTCGACGTCACCGGTGGTGTAGGCGAGGCCGGACATGGTGGCGCCCGCGTAGGTGGGGATCTGCCAGCGGATGTACTCCCAGGTGCCGGACTGGTCGCCGGACCACTGGACCCCGCAGCGCTGTGCGCCCGCCCAGCTCTCGGGGGCCCAGGTGAAGCCGCGGGCGTCGCTGTGGTCCTCGATGCCCTGGTAGGCGTCCTTGCAGGCGTCGAGGGCGAACTTGTAGCCGGGGCCGACCCAGGCGACGTCCAGCTTGGCGACCCGCTGGCCTGCCTTGACCTGGGCTCCGAGGTTCTCGATGCCGTCCTCGGTCCACAGGCCCAGCTCCATCTTGCGGTCCTTCAGCCCCTGGGCGGTCTCCTCCAGGTCCTCGTAGCCGCAGCCGTAGCCGTCGTTGACGAGCATCCAGCCGTTGGGCATGTCGTTCTCGACGTATCCGTCGGCGACCTTCAGCGAGTCCAGGGTGCGGCGCTCGCCCCGGTTGGCGTTGTGGAGGTAGCAGTCGGCGTCGCCGATCTCCATGCCGTAGACGGGTGGCAGGAACGGCTTGCCGGTGAGGTCGGTGTACTGGCCGATGACGTCCTTCGCGGCGTCGGCGCCCTCGCCCGCGAAGTAGTAGGCGTCGAAGCGCTGCTCCTTCGCACTGGTCGTCACCGGGTCGGTGAACGCGTAGGTGTTGGGGGCGTAGGTGTTGCGGAAGACGCCGTAGCCGGCCGACGAGAGGTAGAACGGCACGGAGTTGGGGTGGCCGCCGTCGTCCCAGTTGTAGTCGACGGCGACCTCGACGGTCTTGTCGCGGTGGGTGGTGTTGCCGCGACCGTTCTGCATCCCGGCCCCGTAGAACTGCTCGTTCGCGCCCCGGGCCAGTGTCTGGACGGTCTTCTCGCCGGTCCAGCTCAGGCCCTTCGTCTCGGACCAGACGCGGCTTCCGTCGGCCCGGTGCAGGGCGAAGCGCAGCGGCTTCTTGTAGGCCCGCAGGGTGACCTCGCCCGTCGACAGCTCGTAGCGGTCGCCGCGCTCCTTCCAGCGGGTCCGGGGCGGCTCGCCCTGCGGCAGGACGATGTCGTCGCCGGTGGGGTCGGTGAACTTCCCGTCCGGGGCGAGCTCGATGCGGAAGGTCTCCTTCGAGACGAAGCTGACACGGGCCTCGGCCTGCCCGGCGGTCAGCCGGTAGACCGCCCCGTCGGCGCGGAAACCGGTCACGTCCCCGACGGTGGTGGTCTCCGCGCTCTCCGGCGAGGCCTCGTCGGCGCGGGCCCCGCCGGGTCCCGAGAGGACCGCGAACAGTCCGAGCAGTGCAGCAACCGCTGCCGCTCTCATGCGCGTTGATGTTTGCATAGGGAGCTTTTAGCGCAACTTCGAGCACATGACCATGGACAAAAAGGAACCGGCCCCGAACTTCGTAGAGAAGTCCGAGGCCGGTTCGAGCCATCGGGCGGGCGGGAGTTCCGCCTACAACGCGACCCCCAGCAGGGCGTCAACCGTACGGGAGACGAGGCCGGGCGCGCCCTCGTCGGTGCCGCCCTCCGCGCCCTGGAGCGCGGCCCATCGGTCCACCGCGGCGAGCGCGGCGGGGCTGTCCAGGTCGTCGGCAAGGGCTTCGCGGACCTCCTCGACCACTGCGTCGGCGGACGGCCCGTCGGGGCGCGAGACGGCGGCCCGCCAGCGCGCGAGGCGCTCGACGGCGTCGGCCAGCACCTGGTCGGTCCACTCCCAGTCGGAGCGGTAGTGGCGGGAGAGCAGCGCGAGCCGGATGGCCGCCGGGTCCACGCCGTCGCGGCGCAGCGCCGAGACGAAGACCAGGTTGCCACGCGACTTGGACATCTTCTCGCCGTCCAGGCCGACCATGCCCGCGTGGACGTAGGCCCGGGCGAAGGGGTGCTCGCCGGTCAGCGCCTGGGCGTGCGAGGCGCCCATCTCGTGGTGCGGGAAGGCGAGGTCGGAGCCGCCGCCCTGGATGTCGAAGCCCATGCCGAGGTGGTCCAGCGCGATGGCGACGCACTCGATGTGCCAGCCCGGGCGGCCGTCGCCCAGGGAGGCCCCGTCCCAGCTCGGCTCGCCCGGGCGGGCGGCCATCCAGAGCATCGGGTCCAGGGGGTTCTTCTTTCCGGGGCGCTCCGGGTCGCCGCCGCGCTCGGCGGAGAGCAGGCGCATCGCCTCGGCGTCGAGGCCGGAGACCTCGCCGAAGTGCGGGTCGGCGTCGACGGAGAAGTAGATGTCGCCGTCCAGCTCGTAGGCGGCGCCCGCGTCCCGGAGGCGTTCGACGAGGGGCACGATGCCCGGTATGGCCTCGACCGCTCCGATGTAGTGCCGCGGGGCAGCATCCGCAGGGCGGTCATGTCCTCGCGGAAGAGTGCCGTCTCGCGCTCCGCGAGCTCGGTCCAGTCCTGACCGTCGCGCACGGCCCGCTCCAGCAGCGGATCGTCCACGTCGGTCACGTTCTGGACATAGTGAACCTGCCGCTTGGTGTCGAGCCACACGCGCTGAACGAGGTCGAACGCGTTGTAGGTCGCCGCATGACCCATGTGGGTCGCGTCGTACGGCGTGATGCCGCAGACGTAGATGCGGGCGACGGGACCGGGGTCAAGGGTGATCCGTCCGCCGGTCGCGGTGTCGTGGATCCGAAGGTCGCGGCCCTTGCCGGGCAGGGCGGGGACCTCAGAAGCGGGCCAGGCATGCATGTCATGAGCGTAACCGGACGTTGCTTCCGGATACGAACCGGCACCGGAAACCTGTCCGAAGAGGCCCTCTTGCGTGCAACCCATGGCAGGGGGTACAGCGCGGGTCGCCCTCCGGGGCGCGCTACACCGGCGGCCAGGGGATCGGCGGCCACTGGCCGCTCGGCCGCGGGTGCACGGCGCTCTTGAGCAGCCCGTCGACCCGCTTGCGCAGGGCCTCCAGCTCAGCCGCGGTGATGAGTTCGGCCATCCGGGTGGCGAGGGCGGCCCCCGGCGCCAGCTCGGCGGCGAGCCGGCCCAGCACCGCCAGGGCCTCCTCGGTGAGCGGTTCCCCCGCCCAGCCCCAGAGCAGGGTCCGAAGCTTGTCGTCGGCGTTGAAGGTGACGCCGTGGTCGATGCCGAAGAGCCGCCCGCCGGGCGCGGGCAGCAGATGGCCGCCCTTGCGGTCACCGTTGTTGATCACCGCGTCCAGCACCGCGAGCCGCCGCAGCCGGGGGTCGTCCGCGTGCACCAGCAGCGCGGTCTTCCCCTCCCCCACGTCCGCGAAGCCCACGGCTTTCCAGCCGTCGCCCGGCTCCTCGCCCTCGACGAGCGCCAGCAGCTCGGGGGCTTCCTCACCGTCCTCGGGGCCGTCGATCCAGAGCTGGACCATGCCCGGCCCGTACGGCCCGTCGCGCAGGACGGTCGGCGGCACGAGGTCCCAGCCGGTCGCCCGGGAGATCTCGTACGCGGCGGCCTCCCGCTGGGCGAGGGTCCCGTCGGGGAAGTCCCAGAGCGGCTGCTCACCCGCGACCGGCTTGTAGGCGCAGGTGCGTTCCTCGCCGTCGTACGCCACCGTGCAGTGCAGCACCGCGTTGGACGCCCCTTTGACCTGACCGAGGACGGTGATCGTGCCCTCGGTGAGCAGGGTGAGCAGCTCTGGGTCGGTCAGGCTCCGCGACGGTATCCGTTCTGGCGCGGGCATACGTGTCCTTCCGGATCGAGCGGCAGGCTGCACAGCGGGCATGGCGGACGCCCGGCGTTCACGACGTCCAGGGCGCGCTTGGCGAAGGCGCGGGCCTGGGCGCCGCTGAGCCGGACGCGGAGCATCGGCGGGCCGTTCTCCTCGTCCTGGAGGAGCTTCTCCTCGGCCTCCGCGAGGTCGTCCTCGGAGTCGGCGTCGAGCTCGACGAGGGCCTGCGCCTCGACGATCATGCGCTGTTCCTCGCCGTCCCAGGCCAGGGCCATGGTGCCGACCCGGAACTCCTCCTCGACGGGCACGTCGAGCGGGGCGGTGTCGGTGACGTCGGTGGGGGCCACGGCGGGCACCGGGGAGTTGCCTCCGGTGCGGCGCACGACCTCGTCGAGCAGTTCGTCGATCCGCTCGGCGAGCGCGGCGACCTGGGCCTTCTCCAGAGCGACGCTGGTGACCCGGCCCTGGGAGGACGCCTGCAGGAAAAACGTACGGCGGCCAGGCAGCCCGACCGTACCGGCCACGAATCGGTCCGGGGGGTCGTAGAGGAACACCTGACGGGACACGTCCTGCTCCCTTGAGCTTCGATGGTGGTTGGGCGGCGCTACGGCGCGTCCACCCTACTGCCCGGAGCGATCACGGCGCGCCCGCGCCGCCCCCGACCGTCGCGTCCGCCGAACCGTCACCGGCGGGGGACGCGGCGGCGTCCGCCCCGACGGCGTGTTCGCGGGGCGCGAGGGAGTCGAGGTCGCCGGTGTCTCCGAGCCGCAGGAGGAAGGGACGCAGCCGGGTGTAGCGGATCGCGGTGACCGAGCAGGGGTCGACGTGGATGCGCTGGAAGAGGTCCAGGTGCATGCCCAGCGCGTCGGCGACGAGGGACTTGATGATGTCGCCGTGCGAGCACATGACGTACGTGGCGTCCTCGCCGTGCTCCGCCTCGACGCGCTCGTTCCAGTCGCGTACGGCGTCGACGGCGCGGGCCTGCATGGCGCGCATGGACTCGCCGCCGGGGAAGGCCGCGGCGGAGGGGTGCTGCTGGACGACCGACATCAGCGGCTCGTCGGCGAGTTCGGCGAGCTTCCGGCCCGACCAGTGACCGTAGTCGCACTCGCTGATCCGGTCCTCGGTGTGCAGGGCCAGGCCCGGACGCGCGTCCAGGAGCGGCTGGAGCGTCTGCTTGCAGCGCTCCAGGGGGCTGCTGACGGCGAGGACCGGGACCACGGCGGAGAGCCGGCCGGGGAGGGCGGCGGCCTGTCCGGCGCCGCGTTCGTCGAGGAGGACGCCGGGGGTGCGGCCCGCGAGCACCCCGGCGGTGTTGGCGGTGGAGCGTCCGTGGCGTACGAGGATCAGCGTGGGCATACCCGCCAGCGTACGGCGGAGGTGCGTGCGGGCGGGTTCACGGGGAAGAATGCCCGCCGTGATCGTGGACTGTGCCATCTACCGGGACGGGCGCCGCATCGAACGGCCCGACAGCTTCTCCGACGCCCTGGACGAGGCGCGCGGGGCCCTGGACGCCTTCCTGTGGATCGGGCTGCACGAGCCGACGGAGCAGGAGTTCGACCGCGTGCGCGAGGAGTTCGGGCTGCACCCGCTGGCCGTGGAGGACGCGCTGCGAGCTCACCAGCGGCCCAAACTGGAGGTGTACGACGACTCACTGTTCGCGGTCCTCAAGCCGATCGTCTACGAACCGGAGAGCGACACCGTCAGCGCCGACGAGCTGATGGTCTTCGTCGGCGACTCCTTCGTGGTGACGGTCCGGCACGGCGAGGGCGCCCCGCTGGCGGCCGTGCGCCAGCGGCTGGAGTCCGAGCCCGAGGTCCTGAAGCACGGTCCGACGGCGGTGCTGTACGCGATCAGCGACGCGGTCGTGGACCACTACATGGATGTGGCCGGCGAGCTCCAGGTGGACCTGGAGGAGCTGGAGACGCAGGTCTTCGCACCGACCGGCGCGGGCGACTCGAAGAACACCGCCGCCCGGATCTACACCTTCAAGCGGCAGGTGCTGGAGTTCCGCCGGGCGGCCGGTCCGCTGACGGCGCCGATGGCCAGGCTCTCGGCCGCGGGCGTGCCCTTCGTCCACGAGCACGCGCAGCCGTTCTTCCGGGACGTGGCCGACCATCTGACCCGTGCCAACGAGCAGGTGGAGGGGCTGGACCGGCTGCTCTCGGACATCCTTTCGGCGCATCTGGCGCAGATGGGCGTGCGGCAGAACGACGACATGCGCAAGATCTCCGCCTGGGCGGCGATGGCCGCCGTCCCGACGATGGTGGCGGGCATCTACGGCATGAACTTCGACCACATGCCGGAGCTGCACTGGCCGTGGACGTACCCGGTGGTGGTCGCGCTGATGGGCCTCGCGGTGTACGGGCTGTACCGGCTGTTCAAGCGGCGCGGCTGGCTTTAGGGCCTGTCGTCACATCCCGTCGTCGCCCGGGCGTGTCCGGGGGCCCGGGCCCCCGGACAGCCGGGGCTCAGGCGTATGCGTGCTCGGGTACCGCGGGGCTGCCCAGCGCGTTGCGCCGCTCCGGCATCTCCAGGGTCACCATGCGCCGCCAGCCGACGAGGCGCTCGTACGCGTACACCGCGTGGATGCCCGCGGCGAGGACGGCGGCCCTGGGGCGGGACCAGCCGAGGATGCGGCCCATGGCGGCCATCACGGCGAGGCTGACGTCGCGGTAGACGCGGATCTCGGCCAGGGCGCACTCGCGCATGATCCGCTGGATCGTGCGGCCGTGCCCCTCGCGGGCGAGGGCGAGCAGTTCCTCGTGGCAGTAGGCGAGGTGGTTGTCCTCGTCGTTGGAGATCATCTTCACCGCGCGGCCGATGTCGGGGTGGTCGGCGAAGTGCCGGCGCAGCAACTGCATCTGCTCGGAGGCGCGCTGCTCGGTGATCCGGCTGTGGGCCAGATAGGTGATGATGTCGCGCTCGGTGAGCCGCTCCTCGCCGCGCAGCCGGGAGTGCGCGAGGCCGATGCCCTGCTGCTCCAGGAGCATCGTGTAGTCGGTCTCCGGGGGGACCTCGACGGGCTGCAGTCCGCGCTTCTTGAGAAGGGCGTTGAAGATCCGGCCGTGCTTGTCCTCGTCGGCGCCGTGCCGGACGATCCTGGGGGCCAGCTCACGGCGGCCCTCCGGGACGAGGGCGGCGATGCGGGCGTTCTCCCAGCCGCCCTGGGCCTCGCCGCTCGCGGCGATGGAACAGAAGAGCCGGTAGGACTCGTCGTTGTCCAGGATCTCCTGGAACAGGGTCTGCGCAGAGAGCATGAGGGCCACCTCCGTACCCGTTTTTCCGCGGAGCCCAGACCCGCGGATCGGTAGTCCGCAGAACGAGTCAAAGGCGCTACCGGGCGGTCGGCAACCGGAGCGGTCACACACCGCGCACGGCGGCGGCCGGGCCACCGACGGCCGGCACGCGCGCCGGGGCGGCGTAACCCCTGGGCGGGTGGCGCGTTGATCCTGCTGACGGCCGTGGCGGGGAAGACCCCCGAGCCCCACCACGGCCGTAGTGCTGCCCGCGGGCGTTTACGCGAGTCCGGAGCGCTCCAGGGCGTCCGTGCCGGCGCGCAGGGCGGTGAGCCGCTCCTGAAGGGTGAAGCCGGCCGGGGCGAGGTTGAGCGTGGTGACCCCGGCAGCGGCGTAGGCCTGCATGCGGTCGGCGATCCGCTCGACGGGGCCGAGCAGCGCGGTCTGGTCGATCAGCTGGTGCGGCACGGCGGCGGCGGCCCCGGCCTTGTCCCCGTCCAGGTACTTGTCCTGGATCTCGGCGGCCTCCTTCTCGTACCCCATCCGCTGGGCGAGCTGGTTGTAGAAGTTCTGCTTCCGGCTGCCCATCCCGCCGACGTACAGGGCCGTGTACGGGCGGAACATGTCGGCGAGGCCGTTGACGTCGTCGCCGACGGCCAGCGGCAGCGTCGGGCTGACGTCGAAGCCCTCCATGGTCCTGCCCGCCTTCTCGCGGCCGGCGCGCAGCGGCTGGATCGCGGTCTCCTCCAGGTGCTCGGCGGAGGGGAAGATCAGCAGGGCGCCGTCGGCGATCTCGCCGGTCTGCTCCAGGTTCTTGGGGCCGATCGCGGCGATGTAGAGCGGGATGTGCTCGCGCTGGGGGTGCACGGTGAGCTTGATCGGCTTGCCCGGGCCGCCGGGGAGCGGCAGCGTCCAGTGCGCGCCCTCGTAACTCACGCGCTCGCGGGTCATCGCCTTGCGGACGATCTCCACGTACTCGCGGGTGCGGGCCAGCGGCTTGTCGAACTTCACTCCGTACCAGCCCTCGGAGACCTGCGGGCCCGAGACGCCGAGGCCGAGCCGGAAACGGCCGCCGGAGAGCGAGTCGAGGGTGGCGGCGGTCATCGCCGTCATGGTGGGCTGCCGGGCCGGGATCTGCATGATGGCGGAGCCGACGTCGATCGACTCGGTCTGGGCCGCGACCCAGGTCAGCACGGTCGGGGCGTCGGAGCCGTACGCCTCGGCCGCCCAGCAGACGTCGTAGCCGAGCCGGTCGGCCTCCTGCGCGACGGCGAGGTTGTCGCCGTCCATGCCGGCGCCCCAGTAACCGAGATTGATGCCGAGCCGCATAGCCGCTCCCCTTACTGATCAGTAACGTCCCTTTCTCCGGACTCTAGCGCGGGCGGCGGCGATCCGGCAGGCCCGGCGGGCCTCGGCTTGTCCACAGCCCCTGCACCCCGTGGGGCCATGGCCAGTAATCTCAGCGCCCATGGAGCAGAGGCATCTCGGCCGTACCGGCCTTCGCGTGTCCCGGATCGGGCTCGGCACCCTCACCTGGGGCCGGGACACGGACGAGCACGACGCCGCCGACCAGCTGAAGGCCTTCTGGGACGCGGGCGGCACTCTGGTGGACACCGCCGATGTGTACGGCGGCGGCGAGGCGGAGTACCTGCTCGGGCGGCTCGTGGGCAGCCTCGTCCCGCGCGAGGATCTGGTCATCGCCACGAAGGCCGGAAACGTCCCCGACCCCTACCGCCGCGTCAACGGCTCGCGCGGGCATCTGCTGGCCGCCCTGGACGCGTCCCTGGAACGGCTCGGCACGGATTACGTGGACCTGTGGCAGGTCCACGCCTTCGATACGGCGACCCCGCTGGAGGAGACCCTGCAGGCGGTAGACCTGGCCGTCTCCTCGGGCCGTGTGCGCTACGCGGGCGTGTCGAACTTCTGCGGCTGGCAGCTGGCGAAGGCCGCCACCTGGCAGCTCGCCGCTCCCGGGGTGCGCACGCGGCTGGCCAGTACGCAGATGGAGTACTCGCTGCTCCAGCGGGGCATCGAGCGCGAGGTGCTGCCCGCCGCGCTGGACCTCGGGATCGGGCTGCTGCCGTCCTCCCCACTGGGGCGCGGCGTGCTCACCGGCAAGTACCGCCAGGGCACCCCCTCCGACTCGCGGGGCGCGTCCGAACGGCTGGCCCCGTTCGTCGAGCCGTATCTCGACGACGCGGCGGCCCGGGTCGTGGACGCGGTGGCGACGGCGGCGGACGGCCTGGCGACCAGCCCGCTCCAGGTGGCGCTCGCCTGGGTCCGGGACCGGCCGGGAGTGGCCGCGCCGATCCTCGGTGCGCGCAACGCCGGGCAGCTCACGGAGGCTTTGTCGGTGGAGGCCCTTAGTCTTCCCTACGAGATCTGCCAGGCGCTCGACGATGTGTCGGCGCCCGTGCACCGCTATCCCGATCAGGACTGGAGCACGCTGTGACTGCGCTTCCCGGGGAGACCCCCGGCACCGGCGGCACGGACACCCCGCAGGACACCGTGTCCCCGCCGGACACCGGGGCCCAGGAGCCCGCGGCGGACGCCGAAACGCCCGAAACACCCGCGGCGGTCGCCGAAACGCCCGAGGGCGCCGAGGCGCCGACCGGGGCCGCCGACAAGGCCGGGACTGCCGACTCCCCGAGCGCTGGGGCCGGGGCAGTCGACCCCCCGAGCACCGACGCCGATTCCGCGTCTCCCGCGCCCGAGCTCTCCGAGGCGCAGGCCGAGCTGGCCGCCCAGCGCGAGCTGCGCGAGCGGATCGAGCAGCGCAAGGCGGCGAAGGACGCGCCCATCGCCGCCGGTGCGGGGCTGAGCGGCACGGCCGCCGATCTGCTCGCGGCCGTCCGGGCGGTGGAGAGCGGTGAGAAGGCGGGCTCCGCGTTCTTCGCGTCGCCCGCCCCGGCCCCCCGGCCGTCCGCCCCGGCCGCCGCCGCACCGCCGCCCCGGACCCCCGCGCCCGAGGCCTCCCCTGTCCGCACCCCGCAGGCAGCCTCGCCGGAGGCCCTGGACGCGGTGCGCGCGGTGCTCGTGGCGGGCGGGGCCCCCGAGGCACTGGCCCGCCCGGCCGTCGGCGCGCTGGGCGAGCAGGCGGCCGAGCTGCTGCGCACCGACCCCTGGCAGCTGCTGGCCGTGCCGGGTGTGCGGCCGGAACAGGCCGACGGCTTCGCCCGGGCCCTGCTGGGCGCCGACTGCGGCCCGGACGACAGCCGCCGGACGGCGGCCCTGGTCGGCTGGGTGCTGGAACGCGCCGCCCTCCAGGGCCACACCGCTCTGGCCGCCGACGCCGTCCGGGCGGCGCTCGCCGAGCGTGCGGTGAGCGACCCGGACGCGGCCGTGCGCGAGGCCGTCGAGGAAGGCGTCGCGCTGCTCTTCCAGGAGGGGCAGGACGAGGAGCCGGAGCAGGACGGAACGGCGGATGAGGACGGCCTCGCACCGGACGCCGATACGCCCCGGGAGCCGGTCCGCATGCTGCTGGGCCTCGACCGCTACGCCTTGGCCGAGGAGAGTCTCGCCGACGGCCTGGCCCGGCTGGTCAACGCCTGCGAGAAGGCCGCCGACTGGGCGGAGGCCGCTGCCGCCGCCCCGAGCCCGTCGGCCGCCGAGCTGATCCGCACGACCGCCGCCGCCGGGCTGGTCGCGCACAGCGGCGGTGAGGCCGCGCGGGCCGAGCCCGCCGCGCTGATCGCCGCGGCGCGGGGCCTGGGGCTGCGGGCCATCGGCGCGACCCACAGCGAGGACGGGCGGCGGCGGCTCGCGGCGGCCACCGGCGACCCGGACACGGCGGTCACGCTGGCCGGTCTGCTGTCCGGCGCCCAGGGCCCCGGCCGGGACGAGGAGGGGGCGCTCGCCCTGGACCTGCTGGTCGTGCTGGACGCCCCGCAGCTGGACGTCGAGAGCGCGGCGGTCCTCGTCGAGGCGCTGGCCGACGGCGCCCGGCTGGTGCTGAGCGGTGACCCGGGTGTGCTGGGCTCGGCGGGCGCCGGGCGGGTGTTCGCCGATGTGCTGGCCGCCCGCACCTGCCCGCAGGTCGTCTCCCGCACCCCGGACCCCGGGCCGATCGGCGAGCTGGTCTCCGGCATCGGCATCGGCGAGCTGAACCAGGTCGCCGCTCCGGGCAAGGAGGTGGTGATCGTCCCCGTCCGGGACGCGGGCGAGGCCGTCCACCGCACCGTGCAACTGGTCGCCGACTCGGTGCCCCGGGCCTTCTCCATCCCCGCCGACGAGACCCAGGTGATCACGGTGGGCCACGGCGGGGCCGCCGGGACCAGGGCGCTGAACGAGGCGCTGAAGCAGCGGCTCAACCCGGGGCCGGGCCGGTTCGGCGGTTTCGACCCGGGCGACCGGGTGGTCCATGTGCCCGCGCCCGGCCGTGCGGTGCCCGGAGTGGTGCGCTCGGCCGACGCCGAGGGGCTGCATCTGGACTGCGGGGGCGTCCCCGTCGTCGTACCGCAGGAACGGGTGGAGTCGTCGGTGCGGCACGGCTGGGCCCTCAGCGCCCACCAGGCGGCCGGGATGCGCTGGCCCGCCGCGGTGGTCGTGCTGCCGGGCGACGCTGCCCAGGGGCTGAGCCGGCCGTGGGTGTACACCGCGTTCGGACGCGGCGAGCGGCATCTGTCCGTGGTGCACGGGGTGGACCAGGCGCTCCCCCGCGCGGTGGCCGAGGTCCCGGCCCAGGAGCGGACGACGCGGCTGCGCCCCCTGCTCGAAGCGCTCCCGACCTCGGACGCGGCTTCTTAGGAGGCCCACGGCCCGGGCGAGGGGTGGGCCCCGGCGCGATGCGCGCCGGGGCCCACCGTCACGTCCGGTGCGAAGAGCGGTGCGGGACAAGCGTCAGGCGCCGTGCACCGCCGGGCCGGCGAAGTCCTCGTCCGCGTCGTCCTCCTCGTCGAAGACCGCGCTGACGTCGAAGCGGCAGACCACCCGTTCGGGGTCGGCGTCCTCGAAGGGGGCGCCGAGCCACTCCCCGGGCTCGGGTGCCGCTTCCCCGGCCGAGACCCAGAGGGTGGAGTCCCCCTCCTCCAGGCCGAACTCCTTGTGCCGGGAGGCGATCTCGTCGGGTTCGTACTCGCCGAAGAGCACGCCGAGCGCGGCGTGGACGCTGGTGCCGACGACCGGGGTCGTGTCCTCGGCGCCCGGACCGGCGTCGACGTCGGCGAGGCGCTGGGCCTGGGCGAGGAGGCGCGGTGGCTCCGCGACCACGTAGTCGCGGCGGATCAGGACACTCAGCGCGCTGGGCTCCGCGGGACCGGCGTAGGGCGGCAGCGAGTCGTCCGCGCCGGGGATCTCGAAGGGGGTGACTTCGTCGTAGCGGTCGTAGAGGAGTTCGTCGTAGACCTCGGCGGCAGCGGCCAGGGCGTTGAACGCGTCGTAGACGGCGGGGTCGTCGTCTCCGGTACGGCGTTCGACCGCGTCGAGGTGACGGTCGATCGCGGCTTTGACCGCTTCGGCGGCGGCACGTACCTCGGCAGCGGTGGGCTGCGCAGCATCAGACATAGTGCAGACGCTATCCGTAGCGGGGCTCTGCCCGCACAATAGATGCGATGCCGGAATACGAATTCATCGACGTGTACGTGCCGCGCGGGGTCTCCCGTAAGGATGCGGCCCGACTCCTGACCGACCACGCCGAGTACGGACACTGGGAGCTGGACCGCCTGACGCTCCGCAGGGATGGGAGCCGCAGGGTGCGGCTGCGCCGGCGGATCATCCGTCAGCTGCGGGCGACCTGGTGACATGGAGCGGGCCCCGCGGTGGCGGGGCCCGCTCTCTTTCGCGTTGTGCGCCGTGCTGGGCGCGCCCGGATCAGGCGGCGCTGCGCGAGCGGCGGTAGAGCACCGATCCGGCTCCGGCGAAGAGCAGTCCGGCGCCGGCCGGGATGAGCAGTCCGAGCCCGTCACCACCGGTCTGTGCGAGCTGCTCGCGGGGAACGTTCCGGGTCTCGGGGGCGTTCGGCTCGGGCGGCTCGACGACCGGCGGGTCGACCGGCTTCTCCGGGGTGACCGGGGGCTTCTCCGGCTGCTCGGGCGGCGGGGGCGGAACCTCGGCGTCGTTGGAGCAGCTGTTGCCGAAGACGGGGTTGAGCAGTCCGCCGATGGTGACGCTGTTCCCGCAGAGGTTCACGGGGATGTCGATCGGCGCCTGGATCGAGTTGCCGGAGAGGATGCCGGGCGATCCCTGGGCGGTCCCTTCCGCGGTGGCGCCGCCGTCCGGGGCCCGGTGGCGGCCCGTGCCGGGCTCGGACGTGCGGTCCGAGGCCGTGGTGTCGCCGGCCTGGGCGCCGTTCCCGGAGCCGCCGGGGACCGAGCGGTCCTGGGCGCCGCCGGACCGGTCGGACGCCGATCGGTCGGACTGCGCGGACCGGTCGGATCCTGCTGATCCGTTTCCGCAGTCGTTTCCACTGGCGGGGTTGAGCAGTCCGCCGACGCTGACGGAGTTTCCGCAGACGTTGACCGGGATCTCGATCGGTACCTGGACCGAGTTGCCGGACAGCACGCCCGGGGAGCCGGAGGCGGTGCTCGCCGCTCCGGAGTCGGCGTGGGCGTATCCACCGCTCAGCGCGAGCACTCCGCCCGCAGCCGCCATGGTGATCAGGCCTTTACGAGTGACCTGTCGCATAGGTTCGTTTCCTGCCTTCTGGCTTCCGAAAAACCCCCGGACATGACCGTGCGGGAGCCGAATGCCGAACGGTCCCGGAGTGCATGGGGTGCACTCCGGGACCGGTCGAGCTCAAACCCTTACGGGTTGACGTTCAACGATCAGGCGTTGACGCAGGTGTTGCCGAAGGCGGGGTTCAGCAGACCGATCACGGAGACCGTGTTGCCGCACACGTTGACCGGCACGTGGACCGGAACCTGGACGACGTTGCCGGAGAGCACGCCGGGGCTGCCGATGGCCGCACCCTGGGCGCCCGCGTCGGCGGAAGCCATGCCCGCACCCGCGAGAACGAGGCCACCGGTGGCAGCCGCAACTGCGACGACCTTCTTGATCATGATTCCTCCTAGTTGGAAAATGCGGTCCCAGCCGCGGACCGCAAACCTTGTAACGAGGGGGAATTCGCGGGGCTACGTGTGAACGGCTCGTTTCACCCGTTCGGACATGTCCGCACAGGTGGCCGAATCAACGGTGATCCGACTATGAATCGGTCATGGACCGGTCAGGAGTGGTCGATGAAGCGGTCGAGCACCCGCACGCCGAACTGGAGCCCGTCGACCGGGACCCGCTCGTCGACGCCGTGGAACATCCCGGCGAAGTCCAGCTCGGGCGGCAGCTTCAGCGGGGCGAAGCCGAAGCCCCGGATGCCCAGGTCGTCGAAGGACTTCGCGTCGGTGCCGGCCGAGAGCATGTACGGCACGGCCCGGGCGATCGGGTCCTCGGCGACCAGCGCGGTCTGCATGGCGTCGACCAGCGCCCCGTCGAACGTGGTCTCCAGGGCCTTGTCCGCGTGCACGTCCTCGCGCCGGACGTTGGGGCCGAGGATCCGGTCCAGGTCGGCGAGGAACTCCTCCTCGTACCCCGGCAGGTACCGGCCGTCGACATGGGCGGTCGCCTGGCCCGGGATGACGTTGACCTTGTAGCCGGCGCCGAGCTGGGTGGGGTTGGCGGTGTTCTGCAGGGAGGCGCCGATGAGCTTGGCGATGCCGCCGAGCTTGGCGAGCGTCTCGTCCATGTTCTCCGGGTCCAGCTCGGTGCCGAGCGCGTCGGAGAGCTCGTCCAGGAAGTGCCGCAGGGTCTTGGTGACCCGCACCGGGAACTTGTGCCGGCCCAGCCGCCCGACCGCCTCGGACAGCTCGGTGATGGCGTTGTCCCTGTGGATCATCGAGCCGTGTCCGGCGGTGCCGTCCACGGTCAGCTTCATCCAGTGCATGCCCTTCTGGGCGGTCTCCACCAGATACAGCCGCAGGTTCTCGTTGACGGTGAAGGAGAAGCCGCCGACCTCGCTGATCGCCTCGGTGACGCCCTCGAAGAGGCCCGGGTGGTTGTCGACGAGATAGCGGGCCCCGTACGTGCCGCCCGCCTCCTCGTCGGCCAGGAAGGCGAGCACGATGTCGCGCGGGGGCTTGCGGCCGCTGCGCATCCGCTCGCGGACGACCGCGAGGGTCATCGCGTCCATGTCCTTCATGTCGACCGCGCCCCGGCCCCAGACGCAGCCGTCCGCGATCTCCCCGGAGAACGGGTCGTGCGTCCAGTCCGCCGCGTTGGCCGGGACGACGTCGGTGTGCCCGTGGATGAGGAGCGCCGGGCGGGAGGGGTCCTCGCCCTCGATCCGGGCGACGGTGGAGGCCCGCCCCTTGTGCGACTCGAAGATCTGCGGCTCCAGCCCGACCTCCGCGAGCTTCTCCGCGACGTACTCGGCGGCGAGCCGCTCGCCGGGGCCCGAGTGGTCGCCGTAGTTGCTGGTGTCGATCCGGATCAGGTCCCGACAGAGGTCGACGACCTCCTGCTCGGCCTTGCCGGTGCCGGCCTTGCCCGTGCTGCTCTCGCTCACGCTGGTTCCCTCCACTGTCGCTGTGGTGCTCCTCCTCATCCTCCCGCGCCCACGGCGTACGCCCAAGGCCGCACACCCCCCGTCACGCACCGTTCACAGCCCCCGGGCGTGATCGAGCACCCCTGAATGTTTGCTATGGTTTTCCACGTCGGAACGGGCACGGCCCGCAAGACAGACACCTTGTCCGGGTGGCGGAATGGCAGACGCGCTAGCTTGAGGTGCTAGTGCCCTTTATCGGGCGTGGGGGTTCAAGTCCCCCCTCGGACACCAGCAGGAGCCCCACTTCGGTGGGGCTCTTTTGCGTCACCGGGCGATCACGGAGAGGGGCGGGGATGCGGGGTCGCAGGAAGCCGCCCGTCTCCCCTCTTCCCCAGCGGGACGGGATCGATGCCGTACGGGTGCGGCTTCCGGAGGATCCCGAGGGGCGGTGGGCCTCCGTCGGGGAGCATCTGGCCGACCGGTTCGGTGGGGCGATCGGGGCGGACCGGGTCGCCGGGATGCTGGACGCCGGGCGGTTCGTGGGGGCCGACGGGGTCGCCGTGCGGGGCTCGGAGCCGTACGCCGCCGGGCGGTATCTCTGGTTCCACCGGGACTTCGCGGCCGAGGTGCCGGTGCCTTTCCGGGTCGGGGTGGTGTACCGGGACGAGCGGATCGTGGTCGCGGACAAGCCACACTTCCTGGCGACGATGCCCCGGGGTCGGCACATCACCGAGACCGCCGTGGCCCGGCTGCGGCGGGAGCTGGAGCTGCCTACCCTTCAGCCCGCGCACCGGCTGGACCGGCTGACGGCGGGGCTGGTGCTGTTCGTGGTGCGCCCGGAGGACCGGGGCGCGTACCAGACGCTGTTCCGGGACCGGCGGGTGCGAAAGGAGTACGAGGCGGTGGCCCCGTACGATCCCTCGGTGGCGCTCCCCCGGACCGTACGCAGCCGGATCGTCAAGGAGCGCGGGGTGCTCGCCGCCCGGGAGGAGCCGGGCGAGGCGAACAGTGAGAGTTACGTGGAGCTGGTGGAGCACCGCGGTGCGCTGGGGCGCTATCGGCTGGCGCCCGCCACCGGGCGGACGCATCAGCTGCGGGTCCATATGAACGCCCTGGGGCTGCCGATCGTCCACGATCCGCTGTATCCGGTGGTGGCCGCGGAGGCTTCCGCGGATGACTTCTCGCGGCCGTTGCAGCTGCTGGCGCGGGTGCTGGAGTTCACCGATCCGGTCGGCGGGGAGCCGCGTCGCTTCGCGAGTGCGCTGCGGCTCTCCGCCTGGCCGGAGGGGTGACGTACACGGCGGTCAGTGGCCGCGCTTGATCCACTCGTCGAGCTGCGGGGCCTCCGCGCCGATGGTGGTGGGGTCGCCGTGGCCGGTGCGGACCGCCGTGTCGCCGGGGAGGGCGAGCAGCCGGTCCCGGATCGAGTCAATGATGGTGGGGAACGACGAGAAGGACCGGCCGGTGGCGCCGGGCCCGCCCTGGAAGAGGGTGTCGCCGGTGAAGACGACACCCAGCTCGGGGGCGTACAGGCAGACCGCGCCGGGGGCGTGGCCCGGGGTGTGCAGGACCGTCAGCGTGGTGCCCGCCACGGTGATTTCCTGGCCGTCGGTGAGGGCGCCGTCGGGGGCGCGGTCGGGGTGGGTCTGCTGCCAGAGCGGGAGATCGTCCGGGTGGAGCAGGACCGGGGCGCCGGTGGCGTCCGCGAGGGCCGGGGCGGCGTCGATGTGGTCGTTGTGCGCGTGGGTGCAGACGATGGCGCGCAGCGTACGGCCGGCGAGCGCGGTCTCGATGGCGGCGGCGTCATGGGCGGCGTCGATGACGATCGCCTCGGTGTCGTCGCCGACGATCCAGACGTTGTTGTCGACATCCCACTCGCCGCCGTCGAGGGCGAAGGTGCCGGAGGTGACCAGGTGGTCGATGCGGGCGGTCATCAGAAGACCACCACCGAGCGGAGGACGTCGCCGTCGTGCATACGGGCGAAGGCCTGCTCGATGTCGCCGAGTCCGATGGTCTCGGTGACGAAGGCGGCGAGGTCGATGCGGCCCTGCTGGTGGAGATCGACGAGCATCGGGAAGTCGCGGGAGGGCAGGCAGTCGCCGTACCAGGAGGACTTGAGGGAGCCGCCGCGGCCGAAGACGTCCAGGAGCGGCAGTTCGAGCTTCATGTCGGGGGTGGGGACGCCGACGAGGACGACCGTTCCGGCGAGATCGCGCGCGTAGAAGGCCTGTTCGTAGGTCTCCGGACGGCCGACGGCCTCGATGACGACGTCGGCGCCATGGCCGTCGGTGAGGGCGCGGATCGCCTCTACGGGGTCGGTGGTGCGGGAGTTGACGGTGTGGGTGGCGCCCATCTTCTTCGCCGTCTCCAGCTTGCGGTCGTCGATGTCGACCGCGATGATCTTCGCCGCGCCGGCGAGGCGGGCTCCGGCGACGGCCGCGTCTCCGACGCCGCCGCAGCCGATGACGGCGACCGAGTCGCCCCGGCCGACCTGGCCGGTGTTGATAGCGGCGCCGATGCCCGCCATGACGCCGCAGCCGAGGAGTCCGGCGACCTCCGGGGCGACCTCGGGGTCGACCTTGGTGCACTGGCCGGAGGCGACGAGGGTCTTCTCGGCGAACGCACCGATGCCGAGGGCGGGCGACAGCTCGGTGCCGTCGAGCAGCGTCATCTTCTGCTTCGCGTTGTGGGTGTTGAAGCAGTACCAGGGGCGGCCGCGCAGGCAGGCACGGCACTGGCCGCACACGGCACGCCAGTTGAGGATGACGAAGTCGCCGGGGGCGACGTCCGTGACGCCCTCGCCGACCGACTCCACGACACCGGCGGCCTCGTGGCCGAGCAGGAAGGGGAACTCGTCGTTGATGCCGCCCTGCTTGTAGTGCAGGTCGGTGTGGCAGACGCCGCACGCCTGGATCTTCACGACGGCCTCGCCGGGACCGGGGTCCGGGATCACGATCGTCTCGACCCTGACCGGCTCGTTCCTGCCCGGTGCGATGACCGCTTGGACCTGCTGTGCCATAACCCTGCTCTCCCTGCTCCCGCGCTTCGCGAAGATCGATCGCGGACCACCGTACGCCTTGGCGGGCTGGCTACGGAGCGAGGACGTCCAGTTCGTGCAGGGCGCCCACCGCGATGTCCTTGGTGATCCGCTCGGCGGCCTCCGGGTCCCCCTCGCGGACCGCCTCGGCGAGCCGGACGTGCAGGGTGACGGCGGCCGGGTCGGGGTCCTCGAACATCACCTGGTGGTGGGTGCGGCCCGCGAGGACCTCGGCGACGACGTCCCCGAGGCGGGCGAACATCTCGTTGCCGGAGGCATTGAGGACGATCCGGTGGAAGGCGATGTCGTGTTCGAGGTAGCCCTCCAGTTGGTGGCCGCGCGAGGTGGCGACCATGCCGAGGGCGCGTTCGGTGAGCTCGGCGCACTGCTCGGCGGTGGCGTGGCGGGCGGCGAGGGACGCCGCGACCGGTTCGATCGCGGAGCGCAGCACGGTGAGGGAGCGCAGCTGGCGGGGGCGGTCGGCGCCGGCCAGGCGCCAGCGGATGACCTGGGGGTCGTACACGTTCCACGTCTCGGTGGGGCGGACCGTCACACCGACGCGGCGGCGGGACTCGACCAGGTGCATCGATTCCAGGACCCGGATCACTTCGCGGATCACCGTCCGGGAGACGTCGAAGCGCTGGGCCAGCTCGTCGGTGCGCAGGACGCTGCCGGGCGGGCACTGGCCGGAGGAGATCTCCAGACCCAGGGCGTCCAGCACATGTGTATGCAGCCCCTGGCTCTGTGTGGTCATGGGTCAAGCCTACGGGGCGGACCACCGCAACAATAAGTACGACGTTTACGTCACAGGCTCTTGAATAAGTCGTACCTAATAGGTTTCAGTAGCGCGACGGACCGATGTCGAAGAAGACAGCGAGACACCCCCATGAACACCGCACCCCGCACGAGCACCCCCCACGTCGTCGTGGTGATGGGCGTAGCAGGAACCGGCAAGACCACGATCGGCCCCCTGCTCGCCGCCGAACTCGGCGTTCCGTATGCCGAGGGCGACGATTTTCATCCCCCGGCGAACATCGCCAAGATGTCGGCCGGCACCCCCCTGGACGACGACGACCGGTGGCCCTGGCTCGATGCCATCGGCGAGTGGGCGCACGGGCGTGCGGGGCTCGGCGGGGTCGTCTCCAGCTCCGCGCTCAAGCGGGTCTACCGGGACCGGCTGCGGAACGGGGCGCCGGATGCCCTCTTCCTGCACCTGACCGGTGACCGGACGCTGATCGAGGAGCGGATGGCGGACCGCAAGGGTCACTTCATGCCCACCGCGCTCCTCGACTCGCAGTTCGCGACGTTGCAGCCGCTCCAGGCCGACGAGGCCGGGGTGAGTGTCGACGTGTCCGGCACCCCCGAGGAAATCACCCAGCGAGCCGTCGCCGCGCTGCGCCGGCTCGACAGTTAAGGACCATCACCGTGACCAGTCTCAGCGTCGAGATGCTGGCAGCGGACGCCGCCGAACCGATCACCTCGGCAGGCAACGCTCAGTTGGGCATCGCCGTCCTGGCGGGCATCGCCGTCATCGTTCTCCTCATCACCAAGCTCAAGATGCACGCGTTCCTGGCGCTGACCATCGGTTCGCTGGCGCTCGGCTCCTTCGCCGGAGCCGCCCCGGCCGACACGATCGCCAGTTTCACCGCGGGCCTCGGCTCGACTGTCGCGGGCGTGGGCGTCCTGATCGCGCTCGGCGCGATCCTCGGCAAGCTGCTCGCCGACTCCGGCGGGGCCGATCAGGTCGTCGACACCATCCTGGCGAAGGCGAGCGGCCGGGCGATGCCCTGGGCGATGGTCCTGATCGCCTCGATCATCGGGCTGCCGCTGTTCTTCGAGGTCGGGATCGTGCTGATGATCCCGGTCGTGCTGCTCGTCGCCAAGCGCGGCAACTACTCCCTGATGCGGATCGGTATCCCCGCCCTCGCCGGGCTCTCGGTGATGCACGGGCTGATCCCGCCGCACCCCGGGCCGCTGGTCGCGATCGACGCCCTGGACGCCAACCTCGGTGTGACGCTGGCGCTCGGTGTGCTGGTCGCCATCCCGACGGTGATCATCGCCGGTCCGGTCTTCTCCCGTTACGCCGCGCGCTGGGTGGACATCAAGCCGCCGGAGAACATGATCCCGCAGCGTCCCTCGGAGGAGCTGGACCGCCGTCCGAGCTTCGGCGCGACCCTCGCGACGATCCTGCTGCCGGTCGTCCTGATGCTGCTGAACGCGCTCGTCGAGATCGTGGTCGACAACCCGGACAACGGCCTCCAGAAGGTCACCATGGTCATCGGTTCGCCGCTGATCGCCCTGCTCGCGGCCGTCCTGGTCGGGATGTTCACGCTCGGCCGGGCCGCCGGGTTCACCAAGGACCGGCTGGCCGGCACTGTGGAGAAGTCCCTCGCCCCGATCGCCGGGATCCTGCTCATCGTCGGCGCGGGCGGCGGCTTCAAGCAGACGCTGATCGACGCCGGGGTGGGCCAGATGATCCTGGACTTCTCCGAGAACTGGTCGATCCCCGCCCTGCTGCTGGGCTGGCTGATCGCCGTCGCGATCCGCCTCGCCACCGGCTCGGCCACGGTCGCGACGATCTCGGCCGCCGGTCTGGTCGCCCCGCTGGCCGCCGACATGTCGACCTCGCACGCCGCGCTGCTGGTGCTGGCCGTCGGCGCCGGTTCGCTCTTCTTCAGCCATGTGAACGACGCCGGGTTCTGGCTGGTGAAGGAGTACTTCGGCATGAACGTCGGGCAGACGGTGAAGACCTGGTCCGTGATGGAGACGATCATCTCCGTGGTGGCCATGGCGTTCATCCTGCTGCTGTCGCTGTTGCTGTAGCCGGTTCCGTACGGCACGAAGAACGGACGAACGCCCGCCCCGGTACGTCACCGGGGCGGGCGTTTCGCGTACGTGCGTTTCGCGTACGTGCGGTTTCTGTACGGGGATGTCAGCGGCGGGCCGACTCGCTCTCGGCCGCCTTCTCCAGCTGGAACGCCTCGTTGCCGAGGCCGATCCGGGCATGCACCCCGGGCTTGACCGAGCGCAGCACCGCCCCGTACACCAGGCCGCCGACGAGCGCGAGGATGATCACGCCGGGCAGCAGCCAGGTGAGGGCCGAGCCGGGTCCGGAGCCGACGAGGACGCCGAAGTCGCGGACGGTGAAGACGGCGATCGTCAGGAGCGCCAGTCCGGCGAGGGCGGAGGCGACCAGGCGCGGGGCCTGCGCACGGCCCGCGCCGCGCTTGACGAAGAAGGCGATGACGGCGAAGGAGGCGGCGGCCATCAGCAGGATGACGCCGAGCGCGCCGACGTTGCCCATCCAGGTGAACAGCCGCAGGACGGGAGCGGTGGGGTCGCCGACCGGGTTGTCGTCGGTGAACGCGAACGCCGCGATGATCACGAGGGAGACAGCGGACTGGAGCAGCGAACCGGTGCCGGGGGCGCCGCTCGCCCGGTTGGTCCGGCCGAAGCCGGCGGGCAGCAGGCCCTCGCGGCCCATCGCGAACGCGTAGCGGGCCACGACGTTGTGGAAGCTGAGGAGCGCCGCGAACATCCCGGTGACGAAGAGGATGTGCAGCACGTCGGTGAAGGTGGAGCCGAGCCGCTCCTCGGTGAGGCCGAACAGCATGCCGGGGCCCTCCTTGAGGGAGGTGTCGGCGATGAAGCCGGGCCCGGCGGCCACGGTCAGGGCCCAGGAGCTGATGGCCAGGAACAGTGCCGCGTAGCCGACCGCGAGAAACATCACGCGGGAGACCACGATCTGCGGACGGCTGGTCTCCTCCGCGTACACCGGGGCCTGCTCGAAGCCGACGAACGCGGCGACGCAGAAGCAGAGCGCGGTGCCGAGCCCGGCGCCGGCGAGGGTCTCGGGGTTGAAGGCGTGCAGCGACAGCCCCTCGGGGCCCGGCTTGCTCACGGCGGCGATGTCGAAGATCACGACGAGGGCGCACTCGATGACCAGCAGGACGCCGAGCACCTTGGCGTTGAGGTCGATCTTCAGCCAGCCGAGGACGCCGACGACGGCCGCCGACACCAGGGCCGGTATCCACCACGCCAGCTCGATGTCGAGGTACGTGGCGAAGATGCCGGAGACCTCGAAGCCGAGGATCCCGTAGATGCCGACCTGCATCGCGCTGTACGCCACCAGTGCCACGAGCGACGCCCCGGCGCCGGCGGTCGGGCCGAGCCCCCGGGCGATGTACGCGTAGAACGCCCCGGCGTTGTGGACATGCCGGCTCATCTCCGCGTAACCGACGCCGAACAGCATCAGGACCACGCCCAGGATGATGTAGAGCAGCGGCTGGCCGACGATGCCCATGACGCCGAAGACCGTGGGCATCACCCCGGCCACCACCATCAGAGGGGCGCTGGCAGCGACCACCGAGAGCAGGAGGCCGGGGGTGCCGAGCCGGTCGGCGCGCAGGGCGCGTTCCTCGCCCTTGTACGTGTTGATCCCGCCGGTATCGGCCGTCCCCCTGGTGGTGCCGGTCTCGCTGGAAAATGAACTGCCGGTCGACATGGCGGGATGGGTCCCTTTCTGGTGGGTCCTGGTGGGGTGGTGCCCTTCGTGCCGCGTTGTGCGCTGTGTCGCGTACTGCGCTCCGCGCGGTGACGCGTGCCTCACGGGGTGCCGAGTGCGTAGGCGCGCGCGGCCGTGAACGCCGCGTGGGGGTCCCGGCCCGAGTACGACCAGGGCGCGGGGGTGGCGTAGGCGCCGATGCGGTGGAAGAGGGCGGCGGCCTCGGCGGGCCGGCCCTCGCAGACCTTGGCGTGCGCGAGGAAGTTCAGGTCGAGGCGGTGGCGCGGGTGGTCGTCGCGCTCCCACTCCAGCCACCAGTCGAAGGCGGCCTTCATCACCTGGCGGGCCCGGCGGCCGGACCAGTGCTCGGAGCGCGCCGGGTCGTCGGGCTCGATGCCGGCGGCGACCAGGACGCGGTAGCGCTCGGCGTGGGCGACGACCGGGAGGACGGCCAGCGGGGAGTCGGCGGGGGCCAGTTCGGCGGCCCAGGCGGCGAAGTCGTACACCTCGTGGAGCGGATCGTGGCCGCTCTCGGGGCTGCTCTCGGCCAGCAGCCCGGTCATCACATGGTGGGCGTGGTGGTGGTCGGGGTGACGGGAGCGCACCTCCTCGAAGAGCCTGCCGGTCTCGTCCGCGCCGTCGTCGCGGCTCCGGTCCAGGAGGAGCAGCGCGAGCCAGGGGGTGGGGTCGTCGGGGGTGAGGCGGGCGGCGGCCAGGCAGGCCTCCCGGGCGCGGGCGGCCTCGTTCGCCCTGACCTTGGGCCGCAGGGCACGCACGACCCGGGCGCAGGCGAGGAGGACGGCCGCGTCGGCGCTCTCGGGTTCGACGAGCAGCCAGTCACCGGCCCAGTCCTCGGCGGACGAGGTCTCGGCGAGGGCGAGTACGCGATGTCCGCGGCGGTCCCAGTCCTGCCCGGTGGCCACCAGCAGCGTGCGCGCCTCGGACCATCTTCCCTGGGCGAACTGACTGCGTACGGCGCGGAGTTCGCCGTCGTCGAGAGCCGGGTCGAAGACGTGGTCCGAGCGGCTGCCCCGGCGACGGGAGCGACCCAGGGGCGGCGGGGGCGGGGGCATGCCGCGGGCTTCCTTCGATGCGGTGTGCGAGCGGATGATCGCGCACAGCAAACCGGCAGGCCACGCCCCACGTCAAGGGGCACCCTCCGGCAACAGCTCGGGCTTCTCGGCCAGTTGGCTGGATCTGGTCGAACCGTCGGCGGTATCGGCGCAGCGTGCGGGTGGGACGGGCGGGGCGGAGGTGACGCCTGACACACTGCGTGCATGGAGCCTCGTGAACCCCTCGCCCCCTTCCTTCTCGCCTTCCCCGGGCCGTTGCGCGACCGGTTGGTGGCGGCGGTCCTCTCCGGCGAGAAGGTGTCCACCACCGGCCTGCTCTGCGAGTACGAGCTGGAGCAGGAGGAGTTGCCTCCGGTCGGGGAACGCTCCGCGCTGATCGACTCGGACGGCCGGGAGGTCGCGGTGGTCGAGGTGACCGAGGTACGGGTGCTGCCACTGGGGGCCGTCGATCTGCGGCACGCGCTGGACGAGGGTGAGGGGTACACGTCGGTGGCGGAGTGGCGGGCGGGGCACGAGCGGTTCTGGCACAGCGAGGAGATGCGGGAGGCGTTGGGGGACCCGTCGTTCACGGTGGACGACGGGACCATGATCGTCGCGGAGCGGTTTCGGGTGGTGGAGCGGTGGGGGTGACTGCCGGGGCTTCACCCCGGACCCCGCTCCTCCGTCGCCCGAGGGGCTCGAAACGCGCTCAGGTGACTGCGTCGGCCGCTGCCCTGCCCGCCGCTCGGCCCGAGAAGATGCAGCCGCCCAGGAACGTGCCCTCCAGGGAGCGGTAGCCGTGGACTCCGCCGCCGCCGAAGCCCGCCGCCTCGCCCGCCGCGTACAGGCCGGGGAGCGGAGCGCCCTCGGCGGTCAGGACACGGGAGGACAGGTCCGTCTCCAGGCCGCCCAGGGACTTGCGGGTGAGGATGTTGAGGCGGACGGCGATCAGCGGGCCCGCCGCCGGGTCCAGGATCCGGTGCGGCTTCGCGGTGCGGATGAGGCGGTCGCCCAGGTAGGCGCGGGCCCCGTGGATCGCGGTGACCTGGAGGTCCTTGGTGAACGGGTTGGCGATCTCGCGGTCGCGGGCGGTGATCTCGCGGCGCAGCTCGGCCGCGTCGATCAGGCCGTCGCCCGTCACCGCGTTCATGCCCCGGACCAGGGCGTCGAGATCCTTCTCCACGACGAAGTCCGCCCCGTGGTCCATGAACGCCTTCACCGGTGCGGGCACGTCCGCCCGGGCCCGGCCGATCACGTCGCGGACGGACTTCCCGGTCAGGTCCGGGTTCTGCTCGGAGCCGGAGAGGGCGAACTCCTTGCCGATGATGCGCTGGTTGAGCACGAACCAGGTGTAGCCGTGGCCCGAGCCCATGATGTGTTCGAGGGTGCCGAGCGTGTCGAAACCGGGGAAGAGCGGGACCGGCAGCCGCTTGCCTCGTGCGTCGAGCCAGAGGGACGAGGGGCCGGGCAGGATCCGGATGCCGTGTCGGGACCAGATCGGGTTCCAGTTCTCGATGCCCTCGGTGTAGTGCCACATCCGGTCGCGGTTGATGTGGTGCGCGCCCGCCTTCTCGGCGATGCCGAGCATCAGGCCGTCGACGTGGGCGGGGACGCCGGAGAGCATCTTCGCGGGCGGGGTGCCGAGCCGCTCGGGCCACTGGGCGCGGACCAGGTCGTGGTTGCCGCCGATGCCGCCGGAGGTGACGATCACCGCCTGGGCCTTCAGCTCGAAGGGGGCCGTGACCTCACGGCTGCTGGCAGTGCCGCGCTCCGCCCCGCTCGGCTCCAGGATCTCGCCGGTGACCGTGTCGAGCGCCCCGGCCGTGCGGGCGAGGCCGGTGACCCGGTGGCGGAACCGCAGCTGGACGAGCCCCTTGGCGACGCCCTCACGGACGCGGCGTTCGAAGGGGGCGACGACACCGGGGCCGGTGCCCCAGGTGATGTGGAAGCGGGGTACGGAGTTTCCGTGGCCGGTCGCGTCGTAGCCGCCGCGCTCCGCCCAGCCGACGACCGGGAAGATCCGCAGCCCCTGCTGGTGCAGCCAGGAACGCTTCTCACCGGCGGCGAAATCGACGTACGCCTCGGCCCACTCGCGCGGCCGGCGGTCCTCCTCGCGGTCGAAGCCGGCCGTGCCGAACCAGTCCTGGAGGGCCAGTTCCCGGCTGTCCTTGATCCGCATCCGGCGCTGTTCGGGCGAGTCCACGAGGAAGAGCCCGCCGAAGGACCAGTGCGCCTGGCCGCCGATGGACTGCTCGGGCTCCTGGTCGAGGAGGATCACGGAACGGCCGGCGTCGACCAGTTCGGCGGTGGCCACGAGCCCGGCGAGTCCTGCCCCGATCACGATCACATCAGCGTCGTACGCCATGGGTTCCATCCTGTCGGGGAGGGGCGGGCGGGCGACAAGTTACCCGTGCGTCAGATCTTGGATACCGGCCGCTGCCACGTCAACCGTCCGGCTGCTGTTGGATGAAACGCATGACGCCTTCTGACGAGATTCTGGACATCGTCGACGAGAACGACGAGGTCATCGGGCAGGCCCCGCGCGGCGAGGCGACCGCGCGCGGGCTGCGGCACCGGTGCGTGTTCATCGAGGCGCGGGACGCGGAGGGGCGGATCTTCGTCCATCGGCGTACGGCCACGAAGCTGGTCTTCCCCTCGCACTACGACATGTTCGTCGGCGGGGTCGTCGGTGCGGGCGAGTCGTACGAGGAGGCGGCGCTGCGCGAGGCGGAGGAGGAGCTGGGCGTCTCGGGGCTGCCGCGGCCCGAACCGCTGTTCCGGTTCCTCTACGCCGACGGTGAGCACACCTGGTGGTCGGCCGTCTATCAGGTGCGGTGCGAGCTGCCGGTCTCGCCCCAGGTGGAGGAGGTCGCCTGGCACGCGTTCCTGGACGACGCCGAGCTGGCGCGGCGGCTGGGCGAGTGGCCCTGGGTGCCCGACGGCCTGGAGGCGTACCGGCGGCTGCGGGAGCTCAGGGCGGGCTGATCCGGGACCGGGCTCGCCGACGGGGGCCCGCGCGCACGGCCCGATCGGCGAGACACCCCTAGGGTTTGCCGTGTGAACAAGATCGCGCGGAGTGTACGGCTGTGGTTCGCGCCGCAGCGGATCCGGGAGGAGGGGGACACCCCCGACTACCGGTTCTCGCTGGCCAACGAGCGGACGTTCCTCGCCTGGATCCGGACGGCTCTGGCCCTGATCGGCGGCGGTTTCGCCGCCGACCAGTTCCTGCCGGACCTGGTGTGGGGCGTCCGGGCCGGGCTCGCGCTCGGGCTGCTGGCCGCCGGGGTGCTCTGCGCGCTGCGGGCGGTCAACCACTGGGTGCGGTGCGAGCGGGCGATGCGACGGGGCGAGGACCTGCCGGTGTCCCGGTTCCCGACCCTGCTGAGTCTGGTGGTCGCCGTCGTCGCCGTGGCGATGGTGGCGGTGGTCCTCTTCGGCTGGGAGGGCGTGTGACGGCGTCGGACCGGGATCCGGGGTTGCAGCCGGAGCGGACGCGGCTGGCCTGGCGGCGCACGACGCTGACCGCCACGGTGGTCGGGCTGCTCGCGGGGCGGCAGGCGCTGCACAGCGGGGCGACCCCGGCGGCGCTGGTCGGGGTGGCTCTGAGCGCGCTGGCCTGGCTGGGGTTCCTGATGGTCGCCCACCGCAGGGTGAGCGTGCTGGGAGTGGCGCGGCCCGAGCAGTTCGCGCCGCGCGGGGCGCTGACGGCGGCGTTGTGCACGGTGGCGCTGGCGGTTTGTGCGGCGGCGATGCTGTTCTGAGGCTCGGGCGGTGCCCGCGGCGGCGATGCCGCTCCGAGGCCCGGGCGGTGTCCGCAGCGGGATGCCGCTCCGAAACCGGCCGAGCGACGCGGCTACGCGTCCCAGTCCACCGTGACCACGATCTTGCCGCGCGTCCGCCCCTCCTGGTTCAGCCGGTACGCCTCGGCGGCCTCCTCCAGCGGGAACACCCGGTCCACGTGGACGGTGACGATGCCCCGCTCGGCCAGCTCCGCGACCTGGGCCAGGTCCGCCGCGTCGGGGCGCACGAACGCGTAGCGGCCGCCGTAGGAGAAGACCTCGTCGTCCGCGATGGAGGCGAGCCGACCGCCCGGGGCGAGGGTCTCGGCGGAGGCCCTCAGGGCGTCGCCGCCCACCGTGTCGAAGGAGGCGTCGAAGCCCTCGGGAACCAGGTCCCGCAGTCGTTCGACGAGGCCCTCGCCGTACTCCACCGGCTCCGCGCCCAGGCTCCGCAGGTGCTCGTGGTTGCGGGGGCTCGCGGTGCCGACGACCCGGCAGCCGGCGTGCCGGGCGATCTGGACGGCGAGCGACCCGACGCCGCCGGCCGCCGCGTGGACCAGGACGGTGTCGCCCTCGCGGATCTTCAGGGTGCGGTGCAGCACCTGGTACGCGGTGAGCCCGGCCAGCGGCAGCCCCGCCGACTCCTCGAAGCCGAGGCTCAGGGGCTTGCGGGCGAGGGTGCGCACCGGGGCGGCGACGTACTCGGCGAACGTACCGCGTGAGAGGAAGTCCTCCCGTACGTAGCCGATGACCTCGTCGCCCACCGCGAACTCGTCGACGGCGACGCCCGGTTGTACGACGACCCCGGAGACGTCCCAGCCGGGGATCACCGGGAAGACGGCGTCGAGGGCGCCTTGGAGGTAGCCCTCGCGGGCCTTCCAGTCGACCGGATTCACCGCTGCCGCCCGCACCTTCACCAGGACGCTGTCGGGGCCGACCTTGGGGTCGGGACGCTCGCCGTACTCCATGACGTCGGCCGAGCCGTACGCGCTGTAGCTGATCGCCTTCATCCCTCGACCTTCCGCGCAGGTCAGGGCCGCCGCAACTCAGGTGGTACGCCCGTGGCCCCGCCCTCACCAGCGCGGGACGCCGTTGAGATCGGATCGGAGTGAGCCGGACGTCTTCGCTCACCAGAGCCGTATCCATACATGAACCGCATTCAAGGATACGGTTCGCCACCAGGGTTCGGACAACTTCCCGAGCCCCGGATCCCGAAGGGCACTGGACGACATACCGACTGGTCGGCATCATGGTTCCCGATCGCCCCGTGACCTCGTTCCGTCGCCAGTCGCCCGGAGGTACGCACCATGAGCTCAGTCCCCCCACCAGGTCTCGACCCGGAGCTGCTGCGCGGCCATCTCGACCGCGAGCGGCCGGGGCTGGTGAGCGGACCCCTCGAAGCGCGGCTCATCGAGGGCGGCCGCTCGAACCTGACGTACGTCGTCGGCGACGGGGCCGGCCAGTGGGTGGTGCGCAGGCCTCCGCTCGGCCATGTGCTGGCCACCGCCCACGACATGACGCGCGAGCACCGTGTGATCAGCGGTCTGCACCCGACCGCCGTCCCGGTGCCGGAGCCGCTGCTGCTCTGTGAGGACGACTCGGTGATCGGCGCGCCGTTCTACGTGATGGAGTACGTCGAGGGCACCCCGTACCGCACCGCCGAGCAGCTCGCCCCGCTGGGCCCCGAGCGCACCCGGGCGGCGGTCCTCGGACTCGTCGACACCCTGGTCGACCTGCACGCCGTGGATCCGGAGGCGGTCGGGCTCGGGGACTTCGGACGGCCCGAGGGCTTCCTGGACCGGCAGTTGCGGCGCTGGGGCAAGCAGTTGGACGCCTCCCGCAGCCGTGACCTGGCGGGCATCGACGAGCTGCACGCCGCGCTCGGCCGTGCCCTGCCCTCCTCCCCCGCGCCCACCGTCGTCCACGGCGACTACCGGCTGGACAACGTCCTGGTCGGCTCCGACGACCGGATCAAGGCCGTCCTCGACTGGGAGATGTCCACCCTCGGCGATCCGCTGACCGACCTCGGGCTGCTCGTGATGTACAGCTCCGACCTCGGGCTGCCGAAGTCGCCGGTCTCCACCACCAGCGGGGCGGCCGGGCACCCCGCCCCCGCCGAGCTGATCGAGCGCTACGCGGCCCGTTCGGGCCGGGACACCTCCGCCATCTCCTGGTACACCGCGTTCGCCTGGTTCAAGCTCGCCGTGATCCTGGAGGGCATCCACTACCGCTACACCCTCGGCCAGACCGTCGGCGCGGGCTTCGACCGGATCGGCGAACTGGTCCCCGTCTTCATCGCGCACGGCCTCACCACCCTCCAGGAAGGCTGAACCCCCATGGACTTCGCATTCGACGCCCGTACCGAGGAGCTGCGGAGCAAGCTGCTCGCCTTCATGGACGAGCAGGTGTATCCGGCCGAGCAGGTCGCCGAGGAGCAGCGGGCGCGGCTCGCCTCGCCGTGGGACACCCCGGCGGTCGTCGGGGAGCTGAAGGCCGAGGCCAAGCGGCAGGGGCTGTGGAACCTCTTCCTGCCCGACGCCGAGTACGGGGCCGGGCTGACGAACCTCCAGTACGCTCCGCTCGCGGAGATCACCGGACGCTCGCCGCACCTCGCGCCGACCGCGACGAACTGCGCCGCCCCGGACACCGGGAACATGGAGGTGCTGTTCCAGTTCGCCACCGAGGCGCAGAAGAAGCAGTGGCTGGAGCCGCTGCTCGCCGGGGAGATCCGCTCCGCGTTCGCGATGACGGAGCCGGACGTGGCGTCGTCGGACGCGACGAACATCGAGACGCGGATGATCCGCGACGGCGATGACTACGTCATCAACGGGCGGAAGTGGTACATCTCCGGGGCGATGAACCCGGACTGCGCGGTCTTCATCGTGATGGGCAAGACCGACCCGGACGGCGCGGACATCCGCCGCCAGCAGTCGATGATCCTGGTCCCGCGCGACACCCCGGGCGTCGAGGTGCGGCGCGCGATGCAGGTGTACGGGTACGAGGACCACTCCCACGGCGGCCACGCCGAGGTGGTCTTCCACGACGTACGGGTGCCCGCGGCGAACCTGATCGGCGAGGAGGGGGGCGGCTTCGCCATCGCCCAGGCGCGGCTGGGCCCGGGCCGGATCCACCACTGCATGCGGCTGATCGGGATGGCGGAGCGGGCCATCGAGCTGATGTGCCGGCGGGCGGTGGCGCGTACGGCGTTCGGCAAGCCGCTCGCCGCGCAGGGCGTCGTGCAGAACTGGATCGCGGACGCCCGGGTCACGGTGGAGCAGCTCCGGCTGCTGGTGCTGAAGACGGCCTGGCTGATGGACACGGTGGGCAACAAGGGCGCGCACACCGAGATCCAGGCCATCAAGATCGCCACCCCGCGCGCGGTCGTGGACATCCTGGACTCCGCGGTGCAGCTGTACGGCGCGGGCGGCGTGAGCCAGGACTTCCCGCTGGCGGAGCTGTGGGCTTCGGCGCGGACGCTGCGGCTGGCGGACGGTCCCGACGAGGTGCACCAGCGGTCGCTGGCCCGGCGGGAGATCAAGCGGTACGTGTGACGGACGCGGCGCGGCCCCTCCCGATGTGCTCGTCGGGAGGGGCCGCGCCGTTACGGGAGGGGCCGTGCCGTTACGGGAGGGGCCGTGCCGTGACACGGTCGGCATGGTCAGAAGGTGAGCTTCCAGCTGTCGATGTAGCCGGTGTCGGACCGGTAGACGTCCTGGACGCGGAGCTTCCAGGAGCCGTTGGCCACCTCGCTGGAGGCGTTGACCGTGTACGTCGTGATGACGTTGTCGGCCGAGTCGCCGCTGCTGGAGTTCTTCAGCCGGTACGCGCTGCCGTCCGGAGCGATCAGGTCCACGACGAGGTCGCCGCGGTAGGTGTGCTTGATGTCGACACCGACCTGAAGTGCGGCCGGCGCGTTGCCCGTTCGGCCGGTGACCGCGACCGACGAGGTCACCGCCGCTCCGGCGTCCGGGATGGCCACGTCGGTGGTGTTGCTGAACACGCCCTCACCGGTGGGCGGTTCACCGGAACCGTCGGAGAGGGTCCAGACGGCGTGGGCGGCGGCGTCGCTGTTGCGGTCCAGGGCCGTGTCGTTGACGTTGCTCAGGTTGTCGCAGGAGGAGTGGTAGCAGCGGTCGAAGGCCTGGCCCGCCGTTCCGCCCCACTTCTGGGCCTGGGCGGCGGACTTGGTGTTGCCCGCGCCGGTGAAGAGCCCCCGACGGGGATGCCGACGTTCTTGAACGGGGCGTGGTCGGAGCGGCCGTCGCCCTCGACCTCGATCTCGGTGGGAACGTTCAGGCCCGCGAAGTAGTCCTTGAAGGTCTTCTCGATGACCGGGTCGTCGTCGTAGACGAAGTAGCCGGCGTTGGGCGAGCCGATCATGTCGAAGTTGAGATAGCCGGAGAGCTTGGAACGCTCGGCGGACGGCAGGTTGTTGACGTAGTACCGGGAGCCGACCAGGCCCAGCTCCTCCGCGCCCCACCAGGCGAACCGCAGATGCTTGTCGGGCTGGTATCCGGCGCGGGAGACGGCGAGCGCGGTCTCCAGCACGGCGGCCGAGCCGGAGCCGTTGTCGTTGATCCCGGCGCCGGAGGAGACCGAGTCGAGGTGGGCCCCGGCCATCAGGACCTTGTTCGGGTCGCCGCCGGGCCAGTCGGCCACCAGGTTGTAGCCGGTGGCGCCGTTGGAGGTGAACTGCTGGATCGTGGTGGTGTAGCCGGCCGCGTCGAGCTTGGCCTTCACATAGTCGACGGACGCCTTGTAGCCGGGGCGGCCGTGGGCGCGGTTGCCGCCGTTGTTCGCGGCGATCGTCGAGAGCTGCGAGAGGTGGGCCTTGACGTTGGCCAGGGAGATGTCGGGGGCTGCCGCGGCAGCCGCCTCGGCCGTCGGCGCCCCGGCGGCCTGGGCGGCCGGGGCACCGGCCCGAGGGCGACGGAGAGGGCCACGGCGGCGACGGCCGCCGAGGATCTGCGCAGGGTGAAGCGGTTCGGTCTCATTCACGGGCTCCGGATTCCGTTGGGGACTGACGGAACGTGCGGGGGGTACCCGGCCGCGCGGTGCCCGGTCGGGTCCTGGAGCTGGCTGTGCGCGATGCGAGACCGATGCTCAGGGAAATGACAGTGCTCCGTCAAGAGCGGAAACCGGACAGGTCTGTTCTATTAACGAACGGGCCTGTCCTGACGGACGGATCCCTCGCCGTGAACACCGTCTCCTCCGGAGGAGGCCGGACGTATCTCATGCATCCAGATTCACCCCGCCCGGCGAAGCGGGCCACCGGATCAGCCGCGTGACGGGAACCCTTACGGGCGCAGGGCCCGCAGCAGCAGGTCCGCGAGGTGGTCGGCGACCTCCTGGCGGCTGAGCGGGCCGTCCGGGCGGTACCAGGTGGAGAGGTGGTGAACGGATCCGAAGTGGTAGTCGACGACCAGGTCGGCGGGGGTGGCGGTGGAGAACACACCGCTGTTCTGCCCCTCCTCGATCAGCGCCCTGAAGCGCTCGTGGTAGCGGCGGCGCTCGACGCGCACCTGCTTGTTCTTCTCGGGGCTCAGGTGGTGCATGGAGCGGAAGAAGATCGCGGCGTCGTCCAGGTTGTCGATGGTCGTCACCACCACGTCGGCCGCCGCGTCACGCAGCCGCTGCTCCACGGGCGCGTCGGCGTCCGCGAAGGCGTCCAGGCGCTCCTGCTGGAGCCGCAGCACCCGGGCGTAGACCTCCTGGAGCAGGTCCTCCTTGGAGCCGAAGTAGTGGTAGAGCGCCCCCTTGGTGACGCCCGCCGCCTCGACGATCTCCTGGACCGAGGTGCGGTCGTACCCGCGCTCGGCGAAGAGCCGGGTGGCGGCGGCCAGCAGCCTCTGGGGGACGGGAGTGCCGTTCTGGTCCGTCGCCTTGGCCATGAGCCGCCACCTTCCTTTCGTACTGTGCATGAGCTGTTTCGACGCTGTTCTAACGGAGGGAACGCAGTTCCCGCCTGAGGATCTTCCCACTCGCCGTCTTCGGCAGCTCGGTCAGGATCTCCACCTCGCGCGGATACTTGTACGCGGCGAGCCGTTCCTCGCAGTACGCGCCCAGCTCGCCGGGTGCCACCGAGGCCCCGGGCCGCAGGCTCACGTACGCCCGGACCGTCTCCCCCCGGTAGGCGTCGGGCACGCCGACGACGGCCGCCTCCCGCACCGCCGGGTGGGTGTAGAGGACATCCTCCACCTCGCGGGGCCACACCTTGAACCCGGAGGCGTTGATCATGTCCTTCTTGCGGTCCACGACGTACAGCCAGCCCGCCGCGTCCATGAACCCGATGTCACCGGTGCGCAGCTCGCCGTCCGGGAAGGCGGCGGCGGTGGCCTCGGGGAGGTTCCAGTAGCCGGAGACGACCTGGGGGCCGCGCACCGCGATCTCGCCCTGCTCCCCGAAGGGCACCTCCCGCCCCTCCTCGTCGAGGATCCGGACGACGGTGTCGGGTCCGGGCACCCCGACGGAGAGGGTGCCGGAGACCGGGTCGACGGGGGCCTCGTGCTCGGGCGGGACCGAGGCGCAGGGGGCGGTGCACTCGGTGAGCCCGTAACCGTTGCGGATGTACGGGCCGAAGCCCGCGCGGAACTTCTCCACCAGCGCGGGCGGCAGAGGCGCGCCGCCGGAGGAGATCACCCGGAACGAGGAGAAGTGGTCCGGGGTGGCGTCCGGGTGCGCGGCCAGCGCCATGAAGGCGGTGGAGGGCCCGACGGTGTAGGCGGGGCGGTGGGCGGCGAAGGCCTCCAGGACGACACCCGCCTCGAAGCGGTGGGCGAGGACGAGGGTGCCCGCGTTGGCGACACAGGCGGAGAGCTGGCAGACCATGCCGGTGATGTGGAAGAGCGGGGCGAGCGCGAAGTAGGCGGCGCCCTCGGGGATCGGATGGCCGGTGCGCTGGCGTTCGGCGTTGACCATGATGTTGCCGTGGGCGTTCATCGCGCCTTTGGGGGTGCCGCTGGTGCCGGAGGTGTAGCTGATCAGCGCCACGTCCTCGGCGGTGAGACCCCGGTCCGCCGGGGCCGGGTGCCCGGCGCGGGCGGCGGCCAGCAGATCGTCCGCGAGGTCGTCGGGGCCGGGGGCCGACAGCCGTTCGAAGCCGAGGACGCGGGGGTCGTTCACGCTCTGGAGGTCCAGCTCGCAGGCGGTCAGCGCGATACGGAGGCCCGGGGCGGCCGCCGCGGTGTCCCGGAGATACGTCTCCCACGCCCGGTCCGAGCAGATCAGCGCGGTGACCCCGGCGTCCGCGAGGACATGCCCGACCTCGCCCGCCTTGTACATCGGGTTGAGCGGTACGACGGTGGCTCCCGCCTTCCACGCGCCGAGCAGCGCGAGGACGAAGTGCGGGCTGTTCTGGAGCATGATCGCGACCCGGTCGCCACGGCGCAACCCCCGGGCGGCGAGGTACCCGGCCACCGAGTCGGACAGCTCGTCGGTCTCGCGGTAGTCGAGCCGTCCGTCGAAGTAGGCCAGAGCCGGGCGGTCCGGGGCCCGGTCCACGGCCGCCCGCCAGGCGTGGAGCACGGTCGGGGGCGGGGCGACCGGGGCGCGCTGGGCCTCACTGAGCAGGGCGAGCCAGGGCTGGGCGGCGTAGATCGAGGTGCCGGGGGCGGCCGGGGCGCCAGCGGCCGGGGGGTCGGCGGCCGGGGCGCCGGAAGACGTGGCGCCGGAAGACGTGGCGCCGGGAGCCGGGCCGTCGGAGGGCACGGAGCCGGTGGGGCCGCTCATGCTCCGCTCCCCTCCTCCCACTGCCGCTGGAGCCGGTTCATCCCGCGCATCCACCGGTCGGGATCGGCGGCGCGGGCCTGGTAGTAGTCCGCCACCTCGGGGTGCGGCAGGACCAGGAAGCGGTCGGCCTCCATCGCCGCGAACAGGGCGTCGGCGACGGCGTCCGGCTCGATGGCGCCGGGGGCGAGGACCAGCTCGCCGGCCGATCCGGCGGCGGTGAGCATGTCGGTGCGCACGCCCTGCGGGCAGATCGCGTGGACCTTGATCCCGCGGTGGCGGTAGGTGAGCGAGAGCCACTCGGCGAAGGCCACCGCCCCGTGCTTGGTGACGCTGTACGGGGCGGCGCCGATCATCGTCAGCAGTCCGGCGGCGGAGGCGGTGGTGACGAACCGCCCGCTGCCGCGCTCCAGCCAGTCCGGCAGGAGGGCCCTGGCCGCGCGGACGTGGGCCATCACGTTGACGTCCCAGGCGGCGGCCCAGACCTCCTCGTCGGCGAACGCGTCGCCGGGCGAGGCGAGACCCGCGTTGGCGCAGTAGACGTCGACCGTGCCGTCCAGCGCCTCCCGGGCGGCGTCCACGATCCCCGAGGCGTCCCCGGCCACGGCGATGCCGCCGATCTCCTTCGCCAGCGGTTCGATCCGCGCGAGGTCGAGGTCGTTGACGACGACCCGCGCCCCTCCGGCGGCGAACCTGCGGGCCAGAGCGGCGCCGATGCCGCCTCCGGCCCCCGTGACCACCACGCCGGCGCCCTGCACCGTACCCATCGTCATCCCGCCTCTCCGATCCGGCTGCACGGGCAGACTAACCGGTCGGTATGTCATCGGGAAGGGGTCGGTCCACGATCGGGAAGGGCCTGGGAGGCGCCCGGCGGGCGGCTCGGGGAATCGGCGCGGCCCAGGTCGTTCCGCCCGGCCCCGGCCCGCGCTAGCGTGCGTGGCCATGACAGTCGGCGCGATCATGGAGGTAGCGGAATGAGCCTGTCCCGACGTGGTGTGCTGGCCGCGGGAGGCGCGATGGGAGCGCTTGCGGCGACGGCGGCCGGCACCGGTCCCGCCTCCGCCGCCCCCGGACGCGGCCCCGGGCACGGGCGGGGCCGGGTGCGTACCGGCTTCGACCGGCTGGCGGCCGACGGCTACCGGCTGCTGCGGGGCCAGAAGGTCGGGGTGGTCACCAACCCGACCGGCATCACCGCCGACGTCCGGCACATCGTCGATGTGATGCACCCGGACGAGCGGGTGAACCTGACCACCGTGTTCGGCCCCGAGCACGGGTTCCGGGGCACCGCGCAGGCCGGCGGCTCCGAGGGCCGTTACGACGACCCGGCGACCGGGCTACCGGTCTATGACACGTACCTGAAGAGCGGGCAGGACCTCGCGGACATCTTCACGGCGTCGGGCGTGGACACGGTCGTCTTCGACATCCAGGACGCGGGTGCGCGCTTCTACACGTACATCTGGACGCTGTACGACTGCATGGAGGCGGCGGCGCTCGCGGGCAAGCGCCTCGTCGTACTGGACCGGCCGAACCCGGTGACCGGGCGGGCGGCGCTCGGCCCGGTGCTGGACCCGGCGTTCGCCACGTTCGTCGGCCGCCGGGAGATCGCCCAGGCGCACGGGATGACGGTGGCGGAGCTGGCGCTGTTCTTCAACGCGGAGTTCCTGCACGAGAACCCGGTGCGGCTGGACGTGGTGACGATGTCGGGGTGGCGGCGCTCGGACTTCTTCGACGACACCGGGCTGCCATGGGTGCCGCCGAGCCCGAACATGCCGACGCCCGAGACGGCTCTCGTCTACTCCGGCACCTGTCTCTTCGAGGGCACGAACCTCTCCGAGGGCCGGGGCACCACACGCCCCTTCGAACTCCTCGGCGCGGAGGGCATCGACCACCGCTGGGCGGCCGCTGCCAACGCGCTGGAGCTGCCGGGGGTCGCCTTCCGGGAGGCGTACTTCACGCCGACGTTCTCCAAGTTCCAGGGGAAGACGGTGGGCGGGGTCCAGCTCCATGTCCAGGACCGGGAGGTCTTCGACCCGGTCCGCACCGGGATCGCCCTGCTGGTGACGGCGAAGCGGACGTGGAGCGGCTTCGCCTGGCGGCCGGACAACTGGATCGACAAGCTCACCGGGAACACCCGGGTCCGCACGATGATCGACGCGGGCGCGGACACCGACGCGGTCGTACGGGCCTGGCAGGAGGACCTGTCGGCGTTCCGGGCGAAGCGGCGGAGGTATCTGCGGTACGGAGGCTAGGGCCTCTGCCGGGTCAGGCTGCCGTGAGATCCAGGTCGCCGAGGTACTCGCCGTCGTCGGTGAGGCCCCGCTTGCGGTAGCCGAGCCCGAGGTAGAACGCCTCGGGGCCGCCCTCGCCGGGCTTCCAGGTCACGGTCGAGACCGTCCCGCCGCGCCGCCCGATCTCCTCGTTGACCGCCCCGACGGCGAACCGCCCGTAGCCCCGGCCCTGCTCACCGGCGGCGACGGCGAGCCGCCAGAGCCCGGAGCGGGGCGGGGCGTCCGGCACCCCGGCGTCGAAGTCGAACGGCAGGTCGAAGTACGCCATCACGAAACCGACGGCCCGTTCACCGTCACAGATCAGCCGGGGCCAGGCGAGGTCGGGATGCACATAGGCCTCGGCCAGGGACTGCGCCACCGGGGAGACGAACCCGCGCTGCTCGGGTGCGACTTCCAGCCGACAGGCGTCGAGCACATTCTCGGCGGTGATCTTTTCGAGGCGCGGTCGACCTGTTGTCATGCGGGAACCCAACCTCAGGGGACCGTACCGGCGCCAGGGAATTTCGCCACCCGCCGGACACCTCCCGGGCACGCGCGCCCGCGCACCACCGCTCGTGCGCCGCTCCGCTTCCATCCGTGGCACCCCGTCCCACATGGGGATTCTCGGCCAATGGATGGTTTTCATCTTTCGATGGAGCCGAAACGGGCAGGCGTACGTCCATTCCATGACGTCCAAGGACGAGCGACGGAGGTGGCGGTGGCATGGCCGGTTTCCGGAGTCTTGCGAGACAGGTCCGAGATCCGCGGGGCGATCTGGCCCTGCGGCGGTATTCGCTGCGGAAGTGTCTGGAGCGGTTCGCCCCGTACGGGCACCGGGCGACCTGGGACCATCTGTGCGCCCGGCACGGGATCGGCCCCGAGGACCGGGAGCCCGATCCGGTGCGCCTGATGCGCGCGCTGGACGAGCTGGAGGAGGCGCGGGCGGTCTGGCTCGCGTACGAGGCGGGGTTCGCGGAGCGGCGGCGGCGCGAGAAGCACGCGGGTCTGCGGCGGCCCGGCGCGTTCGACGACTGGCACCGGCGCACCTGGGGCGGTCACGGGGTGGCCCGCTGCACCGACCCGGGCGTCCACCCCACGGAGCCGCTCGCGGAGGTCCTGCGCCGCCTGATCGCGGCCCTCGGCTCCGATCCCGGCTCGGCCTGTCCGGTCTGCGCGGACACGGGCATCGAGTGGCGGCAGGAGTGGGGCGAGAAGCCGTGGGCGGGCCCGGTGTGCACGGGCTGCGGGATCGCGGTGCCGCAGCCCGCCCTGACCGACCGCACGCTGGCCAGGGCCCGGCTGCCACGGCACCGGAGGCAGGCGGCGGCCGCCGCCTGAAGTGACCCCGAACGGCGTTCGGCGCTAAGCGCGAGGGTCGGTCGGCTGCTTGCGTTCGGGCATGAGCCGGGAACCGGTGATCTTCTCGCCGTTGATGTCGTCGGGGTTGGAGAGGACGCAGGTCTCCAGCGAGAGACAGCCGCAGCCGATGCAGTCGGTCAGATGGTCGCGCAACCGGTGCAACTGCGTGATGCGCTCGTCCAGTTCCTTGCGCCACGCCTCGGAGAGGCGGGCCCAGTCCTCGCGGTTCGGCGTGCGCTCCTCGGGCAGTTCGGCGAGCGCGTCGCGGATCGTCGCCAGCGGGATACCCACGCGTTGGGCCGCCCGGACGAAGGCGACCCGCCGCAGCGCGTCACGCGTGTAGCGGCGCTGGTTGCCGCTGGTGCGGCTGCTGGTGATCAGGCCCTTGGACTCGTAGAAGTGCAGGGCCGAAACGGCTGCGCCGCTGCGCGCCGAGAGCTGGCCGACCGAGAGTTCGTGGAGTGTCTGTGGGATCTGGGGCACCCCGCAAACCTACTGCCATGTCGTTGACAGGAACGGGCCGCCCAACCATGCTGAGCAAGCGCTTAGACATCGCGCCGGGACGGCGCGGCGAGCCGGAAGGCAGGGACCGGGAACATGGCAGAGCCGAGGATCTTCACGTCCGCGCAGGAACTGCGGGACGGAGTGGGCGAGCAGCTGGGACACAGCGACTGGCTGGAGATCGAGCAGAAGAGGATCGACCAGTTCGCCGAGGCGACCGGCGACCACCAGTGGATCCACGTGGACCCGGAGCGGGCGAAGGACGGGCCGTTCGGCACGACCATCGCGCACGGCTATCTGACGCTGTCGCTGCTGCCCGCGCTGGTACCGCAGGTGATGCGGGTCGAGGGCATGAAGATGGGCATCAACTACGGGGCCAACAAGGTCCGTTTCCCCTCGACCGTCCCGGCCGGCTCACGACTGCGGGCCACGGCGGTGCTCCGGGACGTCACGGAGGTGGGCGGCGGCGTGCAGGTCACGGCGGTCGTCACCGTCGAGCGCGAGGGCGGCGAGAAGCCGGCCTGTGTCGCGGAGTCGGTCTCCCGCTACTACTTCTGATCTCCCGCGGCTACTTCGGGTCCGGGGCCGTACGCGCCCCGACCATCCGCAGGACGAGGTCGGCGTACAGCTCGCCCACCTCGTCGGGCGTACGGCTGCCCCGGGCGTTGAACCAGCGGGCCACGTCGATGCAGAGGGAGAGCACCGCGAGCGTGGTGCCGGAGACGTCGGGGACGTCGAACTCGCCGTCACGCACCCCTTCGTTGATGATGCGGCGCACCACCGCGTCGCTCCTGCGCCGCAGCTCGACGATCTCGGTGCGGTGCTCCTCGCCCAGCGCGTCGAGCTCGTACTGCACGACCCGGGCGGTGGTGTGACGCTCCGCGTGCCAGCGGACGAAGGAGCGGACGGCCCCGGCGAGCCGTTCGGCGGCCGTACCGTCCCGGTCCGCCTCGGTGTCGAGGACGTACAGCGCCCGCTCGTGGCCGATCTTGCTGATCCGGTGGAGCAGCTCTTCCTTGGTCTTGAAGTGGATGTAGAGCGCGGCCGGGCTCATTCCGGCCCGGCCGGCGATGTCACGGGTGGTGGTCGCGTGGTACCCGCGCTCGGCGAAGGCGTCCACGGCGGCGACGAGGAGTCGCCTGGCCGCCTCGGGGGTGACCTCGCCCCACGGCGTCTCCTCGCCGGTCGTCTCCTCCGCCGCACTCATCGCCCAGGGCCCCTCTCCGTCAGCAGGACGAACACCATACCCCGAACCTGAGCAAGCGCTTAGGGGTTGTCCGGCCGATGGTGCCCGGGGTCAGAGCTTCTGGAAGGGGTCGTGCTCGGCGAGGATCTTCTCCAGCCGGGCCTGGTCGACCCGGCTGTGGATCTGGCCGGCCTCCTGGCGGTCCCTGATCACCTTGGCGAGCGTGAAGCAGGACGTGACCAGGTAGAGCACGCCGATCGCGAGGAATCCGCGCACCCAGGCGTCGGCGTCGAGGAAGAAGATGCCGAAGGCGACCGCGCCGATCGCCACCATGAATGAGGCCACGGCCTGGACGTAGAAGGCCGCCGTGCTCTGCTGCTTGACCGCTGTCGTGTCACTCATGGATGCAGCATCGGCCGAGGTGCCGCACGCCACATCCGTGCCCGTACTCAGGCCGGCCCAGGCCCGTACTCAGACACCCGTACGAGCCCGGCGCCGGTCAGAAGGCGGAGACTCCGGTGAGCGCACGGCCGATGATCAGCTTCTGGATCTGGCTGGTGCCTTCGTAGAGCGTCATCACGCGGGCGTCCCGCAGCAGCTTGCCGACCGGGTACTCGTCGATGTAGCCGTAGCCGCCGAAGACCTGGAGGGCGTTGTTGGCACAGCGGACGGCGGCCTCGGAGGCGTACAGCTTGGCCTTGGAGGCGGCGGTGGCGAAGTCCTGACCCCGGTCGATCAGGTCGGCGACCCGCCAGGTCAGCAGCCGGGCGGCGTCCACGTCCACGGCGATGTCACTCAGCAGCTCCTGGACGAGCTGGTGGCGGGCGATGGCCTTGCCGAACTGCTCGCGTTCGCCCGCGTAGCGCACGGCGGCGTCCTGGGCGGCCTGGGCGATGCCGACGCAGCCCGCCGCGACCGACATGCGCCCCTTGGCGAGGGCGGACATGGCGATGGAGAAGCCCTTGCCCTCGGGGCCGAGGAGGCAGGACGCGGGGATCCGGACGTCCTCAAGGACCAGTTCGGCGGTGGCCTGGCCGCGCAGGCCCAGCTTGCCGTGGACGGTCCGGCGGGTGAGGCCGGGGGTGTCGGCGGGGACGAGGAAGGCGGAGACGCCGCGGTGGCCGGGGCTGTCGTTCGTCCGCGCGAAGAGCAGGACGACATCGGCCCAGGTGCCGTTGGTGATGAACATCTTGGTGCCGTTGACCACGTAGTCGCCGCCGTCGCGGACGGCCCTGGTCACGAGGTTCCCGGCGTCCGAACCGGTGCCGGGCTCGGTGAGGCCGAAGCAGCCGATCGCCTCGCCGGAGGTGAGCCGGGGCAGCCACTGCCGCTTCTGCTCCTCGCTCCCCCAGGACGCGATGGTCTTGGCGACGAGGCCGAGCGATACGGAGACGATGCCGCGCACCGAGGAGTCGCCGCGCCCCAGTTCCTCGGTGACCAGGCAGTAGGACAGGTGGTCACCGCCGGAGCCGCCGTACTCCTCGGGGACGGTCAGTCCGAGGAAGCCGAGACCGCCGAGCTTCTTCACGATCGACCTGTCGACATTCTCGGCCCGGTCCCACGCGACGACGTGCGGAGTGACCTCGCGGGCGACGAAGTCCTCGGCCAGTTTCCGGACGGCTTCCTGCTCCTCGCTGAGCGCCAGGTCCATCGTGCGCCACCCCGCTTCCCACGATCACTTAATTAGCACTGCTAGTTTCCGGCTCGCAGGGCCTACTATGAGCCGCATGGCCCGACCGCGCAAGCCCCTCCTCAGCAGAGACCGCATCGTCGGGGCGGCGAGCGCGCTCGTGGACGCCGAGGGGCTCGACGCCGTCTCCACCCGTCGGCTGGCCGCCGTGCTGGGGGTCAGCGGGCCCTCGCTCTACAACCACTTCCGCAACAAGGAGGAGATCCTCGACGCCGTCGCCGACGCGGTCTCCGCGCAGGTCGATCTGTCGATGTTCGAGGAGTCGGACCCGCGCGACTGGCGTGCGGCCCTGCACGACTGGGCGCTCTCCTACCGGGCCGCCCTCGCCGCGCACCCGCACATCGTCCCGGTCCTCGCCCGGGGGCCCGGCCGCCGTCCGGCGGGGCTGCGGGTGGCCGACGCGGTGTTCGGGGCGATGGTGGGAGCGGGGTGGCCCCCCGCGCAGGCGACCCGGATCGGGGCGCTGATGCGGTACTTCGTCACCGGCTCGGCGCTGGGCTCCTTCGCCGGGGGTTTCGTCGACGACGAGACCGCCTACGACCCCGCCGACTACCCGCACCTCGGCCAGGCCCATCTGCTGGCCGACCACCGCCGCCAGGTGGACGAGGGGGCCTTCGAGACGGGGTTGCGGGCGTTGCTGGACGGGCTGGCGATCCAGTACGCGCAGTACGCGCGACCGGTGGGCCATGACGCGGTGACGGTTCGGCCGGCGCCGAACCGTCCGTGACGCACGCTGGACGTATGGACCGTTCCCCCCGGCCGCGGCCGCACGACTCCACCGCCGTACGCCTCGCCGCGCTGGCCGCCCTCCTCGCGGACGAGACCCGCGCCTCCTTCTGCCTGGCGCTGCTGGACGGGCGGGCCTGGACCGCCGGTGAGCTGGCCCGGTACGCCGGTGTCGCCCCGTCCACGGCCAGTGAGCACCTGGGGCGGCTGGTCGCGGGCGGGCTGCTCGCCGAGGAACGGCAGGGCCGCCACCGCTATGTCCGGCTGGCCGACGAGCGGGCGGCGCACCTGGTGGAGGAGCTGGCTTCGCAGACGATGACCGGCGAGCCGGAGCCGCCTCGGTCCCTGCGCGCGGCGAGTGCCGGGAGTGCGCTGGCCCGGGGGCGTACCTGCTACGACCATCTCGCCGGGCGGCTCGGCATCCGGATCACCGGGGCGATGACCGTACGGGGGCTGCTGCGGCAGGACACCGGGTTCGCGCTGACCGAGGCGGGTCTGGAGTGGTTCGCCGCGCAGGGCGTCCCCCTGGACCGGTCCGGGCGGCGGCCCCTGGCGCGGGGCTGCCTGGACTGGACGGAGCGGCGGCCGCATCTGGCGGGGGTGGCGGGGGCTGCGCTGTGCGCGCACGTGCTGGAGGCGGGGTGGTGCGAGCGGTTCGGGTCGGGGCGGGCGGTCCGGGTGACTCCGGCGGGAGCCCGAGCCCTGTCGGACCGCCTGGGCCTGGCGCCCGACCCGCTGCCGGACTGACGCCGCGCATCCGGCCCGGCCGGGTGGATGGACGGGCTCGGGAAGCCCGGGGGGAACGGTGCCGCCGAGGTCACGATTGACAGGGATCGACAATTCGGTGGGGGCCGAAGCGTTTCGGCTTTACGGTTCTGGCCATGACCACGACCACCCTCCCCTGGCGCGCCCCGCCGCCGCCTGCACCACCGTCGTGCTGTGGGCCTCCGCCTTCGTCTCCATCCGCAGTGCGGGCGGGGCCTACTCCCCCGGCGCGCTCGCCCTGGGCCGGCTGCTGGCCGGCACGCTGGTGCTCGGGGCGATCCTGATCATCCGCCGGGAGGGGCTCCCGGGGCGCGGCGCCTGGCCCGGGATCATCACCTCGGGGGTGCTGTGGTTCGGGCTGTACATGGTCGCCCTGAACTGGGGCGAACAGGAGGTCGACGCCGGAACGGCCGCGATGCTCGTGAACATCGGGCCCATCCTGATCGCCCTGCTCGGCGCCCGGATGCTCGGCGAGGGGCTGTCGCGCCGGCTGTTGCTGGGCATGGGCGTCTCGTTCGCCGGGGCGGTCGTGGTGGGGCTCGCGATGTCCGGACACGGCGGCTCCTCCGTGCTGGGCGTGGCGCTGTGCCTGCTGGCCGCCGTGGCGTACGCGGCGGGCGTGGTGAGCCAGAAGCCGGCCCTCGCGCACGGTTCCTCGCTCCAGATCAACACCTTCGGCTGCCTGATCGGGGCCGTCGCCTGTCTGCCGTTCACCGGGGTCCTGGTCTCCGAGGCCGCCGACGCCCCGCTGTCCGCCACCCTGAACATGGTCTACCTGGGCGTCTTCCCGACCGCGCTGGCCTTCACCACCTGGGGCTACGCGCTGGCCCGGACCACCGCGGGGAAGATGGGCGCGACCACGTACGCGGTCCCGGCGCTCGTCGTGGGGATGGCGTGGGTGCTGCTGGACGAGGTGCCGACCCCGCTCGGCATCGTCGGCGGGGTGCTGTGCCTGGCCGGGGTGGCGGTCTCCCGGAGCCGTCAGCGGACTGGGCCCACACGCGGAAATCCGGTGCGGCCGGTGGAGGGATCCCGTCACGCCGAGGAGCGCCAAGCGGAACGGACGTAACGGGGGCGAGGGCGGGGCGGGCCGCGACAGGCCCGCCGCCCCCTGCCCGGGCAAGGACCCGGAGGCGGGGGGGAAGCCGGACCCGCTGATCGTGGGCCCGGCCTCCCGGTTGTTCGAGGAGGGCGAGACGGACGCCCGGCTGCTCGGGCCGGTCGCCTCGCCCTCCCGGACCACGGACTACTGGAAGACGACGAGCGCCCGGCCGCCCTTGCCCGCGATCATGTTGTCGAAGGCGGCGGGGATGCCGTCCAGAGCGATGTGCTCGGTGACCATCATCGACAGGTCGAAGCGGCCCGAGCGGATGTGGTCGGCGAGAACGGGCAGGTCGCGGGCCGGGTCGCTGTTGCCGTAGACGCAGCCCGTCAGGGACCGGCCCCAGTGGAAGATCTCCAGGGCGTTGAAGGTGACTTCCTGGTCCTTGCCGCCGATGCCGACCACCGTGGTGCGGCCGCCGCGCCGGGTGGACTCCCAGGCGGCCCGGATGGTCGCGGGGCGGCCGACGCACTCGACCGCGACATCCGTGCCCTGGCCGCCGGTCAGCTTGCGGATCTCGCGCGGGGTGGTGGCGGAGGCGACGACGTAGTCGGTGGCGCCCGCCCGCCGGGCCAGCTCCTCCTTGGCCGGGGAGACGTCGACCGCGATGACCTTGGCGGCGCCCGCGATCCGGGCGGCCTGGAGGGCGGCGAGGCCGACACCGCCGATGCCGAAGACGACGACGCTCTCGCCCTCGCGGACCCGGGCGCTGTGGTGGACCGCCCCGTAGCCGGTCAGGACCGCGCAGCCGAGGAGGGCGGCGTCGGTGAGCGGGATGCCGTCGGGGGCGGGGAGGACGCAGTTGGCGGCGACGACGGTCTCCTGCGCGAAGGCCGCGACGTTGAGGCCGGGGTGGAGGTCGGCGCCGTCCGCCGTACGGGCGTGGAGACGGGAGATTCCCTTGAGCGCGTCGGCGCAGAGCCACACCTCGCCGATCCCGCAGTGGAAGCAGACCCCGCAGGAGGGGGCCCAGTTGAGGACGACGCCGTCGCCGGGCGCGACGTGCGTGACGCCCTCGCCGACGGCCAGGACGGTGCCCGCTCCCTCGTGGCCGAGGACGGCGGGCACCGGGACGCGCATGGTGCCGTTGGACAGGGACAGGTCGGAGTGGCAGACCCCGGCGGCGGCGAGACCGATACGCACCTGGCCGGGGCCGGGCTCCGGCAGGACGATGTCGGTGATCTCCAGCGGAGCTCCGACGGCGGGCAGTACGGCGGCGCGGACCACGAACAGGCTCCTTACGGAAAAGGGTTACGGAGGTCAGAACTGGAGCGACTTGGTCTGGAGGTACTCCGCCAGACCGTGCGGGCCCAGCTCGCGGCCGACCCCCGACTGCTTGTAACCGCCGAACGGGGCCAGCGGGTTGAACCGTCCGCCGTTGATGTCGACCTGCCCGGTGTCCATCCGGCGGGCGAAGGCCACCGCCTCCTCGTCGTCGGCGGCCCACACGGCCCCGGCGAGCCCGTACACGGTGTCGTTGGCGATCCGGAGGGCGTCGTCCACGTCCTCGTACCGCAGGATCGAGACCACCGGGCCGAAGATCTCCTCCTGGGCGATCGTCATGTCCGGGGTGACGTCGGCGAAGACGGTCGGGCTGACGTAGTAGCCGGTCTCCAGCGGCGCGTCCGGGCCGCCCGCGATCAGCCGGGCGCCCTCCTCGACGCCCTTGGCGATGTAACCGCGCACCCGGGCCTGCTGCTTGGCGTTGACCAGCGGGCCGACCCGTTCGCCGGGAACGTACTTGGTGACCGCGTTCGCCGCCAGCTCCACGGCCTCGTCGTACCGCTCGGCGTCCACCAGCATCCGGGTCCAGGCGCTGCACGTCTGGCCGGAGTTGGTCATCACGTTGGCGATGCCGACGTTGACCGCCTTGGCGAGGTCCGCGCCGGGGAGGATCACGTTGGCGGACTTGCCGCCCAGCTCCAGGGCGACGCGCTTCACCGCGGCCCCGGCGGTGGCGCCGATCTGCCTGCCGACGGCGGTGGAGCCGGTGAACGAGACCAGGTCGACGTCCTCGTGGGCGGCGAGCGCCTGGCCGGCCACCGGTCCGAGGCCGGTGACGAGGTTGAAGACCCCGGGCGGCAGCCCGGCGGCCTCGGTGGCCTCGGCGAAGAGCTGGGCGGTGAGCGGGGTGTCCTCGGCGGGCTTGAGGACGACGGTGCAGCCCGCGGCAAGAGCGGGGGCGACCTTGGCGACGATCTGGTGGAGCGGGTAGTTCCAGGGGGTGATCGCACCGACCACGCCGACCGGTTCCAGCAGCACGGTGGAGTTGCCGATCCGCTCCTCGAAGGCGTGGCGGGCGGCCAGTTCGGCGTACGAGGCGGCCACCAGCACGGGAACGCCCGCGTGGACCATCTGCGACAGCGGCAGCGGTGAGCCCAGCTCCGCCGTGATCGTCTCCGCCAGCACGTCCTTGCGGGCGGCCAGCGCGTCGGCCAGCGCGGTGAGCCGGGCGGCACGCTCGGCGGGCGGCGTCGCGGCCCAGGCGGGGAAGGCGGCGCGCGCGGCCCGTACCGCCGCGTCGACGTCCTCCGCCGTCCCCGCCGGCACGTGGGCGATGACCTGCTCGTCCGCCGGGTTCACGACCGCGATCGTGTCCCGGCCGACGGCGGGCCGCCACGCACCGTCGATGTACATCTGGTCATGGGCCTTCATGGCTGTTTCCCTCCCGGACGTGCTGTGCGGAGCGCCGAAGCCGTGCGGCGGGCGCGGGGCACACGTCGCACCCGCCCAAACTAGCGCCGTTAGTTTTCCGGCGCCAGGGAGCCTGCCGAGACGCCGGTCACGCCGGTCACACCGGTCACGCCTTCGCACCCGGTTCAGCATGGTCCCTCGCCCCGGGGCGGCCGGGGTCGTCGCCCCGGTCCGTACGGCTCTCGCCCTCGCCGCGCAGGCCGAGGCCCGCCGCGCCCACCAGCCCCGCGCCGAGCAGCACGAACGGGGCCGCCACCCCCACCGCGCCCGCGATCAGGCCCGCCGCCGCGGGGGCGGCGACCTGCCCGAGCCGGTTGCCGGTCAGCCGGAGGGCGAGCGCGGTGGAACGGGCCTTGTCGGGGGCGGCGCGGACGACCGTGGTCATGGACAGCGGCTGGCCGACGCCGAGGCAGAAGCCGAGGACCGCCAGCATCAGGGCGAGGAACGGGACGGGGACGGGCAGCGCGACGCCCGCGCAGAGGAGTCCGGCGAGCAGGCAGCCGGTGGTCAGCAGGGCCCGGCGGCCCAGCAGCCGCAGCAGCGGTGCCATCAACAGTCGGCAGGCGATCGTGGCGGCGGCCCGCAGGCTCAGCAGCAGTCCGACGGTGGCCGGCGCGATGGACCGGTGCTCGCCGACAACCGGCAGGTAGGCGGTGAGGACGTCGGTGGCGGACAGCACCGCCATGCTGATGAGGATGCCCGCGGGGACGCCGCGCGCGCCGAGGATCGTCCGGACCGGGACCTTGCCGTCGGCCCGCGGCCGGGCGCCGGCCGTCCCGCGGTGCTCGATGCGCCGGAGCGAGGTGAGGGCGAGCGCGCAGACTCCGGCCGCGACGAGGAGGGCGAGGGCGCTCGTACGGCCCAGGGCTCCGCCCTGTCCGGAGATGAGCGCGCCCGCCGCGATCGGGCCGATGAGCTGGCCGAGCGAGGCCCCGATGGTGAAGTGGCCGAAGTTGCGGTCCTGTTCGTGGGGTGCGGACTGCCGGGCCACGATCGACTGCGCGCCGATCACGAAACACAGATGGCCGAGACCCATCACCCCGCTCCAGGCGGCCATCGCGGGCAGCGAGGAGACGAGGCCGCTGAGCGCGCAGCCGCCGGAGACGAGGAGGACGCCGATGGGCAGCAGGGGCGCGCAGCGGCCGTGGTCGGTGCGGCGGCCGAGCGGTACGGCGACGAACAGCGGGAGCAGGGCGTACACCCCGGCGATGACACCGACAGCTGTTTCGTCCGCACCCAGCGCGAGGGCCCGGTAGGAGACGGCGGGCCGCGCCATCGACACCGCCCCCTGCGCGAAGGCGAAGGCGATGACGAGGCGCAGCAGCCAGCCCCTGCCGGGCCCGGGTCGCGGTCGGTCGGCCATCACATGATGCCGAAGACGACGCCCGCCGCGAGCACCACGAGGGAGGTGAGCACCGCCCACTTGACGGTGAAGCGGGTGTGGTCGCCGAACTCGACCTTCGCCATGCCGACGAGGACGTACACGGCGGGCACGAGGGGCGAGGACATGTGCAGGGCCTGACCGGCCAGGGAGGCGCGGGCGATCTCCAGCGGCGAGACCCCGTGGGCCGCGCCCGCCTCGGCGAGGACGGGCAGGACGCCGAAGTAGAAGCCGTCGTTGGACATGAAGTAGGTGAGCGGCAGGCTGAGCAGGCCGGTGACGAGGGCCATGTGCGGGCCCATCGCCTCGGGGACCGCGCCGACGACCCAGTCGGCCATGTGCTCGACCATGCCGGTGCCGGTGAGGACCCCGGTGAAGACGGCGGCGGCGAAGACCATGCCGGAGACGTTCAGGACGTTGTCGGCGTGGGCGGCGATCCGGGCCCGCTGGTCGGGCATGTGGGGGAAGTTGACGGTGAGCGCGAGGGCCGCGCCGAGGAGGAAGAGCACCGGGATCGGCAGCAGTTCCATGATCATCGCCGTCAGCAGGGCAGCGGTGAGCCCGGCGTTGAACCAGTAGAGCTTGGGGCGGAGCGTGGACCGGTCGGGGTCGAGGCCCTGGAACTCGTCGTCGTCCCCGTCCGTGACCGTGACCGAGCCCGCGCCCGCGCCCGCCGAGCCGCTTCCCGTACCGCTCGCGGAGACGGAGGCGGCGGTGCCCTTGTGGAGGCGGTCCTTGCCGCCGGTGCCACCGGCGTCGGCGGACACGGTCTCCGGCTCCGGCTCCGGCTCCCGGGCGAGCGCCTCGTCGAGGGTGAGCGTGCCGAGGCGCTTGCGCTCCCGGATGCCGAGCACGTACGCCAGCACGAACACGGCGAGCAGGCCCATGGCCAGCGCCGGGATCATGGGGACGAAGATCTCGGAGGCGTCCAGCTTGAGGGCGGTGGCGGCGCGGGCGGTGGGGCCGCCCCAGGGCAGGGTGTTCATGACGCCGTTGGCGGTGGCCGCGACGCCGGTCATCACGACCAGGCTCATCTTCAGGCGTTTGTAGAGGGGATACATCGCCGAAACGGTGATCATGAAGGTGGTGGAACCGTCGCCGTCCAGCGAGACGATCGCCGCGAGCACCGCCGTACCGACCACGATGCGCATCGGGTCGGCCTGGCAGAACTTCAGGATGCCCCGGACGACCGGGTCGAACAGGCCGACGTCGATCATCACGCCGAAGTAGACGATGGCGAACATCAGCATGGCGGCGGTGGGGGCGAGGTTGCCGACGCCTTCGATCACGTAGTCGCCGAGTCGGGCTCCGTCTCCGACGGCGACACAGAAGAGTGCGGGGATCAGTACCAGCGCCGCGATCGGCGACATCTTCTTCGTCATGATCAGGACCAGGAAGGTCGCGATCATGACGAAGCCGAGGATTGTCAGCATGGGGGATACCTAACGTTCATCCTTGAACTCCCACCGGTCCCGGCGGTCGGTCCGGATGACGTTAGGGGCCCCCTCGAAGAGTTAACAAGACGTTGACGCGTGAGCAATACGAGCAAAACCCCAGGTCAACGCGGTGGCGCTAGTGAGCTGGGGTGACGGAGACGGGGATGGCGTTCAGGACCGCGGTGCCGGACAGCGGATCCAGGAGCGTGCCGTCGAGCAGCTGGTTCACGTTCGCCCCGGGGTGGGCGGCGGCGATGGACATACGCGTCCCGGGGCGGCCGTGGCCCCAGCCGTGCGGGAGGCTCACCACCCCGTTGCGGACGGTGTCGGTGATCTCGGCGGGGGCCTCGATGCCACCGCCCGACGACTCGATCCGGGCGGTGTCCCCGTCGGCCAGCCCCAGGCGGGCCGCGTCGTCGGGGTGGATCTGGAGGGTGCAGACGTTGGACCCGCCGGTGAGTGAGCCGACGTTGTGCATCCAGCTGTTGTTGGAGCGCAGATGGCGGCGGCCGACGAGGACGAGCGGGGCGGGACGGCCGCCCAGCGCCCGGCGCAGCCGCGGCAGATCGGCGGCGATCGGTTCCGGGAGCAGTTCGACGCGGCCGGAGCGGGTGCGCAGGACCTCCGGGAGGCGGGGTTTCAGCGGGCCGAGGTCGATGCCGTGCGGGTGGGCGAGGAGTCGCTGGAGCGTCAGCCCGTACGGCCCGAGGCGCAGCAGCAGGTCCAGTCGCCGCTCGGGGCCGCTCTCTCCGGTGAGTTCGGCGGCCAGCTCCTTCGGGGCCCCGGCCCGGGTGAGGGCGGTGTCGACGGCCAGGTCGTCGACGGCGGAGGGCGGCGCGCCGTGCATGCCGCTCACCGCGAGGATCAGCCGGGCGTGGATCTCGCTCTCGTCCATCCGCCCGTCCTCCAGGGGCACGGCGGCGCGGGTGTAGCGGACCTGGTTGTGGACGGCGAAGGTGTTGAGCGCGAAGTCGAAGTGGGCGCTCTGCGAGGGCGGCGGCGGGGGCAGGACGACGTCGGCTCGGCGGGAGGTCTCGTTGAGGTACGGGTCGACGCTGACCATGAAGTCGAGCCCGTCGGCGAGGGCCGCGTCGAGCCGGTCGCCGTCGGGCGCGGAGAGTACGGGGTTGGCCGCGATGACCACCAGGGCGCGGATACGGCCCTCGCCCGGGGTGTCGATCTCCTCGGCGAGGGCGGCGATGGGCAGTTCGCCCTTGGCCTCGGGGTGCCCGGAGACCCGGCTCGACCAGCGGCCCAGCGCGAAGCCCTTGCCGGGGACGGCGTTACGAGTCCCGGGGGCGGCCGCCCGGGGTGCGCGGGCGGTGGCGGAGAGCGGGAAGAGCGCTCCGCCGGGCCGGTCGAGGTTGCCGGTGAGGATGTTGAGGACGTCCACCAGCCAGCTGGCCAGGGTGCCGTGCTCGACGGTGCAGCTGCCGATGCGCCCGTAGACGGCGGCGGTGGGGGCGGCCGCGAGTTCGCGGGCGATGGCGGTGATGGTGTCCGCGTCCACGTCGCAGGCGGCGGCGACCGCGTCCGGGGTGAAGTCCGCCAGGGCGGCGGCGAGTTCGTCGAGTCCGTCCAGGTGCTCGGCCAGCGGCCCGGGGTCGGCGAGCTTCTCGTCGATGAGGGTGTGCGCGACGGCCGCCAGGAGCAGTGCGTCCGCGCCGGGCCGGATCGCGACGTGCCGGTCGGCCAGGCGGGCGGTGCGGGTGCGGCGCGGGTCGATGACGGTGAGGGTGCCACCGCGCCGGCGCAGGGCCCTGAGCCGGCCGGGGAAGTCGGGGGCGGTGCAGAGGCTGCCGTTGGACTCCAGCGGGTTGGCGCCGATCAGGAGGAGATGGCCGGTGCGGTCGAGATCCGGCACGGGGATGGCGTGCGCGTCACCGAAGAGCAGGCCGCTGGAGACGTGCTTGGGCATCTGGTCCAGGGTGCTCGCGGTGAACACGTTGCGGGTGCGCAGGGCGCCGAGCAGCAGGGGCGGATAGAGGAAGCCCGCCATCGTGTGCACGTTGGGGTTGCCGAGGACCACACCGACTGCCTGTGGGCCGTGCGCTTTCACCAGGTCCGGTATCCGCGCGGCGATCAGGTCGAACGCCTCGCCCCAGGTCGCCTCGCGCAGCTCCCCGTCCTCGCCGCGCACGAGGGGGACGCGCAGCCGGTCGGGGTCGGCGTCGAGCCCTCCGAAGGAGGCCCCCTTGGGGCAGATGAAGCCCCGGCTGAAGATGTCGTCGCGGTCGCCGCGCGCACCGGTGACGGTGGTCCCCTCGATGGTGAGGGTGAGGCCGCAGGTGGCCTCACAGAGGGGGCAGATACGCGGTGCGGTGCGAGAGTCGTGGGACATGGGCCCTCCCCAGGGCGGCTGCGGCGACGGCACGCGGACATGGGCCGGGCAGGGGCGCCGGAACCCCGGGGCCCGGCACAGGCGAGCATACCGACCGGTACGCATGGTGGGGAGGGGTCGCACGGAGAAGACGACGGGCGGGCCCCGCGGAAGCGGCCCGAGGCGCTCGGCTCAGTCCAGCGTCTGCGCGAGATAGGACCTGACCAGGGTCCGCGTCTCGGCGATGATGGCCGCGTCCCCCGAGGGGTCCGTACGAAAGGCGAGTTGCAGCAGCGCGTCGGCGGCCTCGACGCTCACCAGGATCGCCCGGGAGAGCCCCTCGTCGGGCCGGCGGCCGAGGTGCCCGGCGAGCAGCACGGCGAGCCGGTCCGCCAGCCGTCGGTTGGCGTCGTCCGCCGCACCCTCGACGGGGAACGGCGGCCCGAAGTCGACGAGCGCGAAGCCGGGGACGCTCCGCTTCATCGCCAGGTACTCGTCGAGCACCGCGTCGATGGCGGCGCGCCAGTCGCCGACGGGGAGGCCGGCGAGCCGGGCGGCGATGCGGTCGGCGTAGGCGTCCAGATTGCGCAGCGCGAGGGCGTCGACGAGCGCGCGCTTGTTGGAGAAGAACCGGTAGACGGAGCCGATCGGCACCTCGGCGCGCTCGGCGACGGCCCGGGTGGTGAGCTGCTCGTATCCAGTCTCGTCGAGGAGACCGGCGCAGGAGTCGAGTATCCGGGCCAGCCGGTCGGCACTGCGCTGCTGCACGGGGGCGCGGCGGAGATTCGGGGAGACAGGGGGCTGAGAAGGCACGGGCCCATGATGCCGTGCCCCGCGCACGGGCCGGACACCAGTGGGGAGCGGGGCGGAGCCCAGGGGCAGGGGCGGACACCGGCGGCAGCAAGGGCCGGCACCACAGGCACAGGCACCCGGTCACGCACACGCACCGCACCGCACCGCACCGCACACGCACCGAATGGCCCGATGTGTGCCGTTGACGCGCCCCGCTCCTATTCCTACGGTGGTGCATAGGATTCGTCGTCCGGCGGATCCGATGGCTTTCTTGGGCACCGGGAGTGCGGGATGAGCGCGATCGACCAGGCGAGGAAGACGGCCGAGGGGCTGACCCATTCCTCCGGCTTCGGCAACGAGCACAGCTCGGAGGCGGTGCCGGGAGCGCTCCCGCACGGCCGCAACTCCCCCCAGCGCGCCCCCCTCGGGCTGTACGCGGAGCAGCTGAGCGGCTCCGCGTTCACCGAGCCGCGCGCGGACAACCGCCGTTCCTGGCTCTACCGGATCCGCCCCTCGGCCGCCCATCCGGCGTTCACCCGCATCGACAACGGCGCCCTGCGCTCGGCCCCGTTCACCGAGACCGTGCCGGACCCCAACCGGCTCCGCTGGAACCCGCTGCCCGACCCCGCGCCGGCCACGGACTTCCTGAGCGGGCTGTGGACGCTCGGCGGCAACGGCGACGCCGCGCAGCGCGCCGGGATGGCGATCCACCTCTACCACGCCAACTCCTCGATGACGGACCGTGTGTTCAGCGACTCCGACGGCGAGCTGCTGATCGTCCCGGAGCGCGGCGGGCTGCTGCTCCGCACCGAGCTGGGCCTGCTCCGCGCCGAACCGGGCCACATCGCGCTGATCCCGCGCGGGGTCCGCTTCCGGGTGGAGCTGCTGGAGGAGACCGCGCGCGGTTACGTCTGCGAGAACTACGGCCGCCCGTTCGCGCTGCCCGATCTCGGCCCGATCGGCGCCAACGGCCTGGCGAACGCCCGGGACTTCCTGGCGCCCGTCGCCGCGTACGAGGACCACGAGGGCCCGGTGGAGGTGGTCAACAAGTTCTGCGGGAACCTCTGGTCGGCGACGTACGACCACTCGCCGCTCGATGTGGTGGCCTGGCACGGCAACCACACCCCGTACGTCTACGACCTGCGCCGGTTCAACGTGATCGGCACGATCAGCTACGACCACCCCGACCCGTCGATCTTCACGGTGCTGACCTCGCCGTCCGACACCCCGGGGCTGGCCGGGGTGGACTTCGTCGTCTTCGCCCCGCGCTGGCTGGTCGGCGAGGACACCTTCCGCCCGCCGTACTTCCACCGCAACGTGATGAGCGAGTACATGGGCCTGATCGGCGGGGCGTACGACGCGAAGGCCGACGGCTTCGTCCCCGGCGGCGGCTCCCTGCACAACATGATGTCGGCGCACGGCCCGGACCGGGAGACCTTCGACCGGGCGAGCGCGGCGGAGCTGAAGCCGCAGAAGATCGACGACGGACTGGCCTTCATGTTCGAGACCCGGTGGCCGGTCACGGCGACGGAGCAGGCGGCATCCGCCGGTCATCTGCAGCGCGGCTACGACGACGTGTGGCAGGGTCTGAGCCGCAACTTCCGGCCGTAGCCGACGGGCGCGGCAGGGGCGGAACGGGACGGGGACGACATGACCGAGAGCCATGAGCAGGCCGGGGCGGACAGCGGGGTGGACCAGCCGCGCCATCCGCCCGCCTTCGCCCCCGACTCCCTCGTCCTGAACCGGAAGCTGCCGCTCTGGTATCAGGTCTCCCAGTCGCTGCGGGCCTCCATACTGGGCCGCCCGCAGGACGCCTCCGCCCGGCTGCCCACCGAGGAACAGCTCGCCGCGCACTACGGGGTCAGCGTCCTCACGATGCGCCAGGCGCTCAAGGAGCTGGAGACGGAGGGGCTGATCAGCCGGCACCGGCGGCGCGGCACGTTCATCGAGCCGCGCGCCCGGCGGGTCTCCCCGGTCCGGCTGCTGGGTTCGGTCGACGCGATCGTCGCCCAGCAGTCCGGCGAGGCGACGACCGTGCTCGGCCACGGCCCGGTGCCGCTGCCCGGCGATCTCGCGGAGTTCTTCCCCGACTGCGCCGAGGTCACCCGCTACCGGCGGCTGCGCCGCGACAACGAGAGCGACGAGCCCACCAACTGGGCGGAGAACGCGGTCCGCCCCGACATCGCCGCCCGCATCGACGTGGCCGATCTCGAACGCTGGCCGATGACGAAGGTCCTGCGGGACGTCGTCGGGGTCAGGATCTCCCGGATCACCGACACGGTGGAGGCCCGCCTCGCCGACCCCGTCACCGCCGAGCTGCTCCAGGTCCCGCTGCTCAGCCCGATCCTGCACTACACGGGCGTGACGTACGACGAGGAGGGTCGCGTGGTGGACGTGGCCCGGATCCGCTACCGGGGCGACCGGTTCTCCTTCTCCGTGACGGTGGAAGCCCACTGACCTCGCCCCCGCGGACGCCGCCCGCCGTTACGATGCGAAGGCTCACGGCGGACAGGGGAGGGACGGCTCGGTGGCAGCGCGCAGGACGGCGGCGGCCGGATCCGGCGGGGACACGGAGTCCTCGCCGCTCGACGCGTTCGTCCCCCTGGACGAGCTGATGCCGTGGTCCGTACGCCCGATCCGCACCGGCCGCGCCTGGGTCAGCGGCCCCGACCCCGTGGCGCTCCGGACCCGCTGGGAGCGGCTGGCCGGGGCCGAGGCCGCCGAGCAGGAGCGGCTGTTCGCGTCCACCCGTTCCCGTACGCCGCACACCTCGGCTGCGGCCCTGCCCGGCCAGTCGACCGGTACGGCCCGCTTCGCCCGGGACCCCGGCCCCTGCCCCGACCCCGTACGGATCCTGCACGGCCCCTACGACGAACAGTGGCTGCTCCCCGACCACCGTCTGATCGACGCGGCCCGGCCGGAGCTGTGGCGGGTCGCCGACGGGCAGCAGCTCTTCGCGGTCGAACACAGCTCCGCCCCCGAGGACGCCGGGCCCGCCCTGTCCGTGACCGCGCTGCTGCCCGACGGGCACTCCCCCGCCGGGCGGCCCGGCCGGATCAGGCCGCTCCACCGCAGGCCCGGGGGCACGGAACCCAACCTCGCGCCGGGCCTCCTGGACCTGCTGCGGGGGCGGCTCGGCGGCGGCACGGGGCCGGACGCGTTCGTCCCGGAAGCGGTGCTGGCCTGGATCCTGGCCGCCGCCCGGCCCTCCGCCACCGGCCCCCTGGTCCCGTTGCCGGCCGACGGGACGGTGTGGTCGCAGGGGGTGGCGCTCGGCCGGGAGCTGCTACGGCTCCAGACGCGCGGGGCCCGGGGCGGGGAGCGGCCCCGGCTGCCGGGCGGGCGCAGGCCCTATGTGCGGGCGGCGCTCCCCGCGCGCCCCACGGAGCTGTCCTACGACACCGAGGACGAGGCGCTGATCGTCGGCGACGGGCGGATCTCGCCGGTGCCCGCGGAAGCCTGGGGGTTCACGGTGGGCGGGGTGCGCGTGCTGGAGCTCTGGTTCGGCCGCCGGGCGGCGGCTGCGGGGGCCGGGGGCCGGACGGTGCGGCTACGGACGGCCTGGACGCGGTCGGGGCGCGCGGCTGGCCCCGGGAATGGACCTCGGAGCTGCTCGAACTCATCACCGTACTCGCTCTGCTGGACGGCACGGCGGGCGCCCGCGAGGAGTTGCGGGGAGCGCTGGAGAGGGGGCCGCTGATCGGTCCGGCCGAGCTGCGGGCGGCCGGAGTACTGCCGGTCCCGGCCTCGGCGCGGCGTCCGGCATCCGTCCTCGGCCACCAGGAGGAGGGCCCGGAGGGGCAGTTCGCGCTGCTGTAGCGGCGGGCGCAGAGCGGTTCTCGCTGCTGTGAGCGGTGGCCGGAAAGCAGCTCGCACTGCCGTGAGCGGCGGGCCGGGCGGGCGGAGGGTGGCGAAAGCGCCGGTCAGCGGGTATGCACGGGGTCATGGATTCCTTGCCCCTCCCCCTCGACGGCATCACGGTGGTGGCCGTCGAGCAGGCGGTCGCCGCCCCCTTCGCCACCCGGCAGCTCGCCGACCTCGGAGCCCGGGTCATCAAGGTGGAGCGCCCGGACGGCGGTGACTTCGCGCGCGGCTACGACACGGCGGCGCGCGGCCTCGCCTCGCACTTCGTCTGGTGCAACCGCGGCAAGGAGTCCCTCGCCGTCGATCTCAAGGACCCGCGCGGCCTCGCGGTGGTCCGTGAACTCGTCGCCGGAGCCGATGTGTTCGTCCAGAATCTGGCGCAGGGGGCGGCGGCCCGGCTCGGGCTCGACGCCGCCTCGCTCTGCGCCGCGCACCCGCGGCTCGTGGCCGTCGACATCTCCGGGTACGGGGCGGAGGGACCGTACGCCCACAAGCGGGCCTACGACATGCTCGTGCAGTGCGAGGCCGGGCTCGTCTCGGTGACGGGGACGGCGGAGCAGCCGGTGAAGGCAGGCATTCCGGCGGCCGACATCGCGGCGGCCATGTACGCGTTCTCCGGGGTGCTCGCGGCGCTGCTGCGGCGGGCGACCACCGGCCGGGGCGGCCCGGTGGAGGTCTCCATGCTGGACGCGCTCGCCGAGTGGATGGGCCACCCGCTGCACCAGGGGATGCACGGGGCCACGCCCCCACCGCGCACCGGTCTCGCGCACTCGGTGATCGCCCCGTACGACGCCTTCGCCACGGCCGACGGCGAGCAGGTGCTGCTCTCCGTGCAGAACGACCGGGAGTGGCGGCGGCTGGCGGAGCAGGTGCTGGGGCGGCCCGAGCTGGCCGATGACCCGGACTTCGCGACGAACGCCGCACGGACCGCGAACCGGGAGCGGACCGACGAAGCGGTGGGCCGGGCGCTGGCGCACCTGACGGGCGAGGAGGCGCTGACCGGCCTGGAGGCGGCGGGTATCGCGTGCGCCCGGCTGAACACGGTGGCCGACGTGGCGGCGCATCCGCAGCTCGCGGCACGGAACCGGTGGCGGGAAGTGGGTTCACCGGTGGGGCCGTTGCGGGCGCTGCTGCCGCCGATCACCCTGCCGGGCGGTGCGGATCCACGGATGGGTGCCGTACCGGCGCTGGGCGAGCACACCGATGCGCTGCTGCGAGCCCTGGGGATGACGGACGAGCAGACATCGGTGCTGCGCCGGGACGGAGTGATCGCCTGACCTGGTCCGTCCCGAGCGGTGGGACGGCTCACGGCGGGCGAGCCGGGCCGTGGGTCAGCGGCGGCTGCCGAAGAGCGAGCGCCGCAGTCGCCGCAGCGGCGCGAAGAGCGACACGCGGGCGCTCCTGCTCCGGCGGGTGTGCGCGGCGTCGCGCGAGGTCAGCTCACGCATGAGCAACGTCGCTTCGGCCGCTTCGCGCTGCGGGACGACGGGGCCGCCGAGCACCGCGAGATGGCGGTCGAGGCGCGTACTGGTCGCACCGCTCCCGCATGTGATGGCAGGCACACGCGGCCTGCTTCGCACCGTTATCTGTTCCATGTCACTCCCCACCCGTACGAGGGCACCCGGTCCGGGCAGGTTAACCCTATCGTCCCGGGGTGACACCCGTGTATCCCGGCCACACGATTGCGCACACATATACGGAGGTTGACGGGCCGTTACCGAATCCGCGCGATTCCAGGGCGACTTGGGGCAGTTCGACAGGTTTGCCCCTGAGGTCGCCCGCCGTTCACCCAGAAGCGGGAGACCTCGACCGCCGAGGACTCCCGCGACTTTCGCGGCTCCAGCAACTTCCGTGACTTCCGCACGAGGCTGCCGGCAGAGGAACGCGCCGGTCAGAGAGCGGACTTGAAGACCGGGAGGTACCCTCCCGACTGTCCGGCGGCGGTGGGGTGGTAGGACTCGCCGATATTGAGCCAGTTCACGCTGTGCAGCCAGGAGTTGCCGGAGCAGATCTCGTGCCCGGTGAAGGTCGTCCTGACGTCCCCGAAGGTGAAGCCGTGGTCCGCCGCCCGCTTGGCGGTGGCCGTGTTGAGGTGGTCGGACGCCCCGTTGATGGCGGTGCGCTCCTTCTCGCTGAGGCCGGCGATGCAGCTGCCGCCGAGCTGGTAGAAGCGGGGGTAGCCGAGGACGACGACCCGCGCGGAGGGGGCCTTGGAACGAATGGCCGAGTACACGGAGTCGAGCCTGCCCGGGAGGGTGGAGTCGACGTAGGCGCGGGCGGTGGCGATCCGGTTGAGACAGGTGGCCTCGGACTGGAGGACACAGGTCGTCATGACGTCGGCGAAGCCCGCGTCATTGCCGCCGATCGAGATCGAGACGAGGTCGGTCGAGGCGTTCAGCTTGCCGAGCTGACTGCCCGTGACGTCGTTGGTCCTGGCACCGGAGCAGGCGGCGAAGTCGAAGGACGAGGGGGAGTTGGCGGCGGCCCAGAGCGCGGGGTAGGCGCGGCTGCTGCGCTTGCAGCTGGAGCCGTCGTAGCTGCCGGCTCCGACGCCGGAGGAGTAGGAATCGCCGAGGGCGACATAGTCGACGGCCGCGGCGGACGAGTCGGCGTTCGCGACCCCCGCACCGGTCAGGGCGAGGGCGGCGCCGAGCAGGAGAGAGGACGAGAACGCCACGAGTCTGGACATTTTCATGGAACCTCCTTGAGCAGGGGATATCTGCCTACTCCGTAGTAGCAGCACCCTCGCCCGACCGGAAGTGTCCATGCCAAAAATAGGGGTGGAGTGCTTCCGTCCGCCCCCGGCGGTTCAACGGGCGCTCATCGGCACTCTGCTGTCGCTCCGTCGGCTGCCGCTGCTCACGCGCCCGGCACACGCCGGGAAACCGGGTGCGCGGGGTGCCCCTGTGCCGGATCATGAGCGCCATGCCCGACTCCCCCGAATCCGCTCTGCCGATCCGGCTCACCCTCGACGACAGCGATTCCCCGTCCGACGTCGTCGACGCGCTCTTCCTCGGCCGCTTCGCGACGGGCGAGCAGCCCTACTCCCACAGCTCCTCCCTCGACCGGATCAAGGCCGGGGCGACGCTGCTGCCGCCGGACGCCCGGGTGTTGCGGACCACCCGCGACGACAACCGCGGCTCGACGCTGGCGGAGGGCGAGGGGTGGACCCTGCTGGCCTCCCGGTGGAACCGGGGCGCGGACGTCACCGTGACCGCGACCAGCGCGGAGCTGGCGGAGAAGGTCCTCGGCCAGGCCACGGACGGGGCGCGGGACGAGCCGGAACCCCAGCCCGACAACGTGACCATGGGCTTCTGGTACGTCTCGCCGACCCGCGGCCCGCACCGCACCACCCGCCGGATCACCGCCGGGACCTGGGACGAGGTCCGCCCCAACTACACCGCACCGGTGGCCGACGCCGTGGGCCGGCTGATGAAGGTGACGCCGGACGACATCGCGGGCCGGCTGCTCCTGCTGCACGGACCGCCCGGCACCGGCAAGACGTCCGCGCTGCGCACCCTGGCCCGCTCCTGGCGCGACTGGTGCCAGGTCGACTGCGTGCTGGACCCCGAGCGGCTCTTCAGCGACGTCGGCTACCTGATGGACATCGCGATCGGCGAGGACGACGGCACGGAGAAGGGCCGGTGGCGGCTGCTCCTCCTGGAGGACTGCGACGAGCTGATCCGCGGCGAGGCCAAGCACACGGCGGGCCAGGCCCTGTCCCGGCTGCTGAACCTGACGGACGGTCTGCTGGGCCAGGGCCGCAACGTGCTGGTGGGGGTCACCACCAACGAGGACCTGGAACGGCTGCACCCGGCCGTCGTCCGGCCCGGCCGCTGTCTGGCCAGGATCGAGGTCGGCCCGCTGACCCGTCAGGAGTCGGTGGCCTGGCTGGGCACGGACGAGGGGGTGGGCCGGGAGGGCAACTCCCTGGCCGAGCTGTACGCGCTGCGCCGGGGCATCGGCCCCGCGTCGGTGCCGCAGCAGGACACGGGGGCGGACGCGGGGCTGTACCTCTGAGGCCGCGCCCTTCGGGGTACGGCCGCGGGTCAGTCCCCGTACGCCGCCCGCACCGCGTCCTTGGCCAGCGACAGGGCCTGCTGCCGGGTGAGGCCGAGCCGCTCGGCGGTCTCCGCGTACTGCTGCGCGGCGGTCGCGGCCCGCTGTTCGGCCGCTCCCCCGGCGGCCGCGACGAAGGTTCCGTGCCGCCCCCGGGTCTCGATCACCCCGTCCGCCTCCAGAGCCCGGTAGGCCTTGGCAACGGTGTTGGCGGCGAGGCCCAGCTCCTCGGCGAAGCCGCGTACGGTCGGGAGCCGGTGGCCGACGGGCAGCGCGCCGGAACGGGCCAGTTCGGAGAGCTGCGTGCGCAGTTGCTCGTACGGGGCAATGCCGGAGTCCGGGTCGAGGACGATCTTCTCAGTCACGGGGCGATTGTCCCCCACCGGCGGAAAAAGGGGAGGCGTTCGGGGTGCGGCTGCGCATACGGTCCACCGCATGACTGTGATCGTGCGTGATTTCCGCCCGTCCGACGCGGAGGCGTGGACCCGGGCCCGCCGGGCCTCGGTGCCGTGGATGGTGGCCACCCCCGAGCAGATCGTCCACGACCTGACGCACGCCCATCCGGACAAGCACTACCGGCTGCTGGTCGCCGAGGAGGACGGCGAGATCATCGCCACGGCCCAGGCGGGCATCGCCCACGAGAGCCCCGAGCCGGGGCAGGGCTTCTTCACCCCGCAGACGCTCCCCGGCCGCACCAACCGGGGCGCGGGCTCGCTGCTGCTGCGCACGGCCGAGGAACATCTGGCCGGGGTCGGGGCCACCGTGCTGTACGCATGGGTGCTGGACAACCCGGAAAGCCTGGAGTTCGCCCGTAAGCGGGGTTACGAGCCCAAGCGCTCGGCCCACTTCCAGCGGCTGGACCTCGCGGGCGGCACCCTGCCGCCGCGTCAGGAGCTGCCGCCGGGTGTCGAGCTGCGGACCGGGGCGGACTTCGCCGACGATCCCCGGGCGCTGTTCGAGGCGGACTCCGAGGTGACGGCGGACGAACCGGGCGACATCACCTCGGAGCTGGACGACTACGAGGACTGGCTGACGAACGTCTGGCGGCACCCGGCCTTCGACCAGGGGCTCACGTCGGTGGCGCTGGTGGGCGGGAAGGTGGCGGCGTTCAGCGCGGCCACCACCGACGGCGAACGGACGTATCTGAGCGCCATGACCGGCACCCTGCGGGAGTTCCGGGGACGGGGCCTGGCGAAGCTGGCGAAGAACGACTCGCTGCACCGGGCGCGGGCGGCCGGCTACACGGACGCCTACACCTCCAACGACACCGGCAACGGCCCGATGCTGGCCGTCAACCAGTGGTTCGGCTACCAGGTCTGCGCGACGGAGGTCCGCCATGTCCGTACCCTCTGAACCCCGCGCGGGCGGCCCGGAGGAGCTGGTCGTCGCCCTGACCAAGGCGGGCCGCACCAAGATCCGCTACCCGGCCGAGCTGGCCCGGGACGACGGCGTCCGCGTCACCGTCCGCGCGCCGTGGGCCGCGCCCGGGGTGCGGGACTTCGGCTTCGTCCGGTTCGAGCCGGGCGACGTGTTCACCGAGCACTACTGGCGGGACCGGTGGTTCGCGGTGAAGGAGGTCCGCACGGGCGACGGCGGGCTCAAGGGCTGGTACTGCGACATCACCCGTCCCGCCGTGCTCGCGGACGGGGTGCTGACGGTCGAGGACCTGGACCTGGATCTGTGGGTCTCGGCCGACGGCTCGACGGTCCTGAGGCTGGACGAGGACGAGTTCGAGGCGAGCGGCCTGGCGGAGCGCGACCCGGCGGCGGCCGGCGCGGCGGCCTCGGCCCTGGACGAGCTGGAACGCCTGGCGAGGTTCGAGGGCCTGGCTCCTCTCCTGACCTGACCGGCCCGGCAGGCGTCGGGGCAAGGGCTCGTGCGAACCGCCGGGCGGCTCAGGGTGGCCCTGAAGCTGGCGACCCCTTGGGGCCTCAGCCCTGCGGCCGCGCGGCGGGCACGTCACGGCGGGCCAGCCGGGAAAGCATCCTGGCGTACACCGTGGTCGCCGCCGCGATGACGGCCGCCAGGGTTGCCAGCGCGAGGATGCCCACCAGCGCGGGCCACTGCCGCAGTTCGCTGCGGCAGAGGACGTCTTCGGAGGGCGGGCCGACCAACGGGCCCCGGCACATCGGGCCGCCGCTTCCGAACTCGGGGCCGTAGTCGGAGAGCATCAGGAACGCGAACCACGCCCAGGCCGCCAGAGCCAGGAGCATCCACGCGATCGACCAGGCTTCCATCCGTCGGGCGTCCCGCCGGGCCTGATCCGGTGCGGCATCTGTTGGGGCGGGCACCGGCGGTGCGGATTCGTCGGCTGGCATTTCTCCCCCTGACCTCGGTAGACGCACGCCAGTCCATCACGGGCTGCGCACCGGAAGGACGGCGGCCCCGCCGGCACCACGGCACCATCGCCGAACAAGCCCGACACCGTCAGGCACCGGGGCCGGGCTGGAGGAACCGCGTGGCGGCTCACGGGCGCGGTCGCGACGCGGCGACCAGCTCCACCTCGTACCCCGCCGGGTCCTCCAGATAGGCGGCGTGGTGGCCGTCGCCGCCCGCGTGCGGATGGCGGTCGGGGAACAGCAGGCGCCAGCCGTACGCCGGGGCCTCGGCCGTCAGGGCGTCCAGGGCGGCCCGGTCCGCGACGTGGAACGCCAGGTGGTTGAGCCCGGGGCGGCGGCGGTCGTGATCACCCGCGACCAGGTCCGGGGACTGCTCCAGGACGATGTAGGCGTCGCCGCGCCGCCAGCTGCGGCCGTGGGCCCAGTGCTGGTACGGGACATGGCCGAGGCGGCCCAGGAGCCAGCCCCAACTGCGCTCCGCCGCCGCCAGGTCCGCGACCCACAGCTCGATGTGGTGGACCCGGCCGGTGGTCTCCCCGGCGGCGGGCAGCGGGAGGCCCCGCCCGGCACCGCCCGGGACGTACGCGATCGGCTCCCCGTCCCGATGCCAGTGGATCATGAAGTGCTCGCCCGAGCGGTAACCGTCCAGGCCCGCACGGCAGTACGCCACCATGTCGTCCGGCAGCGCGGCCAGCGGGAACCAGTCCAGCTCGGAGCACTTGTCCGGCTCCGCGTTGCGCGGCGGGCGCTCAGGGTCGTACTCGGCGACGAAGAACCAGCCCATGCGCGCCCCGCCGCCGGGGCCCCGGTGCTGCATCACCAGGGCCACCCGCAGTTCGTCGGGGTCCAGATCGAGGCCGGTCTCCTCGGCGGCCTCCCTGATCATCGCCTCGCGGACGTCCTCGCCGTCCTCCGCGTGGCCGGAGGGCAGATGGAGCAGGCCGTCCGCATAGCCCGTGTTGGAGCGGCGGGCCAGCAGGACGTCCGGGCCCCGGCGCAGGATCAGATGGACGTCGACGACCTCGGTGTGCCGGTGGGGCGGCATCGCGCGGGCGATGAGCGCATAGCGCTCGTCGTCGACCTTCTTGCCCCAGAGCCGGCTGTCGGACGTCAGGTCCTCGTGGTGGATGCGCTCGGTGTGCGCGGAGAGCAGGGCGGTGAGCGCGTTGGCGGACAGGCCCGTGCCGTTCCACACCCCTTCGACCAGGACGAGCCGGCCGCCCGGCTTCAGCAGGCCGAACCAGTGCTCCAGAGCCGCTGCGGGGTCGGGCAGCAGCCAGACGACATGCCGGGCCACGACCACGTCGAACGCCCGCTCCCCGACCGGGGGCCGGGCGGCGTCCCCGACGAGGACCTCCGCACCGGTCCCGGCGAGCTTGGTCCGGGCCAGCTCGGCCATGCGGGGCGAGCGGTCGACGGCGGTGACGCGGTGGCCCTGGCCCGCGGCGAGCAGGGAGAGGCTGCCGGTGCCGCACCCCAGGTCCAGCACGTCACCGCGGGTGACGGGCAGCCAGCTCTCCAGCCGCCCGGCCCAGGCGTCGCGCACCGCGGGGTCGAGAAGCCCGTGATCGGGCTCCTCGTCGAAGGAGCCGGCCGCCGCGTCCCAGTCGATCGTGGTCATGGCTCCGATGCTCTCAGCCGCCACTGACAGTGCGGGACTTCTCTGCCCTTTTCCGGCCACCGCGCAGCCGTACGATCAGCCGCCCGATCAGCGGCCACGCCACGATCAGCACCACGATCGCGTAGACCGTGACGGAGAACGGGGTGTTGACCAGGCCGGTCACGCTGCCGTCGCTGATCTGGAGGGCGCGGCGCAACTGCTGTTCGGCGGCCGGGCCGAGGATCACGCCGATGACGGCGGGCAGCACCGGCAGCCCGTACCGCCGCATCCCGAACCCGATCAGCCCGATGACCAGGAGGATCACCAGGTCGAGGGACTCGCCGCCGACCGCGTACGCGCCGACGGCGGCGAAGAAGAGGATGCCGGCGTACAGATAGGGACGCGGGATGCGCAGGAGCTTCGCCCAGACGGGCGCGAGCGGCAGGTTGAGCGCGAGCAGCAGCACCATGCCGACGAAGAGCGAGGCGATGAGCCCCCAGACCAGCTCCGGTTCACGCTCGAAGAGAAGCGGGCCGGGCTGGATTCCGTACTGCTGGAAGGCGGCCAGCATCACGGCGGCGACGGCGGTGGTGGGCAGTCCGAGGGTGAGCATCGAGACGAGGGTCCCGGCGGCGGAGGCGGAGGCCGCGGCCTCGGGTCCGGCGACGCCTTCGATGGCGCCCTTGCCGAACTGGTCGCGGTGCTTGGAGAGCCGCTTCTCGGTGACGTAACTGAGGAAGGTGGGTATCTCCGCGCCGCCCGCCGGGATCGCCCCGAACGGGAAGCCGATGACGGGCCCGCGCAACCAGGGTTTCCAGGTGCGCTTCAGATCGGCCCGGCCGAGCCAGGGCCGGCCGACGGGGATCGGCTTTCCGGTGGAGCGGCGCAGGTGGGCGGCGACCCAGAGGGCCTCGCCGATGGCGAAGAGCCCGACCGCGACGATCACCACGTCGACGCCGTCGGCGAGTTGGAGCGAGCCGAAGGTCAGGCGCTGCTGGCCGGTCATCTGGTCGAGGCCGACCAGACCGATGGTGAGGCCGATGAGGAGCGAGGCGATGCCGCGGATGCGGGAGGCGCCGAGGACGGAGGTGACGGCGATGAAGGCCAGCACCATGATGGCGAAGTAGTCGGGTGCGCCGATGCCGATGGCGAGCGACGCGACGGTCGGGGCGAGGACGACCAGCAGGATCGTGCCGATCATGCCGCCCGCGAAGTGACCGATCGCGGCGGCGGCGAGCGCCTGGGCGCCGCGTCCGCCCTTGGCCATCGGGTTGCCCTCGATCGCGGCGACCACGGCGGCGCTCTCACCGGGGGTGTTGAGGAGGATCGAGGTGGTGGAGCCGCCGAACATCGCCCCGTAGTAGATGCCCGCGAACATGATGAACGCGCCGGTCGGGTCGAGTCCGTACGTCACCGGGAGCAGCAGCGCCACGGCCATCGCGGGGCCGATGCCGGGAAGCACACCGATCGCCGTGCCGAGCAGGACGCCTGTCGCGGCCCACAGCAGGTTCATCGGAGTGAGCGCGGTACCGAAGCCGTCGATGAGGGAGTTGAGGGAATCCATCGGTCAGAGCACCCCCATCAGCGGGCCGCCCGGAAGGGGGACACCGAGCAGGTTGTCGAAGACGAAGTAGGTGAAGAGGGAGAGCCCGGCGGCGATGAGCGGATCGCGGTCGTGGTGGCGGCTGCCCAGCGCGTAGGCGGCCCCCCAGAAGAGGAGCGCCCCGGCGATCGGGAAGCCGAGCGGGCCGATCAGGACGGCGGTGGCGAGGAAGACTCCGGTGAGCAGGAGGACGGTGCGCCAGTCGGCGGGTTCGTCGAGGTCGACGTCCTCGCCGCTCTCGGCCTCGCCGCGTCCGCCGCGCAGGACGTCGACGGCGAGCAGGGCCCCGACCAGCAGGAGCCCGGCGCCGACGACGAAGGGGACGGTGCGGGGGCCGATGGGGCCGCGCTGGGCGATGTCGACGTCCATGGTGAGGGCGTCGGTGAGCACGAGCACGCCGAGCGCGAACAGCAGGACGCAGACGCCGAGTTCGGAGCGTTCGCGCAGCCAGGCGCGGGCACCGCCGCCGGCTGTGGCGGATTCGGCGGTCCCGGCCGGTCCGGCGGTCCCGGCCGGTCCGGCGGGTCCGGTGGACCCGGCGGGTTCTGTCGATTCGGTGGTCACAGTCCCAGCTCCTTGAGGACGGTGGCGACGCGCCGGTCCTGCTCGTCGAGGAAGGCGCCGAAGGGTTCACCGGCGAGGAAGGCGTCGTCCCAGCCGTTCTTCTTCATCGACTCCTTCCACTCCTTCGAGGCGTGGAGCTCGCGGATGAGGCCGGTGAGCTTGTCGCGTTCGGCGTCCGAGAGGCCGGGCGGGGCGACGATGCCGCGCCAGTTGGTGAACTCGGTGTCGAGTCCGGCTTCGCGCAGGGTGGGGGCGTCGAAGCCCGGCACCCGCTCGGGTCCGGTCACCGCGAGCAGCCGCAGCTCGCCCGCCTCGATCTGGTCGCGGTACTCGCCGAGGCCGGAGACCCCGAAGCCGACCTTGTCGCCGAGGATGGAGGCGAGGAGCTCGCCGCCGCCGTCGAACGGCACGTAGTTGACCGTCTTCGGGGCGATTCCGGCGGCCTGCGCCATGAGCATCGGGGCGAGGTGGTCCGGGCCGCCGGGCGAGGAACCTCCGCCGACCGGGACGCGGGCCGGGTCCCTCTTCCAGGCGGCGAGGAGGTCGGCGATGGTGCGGTGGGGCGAGTTCTCGGCCACCACCACGATGCCGGGCTCCTCGGTGAGCCGGGCGATCGGGGTGGTGTCGGCGAGGGTGCTCGGAGACTTGTTGGTGTGGACGGCCCCGACGACGCCGAGGCCCATGGAGAGGGCGAGCTTGCCGTTGCCGTGTTCACCGACGAGCCGGGTCAGGCCGACCGTTCCGCCGGCGCCCGGCAGGTTGAACACCTCGATGTTGTGGGTGAGTCCGGCGTCCTCGGCGTTCTTGGCCATGGTGCGGGCGGTGATGTCGTAACCGCCGCCGGGGGTGTTGGGGACCATGAAGCGGAGCCCGGGAATCTGAGTGCCGGTGTCGGAGCCGCCATCGGTGGAGAGCAGGGGTGGCCCCACCACCACGAGCAATGCGGCCCCGAACAGGGCGAGGAGAGTGCGCAGTCGCACAGGTTCCGCCTTTCGCTGTGAAGTGGCCCACATGTTGCCTGCGCGTTAAGAAGCTGTCTCTCTTCCGGTATCAACGGACGTTGTGGTCATTGAGGTCGCGGCCTAGCGTGGCGGCGTGACAACGGTGCTGGTGGTGGACGACGACTTCATGGTCGCGAAACTGCACGGCCGCTATGTGTCCGCGATGGACGGTTTTACGGTGGTGGGGGTGGCGCACAACGGCGCCGATGCCCTGCGGGCCGCCGAGCGGCTGCACCCCGATCTGGTGCTGCTCGACATCTACCTGCCCGACATGGACGGGATCGACGTGCTGCGCGCCCTGCGCACGGCGGAGGAGCGGGACGCGTCGCGCCCCAGCACGGACGCCCTGTTCATCACGGCGGCCAAGGACGCGGGGGTGATCCGGGCGGCGCTGCGGGCCGGAGCCCTCCATTACCTGATCAAGCCATTCAACCGCTCCGCCCTCCAGGAGCAGTTGCGCCATGTCGCCGCCCTGCGCACCCGCCTGGACGAGCTGGGAGAGGCCCGCCAGGAGGACGTCGACCAGATCTTCGGCACCCGCCCGCCCGGCTCCCGCGAGCTGCCGAAGGGCCTGGCCGCCCCCACGGCCGACCTCGTGGAACGCACCCTGCGCAACCACCCGGGGCCTGTCGGCCTCGGAGTGCGCGGAGGCGGGATCGCTGTCCCGGGTGAGCGCGCGCCGCTACCTGGAGTGGTTCGCCGGAACGGGCCGCGCGGAGGTGACCTTGCGGTACGGCGGGACGGGGCGGCCGGAGCGGCGGTACCGGTGGAAGGGGTGAGGAGCCACGGGGCCCCGCCGCTGGCGCACCCGCCCGAGGCGCCCCGGCACGGAGCCCGGCCCGGTTCCTGAGCCCACGCCTAACCGCTCCTTAAACGCACCATAAGGATCGCCATCACCCCCTCCCAACAGGGGTTTTCGCCCTTCCGAGCGGCTAGCTTGCTGATCGCCACCCCCGACAGCAGTGCCGTATCGAAGGAGATCCATCCATGACCGCTCGTCGCAAGGCCGCCGGAGTCCTCGCTCTCGGACTCGCACCGCTCGCGCTGGCCGGGCTGACCGCCACGCCGGCCGTCGCGCACGGTTCGCTGACCGACCCGGTGAGCCGGGTGTCGGCGTGCTTCGCGGAGGGGCCGGAGAGTCCGAAGTCGGCGGCGTGCAAGGCGGCGGTCGCGGCGGGGGGTACGCAGGCGCTGTACGACTGGAACGGGGTGAACATCGCCAACGCGGCGGGCAAGCACCGTGATCTGATCCCGGACGGCAAGCTCTGCAGCGCGGCCAACGACACGTTCAAGGGCCTGGACCTGCCGCGCGCCGACTGGCCGGCCACCGCGTTGTCGGCGGGCAAGCACACCTTCCGGTTCCGGGCGACGGCCCCGCACAAGGGCTCGTTCGAGCTGTACATGACGAAGCCCGGCTATGACGCCACGAAGCCGCTGGCCTGGTCGGACCTGGAGGCGAAGCCCTTCGCCGAGGTCACCGACCCGGTGCTGGAGAACGGTTCGTACGTCTTCGACGGGACGATTCCCGAGCGCTCCGGGCGGCAGCTCGTCTACACGATCTGGCAGCGTTCCGACTCTCCCGAGGCGTTCTACGCCTGCTCCGACGTGACGTTCGGCGGGGGTTCGGCGGGCGGGGGTTCGGCGGAGAAGGAAGAGGGGAAGGGGGAGCAGGGTTCCGGCGGTGACGCCGGTGCCGGGGCTCCGGCGCCGGCTCCCTCCGCTCCGTCCGAGGAGGCCATCACCGAGGGCGCCGCGAAGTCCTCCGTCGAGCACAACGGCCACGGTGACGACGACGCGAACACCGGGGCGAAGGTGACCGCCGCCGCTCCGGCCTCTCCGGAGAAGGAGGCCGAGGGCAATGCCCCCGAGGTCAACGCCGCGAGCGAGGACGAGGTGCTGGCCGAGACCGGTGGCTCCAGCAGCAGTACCTACCTGGCGATCGGGGGCGCCGGGGTGCTCGCCGCCGGTGCGGCCGTGCTGTTCGCCTCGCAGCGCCGCCGGGCCGCCGCCGCGACGGGGCGCCACAGCCGCTGACCGCGGCGCCCCTCTCCGTACCCCTGCCGCGTCCCTCCGGGACGTCGGGCGCGGCAGGACATGACGGGCCGGGGTCCGCCGTCCGTACCCTCGGACGTCGGACCCCGGCCCGTTGTCGTGCGGTGGGTCAGCCGATGACCGAGGCGCAGGTGGTCGGAGTGGCGCGGGTCGGATCGAGGGCGTTGGCCACCTCGTGGAAGGCGATGCGGTCGATGGTCCCGATCGCGACGTGCTCGGAGAGGTCGAGCGGGCACAGGTCCTGGAGCAGCACGTTGCGTACGTTCGGCCCGTCCAGGTACTGCGTGCGGTACGGGGTCACGACCTGGTCGTACGTGGTCGCGATGACGGTGTAGCGGACACCGGGTACGGTGTCGCCGCCCGCCGTGAGCTTGGTGATGAAGGGCGATCCCGCGATCTGGTCGGCGAGCCCGGGGGTCTTGTCGCTGATGAACTTCTCCACGCCGGGGAAGAACGGCAGCAGTTTGGTGAGGCCGAGCAGCGTGGTGCCGTGGTTGTCCGGTGCGATGCCGACGAGGGCGTTGACCTTGGCAGCGCCGCCGAGGAACTTCAGGTAGTAGTTGGGCATCATGCCGCCCTGGGAGTGGCCGACGAGGTCGGCCTTCGGGGCTCCGGTGGCGTCGAGCACCTTGTCGACGAACACGTCGAGTTGTTCGGCGGACTTGTCGATGGGCCCGAGACCGTGGAAGAACGGCACGCCGGGGAGCTGGCCGTAGTCGAGGGAGAAGACGCAGTAGCCCCGGTTGACCAAGTAGGGGGCGAGGACCAGCCAGTTGTCGATCGAGTTCCCGAAGGTTCCGTGGACCAGGACGACGGGCCGGGGATGGGCGGCGGAGGGCTTGCAGGAGTAGTCGTTCCAGCCTCGCGAGGTGGCCGCTTCGGCGGCCGGGGCCGCGCTCGCGGTCGCCGTGGGGGCGACGAGAACGGTGAGGGCGAGAAGCAGGGCGGCGAGCAGGCTGCGCGTGCGGGGAACGCGCGCAGCACGGATCCAGGGCAGCATCGTGTGGTCTCCTTGCGGCTCAAGGGAGGTGCGATGGCGGTGCGCCCTGTGGCCCGGACCACAAGCTGTACGTGCTCATGCCAAATTACGCACGAGTAAGCGGACGAGGGAAGTTACGCGTCGGTAAAAACTGGCACGGCCCCGACCCGGATCACGTAGTGGGGATCCCCGGCCGCTTCCGACCCCGCCCGGGCCGCCGGATCGACGCACCCTCCCACCCCACCCCTATCTTGATGTTCTGCGGGCCGAACACCTAGGCATGACGGGTCCATGACGACATTCTGTTCCTGCTCCTCGCACCACCCGACGAGGAGCACCTCAGGAGCAACTCCATTCACCCCCACGGAGGTCGTCCATGCGTCGTCGCTTCACGGTTCCGCTCGCCGCTGTCGCCCTGTCACTCCCCCTCGCCCTGGGCACCGCCGGTTCCGCATCGGCCGCCCCCGCCGACAAGCCCCAGGTGCTCAGCTCCTGGACCCAGACGAGCGCCACCAGCTACAACGCCTGGAACGCGGCCCGCAACAACCAGGGCGCCTGGGCGGCGTACGGCTTCAACTGGTCGACGGACTACTGCAGCACCTCCCCGACAACCCCTTCGGCTTCCCCTTCCAGAACTCCTGCGCCCGCCACGACTTCGGGTACCGGAACTACAAGGCCGCAGGCACGTTCTCCGCCAACAAGGCCCGGATCGACTCCGCCTTCTACGAGGACCTCAAGCGCGTGTGCGCCCGCTACTCGGGCGCGACGAAGACCTCGTGCAACAGCACCGCCTGGACCTACTACCAGGCCGTGAAGATCTTCGGCGTCTCCCCGGCGGACGCGGGCACGCGCAATCTGCCGCAGGCCGCCTGAACCCGACCGCGTCAGGACATACGGGAAGGGGCCCCGGCGTAGTACCGGGGCCCCTTCCTCACTGCCGTCGTACGGTGGTGCGTCAGCCGATCTCGGCGCCGTAGGCGGCCAGCGCCTCCGGGACCGGCTGGAAGAAGGTCGTACCGCCCGAGGAGCAGTCGCCGCTGCCGCCCGAGGTCAGACCGAGCGCGGTGTCGCCCGCGAAGAGGGCGCCGCCGCTGTCGCCCGGCTCGGCGCAGACCGTCGTCTCGATGAGGCCGTTGACGATGTCGCCGTTGCCGTAGTTGACCGTGGCGTCGAGGCCGGTGACCTCGCCGTCGTGCACCTGGGTGGTGGAGCCGCTGCGGGTGACCGCCTGGCCGACCGTCGCGTCGCCCGCCCGGGTGATCGCCTGGGTGGAGCCGTCGTAGAGGTTCACCTCGCTCGGGTGCTCGATGTCCGAGGTGTACTTGACCAGGCCGTAGTCGTTCTCCGGGAAGCTGGAGCCCTCGTTCGCCCCGATCTCCGCGCCGCCCTGGGAGTCCGACCAGCTGGTGACCGACTCGGTGCAGTGGCCGGCGGTCAGGAAGTACGGCTCGCCGTCCTTGACCACGTTGAAGCCGAGCGAGCAGCGGGAGCCGGAGCCGAAGATCGCGTCGCCGCCCGCGATCAGCGGCTTGAACTCCCCCTTGGTCTTGGAGAGTTCGGCCTTGCCGCCGAGACCGTCGACCACGGCCGAGAGCTTCTCCCAAGCCGCGCCGTCGACCGTGCTGTCGGCGGTGACCTTCACCTTGTTGGTCACCGGGTCGACCGCCCAGGAGGTGCCCGGGATCGTCGCCCTGTCGGTGAGGGTCTGCCGGGCCGACTTCAGCTCGGCGAGGGAGTTCTCCACGATTCTGGCCTTGGCGCCCGCCTGGCGGACCTGCTCGGCGCCGGCCTCGTCGACGACGTTCACGACGAGGGCCTTCGCCGAGGCGTCGTAGTACGAGCCCGCCGCGTCCGCACCCAGATCACGGTCCAGGGTGTCGGCCAGCTTTCCGGCCGCGCCCGCGCTGAGGGTCTTGGCCGCGAACTGCGGCACATCGTCACTGGCGTTCGCAGACTGGAACGTGAATCCCGCTGCGACCAGGGCGACGACAGCCGAGCCGGCCAGCGTCGCGCGCTTCCTGGATATGCGTCGATGCTTCAACTTCGACCTCCTGTGGGGCCGCGCACGGAGCATGTGGGGTGCCCGTACACGGAGGATGGGGCGCCCACTATTCCGAGGCCGGGAAACGCGCACAAGGCCGACTTCCGGACGTGCACACGACACCGACGCTTCACCCTCGGGTCGTTCACTTACCCTCGGTCATGCCATGTCGGTTCCCTTCGCAAACACCCGGTGCAACCGTCGACGGCCCCAGGGTGAGGACTAGTCCTGTCCGATATTCGCCCCCTCGGTCCGGATGATGGTGCGGTCCGTCCGGATGGCGACGGAAATCCTCCGCCGACGGCCGCCCAGGACCTTCACAGTTCGTCGTCGACGAACGGTCCCCGTAACGCCCCTGATGGGTCATCATCGAAACGGCGGCAGGCACCGGGAGCGCATCGGGTCCGGGCCCGCCGGGCGACCGGGTGACCGAGCGGGGGAGGCACGGGTGCGCGATCGGGTGCGCGCGGCGGACGGGCGGCATCTGATGGTCGAGCGGATGGGCGATCCCCGGGGAAGACCGGTCTTCCTCCTGCACGGCACCCCGGGCAGCAGGCTCGGCCCCGCGCCCCGCGGCATGGTCCTCTACCAACGTCATACGCAGCTCATCGCCTACGACCGCCCGGGCTACGGGGGCAGCGACCGCCACGAGGGCCGACGGATCAGCGACGTCGTCGGGGACGTCCGCGCGATCGCCGACGCGCTGGGGCTGGAGCGCTTCGCCGTGGTGGGCCGCTCCGGCGGGGCCCCGCACGCCCTGGCCTGCGCGGCCCTGATGCCGGAACGGGTCACCCGGACCGCGGCCCTGGTCAGTCTCGCGCCCCGGGACGCGGCCGGTCTCGACTGGTTCGAGGGGATGAGCGCGTCCAACGTGCTGGCGTACTCCACGGCGGCCGACGACCCGGAGTCCCTGGCGCGGTCCTTCATCGACCGCTCGGCGCAGATCCGGCGGGATCCGGTCCGGCTGCTGGACGATCTGCGCCGGGAGCTGACCGACTCCGACCGGCTGGTGGTCAACGACGCGGGCATCCGGTCCATGCTGCTGCGCAACTTCAGCGAGGGGCTGCGTCATTCGGCGTACGGCTGGATCGACGACGCCATCGCGTTCTGCCGCCCCTGGGGGTTCGATCCGTCCCGGATCACCGGCGAGGTGCTTCTCTGGCACGGAGTGAAGGACGTCTTCTCCCCGGTCGGCCACTCCCGCTGGCTGGCCGGGCAGATCCCGGGCGCCACCACCGTACTGGAGCCGAAGGCGGCCCACTTCGACGCGTTCCCCATGCTCCCCCGCATCCTCGACTGGCTGCTGGACGAGCGGGAGCACTGCGGCGGGAACTGACGCCGGCCGCCGCGCGCCGGGAGGACGAGCCTCCCGGCGCGCGGTGGATCACACCGGCATCGGCTCCAGCTCCCGGCGGAAACGCTCGTCGGTGCGGGCCATCCGGGCCAGCGGATGGTCGTCGCCGAGCTGGCGCGACAGCTCCATGACGATCTCCGACCGCAACTGCCCCGCCTCGTCCTCCCGGCCCATCGCATCGAGCGTGACCGCCATGTTCGACGTCATCGCCAGGGTCTCCGGATGGTGCGCCCCGAGCGCGTCGCGCAACTGCCCCGACAGCCGCCGTTCGGTCTCCAGCACGATGTCCAGGTCGCCGCGGTCGGCCGTCGCGCTCGCCAGGTTCATCACACAGAACAACGTGTTGGGGTGCTCCCGGCCGAACGCCTCCCGCATGGCGGCGACGACCTGCGTCAGCACCCGCTCCGCCGCCTCCGCCTCGCCGACGCCCGTCAGGTAGACGCCGAGGTTGTTCTGCGCCGCCAGGGTGTACGGGTGCTTCTCCCCCGGCACCTTCATGTACTGGTCGACGACCTCCTGCGCGGTCTCCAGCGCCTCGGCGCTCTCGCCCGCCGCGAACAGGTCCGCCGCCAGGTTGAGGTCGCAGGCCAGCGACTCGGGGTTGGCGACGGTGTACTTCGCCCGGTAGCGGGCGCGGGTCGCCACCGTGAGCCGGCGGGCGTCCTCCAGCCGGCCCGCCCTGCGCAGCGACACCGCGAGGCTCTTCGCGGCGCTCAGCGTGGTGGGGAAGGTGCGGCCCATCGTCTCCTTGAAGCTGTTGTACGTCGTGCTGAGCAGCCCCACCGAGTCCTCGTACCGGCCGACCTCCCGCAGGTCGCGCGCCAGGTTCATGGCGGAGGACAGGCTGTAGGGGTGGTCCGGTCCGAGCACCTGGGTGCGCAGGTCGTAGACGTCCTGGTCGATCTCCCGGGCCCGCGCGTACTGGCCGACGCTGCGCAGGTTCAGGGCGAGGTTGTTGGCGGCGGCCAGGGTCCGGGGGTGGGAGTCGTGGAAGATCTGCCCGAACCCCTCGTGGGCCTCGGTCGCCATCTCGATCGCCCGCGCGTAGTCCCCGAGCAGCCCGAGGTCGATGGCCAGGCTGCTGGTGGTCATGTACGTGTGCGGATGCTCGGGTCCCAGCACCTCCCGCTGCCGCTCCAGGGTGACCTCGTCCAGCTCTCGCGCCTCCACGTAACGGCCGCGCGTGCGGAGGATGTTGGAGAGGTGGAAGCGGAGGTACAGGTACTGGAGGTCGCGCTCCCCCAGCTTGTCGCGCCAGAGCTCGCGCAGATCCTCGCCGAGCGCCCAGGCGGTCCTGATGTCGCCGCGCTTCCACAGGTAGCGGACGCGGTCGATCAGCAGCCTGCGGGTCTCCGGCTCCTTGCAGTTGCGGGCGTCGGAGGGGCCGAGGTGCGGCCAGATCGTGGCGAAGCGCGGCCAGGTCTCCGGATTGTCTATCGGCTCGTCGTCGTCGGGGCGGGCCCCGGCGAGGATGCGGTGGACGACGTGCCGGGCCTCGCGCTGCTCCTCCTCGCTGAGCTGCGCCTTGATCACGGCTTGGACGAGGCGGTGCACCTGGATGGAGTTGGAGACCTGGTCGACCTTGGCCAGGGCGAAGCGGCCGATCTCCCGGATGACCCGGCCCAGCACCAGCTTCTCCTGGAGCGAGGAGTCGTACGGCTTCAGCGCGTCGATCATCTCCTTGCTGTAGAGGAGGTTCGCGGAGATCGGCTCGGGCGCGAAGAAGGCGCAGAGCTGGAGCAGCCGGACGGCGGCGGGCGAGCGCTCCTTGAGCCGGGCGATGGAGATGTTCCAGGTCGCGGCGACCGGTTCCGGGTAGCCGGCCGGCTGGTTGAGCGCGAGGACCTGGGGCGCCTGCCGGGCGAGCTGTTCGAGATAGGCGTCGATGGGGGTGGCGGTCTCCGCGATCCAGGCGGCCGCCTGCTCCACGGCGAGCGGCAGGTCGCCCACCGCGGTCGCCACCTGGGCGGCGTCCTCGTCGCTGAGCCCCGGGGCCCGGCGCTGGAGGTGCTCGATGGACTCCTCGCGGAGGAAGACGTCCACGGGCAGCGCGTCCCCGTGCTGGGACCAGCTCTGGTTGCGGGAGGTCACCAGGATGTGGCCGGAACCGCCCTGCGGGAAGTAGCGGCGCAGCTGCTCGGGGTCGTCCGCGTTGTCGAAGACCAGCAGCCAGCGGTCGGAGGGCACCCCCCGCCGCAGCAGGTCGACGGCCTCCTGGGAGGCGGCCGCGATGTCGTCGCCGCCCTGGGCGCCGAGCCGGGTGGCGAGTTCGGCGAGCGAGGCGACGACGTCGTCGGGCTGCTCGGACGATATCCACCAGACCAGGTCGTAGTCGGCCATGAAGCGGTGCACGTACTCCAGGGCCACCTGGGTCTTGCCGACGCCGCCGAGTCCGTACAGGGTCTGCGGCTGCGGCAGGACGACGGCCAGGCCGCCGCCGAGCTGGTCGCGCATCCGCTCCAGGACGAGCGAGCGGCCGGTGAAGCCGGGGTTGCGGGGCGGCGCGTTCCAGATCCTCGGTACGGTGCCGGGGAAGCGGGGACCGGGCGAGACGCCGTCGGCCACCTGCACCGGGCGGTCCAGGGCCCGCATCACGGCGGTGGTGGCGTGCACCTCGTCCAGCCGGAAGAGGTCGACCGGGTTGCGGTCGATGTACGGGGAGGTCAGGCGTACGTCCCCGATCCGCAGCGGGACCAGCCGGCGGCGGCCGCTGCCGACGGCCTCGGCGGCGGTCCGTTCCCACAGCTCGACCGCGCGCTGGGACTTCAGATACGCGCTGGAGAGCAGGACGACGGTGCGGGCGGCGTTCTCGGTGGTGGTGTCGGCCGGCTCCTCCGGGGGGCGTTCGGCGGAGACGTCGCGCGGAACGACCCGGAAGCCGGCCCGGGTGAGAATCGATTCGAGCCAGTCGGCCCACATCCGGTTCTCGGCCACATAGCTGAGGTGGAGATCGGCGGGCAGGGCGGGCCTGCGCCGGGTGAAGGCGTCGCGGATCCGCAGCCGGACCTCTTCGCCGACCGGGGGCATCGAGGTGATCTCCCGGTCGGTGATGACCGCGGTGAGCCGTTCGAAGGCGGAGAGCAGAGAGTTGGTGAGCCCGGCCTCGTCGCCGAAGGTGGCCAGCGTCTCCTCGTAGGCGTAGTAGGGCCGGTACGGGATCTCCACCGCCCCCCAGTAGGCGGTGAGTTCGTCGCCGGACAGATCGCGCGGCAGCCGGTCGAACTTGAGCCGGGCCAGCGCGCGTCCGGCGTCCGCCTTCTCCTTCTCGCCCTCGTCGATGCGCATCGGCACGGGGTAGAGGGCGATGGGGCGGCCGGTGTTGCGCTCGGCGATCTGGCGGGCGACCGAGGCCGCGCCGTCGATGGACTGGTCGCTGAGGGTGAAGCAGTCGACGAGCACGTCCGGGAGGTGGACGGTGCAGATGTCGGCGATGTCGCTGAGGCCGGTCCGGCTGTCGATGAGGACGTAGTCGTAGTTGGCCTTCATGTCGTCGCGCAGGGCGTCGAAGAAGTGGCCGCCGCCGAACCGGTCGTAGAAGTTGTCCCAGTCGAAGGTGGAGACGGTGGCGCTGTACTCGCGGTTCTGCCGTCCGGCGGAGACGAAGTCGAGCGTGCCGCCCTGCGGGAACTCCCAGCCGAGCGACTCCGGCGTCAGCGACACGGCGTGCGGCTGGATGCGGGCGTAGTCGCGGTGCCAGTCGTCGGCGCGCTGGGCGGGGCTGGTCGCGGCCCAGGCGTACTCGGTGATCAGGTCGATCACGCCGGTGGTGGCGCCGAGGGTGGCCGGGTCGAGGAAGGGGTGGAAGAACCGGTGGAGTCCGGGGGCTTCCAGGTCCCAGTCGACGGCCAGGACCCGCTTGCCGTTGGCCGCGAGGATCCAGGCGACGTTGGCGAGCGCCATGGTGCGCCCGGTGCCGCCCTTGTACGAGTAGAAGGTGACGATGCGCCCGTCACGACCGGCACTCATAGGTCCTCCGCTTCCGTCGCAGGGTCGTGCGGGTCGGGTATGTAGCTCGTGTTGCCCATGGGGCCGGTGAGCCGGGTCCGCTCGCCGGATCCGCCGCCGGATCCGGGCGGGTAGGCCTTCGCGTGTTTCAGGTACTGCTGGGCGGCCACCTCGACCACCTGGGGCAGGAGTTGACCGAACGCCTCCATGGTGGGCACTCCTTTCGCGGCGGCCCGGCAGAGGGCCCGTCCCTGGCCCATCTTGACCGGCATGACCGCTTCGAGTTTCTCGGTGAGCTCGGTCTCCGCCGCTCTGCTCTGGTGGTCGTCGCGGCTCCACGGGACGACCATGGTCACCCAGGGCCGGTTCTCCGCGTCGAAGGCGGCGAGCCTGCGGCAGTGGTCCTCGTCCCGCAGGGCCCAGCGGTCGACGAGCAGGATCTCGGGGGTGCTGGGCGGGGCCTTGCCGTCGTGCCGGTCCTCGTCGAACGAGGTGATGACGGCCTGGTAGTTGAGCGAGCGGACCAGCTCCTCGGCCACATAGGCCAGCGGCCGGGCGGAGGCGGGGTAGTACGGGTTCCAGTCCTGGGGATGGTCGCCGTAGTGGTCGCTGTTGCGGCCCTCCGGCAGATCGTGGCGGGTGGGCGCCGCGATGGTGATCTGCATCGGCCGGGGTGCGCCGACTCCGCTGCTGGGGGAGCCGAAGGCGCTGGGGGCGAGGCGGTAGTCGACGGGCCGCCCGGTGTCGATGCGGACCGAGTCGGCGACGCTGACGATGCGTTTGGCCAGCTCGTAGACGGCCCGTTCGTACTCCTCGGCGAAGAGTCTGAGCTTGATCAGACCGTAGAGGCCGTCGCTGACGTACCGTTCGCCGAAGTCGCGGTGGTTGAACTGCAACCGCTCGGCGGATCCCGGCAGTTGGCTCGGGGGCACCGGCACCCAGAGAGCGGGGACGATGGCCTCGGCCGGCTGGTTGGAGCGGGCCCGGTGGTGGATGGCCCGCTGTTCGAAGGCGTACCACTCCTTGCCGCACATCTCGCTGGCGAAGTAGCGCGGTGAGAACAGCGGAACGAAGACCCGGCAGGTGGCGAGGACGTCGCCGAGCCGTTCCGACCAGCCCTCCCCGGAGCGTATCTCCCGGTCCATGAATCCCGCGGGCGCGCCGGCGGGTAAGTCGGTCATGGCCATCACATGGCCGCAGAGGTCCTGGAAAAGCCGTTCGACCCACATATCGGGGTCCGTGCCGGCGCCGTACCCGGGCGTGTGGGCGTAACTCAGAAAGAAATACGGCCGATGGCCCACCGCTCGCTGTTGCGTCGATGCGTGCACACGACCCCCGTCCTGTATGAGCACTCGCATCCCGGAAGGAGGAAGGGAGTGCAAGCGAACTCATCATTCCGGAGCGGGCCGCGTTCCAGCCCCTCCCGTTCGGTCAATCGAACGTCACTTTCCGGTCAGACGCCAGGACGTTCGTTCCATGACCGGCCGGCGAGAAGCCCTTGCCGCGATTCTTTCCGGCCGCGCTCCGTGTTCCGCTGATCTCCTTGCGGACAGCGGCGATCAGCTGTTTTCCGTCGACCGTCACCTCCGCCGCGTTTTCGATCATCTCGAGTGCTTCCGGAACACCCGTGAGGAAGCGAGGATCGTAAAGCCCGAGCCCCGCCCGTTCGTATGTCTCGGCCAGCAGTCGGGAGAACGTCACGTGTTCGTTCCCCCAAGGCGTTCGATGTTCCCAGGTGCCGTCCAGGGCGTAAAGATCCGTCACTTCACCGAGCGCCCGCAGTTTCGCCCGGCGGAATCCGCTGAGCAGACCGAGTGCCAGCTCGTTCGCGCCGGTCACGGGGCCGGCGCCGAGCGCTCCGGGACCGTGGTGGCCCGGTGCGGCGGCCCCGGCGGGCAGCGGGGTCAGCGTGGTGAGCGTACGGGCGGCCTCGGCGGCCTGGTCCGGTACGGCGTCGGCCAGCAGCGCCCAGGCCTCGGCCATCCGGTCCGCCCAGGCCTCGGCCTCGTCGGCGGGGAGGCGGCCGGCCGCGGGGTCCTCGAAGCAGTCGCGGAGGGGGTCGAGGTCGTCCAGCAGGAGGGCGGGGGCCGGCGCCCGGCGCAGGACGCGCACGGGCAGCCAGTGCCGGCCTTCGGGCTCGTCGGGCATGATGCGCAGTCCGGTGCCGGGCGCGGCGTCCCGCAGGCGGACGAGGAAGCCGTCGCCGGTGGCCCGCACCACCGCCGTTCCCCGCTCCCCCGGCCCGCCCAGGACCACGGTGCCGAGGGTGGGCAGGTGGAGGCTTCCGTCGCGGTAGGCCACGGGCACGGGCAGGTCGAGCCGGGCGCGGACGGCGGCGGCGGCCACGGTCGCGGCGAGCCGTTCGGCGGCGGGTTCCGCGAGCCCTCGGCCGGCGTCGAGGTCCGCGAGGGCGTCGACCAGCCAGGTGCGGGTGTAAGGGTGCGCGAGGACCGCGTCGAGCGCGTCGGCGCCGGAGGCGTCCGCCTCGACCGCCGCCGCGAGCCGCCAGGCGTCGTCCCAGAGCGCTCCGCCCCGCCCGTCGAGGGTGTCGTGGACCACGGCGAGCAGGGTCCGGGTCAGGTCCTGGTGGGCGGCGAGCAGGGCGTCGGGCGAGCGGACGGCGGGTGACTCGGTGGCGGCGGTCCGTTCCTCGATGCCCCGGATCAGGGCGGCCAGGTCGTCGCAGTACACGGAGGGGTTGTCGAAGCCTCCGCCGGAGGCGTCGTCGGAGCGGTAGCGGTGGGTGTAGAGCCCGCCGCCGCACGAGCGTACGACCGGGCAGCGGCGGCAGGTCTCGCTGACTCCGGCCAGTCCGAGCTGCCGGGCCCGGACGCCGGGGTGGGCGGCGACCTCGTCGAAGGTGTTGCGGAAGACGTCGAACCCGGTGGCGGCGGCGCCCTCGTAGGCGCTCTTGAGCGAGTCGACCTGTTCCAGCGTGCCGTCGGTCTCGATGACGACGAGGTCGGTGGGGGCGAGGCCCAGGGACTCGGTGAGGCTGGGGCCGCCGCTCAGGCTGGAGAGCACCGAGGCGAACATCCGGACGGGCATCGGGCGGCCCTGTTCCGTCCAGCGGTCGAAGACCGTCAGGAGCCATGCGGCGTACGCGGTGGGCGATCCGTCCGGGCGAGGCGGCGGCTCGTCCCAGGTGGCGTGCGGCAGCAGGAAGTCGACGAGCGGGGGTTCGAGCGCGGCGAGGGCGTCGTGCACGGCCACCGGGTCGTTGTGGATGTCGACCGTGCAGAGCAGGCCGAGGTCCAGATGGCGGTAGCGCTCCTCGCGGAGCAGGTCGACCGCGCGCAGCACCATCGGGTGGCTGCTGCGTCCGTCGGCGTACCGGCGGTGGCGGTCGTTGGCGGCGCGGTCGCCGTCGAGCGAGATCCCGACCCGGACGTGGAACTCGTCGAAGAGGTCGAGGTAACGAGGGCTGAGCTGGACGCCGTTGGTGTGGATCCTGAGGTCCAGCTCAGCGATGCCGTTCAGGGCCGAGCCGAGCTCCTCGCAGACCCGGCGCAGTCGCGCGGGCCCTGCCAGGAGCGGTTCCCCGCCGTGCAGGATCACTGTGACGGAGGGAAGCGCATGAGTGGTCGCATGCTCGGCCAGACGCCGGGCCGTCCAGGAAATCGCCTCGTCGGAGATGACTTTCGGTCGGGTCAGCCAACTCTGATCTGCGTGTTCGTAGACGTAGCAGTGGTCGCAGGCGAGATCGCACCTGCTGTGCACCTTGAGAACGAATTCACGGAAAGGGACCAGGGGTCCTGTCATTCCGCCATTCTAGCCAGCTCTGACGCCTGCTCAGAGAGCGGAATTGAACGTGGAGATCCGGGTGGACCGGGCCGTGGTCGCACCGCATACGCGGTTGATCTTCGTGACGGCGTCGGCGCTGCGGACGTCGGTCGCCGCGAGGGTTGCGCGGGTCTTCGCAGGGGCGAAGTCGGGGGTGGTTCCGTAGGTCTTCACGGCCGTCCTAGGGGGATCCTGAGGGGGTCTGTTTCCGGACATTGAAACGCTGCCGGATTCCGTCTCATCACACGGCCCGGCACGCGCACTTTACTACCGGCGGGGCCCCTCCACATGCCGGCGGAACAGCCTTCACTCCAGTGTTTCGAAAGTCGAATCACGCCTTCCGTTCGGCCTCTTGGGTGAGCGAGGCGGGGGCGGCGGGGCCTGCGGGCGGGAGAGTGGGCTTCCGCGCCGCCGGCTTTCGCAGGTGGGAGGCTTGCGGCCGGCTCCGGAGCCGGCCCGGACCGGGGGCGGCCGCGCGAACCGCGAGGCGCCCGCCGCGGCCTCGCCGGGCCGCCGGGACGCCCTGGCGGGGTCCGTAATTCACTCGTTCACCGGCTCCGCTCCGGGGCGGCCGCCCTCCGCGCGGCGGTCACGACGTCCGCGCCCCGGCCCCGGGCCGGGCGGGCAGCGGCCCGGCCTTCCCGGCACGCCCTGCGCGACGTGGCCGAACCCCGTCGTGGCGGCCTTTCGAGGGGCCATGGCGCTCTTGCCCGGTCCTGCCCTCCCGCCTACTCTCGTGTGCCCGGGCGGGTCAGGCGCGACGGCCGGCCGGGTCATACGACAACTGCAGACGGAGGCGACCATGACGGCGTTGCCCGAGCCGCTGAGATCCATGGTCTTCAGGAACGACGATCTGCCCGAGCTGTTCCATCACACGGACGCGGTCGCCGTGGCCCGCCAGCGCGAGGCCGTGAACACGACCCGGGTGCAGCTGGCGCTGCTCGTGGCCGGCACGGTGCCCGCGGCGCTGCCCTGGCACGCCGACGACGGGCCCGCGGCCCGGGCGCTGTACGGCGCGGCGGTGCTGGCCTATCTGGGCGTGCTCTTCACGACCTTCCTCGCCTCCCAGCGCAAAGCAAAGTCGCATTGGCAACTCAACCGCTCCGCAGCCGAGTTCATCAAATCGAACTGCTGGCGCTACGCGGTGCACGGCGCCCCGTTCGACAGCGCTTCCGAGCATCCGGAGGCGCTGTTCGCCAATCGTCTGGAGGACGGTCTCCAGGAGCTGCGGAAGGTGGGCTGGGCCGATCCGCGCGAGGAACTGCCGGATTCCGGCGGCCTCATCACGGATTCCATGCGCGCGTTGCGGAACAAGGCCTACACGGTCCGCAAGGAGACGTATGTACGGGACCGGCTCATCGAACAGCGCCGTTGGTACCGCCGGCGTCAGCAGGCCTCCCGGCGCGGGGCGCTCATGTGGTCGGGCGCCATCGTCGCGCTGACGCTCCCGGCACTGGCACTGAGCGTGCTCCAGACCTTCGGGGTGGGCCGGTCGTTCGGTCTGACGGGGGCGCTGTCCGCGGCGGCGGCGGCCTGTCTCGCCTGGAACGAGATGCGCCGGCACCATCCGCTGATCTCGGCGCACTCGCTGGTGGAGCAGGACCTGGAGTCGATGCAGGCCGTCATGGAGACCACCCTCACCGAGCGGCACTGGCCGGCGGCGGTGTTCGAGACCGAGCGGATCGTGTCGCCCGAGCACACCGACTGGCTGGTCCGACACCGCGTGTGAGCCCTCGGACGCGGCCCCGGCTCCGGTCAGCCGCGCCGCACCCCGTCGCGCCAGATCACGGTGACCGGGCGGCCCAGGGTGCGGGCGTACGTCACGATGTCGCCCGTGCCGCCGAGGCCCCGGGCGGGGAGGCCGTCCCAGACCGCGAGCAGCCGGTCGCAGTGGTCGGCGATGTAGGCGCCCGCCGCGTAGTACGCCTCGTCGGTGGAGTGCGGGAAGTCGAGCCGGACCTCCCGCGCCGCGCGGGCCTTGAGCGTCCGGTAGCGGGCGAGGTCGGCGGCGTTGTCGAAGCAGGCCTCGTAGTCGCCGCTGGGGATCACGGCGGTCAGTTCGGCGCCGCAGGTGAGGGCGAGGTCGGCGAAGAGCTGGTCGGCTCCGACCGCCAGACTGGAGAGGGCCTGGCCGGGGCGGTCGGGTCCGCAGAGAGCGGCCCGCATTCCGGCGAGCACATGGGCCTCCGCCTCGGCGGGGATGGAGCGGTGACCGGTCACTCCGATGCGATACACGGACCTGCTACCCCCTGATGCCAGCGGAGCGCACCCCGGGAGCGCCCCCGCCCCCTGCCGCCCCGTCACGACGATCCGTCGTGGCGACATCCTCTCAAGAGCCCCCCGGCGAGCGGGAGCCCCCGTCCGGAATTCCGGACGGGGGCACGTATGTACGGACTGCTCCGTACCTGATCCGGTGGGGCCGGTCAGTACACGCTGACGCCGTACGCGTTCAGGGCTTCCACGACCGGCTGGAAGAAGGTCGTGCCGCCGGAGGAGCAGTTGCCGCTGCCGCCGGAGGTGAGACCGATCGCCCGGGTGCCGGAGTAGAGCGGGCCGCCGGAGTCGCCGGGCTCGGCGCAGACGTTGGTGCGGATCATGCCGTAGACGACGTCGCCGCCCCCGTAGTTGACGGTGGCGTTGAGTCCGGTGACCGAACCGCTGCGGGTGCCGGTGGTGGAGCCGCGGCGGGTGACGGCCATGCCGACGGTGGCGTTGGCGGCGCTGGTGATGTCCTGGCCGCCGACCGTGCCGTCCTTGGGGATCGTGGTGTTGGTGTAGCGCACGATGCCGTAGTCGTTGTTCGGGAAGCTGGACCCGGCGGTCGTCCCGAGCACGGTGGTGCGGGCGGAGTTGGCGTACCAGGTGGTCGCACCGTCGGTGCAGTGACCGGCGGTGAGGAAGTAGTAGGTGCTGCCGCTGCGGACGTTGAAGCCCAGTGAGCAGCGGCCGGTGCTGGAGTAGATCGCGTCGCCGCCGGAGATCAGCTTGGTGAACGTGCCGGGAGTGCGCTCGATGCGCAGCGCGCCGGCGTTGGCACCCGCCGACTTCTTGATCGTGTTGATCTCCGCCTGTGTGACCGTGCTGTCGACGGTGACGACGAGGCGTTTGGTCTGCGGGTCGATGTTCCAGGCGGTGCCCGCGATATCGGCGCCGAGCACGGCGTCGCTCGCCGCGGTCAGCTGGTTGGCGCTGAACGTCCGGGGGTTTCGGCGTTCGCGGTGGGGATGGCCATCGCCGCGACGGCGGCGAGCCCCGCGAGGACGGCCGTGGTACGGACGCGTCTCGCCGCGATGGAGCGGTTGTTGGTGCGCTTGATCCTCACGTCGGGTTCCTCCGAGGGGAATCGGGGGCCCTCCTGTGGGGTGGTGGGCCCGTGAGGCGCAGTCGGGGGCCTGTCCGGATTCCGGAATTGCCGTGCCCCTGACAATCGCTGACCGGAGTATCGAGGGGTCCGGACGGGAGGCGCAAGAATGCCTTTCGGCCACGCGGGCCCCACGCGTCTCCGGCCCCGGGGGCCGTGGGGTTGCCGGGGCCGGAGAGGTCTGTCGCGGGTCAGGCGTCGATCCGGTTCCGCTCCCCTGCCTCGACCGCCACGGTGAGGGCGTTGCCCGGGGGCGGGAAGGGGCAGATGAAGTGATCGGCGAAGGCGCACGGCGGCAGCAGTGCGCGGTTGAAGTCGACGCTGACGCTGCCGTCCTCGGCGGGTGCGCCGGGCCGCAGGAAGCGGAAGCGGTAGCTACTGTTCCCGCTGGTCACATCGGCGAAGACGGCCCACAGCGATCCGTCTGGCTCGACCGCCACCTGGAGCGTGTGCTCCTGGCCGTCGACCGTGAAGGCGAGCTCCCCGCCGAGCCCGAGACCGCGCTCGACCCCGTCCGCGTTGGCCACCCGTACGGTCCGGTCGGCGTACGGACGGAAGGTCCCGGGCAGCGTCCAGCGGGGGTCGTACGGGGTGGCCTCGATGGTCGAGAAGGCGTGCCGGGCCGGGGAGCCGGGGTCGAAGTCCCGTACCGCCCACAGCCCTTCGCGACGGAGGACCACCAGACGCCGCTCCCCCCGCGCGACCCGGGAGTCGTCGATGGGTCCGCGGTCCGCGCCGAGCCGGACCTCGCCGGTCAGGGGCTTGCCGTCGACGACGACGCCGTCCTCGGCGGCCGCCGTGAGGACCACCTCGTCGCCCTCCTCGCGCCAGTGGCCGGGGACGGCCGGAATTCGCCCTTCCGGGTAGTCGGCGAGCCAGTGGGTTCCGGTCAGGGAGAGAGGGCCGTACGGGGCGGCGACGGCGACGACGCGCCCTTCGTGCCACCGCTGCCAGTCCCGCGCGGCGTCCGGCCCGCCGCCCTGTTCCTGCTGCTGTGCGTCGGTGCTCATGCGGCCAACCTTTCCATACCGGCTCCGGGCGGCCGGGGCGCGACCGCGGTGGGCGTCCGGTGTGTTCGGAGCGGAACGCGCCGCTCTTCCGCAGGAGCGGAACGACCGTCGACGACGTCGTCCGGGCCGCGGGTCGGCCGGATCCAGGAGCACGGCACCTACGACCGCACCCCGAGGAAGCCGGGACCGCGATCGAGACCACCGAGACCGCACCGCCCGGGGCGAGGTGACCGGGTGTCAGCCCTGCCCGACTCAGCAGTCGCAGCCGCAGGAATCGCCGCAACAGCAGCAGCCCTCGCCGCACTGACCGCAGCAGTCGCACGCCTCGCAGCAGTCGCCGCAGTTCTGGCACGGCGCCTGCCGCTGCTCCCGGCTCCAGGGGTCCTCGTAGCTCCCGCAGCACATCTGGCAGGTGCAGGCGAGCCCGACCCAGACCAGGCAGCCGGCGATCAGCCCGCGCCGGTCGCGGGGCGGCCGTGGCGGAGGCGGCGGGGAGCCGGGTCCGCCGGGGGCGTACGGGTTGCCGGGCGGCGCCCCGTACGGATTGCCCGGCGGGGGCCCGAAGGAGCCGTCCGGGGGCAGCGGCCCCCGGCCCTCCTGGTGCGAGCAGGAGGAGGTGCCGAACGCCCGGTCGACCGAGCGCCGCAGTTCATGGGCGAGCAGGACGTGGACGAGCTTGCCGTCGGTGAACTCCACCTCGCGCAGCGCGAGCCGTACGCCGTGCAGCGCGTCGTCGCAGAGCCGGCGCGCCTCGGCGAGCGGGGTGCCGGTGGCGGTCAGCGGGTTCCAGGCGCCCGACGCGGCGTCCGCCTCCCGGTCCTCGACCGCGTCCAGCAGATGCGCGAGCCGCCCGAAGAGCCGGCCGGCCTCCGCGAGGGGCGCGGCGTTCTGCGGCTTCCCGGCGAGGTGGGCGGTGTGGGCGAAGGCGGCGGCGGTGGCGGTCTCGGTGGGTTCGGTGACCGTCAGCAGCGGGGTGCCGATCCCGGCGAGCGTCTCGATGCCGGTCTGCCGGTCCACCGCGTCGACCAGGAGGGCGGTGTCGAAGCCGAGGGCCGCCCCGGTCCGGGCACCCGCCCGGTCCCACCCGGCGGCGACCCGGCGCGCGGCGGCGGCGACCGGGCGGCGGGCCAACAGCCCGTCCCGGTCGGCGACGTGGTCGCGGACCTTGGCCGAGGCGAGGACGAGCGAGACGGCGGCGGCGAGCCGGGCCCCCTCGCCCTGGGCCACCGGTGCGGTGCGCATGGCGCGCAGCGGACAGGGGCCCGCGGTGCGACGCCCGCCGGGAGCGGGTCCCGTCTGAGCCTCCGTCAGGACGGAGACGATGAGGCCGTCATAGTTCGTCACGATACGGGCGAACTGCCCATGATCCGCCCTCAGAGCCAGGCAGAGACCGCAGAGATGGGCCATCCACTCGACCCTGAGACCTTCGGAGAGACGGTGGGTGCAGGGCCTGACGATTCCGAACACGACGATCCCCCGGGAGCCGTTCAGCCGGTGCGCGACACTCGCGCACCGGGGCGTCGTGCATCGTATCCAGCCATCCGTTCACCCGTCCGTCGGCAGGATCACCCGTACGGCTCGAAGCATCATATTTTCTTTTTGCAACCCCCCTTATGCAGGACGAACCCTGACGAATCGCCACATCCTCTGCACCAGTAGCGTCACGAATCGCCTGCGAGCCGACTATCTACTTGGCGCGCTATCCGCATCATGGACGACCATAGGGATACGAAAGAGATGCGGAACGCCACAGAACCGCGGTGAGAGGAGGCGTCCATGGGATCGGTGCGCAAGGCGAGTGCCTGGCTGGGCCTCGTGGAGGACAACGACGAGCGGTACTACGACGACGAGTACAACGAGGGCACGGAGACCGGTACGGGCAACCAGGCCTGGGTCACCGACCCGCGGGTGCAGGTGGCCGCCGAGGCGGCCGAGGAGCGGGACCGCCGGATCGCGACGGTGACCCCGGACAGCTTCCGGGACGCCCGGGCCATCGGCGAGCTGTTCCGGGACGGCGTCCCGGTGATCGTCAACCTCACGGCCATGGACCCCGCCGACGCCAAGCGCGTGGTGGACTTCGCCGCCGGGCTGATCTTCGGTCTGCGCGGCTCGATCGACCGGGTGGCCACCCGGGTCTTCCTGCTCTCCCCCGCCGACACCCAGGTGGTGGCGGGCGAAGCCGCCGGCCGGAAGACCGACGGCTTCTTCAACCAGAGCTGAGCAGGGCGCTCGCCGGAAGGTTCCGGTCAACGCCGCCGGTCGGCGTGTGCGTCACGGCGCACCTCCGTCACCGGAAGGCGTCGAGACCGGTGAGCGCCTTGCCCAGTACCAGCTGGTGCATCTCCACGGTGCCCTCGTAGGTGAGCACCGACTCCAGGTTCGTCGCGTGCCGCATGACCGGGTACTCCAGCGAGATTCCGTTGGCCCCGAGGATGGTGCGCGAGGTGCGGCAGATCTCGATCGCCTCCCGCACGTTGTTGAGCTTGCCGAAACTGACCTGCTCCGGCCGCAGCCCGCCCGCGTCCATCCGGCGGCCCAGGTGGTGGGCGAGCAGGATGCCCTTGTGCAGCTCCAGGGCCATGTCCGCCAGCTTGGCCTGGGTGAGCTGGAAACCGCCGATCGGGCGGCCGAACTGCTCCCGGCTCCGCGCGTAGTCGAGGGCCGCCTCGAAGCTGGCCCGCGCCGCGCCCATGGACCCCCAGACGATGCCGTAGCGTGCATGGCTCAGACAGCTGAGCGGGCCGCGCAGCCCCTTCGCGTCCGGCAGCACCGCGTCGGCCGGCAGCCGCACCTCGTCCATGACCAGCTCACTGGTGACCGAGGCGCGCAGCGACCACTTGTGGTGGATCTCCGGCGCGGCGAAGCCGGGGGCGTCGGTCGGCACGACGAAGCCCCGGATGCCCCGGCCGTCCTCGCCCTCGTCGGTCTGCGCCCAGACGACGGCGACCCCGGCCACCGAGCCGTTGGTGATCCACATCTTGCGGCCGGTGAGGATCCAGTCCTCGCCGTCGCGCTTGGCGTACGTCCGCATCCCGGCCGGGTCCGAGCCGTGGTCGGGCTCGGTCAGGCCGAAGCACCCGATGATCTCGCCGGCCGCCATGCCGGGCAGCCACCGCTGCTTCTGCTCCTCGGAGCCGAAGCGGTGGATCGCGTACATGGCGAGCGACCCCTGTACGGAGACGAGCGAGCGGATCCCGGAGTCGGCGGCCTCCAGCTCCAGGCAGGCCAGCCCGTACTGGACGGCGCTCGCCCCGGCGCAGCCGTAGCCGTCCAGCGACATGCCGAGCGCGCCCAGGGCGCCGAGTTCGCGGGCCAGCTCCCGGATGCCGGGCAGCTCGCCCTTCTCGTACCACTCGGCGATGTGCGGCAGCACGCGGTCGGTGGCCCAGGTGCGGACGGTGTCGCGGATCGCGAGGTCCTCCGGGCCGAGCAGGTCGTCGATACCGAGGGGGTCGGCGGCGTCGAACGGCGGGAGCTTCGACGGCTTCGCGGACTCGGTGCTGGACATGAGGGTGCCTCCGGCGGCTCGCACGGTGCTCGGAGGGACCGGGAGACGCCCGCCCTCCGAAAACTAGCAGTGGTAGTCAGGGCGTCGTGCTGACGTTACGGGTCAGCGTGCCACGCGTCCAGAGCCCGCCGCCTCGGCCGGTTCGCGGCGCGCGGGCAGCACCGGGCGCGGGACCGGACGGTTCCGCGCGGCCGGACGGACGGCCTCGGCCTCGGCCGCGTCGACCGGCTCGGGCAGTCCGGCCGGCCCGGCTTCGCTCCGGCGGCAGGGCTCCTGCGGCGGGCACTCCATGACCTTCGGCAGCCGCAGTGCGGCCAGCGCCCCGAGCAGCAGCAGCCCGGCGCTGACGAATAGCGTGATGTGGAGCCCGCCGATGAAGGCGTGCCGGGCCGTGGTGCGCAGCAGATCGCCCAACGGGCCGCCGAGCTGCGCGGCGACCTGGTAGGCCTCGCCCAGCGAGTGGGAGGCCTCGGCCCCGGCGCGGGCGGGGACGCCCTTCTCCCCGAGGGAGGCGAGGCCGGGGGCGTAGGCGGCGTTCATGACGCTGCCGAGCAGGGCGATGCCGAGACCGGCGCCCAGCTGGTAGGAGGTCTCGCCGATCGCCGCAGCGCCGCCCGCCCGCTCCGGCGGGGCGTCGCTGAGCATCGACTCGTACGCCCCGAAGAGCGTGGTCTGCAGCCCGAAGCCGAGCAGGACGAAGGCGCAGGTCAGTAGGGCGGGCCGGTCGTGCTGGCCCATCGCGGTGAGCACCAGGACCGAGGACGCGGTGAGGACGAAGCCGCAGCCGACCATGCGCCGGGGGCCGAAGCGGCGCAGGGTGTACGAGCCGGTGGCGCCCGCGGCCATCGCCGCGAAGGTCAGCGGCAGGAGGCGCAGTCCGGTCTCCAGCGGGGTGAGCCCCAGCACGAGCTGGAGGTACTGGACGGCGATCAGCTGGAGGCCGACCAGCGCCAGCATGGCCAGCACGATGCAGCCGACGGCGGTGGAGAAGGCCGGGCGGGCGAACATCGAGACGTCGATCAGCGGATGCCTGCGGCGCTTCTGCCGGCGGACGAAGAGGATGAGGAGCGCGAGGCCGAGGGCCAGCGGGCCGAGCGCGACCGGATCCAGGAGTCCCGCCCCGCCGCCCAGGCGCTTGACGCCCAGGACGAGGCCGAGCACCCCGGCCGCGGCCATCAGCGCGCCCAGCACGTCCCACGGGCCGTCGTCGCCGCCGCGCGATTCGGGCAGCAGCCAGCGGCCGAGCGGCAGGATCACCGCCATCAGCGGGATGTTGATCAGGAAGACCGAGCCCCACCAGAAGTGCTCGACCAGGAAGCCGCCGACGACCGGGCCGGTGGCGGCGCCGACCGCGGCGACCGCGGTCCACACCCCGATGGCGAGCGCCCGCTCCCGGCGGTCGGGGAAGACCTGGCGCAGGATCGACAGCGTGGCGGGCATGATCATCGCGCCGCCGACGCCGAGGAGGGCGCGGGCCGCTATCAGGGCGCCGGAGGTGTCGGCCGTCGCGGCGAGCACGGAGGCGGCGCCGAACAGCGCGTAACCGATCAGGAGCACGCGCCGTCTGCCGATCCGGTCACCCAGCGTGCCGAAGAGGATGAGCAGCGAGGCGCAGACGAGGGGGTAGGCGTCGACGATCCACAGGAGGGCGCTACCGCTCGGGCGCAGATCCTCGGTGAGGGACGGAACCGCGACATGGAGCACGGTCGCGTCGAGGGCGACGACCAGAAGACTGAGACAGAGGACGACGAGGACGACCCAGCGGTTGGCGTCGTCGGCGGCTTTGCGCAGCCGGACTCCGGCCGTGGTCGTCCCGGACATCTACGTACCTCCCGATGAGTCCTCGCGCTCGGCGGACCGACGGTGACGTGTGGGGGTGCGCGTCCCTCGGGCCCGGCATCGACGGGCGAGTGATTCGCCAGCGTACGCGAGTTCGGGGTGGTCACATGTGGTCCACGTCACACCCCGGTCCGCCGCACAGTGTGGCGTACGCCATCCCGGGCCCGGTCGGGGGGGCTCCCGTCGGAGGCCCGGCGGACCCGTCGCGGCGGGGCCGCGGGCGGCCGGCGCGGGGACGGCGGGACGGTGCGCGGCTCCCCCGAATGGCCGGATCAATTGCCGCGGATTTCGGTGCGCTCCAATTTCCGAGAGATCAAACACGCTTACGAACGGAACCCGTGGGCTATTGGGGCCAAGATCACGATGATTCTTCTCGACGCCCGGAAAAGACGCCGTTCCGAGACAAAGTCCACATCACATCGTCATCACAAAGCGGCCGGATTGGCCTGCTCGCACACTCACTCGCTGTAACGTCGATTGGGTGCGTACCGACATCTTTGCCCGGCTGGACCGGGAGCCGGAACCGCCGAAGATAGATGCACCGCGGATGAGCCGTCACCGCATCGCCCTCTTCGGCGGGACGTTGGCGTTCTATCTCGCCATCGTCTGGGCGGTGCTGATCACGTCCTGGCTGGTGGCCCTGGACTGGAAGGTCATGCTGTTCCGGCCCTACCAGCAGTGGCCCGAGCTGCACCCCTTCCTGGACTACTACGTCGTGCTCGGCCAGCGCGGCCCCACGGCGGTGATGGTCGCCTGCTGGCTGGGCTGGCGCTCCTGGCGTCAGCACACGCTCCGGCCGCTGCTGGTCCTCGGCACGTCCCTGCTGCTGCTCAATGTGACGGTGGGCGCGGTCAAGCTGGGGCTCGGGCGGCTCGGCCCGCACTACGCGACGCAGATCGGTTCGGCCGAGATGTTCGCCGGCGGCGATATATTTCCCTCCGGGCACACCGCGAACGCCGTCGTGACCTGGGGAATCCTCGCCTATCTGGCCACCACGCCCCGGGCCAGGCGCTACCTGTCGGCGGTCTCCGCGACCGTCTCGCTGGGTGTCGGCCTCACCACCGTCTACATCGGTACGCACTGGCTCAGCGATGTCCTGCTGGGATGGGCGGCCGGGCTGCTCATCCTGCTGGCGCTCCCGTGGTTCGAGCCGCTGATCGCCCGGACCGAGGCCTGGATCTTCGCGATGCGCGAGCGGTGGCGGGAGCGGCGCGGCGGGGCCCGTCCGGCGCCCGTCTCCGACACCGGACCGCAGCCGGTGCTGCTGCCGCAGTCGATGGCCGCCGACGGCCTCACCGCCGAAGCCGTGACGGCCCCGGCCGAACCGGTCCTCCCCGCCGGGCACGCGGCGGGCGTCCGGGCGCGGGCCCACACCGGGCACCCGGCGCGCCCGGGCTCCATGCCGGCGGCCCCGGCCGGGGTCCGCCGTCCGCCGCCGCACACCGAACGGGGTCCGCGTGCGGGCAGCCCGGCCCGCCCGATGACCGGCGGCTGACACCAGCCCGCGGAGACGTCGAAGGCCCCGACCACGGTCGGGGCCTTCGACATGTTCCGGCGTGTCGGAGGGGACGCGGGGCGAGCGGGTCAGCCCACCCAGCAACGCGTCACGGTGTCGTCCTCGACCTGGAAGTTGATGCGGCCGTGGCGGAACTCCATGGTCAGGAAGGCGCCCGGGGGGACGGCCCGGACCGTGTCCCAGCCACGGCTTCTGGCCTGCCGCTCGGCGGTGTCCGCAGCGAGGCCGACGTACGCGTCGGCGTCGTCGTCCGGCTGTGCTGGAGGGGTCGGTAGAGATGCCATGCCCTCACCGTAGGCGGCCCGGGACCGTGACGGAAGGCGGGGCCGTCAGGGCGTTCCGCCGCATCTCCTCGTGCCGAGGCGGTCACGCTTGTGTCACAGGATCCCCACACGCTTATACGCGGTTCTATTCACCCGAACGGACCGGAGGGAAGCCTCGGCGCACGATATCCGGGCCCTCGGACCACCGGCAGGAGTGAGGCGTCGGCGGCCTTCCGGAATCATGCGGTGACCTGCTTCTTTTACGATCGGAGCGGCAGCCCGTCCGAATGGCAGGGGCACCGGAATTTCCCTCCCCCGTAAGCCGTCCTTTCCTTTCCGTACGTTTCCCCACCCGGCCCCGGGGCTCACGGTCCGTCGAGCGCCCGCGTGAGCCGGCCCCACGCGTCCCGCATCAGCTCGGTGAGCTCGGGAGGCTCGATCACCTCGAAATCGATCCCCATCAGCAGGACGTGGATCACCAGCACGGTGAGGTCCGGGGCGCCCGTGGTGAGCCGGCAGGTGTCCGCGTCCACGGTCTCCAGGACCCCGGCGGACGGCGAGATGCGCTGGGCGGCCTCCGCCAACGGGGCTTTCAGCAGGATCACGGCGCGGGCCGCGTAGGCGGAGACCGCGACGCCCCGCGAGACGTACGCCGCCAGGTCCTCGGCGGGCGGAGGGCGCGGGACGAAACGGGGGCCGTGGGGCGGGGCCGGGGTGATCCGGTCCGCCCGGAAGGTGCGCCAGTCCTCCCGCTCCAGATCCCAGGCCACCAGGTACCAGCGGCGCTCGGTGCAGACCAGCCGGTGCGGCTCGACCGTCCGGCGCGAGGACTCCCCGCCGTGGGTCCGATAGGCGAACCGGAGGCGTTCGGCGTCCCGGCAGGCCGCGGCCAGCTCGGTGAGCAGGCCGGGATCGACCACGGAGGCGTCCTGATCGTGCAGCATCGGCACGGTGAACGCACCGAGCGCGCCCACCCTGCGGCGCAGCCGGTTCGGCAGTACCTGCTCCAGCTTGGCCAGCGCGCGTACGGAGGACTCGCCGATGCCCTCGATACCGTGTCCGGCGGCCGTGCGCAGGCCGACGGCGACCGCGACGGCCTCCTCGTCGTCCAGCAGCAGCGGTGGCAGCTCGGCGCCGGCCCCGAGCTGGTAGCCGCCGCCGGTGCCCCGGGCGGCGTTCACCGGGTAGCCCAGTTCACGCAGCTTGTCGACGTCCCGCCGGACGGTGCGCGGGGTGACGCCGAGCCGGTCGGCCAGATCGGCGCCGGACCAGTCGCGGTGGGTCTGGAGCAGGGAGAGCAGGCGCAGCAGTCGTGCCGAGGTCTCCAACATGGGGGCGAGTCTGCCAGGGCTTGCGGACAGCCCTGGTCCGCAAGCTAGCGGTCCGCGGGGACCGGCTCCAGGCGCAGGCAGAGGTCGTTGTCGGTGGTGTAGCAGGGGGTGGCGCGTACTCCGGGGGCCGCCGGGTGGCCCGGGTAGACGAAGGACTTGTCGCGGGACCAGACGTCGTCGAGGATCCGGGAGACCCTGATTCCGGCCGCGCCCGTCGCCGGGATCAGCCACAGCTGCCAGCGCTGCGCCTCGGGCACCGGTCCGGCGGCCGGCGGGGCGTAGGGCAGGGTGAAGGTGAAGGACCCGGCCGGTCCGTCCGGGTCCGGGGCGGTGAGCGGGACGCTGTGCACCCGGTCCGGCTCCCCCGGCAGCCGGGCCTCCACCGCGGCCCCCTCCCCCGCCTCGACGCCGTACAGCACGCCCCTGACCGTCATGCCGGACGGGCCGGCGAGGACGGTGCCCGCCTCGGCGTGCGGGGCTCGGACCCAGGAGCGCACCGCGAGCCGGCCGTCGAGGGTCGGGTACGGGACCCGGGCGCTGACGGTCGCGGCCGAGGTGTCCGGGCAGCGGTCGACGAGGGCCCGCAGGTCGCGCAGCCCCGGTTCGACGACCGTCTCGGCGGGCTCGTCACCGGGCTTCTCGACGTACGCGTCCCAGCGTCCCTCGGCCAGTTCGGCGGAGGCCGGGAGCACCGCCCGCAGCCGCCCGGGGGCCGGCCTGCTGAGCGGTATGCGTATCGTGCCGCCGGGCTTCCTGCCCGCCGCGCCCCGGCGCCGCAGGAGCAGCACGGAATCGAGGGCGGGGGCCGGGGCGGTCAGGTCGAAGGTGATCGTTCCGGCGCGATCGGCGGCGCAGTCGGCCCGTACGGCGGTGGAGCTCATGAGGTCCTTCCCTTGCGGAGCACATCGGCGGCCTTGTAACGCAGGGCGTAGGCTCCGTCGAGAACGCTGCCCCGGGTGCGGTGCAGCGCGGTGCGCAGGGCGCTGTGCCCGTGCCCCTGGGAGCCGCGCGCGACGAGTTCGGCGAACAGGCTCTCGTGCCGCTCGGCGATCCGGGCCGGGTCGAAGCGGGCCGAGGCCTTCAGCGCGGCACCGGCCATCCGGTGGCGCAGTCCGTCGTCCTCGATCAGCTGGAGCAGGGCTGCGGCGATCGCGTCCGGGTCGCCGACCGGCACCAGCCGGCCGTCGACGCCGTCCTCGATGATCTCGGCCGGTCCGTGCGGGCAGTCGGTGGCAACGACCGGCAGTCCGCCGCGCATCGCCTCGACGATCGTCATCCCGAAGGACTCGCGCTCCGACGTGACGGCGGCGATCGACCCCTTGAGCCACTCGGCCTCCATGGGGTTGGCCGAGCCCATCAGGAACACATGGTTGTGCAGACCGAGTTCGTCGACGAGGGAGCGCAGCTCGGCCTGTTCGTTCCCGGTCGCGTCCCCGGCGCCGTAGATGCGCAGCCGCCAGTCGGGGCGGGCCGCGGACACCTGGGCGAAGGCCCGCACGAGGAGGTCGTAGCGCTTGACGCGGTGCAGCCGGCCCGCCGCGACGACCCACTTCAGGTCGCCGTCCGCGGGCGGGCAGGCGGGCTCGGGGACGGCGTTGGGGATGGCCTCGATCCGTACGCCCGGGAGCTTCAGCCGGCTGCGGTAGTCGTCCGCGTCGGCGCGGGTGACGGTGGTGAGCGCGTCGAGCAGCGTGTAGCGGTGGGCGATCTCGCGGCGCAGCCGGTAGCCGTGGCTGTCGAGCGTCAGGTGCTCCTGCCCGACGCGCACGGGTCCGCGGCGGGTCTGCCGGCTGAGGTGCACGTTGAGTCCGGGGCGGGTGCCGACGACGACGTCCGCCTCGATGCCCTGGAGATGGGCGGCGATCCGCGCGTCGGTGAGCCGGCTGTACTGCTTGTGCCTGCTGTCGCCGCGCGGGAACACGGTGGCGGGCCGGGCGTGTTCGGCGCTGTCGCCGTCGTACGTCGCGCTCTTCTTCCGCAGGTCGACGAGGTGGCGCAGCGTCACGCCCTCGGGGGCGCCGAGGACGGGGGCGTCACGGTGCCGGAAGACGGACACGATCTCGACGTCGTGCTGCTCGGCGAGCGTACGGGCGAGCGTGAACGTCGTCCGGATCGTTCCTCCGATTCCGTAGGCATTGTGCAGAAGAAAAGAAATATGCATGGTGTCGCTGTTTCCCCTGTCGACCCGGCCTGGTCAAGACTGTCACTTCCCCGCGGATCAGTGCCCGAAATACGCCGGGAAATCCCGGAGCATCCGCGAGATGGCGCACGGAATCCCGTCTTCCGCCGCCGGACACACGTTGACCTGCGGGTTCCGGAGGCTACCCATCCGTTTTCCTGCGGGTCCGAAAGTGCCGGTCCGCTTCCGCGGGCCCACCGGTGCGGTGAACCGGCGCCTACCCGTCACCCGTTCACCACTGCTTTCCTCCGAGCTTGACGAAGGAAAATGCCGGGAGGTTGCCCGCACCCCGGAAAAACTTCCGGGCGGGGCACGGGAGCTGTACACCGGACGGGCGGAAGCCGTACGGCGGAGACGCGTGAGCCGTACGCCGAACAGTCGATGTACCGACGTGTCGACCTGGCCGCACTTCTGTCCGCTCAGGTGCGTGACCCCGGCCACGGATCCCGCGTTGTCTCTTCATGAGCCGGGAACCACCCGGCCCACGCACCGAGTTCGAGGAGCCCCCGTGCCGCGCATGCTCGACGTCAGCCAGGACGTACGCGCCGAGATCGGCGACGACGAAGCCGACCGGCTGCTCGTCGGCGACAACACCCCGGGCAGTTACGACTGCACCTCCTGCCGCACCCCCGGCGACTCCGACCAGGAACGCACCAGCACGGTGCTGTTCATCGGCGACGAGACCGCCGTGCTCGCGTTCGCCCACGCGACGTGCATCCCCTCGCAGGTCGTCAGGGTCGCGGAGGACCAGCTCCAGGGCGCGGTGCGCAGTATCACCGGCAGCGAGCAGAAGGACACGGAGGGGCTCATGCCCGAACAGGCCGTCCTCGGCATCACCAGCGGACTCGTCCTCATCGAGGACGATCTGCGCCCGGCCCTGGTCGTCGAACCGACCGGCCCGGTCGCCCGGCCCGGCACCGACGGCAGCGGGGGCGACGAGTTCCTCCAGCTGCTGCTGGAGCAGGGGTTCCGCCCCGCCCCCGACATGAACCGGCTGCCGGAGGTCCTCCCGGGCTGGTCCGTACTGCTTGCGGTGGGACAGCTGCACGCCGTGCTCCAGCCGAGCGCCGGCGGCGGCAACCCGGTGGCCTGGTGGCAGGCCCACCAGCCTCTCCAGGTCACCGAGGGCTGGCGGGCGGCGGTCAACAAGTCGCAGACGGTCCTCGTCTTCGCGGCCCCGGCCGGCACCATCGGCCAGCAGCCGCGCGAGGATCTGCTGCGGGACGCCCTGGAGAAGGCCGCGGTCAACGGGGTCCTGGTCGCCGCCTCGATGCCGCTGGCCGGGACCTGATCATGTCCGGTCGGCTCGGCCACCCCCGCCGAACAGCGATTTCTCCGGCGGGGCCGCATCCGACGGGCCGTGAGGTCGTTGGCACCTACGTGCACTCATACGACTCCCCCGCCAGCATCAGAGTCAGATCCCTGCCATGCGTCCTGCGCAGGATCCGTCGGGGGGCCTGTCCCCCACCCCGATCTACGACGCGCTGTACTCCGAGTACCGGCGCTCGTTCCGGGCGTTGCCGGGCGACCGGAGCGGCGAGGAGAATCTCGGCTTCTCGGCCTTCGGCGCCGGTCTCTTCGCCTCCCGGGCCCCGCTGAGCGGCTACTCCGCCGCCTCCTCGCACGGCGGTCACGGCGGCCAGAGCGGGAGCGGCGGGCAGAGCCAGCGCACGACCGGCAGCCTCGGTTCCTGGCAGCGGGTCGGGCGGCATGCGGGGCGGCCCCGTCCCGCGGCGCTGCCACCGGGGCCACGGGACTCCTGAGACCCGGACGGGCACGGGTTGGACGACGAAGCCCTGGGCCGCTCTCTCGGGAGCGGCCCAGGGCTTCGTCGTACGCCGGTGCTACTTGTTGCGGCCGCGCTTCTCGCGGACCCGGACGGAGATGTGGATCGGGGTGCCCTCGAAGCCGAACTCCTCGCGCAGCCGGCGCTCGACGAAGCGGCGGTAGCCGTGCTCCAGGAAGCCGGAGGCGAAGAGCACGAAGCGCGGGGGCTTGGTGCCCGCCTGGGTGCCGAAGAGGATGCGCGGCTGCTTGCCACCGCGGATCGGGTGCGGGTTGGAGGCGACGATCTCACCGAGGAAGGCGTTGAGCCGGCCGGTGGGGACGCGGGTCTCCCAGCCCTCCAGCGCGGTCTCGATGGCCGGGACCAGCTTCTCCATGTGGCGGCCGGTGACGGCGGAGACGTTGACGCGCGGGGCCCAGGCGATCTGCGCGAGCTCCGTCTCGATCTCGCGCTCCAGGTAGTAGCGGCGCTCCTCGTCGAGGGTGTCCCACTTGTTGAAGGCGACGACGATGGCGCGCCCGGCCTCCACGGCCATGGTGATGATGCGCTGGTCCTGGACGCTGATGGACTCGCTGGAGTCGATCAGGACGACGGCGACCTCGGCCTTCTCGACGGCGGCGGCCGTACGCAGCGAGGCGTAGTAGTCCGCGCCCTCCTGGAGGTGGACGCGGCGGCGGATGCCGGCCGTGTCGATGAACTTCCAGGTGATGCCGCCGAGGTTGATCAGCTCGTCGACCGGGTCGCGGGTGGTGCCCGCCAGCTCGTTGACGACGACCCGGTCCTCGCCCGCGACCTTGTTCAGCAGGGAGGACTTGCCGACGTTCGGGCGGCCGATCAGGGCGATCCGGCGGGGTCCGCCGAGCGCGGTGCCGAACTTCTGGGCCGGGGCGTCCGGCAGGGCCTCCAGGACCGCGTCGAGCATGTCGCCGGTGCCGCGGCCGTGCAGCGAGGAGACGGGGTGGGGCTCGCCGAGGCCGAGGGACCACAGGGCGGCGGCGTCGGCCTCGCCGCTCTGGCCGTCGACCTTGTTGGCGCAGAGGACGACGGGCTTGCCGGCCCGGCGCAGCAGCTTGACGACGGCCTCGTCGGTGTCGGTGGCGCCGACGGTGGAGTCGACGACGAAGACGACCGCGTCGGCCGTCTCGATGGCGTACTCCGCCTGGGCGGCGACCGAGGCATCGAGGCCCAGTACGTCCTGCTCCCAGCCGCCGGTGTCGACGACCTTGAAGCGGCGGCCGGCCCATTCGGCCTCGTAGCTGACGCGGTCGCGGGTGACGCCGGGCTTGTCCTGCACGACGGCCTCGCGGCGGCCGATGATCCGGTTCACCAGGGTCGACTTGCCGACATTGGGGCGGCCGACGACGGCGAGTACGGGGAGCGGGCCATGACCGGCCTCGCCGAGGGCGCCCTCGATCTCCTCGGGGTCGAAGCCCTCCTGCGCGGCGAGCTCCATGAACTCCGCGTACTCGGCATCGCCAAGTTCTCCGTGCTCGTGGCCCGAGCCCTCGGAGTGAATCTGGTCGTTCATGAAGTCCGTTCCTCTTTGCATCATCATCGATGGACCACGATCAGCGCGGTCCACTACTCACGTCTGGTCAAGTCTCGCCTATCGCCCGGTGAGGCGCTTGGCGCTTTCCAGGTGGGCGGTCAGCTTCGCCTGGATCCGCAGGGTCGCCTCGTCCAGCGCCTTGCGCGTACGCCGCCCGTCGCCGGCGCTCGCGTCGAACGCGTCGCCGAAGACGACGTCGACCCGGCTGCGCAGCGGGGGCAGCCCCCGTATCAACCGTCCGCGGCGCTCGGTGCTTCCCAGAACGGCCACGGGGACGATCGGGGCCCCGCCCCTGACCGCGAAGTACGCGAGTCCGGCCCGCAGCGAGGCGAAGTCTCCCTCGCCCCGGGTGCCCTCCGGGAAGATCCCCAGGGCGCCGCCGTCCGCCAGCACGCCGAGGGCGTGGCTGATCGCGGTGCGGTCGACGACTCGGCGGTCCACTTCGATCTGCCCGATCCTGTGCAGGAACGGGTCGAGGGGGCCGACGAACGCCTCCTTCTTGATCAGGAAGTGCACCGGCCGGGGTGCGGTGCCCATCAGCATCGGTCCGTCGATGTTGTGGGAGTGGTTCACCGCGAGGATGACGGGTCCGGCGGCGGGCACCCGCCAGGCGCCGAGGACCCGGGGCTTCCACAGCCCGTACATCAGGCCGATGCCGATGGTGCGCCCGACGGCCGCTCCGCGCAGCGTGGGCGCGCCGGTGGCATCGCTCACGCGGCGACCCGCTTCCCCTCGACGAGGGTGACGACGCACTCGATGACCTGCTGGAGGGTCAGCTCGGTGGTGTCCACCTCGACGGCGTCGTCGGCCTTGGCGAGCGGGGAGGTCTTGCGGCCGGAGTCGGCGGCGTCCCGCTTGATCAGGGCCTCACGCGTGGCGGTCAGGTCGGAGCCCTTGACCTCGCCGCTGCGGCGGGCGGCGCGGGCCTCCGGGGAGGCGGTCAGGAAGATCTTGAGGTCGGCGTCGGGCAGCACGGTGGTGCCGATGTCCCGGCCCTCGACGACGATGCCGCCGGTGGCGGCCGCGGCGATGGAGCGCTGGAGCGCGGTGATGAGCGTGCGCACTTCGGGGACCGCGCTGACGGCGCTGACCTTGGAGGTGACCTCCTGGGTGCGGATCGGGCCCGAGGCGTCCTCGCCGTCGACGGTGATCGTCGGGGCGGCGGGGTCGGTGCCGGAGACGATCACGGGCTTGGCGGCGGCGGTGGCGATCTCCTCCGGGTTGCTCACGTCGATGCCGTTGGTCAGCATCCACCAGGTGATGGCCCGGTACTGCGCGCCCGTGTCCAGGTAGCTCAGGCCGAGCTTGGCGGCGACGGCCTTGGAGGTGCTCGACTTGCCGGTGCCCGAGGGCCCGTCGATGGCGACGATCACGGAGGAGCGTGCGGTTTCCACGGTGGTGGACACCTTCCTGGTACACGGGGTGGGGACGGACGGGCCAGGGAACGGCCTCGTACCAGGTTACCGAGTGCGGGAGGCGCCCTTGTACCCCGTACGGGGGAGGCTCCCGCCACCCCGCACGGGTGGCCCTAGCCGGGCTCAGCCGCGGATCGACCAGCCCCGCTCCTGGAGGGCCGCGCCGAGGACCGGGGCGGCGCTGGGCTCGACCATGATCTGGACGAGGCCCGCCTGCTGGCCGGTGGCGTGCTCGATGCGGACGTCCTCGATGTTGACCCCGGCCCGCCCGGCGTCGGCGAAGATCGCGGCCAGCTCGCCCGGCTTGTCGCCGATGAGGACGGCGACGGTCTCGTACGCGGTGGGGGCGGCACCGTGCTTGCCGGGGACCCGGACGCGGCCGGCGTTGCCGCGCCGCAGGACGTCCTCGATGGCGTGGGTGCCCGCGCTCCGCTTCTCCGCGTCGGCCGAGCCGAGCCCGCGCAGCGCGGTCACGGTCTCCTCCAGGTCGGCGGCGACCCCGGCGAGCACGTCGGCGACCGGGCCGGGGTTGGCGGAGAGGATCTCCACCCACATCCGGGGGTCGGAGGCGGCGATCCGGGTGACGTCGCGGATGCCCTGGCCGCACAGCCGTACGGCGGTCTCGTCGGCCTCCTCCAGCCGGGCGGCGACCATCGAGGAGATCAGCTGCGGGGTGTGCGAGACGAGGGCCACGGCCCGGTCGTGGGCGTCGGCGTCCATGACGACGGGGACGGCCCGGCACAGGGCGACCAGCTCCAGCGCGAGGTTGAGCACCTCCGTGTCGGTGTCCCGGGTCGGGGTGAGCACCCAGGGGCGCCCCTCGAAGAGGTCGGCGGTGGCGGCCAGCGGGCCCGACCGCTCCTTGCCGGCCATCGGATGCGTACCGATGTACGCGGTGAGGTCGAGGCCGAGCGCCTCCAGCTCGCGGCGCGGGCCGCCCTTGACGCTGGCGACGTCCAGGTAGCCGCGGGCCACCCCGTCGCGCATGGCGGTGGCGAGGACGGCGGCGGTGTGCGCGGGCGGCACGGCGACGACGGCGAGGTCGACCGGGCCGGCGGGCGGTTCCTCGGTCCCGGCGCCGAGCGCGGCGGCGGTGCGGGCCGACTCGGGGTCGTGGTCGACGAGGTGCACGTGGATGCCCCGGTCGGCCAGTGCGAGGGCGGCGGAGGTGCCGACGAGCCCGGTTCCGATGACGAGGGCGGTTCTCACTGGGCGATGTCCTTGCGCAGGGCGGCGGTGGCGCCGAGGTAGACGTGGCTGATCTCGGCGCGCGAGAGGTAGGTCTCGACATGCACGAGGATACGGACGACCCGGGGCATCGCCCCTTCGACGTCCAGCTCCTGGGCGCAGATCAGGGGTACGTCGACGATCCCGAGGCCGCGCGCGGCGGCGGCCGGGAAGTCGCTGTGCAGGTCCGGGGTGGCGGTGAACCAGATGCTGATCAGGTCGTCGGCGACGAGCTCGTTGCGTTCCAGGACGGCGGTCAGCAGCTCACCGACCCGCTCGTCCATGTGCCCGGCCTCGTCCCGCTCCAGCTGGACGGCGCCCCGGACCGCTCGTACCGCCACGTCGCACTCCTCGTTCTTCGCTGCTCTTCGGTGCTCTTCGATGTCAGGGGCCCGGCGTCTTCCGACGCGGGCCGCCGCTCTCCTCAGCCTAGATCGACAGCGGCGGAGCCGGTCACGGTGTTCCGTCCGTGAGACGGGCGGGCCCACGTCCGTCGGAGTCCCGTCCGCCACCCGGTCGGGGGCACGGCCCGCCCGGTTGCTTCGCCCGGGGGCCCGACGCCGCCACGATGGCCCCCCACCCGCCGTCACCGAAGGAGAGCGCCCCATGAACGCACGGCGAAGGACGGTGCTGGCCGCGGGTGCGGCGGGCGCCGCCGCCCTGGCCACCGGCTGCGGCTCCTCCGACGGGGGCGACGACGGGGCGAGCCCGGCGCCGAGCGCGCCGGGGGACGCCACGGACGGCGCGGAGCTGGCCCGGACCGCGGACATCCCCGTCGGCGGCGGCACCGTCTTCAAGGAGCGGAAGGTGGTGGTGACCCAGCCGACGGAGGGCGAGTTCAAGGCGTTCTCCGCCGTGTGCACCCATGCGAGCTGTCTCGTCTCGACGGTGCGCGACGGCACCATCAACTGCCCGTGTCACGGCAGCAGGTTCAGCATCACGGACGCGGCGGTCGAGGCGGGCCCGGCGACCCGGCCGCTGCCCGCCGAGCAGATCAGCGTCTCGGGCGGGGCGATCCGGCTGGGCTGAGGGCGGACCCGGAATCTCAGGGGCGTCGCGGCCCGCTCCCCCGTACGCTCGCAGCCATGATCAGCGCCCCCGACGAGGCACTCGTACGCGACCACACGGTCTACGCCTGTGTGATGGGCTCGCGCGCGTTCGGACTGGCCACAAAGGACAGCGACACGGACCTGCGGGGTGTGTTCCTGGCACCCACTCCGCTGTTCTGGCGGTTCGAGAAGCCGCCGACGCATGTCGAAGGGCCCGCGCCGGAGCAGTTCTCCTGGGAACTGGAGCGCTTCTGCGAGCTGGCGCTCCGGGCCAACCCGAACGTGCTGGAGTGCCTGCACTCCCCGCTGGTCGAGTCGGTGGACGACACGGGCCGGGAGCTGCTGGCGCTGCGCGGGGCGTTTCTGTCCCGTCGGGCGCACGGCACGTTCGTCCGGTACGCGCTGGGACAGCGGCGCAAGCTGGAGGCGGACGTGCGGGTGCACGGCGCGCCGCGCTGGAAGCACGCGATGCATCTGCTGCGGCTGCTGGCGAGCAGCCGGGACCTGCTGCGTACGGGTGAGCTGGGCATCGACGTGGGCGATGCCCGGGAGGAGCTGCTGGCGGTGAAGCGGGGCGAGGTGTCCTGGGCGGAGGTGGAGCGCCGGATGGACCGCCTCGGCGAGGAGAACGACGAGGCGGCGGCCCGGTCCCCGCTGCCGCCGGAGCCGGACCGGGCGGCCGTGGAGGACTTCCTCGTACGGACCCGGCGGGCCTCGGCGCGCGCCGAGGCCCCTGACGGGCTCAGAGCGTCCGGGGGCCGCCCGCCTCGGCCGTGAGCTCGGCCAGCTTCTGGAACTCGCCCAGATCGTAGTTGGCCAGCGTGGAGTCGAGGTTGGTCAGCGCCCCGAGGTGCTCGATGAAGCCCTGGGGGTCGTACTCGATCTGCAGGGCGACGCGGCTGGACGTGTCGTCGAGCCGGTGGAAGGTGACCACCCCCGCGTGGTGGACCCCTTCGGTCGTCTTCCAGGCGATGCGTTCCTCGGGGATCACCTCCGTCAGTTCGGCGACGAAGTTCTTGTCCGCGCCGGGCAGCGAGAGCTGCCAGGCGAAGCGCCGCTCGTCGATCGGATCGACGCGCTGCACATGGCTCAGGAACCGCGGCCACTGGGTGACATCGCTCCACAGGGACCAGGTGACGGCCACCGGGGCCTTGATGTCGACGGTCTCGACGAGTGAGGAGGACACGGATACCACCAGACCTTCGTACGGGAACAGGTTCGCCCCCTCGTACCCTCTCCCCCGCCGCTCAGGCGTCCCAGAGTGCCGCGAGGGAGAGCAGGTCGCTGCGGTACTCGATGCGCTCGGACCACTCCTTGGGCCAGGCCGCCGCGCCCAGGTGGGCCCCGGCCAGAGCGCCGGCCAGGCAGGCGATGGAGTCGGAGTCGCCCCGGGTGCAGGCGGCCCGGCGCAGGGCGGTGACGGGCTCCTCGGGGAAGAGCAGGAAGCAGTGCAGGGCGGTGGCGAGGGCCTCCTCGGCGATCCAGCCGTCGCCGGTCCGCTCGCACGGGTCGGTCTCCGGCGACGGGTCGCGCAGGGCGTCCCGTACGGTCTCCAGGGCCGCCAGGCACTCGTCCCAGCCGCGCTGGATGTACGCCTGCGGGGTGGCGTCGCCCGCGTGGCGCCAGAGGTCGCCGAGCCAGCGGGTGTGGTAGCGGCCCCGGTTCTCCAGGGCGTAGCTGCGCAACTGCCCGATCAGGCCGAGGGGTTCGGCGCCCTGGGCGAGCAGGAACACCGCGCGGGCCAGCAGGTCGGAGGCGGCCAGGGCGGTGGGGTGGCCGTGGGTGAGGGCGGCCTGGAGCTGGGCGGCGCCGGCCCGCTGCTCCTCGCTGAGGCCGGGGACCAGGCCGACGGGGGCGACCCGCATGTTGGCGCCGCAGCCCTTGGAGTGCGTCTGGCTGGCCTCCTGCCAGATCCGGGTGTGTTCGAGCAGGCGGCAGGCGGTGAGGCAGGTGTTGCCGGGGGCGCGGTTGTTGTCCGGCGCGTGGTACCAGGCGATGAACTCGGCGCTGACCGGGCCCACCATGCGTTCGGGGTGAGCAGTCCGCTGTCCATGGCGGTACGGATGCCCCGGCCCAGCGCGATCGTCATCTGGGTGTCGTCGGAGACGACGGCGGGCTCCATGAGGGGCATGTGCCGCCAGGGGCCGAACTTGGCGAGGATGGAGGGCACGTCGTTGAACTCGGTGGGGAAGCCGAGCGCGTCGCCGAGGGCGAGCCCGGTCAGGACGCCGGTCGCGGCCTGCTTGGTGAGGGGCGGGATGGCGAGGGTCATCGGTCGTGTCCTTCCGTTGCGGAGGGGGTGGCGTCGGTGCGCGGCGGGCGCAGGAGCGGCGGGTGCAGGGCGGTGGCGTCGCCCGCCCGGTAGAGGGCGGCGGGTTTGCCCCGGCCGCCGGTGCGGCGCGGCGGGCCGCCGACCGGCTGGACGAAGCCCGGCGCGCTCAGCACCTTGCGCCGGAAGTTGGGCCGGTCCAGCTCGACGCCCCAGACGGTCTCGTAGACCCGCTGGAGCTCGCCGAGGGTGAATTCGGCGGGGCAGAACGCGGTGGCCAGGCAGCTGTATTCGAGCTTGGCGCCGATCCGGTCGCGGGCGTCGGCGAGGATCGTGTCGTGGTCGAAGGCGAGGGGCCCCACAGCGTCCGCGTCCCACCACCGGGCGCTGGCCGCGTCGCCGCCACCGCGCGGTTCGGGCAGGTCCGGCAGGAGGGCGGTGTAGGCGACGGAGACGACCCGCATCCTCGGGTCGCGGTCCGGGCCGGTGTAGGTGCGCAGCTGCTCCAGGTGGAGGGCGCCGACCGTGTCCGGGCCGAGGCCGGTCTCCTCGGCCAGTTCGCGGCGGGCCGCGTCGTCCGCGGACTCTCGGGGAAGCAGGAAGCCGCCGGGCAGCGCCCACCGGCCCCGGAAGGGCTCCTGGCCGCGTTCGACGAGCAGCACGTGCAGCCGGGCCTCGCGGACGGTGAAGACCGCGAGGTCGACGGTGACCGCGAACGGGGCGTAGGCGTGCGGGTCGTAGCCCTCGGGGGCGGGGGTGGTCATCGTTTCTCCGGGAGGGGGGCGGCGAACTCCCAGCCGTTGGTGAGGAGTTCGTCGACGGCGGCGACGGCGGCGGCGAGCCGCGTCTCGGGCGGTCCGGTCATCTCGATGAACCGGCGTCCGGTGCGAATGAGTTCGGCGCGGAAACGGTCGGTCGTCCAGGGGCGCAGCTCCTCGCCGTCGCGCAGCCCGTCGTCCTCGAAGGCGACGCCCTCGTGGTCGGTGAGCAGCCAGAGGTGGTGGTCGGCCCGGTCGGCGATCTCCTCGACGAGGGGGTTGCGGCCACCGACGTACCGCTCGTGCCAGACGGTGGTGGCGAAGGAGTCGGTGTCGCAGAAGAGCACCGGGGACCCGGCGCGGGCGGCGGCCTCCTCGCGGTCGTTCTGGGTCTGCGCGATGCGCGGGAAGTCGTCGGTGGTGAAGGTGACGTCCTCCCAGGCGGCCCCGGGCCACCGTCCGCGCAGGGCGGCGAGCTTGTCCTCGCTGTACTCGCGCCCGTACTCGGCGACGCACCCCGTGCGCGCCCACACGCCGCCGCGTGCCCGGTAGTGGGCGGCGAGCGCGCGGGCGAGGGTGGTGGTGCCGGTGGACTCCGCGCCGAGGACGACGACGCGGCGGGCGAGGGCGGCCCGTACGGGCGGCTGGAGGAAGTCCCAGCAGCCGACGGGGTCCTCGCGGACGGCGGTGCCGGAGACCGGGAAGAGAGTGCGGCCGGGGTCGACGAGCACGGAGTCCGCGCCGAAGCGGCGGCCCAGTTCCTTCCCGTACGCCTCCGAGGTGAAGACCGCGTCCACGCGCTCGGGCACGGCCGCCCTGAAGACGGCCATGTGCGCGTCCCAGACCGCCGGATCACGCACGTCCATGTGCGTGTCGTCGACCGCGCCGACCACCGTGGCCTCCGGGTGCACCTCGCGCATCCAGTCGACCCGGTCGGCGAGGGGGACGGACTCCACGGATGCGGCGCAGACCAGCACGGTCAGCCGTTCGCAGCGGTCCTGGGCGGTGCGGACGAGGTGGTGGTGGCCGGCGTGCGGCGGGTAGAACTTGCCGAGGACCAGGCCGTGTTCGTAGCGCTTCATGCCGCGGTCACCGCCGGGGTCCGGGCCTCGCGTGCGGTCAGGTCGCGGTGCCAGTTGCGCAGGCCGACGACGCAGAGCGCGAGGAACCCGGCGTACAGCAGCGAGGTCAGATGCAGCCCCTTGTGGGCGTAGAGCGGGATGTAGACCACGTCGGCGGCGATCCACAGCCACCAGGACTCCAGCCGCTTGCGGCACTGCCCGTACGTCGCCATCAGCGACAGGGACGTCGTAGCCGCGTCCCAGAACGGGACGGTGGAGTCGGTGGCCCGGGACAGCAGCAGCGTGATCGCGGCGGTCCCCACCACCCCCGCCGCGAGCAGCCAGGCCCATTCGGCGCGGGTCGTCCTGCGCACCGGCAGGACCGCGGTCCCTGGTCCACCCCCGTGGGTCCAGGTCCACCAGCCGTACGCGGCGAGGGTGATGAAGACGATCTGGAGGCCGGCGTCGGCGTACAGGCCGGCCTGGGTGAACAGCAGGATGAAGAAGAGGTTGTTGGCGATGCCGATCGGCCAGTTGGCGATGTGCTGGCGGGCCACGAGCCAGACGCAGAGCGCCCCGCTGCCGAATCCCAGCACCTCGGTCCAGCTGACCGGGGTGTCGAGGACGGTCACCAGGGGCTGTTGCAGGGGATCGAGTATGTCCGCGAGGCTCACGGGCCCGCCTCCTTTTTTATAGTCACTCTGACTATAAAGGGTGGACGGGGACAGCAGAAGGCCCGCGGCCGGTTCTGTTCGGACTTTCCGAACAGAACCGGCCGCGGGCCCCGGGAGCGTCCTGCCTAGAGGCCGACCTCGCGCATCAGCATGCCGACCTCGGTGTTGGTGAGGCGGCGCAGCCAGCCGGACTTCTGGTCGCCCAGCGGGATCGGCCCGAAGGACGTCCGCACCAGCCGCTCGACCGGGAAGCCGGCCTCGGCCAGCATCCGGCGCACGATGTGCTTGCGGCCCTCGTGGAGGGTGACCTCGACCAGGTAGTTCTTGCCGGTGTTCTCGACGACCCGGAAGTGGTCGGCGCGGGCGTACCCGTCCTCCAGCTGGATGCCGTCCTTGAGCCGCTTGCCGAGGTCGCGCGGCAGCGGGCCCTGGATGGCGGCCAGGTAGGTCTTCTTCACGCCGTACTTCGGGTGCGTGAGGCGGTGGGCCAGCTCACCGTGGTTGGTGAGCATGATGATGCCCTCGGTCTCGGTGTCGAGCCGGCCGACGTGGAAGAGCCGCGTCTCGCGGTTGGTCACGTAGTCGCCGAGGCACTGGCGGCCGTCCGGGTCCTCCATCGAGGAGACGACCCCGGCGGGCTTGTTCAGCGCGAAGAAGAGGTACGACTGGGCGGCGACGGTCAGGCCGTCGACCTTGATCTCGTCCTTGTGCACGTCGACGCGCATGCCCTGCTCGACGACGATCTCGCCGTTGACCTCGACGCGGGCCTGCTCGATCAGCTCCTCGCACGCGCGGCGCGAGCCCATGCCGGCCCGGGCGAGGACCTTCTGCAGCCGCTCGCCCTCCTGCTCGGCGCCCGGGTGGGTCTTGGGCAGCTTGATGTCGGGCTTGCCGGCGTACCGGTCGCGGTTGCGCTGCTCGATCTTGGCGTCCAGCTCACGGGGGCGCGAGGGACTGCCGCCACGCCGGAAGCCGCCGCCGCTGCCGCCCTGCGCGGACTTCGGGCCGCCCTTGGCGCCGCCGCGGGCCGCCGACCCACGGCCCTTGCGGGGCCGTCCTGGCCGCCCCGCGCGCCGGGGGCGTCGTTGCCGACGTCGTAGCGGCGCTCCTCCGGGCGAGGGCGGCGGGGACGCTGGTCCTGCTCGGCCCGCCCGCCCTGGAAGCCCTGACCGCCGCCCTGACCGCCGGAACGACCGCCCTGGCCGCTGCCGCCGGAGCGTCCGCCGCCCTGGCCGCTGCCGCCGCGTCCGCCGCCGCCCTGGCCGCCGGGGCGTCCGCCCTGGCCCCGGCGGGAGGACCCGCCGTCACGCCCGCCCTGACCGCGACCGCCGCCGCCCTGACCGCCGGGGCGACCGCCCTGGCCGCCGCCGCTCCGGCCACTGCCGCCGCTGCCGCTTCCGCTGTTCCTGCCACTGCTTCGCATCAAAATTCCGTCTTGTCGTCTGCGTGAGTATCCGGGGTGTCCGGTGCGTCCGGATCGAACGACGGCACACCCTCTAGCGTCTCAGCCTCGATCGCGTCCGCCTCCGGGAGGAAGGGCGCGAGCTCCGGGAGCTCGTCCAGGCCGCGCAGGCCCATTCGCTCCAGAAAGTAGTTCGTCGTCCTGTACAGGATCGCACCTGTTTCGGGTTCCGCGCCCGCCTCGGCCACCAGGCCCCTCTGGAGCAGGGTCCGCATGACCCCGTCGCAGTTGACTCCGCGCACCGCCGAGACCCGCGAGCGGCTCACCGGCTGCCGGTACGCGACCACCGCCAGGGTCTCCAGCGCGGCCTGGGTGAGCCGGGCGTGCTGGCCGTCCAGGACGAAGCCCTCCACGGCCGCCGCGTACTCGGGCCGGGTGGAGAACCGCCAGCCGCCCGCGACGAGCCGCAGTTCGAAGCCCCGGCGCTGCACGGTGTACTCGTCGGCCAGCTCCCGCAGCGCGTCCGCCACGGCCCTGCGGGGCCGCTGGAGCACCTTGGCGAGGTGGTCCACGGTGGCGGGCTCGTCGACGACCATGAGGACCGCCTCCAGCGCGGGCTTGAGGTCGAGCGAGGCGACCGCGCCCTCGTCCCGCTCCGGCTGCTCACTCATTCCCGTACGCCCTCCTCGTCCGTGCCGCCGTTCAGCTCCTGATCGAACTCGTCCGTCACCACCGGCTCCGCGCCCTCCCCGCCGCACCAGGCCACCAGCAGGTCGCCCAGCGCCTCGTCCTGGTCCAGGGTGACGGCCTTCTCGCGGTACAGCTCCAGGAGGGCCAGGAACCGGGCCACCACGGTCAGAGTGTCCGGCGCGTCCTCCGTCAGCGTCCTGAAGCTGACCGCCTCCCCGGCCGCGCGCAGCCGCTCCACCACCAGACCCGCCTGCTCCCGGACGCTGACCAGCGGGGCGTGGATGTGGTCCACGTACACCTGGGGCTTCGGCTTCGGCCGCATCGCCTTCACCGCCAGCTTCGCGAAGCCCTCGGGACCGATGCTGATGACCACCTCGGGCAGCAGCTCGGCGTGCTGGTCCTCCAGTCCGACCGTACGCGGGTGGCGACGGGCCTCCGACTCCAGCCGGCCCTGGAAGATCTCGGCGATCCGCTTGTACGCGCGGTACTGGAGCAGCCGCGCGAAGAGCAGGTCCCGCGCCTCCAGGAGTGCCAGGTCCGCCTCGTCCTCCACCTCGGCGGCGGGCAGCAGCCGGGCGGCCTTGAGATCGAGGAGGGTGGCGGCGACGACGAGGAACTCGGTGGTCTGGTCGAGGTCCCAGTCGGGGCCCATGGCGCGGATGTGCGCCATGAACTCGTCGGTGACCTTGGAGAGCGCGACCTCGGTCACGTCCAGCTTGTGCTTGGAGATCAGCTGGAGGAGGAGGTCGAAGGGGCCCTCGAAGTTCACGAGGCGGACAGTGAACCGCTTGTCGTCGCTCCCGGCCCGTTCCTCGCCCTCTTCCGCGGCCTCCGGCTCGGCCGGCGGTACGGGAACGGCTTCCGGCTCCGGTACGCGCTCCGGTTCGGTCGCGGGCTCCCGTACGGGCTCCGGTACTGCTTCCGGCTCCGGGAACGCCGCCACGCCCGGCCCCGGGCCCAGGGCGCGGCGGCGTGGGGCGGCGGGGTCGTCGGGCGTGGGCATCGGGGTCCAGGGGTGGGGCGGCGGCGGGGGCGGGCCCCGGTGGCGGGTGGGTGGGTCCTGCGGGGCAGGCTACCCGCGCCGTGCCGCTCAGCGGCCGCGCAGCCGCCGTACGAGGATGCTCGCGTCGCCCCGGGACTCCAGGTCGGCGAGGACCACCGCCACCGCCTCGCGGACGATACGACCCCGGTCGACGGCGAGGCCGTGTTCGCCGCGCAGGACGAGCCGGGCGTGTTCGAGGTCCATCAGCTCCTCGGCGGAGACGTAGACCGTGATCTTCTCGTCGTGGCGTTCCCGGCCGCTGGGGCGGCGGTTCGCGCCGCGTGCGCCGCCTCGCCTGCGCTGGGGCTGGACCGCGGGGGGCTGCTCGGCCGGGGCGGGGGCGGCGGGCCGCTCTCCGGAGGCCTTGGCGGACGGGGCTCGCTCGCCCTCGCCGCCACGGCCGCGCGAGTCGCCGCCGTCGGCGTCGGCCGCGGCGTGCTCCTCACGCTCGGCGGACGACGGGGCCTGGCCGGAGGGATCGCTCTCCCCGGCGGGCGCGGGCACCCGCGGCTCGCCGTTCGCCTTGCGCCGCCGCTCCGCGGGGGAGGACGGCTGGAGGCCCATCCCGCCTCCGGTGGTACGGAACAGTTCGTCGGCCCCCGGCAGACTCACTCGGCGTGACACCGGGCGAGCACCTCCCTGGCGAGCTGGCGATAGGCGGCGGCGCCGACCGAGTTGGAGGCGTAGGTGGTGATGGGCTCACCGGCGACCGTGGTCTCCGGGAAGCGGACCGTGCGCCCGATGACCGTGTGGTAGACGTGCTCGTCGAAGGCCTCGACGACGCGCGCCAGGACCTCGCGGCTGTGCACCGTACGGGAGTCGTACATGGTGGCGAGGATGCCGTCGAGCTCCAGCTCCGGGTTGAGCCGCTCCTGGACCTTCTCGATGGTCTCGGTGAGCAGCGCCACCCCGCGCAGCGCGAAGAACTCGCACTCCAGCGGCACTATGACCTTGTGAGCGGCCGTCAGGGCGTTCACGGTGAGCAGGCCGAGGGAGGGCTGACAGTCGATCACGATGTAGTCGTAGTCGGCCATCAGCGGCTTCAGGGCGCGCTGGAGCGTGGACTCGCGGGCCACCTCGCTGACGAGCTGCACCTCGGCCGCGGAGAGGTCGATGTTGCTGGGCAGCAGGTCCATGTTGGGGACCGCCGTCTTGAGCAGGACGTCGTCGGCCGCCATGCCCCGCTCCATGAGCAGGTTGTAGACGGTGAGGTCGAGCTCCATCGGGTTGACCCCGAGGCCGACGGAGAGCGCGCCCTGCGGATCGAAGTCGACGAGCAGGACCCGGCGTCCGTACTCCGCGAGCGCGGCGCCCAGGTTGATGGTCGACGTGGTCTTGCCGACGCCGCCCTTCTGGTTGCACATCGCGATGATCTTCGCGGGCCCGTGGTCGGTCAGGGGGCCCGGGATCGGGAAGTACGGGAGGGGCCGTCCGGTGGGGCCGATGCGCTCGCGGCGCTGACGCGCGGCGTCGGGCGCGAGGGTGGCCGCGTACTCCGGATCGGGTTCGTACTCGGCGTCGGGGTCGTAGAAGTGCCCCTCGGGCACCTCGGCGAAGTCGGCGAAGCGGTCGGTGTCCCGGCTGCTCTCGTTGCCGGCCGTGGCGTTCACGTTTGGGCCGTCCATCATCTGGGGGGCTGTCGTCATGTGCTGTTGGGTGGCGAAGGTGCGGACCGCGACGGAGCCGACAGCTTCGAGCCCGGTCGGGCTCAGACCCCGTACAGGCATCCCTGGTTGACCACCCCCAGGAGTAATTGTCGACTCATTCACAAGTCGTCTTACCTCCTTGGATGTGACCAGGAAACTTATCGATAGGTCAGCGTGGCACCATGCCGACGATTGGCGACTCTATGGCGTGTCACCGGTCCGCAGCAACACAATCCGCCGGACCCGGCCCGATGTGTCGGCAATCGAACGCCTCGCTGTCAAGGGTGCACAGCGACCAAGCCGCACATTTCACCGCTGCACGAAACGGGTAAAGAGTTACGTTCGGCGCGAGTTGCGCAAGGGCCTCACAGGGCCCGATACACGTCCGGCCGGACCTTGCGCGGCAAGGTCCGGCCGGACGTGCGATGTTGACGAAGGGGGTTGACCCGTCAGCCGAGGAGCGTGCTCAGCTCCACGTGCGGGAGGCCGTGCGCCTCGGCCACCTCGCGGTAAACCACCTGTCCCTCATGGGTGTTGAGACCCTTGGCCAGCGCGGCGTCACGGCGCAGGGCGTCGGCCCAGCCACGGTTGGCGAGCTCCACGATGTAGGGAAGCGTCGCGTTGGTGAGCGCGTAGGTGGAGGTGTTCGGGACCGCGCCGGGCATGTTGGCGACGCAGTAGAAGACCGAGTTGTGGACCGGGAAGGTCGGCTCGGCGTGGGTCGTCGGACGCGAGTCCTCGAAGCAGCCGCCCTGGTCGATCGCAATGTCGACAAGTACACTTCCGGGCTTCATCTTGGCGACGAGCTCGTTGGTGACCAGCTTCGGGGCCTTGGCTCCGGGGATCAGTACGGCGCCGATGACGAGGTCGGCCTCGACGACGGCCTTCTCCAGTTCGAAGGCGTTGGAGACGACGGTCTTCACCTTGGTGCCGAAGATCTTGTCGGCCTCGCGGAGCTTGTTGATGTCGCGGTCGAGCAGCGTGACGTGGAAGCCGAGGCCCACGGCGATCTGGGTGGCGTTCCAGCCGGAGACACCGCCGCCGATGACGACGGCCTCGCCGGCGTGGGTGCCGGGGACACCGCCGGGGAGCACGCCGCGGCCGCCCACCGAGCGCATCAGGTGGTACGCGCCGACCTGCGGGGCGAGGCGGCCCGCGACCTCGGACATCGGGGCGAGCAGCGGGAGCGCGCGGTTGGCGGTCTCGACCGTCTCGTAGGCGATGGCGGTGGTGCCGGAGGCCAGCAGCGCGTCGGTGCACTCGCGGGAGGCGGCGAGGTGCAGGTAGGTGAAGAGCGTCTGGTCCTTGCGGAGGCGGTGGTACTCCTCGGCGACCGGCTCCTTGACCTTGAGCAGCAGATCGGCGGCGGCCCAGACCTCGTCGGCGGTGGCCAGGATCTGCGCGCCGGCGGCGACGTACTCGGCGTCGGGGATGGACGAGCCGACGCCGGCGTCGTGCTCGATGACGACCTGGTGGCCGTGGCGGACGAGCTCATGCACTCCGGCGGGGGTGATCGCCACCCGGAACTCGTTGTTCTTGACTTCGCGGGGGATGCCGACCTTCACGTCGATCACGGTCCTTGGCTCGGAGGGTCATCCGGGCACAACGGTGCAGACCCGGACATATACAGCATAAATGGAGACGCCACGGAGGAACGCGGCAGAGCCAGTCTAATGAAGGACTTCGCGCTGTCTAGCCTTACAAAGCATTAATTTTCTGTCGAAGCACTGCGGATTTCGTAGGCCGAGGCCTCCTCGCCCAGCAATCTCTCGGCAGCACCCCGGTGCAACCGGGCCGCCGCGGGATCCCCGAGCCGGTCGAGCGTGTCCGCCAACCGCAGCTGGAGCGCGGCCTGAAGCCGCACGTCACCGGCGCGCCGGGCCAGCTCGACGGCCTCCCGGCAGGTCCGGAGCGAGTCGTGCGGCCGGCCCGCGTACTCCTGGACCCTCGCCGCCTCGCTGAGCGAGCGCGCCTGGGCCGCCGGATCGCCGAGCCTGCGGTGCCCGGCGGCGGCGGCACGCCAGTTCCGCAGCGCCTCGCCGTAGCGCCCGGCGTACGTGTGGACCGCCCCGAGCCGGCCGTAGAGCCGGGCCTCGTCGGCCCGCTCACCCTGGGTGAGACGCTGGGAGAGCGCCCGGCCGTACCAGTCGGCGGCCCGGTGGTAGTCCCCCAGCTCCTCGTACGCGCCGCCTACGGATTCCATCGCGCGGCCGGTGGCGTAGAGGTCCTTCGCGGCCTTTCCGGCGTCCAGCGCGGCCCGGTAGCGGGCCAGCGCCTCCCGGGTGCGGCCGGTGCGGGCGTCCAGGTCGGCGAGGTTCAGCAGGGCGGCCGCCTGTTCGCGGGGCAGCTCGCGGCGGCGCGCCACGTCGAGGACCAGACCGTGCAGCCCGTACAGCTCGGGGGCGGCCTCCTCCGTCCCCCGGTGCGCGGCCAGCGCCCGCACCAGGGCCGCGACCAGCCGGCGCGCCAGGGTGTCCAGCTCACCGTCGGCCACGGCGAGCCGGGCCGAGGCGAGCAGGGCGGGCTGGCGGACCCGCAGCCAGGCGCCCGCCTCCTCGGCGCTCGGGAACCGCAGCGAGCGGGGCAGGCCGGCGAGCTTGCCTCGGGCGGCGGACCCCTCCGGCTCGGTGATCGCACGGCAGGCCTGGAGCCGACGCACGGTCCGCTCCAGCATCCGGGCGCGGGCCAGCTGGATCTCGGCCGGGCGGTCCCGGTCCTCCAGGAGCGCCCGCAGCATCGGGGCGAGGCAGCCGGGGACCGCGTACTGGGGATGGGCCGCGCCGTCCGTCCGCAGCAGCCCGAGCTTCACGAAGTCGTCGAGGGTGGCGCGGGCGGCGGAGACCGAGCAGCCGGCCAGCGCGGAGGCGGTGTGGGCGTCGGCGAGCCCGGCGGGGGCGAGGGCCAGCAGGCGCAGTATCCGGGCGGCGGTCTGCGGCAGGGAGTCGTGGACGAGCCGGAAGGCGCGGGCCAGCGGGCGGGCGCCGACGGGCTGCTGTTCGTCGGGGTCGGGCAGCGCGCGCAGCTGCCCCGCCACATCGGCGACGGAGGCCATGGGGTGGGCGGCGAGCAAACCGCCCATCAGGACGAGCGCCGCGGGCTGCCCCCCGCACTCTTCGGCCAGCCGCTCCGCGGTGCGGGGGTCGACCGTGATGCGGACCTGGCCGATGGCACGGGCCAGCAGCCGCACCGCCGCGCCCTTCTCCAGACCGCCGAGAGTGCACGGCCGGACGTCGGGGATGCCGGTCAGCGGGCCGGTCGCGGTGGCGAGGACCAGGCAGTCGGGGTTGTCCGGGAGCAGCGGGTCGACCTGTTCGGCGTCGGCCGCGTCGTCGAGGACCAGGACGAGGCGGCGTCCGGCCAGGGCCTCGCGGACCATCTCGGACAGCTGGTCCTGGTCGGCCCCGGGCGGGACCGCGATCCCGAGGAGGCCGAGGATCTCGCCGGCGGTGCGTTCGGTGGGGACCCGCTCGCCGTCGGGGTCGGTGAGGCCGACCCGGAGCACCCCGTCGGGGTAGTCGCCGGAGCCCGTACCGGCGACGGCCCAGGGCAGGGCGCCCGTGACGGTCCCGGCGGCCCCGGCGGCGTCGGTTCCGCTGAGCGCCCCGGCCAGTTCCTCGGCGAGTGCGCTGCGGCCGGAGCCGGGGCGGCCCGCGACGAGCAGGACCCGGGCGCGGGGGGCCTTGCGGCCGGCCAGGGTGTCCAGGCCGGCGCGCTCGATGTCCGCCCGGAGATCCTTCAACTCGCGTTCGCGGCCGAAGAATCGGGGTGGGGCGGCACCGGACGGCTCCTCGGCCCCCGGGGCCTTCGCCGGGCCGCTGGTGTCCACCGCCTGATCGGTCACGAGCCACGCTCCACTTCGCTGCGCGCGATGCCCGCCGGAACTCCGGTCGGACGCGGTTCGAGCGTAGTTCAGCGGCGGGGACGATCACTGCGGAGCGAGGCGGGGCAGGCCCCGATGTCCCCCGATCGGATCAGCTTTTCTTCATCTCGTACGACCGGGAGTCCGGGGTGACGGACGGACCGTCAGGCTTCGAAGGGCCGGGCCGGCCACGGTGCTTCGGCCGGGCGCAGCGAGTCGACGCCGTCGCCCGCGCGGACGGCGGTGAGGGCGAGCACCCCGACGACGAGGCAGTTGTTGTGCAGGTCCCCCGCGACGACCGAGCGGACCAGCTCGTCCAGCGGCACCCGGGCCTGCTCCATGTCGGCCTCCTCCTCCGCGACCGCGTACCGCTCGCCCTCCGCCTCGGAGAGATCGCGGGCCAGGAAGATCCGCACGGCCTCGTCGCAGCCGCCGGGCGTGGTGTAGACGTCGGTCAGCACCCGCCAGTCCTCGGCCTTGACGTGCGCCTCCTCGTACAGCTCGCGCTGGGCGGCGTGCAGGGGGTTCTCGCCGGGGATGTCGAGCAGTCCGGCCGGGATCTCCCAGAGCCGGTGGCGTACCGGGTGGCGGTACTGGCGCAGCACGATGACCCGGTCCTCGTCGTCGATCGCGAGGACGGCGACGGAGCCCGGGTGGACCTGGTAGTCACGGCCGTGGACGGAACCGTCGGGCATCACCACCTGGTCGGTCCGGACGCTGGTCTTGTTGCCGGTGAAGGGGGTCACCGTCGCGGTGACCTGCCACTCCTCGGGCGTGTCCTGGATACCCACTGCGTCCTCCCACGTACCACGTACAAAACGAGAAACCGGGGCACGCATCCGTCAAGGATCCGTACCCCGGTCAACCGTAATGCCTCGGGACTACTCGGCCGCGCCGGTCTTGCGTGCGACGGCGGCCTTCACCAGACCCGCGAAGAGCGGGTGCGGGCGGGTCGGGCGCGAGCGCAGCTCCGGGTGCGCCTGGGTGGCGACCAGGTAGGGGTGGACCTCGCGCGGGTACTCGACGTACTCGACGAGCTTGTTGTCCGGGGAGGTGCCGGAGAAGACCAGTCCGGCCTTCTTCTCCAGCTCGGCGCGGTAGCCGTTGTTGACCTCGTAGCGGTGGCGGTGGCGCTCCTCGACGTACGGCTCGCCCGCGTACGCCTCGCGCACCACGGAGCCCTCGGCGAGCTTGGCCGGGTAGAGGCCGAGCCGCATGGTGCCGCCGAGGTCGCCCGCGCCCTCGACGTACGCGAGCTGCTCCTCCATCGTCGAGATGACGGGGTGGGAGGTGGCGGCGTCGAACTCGGTGGAGTTGGCGTCGGGGATCTCGGCGAGGTTGCGCGCCGCCTCGATCACGATGCACTGGAGGCCGAGGCAGAGACCGAGGAGGGGGACCTTGTTCTCGCGGGCGTAGCGGATGGCGCCGACCTTGCCGTCGACGCCGCGCTCGCCGAAGCCGCCCGGGATGCAGATCGCGTCCACGTCACCGAGGTGCTCGGCCGCTCCGGCGGCGGTGCGGCAGTCGTCGGAGGTGACCCACTTGACCTTGACCCGGGCCTTGTTGGCGAAGCCGCCGGCGCGGATCGCCTCGGTGACCGAGAGGTAGGCGTCGGGCAGGTCGATGTACTTGCCGACCAGGGCGACGGTGACCTCGTGGTCGGGGTTGTGGACCCGGTCCAGCAGGTCGTCCCAGGTCGTCCAGTCGACGTCGCGGAAGGGCAGGTCGAGCTTGCGCACGACGTAGGCGTCCAGGCCCTCGGTGTGCAGCACCTTGGGGATGTCGTAGATCGACTTGGCGTCGATGGCGGCGACCACGGCGGCCTCGTCGACGTCGCACATCAGCGAGATCTTGCGCTTGATGGCGGTGGGGACCTCACGGTCGGCGCGCAGCACGATGGCGTCCGGCTGGATGCCGATGTTGCGCAGGGCGGCGACCGAGTGCTGGGTGGGCTTGGTCTTCAGCTCGCCGGAGGGGCCGATGTAGGGCAGCAGCGAGATGTGCACGACGAAGACGTTGTCGCGGCCGACCTCGTGGCGGACCTGGCGGACGGTCTCCAGGAACGGCAGCGACTCGATGTCGCCGACCGTGCCGCCGACCTCGGTGATGACGACGTCCACGTCGTCGGTGGCCATGCGGCGGATGCGGTGCTTGATCTCGTTGGTGATGTGCGGGATGACCTGGACGGTGTCGCCCAGGTACTCGCCGCGCCGCTCCTTGGCGATGACCTGGGAGTAGACCTGGCCGGTCGTCACGTTGGCGGAGCCGTCGAGGTCCACGTCGAGGAAGCGCTCGTAGTGGCCGATGTCCAGGTCGGTCTCGGCGCCGTCGTTGGTGACGAACACCTCACCGTGCTGGAACGGGTTCATCGTGCCGGGGTCGACGTTGAGGTAGGGGTCGAGCTTCTGCATGGTGACCCGCAGGCCCCGTGCCTTGAGCAGGGCACCCAGGCTGGAGGCAGTCAGACCCTTGCCGAGGGAGGAGGCGACACCCCCGGTGACGAAGATGTGCTTGGTCGTCGTGGATGTGGGCTGCATAGCCAAAGGGGGCTCCCGTGGTCGCGATTCTGAGGTGCGTACGGCAGCCGAACCGAAGATTCCGGGGGTGCCGACGCTGCGGTTCGGGGGCCTCGTCCGCTGTCAGAGACGACCACCGTCCACGGGCTACCAGGGTAACAGCGACGGCGGGAGGCTGCTTCCGGCCACACCCTGCACAGAGGCGTCACACCATCACCTCAGTCATTTCACGTCCCACCCGATCAGCTCAGAGATCTTGCGGACACCGTCGCGCGGATCTTCGTGGTGCGTCGTATCCTGCTCAAACACTCGCTGCCGAGACGGCGGGGCGGCGGCACCACCCAGGCCGCCCACCGGTACAGGAACTCGTCGGATCTTCCCGGGTGAAAGACCCTACGACCCCCTTGACCCGCAGTAAGCGCCCTTTGACGGGGCGACATGGCCGTTCGACTGGAGACGCACGTGGCCGGGCGCATCGAGGATTACGCACTCATCGGAGACATGCAGACCGCCGCCCTGGTCTGCCGGGACGGCACAGCGGACTGGCTGTGCCTCCCCCGCTTCGACTCGCACGCCGTCTTCGCGGGGCTGCTGGGCACCGAGGAGCACGGCTTCTGGCGCCTGGGCCCCGCGAGACCGGAGGGGACGGAACCGGCCTCCGCCGACCGGCGGCGATACCGCGGTGACTCCCTCATCCTGGAATCGGAGTGGGACACACCGCGCGGCACCGTACGGGTGACCGATTTCATGCCCCCGCGTGACGGCGCGCCCCAGCTCATCCGGATCGTGGAAGGTGTCAGCGGCCGGGTGCCGATGCGCTCGGAGCTGCGGATGCGTTTCAGCTACGGCCGGGTGACGCCGTGGGTGCACAAGGTCGACAACCGTACGGTCGCGGTCGCCGGCCCGGATTCGGTCTGGCTGGACACGGAAGCGGAAACGTATGGCCAGAATCTGACCACCTACTCCGACTTCACGGTGGGCCCCGGGGACCGGGTGGCGTTCACGATCAGCTGGCAGCCCTCGCACCACGAGCCGCCCGCCCTCCCCGAGCCGGAGCACTCGCTGGAGGCGACGGAGAACTTCTGGCGCGATTGGGTCGAGCAGTGTACGTACCACGGGCCCTACCGGGAGGCGGTCGTCCGCTCCCTGATCACGCTGAAGGCCCTCACGTACGCCCCGACCGGTGGCATCGTCGCCGCGCCGACCACGTCGCTGCCCGAGGAGATCGGGGGCGTACGGAACTGGGACTACCGCTACACCTGGCTGCGGGACGCCGCCATCACCCTCTCCTCGCTGCTGCGCACCGGCTACCGGGAGGAGGCCCGGGCCTGGCGTGAGTGGCTGCTGCGGGCGGTGGCGGGGGACCCGGAGAACCTCCAGATCATGTACGGCATCGCCGGCGAGCGCGAGCTCGGTGAGGCGGAGCTGGACTGGCTGCCCGGTTACGAGAACTCCACCCCGGTCCGGGTCGGCAACGGCGCCGCCAACCAGCTCCAGCTGGACGTGTACGGCGAGGTCACCGAGGCGCTGCACCTGGCGCACATGACGGGCCTGACCCGCAACGACTACGCCATGGGGCTCCAGCTCAAGCTGATCGAGTATCTGGAGAAGCACTGGGAGGAGCCCGACGAGGGCATCTGGGAGGTGCGCGGGCCGCGCCGCCACTTCGTGCACTCGAAGGTGATGGCGTGGGTCGCGGTCGACCGGACGATCAAGCTGGTCGAGTCCGGTGACGTGGAGGGCCCGCTGGAGCGGTGGTACGAGCTCCGCGACGACATCCACCGGGATGTGTGCGAGCGCGGCTACGACAAGGAGCGCAACACCTTCACCCAGTCCTACGGGTCGAAGGAGCTGGACGCCTCCCTGCTGCTCATCCCGCAGATGGGCTTCCTGCCGCCGGACGACAAACGGGTCATCGGCACGATCGAGGCGATCCAGCGGGAGCTGTCCACGGAGGACGGCTTCATCCTGCGCTACCCGACCGAGGGCGAGGACGCGGGCGTCGACGGTCTGGAGGGCGACGAGGGCGCGTTCCTCGCCTGCTCGTTCTGGATGGCGGACGACCTGGCGATGATCGGCCGGGTCGACGAGGCGCGCCAGCTGTTCGAGAAGCTGCTGTCGCTCCGCAACGATCTGGGCCTGCTGGCCGAGGAGTGGGACTCGAACCTCCAGCGCCAGGTGGGGAACTTCCCGCAGGCGTTCAGCCACGTCCCGCTGATCGACACGGCCCTGCGGCTGACGGCCAGCGGCGCGTACGTGGGCTGAGGCCGGTCACCGGACCGTCCGTCGCGCCCCTCACGGCGCGGTGGGCGGTTCGGCCGTGTACGCCCGGTGCAGGGTCTCCAGGAACCGGGGCGCGGCGGGCAGTTCGGTGGAGCCGATGCGGTGGACGGGGATCCCCGGGGTCCAGGAGTTCATGACGGCCGCGCCGGCGAGGGCGGGCAGGTCGTCGGGGGTGACCGGGGCGACCCGCTGGCCGATGCCCAGCCGGTCCAGCTGCCGGCGGACGATGCCCAGGGTCGTGCCGGTCAGGATCCGGGCCTCGGGCCACACCACCGCGTCCCCGTCCCAGAACACCAGGTTCCAGATGGTCGCCTCGCTGAAGCGGCCCCTCCGGTCCAGGAAGGCGGCGTCGTCGAAGCCGTCGGCGACGGCCTGTCGGAGCAGGTGCGTCTTGGCCACCTCCCCGACGTGCTTGATGTGCGGCAGGAACCGTTCGTGTTCCACCGCGGCCAGGGCGAGCGGACCGGCGGGCCCGGACGACGGCGGTCCGGTCCGCACCAGGAGTGTCGGGTCGCCGTCGGGCGCGGCGAACTCCCCCGCCGTGGAGGAGACCGTGGCGGTCAGCGAGAGGTCGGCGGCCGGCGCGGCGGCGAGGGCGGTACGGAGGCGGGCGCGGACCACGTCGTCGGGCAGGGCCCGGCCGAACAGCTCCACCGACGCCGACCGCAGCCGCTCCAGATGGAGGTCCAGGCCTCGGATCCGCCCGTCGCGGATCTGTGCAGCGGTGAAGTGGGCATGGCCCGAGAAGGCGAGCGGCGCCAGGTCACCGGTGGTCGCCGGCCGGCCGTCGAGGTGCGCGATGTGCGGGGAATCTTCTTTCATGGCTGGGACGTTAGAGCTTGACACCGGTGTGAAGGTCAAGCGTCGAGGGCGGGGAATCCATGCTGATCGGGGAGTTGTCCCGGCGGACGGGCGTCAGCGCGCGGTCGTTGCGGTACTACGAGGCGCAGGGGCTGCTGGAGCCGCGACGCGGGACGAACGGCTATCGCGCGTACGACGAGGACGCGGTCGCCTCCGTGCGAAAGATCCGGGCGCTGCTGCGGGCCGGGCTCTCCACCGAGGTGATCCGTCAGGTGCTGCCGTGTGCCCGGGGCGAGCAGGTGGGCTTCGACTGGTGTGCGGAGCTGCGGGCGATCCTGGACGGGGAGCTGGCGGACCTGGACGAGCAGATCGAGGCGTTGCGGCGCAGCCGGGGGGCGTTGGTGGGGTTGCTGGCCGAGCGGTGACGGGCGGTGGGCCGTCCGGGCCCTGCCCGACCACGGCGTCCGGGCCTCCCCTGCCATGCGCACCCCGGGCCCCGGGCGGTAGCGTCCTGAACAGGACAGTCCGGATCAGGACGACCGCCCGGGAAGCGGGCAGGGCACCAGGGGAAAGCGGGCCGGGTACGTGGAGAGCCACAGCGGAATCACCGTGCAGCGGGCGCTGGAGCTGCCGGGGCTGCGCGCCGGGCTCCCGGAGGTGGTGGCCGGCGCCGACCGGCTGAACCGCACGGTGCGCTGGGTGCACGCGGGCGAGGTCCCGAACATCGCCTCGCTCCTCAAGGGCGGTGAACTGCTCCTGACGACCGGGCTCGGCCTGGGCGCCCGCCCCGCCGAACAGCGCGCCTTCGTCCGCCGCCTCGCCGACCGGGGCATCGCCGCCCTGGTGGTGGAGCTGGGCCCGCGCTTCGGCCGACTGCCCGCCTCCATCGTGGACGCCGCCCGCGCGGCCGGTCTTCCGCTGGTCCAGCTGCACCGCGAGGTGCCGTTCGTCGCGGTGACCGAGGAGGTGCACACCGAGATCGTCAACGGGCACTACGCGCTGCTCCAGCAGGCGGAGGAGGTACACCGGCGCGCCACCCGGGCACTGCTCGACGGGGGCGGGGTGCCGCAGGTCCTCGGTATCCTCGCCGACTTCACCGCCAACCCGGTCTTCCTGGAGACGCCCGACGGCCAGCTCCTGTACGCGGCGTCCACCGGGACCGGCCCGGTCGGCGCGGATCCGCTCCAGGTCTGGGAGGGCATGCGCGGCGACCGGGCGGCCCGGGAGTCCCCGCCGACCGGTGCGCTGCTGGTGGACGTGCCCGGCGGCGGTCCCGAGACCGGTTCGGTCCGGGCGCGGCTGGTGCTGCTCGCGGTGGCCGGGCCGTTGGCGACCGTGCACCGGATGGCGGCGGAGCGCGCCGCGGGCCTTCTGGCGGTCGTGCTGATGCAGGCCCGGCAGGAGGAGGAGCTGGCCGCCCGGGGCCGGGGCGACTTCCTGACCGACCTGGCGGAGGGCCGGATCGCCCCGGAGGACGCCCCCGCCCAGGCCCGGGTGCTCGGTTTCCGGCCCGGCGACACCCCGCTCCTGCCGGTGGTGATGCGGCTGGCCCCCGAGCTGTCCCCGTCGGGCAACTGGGCGCTGCTGGCCCGTGCGGTCCTGGAGGAGCTGGCCTCGGTCGGGGTGCCGGTGCTGCTCGGCGTACGCCCCGTGGAAGGGCGGGTTCCGCTGCTGTTGGGGCTGCGTTCGGAGGGCGAGCGCACGGCGGTCGCGGACCGGGTGGCGGCGGCGCTGCGGGCGGGTGTGGAGCGGGCCGGACTCGACCGGGCCGGATCGCAGCCGCCGGTGGTCGTGGTCGGCGTCGCGGGCGGCTGGGCGGCGGCGGGCGCCGGGCTGCGCCACGCGTCGGAGACGTCGACGGCCGCGCAGGGCCTGGACGACCGGCCCTGGTACGACGCCCGGCGGCTCGACATCGATCTGCTGCTGTGGCGGCTGCGGGACCATCCGGACCTGGCGGCGTTCGTGAACCGGGCGATCGGTCCGCTGCGCGAGCACGACCGCACATCACGCCCGCCCCTGCTGCCGACGCTCCAGGCCTATCTGGCGCACGCGGGCCGCAAGGCGGAGACCGCCCGCGAGCTGCACCTCAACCGCCAGACCCTCTACAACCGGCTCGCCCGGATCGGCGAGCTGCTGGGCACGGACCTGGACGACCCGCAGACGGTGCTGGCGCTGAGCCTGGCGCTGCGGGCCCGCCGTCACACGACCTGACCGGCCGGGGTACGCAACGGCTCGGTGCCCGCGCCGGCCTGCCGCCGCGCCGGGGGAGGCGCCGGGCTCAGCGGCCGCGTCCCGTCGCCAGCGGCTGGGCCAACTCGTCGTACACGCTGAGCACATGGGCGATCGTGTCGTCCTCGGTGGGCCAGCTCGCCGCCTGCACCCGCCCGGCCTCGGCGAGCCGGGTCCGCGCCGCCGGGTCCCCGAGCAGCCTCACGACCGTACGCGCGAGGGCCTCGGCGTTGCCGTACGGCACCAACTCAGCGGCTTCGCCGACCAGTTCGGGCACACCACCGACCGCTGTGGCCACCAGGGGCACCCCGGACCGCAGTGCCTCCTGGGCCAGCAGGGAGCGGCCTTCCCATCGGCTCGGCAGCAGGGCCAGATCGGCGGCGGCGATCAACTCGCCCACGTCCTCCCGGGGCCCGATGAGGGAGACAGGCAACTCCTCGTCCCTGATCCGCCGTTGCAGAGCGTCCCGGTCACGTCCCTCCCCCGCGATGACCAGCAGCGGCACGGGGTCCAGCCGCCGCCAGGCGCGGGCCGCGTCCAGCACAGTACCGAAGCCGTGGTGCGGTACGAGGCTGCCGACGGCCATCATCAACGGCCGCTCCACCGCCCCCAGTCCGGCCCGCACCTTGCCCGCGTCGACGGCCCCGCCCGGGTGCGCGGGCGGGGCGGCCGTGGGGGCGAGCCGGGCATCGCGGGCGCCCCGTTCCCGGGCCCGGTCCACCAGGTCGGAGGAGGGGGCGAGGACCACGGCCGCCGCCCGTGCGGCGCGCCGTTCCAGCAGGTGCAGGATCTGGCGGCGGGCCCCTTCCGCGTACCGCCGGGTGTGCCAGGTCGTCACCAGGGGCACGGTGCGTCCGCTCAGCGCGAGGGCGGTGCGGGCGGCGGCGTGGAGCCCGTGGGCGTGGACGACGTCCGCCCCCGTGCAGGCGGCCCGCAACGCGGCGACGGCGGCCGGGTCGCTGCGCCGGGGCACCGGCAGGAAGCGGGCCCCGGTCGCCGTGAAGCCGTAGGCGCGGTCCACGGCGGCCGGCGCGCAGACGGTCACCTGCACCCCGCGCGCCACCAGCCCGGCGGTCAGCGAACCGACGTGCGCGCTGCTGCCCGCACTGCCGCCGCCCAGGACTTGGACCGTACGCAGCTGTGACACGTTGATTGGCTCCCCGGGGCTCCGGAGTCGGCGGTAGGTACAGCGCCAAGGATGCCAGCCCGTACGCGCGTTCCGGCACCGCCGTAACGTTGCTGCCGCACCCACGGCGACAACCGACCACACCGCATCACCCTCACGGGTGAATTACGGCTGAACAGGGAGACGCGGAGTCGCCGTCATCGGCGGTGGAAGGGGAAGGGGTCCGGGCGGAGGAGGCGCCCCGCCCGGACCCGCCCGGGGGCGGAGCGCGCCGCGCGGGACGGCACGGCGCGCCCGCCCCTCACCCGTCGGCGCGCGCCGTGGCGAGCAGCTCCTCGGCGTGGGCGCGGGCCGTCTCGGAGTCCTCCTGGCCCGCCAGCATCCGGGACAGCTCCCGGACCCGGTCCTCGCCCTCCAGGACCGTGACACCGCTTCGGGTCACCGAACCGTCCACGGTCTTCTCGACCAGCAACTGCCGGTCGGCGAAGGCCGCGACCTGCGGAAGGTGGGTCACGACGACCACCTGCGCGGACTTGGCGAGCTTGGCGAGCCGGCGGCCGACCTCGACCGCCGCCTTGCCGCCGACGCCCGCGTCGACCTCGTCGAAGAGATACGTCGGTACGGGGTCGGAGCCCGCGAAGACGACCTCGACCGCGAGCATCACCCGGGACAGCTCACCGCCCGACGCGCCCTTGGCGATCGGCCGGGGCTGGGCGCCCGGGTGCGGAGCGAGGAGCAGTTCCACCTCGTCGGCGCCCGAAGGGCCGTAGAGGACGCTCCGCCCGCCGATGTCGATGCCGGACGCCTCGTCGGACGCCTCGGTCTGCCGAATGGCGAAGGAGACCCGGGCGTGCGGCATGGCGAGCGAGGCCAGCTCCTCGGTCACCGCCTGGGCGAACCGGGCGGCGGCCTCCGTACGCGCGTCGGTCAAGGCCTGCCCGAGCACGGAGAGTTCGGCCCGCAGAGCGTCGCGTTCGGCGGTCAGTTCGCCGATCCGCTCGTCGTCGCCCTCCAGCTCGGTCAGCCGGCCCGCGCCTTCCTGGGCCCAGGCCAGCACGGCCGTGATGTCCTCCCCGTACTTACGGGTCAGGGCGGTCAGCGCGGCCCGGCGCTCCTCCACGGCGGCCAGCCGCAGCGGATCGGCGTCGAGCTGGTCGGCGTACCCGGCCAGCTCGCCGGAGACGTCGGCGAGCAGGATGGAGATCTCCCCCACCCGGTCCGCCAGCGCGGCCAGCGCCGGATCGTGCGCCCGGACCCCGTCCAGGGCCTGCCCGGCGGCGGCGACCACCGTGGTGGCGTCCACGCTCTCCGGGTCCTCCGGATTCCCCGCCAGCGCGGTGTGCGCGAGGGCGGCGGCGGAGGCGAGGGCCTCCGCGTGCCCGAGCCGCTCCGCCTCGGCGGCCAGCTCGACGTCCTCCCCCGGCAACGGTTCGACGGCGGCGACCTCGTTCAGCCCGAACCGCAGCAGATCCGCCTCCTGGGCCCGCTCCCGGGCCCGGGTGGTCAGCTCTTCGAGCTCTGTGGCGACGGCGCGCAGCCGCCGGTAGGCAGCCGCGTACTTGGTGTGCGGGACCTCCACACCGTCCCCGGCGTACCGGTCCAGAGCCCCTCGCTGCCGGGCGGGCTTGAGCAGGCCCTGCTGGTCGGTCTGGCCGTGCACGGCGACGAGTTCGTCCGCCAGCTCGGTGAGGACCCCGACCGGCACGGATCTGCCGCCGAGGTGGGCCCGTGAGCGCCCCTCGGCCGAAACGGTACGGCTGATGAGCAGCGCACCGTCGTCGAGTTCCGCCCCGGCCTCCTCGGCCCGCAGCGCCGCCGCGTCGCCCTCGGACACGGTGATCCGGCCCTCGACGACCGCGGCCTTGGCCCCGACCCGTACGAGAGCGGGGTCCGCGCGCCCGCCGAGCAGCAGCCCGAGGCTCGTGACGACCATGGTCTTGCCCGCGCCGGTCTCACCCGTGACCGCGGTGAAACCGGGTGACAGCTCCACCACCGCGTCGTCGATGACTCCGAGCGACCGTATCCGCATCTCCTCCAACACGGACATGACCTTACGAGGTCCCGGGCCGGACGCGCGACGGCCCCCGCTCCCGGATTCACTCTCCCGGGTAGGACGGGGGCCACGGGCGCTCCCGGTGACCGTCAGTGGGGCGCGCCCCGCCACCCCGAGACGGGCAGCGCGAACTTCGCCACCAGACGGTCGGTGAACGACGCCTGGTGCAGCCGCGCCAGCCGTACGGGCACCGCGCCGCGCCGCACCTCGACCCGGGCGCCGGCGGGCAGCTCCACGGTCCGCCGGCCGTCGCACCACAGCACCCCGTGCGGGGTGTGCGGCTGGACCTCCACGGCGAGCACGGACGTGGGCGAGGTCACCAGGGGCTTGGCGAACAGCGCGTGGGCGCTGATCGGGACCATCAGCAGCGCCTCGACCTCGGGCCAGACGACGGGCCCGCCCGCCGAGAAGGCGTACGCCGTCGAACCGGTCGGGGTCGCGCAGACGATCCCGTCGCAGCCGAACCCGGTGACGGGACGGCCGTCGATCTCCAGGACCACTTCGAGCATCCGCTCGGGCGACACCTTCTGCACGGCCGCCTCGTTGAGCGCCCAGTCGCTGTGCACGACGTCGCCGTTGCTGTGCACGAGGACGTCGATCGTCATGCGCTCCTCGACGTCGTAATCGCGGGTGACGACCCGGGAGACCACTTTGTCGAGGTCGTCGCGCTCGGCCTCGGCGAGGAAGCCGACGCGTCCGAGGTTGACGCCGAGCATCGGCACCCCGGAGGCGCGGGAGAACTCCGCGCCGCGCAGCAGCGTGCCGTCACCGCCGAGGACGATCAGCAGTTCACAGCCGTCGACCGCGGAGGGGCTGGTGTCGGTGACCGTCTCCACGGTGTCCGGCAGCGGCAGATCGGCCGCCTCGGCCGCCGAGACCCGTACGCCGAGCCCGTTGCGCAGCAGCCCCTGCACGACGAGCTCCGCGCTGCGGATCGCGGCCGGGCGGCCGGTGTGCGCCAGAAGAAAGACAGTTCGTGCCGTATCGGTCGTCACATTCGTCGTCAACGAGGCCCCTCCGCCACTGCACGGTCGACATCCGCGGGATCCAGCTCGGGTGCGCCGGCCCGCAGCCACAGAAAGTACTCGACGTTGCCCGAAGGCCCGGGCAGCGGACTGGCCGTCACCCCGCGCACGCCGAGCCCCAGCTCCCCGGCCCGCCGCGCCACCTCCCGTACGGCTTCGGCGCGCAGCTCCGGGCTCCGCACCACGCCGCCGCTGCCGAGCCGCTCCTTGCCCACCTCGAACTGCGGCTTGACCATGAGGACCAGGTCCGCGCCGGGGGCGGCGCAGCGGGCGAGGGCGGGCAGCACGAGGCCCAGCGGAATGAAGGACAGATCCCCCACCACCAGGTCGACCACCTCCCCGTCGATGTCCTCCAGAGTCAACTCCCGTACGTTGGTACGGTCCTTGACGACGACCCGTTCATCGGACCGCAGCGACCAGGCGAGCTGCCCGTACCCGACGTCCACGGCGACGACCTGCCGGGCCCCGGCCCGCAGCAGCACATCGGTGAACCCCCCGGTCGACGCCCCGGCGTCCAGCGCCCGCCGCCCTTCCACCTCCAGCCCCAGCGGGACGAAGGCGGCGAGCGCCCCGGCCAGCTTGTGCCCGCCGCGCGAGACGTAGTCGGGATCGTCGTCGTCCTGGGTGACGACGATCGCGGCGGCCGTCTCGACCTGGGTGGCGGGTTTGGTCGCGGTGGTCCGGCCGACGGTGACGCGCCCCGCGGCGATCAGCTGGCTCGCGTGCTCGCGCGAGCGGGCGAGCTTGCGGCGTACCAGCTCGGCGTCGAGGCGGCGACGTGCCACTCCTGCCACGTTCGGTTCAGCTCCTGTGGTCGTGCGTGTTGTCGTACGCGGATGGGGTTCCGGGTGCGGCCGCGCTCCCGGGCGGCCCGGGTACGGCGGCCGGACGGGCGTCCAGCGAGGTCAGCTCGGCCCGCAGCCCACGGTGTACATCCTCGTACACCTCGATGTGCCCGTCCGCCGCGAGGTGGTCGGCGTCGGCCAGCCGCTCCAGCCGGGCGTCCACGGCCGCATGGCCGGTGGGGGTGCGCACGACCCCGAGGGGCGCGGGCCCGGCGGGCTCGAAGGAGGGCGCCTCGGCGGCCGGCTCTCCGTCCACCGGCTCGTCGGGCGTGCTCACGGGCGGTGTCCCCGCCTCCGGCGTCCAGTCGCTCATGCCGAAACGCTACCGCGACCGGCCGGTGTACCGTCGAGCACGATGGCGACCATGGCGGAGTGCCGCAGCGCACTCGACAAACTCTCCGACAACCTCGCAGCCGCCGAGGGCGACGTGCGCAGCGCGGCTGCCCTCGACCGCTCGCTGAGCTGCCACATCAAGGACCTCGACATCACGTTCACCGGCCGGCTGGCCCATGGCCGGATCCGGGTCGCGGACACGGTCGAGGGGCCGCCCGGGGAGAAGGCCGAGATCAGGCTCGCGATGACGAGCGACGACCTGGTGGCCCTGGTGGACGGCGACCTGAACTTCGCGAAGGCGTGGGCATCGGGCCGCGTACGCCTGGAGGCAGGCTTCAGGGACCTGCTGAAGCTGAGGACCTTGCTGTAGGAATCAAGCCCGTCCGGCGATGGAGGCCAGAGCCTTTCAGGCGGCGACCTTCCGAGCCTTGCGCGCAGCCGGCACGACGAGCGGCGTCCCCGTCTCCGGATCGTCGATCACCTGGCACCGCATTCCGAACACCCGCTCCACCAGCTCCGCGTCGACGACGTCCGAAGGCGCCCCCTCCGCGACGACCGCCCCGTCGCGCATCGCGATGAGATGCGTGGCGTACCGCGCGGCGTGGTTCAGATCGTGGAGCACGGCGACCAGGGTGCGTCCCTGCGTCTCGTGCAGCTCGGCACAGAGGTCCAGTACGTCGATCTGATGCTGGATGTCGAGGTACGTCGTCGGCTCGTCGAGCAGCAGCAGCGGAGTCTGCTGGGCCAGCGCCATGGCGATCCAGACCCGCTGGCGCTGACCGCCGGACAGCTCGTCGACATAGCGCTCGGCCAGCTCGGCGACGCCGGTGGACTCCATGGACTCGTTGACCACCCGCTCGTCCTCCGGCGACCACTGCCGCAGCAGCCCCTGGTGGGGGTAGCGGCCGCGGGCGACGAGGTCGGCGACGGTGATCCCGTCGGGGGCTATGGAGGACTGCGGCAGCAGCCCCAGCGTCCGGGCGACCTTCTTCGCGGGCAGCTGGTGGATGGTCTGGCCGTCGAGCAGCACCTGCCCCCGGCTCGGCTTCAGCATCCGGGCGAGGGCCCGCAGCAGGGTCGACTTGCCGCAGGCGTTGGGCCCGACGATCACGGTGAAGGAGTTGTCGGGGATCTCGACCGAGAGGTCCTCGGTGATGACCCGCTGGTCGTAGCCGAGGGTCACCGATTCTGCGGTGAGGCGCTGCATGGTCGTACTCCCGGAGTCGGTGAGGTGAAGCGGTACGGCGCGGGGCGCGGGCGGACCACCGAGCAGCACCAGGTTAGGGTAACCTACCTTCTCCCTCGCGCCACGGGTCCCGGTGGCCGCCCCACACGCTCAACGCCCTCACAGACAAAGGGCGTCCCGGTTCAGAGCTGAAGCCCGGCGACGGCCTTCCCCGCCTCAAGACCGCACACACCCGCACCGGCGAAGGCCCAGGCCGTCGCGCAGAGCGCCCGCAGCCCGTCGAGCGCGTCGCCTTCCCCTTCCAGGGCCAGCGCGTCCCCGCGCACGGAGGCCGCCCAGCCCCCGCAGCGGTACGCGTCCCCGTCCCGTGACACCTCGGGCTGCCCGGTCAGCAGTCCTCGCAGGTCCCGGTCCACATAGGTCGGCCGGTGCTCCGGCGGGGCGGCGACGAGCTGGGCCGCGTCGGTCACCCCGGTCAGGACCAGCAGGGAGTCCACGCCCCCGTTGAACGCTCCCTCGATGTCCGTGTCCAGCCGGTCTCCGACGACGATCGGCCGCTTCGCCCCGGTCCGCAGCACGGTCTCGCGGTGCATCGGCGGCAGCGGCTTCCCCGCGACCTGCGGCTCGGCCCCGGTGGCGATCCGTACGACCTCGACCGCGGCCCCGTTGCCGGGTGCGATGCCCCGGGCGCTCGGGATGGTGAGGTCGGTGTTGGACGCGAACCACGGCAGCCCGCGCCGGATCGCGTAACTCGCCTCGGCGAACCGCCCCCACGCCATGTCCGGCCCGCCGTACCCCTGGACCACGGCGGCCGGGTCGTCGTCCGCCGACTCCACCGGCTCGAGACCGCGCTCCCGCAACGCGACCCGCAGCCCCTCGCCGCCGATCGCCAGGACCCGCGCCCCGGGCGGCAGTTGGTCGGCGACCAGCCGGGCGACGGCCTGGGCCGAGGTGATCACGTCGGAGGGTTCGGCGGGCACGCCCAGCTCCGTCAGGTGCTCCGCCACCGCGTCCGGCGTCCGCAGGGCGTTGTTGGTGACGTAGGCGAGGTGCATGCCCCCGGCCCGCGCGGCGGCCAGCGACTCCACGGCGTGCACGATGGCCTCGCCGCCCGCGTACACCACCCCGTCGAGGTCGAGGAGAGCCGTGTCGTACGCCTCGATCAGCGCCGTGGCACTCCCCGACGGCCGAACGCCGTTCTGCTGGTGGCTCATATGAGTCGCTCCTCTTCGCTCTGCGTCTGCCCCGATCATCGCGTATGCCCCAGGCACACATACGATGCCCTGATGAACACTTCAGGTCCCGTCGACCAGGGGCTGCGGCTGATCCCGTTCCGCGGACTGCGTTACGTCCCCGAGCGGGTCGGCAGTCTTGCCGCCGTGACCTCGCCCCCGTACGACGTGGTCGTCCGGCCGGACGGGCTGCACCACCTGGAGTCCGCGGATCCGCACAACATCGTGCGCCTCATCCTCCCCCAGGCCGACACGGCCCGGGACCGGCACCGGCAGGCGGCCGACACGCTGGACCGCTGGCTGGCCGAGGGGGTCATCGCCCCGGACCCGGACCCGGCGCTGTACGTCTACGAGCAGCGCGACGACGAGATCCTCCAGCGGGGCCTGATCGGCGCACTGGCGCTCTCCCCCGCCGACGAGGGCATCGTGCTGCCCCACGAGGACGTCATGGACGACGTCGTCGCGGACCGCGCGGAGCTGATGCGTACGACAGGGGCCCATCTGGAGCCGCTGCTGCTGACGTACCGCGGCGACGGGGGCACGCCGACGGGGGCGGCCGCGGTCATCGACCGCACGGTCCTGCGGGAACCGCTGCTCACGACGACGACGGAGGACGGCTTCCGGCACCGGCTGTGGGCGGTGACGGACGCGTCGGACCGGCGCGAGATCGAGACGGACCTCGCCCGGCACCAGGCGCTCATCGCGGACGGCCACCACCGCTGGGCCACCTACCTCCGGCTCCAGCGGGAACAGGCCGCCCCGGGCCCCTGGGACCACGGCCTGGTCCTCCTCGTCGACACGGCCCGCCACCCGCTGCAGGTCCGCGCCATCCACCGGCTCCTGCGCAACCTGCCGGTTGCCCGGGCCCTGGAAGCGCTGACCGGCCACTTCCGCGTCCAGCAGGTCGAAGGGACGCTCCCCCGGGCCCTCGGCGTTCTGGCCGAAGCGGCGGCCGCCGGCAACGCGTTCCTCCTCGCCGGCGACGGGGGCTTCCACCTGGTGGACCGCCCCGACCCGGCTCTGCTGGCCCGCACCGTCCGTGCGGACCGCCCCGACGCCTGGCGCACCCTGGACGCGACGGTCCTGCACTCCGCGCTGCTCGACGAGGTGTGGCGGATCCCCGACGCGCCCGAGCACATCGGTTACATCCACGACACCGCGGCAGCCGTCGAACAGGCGGAACGTCTCGACGCCACGGCGGTCCTGATGCATCCCGTGCGCGAAGAGGTCGTCCGGGACCTGGCCCGGCAGGGCGTGACCATGCCCCGCAAGTCGACGTCGTTCGGCCCGAAGCCGGCCACGGGCCTGGTCATGCGGAGCCTCGCCCTCGACTGACCACCCGCCGGCGAACGAGAAGAGGGGGCGGCACTCCGGTCGGAGTGCCGCCCCCTCTTCTCGTCAGCGATCAGGCCTTGGCGGAACCGTCCACGGGACCGTCCTCGGCACGAGGCGTGCTCTCGTCGGCCGCGTCCGCCTCGTCGTCGTCGAGGACGTCGACGAACTCCACGCCGTCCATCTCGGCGAGCCGGTCCGAAGCGTCCGTGGAACCGTCCTTGTCGGCCTCCAGCGCCTTCCCGAACCACTCCCGGGCCTCGTCCTCGCGCCCGGCCTCCAGCAGGGCGTCCGCGTACGCGTACCGCAGCCGCGGGGTCCACGGCTGCACGGAGCTGGACGCCAGTTCGGGGCTCTGGAGCGTCACGATGGCGGCGTCGATCTGGCCCATGTCCCGGCGGGCGCCGGCGGCCACGAGCCGCATCTCGACCTGCCCGGCCTTGTCCAGCTTCTGCACCTCGGGCTCACCGGCCATGGCCATCGCCCGCTCGGGCCGCCCGAGCCCGCGCTCGCAGTCCGCCATGACGGGCCACAGCTCGACGGATCCGGTCATCCGCCGGGCCGCCCGGAACTCGGCGAGGGCCTCGGCGTACTTCTGCGTCGCGTACGCCGCGAACCCGGCCGCCTCACGGACGGCGGCGACACGGGACGCGAGCCGGAGAGCGATACGGGAGTAGGCGTACGCCTGCTCGGGGTCCTCGTCGATCAGCCGGGCCACCATGACGAGGTTGCGCGCGACATCCTCGGCAAGGGTCTTCGGCAGGCTCATGAGCTCCTGGCGTACGTCCTTGTCGATCTCGTCGCCCGTGACGTCGTCCGGAATCGGCAGCCGCTTGATCGGCTCACGGTCGCGGTCCCGGTCACGGTCATCGCGCCCCCGGAAACCGCCACGGTCCCGGTCGTCGCGCTGGCCGCCGCGGTATCCACCACGGTCGTCGCGGCGGAAGCCTCCACCACGGCTGTCGTCACGACGGAAGCCTCCACCACGGCTGTCGTCGCGGCGGAAGCCACCACCGGAACCGCCCCGGTCGCGGTCACGGTCGCGGTCGTCGCGACGGTAGCCGCCGGAGGGCCGGTCGTCGTCACGGCGGGGGCCGCGGGGACGGTCGTCACGGCGATCGAAGCCACCACGGTTGTCATCGCGACGGAAACCGCCACCGGAGCCACCGCCCCGGTTGTCGTCGCAACGCGGGCCACGGTCCCGATCCCGATCACGGTCGTCACGACGGAAACCGCCACCACGATGGTCGTCCCGACCGTAGCCGCCGCCGGAGGGCCGGTCGTCGTCGCGACGGGGGCCGCGGGGACGGTCGTCACGGCGATCGAAGCCACCACGGTTGTCATCGCGACGGAAACCGCCACCGGAGCCACCGCCCCGGTCGTCGTCGCGACGCGGGCCACGCGGGCGGTCGTCCCGACGGTCAAAGCCACCGCCCCGGTTGTCGTCCCGCCGGAACCCGCTGGAAGGCCGGTCGCGGTCGTCGCGACGGTAGCCGCCGGAGGGCCGGTCGCGGTCGTCGCGACGGTAGCCGCCGGAGGGCCGGTCGTCATCACGGCGGGGACCGCGCGGACGGTCGTCACGCCGATCGAAGCCTCCACCGGAACCACCACCGGGGCGCCCGCCCCGGTACCCACCACGGTCGTCCTCCCGGCGAGGCCCACGGTCCCGGTCACGGTCGTCACGACGGAACCCGCCACCGGGTCCGCCACCACGGCTGTCATCCCGACGGAAGCCACCACCGGAACCGCCACCACGGCTGTCATCCCGACGGAAACCACCACCGGAACCGCCACCACGGTTCTCGTCGCGACGGAAACCGCCACCGCTCGGCCGGCTGTCGTCACGGCGCGGGCCACGGTCGCGATCCCGGTCGTCGCGGCGGAAGCCGCCACGGTCGTTGTCACGTCGAGGTGCGCCGGAACCGGACCGGTCGTCACGACCACCGCGGTAGCCGCCCCTGTCACCGCCGTCCCGGCGACGCGGCTCGCGCTCCGGACGGTCGTCGGGAGAGTTGGTGGACATGGGTGTGACTCCTGTCTTCGGGTACCACAGACATTCTCGCGCAGCCGACCAGCCGACGCGCTCCGGGAAAAACAAAAGGACCCCTGGTCCCAGCGTGAACGCTGGGACCAGGGGTCCTTGAAAGATTGTTCGGCGGCGTCCTACTCTCCCACAGGGTCCCCCCTGCAGTACCATCGGCGCTGAAAGGCTTAGCTTCCGGGTTCGGAATGTAACCGGGCGTTTCCCTAACGCAATGACCACCGAAACCCTATCGGGTTCTAGCGAACAAGCACACTCTTCAATTAAGTAGTGAAACTGTTCAACCGGTGCGATAACTGTTCGCAACCCGGGAACAACACAGTGGACGCGAGCAACTGAGGACAAGCCCTCGGCCTATTAGTACCAGTCAGCTCCACCCGTTACCGGGCTTCCACATCTGGCCTATCAACCCAGTCGTCTACTGGGAGCCTTAACCCCTCAAGAGGGTGGGAATACTCATCTCGAAGCAGGCTTCCCGCTTAGATGCTTTCAGCGGTTATCCTTTCCGAACGTAGCCAACCAGCCATGCCCTTGGCAGGACAACTGGCACACCAGAGGTTCGTCCGTCCCGGTCCTCTCGTACTAGGGACAGCCCTTCTCAATATTCCTACGCGCACAGCGGATAGGGACCGAACTGTCTCACGACGTTCTAAACCCAGCTCGCGTACCGCTTTAATGGGCGAACAGCCCAACCCTTGGGACCGACTCCAGCCCCAGGATGCGACGAGCCGACATCGAGGTGCCAAACCATCCCGTCGATATGGACTCTTGGGGAAGATCAGCCTGTTATCCCCGGGGTACCTTTTATCCGTTGAGCGACAGCGCTTCCACAAGCCACTGCCGGATCACTAGTCCCGACTTTCGTCCCTGCTCGACCCGTCGGTCTCACAGTCAAGCTCCCTTGTGCACTTACACTCAACACCTGATTACCAACCAGGCTGAGGGAACCTTTGGGCGCCTCCGTTACTCTTTAGGAGGCAACCGCCCCAGTTAAACTACCCATCAGACACTGTCCCTGATCCGGATCACGGACCCAGGTTAGACATCCAGCACGACCAGAGTGGTATTTCAACGACGACTCCACAACCACTGGCGTGGCCGCTTCACAGTCTCCCACCTATCCTACACAAGCCGAACCGAACACCAATATCAAACTATAGTAAAGGTCCCGGGGTCTTTCCGTCCTGCTGCGCGAAACGAGCATCTTTACTCGTAGTGCAATTTCACCGGGCCTATGGTTGAGACAGTCGAGAAGTCGTTACGCCATTCGTGCAGGTCGGAACTTACCCGACAAGGAATTTCGCTACCTTAGGATGGTTATAGTTACCACCGCCGTTTACTGGCGCTTAAGTTCTCAGCTTCGCCACCCCGAAGAGCAGCTAACCGGTCCCCTTAACGTTCCAGCACCGGGCAGGCGTCAGTCCGTATACATCGCCTTACGGCTTCGCACGGACCTGTGTTTTTAGTAAACAGTCGCTTCTCGCTGGTCTCTGCGGCCACCCCCAGCTCACCGAGTAAATCGGATCACCAGTGATGGCCCCCCTTCTCCCGAAGTTACGGGGCATTTTGCCGAGTTCCTTAACCATAGTTCACCCGAACGCCTCGGTATTCTCTACCTGACCACCTGAGTCGGTTTAGGGTACGGGCCGCCATGAAACTCGCTAGAGGCTTTTCTCGACAGCATAGGATCATCCACTTCACCACAATCGGCTCGGCATCAGGTCTCAGACTTATGCACGACGGATTTGCCTACCGTGCGTCCTACACCCTTACCCCGGGACAACCACCGCCCGGGCTGGACTACCTTCCTGCGTCACCCCATCGCTTACCTACTACAAGTCTGGTTCATCGGCTCCACCACTACCCTCAACTCCGAAGAGATCGGGCCGGCTTCACGGACTTAGCATCGCCTGATTCAGTACTGGGCGTTTCAAAGCGGGTACCGGAATATCAACCGGTTGTCCATCGACTACGCCTGTCGGCCTCGCCTTAGGTCCCGACTTACCCTGGGCAGATCAGCTTGACCCAGGAACCCTTAGTCAATCGGCGCACACGTTTCTCACGTGTGTATCGCTACTCATGCCTGCATTCTCACTCGTGAACCGTCCACAACTCGCTTCCGCGGCTGCTTCACCCGGCACACGACGCTCCCCTACCCATCCATACAGGCGTTGGCCCTATGTGTATGAATGACACGACTTCGGCGGTACGCTTGAGCCCCGCTACATTGTCGGCGCGGAATCACTTGACCAGTGAGCTATTACGCACTCTTTCAAGGGTGGCTGCTTCTAAGCCAACCTCCTGGTTGTCTCTGCGACTCCACATCCTTTCCCACTTAGCGTACGCTTAGGGGCCTTAGTCGATGCTCTGGGCTGTTTCCCTCTCGACCATGGAGCTTATCCCCCACAGTCTCACTGCCGCGCTCTCACTTACCGGCATTCGGAGTTTGGCTAAGGTCAGTAACCCGGTAGGGCCCATCGCCTATCCAGTGCTCTACCTCCGGCAAGAAACACACGACGCTGCACCTAAATGCATTTCGGGGAGAACCAGCTATCACGGAGTTTGATTGGCCTTTCACCCCTAACCACAGGTCATCCCCCAGGTTTTCAACCCTGGTGGGTTCGGTCCTCCACGAAGTCTTACCTCCGCTTCAACCTGCCCATGGCTAGATCACTCCGCTTCGGGTCTAGAGCGTGCAACTCAAACGCCCTGTTCGGACTCGCTTTCGCTACGGCTTCCCCACACGGGTTAACCTCGCTACACACCGCTAACTCGCAGGCTCATTCTTCAAAAGGCACGCAGTCACGACGCACCGAGCAAGCTCGATGCGCGACGCTCCCACGGCTTGTAGGCACACGGTTTCAGGTACTATTTCACTCCGCTCCCGCGGTACTTTTCACCATTCCCTCACGGTACTATCCGCTATCGGTCACCAGGAATATTTAGGCTTAGCGGGTGGTCCCGCCAGATTCACACGGGATTTCTCGGGCCCCGTGCTACTTGGGTGTCTCTCAAACAAGCCGCTGATGTTTCAGCTACGGGGTCTTACCCTCTACGCCGGACCTTTCGCATGTCCTTCGCCTACATCAACGGTTTCTGACTCGTCTCACAGCCGGCAGACTATGAAAGAGAGATCCCACGACCCCGCATGCGCAACCCCTGCCGGGTATCACACGCATACGGTTTGGCCTCATCCAGTTTCGCTCGCCACTACTCCCGGAATCACGGTTGTTTTCTCTTCCTGAGGGTACTGAGATGTTTCACTTCCCCTCGTTCCCTCCACACTGCCTATGTGTTCAGCAGCGGGTGACAGCCCATGACGACTGCCGGTTTCCCCATTCGGAAACCCCCGGATCAAAGCTTGGTTGACAGCTCCCCGGGGACTATCGTGGCCTCCCACGTCCTTCATCGGTTCCTGGTGCCAAGGCATCCACCGTGCGCCCTTAAAAACTTGGCCACAGATGCTCGCGTCCACTGTGCAGTTCTCAAGCAACGACCAGCCACCCATCACCTCGTCCTGGGACGAGTTCACTGGGGCCGGCGTCGAAGGCAGCCATGTTCGGCCGTACCTTCAGACACCCAACAGCGCGCCCAGTACCCGGAATTCATTCGGTTCGTTTTCCACGCTCCGAGGAGCAGTACTCACGTCCCGGCTGAACCACCAGGTACTGAATAGTCAACGTTCCACCCATGAGCTGACCACCGTCGAACATTTGCCGACGTAGTGGCTCTGGATTCCTTGCGGAATCTAGATGCTCCTTAGAAAGGAGGTGATCCAGCCGCACCTTCCGGTACGGCTACCTTGTTACGACTTCGTCCCAATCGCCAGTCCCACCTTCGACAGCTCCCTCCCACAAGGGTTGGGCCACCGGCTTCGGGTGTTACCGACTTTCGTGACGTGACGGGCGGTGTGTACAAGGCCCGGGAACGTATTCACCGCAGCAATGCTGATCTGCGATTACTAGCAACTCCGACTTCATGGGTCGAGTTGCAGACCCCAATCCGAACTGAGACCGGCTTTTTGAGATTCGCTCCGCCTCGCGGCATCGCAGCTCATTGTACCGGCCATTGTAGCACGTGTGCAGCCCAAGACATAAGGGGCATGATGACTTGACGTCGTCCCCACCTTCCTCCGAGTTGACCCCGGCAGTCTCCTGTGAGTCCCCATCACCCCGAAGGGCATGCTGGCAACACAGAACAAGGGTTGCGCTCGTTGCGGGACTTAACCCAACATCTCACGACACGAGCTGACGACAGCCATGCACCACCTGTATACCGACCACAAGGGGGGCACCATCTCTGATGCTTTCCGGTATATGTCAAGCCTTGGTAAGGTTCTTCGCGTTGCGTCGAATTAAGCCACATGCTCCGCTGCTTGTGCGGGCCCCCGTCAATTCCTTTGAGTTTTAGCCTTGCGGCCGTACTCCCCAGGCGGGGAACTTAATGCGTTAGCTGCGGCACCGACGACGTGGAATGTCGCCAACACCTAGTTCCCAACGTTTACGGCGTGGACTACCAGGGTATCTAATCCTGTTCGCTCCCCACGCTTTCGCTCCTCAGCGTCAGTAATGGCCCAGAGATCCGCCTTCGCCACCGGTGTTCCTCCTGATATCTGCGCATTTCACCGCTACACCAGGAATTCCGATCTCCCCTACCACACTCTAGCTAGCCCGTATCGAATGCAGACCCGGGGTTAAGCCCCGGGCTTTCACATCCGACGTGACAAGCCGCCTACGAGCTCTTTACGCCCAATAATTCCGGACAACGCTTGCGCCCTACGTATTACCGCGGCTGCTGGCACGTAGTTAGCCGGCGCTTCTTCTGCAGGTACCGTCACTTTCGCTTCTTCCCTGCTGAAAGAGGTTTACAACCCGAAGGCCGTCATCCCTCACGCGGCGTCGCTGCATCAGGCTTTCGCCCATTGTGCAATATTCCCCACTGCTGCCTCCCGTAGGAGTCTGGGCCGTGTCTCAGTCCCAGTGTGGCCGGTCGCCCTCTCAGGCCGGCTACCCGTCGTCGCCTTGGTAGGCCATTACCCCACCAACAAGCTGATAGGCCGCGGGCTCATCCTTCACCGCCGGAGCTTTCAACCCCGTCCCATGCGGGACAGAGTGTTATCCGGTATTAGACCCCGTTTCCAGGGCTTGTCCCAGAGTGAAGGGCAGATTGCCCACGTGTTACTCACCCGTTCGCCACTAATCCACCACCGAAGCGGCTTCATCGTTCGACTTGCATGTGTTAAGCACGCCGCCAGCGTTCGTCCTGAGCCAGGATCAAACTCTCCGTGAATGTTTACCCGTAATCGGGTGCACACACACGAGAGCGGAACAACCGGTCGGAATAAGACCCGTTGTTCACAGCGTCCTCGCTGTGTATTGCCTACCGCCGCACATGGCGACCGTAGGACTTTCAAAGGAACCACCAACCTGCCGAAGCAGGCCGGGTATCAACATATCTGGCGTTGACTTTTGGCACGCTGTTGAGTTCTCAAGGAACGGACGCTTCCTTCGGTCCCGTATCACCGGGCCCTCCGGGCGCTTCCCTTCGTTTACTTCTTTGTCCTGCTGTCTTGCGTTTCCGACTCTATCAGACTCTTTCGTGTCCGATTCCCGGTCGAAGCGGGCCGTGCAGTTTCGCTTTCCAGGTTCTTCGCTTTCGCGTTTTCCCTTTCCGGCGGTTCCAACTTTACCAGACTCTTTTTCGTTCCGTTTCCGGTCCGAATTCGATTTCCGGTGGCCTGTGGAGTGGCCTTGCCTTTCGGCGTGTCCGCTACGTTAGCCGATTCTCTTGGCAGCTCATAATCGAGCCGATAGGGCGAATTACGGCATGCCGAATTCGCACCCGCCAGGGTGAGTCGTAGGTAGTGGTGTGGCCGCTTCGAGTGGCTCGGTCCGGTCCGATGGACTGTGCCGAGAGCTGTACCCGTGTCAAGCGGCTCGGACTACATTAGGCGTCCGCCGAGGGCGCGTCAAGTCGCCTTGCGGCTCGGTCGGCGGCGAGGTGCGTGGGCGCGGTACGGACTCACCGTGGGGTCTCCCTCGATCCAGAAGCGCCACGGCTGGTGGGCTCCGTCGCCGCCCACTCCGGTCCGGGGACCGCTGCGTACGAGGTCACGGGGCGGCGGGGTGCCGTGCAGGACGGACAGTGCGGGAGTGGGCCGCCGAAGAGGTCGCTGCCGTTCAGGTCGCGGTCGACGTCGAGGGCGGTGGCGAGGCGGGCCGGGCCTTTGGCCAGTTCCTTGTCGTTGCGGGCCGAGATGCGTCGCTCACGGGCCAGGTGGGCGCCGACGTTGATCTCGCCGGCCCGGAGCAGGACTCCGCTGGCGTGGCCGTCCGGGCCGCAGACCAGGTTGAGGCAGTGCCACATCCCGTAGGTGAAGTAGACGTACGTGTGGCCGGGCGGGCCGAACATCGTGCTGTTGCGGGCGGTGCGGCCGCGGAAGGCGTGCGAGCCGGGTCGATCTCGCCCGCGTACGCCTCCACCTCGGTCAGGCGCAGCTCGATCGTGCCCGCCGGCTCCCGGCGTACGAGGGTACGGCCCAGCAGATCGGGGGCGACCTCCAGGACGTCGCGGGCGAAGAAGTCTCGCGTCAGCGGGGTGCGGTCCGGGTTCTTGGTCATGGCGTCCGAGGGTACTGGGATCGCCACGGCGGGAACCGGCTACCGTCGTGGCGCGTATGTAGGGGTCAGGACCTAGAAGGAGTGACTATGGGCTTCAAGCGGCTGCTCGCGAGCATGGGTGCCGGCGGTGCCTCGGTGGAGACCGAGCTCACCGAGGTGAATGTCGTCCCCGGTGGGGTCGTCCAGGGTGAGGTGCGGATCCAGGGCGGTTCGGTCGCCCAGCAGATCGAGGGGCTCAACGTCGGGCTCCAGGCGCGGGTCGAGGTGGAGAACGGCGACCAGGAGACCAAGCAGGACATCGAGTTCACCAAGCTGAACCTCGGCGGCGCCTTCGAGGTGCAGCCGGGCGCGGTGCACGTGGTGCCGTTCGGCCTGGAGATCCCGTGGGAGACGCCGATCACGATGTTCGGCGGCCAGCATCTGCGCGGGATGAACATCGGGGTGACCACCGAGCTGGAGATCGCCCGGGCGCTGGACTCCGGTGACCTGGACCCGATCAACGTGCACCCGCTGCCGGCCCAGGAGGCCATCCTCAACGCCTTCCGGCAGCTCGGCTTCGGCTTCCGCAGCGCGGACATGGAGCGCGGTCACATCCGGGGGACGCGTCAGCGGCTGCCGTTCTACCAGGAGATCGAGTTCGTCCCGCCGACGCAGTACCGCGGGCTGAACCAGGTGGAGCTGACCTTCGTCGCCGACGACCGGGAGATGGACGTCATCCTGGAGATGGACAAGAAGCCGGGGCTGTTCAGCGAGGGCAGCGACTCCTACCGCGCGTTCAAGGTCGGGCTGCACGACTACCAGCAGACCGACTGGGCGGCGTACCTCAACCAGTGGCTCGCGCAGGTCGGCGGTCAGCGCAACTGGCTCTAGACGGCAGTACGCCCTCCGGAGCGGTGGTGCTCTTACGCCCCCTACAGTCGGGTAGGAAGGCAGACGAACCGATCAGGAGAGGTGCCAGACGTGACCGAGCCGAAGAGGGCCCCGCTGCCGCACGACTTCCATCCGGAGGTGCCGGCGTTCACCGTGGTGAGCGACGACCTCGCGCCGGGGCCGTGCTGGCTGACGCCCAGGTGCTTGCGGCCGGAAACACTTCGCCGCAGCTGCGGTGGGAGGGTTTCCCCGAGGGGACCAAGAGCTTCGCCGTGACGTGCTTCGACCCGGACGCGCCGACGGGCAGCGGCTTCTGGCACTGGGTGCTCTTCGACCTCCCGGTGTCGGTGACCGAGTTGCCGGCCGGTGCGGGCAGCGGGGAGTTCAAGGGGCTGCCGGAGGGCGCCGTTCAGGCGCGTAACGACTACGGGTCGAAGGATTTCGGCGGCGCCGCGCCGCCGGCCGGCGAGAACCACCGGTATGTGTTCACCGTGTACGCGGTGGACACCGAGAAGCTCGGATCGACAGTGATTCCTCGCCCGCCGTGGTCGGATTCAACCTCCGGTTCCACACACTCGGGCGTGCGCAGCTGATCGGTGAGTACCGGGCTCCCGCCGGCGATTAGTTCGTCTGCTGTTTGCCCTGCTCTGGTCTTGGAGAGACCAGAGCAGGGCATTTTTTATTGCGTTGTCCATCGCGGCCTGCCCAGCCAGAGTTGATCCGGGCCTGCCAGGGGGCGGGCGGCACACGGGAGGTGGGCAGGATGCGTGACACGTTGGTTCTCAACGCGAGCTTCGAGCCGCTGTCGACAGTGACCCTCAACCGTGCGGTGGTCCTGATCCTGACGGACAAGGCCGTCGTCGAGCAGTCGCACCCCGAACTCCGTATGCGCGGTGCCGCCGTGGACATTCCGGCCCCCCGGGTGATCAGGCTCTGCCGGTACGTACGGGTGCCGTTCCGAAGACAGGCCCCGTGGTCCAGAAGGGGGTGCTCGTCCGGGACCAGCACCGGTGCGCGTACTGCGGGCGGCGGGCGTCCACCGTCGACCACGTGGTGCCGCGTGCCCAGGGCGGGCAGGACACCTGGCTGAACACGGTGGCCTCCTGCGCCGAGGACAACCACCGCAAGGCTGCCCGTACGCCGGAGCAGGCGGGGATGCCGCTGCTGAAGCAGCCGTTCGTCCCCTCCCCCGCCGAAGCGATGTTGCTGGCGATGGGGCCGGTGACCGGGCGGAGCTGCCGGAGTGGCTGGACCGGGCCGTGGCGGCGGCCTAGTCGGCGTACGCCTGATGACGTAGAGATGGGCCCGTCCCTCGGTGGGGGCGGGCCCATCGTCTGTCAGCGGAGCAGCAGCTGGACGATGGCCACCGTGCCCACGGCGACGATGAGGGCGCGCAGGACGGTGGGGCTCAGGCGGCGGCCGACCTTGGCGCCTATCTGGCCACCGATGGCCGAGCCGACCGCGATGAGGACGACGGCCGTCCAGTCGAAGTGGGCGACGAAGAGGAAGAACAGCGCGGCGATGCTGTTGACGATGGCGGCCAGGACGTTCTTGACGGCGTTGAGGCGCTGCATGGTGTCGTCGAGCAGCATGCCCATCAGGGAGAGGTAGATGATCCCCTGGGCGGCGGTGAAGTAGCCGCCGTAGACGCTGGCGAGCATGAGGCCGGTGAACAGGAGGGGGCCGCCGTCGGTGCGGGCCACGGCGCCGGTGTGTTCACGGCGGCGCTGCACGGCTTTGCTGATGCGTGGTTGCAGGATCACCAGGACGAGCGCCATGGCGACGAGGACCGGACGATCGTCTCGAAGGCCGTGGAGGGCAGGGCGAGCAGGAGCGTGGCTCCGGTGAGGCCGCCGATGGCGGCTCCGATGCCCAGTTTGATGATGCGGCGGCGCTGGCCGGCCAGTTCCCTGCGGTAGCCGATGGCTCCGCTGATGGAGCCGGGGATGAGGCCCAGCGCGTTGGAGACCGTCGCGGTGACCGGCGGGAGGCCGGTGGCGAGCAGGACGGGGAAGGTGATCAGGGTGCCGGAGCCGACGATCGTGTTGATCGTGCCCGCTCCGACCCCGGCCGCGAAGACGGCGAGTATTTCCCAGATGGACAAGGCCATCTCCTTCGGTGGTCAGTGACGCCTCCCCGCCATGAAGGTCGAGGGGCCTCACTGATCATGCCCGAAGGGGATTCCGGGTCAGGAGACCGGGGGTTCCTCGCGGCGCTCCACCGCGGGGGCCGGGATGCCGCCCTTGGGACCGCCGCCGTTTCCGCCGTCGCCGCCGGTGTTGAAGCCGGGTACGCCGCCGCCGAGGTTGCCGAAGGCGCCGCTGAGGCCCTTGAGGGCGTCGCCGATCTCGCTGGGCACGATCCAGAGCTTGTTGGCGTCTCCCTCGGCGATCTTCGGGAGCATCTGGAGGTACTGGTACGAGAGGAGCTTCTGGTCCGGGTCTCCGGCGTGGATGGCCTCGAAGACGGTGCGGACGGCCTGGGCTTCACCCTCGGCGCGCAGGGCGGCGGCCTTGGCCTCACCCTCGGCGCGCAGGATCGCGGACTGCTTCTCACCCTCGGCGGTGAGGATCTGGGACTGCCGGATGCCCTCGGCGGTCAGGATCGCGGCGCGCTTGTCGCGGTCGGCGCGCATCTGCTTCTCCATCGAGTCCTGGATGGAGGTGGGCGGCTCGATCGCCTTGAGCTCGACGCGGTTGACGCGGATGCCCCACTTGCCGGTCGCCTCGTCGAGGACGCCGCGCAGGGCCGCGTTGATCTCCTCGCGGGAGGTGAGGGTCCGCTCCAGGTCCATGCCGCCGATGATGTTGCGGAGGGTGGTGACGGTCAGCTGCTCGATCGCCTGGATGTAGCTGGCCACTTCGTAGGTCGCGGCGCGGGCGTCGGTCACCTGGTAGTAGATGACGGTGTCGATGTTGACGACCAGGTTGTCCTGGGTGATCACCGGCTGCGGCGGGAAGGGCACGACCTGTTCACGGAGGTCGATCCGGTTGCGGATCGAGTCGATGAACGGGACGACGATGTTCAGGCCCGCGTTCAGGGTGCGGGTGTAGCGGCCGAATCGCTCCACGATGGCGGCGCTGGCCTGCGGGATGACCTGAATCGTCTTGATCAGGGCGATGAAGACGAGCACCACCAGAATGATCAGAACGATGATGATCGGTTGCATCGTGTCTCTCGTGCCCTTCGGTTGGCCGGTGGATCGCGGTGATCGGGGTCGGTCCTCAGGTGCGGCCGGTGGTCGGTGAGTTGCCGTCCGGGCCGGGGCTCCCTGGTGATCAACATGATCGACTTCGAGTCTGGCAGACGTGGGCCCGCCCCGTGCGCGCTTCGGTCACATCACGACGGCCGTCGCTCCGTCGATGTCGACGACATCGACCTGGGTGCCGGGCTCGAAGACCTGGTCGGCGTCGAGCGAGCGGGCCGACCAGACCTCGCCGGCGAGCTTGATGCGGCCACTGTCGGCCGACACCCGTTCCAGCACGACCGCTTGACGGCCCTTCAGGGCGTCGATGCCACTGGCCTGCCCGGTCTGTCCGGCCCGGTGTCTGGCGGCGATCGGGCGCACGACGGCGATCAGCGCGACCGAGACCAGGACGAAGACCAGCACCTGGGCGACGATTCCGCCGCCGAGGGCCGCGACGGCCGATGCGGCCACCGCCCCGACGGCGAACATACCGAATTCGGGCATCGCGGTCAGGACGAGGGGGATGCCCAGTCCCACCGCGCCGATCAGCCACCACACCCATGCGTCGATGTCCACATGGTCATCGTAGGACTGTCGGTGCGTCACCGACAGGGCGCACGGGGATCAACTGCTGTGAACCGCCTACCGATACGGGTGCGATGGCCTCGTGCGGCGGCCTCGGTCAGGAGAGCGGGAGGCCGTGGGCGGTGTAGCGGTCGCCGGTGTGCTCGACGATGAGCGGCAGGCCGAAGCAGCGGGAGAGGTTGCGGGAGCTGAGCTCGGTCTCCATGGGGCCGGCGGCGAGAATCTTGCCCTGGCGAATCATCAGGACGTGGGTGAACCCGGGGGCGATCTCCTCGACATGGTGGGTGACCATGATCATGGAGGGGGCGTACGGGTCGCGGGCGAGACGGCCGAGGCGGCGGACGAGGTCCTCGCGCCCGCCGAGGTCGAGCCCGGCGGCGGGCTCGTCGAGGAGCAGCAGCTCGGGGTCGGTCATCATGGCGCGGGCGATGAGCGTGCGCTTGCGCTCTCCCTCGGAGAGCGTGCCGAACTTGCGGTCCAGGTACTCGGTCATGCCGAGGCGGTCGAGGAAGGCGCGGGCGCGCTCCTCGTCGACGGCTTCGTAGTTCTCGTGCCAGGTGGCGGTCATGCCGTACGCGGCGGTGAGGACGGTCTGCAGCACGGTCTGGCGCTTGGGCAGCTTGTCGGCCATCGCGACGCCCGCCATGCCGATCCGGGGGCGGAGCTCGAAGACGTCGGTGCCGACGCCGCCGAGCTTCTCGCCGAGGACGGTGGCCGTTCCCTTGCTGGGGAAGAGGTAGCTGGACGCGAGGTTGAGGAGGGTCGTCTTGCCGGCGCCGTTGGGGCCCAGGATGACCCAGCGCTCCCCCTCCTTGACCGACCAGGAGACGTCTTCCACCAGAGCGCGTCCGTCGCGGACCACGGATACGTCCACCAGCTCCAGTACATCGCTCATGGCGCGTTGTCTCCCCAAGCAGTCTCGTCGATCGTCGCGTGCCGGTGGGCACGGCTCCCAGGGAAAACCTACGCCACCGCGCGAGTGGTTCGGGCGTGAGGTCCGTACGCCGGCCACGGTCCGGGCGTTCCCTAGGCTGTCGGCATGCTTGTCGAACCACGTTCAGGGTTGTTGGCCGCTTGGGGAAACGCGCTTCTGGCGGGACTCGTCTCACCCGACGAGGCGGCCCTCGCGATTGTCGGAGAGGACGCGGTGCACCGCGTCGAGGGGCTGCCGGGTGAGGCGGGGCCGGTCGGGCTCACGCTGGCGCTCGGCCGGCTGAGGGGGCTCGGGGCGACCGGATTCAGGGTGGCGTTGCCGGTGCCGGGGCATCCGCTGGGGCTGAGCGGTCCGCCGGACTTCAACGCGCGGGCGCTGGAGGCGGAGGAGGCCGTGGTCGGGTACGGGGTGCCGTACGGGCTGGTGCCGGAGGTGAGCGAGGCCGGGCCGGAGGGGGATCTGCACGTGGAGGTGGTGTGGCGGGTGCTGCCGGTGCGGGAGGCGCCGCCCGCGGATGTGCCGTCGCTGGGCGAGGCGGAGCGGGAGCTGGCGGAGGCGTTGCGGGATGCGACGGCGGTGCTGTCACGGCTGGACGTGGCCGGTTCCGGGCCGGTGGCGGAGGCGGCGGTGGACGCGTACCGGGCGCGGGTGGAGCGGGGTGGCGGGCGTGAGGTGCTGGCGCCCGGGTATCCGCCGCGGGCGGTGCGGGTGCTGGAGATGGCGCAGCGGGTGGGGCTGCTGGTCTCGGTGGCGTACGAGAACGGGCACGGCGGTGCGGTGAGCGCGTCGGAGATCGCGGCGCGGGGGGAGGCGTTGCGGCCGGTGGAGCGGGTGGCTCGGCGGGCGTTGGTGGCGGCGTACAACGCGTATGTGGAGGGCGGGGAGGTTCGGCGGTAGGGCCGCGGGCTCTCTGTCCTCAAGCGCCGGACGGGCAGGGGGGCGGTGCCCCTGGGCGGAGCTTTGTTCTGGTGCGGGAGCCCCGCCGTGAGGGTTCCGTCCTCAAGCGCCGGACGGGCTGGAACAGCGGGCGGGGCTTCCGGCTTCAGGGGCTGGTCAGTGGTTCAGGCCGAGGTTGCCGAAGGCCGGGTTGAGCAGGCCCACCACGTTGACCGTGTTGCCGACCACGTTCACCGGGACGGCGACCGGAACCTGCGCGAGGTTGCCGCTGACGACGCCCGGGGAGTCGGTGGCCACACCGTGGGCGTCGGCGCCGCTGTGGCCGGTGGCGGAGGCAGCACCGGCGCCGGCGGCGATGAGCCCGCCCGCGATCATCGTGACGGCGGCGGCCTTCTTCAGGTTCTTCACTTCAGGATCCTCCTAGAAAGGCTGCGGCAAGCCGCCGCAGCACGTCCTGGAGAACGCCGTGCCACCCGGAAGGATGCGCCGTTCGGGTGACATCCACCCGACAGTATGAAACTCGGTCCGGGTGGGAACCCGCACCCGAGGCCGCGGCGTCAGCCCACGGCTCCGTGGCGTACCGCCCACAGCGCCGCCTGGGTGCGGTCGGCCAGGTCCAGCTTCATCAGGATGTTCGAGACATGGGTCTTGACCGTCTTCTCGGAGAGGACGAGAGCCCGGGCGATCTCCCGGTTGGAGCGGCCGTCGGCGATGAGGCCGAGCACCTCGCGTTCCCGCTCGGTGAGCGTGCTCCCCCGGCCCGTGCCGGTGCCCGCGTCCTCCTGGGCGAGGAGGGCCCCGGCGACCTCGGGCTGGAGCAGGACGTGTCCGGCGTGGACCGAGCGGATCGCCCCCGCCAGGGCGTCCGGGTCGACGTCTTTGTAGACGTAACCGGAGGCTCCGGCGCGCAGGGCGGGGACCACCGTGCGCTGCTCGGTGAAGCTGGTGACGATGAGGACCTTGGCCGGGTTGTCGAGTTCCCGCAGGCGGCGCAGCGCCTCGATGCCGTCGGTGCCGGGCATCTTGATGTCCATCAGCACGACGTCGGGGCGCAGCTCCTCGGTCCGGGTCACGCCCTCCGCGCCGTCGGACGCCTCGCCGACGACCTCTATGTCCTCCTGGATCTCCAGGAACGTGCGCAGTCCGCGGCGGACCACCTGATGGTCGTCGACCAGCAGCACCCTGATGATCTTGTCAGCCACCGGGGACCTCCATCTCGATCGTGGCGCCCTTGCCGGGCTCCGATGCAACGGTGAGTCGGCCGCCGACGCTGTTCGCCCGGTGGCGCATGGAGACGAGGCCGAGGTGGCGGCCCGCCCGCCGGACGGCGGTGGGGTCGAATCCGTCCCCGTCGTCGGTGACGCGCAGGACGGTGGCGGGGCCGCGCCGGGCCAGGGTGACGCTCACGCGCTCCGCCCCGGAGTGGCGCAGGGCGTTGTGGAGGGCTTCCTGGGCGACCCGGAGCAGCGCTTCCTCCTGGGCGGCGGGCAGTGCGCGCACCCCGCAGCTCTCGAAGACGACCTCTGCGGTGTGCGCCCGGTCCAGGACCTGGATCTGGGTGCGGAGGGTGGCGATCAGGCCGTCCTCGTCGAGGGCGGCCGGGCGCAGTTCCACGACCGCCGCCCGCAGCTCGTCGACCGCCTCGGCGGCGAGGACGGCGACCTGCTGGAGCTCGCCCTTGGCGCGGACGGGGTCGCGGTCGACGAGGGCGGCGGCGGCCTGGGCCGTGAGGCGGAGCGAGAACAGCTTCTGGCTGACCGCGTCGTGCAGCTCGTGGGCGAGGCGGGAGCGCTCCTCGGCGATGGTCAGCTCGCGGCTGCGTTCGTAGAGGCGGGCGTTGGTGAGGGCGATCGCGGCGTGCTGGGCGAGGATCGAGAGCAGTTCCTCGTCCTCGGCGGTGAAGCCGCAGCCGCCCTCGGGTTTGGGGCACATCTTGTTGGCGAGGAAGAGCGCGCCGATGATCTCGTCGCCGTCCGTGATGGGAAGGCCGAGGAAGTCGGACATGTCGGGGTGGGCGTCGGGCCAGCCGCCGAAGCGGGGGTCCTGGCGGACGTCGGCGAGCCGTTCGGGCTTCGCCTGGTGGAGCATCGCGGCGAGGATGCCGTGCTGGCGGGGCAGCGGGCCGATGGCCTTCCACTGTTCGTCGCTGACGCCGTCGACCACGAACTGGGCGAAGCCGCCGTGGTCGTCCGGGACGCCGAGTGCCGCGTACTGGGCGTCCAGCAGCTCCCGGGCGGAGGCGACGATCTTCTTCAGGACGTCGCCCACTTCGAGGTGCCGGCTCATGGCGAGCAGCGCGGCACTCACCGCGGCGAGGCCCGACGGTGGGCGATGGCTCATGGGATCACCGTACCGGCGGGGGTGGGCGGTCGTATCGGCCCCGGGTCGGGGCTCGGCCCGCCGGGTCCTAGGCCCGGGCGGGACGGCCCCTCGGCCGGAGGTCGTAGGACTGCCCGGGACCTACGCCGAAGTGCCGGGTTTGGGTGCGGCTCCAGGGCGAGGCGCGGTGCGGCCGGGCCTTCCTACGGTGAGGTCGCCGGGGTCTTCCGGCGGACGCCGAGGGTACGAAGGGGACGGTCACCATGCCGGTCGCGATGATCACAGGTGGTTCGAAGGGGCTGGGACGGGCGTTGGCGGGGGCGCTGGCCGGGGAGGGCTGGGACCTGGTGCTGGACGCCCGGACGGCCGGGGTGCTGGAGGAGACGGCGCGGGAGCTGAGCGGGCGGTACGGGACGCGGGTGGTGGCGGTCCCCGGGGACGTCACGGACGCGGCGCACCGGGCGGATCTGGTGGCGGCGGCCGGGTCGCTGGGCGGTCTCGACCTCCTGGTGAGCAACGCGAGCGTGCTGGGCGCGGAGCCGCTGGTCCGGCTGGACGCGCTGCCGCTGGAGGGGCTCAGGCGTGCGCTGGAGACGAACGTGGTGGCGGCGCTCGGTCTCGTACAGGAGGCGTTGCCGGCGTTGCGGGCCTCGGAGGCCGGGGCGGTGGTGGTGATCAGCTCGGACGCGGCGGCGGAGCCGTACCCGACGTGGGGCGGTTACGGGGCGTCGAAGGCGGCGCTGGACCAGTTGGCGGCGGTGCTGGGCGAGGAGGAGCCGGGGCTGCGGGTGTGGGCGGTCGACCCGGGTGACATGGCGACGGACCTGTACGCGGCGGCGGTGCCGGAGGACGCGGACGCGTCGCGGCCGTCGCCGGAGAGCGTGGCGCCGGCGTTCCTGCGCCTGGTGCGGGAGCGGCCGGCCGGGGGCCGGTACGCGGCTCCGGCGCTGCTGGAGGGGGCGGCGGGGCAGGGCGGGGGTACCCGATGACCGCGCGGGGGCGGTGCGGGAGCGGCGAGGTGGCCCTTGCCGTGCCGGGGGCGGGCGGGGGGCCGTCCGTCTCGCCGGGCCCGGGCGGGGCGGGGCCGTCGGCGGCGGCCGCCGTGGGTTCCCCGGCCCCGCCGGAGCCGGACCGGGCCCGGACCGCCGAAGCTGCGGGGGCCACCCCGCTGGAGGCCCTGCGGGTGCCGGAGGAGTTGTCGGCCCGGGTGCCGGCCGAGCAGCGCGGGGCGGGGCGTGATGACGTGCGGCTGCTCGTGTCCCGGGGGCGGGCGGTCGCGCACCATGCGTTCCGGGAGCTGCCGGGGCAGTTGCGGGCCGGGGACGTGCTGGTGGTGAACACGTCCATGACGTTGCCCGCCGCGGTGAACGGGCGGGTCGGCGGAGAACGGGTCGTCGTGCACTTCTCGACGCGCGGTGCGGACGGGCGGTGGGCGGTGGAGCTGCGGGCGCCCGTGGGGGCGGGGGTGACCGGGCCGCGGCCCGGTGGTCCGGCGGGGGCCGTGGTGCGGTTGCCGGGCGGGCGGGCCCTGGTGCTGGAGGAGCCGCTGGGACCCGCGGCCGGGGCCCGGCTGTGGTGGGCGCGGGTGCCGGAACGGGTGCCGGAGCTGTTGCGCAGGCACGGGCGGCCCATTCGGTACGGCTACGCGGATCGGGATCAGCCGCTGTCGGCGTACCGGACGGTGTTCGCGGTGGACTCCCCGGACGGGAGCGGTTCGGCGGAGATGCCGAGCGCCGCGCGCCCCTTCACGGTCCCGTTGGTGGCGGAGCTGGTGCGCCGGGGGTGCTGTTCGCGCCGCTGTCCCTGCATACGGGGGTGGCCTCGGCGGAGGCGCACGAGCCGCCGTACCCGGAGCGGTTCGCGGTGCCGGCGGCGACGGCGTGGCTGGTGAACGCCGTACGGGCGGCGGGGAGCGGGCGGGTGGTCGCCGTGGGGACGACGGCCGTGCGGGCGCTGGAGTCGGCGGCGGGGGCGGACGGGGTGGTGCGGTCCGCCGACGGGTGGACGGACCTCGTGGTGACGCCGCGGCGCGGGGTGCGGGTGGTGGACGGGCTGCTGACCGGGCTGCACGAGCCGCAGGCCTCGCATCTGCTGATGCTGGAGGCGGTGGCGGGGGGCGAGGCGCTGCGCCACGGGTACGAGGCTGCGCTCCAGGAGCGGTACCTCTGGCACGAGTTCGGGGACGTCCACCTCATCCTGCCGGATGAGGAAGGTAACGCTCCGAATTGCTCCAGCAACGAATGGTGAGACTGTTACCTCGCCGATGTGAGCCCAGGCATAGGGTCCACGTCACTTACGAACGTACCTAGTGGGCCCATAAGGTCGTTTTGAGCAGGCACTGAGGAGGGTCATTTCGGGCGAACGGGACCCTTCTCCACTACCCGGCTTCGTACGTCACACCTTTGCCACAGGATTTTGCTGCCGCTAAGAATTGCTCTCGTCCCCGACGGAGGTGCGCATCACCGCCTCCGGTCTCGTCCTCCGTGAGGACACCTGAGCATTCGAAGAGGTAGCCCTACATGTCTGCGACTCGCATTCCCAGTCGTCTCCGTCGTCTGAACAAGGTCCAGAAGATCTCCGTGGCCGGTGTGTCGGCCCTGGGCGTCGCCGCCCTGACCTTCTCGCTCGTCCCGTCGAACGCCGATGCCGAGATTGCCCCGCAGGCGGCAGCCGCCGCTGCGCCCGTGGCCTTCACCAACGCCACGGGAACCGCCCAGGCCAAGACCGTGCAGAACAGCATGATCGAGCAGCACTCCACCGCGGAGAAGCTCGTGAAGGCCGCCGACGCCGCCAAGGCGAAGGCCGCCGCCGAGACCAAGGCCAAGGCCGCGAAGGCGAAGGCCGCGTCCGAGGCGAAGGCCAAGGCCGCCGCCGACGCGAAGGACAAGGCCGAGAAGGCCGCCAAGGCCAAGGCGGACGCGAAGAAGCGCGCGTCCGAGAAGGCCAACCGCTCGACCGCGCGCAAGCCCGTCTACGCCAACAACCTGGACGGCTGGATCCGCGAGGCCATGGCGATCATGAAGAAGGAAGGCATCCCCGGCTCCTACGAGGGGATCCACCGCAACATCATCCGTGAGTCCAGCGGTAACCGCTGGGCGATCAACAACTGGGACATCAACGCCCGCAACGGCGTCCCGTCCAAGGGTCTGCTCCAGGTGATCCAGCCGACCTTCGACCGCTACCACGTGGCGGGCACCAAGAAGGACCTGTACGACCCGGTCGCCAACATCGTCGCCGCCTGCAACTACGCGGCCGACCGCTACGGCTCCATGGACAACGTCAACAGCGCGTACTGAGCCGCTGCGACACCTGGGCGCTGAGTCACCGAGATCAGCCCTACGCATGCCGGAGGCCGGCACCCCGCGGGGTGCCGGCCTCGGCGTCGTACCCGGTGCTTACTTGCGCATGACCTCGGGCTCGTGGCGGCGCAGCAGGCGCGCGACCGCGACGGCGCAGACGGCGCCGATCACCAGCAGCACGAAGATGTTGATCCCCCACTGGGTCGCCGTGGCCTCCCACAGCGGGTCCAGGTCGGTCGGGTTCTTCGCGTCCCACGGCGGCATCAGGTTGGCCAGGTCCAGCGTGGTGCCGGCCGCGGCCACGCCCCAGCGGGACGGCATCAGCCAGGTGAGCTGCTCCAGGCCGGGCGTCCCGTACACCTGGAAGAGAACGCCGGTGAACACCAGCTGGACGATCGCGAACATGACCAGGAGTGGCATGGTCATCTCGGAGGTCTTGACCATCGCGGAGATCATCAGGCCGAACATCATCGAGGTGAACCCGAGGGCCACGATCGAGATGCAGATCTCGACGGCCGGAGGCATGAACAGCCCCTCCTCCGGCAGATCGCGGACGGCGAAGCAGATACCGCAGAGGATGACGCTCTGGAAGGCCGTGATCACGCCGAGCACGATCACCTTGGACGTCAGATAGGCCGAGCGGGAGAGGCCGGTGGCCCGTTCCCGTTCGTAGATCACGCGTTCCTTGATCAGTTCTCGTACGGAGCTGGCCGACCCGGCGAGGCAGATGCCGACCGCGAGGATCAGCAGGATCATCCCGGCCTTGCCGTTGAACTGGGTCGGCGGGGTGGGAGGGGCCAGTCCGAAGTCCGCCGGGATGACCGCGGCCAGCACACCGATCACCGCGGGCAGCGCCACCATCAGGCCGAGGAAGGCCTTGTCGGAGGCGATGACGGAGGTGTACCGGCGCACCAGGGTCCACAGCTGTGTACCCCAGCTCTGCGCCTTCGGGGGCCTCATCTGCTGGGGCGGCGGCATGTTGACCGGCTGGGCCGCGACGGCGTCGATGTCGGCGGCGTACATCTGGTAGTGCTGCGAACCGCGCCAGCGGCCCGCCCAGTCGTAGTCGCGGTAGTTCTCGAAGGCGGAGAAGACGTCGGCCCAGCTGGTGTAGCCGAAGAAGTTCAGCGCTTCCTCCGGCGGACCGAAGTAGGCGACGGAACCGCCGGGCGCCATCACGAGGAGCTTGTCGCAGATCGCCAGCTCGGCGACCGAGTGCGTGACCACGAGCACGGTGCGGCCGTCGTCGGCGAGGCCGCGCAGCAGCTGCATGACATCGCGGTCCATGCCCGGGTCGAGGCCGGAGGTCGGCTCGTCCAGGAAGATCAGCGACGGCTTGGTGAGCAGCTCCAGGGCGACCGAGACGCGCTTGCGCTGGCCGCCGGAGAGCGAGGTGATCTTCTTGTCCTTGTGGATGTCGAGCTTGAGCTCGGCGAGGACCTCGGTGATCCGGGACTGGCGCTCGGCCTCGGTGGTGTCCGCGGGGAAGCGGAGCTTGGCCGCGTACTTGAGGGCCTTGGCGACGGTCAGTTCCTTGTGCAGGATGTCGTCCTGCGGGACCAGACCGATGCGCTGGCGCAGCTCGGCGAACTGCTTGTACAGGTTCCGGTTGTCGTAGAGGACGTCACCCTGGTTGGCGGGCCGGTAGCCGGTGAGCGCCTTGAGCAGGGTGGACTTTCCGGAACCGGACGGGCCGATGACCGCGATCAGCGACTTCTCGGGGACGCCGAAGGAGACGTCCTTGAGGATCTGCTTGCCGCCGTCGACCGTCACCGTGAGGTGGCGGGCGGAGAAGGAGACCTCACCGGTGTCGACGAACTCTTCCAGCCGGTCGCCGACCAGCCGGAACGTCGAGTGGCCGACGCCGACGATGTCGTTCGGGCCGATGAGGGCCGAGCCGGACTTGTGGAGCGGCAGACCGTTGACGTACGTGCCGTTGTGCGAGCCGAGGTCGCGGATCTCGAAGCGGCCGTCGGGCGTCGCGTGGAACTCGGCGTGGTGGCGGGAGACCTGGAGGTCGGAGACGACCAGTTCGTTCTCCAGCGCACGACCGATGCGCATGACCCGGCCGAGGGCCAGCTGGTGGAACGTGGTGGGGCTGCGGTCGCCGTAGACCGGCGGCGCCCCCGCGGCACCGCCCTGTCCCGGTCCGCCCTGCTGCCCGGGGTGCTGCTGGTGCGGCACGTTCTGGTGCGCGGGCTGCTGGTGCGGGACCTGATGCTGGGGCGCCTGCGGCTGCTGCCAGGCCTGCTGCTGGGCCGGGGCCTGGTGGTGCGCCGGGGCCTGGTGCTGGGCGGGTGCCTGCTGTCCGTGCCAGCCCGGGGCGCCGCCCTGGGGCTGCTGGTGGGGCTGGTGAACCGGGGCCTGCTGCGCGCCGGCCGCCTGGCCGCCGGCGACACCGGCTCCCGCGGCGGCGCTGAGGCTCACCCGGGGCCCGTCGGTGGCGTTGCCCAGGTGCAGCACCGAACCGGCGCCGAGCTCCACCTGCTGGATCCGCCGGCCCTGCGCATAGGTGCCGTTGGTGCTGCCGTGGTCCTCGATGGACCAACTGCGGCCGTTCCAGCTGATCGTGGCGTGCCGCCACGACACTCTGGCGTCGTCGATCGTCAGGTCGCCCTGCGGATCACGTCCAAGGGTGTACGACCTGGACGGATCGAGCGTCCAGGTGCTGCCATTCAATTCCAGTACGAGTTCCGGCACTCCGCGCCCCACTAGTTGTCCCCCGTGATACCCCCGTCGCAGGGAGTCTAGGGATGCTGAACATCGTGGGGAACTATTCCAGGACCTGTCCCCGATCCGAAAGTCGGGCGGGTGAAGAGCGCGGGGAGACCTGCGCGAGCACCCACATACCGGGGGGTGAAACAGGAGCGGACACGGTCAGACAGTGCTGAAGACGTTGTTATCACTCAGAGGGTCTTCAGCAACGCGATAACGGTCGATACGAGACACCCGGGCCGGCCGAGCGCAAGACCCGTACCGGCCAGATCCGGACGCGCCGTCGGCGGTACCGCCGCGATTCCGTCCGGCACTCGGGACGGGCGGCCGGAGGAGAGGGCGGGACCGATACGGTGGGAGCACCATGAGCGCATCTCAGCCACCTCAGCACCCCTCCGCTTCTGAGCCCTCTGAGTCCCTCGAGCCCCTCGGGCCCCGTCGGGCCGACGGAACCGGCGACGGGCCCCCTCCGGGCAGCGACGCACCCACGCTGCTGGTCAAGATCTTCGGCAAGGACCGTCCCGGCATCACCGCCGGGCTCTTCGACACCCTCGCCGCGTACGCGGTCGACGTCGTGGACATCGAGCAGGTCGTCACCCGTGGCCGCATCGTGCTGTGCGCCCTGGTCACCGCGCCCACGGCGGGCGGGACCACCGAGGGCGATCTGCGGGCGACCGTGCACAGCTGGGCCGACTCCCTGAAGCTGCAGGCCGAGATCATCTCCGGCATCGGCGACAACCGGCCCCGCGGTGACGGCCGTTCCCATGTGACGGTGCTGGGGCACCCGCTCACCGCCGAGTCGACCGCCGCCATAGCGGCCACCATCACCTCGACCGGCGGGAACATCGACCGTGTCTTCCGGCTGGCGAAGTACCCGGTCACCGCCGTCGAGTTCGCGGTGTCGGGGACCGGGACCGCGGAGCTGCGGACCGCGCTGGCGACCGAGGCCGCGGAGATCGGCGTCGATGTCGCGGTGGTCTCGGCCGGGCTGAGCCGGCGGGCCCAGCGACTGGTGGTCATGGACGTCGACTCCACGCTGATCCAGGACGAGGTGATCGAGCTCTTCGCGGCGCACGCCGGCTGCGAGGACAAGGTCGCCGAGGTGACCGAGCAGGCGATGCGCGGCGAGCTGGACTTCGAGCAGTCGCTGCACGCCCGGGTCGCGCTGCTGGCCGGTCTGGACGCCTCGGTGGTGGACAAGGTCCGCGCCGAGGTACGGCTCACCCCCGGCGCCCGCACCCTGATCCGTACGCTGAAGCGCCTCGGCTACCAGGTCGGCGTGGTCTCCGGCGGCTTCACCCAGGTCACGGACGACCTCAAGGAGCGGCTCGGCCTGGACTTCGCCTCGGCCAACACCCTGGAAGTGGTGGACGGCAAGCTCACCGGCCGGGTCGTCGGCGAGGTGGTGGACCGGGCGGGCAAGGCCCGGCTGCTGCGCAGCTTCGCCGAGCAGGCGGGCGTACCGCTGGCGCAGACGGTGGCGATCGGGGACGGGGCGAACGATCTCGACATGCTGAACACGGCCGGGCTCGGTGTCGCGTTCAACGCCAAGCCGTTGGTCCGCGAGGCGGCGCACACCGCGGTGAACGTGCCGTTCCTGGACACCGTGCTCTACCTGCTCGGCATCACCCGGGAAGAGGTCGAGGCGGCGGACGGCCTCGTCGACTGAACCCGGACACGTGAGAGGGCCCGGCACCGCGATGGTGCCGGGCCCTTTGCGTGCGCTCGGTCGCTCCGCGCGTGCTCAGTGGTCCCGTGCGTGCGCCCGGTCGCTCCGCGTGTGCGCAGTGGTCCCGTGCGTGATCAGTCGTTCGGGGTCCAGTACTCCGTGAGCCTGCCCGCCCCGTGCTCCACGCTCTTCCAGGAGCCGGGGAACTCCACCACGGCGTAGGCGGCGGTGGGGAAACCGTCCCGGGTCATCCGGGCCAGGGTGTCGCCCTCGGCCGAGCCGGAGAGGGCGTCGGCGGCCCCGTGCATCCCTGGGTTGTGACCGATGACCAGGAGGTTGCGCACGTCGTCGGGGGTCTCGTTGAACAGGGCGATCAGTTCACCGAGGGATGCCTCGTACAGCCTCTCCTCGTAGACGGTCCGGGGGCGCTGGGAGAATTCATGGACCGCCAGCTTCCAGGTCTCCCGTGTCCTGGCGGCACTGGAGCAGAGGGCCAGATCGAAGTCGATGCCGGAATCGGCGAGCTTGCGGCCGGCCACGGGCGCGTCCTTTCGGCCGCGCTCGGCCAGCGGGCGCTCATGATCGGAAGCCTGCGACCATTCCGCCTTGGCATGCCGGAGAAGGACGATCCTGCGAGGTGTCTCGACGCTCATACATCTCAGCTTCGCATGAAACGCGCCCTCCGGCGCAGGGTGTTGACGGGCTCGTCCGGACAGTTGACGCGCTGGTCCGGGGGCGGCTTCGGCTCAGCGGAACAGCAGCTGGAAGGTGAGCTCGATCAGCTGTCCGAGCGCGGGGGCGGCGGTGGCCCGGGCCTGCCCGGGGCTGAGGATCATCAGCAGCAGCGCGGCGAACACGACGGCGGGCAGGGCGACCGCCCACCAGGGCAGCCGGATCTCGACAACGTCGGCGGCCGGTCGGTGGGACCTGGTGTGCGTCGGTGCCGGCATGTGCGCCTCCGTCAAGTCATCGGGTCGTTACCGAAGAACCTACGGAACGGGCACGGCCGGTCCCATCCGGTGACCCACCCACGTGACCCTGACCCTGGCCCCCTAGGGGAGGGTGGGGCTAGCCCCACCCTCCCCTAGGGGCCAGGGCGTCAGGGCGAGGCGATCGTGGCGATGACACCGATGACGACGGTGACGAGAAGCATCGCGCCGAACACGAGGAGAAGCTTCTTCTGGCCGTTTGGGGGGTTCGGATCGAGCACTGGCATGAGGTCAGTGTCGCATCTCAGCACTCGTCCTCGATCGTCCGGTCCCGGCCGGCGAGGATCCCGGCCACCATCTGGGGAATCATGAGGCCCGCCATCAGGGCGATCGGCAGCCCCCAGCCGCCACTGTGCTGGTAGAGGACGCCGACGAGCAGCGGGCCAGGGATCGAGAGCAGATAGCCGGTGGACTGGGCGAAGGCGGAGAGCCGGACCACGCCCGCGCCGGACCGGGCCCGCATGCCGATCATGGTGAGGGCGAGCGGGAAGGCGCAGTTCGCGACCCCGAGGAGCAGGGCCCAGGCCCAGGCTCCGGCGGCGGGCGCGAGGTAGAGGCCGCTGTAGCCGATCAGGCCGCACAGACCGAGGACGACGACGATGGGGCCCTGGTTCCTGAGCCGGGAGGCGACCCGGGGGATGACGAAGGCCAGCGGGACGCCCATCGCCATGGTGACCGCGAGCAGGAGTCCGGCGGTGCCGGCGGAGACCCCGGCGTCGCGGAAGATCTGCGGCATCCAGCCCATGGTGATGTACGCGGCGGTGGCCTGGAGCCCGAAGAAGCAGGCGAGGCCCCAGGCGGTCCGGCTGCGGGTGATCTTCAGGGCCGGCGCCTCGGCGGCGTTCGCGGCGACCGGCTCCGGCCGGCCGGGGGCCGGGGTGCGGTCGCGTACGAGGACGATCCAGGGCAGCACCGCGACGACGGCGAGCACGGCCCAGACGACCAGACCCGTCTGCCAGTTGCCGCCCAGCGCCCCGGTGACGGGAACGGTGAGGGCGGCGGCCAGGGCGGTGCCGAGGGCCAGGGCCATGGAGTAGAGGCCGGTCATGGTGCCGACGCGGTCGGGGAACCAGCGCTTGACGATCACCGGCATCAGGATGTTGCTGACGGCGATGCCCATCAGCGCCAGGGCGCTGGCGGCCAGGAACCCGGCGGTGGAGCCGATGTACGGGCGGACGACCAGGCCCACGGCGATCGCGGCCATGCCCGCGCAGACGACGGCGCCCGCGCCGAAGCGGCGGGCGAGGCGCGGTGCCATGACGCCGAAGACGGCGAAGCAGAGCGGCGGTACGGAGGTGAGGACGCCGGCCACGCTGCCGCTCATGTGCAGCCCTTCGCGGACCTCTTCGAGGAGGGCGCCGAGGCTGGTGATGGCGGGGCGGAGGTTGAGCGCGGCCAGGACGAGCCCCACGGCGATGAGGCGCAGCAGCCACGGGGAGGGGCCCTCGGCGGCCCCGGGAAACGACCGGGCCCGGGGGGCGTGGGACGTGCGCGCGGGGGTGTCGCGGTTCAGGGTCGGGGTCTGCGTCTCGTCGTCCGGCATGGAGTCATCATAGAATCATGGGATGATTGGTTGTCCAATCCGGCCATGGCCCGGAGTCCCCCGCACGCGTTGAGAGAATGCGGGAGAGAATCCGGCCCGGACCTCACCGCTCACGAGCAAGGAGCACCATGGCGCTGACGTCTCCTCGGCGTTCGGCACTCTCCGACCAGGTGATCGCCCAGTTGCGGAACCAGATCACCTCGGGCGAGTGGCCGGTCGGCTCGCGGATTCCGACCGAGCCCGAGCTGGTCGAGCAGCTGGGCGTGGCCCGTAACACCGTCCGCGAGGCCGTGCGGGCGCTCGCGCACAACGGGCTGCTGGACATCCGGCAGGGCTCCGGCACGTATGTGATCGCCACGAGCGAGCTGGCCGGGGTGATGCACCGCAGGTTCGCGGCGGCCGACCCCCGGCATGTCGCGGAGCTGCGCTCGACCCTGGAGTCCTCGGCGGCCCGGCTGGCGGCGGCCCGGCGCACGGACCGGGATCTGCGGCAGCTGGACGCGTTGATGGCACGCCGGGAGGAGGCCTGGGAGTCGGGTGACGCGGAGGTGTTCGTGGCGGCGGACGCGACGCTGCACCTGGCGGTGGTCGCCGCCTCCCACAACGACGTCCTGACCGGGCTCTACGCCGATCTCGGGGATCTGCTGCGCGACTATCTGCGCGGTGACGTGGGCCCCGAGCTGCGGCCGGAGAACCACATGGACCACGGCCGGCTGGTCGAGGCGATCCGGGCCGGGGACGCGGACACGGCGGCCGCCGAGGCGGCGAGCCACGCGCTGCACTGCCTCACGGACCGGGTGTAGCCCCCGGCCCGCTCACAGCGGGGCGGGGCGGTGGCTGACCCAGGCGGTGGCGACCTCTTTCCAGCAGCGGTCCTCCAGCCGCACGGTCCGGCCGGGCTCCACCGCGACCACCTCGCCGTCCGCGTCGACGTCCCACCACTGGTCGCACTCGGTGTGCAGCCGGACCAGGTCGACGGAGGGGTACGGGTTGTGGCAGTACGCGACGACCCGGGAGCCCTCGACGGTCGTACGGCACTCCGATCCGGCCGGTTCGGGCTCCGGGGGCGCCGTTTCCGTACCGGAGTCGGCTCCCCTGGCGGCGTGGACCCCCAGGGGTACGGCGAGGGCGGCGACGGCCACCGGTACGGCCAGGAGGAGACGGGTTCGTCGGTGCGTGGGGCGCACAGCAGTCTCCCTCCCGCAGCCTGACCAGAAGTCCGGTTCCTCCTCATTCTGCGGGGGATCGGCCGACTTTTCGACCGGAGCGGGAGCGGGGGGCCACGGTGCGTGAACGGCCCCCGGCCGCGTACCGCCTCAGTGACCGGGAGGGGGTGACGCGGCCGGGGGCCGTTCAGCAGGGGCGGTGCGCGGTCAGGCGCCCATCATGTGCACGCCGCTGTCGACGTGGATGATCTCGCCCGTGGTGCGCGGGAAGAAGTCGGAGAGCAGGGCGACGATGCTGCGGCCGGCCGGCTCCGGGTCGTTCATGTCCCAGGCCAGCGGGGCGCGGGTGTTCCAGACGTCGGCCAGCTCCTCGAAGCCCGGGATGGACTTGGCGGCCATCGAGCGGAGCGGTCCGGCGGAGATCAGGTTGCAGCGCAGCCCGTCCTTGCCCAGGTCACGGGCGAGGTAGCGGGAGGTGGCCTCCAGCGCGGCCTTGGCCGGGCCCATCCAGTCGTACTGCGGCCAGGCGTACTGGGCGTCGAAGGTGAGGCCGACGATCGAGCCGCCCTCGCTCATCAGCGGCTTGCAGGCCATGGCCAGCGACTTCAGCGAGAACGCCGAGACGTGCATCGCGGTGGAGACGGACTCGAAGGGCGTGTTGAGGAAATTGCCGCCGAGCGCGTCCTGCGGTGCGAAGCCGATGGAGTGGACGACGCCGTCGAGCGAACCGAGCTCCTCGCGGACCAGGCCCGCGAGCCGGTCCAGGTGCTCCTGGTTGGTCACGTCCAGCTCGATGACCTTGGCCGGCTTCGGCAGCTTCTTGGCGATGCGCTCGGTCAGGGTGGGACGCGGGAAGGCGGTGAGGATGACCTCGGCGCCCTGCTCCTGGGCCACCTTCGCGGCGTGGAACGCGATGGACGACTCCATCAGCACCCCGGTGATGAGGATGCGCTTGCCGTCGAGAATTCCGCTCATGGTGATCAGTGACCCATGCCCAATCCGCCGTCAACGGGAATGACGGCTCCAGTGATGTACGACGCGTCGTCGGAGGCGAGGAAGCGCACGGCGGCGGCGATCTCCTCGGGCCGCGCGTAGCGGCCGAGCGGCACCTGGCCCACGATGCCCTTGCGCTGCTCCTCGGTGAGCACCTGGGTCATGTCGGTGTCGACAAAACCAGGGGCGACGACGTTGAAGGTGATGTTCCGCGAACCGAGCTCACGGGCCAGCGACCGGGCGAAGCCGACCAGCCCGGCCTTGGAGGCGGCGTAGTTGGCCTGACCGGCCGAGCCGAGGAGGCCGACGACGGAGGAGATCAGGACGACGCGGCCCTTCTTGGCGCGCAGCATGCCGCGGTTGGCGCGCTTGACGACCCGGAAGGTGCCGGTGAGGTTGGTGTCGAGGACGGAGGTGAAGTCCTCCTCCGACATCCGCATCAGCAACTGGTCCTTGGTGATGCCCGCGTTGGCGACCAGCACCTCCACGGGACCGTGCTTCTCCTCGATCTCCTTGTAGGCCTGCTCCACCTGCTCGGCGTCGGTGATGTCGCAGCGGACCGCGAGGACACCGGCTTCGGTGAGCTCCTGAGGGGGCTCTCCGGAACGGTAGGTGATCGCGACCCGGTCGCCGTTGTCGGCGAGGACGCGGGCGATGGCGAGGCCGATGCCCCGGTTTCCTCCGGTGACGAGAACCGAGCGGCTCAACGGATCACCCTTTCCTTGGCGGTCTGGTGCGTGGTCCCGGGCGGTCGGGTACGTCGAAAACCTATCGGTACCGTGCGCCGATCGGGGAATCGGGCCCTGACAGTGGCTTGTCCGGGGTGCTGTGGGGTTCCTACAGTCCGTGCCGATGCGTGGTCGGCACATGCGTCCGCGATATCCCCCGGTACGGTCACCCTCCGGCGTGGTTCACTGCCGTGGTGTATCGAGAAGGGAACTCCCTGTGCCCCACGAGGTAGATCAGTCATTCCTGGCCCTGCCGTCGCGCGCGCTGGCCGACGCGGCGCTCGCCCGAGCGCGGGCCCTCGGCGCGACGCACGCCGACTTCCGGCTGGAGCGGGTGCGCAGCGCCACCTGGCGGCTGCGGGACGCGCGGCCGGCCGGGGCGTCGGACAGCACGGACCTGGGGTACGCGGTGCGCGTGGTGCACGGCGGGGCCTGGGGGTTCGCGTCCGGGGTGGATCTGACGATGGACGCGGCCGCGAAGGTGGCCTCGCAGGCGGTGGCGATGGCCAAGCTGTCGGCGAAGGTGATCGCCGCGGCCGGCTCGGACGAGCTGGTGGAGCTGGCGGACGAGCCGTCGCACGGTGAGCGGACCTGGGTCTCGGCGTACGACGTCGACCCCTTCTCCGTACCGGACGAGGAGAAGGCGGCGCTGCTCGCCGAGTGGAGCGGGCGGCTGCTGGGCGCGGAGGGTGTCGCGCATGTGGACGCGTCCCTGATGACCGTCCACGAGAACAAGTTCTACGCGGACACGGCGGGCACGGTCACCACACAGCAGCGGGTGCGGATCCACCCGCAGTTCACCGCCGTCGCGGTGGACGGCACGACCGGCGAGTTCGACTCGATGCGCACCATCGCGCCGCCGGTGGGCCGGGGCTGGGAGTATCTGACCGGCACCGGCTGGGACTGGGACGCCGAGCTGGAGGAGATCCCCGGGCTGCTCGCGGAGAAGATGCGCGCGCCGAGCGTCGAGGCGGGGGCGTACGACCTGGTCGTCGACCCGTCGAACCTGTGGCTGACCATCCACGAGTCGATCGGCCACGCCACCGAGCTGGACCGGGCACTGGGGTACGAGGCGGCGTACGCCGGGACCTCGTTCGCCACCTTCGACCAGCTGGGCAAGCTGGCGTACGGCTCCTCCGTGATGAACGTGACCGGCGACCGCACGGCCGAGCACGGGCTCGCGACGATCGGGTACGACGACGAGGGCGTCGAGGCGCAGTCGTGGGACCTGGTGAAGGACGGCACGCTCGTCGGATACCAGCTGGACCGCCGGATCGCGAAGCTCACCGGGCTGGGCCGCTCCAACGGGTGCGCGTACGCGGACTCGCCGGGCCACGTCCCCGTCCAGCGCATGGCCAACGTGTCGTTGCGGCCGGATCCCGGCGGCCTCTCCACGGAGGACCTGATCGGCGGGGTCGAGCGCGGGATCTACGTGGTCGGCGACCGGTCCTGGTCCATCGACATGCAGCGCTACAACTTCCAGTTCACCGGTCAGCGGTTCTTCCGCATCGAGAACGGCAGGCTCGCCGGGCAGCTGCGCGATGTGGCGTACCAGGCGACGACCACGGACTTCTGGGGCTCGATGGAGAAGGTCGGCGGCCCCCAGACGTACGTACTCGGTGGCGCGTTCAACTGCGGCAAGGCCCAGCCGGGCCAGGTCGCGGCGGTCTCGCACGGCTGTCCCTCCGCCCTCTTCCGGGGCGTCAACATCCTCAACACGACGCAGGAGGCCGGGCGATGAACGGCGACCACGGAACCGGCTGGGGGTCCGGGGGTCGTCCCCCGGGCAAGCACAGTCTCAACACGACGCAGGAGGCCGGGCGATGAGCCGCGTCAGCAAGCCGTACGAGATCGTCGAGCGGGCTCTGGAGCTGTCCACCACGGACGGCCTGGTGGTCATCGCCGACGAGCACTCCTCCGCCAATCTGCGCTGGGCGGGCAACGCGCTCACCACGAACGGGGTGACCCGGGGGCGGACCCTGACCGTCATCGCGACCGTGGACGGGGCCGAGGGCACCGCCTCCGGTGTCGTCTCCCGGTCCGCCGTGACCACCGACGACCTGGAGCCGCTGGTACGCGCCGCCGAGGCCGCCGCCCGGGGCGCGGGGCCGGCGGAGGACGCCCAGCCGCTGGTGAGCGGGGCGCCCGCGTCGCCCGACTTCACGGACGCGCCGGCCGAGACCGGCTCGGAGGTCTTCGCAGACTTCGCCCCGGCGCTCGGGGACGCCTTCGCGCGCGCCCGCGCCGGGGGCCGCGAGCTGTACGGCTTCGCCAACCACGAGCTGACCTCCACCTACGTGGGGACGTCGACGGGGCTGCGGCTGCGCCACGACCAGCCGAACGGGACGCTGGAGCTGAACGCGAAGTCCCCGGACCGGACGCGCTCCGCGTGGGCGGGCCGGGCGACCCGGGACTTCAAGGACGTCGACCCGGCGGCGATGGACGCGGAGCTGGCGCAGCGGCTGCGCTGGGCACAGCGGCGCATCGAGCTGCCCGCCGGGCGGTACGAGACGCTGCTGCCGCCGACGGCGGTCGCGGACCTGCTGATCTACCAGCTCTGGTCGTCGACCGCGCGGGACGCGGTGGAGGGCCGGACGGTGTTCTCGACTCCGGGCGGCGGGACCCGGCTGGGCGAGACGCTCGCTCCGCTCCCGCTCACCCTGCGCAGCGACCCGCACGCCCCGGGCCTGGAGTCGGCGCCGTTCGTGATCGCCCACTCCTCCGGCGACAGCGGTTCCGTCTTCGACAACGGGCTGCCGCTGGCCCCGACGGACTGGATCCGGGAGGGGAAGCTGGAGCGGCTGACGACGACCCGGCACTCGGCCGGGCTGACCGGCTTCCCGGTCGCCCCGGGCATCGACAACCTGCTCCTGGAGGCCGGCGGCGAGAAGTCGCTGGAGGAGATGGTCGCCGCGACGACCGGTCGGGCGCTGCTGCTGACCTGCCTCTGGTACATCCGCGAGGTGGACCCGGCGACGCTGCTGCTGACCGGGCTGACCCGGGACGGCGTCTATCTGGTCGAGGACGGCGAGGTGGTCGGTGAGGTGAACAACTTCCGGTTCAACGAGTCGCCGGTGGACCTGCTGTCGCGGGCCTCGGAGGCGGGCCGTACGGAGAAGACGCTGCCGCGCGAGTGGGGCGACTGGTTCACCCGGGCTGCGATGCCGGCGCTGCGCATCCCGGACTTCAACATGAGCTCGGTCAGTCCGGGCGTATGACTCGGTCAGCCCGGGCGTACGACCCGCCTAGACTGACCCGTACATCTCTACCAGGCATAAGGAGCACCGGAACCGTGACGGACATCGTCGACGAGCTGAAGTGGCGCGGGCTGTTCGCCCAGTCCACTGACGAGGACGCATTGCGCAAGGCTCTCGCGGACGGTCCCGTCACCTTCTATTGCGGCTTCGACCCGACCGCCGCGAGCCTGCACGTGGGGCACCTGGTGCAGGTGCTCACCATGCGGCGGCTCCAGCAGGCCGGGCTGAAGCCGCTGGCGCTGGTCGGCGGGGCCACGGGCCAGATCGGTGACCCGCGGCCCACCGCCGAGCGCACGCTGAACGACCCGGAGACCATCGCCGCCTGGGTGCAGCGGCTGCGGGGGCAGATCGAGCCCTTCCTCACCTTCGAGGGCCCGAACGCGGCGACGATGGTCAACAACCTGGACTGGACCGCGGGCATGTCCGCGATCGAGTTCCTGAGGGACATCGGCAAGCACTTCCGGGTCAACAAGATGCTCACCAAGGACTCGGTCGCCCGGCGGCTGGAGTCGCAGGAGGGCATCAGCTACACCGAGTTCAGCTACCAGCTGCTCCAGGGCATGGACTTCCTGGAGCTGTACCGCCGGCACGGCTGCACCCTTCAGCAGGGCGGCAGCGACCAGTGGGGCAACCTCACCGCGGGCATCGACCTGATCCACCGGCTGGAGCCGGGCGCGGTCGTGCACGCGCTGGCGACGCCGCTGATGACGAAGGCGGACGGGACGAAGTTCGGCAAGTCCGAGAGCGGTGCCGTCTGGCTCGACCCCGAGATGACGACGCCGTACGCGTTCTACCAGTTCTGGCTGAACGTGGACGACCGGGACGTCTCCCGCTACCTGCGCATCCTCAGCTTCAAGAGCCGTGAGGAGCTGGAGGAGCTGGAGAAGCTGACGCAGGAGCGTCCGCAGGCGCGGAACGCGCAGCGGGCGCTGGCCGAGGAGCTGACGACGCTGGTGCACGGCGGTGCGCAGTGCGCGGCCGTGATCGCGGCGTCGAAGGCGCTGTTCGGCCAGGGCGACCTGGCCGAGCTGGACGAGGCGACGCTGAGCGCGGCCCTGTCCGAGGTGCCGCACGCCACCGTGGCCGAGCTGGGTCCGCTGGTGGACCTGCTGGTGGAGGTCGGTCTCGCGCCCAGCAAGTCGGGGGCCCGCCGTACGGTCAAGGAGGGCGGCGCCTACGTGAACAACGTGAAGGTCGTCGACGGCGAGGTCGCGCCGGACGCCGGGGAGCTGCTGCACGGGCGTTGGCTGGTGCTGCGCCGGGGCAAGAAGAACCTGGCCGCCGTGGAGGTCAGCCCGGCGGGCTGACCTCCGGCGGATGACAGCGCCGCGGCCGGACACGAGTTCTCACGTGTCCGGCCGCGGCAGGCCCGGCCCGGCCGTCGTGCGGGGCGGTCTCCGGCGCGTGGGACGCCCGGCCCTCACGGGACGTCCGTCATCCTTTCTGCGCCTTGATGTGCTCGATGACCTCGTTGAAGTCCTTGGTCGGCGAGAAGTCCAGGTACTCGCAGTCCTCCAGCGCCACCGGGGCGTGTCCGGGCGGCCAGTAGAACGTCTCACCCGCTTCGTAGACGTCGTCGCCGTGGGGGGTCCGCATCTTCAGCCGGCCCTTGAAGAGATGCCCCCAGTGCGGGCACGGGCAAAGGTCGTCGGCCAGCCCCTGGAGAGCCGGACCCATGTCGGTGCCCTCGGGAAACTTCACAAAGGCGACGGACATGCCTCCACCGACGTCCTGAACACGCAGCTCCACTCCGTCGCCCTCGATGACGACAGGAGTGTCCTTCCGCGTCGTCGCTGTCATGGTTCCTCCTCGCTCATCTGCCGAAGGGAACAGCGAGAACTTCCTCACCTCCAGTCTGAGCCCGGGAGCTGCGCACCGCGAGCCTGTACGCCCTCCATCCGGAGGCCGGGGCAGCGGTACCGGACCGGGTCACGGTTCCTGGCGGGCACGGATCGACTCCGTCGTCCTGTCGTCGCCTCGACCGCCCACAGCGCAACGCCGCGGCCGAACACGCCTTCCTCGCGTGTCCGGCCGCGGCGTTCGGTGGAGCGGTGACCGGGTCAGGTTCTCTGGCTGCGGCCGCCCCGGATCTTCTGCCAGGCCATGTCGCCGACGGCGACGACCGCCACGGCGCCCGCCAGCTGGAGCACATGGCGGATCCAGTCGATGCCCTTGGTGTCCTCCACACCGATCCAGCCCGCCACGGCGTTACCGAGGATGCTGCCGAGGATGCCGAACACGGCCGTCAGCCAGAGCGGGATGTCCTGCTTACCCGGCAGGATCGCTCTGGCGATGACACCGAGCACCAACCCCACGATGATTGCCCACAACCAGCTCATTTCGCCTCCTCGTACGGCGCGGAGTGCGCGTCCGTCCAGTCTTGGCCCGCCGTCCGGGCGTCCGCATGCGGGGTTGGGCCGTCCGGGGGACCCCGGGCCCACCCGCCGGACGGCCCCGGTCGCCTGCCCGGCCGATGCCGGGCGTACCGTGGATGCGACCCGGTCCGTGAGTGTCCGGCGACGACATCTGGTGGTGGAGCATGCTGCGGAAGAACGCGGATTCGGAGGTCATCCGGATCACGGGCGCCCGTCAGGGGCTGACGGAGGACGTCCGCGGCCGGCAGCGGCGCTATGTGATCTCGATGTCGGTGCGCACGGTGTCGGTGGTGCTGGCCGCGGTGCTGTGGAACGTGGAGCGGCATGTGGCGATCGTCGCGCTCGTGCTGGGCGTGCTGCTGCCGTACGTGGCGGTGGTCATCGCCAACGCGGGCCGGGAGAACGCGACTTCGCTGCCGACGACGTTCGTGCCGATGCCGATGCGCCCGGCCCTGGAGGCCGGTTCGGCGGAGCCGGGGGATGCCCGGGGGGCGTCCGGCCGGGTTCCGCCGCCGCATGAGGCCGGCTGAGTACACGCGTCGCGCGAAGCTCAAGAAAAGCTCAGATCAATCATGACGTTCCAGTGCACCGCACCCCGGTCCCCGTGACATACTTCGAAAGCGCTCCGCATCCCCCGTCGGAGCGACGGACCGACGCCGGGCAGCTCCCCCCGTGGCTGCCCGGCGTCGCCTTTTCTCCGGCCGGGGGTGCGTCAGAAGGCTTGCGGTCCACCCGACTTGGCTCGCAAGCACCTGTTTTAGGCTGGGACCTGTGATCTTTCCCGAGACATCCGCCGAAAGTCCCACCGGTGCCCCGCTCTGTTCCGCCAAGGGCTGCCGGGCCGCCGCCGTGTGGGTGCTCGCCTGGAACAACCCCAAGCTGCACACGCCCGAGCGGCGCAAGACCTGGCTGGCCTGTGACGAGCACCGGGAGCACCTGTCCTCGTTCCTCGACGTACGAGGCTTCCTCAAGGACGTCGTGGCGCTGAAGGACTGGGAGCCCGGCCCCCAGGGGTCGCGGGACGCCTGAGCGTCGGCTCGCGGAGCGTCCGAGCGGCTGACACCGGGCCATCCGCTCCGGTGTCAGCCGCCGATCGCGGACATCGGGCGGTCGGGCTGCAGGAAGGACGGGTCGTCCAGTCCGGAGCCCGCCTTCTTGCCCCACATGGCCGTCCGCCAGAGCTGGGCGATCTCCTCGTCCGGCGCGTCCCCGCGCAGCGCCCCGCGCAGATCCGTCTCCTCACGGGCGAAGAGGCAGGTGCGGACCTGGCCGTCGGCGGTGAGCCGGGTGCGGTCGCAGGCGCGGCAGAACGGCCGGGTGACGGACGCGATCACGCCGACGCGGTGCGGGCCGCCGTCGACGGTCCAGCGCTCGGCGGGGGCGGAGCCGCGGGACGCGTCGCCCTCCGGGGTGAGGGTGAAGCGGGTGCGCAGCGAGGCGAGGATGTCACCGGCGGTGATCATGCCGTCACGCTTCCAGCCGTGCTGGGCGTCGAGCGGCATCTGCTCGATGAAGCGGAGCTCGTAGTCGTGGTCCAGGGCCCAGGCGAGCAGCTCGGGGGCCTCGTCGTCGTTGAGCCCCGGCATCAGGACGGAGTTGACCTTCACCGGGGTGAGCCCGGCCTCCTGGGCGGCCTCCAGGCCGTCCAGCACGTCCTGGTGGCGGTCACGGCGGGTGAGGGTCTTGAAGACGTCGGGCCGCAGGGTGTCCAGCGAGACGTTGACCCGGTCGAGGCCCGCTGCCTTGAGGGCGGTGGCGGTCCGCTTGAGCCCGATGCCGTTGGTCGTGAGGGACATGCGGGGGCGCGGGGTGAGCGCGGCGCACTGCTCGACGATGGAGACGAGGCCGGGGCGGAGCAGGGGCTCGCCGCCGGTGAAGCGGACCTCGGTGATGCCGAGCGAGGTCACGGCGATACGGATCAGGCGCACGATCTCGTCGTCGGACAGCAGCTCGCTCTTGCCGAGCCACTGCAGGCCCTCTTCCGGCATGCAGTAGGTGCAGCGCAGATTGCACTTGTCGGTGAGTGACACGCGCAGGTCGGTGGCGACCCGGTCGTAGGTGTCGATGAGCACGGTGGGCCCCTCCCCCGGTGGTGCGATCGCTCTTCTTCGTCTCTGGTACTTCCGAGCCTACGTGAGACATGTGACAACGGCGTGGCCCGTTTGCCACGAGGTGCGGCCGGGCCGCGTCGTAGGACTCTACGACGCGGCCCGGCCGCGGGTGGTGGGCGATGGGCCGAACGGGCCCGCCCGCTCCGGTGTGCTCAGTGGGCTCCGATGCCGGTGAGGGACTTGACCTCCAGCTCGGCGTACTTGTCCGAGTCGGCCTTCTCCTTGGAGATCAGGGAGCCGATCCAGCCGAGGAGGAAGCCGAGCGGGATCGAGATCAGGCCGGGGTTCTCCAGCGGGAACCAGGCGAAGTCGACGTCGGGGAACATCGAGCTGGGCTTGGAGGAGACGACCGGCGAGAACAGCACCAGCAGGACGGAGGAGCTGAGGCCTCCGTAGATGGACCAGAGGGCCCCCTGGGTGGTGAAGCGCTTCCAGAAGAGGCTGTAGAGGATCGTCGGCAGGTTGGCGGAGGCCGCGACGGCGAAGGCCAGGGCGACGAGTCCGGCGACGTTCAGGTCGCGGGCGAGTGCGCCGAGTGCGATGGAGACGATGCCGATCGCGACGGTGGCCCAGCGCGCCGCGCGGACCTCCTCCTTCTCGGTGGCCTGCCCCTTGCGGATGACGTTGGCGTAGATGTCGTGCGCGAAGGACGAGGAGGAGGCGAGGGTGAGTCCGGCGACGACGGCCAGGATGGTGGCGAAGGCGACGGCGGAGATCACCGCGAGGAGGATGGCGCCGCCGGTGGATCCGGAACCGCCGCCGATCTCCAGGGCGGCCAGCGGCGCCGCGGTGTTGCCCGCCTTGTTGGAGGCGATGATGTCGCCCGGCTTGAGGATCGCGGCGGCGCCGAAGCCGAGCACGATCGTCATCAGGTAGAAGGCGCCGATGATGCCGATCGCCCAGTTCACGGACTTACGGGCGGCCTTGGCGGTGGGCACGGTGTAGAAGCGGATCAGGATGTGCGGCAGGCCGGCGGTCCCGAGGACCAGGGCGATGCCGAGCGAGATGAAGTCCAGCTTCGAGACGCTGTCGGCGCCGTACTTCAGGCCGGGCTCCAGGAAGGCCGCGCCCTTGCCGCTGTTGCTGGCGGCGGTGCCGAGCAGGTCGGAGATGTTGAAGTTGAACTTCAGCAGGATCAGGAAGGTGATGAGCAGGGTGCCCGCGATGAGCAGGACGGCCTTGACCATCTGCACCCAGGTGGTGCCCTTCATGCCGCCGATGGTGACGTAGAGGATCATGAGCACGCCGACCAGGGCGACGATGAGGATCTTCCCGGCGTCGCTGGTGATGCCGAGCAGCAGCGAGACGAGGACGCCCGCGCCGGCCATCTGGGCCAGCAGGTAGAAGATCGAGACGACGATCGTGGACGTGCCGGCGGCGGTACGGACGGGGCGCTGGCGCATCCGGTAGGCGAGGACGTCGCCCATCGTGTAGCGGCCGGAGTTGCGCAGCGGTTCGGCGACCAGGAGCAGGGCGACGAGCCAGGCGACGAGGAAGCCGATGGAGTACAGGAAGCCGTCGTAGCCGAAGAGGGCGATGGCTCCGGCGATGCCGAGGAAGGACGCGGCGGACATGTAGTCGCCGGAGACCGCGAGTCCGTTCTGGAAGCCGGTGAACTGGCGGCCGCCCGCGTAGAAGTCGGAGGCGCTCTTGGTCTGGCGGCCCGCCCACACGGTGATGAAGAGGGTGGCGACGACGAACGCGGCGAACAGCGTGATGATCAGCGGCCGGTGCTCGCTCGCCCCCTCGGTGGCGGCCAGCTGGACGGTGGGGTAGAGGGCGTGGGCGGCGCTCATGCGTCGGCCTCCATGCGGGACTTGATCGCCTCGGCCTTGGGGTCGAGCTTGCCGGCGGCGTGCCGGGAGTACAGCCAGGCGATGAGGAAGGTGGTGGCGAACTGGGCGAGTCCGAGGACGAGCGCCATGTTGATGTTGCCGACGACCTTGGTGGCCATGAATCCGCCCGCGTAGTTGCAGAGCAGGACGTAGAGCAGGTACCAGGTCACAAAGGCGATGGTCAGGGGGAAGGCGAAGGACCGGAAGGAGCGGCGCAGGTCGGCGAACTCCGGGCTCGACTGCACCGCGACGTACGCCTCGGTGGTGGGCTGGACAGGTCCGGTGGGCGATGTGCCCTCGGGGGCGGTGCATCGGTTGCCACGGAAACTCCTCGCGACGCGGGTGCGGTGATCTGGGGGACGTTGGATGTCAAAGGAGGCCTCTTCGCCGGCGGGGACGGTGATGTACCTCTGGACAACGGCACGGAGGGCGCGACGAAGCGGTTCACCGCGTCTTTCGCCTTCTCGTTCGCCTTCCCGGAGGGGTCACCGTTCGTCCGGTTGGCGGCGCGTCGCCCGTTCACATTCGGCCGCATCGGTCACTCTTCGAACTCACTTGCCCGTAAACGTTGATGCGCCGGGATGATCAGCGATAGCTTCACTCGTCATGTACGCGACCGAACACGCCAGGTGTCCGGTCGTTCGGCACGGATGATGTGGAGAACCCATGGCTCATCTGGCATCGAGACGGACCCGCGCACTCGCGGTGCCCGTCGGGCTCGCGCTGACCGCCTCGCTCGGCTTCCTGCCGACGGCGACGGCCACGGCGGCACCCACCGGCGAGCAGGCCGCCGCGAGCGTGCGGACCGACGGGCCGAAGCTGTCCTACGTGGTCAACGTCCGGGGCGGCCACGGCACGGTGAAGAACGTCAAGAAGGCGATCGCCAAGGCCGGCGGCACCGTCGTCATCGCCTACGAGCAGATCGGCGTCATCGTCGTCCACTCGCAGAACCCGGCGTTCGGCGAAACGATCCGCCGCGCGCGGGGCGTGGAGTCGGCGGGCGCCACCCGCACGAACCCGATCGTGCCGCAGGCCACGAAGGACATCGGCTCGATAGCCGAGCCGCTCACCGCCGAGCAGGCGGCGGCCGCGGCCGCGGAAGCGAAGGCCGGCGAGGACCCGTTGGAGCCCCTCCAGTGGTCGCTGCCCGCGATCAAGGCGGACAAGGCGCACCAGAAGTCGCTGGGCTCGAAGAAGGTGACGGTCGCCGTCATCGACACGGGCGTCGACGACACCCACCCGGACCTGGCCCCGAACTTCGACGAGCGCGCCTCGGCGAACTGCGTGTCGGGCGCTCCGGACACCACCGCCGGCTCCTGGCGTCCCGCGGCGGGCGAGAGCGACCACGGCACGCATGTGGCGGGCACCATCGCCGCCGCGAAGAACGGCGTCGGCGTCACCGGCGTCGCCCCGGGCGTGAAGGTGTCGGGCATCAAGGTGTCGAACCCCGACGGGTTCTTCTACACCGAGGCCGTCGTCTGCGGGTTCCTCTGGGCCGCCGAGCACGGCGTCGAGGTGACCAACAACAGCTATTACACCGACCCGTGGCTGTTCAACTGCAAGAACGACCCCGACCAGGGCGCCCTGGTCGACGCGCTCACCCGCGCCGTGAAGTACGCGGAGCGCAAGGGCACGGTCAACGTCGCGGCGGCGGGCAACTCCCGCCACGACCTGGCGCTCGACGCGATCGAGGACAAGACCAGCCCGAACGACACCGAGCCGGTCACCCGGACGATCGACCCGAGCGCCTGCCCGGACATCCCGACCATGCTGCCGGGCGTCGTGACGGTCTCCGCGACGGGTGCGAAGGGTCTGAAGTCCTCGTACTCGAACTACGGCAAGGGGATCATCGACGTGGCGGCCCCGGGCGGTGACTCGACGGTCTACCAGACCCCCGAGCCGCCCGCCGTCAACGGCCTGATCCTCTCCACGCTGCCGGGCGGCAAGTTCGGCTACAAGGCCGGTACGTCGATGGCGTCCCCGCATGCCGCGGGCGTCGTGGCGCTGATCAAGTCCAAGCACCCCTACGCTTCGCCGGCCGCGGTCAAGGCTCTGCTGACGCTGCAGGCGGACGCGAAGGCGTGCGGCGAGCCGTACGACATCAACGGTGACGGCGTCATCGACGCGGTCTGCGAGGGCGGCAAGAACTACAACGGCTTCTACGGGGCCGGCGTGGTGGACGCGCTCGACGCGGTGCGCTGGTAGCAGCACGTCACGGTAAGGCCGAGGGGCCCGAGGAGAAGGTTCTCCTCGGGCCCCTCGGGCATTCCGGAGCTCACGTCCCCGGCTTGTGCCTTGCGAGGGCTCCGAGCACCCCGAGGGTCAGCAGGGCCTGTGCGGCGATGTAAGTGAGCATCACCCAGAAGTCGGGGGCGGGCGCCTGCGGCCACTCGGCGACGCCGGTGGCGATGAGGGCGTCGGAGAGCAGGAAGAGCGCTCCGCCGACCGCCGCGTACGGTCCGAACACGCCCGCCCGCCAGGCCATGGCGGTGAGCAGCAGGCTGTACCCGGTGAGCGGGATCCGCAGGTCCGCCGGGAGGTCCGGCCAGATCAGCACGAGGAAGACGACGAGGACGACGGCGTACCCGGCCCCGGTGACCAGCGGCGCGGGACCCGGGCCCCACCCCTCCCTCCGCCCCAACAGCGTCAGGTAGCAGACATGGCCGACGGCGAACGAACCCATGCCCACGAGGAAGGCCGGGTCGTTGTCGGCGAGCAGGAAGACATCGCCGCCCCACCCGAACAGCAGGGCGGCGACGAGCAGTTTGGGTGCGCCGCGCAGAGCCGCGTACCCGGCGAGCAGCGGCATCAGCAGCGGCTTGGCGACCAGGTGGACGGTCCCGGCCCCGGCGAGGAGCCCGGCCAGGTCGGCCGCGGCGACGAGGAGGAAGGCGAGGAGCACCGGGCGGGCGAAGCGCTCGGCCCGTCGGCCGGTCCCGGTGGAGCCGGGGCGGGCGGCGGTGGCGGTCACAGGGCACGTTCCGGGGCGGAGGCCTGCGGGGAGACGGTCTCCGGAGCGGGCGTGAGGGTCGTGGTGGCCGTGGCCGTGGCTGCCCCCGCCTTCACCGCCGGCTGCCAGCCCGGCCCGCGGAAGACCCGGCCGGCCCGCTCGCTCCAGGTGTCGGCGGCCCGGACGTCCCGGGCGATGGCGGCGTACTCATAGGTCGCGACGCGCAGCGGGTTGTAGGTGGAGATGTTCTTGGTGAGTCCGTAGACGGGCCGTTCGACCTCCGCCGCGAAGGACCCGAACATCCGGTCCCAGATGATCAGGATCCCGCCGTAGTTGCGGTCCAGGTAGCCGCCCTGCGAGGCGTGGTGGACGCGGTGGTGGGAGGGCGTGTTGAGGACGTACTCGAAGGGGCGGGGGAGCTTGCCGACCCGCTCGGTGTGCACCCAGAACTGGTAGACGAGGTTGGCCGACTGGCAGAACGCGAGCGCCGCGGGGTGCACGCCGCAGGCGATCAGCGGCAGGTAGAAGGGCCAGACGGTCGCGGAGGTCCAGGGCTGGCGCAGCGCGGTGGTGAGGTTGAACTTCTCGCTGGAGTGGTGGACCACATGGCAGGCCCACAGGATCCGGATCACGTGGTGGCCGCGGTGCGACCAGTAGTAGAAGAAGTCCTGGGCGAGGAGCATCAGCAGGACGGTCCACCACAGCACGGGCACCCGCAGCGGCGTCAGCTCGTAGACCCCCATGTAGATGGCCAGGATGGGGATCTTCCACAGCAGGTCGAAGCCCAGGCTGCCGAGCCCCATGGTGACGCTGGTGGCGGCGTCCTTGGTCTCGTATCCGGCCGCGTCCTCGTCCGGATGGAGGCGGTAGCTGACCATCTCGATCACGGTGAGCAGCACGAAGGCCGGTATTGACCACAGCACGACATCGGGCAGGTTCGGCTCCATGCGAGCACCGTAGGGCCGCCGGTCGGTGAGGGCTAGAGGTTGTTACCCACAAGTATGCGAGACCTGCTGTCAGCAGTCTTTGGCACCTTCTGCCAACAGCCCGCGTCATAGGATCTGCGGGATACGTGTCGCCGAGGGGGAGGAACGCACGTGTCCGGTACGGAGATTGCCCTGTTGCGGCTGGCCACCACGGTGGCCGGTGCGGCGGCCAAGGCACTGCTGACCCCGAAGCCGGGCGCGGGCCTGGTGCCGGACCCGGTCCGTCCACTCCCCCGCCCGGCGAAGCCGGACCGCTTGGCGAAGGTGCTCGCGGGCCGCGTGTCGGAGTCGTACGCGGACCTGCCCGAGCACGAACGGCTGGCCGCGCTCACCTCCGTACAGGACACGTTGGCAGCCGGCGTCCTGGACTCCGACCGGCTGTTCACCCTGGAGCTGGACCCGGAGCGGCTGCGGGCGCAGCTTTCGGCCCCGCCCGCCGGGCTGTCGGAGCGGGCTCTCGATCTGTACGAGGACCTCCTCGGCCGCTGCTGCGCGCATCTGGTGGAGCAGCTGACCGCGCACCCGTCGTTCGCGGCGCGGGCGGCGGTGGAGCAGGTCCGGGCGGCGGGGCGGACGCGGGAGCTGGTCGCGGAGGTACGGGACCGGGTGGGGCCGCGCCCGGACGCGGCGGACCTGGAGTTCGAGGGGCGGTACGCGGAGTTCGTCGCGAACGCCAACGACCGGGTGGAGCTGTTCGGGCTGACGCTGGGGCGGTCGGCGGGCGGGTGGCCGCTGGAGACGGCGTACATCGGTCTGGAGGTCAGTGGGGCGTACGAGACCCCCGACTGGCTCGGTCTGGACCACCCGGTCCGGACCACGGTCAGGATCGAGCAGGCCCTCGGTGACCGGGACCGGCTCCTGCTGCGCGGCCCGGCCGGTTCCGGCAAGAGCACGCTGGTGCAGTGGCTGGCTCTGAACGCGGCCCGCCAGTCGTTCGGGGACGAGCTGGCGGACTGGAACCGGTGCGTCCCCTTCGTGCTGCGGCTGCGCGCCTTCACGGCCCTCGACGCGCTGCCCGCCCCGGCGGATTTCCTGCGCGCGGCCGGCGTCCCGCTGCACGGCTCGGCCCCGGCGGGGTGGGCGGACCGGATGATGCAGCAGGGCCGGGCGCTGGTCCTGGTGGACGGGGTCGACGAGGTGCCGGACCGGCTCCGCAAGCGCACGGAACGCTGGTTGAAGGACCTGATCGTCGCCTACCCCCGGGCCAAGTACGTCGTGACGACCCGCCCCTCCGCCGTCCCCGAGACCTGGCTGTCGGGCTCCGGATTCGAGCCGCATACGTTGCTCGCGATGGGCCGCGCTGACATCGACGCCTTCATCGCACACTGGCACCGGGCCGCCCGCTCGGAGTGCCGGTCGGAGGAGAGCGCCGAGCTGGACCGTTACGAGAGCGCGCTCCGCCGCGCGGTCGGCACCCGCCGGGACCTCGGGCTGCTCGCGACGAACCCGCTGATGTGCGCCCTGCTCTGCGCGCTGAACCGGGACCGCAGGATGCAGCTGCCCCGGGCGCGCAAGGAACTGTACGACGCGGCGCTCGACATGCTGCTGGTCCGGCGCGACACGGAGCGCGAGGTGATCGGGGTGGAAGGTGTCGACCTGACCCGCGAGGAGCAGACGGCGCTGCTCCAGCGCCTCGCGTACTGGCTGATCCGCAACGGCTTGGCCGAGGCGCGGCAGGACGAGGTGGTGGCCCTGGTCGCGGACTGGCTGCGGGCCATGTCCCAGGTCCGGGGCGATCCCGACCAGGTCTTCACCCACCTCCTCAACCGCAGCGGCCTGCTCCGCGAACCGGCCCCGGGCGCGGTGGGATTCGTGCACCGCACCTTCCAGGACTACCTGGGCGCGAAGGCGGCGGTGGAGGCCCGCGACTTCGGCGTCCTGGTCCGCCACGCGCACGAGGACCAGTGGGACGACGTGGTCCAGATGGCGGTGGGGCACGCGCGGCCGGACGAGCGGGCGTCGCTGCTGACGGCACTACTGAAGCGGGCGGACGGGGAGCCGGAACACGGGCACCGGCTGGTCCTGCTGGCGGCGGGGAGTCTGGCTCATGCGCCGGAGCTGGATCCGGAGGTGCGGGATGAGGTGGGGACACGGACGGGGAAGCTGTTGCCGCCGGAGGGCCAGGAGTCCATCGACGAGCTGGCCAAGGTGGGCGATCTGGCGGTGGAGCTGCTGGCGTCGATGGTGGAGGAGTTGACGGAACGGGAAGCGGCGGCGGTCGTACGAACAGCGGCGGCCGTGGGCAGCGAGCGGGCGTACGAACTGGCGAGGCAGTTCCGGGAGGACGACCGGGGGCTGGTCGCGGACGCGGTGTCCTCGGCGTGGAAGGGGTTCGACGCGGACCTCTACGCGCGGGAGGTGCTGGCCGCGCGCGTCTGGGAGGACAACCACCTGGCGGTGACGACCGACGCGCAGCTCTCCGCGCTGCGACACCTCCCCCTCCTGCGGAGCGTGCATGTCTCGGGCAGCCGTCCCGATCTGACGGCGGTGACCGAGCGGCCGGACGTGGAGCAGGTCTTCGTGTACCGCAACGACCATCTGTCCGACGTGGCACCGCTGGCGGCGATGGTCCGGCTGCGCGAGATCGGTCTGAGCCAGTGCCCGCAGATCCGGGACATCGAGCCGCTGGCGCGGCCGGGAGTGGAATGGCTGTCCCTGGCCGAACTCCATCCGGCTCTCGATCCGTCGCCGCTCGCCCGGATGCCGGACCTCCGCTACCTGGCGCTCTGCCACCCCTTCCTGATGGAGAGCTTCAGCGAGCTTCCCGTGTGCGAGCAGGTGATCGGACTCGAACTGCTGTGGCAGACCCGGTACGTGAATCTGGAAGGCCTGGACCGCTGGACAGGCCTGCGGGAGCTGACCCTGCACGGTGCCAGCCACTTCCGGCAGCTCAGCGGGATGCGGCCGCTGCACGGCCTGAGCGAGCTACGGCTCCTCTCGATGTCCGAACTCGATCTGCGCCTGCTCTCCCCCTTCACCGCCCTGAAGGAACTTCTCCTCTTCCCGAGCAGCCTGGTCTCCGGTCTCGCACCCCTCACCGAGCTGCCGCTACTCGAAACCCTCGTCCTCTACGGGGAGGGGCCCTACGACCTCACGCCGCTCGTCGCCGCCGAGGACCTGACGATCCAACTCGCCCACGGCTGCAACGCCATCGGCACCCACCTCTTCCCGCCCGAGCGCATCATCCTCCTCCCCTGACCGCCCCCGGAGGCCGCCGAATAGGGGACTGTCAGTCGCGGCCCGTATTGTCTGTGACCATGCTCGACGACCGCCAGACAGCCGCACCGTGGCCGACCGCCTACCCCCAGGGGTACGCGGTCGTCGACGTGGAGACCACCGGCCTCGCCCGCGACGACCGGATAATCTCCGCCGCCGTCTACCGGCTGGACGCCCTGGGCAACGTCGAGGACCACTGGTACACGCTGGTCAACCCGGAGCGCGACCCCGGGCCCGTCTGGATCCACGGGCTGACGAGTGACGTGCTCGAAGGGGCGCCGCTCTTCCCCGAGGTGGCCGAGGAGCTGTCCGCACGGCTCGCGGACCGGGTGCTCGTGGCGCACAACGCCGCGTTCGACTGGTCGATGATCGCCCGGGAGTACGCCCGGGCGTCGGTGGTCGCCCCGGTCGAGCAGCGGCTGTGCACGATCGCGCTGGCCAAGGAGTTGCGGCTGCCGCTGCCCAACCACAAGCTGGCCTCCCTCGCCGCGCACTTCGGGGTCGTCCAGCAGCAGGCCCACCACGCCCTGGACGACGCCCGGGTGCTGGCCGAGGCGTTCCGGCCGAGTCTGCACGCGGCGGCCCGGGGCGGGGTGCGGCTGCCGTTGCTGGAGTGCCGGCCGCTGACCGAGTGGTCCGACTCCCCCGTCACCCCGCGCGTCGGGTATCGGACCGCGCGGCAGCCGAACAGCTGGCGGCCCTCGCGCAAGCGGCCGGCCTGCCCTTATCCCAATCCGGGGCGGTACCAGAACGAGAAGCCGCTCAAGCAGGGGATGCGGGTGGCCTTCTCCGGGGACACCTCGATCGACCGGGAACTGCTGGAGGACCGGGCGGTCGAGGCCGGTCTCCATGTGGCGACCAGCGTGTCGCGGCTGACCAGTCTGCTGGTGACCAACGATCCGGACGCGGCCACCTCCAAGACGCAGAAGGCCAAGTCCTTCGGCACGCCGATCCTGGAGGAGAGCGCCTTCACCCATCTGTTGCGTGATGTGGCCCCCGCCGACGGGGCCGTCCTTCCGCAGCAGGCGTCCCCGCCGCCACCGGAGTCGACCGCGTCATCGGAGTGAACCGGGCACGACTCGCCCGTCAGCCGCTCGCCCGGGGCCGCCCGGCGTCCCACCCTGTGGCGCATGGCACGTTGTGAGGTTTGCGGAAACGACTACGGCATGTCCTTCGAGGTGCACGCGCAGGGCGCGGTGCACGTCTTCGACTGCTTCTCCTGCGCCATCCACCGCATGGCGCCGATCTGCGAGCACTGCCGGGTCCAGGTGATCGGGCAGGGCGTCGAGGCCGACGGGCACTGGTACTGCGGCGCCCACTGCGCCCGCGCGGAAGGGAAGGCGGGCATCGTGGACAAAGTGTGACGAACCCTCTTTTTGTCGGGCTTGCCCGGCAGTACCCCTGAGTGCCGCACCCCATGACCCCGGTTGTACGGTCATGGGGTGTACCGCTTCCTGTTGACCCGGCAGTGGGTGATCCTCACCCTGCTCGGCCTCGCGCTGATCCCGACGATGATCGAGCTGGGTTTCTGGCAGTTCCACAAGCATGAGCACCGGGTCGAGCAGAACGCGCTGATCTCGCGGAACCTCGACGCGCAGCCGGTCCCGGTCACCGACCTCACCTCCGCCGGGCACACCGTCCCCCGCTCGGACTACTGGCGGACGGTCACCGCGACGGGCACGTTCGACACCGAGCACGAGGTGGTCGTCCGCCGCCGGACCTCGGACGACGACCGTATCGGCGTCCACGTCCTGACCCCGCTGGACCTCAAGGACGGCGGCACGGTGCTGGTCAACCGGGGCTGGGTCCCGGCCGCGCCCAACCAGACCTCCTTCCCCGACGTGCCGCCCGCGCCCCGGGGCGAAGTGACCGTCACCGGCCGTCTGAAGGCGGACGAGACGACCGGCAGCAGCGGCATCAAGGACCTGGCGGGGCTGCCGGACCGGCAGGTGATGCTGATCAACAGCGAGCAGCAGTCCCAGCTGCTGTCCCGGAAGGTCCTCGGCGGATACATCGAGCAGACCGAGCCCGTGCCCTCGGGTGATCTGCCCGAGCAGATCGCCCGCCCCGACGACAGCTCGATCGGGCCGCACATGGCCTACGCCGTCCAGTGGTGGCTGTTCGTCGCCGCCGTCCCGGTCGGCTGGATCATTCTCGTACGCCGGGAGAAGCGGGACCGCGAGGAGGCCGCGGCCTCGAACGCGACGGCCGACGCCCCCGAGCAGCCCGAACCGGCGAGCGCCTGAGACACGAGGCACACCCCTCGGGCCATATCGGCTGGTTGACAACCCCCCGGTTCGGGAAAACGCCTGGCGTGACCCCACGCATCGAGGACTACGCCCTGATCGGCGATCTCCAGACCGCCGCGCTCGTCGGCAGGAACGGTTCCGTCGACTGGCTCTGCCTGCCCCGCTTCGATTCCGGCGCCTGCTTCGCCGCCCTGCTCGGCACCGAGGAGAACGGCCACTGGCGCGTCGCGCCCAAGGGAGCGGGCCCCTCGGACACCTGCACCCGGCGCGCCTACGTGAAGGACTCCCTGGTCCTGGAGACGTACTGGGAGACGCGGACCGGCACGGTGAAGGTCATCGACTTCATGCCGCAGCGCGACAGCACCCCGGACCTCATGCGGATCGTGGAGGGCGTCAGCGGCACGGTCGACATGAGTTCGGTGCTGCGGCTGCGCTTCGACTTCGGGTCCGTGGTGCCGTGGGTCCGCAAGTCCCACGGCCACCGGGTCGCGATCGCGGGGCCCGACTCCGTATGGCTGCGCAGCGAACCGCCGGTCAAGACCTGGGGCCAGCAGTTCAGCACCTGCTCCTCGTTCACCGTCGCCGAGGGCGAGAGCGTGGCGTTCGTGCTGACCTGGCACCCCTCGCACTCACCGCGCCCGAAACTGATCGACCCGCACAAGGCGCTGAAGCACACGCTGCACGACTGGGCGAAGTGGACCGAGCGGTGCACGTACGAGGGGCCCTACCGCGACGCCGTGCTGCGTTCGCTGATCACGCTCAAGGCACTGACGTACGCCCCGACCGGCGGCATCGTGGCGGCCCCGACCACTTCCTTGCCGGAGGAGATCGGCGGCGTACGGAACTGGGACTACCGCTTCTGCTGGCTGCGGGACGCCACGCTGACCCTCGGGGCGATGGTCTCGGCCGGCTATCTGGCGGAGGCGGAGGCCTGGCGGGACTGGCTGCTGCGCGCCGTGGCGGGAGATCCGGCCGACCTCCAGATCATGTACGGGCTGGGGGGCGAGCGCCGGCTCCCCGAGATGGAGCTGCCCTGGCTCGCCGGGTACGAGCACTCCCGTCCCGTGCGGACCGGGAACGCGGCCGTGCGTCAGCGTCAGCTCGATGTGTACGGCGAGGTCATCGACGCGCTCCGCCTCGCCCGCGTCGCCGGGCTCGACGACAAGCCGCACGCCTGGAACCTCCAGCTCAGCCTGCTCGGCTTCCTGGAGTCGACCTGGCGCGAGCCGGACGAGGGGCTGTGGGAGATCCGCGGCCCGCGGCGGCACTTCGTGCACTCCAAGGTGATGGCCTGGGTCGCCGCCGACCGGGCGGTGCGCTCACTGGAGGAGAACCCGGAGCTGCCCGGCGACGCGGACCGCTGGCGGGCGATGCGGGACGCGGTGCACGCCGAGGTCTGCGAGAAGGGGTACGACCCCGAGCGGAACACCTTCACCCAGTCCTACGGGTCACGGGAGCTGGACGCCGCGACGCTGCTCATCGTGCGGACCGGGTTCCTGCCGCCCGACGATCCCCGGGTGATCGGCACGGTCGACGCGGTCCGCGACGAGCTGGGCAGTGACGGGCTGGTCCGGCGCTACAGCACGGAGGGCGTCTGTGTGGACGGGCTGCCCGGTGACGAGGGGGCCTTCCTCGCCTGCTCGTTCTGGCTGGTGGACGCGTTGCAGCGGATCGGCAGACCGGACGAGGCCCGGGAGCTGTTCGAGCATCTGCTGGAGCTGCGCAACGACATGGGGTTGCTGGCGGAGGAGTACGACGTCACGGCGGGGCGGCAGCTCGGCAACTTCCCGCAGGCATTCAGCCATATCGGACTGGTGAACTCCGCTGTCGACCTGGCCGGGGACGACCCGGCAGGATAGGACCATGGATCTTGGATTGAAGGACCGCGTCTACATCGTCACCGGAGCGACCCGGGGCCTCGGCAACGCCACGGCCCGGGCGCTGGCCGCCGACGGCGCGAAGGTGATCATCACCGGCCGGGACGAGAAGTCCGTCGAGGAGGCCGCCGCCGAGCTGGGCGGGGACGTGCTGGGGCTTGCCGCCGACAACGCCGACCCGAGCGCCGCCCAGCGCCTGGTGGACACGGCGCGGGACCGTTTCGGGCGGCTCGACGGCATCCTCGTCAGCGTCGGCGGGCCCGCTCCCGGCTTTCTCGCGGACAACACGGACGACCAGTGGCAGACGGCGTTCGAGACGGTGTTCCTGGGGGCGGTACGGCTGGCCCGCACGGCGGCGGCCGCGCTCGGCGAGGGAGGGGTGATCGGCTTCGTGCTCTCCGGGTCGGTCCATGAGCCGATCGCGGGGCTGACCATCTCCAACGGGCTGCGCCCCGGTCTCGCCGGTTTCGCCAAGTCGCTCGCCGACGAGCTGGGCCCGCGCGGCATCCGGGTGGTGGGCGTGCTGCCCGCCCGGATCGACACCGACCGGGTCCGCGAGCTGGACGCGCTGTCCGGCGACGCGGAGGCCGCCCGCGCCGCGAACGAGGCGCGGATCCCGCTGCGGCGCTACGGGACGCCGGAGGAGTTCGGGAAGACCGCGGCCTTCCTGCTCTCCCCCGCCGCCTCGTACCTCACGGGCATCATGGTCCCCGTCGACGGCGGGAACCGGCACGGCTTCTGAGCCCGGAAGCCCGGACTCCCGCCCGTATGCCTCCGGGCCGTCAGGACACCCGTTCCGCGCGGTGCTTGACGGCCTTGAGGCGCACCTCGGCGGGAAGCTCGTCCAGACCGGCCGAGACACGGGCGTGCGCCAGCGCCCCGTCGGCGACCGCGTTCAGCGTTCCGAGCGGGGCCGCGTGCGGCTCCATCAGCAGCCGGAGCCGGGCCCGGGGCTCGGTGCGGCGGCCGGTCAGCATCGCCTGGGCGCGGGCCACTCCGTCCAGTTCGCCCGCCTCCTCGGCGAGCACGCCCTCCAGGGCCCGGCCCCGCAGCTGGGCCCCTTCTCCGTCGCCGCTGTCCACCAGGACCTCGGTGAGCCGGCCGCGCCGGAGCTGGGCGAAGAACCACCACAGGGCGAGGACCACGAGGACGGCGAGGACGGCGATCACGGTCGGCCACCACCAGCCCTCGTCCCGCCAGCGGTGCCGGTCGGCCGCGCTGAGCAGGACGTCGTGTCTGCCGTCCCAGGGCCACCAGGACGGTACGGACGCGCCGAGTCCGGTGGCGAGCACGGCTCCGCCGACGACGACCAGCACCAGCCCGGCCAGGGCCAGCAGGACCCGGTTGACGGTGGAACGCATGCGGCTCATCCCTTCCTCGCCGGTCGGTGCACCTGGACGGAGAGGGCCGGCGGCCTGGCCAGACCCAGTTCCCGGACGGCCTTCTCCAGTACGGCGTCCAGGTCCGTCCGTACGTCGTCGAGTTCGCGGAAGTGCGAGAACGCCCGCACCTTCGCCTTCCGCCGACCCACCCTGACCCGTACGGCCTGCACCCCGGACACCTCCACGGCCCGGTCCCGCAGGACGAGGGCCGCGGCGGTGCGGTCGAGTCCGGCCCGGATGTCGGCGCGGTCGCGGCGCATCGGCAGCAGGTCGCGCAGTCCGGGGGTGAGGGCCAGCAGGATCAGCCAGAGACCGATCGCCGCGGCCACGCCGGCTCCGACGAGCACGGAGGTGTCCTCCAGGCGCTGTTCGGCCAGGCCGTCCGCGAGGGAACGCCGCCACTGCATGGCCGAGTGATCGGCCCGTACGGCGGCGATGTCGTAGAGGAGCAGTCCGGCCGCGCCGAGGAGCACGAGGGCCAGCAGGGCGGCCGGGACCCGGCGCGCGGACCAGAAGCGGCCGGCCCGGCCGTCGCCCCGTTCCAGGGTGGGGACCGGTTCGCGGGCGTCGGCCGACGCGTCCGGGGCGGCCGTGTGCGGGTCTTCGCTCTGCTCCACGGTGGGCATCCGTCGCGTGGAGCCGGTCGGTTCGCCGGGTTCGGTCATCGGATCCTCCCGTGTGCGGCGTTCGCTCCGGCGGGGTGCAGCCGTTCGACCTGGACGGCCACTTCGGGCACTTCCATGCCGGCCAGCGCCTTGACCCGCTGGGCGACCCGGCGGCGTACGGCCCCGCACTGGAGGCCGATGTCGCTGGGGTAGCCGAGCTCCAGGCTGACCCGGACCCGGGCTGCGTCGCTGTGCACGGTGACCGTGGCACGCGGGGACGCCCCGTCGGCGGGCGGTTCCTCGATCGCCTCCTTCGCCGCCTGGGCGGCGATCTTGGCGACGACGCGGTCGGCGATCCGGGTCTCGCCCCGTTCGGCGGCGGCGACCCGGCCGGTCACCGCCGTCACCGTCGCCGGTCGCCGCGCTCGCGACTCCGGAAGAAGTCGCCGGGCTCCAGGTCGCCGTCCAGGAAGCGGCCGGCGATGAAGCCGATCGCGCCCAGGGCGGCCACCAGTACGAAGGCTCCGAATCCGCCGAAGTATCCGGCGAACCCGAGCGCCATGCCGGCCAGCAGACCGGCGACAGCCATGCTCATCGTGTCTCTCCTCAACTGCCGTGCGACGGAGGTGCGGAAGGGCTACTGGACCCGCTGTTCGGAGTCGTCCTCGTCGTCGTCCTCGTCGGGCAGCTTGACGTCGCTGACCGCGATATTGACCTCGACGACTTCGAGACCGGTCATACGTTCCACCGCGGCGACGACGTTCTCGCGGACGTCGCGGGCCACGTCGGCGATGGAGACGCCGTATTCGACGACGATCTCCAGGTCGAGGGCCGCCTGGGACTCGCCGACCTCCGCCTTCACACCGCGGGTGACGGATTTGCCGCCGCCGGGAACCCGGTCGCGGACCGCGCCGAACGTCCGCGACAGCCCGCTGCCCATGGCGTGGACGCCGCCGACGTCGCGTGCCGCCATTCCGGCGATCTTCTCGACGACGCCGTCGGCGATGGTGGTGCGGCCCCGGGTCCCGGGGTCACCGCCGCCGCGCTTGCCGAGGGACTTGTCGCCCGAACCGCCGCTGGGGTTGTTGCGCTGGGAACTCTCAGTCATCGCCGCTCTTCCCTTCGGGACAGGGTTGGACTTCCTTGCCCACGTTAAGTGCGCTTTCCCCATCCCGCGCCGTGGATGCGGCAGGCTGGGGCAATGACGACGGCGCGGGGCCCGCGGAGGGCCGATGGATGGACCGCTGGGGTACGGGAACGGCTGGGTCTGGGCCGGCTGCTGCCACTGGGTGATCCGGCGGACGGAGTGTGGATCGCGGAGACGGCTGCCACGTCGGTGCTGCGCGAGGCGGCGGCCCGCCCGGAGGCGGTGCTCGGGGAACTGCGGATCGGCCTGGCGGTGGAGGCGGTGCCCGGTGAGGAAGCGGTGGTGGACGGTGCGGGGACGGGCGTGCAGGCCGGGGGCGGCCCCGACGGTCCGCAGGCCCCGGCGGACCGGGGAGGCACGGTGGACCGGGGAGGCACGGTGCTGCCCCCGGCTCCGCCGAGCGCTCTGCCCACGGGGCCGCTGCGGATCGAGGCGGCGTTCTCGGCGGCCCCGGACCGGCCGCTGCCGGACACCGCGGCGGCCCTGCGCACGGCGCTCCTGACGGCCGCCGCCGCCCGGCTGGGCCTGGAGATCACGGAGGTGGACCTGACGGTGACGGCATTGCTGGAGGACGGTGCGTCCGATCAGGTGACCCCGGCCCCGGCCGCCCCGGCGGCCCGCGTCGCGGAGCCGGATGACCCGGTGGCGACGGCGGCGGCCGGGGCGCCGGGCGTCGTCTCGCTGACCCAGGTCCTGGGCAGCCCGGTGCACACCGCTCGGGACCACGTACGCGTCGAGGTGGCGACGGCCGGGGACCACCGCGCGCTGGATGTCGCCCGGTCGGTGCGTACGGCGGTGGCGGCGGCCACGGAGAGGCGGCTGCCGGTGTCGGTGCTGGTCACCGACGTGGTGGGGCCGGGCCGGGCGCCGACGGCGGAGCCGGGCCCGGCCGACGTGTGACGGGCTCCGGGGCAGGGCCCGGCCCGGACCAGGTGTGACGGGCTCCGGCGACAGAGCCGGAACGCCGTGGGACGGGGGCCGCGCGCGCGGCCCCCGTGGGCGTCAGTCGGTGATGCCCGCCAGGTCGCGGAGTCGGCGGCCCTGGGCGGCCCGCTCGGCGACGCGCTGCTGTTCGTAGTCGCGCGAGAGCGCGCCGGCGAGGAGGGCCTTCGTCTCGACGACGGCGTCGCGGGGTGCTGCCACCAGGGCACCGGCGAGGTCGCGGGCCGCCGCGTCGAGCTGGTCGGCGGGGACCACGAGGTTGGCGAGGCCGGTGCGCTCGGCCTCCTCCGCGTGGACGAAGCGGCCCGTGGCGCAGATTTCGAGCGCGCGAGCATAGCCCACGAGGTGCACCAAGGGGTGGGTGCCCGTGAGGTCGGGAACGAGACCGAGGCTGGTCTCCCGCATGGCGAACTGCACGTCCTCGGCGACGATCCGCAGGTCGCAGGCGAGGGCGAGTTGGAAGCCGGCGCCGATGGCGTGGCCCTGGACCGTCGCGATCGACACGAGGTCGTTGCGGCGCCACCAGGTGAACGCCTCCTGGTACTCGGCGATGGTCGCGTCGAGCTCGGCCTCCGGGCCGCGCGCCATGTCGAGGAACGACGGCTCGCCGTCGAAGCCCTCGGGGGTGAAGGCCTGCCGGTCGAGGCCCGCGGAGAAGGACTTGCCCTCGCCGCGGAGCACCACGACCCGCACCGTGCCGGGCAGCACCCGTCCGGCCTCGGTCAACGCCCGCCACAGAGCGGGAGACTGAGCGTTGCGCTTGGCCGGGTTGGTGAGCGTCACCGTGGCGACGGCATCGTCGACGGTGAGCCGTACGCCGTCCTTGTCGAGCACAGTGGCGAGCGAGGTCATGGGGCGCCTCCGGATGGGGTGCAGTCAGCACTCGGTATGAAGTGACTGAACAGTAACCACCCGGGCGACCTTGCGGTCAGCCGGGTGGCCACCCCGAAATCCGTCGGTCCCGAATGACGCCGATGGCACCGAAAACGCGAAGGCCTCAGGCCGAAGCGGCCTTCTTGCCCCGTGTCGCGCCGCCGCGTCCCCGCAGCGTCACTCCGGACTCGCTGAGCATCCGGTGGACGAACCCGTAGGAGCGGCCGGTTTCCTCGGCCAGCGCCCTGATGCTCGCACCGGAGTCGTACTTCTTCTTCAGGTCTGCCGCGAGCTTGTCACGCGCGGCGCCGGTCACCCGGCTGCCCTTCTTCAGAGTCTCGGCCACCCGTGCCTCCTCATGGGAAGTGCGCTCTGGACTTCTCATGATCACCCCTCCCGCGCTTCCTGGCCACCCATTCGGCAAGGTCGGTGCGAGCGGTTTCCCTGACGAAAGGCGCGTCAACACGAGCGGAATCCCTGATTCCCGCGGGGGCACGAGGGCGTACGGCCCTCACCGACAGGAGAACCGGCAGGTCAGGGCCGTACGGGGCGAAGCGTCCGGAAATGGGGCGCGCGACGGGTGAGCGCCGGGCGCACCACCGGAGTACGAGACGCTCTCACGCAGATGACGGATCACGCGTAGGCCGAATGATCTATCCCCGGTGGATCGGCCAGGGTCCCCGGCGGGTCAGGCGAGGGCGACGAGGTCGCGGTAGTCCGCCCCCCAGAGGTCCTCGACGCCGTCCGGGAGCAGGATGATCCGCTCCGGCTGGAGCGCCTCGACGGCGCCCTCGTCGTGGGTGACGAGGACGACGGCGCCCTTGTAGGTGCGCAGCGCGCCGAGGATCTCCTCGCGGCTGGCGGGGTCGAGGTTGTTGGTGGGCTCGTCGAGCAGCAGCACGTTGGCGGAGGAGACGACCAGGGTCGCGAGCGCCAGCCGGGTCTTCTCACCGCCGGAGAGCACGCCCGCGGGCTTGTCGACGTCGTCGCCGGAGAAGAGGAAGGAGCCGAGCGTCTTGCGGACCTCGACGAGGTCGAGGTCGGGGGCGGCGGAGCGCATGTTCTCCAGGACCGTGCGCTCGGGGTCGAGGGTCTCGTGCTCCTGGGCGTAGTAGCCGAGCTTGAGGCCGTGGCCCTGGATGATCTCGCCGGTGTCGGGCTTCTCCGCCCCGCCGAGCAGGCGCAGCAGCGTGGTCTTGCCGGCGCCGTTGAGGCCGAGGATGACGACGCGGGAGCCCTTGTCGATGGCGAGGTCGACGTCGGTGAAGATCTCCAGCGAGCCGTACGACTTGGACAGGCCCTCCGCCATCAGCGGGGTCTTGCCGCAGGGGGCGGGCTCGGGGAAGCGGAGCTTGGCGACCTTGTCGGAGACCCGGACGGCCTCAAGGCCCGCCAGCAGCCGGTCGGCGCGCTTGGCCATGTTCTGGGCGGCGACGGTCTTGGTGGCCTTGGCCCGCATCTTGTCGGCCTGCGAGTTGAGGGCGGCGGCCTTCTTCTCGGCGTTCTGGCGCTCGCGCTTGCGGCGCTTCTCGTCGGCCTCGCGCTGCTGCTGGTAGAGCTTCCAGCCCATGTTGTAGATGTCGATCTGGGAGCGGTTGGCGTCGAGGTAGAACACCTTGTTGACGACCGTCTCGACCAGTTCGACGTCGTGGGAGATCACGACGAAGCCGCCGCGGTAGGACTTGAGGTAGTCGCGCAGCCAGACGATGGAGTCGGCGTCGAGGTGGTTGGTCGGCTCGTCCAGGAGCAGGGTGTCGGCGTCCGAGAAGAGGATCCGCGCGAGCTCGACGCGGCGGCGCTGACCGCCGGAGAGCGTGTGCAGGGGCTGGCCGAGGACCCGGTCGGGCAGGTTGAGCGCGGCGGCGATGGTGGCGGCCTCGGCCTCGGCGGCGTACCCGCCCTTGGTGAGGAACTCCGTCTCCAGGCGCTCGTACTTCTTCATCGCCTTCTCGCGGGTGGCGCCCTTGCCGTTCGCCATCCGGTCCTCGTTCTCGTGCATCTTGCGCAGGATCTCGTCGAGACCGCGGGCGGAGAGGATCCGGTCGCGGGCGAGGACGTCGAGGTCACCGGTGCGCGGGTCCTGCGGGAGGTAGCCCACCTCACCGGACTTGGTGATGGTGCCGCCCGCGGGGGTGCCTTCGCCCGCGAGGCACTTGGTGAGGGTGGTCTTGCCCGCTCCGTTGCGGCCGACGAGGCCGATGCGGTCGCCCTTGGCGATGCGGAAGGAAGCGGATTCGATGAGGATGCGGGCGCCGGCGCGCAGCTCGATGCCGGAAGCGGTGATCACGGGAAAAACTCCAGGGCAGTCAGGACGGCGGAGGGACGAGGGCGGAGGTCTCTCGACGCCGCTAATGCACAAGGAGGTAGGCCATACGGCCATTCTACTGGCGGTGCGCAACTGCTTTTCCGCGTGCTCGGCGGGACGAACCGTCCGATACTCGCCGCAGGGCGGCACGCCGTCGCCCGCCCGTTCCCGAGGGTGGTGCCACCGTGCAGTTCGACGACGACGCCGATCTGGACACCTCCGAGGTCCAGGACGTCCGCGGCAGCCGGATTCCGGGCGGGCGGGCCACCGTGGGCGGGGGCATCGCCGGGGTGATCGCCCTGATCCTGGGGCTGCTCTTCGGCGTCGGCCCCGATCAGCTGGGGCTCTCCTCCGACGGCGCGGACCCGGCGGCGACCTCCTCGTCGGCCGGGCAGGTGCGGGAGAGCTGTCTGAAGGGGCAGGACGCGAACAGCCGGGAGGACTGCCGGACGGTAGCGGTGGTCAACAGCGTGCAGGACTTCTGGCGGCTGGAGTTCCGGCGCCGGGACGCGACGTACACGGGGGCCCGGACGGTCCTGTTCAGCCGGCAGGTCGGCACCGCCTGCGGGGCGGCCACCTCGGCGGTCGGGCCGTTCTACTGCCCGGGCGACCGGAAGGTCTATCTGGACCTCGGGTTCTTCGACGACCTGCGGACGAAGTTCGGCTCCAGCGGCGGCCCGTTCGCGCAGGCGTACGTGGTGGCGCACGAGTACGGCCACCATGTGCAGAACCTGACGGGCACGCTGGGCCGCTCGCAGGACGGGCGGCAGGGCGAGAACAGCAACGCGGTGCGGGTGGAGCTCCAGGCCGACTGCTACGCCGGGGTCTGGGCGCACCACGCGACGACGACGCCGGACGAGTCGACCGGCCGGCCGCTGATCACGGAGCTGACCCGGGCGGACATCCGGGACGGCTTGGACGCGGCGGCGGCGGTCGGCGACGACCGGATCCAGGAGCGGTACCAGGGCCGGGTCACCCCGGAGTCGTGGACGCACGGTTCGGCCGCGCAGCGGCAGCAGTGGTTCACCACCGGGTTCGGCACGGGCGACATGGAGCGGTGCGACACGTTCGCCTGATCCGGGACGGCCGGTCGGGGGGAACCGGCCCGGGACGGCCTGCCGCTGTCAGTGCCTGGTGGAAGACTGAGACGCGGATCACATCGAACGGTGCGGACGGCAGGAGAGGTGAGTGTCATGGCGGGTTCGGCGAGCGGGGTTCCGACGATCTACCCGACGATCCTCTACGACGACGCGAGGGCGGCGATCAGGACGCTGGCCCAAGGCCTCGGCTTCACCGAGGAGGCGGTGTACGAGGGCGAGAACGGCAGTGTGCTGCATGCCGAGCTGTCCTTGGGCAACGGCAGGGTGATGCTCGGCTCCAAGGGGCGCGAGGGCGTGTTCGCCCGGGCGATGTCGGGCGCGGGCCCGGCGGGGGTGTACGTGGTGGTCGACGAGGTGGACGAGCACTGCGCGCGGGCCAGGGAGTTCGGCGTGGAGATCCTGATGGAGCCGACCGACCAGGACTACGGCTCCCGGGACTACATGGCGCGGGACGCCGAGGGCAATGTGTGGAGCTTCGGGACGTACGCCCCGGGGTCCGCCGGCTGAGCGGAGGCCCGGGACGTACGGATCGGTCGCACCGATCGGGCACGCGGACCGGGCGGGCGGCTCCGGGACGTACGGGTCAGGCTCCTCCGGTGTGCACCTGGAAGGCGGCCCGGCGGACCGCTTTGGCCAGGGCCGGGTCCGGGTGGGCCGCGGCCAGGGCGACCAGGACCTGGACCGTGCGGGGGTGGCCGACGGCCCTGACCTCGTCGAGGAGGGCCGGCACGGTGCCCTGGACGGCGGAGTCGAGGTGGCGCACCAGGAGTCCGGTCTCCCCGTGGTCGGCGACGGCGGCGGCCGTGTCGACCCAGAGCCAGGTGGACTCCTCACGGCTGAGGACGTCCTGGGCGTCGTCGGGGTCGTTGCCCTCGTACTCGGCGAGCCAGAGCAGCGCGTAGGGGCGCAGAGAGGGTTCGGCGAGGACGGCGCGAACCTCGGGCTCGGCGGGGGCGCCGACGACGCGCAGCGCCTCGAAGGCCAGTCCGCGCAGCAGCGCGTCCTCTCCTCGGGCGACGGCGAGCAGTTCGGCGACGGCGCTGCCGACGGTGCGGGCGGCCAGCCAGGCCCGGTATTCGTCGCGGGCCGGACCCGGGGTGAGCCGGGCGCAGCCGAGGAGCATGTCGGCGGCGGACTGTTCGATGTTTCCGGCCGGGCTCTGGGCGGCGACGCAGATCTGTTCCAGCTTGACCCAGACCGCCCAGTTGCCGAGCGGGGTGAGGGTGGCGTGCCCTTTGCCGAGGGTCAGCGCTCCGACGGCGGCGAGGCCCTCCAGGGCCCAGTCGAGCAGCAGGGCGTTGAGGTCGGCGCTCCGGGCGGGTCCGGTGGCTCGGTCGGCGGCTGCCTCTGCCGGGCCGGGGTGGGCGGCCGGCCCGGTTCTGCCGGGGCCCAGGGGCACTTCGCAGCGCTCCTCATGGAGTTCGGCGACGCGCTGGCCGAGGAGGTCCAGCAGGGCGGGGACGGTGACGGGGCCCGCCGAGAGCTGGAGGAGGGAGAGCACCTGGGGCACGGCCTCGACGGCCTCGGCGACCGCGCCCGCCTCGATGCCCGCGGGCGCCGGGTGGACGAGCGACCAGGCGTCGAAGAGCGCCACCCAGCCGCGCAGCACGGCGGAGTCGTCCCGGTCCCAGGCGCGCAGTCGCCAGCCGGGGCGGGCGGTGTCGCCGTGGAGTTCGACGAGTCCGGCCAGCCGGGCCCGGTCCCAGCCGGCCCGGACCTGCGCCGCGGAGAGTTCCAGGGCCGTGGCCGCCCGTTCGAGGGCGTGGGCCGCGAGCGGGGTGGCGGCGCCCGGCCCCGGGGTGTCGGCCGCCCAGTGGGCGATGCGTACGGCGTCGGCGAGCACCGCCCTGGCCTGGCGGGCCAGTTCCGCGCGGGGCGGGGTGCCCTCGGGGGGCCGGGGGGCCGGCCTGGTGCGCCGGTTGGTCACGGCCTTGCGGGCCGTGGCAAGGGGTCGCGGGCGGACAAGTCGCAGCCTGGAGTCGCGCGGAGTACGGGACGTCACGGGAGCAGTCTTGCCCCTGACGGCCCGAAAGCCCAAACGGAAGCCGTTTCACCGGTACGTGAAAGGTTCCCCGGGCGCGGCGGCAAAGGGGAGAGTTCACCCCATCGGCTCACATCAGGGGCGTGAGGAAGCGTCGCAGGGTCTCCTCGTAGCGGTCCGGACCGGCGTTCCACATCGCCCCATGCGGAGCCTGCGGTACGGCGTGCAGGCTGACCAGGTCCGCGCGGCGGGCGGCGAGCTCGCGGGAGGGGCCCCACGGGGCGATCGTGTCGTCGGGGCCGTGCAGGATCAGGGTCGGGGTGCGCAGGGAGGCCGGTACGGAGGTCTCCAGGACCGGGGTGACGCCCATCCCGGTGCGGCCCTGGGCGGCGCGGACGGCGAGCGGCAGCAGAGCGGCCGGGACACCGCGGGCGGCGGCCAGGGCGCGCAGGGTGACCGGCCAGTCCAGCACCGGGGAGTCGAGGACGAGGCCGCTGATCCGGTCGCGGAGCGGGGATTCGACGGCGGCGTACAGGGCCATGGTGGCGCCGGTGGACCAGCCGTGGACGATCACGTTCCGGGCGCCGTACCGCAGGGCGTAACGGAGGGCGGCGTCGAGGTCGCGCCACTCGGAGGCGCCGAAGTGGCCGAGGCCGTCTGCGGGGCGGGGGGCTCCGGGGTCGCCGCGGTAGGCGAGGTCGAGCACGGGGAAGCGCTGCCGGTGCAGGAAGCCCATGAGGTTCATGGGGTGCGCCCGGGTGGTGCCGAGGCCGTGCACGGTGATGATCCAGGTGTCGCGCGCGCCGGGGACGTACCAGGCGGGCAGGGTCCCGAGTTCGCCGGGGATCTCGACCTCGCTGTGGTCGAGGCCGAGGTCGCTGCCGGGATCGCCGCCGTACAGGGCGGGGGTGAGCCGGACCTTCGTGCCCGGTTCGAGGATCCCCCGGCCGACGCTCTCCAGCCCGCGGACGACGGTGTCGGCGCCCTCGGAGGCCCCGTCGACGACCGGCCCGACGACCGCGTGGACGCCGGATCCCGCGATGCCCCAGGTGCCGGGGCGGAGCGCCGAGAAGGAGCGGGTCAGGGTGACCCGGCCGGCCGCGGTGGCGTGCACGGTGAGTCTGCGGTCTGCGGGGAGGGGACGTCCGGGCGTCGCCTTGAGGGCGACGCCGCTGGCGTACCGGCCGGCCGCGACCGCTGCCGCACCGGCGCCGAGGATCGAGGTGACGGCCGCTGCCGTCGCGGTTACCGGGCGCACCGCTTCAGTGTCGTGGGGCCGGAGGCGCGCTGCCAGCGGGCGGGGGCCGTCCGGGGACGGGGCCCCGGCCCTCCCCCGGTCAGCCGCGCTGGCCGTACCCCTTGAGCGCCTCGGTCACCTCGGCCAACTGGGCCGTGGAGAGCAGGGCCGGGGTGCGGCCGGGCACCGAGCTCGCGGTGAGCCAGAGGTGGCACAGCCACTCCAGCTGGGCGGTGCGGTCGTAGGCCTGGTCGAGCGTGTCGCCGTAGGTGACGGTGCCGTGGTTGGCGAGCAGACAGCCGGTGCGGTCCCGGAGGGCTTCGAGCATGGCGTCGGCCAGCTCCGGGGTGCCGTAGCGCGCGTAGGCGGCGGTGCGGACGGGGCCGCCGAGGATGGCCGCCGCGTAGTGCACGAGCGGGACCTCGGCGACGAGGGTGGAGACGGCGGTGGCGTGCACGGCGTGGGTGTGGACCACGGCGGCGGCGTCGGTGGAGCGGTAGACCGCCAGGTGGAGGGGGAGCTCACTGGTCGGGCCGAGGTCCCCGAGGACCTGGTGGCCCTCCAGGTCGACGCCGACCGCGTCCCCGGGTCCGAGCCGGTCGTAGGGCACCCCGCTGGGCGTCACCAGCACGAGGTCGCCGACGCGGGTAGAGACGTTGCCGGAGGTGCCGACGACGAGGCCCTCCGCCGCGCTCCGGCGGGCCGTGTCGACGACGTCCTGCCAGGCTCGGCGGACGGATTCCAGCTGCTGCTCGCTCATGGGGCGAGCGTAGGGGGGCGGGCGCGCAACCGGAACGTCTCACCAGGGGTGACGGGGATCTCTTCCGGGTGCCGAACGGCCGTTCAAAATGTTCGCCAACGGGCAGTAAAGGGCAGCCCAGGCCGTGCCCCACCGGCCTCGCACCACCTCACCCGCACACAAGCGGAAGCGTCGCACTCCGCTTGGAGTCACCGTAGCGCCCTGCTCAGTTCATCTTCCGTTCACTCAGGTTGCCTACGGTCCACGAGCCACTGACGTCGAACGATTGCCTGGGTAAATGGAACACATCACGCTGCTGCTTGCGATTGTGGTCGTAACAGCTCTCGTGTTCGATTTCACGAACGGTTTCCACGACACCGCCAACGCGATGGCGACAACCATCTCGACCGGCGCGATGAAGCCCAAGACAGCGGTCGCCATGTCCGCCGTTCTCAACCTGATCGGCGCGTTCCTGTCGGTGGAGGTCGCCAAGACGATCTCCGGCGGGATCGTCAACGAAGACGGCATCAGAACAGAAGTCATCTTCGCGGCGCTCGTCGGCGCCATCCTGTGGAATCTGCTGACCTGGCTGCTGGGGCTGCCCTCCAGCTCCTCCCACGCCCTGTTCGGCGGTCTGATCGGCGCCGCGGTCATGTCGGCCGGCTGGTCCTCGATCAACGGCGGCACCGTCGTCACCAAGGTGCTGCTCCCCGCGATCGCCGCCCCGCTGGTCGCCGGTATCGCCGCGATGCTGGCCACCCGGCTGACGTACCGGATCAACCGGAACGTCACGGACCCGAACCAGCTGAAGTCGACCGCCAAGGGCTACCGGGCCGGGCAGATCGCCTCCGCCGGTCTCGTCTCGCTCGCCCACGGCACCAACGACGCCCAGAAGACGATGGGCATCATCACCCTCGCCCTGGTCACCAGCGGTGTCCTGGCCCCCGGCTCCAACCCGCCCCTGTGGGTCATCGTCTCCGCCGGTGTCGCCATCGCGCTCGGCACCTACCTCGGTGGCTGGCGCATCATCCGCACCATGGGCAAGGGCCTGACCGACCTCCAGCCGCCGCAGGGCTTCGCCGCCCAGACCAGCGCGGCGACCGTCATCCTGGCCTCCTCGCACCTCGGCTTCTCGCTCTCCACCACGCAGTCCTGCTCCGGCGCCGTGATGGGCTCGGGCCTCGGCCGCAAGGGGGGCGTGGTCCGCTGGTCCACCGCCACCCGGATGTTCGTCGCCTGGGGTCTGACTCTGCCGGCCGCGGGTCTGGTCGGCGCGGGCGCCGAATTCCTGACCAAGCAGGGCCCCTGGGGCATCACCGTCACCGCGATCCTGCTCGTGGGCGGCTCCTTCGCGATCTGGCTGGCCTCGCGCCGCCAGCCCGTGGACCACAACAACGTCAACGACACGGACGGCGACGAGCCCCAGGGCGTCGTCACCACGGCCATCGCCGCGGTCCAGCCGCCGCCCGTCGGGGCCCCGGCCTCCGACCTCGCGACCACCATCCCGGCCCCGGTGCCGGACGACCCGGCCCGGCCGCCGGCCACGGTGTAAGGACAGATCCGCATGAAAATCGACTGGGCAGCTCTCGCCTCCGTCTTCGGTGTCAGCCTCGTGGTCACCGTCGCGCTGGTAGGCCTCTTCACCCTGGGCATCGTCGCCCTCTCCAAGCAGTCCGCCACGGCCGGAGGCAGCGCCTCCGGCGGAGCGGTCGCCCTGGCGCGCGCCGGCGCGTACGCCTGCTTCGGGCTCTGCGTGGCGGCGGTCTCGTACGGGATCTATCTGATCGTCGCCTGACCCCGTACCCCGCACTCCCCCGGGCCGGACACACCCTCGTGTGTCCGGCCCGATGTGCGTCCGCCCACAGTCGAGCCCCGCAGGTCAACAGCGAGTTGACGGCTGTTCTCAGGGCGTGGTGGACTGCCGGAGCCATTTACGGCGACAGCAGAGGAAGCCGGTGCGAATCCGGCGCGGTCCCGCCACTGTCACCGGGGAGCACTCCCCCACACCGGATGTCACGGCTCGCGGTACGCGGGCTGGAAGGCCGGGGGAACTGCGGATCCGGGAGCCAGGAGACTCTCGTCGCCGGTCACGTCGAACCAGGGCGCGGACCCTGAGTGAGGACCTACGCCATGCCCGGCCGCAGTGCGCCGCTTCTCGTGCCCCTCCCTGTGCCTCTCCGTGCCGGAACGCCTCTTCCCACGACAGGCTGAGCCGTGCGTGCCGATCGCATCTTCGCGTACGGCGCCACGGCGGGGATGGTCGCCGACGCGCTGTTCGGCGATCCGCGGCGGGGCCACCCCGTCGCCGGATTCGGCCGCGCCGCGGCGCGCGTCGAGTCCCTGCTGTGGCGTGACGACCGTGGCCGGGGCGCGCTGCACACCCTGGTGTGCGCCGGAGGCGCCGTGGGGGCCGCCGCGCTGACCGCCCGCGCCGTACGGGGACGCCCCGCGCTCGCCGTCGCGCTGACCGCCGCCACCGCCTGGTCCGTGGTCGGGGTGACGTCGCTGGGCCGGGAGGCCCGCGCCATCGGGGGCGCGCTGGTCGCCGGGGACCTGGAGGCGGCCCGGGAGCGGCTGCCGCACCTGTGCGGGCGCGATCCGCACTCCCTGGACGGGCCGGGGATCGCCCGCGCGGTCGTCGAGTCGGTCGCCGAGAACACCTCGGACGCCGTCGTCGGCGCGCTGGTGTGGGGGGCGATCGGCGGGATACCGGGGCTCGTCGGCTTCCGGGCGGTGAACACGCTGGACGCGATGGTCGGCCACAAGTCTCCCCGCCACCGCCGTTACGGCTGGGCCTCGGCGCGCCTGGACGATGTGGCGGGGTGGCCGGGCGCCCGGCTGACGGCCGCGCTGGCCGTGGCGAGCGGCGGGCGGCCCGCTCAGGCCGTACGCGCCTGGAAGGCGGACGCGCACCGCCACCCGAGCCCGAACGCGGGGCCGGTCGAGGCGGCGTTCGCGGGGGCGCTCGGCGTACGGCTGGGCGGCACGCTCGCGTACGCGGGGCGCGTCGAGCACCGGCCCGTCCTGAACGGGGCGGCCGGCCGGGACGTGCGGGGCGCGGACATCGAGCGCGCGGTGCGGCTGTCGCGCCGCGTGAGTGCGCTGGCCCTGGGGGTGTGTGTGGCGGGCCGGCTGGCGGCGGGCCACCTGGTCGCGCGGCGGTCGGTCGCGGGACGGTCATCGACAGGACGGAAGCGGGGGCGGACATGAGGGGCGGCGGACTGCTGGTCGCGGGAACGACCTCCGACGCGGGCAAGAGCGTCGTCACGGCGGGCATCTGCCGCTGGCTGGTGCGCCGGGGCGTGGAGGTCGCGCCGTTCAAGGCGCAGAACATGTCCCTCAACTCCTTCGTGACCCGCGAGGGCGCGGAGATCGGACGCGCCCAGGCGATGCAGGCGCAGGCCGCCCGGGTGGAGCCGACGGCCCTGATGAACCCGGTGCTGCTGAAGCCCGGCGGCGACCGGTCCAGCCAGGTCGTCCTGATGGGGAAGCCGGTCGGCGAGATGAGCGCCCGCGGGTACCACGGGGGCCGTCAGGAGGCGCTGCTCGGGACGGTCACGGACTGCCTGGAGCAGCTGCGGTCGACGTACGACGCGGTGATCTGCGAGGGGGCGGGCTCCCCCGCCGAGATCAACCTCCGGCGCACCGACATCGTGAACATGGGCATCGCCCGGGCCGCCCGCTTCCCCGTGCTGGTCGTCGGGGACATCGACCGGGGCGGGGTCTTCGCCTCGTTCTTCGGGACGACGGCGCTGCTGAGCGCCAAGGACCAGTCACTGGTCGCGGGCTACCTGGTGAACAAGTTCCGGGGCGACGTCTCGCTGCTGGAGCCGGGGCTCGACATGCTGTACGGCCTGACCGGGCGGCGGACGTACGGGGTGCTGCCGTACGCCCACGGGCTCGGCATCGACGAGGAGGACGGCCTGCGGGTCTCCCTGCGGGGTGCGGTGCGGGAGTCGGTCGTGGCGCCGCCCCACGGCGAGGACGTGCTGCGGGTCGCGGTCTGCGCGGTGCCGTTGATGTCCAACTTCACGGACGTGGACGCGCTGGCCGCCGAACCGGGCGTCGTCGTGCGGTTCGTGGACCGGGCGGAGGAGCTGGCCGACGCGGACCTGGTGATCGTGCCCGGGACGCGCGGCACGGTGAAGGCGCTGGCCTGGCTGCGCGAGCGGGGGCTCGCGGACGCGTTGGTGCGGCGGGCGGCGGAGGGCCGGCCGGTGCTCGGCATCTGCGGCGGGTTCCAGGTGCTCGGGGAGCGCATCGAGGACGAGGTGGAGTCGCGGGCGGGGGTCGTGGACGGGCTGGGGGTGCTCCCCGTACGGATTCGCTTCGACCGGGACAAGACGCTGGCGCGGCCGGTCGGTTCGGCGCTGGGCCAGCCCGTGGAGGGGTACGAGATCCACCACGGGGTGGCCGACGTACGGGGCGGGGAGCCGTTCCTGGACGGGTGCCGGGTGGGGGCGGTGTGGGGGACGCACTGGCACGGGTCGCTGGAGAGCGATGCCTTCCGGCGGCGGTTCCTGGTGGAGGTGGCCCGGGCCGCCGGGCGGCGGTTCGTTCCCGCGCCGGACACGAGTTTCGGGGTGCTGCGGGAGGAGCAGCTGGATCGGCTGGGGGATCTGGTGGAGGAGCATGCGGACACGGATGCGTTGTGGCGGTTGATCGAGGGTGGGGCGCCGTCCCGGTTGCCGTTCGTGCCGCCGGGGGCGCCTTCGGCGCCGGGTGACGTGGGTGCGGGTGGTTCGGCGAGCCGGGGCGCTGTCCCGGACCCCGCGCCTCCGTCGCCCGAGGCGCTTGATTCCGCCGGGTCCGCCGGGTCTGCCGGGTCAAGGGGCCAGGGGATTGATGTGACCGGTCACGTAGAAGCTGAACAGCATGTCGACCAGGAGGCCTTGTGAGTACGCCGTATCCCTTCACCGCGATCGTCGGACAGGACGACCTGCGGCTCGGGCTGTTGCTGAACGCCGTCAGTCCGGCCGTCGGCGGCGTGCTCGTGCGGGGTGAGAAGGGGACCGCCAAGTCCACCGCCGTGCGGGCGCTCGCCGCGCTGATGCCCGAGGTCTCCGTGGTGCCCGGGTGCCGGTTCTCCTGTGACCCGGTCTCGCCGGACCCGGCGTGTCCCGACGGGCCGCACGCGGAGGCGGCCGGGGCGGCGCGGGCCGCGCGGACCGTGGAGCTGCCCGTCGGGGCGTCCGAGGACCGGCTGGTGGGGGCGCTGGACATCGAGCGGGCGCTCTCGGAGGGCGTGAAGGCGTTCGAACCGGGGCTGCTGGCGGACGCGCATCGCGGAATCCTGTACGTCGACGAGGTCAACCTCCTCCACGACCACCTGGTGGACCTGCTGCTGGACGCGGCCGCCATGGGCGCCTCGTACGTCGAGCGCGAAGGCGTCTCCGTACGGCATGCGGCGCGGTTCCTGCTGGTGGGGACGATGAACCCGGAAGAGGGCGAGCTGCGACCGCAGTTGCTGGACCGGTTCGGGCTGACCGTGGAGGTCTCCGCGTCCCGGGACACCGACGAGCGGGTCGAGGTCGTGCGGCGCCGGCTCGCGTACGACGACGACCCCGAGGGGTTCGCCGCGCGCTGGGCCGAGGAGGAGGGCGCACTGCGCGAGCGGATCGCCGCCGCGCGCGTCCTGCTGCCCCAGGTCGTGCTGAGCGACGGCGTACTGCGGCAGATCGCCGCCACCTGCGCCGCGTTCGAGGTCGACGGGATGCGGGCCGACATCGTGATGGCCCGTACCGCCACCGCGCTCGCCGCCTGGGCCGGGCGCGAGGAGGTCACCGCCGACGACGTACGGCAGGCGGCCCTGCTGGCGCTCCCCCACCGGCGGCGGCGCAACCCGTTCGACGCGCCCGGTCTGGACGAGGACAAGCTCGACCGGACGCTGGACGAGGCCGGCCCGCAGGAGAACAACGACGACGACGATCCCGATCCCGGGCCCGATGGCGGCGGTGACGGCGGTGGTGGCGGTGGCGTGCCGCCCCAGGCCGACGGGGACCGTACGCCGCCGGCCCCGGAAGACGGCGACACGCCGTCCCAGGCCCCCGAGAACGCGCCCGGGACGCCCGGTCGGCCCGCCGGTGGCGAGCAGCGGCCCGTGGCCGCCGCAGAGCCGTTCCGGACGAAGATGCTCAGCGTGCCGGGGCTCGGCGAGGGCGCGGCCGGGCGGCGCTCCCGGGCCCGTACCGAGCACGGGCGTACGACCGGCGCGCGCCGCCCGCAGGGGTCGCTGACCAAGCTTCACCTGGCCGCGACCGTGCAGGCCGCCGCCCCGCACCAGCGTGCGCGCGGGCGTGCGGGGCGCGGGCTCGTGGTGCGCCGGGACGATCTGCGGCAGGCGACCCGGGAGGGGCGTGAGGGCAACCTCGTGCTGTTCGTCGTGGACGCGTCGGGATCGATGGCGGCCCGGCAGCGGATGAGCGCGGTCAAGGGGGCCGTGCTGTCCCTGTTGCTCGACGCCTACCAGCGGCGGGACAAGGTCGGCCTGGTGACCTTCCGGGGCAAGGAGGCGGAGGTGGCGCTGCCGCCGACCTCGTCCGTGGACGCGGCCGCCGCCCGGCTGGAGTCGCTGCCGACGGGCGGGCGCACTCCGCTGGCCGCCGGGCTGCTCAAGGCCCATGACGTGCTGCGGGTGGAGCGGCTGCGCGATCCGTCGCGGCGGCCCCTGCTCGTCGTCGTCACCGACGGGCGGGCGACCGGCGGGCCCGAGCCCGTGGCGCTCGCGGGGCGGGCGGCGCGGCTGCACCGGGCCGAGGGGGCGGCCTCGGTCGTCGTGGACTGCGAGTCGGGGTACGTACGCCTCGGTCTCGCCGGAGAACTCGCCCGGGAGCTGGGAGGCACCGCCGTGACGCTCGACGAGCTGCGGGCCGACTCGATCGCCGGGCTCGTCAAGGACGTCACCGCAGCCGGGAGGGCCGCTTAATGCCGCAGGGACAGCCGACAATTGTGCCGGACGACGGGCTCACCACCCGTCAGCGCCGCAACCGCCCGCTCCTGTTCGTCCACACCGGCATCGGGAAGGGCAAGTCGACCGCCGCGTTCGGGCTCGCGCTGCGGGCCTGGAACCAGGGGTGGCCGATCGGGGTGTTCCAGTTCGTCAAGTCGGCGAAGTGGAAGGTCGGCGAGGAGAACGCGCTGAAGGTGCTCGGCGCGAGCGGCGAGGGCGGCACCGTCGACTGGCACAAGATGGGCGAGGGCTGGTCCTGGGTCCAGCGCGACGGCCAGCTCGACAACGAGGAGAAGGCCCGCGAGGGCTGGGAGCAGGTCAAGCGGGACCTGGCGGCCGAGACGTACAAGCTGTACGTGCTCGACGAGTTCGCCTATCCGATGCACTGGGGCTGGATCGACACCGACGAGGTCGTCGAGGTCATGCGGAACCGGCCCGGCACCCAGCATGTGGTGATCACCGGCCGCAACGCGCCCGACAAGCTCATCGAGGCCGCCGATCTGGTGACCGACATGTCGAAGGTCAAGCACCCGATGGACGCGGGGCAGAAGGGCCAGAGGGGCATCGAGTGGTGAGTGTGCCCCGTCTGGTCATCGCCGCTCCGGCCTCGGGCAGCGGCAAGACCACCGTCGCCACCGGTCTGATGGCCGCCTTCGCCGCGCGCGGGCTGGCCGTCTCGCCGCACAAGGTCGGCCCGGACTACATCGATCCGGGCTACCACTCCCTGGCGACGGGCCGCCCCGGCCGGAATCTCGACGCGTACATGTGCGGGACGGATCTCGTCGCCCCGCTCTTCGCGCACGGGTCGGCGGGGTGCGACCTCGCCGTGGTCGAGGGCGTGATGGGGCTGTACGACGGTGCCTCGGGGCAGGGGGAGCTGGCGTCGACCGCGCAGGTCGCCAAGCTGCTGAAGGCGCCCGTGGTGCTGGTGGTGGACGCCTCCTCGCAGTCCCGGTCGGTGGCGGCCCTGGTCCACGGGTTCGCCTCGTGGGATCCGGAGGTGCGGATCGGCGGGGTGATCCTGAACAAGGTGGCGTCCGACCGGCACGAGGCGCTGTTGCGGGACGCGCTGGACGAGTCGGGGCTGCCGGTGTTCGGGGTGATCCGGCGGGCGCCGCAGGTCGCGACGCCCTCGCGGCACCTGGGTCTGGTCCCGGTGGCCGAGCGGCAGAGCGACGCGGTGGACGCCGTACGGGCCATGGGCGAGCGGGTGCGCGCCGGATGCGACCTGGACGCGCTGCTGGCGCTGGCGCGGACGGCTCCCGCGCTGGCGGACGAGCCGTGGGAGCCCGCGTACGCCCCCGGGCCCGGCGCCGAGAAGCCCGTCGTCGCGGTGGCCGGCGGGCCGGCGTTCACCTTCGCGTACGCGGAACACGCCGAGCTGCTGACGGCGGCCGGGGCGGAGGTCGTGACCTTCGACCCGGTGCGGGACGAGAAGCTGCCGGCGGGGACGGCGGGGCTCGTCATCGGCGGCGGGTTCCCGGAGATGTACGCCCCCGAGCTGTCGGCCAACGAGCCGCTGCGGCGGGCGGTCACGGAACTGGCCCTGGGCGGTAAGCCGGTGGCCGCCGAGTGCGCGGGGCTGCTGTATCTGGCCCGCGAGCTGGACGGGAGGCCGATGTGCGGGGTGCTGGACGCCGAGGCCCGGATGTCGGAGCGCCTCACGCTCGGCTACCGGCAGGCGGTGGCGGTCTCGGACAGCCCGCTGGCGGTGGCGGGAACCCGGGTGCGCGGTCATGAGTTCCACCGCACGGTGCTGGAGCCCGGGGCGGGAGCCACGCCCGCCTGGGGCATGCACCAGCCGGAGCGGCGGGTCGAGGGATACGTCCAGCGGGGCGTGCACGCGAGCTATCTGCACACGCACTGGGCCGCGTCGCCCGAGGTGGCCCGACGGTTCGTCGAGCACTGCCGGGCGCATCCGGCACGGTGAACGGATCGCCTCCGCCCGGCTTCGCGGATCGCCTGCCGACGGGCGCGTCGGGCGTGGTGAGCTGCGGCGCGTCCGGCGCACCGGAACGTCCGGGGCGTACGCGCGGCTCACTCTGCGATGCCGACGACCAGCCAGATGAAACCCACGCCCCCGATGGTGCAGAGAAGGGTGGAGCGGGCGGGATGGGAGTGGTGCGCCTCGGGAAGGATCTCCGCAGCGGCCAGGTAGAGCAGGGCTCCGCCGAAGAAGCCGAGATAGCCGCCGAGCAGTTCCTCCGGAAGGGTGAACAGCAGCGTCGTCGCCGCGCCCACGACCGGTGCCACGGCGGCCGCGAACAGCATCACGAGCGCCTTGCGGCGGGCGTTCCCGTACAGACTGGTGAGGGTGTACGTGTTGAATCCGTCGGCGAAGTCATGACTGATCACCGCCAGCGCGACGGCCACCCCCATGGAGCCGCTGACCTGGAAGGCGGCGCCGAGCGCGATGCCGTCCATCAGGCTGTGGCCGACCATCGCGGCGGCCGCCGTCAGCCCCACCTGCGGGACGCGGTCGCCGTGGTGCCCGCCGCCCGCCCCGTGTGCCACCTGGCGTGCGGAGAGCAGCCGCTCGACCAGATGGGCCACCAGGAAGCCGCCCACGAACAGAAGCAGCGCCATCGGCACCCCGAACACCGGCTCGCCCGCCGCCTCGATCGCTTCCGGCAGGAGGTCGAGGCCGACCACGCCGAGCATCAGCCCGCCCGCGAGACCGAGCACCAGATGGCGGCGGTCGGTGACGCGTTGGGCGACCCAGCCGCCGGCCAGGGTCATCAGGAACGCGCCGAGCGCGACGAACACCGCCATGGGGCCTTGCTAGCCGATCGGGCCCCCTCCGCGCATCTCAGGGTGTCCTTACCGGTGGCGTCCCCGCCGCCCCTCCCGTCGCCGGGGCCCGTCCTCCGTATCCGGATGCGTATACGCAGCGGCCCCGCCCCCTTCCCCGTACCACCGAGACGTATGACCTGAAAGGCAGGACTCCGCCGATGACCGGAGCATCCCTCGGCCCCGGACCCGAGTCCGGCGCCCGCAGTCTGGTGGTGGGGGTCGGCGCACGCCGGGGTGTTTCGGGCGACGCGGTGTTCGCGCTGATCGAGGCGGTGTTGAGCGGGGCCGGGCTGGACCCGGCGGACGTGGTGGAGGTGGCCACGGTCGACGCCAAGGGGGACGAGCCGGGGATCGTGGGGGCGGCTGCCCGGCTCGGGGTGCCGGTGCGCACCCATCCGGCGGGGGCGCTGGCCGCGGTCCGGGTGCCGAACCCGTCGGCCGGGGTGGGCGCGGCGGTGGGGACGGTGTCGGTCGCGGAGGCCGCCGCGCTGATCGAGGCGGACGAGCTGGTGGTGCCGAAGACCCGCGCCCCGGGCGGGAAGGCGGCGGGGAAGGGGACGGCGAAGGGGGCGGCGACCTGTGCGGTGGCCCGCCGTCTTCCGGCCGCCGACGGGACTTTCGATGTTTCCGGCAGGAAAACTTCCACCTCACCGGTGACGGCAGGCTCCCGCCCGTTCACCATGGCTGCCATGAATCCCCCCACGCATCCCCCACGCGGGACATCGAGAGTGCCGGGCCCGACCTGTGGCACCACGGCGACGCGGAGGTGCGCGGCGAGAATCTGACCGATCTCGCCGTGAACGTCCGTACCCACACCCCTCCCCCGTGGCTGCGCGAGCGGATAGCCGCGTCGCTCACCTCGCTGGCCGCCTATCCCGACGGGTCGTCCGCCCGGGCCGCGGTCGCCGGCCGGCACGGGCTGCCGGTGGAGCGGGTGCTGCTGACGGCGGGCGCGGCCGAGGCGTTCGTCCTGATCGCCCGGGCGCTGCCGGCCTGCCGCCCGGTCGTGGTGCACCCGCAGTTCACGGAGCCGGAGGCGGCGTTGCGGGCGGCCGGGCACGAGGTGGGGCGGGTTCTGCTGCGGGCCGAGGACGGCTTCCGGCTCGATCCGGCGGCGGTGCCCGAGGAGGCGGACCTCGTGATGGTCGGCAATCCGACGAACCCGACGTCCGTGCTGCATCCGGCGGCCCTGCTGGAGAAGCTGGCGCGGCCGGGGCGGACGCTGGTGGTCGACGAGGCGTTCATGGACGTCGTGCCGGGCGAGCTCGAGGCGCTGTGCGACCGGACGGACATTCCGGGGCTCGTGGTGCTGCGCAGCCTCACCAAGACGTGGGGGCTCGCGGGGCTGAGGATCGGTTACGTGCTGGCCGAGCCGGAGACGGTGGCGCGGCTCGCCGACGCGCAGCCGCTGTGGCCGGTGTCCACCCCGGCGCTGGCGGCGGCGGAGGCGTGCATGGAGCCGCGGGCGCTGGTGGAGGCGGCTCAGGCGGCGGACCGGATCACGGTGGACCGGGCCCATCTGCTGGCCGGTCTCGCGGAGTTCAGCGAGGTGGAGGTGGTGGAGGCGGCCCGGGGGCCGTTCGTGCTGGTGCGGCTGGAGCGGGCGGCGGACGTCCGGGAACGGCTGCGGCTGCTGGGCTTCGCGGCCCGGCGCGGCGATACGTTCCCGGGGCTCGGGCCGCAGTGGCTGCGGCTCGCGGTCCGCGACCGGGCCACGACCAATCGTTTCCTCCAGGCCCTGGACCAGGCCGTGCAGGCGCTGCCCGCGAGATCGGGGCGCTGAGGGAGTCCGGCACGTGGGGCGGCGTTCTTCGTACGAACGCCGCCCCGTCCCCGTCCCCCGTCGTAGGGATCAGCTCTGGCCGCTGCTGCGCCTGCGCGCCAGCACCGTGGCGCCCGCGCCGACGGCGAGGAGCAGGGCGGCGCCGCCCGCGATGTACGGGGTGGTGGAGCTGCCGCCGGTCTCGGCGAGGTTGGCCTCGGTGGGGGCGGTGTCGGTGCCGGTCTGCGTCTTCACGTCGCCGCCGCCCTTGCCGCCGGTGCTCTTGTCTCCGCCGCTGTCGCCGCCCGTGGAACCGCCGTCGGTGGAACCGCCCGTGGTGCTCGGCTCCTCGGGGGTCTTCGGCCCCTTCGGGGTCTCGCAGGTCGCCTCGGCGAGGGTGACCTCGCCGTTGACCTCGGCGACGTTGAGCTTCAGCGGGTTGACCGCCACCTTGAGCTGAAGGGCCGTCGCGGCCGCCGTGCGCTCGGTGGTGACCGTCTTGGACAGGTCGAGGGTGACCTCGCCGACGCCCGGCACGGACACCTGGGTCGGGCCGCCCGCGCTGAGCGTCACCTTCTTCCCGAGCACCGCGACATGGCCGAGCACGTTCGATTCGGCGACGGGCTGCTTGCCCGCCTCGCAGAGCGCCTTGGAGGTGACCTTCTCGACCTCGACGAGCGGGAGCGCCGCGAGTCCGGGGACATGGATCCGGGCCTTCGCCAGGTTGGTGTAGCCCTCGGCCCTGTGCTCGTCCACGGTGGCGTCGGCGGTGGCCACGTCCGCGCGCAGGACGTCTACCGGGCGGCCCTGGACCCCGTCCAGGTTGACGGTCAGCGCGGTCTTCTCGGCGCTGGCCGGGGCCTGCACCTCGTTGAGCGTGACCTTGAGGGGCACCTGGACGGACTTGTTGAGGAGCGAGACGTCGAGCCCGGTGCGGAGCACGACGGCGCTCGCCCTGCCCTCACCGCCGGTGGTGGGCGTCGCCGGGGCTGCGTGCGCGGGGACGGCGGCAAGCAGCGCGACGGGGGCGGCGGCGACCGCCACGGCGGCGAGACGGAAGGTGTTGCTGTTCAAGATGGTGGAACCCCCACAAGAGACATGGAGCCACCGGCACAGTCCAATGGGGGACATCGCCCGGCCGGTGACCTCGACTCCGTGAATCTTTACGCACTGAGGGTGAACTGGCGGATACCTGACGTGAGTTCACCCCAAAGGGAGGTTTCCGCGCATACATTCGAATCTTTCGGCACGTGCGTTCCCTCCCGCCCCTCCCCGTCACCCGTTTCGCGCGGAAGGGGCCGCGGCGCGTGGACGGGCCGGCCATGTCAACGAGCCGGGGGCCGCATTCGTCACTGCCCGTCAACGCACCGCCGACTCAGCCGATGACCCGCCCGTTCAGCACGATGTGCCGGGGCGCCGCCAGCACCCGGACGTCCGCGCGGGGGTCCGCGTCGTACACGACCAGGTCCGCCGGAGCCCCCTCGTCGAGGCCGGGCCGCCCCAGCCAGCGCCTGGCTCCCCACGCGGTCGCGGAGAGGGCCTCCAGCGGCGGGATGCCCGCCTTCACCAGCTCGGCCACCTCCCCCGCGACCAGGCCGTGCGCCAGGGAGCCGCCCGCGTCGGTGCCGACGTAGACCGGGATCCCGGCGTCGTACGCGGAGCGCACGGTGTCGTAGCGGCGGTCGTACAGCTGCCGCATATGGGCCGACCAGCGGGGGAACTTGGCCTCGCCGCCCGCCGCCAGGTCGGGGAAGGTGGCGATGTTGACCAGCGTCGGGACGATCGCGACGCCGCGTTCGGCGAAGAGCGGGATGGTGTCCTCGGTGAGGCCGGTGGCGTGCTCGACGCAGTCGATGCCCGTCTCCACCAGATCGCGCAGGGACTCCTCGGCGAAGCAGTGCGCGGTGACCCGGGCACCCAGCCGGTGCGCCTCGGCGATGGCCGCCTCGACCTCGCCGCGCGGCCAGCAGGCGGTGAGGTCCCCGGCGTCGCGGTCGATCCAGTCCCCCACCAGCTTGACCCAGCCGTCGCCGCGCCGGGCCTCCTGGGCGACGTACGCGACGAGGTCGCCGGGCTCGATCTCGTGCGCGTAGTTGCGGATGTAGCGGCGGGTCCTGGCGATGTGGCGGCCGGCCCTGATGATCTTCGGCAGATCCTCGCGGTCGTCGATCCAGCGGGTGTCGGAGGGCGATCCGGCGTCGCGGATCAGCAGGGTCCCGGCCTCCCGGTCGGTGAGCGCCTGCTTCTCGGCGGTCGCCGCGTCGACCGGGCCGTGCCGGTCGAGCCCTACATGGCAGTGGGCGTCGACGAGGCCGGGCAGCACCCAGCCCCTGACCGTCACCGCGTCGTCCGCGCCGGGCGGCCGCTCGAAGGTGATCCGTCCGTCCACCGCCCACAGTTCGTCCCGCACCTCGTCCGGGCCGACGAGCACCCGGCCCTTCACCCGCAGCACCGGCCGCTCCTTGCGATCACTCACTCCGACCACCCGTCCGACCGCTCACCCGATCACTCATACGCCGCACTGTACGAGGCCGCCGGTGGGCCGTCGGTAGGCTGCCAGTGCCTTCCGACCGACGGACGAACCCGAAGAGAGCACCACCGTGACGCACCCCTTCCTCGACCTTCCCCCGCTGACCGCCGGCCACTTCGCGGCGATCGAGCGACGTGTGGCCCGGCTCCTCGCCACGGAGCAGGACGTCGTCATCACCCAGGGCGAGGCGCTGCTGCCGCTGGAGGGCTGCATCCGCGGCGGCGCCCGGCCCGGCTCGACCGCGCTGAACGTGGTCACGGGTCCGTACGGGCAGACCTTCGGCAACTGGCTGCGGGACTGCGGCGCCCAGGTCGTCGACCTCGCGGTGCCCTTCCACACGGCGGTGACCGCCGACCAGGTCGCCGAGGCGCTGGCCGGGCACCCGGAGATCGACTTCGTCTCGCTGGTGCACGCGGAGGCGGCGACCGGCAACACCAACCCGGTCGCGGAGATCGGCGAGGTGGTCGGGGCGCACGGGGCGCTGTTCATGCTGGACGCGGTCGCCTCGGTGGGCGCCGAACCGCTGCTGCCGGACGCCTGGGGCGTCGACCTGTGCGTGATCGGCGCGCAGAAGGCCATGGGCGGGCCCGCCGGGGTCTCCGCGGTGTCGGTGAGCGCGCGGGCCTGGGAGCGGATCGCCGCCAACCCGGCCGCCCCGCGCCGCTCCTACCTCTCGCTGCTGGACTGGAAGGAACGCTGGATCGACGGCGGCCGCACGGCCCTGCCGCACGCCCCGGCGCAGCTGGAGATGCTGGGTCTGGAGGCGTGTGTGGCCCGGATCGAGGACGAGGGCCTGGAGACGGTGATGGCCCGCCACGCCTCGGCCGCCGCGGCGACCCGGGCGGGAGCGGTGGCGCTGGGCGGCGGTCTGGAGCCGTACGTCCACGAGGCACGGGACGCGGCCCCGGTGGCGACGACGCTGCGTGCCCCGGCGGGGACGGACGCGGCCGCGCTGGTCGCGGCGGCACTGGCGACGGACCCCGCGCTGCCGCTGGTCGCGGGCGGCGGGGCGCTGTCCAAGGAGATGATCCGGGTCAACCATTACGGGGCGGATGCGACGCGGGGCGTGGTGCTGTCCTCGCTCGCGGCTCTGGGGGCGGCGCTGGCCGATGGGGGCCAGCAGGTCGATATCGAGGCTGCCCGCCGGGCCGTTTCGGAAACCTGGTCGAGCCGCTGATTTAGCCACCATGCGGGGAGCTGCTTTATTGAAAGCAGCTCCCCGCATTCTTTTGCCCGCTTCTCCGTCGCCTAAACGCGGAAGTTTTCGCGGGGCTCGAACTTCATGTTTCGGACACGCTCCAGGAGAGTTATGAGCCTGTGACCGACTCCACACGAGCGGCGTTATGCCCGTTAAATTCAGGACAAAGCGGTGGAAGTTCCATCCCGATCATGGGGCGGCTCGCGCACGCCTGATAACACACACAATCTCTTCACCCAACCCCTCACGTCGATGCAATTTCGAAATTTGCTGGGTAAATTCAATTCGCATGACCGCCGCACCAGCAGATCTTGCCCGTGCCCGAAGTGAATTCCTCAGTATCGATGCGCCGCGAGTGGAGGACGGAGCCGCGATCTGGCGCATAGCCCGCGACTCCCAGGTCCTGGACCTGAACTCCTCGTACAGCTACCTGCTGTGGTGCCGTGACTTCGCCGCGACCTCCGTCGTCGCCCGTGGCGAGAGCGGCGAGCCCATCGCCTTCGTGACGGGCTACATCCGGCCCGACCGCCCCCAGACCCTCGTCGTCTGGCAGGTGGCCGTCGACGCGGCCCACCGCGGCAAGGGACTGGCCGCCACGCTGCTGGACGCGCTGACCGCCCGGGTCGCCGCCGACCAGGGCCTGTCGTCCGTCGAGACGACGATCACCCCGGACAACACCGCCTCCGACCGGCTGTTCACGTCCTACGCCCAGCGGCACGACGTGGCGCTGGAGCAGGAGGTCCTCTTCGACGTCGACCTGTTCCCCGAAGGGACCCACCTGCCCGAGGTCCTCTACCGGATCGGCCCGTTCGCCACCTGAGCCCGCCCGGGCGCGCCCTCGGCGCCCCGGCCCGTACGCCCGCCGCCCGGCGCACCCCACCCGTGCGCCCGGCCCCCGACTTTTCGCGCCGGCCGACCACCCGGCGCGGTCCCGGCCGCATCCGTGCGGCCGGGAGCACGAGACCACCGCCCGTCACACCCCCTCACGCAGGAGATCCGCTGTGACCATCACCCCGCCCGCACTGAGTGTCTTCGAGACCCTGGAGTCCGAGGTCCGGAGCTACTGCCGCGGCTGGCCCGCCGTCTTCGACCGTGCGCAGGGCGCCCGGCTGACCGACGAGGACGGCCACTCCTACCTGGACTTCTTCGCCGGGGCCGGCTCGCTCAACTACGGCCACAACAACCCGGTGCTGAAACGAGCGCTGATCGACTACATCGAGCGCGACGGCATCACCCACGGCCTGGACATGGCGACCACCGCCAAGCGCGCGTTCCTGGAGACGTTCCAGAACGCGATCCTGCGCCCGCGCGACCTGCCGTACAAGGTGATGTTCCCCGGCCCGACCGGCACCAACGCCGTCGAGGCGGCGCTGAAGCTGGCCCGTAAGGTCAAGGGCCGCGAGTCCGTCGTCTCGTTCACCAACGCCTTCCACGGCATGTCGCTGGGCTCGCTCGCCGTCACGGGCAACGCCTTCAAGCGCGCCGGGGCCGGGATCCCGCTGGTGCACGGCACTCCGATGCCGTTCGACAACTACTTCGACGGTACGGTCCCCGACTTCCTGTGGTTCGAGCGGCTGCTGGAGGACCAGGGCTCCGGGCTGAACAAGCCCGCCGCGGTGATCGTCGAGACGGTCCAGGGCGAGGGCGGCATCAACGTCGCCCGCGCCGAGTGGCTGCGCGCGCTCAAGGAGCTGTGCGAGCGCCAGGACATGCTGCTGATCGTCGACGACATCCAGATGGGCTGCGGCCGGACCGGCGGCTTCTTCTCCTTCGAGGAGGCCGGCATCGTCCCGGACATCGTCACGCTGTCGAAGTCCATCAGCGGCTACGGGCTGCCGATGGCGCTCTGCCTGTTCAAGCCGGAGCTGGACATCTGGGAGCCGGGCGAGCACAACGGCACCTTCCGCGGCAACAACCCGGCCTTCGTCACGGCCGCCGCCGCGCTCCAGGCGTACTGGGCGGACGGCCAGATGGAGAAGCAGACCCTGGCCCGCGGCGAGCAGGTCGAGCAGACGCTGCTGGCCATCTGCGCCGAGGAGCCGACCGCTCAGTTCCGCGGCCGGGGCCTGGTGTGGGGCATGGAGTTCGAGGACCCGGCGCGGGCCTCGGCGGTCTGCGCCCGCGCCTTCGAGCTGGGGCTCCTGCTGGAGACCTCCGGCCCGCAGAGCGAGGTCGTCAAGCTGCTGCCGCCGCTGACCATCACCCCCGAGGAACTGGACGAGGGGCTGCGCACACTGGCCCGCTCCGTCCGCGAGACGGCCTGACCCGGAACCGCCGGGGCAGGTGGAAGAAGAGAGGCCCCGGGCCGCGACGCCCGGGGCCCGTGCAGAGAAGAGAAAGGCAACCGCTCACCGTGATCGTCCGATCGTTCAGTGACATCGAGAACACCGACCGGCATGTGAAGGCCGCGTCCGGCACCTGGGAGAGCAAGCGCATCGTGCTCGCCAAGGAGAAGGTGGGCTTCTCGCTCCACGAGACCGTGCTGTACGCGGGCACGGAGACCTCCATGTGGTACGCGAACCACATCGAGGCGGTGCTGTGCACCGAGGGCGAGGCCGAGCTCACCAACGACGAGACCGGCGAGAAGCACTGGATCACGCCCGGCACGATGTATCTGCTGGACGGACATGAGCGGCACACCATGCGGCCCAAGACCGACTTCCGCTGCGTGTGCGTCTTCAATCCCCCCGTCACCGGACGGGAGGACCATGACGAGAACGGTGTCTACCCACTGCTGACCGAGGAGGGCTGAACCATGACCACCGAAGTACGCGCCGATCTGTACCCCTCGCGCGGCGCCGCCGAGATGACCACTCCCCGCCAGGACCCGGTCATCTGGTCCGCGCCGGGCGCACCGGGTCCGATCGCCGCCAAGGACCTCCAGAGCTACGAGCACGACGGCTTCCTCAGCATCGAGCAGCTGATCACGCCGGACGAAGTCGCCGTCTACCGGGCGGAGCTGGACCGGCTGGTCGCCGACCCGCTGATCCGTGCCGACGAGCGCTCCATCGTGGAGAAGCAGTCGCAGAACGTGCGGTCCGTCTTCGAGGTCCACAAGATCAGTGAGGTCTTCGCCGGTCTGGTCCGCGACGAGCGGGTGGTGGGCCGGGCCCGCCAGATCCTCGGCTCGGACGTGTACGTCCACCAGTCGCGGATCAACGTGAAGCCGGGCTTCGGGGCCTCGGGCTTCTACTGGCACTCGGACTTCGAGACGTGGCACGCGGAGGACGGTCTGCCGAACATGCGGACGGTGTCCGTGTCGATCGCGCTGACGGAGAACTTCGACACCAACGGCGGGCTGATGATCATGCCCGGTTCGCACAAGACGTTCCTCGGCTGTGCGGGCGAGACGCCGAAGGACAACTACAAGAAGTCGCTCCAGATGCAGGACGCCGGCACCCCGTCCGACGAGGCGCTGACGAAGATGGCCGACCGCCACGGCATCAAGCTCTTCACGGGCAAGGCCGGTTCGGCGACCTGGTTCGACTGCAACGCCATGCACGGTTCGGGCGACAACATCACCCCGTACGCGCGCAGCAACGTCTTCATCGTCTTCAACAGCGTGGAGAACGCGGCGCAGGAGCCCTTCGCGGCTCCGATCCGCCGCCCGGAGTTCATCGGGGCGCGGGACTTCACCCCGGTGAGGTAGCGCGACGCGCAGGCGGCAAGGGCCGGGACGGTGCGCCGTCCCGGCCCTTCGCGTGTGCCGCCGGGACCGGGGCGCGGGGGGCAAGCCGGCCCGGTCGCCGGGTAACTCACTGGACCGGGACCCGAGTCGGCGGGGAGGGTGTCCGCCATGACTTCCCATGTACGCCACATCACGATCGACTGCGCCGACGCCTACGCGCTGGCCGCCTTCTGGGCCCAGGTGCTCGGTGCGCCGCTCTCCGACGAGGACTCCCCCGGTGATCCGGAGGCGCTGGTCGAGGCGCCCGGCGCGGCGATCCTCTTCGTACAGGTGGACGAGCCGAAACAGACCAAGAACCGCGTCCATCTCGACATCCAGCCGGACGACCGCTCCCGCGACGAGGAGGTCGAGCGGCTGCTCGCGCTCGGCGCGACCCTCGTCGCCGACCACCGCAAACCGAACGGGCGCGGCTGGGCGACGCTCGCCGATCCCGAGGGCAACGAGTTCTGCGTGGAGTGCGGCGCGGCCGAGCGGGCGGCGCTGACCGGGACCCGGCTGCCGGTGACCGCCGACGACGTGACGACCGCCGTGCGGCTCGCGGTGGACGTGCTGGCGAAGGCCCCGGCGGACCGCTGGGAGGCCAGGGCCGGTTCGCTGGAGTGGACCTGCTGGGAGACGGCGGAGCACCTGGGCGACGATCTCGTCTCGTACGCCGTGCGCTTGGGCCCGCGTACGCCCCCGATGGAGCAGAACCTCCCCTTCCGGTGGACCTCCGAACGCCCGGGCGGCCACGACGGCCTGCTCTTCGTCGACCGCTCGGCCGGGCCCGCCGGGCTGCTGGCGACGGTGGAGGCGCGCGGGGCGCTGCTGGCCTCGATGGTGCGGACGACGCCGCCGGAGGTGCGCGCGTACCACGTCTACAGCGTCTCGGACCCGGAGGGCTTCGCCGCGATGGGGGTGGTGGAGACCCTGGTGCACGCCCATGACATCGCGGAGGGGCTGGGGCTGACGTGGGAGCCGCCCGCCGCGCTCTGCGACCGGGCGCTGGCCCGGCTCTTCCCGGACGCTCCGGCGGGCGGCGACCGGTGGGCCGTCCTGCTGTGGGCCACCGGCCGCGCCGAACTGCCGGGCCACCCGCGCCGCACCGCGTGGCGGTGGGACGGGCGGCCCCTGGAGGATCAGACGGCGTCGAGCGCCGGATAGTCGGTGTAGCCCTTGGCGTCGCCGCCGAAGAAGGTCGACGGGTCGGGGGTGTTGAACGGGCCGCCCGCCCTCAGCCGGGCGGGCAGGTCCGGGTTGGCGAGGAAGAGTGCCCCGTAGGAGATCAGGTCGGCGATGCCGTCGTCGATCACCGTGTGGTCGCCGGGGCCGGTGGGTCCGTCGGAGTGCACGTTGATGACGACGGTCCCGGAGAAGGCCTTGCGCAGGGCGAGGGTCAGCTCGCGGATCGGGGTGGCCTCCAGGATGTGCAGATAGGCGAGGCCGAGCGGCTCGATCGCCCGGACCAGCGCGGTGTACGTGGCCTCCGGCGCGGGCTCGTCGATGTCGTTGTACGGGTTGCCGGGCGAGATGCGCAGTCCGGTGCGCTCCGGGCCGATCTCGGCGGCGACGGCCTCGACGACCTCCACGGCGAAGCGGGTGCGGGCCTCGTCGGAGCCGCCCCACGCGTCGGTGCGCCGGTTGGTGTTGGGGGCGAGGAACTGGTGGATGAGGTAGCCGTTGGCGCCGTGCAGCTCGACCCCGTCGAACCCGGCCGCCACGGCGTTGCGGGCGGCGGTGACGAAGTCGGCGACGGTCGCGCGGACCTCCGCGTCGGTCAGCTCGTGCGGCTCGACGAAGTCCTTCGGCCCGACGTGGGTGTAGACCTGCCCCTCGGCCTTGACCGGGGAGGCGCTGACGGGGACGAGCCCGTCCGGCAGCAGGACCGGGTGGCCAATACGGCCCGCGTGCATGATCTGGGCGAAGATCCTGCCGCCCTTCGCGTGCACCGCGTCGGTGACCGCACGCCAGGAGGCGACCTGCTCGGCGCTGTGCAGGCCGGGCGTGGAGGGGTAGCCCTGGCCCACGACGGACGGCTGGATGCCCTCGGTGATGATGAGTCCCGCCGAGGCGCGCTGGGCGTAGTACGTGGCGGTCAGCTCGGTGGCGGTGCCGCCCTCACCGGCCCGGCTGCGGGTCATCGGGGCCAGCGCGATGCGGTTGGCCAGCGGGGTGCCGGACAGGTCGATCGGGTCGAAAACGGTGGTCATGAGGGGCTCCCGGATAAGTATGTGGTCGGCCAACCATCGCCGCCGGGAGTAACTGTAACCCATTCCTTGGCCGACCAAGGTAAAGTTGTCCGGAACCGTCGGGCATCATCGGAAGCCGCCACCGAGGCCATCACCGAAACCGTCGCTCTCCACCCCGACGACCCCAGGAGCCCGCCATGACCACCGGCCGCGCCACCCCCGCGGAAGACGCCTGTACGAACGCGCCGCCCCTGGCGGCGCTCGGCGGGCCCGTCAGCCACGCCGTCTCCCGGGTGGCCCGGCTGCACCGGATCGCAGCGGGCAAGGCGCTCAGGGGCGTGGACCTCTACCCGGGGCAGGAGTTGCTGATGATGCACCTGTGGGACCGGGGGGCGGTCCGGCAGACGGAGCTGATCAGGGCCCTGGAGCTGGACCCGTCCACGGTCACGAAGATGCTCCAGCGGCTGGAGCAGACCGGGCATGTGCGCCGCCGCCCCGACCCGGCCGACCGGCGGGCCGTGCTGGTCGAGGCGACGGACGAGAGCTGCGCGCTGCACACCGCGGTGGAGGCCGCCTGGGGCAGCCTGGAGGAGCACACGCTCGCGGGCCTGGACCCGGCCGAGCGCACGGAGCTGGTGCGGCTGCTGGCGAAGGTCGAGGAGAACCTCTGCCGGGAGACCGAGGACTGCCCCGACCGGCGCGGGGCCGCGTCCGCCTGAGCCGTACGGCCCGAGCCACGCCCGTGCGGATACGGCTCAGGCCAGGAAGTCCAGCAGCCGGTCCACATCGGCCTCGGTGTTGTGGAGGTGGCAGGAGATCCGCAGGTTCCCGGCCGGGGCGGAGACCGCGATCCCGGCCTCCACCAGCTCGGGCTGACGCCCGTCGAGCCCCGGCACGGCGACGATCGCCGACTCCCCGGGAACGGCCTTGTGCCCGAGGGCCGCCAGCCCCGTCCGCAGCCGGGCGGCGAGCCCGGTGGCGTGCGCGTACAGGGCCTCGGCGCCGACCTCGGCGAGCAGGGCGAGGGAGTGCTCGGCCCCGTGGTACGAGAGGAAGGCGGGCGGCTCGTCGAAGCCGCGGGCGGTGGGGGCCAAGCGCTCCAGCGGGCCGTAGTTGTTCGTCCAGGGGGCACCCGCGGAGACCCAGCCCGCGAAGAGGGCCGGCAGGGTGTCCTGCGCCTCCTCGGTGACGGTCAGGAACGACGTACCGCGCGGGCAGAGCAGGAATTTGAAGCCGCCGGTCACGGTGTAGTCGTACGCCCCGGCGTCCACCGGGAACCAGCCCGCCGCCTGGGTGGCGTCCAGCAGGGTGCGGGCCCCGTGCGCCGAGGCGGCCGCGCGGACGGCGGCGAGGTCGGCGACCCGGCCGTCGGCCGACTGCACGGCGGAGAAGGCGACCAGCGCGGTCGATGCGCGGACGGCCCCGGCGAGGTCCGCGAGCGGCGCGTACCGCATGCGCAGATCGCCGCGGAGCGCGAACGGGCTGACGACGGAGGAGAACTCGCCCTCGGGGCAGAGGACTTCAGCACCGGGCGGCAGCGAGGCAGCGATCAGGCCGACGTGGACGGTGACGGAGCTGCCGGTGGCGACCCGGTCCGGGTGGACCCCGACGAGCCGCGCGAAGCCGGCCCGGGCGGCCTCCACGGCCTCGAAGCTGCCGGCCCCCACCCGGCGGCCCGCGGCGTTCTCGTCGGCCAGGGCCTTGACGGCGGCGATCGTCCGGCGGGGCAGCAGGCCCCAGCTGGAGGTGTTGAGGTAGGTGACCTCGGGCGCGAATTCGACGGCTGCGGCTTGGATGGGCGCGAGGATCGTCATGCGTCCACCCTGGAGCCCCCTCGACCCAAAGTCAATTACAGAGAGTTAAGGGGAACTCCAAAGAAGCGCTTATGGATCGCGACCGACGCGACGGACAGCGGCTCAGCCCTGCGGCTCAGCCCTGGGGAACCTCGCAGGCCCCGTCGGCGTCGCAGGCCGCCGCGTCCCCGCCGACGGTGGTCAGCGCGGTGGCGGGGCGGTCCTTCCACGCCTGCTCCAGAGCCTGGACGAAGACCTCGGAGGGCTGGCCGCCGGAGATGCCGTACCGCCGGTCGAGGACGAAGAACGGCACGGCGTTGGCGCCCAGTTCGGCCGCCTCGCGCTCGTCGGTGCGGACGTCGTCCGCGTACGCCTCGGGGTCGGCGAGCACCGCACGGGCCTCGGCGGCGTCGAGCCCGGCCTCCTCGGCGAGGGCGACCAGCACCTCGTCGTCGAAGACAGAGCGCTCCTCGGCGAAGTTCGCCCGGTAGGCGAGGGTCAGCAGCTGGTCCTGGCGGCCCCGGGCCTTGGCCAGGTGCAGCAGCCGGTGGATGTCGAAGGTGTTGCCGTGGTCCCGGCCGTCGGTGCGGTAGCCGAGCCCCTCGGACTGCGCGTTGGCAGCGACGTTCGCCTCCATCGCGGCGGCCTCCTCGCGGCTGCGGCCGTACTTCTCGGCCAGCATGTCGATCACGAGCGCGGTGTCGCCCTTGGCCCGGGAGGGGTCGAGCTCGAAGGACCGGTGCACCACCTCGACCTCGTCGCGGTGGGCGAACTCCGCGAGGCCCTTCTCGAAGCGGGCCTTGCCGATATAGCACCACGGGCAGGCGATGTCGCTCCAGATCTCGACGCGCATGACTCTTCTTCTCTCCCAAGGCTCACGGGGGGCGTGCGGAGAAGCCCTCCGTACGTCACGTCTCCGTACGAACACCAGACCTGACCTGGTGATTCCCGCCCCGGAACCCGCTGGCGCGCGGAGCGGAAATCGGGAAAGCTCGCGCGCATGGTCTCAGTGGTGCAGAACGTGGCGATCGACTGTGTGAACGCGTATGAGCTGGCGCGGTTCTGGAGCGAGGTGACCGGCCGCCCGCTGCATCCGGAGGACGAACCGGGCATGCCGGAGACACAGGTGATGATGGCGGAGGGCCCGATGCTCTACTTCCATCAGGTCCCCGAGGCCAAGAAGGGCAAGAACCGGCTCCATCTGTGCCTGCGCCCCAAGACCTCGCGCGAGGAGGAGGTGGAGCGGCTGCTGGCCCTCGGCGCCACGCTCGTCGCCGATCTCCGCAACCCGGACGGCTCCGGCTGGGCGGTGCTCGCCGACCCCGAGGGCAACGAGTTCTGTGTTCTGCGCAGCGAGTCCGACCGGGCCGCGACGGCTTCCTGACGCTCTCCGCGCGCACCCGGCCCTTCTCACCCCTCCCGCCTCACCGCCCGTCGCGCAGGTTCGCCACTCCCCCGGGCAGGAACGCGATCCGGTCGAAGACCGCGCCGCAGCCGTCCCCGGTCGGCGACTGGACGAGGAAGCCGACGCGGGCGGCCGCCCGCTCCTCCCTGGTACCGAGGGTGAAGACGCGGACGAAGGTCCAGCTGTCGCCGTCGACGGAGGCGTGGAAGGCGTAGGCGCTGCCGGTGCGGCTCAGGCGGAGCCAGCAGACGCCCTCCTCCACCACGAAGGCGTTGGCGTCGTCGGAGTGGCCCCGGGTGACGACGGTGCAGACGGTCGGGAGGTCGGCGGAGTGCTCCAGGCAGAGCTTGGCCCACTCCCGGTCCGCGACCTGGAGGAACAGCGCCCCCGCGTCACCGGCCGCCACCAGCCCCGGGCGGACCCGGGCCACCAGCCGGAAGTCCCCGTCGCCTACCGCGCCGAGCAGGCGCGGGGCGTCGGAGGCCGGGGCGAGGGAGTCGCCGGACGGCGGGACGAAGAGGTCCTGGCCGGGGCCTGCCCGGCCGGTCAGGACGCCGCCCGCGTGGGTCCAGCGCCCCTCGGGGCCCGCCGGGTCCAGGGCGAAGGGGAGGCGGTCGAGGTGCAGGCTCATGCGCGGCGTCCGTCCACCCGGCGCGGCAGGCCCAGCGGGTTGTCCTCGCGCAGCTCGGCCGGGAGGAGCGTCTCGGGGGTGGACTGGTACGTGACCGGGCGCAGCCAGCGCTCGATCGCCGTCGCGCCGACCGAGGTGGAGGTGGACGTGGCGGCCGGGTAGGGGCCGCCGTGGTGCTGGGCGGGGGCGACGGCGACACCGGTCGGCCAGCCGTTGACGAGGATGCGCCCGGCGAGCGGGGTGAGGGCGGCGAGCAGCGGGGCGGCGTCGGGGTCCCGGGCCTCGTCGGTGGCGGTCTGGAGGGTGGCGGTGAGGTTCCCCGGCAGCCGGGCGAGGACGGCGGCGATCTCGTCGACGGAGGCGTACCGGGCGATCACGGTGACCGGGCCGAAGCACTCCTCCAGCAGCGCGTCGTGCGGGCCCTCGGCGGTGAGCCGGGCGGCGGGCACGGTGAGGAATCCGGCGGAGACGGAGTGCTCGCCGGCGGCGCCGGGGGTGACCGGGGCGTCGACATCGGGCAGCGCGGCCCGCTCCCGTACGCCGGTGAGGAAGGCGTCCCGCATGCGGTGGTCCAGCAGGACGCCGGAGCCGGTCGAACTGACCGTCTCGGTGAGGGTCTTGAGGAGCTGGTCGCCCGCCGCGCCCGCGGGGACGAGGACGAAGCCGGGCTTGGTGCAGAACTGGCCGACGCCGAGCGTCATCGAGCCGCCGAGGCCCGTGCCGATCTCCCCGGCGCGCTCGGCCGCGGCGGCCGCGGTGACGACGACCGGGTTGAGGGAGCCGAGTTCACCGTGGAAGGGGATGGGGGCCGGGCGGGCGGCCGCCGCGTCGTACAGCGCGCGTCCGCCGCGTACGGAGCCGGTGAAGCCCGCGGCGCTCACCAGCGGGTGGCGGATCAGTTCGACGCCCGCGTCGAAGCCGTGCACCACGGTGAGGACGTCCTCGGGCAGCCCGGCGTCTGCGGCGGCGCGGCGCAGGACCGACGCGCAGAGTTCGGAGGTGGCCGGGTGGTCGGGGTGCGCCTTGACGACGACCGGGCAGCCGGCCGCGAGGGCGCTGGCGGTGTCGCCTCCGGGGACGGAGAAGGCGAGCGGGAAGTTGCTCGCGGCGTAGACGGCGACGACCCCGAGCGGGATCTTGTAGCGGCGCAGGTCGGGCCAGGGCGGGGTCCGGGAGGCGTCCGGGTGGTCGATGTGGACGTCGAGGTAGGCGCCTTCGTCGACGACCTCCGCGAAGGCCCTGAACTGGGCTGCCGTGCGGGCGAGTTCACCGGTGAGCCGGGCCGGACCGAGGGCGGTCTCCGCGTCGGCGGCCTCGATGATGTGCTCGCCGGACTCCTCCAGCAGCTCCGCCGCCGCCCGCAGGAAGGCGGCACGCGCCCCCCGGTCGGCGAGGGCGCCCCGTACGGCGTGGGCCGACCGGACCGCGCGGTCGACCTCCTCGGCGGTGGCCTCCGCGGCAACCTGCTCGCGCGGGTTCCCCGTTCGGGGGTCGACACTCCAGACTGGTACTGCGCTCACCGTGATTCCCTTCCGTCGCGCGACCGGCCCCGGGCCGGTCCCCGATCGCCGTGCGACCGCCGCCCCGCCGACTTCGGCCGCACATCAGCAAGTGTTCGGTATTCTGAACAGAGTTCCTGATCGTGAATGTCCTGGGACTCTATTTCCGGGTGTTCCGTGTTGGCAATCGTGTGGCGGTTTTTCGGACGGCGACGCGTTCAGCGACGCGGACGGGAAGCCGATGAGCTGGAAGACGAAGGGGGCGTGGGCGATGTCGGTCGCCGAGTCCGGTGGGGCACAGGTCAAGTCCGCGGTACGGACCGTGGAACTCCTCGAATACTTCGCGGGGCGACCCGGCATGCACTCGCTCGCCGCCGTCCAGGAGGCGGTCGGCTACCCCAAGTCCAGCCTCTACATGCTGCTGCGCACCCTGGTGGAGCTGGGCTGGGTCGAGACGGACGCGACGGGCACCCGGTACGGCATCGGGGTCCGCGCCCTGCTGGTCGGCACCTCGTACATCGACGGCGACGAGGTCGTGGCCGCCGCGCGGCCGACGCTGGACCGGCTCTCCGACGACACCACGGAGACCATCCACCTGGCCCGCCTCGACGGGACGAACGTGGTCTACCTCGCGACCCGGCAGTCCCAGCACTATCTGCGCCCCTTCACCCGGGTCGGCCGCCGGCTGCCCGCGCACTCCACCTCGCTGGGCAAGGCGCTGCTGGCCACCCACAGCGACGAACAGGTCCGCAAGCTGCTGCCCGAGACGCTGCCCGCGCTGACCGAACACACCATCACGGACCGTGAGAGGCTCATCGAGGAGCTGCGGCTGGTCCGCGAGCAGGGCTACGCGGTGGACCGCGAGGAGAACACCCTCGGCCTGCGCTGCTTCGGGGTCGCGATCCCCTACCGGACGCCCGCCCGGGACGCGATCAGCTGCTCGGTGCCGGTCGCCCGGCTCACCCCCGGCCATGAGCAGATGGTGAAGGACGCCCTGTTCGACGCCCGGGACCGGCTCTCCCTCGCGACGAGGCGGCTCTGATGGCCGGGGTGTCGCTGCGCGCGGTGGAGGACGCCGACCTGCCGCTGTTCTTCGCCTGGATGAGCGATCCGGACGCGACCCGGGTCGCCGCGTTCACCCCCGAGGACCCCACCGACCGCGCCGCGTTCGACGCCCACTGGGCGCGGATCCGGTCCGGATCCGGCGGCGTGGTGATGCGCACGGTGGTGGCCGACGGGGTCCCGGTGGGCCATGTCGGGGCGTACGGGGAGGTCGGCGACCGCCAGGTGACGTACTGGATCGCCCGCGCGCACTGGGGCCGCGGGTTGGCGACGGCCGCGCTGCGGGCGTTCCTCGACGAGACGCCCACGCGCCCGCTGCACGCCCGGGCGGCGGCCGACAACCTCGGCTCGCGCCGGGTGCTGGAGAAGTGCGGCTTCGTGGTGACCGGCACCGACCGGGGGTTCGCCCAGGCCCGGGGCGAGGAGATCGACGAGGTGCTGGTGACGCTCCGCGCGTGACCTCCCGGGGCTCCCCCTCCGGCGGGCCTCCCCCGCGCGGCGGAGGCGGATCGTCGGCGGGCAGGACGTACGGGGGCGGCCCGCGCGAAAGCCTGGCGGCATGACAGCGAACCCGCGCACCGGCACCGACGCACCACCCGAAGAACGCACCGGCACCGACGCACCACCCGGGGCGCCCTCGTACCGCATCGGCCGCGCACGGTCCGTGCTGCGAGGGGTCGCCATCGCGTCCTGCCTGCCGTACATCGGCCTCAAGACGGCCTGGGTGGCGGGCAGTCGGCTCGGCATCCCCGACGGCAGCCCGCTGCTGGACGGCGGCACCGCGTTGGCCGTCGCCAACGGAGCCACCGTGCTGATGGACGGTGGCGTCGTCGTCCTCGCGCTGCTGCTCACCCGGCCCTGGGGGCTGCGGGCGCCCGCCTGGCTGCTGGTGCTGCCGATGTGGGTGGCGAGCGGTCTGCTGCTGCCGATCATGACGGCCTACCCGGTCCAGCTGGTCGTACGGCTCCTCGGCGGTGGCGGCGGGCCGGTCGGTGAGGGGCGTTCCGAGACGTTCCTCGACCCGTGGGTGTTCGGTGTCGTCTACGGCGGCTTCATCGTCCAGGGCCTCGCCCTCGGCACCCTCTTCGCCCTGTACGCCGGGGAGCGCTGGGGTCATCTGTGGCGGGGGCGGCTGCGGGACCTGCCGACGACTCCGACCGCGCCCGCCCTGCGCGCGACCGCCGTCGCCGCCGCGTCGGCGGCCCTGATCCCCGGCGTCACCCACCTGCTGTGGGCCACCGGTTCGACGGCCGGGCTGGAGGCGGCCCGGGCGGCGGACCGCACCAGCGACTTCTACGTCCTGGAAGCTGTCAGCCTGCTCTTCGTCGTGGTCACCGCCGTCGCCGTGCTGCTGCTCGCCTTCCGGCGCACCGGCGGCCTCTCCCTGCGGCTGCCGCTGTTCCTGGCGTGGTGCGGTTCGGCGCAGCTGGCCTGCTGGGGCGGGTGGTTGAGCCTCGCCGGGCTGCTGGGCGCGGGCGAGGCGGCGGACCGGCCCACGGCGGCGACGACGGTGGCCTACGCTGTCCAGATGCTGGCCGGGGCGCTCGTCGTGACGCTGGGCGCGTACTTCTTCGCGGAGCGCGCGGCGGCTTCCGCGCCGTCCGCACGCGGCGCGCTCGACGAGAGCCGGGGGTCGTGAAGCTTCTCGCCGCGCTGTTCGGGCGGCGGGCGCGGTTGCGCTGGCTGCATCTGATCATCGGGGGCGCGCTGCTGATGCCGTACTTCCTGGTCGGCACGGTCCTGGTCGGCATGGCGGGCGGCGGGGAACCGGTCTTCTCCTCCCTGCCCGCGCAGGTGACCGCCTTCGGGCTCGCCCTGCCGATGGCGGCGGTGACCGGCTTCTTCGCCCTCGTCCGGCCGTTGTCCGTGGCCGCCGCCCGCGCCCTGTGCGGGATTCCGCCCGCCCTGCTGGCCGAGGGGCCCGCACGGACCCGGCAGGCCCGGGTGCGTACCGCCGGCTGGTACACCCTGCATCTGGCGCTCGGCGGGATCATCAGCGGGGCCACTCTGGCGCTGCCGCCGTTCGCGGTCGCGGTGATCGCCCTGCCGTTCTTCGCGGGGCTGCGCGAGACCTGGCTGCTGGACGGGCCGGAGGCGCTGCGGGGGCCGTGGGCCCTGGCCCTCGCGCCGTTCGCGGGGCTCGCGATGCTGGTGGCGCTGGCGCTGGCCGCCGCTGTGGCCGGGGAGGTGCTGGCCCGGCGGGCGCCGGTGCTGCTGGGACCGACGCCCGAGGACCGGCTGGCCGCCGCCGAGCGCCGCGCGGCGGAGCTGGCGGTGCGCAACCGGCTCGCCCGGGAGCTGCACGATTCGGTGGGGCACGCGCTGAGCGCGGTGACCCTTCAGGCGGGGGCGGCGCGGCGGGTCCTGGACCGGGACCCGGAGTTCGTCCGCGAGGCGCTGACCGCCATCGAGGAGACCACGCGGCGCACGGTCGGCGAGCTGGACTCGGTGCTGGGGCTGCTGCGGCAGGACGGGGAGCCGGACGAGGACGGCACGGCGTACGGGCCGGGTCTCGACGCGCTCGGCGGGCTGCTGGCGCACTGCGGAGTGCCGGTGGCGTACGAGCGGGAGGGCGGTCCGGAGAGCCCGGGCACGGTGGACCCGGTGGTCGGGCGTGAGGCGTACCGGATCGTCCAGGAGGGGCTGAGCAACGCCCTGCGCCACGGCGGGGGCGACGCGGCATCCCCGGTGCGGCTGCTGATCGCGGTACGGGAACGGGAGAGGGAGCTGGAGATCGTGATGGAGAATCCGCTGGGCGAGCGCCCGGCCGTGGCACGGCCCGGGGGCGGTCGCGGACTGCGCGGCATCGCGGAGCGGGCCGTCCTGCTCGGCGGCCGGGCCGGGGCGGGACCGTACGACGACGTCTGGCGGCTCACCGCCCGGCTGCCGCTGACGGTGCCGGGGCCGGAGACCACAGGCACCGCGGAGGGGCGGCGATGAGCGCGGATCCGGTGCGGGTGGTGCTCGCGGACGACGAGCGGATGGTGCGTACGGCGCTGCGGGTGATCCTGGACGCCGAGGAGGGCATCGAGGTCGTCGGGGAGGCGACCACCGGCGCGGAGGCCGTCTCCGTGGTGCGGGAGCTGCGGCCGGACGTGGTGCTGATGGACGTACGGATGCCGGAGATCGACGGCATCCGGGCCACGGAACAGATCCTCGCCACGCTGGAGGACCCGCCGAGGATCGTCGTCGTGACGACCTTCGAGAACGACGCGTACGTGTACGAAGCCCTGCACGCCGGGGCGGCCGGGTTCCTGTTGAAGCGGGCCGCGGCGGAGGAGCTGGTGCAGGCGGTGCGCCTGGTGGCGTGCGGCGACTCGCTCCTCTACCCGGCGGCGGTACGCACGCTGGCCGCCGAACACGCCGCACGGCAGCCGGCGAAGGCCCCGGCGTGGGTGGCGCGGCTGACCGACCGGGAGGCGGACGTGCTGCGGCTGATGGCGGCGGGGCTGACCAACGCGGAGATCGCCGGCCGGCTCTCGGTGGGCCCGGCGACGGCGAAGACACATGTGGCGGCGGTCCTCGCGAAGACCGGCGCCCGGGATCGCACCCAGGCGGTCATCGCGGCGTACGAGTCCGGTTTCATCACCCCGGGCTGAGCCGGGCGGCGTCGCGCGGCCGGTGAGAAAACGGTGAGAAGCGGCACGATCCGGAACGGCCAAAGCGGGCCCGCTCGTCCCTCCAGCGGGATGAACAAGACAATCAGGCGCGCTTCGGTCTTCTGCCTGCTCATGGTGCTCGCCCTGCTGGTGCGGGCGACGTGGGTGCAGGGCTACGGGGCCAAGGCGCTCGCAGACGACGAGCACAACCGGCGGAACACGATCGCGCGGTACGCGCAGCCGCTCGGGGACATCATCGTGGCCGGTTCGCCGGTCACCGGATCGAAGGGGACCAGGGGTGGCGACCTCCGCCACAAGCGCACGTACACCCAGGGCGAGCTGTACGCGGCCGTCACCGGCTACAGCTCGCAGGCGTACGGGGCGACCCAGCTCGAAGGCATTCACAGCGACGTCCTGGACGGCACGGACGACCGGCTGAAGAACCCGAAGGACCTGATCACCGGCGGGCAGGCGAAGCCGGGCAACGTCCTCACCACCATCGACCCGGGCGTCCAGAAGGCGGCGTACGAGGCGCTCGGCGACGACAAGGGCGCGGCGGTGGCGATCGACCCGAAGACCGGCCGGATCCTCGGCATGGTCTCGACCCCCTCGTACGACCCCTCGAAGATCAGCGGGACGACGGACGGGGACGCCTGGCGGAAGCTGCTGGACGATCCGGACAAGCCGCTGGTCAACCGGGCGCTGCGGCAGCCGCTGGCACCGGGCTCCACCTTCAAGCTGGTGGTCGCGGCGGCGGCGCTGGAGAACGGCCTCTACGGCTCGGTCGACGAGCGCACCGACAGCCCCGACCCGTACACCCTGCCCGGCACCAGCACGATCCTGCGCAACGAGAACGCGTCCGCGCCCTGCGAGAACGCGACGCTGCGCACCGCGCTCCAGTACTCCTGCAACAACGTCTTCGCGAAAGCGGCGGCCGACCTCGGCCAGGACAAGGTCAAGGAGATGGCGGACGCGTTCGGCTTCGACACCGAGAAGCTGGACGTCCCGGTGCGGGCGGCGAAGAGCGTGTATCCGACCGGCATGGACCAGGCGCAGACGGCGCTGACGGGGATCGGCCAGTTCGAGGTCACCGCGACCCCCCTCCAGATGGCGATGGTCACCTCGGCGCTGGCCAACGGCGGTGAGCTGGCGGCGCCGCACATGGTGTCGTCGGTGACCGACGGGGACGGCACGGTGCTGGAGGAGGCCGAGGACGGGGACACGAAGCGCGTGGTGGAGGAGGAGACCGCCGAGCAGCTGCGCAGCGCGATGGTGACCGTGGTCGAGAAGGGCACCGGTACCAACGCGAAGATCGCCGGGGCCGAGGTCGGCGGGAAGACCGGCACCGCGCAGAACGGTGTGGACAACAGCAACACCCCGTACGCCTGGTTCACCTCGTACGCGAAGGACGAGCGCGGCGGCAAGGAGGTCGCGGTCGCGGTGATCGTCGAGGACTCCGGCTCGGCGCGCTCCGAGGTCAGCGGCAACGGGCTGGCCGCGCCGATCGCGCAGAAGATGATGAAGGCGGCGCTGGAGGGGTGAGCTCGTGGCCGAGAGCCCCCGGGCCCCACAACTGAGCTCACTTTCAGCCTATTCGGCGCCCCGGCCGGTCCCGGGACGCCGACGTGCCGACGTGTCCGGCGGGCCGGCGTGCCGACGTGCGACGTGGGGGAGGCACGGGGATGGCCCCGGCGGTGGCGATGCCCGCGGAGGACGTCCGAGGACACCTAGGGCATCCGCCCGATGCCGCCGGACGGCCTTACTCCCCACCATGAGCCGCACACAGCGCGGATGCGCGGCTCGGAGCATGGAGCGGAGAGGACGGCGGCGGCATGGGTGGCGGTTCGGCGGTGGTGAGGGTTCTGCGGGACCGGACGGCGGGGCGCTGTCTCGCGGGGGTGGTCGTCTCCGGTTTCGGTACGTCGGCGATGTGGCTCACGGCGGGCATCTGGGTCAAGTCGCTGACCGGGTCGAACAGTCTGGCGGCGCTGACGGTGTGCGCGATGTGGGCGCCGGTGCTGGCCGGCCCGGCGCTCGGCGCGCTCGCGGACCGGATGGGCCGGAAGGTGCTGCTGGTGCGGGGCAATCTGGTGATGGCCTGCCTGCTGGTCCCCTGGTGCTGGTGGACTCCGGCCGCACCGTGTGGCTGCTCTTCGCGGTGCTGGCGCTATACGGGGCGATCGGCGTCGTGCTCGACGCGGCGGAGGCGGCGCTCGTCGCGGGGACCGTGCCCGCCTCGCTGCTGGCGGATTTCAACGGGTTGCGGATGACGGCCAACGAGGGCATGAAGCTGGTCGCCCCGCTGGCGGGCGCGGGGCTGTACGTACGGTTCGGCGGTCCGGCCGTGGCTCTGTCGGCGGCGGCGACGTGCGCGCTGGCCGCCCTGGTCCTCGCCCGGCTGCCGGTGATGAGTCCGCCTCGGGGCCCGGCCCCGGCGGGTTCCCGGCGCGATGACCTCACCGCCGGGGTGCGGCGGATCCGCGCCTCGGCCGTGCTGCGCCCGCTGGTGACGGCGGGGGCGGTCACGATGCTGCTGGCGGGCGTGAACGGGGCCGTGACCTTCGCGTACGTCGACGAGGTGCTCGGCCGGGCCCCGGCGTACGCGGGCGTGCTGTACGCGGTGCAGGGCGCGGGTTCGGTGGCGGTCGGGGTGCTGGCGGGCCCGCTGCTGCGCCGGCTGCCCCAGCGGGTGTTCGCGGCGGGCGGGATCGCGTTGTTCGCGCTGGGGGTCGGGGCGCGGACGGTGGAGCCGGACGCGGTGGCGCTGGGGGCGAGCGCGGCGATCGGGTTCGGCCTGCCGTGCGTGCTGGTCGCGGCGATGACGGCGGTGCAGCGGGAGACGCCGGACGCGGTGCTGGGGTGTACGGCGGCGACGGCGGGCTCACTGATGACGGCGCCCAACGCGGTGGCCCTGGCCCTGGGGGCGGGGCTCGTCGCGGTGGTGGATGTGCGGGTGCTGACGGCGTCGGCCGGGGCTGCGGGGGTGCTGGCCGCGGTGGCCCTGGCGGCGGGCGCACGACTGCGCCGGGGAGCCCCCGGGGCCATGGACCCGGCAACCGGGCCCGCACCGTCCGGGCCGGGGGCCGGCCCCGCCTCACCCCAGCCGTGAGAGTGCGGCGGCGACCGCCTCCAGGTCCGGGCCGGAGGCCAGTCCCGCGTGGTACAGGCGCAGTTGGTCCGCGCCGAGCGAGGCGGCGTGGGCCGCGTCGCGCTCCAGGGTGTGGGGGCTGCCACCCATCCCGGTGACGACCCCGAAGTTGGCGGCACGCACTCCGCCGCGCCCGGCGAACGGCCCGAGGACCGCCTCCCGTACGGCGTCGGCCCCGGTGCAGGGCAGCACCACCCCGTCGGCCACGGCGAGGATGTGGTCCGGTTCGACACCGACGTTGGCCCCCGTTCGGTACGGCACGGGGTCGGCGTGCAGCAGCACCTGGAAGCCGGGCGGGGCCGCCGCCCGTACGGCCGCGACGGCCGCTTCCTGGAACGCGCGGGCCACCCGGCCGCGCCATCGCAGGGTGGCGTCCGCGGACGTCGGCCCGAGCAGCCGCGCGATGCCGTCGCGGCCGGACTCCCGGGACCCGCCGCCGGACCAGGCCGGCTCCAGGGCCCGGCGTACGGCGGCGGACAGCGCCTCCGGGTCGACGCCCACGTCCCCGTACCCCTCGCGGCACACCGTGCAGAAGCACAGCGACATCAGATACTGCGCCGCGTCGCCGAGACCGACGCCCGCCACCTTGTCGTGGGCGTGGAGGTGGGCGAAGCCGTACCAGCCGCAGGACTCCAGTTCGGTGCCGCGCGCGCCGGGCCGGGCGGCGGCTTCCGCCGCGAGGTCCACGAGGTGGTCACGCACGTCGGGGCGGGCGATGCAGGGCGCCCAGGGGTAGCGGTCACCGTAGGCGTTGACCACCGAGGTGTCCGGGTGTTCCGCGCCGAGCCGGGAGCTGTGCGCGAGGACCACCCAGCTGTGCACCTCCAGGCCCGCGGCGGCCAGCACCTCGGCGGCCTCCCCGTACGGATCGTCGCCGGGCGTCCACGTCTGGCGGTACGGGGCGAGGGCCCGGCCCGCCCAGCGGTCCGGGTCCGGCGGGTAGAGGACGGCGGCGTGCTCGGCGGTCACGATGCGGTGGGCGGGGTGGCGGGGGGTGAGGGCGCGGGTGGAGTGGTAGGCGGAGGCCAGGGTGACCTGCCGGACACCGAGCCCGGCGATCCGGCCGGCTGCGTCCGGGTCCCCGACGACGTCCCAGGGATAGAGAAAGACGCCCGCCTTCACGCCCGGCCTCCCGAAGCGGCGTGCCCCTCGTCGGAGTACCCCTCAGCGGAGTGTCGGACCCCGGCCTCGACCCGCGCGATGTCGGGGGCGAACGCGGTCACGGGAAAGAAGGGCGCCCCGGCGACTTCGCGGAGCCGGGCGGCGAGGGGGGCTGAGGTCACGGGCGCTCCCTGAGCAGATTCAGGCGTGCACAAGTCTGATCGATGTACATATTTCTGAACACCGTCACGCTAAGACAGCTTTCAGCAACAGGTCAAGGCGGAGGCGGCTCTTGACATCGCCGTCACTCACCTTTAGCTGCCGCCCACCCATGTGCATGTCAGCCAGCAACGGAGAGGCCGGGTCGACGGAAATCCGGGCGACGCGGAGGCGTCCGGGCGGGCAGGATACGGCCATGCCGAGACCTTCCGGATTCCAGTACGAACAGCAGGGCGACCAGAGCGTCACCATCACCCACCACGGCAGGCCCGCGGGCACGCTGCGCGGCGGCCGGGCGGAGAAGTTCCTGGCCGAGGTGGTGTCGGGCGACGCACAGCTGGTGATGGCGCGCTGGACGGGCGCGTACAAGCACGGCAACGAGCGCACGGCCCGCAACCACCCGCGCAACCGCCGCTGAGCCGTTTCCGGGCCGCCGACCGCCGCTGAGCCGTTTCCGGGCCGCCGGGGTACCGCTGCCGGACGGCCGAAAAGCATCTGGTGGACAGAGGGAAAGGTAAGGGAACGGCAAAGCCGGGTCGTTCGTTACTCCGTGCATGACCGCAATGACCCCCGGCTCGAACATTCCCCTCTCCGCCGCCCGTGTGGCGGTGGACGTCGCCGCTCCGGTGCGGCTCGACGTCTCGGGCCTGCTGCTCACCGCCGACGGCAAGGTGCGCTCCGACGACGACTTCATCTTCTACAACCAGCCCTCGGGCCCCGGCGTGACCTACCGCGCCGGCGGGGGCTCGGCGCCCGACGCGATCGTGGTGGACACCACCGCCGTGCCGCCGGGCATCGAGAAGATCGTCGTGACCGCGAGCCCGGACGCCGCGGGCCAGACCTTCCAGGGCATCGAGCCCACCGCCACCGTGCGCAACGCGGACGACGGCAGCGCGCTCGCCACCTTCACCCCGCCGCAGCTGGGCGCCGAGACGGCGCTCGTGGTCATCGAGGTCTACCTGCGCAACGGCGCCTGGAAGGCCCGCGCGGTCGGCCAGGGCTACGCGAACGGGCTGGCCGGCATCGCCACGGACTTCGGCGTCTCGGTCGAGGAGCCCGCGGCCCCGGTCGCGGCCCCGGTCGCGCCTCCGGTTCCGGCGGCCCCCGCCCCGGTCGCGCCCCAGCCCCCGGCCCCGGTCGCCGCCCCCGTCGACCCGAGGATCGCCCCGCCCGCCCCGCCCGCTCCCCCGGCGGCGCCCGCCGCGGGCTCCGGGAAGATCAACCTGGACAAGGGCCGGGTCAACCTCCAGAAGAACCAGACCGTGTCCCTCGTGAAGGGCGGCGCACCGCTGCTCTCGCGGGTCAGGATGGGCCTGGGCTGGGAGCCCGCGTTCCGCGGCAAGGACATCGACCTGGACGCGTCGGTGATCGCCTACGGCCCCAACCGCAACCACCTGGACAGCTGCTACTTCGGCAAGCTGACCATCCTCAACGGGGCGATCAAGCACTCCGGGGACAACCTCACCGGTGAGGGCGCGGGCGACGACGAGACGATCGTCGTGGACCTCGGCCGGATCCCCGCCGATGCGACGGGCCTGGTCTTCACCGTGAACTCGTTCACCGGCCAGAAGTTCACCGAGGTCGCCAAGGCCTACTGCCGGCTGATCGACGACGCCTCCGGCGAGGAACTGGTCCGCTTCGACCTCACCGGCGCCGAGCCGCAGACCGGCGTGATGATGGCCAAGCTGATCAAGCAGTTCACTGGCGAGTGGGAGATGACCGCGATGGGCGAGTTCGTGAAGTCGCGCACCGTGCGGGGCATGGTGAAGCCCGCCGCCCAGGCCCTCTAGACGTGTCCGGGGCACCTGAACCGGCTGGGTTCAGGTGCCCCGGATACGGAGAAGGCGGGCGTCTCAGAGCTTGGTGAGCTTGGAGTAGGGGCTCAGGATCCTTCCCTGTCGCCCCGAGAAGTCGATGAGGACCGCGTCATTGTCGCCCTCGACAGCGAGAATCCTGCCGAGTCCGAACTGGTCGTGCGACACCCTGTCGCCCACATCGAAGCATTCGACCGGTGGGGCCTCCTGGGCCGGGCGGTTGAAGGGACTGGACGGCAGGTGACGCCGGGAACCGGCTGACTGTTTCATCAAGTCGAGTATGCGCCCTGTGAAGGCCCGACGCCATGCCCGTCTGCCGCTCGACGCCCAGACGTACCGCATTCGTGACCCGCGCCGCCCGGCCCGGGCAGCACTTTCCCCGGCCTCCGGCGGCAGAACCCCACCGAACGGGGCGCCGGAAAAGCACCCCGAACGTGTGGTGGTGCGAGCTCCCTCAGCCGCCCGCGCGCGACCGGGCCTTGAACGCCGCCTTGCGGGCGTCCTTGGCGGCCTTCTTGTCGCTGTGGAGACGGCCCATGGCCTCCAGCACATCGGCGGTGGCCGGGTGGTCGACGCGCCAGACCTCGTCGAAGAAGCCGCTGTGCTGGGCGGAGAGGCCCTCGATCAGACCCTGGAGCTCGTCCAGCTCGCCGTCCGCGTCCAGGTGGGCGGCGATGGTGTCGATGGCCAGCCAGAAGATCATGTCCTCCGGCGGGGCGGGCACGTCGGCGGCGCCGCGCTCCGCGAGCCAGACGCGGGCGAGGCCGCCCAGTTCCCGGTCGCCGAGCACCGCGCGTACGGCGGGCTCCGCCTCGGGGCCGGCCAGGGCGAGGGCCTGCTGGCAGTGGAGGCGGCGCAGCGGTCCGCCCTCGTCCGTGCCGCGCGCGGCGGCCAGCAGTTCGGCCGCCGCCGACACCGCGCCGTCGGCGTACCCCGCGAGCCAGAGCTTGACCTCGGCGCGGGCGGCGGACTCGGGGTAGTGGGCGATGCCGTCGAGGAGAGCGTCCGCGCCCTTGCCCGCGAGGTCGCCCACGGCGGGGGCGTCCACCCCGGCCTCCAGCATCCGGGCGCGGATGCCGTAGAGACCGAGGGGGGTGAGTTTGACCATGCCGTAACGGGTGACGTCGTCCTCGTCGCCCCCGACGGCGTCCACCGGTGCCTCGTCCTCCTCGACCATCAGCGTCTCGTCGACCGGCCGGTACTCGACGATCCCGATGGGTTCGAGGAGCCGGAACTGGTCGTCGAGGCGCATCATCGCCTCCGATACCTGCTCCAGGATGTCGTCGGTGGGCTCGCCCATGTCGTCGGGGACGATCATCGACGCGGCGAGGGCGGGCAGCGGGACCGGTCCTTCGCCCGCGCCGTTGTCCGCGAGGGTGAGCAGGTAGAGGTTGCCGAGGACGCCGTCGAGGAATTCCGCCTCGGCCTCCGGGTCCCAGTCCAGGGCGTCGAAGTCGATCGAGCCGTCCTCGCCGACGAGGTCCGTGAAGTCGTCCAGGACGGGCGCGGTGGCGTCAGCGTGCACGGCGTCCAGACCGTCGAGCCAGATGGACAGGACGTCCTGGGGGGAGCCGCCGGTGAGCAGGGCCAGGTTCTCGCCCGCGGAGGCGGTGCCCTCGGCGCCGTCCTCCTCGGGGTCGGTGACGTCGAGGAGGCCGGTGTCCACGGCGAGCCGCCAGGCCTCGCTGGCGTACGCGGCGCCGTCGTCGTCGGCCGGGAGCCCGAGGTGCTCGGCGGCGGCGGGCAGTTGCGCCTCGACGAGTTCGCCGCCGGCGCCGACCCGGGTGTCGGGGCCGGCCCACCGGGCGAGCCTGACGGCCCGGACGAACAGCGGAGCGGCGAGCGCGTCCCGTGCCAGTTCGGCCTCGGAGTTGAGCCGCACCGGCGGCAGGGAGGGGCGCTCTGCGGACATCGGGGGTTCTCCTCGGTGCGTGCTCGGGGGCGTACGGAGTGCGTACGCGGTTCAGCCGCCCAAGCCTAGACGCATTTCACCGCATGCCGCCCACGGCTTCGACCGCTTGCCCTCGTTCGCTTTCCCCGCATGCCGCCCGAGGCTTCGACCGCTTGCCCCTCTTACGCGCCCCCGCCCGGTTCCATGCTGAGCACGGGCGTGTAGCGGTGCACGCCGCCGCCGGTCATGCCCGGGTACTTCTGGACGCGTTCCCAGAGCGGGGACGGGGATCCGACGCCCTCCCCGGGTGCGGCGAGAGCCGCGATGTGGTGCTCGGCGCTCTCCCACTCGGCGTAGTTGAGGACCCGGGTGCCGTCGGTGCCGGCATGGAAGTGTGCGGCGATGCCGCCGGCAGGCAGGCTCTCCTCCTCGCCGAGCGCCTCGAACACGCTGTCCACCCAGTCGCGTTGGCGCGCCGCGTCGGGCCCGTCGAACTCGACGTCGACGATGACGACGCAGCCGGTCTCCCGGGTGTCGCCCTCGGCCCTCGGCCCGGAGCGGTACAGCTCGTACGTGTGCAGCGCGAGCCGTTCGATACCGGGAACGGCCGCGTCGATCTCGGCGTTGCGGGCGTCGCGCTCCTCCCGTACGAAGTCCTGGTAGGCCTGTTCGCCGGTCCACTGGGAGTAGTGCAGCAGGGTCGCGCCGTCCTCCCCGGCGTAGACGCTGTAGGAGAGCAGCCCGGGATGCGGCCACTCCCGGCTCCCCCAGGCCTTCCGGATCGCGTGGACGGCGTCCTGCTGCCGCTGCGGTGTCCCGACGTTCCAGGTGCTGGCCTTGGCGATCCGGGCGTCGGCGCGGGCCGGGTCGGGGCGGTCGGTGAAGTGCGTGGTCATGACGGCGTTCCCCTCTCGCACGCACCGCTCGGTGCGCGTGACCACCACGTTCACACCTCAAGTTCGGTTGAGGTCAAGGCCGTTCCGCCGGATGTCATCGGATGCCGCCGTACCGCGTTCGCCCAGGGCGTGAGGGGCGCGGGTGCGATCCGCCGGTGGGCCCGCTCCCGGGCTGTGCCGTGATCACCTGTGATCTCCCGGCGTCAGCCGCCGAGTTCGGTCCGCCAGGCCGTCGTGTTGAGTTCGTCCATCAGCCGGATGTCGTGGCCCTCCAGCGGGAAGACCCGCACCGGGAGGCCGGGGGCGGCCGAGATGGCCAGGGCGTCACCCTCGACGAGGTCGCCGCCCTCGGGTGTGGAGACCCAGGCGAGGATCGATTTCACGGTGAGGCCGGGGTCGAGGAGCAGCTTTTCGGGGCCCGGGTCGCTGCCGAAGTACGAGCCGTCCTGGTTGACCTTGACGGGGAGTGGGTTGCCGTCCTCGCCGAGGGCCTGGACCCAGGGGTAGCCGTCGACGGCGTAGGGCTTGCGGCCGCAGTTGGTGAGGGTGAGCACGACGGCCCGGTGCATCATTCCGGTCTCCACCGGGCCCATGTCCACCACGACCCCGGAGGTGGGGCACGTCCCGGGCGGGGCGGGGGTCGGGCCGGTCTGCGCGGGGGCGCCGTAGGCGGGCGCGTCCGCCCCCGGCGTGGGGGTCGGGGGCAGCGTCTCGGCGCGGACGATGCCGGGCCCGGACGCGGAGGCGGACGGGGTGGGGTCCGGCCGTTCGCCCTCGCCGGCGGGGACGAGGAAGCCGGAACAGCCGGTCAGTGCCGTCAGTGCCGCCGCCGGCAGGGCCACCCGGACCCGTCTCCGTACCCGTACGCCATCACTCATGTCGCCCACCCCTCGCCGCGGCCGGTCGTCCGCGCGTTCGATCGTGTCAGAGGAACGGCAGCGGTCCCCACTCTTCAGCAGCTCTTGCCGTTCACCACAAGGAGATCTAAGTGGACCTTTACGGTTCCGGGCGTTGAGACTGCCTCCATGACCACCACCCCACCGCGCCCCTTCGGCCGCACGCTCTGCGCCATGATCACACCCTTCACCGCCACCGGCGCCCTGGACCCGGACGCCGCCCGCGCACACGCCGCGCGCCTGGTGGCCGAGGGCTGCGACGGGATCGTCCTCAGCGGCACCACGGGCGAGTCCCCCACCACGACCGGCGCCGAGAAGTCCGCCCTGCTGCGGGCCGTCCGGGCCGAGGTCGGCGACGGGGTGCCGCTGCTCTCCGGCGTCGGCGGCCCGGACACGGCGTCCACCCTGCGCCTGGCCCGGGAGGCCGAGGAGGCGGGCGCCGACGGGCTGCTGGTGGTGAGCCCGTACTACAGCCGCCCGCCGCAGGCCGCCGTCGAGGCGTACTTCCTGCGGGTGGCCGAGTCCACCGGTCTGCCGCTGATGCTGTACGACATCCCCGGCCGCACCGGCGTCCGGATCGAGCCGGAGACCCTGCTGCGGCTGGCGGACCACCCGCGGGTGGTCGCGGTGAAGGACTGCTCCTACGACCTGCTCGGCGCGACGAAGGTGCTGGCCCGCACTTCGCTGGCGTACTACTCGGGCAGCGAGGAGCTGAACCTGCCGCTGTACGCGGTGGGCGGCGCGGGCTGTGTCAGTACGGTCGCGAACGTGGCCCCTCGCCAGATGCGGGCGCCGCTGGACGCGTTCGACGCGGGCCGCACCGACGAGGCGGCCCGGCTCAACGGACTCACGGCCCGGCTCGTCGAGCTGATGATGGCGAGCGGGCTGCCCGGCACCGTCACGGCGAAGGCGCTCCTGGACGCGGGCCCGGTCCGGGAACCGCTGCAGCCCGCCGGGCGCGAGGCGGCCGACGGGCTGCGGAAGGCGTACGAGGAACTCCTCGCCGCCTGCTGAGGCGGAGAGCGAACGGCTCAGTTGTGGGCGTGCAGGACCTCGTTCAGGCCGCCCCAGACCGCGTTGTTCGGGCGGGCCTCGACGGTGCCGGTGACCGAGTTGCGGCGGAAGAGGATGTTCGAGGCGCCGGACAGCTCGCGGGCCTTGACGACCTGACCGTCCGGCAGCGTGACGCGCGTACCGGCGGTGACGTACAGACCGGCCTCGACGACGCACTCGTCGCCCAGCGCGATGCCGACGCCCGCCTCGGCGCCGACCAGGCAGCGCTCGCCGATGATGATGCGCTCCTTGCCGCCGCCGGAGAGGGTGCCCATGGTGGAGGCGCCGCCGCCGATGTCGGAGCCGTCGCCGATGACGACGCCCGCGGAGATCCGGCCCTCGACCATGGAGGTGCCGAGCGTGCCCGCGTTGAAGTTGACGAAGCCCTCGTGCATGACGGTGGTCCCGGCGGCGAGGTGCGCGCCGAGCCGGACGCGGTCCGCGTCGGCGATGCGGACGCCCTGGGGGGCCACGTAGTCCGTCATGCGCGGGAACTTGTCGACCGAGGTGACCTGGAGGTGCAGGCCCTCGGCGCGGGCGTTGAGCCGCACCCGCTCCAGGTCGTCGACGGCGACCGGGCCGAGCGAGGTCCAGGCGACGTTGGCGAGCAGCCCGAAGAGGCCGTCGAGGTTCTGGCCGTGCGGCTGGACGAGCCGGTGCGAGAGCAGGTGCAGGCGCAGGTAGGCGTCGTGCGCGTCGAGCGGCTTGTCGTCGAGCGAGGAGATGACCGTGGACACGGCGACGATCTCGACGCCGCGCCGGGCGTCCACGCCGATCGCCTTGGCGGCGCCCTCACCGAGCCGGTTCACGGCCTCGTCCGGGGTGAGCCGCTGCGTACCGGCCGGGCCGGGGTCCAAGGTCAGCTCGGGGGCGGGGAACCAGGTGTCGAGGACGGTGCCGTCACCGGCGACGGTGGCGAGGCCGGCGGCGACGGCGCCGGTGGTACGGGCAGAACCCTGGGAAGTCGTGTCGGTCATGAACAGCAACCTAACCGGCCGGGGCCCGCTCGGGCGAACCGGTCTCAGCGTGCGGCCCCTTTCCCGTCACCCGCGCCCGCTCCCTGGGCCCGGGGAGCCGTCGCGCCGCCAGCACCGCTCCCCCGGCGGTCGCCGCGAGCAGGGCGCAGAGCGGCCAGAGCAGCCCGGGCGCCGCCGCGTACAGGGCGGCCCCGAGCGGTGGGGCGAGCACCTGCCCGCTGATCGACGCACCGGCGTACAGGCTCTGGAAGCGGCCCTGGGCGTGGCCGGGCGCCTGGTCGGCGACGTAGGCGGTGGCGGGGGTCTTGTAGAGGATCTCACCGAGGGTCAGCGAGAGCATCATGGTGACGGCGAAGAGCACGCCCGCGCCGGGGATCAGGACGGCGTAGCCGAGCCCGACGAGCAGGAGTCCGGCACCGACGAGGCCGAGTGGGGTGCGGCGGCGCAGGGCGTGGGCGGCGGGCAGTTCGAGGCAGAGGATGACGCCGCCGTTGATGGCGAGCAGCCAGCCGTAGAGCTGGGTGGTGTGCCCCTGGTCGGTGAGGAAGACCGGCAGGGTCGAGTACTGCTGCCGGTAGACGACGTCGACGACCACGATCGCGGCGAGCAGCACCAGGACGGCCGGCCTGGCCCGCAGTTCACGCCAGAGGCCCGGGGCGTCCGGGTCATGGGAGCGCACCGCGTGGGCGCTGCCGCGGGCCGGCAGGATCCGGGCGGCGTAGAGCGCGAAGAGCAGGGTGCCGAGGCCGTCGGCGACGAAGAGCCAGTCGTACGAGAAGCGGGTGGCGACCAGTGCGCCGAGCGGCGGGCCGATGGCGAAGCCGCCGTTGGAGGCGAACCGGAAGAGGGCGAAGCTCTGGCGGCGGCTTCCGCCCCCGGGTACGGAGACCGCGACGAGTGCGGCGTTGGCGGCGCGGACGACGCCCGCCGCGTACTGGGCGACCGGAAGCACCGCGTACAGGGCGGCGACCGGCAGGACGGGCAGGACGACGAGCGCCGCGCCGCTCGCACAGGCGCCGGTCAGCAGGGCGCGGCGGTGGCCGAAACGGTCGCCGAACCAGCCGCCGGTGAAGTTCCCCGCGACCAGGCCGATGCCGCCGACGCCGCTGATCACTCCGGCCTGGGTGACGCTCAGGCCGCGCGGCCCGACGAGGTACACGAAGAGATAGACGAAGGTGAAGCTGACGACGGCGTTGAGGAATGCCCCCAGCGCCAGCAGCCGTACCGTCCGCGGCACTCCGCGCACCATGCCCATCCCCCGCCCCCCTCTGGACGACCCCGCCGCACACGCCAGTGAGTTCCTTATGGGAACTGACTATGGCAGCATGATTCCATCGGGGTCAACCGAAAGGCCCCGGCGGGGTGGGCGGGGCGGACAGCGGCCACAACCGGAGGACGACCATGCCCCAGCGCACCAGCCTTGCCGACGCCGACTGCTCGATCGCCCAGGCGCTCGACGTCGTGGGCGACTGGTGGACGCTGCTGATCGTGCGGGACACCGCGCGCGGGGTGCACCGGTTCGACGCGCTCCAGCGGGAGTTGGGCGTCTCGCGCAAGGTGCTGACCGAGCGGCTGCGTCTGCTGGTCGACGCCGGCGTGCTGACGCGGGAGCCGTACCAGGACCGCCCGGTCCGGTACGAGTACCGCCTGGCCCCGCGCGGCCGGGCCCTGCTGCCCGTGCTGATCGCGCTCCAGGACTGGGGCGACACCTGGGTACTGGGAGAAGGGGAGACGATGGCCACGACGACGGAGGCCTCGCAGGAGGCGGCCCGGGTGCGGGCGCTCAAGGGGACGCGGCTGCCGGAGCTGCGGCTGCCGGGGGACGACGGCCGGCTCCACGACCCGGTCGCCGGCACCCCGTACACCGTCCTGTACTGCTTCCCCAGCGCCTACGCCACCCGCGACGCCTATCCGCCGGGCTGGGCGGGGATTCCGGGGGCGAGCGGCTGCACCCTCGAATCGTGCACGTACCGCGACCAGTTGGCCGACTTTACGGCGGCGGGCGCGACGGTGCACGGGGTGTCCGTGCAGCGCCCGGACGAGCAGCGCGCGTTCGCGGAGAAGGAAGGGCTGCGCTTCCCGCTGCTCTCGGACGCGGACCTGGCCCTGACGGCGGCGCTGCGGCTGCCGACGTTCCGGGCGGCGGGCGTGAGCAGACTCAAGCGGCTGACGCTGGTGGTGGACCGGGAGCGGACGATCCACGAGGTGCTGTACCCGATCACGGACATCGGGGCGAGCGTGCGGGAGGCGCTGGAGACGGTGCGCCGCGGGGCGGCCTGAGCGGAGGTCACGACGGGGTCAGGCGTCGCCGCCCGCGACGATGCGCTCGAGCATCACGCGGGCGTACGGCGCGTCGAACGTTCCCCCGGTCAGCAGGACCTGGAGGCAGACGCCGTCCATCAGCGCGACGAGGGCCCGAGCGGTCTCCGGATCGGTGCGCCGGGACAGCAGCGCGACGGCCTCCTCGGTCCACTCGGCGGCGACGGGGCGCAGCGCGGGACGGCGCAGGGCCGCGAGGTACAGCTCGTACTCCAGCTCGATCACGCCGCGCTCACCCGCGAACCACCCCTCGAGCAGCCGGGTCAGCTCCTCCGCGAGGCCGGCTCCCTCCACGCCCTTCTCGGCGCCCTCCTCACGCCGCCCGGCATCCCCCTCATCCCGTCCGGCGTCTCTCTCATCCCGCCCGGCGTCTCCCTCCTCGGCGAAGAGCCCGCTGGAGCGCAGTGCCTGGACGAAGTTCTCGTTGCACCGGCGCAGGGCGGCGACGAGGAGTTCGTCGAGCGAGGCGAAGTGGTACGTGGTCGAGCCGAGCGGCACATCGGCCTCGGCGGCAACGGTGCGATGGCTGAGCCCGGCGATGCCGTCGGCCGCGATCACGGACAGCGCCGCGTCGATGATCCGCGTCCGCCGCCCGGGGTCGTACCGGCGGGCCATCAGTGGGCCCCTCCCAGGTTCAGGACGACGACCCCGGCGACGATCAGGGCGATGCCCGCGATCTTGACCAGGCTGCTGGACTCCCCGAGGAAGAGGATTCCGATGAGGGCGACGGCCGCGGTGCCGACGCCGGCCCAGATGGCATACGCGGTGCCCACGGAGAGCGTCTTGAGGGTCTGGGCGAGCAGGGTGAAGGCGACGAGGTAGCCCACCACCGTGCCGATCGAGGGCCAGAGCCGGGTGAAGCCCTCGCTGTACTTCATGGCCGTCGTCCCGGCCACCTCCGCCGCGATGGCACCGGCGAGCAGTCCGTATGCGTATCCCATGTGTACGACTGTACTCAACGTTGCGTACGTCCGTACATATCATCGGCCCGCGTCAGGGGCGCTACGGTGTGCCGACTGAACGAACGGCCCGGCCGACCGGGCCGACGACGCGACGGAGAAGCAGTGGCGCAGGATGCAGGGTGGGGCGGTGGCCCGTACGGGGGCGCACCTCACGGTGGGGGGCCCTTCCACGGGGGCGCGCAGGGACCGGGCGGCGGCCGGCACAGCGGATGGGCCGCACCGCCCAAGCCGGGGGTGATACCCCTGGCGCCGCTGAGGATCTCGGACATGCTCAGCGGCGCCTTCACGACGCTCGGGCGGTACTGGAAGCCGCTGATCGGTATGGCGCTGACGCTGTTCGGCGCGGCGACGCTCGTGATGATCGTCGCTCTGGTGGTGGCCGGCTCCGCCGTCGCGAGCCAGTGGGACGAGCTGACCTCCGACTCCCCGGGGTCTCCGGACGCGGCGCAACTGATCCCGCTGGGCGTCGCGTTCGGTGTGCTGATGGTCGTCGGCCTGATCGCCTACCTGCTGGCGTCGGCCGTGGTGCAGGCGGCGGTTCCCGTCGTCCTCCAGGAGGCCGTCCTCGGCCGGCCGATCCGTTTCGGGGAGGTCTGGAAGCGGGCGTGGGCGCGGGTCTGGTCGGTCATCGGCACGGTGTTCCTGACCGGGCTGATCATGCTCGTCCCGATGGCGCTCTTCCTGGCCGGCTTCGCCGGGCTGATGATCTACACGATCTCGCTGGGGGACGAGCACGGCGTCGTGCCGCTGATCGTGACCGGCCTCATCGGCGCGCTGCTCATCGGCCCGTTCGCGATCTGGCTCTGGGTGCGGTTCTCCCTGGCCCCGACCGTGGTGGTCTTCGAGGGCCAGCGCCCGGTCGCGGCCCTGCGCCGCTCGGCCCAGCTGGTGCGCGGCACGTGGTGGCGGGTCTTCGGCGTCGGGCTGCTCGCCTACGCGCTCGCGTCCATGATCGGCTACATGATCCAGATGCCGTTCCAGATGATCGGCATGCTCCCCGGCCTGTTCGAACCCGAGGAGATGGGCACCGACCCGAGCGGCGGGGAGCTCATCGCCCTGTTCGGCGGTCTGATCCTGGTGTCGTTCATCAGTCAGCTGATCGCCCAGCTGTTCACGGCGATCTTCCCGCCGCTGGTGCTCGGCCTGCTCTACGTCGACCTCCGCATGCGTACGGAGAACCTGGGCCCGGTCCTCGCCGAGGCGGCGGCCTCGACGCTGCCCGAGCAGTACGGGCCACCGCCGCCCGCCCACGTCTGACGGCCTGCCGCACGGAAACGGCCATGCCCGCCGGTGTTGCCCGGCGGGCATGGCCGTCAGCGCTCTTCGGGGCGCGGGATCAGACGTTGAACCCCAGCGCGCGGAGCTGCTCGCGCCCGTCGTCGGTGATCTTGTCCGGGCCCCACGGCGGCATCCAGACCCAGTTGATCCGAAGCTCGTTGACGATGCCGTCCGTGGCGGACTTCGCCTGGTCCTCGATGACGTCGGTCAGCGGGCAGGCCGCGGACGTCAGGGTCATGTCGAGGGTGGCGATGTTGGCGTCGTCGACGTGGATGCCGTAGATCAGGCCCAGGTTGACGACGTCGATACCCAGCTCGGGGTCGACGACGTCGTACAGCGCCTCGCGGACCTCCTCCTCGGAGGCCGGCTTCATGGTCGCGGTCTCGTTGTCGCTCATGCGGTCTTCCCTTCGGACAGCGCCTTGGCCGTCGCGTCCTTCCACGCCATCCAGCTCAGCAGCGCGCACTTGACCCGGGCGGGGTACTTGGAGACGCCGGCGAACGCGACGGCGTCCTCCAGCACCTCCTCCATCGCGTCGTCCGGCTCCAGCTGGCCCTTGGACTGCATCAGCTCCAGGAAGGCGTCCTGGATCTTCTGCGCCTGGGACAGCTCCTTGCCGACGAGCAGCTCGTTCAGCACGGAGGCGGAGGCCTGGCTGATGGAGCAGCCCTGGCCCTCGTAGCTCACGTCGGCGATGGTCTCGCCGTCGTACTTCACGCGGAGCGTGATCTCGTCGCCGCACGTCGGATTGACGTGGTGCACCTCGGCGTCGCCGTCCCGCAGGCCGCGCCCGTGGGGGTGCTTGTAGTGGTCCAGGATCACTTCCTGGTACATCGAATCAAGCTTCACCAGTCAGCCCTCAGCCGAAGAAGTTCCGGACGTGCTCCAGGCCGTCCACCAGGGCGTCGACCTCGGCGGGCGTGGAGTACAGATAGAACGACGCTCGCGTCGTCGCGGGAATTCCGAACCGCAGGCAGACCGGGCGGGCGCAGTGGTGGCCGACCCGGACGGCGACGCCCTGCTCGTCGAGGACCTGACCCACGTCGTGCGGGTGGATGTCACCGAGCGTGAAGGAGATCGCCGCGCCACGGTCCTCGGCCGTCGCCGGACCGATGATCCGCAGGTCGGGAACGTCCAGGAGGCGCTTCACCGCGTATTCGGTGATCGCCTTCTCGTGCTGGTGGATCCGCTCCATGCCGATCGCGGTGAGGTAGTCCACGGCCGCGCCGAGGCCGACGGCCTGGGCGATCGGGGGCGTACCGGCCTCGAACTTGTGCGGCGCCGGGGCGTACGTCGACGAGTGCATCGACACGGTCTCGATCATCTCGCCGCCGCCGAGGAACGGCGGCAGGTCCTCCAGGAGCTCCTGCCGCCCCCACAGCACGCCGATGCCGGTCGGGCCGACCATCTTGTGGCCGGTGAAGGCCACGAAGTCCGCCTGGAGCGCCTGCACGTCGAGCACCATGTGCGGGGCCGCCTGCGAGGCGTCGATGCAGACCAGCGCGCCGACCTGCTGGGCACGGCGGATGATCTGCTCGACCGGGTTGACCGTGCCCAGGATGTTGGAGACCAGCGTGAAGGAGACGATCTTCGTCTTCTCGGTGATGATCTCGTCGATGTTCGACAGGTCGAGCCGGCCGTCGTCGGTGATGCCGAACCACTTCAGCTTCGCGCCGGTGCGCTGCGCGAGCAGCTGCCACGGCACGATGTTGGAGTGGTGCTCCATCTCCGTGGTGACGATCTCGGTGTCGCGGTCCACCCGATAGGGCTCGTCCGCCCAGCCGAGCATGTTCGCCACGAGGTTCAGCGACTCCGAGGCGTTCTTCGTGAAGATCACCTCGTCACGGCTGGGTGCGTTGATGAAGGCGGCGACCTTGTCGCGGGCGCCCTCGTACAGCGCGGTGGCCTCCTCGGCGATCGTGTAGACGCCGCGGTGCACGTTCGCGTTGTGGCGCTCGTAGTACGCGTTGAGCGCGTCGAGGACCTGGCGCGGCTTCTGCGAGGTCGCCGCGGAGTCCAGGTAAACGATCTTCTTGCCGTCGTGGACCGTGCGGTCCAGGATCGGGAAGTCCTTGCGGATCGCCTCGGTGTCGAGGAGGCCGGAGAGCCCCTGTCGGGCGTCAGTCACGCGGAAGCGCCACCCTTCGTGTAGGCCTCGTAGCCCTCGTTCTCCAGCTGGTCGGCCAGCTCGGCACCGCCGGAGGCCGCGATCCGGCCGTTGGCGAAGACGTGCACGAAGTCGGGCTGGATGTACTTGAGGATGCGGGTGTAGTGGGTGATCAGCAGGGTGCCGACCTCGCCGGTCGCGCGGACCCGGTTGACGCCCTCGGAGACGGTCTTGAGCGCGTCGACGTCCAGGCCGGAGTCGGTCTCGTCCAGGACGGCGATCTTCGGCTTGAGGAGCTCCAGCTGAAGGATCTCGTGGCGCTTCTTCTCACCGCCGGAGAAGCCCTCGTTGACGTTGCGCTCGGCGAAGGCCGGGTCCATCTGGAGCTCGGCCATCGTCTCCTTGACCTCCTTGACCCACGTCCGCAGCTTGGGGGCCTCGCCGCGGATGGCGGTGGCGGAGGTGCGCAGGAAGTTGGAGACCGAGACGCCGGGGATCTCGACCGGGTACTGCATGGCGAGGAACAGGCCGGCGCGGGCCCGCTCGTCGACGGACATCTCCTGGACGTCCTCGCCGTCCAGAGTGACCGAACCGCCGGTGATCGTGTACTTGGGGTGACCCGCGAGCGAGTACGCGAGGGTGGACTTGCCGGACCCGTTGGGGCCCATGATGGCGTGGGTCTCGCCCTGCTTCACGGTCAGGTCGACGCCCTTGAGGATCTCCTTCGTGGCGTTGTCGGCCTCGACGGTGACGTGCAGGTCGCGGATTTCAAGCGTTGCCATGGGTGACTCAGGACTCCTGGGTGACGGAGACGAGCACATCGTCCCCTTCGATCTTTACGGGGTATACGGGGACGGGGCGCGTCGCGGGAAGGCCGGACGGCTTGCCGGTGCGGAGGTCGAACGCGGATCCGTGCAGCCAGCACTCGATCGCGCAGTCCTCCACCTCGCCCTCCGAGAGGGAGACGTTCGCGTGCGAGCAGATGTCGTTGATCGCGAACACCTCGCCCTCGGTGCGGACGACGGAGACGGGTGTGCCGTCGAGCTCCACCCGCTTGGGGGTGTCGTCCTCCAGCTCACTCAGCGCACAGGCTTTGACGAAGGACATCAGACGGACGCCTTCAGCTCGGCCTCGATCTTCTCGATGAGCCGCTCCTCGACGTCCGGCAGACCGATCTGCTGGACCAGCTCGGCGAAGAAGCCGCGCACGACCAGGCGGCGGGCCTCCTCGGCCGGGATACCGCGGGACTGGAGGTAGAAGAGCTGCTCGTCGTCGAAGCGGCCGGTCGCCGAGGCGTGGCCCGCTCCGACGATCTCGCCGGTCTCGATCTCCAGGTTGGGCACGGAGTCGACCCGGGCGCCGTCGGTGAGGACGAGGTTCCGGTTCATCTCGTAGGTGTCGGTGCCCTCGGCCGCGGCCTGGATGAGGACGTCGCCGATCCAGACGGCGTGCGCGCCGTCGCCCTGGAGGGCGCCCTTGTACACCGCGTTGGACTTGCAGTGCGGGGTGTTGTGGTCGACCAGGAGGCGGTGCTCCTGGTGCTGGCCCTTGTCGGTGAAGTACAGACCGAAGAGCTCCGCCTCGCCGCCGGTGGCTGCGTAGGCGACCCGGGGGTGCAGGCGGACGACGTCGCCGCCGAAGGTGACGACGATCGACTTGAAGGAGGCGTCCCGGCCGACCAGTGCGTTGTGCTGGCCGACGTGGACGGCCGTGTCGTCCCAGTCCTGGACGGAGACGACGGTCAGCTTGGCGCCGTCGCCCAGGACGTAGTCGACGTTGGCGGCGAGCACCGCGTCGCCGGTGTGGTCGATGACGACGACGGCCTCGGCGAAGGCGCCCAGCTCGATGAGCTGGTGGCCGAAGGCGGTGCCGCCCTCGCCGTGCACGGCGATCCGGATCGGCTCGGTGAGCACGGCTTCCTTGGCGACCGTGACGACCGAGGCCTGCTCGAAGGAGCTGTAGGCCTGGGCGGCGACCCGGTCGACGGGGGTGCCCGCCTTGCCGAGCCGGGAGTCGTCCCGGCCGACGGTCTCGACCGTGACACCCTCGGGGGCCTCGATGGCGACCTTCACGCCGCTGCCGGTGGCGACCGCGGTGCCGTCGTGCAGTCCGCGCAGGCGCTCCAGCGGCGTGAAGCGCCACTCCTCCTCGCGGCCGTGCGGGACGGGGAAGTCCGCGACGTCGAAGGACGGGGGTGCGCTCATGCGCGTGGCGACGGTCGACTCGGCGGCGACCGCGATGGAGCCGGCGGTGGTGGAGCCCACCGGAGTGTTCTGAGCCTCAGCCATGGCTGTCGTAGTGCTCGCTTTCTCAGTCAAGAAGGGGGGTGGTTCGGTGGGGCGGGGACGGCCGCGCACGGCCGTCCCGGTGGTCCTCGGGTGCGGACCTAGCCGACCGAACCCTCCATCTGCAGCTCGATCAGCCGGTTGAGCTCCAGGGCGTACTCCATGGGCAGCTCCTTGGCGATCGGCTCGACGAAGCCGCGCACGATCATCGCCATGGCCTCGAACTCGGTGAGTCCGCGGCTCATGAGGTAGAAGAGCTGGTCCTCGGAGACCTTGGAGACGGTCGCCTCGTGGCCCATCGACACGTCGTCCTCGCGGACGTCGACGTAGGGGTAGGTGTCCGAGCGGGAGATCGTGTCGACCAGCAGAGCGTCGCAGAGGACGTTGGACTTCGCGCCCGGCGCGCCCTCGCCGATCTCGATCAGGCCGCGGTAGGACGTACGGCCGCCGCCTCGCGCCACCGACTTGGAGACGATGTTCGAGGAGGTGTTCGGGGCCATGTGGACCATCTTGGCGCCGGCGTCCTGGTGCTGGCCCTCGCCCGCGAAGGCGATGGACAGGGTCTCGCCCTTGGCGTGTTCGCCCATCAGGTAGACGGCCGGGTACTTCATGGTGACCTTGGAGCCGATGTTGCCGTCGACCCACTCCATGGTCGCGCCCTCGTAGGCCACGGCCCGCTTGGTGACCAGGTTGTAGACGTTGTTCGACCAGTTCTGGATGGTCGTGTAGCGGCAGCGGCCGCCCTTCTTCACGATGATCTCGACCACGGCGCTGTGCAGCGAGTCCGAGGAGTAGATCGGGGCGGTGCAGCCCTCGACGTAGTGGACGTAGGCGTCCTCGTCGACGATGATCAGCGTCCGCTCGAACTGGCCCATGTTCTCCGTGTTGATACGGAAGTAGGCCTGGAGCGGGATGTCCACGTGGACGCCCTTGGGCACGTAGATGAACGAGCCGCCGGACCACACGGCCGTGTTCAGCGAGGCGAACTTGTTGTCGCCGACCGGGATGACGGTGCCGAAGTACTCCTTGAAGAGCTCCGGGTGCTCCTTCAGCGCGGTGTCGGTGTCCAGGAAGATGACGCCCCGCTCCTCCAGGTCCTCGCGGATCTGGTGGTAGACGACCTCGGACTCGTACTGCGCGGCGACACCGGCGACGAGGCGCTGCTTCTCCGCCTCGGGGATGCCGAGCTTGTCGTACGTGTTCTTGATGTCCTCGGGCAGGTCCTCCCAGGAGGCGGCCTGCTTCTCCGTGGAGCGCACGAAGTACTTGATGTTGTCGAAGTCGATGCCCGACAGGTCCGAGCCCCAGCTGGGCATGGGCTTCTTGTCGAAGAGCTTGAGGCCCTTGAGCCGCAGCTTCAGCATCCACTCGGGCTCGTTCTTCTTCTCCGAGATGTCGCGGACGACAGCCTCGGAGAGACCGCGCTTCGCCGCCGCGCCTGCCGCGTCGGAGTCGGCCCAGCCGAATTCGTACGTACCCAGACCCTCGAGCTCAGGGTGGGCAGTCTCCGTGGGGAGCGTCATGCGGGGTTCCTCCCGGCCGTGCTTGCAGATGCTGAATGGGTGGTCTGTGGGGGTGCTGCGTGGCCACTTCGCGGCACATAGGTCGTGCACACGCCGTCGCCGTGGGCGAGGGTGGCCAGCCGCTGCACATGGGTCCCGAGGAGGCTGGAGAAGAATTCCGTCTCCGCCTCGCACAGCTGTGGGAACTGCTCGGCGACATGCGCCACCGGGCAGTGGTGCTGACACAGCTGTTCGCCCTGCTGCGGGCCCGGCGCGCTTCGCGCCGTAGCAGCGTACCCGTCGGCGGACAGGGCCCTGGCCAGGGCCTCGGTGCGCCTTTCGGGCTCCGCGGCCTCGACCGCCGCGCGGTAGGCCTCGCCCGTCGCGGCCATCCGGGCACGGGCGAAGGCGATGACCGCCTCGTCCCCGCCGGATTCGGCGATGAAGCGCAGGGCGTCGGCGGCCAGCTTGTCGTAGGACTGGTCGAAGGCGTCCCTGCCGCAGTCCGTCAGGGCGAACACCTTGGCGGGCCTGCCGCGGGTCCGCGCCCCGTACACCCGCTGTTCACGGGCTTCGACGACATCGTCGGAGACGAGGGCGTCCAGGTGGCGGCGGACGGCGGCCTGGGTGAGGCCGAGACGCTTGGCGAGGTCCGCGACGGTGGAGGGACCGTGGTCCAGGATGGAGCGCGCGACCCGGTTGCGCGTCGAGCGCTCACCGGTCGCGAGTTCCTCCTGAGGAGCCCGTCCGTCGTATTTCACAACACCATTGTTGCGTAATTCATTCGACCCTGACAACCACGGTCCGAAACGATCTACGGTGTGGTTCGTCACTTAGGGTCACCTAATCTGGCCCCGGGGGCGGGCCTCCTCCGGGTCCTGCCTAGACTTCCTTGCCATGGAGAACGAGCCCGTCGTACAGGTCACCGGCCTGGTGAAGCGGTACGGCGCGAAGACCGCGGTGAACGGCCTCGATCTGGTCGTCGCGGCCGGCGCGGTGACGGCCGTCCTCGGCCCGAACGGCGCCGGGAAGACCACCACCATCGAGACCTGCGAGGGCTACCGCCGCCCCGACGCGGGCACCGTACGGGTCCTCGGCCTCGACCCCGTCGCCGACGCGGAGCGGCTGCGTCCGCGAGTCGGGGTGATGCTCCAGTCCGGCGGCGTGTACTCCGGCGCCCGCGCCGACGAGATGCTCCGCCACATGGCCAGGCTGCACGCCCACCCCCTCGACGTGGACACCCTGATCGAGCGTCTCGGCCTGGGGGACTGCGGCCGCACCGCCTACCGGCGGCTCTCCGGCGGCCAGCAGCAGCGCCTCTCCCTGGCCATGGCGGTCGTCGGCCGGCCCGAGCTGGTCTTCCTGGACGAGCCGACCGCCGGGCTCGACCCGCAGGCCCGTCGGTCCACCTGGGACCTGGTCCGCGAGCTGCGCGCCGACGGCGTGTCCGTGGTGCTGACCACCCACTTCATGGACGAGGCCGAAACGCTCGCCGACGACGTCGCGATCATCGACGCGGGCCGGGTCGTCGCCCAGGGCAGCCCGGAGCAGCTCTGCCGGGGCGGGGCGGAGAACACCCTGCGCTTCACCGGCCGGCCGGGGCTCGACCTCGGCTCCCTCCTCAAGGCGCTGCCCGACGGCTGCGGTGCGGTCGAGCCGCTGCCGGGGACGTACCGGATCACCGGGAGCATCGACCCGCAGCTGTTGGCCACCGTGACCTCCTGGTGCGCGCAGCACGGCGTGATGCCCGAGGGCATCTCGGTCGAGCGGCACACCCTGGAGGACGTCTTCCTCGAACTGACCGGCAAGCGACTGACCGGCAAGGAGCTGCGCGCATGAGCGCCGGTACGTACACCCCGCGCCCCGGCGCCGCCCCGCTCCCCCGGATGATCGCCGCGCAGACCGCGCTGGAGACCCGGATGCTGCTGCGCAACGGCGAGCAGCTGCTGCTGACGGTGATCATCCCGACGCTGCTGCTGGTGCTGTTCAGCGCTGTCGACATCGTCGACACGGGCTCGGGCGCGTCGGTCGACTTCCTGGCCCCGGGCATCCTGGCCCTCGCCGTGATGTCCACCGCCTTCACCGGCCAGGCCATCGCCACCGGCTTCGAACGCCGTTACGGGGTCCTCAAGCGGCTCGGGGCCTCCCCGTTGCCCCGCTGGGCGCTGATGACCGCGAAGACGCTGTCGGTGCTCGTCACCGAGGTGCTCCAGATCGTGCTGCTGACGGCGATCGCCTTCGCGCTCGGCTGGTCGCCCGAGGGCGGCCCGCTCTCGGTGCTGCTGCTCCTCGTGCTCGGCACCGCCGCGTTCTCCGGCCTCGGGCTGCTGATGGCGGGAACGCTGAAGGCGGAGGCGACGCTCGCCGCCGCCAATCTGGTCTTCCTGCTGCTGCTGGTCGGCGGCGGGGTCATCGTGCCGCTGGAGAAGTTCCCGGGCGCGGTGCAGGCAGTGCTGGGGCTGCTGCCCGTGTCGGCGCTCTCGGAGGGGCTGCGGGACGTCCTCCAGCACGGTGCGTCGATGCCGTGGGCCCAGGCCGGGATCCTGGCGGTGTGGGCGGTGCTGGGGCTCGGCGCGGCCGCGAAGTTCTTCCGCTGGGAGTAGGGCCGCAACGGGGATCTTCCCGGGCAAGCCAGCACGTACCACCCCCTCGTGAAAACGCGCACAAGCCCCGTCCTACGATGGTCCGCGTGGAAACCCCCATCTCCCTCATCGCCAAGCGCTGGACGCCGTCCACCAAGGTGGTGAAGCGCGCCGCGCTCTCCGCCGTCGTGATGAGCGTCTTCATCATCGTCACCGGCGGGGCCGTCCGGCTCACCGGTTCGGGCCTCGGCTGCGACACCTGGCCCAAGTGCACCGACGACAGCCTGTTCGCGACGCCCGAGCAGGGGCTGCACGGCGCGATCGAGTTCGGCAACCGGATGCTGGCCTATGTGCTGTCGGCCGCGGTCGGCTGGGCGATCATCGCCGTCAGTTCGATGAAGCCACGCCGCCGCAAGGTGACCCGGCTGGCCTGGTCGCAGTTCTGGATCGTGCTGGGCAACGCCGTGCTCGGCGGGATCACGGTCTGGGCGGGACTCAACCCGTGGACGGTCGCCGGGCACTTCCTGCTGGCCAACACGCTCCTGGCGATCGCCGTGATCACCTGGGTACGGGTCGGCGAGGGCGACGGCCCGCCGCGGCCCCGGGCCCCGCTGCCGGTGCGCCGGCTGGCGTGGGCGATCGTGGCGACGACGGTGGTGCTGATCGTGCTGGGCACCTCCGTGACCGGCTCCGGCAAGCACGCGGGCGACAGCAGCGACGTGCCGCGCATGCCGTGGGACTGGTCGGTCGCCGCCCATGTCCACGCCATCGCCGCCTGGGTGGTCTGCGCCCTGGCCATCGCGATGTGGCTGGCGCTGCGGGTGGTCGACGCGCCGGCCGACACCCGGGCCCGCTCCCGTGACCTGCTGCTCGTGCTGCTCGCCCAGGGCGCGATCGGGTACGTGCAGTACTTCAGCGACGTCCCCGAGATCCTGGTCGGCGTCCACATGTTCGGCTCGGCCATCCTGTTGATCGCCGTGGTCCGGCTCGTCCTGAGCATGCGCGAGCGCGGCGACGACGCGACCGCCCCGCTGCCCGGCCCGTCCGCCGAGCGCCCGGAGTCGGCACCGGCGACGGCCGTCTGAACAGACACACGCGTACGGCGGGTGAGGGGCGGCGGGCCGGGGGCCTGCCGCCCCTCTTCGCGCCTCACTCCAGCCCGTACACCCGGCGCGCGTTGCCCGACCCGATCATCGTGGCGACCCGGGCCGCGTCCTGCCGGGTCCACGCGCCGTCCTCGACCCAGGCGCCCAGCACCCGCCCCAGCGCCTCGCGGAACTGCCGGGCGCCCACCAGGTGCAGTTCCGGGAGGGCCCGCGCCCCGGAGGAGAACAGCAGCTTGCCGAACGGCGCCAGCTCCATGATCTCCGCGAGCAGGGCCGCCGCCCGGGCCCCCGTCCGCGCCGGTACGGCCCCGAGGTCCGCGTAGACATGCGGGTGGCGGCCGGTCAGCGCGGCGGTCTGCCGGTGGTACGGGTAGCCGTGCAGGAGGACGAGGTCGCAGCCGTGCCCCTCGGTGGCGGCGGCGAAGTCGGCGAGGCAGGCCGGGTCCGCGGTGCCCAGGCGCAATTGCAGCGGGATCCCGCAGGCCACCGCCGACCAGCGCAGATGGTCCAGCAGCTCCGGTTCGACGGGCGCCCCGCCGCCCTCCCGGCCCGCCGTGCCCCGGCGGGCGGCCAGACGCGCCTCCTCCCGCCGGGCCAGCCAGCGCCCGGCCGCCGCCCGCACCCGGACCGGGTCCGGCGGGTCGGGCGCGGCGTACGGGGCGGCGGCGGAGGTGAACGCGGCGGCCGACGAGGCGGCGGTGTGCACGGCCTCGCCGAGGTTGACGAGGAAGGTGTCGACGGTGCCCGAGGTGTCGGCGACGTGTTCGGCGAGGACTTCCAGCCGGACGATCTCCCGGGCCTCGGACCCGGCCGCCGAGGCCAGCTCGGCCGGACCCGTGAGGTCGCCGGGGAGGCCGGTGTCGACGAGGTGGGCCAAGACCCCGGTGGCGCGCAGCAGGCGGCGGGAGGTCTCGGCGACGCCCAGTTCGCGCCGCCTGGCCAGATAGCGGGCGGGCGGGCAGTGCGCTTCGAGGCCGAGCGGGGGCGGGCACCAGCGGCGCACGGCGAACCCGGTCTGGGTGTCGAAGAAGGTGGTGCCGGGGGCGGCCGGGGAGTCGGCGGCGCCGAGCCGGGCCTCGAAGGTGCCGAGGCCCAGCTCGGTGCGGAGCACGCCGTGGCAGTTCTGGTCGACCAGATCGGCCACGGGCACGGTGTCGGTCATCCGGGGCTCCCTGGGACGGCGTGGGTACGCACGGCCTAACGGGTGAGCCCCGGGTCAGGTGTTGCCCGACGGGAGCGGAAGCCGCGTCAGCGGTCGTTGGAGGGGCCGCCGACCTGGATCCCGGCCATCCGGGACCACTCGTACGGACCGGTGCGGACCTTGAGTGCGAACTCCCCGTCGAACTCGTCGTGCATCGTGATGCCGGACTTCGCGGCCGCGCTCTCGGCCACCGCGTAGGTCGGGGCCACCAGGTCGCCCCAGGCGCCGTCCTGGCCGACCAGGACGATGCGGGCGCCCGCCTGGCCGATGTAGGCGAGCTGTCCCTCCGCTCCGCCGTGCTCCTTGGCGAAGGCGCCGATCTCGCGGGCGAGCTTCGCCGCCCTGCGCTCGGCGCGCGCCGCCTTCCTGGCGTCCGTCCGTGAGGTCTGCTCGGTGTCCGCTGCGTCTGCTGCCGTCTCTGCCATGGACAGGATGCTACCGACGGGTAGATGAACTGGCGACGGGCGGGTCGCGTGGCTTGTGCCACGTGACCCGCCCGTACGCCGGAAGCGGGGATGTCAGCGGAGGAAGGGGTCCACCGCGACGGCGAGGAAGAGGAGCGAGACATAGGTGATGGACCAGTGGAAGAGCCGCATCTCCTTGAGCTTGGCCCCGGTCACCCCGGCCTTGGCACGGTTCTGCAGGCCGTGGGCCTCCCAGAGCCAGGCGCCGCCGGCCAGCAGCGCCACCGCGGTGTAGAACCAGCCGGTGTAGCCCAGCGGGGTCAGCAGCAGCGAGACCGCGACCATCACCCAGCTGTAGAGGACGATCTGCTTGGCGACCACCCGGTTGGTGGCGACGACCGGAAGCATCGGGACGCCGACCCGGGCGTAGTCGTCCTTGACCTTCATCGACAGCGGCCAGTAGTGCGGCGGCGTCCAGAAGAAGATGACGGCGAAGAGGATGACGGCGGCCCAGGAGACCGTGTTCGTCACGGCCGACCAGCCGATGAGGACCGGCATGCAGCCCGCGATACCGCCCCAGACGATGTTCTGGGAGGTGCGGCGCTTCAGCAGCATCGTGTAGACGACGACGTAGAAGAGCAGCGCGCCGAGCGCGAGGGCGGCCGAGAGCCAGTTGACGAGCAGTCCGAACCAGAGCGTGGAGAACACCGCGAGGCCGATGCCGAAGGCCAGGCATTCGCGGGGGCTGACCATGCCCGTGACCAGCGGGCGCTGGGACGTGCGGTCCATCAGCGCGTCGATGTCCCGGTCGATGTACATGTTGAGCGCGTTGGCGCCGCCCGCGGAGAGATATCCCCCGATGGTGGTCGTGAGAACGAGCCACAGATCGGGTACGCCCTGGGCAGCCAGGAACATCACCGGAACGGTGGTGATGAGCAGCAGCTCGATGATCCGTGGCTTGGTAAGCGCCACGAATGCCTTGACGCGGGCCCCGAACGGGCGATGGCCCCCTGGGCTGGGAGTCAAGGCGACCCCTGCGGGTCGGGACTCGACGGCCGTCACGCACACCCCTGACAGAGAAATCCCAGCAAGCTCCGGGCCTGGAGGCCCTGGTGAAGACTTGCGCGAACTCGACCACTCTAGACGTTGGGGATACACCGCCCTTCGCGGGGGTGGGGTCGTGTTGAGGGTGACTGTTCGCCGGATGTGCATTCCGCCGGGAGGCGAACTCCACGGGGCGCCCACACCCTGGAAAGTGCACGGAAAGCGTGTCCGGCAACGGGGGTAGGCTCGACAACGCCCGGTGCGGTAACAGTCACCGGTTTACGACAGTGGAGAGGAGCCCTGACTCAGGGTGAGCATCAAGCCGACCACCACAGACCTCCAGTGGACCGATGTGGACCAGCGGGCCGTGGACACCGCCCGTGTTCTCGCCGCGGACGCCGTACAGAAAGTCGGGAACGGCCACCCGGGCACGGCGATGAGCCTGGCTCCTGCCGCGTACACCCTGTTCCAGAAGGTGATGCGGCACGATCCCGCGGATGCCGAGTGGACCGGCCGCGACCGGTTCGTCCTCTCCGCCGGCCACTCCAGCCTGACCCTCTACATCCAGCTCTACCTCGCCGGATACGGCCTGGAGCTGGAGGATCTGAAGGCCTTCCGCACCTGGGGCTCGAAGACGCCGGGCCACCCGGAGTACGGTCACACCACCGGTGTCGAGACGACGACCGGGCCGCTGGGCCAGGGTGTCGCCAACGCGGTGGGCATGGCGATGGCCGCCCGCTACGAGCGCGGCCTGTTCGACCCCGAGGCGGCCCCCGGCACCTCCCCGTTCGACCACATGGTGTGGGTCGTCGCGGGTGACGGCTGCCTCCAGGAGGGCATCTCGGCCGAGGCGTCCTCGCTGGCCGGACACCAGAAGCTGGGCAACCTGGTCCTGCTCTGGGACGACAACCACATCTCCATCGAGGGCGACACGGAGACCGCGGTCTCCGAGGACACCATCAAGCGGTACGAGGCGTACGGCTGGCACGTGCAGCGTGTCGACCAGCTGCCCAGCGGCGACCTGGACCCGGCGGGTCTGTACGCGGCGCTCCAGGCGGCCAAGGCCGAGACCGGGCGTCCGTCGTTCATCGCGGCCCGCTCGATCATCGCCTGGCCCGCCCCGAACGCGCAGAACACCGAGGCCGCGCACGGCTCGGCGCTCGGCGACGACGAGGTCGCGGCGACCAAGCGGGTCCTGGGCTTCGATGCGGAGCAGACCTTCGAGGTCTCCGACGAGGTCATCGGCCACACCCGTCAGGCCCTGGACCGCGGCCGCGAGGCCCGCGCCGAGTGGGACAAGGCGTTCGCCGCGTGGCGCACGGCCAACCCCGAGCGCGCCGCCTCCTTCGACCGGATCGCCGCGGGCGAGCTGCCCGAGGGCTGGGAGGAGAAGCTCCCCGTCTTCGAGCCCGGCAAGGGTCTGGCGACGCGTGCCGCGTCCGGCAAGGTGCTCCAGGCGCTCGGTGAGATCGTGCCCGAGCTGTGGGGCGGCTCCGCCGATCTGGCGGGCTCGAACAACACGACGATCGACAAGACGTCGTCGTTCCTCCCCGCGGGCAACCCGCTGCCTCAGGCCGACCCGTACGGCCGGACGATCCATTTCGGCATCCGCGAGCACGCGATGGCCGCCGCGATGAACGGCATCGCGCTGCACGGCAACACCCGCATCTACGGCGGCACCTTCCTGGTGTTCTCCGACTACATGCGCAACGCGGTGCGCCTCTCCGCGCTGATGCACCTGCCGGTGACGTACGTGTGGACGCACGACTCGATCGGCCTCGGCGAGGACGGCCCGACCCACCAGCCGGTGGAGCACCTGGCCTCGCTGCGCGCGATCCCGGGCCTGAACCTGGTGCGCCCGGCGGACGCCAACGAGACCGCCATCGCCTGGCGCGAGATCCTGCGCCGCTACACCAAGGTGTTCGGCAAGGGCACCCCGCACGGTCTGGCGCTGACCCGCCAGGGTGTGCCGACGTACGAGGCGAACGAGAACGCGGCCAAGGGCGGTTACGTCCTTTTCGAGGCCGAAGGCGGCGAGCCGCAGGTACTGCTCATCGCGACCGGCTCCGAGGTGCACGTGGCCGTCGAGGCGCGCGAGCAGCTCCAGGCGGCCGGGGTGCCGACCCGGGTGGTCTCGATGCCGTCGGTCGAGTGGTTCGAGGAGCAGGATCAGGGATACAAGGACAGCGTGCTGCCGCCGTCGGTGAAGGCGCGCGTCGCCGTCGAGGCGGGCATCGGCCTGACCTGGTACCGGTACGTGGGCGACGCGGGCCGCATTGTTTCGCTGGAGCACTTCGGTGCCTCGGCGGACGCGAAGGTGCTGTTCCGCGAGTTCGGCTTCACGCCGGAGCACGTGGCCGCCGCCGCGCGGGAATCCCTCGAAGCCGCAGCGCGCTGACGCCGGCAGATACGACTAGTAGGAGATGCAACTCATGACAGACGCACTCAAGCGCCTCTCCGACGAGGGCGTGGCGATCTGGCTCGACGACCTGTCGCGCAAGCGGATCACGTCCGGGAACCTGGCCGAGCTGATCGACCAGAGCCATGTCGTCGGCGTCACCACCAACCCGTCGATCTTCCAGAAGGCGATCTCCTCGGGCGACGGTTACGAGCAGCAGCTCACCGACCTCGCCGCCCGCAGGGTCACCGTCGAGGAAGCCCTGCGCATGATCACGACGGCGGACGTCCGCGACGCCGCCGACATCCTGCGCCCGGTCTTCGACGCCACCGGCGGCCAGGACGGCCGGGTCTCCATCGAGGTGGACCCGCGCCTGGCCCACAACACCCTGGCCACCGTCGCCGAGGCCAAGCAGCTGGCCTGGCTGGTCGACCGGCCGAACACGCTCATCAAGATCCCGGCCACCAAGGCGGGCCTCCCCGCGATCACCGAGACGATCGGCCGGGGCATCAGCGTCAACGTGACGCTGATCTTCTCGCTGGAGCGCTACCGCGCGGTCATGGACGCCTACCTCGCGGGCCTGGAGAAGGCGAAGGCCGCGGGCCTGGACCTCTCCAAGATCCACTCGGTGGCGTCGTTCTTCGTGTCCCGCGTGGACACCGAGATCGACAAGCGTCTGGACGCGATCGGCTCCGAGACGGCGAAGGCCGCCAAGGGCAAGTCCGCCCTGGCCAACGCCCGGCTGGCCTACGAGGCGTACGAGGAGGTCTTCTCCTCCGACCGCTGGGCGGCCCTGGACAAGGCGCAGGCCAACAAGCAGCGTCCACTGTGGGCCTCGACCGGTGTCAAGGACCCCTCGCTCAAGGACACGCTGTACGTCGACGACCTGGTGGCGCCGAACACGGTGAACACCATGCCGGAGGCGACCCTGGAAGCGGTGGCCGACCACGGCGAGATCACCGGCAACACCGTCGCCGGCGGCTACGACCAGGCACGCGCGGACCTCGACGCCATCAAGAACCTCGGCATCTCCTACGACGACGTCGTACAGGTGCTGGAGGACGAGGGCGTCGAGAAGTTCGAGGCGTCCTGGAACGACCTGCTCAAGTCGACCGAGGCGGAGCTTTCGCGCCTCGCCCCCTCGGAGGGCTGACCACTTTGTCTGCTGTTCCCGGAGCCAACCCGCTCCGTGACGCACAGGACCGACGGCTCCCGCGTATCGCGGGGCCGTCGGGCCTGGTCATCTTTGGCGTCACGGGCGATTTGTCCCGTAAAAAGCTGATGCCTGCCGTCTACGACCTGGCCAATCGCGGCCTGCTGCCGCCGGGCTTCTCGCTCATCGGCTTCGCGCGCCGCGACTGGGAGGACGAGGACTTCGCCCAGGTCGTCCACGACGCCGTCAAGGAGCACGCCCGTACGCCGTTCCGCGAGGAGGTCTGGCAGCAGCTCATCCAGGGGATGCGCTTCGTCCAGGGCAACTTCGACGACGACGAGGCGTTCGAGACGCTGAAGGCGACCATCGAGGAGCTCGACAAGGCGCAGGGGACGGGCGGCAACTTCGCCTTCTACCTCTCCGTGCCGCCGAAGTTCTTCCCCAAGGTCGTCCAGCAGCTGAAGAAGCACGGCCTGGCCGACCAGAAGGAGGGCTCCTGGCGGCGTGCCGTCATCGAGAAGCCGTTCGGCCACGACCTCGCCAGCGCGCAGGAGCTCAACCAGCTCGTGCACGACGTCTTCCCGCCCAACGAGGTCTTCCGGATCGACCACTACCTGGGGAAGGAGACGGTCCAGAACATCCTGGCGCTGCGGTTCGCCAACACGATGTGGGAGCCGATCTGGAACCGGTCCTACGTCGACCACGTACAGATCACGATGGCCGAGGACATCGGCATCGGCGGCCGGGCCGGCTACTACGACGGCATCGGCGCCGCCCGTGACGTCATCCAGAACCACCTGCTCCAGCTGCTGGCGCTCACCGCGATGGAGGAGCCCGGCTCCTTCCACCCGAAGGCCCTGGTCGCCGAGAAGCTCAAGGTGCTCACCGCCGTCGAGCTGCCCGAGGACCTCGGTCTGCACACCGTGCGCGCCCAGTACGAGCACGCCTGGCAGGGCGGCCAGGAAGTCCTCGGCTACTGCGAGGAGGACGGCATCGACCCCAAGTCGACGACCGACACCTACGCGGCGATCAAGCTGACGATCAACAACCGCCGCTGGGCGGGCGTGCCGTTCTACCTCCGCACCGGAAAGCGGCTCGGCCGCCGGGTCACGGAGATCGCGGTCGTCTTCAAGCGCGCTCCCTACCTGCCCTTCGAGTCGGGCGCGACCGAGGAGCTGGGCGGCAACGCCCTGGTCATCCGGGTCCAGCCGGACGAGGGCGTCACCGTGCGCTTCGGCTCCAAGGTGCCCGGCACCTCGATGGAGGTCCGGGACGTCACGATGGACTTCGCGTACGGCGAGTCGTTCACGGAGTCCAGCCCGGAGGCGTACGAGCGGCTCCTCCTGGACGTCCTGCTCGGCGACGCCAACCTCTTCCCGCGCCACCAGGAGGTCGAACTCTCCTGGACCATCCTCGACCCGATCGAGGAGTACTGGGACAAGCACGGCAAGCCCGCGAAGTACGCGGCCGGCACCTGGGGTCCGGCCGAGGCCGACGAGATGCTCGCACGTGACGGACGGAGCTGGAGGCGGCCATGAAGATCGATCTCACGGAAACCACGTCCAGCAAGATCAACCAGGCGCTGGTCTCGGCCCGCCGGGCGATCGGCACCCCCGCCATCGGCATGGTGCTCACGCTGGTCATCGTCACCGACGAGGAGAACGCGTACGACGCGCTCAAGTCGGCCGGTGACGCCTCGCGCGAGCACCCCTCGCGGATCATCGCGGTGATCAAGCGGGTCAGCCGCTCGCCGCGGGCCCGGCGCGACGCCCGGCTCGACGCCGAGGTCCGGGTCGGTTCCGACGCGGGCACCGGCGAGACCGTCGTCCTGCGCCTCCACGGCGAACTGGCCAACCACGCCCAGTCGGTGGTCCTGCCGCTGCTGCTGCCGGACGCCCCGGTCGTGGTGTGGTGGCCCGAGGACGCCCCCGCCGACCCGGCGAACGACCCGCTCGGGGCGCTCGCCCAGCGCCGGATCACCGACACCTACTCGGCGGAGCTGCCGCTGGACGAGCTGGCGGTGCGGGCCGAGACGTACAGCCCCGGCGACACCGATCTGGCCTGGACCCGGATCACTCCGTGGCGCTCGATGCTGGCCGCCGCGCTGGACCAGCAGCCGGCCGAGGTGATCGCCGCGACCGTCGAGGGCGAGAGCGACAACCCGAGCTGCGAACTGCTGGCCATGTGGCTCGCGGACCGGCTCGGCGTCCCGGTGGAGCGCACGCTCTCCCAGGGCCCCGGGCTCACCGCGGCCCGGATGGAGACGAAGAACGGCGTCATCGTCCTGGACCGGGCCGACGGTTCGCTGGCCACGCTCTCCATGCAGAACCAGCCCGACCGCGCGGTGGCGCTCAAGCGGCGGGACACCGCCGAGCTGCTGGCGGAGGAGCTGCGCCGGCTCGACCCGGACAACACCTACGCCTCGGCGGTGAAGTTCGGCGTCGACAAGCTGCATTCGGGCGGCGAGGTCACGGCCAAGCCGGTCGACAGCGCCACGGACAAGGCGGACAGGGCCGCCGAGGCCAAGGCTCCCGCCGCGAAGAAGGCCCCGGCCAAGAAGGCGGCCTCCAAGTGACGCCTCCCCAACTGGTCGTCCATCGCGACAAGGAGCTGATGGCCCAGGCCGCGGCGGCCCGGCTGATCACGAAGATCGTGGACGCCCAGGCCTCCCGGGGCCACGCCTCGGTGGTGCTGACCGGCGGGCGCAACGGCAACGGCCTGCTGGCCGCGCTCGCCGCCGCGCCCGCCCGGGACGCGGTCGACTGGTCGCGCCTGGACCTGTGGTGGGGCGACGAGCGGTTCCTGCCCGAGGGCGACCCGGAGCGCAATGTCACCCAGGCCCGTGAGGCGCTGCTCGACGCGGTGGAGCTGGATCCCGCCCGGGTGCACGCGATGCCCGCGTCCGACGGCCCGTACGGCGACGACGCGGATGCCGCGGCGGCCGGTTACGCCGACGAACTGGCCGCCGCCGCGGGTCCCGAGGACCACGGCCCGGTGCCCACGTTCGACGTGCTGATGCTGGGCGTCGGCCCGGACACGCATGTGGCGTCGCTCTTCCCGGAGCTGCCCGCGGTACGGGAGACCGAGCGCACCGTCGTCGGTGTGCACGGGGCGCCCAAGCCGCCGCCGGTCCGCGTCTCGCTCACGCTGCCCGCGATCCGCGCGGCGCGTGAGGTGTGGCTGCTGGCGGCGGGCGAGGACAAGGCGGAAGCGGCGGCCATCGCGCTGTCCGGGGCCGGGGAGATCCAGGTCCCGGCGGCCGGCGCGTACGGCCGCAGCCGCACGCTGTGGCTGCTGGACGCGGCGGCGGCCTCGCGACTGCCGCGCGCGCTCTACCCTCCGGCCTCCGCCTGAGCGTTGACGCTCTTCAGGCCCGGCCCGCATATCCCGAGCGGGCCGGGCCTCGTCGTGAAAGGCTCGGCCCCATGGTGCATATCGGAACCGTGGTGATGGGCGCGACCGACGTGAGCAGGGCCGCCGCCTTCTGGAAGGCCGCGCTCACGTACACCGAGCGCGAGCCGAGGACGGACGACTGGGTGGTGCTGGTCCCGGTCGAAGGGCCCGGCGTCGGCGTGGCGCTGGGGCGCTCCGCCTCCCCCGTGCAGGAGGTCCCCCGGGTCCACCTGGACCTCTACTCGGACGAGCAGGAGGCCGAGGTGGAGCGGCTGATGGGCCTGGGCGCCGAGCGGGTCGCGTGGGAGCTCTATCCGCCGGACCCGGACTTCGTGGTGCTCGCCGACCCGGAGGGGAACCGCTTCTGCGTCATCGACACGACGCACGGCGGCTGAGGCGCCCTCCCGGAGACGTCAGGGCTTCAGGGCTTCACGCCCAGGCGCCGCGCGAGGGCTTCCAGGCGTTCCAATTCCCGTCGGGCCGCCGTCGCGTGGGCGAGGTCGAGGGCCATGGCGGCGCGGGCGCAGATGTAGTCGATGTCCCGGCGCGTGGCGGCGTCGAGATCGGGGAGGGCCCTGAAGCGCCGCCTGGTGACGCTCAGAATGATCGCGATGGTGTCGAGATCCTCGCGCCGCTGGACCGTGAAGACCTTCCGCAGGTCGTCCTTGGCGTAGTCACGAGCCTGACGGTCCGCCTCCTCGGCGGTGGGCCGCGTCGGCGCCCACGGGAGGCCGGCTGCCTCGGCCTGGTCGTGCATCTCCGCCACCAGGGCCCGTGCGTGGGCGAGTTCGTCCTCGGCGGCTGCCGCGCGGGCCGACTCCAGCAGGTCGCGCAGCCGGGAGCGGGCCCCGGGGTCCTCACCGGTCCGGCTGCTCAGATAGCCCGACCACACGTCGAACGCCTTCCTCAACTCGGCGTCCAGCAGGAACCCGTACATATCCGGCACGCAGCCGCCTCTCCGTCGGGCCGCCCCCGTGCGGACGGCAGCGGTCAGGATAGGGCGGACGCGGGGCGGGGCGCCCGCGAGTTTTCCGGCCGTTCTACGGGCGGGGGCGCCCGGGGTCCCCGGCGCGTTCCAGGAAGGGCTCCAGCAGCCCCGGGACCGCGTCGGCGGCGAACGCCAGGCCCTCGGAGGCGTCGGTGTCGTACGCCGTGTACGCGCCGCCTCCGGCGGCCGTGGTGGCCGTGACGCTCAGCAGCCCGGCCCGGCGCTGGAACACCGACTGCTTCACCGTCCAGCCGATCACCCCGGCCCGTTCGAGGGCGGCCGTGGAGCGGCGGACCGTACCGGAGCGGGTGACCAGATAGCGGCCGGAGAGGGCGTGGCCGAGCGCCCGGTACGCGTCCAGGGCGAGCACCACCGCCACGGGGACGGCCACCACCGCGCAGCCGAGCGCGATCCACAGCAGCACGGGCGTGAGCAGCGCCCCGAGGAGCGTCAGGATCAGGACCGGGCCGAGGGCCGCCGCGAGCGACCAGCGCAGTCGGCGGCCCCGGGCGGCACGGGGGTGCGGGGTGAGCGCCGCGCCGGTCGGGGTGCCGGGCTCGCGCAGCACGTCGGCGGCGACGGTGTCGGCCCGGGCCCGGGGCGCGGCCGGGAGCAGGGTGTTGTGGTCGGCGTTCTTGGCCTCGTGGTCCTTGGCCAGGCCGGTGGTGATGGCGTCGAGGCGGGCCGCGCCGAGCAGCCGGACGCCCAGGGGCTCGACCAGGTCGACGCCGCGCAGCCGGGCCTCCTCGACGGAGATCGACCGGGAGGTGAACAGCCCGCGCCGGACCCGCAGCGTGCCGCCCGGTTCGCGCTCCAGGCGGTAGTTCCACCACATCTCGATCCAGAGGCCGAGCGCCCCGACGACGCCCGCGACCAGGGCGGCCAGGACCAGGACGATGATCACCCAGAGCAGCGGGGTCTCCCGGAAGCGGTCGCCGACCCACTCGATGACCTGGCCCTGCGCCCCGACCCAGTCGCTGACCTGCATCACGGCCCCGGCGGCGGCCCCGCCGAGCATCGGGGCGACGAAGGAGACCGGGGCGTAACGGATCCAGCGGGGGTCCAGGACGGCCAGTTCGCCCTCGCGGTGGACGCCGGGCGATGCGGTGGCGGCGCGCTCCAGGAGGAGGAGGCGCAGCCGTTCGCCCTCGGCACGGGTGACCGGGTCCAGTACGAGGGTGGACTCGGAGCCCTGTTCGCCGGTGCCGATCCTGACGGTGACCAGGCCGAGGAGGCGGAGCATCAGGTTGGCGGTGAGGTCGACCGTGCGGATGCGGCTGCGGGCCAGGGAGCGGCGCTTGACGAGGAGGAGGCCGGTGTGGAGATCGACGCGCTCAGCGCCGACGCGATAGCGGGTGCGGTGCCAGCGGACCCGGTCGGCGCCCGCCGCGACCCCGATGACCAGAACGGCTCCGGCGAGCACCTGGAGCACGGCGACGGGGAGGCTGAACCAGCGGGTGAGCCCGAGCGTGACGGGGATGGCCGCGCCCGCGACGACCCCGGCGACGACGAGGGCGGTGACCAGGACCGTACGGGGGTCGAGGCGGTGCCAGTCGGCGGGCGGGGCGGCGGTGCTCATGTGGCGTCGCCGGGGGTGTCGCGCGTGATCCGGGTGAGCTGTCCGGCGAGGTCGGCGGCCAGCTCGTGGTCCAGCCCCTGGATCCGGACCGCCCCCTTGGCGGAGGCGGTGGTGACCGTGACGGTGGCGAGCCGGAAGAGCTGCTCCAGCGGGCCGCGCACGGTGTCCACGGTCTGGATCCGGGACATCGGAGCGATCCGCCACTCCTGCCAGAAGAAACCGGTGCGGACGTACACCGCTTCCTCGGTGACCTCCCAGCGGTGCGTACGGAACCACCACAGGGGGAAGAGGACGGCGGCCGCCGTGCCCGCCACGGCCAGGACCGCGGCGGGCAGCAGCAGCCAGAAGCGGGCCGGTGCGACGATCGCTCCGAGCACCGCGAGCGGCACGACGTGCAGAGCCGTCAGCAGCAGCCACTGGACCCGCCACCAGCCGACGGCGCGCTCGTTCAGTGTGTTGCGCGGCGGCCGCAGCCGGACCGTCTCCCCCTCCCCCTGTGGCATCGGCTCAGCGCCCGCGCAGGGTGCGGTAGGCGTCGACCAGGGCGGCGGTGGAGCTGTCGAGCTGCCCGGCGTCCGCTCCCCCGTCGCCGGTCAGCAGCGGTTCGATCTTCTTGGCGAGGACCTTGCCGAGTTCGACGCCCCACTGGTCGAAGGAGTCGATGTTCCAGATGGCGCCCTGGACGAAGACCTTGTGCTCGTACAGCGCGATGAGCTGGCCGAGGACCGAGGGGGTCAGCTTGTCGGCGAGGATCGTCGTCGTGGGGTGGTTGCCCCGGAACGTCTTGTGCGGGACCAGCTCCTCGGGCACGCCTTCGGCCCGGACCTCCTCGGGCGTCTTGCCGAAGGCGAGGGCCTGGGTCTGGGCGAAGAAGTTGGCCATCAGCAGGTCGTGCTGGGCGATCAGGCCGGGCAGCAGGTCGTGGACGGGGGCGGCGAAGCCGATGAAGTCCGCCGGGACGAGCTTGGTGCCCTGGTGGATCAACTGGTAGTAGGCGTGCTGCCCGTTGGTGCCGGGCGTGCCCCAGACGACCGGCCCGGTCTGCCAGTCGACGCGGTCGCCCTCGCGGTCGACGGACTTGCCGTTGGACTCCATGTCGAGCTGCTGGAGGTACGCGGTGAACTTGGACAGGTAGTGGCTGTAGGGCAGCACCGCGTGCGACTGGGCGTCGAAGAAGTTGCCGTACCAGACGCCGAGGAGGCCCAGCAGGAGCGGGGCGTTCTCCTCTGCGGGGGCGGTGCGGAAGTGCTCGTCGACGAGGTGGAAACCGTCGAGCATCTCGCGGAAGCGGTCCGGGCCGATGGCGACCATCAGCGAGAGGCCGATCGCCGAGTCGTAGCTGTAGCGACCGCCGACCCAGTCCCAGAACTCGAACATGTTGGCCGTGTCGATGCCGAACTCTTCGACCTTCTCGGCGTTGGTCGACAGCGCCACGAAGTGCTTCGCGACGGCGTCCTGACCGGCCTTCAGCTCGGTCAGCAGCCAGTCCCGGGCGGAGGTGGCGTTGGTGATGGTCTCGATCGTCGTGAACGTCTTGGAGGCGATGACGAACAGCGTCTCGGCCGGGTCGAGGTCGCGGACGGCCTCGTGGAGGTCGGCGCCGTCGACGTTGGAGACGAAGCGGAGGGTGAGGTCGCGGTCCGTGAAGGAGCGCAGCACCTCGTAGGCCATGGCGGGGCCGAGGTCGGAGCCGCCGATGCCGATGTTGACGATGTTCTTCACCGGCTTGCCGGTGTGGCCGGTCCACTGTCCGGAGCGGACCTTCTCGGCGAAGCCGGCCATCTTGTCGAGGACGGCGTGCACCGCCGGTACGACGTTCTCGCCGTCGACCTCGATGACCGCGTCGCGCGGGGCGCGGAGCGCGGTGTGCAGGACGGCCCGGTCCTCGGTGGTGTTGATCTTCTCGCCGCGGAACATCGCGTCCCGCAGCTCCGCGACCCCGGTGGCGGCGGCGAGCTCGCGCAGCAGGCGCAGCGTCTCGTCGGTGACCAGGTGCTTGGAGTAATCGAGGTGGAGGTCGCCGACCCGCAGGGTGTAGGCGGTGCCCCGCTCCGGCTGCCGCGCGAACAGCTCGCGCAGCTGGGGTGCGCCGAGCTCCTCACGGTGCTTGGCGAGAGCCGTCCACTCGGGCGTCTGGTTGAGCTTGGTTCGGCTTGCTGCGTTCATCCGGGATATCAGCCCACTTCTCACTCGTCATCAGCATCCCCGCTGCCCCTCCAACCTAATTGATCGTGGAGGCCGACGGCGTGGAGGAGGCGGGTGGCGCGGGAACGCGATCCGGCCGGACACCCGTGGGGCGTCCGGCCGGTTGAACGACTGGGGTTTCCGTGGAGCTGTGCGGGAGAAATGTCAGATCTCGCCGCGGAGTTTGGCCAGTGCCTCGGCGAGGATCGCCTCGCCGTCCTCGTCGCTGCGCCGCTCGCGCACGTATGCGAGGTGCGTCTTGTAGGGCTCGGTGCGGGGCGGGTCGGGCGGGCTGTCCTTGTCCTGGCCGGCCGGGAAGCCGCAGCGCGGGCAGTCCCAGGTGTCCGGCACCTGCGCGTCATGGGCGAAGCTCGGCTGCGTCTCGTGCCCGTTCGAGCACCAGAAGGAGATGCGGAGGCGCGGCGCCGACTCGCCCCGCTCGGCCTCCCCCATCGGCCCCGCTCCGACCCGGCTTCCCCGGATCGCGTTGCCACTTGCCACGGTCGTAACTCCCTGCGTGATGGTGCTCGAAGGATGCCCCAGTCTACGTAAGGCCCAACGTGCGTCCAGTGGAAGGAGTTACACCGTTACCGGAATCGCGGAACGAGTCGTTCAGTCGAGCTTGATGAGCAGACCGAGGACGACGATGCACGCGAACCAGACCAGACCGACCACCACGGTGATCCGGTCGAGGTTACGCTCGGCGACCGAGGAGCCACCGACGGAGGACTGCATTCCGCCACCGAACATGTCGGAGAGGCCGCCGCCCTTGCCCTTGTGCATGAGCACCAGCAGCATCAGCAGCAGGCTGAAGACGATCAGGGCGATCTGGAACGCCAGAATCACGGCTGGTCCCTACTTTCCGGATTTCTCGAATACTGCCTGTACGTACAGCGGGGGCCGGAGGGTGACCACCCCCTCGGCCCCCGCAAGGGTACGACGGATCGGCGCTACCGCATACTCACTGGTCGCGGAAGCGGACGATCTTGACGAACTCGTCGGCGTCCAGTGCGGCGCCGCCGATGAGGGCGCCGTCGACGTCGGGCTGCGCCATGATCGCGGCGACGTTGCCGGACTTGACGGAGCCGCCGTACTGGATGCGGACGGCGTCGGCCAGCTCCTGCGAGTACAGCTCGGCCAGGCGGCGGCGGATCGCGCCGCAGACCTCCTGCGCGTCCTCGGGGGTGGCGACCTCGCCGGTCCCGATGGCCCAGACGGGCTCGTAGGCGATGACGATGGACTCGGCCTGCTCGGCCGGGATGTCCTTCAGGGCGCCGTCGAGCTGCGCGAGGGTGTAGGAGACCTGGTCACCGGCCTTGCGGATGTCCAGGCCCTCGCCGACGCAGAGGATCGGGGTCAGGCCGTGCTTGTAGGCGGCCTTCACCTTGGCGTTGCAGATCTCGTCGGTCTCGCCGTGGTACTGGCGGCGCTCGCTGTGGCCGACGGCGACGTAGGTGCAGCGCAGCTTGGCGAGCATGGGGCCGGAGATCTCACCGGTGTACGCGCCGGAGTCGTACGCCGAGATGTCCTGGGCGCCGTACTTGATCTTCAGCTTGTCGCCGTCGACCAGGGTCTGCACGGAGCGCAGGTCGGTGAAGGGCGCCAGGACGGCGACCTCGACGTCCTCGTAGTCCTTGTCGGTCAGCGCGAAGGAGAGCTTCTGGACGTGGGCGATGGCCTCGAGGTGGTTGAGGTTCATCTTCCAGTTGCCCGCCATCAGCGGGGTGCGGGTGGTCATGAAAGGTCAGTCCTCCAGTGCGGCGAGCCCGGGAAGCGTCTTGCCCTCGAGGTATTCGAGGCTCGCACCGCCACCGGTCGAAATATGTCCGAAAGCATTCTCGTCGAAGCCCAGGATGCGGACGGCCGCGGCGGAGTCGCCACCGCCGACGACGCTGAAGGCCGGGGAGTCGACGAGCGCCTGGGCGACCGCGCGGGTGCCGTCGGCGAAGTCGGGGTGCTCGAAGACGCCCATCGGGCCGTTCCAGAAGACGGTGGCCGCGTCGGCGAGCTTCGATGCGTAGAGCTTGTTGGTCTCGGGCCCGTTGTCCAGCCCCATCTGGCCTTCCGGCATGGCGTCGGCGGCGACGGTGGTGGGATGGGCCGGGGCCTTGGTCTTCAGGTCGGGGAAGGCGGGGGCGACGACGACGTCGACGGGGAGGACGAACTCCACGCCCTTCTCCTCGGCCCGGCTCAGGTACTCCCGCACGGCGGGGATCTGGTCCTCCTGGAGCAGCGAGCTGCCGACCTCGTAGCCCTTGGCCTTGAGGAAGGTGTACGCCATGCCGCCGCCGATGAGGATGCGGTCGGCCCGCTCCAGCAGGTGGTCGATGACGCCGAGCTTGTCGGAGACCTTGGCGCCGCCGAGAACGACCGCGTACGGGCGCTTGACGTCGGTGGTGAGCTTCTTCAGGACGCCGACCTCGGTGGCGATGAGGTAGCCCGCGTAGTGCGGCAGCCGGGCCGGGAGGTCGAAGACCGAGGCGTGCTTGCGGTGGACGGCGCCGAAGCCGTCGCCCACATAGACGTCGGCGAGCTCGGCCAGCTGATCGGCGAAGGCGGCGCGCTCGGCGTCGTCCTTGGAGGTCTCGCCGGCGTTGAAGCGCAGGTTCTCGATGACGGCGACCTGGCCGTCGGCGAGGCCGGCGACCGCGGCGCGGGCGGAGTCGCCGACCGTGTCGGCGGCGAAAGCCACGTCGGCGCCGAGGAGTTCACCCAGGCGGGCGGCGGCGGGCGCCAGCGAGAAGGCCGGGTCCGGGGCGCCCTTGGGGCGGCCGAGGTGCGAGGCGACGACGACGCGCGCGCCGGCCTCGGCGAGCTTGGAGATCGTCGGGAGGACGGCGCGGATGCGGCCGTCGTCGGTGATCGTGGTGCCGTCCAGCGGCACGTTGAGGTCGGCGCGGACGAATACCCGCTTGCCCGCGACCCCTTCGGCGAGAAGTTCGTCGATCGTCTTCATCTGTTCCGTTTACTCCTTGGAAGGACCGATGAGCATGCTAGGCCGTGTCGACAGACCGCCGTCGTCCGGCCGAAGGCCGGGCCGCGCGGCGTCTGGTGCGTGCGATCGCAAGGCGCCGGAATGGCCTCGAATGGGGCCTCCCCTGCTCGAACGGAGCTGAGAGCTTGGGGAAGGAGCTACTTGGCCGTTTCGGCAACGCTGCGAGCGTGCGTGCCAGACGCCGCGCGGCAGACGGCAGTCTGTCGACACGGCCTAGGGGCTCGACCCGCGCGTCGTTGCGCCGGTCGAGCCCCTTCGCTCACATCGATGTGCCTGCCGACCCGAGGATCAGAGCTGTTCGCCGACGAAGACCGTGAGGTCGACGAGGCGGTTGGAGTAGCCCCACTCGTTGTCGTACCAGCCGAGGATCTTCACCGAGTTCCCCTCCTGGACCATGGTCAGGGAGGAGTCGAAGGTGCAGGACGACGGGTCGCCGACGATGTCCGAGGAGACGATCGGGTCCTCGGTGTACGTCAGGAAGCCCTTGAGGGCGCCGTCGTCGGAGGCCTTCTTGAACGCGGCGTTGACCTCGTCCTTGGTGACCTCGCGCTGGAGGGTGACGACCAGGTCGGTGGCGGAGCCGGTCGGGACCGGGACGCGCATCGCGATGCCGTCGAGCTTGCCCTTGAGCTGCGGGAGGACCAGGGCGGTGGCCTTCGCGGCACCGGTGGTGGTCGGGATGATGTTCTCGGCGGCGGCGCGGGCGCGGCGCAGGTCCGAGTGCGGGAAGTCCAGGATGCGCTGGTCGTTGGTGTACGCGTGGACCGTCGTCATCAGGCCCTTGACGATGCCGAAGTTCTCGTCGAGAACCTTGGCCATCGGCGCCACACAGTTGGTGGTGCAGGAGGCGTTGGAGATGACGTTGTGCTTGGCCGCGTCGTACTGGTCCTGGTTGACGCCCATCACGATGGTGATGTCCTCGTCCTTGGCCGGAGCCGAGATGAGGACCTTCTTGGCGCCGCCCGCGATGTGCTTCTCGGCGTCGGCCTTCTTGGTGAAGATGCCGGTCGACTCGATGACGATGTCGACGCCCAGCTCACCCCAGGGGATGTCGGCCGGGTTGCGCTCGGAGAGCACCTTGATGGTGTGACCATCGACGGTGATGGTGTCGGCGGTGTGGCTGACCTCTGCCTTGAGGCGGCCCAGGATGGTGTCGTACTTCAGCAGGTGCGCAGTGGTCGCAGTGTCACCCAGGTCGTTGACAGCCACGATCTCGATGTCCGCACCCTGCTCGAGCAGCGCGCGGAAGTAGTTGCGACCGATGCGGCCGAAGCCGTTGATGCCTACGCGGATCGTCACGAACCGATCTCCTCGTTAGGTACGCCGGTTTTCGACGCCGGCGAGTTGTATAGGGATGTCCCCGACCGCTTCCGACCCTACCTCTCCGAGGGCCGGGGAGTGACATCGAGAGGGCCCCTACGCGCCACCGGATACGACCGGTGGCCCGTACTCGCCAGTAGGGGTACGGGCCACCGTTTCGCCCGCCGGGACGTGGGTCCCGGCGGGCGCGGGACCGAGGTCCCGGCGGGGTCGGGACCAACGTCCCCCGCCCGCCGCCGAGTCAGCCGACCAGGCCGTCGGCGAGCTCCTCGCTGAGGGTCGCCTCGGTCCCCGGGATGCCCAGGTCCTGGGCCCGCTTGTCGGCCATCGCGAGCAGTCGGCGGATCCGGCCGGCGACCGCGTCCTTGGTCAGCGGCGGGTCGGCGAGCGCGCCCAGCTCCTCCAGCGATGCCTGCTTGTGCTCCATGCGCAGCCGTCCCGCGGCGGCGAGGTGCTCGGGGACCTCCTCGCCGAGGATCTCCAGCGCGCGCCCCACCCGGGCCCCTGCGGCGACCGCCGCGCGGGCCGAGCGGCGCAGGTTCGCGTCGTCGAAGTTGGCGAGCCGGTTGGCCGTGGCGCGGACCTCGCGCCGCATCCGCCGCTCCTCCCAGGCGAGCACCGCGTCGTGGGCGCCGAGCCGGGTCAGCAGGGCGCCGATCGCGTCGCCGTCGCGGACGACCACGCGGTCCACGCCGCGCACCTCGCGGGCCTTGGCGGCGATGGAGAGCCGGCGGGCCGCGCCGACCAGGGCGAGGGCCGCCTCGGGGCCGGGGCAGGTGACCTCCAGGGAGGAGGAGCGGCCGGGCTCGGTGAGCGAGCCGTGGGCGAGGAAGGCGCCGCGCCAGGCCGCCTCGGCGTCGCAGGTGGCCCCCGAGACCACCTGCGGGGGCAGCCCGCGGATCGGCCGGCCGCGGCCGTCGACCAGACCGGTCTGACGGGCCAGCTGGTCGCCGCCCGCCACCACGCGGACGACATAGCGCGAGCCGCGCCGCAGTCCGCCGGGGGCCATCACGATCAGCTCCGAGCTGTGCCCGAAGATCTCCAGGATGTCGCGCTTGAGACGGCGGGCGGCGTTGCCGGTGTCCAGCTCCGCCTCGATCACAATCCGGCCGCTCACCAGGTGCAGCCCGCCCGCGAACCGAAGAATCGCCGAGACCTCTGCCTTCCTGCAGCAGGTCCGGGTGACGGGAAGATGAGAGATTTCGTTCTTCACCGCTGGCGTCATCGCCATGGGCCGATCCTTCCATGCATCCGAAAAATACGGTCGTACGCGGCGGCCAACAGCTCCTGATCATGGACCGGAACGCCGTCGGGCGATGCCACCGGCGCCAGCTCGACCGCGGCTCCGAGCCGCTGGGCGGCGTCGGCGAGGGACTCACGGTCGGGCACGGCGGCCTCATCGGCCAGCACCACGTCCAAGGCGAGTTTAGGGGCGTGTCGCCCCAAAACCTCCAAATGACGCTGCGGTGAGAAGCCTTCTGTTTCGCCGGGCTGGGGCGCGAGGTTCAGCGAGAGGACCTTGCGGGCCTTCGTGGTGACCAGGGCGTCGAGCAGCTCCGGCACGAGCAGGTGCGGGATCACCGAGGAGAACCAGGAGCCGGGGCCGAGGACCACCCAGTCGGCGTCCAGGACCGCCGCGACGGCCTCCGGAACGGCCGGCGGGTCGGGCGGGACCACGTGCACGGACTGCACCTCGCCGGGCGTGAGCGCCACCGTGGCCTGACCGCGCACGGTGACGATCGCGTCGGGCAGATCGGGGTCATGGCCCTTGACCAGCGCCTGGAGCTCCAGCGGGACCGCCGACATCGGCAGCACCCGGCCGTGCGCGCCGAGCAGCTTGCCGACCAGGTCGAGCGCCTGGACGTGGTCGCCGAGCTGTTCCCAGAGGGCGACGATCAGCAGATTGCCGACCGCGTGCCCGTGCAGGTCACCCTTGGACTCGAACCGGTGCTGGACCACCTGGGACCAGGTGCGGCCCCAGTCGTCGTCGCCGCACAGCGCGGCGAGCGCCTTGCGGAGGTCGCCGGGCGGCAGCACGCCCAGCTCCTCGCGCAGCCGGCCGCTGGAGCCGCCGTCGTCGGCGACGGTGACCACGGCCGTGAGATCGCCGGTGATCCGGCGCAGCGCCGTCAGGGACGCCGAGAGGCCCATGCCGCCGCCGAGCGCGACGACCTTGGGCTGAGCACCGCGTTTGCGGCCCGAGAGCGCCGAGGTGGCGCGGCTCAGGCGCCGCATCCGCAGATTGCGTCCGGTCACTCTCGCCCCATGTCGCGGTGGACGAGGACGGTCTCGATGCCTTCGGCGGCGAGGCGGGCGGAGAGCTTCTCGGACATGGCCACGGAGCGGTGCTTGCCGCCGGTGCAGCCCACGGCGATGGTCACGTACCGCTTGCCCTCACGGCGGTAGCCCGCGGCGATGAGCTGGAGCAGCTCGGTGTACTGGTTGAGGAACTCCTTGGCGCCCGGCTGGTCGAAGACGTAGTCGGACACCTCCTCGTTGACGCCGGTGAAGGGGCGCAGCTCGGGGACCCAGTGCGGGTTGGGGAGGAAGCGGCAGTCGACGACCAGGTCGGCGTCGACGGGGAGGCCGTACTTGTAGCCGAAGGACATCACCGTGGCCCGCAGCTCCGGCTCGGACTCGCCCGCGAACTGGGCGTCCATCTTGGCCCGCAGCTCGTGCACGTTGAGGCTGGAGGTGTCGATGACCAGGTCGGCGTCGCCACGCAGCTCGCGCAGCAGGTCGCGCTCGGCCGCGATGCCGTCGACGATGCGCCCGTCGCCCTGGAGGGGGTGCGGGCGGCGGACGGACTCGAAGCGGCGCACGAGGGCGTCGTCGGAGGACTCCAGGAAGACGATCCGCCGGGTGACGTGCTTGGCCTCCAGGTCCGCGAGGGATTCGCGAAGGTTGTCGAAGAAGCGCCGGCCGCGTACGTCGACGACGACGGCGATCCGCGCCACGTTGCCCTGGGAGCGGGCGCCGAGCTCGACCATGGTGGGGATCAGCGCGGGCGGCAGGTTGTCGACGACGAACCAGCCGAGGTCCTCCAGACACTTGGCGGCGGTGCTGCGGCCGGCGCCCGACATCCCGGAGATGATCACCAGCTCGGGGATGGCCGCGTCACCCGTCTCGTTCGGGGTGTTCGTACTCACGTCTGCTGCTCCGTCTGCTCGGTCTGCGGTCTCGGCCGTCTCCGTGACGGCCGGGCCCGTGGCGGTCGGGCCTGAGGTGTGCTGTGCGGTCTCGTGGCTGTTCTCGGTCATGAGCTGCCCCCGTCGTCCTCTTCGATGATCTCTCCTGTGGCCGTGTTCACGGCAGGTGCCGCGGGAGCGGTCGAGGCCAGGGCGGCGGCCACCGATTCCGCCGTCCTCCGCCCTATCCCGGGGACCTCGCAGATCTCGTCGATTGTCGCTTGCCGAAGCTTCTTCACCGAGCCGAAATGCTTGATCAGCGCCTGCTTCCGGGTCTCGCCGAGGCCGGACACGTCGTCGAGGGGGCTGGTGCGGATGCGCTTGGCGCGTTTGGCGCGCTGGTAGGTGATGGCGAAGCGGTGCGCCTCGTCCCTCACGCGCTGGAGGAGGTAGAGGCCCTCGCTGGAGCGGGGCAGGACCACGGGATCGTCGTCGTCGGGGAGCCAGACCTCTTCCAGACGCTTGGCGAGGCCGCAGACGGCGATGTCGTCGATGCCCAGCTCGTCCAGGGCGCGCTTGGCGGCGGCGACCTGGGGCTGCCCGCCGTCGACGACGACCAGCTGCGGCGGGTAGGCGAACCGCTTGGGGCGGCCGTCGTCCTCCCGGGGCTCGGCGTCCTCGGCGACGGCGGGGACGGCGCCGGAAGCGGGGCCGGTGGCGGCGGGGACCGGCCCGGTCGCGGGAACGGGGGTGGTGGCGAGGCTGAGGTCGGTGGCGGTGGCGGGGGCGGTGGCGGCGGGCCCGTCGGCCGCGGTGTCCGTGGGCTGCTCCTCCCACTCCCCCGTGCGCTCCTTCTCCTGGAGGTAGCGCTTGAAGCGGCGGCCGATCACCTCGTGCATCGAGCGGACGTCGTCCTGGCCCTCGAAGCCCTTGATCTGGAAGCGGCGGTACTCGCTCTTGCGGGCGAGGCCGTCCTCGAAGACCACCATGGAGGCCACCACGTCGTCGCCCTGGAGGTGCGAGATGTCGTAGCACTCGATGCGCAGCGGGGCGGTGTCGAGACCCAGCGCCTCGGCGATCTCCTCCAGGGCGCGGGAGCGGGTGGTCAGGTCGGAGGCGCGCTTGGTCTTGTGCAGCCCGAGCGCCTGCTGGGCGTTGCGCTGGACCGTGGCCATGAGGTCCTTCTTGTCGCCGCGCTGCGGGATGCGCAGGCTGACCTGGGAGCCCCGGCGCGCGGCGAGCCACTGGGAGACCGCCTCGGTGTCCTCGGGCAGGGCGGGGACCAGGACCTCCTTGGGGACGGCGTCGCCGCGCTCCTCCCCGTACAGCTGCTGGAGGGCGTGCTCGACGAGGCCGGAGGTGTCGACCGCCTCGACCTTGTCGGTGACCCAGCCGCGCTGGCCGCGCACCCGGCCGCCGCGTACGTGGAAGATCTGGAGGGCCGCCTCCAGCTCGTCCTCGGCTACGGCGATCAGATCGGCGTCGGTGGCGTCGGCCAGGACGACGGCGCTCTTCTCCATGGCCCGCTTGAGGGCCTCGGCGTCGTCGCGGAGGCGGGCGGCCCGCTCGTACTCCATCTCCTCGGCCGCCTGCATCATGTCCTTCTCCAGGCGGCGGATGTAGGTGCCGGTGCGCCCGGCCATGAAGTCGCAGAAGTCCTCGGCCAGATCCCGGTGTTCCTCCGGAGTGACCCGGCCGACGCAGGGGGCGGAGCACTTGCCGATGTAACCCAGCAGGCAGGGGCGGCCGGTGCGCGCGGCGTTCTTGAAGACGCCGGCGGAGCAGGTACGGACGGGGAAGACGCGGAGCATCAGGTCGACCGTCTCGCGGATCGCCCAGGCGTGGCCGTACGGGCCGAAATAGCGCACGCCCTTCTTCTTGGCGCCGCGCATGACCTGGACGCGGGGGAACTCCTCGTTGAGCGTGACCGCGAGGTAGGGATAGCTCTTGTCGTCCCGGTACTTGACGTTGAACCGGGGGTCGAACTCCTTGATCCAGGAATACTCCAGCTGGAGCGCCTCGACCTCGGTGGAGACGACCGTCCACTCGACGGATGCGGCGGTGGTGACCATCGTGCGCGTACGCGGGTGGAGATTGGCCAGGTCCTGGAAGTAGTTGGCCACGCGCTGGCGCAGGTTCTTGGCCTTCCCGACGTAGATCACCCGGCGGTGCTCGTCGCGGAACCTGTAGACCCCCGGGGAGTCGGGGATCTGTCCCGGCTTGGGGCGGTAGCTGGAGGGGTCTGCCATGTCTCACACCCTACTTGCGGGCAGTGACAGTACGTCGTCCTCGGGTGGTGCCGCGCTCCGGAGTGCCGTGGGGTGTTCCGCACCCCGGAGCGCGGGCCGGTGAGGCCGCCGGAGTCGCCTGAGCGGCCGCTCAGGCGTCCGTGACCGGGGATCGCCCGGTACGGCTCCGGCGGCGCAGCGCCGCGGCCCCGCACAGGGCCAGGGCGAGGAGCGCCCCGACTCCGGCGGTGGTGGAGACGGCGGTCAGGGCCGTGTCGGGGCCCTGGGCCGCGCCCGCCAGTGCGGGGTCTCCGGCGGGACCGGGGCCGGCCCGGTCCGCCGCCGCCGGGCCCGGGACGGGGCCGGGGGCGGGCGCGGGGCCGATGGCCGGTCCGGTGTCCGCGTCGGGGCCGTAGCCGCCCGCCCGGCCGGACCGGGCGTATCCGGAGCCGGGCAGTTTGTCGCCGTACGCCTCCTTCACCCGGGTCCGGTAGGCGTCGAGCGTGGTGCCCCGCGCTCCCACGGCGGTCCTCGCGTCCTCGTCGAGCGGGAGGACCCGGGAGCCGTCGTGGACGTACCAGGCGTCGATCTGCGGTTCGCGGAAGACGGTGCCCCCGGGGAGGGTGCGGGCCCCCTGGGCCGCGTAGCGGGCCTCGTCGTCGCCGGCGGCGATGTTCACCACCTGCCAGTCACCGTCGGCGCCCGCCTCGGGGAGAGTCCACAGAGAGGCCTTCTGGCCGTCGGAGGAGACGGCGGTGCTGGCCAGGTAGTCCAGGGTGCTCGGGGCGGCCCCGGGCTTTCCCGCGACGAAGGCGGCCGAGAGCGTCCGCACGGGCACGGCCTTCCCCTCGATCCTCGGTGCGCTCGCCTTCCTGCTCACCGCGCCCTCCCGGGCGAAGAACCGGGACAGGGTGTCCAGGGTCTCCGGCTCGGTCGCGGCCTCGTGCGCGGCTTCGAGGGTCGACGCGGTCAGCTTCGGCGGGGCCGCGCGGCCGTCGTCGGCGAGGGCGGGAACGGCGGCGGTGAGCAGGGCCGTCGCGGTGAGGGCGGTGGCGACGGCGAGGCGCCGTGCGGTGGCCGCGTTCCGTGCGGTGGCTGTGCGCCGGGTGGTGGAGTTCATGTCCTCACGCCCCGATCCGGTAGAGCGAGTGGGTCCAGGAGAACTCGTTGTTGTTCACGTACCAGGCGTGCGAGGCCCAGTTGTAGCGGTTGCTGGAGGGCCAGGGATCGCCCCAGTAGACCCAGCTGTTGGCGTCGTCGTACCCGTAGATGACGTGCATGTGGCCACCGCCGGACGACCACTGGATCCGGGTCTCGATGGGGCGCTGGGCGGATATCTCGGCCTGCACGGTCGGGTAGCGCAGCCAGCCCGTGACGTAACTGCCGGGCCTGACCCCGGCCCAGGACAGACCGGTCTGGACGTTGCCCAGGGTGGCCTGCGAGTTGGGGCACTGGGTGTTCTGGTTGCGGTTGAAGGCGGCGTTGCAGAACTGGTTCTGGGAGTAGCCGCGGCCGAACCAGGCGGCGATGGTGTTGCCGCCGGCCGCCCAGCACCAGTTGCTCTGCTGCTGCGCCTGCATGGTGATGTTGAGCCGCTGGGCGGCGGCGACGGTGGAGCCGGTCGTGGCAGGGGGCTGGGCGGCGGTGGCGGTGGCCGCGGGGACGGCGAGCAGGGCGGCGGCCAGGAGGGCGGTGAACGAGAACCTTCCGGACCGTGCGGGCCTTCCGGGCCGTCCGGGGCTGACATTGCGGTTGCGCATGGCGTTCCTCCCGAAACGGGGGTGGGGATCGGAGGAGCGCGTCCGGACGCTGACGAAGAGCATCCGGCGTTGTCCGGAGCAGGTCAACACGCTTCAATGCGAGGTGACATCACGGTGTGAACGGCACGGCGTCCGTGTGAACGGCACCGCCCCGGTCACCTGCTCCCCCGCGTCCCCCGGGGGTCGGTGTCGCCACTCCCCACGTGAACGTTCACCGGAGGCCCGCCCATGCGGCAGACCGAGACCGAGACCGAACTGGCCCAGGTTCTGCGGACCGGTCCGTTCCATCTGGCGTTGCGCACGGCCCTGTCGGTGCGCGGGCTGCCGCTCCAGCGGGTGCGGCACCATCTGGAGCACCGGGGCGTCAAACTCGGCGTGACCAGCCTCAGCTACTGGCAGCAGGGGGTGCGCCGCCCCCGGCGGGCCGAGTCGCTGCGGGCCGTGCGGGCGCTGGAGGAGGTGCTCGCGCTGCCGGAGGACTCGCTGCTGAGGCTGCTGCGCGACGGTGACGCCGCGGGCGAGGGGGACCGTCCGGCGGGGCGTACGTACCGGTCGCTGATGGAGGCGTCGGGCTCGGTGGAGCGGCTCCTCGCGGCGATGGAGTCACCGGTGGACGGCGGGCTGCACACGGTGGGGCACCAGGAGCGGGTACGGATCGGGGCGCGCCGGGAGCTGGCGGGCCGCTCCTCCCGGCATGTGGTGCGCGCGCACCGGGACGGCGTGGACCGCTATCTCGCGGTGTACCGGGGCGATCCCGGCTGTGACCCGTCGCGGATCGTGGTGCGGGCCCTGGAGAACTGCCGGACGGGCCGGGTCCGCTGGGACGGGGAGTCGGGGGTGCTGGTGGCGGAGCTGCTGTTCGACACCCGGCTGCGGTCCGGCGAGACGTACCTCTTCGGTTACGGCTTCGAGGACGGTACGGGTGGGTCGAGCGGGGAGTACGTGCGCGGCTTCACCTTCGGGGGCGGCCAGTACGTGCTCCAGGTCGGCTTCGACGAGGCCGCGCTCCCGGTCCGGTGCCGCCGGTTCGCCCAGGCGTCGGCGGGGGCGGTGCGCGGGGCCCGCGGGGACCTCACACTGACCGGCCGGCACCGGACCGTGCACCTGGTGGAGGAGGGCGTACGGCCGGGGCTGATCGGGATCGACTGGGACTGGGAGTGAGGGGCGGCCGGCGTCTGTGGTTCAGGCGTCGGGGCCCGCGACGAGGTTGCCGTCCTCGGCGGTGACCGGGACGGCGGGCAGCGGCACGGTGGCCGGCCCTTCGATGACCTCGCCGGTGGTGGTGTCGAAGCGGCTGCCGTGGCAGGGGCAGTGGCCCTCGGTGCCCTCGATCTTGGTCAGCACGCAGCCGCCGTGGGTGCACTGCGCGCTGAACGCCTTGTACTCGCCCTTGGCCGGGCAGCTCACGACGAGGCGCGCTTCCCGGTAGAGCTTGGCTCCGCCGACCGGCACCTCGGAGGCCGCGCCGAGGGCGACGGGAGCGGTCGGCGTGGGGTTCTTGGCGTGCCCGAGCTTGGACTCGGTCGAGCAGGCGGCCGCCCCGAGCCCGGCGGCACCGGCGAGCGCGGCGCCCTTCAGCACGGTACGGCGGGCGGCGGGCAGGCCGGGCATGCGGACTCCACGGGGTGTCGTTCGAGGCGGATCGCGGTGGGGCACCGCAGTCGGGTCGCCGGACGGACGCGGAGCGACGACGGCGGCCGCGGGTGCCGGTGACAGAACCGACGATACCGGCGAGGAACGGGAGTCTTGCGGGCGGGCCGGTCGAGAGGGGGCGGCCGCGGGCGGCCCGGCGGGACACGGCCCCGCTCCGCCGGGGGCGGGCCGCCCATGCCGATGGCGGCGGCCCCCGTCGTCCTGCCGGGGGCGCCGCCATAGGTGAGCCCGGGGCTCAGGCCTTGCGGGCCCGGGTCGTCTTCTTGGCGGCAGCGGCCTTGGTGCCGGTGGCCGTGGCGGTGGCCTTCGCCTTGGTCGCCGTGGCCTTCTTGGCGGCTGCCGTCTTCTTCGCGGCCGCCGTCTTCTTCGCCGGGGCGGCCTTGCGGGCGGCCGTCTTGCGGGGTGCCCCGCCCGAGGGCACCCCGGCCTCGGCGATCCGGTCCGCGTCCAGAATGCCCTGGAGGAACTTCCCGGTGTGGCTGGCGGGCACCGAGGCGACCTGCTCCGGGGTTCCCTCGGCGACGACCAGTCCGCCGCCGTTGCCGCCCTCGGGGCCCATGTCGACCACCCAGTCGGCGGTCTTGATCACGTCGAGGTTGTGCTCGATGACGATCACCGAGTTGCCCTTGTCCACCAGGCCCGAGAGCACCGTGATCAGCTTGCTGATGTCCTCGAAGTGCAGACCGGTGGTGGGCTCGTCCAGGACGTAGACCGTGCGGCCGGTGGAACGCTTCTGGAGCTCGCTCGCCAGCTTGACGCGCTGCGCCTCGCCGCCGGAGAGGGTCGGCGCGGACTGGCCGAGCCGGACATAGCCGAGGCCGACGTCGTTGAGCGTACGGAGGTGGCGGGCGATCGCCGGGACGGCCGCGAAGAACTCCAGACCCTCCTCGATCGGCATGTCCAGCACCTCGGCGATGGACTTGCCCTTGTAGTGGACTTCCAGGGTCTCCCTGTTGTAGCGCGCACCGTGACAGACCTCGCACGGAACGTACACGTCGGGCAGGAAGTTCATCTCGATCTTGATCGTGCCGTCGCCGGAGCAGTTCTCGCAGCGGCCGCCCTTGACGTTGAAGGAGAAGCGGCCCGGCAGATAGCCGCGCACCTTCGCCTCCATCGTCTCGGCGAACAGCTTGCGGACGTGGTCGAAGACTCCGGTGTACGTCGCCGGGTTGGAGCGGGGGGTCCGGCCGATCGGCGACTGGTCGACGTGGACCACCTTGTCGACGAGGTCGTCGCCGTCGACCCGGGTGTGACGGCCGGGCACCGACTTGGCGCCGTTCAGCTCGCGGGCGAGGTGGGTGTAGAGGATGTCGTTGACCAGGGTCGACTTCCCGGACCCGGAGACGCCGGTGACGGCGGTGAGGACGCCGAGCGGGAAGGAGACGTCGATGTCCTGGAGGTTGTTCTCGCGGGCTCCGTGCACGGTCAGGGTGCGGGCCGGGTCGACCGGGCGGCGGACGTCCGGGGTCGGGATGGACCGCTTGCCGGACAGATACTGGCCGGTGATCGAGGCCTTGTTCCCCAGCAGCTCCTTGAGCGAACCGGAGTGGACGACCTTGCCGCCGTGCTCACCGGCGCCGGGGCCGATGTCCACGACCCAGTCGGCGACCTTGATGGTGTCCTCGTCGTGCTCGACGACGATGAGCGTGTTGCCCATGTCGCGCAGCCGGACCAGGGTCTCGATGAGCCGGTGGTTGTCGCGCTGGTGCAGGCCGATGGACGGCTCGTCCAGCACGTACAGCACGCCGACCAGGCCGGAGCCGATCTGGGTGGCCAGCCGGATGCGCTGGGCCTCGCCGCCGGACAGGGTGCCGGCCGCGCGGTTCAGCGAGAGGTAGTCCAGGCCGACGTCCACCAGGAACTTCAGCCGCTCGTTGACCTCCTTGAGCACCCGTTCGGCGATCTTCTTGTCGCGGGCGTTCAGCTTGAGGCGGCCGAGGAACTCGGCGCACTCGCTGATCGACATCGCGGCGACCTCGGCGATGGACTTCTCCATCACCGTCACCGCGAGGACGATCGGCTTGAGCCGGGTGCCCTCACAGGTGGGGCAGGGCACCTCGCGCATGTAGCCCTCGAAGCGCTCCCGGCTGGAGTCGCTCTCGGCCTCGGTGTGCCGCCGCTTGACGAACTGCACCGCACCCTCGAAAGCGGGGGTCGTGTAGGCGCGCTCGCGCCCGTAACGGTTGCGGTAGCGGACTTCGGTCTGGATCTTGTGGCCGAAGAGCAGGGCCTTCTTGGCCCGCTGCGGCAGTCCGGCCCAGGGGATGTCCGTACGGAAACCGAGGGCTTCGGCGAGCGCGCCGATCAGGCGGCCGAAATACTCCTTGGTGTGGCCGTGGGACCAGGGGTGGATGGCTCCCTCGTCGAGGGACTTCTCCTCGTCCGGGACGATCAGCTCCGGGTCGACCTCCATGCGCGTCCCGATGCCGGTGCAGTCGGGGCAGGCGCCGAAGGGCGAGTTGAAGGAGAAGGAGCGCGGCTCCAGCTCCTCGAAGGAGAGGTCGTCGTAGGGGCAGTAGAGGTGCTCGGAATACATCCGCTCGCGCTCGGGGTCGTCCTCGGGGAGGTCGACGAAGTCGAGCACGACCATGCCGCCGGAGAGGCCGAGCGCGGTCTCGACCGAGTCGGTCAGCCGGCGCTTGGCACTGTCCTTGACGGTGAGGCGGTCGACGACCACCTCGATGGTGTGCTTCTCCTGCTTCTTGAGCGTGGGCGGCTCGGCGAGCTGGATGGTCTCGCCGTCGACCCGGGCCCGGCTGTAGCCCTTGGTCTGGAGGTCGGCGAAGAGGTCGACGAATTCCCCCTTGCGCTCGCGCACCAGCGGCGAGAGGACCTGGAAGCGGCTGCCCTCGGGCAGGCCGAGGACCTTGTCGACGATGGCCTGCGGCGACTGTCGGGAGATGGGGCGGCGGCACTGGGGGCAGTGCGGCTTGCCGATCCGGGCGAAGAGCAGCCGGAGGTAGTCGTAGACCTCCGTGATCGTGCCGACCGTCGAGCGCGGGTTGCGCGAGGTCGACTTCTGGTCGATGGAGACGGCCGGGGACAGACCTTCGATGAAGTCGACGTCCGGCTTGTCCATCTGGCCGAGGAACTGCCGGGCGTACGAGGAGAGGGACTCCACGTAGCGGCGCTGGCCCTCGGCGAAGATCGTGTCGAACGCGAGGGACGACTTGCCCGACCCGGAGAGCCCGGTGAAGACGATGAGGGAGTCACGGGGCAGGTCGAGCGAGACGTTCTTCAGGTTGTGCTCGCGCGCGCCACGGACGATGAGACGGTCGGCCACGCCGGTCCGCACCTTTCTAGAGAGAAGCGGGGGAACTGAGCCCCTCTCCCAGGGTATGGGGGGCGCCACAGCGGTGTACGAAGCTTTCGATTCCGAGCGTATAGCACGCACATTCGATTTACGGCCGCCCTTCCCCTCCTTCACCCGAATGAGTGGCGAGGCTAGGCTCGGCCGCATGATTGATCATGCGCACGACCTGGGAGCTGTACGGGAAGCGACCGAACGGCTGCTCGACGCAGTCGGCAAACTGGACAACGCCGCCGTCGCCGAGCCGTCACGGCTGCCCGGATGGAGTCGGGGCCATGTTCTGGCCCACCTGTCACGTAACGCCGAAGCGCTCGGAAATGTTCTCCGCGGTCTCCCGATGTACGCGAGCAGCGAAACCCGCGACGCCGACATCGCGGCCGGCGCCCCCCGCCCGGCGGCCGAGCAGCTGGCCGACCTGCGGGCGACCTCGGACGCCTTCCTGGCCGTCTCCGCCGAACCGGCCGACTGGTCCCGTACGGTCACCCTGCGCAACGGGGTGACGGACTCCGCGGCCCGGGTCCCCTTCCGGCGTTGGGTCGAGGTCGATCTGCACCACGTCGACCTCGGCATCGGCTACGAGCTGGAGGACCTCCCCGCCGCATTCGTGGAGCGGGAGATCGCCTTCCTGGCCGATCGCTTCCTGGGCAACCAGAGCGTGCCCGCCACCGGGCTGACCGACGCGGACGGGCGGACCTGGAGCACGGGCGGCGGCCCGCCGAGCGACCTGGTGACGGTGCAGGGACCCGCCGCGGAGCTGCTGGGCTGGCTCTGCGGACGGCGCGACGGCTCCGCGCTGACGGTGGCCGGAGGCCCGTTGCCCACGCTGCCCCCGCTATAGGCTGAGCCGTATGACGTACAGCGGAGCGGTGAAGGTCGGCGGACCGGCGAGCGTGCACGAACTGACGGACCTGATGATCTCCAAGGTCGCCGTCGGCGGGATGAACAACAACGCGTATCTGCTGCGCTGCCGGGCCACCGGCGAGCAGCTGCTGATCGACGCGGCCGCCGAGCCGGAGACCCTGCTCGCGCTGATCGGTGACGACTCGATCGCGTCCGTCGTCACCACCCACCGGCACGGGGACCACTGGCAGGCGCTGGCCGAGGTGGTGGGGGCGACGGGCGCCCGGACGTACGCGGGCCGTTACGACGCCGAGGGCATCCCGGTGCCGACCGACGTCCTGGTCGAGGACGGCGACACGATCACGGTCGGCCGGGTCGAACTCACCGCCCGCCATCTGGTCGGTCACACCCCGGGCTCCATCGCCCTGGTCTACGACGATCCGCACGGCGCCCCGCATCTGTTCACCGGGGACTGCCTCTTCCCCGGCGGGGTCGGGAACACGAACCAGGACCCCGAGGCGTTCGCGAGTCTGCTGAACGACGTCGAGACGAAGCTGTTCGACCGGCTGCCCGACGAGACGTGGGTCTACCCGGGCCACGGGCACGACACGACGCTCGGCGCCGAGCGTCCGCAGCTGCCCGAGTGGCGCGCCCGCGGCTGGTAGCCCGCCGCGGGTCCCGGATCACGTCCCGGACACGTCCTGGACCACGCGAGAGCGGCCGGAGTGGAACGGCGTTCGCCGTTTCCACCCCGGCCGCTGCCGGTGTGTCCCTGTGCCGCCCGGGGCGGCTCCGGGTCAGCTGAGGGTCTTGCTCTCCTGGTCGGCCGAGCCGGTCGTCTCCGCCTTCGCCGCCTCCGCCGTCTCGGCGGCCGCCTGCTTCTTGCTGGCGATGAGGCTGGTGATCGTGGTGATCACCAGGACGCCGCAGATGACGGAGAGCGAGAAGGGAATGGAGATCTCGGGCGTGTGCACGCCGGACTCGTGCAGGGCGTGCAGCACCAGCTTGACGCCGATGAAGCCGAGGATCACCGACAGGCCGTAGCTGAGGTGGACCAGCTTCTTCAGCAGGCCGCCGATGAGGAAGTACAGCTGGCGCAGACCCATCAGCGCGAACGCGTTGGCCGTGAAGACGATGTAGGGGTCCTGGGTCAGGCCGAAGATCGCCGGGATCGAGTCCAGCGCGAACAGCACGTCGGTCATACCGATGGCGAGCATGACCACCATCAGAGGGGTCAGGATGCGCTTGCCGTTCTTCTGGATGAAGAGCTTCGTGCCGTGGTACTGGTCGGCGACGCCGAAGCGCTGCTCGATCTTCTTGAGGAGGCGGTTCTCCTCGAACTCCTCTTCCTCCTCACCGGCCCGGGCCTCCTGGATGAGCTTCCAGGCGGTGTAGATCAGGAACGCGCCGAAGATGTAGAACACCCACGAGAAGTTCGCGATCACGGCGGCGCCGGCGGCGATGAAGATCGCGCGGAGCACCAGGGCGATGAGCACACCGATCAGCAGCACACGCTGCTGGAGGTGGGAGGGCACCGAGAACTTCGCCATGATCAGGACGAAGACGAAGAGGTTGTCGACACTCAGCGACTTCTCGGTGATGAAACCTGCGAAGAACTCGCCGGAGGCCTGGCTCTCACCGGCGACCATGAGGCCGAGTCCGAAGAGAATGGCCAGCGCGATCCAGACGACTGTCCAGATCCCGGCTTCCTTGGTCGACACGTCATGGGGCTTGCGCCCGATGAAGAAGTCGACGGCGATCAGGGCTGACAGACCAACGATGGTCAGGGCCCATACGGTCCATGAAACGTCCACTGCGCCTCCGGCAGTTCGCTACGGCTACTGAATCAGCGTCGTCGCTGCCGGAGGTCTCTTCCATCCCTGCACGGGGTGCGTGCCTGGACCGGCGCCCCGGGACCGATACCGGTCCGTATTGACGGGACGTCGCGTAAGGAGTACTCCCCTCCGTTCCACGAACAGTACAGGTATCACCAAGGGAAGGTAAAGGAGAAGGTAAAGGAGCGGTCAAAACCCCAGTTCGGAGCGGTGTCCTTCTGGTCAGCGGCCGGCAGCCCTGCGGGCCTCGGCCACCGCCGCGAGCACCTGCTCCAGGACGCGGCTGCCCGGTGGGACCGCCACCGGCTCGTACGTCCAGGCATGCCCGACCCAGGGGTCGGCGAGGTGACTGTCGGCGACCGGCGTGATCCGCAGCAGCGAACGCCACAGCGGATCGAGGACCGGCCCGTACGCACTGGCCTCCTCCCGGTCCGCGACCATCAGCAGGTGCACCCCGACCGCGGGGCCCTCGTCGGCGAGGTAGCGGAGCTGGGTGACGGCCCGGTCGTCGAAACCGTGCGGGAAGTCGTTGACCACCAGGAGCTGTTCACCGGTGTCCAGGTCGGGCGGGAGCGAGTCGGCCGCCCGGGCCCGCACCGCCATCTGCACCAGGTCCACCCGCCGGGTGAGGTGGGCGAGGACCGACGCCACTCCCCCGGGTCCGGCGGCGGGCGGTCCGGCGAGGACGCCCGCCTCGACCAGCGGCGCGAGCGGGCCCGCCGCCGAACCCGCCGGATCGATGACGTGCACCGCGAACTCCCCGGGCGGATACACCGCGAGGAGCCGCGCCGCGTGCGCGACCGCGGTCTCCATGGCCAGCCGGCGCAGCCGGTCGGCGTCCATCAGGGCGGCCGCCTCGGACGCCGCCCGTCCGCTGTCCACCCAGATACCGCGCTCCAGCGGCAGCCGGACGAGCAGCGGGATGCGCAGGTCGGCGCGCTCGGGCAGATGGAGATCGCCGATGCGCAGGGCCATCGGTATCTCCATGGGGATGCGGTGGGCGTGCCAGACGGGGTTGCCCCAGCCGGCGTACGCCGCCGGGAGCGCGGGCTCGACGACGGCCGCCTCGGCGGCCAGCTGGGCCAGATCGCGGTCGAGCGCCTCCCGGGCCCGGGAGGCCAGCTCGTCGCGCTTGGCGCGAGCCTCCTCGCGGGCGTGGTCGCCCGCACCGCCGATCCGGTTGCGCGGGTCGGACAGGGCCCGGTCGAGCTCCTGCTCCATCCGGGACTCGGCGAAGTCGACGGCGCTGCGGTAGGCGGCCACGGCGCGGGCCAGGTCCTCGAACATGCCCCAGATCTGGTTGTAGAGGCGTTCGTCCATCGACCAGCCGGTGGCGTCGCCCGCGACCGGCTGGGCGGGCTGTCCGGGCTGCGCGGGGGGCGGTGGGCGGCGGCGAGGGAGGCGCGGCGTGCCGGCGCCGCGGGTGCGCGTAGTTGATGGGCCCGTCGGCGGAGGGCCCTGCGACCGAGGGCCCCGCGGCGGCCGGCCCGGGGGCGGTGTGCGGCTGGGCGGGGTGCGCCGGGCCGGTGGCGGCCGGGTCGCTCAGCGGCACGGAGGGCTCCGGGGACGGGGGCGGCGCGGTCGGGCTGTGGTCGGCGGAGCCCGTCGCGTGCCGTACGCGGTCGCCTTCCGGGGTCCGGGGCGGCGGCGGGGCCACCGAGCGGGCCAGGCCCCGGGTGACGGCTTCCTGGATCGTTCCGGCCAGTGCGGCGGGGCCCCCCACGCCCTGGTCGGCGAGCATCGCGGCGAGCCCGCCCGCATACCCCTGTCCGACCGCCCGGACCTTCCAGGCGTCCTGGCGGCGGTAGAGCTCCAGGGCGCTGACCGCGGACTCGGCGTCCAGGTCGGTGAGCGTGAAGCTGGCGATCTCGGTGCCGTCGAGCCCGGTGACGGCGACGAAGGGGGCGGGGACGGCGCCGAAGCGCACCGGGCCGCCGACTCCGACGGGCAGCGCGAGCAGCACGGTGACCCGATGGGCACCGGCGGGCAGGGCCTCCAGGTCGACGGCGAGCCGGTGGTCGGCCGCCGCCTGCTGGGAGACTTCGAGCCCGGGGAGCTGGGGCGAGCCGGGGTGGGCGATCCACTCGATGCCGCGCACCGTGCCCCCTTCGTCGCCGAGGGTGGCCCCGGCCACGACGGGCGTGCCCGCCGACACCCGGATCTCCAGACGGGTCTGGGGCAAGGTGTGGTTCTGCCCCCGGACCAGTTCGGCCGTCATTGCCCTGTCCCCCTCGATGGCCCGCGCTCCGCTGGGGGTGCCGGGCCCTGCCATGCCGTGTTCTGCCGCGTACGGCCGTCTGCCGCCGTGCTGCGCGTGGGGCGGCTCCCGGCGGCCTGTGCCGCCGGGAGCCGCCCCCGCCTGTTTCGGTGCCGGGCCGGAAATTTGGACCGGTCCTGGTCCTACAGGTGCGGGAGGATCGACGGCATCAGGTCCTGGAAGGTGCGGCCGTTGGCCGGGTTCCCGAGGGCCGTCATCTTCCAGCCGCTGCCCGCCCGGTGCACCTTCGCCATGATCTGCGCGGTGTACTGGCCGCCGCCGTCGAGCGTGTACCGGGCGAGCTCCTGGCCGTTGGTCTCGTCGACGATGCGGCAGAAGGCGTTCTGGACCTCCTGGAACGTCTGTCCGGTGAAGGAGTTCACCGTGAAGACGATCTGGTCGATGTGGACCGGGACGCGCTGGAGGTCGACGAGGATGGCCTCGTCGTCGCCGCCGGAGCCGGCGCCGCCGACGAGGTTGTCACCGGTGTGCTTGACCGAGCCGTCGTCGCTGACGAGGTGGCGGAAGAACACGACGTCGACGGGCTGCTTGTCGGCGAAGAGCACCGCCGAGGCGTCCAGGTCGACCTCGCGGGTGCGCGAACCGAACAGGCCACGGCGCGGAGCCGCCTGCCAGCCGAGCCCCATCCGTACCGCGGTCAGGGTGCCCCCGTCGCTCTTCTCCAGGCTGATGGCCTGACCCTTGGTCATATTGACCGTCACGCGCTGTCCCCTCTCGGCGTTGCCCCGCAACCATCCGTGTGCGGTTTCCCCGCACCCTACGCATTCCACCCCGGGCGGCAGCAGGTTCGGTCCGTTTTTGTGTCGGTCTTGCAACACACCCGGCGTGGCCCGCCCGGCGCGGTGGAACGGTGTCGATCGCCGGCGCCGGGAGCGGCCCGGCGCCGGCGATCGGCAGCGGGATGGAACGTCGGGATCAGGCCATGCCCGCTTCCTTCATCTGACGCAGCTCCTTCTTCAGTTCACCGACCTCGTCGCGCAGCCGGGCGGCGACCTCGAACTGCAGATCCGCGGCGGCGGCCCGCATCCGGTCGGTCATCTCCTCGATGATCCCGGCCAGCTCGGTCGCGGGACGGTCCCCGGTCACCGCACCGGACTTGGCGGCCTTGCCCTTCGCCCCGCCCTTGGCCGCCTTGCCGCCGAGCGCCGGGACCGGGGCCTTGGTCTCCTTGCCCTGCCGGTAGCCGGTGCCGAGGAGCTGTTCGGTGTCGATCTCCTCGCGGGCGATGGTCGCGACGATGTCGTTGATCTTCTTGCGCAGCGGCTGCGGGTCGATGCCCCGCTCGGTGTTGTACGCGATCTGCTTCTCGCGGCGCCGGTTCGTCTCGTCGATCGCCTGCTCCATGGCCGGGGTGACCTTGTCGGCGTACATGTGGACCTGGCCGGAGACGTTACGGGCGGCGCGGCCGATGGTCTGGATGAGTGACGTGCCGGAGCGCAGGAAGCCCTGCTTGTCGGCGTCGAGGATGGCCACGAGGGACACCTCGGGAAGGTCGAGGCCCTCGCGCAGGAGGTTGATGCCGACGAGCACGTCGTACTCACCGGAGCGCAGCTCGCGCAGCAGCTCGATGCGGCGCAGGGTGTCGACGTCGCTGTGCAGATAGCGGACCTGGATGCCGAGCTCCAGGAAATAGTCGGTGAGGTCCTCGGCCATCTTCTTGGTGAGCGTGGTGACCAGGACCCGCTCGTCGCGCTCGGTGCGCTCGCGGATCTCGTGGACCAGGTCGTCGATCTGGCCCTCGGTGGGCTTGACGACGACCTCGGGGTCGATGAGGCCGGTGGGGCGGATGATCTGCTCGACGAAGCCGTCGCCCCGCGAGAGCTCGTACTTCCCCGGCGTGGCGGAGAGGTACACCGTCTGGTCGATCCGCTTCAGGAACTCCTCCCACTTCAGCGGCCGGTTGTCCATGGCAGACGGCAGCCGGAAGCCGTGGTCGACGAGGGTCCGCTTGCGGGAGGCGTCCCCCTCGTACATCGCGCCGATCTGCGGGACGGTCACATGGGACTCGTCCAGGACGAGCAGGAAATCGTCCGGGAAGTAGTCGAGGAGGGTGTTGGGGGCGGTGCCGGGCGCACGGTCGTCGAAGTGCATCGAGTAGTTCTCGACGCCGGAGCAGGTGCCGATCTGGCGGAGCATCTCGATGTCGTACGTGGTGCGCATGCGCAGGCGCTGGGCCTCCAGCATCTTGCCCTGCTTCTCCAGCTCGGCCAGGCGCTGTTCCAGCTCCTGTTCGATGCCGCTGACGGCCCGCTCCATGCGCTCGGGCCCGGCGACGTAGTGGCTGGCGGGGAAGACGTGGACCGTGGGGTCCTCGCTGATGATCTCGCCGGTGAGCGGGTGGAGCGTGGACAGGTTCTCGATCTCGTCGCCGAACATCTCGATGCGGACGGCGAGCTCCTCGTAGACCGGGAAGATCTCGATGGTGTCGCCCCGGACCCGGAAGGTGCCGCGGGTGAACGCCAGGTCGTTGCGCGTGTACTGCATCTCGACGAAGCGGCGCAGCAGCTGGTCCCGGTCGATCTCCTCGCCGACCTTGAGCTGGACCATGCGGTCCACGTACTCCTGGGGCGTGCCGAGGCCGTAGATGCAGGAGACGGAGGCGACCACGACGACATCGCGGCGGGTGAGCAGCGAATTCGTCGCCGAGTGGCGCAGCCGCTCTACCTCCTCGTTGATGGAGGAGTCCTTCTCGATGTAGGTGTCCGACTGGGGGACGTACGCCTCGGGCTGGTAGTAGTCGTAGTACGAGACGAAGTACTCCACCGCGTTGTTCGGGAGGAGCTCACGGAACTCGTTGGCCAGCTGGGCGGCGAGCGTCTTGTTGGGCGCCATCACCAGGGTGGGGCGCTGCAGCTTCTCGATCATCCAGGCGGTGGTCGCCGACTTGCCGGTGCCGGTCGCGCCGAGCAGGACGACGTCCTTCTCATCGGCGCGGATACGCCGCTCCAGCTCGGCGATGGCCGTCGGCTGGTCGCCGCTGGGCTGGTAGGGACTGACGACCTCGAAAGGCCGCACCGAACGTTCGATCTTGGAAACGGGCCGCATGCAACCACCGTACGGCCCGCCACTGACAACGGCCTCGGATCAGCGGTACCGGGCCCGTGCCGCGCCCTCGCGGACCATGCTCCGCGGTCGGTGTCCGGCCCGCGGGTACGGGCCGGGGCCGCCGGTCATCAACCTCGGGTCGATCAGCAGCACGACGGCGGCGAGGAGCAGGAAGCAGGCGGGTCCCGCCAGCATCGGGCCGATGATCTCGGCGGGCCGGTCGCGGGGCAGGACGTCGGCCAGGTCGGCCGGCAGGGTGGGCGGCAGGTGCAGGTGCACGTCGAGCGCCGCCATGCCGGTGTAGTGCATCCCGGTCACCGCGATGGCCATCAGGATGCTCGCGCCGAGGCCGGAGAGGGCTCCCCGCAGGGTGACGGCCGCCCACAGCGCGCCCGTGGCGGCGCCCCCGGCGATCAGCACCGAGAGGACGACGAGGGGCGTGTCGTACGCGAGGTGTGCGGCCAGGCGCATGCCCGCCATGCCGAGATAGTGCATCGAGGCGATGCCGAGACCGGTGATGGTGCCGCCCGTGATCAGCGCCATGCGGGTCGCGCCCCGGTATCCCACAATGAAGATGCCGATGCCGATCATCACGACGGCCACGGCCAGGCCGGCGAAGGTGAGGGTCTTGTCGTAGGAGATCGGCGTCTCTTGGACGGTGAAGCCGGTCATCGCGATGAAGTGCATGGTCCACACCCCGGAGCCGATGGACAACGAGCCCAGCGCCAGCCAGCCGATGCGACAGGAGCGTGTCGTGTGAAGGGACCGGGTGGTGCAGCGGAGTCCGAGCGCGGCTCCCAGCGCGGCCATGAAGAACGCCGCGACCGGAGTCACCAGGCCGTAGGTGAATCCGTCGACTGTTCCTTGCATGCGCGTGCGCCCTTCGAGAATGCCCGGGGTCGAGGAGGGTCCCCAAGGGGCGAGTCCCGGCAGACAGACAAAAGAAGGCGCATTTTATCGGCACGGTCGCGGGCCGTGCCGCGGTGGTGGTCCTCCGGACCGAAGGTTCCGTTCATTTCGCGGCCATCGCCACCCCGCCGGGCGTTGGCGGGCCGCTGTCACTCTCTGCGTGTCCGCACACTCCCGACGTGAGGAGTCCCCGTGTTCGTCCGCACCGCAACCGCCTCCACCACCGCCGCCGCCCTGCTCGGCGCCGGCGCCCTGCTGCTGCCCGCCGACCGGCCCGAGGCCCCGGACCAGGTCTCCGCGCAGCGGGCGAACCCGGTCGTCGTGGCCCACCGGGGGGCGTCGGGCTACGCGCCGGAGAACACCCTCGCCGCCGTCGACGCAGCGGACGCACTCGGTATCGACTGGGTCGAGAACGACGTCCACCGCAGCCGTGACGGCGTGCTCGTCGTGCTGCACGACACCGACCTGAAGCGCACGACGGACGTCGAGGAGGTCTTCCCCGACCGGGCGCCGTGGGCGGTCAAGGACTTCACCGCGGCGGAGCTGGCGAAACTCGACGCGGGCAGCTGGTTCGGGGAGCAGTTCACCGGGGCCCGGATCCCGACGCTCACCCAGTTCCTGCACCGCCTGGAGCGCAACCGGCAGAAGCTGCTCCTGGAGATCAAGAGCCCGGCGACCTACCCGGGCATCGAACGGGACATCATCCGGACCCTGGGCCGGTCGGGGTGGCTGGACCGCTCCCACGTGCGGGACCGGCTGGTCATCCAGAGCTTCGGCGCCGACAGCGTGAAGAAGGTGCACGAACTGCGCCCCGACATCACGACCGGCTTCCTGGGCACCCCGGCGGTGGCTGACCTGCCCTCGTACGCGACGTTCACCGACCAGATCAACCCGTCGTACGCGACGATCGGCGCCGACTACGTGGCGGCCGTCCAGCGGCTCAAGGGCCCGCACGGCAAGCGTCTGCGGGTGAACACGTGGACGGTCAACAAGGCGGCGGACGCGGTGAAGGCCCGTGACTACGGGGTCGACGGCATCATCACCAACTTCCCCGACATGGTGCGCGACGCGACGAGCTGACGCGGCCGTGCCGGCTGACTCGGCCGGGGGGCTGACGCCGCGGAGGGACGGGTCCGTCGGCCGCGGGCCCGCCGGCGGGTCCGCCGTTCCGCGTTTCCGCCGGCGGGTCCGCCGTTCACCGGTTCCGCGGACGGGTCCGTTCCCGCCGCCCTTCCGCGTCTTTCGGCCGACGGGCCCGTCGCTGTCAGTGGCGGGCCGTACGGTGGTCGGCATGAACAGCTACGGGGTCGGTGGGGGGCCGACCGTCGAGTGGGATGTCGTGGACAGCGGCATCGGCCCGCTGCTGCTCGCGGCGACCGCGACCGGTCTGGTGACCGTGGCCTTCCACGCCCGCCCCGCCGTCCGGGAGGCGACCCTCGACCAGTTGCGCATCCGGTTCGGCACGGAGCCGGTGGCGGCGCCCGGCTCGGCACGGCTCGCCGAGCCGATCAGCGAGCTCGCGGCGTACTTCGCGGGCGAGCCGCGGGATCTCGACCTCGTTCTGGACTGGTCGCTGACCTCCGGCTTCCACCGCGAGGTGCTCCGCGAGCTGGCGTCCGGGGTGCCTTACGGGACGGTCGTCGGATACGGCGAGCTGGCCGCGCGGGTGGGCCGGCCGGAGGGGGCGCAGGCGGTGGGCGCGGCCATGGGGCCAACCCACTGCCGGTGGTGGTGCCGTGCCACCGGGTGGTGGAGAGCGACGGGGGCCTGGGCGGATTCAGCGGGGGGCTGGAGACCAAGCGGCAGCTGCTGGCGCTGGAGGGGGTGCTGCCGCAGCCGCTGTTCTAGACGGTGCCGGGTCGCGACGAATGCGCGCACGGCCGCGGCGTAGTCCTCGACCGCGCACCGCGGGGGCTCGGCGAGGGCTCGGTGCGGTCCTTCGGGGAGATGTTCACCCGCCCGGGTGCACGGCGGCGGCCGGGCGGTGACACACTGCGCCGGTGACACGCCCCCTCTCCCTCCCCCGGTTCCGGCCGTCGGCCTGCCCGCCCTGCAGCGCCGGACGTCGGCCGTGCTCGTCGTCAGCCAGATACTCGGCGGCCTCGGCGTGGCCATCGGCATCGCCCTGGCCCCGATGCTCGCCGCCGAGGTGAGCGGATCGGAGGCGCTGTCCGGACTCGCGCCGACCGCCTCCGTCCTCGGCACGGCGCTGCTGTCGCTGCCGCTGGCCGCCCTGATGACCTCCCGGGGCCGCCGGTCCGGACTGATGCTCGCCTATCTGATCGGTGCGCTGGGCGGCGGCCTGGTGGTCCTGGCCACGATGCTGCCGAGCTTCCCGCTGCTGCTGCTCGGCATGGCCGGGTTCGGCGCGGGGTCGCTGGCCGGTCTCCAGGCGCGGTTCGCCGCGGCCGACCTGGTGGGGCCGGAGCGTCGGGGGCGGGCCATCTCCACCGTCGTCTGGGCGACCACGATCGGCTCGGTCCTGGGCCCCAACATCTCGGCCCCGGCAAGCCGGCTGTTCCGCGGTACGGGGGTGCCCGAGGCGGCCGGGCCGTTCCTCTGCTCGGCCGCCGTGTTTCTGCTCGCCGGACTCGTCGTGGCGCTCGCGCTGCGCCCTGATCCGCTCCTCACCGCCCGCGCCCTGGCCCCGGAGGGCCCGGAGGGGCCGCCGAAGCGCTCCCTGCGCGCCGGGATCGCGGCCGTGCGCGCGTCGCCGATGGCGCGGCTCGCCCTGGTGACGGTCACCGTGTCGCACACCGCCATGGTGTCGATCATGGTCATGACTCCGGTCGACCTGAGCCGGCACGGCGCCGATCTCCAGCTGATCGGGCTCGTCATCAGCGGCCACATCGCGGGCATGTACGCGTTCTCGCCGGTGATGGGATGGCTGGCCGACCGGTTCGGCCGGCTGACCGTGATCGGGCTGGCCGTGGGACTGCTGAGCTGCGCCGCGCTGCTGGCGGGCACGGCCGGACCCCGGCACGGGCAGACCGCGGCGGGCCTCTTCGTGCTGGGGCTCGGCTGGTCGGCGGGGATGATCGCCGGGTCCGCGCTGCTCACCGACGCGGTGCCACGGTCCGCCCAGGCGGCGGTGCAGGGGCTGTCGGACCTGACCATGAACGCGGCGGCGGGCGTCGGCGGGGCGACGGCCGGAGTGATCGTCGCCCAGTGGGGGTACGGCCCCCTCAACGCGATCGGCGCCACGCTGCTGCTGCCGGTCGCCGCGCTCGCCCTGCGCCGGAGCCTGCGGCAGCGGCCGGGAGCGGGGGCGGTCGGCGGCTGACCCGCGCGCCGCCGGTCCGGACGCCCTGCGCCTCGGGACCTCGCCCCGGCCGCTCCGCCGGAGAACCGCGCCCCTCAGAGGCTGATGTGGTACGCCTTGCGGAGCGTCTCGTGGACGGTCCACGTCGTCCGGTCGCCCTCGCGCAGGACGCAGGCGTCCCCCGGGCCGATCTCCAGCGTCGCCCCGCCCTCGACCGCGACCGTCGCCCGGCCGCTGACGTCGACGGCCGGGCCCATGTGGGCCTCGGCGAGGACCAGTTGGAGCGGGTCGCCGGGGACACTGCGGTGCGCAAACTGGGGCACCGCGATCTCGCCCCGGCACTCGCCGCCGGGGCGAGCGGGGCGACGACGGTGTCCGCGACGGCGTTCCTGGCGGCGCGGGCGGGCGTCGGCGTCTTCGCGACGGGCGGGCTCGGCGGCGTACACCGGGAGTGGGCCGCCGACCAGGACGAGTCGGCCGATCTGCGGCTGCTCGCCCGCACCGGGATCACCGTGGTCTGCGCGGGGGTGAAGTCGATCCTTGACGTCCCGGCGACCCTCCAGCGGCTGGAGACCCTCGGCGTCTGTGTCGTCGGTTACGGCACCGGGCGCTTCCCCGGCTTCTATCTGAGCAGCTCCGGCGAGCCCGTCGACTGGACGGTGCGCAGCCCCGACGAGGTGGTGGAGGTGATCCGGGCGAGGGAGGCACTGGGCGGGCCGGCGTCCGCGCTGATCGTCGCCAACCCCGTACCGGAAGCGGATCAGTTGGATCCGGCACTGCACGACCGGGTCCTGGCGGAGGCGCTGGAGGCGTGCCGGGAACGGGGTATCTCGGGGCAGGGCGTCACGCCGTTCCTGCTGGACCAGCTGACGCGGCGGACCGGCGGCGCGTCGCTGGAGGCGAACCTCGCGGCCGTACGCGGAAACGTGACACTCGCGGCGCGGATCGCCGCCGCGGCGACGGAGGCCACGTGAGCCGTCACGGCGGCGGAGATCCGATGAGCGGCGGCGCGGGCCCGGTGGGCCGCCCCGGGGGCGGCCGTGGGCTGCTGGTGGTGGGGGACGTGGTCACCGATGTGGTGGCGCGGCACGGGTCGACGCTCGCGCACGGTACGGACACGAAGGCCCGGATCCTCACCCTGCCGGGCGGCGCGGGGGCCAACGTTGCGTGCTGGGCAGTGCGTTCGGGCTGCCCGGACGTCCGGCTGCTGGCCCGCGCGGGGGCGGAGTCCGCCGACTGGCACCGGGAAGCGCTGGCGGCGGCGGGGGTCCGGGCGTTCCTCGCCGTGGACGACGAGGTTCCGACGGCGACCGTCATCGCCCTGGTCGACGCGGCGGCGGAGCGTACGTTCCTGACCGACGGCGGGGCGGTCCTGCGGCTCGCCGTCGAGGACTTCGCGCCCACGATGCTCGACGGTGTCGGGCGCCTGCATCTCTCCGGCTATCTCCTGTTCGCCGCGGTGAGCCGGGCCGCCGCTCTCCTCGCCCTGCGCACCGCCGTGGAGCGGGGGATTCCGGTGAGCGTGGACCCGGCGTCGGCCGGATTCCTCGGGGAGCTGGGGCCGGAGCGGTTCCTGGAGTTCGCGGAGGGGGCGGAGCTGCTTCTGCCGAACGCGGACGAGGCCCGGCTGCTCACCGGGCTGCCCGAACCCGGTGCCGCTGCGGCCGAGTTGAGCCGGTGGTTTCCGCGCGTCGTCGTGACGCTGGGCGCGCGGGGCGCCGTGGTGGCCGCCGGGGGTGAGGTGGTGGGCCGCGTTCCCGCCCCGCCGGTACCCGAGCCGGTCGACTCGACGGGTGCGGGCGACGCGTTCACCGGCGGGTTCCTGGCGGCCCTGCTGGCCGGTGCGGACGAGGTGACCGCCGCGGCCGAGGGATGCCGGGCGGGGGCGGCGGCCGTGAGGACGGTGGGCGGCCGGCCACCGGTCCGCTGAGGACGGACGCCGCACCGCGCGTACGGTGAGGGCCGCCGCAGGCCGCAGGCCTCACCCTCTCCCCGGCAGCCCCGACCAGGCCGGGTGCGCGGGATCGTCCGCCCGGACCACCACATGGGCCCGCTCGGCGGGCGCCACCTCGTCCTCGTACCGGGCGAAGGCGGGCAGCGTCCAGCGTTCCGACTCCGCCGTGCGCCGCCGCAACGCCCCGGGCGACAGCCGCAGATGAACGGTGAACGCGAACGGGAACCAGTGCCCCAGCAGGAACGGGCCGTGCACGAGGACCACCCCGCCCTCGGGCAGCGCGTGGTACGGGGAGCGGGTGGCCCGGTCCGTCACGGGGTCCCAGAGGTCGGGCAGCACCCGGCCGGAGCCGCCCGCCTCCAGCGGCCCGAACACCTCGCGCCACAGCGCCCCGGTGTCGAACCAGCCGTCGAGGTACGCGTCCGCGTCCTGCTTCCCGAACTCGAAGCGCAGACTGGCCGGGCGCAGGAACCCCTCGGTGGGGACCACCAGGACCGAACGGCCGAGCAGCCGCAGCTCCTCGGCGAGGCGTTCGGCCCTCTCGCCGGTGCGGGCGGCCGGCGCCCCGTCGATCCCGAGGGCGAGCCAGGGCCCGCCGTCGGCGGCGGACAGTCCGTCGCCGTACCGGGCCAGCTCGCCGGTCAGCCGTTCCCAGGTGATCGCTTCGAGTCTCACGGTCCCATCATCGCCGCACCGGAGGGAGAGCGCCCCGCCGGGCGGTTCACTCCCCGCGCAGCTCCGCCGCGAGCGGGCTGTCTCCCATCACCTCGACACGGCCGTCCTTCACCGCCTCCGCGAGGGTCGCCCCGCCCCGCGCCAGCTCCAGGCAGACCTCCGCGCCGAGGACGATCCGGGCGTCGGGGCGGTCGGCGGGGCCGTAGCCGTACACCGCCCCGTACGCCTCGGCGCCCGGCACCACGAGCCCTGCTCCCCCACCGGGCCGGAGACCGACACGGAGGTGGAACTCCCCCTCGTCGAGGCGGACTTCGAGCACGCCTTCCCGGGCGATTCCGGCGAGGGCGCCGAGCAGCGGCAGGGCGAACCAGTGGGCCCGCACCGCGTCGGTCGGGCGGCGCTCGGCAAGGGCGGGCGCGCCCCATTCGGCGAGCGCGGTGAGCACCGGCAGGAGGCCCAGGCCGCGCTCGGTCAGCTCGTAGACCGACGCGGCCGACGGGGGCGGCAGCTTGCGGCGCAGGGCCAGCCCGGACTGCTCCATGTCCTTCAGACGGGAGGCCAGCACGTCCGTGCTGACTCCGGGCAGGTCGGCGTGCAGGTCCGTGTACCGGCGCGGACCGCCCAGCAGTTCACGGACGATCAGCAGGGTCCACCGGTCGCCGACGGAGTCGAGGGCGCGGGCGGTGGCGTCGAACTGGTCGTAGCTCCGGCGGCGGACGGGACGTGCTGCTGGCTGCTGCTGACGTGGCATGCGACGCAGTCTAGACATGTTGTTGGACTTTCCAAGCGCAAGCTTGGTAAAACCAAGTATCGCAATTCGGCTCGGGAGGCAGCGCATGGAGTTCCGGCAGTCCAGCAAGCTCAACGAGGTCTGCTACGAGATCCGGGGCCCGGTCATCGAGCACGCCAACGCCCTGGAGGAGGCGGGCCACAGCGTGCTCCGGCTCAACACGGGCAATCCCGCGCTCTTCGGCTTCGAGGCCCCCGAGGAGATCGTCCAGGACATGATCCGGATGCTGCCGCAGGCCCATGGCTACACCGATTCGCGCGGCATCCTCTCGGCCCGGCGGGCGGTGGCCCAGCGCTACCAGTCGATGGGGCTGACCGAGGTCGGCGTGGACGACGTGTTCCTCGGCAACGGGGTCTCCGAGCTGATCTCCATGGCCGTGCAGGCCCTGCTGGAGGACGGCGACGAGGTGCTGATCCCGGCGCCGGACTTCCCTCTGTGGACGGCGGTGACCACGCTCGCGGGCGGCAAAGCGGTGCACTACGTCTGCGACGAGGAGTCCGACTGGAATCCGGATCTCGCCGACATGGCGTCGAAGATCACCGACCGGACCAAGGCCGTCGTGATCATCAACCCGAACAACCCCACCGGCGCGGTCTATCCGCGCGAGATCCTGGAAGGCATCCTCGATCTGGCCCGGCGGCACGGGCTGATGGTGTTCGCCGACGAGATCTACGACCAGATCCTGTACGACGGGGCCGAGCACCACAGCGCGGCCGTCCTCGCCCCGGACCTGGTCTGCCTGACGTTCAGCGGTCTGTCGAAGACGTACCGGGTGGCCGGGTTCCGCTCCGGCTGGATGGTGGTGTCCGGTCCGCACCAGCACGCCCGCAACTACCTGGAGGGCCTGACCATGCTGGCCTCCATGCGGCTGTGCCCCAACGCGCCCGCGCAGTACGCCATTCAGGCCGCGCTCGGGGGCCGCCAGTCCATCAAGGAGCTGGTCGCCCCGGGCGGAAGGCTGCACGAGCAGCGCGACCGGGCCTGGGAGCGGCTGAACGAGATCCCCGGCGTCTCGTGCGTGAAGCCGAAGGGCGCGCTGTACGCGTTTCCGCGCATCGATCCGAAGGTCCATCCGATCGTCGACGACGAGAAGTTCGTGCTGGACCTGCTGTTGCGGGAGAAGATCCAGGTGGTGCAGGGCACCGGTTTCAGCTGGCCGCGCCCGGACCACTTCCGCATCCTCACCCTTCCGTACGCTGACGATCTCGACGCGGCGATCAGCCGCATCGGCCGCTTCCTCAGCGGATACCGGCAGTGAGCCTCCCGCCCGTGTTCGGCCCGGCCCCGGAAACGCGAGCGGGCCCGGAGGCGTAGCCGGCCTCCGGGCCCTGTGAATGCCGCCCATCTGGCACGCCGGCACGTTTAAGGGTCCGGGTCAGTCATGATGTCGTCGCGTCCTGCCTTTGGACCACCGCAGATCGGAGCTCTGCGGGCCGGACTTGAACCGGCATCTCGACGCGCGCGGGCCCGGGCCCGTTCGATCCGGCGATCGGCGGCGAATGCTGAGTCTGGAGCAAGAGTCTGAGATTGACGGCGGCTGCCTCTGCCGACTTGGGCTACTCCGGCCCGTGCCGGAGGGAGGAGTCGAACCTCCACTGGTACCGCGCCTTCACGACAAGCTTCAGTTTCAGCTTGCGCTCCTCGCGCACCCCGGCCCCCTGAGACGGCGGCCGGGGAATCCATGGTCGGTCACCCGAAGAGGTAACCGAATACCGCATCACCCACCCGCTGGTCGGTGACCTCCGCGCCGTTGGCCTCCTCGCGGGCGAACTTCACGGCCTGCTGGAGTTTCTCGATCCGGTCCAGCAGCTCGTTGACGCGCCGCGCGGGCAGCGCCCCGGAGAACTTGACGGTCGTCCAGTACCCGACCGGGATGTCCTCGTAGTACACCTCGACCTGTGCCGGGTGCTTCTCGGTGGCCTCCGCCTTCACATGGTTGCGGGGGACCTTCTTGGTGCGGAGCGTACGGACCGGCTCGGTCTTCCAGGAGTCGGTCGAGGGGTCCTGCACCCAGGCCTCTGCCGCGTCCAGGACAGGCAGCTTGCGGACGAAGGTGTTGAGGTCGGTCAGCTGCTTCTCCAGGAAGAGCAGATACGCCACCGGCACCTCGCTCACCAGCACCCGGCCGTCGACCTTCACATCGGCCCGGGCCGAGCAGTTCGCCCAGTCCTTCGTGGCGGTCACATCGAAGAGGCGGGTCAGCGTCGTCGCGGTCTCCCGCAGCACGTCCTCGGCCTTGACCTGGACCAGCGTCGACTCGGGCGGAAGCTGTTCGCCCTCCTCGTCCTTGGGCTGGTAGGTACGGGAGATCCCGGCCAGCAACGCGGCCTTCTGGAGGCCGTGATGAGCCGCCGTCAGGTCCTGGTGCGCCTTGGACTTGACGCCCTTCTCCACTGCGATGATCTGATTGAGTTTCGCCACGTCGAGGACGCTAACAGGGGCAACTCCCCGGTGGCCAAGGGTTTTACCGTACGTAGTGGGGGTCGTCGTCCCCGGCCGTGTCGGGGACGGAGTCGCCGGCGAGCAGGGCTTCGAGGGCGGAGACCGGGTCGGGGTCCGGGGCGGCGCGCGGCCACCAGTCGTCGGCGCCGGGGTCGGACTCGTAGCCGTACCAGCGCAGGTCCTGGCCGAAGCGGAGCTGGAGCGAACCGGCCGGGTGGGTGAGGTGGTTGCGCCAGGGCGTGAAGCGCGGAAACCCGGCGGCGGCGAGCGCGGGCCTGGCCCGGTCGAAGGGACCGGCCGGCGGATCCCAGGGCGTTTCCAGGGCGGCCAGGCCGTCGGCCTCCCCCTGGCGCCAGGCGGCGACGGCGCGGGCCAGGTCGGTGGTGGTGCGGCCGGTGGCGTACGCCAGCTCGCGGTAGAGCGCGCGGGTGGTGGCGGTGAGCCCGGCGGTCGGGCGCGCGGCGGCGAGGCGGACGGCGTCCTGCCACTCGGTGAGCCCGGCCAGCGGATCACGGCCGGTGGTCAGCAGGGCGTGGGCGCGGGCGACGGCGTCGGTGGCGAGGTGGTCCAGGCCCAGGGGGTCGCGGGCGCCGGGCAGGTCCGGGTACGACGGTGGCTGGCCGGGGTGCGGCGGGACGGGGCGGGGCGCCGGGAGCGGCGGCAGGAAGCGGGCGGCGAAGGCCTCGCCCGCCGCGACCGAGGGCATGGCCGGGGCGGCGGGGCGCTCGCGGGCGGAGTGTTCGGCGTTGCGCCGGGCCAGCGCGTCCAGCAGTTCGCGCTCGCCCCGGCCCCGCATCAGCAGCAGGACGAACGGGTCGCTGTCGAGCAGCAGCGCCGTCTGGAAGCAGAGGGCGGCGACATGCTTGCAGGGCCGCCCGTGGTCGGGGCAGGTGCAGCTGGGGTCGAGGTCGTCGGCGGCGGGCAGCAGCCGGACACCCGCCTCTTCCGCCGTCCGGGCCAGGGAGTGCGGCATCTCCTTGGCCAGCAGCGCGGACAGATGGCCGGGCCGGGCGGCGACCGCGTCGAGCAGGGCCTCCCACCCCGGGTCGGCGAAGGTGCGCAGGCGCAGTTCGGCGCGGTAGGGGCGGGCCCGGCTGCCGTGCACATAGGCGACCACGCGGCCGGGGGTGACGGTGATCGCGGCGACCTGGCCGTCGTCGGCGTACGCCCGGCCGCGGGCGAGACGGGCCTCGTCCATCGACAGGGACTCCAGCGCCTCCACCCAGGCCCGGCCCCACCAGCTCGCGGCGAACGGCTCGCCATCGGCGGAGGTGCGGGCGGGCACCGCCTCGAAGGTGCGCCGCAGATCGTCCGGGCCGATCCGGGCGCGCGGGGCGGATCTGCGGGCGGCCGGGCCGGTGGTCGGGCGCGGGGCGGGGCCCGTGGTCGGGCGCGGGCTCATGCGGGCCTCCGCAGGGACACGAGGTCGGCGAGGTCACGGTCGCTCAGCTCGGTCAGGGCGCTCTCCCCGCTGCCGAGCACCGCGTCCGCCAGGGCCCGCTTGGACTCCAGCAGTTCGGCGATCCGGTCCTCCACCGTGCCCTCGGCGACGATCCGGTGGACCTGGACGGGCTGGGTCTGGCCGATGCGGTACGCCCGGTCGGTGGCCTGCTCCTCCACGGCCGGGTTCCACCAGCGGTCGAAGTGGACGACGTGGGCGGCGCGGGTGAGGTTCAGCCCCGTGCCGGCCGCCTTGAGGGAGAGCAGGAAGACGGGGACCTCGCCGGCCTGGAAGCGGTCCACCATCCGCTCCCGCTCGGCCACCGGCGTGCCCCCGTGCAGGAGTTGGGAGGGGATGGCCCGGGAGGCGAGGTGCGCGGAGAGGAGCCGCGCCATCGACACGTACTGGGTGAAGATCAGGACCGAGCCGTCCTCGGACAGGATCGTGTCGAGCAGTTCGTCGAGGAGGGCGAGCTTGCCGGAGCGGCCCGTGAGCCGGGTCGGCTCCTCCTTCAGATACTGCGCGGGGTGGTTGCAGATCTGCTTGAGCGAGGTCAGCAGCTTCATGATCAGGCCCCGGCGGGCGATGCCCTCGGCCGCCTCGATCTGCGCCATCGTCTCGCGGACGGCGGCCTCGTAGAGCGTGGCCTGCTCACGGGTGAGGGAGACGGGGTGGTCGGTCTCGGTCTTGGGCGGCAGCTCGGGGGCGATGCCGGGGTCGGACTTCCTGCGCCGCAGGAGGAAGGGGCGCACCAGCCGGGACAGCCGCTCGACCGCCTCGTCGTTGCCGAGGCCCGCGGCCGTGTCCGTACTCTCCACGATCCGGGCGTGCCGGGCCCGGAACGCCTTGAGCGGGCCGAGCAGTCCGGGGGTCGTCCAGTCGAGGAGCGCCCACAGCTCGGAGAGGTTGTTCTCGACGGGGGTGCCGGTGAGGGCGACCCGGGCCGGTGCGGGGATGGTGCGCAGCGCCTTGGCGGTGGAGGAGTGCGGGTTCTTGACGTGCTGCGCCTCGTCGGCGACGACCAGGCCCCAGCTCTGCTCGGCGAGCCGGTCGGCGCTGGAGCGCATGGTGCCGTAGGTGGTCAGGACGAACCCGCCGTCCGGATCGCTCAGGCTCCGGTCCGTGCCGTGGAAGCGGCGCACGGGCACCCCGGGGGCGAAGCGGTTGATCTCTCGGTGCCAGTTGCCGAGGAGGGAGGCGGGGCAGACCACGAGGGTGGGCGAGGGGTGCGCCCGGTGCAGATGGAGGGCGATGAGGGTGATGGTCTTGCCGAGGCCCATGTCGTCGGCGAGGCAGCCGCCGAGCCCGAGCGAGGTCATCCGGTCCAGCCAGGCAAGACCGCGCAGTTGGTAGTCGCGCAGGGTCGCGTCCAGGCCGGGCGGCGGCGCGATCGTCGTGTCGTCGGCGAGGAGGCGGGTCCGGAGCGCGGCGAGGGCCCCGGCCGGGACGGCGTCGACCCGCTCGCCGTCAACCTCGGCGCTGCCGGTGAGGGCGACGGCGAGCGCGTCCACCGGGTCCAGGAGCCCCAGCTCCCGCTTGCGCGCCTTGCGTACGAGGGCGGGGTCGACGACCACCCACTGGTCCCGCAGCCGCACCACCGGGCGGTGCGCCTCGGCCAGGAGGTCCATCTCCGCCTCGGTCAGCCGCTCGTCGCCCAGGGACAGCTGCCAGTCGAAGGCGAAGAGGCGCTCGGCGTCGAAGAAGGACGTGCCGTCGGTGGCCGATCCGGGCGCGGGCCGCACGACGGCGGCGGCGGTGAGCGAACGGGCCAGCTCGCGCGGCCAGCGCACCTCGACCCCGGCGGCGGCCAGCCGGGATCCGGCGTCGCTCAGCAGCTCGTACAGCTCGTCCTCGGTGATCGCCAGCACATCGGGGACGGGCTGTCCCAGGAGCCGTTCCAGCGGGGCCCAGACGCGGGCGGCGCGGCGCAGGGCCAGCACCGCGTCGACCTGGGAGCGCGGCCCGAACGGCTCGCCCGCCCCGCCGTTCCACAGGGCCGCCGCGTCGACCACGTACGTCGGGTCGGCGAGGCTGTGCACCTGCACGATCGCGGCGGCGGCGGGGCGGACCGCCGGGTCGTCCGCGTGCTCCGGCCCGGCCGTCTCCATCTCCTCGTGGGCGGCGGTGAGCGCGTAGGTGTCGGCGGTGTCGAACAGCTCGTACGCGGAGAGGTCCAGGCGCAGCGAGACCCGCACGCCCGCGTCCAGGCCCGAGGCCACTTCGACGGCCCAGGCCGCGGCCTGGGGCAGATGCTGGGGCTCGCGGGCGGCGAAGGGCGCGCCCATGGCGAACGCGGCGGCGGGCGTGCGCGGCAGCGTGTCGGCCACGGCGTCCAGGAACGCACCGGTCAGCGCCTCGGGGGCGGGCAGCCGGGGCGGCGCGGAGCCGGGGACCGGCACCGCGTGCCCCTCGGGCGGCAGGGCGGCGGCGACCGCCCGCAGATGCGCCACGTCCTCGGCGTCCGACGGGCCGGCCCGCCAGGCGTCGTGGCCGTCCGCCGTGAGTCCGGGAAGGAGCCGGCCACGGGCGACGAGGTGGAGGGCGTGCAGGGCGGCCGCGCCCCAGCAGCGTGTGGCGGGGTGGGCGGACGCCTGCTGCGGGGCCCGGACCAGCAGGGGCAGCGCGTCGGCCACGGACAGCACCGCCGCGGGCACCTCGGCGATGCGGACGCCCCGGGGCCCGCGGCGTCGTCCGGACGGGCGACCGTGAGCCGGGCGGAGGTGTACGTGACGGTGTCGGGGCGCGCGGAGGGCTCCGCGTACGCGAAGGGCGTCCCGGTCCGCCCCTGTGCGCCGTCGTCCTGCCACGGGCCGGCATCCGCGAGCGGGTCCCAGAAGGCGATGCGGCCGTCCCGGGGCACCGGGCCGGGCAGGAAGACCGCCGCACAGCGCAGCAGGCGGGCGACATCGGCGGTCCGGGGCGCACTGAGGGTGTCCGGCGCCGCGCCCTCACGGGTCCGCTCCGTCATGTCCACTCCCTCCCCTCCGCTCGATCCCCGTACCCGGGTCTCCGATCTCCGTCGGCACGGAATGTGCTGACTCCGCGAGTCTAGGCGGGAGGTCTGACACTGCGGACGCCCGCAGCATCGCCGCAGCTCAGCGGTGGCTCGACCGCGTGATGGTACGTCGCCGGCGTCCCCGGCTCGGCGAGCGGGCCGCCACGCTCGGTGACAGGCGAACGGGCTGTGGTCGGGTGGAGTCGCCGTCGCCCCGCGGCTCGCCCGGTCGGCCGCGTCCGGGATGCCGGGGGCGGCCGGGCCGGGCAGGGTGGCCAGCGCCAGCACGTCTTTTCCGACGTACCGACTTCGCCGGACGAGCACCGGACGAGCAGAGAAGGACCCGCCCATGTCCGTGACCGCTACCGTTCCCCGCCGCCGACGCCGCCTCGCCCTCACCGCCGGAGTCTCGCTGCTCGCCCTCGCCGCCACGGGCTGCTCCGGGCTCGGCCGCACCGCGGTGGGGCCGGTGACCTACACGACGGAGCGCGAAGCGGTGATCCAGGTGAACAGCCCGTCGGTACGCGGCTGCCACCGGATCGCCCCGGCGGGGGCCCACGAGGTGGAGAACGGGACGCTGATCGACGCCATCATGTACCGCACACGTGACTGCACGGGCGGCAGCACGATCTATGTGCCGACCGGGGTCACCGATGTGACGGCGCCGGGCAGCGAGCCGTGGCGCAGCTACAGCTTCGTGCACTGAGCGACAGGGCCGGGCAGGCGCGCCGGGCGGCCGGTCAGAGCGCCGGGCGGGCCAGCAGCCAGGTGCCGTCGTCGGTGAGGGTACGGTCCAGCGCCAACCCGGCCGCCGCCAGATGTCCGGCAAGGTCCTCCTCCGACAGCTCCCGCGACAGGAAGGTCTGCGTCCACCGCGCGTCGTCGAAGTGATACTCCGCGCGCACCGAGCGCACCCCGTCGCCCACCGGATCCACGGAGACGATCCGGACCAGGCCCCCGGACGGGTCGGTCCGCTCCCACGGCAGCTCCGAGCGGTGCGCCACGCCCTCGCGCTGGACGAGGACGATCCCGTCGTCCCGCACATGGGCACGGCAGGCGCGCAGCATCCCGTCGCGCACCCGGTGCTCGCCCGCGTGGACCAGGAACGAGCCGAGCAGCACCACATCGAACCGCTCGTCGCCCAGGTCCAGCGACTCGATGGGGCTGCACACCGTGCGTGCCCCGACGATCTCCGCCAGCATCTCCGGCGACTCGTCCACCGCCGTCACCCGGAACCCGCGCCGCACCAGCGGGTGGGTGACCCGGCCCGCCCCGCAGCCCAGTTCGAGAATGCTCGCCCCCTCGGGGGCCACGCCCGCGATCACCTCCGGCTCCTCGCCGACGGCCAGCCGGCGGTACAGCTCGACCGCGCAGCCGTCCGGCGTGATGGCTCCGGGCCCCGTCCCCGCGTACCCCTCACGTACCAGTGATTCGCCCATGGCGAGGCAACGAGCCGCCCCCGGGCAGGGTTCCCCGCCGCTCCGTCCGCCGCTTTCCGTCCCGCCGCCCGGTGGTCCATGCTGGAGAGTGAGGTGATCGCCATGCGTACGGGCAGTGAACCCGTGACCGCCCGCAGTCCTCTCCGGATGCGGCTCTGGCTGAGCCTGTGGGGAACGGCCTGGGCCCTCTTCGGCCTGGTGGCCTTCTCGATGAACGGGCGGCCGGGCTGGGCGGCGGCCTGCGGGGTCGTACTGCTGCTCGCGGTGGTGGACCTCGGCGTGATCACGTACCGCATGCGCCAGGGTCCGCACTACCAGCCGGGCCGTGACGTCCCGCCGAACGAGCCGGATCACGGCGACGGCCGTCCGCGCGGGCCGGGACCCGGCACCGACGGCGGACGGCCGGGCGGAGGACGACCCGGCGCCCCCTAAGGCCCGGCATCCCCTAAGGCCTCGCACAGGGCGGATCGTAGGGCGGGAGGACGACGTACCGTTTCCACTCCTCCTTGCCCAGCGCGCCGGAACTCGCGGCGCAGATGCGGCGGATGGAGGACTCGACATCGAGGTCCCACAGTGTGGCCACGCCGTCATCGGTGGTGGCCGCCAGGGTGCGGCTGTCGGGGCTGAACGCCAGAACGGCGACGAATCCGGTGTCCACGGTCAGCGGCTGTCCGATGGGGGTGGGATCGTCCGGATCGGTGACGTTCCACAGGTGGATGGTGCCGTTGTCGGTGTGGCCGCCCGCCGCGAGCGTCTTTCCGTCCGGGCTGAACTCCACGGACCACAGGCTGCCGCCGGGGACGATCAACGGCTCGCCCCTGCGCTTCTTGAGGTGGTGGGGGTCGGTGGAGTCCCAGAGGGTGACGACGCCGCGGCTGTTCCCGGTGGCGAGCGTCCGGCCGTCCGGACTGAACGCCACCCAGGTGCTGGTGGCGGTCGGCTGCTCGATCTTCTTCCCGACGCGGGCGCCGGGCTGCTCGGTGCTCCACAGTCCGACGGTGCCGTTGCTTCCGTCGCCGCCGGCCGCCAGGACCGATCCGTCGGGACTGAAGTCCAGGGACAGAACGGACTCCCCGCCCGAGCCGAAAATGCCGGATGCGGAGACGGGGTGCGTGGGGTCGCTGACGTCCCACAGGGCGATCTTGCCGTTCTCGTGGTCCCCGGCAGCGGCCAGAGTGTTGCCGTCGGGGCTGAACGCGACGGCGAGGATGAGCCCGTCCGCGCCGGTGAGGGGTTCGGACAGCCGAACGGGGCGGCCGGGGTCGGCGGTGTTCCACAGGGTGACGTTGCCACCGCTGTCGCCCGCGGCCAGGGTGCGTCCGTCCGGGCTGAACGCCACCACGTTGACCGGCTTCTCGCGGCCCGCGAGCGGCTCGCCGCGCGGAACCGGGTTGTTCGGGTCGGCGGTGTTCCACAGGGAGACGGTCGCGTTCTGGTTGGCCGCGGCCAGGGTGCGTCCGTCCGGGCTGAACGCCACGGACGCCACATTCCCTCCCGCGCCGGGGATCCGGGTCGGCGGCAGACTCCACAGGTCGACGTTGCCGTCGGTGTTGCCGGCGGCGAGAGTCCGGCTGTCCGGGCTGAACACCACGTCGGTGACCGCGGAACCCGGGCCGGTCAGCGGCCGGCCCAGGAGGGTGATGGTCTTGGGATGGGTGACGTTCCACAGATGGATGCTGTGGTCGGCGCTGCCCGCCGCGAGGGTGCTCCCGTCGGGGCTGAACGCCACCGCCAGGAAGGGCTGGGCGGGGCCTTTCAACGGCTTGCCCAGGCGGGTCGGGCGGTCGGTGTCGGCCCCTTTCCACAGGTGGACCGAGCTGTCCCTCGCCCCGGCGGCCAAGGTCCGGCCGTCGGGACTGAACGCGAGAGCGTTCACGGGGCTCCCGGCCCTCACGGTACGTCCGCGGTCGGGGCGGGCCGGGTCGGTGAGGTCCCACAGGCCGATCGTGCCGGCTTTGTCGTCGCACGCCGCGGCCATGGTGTGTCCGGCGGGGCTGAAGGCGATCCGACGGGAGAAGACACCGGGACAGCGGAGGTTCACCGGCTTCCCCACGGGCCGGACGGCGTCGGGGCGGGTGACGTCCCACAGACTGACCAGGCCCGCACGCCATCCGGCCGCCAGCGTCCGGCCGTCGGGGCTGAACGCCAGCGACTCGACGGACGTCGCGGCGTCGAAGCCCCGGACGCCAGGGCTCTCCAACCGTCCGAGCAGGACAGGGTGGCTGGGGCTCCTCAGGCTCCACAGTTCGGTGAATCCTCCGGAACCGCCGTCGCCGTGGTTGCTGGTGTGGCCGCCGATGGCCAGCACCCGGCCGTCCGGGCTGAACGCGAGCGACAGGATCGACGTCACGGAACGGTCCACCGGCACGGGCCGGCCCAGTGCGACCGGGCGTCCGGGATCGGAGACGTCCCACAGCCGGACGAGGTTCTGGTGGAGGTTCCCGGCCGCCAGCATGTGCCCGTCGGGGCTGTAGGCCACGGTTCGCACCCAGTCCGGTGGGCCGGGGAGCCGGGTGGCCAAGGGCGTGTTCGCGGTCGTGATGAGCCGGGACGCCGCATCCGGCGTCGGGTCCATGCGGTAGGAGGTCAGCGCGAGTTGGGCGGACAGCGAGGGATCGGTCGGCGCCAGCTGTACGGACGCGGAGGTGACCGCGGCGTTGATCGCCCGGTCGCGTGCCGCCACGGCCTCGTCGGTGGCCTGCCTGGCCTCGGCCCCCTGCCGGAAGGCGAAGACGGCGGCCAGCGAGGCGACCACGGCCAGGGCGGTGATGGTGGCGACCGCCGCGCGCCGCACGTGCTGCCCACGCCGCTGGTGGCGGTGGGCGGCCGCCAGGAACGCCCGTCCGGAGCCCCTGAGTTCCGTACCGCGCGTCTCCGACCAGGCCAGGGCGGCCGCCAGCCGGTTTCCGCGATACAGCGCGGCGGCCTCCCGGCCGGACTGTTCCCAGGCCGCGGCCGCCTCCTCCACCTCCTGGCGTACGAGGTTCCCGTTGCGGTCGTGCTCGATCCAGCCCCGCAGCCGGGGCCAGGCACGGATGAGCACCTCATGGGTCATCACGACCGTGTCCTGGTCCCGCGTCAGCAACCGGCCCCGGGTGAAGTCGTCCAGGACTCTGGCGGCGGCCTCCGAGTCCGGTGCGTTACGGAGCAGTTCGTCGTTCCGGACGCGGCGGCGGCTGTCGTCGGCGTCCCGCCCGACGATGACGAGCCGCAGGAACACCCACCGCGCGGCCTCGTGACAGGGCGGCGGCAGAGTGTCGTAGAGCCGGTTCGCCGTGGTGGCGATGGCGCCCTGGATACCGCCGGTCACCCGGTAGCCGTCCACGGTGAGTGTGTGGCCGTGACGCTGCTGCCAGGTGGCGCGCAGCGCGTGCGCGAGCAGGGGCAGCCGGCCCGTGCTGCCCGTACCGGCCGGCCCGTCCACCGCGCCCAGGTCGGCCAGCAGTACCTCGACCAGGCCGTCCTCGACGTCGAGTCCGACATCGGCGGCGGGGCGCCGGATCGCGTCCTTGAGTTCGGCCTGCGTCATCGGCTCCAGCAGGACCGGTCCGGCCCGGAGCGCCGCCCGGAGCTGCGGATGAGCCGTACACGCGGCGTAGAAGTCCGCGCGTACCCCCAGCACCACGACCGCACCGCCCTCGGGCCGGGCGAGACGGTCGAGCACGTCGATGAGCCATTCCCGTTCGGTCGCGTCACCGCAGGCCGTGAAGACCTCCTCGAACTGGTCGACCACGACGACCAGGCCTGTGGAGCGGGTCCGGTCGGTGGACACCGTCTCCTCGGCTGCGGTGAGCTCGCGCAGCTCGGTCACGCACTGTGCGGGGTCGGTCCGCCACTTCGGCACGGTCCGCCGGGCGGTCTCGGCGTCGAGCCCGGCGGCGGCCGCCACGGCCAGGGCCGGGGAGGCCGTCGGGGTGAGCAGCAGCCGGGGCCAGGTGCTGGAACCCGCCACCGGAAGCCGGCCCTCGACGAGGGCCGGCAGCACCCCGGCCGCGAGCAGGGACGACTTGCCGGCCCCCGAAGGACCGATCAGCACCAGTGGACCGCCCTCCCGCATCCGGGCGTCCATCCGCTCGCACACGAGGTGGACCATGCGTTCGCGGCCGTGGAACCACTGCCGGTGCTCGGCGCCGAACGGGGCCAGGCCCGGATACGGGCACGGGACCCGGTCGGCGCCCGGGCCGGGAACGGTTCTGCGGCCTTCGTCGCCGTGGCGGACGTGGAGGTCCCGGCCCGCCTGGTAGACGCTGCCCCCGCCGGTCGCGCTCGCCTTCTGCTCCTTCGGCTGCCAGCGGGGCGGCCTGGCGGGGGGCGGCGGGGCGCCGGTGTTGTTCTCCGTCACGGCTGTCCGCCCCAGGTGGCGTTCAGGACCGACGATGTGACCGCGTCCCAGCCGTCCGTCGCCGGCAGGTCGATCGGGCAGGCCGCGGCCGTCGTCGCCGGCGCGGCGAGTTCCACGCTCGTGTCCATGTCCTCTTCTTCTCTCTCTGTTCCTCAGCGCGCGTCGGCCGTTCTCAACGCCCGTCGGCCGCGATCGCGGTCATGGTCAGGTGGGAGGCGATGAACACCCGGTCGCCGCCCACCGTCCACCGGAAGCCCACGTCGGGCTGGCTCGGGTCGCTGTACTTCCATCTGGCCCTGCCGGTGGCCGCGTCGATGGCCCACAACGTCTTGGCGCTGTCCGTGGCGAAGACGGTGTCGGCCGAGCACTGCGCGTGTCTGCCGCCCAGCCTGAGGGACGCCGTGAACAGGTTGGCGCCGCCCGTGTCGCTGGCGCCGTCGACTGTCGCGACCCACCGGGGTGTGCCATCGGCCGTGGCCAGGGCTACCAGGTCGCTGCCGACCGGTACGTAGACGGTCTGGCCGTCCGGGCCCGCGAACGGCGTTCCTATCCGGACCTGATCCCCGTTCTTCGCCTCGAAGAGCTGATGCCACTTCTCGGTTCCGGTGGCCGCGTCGACGACGGAGAGCGTGTCGCCCTTGCCGCCGGCGAAGAGGAAGTGCCCGTCCGCGTAGCCGGTCAGCGGCCAGCCGGTGGCGTAGTAGGACGAGGGGTACCGGAGGGGCGCCTTCCAGCCGCGGGCGCCCTTCCTGGCGGCGTCGATCATCTGGACCCGGCCGGGCTGCTTCGCCGGGATGGCCGAGGCGGCCAGCAGACGAGAACCGGAGGGCGGCACGAGTACGTTGTTGATGTCCGTGCCCTGGACCTGCCACAGCTTCTTCCCGTTGGTGGCGGCGAACGCGCGGATGTAGCCGGTGACCGGGTCGTGAACGGAGAATTTCCCGTCGTACTTGCGCACCACGCCGCATACGTAGACGGTGCCGCCCGAAGCCGCCAGGTACTGCCTGCCGTAGTTCGACACGATCTTGGGCCCGCCCGGATCGCTCGCGGCGAGGTTGACCGCCCACTTCACCTTCCCGTCGGCGGCGTCGAACGCCGCCAGCAGGCCGAACTGCCCCGGTGTGTCGCAGAGCAGGTAGAACACTCCGTCCGCGTAGGCCGTGGGGTACGTGCTCATGTTCGCGCCGAAGCTGTTCCTCGTGTTCAGCGCGTCGAACGCGCGGTCTCCGCTCGCGGCCTCCATGAACGACGTGGCCTTGTCCGTGACCACCATGACCACCTTGTCGGAGGCTTCCAGACAGGTGGGGGCGCGCTTCCCGGTCCGTGACCAGGCCTTGGCGGCGTCGGGCCCGGCCAGCAGGACCGGTTCCGGCCCGTCCGCCGATGACGGAGACGCGGAGGGGGCGGACGTGGTGCGCACGCCTGACGGATGGGTGGGCCGCGCGGTGGTCCCGAGTCCGCCCGCCCGGCCCTCGGGGGGCGGGGCAGAATCGCCGGAGAACGCGAGTGCCGCCGCCCCGCCGCCGAGCAGCGCCGCACCCCCGGCCAGCGAGATGATCAGGTTCCGGCGGCTGACACCTGTCCCGGGGGTGCGGACCGGCCGTGGCGGAACGGGGCCCTGGACGGCACGGGCGGAGCCGACCGCCGCGGCCTCCGCCGCCATGTCCGCGGTCACCGCCGGCGGCAGCCAACCGCCTTCCGGTGCGGGCAGCGCCTGATGCTCCAGGTAGTCGACGAGCTGCTCGGCCGTGGGGCGGTCCGACGGTTCCGGGTACAGGCAGCCGCCGATGACCTCGCGCAGCGACGCGGGCAGGGCATCCGTGTCCTGCTCACCTCCGGAAGCGGCGTACAGCACGGTCGATCCGAGGTCGAACATGTCGTCCGTGGGCGACGGCGGCGGACTCGCGGTGGCCCCCACCAGCCCCAGGGCGCCGATGCGGGGGCCGTCCATGGTCAGCAGCACCGCGTCCGGATCCACCCCACCGTGGACCGTTCCGGACCCGTGGAGTACGGCGAGCGCTCGGGCGAGGCCGTCGGCGAGCACGCGCAGAGCCGGTTCTCCCAGGGCCCCGTGCCGGTCCACCGCGCGCCGGAGCGGCAGCCCGGCGGTGAACCTGGTCGCCACCCAGGGAACCGGGGCGTCGGCGTCGGCATCCACCACGGGGACGAGGAAGGTTCCGGACCGTCTCCGTGCCGCCTCGACGGCGGCTCGTAACCGGTCCCGGAATTCCGGGTTCGCGGCCGGTTCGGGCCCCGCCACCGTGACCGTGACCAGCAGTCCCTCGTCCGTGCGGGCCGCGAAGATCTCGCCTCCGTCGACCGCGCGCCCGCTTCCGAGCAGCGTGTACGGTCCGATCCGACGATTTTGCTCGGCTCCGGGAACCTCCATCGTCAGCCCCTCACGCCAGGTTGATCGTCTGATCACGGGCCGCCTGGTAGGCGCTGCCGCCGCCGGACACATGGGCCGTCATGGTCGCGGGCGGGCCGGGTTCCTCGGCCGGCGCCGCGCCCGGCCCGGGGCCGGTGGCGGCACCGGTCAGGAGAGCCGCCAGCTGGTCGCCCAACTGCTCCAGTCCGTCCGGCAGATGGGTCTCCGGGACCCGGAGGCACTGCAGGCGTCCCAGCTCCGCGATCTCGACCGGCAGTTCCGAGGGGCCGGGCAGCATGGTCGCGTCCCCCAGGAGCACCGGGACCACACGGTTTCCCGCCCGCAGAGCCGTCGCGATCTCCAGACGGACCCAGTCATGATCCCGGTCCAGCAGCCGCACACCGTCCTCGTTCCGGGCGTCGAGCCACTCCGGCCCGATCAGTACGCACATGAGCTTGCATTCGGCAGCCTGGTTCACCAGCACCTCGGCGAAATCGGCACCGGGCGGAATCGACTCGCTCGACTTGAAGATCTCCTCGGCCCCCAGGCGGTCGGACAGCGCGCGATAGACGCGCTCCCGCATCCACCGGGAATCCCGTTTACGAAAGCTGAGGAATACGCGCGGCACAATGTCCCTCTCTTCAGCAGGAGTTGACTGCGGTAATCGTGCTCACCCTAGGGGCGGGGCAATCCCCGGGCAGCTATTCACCGAGGATTGAATAGCTGCCGTACGTCTCCGTACGCTGGCGGGTATGGATGCGGCGGAGCGCACAGCGTGGACGGCCTCGACGGGGGAATCCGGCGGCACGCTTCTGCCGCCGGGCGACTTCGGCGTCGTCCTCGCCACGCTTCGGGCACGTCGCGGCTGGAGTGTGCGTGAGGTCGCCCGGCGGGCGAACGTGTCCGAGGGGCAGATCTGCAATCTGGAGAGCGGGCTGCGCAACCCTTCGCCCGCCGTGGCGGCGGCCTGCGACGCGGCCTTCGGCGCCGACGGGGAGCTGGCCGAGCTGGCCGGGTCCGGCCGCCGCGACACCCGGGACGGCGGCATCGTCGACTCCGGCCCGGTGATCTCCGGGTACGAGCGGGTTCTGGGAGAGCTGAAGGGCATCGGCAGATCGACCGGGCCGAGGTTCGTCACCGCTTCGATCAAATCGATCATCCGCATCCTGACGGACACCGGTCAGCACGCCGTCGGTGAGCAGCGTGCCGAGATCTGGTTGCTGGCGTCGAGGTTCGCCGAGTACACGGGGTGGATGGCGCAGGAGGCGGGAAATTCCGCGGAGGCCTTGCGCTGGACGAGTCTCGCGGTCCGCTGGGGTGCGTACGGCGGGGACGAGACGGTGGCCGCGTATGCCCTGACCCGCAAGGCGTTCATCGCCCAGCACCGCGGCGACTCCGGTGCGGCGATCGGGTTCGCGGAGCAGGCGGCCCGGCACCCGGCGGCCGACCCGGTGATCCGCGCCCACGCCGCACGGCGCGCGGCTCTGGGCCATGCGCACCGTGGTGACGCCGGGGCCTGCCGGGACGCGTTGGAGCGGTTCCGGAGCCACGCCGCCGAGAACACCGACGGCCGTCCGCCGCACTGGGGCCCGCGCATCGGTGAAGGCAGTTCCCACCTTCTCGAAGCATCCTGCCTGCTCGGCCTGCGCCGCTTCGGCCCGGCCGCCGATCTTTTCGCGTCCGCGTGCGGACCGGCCGTTCTGTCGGACAGCAACTCAAGGGCCCGCTTCGCGGTGCGGCAGGCGACAGCCCTGGCCGGCATCGACCGCCTCGACGACGCGTGCCGGATCGTCGACGCCACCCTGCCCGCGATCAGACGCATCGACTCCGCCACGCTCCGCGCCGAGCTGGCCCGTTTCGTGGCGGAGGCCCGGCCCCGCAGGGCCGGGCCCGGTCAGCTCGCCCTGATCGACACATCGGCCGCCCTCGCGACCGGCTGACCGCACGGAGTCCGCGCGGGCTGCTCACGAGGCATTCGGGCCGTCGCCCCGTCAGGAATGCGGACCGTCGCCCCGTCGGTCCCGCTCGTCGAACCTCGCCGCCCGCAGGTACTCCGGCTTCGGGTCCAGCGCCGCCGCCAGGCGGAAGTGCCGGGTCGCCCGCTCCGGGTTGCCGGACCGTTCGAAGGTGCGGGCCAGGGCGAAGTGGGCGAACGCGTTGTCTGGCTCGCGCTCCAGCACCAGCTCGAATTCCAGCTCGGCGGGGCGCAGTTGGGCGGCGGCGAAGAAGGCGCGGGCCCGTAGCAGCCGGGCGGCGGTGTTCTCCGGGTGGGCGGCGATCACCGAGTCGAGGAGCTTGACGGCGCCCCGGGGGTCCCGGGCGTCGAGCAGTTGCTCGGCCGCACGGAAGTCGATGACGTCGGTCTCCGGGTTCCTCTCGGGCACGGTCGCGTCCCTTCCTCTCCTCGCGATCCTCTCGCGCGGGTCCTTCGTCGCTTCCTCGCGCGTGTCCAACGTCCGCCGCGGCTGCGCTGTGCCGCCGGAGCGCTTGCGCCGACCGCGCTCAGCGGGCGGCGGCCCTGCGGACCAGTTCGTCCCAGACCTCGCGGACCCGGGTCTCCAACGCCTCCCGCGGCCCGTCGTTGTCCACGATCAGGTCGGCGACGGCCCGGCGCTCCTCGCGGGTGGCCTGGGCGGCCATCCTGGCACGGGCGTCGGCCTCCGTCATCCCGCGCAGCGCCACCAGCCGGTCGAGCTGGGTCTCGGCGGAGGCGTCGACGACGACGACCAGGTCGTAGAAGGGGGCGAGCCCGTTCTCGGTGAGGAGGGGGACGTCGTGGACGACGACGGCGTCCTCGGGGGCCGCCCGTTCCAGTTCGGCCGCGCGGGCGCCCACCAGGGGATGGACGATCGCGTTGAGGGCGGCCCGCCGCTCGTCGTCGGCGAAGACGAGCGCACCGAGCGCCGGGCGGTCCAGGGTGCCTTCGGCGGTCAGGACGCCCGGCCCGAACTCCTCGACGACGGCCGCGAGTCCGGGCGTGCCGGGCTCGACGACCTCGCGGGAGATCAGGTCGGAGTCGATGAGGACGGCCCCGTACGAGACGAGCAGCCGCGACACTTCGCTCTTGCCGGCGCCGATGCCGCCGGTCAGGCCCACTTTCAGCATGGGCCGCAGCCTACGGGCCGGTCCCGGACGGTCAGCCCTCGCCCTCCCGCTCGGCGAGGAACCGCTCGAACTCCCGGCCGATCTCGTCGGCGGACGGCAGGTCGACCGGCTCGGCGACGAGGTTGCCGCGCGTCTCGGAGCCGGCGACGGCGTCGTACTGGTGCTCAAGGCCCTCGACGAGGGAGACGAGCTCCTCGTCGCCCTGGCCGATCTGCCGGTCGATCTCCGTCTGAGTGCGGTGCGCCTCGGTGCGCAGGGAGTGCGCGAGGGCGGGCAGCACCAGACCGGTCGCGGCGGTGATCGCCTCCAGGGCGGTGAGCGCCGCGTCCGGGTAGGCGGAGCGGGCCACGTAGTGCGGGACGTGGGCGGCGACCCCGAGGACGTCGTGGCCGGCCTCCATCAGCCGGTACTCCACGAGGGCCTCGGCGGATCCGGGCACCTGGGCCTCGTCGAAGGGGCTGCGGTGGCCGGGCATCAGGTCGGTGCGGTTGCCGTGCGGGGTGATGCCGACGGGGCGGGTGTGCGGGACGCCCATGGGGATGCCGTGGAAGTTCACCGCGAGCCGCACGCCGAGGCGCTCGACGATCTGCTCGACGGCGGCGGCGAACCGCTCCCACTCCACGTCCGGCTCCGGGCCCGACAGCAGCAGGAAGGGCGCTCCGGTGGCGTCCTGGACGACCCGGACCTCCAGGGCGGGGGCCTCGAAGGACGCCCAGCGGTCGCGCCGGAAGGTGAGCAGGGGGCGCCGCGCGCGGTAGTCGACGAGCCGGTCGTGGTCGAAGCGGGCGACGACCTGGTGCGGCAGCGTCTCCAGCAGGCCGTCGACGATCTGCTCGCCGGTCTCACCCGCGTCGATGTAGCCGTCGAAGTGGTAGAGCATGACCAGGCCGGCCGACTCCTGCGCCAACGCCATGTCGACGACGGCCAGGCCCTTCGGCTCCCATTCGTACAAACTCTGCGGATCAGGCACGGTTACCGCTCCTCCTCGTGTTCCTAGTCAAGAACACGACCGGAGTCACGAGCATTCCCCGCGTCCTGGTCCTTCCCCGGCGGGGAGGGTCACGGCGCGTCAGTTGCCGGTGGTGCGAAGCCGCTTCACCGCTTCCGGCACCGCCCCCACCGATCCTGGTCCAGACCTTGACGCGCCTCGCCGCCCTCCCTACCGTCACTGGGCAACACGTTCAGAGACGCATCCCTCATTCAGGTACGGGAACATCTGGATCTTTCCGACGGGAAGGCACCCCCCATGCGCACCCGCTCCCCCCTCACCGTCCCGCTCGCCGCCGCTCTGGTCGGTGGCCTCACCCTGGCCGGCGCCGGGCCCGCGAACGCCGCGGTCATCGAGGTGAGCACCGCGGCCCAGCTCAAGTCGGCGCTCACCACCGTCTCCCCCGGCGACACGATCCGGCTCGCCGACGGCACGTACGCCGGCAACTTCAAGGCCACCCGGCCCGGCACCTCCGGCGCGCGGATCACGCTCACCGGCTCCAGCAGGGCGGTCCTGACCGCGGGCGGCGGCTACGGGCTGCACCTGAACGGCGCCTCGTACTGGACGGTCCACGGGGTCACGATCAAGGGCGGGCAGAAGGGCATCATGGCCGACACGGCGAACGGGGTCGTGATCGACTCGGTGACCGTGCACGACCTCGACATGGAAGGCGTCCACTTCCGCAAGTCCAGCCGGGACGGGGTCCTGAAGAACTCCCGGATCTACGACACCGGGCAGAACGGGCGCGGCATGGGCGAGGGCGTGTACGTCGGTTCGGCCGGCGATCTCTCCGACCGGAGCGACAACGCGCAGATCCTGAACAACACCATCGGGCCGGACGTCGGCGGCGAGTCCATCGACATCAAGGAAGGCACGACCGGCGCCCGGATCATCGGCAACACCTTCGACGGCCACGGCCTGACCGGCGCCAACTACGACGACTCCTGGGTCGATGTGAAGGGCAACAACGTGCTGGTCGAGGGCAACAAGGGGTCGCGCACCACCAACAACGGCTACGAGACCCATACGCAGCGGAGCGGCTGGGGCTGCGGCACCGTCTTCCGGAACAACTCCTCGAACCTGACCGGGGCCACCGGCGACAGACAGCTCGCCATCAACGTGACCAACCACAGCTCCAGTTGCCCCACCACCGTCCACGCGAGCAACACCGTCACCGGCGGCAAGGGGCTGACCAACATCGCCGTCACGCCGTAGCCCCAGCCGCCCGCACACGCGAGTGAGGCCCGCCCCCCGAAGGGGACGGGCCTCACTCACCGCTCTCTACAGCTACCGCAGCCGATGAGCCGCCGGGGTCAGAGCGTCAGCTCTGGCCGCCCGCGAGCTTCTCGCGCAGCGCGGCGAGGGCCTCGTCCGACGCCAGGGCGCCGGAGTTGTCCGCCGACTCCGAGGAGTACGAACCGCCGCCACCGCTGCCGCCGGAGGCGGCCGGAGCAGCGCCGGCCGGGGCGGCAGCGCCCTCGGCCGCAGCGGCCTCGTCGGCCTCGCGGGACTTGATGACCTGGGCCTGGTGCTGCTCGAAGCGCTGCTGCGCCTCGGCGTACTGGGTCTCCCAGACCTCGCGCTGCGCCTCGAAGCCCTCGAGCCAGTCGTTGGTCTCGGGGTCGAAGCCCTCGGGGTAGATGTAGTTGCCCTGGTCGTCGTACGACGCGGCCATGCCGTACAGCGTCGGGTCGAACTCGACCGAGGCCGGGTCGCCACCGAAGGACTCGTTGGCCTGCTTCAGCGAGAGGCTGATGCGACGACGCTCGAGGTCGATGTCGATGACCTTGACGAAGATCTCGTCGTTGACCTGGACGACCTGCTCCGGGATCTCCACGTGGCGCTCGGCCAGCTCGGAGATGTGGACCAGACCCTCGATGCCCTCGTCGACGCGGACGAACGCACCGAACGGAACGAGCTTGGTGACCTTACCCGGGACGACCTGACCGATCTGGTGCGTACGGGCGAACTGCTGCCACGGGTCTTCCTGCGTCGCCTTGAGCGACAGGGAGACGCGCTCGCGGTCCATGTCGACGTCGAGGACCTCGACGGTGACTTCCTGGCCGACCTCGACAACCTCGGAGGGGTGGTCGATGTGCTTCCAGGACAGCTCGGAGACGTGCACGAGACCGTCGACGCCACCCAGGTCCACGAAGGCACCGAAGTTGACGATCGAGGAGACGACGCCGGAGCGGACCTGACCCTTCTGCAGGGTGGTGAGGAACGTCTGGCGAACCTCGGACTGGGTCTGCTCGAGCCAGGCACGGCGGGACAGGACCACGTTGTTGCGGTTCTTGTCCAGCTCGATGATCTTCGCCTCGAGCTCCTTGCCCACGTAGGGCTGGAGGTCGCGGACACGACGCATCTCGACGAGCGACGCCGGGAGGAAGCCGCGGAGGCCGATGTCGAGGATGAGACCACCCTTGACGACCTCGATGACGGTACCGGTGACGATGCCGTCCTCTTCCTTGATCTTCTCGATGGTGCCCCAGGCACGCTCGTACTGAGCGCGCTTCTTCGAGAGGATCAGGCGGCCTTCCTTGTCCTCCTTCTGAAGGACCAGGGCCTCGATCTCGTCGCCGACCTTGACGACCTCGTTGGGGTCGACGTCGTGCTTGATCGAGAGCTCGCGGCTCGGGATGACACCTTCGGTCTTGTAACCGATGTCGAGGAGAACCTCGTCCCGGTCAACCTTGACGATGACACCGTCAACGATGTCGCCGTCGTTGAAGTACTTGATCGTCTCGTCGATCGCCGCGAGGAACGCGTCCGCGTCGCCGATGTCGTTGACCGCAACCTGCGGAGTGGTGGCGGTGGTCTCGGTGCTGCTCGTCATGTGGGAAAGGGCTCCGGTACGGACAGAGAGTCGTAGGTACTGCTACGCCGAAAGCCCGTATCGCCTCTGCAGAAGCCGGACAGCCTGGAAAGCGCGCAATCCGTTTCCGGAGAGACGCCTCGACAACCGAGGGGACATGCAACAGACGCGAGCGCGGCCTGCTAGGTCTGAGGCGCGCAGGCTCGCAGCGCAACTTGTAGCATACGGGGGCAGCCGGACAGGGTCAATGCGCGAAGGCGCACACCCGGGGCACATCGCCCCATTCCCGGCGCAACTCATGTTCTCCGAGGCCACATCGGCCCGAGAACACCACGGCACGGCGCCACGGAGATGCGTCCGCACGTCCCGGGGGGTACGCCCCCTGGTACGGACCGCACGCGGCGGGTGAAGGCAAACTACAACGACGGGCACGATGAGCCAAGAGATCCACGGGACCTACTCCTCCGAACCCGGAGAACCCGCAGAGTCTCCGGAGCCGGAGGCCACGCGCCGTGCGGCGGACGAGGCCGAGAGCAGCCGGGCCAGCCGGGGCTGGTGGGACCGCAATGCCGACGAGTACCAGAGCGACCACGGCGGCTTCCTGGGCGACGACCGCTTCGTCTGGGGCCCGGAAGGGCTCGACGAGGCCGAGGCGGGTCTCCTGGGGCCCGCGGCCTCCCTCAAGGGCCTCGACATCCTGGAGGTCGGGGCCGGGGCCGCCCAGTGCTCGCGCTGGCTCGCCGCCCAGGGCGCCCGCCCGGTGGCGCTGGACCTCTCCCACCGCCAGCTCCAGCACGCCCTGCGCATCGGCGAGGGCCTGCCCCTGGTGGAGGCGGACGCGGGCCGGCTGCCGTTCCGGGACGGCTCCTTCGACCTGGCCTGCTCGGCGTACGGGGCGGTGCCGTTCGTCGCCGACCCCGTGCGGGTCTTCCGCGAGGTCCACCGGGTACTGCGGCCCGGCGGGCGCTGGGTGTTCTCCGTGACGCACCCGATCCGCTGGGCGTTCCCGGACGAGCCCGGGCCCGAAGGGCTCTCCGTCGCCGCCTCCTACTTCGACCGCGTCCCCTACGTCGAGCAGGACGAGGCCGGTGACGCCGTCTATGTGGAACACCACCGCACGCTCGGTGACCGGGTCCGTGACGTGGTGGCGGGCGGCTTCCGGCTGGTCGACCTGATCGAACCGGAATGGCCCGCCTGGAACCACCGGGAGTGGGGCGGCTGGTCCCCGCTGCGGGGCAACCTGATCCCGGGAACGGCGATCTTCGTGTGCGAGCGGGACTGACGTCTCTCCGAGGGACGACCGCGTACGACACTGGGACCGTGATCCGCACCGAAGCCCTGGACCGCCTGCCCGTCCGCACCGCCGTGCCCGCCCTCCGGCACGCGCTCGACGACCGGGGCGTCGCCGTGCTGTGCGCCCCGCCCGGAACCGGCAAGACCACGCTTGTCCCGCTGGCCCTGGCCGGGCTGACCGGGGAGGGCCCGGTGCGCCGGGTCCTGGTCGCCGAGCCGCGCCGGATCGCCGCGCGGGCAGCCGCGCGGCGGATGGCCTGGCTGCTGGGCGAGCGGCCGGGCGAACGGGTCGGCTTCACGGTGCGCGGTGAGCGCGTGGTGGGGCGGGGGACGGTGGTGGAGGTCGTGACCACCGGGGTGCTGCTCCAGCGGCTCCAGCGCGACCAGGAGCTGTCCGGGGTCGATGCGGTGATCATCGACGAGTGCCACGAGCGGCACCTGGACGCGGACACGGTGGCGGCCTTCCTCCTGGACGTGCGGGAGACGATCCGGCCCGATCTGCGGCTGGTGGCGGCGTCCGCGACGACGGACGCGGAGGGCTGGGCGCGGCTGCTGGGCGACGCCCCGGTGATCGAGGCCGAGGGCGTCTCGTACCCGGTGGAGGTCCTCTGGGCGCCGCCCCCGCGGCCGGTGAAGCCTCCGCACGGGGGTGGGGCCTCCCCTGGTCGAGCGCAGCCGAGAGCTTGGGGAAGGGTCGATCCGGCGCTGCTGACGCATGTGGCGGCGACCGTGCGGCGGGCGCTGGCGGAGCGGGAGGGGGACGTGCTCTGTTTCCTGCCCGGCGTCGGCGAGATCGGCCGGGTGGCGGGGCAGCTCGCCGGGGTGGACGCGGAGGTGCTCCAGGTGCACGGGCGGGCTCCGGCCGCCGTGCAGGACGCGGCGCTGGCCGGGTCGTCCGGCGTACGGCGGGTGGTGCTGGCGACCTCGGTGGCGGAGTCGTCGCTCACGGTGCCCGGCGTCCGGGTCGTCGTCGACTCGGGGCTCGCCCGGGAGCCCCGTACCGACCATGCCCGGGGCTGAGCGCGCTGACGACCGTACGCGCCTCCCAGGCGGCCGGGCGGCAGCGCGCCGGGCGGGCGGGCCGGGAGGCCCCGGGGACGGTGTACCGGTGCTGGGACCAGGCCGAGGACGGGGGGCTCGCGCGCTTCCCGGCCCCGGAGATCAAGGTGGCCGACCTCGCGGCGTTCGCGCTCCAGGCGGCGTGCTGGGGCGATCCGGACGCCTCCTCGCTCGCCCTGCTGGACCCGCCGCCGGCCGGGGCGATGGGCGCGGCCCGGGAGGTGCTGGGCGCGATCGGCGCGGTGGACGGCGGCGGCCGGGTCACCGGGCGCGGCGTACGGATGTCCCGGCTCGGGCTGCACCCGCGGCTGGCGCGGGCGCTGCTGGACGGAGCCCGGGAGGCCGGGGCGCGGCGGGCCGCGGAGGTGGTGGCGCTGCTGAGCGAGGAGCCGCCGAGGGAGTACGGGGACGATCTGGCGGCGGCGCTGCGGACGGCCCGCCGGGGCCAGGACGGGTACGCGGGACGGTGGAAGCAGGAGGTGCGGCGGCTGTCGGGCCAGGTGGAGGGGGCGGGCTCCGGCTCCGGCTCCGGCTCCGGCGAGGGGCGCTCCGACGACGCCGTCATCGGGCTCGTCGCCGCTCTGGCGTTCCCCGAGCGGGTGGCGCGGGCCCGGGGCGACGGGGCGTTCCTGATGGCGTCGGGCACGGGCGCGGAGCTGCGGGAGGGGTCGCCGCTGCGCCGCTCGCCCTGGCTGGCCGTGGCGGTCGCGGACCGGCCCGCCCACGCGGCGTCGGCCCGGGTGCGGCTGGCGGCGGTGCTCGACGAGGACACCGCGCTGGCGGCCGCCGGGCATCTGCGGGTGCGGGGCGAGGAGGTCCGCTGGGTGGACGGCGAGGTGGTGGCCCGGTCGGTGGACCGGCTGGGGCGGTGGAACTGGCGGTACGGCCGTTGAAGCAGCCCGATCCGGAGCTGGTGCGCGGGGCCCTGGTGGAGGGGTTGCGGCTCGAGGGGCTCGGGCTGCTGCGCTGGAGCCGGGAGACCGAGCAGCTGCGGTCGCGCCTGGCGTTCCTGCACCGGGTGCTGGGGGCGCCGTGGCCGGATGTGTCGGACGGGGCGTTGCTGGCGGCCCCGGACGCGTGGCTGGAGCCCGAGCTGTCGCGGGCCCGCCGGCGCTCCGATCTGGGCCGGATCGACGCGGGCCAGGCGTTGCGGCGGCTGCTGCCGTGGGCGACGGGTGAGGCGGCCCGGCTGGATGAGCTGGCGCCGGAGCGGATCGAGGTGCCGAGCGGGTCCCGGATCCGGGTGGAGTACGACGGCGAGCAGCCCGTACTGGCGGTGAAGCTCCAGGAGTTGTTCGGGCTGGCCGAGACGCCCCGGGTGGCCGGGGTGCCGGTCCTGGTGCATCTGCTCTCCCCCGCCGGGCGCCCCGCGGCCGTCACCGCCGACCTGGCGTCGTTCTGGCGGGAGGGCTACCGGGCGGTGCGGGCGGAGCTGCGCGGCCGCTACCCGAAGCATCCATGGCCGGAGGACCCCGCGACCGTACCGGCGACGCGGTACACCACGGCGCGGCTCAAGCGTTCGTAGCGCTCCGCGGCCGCCGCGAGCGGACCTCCAGCCACAGGGCCGGCGCGGCCAGTCCGGTGCCGAGGCCCAGGAAGCCCCAGGGCAGGTACGAGGTGAGGAGGAGGACCAGGACGCGCTGGGACTTCACCAGGTCGACGGTGTCGGCGACGTAGTCCTCACGCATCTTCACATGGCCGGAGAACGCGGTGCCGGTGTCCTCGGACATGCCCATCTTCTCGGCGTCGCGCAGCTCTTCGCGGTGGATCCCTCGCCGTTGACGGTACCAGCGGGTCATACCGGTCCGCGCGATCTGTTCGGCGGTGATGCCCTCGATGGGCATCCTCTTCGGCATGGCGACCTCGCTCCACGGGATGGTCTGCTCGAAGTGGTAGACCTCCAGGCCCCGGAAGGCGCGGGTGCCCCTGTAGTGGATGGGGGCGGTGGTGCGGGTCTGGGCGTCGACGTACTCGTAGTCCCGTTTCTCGGTCAGGAAGGGCCACTTGAACTCGATGCCCTGGACGACTTCCTGGTACTGGCTAGGCGGGACCTTGGCCAGACGGGGGAAGGCGCACCAGCGCAGCAGCGGTGACAGGGCGGCGAAGAACACGGCGAAGGCCAGGAGGACGAGACCGGCTCGGCGGCGCATGGTGCACGAGCGCGAGGGCGGCGGCCCGTCCGATGGCGGCGGCGACGAGGGCACGCATGCTCGGCCTCCCGGGCGGTGGTCCGGCGACGGCGAACTGATGGGCCGTCAGGGGTGGGACACCGTAGCAACCGGGGCGCGAGATGAGAACAGAGCGGCAGCCCCTCGGCCGGGTGGCCGAGGGGCTGTGCGTCGCGCTGCGGGGAGAGCCGGGGGTCAGGGCTTGGTGGCCGCGGGGGTCTCCGTCGCATCGGGGGTCTCGGCCGGCTCTTCCGGAGCTGTCTCCTCCGCGGCCTCGACGGTGAGTTCGACGACGATCGAGGCGCCGCCCTCGGTGGTGAGGCGCAGGAGGAACGTGCCCTCGTTGTCGTCGGCGAAGATCTCCGGGAGCCGGAGCTGCCCCTCGTCGTCCGTCGTCAGGCCGGTGAGGGTGCGGAGCGGCTTGCCGTCCGCGTCCTTGAAGTACGGGCCCTTGTCGTTGTCGATGACGCCCAGGCGGTCCTTGACCATGGTGGCGGTGACGGCCACTCCGGCCGCGGCGGCGTCCTTGTAGGTGGCCTTGACGGTGACGGCGTCCGCGAACTTCTCACCGGGGGCGGCGACGAGCGCCTTCTCGTCGGTCCGGGCGATCGCGTCGGCCTGGCGGGCGGTGACGGTCGCCGCGTACGTCAGGGTGCGCGGCCGGCCGGTGCCCGCGACGGCGGTCACGGTGAACTCCCCGGCCTTCTCGCCGGCCTGGAGCTCCGGCGCGGTGGCGGTGCCGTCGGCCCCGGTCCGTACCGTGACGCTCCTCTTGCCGCCGGCGAAGACGGTGCCGGTGTCGCCGGTGACGGTGAAGGTGACGGGCACCTTGGCGAGCGGGGCGCCGAGCGCGTTGCGGGCGCGGACGGAGACCCGCTCGTCGAACGTCCGGCCCGCGGTGGCGCGCAGCGGGCCGGTGCCCGCGTTCTCCAGGGAGCCGAAGGTCTCGGACGGCGGCGTCGGGGTCGGGGTCGGCGTCGGGGTCGGCGGCTTCGGCGTCGGGCTGGTGGAGCCGCCGCCACCGGGCTTCGTGGGGTCCGGGCTCGGCTTGCCGCCGGGCTTGGACGGGGAGGGCTTCGGACTCGGGGTGGCACTGGGGACGGAGCCGGTGCCCGGACGCGGGCTCGGGGAGGGGGTGCTCGGCGTGGAGGGGAGCGTGCCGGTGCCGTCGGGGATCTCGTGCGTACCGCGCTGGTAGTAGGAGTACCAGGAGCGGACCGTGCGCAGGTACTCCGTCGACCGGTTGTAGCTCAGCACGGCCTTGTCCAGGTCGGCTGCGAGGGCCAGATCGCGGTCGTTGGCGCAGAGGTAGCGGCCGGCGGCGAGCGCCGCGTCGTAGATGTTGTTGGGGTCCTTGCGGCCGTCGCCGTTGGCGTCCTGGCCCCAGGAGGCCCAGGTCGAAGGGATGAACTGCATCGGGCCGACCGCGCGGTCGTGGACCGAGTCGCCGTCGTACGCCCCGCCGTCGGTGTCCTTGATCAGCGCGAAGCCCTGGCCGTTGAGGGCCGGGCCGAGGATCGGGGAGGTGGTGGTGCCGTTGGCGTCGACGCGGCCGCCACGGGCCTGGCCGGATTCGACCTTGCCGATCGCGGCGAGGAGTTGCCAGGGCAGTCGGCAGGAGGGGTCGGTGGTCGCGACGGTCCGCTCGGCCTGCTTGTACGCGGCCAGGATCGAGGCGGGAATGCCCGCTTCCGCGCTGCCGGCCGCCGGAAGGCCGCTGGACGAACCGGGCCGGTCGGGTGTGACCAGGGGCGGAAGGTCCGTGTAGTAGGGCGAGTTGCCGGTGGCGGCGCCGTCGGTCTCGCCGCTCGCGGTGTCCTCGCCCGCCGCCGTCGGGTCGCCGCTGCCCGCGGATCCGTCGGCCAGGGTCGCCGCGGGCGCCTGTGAGGCCGCGAGGGCCGCCACGGCGGCCGCCGCCACCGCGGTGGTCGTGGCTCCCTTGCGCAGACGTCGGCGCATGTGCGCTGCCATACGTTCCGGTCCCTCCCCTCGAAGGCTGCTCGCGCTCCCCAGCGCTACGACTCCAGCGACCCTACGGCACCTTGTGTCGCCCAGGCACCGAGGGCTGACCGCTTCTTACTGTTTTTTCACGTTCGCCTGCGCACGTTGTGGCGCACGTTGTCCGGCGGGCCCCGGAAGGGTGCCCCGGCGGTCCCGCATACTTGCCGCCATGCCGTTCACGCTCAGTCATGCCGCCGCCGTTCTCCCGGCGATCCGCCGGAACGGGACCGCCCGGTGGCCGCTCTTCCCCTCGGCTCTGGTCGCCGGTTCGTTCGCGCCCGACATCACCTACTTCGCGGACACGGTGGTCCCCGGGGCCATGGAGTTCGGGGCGTTCACGCACACGTTCGCCGGGATCGTCACGGTGAACGTGGTCATCGCCGCCGTGCTGGTCGCGGTGTGGACGCTGCTGCGGGAGCCGCTGGTGGCGCTGCTGCCGGTACGGGTACGGGGCCGCGTGCACGCCTTCGTCCGGGGGCGGCGGTGGACGCGGGCCTCGTTCGGTCCGTCCGCCTGGCTGTGGTTCGCCGCCTCGGGGGCGCTGGGCGCGGCCACGCATGTGGTGTGGGACGCGTTCACCCATCACAGCCGGTGGGGCACGGAGCTGCTGCCGTTCCTGAACCGGAGCGTCGGCGGCTTCCCGGTGTTCCAGTTCGTGCAGTACGGCAGTTCGGCGCTGGCCCTCGTGGTCATCGGCTGGTTCGTCGCCACCGGGCTGCGGCGGACCGCGGGCCTCCCGGCGCCCGTGGAGGTGCCGGTGCTCGGCCGCCGCGAGCGGTGGGGGGCGCTCGGTCTGCTGGCCGTGTGCGTACTGGCCGGTGTCGTCCACCGGTGCGCCCGCTGGTACGCGCACTTCGGCCGGGTGGAGAGCCCGCTCGACATCATCCCGACGGCCTGCTTCGGGGCGGGCGCGGGGCTGGCGGCCGGACTGCTGCTGTACGGGGTGTGGATGCTGCTGCGGCGGGGGACGCGGGAACGTGGCCGACCCGTGTCCGTAGCGGAGGAGCCCCGGACACAGGCGCCGGCCGGCCGGGGGTAGCGGCGCGGCTGACGGGGCGGGCCCGGAACCATGGTTCCGGGCCCGCCCCTCTGTCCGTGGCTCAGTGCGCGGCGGACTCCCAGTCCTTGCCGACGCCGACGGAGACGTCGAGCGGGGCGCGCAGCTCGACGGCGTGGGCCATCTCGTGGCGCAGGATCTCCTCCACCCGCTTCCGCTCGCCCTTCGCGATCTCCAGGACGATTTCGTCGTGGACCTGGAGCAGCATCCGGGAGGTCAGCCCGGCCTCGGTCAGCGCCTTGTCCACGCGCAGCATCGCGACCTTCACGATGTCCGCGGCAGTGCCCTGGATCGGGGCGTTGAGCGCCATGCGCTCGGCTGCCTCACGACGCTGGCGGTTGTCGCTGTTGAGGTCGGGGAGATAGCGGCGGCGACCGAGGATCGTCTCGGTGTAGCCGGTGGCCCTGGCCTCCTCGACGACCCGGTGGAGATAGTCCCGTACCCCGCCGAACCGCTCGAAGTAGGTGTCCATCAGCACCCGGGCCTCGGCCGGGTCGATGTTCAGCTGCTGGGAGAGGCCGAAGGCGGAGAGACCGTAGGCCAGGCCGTAGGACATGGCCTTGATCTTGCGGCGCATCTCCGCGTCGACCGCGTCCTTCCCGACGCCGAAGACCTGCGAGGCGACCGTGGTGTGCAGGTCCTCGCCGGAGGTGAACGCCTCGATGAGACCGGCGTCCTCGGAGAGGTGCGCCATCACGCGCAGCTCGATCTGGCTGTAGTCCGCCGTCATCAGCGTCTCGAAGCCCTCGCCGACGACGAAGCCCCGGCGGATCGCCCGGCCCTCGTCGGTGCGGACGGGGATGTTCTGCAGGTTCGGGTCGGTGGAGGAGAGCCGGCCTGTCGCCGCGACCGTCTGGTTGAACGTGGTGTGGATCCGGCCGTCGGCGGCGATCGTCTTGATCAGACCCTCGACGGTGACCCGCAGCTTGGCCTGCTCGCGGTGGCGCAGCATCAGGACCGGCAGCTCGTGCTCGGTCTGCGCGGCCAGCCAGGCCAGCGCGTCCGCGTCCGTGGTGTATCCCGTCTTGGTCTTCTTCGTCTTCGGCAGACCCAGCTCGTTGAAGAGGATCTCCTGGAGCTGCTTGGGCGATCCGAGGTTGAACTCGCGGCCCACCGCCGCGTGCGCCTCCTTCACCGCCTGCTGCACGGTCCCGGCGAACTGCTGCTCCATGGACTCCAGATGGGCCCGGTCCGCGGCGATGCCGTGCCGCTCCAGGCGGGCCAGGAGGATCGAGGTCGGCAGCTCCATGTCGTGCAGCAGCTCCGCCGCGCCGACCTCCTTCAGCCGGGTGGTGAACGCGTCGCCCAGGTCGAGCACGGCGCGGGCCTGGGCCATCAGCGCGTCCTGCTCGGCCCGGTCGTCCGCGCCGAAGGCCAGCTGCCCGTCGGCGGCGGCGGCCGGGGCCAGCTCGCGGCCCAGATACTCCACGGCCAGCGCGTCCAGGGCGAAGGAGCGGCGGCCCGGCTTCACCAGATACGCGGCGAGCGCGGTGTCCATGGTGACGCCTTCGAGCTGCCAGCCCATCTCGGGGAAGACCCGCATGACGTTCTTCGCGTTGTGCAGGACCTTGGGGCGCGCCGGGTCCGCGGCCCAGGCGGCGAACGCCCGCCCGTCGGCCTCGTCCAGCTGCGTCGGGTCCAGCCAGGCGGCGGCCCCGTCGGCGGCGGCGAGCGCGATCTCGGTGACCGTGCCGGCCCCCAGCGACCAGGTGTCGACGGTCATGACGCCGAGCGGCCGCGCGCCGTGCGCCTCCAGCCAGGGGGCGACCTCGCCGGAGCCGAGCACGGCCCCGTCCAGCTCGATCCCGGCGGCGGGCGCGGGCGGCTCGGCCTCGGCCGCCCCCGGGTCGACGGCGAGGAGGCGCTCGCGCAGGCTCGGGTTGCGGATCTCCAGTATGTCCAGGACGCCGGTGACCGCCGTGCGGTCGTAGGGGGCGCGCTCCAGCTCGGCCGGGGTCTTCGGGAGCTCCACGTCCCGGACCATCTCGGTCAGCACGCGGTTCATCTTCACCGCGTCCAGGTGGTCGCGGAAATTCTGCCCGGCCTTGCCCTTGACCTCCTCGGCCCGCTCGACGAGCTCGGCGAACGAACCGAACTGGTTGATCCACTTCGCGGCCGTCTTCTCTCCGACGCCGGGGATGCCCGGGAGGTTGTCCGACGGGTCGCCGCGCAGCGCGGCGAAGTCCGGATACTGCTGCGGGGTGAGCCCGTACTTCTCGACGACCTTCTCCGGGGTGAACCGGGTCAGCTCGGAGACCCCCTTGGTCGGGTACAGCACGGTCACATTGTCCGTGATCAGCTGGAAGGAGTCCCGGTCGCCGGTGACGATCAGCACCTCGAACCCGGCCGCCTCGGCCTGGGTCGCCAGCGTCGCGATGACGTCGTCCGCCTCGAACCCGTCCACCGCGAACCGGTCCGCGTGCATCGCGTCCAGCAGCTCGCCGATCAGCTCGACCTGCCCCTTGAACTCGTCGGGGGTCTTGGAACGGTTCGCCTTGTACTCCGGGAACTCCTGCGCCCGCCAGGTCTTGCGGGACACGTCGAACGCGACCGCGAAGTGCGTGGGCGCCTCGTCACGCAGGGTGTTCGCCAGCATCGACATGAAGCCGTACACGGCGTTCGTCGGCTGCCCCACCGCCGTCGTGAAATTCTCCGCGGGCAGGGCGAAGAACGCCCGGTACGCCAGGGAGTGCCCGTCCATGAGGAGCAGGCGCGGTCGGTTGTCTGCCGTCTTCTTCGATGCCGTCTCAGCCACGCCCCCGATCCTGCCACGGACCACTGACAATCCGGACCGGCACGACTTCCGCGGGGCCGTGACAGGATCGATGGCGAGGACATGAACATGAGTACGTCGCCACGTGGACGAGCGCTCGAAGGGGAGCAGCATCATGGCCACCAAGCCGCCGACCGGTGACCCGGTCCAGGACGCCCCGCAGGTCGAAGCGGCCCCGCACGCCGCCGCCGGGCTGCCCGCCGTCGCCCACTCCCTGCGCATCGCGAGGCAGCAGATGGGGGTGCGCCGCACGGCGCAGACCCTCCTCAAGGTCAACCAGAAGGACGGCTTCGACTGCCCCGGCTGCGCCTGGCCCGAGGGCGACAAGCGGCACACCGCCGAGTTCTGCGAGAACGGCGCCAAGGCGGTGGCCGAAGAGGCGACCCTGCGCCGCGTCACCCCCGACTTCTTCGCCGCGCACCCGGTCGCCGACCTCGCGGAGCGCAGCGGCTACTGGCTGGGCCAGCAGGGCAGGATCACCCACCCGGTGTACCTCCCCGAGGGCGCCGACCGCTACGAGGCGATCACCTGGGACCGGGCGTTCGCGATCATCGCCGAGGAGCTGACCGCGCTCGGCTCCCCCGACGAGGCCCTCTTCTACACGTCGGGCCGCACCAGCAACGAGGCGGCGTTCCTCCTCCAGCTCTTCGCCCGCGAGTTCGGCACCAACAACCTGCCGGACTGCTCCAACATGTGCCACGAGTCGTCCGGCTCGGCGCTCACCGAGACCATCGGCGTCGGCAAGGGCAGCGTCTCGCTGGAGGACCTCCACCAGGCCGACCTGATCATCGTCGCCGGCCAGAACCCCGGCACCAACCACCCCCGGATGCTCTCCGCCCTGGAGAAGGCCAAGCAGTCCGGAGCGAAGATCATCTCGGTGAACCCGCTGCCCGAGGCGGGCCTGGAGCGGTTCAAGAACCCCCAGACCCCGCACGGCATGATCAAGGGCACCCCGCTCAACGACCTCTTCCTCCAGATCCGCATCGGCGGCGACCAGGCCCTCTTCCGCCTCCTCAACAAGCTGATCCTCGCCACCGAGGGAGCCGTCGACACCGCGTTCGTCAGCGAACACACCCACGGCTACGAGGAGTTCACCAAGGCCGCCGAAGCGGCCGACTGGGACGAGACGCTGAGGGCCACCGGACTCACCCGCGCCGAGATCGAGCAGGCCCTCACCCTCGTCCTCGCCTCGAAGCGCACCATCGTCTGCTGGGCCATGGGCCTCACCCAGCACAAGCACTCCGTGCCCACCATCCGCGAAGTCGTCAACTTCCTTCTGCTGCGCGGAAACATCGGCCGCCCCGGTGCCGGGGTCTGCCCGGTGCGCGGCCACTCCAACGTCCAGGGCGACCGCACCATGGGCATCTTCGAACGGCCCGCACCGGCCTTCCTCGACGCCCTCGACAAGGAGTTCGGCATCACCTCGCCGCGCCACCACGGCATGGACGTGGTGCGCTCCATCCAGGCGCTCCGCGACGGCGAGGCGAAGGTCTTCTTCGCGATGGGCGGCAACTTCGTCGCGGCCACCCCCGACACCACCGTCACCGAGGCCGCGATGCGGCGCGCCCGCCTCACCGTGCACGTCTCGACCAAGCTCAACCGCTCCCACGCCGTCACCGGGACCCGCGCCCTGATCCTGCCGACGCTGGGCCGCACCGACAAGGACGTACAGGCGGGCGGCAAGCAGTTCGTCACCGTCGAGGACTCCATGGGCCTGGTCCACGCCTCCCGCGGCAACCTCACCCCCGCGAGCCCCCACCTGCTCTCCGAGCCGGCCATCGTCGCCCGCCTCGCCCGCGCGGTCCTCGGCGCCGGCTCCCGTACCCCGTGGGAGACCTTCGAGCGGGACTACGCCACCATCCGCGACCGCATCTCCCGCGTGGTCCCCGGCTTCCAGGACTTCAACATCCGCATCGCCGCCCACCCCGGCGGCTTCTCCCTCCCGCACGCCCCCCGCGACGAGCGCCGCTTCCCCACCGCCACCGGCCGCGCCAACTTCACCGCCGCCCCCGTGGAATACCCCGAACTTCCCGACGGCAGGCTCCTGTTGCAGACCCTGCGCTCCCACGACCAGTACAACACCACCATCTACGGCCTCGACGACCGCTACCGGGGCATCAGGGGCGGCCGCCGCATCGTCATGGTCAACCCCGAGGACGCCACCGCCCTCGGCCTCACCGACGGCGCGTACACCGACCTCGTCAGCGAGTGGAAGGACGGCGTGGAACGCCGCGCGGAAGGCTTCCGCATCGTCCACTACCCCACCGCCCGGGGCTGCGCCGCCGCCTACTACCCGGAGACCAACGTCCTGGTCCCCCTCGACTCCACGGCCGACACCAGCAACACCCCGGCCAGCAAGTCCGTCGTCGTCCGCTTCGAGGAACCCCCCCCCGGCAGCGACTGAGAACCGCCACCCCCTAAGCGTGCGCTCAGCCGTCTGATAAGAACAGTGCAGACAGCAACGAACCAGCGCAGCAGACGAACGGAGCAGGATCCATGGGCGAGCACACCGCACCCCTCTTCCCGCAGGAAGTCATCGACGAGTACGCGGCACTCGGCATCGACCTGCCCGCCCTCTTCTCCGCCGGCCACCTCGGCGAGCGCATGGGCGTCACCATCGTCGAGGCCGCCGCCGACCGCGTCGTCGGCACCATGCCCGTCGAGGGCAACACCCAGCCCTACGGCCTCCTGCACGGCGGCGCCTCCGCCGTCCTCGCCGAGACCCTCGGCTCCATCGGCTCCATGCTCCACGGCGGCGCGAACAAGATCGCCGTCGGCGTCGACCTCAACTGCACCCACCACCGGGGCGTCCGCAACGGCCTCGTCACCGGCGTCGCCACCCCCGTACACCGGGGCCGCTCCACCGCCACGTACGAGATCGTCATCACCGACGACCAGGACAAGCGGGTCTGCACCGCACGCCTCACCTGCCTGCTCCGCGACGCCCCCGAGCCCGAAGCGGGCTGACCCCGCCACCAGCACACAAAACGGCCTGCCGACCGACGTCGGCAGGCCGTTCGCAGCACAGGGGGTGATTCAGGAGGGCAGGCAGGGGGAGCTGAGGTAGCACGTCCCGCAGGAGGTGTAACCGCCGACCACATGGCAGATCTGCCGGTAGTAGAAGCCCTGGCTCTTCTTGCAGTAGCAGATCTTCTCGAACGTGGTGTCCGCCTTGGCCACCGTCCGGGGCACGAGCCTGCCCAGAATTTTGTCCCCGACCGAACTCATCATTCCGATCACAGCGTCTCCTTATCAGCGGAAATGCAGATGCGACGAATCAGACAGAAGCTAGCAGCACCGAATATCGAATCCTGTACATTCTGGATATAACCGCGGGCGACACCGTCCGCACCTGCACCGGAGCAGCCGACCCGGAGAACGGGATTCCGGATACCGCACCTTTCCGGCCGCCCCTGAATTTCCATTGACAAGCCCCCGGACCCCATGCAAGATCATGCGGTCCGAAACGCTGACGGGGTGGGCAGATGCAGGCTTTTTGGGTGGTGGGCGGAATCGCCTCGGCGGTCGCGGCGTGCCTTTTGGCCGCACTTCAATTGCGCAGACGGTTCACCGTGGTGACGATCGAGGGAACCAGCATGGAACCCACTCTCTCGCCCGGGGACCAGGTCGTGGTGAAACGCCGGGCAATAGACCGGATCCGCTCGGGCGACATTGTCGTCCTGCTTCCTCCGCAGACGCAGGACCGCTACGAATCCCTCGACGGATCCGCCTGGAACATCAAACGCGCCGCCGCCGTCCCGGGTGACCCCGTCCCGGCCGGCATTCCGGACGCGGACGGACTGACGGAGGTCCCCGCAGGCACCCTCGTGGTGTTCGGCGACAACCCCGACAGCATCGACTCCCGGCACCGAGGCCTCTTCTCCGCGGACCGGATACTCGGCGTGGCGACCCGCAGACTGGGCGGTCCCGCGCTGTGAGCGACGACCTGGGCCCATGTCCGCAGACCCCCGCGGTCCGCTTCGGGCTCCTGGGGCCCCTGAGGATCACGCGGGACGGCCACCCGATCCACGTCCCCGCCGACAAGCAGCGAACCGTCCTCGCGATGCTCATCGCGCACCGGGGAAGAGTCGTGCCGGTGCGCACACTGACCGAAGAGGTCTGGGGCAGCGCACCTCCCCGGTCGGCGGTGCCCAATCTGCGGACGTACATCATGCAACTCCGGCGCCTGCTGAGGCCGCTGGACCGCCCGGAGCGCATACGGCTCACCACGGGGCGTGGCGGCTACACCCTCGACATCGCCGACCACGAACTCGATTCCGCCCGCTTCGAAGCCCTCTCCGAGAAGGGCCGGCGCGCCGCGGCACGCCAGGACATGACCGAAGCGTCCCAGGCCTACCGCAGCGCGCTCACCCTCTGGCAGGCGGACCCCCTGGAGGACGTGCCCCAGGGTCCCGTCCTCCGGGGCATCGCCGTGGAACTCGGCGAGAACCTGGTCAACGCCTTCGAGAACCACATCGCCGCCGAACTCGCCCTCGGCGAGGGAGCGTCGCTGATCGAACCGCTGCGCCGGATCATCCGGAGACATCCGCTGCGCGAGCGGCTGAGAAGCCAGCTGATGGTCTCTCTCTACCGCAGCGGCGACGCGGCCGCCGCGCTGACCGCGTTCACCGACGCCCGGGGCGTGCTACGCCGCGAACTCGGCATGGACCCGGGCCCGGAACTCCTCGAGACCCACCAAGCCGTCCTGCGCCGCGCCCCCTCGCTGTCACCCGCCCACACGACCGCCCGGCCGGCCGCGAGGGCCACCGCCGCCCCGCGCCAGCTCCCCCGAGAATCAGCGGTGTTCGTCGGCCGCCGGTCGGAGCGGGAACAGGCGCACCGAGCCCTGCGCACCCGGGCCGGGGAGACCGTCGGGGCAAGGGTGGTCCTCTTCCACGGCCCCTCCGGCACGGGAAAGTCCGCCCTGGCCCTGCGCGTCGCCCACTCCGTGAGCAGCGCCTACCCCGACGGCCGGCTCTACGCCGACCTGCGGGGCGGCGGCCCGGACGCCCGGCCGCTGGGAACGACCGACGTACTCAGACGATTCCTCAAGGCCCTGGGGGTGCCGGGCCACGAGATACCCGACTCCGCGGACGAGGCGGCCGCCGCCTACCAGTCCGTACTCGCGGACCGGCGCGTCCTGATCGTCCTCGACAACGTGCCCACCCACGGCGGCGTGAACTCCCTCCTGCCCGCCGGCCCGCACTGCGCCGTCCTCATCACCGGAATCGGTGCCATGCCGATGCTGGACGCCGTCCGCGTCCCCGTGCATCCCCTGACCGCAGCCCAGTCCGTCAGCCTCCTCGCCGAGCTGATCGGACGGGCCCGGGTCACCGCCGAACCCGGCCCCGCCGCGGAGATCGCCCGTCTGTGCCAGGGCAACCCGCTTGCCCTCAGCATCGTCGGCGCACGCTGCACCAACCGCCCCGACCGGCTGCTCGCGGACGTCGCCGACCGGCTCCGTGACCCGGAGCAACGTCTCGACCAGCTCCAGGTCGCCGGACTCACCATGCGCTCCGGTTACACGCTCAGCCTTGCCGCCCTGCCGCGTACCGCCCACCGGCACTCCGCCGCGTTCGCCTTCAAGTGCCTCGGCCTGCTGGACCGGCCCTTCGACGGGCAGCTCGCCGCGAAGACGATCGGCACCACCCTGCCGGACACCGAACTCCTCCTGGAAGAGCTGCTCGGCGTCGGTCTGCTGCGGTCCGTGGGCCGGGAGCAGTTCGACATGCCGGTTCTCACCCGGCTTTTCGCCCGGGAACTGGCGGCACGTGAGGACGTGCCCTCCTGAGCCCGCCCGCGCCGGGCCGGCCGGCCCGGCGCAGTGGCACTCAGGGGACAACGGCCCGCGCCTCGTCCGTGCCGCGGCAGCCGTCCTCATCGCGCTGCCCGTCCGTATCGCGGTAGCCGTCCGTATCGCGGTAGCCGTCCGCCTGGATCACGAACAGCTTCGCGTACGTCCCTGCCCGCGCCATCAGCTCGTCGTGGCTGCCCCGTTCCACAATCCGCCCGTCCTCCAGCACCACGATCGTCCCCGCCTCCCGGACGGCGCCGAGCCGGTGGGAGACCAGCAGACTGGTGCGGCCGGCACGCTGTTCCCGCAGCCCCCGGTGAATCTCGTACTCGGCCTCCGCGTCCAGACCCGCGCTCGGCTCGTCCAGGATCAGCAGATCACGCCGGTCGCGCAACAGCGTGCGGGCCAGCGCGAGCCTCTGCCACTGCCCGCCCGACAGGGCCACACCCGCCTGGCCTTCCTCCTCGTCCTCCGTCAGGTCGGTGAAGATCCGGCTGAGCATCGTGTCGTAGCCGCGGGGCAGCCCCGCGACCACCCCGTCCACCCCCGCGCGCCGGGCCGCGCCCTGGAGCCGCCCCCGGTCCGGCAGGGCATCCAGGTCACCCACGCCGATGTTCTCGGCGACGGTCAGGTCGTAGCACATGTAGTCCTGGAAGAGCACGCTCATCCGACGCCGCAAGTCCTGCGGAGGCACGTCGCGGATGTCCACGCCGTCCCAGAGGATCCGGCCCCTGGTCGGATCGTAGAACCGGCACATCAGCTTGATCAACGTGCTCTTGCCCGCCCCGTTGAGCCCCACCAGCGCGACCGAACTCCCCTTGGCCAGCGTCAGGTCGACCCCCCGCAGGATCCACGGGTGGTCCTCGTCGTAACGGAACCAGACGTCCCGCAGCTCGATACCGACGCTCAGCTCGGGGAGTTCCCCCACCGCCGAGGGCCTGGTGGGCAGATCGTCGGGAAGGGAGGTCACCTTGTCGTGGTAGCCGAACACCAGCAGCGCCTGGTGCGCGAAGGCCACGTTGTCGACCAGACCGGCCAGTGCCGCCTGGGTCCCCGCCACCGCCGCGACGAACGCCGTGACGTCACCGACGCTCAGGGAACCCCGCGCGGCCGCGTGCACGGCCCACAGCAGTCCCACGGCCGCCACCGCGGTGGACAGCAGCGCCAGCAGCGACTGCGTACGCGCCTCACGCCGGTCCATGGCCCGCTCTCCGGACTGCCGGACCGCCAGCTCACCGAGCATCCGCTCCCGCAGGAAATCCCCCAGCCCGAACAGCCTCGTCTCCTTGGCGCCCCGGACGTCGGTGATCAGCAGGGAATAGAAGATCTGGCGCCGGGCCGACGCCGACACCCCCGCCAGCATGTTCACCCGCTGCTTCGACAGCACCAGCCGCGCCATCAACGCGGGCACCGCGGCCGCCGAGACCAGAGCGGCCATCACCGGGCTCAGCAGGGTCAGCGTCCCCAACAGGCTGACCAGCGTGATCACATTGCGCACGGTGTCGAACAGCCCCGTGGTGACCGGCCCCATCGCCCCGCCCGACGCCTGCAGCGCCATGCTCAGGTCGTTTCTGAACTCCGGGTTCTCAAACCGCGACAGGCCGCGGAAACCGTTGATCGAACGGTAGAGCCGGTCCTGCATCGAGCGGTCGAGCCTGCGGGCCAGTTCATTCTGCAGATACGTCGACAGATGCGGCAGCACACCCGCCGCGAGCCCCACCACCGCCAGCGCCACCGCCCACCGGAGCACCCCGTCCGCACGGCCCGCGGCGAGGTCGTCGACGACGAACTTCGTGAACCACGCGGTCGCCGTCGGAAGAAGTCCCAAGGCCACCATGATCAAGAGGTACACCGCCGCGGGCAGCCGCCCGGCCCGCCAGCACAGCAGCCACGCCGCCACCAGGTACCGCAGCAGCCACCGCGGCCCCCTGTGTTCACCGGCGGACCCGCCGATCGGCCGCACCACGCTCACACCGCCTGCGCCGGCTCGCCCAGCACCGCCAGATCCGTGTGCGCCCGCACCACGACACCGTCCGGGCCGACCGCCAGGAACGTCGGGAACGCCTCGATCCCCACGGCGCCCACCACGTCCGCGGCTACGTCGTCCCGCAGCACGACCGCGTCGTCCGCCACGTGCGCGGCCAGCTCCGCCGCCCGGCGCCCCTCGCCGGAGACCACCGCCAGCGCCGTCCGGCCGCGCGCACGTGCCGCGAACCCCGGCGCGTGCTCATGGCAGGTGTCGCACTGCGCGTCGAAGAAGGCGACCAGCTCGGGCGCGTGCGCGGCCACCGATTCGGGCAGCGCACGGCCCACCAGGACGCCAGGGTCGTACGGCGTGAACGACGGCCGCCCCGCAAGCCGTTCCAGCTCGGCCGTGTGCTCACGCAGCCTGCGCAGAACCGCGAACGTCAACAACAGGTCGAACACGCACAGCGCACCGACCAGCACCAGGGCCGCAACAACGAACGTCATGAGAACCACCTCAGTCGCACCGGCTCACTCACCCACGGCCGGCATCACAGGTCGAGACGAGAAAAGGGACATCAAATCGTCGAGGCGCACCACCAGGAAGACCACGAGCAGTGCCGCGACCCCGGCGACGGCCGCCCCACCGGCGTGCGGCGGCCACGCCGCCCCGGCGCCCGTGACGGCGACGGCCAGCCCCCCGGCACCCGCCACCGCGAGGATCAGGTTGCGCACCACGTGGACCCGCCCCAGCGGAGCGGAAGACGCCCCGAAACACCGGCAGGGAGCAGAGTTGCCGGCCCGCAGCGCCAGCACGATCCCCGCGGCGAAGGCACCGAGCAGGACAACAGCCGCCAGGAACCCGGCGGGAACCGTGCGCGCCGGAACCAGCAGCACCAGGACCAGGACCTCCACACCGACCACCACGGCCGCGCACACCCGCGACACGCGCCGGGAGAAGAGCCCCAACCGCACCACCGAGCCCGCGAATTCGCGATAGGCCGCCGCACTGCGGACCTTGCCGACGAGTGCCGCGAGAAATACCCCCGCCAGCAGAATCCGGCAGAACAGCACGAGATACGTCATGTGATCAACCCCCCGGGCTCCCCGGACACGGTCGGACCACCGGACCAGGCGCCTGCGCGTCGCCCGGCGGGCCTCACCGGCAGTCTCAGCAACCGATGTAACGGACGCTCGAACATTCACCGCACGCCGTCCGGCCACCGACGACGTGGCAGAGCTTGTAGATCTTCCGCCAGTCGGCCGTGCAGTAGCAGTACTGCCAGAAACTCGTATCCGCCGAGGCGTTCACCTTCGGAACCAGGTGCGCGAGCACCCGGTCGCCCACACGGTTCATCGCAGAAAGCATGAGCCATTCCTCCCACTGGCCGCGAACAAGGACACCCGGCACTCCGCTCGACAAGTCCACGCCGGGAAATCCGTACGCTACGGACACGCCGTAGAACGACCCATACAGCCGGGCTACAGCGCCGCCGACCGCCCTCCGCGACCGTGCCAAGACTCCCGCGCACCACCCACCCCGCACCGCATTCCGGACCACGCATCCCCATATTCGAAGCGGGTACCGGAAGTTGTTGGAAACGCACGGTCAACACCCTTGACGGCCACACCCGTTCCATGACCTGCTTCAACAGCGACACCGACCCGGCAGCGCAGCACACATATCCCACACATGTAACACTGTGTAACGTTTGCGCGATACACGAAAAACCCGGCACCCCCACCCCCCCGCACCCCCGGGCGACCCCTCCCCGCCCCCGCGCCCCGAACCGCGCGACAGCACCAAGATCGCCTCAAGCCCCTTAGCAGAGCTGCGCGTTCTCACCATGTGGGCAATGCGCAGTCCAGGCGAAACCTGCACATCCCCTCACAGGAACCTCAAGCCTTGCTCAAGGGCATAACAAGAGAGTCACATCCGCAGCCGACCCATCCCGATGACCCCCGGCTGCGCTTAGAGTCACGGCCAGTCACCGCGCCGCCGGGCGCGTCTGCTGCACGGCCCTGTACCAACCCAGTACGGCCCGGCGAAGATCACGGCACCTCATGCCCGAGGAGCGCCGCGCCAGGGAAAGGACCCTCTCGTGCGACACCGTTCTTTGCTCATACTCACCGCAGTGCTCACCACCGGAGCACTGACGCTCACCGCCTGCGGGTCGCGCGACGAAGGCAGCAAGGACAGCGGAGACAAAGGTGGCAAGACCACCGTCGTCATCGGCGTCGACGCGCCCCTGACCGGCTCCCTCTCCGCGCTCGGCCAGGGCATCAAGAACTCCGTGGACCTCGCGGCCAAGACCGCGAACAAGAACAACGAGGTCCCCGGCATCGAGTTCAAGATCGAAGCCCTCGACGACCAGGCCGTCCCCGCCTCCGGACAGGCCAACGCCACCAAGCTCGTCGGCAACCCCGACGTCCTCGGTGCCGTCGGCCCGCTGAACTCCGGCGTCGCCCAGTCCATGCAGGGCGTCTTCGACAAGGCAAACCTCACCCAGGTCTCCCCCGCCAACACCAACCCCGCCCTCAGCCAGGGCGACAACTGGGGCAAGGGCGACCCGAAGCGCGTCTTCAAGACCTACTTCCGCACCTGCGCCACCGACGTCGTCCAGGGCAAGTTCGCCGCCCAGTACCTCTACAACGACGCCAAGAAGAAGAAGGTCTACGTCGTCGACGACAAGCAGACCTACGGCGCAGGCCTCGCCGCCATCTTCTCTGCGGAGTTCGAACGCCTCGGCGGCAAGGTCATCGGCACCGACCACGTCACGGTCAAGGAGACCGACTTCTCCAGCACCGCCGACAAGGTCAAGAGCTCCGGCGCCGACTCCGTCTACTACGGCGGCCAGTACCCCGAGGGCGGCCTGCTCTCCGACCAGATCAAGAAGACCGGCGCCAAGATCCCCACCATGGGCGGCGACGGCATCTACGACCCCGCCTTCATCAGCGCCTCCGGCGAAGCCAACGACGGCGACCTCGCCACCTCCATCGGCTACCCCGTCGAGGCCCTCCCGACCGCCAAGAAGTTCATCGAGGACTACAAGGCCGGCGGCTACAAGGACCCCTACGCGGCCTACGGCGGCTACTCCTACGACGCCGCATGGTCCATCATCCAGGCCATCAAGGCCGTCGTCGCCGACAACGACGGCAAGCTCCCCGAGGACGCTCGCGCCAAGGTCACCGAGGCCATGTCCAAGGTCTCCTTCGACGGCGTGACCGGCAAGGTCTCCTTCGACGAGTTCGGTGACACGACCAACAAGCAGCTCACCGTCTACGAGGTCCAGAAGGGCGCCTGGAAGGACGTCAAGAGCGCCACGTTCGAGGACTGATCGCCGCAGCACAGCCCCGCCCCACTGACCCCATCCGCGCGAGGGCGCAAACAGCGCCCTCGCGCGGAGTCATATCCGACAAGCTCATCGGAGGCCCTGCGGTGCACGAACTGCCGCAACAGCTGGCCAACGGCCTCGCCCTCGGCGCCCTCTATGGCCTCATAGCCATCGGGTACACCATGGTGTACGGCATCGTCCAGCTCATCAACTTCGCCCACGGCGAGATCTTCATGATCGGGGGCTTCGGCGCCCTCACCACCTACCTCATGCTCCCCAGCGGCACCACACTCCTCGTGGCCATCCCGCTCATGATCATCGGTGGAGCCATCGCCTCCGTCACCGTGGCCACCGCCGCGGAACGGTTCGCCTACCGGCCCCTGCGCGGCGCCCCCCGCCTCGCCCCGCTCATCACCGCGATCGGCCTCTCGATCGTGCTCCAACAGCTCGTCTGGGGCTTCTACCCCGACGCGAAGAAGCCCCTCAGCTTCCCCGAATTCGGTGGCGACTCCTTCCACCTGCTCGACAACCTCTACCTCCAGCGAGCCGACGCCTTCATCCTCGTACTCGCACCCCTGTGCATGCTCGCCCTCGGCATGTTCGTCTCCAAGAGCCGCAGCGGACGCGCCATGCAGGCCACCGCGCAGGACCCCGACACAGCCAAGCTCATGGGCATCAACACCAACCGCATCATCGTGATGGCCTTCGCCATCGGAGCCGCCTTCGCAGCCGTCGCAGCCGTCGCCTACGGACTCGACAAGGGCCAGATCGGCTGGGAGATGGGCTTCCTCCTCGGACTCAAGGCCTTCACCGCCGCCGTCCTCGGCGGCATCGGCAACATCTACGGAGCCATGGTCGGCGGCGTCGTCCTCGGACTCGCCGAAGCCCTCTCCATCGCCTACATCGAAGAAATCCCCGGCATGCAGCAGCTCGGCGGCGGCGCCTGGGCCAACGTCTGGGCCTTCGTCCTCCTCATCGTCGTCCTCCTCGTCAGGCCACAAGGCCTACTCGGCGAGCGCGTCACGGATCGGGCGTGATACCGATGACCACCAAGACCAACCAGGCCACGCCCGTCCTCGCCATCCCCGCAGCCCGCGCGATCACCGCAGCCGGAGCCGCACTCACCCTCGCCTCCACCTTCCTCGCCTGGACCTGGACCGCCGAATTCCCCGGCGACCTCACCGTCACCGGCTACCCCGGCGGCCTCCAGGTCCTCACCCTCGTCGCCGCAGCCATCACCCTGCTGTTCACCCTCTCCGGATACGGCATCAAGGGCCTCGGCTGGCTCACCCCCGGCGGCACCAACAGCCCCGTCCGACTCGCCGCCCTCGGCGTCCTCGGCACCATGGGCTTCACCTTCGCCGCCATCGCCATCGAACTCGGCGGCATCGTCAACCTGGAACCCGGAGCCTGGATCGGCCTCGTCGGCGCCCTCATCACCGTCGCCGCCTCCCTCGGCCTCCCCCACGACCAGGACATCACCGACACCACCACCCCCACCCCCCTCGAGCGATTCCTCAACAGCCTCCGCGCCCCCGCGCCCGGACGCCCCAAGGAACTCCCCTCCTGGGCCGAAATCCTCATCATCGTCGCCGCCTTCGGCATCGGTCTCTACGTCGTCACCTACGGCATCGACACCGAATACCCCGAACTCTTCGTCGGCTACCTGATCATCTCCGGCTTCGCGGTCCCCGCGCTCTTCAAGGCCGGCCTCATGGCCCGCCTCTCCGCGCTCACAACCAAATACCGCACCATCGCCGTCGCCGCCGCCTTCGTCGCGGCAGCCGCCTTCCCCTTCACCCAGACCACCGACCAGTTCACCCTCATCGCGGTCAACATCCTCATCTTCGCGACCGTCGCACTCGGACTGAACATCGTCGTCGGCCTGGCCGGACTCCTCGACCTCGGATACGTCGCCTTCCTCGGCGTCGGCGCCTACACAGCCGCCCTCGTCTCCGGCACCACCGCATCCGCCTTCGGCGTCCAATTCCCCTTCTGGGCCTCCGTCCTCACCGGCGCCGCCGTCTCCCTCATCTTCGGCGTCGTCATCGGAGCACCCACCCTCCGCCTCCGCGGCGACTACCTCGCCATCGTCACCCTCGGCTTCGGCGAAATCTTCCGCATCGCCGTCGGCAACCTCGACGGCGTCTCCGGACCACAGATCACCAACGGCCCCAACGGCGTACCGAACATCCCCGACCTCAACTTCTTCGGGTACAACTTCGGCGAATCCCACACCGTCCTGGGCTTCGAACTCGGCTCCTACGCCAACTACTACCTGCTCATGCTGCTCGCGATGATCCTCGTGGTCCTCGTCTTCAGCCGAGCCGGCAGCTCCCGCATCGGCCGCGCCTGGGTCGCCATCCGCGAGGACGAGACCGCCGCCACCGCCATGGGCATCAACGGCTTCCGCGTCAAGCTCATCGCCTTCGCCCTCGGCGCCACCCTCGCCGGCATCGCCGGCACCGTACAGGCTCACGTCCAGAGCACCGTCGTCCCCGAGATGTACGTCTTCGCCGGACCCGTGCCGCCCAACTCCGCCTTCCTCCTCGCCGCCGTGATCCTCGGCGGCATGGGAACCATCAGCGGACCCCTCATCGGCGCCACGCTCCTCTACATGATCCCGGCCAAGCTCCAGTTCCTCCAGGACTACCAGCTCCTCGGCTTCGGTCTCGCCCTCATCCTCCTCATGCGCTTCCGCCCCGAAGGCCTCATCGCCAACCGCCGCGCCAAGCTCGAGTACCACGAGACCGGCCGGCTCGACGTACCGGACGAATCCCTGGCCGGCACCACCTCCGGCACCACGAAGGCGGGGGCGTGAACACCATGACCACCACCACACCCGAAACCGCCACCACCGTGCTCGACGCGAGCGGCGTCACCATGCGCTTCGGCGGCCTCACCGCCGTACGCGACGTCGACCTCACCGTCAAAGCAGGCGAGATCGTCGGCCTCATCGGCCCCAACGGCGCCGGCAAGACCACCTTCTTCAACTGCCTCACCGGCCTCTACGTCCCCACCGAGGGCAAAGTCCGCTACAAGGGCACCGTCCTGCCGCCCAAGCCCCACCTCGTCACCCAGGCAGGCATCGCCCGCACCTTCCAGAACATCCGACTCTTCGCCAACATGACCGTGCTGGAGAACGTCCTCGTCGGACGCCACACCCGCACCAAGGAAGGCCTCTGGTCCGCCCTCCTGCGCGGACCCGGCTTCAAGAAGGCCGAAGCCGCCTCCCACGCACGCGCCATGGAACTCCTGGAGTTCATCGGCCTCCAGGACAAGGCCGACCACCTCGCGCGCAACCTCCCCTACGGAGACCAGCGCAAGCTGGAAATCGCCCGCGCACTCGCCAGCGACCCCGGCCTCCTCCTCCTGGACGAGCCCACCGCCGGCATGAACCCCCAGGAAACCCGCGTCACCGAAGAACTCATCTTCGCGATCCGCGACATGGGCATCGCCGTCCTCGTCATCGAGCACGACATGCGCTTCATCTTCAACCTCTGCGACCGCGTCGCCTGCCTCGTCCAGGGCGAGAAACTCGTCGAAGGCACCCCCGGCGACGTCCAGGCCGACGAACGCGTCGTCGCCGCCTACCTCGGCACCCCCTTCGAAGGCGCCCCCGGCGCCGACGAAGTCGCCGAGGTCGAAGCAGCGGAGGCGCACAGCACCACCCGCACGGAAGGGGAAACCCAGTGACCGCCCTGCTAGAGGTCGAAGACCTCCGCGTCGCCTACGGCAAGATCGAAGCCGTCAAGGGCATCTCCTTCAGCGTCGAAGCCGGCCAGGTCGTCACCCTCATCGGCACCAACGGCGCGGGCAAGACCACCACCCTGCGCACCCTCTCCGGGCTCCTCAAGCCCTCCGGCGGCCGCATCACCTTCGACGGGAAGCCCCTCGGCAGCGTCCCCGCGCACAAGATCGTCGCGCTCGGACTCGCCCACTCCCCCGAAGGCCGGCACATCTTCCCCCGCCTCACCATCACGGAGAACCTCCAGCTCGGAGCGTTCCTCCGGACGGACAAGGCAGGCATCGAGAAGGACATCCAGCGCGCCTACGACCTCTTCCCCATCCTCGGGGAACGCCGAAAGCAGGCCGCCGGCACCCTCTCGGGCGGTGAGCAGCAGATGCTCGCCATGGGACGCGCCCTGATGTCCCAGCCCAAGCTGCTCATGCTCGACGAGCCCTCCATGGGCCTCTCCCCGATCATGATGCAGAAGATCATGGAAACCATCGTCGAGCTCAAGGCGGCGGGCACCACGATCCTGCTCGTCGAGCAGAACGCCCAGGCCGCCCTGTCCCTCGCGGACCAGGGTCACGTCATGGAGGTCGGCAAGATCGTCCTCTCCGGCCCCGGATCGGACCTCCTCCACGACGAGTCGGTCCGCAAGGCCTACCTCGGCGAGGACTGACGCCCCTGCCGTACGGAAGAGGCCCGCACCCGGTTCGCCTTCCGTTCTAGTGGTCGTCGCAACACCCCAGCTCAGGGGATGCGATGGACTTCAAGATCCGGGAGAGCCGGACGGTGGCTCAGGGCCGCAAGAGGCTGTTGCGTGAGCGGGAAACATACTTCCTGCTCATGCAGCAGGGCTTCAGCAACAACCAGGCGTGCCGGATCGTGGGCATCAACGACAAGACCGGCCGCCGTTGGCGCAATGGCCGTGCGGCAGACAGCAAGCACAAGGCGGCACCACCGGTTAGTCCGGTGGTGCCGCCTTCTGGTCCGTCCCGCTACCTCCGGGCCGACGAGCGGATCCACATCGCCGACCGGTTCCGGGAGAAGGCATCGATCCGGGCGATCGCTGCTGAGCTGGGTCGTAGTCCCTCCACCATCAGCCGGGAGATACGCCGCAACGGCACGCGTTCACCCCGCAACGCGACCCGCTGGACCTACCGGCCGTATGTCGCGCAAGAGCGTGCGGATGCCCGTCGGCCCCGGCCCGAAACCGGGAAGATCGGCCAGAACCCCGAGCTGCGGGACTTCATCCAGCACCACCTCGCATGCCGCTGGAGTCCTGAACAGATCTGCCGGATTCTACGGACGCGCTTCCCCGAGCGGCCGGAGATGCACCCACGAGACGATCTACCAGGCCCTCTACGTCCAGGGCCGCGGAGAACTCCGCCGCGAGCTGACGCGCTCCCTTCGGACGGGACGGGCAATGCGACGCCCTCACCGCCGGTCCGCCAAGCGTCAGCCGCGCATGTCGAAGGACATGGTGATGATCAGCGAACGGCCGGCCGAGGCAGCCGACCGCGCGATCCCCGGGCACTGGGAGGGCGACCTCATCATCGGCAGGACCAGCCGGTCCGCGATCGGAACACCGGTGGAGCGATCCAGCCGCTTCGTCGCTCTCGTCCACCTGCCTGACGGTCGGCACCCCGCCAAGGTCCGCGACGCGCTCATCCAGACCGTCTCCGCTCTCCCGGCCCACCTCCGGCGCTCACTCACCTGGGATCAGGGCTCCGAGATGCACCTCCACCAGGAGTTCAGCACCGCTACGGACATGCCCGTCTACTTCTGCGACTCCGGCAGCCCCTGGCAACGCGGCTCGAACGAGAACACCAACGGGCTGCTGCGACAGTACTTCCCCAAGGGCACAGACCTCTCGGTCCACACCCGCGAGCACCTGGACGCCGTCGCCGCCGAGCTCAACAGCCGCCCACGCAAAACGCTCGGCCGGGAAACCCCAGCCGAGCGTCTCGCTAAGCTCCTGGCGACAGCCAGTTGATCACTGTGTTGCTACGACCCCTGGAATTCGCCGCGAACCGGCTGCGGGCCTCTCTCGTTCCGTACGTGTATGTGTACGTCGTGTACGCGGCTACTCGGCCGCCTTCTTCTTCTCCTCGGCGTCCTCGATCAACGCCTCCGCGAGCTGCTGCATCGACATCCGCCGGTCCATCGACGTCTTCTGGATCCACCGGAACGCCGCCGGCTCGGAGAGCCCGTAATCCGTCTGCAGGATGCTCTTGGCCCGGTCCACCAGCTTCCGGGTCTCCAGCCGCTGGGACAGGTCCGCGATCTCGCTCTCCAGCGCCTTCAGCTCGGCGAACCGGGAGACGGCCATCTCGATGGCGGGCACGACGTCGCTCTTGCTGAACGGCTTCACGAGGTACGCCATGGCCCCGGCGTCCCGGGCCCGCTCGACGAGGTCGCGCTGCGAGAAGGCGGTGAGCATGAGGACCGGGGCGATGGACTCCTCGGCGATCTTCTCGGCGGCGGAGATCCCGTCGAGGACCGGCATCTTCACGTCCAGGATGACCAGGTCGGGCTTGTGCTCCCGGGCCAGCTCGACGGCCTGCTGCCCGTCGCCCGCCTCACCGACGACGGAGTAGCCCTCCTCCTCCAGCATCTCCTTGAGGTCGAGGCGGATGAGGGCCTCGTCCTCGGCGATGACGACGCGGGTCGTCAGCGGCGGGACGTGCGACTTGTCGTCGTCGACGGCGTCTACGGGCTGGGGCGACTCGGGGGTGGTCACGGGGCTCCTCGGTATGGGCAGATACTGCTGTCACGAGCCTACCTAGCTCCTGTAAGGTAGTGACCCGCAGGGGAGCAAAATACCTTGCTTTCCAAGGCCCCAGTACTCCAACTGGTTAGAGAGGCCGCTCTCAAACAGCGGACAGTGTGGGTTCGAATCCCACCTGGGGCACTTTTCCTTGGATTCCAAGGTGCAAGGCGGTTCGGTGAACTTCACTTGATCTGAGTACGCGCGCACTATTCCCCGCCGAATGGGCGCCTGCGCGACGAAACTCGGCAGCATGTACGAAGTGGGAACTCGCGAGCGAACTCTGGCTCTGGTCGCGCAGGGGCGCAGCCTCAATTCGGTGAGCAAGCAGACCGGCATATCCCGCGCCGCGATTCGTTCCTGGCGGACGCGCCTGGAACCGCTCGATCGAGGCGTCCCTTGCCCCAGGTGTACCGACGCCCCAGGGGAGATCGAGAACCCGCCCTCGTACGCCTACTTACTGGGGCTCTATCTCGGGGACGGCTGCATCAGCGTGGCCAAGCGAGGTGTGTACTCGCTTCGAATCGCGTGCGCCGACGCCTGGCCGGGCCTCATCGACGCCTGCGCCGAAGCCATACAGATCGCGCGGCCGCACAACACGGTCTGCCGGGTGGCCAGTGCGGGCTGCCAGTACGTCACTTCGTCCAGCAAGCACTGGCCCTGTCTCTTCCCTCAACACGGCCCCGGCAAGAAGCACGACCGCCGGATCGCCCTCGAACCCTGGCAGCAGCACATCGTGGACGCCCACCCCTGGGAGTTCATCCGCGGGCTCATCCACTCAGACGGCTGTCGCATCACGAACTGGGCCACGCGCATGGTTCGCGGTGAACGCAAGCGCTACGAGTACCCCCGGTACTTCTTCACGAACAAGTCCGACGACATCCGCACGCTCTTCAGCGACACGCTCACCGCCGTCGGCGTCGAGTGGACGACCCTGGCACGTGGCGGCAAGCCCTACAACATCTCCGTAGCCCGACGGGCATCCGTAGCCCTCATGGATGCGCACGTCGGGCCGAAATACTGAACCGCCCTACTTCGGGCTGTCGTCCTCACCGATGTGGTGGACGCGGACCAGGTTCGTGGAGCCGGGGACGCCGGGCGGGGAGCCGGCGGTGATGACGACCACGTCGCCCTTCGCGCAGCGGCCGATGCGCAGGAGTTCCTCGTCGACCTGGGCGACCATCGCGTCCGTGGAGTCGACCTTCGGGCCGAGGAAGGTCTCGACGCCCCAGGTGAGGTTGAGCTGGGCGCGGGTGGCTTCGTCGGGGTGAAGGCGAGGAGCGGGATGGGTGAGCGGTAGCGGGAGAGGCGCTTGACGGTGTCGCCGCTCTGGGTGAAGGCGACGAGGAACTTGGCGCCGAGGAAGTCGCCCATTTCGGCGGCGGCGCGGGCGACCGCTCCGCCCTGGGTGCGGGGCTTGTTGCGTTCGGTGAGGGGCGGGAGGCCCTTGGCGAGGAGGTCTTCCTCGGCGGCTTCGACGATGCGGGACATGGTGCGCACGGTCTCGGTGGGGTATTTGCCGACGCTGGTCTCGCCGGAGAGCATCACCGCGTCGGTGCCGTCGATGATCGCGTTGGCGACGTCGGAGGCTTCGGCGCGGGTGGGGCGGGAGTTGTCGATCATCGAGTCGAGCATCTGGGTGGCGACGATGACCGGTTTGGCGTTGCGCTTGGCGAGTTTGATGGCGCGCTTCTGGACGATCGGGACCTGTTCCAGGGGCATTTCGACGCCGAGGTCGCCGCGGGCGACCATGATGCCGTCGAAGGCGGCGACGATGTCGTCGATGTTGTCGACGGCCTGGGGTTTTTCGACCTTGGCGATGACGGGGAGGCGTCGGCCTTCTTCGTCCATGATGCGGTGGACGTCGTCGATGTCGCGTCCGGTGCGGACGAAGGAGAGGGCGATGATGTCGGCGCCGGTGCGCAGGGCCCAGCGGAGGTCGTCGATGTCCTTCTCGGAGAGGGCGGGGACGGAGACGGCGACGCCGGGGAGGTTGAGTCCCTTGTTGTCGGAGACCATGCCGCCTTCGATGACGGTGGTGTGGACGCGGGGTCCGTCGACCGCGGTGACTTCGAGGGTGACGCGGCCGTCGTCGACGAGGATGCGTTCGCCGGTGGTGACGTCGGCGGCGAGTCCGTCGTAGGTGGTGCCGCAGATGTCGCCGGTGCCTTGGTCTTCGAGGGGTTCGACGGTGATGGTGAAGGTGTCGCCGCGTTCAAGGAGTACGGGGCCTTCGCGGAAGCGTCCGAGGCGGATCTTCGGGCCTTGAAGGTCGGCGAGGATGCCGACGCTGCGGCCGGTTTCCTCGGACGCCTTGCGTACGTGGTGGTAGCGCTCTTCGTGTTCGGCGTAGCTGCCGTGGCTGAGGTTGAAGCGGGCGATGTCCATTCCCGCTTCGACCAGGGCCTTGATCTGGTCGTATGAGTCGGTTGCGGGTCCCAGGGTGCAAACGATTTTCGCTCGGCGCATACGTCGAGCCTAAACCTTACCTACGGGTAGGTATTTGGCTGCGTATGACACCTCAACAACCTTTGGATGAAGGGTTATTGACAAGTGTTGAAGTGTGCGGCGGGGTGCTCTGATGAGCGTTTATCCGAGGTTCGGGGGGATGAGGGTGAAGGCCGCTTCGACCTGGGCGTCGACGTTCTGGCGTACGGGTTCGAGGTCGACGGGGGCCGTTTCGGGGGCGTTTTCGGCGCGGGCGGAGCGGAGGACTCCGCCGCCGTAGGTCGCGGTGGTGAAGGTGGCTCCGCCGAGGGTGCCCGTGTCGCTGAGTTCGAGGAGGGCGTCGATGTGGGTGCCGAGGGCTTCGGCGTACTCGCGGGCGCGTTGGAGGGCTTCCTGGACGGCTTGGCGGCGGGCGGCTGCGTGGTGGGGGGAGGTGGGGCGCAGGGCCCACCAGGGGCCGTCGATGCGGGTGAGTTCCTGGTCGGCGAGGCGGGCGACGATTTCGCCGAGGACGGTGAAGTCGTTGAGGGTGGCGGTGAGTTGGATGCTGCCGTGGTAGGCGCGGATGCGTTCGCCGCGGCCGTGGCGGGCGAGTTCGGGGCGGATGGTGAGGGTGCCGGTTTCGAGTTTTTCGATGGTGTCGCCGTAGCCCTTGATGAGGTCGAGGGTGGCGGTGTTGCGGCGGTTGAGGTCGTCGAGGGTGGTGCGGCGGTCGGTGTTGCGGGCGGTGAGGGTGACGGCGATGCGGGCGATCTCGGGGTCGGCTTCGAGGTGGGCTTCGCCGCGGACGGTGACGCGGGGGGTGGTGGGGGTGCCGTGGGAGGGGTGGGGTGCGGGGGTGGCGGTTTCGGTCATGCGTTCACTGTGGCACGGCGGGTGGTGGTGCGGGGTGTGTGTCGGGTGGTCATCAGATCGAAACCTGTGCGGGGTGTTGCGGGTGTGGGGCGCTGGGCCAGAATCTACGCGCGTTGCCCTACTGAACGAGGAGTGAAGAGATGCCGTTGAACCGCAGGACGTTTCTGGGCCGTTCGGCCGCCGCGGGTGCGGGTGTGGCGATGGTGGGCAGTGCGGTCGTGGGCTCGGCCGGTGCGGCGCGGGCCACGGGGCAGGGCCACGGGCACGGTCACGGGCGGCCTCCGAAGCGGTACTCGTTCACGGTGATGGGCACGACCGACCTGCATGGGAACGTCTTCAACTGGGACTACTTCACGGACAAGGAGTACGACGACTCCGCCCACAACGACGTCGGTCTGGCGAAGATCTCGACGCTGGTGGACCAGGTGCGCCGGGAGAAGGGGCGCCGGAACACGCTGTTGATCGATGCGGGTGACACGATCCAGGGCACGCAGTTGTCGTACTACTACGCGAAGGTCGATCCGATCACGGCGCGGCGTGGTCCGGTGCATCCGATGGCGCGGGCGATGAACGCGATCGGTTACGACGCGGCGGCGCTCGGGAATCACGAGTTCAATTACGGGATTCCGGTGCTGCGGAAATTCGAGGAGCAGTGCGATTTTCCGCTGCTGGGGGCGAATGCGCTGGATGCGAAGACGTTGCGGCCGGCGTTCGCCCCGTATGTGATCAAGCGGATGCACACGCCGTGCGGGCGTGATGTGCGGGTGGCGGTGCTGGGGCTGACGAATCCCGGTATCGCGATCTGGGACAAGGCGAATGTGGGCGGGAGGATGGTGTTCCCGGGGCTGGAGGAGCAGGCGGCGAAGTGGGTGCCGAAGCTGCGGTCGATGGGTGCGGACGTGGTGATCGTGTCGGCGCATTCGGGTTCTTCGGGGACGTCGTCGTGGGGTGATCAGTTGCCGTACGTGGAGAACGCGGCGGCTCTGGTGGCGGAGCAGGTGCCGGGGATCGACGCGATTCTGGTGGGGCACGCGCATGTGGAGATCGCCGAGCACTTCGTGACGAACAAGGAGACCGGCAGGCAGGTGGTGTTGTCGGAGCCGGCGAAGTGGGGGCAGCGGCTGACGCTGTTCGACTTCGATGTGGTGTGGGAGAAGGGCCGTTGGGTGGTGGAGAGGGCCGGGTCCCGGGTGCTGAACTCCAATACGGTGCCGGAGGACCCGGAGGTGACGTCGCTGCTGCGCCGTGAGCACCGCAAGGTGGTGGAGTACGTCAACCAGGTGATCGGTACGTCGGTGGTGGCGATGTCGACGGCGGACGCGCCGTGGAAGGACGAGCCGATCATCGATCTGATCAACGTGGTGCAGACGGAGACGGTGCGGGCGGCGCTGGCGGGCGGGGAGTACGCGGCGCTGCCGGTGCTGTCGCAGGCGTCGTGCTTCTCGCGTACGGCGGGGATTCCGGCGGGTGAGGTGACGATCAAGGATGCGGCGGGGCTGTATCCGTTCGAGAACACGCTGGAGGCGCGGCTGATCACGGGTGCCCAGCTGAAGGACTATCTGGAGTATTCGGCGCGGTATTACGTGCGGACGCCTGCGGGGGTCCGGTGGACACGACGAAGCTGACGAATGCGGACGGGATTCCGGACTACAACTACGACGCGGTGTCGGGGGTGACGTACGACGTCGACATCGCGAAGCCGGTGGGTTCGCGGATCGTGGGGTTGTCGTTCGAGGGGGAGGCGGTCGATCCGGCGGCGCGGTTCGTGTTCGCGGTGAACAACTACCGGGCGAGCGGTGGGGGGAACTTCCCGCATGTGCCGGGTGCGCTGCAGCTGTGGGCGAATTCGGACGAGATCCGGAACACGATCATCGGGTGGGTGCGGGAGAAGGGTTCGGTGGATCCGGCGGTGTTCGCTTCGGTGGGGTGGCGGCTGACGCGTGAGGGGACGCCGGTGTTCCCGTAGTGCCGTTGGTGTGAGCTGTTCGTTCGGCCCGGGTCTCCGTTGGTGGGGGCCCGGGCCGTTCGCTGTCCCTGGGGGGCTAGAGGGTCTGGCGCAGGGGGACGAGTGCGGGGGTCTGGGTGGGGATGGCCGGGGGTGGGGGGTGAGGCCGAAGGTGGTGAAGGCGGTGCGTTCGGGGAGGGGGTAGGGGTTGGTGCCGGTGAGGTTGTTGAGGATGGTGGCGCTGCGCCAGGCGGCGAGGCCGAGGTCGGGGGCGCCGACTCCGTGGGTGTGGCGTTCGGCGTTCTGTACGTAGACGTGGCCGGTGACGGTGGGGTCGAGGACGAGGCGGTACTGGTCGTCGATGCGGGGGCGGTGGGAGGCGTCGCGGCGGAGGTAGGGGTCGAGGCCGCCGAGGATGGCGTCGAGGGGGCGTTCGCGGTAGCCGGTGGCGAGGATGACGGCGTCGGTGGTGAGGCGGGTGCGGGTGCCTTGCTGGGTGTGTTCGAGGTGGAGTTCGACTTGGGTGTTGGCGAGGCGTCCGGCGGTGCGGACGTGGACGCCGGGGGTGAGGGTGGCGTCGGGCCAGCCGCCGTGGAGGGTACGGCGGTAGAGCTCGTCGTGGATGGCGGCGATGGTGTCGGCGTCGATGCCTTTGTGGAGCTGCCATTGGCGGGGGACGAGTTCGTCGCGGGCGGATTCGGGGAGCGCGTGGAAGTAGCGGCTGTAGTCGGGGGTGAAGTGTTCCAGGCCGAGTTTCGAATATTCCATGGGGGCGAAGGCCTGGGTGCGGGCGAGCCAGTGGATCTTCTCGGCGCCTTCGGGGCGGGCGCGCAGGAGGTCGAGGAAGATTTCGGCGCCGGACTGGCCGGATCCGATGACGGTGATGTGGTGGGCGTCGAGGAGCCGTTCGCGGTGGCGGAGGTAGTCGGCGGAGTGGAGTACGGGGACGGATTCGGCTTCGGCGAGGGGTTTGAGGGGTTCGGGGACGAAGGGTTCGGTGCCGATGCCGAGGGCGATGTGGCGGGTGTAGGCGCGGCCGAGTGCTTCGGCTTCGCCGTCGCGGTCGAGTTGGGTGAAGTCGACTTCGAAGAGGGCGCGGTCGGTGTTCCAGCGGACGGCGTCGACCTGGTGGCCGAAGTGGAGTCCGGGGAGTTGTTCGGTGACCCAGCGGCAGTAGGCGTCGTATTCGGCTCGTTGGATGTGGAAGCGCTCGGCGAAGTAGAAGGGGAAGAGGCGGTCGCGGGTGCGGAGGTAGTTGAGGAAGCTCCAGGGACTGGTGGGGTCGGCGAGGGTGACGAGGTCGGCGAGGAAGGGGACTTGGAGGCTGGCGCCGTCGAGGAGGAGGCCGGGGTGCCAGTGGAAGGCGGGGCGTTGTTCGTAGAAGGTCGCGGCGAGGGGGCGGGGGTCGCCGGGGCTGCGGGGATGGCGTGGGCGAGGGCGGCGAGGGAGAGGTTGAAGGGGCCGATGCCGATGCCGACGAGGTCGTGTGGCTGGTCGGGTTCGTGGGCGGGCCGGTCGGTCATCGCGGAGTGTCGCTTTCCGTGGGGTGGGGGGTGGGGTGGGTGAGGAGGTCGGTGGTGGTGGCGGTGACCAGGTCCAGGAGGGTCTGGAGGTCGTGGGGGGTGGTGTGGGGGTTGAGGAGGGTCGCCTTGAGCCAGAGGCGGCCTTCGGCGTGGGCGCGGCCGAGGACGGCGTGGCCGCGTTGGAGGAGGGTGCGGCGGACGGTGGCGACGGTGTGGTCGTCGGCGTCGGTGGGGCGGAAGAGGACGGTGCTGATGGTGGGGTGGTCGTAGAGGTCGAGGGTGGGGGTTCGGGCGATGAGGTCGGCGAGGTGGTGGGCGGTGGTGATGGTGCGGTCGATGAGGTCGGCGAGTCCGTTGCGGCCGAGGGCTTGGAGGGTGACGGCGATCTTGAGTGCGTCGGGGCGGCGGGTGGTGCGCAGGGAGCGGCCGAGGAGGTCGGGGAGGCCGGCTTCGGTGTCGTCGTCGGCGTTGAGGTAGGGGGCGTGGTGGTGGAGGGGGGTGAGGTGGTGGTGTTCGGGGACGGCGAGGAGGCCGGCGGATGCGGGCTGCCAGCCGAGTTTGTGGAGGTCGAGGGTGACGCTGTGGGCGCGGTCGAGGCCGTGGAGGAGGGGGCGGGCGGTGGGGCTGAGGAGGAGTGGTCCTCCGTAGGCGGCGTCGATGTGGAGTTCGGCGTGGTGGGTGGTGCAGAGGTCGGCGATGGCGTCGAGGGGGTCGATCTTGCCGGTGTCGGTGGTGCCGGCGGTGGCGACGACGAGGAGGGGGCGGTGGAGTTCGGTGAGGGCGTCGTCCAGGGCGGTGAGGTCGAGGGTGCCGGTGGGTGCGGGGATGACGACGGGTTCGGGGAGGCCGAGGAGCCAGGCGGCGCGGGCGATGCTGTGGTGGGCGTTGGCGCCGCAGACGGTCTGTACGGGGCCGTGGCGTTCGCGGGCGAGGAGCAGGGCGAGTTGGTTGGCCTCGGTGCCGCCGGTGGTGATGACGGCGTCGGGTGAGGGGGCGTGGGGGTAGATCTCCGTGGCGAGTGCGTTGGTGAGGCCGGCTTCGAGGGCGGAGGCGGCGGGGGCTTGGTCCCAGGAGTCCATGGAGGGGTTGAGGGCGCTGGCGGCGAGGTCGGCGGCTGCGGCCAGGGCGAGGGGCGGGGTGTGGAGGTGGGCGGCGCAGTGGGGGTGGGCGGGGTCGGCGGCCCCTGCGGCGAGGGTGGTGACGAGGGCGCGCAGGGCGTCGTGGGGGCCGGTGCCGTGGTCGGGGATGAGGGGGTGGGTGGCGGTGCGGGTGCGGGGGGTGACGGTGTCGGGTCCGCCGGCGGGGAGGGGGCCGTCGCGGAGGGCCGCGCCGTCGTGGAGTGCGGTGAGGACGGTGTCGAGGAGGGGGCGCAGTGCGGCGGGGCCTGCGGTGCCTCCGGCGAGGGGTGGGGTGGGCATGGGTGGGGTGGTCCTTCGGGTACGCGGGGGTGGTCATGCCGGCTTGTCCGTGGTTCGGGGTGGCGCGGCCGAAGAGCCCAACGATTCGAACTCGAAAGGGGTACTGGCGGTCGGTGCGGCCGGGCGGGTGAGGGGCGGGGTGGTATGGACGGGCGAGTGCCGGACGGGCGTGCGAGGGGGTGGGCCCTCTCGACATTGCTCAATGAGACAATTGCGAAATTGTGCAATTCACTACATGCTGTGGGGGCTGTTCGGCCGTCGTGCGGGGGCCGCGGTCCTCGTCCGGCTCTCCTGCCGACGGCGGTGACGTACTGCTGAGGAAGGGCTCTGCCGTGCCGGTCTCCCTGTGTCAGGAGGAGGTGACCGCGCCGTGAGCGGGTGTCCGGATGGGGTGGCGGGGGCGCCGGCGGCGGTGTCCGGCGGGTCGGACCTCCAGGTGCCGGGCCGCGGCGGGGGCGGAGCGATGACGGTGGTCCTGGTTCCGATCGTGACTGAGTGCGGTCCGGGCGCGGAGGTGGCCCGATGATCATGCCTCCGGATTCGTTGCCGTACCGGCATGTGCTGACGCTGCCCGCCCTGGGGTCGGCGGTGCGCGTCGCCCGGGAGACCGCCGAGCAGGTGCTGGCGGAGTGGGGGGTGGCGCCGCGGGATCCGTGCCGGGATCCGGCGCTGCTGATCGTCAGTGAGCTGGTGACCAACAGCGTGCGGCACGCGGCGGTGCTCTCGCCCCATGTGACGGTGGTGTTCGCGGGCGGCCCCGGCATGTTCGCGTTCGGTGTGCACGACCGCCACCCGTACCGGCCGGTGCTGTTCGCGTCCGCCGGAACAGCGCCCGGGCGGGGGCTGGCGACCGTGATGGAGCTGACCCGTGGTCTGGGCGGCAGCGCGGTGGTGCGGGGCGATGCCGACGAGGGCGGCAAGAGCATATGGGTCACCCTCCCGCTGCGGTCCGGCCTGCGGTGACCCGCGGGTTCGGTCCCCGGGTGCGCTCCCCGGGCGCTGAGGCGGGAAAATGGCCCCATGGTGAAGAGTTCGGGTCAGCAGTGGTGCGGTGGGGCCCGCCGTACGGAACGGGGTGCCGCAGGTGAGCACGCCGCTGTACCGCTTGAAGGCGGAGTTCTTCAAGACTTTGGGGCATCCGGTCCGGATCCGGGTGCTCGAACTGCTCAGTGAGCGCGATCACGCGGTTTCGGAGATGTTGAACGAGGTGGGGGTCGAGGCCGCGCACCTCTCGCAGCAGTTGGCGGTGTTGCGCCGGGCGGGTCTGGTGACGGCCCGGCGGGAGGGTTCGGCGGTGCACTACACGCTGTCCGACCCGGGGGTGGCGGAGCTGCTGCGGGTGGCGCGGACGATTCTGACCGGGGTGCTGGCGGGCCAGGCGGAGCTGCTGGCTGATCTGCGGTCGGGGAACGACGGCCCGGACGATGGTGGCCCGGGCCGTCGGGAGACTCCTTAGGTCAGTCGGCGAGGGCGACGGCCGACCGTACGGCGAGGGCGCGGCGGAGGTCGTCGAGCTGGTCGACGAGCTTGCGGCGCAGGGCGGGGACGAGGTCCTGGTCCTCCAGGGCGCGGAGGCCCGCGCCGAGGCTCTCGGGGTCGACGGCGTACACCGGGAAGGCGTATCGTCCGGCGGCCTCGGCGATGGCGGGGCCGCGGCGGGCGGCGAGCGCGGTGGCGTCCGGGTAGAACCGGGACACGTAGTCGCCGGTCAGCTCTTCCTGGCCGGGCTGCCAGAAGCCCTGGGCGGTGGCGGTGAAGAGGTAGTTGGAGAGGGTGTCGTCGGTGAACAGGGCTTCCCAGGCGGCGGCCTTGGCGTCGGGGGTGGGCAGGGCGGCGCGGCAGCGGGCGGCGCCTTCGCGGCCGGTGGCGCTGGGGTCCGCGGCCAGTTCGGTGGCGATGGCGGCCTCGTCGGTGGCGCCGAGGACGGCGAGCCGGGTGAGGATGCGCCAGCGCAGCTCGGGGTCGAGCTCGGGTCCGCCGTGGACGGTGCCGTCGTCGAGCCAGCTGCGGAGCGTGTCGGGCTGGCTGGCGGCGTCGATGAAGTGGCGTACGGCGATGAGGCGGAGGCCCGGCTGCGAGCCGTCCTCGGTGCGGCGGATGAGGTCGCGGCAGAGGTCGGTGAGGGTGGCGCGGGCGGCGGGCAGGTCCTCGGGGACGGTGTAGCGGTCGACGACCTGGCCGGCGGCGAAGGAGAGGACGCCCTGGACGAGGGCGAGGTCGGTCTCGTACGGGAGGTGGGTGCGGGCGGCCGCGAGGTAGGTGGCCGGGGGGAGTTCGGCGTCGCGGACCATGTCGCGGGCGGTGTTCCACAGGACGGCCCGGGTGAGGGCGTCGGGGATGCCGGAGAGGCCGGTGAGGACGGTGTCCCAGGAGGCGGTGTCCAGGCGGACCTTGGCGTAGGTGAGGTCGCCGTCGTTGAGGACGACGAGGGCGGGGCGGCGGCCGGGGCGGATCGTGGGTGTCCCGTCGCCGGGTACGTCGATCTCGAAGCGGTCGCGCAGGGCGAGGTGGCCGGGGCCTGCCTGGGTGTTCAGGGCGTGGTCGTAGGCGCCGACGGTGATGCGGTGGGGGCGGGAGCCGTCGCGGGTGACGGTGAGGGACCAGGTCTGGCCGTTGCTGTGCGCCGGCGGACCGGCCGGTCCGGTGGGCGCGGGGGTGCCGACCTCGGCGGTGAGGGTGTCGATGCCGGTGGTGCGCAGCCACTGTTCGGCCCAGGCGTGGACGTCGCGGTCGGTGGCGGAGGCCAGGTTGTCGATGAAGTCGGCGAGGGTGGCGTTGGCGAACCTGTGGCGGGCGAAGTGGGCGTTGATGCCGGCCAGGAAGTCCTTCTCGCCGAGCCAGGCGACGAGTTGGCGCAGGGCGGAGGCGCCCTTGGCGTAGCTGATGCCGTCGAAGTTGAGGAGGGCGGACGCGGTGTCGGGGACGGCGTCGGGGTCGGGGGCGACGGGGTGGGTGGAGGGGCGCTGGTCGGCGTCGTAGCCCCAGCCCTTGCGGGCGACGCCGAAGTCGACCCAGGTGTCGGGGAAGGGGGCCTCTCCTGCCCGGGCGGAGTGGAGAGGGCGGGGCAGGGTGGCTTCGGTGAGGGTCTGGTAGCCCATGTACTCGGCGAAGGACTCGTTGAGCCAGATGTCGTCCCACCAGGTCAAGGTGACGAGGTCGCCGAACCACATGTGGGCCATCTCGTGGGCGATGACCATGGCGCGGGTCTGGCGCTCGGTGTCGGTGACGGCGGAGCGGTAGACGAACTCGTCGCGGAAGGTGACGAGTCCGGGGTTCTCCATGGCGCCCGCGTTGAACTCGGGGACGAAGGCCTGGTCGTAGGAGTCGAACGGGTAGGGCTCGTCGAACTTCTCGTGGTAGCGGTCGTAGCAGGCCCGGGTGATGTCGAGGATCTCGTCCGCGTCGGCGTCCAGGTACGGGGCGAGGGAGCGGCGGCAGTGGATGCCGAAGGGCAGTCCGGCGTGCTCGGTGGTGATCGAGTGCCAGGGGCCGGCGGCGATCGCGACGAGGTAGGTGGAGATGAGCGGGGTGGGGGCGATGGTCCAGTGCCCTTGTCCGTGGTGTTCGGCGACGCCGTTGCCGAGGACGGTCCAGCCTTCGGGGGGTGACGTCGATGGCGAAGACGGACTTGAGGTCGGGCTGGTCGAAGGCTGCGAAGACGCGCTGCACGTCCTCCATGAACAGCTGGGTGTAGAGGTAGGTCTCGCCGTCGGTGGGGTCGGTGAAGCGGTGCATGCCCTCGCCGGTGCGGGAGTAGTGCATCGCGGCGTCGACGCGCAGTTCGTGGGGGCCGGCGGTGAGCCCGGTGAGGGGGTAGCGGTTGCCGTCGAGGAGGGCGGGGTCCAGGGGCTGTCCGTCGAGACTGATCGAGCGCAGGGTGGCGGGCTTGACCTCGACGAAGGTGTCTCCGGCCGCGCGGGCGGTGAACCGGACGACGGTGGCGGAGTCGAAGGTCTCCTCGCCGGTGGTGAGGTCGAGGGCGATCGTGTACCGCTCCACGTCGAGGATCTGGGCTCGGGTCTGCGCTTCGTCGCGCGTCAGTACGGACATGGCCCCATGCTGCCGTACGGGGGACGGCGGGCGCAGCGGGGTTCTCCCTGGGCGGACGGGCGGGCGGCCGGCCGCGAGGTCGCCGTTCGCCGTGGCGCGGTCGGCCGGGCCGGTGTTCGAGGTGCGGTGCGCGGGGCGGGGGGCCGCGGCGTCCGGCCCGGTAGCCGCTCAGGCGTTCCGCGCCGGGCCGTTCTCCGCTTCCTCGGCGATGCGCTCGTGGTGGCGGATCACCTCGGCGATGATGAAGTTCAGCAGCTTCTCGGCGAACGCCGGGTCCAGGTTGGCGCTCTGTGCCAGTTCCCTGAGCCGGGCGATCTGGCGGGTCTCGCGGGCGGGGTCGGCGGGCGGCAGCTTGTGGTCGGCCTTGAGGCGGCCGACCTGCTGGGTCGCCTTGAAGCGTTCGGCCAGCATGTGGACGACGGCGGCGTCGATGTTGTCGATGCTCTCGCGCAGCCGGTTCAGCTCGGCCCGGACGGTCGCGTCGATCTCGCTCTTACTCATGGTCAGCGAGGATAGACGTCCGGTCAGCAGGGGACGGACGTCCGCCCTCACGGCCCGATGGTCGGCGGGTCGTGGGGGTCGGGCACCTGGTCGCTCCAGCCGCCGGGCACGTTGCGGCCCTGCTGTTCGCGGAAGCGGACGGGGGCGGTGCCGACCCGGCGGGCGAAGAGCCGGGAGAAGTAGGCGGGGTCGTCGTAGCCGACGCGGCGGGCCACGGCGGCGACCGGCAGGTCGGTGGCGGCGAGGAGTTCCTTGGCCCGGCCCAGGCGGATGCCGAGCAGGTAGTCCTTGGGGCTGCATCCCGCGCCGCGGCGTACGGCGGTGCGCAGTTCGGCGGGGGTCATGCCGTGCCGGGAGGCGTGCTGGGCGACGGTGAGCGGCTGGTAGGCGTCGCGGGCGAGCGCCTGGAGCACCGGGTCGCCGTCGGGGCCGATGTCGGCGCGGGCGCGGCGCAGGGAGACGAGGAGTTCGTGGACGGCGGCCCCGGTCTCGACCTCCAGGAGGGGGTTGCCGCGGCGGGCGGCGCGCACGATGCGTGTGACGGCGGCGCGGGGGGTGGCGGTGTCGGCGAGCGGGACGAGGGGGCGGTCGGGTTCGATGTAGCCGAGTTCGGTGTACGTGGTGGTGGCGGGGCCGGTGAAGTCGACGAAGCTCTCGTCCCAGCCGGTGCCGGGGTCGGCGCCGTAGTGGTGGGGGGTGCCGGGGGTCAGCCAGATGAGGCTGGGGCCGGTGACGGGGGTGCGGCGGCCGTCGGGGCCTTGAACCAGCCGGTGCCGGAGTTGACGATCACGGCGACGTGGTGGTCGAGGGTGCGGGGTCCGACGGTGGGCAGCGCGCCGTGCTGGAGGCCGACGCCGAGGCAGACGAGACCCAGGCGGTGGTGGAGCGGGCTCGGGGTGAAGAAGCGCATCCAGGTGTGGTACATCGCGGTCTTCCCCTCCCAGGTGGTCCGTCGGTTGTGGTTCCGGTGGGTCCCGGCCGCCGGTCCGTTGCGTCCAATCAACAGCGATCTTTGTCCATGGACCCGGTGGGCGCCAGAGGTGACAGTGGTCGGACCAATCGCCCCGGAGGCCGCCGGGCGCGGCCGAGCACAGGAGCGTAACTGCGCCATGACCGACTTCACCGTGGGGGACGACGGCTTCCGGTTCGACGGGGAGCCCGTACGGCTGCTGTCGGGTGCCCTGCACTACTTCCGGGTGCACGAGGAGCAGTGGGGGCACCGGCTCGCGATGCTCGCCGCGATGGGCCTGAACTGCGTCGAGACGTATGTGCCGTGGAATCTGCACGAGCCGCGGGAGGGCGAGGTCCGGGACGTGGGGGCGCTCGGCCGGTTCCTGGACGCGGTGGAGCGGGCGGGGCTGTGGGCGATCGTGCGGCCGGGTCCGTACATCTGCGCCGAGTGGGAGAACGGCGGGCTGCCGGTGTGGGTGACGGGCCGGTTCGGGCGGCGGGTGCGGACCCGGGACGCGGAGTACCGGGCGGTGGTGGAGCGGTGGTTCCGGGAGCTGCTGCCGCAGGTGGTGGAACGGCAGGTGGCGCGGGGCGGCCCGGTGGTCCTCGTCCAGGCGGAGAACGAGTACGGCAGCTTCGGCAGCGACGCGGTGTATCTGGAGTGGCTGGCGGGGCTGTTGCGGGAGTGCGGGGTGTCGGTCCCGTTGTTCACGTCGGACGGTCCGGAGGACCACATGCTGACCGGGGGTTCGGTGCCGGGGCTGCTGGCGACGGCGAACTTCGGTTCGGGGGCGCGGGAGGGTTTCGCGGTGCTGCGCCGGCATCAGCCGAAGGGCCCGTTGATGTGCATGGAGTTCTGGTGCGGCTGGTTCGACCACTGGGGGGCCGAACCGGTGCTGCGGGACGCGGAGGAGGCGGCGGGGGCGCTGCGGGAGATCCTGGAGTGCGGGGCATCGGTGAACGTCTACATGGCGCACGGCGGGACGAACTTCGCGGGCTGGGCGGGGGCGAATCGCGGTGGCCCCTTGCAGGACGGGGAGTTCCGGCCGACGGTGACGTCGTACGACTACGACGCGCCGGTCGACGAGTACGGGCGGGCCACGGAGAAGTTCCATCTGTTCCGGAAGGTTCTTCAGGAGTACGCGCAGCGGCCGTTGCCCGCGCTGCCGCCGGAGCCGCGGGGGCTCGCCGGGCCGGTGCGGGCGGAGTTGACCGGGTGGGCGGGGCTCGGGGACGTACTGGAGGTGCTGGGCGGTCCGGAGACGGAGTCGGGGGTGCCGCCGACGTTCGAGGAGCTGGGCGTGGACCGGGGTCTGGTGCGCTACCGGGTGGCGGTGCCGGGGCCGCGCCAGGCGTATCCGCTGGGCGTCTCGGGGCTGCGGGACCGGGCGGTGGTGTACGTGGACGGGGTGCGGGCCGGGGTGCTGACCGAGGAGTCCGGGACGCTGGCGGAGCCGGTGGCGGGGCCCGCGGAGGTCGAGCTGTGGGTGGAGTCGCTGGGCCGGGTCAACTACGGGCCGAGGCTCGGCGAGCCGAAGGGGGTCACGGGCGGGGTGCTGCACGAGCGGCAGTATCTGCACGGGGTGCGGGCCCGGGGGCTGGCGCTGGACGCCTTCGACGCGCCGGGCGCGGTGGCGGCGGTCCCGTTCGGGCCGGTGGAGGCCGCCGCGGGGGCGGGCGATGCGGGGCGGACGGGGCTGTTCCGGGGGGCGTTCACGGTCGGGGGCGCGGCGGGGGCCGGTCACGCGGGGCTCGAACTGCCGGGCTGGACGCGCGGGTTCGTCTGGGTGAACGGCTTCTGCCTGGGCCGGTACTGGTCGGCGGGTCCGCAGCGGATCCTGTACGTGCCGGGGCCGGTGCTCCGCGAGGGCGTCAACGAGGTGTGGGTGCTGGAGCTGGAGGAGGCTGGCGAGCCGTGGGTGGAACTGGGCCCGGGGGCGCCCGTTCGTACGGGCACCCCCGGGGTGGTTCGGCCGTGATCGGCGGCGGATCGCTCCGACCGGGTCAGAGCGAGTCGGCCGCGGAGGCGATGTCGGCCGCGAAGTGCGAGACCTGGGTGTAGACGCCCGGGTAGTTCGGGCGGGCGCAGCCCTGGCCCCAGCTGACGATGCCGACCTGGACCCACTCGTCGGAGTCGTCCTTGCGGAACATCGGGCCGCCGGAGTCGCCCTGGCAGCTGTCGACGCCGCCGGTGTCGAGGAGGCCGGCGCACAGCTCCTCGTCGGCGACGAGGTCGCCGTAGGCGCCCTGACAGTCGGCGTCGGAGACGAACGGGACGTCGGCCTTCAGCAGGTGGCGCTGCTGGCTGCCGCCCTCGCGGTCGGCGCCCCAGCCGGCGACGGTGAAGGTGCCCTCGTCGTAGCCGGCGTCGGTGGCGATCTTCAGGGTGGGCTGGTCGATCGGCTCGGCGAGCTTGATCAGCGCCCAGTCCTTGCCGGTGCCGTTGTAGCCGGGGGCCTGGAGGACCTTGGCGGACTTGACCGTGATGGCGTCGGGCGACTGGAGGTCGGCGACGCCGCCGGTGACGGTGATCGAGGTGTCGTCGCCGGAACCGTCCACGCAGTGCGCGGCGGTGAGGACGATGTCCTGGGTGTAGAGCGAACCGCCGCAGCCCATGGAGAGCCGGACCATGAAGGGGAATTCGCCCTGTTCGGCGCGTTCCCCGCCGACGATCGGCTGGGGAGCGGCGGAGGCGGGCTGGAGACTGACGGTCGCGAGGGCGACGGCGGCTATGGCGACGGAACACCTTTTCAGCGCGCTCAGAAGCTTCACGGATGCCTGCTTTCGTGGGGGATTTCGTGTGGGGGGTTGCTGTGGGAGGTTGCCGTACCGCGTTGCCGTGCAGGAGTCCCTGTACGTGGTGCTGGATGTGCTGAGTTGCTGGGGGGTGCGCGGTCCGGCGCGCGTGCCCCTGCCGGGTGACGGCCTCCGGCACGGAAACCGAACTAGCCATGCACCTGACAAGAACACTCCGATTATCGGTGTCGGGTGACCGCTGCCACAAGGTGCAGTTTTCGGCCAAGATCCTCAGGCGGCTTTCCGGCCCCCCTCCCCCGCCCGGCATACAGTGGAGATCCGTCGACCGTCGCGGATGGGGGATTCCGGCGTGACGAACAGTCCTCCGGGCGCACCCGTCGCCCACGGCTTTCCGCATCTGGACACGGTCCGCTCCGCGGTCACCGCGCTCTACCGGCGGCTCTCGGCGGACGGCGTCCGCGCCTATGCCACCAGTCTCGCGCCCGTCGACGCCGCGTTCGGGGACGAGGACGATCTGCATCTGGGAGCCCAGCGGGTGGCGCGCTCCCTGGTCCAGCACCTGCGCCTCCCCGACGCCCGGATGATCGTCGGCTTCCGCCCGATGGAGCACGCGGCGAGCGTGGAACTGACGGCGGGCCCCGAGTACTTCATCGAGCTGAACGACCGCTTCCGCACCCACCGCAGGGATATCGGTGCGGCGCTCGCGCACGAGATCACCCATGTCCTGCTGCACCGGCTCGGCCTGGAGTTCCCCGGCACCCGCGCCAACGAGATCCTGACCGACACGACGACGGCGTACCTCGGCACGGGCTGGCTGCTGCTGGACGCGTTCCGGGAGGACGCCACGTCCCGTCAGAAGCTCGGCTATCTGACCCCGGAGGAGTTCGGGTACGTCCTGGCCAAGCGGGCGTTGGCCTTCGACGAGGACCCCTCCCCGTGGTTCACCAGCCCCCAGGCGTACACCGCGTACACCAAGGGGCGGCAGCGGGCGCTGGAGGATCTGCGCAGCCCACCGCTGACCGCCGCCGGCTGGACGGGCCGCCGCCGCTACGCCAGGGACCGGCGGTACGCCCGGGACCGCCCCGGGGCCGGCCCGGACCCGCATGCCCCGTACGCCTTCGAGACCGGCCCCCAAGGGCCGCGCGTCTCCTTCCCCTGCCCCACCTGCCACCAGCGCATCCGGCTCCCCGTCCGGGGCCGGGTCAGCGCACGGTGCGGGCTGTGCCGTACGCGCCTGGAGTGCGACACCTGATCCCGGGCGTCGTCCGTGACCCCCCGTAGGGTCGAAGGATGACGAAAGAGCCGATCAGGGACGAACCAAGCCTGTTCGACGCGCTGTACGAGGACGAGAACACGGTCGTACGGGCGCTGCGCGCGGGTGCGCGGGCCGAGGCAAGCGACGAGGAAGGCACGACCGCGCTCTACACGGCAGCGGTCCAGGACCGCCCCGAGATGGTGCGGCTGCTGCTCGCGGCCGGGGCCGACCCCAACCGGGCGAGCGGGCCGGAGGCCGGAGATCTGCCGCTGTGCGGGGCGGCGTGCGGCGGGCACACCGAGGTGGTGGAGGCGCTGCTGTCCGCCGGGGCACAGCCGGATCTGCGCGAGGAGTTCGGCTTCACCGCACTGCGCTGGGCGGTCGGCCTGGGGCACGCCCCGACGGTCGAGGCACTGCTCGCCGGGGGCGCGGACCCGCTGCTGCCGGGCCCGCAGGGCGAGGCGATGCTGGTGCTGGCGGCGCAGCGCGGCTCGGTGCGGACGGTACGGGCGCTGCTCGCGCACGGCGCGGCGGCGGAGGGACAGGGATCCACGGTGGCCGTCGCCCTGGCCGAGGCGCGGCGCATCGCCGGACTCGATCCGGAGCGGGAGCTGTTGCGGCGGCTGGAGGAGATGTACGGCTCCGGGCTCGACACGGTGGTGCTCCGCGAACGGCGGAACGACGAGGAGACCGTGGCGGTGGAGCTGCTCCGGGACGGGGTGCCGTCGGCGGGCGTGGACCAGCACACGGGGCACGCGGAGATCGTGGCTCTGCTGGAGGGATGGGCGTGAGCCGGACGCGCTGGGCGTGAGCCCGAGGGCGCCGGGCGCGCCGGGCGGCGTGCTGGGCGTGCCGGGCGTGAGCCTTGGGTGCGGGGCGTGAGCCGGGGGTGAGCCAAGGCCGCCACTCCACTCAGCTCTCCCCCTCCCCCCTCCCCCTCCCCTTCACCGTCCGCGCTGCCACGCCTCCCGCGTCAGCTCGTACTCCACTTCGCCGTGTTCGGACCCCTCGATGACCTCCGGCCAGTCCTCGGTGTAGGCCCGCAGAAAGGTCAGCCCCGCCTTCTCCATCACGCGCCGGGAGCCCGTGTTGACCGCCATGGTGTTGGCGGTGACCCGCTGGACCCCGAGGTCCGCGAACCCCTTGTCGACCAGGGCGCGTGCGCCCTCGGTGGCGTATCCGCGGCCCCACGCGGCCCGGTTCAGCCGGTAGCCGAGCTCGGCCACGGCGGGGTCGTGGTCGTCCAGCGGCCGGAGTTCGAACCAGCCGAGGAACGTCCCCGTGTCCTTCTCCCGCGCGATCCAGTAGCCCCGGGTTCCGGTGCACGGGTGGTCGTGGAGGAGCCTCGGCAGGGTCCGGTCCCGGATGTCCTCGGGGCTCGTGGGCCGACCGCCGTTGATGTACCGCATGACGGCGGGGTCGTTGTCGAGGGCGAGCAGGTCGGGGGCGTCGGCGGCCGTGGCGGGGCGCAGGACGAGCCGGTCGGTCTCCAGGAACGTCGGGGACGCCTGTGTCGTGGGGGTGAGGCGGAGGGACAGCCCCTCCGGGCTCGACAGCCGTGAGCCGCCTCCGGTGAGGGTGACGACCCCGCCGCCGAGCTCGCGGGCCCGGGCGGCGACCCGGTCCGGGTCGCCCACGGCCACAGCCAGCTCCCATTGCGGCGCGGTCCCGGGGGCGGCCTCCAGAAACGTGGCCCGGGCGAGCGGGGCGCCGGTCGTCCCGGTGTAGAAGTGCCGGGCCCGCTCGGGGTCCGCGCAGGCCAGGACCATGTGGTGGGGGACCGCCCCGCCCTCGTCCGGAGGCGATACCGGCCACCCCGCGAACCCCCGCGGCCGCCAGAAGGAGACGGCCGCTCCTTCGGGGTCGATGAGGGTGGCGATCCGGCCCTGGTCCCCCGCGTCGAAGGGCGGTACGAGGATCCGAGCGCCGTTCTCCGCCGCCACGGCCGTACGGCGGTCCACGTCGTCGACCGCGAGGTAGTAGGCGACATGGGCGGGCAGGTCCGGCGGGTAGGCGGGCCCCGCGAGGTCGCTGACGCCGCCGATCCGGTGGTCCCCGGCGGAGATCGTGACGGCCCGGCGCCAGTCCTCCTCGTCCACCGCGAAGTCCCAGCCCAGCACCGCGGAGAAGAAGGCTGCGGTGCCGGAGGGGTCGCGGGTCTTGAGGTCCATCCAGCAGAATTCGTTCAGGGGGCCGTGCCGCGTCATCATGCGCTCCTTCGGGTCTCCCGTGCTGGATACCGGGCGCCCGGACGTCCGCGCAAGCGGGTTTCCCCCGATGCCGTTGCCCGCCTCCACCGCTGCGGCCGCCTACGACGCCCCGTACACCTGCCCCGGCTTCTTCGCGTCCGCCAGCAGCCGGCGCACCGTCTCCCCCGCCTCGGCCGGGGATCTGCGCGCCCCGGTCGTCGGTGGGGCCGGGGCGCCAGCCCTCCATGACGGTGATGCGGCCCGCCTCGGCCTCGCAGACGCGGCCCGTCACCCCGTCGCTCGCGGCGGAGTGCGCGCTACGCCGCCCGGCGACGCCGCGCGGGGGCACCGGGCCGTGCAGCCGCACCGGAGCGCGCCGCACCGCCCTGTGCGCCGGCGCCGGCTCCGGCTCCGGTGCCCGACCCGCGCCGCCCCCGCCCCCGGCTCCCGGAGCGCACCGTTCCGCCGCCGGAGCCGGAGCCCGGCCGGGTCCGCTGCTTCGGCGGGGTCGGCTGCGGGACCTCGATCACGATCGCGACGCCCGACGGCTCACGGGCACCCGTGATCCGGCTCAGCTCCTCGTCGCTGGACGTGACCCGTGTGGTGCGCGGCGCGATGCCCGCGTCCTGCATCAGCCGGGTCATCTCGCGCTTCTCGTCGGGCAGTACCAGCGTGACGACGCTGCCGGACTCCCCCGCCCGGGCGGTACGGCCACCGCGGTGCAGGTAGTCCTTGTGGTCGGTCGGCGGGTCCACGTTGACGACCAGGTCGAGGTCGTCGACGTGGATGCCGCGGGCCGCGACGTTCGTCGCGACGAGCGCGGTGACCTGACCGTTCTTGAACTGGTCCAGGGTCCGGTTGCGCTGCGGCTGGGAGCGCCCGCCGTGCAGGGCGGCCGCCCGGACGCCGCTGGCGAGCAGCCGCTTGGCGAAGCGGTCGGCGGCGCGCTTGGTGTCGACGAACATGATCACGCGGCCGTCGCGGGCGGCGATCTTCGTAGCCACGGCCTTTTTGTCGGTCTCGTCCAGGACGTGGAGCACGTGGTGCTCCATCGTGGTGACCGCACCGGCGGACGGGTCGACGGAGTGCACGACCGGGTCGGTGAGGAACATCTTGACCAGCCGGTCGATGTTCTTGTCGAGAGTCGCGGAGAACAGCATGCGCTGGCCGCCCGCCTCGACCTGCTTGAGCAGGGCGACGACCTGCGGCATGAAGCCCATGTCGGCCATCTGGTCGGCCTCGTCGAGGACGGTGATGGCGACCTGGTCCAGCCGGCAGTCGCCGCGCTCGATGAGGTCCTTGAGCCGGCCCGGGGTGGCGACGAGCACTTCGGCGCCGCGCCGCAGGGTGGCGGACTGCTTGGTGATCGACATGCCGCCGACCACGGTGGCGAGCCGCAGGTGCACGGCGGTCGCGTACGGGGTCAGGGCGTCGGTGACCTGCTGGGCCAGCTCGCGGGTGGGGACGAGGACCATGGCGAGCGGGGCGCGCGGCTCGCTGCGGCGGCCGGCGGTGCGGGCCAGCAGGGCGAGGCCGAAGGCCAGGGTCTTGCCGGAGCCGGTGCGGCCCCGGCCGAGGATGTCGCGGCCGGCCAGCGAGTTCGGCAGGGTGGCGCCCTGGATCGGGAAGGGCTCGGTGACGCCCTGCGCGGCGAGGGTCTTCAGCAGCGCGGCGGGCATGTCCAGGTCGGCGAAGGCGTCGACGGACGGCAGCGCGGGGGTCACGGTCTCCGGCAGAGCGAACTCCGCGGGCGCCGCGACGGCGGGCTTGCGGCGGGCCGAGGGCTTGGAGCCGCCCTGGGGCCGGGAGCGGGGCGCGCCGCCCCGGCCGTTCGCCGGGGCCTGGGAGCCGGCGCCCTGGCCACGACCCCGGCCGCGGGCCGGTCGGGAGCGGGGGGTGCGGTCCTGGCGGTCGGAGCGTTCGGAGCTGGTCATACGGAATTGCCCTCCTGGGGGATTCCTGGGCAACTGCCGAATGGGTTTACTGCGATGTGCGGCCCGGCCGTCCGGGTGCGCCCCCAGGATGTGCGCACAGAACGGGTCGATGACGACGGATCGTCGGTCGGACAGCACAAACCGGGGCCCGCACCTTCACGGTGCGGGCCCCGGTCAGCGAGGTACGCGTCCGACGATTAGGCCGGGACGATGTTCTCGGCCTGCGGGCCCTTCTGGCCCTGCGTGACGTCGAAGGAGACCTTCTGGCCCTCCTGCAGCTCGCGGAAGCCGGAGGCGTTGATGTTGGAGTAGTGGGCGAAGACGTCGGCGCCGCCGCCGTCCTGCTCGATGAAGCCGAAGCCCTTTTCCGAGTTGAACCACTTCACGGTGCCGGTGGCCATGTCATTCTCCTAAAACAGGTGCAGTGCCGGAAATCCGCACTTTACGAATTCCAAGTCGCCGCATTGAGCCCCATCCGGAGAAAGCCGGAAAACAATAAAACGCCTGACGAAGCATTCCCGTCAGGCGCACATAAAGTTCATGGGTACCAAAACTGCAACGCGGACCACCCTAGCACGCCCTCCCCCGCGGCGGTGGATCTTGACACGCCGCCGCGGGTCGGCGCCCGTGCTCAGAGCCGCTCGACGATGGTGACGTTGGCCTGTCCGCCGCCCTCGCAGATGGTCTGGAACCCGTAGCGTCCGCCGGTGCGTTCCCGTTCGTGGAGCAGGGTCGTCATGAGCCGGGCGCCGGTGGCGCCGAGCGGGTGGCCCAGGGCGATGGCCCCGCCGTTGACGTTGACCCGCTCCGGGTCGGCGCCGGTCTCTTTCAGCCAGGCGAGGACGACCGGGGCGAACGCCTCGTTGATCTCGACGAGGTCGATGGCGTCGATGGTGAGACCCGTCTTCTTCAGGGCGTACGCCGTGGCGGGGATGGGGGCCGAGAGCACCCGGATGGGGTCCTCGCCCCGTACGGACAGGTGGTGGACGCGGGCGCGGGGGGTGAGGCCGTGGTCGGCGACGGCCCGTTCGGAGGCGATGAGCAGGGCGGCGGCCCCGTCGGAGACCTGGGAGGAGCAGGCGGCGGTGATGGTGCCGCCCTCGACGACGGGGCGCAGTCCGGCCATTTTCTCCAGGGTGGTGTCGCGGCGCGGCCCCTCGTCGGCGGTGACGTTCCCGTACGCGACGGTCTCGCGGGCGAAGCGGCCCTCGTCGAGGGCGCGGACAGCCCGCCGGTGGGAGGTGAGGGCGAACTCCTCCATGGCGCGGCGGCTGATGCCCCACTTCTCGGCGATGAGCTGGGCGCCGTGGAACTGGTTGACGGGGGCGTCGCCGTACCGGGCGCGCCGGCCGTCGCTGCCCGCGTACGGCCCCTGGGTGAGGCCGAGGGGTTCGGCGGCCTGCCGGGAGGCGAAGGCGATGGGGATCTGGGTCATGTTCTGGGTGCCGCCCGCGACAACGAGGTCCTGCGTGCCGGAGAGGACGCCCCGGGCGGCGAAGTGGAGGGCCTGCTGGGAGGAGCCGCACTGGCGGTCGATGGTGACGCCGGGGACCCCCTCGGGCAGTCCGGCGGCGAGCCATGACGTACGGGCGATGTCGCCGGCCTGCGGTCCGACGGTGTCGAGGCAGCCGAAGACGACGTCCTCGACGGCCGCCGGGTCGACGCCCGAGCGGGCGATCAGCTCGCGCAGCACATGGGCGCCGAGGTCGGCGGGGTGGACGGCCCCGAGGCCTCCTCCGCGCCGTCCGACGGGGGTGCGTACCGCTTCGACGATGTAGGCCTCGGCCATGGCTGCTGCTCCTCACGCAGACAGCAGGTACGGCTAGGTGCGCAGGGCGATGCCGTCCAGCACCATCGAGAGGTACTGGCGGGCGATCTCCTCGGGGCCGTGGTGTCCGCCGGGCCGGTACCAGGAGGCGGCGACCCAGACGGTGTCGCGGACGAAGCGGTAGGTGAGGCGGATGTCGAGGTCGTCGCGGAAGACGCCTTCCGTGACGCCGCGTTCCAGGGTGCCGAGCCAGGCCTTCTCGAACGTGGTCTGCGAGTCGGCGAGATAGGCGAAGCGCGGCTGGGTGGCGAGGTGCTTGGACTCCTTCTGGTAGATCGCGACGGCGGGACGGTGCCGGTCGATCTCCCGGAAGGACTCGGTGACCAGGGCCTCGATGGTCTCGCGGGGGCCGAGGCCGGCCGCCAGGACCTCGTCGTAGCCCTGCCAGAGCTCGTCGAGGAAGGTGGAGAGGATCTCGTCGATCATCGATTCCTTGGAATCGAAGTGGTAGTAGAGGCTGCCAGCGAGCATCCCGGCCTCGTCGGCGATGCGGCGCACGGTGGTGGCGTTGTATCCCTGGGCGGCGAAGACCTCGGCGGCGGTGGCGAGCAGTTCCCGGCGTCGCTCCGGTGTGGGGGTCACCTGGGGCTTCTTCTTGGTAGGCACCCGGCCATTGTCCGTCCATGGCCCGCGTGTTCACGCATGCCGGCTGCGCCGGGCCCGGCCGCTGCGGGACGCCGTCGGTGTGCCGGGCCCGGGCGCTGGCCGGGTGAGCGTCCCTGCGGCCGGGTCCGCCACCCCGGCCGCAGGGGCCGGTCACTTGCGGCGCACGGTGCGCAGTGGCCGCCCCGGCCGCCAGGACTGGATGACCAGCTCATCGTTGTCGAGCCCGATACGGACCACCTCGGTCAGTTCCGCCCGGAAGAGGTGGAAGGGCTCGGGCGGGGTGGCCTCCGCGATGAAGCGGGCGATCACCTCCGGGTCGGTGATCTCCACGGCCCGGCCGCTCACCCGGACGTCACCGTCGTTCATCTCGGCGTCGGGGCCCGGATTGGCGTGGAGCGCGAAGCGCGGGTCGCGGCGCAGGTCCAGGGCCTTGAGCGAGTCCGGCATCATGCCGAGGAGCATCTCACCGAAGCGGAAGTCGGCCTCCAGGCCGGTGACCCGGGGCGAGCCGTCCTTCCGCAGGGTGGCGAGAACGTGGTGCTTGTAGAGGCGGAAGCGGGCTCGCACGGTGTCGGCGAATTCGGGCTGGGCGGCGGCGAAGCCGTCCCAGGAGGCAGGGGCGGGCGAAGGTGAGGAAGACGTCATGGACGCCATGCAACACCGGATACCCGACAACTCCTGTCGGTGTTCGCGCGCGACATGCAGAAGAATCCCGGCGAGCCGGACGCCGCCGCCGCACCACCTCGCCACCTCAGGCGCGGTCCTCCGGAGCCGGCCGGGTGAGCCTCAGCATCACCTCGTCGTACTCCTCGTCGACGCGGCGGCTCTCCTCCACGAAACCCATCCGCGCGTAGAAGCCACGAGCCCCCGTGTTCTTCTCGTACACCTCAAGGGTCAAGGAGCCGTGCAGCGCCGCCGCGTGCTCGACCAGGCGCCGGCCCACCCCGGTGCCCTGTGCCTCCGGGGCCACGAAGAGGCCGCCGATCTCGGCGTCCAGGAGTCCCAGCAGGGCCACCACCCGGCCGTCCGTCTCGACGACCCAGTTCTCGGCGTGGACGAGGTAGATCTCGCGCATCTTGCGGGCGCGCTCGCCCTCGCCCTCGCCGGGGATGAAGGGGTGGGCCAGACCGCCGGCACGGGACCAGACGTCCATCGCCGCGTTCTCGTCCGCGGCGGCGTAGCGGCGGATCACGGTGCTTCCGGATACGTTTTCGAGCATGCGTGGGACCGTATCCCGCGATGGGGAGATCGGCAGCCGAGTTTCCGGCCCGACGAGGGCCGGTCGGTCACGTGCGGGAGAACGTGATCAGCACCGCCTGGCCCATCGTCCGCAGCACCCCGGGCGACTCCCCGGCCGCCAGCACCGCGTCGTAGCGGTCCAGCCGGTCACCGCCGCCCCCGCCGCGGCCCTCCAGCTCCGCGCCGTCGTCCAGGGAGACGGCGAGCACCGCGCCGCCCTCCGGCGGCAGCAGGCGGACCGTGCCGCAGACGACGGCGGTCTCCGCCCGCGTACGGTCCCTGCGGTACATGACGTTGAGGTTGACGACGGGGCCGCCCAGCAGGAAGCCCTCGGTGGGCAGGTCGCCGGGGAAGCCGTGCGGCCACAGGGGCTCGTCCACGATGTGGTGTTCGCCGCCGACGACGAGGTCCATGCCCGCGCCCTCGACCACGGTGAGGATCCGGTCCACCCCGGGGAAGGCGGAGAAGGGCCCGTCGGAGGTGACGTCCGCGAGGCTGACGCGCCAGTCGAAGGCGTCGGCCCCCGCGCCCTCGGGGCCGGTGGCGATCTCCCGGGTGAGCCCGCCGCCGTTCCTCCAGGGGGCGGGGGCCAGGCCGGCGGCGCGCAGGATCCGTACGGTCACCGGACGATCCCCCGCTCGCGGGCGGCGGCCAGCCAGAGCGGGAACTCGGCGACGAGCCGGTCGTACAGCTTGCGGTCCGGGACCTCGCGGGGGTCGGGGCCCGCGTGGAAGTACCCGGCGTTGTCGACCGGCCGCTTGGCGGGGACGGGCAGCTCGTCGAGCTTGCGCAGGAAGTCGAACTGGTTGCTCCGGGTGTTGCCGAAGCCGACGAACTGCCAGAACAGGGGCAGCTTCGCGGCCTTGCAGAGATAGCGCTCGGCGGCGAGCTTGTTGACCGGCCCGCCGTCCGTCTGGAAGACGACCAGGGCCGGTGCGGTGGTGCCGCTGTCGAGGTAGTGGTCGATGACGGCGTCCATCGCCAGGTGGTAGCTCGTCTTCCCCATGTGCCCGAGGCCTGCCACGATCGTGTCGATCCGGCCGTGGTGGTTGTCGAGGGAGATGTCGGTGACCGCGTCGACGTCGGTGGAGAAGAAGACGACGGGGACCGTGCCGTCGTCGTCGAGGTGGGAGGACAGGCTCAGGACCCGGTCGGCCAGCGCCTGGACGCTGCCGTCCTGGTAGTAGGGCTTCATCGAACCGGAGTAGTCGAGGACGAGGTAGACGGCGGCACGGTGACCGCCCAGGCCGTGCTTCTCCAGGGAGGCTCCGGCGCTCTTGTAGAGGCTGACCAGGGCCGGGGCCGTCTCCTGCACCTTGGTCAGGCTGATGGCCGGGCCGCTCCTGCCCACGGCCGTGTCCGCACCGCGCATGACGGCTCCCCCCGTTCGGTGTTCGGCGTTCCGCGGGTCCGAGCGTAGGCCACGGCCGGGCCCCGGGCACACGGCCCCTCGCACCGGTTCGCTATCTTGATCGCCGTCGCCCCCACCGGCCCCGTTGCCCACCCCCAGTGAAGGAGCCGGCCATGGAGGCCGCCGCCACCACGTGTTACCGCCATCCGTCCACCGAGGCGCATGTCCGCTGCACCCGTTGCGACCGCCGCATCTGCCCGGACTGCATGCGGGAGGCCTCGGTCGGCCACCAGTGCGTGGAGTGCGTGAAGGAGGGGCAGCGGTCGGTGCGGCGGCCGCGTACGGTCTTCGGCGGTGCGGTGTCCCGGGCGGCGGCGCCGGTGGTGACGTACGTCCTGATGGCGCTCAACGTGCTCGTCTACCTCGGCGAGGTGGTCCGGCCGGAGATCGTGGACCGGTTCGCGGTGCTCGGGGCGGCGCTCACCGGACCGGACGGCGAGCAGTACTACTACCGGGGCGACACCTTCCAGGGCTACGAGCTGACGGGGGTCGCGGACGGTGAGTGGTACCGGCTGGTGACCGGGGCGTTCCTGCACCTGCCGCCGGACGCGTCGTTCGGGGTGATGCACCTGCTGTTCAACATGTTCGCGCTGTGGAACATCGGCCGGGCGGTGGAGGGGCAGCTCGGCCGGGCCCGCTATCTGGCCCTGTATCTGCTGTCGGCGGTGGGCGGTTCGGTGCTGGTGTATCTGCTGGCCCCGGACACCTCGACCGTCGGCGCCTCCGGTGCGGTCTTCGGTCTGGCCGCCGCGTACTGGGTCATCCACCGGCGGCTCGGCCATGACATGGCGGCCGTGAACCGGTTCATGGCCGGGTTCCTGATCTGGATGGTGCTCTCGGCGCTGTTCACCTCTTGGCAGGGGCACCTGGGCGGGCTGCTGACCGGGGCGCTGGTGACGTACGGGCTGGCCTACGCACCGGCGAAGCTGCGGACCGGGCCCCTCCAGCTCGCCGGCGGGGCGGTGCTGCTGGGGCTGTTCGCGGTGGCGGTGGTGGTGAAGACCTCGGCGCTGACGGGCTGAACCGGCCGAGGCGTCCGGGGCGGCCGAGCTGCCCCCGGACGCGCCACGGCGCCCACTGAGTCCGGTCGGGGACAAGCGGGCGCCGCGTTCAGTTCCGCACGCCGTTGTACGGGACGTATCAAGGGGCTACCCCGGGCCGCGTGGCCCAGGGGGAACCCGGGTGGTGCTCAGACCAGCAGGGACCGGTCCGTCGGGCGGATCGGGGCCGGCAGGGCGCTGGTCCCGGTCAGGAAGCGGTCGACTCCGCGGGCGGCGGAGCGGCCCTCGGCGATCGCCCAGACGATCAGCGACTGGCCGCGTCCGGCGTCACCGGCGACGAAGACGCCGTCGACGTTGGTCGCGTAGCTCTCGTCGCGGGCGACGTTGCCTCGCTGGTCGAGCTCCAGGCCGAACTGCTGGACCAGACCGTTGGACTGGTCGGTTCCGGTGAAGCCCATGGCCAGGGTGACGAGCTGCGCGGGGATGCGCCGCTCCGTGCCGGGCTTCTGCTCCAGCTTACCGTCCTTGAACTCGACCTCCACCAGGTGGAGGGCCTGGACATTGCCGTCCTCGTCGCCCTCGAAGTGGGTGGTGGAGACGGAGTAGACCCGCTCGCCGCCCTCCTCGTGTGCGGAGGTGACCTTGTAGAGCATCGGGAAGGTCGGCCAGGGCTGGTTGGCGTTCCGCTCCTCGCCCGGCTTCGGCATGATCTCCAGCTGGGTGACGGAGGCCGCGCCCTGGCGGTGGGCGGTGCCCACGCAGTCGGCGCCGGTGTCGCCGCCGCCGATGACGACGACGTGCTTGCCGCCCGCGTGGATCGGGGCGACGGTCAGGTCGCCCTCCTGCACCTTGTTGGCGAGCGGCAGGTACTCCATCGCGAAGTGGACGCCGTTCAGCTCACGGCCGGGGACCGGCAGGTCGCGGGAGACGGTGGCACCGGCCGCGATGACGACCGCGTCGTACCGGCGGCGGAGCTTGGCGGCGTCGATGTCCTGACCGATCTCCACCCCCGTACGGAACTTGGTGCCCTCCAGGCGCATCTGCTCGATGCGGCGGTTGATGTGCGACTTCTCCATCTTGAACTCGGGGATGCCGTAGCGGAGGAGGCCCCCGACGCGGTCCGCGCGCTCGTAGACGACGACGGTGTGGCCGGCCCGGGTCAGCTGCTGGGCGGCGGCGAGTCCCGCCGGTCCCGAGCCGATGACGGCGACGGTCTTGCCGGAGAGGCGCTCGGGCGGCTGCGGGGTGACGTCGCCGCTGTCCCACGCCTTGTCGATGATGGAGACCTCGACGTTCTTGATGGTGACGGCGGGCTGGTTGATGCCGAGCACGCACGCCGACTCGCAGGGGGCCGGGCACAGCCGCCCGGTGAACTCCGGGAAGTTGTTCGTGGCGTGGAGCCGCTCGGAGGCGGCGGTCCAGTCCTCGCGGTAGGCGTAGTCGTTCCACTCGGGGATGAGGTTTCCGAGCGGGCAGCCGTTGTGGCAGAACGGGATGCCGCAGTCCATGCAGCGGCCGGCCTGCTTGCTGATGATCGGGAGCAGCGAGCCCGGGACGTAGACCTCGTTCCAGTCCTTGACGCGCTCGGCCACGGGGCGGGTCTTGGCGACCTCGCGCCCGGTGGTCAGGAAGCCCTTGGGGTCAGCCATGGGTCGCCGCCTCCATCATCTTCTCGGTGGTCTCCTGCTCGGAGAGACCGGCGAGCTCAGCGGCGTCCTTGGCGGCGAGCACGGCCTTGTACGTGGACGGGATGATCTTGCTGAAGCGGGTCACGGCGGTGTCCCACTCGGCGAGGAGCTTCTCGGCGACGGTGGAGCCGGTCTCCTCGTGGTGGCGGCGCACGACGTCGTGCAGCCACTGCTTGTCGGTGTCGTCCAGTTCCTCGACGGCGCCGAGGTTGCCGACGTTGACCTGGTCGCGGTCGAGGTCGATGACGTACGCGACACCGCCCGACATACCGGCGGCGAAGTTGCGGCCGGTCTCGCCGAGGACGACGGCGTGACCGCCGGTCATGTACTCGCAGCCGTGGTCGCCGACGCCTTCGGAGACGACGAGCGCCCCGGAGTTGCGGACGCAGAAGCGTTCGCCGGTGCGGCCGCGGAGGAAGATCTCGCCGCCGGTCGCGCCGTAGCCGATGGTGTTGCCGGCGATGGTGGAGTACTCGGCGAGGTGGTCGGCGCCCCGGTCGGGGCGGACGATGACCCGGCCCCCGGAGAGGCCCTTGCCGACGTAGTCGTTGGCGTCGCCCTCCAGGCGCAGGGTGACGCCGCGCGGCACGAACGCGCCGAAGGACTGGCCGGCCGAGCCGGTGAAGGTGATGTCGATGGTGTCCTCGGGCAGACCCTGGCCACCGAACTTCTTGGTCACCTCGTGGCCGAGCATCGTGCCGACGGTCCGGTTGATGTTGCGGATGGCGACCTGGGCGCGGACCGGCCGGGCGGCCTCGGGGCTGTCGGCGCCGAGCGCGTCGGCGGCCAGCTTGATGAGCTGGTTGTCGAGCGCCTTCGTCAGACCGTGGTCCTGGTCGGTGATCCGGTGGCGGACCGCGCCCTCGGGCAGCTCGGGGACGAAGAAGAGCGGGGCCAGGTCCAGGCCCTGCGCCTTCCAGTGGGTGACGGCCCGGTCGGTGTCGAGGAGTTCGGCGTGGCCGACGGCCTCCTCGATGGAGCGGAAGCCCAGCTCGGCGAGGAGTTCGCGGACCTCTTCGGCGATGAACTCGAAGAAGTTGACGACGTACTCGGCCTTGCCGGAGAACCGGTCGCGGAGCACCGGGTTCTGGGTGGCGATGCCGACCGGGCAGGTGTCCAGGTGGCAGACGCGCATCATGACGCAGCCGGAGACGACGAGCGGCGCGGTCGCGAAACCGAACTCCTCGGCGCCCAGCAGTGCGGCGATGACGACGTCGCGGCCGGTCTTGAGCTGGCCGTCGGTCTGCACGACGATGCGGTCGCGCAGGCCGTTGAGCAGCAGGGTCTGCTGGGTCTCGGCGAGGCCGAGCTCCCAGGGGCCGCCCGCGTGCTTGAGCGAGGTGAGCGGGGAGGCGCCCGTTCCGCCGTCGTGGCCGGAGATGAGGACGACGTCCGCGTGGGCCTTGGAGACACCGGCGGCGACCGTGCCGACGCCGACCTCGGAGACCAGCTTCACGTGGATGCGGGCCTGCGGGTTGGCGTTCTTGAGGTCGTGGATCAGCTGCGCGAGGTCTTCGATGGAGTAGATGTCGTGGTGCGGCGGCGGCGAGATGAGACCGACGCCGGGGGTCGAGTGACGCGTCTTGGCGACCCACGGGTAGACCTTGTGGCCGGGCAGCTGGCCGCCCTCGCCGGGCTTGGCGCCCTGGGCCATCTTGATCTGGATGTCGTCCGCGTTGACCAGGTACTCGCTGGTCACACCGAAGCGGCCGGAGGCGACCTGCTTGATGGAGGAACGGCGCTCCGGGTCGTACAGGCGCTCCGGGTCCTCGCCGCCCTCACCGGTGTTGGACTTGCCGCCGAGCCGATTCATCGCGATGGCGAGGGTCTCGTGGGCCTCGCGGGAGATGGAGCCGTAGGACATGGCGCCGGTGGAGAACCGCTTGACGATCTCGGAGGCGGGCTCGACCTCGTCGATGGGGATCGGGGCCCGGTCCGAGGTGAAGCCGAAGAGGCCGCGGAGCGTCATGAGGCGCTCGGACTGCTCGTTCACCCGGTCCGTGTACTGCTTGAAGATGTCGTAGCGCCGGTTGCGGGTGGCGTGCTGGAGGCGGAAGACCGTCTCCGGGTCGAACAGGTGCGGTTCGCCCTCGCGCCGCCACTGGTACTCGCCGCCGATCTCCAGCGCGCGGTGGGAGGCCGCGATGCCGGAGGCGGGGTACGCCTTGGTGTGCCGGGCGGCGACCTCCTTGGCGATGACGTCCAGGCCGGCGCCGCCGATCTTGGTGGCGGTGCCGTTGAAGTACGTGGCGACGAACTCCTCGTCGAGGCCGACGGCCTCGAAGACCTGGGCGCCGCGGTAGGAGGCGACGGTGGAGATGCCCATCTTGGACATGACCTTGAGGACGCCCTTGCCGAGCGCGTAGATCAGGTTCCGGATGGCCTGCTCGGCCTCGATGTTCTCGATGAAGGTGCCGGCCCGGACCAGGTCCTCGACGGACTCCATGGCGAGGTACGGGTTGACCGCGGCGGCGCCGTAACCGATGAGCAGGGCGACGTGGTGGACCTCGCGGACGTCCCCGGCCTCGACCAGCAGGCCCACCTGGGTGCGCTGCTTGGTGCGGATGAGGTGGTGGTGGACGGCGGAGGTGAGCAGCAGCGAGGGGATCGGCGCGTGCTCGGCGTCCGAGTGCCGGTCGGAGAGGACGATGAGGCGGGCGCCGTCCTCTATGGCGGCGTCGACCTCGGCGCAGATCTCCTGGAGCCGGGCGGCCAGCGCGTCGCCGCCGCCGCTGACCCGGTAGAGACCGGAGAGGGTGGCGGCCCGCATGCCCGGCATGTCGCCGTCGGCGTTGATGTGTATCAGCTTGGCGAGCTCGTCGTTGTCGATCACCGGGAAGGGCAGCGTGACGCTGCGGGCCGCGGCGGCGGTCGGCTCCAGGATGTTGCCCTGGGGGCCGAGCGAGGAGCGCAGCGAGGTGACCAGTTCCTCGCGGATGGCGTCCAGCGGCGGATTGGTGACCTGCGCGAAGAGCTGGGTGAAGTAGTCGAAGAGCAGGCGCGGGCGCTCGGAGAGCGCGGCGATGGGCGAGTCGGTGCCCATGGAGCCGAGGGGCTCTCCGGCGGTGCGGGCCATCGGCGCGAGGATGACGCGCAGCTCTTCCTCGGTGTAGCCGAAGGTCTGCTGGCGGCGGGTGACCGAGGCGTGGGTGTGCACGATGTGCTCACGCTCGGGCAGGTCGCTCAGCTGGATCTCGCCGGTCTCCAGCCACTCCTGGTAGGGCTGCTCGGCGGCGAGGGACGCCTTGATCTCGTCGTCCTCGATGATGCGGTGCTCGGCCGTGTCGACGAGGAACATCCGGCCGGGCTGGAGGCGGCCCTTGCGGACGACCTTGGCCGGGTCGATGTCGAGGACGCCGACCTCGGAGGAGAGGACGACGAGGCCGTCGTCGGTGACCCAGTAGCGGCCGGGGCGCAGACCGTTGCGGTCGAGGACCGCGCCGACCTGGACGCCGTCGGTGAAGGTGACGCAGGCCGGGCCGTCCCAGGGCTCCATCATCGCGGCGTGGTACTGGTAGAAGGCACGCCGGGCCGGGTCCATCGAGTCGTGGTTCTCCCACGCCTCGGGGACCATCATCAGCACGGCGTGCGGCAGCGAGCGGCCGCCGAGGTGGAGCAGCTCCAGGACCTCGTCGAAGGAGGCCGAGTCGGAGGCGTCCGGGGTGCAGACGGGGAAGATCCGGTCGAGCTGCGCCTGGCCGAAGAGGCTGGAGGCGAGCTGGGACTCGCGGGCCTTCATCCAGTTGCGGTTGCCCTTGACCGTGTTGATCTCGCCGTTGTGCGCGACGAAGCGGTACGGGTGGGCCAGCGGCCAGCTCGGGAAGGTGTTGGTGGAGAACCGGGAGTGGACCAGGGCCACCGTGGAGGCGAAGCGGCGGTCGGAGAGGTCCGGGAAGAACGGCTCCAGCTGCCCGGTGGTGAGCATGCCCTTGTAGACGAGGGTGCGGGCGGAGAGCGAGGGGAAGTACACCCCGGCCTCGCGCTCGGCACGCTTGCGCAGGACGAACGCCTTGCGGTCCAGGACGATGCCGGCGCTCTCGCCGTCGGCGACGAAGACCTGGCGGAAGGTCGGCATGGTGGCGCGGGCGCCGTTGCCGAGAAGTTCGGGGGTGACCGGGACGTCGCGCCAGCCCAGGACCTTCAGGCCCTCCTGGGCGGCGATCTTCTCGATCGCGCGGACCGCCTCGGTGGAGTCGTCGGCGGGGAGGAAGGCGATGCCCACGGCATACGAGCCGGCCTCGGGAAGTTCAAAAGGGGTCTCGGCACGCAGGAAGGCGTCCGGGACCTGGCAGAGAATGCCGGCGCCGTCGCCGGAGTCGGGCTCGGAGCCGGTGGCGCCGCGGTGTTCGAGGTTGCGCAGTACGGTCAGCGCCTGCTCGACCAGCTCATGGCTGGCCACACCGGTCAGAGTGGCCACGAACCCGACGCCACAGGCGTCGTGCTCGTTACGGGGGTCGTACATCCCCTGCTGGGCGGGGCGACCGTCCATGGGCGACCAGGCGTCGATACGCATCGGCTCTCCCGTCGTCGTCGTGGCATTTGCGGTGCCGAGGGACGACGTTGGCCCTCTGCGAAATTTCGTGCAGGTTACATGATGGGGCGCTTCTCAAGAAGCGGAAGGCTTGTTCCAACATACGGACACCGTGGTGACCGGAAGTGACTGGGTGACCAGAGGCGACCGGCTTGACCAGGAGGTGGGTCGCTGTCGGAACGATCGGCGCCCGGGGAGTCGCAGAGAGCAGGCGTCGTTGCCTGCGGTGCTTACGGCTCTTGCCCGGCGGCACGGGAAACGAAACCACCGAGTAACGGCTACTTATGAGCGGCACTGCATAGCGTCTCATTTTACGGTCGTGGAGCCCGTCGCGCCCAGTGGGCGGCGCCAAGACGTACGTCACACGCGTTGCCGGGCGGTTGCGCCGTCCGGGCGGCCCGGTTACGCCGTCCACCGGGCCGCCGTCATCCGACGGCGACACCGAACAGGGTGCCGAGCCCGTACGTCATCGCGGCCGCCGCACCACCCAGGGCGAGCTGACGCAGTCCGCTGAACCACCAGCTACGGGCCGTCACCCGGGCCACGACCGCACCGCAGGCGAAGAGACCGAGGAGCGCGAGCAGCACGGCGGGCCACAGGGCGCTCGCGCCGAGGAGGTAGGGCAGGACGGGCAGCAGGGCGCCCAGCGCGAACGCGCCGAACGACGAGACGGCGGCGACCAGCGGCGAGGGCAGGTCGCCGGGGTCGATGCCCAGTTCCTCGCGGGCGTGGATCTCCAGTGCCTGCTCCGGGTCGCGCGACAGCTGGCGGGCGACCTCGCGGGCCAGCGGGGCGTCCACACCCCGGGACTCGTAGAGCGCGGCCAGCTCGGCCATCTCGTCCTTGGGGTGCTTCCGGAGTTCGCGGCGCTCGACGGCGAGCTCGGCCTCGACCAGTTCCCGCTGCGAGGCGACGGAGGTGTATTCGCCCGCCGCCATGGAGAACGCCCCGGCGGCCAGACCCGCGAGCCCGGTGATCACTATGGTCTGCTGGGAGACCGCGCCGCCCGCGACGCCGGTCATCAGGGCCAGGTTGGAGACCAGACCGTCCATCGCGCCGAAGACGGCGGGACGCAGCCAGCCACCGTTGACATCCCGGTGGGTGTGGTTCTCCCGGTGCGCCTCGTGCAGAACGGCGTCTGCCGCGATGATGGACACGACTCACTTCTCCCCTGTTGAGTACAACTCTCGACAAAGTCCAAAGTACGCCGCCCGAGCGATCCCCGCCAGCAAGGCAAGGCTGCCCTACACCCCCTCTGACCTGCGAAGGAAGGACAGCCTCAGCTTCCTGGGCCGTCATCCTCCTGGCCCCTTTCCCGCCGATTCCCGCCTCCCTTCGCCCTCCACGGGGGACAGATGCGGACAGGGCCCGTCGAAGGCCCCGGTCCGACTCGGGCGGACCCGCCGGACGAGCGGAAGGGCGACGCGATGAACACGGCCATCGGCCACGACCGGGCCAGGGGCGCACTGCTGGGGCTGGCGGTCGGGGACGCGCTCGGCGCTCCGGCGGAGAACCTGCGGCCCTCTGAGATCCGCCGCCGCTGGGGGCGGATCGAGGGGTTCGTGAGCGACGACCCGGCGGGCACCGACGACACGGAGTACGCGATCTTCTCCGGGCTTCTGCTGGCCCGGCACGGCTCCGCGCTCGACGTCACCCATGTTGAGCGGGCCTGGCACCACTGGATCGCCGATCTCGACGAGGGCCCGTTCCGGGGGGCCGGGTTCAGCGAGCGCGGCACGCTGGAGAACCTGCGCCGGGGTCTGGCCGCACCGATCTCGGCCCAGCACCGGCACGCCTGGAGCGACGGGCTCGCGATGCGGGCCGCGCCCTTCGGGGTGTTCGCGGCGGGCCGCCCCGCCGAGGCGGCCCGGCTGGTCGCGGTGGACGGCCGGGTCAGCCACGAGGGCGAGGGGATCTACGGAGGCCAGGCGGTGGCGGCCGGGGTGGCGGCGGCCATGGTCGGCTCGGGCCTCGCCTCGGTGATCGCGGCCGCGCTCTCGGTGGTCCCGATGGACTCCTGGACGGCCCGCTCGCTGCGCCGGGCGGTGGCGGCGGCCCAGCGCCCGTACCCCGACCGGCTCACGATGGAGCGGGCGGTGCGCTCGGCGGTGGTGATCGCCGGATACCCCTGGACGGACCTCGCGCCGGAGGCGGTGGGCCTGGCGTTCGGGGCGTTCACGGCGGCGCGCGGAGACTTCCGCACGGCGGTGCTGACGGCCGTCAACATGGGCCGGGACGCGGACACGACGGCGGCGGTGGCGGGGGCGCTGGCCGGGGCGCTGCACGGGGTGCGCGCCATCCCGCCGGACTGGGCGGCCGCGATCGGCCCGGTCCGGGGCAGCTGCCTGCCCTCGATGCGCGGCTACCACGTGCTGGACATCGCGGAACTGCTGACCCCGGACGAGGTGGAGGCGGGGGCGACGCGGGAGCGGGGCGGCGGACGTGAACCTTCGGCCGTGCGCGACATGGCGTCGGTAGCGGCGTCCTTCGAGCCGGGACGGGTGGAGGGCCGATGACGACGCGCGGGACGACGACGGGCGGGACGACGACGGGGCCAATCAGGAACCCGGGCCCCACCACAAACCCGGGGCCAACCGGAAACCGGGGAGCCACCGAAAGCCCGGGGCCAACCGGAAACCGGAGGGCCACCGGAAACCCGGGGGCCACCGGAAGCCCGGGGGTCACCCGGCCGAGTACGGAATCGGCCCTCTCCCCCGGCCCCTCCCGGCGCGCCCGGATCGAGGGCCTGTTGCTCGGGCTGGCCGCCGGGGACGCCGCCGGGTGGCCCGCCGCGCGGCACCGGGCGGCCCGGATGCCCGAGTGGACCCGGCGGCTCACCCGGGAACTGGACACCTTCGCCGAGCAGAACGCCACCACCACGCTCCCCGTGCCCATCGCCCTCAACCAGCCGCCCGAGCCGTTGCGGCTCGGACCGTCCGACGACGCCGAGTGGGCCGCGTTCGCCGCCCGTACGGTGCTGGCCGCTGCCGACGACGCGGTGGGCCTGGCTCCCGGCCGCCGGATGCGGGACGCCGTCGACCGGGCCTGGAACGCGCTGGCCGCCACCGTCGCCGCCGCCAGCGCCCGGGCCCCCGAGGTCGAGGCGGCCGTCCTTCCGTTGCGCGCCCGGATCTCGGTGCGGGCCGGGCTCGGCAACCTGGCCGCCGGGCTCCGGCCGCCCGCCACCGGGCACGACAACCCGCACTACTTCGACGACGCCGCCTGTGTCCGGGCGGCCGTGCTCGCCGTGGCCCACCCGGGCGATCCGGCGGAGGCAGCGGCCCTCGCGGAGTTCGACGCCCGCTACACCCAGGACGGCGACGGGGTCCACGGTGCCCGGGCCATGGCCGCCGCGATCGCCGTGGCGCTGACCGGGGCGGACGTCGACACCGTGGTGAACGCCGCCCTGGACCGGCTCCCCGAGGGCACCGAGATCGCCCGCAACGCCGTGCACGCGGTCCGCCTGGCCCGGGAGTTCGCGGACGAGCCGGCCGGGGCGTTCGCCCTGGTTCCGGTGTTGGAGCACCAGATCGTCGACCACGTCTACAGCTACGGGATCGCGGCGGCCGAGACCGTCCCCGTCGCGCTCGCCCTCACCACCGCCGCCCGGGGCGAGATCGCCCAGGCGATCCCGGCCGCCGCCTGCCTCTCCCGGGTCGCCGACTCCGCACCCGCCCTGGCCGGGGCGCTGACCGGGGCGATCGGCTCGATCACCGCCGTACCGGCGGGCTGGCGGGAGGCCTGCCGTACCCTCGCGGGCTGCGCGCTGCCCCGGCTCGCGGGCACGGACCTGATCGAACTCGCCGGGCTGCTGGCAGCCACGGAACCGGCCCTCCCGGGTGGACAATTCCGGCATGACGCCCACAACGGCCACGGCCCCCGCCGCCCCGACCCCGCAGACCTCTCCCTCCGCCCCCGGACTGGATGACCGCATCACCCGGGCCCTCGTCGGCGCGGCCGTCGGCGACGCGCTCGGCGGCCCGGTCGAGGGCTGGGCCCCCGAGCAGATCGCCGAGCGCCACGGCGGCCGGGTGACCGGGATCGTCGGCCCCTGGTACGGCGAGGACTGGCGCACCGCGCGCCCCATCGCGCCGTACCACAAGGGCGACGGGCACGTCACCGACGACACCTTGATGACCCACGCCCTGATCCGGGTCTACGAGAAGGTCCGCGACCACCTCGACGCGTACGCCGTCGCCGACCATCTCGTACCGGATCTGCTGTCTCCCCGCTGGATCCCGGAGCTGGAGGCCGAGGCGCTCCCCCTCCAGCGGATCTTCCTGGCGGAGAAGTGGATCGTGGCCCGGCTGCACTACGGGCACATGGACCCGCGCGAGGCCGGGGCGGGCAACATCGTCAACTGCGGGGCGGCGATGTACATGGCCCCGGTCGGCCTGGTCAACGCCGGCCACCCGGAGGCCGCGTACGCCGAGGCTCTGGAGGTCTCGGCCCCGCACCAGTCGTCGTACGGGCGGGAGGCGGCCGGGGTCTTCGCCGCCGCCGTCGCCGCCGCCTGCCACCCGGGCGCGACCCCCGACGCGGTGATCGACGCCGCCCTCGCGCTGGCGAAGGACGGCACCCGGTCCGCGATCGAAGCCGTCTGTGTAGTCGCCGCGCACCACGAGGACTTCGAGTCCGCGCTCGCACCGCTGCGGGCGGCGGTGGAGCCCTTCGACACGGTCGGCCCCGACTACCGCTCCCCCGCACTCGGCGCCCGCCGCCCGTCCCGGCTGCACGCCATCGAGGAACTGCCCGTCGCCCTAGGGATGTTGCTGGTCGGGAGCGGCGACTACCGGCGTACGGTGCTGGGTTCGGTCAACTACGGCCGCGACAGCGACTCCATCGCGACGATGAGCGGGGCGATCGTGGGCGCGCTCGGCGGCGGGATCCCGGCCGACTGGGCGGAGACGGTGGCGGAGGCGAGCCGCCTGGATCTGCACGCCCCGGCCCGGGCGCTGGCGCAGGTGGCCCGGGAGGTCTTCGCGCGCGACCTGGAGCGGCGCGCGGCCCACGAGGAGGCGTTCACCGCGCTGGCCGGTGAGCGGTGAACGTCGATCCGCCCCGGGCGCCGGTCCCGGACGCGGACGCCCGCCCGCCCCGTGATGCGCGCGTCCGGCTCACCTGGGTGCAGCCCGAGGACCTGGTCGGGCACGAGCTGCGGCAGGCCGCGCAGGACGGCCGGGACGCCCGGGAGATCCAGGAGCGGTGGTACGCGGCCGGGGCTCCCCCGCCCCGGACCGCGCGGGTGCCTCCGAACCGCCCGCACCGCCCCGGCTGCGGGCGCTGGCCGCTCAACTCCTCGACGAACTGGCCCTGCTTGAATCGCCGTTGGCCGCCGACGAGCCCACCGGCCTGGACGCGGTCGTCGCCGCCTGCCCGCAGTGGCCGGGCCCGCCCGAGGCCGCCCCCGTCATCGGGCGGGACCGGCTGCACGCCGCCTGGCTCGGCCGGGCGGCGGGCTGCCTCCTCGGCAAACCGGTCGAGAAGCTGCCGCTGTCCGGCATCCGCGCGCTCGCCCGGGCCACCGGGAACTGGCCCCTCACCACCTGGTTCACGTCGCACGGTGTGCCCGCCGAGCTGCTCGCCGCCCACCCCTGGAACCGCCGCTCGGCCCCCACCTCGCTCGCCGAGAACATCGACGGCATGCCCGAGGACGACGACCTCAACTACCCCCTGCTCACACTGCTGTTGCTCCAGCGACACGGGCGCTCCTTCACCACCGCCGACCTGGCCCGGCTCTGGCTGGACGAGCTTCCCGCCGGGCGCACCTTCACCGCCGAGCGCATCGCGTACGGCAACCTCCTGGCGGGCGTCGAACCCCGGAGACGGCCCGCCGCCGCAACCCGTTCCGGGAGTGGATCGGCGCACAGATCCGGGCCGACGTGCACGGCTGGACCCACCCCGGCGACCCGGCCGGGGCCGCCGCCCAGGCGCACCGGGACGCGGTCCTCACCCACACCGGCAACGGGGTCTACGGCGCGATGTTCACCGCCGCCGCGCTCGCCGTCGCGGCCGGGGGCGAGAGCGATGTGCACGGGTGCCTGGCGGCCGGGCTGCGGGTGGTGCCGCCGCATTCGCGGTACGCCCGCGCCGTCCGGCTGGGCATCGAAACCGCCCGTGGGGAAGGGGAGTTCGACGCCGTCGTGGACCGGCTGCACGCCGTCTACGCCGACACCCACCACTGGGTGCACGTGCTGCCCAACGCCGCGCTGCTGGCCGCCGCCCTCACCCACGCCGACGGCGACTTCACCCGGTCGATCGGCAACGCGGTCTCCGGCGGCTGGGACACCGACTCCAACGGGGCCACCGCCGGATCTCTGGCCGGGCTCCTCGCGGGCACCCCGGACACCCTGCCCGCGCACTGGACCGCCCCGCTGAAGAACCGGCTCGCCACCTCCGTACCCGGCTTCGACCGGGCCGGCTTCGACACCCTCGCAGCACTGACCCACCAGGAGGCTCTGCGCCCATGACTCGCATCGCGGTGCTCGGCAGCACCCATATGGACCTCGTCGCCTACACGGCCCGTGCCCCGGGACGCGGCGAGACCGTCACCGGACGGGAGTTCCGGACGAACCCCGGCGGCAAGGGCGCCAACCAGGCCGTCGCCGCCGCCCGCGCGGGCGGCGAGGTGATGATGATCGGCGCGGTCGGCGACGACGCGTACGGGACGCAGCTGCGCGAGGGCCTCGAACACGCCGGGGTGGACACCGACCTCCTGCACACCGCCGAGGGCCCCAGCGGCACCGCGCACATCGTCGTCGACGACACGGGCTCCAACGCGATCGTGGTGGTCCCCGGGGCGAACGGCGTCGTCACCACGCTCGGCCCCGGCGAGATCGCGGCGATCGCCGCGTCCGAACTGCTGCTGATGCAGCTCGAACTCCCCCTGTCCGCCGTCGTCGAGGGTGCCCGCGCGGCCCGGGCCCAGGGCGTACGGACCATCCTCACCCCCGCCCCCGTACAGCCACTCCCCGACGAACTCCTCGACCACATCGACCTCCTGGTCCCCAACGAGCACGAGGCCGCCGAGCTGTCCGGGCAGGCCGAGCCGCACGCCGCCGCCCAGATCCTGCTGCGCCGGGTGCCCGAGGTCATCGTCACGCTCGGCGCGAAGGGGTGCCTGTACGCGGCCCGGGGCGGCGAGCCGGTGCTCTTCGAGGCCCCTGCGGTGACGGCCGTCGACACCACCGGGGCCGGGGACACCTTCGTCGGGACGCTGGCCGTGGCGCTCGGCGAGGGGCGCCCGGTGGCCGAGGCGGTGGCGTTCGCGTCCTCCGCCGCCGCGCTCTGCGTCCAGAAGCCGGGCGCGTCCACCTCCATGCCCTACCGCAGCGAGATCGAGGCCGAGGCCGTATGAGTACGACAGCGGGACCCCTGACCGGGCTGAAGGTCATCGACCTGGCCACCCTCTTCGCCGGCCCCCTCGCCGCAACGATGCTGGGGGACTTCGGCGCCGACGTGATCAAGGTGGAGCACCCCCGTAGGCCGGACCCCTCGCGCGGGCACGGACCCGCCAAGGACGGGGTCGGCCTGTGGTGGAAGCTGCTCGGCCGCAACAAGCGCACCCTGACGCTCGACCTCTCCGCGCCCGGCGGCCGGGACGTGCTGCTCCAGCTGGCCGCCGAGACCGACGTCATCGTCGAGAACTTCCGGCCCGGGACGCTGGAGCGCTGGGGGCTCGGCCCCGAGGAGCTGCACGCCGTCAACCCGCGACTCGTCCTGGCCCGGGTCACCGGCTTCGGCCAGTCGGGACCGTACGCCCACCGCCCCGGCTTCGGGACGCTGGCCGAGGCGATGAGCGGGTTCGCGGCGATCACCGGGGAGCCGGACGGGCCGCCGACGCTGCCGCCGTTCGGACTGGCGGACTCCATCGCGGCGCTGGCGACGGCGTACGCGGTGATGGCGGCGCTCGCCGGGCGCGAGAAGACCGGCGAGGGGCAGGTGGTGGACCTGGCGATCATCGAGCCGATCCTGACCGTGCTGGGCCCGCAGCCGCTCTGGTACGACCAGCTCGGCTACGTCCAGCCGCGCACCGGCAACCGCTCCCGCAACAACGCCCCGCGCAACACCTACCGCACCGCCGACGGCCACTGGGTCGCGGTCTCCACATCCGCCCAGTCCGTCGCGGAGCGGGTGATGCGCCTGGTGGGCCGCCCGGACCTGATCGACGAACCCTGGTTCGGCGCGGGCACCACCCGCGCCGAACACACCGAGGAACTGGACGGGGCCGTCGGCCACTGGATCTCCCGCCACAGCCGGGAAGAGGTGCTCAACGGTTTCGAGAAGGCCGAGGCGGCCGTCGCGCCGATCCAGGACGTACGGGAGGTGATGGAGGACCCGCAGTACCGGGCGCTGGGCACGTTCGCCGAGGTCGACGACCCGGAGCTGGGGCCGCTGCGGATGCAGAACGTCCTCTTCCGGCTCTCGGAGACCCCCGGCTCCATCCGGTGGGCCGGCCGCCCGCACGGGGCGGACACCGAGGAGATCCTGGCCGGGCTCGGCCTCTCGGAGACCCGGATCGCGGCGCTGCGGGACCAGGGGGCGCTGTGACCGGCTGCGACACGCCCTTCCCTCCCCTGCCGGAGGACCCGCGGGACGACTTCGGCCGGCCGCCGCTGACCTGGCTGTACGTCCCCGGTGACCGGCCGGAGGTGGTGGCCAAGGCGCTGGGCTCGGGCGCGGACGTGGTGATCGTCGACCTGGAGGACGCGGTCGCGCCGGACCGCAAGGAGTACGCGCGCTCCGCCACCGCCGAACTCCTCGGCGACCAGGTGACCGCCGCCCCCGACGCCGTACCGGTCCATGTCCGGGTGCACGGCGAGGACGACATCCGGGCGCTGGCGGGGCTGCCCGGTCTGGCCGCGTTCCGGCTGCCGAAGATCACCCACGCGGTCTCGGTGCACCATGTGGCGGCCGTCGCCCCGGGCGTACCGCTGTATCCGCTGCTGGAGTCGGCGCTCGCGATCGAGCACGCGTACTCGATCGCCTCGGCGCACCACGCGGTCCGGGGCATCGCCCTGGGCGAGGCGGATCTCCGGGCCGATCTGGGCGTACGGGAGGACTCCGGGCTGGACTGGCCGCGCAGCCGGGTCGTGGTGGCGGCCCGGGCGGCCGCCCTGCCGCCACCGGCCCAGTCGGTGTTCCCGGACGTCCGGGACCTGAACGGGCTGTGGGCCTCGTGCGGGCGGGGGCGGGCGCTCGGGATGCTGGGGCGGGCGGCGATCCATCCGCGTCAGCTGGAGGTGATCGAGCGGGCGTTCCGGCCGACGGCGGAGGAGATCGAGGCGGCCGAGCAGATCGTCGCGGCCTCGGCGGTGGAGGCGGGGGCGCTGGCGCTGCCGGACGGGCGGTTCGTGGACGCCGCGGTGGTGGCGTCCGCCCGCCGTACGATCGCGCTCGCCGGACGGGCCTAAAAGGCTGTCGGGTGGCCTCGGGTCGGACAGCGGACGCGGTCTGGTGCGTGCGATTCCAAGGCGGAGGAGGGAGGCGAGGCGGAGCGTCGTCGACCGACGACAACGCGGGAAGCGCGCGTGCCAGGGCGTGGCCGCCCGGCCCGAGGCCACCCGACAGCCTCTGGGACCGCGGGCCCGCCCGGCGAGCGGGAGGTGGTGCGGGGAGGGCTCGGGGGGTCAGCCCTTCTCGGCCGCCGCTTCGGTGCTCCCGGCGGTGAGGTCCTTGCCGGATTCGCCCGGCTCGTCCTTGCTGAGCGGGTCCTTCTTCGCGTCGGTGTCCTGCTCGGCGTCCTTCGCGTCGGCGTCCGTCTGCGCGGAGCCGTCCGCGTCGGAGTCCTTCCCGGTGGTGTCCCGGTCGGGCTCGACGATCTCCTCGCGGCCCGGACGCAGCTTGGCGGAGACCACGATGTAGACGACGGCGAGGACGAAGACGATGATCGCGGTCCACACGTTCAGGCGGAGGCCCAGGATGTGGTGGGCCTCGTCGACGCGCATGTACTCGATCCAGCCGCGACCCGCGCAGTAGGCGGCGACGTACAGCGCGAACGCCCGTCCGTGGCCGAGCCTGAAGCGGCGGTCGGCCCAGATGACCAGGAGCGCCACACCGATGCACCACAGCGATTCGTACAGGAAGGTCGGGTGGTAGGTCCCGGCGACCCGGTTCGGGCCCTCGCTGATCTCCAGCGCCCAGGGGAGGTCGGTGGGCTTGCCGTACAGCTCCTGGTTGAACCAGTTGCCCCAGCGTCCGATGGCCTGCGCGAAGGCGAGGCTCGGGGCCATCGCGTCGGCCCAGGCAGGCAGCGGGATGCCCCGGCGGCGGCAGCCGATCCAGGCGCCGACCGCGCCGAAGGCCACCGCACCCCAGATGCCGAGGCCGCCCTCCCAGATCTTGAAGGCGTCGACCCAGTTCTCACCCTCGCTGAAGTACAGCTGGTAGTCGGTGATCACGTGGTAGAGCCGTCCGCCGACGAGGCCGAAGGGCACCGCCCAGACGGCGATGTCGGCCACCGTGCCGGCTTTCCCGCCCCGGGCGATCCAGCGCTTGTTGCCGAACCAGACGGCGACGAAGACACCGATGATGATGCAGAACGCGTAGCCGCGGAGCGGGATCGGGCCGAGCTCGATCACGCCGGTCGACGGACTGGGAATGGAGGCAAGATTCATGGCGAGGTCGACGCTACCTTGCCGGGCGGTGGGTACGGCAAGCCACCCGGCAACGTCTGGGTAACGAGGACCGCGTCACGGGCGGGCCCGGAACGCGGTCGGGGACCGGCGGCGGAACGCGGTCAGGAACCGGCGGCGGACGAGGGCGCGACCGGGGTGGCGGCCCCTTCGCCCGGGGTGGACGGGGCGCCGGATCCGTCGGCCGGCGCGGACGGGGCCGTGGACCCTTCGGCCGGGGCGGCGGTGCCCGGCTTCTTGCCCTTGTTGGCCTCGGCGACCCACTTCTTCAGGTTCTCCGCGGAGATCTGCTCCTCGCCCTTGCTCGGGAACACGGACTCCCCGTTGAGCAGCACCGTCGGCGTGCCCTGGAAGCCGCCCTCGCGGAAGGCCGTGTCGGACTTCTTCACCCAGCTGTCGTGATCGCCGTCCTCCACGCAGCTGCGGAAGTCCGGCGTGTCGAGCCCCTCGACCTCTCCGGCCAGCTCGATCAGCCGGCTGTTCTTGGCGAAGGCGTCGTCCGGCTCGGGAGGCTGGTTGCTGAAGAGGACGTCGTGGTACGGGGCGAACTTGCCGGCGTCCTGGGCGCAGGCGGCGGCGTTGGCGGCGCGCAGCGAGCCGGTGCCGCCGAGATTGCCGTCGATGATCGTGGCCAGGTGGTACTCCACCCGGATCTGGCCGTCGTCGGCGAGCTCGGTGATGGTGTCCCGGAAGGCCGTCTCGAACTGGGCGCAGACCGGGCAGCGGAAGTCCTCCCAGATCGTGAGGGTGGACGGGGCGTCGGCCGCGCCGACCGGCAGGGTCAGGGCGGCCTCGCCGATCGCACCCGACGGGGCGACCGCCGGGCCGGATGCGGAGTCGCCGCCGCCGTCCTTGCCCACGTTGGCCGCGATCAGGCCGACCACGGCGGCCAGGCCGAGCACCCCGACCACCGCCGAGGCGACGATCAGCGTCCGGCGTCGCTTCTCGCGCCCCTTCTCCCGCTCGCGCTGCTGGGCCAGGCGCTCGCGCGCGCTTCTGTTTCCCTCAGGGATCTTGTCGCTCACACCCGGGGAACGAACCGGGGAGGCACCTCCGCGCCTCCCCGGTCCACAATCCACCCATTCGGGTGGTTCACGGGCTCAGCGCTTTCGAACACCTTCGGCCAGTTCGCCCGCCAGGGAGCGGACGGCGGCGAGGCCGGCGGCCTCGTCGGGGGCGTCCAGCATGGCCTTGACGAAGGCCGAGCCGACGATCACGCCGTCGGCGAACCCGGCGACCTCGGCGGCCTGCGCCGCGTTGGAGACGCCGAGGCCGACGCAGACCGGCAGGTCGGTGGTGGCGCGGGTGCGTCCCACCAGGTCCTGGGCCTGGGCGCCGACGGAGGCGCGGGTGCCGGTGACGCCCATCAGGGACGCGGCGTAGACGAAGCCGCTCCCGGCCGCCGTGATGGTGGCGAGGCGGGCGTCCTGGCTGCTGGGAGCGACGACGAACACGGTGGCGAGACCGTGCTTGTCGGCGTGCTCGCGCCACAGCGCGGACTCCTGGACCGGCAGGTCGGGCAGGATGCACCCGGCGCCGCCCGCCTCGGCCAGCTCGGCGGTGAAGCGCTCGACGCCGTAGCGGTCGATGGGGTTCCAGTACGTCATGACGAGGATCGGGACGCCGGTGGCCTCGTACGCCTCGCGGACCGTGCGCATCACGTCGGCGATCCTGACGCCGCCGCGCAGGGCGATGTCGTCGGCCGTCTGGATGACCGGCCCGTCGAGGACCGGGTCGCTGTGCGGGAGACCGACCTCGACGATGTCCGCGCCGCCCGCGATGACGGCCTTGACCGCTTCGATGCCGCCGTCGACGGTCGGGAAGCCCGCCGGGAGGTAGGCGATGAGCGCCGCCCGGTCCGCGGCCTTCGCGGCGGCCAGGGTGGTGTTCAACAGCTCGATGTTGCCGCTCACTTGGCGTCCCCCTCGATCTCGGCGCGGTCGCTGTCGGCGTCCGCCTCGACGACGGCGTCGGTGTCGTAGAGCCCGAAGTAGCGGGCGGCGGTGTCCATGTCCTTGTCGCCGCGGCCGGACAGGTTGACGAGGATCAGCCCGTCCTTGCCCAGCTCCTTGCCGAGGTCCAGGGCCCCGGCGAGGGCGTGGGCGCTCTCGATGGCCGGGATGATGCCCTCGGTGCGGGACAGCAGGCGCAGGGCCTGCATGGCCGCGTCGTCGGTGACCGCGCGGTACTCGCCGCGCCCGACGTCCTTGAGGTAGGAGTGCTCGGGGCCGATGCCCGGGTAGTCGAGCCCCGCCGAGATGGAGTACGGCTCGGTGATCTGGCCCTCGTCGTCCTGGAGGACGTAGGAGCGGGAGCCGTGCAGGATGCCGGGCTCCCCGGCGGTGAGGGTCGCCGCGTGCTCGCCGGTCTCCACCCCGTGCCCGGCGGGCTCGCAGCCGACCAGGCGGACGCTCTCGTCGGGGATGAAGGCGTGGAAGAGGCCGATGGCGTTGGAGCCGCCGCCGACACAGGCGACCGCCGCGTCCGGGAGGCGGCCCGCGCGCTCCAGGAGCTGGCGGCGGGCCTCGACGCCGATGACCCGGTGGAAGTCGCGGACCATGGCGGGGAAGGGGTGCGGGCCCGCGACCGTACCGAAGAGGTAGTGGGTGCGGTCCACGTTGGCGACCCAGTCGCGGAACGCCTCGTTGATGGCGTCCTTCAGGGTCCGCGAGCCGGACTTCACGGCGACGACCTCGGCGCCGAGCATCCGCATCCGGGCCACGTTGAGCGCCTGGCGCTGGGTGTCGATCTCACCCATGTAGATGGTGCAGTCGAGGCCGAAGAGGGCGCAGGCGGTCGCGGTGGCGACGCCGTGCTGGCCGGCCCCGGTCTCGGCGATGACACGGGTCTTGCCCATGCGCTTGGTGAGGAGCGCCTGGCCCAGCACGTTGTTGATCTTGTGCGAGCCGGTGTGGTTCAGGTCCTCGCGCTTGAGGAAGATCCGGGCCCCGCCGGCGTGCTCGGCGAAGCGCGGGACCTCGGTCAGGGCGCTGGGGCGGCCGGTGTAGTTCACCATCAGCTCGTTGAGCTCGGCGGCGAACGCCGGGTCGGCCTTGGCCTTGTCGTACGCGACGGCGACCTCGTCCACGGCGGCGACGAGCGCCTCCGGGATGAACTTGCCGCCGTACGCGCCGAAATAGCCCTCGGCGCTGGGGATCAGACCCTCGGGGTCCGGAATGAAGAATTCGGACGTCATGCGACGTGCTCCTTGGCATGGCAACGGATGGATGCACCGTATGCGCGGAGCGGCGAGCGCCACCGCGACCGGCATGCGGTCGGGGCGGTGCGGTCGTACGTACGAGAGTGCTGCGGGTACTGCGGTACGTCGGCCGGGGCTCGCTACTGCGCGGACCCCGGGCGCCATCGCATGCCGTTGACCTGGCCGGGCTCGTCCCCGATGACGTACCGCACACGCCGTCCGTGCACGCGCCGGGCGGGGGCGCGGCAGCCACGCGGCCGGCAGCCGCGCGCCAGCGGGGCGTGCGGGTCCCGGGCCGGGACCCCGGCGGGGCCGAGGCCCGGCCGGGTACGGGGCGCGGGACGTCCGGTCATCGTCGTCGGGTCTCCCGGTCAGCCGCGACCGTGGCGGAGGGCCGGGTGGGCGCCCGCGGCGACCAGGTCGGCGACGGCGGCGCGCGGGTCGCGGCCGGTGACCAGGGACTCGCCGACCAGGACGGCGTCGGCGCCGGCGTTGGCGTACGCGATCAGGTCGTGCGGACCGCGGACACCGGACTCGGCGACCTTGACGATGTGGTCGGGGATCTCGGGGGCGACCCGCTCGAAGGTGGAGCGGTCGACCTTGAGGTCCTTCAGGTTGCGCGCGTTGACCCCGATGATCTTGGCCCCGGCGTCCACCGCGCGCTCCACCTCCTCCTCGTCGTGCACCTCGACGAGCGGGGTGAGCCCGATCGACTCGGCGCGCTCGATGAGGGAGACCAGGGCCTCCTGGTCGAGGGCGGCGACGATCAGCAGGGCGAGGTCGGCACCGTAGGCGCGGGCCTCCCACAGCTGGTACGAGGTGACGATGAAGTCCTTGCGCAGAATCGGCGTGTCGACCTTGGCGCGGACGGCCTCCAGATCGGCGAGCGAGCCGCCGAAGCGGCGCTCCTCGGTGAGGACCGAGATGACGGACGCACCGCCCGCCTCGTAGTCCGCGGCGAGCGCGGCCGGGTCGGCGATGGCCGCCAGGGCCCCCTTGGAGGGAGACGAGCGCTTGACCTCGCAGATGACGGTGACGCCCTCGCCGCGCAGGGCGGCGACTCCGTCCTTGGCCTGGGGGGCGCGGGCGGCGCGCTCCTTCAGCTCGTCGAGGCTGACGCGCGTCTGTCGCTCCGCGAGGTCGGCGCGAACGCCGTCGATGATCTCGTCGAGCACACTCACGCGAGCGGCCCCCTTCCGGAACGGTGAATAGGGAACAGGATCAGCCGTACCGATGGTATCCGCAGGAGGGCCCGGGGCCCGCATCCGGCCACGCCGCGTCCCATTACCTGGGCATTTCAGGGGGCCAGCGCCGAGCCGAACGGCAGATTCCGGACGATGGTGAAGACCAGCAGGACGGCGCCCACGCCCCACCACCAGGCGGGTGCCAGACCGATCCGCAGGGGCTTTCCGCGCCAGGCCCTGACCAGCCAGAGGACCCAGACGACGGCGAAGAGGAAGTAGCCGGCGGTGGCGATCGCGTTGGCTTCGAGCGCCGCGCCGAGGTCGCCGGTGATGAAGGCGTGGGCGCTGCGGAGGCCACCGCAGCCGGGACAGAGGACGCCGGTCAGCTTGAGCAGGGGGCAGACGGGGTAGTGGCCGGGCTCGTTGGGGTCGACGGTGCCGACGTACGCGAAGGCGCCGGAGACGGCGGCGAGGATCCCCAGCGGCGTGCCCAGCCGTTTCCAGCCCGTCCGACGGCCCACCTGGTCTTTGCGGCCCGGCCGGCCCACCTGGTCTCCCTGGTCCGGAGGGCCCACCCGGTCTTCCCGACGTTCGGGGGCGCCCACCCAGCCCGTCCGGCGTTTGAGGACGGAACCGTGGCCCTGGGGCTCGTGCACCTGCGAGGTTCCTTCGCCCGAGGGGCCTTTGGGCTGCGGGCTCTCCCCGCCGAGGGTTCCGTCCTCAAACGCCGGACGGGCTGGGGTGTCCGGGGTCGGGCAGACCGTCAAGGGCATGTTCCAGGGGCCGACGCCCCGGGGGTCGGGGTCCGGGGGCTCGGGTGCGGCGGGGGTCGGGGTGGCGTCCACCCGGTGATTGTCCCCCGCCGACGCGAAAAGGCGCAGCCCCGGGGGGCTGCGCCTGTCTGCGTGTCGGTCGCCGGGACGGTCCGGCGGCCGGATCAGTGGGAGATCTGCGCCTGGCCGGCGCGCGCCCTGGCCTCGGCCATCTCGGACGACTCCTTCGGTGCGCCGAGACCGGCGGCCCGCATGGCGAGGCCCACGAGTCCGCCGCCGAAGACCACGGCGACGCCGACCCAGAAACCGAGCGGGTTGGCCGCGACCATGAAGACGCCTGCGACGCAGAAGCCGATGAACGAGATGATGACACCGGTCCAGGCGGCCGGGGTGTGTCCGTGGCTCGTGCCCGCCATGAGTTGCTCCTCGTTGGTGTTGCGCTGTGGGTGACGCTGTAGGTGGGGCCGCCGCCGGGGGACGGCTCGGTTCCATTGTCCCGTACGGGGCCGCCGGGGGTGAGCGTGGGGTCACGCCTCGCGCGTCGGGTCCTCGCCGCGGTCCAGGGCCTTCCACAGGTCCTCGGGCCGGTCCGGGTCGGGGGCCGTGCGGGGCGCCTTGCCGGGGCGGGGGGTGCCGTCGCGCTCGTACTTTCCGGACATGGCGGGCCAGCGGCTGCCGTAGCGCAGCGCGAGGAGCCCGGCCAGCAGGATCAGCAGGCCGCCGGCGGCGGTGACGTAGGGCCAGGCGGTGTGGCTGAGGGCGTCGATGGTGGCCGCCGCGTCGCCGGTGGTCCTGGCCGCCTCCTCGTCCAGGGCCGTGCTGTCGGAGGCGCCCGCCCAGGCGCTGAGGGCGGCGCCGAGGCCGCTGAGGGCCAGGAGCGCGGCAACGATCCGGCGGCCCGCGCCGCGTACGGCGAAGACGGCGACGAGGGCGGCGAGCCCGACGATGGCGAGGGCGGCGGGGACGCCCGTGACGTCCCGGCCGTCGGCGGTCAGCGGCAGGGCGCCGCCGCCGGTGGCCGCCCGGCCCTCGGCCCAGGTCTGCCCGGAGGCCAGGAGGACGACGGTCGCGCCCACCGCGCCCAGGAGCAGACCGGCCGCGAGGGAGCGGCGACTCCCCGCGGAGTCGGACGCGGGGTCGGCGGCGGTTCGGGCACGGGGCTGGGGTACGGGGACAGCACTCACGCCCTCCACTATCCCCTACCGCCCCGCGGCCCGTGGAGCCGGTCGGCCGTCAGCGGTTCAGCGGCCGTGGAGCCGGTTGGCCGTATGGACGGCGCGGAGCACGGCCGCCGCCTTGTTGCGGCACTCGGTGTCCTCGGCGACCGGGTCGGAGTCGGCGACGACACCCGCTCCGGCCTGTACGTACGCGGTGCCGTCGCGGAGCAGGGCGGTACGGATGGCGATGGCGGTGTCGGAGTCCCCGGCGAAGTCGAGGTAGCCGACGCAGCCCCCGTACAGTCCGCGGCGGCTCGGCTCCAGCTCCTCGATGATCTGCATGGCGCGGGGCTTCGGGGCGCCGGAGAGGGTGCCCGCGGGGAAGCAGGCGGTGAGGACGTCGAAGGCGGTGCGGTCCTCGGTGACGCGGCCGGTGACGGTGGAGACGATGTGCATCACGTGGGAGTAGCGCTCGATCGACATGAAGTCGACGACCTCGACGCTGCCCGGTTCGCAGACCCGGCCCAGGTCGTTGCGGCCGAGGTCGACGAGCATCAGGTGCTCGGCGCGCTCCTTGGGGTCGGCGAGCAGTTCCTCGGCGAGCGCCTGGTCCTCCTGCGGGGTGGCGCCGCGGTGCCGGGTCCCGGCGATCGGGTGGACCATGGCCCTGCCGTCCTCGACCTTGACGAGGGCCTCGGGGCTGGAGCCGACGACGTCGAATCCGTCGAAGCGGAAGAGATACATGTACGGGGACGGGTTGGTGGCCCGCAGCACCCGGTAGACGTCCAGGGCGCTCGCGGTACAGGGGGTCTCGAAGCGCTGGGAGGGGACGACCTGGAAGGCCTCGCCCGCCCGGATGCGCTCCTTGATGTCGTCCACGGCCTCCTGGTAGGCCTCGCCGCCCCACCGGGCGGTGTACGGGGGCAGCTCGGACGGGGGCAGGACGGCGGGGGCGTTCTCGACCGGGCGGCGCAGGTCGCGCTCCATCGCGTCGAGGCGGGCGACGGCGTCCGCGTGGGCCTCGTCGACCCCGGTGGCGAGGTCGTTGTGGTTGATCGCGTTGGCGATCAGCAGGACCGTGCCGTTCTGGTGGTCGAGGACGGCGAGGTCCGAGGTGAGGAGCATGGTCAGCTCGGGCAGCTTCAGGTCGTCGCCGCCGTGCTCGCCGATCTTCTCCAGGCGGCGCACGACGTCGTAGCCGAGGTAGCCGACCATGCCGCCGGTGAAGGGCGGCAGGCCGGCGTCGCTCACCAGGTCGCGGGGGGTGTGGAGGGTCTCGACGGTGGCCCGCAGCGCGTCCAGCGGGTCGCCGGCGACGGGGACGCCGACGGGCGGGGTGCCGAGCCAGTGGGCCTCGCCGTCGCGAGTGGTGAGGGTGGCGTCGCTGCGGACGCCGATGAAGGAGTAGCGCGACCACGTCCGGCCGTTCTCCGCGGACTCCAGCAGGAAGGTCCCGGGGCGCTCGGCGGCGAGCTTGCGGTAGAGGCCGACCGGGGTGTCGCCGTCCGCGAGGAGGCGGCGGCTCACGGGGACGACGCGGCGGTCGACGGCCAGCTTGCGGAAGGTGTCGAGATCCATGGCCGCTGACCTTACTGGTCGAGGAGGGGCAGGACGTCGGCGTCGAAGCAGGTGCGGTCGCCGGTGTGGCAGGCGGCGCCGGTCTGGTCGACCCTGACGAGGACGGTGTCGGCGTCGCAGTCCAGGGCGACGGACTTCACGTGCTGGACGTGGCCCGAGGTGTCGCCCTTGACCCAGTACTCCTGGCGGCTGCGCGACCAGTAGGTGCAGCGGCCCGTGGTGAGGGTGCGGTGCAGCGCCTCGTCGTCCATCCAGCCGAGCATCAGCACCTCACCGGTGTCGTACTGCTGGGCGATGGCCGGGACCAGGCCGTCGGCGCCGCGCTTGAGGCGGGCGGCGATGGCGGGGTCGAGGTTACCGGCGGACGGGGCGGGGTCGGGCGTGCTGGTCATGGGGCCATTGTGCCGTGGCACCGGGCGTTTCCCGGCCGGACGTCCACTGGGCGGACCCGGGGTGACGGTCGTACGCTGGCGGGCATGTCGACCCATGCGAAGCGTGAACGTCTTCTGCTCGCCGATCTGTTGGAAGCGGCCGGTCCCGAGGCCCTCACTCTGTGCGACGGCTGGAAGACCCGCGACCTGGCCGCCCATGTGGTGGTCCGCGAACGCCGTGCGGACGCGGCGGGCGGGCTGCTGGTGAGTGCCCTGAAGTCCCGGCTGGAGCGGGTGCAGGCGGAGTTCGCGGCGAAGCCGTACGAGGAACTGATCCAGCTGATCCGCACCGGCCCGCCCCGGTTCTCCCCGATGGCCCTCAAGCAGATCGACGAGGCGGCCAACACGGTCGAGTTCTTCGTCCACGCGGAGGACGTGCGCCGGGCCCAGCCCGACTGGTCGCGCCGCGAGCTGGACCCGGTCTTCGCCGATGTGCTCTGGTCCCACACCGAGAAGACCTCCCGGCTGCTGGGCCGCAGGTCCCCGGTGGGGCTGGTGCTGCGCCGCCCGGACGGCCGGACGGCGGTGGCCCACAAGGGCACCCCGGTGGTGACGGTGACCGGGGAGCCGGCCGAGCTGCTGCTGTACGCCTTCGGCCGGCAGGACTCGGCGGATGTGCGGGTGGAGGGCGACGAGGCGGCGGTGGAGCGGCTGCGGAAGGCCGAGCTGGGGATGTAGCGCCCGGTGCGTGCCCGGTGCCCCGTGACGCCCGGTCAGCGGGGCAGTTCGGCGCGGCGCAGCGTGGTGACGGCCAGGCCCGTCACGCCGCCCGCCGCGCACACGGCCGCGCTGACCGCGAAGACCGGCCCGGTGCCCCAGAGGGCGACGGCGGCCCCGGTGACGGGGTAGCTCAGCGGGGCGATGGCGTAGGTGAAGAACGTCGATACGGAGGTGACCCGGCCCAGGTACGCCGGGTCGGCCGCGGTCTGGACGAGGGCTCCGCACAGCGCCCCGGCCAGCCCGGCCGTGAGGCCGACGAACGCGGCGATCGCGGCGGCGAGGGCCACCGAGGGGACCTGCGCCAGGGCGGCGATGCCCGTGGCGCCGACGAGGGCCATCAGGCACATGACCGTTCCGGCGCGCGGCACCCGGCCCCGGACGGCGAGGACGAGGGCGGACCCGGCCGCTCCGCCGGCGAATCCGGCGACGATCCAGCCCATGCCGGCCGCGCCCCAGCCGCGCTGCTCGGAAAGCAGGATGAGGCCGAGGTTGAGCGGTCCGACGAAGCCGAGCTCACTGAGGGCGATGACGAGCATGAGCGGGCCGAGCAGCGGGTGGCGGCGGATGTACCGGAGTCCGCCGACGAGGTCGTTCCAGGCGCTGGGGGTCTTCTCAGCGGCCGGTGCCTCACCGGCGGTCTCCGGCTCGGGCAGCGGTCTGATCCGCAGTCGCAGGAGCAGCGGCAGGGACAGGGCGAAGAGCACTCCGGCGGCGGCGAAGGCGAGCGCGGGTCCGCCGACGGCCACGGCGACCCCGCCCAGCGGCGCGCCGATGATCGAGGAGCCGCGCGCGGCCAGTGCGCGCAGGCCCTGGATCCGGGCGAGCTGGCCCGGGCCGCTGATCCGGGGCGGCAGCGCTCCGACGGCGGGCAGGAACAGGGCGTCGACCGCGCCGAAGAGCAGAGCGACGGCCACCAAGGCGCCCACGGTGGGCGCGGTGAGGAGCAGGACGGCGGCGAGCGCGAGCACCAGGAGCGCGCGGGCGGCATCGCTGCCGATGACGACGCGGCGGGGGCCGAGCCGGTCGGCGAGCACTCCCCCGCCAAGCATCAGGAGGGCCCGGGGTATGGAGCCGGCGGCGAGCACCAGGCCGGTGCCGGAGGCGCTGCCGGTGCGGGCGGCGGCCCAGGCGAGGGCCATGAAGTAGACGCTGTCGCCGATCATCGACGCGGTGTACGCGCCGAGCCAGCGCAGGACGTTCGGGTCGCGGTGCGCGGGCCGTTCGGGGCATTCCACAGTGGTGGTGGTCATGGGTTCGTCCCTGAGGAAGTGAGGCGGTCCGGAAGGATCGGCGGGCTCACGGGCGGAAGGGGAACCCGTAGGTGTGCAGGGCGACGCTCTCCCGGCCCTCCGTGTCGCCCGCCTCGTCGCGGGCGCGGCCGGCTTCCTCGTAACGGTCGATCAGCGCGCCCATCTCCCGGCTGAGCGAGGCCAGTTCCTCGGCGGTGAGCCGGAGGAGGTTCTCCGAGCTCCAGGAGGCGCTGCGCCATTCCGTGTCCCAGGTGTGCCGGGAGTCCTGGTGGGCCCGGTAGAGCTCGACGTGCTGGTCGAAGGACATCCGGTTGGCGGCGGCGTAGACGGCCACCTTGTCCGGCGCGTCGTCGAAGTCCTCGTCTCTGAAGGTCAGTCCGCGGGAGGACGGCTGCCACCAGCGTTCCCGGCCGTCGGTGCCCCGGCCCTCGGCGGGTTCGATCAGTCCGCTGTCGGCGAGCTTGCGCAGGTGGTAGCTGACGAGGGAGACCGCCTCGTCGACCAGTTCGGCGAGCTGGGAGGCGGTGGCGGTGCGCTTGATGTGCAGGGCGCGGTAGAGCTTCAGGCGCAGGGGGTGGCCGATCGCCTTGAGGGTGTCGAGGTCGGAGACGCGGCGTCGCTCTTCACTGGGCATGACATGACCGTAGACGCGCAGGAAAAGTTGCGCAAGGAAAATTGCGCAATATTTGTTGTGCAGTTTTCGGACGTGGCGTTCCTTCAGGGACCGAGCAGCCGGCGGGCGGCCAGCGCGAGCGAGACCTCGACCGCGTCCCGGGGCCGGGTCAGACAGCGACCCGTGAGCTGTTCGAAGCGGCGGAGGCGGTTGAGGACGGTGTTGCGGTGGCAGTAGAGCCGGGCGCCCGCCCGTTGCGCCGAGCCGTCCGCGTCCAGCCAGGCGGTGAGGGTCTCCACGATGACGTCGCGGTCGGCGGGGTCCAGCCGGTCCAGCGGGCCCAGCACCCGGTCGGTGAGGGCTCCGGCGAGCGCCGGGGACGACACGACCAGGGCGTCCGGGAGGTGCTCGTCGAGCAGGACGGTCCCCCCGGAGGCGGGGCAGGCGCGCAGCGCGGTCTCCGCGAGCCGCCGGGCGTCACCGAGGGCGGCCAGGCCCTCGACGGCGGAGCCGATCCCGGCCCGGGCCCCGGCCGGTACGTCGAGCGCGGCGGCCAGTGCGCTCAGCTCGCCGGGCGAGCCCGCCAGCGGCAGGATCGCGAACTCGGCGTCCGGGCCCGGGTGCCAGAGCGCCGTGGCTCCCGAGGCGCCCAGGGGCAGCTCCACCGGCGCTCGGGCGGCGGACCGGGGTCCGCCCTGGGCAGCCTCCGCACCACTCACGCCACCGGCCGCCGGCCCGCGCGGGCCCGTGGCCACCGCCAGCACCGCGTACCGCCCCTGCTCGGGCAGCCCCAGCATCTCCGCCGCCTCGGCCAGGTCCGCGATCCGGGCGGTCCCGTCGAGCAGGGCGGCGACCATGAGCCGCTGCCGGTTCTCGCGACGCCAGGACAGCCGTCGCTCGGCCTGCCGGTAGGCGTCCGCGACGACCCCGCAGTGCTCGTCGACGAAGTTCCACACATCGGCGGCCACATGGACGAGCAGCCGGATGTCGTCGGGGTCACGGCGGGCGGTCTCGTCCACGAGGTCCTGCCAGACCATCGCGCCGCCCATCCGGAAGGCGTGCAGGACGGCGTCGAGCGGTACGCCCTGCTCGGCGCGGATCTCGCCGATCCAGCGGGAGGTGCGGTGGGCCGACTCCCGGAACTCGCGCGGCTGGATCAGGGAGCCGACGTTGTGCCGCAGCGAGTGGTGGACCTCCTGCCAGACCTCGGCCCGGTCGGAGTCGATCGCCGCCCGGTAGGCGGGCTCCTGGGCGTACAGGGCCTCCACCAGCCGGTCGGTGAGGGCGGGCAGCGAGGCGACGAGGACCCGGGCGGCCCGGTGCAGCACCTCGACGGCCTCGCGGTCGGCCAGGGACCGGAAGCGTTGCGGCAACGGCGGTACCGGGGAGGGGGCGTGCAGCGCCCCGATCCGCGAACGTACGACCTGTGGCATGGCGGCCTCCACCGGGAATCGGCCGGCCGCGCGAGCGGCGGGCCCGGCGCACCGGCCCGGGCAGGGCGCGAGCGCGGCGAGACGATCCTGACGCCCGCAGAATGACATACCGCCCAGTCGGTACCTAGGGGTCTGCGCGGAACTCGTCATCACGGTCTCGCAACCTCCCGGCCGCAGAAGGGGCGCGCCAGGGCTCAGGGGCGCAGCAGCCGGGCCAGTTCGGTGCGGGAGCGGATACCCAGGGCGGCGAAGACGTTGCGGAGGTGATGGTCGACCGTGCGCGGGCTGAGCGAGAGCCGCAGCGCCACTTCGCGGTTGGTCGCCCCCTCGGCGACGCAGCGGGCGATGCGCTGCTGCTGCGGGGTGAGCGCCGCCAGTGGATCGCCGACGGAGTCCGGCCGCTCCCCGGCCGGCTCCCCCGCCGCCCGCAGCTCCCCTGCCGCCCGGTCCGCCCAGGCGCGGGCCGAACAGCGCTGGAAGCCGACCAGGGCGTCGCGCAGCGGGTCGCGGGCCTCTCGGGTACGCCGACGGCGGCGCAGCCACTGCCCGTACAGCAGCCGGGTGCGGGCCTGCTCGAACTCGCCGCCCGCCCGCTCGTGGTGGGCCAGGGCCTCGGCGTAGCGGGCGTCGGCCTCGTCGGCGGGGGCCAGGAGGGCGCGGCAGCGGGCCAGTTGAGCGGGGGCGCCCGGGTCGGCGGTCCGGACGGTCCAGGCCGCGAACTCCTCGACGGCGGCCTGGAGGTCACGGATTTCCTCGGGTGCCCGTCCGCCCAGCACGGCGGCCTCGACCCAGCAGGGCACGGCGAGCGTCCGGGTGGCGAAGTGGCCCCGGCCCGGCCCTGCCTTGATCAGGGGGGCCAGCCGGGCGGCCGCCTCGCCCGGCCGCCCGGCGGCCAAATCCGCGCGGGCCCGGGCCCAGGTGGCGAGGGTGGCGGCCTGGGCCAGTCCGTGGGGGCCCGCCCCGGCCAGCGCGGCGTCCCCGTGCGCGACGCATGCCTCGGCGGGCCCTTCCACGGAGGCGGCGAGAGCGAGCACGGCGTGCAGATGGGCGGAACTGTTGGGCTGCCCCGTACGGCGGGCGGCGTGCAGCCCCTCCAGCGCGTGGGCCCGCGCACCGGTGTGGCGCCCTGCCCGCAGTTCGGCGTACGCGAGGTGTTCGAGCGCCTGGGGCAGGAGCGCGTCGGGCCCTTTGGTCCGTACGGCGGCGAGCGCGCGGGCGCCCGCGCGGCAGGCGGCGGCCACGTCGCCGAGGACCAGGGCCACGACACAGGCCCGGAGCAGCGCCGCCGAGTCGCCGGGGTCCCGGCCGGGGGCGAGGCAACGGCGGAGGCGGGCGTGCCCTTCGGCGGTGCGGCCTTCGAGGACAGCGCTCATGCCGGCCCGGTAGTGCTCCAGGTGCTCGTCCGCCGGGCCGCGGGCGAGACGGTTCATGGCGTCGAGGTAGCCGAGGGCGTCCCCCGCCGCCCAAGCGGCCTCGGCCGCGGCGAGCAGGGCCTCGATGGCCCGACGGGGATCGTGCGGCGCGAGGAGCGGGGCCGCGGCGAGCAGGACCTCGTGGGCGTCGGCGACGGGCCCGGAGCGGAGGGCCAGCATGCCGTGGACGTACGGGGCGAGGCCCGGCGCGAGGCCGGCGCCGGCTTGGGCGGTCACGGGATCCGCGGGGGCGAGGCCGGCGGGTGGATCCGCCTCACCGGGCTCGGTGGCCCCGCCCACTGCGCCGGGCCCGGCGGCCAGGTCCGCCTCGGCCGCGCGGGGCCCGGTTCTGGCCAGCAGGGCCCGGGCCAGGGCCGGGTCGCCCGCCAGCCGCGCCTGCTCGGCCGCCGCGGCGAACCGGACCGCGCGCAGGGCCGGACCGGTGGAGAGCAGAGCGGCGCGGACCAGGGCGGCGGAGCGCGCGGCGTGCGGCAAAGGAGCGACGGCGGCCGCTTCGAGCCCGCCGGCCAGCGCGGCGTCCGGCCCGGATGCGGCGCAGGCCCGCTGGACGAGGGCGGCGAGCGGAAGGGCCGACGGCGCGGTGGTGGTGCGCGCGGTACGGGACTCCGGGGCGTTTGGAAGGCCCGGCACCTCCCGGGCCGACGCGGCGTCCGCCCCGCCGCGGTCGCCGATCTCCGCCAACAGGGTGGCGAGCAGTTCGTGGGCGGCGCGGCGGTGGGCCCAGGGCGCGTGGTGGAGCACGGCACGGGCGGTGAGGCGGTGGGCGAAGTGCACGCGGCTGCCGACCCGTTGAAGGAGGCCACCGGTTCCGGCGCCGTCGAACAGGGCCCGGTCCAGGAAGACGCGGGGCAGTCCGCCCCGCGTGCCGGCGCGCAGCAGGAGCAGCGCGTCCGCACCAGCGCCCTCCGGCTCGTGCTCCTGCGCCGCCGCGGCGAGCAGGAGCAGGGTGCGGGTCCGGTCGGGGAGCTCGTCGAGGCGTTCGGCGTGGGCGGCCAGCACGGCTTCACCGCCGGGCAGGGGCCAGGGCAGCGGGGTGCGTCCGGCGAGCTGATCCGGGGTGAGGCGGCCGGTGAGCCCGGCCAGCAGACGAGGGTTTCCGCCCGCCTCGCGGAGGAGTTCGGCGCGCACGACCGGGTCGAGCCCTTCCGTACCGGCGGTCAACCGGCCCAGGAGCGCCGAGGCCGCCGCTTCGTCCAGGGGCGCGAGGTGCAGAGTGGGCAGTCCGGCGAAGGCGGTGCCGTCGGCGGCCGAGAGGAGGAAGGCGATCCGGCTGCCCGCACCGGGCCTGCGGGCCGCGAAGGCGAGGGCGGCCCTCGACGCCGCATCCCAGACGTGCGCGTCGTCGACGCAGACCAGCAACGGCCCGCCGTCGGCGAAGTCCCGCAGTCGGCCGGCCAGGGCCTCGGGCACGGCGTCGGGGGCGAGGGCGGCGGGTGCGACGCCGGAGGCGGAAGCGTCGAGCGCGGTGCCGGCGGCCAGGACACCGGACGGGACTCCCGCACCCGGGGCGGCCACCCCCGAACCGGCCCCGGCCACGTCCGACCCGAGCAGGGCCCCCAGTCCGCTGTAGGGCACGGCACGGTCGGCGGGAGCGGCCACGGCCCACAGCACGGGGCCCCGGTCCCGGTGCGCGTCGGCTGCCGCGCACAGCAGAGCCGTACGGCCGAGACCGGGCGGCGCCGCCAGCACCAGCGCGCCGCCGTCGCCTCGCCGTAACGGCGCCAGCAGGTTCTCCAATGCTGCGAGTTCGGCATCCCGGCCGTACAGCCGGAGCGGACTGCGCACGGTCGTCGATGGGGTCACACCGGCACCGTACGTTCGCCTCGGCGGAGGAGGAAGCGCCGCGTCCGGGTCCCGCGCGGGGACGGGCCGGTGCGGTGCGGGCTCCCAGTCCGGACCCTGCCGCGCTGTGCCGGAGCACAGCGGGGCAGGGGCCGGAGCGCCGGGTCTACGCCGTGTGCGGGCAGTTGCCCCGGTACTCCGCGATGGTCAGGCTCGGCTGCGGGAGCGGGCAGAGGAACTGCTCGTAGCGGGTGTCGTTGTCGATGAATCGCTTCAGCCAGGAAATGCTGTACTTCGCGATCGTCGTGTTGGAGGTGTTCGGCGTGAAGTGCGAGGCTCCGCGCAGCTCCAGGTAGGCCTTGTCCAACGAGCCGGGCAACGAGGCGTAGAAGGGCTTGGAGTGCGTGGCGACCGGAGCGATCGAGTCACCGTCCGCCCCGACCACCAGCGTGGGCGTGCGCAGTTCGGGCCAGGTCTTGTCGGTGTTCCAGCCGGTCAGCGGAATGGCCGCCTTCAACGACGTACGGCTCTTCGCCGCCTCCAGCGAGCCGCCGCCGCCCATCGAGTGGCCCATCACGCCGAGGCGGCCGGCGTCGACGCGGTTCCGTACCGAGCTGCGCTGGGTCAGGTAGTCCAGGGCGGCGAGGAGTTGGCGGCCCCGGCTGTCGGGCTGGTCGAGCGTGGTGTTGGTGTCGATGGTGAAGACGACGAAGCCCTGGGAGGCCAGGCGTGGTCCGAGCCAGGCGATCGAGGACTCGTAGGCGGTGAAGCCGGGCGAGATGACGACCGCGCCGAAGGTGCCGTCGGCGGTGGACGTCGGGTAGTGGATCGTGCCACCGCCGAATCCGCTCGCGACGAGCGAGGAGACGGAGGTCTGGGAGGTGGCGTACGAGCCGCGGCTCGCCTCGATGGAGGCGTTGGTGGGGGCCGGACCGCGCTCGTAGGGATTGTCGGCGGCCTGGGCGCCGGGCGCCAGGCCCGTCAGCAGGAGGCCGGCGGTGGCCGCGGCCGCGGTCACCAGACTCGTCAGCGTACGGGAACGACCCGTGGACGTACCGGAGCGGCTCGGGCGGGCAGGGCGCGGGGGGATGGTGCCGGAGGGAAGGTGCTGCTGCACGGGGGGATCCTCTCGGTGGTGGCGGGGGAACCACACCACGCGAGCCCGTGAGCCCGTCGTCCCAGAGCCCTCGGGGTACACCGCGTGGCCGCCGGTGTCGTTCGCCGGCGGTCGCCACTCTCGCCCCGCGTCCCCGGGGTACGCATCGGCGGTATCACCGGTCTCGGGGACCGGTGATACCGCCTCGCACCGCGTACGGGCTCAGCGGACCGGGTGGCCCGCGTCCCGGAGCGCGCCCTTGACCTCGGAGATCCGCAGGTCGCCGAAGTGGAAGACGGACGCGGCGAGCACCGCGTCGGCACCCGCCTCGATCGCCGGGGCGAAGTCGGCGAGCCGGCCCGCGCCGCCGGAGGCGATGACGGGGACGGTGACGTGCTTCCGTACCGCCTCGATCATCTCGGTGTCGTAGCCGTCCTTGGTGCCGTCGGCGTCCATCGAGTTGAGCAGGATCTCGCCCGCGCCCAGCTCGGCGGCCCGGTGGGCCCACTCGACGGCGTCGATGCCGGTGCCCTTGCGTCCGCCGTGCGTGGTGACCTCGAACGTGCCCTCCGGGGTGCGGCGGGCGTCGACCGAGAGCACCAGGACCTGGCGTCCGAAGCGTTCGGCGATCTCGCCGATGAGGTCGGGGCGGGCGATGGCGGCGGTGTTGACGCCGACCTTGTCCGCTCCGGCGCGCAGCAGCTTGTCGACGTCCTCCGGGGTGCGGACGCCGCCGCCGACGGTGAGCGGGATGAAGACCTGCTCGGCGGTGCGGCGGACCACGTCGTACGTCGTCTCGCGGTCGCCGCTGGAGGCGGTGATGTCGAGGAAGGTCAGCTCGTCGGCGCCCTCGGCGTCGTAGAGCTTGGCCATCTCGACGGGGTCGCCCGCGTCGCGCAGGTTCTGGAAGTTGACGCCCTTGACGACCCGGCCGTTGTCGACGTCCAGGCAGGGGATGACCCGTACGGCGAGGGTCACTGCGCACCTCCTCGGTAGGCCTCGACCTCGACCTCGACGACCAGGCTCGGGTCCACGAAACCGGACACGATGATCATGGAGGCGGCGGGGCGTACGGCGTCGAACAGCTCCTTGTGGGCGCGGCCGACCTCGTCGACGTCCCGGGCGTGCGTGATGTACATCCGGGTGCGGACGACGTCCTCGCGGCCCAGACCCAGCTGCTCCAGCGCCGCGAAGGCTACGTCGAAGGCGGTGACGGTCTGCTCGTAGGGGGAGCCGGCGGCGATCTGGCCGTTGACGACCGAGGTGCAGCCGGCGACCAGGACGAGCCCGCTGGGGAGTTCGACGGCGCGCGAGTAGCCGAACTTCTCCTCCCAGGGGGCGCCGGTGGAGATCCGGCGCACCGGGGAAGCCTCGTCCGTCATACGGCGACCGCCTTGAGCGCCTCTTCCAGCGTGAACGCCTTCGCGTACAGCGCCTTGCCGACGATCGCGCCCTCGACGCCTTCGGGGACGAGGAGGGAGATCGCGCGGAGGTCGTCGAGCGACGAGACGCCGCCGGAGGCGACGACCGGGCGGTCGGTGACGGCGCAGACGTCGCGCAGGAGGCCCAGGTTGGGGCCTTCCAGGGTGCCGTCCTTGGCGATGTCGGTGACGACGTAGCGGGCGCAGCCCTCGGCGTCGAGGCGGGCGAGGGTCTCGTAGAGGTCGCCGCCGTCGCGGGTCCAGCCGCGGCCGCGCAGGGTGGTGCCGCGGACGTCGAGGCCGACGGCGATCTTGTCGCCGTGCTCGGCGATGACCTTGGCGACCCACTCGGGGGTCTCCAGGGCGGCGGTGCCGAGGTTGACGCGGCGGCAGCCGGTGGCGAGGGCGGCCTCCAGCGAGGCGTCGTCGCGGATGCCGCCGGACAGCTCGACCTTGATGTCCATGGCCCCGGCGACCTCGGCGATCAGGGCGCGGTTGTCACCCGTGCCGAAGGCGGCGTCCAGGTCGACGAGGTGCAGCCACTCGGCGCCGGCGGACTGCCAGGCGAGGGCGGCCTCCAGCGGGGAGCCGTAGGAGGTCTCGGAGCCGGACTCGCCGTGGACGAGGCGGACGGCCTGGCCGTCGCGGACGTCGACGGCGGGGAGCAGTTCAAGCTTCGGCATTACAGCGTCTCGATCCAGTTGGTCAGCAGCTGGGCGCCGGCATCGCCGGACTTCTCGGGGTGGAACTGGGTGGCCCACAGCGCGCCGTTCTCCACGGCGGCCACGAACCGTTCGCCGTGCGTGGACCAGGTGACCTTGGGCGCACGGATCTTGGCGTTGGTGACTTCGAGGGTCCAGTCGTGCGCCGCGTAGGAGTGCACGAAGTAGTACCGGGCCTCGGGGTCCAGACCGGCGAAGAGCCGGGAGTCCTCGGGGCCTCCACGGTGTTCCAGCCCATGTGCGGGACGACGTCGGCCTTCAGGGGGCCGACCGTGCCGGGCCATTCGTCCAGGCCCTCGGTCTCCACACCGTGCTCGATGCCCCGCTCGAAGAGGATCTGCATCCCGACGCAGATGCCCATGACGGGGCGGCCGCCGGCCAGCCTGCGGCCGACGATCCAGTCGCCGCGGGCCCGCTTCAGCCCGTCCATACAGGCGGAGAACGCGCCGACGCCGGGGACGAGCAGCCCGTCGGCGTTCATCGCGCGGTCGTAGTCGCGGGTGATCTCGACGTCCGCGCCGACGCGGGCGAGGGCGCGCTCGGCGGAACGGACGTTGCCGAAGCCGTAGTCGAAGACGACGACCTTCTTCTGGTTCTCACTCATGACGTACCCGTCCTCAGTCCCACAGGCCCTGGATCCGCAGGATGCCCGCCACCAGGCACATCACGGAGCCGATCGACAGCAGCACGATGACGCCCTTGGGCATCCCCTGCTTGGCGAAGGAGTAGACGCCGCCGGCCAGGAAGAGGCCGACGACGATCAGGATGGTGTTGAGGCCGGTCACAGGGCGCCCTTCGTGGAGGGCAGGATGCCGGCGGCGCGCGGGTCGTGCTCGGAGGCGTACCGCAGGGCGCGGGCGAGCGCCTTGAACTGGCACTCCACGATGTGGTGGGCGTTGCGCCCGTACGGGACGTGGATGTGCAGGGCGATCTGTGCCTGGGCGACGAAGGACTCGAAGATGTGGCGGGTCATCGTCGTGTCGTAGGTCCCGATCATCGGGGCCATGTTCTCCGGCTCGGTGTGCACCAGGTAGGGGCGGCCGGAGAGGTCGACGGTGACCTGGGCGAGCGACTCGTCCAGCGGGACCGTGCAGTTGCCGAAGCGGTAGATGCCGACCTTGTCGCCGAGAGCCTGCTTGAAGGCGGCGCCGAGCGCGAGGGCGGTGTCCTCGATGGTGTGGTGGGTGTCGATGTGCAGGTCGCCCTCGGTCTTGACCGTGAGGTCGAAGAGGCCGTGGCGGCCGAGCTGGTCGAGCATGTGGTCGTAGAAGCCGACCCCGGTGGCGACATCGACCTTTCCGGTGCCGTCGAGGTTGATCTCGACGAGCACGGACGTTTCCTTGGTGGTGCGTTCCACGCGGCCTACGCGGGGGCTCATGCGTCGTGCTCCTTCTTGAGTTCGCGTACCGCATCGAGGAACGCGTCGTTCTCTGCCGGGGTGCCCGCGGTGACCCGCAGCCAGCCCGGTACGCCGTTGTCCCGGACCAGGACGCCCTTGTCGAGGATCCGCCGCCAGACGGCGTGGCTGTCGTCGAAGCGGCCGAACTGGACGAAGTTGGCGTCCGAGTCGGTGACCTCGTAGCCGGTGGCGCGCAGCTCGGCCACCAGCCGGTCGCGCTCGCTCTTGAGCTGCGCGACGTACCCCAGCAGCGTATCGGTGTGCTCCAGGGCGGCGAGCGCGGTGGCCTGGGTGACCGAGGAGAGGTGGTACGGGAGCCGCACCAGCTGGACCGCGTCGACCACGGCCGGGTCGGCGGCGAGGTAGCCGAGGCGGAGCCCGGCGGCGCCGAACGCCTTGGACATGGTCCGGGAGACGATCAGGTTGCGGCGGCCCTGGATCAGCGGGAGCAGCGAGGGCCGGTGGCTGAACTCGCCGTACGCCTCGTCGACGACGACGATCGAGGGCCCGGCGGCCTGGGCGGCGTCGTACAGGGCGAGGACGGTCTCGGCCTCGACCGCGGTGCCGGTGGGGTTGTTGGGCGAGGTGATGAAGACGACCTCGGGGCGGTGCTCGGCGATGGCGGCACGGGCGGCGGCCACGTCGATGGTGAAGTCCTCGTTGCGCGGCCCGGAGATCCAGCCGGTGCCGGTGCCCCGGGAGATCAGGGCGTGCATGGAGTACGAGGGTTCGAAGCCGATCGCGGTCCGGCCGGGCCCGCCGAAGGTCTGGAGCAGCTGCTGGAGGACCTCGTTGGAGCCGTTGGCGGCCCAGACGTGGGCCGCCGTCACCTCGTGGCCGGCGGTCCGCGTGAGGTAGCGGGCCAGCTCGGTGCGGAGCTCGACGGCGTCCCGGTCGGGGTAGCGGTTGAGGCCGCGGGCGGCCTCGCGGACCCGCTCGGCGATCCGGTCGACCAGGGCGTCGGGCAGCGGGTACGGGTTCTCGTTGGTGTTGAGGCGTACGGGGACGTCGAGCTGCGGTGCTCCGTACGGGGACTGTCCGCGCAGTTCGTCGCGGATGGGGAGCTCGTCCCAGGGGTTGCGGGGGGTGGTGCTGCCGTTCGTCACTGCTGCGGGACCTTCCAGCCGAACCTTGCCTTGAGGGCTGCGCCGTGGGCGGGGAGGTCCTCCGCCTCGGCGAGGGTCACGACATGGTGGGTAACCTCGGCGAGCGCGTCGCGGGTGTAGTCGACGATGTGGATGCCGCGCAGGAAGGACTGCACGGAGAGGCCCGAGGAGTGGCAGGCGCAGCCGCCGGTGGGCAGGACGTGGTTCGAGCCGGCGCAGTAGTCGCCGAGCGAGACCGGGGCCCAGGGGCCGACGAAGATCGCTCCGGCGTTGCGGACCCGGTCGGCGACGGCGGCGGCGTCGGCGGTCTGGATCTCCAGGTGCTCGGCGCCGTACGCGTCGACGACCTTGAGGCCGTCCTCGATCGAGGAGACCAGGACGATCGCGGACTGGCGGCCGGCGAGTGCGGGTTCGATGCGGTCGGCGATGTGCTTGGTGGCGGCGACCTGCCCGGGCAGCTCCGCCTCGGTGGCGGCGGCCAGCTCCTCGGAGTCGGTGACCAGGACGGCGGCGGCCATCGGGTCGTGCTCGGCCTGGCTGATCAGGTCGGCGGCCACGTGCACCGGGTCGGCGGTGGCGTCGGCGAGGATCGCGATCTCGGTGGGTCCGGCCTCGGCGTCGATGCCGATCCGGCCCTTGAGGAGGCGCTTGGCGGCGGCGACGTAGATGTTGCCGGGGCCGGTGACCAGGTTGACCGGGGAGCAGTCCTCGGTGCCGTACGCGAACATCGCGACGGCCTGGGCGCCCCCGGCCGCGTACACCTCGTCGACGCCGAGCAGGGCGCAGGCGGCGAGGATCGTGGGGTGCGGGAGGCCGCCGAAGTCCTTCTGCGGCGGGGAGGCGACGGCGACGCCCTCGACTCCCGCCTCCTGGGCCGGGACGACGTTCATCACGACGGAGGAGGGGTAGACCGAGCGGCCGCCGGGGACGTAGAGCCCGACGCGCTCGACGGGGACCCACTTCTCGGTGACGGTGCCCCCGGGGACGACCTGGGTGGTGTGCGTGGTGCGGCGCTGCTCGCGGTGGACGAGGCGGGCGCGGCGGATCGACTCCTCCAGCGCGGCGCGGACGGCCGGGTCCAGCTCCTGGAGAGCCTTCGCCAGGGCCGCGGCGGGGACCCGGACCGACGCGATCCGGACACCGTCGAGCTTCTCTCCCCAGTCGATCACTGCCGCGGAGCCACGATGGCGTACGTCCTCGCAGATGGGCCGCACCGTCTCCAGGGCGGCTTCCACGTCGAACTCGGCACGGGGCAGCAGGTCGCGCAGGGCTCCACCCTCGGGGAGGGCGTCACCGCGCAGATCGATTCGAGAGATCACACGGCAATTCTCTCAGACCGCTCCGGACGGCCGGTCGCCCGTATCACTGGCTGATACCGGTCGTCCGCACCACTGGCTGATACGTGTCTCGGCCATGTCCGGCTGTCACTGCTGACCGCTGGCTTTCACGGCGTCACACAGGGGCATAACGGCTCTACAGCATGTGTGCCCACGAGGGCATGGCGGCAGCGCGACAGCATGTGTGCACGGAGGGAGCGGCCGTGACCGAGCCGCACGAAGGAGATATCCCGGACGGCCTCAGCGCAGCGGAGCTGGGCATGTGGCAGTCCTTCCGCAACGGGACCACCTACGACTTACGCACCTACGACCCGACCCGCAACGACCCGTTCACCCCGCACACCTGGGGGCCCGAGCGGAGCGTCGGCGCGCGCACGGTGGCGCGGCTGCTGCTGGACGGACCGCCCGCCCGGCCCGGCCGGGTGGCGGCGCTGAAGCTCCGGGGGTGCGGATCACCGGGAAGCTGGATCTGGCGGGCGGCCGGGTCTCTCCGTACGTGGAGCTGACCGGCTGCCGCTTCGAGCAGGAGGTGGTGCTCCCCGAGTGCCACTTCACGACCCTGCGGCTGGTGGGCTGCGCGCTGCCCCGGCTGGAGGCGGCACGGTTGCAGACCGAGGGCGATCTGCATCTGCCGCGCTGCCGGATCGACCGGGGCATCCGGCTGACCGACGCCCAGATCGGCACGGATCTGCTGATCAACCAGCTCAGTGTCGGCCCGGACCGGCACGGGCGGGCCATCGTCGGGGACGGCATGACGGTCGCGCAGGACCTCCAGGCCGAGATGATCGAGACGCTGGGCGAGCTGAGCCTGCGCGGGACGAAGGTGGGCGGTTCGCTGAGCCTGCGCGGCAGCCGGCTGCGCGCCGCGGAGGACCGGCGCGCGCTGAACGCCCCGCAGCTGACGGTGGAGCGCACGCTCTACATGACCGAGGCGTGGGTGAGCGTCGACACGGGGAACCAGGGCACCACTCCCCCGTACGGCGTGGTCTACGCCCCGACCCCGGCGCGCGGCACCCGCTCGCAGATCTTCGAGAGCAGGGGCGGGGTGCGGCTGGACGACGGCCGGTTCGGGGACGCGGTGGACCTGCACAAGGCCCGGTTCACCATGACCCGGCAGGACGAGCTGTCGCTGCGCCGGATCGTCACGCCGGAGCTGCGGTTCAACGCGGAGCGCCCGGAGGAGGGGCGGGTCGTGCTGAACGGCGCGAAGGTGGTGACCCTGATCGACCTGTCGACGAGCTGGCCGGGGCCCGGGGGCCTGGCGATGGGCGGTTTCGTCTACGAGAACCTCGTGCCCTACGGCCACTTCCCGCTCTCCCGGCGGCTGGAGTGGGTGCAGGCCGCGACCCCGGAGTACGTCCCCGAGCCGTACGAGCGGCTGGCCACGGTGATGCGCAGTTGCGGGGAGGACGCGGACGCCCGCGAGGTGCTGCTCGCCAAGCAGCGCCGCCGTCGCGAGACGCTGCCGCCCGCGGCGAAGGCCTGGGGGTACCTCCAGGACTGGACGGTGGCGTACGGCTACCGGCCGGGGCGGGCGGCGGTGTGGATGGCGGTGTTGTGGGCGGCGAGTACGGCGGCGTTCGCGCAGCACACCCCGGCCTCGGTCAAGGGCGAGGAGCATCCGCAGTGGAATCCCGCTCTCTACGCGCTGGATCTGCTGATCCCGGTGATCAACCTCGGGCAGGACGGCTACTGGCGGATGGAGGACGCCTGGCAGTGGGCCGCGGCCGGTCTGGTGCTGGTGGGATGGGTTCTGGCCACCGCGGTGGCGGCGGGGGCGACCCGGACGCTCCGCAGGGGCTGATCCGGAAGGCCGGGCGGGTGCAGGCCGGTTGCCGTGCGGAACTGCTCCCTGAGGCGTCACCGTACGCTCGCGGGCGGCCGGGCGGTCGGTCCCGGCCGCCCGCGCGCCCGGTGACCACGGGACGGAAGAGGGTCCCGGGCGGATGCGATCAAGCCAACAGCGGGCATTTCCTTTGCTCTTTCTTGACCTGGCCCGATACAACCCATTCACTCGGCACAGAAGCTTCACAGCACGCCTCTGGCGCGGCCCTCACCAGCGCTTTTCAATGGTCTGCACCATGGCATTCCTTCGCGCTCTGCTCAGTACCGCGCGCATCGTCCGGCACAGCCCTCCGCTGTCCGCCGGACTGTCCGCGGATGACGCGGTGCTGCTCGACGCCCCCGACGAGCGGCTCTCTCCCGCGCTGGTCGCCGCTGCCCTGGGCGACTACGAACCGGCCGCCAAGCTGCTCGCCGGCACCCGGGACTCCGCCGACTGGGAGAACCGGGACCGCTACCTCGGCCGGCTCGTCGCCTTCGCCCGCGGCCGGGACGGCTGGCTCGTCGACTGGCTGGCCGCCGCCCCGCGCGATCCGGACGCGCTGCTGGTCAAGGCCGAGCTGTCGGTGCGCCGGGCCTGGGAGTCGCCCGCCCGCGCGGAACTGCTCCGCGAGGTCGGCCCGCTGATCACCGCGGCCGCCGACGCGGACCCGCGCGACCCGGTGCCGTGGCGCCTCGCCCTGGACCACGCGCGCGGCACCCACGCCACGCACACCGCCTTCGAGTCGCTGTGGGGGCAGGCCGTACGGCGCTCCGCGCACCACTACGGCTGCCATGTCGCGGCGCTGCGCTATCTCTCCGCCGCCTGGTACGGCTCGCACCGCGAGTGCTTCGACTTCGCCGAGCAGGCGGCGGCGGACGCGCTGCCCGCCTCGCTGGTGCAGGCCCTGCCGGTCCGGGCGGCCTTCGACCTGCTCCTGGACACCCAGGCCGCGGGCCGGACCACGTCCGTGCTGGAGGAGCGGATCGACGCGGCGGCCGACCTGGCGATCAAGCTCTCCGCCGCCTACCGGCCCGGCGATCCGTGGCCGGCAGAGGTCCGCAACCTCCTCGCGTACGTCCTGCTCGCCCGGGGCCGCTGGACGGAGGCGCTGCACCAGTTCAACCTGATCGGGCTGCACGCGACGTCGTTCCCGTGGTCGTCGGTGTCCGAGGACGCGCTCGGCCGGTTCCTGGACGCGCGGGACGGCGCGCGCCTCCGGGTGGCCTCCCTGACCCCGCTGCGCGGCCGGGCCGGTCACGGCCGTCCCAGGGGCCATTACGCTTGAGCGTTGTGACCACCGCCCGTCTCCCCCTTTTCCCGGTCAACACGGTGCTGTTCCCCGGCCTCGTGCTGCCGCTCAACGTCTTCGAGGAGCGCTACCGCGCCATGATGCGGGAGCTGCTGAAGAGCGACGAGGACGAACCTCGCCGCTTCGTCGTGGTCGCGATCCGCGACGGCCGCGAGATCGCCCCGACGGCCACCGGCATGCCGGACACGGTCGCGGCGGCCCCGCCCACCGAGCGCGCCCCGGCGGACGGCTTCGGCCCCGATCCGATCCAGACCTTCCACCGGGTCGGCTGCGTCGCCGACGCGGCGACGATCCGCGAGCGCGCCGACGGCAGCTTCGAGGTCCTGGCCACCGGCACCACCCGGGTCAGGCTGCTGTCCGTCGAGGCGGACGGCCCCTATCTGACCGCCGAGGTCGAGGACCTGGCCGAGGAACCGCCCGTAGGGGACGAGGCCGACGAGGCCGGAGCTCTGGCGGAGGGCGTGCTGCGGGCCTTCCGCTCCTACCAGAAGAGGCTGGCCGGGGCGAGTGAACGCTCGCTGGCGACCGGCGCGGAGCTCCCCGACGACCCGTCCGTGATCTCCTACCTGGTCGCGGCGGCCACGGTCCTGGACGTCCCCACCAGACAGCGCCTGCTCCAGGCCCCGGACACCGCGACCCGGCTGCGCGAGGAACTGACGCTGCTGCGCAAGGAGACGGCGGTCATCAGGCATCTGCCCTCGCTGCCCGCTGCGGACCTGACGCGCGCCCCCACCCACCCCAACTGACGACGAGGACCGGCCCCCGTTGGCGAAGAAACCCAAGAAGAACCAGCCGGGCGGCACCCCCGCCACGGTCGCCCTGACCGCGGCGGGCGCCGCGTTCACGGTCCACGCCTACGACCACGACCCGGCGTCCCCGTCCTACGGCGAGGAGGCCGCCGAGGCTCTGGGCGTCTCTCCCGACCGGGTCTTCAAGACCCTGGTCGCGGACGTGGACGGCACCCTGACGGTCGCGGTGGTCCCGGTGGCCGGCTCCCTGGACCTCAAGGCCCTGGCATCCGCGGTGGGCGGCAAACGCGCCACGATGGCGGACCCTGCGGCGGCGGAACGCACGACGGGCTACGTCCGGGGCGGCATCTCCCCGCTCGGCCAGCGCAAACGCCTGCGCACGGTGCTGGACGCGTCGGCGCGGACGCACGCCACGATCTGCGTCTCGGCGGGGCGTCGCGGCCTGGAGGTGGAGCTGTCGGCGACGGACCTGGCGGAGCTGACGGGGGCGACGATCGCGGAGATCGCGCGCCCGTAGTCCAGCCCCTCCGGCGGTTGAGGAGCGGGTCTACGGCCGTGCCGGGAAATGGCAGCCCGTCCGGCGCTTGAGGAGCGGGGTCCGCGGCAGAGCCTTGAGATCCCAGCCCGTCCGGCGCTTGAGGACACCGCGGTCCGGGGCGGAGCCCCGGTTTCGGGAAGGGCCGGGTAGGGGACAAGCCCGCCGGGGGCGTCTAGCCCGGCCCGGCACCGCCTGCGGGCGGCGACGACGGCGCCCCCGGCCCCGCCAGGGGCCCCTGCACCGGCCCGTCGTAGTACCCCGAATACCCCGACCAATCCGGCTCCACATCCCGCGGCCCGAACGCCGCCGTCAGCAGCAGATGAACGCCCATCGCCGCGAACGGCCACGCCAACACCGCCACCCACACCGTGTGCAACTCCAGCGGGGCGTCGAACGTCACGCCCTGCCCCGCCTCCCGGGCCCGCCCCACCACGTCGGACGACGGCCCCAGCCAGACACCGACCCGCCACGCGATCAGCGAGGCGAGCAGCGCGCCCAGCGCCAGACCGACGACCACGAGAACGCCCCCGCGGCGCAGCCGCCAGAAGACGAGGGCCGCCGAGAGCACGCCGAAGCCGATGGCCAGCAGGACGAACGTGCCCTCCGCCCCGATCGCCTCCTCGCCCTCGCTGTTCTTGAGGAAGACCGCCGTGTCGTCGGAGACCAGCGGAACGCGCGGCGCGAGCCACATCCACAGCAGCCCGAGCGCGATGCCCGAGACCGCGACCAGGACGGTGACGACAGCGGCCTGACGGAGCTCCGTGGCCGTATCCGGGTCGTCCGGGGCACCCGCGTGGGGCGCGAGGCGGGAACCCGAGGGCGGGGCCTGCCACGGGTCGTGGGGGCCGGGCTGGTGAGGCGGCGTCAGAGGTGCGGTCACCGTGCCATCGTGCCAGGCCACCCTGTGCGGCGCCTCACCGGATACCGCACCCGTGCCCGCCGGCCCCGGGGAGCTACCGTACGGCCGCCCGCCGGTACGCCCACGTCGCCAAGGCCAGCGAGAGCACCCCCACCGCCGCGCAGATCGCGAGGAAGAAGGCGATGATCCCCCAGTCGGGGCGGGCGTCGAAGGAGCGGGCCAGCGCCTCGACCCCGTACGTCGAGGGCAGCAGGTCGCGCGCCCACCCCACCGGCTCCGGCAGCCGCTCGGCCGGCAGCACCCCGAGGAGCAGGGCGGCGGACATGCCCAGCTGCCCCAGCAGCGTCGCCAGCTCCGGGCGCGGGGCGAGCAGCCCGAGGGCCGCGCCGAGCCCGGCCAGGGCGGCACCGGAGAGCGGGACGACGGCGACCAGGACCCACAGGTGCGTCATCGGCAGCTGGAACAGCACGCTTCCGGTGATCGCGGTGAAGACCGCGCCGGGCACGGTGAACGAGGCGTACGCGGCGGCCGCCCCGAGCACCACCGCGGCGGGCGGCACGGGCAGCGTGGCGTAGTGGTCGAGTCCGCCGCTCGCCCGCAGCTGCCCGAAGTACTGGGCGAGCAGGTTGAGCGCGACGAACGCGACGACCAGGACGCTGGACCCGGCGACCACCGCGCGCGCCTCCGAGCCGCCGTCCACGACACCCCGCATCAGGATCATGATCCCGACGGACTGGAAGGTCGCCACGAAGAGCAGCGGAATCCGGGCGACGCGCGCCCGGGAGAGCTGGGCGCGGTAGACGGCGGCCAGCGAGGGCAGCAGCCGGGCGCGCGGGGCGAGGGGCGCCGTGACGGTACAGACGGGGTCGGGGCCCGAGGAGCCGGGTGCGGGCCGGGTACGCGTCGTCGCGGTCCTGGCCGGAATGATGCTCGTCACCTGAGGCCGCTCCCCTTAGACACATCCACCACGTCACACACGTCCAGCACATCCAGCACGTTCGGTCCGGGGGACGCGTCCCACCCGTCGAGTACGTTCCGCGCGCCCGGCGCGCTCACGTTCTCCGCGACGACACGCATGCCTCTCACGCCTCTCACGCCTTCACCAGCCCCTCGGTCGCGTCGCCGGCGTCTCCCCCGAGCGCGAGGTAGACATCTTCCAGGCTGGGGGTGGCCAGGGTGAAGTCGTCGAGCGCGGCGAAGGCCGCGCCGCCGGTCACCGCGGCGACCGCGGCCCGTGCCTCGTCCGGTCCGAGCCGCAGCATCCAGCGCCGTCCGGACTCCTGGGCGGACGCCCGCAGCGCCGCCACCTCGGGGACGTCCAGGGGGGCCCGTTCGCGCCAGACCAGCTCGACGCGGACCTCCCCGGCGACCCGTTCCTTGAGTCCGGCGGGGGTGTCGCAGGCGATGACCCGGCCGCGTTCGAGGACGGCGACCCGGTCGAGGACGGTCTCGGCCTCGATGACGTTGTGGGTGACCAGCAGGACCGTGGCCCCGCGCTCCGCCCGGCGGCGGTCGACGGCCGCCCAGACGGCGCGGCGGGCGACCGGGTCCATGCCGGTGGTCGGTTCGTCGAGGACCAGGACGGGCCGGTCGCCGACGAGGGCGGCGGCGAAGCAGGCGAGCCGGCGCTGACCGCCGGAGAGCTTCTTCAGGGGCCGTCCGGCGATCGATGTCAGGCCCAGCTCCTCCAGGACGGCGTCGCGCTCGGCGCGGGCCTCCCGCACGGGGAGGCCGCGCAGCCGACCGGTGGTCTCGGCGGCGAGCGAGACGGTCAGTTCGTCGAGGGCGGTGGACTCCTGCCCGAGGTAGCCGACCAGCCGGGAGGCCCGCTCGGGGTGGCGTACGAGGTCGTGGCCCAGCACCTCGACGCTGCCGGAGTCGGGCCGCATCAGCCCGGTGAGCTGACGGACCAGGGTCGACTTGCCGGCGCCGTTGGGGCCGAGCAGTCCGAAGATCTCGCCGCGCTCGACGTCCAGGCTGATGCCGTCCGTGGCGCGGACCTCGGGTGTCGCGGGTGCGCCCCGGCGGCCCCGGGTCGCGGGGTAGGTCTTGACCAGATCGCGCACCGCGCACACGGTGCCGGTGTCCCGCTGCGCCTGTGCTGTGCCCGTACTCACGAGGTATGAGGGTACGGGGTCACATGCCCCGGTTCGCGCCCGGGGCCACCCCGCGTCGCCGCCCGGGCGGACGGCGGCTCCCCCGTCCGCTCCCCGCCTACTCCCCCGCCGGTACGTGCTCGGCGGCGGCCCGGACGTCGATCTCCCGCCAGAAGCCGGCCCGGATCGCGTAGCGGTCGTGCTCGTCGATCTGGTCGTCCTTGTGGGCGAGGAGTCCGAAGCGGGCCGCGTACCGCAGGAGTTCGCCGTCGATCCGGTGCGGGATGCGCGGGTACATGGTGGAGAGTTTCTGCAGGTGGACGCTTTCCGGGAGGCGCTCCATCCAGCGGCGGGCGAAGACCTGGCCGACTTCGAAGGGGTCGCCGCCGACGGTGGTGATGTCCTCCTCCCGGTCGGCCCAGCGCTGTTCGGCGCTGGTGACCTGGGCGAGGGTCGGCAGGGACGCGGTCTCGGCCGGCTCGCCGAGCGCGCCGCCGCGCTCCACCCACCCCTTGTCGGAGGACCAGCGCAGTGTGGCGCCGGCGGGCTGGGCCGGCTGCTGGCGGTCCGGGTGGGTGGCGTGGGCGCGCAGCGCGGCCAGGTCCTTGGGGGTCGGCACGCCTTTGTGGCCGGTGGCGGCGGGCGTGCCGGTGGCGGCGGGCGCGCTCTCGGCAGGCTCCGGTGAGCTCGGCCGGGCGGCGGCGGCCTGGGCCGCCTCGGAGGCGCGTTCGGCGGAGGCGGCGAGAGCGGCCTCGGGCAGCGGCGCGGAGAGGATCGCGGCGATCTCGGGGCGGGTGGCGGGCTGCGGGGCGCAGGCGCCGCCGAGGTCCTTGGCGCGTACGGCCTTGGTGATCCAGGCCCGGTCGAGGACGCGCCGTTCGTCGGCCTCGGCGACGAGGTCCTCGGACTGGTTGTAGTCGCCGTCGGCGGCCTGTACCGCCCAGAGGTGGACGGCGACCCCGTGTTCCTTGGCGGACATGAGGCCGGGAAGCAGGTCGCCGTCGCCGGTCACCAGCACCACGTCGGAGCAGGCCCGGTTTCTGGCCAGCTCGGTGAGTTCGGCGTGCATGGCGGCGTCGACGCCCTTCTGGGCCCAGCGTCCGTCGCTGCGGGTCAGGGCGCCGAGGCGTACGGTCACCCGGGGCATCACGCGGAGCCGGCGGTGTTCGGGCTGGGGCACCCGGTCGGGGGCGCCGTCGAACCAGTAGATGCGCAGGAGGGGTTGCTGGGTGTCGGCCTCGGCCCGCTCGCGCAGTCCCTGGATGAGGGCGGCGTGGTCGACGGTGATGCGGGAACGGGCGGGCTCTCCGGCCAGCAGACTCGCGGCTGCGCCCAGCAAGTAGCCGGCGTCCACCAGGACGACGCAACGGTCCACGCGTTCCACCCTCTTCCAGAACTCGGGAACGGTTCAGCGGCCCGTTCCTCGATGACCGGGTCCGCTTACCCAGGGTTTCCTTCGAGTCTGCCCGACCGCGCAGGGGTTAACGGCCGGAACTGGATCATCGGCGTGGCGGATCCGGAGAGGGAGCGGAAAAGGAAGGGAGAAGGTGCGCGGGAACGGGGCCGCCGCGGAAACCGCTACGCACGGTAATGATCCAACATGCGGTGTTTGCGGGGCTATGTGAGTCTGACAGCGGTCCTGGCCCCCCAGGATTCCCCACAGGAGGCATTCACCATGGCCAAGAACAAGAACCGCAAGCAGGGCAGCCAGCACGACCGCGCGTCCGCGTCGGAGCGTAGCGCGGAGCAGGCCAAGTCGACGGCGTTCGAGTCCCGGAACCAGCCGGAGACGCAGGCCCAGGGCAGCCCGGCCGACGCGGCGCGCAAGCATCAGCGACGCTTCGGCCACAACTGACCCGTCGGCCGCTTGCGGTAGTGACAGGCGTTGAAGACAGCGAGAGGGGCGTCCCGCACCGGCGGGGCGCCCCTCTCGTCGTGTCGTGCTCGGCGGGCTCAGCCGGCCAGGCAGGACGGGCCGAGCAGCACCTTCAGGTCCCCGAAGAGCGCCGAGTCGGCCTTGACGCGGTGCCGGTCCAGGCGCAGGACGGTGGTCTTGCGGGGGCCCTGGAGCTTGATGCGTACCTCGGTGTCGCCCCGGTGGTGGCTGAGGACCTCGCCGAGCCGGGTGACCATGGGCGGAGTGATCTTCACGGTGGGGATGGTGAGGACGACGGGCGCGTTGGTCCCGGCGTTGGAGATGTCGGGGACCTGCATCTCCATGGCGACCAGCCGGGGCACGTCCTCCCGCTTGTCGAGGCGCCCCTTGACGAAGACGACGGTGTCCTCGACGAGCTGCGTGGAGACCAGCTGGTAGGTGGCGGGGAAGAACATGCACTCGATGGAGCCCGCCAGGTCCTCCACGGTGGCGATGGCCCAGGCGTTGCCCTGCTTGGTCATCTTGCGCTGGAGGCCGGAGATGATGCCGCCGACGGTGACGACGGAGCCGTCGCTGTAGTCGCCGCCGGTGAGCTGGGAGATCGAGGCGTCGGCCTTGTCGGACAGCACGTGCTCCAGGCCGAAGAGCGGGTGGTCGGAGACGTACAGGCCGAGCATCTCCCGCTCCTGGGCGAGCAGGTAGGACTTCTCCCACTCGACGTCGGAGAACTCCACGTCGAGCCCGAACCCCGGCTCGTCGCTCGTCTCCTCGCCCATCCCCCCGAAGAGGTCGAACTGGCCCTCGGCCTCCTTGCGCTTGACCTGCACCACGTTGTCGATCATCTGCTCGTGGTGGGCGACCAGCCCCTTGCGGGTGTGGCCCATCTCGTCGAAGGCGCCGGCCTTGATCAGCGACTCGACGGTCCGCTTGTTGCAGACGATCGCCTCGACCTTGTCCAGGAAGTCGGGGAAGGAGCTGTACTTCCCCTTGGCCTTGCGGCAGCGGATGATCGAGTCCACGACGTTCTGGCCGACGTTGCGGACGGCGGTCAGGCCGAAGAGGATCACGTCGTCGCCCTGGGCGGCGAAGTTGGAGAGCGATTCGTTGACGTTGGGCGGGAGCACCTTGATGCCCATGCGGCGGCACTCGTTGAGGTAGACCGCGGACTTGTCCTTGTCGTCCTTGACCGAGGTCAGCAGGGCGGCCATGTACTCCGCGGGGTAGTTCGCCTTGAGGTAGGCGGTCCAGTAGGTGACCAGGCCGTACGCCGAGGAGTGCGCCTTGTTGAACGCGTACCCGGCGAACGGCACCAGGACGTCCCACAGCGCCTTGATCGCCTCGTCGGAGAAGCCCTTCTCCTTGGCGCCCTTCTCGAAGAGGACGAAGTTCTTCGCCAGCTCCTCGGGCTTCTTCTTGCCCATCACGCGGCGCAGGATGTCGGCCTCGCCCAGCGAGTACCCGGCGACGATCTGGGCGGCCTTCTGGACCTGCTCCTGGTAGACGATCAGGCCGTAGGTGAGGCCGAGGACCTCCTTGAGGGGCTCCTCCAGCTCCGGGTGGATCGGGGTGATCTCCTGGCGGCCGTTCTTGCGCTCCGCGTAGTTCGTGTGCGAGTTCATGCCCATCGGGCCCGGCCGGTAGAGGGCCGAGACGGCGGAGATGTCCTCGAAGTTGTCGGGCTGCATCTGGCGGAGCAGGGAGCGCATGGGCCCGCCGTCGAACTGGAAGACGCCGAGCGTGTCACCGCGGCAGAGCAGTTCGTACGTCTTGGGGTCGTCCAGCGGCAGGGAGAGCATCTCCAGGTCGATGCCCTTGTTGGACTTCACCATCTTGATGGCGTCGTCCATGATCGTCAGGTTGCGCAGGCCGAGGAAGTCCATCTTCAGCAGGCCGAGCGACTCGCACTGCGGGTAGTCCCACTGCGTGATGGTGACGCCGTCGGTGTGCCGGACCCAGACGGGTGCGTGGTCGACGATCGGCTCGCTGGACATGATGACGCCGGCGGCGTGCACGCCCATCTGCCTCACCAGGCCCTCGACTCCCTTGGCGGTGTCGATGACCTTCTTGACGTCCGGCTCGCTCTCGTACATCCCCCGGATCTCGCCCGCCTCGCTGTAGCGCGGGTGCTTGGGGTCGGTGATGCCGTTGAGGTCGATGCCCTTGCCGAGGACGTCGGCGGGCATGGCCTTGGTGAGCCGGTCGCCCATCGCGTACGGGTAGCCCAGGACGCGGGCGGAGTCCTTGATGGCGTTCTTCGCCTTGATCTTGCCGTACGTGCCGATCATGGCGACCTTGTCGGCGCCGTACTTCTCGGTGACGTACCGGATCACCTCGACGCGCCTGCGCTCGTCGAAGTCGATGTCGACATCGGGCATGGAGACGCGCTCGGGGTTGAGGAACCGCTCGAAGATCAGCCCGTGCTCGATCGGGTCGAGGTCAGTGATGCCCATGGCGTACGCCACGATCGAGCCGGCCGCCGAGCCACGGCCGGGGCCGACCGCGATGCCGTTGTTCTTGGCCCACATGATGAAGTCGGCGACGACCAGGAAGTACCCCGGGAACCCCATCTGGATGATGATGTCCATCTCGTACTCGACCTGCTTCTGCCGGTCTTCGGGGACCCCGTTCGGGAAGCGGCGGGCCATGCCGACCCGGACCTCCTCCTGGAACCAGGTGATCTCCGTGAAGCCCTCGGGGATCTCGAACTTCGGCATGAGGTTCTTCGCCTCGAACATGCCGGTGGTGTCGATCTGCTGGGCGACCAGGAGGGTGTTGGCGCACCCCTCCTGCCAGGCCTCGGAGGAGTCGATGGCGTACATCTCGTCCGTGGTCTTCAGGTAGTAGCCGGTGCCGTCGAAGCGGAAGCGGTCGGGGTCGGAGAGGTTCTTGCCGGTCTGGATGCAGAGCAGGGCGTCGTGGGCGGTGGCCTCGTGCGCGTACGTGTAGTGGGAGTCGTTGGTGACGAGCGGCGGGATGTTCAGCTTCTTGCCGATCTCCAGCAGCCCGTCGCGGACCCGGCGCTCGATCTCGATGCCGTGGTCCATCAGCTCCAGGAAGTACCTGCCCTCGCCGAAGATGTCCTTGTAGTCGGAGGCCGCCTGCACCGCCTCGTCGAACTGGCCGAGCCGTAGCCGGGTCTGCACCTCGCCCGAGGGGCAGCCGGTGGAGGCGATGAGCCCCTCGGACCACTGGGAGATGGTCTCCTTGTCCATCCGGGGCCACTTCTGGAGCCAGCCCTCGGCGTACGCGTCGGAGGAGAGCCGGAAGAGGTTGTGCAGCCCGGTCTTGTTCGCCGCCCAGATCGTCTTGTGGGTGTAACCACCGGAACCGGACACGTCGTCGCGCTTCTGGTGCGGCTGTCCCCACTGCACCTTGCGCTTGTGCTTGCGCGACTCGGGGGCGACGTACGCCTCGATGCCGATGATCGGCGTGACGTCCGCCTTCTTCGCCGAGTGGAAGAAGTCGTAGGCCCCGTGGAGGTTGCCGTGGTCGGTCATCGCGATGTGCGTCATGCCCATCTCGTTGGCCGCCTCGAACATGTCCTTGAGCCGCGCCGCACCGTCCAGCAGCGAGTACTGGGTATGAACGTGCAGGTGCGTGAAGGGCGGCTTGGTCACGGCGTCGGGCCTCCGGGAAGTCGGGCGATGACGGACGGGGGGACAGCGTGGAAGTCTACGACGTGACGGAGTCGGACGACGGGCACTCCCGGCTTCCGCCGAGCGTTGGAGAGAGCGGAACACGTGTCCGTTTTGTCATGCACTCGGTCACACGGTTCCAGGGCTCGACGCCATACACCGGCTACCGCAGGAGGCAGTAAGAAATGTCGGAAACGCAGACCGGCGCAGCGCGGCGCGGGGAGCAGATTCTCGCCGTTTTCGACACCGCCTTCGGGGAGTTGCTGGCCGCCGATCCGGCCGCGTTCCGGGTCAAGTTCCGCAAGATGGCGGGCTCGGCCTTCGCCTTCTACCGGGGCACGGCCTGCCTGTTCTACAGCGATCTGGAGCGGGAACGGCACGGCGGCCCGTTCGTGGACGAGCGCACCGGCCGGGTGTGGATCCACGGCGATCTGCACGCGGAGAACTTCGGCACCTACATGGACGCCAACGGCCGCCTCGTCTTCAACGTCAACGACTTCGACGAGGCGTACGTGGGCCCCTTCACCTGGGACCTGAAGCGGTTCGCCGCCTCCGTGGCGCTGATCGGTTACGCGAAGGCGCTGGCCGACGAGCAGATCACCGAGCTGGTCCGGATCTTCGCCGCGTCCTACCGCGAGCGGATCCGTGCCCTGGCGACGGGCGCGAAGAACGACGAGGTGCCGCCGTTCACGCTGGACACCGCGGACGGCCCGCTGCTGGGCGCGCTGCGCGCCGCCCGCTCGCGCACCCGGTTCTCGCTGCTGGACTCGATGACGGTGATCCGGGACTTCGAGCGCCGGTTCGCGGACGGCGGCGGGGCGATCGACCTGGACGCCGCGACGCGCTACAAGGTGCTCGCCGCGTTCGACGGCTATCTGGAGACGCTGCCGGAGTCGAGCCTCACCCGCCCCGACTCCTACCGGGTCAAGGACGTGGTGGGCCGCCGGGGCATCGGCATCGGATCGGCCGGACTGCCTTCGTACAACATCCTTCTGGAGGGCAACAGCGACGCCCTGGAGAACGATGTGGTGATCTACCTCAAGCAGGCGCAGACCCCGGCGGTCTCCCGGCACATCACGGACGCCGCCGTGCGGGAGTACTTCCAGCACGAGGGTCACCGCACGGTGATCTCGCAGCGGGCGCTCCAGGCCCACGCGGACCCGTGGCTGGGCTGGACCGAGCTGGACGGGGCGGGCCAGCTGGTCGCCGAGGTCTCGCCGTACGCGGTCGACCTGGACTGGTCCGACATCGACGAGGCGGACGAGATCGCGGCGGTCGTCGCGGACCTGGGCCGGGCGACGGCCACGATGCACGGGGCGGCGGACGACGAGAGCGGCCACTCGCTGGTGCCGTTCTCCACGGAGCGGGCGATCGACGCGGCCATCGCGGCCGACGAGGAGGGCTTCGCGCCGCTGCTGGTCGACTTCGCCCACAGCTACGGGGCGCGGGCGCGCGCGGACCACCAGATCTTCGTGGACCTCTTCCGCAACGGAAGGATCCCGGGCCTGTAGGGCGGGGCCTCGAACTGCCTGCCGGGCGGGACTCTCAGCCTCTTTTAAGGTCCGCTTACCTCCACGCATGACACACTTTCCGGCGATGGACATCTCAGGGACGCAGCTCAGGGTCGCGCGCGCGGCGGTCTTCACCGCGCTCGTCGTCACCCTGTCCACGGCGTCCCACGTGCTGCTCTCCGGAGTGCCGCTGCCACTGACCGCGGTCGCCCTGCCCGCCGTCGCGGTCTTCGCCGTGGCGTATGCGCTGGCCGGGCGGGAGCGCGGCTTCGGGGCGATCGCGGGGCTGCTGGTCCCGCTGGAGCTGGCCGCCGACACGCTGTTCACCACGGGCCAGCATCTCTGTTACGGGGCGGCCGGCGGCCCGGTCGCGGGCCCGCTGCGCGCGGTGGGTTTCGACGTCCTGTGCGGCGGCGGCGAGGTCGGCACGGGCGGGGCCCGGATGGCGGGCGTCGGCGCGGTGGGCACCCCGCTGGCCGATGTGGCCGGTGCCGGTGACCGCGCGGCTGCGCTCCTCGCCCAGCCCGGCCCCGCGGTGCCGTGGCTGCTGCTCGTCGCCCATGTGGCCGTCGGGCTGCTCGCCGCGGCCTGGCTGCGGCGCGGCGAGGCGGCCCTGGCCGGACTGGTGCACACGGCGGCCCTGCTGGCGTTCCGGCCGCTGCTGACGGCGGTCGCCGTGGTGCGCGCGGGGGTGCGGGCCGCGGCCCGCCGGTCCCGGCCCGCCGGGCGTCCGCACCCGCCGCTGACCGCCCGTTTCCTCGTGCACAGTGTGGGTCGCCGGGGGCCGCCGCCCGCGCCGTACGCCGCTGCCTGAGGGCACGGCGACACGCGGTACACGGCAGACCCACTCCCCACACACGTACGCACGGAGAAACGAACATGAGCAACCGCAACAGCCAGGCGAACAAGGCGGCGGCCCGCGAGCGGCTGCGGGCCGAGCGCGAGCGCCAGGCCAAGAAGGACAAGACCCGCAAGCAGGTCGTCGTGGCGGTCTCGGTCGTCGCCGCCCTCGCCGTGGTCGGCGGCATCAGCTACGGCGTGATGCAGCTGAACAAGCCGGACGCCTGGGAGGCGGCCGCCGACGCGAAGAACGTCACCGCCCCGAAGAACACCTCGGGCAAGGACGGCACCACCGTCGTCGTCGGCAAGCCGAGCGCGAAGAAGACCCTGGAACTGTACGAGGACTCGCGCTGCCCGGTCTGCGCCACGTTCGAGCAGGGCGTCGGCGAGACCGTCTCGAAGGACGTCGAGGCCGGCAAGTACAAGGTCCAGTACATCGGCGCGACCTTCATCGACAACACCGACAACGGCGAGGGCTCCAAGAACGCCCTGAGCGCGCTCGGTGCGGCGCTGGACGTGAGCCCCGAGGCCTTCCTGGAGTACAAGGCCGCGCTGTACTCGGCCGAGTTCCACCCCGAGGAGAGCGACGACAAGTTCGCCAAGGACAGCTACCTCATCGAGGTCGCGAACTCCGTGGACGCGCTGAAGGGCAACAAGGACTTCCAGAAGAACGTCGAGGACGGTACGTACGACGCCTGGGCGATGAAGATGTCCAAGACCTTCGACAACAGTGGGGTGCAGGGCACGCCGACGCTGAAGATGGACGACAAGAAGATCACCGCCGAGGGCAGCGAGAACGCCCCGATGACGGCCGACGAGTTCACCAAGGCCATCGACAAGGCGCTCAAGGCGTAACGCCTCACAGCTCCGTGGAACCCGGCGGTCCGGGGCGGACCTGCCGCCCGGGAGCACCGGGTTCCACGCGCTTCCCGGGTGGCCGGAAGGCGGACTACAGCGTGGCCAGGAAGCCGAGCGCGACCTTCCAGGTCTGGTCGGCGGCCGCCTGGTCGTAGTCGTGCAGATCGGGGTCGGTGAACAGGTGTCCGGCCCCCGGGTAGCGGTAGATCTCCACGTCCGCGCCGGTGCGCTGCATCTGGAGGTACCAGCTGTTCAGCCAGTCGTGGGACTCGAAGGGGTCCGGGTCCGCGACGTGCAGCTGGACCGGAAGCTCGTCCACCGTGGCGTTCTCGGCGATGTCCGACGTGCCGTGGAACAGCAGCAGCCCCCGGGCCTTCGCGTCGCCGAGCGCCAGGGTCTGCGCGGTCGCCGCGCCGAGGGAGAAGCCGGCGTACACGAGCCCCTGGTCGGAGTAGGGCGCGGCGGCCAGCACGGCACGCTTGAGCAGTTCGTCCTTGCCGACCTCGTCCTTGTAGGCCATGCCCTCTTCCACCGTGTCAAAGGTGTGCCCCTCGAACAGATCGGGCACGCGCACCTCGTGGCCGGCGTCCCTGAGGCGCGCGGCCGCGGCGTGCACGGCGGGCCTGAGCCCGTACGTCGAGTGGAAAAGCATGATGTTCATGAGGCCCATGGTGCCATTTCGCACCCTCTGAGGGCCGCCCTATGGCTGGGAGGACGAGCGAATGGAGAGCGTGCTGCGCCCGCTGATCGTGATCGGCGGTTCCGTGGTGGTCACGCTGCTGATCGGCTGGCTGGTCGACCTGCTGCTGCGGCGGGCCGACAGCCGTCACCACGAGACCCCGTTGTGGGGGCTGCTGCGGCGCTGCCGTCCTCCGTTGCAGGTGGTGGTGATCACGGCGTTGCTGCGCGGCAGCTACCACCAGACGGAGATCGCCTGGGTGTGGGAGCACCGGGCCGGCATCGGCCAGATCCTGACCCTGGTGCTGATCGGCGCGTCGGCCTGGCTGGTGGTGCGGATCGCGGCGACGGTCGTGGAGGCCAGTTACGCCCGGTACGCCATGGGCACCCGCGACCCCGCCCGGGTCCGCCGGGTCCGGACACAGGTGACGCTGATCCAGCGGGTCGTCATAGCCGTCGTGACGGTCGTCGCGATCGCCGCGATGCTGCTGACGTTCCCCCCGATGCGGGCAGTGGGCACCTCGATGCTGGCCTCGGCCGGTCTCCTCGGCATCGTCGCGGGCGTCGCCGCCCAGTCGACGCTGGGCAATCTCTTCGCCGGGCTCCAGATCGCGTTCGGCGACATGGTGCGGATCGGCGACACCGTCGTGGTGGACGGCGAGTGGGGCACGATCGACGAGATCACCCTGACGTTCCTGGCAGTACGGACCTGGGACGAGCGCCGGATCACGATGCCGGTCTCGTACTTCACCAGCCAGCCGTTCGAGAACTGGTCGCGCGGCGGGGCCCAGATGACCGGCACGGTCTTCTTCCACCTCGACCACTCCGCTCCGGTCGCCGCGATGCGCGAGAAGCTGCGGGAGATCCTCGGCGACATCGCCGCCTGGGACGGCCGGGACTGGTCGCTGGCGGTCACGGACACGACGCCGTCCACGATCCAGGTGCGGGCGGTGATGACGGCGAAGGACGCGGACGACATCTGGACGGCGCGCTGCGCGGTGCGCGAGCAGCTGATCGGCTGGCTGCGCGACCACCATCCGTACGCACTCCCGCGGATCGCCACCGCCCCCGCCGCACTGCCTCCGGGCGAGCAGTGGGCGGAGCTGACAGGAGCGAAGGCGGGCCCGGCGGGCCGCAACGGCTCCGCCCCGCCCGCGGACCGGGACGACTCCCAGGCCCCGCGCACGGGCCGCGGCTGAGGGGCGGGCGCCCGTCACCGGCTCACCGCAGCGAGCGGAAGTCCAGGTACCGCAGCACCCGGTCCACGACCTCCGGGTCGGAGCCGGGCTCGCTGCGCGCGGAGAGCACCTCGTGGCGGGCGGCCGACATCATCTCGCGCTGGACGCGGCTGATCGCCTTGAAGCGCTGCGCCCGCTGGGCGTAGGCCTCGCGCCGCTCCTCGTCGATCATGTCGGGGCTGATCCGGGCGCCGATGTCGTACGCGGCACGCTGGAGCCGCTCCACGACCTCCTCGGGGAACTCCTCGACCTCCTGGATCTCCTTGAGCCGGTACTTGGCGGCTTTGGCGGCCCGGATCGCGAGGTCCCGCTCCAGGGCCTCCTCTGCGGCGGTGTCGGCCCCGACGCTCAGCTTGCGCACCAGCCAGGGCAGGGTGAGCCCCTGGAAGACCAGGGTGGCCATGATCACCGCGAACGCGATGAAGATGATCTCCTCGCGGCCGGGGAAGGGCTGCCCGTCGTCGGTCTCCAGCGGGATCGCCAGCGCCAGGGCGACGGAGGCCACCCCGCGCATCCCGGCCCACCACATCACGACGGTCTCCCGCCAGCTGGTGGGGATCTCCTCGCTGACGTCCCGCCGGGTGTGCAGCCGCTTGGCCAGCCAGGTCGCGGGCAGCAGCCACAGCAGCCGTACGCCCACGACGACGGCGACGATCGCGAGCCCCCAGCCGACCATCTCCAGGGCGTGCCCGTCGGCCGTGCCGAAGACGGAGTGCAGTTCCAGGCCGATCAACCCGAAGGCGACCCCGGTGACGAGGGTGTCGACGATGTCCCAGAAGGTACGTCCGGTGAGCCGGCCCAGTACGTCGTCGGCGTCGGCGGTGCGCTCGGCGAGGAACAGCGCGACGGTCAGGACGGCCAGCACGCCGGAGCCCTCCAGTTCCTCCGCGAGGACGTAGGCGACGAACGGCACCAGCAGGGTCAGCCCGACCTGGAGCGTGGCATCGCCGAGCAGGTTCATCAGCTTGATGGTGAGCCAGCCGATCGCGAGACCGACGGCGACCGCGACGACAGCCGAGAGGATCAGAAGCCCGAAGGCCTCGGGGAGCGAGAAGGTGCCGCTGACGGCGGCGGCGATGGCCACGTGGTAGAGCACGATGGCGGTCACGTCGTTGAAGAGGCCTTCGCCCTCCAGGATCGACACCAGCCGACGCGGCAGCCCCACCGAGCCCGCGACGGCCGTCGCCGCGACCGGATCGGGCGGGGCGACGAGCGCGCCGAGCGCGACGGCGGCGGCGATCGGCAGCCCCGGCACGATCGAGTTGGCGACCGCGGCGACGGCGGCCGTGGTGACGAAGACGAGGGCCACGGCCAGCAGGAAGATCGGACGCTTGTTGGCGGCGAACTGCCGCCAGGAGGTGCGCTGGACGGTGGCGTACAACAGGGGCGGGAGCAGCGCGGGGAGGATGATCTCCGGCGGCACGTCCACGTTCGGGACGAATGGCGTGAACGCCATCGCGATGCCCGCGAGCGTCATCAGCACCGGCGCGGGCAGCCCCAGCCGGTCGCCGAGCGGCACCGTGACCACGGCTCCGAGCAGCAGCAGGAGCAGCAGGGTCATCTGTTCCACGGCGGGCCTTCCGGAGCATGCGGGTCCGGCAGGTCACGAGCGGCCGAACAGGGCTTCCACCCTGCCACGCGGGGCGCGCGTTTCCGCAGATCCCCCCGGGAACCGGCCGATCCCGCCGGATTCCGGCCCTCAGGCCGGGCGGAACTCCCGCCGCATGGCCCGGTGCGGCATGCCCGCGTCGGGGAACTCGGGGCCGTACGCGACGTAGCCGAGCCGCTCGTAGAAGCCGAGGGCGTGCGTCTGTGCGTGCAGGTCGACGGCGGCCAGGCCGAGCGCCCGCGCCTCGTCCTCGATGGCCCGTACGAGGGCCGCGCCGACGCCGAGGCCGCGCGCCTCCCGGCTCACGGCGAGCCGGCCCAGCGAGCCGACGGCCGGGTCGCCGCCGGTCTTCCCGGCCGCGTCCGCGCCGTGCAGCAGCCGCCCCGTGCCGAGGGCGGTGCCGTCCGCCGCGACGGCCAGGACATGCACGGCGGTCGCGTCGTAGGTGTCGTACTCCAGTTCCTCGGGCACGTTCTGCTCGCCGACGAAGACGTCCTTGCGGACCTGGAAGCAGGCCGCGAGGTCGCTCTCCTCGACGGCCCTGCGCGTGCTGTAGGAGGAGGGCGCGCCGGTCACTGGCTCTCCGCGGAGATGGTGTCGAGGGCGTGCTGGAGGTCGGCCGGGTAGGTGCTGGAGAACTCCACCCAGCTCCCGTCGGCCGGGTGCTCGAAGCCCAGGCGGACGGCGTGCAGCCACTGCCGGGTCAGCCCCAGGCGCTTGGCCAGCGTCGGGTCGGCGCCGTAGGTGAGGTCGCCGACGCAGGGGTGTCGGTGGGCGGACATGTGGACCCGGATCTGGTGGGTGCGGCCCGTCTCCAGCTTGATGTCGAGGAGGCTGGCGGCGCGGTAGGCCTCGATCAGGTCGTAGTGGGTGACCGACGGCTTGCCCTCGGCGGTGACCGCCCACTTGTAGTCGTGGTTGGGGTGGCGGCCGATGGGGGCGTCGATGGTGCCGCTCATCGGGTCCGGGTGGCCCTGGACGAGGGCGTGGTACTTCTTGTCGACGACCCGGTCGCGGAACTGGGCCTTGAGCAGGGTGTAGGCGCGCTCGGACTTGGCGACGACCATCAGGCCGGAGGTGCCGACGTCGAGGCGGTGCACGATGCCCTGGCGCTCGGCGGCGCCGGACGTCGAGATCCGGTAGCCGGCGGCGGCGAGGCCGCCGATGACGGTGGTGCCGGTCCAGCCGGGGCTGGGGTGGGCGGCGACGCCGACCGGCTTCATGATGACGACGATGTCGTCGTCGTCATGGACGATCTCCATGCCCTCGACGGGCTCGGCGACGATCTGGACGGGAGCGGGCGCCCCCGGCATCTCGACCTCCAGCCAGGCGCCGCCGTGGACCCGCTCGGACTTCCCGGCCACCGAACCGTCCACCTGGACCTTCCCGGCTGCGGCCAGCTCGGCGGCCTTGGTGCGGGAGAAACCGAACATCCGGGAGATGGCGGCGTCGACGCGCTCGCCCTCCAGGCCGTCGGGTACGGGCAGGGTGCGGATCTCGGGATGCGTACTCACCAGTCGAGTATGCCTTGCGCGACACGCTGCCCGTGCAGCCCCGTCAGTCCTTGTGGACGGTCCCGTCGGGGTCCAGGCCCTTGAAGGACAGGATCACGATGAGGATGCCGCCGCAGACGATGGCGGAGTCGGCGAGGTTGAAGACGGCGAAGTGCTTGGGGGCGATGAAGTCGACCACCGCGCCCTCGAACACGCCGGGCGCCCGGAAGAGCCGGTCGGTGAGGTTGCCGAGCGCACCGCCCAGGAGAAGCCCCAGGGCGATGGCCCACGGCAGGCTGTAGAGCTTGCGGGCCAGCCGGACGATCACCACGATCACACCTGCGGCGATGATGGTGAAGATCACCGTGAACGCCTCGCCGAACCCGAACGCGGCGCCCGCGTTCCGGATCGCCCGGAACTGCAGCCAGTCGCCGATGATGTCGATCGGCGGCTGGTGCTCCAGCTTGGCGACCACGATCATCTTCGTGACCAGGTCGAGCAGATAGGCCACGATGGCCACGCTCAGGAGAACGAGGACCTTCCGCTTGCCCCGGCCCGCGTTGACGGCGGCGTCGGCGGCCGTGCTGCCGCCCTCGTCCGTGCCCTCGGCCTCGGGATTGTCCGGCGTACCGATGATGCGCTCCGCCTCTGCCACGTGAGTCCCTCAACCCTAGGTGCCTGCCTTCGGACGAGGGTACGACACACCTGTGCGGATCAGCCGCGCCGCTCCTGCTTCTGCTTGTCCTCGACGCACAGGGTGGCCCGGGGAAGGCCTGCATGCGCGCCTTGCCGATCGGCTTGCCGCAGACCTCGCAGAGTCCGTACGTCCCGGCCTCCAGCCGGGCGAGCGCCCGCTCGGTCTGCTCCAGCATCTCCTGGGCGTTGGCGGCCAGCGACAGCTCGTGCTCGCGGGTGATGTTCTTGGTGCCGGTGTCGGCCTCGTCGTCGCCCGCGCCGTCGCCGGAGTCCCGCATCAGCCCGGCGAGGGCCGCACCGGAGGCTTCCAGCTCACGGCGGAGCCGCAGGATCTCGCTGCTCAGCAGGGTGCGGGCCTCGGTGACCTCCTCGGGTGTCCAGGGATCCTCCCCGGGCCGGACGGCCAGCTCGTCCGGGGCGACGGCACGGGCGGGCGGCACGGGGGCCGTGGCCTGTGCGCCTGCTGCGGGACGACTCGCGCTCTTCTTGGCTACCACCGTGGGGGCTCCCGTCTGCTCGGCGGCCCGGGCCGCCTCCGTGGCCGCCGGTGCGGCCGTTTTCGCGGTCTTGTCAGCGGTGCTCTTCTTGGCGGCGGGCTTGTCGCCGGCCGCCGCCTTCTTGGCCGCGGTCTTCTTGGGGGCGGTCTTCTTCACCGTCTTCTTCGCTGCCTTCTTCGCCACCATGGCCGCGGCCCTTTCACATGTGGTGATCTTGCTCGCGAATCGTGCTGGGACGATAAATCGACTCCAGTCCCGCGGCAACGGGGCACGCCGCCCTCTCACCTCCCCCGTGTCCGGTCGTGGCGCGCCTGCCTCCGTTGTTCCCAGCTCCCCGCCCGGTAATCCGTCCCCCGGGCCTCGCCGGGAAGTGCTTGTACCCCGTCCCGCCACTCGGGTCACGCCCGCGCGCCTCGATAAACCGGTCGGCCGTCGCCCGTACGGGCCCGTACACTGGCCCCAGCGAGAGGCATCGACGGGACGAGTAGCGCCGTACGCAGCCAGCAGCGACCCGGGGACGGTGGGAGCCCGGGGGCGAGCGCGATGTGAAGATCACCCCTGAGCCGCCGGAAGAACGCCCGGAACACGTGGGTTCCGCCCACGGGCACCGGGCCATTAGACCCGGCATCGCGACCCCAATGAGGGGGCCACGGGCTGTGCCCGGGGCCAAGGAGGGTGGTACCGCGGGAGCCGAGACGCTCTCGTCCCTCCGACGGAAGTGGAAGACGTCCGCCGGAGGAAGCCGCACATGACATCGCCGCAGTACCGCCAGGTACCCGCCCAGGTAGACCTGCCCGCGCTGGAGCACGCCGTGCTCGACTTCTGGCGGGAGAACAAGGTCTTCGCCAAGAGCCTGGAGCAGTCCGAGGGCCGCCCCGAGTGGGTCTTCTACGAGGGCCCGCCCACCGCCAACGGCATGCCGGGCGCCCACCACATCGAAGCCCGCGTCTTCAAGGACGTCTTCCCCCGCTTCCGCACCATGCAGGGCTACCACGTCGGCCGGAAGGCCGGCTGGGACTGCCACGGCCTGCCGGTCGAGCTCGCGGTGGAGAAGGAGCTGGGCTTCAACGGCAAGAAGGACATCGAGGCGTTCGGCATCGCCGAGTTCAACGCCAAGTGCCGCGAGTCGGTGACCCGGCACACCGACGCGTTCGCCGAGCTGACGACCCGCATGGGCTACTGGGTCGACCTGGACGACGCCTACCGCACGATGGACCCGGAGTACGTGGACTCCGTGTGGTGGTCGCTGAAGGAGATCTTCAACAAGGACCTGCTGGTCCAGGACCACCGGGTCGCCCCCTGGTGCCCGCGCTGCGGCACGGGCCTGTCCGACCACGAGCTGGCCCAGGGCTACGAGACGGTCGTCGACCCCTCGGTCTTCGTCCGCTTCCCCCTGACGTCGGGCCCGCTGGCCGGCGAGGCGTCACTGCTGGTCTGGACGACCACCCCGTGGACGCTGGTCTCCAACACGGCGGTCGCCGCGCACCCCGGGGTCCGCTACGTCGTCGCGACAAACGGCGAGGAGAAGCTGGTCGTCGCCGAGCCGCTGGTGGAGAAGGCGCTCGGCGAGGGCTGGGAGGTGACCGGCCAGTCGTTCACCGGCGCCGAGATGGAGCGCTGGACCTACGAACGCCCCTTCACGCTGGTCGACTTCCCGGCCGAGGCGCACTACGTGGTCAACGCCGAGTACGTCACGACCGAGGACGGTACGGGTCTGGTCCACCAGTCCCCCGCGTTCGGCGCCGACGACCTCGTGGTCTGCCGCTCCTACGGCCTCCCGGTGGTCAACCCGGTCCGCCCCGACGGCACGTTCGAGGAGGACCTCCCCCTGGTCGGCGGAGTCTTCTTCAAGAAGGCCGACGAGGCGCTCACCGCGGACCTGGACGCGCGCGGCAAGCTCTTCCGCCACGTCCCGTACGAGCACAGCTACCCGCACTGCTGGCGCTGCCACACAGCGCTGCTCTACTACGCGCAGCCGTCCTGGTACATCAGGACGACGGCGATCAAGGACCGCCTCCTCCAGGAGAACGAGAAGACCAACTGGTTCCCGGACTCGGTCAAGAACGGCCGCTTCGGCGACTGGCTGAACAACAACGTCGACTGGGCGCTGTCCCGTAACCGCTACTGGGGCACGCCGCTGCCGATCTGGCGCTGCGAGGACAACCACCTGACGTGCGTGGGCTCGCGCGCCGAACTGAGTGAACTCACCGGCAGGGACCAGTCGTCCCTCGACCCCCACCGCCCCTTCATCGACGAGATCACCTTCACCTGCACGCAGGAGAACTGCCAGCTGGAGGCGTATCGCGTCCCGGAGGTCATCGACGCCTGGTACGACTCGGGTTCGATGCCGTTCGCGCAGTGGGGCTACCCGTACAAGAACAAGGAGATCTTCGAGAGCCGCTACCCGGCGCAGTTCATCTCGGAGGCCATCGACCAGACCCGCGGCTGGTTCTACACGATGATGGCGGTCGGCACGCTGGTCTTCGACAAGTCGTCCTACGAGAACGTGGTCTGCCTGGGCCACATCCTGGCCGAGGACGGCCGCAAGATGTCCAAGCACCTGGGCAACATCCTCCAGCCGATCCCGCTGATGGACCAGCACGGGGCGGACGCGGTGCGGTGGTTCATGGCGGCGGGCGGCTCCCCGTGGTCGGCACGCCGGGTGGGCCACGGCACGATCCAGGAGGTCGTCCGCAAGACGCTCCTGACGTACTGGAACACGGTGGCATTCCAGGCCCTGTACGCACGTACCTCGTCCTGGGCCCCGTCGGCGGCCGACCCGGCGCCGGCGGACCGTACGGTCCTGGACCGCTGGCTGCTGAGCGAACTCAACGCGCTGGTCGACCAGATGACCGTCGCGATGGAGGGTTACGACACCCAGCGCGCCGGCAAGCTGCTCTCGGCGTTCGTGGACGACCTCTCCAACTGGTACGTACGCCGCTCGCGCCGCCGCTTCTGGCAGGGCGACAAGGCGGCGCTGCGCACGCTGCACGAGGTCGTCGAGACGGTGACCCGGCTGATGGCCCCGCTGACCCCGTTCATCACGGAGCGGGTGTGGCAGGACCTGATCGCGCCGGTCACGCCGGACGCCCCGGAGTCGGTGCACCTGGCGTCGTGGCCCAAGGCGGAGGTTTCGGCGATCGACCCGACCCTCTCCTCCCAGATGGCGCTGGTGCGCCGCCTGGTGGAGCTGGGCCGGGCGACGCGGGCGGAGTCGGGCGTGAAGACGCGCCAGCCCCTGTCCCGGGCCCTGGTAGCGGCGAACGGCTTCGAAGCGCTGCCCGCCGGCCTTCGGGCGCAGATCACGGAAGAGCTGAACGTCACATCGCTGGCCTCGCTCTCCGAGGTGGGCGGCTCGCTGGTCGACACCACGGCGAAGGCGAACTTCCGGGCGCTGGGCAAGCGGTTCGGCAAGGGCGTGCAGGCGGTGGCCAAGGCGGTGGCGAACACGGACGCGGCCGCGCTCTCCCTCGCCCTGCGCGAAGGCACGGCGTCGGTGGAGGTGGAGGGCGAGCAGATCACGCTCTCCCCCGACGAGGTGATCATCACGGAGACCCCGCGCGAGGGCTGGTCGGTCGCCTCGGACTCGGGCGCGACAGTGGCCCTGGACCTGGAGATCACCCCCGAGCTGCGCCGGGCGGGCCTGGCCCGTGACGCGATCCGCCTGATCCAGGAGGCCCGCAAGAACAGCGGGCTCGACGTGGCGGACCGCATCGCCGTCCGCTGGACGTCGACGTCCGAGGCCACGCGGGAGGCGCTCACGGAGCACGCCCCCCTGATCTCGGACGAGGTCCTGGCCGTGGACTACGCGGAGGGAGAGGCGGACGAGACGTACGGCACGCCGTTCGAGGACGAGGGCCTGGCGCTGACGTTCCGCCTGCGCAAGCGGTAAGGGAAGCAGCCCGCACGAAGAGGAGAAGGGCCCGCCGGAACGATTCCGGCGGGCTTTTCCCGTACCTCCTCAGGGGCTCCGCCCCCGAACCCCCGCGCCTCGATCGCCGACGAGGCTGGATGTGCCCTTCCGCGCCCGAGAACCCCAGGCCGGGCCATATCCAGCCCGTCCGGCGGTTCAGGACCCACGGCAAAGGGCCGGGCCCCGGGAAATCCCGGGGCCCGGCCCTTTGCCTGCCGACGGCTACGCGCTCAGCGAGCGCACACCGCTCAGTTGTCGTCCTCGTCGATCAGGAACCCACGCATCGGCGAAGGCGCCTGCTGCATCGGCTGCGGCGCCTGCGGCCGCACCGGCGCCATCGGCTGCGTCATGGCCGGCGACATCTGCTGCTGACCACCGTAGGACGGTCCGCTGCCCATCGACTGACCGCCACCCATCTGCTGGCCGCCGTGGCCACCGTGGTTGGAGCCGCCCATGGAGTGGCCCATCGCACCCGCACCGGCCGGGGCCAGCGAGGGGGACGGCGGCAGCGAAGCGGCGGCCGGCGTCCGCGGCGGGGCGAGCGAGTCGTCCGCCTGGGTCTCCAGCTGACGCAGCTGGCTCTCCAGGTAGGACTTCAGACGCGTACGGTACTCGCGCTCGAAGCCACGCAGGTCCTCGACCTTGCGCTCCAGCGTCGCGCGGGCCGACTCCAGCGAGCCCATCGCCACACGGTGCTTCTCCTGCGCGTCCCGCTCCAGGGCGTCGGCCTTGGCACGTGCGTCGCGCTCCAGGCCCTCGGCGCGGCTGCGCGCCTCGCCGACGATCTTGTTGGCCTCGGAACGGGCCTCCGCGATCGCCTGGTCGGCGGTCTGCTGCGCGAGAGAGAGGACACGGGCGGCGCTGTCGCCACCGGGGCCCTGCCCCTGCTGCTGCATCTGCGGCGGCTGCATCTGCTGCTGGGGGTGCTGACCCATGGGGCCGCCCATCGGGCCGCCCATGGGACCGCCCTGCATCGGGCCGGGGCCGTGCGGGCCCTGCGGACCGGGACCGTGGCCACCCTGGGGGCCATGGCCACTGGGACCTGCGGGCAGCTGCGGCGCGCCACCGGGCAGCTGGGGCGGACCCATCTGCGGGGGCTGCTGCTGCTGCGGCGGTCCAGATATGGCGGCGGGAACGGGCGCGCCGGGGCGGTCCTGCTGCTCCGGGGGCTTGCGCATGCCCTGCTGCTGCTGTTGCTGCTGCTGGTTCTGCGCGGCGGCGCGCGTCGCAGCGGCCAGTTTGGCGCGCAGGTCCTCGTTCTCACGGAGCAGACGGGTCAGCTCCGCTTCGACCTCGTCGAGAAAGGCATCGACCTCGTCCTCGTCATAGCCTTCTCGGAGGCGGACGGTCGTGAACTGCTTGTTCCGCACGTCCTCGGGGGTCAACGGCATCTCTTCTTCACCTCTACGTAGTCGTCGGCAGTCGGCAAGACCGTATCGCTCACAACCTGACCACAACGCTGATCAGGATGTAGACGATGATCATCAGAACGAAGAAGGACAGGTCGAGTGCCACGCCCCCGAGACGCAGCGGCGGAATGAACCGCCGCAGAAGCTTGAGCGGTGGATCGGTGACAGTGTAGGTGGCCTCAAGTACGACCACCATCGCCTTGCCGGGTTGCCATGAACGTGCGAACTGGAAGACGTAGTCCATGACCAGCCGGAAGATCAGCACGATGAGGAAACACATCAGCGCGATATAGACCACATCCAGTGCGACGCCCATGTCTCGCGCTTCCCTCTCCCCTGGCTCTCGTCAGCTCCGGCCTCTCGGCCGGCACCGGCCTCGCGGCCGGGTCGTTCCCGGTGTCGTGTTCTCAGCTCTGGTTGAAGAATCCGCCCTCTGCGATGCGGGCCTTGTCCTCCGCCGTGACATCGACGTTAGCAGGCGACAACAGGAACACCTTCTGCGTCACGCGTTCAATGCTGCCATGGAGACCGAAGACGAGTCCTGCGGCAAAGTCGACAAGTCGCTTCGCGTCCGTATCGTCCATCTCCGTGAGATTCATGATCACCGGAGTGCCCTCACGGAAGTGTTCCCCGATGGTACGGGCCTCGTTGTAGGTCCTGGGGTGCAGCGTGGTGATGCGGTACGGCTCCCGCTCGGACACGACCTTGGGCATGATCACCGGTGCGTTCTTCTCCATGTTCGGGCGTTCAGGTGTGATGGATGCCACGGGTGCGATCCGGGCGGGTCGCACGCTTTCCGCAGGGAGCTGAACCGGCTCGCGCTGGGCGGGCGGCTGCACTACTCGTACCGGTTCATCCCTTTCGCGCTCCCGCTCGCGGTCGCGCTCCCGGTCTCTCTCCACCTGGTGCGGGGGCTGGTGCCGCCGCCGGTCGCGCTCGGGCTCCGGCTCAGGTTCGAATTCGTCGTCGGGGTCGAACCCCGGACCGTCGTACCCATCGTCCTCCACGAGGCCGAGGTAGACCGCCATCTTGCGCATCGCGCCGGCCATGCTCCGAGTCCTCCGCTCTGTGGTGGATCGGCATTCGTCACCAAGTGCCAGCGATCCACTGTGGTCTGCCCGCTAGAAGTGGGAATGACCATATTTTCTGCTGTGGTCCGACTTGCTTCGCGACGTTACCCGAGCCGGGGTCGGACTCCGAGTACCGCCGTACCGACGCGTACATGTGTCGCTCCGGCCGCCACCGCGTCCTCCAGGTCCCCGCTCATACCGGCGGAGACCATGGTGGCAGCCGGATGACCGGCGCGCAGGCGGGATGAGATTTCCATCAGCCGGTCGAACGCGGCCCGTTGCCGGCCGGCGTACTCCCCGGCCAGCGGCGCCACGGTCATCAGCCCGTCGAGCCGGAGTCCGGGAGCCGAGTCGATCGCGGCCGCCAACTCCTCGACCCCGTCCGGCGCGACACCGCCGCGCTCACCGCGCTCGCCGCTCTCCGCGTCCAGCGCGACCTGGATCAGACAGCCGAGTTCGCGCTCCCCGCGCACCGCGGCGGCGGAGAGAGCGGTGACCAGCTTGGCGCGGTCCACCGACTGCACCACATCGGCATAACCGGTCACAGAACGAACCTTGTTCGTCTGCAATTGTCCGACAAAGTGCCATGTCAGCGAAAGATCCGCACAAGCGGTCGCTTTGGGAGCGGCGTCCTGGTCACGATTCTCCGCGACATGGCGCACACCGAGTTGATGCAGGATCCGCACATCGCTCGCGGGGTAGGTCTTCGTGACCACGATCAGGGTCACTTCCTCACGCCCGCGACCCGCGGCGGCACAGGCGGAGGCGATCCTTTCCTCCACCTGTGCGAGATTCGCCGCGAGTTGAGCCTTACGGTCCGTCATGCCCTATCAGTCCAACCAGACATATCCGGCGAGCCGCCCGGTGATGCGGTCGCGGCGGTACGAGAAGTGGTCGCCCGATTCCCGGGTGCAGTACGGCGAGGAGTGCCGGTCCGTCACACCGAGAGCGGCGAGCTGGGCGTGGACCCCGCCGGTGACGTCCACCGCCGGCGTTCCCCAGCTGGTCTCGGACCAGGTGCCGGGGACGGCCTCGGCGACCTCGGCCCGCATCTCCTCCGGTACTTCGTAGCACCGTCCGCAGACGGCCGGTCCGGTGTGCGCGGTGATCCGGGAGGGGTCTGCGCCGAGCGCGATCATCGCCTCGACCGCCGCCGGTACGACTCCGGCGACCAGTCCCGGCCGCCCGGCGTGCGCCGCCCCGACGACTCCGGCGACCGGGTCGGCGAGGAGGACGGGCGTGCAGTCGGCGGTGAGGACCGCGAGCGGCAGCCCGCGCCGGGCGGTCACCACCGCGTCCACGGCCGGAATCTCCGCGTCCGTACCCCAGGGTCCGTCCACCACCGCGACGTCCCGGCCGTGCACCTGGTTCATCCAGACGACGAGCGCCGGGTCGATACCGAGGTCGCGCGCCGCACGCTCCCGGTTCGCGCCGACGGCGGCGGGGTCGTCTCCGACCGCGCCGCCGAGGTTGAGTTCGCCGTACGGAGCGGCGCTCACTCCGCCCCACCGGTCGGTGAAGGCGAAATGAGCGCTGCCCGTGACGGTTTCCGTCCGGTGCTGATCTATCACTTCAAGAAGTCCGGTACGTCCAGCTCTTCGGCCTGGGTGTCCTGGTAGGGACGGGCCGGCGGGACGTGCGGCGGGGAGACGGGCGGGAGCGTGCTCTCACCCGAGGCCGGAGCCGGCGCCGGGGCGGGCTCGGCCGGGGCCGGGCTCTCCTCGCGCGGGGGCACGGAACCGAGTCCGCCGGACGGACGCGCGGGCTCGGGGGCGGACCTGGCCGGGGCGGCCGGCTCCTCGCGCTTGGCGCTGTTCGCACCGAGGACGTTCTCCCGGCGGGCCGGCGGCTGACCGCCGTCGAAGCCCGCGGCGATCACGGTGACCCGGACCTCGTCGCCCAGGGCGTCGTCGATGACGGCGCCGAAGATGATGTTGGCCTCGGGATGGGCCGCCTCGCTCACCAGCTGGGCGGCCTCGTTGATCTCGAAGAGACCGAGGTCGCTGCCGCCGGAGATGGAGAGCAGGACCCCGCGGGCGCCGTCGATGGAGGCTTCCAGGAGGGGCGAGGAGATCGCCATCTCCGCCGCCGCCACCGCGCGGTCGTCGCCGCGCGCCGAGCCGATGCCCATGAGTGCCGATCCGGCCTCGGACATGACCGACTTGACGTCGGCGAAGTCGAGGTTGATCAGGCCCGGGGTGGTGATGAGGTCGGTGATGCCCTGGACACCCGAGAGCAGCACCTGGTCGGCCGACTTGAACGCGTCGAGCACGCTGACCTGGCGGTCCGAGATGGACAGCAGGCGGTCGTTGGGGATGACGATGAGGGTGTCGACCTCTTCGCGGAGTTCGGCGATGCCGTCCTCCGCCTGGTTCGCGCGCCGCCGGCCCTCGAAGGTGAACGGGCGGGTGACCACGCCGATCGTCAGGGCGCCGAGCGAGCGGGCGATGTTGGCGACGACGGGTGCGCCGCCGGTGCCGGTGCCGCCGCCTTCTCCGGCGGTGACGAAGACCATGTCGGCCCCCTTGAGGACCTCCTCGATCTCCTCACGGTGGTCCTCTGCCGCCTTACGACCGACGGCCGGGTTCGCCCCGGCGCCGAGGCCCCGGGTGAGTTCGCGGCCGACGTCGAGCTTGACGTCGGCGTCGCTCATCAACAGGGCCTGTGCGTCCGTGTTGATCGCGATGAACTCGACGCCCTTGAGACCGACCTCGATCATTCGGTTGATGGCATTGACACCACCGCCGCCGACACCGATGACCTTGATGACTGCGAGGTAGTTCTGCGGTGCTGCCACGTCGAAGGCCTCTCGCCTCGAGTTACGTGTCGTCGCTCTGCGGTGGCCCCGCGGCGACGACTGATGTCGATGGGGACGGTCCGAACGCCGACCCAAACCCTAACGCTGAAGTTTAGGGTTACCAGTGTGTCTGCTTCCTGGACTCTTCCGAACAGGACACTAAGTCGACAAGTGGCGCACGTTCAACGAACACGCCGAACCTCCCGTTTTTCTTTTCACCCTATGTGATCACCCGTAGCGCTGACCAACCAGGGTGCTGGCCAGCACAAATACCCGTCAACTCCCCGATACCGCCGGGGCGGTGGGAGCGCTTACGTCGAACTGTCCCGCTTTGGGCGCCGCCTTCATGAGCGCGGTGAGGACGAGCGCCTTCGCCGTGCCGTTCTCGCCGCTGCCCCAGATCACCTCGCGATCCCGGGCGAGCCGCAGGGAGATCGCGTCGAACGAGGCGACCCGGACGACCTCGGTGTCCTTGGCGACGGCCGCAGGAAGGTCGCCGGTGACCCGGACCGCTTCCCGCAACAGACGGTCACCCCCGAAGCGGCGGAGGCTCGCGGACGGTTCGGGCTTCAGTTCCAGCAGGGGCACACCCTTCGGCGCCGTGTCCACCGTGGCGTAGCGCACGCCCTTGGCGTCCACTTCCACGAACTTCCCGCCCTTTTCGACCAGAAGGACCGGCTTTCGCTCCGTCACCTTAAGGCTGATTCCGTCCGGCCAGGACCGAACGACATCAACTCTGTCGATACGGGGCAACTTCTGGCGCAACCGGTGTTCCATCGCGTCGGTGTCCACGGAGACCAGCGGGGCGCCGATCGGTGTCGCGGCAACCGCTTCCACTTCTTCGCGCGTGAGAACCTCGGCGCCGCTCGTGGTGACCTTCTCGACCCGGAACCAGGAGGACCCGTAGAGCGCCCAGATCACGAACGCGATGAGGAGGGCGGCCGCGGCGCCGATCAGGATCAGCAGCAGCCGACGGCTGCTCCGGGACCCCTCGGGGCCGATGTGCGGCGGGCGCGCGGAGGTGTCCGCCCGCCCGGGTGCACCGCGCTGGGCGGTCGTCGGTCCGGCCACGCTCGCTCCTTCGCCGGACCCGGGACGCCCGCCCCGGGTCCGCACCGCATCGCGCCGCACGCCTAGTGACGCGAGGCGATCGCTTCGTACACCATGCCGACGAGCAGGTCGTCGGCGTCGCGCCGGCCGAACTCTGCGGCGGCGCGGGACATTTCGTACAGCCGGTGGGGGTCCGACAGCACCGGCAGGACGTTGGACTGCACCCACTCGGGGGTGAGCGCCGCGTCGTCCACCAGCAGGCCGCCGCCGGCGTTGACCACCGGCTGGGCGTTGAGCCGCTGTTCGCCGTTGCCGATGGGCAGCGGGACGTAGGCGGCGGGGAGCCCGACGGCGGAGAGTTCGGCGACGGTCATCGCGCCCGCACGGCAGAGCATCATGTCGGCCGCGGCGTACGCGAGATCCATCCGGTCCACGTACGGTACCGGGATGTAGGGCGGCATCCCGGGCATGTTGTCGATGCGCGGCAATTCGTTCTTCGGGCCGACCACATGGAGGATCTGGATCCCCGAGCGCTGGAGCAGCGGCGCGACCCGCTGGACCACCTCGTTGAGATGGCGCGCCCCCTGCGAGCCGCCGGAGACCAGCAGCGTGGGCAGGTTGGGGTCGAGGCCGAAGGAGGCGCGGGCCTCGGGGCGGACCCGGGCGCGGTCCAGGGTGGCGATGGTGCGGCGCAGCGGGATGCCGATGTAGCGGGCGCCGCGCAGCTTGCTGTCCGGGGTGGAGACGGCGACCCCGTGGGCGTACCGCGAGCCGATCTTGTTGGCCAGGCCCGGGCGGGCGTTGGCCTCGTGGACCACGATCGGCACCCCGGCCCGCTTGGCGGCCAGGTAGCCGGGCAGGGCCACATAGCCGCCGAAGCCGACCACGCAGTCCGCCTTGGTGCGCTCCAGGACCTGCTCGGCGGCCTTGATCGTGCCGCGCAGCCGGCCCGGGACGGTGATCAGTTCGGGCGTGGGCTTACGGGGCAGTGGCACGGCGGGGATGAGTGCCAGCTCGTACCCCCGCTCGGGTACGAGCCTGGTCTCCAGGCCGCGTTCCGTTCCGAGGGCCGTGATTCCCACGGTCGGGTCCTGCCTGCGCAGGGCGTCTGCGAGGGCAAGCGCGGGCTCGATGTGTCCGGCGGTCCCCCCGCCGGCGAGTACGACATGCACCGAAATTCACCGCTCTCCGGACGAACGCTTCTTGACGCGCCGTCTCATCGTCTTCCATCTCACCCCGGGCCTCCGCATGGCCAGGGCCGCCTTCGCCGCGGGGTCCTCCCGTGCGAAGGCGATCATCAGCCCGACCGCGAACATCGTCGGCAGCAGGGCCGATCCCCCGTAGGAGAACAGCGGGAGCGGGACCCCGGCGATCGGCAACAGGCCGAGCACCGCACCGATGTTGATCACGGCCTGGGCCGTGATCCACGTGGTCACGCCTCCCGCGGCATACCTCACGAAGGGGTCCTCCGTACGTCCGGCCACGCGGATACCCGCATAGCCTAGAGCCGCGAAGAGGGCGAGCACGGACAGCGTCCCCGCCAGACCCAGTTCCTCACCGGTGATCGCGAAGATGAAGTCGGTGTGAGGTTCCGGGAGTTGGCCCCATTTTTCCACACTCGCACCCAGCCCGGAACCGAACCATCCGCCGGACGCCAGAGCATAGATTCCGTGGGCCGCCTGCCAGCAGCCGCCCTCCGGGTCTGGCTCGCTCACACCCATGCAGGCGAGCCGGGACATCCGGTTGGGGCTGGTTCTGATCAGCAGGAACGCGAGGACGGCGGCGAAGCCGAGGACTCCGGCGAAGAGGCGGGTGGGGGCGCCGGCCAGCCAGAGCAGACCGAACAGGATCGCCGTGAGAATGATCGCTGTTCCCATGTCGCCGCCGAGCATGATCAGTCCGAGCAGCATGAAGGCGACCGGGACGAGCGGCACGAGCATGTGCTTCCACTGCGTCAGCAACCGCTTGTCCTGCTTGCGGGCCAGCAGGTCCGCCCCCCACAGGATGAGCGCCAGCTTGCCGAACTCGCTGGGCTGGAGCTGGAACGGGCCGCCCAGGTAGATCCAGTTCTGGTTGCCGTTGACCGACATCCCTATCCCCGGCACCTGGACCAGGACCATCAGGAAGACGGTGACCATCAGTATCGGGTAGGCCAGGCCCCGGTGGAGTTTCACGGGCATCTTGGCGGCGATCAGCATCAGCCCGCCCCCGATGGCGGCGGCGAGGAACTGCTTGCCGAAGAAGTACGTCGAGGGCTTGCTGATGTCCAGCGCCTTGATCATCGAGGCGGAGTAGACCATCACCAGGCCCAGCACGGTGATCAGGAGGCTGGAGCCGAGGATCACGTAATAGGCGGTCAGGGGTCGGTCCCAGGCCCGCCGCGCCCGCTCGTAGGCCCGCCGCGGTCCGCCGCCGCGCCCCGAGCGCGGGGTACGGGAGCCGGATCCGCCGCGTCCGGAGCCACGGGCTGTCTCGGGGCGCCGGGCGCCGGTGGCGAGCCGGCCGCGCAGGGCCAGCCCGGGGGGCAGGGGGACGCCGGCGGGGGCGGGCGCCGCGGTGAGGGGGCGGGGTGCCGGGGCCCGTGCGCTCTCCCGCCGTACGGCGAATCTCTCGTCGGCCGGCATTGTCGCTGTCCCCTCCACTGCTCGTACCCGGGGCCCGTGACCCGGGGCGCGGAGCCCGGTCGGTCAGGCGCTCTCGTCGGCGCGTGCCCGGACCGCGTCCGCGAACGCCTCGCCCCGCTTGTTGTAGTTGGTGAACATGTCCATCGAGGCACAGGCCGGGGCCAGCAGTACCGTATCGCCCGGCCGGGCGAGCTCGGCGGCCCGCGCGACCGCTTCGGACATCGCCCCAGTGTCGGTCCGGTCGAGGTCGACCACCGGGACCTCCGGGGCGTGTCGCGTCAGGGCTTCGCGGATCAGGGCGCGGTCGGCGCCCATCAGCACGACGCCGCGCAGCCGCTTCGCCGCGCCGGTGACCAGCTCGTCGAAGGTGGCGCCCTTGGCCAGTCCGCCCGCGATCCAGACGATGGAGTCGTAGGCGGCCAGGGAGGCCTCGGTGGCGTGGGTGTTGGTGGCCTTGGAGTCGTCCACGTAGGCGACTTCGCCGATGTCCGCGACGTGTTCGATGCGGTGGGCGTCGGGGCGGAAGGCGCGCAGCCCGTCGCGGACGGCGGCCGGTTCCACGCCGAAGGCGCGGGCGAGGGCGGCGGCGGCGAGGGCGTTGGCGATGTTGTGCGGAGCCGGCGGGTTGACGTCGCCGACCTCGGCCAGCTCCTGGGCCTGCTTCTGCCGGTTGGCGACGAACGCCCGGTCGACGAGGATGCCGTCCACCACGCCGAGCTGGGAGGGGCCGGGGGCGCCGAGGGTGAAGCCGATGGCGCGGCAGCCCTCCTCGACGTCGGCCTCGCGGACCAGGTCCTCGGTGGCCGGGTCGGCCACGTTGTAGACGCAGGCCACGGTGTTGCCCTCGTAGACGCGGCCCTTGTCGGCGGCGTACGCCTCCATCGAGCCGTGCCAGTCGAGGTGGTCCGGGGCCAGGTTGAGGACGGCGGCGGAGTGGGCGCGCAGGGAGGGCGCCCAGTGCAGCTGGTAGCTGGAGAGTTCGACGGCGAGGACGTCGTACTCCGTCTCGCCGAGCACGGCGTCCAGCAGCGATACGCCGATGTTGCCGACGGCCGCGGTGCGCAGGCCCGCCGCCTCCAGGATGGAGGCCAGCATGCGTACGGTCGTGGTCTTGCCGTTGGTGCCGGTGACCGCGAGCCAGGGGGCGGCCTTCCTGCCGTTGTCGCCGCGCAGGCGCCAGGCCAGTTCGACGTCGCCCCAGACCGGGACGCCCGCCTCGGCGGCAGCCAGGAAGAGCGGCTTGTCCGGCTGCCAGCCGGGGGCGGTGACGACGAGTTCCGTGGACGGCGGCAGGGTCGCGCCGTCGCCGAGGCGCACGGTGATGCCGAGCGCCTCCAGTTCGGCCGCCTGCGCGCGGGCGCGTTCGTCGTCGCCGTCGTTGACGACGGTGACAAGCGCGCCACGCTCGTGCAGGGCGCGGGCGGCGGGGATTCCGCTGACGCCGAGCCCGGCGACGGTGACGTGCTTGCCCTGCCAGTCCACGGTGCTCACTTCTTGGCTGCCCATCCCGCGTAGAAGAGGCCGAGTCCGACGATCACGCACATGCCCTGGATGATCCAGAAGCGGACCACGACCAGGACCTCGGACCAGCCCTTGAGTTCGAAGTGGTGCTGGAGCGGCGCCATGCGGAACACGCGCTTGCCGGTCATCTTGAACGAACCGACCTGGATGACCACGGACATGGTGATCATCACGAAGAGGCCGCCGAGGATGGCGAGCAGGAACTCGGTGCGCGACAGGATCGCGAGACCCGCGAGCGCGCCTCCGAGGGCGAGCGAGCCGGTGTCGCCCATGAAGATCTTGGCGGGCGAGGTGTTCCACCACAGGAAGCCGAAGCAGGCGCCCATCAGGGCCGCGGCGACGACGGCGAGGTCGAGCGGGTCGCGGACCTCGAAACAGGCGCTGGGGTTGGTCAGGTTGTCCGCGTTGGCGCAGGACTCCTGGAACTGCCAGAGGCCGATGAAGGTGTAGGCGCCGAAGACCATCACCGAGGCGCCGGTGGCCAGTCCGTCGAGGCCGTCGGTGAGGTTCACGCCGTTGGACATGGCGAGGATCATGAACAGCGCCCAGACACAGAACAGCACCGGGCCGATCGACCAGCCGAAGTCCTCGACGAACGAGAGCCGGGTGGAGGCCGGGGTGTAGTTCATGGAGTTGGGGAACTGGAGCGAGAGCACCGCGAACGCGATGCCGACGATCAGCTGTCCGGCCATCTTCGCCTTGGCCCGCAGACCCAGCGAACGCTGCTTGACGATCTTGATGTAGTCGTCGAGGAAGCCGACGAGGCCCATGCCCGCCATGAGGAAGAGCACGAGGACACCGGAGTACCGGATGTCCTCACCCGTGATGACCTTCGCGAGGAGGTACGCCACGATCGTCGCCAGGATGAAGGCGATGCCGCCCATCGTGGGCGTGCCCTTCTTGCTGCCGTGGGTGCGCGGGCCGTCGTCCCGGATGAACTGCCCGTAGCCCTTGCGGGCCAGCAGCTTGATCAGCAGCGGGGTACCGACCAGGGTCAGGAAGAGCCCGATGGCCCCCGCGAAGAGGATCTGCCTCATCGGCCGGCGACCTCGCCCTCGGTCGAGTTCTCCAGCAGTGCCTGGGCGACCTTCTCCAGGCCGACCGACCGGGACGCCTTCACCAGCACGACGTCTCCCGGGCGCAGTTCACTGCGCAACAGGTCGACGGCCGCCTGCGCGTCGGACACGTGCACCGACTCCTCACCCCACGAACCCTCGTTATATGCGCCCAGTTGCAGCCAGGAGGCTTCTCTCCCCCGACAGCGACGAGCTTGCTGACGTTGAGCCGGACGGCGAGCCGTCCGACCGCGTCGTGCTCGGCGAGCGACGCGTCACCGAGCTCGGCCATCTGACCGAGCACCGCCCAGGTGCGTCCCCCGTCGGCCCCTCGGGCCTGGCCCATGGCGGCCAGCGCACGCAGTGCGGCTCTCATGGATTCGGGGTTCGCGTTGTAGGCGTCGTTGACGACCGTCACACCGTCCCCGCGCTCGGTGACCTCCATGCGCCAGCGGGAGAGGGTGCCCGCCTCCGAGAGCGCCTCGGCGATCTCGGTCACGGACATGCCCAACTCATGGGCGACGGCGGCCGCGGCGAGCGCGTTCGACACGTGGTGCTCACCGTACAGGCGCATGGTCACGTCGCTGCACCCGGTGGGTGTGTGGAGCTCGAAGGCGGGCCGCCCGTCGGGGGTCATCCGGACCTTCTCGCCCCGTACGTCCGCTTCGTGGGCCTCTCCGAAGAGCAGGACGCGGGCCTTGGTGCGCGAGGCCATCGCACGGACGAGCGGGTCGTCCGCGTTCAGCACGGCGCAGCCGTCCTCGGGCAGGCCCTCCACCAGCTCGCCCTTGGCCTGGGCGATCGCCTCGCGGCTGCCGAACTCGCCGAGGTGCGCGGAGCCGACGTTGAGCACCAGACCGATGCGCGGCGGAGTGAGTTCGGCGAGGTAGCGGATGTGGCCGATGCCGCGAGCGCCCATCTCCAGGACCAGGTGCTCGGTCTCGGCGGTGGCGCTCAGCGCGGTGATCGGCAGCCCGATCTCGTTGTTGAGGGAGCCGGGCGTCCAGACGGTCGGGCCCTTGCGCTGGAGGAGCTGCGCGATCAGGTCCTTGGTGGACGTCTTGCCCGCCGAGCCGGTGAGGGCGACGACCGTCGTGCCGAGGCGTTCCACGGCGGCCCGGGCGAGGGCCCCGAGCGCGCCGACGACATCGTCCACGACGATCGCCGGAACGCCGACGGGGCGGGCCGCCAGCACGGCTGCCGCGCCCGCCTCGACGGCGCGCTGGGCGTAGTCGTGGCCGTCGACCCGTTCACCGGCGAACGCGGCGAACAGGCTGCCGGGTGCGACCTCGCGGGAGTCGATGACGACGGGTCCGGTCACGGTGACTGCCGGGTCCGGTATGTCGTGCGGCTGCCCGCCGACGATTTCGGCGATCTCGGCGAGGGAAAGGGTGATCACTTGGTCATCCCTGACTGTTGTTCTCGTGGTGAGGGGCACGGTCGGCGCCGGGGTGCGCCAGGGACCGTTCGATGGCTGCGTGCAGGACCTTGCGGTCGTCGAAGGCGCGGACCACTCCGTGGACGTCCTGGCCCTGCTCGTGGCCCTTGCCCGCCACCAGGACGGTGTCGCCCGGTTCGGCGCGGGCGACGGCGGCGGCGATGGCGGCGGCCCGGTCGGCGTCGACGAGCACGTCGCCGCGTTCGTGGACGGGGACCTCTGCGGCGCCGGAGAGCATCGCGGCGAGGATCGCCAGGGGGTCCTCGGAGCGGGGGTTGTCGGAGGTCAGCACGGCGGTGTCGGCGAGCCGGGCCGCGGCGGCGCCCATCGGGCCGCGTTTGGTGGTGTCGCGGTCGCCGCCGCAGCCGAGGACGATGTGCACCTTGCCCTCGGTGACCTTGCGCAGGGAGCGCAGGACGGACTCGACGGCGTCGGTCTTGTGCGCGTAGTCGACGACGGCGAGGTAGGGCTGTCCGGCGTCCACCCGTTCCAGCCGGCCCGGGACCCCGGGCACGGCGGCGACGCCGTCGGCGGCGGTCTGCGGGTCGACGCCCGCGACGGCCAGCGTGACGATCGCGGCGAGGGTGTTGGCGACGTTGAACGGGCCGGGCAGCGGGGCGCGGGCGGTGATCCGCTCGCCCTTGGGGCCGACGGCGGTGAAGGTGCTGTCCTGCGGGCCGACCTCGACGTCCTCGGCGTGCCAGTCGGCGTCCGGGTGGCCCTCGGCGGAGAAGGTGGTGACGGGGACGCCGGACTCGGTGATGAGCCTGCGGCCGTACTCGTCGTCGAAGTTGACCACGCCGCGGTGGCTGCGCTCGGGGGTGAAGAGCTGCGCCTTGGCCTGGAAGTAGTCCTCCATGCCGGAGTGGAACTCCATGTGCTCCGGGCTGAGGTTGTTGAAGACGGCGACGTCGAAGACGCAGCCGTCGACCCGGCCGAGCACCAGGGCGTGGCTGGAGACCTCCATCGCGACGGCCTCGACGCCGCGTTCGCGCATGACGGCGAAGAGGGCCTGGAGGTCGGTGGCCTCGGGGGTGGTGCGCTCGGACTTGATGCGCTCGTCGCCGATCCGCATCTCGACGGTGCCGATCAGCCCGGTGGGGCGTCCGGCGGCGCGCAGTCCGCCCTCGACGAGGTACGCGGTGGTGGTCTTGCCGGAGGTTCCGGTGATCCCGATCTGGAGCAGGCCGATACCGGGCCGCCCGTAGATGTCGGCGGCCAGCTCGCCCATCACGGCCCGCGGGTTCTCGACGACGAGGACCGGCAGGCCGGTGGCCGCGGCGCGTTCGGCGCCGGTGGGGTCGGTGAGGACGGCGACGGCGCCCAGGCCAGCGGCCTGGGCCGCGAAGTCGGCGCCGTGCATACGGGCGCCGGGCAGGGCCGCGTACACGTCTCCGGGTCGCACGGCCCGCGAGTCGTGCGTGATGCCGGTGACGTCGCCGCTGCCGTTGGTCTCGACGGCGAGCCGGTCGGCCAGCTCGCCGAGGGGGGTGGGCCGGAGCCGGTCCGGTCGGGGCGCTCCCGGGTAGGTCACAGGCGCGTCCTTCTGAGAGGTTTGGGACTGATCAGCGTGGGGCACGGCGGTGAGCGTACCGGGCCGGTGCGGGCTCTCGCGAAGCGAGGGACCCTGGTTCCGGCGGTTCTCGTTCCGGTTCCCGGGGTCGGGGGTGATCGTTGTCACTGAGGGTTCCCTTGGAGGAGATGCTCGCGCATCCCCGTGTTCACTCGCCGGGTTTGAAGGACACCGGCAGCCGGGGCGGCTCGCTGCCGGACGGTGGGGTCTGGAGCGTCTTGAGCGCGAACTCCATGACCTGCTTGTAGATCGGGCCGCAGATCTGGCCGCCGAAGTAGCTGCCCTTGGTGGGGTTCTGGATCGCGCAGTAGACGGTGATCTGCGGGTTGTCGGCGGGGGCGAAGCCCGCGAAGGAGGCGGTGTAGCCCTTGTAGACGCCGCGGACGGGGTCGACCCGGTTGGCGGTTCCGGTCTTGCCCGCGACCCGGTAGCCGGGGATGGCGGCCTTGGTGCCGGTCCCCTCGCGGTCGTCGACGACGGATTCCAGCATGGTCGCCAGGGTCTTGGCGGTCTTCTCGCTGACCACCCGGTTCTCCTCGGGGGCTTCGGCCGGTGTGAAGCGGCCGTCGGGCCCCTTGGTTCCGCGTACGAGGGTGGGGGCGATCCGGACGCCTCCGTTGGCGACCGTGGAATAGACCGAGGCGGCCTGGACGGCGTTGACGGAGAGGCCCTGGCCGAAGGGGATCGTGTACTGCTGCGAGGTCGACCAGTCCTTCGGGTGGGCCAGCAGGCCGGGTGACTCGCCGGGGTAGCCGAGCCCGGTCTTCTTGCCGAGGCCGAACTTCCGCAGGTAGTCGTAGAGGACCTTGTTCGACTCGGCCTGGGTCTTGCCGAGCTGACCGGTCGCCAGGATGGTGCCGATGTTGCTGGACTTGGCGAGGACCCCGTTGAGCGTGAGGTACCAGGTGGGGTGGTCGACGTCGTCCTTGAAGAGCCGGTCGCCCCGGTGCAGCCGGTTGGGGACGGTGACATGGGTGCCGGGCGTGGCGGCCCCCTCCTCCAGCACGGCCGCGATCGACATGACCTTGCTGGTGGAGCCGGGCTCGTACACGTCCTGGAGGGCCGCGTTGCCGAGCGAGGCCGAGGTTGCCTGGGAGAGGTCGTTGGGGTCGTAGCCCGGGGCGTTGGCCATGGCCAGCAGCTCGCCGGTCCTCGTGTTCTGCACGATGACGTAGCCGCGGTCGGCCTTGGACTTGGCGACCTGGTCGCTGATGGCCTTCTGCGCGGCCCACTGGATATCGCGGTCGATGGTCAGCTCGATGTCGGAGCCGGGCACGGCCGGGATCTCGCTGCTGCCCGCGGTGGGGACCCGTCGGCCGCCCGCCTGGGCGTAGCGGATCTTGCCGTCCTCGCCCGCCAGCTCCTTGTCCAGCTGTGACTCCAGGCCGCCGCCGCCCTTGCCGTCGGCGCTGACGAAGCCCAGTATCCCGGCGGCGAGGTCCCCGTTGGGGTAGACGCGCTTGGTGGTCGGCTCCTGGAGGACACCGGCCAGGACGTTGGCTCCCGGGCCGCCCTTGAGCTTGTCCTCGGACGCCTTCTCGGCGAAGACGGCCTTGAGGTCCTTGATCTGCTTCCAGACCTGGGGGGTCTGCCGGTGGGCGAGGACGGTGTAGCGGCTGTTGGCCGAGAGCTGCTTGACGAGCTTGTCGACGTCCTTGCCGAGGATCGGGGCGAGGAGCGCGGCAGCCTGCTGGGGGGCGTCGGGGCCTTGCTCTCCTCGGGCGTGAAGAGCTTGGGGTCGGCCGTGATGTTGTGCGCGTCCATGCTGGTGGCGAGCGCGACGCCGTTGCGGTCGGTGATCTCGCCGCGTTCGGCGGCGACCGTGTACTCCAGGTAGCGGTTCTTCTCGGCCTTGGCCGCGTACGCGCTGGCGTCGACGGCCTGGACCTGGAGCAGCCGGGCCACGAAGGCCAGCATGACCAGCGTCAGCCCGAGGCTGACGAGCCGCAGCCGGGGGCGCGGGCTGCCGAGGCGCAGGGAGCGGGGTGCGGTGCCGCGCCGGGTGGTGCTCCCCCGGGCGGGGCGGGGGCGGCGGGCCGGTGGGCGCGCGCCGGGGCGGCCGGACCGGGATGCCCCGTCGCCGGATCGGGATGCTCCGTTGCGGGGGCGGGCCGGTCCGGGTACGCGGCGGCGCGGCGGTTCCTTGGGCGGCACTGCGTCACCTGCCGGGGCTCGTCGGGGGCGGGCTGTCGTCCGCCGAGGGGGCGGCCGCGAGGTCGGGCCGGGGCTCGGACACGGAGGGCGAGGGGGAGCCGGAGGGGCCGGCCGAGGGGTCGGCCGCCGGGTCGTCAAGGTCCGGTGAGGCGCTGGGGCTCGGACTCGGGCTGGGCGGCGGGGCGGTCGCCTCCACGGGGTTGCCGCGGACCGTGCCGTCGGGGTTCAGGAAGGCGGGGCTGCCGCCGGGGACCATGCCCAGCTCCCGGGCGCGCTTCTCCAGGGCGTCGGGCTGGGACCGGCTGTCGACGTCGCGCTGGAGGGCCTGCTGCTCGTCGGTGAGCTCGGTGGTGTCCCGCTTCAGCTCGCTGAGCCGGAACGATCCCTCGTTGAGCGCGGAGTTCAGCAGGAGCAGGGTGATGAGTCCGCCGCCCAGCAGCAGGACGACCAGCAGGACGAAGGGGGTGCGGGCCGCGGTGCTGGGCCCGGTGGACGGCATCAGCCGGGCGAGCCGGGCGACCCGCCCCTTCAGCGGTGCGGCCGGTTTGCTCACCCCGCGACTCCCCCGGTACGGCGTCCGGCCCCGGTGCTCATCGCTCCTCCTCGCGGATGCGCTGAGCGCCGCGCAGCCGGGCGGGGGCGGCGCGCCGGTTCTCGGCGACCTCCTCCTCGGTGGGCAGCTCGGCGCCCCGGGTGAGCTGCTTCAGGCGGGGCTGGTAGCGCTCGGGGACGACGGGCAGTCCGGGGGGCGCGGTGTTGGCGGCGCCGGCCGCGAAGACCTGCTTGACCAGCCGGTCCTCCAACGAGTGGTACGAGAGCACCGCGATGCGGCCGCCGACGGCGAGGCTGTCGACGGCGGCCGGGATGGCCCGCTCCAGGACGCTCAGCTCGCCGTTGACCTCGATGCGCAGGGCCTGGAAGGTCCGCTTGGCGGGGTTGCCGCCGGTGCGCTTGGCGGCCTGCGGCAGCGCGTCACGGATCAGCTCGACGAGCCGGGCGCTGTTGCTGAACGGCTCCTTCTCGCGCTCGCGCACGATCGCGGAGACGATCCGCTTGGCCTGCTTCTCCTCGCCGTACGCGCGCAGGATCCGCACGAGCTCGCCGGGCGGGTAGGTGTTGAGCACCTCGGCGGCGCCCATCCCGGTGGACTGGTCCATGCGCATGTCGAGCGGGGCGTCCTGGGCGTACGCGAAGCCGCGGCCGGCCTCGTCGAGCTGCATGGAGGAGACGCCGAGGTCGAACAGGACGCCCTGGACCTTCGGGATCCCGAGCCGCGCGAGGACGTCGGGGAGTTCGTCGTAGACCGCGTGGACGAGGGTGGCCCGGTCGCCGTAGGGGGCGAGCCGTTCGCCGGAGAGGCGGAGGGCTTCCTTGTCACGGTCCAGGGCGATCAGCCGGGCGGTGGGGAAGGCGGCGAGCAGGGCCTCGCTGTGGCCGCCGAGGCCGAGGGTGCAGTCGACGACCACGGGCTGCGGGTGGGCCGGGTCCTGGAGAGCCGGGGCCAACAGGTCCAGACACCTCTGGAGCATCACCGGGACGTGTCGGGTCTGGCTCAATGCGCCCTCTCAGGCTCTGTCCCGCGCGGCCGGCACGTACGTCCTGGTCCCCGCCCGCTCTGAAGGGGAGGCCCGCCGGCGCCGGGGAAGGGGCGTCGGCCGACCGAGAGCGGGAGAGGGCCGGGTCGCACGTACGCCGCACATCACGGGGGAAATACGGAATATGCAGGAGGTGCGGGGAGGTGCGTTGGGGCGGTGGGGCGGGAATTCGGGTGTTGACTTCGCGTTACTTTAGTCCACCCTGCCATTCGATCGATTCGCGATCAACGAACCGCGCAGCGCGTCGCGCCACCCGACCGGATGCGTCGAACTCACTCGAACAGGTGCGTCCGGCGGGTCCTGTGGGTTAGCTCACAACAAGCCGTGTTGACGTTCTTTGTCCGCTCTCACAGCCCGCCCGTGCCAGGTGGGAAGGCTAACGTCGTATCCATGTCGACTTCTGCTCACTCCCCCGCCGAGTCCGTGACACCCACCGCTGCGGCGGTCCGCGAGGGGGGCCAGGTCACCGACCGCCTCGTCGCGCTGAACTCCCAGTACGCGAAGGACTTCCGCGATCCGGGCATGGACGCGCGTCCCGTCCTCCAGGTCGCCGTCGTCGCCTGCATGGACGCCCGTCTCGACCTGCACGCCGCGCTCGGTCTGGAGCTCGGTGACTGCCACACGATCCGCAACGCGGGCGGTGTGGTCACCGAGGACGTGATCCGCTCGCTCACCATCAGCCAGCGGGCGCTCGGCACCCGCAGCGTCGTTCTCATCCACCACACCAACTGCGGTCTGGAGTCCCTCACCGAGGACTTCCGGCAGGACCTGGAGCGCGAAGTGGGCCAGCGTCCGGCCTGGGCCGTGGAGGCCTACACGGACGCCGACCAGGACGTGCGCCAGTCGATGCAGCGGGTGCGGACCTCGCCGTTCCTGCTGCACACCGACGATGTGCGCGGGTTCGTCTTCGACGTGACCACCGGTCTGCTGCGGGAGATCGACTCCGTTTCCTGAACGGATCCCCGTCGCTTCCCGGCCCTCCGCTGCACCTCACGCACGCATCGCCGCGCCCTGCGGCACCGGAATCGTGACAGACACTGCCTTTTCACACCCACTTATCCACAGGCGAGTGACACGAAGCGGTAACGGCAACAAGAATGCGGGTGTGACCTCCCCCGGGTCTTCCGGAGGGGTGTCCGATTTTTCGGGGTGGGCCGCGCGGGTACGCGCGACGGCCCCTGCGCAAAAGGGCCGAGGAGGGCCGGGTGACGACCTATGACGATCGAGCGAGCCTCACTGATCTGACCACCACCGCAGAGCGGGTGCGCAGGTCGGTGGAGGGTGTGATCGAGGGCAAGCCCGAGGTCGTACGGCTATCGCTGACCGTGCTGCTCGCCGAGGGGCATCTCCTCATCGAGGACGTGCCCGGGGTCGGCAAGACCATGCTGGCCAAGGCGCTGGCCCGGTCCATCGACTGTTCGGTGCGGCGGATCCAGTTCACGCCGGACCTGCTGCCCTCGGACATCACCGGCGTATCGATCTTCGACCAGCAGCGGCGGGACTTCGAGTTCAAGCCGGGCGCGATCTTCGCCCAGATCGTGATCGGCGACGAGATCAACCGCGCCTCGCCGAAGACGCAGTCGGCGCTGCTGGAGTCGATGGAGGAGCGCCAGGTCACCATCGACGGGCACACCTACGAGCTGCCCGACCCGTTCATGGTGGTCGCCACGCAGAACCCGGTCGAGATGGAGGGCACCTACCCGCTGCCCGAGGCCCAGCGCGACCGCTTCATGGCCCGGGTCTCCATCGGTTATCCGAGCCCGGAAGCCGAGCTCCAGATGCTCGATGTGCACGGGGGCCTCTCGCCGCTGGACGACCTCCAGCCGGTGGCCCACGCCCACGACATCGTGAAGCTGATCGACGCCGTCCGTACGGTGCACGTCGCCGAGGCCGTGCGGCGTTACGCCGTGGAACTCGTCGCGGCCACTCGTACCCACCCCGACCTCCGGCTCGGCGCCTCCCCGCGCGCGACGCTGCATCTGCTGCGCGCCGCCAAGGCGTCCGCCGCGCTCAGCGGGCGTGACTACGCCCTGCCGGACGACGTCCAGGCGCTGGCCACCCCGGTGCTGGCGCACCGGCTGCTGCCCACCGCCCAGGCCCAGCTGAACCGCCGCACGGCGGAGCAGGTGGTCGGGGAGATCATCCAGCGCACCCCCGTTCCGACATCGGCCGGCGGCACCGCACCGCCCGCGCGGGAGCAGGGCCGCCCGCTGTACCACCAGCAGCAGCCCGGGGCACGGCGGCTGTGATGGCGGCCGGCGAGCCCGGCGCCGTGGAGGACGGCGGACGGAAGGGCGGCCTCCGGGCGGCCCTGGGCGGACTGACCACCCGGGGACGCTCGTTCCTGGCCGCCGGTCTTGCCGCCGCCGTCTGCGCGTACGTCCTGGGCCAGGGCGACCTGTTGCGGGTCGGGCTGTTGCTCGCTGTGCTGCCCCTGGTCTGCGTGACCGTGCTCTACCGCACCCGCTACCGGGTCACGGGCACCCGCCGGCTCTCGCCGTCCCGGGTGCCCGCGGGCGCGGAGGCCCGGGTGCACCTGCGGATGGAGAACGTCTCGCGGCTGCCCACGGGGCTGCTGATGCTCCAGGACCGCGTGCCGTACGTGCTGGGTCCGCGGCCCCGCTTCGTCCTGGACCGGGTGGAGGCGGGCGGTCGGCGCGAGGTGTCCTACCGGGTCCGCTCCGACCTGCGCGGCCGCTATCCGCTCGGCCCGTTGCAGCTGCGGCTCAGCGACCCCTTCGGCATGTGCGAGCTGACGCGTTCCTTCAGCGCGTACGACACCCTCGTCGTCATTCCGCGCACGGTGCCGCTGCCCGCGCTGCGGCTGGCGGGCGAGGCCTCCGGGTACGGCGACGGGCGTCAGCGCTCGCTCGCGCTCGCCGGGGAGGACGACATCATTCCGCGCGGCTACCGGCACGGCGACGATCTGCGCCGGGTTCACTGGCGCTCCACCGCGCGCCACGGCGAGCTGATGGTGCGCCGTGAGGAACAACCGCAGCGGGCCCGGTGCACGGTCCTGCTGGACACCCGGCAGATCGGCTACCGGGGTGCCGGGCCCGACTCGGCGTTCGAGTGGGCGGTCTCGGCGGCGGCCTCGGCCCTCGTGCACATGCTGGAGCGCGGCTTCGCCGTCCGGCTGCTCACCGACGACGGCACCGCGGTGCCCGGCGAGGGGACCGACGGGTACGCGGGCTCGACCCAGGAGTCCGCGGACTCGGCGGGACTGATGCTCGACACGCTCGCCGTGGTCGGCCACTCCGACGGCGGGGGCCTCAGCCGCGCCCATGACGTGCTGCGCGGCGGTAACGAGGGGCTTCTCATCGCCTTCTTCGGCGATCTGGACGAGGAGCAGACCGCGGTCGCGGCCCGGATGCGACAGCGCGCCGGGGCCGGGGTCGCGTTCGTCCTGGACAGCGCCGCGTGGGCCGGCGACGGGAGCGCGGCGGGCGCGGCCGAGGACCGGCTGCGACGGCTGCGCGAGTCCGGCTGGACGGCGGTGCCGGTGGAGCCGGGCGACGAGCTGCCCGAGCTGTGGCAGCTGGCCGGCGGGATGCGCACGGACACGCCGTCCGCCCCGAGCGGCGGCCCGAACGGTTTCGCGGGGGGATGGTCATGAGCGGGCGGGCCAGGCTGACGCTGAGCGCCTGTGCGGCGACACTGCTGGCGGCGGGGGCGCTGATCCCGCTGGTGGAGGAGGTCGGCTGGCTGGTGCAGGCGGCGGTGCTGCTCGCTGTCCAGAGCGGGGTGGGCGCCCTGGCGCGCCGGGTCCCGCTGGCCCGGACGCTGACCGTCGCCGCCCAGGCGCTGGTCACCCTGGTGCTGCTGACCCTGGTGTTCGCACGGGACCACGCCCTGCTGGGGGTGGTGCCGGGGCCGCAGGCCGTCATGCGGCTCGGCGAGCTGCTGGTCGCGGGCGGGGAGGACGTCGGTACGTACTCCACCCCGGCCCCGCTGACCGACGGCATCGAGCTGATGGTGGTCGGCGGGGTGGTCCTGATCGGCCTCGTCGTGGACGCCATGGCGGTGACCTTCCGCAGCGCGGCCCCGGCCGGGCTGCCGCTCCTCGCCCTGTACTCGGTCGCGGCCGGTCTCTCCGACGGCGGGGCGGGATGGCTGTGGTTCCTGCTGGCCGCCTCCGGCTATCTGCTGCTCCTGCTGGCGGAGGGCCGGGACCGGCTCTCCCAGTGGGGCCGTGTCTTCGGCGGGGCCTCACGGACCAGGGGCGGTCTGGCCGACGGGCTGTCCGGTACGGGCGGCGGCTCCTCCCCCGTGCGGACCGGGCGGCGGATCGGCGTGCTGGCGCTCGGCATCGCCCTGGTGGCTCCCCTCGCCCTGCCCGCCCTGGACAGCGGTCTGCTCGGCGGCAACGGCCCGGGGAACGGCAAGGGCAGCGGCGGTGGCACGATCTCCGCGGTGAATCCGCTGGTCTCGTTGCAGAACAACCTCAACCAGCCGGAGAACCGGGAGGTGATGACGTACCGCAGCAACATCGAGAACCCGCAGAACCTCTATCTCCGCATCCTGGCCCTGGACGAGTTCAACGGCAGCGAGTGGCGTTCCTCCACCCGGCGGCTGACGGACGTACCCGACCGGCTCCCCCAGCCCGCGGGGCTCGGTGGGGACGTCTCGGTCACGGAGGTCCGGACGAACATCTCCGCCTCGCGCTCCTACCAGCAGACGTATCTGCCGCTCCCCTACCCGGCGAGCGAGGTCCGGGTCGGCGGCCGCTGGCGGTACGAACCCGAGGGCCGCACCCTCGTCGGAGACGACGGGCAGACCACGCGCGGTGCGCGGTACGAGGTCGGCAGCCTGGTCGTCGAACCCACGGCGCAGCAACTCGCGGCCGCGGGTTCGCCGCCCGGGGAGCTGTCCCGGGAGTACACCCAGCTCCCCGGCTCGCTGCCGGAGGTGGTCGCCGAGACCGCCGCACAGGTCACGGAGGGCGCGGCCAACGCCTACGAGCAGGCCGTGAAACTCCAGGACTGGTTCGCCTCCGAGGGCGGTTTCACCTACGACACGACGGTCACCTCGGGCACGGGGTCGTCCGCCATCGCCCGGTTCCTCCGTGACAAGGAGGGCTTCTGCGTCCACTTCTCGTTCTCGATGGCCGCGATGGCCCGGACGCTGGGCATCCCGGCCCGGGTCGCGGTGGGCTTCACTCCGGGCACCATGAAGTCGAACGGGGCGATCTCGGTCGGGCTGCGCGACGCGCACGCCTGGCCCGAGCTGTATTTCGAGGGCGTCGGGTGGACCCGGTTCGAGCCGACCCCGAGCCGGGGCAGCACTCCCTCGTGGACCCGGCCCGAGCTTCCCACGGACACCGCGAGCGACGCGGCCGAGCCCTCCGCGGACGCGTCCACCGCACCGTCCGCCCTCCCCTCCGCCGACGACAGCTGCCCGCCGCAGTTGCGCCAGGAAGGCGGGTGCGGGCCGTCGCAGGAGGCGGGAACCGCGGTGCCGACCGACCGCGGCACCCCGCTCGGGACGGTGCTACTGGTGGTCCTCGCGGCGGTCCTGGCCCTGGTGCTGCCGTTGTCACCGCTGTGGTGGCGGACCCGGACGAGAAACCGCCGGCTGGGCTCCGGGGGCCGGACGCCCGCCGACGCCGCCGCACGGACGCTGGCCGCCTGGCGGGAGATCACCGACACGGCCTGGGACCACGGCATCGCCCCGGACGACTCGCTGACCCCCCGGAAGGCGGCGGCCCGGATCGTGCGGCTGGGCCGGCTCGACACCACCGCGGCCGAGGCGGTGCACCGGATCGCGGGCTCGGTGGAACAGGTGCTGTACGCCCCCGAGCCGCGCCCGGCGGACGGCCTGGCCGAGGACGCTACGGCGGTGCGGGCGGGACTGCGGGCCACGGCGGGCCGGGGCGCCCGGCTGCGGGCAATGCTTCTGCCCCGCTCGTCCGTCCGGGTGGTGTGGGCCGTCGCCGACCGCCGGACGGCCCTCGCGGAGCGGTGGGCGGGCCGCGCGGGGGCCGGTCGCTGGACGACCCGGCTGCGCCGCCTCACGCGCCAGCACGGCTGAGGCGGGCCGAACCCCGCCCGTGAATGCCTCCGGCCCGGACCCCGCGAACGGGTCCGGGCCGGAGGCATTCACGACTCTGCCGGAGGCATTCGCCCGGCTCAGCCGGAGGTTCCCCCGCCCCCAGACGCTCTGTCGGCTCCGGGGGGCGCCCAGTGGGCTCTACCGTCCGGGGGCCGTCCGGCAACGGCTGAGGGGCGGCCGCAACAATGCGGCCGCCCCTCACCCATCGGTGTCCTGCGTGGCGCCATCGCCCGGCTCTGTGGGAAGAACAGGGCCGACGCGTACTGCCTACTGGCCCTGTTCGTCGCGGCGGCGCTGCCACCGCTGCTCGATGCGGTTCATCATCGACCGGCGTTGTCTCGGTCGGCGGCGTGCGCCGCTGTCCCCGCCACCTGCGGCGGCCGGCTGCTGTTCACCGGGCTTGGGCGCTTTGCGCCATCCGGTGACCGCGAGCACGGCGCAGCCGAGCATGACGAGGAACCCCACCACGCTGATCCAGATCTGCTGGGCGACCATTCCGGCCATGAGGAGCGCGATACCCACCAGGAAGCCTGCGACCGCCTGGTAGACCCTTTTGCGGGTGTACGTACGCAGCCCGCTTCCCTCGAGCGCTGTCGCGAACTTGGGATCTTCGGCGTACAGCGCTCGCTCCATCTGCTCGAGCATGCGCTGCTCGTGCTCCGAGAGCGGCACGGGATCCTCCTCGTCGTCGGCCGCGGGGGCGACCGGTATGCGGCCCTTCCAGGATAGGCAGGGATTCGCCCCCGTGAAACCCGCCCTCTAGCGTTCAGCCAGTCCGGACCGCTATGTCGGCTCGGCTGTTGAGGCGTAGATTCCCCGACGACCGATCCGCCATGCCGGATGGTGTCACCCGATCATACGGGGCTTACGCCTCGTACGGGGGTCCTGAGTCCCACTCCGTGCGCAGCTTCGTTGCTGATCAGCGGCGCTTCTCACCCAGAACGTGCAGCTGGGTGGCGACCGAGTGGAACGCGGGCTGCTCGGCGGCGGCCGCTTCGAGCTTGAGGAGCGCCTCCACGGCGCCGGGCTCGGTGTCCACCAGGACGCCCGGCACGAGGTCGGCGAAGACCCGGACCCCGTGCACCGCGGCGATCTCCATTCCGGCCTCGGAGACCAGGTCGGAGAGCTGCTCGGCGGTGAACCTGCGGGGCACCGGGTCGCCCTCGCCCCAGCGGCCCGCCGGGTCGGTGAGCGCCTGCCGGGCCTCGGTGAAGTGTCCGGCGAGGGCGCGGGCCAGAACGGCTCCGCCGAGGCCGGCGGCGAGCAGGCTGAGCGCACCGGAGGGGCGCAGGGCCTCGACCGCGTTGCGCACGCCCTCGGCGGGCTCGTCGACGTACTCCAGGACGCCGTGGCAGAGCACCGCGTCGAAACCGTCGCGCTCCACGACGTCGAAGAGGCCGAGGATGTCGCCCTGGACGCCCCGGACCCGGTCGGCGACCCCGGCCTCGGCGGCGCGGCGCTCCAGCGCGAAGAGCGCGTTGGGGCTGGGGTCGACGACGGTGACCCGGTGGCCGAGCCTGGCCGCGGGCACGGCGAAGTTTCCGGTGCCGCCTCCGGTGTCCAGGACATCCAGGGCGTCCCTGCCGGCCGCCTTGACCTGACGGTCCAGAGCCTCCTTGAGGACCTCCCAGACCACGGCGGTACGGAGGGAGGCGCGGGGGCGCGGCTGGTCCGACACGGCAGATGTCTCCTCGGCACGGTGCCGCCGGGGACGGCGGAGCGTGAACAGTGCGGGTGGTGATGTGAGCGGTCACCACCCTATTGCCTCGCGCCCCCGGGCAGCTCACCCGCCGCCCGGGCGCTCCGGACGGGGCTGCGGAAGGATCGGCTGGAGCACGAGGAGCCGTTCCACCAGGCGCAGGAACATGGCCGCGTCGCGCAGCAGGTCGTCGGCGTCGCGCCCGCTGGCGGCTCCCGGCATGCCGGCCTCCGCGCGGGCCCGGCGGTCGGCGCCCGAGGCGAAGAGGGCGCTCCATTCGGTCAGCTCCGGGGCTATCTCCGGGAGGACTTCCCAGGCGCTGCGGATGCGGTCGCGGCGGCGCTTGTTCGTCTCGGGCCGCCCGCGGGCGGCCAGCACGGCCGCCGCGATGCGCAGGGCGGCGAGGTGGGCGGTGGCGTACCGCTCGTTGGGCTCGCGGAGCACGGCGGCCTCGTCGAGGCCGGAGCGGGCCTTGGCGAGCAGATCGAGGGCGGCGGGCGGTGCCGCGGCGCGGCGCAGGACGGGGTGGACATCGGCGGCCGGACCGGTCAGTGAGGGGGCAGGGCTGCCTGCGCGGCGCCGCGGGGCGGCGGCTGCGGACGAGCTGGCCATGACGAACCTCCTGTCGTCGTGTGACGGCTCCGTGGCCGTCTGTGTCCATGGTGGCGGGCACCACTGACAATCGACCCGAAGTAGGCCCTGACCTGCCGTTTTGCTTCGAGCGCGAGTTCGGACTACTTTTTTGCACTGACTGGTCAGTTTAAAAAGGGGAGGATCTCTGTGGAGAGCCCGCACGGCGCGGCTGTCAGCGCCGAGGACTTCGGACTGGAGGGACCACGCGGCCGGGTCTTCCGGAACGTGACGTTCAGCGCCGAGCCGGGGAGCTGGTGGCCATCGAGGGCCCGTCGGGATCGGGCCGCACCTGTCTGCTGCTCGCCCTGACCGGCCGGATGCGCACCACCGAGGGCCACGCGGAGACCGGCGGGCTGCTTCTGCCGAAGCAGGCCGCCGCCGTCCGCAGAATCGCCGCCCTGGGCCCGGTGCCGGGCGTCAGCGAGTTGGACCCCGCCTTCACCGTCGCCGAGCACCTGGGCGAACGCGCACTCCTCCAGGGCCGTTACGGATCGCCCCTGCGCGCCCTGCTGCGCCCGCGCGCCGAGCGCCGGGCCGCCGCCGAGGCCCGGGTGGACGAGGCCCTGGAGGCCGCCGGCCTCGACCCCGCCACGCTCCCGAAGTCGGGGCGCACCTCCGTACGCGACCTGGAACGCCTTGAGGCGCTGCGGCTGTCCGTCGCGCTGGCGCTGATCGGCAAGCCGCGGCTGCTGGCCGTCGACGACACCGACCTCAAGCTCTCGGACGCCGAACGCGAGCAGGCCTGGGCGTTGCTGCGCTCCGTGGCCGACGCCGGGACGACGGTGCTCGCCGTGTGCAGCGAGGCCCCCGGGAACGCCCGGGTCGTGCGCACCGCACCGGCCCCCGAAGAAGCCGACGTCGAAGAACCGGCCGGTGAAGACGCCACCCCCGAACCCACCACCGAGAAGGAGACGGCCGATGCGTTCGCCGAAGCTCGCCGCGCTTGAGCTGAAGCGGTTCGGCCGGGGGAAGCTGCCGGCCGCCGCGCTCGTCGCCCTGCTGCTCCTGCCGCTGCTCTACGGCGCCCTGTACCTGTGTTCGTTCTGGGACCCGTACGGGAAACTCGACAAGCTGCCCGTCGCCCTGGTCAACGACGACAAGGGGGCCACCAGCGACGGCAAGCGGATCACCGCCGGGGACGAGATCAGCGAGAAGCTGCTCGACTCCAAGGTCTTCGCCTGGCACGAGGTCAGCTCCGCCGAGGCCGAGAAGGGCGTCGAGGAGGGCACGTACTACCTCTCGCTGACGATGCCGTCGGACTTCAGCAAGAAGATCGCCTCCAGCGGCGGGGACTCCCCCGAGACCGGCGCGCTCCAGGTGCGGACGAACGACGCCAACAACTACATCGTCGGGCAGATCTCCAAGACGGTCTTCGGCGAGGTGCGCAACGCCGCCTCCACGAACGCCTCCCGGGGTTTCCTGGACCGCATCTTCATCAGCTTCTCCGATCTGCACGACAAGACCGCCGAGGCGGCCAAGGGCGCCGACGACCTCAAGGGCGGCATTTCCAAGGCGAAGCAGGGCTCCAAGGACCTCGCGGACGGCCTCAAGGACTCCAAGGCGGGCAGCAAGAAGCTCTCCGACGGGATCGTGAAGCTGAACCAGGGCTCGCGCGACCTCGCGACCGGCTCCCGCCAGGTCGCCGGGGGCACCCAGGTCCTGGCCGACAAGGTCAACGGGATCGCCGGTGACGTACGGCCGTTCTTCAAGGACAACGGGAAGTCCATCCAGGACACCGCCCGGCTGGTCGCCGACACCTCGGGGGCCGTACGGCACAACCTCGACGTGCTGGTGAAGACCGCGCCCACCGCGGCGACCCGCGCCCGGAAGGCCGCCGACGAGCTGGCCGAGATCCACCGGACCCAGTGCGAGGAGGCCGAGGAGCCCGACGCCACCGCCTGCCCGCCGCTGGAACGCGCCAAGGTCACCTCCGAGGACGCCGCGAAGATCGCCGCTGATGTGAACACCCTGGTCACCAACCAGAACGGCGATCTGAAGAAGCTCAGCACCCAGCTCACCGCGTTCCAGAAGCAGGCGGAGGCCCTCGCGAAGCGCGCCCCGACGCTGGACGACGACCTGGCGTCCGCCGTGGCCAAGGTCAACGAGCTCAACACCGGCGCCCACAAGGTCGCCAAGGGCGCGCAGGCGCTGCACACGGGTCTCGGTACCGCGCGGACCGGCTCCAGCAACCTCGACACGGGTGTCGGCAAGCTGAAGACCGGGGCGGAGAATCTGGACGGCGGGCTGTTCCGGCTCGGCGACGGCTCGGCCGAACTGGCCCAGGGCCTCAACGACGGCGTCGACAAGATCCCGGACTACGACAAGAAGGACCGCGACGCGCGGACCGACGTCATGGCCGACCCCGTCCAGCTGGCCTCCAAGTCGCTGCACGCGGCCCCCAACTACGGCACCGGCTTCGCCCCGTACTTCATCCCGCTGTCCCTGTGGGTCGGCGCGATGGTGGCGTACATGCTGATCCAGCCGATGAACCGGCGGGCGCTCGCCGCCGGCGCCTCCTCCTGGCGGATCGCGTTCGCCGGCTGGCTCCCGGTCGCCGCCATCGGCGCGGCCCAGGTCGCCGCCCTGATGGCGGTCCTGCACTGGGGCCTCGGTCTCCAGATGGCCCACGCCGCCGGAACGATCGGCTTCCTGGCCCTGGTGACCTGCTGCTTCGCCGCGATCGTGCAGTGGCTGAACGCCTGCTTCGGGGCGGCGGGGCGGATCCTGGTGCTGGTCGTCCTGATGCTCCAGCTGACCTCGGCCGGGGGCACGTACCCCGTCCAGACCAGCCCCGGCTTCTTCGGCGCGATCCACCCGTACCTCCCCATGACGTACGTCGTCGAGGGGCTGCGCAGGCTGATCACGGGCGGCCCGCTCACCCCGGTCTGGCTGGGCTGCGCGGTGCTGGCGGCCTTCACCGTCGGGGCGCTCGCCCTGACCGCGTTCACCGCCCGACGCAAACAGGTGTGGAGCCTGAGCCGGCTGCACCCGGAGCTGAGCCTGTGAGCGCGCCCGCGGTCGCGTCCCCGGGTAGGCCGGGGCCTGGAAGAATCGGCCCCATGGAAAGCAGTGGCACCACGCGCCGCCAGGCCACCCGGCAGAAGCTCTACGAGGCGGCGGTGACGCTCATCGCCGAAAAGGGCTTCTCGGCGACCACCGTCGACGAGATCGCCGAGCGGGCCGGGGTCGCCAAGGGCACGGTCTATTACAACTTCAAGAGCAAGACCGAGCTGTTCGAGGAGTTGCTCCGGCACGGCGTGGGACTGCTCACCGCATCCCTGCGGGCCGCCGCCGAGGAGTCCGAGGAGCGGGGCGGCACCCGGGTCGAGGCGCTGGACGCGATGATCCGGGCCGGGCTCGCCTTCATCGACCGCTACCCGGCCTTCACCCAGCTGTACGTGGCCGAACTCTGGCGCACCAACCGCGCCTGGCAGTCCACGCTGCTGGTGGTGCGTCAGGAGGCCGTGGCGGTCGTCGAGGGCGTCCTGCGCGACGCCGTGCGCAGCGGGGAGCTGAGCGAGGAGATCGACATCCCGCTGACGGCCGCCGCGCTGGTCGGGATGGTGCTGGTGGCGGCGCTGGACTGGCAGGCGTTCCAGCCGGAGCGCTCGATCGACGAGGTCCACTCGGCGTTGTCGCTGCTGCTGCACGGGCGGGTCAGCGGGCACTGAGGCCGCGCCCGGGGGGCGCCGGGAACGCCGAAGACGCCGGCCGATGAGGTTCGCATCCCCCGCGAACCTCATCGGACCGGCGTCTTCCGTGCTTGCCGGAAACCCGTTCCCCGTGACCCCGTATGTCCCCCGTGGCCCCCGGACTCCGTCGCGCACCCCCGTTGCGTCGGGGGAACCGCGCCGTTCCGCCGCCCCGTGCCGGCGGTCCTGGCGCAGCGCCCCTTCCGTGGTCATCACTCTGCCGTCCGCGCAGGTCGGGGCCTATCCGCGCTGCTACTCATCTGTGCTCCTAGGTACGGATACTCAGAGCACCGCACCGAACCCCACCCGGTCCCCGACCGGGGTCGTTACGATCACCTGCGTGTCTGTCATCCCTCTCGTGTTCACCAGCGGCTGGGCCAGCGGGATCAACGCGTACGCGGTGGTCCTGCTGCTCGGCGTCTTCGGCGCCACCGGCGTCTTTGACGAGGTGCCCGCCGCCCTGCAGCGCACCGACGTCCTGATCGTGGCCGGGGTGCTGTTCCTCTGCGAGGCGATCGCGGACAAGATCCCGTACGTGGACTCGGTCTGGGACACGGCGCACACCGTGATCCGGCCGGTGGCCGGGGCGGTGATCGCCGCGCTGCTGGCCGGGGAGAGCGGTTCGCTGCCGGAGCTGGCGGCCGGTGCGATCGGCGGGTCCACCGCGCTGATGAGCCATCTGGTCAAGGCGGGCACGCGGATGGCCGTCAACACCTCTCCGGAGCCCTTCAGCAACGTCGCGCTGAGCGTCGCGGAGGACCTCGGGGTCGCCGGGGTCGTCACGTTCGCCATATTCAATCCGGTGGCAGCCGCCGTGATCGCGGCCGTGCTGCTGGTGCTGGGCATCGTCACAGTGGTCTTCCTCGCATCGCGGATCCGCCGCTTCCTGCGCCGCCGGGCCCAGCGGCGCGAGGAGAAAGGCCTGGCCGGGACGGGCGCGCACTGGCCTCCCGGCTGAACTGCCGGTGCCGGTCGATAAAGTCACCCGCATGGCACGAATTGCGGTGATCGGCGCCGGCACGGGCGCGATGGCGGCGGCCGCCCGGCTGGCCGTGGCGGGCGAGAAGGTGACGGTCTACGAACGGTCCGCGAGCTACGGCGGCTCGGTCGGCCGCCATGAGCACGAGGGCTTCGTCTTCGACACCGGGCCCGGGCTGCTGCACCTGCCCGCCGTCCAGCGGGACCTCTTCGTGAAGACCGGCAAGGAGTCCCTGGAGCAGTGCGTGACGCTGACCCAGGTCGATCCGGCGAGCCGCCATCTCTTCGCGGACGGCACCGCGGTCTCCCTGCCGAACGCCTCCCGGGCCGGGGTGTCGGCCGCCCTGGACGGAGCGCTGGGCGTGGGTTCGGGGGCGCGCTGGAGCGACTTCATGGACCGGGCCCGGGACGCCTGGGACCGCTCGCGGCGCCCACTCCTGGAGGAGCCGCTGCGCACGGACCACCAGGTGCTGGGGCGCGATCCGTATCCGGCGGTGCGGCAGCGTCGGCTGCTGCGCCCGGCCCGGCAGGCGGCCACGGTCGCGGAGATCGGCGCGTGGGAGCTGGCGGACCCGCGTCTGGCGGCCCTGCTCGACGGGTACGCGCTCGCCCACGGCCTCGACCCGCGTACCGCCCCCGCGAGCGCCGCGCTGTTGCCGTACATGGAGCAGACCTTCGGCAGCTGGTACGTGCTGGGCGGGATGCGGGAGCTGGCCCGGGCGGTGTACGAGCGGTGCGTGGCCCGCCGGGTGGAGTTCGTCTTCGGCGCCGAGGTGGTCCGGGTCGTCGAGAAGGACGGCCGGGCGGCGGGCGTGGAGCTGGCGGGCGGTGAGGTGGCCGAGGCCGACCGGGTGGTGCTCGGGGTCCGGCCTCGCCCGGATCTGGTGCCGGGCCGGCAGGTGTGGGGCGCGGGCGATGTGCCGGTCCGGGCGGGCGCGGGCGCGGCGGGCCGGTTCACGGTGCTGCTGTCGCTGCGCGGGGCCCGGGAGGCGGACGCGGTGCACCGGACCGTGGTGCACAGCGGGGACGGGGCGGCGGAGTGGGAGGCCGTGTTCGGGGGCCGGGTCGCCGGCCACCCCACGGTGACGGTGCTGCGCCCGGACGATCCGGCGACCCGGCCGGACGCGGAGCACGAGGCGGTGACGCTCACCGCGACGGTGGCTCCGCAGGGCCCGGTCGACTGGCGGGACGCGGAGGTGCGGCGGCGGTTCGCGGACCTCCTGGTGGAGCGGGCGGGCGCGGCCGTGCCCGGGCTGCGGGAGCGGATCCTGCACACGGAGATCCGTACGCCGGCGGAGACCGAGGCGGAGACGGGAGCCGAGGGCGGTGCGGTGCCGCCGCCCGCGCTCGCCGGGGCCGGCGGCGCGTATCTGCACCCGGGCAATCTCACCCGGCTGCCGGGGCTGTATCTCGCGGGCGGCTGGGCGCATCCGGGCGGAGGTCTCGCGCACGCCGGGATGTCGGGGACGCTGGTGGCCGGGCTCGTGGTGGAGGGTGACGACTTCCGCGGCTCGCGCTGAGGGGCCCGGCTGCCGGGCCGCGCCGTTCGGGCGGCGGCCGGTCGGCGCCGCCTTCGGCTCCGCCGCCGATACGGGGTCGGAGCAGCCGCTGTGCCGCCGGGTCGCCCCGGCGGCGGCGCGCTCAGTAGCGGTACTGCTCGTTCTGGCCGGTGTCGTAGCCGTTGCCGTACGGGGCGGGCCCGGCGGGCTGCTCCGGCGGCTCCGGGGGGTACTGCTCGGCGTCGCGCTGCTGCGGGACCCAGACTCCGCCGGGCGGGGTGTCCGTGGCGTATGCCCCCGTGCCGTACGGGTCCGCGCCGTAGCTCTGGGCGTAGGGGTCGGCGTAGCTCTGCTGTCCGCCCTGGCTGTCGTAGCCGTCGCCCGTGCCGTAGGCGTCGTAGCCGTAGGAGGGGGCTTGGTTGGTGGTGCCGATGTACGGGTCGGAGTAGGCGGCGTAGCTCTGCTCGCCGGTGCCGTAGTCGTACGTTCCGGTGTAGGGGTCCTGGGCCTGCTGCGGGCCGTAGCCGGTGTACGGGTCGTACGCGGCGTACTGCGGCTGGGCCGAGGGGTCCGCGTCGTTGCCCTGGTCCTGGTGGGCGGGGCCGTCCGCGTCGTAGCCGGTGCCCCCGTACACGCCGTACTGGCCGGTGTCGTCGGGGAGCGGCTCCGTGGCGTAGACGGACGGGGCGGGCGGGGCTGCCGGGGGCCCGTCGTAGTCGGCGGGGGCGTCCGGCGCCGAGACCTCCAGGTCCGAGACCTCCAGCGTGGGTTCCTTCGTCGCCGCGCCCTCGCCGCCGCCCTTGCGCCGACGGCTCTCCCCCGGGGTGCCGCCTATGGCCCAGCCGGTGGAGAAGCCGCGTCGGAAGGACAGCGTCACAAAGGTCTGGCCGGTGGCGAAGGCGAGCGTGCCGACGACGATGACCGGGACGGAGGCCAGCAGCACCCCGACCACCACGCCGAGGAAGCCGGCGAAGGCGAGCAGTCGCCAGCGCAGTCGTGCCTTGTACTGCAGCAGCACCTCGCCGAGCAGCCACAGTGCCACCAGACCGAATGCGATGTAGAGGACCGTCCAGCCCACGCCCGCCCCCTCCTTCGGCCGTCACCGCTTCGGGGGCGGGTACGACCGGTCACGACTGCTTGTGCAGTCCGAGTTTTTCGTAGATTTCGAGCGTAGCCGTCGAGTTGTTGAGCGTGATGAAGTGCAGCCCGGGCACACCCTCGGACAGCAGCTTCGCGCAGAACTCCGTTGCGAACTCGATGCCAATGGAGCGTACAGCGGCGGGATCGTCCTTGGCTGCGAGGATGCGCTCTTTCAACGACGCGGGCACGGTCGCGTTGCTGAGCTGGGAGAACTTTTCCAATTGCTTCACGCTGGTGAGGGGCATGACCTCGGGGATCACCGGCGTTTCGCAACCCGCAGCGACCACGCGGTCACGCATCCGGAGATAGTCCTCCGGGCGGAAGAACATCTGAGTGATCGCGTAATCCGCGCCCGCCCGGCACTTGTCCACGAAATGACCGATGTCCGTCTCCCAGTCGGTGGACCGGGGGTGCATCTCGGGAAATGCCGCGACGCCGACGCAGAAGTCGCCCGACTCCTTGATGAGGCGGACGAGGTCGGCGGCGTACCTCACGCCCTGCGGATGCTCCACCCACGGGCCCATCGGGTCGCCCGGCGGGTCACCGCGGACGGCGAGGATGTTCCTGATGCCCGCGTCGGCGTACTGCCCGACCATGTTGCGCAGCTCGGCGATGGAGTGATTGACCGCGGTGAGGTGGGCGACGGGGGTCAGCGTGGAGTCCGCCGCGATCTCCTGCGTGGCCTTGACCGTCCCGGCCCGGGTGGAACCGCCGGCGCCGTACGTCACGGAGACGAAACTCGGCCGGACCGCCTCGACCCGGCGCAGCGCGTTCCAGAGGTTGCGCTCGCCCTTCTCCGTCTTGGGCGCCCAGAACTCGAAGGAGTACGACGTCTTGCCGGTCGCCAGCAGCTCACGCACGGTGCGCGCGTGATCCGTCCTGGTGGAAGCTGTTCCAAGGGCCATAAGGGGAGATTAACCAGGGGGCGGACGCTCCCCCAACCAGAGCGGGAAACTTTGTCTGGTTTTGCCGGAGTGTTGTCCACTCCTCGGACACTCCCGGACAGCGGCCCGGGATGCCCGTCGCCCGTACACCCGGGGTTCAGACCGTGTGCTCCCGGACGCGGCGGGCCAGTTCGGCGGTGGCGGCGGCCGGGTCGTCGGCCTCGGTGATCGCCCGGACGACGACGACGCGGCGGGCCCCGGCGTCCAGCACCTGGTCCAGATTGCCCGCGTCGATCCCGCCGATCGCGAACCAGGGGCGCCGGCTGCCGAGCGAGGCGGCGTAGCGCACGAGGTCGAGGCCGGGTGCGTGACGGCCGGGCTTGGTGGGGGTGGGCCAGCAGGGGCCGGTGCAGAAGTAGTCCACGCCGTCCTGGGCGACGGCGGCGTCGACCTCGGCCTCGGCGTGGGTGGAGCGGCCGATCAGCCGGTCGCCGCCGATGATCGCGCGGGCGGCGGGGACGGGCAGGTCGCCCTGGCCGAGGTGGAGGACGTCGGCGCCGATGGCGTGGGCGACGTCGGCGCGGTCGTTCACGGCGAGGAGCTTGCCGTGCCGGCGGCAGGCGTCGGCGAAGACCGCGAGGTGGTCCAGCTCCTCGGCGGCCTCCATGCCCTTGTCCCGGAGCTGGACGATGTCGACGCCGGAGGCGAGCACGGCGTCCAGGAAGGCGGGGAGGTCGCCCTGGCGCTTGCGCGCGTCCGTGCACAGGTAGAGCCGGGCGTCGGACAACTGCTCGCGAGGCGTGGACGGCGTGGACATCGTGGATCTCCCCCGTGGTCGTCACGGCGGAGCGGGTCCCCCGTGGTCGTGACGGTGCGCGGGCCGTGTCGGACGGCCCGCGCACCGCTTCCTGTCGTATCGGTCAGACGGCGAGCGCCTGGGCGCGGCGCTTCACCTCCGTCCCGCGATTCTCGCTCAGCGCCTGCGCGGGGGTGCCGGGCAGGGTCGGGTCGGGAGTGAAGAGCCACTCCAGCATCTCTTCCTCGGAGAAGCCGTCGTCCTTCAGGAGGGTCAGGGTGCCGGAGAGGCCCTTGACCACCTTGTCGCCGTCGATGAAGGCGGCGGGCACCTGGAGCGTCCGGTTCTCACCACGGCGTACGGCGATGAGCTGGCCCTCCTTGACCAGCTGGCGTACGCGCGTCACCTCGACATCGAGCATCTCGGCGATGTCGGGGAGGTGGAGCCAGGCAGGGACGAGAGCATCGGTCTTTGCGTCAATCTCGGTCACAGGGACAAGCGTGCCACCTGGGACTGACAGCCGGTACCCGGGCCGACCGTACGGGGGGCGCCGGCGCCGGCCGCCGGGGCGGTCAGAGGGCGGCGGACTTCAGCGGTACGGCGGGGTCGGCGGCCTTCTCCGGGTCGAGGACGGCCCCCGACTCGATGAGCCTGCGGCCCTGGGCCAGATCGCGCGGGCGGCCCACGGCGAGCACGGCGACGAGCGCGCCCTCGCTCAGCCAGCACACCGACCAGGCCGCGTCCGCCGCGTCGCCGCGCCACAGCAGGGTGTCGGCGTCGGCGTGGTGGCCGGCGTACTGCACGAAGCGGCCGAACTGCTCGGACCAGAAGTACGGGACGGGGTCGTGGACCGGGAGCGGTTCGCCGCTCTCCGCCGCCATGATCGCGGCGGCCGCGGTGCGCGGCCCTTGCAGGGCGTTGTCCCAGTGGTGGACCAGGAGGCGGGTCCCGTAGCGGGCGGAGGGGAAGGAGGCGCAGTCGCCGACCGCGTACACATCGGGCAGCGAGGTGCGCAGGGCGCTGTCGGCGGTGACCGAGCCGTCCTGGCCGAGCGCGATCCCGGAGCCCGCCAGCCAGCCGGTGGCGGGGCGCGCGCCGATGCCGACGACCACGGCCCCGGCGGGCAGGGTGCGGCCGTCCGCGAGGACCACGGCCCCCTCCTCGACGCGCTCGACCCGGGCCCCGGTGAGGAGTTCGGCGCCGCTCTCGGCGTACCAGGCGGCCATCGGGGCCGCCACCTCGGCGGGCAGGGTGCCCGCGAGCGGGCGGGCCGCGGCCTCGACGACGGTGACGGCGCAGCCCGCGGCGCGGGCGGCGGTGGCGAACTCCGCGCCGATCCAGCCCGCGCCGACGACGACCACGTCGTGCTGCCGGTCCAGGACGGGCCGCAGCCGGGCGGCGTCGTCGAGGGTGCGCAGCAGATGGACGCCGGGCACGCCCTCGGTGCCGGGCAGGGCGATGGGCTCCGCGCCGGTCGCGAGGACGAGGGAGTCGTAGGGGACGGGGCCCTCGGCGGTGTCCAGCACATGGGCGGCGGCGCGCAGGGCGGTGACGTCCAGGCCGAGGCGCAGGGTGATGTCCAGCGCCTCGAAGTCGACGTCGAAGGCGGAGTCCTCGGCCTTGCCCAGCAGCACGGCCTTGGACAGCGGCGGGCGGTCGTAGGGCTGGTGGGGTTCGGCACCGATCAGGGTGACGGGACCGGTGAAGCCCGCCTCGCGCAGGGCGACGGCGCTCTGCACGCCCGCCATGCCCGCGCCGACGATCACGACGTTCCGGGCGGGACTCTTCTCCGTCTGCTGCTCGCTCACCTGTCCACCTTAGTCACCTGACGATACGTCAGGAAGATGGCCGGCTGGACGACGGCCGTCAGCAAGAGGCCACTTCCTCCACCACGCTCGTCCCGCTGCCCTCCTGGGACTCCCACCGCCACCGTTCCTCCAGCCGGACCCGGCCGTCCGCGAGGTCGACGACGGTCGAGAGGCAGTGCCCGGAGGAGGTCGTTCCGTCCTGCTTGAGCTGGACGTAGCGGAAGTCCAGCGCGTCCCCGTCCCGGGTGCCGACGAGATGGCCGCGGACCACGTCGCCGCCCGTGTACTCGGCCCAGATCCGGCCGCCCTGCTCGTGGTACGTGAAGCGGGTACGGGTGCCGACCTGGCCCGGGGCCTGGTCGGCGACGGGCGCGAGGACGAGACCGTCGAGCGAACGGGCCATGATGGCTGCTCCCTTGGCAGTGCGGTGGGCAGGGGGGAGGGCCCGTCGTCGAACTGCCGTCGCCGCCCGGCGGGCGGCAGGTTGACGACAGGCCCTAGGGTGGCCAACGTAGAACACTCGCGGGAGCCCGGACGCACCGGGCTGAGAGGGAGGCTGAACGGCCTCCGACCGTACGAACCTGCTCCGGGTCATGCCGGCGAAGGGAGGGGTTGGACACCCATGTGCGCCTCGGGGAACACCTCAGGAGCCTCAAGGAGAACCGCCGGATCCGACGTCCTCGTCATCGGGGGCGGCATCATCGGCCTCGTCACCGCGTGGCGGGCCGCGCAGCGCGGGCTGACCGTCACCGTGGCCGATCCCGCACCGGGCGGCGGGGCCGCGCAGGTCGCGGCGGGCATGCTGGCCGCCGTCACCGAACTGCACTACGGCGAGCAGATGCTGCTCGGACTCAACCTCGCCTCCGCCGCCCGCTATCCGGCGTTCGTCGAGGAGCTGGAGGAGGCGAGCGGCCGGGACACCGGCTTCCGGAGCTGCGGCACGCTCGCCGTCGCCCTGGACTCCGACGACCGGGCGCATCTGCGCGAACTGCACGCCCTCCAGGAGCGTTCGGGCCTGGAATCGGTCTGGCTCACCGGCCGGGAGTGCCGTCGGCTGGAACCGATGCTCGCCCCCGGCGTCCGGGGCGGCCTCCGGGTCGACGGTGACCACCAGGTGGACCCGCGCCGCCTCGCCTCGGCGCTGCTGACGGCGTGCGAGCGGGCCGGGGTCGCGTTCCGCCGGACGACCGCCGAGCGGCTCACCCTCGGCGAGGGCCGAGCCACCGGGGCGGCGCTGGGCGACGGTACGGAGTTCGCGGCCGATCAGGTCGTGCTCGCCGCCGGCAGCCTCAGCGGCCGGTTCGCGGGGCTTCCGCCGGAGCTCGTGCCACCGGTCCGCCCGGTCAAGGGCCAGGTCCTCCGGCTCACCGTGCCCCCGGCGTACGCCCCCTTCCTCAGCCGCACCGTGCGCGCCGTGGTCCGGGGCGGCCACCTCTACCTCGTACCGCGCGAGAACGGCGAGCTGGTCGTCGGCGCCACCAGCGAGGAGATGGGCTGGGACACCACGGTCACCGCCGGCGGGGTGTACGAGCTGCTGCGCGACGCCCATGAGCTGGTCCCCGGCATCACCGAGCTGCCGCTCACCGAGACCCGGGCGGGGCTGCGTCCCGCGTCGCCCGACAACGCCCCGCTGCTCGGCCCGACCGCCCTGCCCGGTCTTCTGCTCGCCACCGGTCACCACCGCAACGGCGTCCTGCTGACACCGGTCACCGGGGACGCGATGGCCGACGCCCTGACCACCGGCGAGCTGCCCGAAGCGGCCCGGCCCTTCGCCCCCGGTCGCTTCGAGCCCGCCGCCGCCCCCGTACTCCAGGAGCAGCCCGTATGAGCCAGCAGCCAGCAGCGCCGGAGGCCGGCGCCGTGCCGGAAGCCACCGCGACCGCCGCCGTTTCCGTCTCGGTGAACGGGGAAGCCCGTGCCCTTCCCGCCGGGACCGACCTGGACGCCCTGGTCGGCACCCTCACCCAGGCCCGGTCCGGGGTCGCCGCGGCGGTCAACGAGAGCGTCGTCCCGCGCGGCCAGTGGGCCGCCACGACGCTCGGCGACGGCGATCGCGTCGAGGTCCTGACGGCCGTACAGGGAGGCTGACCATGTCGGACGACGTCTTCACGCTGGGGCCCGCCACGTTCGGGTCCCGGCTGATCATGGGCACCGGCGGGGCCCCGAGCCTGGAGGTGCTGGAGCGGTCGCTGATCGCCTCGGGCACCGAGCTGACCACGGTCGCGATGCGCCGGCTCGACCCGACCGTGCAGGGGTCGGTGCTCTCGGTGCTGGAGCGGCTCTCCATCCAGGTCCTGCCGAACACCGCGGGCTGCTTCACCGCCGGTGAGGCGGTGCTGACCGCCCGGCTGGCCCGGGAGGCGCTCAACACCGACTGGGTGAAGCTGGAGGTGGTGGCCGACGAGCGGACCCTGCTTCCCGACCCGATCGAGCTGCTGGACGCGGCGGAGATCCTGGTCGACGACGGGTTCACGGTGCTGCCGTACACCAACGACGACCCGGTCCTCGCCCGGAAGCTGGAGGACGTGGGGTGCGCGGCGATCATGCCGCTGGGCTCCCCCATCGGCTCCGGGCTCGGCATCCGCAACCCGCACAACTTCGAACTGATCGTGGAGCGGGCCGGCGTCCCGGTGATCCTGGACGCGGGGGCCGGGACCGCATCGGACGCGGCGCTGGCGATGGAGCTGGGGTGCTCCGCCGTGATGCTCGCCTCGGCGGTGACCCGGGCCCAGGAGCCGGAGCTGATGGCGGGTGCGATGCGTCACGCGGTGGAGGCGGGTCGGCTGGCCCACCGTGCCGGTCGGATTCCTCGCCGCCACTTCGCCGAGGCGTCGTCGCCGGTGGACGGGCGGGCGGTGCTCGATCCGGAGCGGCCGGCGTTCTGAGCCGCGGCACGTGTTCCGGGGCGCTGCCCCCCGGACCCCCGCTCCTCGATCGCCGGAGGGGCTTGGATCGCCTGTCACGGATCGGCTGCAGAACCGCCCCGTGAGTGCACCGGCCCGTCCGGGGTGTCGGTGGCGGCTCGTAGACTCTCGGGGTGGACACGACCCTCCAGGACCCGCTCGTCGGGCAGCTGCTCGACGGCCGGTATCGCATCGAGGCGCGCATCGCCGTCGGCGGGATGGCCACGGTCTACCGGGCCGTGGACACCCGCCTGGACCGGGTGCTCGCCCTCAAGGTGATGCACCCGGCGCTCGCCACCGACGTCTCGTTCGTCGAGCGCTTCATCCGGGAGGCCAAGTCGGTGGCCCGCCTGGCTCACCCCAACGTCGTCGCGGTCTTCGACCAGGGCGCCGAGGGCGCGTACGTCTATCTCGCGATGGAGTATGTGGCGGGCTGCACCCTGCGTGACGTGCTGCGCGAGCGCGGCGCCCTCCAGCCCCGGGCGGCGCTGGACATCCTGGAGCCGGTCCTCGCCGCGCTCGGCGCCGCGCACCGGGCCGGGTTCGTGCACCGCGACATGAAGCCGGAGAACGTCCTGATAGGGGACGACGGCCGGGTGAAGGTCGCCGACTTCGGCCTGGTCAGGGCGGTCGGCACGGCCACCGACACCACCGGTTCGCTGCTGGGCACGGTGTCGTATCTGGCCCCCGAGCAGATCGAGCACGGCACCGCCGACACCCGCAGCGATGTGTACGCCTGCGGGGTCGTGCTGTACGAGATGCTCACCGGCGCCAAGCCGCACACCGGCGAGAACGCCGCCCAGGTGATCTACCAGCACCTCAACGCCGACGTCCCGGCCCCGTCCGCCGTCGTGCCGGGGCTCCCGGTCGCGCTGGACTCCCTGGTGGCGAGCGCGACCGCCCGCAACCCCGAGGTGCGTCCGCACGACGCGGTGCTGCTGCTGGCCGAGACCCGTGAGGCCCGCGCCGGGCTGACCGACGCCGAGCTGGACGCCGTACCGCCGCAGGCGCTGTCGGACTCCCACGACGGCGCGGACGACCGAACGAGCGTGATCCCTCGGGCCCTCCCGGAGGACGGCGACGGGGGCGGGGTGCACCGCACCAGCCGCCTGGCGATGCCTCCGGCGGGACCCGATGCCGCGCCCCGGCGCCCGGCCGGCCGGCGCGGTCCGTTCGCCGGGCCGCACCGCAAGCTGATCATCGCGCTCGCCGCCGTCCTGCTGACCCTGGGGATCGGCACGGGCGTCTGGTACATCAACTCCGGCCAGTTCACCCAGGTCCCCTCGCTGCTCGGGCAGACCCAGCAGACCGCCGAGAAGCGGCTCGCGGACGCCGGGCTCGGGCTGAAGGGCGTGGACCGGGTCTTCAGCGACACGGTCGAGCGGGGCGAGGTCGTCAGCAGCGAGCCCGCCTCCGGCGACCGGATCCGGGGCAACGGCTCGGTGCGGCTCGTCGTCTCACGGGGGCCGGAGATCGTGCGGGTGCCCGATGTGGTGGGTGCTTCCCTCGCGGACGCCCGGCGTTCCCTGAAGAAGGTGGGGCTGGTCCCGGGGATGGTGACCAGGGAGTTCAGCGAGGGGGTGGACCGGGGCGAGGTGATCCGCACGGATCCCCGCGCCGGTACGGACCGCAATCCGGACACGGCCGTGGCGCTCGTCGTCAGCAAGGGCGCGCCCATCGACGTCCCGGACGTCACCGGGCTCTCCGCCGAGGATGCCACCGCCGAGCTGGAGGCCGAGGGGCTGCGGGCCGAGGTGCTGCCCGGCCGGGTGCACTCCCCCGAGGCGGCGGGCGATGTGGCCGAGCAGTCCCCCGGCGAGGGGACCGAGGCCGCCGAGGGCGACACGATCCAGCTGACCGTCTCCAAGGGCCCCCGGATGCTGGACGTCCCCGACGTCACCGGCCGGGACGTCGACGAGGCACGGAGCACCCTGGAGGAGGCGGGCTTCGAGGTGAAGGTCGACCGGCCGTTCCTCTCGTTCAGCGACACGATCGCGAGCCAGTCCGTCGACGGCGGCGAACAGGCCCCCGAGGGCTCCACGATCACCATCAAGACCAAGGGGTTCTAGAACCTGATGAACTCTCCGCGGAACCCGGTGGGCGGGCATGTCCCGGTGGCCGGCGGCCTCGCCAAGGTGGGCCTTGAGTACGCGCGCGAGCTGGCGGCGGAGACCGTGCAGGTCTTCGTGGCGAATCCGCGCGGCTGGGCGACGCCCGCCGGGAACCCGGCGCAGGACGAGCTGTTCCGCGCCGCGTGCGCGGCGGCCTCGATGCCGGCGTACGTCCACGCCCCGTATCTGATCAACTTCGGCTCGCACACCCAGGCGACGGTGGAGAAGTCCGTGGAGTCCCTGCGCCACTCGCTGCGGCGGGCCAGGGAGATCGGCGCGCTGGGCGTGGTGGTGCACACCGGTTCGGCGACCGGCGGGCGGCCGCGCGCCGAGGCGCTGGCCCAGGTGCGGGAGCACATGCGTCCGCTGTTGGACGAGCTGACCCATGACGACGACCCGGATCTGCTGCTGGAGTCGACGGCGGGCCAGGGCTTCTCGCTCTGCTCCCGGACCTGGGACTTCGGACCGTACTTCGAGGCGCTGGACTCCCACCCGAAGCTGGGCATCTGCCTGGACACCTGCCACATCTACGCCGCCGGACACGACCTGACCGGTCCGTCGGGGATGCGGCAGACGCTGGACCTGCTGGTGGAGACGGTCGGCGAGGGGCGGCTGAAGCTGATCCACGCCAACGACTCCAAGGACGTCGTGGGCGCCCACAAGGACCGGCACGAGAACATCGGCGCCGGTCATATCGGGGCGGAGCCGTTCGCCGAGCTGTTCGCCCATCCGGCGACCGAGGGCGTACCGCTGATCATCGAGACGCCCGGCGGCAAGGAGGGGCACGCGGCGGACGTGGCCCGGCTGAAGAAGCTGCGGGAGAGCCGCCGGAGCTGAACCGGCCACGGGGAAGCCGGTGCGGCGGCTCCGGACCGTCACGGGAGCCGGCGCTACAGCTCCGGGCCGTCGCCCGGCTCCTCCTGGTAGGAGTAGCGCTGCTCGGACCAGGGGTCGCCGATGTTGTGGTAGCCCCGCTCCTCCCAGAATCCGCGCCGGTCCGCCGTCATGTACTCGATGCCGCGGACCCATTTGGGGCCCTTCCAGGCGTACAGGTGCGGGACGACGAGACGGAGCGGGAAGCCATGCTCGGCGGTGAGGAGTTCGCCGTCCTTGTGGGTGGCGAAGAGGGTGCGCTCGGAGGCGAAGTCGGCCAGGCGCAGGTTCGAGGAGAAGCCGTACTCCGCCCAGACCATCACATGGGTGGCGTCGGCGGCGGGCGGCGCCAGTTCGAGGATCGCGCTCGCCGGGACTCCGCCCCATTCGGCGCCGAGCATGCTGAACTTCGTCACGCAGTGCAGATCGGCGACGACGGAGGAGAACGGCAGCGCCGAGAAGTCCTGGTGGCTCCAGCAGTGCTTGTCGCCGTCGGCGGTGGCCCCGAAGACCCGGAACTCCCAGCGGTCGGGCTTGAACTTGGGAACGGGCCCGTAGTGGGTGACCGGCCATCCGCGCTGCAGTCGCTGTCCTGGTGGAAGCTCCGACTGTTCCGCTCCGCGATTCTCCCGGCTTTCCGGCTGACCCATGTCTCCATGGTGACAGACAGGCAGGGGTGGTCATGACCAGGGAGGACCCTCATAGGGGCAACTCGTACTAAGCGTGCACTTACTGGACGGCCGCTGGGCACGGTGCGAGGATCTGGCCAACTTGCCAGATCGATCACCGGTTGGAAGGAGCCTTTGCCATGCAGGGCGACCCCGAGGTCCTTGAGTTTCTCAATGAGCAGCTGACCGCCGAATTGACTGCCATCAACCAGTACTTCCTGCACGCGAAGATGCAGGACAACTTCGGGTGGACCAAGCTCGCCAAGTACACCCGGGCCGAGTCCTTCGACGAGATGAAGCACGCCGAGATCCTCACCGACCGGATCCTGTTCCTGGACGGGCTGCCGAACTACCAGCGACTCTTCCACGTCCGGGTGGGCCAGACGGTCACCGAGATGTTCCAGGCGGACCGCCAGGTCGAGGTGGAGGCGATCGACCGCCTCAAGCGCGGTATCGAGGTAATGCGCGGCAAGGGCGACATCACTTCCGCGAACATCTTCGAGTCGATCCTCGAGGACGAGGAGCACCACATCGACTATCTCGACACCCAGCTGGAGCTGGTCGAGAAGCTCGGTGAGCCGCTCTACATCGCCCAGCTGATCGAGCAGCCGGAGAGCTGACCGCCGGCCGGCCGCTCAGGCGGCGTCGGAGCGGGCGGGGCGCGCGACGGCGGCGACCACGGGTTCCTGCCGCTGATCGAGCATCTCGCGGCGCGGGCAGTCGCCGCGTCCCAGCAGAGCCTGGATACGGCGCACGCATCCGCCGCAGTCCGTGCCGGCCTTGCAGGCCGACGCGATCTGCCGGGGTGTGCAGGCACCGGCGTCCGCATGCTTCTTGACCTGGGCCTCGGTGACGCCGAAGCAGGAACAGACGTACATGCGGTTCACCTCCCTGCGGGTCGGTCGCTGATGCCGCCCCGGTCTTCGTCGGTGAGGCTAACCTAACCTTACCCGCCCCCCGGGTGGCGCAAAAGCCCTGGGTACGACTGTGGGGCACGGATCACATGGATCCGTGCCCCACAGGTGCGTCCGGCGGAGACTTCTACTGGTCGCGGTACATCTCGGCGACGAGGAAGGCCAGGTCGAGCGACTGGCTGCGGTTGAGCCGGGGGTCGCAGGCCGTCTCGTAGCGCTGGTGCAGATCGTCCACGAAGATCTCGTGGCCGCCGCCCACGCACTCGGTGACGTCGTCGCCGGTCAGCTCCACGTGGATGCCGCCCGGGTGGGTGCCGAGGCCCTTGTGTACCTCGAAGAAGCCCTTGACCTCGTCCAGGACGTCGTCGAAACGGCGCGTCTTGTGGCCGGAGGCGGCCTCGAAGGTGTTGCCGTGCATCGGGTCGGTCACCCAGGCGACGGTCGCGCCCGAGGCGGTGACCTTCTCGACCAGCTCGGGGAGCTTGTCGCGGACCTTGTCGGCGCCCATGCGGACGATGAAGGTCAGCCGGCCGGGCTCGCGCTCGGGGTCGAGGCGGTCGACGTAGGCGAGCGCCTCGTCGACGGTGGTCGTCGGGCCGAGCTTGATGCCGATGGGGTTGCGGACCTTCGAGGCGAACTCGATGTGCGCGCCGTCCATCTGGCGGGTGCGCTCACCGATCCAGACCATGTGGCCGGAGGTGTCGTACAGCTCGCCGGTGCGCGAGTCGGTGCGGGTCAGCGCCGTCTCGTAGTCCAGCAGCAGCGCCTCGTGCGAGGCGTAGAACTCGACCGCCTTGAACTCGGCCGGGTCGGTGCCGCACGCCTTCATGAAGTTGAGCGCGTTGTCGATCTCGCGGGCCAGGGCCTCGTAGCGCTGGCCGGCGGGGGACGACTTCACGAAGTCCTGGTTCCAGGCGTGGACCTGGCGCAGGTCGGCGTAACCGCCGGTGGTGAAGGCGCGCACCAGGTTCAGCGTGGAGGAGGACGCGTGGTACATCTGCTTCAGCCGCTGCGGGTCCGGGACCCGTGCCTCCTCGGTGAAGGCGAAGCCGTTCACCGAGTCGCCGCGGTAGGTCGGCAGGGTCACGCCGTCGCGGGTCTCGGTCGGCTTGGAGCGCGGCTTGGAGTACTGGCCCGCGATCCGGCCGACCTTGACGACCGGCACGGAGGCGGCGTAGGTCAGGACGGCGCTCATCTGGAGCAGCGTCTTCAGCTTGGCCCGGATGTGCTCGGCGGACACGGCGTCGAAGGCCTCGGCACAGTCGCCGCCCTGGAGCAGGAACGCCTCGCCCTTGGCGACGGCTCCCAGACGGGCGCGCAGCTGGTCGCACTCGCCCGCGAAGACGAGCGGCGGATACGACGCGAGGTCCGCGAGTACATCGCGCAGCGCCTCGGAGTCGGGGTACTCGGGCTGCTGCGCCGCGGGAAGGTCTCGCCAGGTGTTGCCACCGGCGACGGAGGTATTGGCGTTCACGGTCACGCAGACAACATTACGGGGTCCGGGAGAGCGTCCATTCGAGCGCTCAATAGGTGAGACACCCGCTTCGGCGCCGGGGTCGTCCGCTAAGGTCGGGGCATGTCGACGCGACAGATCCGGATCTCGATCCAGAACTGGTGGTGGACCGCTCATCCGGCGGCCCGCTGATTCATCGCGCTGACACTTCGCGAAGGCCGCCCGAGGGGCGGCCTTTTCCGTGTCCAGGAGCCGTTCCTCTCCCTGTGAACCCGTACGGATCCCCTGTGGGTCCTCCGTACGGGCCGTCCGGAAGGAAGCTGCTCCCATGTCCCAGACCTCGTCCCGATCCGCCTCCGCCCTCATCGGCCGGCTGCTGGCGGAGGACGCCCCGCCGTTCGCCCTGCTGCGCCGCCGGACGCCCGGCCGTGACCACGATCACGTCGAACTGCTGATCGGTGGGGTGCGGGAGGTCGACCGGCTGGCCGACCTGCCGGTGGGCGCGTCGCCGGCGCTGGCCCTCGTGCCGTTCCGGCAGATCGCCGAGCGCGGCTTCGACGTCCGCGACGACGGGACGCCGCTGAGCGTGCTGGTCGCCGACGAGTGTCATGAGCTGGAGCTCGCGGAGGTGCTGGCGGCGCTGCCCGCGCACGAGGTGACCGTGTCGGACCTCGGCTTCGATGTGCCGGACGAGGAGTACGCGGACATCGTGCGGAGCGTGATCCGGGACGAGATCGGGCAGGGCGAGGGCGCGAACTTCGTGATCCGGCGGACGTTCCGGGGCGAGATCCCCGGCTTCGGGCGGGCGGACGCGCTGGCGCTGTTCCGGCGGCTGCTGGCGGGCGAGCGGGGCGCGTACTGGACGTTCGTCGTGCACACAGGTGGCAGCGGGCCCGAAGGGGCCTCCGCCTCGGGGCGGGCGACGGGTGGGCGGACCCTGGTGGGGGCCAGCCCCGAGGTGCATGTGCGGATGTCGGGCGGGACGGTCGTGATGAACCCGATCAGCGGGACGTACCGCTACCCGGCGGAGGGTCCCACCGCGGCAAGCCTGCTGGCGTTCCTCGGCGACCGCAAGGAGAGCGAGGAGCTGTCCATGGTGGTGGACGAGGAGCTGAAGATGATGTGCACGGTGGGCGACATGGGCGGAGTGGTGGTCGGGCCCCGGCTCAAGGAGATGGCCCATCTCGCGCACACCGAGTACGAGCTGCGCGGGAAGTCCTCGCTGGACGTGCGGGACGTGCTGCGCGAGACGATGTTCGCGGCGACCGTGACCGGCTCCCCGGTGCAGAACGCGTGCCGGGTGATCGAACGGTACGAGTCCGGGGGCCGCGGCTACTACGCGGGGGCGCTGGCCCTGCTGGGCCGGGACGCGAACGGGGCGCAGACGCTGGACTCGCCGATCCTGATCCGTACCGCCGACATCGCTCCCGACGGTTCGCTGAAGGTGCCGGTCGGGGCCACGCTCGTACGCCACTCGGATCCGGCGGGCGAGGTCGCCGAGACGCACGCCAAGGCGGCCGGGGTGCTGGCCGCCCTCGGGGTGCGGCCGGGGCGCCCGGCGGCGGAGGCGGACCGGCCGCGCCTGGCCGCCGACCCCCGGGTGCAGGCGGCGCTGGACGACCGGCGCGGCGGGCTCGCCCCGTTCTGGCTGCGGATGCAGGAGCGCGTCCGGGACCTGTCCGGGCACGCCCTGGTGGTGGACGGCGAGGACACGTTCACCGCGATGCTGGCCCATCTGCTGCGGGCGTCCGGTCTTGACGTCTCGGTACGCCGGTACGACGAGCCGGGGCTGCGCGAGGCGGTCCGGGCGCACGAGGGGCCCGTGGTGCTGGGCCCCGGCCCGGGGAACCCGGGTGACCTCACCGACCCGAAGATGCTGCTGCTGCGGGAGCTCGCCGCCGAGCTGCTGCGCGACCACCGGCACGGGCTGCTGGGGGTCTGCCTCGGGCACGAGCTGATCGCGGCGGAGCTGGGCCTGGAGATCGCCCGCAAGGCGGTGCCGTACCAGGGGGCGCAGACGCGGATCGAGCTGTTCGGGCGGCCCGAGACGGTGGGGTTCTACAACAGCTTCACCGCCCGCTGCGACGGTCCGGCCGCCGCCGAGCTGGCCGCGCACGGGGTCGAGGTGAGCCGTGACGAGGAGAGCGGCGAGCTGCACGCGCTGCGCGGGCCGGGCTTCGCCTCGGTGCAGTTCCACCCGGAGTCGGTGCTGACCGTGCGGGGCTCGGCGATTGTGACGGAGCTGCTGGCGGGGCTGCCCGTGGCGGGCTGAACGGGCCGGGGCCGCTCAGCTCCTCGGCACGAGGACGTTCTCGCTGGTGCGGCGGGCCAGGTAGTCGGTGACGTTCTTGACGGTCGCGTCGATGATCTGGCCCACCGCGTCCTCGGTGTAGTACGCCTGGTGCGAGGTGACCACGACGTTGGGGAAGGTCACCAGGCGGGCGAGGGTGTCGTCGTCGATGCCCTCCAGGGACTTGTCGAGGAAGAACAGCCCGGCCTCCGCCTCGTACACGTCGAGTCCGACGCCGAGGAAACGGCCCGCGCGGAGTTCGGTGACCAGGGCGGCGGTGTCGATGAGGCCGCCGCGGCTGGAGTTGACGAGGATCGCGTCGTCCTTCATCGCCTTGAGGGCGCCCTCGTCGATGATGTGCTGGGTGGCGGTCAGCAGCGGTACGTGCAGACTGATGAGGTCGGCCTCGGCGAACAGCCGCTCCTTCTCCACGTACTCCATGCCCAGCCCGACGCAGGCCGGGTTCTCCACGACGTCCCAGCCGAGCAGTTTCATGCCGAAGCCGTGGGCGATCCGGGTGAACGCCTCGCCGATCTTGCCGGTGCCGAGCACGCCGACGGTTCGGCCGCGCATGTCCCGGCCGAGCAGCCCGTCGAGGCGGAAGTCGAAGTCCCGGGTGCGGCCGGCGGCCCGGACGATGCGCCGGTTGACCGCCATGGCGAGGGTCCAGGCGAATTCGGCGACCGAGTACGGCGAATAGTAGGAGACCCGGGCGACGCGCAGGGCGAGCCGCTCGGCGACCTCCAGGTCGATGTTGTTGAAGCCGGTGGAGCGCTGGGCGATCATCTGCGTGCCGCCCGCGGCGAGCGTCTGGAGCACCGGGGCGCTCAGGTCGGCGTTGACGCTGGTGGAGATGATCTCGTGGCCGGCCGCGATGAGGGCGGTGTCCCGGTTGAGGAAGACGTCGAGGCAGCGGACCTCGTGCAGCCCCTCGAAGGCCTTCTCGATCAGGGGCTTCTCGTCGGACTGCACACCGAAGGCCAGGATTTCCACGGGTTCTCCCGAGCTGTGTCTGGGGACGGAGCAGGGCAGGGCCGGTCAGCGCGAATATACGGCCACGGCCCCGCCCCCGCCGGATCAGACGTCGTCGAGGCCACGCTCGATGGCGTACCGCACGAGCTCCACCCGGTTGTGCAGCTGGAGTTTGCCGAGGGTGTTCTGCACATGGTTCTGGACTGTGCGGTGCGAGATCACCAGGCGTTCGGCGATCTGCTTGTACGAGAGCCCCTTGGCGACCAGCCGCAGCACCTCGGTCTCCCGGTCGGTGAGCTGCGGCGCCTTGGGCTCGTCGGACGCCACGGGTGCGGGGTCGGAGGCGAGCCGGCGGTACTCGCCGAGGACCAGGCCGGCCAGGCCCGGGGTGAAAACCGGGTCGCCGGCCGCGGTGGAGCGGACGGCGTCGGTCAGCTCCTGGGTGGAGGCGGACTTCAGCAGATAGCCGGTGGCCCCGGACTTCACCGCCTCCAGGACGTCGGCGTGCTCGCCGCTCGCGGAGAGGACCAGGACCCGCAGGCCGGGGTGGGAGCCGACGAGTTCCTTGCAGACCTGGACGCCGGGCATGCCGGGGAGGTTCAGGTCGAGGACCAGGACGTCCGGGCTCACCGCCTTGGCCCGGCGGACCGCCTGCGGGCCGTCCCCGGCGGTCGCGACGACGTCGAAGCCGGACTCGGTCAGGTCGCGGGCGACCGCGTCGCGCCACATGGGGTGGTCGTCGACGACCATGACCCTGATGGGCCGGTCCGCCGACCCCCGCTCGTCCTGTGGTGTGTTCTGCGTGCTCATCGGCCCGTTCCTGCCTTCCCCCGGGAAACCTTCGGTGCTTTGGGAACCTTCAATTCGACCTCGCAGCCCTGTCCGGGCACCGAGATCAGCTCTGCCGTGCCGCCCAGGTCGCGCAGCCGGCCCCGGATGGAGAGCGCCACCCCGAGCCGTCCCTCCCCCTCCGCCTGGTCGAGCCGTCCCTCGGGGATGCCGGGGCCGTCGTCCCGGACCGTGACGATCACCTCGTCCGGCTCGTCCTCGACCAGGATCCACGCCTGGGCGTCCGGGCCCGCGTGTACCCGGACGTTGTCGAGGGCGGCGCTGACGGCGGCGGCCAGCTCCCGGGCCGAGGCGGCGGGGAGCAGCACCGGGGCGCCCGGCTCGGCGAAGCTGGTCCGGGATCCGGCGTGCGGGGCGAGCAGGGCGCGCAGATCGCAGGGGGCCTGGTCGGCGGGGCCCGCCTCTTCGTCGACCTCGATCGTGCGGACCACGGCGCCCTCGGCGGCGTCCTCCGAGACCCGGGTGGGGGGCACCAGGCCGCTGGAGACCAGGGTGCGCAGGGCGACCTCCTGCTCCCCGGCCATCCGGCCCAGGTCGGCCGCCTCGCCGCCGATGGCGGCGCCGCGGCGCTGGACCATGGCGAGGACCTGGAGCACGCTGTCGTGGATGTCGCGGGCGAGCCGTTCGCGTTCGCGGGTGGCGGCCTCGATCTCCAGGGCGCGGGCGAGGGTGCGCTCACTGGCGCGGGCGACCTCGACGACGTACCCGATGGCGATGGAGGCGACCCAGACCAACAGGACGTTGTGGTAGGTGTCCCGGCTGGGCTCGCCGCGCTGGATGATGTTGGCGGCGGCGACGAAGGTGGAGGCGAAGGCCGCCCACCGCCAGCCGCCCTTGATGGCGAAGGCGAGGACCGCGCCGGCCGTCCAGATCGACGGCAGGGTCGGGCCGTCGAAGGACTGGGAGTCGACGTCGGCGAGCGGGGTGAGCAGGATGCCGGTCAGCGCGACGACGAGGTCGGCGCCGAGGAAGCGCTTGGTGCAGTTCGCCGCCGAGCGGACCTTGGGCAGGGTGGCGAGCGTCCACACGGCGAGGAACGCCAGATAGGCGACGGCGATCCAGGGCCGCTCGAACCTCTCCCGCCCGACGTTGTCCTTGCCGAAGATCGCGAGCAGTACCGCGTAGATCATCGTCAGGACGCGGTAGCCCGTCAGCGCACGCCACAGCGGCAGCTCGACCGACATCCGTACGACCCGCTCACGCTTGGCCATGCCCCACCCCCCGGACGGTGAACGACGCGGTTACGCGCCGGACCGTTCCTTATCCGTTCTCGTTGCCCGCGGCGGCCTGCTTCCGCTCCCGCTTGGCCTCCTCGGCCCTGGCCTTCGCCTCGTCGGCGAGCTGGCGCTTGGCGGCGGTGGCGTAGATGTCCACGTACTCCTGGCCGGAGAGCTTCATGATCTCGTACATCACCTCGTCGGTCACCGAGCGCAGGATGAAGCGGTCGCCGTCCATGCCCTGGTAGCGGCTGAAGTCCAGCGGCTTGCCGATCCGGATGCCGGGGCGCATGAGCTTGGGCACCACCTGGCCGGGCGGCTGGATCTTCTCGGTGTCGATCATGGCGACCGGGATGACGGGGGCGCCGGTGGCCAGGGCCACCCGGGCGAGACCGCCGGGCTTGCCGCGGTAGAGGCGGCCGTCGGGCGAGCGGGTGCCTTCGGGGTAGATGCCGAAGAGGTTGCCGCTCTCGATGACCTGGATGCCCGCCCTGATCGCCGCCTCACCGGCGCCACGGGCTCCGGAGCGGTCGACGGGGAGCTGGCCGACGCCCTTGAAGAAGGCGGCGGTGAGCTTGCCCTTCACCCCGGGCGAGGTGAAGTACTCGGCCTTGGCGATGAACGTGACCTTGCGGTCCAGCACGGCCGGGAGGAAGAACGAGTCGGAGAACGAGAGGTGGTTGCTGGCGAGGATCGCGGGCCCACGCTCGGGGATGTTCTCCAGGCCCTCCACCCACGGCCGGAAGGCGAGCTTCAGGGACCCGCCGATGGAGAACTTCATGGCACCGTAGATCAACTCTGGTTCCTCCTGTGTGCTGTCGCTAGAGATTAGCCTGTGCCGTCGTCGCGGCCGTTGCCCGGCATGGGGAGACCCGGCGTCCGGGCCGGGCCGTGCGGGGCGCCGCGTGAGGGCGTGACGGCCCTGGTCGGTGTCGGTCCGGTCGCGTACGGTGAAGTCATCCGTCAAGCACTCCCCCAGGTGCGCCCTCCCCCGCCCCGTCCCACGAACAGGAGACCCTGGTGCCGGTCCTCCCTGGAGCCGAGCCGTTCCGCCACGAGGGCGGAGAGGTCGGCGTCCTCCTCTGCCATGGCTTCACCGGATCCCCGCAGTCGCTGCGCCCCTGGGCCGACTATCTCGCCGAGCGCGGACTGACGGTCTCGCTGCCGCTGCTGCCCGGCCACGGCACCCGCTGGGAGGACATGGCGGCCACCGGCTGGCAGGACTGGTACGCGGAGGTGGACCGGGAGCTGCGGGTCCTCACCGAGAAGTGCGAGCAGGTCTTCGTCTTCGGGCTGTCCATGGGCGGCGCGCTGTCCCTGCGGCTCGCGGCCAAGCACGGAGACGCGATCAGCGGTCTGGTGCTGGTGAACCCGGCCAACAAGGTGCACGGCCTCTCGGCGTACGCACTGCCGGTCGCCCGCCACCTCGTCCGTACGACGAAGGGGCTGGCCGACGACATCGCGCTGCCCGGCTCCCACGAGGTGGGGTACGACCGCGTCCCGCTGCACTGCGCCCACTCGGTGCGGAAGTTCTTCCGGCTGGTCGACGGGGAGCTGCCCCAGGTGACCCAGCCGGTGGTGCTGCTGCACAGCCCGCAGGACCATGTCGTGCCGCCCGCCGACAGCGCGCGGATCCTCAGCCGGATCTCCTCCACGGATGTTTCCGAGATCCTGCTGGAACAGAGCTACCACGTGGCGACGTTGGACCATGATGCGGAGCGGATCTTCGATGAGAGCTACCGGTTCATCGGCCGTCTCGCACCGAACGTCGGGATGAAGGGGAGCACGTCCGGTGGCTGAGCACGACGCGGATCGCACAGGCAGCGACGAGGAGCGCGAACCGCGCCCCACGGAGCCGGCGGCCGTCCCGGAGGGGACGAAGCCGGCGGGGGCCGAGGGAGCGGAGCAGGAGCGGGCGGTCGACGAGGACGCGGCGTGGGCCGCGATCGTCGCGGGGTACGGGGAGGAACCGCCGGACCCGCCGGGCGCCAAGCCGTTCAAGTCCATCGAGGACCTGGCCCTGCTGGAGGACGACCAGCGCAATGTGACGGGGTCCGGCGACGGTCCGGCCGGTGACCCGGCGGACAAGGGGTCCGGCAAGACGCCCCCGAAGCCGTCGGAGAAGAAGCCGCTGGGCAGCTCGGTGGTCTTCGCGCCCGGCGTCGCGGGCCCGCGTGACTACGAGCTGCCCGAGTCCAAGGACGACGGCATCGACCAGCCGGACGACGGGGACGAGGGCCACTTCGTGCCCCCGGAGCCGCCGCCGCTGCCGGAGGCCGACGTCACGGCGAAGTTCGCCTGGCTCGCGGTGATCGGCGGGCCGGTGCTGATGCTGATCGCGGTGCTGCTCCAGTGGGAGATGACGTGGTGGCTCACCACGATCTGCATCGGCGGCTTCCTCGGCGGCTTCGCCACCCTGGTGGCCCGGATGCCGAGCGACGACGATGACGACACCTTCGGCGACCCGGGGCGGGGCGCGGTCGTGTAGCTCACCGCGTGGCAGGCACTCTGAGGGCGGCCAGGACCGGCAGATGGTCCGTGGCCGCCCTCAGGTCTGTGTCACTGACCCCGGGGAGCCCGGCCGGCACCCCGCAGCCGAGCACCTCGATGCCCGGGGTCGCGAAGACGGCGTCGATGCGCTTACGGGGCTCGTCGGGCGGGAACGTCAGCTCGCCGCCCCACGGGGCGACGGCCCGGCAGTCCTGGAGCGGCCCGGCCAGATGCCGGAACGCCTTCCCCGTCGGTACGTCGTTGAGATCGCCGCCCGCCACGGCGTGCTCCACGCCCATCGAGGCGAGCCGCTCCAGCAGCCGGCCGGCCTGGGCGAGGCGTTCGTCGCGCTGGAGGCTCAGATGGCAGCTCAGCACCCCGAGCCGGGCCCCGGCGATCCGGACGACGGCGGTGGCGAAGCCCCGGCGGTGCAGGCCGGGGGTGAGGGGCAGCAGGACGTCCTCGGTGCGCTCGACCCGTGCGCGCAGCGAGCACAGCAGCAGAGGCCCGGCGGCGGTGGCCCCGCCGCTCAGCACCACCAGGTCGCTGCTCCTGGCGAGCCGGGCGGCGGCCTTGCGCCAGCGGAAGAAGCGCGGGGCCTCCTGGACGAGGACCAGATCGGGTGCGCAGGCGCGGATGACGCGGGCCAGGGCGGCGGTGTCGTCGTGCATCGAGCGGACGTTGTAGCTCAGCACCCGGATCACGGCTGAACCGTCCGGCTCGGTACGGGAGTCGGGCAGCGGCGTCAGGACCATGCGGCCCACGATACGGCGGACGCCCGCCGCTGCCCCGGAGGGCGGCGGCGGGCGTCCGAAGGCGTCGTGCCGTACCGGACTCAGCCCTGGCGGGCCAGGTCGGCCGCGCCCACCAGCCCTGCCTTGCCGCCGAGTTGCGCAGCGAGCACCTGGGCGTGCGGGCGCCATTCGCCGCCGATCAGCCAGCGCCGGAACGACTTGCGGATCGGGTCGAGGACTAGCTCGCCCTCGTCCGAGACGCCGCCGCCGACGATGAAAGCGGACGGGTCGAACAGCGAGGCGAGGTCGGCCAGTCCGGCGCCGGCCCAGCGGGCCAGCTCGCGGAACGAGTCGGTGGCCACGGGGTCGCCCTGGCGGGCGGCCTCGCTGATGTGCTTGCCCTCGATACCGTCCACCGAGCCGTCGCCGAGGCCGAGCAGCACGGCGGCGTTCTCGGGGGTGGCGTTGGCGCGCTGCTTGGCGTACCGGACGAGGGCGCGGCCGGAGGCGTACTGCTCCCAGCAGCCCTGGCTGCCGCAGCCGCAGAGCAGACCGTCCGGGACGACCCGGATGTGGCCGAACTCGGCGGCCACGCCGAAGCGTCCGCGGCGCAGCTTGTTGCCGATGATGATGCCGCCGCCGAGGCCGGTGCCGAGCGTGATGCAGATGACGTCGTCGTGACCCTGGCCGGCCCCGAAGCGGTACTCGCCCCAGGCCGCGGCGTTGGCGTCGTTCTCGACGACGACGGGCAGACCGACGCGCTGCTCGACCTTGTCCTTGAGCGGCTCGTGACGCCAGTTGATGTTCGGTGCGAACAGGACGGTGGCGCGCTTGTCGTCGACGTAACCGGCGGCGCCGATGCCGACGGCCTCCACGTCGTGGCCCTCGCTCGCCCCGGCGACCGCCGCGCAGATCGCGTCGACGATGCCTTCGGCCGTCGGCGGGGTCGCCACCTTGAACGTCGAGAGGATCCGGCCCTCTTCGTCGACCACTCCAGCCGCGATCTTCGTGCCGCCGATATCGACGCCGATGGTGAGTCCCATGAATCCCTCAGTTTCGGTCGAGCCCCGCTAAGGCCAACCGTACCCGAGGCCGCGCCCGGTACCGGCCGGAGCCGGTCAGTCCAGGTCGATCCGTTCGGTGCCGGAAGGGCCCTCGTCGCGGGGGTCGGACGGGTCGTCGGCGGCCTTCTTCGAGGGGCCTGAACCGCCCGACGCGCCCTCGGTGGTGCGGGTCCAGCGGCTCTCCTGGCCCTCGACCGCGGAGCGGTAGGCGGCCAGCAGTTCGTTGCCCGCCGCGGCGAGGTGGTCGAAGACCTGCGGGTTGCGTTCGATGACCGGTTCGACGGCGGACCTCGCCTGCCGGATGGCCTGCTGGACCGCGCCCTGGGCGGCGACGCCGAGCAGCGGGGTCTGGAGCGAGGAGACCTTGTCGGCGACGGCGTCGACCAGCTTGCGCAGCTCCTCGGCGGCGGATCCGGGCGGCGGGCCGTACTGCGCGCGGCGGCGGGCCTTCTCGGCCGCGAGGTCCTCGGCGCAGGCGTCGGCCCACGCGTCGCCGTCGACGGGACGATCGGTGGCTTCACTCATGGCGGACTCCTGCGACGCGGGCGGCCGACGGTCGGCCTGCGGTTCACGTACTACCGACGTTACCCGAACGGCCGCACGGCGTTCAGGAGGTACGCGGCCACAGGGCCGGGTCCGGGGTGAACCGCACCCGCAGCACCCCGTCGGCCAGGGCCGCGCCGGAGACGGTGCAGCGGCGCAGCGCGGAGGCGATCCGCACGATCCGGTGGAAGGGGCCGACGGTCAGGAGCAGTTCGTCGCCCCGGCGGACCAGGCGCAGGTCCTCCTTGACGGCCCCCGGCAGCGGCAGGCACCAGGCGATGGTCGTGGTCCCGTCCTCGGCGTCCTGCTCCTCCTCGGTCCACCAGGGGTCGCCGGCCCGGCCGGGCGTCCGGTCGTCGGGGGCGGGGATCCCCAGCGCGGCCAGGTCCCCCACGCCCTCGGGGTCGCGGCCCGGGTGGGCGGCCTCGTGCACGGGGAGGTCCGGGGCAAGGTCCTGGCGCCAGTGGTCCAGGCACTTCTCCTGCTGGGCGGCGAGCGCGGCGAACCAGGGGTCCGAGGAGTGCCGGGGCAGTACGCGGGAGGCGACCAGCAGATCGGCGGTCAGCCCGTACAGGGCGAGGCCGGTCCGGGCGGTGCGCAGGGCGTCCTCGGCGGCCGGGCGGGGCTCGGCGACCAGCCGGAGCGTGGTGGCCTCGTCCTCGATGAGGGCCTGGACCGCCGCCAGCTCCTCGTCCTTGCGGGCGGCGGCCTCGTACAGCCACTGCGCGGGCATCGGGACCCCGGCGAGCTGGGCGAGGACGGGGCGCAGGGCACGGGCGGCCTGGCGTTCGGCGGGGAGCAGCCGGCGCAGATAGCGGCGGAGCTGTTCGGGGAGGGCGAGCAGGGCCAGGGCCTCGGTCAGCGGCGGGAGGTCGACGACGAGGGTGTCGTAGCCGGACAGGTCGCCCGCCACGGCCCGGCGCAGGGTGTGCAGCAGGGCGAGCTGCGGGGAGCCGGGGAGTTCGGTGAGCTCCTCGCCGTCGAGCCGGCCCGCGCCGAGCAGGTCGAGGACGCCGGAGGCGCGGTTCTGCAGCTCGGTGAGTTCGGCGCGGAAGTGCTCGCCGGAGTCGATGCGGACGTGGTCGAGGCGGTCGGTGACCGGGGTGGGTCCGGTGGCGGCCGGGAGGCCGGGTATGGCCTCGGCGGAGAGCAGCAGGGTGCGGCTGCCGTCGTCGGCGGCGGCCAGTGCGGTGGCCGCCGCGACGGTGGTACGGCCCGCGCCGCCGGGGCCGGTGACCAGGACCGTACGCATGTCGCTCAGGCCTGGGGGGCGGACTCGACGCGCTTCTTCAGACCGGCGAGGGCGCGGTCGATGATGACCTTCTCGGCCTTGCGCTTGATCATGCCGAGCAGCGGGATCTTGACGTCGACGGCGAGTCGGTAGGTGACCTCGGTGCGCTCGCCGCCGGCGACGGGGGTGAGGGCGTAGGTGCCGTCCAGGGAGCGCAGCATCTGGGACTTGACGAGGCTCCAGCTGACCTCGTTCTCGCCGGTCCAGGTGTAGGCGAGGACGTGGTCGTCCTTGATCGCCCCGGCGTCCAGGACGAGGCGGACCTGCTCGGCGCGGCCCTGGTCGTCGGTGGAGAGGACCTCGGCCTCCTTGACCTCGCCGGTCCACTCCGGGTAGCGGGCGAAGTCGGCGATCACGCCCATGACGTCGGCCGGTGCCGCCTCGATCGTGATGCTCGAGCTGGTGTGTTCAGCCATCGCCGTGGCCCTCCAGTGCGGTGATACCGGTCGCTGTCGGCAGGAGCCTGCCGCTGTGCAGGCTATCGCGTGCCCGGGGCGCTCCGGTCCACGGCCCGGGCTCCCGCGCTCACCAGGTCAGCGCCCAGGGCGTTCCCGTCGACGCGAAGTGGCCGACGTTGACGCACTCGGTGGTACCGATACGCATCCGGCGGACCAACGGCTGGTGTACATGGCCGAAAAGCGCGTATCGGGGGCGGGTGGTGCGGATCGCGTCCAGCAGGGCGGTGCTGCCGCGTTCGAAGCGGCGGGCGACGGTGTCGTAGGTCAGCTCGGGCACCTCGGGCGGGATGTGCGAGCAGAGGACGTCGACCGGGCCGAGCGCCTCGACCTTGGCGGCGTACTCCTCGTCGCTGATCTCGTACGGGGTGTTCATCGGGGTCCTGAGGCCGCCGCCGACGAAGCCGAAGACGCGGCCGCCGATCTCGACGCGTTCGCCGTCGAGGACGGTGGTGCCGGGGCGTGCGTACTCGGGCCAGAGGCGGGGGACGTCGACGTTGCCGTAAGTGGCGTACGTCGGGGTGGGGAAGGCCGCGAAGAGTTCGGCGTACTGCTTGCGTACGGCGCCGAGGATCTCGGTGTTGCGGTCGCGGCCGGCCCACAGCTCGCGGCCGAAGGCGCGGGCCTCGTCGTAGCGGCGGGCGGTGCGCAGGGCGACGATGCGGCTCGCGTTCTCCTCGCCGAACAGGTCGGGGAAGATGCCGCGCGAGTGGTCGGCGTAGTCGAGGAAGAGCACCAGGTCACCGAGGCAGATCAGCGCGTCGGCGCCGTCCCCCGCGCGGGCCAGGGCTTCGGTGTTGCCGTGCACGTCGCTGACCACGTGGATCCGGGTCGGCCTGGTGGCCGGTCCCCGGCTGTCCGGTTCGCTACCTCGCATGCGATCACCCTAGAGTGCCCCTCCGGCCCCTGGTAGACCCTCCGGACCTGCGGTTACTTCCACGTCGGGAGGGCAGTGCACTACTGTGCGCGAAAGGGCCACCCGCATGTGTGATGCATAAGACATCTGGCCGGAACCCCCTATCCGGAACCGAGTACCGGTGGGTAACGTCCGGGCAGTCCAGTCGTGCTCACCCCACTGAGCACCCGCCATTCTTGGACCGCAGCCGGTGCGTCACACAGAGCCGTGGCACCGGAGCCCGATGAGGAGCAGCAGTCTTGCGCGAGTTCAGCCTTCCGGCCCTGTACGAGGTCCCGACGGACGGCAACCTGACGGATCTCATCCGCCGCAATGCCGCTCAGCATCCCGAAGTCGCGGTGATGAGCCGCAAGGTGGCGGGCGTCTGGACGGACGTCAGCGCCACCCAGTTCCTGACCGAGGTCAGAGCCGCCGCCAAAGGGCTGATCGCCTCGGGTGTGCAGCCCGGCGACCGGGTCGCCCTGATGTCGCGCACCCGTTTCGAGTGGGTGCTGCTGGACTTCGCCATCTGGAGCGCGGGCGCGGTGACCGTGCCGGTGTACGAGACCAGCTCGGCCGAGCAGGTGCAGTGGATCCTCGGTGACTCCGGAGCGGTGGCGGTGCTGGTGGAGAGCGACGCGCACGCCGCGGCCGTGGCCTCCGTACGGGACTCCCTGCCGGAGCTGGCGCACGTCTGGCAGATCGACGCGGGCGCCGTGGACGCGCTCGGCAAGACGGGTGCCGAGGTCTCCGAGGAGACCATGGACCTGCGGATGGTCAGCGCCAAGGCGGACGACCCGGCGACGATCGTCTACACCTCGGGCACCACGGGCCGTCCGAAGGGCTGTGTGCTCACCCACCGCAGCTTCTTCGCGGAGTGCGGCAACGTGGTGGAGCGGCTGAAGCCGCTGTTCCGTACGGGCGAGTGCTCGGTGCTGCTGTTCCTGCCCGCCGCGCACGTCTTCGGCCGGCTGGTCGAGGTGGCCTCGGTGATGGCCCCGATCAAGCTGGGCTGCGTGCCCGACATCAAGAACCTCACCGACGAGCTGGCCTCGTTCCGGCCGACGCTGATCCTGGGTGTGCCCCGGGTCTTCGAGAAGGTCTACAACGCGGCCCGCGCCAAGGCGCAGGCGGACGGCAAGGGCAAGATCTTCGACCGGGCCGCCGACACGGCGATCGCCTACAGCCGGGCGCTGTCCACTCCCCAGGGCCCGACGCTGGGCCTGAAGCTCAAGCACAAGCTCTTCGACAAGCTGGTCTTCGGCAAGCTCCGCGCGGTGCTCGGCGGGCGGGGCGAGTACGCGATCTCCGGCGGCGCCCCGCTGGGCGAGCGGCTCGGCCACTTCTACCGGGGTATCGGCTTCACGGTCCTGGAGGGCTACGGCCTGACCGAGTCGTGCGCGGCCACCGCGTTCAACCCGTGGGACCGGCCGAAGATCGGCACGGTCGGCCAGCCGCTGCCCGGTTCGGTCGTGCGGATCGCGGACGACGGCGAGGTCCTGCTCCACGGCGAGCACCTGTTCACCGGTTACTGGAACAACGAGGCGGCCTCCGCCGAGGCGCTGGCCGACGGCTGGTTCCACACCGGGGACATCGGCACGCTCGACGAGGACGGCTACCTCGCGATCACCGGCCGCAAGAAGGAGATCATCGTGACGGCGGGCGGCAAGAACGTCGCCCCGGCCGTCATCGAGGACCGGATCCGCGCGCACGCCCTGGTCGCCGAGTGCATGGTGGTCGGCGACGGCCGCCCGTTCGTCGGCGCGCTGGTCACCCTCGACGAGGAGTTCCTGAGCCGCTGGGCCGAGGAGAACGGCAAGCCGGCCGGCTCGACGGCCCTGTCGCTGCGCGAGGACGCGGAGCTGCTGGCCGAGGTGCAGCGGGCGGTGGACGACGGCAACGCGGCGGTCTCCAAGGCGGAGTCGGTGCGCAAGTTCCGTATTCTGCCCACCCAGTTCACCGAGGATGCGGGCCACATCACCCCGTCGCTGAAGCTGAAGCGGAACGTGGTGGCGAAGGACTTCGCGGACGAGGTGGAGTCGATCTACCGCGCCTGAGGGTACGCCGAAGGGGCCCGCGCTTCTCGAGAAGCGCGGGCCCCTTCGCGTACGGCACAGAGGGCGGCGGCGCGGCGGGCGTCAGCCCCGACCGGCCGCCCCCCGTACGGTCACAACAGCGTCTTCAGCTTCTCCGCCAGCAGGTCCCAGCGCCACTTCTCCTCGACCCAGGCCCGGCCGCGCTCCCCCATCCGCTGCCGCAGCTCCGGGTCGCCGAGCAGCGTGACGATCCGGTCCGCCGACTCCTCGGGGCTGCCGCCACGCACCACCCAGCCGGTCTCGCCGTCCAGTACCGCGTCCGGGGCGCCCCCGGAGTCACCGGCCACCACGGGCAGCCCGGTCGCGGACGCCTCCAGGTAGACGATGCCCAGGCCCTCCACGTCCAGCCCGCCGCGCCGGGTCCGGCAGGGCATCGCGAAGACGTCCCCGGCCCCGTAGTGCGCGGGCAGTTCCGCCCAGGGCACGGGCCCGGTGAACCGCACCGAGTCCGCCACCCCGGTCTCCTCGGCCAGCCGCTCCAGGTCCTTGGCGTACGGCCCGCCGCCGACGATCAGCAGCACCGCGTCCGGAATCCGCGCCAGGATCGCGGGCATGGCCAGGATCAGCGTGTCCTGGCCCTTGCGGGGCACCAGCCGCGAGACGCAGACGACCACCGGGCGGTCGGTCAGCCCGAGGCGGGCCCGGACCCGGTCGCCGCCGGAGCCCGGGTGGAAGGTCTTCTCGTCGACGCCGGGCGGCAGTTGGACCATGCGGCCGGCCGCGTCGGGGGTGAGCGCGGCGGCGATCCGGGAGCGGGTGTACTCACCGAGGTAGGTGATCGTGTCCGTGCCTTCCCCGATCCGGCGCAGCAGCTGCCGGGACGCGGGCAGTTGCGCCCAGCCCGCCTCGTGGCCGTGGGTGGTGGCCACCAGCCGCCTCGCGCCCGCGCGGCGCAGCGCCGGGGCCATCAGGCCGAGCGGGGCGGCGGCGCCGAACCAGACGGAGGTGCAGCCGTGTTCGCGCAGCAGCTCGGTGGCCCGGCGGGTGACGCGCGGGGTCGGCAGCAGCATCGTCGTCCGGTCGCGGACCACGGGGTACGGCTGCTCGGCGTCGAAGGCGGCGGTGGCCGCCGCGCCCTCCTCGCCGCGCTTCCAGGTGGAGGCGTAGACGACGACCCTCTCGGGATCCAGCCGCAGCGCCATGTTGTGCAGGAACGCCTGGATGCCACCGGGGCGGGGCGGGAAGTCGTTGGTCACGATCAAGGTCTTGTCCATCGCCGCCGACAGTACCGAACGGCCGCGCTTCACCGCTCACACGCTCTGCCGACGGCATCATGAACGGCCGGAGGGGGCGGCCGGGGACGAGCGACGACGAGGGCGGCGATGACGACGGGACGAGCACCCACCGGCACCGGACCGTGGCCGTACGCGGTCTGGGCGTTGACCCGCGGCTGGCTGCTGGCCTGCGTGTTCAAGGTGGTCACGGTGGCCGGCCCGGACGTCACGGTGGACGTCTCGGTGATCTACCGGGGCTGGTACGAGGTCCTGCTGACCGGCACGTACCCGCTGGAGGACGTCACCTGGCAGTACCCGCCCGGGGCGGCCCTGGCGATCCTCTCCCCCGCCCTGCTGCCGTCCTGGGAGTACGCGACCGCGTTCTTCGTGCTGGTGCTGGTCTGCGACGCGCTGGTGCTGGGGCTGCTGCTGTACGCGGGGCGGCGGCCGGGGATGCGGGCGGCGGGTGCCTGGGCGTGGGTCGTGGGGGTGCCGCTGCTGGGCCCGACGGTCTACGCCCGCTACGACCTGATGGTGACGGCGGTCGCGGTGGCGGCGCTGCTGGCGGGGGTGCGGAGGCCGCGGGCGCTGGGGGCGCTGGCCGCGTTCGGCGCGCTGCTGAAGGGGTGGCCGGTGCTGGTGCTGGCGGGGGTGCGGAAGGGGCGTCCGACGCGCGCCGCGTGGTCCTCGGCCGCGCTGGCGGGGGCGGGTCTCGCGGCGGCGTTCGCGCTGTGGATGCCCGGGGCGTTCGCGTTCCTGGCCTTCCAGCGGGACCGGGGCACCGAGGTCGAGTCGCTGGGGGCGCTGGTCTTCCACATCGCCCGGCAGTTCGGCTGGGCTGGGCGGGTGGAGCTGCGCTACGGCTCGATGGAGTTCGTCGGGCCGCACGTGGAGCTGGTGTCGACGCTGGCGCTGGGGCTCGCGGTCCCGGCGCTGGGCTGGCTGCTGCTGTGGCGGCTGCGGGCGCGCCTCTTCGCGGTGCGCACCCCGGCCGAGGCGGCGTTCACGGCGGTGCTGCTGTTCACCGTGACCAGCCGGGTGATCAGCCCGCAGTACGTGGTGTGGCTGGTCGGTCTGGCCGCGGTGTGCCTGGCGTTCCGGGGGACGGCGATGGCCCTGCCCGCGGTCCTGGTGCTGGTGGCGGCGGGGGTGACGTTTCTGGAGTTCCCGATCGGCTTCGCAAGTGTGGTGGCGAGCGACGCGTGGGGCGTGACACTCCTGGTCGTACGGAACGGGCTGCTGGTGGCGGCCTCGCTGATCGCGGCGCGGCGGCTGTGGCGGTCGACGGTGCCGGGGAGGCCGGCGGGGCCGCGTGCGGAGGCCTCCCCGGGCGCGGCCGAAGGTCAGCCGAGCCGGGTGGCGAGGTAGTCGCGCCAGTCGGCGGTGAACTGCTCGGAGGTGGTGCCGAGCACCGCCCCCAGGGCCTTCTCCACCGCTCCCTCGCGCCCGTCGTGCGCGCCGACGGTCTCGTAGAAGGCGATCAGCTTCTCCTTGCCCCAGCGCTCGGCGATCAGCTCGCAGGCCAGCCAGCCGCCCTCGTACGCCCCCGCGAGCTTCGCCGGGTCGCCGTCGAAGCCGAAGTCCGGGTCGGCGGGGAGTTCGGCGGGGGTCCGGCCGCCGCGGACGGCCTCGGCCAGTTCGGGGGCGATGGTGTCGGCGGCGCGGTCCTCGCCCCGGTAGGCGGTCCAGTCGGCGAAGCCCTCGGAGAGCCAGACGGGCGTGGCGGTCGAGGTGCTGGCCCGGGTGGCGACATGGGTCGTCTCATGGGTCAGGACGATCCGCTGTCCGAAGCTGCCCAGGGTCGCGTACGCCTGCGGGTTGACGATGACCCGGTCGGCGATGGCGGGGCGTTCGCCGGTGCCTCCCACCTCGCCGGTGGTGACGGCGGCGATGCCCCGGTAGCTGTCCTCGGTCGAGCCGAGCAGCCCCGCCATGGACTCGACGGAGTCCGGGACGAGGACCACCACCCGGCGGTTCCAGGGGCGCGGCCAGGCGTCCGAGACGGCCGGCACGGCGAGGTCCACGGCGTCGGCGATCTGCCGCAGCTCCTCCTCGCCCCGTCCGACGCCCAGGACGATGCTGTGGGCGCCCTGGACGACGTCCACGTCCCCCTGCTGCCACAGCTGCCTGGAGGCGCCCTTGGCGGGCCGGTCCGCGGTGATGTACCAGCGGTCGCCGTCGCGCATCAGCTCCAGAACGCGGCGGGTGGCGACCGGGGCGGTGTCGTAGCCCTCGATCCGGTAACGCAGCTCCACCTCGGCGGTGGCCCACTGTCCGTCCTGCTCGGTGATGTCCTTGACGTCGTACGTCCACGACTTCAGCGGCACGTCGGCGAGCCGGTCCAGCTCGGTGCGCTGAGCGGCCCGCAGCTTCGCCGCGTCCGGGGCGAGGCCGTCGAGGTAGCCCGCCGGATCGCGGGCGAGGACGGCCGCGGCGCGGCGCTCCAGGGTGGCGTCGAGGGCCCCGGCGGTGAGGAGGGTGTCCGGGTCGGTGGAGGCCGTGCAGGCGGACGCGGTCAGGAGCGCGGCGAGCAGCAGGCCCGCCGCACGCCGCCGTCCCCGGGGGCCTCCCCCGCGCGCGTCACGTTCTCGTACGGCCACCCTGCCGATCGTACGGTCAGATCCGGGTGACGGAGGAGACGGGCATCATGCCGACCGGATCGTAGCGGACCGCGGCGCCCGGGTAGGGGGCGTGGATGACCTGGCCGTTGCCGACGTACATGCCGATGTGGCTGGCGTCCGCCCGGTAGGCGACGAGGTCGCCGGGCTGTGCCTGGGAGAGGGGCACCATGCGGCCCGCGTAGCGCTGGGCCTGGGAGGTGCGGGGCAGGCTCACCCCGGCCTGGGCGTAGGCCCACTGCATCAGGCCGGAACAGTCGAATCCGGAGGGCCCGTTGGCGCCCCAGACGTAGGGTTTCCCGAGCGCCTGGTGGACGGCGGCGACGGCGGACATGGCCCGGGCCGAGCCGGGGGCGACGCCGGAGAGGTCGGGCAGTGCTTCGCGGCCGGAGCGGGAGGCCCGGTCGAAGGAGGCGCGGTCCTCGGGCGGTAGCGAGGCGAGCAGCCGGCGGGCCTCGCGGAGCTTGGACTCGACGGCGCGCTTGTGCCGGCTGACGGCGGCCCGGTTGCGCTCCAGGTCGGTCAGGGCGCGGGTGGTCTCGGCGCGGTTCTGGGCGAGCCCCCGCTGCGCGTGCCGCAGTTTGTCCAGGGTCATCGCCTGGCGGGCGCCGGCCCGGTCGAGGGCGGCGGCCTGCTCCAGGTAGGTGTCCGGGTCGGCCGAGAGCAGCAGGGCGACCGACGGGTCGATGGAGCCGGTGCGGTACTGGGCGCCGGCCATCGCGCCGAGCGCGTTGCGCATCTCGTTGACGCGCTCCTGGCCCCGGGCCGTGGCGTCCTGGGCGCGGTCCGCCACACCGCGCAGCAGCTTCACGCGCTCCCCGGCCTCGTTGAACCGCTCGGTGGCCCGCTCGGCCTCCTCGTAGAGGCGGTCGACGGCGGCCTTGGCGCTCTCCCGGGTCTCCTTCGGATCGGCGCTCGCCGGGGCCCCGGTCAGGGTGGCGGCCGCGGTGGCGGCGGCCGCCGAGACGACCGTGACCCGGACGCCTCTGGTGAAGCCGGACTGTGTGCAACGGCGATGGGACACCACTGGTAGCCGCACTCCCTTCCGCTGACGCGGTGGTGCGCAGCCCCTGCCGCCCGGGCGGGCGGACGGAGTCCGGGAGCTGCGCAGCAGCCAGACAGTAATCGGACCGCTACCCGCCGGCCAAAGACCGCGCCGCGGTCGGAAGAGGGGCCCGCATGCCGCCGCCCCGCCGGTGACCTCGGTCTCCGGCGGGGCGGGGGCGTCAGCGTGGTGCGCGGCGATTCCCTCGTTCGGGCGTGCCGTGGCGCGCTGTGGGGCGCGGCCCGGTCAGATGCGGACGCCGAACTGGAAGGTGCCCAGGTAGTCCATCGACTCGTAGCGGACGACGGTGCCCGGCTTCGGGGCGTGCAGGACCTGGTTGTTGCCGGCGTAGAAGCCGACGTGCGACAGGCCGTTGAAGAAGACCAGGTCGCCCGGCTTGAGCTGGCTGCGGCCGATCCTGGTGCCGTCGTTCTGCTGGGTGTACGTGGTCCGGGTGATGTGGACGTTCGCCTGGGCGAAGGCCCACTGGGTCAGCCCGGAGCAGTCGTAGGAGTTGGGGCCCGAGCCGCCGGAGACGTACGGCTTGCCGATCTGCGTGGCGGCGGCGGCCAGGGCGGCGGCGCCGCGGTTGGACGCGGGGGCCTCGTTGCCGAGTTCGACCCGGTCGCTGGCGGCGCGGCTGGCGCGCTGCTCGTCCTGCTGCATCTTGGCCCGCTCGGCCTGCGTCAGCGTGTTGAGGAGCCGCTGGGCGTCGGCCAGCTTGCCCTGGTACTTCTTCTTGTTCTCGCCGAGCGCCTTGCGGACGTCGGCGAGGTCGCCGAGCTTGTCCTGGGCTTCCTTGCGCTGCTGGGCGAGGGTGCGCTGCTTGGACTGGATCTTCTGCAGCGCCTCGGTCTGCTTGACCGTCAGCTGGTCGAGCGCGGAGGCCTGGTCCAGGAAGCTGTCCGGGTCCGAGGCGAGGAAGAGGGCGACCGAGGGGTCGATGCCGCCGGAGCGGTACTGCGCGGTGGCGATCGAACCCAGCTCGGAGCGGAGCGTGTTGAGCTCGGCCTGTCCGCGGGCGACCTTGTCCTGGAGCGCGTCGACTTCCTTCTTCAGGTTGTCCTGCTGCTCCTTGGCGCCGTTGTACTTCTCGGTGGCGGCCTCGGCCTCGTGGTAGAGCTTGTCGACCTTCGCCTTGACCTCGCTCTTGCTCGGCTTGGGGTCGGCGTGGGCGGCCTGGGAGGTGAGGGCCACGGCCGCGGCGGCGGTAGCGGTGAGCACGGTCACGCGGGTGCGGCTCGGCTGCTTGGGACGACGGTGGGACGCCACGAAGGCGAGCTCCTTCTTCCTCAGAGCCGCCTACCGGGCTTGTGGGGGACAGAATCCCCGGCTCCGTGCACATGACGGACTCGGCGGTTCCTTCGCCGTCACCCCCAATGGGTGATCAACCGTGCGAAGGTTCGAGGCCTGACCCTAGTGACCATCTTGTGATCAGTTCAAATCCTCACAGGATTTTTCTCGTCACACCAGGCACTTCTTTACTCTCACCCCACCGCGTGTAGCGGCGACTTGACGGTACGTTCCCAGAAATCCGGCATGTCACACATGACACCCAAACCCCTTTAGACACGCGAAAGGCGCTTGAGGAGCAAGACGGACGCGACCGGCCGCGCCCCGGCCTTCGCCACACCGTCCGCCACCTCGCGGTCGGTGGAGACGACCACCACGGGCCGCCCCGGCGGTTCCGCGCGGGCCAGTTGACGGATCACCTCGTCCGCCGTGACCCCCGGCTTGCTGAACAGCACCCGTACGCCGCGCGGCGGGGCCAGCAGCACCGGGGCGGCCAGTTCGGCCCCGTCGAAGACACAGGTCATCTCGGCGCCGGTCTGGGCCGCGAGCACCGACAGCCCGCCCAGCAGCCGCAACCGCTGCTTCTCCAGCGGCATCTGGGGATAGCCGGTCTTGGTGACGTTGTAGCCGTCCACGATGAGATGCGCCTGCGGCAGGGCCAGCAACTGGTCCAGCAGCGCCGGATCGGTCTCCGAAAGGGCGCGCGCGGCAATGTCCTTGGGCGACATCCGGCCCGGCTCCAGCGCGTCCACGGTGTCGGCGGGATGGGTCGTCGCCGGAGGAAGCGCCAGCTCCCGCCGGAGCCCCGAGGCCGCGTCCAGCACGGTGTCCAGGAGCAGCCGCAGCCGCATGTCCTCCACCGAGCGGCCCTCCCGGGCGGCCCGGCGGCTCGCCTCAAGGGCCGCCTCGGCCTCCCCCAACCGTGCTTTGAGCCGGCGCGACTCGCTCTCCACGGCGGAGAGCTGGGCGGCCGACTCGGCCCGTACGGTGTCGGTCTCGGCGGCGCTGCGGCGCAATGCCGCCTCGCCGCGCTTCACCTCGCTGAGCGCGCTCCGCAGCTTGCGGTGCAGCGACTCGGACTCCTTGCGGGCCGCCTCCAGCTCGGTGCGCAGCCGCTCGGTCTCGGTACGGGTGTGGGCGCGGGCCCGCTCCAGCTCCTCGCGCAGCTGGTCGCGTTCCCGACGGGTCTCCTCGTCGGCCCGTTCCGCGTCGGCGCGCTGGACCTCCTCACCGGCCGACTCGACCAGCTTGACCCAGCCGGCCGGGCGCAGCACGTAGGCGGCCGCGGCCACGTCGAGGGGGTCGGCGGCGGCAGGCGGCGCGCCCGCCTCCAGCGCACCGGTCAGCTCGGGCTGGGACTGGCCGAGCCGCTCACCGATGCGCTGCCGGAAGACGGCGTCGCTCTCCAGCGCGGCGGCCATCGCGTTCCCCGCGAACTTCGCCCGCCGGGTCGGGGTGAACCGGGCGTACTGCCGTAGCTGGGCGGGCAGTTCGGCGACGGTCAGGGCGCCGAAGGCGTCCGAGACCAGCGCGATCACCCGCCGTCGCACACCCTCGGGCAGCGGACGGCCGAGCGCCTCTGCACCGCCGTCGGCCTCACCGGCCGGTCCGGCGCCGCTGGTCGGCTGATCCACCGTCCGTCACCCCATAGATATGTCGAAGGGTGCGCTCCCTCAGGAAGCTGCACCCGGCCTGTCCACCAGTTCGATCTGGTCCACCGCGTTGCACCAACGACAGCGGACCGACTCGATGGTCTCACTGACGACCTCCCGCTCCTCGACACTCGACTCACCGGCCAGGTCGAGGTGCACGTACTCCACGACCTTGGAGGAGCGGGTCACGTCGAAGCGCGTGAGGTTGCCGCACAGGGTGCAGCGCCAGCGGGTCGAGTCCGTCGGCAGGGGAACCGTCGTCATCGTTAGCGTCCTCTTTCGTCGTCTCCGGGAGCCCGCGCCGGGCGCGCCGCCGCGACTCCACCTGTCTACGTCAAGGATCTCGCGGTGCGCCGTCGAACTGCGGAAGTCCTGGCGTAACCCTACGGCCTCGCGTATAGGCATGGGCACGGCGAGGCGCTCCGTCCCCTTCTCGACCGGTACGTCATGCTCTGTACATGATCGAGTGGCGGCAGGCCGACTGGCGGACCACGGCCGGCAGGATCCGGGACGCGGCGGTGGGAAGCGGCGCCCCGGTCACGTACGGGCTGATCGGCGTCTGCGGGGTGGTCTTCCTGATCAGCCCGCTCTCCGGGTTCGGGGGCGCCGCCCACCGGAGCGAGGAGGCGCTGCTCACCGCGCAGGCCGCGTACTTCGAGCGGTGGGGGGTGATCCCCGCCGAACTGTGGGAGGGCTCCGCGCACGCCCTGATCACCCCGTTCACGGCGCTGTTCGTGCACGGCAGCTGGCTGCACCTGCTGGGGAACCTGCTGTTCCTGTACGTGTTCGGCGCGATGGCCGAGGAGCGCATGGGGCGGGTGCGGTTCGCGCTGTTCTACGTGGGCTGCGGCTATGTGGCGCTGGTCTGCTACGCGGCGGCGCACGCGGACTCCGAGCAGACGCTGGTCGGGGCGTCGGGGGCGATCTCGGCGGTGCTGGGCGCTTTCCTGTACCTCTTCCCCAAGGCCCGGGTGACCAGCCTGTTCCCGTTCCTCTTCTTCCTGCCTCTGCGCTTTCCCGCCTGGATCGTGCTGATCTTCTGGTTCGTCCTCCAGTGGGCGGCGGCGCAAGGGGCGGAGGCGGGGCCCGGCGTGGCGTATCTGGCGCATGTGGCCGGGTTCGCGGCGGGGTTCCTCTGCGCCTGGGTGGGCTATGGGCGGAGAGCTAGAGTGAAGGTTCCAGCCACCGAGGGAGACAGCCAGCCGTGATCACCGCGATCGTGCTCATCAAGACCAGTGTGGACCGGATTCCGGAGATCGCCGAGGCCATCGCCGCGCTGGACAGTGTCAGCGAGGTCTTCTCCGTCACCGGCACCTACGACCTCATCGCCATGGTCCGGGTCGCCCGCCACGACGACCTCGCCGATGTCATCCCCGGCCGGATCAGCAAGATCCCGGGTGTCGAGGGCACGGACACCCATGTGGCGTTCCGTACGTACTCCCAGCACGACCTGGAAGCGGCGTTCGCCATCGGTCTCGACGCGTAACTCCGGACGTACGCCGGCCGGGGACGGGCAGCGCTCCCGTCCCCGGCCGAGGTGTTCTCAGGCCTCAGGCCTGCGCCGCCTCGCCCCGGTCCGGGACGCAGCGGCCGTCCTCCGTGCGGTACTTCCACTGGGCGCCCTCGCGGACCAGCTCGGTCACCGCGCGCAGGAAGCGCTCGATGTGCTCGTCGGGCGTGCCGGCCCCGAAGCTGACCCGGATGGCGTTGAGCGACCGCTCGCCCGGCTCGGCCTCGGGGGCGCCGCACTCCCCCGGCTCCTGCGGGTCACTGCCGAGGAGGGTGCGCACGAGCGGGTGGGCGCAGAAGAGACCGTCGCGCACCCCGATGCCGTACTCGGCGGAGAGGGCGGCGGCGAAGTGCGAGCTGTTCCAGCCGCGCACCACGAAGGAGATGACGCCGACCCGGGGCGCGTCGTCGCCGAACAGCGAGAGCACCCGCACCTCGGGGACCTCGGCGAGCCCTTCGCGGACCCGGGACACCAACTCCTGCTCGCGGGCGACCAGGTTGTCGAAGCCCGCCTCGGTGAGGGCCTTGCAGGCGGAGGCGATGGAGTAGACGCCGATGACGTTGGGCGAACCGGCCTCGTGGCGGGCGGCCGTGGTGTGCCAGTCGACGTCCACGCCGCCGTCGGCGCGCCGGGCGACCTTGCGGGACGCGCCGCCGCCGGCGAGGTACGGGTCGGCGGCCTGGAGCCAGTCGGCGCGGCCGGCCAGGACCCCGGAGCCGAAGGGCGCGTACAGCTTGTGGCCGGAGAACGCGACCCAGTCGACGTCCAGTTCGGCGATGTCGACGGGGTGGTGCGGGGCCAGCTGCGCGGCGTCCAGGACGATGCGGGCGCCGTGGGCGTGGGCGGTGGCGGCCAGTTCCCGCACGGGCCACAGCTCGCCGGTCACGTTGGAGGCGCCGGTGACGCAGACGAGGGCGGGGCCGTAGGGGTCGCGGTCGGCGAGCGCGCGCTCCAGGCTCTCGACGGCCCGGCCCGGGGTGCGGGGGGCGTCGAGGTAGGTGACCTGGGCGTCCCGCCAGGGCAGCAGGGACGCGTGGTGCTCGGTCTCGTACACGAAGACCTGGCAGTTCGCGGGGAGCGCGGCGGCCAGCAGGTTGAGGGAGTCGGTGGTGGAGCGGGTGAAGACCACCTGGTCCTCGGCACGGCAGCCGAGGAACTCGGCGACGGTGCGACGGCTGTTCTCGAAGAGGTCGGTGGAGAGCTGCGAGAGGTAGCCGGCGCCGCGGTGGACACTGCCGTAGTACGGGGCGTACGCGGCGATGTCGTCCCAGACCCGCTGGAGGGCGGGGGCGCTGGCGGCGTAGTCGAGCGCGGCGTAGGTGACCTCACCGCCCGTGACGAGCGGAACGGTGACGTCCCGGCCCAGAACGGGCAGCGGGGCACAAACCGACGGGTCAAGGGCAGCGGTGGACACAGACATGGCGAACTCCCGTAACAGGCAGGCGAGATCAACGCGTCGACGGATACACGGCGGCGCGGAGAAGGAAGGAAAAGGGTGCGCTGAAGAAGGGCGGTCAGCTCAGGGCACGAAGATGCCCTGGGACGAGCCCTAGGGCCTGCCGTCACCTTCCCGTCGTCGCCCGAAGGGCGGCCAGGAGTCGCCCGGCAGACGGGAATGTGGCGCGACAGGCCCTAGCGCATTCGCTTGCTCACAAGAGGCTCCCTAGGGACCAGGACCCCGGGGGCTGGCATCCGCTGGATGCCGAGGGGCCCGCGCTTGCCGCAGACCTCGCTGCCTGCGGCCCGGTCTTCACCCGGGGCACCCCGCCACGGACGGAGGGTTGCCGGACAGCGGGCCGGGGCCGTAGTCGCTGTCACTCATGACCTGCGCAGCATCTTGCCATACGTAGGCACACGCGCAAGGGCGCAGTCCGGATTCCGGACTGCGCCCTGCCTCACACCGTGTGCGTCGGGGGTCGACCTCAGGCGTTGCTGGCCGCCACCCAGCGCTCCAGCGCCCGCTTGGCCGCCCCGGAGTCGATGGACTCGGCCGCCACCGCGATCTTCGCCGCGAGCTGCTCGGTCAGCGTGCCGGGGCCGGCGTCCAGGGCGACCAGGGCCGCCGCGGAGTTGAGCAGCACCGCTTCCCGCACCGCGCCCTCCTCGCCGTCCAGCAGGCGACGGGCCACATCGGCGTTGTACGAGGCGTCCGCGCCACGCAGCGCTTCGACGGGGACGATGGGCAGCCCGACGTCGCGCGGGTCGAACGCCTCCTCGCGGACCGCGCCGTCGCGCACCACCCAGACCCGGGAGGTGGCGGTGGTGGTCAGCTCGTCGAGGCCGTCGTCGCCGCGGAAGACGAGGGCGGAGTTGCCCCGGTCGGCCAGCACGCCCGCGACGATGGGCGCCATCCGGGCGTCGGCGACCCCGACGGCCTGGGAGCGCACCTGGGCCGGGTTGGTGAGGGGGCCCAGGATGTTGAACGTGGTCTGCGCGCCGAGCTCCTTGCGTGCCTTGGCGGCGTACCGCAGGGCGGGGTGGAACTTCACGGCGAAGCAGAAGGTGATGCCCGCCTGCTCGGCGACCTCGACCACCCGGCGCGGGGTCAGCTCCAGGTTGACGCCGAGCTTCTCCAGGACGTCGGAGGAGCCGCTCGCGGAGGACGCGGCCCGGTTGCCGTGCTTGACGACCTTGGCGCCGGTGCCGGCGATGACGATCGCGGACATGGTGGAGATGTTGACGGTCTTGGCCAGGTCGCCGCCGGTGCCCACGATGTCGACGGTTCGGCCGGGCACCTCGATGGTGTTGGCGTGCGCGTACATCGCGCGGACCAGGCCGGTGACCTCGTCGACGGTCTCGCCCTTGGCCCGCAGCGCCACGGCGAACCCGGCGATCTGCGCGTCGGTGGCCTCGCCGCTCATGATGCGGTCCATGGCCCAGGCGGTCTCCTCGGAGCTGAGGTTCTCGCCGCGCAGCAGGGGGTTCAGGAGGCCGGGCCAGGAGCGGTCCGCCACGCTGTCGCCGCCGTTCGGGGTCACAACGTTCATGGTCCGCTCCAGGGTCCACAGCCGGTAAGAAGGATCGGGCTCCACCCTATCCAGCCCCGGGTACCGCGAAGAGCCCCGTCCAGCGAATGGACGGGGCTCTCGCGGTGGCGATCAGGTCAGGTGATCAGTGGTGGCCGTGGCCCTCGCTGATCTCCTTGTACTCCTCGGCGGTCGCCTTGGGGATCTGGTTCCCGTCGGCGAAGTAGCCCTTGCTGAGCTTGGCGCGCAGCTTCTGGACCGGGGAGATCTTGCGCTTGACGCCGTTCTCGTCGACCGCGGGGCCGAGTTCGAGCGGCTTGTACTGCTCGTGCGCCGTGAGCGTGTGCAGCTGCTCCCGGCTGAGCGGCTCGTGGATCTCCACGAACTCACCGTGCGGCAGGCGCTTGATGATGCCGGTCTCGCGACCGTGCAGCACCTTCTCCTTGTCGCGGCGCTGGAGACCGAGGCAGATCCGCTTGGTGACGATGAACGCGATGACCGGTCCGACGAAGAAGAAGATCCGGACGAACCAGGTGATCGAGTTGATCGACAGGTGGAAGTGCGTGGCCCACAGGTCGTTTCCACCGCCGACGAGGCCGATGAAGTACGCCGTGATCCAGGCGACGCCGAAGCCCGTACGGGTCGGGGCGTTGCGCGGGCGGTCCAGGATGTGGTGCTCGCGCTTGTCGCCGGTGATCCAGGACTCGATGAACGGGTACACCGCGATCGAGGTGAGGACCACGCCGAAGCCGACCAGCGGGATGAACACGCCCAGGGCGAGCGTGTGGCCCCACAGGTTGATCTCCCAACCCGGCATCACTCGGACCAGACCCTCGGCGAAGCCCATGTACCAGTCGGGCTGGGCGCCGGTGGACACCTGGTCGACCCGGTACGGGCCGAGCGCCCAGATCGGGTTGATCGTCGCGATGGCCGAGATGATCGCGATGATGCCGAAGACGAGGAAGAAGAACCCTCCGGCCTTCGCCATGTACACGGGCAGCAGCGGCATGCCGACGACGTTCTTGTTGGTCCGGCCGGGACCCGCGAACTGCGTGTGCTTGTGGTAGAAGACCAGGATCAGGTGGGCCACGAGCAGGCCGAGCATGATGCCCGGCAGCAGCAGGATGTGGATCGAGTAGAACCGGGCCACGAAGTCGTGGCCGGGGAACTCGCCGCCGAACAGGAACATCGAGATGTACGTACCGACGATCGGCACGGACAGGATCGCGCCCTGGGTGAAGCGGACACCCGTACCGGAGAGCAGGTCGTCCGGGAGGGAGTAGCCGGTGAACCCGGTGAACATGCCGAGCACGAACAGCAGGAAGCCGAAGAGCCAGTTGATCTCGCGCGGCTTGCGGAAGGCGCCCGTGAAGAAGACGCGCATCATGTGCACGAACATGGCGGCCAGGAAGATCAGCGCGGCCCAGTGGTGGATCTGCCGCACGAGCAGACCACCGCGGACCTCGAAGCTGATCTTCAGGGTCGAGGCGTAGGCCTCGGACATCCGGATGCCCTGCATGGGCTCGTACGGACCGTGGTAGACGATCTCGCCCATGCTCGGCTGGAAGAACAGCGTCAGATACACACCCGTGAGGATGATGATGATGAAGCTGTAGAGCGCGACCTCACCGAGCATGAAGGACCAGTGGTCCGGGAAGATCTTGCGCATGTTGGCCTTGGCCAGGCCGTAGATGCCCAGTCGGCCGTCCGCCCAGTCGGCCACCCGCTCGCCGGCCGGAGCCTTGCGTGCGCCCGCCGGTTCGGCGGCGGAGGGGTTCTTTGTCGCAGTACTCATCCGCGCTCCCAGAAGGCAGCACCGACGGGCTCGTCGAAGTCGCCGAGCGCCTCGAGGTTGCCCTCGCTGTTGACACCGATCCGCAGCTGCGGAAGGGGGTGGCCGGCCGGACCGAAGATGACGCGAGCGCCGTCGGAGAGGTCGAAGGTGGACTGGTGGCACGGGCAGAGCACGTGGTGCGTCTGCTGCTCGTACAGGCTGATCGGGCAGCCGACGTGGGTGCAGATCTTGGAGAACGCGACGATGCCCTCGTGGGCCCAGTCCCGCTGGCGCTTGTCCTTGATGTCGTCCGGCTCGATGCGGACGATCATCAGGGCCGCCTTGCCCATCTGCGTCTGGAAGTCGTGCGACTCCGGGTCGAGCCCCTCGGGCATGGCGAAGGCCAGCGACCCGACGGTGATGTGCTCGGGGCGCAGCGGCTTCATCGTGTTCATGTTGATGAGCTGCTTGCCCTCCGCCCACAGGGTCGTGCGGAGCTTCTTCTCCGGCAGCGGACCGAGGTCGCGCAGCAGGACCACACCGGAGAGCGGCACCAGGGCCAGCGCACCGAACATGGTGTTGCGGATCAGCTTGCGACGGCCGATCGCGGACTCCTCGGCACCGGCCTTGAAGTCGGCCATGACCTGGGCCTTGACCTCAGGCGTTGCCTCGATCGGGTGACGCTCGGCGGCGACCTCGACGTCGGACATCAGGGTGCGCGCCCAGTGGACGGCTCCCGCGCCGATGAAGAAGAGCGCCGCTCCCAGGGTGAGACCCAGGGAGAAGTTGAGCGGGCTCACATGGCCGAAGGGCCAGATGTAGACGATCTTGTCCACCGGGAAGATGACGTAGGAGGCGATGAAGCCCACCGTCGCCAGCATCGAGAGGGTGAACATGAGCGCGACGGCGCGCTCCGAGCGCTTCGCTGCGCGTTCGTCCAGGTCCTGGATGCGCGGCTTGTGGGCCGGCAGCCCCGGGTCGGCGAACGGGTCGTCCGTACCCTCGACCGCGCCGTGCGCGGTCTCCTGCACCACGGGCAGGCTGTCTTCTGGAATCTGTTGGCTACTCATGACTTCTTGGCCTTAGCGGTGTGGGCCGCGACCCAAACGGCGGCTGCGACAAGCGCGCCGAGTCCGAAGACCCAGGCGAACAGACCTTCGCTGACCGGACCGAGGCCGCCGAGGGCCAGACCGCCGGGGCTCGCCGTCTCGTCGCCGTTCACGGACTCGATGTACGCGATGATGTCCTTCTTCTCCTGCTCCGGCATCGTCGTGTCGGGGAAGGAGGGCATGCTCTGCGGGCCGGTCTGCATGGCCTCGTAGATGTGCTTCGGGCTCACACCTTCGAGGTCCGGTGCGTACTTGCCCTCCGTCAGGGCTCCGCCCTTACCGGTGAAGTTGTGGCACTGGGCGCAGTTGGTGCGGAACAGCTCGCCGCCGTTGGCGACGTCCGCGCCCGCCGGGTCGACCTGCTTGTCGGTCGGGGTGACCGGACCGGCGCCGAGCGACGCGACGTACGCCGCGAGCTGGTCGATCTCAGCCTGGCTGTAGATGACCTTCTTCTTCGGTACCTGGGCGCCCGGCTGCTGCGCGGGCATACGGCCCGTACCGACCTGGAAGTCGACGGCGGCGGAGCCCACGCCCACGAGGGACGGCCCGTCGGTGGTGCCCTGACCGCCGGTTCCGTGGCAGCTGGCGCAGCCTACGGCGTAGAGCTTCTTGCCCTCTTCGATGGCGAGGGACTGGGCGGTTTCATCGGCCTGCGCCTTGCCCGCAGGCGCAAACGCGGCGTACAGCCCCCCGGTAGCCGCCAGCGCGAGGAGTAGTACGACGACCGCCGCCAGCGGATGGCGTCGTCGTGCGGAGAGCTTTTTCACGGATTACCCCGGTGTCAGGATCTTCTGCGTCGATGGTGGGCGGGTGCGAGCCCGGTTACTTGATCATGTAGATCGTTGCGAACAGGCCGATCCATACGACATCGACGAAGTGCCAGTAGTAGGACACGACGATGGCGGCGGTGGCCTGATCGTGGGTGAACCTCTTGGCCGCGTACGTTCTGCCGAGGACCAGCAGGAAGGCGATGAGACCGCCTGTCACGTGCAGACCGTGGAAGCCGGTGGTCAGGTAGAACACCGAGCCGTAGGGGTCGGACGAGAGGGAGAGCCCCGCGTCCTTGACCAGCTCGGTGTACTCCAGGACCTGGCCGCCGATGAAGATCGCACCCATCACGAACGTGATGATGAACCAGGTGCGGAGCTTCTTCACATCGCCCCGCTCGGCGGCGAAGACGCCGAGCTGGCAGGTGAGTGAGGAGAGCACCAGGATCGTGGTGTTCGTCGCCGAGAACGGGAAGTTCAGATGATCGGACATCTCCTTCCAGTAATCGGGTCCCATCACCGATCGCAGGGTGAAGTACATCGCGAAGAGGGCCGCGAAGAACATCAGCTCGGAACTCAACCAGATGATGGTTCCGACGCTGGTGAGGTTCGGCCGATTGACCGACGGGTGCGCGTGCCCGGTTTCTACTGTCGTTGCTGTCGCCACGACCGACATTATGTCGGTCGCTTATCCCGCCCTCACCCCGGGGGGTGCCGTTCGGTGTGTCCGTACCGTCGGCAGGGGTCCTGCCCTGCGCCGAACGGCCCATCGGATCGTCGTCATTACCGGTGCTGACGGCCGGTCGGGCGGAGTACGATCCGCGCATCGGTTCATGCCCCGAGAGCCCCGACGACGTCGATGTCACGGAGGAACAATGCAGGCGACCGCCACGGTCCTGGTCTACAGCGACGACGCCAACATCCGCGAGCAGGTGAGGCTGGCAGCCGGTCGCAGGCCTGCCGCGGACGTCCCACCGGTGGAGTTCCTGGAGTGCGCGACGCTCCCGGCCGTTCTGAAGGCCCTGGACGGCGGCGGCATCGACGTGTGTGTGCTGGACGGGGAGACTGCTCCCGTCGGCGGCATGGGCGTCTGCCGCCAGATCAAGGACGAGATCTTCCACTGCCCGCCGGTCCTCCTGCTGATCGGCCGCCCGCAGGACGCGTGGCTGGCCACCTGGAGCCGCGCGGAGGCCGCTGTGACGCTGCCCGTGGACCCGGTCGAGTTCGCCGACGCCCTGGCGGCCCTGCTGCGGCAGCGGCTCGCCGTGGAGGCCTGAGACCGCCCGAGGCGCAAAGGAGCCCCCACGGGCCCCGTAGGAGGGCGTGGGGGCGCTCCTCGGCCACTTCGCGGGCCCTGCCGGTCAGACGTGGGGCCGCAGCCGGGCGGTCTGCAGCGTCTGCGGGCTGTCCGGCGCCCCTTCGTGCAGCGCGCTGCCCTGCTGCCACTTCTCCCAGGAGAGGTTCCAGTCGCCGAACCCGTTGCCGAACGGGTCCATGTCCTCGCCCTGGCTGCCGACGACCTTGACGATGTCGCCCTCGCGAACGGTGTCGAAGAACCATTCGGCGTTGCTGGTGCTCATGCCGGTGCAGCCGTGGCTGACGTTGGCGTTGCCCTGGGAGCCGGTGGACCAGGGGGCGGCGTGGACGTACTCGCCGCTCCAGGTCACCCGGGTGGCCCAGTAGACCGGCAGGTCGTACGACTCCGAGGAGCCGGCGGCGATGCCGATGGACTCGCCGCGCATCCGTACGAACTGCTCCTTGGCGAGCACCACCTTGACCCCGTTGCGGGTGGAGAATCCGGGCTTGCCGGTGGTGACCGGAATGGTATTGATCACTTCTCCGTTGCGGTACACCGTCAGGCTGTGGTTCGCCGCGTCGGTGATGGCCTCGATCCGGTCGCCGGTGGTGAGCTCGAGGGGCTTGGCCTCGGCTCCGTAGAGCGCGTTGGTCACCTTGATGCCGGCCAGGTTCGAGCGCACCTCGATGGTGGCGTTCGCCGGCCAGTACTCCTTCGGACGGTAGTGCAGCTTCTTGTCGTCGACCCAGTACCAGGAGCCGGTGGTGGCCGGGGTGGAACGGACCTTCAGGGCGCGCTCGACGGTGGCCCGGGACGCCTTGTCGGTGATCGGAGCGCTGAGTTCCGCCGTGATGGGCTGTCCGACGCCGTAGGTGCCCGCCTCCGGGCCGAAGGCCACCTTCAGCAACTTCTTGGGCGAGGAGGTGTCGAAGGAGAGCGTACGGACGCCTGGGGCGCCGTCGGCGTTCTCGGTGGAGACCCTGACGGTGTATCCGGTGCCGGCCGCGAGCGGGGCGGTGGAGCGCCACCGCCTGCCGTCGGCGGAGAGCTCGCCCGCGAGGTGGCGGCCGCCGGTGTCCACGGCGCTGACGTCGGTGATGCGCCCGTCGTCACCCTTGACGGTGACTTCCAGGGGCTTGTCGGGGTCGGCCTTCTCCTTGTCGGAGGGGCCGTTGAAGGAGATCTGGTCGCCCGCGTCGTAAGGCTTCGTGGAGAGCGGGTGGTCGTCGGACGAGCCACAGGCGGTCGCACCCGCGGCGAGGGTCACGGCCAGGAGGGTGCAGCTCACTGCGGTGCGGATGCGCGGCGTGTGGTTCATGCGCTCCACGCTAGGAAGACTCCTCCGTTCCAGCGCGTTCAGTGACTGCAAACGGGCGAAAGGCCCGCGTCGCTTACGGCGGCGCGGGCCTTTCGTGGTGTAGCGGGTGTCACCGCGCGGGCGGTGGCACGGGGCGCGGTGTCACTGGGTGCGGTTCTCGCCCCGGTAGTACTCGAAGACCCAGCCGAAGAGGCCGATCAGGAGCAGGGGGGCGGAGAAGTAGAGCAGCCACCAGCCGAAGACGACGCCCATGAAGGCGAAGGCCCCGCCGACCGCCAGGGAGAGCGGCTGCCAGCTGTGCGGGGAGAAGAACCCCAGCTCGCCCGCCTCGTCGGCGACATCGGCTTCCTTGTTGTCCTGGGCCATCGCGTCGACCCGGTTGGCCGTGAAGGCCAGGTAGAAGCCGATCATGATGGCCAGGCCGAAGGCCAGGAAGAGGGCCGTGGTGCCGACCGGCTCCTTCGACCACACGCCGTACACGACGGCCATGCCGAGGATGAAGACGCTCAGCCAGATGAACATCTGTCCCTGGATCTTCACTTGCCTGCCTCCTTGCCGCCGGCCAGAGCCTTGTCCGACTCGGAGTCATGGCCGAGCTGCTCCAGCGCGGTGATCTCCGGGTGGTGCAGGTCGAACGCCGGGGATTCGGAACGGATCCGCGGCAGGGTGAGGAAGTTGTGCCGCGGCGGCGGGCAGGAGGTCGCCCACTCCAGCGAACGGCCGTAACCCCACGGGTCGTCGACCTCGATCTTCTTGCCGTACTTCGCGGTCTTCCAGACGTTGTAGAAGAACGGAAGCATCGACAGGCCGAGCAGGAACGAGGAGATCGTCGAGATCGTGTTCAGAGCGGTGAAGCCGTCGGCGTCGAGGTAGTCCGCGTAACGCCGCGGCATGCCCTCGGCACCGAGCCAGTGCTGCACCAGGAACGTGCCGTGGAAGCCCACGAACAGCGTCCAGAACGTGATCTTGCCGAGCCGCTCGTCCAGCATCTTGCCGGTGAACTTCGGCCACCAGAAGTGGAATCCGGAGAACATCGCGAAGACCACGGTGCCGAAGATGACGTAGTGGAAGTGCGCGACGACGAAGTACGAGTCGGAGACGTGGAAGTCCATCGGGGGCGAGGCGAGGATGACGCCGGTCAGACCACCGAAGGTGAAGGTGATCAGGAAGCCGACGGCCCAGAGCATCGGTGTCTCGAAGGACAACGACCCCTTCCACATCGTGCCGATCCAGTTGAAGAACTTCACACCCGTTGGTACGGCGATGAGGAACGTCATGAAGGAGAAGAACGGCAACAGCACACCGCCGGTGACGTACATGTGGTGCGCCCACACCGTCACGGAAAGGCCGGCGATGGCGATCGTCGCGGCGATCAGACCGATGTAGCCGAACATCGGCTTGCGGCTGAAGACCGGGATGACCTCGGAAATGATTCCGAAGAAGGGCAACGCGATGATGTACACCTCTGGGTGTCCGAAGAACCAGAAGAGGTGTTGCCAGAGCAATGCGCCGCCATTGGCGGAGTCGAAGATATGCGCACCGAATTTACGGTCCGCCTCCAGCGCGAAGAGCGCGGCGGCCAGAACCGGGAAGGCCAGCAGGACCAGAACACCGGTCAGCAGGACGTTCCAGGTGAAGATCGGCATGCGGAACATCGTCATGCCGGGGGCGCGCATGCAGATGATCGTGGTGATGAAGTTGACCGAGCCGAGGATCGTGCCGAAGCCGGAGAAGGCCAGACCCATGATCCACATGTCGGCGCCGATGCCCGGCGAGCGGACCGCGTCGTTGAGCGGCGCGTAGGCGAACCAGCCGAAGTCGGCCGCCCCCTGCGGGGTGAGGAACCCGGCCACCGCGATGAGCGAGCCGAAGAGGTAGAGCCAGTACGCGAACATGTTCAGCCGCGGGAACGCCACATCGGGCGCACCGATCTGCAGCGGCATGATCCAGTTGGCGAATCCGGCGAACAGCGGCGTCGCGAACATCAGCAGCATGATCGTGCCGTGCATCGTGAACGCCTGGTTGAACTGCTCGTTCGACATGATCTGCGTGCCCGGACGGGCCAGCTCGGCGCGCATGAAGAGCGCCATGAGTCCGCCGATGCAGAAGAACGCGAACGAGGTGACCAGGTAGAGCGTGCCGATCGTCTTGTGGTCAGTGGTGGTCATCCACTTGACGACGACGTTTCCGGGCTGCTTGCGCCGCACGGGCAGTTCGTCCTCGTACGAGTCGTCTGCCGGAGCGGCACCCTGAGGTTCGTTGAGGATGCTCACAGTTGGTTCTTCTCCGCATTCCTGGCCGGGTCCGTCTGCGCGATCCCTGCCGGCACGTAGCCCGTCTGACCCTTCTCAGCCAGCTCCTTGAGGTGCTGCTGGTAACGCTCCGGGGAGACGACCTTGACGTTGAAGAGCATCCGGGAGTGGTCGACGCCGCAGAGCTCGGCACACTTGCCCATGAAGGTGCCCTCGCGGTTGGGGGTCACCTCGAACACGTTGGTGTGGCCCGGAATGACGTCCTGCTTCATGAGGAACGGCACCACCCAGAAGGAGTGGATGACGTCACGCGAAGTGAGGACGAAGCGGACCTTCTCCCCCTTCGGCAGCCACAGGGTCGGACCCGGGTTGCCGTTCTGCGGGTTGCGGGTCCCGGGGATGCCCACGTCGTAGACGCCGCCGGCCCCTCGGGGAAGTCCTTCTGGTACTTGTCGGGGATGGCGTTGAGCTCCTTGGGGACCTCGGGGCCCGCTGCGGGCTGGCCATCCACCTTCTCGATGTAGTTGAAGCCCCAGCTCCACTGGAAGCCGACCACGTTGATCGTGTGGGCCGGCTTGTCGGAGAGCTCGAGGAGCTTCGACTCATCACGCGCGGTGAAGTAGAAGAGCACCGAGACGATGATGAGGGGAACCACTGTGTACAACGCCTCGATGGGCATGTTGTACCTGGTCTGCGGAGGTACCTCCACCTTGGTCCGGCTACGCCGGTGGAAGAAGACGCTCCAGAGGATCAGCCCCCAGACAAGGACACCCGTGACGAGCGCTGCCGCCCACGAGCCTTGCCAGAGGGAGAGGATCCGAGGGGCCTCTTCCGTTACCGGGGTGGGCATACCGAGGCGGGGAAAATCCTCCCAGTTGTATGAACAACCGGAGGCCGTCGCCAGGACCAGGCCCGCAGTCAGCACCTGCGGCAGCTTCCGCCGCATCGGGCGCCGCGACGAGCGGTCGGAGCCGTTGGGACTCACGTAGCGCCTTCCCGAGAGTCTCGCCCGCACGGTCGGCGCGCCCGTATGTCTCTGGTCGGTCGCCGGCCCTGACGCGGGCAGGGGTTTGGATGTTTATGCGGACCAAACCCTACTGGACGCTATTTGGGGTCGCGCGGGGAGGGTGCCCAACGCGCCGCCCGACACCCCCTTGGGGTGGAATGTGGGCCTCCGGACCCCGTCTGACGCCCATTCGACCGTCCGGGAGGAGCGGCCCCCGGCGAGGTGGCGCCGGGTGCGGGCTAGCGTGGCGGGGTGCCCTACTTCGATGCCGCCTCCGCCGCCCCCCTGCACCCCGTCGCACGCCAGGCCCTGCTTGCCGCGCTCGACGAGGGCTGGGCCGATCCCGCCCGTCTGTACCGGGAGGGGCGGCGGGCCCGGCTGCTCCTGGACGCGGCCCGGGAGGCGGCCGCGGAGGCCGTCGGGTGCCGCCCCGACGAGCTGGTCTTCACCTCGTCCGGGACCACGGCGGTGCACGCGGGAATTGCCGGGGCTCTTTCGGGCCGTCGGCGTGTCGGCCGCCATCTGGCCCACTCGGCGGTCGAACACTCGTCGGTGCTCCATTCGGCGGCGGCCCACGAGGCGACGGGCGGTTCGTGCACCGAGGTGCCGGTGGACCGGTTCGGGGCGGTGGACCCGGCGGCCTACGGCGCGGCGCTGCGGGCGGACACCGCGCTGGCCTGTCTCCAGTCGGCCAACCACGAGGTGGGCACCGAGCAGCCGGTGGCCGAGGTCGCCGCGCTCTGCGCCCAGGCCGGGGTGCCGCTGCTGGTGGACGCGGCCCAGTCGCTCGGCTGGGGGCCGGTCCCGGCGGGGTGGTCGCTGCTGACGGCGAGCGCGCACAAGTGGGGCGGGCCGGCCGGGGTCGGGCTGCTCGCGGTCCGCAAGGGGACCCGCTTCTCGCCGCAAGGACCGGCCGGGGAACGGGAGTCGGGGCGGTCGCCGGGGTTCGAGAACCTGCCGGCGATCGTGGCGGCGGCGGCCTCGCTGCGCGCGGTACGGGGCGAGGCGGCGGCGGAGGCGGTGCGGTTGCGGGCCCTGGTGGACCGGATCCGGAGCGTGGTGGCCGAGCGGGTGCCCGATGTGGAGGTGGTGGGCGATCCGGTGCGGCGGCTGCCGCATCTGGTCACCTTCTCCTGTCTCTATGTCGACGGGGAGACCCTGCTGCACGAGCTGGACCGGAGGGAGTTCTCCGTATCGTCCGGTTCGTCCTGCACGAGCAGCACGCTGACGCCGAGCCATGTGCTCAGGGCGATGGGGGTGCTCTCGGAGGGGAATGTCCGGGTGTCGCTGCCGCCGGGCACGGCCGGGGCGGACGTGGACCGTTTCCTGGAGGTGCTGCCCGGGGTGGTCGCGGAGGTGCGGGAGCGGTTCGGGGCGCCGGTGTCCGCGTCCGCGCCCCCCTCCCCCGCGCCCGCCGCGTCCCTGGTGGTCGACGCGCTGGGCCGCCGCTGCCCGATCCCGGTGATCGAACTCGCAAAGGTGATCGAGGAGGTAGCGGTGGGCGCCACGGTGACGGTGCTCGCCGACGACGAGGCGGCGCGCCTGGACATCCCGGCCTGGTGCGAGATGCGCGGTCAGGAGTACGTGGGCGAGGAGCCGGCGGACCGGGGTTCGGCCTATGTGGTCCGCCGGCTCGGCTGAGTCAGAAGGCGCCGTTCACGCCAGGTGCTGCTGGACCTCGGCGGCGGCCTCGTGGCCGTAAGCCTTGGTGAAGCGGTCCATGAAGTGGGTGCGGCGCAGGGTGTACTCCTGGGTGCCGACCGTCTCGATGACCAGGGTGGCGAGCATGCAGCCGACCTGGGCGGCCCGCTCCAGGCCGACGCCCCAGGCGAGACCGGAGAGGAAACCGGCGCGGAAGGCGTCGCCGACGCCGGTGGGGTCGGCCTTGGTGTCCTCCTCGGGGCAGCCGACCTCGATGACCGGCTCGCCGGCCCGCTCGATCCGGACACCGCGGGCGCCGAGGGTGGTGACGCGGTGGCCGACCTTGGAGAGGATCTCCTCGTCGCTCCAGCCGGTCTTGGACTCGATGAGCCCCTTCTCGTACTCGTTGGAGAAGAGGTAGGTGGCGCCGTCGAGGAGGATGCGGATCTCCTCGCCGTCCATCCGCGCGATCTGCTGGGAGAAGTCGGCGGCGAACGGGATGTTCCGGGAGCGGCACTCCTCGGTGTGGCGGAGCATCGCCTCGGGGTCGTCGGCGCCGATGGAGACGAGGTCGAGGCCGCCGACGCGGTCGGCGACGCTCTTCAGCTCGATGAGGCGGGCCTCGCTCATCGCGCCGGTGTAGAAGGAGCCGATCTGGTTGTGGTCGGCGTCGGTGGTGCAGACGAAGCGGGCGGTGTGCAGGACCTCGGAGATACGGACCGAACCGGTCTCGACGCCGTGCCGGTCGAGCCAGGCGCGGTACTCGTCGAAGTCGGCCCCGGCGGCGCCCACCAGGATCGGCTTCGTGCCGAGCAGGCCCATCCCGAAGCAGATGTTGGCGGCGACACCGCCGCGGCGGACGTCGAGGTTGTCGACCAGGAAGGAGAGGGAGACCGTGTGCAGCTGATCCGCGACCAGCTGGTCGGCGAAGCGGCCGGGGAAGGTCATGAGGTGGTCGGTGGCGATCGAGCCGGTGACTGCAATACGCACGGGGAGACTGCTCCTGCGGAAGGCGAAGGGCCGTGAGTGCGCCCTCCGGGACGACGTGACAGTTCACGCTACCGGGTGACCGGACCTCCAGAAAAAGGGAAAACTACCCGATAGTAGGGCTTTCTACCTGAGCTCGACCGTGGTTACGGTGCGGATATGTCGAAGCACACCGCATTGCCCGAGTCGGAACTGAGCCTGGCCGCACTGCGCGGTGACTGCGCGCGGATGGCTCCGCACTGGAGGGCGCCGGTGAAGAGCGCCCCGGTCCCGGTGAAGCCGTCCCTGATCAGCGGGGTGACGGTGCCCCCCTCGTCGGCGCGGCTGATCGACGCGATGTCCGAGTACGGGGACTGAGGACCGGCGAGGACCGGGGGGGCCTGACCTCGCGACGTCGCCTTTCGGCCTTTCCGCGCCAGTTCCGGCGCGAATCGTGCGGCGCCCGCGTCCGGGCCTCCCCCGGCCGGTGGAACCGTACGCTCCTCGGCTCCGTCCCACCGGTGACCCCGTCCGGGGGCACGCGGTAGGCGCCGCGACGGCAACGCAGGCGAAGGAGCGATCCGGTGAGCACCGAGCGACCCGACAACGACGTGACCGGCCCCCGGCGGCGGCGTCCGCCGCTCGCGGTGGCCTCGGTGGCCGCGGCCGTGCTGCTGGCAGGAGGCGGCGGGGCGTACTGGGCCTCGACCGCCTCGGGCGACGGCGGCGGGGCCGACAGCGCCGCGGCGGCGAAGAAGCAGGCCCCCATGCTGGCCCTGGACGCCGCGGCGGACGGACCGGGCTCCCCGTCCTCCGCCTCGGACTCCCCGCCCGCCGGCATCGCCCCGGGTGAACCGGATCCGGGCGGCCCGCCGGTGATCTACCGGGCCGCGGGCGAACTCCCCGACGGTCCGGACGAGGCGGCCGTCCACCACGCCAAGGGCACGGTGGCGTCGGCCGATGTCGCCCGGCTGGCGAAGGCGCTGGGCATCCCGGGCACGCCGCGCACCGAGGGCACCTCGTGGGTGGTCGGCGACGACGACGGCCCCGGCGCGCTCCTGAAGGTGGCCAAGCAGGCCCCGGGCACCTGGACGTTCGCCCGCACCACCCCGTCCAAGCCCTGTGAGCCGGGCACGATGTGCGCGAACGGCGCCTCGGAGCCCGGCGGCGACCCGGTGAGCGAGAAGGCGGCGAAGGCGGCCGCGGCCCCGGTGCTCAAGGCGGCGGGCCAGGACGACGCGGCGCTGAACGCGGGCCAGCTGATGGGCGACGTCCGCGTGGTGAACGCCGATCCGAAGGTCGACGGGCTCCCGACGTACGGCTGGTCGACCGGGGTCCAGGTGGGCCCGGACGGCAAGGTGACCGGCGGCAGCGGGCACCTGAAGGCGCTGGAGAAGGGCGCCACCTACCCGGCGGTCGGCGCGGACGAGGCGCTGAAGCAGCTGAACGACGCGAGCCGGGGCAGGGGCGACGGCGGCCGGGACATCGGCGGCTGCGCCACTCCCGTACCGCTGGAGGGCGAGCCGAAGCCTCCCGCCGATCCGCAGTGCGTGCCGTCGAACGGCAAGCGGGCGCCGGTGACGCAGACGGTCGAGGACGCGGTGTTCGGTCTCGCGCTGAACTACGTGGACGGCCGGCAGACGCTGGTGCCGTCCTGGCTCTTCACGGTCCGCCAGGCCCCCGGCGGCCCGGAGAACACGGTCACACAGGTGGCGGTGGACCCGAAGTTCATCGAGAAGCCGGACGCCCCGACGACGCCCTCCGGGGACCGGAAGGTGACCTCGTACGGAGCGGACGGGCGGACCCTTGAGGTGACCTTCTGGGGCGGGGTGTGCAGCACGTACACGGCGAGCGCCCAGGAGAGCGCGGGCCAGGTGCGCGTCACGGTGACGGAGAAGCCGCAGGAGGGCAAGAAGGCCTGCATCATGATCGCCAAGGAGCTGACCCGGACGGTGACGCTGGAGAAGCCGCTGGGCGACCGTACGGTGATCGACGCGGCCTCGGGCGGCGCGGTGCCGCGCGGCTGACGCGGACGTCGGCGCGGGACGTACGGAGGCGGCCCCGGGAGTGATTCCCGGGGCCGCCTTACGTATGCCGTGTGTCTCCCGCTCGCAGGTCTTAGCTGAACGAGTCGCCGCAGGCGCAGGAGCCGGTGGCGTTGGGGTTGTCGATCGTGAAGCCCTGCTTCTCGATGGTGTCGACGAAGTCGATGGAGGCGCCGCCCAGGTACGGGGCGCTCATCCGGTCGGTGACGACCTTGACGCCGTCGAAGTCCTTCACCACATCGCCGTCGAGCGAGCGCTCGTCGAAGAAGAGCTGGTAGCGCAGGCCCGAGCAGCCGCCGGGCTGAACGGCGACGCGCAGCGCCAGGTCCTCGCGGCCTTCCTGCTCCAGCAGGGCCTTGACCTTGGCTGCGGCGGCGTCGGACAGGAGGATGCCGTCGCTCACGGTGGTGGTCTCGTCCGATACGGACATCTGCTTCTCTCCCGGGTTGTACGGACTGCTTGCCGACGGTTCAACCGTCTCAGCCCCGGAATCATTCCGGGCCAAGCGCGTGTCTGTTCCTTTTCATGCTCGCACACCCGCTCGCCCGGGGGATGCGTCACATCGACGCTATCGGCATCGTCAAAGTGACACGAAGCGGCTATCATAGATAGCGTCAAATAGACGAAAAGGCGCGTTCGCCGAAGTCGCAGAGCAGAACGCAGAGAAGAAAGGGTGCGTGACGTGACCACGGCCCAGCCCCTGGACGTAACTCCCACACCCCTCGCGCTGCTGCTGCTCGGCCGCGAGGCCGACCCGAGGAGCGAGCGCGGCGTCGAATGCCCCGGCGACCTCCCCTCCCCGTCCGACCCGGACCTGGTGGAGCGCGCCCGTGCCGCGAAGGAGAGGCTCGGGGACAAGGTGTTCGTCCTCGGCCACCACTACCAGCGCGACGAGGTCATCCAGTTCGCGGACGTCACCGGCGACTCGTTCAAGCTGGCCCGCGACGCCGCCGCGCGCCCGGAGGCGGAGTACATCGTCTTCTGCGGTGTCCACTTCATGGCCGAGTCCGCGGACATCCTGACCACCGACGCCCAGGCGGTCGTGCTGCCCGACCTGGCGGCCGGCTGCTCGATGGCCGACATGGCCACCGCCGAGCAGGTCGCCGAGTGCTGGGACGTGCTGACGGAGGCCGGGGTCGCCGACCAGGTGGTACCCGTCTCGTACATGAACTCCTCCGCCGACATCAAGGCCTTCACCGGCAGGCACGGCGGCACGATCTGCACCTCCTCGAACGCGAAACGCGCCCTGGAGTGGGCCTTCGAGCAGGGCGAGAAGATCCTCTTCCTCCCCGACCAGCACCTGGGCCGCAACACGGCCGTGCGGGACATGGGGATGAGCCTCACCGACTGCGTCGTCTACAACCCGCACAAGCCGAACGGCGGCCTCACCGCCGAGCAGCTGCGGGACGCGAAGATGATCCTGTGGCGCGGCCACTGCTCGGTCCACGGCCGCTTCTCGGTCGAGTCGGTCGAGGACGTGCGCGCCCGGATCCCCGGCGTCAACGTGCTGGTGCACCCGGAGTGCAAGCACGAGGTCGTCGCCGCCGCGGACTACGTGGGCTCGACGGAGTACATCATCAAGGCCCTGGAGGCGGCCCCGCGCGGCTCGAAGTGGGCCATCGGTACGGAGCTGAATCTGGTACGCCGCCTGGCGAACCGTTTCGCCGACGAGGACAAGGAGATCGTCTTCCTCGACAAGACGGTCTGCTTCTGCTCGACGATGAACCGCATCGACCTGCCGCACCTGGTCTGGACCCTGGAGTCGCTGGCCGACGGCAAGCTGGTCAACCGGATCGAGGTCGACCCGGAGACGGAGAAATACGCCAAGCTCGCGCTGGAGCGGATGCTGGCACTGCCGTAACGGGACACCGGCCCCCGCCGGAAACCCTCGGAAGCCCCGGTATGCCGCTGGTCGGCGTGCCGGGGCTTTCGCGTGCACCGGGAGCCGTGGCCGGGATGCGCCCCTCGGCCGGGCCGCCCTGTCCCCGGCGCGGGAGGCGGTCGAGCTCCTGCGCGACCGGGGGGACGACCTGCTGCCCGAGCTGGCCCGCGCCCTCCAGGTGCTCGGCACGCACCTGGAGCGGTGCGGCGACGACGAGGGGGCGGTGGAGGCGTTCCGGGAGGCGGTGGCCCTCCACCGGTCCCTGGCGCTGGAGACCCCGGCAGCCCTGCTCTCCGCTCTCGTCCCCGCCGTGGACGACCTGGGCCGGGCTCTCGCCCGTACCGGCGAACACGCGACGGCGATCGAGGAGTTCGACGAGACCGTCAAGGAGTTCGAGGAGTCCGGTCCCTCGGCCGCCCGGTGCCTGGCCGTGGAGCGGAGCGCCTTCCTGCTGCCCTGGTCCTCGCGGGACCACCGAGGGCTTCGAGCCGGACGACCTCGCCGCGCTCCTCCACAGGGCCCCGAGGAGACCCGGGCCCGGCTCCCCGAACAGCGCGAGGAGATGGGGCACCGGATCGTCCGGGCGCTGGGCGGGGACGTCTGAGGGCTCCTGAAACCGCCGTACGCACGTGAGCGCTCGCCGTACGCGGAAGGGGCCTGCCCCACGCGAGTGCGTGGGACAGGCCCCTGTCTCTTTCTGGTCAGGCCTGCGCGGGCTCGGTCTCGTGGACCTTCTCCGGCTCCGGCCGGTCCGGGCCGCCCGCCCTGGCCGCGCGCCTGGCGGCCTTCTTCTTGGCGCGGCGCTCCTTGCGCAGCTCGACCATCGCGTACAGCGTCGGCACGAGCAACAGGGTCAGCAGCGTGGAGCTGATCAGACCGCCGATCACCACGACGCCCAGCGGCTGCGCGATGAAGCCGCCCTCGCCGGTGACGCCGAGCGCCATCGGGAGCAGGGCGAAGATGGTCGCGAGCGCCGTCATGAGGATCGGGCGGAAGCGGTGGCGGCCGCCCTCGATGACCGCTTCCATGATCCCGAGGCCCTGGGCCCGGTACTGGTTGATCAGGTCGATCAGCACGATCGCGTTGGTGACCACGATGCCGATGAGCATCAGCATGCCGATCATCGCGGGGACGCCCAGCGGGGTGCCCGTGATGAGCAGGAGGGCCAGCGCGCCGGTCGCCGCGAACGGCACGGAGACCAGCAGGATCAGCGGCTGGACGAGCGACCGGAACGTCGCCACCAGCAGCATGAAGACGATCGCGATGGCCGCCAGCATGGCGAGGCCGAGCTGGGCGAAGGCCTCGTTCTGGTCCTCGGTGACGCCGCCGATGGTGGCGGTGGCGCCCTCCGGCAGGTCCAGGGCGTCGATCTTCTTGGCGAGATCGGTGCTGACCGCGCCGGTGTTGTCGCCGACGGGCTTGGCGGTGACCGTCGCGGAGCGCTGTCCGTCGATCCGGGTCATCGAGACCGGGCCGGGGACGACCTTCACGTCGGCGATGTCACCGAGCTTGACGGGTCCGAGCGGCAGGGCCTTCAGCTCGGCCACGGTGGTGGCCGGCTTCGAGGACCGGATGACGATGTCGCGCTCGGTGTCGTCCAGCGTCGCGGAGCCGGCGGGCGTGCCGCGGACGGCTCCGGCGACGATTCCGCCGAGGGCGGCGGAGTCGAATCCGGCGGCGGCCGCCTTGTCGTTGGCGGTGACCGAGATGCGCGGGACGCTCTGCGCCAGGTCGCTCTGGACGTCGGTGACGTCCTTGAGGGTGGCGACCTCGTCGCGGACCGCCTCGGACGCCTTCTTCAGGACGTCGCCGTCGGCGGCCTTGACCACGACGCTCAGATCCTGGGAGCCGAAGCCGTCGCCCGCGGCGATGGTGGTGTCGCCGATGCCGTCGAGCTTGCCGAGGGCCTCGTCGATGCGGTCCTGAGCGTGCTCGTAGTCCGCGGCGTCCTTCAGGGTGACCTGGTAGGAGGCCTGATTGGAGCCGGTGCCGCCGCCGAAGGCGGCCATGAAGCCGGAGGAGCCGACGGTGACCTGGTAGTCCTTGACGCCCTTGTCCTCGGTCAGGACCTTCTCGACCTTGCGGGCGGCCTCGTCGGCGGCTTCCAGACTGGTGCCGGGGGCGAGTTCCTGCTTGACGGTCAGGACCTCCTGCTCACCGGCGTCGAAGAAGTTCGTCTTCAGCAGCGGGACCATGCCGAAGGTGCCCAGCAGCACGGCGACGGCGATGACGAGGCTGGTGATCCGGCGGCGGGTCGCGAAGCGCAGGACCGGGACGTAGATCCGCTGGAGCCTGCTGGCCGCTTCCTTCTCCTCGGCCAGGCGCCGGGCCTCCGCCGCGTCCTCGGGGGTGCCCTTGGGCGCGCGAAGGAACCAGAACGACAGGACCGGCACCACGGTGAGCGAGACCAGCAGGGAGGCCAGCAGCGCCGCGGTGATGGTCAGCGAGAACGAGCCGAAGAGCTGGCCGACCATGCCGCCGACCAGACCGATGGGCAGGAAGACCGCGACGGTGGTCAGGGTCGCGGAGGTGACCGCTCCGGCGACCTCCTTGACCGCGTTGATGATCGCCGCGTGGCGCTCCTCGCCGTAGCCGAGGTGACGCTTGATGTTCTCCAGGACCACGATCGAGTCGTCGACGACCCGGCCGATGGCGATGGTGAGCGCGCCGAGGGTGAGCATGTTGAGCGACAGGTCGCGGGTCCAGAGCACGATCAGCGCGAGGACGATCGAGAGCGGGATGGAGACCGCGGTGACCAGCGTCGAGCGGATCGAGGCGAGGAAGACCAGGATCACGACGACCGCGAAGACCAGGCCGAGCGTGCCCTCCGTGGTCAGACCCGAGATCGACTTGGAGACGGCGGGACCCTGGTCGGAGACGACCGTCAGTTCGGCGTCGGCGCCGAGGTCCTTGCGGAGGTCGGGGAGCCTGTCCTTGACGGCGTCCGAGATGGCGACGGCGCTGCCGTCCTTGTCCATCGTCGCCATCACGGCGAGGCTCGGCTTCCCGTTGGTGCGGGTGATGGAGACCGCCGTGGACGGCTCCTGCTCGACCTCGGCCACGTCACCGAGGCGCACCGGCTTGCCCGGCCCGTCCGCGCCGCCCGCCGGGTCCTTGGCGACGACCTGGAGGTCCTCGATCTGCTTCAGGGAGGTGTAGGGGCCGCCGACCTGGATGGTGCGGCTCTTGCCGGACTCGGAGAAGGAGCCGGCCGGGACGGTGGCGCCGCCCGACTGGAGGGCCTGGGCGAGCGTGCCCGCGTTCAGGCCCGCCGCGGCGAGCTTCCTGTCGTCGGGGACGACGGAGACCTGGAGGTCCTGGACGCCGTCCACGGTGACCTGGCCGACGCCCTCGATGTCCTGGAGGGCCGGGACGACCGTGCGGTCGAGCTGATCGGCCAGCGTCTGCTGGTCCTTGTCGGAGGTGACGGCGAGGACCACGGTCGGGATGTCGTCCGTGGAGCCGGCGATGACCTGCGGGTCGACCTCGGAGGGCAGCTGGGCGCGGGCCCGGTTCACCGCCTGCTGGATGTCCGCGACGAGCTGCTTGGTGCCCTCGTCGCCGAAGTCGAAGGTCGCCATGATGAGGGCGTTGCCCTCGCTGGCGGTGGAGGTGACGGACTCGACGCCGTCGACGGCCTTGAGGGAGTTCTCCAGCGGTTCGACGACCTGCTTCTCGACCACATCGGGAGACGCACCCTGATAGGGCGCCAGCACCGAGACCATCGGCAGTTCGATGGTCGGCAGCAGCTGCTGCTTGAGCTGCGGGATCGCTATCGCGCCGAAGACCAGCGCGACGATCGAGATCAGCCCGATCAGGGCCCTTTGCGCGAGGCTGAATCTGGACAGCCAGGACATGGGTGGGTCTCTCTTCTGTGGCGTACGCGGCAGAGGGCGGGGAGGGGGAACATCGGGGACCACCCCTCCAGCCCAGTCCTACGATCTCCGTTCCGCGCCGCCGAAACGTCGCCCGCCGGGCTGCTTTCTTATGCCGCGCATACCGCAGGTGGAGTACATCGCCGTACGCCGTCCCCGCGTCCGGGTCAGTCCGCGCGGGGACGCACCAGACCCGACTCATAGGCGATGACCACCAGTTGGGCCCGGTCCCGGGCGCCCAGTTTCGCCATCGCCCGGTTCACATGGGTCTTGACGGTGAGCGGGCTGACCGCCAGCCGCTCGGCGATCCTGTCGTTGGGGTGGCCGCCCGCGACCTGCACCAGCACCTCGCGCTCGCGGCCGGTGAGCGCGGCCAGCCGCTCCGCGTACTCCGCGCCGTCCGGTCCCTCCTGCGAACTGCCGCCCTGGGCCAGGAACGTGGCGATGAGCCCCTTGGTCGCCGCCGGGGAGAGAAGCGCCTCGCCGGCCGCGGCGATCCGGATGGCGTTGAGGAGTTCGTCCGGCTCCGCGCCCTTGCCGAGGAAGCCGGAGGCCCCGGCGCGCAGCGACTGGACCACGTACTCGTCGACCTCGAAGGTGGTGAGCATGACCACCCGCACCGCGGCCAGCTCCGGATCGGCGCTGATCATGCGGGTGGCGGCGAGCCCGTCGGTGCCCGGCATCCGGATGTCCATGAGCACCACGTCGGCGCCCGTGGCGCGGGCCAGCTCGACGGCCTGGGCCCCGTCGGCGGCCTCGCCGACCACCTCCATGTCCGGCTCGGAGTCCACCAGCACCCGGAACGCGCTGCGCAGCAGTGCCTGGTCGTCGGCGAGCAGCACCCTGATCGGCGCTTTCCGCGCCTCGGGCGTCGATGCCGGAGTCGGCTGGGTCATCGGCAGAGCCCCGTCCCGCCCGCTGTGCCCGGCCGGTCCGGTTCACCCGTACGGGCCTCGACCGGAAGGATCGCATGGACCCGGAACCCACCGCCGTACCGAGGTCCCGCGGTGAGGGCCCCGCCGAGGGCGGTGACGCGTTCCCGCATGCCGACCAGGCCGTGGCCGCCGCCGGCGGGCCCGTCGCCGTCGCCGTCGCCCGCGCCGCCGCCGTCCGGTCCGGCCCCGCCGCCGGGTGCGGCTCCGGGGCTCCGGCCCGCGCTCCCCCGGCCGTTGTCGAGCACGGTGACCTCGGCGGTCGCGCCGACCCGTACGACGCTCACCTCGGCCTGGGCTCCGGCGCCCGCGTGTTTGCGGACGTTGGTCAGGGCCTCCTGGATGACCCGGTAGGCGGCGAGGTCGACGGCGGCGGGCAGCCGGTCACGGTCGGCGCAGGCCACCTCGACGGGGAGCCCGGCGTTGCGGAAGGTGGCGACCAGTTCGCCGAGGACGGCGAGCCCGGGGGCCGGTTCGGTGGGTGCCTCGGGGTCGCCCTGCTGGCGCAGGAGGCCGACGGTGACGCGGAGCTCGTTGAGGGCGGAGCGGCTGGCGTCGCGGACGTGCGCGAGCGCTTCCTTGGCCTGGTCCGGGCGCTTGTCCATGACGTGGGCGGCGACCCCGGCCTGGACGTTGACGAGGGCGATGTGGTGGGCGACGACGTCGTGCAGGTCCCGGGCGATCCGCAGCCGCTCCTCGGCGACCCGGCGGCGGGCCTCCTCCTCCCGGGTGCGTTCGGCCCGCTCGGCCCGCTCCCGGATGGCGTCGACGAACGCGCGCCTGCTGCGTACGGCGTCCCCGGCGGCGGAGGCGAGACCGGTCCAGGCGAAGACGCCGAAGTTCTCCTGGCTGTACCAGGGGGTGGAGCCGAAGACCATCGCGGCCGCGGTGAGCCCTCCCATCGTCAGCAGCCCGACCCGCCAGGTCGTCGGACGGTCGGTCCGCGAGGCGACGGTGTAGAGGGCGATGACGGTGCTCATCACCACCGGGGCGGGCGGGTCCATCAGGACGTACTCGACGGCCGCGAGCGCCGCGGTGACGGCGAGGACCTGCATCGGGCGCCGCCGCCGCAGGACGAGGGCCGCGGCGGCGAGGGTCATCAGGAGCACGCTGAACAGCTCGGGGGTACGGGCCCCGAAGGCGGGCCGCCCGTGGCCGTCGCCCGGGTCGGTGAACGAGCCGCAGATCATCGCGACGAGGGTGCAGAACGCCAGGGTCGCGTCGAAGGCGAGCGGATGTTCCCGCAGCCAGCGGCGGGCGCGCGCGAAGCCGGACGAGAGGGTGGTCACGTCCAGCAACGGTACGCGGCCGGTCGTCGGCGGTGTGCGCCTTCCCCCGAGAGCGGGCGGGGCCACCGGCCGGGACCGGCCCGGGCCGGAAACACCCCTGCCCCGCGGCCGGTGGACCGACGCGGGGCAGGGGTGCCGGGCCGACAGGCCCTGGGTGCTGGTGAGCGGCCGGAGGTCAGTTGGGGATGAGCCCGTCGTCGCTGAGCATGGCGCGCACGTCTTCGAGGGTGGCGTCGGGAGCCGGCAGGATCAGCTCGGACGGTTCCAGGGAGTCGTCCGGCAGCGGAGTGCCGAGCTCGCGCACCTTGTCCAGGAGTGCGTGGAGGGTCGTGCGAAAGCCGGGGCCGTCACCGCTCTCCATCTCCTTGAGCAGGACGTCGTCGAGTTCGTTCAGCTCGACGAAGTGACTGTCGGCCAGCTTGACCTGGCCCTCCCCCATGATCCGTACGATCATGACGCTGCCCTTACTGCTTGTCGAACTTGTGCGGGGACGACTGCTGCGACTGCTGGGAACCGCCCTGGGCGCCGCCCTCGATGGCCTGCTGCGAGGACGAGGAGCCGCCGGCCAGCTCGGCCTTCATGCGCTGGAGCTCCAGCTCCACGTCGCTGCCGCCGGAGATCCGGTCCAGCTCGGCGGCGATGTCGTCCTTCGCCGTGCCGGTCGGGTCGTCCAGGGCGCCGGAGGCGAGCAGCTCGTCGATGGCGCCGGCCCGCGCCTGGAGCTGCTGCGTCTTGTCCTCGGCCCGCTGGATCGCCAGGCCGACGTCGCCCATCTCCTCGGAGATGCCGGAGAAGGCCTCGCCGATCCGGGTCTGGGCCTGGGCCGCCGTGTAGGTGGCCTTGATGGTCTCCTTCTTGGTGCGGAAGGCGTCGACCTTGGCCTGGAGGCGCTGCGCCGCGAGGGTGAGCTTCTCCTCCTCGCCCTGCAGCGTGGTGTGCTGCGTCTCCAGGTCGGTGACCTGCTGCTGGAGGGCGGCGCGCCGTGAGAGCGCCTCGCGGGCCAGGTCCTCGCGACCCAGCGCCAGCGCCTTGCGGCCCTGGTCCTCCAGCTTGGCCGACTGGCCCTGCAGCTGGTTCAGCTGCAGCTCCAGGCGCTTGCGGGACGTCGCCACGTCGGCGACGCCGCGACGCACCTTCTGAAGCAGCTCCAGCTGCTTCTGGTACGAGTAATCCAGGGTCTCGCGCGGATCCTCGGCCCGATCAAGGGCCTTGTTTGCCTTCGCGCGGAAGATCATCCCCATACGCTTCATGACACCGCTCATGGGCTTCGCGCGCCCCCTTCTGACGGACTGAGCTCCAGCACTCCCGATAGAACCCACAGTACGGGCCCTGCCTCTATTACCGCACTGTTCGGGCACCGATGTGCTCCTCCCCAAGGACGAGTGCGTGCGGCGAACGCTCCCGCCCAGGGTGTAGGTGAGGCTCCGGGACCGTCCCGTGACGGACTTCCGAACAGCCGGTAAACGCCCGTATCGCCCGGTCGGGGCCCTTGTGGGCACCCTGTCCGTTGCCGGATCGTGCCCGCCCGCGTCGCCGGGCCCGCACGCCGACCCCGTACCCTTGGGTTTTGTGTTCCGTAGCCGTGCCAAGACAGAGAAGGCCCCCACCGACAAGGTGACGGCGGACCTCTCCCAGCAGCCCCGCGACCCGCAGGCTCCCAAGGGTCGCCCCACCCCCAAGCGCAGCGAGGCCCAGACGCAGCGGCGTCGTGCCGCGTCCGCGGCGCCCGCCGACCGCAAGGCGGCCATGAAGCGCCAGCGCGAAGCGCGCCGCGCCGACCTGGCCCGGCAGCGCGAGGCGCTCGCGTCGGGCGACGAGCGGTACCTGCCGGTCCGCGACAAGGGCCCGGTCCGCCGTTTCGTCCGCGACTACGTGGACTCGCGCTTCTGCGTCGCCGAGTGGTTTCTGCCGCTCGCCGTGATCATCCTGATCCTCAGCGTGATCCAGGTGCAGAACATCCAGAGCATCTCGCTGCTGCTGTGGCTCGGCGTGATCATCCTGATCGTGATCGACTCGATCGGTCTGTCGATCCGCCTGAAGAAGCAGCTCCGCGAGCGCTTCCCGGACACGCCGAAGCGCGGAGCCGTCGCGTACGGCCTGATGCGCACGCTCCAGATGCGCCGGCTGCGGCTGCCGAAGCCGCAGGTCAAGCGCGGAGAGCGGCCCTGAGCACGGAGACCTCCGGCTTCACCGGGGTCTCCTCGGCGTGGCTGGCGGGTCTCGACGGCGTACGCAACAAGGTCCGTCAGGAGCTGGTCGCCCGGCAGCTGGACGAGCAGATAGCGGGGCGGTTCCCGGTGGGCCGGCGGCTGCGCGTCCTGGACGTCGGCATGGGCCAGGGAACCCAGGCGCTGCGCCTGGCGCGGGCCGGTCACTCGGTGACCGGTCTGGAGTCGGACGCGGAGATGCTGGCGTCGGCCCGGGCGTCCTTGGCGAGCGAGCCGGAGGGCATCCGGGAGCGGGTCAGGCTGATCGAGGGCGACGGCCGGGAGACCGGCGTGCACTTCCTGCCCGGCAGCTTCGACGTGGTGCTGTGCCACGGCGTCCTGATGTACGTCGAGGAGCCGGACCCGATGCTGGCCGGGCTCGCCCGGATGCTGGCCCCCGGCGGTCTGCTCTCCCTGCTCGTGCGGAACGCGGACGCGCTCGCGATGCGCCCGGGGCTCGCCGGTGACTTCGGCGCGGCCCTGGCGGCCTTCGACACCGCCGCGTACACCAACCGCCTCGGCCTCACGGTGCGGGCGGACCGGCTCGACGCCCTGCGGGCCACGCTCGCCGGAATCGCCGCCCCGCTGCACGCCTGGTACGGGGTGCGGGTCTTCACGGACAACGTCGGCAACGACGTGGAGCTGTCGGCCGAGGAGCTGGAGCGGGTCCTGACCCTGGAGGACCGGGCCGGGCGGACCGACCCGTACCGGGGCGTGGCGGCGCTGCTGCACCTGTGCGGGGTGCGCGGCTAGCCGGAGGGCGGCGGGCCCGTTCGGCCCATCAGCACGGGCCCCCGAACGGGCCCGGCACGAGACTTTCGGACATGGACGCCTCCCTCTCCCGCAGCCGGACGCGCAGGCTGCTGCTTCCCCTGTCCGCGGCCGTCTGCGCCACCGCCCTGGCGGGCGGCTGCTCCGGTACGGGGCCGGTGGCACAGGCCCCCGAGGCCAGTGCGTCGAGTACGGCGCAGGGTGCGGTGAAGCGCGCCCCCGGGGATCTGGAGAACGCCTACCAGGGCGTCATCAACGACGTACTACCGTCGGTGGTGCAGATCGATGCCTCGGAGGGGCTCGGCTCCGGGATCGTGTACGACGACAGGGGGCACATCGTCACCAATGCCCATGTGGTCGGTGATGAGAAGAAGTTCAAGGTCAGCGTCGCCACCGGGGAGGCGGTGCTGAACGCCACCCTGGTCTCCTCCTACCCGGAGCAGGACCTGGCCGTGATCAAGCTCGACGAGGTGCCGGACGGGCTGCGGGCCGCGAAGTTCGGCGACGCGGAGAAGGTCGAGGTCGGGCAGATCGTCCTGGCGATGGGCTCGCCCCTGGGCCTGTCCAGCAGCGTCACCCAGGGCATCGTCTCCGCGCTCGGCCGGACGGTGAGCGAGAGCCGGTCGGGCGGTGGCACGGGCGCGACGATCGCCAACATGGTGCAGACGTCCGCGGCGATCAACCCGGGCAACAGCGGCGGTGCGCTGGTGAACCTCGACAGTCAGGTGATCGGCATCCCGACCCTGGCCGCGACCGATCCGCAGATGGGCGACAGCGCGGCACCCGGCATCGGCTTCGCGATCCCCGTCTCGATGGTGCGGACGGTCGCCGACCAGATCATCAAGGACGGCAAGGTCACCGACTCGGGCCGGGCCGCGCTGAACATCACCGGCCGCACGGTCGTCGACGACAACTACCGCCCCGCCGGGGTGGCGCTGGTCAGTGTGGAGCGGGGCGGCGCGGCGGCCGACGCGGGGCTGCGGCCCGGGGACACCATCACGAAGATCGGGGACACCGAGGTCACCACGATCACCTCGCTCTCCGAGGCGCTGGCCGGCGAGAAGCCGGGCGAGAAGGTGACCGTGACGTACACGCGGGACGAGGACAGCCGGACGGCGGAGGTCACGCTCGGGGAGATCTGAGCCCCCGGAGACCCGGAGACAGGGAGTGCGGTACGGGTCTCCCGCACCGCACTCCCTGTCGGCCGTGCGTCAGGCGCCGTCGGCCTGCAGGCTCATCGGGCCGTAGATCTTGGTCGTGTCCTCGAAGAGCGTCACCTGTGCGGCACCGCCCTCCAGCAGCTCTTTCCAGTACTCACCGATCCAGGACTCCGCGTCGCCCTGGGTGGTGAACTCCTCCGGCTGCAACGCCGGCTCCGTCTCCGTACCGTCGGACTTCTCGAACCGCCACGTCCACGCCATGTCCGCCTCCTGGGTCGCGTTGCTGCCCGAAGCCTAGCCGGGCGGGCGGCCGGAGCGGGGACACGGGAGGATCAAGGCGTGGAACTGACACTGCTCGGCACCGGAGCCCCCGACGGGCTGCCGCGCCCCTCCTGCCCCTGCGCGGTCTGCGCGTCGGCCCGCGGCCCATGGGCGCGGGCCGCTACGGCGTTGCTGGTCGACGACGCGCTGCTGCTGGACCTCACCCCCGGCGCGATGTTCGCGGCCGCCCGTGCGGGGCACTCGCTGGGCGCGGTCCGCCAGGTGCTGCTGACCCACCCGCACGACGGGCCCGCCGTCGAACTGCCCGCCCTGCTGCCGCCCGCCGCGCGGGTCCCGGACGGCCAGGTGCTGACGCTGATCAGCGGGCACCGGGTGCGGGCGGTGGCGATGGACTCCCCGGGGACCGGGTACGAGGTGACCTCCCCGGAGGGCGAGCGGCTGCTGTACCTTCCGCCGGGCACCGCCCCCGCCGGGCTGCCCGAGCGGATGGAACGGCCGTACGAGATGGTCGTCCTCGATGTGATCGGGCGCCCCGACGCGGTGGCGCGGCTGCGGGCGGCCGACGCGGTGGGCCCGACGACCGAGGTGATCGCGGTCCACCTGGACCACGACGCCCCGCCGGGCCCGGCGCTGGAACGGCGGCTCGCGGCGGCCGGGGCGCGGGCGGTGCCGGACGGGACGACGCTGGTGGTGGGCGAGTACCACGCGGTGCCGGACGTGCCGCGCCGGGTGCTGGTGACCGGGGGCGCGCGGTCGGGGAAGTCGCTGGAGGCGGAGCGGCGCCTGGAGACGTTTCCGGAGGTGGTGTACGTGGCGACCGGCGGCCGCCGGGACGGGGACCCGGAGTGGGCGGCCCGGATCGGACTGCACCGGGAGCGCCGGCCGGGCGCCTGGCGGACCCAGGAGACCTGTGAGCTGACGGGGCTGCTGGCGGCGGACGGGCCGCCGCTGCTGATCGACTGCCTGTCGCTGTGGCTGACCGACGCGATGGACCGGGTGGGGGCCTGGGAGGACGAGCGGTGGCACGACGGCGGCGAGGCCGCGTTGCGGGAGCGGGTCGCGGAGCTGGTCGGCGCGGTGCGGGAAACCCGGCGGCCGGTGGTGCTGGTGACCAACGAGGTGGGGTCGGGGGTGGTCCCGGCGACGGCGGCGGGGCGGCGGTTCCGGGACGAGCTGGGGCGGCTGAACGCGGCGGTGGCGGCCGAGTGCGAGCAGGTGCTGCTGGTGGTGGCGGGGCAGGTGCTGGTGCTGCGGGGGTGAGGGGGCGAGGGGGTGAGAGGGCGTCAGCCGGGTGAGGAGGCGTCCGCGCTCGGGCCCCAGGCTGCCGTGGGGCGCGGGCGTGACCGGTTACGCCGCTCGCGGCCCGTTCCTCCCCCAGGACCGACCGGTACTGTTCCCGCTGGGGCCCGCCGCCGGGTTCCCTGACCCGGATCCGACCTGACGACCCGCGAGGCAGACCTCCGTGAACCTGGACGACTTCTCCGACCTGATCCAACGCCCCGACGGGGGTGTGCGGCGCGATGCCGAGGAGCGCCGAGAGCGGCTGGCCGTCCCACCGGGAGCGCTCGGGCGCCTGGACGAGCTGGGCGAATGGCTCAGCGCCGCGCAGCAGTCCGTGCCGGTCAAGGCCGTCGAGCAGCCGCGTCTGGTGCTCTTCGCCGGTGACCACGGGGTGGCGGAGCTGGGCGTCTCGGGCCGGCCGGCGGGCAACGCGTACGAGCTGGTGCGGAGCGTCCTGGACGGGTCGAGCCCGGTCGCGGTGCTGGCCCGGCGGTTCTCGGTGCCGACGCGGATCGTGGACGTCTCCCTGGACTGCGATCCGGAACTGCTGCCCGAGTCCGTGGTGCGGCACCGGGTGCGGCGGGGGTCGGGGCGGATCGACGTCGAGGACGCGATGACCGCGGAGGAGGCCGAGCAGGCGATCCGCCTCGGTATCGCGATCGCGGACGAGGAGGCGGACTCCGGCACCGATCTGGTGGTGCTCGGCGACCTCAGCGTGGGCGGTACGACGGCCGCGGCGACCCTGGTCGCCGCGCTCTGCGGAACGGACGCCTCCGTGGTGACCGGGCGCGGCGGCGCGGGCATCGACGACCTGGCGTGGATGCGGAAGTGCGCGGCGGTCAGGGACGCGTTGCGCCGGGCCAGGCCGGTGCTGGGCGACCAGGTGGAGCTGCTGGCCACGTCGGGCGGGGCGGATCTGGCGGCGATGACGGGGTTCCTGCTGCAGAGCGCGGTGCGCCGGATGCCGGTGATCCTGGACGGGGTCGTCTCGGCGGCCTGCGCGCTGGTGGCGCAGCGGGCGGCGTTCCGGGCGCCGGACTGGTGGCTGGCCGGTCAGGTCAGCGGGGAGCCCGCGCAGTCCAAGGCGCTGGACCGGATGGCGTTGACCCCGCTGCTGGACCACGGGGTGACGGTGGGCGAGGGCAGCGGCGCGCTGCTGGCCCTGCCGCTGGTGCAGGCCGCGGCGGCGCTGGCCGCCGAACTCCCGGAGCGCGAGCCGGAGAAGGCCGAGGACGCGGAGGCCGAGAACGAGGAGGCGGCGGAGGCCGAGGACGCGGCGGCCGTCGACCGGGCCTGAGGGCCGCTCCCCCCGCGGGGACGAGATCGGCGTCACCCCGGCGCCGCTCAACTTCGCGCTGCCCCGGTCCGTCTTCGGAGGGGATCCGACCGACGAACCGAGCGACCGACCGGGGGCCCTTTCCATGCTGTTCCTGACGAGCGGATGAACCGTCTCTCCGCGCTGCGCCGGGCGGCCGTACGGGAGTGGGGCCCGCTGTTCACCGCCGTACGGCAGCGGCTCGCCGAGCGCGGGGCGCGGGCGCTCGCGCTGACGCTGACCGCGGTGGCGCTGACGGCAGTCGTCCAGGTGACGCAGAACCAGGCGTGGGGCTACGAGCCGGTGCGGAACCTCGGAGCCGTACGCGCCGAGGACCCGATTCCGCTCGCTCTCCTGCGGACCCCGCTGTCGCTGTTCGTGCCCGCGCTCCATCTGCCGGTGTGGGGCGCCCTGGCCCAGATCCTGCTGGTGTTCGGGGTGGCGGAGGTGTGCCTGGGGCGGTGGCGCACGCTCGCGGTGGCGTACGGTGCGACGCTGGCCGGGACGCTGTACGCCCGCGTCGGCGTGGCCCTCGGGCCGGGGTCGTTGCTGGGGCTGCCCGCCTCGGACGCCCAGGTGGTGGACACCGGGCCCTCGGCGGCGGTCGTCGGGCTCGCGGTGTACGTCTGCCACCAGCGGCGCGCCTGGTTCACCGGGGCGCTGGTGGTCCTCGCGATGGTGGTGGAGGTCCTGGTGAAGGACAATCTGGCGGGCCGCGAGCATCTGGCCGCCATCGCCGCCGTCCTGGTGGTGTGCGGCGTACGGGAGTGGCGCGGGCGCCGGCGCGACGCCCGGGACCCCGGTGCGGGGGGCGGCGCGGTGGTCAGGACGTGGGGCCGGGCGGCAGCGGAACCCGGTCCGGGGCGCCGCCGATGAGGTCCTGGAACTTCCGGCGCGGCCCGGCCCAGCGCACATCGTGGTGGTAGGCCCGCAGCATCGCCCGGGAGCGGGCCCGGTGGCGGTGGCCGTAGAGGCGCCGGGCCCACGGGGACGCGGGGCGGGCCAGCCGGATCGCGCCGACCAGCGCGACGAACGGGACGAGGGTGCCGAGCACCGCCATCCGCAGCTTGCCCTTGAACAGGCAGATCAGGACGAAGCAGAAGTTGATCACGTACGTCGTGATGACGCCGAGGCGGCCCTGCTGCTCCTCGTCGGTGACGTCGTCGACGCCGAGCGGGGAGAAGCCCGCCAGGACCAGCAGCACGAGCGAGGCGGTCAGCACCACCACCTCGACGCTCTGGCGGCCCTCCTCGGTCCAGTACACGTCGTCGAGATGCAGGATCAGGGCGAACTCGTCGAGCACCAGACCCGCCCCCACCCCGAAGATCACCGCGAAGATTCCGGCGGCCACGCCGTGCCGCCCGCTCGCCACCGCGCCGAACCCGCCGACGACGGAGAGGACGACGCCCGGCACCACGTGGTGGATGTGCATTCCGCCGGGGGTGACGTTGCGGAAGGGGCCCTTCCCGGCGCGGATCATGCGAGTGACGGTGCGGGTGATCGCGAAGGTCAGGACGAAGGCGGCCAGCGCGAGGAGCAGCGGCAGCTTGCCCGGCTCCGCGATGTTGTCGTGCCACCAGTGACCCATGCCACCCACTCCCGATATGTCAGATTTCACAGCGATCAGCCCGTTTCGACCAATCTATCGGTGCGGCCCAGCGGCTAGCCTGCGCGCGGTGACCTCCCTGAACAGCCACGGCATACGTTTCGCCTTCGGCACCCTGACCGTGCTGCCGGTCCGGGTGACCCGCTGGGACCGCGCGACCGCCCGCTCCGGCATGCTCTGCGCCCCGCTCGCCGGGCTGGTCGTGGGGCTGCTCGCCGCCGCACTCGGCTCGCTGTCGCTGCCGGCCGGCTCGGGGCCACTGCTCGCGGCGGTGGCCTCCGTCGCGGTGCCGGCCGCCCTCACCCGGGGGCTGCATCTGGACGGTCTGGCGGACACGGCGGACGGGCTGGGCAGCGGGAAACCGGCCGAGGACGCGCTGCGGATCATGAAGCAGTCGGACATTGGGCCGTTCGGTGTCATCACGCTGCTGTTGGTGCTGCTGGCGCAGGTCGCGGTCCTCTTCGAGCTGTACGGGCAGGGCTGGGCGCACGGGGCCCTCGGGACCGTCGTCGCGGCCGTCGCCGCCCGCCTGGCGCTGACGCTGGCGTCCCGTCAGGGCGTCCCGGCGGCCCGGCCGGAGGGGCTCGGGGCGACGGTGGCGGGCACGGTTCCGGCCGGACGGGCGCTGCTTGCGGCGGTGCTGACGGTGGTCTTGTGCGCGGCGGCGGGCGCCATGTTCGGGCCGTACGGGGCGCTGCGCCACGGGCTCGCGGTGCTCGGCGCTCTCGCCGCCGCCGAACTGCTGCTGCGGCACTGCGTGCGGCGGTTCGGCGGGGTCACCGGGGATGTCTTCGGCGGCGTGGAGGAGACCGCGGCGACGGCGGCCCTGGTGGTGCTGACGTTCGGGACCTGACGGCACCGCACGGACCGGAGGCTGCTACCCGGCCGCCTCACCGGCCGGAAAGACGGCCGGGAAGGCCCGCCGCCGTCACGGAGCAAGAAGTGCGCGCGTAGGCTCATTCCCGGCACATCGTCGGGGCGTCTACGATGCGCCGGGCACGGCCGGCCCACCCCTCGGTCGAACTCGAACTCAACGGAAGCGAGATTTCACCACCGTGACTGCTCTCACTCTCAGCACTGCCGGTGCGGCGACGCTGCGCGCCGACGCACTCGTCGTCGGCGTCGCCAAGGGCGTCAAGGGACCGGTCCTGGCGCCCGGCTCCGAGGCCGTGGACAAGGCGTTCGACGGCAAGCTCGCCGCCGTCCTCGCGACCCTGGGTGCCACCGGTGCCGAGGGCGAACTGACCAAGCTGCCCGCCGCGTCCGGCCTCAAGGCCCCGGTCGTCGTCGCGGTCGGCCTGGGTGCGGTCCCGGACAAGGAGGACTCCTACGACGCCGAGGCGCTGCGCCGCGCGGCGGGCACCGCCGCCCGTGCGCTGTCCGGCTCGAAGAAGGCGGGCTTCGCGCTGCCCGCCGGCTCCGTCGAGGACGCCGCCGCCGTCGCCGAGGGCGCACTCCTCGGCTCGTACGCCTTCACCGCCTACCAGGGCGGCGAGAACAAGCTGGCCCCCAAGGACGCCAAGTCCAAGGACAGCGGCCCGAAGCAGCCGCTCGCCGAGGTGGCCCTGCTCGGTGGCAAGCCGCGCGACAAGGCCTACAAGGCCGCCGTCGAGCGCGCCCTGGCCCTGGTCGAGGAGATCAACCGGGCCCGCGACCTCATCAACACCCCGCCGAACGACCTGTACCCCGAGTCCTTCGCCGCCGTGGCCGCCACCGCGGGCAAGGAGCACGGCATCAAGGTCCAGGTCCTCGACGAGAAGGCCCTCGTCAAGGGCGGCTACGGCGGCATCCTCGGCGTCGGCCAGGGCTCCACGCACGGCCCGCGCCTGGTGAAGCTCGCCTACACGCACCCGAAGGCGGAGAAGACCCTGGCTCTCGTGGGCAAGGGCATCACCTACGACTCGGGCGGCATCTCGCTCAAGCCGGCCGGCCACAACGAGACGATGAAGTGCGACATGAGCGGTGCCGCCGCCGTGTTCGCCGCCGTCGTCACCGCCGCCCGCCTGGGCCTGAAGGTCAACGTCACCGGCTGGCTGGCGCTGGCCGAGAACATGCCCTCCGGCAACGCCACCCGCCCCGGTGACGTGCTGCGCATGTACAGCGGCAAGACCGTCGAGGTGCTCAACACCGACGCCGAGGGCCGGCTCGTCCTGGCCGACGCTCTGACCCGCGCCTCGGAGGAGAAGCCGGACGCGATCGTCGACGTGGCGACCCTGACCGGCGCGATGGTGATGGCGCTCGGCAACCGTACCTTCGGCATCATGGCCAACGACGACGCCTTCCGTACGTCGGTCCACGAGATCGCCGAGGAGGTCGGCGAGGCCTCCTGGCCGATGCCGCTCCCCGCCGACCTGCGCAAGGGCATGGACTCCCCCACCGCCGACATGGCCAACATGGGCGAGCGGATGGGCGGCGGCCTGGTGGCCGGCCTGTTCCTGAAGGAGTTCGTGGGCGAGGGCATCGCCTGGGCGCACCTGGACATCGCCGGTCCGGCCTACCACGAGGGCGCTCCGTACGGTTACACGCCGAAGGGCGGCACCGGCTCCGCGGTCCGCACCCTGGTGCGGCTCGCCGAGCGCACCGCCGACGGCGACCTGGGCTGAGCGACCAGCCGTGTACGGCCCCGGGCACAGGTCCGGGGCCGTACGTGTTGTCCGGGCGGTATCGGTAAGGAGAGGGCGGGGTTTCGCTCTCGACGAACACCGACCGAATCCGTAGGTATCTACGCAGCAGTAACGCTCCGGAACGGACGATCATCCGTCCCGGACCCGGGCCCCGCGTCCCGCCCACCGTCGACAAGTGCGAAGATGGGTTCTCGGCAGGACAGGGCCCCCACCACAGGGCCGAAGACAAAAGCGGCCGCACACCAGCCGACCGGCCGGTCACACCCCAGCGACGGGGCCCGGCGTACGGCGCACATGCATGGAGGACGTGACGTGGCGAACGACGCCAGCACCGTTTTCGACCTAGTGATCCTCGGCGGTGGCAGTGGCGGTTACGCCGCGGCCCTGCGCGGAGCGCAGCTGGGCCTGGACGTCGCCCTGATCGAGAAGGGCAAGGTCGGCGGCACCTGCCTGCACAACGGCTGCATCCCCACGAAGGCCCTGCTGCACGCGGGCGAGATCGCGGACCAGGCCCGTGAGTCGGCCCAGTTCGGCGTGAAGGCCACCTTCGAGGGCATCGACATGGAGGCCGTCAACAAGTACAAGGACGATGTGATCTCGGGCCTGTACAAGGGTCTGCAGGGTCTCATCGCCTCGCGCAAGGTCCACTACATCGAGGGTGAGGGCAAGCTCTCCTCGCCGACCTCGGTGGACGTGAACGGCCAGCGCATCCAGGGCCGCCACGTGCTGCTGGCGACCGGCTCCGTGCCGAAGTCGCTGCCCGGCCTGGAGATCGACGGCAACCGGATCATCTCCTCGGACCACGCGCTGAAGCTGGACCGCGTCCCGAAGTCCGCGATCGTGCTGGGCGGCGGCGTCATCGGCGTCGAGTTCGCCTCGGCGTGGAAGTCCTTCGGCACCGAGGTCACGATCGTCGAGGGCCTCAAGCACCTCGTCCCGGTCGAGGACGAGAACAGCTCCAAGCTTCTCGAGCGCGCCTTCCGCAAGCGCGGCATCAAGTTCAACCTCGGCACCTTCTTCGACAAGGCCGAGTACACGCAGGACGGCGTCCGTGTGACGCTGGCCGACGGCAAGACCTTCGAGGCGGAGATCCTCCTCGTCGCGATCGGCCGCGGCCCGGTCTCGCAGGGCCTCGGTTACGAGGAGCAGGGCGTCGCGATGGACCGCGGCTACGTCCTGGTCGACGAGTACATGCAGACCAACGTCCCGACGATCTCGGCGGTGGGCGACCTCGTCCCCACCCTCCAGCTCGCCCACGTCGGCTTCGCCGAGGGCATCCTGGTGGCGGAGCGTCTGGCCGGTCTCAAGACCGTCCCGGTCGACTACGACGGCGTGCCCAAGGTGACGTACTGCCACCCCGAGGTCGCCTCCGTCGGCATCACCGAGGCGAAGGCCAAGGAGATCTACGGCGCGGACAAGGTCGTCGCCCTCAAGTACAACCTCGCGGGCAACGGCAAGAGCAAGATCCTGAAGACCGCGGGCGAGATCAAGCTCGTCCAGGTCAAGGACGGTGCCGTGGTCGGCGTCCACATGGTGGGCGACCGCATGGGCGAGCAGGTCGGCGAAGCCCAGCTGATCTACAACTGGGAGGCGCTGCCCGCCGAGGTCGCCCAGCTCATCCACGCACACCCGACGCAGAACGAGGCGATGGGCGAGGCTCACCTGGCGCTGGCCGGCAAGCCCCTCCACGCCCACGACTGATCCCCCGGTCCCGGGCGCGACGACCGACCACTTCCGCATTTTCGTAAGGAGCAACTGAAACCATGTCGGTTTCCGTAACCCTTCCGGCGCTCGGCGAGAGCGTCACCGAGGGCACTGTCACCCGTTGGCTGAAGGCCGAGGGCGAGCGCGTCGAGGCCGACGAGCCGTTGCTCGAGGTCTCGACCGACAAGGTCGACACCGAGATCCCGGCCCCCGCGTCCGGCGTTCTGTCGTCCATCAAGGTCGCCGAGGACGAGACCGTCGAGGTCGGCGCCGAGCTGGCCGTCATCGACGACGGCTCCGGCGCTCCGGCCGAGGCCGCGGCTCCGGCCGCCGAGCCCGCGTCCACCCCGGCCCCGCAGGCCGAGGAGGCGCCCACCGCCCCGTCGACCGAGACCGAGGCTCCGGCCCAGGCCCCGACGGCCGAGGCGACCACCGGCGGTTCGTCCGCCGAGGGCACCGACGTCACCCTCCCCGCGCTCGGCGAGAGCGTCACCGAGGGCACCGTCACCCGCTGGCTCAAGGAGGTCGGCGAGGAGGTGGCCGAGGACGAGCCGCTGCTCGAGGTCTCCACGGACAAGGTCGACACCGAGATCCCCGCCCCGGTCGCCGGTGTGCTGCTGGAGATCGTGGTCGGCGAGGACGAGACCGCCGAGGTCGGCGCCAAGCTCGCCGTCATCGGCGCCCCGGGCGCGGCTCCGGCCGCCGCTCCGGCGCAGCCCGCCGCCCCGGCCCAGGAGGCCCCAAAGGCCGAGGCCCCGAAGCAGGAAGAGGCTCCGAAGCAGGAAGAGGCTCCCAAGGCTGAGGCGCCCAAGCAGGAGGCCCCCGCTCCGGCCGCCCCGGCCCCGGCGGCCCCCGCCGCCCCGGCCCCGGCTCCGGCGCAGCCCGCCCCCGCCGCCCCGGCGCCGGCCGCCCCGGCCGCGCCCTCCGGTGACGACGGCGCATACGTCACGCCGCTGGTCCGCAAGCTCGCGTCCGAGAACAACGTGGACCTGAGCGCGGTCAAGGGCACCGGCGTCGGTGGCCGTATCCGCAAGCAGGACGTCGTCGCCGCCGCGGAGGCCGCCAAGGCCGCCGCCGCCGCTCCGGCCCCGGCTGCCGCTCCGGCGGCCGCCAAGGCGCCGAAGCTGGAGGCCTCCCCGCTGCGCGGTCAGACGGTCAAGATGACCCGGATGCGCAAGGTCATCGGCGACAACATGATGAAGGCCCTGCACTCGCAGGCCCAGCTGACCTCGGTCCTCGAGGTCGACATCACCAAGCTGATGAAGCTGCGCAACCAGGCGAAGGCCGCGTTCGCCGCCCGTGAGGGCGTCAAGCTGTCCCCGATGCCGTTCTTCGTGAAGGCGGCGGCCCAAGCGCTGAAGGCCCACCCGGTCATCAACGCCCGGATCAACGAGGACGAGGGCACCATCACGTACTTCGACTCGGAGAACATCGGCATCGCCGTGGACGCCGAGAAGGGTCTGATGACCCCGGTCATCAAGGGTGCGGGCGACCTGAACATCGCCGGTATCTCCAAGAAGACCGCGGAGCTCGCGGGCAAGGCGCGCGGTGGCGGCCTGACGCCGGACGACATGTCCGGCGCCACCTTCACCATCAGCAACACCGGTTCGCGCGGCGCCCTGTTCGACACGGTCATCGTGCCGCCGAACCAGGCCGCCATCCTGGGCATCGGCGCGACGGTCCGCCGTCCCGTGGTCATCGACCACCCGGACCTCGGCGAGACCATCGCGGTGCGCGACATGACCTACCTCTCGCTCTCCTACGACCACCGTCTGGTGGACGGCGCGGACGCCGCCCGCTACCTGACCTCGGTCAAGGCGATCCTGGAGGCGGGTGAGTTCGAGGTCGAGCTCGGCCTCTGAACGCCCCGGCTGTAACCAGCCTCACCAGCGGCGCCCCCGCCCGGAACCCTTCCGGGCGGGGGCGCCGCCGTATTGTCTAAACATCACAAGCGGCCTGCCGCGCCCGTGATGATGTAGGCAGCACCGGTCTGCCCTGAAGGAGCCCTCCATGACCCCGCCCGTCGTCCACTCGCTGCGCGAACAGATCCGCGAGCACATCGTGGAGGGGATCGTCAGCGGGCGCTGGAAGCCGGGCGAGCGGATCGTGGAGCGCCGCATCGCCACCGAGCTGGAGGTCAGCCAGACGCCGGTGCGCGAGGCGCTGCGGGAGCTGGAGACGCTCCGGCTGATCGAGTCGGCCCCGAACAAGGGCGTCCGGGTCCGCAATCTGACCGCCGCCGACCTGGAGGAGAGCTACCCGGTCCGGGCCGGCCTGGAGCAGATCGCGGCCGAGCTGGCGGCCCCCCGGCTCGGCCAGGACTGCTCGGCGCTGGAGCCTCATGTGGCGGCGCTGTACGAGGCGGACCGGCTGGCCGACGGCGAGGCCCAGGTGCGGCACACGGTCGGCTTCCACCGGGAGATGGTGCGGGCCGCCGGGAACGCGGTGCTGCTGCACACCTGGGAGGGGCTGGGCATCGAGGTGTTCACGGCCCTGTCGATCCGCTGGCTGGGCACGGTGCAGAAGTCGTACGCGGAGGAGCACCAGGCGCTCATCGACGCGTTCCTCGCCCAGGACCCGCAGATCGGGGCCCTGGTGAAGGCGCATGTGCTGGGTTGCGCGCCCCGGGCCTGACCCCTTCCGCGCAGCTCCGATCATCTGGCGCGCGACCTGCTCTTCCGTGCAGGTCAGCGCCCTTTTTGCGCGCTATTTCGCGTCACTCCGTGCCCTGTTTCGAGGCACCCCATGCCACTTTTCTTCGTATCGAGAAGTTTTGCCTTCAATCCTTTGATCGATCATCGATCAGCGTCTTACAGTTCACTTCGCGGGCCCACCGGCCCCATCGCTCTGTCCTGCCAGATAGAGCCTTCTCCACCCCCCTCCTCTCCGGAAGGCGGCGATCATGACCGACCCCGTAGGAAAGCTTCCGAGCGAGCTCGACCAGCTCCCGGACCGTGACCCCGAGGAGACCGCCGAATGGGCGGCCTCCCTGGACGCCGTCACCAAGGCTGCCGGCCCGCACCGCGCCGCGTACCTGATGCGCCGCTCGCTGCAGCACGCCGAGGGCGCCGGTCTCGCGCTGCCCAAGCTGCTGGAGACCGATTACGTCAACACCATCCCGACCGCCGCCGAGCCCGCGTTCGACGGCGACCTGGAGATGGAATCGAAGATCACCGCGTGGAACCGCTGGAACGCGGCCGCGATGGTGACCCGGGGCTCGCGGTTCGGGGTCGGCGGCCACATCGCCACCTTCGCCTCGGCGGCCTGGCTCTACGAGACCGGCTTCAACCACTTCTTCCGCGGCAAGGAGGGGGACGGCTCCGGCGACCAGCTCTACATCCAGGGCCACGCCTCCCCCGGCATCTACGCCCGCGCCTTCCTCGACGGGCGGCTCACCGAGCAGCACCTCGACAACTTCCGCCAGGAGTCCGGTGGCGAGGGCCTGCCCTCCTACCCGCACCCGCGGCGGCTGCCCTGGCTGTGGGAGTTCCCCACCGTGTCGATGGGCCTCGGCCCGCTCTCGGCCATCTACCAGGCGCGCTTCAACCGCTATCTGGCCAACCGCAGCATCAAGGACACGGCCAACTCGCACGTCTGGGCCTTCCTGGGCGACGGCGAGATGGACGAACCCGAGTCGACCGCCGCCCTGGCCCTCGCGGCCCGTGAGCAGCTCGACAACCTGACCTTCGTCATCAACTGCAACCTGCAGCGCCTCGACGGCCCGGTCCGCGCCAACTTCCGCGTGGTCCAGGAGCTGGAGGCGCAGTTCCGCGGGGCCGGCTGGAACGTCGTCAAGACGCTCTGGGGCAACGCCTGGGACGAGCTGTTCCAGCTGGACACCCAGGGTGCGCTGCTGCGCCGGCTGCGCGAGGTCCCGGACGCGCAGTTCCAGACGTACGCCACCCGCGACGTCGCCTACATCCGCGAGCACTTCTTCGGCACCGAGCCCGCCCTCGTCGAGCTGGCGAAGCTGCTCACCGACGCGAAGATCGCCGAGTGTTTCTACACCTCGCGCGGCGGCCACGAGGCCCGCAAGGTCTACGCGGCGTACCGGGCGGCGGTCGAGCACAAGGGCGCGCCGACCGTGATCCTGGCCCAGACCGTCAAGGGCTACACGCTCGGCAAGGGCTTCGAGTCCAAGAACGCCAACCACCAGATGAAGAAGCTGTCGATCGACGAGTTCAAGGGCATGCGCGAGCTGCTCGGCCTCCCGATCCCCGACAGCGCCTTCCAGGACGGCCTGGTCCCCTACGGCCACCCCGGCGCCGACTCCCCCGAGGTCCGCTACCTCCAGGAGCGCCGCGCCGCCCTCGGCGGCCCCGCCCCGGCCCGCCGGCTGCACGCCTCGGCGCCGCTGCCGCAGCCCGAGGAGCGCGCGTTCAAGGCCCTGTACAAGGGGTCCGGCAAGCAGGAGATGGCCACCACCATGGCGTTCGTCCGCCTGGTGAAGGACCTGATGCGGGACAAGGAGACCGGCAAGCGCTGGGTGCCGATCGTCCCGGACGAGGCCCGTACCTTCGGTATGGAGTCGCTCTTCCCGTCGGCCGGTATCTACTCGCCGCTGGGCCAGACGTACGACCCGGTCGACCGCGACCAGCTGATGTACTACAAGGAGGCCAAGGACGGCCAGATCCTCAACGAGGGGATCACCGAGGCCGGCGCCATGGCCGACTTCATCGCCGCCGCCACGTCGTACGCGACGCACGGCGAGACGATGATCCCGTTCTACATCTTCTACTCGATGTTCGGGTGGCAGCGGACCGGCGACCAGATGTGGCAGCTCGCCGACCAGCTCGGCAAGGGCTTCATCGTCGGCGCCACCGCCGGCCGGACGACCCTGACGGGTGAGGGCCTCCAGCACGCGGACGGCCACTCGCACCTCATCGCGGCCACCAACCCGGCCTCGCTCAACTACGACCCGGCGTTCGCGTACGAGGTGGCGGTGATCGTCAAGGACGGTCTGCGCCGGATGTACGGTCCCGACGCCGAGGACGTCTTCTACTACCTGACGGTCTACAACGAGCCGAAGCCCCAGCCCGCGATGCCCGAGGGCGTCGAGGAGGGCATCGTCAAGGGCCTGTACCGCTTCAAGGAGGGCACGCCCGCGACGGCGGACGCGCCGCGCCTCCAGCTGCTGGCCTCCGGTACGGCGATCCACTGGGCCCTGGAGGCCCAGGAGCTGCTGGCCGCCGACTGGGGCGTCACGGCCGACGTCTGGTCCGCCACCTCGTGGGGCGAGCTGCGCCGCGACGCGCTGGCGGCCGACGAGGCGCTGCTCCGCGGTGAGCAGCAGGTGCCGTACGTGACGCAGGCGCTCTCCGGCGCCCCGGGCCCGGTGCTCGCGGTCAGCGACTGGATGCGCCAGGTCCCGGACCAGATCAGCCAGTGGGTGGAGCAGGACTGGTCCTCGCTCGGCACGGACGGCTTCGGCCTCTCCGACACCCGTGACGCGGCCCGCCGCCACTTCGGCGTCGACGCCCGGTCGATCGTGGTGGCCTCGCTGGCCCAGCTCGCCAAGCGCGGCGAGGTCCCGGCCTCGGCGGTCAAGGAGGCCCGGGAACGCTACGGCCTCTGAGCCCGGCCTGACCCCCGGCCGCGGGGGCGGAGGTGCCCGACAGCACGTCCGCCCCCGCGGCCGTGCGCTGTCGCTGCCGCCACAATGGGCGCATGCGTGCTGCCCGGCTGATCAAAATGGTGCTGCTCCTGCAGGCCCGCCCCGCGATGACCGCCGCCGAGCTGGCGGCCGAGCTGGAGGTGTCGGAGCGTACGGTCACCCGGGACGCGCAGGCCCTGTCCGACGCGGGCGTCCCGGTGTACGCGGAGCGCGGCCGGGCCGGCGGCTACCGGCTCGTCGGGGGCTACCGCACCCGGCTGACCGGTCTCGCCCGGGACGAGGCGGAGGCGCTGTTCCTCTCCGGGCTGCCCGCCGCGCTGCGCGAGATGGGCCTGGAGGACGCGGCGTCGGCCGCCCGCCTCAAGGTGTCGGCGGCGCTCACGCCCTCCCTGCGCGACGCCTCGTCCTCGGCGGCCCGCCGTTTCCACCTCGACGCGCCCTCCTGGTACCACGAGCCGGAGACCCCCGAGTTGCTGCCCGCGATCGCCGACGCGGTCTGGGACGACCGGCTGCTGCGGGTCCGCTACCGCCGGGGCGGGGGCCGCGACCACGCCGGTACGGAGGTGGCGCGGGAGCTCGCTCCGTACGGCCTCGTCCTCAAGGCCGGGATCTGGTACCTCTGCGCCCGGGCGGGCGAGGACGTCCGGGTCTACCGGATCGACCGCTTCACCGCCGTGGAGGCGGCCGACGAGCGCTTCGAGCGGGACGAGGGCTTCGACCTGCCCGGTTTCTGGGCCGAGCGGGCCGCGCAGTTCGCCCGGTCCCTGCTGCGTACGGAAGTGACCGTACGGGTGTCCGAGCGCGGCGGGCGGATGCTCGCGTACGCCGGTGACCGGGCGGCGGCCGCCTCGGCGCTCGCGGAGGCCTCGGAGCCGGACCCGGACGGGTGGCGGACGCTGACGCTGCCGGTGGAATCCCTGGACGTGGCGTACGGCCAGCTGTTGGCGCTGGGACCCGAGTTGGAGGTGGTGGCGCCCGAGGAGCTGCGGGCGCGGTTCACCGAAGCGGCCGAACGCCTGCGCGAGTTGTATCGCTGAAAGGCTTCAATTCGGCTTCTGCGCGTGCGGGAGCCCCCGGCAGGCAGGATGCTGGACCCGTGATGGACGAAACGGGATTCTGGGAGATCATCGACAGCACCCGCGAGGCCGCCGAGGGCGACCCCGAGGACCATGCCGACCTGCTGGTGGAACGGCTGACGCGGCTCGATCCCGATTCCGTGCTGGACTTCGCCCGGCACTTCGAGGCCCGCTACAACCGCGCCTACGCCTGGGATCTGTGGGGCGCCGCGGCCGTGCTGCTGGGCGGGGCGAGCGACGACGCCTTCGACTGGTTCCGCTGCTGGCTCATCGGCCAGGGCCGGGAGGTCTTCGAGGGCGCGCTGCACGATCCGGACGCCCTGGCGGAGCTGCTGGACGACTTCGACGAGGAGATCGACGGGGACGGCGAGGAGCTGGGCTACGCGGCGGACGAGGCGTACGAGCAGCTGACCGGGGTGGTCGCGCCGGATCTGGGGCTGCCGCCGCAGCCCGCCGAGCCGCTGGGCTCGCCGGTCGACTTCGAGGACGAGGAGGCGCTCGCCGCCCGCTTCCCCGAGCTGTGGGACCGCTTCGGGCCGCGGTGATGCCCGGCGCTCAGGCGGGGCCGTGGGGGCCGTCGGGGCCGAGCGAGCGGCCCATGCAGACGTCGTCGACGTACCGTCCGTTCAGGAAGAACTCCCCGGGCAGCACACCTTCGACGGCGAAGCCCTCGGAGGCGTAGAGCGCGCGGGCGGGAGTGTTGTGGCCGAGCACCCGCAGGGTGATCCGGTTGGCGCCCTGGCGGCGGGCCTCGGCGAACGCGGCCCGCAGCAGGGTCCGCCCCACCCCGGCCCCGCGCGCCCAGGTCGCCACGGCGAGACCCCGTATCTGGCGGACATGGGCGTTGGAGGCGAGAGGGGTGGGCGGGACGAGGCGGATGTACCCGGCGATGCCGGTCTGCCCGCCCGCCGTCTCCGCCTCCACCACGAGGAAGTCCTCCGGCCCGTGCCCCTCGTCGAAGAAGGGCTCGTACGGAGGCACCGGCCTCGGCAGGACCGCGTGCAGCGTCGACCAGGTGGACCGGTCGAGCTCGGCGAGTGCGTCGTCGTCGGCGAGCACGGCGGGGCGGACGGGGCGGAGTACGGGGGCGGCCATGGGGTCACTGTGTCATGGGGTGTTCCCCGTGTTCGAGGCGTTTGATGGGGCAGGATGGGCCCATGCCGAGCTCCCGTATCGCCGTCAGCGGATCGTCCGGACTCATCGGAGCGGCGCTGGTGCGCTCGCTGCGCGCCGACGGCCACGAGGTGGCCCGCCTGGTGCGCCGGCCCGCCAGAACCGGCGACGAGGTCGAGTGGGACCCCCAGCGGGGTTACGTGGACGTGGCCGGCCTCGTCGGCTGCGACGCGATCGTGCATCTGGCCGGGGCCGGGGTGGGCGACCACCGCTGGACCGAGGCCTACAAGCGGGAGATCCGGGACAGCCGGGTCCTGGGGACCGCCGCTGTCGCCGAGGCCGTGGCCTCGCTCGACACTCCGCCCCGGGTCCTGCTCTCCGGGTCCGCCATCGGCTTCTACGGCGACACCGGGAGCTCCCCGGTGGACGAGACCGCGCCGCCCGGGGACGGGTTCCTGCCGTCGGTCTGCGAGGAGTGGGAGGCGGCCACCGCCGCCGCCGAGGAGGCGGGGGTGCGCACCGTGCACGCCCGGACCGGGCTGGTCGTCGGGCGCGAGGGCGGTGCCTGGGGGCGGCTCTTCCCCCTGTTCAAGGCGGGTCTCGGCGGGAAGCTGGGCAACGGCCGCCAGTACTGGAGCTTCATCGCCCTGCACGACCATGTCGCGGCGCTGCGCCACATCCTGGACACGGAGTCGCTGACCGGGCCGGTGAACCTGACCGGGCCGAGGCCGGTCACCAACGCCGAGGTGACGGCCGCGATGGGCCGGGTGCTGCGCCGCCCCACGCTGTTCCCCGCGCCGGCGCCCGCGCTGAAGCTGGTGCTCGGGGAGTTCGCGGAGGACGTGCTGGGCAGTCAGCGGGTGATCCCGGCGAAGCTGCTGGACTCCGGCTTCTCGTTCGCCTTCCCCGACATCGACGGGGCGATCCGCGCCGCACTGCGCTGAACCGGGCGGTCCGCACCGCACCGCGCCGAGCCGGGCGCGCGGCGGTCCGGGCCGGGGCCGTCCGGGCCGGGCGGCCGGGTCCGCGAGCGCCAACGGACCCCTCGCGCGCATCGGGCCGCGTGTGCGACCCCGTGCCCCGGTGCTCCCCGGCGCGCGTCTGACCCAGTATCAGCCATCCTCCTAGCCTCGATGCGAACTCCGGCTTTCCGGGGACCTGTTGGGGGCAAGAACCCCCCACCAGTCGCACCGACTCGGGGAGGGGCACGTGCGCAGCACGGCACATCACGCAGACGTGATCATCATCGGGGCCGGAATAGCCGGTCTGTCAGCGGCCCATCTGCTGACCGGGGCAGGGCTCGGCGTCCGGGTTCTGGAGGCCGAGCCCGGGTGGGCGGGCGGCTCGCCACCGACGAGGTGGACGGGTTCCGGCTCGACCGTCTCGGCCCGCTGCTCTGCACCTCCTGGCCCGAGCTGACCGGCACTCCGGGGCTCGGTGCCCCGGAGTTGCGGCAGTTCGCGCCGGGGGTTCTGGTGCACAGCGAGGGGCGCCGCCATCTCACCGGCGACATACGGAGCGCGAGGGGCGCACTCAGGTCGGCACGCACCCGATCGAGCGCCCCCTGGGTTCATCGCGCTCCGCGTACGCCCCGCGCGCTGCGGGGCTCCGCGCCTTCCGGGGCTCCCTTCTCCGGGGCAGCCGGTTCGGCGCAGGGCGTGTACGGGCACGAGCTCGGCGCTCCTGGGCGCGGTGGCGGCCGGGGCGGCGTGGTGACCGGCGCGATCGACCGGGCCCGGCTGGGCGCGGCGCTGCACCGGCTGGCCTTGGCGCCGGAGGCCCGGCTGCTGGCCCGCCCGGAACGGTCGGCCGCCGAGGCCCTGGCCGGTGTCGGGCTGCCCGGCCGTACCGTGGAGGGCATCCTGCGCCCGTTGCTCGCCGCGCTGCTCAGCGACCCGGCCCTCACCACGTCGAGCCGGTCCGCCGATCTGGCGCTGCGGGACTACGCGCGGGGCGGCCTGTGCGTACCGGCGGGCGGGTCGGCCGCGCTGCCGGAGCTGCTGGCGGCCGCGCTGCCGCCGGACACGGTCCGGACCGGGGTGCATGTGACGGCCGCCGACATCACCTCCGTACACACCAAGGAGCACGGCGAACTGGGCTGCCGCTCGCTGCTGCTGGCGACCGGGGCGGGGGCCGCGGCCGAGCTGCTGCCCGGGCTGCGGGTGCCGTCCTTCCACCCGGTGACGGTCCTTCACCACACCGCGTCCGCCGCGCCGCCCACGGGCAGGTCGCTGGTGCTGGACGGTGACCGGTCGGGCCCGGTGGCGTACACCTCGGTGATGAGCGAGGTCGACCCCTCGCGCGCGCCGGAGGGCCGGGCGCTGATCACCTCGACGGTGCTCGGGACCCCGCCGCCGGATCTGGACCGCTCGGTGCGGGCGCATCTGGCGGCGCTGTACGGCGTCGCCACGGACGGCTGGGAGCTGCTGGCGGCCCATCACGACCCGGAGGCGGTGCCCGCGATGGAGGCCCCACACGATCCGCGCCGCCCGGTGCGGGTGCTGGCCGGGCTGTACGTGTGCGGCGACCACCGGGACACGAGCACGGTCCGGGGCGCGCTGCACTCGGGCCGCCGGGCGGCGGAGGCGATCCTCACCGACCTGGGCGTCCCGGGCACCCATGGGGTAAGCCTCCCCCGGGCGGCGTGAGGCCGGCCGAAGGGCCTGCCCCGGGCCGCCCGAGCAGGGGGGGCCGCGTTGTGCCCCGGCCGCGTGAGACCGGGGCCGCCAGCGGCGGCGTGACGCGGACCGCAGGGTCTACGGGCCCGGGCCCGTGTCGCTCGTCCCGCCCGGCCTCCGCGGGCTCAGCCGAGAGCCGCGACCCGGTCGCGGTAGCCGCGTACGGCGACCGCGTCCCGGTAGGGCTCCAGGCTGCGCTCGAAGGCGCGGACGTACTCCGTGGCGCGCACCGAGCGCATCTCGGCCGCCTGCTGGGCCGCCTCCGCACCGAGCTGGCAGGCCTGCTCCAGCTCGCCGAGGCCGAGGCGGGCCGAGGCGAGGACCACCCGGCAGAACAGCCTGCTGCGGGCGTACGCCGGGGCGCGCAGCGCCAGCGACCGCTCGGCATGCTGGGCGGCGGCCCGGTACTGCTGGAGGTCGCGGTGGCAGTGGCTCAGCTCGTCGGCGAGCTGCGCCTCGTCGAAGGTGCGGGCCCAGTGCGGCACCTCGTCGCCGGGGCGCGCGGTCTCCAGGGCGTGTTCGGCGCGGGTCAGGGCGGCGGTGCAGGAGCGCGCCTCGCCGAGCACCGCGTGTCCGCGCGCCTCGACCGCGTGCAGCAGCGCCTGGACGAGCGGCGGGGCGGCCGAGCCGATGCCCTGCTGGGCGACGCGGGTGAGCTGGACGGCTTCCCTGCCGTGCCCGAGGTAGACGGCCTGCCGGCTCATGGTGAGCAGCACATAGGCGCCGTAGCCGCGGTCCCCGGCGGCCTGGGCGAGCCGGAGCGACTGGACGAAGTACCGCTGGGCGAGGCCGTGGGCGGCGATGTCGTACGAGGTCCAGCCGGCCAGCCGGGTCAGGTCGGCCACCGCGGCGAACAGCCGCCGCCCGGCGGCCTCGCCGTACGTGCCCCGGAGCATCGGCTCGGCCTCGTGCTCCAGATACCGCACGAGGGCCTGCCGGGCGTGCCCGCCGCCGTAGGCGTGGTCGAGGGTGCGGAAGAGCTCGCCGACCGAGCGCAGGGCGGCGATGTCCCCGGTGCCGACCCGCTGGCCGGGGCCGCGGTCGGTCTGGCGCTGGCGCGGGACCACGGGCAGCGCCCCGCCCCCGGGGTGCGTCCCGGCGGCGGGCGCGTGCGTCGCGGACGGGTGCGTGGCGGCGGGCCCGGACGGCGTGGACCGCTGTGGTCCGGCGGGCGGGCGCGGCAGGTTCCGGGGCTCGGTGCGCAGCGCCCCGTCCGTACGTCCGGAGCCGGTACGCCCCGGGTCCGTGCGCCCCGGCGCGGGGGCTCCGGCCTCTCCCCCGGCGCGGCGGGCGGCCCCGCCGTCCCGGGCCACCCATTCGTCGGCCCGGCCGATCAGCCAGTCGCGGCTGGGAACGACGAGCCCGGCGGGCGTGAAGGCGATCTTGCGCAGCTCCGTGTGCGTACCGGAGTCCTTGCGCCAGAGGCCGCTGACGATGTCGACCGCCTCGGCGGGGGTGGCCGCGAACTCCAGGCCCGCGTAGACGGGCGCGCAGGCGTCGAGCCCGAGGTCCTGCGCGGAGAGCCGCCGTCCGAGCCGCCGGGTGAACACCTCGGCGATCAGCGCGGGGGTGGTGCCGCGCGGCTGCTGCCCCCGCAGCCAGCGGGTGACCGACGTCTTGTCGTACCGCAGGTCGAGGCCGTGTTCGAGGCCGAGCTGATCGACCCGGCGGGCGAGGCCCGCGTGGGAGAACCCGGCTTCCGCGATGAGTGAGGCGAGTCGGCGGTTGGGCGTGCGCTGCGAGGGTCGTTCCGACATCAGCTGTACGGTCTCCTGCCTTCGGGGCCGGCCGGGCAGCCCTCATGGGAACGGCGCGAATTTAGCGGCCACCGGGGCGGCCACTGCCGCCCTTTGCTCCACGTTCATCCGATCGTGTGAGGATTCCGGACGGAGCTGACGGAAACGCCCGACACATGAGTGCACGCCCGGTGGGCCCGTGGGGCGGCCGTTCCACCTGCCGGGGGGCCATTCGGGCGACGGTCGTACAGTGGATGCGGGCGCGATCAGTGCAGGGCACCGTCACCCCGGGGACACCCCTCCGGGCCTGCGGGGCCCATAGAGGGAGGCATCGGTGAGCGAGCTGCGGTTCGTCCGTCTGGGCTTCGGCGAACAGGCCGTCGAGTACACGGAGGCCTGGCAGAAGCAGCGCGAGGTGCACGCGGACCGGTTCGAGGACCGGGTGCCGGACACCTGTCTGCTCCTGGAACACCCGCCCGTCTACACCGCGGGTCGCCGCACGGCGGACAACGAGCGTCCGCTGGACGGCACTCCCGTCATCGACGTGGACCGGGGCGGGAAGATCACCTGGCACGGGCCGGGCCAGCTCGTCGGCTACCCGATCCAGAAGCTGCCCCGCCCGGTCGACGTCGTCGCGCATGTGCGCCGGCTGGAGGACGCGCTGATCCGCACGGCCGCCGACTTCGGCGTGGAGACCTCCCGGGTGGAGGGCCGCAGCGGGGTGTGGGTGCTCGGCGATCCGGTGGAGCAGCGCCAGGCGCTGGGCGGGCTGTCGCTGGACTTCGACCCGAGGCTCCAGGACGAGGAGTTCGACCCCCGGCTGAACGGCCCGGAGTACGCCCCGTCCAACGCGGGCCAGCGCCGCGAGGACCGCAAGCTGGCCGCGATCGGCATCCGGGTCGCCAAGGGCGTCACGATGCACGGCTTCGCGCTCAACGTGAACCCGGACAACACCTGGTTCGACCGGATCGTCCCGTGTGGCATCCGGGACGCCGGGGTCACGTCCCTCTCGGGCGAGCTGGGCCGGGAGATCACGATCGAGGAGGTGCTGCCGGTCGTCGAGGGGCACCTGCGGGACATCCTGGAGAACGCGGATCTCGCACCGCGCGAGATCGAGCGGCCGCAGACCTCGGTCCCGGCCTGAGGGGCCACGGCCGCACCGGCCCGGGACCCACGGGCCGTACCGACCAGTAGCCCGGCCATCGCCATCGGCCGGGGAATAGGCCCCGTCGGCCGCAGGTTGGCCAGACGTAAGGCCGTTCGATGTAGGGGCGTACCCTGGTGTTCGCCGAAGAATCCAAAGTGAATCCCTCGCGCATCGCTCGCGCATCCCACGCGAACCCGACGCGAATCCAACGCAGCAGAGAGCAAAGGGGAGCCGGAGTGTCCGCTGTCGCACCCGACGGGCGCAAGATGCTGCGCCTGGAGGTCCGGAACAGCCAGACCCCCATCGAGCGCAAGCCCGAGTGGATCAAAACGCGGGCGAAGATGGGCCCCGAGTACAAGCAGCTCCAGCAGCTGGTGAAGGGTGAGGGGCTGCACACGGTCTGCCAGGAGGCGGGCTGTCCCAACATCTTCGAGTGCTGGGAGGACCGCGAGGCCACCTTCCTCATCGGCGGCGACCAGTGCACCCGGCGCTGCGACTTCTGCCAGATCGACACGGGCAAGCCGCAGGCGCTGGACCGTGACGAGCCCCGCCGCGTCGGCGAGTCCGTCGTCACGATGGACCTGAACTACGCCACCATCACCGGCGTCGCCCGCGACGACCTGGAGGACGGCGGTGCCTGGCTGTACGCGGAGACCGTCCGCCAGATCCACACGCTCACCGCGGAGCGGGAGGCCGGCGCGACCAAGGTCGAGCTGCTGATCCCCGACTTCAACGCGGAGCCCGAGCAGCTCGCCGAGGTCTTCTCCTCGCGCCCCGAGGTGCTCGCGCACAATGTGGAGACGGTGCCGCGGATCTTCAAGCGGATCCGCCCCGGTTTCCGTTACGAGCGCTCCCTGGAGGTCATCACCCGGGCCCGCGAGGCCGGTCTGGTGACCAAGTCGAACCTGATCCTCGGCATGGGGGAGACCCGCGAGGAAGTCAGCGAGGCGCTCCAGGACCTGTACGACGCGGGTTGCGAGCTCATCACGATCACGCAGTACCTGCGCCCCTCCGTACGGCACCACCCGGTCGAGCGCTGGGTGAAGCCGCACGAGTTCGTCGAGCTGAAGGACGAGGCCGACGCGATCGGCTACTCCGGCGTGATGTCGGGTCCGCTGGTGCGGTCCTCGTACCGCGCGGGGCGTCTCTTCCAGCAGGCGATGGACGCCCGCGGTGTCGCCGCCGGGACCGTCCAGGCCGCGCCGGCCGTGTGAATCCGCTCACGAGCGACCACCACGCCCCCGCCGCATGACCGAAGCGGTCCGTGCGCTCCCCGCAGGTGAGGGACGCGTACGGACCGCTTCGGCGTGCGCTCCACCGGAATCAGGGCTTCATTGGTGTTTGACCACCCGGTCACGCGCTGGTAACACCGAGCAGTGACCCTGGGTGCACGTGCGGCAGCGACCCCAGCAGCCGCCGCCGTCACCGCTTCCCGCACTCTTCCGCGCCACCGGGCGCGCCCATTCCGAGGGGGAACACCACGATGCAGGCCGCACCGGTCCGCGCCCACGCCCTTCCGTCCGTCACCACCGCCCTGCGCGCCGTCGAGTCGCTGCTGCTGAGCGGCGGCCAGCGCACCGCACGCCGCAACGCCTGGACGGCCGTCCTGGAGGACCGCCGCCGCGCCAAGGACCGGGTGGAGTCCCAGCACGTCCTGGACGCGGTGGCCGACCACCGCTCCTAGGCCGGCTCCCCCGCCCCGGGGCCGCTCGCCGCGTACCCGGACCGCTCCCGCGTTCCCGGACCGCTCCCACGTTCCTGGGTCGCTCCCCCGCCACGTAAACTTCAGTACATGGCGAGGAAGGCAAAAACTGAAGGCGCGGACAGCGCCGAGAACGCGGGGCGACTCAAGCAGATCGCCCTGACCTACAAGATGACCAGGCGGACCGACAGCAAGATCGGTCTTGTCGTCGCGGGTGTCGGAATCGTCACGTTCGGTGTCCTCCTCGGCATCGGCTTCGCGATCGGCCACCCGGTCTATCTGGGCATCCTGGGCTTCGTCCTGGCCGTCCTCGCGATGGCGATCGTCTTCGGCCGACGCGCCGAGCGGGCGGCCTTCGGCCAGATGGAGGGCCAGCCCGGAGCGGCGGCCGCCGTCCTGGACCGGATCGGACGCGGCTGGACGACCACCCCCGCGGTGGCGATGAACCGCAGCCAGGACGTCGTCCACCGGGCGGTCGGCAAGGCCGGCATCGTGCTGGTGGCCGAGGGCAACCCGAACCGGGTGAAGGGCCTGCTGGCGGCCGAGAAGAAGAAGATGGCCCGCATCGTGGTGGACGTGCCGGTGCACGACATCATCGTCGGCAACGGCGAGGGCCAGGTGCCCCTGAAGAAGGTCCGCACCAAGATGCTGAAGCTCCCCCGCGTCCTGACCGGCCCGCAGGTGACCACCACCAACGACCGGCTGCGCGCGATGGGCGACCTCATGAGCAACATGCCGCTGCCGAAGGGCCCGATGCCGAAGGGCATGCGGATGCCGCGCGGCGGAAAGATGCGCTGACGGCGGCGGCCGACGTACGTACACGACGGGGCGGCCCCGGGACCTTTCACCGGTCCGGGGCCGCCCCGTTTCTCATGTCCGTACGATCCGTACTGTCGAGGTCACATCCGGACCTGAACGGAGCGCGACAGCCGGTCGTGCAGCCCGCGCCCGTCGCGGTCCCAGACCAGCGCGGGGATGACGAGCAGGAGCAGCACGGTCCGCACGGCCACCCGCACGAACCCGAGCCGCCCGCCGTCGTCGGCGACCACGCGCACGCCCAGCAGCCGCTTCCCCGGGGTGCAGCCGATGGTGCCGACGGTCAGCAGACTCATCACGAGGAAGATCCCGAGCGCCCAGTTGCCCGCCGCCTGCTGGTCACCGCGAGCGAACAGCCCGTATGCGATCAGCATGCAAAGGGTCCAGTCGATGAAGATGGCTCCGAAGCGCCGGCCGAGCGGCGCGATCGAGCCGGGCCCCTCCTCGGGCAGCCCGAGGCCCTTGCCCCGGTGGCCGAAGTCGGCGCCCATCTCCTCGGCGGCCGCGCGGGGCCCCGAGAGCCACGATCCGATTGCTTGCCTGTTGTCCACCCGTCCACGGTACTGCGCCCGGGTTTGGGCCCGGCCGGGCGGGGCACGGAAACAGCCGCGCGGAGACCGCCGCTGAGATGCCGCCCACCACCGCCCCGGTTAACTTGGGCGAAACAAATGGGTCACGCTTGAGAAATCGAGTCTGCCTATGGTCGGGTCCAGCGTGCGCCACCGCACTGGCCGCACCACGAGCTACACAACCCCCGCCCCTCCCGGGTCGGGAGGAGGAGGAGTTGGATGTTCCAGAACGCCGACGAAGTGCAGAAGTACGTAGCGGACAACGACGTCAAGTTCATCGATGTCCGGTTCTGCGACCTGCCCGGGGTGATGCAGCACTTCACGATCCCGGCTGCGACCTTCGACCCGGCCGAGGAACTGGCCTTCGACGGTTCGTCGATCCGCGGCTTCCAGGCCATCCACGAGTCGGACATGGCGCTGCGCGCGGACCTGTCGACGGCTCGGGTGGACCCCTTCCGCCGCGACAAGACGATCAACATCAACTTCTTCATCCACGACCCGATCACGGGCGAGCAGTACAGCCGTGACCCGCGCAACATCGCCAAGAAGGCCGAGGCCTATCTCGCCTCGACCGGCATCGCGGACACCGCGTACTTCGGCCCGGAGGCCGAGTTCTACGTCTTCGACAACGTCCGCTTCCAGACGTCGGCGAACGAGAGCTTCTACCACATCGACTCCGAGGCGGGCGCCTGGAACACCGGTGCGCTGGAGAACAACCGGGGTTACAAGGTCCGCTACAAGGGCGGCTATTTCCCGGCCCCGCCGGTGGACCACTTCGCCGACCTGCGGGCCGAGATCTCCCTGGAGCTGGACAAGAACGGCCTCCAGGTCGAGCGCCAGCACCACGAGGTCGGCACGGCCGGCCAGGCGGAGATCAACTACAAGTTCAACACGCTGCTCGCCGCGGCCGACGACCTGATGCTCTTCAAGTACATCGTGAAGAACGTCGCCTGGCGCAACGGCAAGACCGCGACCTTCATGCCGAAGCCGATCTTCGGCGACAACGGCTCGGGCATGCACGTGCACCAGTCGCTGTGGCAGGGCGGCTCGCCGCTCTTCTACGACGAGCAGGGTTACGCCGGCCTGTCGGACATGGCCCGCTACTACATCGGCGGCATCCTCAAGCACGCCCCGTCGCTGCTGGCCTTCACCAACCCGACGGTGAACTCCTACCACCGCCTGGTCCCCGGCTTCGAGGCCCCGGTCAACATGGTGTACTCGCAGCGCAACCGCTCCGCCGCGATGCGCATCCCGATCACCGGCTCGAACCCGAAGGCCAAGCGCGTCGAGTTCCGCGCCCCGGACCCGTCCTCCAACCCGTACCTCGCGTTCTCCGCGCTGCTGATGGCGGGCCTGGACGGCGTGAAGAACAAGATCGAGCCGGCCGAGCCGATCGACAAGGACCTCTACGAGCTGGCTCCCGAGGAGCACGCCAACGTCCAGCAGGTCCCGACCTCCCTCCCGGCCGTGCTCGACGCCCTGGAGGCGGACAACGAGTACCTCCAGGCGGGGGGTGTCTTCACGTCGGACCTGATCGAGACCTGGATCGACTACAAGCGCACGAACGAGATCGCTCCGATCCAGCTGCGGCCGCACCCGCACGAGTTCGAGCTGTACTTCGACATCTAAACCACAGGTCGCCCTGACCGCGAGCCGTCGGCCGTGTCCCTCCGGGGGCGCGGCCGACGGCCGTTCCGTAGACCGAAGCGCCCGCGTGCGTCTTCTGCCCCGTCGCCGACCCCGTCCACGTCGCGCATCTCCCGATGGCACGCGGAATGGCCTGCTACGGCGAGGAGTTCAGCGCCTTGCGCGACGATTCCTCGCTCGGCCGGGCCGGGGCAGGAGCGCGAAGAGCCTGAGGCCGGAGAATGTCCGCCATGAGAGTCGGCCGCGCGTCAGAGCTCCCCGTCCTCCACATCCTTCGCCGACACCGCATAGCCCGGCACGGACGGCCAGCGGACCGTCAGGACCACCGACTCCTCCTCCGCGAACCATGAGTGATCGACTCCCCGCCCCCACACGACGTAGTCGCCCTGCTCCTCCAGCAGGACGTCGCGGCCCGGCAGTTCGACGCGGAAGCGGCCGCTGATGAGAACCAGCAGAGCCGTGCGCTCCTCGCCCCTCACCCACTGCGATCGTCTGTCGGCGCGCGGGTGGACGCCCCATTTGATCTCCACGGCCTCGCTGTGGCGCGGGTCGTCGGCGTCCTTGAAATGCCCGAGGAGCCATCCTCGGTCCAGTGCCGCGTCCTTGCCCGCGTTGCCTACGTACACGCTGTCGTTCACGTGGGGGAACGCTAGCAGCGCAGATCGTGCGGTGGCGCGGTATCGACGTTCCACGCCTCCCGCAGACCCCTGCCGCAGAAGACGTGGACGGAGTCGGCCTCGCGCACGATGGCGCACTCCGCTTTCGGGCGGGCCGGTCCGACGCATCGGCAGCTCCGCCTCCGTACGTTCACACGGTCCACCCGGAAGTCCTCACCGCAGCAGAGGCCGTGCCCGTCCCGCCCAGTACTCGTCCGCCGTGATGCCCAGCAGGACCACGTCGTGGTACGCGCCCGCGAAGTACTCGTGCTGGCGCAGGCGGCCCTCCTCCACGAAGCCGAGTTTGCGGTAGAGGGCCAGGGAGGCGTCGTTGAAGGCGTAGACCTCCACCTCGCACTTGTGGCAGCGCTGTTCGGCGAACATGTAGGTGAGGATCAGTTCCGTGGCCTCGAAGGCGTAGCCCTGGCGGCGGTGTTCGCGGGTGACCTCGATGCCCGTACGGAAGCGGCCCGCCCGGGTGTCCGTCTCGCCGACCGACACCGCGCCGACGAAGGCGTGCTCGAAGCGGGTCTCGATGACCAGTTGGTACGAGGACGCGTTCGGGGTGCGGCCGGCGCGCTCGGTGGCCCAGGCGCGGAAGCTCTCGTCCGAGCGCGGGGGCTCGACGACATCGGCGTTGCGGGCGTCCACGGTGTGCAGGGCCAGGGCCCGGAAGCCCTCCCAGTCCTGCGGTTCGATGCCTCGCAGGCGTACTCTCTCGCCGGTCCACAGGTCGGTCATCTCGCTCCAGCCGGATGGTGAGGGGGCAGGTCGGTCGGTCAGGTTACGTGGAGCTTGATCGTCCTCGCGCAGGCCAGGGACTCCATGTGTGTCGTGTCCACTTCCACGTCGTACGACACCCCTCGGTGCACCTTCTCCGCCTGTGCCGCCGCCATGCCTCGCGGGCGGTCACCCCGCGCGATCTCGCGGGCCTCCGCGACCGCACCCTCGCAGTGGACGCCCACCCACAGGACGTTCAGGCCCGTCAGCGCCTTCCGCCACGGTTCCTGGGAGGCCGGGCCGCCGAGGAACACGTCGTCGATGATCACCTTCGCGCCCGCCCGGACCGTCGCGGCCACGCCCTCGCGCCACGCCGTCTCCAGTCTCCGGAACTCCTCGCCGATGGCCACCCCGCCGTCCGCCGCGAACTCGATGCCTTCGCCCGCCGACCTCAGGGACGCGGGCAGGGAGTCCACGAAGGTGTCGATCGCGGCGGCGAGCCACGGGGTCGGCAGCTCCGCCTGGAGGCAGCGGGCGATGCCGGACTTGCCGGAGCTGGAGCCGCCGTTCAGCACGATCACCTGGGTTGTCACCCGGACACGGTAGAGGCAACGCGTGCGGTCTTCGACGTGTTTTCGGGCCGCCGGGCGCCACGTCCGGCCAGTCGGCAGCCCAGACAGCCCGGGTGCCCCGGTCGGGCGGCGGTGTCCCGCACCCTCCAGGGCCACTCGCTCTCGGGGCGAGGGCCGCTCGGCTTGCCCCAGCCGGCGAGGTGGAGGAGCCAGGTCAGCGCGCCCGCGCCGAGCGTGACGGCGGCGCCCGCGAGCGCCAGGGGCGCGGAGACCGTGGTCACGGCGACGCCCGTGAGCGTCAGGCCGATGACCGCGACCGTTGTACCCGCCCAACCGGCGGCCGTGTGGCCCAGGTCGACGTGGCCGTGTGCACTCATGACTCTCCCCGGAAAGCGGACAGTAGGCTGATCGAGAGACACTTTATCTCACGAACTAAGTTACTTAGATGCTAAGGGAATTTCTGCGTGGACGGCAATTCACGGCCGGACGCCGCCCCGGACCGGCCGAGCGCCACCCCGGAGCAGGCGCATGCCCGGATGGACCGGCTGATGGCGCTGGGCATCGTCGCCCAGCACGACATCGCGGGCCGGCTCGGGCTCAACATCACCGATCTGACCTGTCTGGGGTTCGTCCTGGAGGCCGAGGGCACGGGGACGGCCGCGACCGCCGGTGAGCTGGCCCGGCGCAGCAACCTGACCACCGGCGCCATCACGGGCGTCATCACCCGGCTGGAACGCGCCGGCTACGTACGCCGGGAGAGCGACCCGGCCGACCGCCGACGGGTCCGGGTGGTCGCCGACGAGACCGCCGCCGCCCGGCTCTTCGAGGTGTACGGCCCCAACTACCAGCGGTTCGCCGCCCTGTTCGCCGATTACGGACCGGACGAGATCGCCGTCCTCTCCGACTGGTTCGAGCGGGCCGCCGAGATCATGCGCATCTCGTTGGACGAGGTGCGCGGCGGTACGGACGCCTCTTAGGCGGGCCTGATCGTGGCCAGCTGCGCGAGCAGCAGGGTCAGGCGGTACGCCGTCCCGTAGTCGGGGGCCGTGAAGGCGACCGTACGGGCGCCCGCCGCGCGCGAGACGCCCGGCACGAGCATCGCCAGGTCGATGGTGTGCGGGCTCGCGAGGTCGACCTCCACGTCCAGCGGACCGGTGAGGGCCAGGGGCGGGATCTCCGTGCGGCGGGTCACCGCGTCCGCCGCCGCCCGGCGCAGCCTGTCCTGGGCCTCCTCCGGGTGCAGGGTCACCGCCGCCGCCATGCCCAGGGCCTCCTTGACCGGGACCGTGACCGTCCCGGGGGCCAGATCGGTCATCTCGGCGCAGGCCGCGTCGTCGCCGCTGAGCAGGACGACCGGTACGCCCAGGTGGCCGGCCATGGCGGCGTTGAGCCCGATCTCGCCCAGCGAGCGGCCCGCCACCCGTACGTCGAGGATCTCGCCGTTCATCGTGTGCGCCAGAACGCCCGGGCCTTCGCCCGCGCGGACGTGGTAGCCGACGAACAGCGCCGCGTCGGTCTCCTCGTCGAGCCCGGCGAGCATGTTCAGCGCGCGCGGCTTGCCCCGGACCAGGCGGGCGCGGCGGTCGAGTCGCTCCGGCAGGAGGTTGCGGAAGGTGCCGTGCGCGTCCGCCACCAGGACGTCGGCCGTGGGCTCGGCGTCCAGGACACCCGCGATCACCGCGTTCGCGTCGGCCGTCATCAGCTCCCGGCCGCGCTGGTAGTCGTAGCGCTCGGGGTTCGTCTCGGAGGAGTGGACGATCCCCGAGACGCCTTCCATGTCGACCGAGATGAGTGCCTTCATGGGGCTGGGATCCTACCTGGCGTCGTTCTGCCGGTCAGGCGCCCGCGAGGCTCGCCCGGGCCGCGTTCATGAACGCCGTCTTGGCCTCCTCCAGGTGCTCGTTGACCTCGACGTCCCCGATGTCGCGCCACACGGCGGCGTTCTCCTCCGCGCGTTCCGCCGAGCGTTGCGTGGCGCGCTGGGCGAGAGCCGTCAGGCCACCGCCCAGCGCCACGCCCGCGAGCGAGACGACCGAGGTCCACAGATCGGCAGCCATGGTGATGCCCCTTCCCCCGTGCCCTTGTGCGGTCGGAGCCATGGTCCCGTACGGGTGGAGCCCGGCAGCCGGGTGCCCCCGGACTCGTCGCTCGGCGGTCCGGGGGCAGTGGTCGGGGCGGCGGTCTGTTCGGTCAGCGGCCGTAGCGGATCAGGGCGCGAACCATGCGGCAGGTGGTGTCGGACGGCGGGTGGATGCCCATGCGCTCGGCGGTGATCCGTATCCGGTGGTTGCCGGCGCTGGAGGGCTGGTAGACCCCGCTGTCGAGCAGGGCGATGGCGAGGCGCATGGCCTTGAGGCGGCGGTTGTGGGAGACATACCACTCGCGGGGGCGGCCCGCGGGCAGCCGCTTCTTCGCGGGCGGCGCGGGGAGCGGCGGGTGGAAGGGCATCGGGAGCTGTCGGTCGAGCGGCTCGGTCGTGGCTGTGGCGACGGCCATCGGCATCCTCCTGGCAGCGTGGTGGAACCCTCACGAACTCCCTCCATTTTACTGCCCCCCACTGACAATCGCCCCTGGCCAGAGGCGCTTTCGGCAGTCCCTCGCGTACCCTTGGCCCCATGGAGATCTGGATCAATCCCGCCTGTTCCAAGTGCCGCGGCGCGGTGTCTCTGCTGGACGCCGAGGGGGCCGATTACACCGTCCGCCGCTACCTGGAGGACGTGCCCTCGCCCGAGGAGATCCGGGCCGTGCTGGACCGGCTCGGTCTGGAGCCGTGGGACATCACGCGGACGCAGGAGGCGGTGGCGAAGGAGCTGGGGCTCAAGGAGTGGCCTCGCGACGCCGGTTCGCGGGAGCGGTGGATCGTCGCCCTGTCCGAGCATCCCAAGCTGATCCAGCGGCCGATCATCACCGCCGATGACGGCACGGCCGTGGTCGCGCGGAGCGAGGAGGCCGTGCGGGACGCGCTGGGGCGGGGTGCCTGAGAACGGCGTGCCGGAGGGCGGGATACCGGAAGGCGGGGTGCCTGCGTGCGTGGGTCCGTTGACGAACCGCCAGGTCTCCGCCGGGATGGCGTTCTTCACCGACTTCGTCGTCACCGGTGCCGTGCGTGGTGCCGACGCCACGAGTACGCCGGCCGAGGTGACCGCGCTTCTCGGCGACGGGTTCGTCGAAAGCCGTACCGGGCTGGGGCAGTTGCTGCGCTGCTACGACCTGGTGGAGGTCGCGTGGGAGCGGGAAGGTGACGGCCTGCGCGGCTTCTGCATCACCGTGCAGACCCACCGGCTCGACGTCCCGTTGCCGGTCGACGAGCTCGCCGCGGACCTGGACCGGGCCGGCTTCCCGCTCGTGGAGGTCGCGCCCGACGGGGTCGGATGCCGGCGCTTCGTCCGGGCGGACAGCCGGGTGGGGGTACTGGTCGACGAGGAGAGCGGCCAGGTGCTGGCATTGACGGCACCCGCCTGGTTCGCGCCCGGCCCTCGCGGGGAGCCGTCGCCCTGGCCCCGGGAGGCCGGACGCGACCGGGTCCGGCATCTGGCCGGGCTCGGCGCGGCGGAGCGGGAGGCCTGGGCGCGGCGGCGGCAGCCCGACGAGGCGGACGCGGCGGCGCGCTGGTGGTGGTTCCTGTGGACCTCGTGCAGGCAGCTCCTGCCGGGCGAGGGTGCACAGAGATTCGGTCACGATCGTTCTGTCTGGCAGGAGTTGGGGCTCTGGCTGCTCGACGCGTGCGAGCTCGTCGGAGTCCTCGACCGTACGGACGCCGTCTGCGAGACCGTGCGGTACGGGCTGCTCGAACCGGATGCGGCCGTACGGGCCTGCCTGGACGCCGTCCCGGTGTCCCGGGCGGACGTGGCGACCCGGGAGTCGACTCCGTACACACGGGAGAACCTGGCGGCGGTCAACGCCTCCCGGGCCGCCAAGCGGCTCACCCTCGCGGCCGGGGAGCTGCTGCCCCGAGTACGGGACCGTGCGCTGCGGGCCGAGGTGGAGGCCTGGCTGGAGCTCCGGACCCGGCTGATGTGAGCCCCCGGGCCCGGCTGATGTGAGCCCCCGGGCGTGGGCCGGGCCGCCGTCTCAGCGTTCGTCCGTGCCCGCTCGCTTGGCCGTGGACAGGGCGATGCGGTTCCAGGTGTTGATCGTGAAGATCAGGGCCAGCAGGTGGGCCAGCTCCTCCTCGGTGAAGTGCGCCGCCGCCCGGTCGTAGACCTCGTCCGGCACCCCGGCGTCGCCGATCCGGGTGACCGCGTCCGTCAGCGCCAGGGCGGACCGCTCCCGGTCCGTGAAGAAGTGGTCCGCCTCCTGCCACACCGCGACCATGTGCAGCCGCTCCTCGCTCTCGCCCGCCTTGCGCGCGTCCGTGGTGTGCATGTGCAGGCAGTACGCACACCGGTTCAGGTGCGAGGCGCGGATCTGGACCAGTTCGACCAGGGCCGGGTCCAGGCCCTCGCGGGCCGCCGCGTCCAGGCCGATCACGGCCCGGAACGCCTTCGGGGCCGCCTTCGCGAAGTTCAGCCGGGGGGCCGCCGTGGTCGGGTTGGGCCGGACGGTGGTGGCCTCGGCGGTGGTGCGGTCGTTCGTCTTGATCTCCGTCGTCGTCATGGGTACGAATCTAGGGCGACAAGCGACTGGGTGTGGGGTGCACTTCTGTGATGGATTCATGGGTCAATTCGGCGGAGATCCTGGGCAGCGATCTGCCCCTGGAACTCTCCGGCACCGGTAACCGCCGGGCCTTGCTGATGGACGCGCTGCGCGAGGCCGTGCGCAGTGGGCGGCTCGCCCCGGGCACCCGGCTGCCGCCCTACCGTTCCCTCGCCGCCGACCTGGGCCTGGCCCGCAACACCGTCGCCGACGCGTACGCGGAGCTGGTCGCGGAAGGGTGGCTGGCGGCCCGGCAGGGTTCGGGGACCCGGGTCGCCGAGCGGGCCGCCCCCGTGACCCCGGTCCACCGGCCGCGCCAGCCCGAGCGCGTCGCCCGCCCGGTCCACGACCTGGTCCAGGGGCAGCCGGACCCCTCCGTCTTCCCGCGCACCGCCTGGCTGGCCTCGGCCCGGCGTGCGCTGGCCGCCGCCCCCGACGACGCGTTCGGGCCCGGCGATCCGCACGGACGGCCCGAGCTGCGGCGGGCCCTGGCCGGCTATCTCGCCCGGGTGCGCGGGGTGCGGGCCACACCGGATCGCATCGTGCTCTGTTCGGGCGCCGCGCACGGGCTGCGGCTCCTCGCGGAGGTGGTGGGCGGGCCGTGGGCGGCGGAGGAGTACGGACTGCCCTTCCACCGCGAGCTGCTCGCCTCCCACGGGGTCGGCACCCGGCCGCTCGGCGTGGACGCGGACGGCGCCCGGGTCGACGGGCTCACCCGCCGCGACCGGGCCGTACTCCTCACACCCGCCCACCAGTTCCCCACCGGCGGGCCGCTGCACCCCGCGCGGCGGGCGGCCGTCGTCGACTGGGCCCGGGCCACCGGCGGACTCGTCGTCGAGGACGACTACGACGGGGAGTTCCGCTACGACCGGCAGCCCGTGGGGGCCGTCCAGGGGCTCGATCCCGAGCATGTGGTGTTGGTGGGGTCCGTGAGCAAGAGCCTCTCCCCCGCCCTCCGGATCGGGTGGATGGTGCTCCCGCAGCGGCTCGTCGCCCCCGTCGTCGCGGCCAAGGGCGAGCGGGAGCAGTTCTCCAGCGCCACCGAGCAGCTGACGCTCGCGGACTTCGTCGAGTCGGGCGCGTACGACCGGCAGGTACGCCGGATGCGGCAGCGCCACCGTCGCCGGCGGGACCAGTTGGTGGCGGCCCTGGAGCGGCGGGCCCCGCACGTCCGGGTCACCGGGATCGCGGCCGGGCTGCACGCCGTGGTGGAGCTGCCGCCCGGCTCCGAGCGGTCGGTGGTCCGGGCGGCGGCCTGGCAGGGGCTCGCGGTGGAGGGCCTGGGCGACTATCTGCACCCGGGGGCTGAGGACGCCTCCCGTGGACCCGGAGACTCCCGTGGCCCCCATGGCCCCGGTGGCCCCCGCGGCGCCCATGCCGGTGGGGCCGGTGCCGTGCCTGCCGCCGACGCCTCCCTCGTCCCCCACCGCGACGGGCTCGTCGTCGGGTACGCGACCCCCGCCGAATCCGCCTACCCGGAGGCGCTCGACGCGCTGTGCCGCTCCCTGCCGCCGGCCGCCCCGCCTGCGGCTACGCCCGCGCCTGCGCCTCCGCCGCCGCCAGCAGCTCCGTGAGGTGGAGGCCGAAGCGCGCGTCGCAGGCGTGCGGCACTCCCGTACGTACCGCTTCGGCCAGGGCGTCCACCGCACCCCGGAACGCGGTCTCCGCGCCGGCCCAGCCAGGGACCGACGCCGTGCCCCGCTCGCCCCGCAACTCGATCTCGACGCCCGCCGCGCCGGGCGGGGCGCTCAGCCCGAGGGTCACCGTGCTGGACGCGCCGGAGGCGTGGCGCAGGATCAGATGCGTGGTGTCGGCCGGTCCCGCGGCGGCCGTCAGGTGCTCCACTTCGCCGAGGACCGGGATCAGCACGGAGAGCGCGTGCGGGCCGACGTCCCACAGGCCGCCCTTCTCGCGCCGCCACGGGGAGTCCGCGTACTCGCTGGCGGAACCGGCGGCGTAGAGCGACCCCAGCCACTGCGCGCGCGCCGTGAACCAGCCGCCCACCGCTGCCTGTTCGGCGATCCAGGCGGCGGTCTCGGGCGCGAAGCGCAGCGTGCAGAAGACGACCGACGCCACCCCTGACTTCTCCGCCGCCTCGGCCACCGCGCGGGCCCCGGCGACCGTCGTGGCGACCGGCTTGTCCATCAGCAGGTGGCAGCCCGCCTCCGCCGCCCGGACCGCGAGCGGGGCCTGGACGTCCGGCGGCAGCGCGAAGGCCACCGCGTCGCTCGCGTCCAGGAGCGCGTCGATGCCGTCCTCACCGACGTACGCCCGGGTCCCGTGGGCGGCGGCGAGCGCGCCCGCCGCCTCGGCCCTGCGGCCCCACACTCCGCTCAGCTCGACGCCGGGGTGGGCGGCGAGCGCGGGGGCCTGGGTGTTGCGGGCCCAGGGGCCGGTGCCGAGGAGGCCGATGCGCAGAGGAGGAGTGGTGTCCGCAGTCGTCATACGTGCCAGTGTGCCGGGCGCGGCGGGCGAGCGGACAGGGGCCGCCTCGCGCGTGGCCGCGAGCCGCGCCGGGGCTCGAACATCGCCGGACCCCACTGGGCGCCGGCCCCGAATGCGGTGGCGCGAAGCCACCCCGCCCCGTTACGTTTCCCGAGCCGGCCGCGGGACTCCGGCGCGACTCCCGGGACTTGCCTGTGAAGCGATGATTTCGTTGTTCGCGCCCCCATTCCCCGGTCGGCACTCCAGCCACCCGGGGGACGACCATGAACACGCCCGACAGCCGCGCCGACAGCGCCGCGGACCTCGTCGCCGCCGAGGACGTCCTCCTCTTCGTGAACGCGGCGATCACCGCGACCGGGCAGCGCGAGTTCCGCTCCCGCGCCGTCGACCAGCAGCTCTCCCTGGACTTCCTGCACACCTACGTACGGGTCAACTACCGGCGCGTGTACGCGGCTTCGCTGGCGCTGGACATCAACCACCACAACGCGGCGCTCATCGTGCGCCGACTGCTGGAGACGGCGGACGAGGCGAGCCCCGAGGAGCGGCGTACCGAGGGCCGGCTGATCGCGGCCCGGCTGGCGGCGCTGCCGCCGCAGCGCGTCTACCGGCTCTTCGGCGAGCTGCGCCGTGCCAAGGTCAACAACCGGCGCACCCGGGCCATCATGCGTAACTGGCTGGCGGCCCGGCCGGATCTGGGCCATGACGCCGTGAAGTACCGGGCCGGGCTGAAGACCGTCGCCCGGCACATCCATCTGCCCTGCCCCGAGGGGGGCGAACCACTCGCCGAGGTCGGGGCGTTCCTGTTCCGGCCCGGGCGGGCACGCCGTTACGAACATCGGATGCTGGATGCCTGGCGGCGCGCCCACTACGAGCAGGGGGCCGTGGCCGAGCTGCCGTTCACCGTGGCGGAGGGGTTCGCCGCCAAGCACGGGATGAAGCGCGAGGTGTTCCTGAAGCGGGCCGCGCCACGGATGACCCGGCTGGAGCGGCTGCGCACCCAGGAGCAGCGGACCGTGGGCGACCGGCGGCCGGATGCCGATCTGACCGTGATGCCGCTGACGCGGCTCGCGCTGTATGTGCTGTCGCTCGGCTTCGAGGAGCGCGCGGGGCGCCGGGCCGAGCTGACCGGCGCTCTGCGCGCGGCGGCCCGGCGGGCGGCGGGCGCGCACGCGGGGAGCTGGGGGCGGGTGCACGCGGTGCTGGACGACAGCTTCTCCTCGTCCGGGTCGGGGCAGAAGCGGCGTCGGCCGCTCGCCGTGGCGCTGGCCTGCCATCACCTGCTGGAGGTACTGGCCGCGCCGGGTGCGTACCGGGGGCTGTGGACCTCGGGGGCGGGCGACGCGCTGCTCGTACGCCCGTGGGGGCCGACCCCGCTGGGGATGCGGATCCTGGACGCGCTGGAGCCGGAGGGTGACGGGGCCGCCCCGGACCGGCTGGTGATCGTCTCGGACGGCTGGGACAACGCCCCGGCGGGGCTCGCGGGCGAGGTGCTGCGGGTGTGGCGGCACCGGCTGGACCCGGGGCGGCGTACGGCGGTGGTGCACGTCAACCCCGTATACGACGCGGAGGGTTTCGACGTGCGGCGACTGGCGGCGGGGGTGGCGACGGCCGGGATCCGGGACGCGGAGGATCTGCCCGCGCTGGTGGAGATCGCCCGGTTCGCGGAGGGGCGTACGGGGCCGGCGGAGCTGTACGCGTATCTGGACCGGCAGGTGGCCCGGTTCACCGGAGAGGGGGCTGCCTCGTGAAGCGGCCGGAGCCGGCACCGACGACCGTCCGCACCGCGCGGGCGCCCGGAGAGGACGTGACACCGTGAACCGGCTGGAGCTGACCGGATTCACCACCCGGCCGTCGCAGGTGTGGGGCGGTGTCCGGCTCGTCCCGCTGATCCGCGAGGCGTCGGTGGAGGGGCTGCGGCTGCACCGCGAGGTGTACGAGGGGCTCGGCGCGGGGATCGTCGAGCTGGACCCCCGCTCCCACTACATCTCGTACATCCCGCACGGGCTGGTCGCCGACTGGTCGGGCGAGGAGGACGGCGGCCGGGGCCCGGGGGCGGGCCGGCAGTCGGCCGCGTACGGCACCCAGTTCGGTGGCGGCGACGCGCCCCGGGCCATCCCCCTGCCGCCGGTGCCGCACCACCGGATGGCCAAGCGGCGGCCCGGCGACCGGCTGCGGTTCCTGCCGCTGCACCTGGCGCTGGAGGGGTATCTCGCGCTGCACTTCGGCGGTCCGTCGACCGCCTGGGAGGAGTGGTCGCGCACGGCCTTGCGCGACGGGCTCTCGCCGCGCGCCGAGGATGCCTACCTCGGGCGGTCGGTGCGCGGGCTCGGGGACGCGCTGCGGATATTCGAGATCCACCCGGACCAGTGCGGGGTGATGGTGTACGTCTCCGACGCGCTTGCCGCCGCGTTCGTGGTGCCGCACCCGGACGACTACCGGCTGCTGCACGCCTCGCTGGTGGAGGACCTCTACGGGGAGCTGGTGCACCAGTACGCGCTGTACGGGGCTCCGGTGGCCGACACTCCGGTGCGGATCGGGGGCGCGGACCACATCCGGGACCTGGGCGAGCTGCGGTCGGCCGCGCGGGCGCAGGAGCGGGCGTGGGCCGAGGCGCACGACACCCTGTTCGCCCGGGAGCTGCTGGACACCTCGTACGCGTTCGAGCGGGTGTACCGGATGAAGTCCTTCACCCTGTGGCGCTTTCTGCCGCCGTTCGTCCGGGACGGGGGCGGACAGCACATCGGGGAGACGATCACCGATCACAGGGGGCAGCTCGCCTACCTCAAGACGTTCCGGCTCTCCGACGCCCAGATCCGCCGGGGCCATCTGCTGCGGACCGTGGCCGGGGCCGACTGGCAGCTGGACCGGGCGGCCGCCGCGCTGGGGTCGAGCCGGGAGGAGCTGGTGCGCCGGATGCGGGCGGCCGGGTTCTCGGCCCTGCTCAGGAGCAGCCTCTGAAACGCGGCCTCCGAGGCCGCCCGCCCACCGCGGAAAACCGCAGGAAACCTCGGTAACACGGGGTTCACACATGGGCAACGGACGGGAAATCGCGCCTTGCCAAGCTGCGCTGCATAGACCGCTGCACCCGCAAAGGATGGCGTCCGTGACGTTCAAGGCTGAGTACATCTGGATAGACGGCACCGAGCCGACCGCCAAGCTTCGCTCCAAGACGAAGATCATGGACGGCGCGCCGTCGGGGGACGTGGCGGATCTACCCATCTGGGGGTTCGACGGCTCCAGCACCAACCAGGCCGAGGGCCACGCGTCCGACCGGGTGCTGAAGCCCGTCTTCACCTGTCCCGACCCGATCCGGGGCGGTGACGACGTCCTCGTGCTGTGCGAGGTCTTCAACATCGACATGACGCCGCACGAGTCCAACACGCGTGCCGCGCTGCGCCCGGTCGCCGAGCAGTTCGCGGGCCAGGCCCCGATCTTCGGTATCGAGCAGGAGTACACCTTCTTCGACGGCCACCGGCCGCTCGGCTTCCCCGAGGGTGGTTTCCCGGCCGCACAGGGCGGCTACTACTGCGGGGTCGGCGCGGACGAGATCTTCGGCCGGCAGATCGTGGAGAAGCACCTCGACAACTGCCTGGCGGCGGGGCTCGGGATCTCCGGCATCAACGCCGAGGTCATGCCCGGCCAGTGGGAGTTCCAGGTGGGCCCGCTGTCCCCGCTGGAAGTCTCCGACCAGCTGTGGGTTGCCCGTTGGCTGCTCTACCGCACCGCCGAGGACTTCAGCGTCTCCGCGACGCTGGACCCGAAGCCGGTCAAGGGCGACTGGAACGGCGCGGGCGCGCACACCAACTTCTCCACCAAGGCGATGCGCGAGGGCTACGACGCGATCATCACCGCGTGCGAGTCGCTGGGCGAGGGCTCCAAGCCGATGGACCACGTGAAGAACTACGGCGCGGGCATCGACGACCGGCTCACCGGTCTGCACGAGACCGCCCCGTGGAACGAGTACAGCTACGGCGTCTCCAACCGCGGCGCCTCGGTCCGTATCCCGTGGCAGGTCGAGCAGGACCGCAAGGGGTACATCGAGGACCGCCGGCCGAACGCCAACGTCGACCCGTACGTCGTCACGCGGCTGATCGTCGACACCTGCTGCACCGCCCTGGAGAAGGCCGGCCAGGTCTGATCCCGACACCGACCGCGTACGTGTGAGGGGCCCGCCGGTTCGCCGGCGGGCCCCTCCCGTGCAGGCGCGCGGGTCCCTCCCGCGTGAGCGCGCGGGCCCCTCCCGCGTGGGTCCGGCGGGCACCGCGTGAGGAACGTAACGCGAAGCGCCCGTATCGAGGGGCGAGAGGGGTCTGATGCACCGCCGCGATGTCTGCTTCAATGGAGCACATGGTCGGCTTCCAGTACATCGCGTCGGGTCGCAGCGACCTCGAACCGTTCTGGCCTTCCCGTCAGCACCATGATTTCGACCGGGTGTGTTGCCGCGCGTGGAACGCGCAGGCCCACTAAAGCCGCTCACCCCGGCCTTCGGTCCGCGCGTACGACGAACGTCCGTCCCTGACGACTTCTCGCGCGAAAGAGCTGACCCTCATGGCGAACACTCGTACTCTCTCCGCCGCGTCCGCCGCCACCTCGGCGTCCCCGGCATCCGCTGCGGCCCGTCCCACCGCCCGTTCCGTCCCCGCCCGTCCCCTGCCCGCGCACCCGAACCGGCACCGGCTGCGCGCGGTCGACCGCGAGGAGGTCGCGGCCCCGGCCGATGTGGCGGGCTTCCTCCCGCCCGGGGCCACGTGGCTGCCGGCCCCGCCGGACACCCTGCCCTCGCTGCCGGGCCGGCCGCCGATGATCGGGTACCTGGTGCTCGTGCCGGCCGACCGGCAGCCCGCGGACGCGGGGGCCGTCGCAGGCGCCGAGGAGGTGTCGGCCGGGCCGGTGCGGATCGACACCACCCGGCGTACGGCCTCCGTCGACGGGGTCGCCCTCGATCTCACGTATCTGGAGTTCGAGCTGCTGGCCCATCTGGTGGCACACCCGCACCGGGTGCATACCCGCGACCAGTTGGTGACGACGGTGTGGGGCTACGGGCATGTGGGCGACGGGCGCACCGTCGACGTCCATGTCGCCCGGCTGCGCCGCAAGTTGGGCGCGGAGTACCGCCGCTCGATCCAGACGGTCCGCCGGGTCGGGTACAAGTACACGCCCTGAAAGGCCGGTTCGGCCCATCCCAGCGCCGCACGACACAGCGCACCTCCGGCGGCCCCGGAGCACGGTTCCCGTCGACCGCGCTCCGGGGCCGCCCCGTGTGCTCGGGCCCGTACGGCGCCGCGCACCGGCTCTGCTGGCTCCTGTGCGGAGGCGTAGGGGGCGGGTGCGGGGGTGTTGCCAGGTACACCCCTGTCCGGTGGTGGACCGGCTGACGCTGCGAGGCCGGATCGGGTGAGACTGGCACCCGGACCGGGGATCGGCCCGGCTCCGGTGAGGGGAGAGGATCCACAATGAAGGTGATCACGGGGCGGTTGCGGCCGTCGATGCTGGCGGCGGGCCGGGGGCTGCTTCTGTTCGTGGCCGCCATGACGGTGTCCGTCGCCCTGTTCGTGCTGGCGGTGATCTCGATCTCCTTCATCCTGCTGGGCATCGGCGTGTTCACCACCCCGGTGGTGCTGGAGGCCGTCCGCAAGCACGCCAACCAGCGGCGGTTGTGGGCGATGACCTGGTCGGACGTGCGGATCCCGGTGCCGTACCGGCCGTTCCCGAGGGATCTGCGGCCGGGTGTCACCGGTCAGGTGGAGCGCACCACGCTGATGCTGAGGGATCCGGCGACCTGGCGGGACATGCAGTGGCTGCTGATCGACATGACCGTCGGTGCGGTGGTGGCGTTCCTGGGGGCGGCCCTGATGGTCTACCCGGTCGAGGGGCTCGTCCTCGCGGCGGGGTTGTGGCGGGTGTTCCAGGACGATCCGTACTGGTACGGGTTCGTGCCGGTGGACAGCCAGGCGACGGCTTTCGCGGCCCTGGCGCTGGGGATCGTGCTCTTCCACGTCGGGCTGTGGGCGAACAGGCCGCTGCTGCGGCTGCACTTCTCGCTCGCCCGTACGGTGCTGGCGCCGACCCAGGACGAGGAGCTGGCGCAGCGCGTCGAGCGGCTGACCGAGACCCGGCACGAGGCCGTGGACACCGCCGCCGCCGAACTGCGGCGCATCGAACGGGATCTGCACGACGGGGCGCAGGCCCGGCTGGTGGCGATGGGCATGAACCTGGGCACGATCGAGGCGCTGATCGAGAAGGATCCGGCGCAGGCGAAGAAGATGCTGGCGATGGCCCGGGAGTCGTCGGCGGAGGCGCTCACCGAACTGCGCGACCTGGTCCGGGGCATCCACCCGCCGGTCCTCGCGGAACGGGGCCTCGGCGACGCGGTCCGGGCGCTGGCGCTGCGGCTGCCGCTCGCCTCCGAGGTGACGGTGGAGCTGCCGGGGCGGGCGGAGGCCCCGGTGGAGTCGGCGGCGTACTTCGCGGTCAGCGAGGCCCTGGCGAACACGGTGAAGCATGCGGAGGCCGAGCGGGTGTACGTGGACCTGCACCATGCGGAGGGGATGCTCCGGGTCTCCGTGACGGACGACGGCAAGGGCGGAGCGGTGGTCGGATCGGGGTCGGGCCTGAGCGGGATCGAGAGGCGACTGGGTACATTCGACGGCGTCCTGGCCGTCAGCAGTCCCGCGGGCGGTCCCACCATGGTGACCATGGAGATCCCTTGCGAGTTGTCCTAGCCGAAGATCTCTTCCTGTTGCGCGACGGCCTGGTGCGCATGCTGGAGGCGTACGACTTCGAGATCGCCGCGGCTGTGGAGACCGGACCCGAACTGACCAAGGCACTCGCAGAGTTGGAGCCGGACGTCGCGGTCGTCGACGTCCGGCTCCCGCCGTCGCACACCGACGAGGGCCTCCAGTGCGCCCTGGCCGCCCGCCGGGCCCGGCCGGGGCTTCCGGTGCTGGTGCTCTCGCAGCACGTGGAGCAGTTGTACGCCCGGGAGTTGCTGGCGGACGGCAACGGCGGAGTCGGGTACCTCCTGAAGGACCGGGTCTTCGACGCGGACCAGTTCATCGACGCGGTACGGCGGGTGGCCGCGGGCGGCACGGCGATGGACCCGCAGGTCATCTCCCAGCTTCTGTCGCGCCGTTCGCAGGACAAGCCGATCGGCGGCCTCACCCCGCGCGAGCGGGAAGTGATGGAGCTGGTGGCGCAGGGCAGGTCGAACGCCGCCATCGCCGCGCAGCTGGTCATCACGGAGCGGGCGGTGGCCAAGCACACGTCGAACATCTTCGGGAAGCTGGACCTGCCCCCGTCGGACGACGACAACCGCCGGGTGCTGGCGGTGCTGGCGTATCTGGACCGCGGCTGAGCCGTTTCCCGTTCAGCCGGTGAACCAGCCCGCCGCGTCCAGCCGGAACGCGCCGCCCGGGGCCATCGTGCGGAGGTCCCGCTCCAGGGCGGCCAGCCGGTCCTCGCCGAGCGTCCGGGCCCAGTCCGCCCGCAGCCGGTCGAAGCCCTCGGCGGACCGGGCCAGCAGGTCGACGCCGTGCGGGGTGAGGCGGATGAGGGTGCGCCGGCCGTCGGCGGGGTCCGGCGCGCGCTCCACGTAGCCGAGGGTCTCCAGCTTGTCGACGGTCTTCCCGGCGGCCTGTTTGGAGACCCCGAGGCGCCGCCCGATCTCACTGATGGCCGCGCCGTCGGGGCCCACCGCCTGGAGGGCGAAGCCGTACGCGGGGCGGGTCTCGGGGTGCCCGTGCTCGGCGAGGTCCCGGTGCAGGGCGTCGATGATCGAGCGGAAGCCGGCGAAGAGCAGGAGCGGCAACTCGAAGCCGTTGCGAGACTCGACAACCTGGTTTACCTTTTTTTCGTCAACCATGTTGTCGATCATATCTCCGTAAGAGGTTCGCCATGCCCTTCGCCGATCTCACCCCCGATACCGCCCCGCCCGCATCGCGGCGCGCCCTGGAAGCCGTGACGGAGCGCCTCGGCTACCGGCCCGCCGCCGTCGCCCGGCTCGCGGCCTCGCCGCACACCCTGGACGGCTTCCTGAAGATCAGCGCGATCTTCGACGCCTGCACGCTGGACCCGCTCTCCCGCGAGGTCGTCGTCATGACGATGGCCACCCGCAACGACTGCCACGTCTGCGTCGCGATGCACACCGCGAAGCTGACCGCCCTGAGGGCCGGCCCGGCGCTCATCGCCGCCCTGCGTGACGGCACGGAGGCCCCGCTGCCCGACGAACGCCTCGACGCCGTACGGCGGTTCACGCTGGCGGTGCTCACCTCGGCCGGCGCGGTGGACGACGCGGACCTGCGGGACTTCCTGGCGTACGGCCACACCGAGCAGAACGCCCTGGAAGTGGTCCTGGGCATCGGCGCGTACACCCTGTCGACCCTGGCCAACCGGCTCACCGGGGCCCCGGTGGACGAGCAACTGGCGGCGTTCGCGCGATAGGCGGGGGTGAGGTGAACGGGTCGGGCTTCCCGTCCGTATGGGACGTCACGCTTCTCCCTCGAAGCAGAGGAGTCCCATGCGACGCATATCGCGCAAGAAACGTTCCACGCCGGCCAACCGGGCCATCGCCGCCTCCGTAGCCCTGATCCTGGGGGGAGGTGGGCTGGTCGCGGTCAATGTCTACGCCTCAGCGGGAGAAGGACCGTCCGGTTCTTCCCCGCCCACCCGGGCGCAGAGCGCCGGCAGCCGACTGTCCACCATCGACTGCCCCGAAGCCGTCAACGGACTGCCCGAGGTGCCGGACGGGGCGCGCGGGGAGGTCGACCGTGAACTCGCGGCGATGGATACCCAGATCACCGACGCCTACCGGCAGTTCGCGGACCGGAAGGAGCAGATAGCCCGCGACCCCGGGCTCGCGGAGAACGCCGTGCTCGGCCCGTTGCGCAACAAGCGGACGGCGAGCCTCGACCGTATCGGTATCGCCATCGGACGCGTGGGCGAGCGGCCGGCGGGACTGGAGAGCCTCGCCGGATGCAGCCTGCGCGCCGACGACAGCCGCCCCGGAAACGGCGACGGCACCAATGGCGGCGACGGCGGCCAGGATGACGGCCAAGGTCAGGACCAAGGCCAGAATCAAGGTCAGAACGAGGGCCAGGGGCAGGACCCCGGGCAGGGGCAGGACCCCGGGCAGGACCAGGGCCAGGGCGGCAACGGGCCCGTGGCCGCCGATTTCGTCGATATCCGGTCCGTCCAGCCAGGCGTCGACCGGCCCCGTCAGCGCCGCGGGGCGTCCCGGGGCACCTTCACCACCGACTGCGGCCGTAATGAGAACGGGAAATTCAACCCCGACAACGTCATCGTGGCGCCCGGCGTGAGCAACGGCGCGCACCATATGCACGATTACATCGGCAATCAGGCCAACGACGCCTTCGCGAGCGACGACGATCTGGCGGACGGCGCGACCACCTGCCGCAACCAGGGCGACCGCTCCACCTACTACTGGCCGGTCCTGCGTCTTCAGAACGGGCAGGACGAGGACGACGTGAACGCGGACGGCGGCGGCCGGGACCAGAACGTCGGGGAGATCCAGACCCCGTCCCAGGTGACACTGAAGTTCGTCGGCTCGCCCGTCGGCCGGGTCACCGCGATGCCGCGCTTCCTGCGGATCATCACCGGGGACGCGAAGGCGTTCACCAACGGCGACGCCAACGCCAACGCCTCGTGGAGCTGCACCGGATTCGAGGACCGCCAGCTCAAGGACAAGTATCCGATCTGCCCCGAGGGCAGTCAGGTGGTGCGGACGTTCGCCTTCCAGAACTGCTGGGACGGGCAGAACACCGACAGTGCCAACCATCGCACCCATGTGGCGTTCGCGCAGAGGAACGGCCGGTGCCCGAACGGGTTCCGGGCGGTGCCGCAGTTGGTGCAGCGCATCGTCTACGACGTTCCGCCGGGGCCGGGCTTCGCCGTGGACTCGTTCCCGGAGCAACTGCACAAGCCGATCACCGATCACGGTGACTTCATCAACGTTTTCGACGACCGGCTGATGAAGAAGATGGTGCGGTGCATCAACGACGGCCGCCGCTGCCGCTGACGCGGCGCGTGCGGCCCCCGTGAACCTGCGCGGTCAGCCCGGGTGGTGACCGGAGTGCCCGTCCTCGCTCCCCCCTCCGCCACCGTTCCCCGAGTGGTGGGGCGAGGCGGTCTCCACCGACCCCCCGAGCCGGCCGCGCAGCGCCGCGACCACGTCCGGTCCACCGACGGCGACCCACCGCCGTCCGACGAGGTACGAGCCCCCGTAGTCCTTGGCCTCGTTGATCCACTCCCGCTGGCCGCGGTCGGTGGCGAAGGTGGTGAGGACGTAACGCCCTTCGTCCGTCTCGCAGTTCGCCTGCCGGAGTTCGGCCGCGTCGGTCTGCACGTTCGGGGCGCAGCCGGCCTCCTCCGCCAGCTCCTCCAGCGTGCCCGTCGCGGCCGGCTTCGGCGTGGGCCGCTGCTGCCCCCTGCCGTCGTCGGCCGGTTCCGTGCTGCACCCGGCAAGGAGCAGAACTCCCGCCAGGACCAGGGCAGTTGCTCCGCCGCGCCGCGCGTCTCGCCATTCCGGTTCTGTCGCCATCGGCCCATCCTGCACCCGAATCCGGGCTCAGGGGTGGGCTACGGCAAGACTCACGAGATACGCCTCCTCGACCTGGCCGTCCGGGAACAGGGCGGTCAGCAGGGCCCGTTCGCGGTCGAAGAAGTCGCGGACCGCCACCGGATCGCCGATCAGGAAGTCGGAGTGGGTGGCCATGTTGGCGATATGCGCGTCCAGCGGTACGCGACGGCTCCAGGCCACCTGCCGGGTGCGGAAGTCGAGCCCGTCGGGCAGCACGGCACGGTGCCGGTCCCATACGTCAGGGGCTTTGGGGATGTCCACCCCGAAGAAGACCCGCATCCGGTTCTCCTGCTCGACCAGCCACTCCACCGTCGGGTCGCCGTCGTTCCACCACAGGGCGAGCGCACCGCCCGGCCGCAGCACCCGGCGGGTTTCGGGGACCGAGCGGGCGGGGTCGGTCCAGTGCCAGGCCTGGGCGTACGTGATCAGGTCCATGGAGCCGGTCCGCAGCGGCAGGTTGTTGCCGTCGCCCCGGACCAGGGGCACGTCCGGCAGGCTCCGGGCGAACTGCTCGGCCATCCCGTCGCCCGGCTCCACCGCGGTGACCCGGGCCCCGCGCTCGTACAACCGGGCCGTGCCGAGCCCCGTGCCCGCGCCGACGTCCGCCACCCGGGCCCCGGCGAGCGGGATCCCGGCCAGCTCCTCGACGGCGTCGAACAGGGCGGGCGGATAGGAGGGGCGGTGGGCGTCGTAGGCGGCGGCGACGGCGTCGAAGGAGCGGGCCTGCACGGGTTTCGTCATACAGCGATCATCGCGCGACGCCTCCCGGAACCACAGGGAAAGTCCCTGCACGCCTCTGGTCCGCCCGCATACCCCTCAGTACATTGACAACATGTCTAACACGCAGCCAGCGGCGGTCGCGTCGGAGCGGACGCACCTCAAGGCCCGCAAGGTGTCCTTCGCCTGGGAGAAGACCCCCCTGCACTGGGTGCCGGGCGATCCGTTCACCACGCACACCATCAACGTGCTCCATCTGCTGCTCCCCGCCGGGGAACGCTGGTTCATCCACGTCTACCGGCAGATCCTCCCGTACATCCACGACGACCGGCTCCGCGAGGACGTCATCGGGTTCATCGGGCAGGAGGCCGTGCACTCGCAGGCGCACGACGATGTGCTGCCGCATCTGCGGGAGTTGGGACTCGACCCGACCCCGTACACCGCGCAGGTCGACTGGTTCTTCGAGAAGCTGCTGGGGGACCGGACGCTGCCGCCGGGGCGGGCGTCGACGTGGTGGCTGATGGAGCGGGTGGCGATGATCGCGGCGATCGAGCACTACACCGCGTTCCTCGGCGACTGGATCCTCAACGCCGAGGCCCTGGACCGCAAGGGCGCCGACCCGACCATGCTGGACCTGCTGCGTTGGCACGGCGCGGAGGAGGTGGAGCACCGGTCGGTGGCCTTCGACGTCTTCATGCATGTGGACGGCGGCTACCGGCGGCGGGTGCGCACCTGGGCGGCGGCGTTCTCCGCGCTGGTGTTCCTGTGGCAGCGCGGCGCCCGGTTCTTCATGGAGAACGACCCCACGCTGCTGGACGGCAAGGCCTCCTTCAAGGCGTTCCACGCGAGCGGGAAGCAGGGCACGCTGCCGAGCACGGGATCGATCCTGCGCTCGGTCCCCAGCTATCTCAGCCGGTCCTACCACCCCTCGCAGGAGGGCAGTACGGCCCAGGCCGTGGACTATCTGACCCGCTCCCCCGCCGCTCTGGCCGCCGAGGCCGAGACGGCGAAGGGGGCCTGACCGATGGCGCTTCCCCGTCTCCGTACCGTCGTGCTGGTCTCCGGTGCCGCCCTGCTCACCCGGCGCGCCCTGAAACGCCGGATCGCCCGGTCCCCGCTGTGGCCGCTGCCCGCCCTGCCCGAGCCGATATCGGGTCACGCGAAGCGGCGCGCGACGGCGGTCCGCAAGCTGCTGGTCACCGGGCGGACCGAGGTGGCCGAAGGGGTCGTCCAGCTCCGGCTGGAGGGACCCGGCCTGCCGCCCTGGTCGCCCGGAGCCCATCTGGACCTGGTGCTGCCCTCCGGTCTGGTGCGGCAGTACTCACTGTGCGGCGACCCGGCGGACACCGGGGCGTACACGGTGGCGGCCCGGCTGGTGGCGGACGGCCGGGGCGGTTCGCGAGAGGTGCACGAACAGCTCCAGGAGGGCCTGGAGGTGGAGGTGCGCGGGCCGCGCAACCGTTTCCCGCTGACCGAGGCTCCGGGGTACGTCTTCGTCGTCGGCGGTATCGGGATCACCCCGGTGTTGCCGATGCTGCGGGCGCTGGCCGCGTCGGGGGCCGAGTGGCGGCTGCTGTACGGGGGCCGGTCGCGGGCGTCGATGCCGTTCCTGGAGGAGATCGAGAAGCTGGGCGCGGACGGGGACCGGGTCGCGGTCGTCACCCAGGACGAGGCGGGCCACCCGGACGTGGCGGGGGCGCTGGCGGACCTCGCCCCGGGGACAGCGGTCTACTGCTGCGGGCCCGAGCCGCTGATGGCGGCCGCCACCGCCGCACTGCCCGAGGGCTGCACCCTGCACCTGGAGCGGTTCTCGGCGGGGACGGGCGGCACGGCGGGCTCCGAAGGCGCCGAGGCGTTCGAGGTGGAGTTGCGGCGCAGCGGGCGTACGGTGCCGGTCGCGGCCGGGCAGTCGGTGCTGGCCGCCGTCCGCACGGAGCTGCCACATGTGGCGTACTCCTGCGAGCAGGGGTTCTGCGGGACCTGCCAACAGCGGGTGCTGGAGGGCGAGATCGACCACCGGGACGAGCTGCTCACCGAGGACGAGCGGGGCGACTCGATGCTGATCTGCGTCTCTCGGTGCCGGGGCGGGCGTCTCGTCCTGGACCTCTAGGGCCTCCTCGGGCGCACCCCGGATAGGCTGTTCGCATGACGACCGGGGTGCGGCGCAGGATGGGCGTCGACGAGCGCAGACAGCAACTGATCGGCGTCGCGCTGGACTTGTTCAGCCGCCGCTCGCCCGAGGACGTGTCGATCGATGAGATCGCAGCCGCGGCGGGCATCTCGCGTCCGCTGGTGTATCACTACTTCCCCGGGAAACAGAGCCTGTACGAGGCGGCGCTGCGGCGGGCCGCCGACGAGCTGGCGACCCGCTTCCTGGAGCCGCTCGAAGGGCCTTTGGGCGCACGGCTGTTGCGGGTGATGGGACGGTTCTTCGACTTCGTCGACGAGCACGGGCCCGGGTTCTCGGCGCTGATGCGCGGCGGGCCCGCGGTCGGTTCCTCGACGGCGAACGCCATGATCGACGGGGTGCGGCAGGCCGCGTACGAGCAGATCATCACGCACCTCGGGGTGGCCGAACCGCCCGCCCGGCTGGAGCTGGTGGTCCGCTCCTGGGTGTCGCTCGCCGAGTCGACGGCGCTGATCTGGCTGGACGGGCGGCGCATTCCGCGCGAGGAGCTGGAGGTGCAGCTGGTGCACGACTTCGCGGCGCTGGCCGCCGTGAGCGCCGCGTACGACCAGGAGATGGCGGGCATCGTGCTGCGGGTGCTGTCCCAGGAGCCGGCGGACGGCCCGTTCGGGGACCTGTTGGCCCGGCTCTCCGCGATCGCCCCGGACGTGCCCGCCGTACCGGCGCAGCGGCTGCCGAAGGCGTAGCGCTGCCGTCCGGCTCAGGCGGGCAGGCCGTTGCGGTGGGAGACGCGGCGGGCGGCGGCCAGCAGGGCGTGGATCTGCGGGCCCGCCTGGTCGATTTCGGTGACCGGGCGGGCGAAGGGCAGCCGCACGTCCTCGTGGCTGTCCGGGTATTCGAGTCGCAGGGTGACGCCGTACCGGTCCATCGCCAGCGGCACGGCCCGGGTCATGCCGCGCTCCGGGCGGGGGTGGACCAGGCGCAGCAGCAGCGGGACCAGTTCGGCGTGATCGTCGACGAGGTGGGTGAGCATGCCCGCCTCACAGGCGGCGATCGGGTCGGTCTCCGCCTCCTCCAGCTCCTCCAGGGTGACGAAGGTGCGCCCCTCGGCATCTTCCAGGACGGCCTGGCCGAACTCCATGCACGTGGACTGCTCGGTGTCGGTGCTGTACGGGGCGGCCAGTAGCCCGGTGACCGTGACGCGGGCGCGCAGCCGGTCGCGTACGGGAGTGGCGGCGATGTCCGTGAACTCCAGGCGGGCCGGGACGCGTTCGACGCCGGCCGCGTGGTTGCCGTCGTTCGGGGCGTGCAGGTGGATGTGGCCCATCGCTCCCGTGCCGTCCAGGCGGCGGACCTCGGTGTGCAGCCCGTCGCTGACCACCGTCATGGAGTGGGCGACGGTCAGGATCGACCGGACACGCTCGGCGCGGGTCGGCTGCGAGGCGCGGGGGCGGGAAAGACGCATCCGGGTTCTCCAGGGAGGGTCAGCGGAACCCAAGTGGTTACTTAGGTATGCCTAACCTTACTCACTGGCGGTGGACGCGGGTAGTCCGGGGGCGCGCGTGACGCTCACGCCCTGGTCGCAGCTGCGGTTCGGCCCCGGCAGGAGTGGGAGCCCGGCCCCGCTCAGAGCTGTAGTTCGGTGCGGAGGGCGGCGGCGAGGCCGACCTCCGCGTTGTCCGACCGGCCGCGCTCGAAGGCCCGCTGGTACGCCTCGTCACCGACGGCCGCCCGCGCCTGGCGTTCGCACCGCTCGCGGACCGGGCCCAGCTCGGGCGTGCCGCGCTGGGGGTGGCCGACCATCCGCCAGTACGCCTGCCCGGTGCCGTAGACCCGGGCGGCCTGGGCGCCCGCACCCTGGGCGGCGATGGCGGCGGCCAGCAGGTCCAGGCCCAGCGCGATGCCGAATCTGTCGCGGAGCCGGTGCTTGCCCGCGAGCATCGCCCGGGCGTGTGTGGCGGAAGCGTCCGGGCGGCCCTGGAGCAGGGCGATCAGGGCGAGCTGGTAATCCGCGTAGGAGCGGGTCCAGAACTCGCCGCCGCGTTCGCAGGCCCGGCGCAGCGCGGTGGCCGCCGCCTCGGACTCGGCGAGCCGGCCCAGTGCGGTGAGCGCGAAGACGATGACGAGGCGGCAGCGCAGCCGGTGGCCGGAGTCCACGGGGACGCCCTCGGTCATCCGCAGGACGCGCCCGGCCGCCTCCAGGGCCGCCTCGGGCTCCCCGGTCATCAGCTGTGTGATGCCGGTGAGATACGTGGCGCCGAGCATGCCCTCGTCGTCCCGGTCGTACAGGGCGGTGGCCGTGCAGAGCGCCCCGTACTTCTCGGCGGTCGCGAAGTCGCTCTGGAGCAGGGCCGCGACGCCCAGGACCCAGTGCAGCCTGGTCCGGCGGGGTCCCTCGGCGGGGCCCGCGTCCAGGGCGCGCTGGGCGTAGTTCCGGGCCTCGGCGAGGTGGCCGCAGCAGGCCCAGAAGAAGCCGACCCGGCCCGCCATCTCCTGGGCCCCTTCGACGTCGTGGGCGAGCAGGTGCTCCAGGGCGACGCACAGATCCAGGTGGGTGTCGGACACCTTGTGGTACCAGAACACCTGGTCCGGGCCGGTCCAGCCCTCGTGGGCGCGCCGGGCGAGGCCGAGGAAGCTTCGCGCGTGCCGGTCGGCGGCGGCGCGGGCCTCCCCCAGCTCGGTGAGCCACATCCGGCCGTACTCGCGCAGGGTGTCGAGCATCCGGTAGCGATCGCCGTCGCGCTGGACGACCGACTGGGCGACGAGCCCCTGGAGCGCCCGGTCCACTGCGTCGGGGGTGAGCGGCCCCCCGGCGCAGACCTCGCGGGCGACCTCCGCGTCGAAGTCGGTGCGCAGCGGGGTGAGCCGGGCCCACAGGAGGCGTTCCAGCGGGGTGCACAGCTCGTGGGACCAGCCGATGGCGGTGCGCAGGGTGCGATGGCGGCGGGGCCAGGCCGTCTCGTCGGCGAGGAGGTCGAGCCGGGAGGTGCCGGGGGCCGGGGACGCGCCGGGAGCGCTTGGGGCCCCGGCCGCGCAGGAGGAGCCGTACGCGCCGGCCACGCCGACGGTGACGCCCGGGACGTCGAAGCGGACGCCGATGCGGGTGGCGAGCTGGGCCACGCTGTGCCGGCCGATGCCCGCGGCGGCCAGTTCGATGGCGAGCGGAATGCCTTCGAGGCGGCGGCAGATCTCGGCGGCGGCCGCCTCGTCCCCGGGGGCGTCGAGGCCGGCCCGCGGGTCGGTGGCGCGCAGCCGGTCGGCGAAGAGCCGGAGGGCGTCGGGCGCGCCGTCGACCGGGAGCGGCGGCACCTCGACGACGTGCTCGCCGCGGGTGCCGAGCGGCTGCCTGCTGGTGACCAGGACGGTCAGGGCGGGCGAGGTGGTGAGGATCTCGGCCAGCAGGTGGGAGCAGGGGCCGCGGAGGTGTTCGGCGGAGTCGAGGACGAGCAGGAGGTGCTTGTCGCCGAGCCATTCGCAGAGCGCTTCGACGGGCATCCGCAGGGTGTGGTCGGCGAGCCCGACCGCGTCGGAGACGGTGGGGAGCAGCAGCCGGCCGTCGTAGAGCGGGGAGAGGTCGGCCCACCAGGCGCCGTCCGGGTAACGGTCGGCGACCGCGCGGACGGCCCGGAGCGCGAGCCGGGTCTTGCCGACCCCGCCGGGGCCGATCAGGGTGGTCATCCGCCGGGTGGTCAACGCGGTGTGCAGCCGGGCCAGTTCGGCCCGCCTCCCGACGAAGCTGCTCGTCTCCTCGGGAAGGTATCCCACCTTGGTCATCATCACCGTCCGCACGCTGGGGCAGGGTGCGCCGGCGGGCCGACGGCCGCGGGCCGGCCCCGCCCTTCCCCGGAGGGGCGGGCGGGGCCGGCCGGGCGGTACCGGGTACGGCTGTCGCGGCTCCGTTGCCGACGTCTGCCGTCACCGTAGTGCCGCGGGTGGTCAGCGCAGAGTGAAGACGGCCGCAGTGCGTCCCGGGACGGTGAAAGTGGCTGATTTCCCGTCGTACCTGGCTCGTTTGACCGTAAGATCCGCACCCTTGGCCTGGACCGGGTGCAGCGCGTACGTCTTCCCGGCCGGTGCGGCGAGCCGCTGGGTGGCGGTGTCCGGGGCGGCGTTGAGGACGACGACGAGCTTGCCGAGGCGCATGGTGATCACGCCGGGGTCTCGTCCTTGCCGGAGAGCGGGAAGGACAGGGTGGACTGCACCTGGTCGGCGGTGCGCAGGGAGAACTCCTTCTCGGTGGAACGGATGGTGAGCAGGTCGCGGTAGGCGGCCGAAGCCCCCTCGATCTGGCCGCAGTCGGGGGCGATGGTGCCGCGGTCGGCCAGGAGCGGCTTGGCGTACGACCACTTGTCCCGGTTGTCGGCGGCGGGCGGGAGGCCCCGTCCGAAGCCGTTGCCGTCGCGGCAGTCCCAGTGCAGGGCGTTGAACCAGTCGCCGCTGTCGTAGGAGTTGCGGTCCAGGGACTTGGAGCGCAGCAGGTCGCTGCCCGCCTGGGAGAGCGAGGGCCCCTGGGAGAGGACGGAGGCGGCCATGGCGACCACCTGGGCCCTGGCCCGCTCGGCGGCCGTGGCGTCGGCCGGGAGCTTGAAGGCGAGGGCGTCGAAGAGGGTCTCGTTGTCGTGGGCGTCGGAGTAGGCCAGCGCGTCACCGGGTACGGCCGCGTATCCGGCGGGCGCCCCGTTGTAGTCGACGTCGGAGCCCTTGACCGTGCGCCCGGAGGTGTCGGTGAAGGTGTAGTCGGCGAGGTTGCCGGTGAGGCCGACCTTGATCAGGTCCTGGTAGTGCAGCAGCCGGGCCTTCTGCTCGGCGCGGGTGCCGTTGGCGGGTGAGGAGTTGGGATCGGTGTAGAGGCCGGAGGCGAAGCCCTGGACGCCGGGGTCCTCGTCGAAGGGGCCGCCGCCGCGCACGGCGTCGCGGGCCCGGTCGGAGAAGGTGGCGATGCCGGTGCCGGCCATGTTCTTCTGGGTGGCCTGGACGAAGCGGGCGTCATCGGCGATCTCGCCGAAGTTCCAGCCCTCGCCGTAGAGGATGATCTTCTTGCCGTCGACGCCGTCCTTGGCGAGGGTGAGCCGGTCCAGCGCCTTGCGGACCTCAAGGATGTTGTCCTTGGGGTGGTGGCCCATCAGGTCGAAGCGGAAGCCGTCGACCTTGTACTCCTTCGCCCAGGTGACGACCGAGTCGACGACGAGCTTGCCCATCATGGTGTTCTCGGGCGCGGTGTTGGCGCAGCAGGTGGAGGTGGCGACGGTGCCGTCCTCCAGGAGCCGCTGGTAGTAGCCGGGCACGATCCGGTCGAGGACCGACTTGTCGTCCTGGCCGGAGGCGACGGTGTGGTTGTAGACGACGTCCATGACCGTGCGCAGGCCGGCCTGGTTGAGGCCCTGGACCATCTGCCGGAACTCGACCGTGCGTCGCGTGCCGTCCGGGTCGGAGGCGTAGGAGCCCTCGGGGACGGTGTAGTGGAACGGGTCGTAGCCCCAGTTGAAGCCGTCCTTGGCGGCGGCCCTGCTCACGCACTCCTGCTGCTTCTCGGAGTCGGGGGCGGGGCGGTCAGGTCGCAGTCGGGGGTCGCCTGGTCCTTCTTCTTCTCCGGGACGGTCCCGATGTCGAAGACGGGCAGCAGGTGGACGTAGCTGGTGCCGGAATCGGCGAGCTCCTTGAGGTGCCGCATGCCCTGGGAGCGGGTGTCGGTGAAGGCGAGGTATTCGCCGGGGTGCTTCGCCGTGCGGTCCGTGATCGAGAAGTCCCGGACGTGCAGCTCCTGGATCTGGGCGTCCCGCAGCGGGGTGGCGGCGGGCTTCTTCAGGCCGGACCAGCCGCGCGGCGCGAGCTTCGGGTCGGTGAGGTCGACGACGAGGCTGCGGGCGGAGTCGGCGGTCAGAGCGGTGGAGTAGGGGTCGGTGACCTTGTTGGTCACCAGTTTCCGGACGGTGGGGGCCCAGACGGTCACGGCGTACCGGTAGGGCTTGCCCCGCCAGCTCTTCTTCCCCGTGACGGACCAGACGCCGGTGCGGTCGTCACGCTTCATCGGGACGGTACGGCCGTCGAGTTCGAGCGAGACGGTCTGTGCGGTGGGGGCCCAGACGGAGAGCGTGGGCGTCGACTTCGCGAAGACCGGGCCGAGTTCGGCGGAGGCGGCCTTCTCGCCGTACAGGTCGTCCAGGATCCCGGCCGTCTGTACGCCGGTGGCGGCGAGCAGGGCCCCGTTGGCGGCGCGCTGGGTCGCGATCAGCTGGCCCCGCAGGGACTCGCGGACGCGGTCGCGGTCGCGGGCGTCGACGGTGAACGCCGGATAGTCCTTCAGATGGGGAACTCGGCCTTCTGCGCGTCGCTCAGCTCGCCCCGCTGGAGCCGCAGCCACTGCCCCTCGTCGGAGAGCGCCCCGTCGACGACGGAGATGCCGCCCTTCTTCGCGTACACGAGCTGCTGGCTGGTGGCGTCGGTGGCCTTCACCTTCCAGACGACGGTGTTCGCGTCGATCCACTGCGCCTCGGCCTTGGACAGGTCGGGGCCGCGCCGCCGCCGGTCTGCGGGAGGAGGTAGCCGGGCTTGCCGCCGAGCATCCAGACCTCGTGGCCGTAGGTGGCGAGGTCGAGGGACTGGTCGCTGGGCAGGTCCTTCTCGTCGCCCTTGTGCAGGATGTAGCTGAGGCTGGTGGCCCCGTCGACGAGCGGCACCTCGAAGGTGACCCCGTAGGCGTCCTTCTTCACCGGCATCAGCGGCTTGGCCCAGTCGGTGGGCTCCTTCGCGCCGGCCCAGGTGTGCAGCCCCCAGCCGTCGTAGTTCCCGTCCGGGCGGTGGTAGTGGAGAACCGCCTTCGTCGTGTCCTGCGGCGGGGTCTCGGGGGCTTGGGCCGTCTGCCCGTCCTTGCCCTGCTCGATCCAGACCTGGCCGGTCACGCCGAGGTCGATGGTCCGCCGCGGTCCGTCGGCCGTGCCGTTCTTCTCGACGGTGTACGGGACCGAGTCGGTGCCCTTCTCCAGGTCGATCCAGGCGAACGCGCCGTACGCGTCCCGCCCGATGAACTCGGCGGTCTTCTCGCCGGCCTTGAGCTGCCAGCCGTCGTAGTCGCCGTCGGGGCGCTGGTAGTGGACGACGGCCCGGTCGCGCTCGACGGCGACGGGCTTGCCGGGCGGCGGGGCCTGACCGGCGGTGGTGGAGGCGAGAGCGCTGGACGTACGCCCGGCGCGGTCGACGACGACGGCCTTGTAGCGCAGCGGGGTGCCCGCCTCGACGGTCTCGTCCAGGTGCTGGGTGACCTTGTACGGGGCGTGGTCGGCGGTCCCGAGGGTCCGCCACTTCCCGTTGCCGGTCTGGGCGGCGAAGACGACCCGGTTGAGCTGTCCCCCGTCCACGTCGGCGGTGATCTCGACAGTGCCGGTGGCGCCGGCGGCCGGGGCCTTCAGGGAGATGGCGGGCTTGGCCGCGGGGGCGCCGACGGTCCTGTCCGCCTTCAGCACGACGCTGGAGAGCGCGGGCACGGTGACGGTGACCTTCTTGTCCTCGCCGCTGCGGACCGTTCCGGAACCGCCGTACAGGGTACGGAAGTTCATATCGGCCGACTCGGTGGCGAACCGGACCTTCCTCGGGGTCGTCGCATTGTTGGAGGCGACGAGGTATTCGTACGGCCGCTTCGTCTCGATGCGCGAGGTGGCGTACACCGAACCGTCCGCGAGCCGCTCGATCTGGGTGCCGTCGCGCAGCGCCGGGTGCTCCTTGGCGAGCTTCGAGAGCGCGGCGATGGAGCGGTAGACGGGGTGCTTCGTGTCGTACGCGTCCGAGGCGTGCGTGCGGTCGGTGCCGAGCTGGTCGTCGTCGAGGTAGTCGGCGGTCTTCGAGGCGAAGAGGGTCTGGCGGGAGTCCTTGTCGCCGCCCGCGCCGGTGAAGCCCTGCTCGTCGCCGTAGTAGATCACCGGGTTGCCGCGGCCGAGGAACATCAGCTCGTTGGCGAGCCGGGCCCGCTTCAGCAGCTCGGCGTCATCGGCCTTCGGGTTGTCCTGCTTCAGGAAGGTCCCGATGCGGCCCATGTCGTGGTTGCCGAGGAAGGTGACCTGCTCGTAGGCGTTGGCCTTGTCGGTGGTGTAGCGGAAGTCGTTGCCGTACACCGAGGCGAGCCTGTCGGCGGGCGCGCCCTGGGAGGCGAACTGCCGGGCGGCCTCCTGGAACGGGAAGTCCAGCGTGGAGTCCAGGCGGCCCCGGGTGACGTACGGGGAGGTGACCTCGGTGTCGGCGGAGTAGACCTCGCCGAACATGAAGAAGTCATCCCGGCCGCGCTTGGCCGCGTAGGCGTCGAGCGCGGTGGCCCACTGGGTCCAGAAGTCCAGGTCGACGTGTTTGACGGTGTCGATCCGGAACCCGTCGATGTCGAAGTCGCGGACCCATTTCTGGTAGATCCTCTCCATGCCCTTCACGACCTCGGGACGCTCGGTCCACAGGTCGTCGAGCCCGGAGAAGTCGCCGTACTCGTTGGACTCGCCGGCCCAGGTCGAGTCACCCCGGTTGTGGTACATGGTCGGGTCGTCGAGCCAGGACGGGACCTTCTTCTCCGTGCCGGGGGCCTGCACCGGGGTGTACGGGAAGGAGTCCCGGTCCACCTTCTCGACGCCTCCGCGGTCGTCGAAGGGGCGGCCGTCCTTGTCGAGGTAGGGGAAGGCGCCCTTGGGCTTGTAGCCGTAGGCCTTCTCCGCGTAGTCGACGGTGTCGGCGGTGTGGTTGGTGATGACGTCGAAGAAGACCTTCATGCCCTTGGCGTGGGCCTTGTCGATCAGCTTCTCCAGGTCGGCGTTGGTGCCGAAGTGCGGGTCGACCTGGGTGAAGTCGGTGATCCAGTAACCGTGGTAGCCCGCCGACGCGTCCTTGCCGGTGCCCTGGACGGGCCGGTTCTTGAAAATCGGCGCCATCCAGAGGGCGGTGGTGCCGAGGCCCTTGATGTAGTCGAGCTTCTGGGTGAGCCCCTTGAGGTCGCCGCCCTGGTAGAACCCCTTGTCGGTGGGGTCGTGGCCGTGGTCCAGGCGCGAACCGGTCAGCCCGCCCCGGTCGTTGGAGGCGTCGCCGTTGGCGAAGCGGTCGGGCAGCACGAAGTAGAACTGCTCGCGGGTGAGGTCGTGCCGGGCCGCCTCACGGGCGAGCTTCGCGTCCGAAGGCGGGGACGGCGGCCGGGGTGACGCGGCGGCGGTGGCCGCCGGGACGACGGGCAGCAGCGCCACGCACAGGGCGGCCACCGCCCCTCGTCCGAGGGTGGTTCGGGACACGGAGGATGCTCCTCGGGGCTTGATCGGGTGCGGAGACGGGCCGGTGGCGACGCCACCGGCCCGCTGCGAGGGGTACGGGTCAGCCGCGCCAGACGTCGGCGGTCAGCGTGACCTTCCCGGAGGCCGGGACGGTGGCGGTGCGGTTGGCGCCGCTCTCCCAGGTGACGTTGCCGTTCGCGTCCTTGCGGACGTACTTGTAGGCGAACGTGGTCCCGGCGGGCAGGGCGACGTCCAGCTTCCACACGGGGTACGTGGCCGGGTCGAGCTTGGGCGCGTTCGCCGGGTTCCAGTTGCCGAGGGCGGCCTGGTCGCCGGTGACGTGGATGTTCTGGCCGGGCTGGGTGGTGGCGTCGACGCCGAAGGAGGCGCCGGAGGAACCGCTGCCGGGGCCCGGGTCGGGGTTCGTGCCGCCGCCCCCGGAGCACGTGCGGGCACCTGCGTGCAGGGCGACGGCGGTGCCGGCCGGGACCGTGGCGGTGAACTGACCGGAGCCGTTGACGGTGACGCCGTTGCCGGACTGGACGTCGCAGTAGTCACCGGCGGGCAGCGAGGTCTGGAAGGTCCGGCTCAGCGCGGAGCCCTCGTGGTTGATGGCGACGTACGCCTTGGTGCCCCGGCCGAAGGCGATCCGGTCGCCGCCGTCGTCCCACCAGTCGGTGACGCCCTGGCCGCGCGCCGCGTTGCGGAAGCCGACCATGGAGGAGATCTCGCGCCAGGCGTGCTGGCACTTCCAGCCGTCGCTGTAGCAGGCGTTGACCTGGCCGCCGCCGGGCGGACCGGCGGCGTAGTCGCTGAACTCGTAGCCGGAGTGGACGTCCGGGGAGCCGTACGGGTGAGCGAGCATGAAGACGTTGGCGAGGGTGTAGGCGGAGCCGTTCTTGTAGGTGAGCGTCTCGCCGTTGCGCTCGGTGTCGTGGTTGTCGACGAAGACGCCGGACTTGCCGGACTCCATGAAGCCCCAGGCCTCACCGAAGTTCTTCAGATGGGCGAGGTTCTCGTTGAGGAAGACCTGCTTGAGGCTCCGCCCGTAACGGAACTCCTGGACGTCCCCGGTGCCGAGGTACTCGGAGGGCGAGACGGCCTCGCCGGCCCCGTGGATCGCCTCCTGCTTCCAGTAGACGTTCGGGTTGGTCAGCCGGGACTTGATGTTGACCAGGTCGGCGGCGGGGATGTGCTTCGCGGCGTCGACCCGGAAGCCGTCCACGCCGAGCGAGAGCAGGTCGTTGAGATACCCGGCGATCTTGCCGCGGACGTAGTCCTCGCCGGTGTCCAGGTCGGCGAGGCCGACCAGTTCGCAGTTCTGGACGTTGGCGCGGTCGTTGTAGTTGGAGATCTCGGCCCGGCAGTCGTCCATGTCGCTGCCGGAGTAGAGGCCCGGGTAGTTGTACTTGGTGTACGCGGAGCCGCCGGTACCGGTGCCGTTGCCCGCCGCCATGTGGTTGATGACGGCGTCCGCGACGACCTTCACGCCGGCCGAGTGACACGTGTTGACCATGGCGGAGAAGGCGGCACGGTCGCCGAGACGGCCGGCGATCCTGTAGCTGACGGGCTGGTAGGAGGTCCACCACTGGCTGCCCTGGATGTGCTCCTGGGGCGGCGAGACCTGGACGTAGCCGTAGCCCGCCGGCCCGAGGGTGTCGGTGCAGGCCTTGGCTATGGAGGCGAACTTCCACTCGAACATCACGGCGGTGACGTCCTTGTCGCCCGGAGCGGCGGCCTGCGCGGGGGACGCGGCGCCGAATCCGGTGGGGACGACGAGGGCGGCGGCGCCGGCCACGAGGGCGAGCGCGGCAGACAGGGGTCTGCGTGCCATGTCTTTCCTCCTGCGGGTGGGGAAACGCGGGTGACGGTGCAGCCTCAGTCGGCAACGCGCCATGCCCTCAAGGCTCCTGAAGGTTCTTGCTGCAAGAATGCAAACCTTGCCGCGGACCAGACCGTACGAGGCCGTCAGGCACCGGTCAACCCTTTGGACATCCAGCGCTCACATCCACGAAACAAGCCATTTTTCTTCGCGGTTTCTTACTGCAAGGTCTTTCGCAAGATATTGCGGGCCTGTTACGTTGCCTCTGACTCCGGTCCGGTCGGCCGAGGGTTCCGGCCCGTCCGCAACGGTCCGGACTCCACGCGCCCGGCCGGCCGGGCCGGTCACGACAGAGAGAGGCACCCGGAGTCGCTACAACTCCCCGCCGGCCCTCCCTGGGCCGACTCCTGGTGCCTCTCCTGTACGTGTCCCTCTCGGGTCCTACGCGCGTACCGCCGCCGTCGAGCCCCGTACGACCAGCTCCGGTTGGAAGACGTACTCCGTGCGCTGCACCGGGCTCCCGCCGATCTCCTCCAGCAGCGCCCCCACCGCGGCGGCCGCCATCGCCTGCACGGGCTGGCGCACCGTGGTCAGCGGCGGGTCGGTGAACGCGATGAGCTGGGAGTCGTCGAAGCCGACGACGGAGACGTCGCGCGGCACGTCGAGTCCCCTCCCCCGGGCGGCGCGGACCACGCCCAGCGCCATCAGGTCGCTGCCGCAGACGATGCCGGTGCACCCCGCGTCCAGCAGGGCGCCCGCCGCCACCTGACCGCCCTCGACGCTGAACAGCGTGGAACAGACGAGCGTTTCGGCCTCGGAGCGGTCCATGCCGAGCACCGAGACGGCCGCCTCCACGAACCCGTCGCGCTTGCGGCGGGAGGGGACGTAGCGCTGCGGGCCGATGGCCAGGCCGATCCGGCGGTGGCCGAGGTCGGCGAGGTGCTGGAGGGCCATCCGTACGGCAGCGTTGTCATCGGGCGAGACGAACGGGGCGCTGATGCGCTCGTTGTAGCCGTTGATCAGGACGAACGGTACGCCGCGCTCGGTGAGCGCGGCGTACCGGCCCGGGTCGGCGGAGGTGTCCGCGTGCAGCCCGGACAGGAAGACGATGCCGCCGACGCCCCGCTCGACGAGCTGCTCGACGAGTTCGTCCTCGGTGGCCCCGCCCGGGAGCTGGGTGCAGAGCACGGGGGTGTAGCCGTGCCCGGCCAGCACCTGTTCGACGGACTGCGCGAACGCCGGGAAGATCGGGTTGGTGAGTTCGGGTGTCACCAGGCCGATCAGTCCGGCGCTGCGCTGCCGCAGCCGTACGGGGCGTTCGTAGCCCAGGATGTCGAGCGCCGCGAGCACCCGCTGACGCGTGGAGTCCGCGACGCCCTGCTTCCCGTTCAGGACCCGGCTGACCGTCGCCTCGCTGACCGCCGCCTGGCCGGCGATGTCGGAGAGGCGCGGCGCTGCCGTGGCCCTGGGCGCGGGGAGTGTCACACCGTCCACCACACCGTGGTGTCGGCGGGCAGCTCGGCCTCGGCGCCGTCCACGGTGACCGGGGAGCTGGCGAGCAGCACCCGGCCGCGGGCGGCGATCCGGACAGGGGCACCGGTGGTGTTGACGGTGCAGACGAAGCCGGGGCGGGCGAAGACGAGGACGCCTTCGGGGCCGTCCAGCCATTCGACGTCCGTGCCCGCGCCGAGCCCCGGGTGGTCACGGCGGGCGGCGATGGCGGCCCGGTACAGCTCCAGGGTGGAGCCCTCCACGCCGGTCTGCGCCTCGACGGACAGCTCGCCCCAGCCGGCGGGCTGCGGGAGCCAGCTGCCGCCGTCGCCGAAGCCGTACGACGTGCCCTCGCGGGTCCAGGGGATCGGGACGCGGCAGCCGTCGCGGAAGCCGTCCTGGCCCTCGGCGCGGAAGAACGAGGGGTCCTGGCGGGCCTCGTCGGGCAGGTCGGTGACGTCGGGCAGGCCGAGCTCCTCGCCCTGGTAGACGTAGGCGGAGCCGGGCAGGGCGAGCATCAGCAGGGAGGCGGCGCGGGCGCGGCGCAGGCCGAGTTCGCGGTCGCCGGGGGTGCGGATCTGGGTGCCGAGGCCGGCCGGGTTGGCGTACCGGGTGGCGTGCCGGGTGACGTCGTGGTTGGAGAGCACCCAGGTGGTGGGGGCGCCGACCGGGCGCATGGCGTCGAGCGAGGAGTCGATGACCTTGCGGAGCTCGGCGGCGTCCCAGGCGGTGGAGAGGTACTGGAAGTTGAACGCCTGGTGCATCTCGTCGTGGCGCACGTAGTTGGCCGTGCGCTCGACGGTCGGCGTCCACGCCTCGGCGACGGCGATCCGCTCGCCCGGGTACTCGTCGAGGATGGTGCGCCAGCTGCGGTAGATGGCGTGCACGCCGTCCTGGTCGAAGAACGGCATGACGTCGTTGCCGAGCAGCTTGAGCTGGTCGTGGGTGCCGAGGTCGGGCAGGCCCTCGGCCTTGACGAGGCCGTGGGCGACGTCGACGCGGAAGCCGTCGACGCCCATGTCGAGCCAGAAGCGCAGGATCGAGCGGAACTCGTCGGCGACGGCCGGGTGTTCCCAGTTGAAGTCGGGCTGCTCGGGGGCGAAGAGGTGGAGGTACCAGTCGCCGGGGGTGCCGTCCGGATTCACCGTACGGGTCCAGGCGGGGCCGCCGAAGATGGACTCCCAGTCGTTGGGCGGGAGTTCGCCGTTCGCGCCCTTTCCGGGGCGGAAGTGGTAGCGCTCGCGCAGGGCGGAGCCGGGGCCCTCGGCCAGGGCGCGCTTGAACCACTCGTGCTGGTCGGAGGAGTGGTTGGGGACCAGGTCGACGATGACGCGCAGGTCCAGGGCGTGTGCCTCGCGGATCAGCGCGTCGGCGTCCAGCAGGTTGCCGAACATGGGGTCGATGGCCCGGTAGTCGGAGACGTCGTATCCCGCGTCGGCCTGCGGGGAGGCGTAGAAGGGGGAGAGCCACACCGCGTCGACGCCCAGGTCCTTGAGGTGGGGCAGGCGGGCGGTGACGCCGGGGAGGTCGCCCATTCCGTCGCCGTTGCCGTCGGCGAAGCTCCGCGGATAGACCTGGTAGATCACCGCGTCCTGCCACCAGCCGGTGCGGTGGCCCGGGGCGTCGTCGGACGTGCCGGTGGAGGGGGCAGCGAGATGCTGGGTCATGTCGTCCCTGGGGTGTCTGGGTGGGGAGCGGCGCCGATGACCGGGTCGGGGTTTCCGGCGCCGCCGTGACGGGTGCGGTGGTGCGTGCGGGTGCGGGCGTCCTGGTGGTGTCAGCCCTTGACGGCTCCGGCGGACATACCGGTGACCAGGTGCTTCTGGGCGAAGAGGAAGACCAGGGCGGCCGGGATGGCGATGAGCACGGAGGCCGCGGTCATGGGGCCCCACTGGGCTCCGTACTGGTTGACGAACTTCTGGAGCCCGCCGGCCAGCGTGAGGTTCTCGTCGCCGACCAGGAAGGCGGAGGCGTAGGCCACTTCGCCCCAGGCGGTGATGAAGGAGTAGAAGGCGGTGACGGCGAGGCCCGGCTTGGCCAGCGGCAGGATCAGCCGGAAGAAGGTGCCGAACGGGGTCAGCCCGTCGACCTCGCCCGACTCGTCGATCTCGCGCGGGATGGTGTCGAAGAAGCCCTTCATCATCCAGGCGCAGAACGGCACCGAGATGGTGAGGTAGGTGATGACGAGACCGGTCGGCTGGTTGAGCAGCCCGAGGGTCGACATGATGTTGTAGATCGGCACGATGAGGACGGCGACCGGGAACATCTGGGTGATCAGCAGCGTCCACATCAGCCCGCGCTTGCCGGGGAAGCGGAAGCGGCTGACGGCGTAGCCGGTGGTGGCGGCGACGAAGACGCCGATCACCGTGGAGAGCGCGGAGATGATCACGGAGTTGGCGAACCAGTTGAGGAACTCGGTGTCGCGGATGAGGTTCGTGTAGTTGACGAACGTCGTCTCGCGGAAGAAGTCCGTGGTGGTCGCGTACTTCGCGGGCTTGAGCGAGGTCAGCAGGACCCACAGCACCGGGAAGACCGCGATCACCGAGGCGACGATCAGGGTGAGGTGCAGGACCACGGAGGCGAGCGGGGAGCGCTCGCCGCGGAGGCGGACCTTGCGGACGGCGTGCCGGGCGGTGGTGTCGGTCACGGTGGTCACCAGTTGTCTCCCTGGGAGCGCAGGACCCGCCGGTAGACGACGGCGAAGACCATCAGGAGGACGAGGATCAGCACGCCCCACGTGGAGGACTGCGCGTAGTCGCGCGGGCTGATCTCGAAGGAGAACTTGTACGCCTGGGTCACCAGGATCTGGGTCGCCTCACCGGGTCCGCCGCGGGTCAGCAGGAAGATCACCGGGAACATGTTGAAGGTCCAGATGGTGGAGAGCAGGACCACCGTGGTGGAGACCGGGCGCAGTCCGGGCAGCGTGATGTGGCGGAAGCGCTGCCAGGCGGTCGCGCCGTCCATCTCGGCCGCCTCGTACTGCTCGGAGGGGATGGACTGGAGTCCGCCGAGGAGGGCGACCATCATGAACGGGACGCCGAGCCAGACGTTGACGGCGATGACCGCGAACTTCGCCCAGGTCGGGTCGTTCAGCCACGGGACGGCGTCGATGCCGGCGCCGCCGAGGATCTTGTTGAGCAGGCCGCGCTCCTCGTTGTAGAGGAAGCGCCAGGCGAAGACCGAGACGAAGCCGGGGATGGCCCAGGGCAGGATGAGGGCCATGCGGTAGGCGGAGCGTCCGGCGATGCGGCGGTTGAGAATGTTCGCCAGGGCCATGCCGAGGACGAACGTGATGCTCACGCAGGAGACCGTCCACACCAGTGTCCAGCCGAGCGTGCCGAGGAACTGCGAGCCGGTCAGCGCGTCGACGTAGTTGTCGACGCCGATGAACTCGTAGGTGGCGGGGATCTCGTTGACCCCGATGGAGCGGGCGACGTTGCGCTCGTCGGCGTCGGTCATCGAGAGGTAGATGCCGCGGACCAGCGGGTAGCCGATGATCACGCCGATCACGAGGACGACCGGGGCGACCATGGCCCAGGCGTACCAGTGGACCGACAGGGCGCGCCGGAGGCGGCCGGGGGTCGGCGGTGGGGTGCCAGTACCGCGGCTCCGGCCGCGGGCGGTGTTCCCGCCCGCGGCCTTCACCACCGACTGGCTGGTGTGGACAGCCATGAGTCGGCCAACCTTCCTGTTACTTCCAGTCCTTCAGGAGCTTGCGGTACGAGTCGCCGGTGGCCTTGGCGGCCTTCTCCGGCGTGGTCTGGCCGGTGAGGACCTTGGTGTACTCGACGCGCAGCGGCTCGAAGAGGCTGCCGCCCTCGGGGATCCAGGGGCGCTCGACGGCGGTCTCGACGACCGGCTTGAAGAAGCCGACGATCTCGCTGTCGACCGCTTCCTTCTTGGCGTACGCGGAGGTGCGGGTGGGCAGCAGGTTCAGCTCGCCGGCGGCGGTGGCCTGGCTGTCCACAGAGGTCATGTACTCGACGAAGGCGTAGGAGGCGTCGAGGTTCTTGGAGCCGGCGTAGACGGCGAGGTTGTGGCCGCCCTGCGGGGCGCCCTGGGCGGCGGAGCCGGCCGGGACCGGGGCCACGCCCAGGTTGTCCTTGTCCGTGAACTCACTGCCGGTCAGGGTGTCGGCGACGGCCCAGGGGCCGTTGATCATCATCGCGACGTCGCCGTTCTTGAACGCCTGCATCATGTTCTCCCAGCCGTCCGAGGCGTCCGTCTTCGCGGTGCCGTCGTCGACCAGTTCCTTGACCGCCTTGAACGCCTTGACGCCCTCGGGCTTGTCGATGGTGACGCTCTTGGAGCCGGCGTCGACCATGTCGCCGCCCTCGCCGTACAGGAAGGAGAGGAAGTAGTACGGGTCGTCGCCGCGGAGGTAGAGGCCGGTCTTGCCGGTCTTGTCCTTGATCTTCTTGGCGACGGTCTTGAGGTCGTCCAGGTTGGCGGGCGCCTCGACACCGGCCTCCTTGAACATCTTCTTGTTGTAGAAGATGCCCATGGAGTCGATGACCTGCGGGACGGCGTAGGTCTTGTCCTCGTACTTGGTGGAGGCGACCGCCTGCTTGAGGAAGTCGTCCTGGTTCTTCAGGGCGGCGGTGCCGTCCAGCGGGGCCAGGTAGCCGAGGTTGGCGAAGTCCGGCGTCCAGGCGACCTCGGAGCGGATCACGTCGGGCGCGCCGTCGCCGGCCTGGGCGGCGTTCTTGAACTTGTTCTGTGCCTCGCCGAAGGGCACGTTGACGTACTTGACGTCGACCTTCGGGTGCTTCTTCTCGAAGCCTTCGGCGAGCTTCTTGAAGACCTTGTCCTCGCTGCCGACGCTGGAGGTGTCCCACCAGGTGACGGTGCCGGAGAGCTCGCCCGAGCTCTTGCTGCCGCCGGACTCGTCGTCGCTGCCGCAGGCGGTCGCCGCGAGCGCCAGGGCCGCGACCAGGGCGGTGGCCGTTATGCCACGTCGCATCTGAACTCCTTCAACTGCCGTACCGCTCCGTCGCGGCGCCGGGTCGACGTGAACGTAACAAGGATGAAAGACGACCGAAAGACCTTGCGGAAGATTTCTGCAAGCCTTGGTGATCGTTACATTCGCGTGTCCTCAAGGTTGCCGTCAAGCCCCTTGACGACGGCCGTCCGCCCCTGGCAGGGGCGGGCAGGCCTGGCCCTATCCGCAGGGCGACGGTCCGGACGCGGTCCGCGATCCAGGGCCGCAAGTCCTTGCAAGGCGTTGCCGGAGAAGCACCCGGAGCCCCCTCCCGCCCGGTCCCGCGCACAGTGGGCAATCCGACACGGGCCCGGTACAGTCGCATCCCATGACCGCACGGCTTGCCGATATCGCAACTCAGGCGGGGGTCAGTGAAGCGACGGTCAGCCGAGTCCTGAACGGCAAGCCCGGAGTCGCGGCGGCCACCCGCGAATCCGTCCTCGCGGCGCTCGACGTCCTCGGCTACGAACGTCCGGTGCGGCTGCGCAGGCGCAGCGCGGGGCTGGTCGGCCTGATCACCCCGGAGCTGGAGAACCCGATCTTCCCGGCGCTGGCCCAGGTCATCGGCCAGGCGCTGACCCGGCAGGGCTACACCCCGGTGCTGGCCACCCAGACCCCCGGCGGCTCCACCGAGGACGAGCTGACCGAAATGCTGGTGGACCGGGGCGTCTCGGGCATCATCTTCGTCTCCGGACTGCACGCGGACACCTCGGCCGATATGCAGCGCTACGAGCAACTGCGCGGCCAGGGGGTCCCCTTCGTCCTGGTCAACGGATTCTCCGCGAAGGTGCAGGCGCCGTTCATCTCCCCGGACGACCGGGCGGCGATGCGACTGGCGGTGACGCATCTGGTGGCGCTCGGCCACACCCGGATCGGCCTGGCGGTCGGCCCCAAGCGCTTCGTGCCGGTGCTGCGCAAGATCGAGGGCTTCCACGCGACGATGCGGGAGCAGCTGGGCCTCGCCGAGGAGGAGATCGAGGAACTGATCCAGCACTCCCTGTACACGCTGGAGGGCGGCCAGGCCGCCGCCACAGCCCTGATGGGGCGCGGCTGCACGGCGGTCGTCTGCGCGAGCGACATGATGGCGCTCGGGGCGATCCGGGCGGCCCGCCGGGAGTCCAGGGAGGTCCCCCGGGATCTCTCCGTGGTCGGCTACGACGACTCGCCCCTCATAGCGTTCACGGACCCGCCGCTGACCACGATCCGGCAGCCGGTGACGGCGATGGGCCAGGCCGCGGTCCGTACGCTGCTGGAGGAGATCGGCGGAACCCCGGCCCCGCACAGCGAGTTCGTCTTCATGCCCGAGCTGGTGGTACGCGGCACGACGGCCGCCGGACCCGCAGGCGGGTCGGGGTCGGCTTCTCGTCCTTGAGGCGCAGGACGTGCGACCGGAACCCGACCGGAGGATGATCGTAGGCAGAGGAAGCTCTATGGAAGACTCTCTGCCTATGGGTGAAACACAGGTGACAGCACAGGAAGGCCGGTCGACGGCCGGTCCTTCACCCATCGCGGCCGAAGCGGCCCCCGAGACCGCTGCCGTCCCGTCCACCCCTCCCCCGGCCACCGGGAAGACCGGATGGCGGGCGCGTATCCGCTCGCTGCGGACGCCGGGCCGCCCCCGGCTCTGGTTCGAGATCCTGCTCATCGCGGTCAGTTACTGGCTGTACTCGCTCGTGCGCAACGCCGTCCCCGAGCAGAAGGCCGCGGCCCTGCGCAACGCGGACTGGATCTGGTCGGCGGAGAAGTCCCTGGGTCTCGCCTTCGAGGAAACGGTCAATCACGCGGTGAATTCCGTGACCTGGCTGATCGTGTCGATGAACTACTACTACGCGACGTTGCACTTCGTCGTGACCATCGGCGTCCTCGTCTGGCTGTTCCGCCGCCACCCCGGCCGCTACGCCGCGACCCGGCTCGTCCTCTTCGCGACGACGGCCGTGGCCCTGCTCGGCTACTACCTCTACCCCCTGGCGCCACCCCGTCTGATGAACGGTGCGAACTTCATCGACACCGTGCTCGTGCACGAGACGTGGGGCTCGATGGCCTCGGGCAACTTCAAGAACATGTCGAACCAGTACGCGGCGATGCCGTCGATGCACATCGGCTGGTCGCTCTGGTGCGGTCTGACGATCTTCGCCCTGGCCTCGGTGCCGTGGGCCCGCGTCCTGGGGCTGCTCTACCCGACGCTCACGCTGGTCGTCATCGTGGCCACCGCCAACCACTTCTGGCTGGACGCGGTGGGCGGCATGGTCTGCCTCGCGTTCGGTTACGCGGTCTCCCGCGTCTGGTACGGCTCGCTGCCGCACCGGCTGCCGAAGGGGGTGCCCGGGACGGCGAAGGGCCGGCTGACCGGACTGCGCGCGGCGCGCCTGCCCCGCCCGGCCTCCGAGCCGGACCCGAAGCCGCGGACGGAGCCGGGGGCGGAGTCCGAGCCGGAGGCGGCCGGGGCGCGCAGGTCGTAGTCCTCGCACGGCGAGGAACGCGGTGGGGGCGGACATGATGTCCGCCCCCACCGGGCTTCGGGAACACCCGCCCCTCAGCCCGCCGCCCCGTAGAACCGCTCCTCCACCACCGCCCGAGCCCGCCGAGTGATCCGCCGGTAGTCGTCCAGCATGTCGCCGACGTGCCCCGGCTCGTACCCCAGATACCGGCCCACCGCCGCCAGCTCCCGCGCGTCGGACGGGAACGTGTCGCCCGGCCGCCCCCGCACCAGCATCACCGCGTTGCGCACCCGCGCCGCCAGCACCCACGCCTCGTCCAGGGTCTGCGCCTCCTCGGCCGGGAGCAGGCCGGCCGCACACGCGGCGGCCAGCGCCTCGCGCGTACGCGTCGTACGCAGGCCGGGCTCCGCCCACCCGTGCTGCATCTGGATCAGCTGGACGGTCCACTCGACATCGCTCAGCCCGCCCCGCCCCAGCTTCGCGTGGAGCGTGGGGTCCGCACCGCGCGGCATCCGCTCGGACTCCATCCGCGCCTTGAGCCGCCGGATCTCGCGTACGGCGTCCTCGCCCAGCCCCTCCATCGGATACCGCAGCGGATCGACCAGATCGACGAAGGCGCGCCCCAGCTCCTCGTCGCCCGCCATGTGTTCGGCCCGCAGCAGCGCCTGGCTCTCCCAGACCAGGGACCAGCGCCGGTAGTAGGCCTCGTACGACTTCAGCGTGCGGACCATCGGGCCGGTCCTGCCCTCCGGACGCAGATCGGCGTCGATGAGCAACGGCGGGTCCGCGGTGGGCAGTTGGAGCAGCCGCCGCATCTCCCCCACGACCGCGTTCGCCGCCCGCCCGGCCTCCTCGTCACTCACGCCCTCGCGCGGCTGATGGACGAAGAGGACGTCGGCGTCGGAGCCGTAACTCAGTTCGTGTCCGCCGAAGCGGCCCATGCCGATGACGGCGAACCGGGTCGGCAGGGTGTCGCCCCACCGCTCGCGGACGGCGGCCCGCAGCGCGCCCGCGATGGTGACGGCGTTGAGGTCGGTGACGGCGGAGCCGACGCGGTCGACGAGGGCCCCGTGGTCCTGCTCGGCGGGGCTGTCCTCGGTCCCGTACGAGCCGATGAGATCGGCGGCCGTCGTACGGAACAGTTCCCGGCGGCGCACCCCGCGCACCACCGCGACCGCCGACTCCGCGTCACTCGCGCGCCCCACCGCGGCCAGCACCTCCTGCTCCAGGTGCTCCCGGGTGCGCGGCTTCAGCCCCTCCGGGTCGCCGAGGATCGCCACCGCCTCCGGGGCCCGCATCAGCAAGTCCGGGGCGAGGCGGCCGGCGGAGAGGACCCGGGCGAGGTTCTCCGCGGCGGCGCCCTCGTCGCGGAGGAGCCGGAGGTACCACGGGGTCTTGCCGAGCGCGTCGGACACCTTGCGGAAGCCGAGGAGCCCGGCGTCCGGGTCGGCGGAGTCCGCGAACCAGCCGAGGAGCACCGGCAGGAGGGTGCGCTGGATGGCGGCCTTGCGGGTCACCCCGGAGGAGAGGGCCTCCAGGTGCCGCAGGGCGGCCGCCGGGTCGGCGTACCCGAGGGCTTCCAGGCGGATCGCGGCGGCCTTCGCGCTGAGCCGGGACTCGCCGGGCGCCAGCTGGGCGACGGCGTCCAGCAGCGGCCGGTAGAAGATCTTCTCGTGCAGCCGCCGTACGACGGAGGCGTGCCGCTTCCAGGCCTTGTTCAGCTCGGCGACCGGATCGGTGCGCATCCCGAGCGACCGGCCGAGCCGCCGCAGATCCGCCTCGTCCTCGGGGACCAGGTGGGTGCGGCGCAGCCGGTGGAGCTGGATGCGGTGCTCCATGGCGCGCAGGAAGCGGTACGCCTCGTCCAGCTGGGCGGCGTCCGCGCGGCCGACGTACCCGCCCTCGGCGAGCGCCCGCAGCGCCTCCAGGGTGGAGCCGCTGTGCAGCGAGGCGTCGCTGCGCCCGTGCACCAGCTGGAGGAGTTGGACGGCGAATTCGACGTCCCGCAGCCCGCCGGGCCCGAGCTTGAGCTCGCGCTCGATGCGGTCGGCGGGGATGTTGTCGACGACCCGGCGGCGCATCTTCTGCACGTCGGGGACGAAGTTCTCCCGGTCGGCGGCCCCCCAGACGAGCGGCGACACCGCCTCGACGTACTCGGCGCCCAGCTCGGGGTCGCCGGCCACCGCCCGGGCCTTCAACAGGGCCTGGAACTCCCAGGTCTTGGCCCAGCGCTGGTAGTAGGCGAGGTGGGAGCTGAGGGTGCGCACGAGCGGCCCGTTGCGGCCCTCGGGGCGGAGGTTGGCGTCGACCTCCCAGATGGTGCCCTCGACGGTGGTGTCGGAGCAGATCCGCATCATGTGCGCGGCCAGCCGGGTGGCGGCCTGCATGGCCTTGGTCTCGTCGACCCCGTCGCGCGCCTCCCCGACGAAGATCACGTCGACGTCGGAGACGTAGTTCAGCTCCCGCCCGCCGCACTTGCCCATGGCCACGACGGCGAGCCGGCACCGCGCGGCGTCCTCGGGCGCGGCGGTGCGCGCGATGGCGAGCGCGGCGCGCAGGGTGGCGGTGGCGAGGTCGGCCAGCTCGGCGGCGGTCTGGGCGAGACCGGTCGTCCCGCAGACGTCCCGGGCGGCGAGGGTGAGCAGGCACCGGCGGTAGGCGACCCGCAGCGAGTCCGGGTCGACGGCGTCGGCGAGCCCCTGCTCGAACTCGGCGACGCCGGGGTTCAGGTCGGCCGATTCGTAGGTGACGAGCGCCTGCCAGTCACGGGGGTGCCGCGCCAGATGGTCCCCGAGCGCCTCGGAGGCGCCGAGGACCCCGAGGAGCCGGTCGCGCAGGGGCTTGGCGGTGACGAGGGTGTCGAGCAGCACCTGCCGCTCGCTCTCCTCCCCCGCCTCCACGATCCGGACCAGTCCGCGCAGGGCCAGATCGGGGTCGGCGGTGGCCCCGAGCGCCTCCAGGAGGACCGGATCGGACCGTACGGAGGCGAGCGCGTCCAGGTCGAGGAGCTGCTCGGCGGCGGACGGGTCGGTGAATCCGTGCCGCAGCAGCCTGGTGAACGTACTGCTTCTGCGCCCCGGCGCGGTCGTCATCCCGTGCTCTCCTGCCAGCCGAACCCGAACTGCTTACCTGCTCGCCGCTCCCTCGCCGCGTCACAGCTCTCCGAGCCTAGTCCCGCGCCGATGAATTCGGGGCGGCGGCGGAGTCCACCCACGGGGGAAACACCTGACAGCACCCCCGTGACAGCACCGTTCGACGCCCCCCGGAGGAACGATGTCCACGACCGAGCAGCCCCCGGCCACCGAGCTGGACGCCCGCTACAGCAGCGAGGGCGCGACGGCCCGCCCCTGGCCGGAGACGGCCGCCGTTCTGGCGGGCGCCCCGCTGTACTGGCTCTCCACGGTCCGCCCCGACGGCCGCCCCCACGTCACCCCGCTCATCGGCGTCTGGTCCCAGGGCGCCCTCCACTTCTGTACGGGCCCGCAGGAGCGCAAGGCACGCAATCTGGTGACCAACCCCGAGGTGGTCCTGACGACGGGTGCGAACACCCTGGATTCCGGATTCGACGTCGTGGTGGAGGGCCGGGCGGACCGGGTGACGGACCACGGGCGGCTGACCGCCCTGGCCCGGGAGTGGGAGGCGAAGTACGGCGCCGACTGGCACTTCGACGTCGAGGACGGCAGCTTCGTCCAGGCGGAGTCGGGCCACGCCCATGTGTTCGCGGTCCGCCCCCGTACGGCGTTCGGCTTCGGTAAGGGGGAGCCGTACAGCCAGACGCGCCACCGCTTCACGTGACCGGCCGGGCCGTCCCGACGACGACGGTGGCGTACAGCTCCTCGGAGACCCGGACCCGCGGGGTGAGACCGGCGGCGCGCAGGATCTCCACCGCCACGTCCCGCTGCCGCTCACTGGCCTCCACCAGCAGGCTGCCGCCCGGGGCGAGCCACGCGGGCGCCTCGGCCGCGACCCGGCGCATGACATCGAGGCCGTCGCCGCCCCCGTCGAGGGCGACGCGCGGTTCGTGGACGCGGGCCTCGGCGGGGAGCAGCTCGACATCGGCGGTCGGAACGTACGGAACGTTGGCAAGGAGCACATCGACGCGGCCGCGCAGGCGGACCGGAAGGGGGGCGAAGAGATCACCCTCGTACACCTCTCCCAGGTCGCCGACGTTGCGCCGGGCGCAGCGTACGGCGGCGGGTTCGACGTCACAGGCGTGCAGGTCGACCCGGTCCAGGGCGGTGGCGAGGGCGACGCCGAGCGCACCCGAACCGCAGCAGAGGTCGACGACGACGGCCCGGCGGGGTGCGAGGGCCGCGGCCTGCGCCACGAGGAACTCCGTACGCCGCCGGGGCACGAAGACCCCGGAGTCCACGGCGATGCGGCGGCCGTGGAACTCCGCCCAGCCCAGGACGTGTTCGAGCGGGAGCCCGGCGGCGCGGCGCTCGACGAGGGCGGACAGTTCGTCGGGGGAGGCGGCGGCCTCGTGGAGGAGGCGGGCCTCGTCCTCGGCGAAGACGCAGCCGGCGCGGCGGAGGGCCAGGACGGTGGTGGAGAGCGAGCTGACGGGGTGAACCGGCATACGAGCGAAGCCTTTCGGGAAAACCGATGGGCGCTCGGCGATTCGTCCTAGGCCGGCCGGTCAGCTGCTGGTGCTGCCGGTCGTCCGACGTGATCGCGCGGGGTGAGCACCCAGCCTGATCCAGCGGTAATGGGTCTCACCTCCTCGGTCGGTCTCCTCGTTCCCCGTGGCGTACGGGGGTCGTAACAGTACAACAGCCCGCTCCCTCGCCCGTGCGGGGCGCGGAAGCGGGCTGGACGAGCGGTAGGGCGGCTCAGAGATCCACGCTGTCCCGCGACTTCGTCGGCGTCAGGAACAGCGACGCGATGACACCGATCACGGCGATACCGGCCGAGATGAGGAAGATGTGGCCGGTGGCGTCCCCGTACGCGGCCCGCACGACCGACCGCGAGGCTGGCGACGATGGCGAGGGCGGGTGCCAAGGGGGCCGGCGCGGCGGGACGCGGCCACCTCGGCGCCCGTCTCAGGAGTCCGGCTGGTCGGAGTCCGGCTGGTCGATGCGGATCTCGTAGGCGATCTCCCAGCGGATGTCCGGCACGACGACGTCGGCCGTCTCCACGGGGCGGCCCTCGCGGTCGAAGTAGGTGCGCTCGATCTCGATGACCAGGTCGCCGATGGAGATCCCGAGCAGGTTGGCCTGTTCACGCGTCGCGCGGGCCGGGCGGGGCAGTTCGATGCCGGTGGCGATGTCCACCCCGATGGAGCGCATGCGCCGTACGACGCCCATCTTGCCGTGCGGCCCCATCTCCGGGAGCAGGACCGGCGTCCCGCCCGTGATGGCCATCGGCTCCCAGCTCTTGGCGAGTTGTACGGGCATGCCGTCGGCGAGGAACTCGTAGTCCGTCACGACGCAGAGGTCGCCGGGCTCGATCGCCAGGCGCTCCGCGATGTCCTCGGGAGCGGGGACCCGGGCCGTACTGGTGCACTCCCAGTCCGCCTCGTGGTCGAGCTCGGCCATGTCCGAGGCGAACGGACTCTTGTTCCGCTGCTCGCGGTGGCGTGAACGGATCATGCGCCGACGCTCGCGGGCCCGGCGGACATACGTACCGGAGCCGGCGCGGCCTTCAAGAATGCCCTCGATGATCAGACGCTCCATGGCCCGCTGCGCCACGGACTGACCGACGCCGTACTCCTCGGCGAACCACGCCCGGGACGGCAGCTTGTCACCGACGGCCCATTCACCGGCTCGGATGCGAGCCCGCAGCTTGTCCGCCACCTGCAAGTACGGCGTATCACGTGGCATTTGAGCAGCTCCGTGTGTTCGGCGTCGATATGGGCGTCGCTGGTTGACAAAGCTAACCCATCAGGTTGAAGCTGAATATTCAGCATTACATGGAGTGACGTCCGTTCACCAGGGGAGAAGTGTGCGCTCTGCACAAGCGCGGGTCGCGGCGCTGACCGGCATGCTCGGCGCCGCCACGGGCACCGAACCGCGCGTCGCCGCCGACCTGCACGCTTTCCGCGTCGAGGCCGATCTCCCCGCCGAGTTGAGCACGACCGCGCAAACGGCCGTCCTCGCCGCCCTGGCCACGGCGGACCGCTACGGACACACGCGTACCCGCGCCGCCGAGTACGTCTGGGCCGAGATCAGCAGAGAGGCGAACGTGACCACGACCGAAACCCCCGACACGGCCTACCGCGCCCTGCTCGGCCACACGACGACCTGCACCGCCTGCCGGACCGGGGAGATCTGCCCCGACGCGGCCAAGCTCGTCCGCGTCTGGCGGGAGACCCGTCGATGAGGGCCGGCATCGATGAGCGCTCCCGGCCACATCAGCCCCACCACGCCCACCATCCGCACCAGCGACGGAGGCACCTGATGCGCAGCACCCACCAGGCGTTACCGACACCACCGGGGAGGCCCGGATGATCACCCTCTCCGCAACCGACGTCCTCGACTGCGAGGCGTGCTGGAACGCCCCGGTCACCGCCGCCCGGCAGACCCCCGCCGGCCGCGACCTTCTCTGCGAGGAGTGCGCGGAGGGCGATTACCCGCGCCGCGTCGACCTCTTCCCGCCGTTCGGCATCTACGGCCTGACGACCCGCAAGCTCCTGAACGACGGCCGCCACGGCAGCGGCCCCCCGAAGCTCTCGCCCGACCCGGGCCCACCGCTGCCCAACCCTCCCCCGGCCCCGTCACCGCCGGGAACACCGCCGGTGTAGGGCCCGCACTCCCGCCCTGCCCGCGCCCCGCGCTCGGATCAGCCGCCGAGGAGCTCGGGGTACGGGCAGGGCCCCGGCGGGGTCACCAGGTGGCAACAGTCGCCGCGTGGTGATCCGCGATGACCGCACGATCTATCGGCGCGTCGTGGGGAATCTGCAGGGACACACCCGCCAGGGCGCTGTACAACCGGTGTCCGGCCAGGCTCGGCGCGACCTGGACCACCAGATCGGAGTCGATGGCCAGCAGTCCGCTGTCGAACAGGCGGTGCACGTCCGACCGCAGCATCAGTCCCTCCTCCACGCGGTGATGCTGCGTGTCGGAGAACGGGCGCACGTGGGCGGCCTCCAGCACCTCCGCCGGTGCTGCCCCCCGTAACAGCGCAGACCAATCCGTACTGGCGGACCAACGCGCGACGGAAGGCATCCTGACCTCGCCGCACCGCTGCTGTGGAGCGCCGTGTTCCGCCGGGAAGTTCCGGAGGGCGCTGCTCAGGTTGTCAAAACCCGGGGCATCCGGATGCCGCGTCGACGCGATGTGATCGATGGCGGACGTGGTGCCGAGCTCTCGGCCTCCGTCATGGCAGGAGCATACGGACGGGCACTGACATCAACCCCGGCGACAACGTCGGCCCGAATGCGTAAGGTGACAGTCTTCGGCAGGCGGAAGCCTCCTGGAGTCCCCCGAGGCTGTGCCGATCACCATGCGCCCCGACACCACCCCCGCCCGGCTCCGGCTCGACCTCGCCCTGGACGGGCTGGCGGACGCCTTCGGCGGTATGACCGCGCGCGCCGACGAGGTCCAGTGCGACTGCCACTGGGGCAGCCCTACGGAACTTGCGTTGCTGAAGACCCCGGACGTGGCCCTCGCTCCGGATCTCCTCCGCCGCACCTGGGACGCCCCCGACTGGGCCGACCACGGGGCAGTGCTACGCCGGATCCTGCCCCAGTTCGCCCGGGTGTTGGTGGGCGGCGAGGTGGAGCCCATGTTCGGTATGCACGAGGTCGGCCGTTCGTTCGCCCGAGGACACTGGCAGCGGTGGCCCACGCGGCAGTGCTCTGCGGTCCGGGAGTTCCTGCACGCCTGGTGGGCCCACAGCCTCCTGGATCCGGCGCCCGCCGTTCCCGTCCACGAACTGTTCGCCCTGTGCGCCGAGGCCTCGTCCACGACGGGCCCCTGGCTCACCGTCTGGGAGTCGCTCGACGGCGAGGTGCCCGATCGGCACCTCGCCGAGGCTGTCACCGCGTGGGAGTACGGCCTGCTGGGCGACCAACTGCCCTGGGACGCATGGGACGACGAGGACGAGAGTGGCCTGCGGGGCGAGCTGACCACCTGGCTCGTCCGCCACGCGCCGACACGGCTGCGCACCCGGGAGGGCTGCGGAACTCTGCTCCACCGCATCCGGCTGATCGGGCTCTCCGGCCCGGCCCGATGGGAGGACCCGCACTGGCCGGGCCACCGGTACTGAACCAGCCGCCCCTCGGATCCGGTGACTGTGCGGCGCCTCCGGGACGACCCGGAGTGCACGCAGGCACAGCGCGGCTTCCCGGAAGCCCTTCAGAAGCTCATAACGGCCATGCGGTCGTCCTGGCCCCCTCTGAAGCCGCTCCGCGTGAACCGCGGGCTCCGTCGGGTGCCGTGACGAGGAGGAGAAGTTTGGATCAGCTCGCAGGCCATGGTCTAGGCGGGTGCGTCGCGGGCGGACAGTTCCACGGTCAGTTCCATACAGCGCAGGCGGGCTGGCGAGAAGTCGTAGGGCATTTTGCCGGTGGCCTCCAACACACCCATGGCCCCGCCGAAGGCAGAGGCTGAACCGTTCTCTTCGTCATCCCCGGTCTCGGGGTGCGCAGCGTCCCAGGCGTCGAAGAGGGCGTCGTCGTCCTCGTCGAGATCGGACTCCTCGATGACGGCGTGCAAGGCGGTTTCGAAAGCGTGCCGTTCGGCGGCCACGTGGGCCACCCGTGGGTCGTCGACGGCGACGCTGTCGTCGAGCGTCTCCTCGGCGTTGTCGATGCGGTCGGACTCCTCCCGCAGAGCGGAATGCGTGGCCAGGGCGACGAACCGCGTGGCCTGGACGGCTGCTCCGAGGGGGCCGAAGATCCGCTCGGTGACCAGCAGAGTGTCCAGGTCGGCCTGGCGCAGCGACCCCTCGGGCAGGCCCTTGAGGCGATCGGTGACGAGGTCGGAGAGCAGTCCCATCCGGCTGCCCTCGACGCGCATCCGCCGCACGGCGGTCCGTTGGCGCCACAATTCCGCCTCCTGTGCGGCGAGGGATTCCTCCACGCGCTCCAGCATGGTCTCGATACCGTCTCCGCCGTGCTCACCGGCGGAATCCTCGCCGGTGGCGAAAGCGTCGCGGATGTCCTCCAGCGCGATCCCGGCGCCGGCCATCCTGCGGATCCACAGCAGACGGATCATGTCCTCGTACCCGTAGCGGCGGCGGTCATCGCGGCCCCGCTCGGGCTCGGGGAGCAGACCGATCTCGTGGTAGTGGCGAATCGCCCGCGGCGTGCAGCCGGCGAAGGCGGCCGCGTCGCCGATCTTGACCTGACGGGGTGGCACGAAAGACGCGGGCATGGGCGGGGGCCTTCTCTCCAGGGGGCGGGACGTATGTCCACCGGACCACATGACGCTGCGGAAGGTGCAACTCTCCCCCTGGAGGGCATAGCCGTCAATTCTGAACGAACTGCTCAATAGCTGTTCCCTCTGCCGGCGCCATCGCCGGCAGAGGGAACTTTCCTGAAGACGGAAACCTCTCCGGCGCCCTGGGGCATCCTGTTGTCCGACGCATGGTGCAGCCCTACTCAGTAGACACGACGACGGGTCCGAAGATGCAGCTGATCGAGGAATTCATTTCCAGATACATCAGAGAATACGACTTCTACAGCCAGGCTGCCCGGCTGGCCGCCGAAACGCTGGAAAGCAACCTCCACAGGTCAGGCATCCGCTGTATCGTGACACATCGCGCCAAGGACATATCCCGGCTGGCCGAGAAATGTGAGAAGCGCAACGCAGAAGATCCCTACAAGGAAATCCAGGACATCTACAGCGACATCGTCGACCTGGCAGGCGTACGCGTCGCCCTCTACTTCCCCGGGGACCGGGACCGCGTGGACAGAATCATCAACAGGTTCTTCCACCTCCTGGAGGAGAGGCGAGATTTCCCGGATCCCGCGAAGGCAAACCCCTCCAAGAAATTCTCCGGTTACTCCGCCGCGCACTACAGGGCCCAGCTCTCCGAACGCAGCCTGGGGGACAGCGACAAGAGGTACGCCAAAGCGCGAGTGGAGATCCAGGTCGCCTCGGTTCTGATGCACTCGTGGTCCGAGGTCGAGCACGACCTCATCTACAAGCCACTCGAAGGAGGCCTCTCGCAGGAGGAGCTCCACATTCTGGACCAACTCAACGGGCTGGTCCTGGCCGGTGAAATCGCCCTCGAAATGCTGCAGAAGGCAGGAGAGGTCCGTGTCGCCAGCACCGACCGCACCTTCCTCAACCATTACGAACTCGCCGCCCATATACTCGCTCACGCAAACCAGGAACGCAAAAGCCCGGTCGGAGAGTCGGGAATCGGCCGTGTCGACCTCCTCTTTCAGCTTCTCACCGATCTGGAGTTCAACACACCCAATTCGCTGGCACCCTTCATTTCATCCCTCCACGAAAACCTGGAGGAGCGCCCACTGGCCGATCAGGTGATTGATGCGATAATCTCAGAGGATCCTGGGCGGTACCGGAGGTTCGAGGAAATCCAATTCCAGATGAGCTTCTCGTCCATGAACCCCCCTTCTTCCGACCAGCCCACAGTGTCCGATGAAATCGTCGGCCGGTTCTGGTCCAAATGGACAGCGCTGGAGAAGACCCTGCGTGCGCTCGCTGTCGTGGACCCCGAGGACACCCGCTTCATGGGGGTGGGGGCTCTCATCAACAGGATCCCGAACCTCACCGAACCCCTCAAGCGCGAACTCGACTACCTGCGGCGGATCCGGAACGACCTGGTCCACAGCGGCGAAATACCCGGGGCTGCTTTCCTTCAGGAAGCGATCGAGAGGATCGTCGCCGTCACGGCTCGGCTGTCCAAGCTGAAGGAGCCTCCGCAGGCCGGGTGAGCAGCCGCCCGCCTCGGCGATCCCGCGACCGCCCGCAACCCACCGGAACGCCCCGGGCCGGAGGCTCATCGCCTCCGGCCCGGGATCACACCTCGACGACCTCAGCCGTCCGAACTACCGCTACAGCACCGGCAGAAGCGCCTTCAGCTCGAAGGCCGTGACCTCGCTCCGGTACTCCTCCCACTCCTGCTTCTTGTTGCGCAGGAAGAAGTCGAAGACGTGCTCGCCCAGGGTTTCGGCGACCAGTTCGCTCTTCTCCATCAGCGAGATCGCCTCGCCCAGGTTCTGCGGGAGCGGTTCGATGCCCATCGCGCGGCGTTCGGCGTCGGAGAGGGCCCAGACGTCGTCGTCGGCGCCGGCCGGGAGTTCGTAGCCCTCCTCGATGCCCTTGAGGCCCGCGGCGAGCAGGACCGCGTACGTCAGGTACGGGTTGGCGCCGGAGTCGATGGAGCGCACCTCGACACGGGCCGAGCCGGTCTTGCCGGGCTTGTACATCGGTACGCGGATGAGCGCGGAGCGGTTGTTGTGGCCCCAGCAGATGTACGAGGGGGCCTCGCCGCCCGCGCCGGCCGCGCGGGAGGAGCCGCCCCAGATGCGCTTGTAGGAGTTGACCCACTGGTTGGTGACGGCCGAGATCTCCGCCGCGTGCTTCAGGAGGCCCGCGATGAACGAGCGGCCCACCTTGGAGAGCTGGTACTCCGCGCCCGACTCGTAGAACGCGTTGCGGTCGCCCTCGAAGAGGGAGAGGTGGGTGTGCATGCCCGAGCCCGGGTACTCCGAGAACGGCTTCGGCATGAACGTCGCCTGCACGCCCTGCTCCAGCGCCACCTGCTTCATCACCAGACGGAACGTCATGATGTTGTCCGCCGTGGAGAGCGCGTCCGCGTACCGCAGGTCGATCTCCTGCTGGCCGGGGGCGCCCTCGTGGTGGCTGAACTCCACCGAGATGCCCATCGATTCGAGCATCGTGATCGCCTGCCGGCGGAAGTCCATGCCGACGTTCTGCGGCGTGTGGTCGAAGTAGCCCGAGCTGTCCGCCGGCGTCGGGCGGGCGCCGTCGACCGGCTTGTTCTTCAGCAGGAAGAACTCGATCTCGGGGTGCGTGTAGAAGGTGAAGCCCAGGTCGGACGTCTTGGCCAGGATCCGCTTCAGGACGTAGCGCGGGTCCGCGAAGGACGGCGAGCCGTCCGGCATCAGGATGTCGCAGAACATCCGTGCCGTACCGGGGGCCTCCGCGCGCCAGGGCAGGATCTGGAAGGTGCCCGGGTCCGGCTTGGCGATCATGTCCGACTCGTAGACCCGTGCGAAGCCCTCGATCGCCGAGCCGTCGAAGCCGATGCCCTCGTCGAAGGCCTGCTCCAGCTCGGCCGGGGCGACGGCGACGGACTTGAGGAACCCGAGGACGTCGGTGAACCACAGCCGCACGAAGCGGATGTCGCGCTCCTCAAGGGTCCTGAGGACGAATTCCTGCTGCTTGTCCATTGCCACATCCTTGCAGTTCAGACGGTCCGTGCACCACCGCCCGGGGTAGGGGGACACTTCAGTATCGCGACCCGGGATTTCCCCCAGATTACGCACACGGTGTGAGAGAGAGCACTCGGCCACCCACTACGATCGGCGACCGAGCGGCGGACAGCTTCGGGGCCCGCTCCCCCTGCGGCTTCCCGCCTGTCCGCGCCCCCCGGTCCACGGACCGTTCCCCGCCTCCCGGCCCCTTCGCAGAAGGACTCACACGACATGAGTTTCGACCCCCGGTACCCCCAGCCCCAGGCCCCCGACCCTCGCGCGCGCTCCACCCGCAACCGGGCCGTCGCCATAGGGCTGAGCGCCGCCGTCGTGGCCGGTCTCGTCGCCTTCGGCTCGTTCATGCTCCTGGAGAACTCCGCGGCCGACGAGAAGTCCGACAACGCCTCGGCAGCCCACGACGGCAAGCACCCCGGCGGGCACGGCGACGCCAAGGGCGGGGCCATCGAGGGACTGAAGTCCTGGGACGCGGCGAAGCTGACCCGCAACCACGTGGCGGGGACCGTCGACTATCCGATGAAGCCTCCGGTCGGCGGCGACCACAACCCGTCCTGGATGAACTGCGACGGCGACGTATACGAAAAGGCCCTCCCCGACGTCAACGCGGTCCACTCCCTGGAGCACGGCGCGGTCTGGGTCACGTACAACGACAAGGCCGCCGACGGCGACGTGGCCGCGCTCGCGCAGCGCGTCAGGAAGACCCCGTTCACCCTGATGAGCCCGTACGCCGGCCAGGAGGGCGCGATCACGCTCAGCGCCTGGGGCAAGCAGGTCACCGTGGACTCCGCCGACGACCGGCGGGTGGACCAGTTCCTCGCCCAGTACGTCCAGGGCGCCCAGACGCCCGAGCCCGGCGCCCCCTGCACCGGCGGGCTGGAAACGGCACCGCGGTGACGGACACGGCTGACGCGGCAGAAGCGGCTGACCCGGCAGTCGGTGCGGAACGGCGGAAGACCGCGCGGGTGCGGTGGGCGGCCGGGGCAGCCGTTGCCCTGGCCCTGCTCTTCGCCGGGGCCGCCGCCGTCGCCTCCGCCCGTGAGGACGGTTCGGCGCCCCGCGCGGCCGGCGCACCCGCCCCGGACTCCGCCGACGCAGGGTTCGCCCGGGACATGGCCGTCCACCATCAGCAGGCCGTCGAGATGTCGTTCATCGTCCGCGACCGTACGAAGGACGAGGACGTACGCCGTCTCGCGTACGACATCGCCAACACCCAGGCCAACCAGCGCGGCATGCTCCTCGGATGGCTCGACCTCTGGGGGCTGCCCAAGGTCGCGGGCGGCGACGAGCCCCCGATGGCCTGGATGGGCGGCAGCGACGGGGACCAGCACGCCCACGGCGGGCATCATCCGGACGGTGACGGCGACGGTGTGCTCATAGCGGGGATGGCTTCCCGTTCCGAGCTGGAGCGGCTCGCGCGCCTCGACGGCGAGGAGGCCGAGGTCTTCTACCTCCAGCTCATGACGGACCACCACAAGGGCGGCGTCGCCATGGCCGAGGCCTGTGCCTCCCGGTGCACCGTCCCGGTGGAGCAGCGGCTCGCCCGAGGCATGGTCGAGGGGCAGCAGTCCGAGCTGGGGCTCATGCGCGACATGCTCACCGAGCGCGGGGCGAAGCCGCGTACCTGAGAAGCCGCGCGGGGGAGCATGTCGCGCGGGTGAGCATGTCGCGCGGGGGCCCGGGGCATACCGCCCCCGCGTCAGCTTGCGTCCCCGGGCCTGCGCACCCGAACGGGTGATTGCGGTCGCGCCTGCCCTCCCGGCCGATGACGATGGGTGCGCTCGGGGCCGTACGGCAGTGCCATCGGCACGCAGGAGGAAATCCCCCATGACGACCGCCAAAGACATCATGCACAGCGGGGCCCGCTGGATCCCGGCCCACGAGACCCTCGACCGTGCGGCGCAGCTGATGCGCGAGCACAACGTGGGGGCCCTGCCCGTCTCCGCCGACGGCGACTCGGACCGGATGATCGGCATCATCACCGACCGCGACATCGTCGTCGGCTGTGTGGCCAAGGGGCACGACCCGTCGAAGGTCACGGCGGGCGATCTCGCACAGGGCACGCCCCGTTGGATCGAGGCGGAGGCCGACGTGGACGCGGTCCTGGAGGAGATGCAGACCCACCGCATCCGCCGGCTTCCCGTCGTCGAGAACAAGAAGCTGGTCGGCATGATCAGCGAGGCCGACCTCGCACAGCACCTCACCGAGGAGCAGATCGCGGGCTGGGCGGAGAAGGTCTACTCCCGCGGCTGACTCCCGGCCGAGGAGCCGAATCGTGAGCGGGACGGTTGCCCGGCGCCCCCGCTCCGCCTCTGGCGGAGGGGTGCCGGGCCACTGTCCGTGTGTATACCCGCCGGGGGTAGGGTGGCCCGCATGGCGGTCAGGACGCGGAGCGGGGGCGTGACGTACGGGCAGCTGATGCTGTTCGCCGCTCTGCTGTTCGGCATCGTCACCATGCATACGGTGGGGCATCCGGCCGAGCACGGCGGAGCCGTCGCGATATCGGCCGCGTCCTCGCCGATGGAGGCATCCGCGTCGTCGGACACGCCGTCGCCGTCGGCCGCCGCGGCCGGGCACCCCTCGCCACACGGCTCCCCCGGGGCCGATGCCCCCATGAGCGGCATGGATCCGCTCTCCGTCTGCCTCGCCGTCCTCGGCGTCTGGGGCCTCGCCCTCGTCGGTTCCTGGCTGCTCGGGCCACGCGTCGGCGGGCGGCCTCTCGGTACGCCGGCGGGGGCGGGGCTCCCGCACGCGCTGCGGCCGAATCCGCCTCCCCCGATATCGGTGCTCGCCGGCGCCTCGGTGCTGCGTATGTAGGAGTGGGCGTCTCACCTCCGCCCCTTCACCTTCACCCGAACCACAGCACTTCAGAGGTGTCTTCAGCATGCCCATGCACCAACTCCCTCGCCGCGCCGTGCTCGGCGCCGCGCTCGCCGTCGCCGGTACGGGAGCCCTCGCCGCCTGTTCCGACGGCGGCAGCGGCCACGGCGGCGCCCACTCCCCCGGCGGTGGAGCCCAGGACTCCGGTACGTACGTCTCGCCCGGCGGCAAGGAGGTCGAGGCCGCCGAGGCGGCGCGCGGCTCCGGGCCCGTACGGAAGGTCTCCCTCACCGCCACCCGGACCCGGCTCGATCTGGGCGGCGGCGCCACCGTCGCCTCCTGGGCCTACGGGGACCGGCTGCCCGGGCGCGAGGTGCGCGTGACCGCCGGGGACACCCTCGCCCTCACCCTCGCCAATCACCTTCCGCAGCCCACCTCCCTGCACTGGCACGGGCTCGCACTCCGCAACGACATGGACGGCGTCCCCGGGCTGACCCAGCGGAGCATCGCCCCCGGGGCCGCGTTCGCCTACCGGTTCGCCGTACCGCATCCGGGGACGTACTGGTTCCACCCGCACTCCGGCGTCCAGCAGGACAGAGGGCTGTACGCACCGCTGATCGTCGAGGATCCGAAGGAACCGCTGGCGTACGACAAGGAGTGGGTCGTCGTCCTCGACGACTGGGTCGACGGGGTGGACGGGTCCACTCCGGACGCCGTTCTCGAAGAGCTGTCCGGAGGCATGAGCGGCGGCGGGCACGGCGGGATGGATCACGGCGCGCACACCATGCCGAACGACAAGAAGGAGGAGGAGGAGAACCCGGAACCGGGTGTCGGCGGGCCCTCGCGGATGATGATGGGCGCCCGCAGTGAGCTGCTCGGTGGCGATGCCGGTGATGTCGCCTATCCGCACCATCTCGTCAACGGGCGGGTCGCGGACGATCCGGAGACGTTCCGGGCGCGGCCGGGTGACCGCATTCGACTGCGGATCATCAACGCCGGCGGCGACACCGCCTTCCGTGTCGCGCTCGGCGGGCACCGGATGACCGTGACGCACACCGACGGGTTCCCGGTCCGGCACACCACGGGGGACGCGCTGCTGCTGGGGATGGGCGAGCGGTACGACGTCCTCGTCACCGCCGGCGACGGGGTGTTCCCGCTGACGGCGGCGGCGGAGGGGAAGAAGGCGGCCGCCCTCGCCGTCCTGCGGACCGGGAGCGGGGCCGCGCCCGACGCCTCCGTACGGCCGAAGGAGCTGGAGGGGAAGGTGGTGCAGGCGGGGCGGCTGGTCCCGGACCCGTCCGTGGCACTGCCCACCCGGCTGCCGGACCGGACGATCCGGATCCGGCTCACCGGCGGGATGGCGCGGTACGACTGGGCCTTCGACGGGCAGCCGTACGACGCGAAGCGGCGGCGGCCGGTGGAGGCGGGCGAGCGGGTGCGGCTGATCTTCGACAACGGGACGGCGATGTGGCATCCGCTGCATCTGCACGGGCACACCTTCGCCCTCGGCGGGAACGCCGCCGGGGCCCGCAAGGACACCGCCATCGTGCTGCCGCACCGGTCGCTGACGGTGGACTTCGACGCCGACAATCCGGGGCTGTGGATGGTCCACTGCCACAACGTCTACCACGCGGAGGCGGGGATGATGACGGTCCTCGGTTACCGGGGCTGATCTCCCGCGCCCCGCCGTGGTGCGGCGCGGACAGCCGCTCCCACCTGCGGTTCCGGTGGGCCGGAGCAGATTTTGCCCGGCCCACCGGGACATCGCGTCAGAAAGACGATTACACTGGTGGACGTGCCTCAACTACGCCTCGCACTGAATCAGATCGACTCGACCGTCGGCGACCTCGCCGGCAACTCCGAGGCGATCGTCCACTGGACCCGGCACGCCGCCGAGCAGGGCGCCCACCTTGTGGCGTTCCCCGAGATGGTGCTGACCGGATACCCCGTCGAGGACCTGGCCCTGCGGTCGTCCTTCGTCGAGGCCTCGCGGCAGGCGCTCCGCGCGCTGGCCGCCCGGCTCGACGCGGAGGGCTTCGGCGAACTGCCGGTCGTCGTCGGCTACCTGGACCGCTCCGAGCACAACGCGGCGCGCTACGGGCAGCCGGCCGGGTCCCCGCGCAACGCGGCGGCCGTGCTGCACCGCGGCGGGATCGCGCTCAACTTCGCCAAGCACCACCTGCCGAACTACGGGGTGTTCGACGAGTTCCGGTACTTCGTGCCGGGCGACTCGATGCCCGTCGTCCGGGTCCACGGCATCGACGTGGCCCTCGCGATCTGCGAGGACCTGTGGCAGGACGGCGGGCGCGTCCCGGCCGCCCGGTCCGCCGGGGCAGGGCTGCTGCTGTCGATCAACGCCTCGCCGTACGAGCGGGACAAGGACGACACCCGGCTGGAGCTGGTCCGCAAGCGGGCCCAGGAGGCCGGCTGCACGACGGCCTATCTGGCGATGATCGGCGGCCAGGACGAGCTGGTGTTCGACGGTGACTCGATCGTCGTCGACAAGGAGGGCGAGGTCATCGCCCGCGCCCCGCAGTTCTCCGAGGGCAGCGTGATCCTCGACCTGGAGCTGCCCGCGGCTGCCGCCGAAGCGCTGTCGGGCGTGGTGGACGACGGGCTGCGGATCGACCACGTGGTGATCTCCGACGAGCCGGTCGCCGCTTACGAACCGGAGCTGACGGGCGGATACGCGGAGCGGTTGGAGGACGAGGAGGAGATCTACTCGGCGCTGGTCGTGGGGCTCCGTGCGTACGCTGCGAAGAACGGTTTCAGCAGTGTGCTGATCGGGCTCTCCGGCGGCATCGACTCGGCGCTCTGCGCGGCCATCGCGTGCGACGCGCTCGGAGCGCAGAACGTGTACGGGGTCTCGATGCCGTCGAAGTACTCCTCGGAGCACTCCAAGGACGACGCCGCCGAGCTGGCACGGCGTACCGGGCTCAACTTCCGCACGGTGCCGATCGCGCCGATGTTCGACGCGTACATGGGGTCGCTGGAGCTCAGTGGGCTGGCGGAGGAGAACCTCCAGGCGCGGCTGCGCGGTACGACGCTGATGGCCCTCTCCAACCAGGAGGGGCCGATCGTGTTGGCCCCCGGCAACAAGTCGGAGCTGGCCGTCGGCTACTCCACGCTGTACGGGGACGCGGTCGGCGCGTACGGGCCGATCAAGGACGTCTACAAGTCGTCGGTGTTCCGGCTGGCCAAGTGGCGCAACCGGGCGGCGGAGGAGCGGGGGCAGACCCCGCCGATCCCCGAGGCCTCGATCACCAAGCCGCCGAGCGCGGAGCTGCGGCCGGGGCAGGTCGACACGGACTCGCTGCCGGACTACGAGGTGCTCGACGCGATCCTGGAGCTGTACGTGGACCGCGACCGGGGCATGGACGAGATTGTCGCGGCCGGGTTCGACGCTGAGCTGGTGGCGAAGACGTTGCGGATGGTGGATACGGCGGAGTACAAGCGGCGACAGTATCCGCCGGGGACGAAGATCTCGCCGAAGGGGTTCGGGAAGGACCGACGGTTGCCGATCACGAATCGCTGGCGCGAGTCGTCCTAGCGCGGATGGCGGTTGCCGGGGGCGTCCGGCGGCCGCCTCTGTCCTCGAACGCCGACGGGCCGGCCACCCACGTGGGGTGGCCGGCCCGTCGGCGTGCCGGTTCCGTCCTCAAACGCCGGACGGGCTGGAGTGGGTGCCGGACGGGCTGGAGTGGGGCGCCGGGTGGGTTGCCACCACTCGGGAGCGGGGCTTCCCCTCGCCCCGGTCCAGGAATCCCGCCGTCGCCGCGATCGCCAGGCCCGCCACCGCCAGCACGGCGCCCACGAACGCCGGGGACGTCCAGCCCCAGCCTGCCGCGATCGCCACGCCGCCCAGCCACGCGCCGCCCGCGTTGGCGAGGTTGAAGGCGGAGTGGTTGGAGGCGGAGGCCAGGGTGGGGGCGTCCTTCGCCTTGTTCATCACCAGCATCTGGAGCGGGGTCGTCGTCATGAAGCCGACGGCGCCCAGCAGCACCACCATCGCCAGCGCCGCCCACTGCACGTGCACCGTGAACGGGAACGCCACCAGGACCAGCGCGAGTGCGCCGAGCGATCCGTACAACGTCGGGCGCAGGGCGCGGTCCGTGAGGGGGCCCGCGGCCAGGGCGCCCAGGGTCATGCCGATGCCGAAGAGCGCCAGGACCAGGGTGACGGAGGACTCGCCGAAGCCCATCGCCTTCGTGGTCATGGCCGAGAGGTAGGAGTAGACCGCGAAGACCCCGGCGAAGCCGAAGACGGCGGTGAGCAGGCCGAGGAGCACCTGGCGGTTTCCGAGGGCGCGCAGTTCTCGTCGGACGTCCTGGTGGGCCTCGACCGGGATGGGGGGCACCAGGCGGGCCAGGGCCGCCATCGCGGCCAGCCCGATCGCCGCGACGACGAGGAACGTGGCCCGCCAGCCGAGGTGCTGGCCGAGGAGGGTGGCGGCGGGGACGCCGACGATGTTCGCCACCGTCAGGCCGAGGAACATCGTCGCCACCGCCCGCGCCTGGCGGCCCTCGGCGACCAGCCGGGCGGCGACCACCGCGCCGACGCCGAAGAACGCGCCGTGCGGGAGGCCGGCGAGGAAGCGGCCCGCGACCAGCCAGCCGAAGTCGGGCGCGAGCGCCGAGGCGAGGTTGCCGATGGTGAACAGCGCCATCAGGAGCAGCAGCATCCTCTTGCGCGGGACACGGGAGCCCAGGCCGGTGAGGAGCGGAGCGCCGAGGACGACGCCGATCGCGTACGCCGACACGAGGTATCCGGCGGTGGGCACGGACGTGCCGAGGTCGTCCGCCACGTTGGGCAGCAGGCCCATCATGACGAACTCCGTCGTGCCTATGCCGAAGGCGCTCACGGCCAGGGCGAGGAGGGCCAGGGGCATGGGGAGAGCCTTTCGCGGTCACGCGGGTCAGGGGCAGGGCAGGGCAGGGCAGGGCAGGGCAGGGCAGGGCAGAACGAAGAGCCGTCGCCTCGGCGTGGACGCCGGGCGACGGCTGAGTCTCGTTTATGTATGCGACTGGAACAAATTGTCGCAGACGTTTTATGCCGGGCGGTGAACGGGCGGTTGCGTGGCCGTGATCACAGTTCCACGCGGGCCGCGATCGGCAGATGGTCGCTGTCGGTCGCCGCGAGGGTCCAGGAGGCCATCGGCTCGACGCCCTTGACCATGATCTGGTCGATCCGGGCCATCGGGAACGAGGCGGGCCAGCTGAAGCCGAATCCGTCGCCCGCCGCGCCCTGGGTGGAGCGCATCTGCGCGGTGACCGCGTTCAGCGAGCGGTCGTTCATCGTGCCGTTCAGGTCGCCGAGGAGGACGACGCGCTCCACGCGTTCGTCGGCGATGGCCTCGCCGAGCGCGTCGGCGCTGTCGTCGCGCTGGTTGGCGGTGAACCCGGCGTGCAGCTTCACGCGGACGGACGGCAGATGGGCCACGTACACCGCGACCTCGCCCTGCGGGGTCCTCACCGTCGAGCGCATCGCCCGGGTCCAGCCCATCTTGATGTCGACGGGCTTGGTGTCGGCCAGCGGGTACTTGCTCCACAGGCCCACGGTGCCCTGGACCGAGTGGTAGGGGTAGCGGCCGGCCAGGGACTTCTCGTACGTGGAGACCTGCCGGCCCGGGAGTTCCTGGAGGGCCACGACGTCCGCCCCGGATCCGGCGACCTGCTGGGCCGTGCCCTCGGGGTCGGGGTTGTCCGCGTTGACGTTGTGGGTGGCGACGGTGAGGTCGCCGCCGCCGCCGGACTTGTCGGTGAGCAGGCCGCCGAACATGTTGAGCCAGACGACCGCGGGCAGCAGGAGCGCGATCGTCGCGGTCGCGGAGCGGCGGAGCAGGCCCAGGACCAGCAGCACCGGGATGAAGACGGCGACCCACGGCAGGAAGGTCTCGATGAGGCTGCCGAGGTTGCCGAGCCGGTTGGGGATCTGCGCGTGGACGACCATCAGCAGAGTCAGCAGGACCGAGCAGAGGGCCAGGAGGATGCCGCGCCGCCAGACGCCCCGGTCGTTCCGCAGCCTGTCCCACAGGCCCCGGAAGCGGGATCCGCGGGCTCCGGGCTGCTTCGCGCTGCCGTTGTCCGTGTCCGCCCCGTACGCCTGCACCATCGCGCTGTCCTCACTGCCTTGCCGTGCACATCGCCGCGCTCTCGACCCTAGGTGATGAGCGGCGCCTTTCCCGCCGCCGACCTGACGGCCCGCCGCCGGGCCGCCGACGTGGCGGGTCCGGCCGGTGTCCCGCCTTCGACGACCGTACGGAGATGCCGTACGGAGATCAGGACGACGGAGGCGGGACGACGGGTTCCGGCCCGGGGCCCGCCGGGGCGCCTTGTGACAGAACGATCACACTCGTGCCGCGGGGGCGAGCCCCTCCAGCAGGGTGGTGATGATGCGGTCCGCGAGGTCGTCGGGCAGCGGCGCGTCGGGACGGTGGGCCGTACGGACGAGCATGGGGCCGACGAAGAGGTCGTCGATGAGCTCCACGTCGAGGTCGTCGCGCAGCTCCCCGGCCGCCACCGCGCGCCGCACCGCCTCCAGCATCGCGGCCCGGCGGGGGGCGATGGCCGTGTCGTGGTACTCGTTCCACAGCTTCGGGTGGCTCTTCATCTGCGCGAAGATGTTGTGCAGCAGCACCGAGGAGCGCTGGGCGAGGCCCCGGGTGCGCAGGGATTCCAGCATGACGCGGAGGTCGGCGAGGCCCTCGGTGCCGGAGACCGGCGGGTCGTCGGGCTCCATGTCCCGTACGACGTCGACGAACAGCTCCTCCTTGCCCGACCAACGACGGTAGATCGTGGCCTTGCCGACGCCCGCCGTACGCGCGATGCGCTCGATGGAGAGGCCCGCCAGAGGTTCGCCCGCCTCCAGGAGAGCGATCACGGCGTCCAGGATCGCCCGTTCCGCCGCGGCGGAGCGGGGGCGTCCGCGGCGGGGCTCCGCGTCCGGCGCCCGGGTCGGAGCCCCTGCCGGCGTCCCGGTCGGTGCCCCGGTCCGCGGTTCGCCCCCGTTCCCTGCCCCGCGCCCGTCCCGCTCGCCGTCCTGGCCTTGCACCGTGAAGCCGCCTCTCGCCGCGCCGTCGTCGCCGTATGTCCGTCGCCCCGATTCTCGCCGACCCGGGGGCGCGGATCGACGGGACCCGTCGGGGCGACCGGTCAGCGGGTCAGCTGCTCCGCCGGGGGCCGGGTCTCCTCGGGGGCCCCGGTCGTCGCCGGAGGACGGCCGGGCAGGAACAGGCCGACGACCACGGCGCCGATCAGGGCCACGGCCGCCGAGCCGAGCGCGGTCACGTGCATGGCGCTGATGAACGCGTCGTTGGCAGCGGCGACCAGGGGCTTTCCGGCCACCGGGCCGAGTTTCTCGGCGACGCCGAGCGTGGCCTCGATGGACTCGCCCGCCACGTCCCTGACCCGCGCCGGGACCGCGCCGAGGTGGCCCTCGATGCCCCCCCGGTAGACGGTCGAGAGCACCGAGCCCAGAACCGCGATGCCGAGCGCCCCGCCGACCTGGCGGAAGGTGTTGTTGATGGCCGAACCGGAACCGGCCTTCTCGCGGGGCAGCGCCTGCATCACGGCAACGGTGACGGGCGGCATGATGTGCGCCATCCCGGTGCCCTGCACGAAGAAGACGAGGCACATCACCCACACCGGCGTACCGGCGTCGAACAGGGCGAACGACGCGAGCCCGGCCGCGACGAGCAGCATGCCGGCCGTACAGACCGCACGGGCGCCGAAGCGGTCGACGACCAGCCGGGCCCGGGGCGCGAAGACCATCTGAGCGGCCGCGAGCGGAACGATCAGCAGGCCCGACTCCAGGGCGGTGTAGCCGCGCACGCTCTGGAGGTAGAAGGCCGAGAAGAAGGTCACGCCCATGAGGGCGAAGAAGACCAGGGCTATGGCGGCCACGGCGGCGGAGAACGCGGGCTTCCGGAAGTACGTGATGTCGATGGCCGGGTGGCTGCTGCGCTTCTCGTGCCAGACGAATCCGGCCAGCACGAGCAGCCCGCCGACGATGGCGAGGAGCACGGTGGTGTCGGTGAAGTCGGCCAGCTCGCCGCCCCGGATGATCCCGTACACCAACAGGACCAGGCCCACGATGGAGAGCGCGACGCCCAGCGGGTCGACCTTTCCGGGGTTCGGGTCCCGGGAGTCGGGGACCAGGATCGCCATGGCGATCAGGGCGATGACGACCACGGGGACGTTCACCAGGAAGATCGAGCCCCACCAGAAGTGCTCCAGGAGCAGTCCGCCGGTGATCGGGCCGATGGCGATGCCGAGACCGACGCTGCCCGCCCAGATGCCGATGGCCTTGGGCTGCTCGTCGCGCTCGAAGACGTTCATCAGGACGGCGAGGGTGGCGGGCATCACGAAGGCGGCGCCGAAGCCCATCAGCGCCCGCCAGGTGATGAGCTCGCCGGGCGAGGCGGAGAAGGCGGCCAGCGCGGAGCCGAGGCCGAAGACCAGGATGCCGGCCAGGAGGACCTTCTTGCGGCCGATCCGGTCGCCGAGGAGGCCCGCGGTGAACAGCAGTCCGGCGAAGACGAGCGTGTAGGAGTTGATCGCCCACTCCAGCTCGCTCTGCGTGGCGCCGATGCCGGTGGGGGCGGGGCTCGCGATCGTCTTGACCGCGACGTTCAGGATCGAGTTGTCCAGCACCACGATGAGCAGGCTGAACATGAGGACGGTGAGGATCCACCAGCGGCGGCGGTGGATCGCCTCGGGAACACGGGGCGTGGCGGGGGCGCCGGACGGTATGGGCATGGGGACGAGCCTAACCTCATTTCGATACGAGACCGTCTCGTATTGTTAAAGCTTTGCCCAACGGAGCCGTACGGATGGGGTGTGCGGGCCCGCTTCCCGAGTGCCCGTGGGCCCACTTCCCGAGTGGTGGGGCGGGATGCCACCATGGAAGGGATCCGGGGACGCCGTCAGGGCGCCTCGAGATGACGAAGGAGCCGTTGGCCATGTCGCTTCAGGCTGCGCAGAATCAGCCCTCCCCCGCCGGTGGGAGCCGGCCCTCCCCCGCCGACAGCAGCAAAGCGCTGTACGGAGGGAAGTCCACCCGTCGCATCACCGTCCACGACATCGCCGCCGCCACCGAGCGCGGCGAGAAGTGGCCCATGCTGACCGCCTACGACGCGATGACCGCGTCCGTCTTCGACGAGGCCGGGATCCCGGTCATGCTCGTCGGCGACTCCATGGGCAACGTCCACCTCGGCTACGAGACCACCGTGCCCGTCACGATGGACGAGATCGCCATGCTGTCCGCCGCCGTCGTACGGGGCACCAAACGCGCCCTGATCGTCGGCGACCTGCCCTTCGGCTCGTACCAGGAAGGCCCCGTCCAGGCGCTGCGCAACGCCACCCGGCTGGTCAAGGAGTCGGGCGTCGGCGCGGTCAAGCTGGAGGGCGGCGAGCGGTCCCACGAGCAGATCCGGCTGCTCGTCGAGGCCGGCATCCCGGTCATGGGTCACATCGGCCTGACCCCGCAGTCCGTCAACGCGATGGGCTACCGGGTCCAGGGCCGCGGCGAGGAGGCCGCCCAGCAGCTGCTGCGGGACGCCAAGGCCGTCCAGGACGCGGGCGCGTTCGCCGTCGTGCTGGAGCTGGTCCCCGCCGAGCTGGCCGCCGAGGTCACCCGGACGCTGCACATCCCGACCGTCGGCATCGGCGCCGGCGCCGGGACCGACGCGCAGGTGCTCGTCTACACGGACATGGTCGGGCTGACCGGCGGCAAGGTGCCGCGCTTCACCAAGCAGTACGCCGACCTGCGCAAGGTGCTCGGTGACGCGGCGAAGGAGTTCGCGGACGAGGTCGTCGGGGGCACGTTCCCGGCGGCGGAGCACACCTTCCACTGATCCACCGGGTCGCCGCCGCTCCCCGGCGGCGGCGACCACCGACCATTTCCCGCACCACCGACAGCCCGCCGACATCCCCCATCGGCGGGCTGTCGCACGCCCGGAGCCCGCCCGCGGCCCGTGTCGGCGGGCTGTCGGTGAGCTGTCGGTGGGCGCTGGTCTGCTGGTGGGCATGGAACGAATCGACAAGAACCCCAGCAGCGGCCGGAACGCCGTCGAGGTGCGGGGGCTGGTCAAGCACTACGGCGAGACCAAAGCTCTGGACGGCGTGGACCTCGATGTGCGCGAGGGCACCGTCCTCGGTGTGCTCGGCCCCAACGGCGCCGGCAAGACCACCCTCGTACGCTGCCTGTCCACCCTGATCACCCCCGACGCCGGCCACGCGGTCGTCGCGGGCTACGACGTGGTGAAGCAACCCCGGCAGCTCCGCCGCACCATCGGCCTCACCGGGCAGTACGCCTCGGTCGACGAGAAGCTCTCCGGCTGGGAGAACCTCTACATGATCGGGCGGCTGCTCGATCTGCCCCGCAAGCAGGCCCGGGCCCGCGCCGACGAGCTGCTGGAGCGGTTCTCGCTCACCGAGGCCGCCAAGCGGGCGTGCATGGAGTACTCCGGCGGGATGCGCCGCCGGCTCGACCTGGCCGCCTCGATGATCGGCAGCCCGGCCGTGCTGTATCTGGACGAGCCGACGACGGGGCTCGACCCCCGGACCCGTAACGAGGTCTGGGACGAGGTGCAGCGGATGGTCGCCGAGGGTGCCACCGTCCTGCTGACCACGCAGTACATGGAGGAGGCCGAGCAGCTCGCCAAGGAGCTGACGGTCATCGACCGGGGGAAGATCATCGCCCGGGGCGGGGTCGACGAGCTCAAGGCGAAGGTCGGCGGCCGCACCCTGCACATCCGGCCCTCGGACCCGGCGGAGCTGGCCGCGATGGCGCAGGCGATCCGGGAAGCCGGGCTCGACGGCGTCGCCGGGGCGCAGGCCGTGCCGGACGAGGGACTGCTGTACGTGCCGATCCTCAGCGACGAGCAGCTGACCGCCGTCATCGGACTGCTGGGCGTACGCGGCTTCTCGCTCGCCCATGTCTCCACCGCCCTGCCCAGCCTGGACGAGGTGTTCCTCGCGATCACCGGCGACAAGTCCTCTCCCCTCTTCGACCCCGCTCCCCAGGAGGCCGCCGCATGAGCAGCACCACCACCACGACACCGGCCGCCGCTCCCGCCGGGCCCCCGGCTCCCGCGCCCGCGAAGGCGACCGTGGCCGACGAGGGCCGGATCGGGCTGCGGGCCAACCTCCGGCACATCGGGGCCCTGGCGCGGCGCAACATGCTCCAGATCAAGAAGGACCCGGAGTCGATGTTCGACGTCCTTCTGATGCCGGTCATCTTCATCCTGCTCTTCGTGTACGTCTTCGGCGGCTCGGTCGGCGCCAGCCTCGGCGGGAACCGGCAGGAGTACGTGAACTACCTGGTGCCGGGGCTGATGGCGATGATGGGGCTGAACATCGCCATGGCCGTCGGGACCGGCGTCAACGACGACTTCCGCAAGGGGGTGATGGACCGGTTCCGGACGATGCCGATAGCCCGGTCCTCGGTGCTCATCGCCAAGATCGTGGTCGAGCTGGGCCGGCTGATGGTCGCCATGTTCATCCTGCTGGTCATGGGGTTCGTCGTCGGCATGGAGCTGCACGGCTCGGTGTTCGGGCTCCTCGCGGCGGTCGCGCTGTCGGCGGTGTTCGGCGCCGCCATCATGTGGATCTTCATTCTGCTCGGGCTGTCCATGAAGACGGCCCAGGCTGTTCAAGGGACGGCGATGCTCGTGCTGATGCCCCTGCAGTTCGGATCCTCGATCTTCGTGCCGACCCAGACCATGCCGGGCTGGCTCCAGGCCTTCACCGACTACAACCCGCTCTCCAACCTCGCCGACGCGGCGCGGGCGCTCATGCAGGGCGGCCCGGTCGGCGACTCGGTCTGGTGGACGCTCGCCTGGGCCGCCGGCATCACGCTGGTGATGGCTCCGCTGGCGGTGGCCAAGTTCCGCAAGAAGGCCTGAGCCGAGGGACGTCACCCCAGCGGGCGCACCCGCCGGTACGTCTCCGCCAGAGCGGTGGCCTCGTCGAGGGTGAGGCCACCGCCCTGCTCGTACGCCCGGGTGTACGCCGCGTCGTCGAGGCGGGCCCGCACGGCCTCCTCGGCCTCGGCCAGGTTGCGGCGCTCGATCATGGTCGGAACGTACCCGGGGGACAGCAGCGCCGCCTGGAGGCCCAGCAGCCGGGCGGCGTCCGCGCACGCCTGCTCCTCGGCCCCGCTCTCGGAAGCAAGCCCGGCCAGGGCCCGGGCGATCGCCGTCAGGTGGGCCGAGGGCATGTTGGGGGCGATCATCGTGGACAACCGGTCCCGCGAACGCTCCAGCGCGGTCACGGCGTTGCGCAGGGCGGCGGCGTAGGCGCCCTCCAGGTTGTCCAGCCAGGCCAGCATCCCGAAGACGAACCCACTGAAGACGGCGATGTCGCCCCGGGTGAACTCGTCCTTGATCATCTCCACCTGTGCGCGGGCCTCGGCCACCCGGCCCTGCGCCCCGAGGACGAAGGCCAGATGCATGCGGGCGACCGGCATGGCCTCGTGGTTCGAGAACCGGTCCCCTTCGCAGACCTCCCGCAGCACGGCCTCGGCCTCCGGCAGCCGGCCGAGCTCGGCGAGCGGCCCGGCGTACCGGGCGCGCAACAGCGCCACCTGGGACCGGGCACCGATCTTCTGCGCGTACTCCACGGCGGCGGCGTAGTCGTCCAGGGCCTCGCGGAAGCAGCCCGTCCGTTCGTTGGCCTCGCCGCGGGACGCCAGGGCCTCGGCCGTGCCCCAGTCGTCGTCGAGCCGGGTGAAGATCTCCAGGCTCTCGTCGGCGTCGACGTGCGCCAGGTCCGCGTGACCGGAGTGACCGGCCAGAAAGTTGGCGCGCAGTTGGAGCGCGGCGGCCAGCTCCCACTCGTAGCCGTAGGCGCGGCAGGTCCGCACCGTCGCGTCCAGCGCCTCGCGGGTGCGGGCCATGTCCCCGGTGAACATGTTCGCGTACATCCAGAACGTGCCGGGCATGCGGCAGGTCTGCGGCTGTCCCGGCCGGTAGGCGCCGGCGATGATCTGCAGCCGCTTCTGCCCTTCGGCGTCCGACCAGGCGGAGAAGACGTCGTCCACGCTGCCCAGCTGGATCAGCGCCGAGCCGCGCCGCGCCTCCGCGAGTTGGTCGTCGTCCATCGGCGGCGGTCGGTCGGTGGCCGCCTCCGGCAGCGAGGGGGCCCGGACCCCGGGCCGGGCGAACGGGTCGGGGCCGAGCGAGGAGGCGGCCTCGGCCCACTGCCGGGCATCCGCGCGCAGGTCGCGCAGCATCCAGTACCAGGACATCGACAGCACGATGCACAGGGCCTCGTGCTCGTCCCGGGCGGCGACGGCGTGGCGGAGCGCGGTGCGCAGGTTCTCGTACTCGCGGCGGATGGCCGCGATGGCCGCGCGCTGCCCCGCCCCCCGCATCGCCGGCCCGGTCGTCCGCGCCAGCTCCCGGAAGTGGACGAGGTGGCGCCGGCCCACCGCGGCCCGCTCCCCCGCTTCGTCGAGGCGTTCGGCGGCATACTCCCCGACCGTCTCCAGCAGCCGGTAGCGCATCTCCCCGTCCTCACCGGGTGCGGCGACCACGAGGGACTTGTCGACGAGGGAGCCGAGCAGGGCGGCCACGTCGAGGCTGTCGACGGCGGGGCCGCCCGGTCCGGCGGGCAGGGCGCAGACCTCCTCGGCGGCGGCCAGCGAGCAGCCCCCGGCGAAGACGGAGAGGCGGCGCAGGACGGCGCGTTCGGCGGCGTCGAGCAGGTCCCAGGACCAGTCGACGACGGCGCGCAGGGTCTGCTGGCGGGGCAGCAGGGTCCGGCTGCCGTTGGTGAGGAGGCGGAAGCGGTCGTCGAGCCGGTCGGCGATCTGGCGGGGGCTGAGCATCCGCAGCCGGGCGGCGGCCAGTTCGATGGCGAGCGGCAGCCCGTCCAGCCGGCGGCAGATCTCGGCGCAGGCGGCGGCGGTCGCCTCGTCCGCGTCGGTACGGAAGCCGGGGCGGGCGGCGGCCCCGCGCTCGGCGAGCAGCCGCAGGGCCATCGGGTCGGGCAGCGGGTCGACGGGGCGGACGAACTCGCCCGGCACGCCGAGGGGTTCGCGGCTGGTGGCGATGACGGTGAGCTGAGGGCAGTGGGTGAGGAGGTGCTCGGTGAGGGCGGCGGCGGCGCCGATGACGTGCTCGCAGTTGTCCAGCAGGAGCAGCATCCGGCGCGGGGCGCAGTGTTCGGTGAGGCGTACGAGGGGGTCGTCGCCGACGCGTTCGACGGCGCGCAACTCCTCGGCGCCCGCCCCGCGCAGCACGGTCTCGCGGGCGCCGAGCGCGGTCAGGACGGCCTCGGGCACGGTGTCCGGGTCGTCGACGGGGGCCAGTTCGGCCAGCCAGACGCCGTCGGGCCAGGCCTCGGCGACGGCCTCCGCGGTCTCCTGCGACAGCCGGGTCTTGCCCGCGCCCCCGGGCCCGAGCAGGGTGACCAGCCGGGCGCGACCGAGGTCCTCGCGCAGGGCGGCCATGTCGGTGTCGCGCCCGACGAAACTGGTGAGCCGGGCGCGGAGGTTGCCGGGGGCGGGCGGGTACGCGGCGGGGGCCTCACCGCCGAGGGCGGCCGGACCACCGGGGCCGGGCGTGGGGTGCGGGTGCTGGGCCGGTCCCGCCGCGGCATCCGGGGCGGGCGACGCCGCCGGGCGGGCGGAAGGCTCCGACGCGGGCCGGGTCCCGGTGCCAGGAGCGGCCGAGGCCGAGGACCGGGAGACCGGTTCCGGCGCCCCCGGGGTCCGGGCATGAGGCCGCGGCGCGGGCGCACCCGGGGAGCGGGGAAACGGCTCCGGGTGGAGCAGTTCGGTGTGCAGGGCGCGCAGGGCCGGCCCGGGGGCGGTGCCGAGGCGGCCGTCGAGCAGGGTGCGGACCTCCTCGTACGCGGCCAGCGCCTCGGCGGGGCGTCCGGCGTCCCGCAGGGCCCTGATGCGCAGCGCCTGGAGCGGTTCGTCGAGCGGGTGGGTGTCGCAGAGCACGGCCAGCTCCGGCAGCGCCTCCCCCGGTCTCCCGAGGGCGAGGAGCGCCCCGAGCGCGGCCCGCCGCGCGTCGAGCCTGCGGGCCTCCCAGCGGGACGCGATCGCCGTACGGTCGGGCAGATCGGCGAGGGCGGGCCCGTTCCACAGGGCGAGGGCCTCCCCCAGGACGGCGAGGGCGCCGGCGGCGTCGCCGTCCTCCAGGGCCCGGCTCCCCTCCGCCGCCAGCCGCTCGAAGCGGTGCAGGTCCACGGCGTCCGGCTGGGTGGCGAGCCGGTAGCCGCCCGCCACGGATTCGACGGCGCCGCGGCCCAGGGCCCGCCGCAACCGGCCGACCAGGGCCTGGAGCGCGCCGGCCGCGTCGGCGGGCGGGTCACCGTCCCACACCTCGTCGACGAGGTGTCCGGCCGGGACGGTCCGGCCGGGGCGCAGTGCGAGGACGGTGAGCAGGGCGCGCAGCCGCGCCCCGCCGAGGGTGACGGCCGTGCCGTCGTCGCGGAGTGCCCGGGTGGTACCGAGGACGCAGTAGTGCACGGAGCCCATTGTCCGTGACGGGCGGCGGACCGGCGTTGACCGGGTGGAACTCCACAAGCGGTCGCGGACGTTCCAGCCGTGCCGGACCGTACGATCACCCCGTCCCCTGCCCCAGGAGTCGAACGCCGATGACCACCGCAGCCACTCGCGGCGACCGGAGGATCAGCCCGGTCTTCCTCGGTATCGCCGCCGTCACCGCGGTCGCGGGCTGGGCGGTGTGGACGGACTTCGCGGACGCCACCGGCTTCGCGGTCTTCCTGTTCGTCACCGGGGCCTGGGTCGTCTCGCTCTGCCTCCACGAGTACGCGCACGCCCGCACCGCGCTGCACAGCGGGGACCTGTCGGTGGGGGCGAAGGGCTATCTGACGCTCAATCCGCTGAAGTACACGCACGCGCTGCTGAGCGTCGTGCTGCCGGTGCTCTTCGTGATCATGGGCGGGATCGGGCTGCCCGGCGGTGCGGTCTACATCGAGCGCGGCCGGATCCACGGCCGGTGGAAGCACAGCCTGATCTCGGCGGCGGGCCCCCTGACGAACGTGGCGTTCGCGCTTCTCTGTACGGCCCCGTTCTGGCTGGACGCGCTGGACGGGGTGCCGCGTGCCTTCCAGTACGCGCTGGCGTTCCTGGCGATGCTCCAGGTGACGGCGGCGATCCTGAACTCCCTGCCGATTCCGGGGCTGGACGGCTACGGGGTGATCGAGCCCTGGCTCTCGTACAGGATCCGCCGCCAGGTGGAGCCGATCGCTCCGTTCGGGCTGATCGCGGTGTTCGCGATCCTGTGGATCCCCGAGGTGAACATCGCCTTCTTCGACGCGATCCACACGCTGCTGCGGGCGCTGGGCGTCGAGGAGTACCAGCGGTACTGCGGATATGACCTGTACCGCTTCTGGCGGGGACTCTTCGACGAGCAGGATCCGGGCTGCGCGGTCGGCTGACCGCGCGGCCCGGGTCGCCGTGTCAGACCGCCGGGGCGGTGGGCCCGCCGGCCGGGGCGGTGGGGCGAGCGGCCCGGGACGCCCGCACGGCGGCGGCGAGAATCGCGACCACGACGCCGCCGAAGGCCCAGGCGCCGAGAATCCAGAGGGCGCCGGTGGTGGCGTTGCCGTCGAAGTAGACGGTGTTGCGCACCACGGTCGTCCCGGCCCCCGGCGGGAGCGCCTGACCGATCGCGCTCCAGAACGGCGGCAGCAGCGAGGACGGGTACACCCCGCCGGAGCTGGGGTTCCCCAGGATCGTGAAGATCAGGATGGTGAGGCCGAGGCCGATCGTGCCCGCCACCGACTGGAGGGCGACGCCCACCGCGCCGGAGGCGAACACCACGAGGGTGCCGATCCCGACGAGTTCCCAGAACGCGCCCGGCAGGCAGTCCAGCACCGGGCCCACGATGATCGCGCCGCCGATGCCCGAGACGAAGCCGTACGGCAGCATCGCCGCCAGCCGGACGAAGGTGCGGCGCAGGGTGGGCTTCTTCGAACCGGCCGCCATGTTCAGGGCCGAGGCCGCGAGATAGCCGCCGATGGTCCAGCTGAGGACGATGTAGAAGGAGGAAAGGCCCCGCGAGTCCCCGGCGGCGGGCGGCCGGATGTCTCGGACGACGATCGTCCGGTTCTCCGCCCGGGCGACCTCCTGAAGGATCTCGGTGGCCGCGGCGGTGGCCGAGGGCCCGCCCGCCGACGCCACGATCAGGGTGTCGGTGCGGCTCGCCGGATCCACCACGAGGGCGGCATCCGTACGGCGGTCGAGCAGCCGCGCGCGTGCCTCGGCGCGGTCCTGGACGGCCGTGACCCGAAGCGGGTCGCCGGGCAGCGCGTCGAGGCGGGCCACCAGATCCCGCTCCACGGCGGGCGGGGCGACCAGGGTGATCGGTACCCGGTGCGGCTCGGGTGCGTGGAAGGCGCCCATGTAGGAGAGGGCGAAGCCCAGTTGCAGCAGGAGCACCCCGAGCATGACAAGAGCGGCCCGGGTCGAGACGGCGTCCCGCACTTCCTCCCAGAATCCCTGGGTACGGTCCCCCGCCTGCACGGTCGACCCCGAAACGTCGTCCCTCGCGTCTGCCACACGGCCTCCCTCGTCCGGTTCCGCCACGTCCGTGGCAGGGCCGTCACATGCTCGGCCCCCGGCGGCGCCGGCCGGCCGGGGCACGCCCGGGGAGAGGCGGGCTCGACCTGATTGGCGGAAGCGGGAGCGGGGAGCGGTGGAGCGGGGAGCGAGGTGGGATCAGCCCGCGTCGGAGGCGGTCGCGGTGGTGGTGGCGGTGGCCAGGCGGTGCCTGCGTACGTAGAACCAGGTCATGTTGGACGAGAGACCCGCGATGAGCACCCAGACGATCCCGAGCAGGCTGCCCTGGACGAAGGAGACCACGGCTGCCACGACGGCGAGGACGCAGACGACGAGGGCGTAGAGGGCGATGCGGGGCATGGGGATCGGCTCCTGTCGGGAACGGGTCGCGCTCCCTGCCGGGAACGGTCGCGGTCCCGTCCAGTGTCCCCCATGCCCCGTTGTGCCCCGTCCCGGGGAGCGCCCGGCCCCGTTGCCGAAGCGCCCGCCGGGGCCGGTCCGGTCAGACGTCGGTGGTGCGCAGTCCGGCGTGGGCCTTGTAGCGGCGGTTGACCGAGATCAGGTTGGCGACCAGCGACTCGACCTGGTGGGCGTTGCGCAGCCGGCCGGCGAAGATGCCCCGCATTCCGGGGATCCGGCCTGCCAGCGCCTGGACGAGGTCGGTGTCGGCGCGCGCCTCGCCCAGGACCAGCACATCGGTGTCGATCTCCTCGATGGACTCGTCCTGGAGCAGCACGGCCGAGAGGTGGTGGAAGGCGGCGGTGACCCGGGAGTCCGGCAGCAGGGCCGCGGCCTGTTCGGCGGCGCTGCCCTCCTCGGGCTTGAGGGCGTAGGCGCCCTTCTTGTCGAAGCCGAGCGGGTTGACGCAGTCGATGACGAGCTTGCCCGCGAGCTCCTCGCGCAGGGACTGGAGCGTCTCGGCGTGGCCGTCCCACGGCACGGCGACGATCACGATGTCGCTGCGCCGGGCGCATTCCGCGTTGTCCGCGCCCTCGACGCCGAAGCCCAGCTCGGCCGCCGCCTGCTCGGCGCGGGCCGCGTCCCGGGAGCCGAGGGTGACCTTCTGTCCGGCTCGGGCGAGCCGGTAGGCCAGGCCACGGCCCTGCGGTCCGGTTCCGCCGAGCACACCGACGCTCAGGCCGGATACGTCGGGGAGGTCCCAGGGGTCCTTGGCGGGGGGCTTGGGCGCGCTGCCGCTGCTGTCCTGTGTAGTCATGGGCCGACCCTACTGCCAGGTAGAAGCGAGGGGAGCGGCCCGTGGGAATGCGCCCGTACCGGTTCGGCCCGCCGGTGCCGTTCCGCGCTCCGTCCTCCGTTCGGGTGAGGGGCGGGCGACCGGGGCGGGCGGGGCGGCGGGCCGGGGCAGGATGCCGGGCCATGGATGCCGTACGCGTCGCCCTGCTCCGCGATGTGCTGGCCGGGACCCGGTGGCCGCAGGACGCCCGCCGGTTCGCGCTGGCCCTGCGCGCCTCCGTCGTCCCGCGCGGCGGCGGCCTGCTGCTGGCGGGGACCGAGGCGTACGAGCCGTGGCATCTGGCGGCCCATCTCTCCGACGAGTCCGCCTGGTCGGGGCTGCCGGAGCTGACGCCCACCCTCGTCCGGCACCGGGTGGCGGCGGGCGACCCGGAGCACCTGGCGGTCGGGCTCGGCCGGATCGCGGCGGCGGGGCGGGGCGAGACGGTGCTGCTGGTCGCACCGGAGCGGCCGGGCGAAGGCCTGCTGGAGCGGGTGCACGACGCCCGGCGGGCCGGGGCACGGGTGCTCACCCTGGACGGCGGGGACCCCGAGGTCGGCGGCCTGGCGCACGAGTCGCTGGTGGTCGCCGGGGACGACGCCGTGGACCTCGACATCGTGCAGCACCTGGTGAGCGCCGCCGCAGGGGAGAACGGGAGGCCTCCGGCGGGCGGCCGGCGCACGTTCCGGGACCGGCTCGCCCTGCTGGCCGACCGGCTGACCCAGCCACCGCCGGCCCGCTGGTAGCCGGACCGGGCCCACCGCAGGGGTGCGGGCGGAAAACCCGCTTGCCCGCCCCACCCCGTTGTCCGGATCATGGCCCTTCGTGACCTCAGCGCCTCCCCCGCCCCCGGCCTCCCCCTCGTCCCCACCGCCGCCACGGCCGGGGCGGTTGCGTGCCCTGCTGCCCGATCTCTCGCCGTGGCGTTCCTCGCCGGATTTCCGGCTGCTGTGGGTGCAGGGCCTGATCACGTACTTCGGCAGCTTCATGGCGCTCATCGCGCTGCCGCTCCAGATCAAGGACCTCACGGGCTCCCCGCTCGCGGTCGGGGCGATGGGCGCGGTGGAGCTGGTGCCGCTGGTGGTCTTCGGGCTGTACGGCGGGGCGCTCGCGGACTCGGTGGACCGCCGCCGGGTCATCCTGCTGACCGAGGCCGGGCTCGGGGTGCTCGCCGCGATCCTGCTGGTGAACGCCCTGCTTCCGGAGCCGCTGCTGTGGCCGCTGTACGTGGTGGCCGGCGGGGTCTCCGCGCTCGCCGGGCTCCAGCGGCCGGCGCTGGACTCCCTGATGGCCCGGATCGTGCCGCACGCCCAGCAGACGGCGGCCGCCGCGCTGAACTCGCTGCGCTGGCAGATCGGAGCGATCGCGGGCCCGGCGCTGGCCGGTCTGGTGGTGGCGTACGCCGGTCACGGCACGGCGTACGCGGTGACGGTGTGCACGTTCGCCGCCTCCGTCGTGCTCTGTCTGCGGCTCGCCCCCGCGCCGCCCGCCGAGGAGGCGGCGAAGCCGTCGCTGCGCGGGATCGTCGAGGGGGCTCGGTACGCGTGGAGCCGGCCGGTGCTGCTGGGGACGTACGCGATCGATCTGGCGGCGATGTTCTTCGCCTTCCCGAACACGATCTTCCCGTTCCTGGCGGACGAGCTGGACGCGGAGTGGTCGCTGGGGCTGATGTACGCGGCGGGCTCGGTCGGCTCGCTGGTGCTGGGGCTGACCAGCGGCTGGACGGGCCGGGTCCGCAGGCACGGGCTGTTCGTGGTGTTCGGGGCGGCGGCGTGGGGGCTGGCGATCGCGGCGGCGGGCTGGTTCTCCAGCGTGTGGGTGGTGCTGATCTGCCTGGCCGTGGCGGGGGCGGGCGACATGCTGAGCGGGCTGGGGCGCGCGACGATCTGGAACCAGACCATCCCGGAGGAGCTGCGGGGGCGGCTGGCCGGCATCGAGGTGTTGTCGTACAGCGTCGGCCCGCAGCTGGGTCAGGTGCGGGCCGGGGCGATGGCCGGCTGGACCGGGACCCGGTCGGCGATCTGGACGGGCGGGGTGGCGTGCGTGGCGTCGGTGGCGCTGTTGACCGCCGCGTTGCCGAAGTTGGTGCGGTACGACTCGGAGACGGATGAGGACGCGGTGCGGAGGCGGGAGGCCCGGCTGGAGGGGTGACCCGGTTCCGGGGCTCCGCCCCGCGCCCCGCTCCTCGAACGCCGGAGGGGCCGAGAGGACGTCCTCAATCGCCGGACGGGTTCGGGTTGCCGCCGGGCGGGTTTGAAGGGCCCTTCTCCTCGTCGTGCCATTTCGGGTCCGTGTCCCACTCGAGGTTGCGGTCGCGCGCGGTGTCCATCGCGTGCTGGGCCGCCTCGCGGGAGGTGTAGGGGCCGAAACGGTTCAGCGCCGGGCACTCCGGGCCTTCCTCGACCTTCTTGTGCTTCAGGCAGTAGTACCACTCGCCCGGTTTGCCGACCGTGCGCTTCTTGAACAGGGCCATCGACGGCTCCTTTCCTTACCGCCATGGTGCCCCGACGCCGCTGGTTAGACTCGCTGGCATGTCTGGCCAGTCGCTTCTCGTACCAGGGGAGATCACTCCCGTCCGTTCCGTACCCGGAAACATCCGGCGCCCCGAGTACGTGGGGAAGCCGGCTCCGACGCCGTACACCGGCCCGGAGGTCCAGGACGCCGACACCATCGAGCGGATGCGCGTCGCGGGCCGTATCGCCGCGCAGGCGATGGAGGAGGCCGCCAAGCACATCGCCCCGGGCGTGACCACGGACGAGCTGGACCGGGTCGCCCACGAGTTCATGATCGACCACGGCGCGTACCCCTCCACCCTCGGCTACCGGGGCTTCCCGAAGTCGCTGTGCAGCTCGCTCAACGAGGTCATCTGCCACGGCATCCCCGACTCCACCGTGCTGCGCGACGGGGACATCGTGAACCTCGACGTCACCGCGTACATCAACGGGGTGCACGGCGACAACAACGCCACCTACCTCTGCGGTGACGTGGACGAGGAGTCCCGGCTGCTCGTCGAGCGGACCCGGGAATCGCTGAACCGGGCCATCAAGGCGGTCAAGCCGGGGCGGCAGATCAACGTCATCGGCCGGGTCATCGAGTCGTACGCCAAGCGGTTCGGCTACGGAGTCGTCCGCGACTTCACCGGCCACGGGATCAACACCTCGTTCCACTCCGGCCTGATCATCCCGCACTACGACAGCCCGCACGCCACCACCGTGATGCAGCCGGGCATGACGTTCACCATCGAGCCGATGCTGACGCTGGGCACCCACGAGTACGACATGTGGGAGGACGGCTGGACCGTGGTGACGAAGGACCGGAAGCGGACGGCCCAGTTCGAGCACACGCTGGTCGTCACGGAGACCGGAGCGGAGATCCTCACCCTTCCGTAATCACCCCGAACTGTCCGATATCGGGCCCTCCGCCCTTTCCTGGCGTTTTTTTTTACCGACAAGCAGTCGGGAACCAGTTGACTTAGGTAAACCTAAGTAGGAGGATCGGCGTATCGGCACGCGCCGCCGCACCGTCGCGGCGGCCGCCTGCCGGTATCTCCGTCTCTCTCTGGACTCTCCCTCCCCTCGGTCCCCGGAGGCCCGCCTTGGACGCAACCGCCACCGTCACTCCCTTCTCGACGCTCATCCGCACCGCGTCGCACGAGCAGCACACCGAGGCCGAGACCTCGACCTTCATGAGTGACCTGCTCGGCGGGCGGCTGGGAGTGGACGCGTACACGCGCTACACCGAGCAGCTGTGGTTCGTGTACCGGGCGCTGGAGGAGGGCGCGGAGGCCCTGCGCGAGGACCCGGTCGCCGGTCCGTTCATACAGCCCGAGCTGATGCGCTCCGCCGAGCTGGAGCGCGACCTGGCGCATCTGCGCGGTGCCGACTGGCGCGAGGGGCTCGAACCGCTGCCCGCCACCGCGGCGTACGCCGCCCGGGTCGCGGAGTGCGCGCGCACCTGGCCCGCCGGTTACGTCGCCCACCACTACACGCGCTACCTGGGCGACCTGTCGGGCGGTCAGATCATCCGCGACAAGGCGGAGAAGACCTGGGGCTTCGAGCGCAAGGGCGACGGCGTCCGGTTCTACGTCTTCGAGCAGATCACCAACCCGGCCGCCTTCAAGCGGGGTTACCGCGAGCTGCTGGACGGCGTGAACGCGGACGACCTGGAGAAGCAGCGCATCATCGAGGAGTGCAAGCGCGCCTTCGCGCTGAACACCGCGGTCTTCCGCGAGCTGGGCGAGGTCTTCCCGCTCAGCGCGTAGCAGCCGTCGTACGGCGCGCGGTGACCGTCGTACGGTCTTCCGCCGCCCGGGTTCAGCCCCGGGCGGCCATCAGGACGCGGCCCCCGACCTCCACCGTGCCGTCCGGCGCGGGTGCGGTGAGGATCTGGGAGCCGCGTCCTTGCGTGATGTTCAGGGCCCGGCCGAGCTGGGCGCTCAGCAGCATGGCCGCGGCCCCCGTCGCCTCGTCCTCGACGATTCCCTCCCCGCCCCGCCTCGGGAAGGCCCGCGCGCGCACCCGTCCGGCCGCCTCGTCCTCCCAGGCCCAGGCGTAGAGCCAGCCCTCGCCGGGCGGCGGTCCCGGCAGCGCCTCGACCTCGGCGGCGCTCGCGTACTGCTGGAGCGTGCGCGGCGGGGCCCATTCGGGGCGGGCGGTGATCCAGGTGAACTCGCCGTCCTGGCGCGCGAAAACGTCCCCGACGGCCAGTTCCAGGATCTCCAGGTCCAGCAGCCAGGCCGCGCCCACGAGCGGGTGTCCGGCGAACGGCAGCCGGAGCCCCGGGGTGTGGATGTCCACCCGGCCGCGCTCCGGGTCGTCGACGAACACGGTCTCGCTGAAGCCCAGTTGACAGGTCAGCCGCTGCCGGGATGCCTCGTCGGGGTGGCCGCTTCCGTCGCGTACGACGCCGAGGGCGTTGCCGTACCGGCCGTCGGGTCCGCAGAACACCCGCAGAACGTCGATGCCCCGGGGTACGTCGTAGTCGTTCACCAGGGCATTCAAGCACTGCCGGGCGCGGGGGCGGGAAGGGAGCCCGGTACGGCGGCGGGGCCGGTGCGGCGAGCGGGTGTGCTCGCCGGACCGGCCCCGGGGGATGTGCGAGTGGATCAGGCGGTGGTGTCGCGGCGGCGGCGCGCCGCGATCACGACTCCGGCACCGGCCGCCACGACGACGCCGGAGCCGGCGATCAGGGCGCCGGTCGGGACGTCGGAGCCGGTGGAGGCGAGGGCGCCGGAGCCGCCGACCGAACCGCCGGTGGAGCCGCCGCCGACCGTGCCGCCGCCAGTGGTCGAACCGCCCGCGGTGGAGCCTGAACCGCCGGTGGAGCCCGCACCGCCGGTGGAGCCCGCACCGCCGGTGGAGCCGGAGCCGCCGGTGGCATCACCCGGGAGCTGGGCGTCCTCGTCGATGGAGACCGCGACGTTCAGCGCGTCGAGCGCCTCGCCCTTCTTGTAGAAGCCGCCGAACGCCTTGGCGCCGTCGGCGGTGAGCGTCGCCGGAATGTCCGTGAGGTTCACGATGCCGCCCTTGGCGGCGAGCGCGCCGGCGGGCACCTTCAGGTCGGCCAGGGACAGGGCGGTGAACTTGCTGACCTTGCCGCTCTTCTCGTCCTTGGAGGAGACGTCGGCGAGGAGCGTGCCGGAGGTGCCCTCGACGTCGACCTTCAGGTTGCTGAGGGACAGGTCGAGGAGGTACCCGCCCCGGGTCTCGTGGCCGAGGAAGCGCACTTTGCCCTGGAACGCGGCGTCGAGGGTGTTCTTGTCGGCGTCGAGGAGACCGGTGGCCTTGGTGAACCGGTAGCTGTCGCCGTTGGCGGACGCGCCGTCGCTCGTCACGATCTTGCCGTGCGCGATGTTGCCGACGACGTACTTGCGGAATGCCTCCCTGACGCCCCAGTTGAGGATGCCGTCGACGACCGGGCCGCTGACGGGCTCGGCGGTCCCGGAGGCGGTGGGGGTCGGGTCGGCGCTCGGGTCCTTGGTCGGGTCCGGGTCCTTGGTGGGGTCGGTGGTCGGGTCCGGGTCCTTGGTGGGGTCCGTGGTGGGGTCCGGGTCCTTCGACGGGTCCGGGTCCTTCGTCGGGTCCGGGTCCTTGGTCGGGTCCGGGTCCTTCGTCGGGTCGTCCGACGGGGACGGGCTCGGTGCCGCGGTCTTGAGCGACAGCGTCGCCGGGTCGAGTTCGGCGCCTTCCGCGTAGAAGCCGGCGAAGGCTTCCGAGCCCTCGGCGGTCAGCTTGGCCGGAATGTTGGTGAAGACCGTCTCGCCGTTCGCGCCGCGACCACGCTCGGCGCCGGTGATGTCGAGGGCGGCGATGGGGGCGTCGTCCTGGGAGACGACGGTGCCGTCCGTCTTCTTGCTCGTGAAGTCGGCGGTGATCGTGCCGGTCTCCCGGCCCGTGCCGACCTTGATGTCGCTCAGCTTGACGTCGAGCACGCCGTGGTGGCCCTCGAACCGGACGCCGCCCTTGACCGCGGTGTTGGAGGCGTGCGTCCCGAGGTCGTACGAGCCCTTGCCGTCGACGAAGGTGAACACGCCGTTGCCGTCGGCCTGCCGGGCACCGTCGGACACGGTGATCTTGCCCTGGGCGATCGGGCTGACGATGTACTTGCGGAAGGACTCCTTGATGCCCCAGTCCAGGGTGCCGTCCACGATCTCGAACTTCGGGGCGGCGGGGGCGGCGGCCGGGGAGCCGGCGGCGAGGGCCGGGAGGGCGAAGGCGGTGGCGCCGAGGGCGGCGGCCGTGGCGACGGCCGCGGCCAGGGCTATGGGGCGGCGGGTTGCTGCCATGTCGGTGTGTCTCCTAAGGGGACCGGGGGCGGAAGAGAAACGTGGGGGGAGGGGGTGAGGATCCATAAGGCACGCGAGGGGTACCGGGTTCAGGAAGCCTGGGGGGAGTCGGGGGCCGCGGAGGCGTCGGCGGCCTCGGGGGCCGGCTGCGCGGACCGGCGGCGCAGGAGGAGGAACGCCGCCACGGCTCCGAGAAGGAGCAGCGCGCCGCCGCCGACGGCCGCCCAGGTGCCGGCGCCCGGGCCGGAGCCGGAGGAGGCGGCCGCCGGTGCGGCGGAGGGCTCCTCGGCGGCCTTCCTCGTGGGCTCGGCGGCCGCGGTCGGCTCGCTGCCGAGGTCGGGCAGCGCGGGCAGCCGGGCGTTCTCATCGACGGCCACGGCGAGCGAGACCGGGTCCATCGCGGTGCCCGCCCGGTACATGGAGCCGAACGCCCTGGAGCCTTCGGCGGTGAGAGTGGCGGGGGCTTCGGTCAGGGCGGCGAGGCCGTCCTTGGGCGCGAAGTCCTCGGCCTCGAAGGTGACGATCGGGACGTCCTCGGCGGTCTTGCCGCCGCTGGTGACGTCGGCCGAGAGGGTGCCCTCACCCTTGGCGACGACGACGGTGACGGCGGCGAACCCCAGGTCGAGGCCGTGGGCGCCGGTGAAGCGGATGCTGCCGCCGAACTCCGCGTCCAGCGTCTCCTTCTTCGCGTCGTACGTTCCCTGGCCCTGCGGGAAGCGGAAGAGGGCCCCGCCGTCCTCGGCGCCGTCGGCGAGCGTCCACTTGCCCTGGCCGATGGAGCCGGTGACGTACTCGCGGAAGGTGCGGCGCACGCCCCAGTCGACGGCGGCGTCCTCGAAGCAGCCCGCCTTCTCCTTGCCCCGCTTCTCCGCCTTGCCCTTCCTCTCGCCCTCGTCCTTCTTGTTGTCGGGGGCGGAGGGCTTCGGATCGGCGGCGCCCCTGGTGTCGACGGAGAGGCTGATCGGGTCGAGCGGGGTGCCCTCGGTGTAGTAGCCGGCGAAGGCGGAGGCGCCCTCGGAGGTCAGCGTGGTGGGAACGCCGGTGAGGGCGATGGGGGTGGAACCGCCCTTCATGTCGATCCCGCCGAGGCCGAGCCTGGCCAGGGGCACCTGGGAACGGCTGGAGACCTTGCCGGTCCCCCGCTCCTTGCTGACCATGTCCGCGTGGAGCATGCCGCTGCCGCCGCTGATGCGGATCGTGGGGCGGCTGATCGTGAGGTCCAGCTCATGGCCGCCGTCGGCCTTCTCGTGGCCGGTGAAGTGCACGCCGCCCAAGAAGCCGGCGGTGAACGCCCCGGAATCCGGGTCGTAGAAGCCGGTTGCCGAGTGGAAGCGGAACTGGCTGCCGCCGACCGTGGCCGCGCCACCGGTCAGGGTCCAACGCCCTTTCGCGATGGGCCCGGTGACATAGCTCTGGAAGGACGCCTTGATGCCCCAGTCCAGCCGTCCGCCCTGCACCGTGCGGCTTGCCGCTTGCGCGGTGGCGGCGGGGAGCAGGGCTCCCAGCAGGACCGCGAGGAGCGCGACGGCGAGCGCGCGGGTGGATCTGGGCGACGGCATGAGGGACCCTCCGAGGACTGGATAGGTAGGTAAGGCTAACCTAAGCTACTCCCAGGCTGTGCCGGAACCCCTCCGCCACCTCCACCCTCTCCACGCACCCGAACTACCCACCGCACGCAGCAGAACGACAGGACGGTGCCTCAGTGCGCATCTCGCAGGACTTCGCCCCGACGGGCCCGGACGCCGCGATGACGGCCCGCCGTCGCCCGGCCCGGGGCAGGGCTGCCGCCGTGCTCACCGCCGCCGTCGCCCTCGCCCTGGTGCTGACCGGCTGCGGCGGCGATGCGGCGCCGGAGCCCGTGTCCGCCAAGAGCTCCGCCGACGCGGACCGGGTCGAGCCGCTGGCCGGTACGCCCGCGCCGAAACTGCCGGTGACGGTCGACTCGGCGGACGGCAAGAAGGTCACGATCGACTCCACCGACCGGATCGTGCCGCTGACGGGGTCGCTCAGCGAGATCGTCTTCACCCTCGGCTTCGGCAAACAGGTCGTCGCCCGGGACATCACGGCCACCTTCGAACAGGCTGAGAAGCTGCCGGTGGTGACCCGGGCCCACGACGTCTCGGCGGAGAGCGTGCTCTCCCTGAAGCCGACGATCGTGCTGGCCGACACCACCACGGGACCGTCCGAGGCCATCGACCAGATCCGGGACGCGGGCACCCCGCTGCTCGTCGTCGAGCCCGCCAAGGGGCTGTCCGACGTGGGCCGCCGCATCGACACCGTCGCCGAGGCCCTCGGCGTACCGTCGGCCGGTACGGAGCTGAAGGAGCGCACGGAGAAGCGGATCGCCGACGTCCAGAAGTCCATCCCGGACCGCGCCGACGGCAAGAAGCCCCGGGTCGCCTTCCTCTATCTGCGCGGTTCGGCCTCGGTCTATCTGCTCGGCGGCGCGGAGTCCGGGGCGAGTTCGCTGCTGGAGGCGGCGGGCGCGGTCGACGCCGGGAAGGAATCGGGGCTGGACAAGGACTTCACCGCCATCACCAGCGAGGCGCTCGCCAAGGCCGCCCCGGACGCGATCCTGTTGATGACCAAGGGGTTCGAGTCGGTCGGCGGCATGGACGGCCTGGTGAAGATCCCGGGGATCGCGGAGACCCCGGCCGGCATGGACCGCCGGGTCGTCACGGTCGACGACGGCGTGCTGCTGAACTACGGCCCGCGCACCGACCGGGTGCTCACCGAGATCGTCGAGCAGCTGTACGCGAAGGGCGGAAAGGGACAGTGACCACCTCGTACGAGGAACGCACCGGCCCCGTGGAGAAGCCTTCGGACGGACCGGCGAAGGGCGCCGCGCCCGAGGCCCCCGGCGTCAAGTCCCCGCGCGGCCAGGCGTATCTGCTCACCGTGGGGCTCTCCCTCGCCCTGCTCGCCGGCTGTCTGCTGTCGGCGGCGATCGGCGCGTACAGCATCCCGCTCGGGGACGTCCTGTCCTCCGTGCAGCACCGGATCGGGCTCGGCGGGCAGGCGTTGGACCGGGTCGGCGAGAGCGTCCTGTGGAACGTGCGGCTCCCCCGGGTCGCCCTCGCGGTGCTCGTCGGCGCGTCGCTCGGCTGCGCGGGCGCCCTGATGCAGGGCGTGTTCGGCAACCCGCTCGCCGAACCCGGCGTGATCGGGATCTCGGCGGGCGCGGCCGTCGGCGCGGTCGCCTCGATCGCGCTCGGCCTGACCTTCTTCGGCAACTGGACCATCACCGTCTTCGCGTTCGTCGCGGGGCTGGCCACCGTGCTGCTCGTCTACGCGCTGTCGCGCTCCGGCGGCCGGACCGAGGTGGTGACGCTCATCCTCACCGGTATCGCCGTCAACGCCTTCGCGGGCGCGCTGATCGGTCTGTTCATCTTCTTCGCGGACAACGCGCAGATCACCCAGATCACCTTCTGGCAGCTCGGTTCGCTCTCCCAGGCGACCTGGCCCAAGGTACTGGCCGTGCTGCCGTGCGCGCTGGCCGGGCTGCTCATCGCCCCGTTCCACTCGCGCAAGCTGGACCTGCTGGCGCTGGGCGAACGGCCCGCCCGGCACCTGGGTGTGGACGTGGAGCGGTTGCGGATCGTGCTGGTCCTGGTGGTGGCGCTGCTGACGGCCGCCGCGGTCGCCGTGGCCGGGATCATCTCCTTCGTCGGGCTGCTCGTCCCGCATCTGCTGCGGATGGCGAACGGCCCCGGTCACCGCTTCCTCGTCCCGGGCAGCGCGCTCGGCGGTGCCCTGATGCTGGTGGCGGGCGACCTCGCGGCCCGCACCGTGGCGGCCCCCGCCGAACTGCCGCTCGGGGTGCTGACCGCGCTCTTCGGCAGCCCGTTCTTCTTCTGGCTGCTGCGCAGGACCCGTCGTAAGCAAGGTGGTTGGGCATGAGGACGCTGAGAGATCTGTTCGCGGTGCGCACTCGGGAGCTGCCCTCGCCCGTCGCACCCGGCTCCCCCGCCGTGGAGGCCGCCGGGCTCTCGGTCCGCCTCGGGCAGCGGCAGGTGCTGGACTCCGTCGACCTGACCGCGCACCGCGGTGAGGTGGTCGCCCTGGTCGGGCCGAACGGGGCCGGCAAGTCGACGCTGCTGGCCGCGCTCGCCGCCGATCTGGCCCCCGGTAGCGGTGAGGTGCGGATCGACGGCCGCCCGGCCACCGCGTGGTCCGCGCCCGAACTGGCGCTGCGCCGCTCGGTGCTGCCGCAGGCCGCCGTGCTGTCCTTCCCGTTCCCGGTGGAGGACGTCGTACGGATGGGGCGCGCGCCCTGGGCCGGTACGGAGCGGGAGGGCGAGGACGACGAGGCGGTGGCCGCGGCGATGGCGGCGACCGAGGTGACCCGGTTCGCGGGCCGCCCGTTCTCGGCGCTGTCGGGCGGGGAGAAGGCGCGGGTGGCGCTGGCCCGGGTGCTGGCCCAGCGGGCCCCGCTGATGCTGCTCGACGAGCCGACCGCCGCCCTCGACCTGCGCCACCAGGAGCTGGTGCTGCGGATCTGCCGGGAGCGGGCCGCCGCCGGGGACGCGGTGGTCGTCGTCCTGCACGATCTGGGGCTCGCCGCCGCCTACGCAGATCGGGCGGCCGTCCTGCACGACGGGCGGATCGCGGAACTGGGCCCGCCCGAGGCGGTGTTCAGCGGCGAGCTGCTCGGCGAGGTCTACCGGCAGCCGGTGGAGGTCTTCCCCCACCCGCGTACGGGCACACCGCTGATCGTGCCGGTACGTCAGAACTGAGGCGGGTCCAGGGCTTGTCCGGCCGGCAGGTCACGGTGTGGACGCTGTATCCGGTCCGTGCCCGCACGCCCGTCGTGGCCCCGGTAGGGTTTCGACGGTCAGTGCGGGCGACGGATGCGGAAGGCGCAGAAGCAGCGGATGACGAGACACCCTGGGCTGGGCCGGCTGACGGCGGGGCTCGCGACGGCGACGGTGCTGTGCCTGACGGCGACCGGCTGTGTGACGGTGCACGGGGAGCTGGAAGTGCTGCCCGGGGCGAAGAAGTCCGAGGCCGCCCGGGCGCTCGAGGACTTCACCGCCGCCTACAACGCGGCGGACAAGGCGTTCGATCCGGCGCTGGACGCGGACCGGGTGACGGGCTCGCTCGGCGCGATCAACCAGGCCGGGCTGAAGGCCCGCCAGACGTACAACCCCGACGGCAACAAGGCGCACAAGCCGTTGGTGCTGGACGACGCGACGTACGTCATCCCCAAGAAGGCGGGCTGGCCGCGCTGGTTCCTCGCGGACACCGACTCCAACCGGGACCAGGACGGCGGGAAGCTGGACACCCGCTGGCTGGTGGTGTTCGTGCGGACGGGCCCCGACGCGCTCTGGAAGGCGGCCTACCTCGGAGTGCTCCCGGCCTCCCAGGTGCCGGAGTTCGCCCTCGACGGGGACGGGCTCGCCACCCCGGTGAAGCCGCAGGACGAGGAGCTGGCCGTGGCGCCCGCGGATCTGAGCGCCTCGTACACCGGCTATCTGCAGAACGGCACCCCGGACGTGTTCACCCCGTCCACCTCGACCTCCGGCTGGCGCGAGACGCGCCGCACCACACGGCGGGCGGGGTTCTCGTACCAGTACATCGACCAGCCGCTGACGGGCAGCACGTTCGCGCCGCTGGGGCTGCGCACCGAGGACGGCGGGGCGCTGGTCTTCTTCACCAGCAAGCACTTCGAACGGCAGGTGGCCGCGAAGGGGCTGCGGCCCGAGGTCAATCCGGATGTGAAGGCGCTGCTCACCGGCGAGGTGAACAGCACCCTCACCAAGGAGCGGATCTCCAGTCAGCTGGTGCACGTGCCGCCGCGGGCCACGGGTGCGGGTGCCGGTGCGGACGCGGGCTCCGGCGGCAAGGTGCGGATGCTGAACCGGCTGCCGGGCCTGATCGCGGCGAAGGGCGAATAGCGCCTCCGCGTGCCTCGGTGCCTCGGCTCAGCGGCTCAGCGGCCAGGCGATCGCGTCGTGGTCCAGCTCGCTCTGCTCGGCGCTGCCCGCGTACCGCGCGCAGGCCTCGGTGAGCGTCTCCAGCAGGGTCAGCGGGTCGGGCAGCTCGTGCTCGGGCCCGCGCACCCAGTGGACGTCCAGCTCACCGGGGAGCCGGGCGGGCGGCAGGAGGACATAGCTGCCCCGGCAGTGCCAGCGCAGCCCTGGGTGGGCGTCCATCGTCTCGGGGTGGCAGTCCAGCTCGCAGGGCCACCACTCGTCCTCGTCCTCGGGGGTGCCGCGGGTGGCGGTGAAGAAGAGCATCCGGTCCTCGCCGGACTCGGCGACCGGACCGACGTCGATGCCCGCGTCGAGAAGACGCTCCAGGGCGCTGCGGCCGGCGGTGAGCGGGACGTCCAGCACGTCGTGGATCATGCCGGTCGCGGTGATGAAGTTGGCCTGCGGCTGACCGGCGGCCCAGCGCTCGATCTGGGCCCGGTCGGTGGTCGACTGCGTCTGCCAGGCGAAGGAGACGGGGTGCCGGGCGGGGGTGGGACAGCCGATGCGTTCGCACGAACATCGGTATCCGATGGGGTGGGCGGCGGGCGCGATCGGCATGCCCGCGTCGGCGACCGCCAGGAGCAGCGCCACCCGGGCCGACTCGTCGGTGTCGGCCCCCGATGATTTGGGACGTCGCCGGAGCCACTGGGAGATCCTGCTCTCTGTGCCGCGGAAACGGCCGGAATCGGCGCCCATCTATCCCCTCACCTCAGCAGTTCACCTCAGCGTTGTCTGTCCATGGTCGCACCATCCTGCGCTTCGGGTGGCCAGAGTTCACCAGCGGGGCCGTGCACCACTGCACCGAGTGAGCACCATCACGCCCGATCTCGTCATATTTCGGATACGACGGGAGGGGGTCGGGAGTCATGTCCGCGGAGCGAGCCCGCCCACCGCGTAGTCGACGATCTCGTCGGCGTACGCGTGGGTGAGCGGCAGGGTCCGGAGCAACCAGCGGTGCATCAGCGGGCCGATGAGCAGCTCCAGGGCGATCCGGGGATCGACGTCGGCGCGTACGTCCCCGGCCTCCTGGGCGGCCCGCAGCCGTGTGACGTACAACGCGAGCTGCGGGTCGAGCAGCTTGTGGACGAATTCGGCGCCGAGCTTCGCGTCCACGATGCCCTCGGCGGTCAGCGCGCGGGTGGGGGCCTCCAGCGCCGGGTCGTTCAGCTCGTCGACGGTGGCCCGCAGGACGAGCTTGAGGTCGGCGACCAGGTCACCGGTGTCGGGGATGCCCGGGGCGGTCTCGCCGGACCGCGCTTCCCCGCCGGCCCCGGCCCCGGCCTCCTCGGCGGCCCGGCCCGCCAGGTCCAGGAAGGCGTCCATCAGCACGGCGGCCTTGGAGGGCCACCAGCGGTAGATGGTCTGCTTGCCCACCCCGGCGCGGGCGGCGATACCCTCGATCGTCGTACGCCCGTATCCCACCTCCGTGACGAGGGCGAGGGCGGCGTCATGGATGGCGCGGCGGGAGCGGTCGCTGCGTCGGCTGGAGTCGGGTGCCTTGGTGGGTGCCATGCGGCCAATCTACCCCGGACGAACCGATACGTATCGTCTTGGAATGTCCCCGGTGGTGCTCCCGAGCGGCGTTCCTTGTGGTGGCTTCCGCGATGTCCGGTGAACCACCCGTCGAATCGCTGCGGATCCGGCGCGCACAGCGCACCATGGGCTCACGCACAGACCGTGCGCATCCCACCGTTCCGCGGCTCCGGCCGCCGATCGCGAGGAGCCGGATGTGAACCGTGACGCCACCCCTCGTCGCTACCTGATGTGCGCTCCGACGCACTTCCGGGTCACCTACTCCATCAACCCGTGGATGGACCCGTCCAAACCCGTCGACCTGCCGCTGGCCCAGACCCAGTGGGAGGATCTGCGCGACCGCTACCGGAGCCTCGGCCACACCGTCGAGCTGCTCACCCCCCGCCCCGACCTGCCCGACATGGTCTTCGCCGCCAACGGGGCCACGGTGATCGGCGGCCGGGTGCTCGGCGCGCTGTTCGCGTACCGGGAGCGGTTCGAGGAGGCCGGGGCCCACCGGGACTGGTTCCGGGAGAACGGCTTCGCCGAGGTCCATGAGCCGGAGCACGTCAACGAGGGCGAGGGGGACTTCGCCGTCACCGCCTCCTACCTGCTGGCCGGGCGCGGTTTCCGCTCCAGCCCGCTCTCGCACATGGAGGCCCAGGAGTTCTTCGGGGCGCCGGTCATCGGCCTCGATCTGGTGGACCCGCGCTACTACCACCTGGACACCGCGCTCTGTGTGCTGGACGCGGCGGCCGACGAGATCATGTACTACCCGGACGCGTTCTCCGCGGGCAGCCGGGCGGTGCTGCGCCGGCTGTTCCCGGACGCGCTGCTGGCCGAGGAGGCGGACGCGGCGGCGTTCGGGCTCAACTCGGTCAGCGACGGACGCCACGTGCTGCTGCCGCAGGGCGCGACCGGGCTGCTCGATCCCCTGCGGGACCGGGGCTACGAGCCGATCCCGATGGACCTGGGCGAACTGCTCAAGGGCGGCGGCAGCGTGAAGTGCTGTACGCAGGAGCTGCGCGGCTAATCTTCGGCTCCTTCGGTGCCTTCCGGCGGCCAGGGATCGCCCCAGGCGACGTCCCTGGCCGCCCGGTACAGCTCGCCGTGGCGCTTGCTCACCGTGGCGCGGGCCGGCCCCTCGTCCCGGGTGCACAGCTCCAACTGGACCAGGCCCTTGCGGATCTGCGGTTTCCGGGTGATCCGGGCGGGCGCCGGGGCGGCGGGGAAGCGGGTGCCGACGACGTAACTGAACTTCTCGTCCTCGTGGCTCAGCGAGCCGCCCTTGACCTGCCGGTGCAGCGAGGAGCGGCTGACCCGGGCCGAGAAGTGGCACCAGTCGGTGCCGGGCGCGATCGGGCAGGCGTCGCTGTGCGGGCAGGGGGCCGCGATCCGCAGCCCGGCGGCGGTCAGCCGGTCGCGGGCCTCGATGATCCGGGCGTAGCCGTCGGGGGTGCCGGGCTCGACGATCACCACGGCCTGCCCGGCCTCGGCGGCCGCGTCGACCAGCTCGGTCCTGGCGGCGGCCGGAAGTTCCTTGAGGACGTAGCTGACGGTGATCAGGTCGGCCGGGGCGAGCTCCAGGGCCGCCCCGATCCGGGCCCGCTCCCAGCGCGCGGCGCGGAGCGACGGCACACCGGATGCCTCGGCCAGTTCCCGGCCGAGCGCGAGGGCCGGTTCGGCCCAGTCCAGGACGGTGGTGGCCGGACCCTCCCAGGCCCCGGCGACCGCCCAGCTCGCGGCTCCCGTGCCGCCGCCGATGTCGGTGTGGGTGGCGGGGACCCAGTCGGGCGCGGCCTCGACCAGGGCGTCGAGGGCGGACCGTACGGCTTCGAAGGTGGCGGGCATCCGGTACGCGGCGTACGCGACGACGTCGGAGCGGTCCCGCAGGATCGGGGCGTTCGTCGGGGTCTCCCCGCGGTAGCTGGCGATCAGCCGGTCGACGGCCTGCGCGGCCTGCTTGGGCGGCAGCCCGTCGAGCAGCCCGGCCAGCGCCGCGCGCAGGGACTGTGCGGTGGGGAGAGTGACGTTCACCGGCGAATTGTAGGCGGAGGCGGCCCGCCAGCCCCATTCCGCTTCGCCGTCGCCGGAGGGGGTACGCGGGGACGTACGCGAGCGGGACGGGGCCGGGCGGGCCCGCACCCGGGGTCCACGTAACCGGTACGGAACAGGAATCCGGCGAACTCCACGCGCCCTGAGGCCTGTTGCTACGCTGACCCGCGCGTGACGGCACCAGATCAAGATGGTCCAGCGGGGGAGCCATGAGGCAGAAGATCGTGCGGCTGACGCTGGTCGGCGGGGTGGTCTTTCTCGCCCTGCTCCTGCTGCTGGCCACCTGCGGCGGCGATCCCGAGGGCAGGAAGAAGGACGACGGCGCAGCCACCGCCACGGCGAAGCCGGTGCTGCCGAGCGCGGGCCCGGTGACCCGGCTGACCGTTCCGCCCCAGTACGCGACGGACCGGGGGTGGGAGATCATCGGCGCCTCCCCCGATGTCGCCGTCTCCCACTCGACGGGTCTGCTGGCCTATCTGGAGCGGTCCCAGGGGAACCGCTACCGCCTGCGCACGGTCGACACGGCCACCGGCGAACTGGGCTGGCGCGGTCAGGCCTGGCGCCCGCCGGACCCGCTGCACTACCCGAAGCTCGCCACAGTGGCCAAGGGCGACCGGCAGTACTTCGTGACCTGGTCGTACGGGAAGGTCGGCGACGGTCTTTCGCCGGAGGAGACCTTCCTCGCCCTGGATCTGTACGACGTGACGAACGGGAACCGGCAGCGTGTCGAGGTGCCGTGGTCCGGGGCCCCGAAGGTGACCACGACCGGCCCGGGCATCGTGATCAGCGACGCCAAGGCGAACACCACCCTGGTGGACCCGGTCACCGGCGAGGTGTCCGAGCTGGGCGCGGACAAGCTCGGGTATCCCAAGGGCTGCCCGGCCTGCCAGCAGCTGACCGAGGTGCACGGGCGGACCGCCGACGGCCTGCTGGTGGGCGGGGCGCGGGAGTTCTGGGTGCGCGGTGGCTGGTTCAGCCGGAACGTCGCGCCCCAGGGCACCGAGAAGGACAGCGGGGTGGTGACGTCGATGACCCCGGACCACGTACTGGCGAAGTGGCAGCCCGCGAAGAAGACCAAGCGGGCGGCGACCCATGAGCTGTGGGCGGTGCACGACGCGGCGACCGGGAAGGTGCTCACCTCGGTGGAGTGCCACAAGCCGGCCATAAAGCCGGGGCGCTACCCGCAGGCGGTCCTCTCCCCCTCGGGCGACTACCTGATCGCCGGGAACCTGGCCTTCGACCTGGAGGCCAAGCAGGGCCGTTGCTTCGAGGACGAGGGCGGTACCGCGCATCTGACGCTGGCCACGGTGACGGACGACGGCATCGCGTACGGGGCCGAGAACGCGCGCGACGCCTCCGAGGCGCTGTCCGGCGGCGGGCTCCCGGTCACGATGGACTTCGCGACCTGGAGCACCGAGCGGCTGTCGCGCAACGCCCGGCTGCCGGGTACGGAGACGACGGGGGTCGGGGTGTTCCGCTGGACCGACCGGCAGGACCGTACGCATCTGATCGGCTATCCGCGCACGGGCTGAATCCCCACCGGCCGGGCTCTCCTCGGGCGGCTCCTCGGCGGCTCAGAGGCCGTCGGCCTCGCGTCCCGCGCGCTGCCAGGGGCGGCACAGGAGCAGGAAGCAGGCCACCGCCGCGACCGCGCAGCTCACCTGCACGACGGCCATCGGGACGGCCGTGTCCTCCCCCGCGATGCCGACCAGCGGGGAGGCGACGGCCCCGATGAGGAACGAGGTGGTGCCGAGCAGGGCGGAGGCGGAGCCCGCCGCGTGCTTGGTCCGCATGAGGGCCTGGGCGTTGGTGTTCGGCATCGCGAGGCCCATCGCCGACATCAGCACGAACAGCCCGGCGGCGACCGGGACGAGGCCGACCTCGCCGAAGACGCCGGTCGTCATGAGGAGCAGCGCGACGGCGGCCAGCACGATCACGGCGAGGCCGAGGCCGAGCACCTTGTCGAGGCGGAACCGGCCCACGAGGAGCTTGCCGTTGATCTGCCCGACGACGATCAGGCCGATGGAGTTGAGCCCGAAGAGCAGGCTGAAGGTCTGCGGCGAGGCCCCGTAGATCTCCTGCACGACGAACGGGGAGGCGGAGATGTACGCGAACAGGACGGCGAAGGCGAGCCCGCCCGCGACCATGTAGCCGGTGAAGACCCGGTCGGCGAGCAGCCCGCGCATGGTGCGCAGGGCGTCGGTGACCCCGCCGGTGTGACGGGCGGCGGGCGGCAGCGTCTCGTGCAGCCACTTCCACACCACGAAGGTGAGCACGATGCCGACGGCGGTCAGCACGACGAAGATGCCCCGCCAGTCGGTGACCCGTAGGACCTGCCCGCCGATCAGCGGCGCGACGATCGGGGCGGCGCCGGAGATCAGCATCAGGGTGGAGAAGAAGCGGGCCATCTCCACGCCGTCGTAGAGGTCGCGCACCACGGCCCGCGCGATGACGATCCCGGCCGCGCCCGCGAGCCCCTGGAGGAGGCGGAAGCCGATGAGGAGTCCGGCGGTGGGGGCCAGGGCGCAGACAGCGGTGGCGAGGACGTACACGACCATGCCGAGGAGCAGCGGTGTGCGGCGCCCCCAGCGGTCGCTCATCGGTCCGACGACGAGCTGGCCGAGCGCCATTCCGGCCAGGCACGCGGTCAGCGTGAGCTGGACGGTGGCGGCGGGTGCGCTCAGGGAGTCGGTGACGGCGGGGAGCGCCGGGAGGTACATGTCCATCGACAGCGGCGGCAGGGCGGTGAGCCCGCCGAGGACCAGGGTGACCAGGAGTCCGGTGCGCCGGGCGGCCTTCGCCGCCGGGGCGGGAAGGCCGGGGGTCTCGGGGCCGGTCCCGGAGGAGGGTATGTGCTCTTGCTGGGCCCGGCCGACGCCGCTCTCCGGCATTCTCATCTCCACATCGTTGAATCCGCATCTATGCTCTCAGCTCGACCGGAGTGGTCGATACCTTTTTCGGGTGGGCTGAGGTGGCGGACATGGGTGACAGGGTGCGCTGGGGCGTTCTGGCGACGGGCGGCATAGCCGCGACTTTCACGGCGGACGTACAGGGGCTGCCGGACGCCGAGGTGGTGGCCGTCGCCTCGCGTACGGAGGCCTCGGCGCGGGCCTTCGCCGACCGGCACGGGATCGCCCGGGCCTACGGGAGCTGGGCGGAGCTGGTGGCCGACGACACGGTGGACGTGGTCTACGTGGCCACCCCGCACTCGGCGCACCACGCGGCGGCCTCGCTCGCGCTGAAGGCCGGAAAGCATGTGCTGTGCGAGAAGGCGTTCACGCTCAACAGCCGGGAGGCGAAGGAGCTGGTCGCGCTCGCCCGGGAACGCGGCCTGTTCCTGATGGAGGCCATGTGGACCTACCTCAACCCGGTGGTCCGCCGGCTGACCGAGCTGGTCCGGGACGGGGCGATCGGCGAGATCCGTACCGTCCAGGCGGACTTCGGCTTCGCGGGCGACGTCGCCCCGGGCCACCGGCTGCGCGACCCGGCCCTCGGCGGCGGGGCCCTGCTGGACCTCGGGGTCTACCCGGTCTCCTTCGCCCACCTGCTGCTGGGCGAGCCGGACCGGATCCAGGCCGACGCGCTGCTCTCCCCCGAGGGCGTGGACCTGAACACGGGCATGCTGCTCGGCTGGGACTCCGGTGCGACCGCGCTGCTGTCCTGCTCGATCGTCGGCCACCATCCGACGGCGGCCACCGTGATCGGCACGCGGGGCCGGATCGACCTCCCGCGCGACTTCTTCCACCCGGACCACTTCGTACTGCGGCGGGCGGGTGCGGAGCCGGAGACGATCACGTCGGGGCCGGGCCCGCAGGGGCTGTCCGGCATGCAGTACGAGGCGGTCGAGGTGGCACGCGCGGTGCGGGCGGGCGAGGTCGAGTCCGCGCTCGTCCCGCTGGAGGGCTCGCTGGCGGTGATGCGGACGCTCGACGCGGTACGGGACCGCATCGGCGTCCGCTACCCGGCGGATCTCTGAGCCCTGTTATGCGGGAGTGAGCCCAGGGTTCCCCGCCTCCGTGACGAACGAGGCAGCGGTGGTGACGGGCGCGCCGGGGGTCGTGACGGCCGCGACCGTACGGAAGTCGGCGCGGGCCTCCCCCGTGCCGAGGGTGACGAGCGCGTAGCCGCGCCGCCCGTTGTAGTGCTTGAGGTGCGGGTTGGCGCGGGTCTGGTTCTCCCAGTTGGCGGGCCGGTCCGCGCCGTTCTTGCCGCTGGCGATGGAGGTGGTGACGATCTCCGTGCCGACGGTGCGCGACGCGGGGTCGTCGAAGTCCTTCTTCAGGTCGAAGGCGTAGGAGACGTGGACGTCGCCGGTGAGGACCATGAGGTTGTCCACCCCGGCGGCCTCGGCCCCGGCCAGGACCCGCTGCCGGGAGGCGGGGTAGCCGTCCCAGGAGTCCATGGAGAGCTTGTAGGCGTCGGCGGGCACATCGCGCCGCCGGGCGAAGGTGACCTGCTGCGGGACGACGTTCCAGGTGGCGTTCGAGGCCCGCCAGCCGTCGATCAGCCAGCGTTCCTGGGTGGCCCCGGTCATGGTGCGCGCCGGGTCCTCGGACTCCGGGCCGGGAGTGCGCCAGCCGTCGCCGTACGCCTGGTCGCTGCGGTACTGGCGGGTGTCGAGGATGTCGAACTGGGCGAGCCGGCCGAAGCGGAGGCGGCGGTAGAGCGTCATGTCGGGTCCGGTGGGGCGCTGCGGGGTGCGCAGCGGCTGGTTCTCCCAGTACGCGCGGTACGCGGCGGCCCGGCGGAGCAGGAACTCCTCGGGGGTCACGTCGTTCTCGGGGATCTCGCCGGCGTAGTTGTTCTCGGTCTCGTGGTCGTCCCAGGTGACGACGAAGGGGTGGGCGGCGTGGGCGGCGCGCAGGTCCGGGTCGGACTTGTAGAGGGCGTAGCGCAGCCGGTAGTCCTCCAGCGTCGTCGTCTCGCGGTTGAAGAGGTCCGGGAGGCGGCGGTCGGTGTAGTTGCGGGCCCCGCCGGTGGCGTTGACGGCGTACTCGTAGAGGTAGTCGCCGAGGTGGAAGACGACGTCGACGTCCTCGGCCGCGAGGTGGCGGTGGGCGGTGAAGTACCCGTCGTGGTACGCCTGGCAGGAGACGGCGGCCAGGGTGAGGGAGCTGTTACGGGCGCCGGGGGGGGGGCGGTGCGGGTGCGGCCTACCGGGCTGGTCCAGCTGCCGGTGCGGAAGCGGTAGTGGTAGACGCGGCCGGAGTCGAGGCCCTGGACCTCGGCGCGGACGCTGTGGCCGAACTCGGGATGGGCGGTGACCGATCCGCGCCGCTCGATACGGCGGAAGCGCTCGTCCCGGGCGACCTCCCAGCGCACCTCGATGCGGCCGCGCGGCAGTCCGCCGCCCGGTTCGAAGGGGCGGGGCGCGAGTTTGGTCCAGATCAGGACGGACGTGGGGTGCGGATCACCGGAGGCGACGCCGAGGGTGAAGGGGTCCTCGGCGATCCGGCGGGCGTCGGCCTCGGCGGCGCTCGCCGTGCCGGCGGCGGGCAGGTTGACCGCGAAGGCGAGCGCGGCGGCGGCCCCGGTGGCGGTCAGGAAGCGCCGGCGACCCACCCCCGGTTCCAGTAAGCGGGCGGCGGCGCGGAGTTCGATGGCTCGGGTGGTCTGATCGGGCGTCATGATGGTCGGTGCGGCTGTCATATGCCCTCCTCGGCCCGGATGCTGTCGGGCTTCATGGCAGCGGGAGGGGACGACTCACCGTTGTCACGTGCACAACATCCGCATGGCGGGTCGATGAGCACCGCGTGCCCTGTGCACGGATCTGTCCCGTACGCTGCCGGGCCATGAACACAGAGCAGACAGCGCGGGCAGGGGCGACCGAACGGACCGGGGACGCCGGGCAGGCCGGCCGGAAGGTCGCCGTCGTCACGGGGGCGGGGTCGGGGATCGGGCGGGCCGTCGCGCTCGCCCTCGCGAGCGGGGGCTGGTCGCTCGCGCTCGCGGGCCGGCGGGCCGAGCCGCTGGCGGAGACGGCGGCCGCCGCCGGGGACACCGAGGCGCTGTGCGTCACCACGGACGTGACGGACGCCGACGAGGTGGCCGCGCTCTTCGCCGCCGTACGGGAGCGGTTCGGCCGGCTGGACCTGCTGTTCAACAACGCGGGCACGTTCGGCCCCGGTGGCGTACCGCTGGAGGACCTGGCCGTCGCGGACTGGCGGGCGGTCGTCGAGGTGAACCTGACGGGCGCGTTCCTGTGCGCGCAGGCGGCGTACCGGTTGATGAAGGAGCAGGACCCGCAGGGCGGCCGGATCATCAACAACGGCTCGATCTCCGCCCACGCACCGCGCCCTCACTCGATCGCGTACACGGCGACCAAGCACGCGATCACCGGGCTGACGAAGTCGCTGTCGCTGGACGGCCGCCCCCACCGGATCGCCTGCGGCCAGATCGACATCGGCAACGCGGCGACGGAGATGACCGAGCGGATGCGGACCGGGATCCTCCAGGCCAACGGGGAGCTGGCGGTGGAGCCGGTGATGGCGGCGGCGGACGTGGCACGGACGGTGCTGCACATGGCGGAGCTGCCGCTGGAGGCGAACGTCCAGTTCGCGACGGTCATGGCGACGAACATGCCGTACGTCGGACGGGGCTGAGCCCGGGCGGGGCAGGGGCGGTCCGGGCCGGAGCCGCGCATGATCACATGCGATCACATCTGACCGAACTGGCCAACCAATAAACGGATTTGCGGATTTCGTCATCTGTGGTCGAGTGAGCGCGTCCTGTCCGTATGATCGCATCCTGTTACGCCTTCACCAGAACACCACAGAAGGAACACCGCATGCGCATACGCATCGCCGCGCCGATCGCCCTGGCCGCCGCCACCGCACTGGCCGGCTCGCTCCTCGCCACGGCGGCACCGGCCACGGCGGCCGCCCACCAGGGCGGGCTGCACTTCGGGGCTGTTCAGTTCGACGGCCCCGGCAAGGACGACCGGTCGCAGAAGTCGCTGAACGCCGAGTGGGTGAACATCCACAACAACAGCAAGAAGAAGGTGCAGCTCAAGGGCTTCAAGGTGAAGGACAACACCGGTTACACCTACACCTTCGGCAGCTACACCATCGGCGCGGGCAAGACGGTCAAGCTCCGCACCGGCAAGGGCAAGAACGTCTCGGGCACCGTGCACTGGAACCGGGGCTCGTACGTCTGGAACAACACCGGTGACAAGGCGCGGCTGATCAAGCCGAACGGGAAGCTCCAGGACTCCTGCTCCTGGGGGAAGTCCACGAAGGCCAACAAGGGCGCCAAGAACTGCCACTGACACATCCGGCGCCTTCGGGGGGAGGAAAGGGGAGGGCTGGTCGCGACCGCGAGGGGGGCCGCGGCAGCCCGCTCCCCCAGACCCTGCCCCCTCTACCACGGCCCGGACCCCCCTCCCCCACGGCGCGCCCCCGCCCTTCTCCACGGGCCGGGAATGGCGAGGGCGGTGGCACGGTTGTCTGCTGCATGACACCTGATCACCGGCCCGAGGTCCTGCGCTACACCGCCTTCTCCGCCGATCCCGCGGGCGGGAACCCCGCCGGGGTCGTCCTGGACGCGGCCGGCCTCGACGAGGAGCGGATGCTCGCGATCGCGGCGGAGCTGGGCTACAGCGAGTCGGCGTTCCTGACGGAGCGGACCGGTGAAGGCGCGTACACGATCCGGTACTTCAGCCCGAAGGCGGAGGTGCCGTTCTGCGGCCACGCCACGGTCGCCACGGCCCTCGCGCTGGCCGAACGGGACGGACCGGGCGCACTGGAGTTCGCGACGCCCGCGGGCCCGGTCCCGGTCTCCGTCGTCCGGGAGGGCGACGAGCTCCGTGCCACCCTGACCAGCGTGGCGCCGCACGTCGAGGAGATCACGGAGGCCGACCTGGCGGAGGCGCTGGCGGCCCTGGACTGGCCGGCCGCCGAACTCGATCCGGCCCTGCCGCCCCGGATCGGCTACGCGGGGGCCCGGCATCTGGTGCTGGCCGCCGCCACCCGGGAACGGCTGGCGGACCTGGACTACGACTTCGCGCGGCTGGAGGCGCTGATGCGCCGGCTCGACCTGACCACCCTGCAACTGGTGTGGCGCGAGGGGCCCGAGGTCTTCCACGTCCGAGATCCGTTCCCGGTGGGCGGGGTCGTCGAGGACCCGGCGACGGGCGCGGCGGCGGCGGCCTTCGGCGCATACGCACGGGAGCTGGGACTCGTACCGGAGACGGCCGCGCTGACCCTGCACCAGGGGGCGGACATGGGCCGCCCGGGCACGCTCACCGTCGAACTGCGCGCGGGCGACGCCCGGATCCGGGTCAGCGGAACGGGCACCCGGATCGGCTGAGACCGGCCGGCCTCAGCGAGCCGTGTTCGCGGCCGGGGCCTTTGGCGTACAGGCCGGGGGCACTCGGCGTACGGGCCGATCCGGGCCGGAAGCCGGCCTCAGCCGGTGGCGTTCTTGGCCGGGGAGATATGGGCGTACCAGCGCTCCGTCTCCTCCGGGTCGAGGGCGCGCTCCAGCAGGACGTCACCGCGCATGCCGGGGAGGAAGCGGCCCGCGGGCCAGGTCCGCCGGTAGGACGGCTCGTCCAGGACCAGCAGCCGGACGCCGTCGGCGACGGGTATGTCGGCGGGGACGCCCTCGTTCCAGATCAGTTCGCCGTCCGGCGCGACCAGGTCGAAGGAGCCCACCGTGTCCACCTGGCCGGGAGTCTCCCGGCAGACGGCCGCCTCCTGCGACGACGGCGCGCGGCCCTCCACATGACCGCCGCCGATGAGCGCGTCGGCGAGCAGGGTGTGCAGCTGGAAGTTGTCCCCGATGCCGGAGATCCGCAGGAGGTAACCGGTACCGCTCGCCCGGTGGAGGGCGACGAGCGGTTCGTCGTCCAGCACCAGGAGGGCGTGGGCGAGGGACTTCAACTCCAGGCCGGAGGCCCGCTCCACCGCGCCGAGCAGCCGCAGCGCGTCGCCCCGGGAGCCGGCCTCGCGCCGTACGCCGGGGTGATTCAGCATGGCGACGGCGGCCATCTCCCACTGGGGAAGCGTCCCCCAGCCGACGGCCGCCTCGAAGCCCGCCCGCTCCACGAGCTCCGGGCCCGGTTCGCCGCCGTCCGGGGCGGGGAACGCGCCGCCCCCGGTCGCGGCCCAGGCGTCGGCGAACGCCACGGCCTGCTCCAGGGCCCCTCGCAGCCCGGCGAGCACCGCCGGGGCGCAGCGCTCGGCGTCCGCGCCGCGCTCGACGCAGGCCCCGACGAGCGCGGCGACGACGGCACGCGGGGCCGGCGGCACCTGCTCCAGCACGGCCGCGAGCCGCGGCCCGCCGTCGAGCAGTTCCGACTCCCTGGCCTGCCCGAAGGTCTCCTGCAACCGGACGAACGCCTTGCCGGACCGCTTGGCGTCCTGCGCCGACACCGCCGCCTCGAAGTCGGCGACGGCTCCCCCGAACCCGGCTTTACCGAATATCATTCCACCACTTTATCGACGGCCCGTTCGGTGTGGTGAAGCCGGTCCCGCGCAGCGGAAACCGGCCCCGCGGCGGGCTCCCGTACCCCTCACCGCACGAACGCTCCCGCCCGCGCGGCGGCGACAGCCGCGGCGGCCGACCGGTCGGCGGCTTCCTCGCCCAGCGGGGCGCCACTGGCGAGCAGCCGGTAGTACAGCGGCGCCGACACCGCCGCGATCACCTCGCCCGGGTCCGTCCCCACGGGCAGTTCACCGCGCTCGACCGCCGCTTCGACGCAGCCCGACCACTCCCCGATCCGCACCGCGTAGAAGCGGTGGAGGGCCTCGGCGGTCCGCGGATCGCAGGCGGCGGCCGCGATGACGGCCACGAAGAGGGGGCCCTGGCGGGGGTCGGTCAGCGTGCGGACCACGAGGCGGGCGTTGGCCCGGAGGTCCTCGGCCAGGGATCCGGTGTCGGTGCGCGGCAGGGACTGCTCCGCCATGTCCGTGAGCAGATCGGCGACCAGCCCGGCCGGGGTGGACCAGCGACGGTAGACGGTCGTCTTGCCGACCTCGGCCCGCCGGGCGACGTCGGCCAGATCGAGCCCGTCGAAACCGTGCTCGACCAGCGCGTCACCGGCCGCGCGCAGCACCGCCTCCCGCACCCGGGCGGTGCGACCGCCGGGGCGTACGGTGCCGGGCTCCACACCCTCGGCCCCCACACTTTCGCCTCCCGCGCCTCCCGCCCCGGCGCTCCCGGCCTCAACGCTCCCGGGCTCCTCACCATCAGTACCTTCCCGAATCATAACGGGTCTCCAGTTCCATTAACAACACTCCCCCTGTTACGGTGACACCACCCTAACGGAACCACAGGACCGTTAGGAGTTTCCCGTCTCCAGGAAGGCGCCCTGCCATGCCCACATCCAGTACCGCGTCCTCGTCCGCCGCATCCTCCGGCATTGCCCCCGTGGCGGGCCCCACGGCAGATCCGCCCACCTCCGCCCCTCGCATGTCCGGCCGTCAGAAACTCGTCCTGGCCCTGCTGCTCGGCTCCCAGTTCATGATCGCGGTGGACTTCTCGATCCTGAACGTGGCGCTCCCCGTCGTCGGGGAGGGGCTCGGCTTCTCCCTCGCCGGTCTCCAGTGGATCGCCACCTCCTTCGCGCTCGCCGCCGCCGGGTTCACGCTGCTCTTCGGCCGGGTCGCCGACCTCGTGGGCCGCAAGAACCTGTTCGTCGGCGGCATGGCCGTCCTCGGCCTCTCCTCCGCGCTCGGCGGCCTCGCCACCTCGCCCGAGGTGCTGCTCACCGCTCGCGTGCTCCAGGGCCTGGCCACCGCGGCCGTCACCCCGGCCGGACTCGCGCTGCTGACCACCGCGTTCAGGGAAGGGCCGCTGCGCGAACGGGCGCTGGGGCTCAACGGGGCCCTGATGTCGGCCGGGTTCACCGCCGGGGCGATCCTCGGCGGGCTGCTGACGGACCTGCTCTCCTGGCGCTGGGCCTTCTTCATCAACGTCCCCGTGGCCGCCCTCGTCGTGATCCTGGCCCCGACCGTGATCACGGACTCCAGGCCGGAGGAACGCCCGAGACTCGACGTGCCCGGAGCCATCGCCGTCACCGGCGGGCTGCTGCTGCTCGTCCTGGGGCTCACCCGGGCCGGCGAGACCGGCTGGACCAAGCCGACCACGCTGGCCGCGCTGGCCGCCGGAGCCGTCCTCCTCGTCGCGTTCGTCCGTATCGAGCAGCGAGCAGCGGCCCCGCTCGTCCCGATCCGCGTCCTGAAGCGGCGCAGCGTCGTCTGGGGCAACACCGCCGGGCTGATCGCCTTCGCCACCGAGACCTCGCTGGTGTTCCTGCTGACCCTCTACCTCCAGGAGGTCCTGGGCTACTCCGCACTCGCCACCGGCCTCGCGTTCGGCGTGCTCGGCGCGGGCACGGTCGTCGGCGGTGTGCTCGGCGGACGGGCGGTGGGCCGCTTCGGCAACCGTCGCGCCATCGTCCTCGGCGGCACCGTCCAGGCCGCCGCCACCCTCTCGCTCGTGGCGCTCGGCACGTCGGGGGCCTGGGTCTGGCTCCTGCTGACGGCGACCTTCGTCGGCGGCGTCGGCAACATGCTGATGATCGTCGGCTTCATGGTCACGGCGACCTCGGGCCTGCCGGACGAGGAGCAGGGGCGGGCCACCGGGCTGGCGACGATGACGCAGCAGGTGGGCATCGCCCTGGGCATTCCGGTGATGAGCGCGGTCGTCACCGCCCGGACGGGGGCCGCGAGCGGGCCCGACGCGGTACTGTCCGGCGTCTCCACCGCGATCCTGGTCAACTCCGCCCTGGTCCTGGCAGGCGCCGTGCTGGCCGGATACTTCCTGGCGGGCGGGGCCCGGACGCCGAAGGACGGGTGAGCCTCCGTCGGCTACTGGCTCACCGTCCCCGCCCGGGGCCAGGGCGTCGCCCGCGCCGCGCTGCGTACGGTGACGACGTGGGCCCTGCGCGACCTCGGCGTCCCGCGCCTCCAGCTCTACGTCGAGCCGTGGAACACCGCCTCCGCCCGGATCGCCGAGGACATCGGCTTCCGGCGGGAGGGGCTGCGGCGCGGCTGGCAGCAGGTGGGCGACGAGCGGCGGGACATGGCCGTGTACGCGCTGCTGAACAGCGACGGACCGGCGGATGGCCGGGCGGTAACCGCACACTGAACACCGAGGCGTTACGATCGCGGGCACCGCTGCCGACCAGCAGCCGGCCACCGGCAGCCGAGTTCCAGGAGTACCGACCGTGTCCGCACCGCGCATCGGCGTATCCATCGTGACCATGGGAGACCGCCCGCAGGCGGTCGAGGCGCTGCTGGCGTCGGTGGCCATGCAGGACGTCCGGCCCACCCGGCTCGTGATCATCGGCAACGGTACGGCCCTCCCGGACTACTCCGCCACGCCCGGTCTGGAGGATCTCGACGGCGGGGTGACCACCATCGAGCTGCCGGAGAACCTCGGCTGCCCGGGCGGCCGGAACGAGGGGCTGCGCAGGCTCGCCGAGATCGGCGACGTGGACGTGGTGATCGAGCTGGACGACGACGGGCTGCTGGTCGACAAGGACGTCTTCCGCCGGGTGCGGGACCGCTTCGCGGCCGACGACCGGCTCGGCATCATCGGCTTCCGGATCGCCGACGAGACCGGCGAGACGCAGCGCCGCCATGTGCCGCGCCTGCGGGCGGGCGACCCGATGCGCGGCGGCCCGGTCACGGCGTTCCTGGGCGGAGGCCACGCGTTCTCGATGACGATGCTGGCGCAGACCGGTCTGTGGCCCGCCGAGTTCTTCTTCACCCACGAGGAGACGGACCTGGCCTGGCGGGCGCTGGACGCCGGCTGGAAGGTGGAGTACGACCCCGAGCTGCTGCTCCAGCACCCGAAGACCTCCCCGGCCCGGCACGCGGTCTACTACCGGATGACGGCCCGCAACCGCGTCTGGCTGGCCCGCCGCAACCTGCCCCTCCCCCTGGTGCCCGCCTATCTCGGCACCTGGACCCTGCTCACCCTCGCCCGCACCCGCGACCCGAAGGGCCTGCGCGCCTGGGCGGGCGGCTTCGCCGAGGGTGTCCGCACCCCGTGCGGGGAACGGCGCCCGATGCGCTGGTCCACGGTGTGGCAGATGACGCTGCTGGGCCGCCCGCCGGTCATCTGACCGGCCGCTCCGGCGTCCAGCGGTACAGCACGTCCGGCTCGTTCTCCTCGTTGCGGCCACCGTCGTCGAACGCGACGGCGGTGAAGGCGTGCCGCTCGTAGAAGGCGCGGGCGGCGGCGTTGCGCTGGAACACGTACAGACTGATCGGCCCGTCCACGGCCGCGCGCACCTCGGCCAGCAACCGGCTCCCGATCCCCCGCCGCAACGCGTCGGGCCGCAGATAAAGGTGATCGAGCTCGTCGCCCCCGGCGAGCGCGGCGAACCCGAGCAGTTCCCCGCCCTTTCCGTCATCGCCCGCCTCTTCTGCCACCCACACCGCGGTGCTGGCGGGCAGCACCACATGGGTGATCCACGCGAGGGTGTCCTCGTCGCTGTGGATCCGCGGCAGATACGGCATGGCGGCGGCCCGGGAGTCCAGGAAGACCCGCGTGACGGCTTCCGCGTCCTCGGGTCTCGCCCGGCGCAGCCGTACCGTGCCCGGCGCCTCGGACCCGTCCACGTACACGTGCTCCGCCACCCGCATCACTCCCCGTCTCAGGGCCGGTACGTTCCCGCGTGGGCGCGCGGGGAACTATGGCCGCGGGCAGCAGACCACGCCAAGGGGCCGGCGCGCACGTGAAATACCGGTGCGGCGGAAGACCCTCCGGCCCAGTCCGTGTGACGGCGGGGCCACGCCGCAGGGGCCACGGGCAGGCCACAATGGAAGGGCTTCCAGATCCGTTGCGAGGGAAGGCCGCGTCCATGGCCGAGGAACTGCCGCACCGGCACGTCACGCTCGACGAGGTGGCCGCGCTGGCCGGTGTGTCGCGGTCGGTGGCCTCCCGGGTGATCAACAACGCTCCCCATGTCAGCCGGGCCAAACGTGAGTCCGTCGAGAAGGCGATCAGGAAACTCGGCTACGTGCCCGACCCGAAGGCGCGCGCCCTGGCGACCCGTCAGGCGGGTGCGGCCGCGCTGGTCATCTCGCGGGACGACCCCGAGGTGCTGACGGACCCGTTCTTCGGGCAGCTCATCGCCGGAGTGGCCGGTGCCCTGGAGGAGGCCGACCTGCACATGATGCTGTGTGTGGCCGCCACCCCGCGCGGCCGGGAGCGGGTGGAACGGCTCGTGCGCTCCCGTGCCGTCGACGGGGTGATGCTGACCGCGTCGCACGAGGACGACCCTTTGACCCTGATCGCCAAGGAGGGCCCGCTGCCGGTCGTCTTCGGCGGGCGCCCGGTGGACTTCGAACCGCGCTGGTACGTGGACATCGACAACGTCGGCGGCGCTCGGGACGCGACCGAGCACCTGCTCGCGCGCGGGCGGACCCGGGTGGTCATGATCTGCGGGCCGCTGGACACCGAGGTGGCCAGAGCCCGGCAGCGCGGCTACCGGGAAGCCATGGCGCTCGCCGGTCTGACGCCGCGTCCACCCGGGATCGGGGACTTCTCCGAAGCCGCCGGAGCCGCCGCCATGACCCGGTTGCTGGAAGCGCATCCGGACCTGGACGGGGTGTTCGCCGCCAATGACAACATGGCGGCGGGCGCGTTGCGCGCGCTGCGCGGAGCCGGCCGGTCGGTGCCCGAGGACGTGGCCGTGGTGGGGTTCGACGACCTCGCCGTCGCGCAGCTCACCGATCCCCCGCTCACCACGATCCACCAGCCCATCCGGGATCTCGGGCGCGAGATGGCCCGGATGCTCGTCGGGATCGTCGCGGGCCGTGCCGTCGGCCCGCTGATCCTGCCCACACACCTGGTGGAACGTTCCAGTACCTGACGGGCCGACGTATCCGGAGAGAGCAGCACCCATGAAGATCATCGACACGAAGGTCGTCGTCACCAGCCCCGGCCGCAATTTCGTCACCCTCCGGCTGACGACCGACGAGGGCGTCACGGGCCTGGGCGACGCCACCCTCAACGGGCGGGAGCTGGCCGTCGTCAGCTATCTGAACGATCATGTGGCCCCGTTGCTCGTCGGCCGCGATCCGCACCGTATCGAGGACACGTGGCAGTACCTCTACCGTGGCGCCTACTGGCGGCGCGGCCCGGTGACGATGGCCGCGATCGCCGCCGTGGACACCGCGTTGTGGGACATCAAGGCCAAGGTGGCGGGACTCCCGCTGTATCAACTCCTCGGCGGCGCGAGCCGGGAGCGGGTGCGCACCTACGGTCACGCCAACGGCCGCGACCTGCCGGAGCTCCTCGATTCGGTGCGCGCCCGCCTCGCCGAGGGTTATCCGGCCGTACGCATCCAGTCCGGCGTCCCGGGTCTGAAGGCCGTGTACGGCGTGCACGGTACGAGCGGCGACGGCACCCCGGTCCTCCACCAGCGGGCCCGCCCGCTGGTGGAGGACTGGGACACCGAGGCCTATCTGCGGCACACCCCGGCCGTGTTCGAGGCGGTACGGGCGGAGTTCGGGCCCGAGCTGCCGCTCCTGCACGACGCGCACCACCGGCTCACCCCGGTGCAGGCCGCGCGCCTCGCCAAGGATCTGGAGCCCTACCGGCCCTTCTGGCTGGAGGACTGCACGCCCGCGGAGAACCAGGAAGGGCTGAGACTCGTCCGCCGGCACTCGACGACGCCGCTGGCGATCGGCGAGGTCTTCAACACCCTGCACGACTACCAGACGCTGCTCACCGAGCAGTTGATCGACTACGTCCGCTCCGCGGTCACACACTTCGGCGGGGTCACACCCCTGCGCCGGCTCTTCGACTTCGCCGCGCAGTACCAGATCAAGAGCGCCGTTCACGGCCCCGAGGACATCTCCCCGGTGGGGATGGCGGCGGCCGTCCACCTCGACCTGGCGATACACAACTTCGGCATCCAGGAGTACTCGGGCCACACCCCGCTCACCGAAGAGGTCTTCCCGCACGCCTACACCTTCACCGACGGCCACCTGCATCCGGGCGAGGAGCCCGGGCTCGGCGTGGAGCTCGACGAGGAACTGGCGGCGGCGCACCCGTACGAGGCGGCGTACCTCCCGGTGAACCGGTTGCGGGACGGCAGCGTCCACGACTGGTGAGCAGGCCGGTCCCGACGGCGGACCGTACACCTGGCATCCCGGTAGCGCTTCCAGGCCGACCGGCGCGCTCGATGCCTTGTCGCCTCCACAGGCCGCTGCTACTTTCTGGAAGCGCTCCCAGTTTCTCCGCCCGAGGAGGCCGAGATGCACTCCCCCACGACATCACGCAGGTTCCCCGCACCGCGCTGGCTGCTCGCACCGCTCGCCGCCCTCGCGCTGATCTTCCAGCCGATGACCACCCCCGCGTACGCCGTCGGCGGCAGCTTCACCGACACCTTCGACTCCCACGACAGCGGCCGCTGGAGCAAAGCCGACGGCTGGTCCAACGGAAGCATGTTCAACGTCGGCTGGCGCGCCGACCACACCTGGTTCAACGGCGGTGTCATGGGCCAGAACCTCGACGTCGCGACCTGTCCCGCCGGCTGTTCGGGCAAGCCCTATGCCTCCGGCGAATACCGCACCAACGACCTGTACTCGTACGGTCGCTTCGAGGCCCGGCTCCAGGCGGTCAAACGGGAAGGCGTCGTCACCGGATTCTTCACGTACACCGGGCCGAGCGACGGCCAGCCCTGGGACGAGATCGACGTCGAGATCCTCGGCAAGAACACCACCCAGATGCAGACCAACTACTTCACCGACGGTGTCGGCGGCCACGAGACCGTGATCGACCTCGGGTTCGACGCCGCCGCCGGGTATCACGACTACGCCATCGAGTGGTGGAACCAGGGCACGATCAACTGGTTCGTGGACGGCAGGCTCGTCCACCAGGAGAACGGCTCCCGCGGCCCGCTCCCCACCCGCCCGATGCGCATCATGACCAACCTGTGGCCGGGGATCGGGGTCGACGACTGGCTCGGCCGGTTCACCTATCCGGGCACCCCGCTGACGGCCCGCTACGACTGGATCACGTACACGAAGTACTGAGGGCCGGCGAAGGAAGCGGGGAAAACAGCCAGGAGCCCCTGACCGGCGTTGAACCGGTCAGGGGCTCCTGGCGGCAGACGAGTCGTGCTGTACGCCGGGTTCTGTCTCCCGGTCGCCTCGCGGCGGCCGGGGAGACGGCCATCCATCTAGGGCCGGCATTGCTGCCGGCCTCGTGCGGTCTACCCGCGAACTCGGGCGAGCAGCCCTCGAACGTCCGCGCAGGGCCGTCCCGTCTCCGGCACGCCCCCTTTTGACCTTGCTCCGGGTGGGGTTTACCTAGCCGCCTGAGTCACCTCAGGCGCTGGTGGTCTCTTACACCACCGTTTCACCCTTACCCGCGACCGAAGTCCCGGGCGGTCTGTTTTCTGTGGCACTGTCCCGCGGGTCACCCCGGGTGGCCGTTAGCCACCACCCTGCTCTGTGGAGCCCGGACGTTCCTCGGGAGGATCCAAAGATTCTCACGCGGCCGTCCGCACGGCTCGTCTGCCGTGATCGCCATCCTACCGGTCTGTACCGGCCGACCGCCCTGCCGGTGGCCCTCAGCCGAAGTCGCCGGTTTCCAGATCGAAGGCGAAGGGCTCGGGGAGCGGGAGCGGCTTGCCGTACGGGATCGTGAGGAGCTGCCGGTAGTCGTCGTTCTCCGGATCGCTGAACAGTGTCACCGAGCGGTCGTCGCGGTCGATGAGCAGATAGAGCGGGATGCCGCCACGGGCGTAGCAGCGACGCTTGGCCTCGCGGTCGGCCTGCGGCTTGGTCGAGGTGACCTCGACCACCAGCGCGACGCCCTCACAGGGCATCCAGGGGTCGGCGCCCCGGAAGAGGCGGAGCTCGGTGGGGGCGAAGGTGCCATCGGGGATGGCGTGGTTCTTGGGGCAGCCGCCCCCGCTGCGGAGCTTCAGTCCCTTGTTCCCGGAGAAGTCCATGTCGGTGCGGGACTTCCTCAGCACCTGCTTCAGGACCAGGCTGATGTAGTCCTCATGGTCACCGTCCGGCGGCGGCGTCACGACAATCTCCCCCTCGATCAGTTCCGCCCGGAAGCCTTCCGGCGTATCCAGGGCCAGGAAGCCCTCCAGAAGGACTTCTGCCTGCGTGAGCGGCTCGTGCGCCATGGCAGTCATGTCACGCTCCTTCCTCGGTCGCTCGCCAGACTGGGACATCGGGGGACCAGCCGTCCGTGAGAGGGGAGTTCTTCCTCCGATCGTGGCACAGGACCGCCCGGCGCGGACGAAAGCGCGGGAAGGAACGTGGTGCTTGACCTTGTCGCAGCGTCAACGTTTCTACTGGCCGCATGCGTATCGGAGAGATCGCCGCGCTCGTGGGAGTCACCTCCCGCGCCGTCCGGCACTACCACCACATCGGCCTCCTGCCCGAGCCCGCCCGGCAGGCCAACGGCTATCGGGCGTACGCCGTCCGGGATGCCGTGCTGCTGGCCCGGATCCGGCGGCTGACGGAGCTCGGGCTCTCGCTGGACGAGGTGCGGGACGTGCTCGCCGATGACGCGGGGCGGGAGCTGGCGGAGGTGCTCGCGGAGCTGGACGCCGATCTGGCGCGGCAGGAGCGGGAGATCCAGGAGCGGCGGCAGGTGCTGGCCGTGCTGCTGGAGGCGCCGCTCACCCCGGACGGGCCGCTCTCGCCCGCCCTCGCCGCGCTCCTGGAGCGCGCCCCCGCCACCACCTCGCCGGCCGCCGCGAAGGACCGCGAGCATCTGGCGTTGCTGGACGCGGCGGACGACCCGGCCGGGGCCGCGGTGTTCGCGGCACTGGGGCCGCTGGCCGAGGACCCGGGTGTGGTCGCGCTGTACGAGCGGCTCGACGAACTGGAGGGGGCCGGGGTGGACGATCCCCGGATCGCACCCCTGGCGGCCGAGCTGGCCGCCGCCGTACCGGACGAGGTCCTGGCGGTCATCCCCGAGGGTGAGCCCTCGGCGACGGGGTTCGGGCGGGTGCTGCTCGACGACTATCCGCCCGCGCAGCGCGCGGTGGTGCGCCGGGTGATGGAGGAGCTGGCCGAGCGGGTGCGGAGGAGGGGGACATCATGAGGGGACGCGCGGGGTTCCCGCGGGTCGCGATGTGGGCCGTGTTGCCCGGGGAGCTGGCCCTGGTGGTCTGCCTGGTGGCCGGGGTGCGGATACCCGGCGCCGTTCTGCTGGGGGCCGAGGCGCTGGTCGTGGGGATGCTCGCGCTGGAGGCGTACGTGATGTGGCCCCTGTACACGGCCCGGCGGCGGGCGGGCGACACGCGGCGGGAGGCCGGGCTCGCCGTGGTGCGTGCGGCGGTGCCGGTCGCCCTGCGGCGGCTGATCGCCCATGAGTTCCGGGCGCTGCACAGCCTCGGGCTGTGGACCGTACGGCGGCGCCACCGGATTCCGGAGGGGGCCCGGCCGTTCTCGTACACCGAGCCGCAGACCGGGGTCATGTGGGCGTTCCTCCTCGTCTCCGTCGTCGAGACCGTGGTGCTGGCCCTGGTGATTCCCTGGCCGCTGGTCCACGCGATCGTGCTCGTGGTGGACGTGTACGGGATCGTCATCATCCTCGCCCTGCACGCCGCCTCGGTGACCCGGCCGCATCTGGTGGGCGCCGACGGTTCGCTGCGGCTGCGGTACGGGGCGTTGTTCGACCTCCGGGTGCCCGCCGCTTCCATCGCCTCCGCCCGGGTCGAGCGGCGCTTCCCGGACGGGGGGCTGGTCCGGGTCGGCGAGGACGGGACGCTGGATCTGGCGGTGGGGAGCCAGACGACGGTGACCGTGCAGCTGACGCGGCCGGTGGAGTTCGTGCGGCCGCTGGAGCGGCGCGGGAGGGCGCGGACGCTCCGGTTCCAAGCGGACGATCCGCGGGCGGCCGTCGCCGCGCTCATGGCTCCCGGGAGGGCAGTGGCGCCCGCGCTCACGCCGGAGGGGGCCGCATCGCCCCCGGCGGCCTCGCCGCTGACTCCGCCGGCGCCCGCGCTCACGCCGGAGCGAACAGCACCGTCCTCGCCGCCGGACCCGCCCGCGTGAGCCGGACCCGTAGCCGCTCCCCCAGCGGCAGCGGGGCCGTGCCGCCCTCGATCCGGCCGACGATCGCCGGGTCCCGGAGGTGGACCGTGCCGACGGCCGGGTCCCGGTCCTGGACGTCGACGACGTACGCGTCGAAGAGTTCGCCCTCGCGCCCCTCCAGCAGCGCCGCCTCGACCAGATCGACGCAGGCCCGCTCCACGGTGCCGGCGCGGCGCGTCCCCTCGGCCATCTCCTTCGGGAGGGTGGGGAGGGCCTCCCGTACCCACTCGGGCGCCTCCTCCCCGGCGGTCGCGGCGAGGCAGAGTTCGGACGCGTACCGGTCGACCAGGCGGCGCAGCGGTGCGGTGCAGTGCGTGTAGAGGTCGGCGACGGCGGCGTGCACGGCGGGGTCGGGGAGTTCGCCGCCCTCGAAGACGGTGTAGCCCGCGCCGCGCAGCAGGGTCGTGCACTCCTGGAGGAACGCCGCGTGGTTGCTCTTCCTCGGGTCGAGGGAGCGGACGACCTCGGCGTACGGGACGTGGTGCGGCCAGTCGATGCGCAGGGCGTGGGCGGAGCGCCGCAGCCGGGCGACGGCCCCGTCCGGGGCGAGCGGCAGGGTGCGCAGGATGCCGGTGCCCGTGTCGGCCATGAGACGGGCGGCGGCCATTCCGGTGAGGAGCGAGATCTGCGCGTTCCAGGCCTCGGCGGGGAGTGTGGCGCGGTAGGCGAGGCCGTAGGCGCCGTCGTGCTCGACGATCTCCTGCTCGGGGACGTCGAGCGAGATGCCGCCCCGGGCCACCTCCTGTTCGGCGCGCAGCCGTCCGATGTCCCGGAGCAGGGCGAGGGGCTCCTCGGCGGTGCCCGTGTCGATCTGCCGCTGGACGCCCGCGTAGTCGAGCTTCGCGCGGCTGCGGACCAGGGCCCGCCGTACGTCGGTGGCGACGGCCACCCCGTCGCCGTCCAGGTCGATCCGCCACAGCGCGGCCGGCCGGGTCTCGCCGGGCAGGAGGCTGGCGGCGCCCTCGGAGAGGACTGCGGGGTGGAGGGGGATCCGGTCGTCGGGCAGGTAGAGGGTGGTGACCCGGCGGTGGGCCTCGGCGTCGAGCGCGCCGCCCGGCCGGAGATACGCGGCGACGTCCGCGATGGCGTAGAGCACCCGGTAGCCGCGCCCGTCCCGGCGGCGTTCCAGGTGCATCGCCTGGTCCAGGTCGGTGGAGGCGGGCGGGTCGATGGTGAGGAAGGGGATGTCGGTGGCGTCCAGGTGGACCGGCACATCCGGGGCCCGCGCCGCCTGTTCCGCCTCCGCGAGCACCTCGGGCGGGAAGGCGCCTGGCAGGTCGAGCTCGGTGCGCAGTGCCCGCAGGGCGGCCCCGAGCGAGCAGTCGGCTGCGCCGGTCATACGCAGGTGGCGGCGGGGCATGGCCCGAGCGTAGGCCGCGAGGGGGCGGGCGGCATCCGGGGCGGTCCCCGGGGCCTCGCGGGACGGTTCCCGGGGCCCCGGGGATCCCGGATCCCATCGGCGTACGGGGCCCCCGCCCCGTCCCCGTACCCTTGCCGAGGACCCGGCGAGCCCGCACGCCCACCGGATCCGCGCTCGCCGTACGTACGAAGGAGAACCGCCGTGCTCGTGCTGTTGCCGCCCTCCGAAGGAAAGGCCGCCTCGGGGCGCGGGGCCTGTCTGAAGCCGGAGTCGCTTTCGCTGCCGGGGCTCGCCCCGGCCCGTGCGGCGGTGCTGGACGAGCTGGTCGAGCTGTGCCGGGCGGACGAGGAGAAGGCCCGTGAGGTGCTCGGGCTGAGCGTGGGTCTCGCGGGCGAGGTCGGCAAGAACGCCGAGCTGCGCACCGCCGGGACCCGCCCGGCCGGGGAGCTGTACACCGGCGTGCTGTACGACGCCCTCGGCCTGGCCACGCTGGAGACGGCCGCGCGGCGCCGGGCGGCCGCCTCGCTGCTGGTCTTCTCGGGGCTGTGGGGCGCGGTCCGGATCGGTGACCGGATTCCGCCGTACCGCTGCTCGATGGGGGTGAAGCTGCCCGGTCTCGGCGCCCTCGGCGCGTACTGGCGCACCCCGATGGAAACCGTGCTGCCCGAGGCCGCGGGCAGCGGGCTCGTCCTGGATCTGCGGTCCTCCGCGTACACGGCGGCGTGGAAGCCGAAGGGCGAGGTGGCGTCGCGGACGGCGAGCGTGCGGGTGCTGCACGCGCAGATCGTGGACGGGGTGGAGAAGCGCTCCGTGGTGAGCCACTTCAACAAGGCCACCAAGGGCCGTCTGGTGCGCGACCTGCTGGTGGCCGGTGCGCGGCCCAAGGACCCGGCGCAGCTGGTGGAGGTGTTGCGGGACCTCGGTTACGTGGTGGAGGCCGCGGCCCCCGCGCGGGCCGGGCGGCCGTGGTCGCTGGACGTGGTGGTGACGGAGATCCACTGAGCGGGCGACACCACCACCCGACGAGCACCCGGTAACCATTCGTTGCGCAGCGCGCAACGCTCGTTGCAGATATTGGCGGCAGCGCGGCAGGATGGCCCCATGACCTCCTCCGTGCCGCCCGCCGTGCCCTCCGCCGCAGTCACCCCCGACGCCTCCGTGCTCGATCTCGCGCCCGTCGTCCCCGTCGTCGTCCTGCACGACGCCGCCGACGCGGTGCCGCTGGCGCGGGCGCTGGTGGCGGGCGGGCTCCCGGCGATCGAGGTGACGCTGCGGACGCCCGCCGCGCTGGAGTCGATCCGGGCCATGGCCGCCGAGGTGCCGGGCGCGGTGGTCGGCGCGGGCACGGTGATCTCGCCGGAGCACGTCCGGGAGACGGTGGCCGCCGGGGCCCGGTTCCTGGTCAGCCCCGGGTGGACGGACGCGCTGCTGGAGGCGATGCGGGCGTCCGGGCTGCCCTTCCTGCCCGGTGTCTCGACCACCTCGGAAGTGGTGGCCCTGCTGGAGCGCGGGGTGCGGGAGATGAAGTTCTTCCCGGCCGAGGCCGCGGGCGGCACGGCCTATCTCAAGGCTCTGTCCGCGCCGCTCCCCCAGGCACGTTTCTGCCCGACCGGCGGCATCTCGCTCGCCTCCGCTCCCTCGTATCTCGCCCTGCCCAACGTCGGCTGTGTGGGCGGCAGTTGGATGGTCCCGGGCGATGCGGTGGCGGCGAAGGACTGGGACCGGGTGGCCCGCCTGGCGGCGGAGGCGGCGGCGCTCGCCGCGTAGCCCGCTCCCCCGCCCGGGCCAGCCGCTAGCGCAGGTGCGAGGTGTCGTTGAGCAGGCGTACGGAGGCGTTGCCGTCCCCGTAGTACGCGACGGTGGAGACCGAGGCCGCCGACAGCTCCATCCGGAACAGCGCCTCGGGCGGGGCTCCGAGGGCGAGCCGGACGAACGTCTTGATCGGCGTCACGTGCGTGACGAGCAGGACCGTGCGGCCCGCGTACCGGGCGACGAGCCGGTCCCGGGCGGCGGCGACCCGCTCGGCCACCTCCGCGAAGCTCTCGCCGCCGCCGGTCGGGGCGGTCTCCGGGGAGGCCAGCCAGGCGGTGAGGTCGTCGCCGTACCGCTCCCGTACCTCCCCGAAGGTCAGGCCCTCCCACGCGCCGAAGTCCGTCTCGCGCAGGCTCTCGTCGATCCTGACGTCGAGGCCGAGGCGGGCGGCGACGGCGGCGGCGGTCTCGCGGCAGCGGCGCAGCGGCGAGCTGACGATCTCCTGGACCGTGCCGAGGGCGGCGAAGTGCTCGGCGGCCCGCTCGGCCTGGCCGCGGCCGACGGCGGAGAGCTCGGGGTCGGTCCCGCCGCTGCCGGAGAACCGCTTCTCGGGCGTGAGGGCGGTCTCGCCGTGCCGGAGCAGGACGAAGGTGGCGGGCGCGCCCAGGTCGGGGGCCGAGCCCCAGCCGGTCTGCGGGGTCCCGGCGGGCTGCCGCGTGGCGGAGTGGGCGTCTGTCGGCTCGCCGCCCGGTCCCGTCGTCCCATCGGGCAGCGGCGCTTCCGCCGTCTCCCCGGGCAGGGCGAAGAGCGCGTCGGCCGAGGCAGCCGCACCACGGGCCGCCGCCAGTGCCGCGCGGGCCTTGGCGGCGCCCGCGGCCTGGTCGCCCGGCGGGCCCTGCACGGGCGGCGAAGCGCTCGGGGTACGGGCGGACGGGCCGTCCAGGGCGGCCGTCGAGGCGGACGCCTCCCACTGCCGGCCGTCGCGGCCCGCGTCCATCGCCTCGTTGGCGAGCCGGTCCGCGTGCTTGTTCTGCGCGCGGGGGATCCACTCGTACGTCACCGAGGACGGCGGCAGGATCGCGGCGGCCCGGGCCGCCAGCGGCTTCATGTCGGGGTGCTTGATCTTCCAGCGCCCCGACATCTGCTCGACGACCAGCTTGGAGTCCATCCGGACGTGGACCCGCAGCGCGTCCCCCGCGTCCGGGAACAGCGCCTTCGCGGCCGTCAGACCGGCGATCAGCCCCCGGTACTCGGCGACGTTGTTCGTCGCGACGCCGATGTACTCGGCGGCCTCGGCGAGGGGCTCCCCGGTGGCGGGGTCGATGACGACCGCGCCGTAGCCGGCGGGCCCCGGGTTGCCCCGGGAGCCGCCGTCGGCCTCGACCACCACCTGGCGGGCGACGCTCATTACAGACCCGACTCCGCGGTGCGGACCAGGATGCGGTGGCAGTTCTCGCAGCGCAGGACCGTCTCCGGGGAGGCGGCCTTCACGTCGTTGACCTCGGCCATGTTCAGCTCGAGGCGGCAGCCCTCGCAGCGGCGCTGGTAGAGCCGGGCGGCGCCGACCCCGCCCTGCTGGGCGCGGAGCTTGTCGTACAGCTTCATCAGGTCGGCGGGGACGACCTCGGCGACGACCTGGCGGTCCTTGGTCACCGTGGCGGCCTCGGCGTCCAGCTCGGCGGTGGCCGCGTCACGGCGGGCGGTGGCGTCGTCGACCTTGGCCTGGACCGCCGAGACCCGCTCGGTCAGTTCGGCGACCCGCTCCTGGGCGGCCTCGCGGCGCTCCATGATCTCCAGGACGACGTCCTCCAGGTCACCCTGGCGCTTGGCGAGCGAGGCGATCTCGCGCTGGAGGCTCTCCAGGTCCTTGGGCGAGGAGACCGCGCCGGAGTCCAGGCGCTGCTGGTCGCGGACGGCGCGCTGACGCACCTGGTCGACGTCCTGCTCGGCCTTGGTCTGCTCGCGGGCGGTGTCGCTCTCCTCGGTGGTGGAGGCGACCAGCAGGTCGCGCAGCTGCGCGAGGTCGCTGCTGAGCTGCTCGATCTCGGCGTGCTCCGGGAGCGAGGAACGCTTGTGGGAGAGCTGGGCGAGACGCGTGTCGAGGGCCTGGACGTCGAGAAGTCGGATCTGGTCGGCGGGCGCGGCGTTCAGTTGGGGGCTCCAGAGGAATGGTGGGTGGTCCAGGGGTCGGTGACCTGCTTCGAGACATGGACCCGCAGGTCCCATCCGTGGCGGTCGGAAAGCGCGTCGAGCTGGGCCGCCGCCTGCTCGCACCAGGGCCACTCGGTGGCCCAGTGCGCGGCGTCGACGAGGCCGAGCGGCGAGTGCTGCACGGCCTCGGACGCCGGGTGGTGGCGCAGGTCGGCGGTGAGGAAGGCGTCGACGCCCGCGGCGCGCACGGCGTCGAAGAGGCTGTCGCCGGAACCGCCGCTGACGGCGACGGTGCGGACGAGCGCCTCCGAGTCGCCGGCCAGCCGGATGCCCTGCGCGGTGGCGGGGAGCCGGGCGGCGGCCCGGGCGGCGAAGTCGGCCAGGGTCTCGGGGTGGTCCAGCTCGCAGATCCGGCCGAGTCCGCGCCGCCCGGCGGGGTCGGTGGGATCGGGGACGAGCGGCCCGGTGACGCGCAGGTCGAGGGCGCCGGCGAGGGCGTCGGAGACGCCGGGGTCGGCGGTGTCGGCGTTGGTGTGCGCGACGTGGAGGGCGATGTCGTGCTTGATCAGGGTGTGGACGACCTTGCCCTTGAAGGTGTCGGCGGCGACCGTCGTCGTCCCGCGCAGATAGAGCGGGTGGTGGGTGACGATCAGCTGGGCGCCGAGCTCCAGGGCCTCGTCGGCGATCTCGCGGACCGGGTCGACGGCGAACAGCACCCGGTCGATCTCCGCGTCCGGATCGCCGCAGACCGTCCCGACCGCGTCCCAGCCTTCGGCCCGCTCGGGGGGCCAGAGGGCGTCGAGGGCGGCGATGACTTCAGACAGACGGGGCACGGGGGAAAGGCTACCTGTCCGGGGTGGCCCCCCGCCCCTGGCCGCCGGACCCCGTACGCCGGGACCGGCGGCCGGACACGAATCGTTACGTCGGACCCCTCGGCGGGCCCGCACGGAAGACGTCCGCCGGGCCCGTACAGAAGGCGCTACTTCACCAGGTCCGCGCGGAGGTCGTCGAGGACCAGATCGGCCGAGGTGACGCCGAGGCCGAGGTACCAGGTCTCGTCGGAGACGTCCTTGGCCCGGCCTTCCTTCACGGCCTTCAGGTTCTTCCACAGCGGGTTGGAGCGGGCGGTGTCGCGCTGGGTGGCCTTCGGGTCGCCGTAGACGCCGGTGAAGATCCAGTCGGCGTCCGCCTCGTCGATCTTCTCCGGGCTGATCTCGGCGGCGAGGTCGTCGATCTGCTGGTTCTTCGGGCGCGGCAGGCCGACGTCCTCCAGGATCGTGCCGATGAACGAGGCCTTGGCGTAGAGCCGGAGACGGTCGGGCATGTAGCGGACCATGGAGACGGTCGGCTTGTCGGGGCCGATGTCCTCGCCGAGCTTCTCGGCCTTCTTCTCGTACGCGGCGAGCGCGGTCTCGGCCTGCTTCGTGCGGTCCAGCGCCTGGGCGTTGAGGAGGTAGTTCTCCTTCCAGGTGAAGCCGGGGCGGATGGAGAACACGGTGGGGGCGATCTTGGACAGCTCGTCGTACTTGTCCGCGGCGCGGAGCTGGCTGCCGAGGATCAGGTCCGGCTGGAGGCCCGCGATGGCTTCGAGGTTGAGGCTGTTGATGGTGCCGACGCTCTTCGGCTCGCCCGCGTCCTTCTCCAGGTACGAGGGGATGGCCGCGTCGCCCTCGCTGGGGGCGTAGCCGACCGGCTTCACGCCCAGCGACACCACGTTGTCGAACTCGCCGACGTCCAGCACGACCACGCGCTGGGGCGCGGCCTTGATCTCGGTCTTCCCCATGGCGTGGGTGACCGTCCGGGGGAACTCGCCGGCCTTCGCGTCCGTGCCGTACGAGGCGGTCTTCCTGACCGCGTCCGCGAAGTCCTTGCCGCCCGTGGCGACGGCGGCCTTCTTGCCGCCGCCCGCGTCGGACTTCGCCGCGTCCGCGTCGCCGCCGTCACCGCCCCCGCAGGCCGACAGCGAGAGGGCGGCCGCCACGGCCAGGGCGACTGCGGCGGTACCGCGGGGGCGAAGGGACATCACTTACTCCAGCTTGTCCGCGTGCGTGCGGGGGAGGCACGGACGTTTGGTTAGGGTCGCCTCACCATAGACACGCCCCTCTCCGACAGCACACTCACCCCTGCCACCTCAGGAGAATCCGGGCATCGCCACCCTTATGTGTGAAGTGCGGTGGCTCGTGTTGTTCGGCTGGAAGTGCGAAAACTAGCTTTCGTAGCCGGAGGTGACGAGTCCATGACTGCCTGTGCCATCGAGGGTGGATCCGCCGGGGCCGCCGCGACGGCGAACCCGGAAGCGGAACCCGAACCGGAAGAACCCGGAGAGTCCGGGGAGCCCGGCATGACCGGGCCCGCCGGGGCGGACAGCTCCGGCCCGCTGCCCGCGTCCATCGCGGACGGACGCATCGCGGACGGAGAAGGGGAAGGACAAGCGGACGAGGAGGGCCGGGAGCAGTACGGCGAGCGGTACGGGGGAGCAGGAGCAGCATCGCCCACGGGGACCGACGCGCGGTCGTACGCCGACGGCGCGCCGCCCCCCGGCCGCTTCACGCTCACCGCGGACGGCGCCTATGCCGCCCGGCTCACCGCCGCCCCCGGGCCGCCGGGCGAGCGCGCCTGGTATCCCGAGCGGTGGACGCTGGACGGACCCGAGCCGTACGCGGTGCCCCTCCCCCTCGACCAGCCCGAGGAATCGGACTCCGAGGTGGCCCCGCTCGCCGACGGGCGGGTGCTGATCCGGCGGCGGGTGGCGGACCGGCACATGTTCTCGCTGCTCTACCCGACCGGCCCCGGGACCGGCGAACTCCTGCTGGGCGCGGTCGGGTGCGCGGAGATGACGCTGCTGCCACCGTCACCGGACGGCCGGTGCGTGTACGCGTTGGCGGCCGGTGAGTACCACGCCTCGCTGTGGCGGGTGGCGGGCGGCGCGTCCGGGCCCGAGGAGGTCGCGCGGATTCCCGGCCGCTGCTCGGGCGGGGTGTGGCTGGACCGGGCGGGCCGGATACTGGCACTGGACCGGCAGGAGCCGGGGGGCGGGCCGGTCAAGGCCGTCGCCGTCGACCTCGGGCGGCAGGGCGAGGTGACGGCGCTGCTCCAGATCGCACCGGAAAGCAACGACCGGCTGCTGCTCGCGGACGCCGACAGCGGGCTGCTGCTGCTCCGCTCCGACGCCCCGGGCCACGACCGGCTCGGCTGGGGGGTGCTGGGAAGCTGCCTGCCCGTCAGGTTCCCCGAGTGCCTGCGCCTCCCGGACGTGGCGGTGACGCCGTTCGCGGTGCAGCCGGGCCAGATGCTGATGCCGGAGAGCTGCGCGGTGGCGCTGCGGATCGACGGGGCGCCGGGCAGCTGGGTGGGCGTCTGGCGCCCGACGGGCCGGCGACTGCACCAGTTCGCGGCACCGTTGGGCTGGGTGCCGGGGGCCGGCTTCTGGAGCCGGGACGGCGTGCTGCGCCTGCCGTACGCGAACGGGGCGACGCCCTGCGGCGTGGCGCTGCTGGACGCACCCGAGGACGTGGAGCCCTCCCCCGTGGCCGGCCGTACGGGCGGCGGGGAGGACGGAAGGGAACCGTCCGCCGCCGACACCGCTCCTGCTGTGTGTAAGCCCGTTCCGTTGGGGCAGGCGCCTCTGCACCAGGCCGCCCGACCTGATTGAATTCGGGGCCTGGGCTACGCGACCGTTCCGGGCGGGTACCGACGGCGACCGGGTCGGGCGACGGTGGCGGGGCCGAACGACACACGTAGGTGCGACACACGCAAGCGATCACAACGGGGTGACTTCCCACATGTCCGAAGCACGGACCGACACGACCCAGCAGCGCCCGACGGGGGCGGACGAGGGGACCGGAATCAGGGGTTCCGGAAGGCACCGCGGGGGTGCGTCGACGGAGAACACGTCGGTGCGGCCGCACGGCCGCCACCGCCGGCCCGCGGAAGCGGAATCCGCGGCGGCCTGAGCCGCCGACCGGCGCGGTGCGGGAGGCCCGGACCGGCGGACGTCCGCCGGTCCGGGCCTCCCGTGCGTCCAGGGGTACGGCTACCGCCGTTTCAGCCCAGCACTTCGGCGGCGGCGAAGGTCTCGTTCGGCGGCCGGTCCGCGTAGTACGGGGTGAGCAGCTCGTCCAGCTCCGCGAAGGTGAACGCCTCCTTCGCCGCGCCGAACCGGGCGGACACCCGGGGCCGTTCGACGACGGCGACCATCCCGCCGTGGACGACGAGCCGTTGCCCGTTGACCCCGGCCGCCGCCGGTGAGGCGAGACAGCCGACGAGCGGGGAGACGTGCTCGGCGCCAGCGGGTCGAGGGTGCCGTCCGCCGGTTCCTGGAATCCGGCGAAGACGTCCTCGGTCATCCGGGTCCGGGCGCGCGGGCAGATGGCGTAGGCGAGACCGGCAGGGCACACCCCTTCTAGAACGCGTTCCAGCTGACGCCCGATGACCCATGCATAACGCAGGCCCCGGAAGTCGGGAAGAGTTCTGACTTCTTGTCAAGTCACGGGTGGGGAACGGGTCCTACGCCGTGGGGCGGGGCGCGCGGTGGTTCGGCAGCCAGAGCAGCATCACGATCGCCCCGGCCAGCAGCACCCCGCTCGCGGTACGGAACGCCATGGCGTATCCGGCGGTGATCTCGGCCGTGTCGCCGGAGCCCGCAGTGCGCGCGGCGGCGACGGTGGAGAGCACCGCGAGGCCCAGCGCGCCGCCCATCGTGCGGGAGGTGTTGACCAGGCCCGAGACGAGTCCGGCGTCGCCCGGCTCGGCGCCGGAGGTGGCGAGGGTGGCGAGCGGGGTGGAGGCGAGACCGGCGCCGCCCATCATCAGGACGCCGGGCAGGCAGATCGCGGTGAGGTAGGAGCCGTCCACGCCCATCGTGGACTGCCAGCCGAAGCCCGCGGCGGTGATCAGGACCCCGGCGACGGCGAGGGACTTCGCCCCGGTGCGGGCCATGAGGCGCGGGGCCAGCTTGGAGCCGATGACGACGGCGGCCGAGGTCGGGATCAGCGCGAGGCCGGCCTGCAACGGCGTGTAACCCAGGACGTTCTGGGCGTACACGGTCATGAAGTACCACATGGAGAAGGTCGCCGACCCCATGAGCAGCATCGATACGTTGGCCGAGGAGACGGCCCGTACGGAGAAGACGCGCAGCGGGACCAGCGGGACGGCGGTCCGTGCCTCGACCACCACGAAGGCTGCCAGCAGCGCGAGTCCGGAGAGCAGCGGCACGAGGGTCGCGGCGGCGGTCCAGCCCTCGGCCTCGGTCTGGACGACGCCGTACGCGACGGCGGCGAGGCCCGCGGTGACCAGGACCGCGCCCAGCAGGTCGATCCGGCGGCGGTCGCCGGCGCGGCCCTCGGCGACGCGCAGGGCGGCGCCGATCAGGACGAGCGCGCCGATGGGCACGTTGATCAGGAGGACCCAGCGCCAGGAGAGGGCGTCGGTGAGGACCCCGCCGATGAGCCCGCCGGCCGCGCCGCCGCCCGCCCCGACCGCCATCCAGGTGCCGATCGCCTTGGTGCGGGCGGGGCCCTCGGGCACGGCCGCGGTGAGGATGGTGAGGGTGGCGGGCGCGAGGACGGCGGCCCCGAGCCCCTGTGCGGCGCGGGCGGCGAGGAGCTGCCAGCCCTCCTGGGCGAGGCCGCCCGCGAGGGAGGCGGCGGTGAAGAGGCCGAGCCCGACGAGGAACATCAGCTTGCGCCCGTAGATGTCGGCGGCCCGCCCGCCGAGCAGCATGAACCCGGCGAACGCGATCGAGTAGGCGTTCACGACCCACTGGAGACCGACCGCGCTCAGCCCCAGGTCGGCCCGCATGGAGGGCAGCGCCACATTGACGACGGAGACGTCGAGGACGACCAGGAACTGGCCGGTGCAGGCGGCGAGCACGACGGCCCAGGTGCTGGGACGTATGCGGGAGGAGGCGGGCGGGGCGGAGGCGGGAGCGGAGACATCGGGCATGTCGGCCATGGTCGCAGGCGGCCGGAGGCCCGTACATCGGGCATGGGGCCCAGGTCTCGGGACCCGGTGGCCGCGGCCATGGTCGTCGGTCCCGGCGTGGCACATCACCTACAGCAGGCCGTACGCCACCATAGTGGTGCGCTATGAGTACGGAGAACGCCCATGTGCCCCCCGGCCCCACGGATTCCGGTGCGGAACCCGGTCACGGGGCGGACTCCTCGCCGGACCGGGTGGTGGTGGCCGTCGGGGTGCTGGGCGTCATCGGGATCGTGCTGTGGGCGGCCTTCGGGAAGAAGTCCTTCCAGAGCGCCTCGAGCGCGGCCCTTCCGTGGGTACTCGAAAACTTCGCGTGGCTCTTCGTGATCGCCGCCGACGTCTTTCTGGTGCTGTGCCTCCTGATCGCCTTCAGCCGCTTCGGCCGAATCCGGTTGAACAGGGACGACTCTCCACCGGAGTTCTCGAACTTCCCGTGGATCGCGATGATGTTCAGTGCCGGCATGGGCATCGGACTGATCTTCTACGGTGTCGGAGAGCCCGTCGCGCACTACTTGAGCCCGCCGCCCTCCAGCGGGGCCGAGCCGCAGTCGAACAGCGCCGCGAGCGCCGCCATGGAGTACTCCTTCTTCCACTGGACCCTCACCCCGTGGGCGATCTACGGCATCGTGGGCCTGGCGCTCGGCTACGCGAGCTTCCGGCAGGGCAGGGGCAACCGGTTGAGCGCCGCGTTCGTCCCCCTCATCGGCGCACGCCGGGCGAACGGCGTCTTCGGCAGGGTCCTGGACCTGCTCGCCGTCTTCGCCACCGTCTTCGGCACCGCGACGAGCCTGGGTCTCGGCGCTCTGCAGATCGCCATCGGGCTCGATCTGACGGCGGGCCTCGACCAGAGCACCGGCGTGCAGCTTGTGATCATCGCCGTACTCGGCGCGGCCTTCGTGATCTCCGCCTTCACCGGCCTGCACGGCGGAGTGAAATGGCTCAGCTCGATCAACCTCGTCGTCGCCGCGACCCTCATGGTCTTCGTCTTCGTCACGGGTCCGACCGTCTACCTCCTGGACGTGCTGCCATCCTCGGTCGGCGGCTATCTGGACCAGCTTCTCCCCATGGCCTCACGCACCGGCGCGTTCGGCGGCGAGAGCTGGCTGGGCATGTGGACGATCTTCTACTGGGCCTGGTGGCTGTCCTGGGCCCCCTTCGTCGGCACCTTCCTCGCACGCATCTCCCGGGGCCGCACGATCCGCGAGTTCCTCCTCGCCGTGCTGCTCGTACCGAGCGGGGCGACCGCCCTGTGGTTCGTGGTGCTCGGCGGAACCGGAATCCGTCTCGCCGAAACGGGCGTCGTCGACATGGCCGAGAAGGCGAAGGAGGGGACGGAGGCGACGCTGTTCGCGATGCTCGACGGCCTGCCGTTCAGCGCGGTGACGTCCTGGACCGCGATGATCCTGATCATGATGTACTTCGTCACGAGCGCGGACTCCGCCTCCCTGGTCATGGGTTCGCTGACCAGCAGGGGCGCCCTGCACCCGCGGCGCTGGCTCGTCGTCACCTGGGGGCTCCTGATGGCGTCGGTGGCGGCGGCCCTGCTGGTGGCGGGCGGGCTGGAGTCGCTCCAGAGCGCGACGATCCTGGTGGCGCTGCCCTTCGTCGTGGTGATGCTCTTCCTCTGCTGGTCCCTGCTCAGGGAGCTGCGCACCGATCCCGGCGGCGGCCCCAGGCGCAGCGAGGGGCTGCACGGCATGCGCGACGCCGTGCGGGTCATGGTCGGTGAGGAGTTGAGCAGCCAGCCGGCCCCCCGCCACCGCCATCTGCGCCGCGCGGCCGCCGCCCGTACGACCAGTACCGAGGACGACCGGGACGCGGAGGGCTGATGCCGTGGCGCGGCACGGTTCAGCCGCGCCGCAGCAGCGTGACCACCGCCGCCCCTCCGAGGCCGATGTTGTGGGCGAGGGCGGTCCGGGCGCCGGGGACCTGGCGGACTCCGGCCTCGCCGCGCAGGTGCCAGGTCAGCTCGGCGGCCTGGGCGATGCCGGTGGCGCCCAACGGATGGCCCCGGGAGATCAGCCCGCCGGACGGGTTCACCACCCAGCGGCCGCCGTAGGTCGTGGCCCCGGACTCGACGAGCTTTCCGGACTCCCCCTCGCCGCACAGTCCCAGCGCCTCGTAGGTGAGGAGTTCGTTGACGGAGAAGCAGTCGTGCAGCTCGATGACGTCGAGGTCGTCGGGTCCCAGGCCCGCCGCGGCGTACACCTGCTCGGCGGCGGCCATCGACATCGGGGCGCCGACCGCGTCGATGCAACTGCCGGAGGCGAACGACGCCTCGGTGTCGGTGGTCAGGGCCTGGGCGGCGATCTCCACGGCCCGCTCTCCCAGACCGTGCCGCTCGGCGAACCGTTCGGCCACAACGGCCGCCGCCGCACCGTCGGAGGTGGGCGAGCGCTGGAGCTTGGTGAGGGGGCGGTGGACGGTACGGGCGGCGAGGACCTCCTCGACCGTGTACGGGTGCTGGAACTGGGCGTACGGGTTGTCGACCGAGTGCCGGTAGTTCTTGGCCCCGGCGGCGGCCGGGCTCCCCGCGTCGAGGAGTCCGCGCACCTCACCGGGGGGTGCGGCGCGGGCCAGGCACCCCCGAACGGAGTGCGCCGGCGCACGGTGCTCCTCGGTGATCCCGATGCCGGTACCGACAGCCGTGCCCCTGCCCGTGCCCCTGCCCATGCGCGTCTCCGGCGGTCGCAGCCACTGGAACGGCGCAAGAGTAGAACACGTTCCCACCCGACGGAAGGTCAGGAGACGGGCGGATCCGGCCCGGAAGCCGGAATGCGGAGCCCGGACCGGAGTGCCGGGCCGGGCCGGAATAGAAGCGCCACCCAGAAGCGTTCACCCTGCACACACTTGGGGGGAGCCCGGGTGACCGAAGGCTGCCCGGGAGGCCCCACGCATGCGACGGACGCGACGGATACGGCACGCACAGGAGCTTCCCGAGCCGCCGAAGGCGCGGCGTTCCGGCGGCATCGTGCCCGTCCTCGCGTTCGCGGGCATCACCGTCGCGGTCATGCAGACCCTCCTCGTCCCGGTCATCAAGGACCTGCCGGTCCTACTGGACACCACCCCGGCCGATGCCACCTGGGTGATGACCGCCACCCTGCTCGCGGGCGCCGTCTCGACCCCGATCATGGGCCGCCTCGGTGACCTGTACGGCAAGCGCCGGATGCTGCTCGCCTCGCTGGCCGTGATGGTGATCGGCTCACTGATCTGCGCCTCCACCGACAACCTGATCGTGATGATCACCGGCCGCGCGCTCCAGGGCTTCGCCATGGGCGCCATCCCGCTCGGCATCGGGATCATGCGCGACGAACTGCCGCGCGAGAGGCTCGGCTCGGCGATGGCGCTGATGAGCTCCTCCATCGGCGTGGGCGGCGGGCTCGCGCTGCCCGTCGCCGCACTGGTCGCCCAGCACGCCGACTGGCACGCCCTGTTCCTCGGGTCCGCCGGGCTCGGCCTGCTCGCGATGGCGCTCACGTACGCGCTCGTCCCCGAACCCCCGCTGCGCGCACCCGGCTCCTTCGACCTCCTCGGCGCCCTCGGACTCTCGCTCGGCCTGGTCCTCCTTCTCCTGCCGGTCACCAAGGGCAGCGACTGGGGCTGGACCTCGGCGCCGACCCTGGGGCTGCTCGCCGCATCCGTGGCCACCCTGGTGCTGTGGGGCCTGTTCGAACTGCGCACCCCGGCTCCGCTGGTCGACCTGCGCACCACCGCCCGCCGCGAGGTGCTGCTCACCAACCTCGCCTCGATCATGATCGGGGTCGCCTTCTACGCGGTCTCCCTGGTCCTGCCGCAACTGCTCCAGCTGCCCACGTCGACCGGTTACGGCCTCGGGCAGTCCATGGTGGTCGCCGGCCTCTGCGTGGCCCCGCTGGGCGTGACGATGATGTTCGTCGCCCCGCTGTACGCCCGGATCTCGGCCCGCCGCGGCCCCAGGACCACGCTGATGCTCGGCATGCTGGTCATCGCGATCGGTTACGGGGCCGGGCTCGGCCTGCTCTCCGCCGCCTGGCAGACCGTGCTGATCGCGGTGGTGCTCGGCGCGGGCATCGGCCTCGCCTACTCCTCGCTGCCCGCTCTGATCATCGGCGCCGTCGACCCGTCGGAGACCGGCGCGGCCAACGGCCTGAACACCCTGATGCGGTCCATCGGCACCTCGGTGTCGAGCGCCGTCATCGGCATGGTGCTGGCCAACACCTCCGTGACGATGGGCTCGGTCGAGGTGCCGTCCATGGAGGGATTCCGGATCTCGTTCCTGATCGCCACGGGCGCGGTGCTGATCGGCCTGGTGCTGGCGGCGTTCCTGCCCGCGCAGCGGCCCTCCGCACATCCGGTGCTCCTGGCGAGCAGCGCGGGCACCGGACCGGGCCCCGCCCCCGCCGACGCCCCGGTCGCCGCCACGGCCCCCGCCGAGGCCGTCGGCCGGGCCGTACGGCACGATGGGTCGCCGTCGACCGGCCCGTGAGCCGTCCCGCCCCACCTGGAGGAACCCCGTGACCGCCGAGTCCGCCGCCGCTTCCGCTTCCGCGTCCGCCGCCGGACCCGCCGCACCGACCGGACCCTCCGGCCCCGGGCCGGAGATCCTCGCCGCGTTCGAGACCGCCAAGGGCTTCATGCCGGTCCACGAGGGCCTCGCGCTGTACGCCGCCGCCAGCGAGGCCGGCGCGCTCGGGCTGCCGCTGCTGGAGGTCGGCACGTACTGCGGGCGCTCCGCCATCCTCCTCGCGGACGCGGCGCGGGGAGCCGGGGTGACCGCGCTCACCGTGGACCACCACCGGGGCAGCGAGGAGCAGCAGCCGGGCTGGGAGTACCACGACCCGAGCGTGGTGGACCCGGAGGTCGGGCTGATGGACACGCTCCCGACCTTCCGCCGCACTCTGCGCCGGGCCGGCCTGGAGGACCACGTGGTGGCGCTGGTCGGGCGTTCCCCGCAGGTCGCCGCCGTGTGGAGCGGACCGCTCGGGCTCGTCTTCATCGACGGCGGGCACACCGACGAGCACGCGAACGCCGACTACGAGGGCTGGGCCCCGCATGTCGTCGAGGGCGGACTGCTGGTGATCCACGACGTGTTCCCCGACCCGGCCGACGGCGGGCAGGCCCCGTACCGGATCTACCGGCGGGCGCTGGTCTCCGGGGCGTTCACGGAGGTGTCGGTGACGGACTCGCTGCGTGTGCTGCGCCGCACGGACGCCGGGATCTGAGCCGTACGGCACCGGGCATCCGAGCGGTTCGGGGCCGGGGCGCGGGCAGCGGGCCGCCCGGACGGCCGGGTGGATAGCATCGCCGCGTGCCGTACGACGACAGCCCTCCCCCCACCCGCCGTGCCCGGCCCCTGCCCGTGGCCGCGGCGCTGGCCGCCGTATGCCTGACCGCCGCCGGATGCGGTGGCGGTCCGGAACCCGGCGAGACCGGTGCGGCCTCGCCCCGGCCCGGCGCGAACGCCACCACCTCGGCGGCCCCCACGCCGGCCGGGAAACAGCCGGAGCCGACCGCTTCCGCGAAGCCGCTGCCGAAGGGCGCGCTGACCGGCCGGACCGTGGTGATCGACCCGGGGCACAATCCGGGTAACCGCGACCACACCCGGGAGATCAACCAGCAGGTCGATATCGGCACCGGCCGCAAGGAGTGCGATACGACGGGTACGGCCACGAACGACGGTTACGCGGAGGCCCGGTTCACCCTCGACGTCTCCCACCGGCTGCGGGCGCTGCTGGAGGCCGAGGGTGCCCGGGTCCGGCTGACGCACGACGCGGACCGGCCGTTCGGGCCGTGCATCGACGAGCGGGCCCGGATCGGGAACGAGGCGGAGGCCGACGCGGTGGTCTCGGTGCACGCCGACGGATCCGCGGTGGGCAACCGGGGCTTCCATGTGATCCTGCCCGCCGAGGTCAAGGGCGGCGGGGCGGACACCTCGGAGATCGTGAAGAGTTCCGCCGATCTCGGCGCGAGGATCGCGGGACACTTCGCCCGCACGACCGGAAGCGCGCCTTCCAATTACATCGGCGGACCTACCGGCCTGGACACCCGGGATGATCTCGGTGGACTGAATCTGTCGACCGTGCCCAAAGTGTTCGTCGAATGCGGCAATATGCGTGATCCGAAGGATGCCGCACTGCTCACCAGTGCGAGCTGGCGGCAGAAGGCGGCCCAGGGACTGGCCGACGGCATTACCAGCTACCTGCAGGGGTAGTTGTGCGGTGATATTGGGGGGATACCCGCTCATGGCCCGGGCTCCGGAGCAACCCGCCCGGGCAGACGATAGATTCATCCGTACGATGGGGAGCCGCTCCCGAGCTTCGAGCCGCACCGGCGGCAGCGACGACCGCCCCGACGAGACGACCGACTAAGGACCTTCACGTGAATATCCGATCCCTCACACGAGGCGACGGCGTGGTGATCGGAGCAGCGGTCGTGCTGTTCATCGCCTCTTTCCTCGACTTCTCCAGCTACGACTGCCCGCAGGGCGTCGACTGCTCCCGGTTCGACAGCCCGAACGCCTGGGACGCGCTCGGCATCCTGATGAGCGTCTACCTCGCCGGCGTCATCGCGGCGGCGCTGGTGATCGTCAGCCGTGCGCTGCCGGGCCGCAAGGTCGCCGGGCTGGACCTCGGCCAGTTCGGCGTGGCGCTCGCCGTCTTCGCGCTGTGGACCGCCTTCTGGACGATCCTCGACATCAGCAACGCCGGGGCCGGTATGATCCTCGGCCTGCTCGCCACCATCGTGCTCGCCGGCGCCGCGATCGCCGGACCGCTGGTGCCCTTCCTCAAGGCCCCGCTCCTCAGCCCGGCGAGCCCGGCGCAGGGTGTGCAGGGCGGCCAGCCGCCGTACGGTGCCCAGCCCGGCCAGGGCTACGGCTACCCGGGCGGCCAGCAGGCGCCGTACGGCGCCCAGCCGAGCCAGGGTTACGGCTACCCGGGCGCGCCCCAGCAGGGCCAGCCCGCCCCGGCCGACCAGGCGCCGCAGGCCCAGGCCCAGCAGCCCGCGCCGGGCGGCGCGGCCCCGGCGGGTGACTTCACCCCGTTCTGGTTCGCCGTTCCGGTGGCGCGCCCACTGTACGGCGAGGACGGTTCGCCGAACCCGATCGCCGAGCTGGCGCCGGGCACCTGGTACCTCGCGGTGGAGCAGCGCGGCCAGAGCCTGATCGCCCAGACGCAGGACGGCCGTCGTGGTGTCCTCCAGGACACCACGGGCATCCAGCGCGGCTGATCCTGACGCACACACCGCGGCCCCTCGCCCTTCCGGGCGGGGGGCCGTTGTCGTACAGCCCCACCCGCACCGCCCACATTTGACGTACTGTCAGCCATTGCTGGAGGGAACGGTATGCGGCTCGGACTCGCGCTCGGGTACTGGGGCCGCGGCCCGGAGCCCGGCCAGCTCGCCCTGGTCCGGGAGGCGGAGCGGCTCGGCTACGACTCGGTGTGGACGGCGGAGGCCTGGGGCTCGGACGTCTTCACACCACTGACCTGGATCGCCGTCGGCAGGCGTTGGCGCGGCAGGGGCCGGTCGAGCTGGCGGGCCGCTTCCACTCCCATCCGTACGACCTGCGCGCCTCGCTGGCGGTGCTGCTGGGGGCGGAGGGCCCGAAGAACACGTCTGCGACGATGTGGCCGAGGGGGCTGTGGCAGGTGAAGGCGATGCTCGGCTGCGGAACTCAACTCCTGGGCGGGGCCGATCGACAGGGTGCTCAGCCGAACGAGGACCGGTCCAGCCAGAAGTCCAGCAGTGCCGCGTCGCCCAGTACCTCCACGCGCGGGTCGGTGGGCTTCAGGCGGCGGTTGAAGACGAGCATCAGATCGGTGAGCGTGCCGCGCAGCGCGACCGTGGCCTTCTCGTGCGCGTGCCGCCAGGTGAAGCGGTCGTCGCCGAACTCGATCAGCCACTCCGCACCGGGCACGTCGGTGGCGTGCAGATGCAACGAGCGCCCGCCGCCCCGCAGTTCGGCCGCCTCCGGATCGCCTTCCTCCTGGGCCAGGGCGACGATGCCGAGCCATTCCTCGATGGTGTCGGCGGCCACCTCCGCGTCGACCTCGTACGGGGCGCGGGCGGCGAGCGCCGCGTCCGCCCGGTGCACGGCCGTCTCGTGCGTCATGCGGCGCGCCCAGAAGGCCGTGCGCTGCTCCGTCACCCAGGTCCACACCTCGGCGTCCGGCCCGGCCTCCCGCAGCGCGGCCACGGTGGCGGCCGCGCCTTCGGCGAGCCAGGCGTCCAGCGCGGCCGGGTCCGCGCCGTCCGGCCCCTCCAGGCCGGGCACCTTGTCCTCCGGGACCTCCTCGGTGGCCCGGGTGCGGACTGTCTCGCCGACCCAGCGGTGGGCGCCGCCGACATGCACCGCGAGCTCGCGCAGCGTCCAGTCGGGGCAGGTGGGTACGGTCACGCCGAGATCGGCACCGGTCAGCACCGCGCGCAGGGCGTCGGTCTGGGCCAGGATCTCGTCGCAGTAGCGGTCGTGGGAGAGAGACGTCATGCGGCACCCTAACCGGCGGACCCCGGGGTGATCTTCCCGATTTCCGACCGCTGCCGTCCGGCCGGCGCCGGCCACCAGCCACCAGCCACCAGCCACCAGCCACCAGCCACCAGCCAGGGTCGCTATCCGGTGAGCAGCGAGGTCGAGGGGACCTTGTCCGTCACCTCGGCGCCCGCGTCCCTGCCCGCGTTCTTGATGCTGTCGGTACGGAAGGTGCACGGCGGAGCCTCCTGACCGAGAGTGACGGACCTCGGCACTCCTGCTCACACTCGCCCGCTCCCCCAAGGGTCGCCACTCCGTGCGGGCCTTCCGGGTTTCACCGTGCGTAAAGCGGCAACCAGAGTTCCATGTCTCCCAGAACCCGTTCAGGAAGCAGCTCAGCGGCACGCGTCATTGCCGTCGTGGCCGACGTCTTGGCCTTCATCATCATCCTCTGGATCCTGATGTACCTGCTGGACGCCAACCGGGGCAACGACTTCGTGCAGTGGGTGCACGACTCGGCCCGCTGGCTGGCCGGCTGGTCGTACGACCTGTTCACGTTCGACCGGACATGGGCGAACGTCGTCGCCGGTTACGGTCTCGCGGCCGCGGTCTACCTCTTCATCGGGCACGCCGTGGCGGGCCGGCTCCGTCGCTGAACCGGCCCCGCTCCTGGCGGTGTTCAGCAGCAGTCCGGGTCCAGGCCGACCGGCAGCCGCTCGCCCCCGAAGACCGCGGTGGTCGCCTCGTCCCCTCCGAGCGCGGCCACCGCGAGCAGCAGGGAGCCCGCCGTCCAGGTGGTCAACTCCTCGGGCCAGACGGCCTTGTTGCCCTCGAAGACGTACCCCGTCCAGTACAGCCCGTCCTCGGCGCGCAGGTGCTGGATGGACTGGAGGATCTCCAGGGCCCGGTCCGACTCGCCCGTCGCCCAGAGCGCCAGGGCGAGTTCGCAGCTCTCACCGCCGGTCACCCAGGGGTTGGGCAGCACGCAGCGCACCCCGAGACCGGGGACGACGAAGCGGTCCCAGCCCTCCTGGATGCGGGCGGTGGCCTCGGCGCCGGTGACCGCGCCGCCGAGGACCGGGTAGTACCAGTCCATCGAGTAGCGGTTCTTGTCGAGGAAGCGCTCGGGATGGCTGCGGATCGCGTGCGCCAGCGCCCCGGTCGCCAACTCCCAGTCGGGCTGCGGCTCCTCGCGGCGCTCGGCGATGGCGAGCGCACAGCGCAGCGCCTGGTGGATCGAGGAGGAGCCGGTCAGCAGCGCGTCGTTCACCGGGGTGCCGTCGGGCTCCCGCTTCCAGCCGATCTGGCCGCCGGGCTGCTGGAGCCGGAGCACGAACTCGACCGCCGCGTAGACCGTGGGCCACATCCGGTCGACGAACGCGTCGTCGCCGGTGGCGAGGTAGTGGTGCCAGACGCCGACGGCCACGTACGCGCAGAAGTTGCTCTCCAGACTCCGGTCCGTCGGCTGCTGCGGATCGCCGTCGTGGTAGGCGGCGTACCAGGAGCCGTCGGCGTTCTGGTGGCGGGCGAGCCACTCGTAGGCGCGGGCGGCGGCCTCGTGCTCGCCGGCCGCGTCCAGGGCCATCGCGGCCTCGGTGTGGTCCCACGGGTCGAGGTGGTGCCCCCGGAACCAGGGCAGCGCCCCGTCCTCCCGCTGTACGGCGGCGATCGCGGCGACCGTCTCGGCGGCCTGGGACGCCGTCAGGACACCGGGCAGGACGAGGTGTTCGGTCTGTTCGGGGGTGCTCACGCCTCGGCCTTCGGAAGGTGCGGCTTGGTGGCGTACGCGACGAAACTCTTGCCGACGACCGGGTTGAGGAGCTGCTCGGCGACCCGGGTCGCCAGCGGCTTCTTCATGATGTCCCAGACCAGCAGCTTGTGGTACGCCCGCACCGGCAGCGCCTTGTCGTTGTCGACGCCGAAGGCGCACTTGAGCCACCAGTACGGCGAGTGCAGGGCGTGCGCGTGGTGGGTGCCGTACGGCTTGAGCCCGGCCTCGCGGATCCGGGCGAGGAGCTGGTCGGCCTTGTAGATGCGGATGTGGCCGCCCTCGACCTCGTGGTACGCGTCGGAGAGCGTCCAGCAGATCTTCTCGGGGCCGTAGCGCGGGACGGTGATCGCTATCCGGCCGCCCGGCTTGAGCACCCGGACCATCTCGGCGAGGACGCCCTTGTCGTCCGGGATGTGCTCCATGACCTCGGAGATGATCACGACGTCGAAGGAGTCGTCGGGGAAGGGCAGGTTGAGGGCGTCGCCCTCCATCGCGGTGGCGGTGGCGCCCTCCGGGGCCTCGCCGGCCTCCTTCATCGCGGCGAACCACTTGGCGACCTCGCGGATCTCCTCGCCGTTCTGGTCGAGGGCGACGACCTGCGCCCCGCGCCGATAACACTCGAAGGCATGCCGGCCGGCACCGCAGCCCAGGTCGAGCACTCGGTCGCCGGCGGCGAGCGGGAAGCGGGTGAAGTCGACGGTCAGCACGAGGGCCTGCCTTCGAGGTCGGAGGTACGGGTTGCGACGAGCGGGTCCGCGGCGGCCCGGGGGCGCGCGGCCGCCCGGGGGTCGGCGGTCACCTGCGGACTCCGCGGGCAGCGATCGCCTGACGGTACAGCTCGGCCGTTCCGGCGGCGGCGCGGGCCCAGGTGAAGTTGGCCAGCACCCGGTCGCGGCCCGCCGCGCCGAGCCGGGCGCGCAGCTCCGGGTCGGCCAGCAGCCGGGCCAGCGCCCCGGCCAGCGCGTCCGCGTCGCCCGGCTCCACCGCGAGGCAGGTCTCCCCGTCGCGGCCGGAGACCTCGGGGATCGCGCCGCCGGTGGTGGCGACGAGCGGGGTGCCGGTGGCCATGGCCTCGGCGGCGGGCAGCGAGAACCCCTCGTACAGCGAGGGCACGCAGGAGACCTGGGCGCTGCGCACCAGGTCGACCAGCTCGGCGTCGCTGATGCCCTTGACGAACTCGACGGCGTCCGCGAGCCCGTGCCGCTCGATCGCGCGGGCGACCGGCCCGTCCTCGGCGCGCTTGCCGACGACGACGAGGTGGGCGGCGGGGTTCTCGGTGCGGAGCTTGGCGAGCGCGTCGACGAGGTGGACGAGCCCCTTGAGGGGGACGTCGGCGCTGGAGGTGGTGACGATGCGGCCCGGGACCTCGGGGACGGAGGGGTCGGGCGACCACAGGTCGGTGTCGGCTCCGATGTGGACGACGCTGATCCGGTCCTCGCGTACGCCGAGGTCCTCGACGATCTCGTCGCGGGAGGAGCCGGAGACGGTGAGGACGGTGTCCAGCTTGCGGGCGACCCGCTTCTGCATCCGGGTGAAGGCGTACCAGCGGCGTACGGAGGCGCGTCGGCGGCGGCCGACAGCGGCGGCCAGGTCGAGCCTGCGGTCCACGGTGATCGGGTGGTGGATCGTCGTCACCAGCGGGGCCCCGAGGTCGCCGAGGAGCCCGTACCCGAGGGTCTGGTTGTCGTGGACGACGTCGAACTGGCCGCGCCGGGAGAGCAGGTGGCGGCGGGCGCGCAGGCTGAAGGTGAGCGGTTCGGGGAAGCCGCCGGTCCACATGGTGGCGACCTCGGCGAGGTCGATCCAGTCGCGGTACTCGCCGCGCTTCGGGGTGCGGAAGGGGTCGGGCTGCCGGTAGAGGTCGAGGCTGGGCAGCTCGGTCAGCGGGACGCCCTCGTCGAGCACCGGGTAGGGCTGGGCGCCGATGACCTCGACGCTGTGCCCGAGCCGCGCGAGTTCCCGCCCGAGGTGGCGAACGTACACACCCTGGCCGCCGCAGAACGGATTGCCCTTGTACGTGAGGAGTGCGATGCGCAACGGCCGGTCACCGGTCCCGGCGGTGCTGCCGTCGCCCGTGCGGGGGCCTGTCTCTATGGCCTCAGCGGTCACACTCGGCCCCCTTCTGACTGCGTGTTCGCCGGAGCGTAACCGGTCGCGCTAATCTAGAACAAGTTTCAGACTTGCTAGAACAAGTTTCATACTTGATCGCTCGACGTGCGTCGAATCTACCGGCAGGTAGCGTCTGCGGAACGGGCGGATCAGGTGATTCGCGCCACGACGGACGCCCTGGCATGCTGTGCGCGCCCGGACGGCCCGCTTCGCCCGTCCGGGTGGATCAAGCCATGGATCGTGGATCGTGGAACGGGGACAGCATGACCGCGGACGCCCGACCGGCAGCGCCTGCGCTGACCGAGCGCCAGGAAGCCCGTCGCCGCCGCATCCTGCACGCCAGCGCCCAGCTGGCCGGCCGGGGCGGGTTCGAGGCGGTGCAGATGCGGGAGGTGGCCGAGGCCGCCGGGGTCGCGCTGGGCACCCTCTACCGCTACTTCCCGTCCAAGATCCATCTGCTGGTCGCGACCATGCAGGACCAGCTCCAGCACCTGCACACCACGCTCCGCAAGCGCCCGCCGGCCGGCGAGGACGCGGCCCAGCGGGTGGCGGAGACCCTGATGCGCGCCTTCCGCGCCCTGCAACGCGAACCGCACCTCGCGGACGCCATGGTCCGTGCCCTCACCTTCGCGGACCGCAGTGTGAGCCCCGAGGTGGACACGGTCTCCCGGCTCACCACGGCGATCATCCTGGACGCGATGGGGCTGGAGCACCCGACGCCGGAGCAGCTCTCGGCGGTCCGGGTCATCGAGCACACCTGGCACTCGGCGCTGATCACCTGGCTGTCGGGACGGGCGTCGATCGCCCAGGTGAAGATCGACATCGAGACGGTCTGCCGCCTCATCGACCTGACGGCGGAGCCTGGGCGGCAGACGGAGACGGAGCGGGGCTGAGTGCCCTGCGGGCTCCGTCCGCTCCGGCGAGCGCGACGACGGCCGCGCGGCGCCGGTCCGTCCACTCGGCCAGCCGGACATCGTCCCGCCCGGCCTTGAACAACGCCTCCCGCCGGACCCACAAGCGCAGCAGCGCCGGACCGGGATCCGGCTCGGCGCCGGCGGCGTCCACCTCGTCGTGCGGCAGCAGCCTCCGCAGTACGGAGACGGGCCCCGGCCGACGCGTCAGGGGCTCCACATCGATTCCGACCGGGCCCGGCCCGACCGCCGCCGCGGCGAGTCCGTCGGCATGGCTGTAGCTGACGCCGACGCCGGGGTGGTCCGGGAGGTACGGCCGGCCGTGCCCGTCCCGCCCGCATCCGGGGCAGCGCTGGGCGGGCCCGACGTCCCGGGGCGACAGCCCGGTGGCCCGGGAGGCGCACAGCCGCAGCAGCAGCCGGGCCGCCAGCACGTCGTCGCGCCGGGTGGGCACCCGGATGCCCGCGAGCCGGCGCCGCTCCCACGGCGCGAGCAGGCCCTCGTCCAGCTCGGGGTGGGCCAGCACCTCGGCGGTGGTGGCGACGAGCGCGACGGCGGCGGCACCCTCCCCGTACGCAGCGGCAGGCTCCACGCCCACCCGGCCGGGGCCCGCGCTCACCCGGCCGGGACCTCCGCGTGGCCGGCGGGGTCGAGGAAGCGCTCCTTGACGCGGGCGAGGGTGCGGAAGTCGTCGATGGTGACCTCCTGCAGATCGATGCTGCTGCCCGAGATCTCCTCCAGCAGATCGACGAACTCCAGGAAGTCCATCGAGTCGATGAGGCGGGCCTCGATGAGGTCCTCGTCCACGCCGATCGGGCCGTCGAGGCCGGGGTTCTTCTCGTGGAGCCACGCTGAGACCTGGTCCATGGGGGAAACGCTCCTCTTGCTGTTCTGGTACTGAACCGTTCCGGTGCCCGACAGACGGGGTGCGGTGGAGATCAGGAACCGGTGGCGGCGACGGCCCGGAGCCGCTCCAGCGCCTGCTCGGCCGTGCCGTGGGCGAGGATCATCGCGTGCACCCAGCGCTCGACACCGAAGGCCACGCAGGAGCTGTACGCGGGGCCGTGGGAGCCGGCCCGGATGCCGAGCCGCTCACCGAAGAAGTTGCGGTGCCGGTTGACGGAGGCGATGGCCGTGCCGTCGGGGGCGCTGTACTCGTACTTGACCGGGTCCAGCGCCATCAGCCGGGCCCGGGACCCCCCGTTGTCGTAGAACGGGTCGTCGGCCGCCGCCCGGGTCAGGGCCAGGCCGAGCCGCCCGGCCACCTCCTGGACGAACTCCCCGCCGCGCGCCTGGTGTTCGGAGGCTCCGTCCTTGGTGCCGAGGTAGAGCACCTCACGCATATGGAACCCCCAGAGGCGGCGCAGGCCGTCGTAGTGGGTCTCGTTGCGGAAGCAGCGGCCTGCCGCCGAGAGCCGCAGCCCGTCCTCGCCGACGTCCTCGCCCTCCAGGGAGAGCAGCAGGCCGTAGCAGGTGGCGGACGGCAGTACATGGCCGGTCGGGTCGAGCGGAAGGTCCTGGGGCGAACCGCCGGAGGCCAGGCCGTCCAGCACGTCCGGGCCGAACCGGCCTGCGGATACGCCGAGATGGGGGAAGTTGCGGAAGAAGTCCAGCCGCGCCAGCCCCTCGACGGAGAGCAGCGGCGGCCCCACGACCTCGGGGGCGGAGAGCCGCGCGGCCAGACCGGTCAGCAGGTCGTCCAGACCCCGCAGCAGGGCGGTGCGGACCGGGTCCAGCGTGATCAGCCCGGCACCGGGGCTCTTCAGCTCGATGTCCGGCAGGGCGGTGATGCTGGATGTGTTCATGAAACCGCGTCTTTCTGAAAAGCGGGTTGACAGGCCGTCACGAACACGACCATGCCCCTGGACACTAGGCCCGTCGCTCGCTTGTTGTCTAGACCAAAAAAACCGAACACCAGGTATCACTTCCATGGCCACCGAGCGCGGGACGGCATGCCATATGCCCATATGTAACCGGCACTTGACAGTCCGGGCGGTCTGGACCAATCCTGCTGATCGACGTGGTCACGGCTCCTCGCACCACGGCGCTGCCATCCGTCCCGCCGACCGCGGCGACCCCGCTCCCCCGGGGTCGCCGCGCGGCCGGCCGAGGAGAAGAACCTGCCATGAACCTCATGACCACCCCCGCCCCTCGCCGTCGGCCCCGCCTGCACCGCGCGGCGTCGGACATCCCGTACTTCAGCGCGGACGGCGAGGCCTACCTCGCGCAGACAGCCCTGCGGGAGCTGGACAAGTCGCGCCCGCTGCGGGTGCTGTCCGAGGAGGACTTCGCCCACTGGCAGACGTACGGCTACGTCATCGTCCGCGAGGCGATACCGGCGGCGACGGCCCGCCGACTGCTGGACTTCACCTGGGAGTTCCAGGGCCTGGACCCGGAACGACCGGAGAGCTGGTACGAGGACCGGCCGCTGCGCTCGGAGCTGGACCAGCAACTGCACATCTACGGCTTCGTGGAGGCGTACCACCACCAACTCCTCTGGGACAACCGGCAGTAGCAGCGGGTGTACGACGCGTTCGTCGACGTGTGGGACTGCGAGGAGCTGTGGGTCACCCTGGACCGGCTCAACCTCAACCCGCCCAACCGGGGCAACCGGGACCGTGCGCTGATCGAGCCGACGGACCGGGGCTTCGACATCGAGCTGCACTGGGACATCGACACCACGCTCGCCGTGCCGCCGCAGCGGGTGCAGGGCATCATCGCGCTCAACGACACCCGGCCGGAGACGGGCGGCTTCCAATGCTGCCCGGAACTGTTCCGGCAGTTCGACGCCTGGAAGGTCGCCCAGCCCGCGGACCGGGACCCGTTGCGCCCCGCCGTCGACCGGAACGAACTCCCCGTCGTACGGCCGGATCTGCGCCCCGGTGACCTGCTCATCTGGAACGGTCTGCTGGCCCACGGAGTGGCGCGCAACCTCTCCGAGAACGGGGTGCGGGCCGTGCAGTACCTGTCGATGATGCCCGCACTGGAGGAGCACGAGCGGCTGCGGAAGTCCCGGGTGGAGTCCTGGCGTCATCTGCGCACCCCGCGCTGGAACCGCACCCTGGTCGGCGACCCGGTGCTGCACGAGTCCCAGCGCTACCCGACGGCCGAGCTGAACCCGCTGGGCAGCCGGCTGCTGGGGCTGGCCTCCTGGCAGGACCCGGTCGAGGACGCCGGGAACGGCGAAACCACCGCACCCGCCGCGCGGAGCGGGGAGCCTTCGTGCGCCGCGTCTGCCTGACCCTGCCCACGCACCGGGCGTGCACCGGGACGATCACGGCCATCGCCGACGAAGCGGCTTACGGCGCGAGGGAGTTCGGGTCGGAGATACACCTTCTGATCCTGGACTCCTCACCCGCCCCGGTGCTCGCCGAGCACCGGAAGGCGGTAGCCGCGCTGCCCGCGTCGCCCGGGGTGACCGTCCACCACCTGGATGAGGACGAGCAGCGGGCCTTCCTGCGCGAGGTGCTGGACCGATCCGGCGAAGCCTCGGCCTCGGCCTCGGCGGACCGGCTGCTGGAGCTGATGCTGCCGTCCCGGGTCTCCTACGGAGCCTGCACCAACCGGGCGTTCCTCATCGCCCAGGCCCTCGGCTGCACCTCCGTGCACCGCCGGGACTCCGACAGCCGCTACCAGTACGTCGACGGCGAACCGGTCTTCCCCCTCCACCAGGAGCTCACCTACCTGGGCCAACGGGCGGAGGACGTGCGGAACTCGGCGACGAGGAGCAAGCTGCCTCCGGGCTCGGGCGAACGACGGGTGGCGGTGGCGGGCGGCTCCTTCGTGGGCGAGATGTCGGTGGACGTGGCGGAGATCCGCGACCAGGACCCGGGCACGTACGACGACCTGGTCGGGCTGTCGCTTCCCGGGGGCTACCCGGAGATCTGGCGCCGGCACCTGATCGACGCGTCGTTCCGGGGTGCGGGGGCCGGGACGTTCGACGGCGACCGCACCGCACTCGCCCCCATCAGCCCGACCCAGGTCGACATGTGCAACGTCGGCTTCGACCACGAGGTCTACAGCAGGGTTCCGTTGCCGCCGGCGCGCGACACCATCGGCACCGACTACTTCCTGCTCCACCTCGTCCACAACGCCCGGCTGCCCGGCCTCCAGCACAACCGGCACATCGTGAACTTCCATACGCAGGAGCGGCGTACGGACACAGGGTTCCTCGCCTACCAGGTCCGGTTCGCCAAGTTCCTTCTCGCGACGGCGTATCTGAACACCGTTTACGCGAGGACGACGGCCGCAGGTGACACGCTGCTCGACGACGAGGGCCACATCAGGGCGTCCGTGGTGGCCGGTTTCGTCCGGGACAGCATCGATCTCGACCGTACGGAAGTCGTCCGCCGACTCGACGTCATCGACGGGGCCTACCGCCGGCTCGGCGGCCGCTACACGAGGGTCGCGGACACGATCGCCGAGCGCCGCCCCCGCCTCCTGGACGAGGCCCGCGACGACATGGCCGACTTCGCGCACCTGATGGACCACTGGGAGGCCCTGACGCGTGCGAGCGCCGGAACGGGCCCGGCCGTTATCCGATGACCCCCGCCGTCGGCAAGGACACCATGCACCCGAACCTCCCGCACCCCACCACCACGACCACGGTCACCGTCGCCTACGCGGGCGGTGACGAGCGCCGCGGCCCCCTCACCATGGGCCAGGCCAACATGATCCGCTGCATCCTGCGGGACGACCCCACCCACATCAACATCCACGATGTGTGGCCCGTCCCCGAGGGCACCACCGTGGTGGCCGTCACCGACGCCCTGCGCGCCCTGGCCGTACGGCACGAGGGGCTGCGCACCACCTTCCCGCACCCGGCAGGCTCGGCACCGGTCGACCAAGTCGTTGCGGCGGAGGGCACGTTCACGGTGACCGTCCTCGACCACACCGAACTCCCCGACGACGCTGCGGGGTACGCGGAGTCGGTGGCACGGGCGGCGCGGTCCGGGCGCTTCGCGCTGGATCGGGAGTTCCCGCTGCGGATCACCCTGCTCACCGTGGCGGGACAACCGGTCTACGTGGCACTGGCGTTCAGCCACGCGGCGGCTGACGGCAGCGCGATGGCCATCCTGCGCGAGGAGTTCGCCGAGCTGCTGGCGGGCAAGGAGCTGCCGGGGCTCGCCTCCCTGCCCCCGGTCGACCTGGCCGCCGTGGAGGCATCCCCGGCCGGGCTGCGGAAGTCGGAGGCGTCCCTGCGGTACTGGGAGCGGATCCTCCGCACCGGCCCGCAGGAGATGTTCGCGGAGCCGCGCGGCAGGAGGCCGGGGACCGACGAGGAGGCCCGGCAGCTGACGCTCCGCTCCCGCCGGGGCGGCCGGGCCCTCGCCGGGGCGGCCCGCCGCACCGGGCACCCCGAGGCCACCGTGCTGATGGCCGCCTGGTGCTCCCTGGTGGCCCACCGGGCGGGCCAGGACAGCTGCGTCACCGCCGTCCCGAGCGCCAACCGGTTCCACGCCCGGGTGGCCCGTTCGGTGACCACCACGTCCCAGGACGCGCTGCTCCACCTGGACGTCCGGGTACCGACGTTCGACGCGCTGGTCGCCCGGACCTGGGGGGCGGTGCTCAACGCCTACCGGCACAGCCAGTTCGACTCCGTACGGCTGTGGGAGATGATCGACCGGGTCACCGCCGAACGCGGCAGCCACTTCGGCCGGGACGTGGTGTTCAACGACGTGAGCGCCCTGCCCGCCCCGCTCCTGGGCACCGACGCGCAGGACCGCGACGACGCCGAGCAGGAGCTGGCCTGGGGGCCGCCGCAGACGCTGCCGACCCGGATGCTCGCCTTCACGTACCGGACGGCGCCCCAGCTCCACATCTCCCTGTGGGCAGCCCCCTCGCTCTTCACCCCCGAGGAGGCGGAGGGTTTCCTCGCCGGGCTGGTCCTGCTCCTGGAGGCGGCCGCTTCCGGGGACGTGCCGATGGAGGCACTGGCCGAGGTGACGGGCGTCCGCCCCGCCGAACGCGGCACCGGCTGGCTCCGGGTGGACGGCTGCTGGGTCTCGCCGGACGCCGTGCGCGAGGCGCTCGGCCGGGCGGTGGGCGGGCTGCCGGTGCGGGTGCAGGTGACCGAGGCGTCCGGCGCGGAGCCGCACCTGACGGCGTACATCGCCTGCGGCGAAACCCCGTTGACACCCGCCGAGGCCCACGGGGCACTGACCGCCCGCATCCCGTCCGCCGGTTCGGGGGTCCTGGCACCCCACCGCTACGTACTGGTCGAGAACCCGCCCACCGAGCCGGACCGGAGCGACGCATGGCGTCGGCTGGAGATCATCGAGGAAGGGACCGGCAGAAGCCGGCAGGTGTGACATGAGCGTTGACGACACGGCCCTCCCGCAACAGCAGCCGGCCGCGCTGCCGAGCCCTTGGCGGTCGACCCGGTTCCGGCTGTTCTTCACGGCCCGCAGCGCGTCGCTGCTGGCCGACGGCATGCTGATGGTCTCCCTGACCACGGCGGTGCTGGGGGCGGGCCACGGGGCGAGCGGCGTCGGCTACGCGCTGGCGGCGTGGATGACCCCGATCGTGCTGCTGGTGCTGTTCGGCGGGGTGCTGGCCGACCGCTTCACCCCTCAGCTGATGATGATCTGCGCGGACGTGGCGCGCATGCTGGCCATGCTCACGCTGGCGACTCTCCTCTTCTCCTCCGACAGCGTCCCGCTGTGGCAGATCATGGGGCTGATGGCGCTGAGCGGGGCCGCGACGGCGATGTTCCAGCCCGGGATGGCGAGCATGGTCCCCCGGGTCGCGGAGGACATCCAGAAGGCCAACGCGCTGCTGCGGATCTCCGAAGCACTGAGCACGCTGCTGGGCCCGGGCCTGGCGGGCATCCTCGTCGCGTACTGGCAGGTCTCGGGCTCGTACGTGGTCATCGCGGCGGCGTACGCGCTGAGCGCCCTGGTCCTGCTCCCCCTGCGCAAGCTGCACACGGAGCGCGACGAGGGCGACGCCCCGATGTGGCGGAGGCTGGCGACGGGCTGGCAGGAGTTCCGGTCCCGCCAGTGGCTGTGGGGCGTGATCGCGGTCTGGTCCGTGTACGGCCTGTTCGTGTTCGGCCCGGCGCTGCCGCTGGGCGCGGCGCTGATGATCGAGCAGCACGGGGCGAGCGGGTACGGCTGGATCGCCTCGGCGGACGGCGCGGGCACGATCATCGGCGGCCTGATCGGCATGCGGGTCCGCCCGCGCCGCCCGCTGGTGGCTGGCGCCCTGGCCATGCTCTGCTTCGCGCTCAACCCGCTGGCTCCGGCCCTGGAATGGTCCTTCGCGGCCACGGCGGTCGCCCACGTGATCGCGGGCTACGGCTTCGCGTTCTGGGGCGTGATGTGGGCGACGAGCGTCCAGTCCCACATCCCGCTGACGGTCCTGAGCCGCGTCTCGGCGTACGACGTGGCGGGCTCCATCATGGTCATCCCACTGGGCCGCGCCCTGGCGGGCCCGGCGGCGGACGCGTTCGGCGCGAACGAGGTGCTGATCTTCTCGTCGGTGATGTCGTGCGCGCTGCTGGCGGTGATGCTGAGCGTCCCGGCGATCCGGGCACTGCGGCGGGCACCGGAGGGCGTACTCCGGAAGACGGAGGGCGAACCGGCGGTCTGAACGCGTGCGATCAGCCCCGGACAACTGTCACGTCGTACTACGGGATCACGGCGTTACGCGTGACGAGAGCCGGCCGATGGGCCTGCGCCTGCGCGACGAGCGGCCGGTCGAAGGGGTTCTCGCGGACCACGGTCCATCGCCGTGTCGGAGGCCGAGTCCCATCTGCGGCGGCTCGCGAAGCTCGGCCGCGCGGAGGCCGTCCCGGGCGGGGCCCCGGTGTCGTACATCGCCGTGTGAGCCTCACCCGGCCCGGGTGGGCCCAGGACCCCGGTGACGTACATCGCCCCGTGCGGCCCCCGGCCCCTCCCCTACGGCCCGGTAGAGTGGGCAGGTCGTCATCATGCCCGTACAGGGGGACGCCGGAGACCGTCCGGCGCAGCGCCCCAGCCGTGACCCGTCCGTCCGACGGCAGCCGGACCGCCCTCCGCGGAGCGTGACCGGCTCGGGCCACCGGAACCCCGGTGGCCGGCACCGTCGAGGCATACGGGGCCGGAGCCCGGTGCCCTCGTGCGCCCGGGGAGTCCGGCCCTCGCAGGAGAGGCCCAGCCAGCCATGACCGTACGCCGCAGCGCAGCCGCGCTCGCGACCACCGCCGTGCTCCTGGGCGTCGCCGCCCCCGTGGCGGTCGCCGCACCGAGCCCTTCTCCGTCGGCGGATCTGCCGGCCGGGCTCTACGGCACCACGGACCCCACCTATGACGGGGTGTGGCGGCAGTCGCTCGCCTTCCTCGCGCAGAAGATCGAGTACGTCACGCCGTCGACGCAGGCGGTCGACTGGCTGGTGGGCCAGCAGTGCGACAGCGGGGCGTTCACCTCCTACCGGGACGCCTCCAAGCCCTGCGACGCGTCGACGGTGATGGACACCAACGCCACCGCCATCGCCGTCCAGGCCCTCGTCGAGATCAACCAGCGCCGCGAGGACGCCAACAACGGGGCCGACTGGCTGAAGTCCGTGCAGAACGAGGACGGCGGCTGGGGCTACAACCCGGGCAGCCCGTCCGACGCGAACTCCACCTCCATCGTCATCGGCGCCCTGGCCCGCACCGGCGTCCCGGTCAACGAGCTCACCACCAAGAACGGCAGCACCCCGTACACCGCGCTCCAGTCCCTGGCGATCGCCTGCGGGAAGAAGGACGGCGGCGCGTTCGCCTACCAGCCGGGCAAGAAGGGCGAGCTGACCGCCAACACGGACGCCACCGCGGCCTCCGTGCTCGGCCTGATGGGCAAGGGCATCGCCTCCGGCACGTCCAACGCGGTCAAGGACCCCTCCTGCACGAAGGGCGACGACCTCAGCCCGGAGCAGAGCGCCCAGAACGGCGCGTCCTTCCTGGCGGACACGCTGAAGAAGCAGCCGTATCTGGAGCAGGCCCCGATGCCCGGCGCCGAGGACTCCGCCCCGCAGCCCGACTACGGCAACACCGCGGACGCCGTCGTCGCGCTCGCCGCCTCCGGGCACACGGACAAGGCCGAGGCGTCGGTGGCCTGGCTGGAGAAGAACGCCACGGGCTGGGCGAAGCAGGGCGGTCCGGCCGCCACCGGGCAGCTGATCCTCGCCGCGCACGCCACCGGCGCCGACGCGCGCAGCTTCGGCGGTGTCGACCTCGTCAAGCAGCTCAACTCGATGGGGCCCGCCCCGGCCGCCACCGCCCTCCCCTCCCCGACGCCGACCGGTCCGCAGCCTTCCAGCGGCACCGACAGCGACGACAGCGGGCTGAGTCTGGGGTGGCTGATCGGCATCGGGCTGCTCGCCGGCACCGGCATCGGTTTCCTGCTCAGCATGCGCCGGAAGAAGCAGCAGCCGTGAGCCCTGCCCCGCCGGACGAAGCAACGGGCGTAAGCCCTGTACGGGCCGCCGCCCGGCTGCGCGCCCCCCTCGTCGCTCTGCTGGCCGCCCTCGTCACCGCCTCCGCCGTCCTGCTCGGCGCGGGGAGCGCCCAGGCCGCCGGGTACCGCTACTGGTCCTTCTGGGAGGGCAACGGCAAGAACTGGGAGTACGCCACCCAGGGGCCGTCCCTCCTGCGTCCGGACGACGGTACGGTCCAGGGCTTCCGGTTCGCCGTGAGCGAGGACTCCGGCGACGCCGACCGGCCGCGCCGCGCCCCCGACTTCGGGGCGATCTGCGCGGACACCCCGGCGGAGGACGGGAAGAAGCGGGTGGCGCTGGTCATCGACCCGGGGACGACCGCGGACGCCCCGGACGGAGAGAAGCCGCCCGCCCTGCGCACGGTCTGCGCCCGGGTCGCGCCGGACGCCAGCAGCGCGGAGGCGCTCGCCGCGGTGGCGAAGCCGCTGCGGTACGACGACAGCGCCATGCTCTGCGCGATCTCCGGCTATCCGAGGACGGGCTGCGGCGAGCAGGTGTCCGGCGACACCGGCAGCGCGAAGCCGTCCGAGCCCGCAAAGACGGTCGAGGACCCGGACGAGGACGCGGACGGGGGCAGCGGCGGCGGTCCCTCCGCCGGGCTCCTCGTCGGCCTCGGCGCCGTCCTGCTGCTCGGCATCGCCGCCGTCGTCCAGGCCCGCCGCCGCCGGTGACCGCCGCACCGGCCCCGGCATCGGCCCCGGCCAGGCTGCTGCGCCGCGCCCTGTACGCCCCGGAGGCGGACCGTGCCAACGCGCTGCCCGCCGGGGCGTGGTGGCTGTGGGCACTGGGGCTCGCCACCGCCGCGTCGCGGACCACCAATCCACTGCTGCTCGGGCTGCTGGTCGGGGTCGCCGGGTATGTGGTGGCGGCGCGGCGTACGGACGCGCCGTGGGCCCGTAGTTACGGCGCGTTCGTCAAGCTCGGATTGTTCGTCGTGGTGCTGCGGCTGCTGTTCTCCGTCTTCCTCGGCTCGTCGATCCCCGGCTCGCACACCGTGCTGACCCTGCCGGAGCTGCCGCTGCCCGACTGGGCGCAAGGGGTGCGGTTCGGTGGCCGGGTCACCGCCGAACAGCTGGTCTTCTCGCTGTACGAGGGGATGAAGCTGGCCACCCTGCTGATCTGCGTCGGCGCTGCGAACGCGCTGGCCAACCCGGCGCGGCTGCTGAAGTCGCTGCCCGGGGCGCTGTACGAGGCAGGGGTCGCCGTCGTGGTCGCGATGACGTTCGCGCCGAACATGGTGGCCGACGTGGTCCGGCTGCGCACCGCGCGCCGGCTGCGGGGGCGGCCGACCGGCGGGGTGCGGGCGGTGGCACAGATCGGGCTGCCGGTGCTGGAGGGCGCGCTGGAGCGGTCGGTGGCGGTGGCCGCGTCGATGGACGCACGGGGGTACGGGCGTACCGCCCAGGTCCCGGCGGCCGTCCGGCACACCACGAACGTTCTCACCCTGGGCGGGCTGCTCGGGGTGTGCGCCGGTACGTACGGGCTGCTGGCCGCGCAGGGGGCGGTGTACGGGCTGCCGTTGCTGCTGGCCGGTCTGGTCACCGCGATGGCCGGGCTGCGGCTCGGCGGGCGGCGCTCGGTGCGGACCCGCTATCGCCCGGACCGGTGGGGTGTGCGGGCCTGGCTGGTGGCGTGCTCGGGTGCGGCGATCGCGGCGGTGATGATCTGGGCGAGCGCCGTGGATCCGCAGGCGCTGCGCCCCGGGGTCGTACCGCTGACCGCGCCGGTGCTGCCGCTGTGGCCCGCGGTGGCGGTGCTGATCGGGCTGCTTCCCGCGCTGGTCGCGCCCGTACCGCCGTCGAACCGGGCGGCGGCCGACAGATCAGCGCAACGCGGCAAGGAGCAGGTGTGATCAGGTTCGAGCGGGTCTCCGTGCGGTACGAGGGCGCGGAGCGCCCCACGCTGTCCGGGGTCGACCTCACGGTCCCCGAGGGCGAACTCGTGCTGCTCGTCGGACCCTCCGGTGTCGGTAAGTCGACTCTGCTGGGTACGGTCTCGGGGCTCGTCCCGCACTTCACGGGCGGGCTGCTGTCGGGCCGGGTCACGGTGGACGGCCGCGACACCCGTACGCACAAGCCGCGTGAACTGGCCGATCTGGTCGGGACGGTGGGTCAGGATCCACTGGCGCACTTCGTCACGGACACCGTCGAGGACGAGCTCGCGTACGGCATGGAGTCGCTGGGTCTCGCCCCGGACGTGATGCGCCGCCGGGTCGAGGAGACCCTCGACCTGCTGGGCCTGGCCGAGCTGCGCGACCGGCCGATCGCGACCCTGTCGGGCGGCCAGCAGCAGCGGGTGGCGATCGGTTCGGTGCTCACCCCGCACCCGAAGGTGCTGGTGCTGGACGAGCCGACCTCCGCGCTGGACCCGGCGGCGGCCGAGGAGGTCCTCGCGGTGCTCCAGCGGCTGGTGCACGACCTGGGCACGACCGTGCTGATGGCCGAGCACCGGCTGGAGCGGGTGGTGCAGTACGCGGACCAGGTCGTCCTGCTGCCCGCCCCGGGCGCACCCCCGGTGATGGGGCCGCCCGACGGGATCATGAAGGTGTCGCCGGTCCGGCCGCCGGTGGTCGAGCTGGGTCTGCTGGCGGGCTGGGACCCGCTGCCCCTGTCGGTACGGGACGCCCGGCGCGGGGCGGGCGGGTTGCGGGAGCGGCTTTCGGGGGCGGCGGTGCCGGTGGGGACCGGCGTTGCACCGGTTCCGGTGGCGGGGCCGGCACCGGTGCCGGTGGTCCCCGCGGAGCGCTCGCGCCCCGGCCGCCTCGCCCGGCTGCTGGGCCGGGGGCCCGCCGCCCCGGTCGCCCCGGCCCCCGCCGATGCGGTCACCCGGGTCGACGGGCTCGGGGTGCGGCGCGGCCGGGTCGAGGCGTTGCGGCGGGTGACGCTCACCGTGGCGCCGGGCGAGACGGTGGCCCTGATGGGGCGCAACGGGGCCGGCAAGTCCACCTTGCTCGGTGCGCTCGTCGGGATGATCGAGCCCACGGCGGGCACCGTGCGCGTCGGCGGCCTGGCCCCGGCCCGGACGGACCCGCGGGCGATGGTGCGCCGGGTCGGCCTCGTACCGCAGGAGCCGCGCGATCTGCTGTACGCGGACACGGTGGCCGCCGAGTGCGCGGCCGCCGACCGGGACGCGGGGGCGGCGGAGGGCACCTGCCGGATGCTGGTGTCGGAGCTGCTGCCGGGGGTCGGGGACGACACCCACCCCCGGGACCTGTCCGAGGGGCAGCGCCTCGCGCTCGCCCTGGCGCTGGTCCTGACGGGGCGGCCGCCGCTGTTGCTGCTGGACGAGCCGACGCGCGGCCTGGACTACGCGGCCAAGGCCCGGCTCGTCGGCGTACTGCGGGGGCTCGCGGCCGAGGGGCACGCGATCGTCCTGGCGACGCACGACGTGGAGCTGGCGGCGGAGCTGGCCCACCGGGTGGTGATCCTCGCCGACGGGGAGGTCGTCGCGGACGGCCCGACCGGTCAGGTGGTGGTCTCCTCCCCGGCGTTCGCCCCGCAGACGGCGAAGATCCTGGCCCCGCAGGAGTGGCTGACCGTGTCCCAGGTGCGCGGGGCGTTGGAGGCGGGAGCGTGAAGGCGATGACGGACGCCACCGAACGGGCTGCCCGGCCCGTGCGGCTCGGGCCGAAGTCGGTGGCCGTGCTGCTGCTGACCGGGGCCGTCGGCGTGGTCGCCTTCGGGTGGCCGCTGCTGGCCGACGGCGGGTCCGGGCTCGCGCACGCGCAGGACGCGCCCTGGCTGTTCGCGGCGCTGCTTCCGCTGCTGGTCGCGGTGGTGGTGGCGACGATCTCCGAGTCCGGGATGGACGCGAAGGCCGTCGCGATGCTCGGCGTGCTGGCGGCGGTCGGGGCGGCCTTGCGCCCGCTCGGCGCGGGGACGGCGGGGCTGGAGCCGATGTTCTTCCTGATGGTGCTGAGCGGCCGGGTGCTCGGTCCCGGGTTCGGCTTCGTGCTCGGCTCGGTGACCATGTTCGCCTCGGCGCTGCTGACGGGCGGGGTAGGACCGTGGATGCCGTTCCAGATGCTGTCGATGGGCTGGTTCACGATGGGCGCGGGCCTGCTGCCGGGGCCCGACCGGCTGCGCGGGCGGACGGAGCTGGCGATGCTCGCGGTGTACGGGTGCGTGGCGGCGTTCGCGTACGGCACGGTGATGAATCTGCAGGGCTGGGTGATCCTCACCGAGCTGGGTTCGGGGATCTCGTTCGTCCCGGGCGCCCCGGTGCACGAGAACCTGGTCCGCTTCCTGGCCTACTGCGCGGCGACCTCGCTGGGCTGGGACCTGGGGCGGGCGGTGCTGACGGTGGTGCTGACCCTGACGCTCGGCCCGACGCTGCTGAAGGCGCTGCGCCGGGCCACCCGCCGCGCCGCTTTCGACGCGCGGGCGGCGTTCGAGGAGCCCGGGGCGGACGGGGCAGCCGACACCCCCTAGGTGTGTTGTCCGGACAGGTTGGTGCCGCGGCTGGCGGGTGTTTGGCCTGCGATGCCGGTGTGGGGTCGGTGGTAGTTGTACCAGTGCAGCCAGTCGGTGAACGCTTCCATGCGTTCGTGGTCTGAGGTGTAGGTCCGCTGGTAGGCCCATTCGTCGAGCAGGGTGCGGTGGAAGCGTTCGACCTTGCCGTTGGTCTGCGGACGCCAGGGCCTGGTCCAGCGGGGGCTGATGCCCAGGTCGCGGCAGGTGTCGCGCCAGGTGTTCTTGCTGTAGGCCCAGGCGTTGTCGGTCAGGACCCGTTCGATGCGGATGCCCAGGGACGCGAAGTGGGCGGTGGCCCGCACGAGGAAGGCTGCACAGGTCGGGGCGGTCTCGTCGGGAAGGTCTTCGGTGTAGGCGATGCGGCTGTGGTCGTCGAGTGCGGTGTGGAGGTAGGCGTATCCGGCGCCGTTGCGTCGGTCCTTGTTCGGGCTGCTTGCTGCCCGGCCGAGGACTTTGTGGCCGCCGCCGTCGGGAATCCGGCCCAGCTTCTTGACGTCGATGTGGACCAGTTCGCCGGGTCGGGCGCGTTCGTAGCGGCGGATGGGCTCGCCGGTCGCACGGTCCAGGGCGGCCAGGGGCGGCTGGCCGTGTCGCTGGAGGATGCGGTGAGCGGTCGAGGCCGCGATGTGGCACCGGACGGCCAGCCGGAGCGGGCCTATGCGGTGTTCGCGCCGGAGGCGGAGGACTTCCGTCTCGATTTCGGCCGGTGTCCGTCGGGGCTGGTGGTGGGGCCGGCTGGAGCGGTCACTCATTCCGGCGACGCCGAGCTGCCGGTAGCGGGTGGCCCATCGGGCGGCGGTGGTGTGGCTGACCTGGAAACGCTCCGCTGCCCGGCGCAGAGGCCATCCGTCCTCGACGACACAGCGGGCCAGGCGAAGACGCCCGGTCTCGGTCAGCGGGGCGTTACGGTGGACCACGAGGGCCTCCTCGGATCGGTGCAGATGTCGCAATCCACACCGAACCCGGAGGCCCTCACCTCTTTCAAGAACACCAGCACGCGTGTCACCAACGTCCCCGGACAACACACCTAGGCCTCCCCGGGCACGGGTGCCGTGCTCACAGCCGCTGGATGATCGTTCCCGTCGCCAGGGCTCCTCCCGCGCACATCGTGATCAGTGCGAACTCCTTGTCGCGGCGTTCCAGTTCGTGCAGGGCCGTGGTGATCAGCCGGGCGCCCGTCGCACCGACCGGGTGGCCCAACGCGATCGCGCCGCCGTTGACGTTGACCCGCGGCGGCTGCGGTCGGCCTGGCTCAACGGGATCAAGCAGCTCCAGGTGACCACGGCGGCGGCATCCTGATCCGCCCCGCCGAGTGGCGGGGCGGGCGCGACGGGCGGACCATGGACGGACGCGGCGATCCACGCCGAAGGGGTGCCGGGACGGTGAACGCCGCCCGGCACCCCTTCGGCCTGCTCACCCGCTGTGTGCCGCCTCCTGCTTCCCGGCCGGCACGGGCTCGGCGCCGGGGCCGGGGTCGAGGTCGACCGCGGGTTCCGCGGGCGGCGCCTCCACGGGTTCCGCCGACGGTTCCCGCTCCTCGTCGGTCACCAGCTTCCGTGGCCCCGACAGCACGTACGTCAGCCCGAAGCCCGCCGCCACGACCAGTGCGCCGCCGACCGCGTCGAGCACCCAGTGGTTGGCGGTGGCCACGATCGCGGCGATGGTGAAGAGGGGGTGCAGCAGACCGAGCGCCTTCATCCACAGCCTGGGGGCCAGCATCACGATCACCACACCGCACCACAGCGACCAGCCGAAGTGCAGCGACGGCATCGCCGCGTACTGGTTGGTGACGGTGGTCAGCGTCCCGTAGTCGGGTTTCGCGAAGTCCTGCACCCCGTGGACGGTGTCGATGAAGCCGAGGCCGGGCATGAGCCGGGGCGGGGCCAGGGGGTAGAGCCAGAAGCCGACGAGCGCGAGGAGCGTGGCGAAGCCGATGGAGGAGCGGACCCAGCGGTAGTCGGCGGGGCGGCGCACGTACAGCACGCCGAGGATCGTCAGCGGGACGATGAAGTGGAACGTGGAGTAGTAGTAGTCGAAGAACTCCCGCAGCCAGGTGATCCCGACGACCGTGTGGTTGACCCAGTGCTCGATGTCGATGTGCAGCCACTGCTCGATGGCGTGGATCTGCCGGCCGTGCTCCTCGGCGAGCGGGCGACCCGCGCGGGCGGCGAGGCGGACCTGGGCGTAGGCGTCGTAGACGACCCGGATGAGCAGGAGTTCCAGCAGCAGGTTGGGGCGGGTGAAGACCCGGCGCCAGAACGGCAGGAGCGGTACGCGTCTCCAGCGCGCCGCGACCGGTTTCGCGTACTCGGTCGGGACCGGGTGCTGCCAGTACGGCGAGGTGCGGGGCAGGAACGGGGCGAGGCAGGCCGCGCCGAGCGCCGTGAGGAGCAGGATGTTGTCGCGTACGGGGAAGAGCGGCTCGATGTTCGGCAGCAGCATCGTGCCCGGCAGGGTGACGGCGAGCACCACCACGGACGGCCAGACCAGCCGGTCGGAGGCCCGCTTGCCGACCTTGCCGACGACCGCGAGGAGCACCCAGAGCAGCTGGTGCTGCCAGGCGGTCGGCGAGACGGCGACCACGACGCACCCGGTCACGGCCACCGCGAGGAGCACCTGCCCGTCCGCGGCGTACCGCACCGCGCGCCGCAGCCCGATGACCACGACGGCGGCGGCGAGCACCAGGAACAGGGCGATCTCCACGGGCCCTTCGAGGCCGAGCCGGAGCAGCGCCCCGTGCAGGGACTGGTTGGCCAGGCTGTCGGGCCGCTCCCCCAGTCCGGAGCCCGCCAGATGGTGCACCCAGTACGTCCATGAGTCCTTCGGCGCCGCGGCCCAGGCGACGGCGGTGGCGAGGGCGAAGGCCGCGCCCGCGCTCACCGACGCCTGCCGTCTGCCGGTCAGCCAGAGCAGGGCGGCGAAGAGCAGCAGCACCGGCTGGAAGGCGGCGGCGACACCGACAAGGACGCCCGCCGCCCGGTGCTCCCGGACGACGAACCAGGCCAGCAGCACCAGCAGGACGGGCAGGATGCTGGTCTGGCCCAGATGCAGGGCGTTGCGGACCGGCAGCGACAGCATGAACAGGCAGATCGCGACGGGGGCCGCGAGCAGAGCAGTCCGGCGGCCCACCGGCCCGGGCAACGCCTTGGCCGCGACGAGGCCGAGGGCGACGACGAGCAGCAGGGACCCGAACGTCCAGGCCACGCCCAGGGTCTGCTGGGCCGTGGCGGTGAGCGGCTTCAGAACGAGCCCGGCGAAGGGCGTCCCGGTGAACCGGCCGCTGTCGTACAACGAGCCCGTGACGTGCAGGACGCCGCTCTCCCCGATCCAGGTCTCCAGATCGAGGAGCCGTTCCCCCGGTGGCTGCCGGAGCACCACCGCCACCTGCCGTACCGCGAGCGCGGCCACGACCAGCCAGAGCAGGGCCCTGGTCAGCCCCGTTCTCGCTCCCGTGTCCGCCGCCGCGTCACCGCGCACACTGTGATCCGCATTCACCACGCTGCGCCGACCCTCCCACCGTTCCGTGCATCGCCCTTCGAGTGGGGGCCATGCAGGATGAAGCCTCGCATTGCCCTACGAGGTAGACCCAATCAACCCCCTCTTTGCCTGGCTGTCATCCTGCTTTGGTCCGGAAGAATTCGTCCGCGGGGATGACGGGGGCTCGCGGGGAGGGCATCGGCCGGGCGCGGGAAGGCTTCAGGCGTCCGGGGCCGCGGGGGTCTCCGCCTGCCAGGCGGTGAACAGGGGTACGTCGTCGGCTCCGGCCAGCACGACGATGCCGAAGGGCCGGTCGAAGGCGATGTGGTGCACCCGCTGCGGCCGGGGCGCCGCGCCCGCCGGGGCCATGGCGACCACCGTCACGGCCGCGGCCTCCACGCCCTCCTCCGCGATCTTCAGCACGGCCTCCTGGATCACGTCGGAGACGAGGAGAGGTTCGGGCGAGAGGCCGGAGAAGTCGGCGTCGTCGGAGGTGGCCAGCCGTACGCCGAGGGCGGGCAGTTGGCCGGTGACGGGCACCCGGGTACGCAGGGCGAGCCGCGGCAGCCCGACGGTCACCCGGTCGGCGTCCAGCGGGGCCCCTGTGGTCCGGGGCGCCCAGCCCGCGGGGAGCACGCGCTCCGGGCCGGCCCCCGGCTCGCCCAGGACGAGACGGACCCGGGCTCCGGGGGCGCCGCCGGGCTCCCGCGCGCAGCGCAGCTCGACGACGTATGTCCCGCCGGCCGTCCAGGCGTCGGCCATCGGCACGTCCTTGGACATGGTCGGCACCTTCCGGACCGTCCCGGCCGCGTCGGTGAACGGCAGGTCTCGGGTGCGCCACCCCTCGAACGGCGTCTCCCAGCGGGCCTTCAGCGCCAGGACGTTGACCAGGGCGAGCAGGGTGTCGTCGGTGATCTCCAGCGGCAGCCGCTCGATGAGCCCGCCCGTCGCCTCGCGCACCCAGGCGTCGACGGCCGCCGGGTCCATCGGGTCGAAGCGGACGTCCGGCAGCGCCTCCCGGTACGCGCGCAGCACGGGCACCCGGCTCCAGACCCGGGTGGCCACGCCCAGCGCCCCGGTCGTCGCCAGCTCCCGGGCCACCTCCGTGACGGCCGGGGCGGCCTCCCGGTCCGCGGTGCCGAGGAGGGCCCGCAGCTCGGCCGCGGTCCCGCCGCGGGCGCCCGCGGCGACGGCGGCCAGGGCGAGCCACAGCCCGGCGGGCGAACAGACGAAGCCGGCGGGCGGCACGGTACGGCTCCGGCCTCGGACTGCCGCTCCGGCGGCGGTCATGCCGTCCTGTATCCAGCGTTCGGCCAGGTGCTGAATGGCTCGGGTCGTGGGTATCGCCGATGTCGTGGACACGTCGGTCACTGCTGCCCCCCGCACGGGTAATTGCGTCGTCGTCAGGCCGTACGGCAGCAAGAATGCCCCACATGACCTGGACCGTGGCCGCCGAACGATTCGACTCCCCCGACGCGAGCGCCCTGCGCCGTGACTACTACGACGAGGTCGCGAGCCGCTACTGGAATCGGCCCGCGACCGCCGAGGAGATCGCCGACGGGCTGGCCGACGACGGGGCCGACCTGCTCGTACCGCCGACCGGTCAGTTCGTCGTCGGCCGGTACGGGAGCGAGGCTGCGAGCTGTGCCGGGCTGGTGCTCACGGAGGAGGCCGAGGCGGGTACGGCGGAGCTGACGCGGGTGTACGTGCGCCCGGCGTTCCGGGGGACGGGCGGCGGCGGGCTGCTGCTGGCCGCGGTGGAGGAGGCGGCGAGGGCGTACGGCGTACGGCTGCTGCGCCTGGACACCCGCAACGACCTGGTCGAGGCGCGCGGGCTGTACGCGAAGCACGGGTACCGGGAGGTGCGGGCGTTCCACCGCCGTAACCGGTACGCGGAGCACTGGTTCGCCAAGGAGCTGTGACCCCCGGGGCAGGAGTCCGGCAGGCGGGCGGCTCAGACGGGCGGGTGGTGACGGCCGTGGCCGTCGCGGTCCTCGTGGTCGTGCTGGTCGTCGAGGACCCGGCTGTGGGCCTCGCGCTCGTCGTGGCGCAGATGGGCCTCGTGGTCGCGGGGAGGCGTCGGGGAGCGGGGCCGTTCCCTGGTCGAGCCGCTGACTTCGGCGGTCAGTTCATGGACGAGTCTGACCAGGTCGGTGGGGCGTTCGGGGCCCCACCAGTCGCCGAGGAGTTCGGCGAGGGAGTCCTCGCGGGCCTGCGAGAGCCGGACGACGGCTTCGGCCCCGGAGTCGGTGAGGATCATCTGGAGACCTTCCCGGCGGGCCAGTCCGCGCTCCTCGATCTGCCGGGCCGCGTCGGTGATCACACGCAGCGGTACGGGAACCGTCTCGGCGAGCCGGGCGGGTTCGACCATGCCGTGCCGTTTGATCCGCAGGAGCAGCCAGCCGGCCGCGGGCAGCAGGTCGTACCCCGCCCGCTCGGTGATCTTCTCGTAGATCTCGCGGCGGCCCTCCCGGGTGGCGAGCACGGACAGGGCGCGGGCGCACTCGTCGTACGAGGAGCGCTCGACGGGGTTGGAGGCGAGGGTCTGGCTGGTGTCCGGGGCGGTCACCGATCCCCGGAGTTTGTCCTCGCGGAGGAACCAGGCGAGGACGAAGGCCAGGAGGACGACCGGGGCGGCGTACAGGAAGACGTCCGTGATGGAGGTGGAGTACGCGCTGAGGACCCCGGGCCGGAGGTCGGCGGGGAGCTGCCCGATGGCCCGGGGGTCGGCGGACAGGCTGCCCGCGTCGATGCCCGGCGGCAGCGGCTGCCCGGCGAGCGCGTCCGTGAGCTGACCGGTCAGCCGGTTGGCGAAGATGGTGCCGAAGATCGCCACGCCGAACGCGGAGCCGATCGACCGGAAGAACGTGGCGCCGGAGGTGGCGACGCCGAGGTCCTGGTACGAGACGGAGTTCTGGGCGACCAGGACGAGTACCTGCATCACCAGGCCGAGACCGGCGCCGAAGACGAAGAAGCAGGCGCTCATCAGCCAGGTGGAGCTGTTCTCGTCGAGGTTGTGGAGCAGCAGGAGACCGACGGCGGTGAGGGCCGTGCCCGCGAGCGGGAAGACCTTCCAGCGACCGGTCCGGCTGACGATCTGGCCGGAGGCGGTCGAGGTGATCAGCAGGCCGAACACCATCGGCAGCATGTGCACACCGGACATCGTCGGGGTGATGTCGTGGACCACCTGGAGGAACGTCGGCAGGTAGGTCATCGCGCCGAACATGGCGAAGCCGATGACGAAGCTGATCACGGCGACGAGGGTGAAGGTCCGGATCCGGAACAGCTTCAGCGGCAGCACGGGCTCGACGGCACGCCGTTCGGCGGCGACGAAGGCCGCGAGCAGGACGACGGCGAGCACCGCGAGCACGATGATCTGCGGGGAGGCCCAGGCCCAGGTCGTCCCGCCCAGGGAAGCGATGAGCACCAGGCTGGTCGCGACGGCCGCGATGAGGAAGGTGCCGAGGTAGTCGATGGTGTGCTTCTCACGGCGGACCGGGATGTGCAGGACGGCCGCGATGACGCCCAGCGCGAGGACGCCGATCGGCAGGTTGATGTAGAAGACCCAGCGCCAGCTGAGGTGTTCGGTGAAGAAGCCGCCGAGGAGCGGCCCGAGGACGCTCGTCACACCGAAGACGGCACCGAAGAGCCCTTGGTACTTTCCGCGTTCGCGCGGGGTGACGAGGTCGCCGACGATCGCCATGGACAGCACCATGAGCCCGCCGCCACCGAGCCCTTGGAGAGCACGGAATCCGATCAGCTGGGGCATGTTCTGGGCGACTCCGCAGAGCGCGGAGCCGATCAGGAAGATGACGATCGCGGTCTGGAAGAGCTTCTTGCGGCCGTACTGGTCGCCGAGCTTGCCCCACAGCGGGGTCGCCGCTGTGGCCGCCAGCAGATAGGCGGTCACCACCCAGGAGAGATGGTCGAGCCCGCCGAGCTCGCTGACGATCGTCGGAAGCGCCGTGGAGACGATGGTCTGATCGAGTGCCGCGAGCAGCATGCCGAGGAGCAGCGCCCCGATCGCCACCAGGACGCTCCGGTGGGAATGCCCCTCACCGGGGGCCGCGGCCGAGGGCGGCGGGCTCAGCTGCTGGGACATGGGCGTCTCCTCCGCTGGGCCATGGCGTCTCCTCGATCCGCTGCGTCCGCTGATCCACTACACCCCCATCCTGGACGTTTCGCCCCGTTATGGCCTGCCGAGGGCGGGCCGTGCCCCCTGCGGCCCGTTGGGCTTCCCCGGAGCGGGCTGCATAATCGCAGGCAGTTCAAGGGGAGGGGACCCACGATGACCGGACACGCATGCCCGGAGTGCGGTAGACGGACGGCCGGGGAGCCCGGCACGGAGTACCGGGTGCCGTGCCGGTGCGGCGCGGGCGCGGGTTCGGCCCCGCTCACGGACGACGAGCAGCGCGCCGCCCGTACGGCGGAGATCGCGGCGGCCGAGGACTTCGACCCGCTGCGCATCCGGCCGTACGTGACGCTGACGGACCACGCGAGCACGGGGCCGGACCACCCGGGGGCGGGGCCGGACCGCTCGGGGGCCGGCGAGGCTTTTGGCATCACCGAGGGCGTGCGGCAGCCCGGCACGTGGACCGGCGAGGCTTCCGTGCCCGGAGGGCCGGGGCCCGACGTTCCGGGCTCGGCCGCCACCACGATGCCGCTGTTCCTGGGCGGCGACGGCTCGGACGCGGGTACGGGCCCGGGTACGGGTACGGCCGCGGGCCCGGGCGCCCCCACCGGCGCGTACCCCGCACCGGCCGGAAGCGGGGACCGGAACCGCAGGCGAACCGCCGCCGCGAACCCCGCCTTCGCCCCCGACCCCGTGCAGCCGCGCCGCAGGCGGCCCTTCGGGGCGCTCGCCGTGGGGGCGGCCGTGGCCGCGGTGGTCGGCACGGCAGCCTTCGCCGGCGGACTCCTCGGCGGCGACGACAGCGGGGACGAGGCACTGCCGGAGGCGACCACGAGCGTCCCGGACCTGGAGGACGAACCGGCCGCTTCGGTGGCCCCGTCCTCCTCCGCGTCGGCCACTCCGTCCCGTACGCCGTCCCGCTCGGCCGCACCGTCGGCATCGCCGTCCGCGTCCGCCTCGCCGACGAAGAGCCGGGAGCCCTCGCCGACCGCCACCGCCGCCGCGCCCGCGTCGCCGACGGCGAGCGCGTCGCCCGCCCCGGAGAACGGCGGCGCGCCCACGTCCTCGCCGTCCGCCGCCCCGCCCGCGGAGTTCGCCGGCCCTTCGCTGCGGCCCGGCGACCGCGGCCCGGAGGTCGGGGTGCTGCAGAACCGGCTCAGGGAACTGTGGCTCTACTCGGGGCCGTCCGACCAGAACTACAACGACCGGGTGGAGAACGCGGTGGCGATCTACCAGTCGTACAAGGCGATCCAGGGCGATCCGGTGGGCGTGTACGGACCGAACACCCGGCGCGCACTGGAGGCGGAGACGAGCGGGCGCGGGCACCGCTGAGGCAGGACACCCGGCGGGCCGGAGAGGGGCGAGCGGAGAACGGGAAGCGGCGAGGGGCGAGCGGGAAGCGGAGAGCAGGAAGCGGCGAGCCGGGTGATTGGCGTTCCGGCTCCGGTTTTTGTATCGTGATGGAACAAAGTAGCTCCCGCCCGCACTCCCTGACCGGCGGGCGGGGGTTGCTCTGGTTCCGCCCTGCCGTACGCGAGCCCGGGCCGTTCGCACATTCCCCCGCATTCCTGGAGCAGCCGATGCCGGCCACCGTCCTCACCGCACGCGCCCTCCTTCTGGACATGGACGGCACCCTCGTGAACTCCGACGCGGTGGTGGAGCGCTGCTGGCGGCGCTGGGCGGTGGAGCACGGGCTGGACCCCGAGGCCGCACTGAAGGTGGTGCACGGCCGGCAGGGGTACGCCACGATGGCCGTCCTGCTCCCGGACCGCCCGATGGAGGAGAACTACGCGGACAACCGGGTGATGCTCGCCGAGGAGACCGCCGACGTCGAGGGCGTCGTGCCGATCGGCGGGGCGCCCGCGTTCATGGCCGCGATCGCCGAGTTGCCGCACGCCCTGGTGACCTCCGCCGACAGCGCGCTCGCGACGGCCCGGATGAACGCGGCCGCGCTGCCGATGCCCGCCGTCCGCGTCACCGCCGAGCAGGTCGGCGCCAGCAAGCCGGACCCCGAGGGCTTCCTCAAGGGCGCGGCGGAGCTGGGCTTCGACGCGGCGGACTGCGTCGTGTTCGAGGACTCCGAGGCGGGCATCGCGGCGGGCCGGGCGGCGGGCATGCGCGTCGTGGGCGTCGGCCCGCGCGCCGCGACCCTGGCGCCGGACGCCCATGTGGCGGACCTGACGCGGGTGCGGGTGGAGGCGGCCGAGGACGGCTCGATCCGGCTGCACATCGACGAGGCCTGAGACCCGCCTGCACATCGCCGAGGCCCGAGACGGCAGCCGGAAAGCCCCGCCCCCCAGCCTCAGTCCCGGTACAGCAGCCCGCGCGCGACCAGCTCCAGGACCGTCGCGACGGCCACCCCCTGGACCGCCATCAGCGCGACGAGGACGAAGAGTTGCACGGCGCCCGCCTCCACCGGTGAGGCGCCGCCCAGCAGCATGCCCACGAACGCCCCCGGCAGCGTGACGAGCCCGACGGTCCGGGTCTGGTCGAGCCCGGGCAGCAACGCGTCCGAAGCCGTCGGCCGCACGATCTCCAGCCGGGCGTCCCGGTCGAGCAGCCCGAGGGCCAGGCCCGCCTCCACCTCCCCCGCGCCGGGCGGCGAATTCGCCCAGGGCGCGCCGCCCGCCGAGGACGGTCGCGGTGAGCGCCCCGCCGAGGAGGATGCCCGCCACCGGTAGAGCGCCACACCCCGGACCGGCACGAGCCCCGTGAGCAACAGCGCCCCGACGACGGGCAGCACACCCGCTCCGATCGGCACGGCGGCCCAACGCCAGGTGCGATTGCCGGTGATGCGACGGCCGGCGGTCCATACGGCCACGGCGAACATCAGCGCCACGAACCCGCGAAGCGGTGCCGCCGAGCGGACGACCCAGCCGATGAGCAGGGAGACGGCGGCGGCGAGGAACAGCAGGGCGGCGAGGACGACGCCGAGGGTGACGAAGACCGGAAGCAGCAGGCGGCAACGGTAGAGCCCCGCACTTCCCGCCGAACTCCCCGATGCCGCAGGGCCCGTACGGCCTTCGCTCTCCGAGGCGCCGCACGTCGATGCGATGCCACACGCCCGTACGGCCATCGCGCCCTGAGACCGCCGGAGCGCGGGACGACCGAGGACGCAGGAGAACCGGGGACGCGGGCCGACCGGGGGCGAGCGGGCCGCAGGCGACCCCCGGAGGGGGCGTGAACGGAAGCCCGAGCGCCCCCTGTTCCCCCGTCAGGGTGCCCACCACGCTCGGGAAGACCCCCCGTGACGGACGCGCGCGCCCCCGCGATCCGTCACTCCCCTTGCACACCTCTTGATGTGACGTGCACATGTCGCCACTCTGTTACCTGACGCCCACCCCACAGAAACCTGGCGTCGCCACGATGGCCGGGATCCGCCGAAGCCCGATCGTCGCCCACCCACGCACCCCCCACATCAAGGGAGTTCGCATGTCCGGTGTCTACGCGCGTCGCCTCTCCGTCGTCGCCGCAACCGCAGCGCTCGCCGCCACGTCCGCCCTGTTCAGCGCCCCCGGCGCACAGGCCGCCATGCCCACCCCGGTCAGCGCGGCGACCGCGCGGACCTACCTGAGCCAGCTCACCGTCGGCGCGGAGGGGTCGTCCAGCGGCTACAGCCGCGACAAGTTCCCGCACTGGATCACCCAGTCGGGAACCTGCAACACCCGCGAGGTCGTCCTCAAGCGCGACGGAACCAACGTCCAGCAGGACTCCTCCTGCGCCGCGGTCAGCGGCAGCTGGTACTCGCCCTACGACGGCGCCACCTGGAGCGCCGCGTCCGACGTGGACATCGACCACATGATCCCGCTGGCCGAGGCCTGGCGCTCCGGCGCGAGCAGCTGGACCAACGCCCAGCGCCAGTCGTTCGCCAACGACCTGACCCGCCCCCAGCTCATCGCGGTCACCGACAACGTGAACCAGTCCAAGGGCGACAAGGACCCGGCCGAGTGGATGCCGCCGCGCTCCTCGTACACGTGCACGTACGTCCGCGCCTGGGTCCACGTCAAGAAGCACTACAACCTGAGCGTCGACTCCGCCGAGAAGAGCGCTCTTCAGTCGGCGCTGAACGGCTGCTGACCCCGTCACCACCCCGGTACGCCGACCGAGTGCAGGTACCCGGTCGGCGTACCGGCGCGTTTTCGGCCGAGTACGGCTGGTGACGGTCGACACCCGCGTGACGTGAGCCCCGGCCCCGGAGACAGCAGGCAATGCCCGCGCCCGAGAAGACCCGACCGGCCGCGGGAAGCGGCGCGGTACGTCCCCTGCGCACACCTGCTCATAACGCTCACACCGCTTGGCCGGAAGTCTGCGCTGACATTGGTACAGGCCACAGCAGGGAAGCGGGGAGCCCAAGTTCGTAGGGGTTCTTGAGCGTTCCCCACCCCGGAGAGTTAGTCGATTTTCAGCCATACGACAGAATGTTGAAGTTGCAAGTAACGGTGAGGTTTCCCTAACCTGATGCGCCCAGTCGGTTCACGTCCCCACCCCGACCGAAGGAGCCCACCCCCCATGCTCATCCGCTTGAACCAGGCGCAGCCCTATGTGCTCAGCCTCTTCCGCCTCGTCGTCGGCCTGCTCTTCGCCTTCCACGGCGCCGCCACCCTCTTCGGGGTGCTCGGCGGCGATCAGGCGGAGACCGGTGCCTGGCCCGGCTGGTACGCCGCTCTGATCCAGCTGGTCTGCGGGGCTCTGGTCGCCCTCGGTCTCGGCACCCGTGCCGCGGCGTTCCTCGCCTCGGGCTCCATGGCCTACGCGTACTTCAAGGTGCACCAGCCGGAGGCGTTCCTGCCGCTCCAGAACGGCGGCGAGCCGTCCGCGATGTTCTGCTGGGCGTTCCTGCTGCTGGTCTTCACCGGCCCGGGTGCCGTCGCCCTGGACCGGTTCTTCGGTTCGCGGAGCACCGGCACCGCCGACACCGCCGGGGACGCGACGCGGCAGGACAAGGCCCCGGCGGTCTCGGTCTGACCGGCCGCTCCCGCACCACGGCTCTCCCCGGCCCCGCCCAGCCCGCGTTCCGGCGCCGACCCGGCGCGCGGTGGGGCCGCTGCGGTGAGACCGGAAGACGTACGACTACGCGCCCCGCTCCCCCGCGTTCGCGCAGGGAGCGGGGCGCTGCGGCGTACGCCGTGCTACCCGGTCAGCCCCTGCCGTCGGACCCGAACGGCACCGTGAAGCAGGCCGCCCGCTCCCCCGCACCGCCCTGCCGGTCGTGGATGATCACCGACCGTGCCCCGCCCTCACGGAAGTTCCAGTCGTGGACGGCCTCCGCGCGCCCGTCGCCTTCCTCGTCCGTCCGGAAGTCCAGCCACACCTCGTTGACCGGGTCCGCGGTCGGCGACGGGCGGTGCTGGTAGTGAGGGCCCGCGGCGGCCGGGTCGGCGCCACAGGGCGAGGTGTGCACATGCATCCCGTACGCCCGGCCGGGCACGAGTCCTCGCAGGCGCGCCCCGACCCGGGTGCCGGACGGGTCCGTGAACCCGGTGACCTCGATCCGCGCTCCCGCGGGCACCAGCCGGGTGTCGTACGTCAGCGCGTCGGACGGGACGAACGAACCGGGCGGCGAGAACACCCCCGCGGCCCGCGTCCACGAGGCGCCGCCCGCGCCGGCGACGCCATCGGCGCGGCTCGGCTCCACCGCGGAAGCCCCGGGCGCACCGTGGCCGCCGGGGGCGTCGTGGCCCACGGGAGTGCCGGGTGCGGCGTGGCCACCCGCGCCCTGGCCCCCCTGCGCTCCGTGGGCGCCAGGGGTGTCATGGCCACCGCCGGGGGCGGGCTCCTGGGCGGCGACCCCGACGCCCGCTCCGTACGCCAGCGTCAGCAGGGCCGCCGCGCCCGCCAGCACACCAGGGACCCGTGAGATCCCCCGGCTCCGCGCCCTCGGCTCCCCCTCGGGTCCCGCCGTCGGCCCCCGTCCCGAATTCGGGTGCGCGGGACCGTGTCCCGTCCGTACCATCCATGCCGTCATGCGCTGCTCCTCGCTCGTGCCGGTCGTTCTCCCCGCCTAACGGGCACATGGCCGCCAGGTGTACGTGACCTGCACAACATCACCCGCCCTGGGCGATGTCGGGAGAAGCCCCACGCGTACGCTGTACAGCTGAACCTGCCGCCCCTGCCGCTCCCCTGCGACCGTCGCGGCGCTTACACGACCGGGGAGTAGTAGACGGTGTTGGAGAGTGTGGCCGCGCTGACCAGCAGCCCATGGATCTACGCGGTGGTCGCCCTCTCCGTCCTCCTGGACGTCTTCCTGCCCCTTCTGCCCAGCGGTGTTCTCGTGATCACGGCCGCGACGGCGGCGGCAGCGGGCTCCACCACCGTCAACGGCGTCGGTGCGGGCACCGGTGGCCAGGTCCCCTCGCTCGTCGTGCTGATCCTGTGCGCGGCCACCGCCTCCGTGCTCGGCGACCTCGTCGCGTACCGGCTCGCCTGGCGCGGGGGCGACCGGCTGGACCGGGCCATCGCCCGCTCCCGGCGCCTGACCACCGCGCAGGAACGTCTCGGCGCGGCCCTGAGCCGGGGCGGCGGCGCGCTGGTGATCATCGCCCGGTTCGCCCCGGCGGGCCGCTCCGTGGTCTCCCTCGGCGCGGGGGCCGCCCACCGCCGGAAGCGGGACTTCCTCCCCTGGTCCGCGCTGGCGGGCCTGGCCTGGGCCGGTTACAGCGTGGGGCTCGGCTACTTCGGCGGCCGGTGGCTGGGCTCGACGTGGTTCGGCACGGCGGTCTCGGTGCTGGCCCTGTTCGCGGCGGGCGCCCTGGCCGCGTTCGTGGTCAAGCGCCCCGCGTCGCGCCCCGTATCTCCAGCCCGTCGAGCAGCTTCATCGTCGCTGCGGTGATCTCGTCGACGGCCCGGTCGAACACCTCGCGGTTGTGCGCGGCGGGCGCGCGGAACCCGGAGACCTTGCGTACGTACTGAAGGGCGGCGGCCCGCATGTCGTCCTCGGTGGCCTCTTCGGGGAGGGCGGGCGGGCGGAGTGTTTTGATGCTGCGGCACATGACTCCAGTGTGGACCGCCCCACTGACAACGGACACCCGTCCGCTCAGCGGCCCGTCGGCCGGGCGCCCTCGTTCGACCGGTCGGTGCACAGGGCCCAGATGACGAAGACGTCGATAGCGATGGTGACGACGGCCCAGACCGGGGTGTAGGGGAGCCACATGAAGTTGGCGATGAGGTTCAGCGAGGCGAGGGCGATGCCCGCGACGCGGGCCCAGGTGGCGCCGGAGAGAATGCCCCAGCCGACCAGGATGAGGATCACGCCGAGGACGAGGTGGATCCAGCCCCACGAGTTCACGCTGAACTTGAAGACGTAGTCGTTGATCCGCGTGTACACGTCGTTCGAGGCGATCCCCGCGATGCCCTTCAGCACTCCGAGGACACCGTCCACGAAGAGCAGGACACCGGCGAACACCGTTCCCCCGGCCGCCCACGGGCTGCCGGGGCCGCCGCCCGCACGGGGATCGGCGGGGCGCGAGGATCCGGGCGGGGGCGGGGGCGTGCTGGACTGCGACATGAGGACTCCTTGGCCGGAACAGGCTCCGGGACGGCCGGGGATCGGCCGGTAGCAGGTGGTACCGGGCGGCTGCCGTCCTGACCCGGTGGTTACGGACGGGTCAGCTTCGACGTTCCTGGCTGGGTCCGGCCGCAGCGAGCGGGACGCACCCGTTCGGGTGAGAGGTCACGGCGCGCTGACCGTGACGATGCGCCCCTGGGCGTCGACGGTGAGCGCCTCCCGCTCGACCCGGTTCACCAGCGCGAGGACGGCCCACACGACGCCCCACACCAGACACGAGAAGACGGTGAGGAAGGCGTGCAGCACATGGTTCACCGACTGCCCGCGCACCAGCACCACCTGGCTCCCGGAGCGGGACTCCACGCGCCAGCCGCTCGCGATGCGCCGGCTCACGACCCAGTCCAGGATCAGCGCCCGCTGTGCCCCGTCGGGGGGCTCGCGCCCGGCGTCCCCGGCGAGGTAGTAGCCGGGCGGTGGTTCGATCGACGCGCTCTCCCGTACCGTTCGACGACGCTTCACCGGATCACCCCCAGGTGTCGAGGTCGCCCCCGCGCCATTCGATCAGCCCGGGCCGGTCCAGCTCGACGGCCTCGTCGGGCCCGGGGGCGAACCCCGCGGCCCGCAGCAGCGCGGCCACCTCGCCCCGACCGTGCGCCAGCCCGACGATCCGGCCGTGCACGGTGACCCGCCGTCCTCCGGTCCCGGAGGGCGGGTAGACGATCACGGGCGGGTGCGCGGCCATGCATCCACGGTGCCCCGACCGCTGCCCCCGCGCATCCCGGGCGGCCCCGCCCCGCGCCGCGGAACCGTCCGAGCACGGCGGGACGCCCATGGACGTCGCGCCACGGAACCGCCCGAGCACGGCGGGACGTCCCATGGACGTATCGACGATCATGACCCGCGACGGAGGACCCGTCCATGACGGCAACGGCTGCCCGCTACCTGTACGTGACCCGGCACGGTGAGGCTTCCCAGGACGAGACCACGCTGACGGAGGCCGGCCGCCGCCAGGCCGCCCTGCTCGGGGAGCGGCTGCGCGGCGCCCCGATCACGGCGATCCACCACGGCCCGCTCCCCCGCGCCGAGCAGACGGCGCGGCTGGTGGGCGAGCAGTTGCCGGGGATTCCCCTGCTGCCGTCCGAACCGGCCGGCGACTACCTCCCGTACCTGCCGTCACGGGAGGAGCTGCCGGCGGAGTCGGCCGACTCGACGCTCGCACGGCTGGCGGAGTTCCCGGCGGCGGAGCGCGAGCTGGGCCCCGGACTCGCGGAGGAGGCGCTCGCACGGTTCACGGGAACGGTCGGGGGCGACGAGCCCCGCCACGAGCTCCTCGTCACGCACAATTTCCTCGTCGGCTGGCTCGTCCGGGACGCGCTGGACGCCCCGAAGTGGCGCTGGTTGGGCCTCCACCACGCCAACGCCGGGCTGACCGTGATCCGTTACTCGCCCGGCCGGCCCGCCGCCCTGCTCGTGTTCAACGACACCGGCCATCTGCCCACCGAACTCCGCTGGACCGGCTACCCGCCCGAACTGCACGTCTGAGGCAGTTCACCCGTTCCCGCCCTTCCTGCCCTTCCGCCCGCGACCGCCGATCATCGACATGAGCAGCTCGTGCGTCCCGGCGTCCGCGGCGGCGACGAGCCCCCGGCCGCCCGGTCCGACCGGAGCGCCGTCGACTCCGGTGACGACGCAGCCGGCGGCCCGGCACAGGGCGATCCCGGCGGCGAAGTGCACACTCCCGCTCAGGTCGCCGCCGTCCGTGACGTAGGCGGCCCGTCTGCCCGCCGCCACCCAGGCCAGCGCCAGCGTGGTGGAGACGACGCGCGGGCGGAAGTGCGCGACGAACCCGGGGTGGGCGAGCAGGTCGACGGCCCGGAATCCGGGTGCGCTCGGGAAGGGCGGGTCGAGGTTCACGTCCACCAGCCGGGTGTCCGCCGTGGGCGCCAACGGCCGCTCGGCGCCCCGCGCTCCGGTCCGTACGCGGGCGCTCTCCCCGTCGGTGAGGAAGACCTCGCCGCTGAACGGATCGGCCACGGCGGCCGGGCCGTTGCGCAACACCACGTTGACGGCGACGAGTTGGGAGCCGACGGCGTAGTTGAGCGTCCCGCACAGGGGGTCCACCAGCCACTCCCGCTCCGCGCCGGCTGCCCCCTGCCGGCCGCCCTCCTCCCCGTGCACGGCGTCCCCGGGCCGGGCGGCACGGATGACGTCGAGGATCGCCTCCTCGGCGGCCAGGTCGGCGTCGGTGGCGAAGTCCCCGGAACCCTTGTCGATACGGGAGTGGAGCCGCCCGTAACGGGCTCGAACGACCTCCGCCCCGGCCAGCGCGGCGGCTGCCGCGACCTCGGTGTCCGTCGCGCTCGCGAGTGAGTCGGTCACGCCGCCTCCCGACGGCCGAGGAGCAGCGCCTCCGAGCCGACCGGCCGGAATCCGGCGGCCTGGAACGCCCGGATGCTGCGCGCGTTCCCCGCGGCCTGCTGCGACCAGAGCGATTCACCCGGGGGCACCAGATGCCGGGCGGCTCTGGCGAGGGCGCGCCCGAGCCCCCGGTGCCGGGCGTTCTCGTCCAACTCGACGGCCACCTCCCAACGACCGGCCACGCCGCGCCCGAGCACCAGCACTCCCCCGTCGACCTCCCACATCCGCACCCCGTCGCGGCGCCGGCGGGCACTCACGACCCGCGGGTGCACGGGATCGGTGACCTCCCTCAGTTCCAGGCCGGGTTCACCGGGCAGCGAGGCCGCCACGGTCAGGAGGTCGATCGTGTCGGTGGTCCGCCCGGTGCGTTCCAGGAAAGCCGACAGAAAGCGCGGATGCATGGTCGCGGCCAGCGCATCGCAGTCCAGGGCGGCCAGCGTCTCGTGGACCCACTCGGGATCCTCATCGGTGAACACGACCGAGTGCGCGGTGAAGGCGATCACCCCCGTGTCGCGGCTGGAAGGCGCGGCGACCACGGTCGTCCTCCCGTCGGTCTCCGGAAACCGCCCGCCGGCCGCCCCGTGCAGGATCTCCGCCAGTGTCCGCCCCATCAACTGCCCCCTCGTCTTTCGTCATTCGCCGCCCGAGCGCAGGAGAAACGGGGATCGGCCTCCAACGGTCAACAGCAGAAGGGACGATATCCCCATGACCGATGAAGATCTTTTCGAGCCCGGCCACTTCGACCGCAGCGAGACCGACGGGGATCACAGCTGATGTGGGAAAGCGCCATCGCCGTCCTGGGCACTCTCGCCGGCGGCCTCCTCGTCACGGTCACCCAGCAGATGACCGACCGGCGCCGTCGGCGCGAGCAGCACCGTGAGCAGGTGGCGGACCTCACCGGCCGGCTCCTGAGCGCCGCGCTCCGCTACCGCCAGCTGTACTGGCTCCGGGTGGACGCCCTCCGGGCGGGCGAGCCGGACCCCGTCGTCCGGGCGGACTTCTATCAGGCCCGCAGTGATGTGACCGAGGCCCGGGACCGGCTCGCCCTCTCCGTCACGGACGAGACCCTGCTCCGGGCGGCCGGGCGCGCGGCCTGGAGCGCCCTGGGGCTGAGCGATATCGACCCCGGCGTGCCGCAGAACGGCCGCTACGCACCGGAGATCGAGGCCCGGCTCGAGGCGGCGCGGCAGCATACGCACAACACCCACACCGAGCTCCGGCAGGCCGCAGCCGGCTACGGCACCGCATCGGCTCCCGGCCGCGTCGTCGACACACGGTCGCAGTCCACCTGACGGCCCTGTGGCATCTTCGTGGACTTCCGGCATGAGAAGGCCCCCCAGTCGAGCACGACTGGGGGGCCGAAACAGGCTCTCACCTGCTGCTTTTCCTCGGTGGGCGCGGACGGTTTCGAACCGCCGGCATGTGCTTTGCAAGTTCGGCCGGGCGCCGCTGCGGCCCCCGCCTCCCGCCACAGCGACGGTCGGCCAAGAACGCTCACATACACCCCTGTCCAGCGGCGTTGATGTCAGCTGTAGATGTCAGAGACCTTCCGATCCGTAGCTCAACCGGATCGGCCATCGATAGCCATTCCGGCTGCTGCAGGCACCGAGAGGGACGATGACGGTCCGGGATGTGTGCTGTGGTTGCGGTGCTCCGTTGCTGTACGCCCACGGACCACCTCGTGCGGTGCCCCGCGGTGGCCTATGTCTTCAGCTTGGTTCGGGGGGCGTAGCAGTCCCAAATTCAATCTTCTCCAGCGCGCTAGCTTCATCAGGAAGTAGCCTTGCCGCATCATCAAGCCGCTGACTACGCAACGGTCGCATGAGGCAAGGGTACGCGCATGAAGGTATTCCTAAGTTGGTCTGGAGATCGATCCAAAGCCATGGCGGAATTTTTGCAAAACTGGCTGCCAGATGTTATTCAGGCGATTGATCCGTGGATCTCTTCGCAAAACATTTCGCAGGGCTCTCGTCCATTGCCGAGCATTGCCGACGAATTGGCCAGTTGTAATTTCGGGATAGTCTGCGTTACTCCAGAAAACAGAAGTGCCGAGTGGATTAATTTCGAGGCCGGAGCTTTGTCCAAGGCGCTTGATGATTCCGTGGTGATTCCCCTGCTTCTGGGAATCGAGAAAGCTCAGGTGACTGGCCCCTTGTCGCAGTTTCAGATGACGCTGAGCACAAAGAAGGATGAGATGTTTAAACTAATATCAGACATGAATGGCAGGCTCGGCGAGATGGCGCTCGCCCCGGACCGTCTCGATAGATCATTCGAGCAAAATTGGCCAAAATTGGAGGAAGAGCTTAATAGCATTTCCCAAAGGGAAGATTCTCGGAAGCCTAGACTGGAAAAGGGTCGATCGGCTGAGGATTTGATGGAGGAGGTCCTTCTACTTGCACGCCGACAAGAGAGGCGGCTCGCCGACGTCGAGAGTTCTTTGGAGTTTCTCAGCGCGAGAAGGGATGGATCTGTTCGGAACGCTAGGCGACTTCTCTCGGTGCAGTCGCCGGACGGGGGTGCCCGTGAGTCGCGTAAGCGCCAGGCGCACAGGGTTATGGACCTGCTGAGCGAATATGGCGTGAATAGTGTTAGATTCGAAGGCGATACCGCCTTCGTGGATCTTCAGGCAATCCCTGAAAGTGGCAATGGGCATGAAGAGTTCACGGCCGCGCTTGATCGAGTATCCAGCGAAATTAACCTCACGGTGACTGCCCAATGCGGAGAGCGCAAGTACACCCACAACTGGCCCTTCTGATGGGCCTTCATCAAGAGGTTTGCAGCTAAGTATCGGATTTTCGCCAAAGGTGATTTGCGGTCCTCACCCTGGGTGGCTAGCGGCTCCGACTGCCTGGCGCTCGGCCCATCTCTGCCGCACTGCTGGTGCGTTGGGGGTACAGCCCATCGAGCCGAATCGGTCAAACACAGTGAAAATTCAAGGGAGAATTTCAGATGCACTTTGCGGCTTCTTTTCATCCTTGTTGGCATCCGAATGAGTAATTATCCCGAACACGATGGACACGATTACCGCCAGTAGAGCAATCATCGACATTAGGAATTCTCCAGCCGTGATGCGCCACCACCTTTGCGGAAATTCCTGCCTATTAAGGCAAATTTCAACCCGGCTACGGCGGGCCATCTCCCTGCCGATCGATAGCCCTGCCACGAAGAATAGGAGCCAGAACGTCAAGGCTATGGCTATGCTCCACGCGACCGATAAGAATCCATCAGGCAAGAAAGCTGAACTTACTCCATACCAAATACCGTTTGCGGCGGATGCAGCAAAGGCGTAGCTGAGGGGTGGCGCGTACCAGATGCGCCACTTAAAGGGCCTAGCCTCCTCAATCAGAGAGCGTAGGGCGGCAGAGCGCCCGCGAACCCAGGTGGGATCTCCTGTTACCGTGCATTGAACTGTATTAGCCTCAGTGACAATCAGGGTGACTTTCCGCTCCGGCTTGAGTTGTCCCCTGGGTCTCGCGCGATGATCCACATATCGTCCAAGAGCTCGGGGTCCCCCGGCTCCGTGGAATCTCCCAGGGCGGTTTCCAAATCGTCCGGGCTGAACGCTCTTATTCGCGTGATGGACCTCTGCGTATATATGGACTGCTGGCCATGCCGCGAAAACCCCTCACCCGCGGCACGCCACAACCTATCCAGTTGACGCCGATGCATTTTGAAACCAATGACATTAAATTTGGCGGTGGCTGTAACGTGAGGGGTCATTCGAGCATGCTGCCATACCCCGTAGCCAAGCACCCCCTTGTTACGAAACTGGTGGTACTCGTGCACGCGAAGAGCCAACCACCCGCTATACCCACCACTCACCCCGGCTCCCATCCCGTCCGCCTTCGACCCACACACCGTGGAGCGGTCGTGGTTCAGGGCGTCAAGGTGGAGCGCGCCACTGTACGAACGACCTTGACGCCCTGGGCCGCGACTGCTCGGCTCTGCCTGGGTCGAAGGTGGTCGGGATGGGAGCCCCCTCGACGCTCGCCCCGCTCCGGCCGGCACTCGCGAACGGTGCCCCGTCCATCCCGGAGTCTGAGCGCCCCCGCCGGAGGCATCGTCTTGAAGCCGCGGGCTTGGTTCTCGTCTCATGCCCCCGGGCCTATCCAGTTGTGGGCGCGCGTCGGCGGCGGCAGCGCCGAGCGGGCCGAAGGCAGGAGCGCGGGCGCAGCCAGAGCCGGGAAGCGCGCCCGGCGGAGCGGAGCGCAGCCGGGTGCCTTGATGAGGTAGAGAAACCCGTAACAGCTCTCGTCGTCAGGCGGGTGCCACGAAGCAGACGGCGTCGACCTGCTTGCCTCCGAAGGTGTGGACGGCTTCACCGATGCGTTGCCAGCCGAGGTTTTCATAGAGGCGAATCGCGGCTGCGTCCTTCGTCAAGACCTCCAGCACCAAGCGCAGGTGCCTGTCTCGGGGTAGGTCGTAGCGGTTTCCATGAGGAGTTTGCCGACAGACGCCTTACGTGCCTCGCGCGCCACGAAGAGTCCAGCCAGGACCCCGATGTGGGAGTCGTCGTCACCGCTCTCCTCCCTCCAGAACCGGGCCAACTCTTCTCCGGGCTGCGGGCTGTTGATGGCGATATGCCCCACGCCATGTCCATCGGTCGGCCCTGCCTGAGGCTGCCGGTGATCAGTGGGAGGAGACCGGCTACGTCTTCACCACCCGATCCGGCCGGCCGATTGAGCCGCGCAAGCAGTACCGCTCGTTCACCCGGGTCGCCGGAACCGCAGGGCTTCGCGTCATCCGGCTGCACGATGCCCGGCACGGCTGCGCGACCCTGCTCACCGCCGCCGGGGTCGCTCCCCGTGTCGTGATGGAGATCCTCGGGCACAGTCAGATCGCGGTCACGATGAACATCCATGCCCACGTCGTCCAGGACACGCAGCGCGGAGCCGTGAGTCACCTCGACCGCATGCTGAGGCGGCAGCGGCCCGACCGTGGGTGACCGCGCCCGTTGATGTCAGAAGCGGATGTCAAAGACCCCCAGCCATGATCGGCTGGGGGTCTTTGTGCTGGTGGGCGCGGACGGTTTCGAACCGCCGACATCTGCTTTGTAAGAGCAGCGCTCTACCCCTGAGCTACGCACCCGTGGATGAGGCAACAGCGTACATGGACCGGGCCCCTGCTCATAAACCGTTCGGGACCGGGGGATAACCCCACCCCCAAGACGGTAGCCGGCCGGATCCCGCCGGGGGCTGTCGCTGCATACGGTTTGAGTGCACCGGCAACGACGTCCGGTGGCACCGTCCGGCAGCAGGCACCGCACGCACTGGGGGACCGATCACCGTGGACATCGTTACGAGCGCACCGACCCGCACCCGTTCCGGGGCGCGCCTCGGGGGTGCCGCAGGGCGGGCCCTCGCTCTCGGGGGCGGGGTGGCGTTGCTGGCGCTGGCTCTCACCGGGTGCGGGAGCACGGACGTGGACGGCGCCCCCGTCGAGCGCAAGTCGTTCGCGCTGAAGGGGAAGACGCTGACCGTGGACGCCGAGAACGGCCTCGTGGACCTCGTGCCGGCCGATGTGGAGCAGGTCGAGGTGGAGCGGCAGTTCGACGGGTGGGCCGTGTTCGGCAATGGGCCCGACGCCGTCTGGAGGATGGAGGACGACACCCTCACGCTCCGGGTGAAGTGCGAAGGCATCGGCAACTGCGACTCCCGGCACCGGGTGAAGGTGCCGCGCGGGGTCGCGGTGACCGCCGCCTCGGACAACGGGACGGTCAGCGCCAGCGGTTTCGACAGCGCGCTGGATCTGTCGTCCGACAACGGCGAGATCAAGGTCCGGGACGCGAGCGGCACGCTGAAGCTGAAGAGCGACAACGGGGAGGTGCGGGCCGAGCGGATATCCGGCCCCTCCGTGATCGCCCGCGCCGACAACGGGGAGATCCGGCTGGGCTTCACCTCCGTGCCCGACCTGGTGGACACCGTCAGTGACAACGGAAGCATCACCATCGATCTGCCGCGGGGCCAGACGTACAAGGTCGATGCCTCCGCGGACAACGGGGACGTCTCCGTCGACGTGCCGCGCGGCGACGACAGCACGCATGTGGTGAAGGCCTACAGCGACAACGGGGAAGTCACCGTGCGAAGCGCGAACTAACCGACCCGTGTGTTCGTCCTTACCTGGTGGGACAATGTACCGGGCAGGGCGAATCGGCACGGGAGAGGGATGTGACGGCGACCAACGCGCGGCCGGAGGCAGGAGCGGGTGCGAGGTCCGCCGTTCGAAGTGGCCGGGATCTTCTGGCGCTGATGTTGCTGCCCGTGCCCCTCGTGCTGGCCGCGCTGCCCGCCGCCTTCGCCGGTGGCGGCACGCGCCGGTGGTTCGGCGGGCGCGGCGGGGAGAGTCAGCGGGCCGAGGCGCAGGCCGCCAAGGACGCCGCCGCCGAGGCCTTCTACGAGCTGGACACCGCCCAGCGGGATCTCCGGATCTCCATCGAGACCATCAACGCCGTGGACAGCTCCTCGCGCGGTCGCAAGGCGTCCGAGGACTTCGCCGCGCTCGGCCGGCGCATCGACGAGGTCAGCCACGCGTACATCACCGCCGTCGACAGCCATGACCTGGACCGGGACGACCTGGAGCCCGCCGTCGCCTCCCGGGCCCGCACCGAGCTGACCCGGGCCAAGGACGACCTCGTGCGGGTCAAGGGCGAACTGGACCGGTTCGCCCAGGGGCTCGGGCCGCTGCTCGGCAGCGCGGAGACCCAGCTGGCCCGGCTCGCCCCCGCCGTCGAGCGGGCCCGCCAGGCACTTCTGGCGGCGAGCAACGCCCTCGACACCGTGCGGGCCGCGGGGCTGCGGGCCGATGAGCTCGCCGCCCGGCTCGCCGCGCTCGCCCCCGAGCTGACCAAGCTGAACCAGGGCGCGGGTCAGCACGGCGTCCCCGAGACCCTTCAGCGTGCCGATGTGGTCCTCCGTGACGCCGAGGCCGTGCGCACCGAGGCGGAGCGGCTGCCCGAGCGGGCCGCCGAGATCGACCGGCGGCTGGTCTCCCTGCGGACCCGGGCCCAGGCGCTGACGACCCGGGCGGGCTCGGTGGAGCCGGTGCTGAGCGAGTTGCGGCGGCGGTTCTCGGCCGCGTGCTGGCAGGACCTCCAGCCGGTTCCGGAGCAGGCCGCGGTCAACATACGGCAGGCGGAGGACAAGCTCGCCGAGGCGGCGAAGGCGCGGGAGGAGCAGCGCTGGGCGGACGCCACGTCCCGGCTGTCCACGGTCCGCGCCCTGCTCAACGCGGTGGACGAGGCGGTCTCCGCCGCCGGGGACCGGTTGCAGCGGCTGAACGCGGTGGCGAAGGATCCGCAGCAGGAGATCGAGCGGACCCGGTTCGCGGTGCGGGACGCGCAGCGTCTCGCCATGGCCGGGCGGCACACGCCCGATCCCCGGCACGCGCGGCCGCTCGACGACTCCGTCGCCCGGCTGGAGCGGGCCATCGCGGGGCTCGGCGGGCGCCACCCCGACTACTGGCACTTCCTGACCGAGACCGAGGCCGTGCGCCAGACCGCCGCCGGGGTCGTCTCCGACATCCGTGAGGAACGCGGCGGCGGCACGTAGGACCTGGCCGCCACGGCAGGCGTCGAGCTGTCCTGTCCGGCATCAGCAGGCGTCGGAGGGGGTGTGTGGTCTCAGGCCCGACAGGGGGCGTGTCCTCGGGCCCGACAGAGGGCGTGGTCTCCCGCTCGCGATGGCTCTAGCCTGGGTCCATGCCTCGTTACGAATTCCGCTGCCGCACCTGCGGTGACACCTTCGAAGTCAGCCGTCCCATGGCGCAGTCCTCGGACCCCGCCTCCTGCCCCGCAGGCCACGACGACACCGTCAAGCTGCTGTCCGCCGTGGCCGTGGGCGGTGCCGCCGGATCCGCTCCCGCGCCGTCCGGTGGCGGTGGGGGCGGTGGTTGCTGCGGGGGTGGATGCTGCGGCTGAGGCCCGGGCCCCGGGCCCGCAGCGGCCCGCCCCTACCTCTTGCGGGACAGCGTCAGGCCGTCCGCGACCGTCAGCAGGACGCTGTCCATCCGGGCGTCCGCGCTCACATGGTCGTTGAACTCCTTGATCGCCGCCGCCGGGCCCGTCGCCTCCGGGTCCGTCACCCCGCCGTGGAAGAGCACGTTGTCCGTGGCGATGACCCCGCCCTGCCGCATCCTGGGCACCAGCTCCTCCCAGTACGCGATGTAGCCGCCCTTGTCCGCGTCCAGGTAGGCGAAGTCGATGTGCGGCTCGGCGGGCATCGCGCGCAGGGTGTCCAGGGCGGGGGCGATCCGCAGGTCGATCCGGTCCGCGACGCCCGCCTTCTCCCAGGCCTCACGGCCGTACGCCGTCCACTCCTCCGAGATGTCACAGGCGATCAGCGTGCCGTCGGCGGGCAACGCCTGGGCCATCGCCAGGGCGCTGAAGCCGGTGAACGTGCCGACCTCCACCACATGCCGGGCGCCCACCAGCCGGACGAGGAAGGCCAGCAGCGGGGCCTGCTCCTCCGCCGACACCATGCCCGCGTGGTCGGGGAACCGTGCGTACGTGGTGTCCACCAGCTCCCGCTGGACCGGGTCCAGGGGCGGGTTGTGGGCCAGCATGTACTGGTAGAGGTCGTCGGTGATCGTCGTGTCGTTGCCCTTGGTCATGCCCCCAGCCTCGCGCACCGCGCGCCCGCGCGCAGGAGGACTCACACAGCGGCGGCCGCCAGGAAGCGGCGCAGGATCTCCTCCCCCGCCGCCCCGCCCCGCTCCTCCAGGGCCACCACGTGGGGGGCCCGCCAGCCCTCGTCGGCCAGTTCGCCGTGGCCGGGGCGCCAGCCGAGGTCGGCGGCGAGCAGCAGGTCGGCGTCGAGGAGGGAGTCCCCGGCGGCGAGCGTGCGCGTGGCTCCCGTGCGGCGGGCGACCTCGTGCATCGCGGCGCTCTTGGTGAGCGGCGCCGGGACCGCGTAGATCTTGCGGCCCTGGAGGGAGACCGTCCAGCCGCGCGGGCGGGCCCAGGCCGCCAGCTCCTTCACCCACTCCTCGGGCAGCAGGGACCGTTCGACGACGAGGTAGGCGAAGAGGTCCTCGGCGACCCGTTCCTTCAGCAGCCAGGCCGGGTCCGCGGTGGTGGCGAGGTGGGCGCGGACCTCGGTGAGCGGTGCGCACTCGGCGGCGATCCGGGACTCCACCCGCTGCTGCCAGTCGCGGTCGGAGACGCCGTCGACCAGGATGTGGCCGCCGTTGGCGCAGATCGCGTACCGGGGGGCGGGGCCGGGGAGGTGGATGCGCCCGTACTGCTCGCGGGTGCGGGTGGTGGTGGGCACGAAGACGGTGGAGGCCGTCACCTCGGTGAGGAGCGCGGCGGCCGTCTCCGTCATGTACGAGAGGGGCTTGTGGCCGTACACCTCGACGCACAGGAGCCGGGGGGCCTCCGCGTCCGGCATGGACAGGTCGAGCGAGGCCGCCGAGTAGATCAGCGTACGGTCGAGGTCGCTCGCGACCAGGGTGGTGGAGCCGTTCCCAGCGGTCGGGGTGCTCATGCGTCCTTCACCGCCCCGCCGTCGGCCGCCGGCGTGCTGCCGCCCGCCACCGCCTTGCCGTCCGCGCCCGTCGCGCCGCGCGTGTAGCGGGGGTGGATCAGGCCGACGCAGCTGTACGGGAGGTCGTCGACCTCCTCGACCGGGACGCCGCGCTGCTCGGCCAGCAGCCGGATGTGCTCCAGGTCCGTGCCCGCGCCGCGCTTGGCGAGGATCTTCCAGGGGACCCGGCGGAGCAGCACGCGGGTGGTCTCGCCGACGCCGGGCTTGACCAGGTTGACGTCGTGGATGCCGTACTCCTCGCTGATCCGCTCGACGGCGGCCCAGCCCTCCCAGGTCGGGGCGCGGTCGGCGGCGAGCAGTTCCTTGGCCTCGGCCTCGACCTGGCCCGCCACTTCGTCGAAGCGGGCGGCGACCGTGTCGAGGAAGCGGCCCGAGACATCGGATTCCGCCAGTTCCCGGTAGAACTTCCCGCCGTGGAAGTCGTCCGGCCCGACCAGGTCGGCGCGGAGCACCGTACGCGAGATGAGGCCGGAGACCGTGGAGTTGAGGCAGGCCGAGGGGATGAGGAAGTCCTCGCGGGTGCCGTACGTCCGCACGCAGCCGCCCGGGTCCGCGAGCACCGCGATCTCCGGGTCGAAGCCGGCGGGCCCGCCCGAGGCCTCGAAGTCGGTGATCGCCGCTGCCAGTTCGCGGGTGATCGCGCCCTTGCCCGTCCAGCCGTCGACGAACACCACGTCGGCCGGGGCGTGATGGGCGGCCAGCCAGCGCAGGGCGGTGGCGTCGATGCCCCGGCCCCGGACGATGGAGATGGCGTAGTGCGGCAGGTCCAGGCCGTGCCGGTGCCGGGCCCAGCGGCGCATCAGCACCCCGACCGGGGTCCCGGCCCGGGCGAGCGAGACGAGGACGGGGCGGGGGCCGCGTTCGGCGAGGACCGTCTCGGTGACGGTGCCGACCGCGCGGGCGATGCGCGCTGCGGAGGTCTCCAGGGCGGCGGAGAACAGCGCCTGGTACTCGGCGCTCGGCTGGTACTCCACGGGCAGCGACTCCGCGTAGTGCGCGCCGCCGCTCTGGATGGCCTCCTCTCGCTCCTCGGTGGGGGCTTCCAGCTCGGTGTCCGAGAGGTCCTGGAGCAGCCAGCCGACGTCCTCGGGCGGGTAACTGGAGAAGTCGGGGCCTCGGAGGGGCTCGGGCAGCACGGCGGGCTCCTGGACGGGTGTGGGGGTGTACGAGGGGACGACCGCGAGGAGAACCTGGCCGGTGTGGGCCGCAAGTTGGGCCAACAGCCCTTCGGGGGCGTGGAGTTCGGGGGTGTCGGCGGTGGAGTCGACGACGGCGACCACCGCGTCGAAGCCGGCGCCGGCCACGTTGTACGCGTACCGGTCGCCGGGGCCGTCCGCCGGGGAGTCGTGGGCCGGGAAGACGAGGCGGGTGCGTATCGCGTAACCGGGGTCGTCGACGGCGAGGACGGGCGAGCGGGTGGTGGTGGAGTAGCGGATCTCGGTACCGGGCCCGAGGGAGTCTTCCAGAGCGGTGCCCAGGCGCAGGGGCGCGTACATCAGCTCCTCGAAGCCGAGGACGAGCACCCGGCCCTGGCGGGCGCCGTCGCCCAGCGTGTCCGCGATCCGCTCCGCCATGTCCGGGAGCGCCGCTTCGAGCGCGGCGCGGTGGGACGGGGTGAAGCCGTGCCGGCCGCCGTCGGGAACGCCCACGGGCCAGGCGAGGTCGACGCGGGTGACCGGGGCGGCGCGCCCGGCGGCTTCATGGACCGGGCCGGCCTCCTCCGCCTCCTGGGCCGCGACCAGGGCCTGGCCGCGTTCCAGTACGCCGTCCGGGAGCGTGACCGTGCCCGTGGCGCGGGTCACCAGGTCGACGCGGGCGCCGATCTCGACGGCGAAGGCGGTCAGCCGGTCGCGGTCGGCCGGGGAACGCATGTCGACCAGCGCGACGATGACGTAGCGGTCGCGCGGGTGCAGCTCGTGCAGGGCCCGGATGGTGTTGAGCACGGTGTTGCCGGTGGAGAACTCGTCGTCGACCAGCACCAGGGGGGAGGCGACCGCTCCCTGGGCCAGCAGTGCGGGGTCCTCGGGCAGCAGCAGGTGCGAGGTGGCGTGCGAGTGGGCCTCCTCGAAGCCGCCCGCCTGCCGGACTCCCGCCACCGGGCGCCGGGTGGAGTGCAGGTACGGGGCGTCCCGGAGGCCGTCCGCGACGGCGTGGCCGAGACCGGTGGCCGTCTCCGCGTATCCGAGGACCACCGCGCGGCGGGCCTCCTCCGCGCCGAGGAGAGCCCGGACCCGCTCACCGAGGCCGTATCCCGCCCCGTACACGACGGAGGGCCGCTGGGGCACATGCTTGCCCAGCACGTTGGAGACGAGCAGGTGCGCCCGCTTGGGGTTGCGGCGCAGGGCCAGGCCCAGCAGTTCCCGCAGTTCTCCGTCGCCCTCGAGGCCGACTCCGAGCCGCTCGGCCACCCAGTCGCCCGACCACACCACGTCCACGTTCTCTTCTCTCGTCGCGCGCTCGCTCATCGACGCGCGCTCAGTTCGTCAGGCCGGCGGCCAGCAGGTCCACGAAGCCGACGTCTTCCCTCGCCACTCCGAAGACCTCGGCCCGCTGGAGCGTGCGCTCGGCCCAGGCCCGGTGGGGTTTCACTTCGTTCATCTTGTTCGTGTACGCCGAGCGGAGCACCCCGCCGCCCCCGCGCTCGGGGCTCAGGATGTCCTGGGCGTCGGTGAACTCCTCGTGGCTGACCACGGACAGTGCGTGGACGGGCGCCACGTGCGACGGGTGGATGCAGGTCTTGCCGAGCAGGCCGTTGGCCCGGTCGAGCTCGATCTCCCGGAGCAGTCCGTCCATGTCGTGCTGGATGAGGGCCGTGCGCAGCTCCTCGGCGCGGCCCTCCAGGAAGGGGCTGCGGCGCAGCTGGGGCTTGAACATGCGCTCCTGGCGGCGGAAGTACTCCCAGACCGGGCCGGTGATCGTGAAGCCGCTGCCGTCGGCCCGGCCGAGCACGTTGACCACGTCGGCGATCACGGAGGCGACGATATGGACGTCGTACGCCGTCATGTCGGGCGCGCGGCGCAGTCCGTAGGCCGAGCAGAAGTCGGTGACGCCGAGCCGCAGGGCGAGCACCCGGTCCCGGTACTTGTCGACGCTGCGGGCGATGCCCCGGAGGATGTCGCCGCGCGTCTCCAGGTGGAGCAGTTCGGGGGATTCGAGGACGGGCATGGCGAAGAGCCGTCGGCCACACGCCGTCTCGGCCTCGGCAAGCGCCTCCAGGAAGTGCCTGCCACGCTCCTCGGTGAACTTGGGAAGTACGAAACCGGACAACATTCGGACCGAGTCACCGAGGCGCCGCACCAGGTCGGTGATCTGGTCCGGTTCCCGTACGCGGATGAAGAGGAGCGGGACGTCCGCGCCCGCCGTGCTCCCGGCGTCGCCCTCGTGCCGCGGTGCGGGCCCCGGCGCCGCTTCCCGGGCGGCCAGCTCGGCGAACTGCCTGATCAGGTTGGCTTCGGCGTCGATCACCTCGGCGTCGTCGATCGAGTCCTCCAGGCACAGCACCATGGAGACGACACCGCGCGCGGCCTGCTTCAGCACGTCGTCGGCGAGCGACGGACGGGTGGCCGGGGAGTAGAGCGTGGCCCCCAGGGCGACGGAGAGCATCCGCGCCGGCGACTCCGCGGTGAAGGCGCAGGGTTCCTTGTAGAACAGACCCTCGCGGGCAGTGGGCGATATGTGCCCGAAGTGACGCATCCTTTTCCCCCGAACTGCCTGATCGGCCGAACAACGCATGGCCGGTAATAGTACGTACGGACGGGTGTCAACAGTTCCCCATGTACATGAATTTCCGGTTACCCGCCCCTTGTCCGGCCCCCGCTCGCGGTACCGTCCCGCTCGGTCCGTACCGCGGCCGGGCTCGGCAGTGCCGCCCCCCGCGTTGTCCGCACGGGTCCCCAGCAGGCAGGATGACCGTCATGACGCACACGATGCTGAAGGGCTCGAACGTCCCTGTCGATGCCGCGGCCGTCCGGGCCGTGCTGCGCTGGACCCCGGGCACCGGGGTTCCCGACGTGGACGCCTCCGCTCTGCTCCTCGGTGCGTCCGGGCGGGTGCGGTCGGACGAGGACTTCGTCTTCTACAACCAGCCCCGACACCCCTCCGGCCTGGTCCGGCGGTTGCCGAAGCGCAGTGTCCCGGAAGGGCTGACGGACACGATCGAGGCGGATCTCGGGGCGCTCGACGCCTCGGTGGACCAGGTCGTCATCGCGGCCTCCTCCGACGGGGCCGCCTTCGAGCAGGTCGCGGACCTGCGGATACTCCTGTTCGACGCCGCGTTCGCCGACGGCGAGCCGCTGGCGGTGTTCGATGTGCGGCCGGAGACCGGGGAAGAGACGGCGATCATCTGCGGCGAGCTGTACCGCCGCGGCGAGGGCTGGAAGTTCCGTGCGGTCGGCCAGGGCTATCCCACCGGCCTGATCGGCCTGGCCACCGCCTTCGGCATCTCGGTGGACGAGTCGGAGGCGGCGGACGAGGACCGGGCGTCCGGCGGTGCGCGGGAACCGGCCGCCGCGGGGCCTCTCCCGGCAGCCGGGCCGCCGCCCCCGAACGCGCCGCCGGGACCCGTCCCGGCCGCCGCCACCGGAACCGGGCCCGACTCCCAGGCCACGGTGCAGCATCAGCAGCCCTCCTACGGCTATCCGCCTCCGGCCGCGCCCCCCGCTGCCGCCGCCGGGGCCCAGCAGCCGGCGTACGGCTATCCGCAGCCCGCGGCCGCGCCGCCCGCCTACGGCTATCCGCAGCCCGCGGCAGCCGCCGCGCACGCGCCCGACCCCATTTCGTGCTGCCTCCGCAAGGTCCGCAGTTCGTCCGGTCCTGAGTCGCGCCCCGGGCCGTGCCCCGGAAGCGGCTCCGGATCAGGTCCGGGACTTGTAGCCGCGCCCCCATTGCATGCCGTAGCCGTACAGCCGGTCCAGCTCGGACTGGAATCCGTACACGAACTTCACCTCGCGGCGCACGATCAGCTCGTCCTTGATGTTCTCCACGGTGAACACCGCGCAGGAGCGGGCCTGCGGCGCGCGTTCGTCCAGCTCGATCTCGATGCGCGGGCCGTTGCCGGGGTAGAGGGTGACCTTGGCATGCGTGCGGTCGAACGCCGGTGTCCGGTCGTAGATGTAGACGAAGAAGAGCAACCGCTTGATCTTGTCGCGCTGGTCGAGGTTGACGTAGACCGTCTCGCCCGAGGGCGCGCCGAACCGGTCGTCGCCGCTGAGCCGGACGTACGGCGGGCCGTTGAGATCACCGATCAGGCTGCCCAGGGGCTGCACGACCCCCTTGGTGCCGTCCATCAGCTCGTACATACAGCCGAGGTCCAGGTCGACGTTGACGACGCCCTGGGTGTGCGCCTGGACGACCTCGGGCTTGAAGAGCTGGAGAGGGCGCCGCAGCTTGCCGCTCTGCCGGGAGCGGCCCTCGATGTCCGAGGTCCGCATCCGCCAGGAGAGGTTGACCCGGAGGTTGCCCGAGAGGGCGCCCTGTTTGCTGAGCGAGATCGTGGCGTTCCGTTTGGACAGCACGACGGCGCTCGACGGCGCGTTGCCCGAGTCGAACTGCGCCGCGCGCCCCGGCCACAGGCCGTCGAAGAATCCCATCCCTACCCCCACCTGTTCGCGTTGCCTGTTCGAGCACCCCGGACATCACTGCGGGGCGGCCACCGGGCCGGGTCCGGGAGATCCCGGAGAGCCGTCGCCGTGTGGGCCGCCCCGCAGAGAGCGTTCCTCAATCCTTACCGGGTCACACCCCGGAGGACACTTCCGCCTTCACGTCCGAGCCGCCGCCCTCGCCCGATCCCGCGGCGAGCGCGCGGTTGCGCTTGACCGAGGACCAGAAGGAGAGGGCGATCAGGATCACGCCGACCGAGCCGGTGATGAGCTCGTTGATCTCGTGCTGGATGGTGATCAGCAGGATGACCGAAAGGGCGCCGATCGCGTAGTGCGCGCCGTGCTCCAGGTAGACGTAGTCGTCGAGCGTGCCCTCGCGCACCAGGTAGACGGTGAGCGAACGGACGTACATGGCGCCGATACCGAGGCCGAGCGCCATCAGCACGATCTCGTTGGTGATGGCGAAGGCGCCGATGACGCCGTCGAAGGAGAACGAGGCGTCCAGGACTTCCAGGTAGAGGAAGAGGAAGAACGCGGCCTTCCCGGCGAGGGCGACCCCGGTGACGGGCTTGCCCTTCTTCTTGGCCTCTTCCTCGGCCTCGTGCTCACGCTCCTCCTCCTCTTCGAGCTTGTTCTCGAAGAATCCGGAGAGCCCGCCGACGATCAGGTAGGTGATCAGACCGGCGATGCCGGAGAGCATGACCGTCGCCGACTTGTCCACGTGCCCGCCACCGTGCTGGTGGGCCTGGGTCGCGAAGGTCATGGCGGTGATCATCAGGATGATCAGCGCCACGCAGACCGACAGCATGTCGACCTTGCCGAGCTTGGCGAGCGGACGCTCGATCCAGCGCAGCCAGTGGATGTCCCGGTCCTCGTCGAAGATGAAGTCGAGGAAGATCATCAGCAGGAACATGCCACCGAAGGCGGCGATCGACGGATGGGCGTCCGTCACCAGTTCCTTGTACCTGTCCGGGTCGTTGAAGGACAGGTCGATGGCCTCGATCGGTCCGAGCTTGGCGCTCACGGCGACGATCACGACGGGGAACACCAGTCGCATACCGAAGACGGCGATGAGGATGCCGATGGTGAGGAAGATCTTCTGCCAGAAGGCATTCATCTTCTTCAGGATTCCGGCGTTGATCACCGCGTTGTCGAAGGACAGCGAGATCTCCAGGACGGACAGGATCGCGACGATGCCGAAAGCCTGCCACCCCCCGTAGAAAATCGCTGCGACCAGGCCGAGCGCGGTGACCGCGAACGACCAGCCGAAGGTTTTCAGTACCACTGGCTACCCCATCGTGTTGTTAAAGGGTCTCCCCCGGTGCGTCGGGGCCCCCCGCGCCTAGGTCCTGCGCGGCATTATGAAACGTTGACGCCGAAGTCTAGAGCGATGCCTCGCAGGCCGGACGCGTACCCCTGGCCGACTGCACGGAATTTCCACTCGCCGTTGTACCGGTAGAGCTCGCCGAAGATCATCGCGGTCTCCGTCGAGGCGTCCTCGCTCAGGTCGTAGCGGGCCAGCTCCTGGCCGTCGGCCTGGTTGACCACGCGGATGAAGGCATTGCTGACCTGGCCGAACGCCTGGCCCCGGTTGTCCGCGTCATGGATCGAGACCGGAAAGACGATCTTGTCGCAGTGGGCCGGGACCTGGTCGAGGCGGACGATGACGGACTCGTCGTCGCCGTCGCCCTCACCGGTGAGGTTGTCGCCGGTGTGCTCGACGGAGCCGTCCGGGCTCGTGAGGTTGTTGTAGAAGACGAACCACTCGTCGCCGAGCACCCGGCCCGACTGGCACAGCAGTGCGCTGGCGTCGAGGTCGAAATCGGCGCCCGTGGTGGAGCGTGCGTCCCAGCCGAGCCCGACCAGCACCTGGGTGAGGTTGGGTGCGACCTTGGAGAGGGAGACATTGCCTCCCTTGGCGAGCGTGACGCCCATGTGTGTCCTCCCCGAGTCGTGAAAAAAACGCTGCCGGGCGCTTTCGACGCCCGGGGTCGGGCGTCGAAAGCGCCCGGTCGGGGTGTCCGGCGGATCAGGATCGGCCGGCACCCCCTTGGCGCCAGAACGTCAGACGTTGACGCCGAAGTCCTGGGCGATGCCGCGCAGGCCGGAGGCGTAGCCCTGGCCGATGGCCCGGAACTTCCACTCGGCGCCGTTGCGGTAGAGCTCGCCGAAGACCATCGCGGTCTCCGTCGAGGCGTCCTCGCTCAGGTCGTAGCGGGCGAGCTCGGTGTTGTCGGCCTGGTTGACCACGCGGATGTACGCGTTGCGGACCTGGCCGAAGCTCTGCTGACGGGTCTCGGCCTCGTAGATGGAGACCGGGAAGACGATCTTGTCGACGTCGGCCGGGACACCGGCGAGGTTCACCTTGATGACCTCGTCGTCGCCCTCGCCCTCACCGGTGGTGTTGTCACCGGTGTGCTCGACGGAGCCGTCGGGGCTCTTCAGGTTGTTGAAGAAGACGAAATTGCCGTCGGCGGCGACCTTGCCCTCGGGGTTCGTCAGCAGCGCGCTGGCGTCGAGGTCGAAGTCACCCCCGGTGGTGGTGCGGGCGTCCCAGCCCAGACCGACGATGACCGCGGTCAGGTTGGGCGCGGCCTTGGTCAGCGAGACGTTGCCGCCCTTGCTGAGGCTGACTCCCACGAGTCCTCCAGTAGTTTTCTCAGGGGCCGGCAGACACCAGCGTCCCCGTCGTTCGTTGGCATCGGATCAACGATTGGATCCTAGTGACCGGTTCCCGACCAAAACAGGCTTTTGACCGGGCGTCGCCAGGAGATCGTCTCAGAGCGCTTCGAGCGCCTTGACGTAGTCCTTCAGGTCGCGGGCGTCCGGGAGGCCGTTGACGACGCTCCAGCGGACGGTGCCCGCCTTGTCGATGACGAAGGTGCCCCGCACCGCGCAGCCCTTGTCCTCGTCGAAGACGCCGTACGCCCGCGAGGTCTCGCCGTGCGGCCAGAAGTCGGACAGCAGCGGGTATTCCAGCCCCTCCTGCTCGGCGAAGACGCGCAGGGTGTGGATGGAGTCGTTGGAGACGGCGAGGATCTGGGCGTCCTCGTTCTCGAAGCGGGGCAGCTCGTCGCGGAGCGCGCACAGCTCGCCGGTGCAGACGCCGGTGAAGGCGAACGGGTAGAACACCAGCACCACGTTCTTCTCACCGCGGAACTCCGACAGGCGCACGGTCCGGCCGTGGTTGTCCTTGAGCTGGAAGTCCGGGGCCTGGCTGCCGACCTCGATCGTCATGGAACACGTATCCCTTCGCCGCTTCTCCGCTTGCCCGGGGCCCTGGCCGGGCCCGTCCGGGTGACTCCCACCCTACGCAGCCCGGCGGCGGACGTACGAAGGCCCTCACGGGTGCGGATGCGCCCGTGAGGGCCTCGGGGTGGTGCGAAAAGCGGTTCAGCGCTTGGCTTTGGCCCCCTTGGGGGTGGCCAGACGGCTGCCCGTCCAGTCCTTGCCCGCGCTGATGCTCTTGGTCTGGGCGAGCCCGGCCGTCTGGGCGGCCTCATTGATGTCGCTCGGTTCGACGTATCCGTCACGGCCGGTCTTCGGCGTCATCAGCCAGACCATCCCGCCGTCCTCGATCAGACCGATGGCATCCACCAGCGCGTCCGTAAGGTCGCCGTCCTCGTCACGGAACCAGAGCAGGACGACGTCTGCGACGTCGTCGTAGTCCTCGTCGACGAGTTCCTGGCCGGTAGTGGCCTCAATGCCCTCACGGAGCTCCAGCTCGACGTCGTCGTCGTAGCCGATCTCCTGGACCACCTGTCCGGGCTCGAACCCCAGGCGTGCCGCCGGGTTGGTCCGCTCCTCCGCGTGGTCCGCGGTCGCGCTCACGGGTTGCCTCCTGATCATGTCTTCGGAAAATGCTGCAGCCACGCGCGTGCGCGGGGCGTAGGCCGTAGTCCACACGGGCCCGGCGAATCGCGCAAGTACCCAGTGTGCGAGACCGCCTATACGGTGACGTTCCCTGCCACGTCACCGCAAGTTCCGGCATGTCTCTCCGGCGGCTTCCCGGGGCCTGCCCCAGGTCGCTCCATCCGTCTTACGTCCTTCCTCAGCTTATGCGGTTTCGCTCCGCCATTAGGAGTCGAACAGCCTTTGGGAACGCTTGGACGCCTTGGGCGTAAGGTTGCGGTTTGCCCGTACCCAGCCGCGTACAGCCCACACTCGTGCCCGCCGGGCGAGTTTTCCGAACCCTAGGGTTACCACTCGGTAGAGATGACGTTCGGGCCCTCGCGGTAGCACGATGGAGGCGGCGCACACAGAGTTGACAGAGTTGACAGAGCTGTCTGGGGGCACGTTCCCCGCAACAGCCCCGTAGAGCACCACCGAACAGCGAAGGAACAGTGTGGCTTCCGGATCCGATCGCAACCCGATCATCATTGGCGGCCTTCCCAGCCAGGTCCCGGATTTCGATCCCGAGGAGACCAAGGAATGGCTGGACTCCCTCGACGCCGCCGTCGACGAGCGCGGCCGTGAACGGGCCCGCTATCTGATGCTCCGGCTCATCGAGCGCGCGCGGGAGAAGCGCGTGGCGGTGCCCGAGATGCGCAGCACGGACTACGTGAACACGATCGCCACGAAGGACGAGCCGTTCTTCCCCGGCGACGAGGAGATCGAACGCAAGGTCCTCAACGCGACCCGGTGGAACGCCGCCGTGATGGTCTCGCGGGCCCAGCGCCCCGGCATCGGCGTCGGCGGCCACATCGCCACGTTCGCCTCCTCCGCCTCGCTGTACGACGTGGGCTTCAACCACTTCTTCCGGGGCAAGGACCAGGGCGACGGCGGCGACCAGATCTTCTTCCAGGGGCACGCGTCCCCGGGGATCTACGCCCGCGCGTTCCTGCTGGACCGGCTGAGCGAAGCGCAGCTCGACGCGTTCCGCCAGGAGAAGTCGAAGGCCCCCAACGGGCTGTCCAGCTACCCGCACCCGCGGCTGATGCCGGACTTCTGGGAGTTCCCGACCGTCTCGATGGGCCTCGGCCCGCTCGGCGCGATCTACCAGGCGCGGATGAACCGCTACATGGAGGCGCGCGGCATCGCCGACACCTCCAAGTCGCACGTCTGGGCCTATCTGGGCGACGGCGAGATGGACGAGCCGGAGTCGCTGGGCCAGCTGTCCATCGCGGCCCGTGAGGGCCTGGACAACCTGACCTTCGTCGTCAACTGCAACCTCCAGCGGCTCGACGGTCCGGTGCGCGGCAACGGCAAGATCATCCAGGAGCTGGAGTCGCAGTTCCGGGGCGCCGGCTGGAACGTCATCAAGCTGGTCTGGGACCGTTCCTGGGACCCGCTGCTGGCGCAGGACCGCACGGGCATCCTGGTCAACAAGCTGAACACCACGCCGGACGGCCAGTTCCAGACGTACGCCACGGAGACCGGCGCGTACATCCGTGAGCACTTCTTCGGCGACGACCCGCGGCTGCGGGACATGGTCAAGGACATGACCGACCAGCAGATCCTGCACCTGGGGCGCGGTGGTCACGACCACCGCAAGGTCTACGCGGCCTACGCGGCGGCCAAGGCGCACAAGGGCCAGCCGACGGTCATCCTGGCGCAGACGGTCAAGGGCTGGACCCTGGGGCCGAACTTCGAGGGCCGCAACGCGACCCACCAGATGAAGAAGCTCACGGTCGAGGACCTCAAGCGCTTCCGGGACCGTCTGCACATCCCGATCACGGACAAGCAGCTGGACGAGGGCTACCCGCCCTACTACCACCCGGGCCGCGACTCGGAGGAGATCCAGTACATGCACGACCGCCGGCAGAGTCTGGGCGGTTACGTCCCGACCCGGGTGGTCCGTGCGAAGCCGCTGCCGCAGCCCGAGGACAAGACGTACGCGGCCGCGAAGAAGGGTTCGGGTTCGCAGTCGATCGCCACCACCATGGCGTTTGTCCGCATCCTCAAGGACCTGATGCGGGACAAGGAGATCGGCAAGCGGTTCGTGCTGATCGCCCCCGACGAGTACCGCACCTTCGGCATGGACGCGTTCTTCCCGAGTGCGAAGATCTACAACCCGCTGGGTCAGCAGTACGAGGCGGTCGACCGGGAGCTGCTGCTCGCGTACAAGGAGTCCCCCACGGGTCAGATGCTGCACGACGGCATCTCCGAGGCGGGCTGCACGGCCTCGCTGATCGCGGCCGGTTCGGCGTACGCCACGCACGGCGAGCCGCTGATCCCGGTGTACGTCTTCTACTCGATGTTCGGGTTCCAGCGGACCGGTGACCAGTTCTGGCAGATGGCCGACCAGCTCTCGCGCGGTTTCGTGCTGGGCGCGACCGCCGGGCGCACGACCCTGACCGGTGAGGGCCTCCAGCACGCGGACGGCCATTCGCAGCTGCTCGCCTCGACCAACCCGGGCTGTGTCGCGTACGACCCGGCCTACGGGTTCGAGATCGCGCACATCATGCAGGACGGGCTCCGCCGGATGTACGGCGAGGCGAACGAGGACGTCTTCTACTACCTCACCGTTTACAACGAGCCGATCCAGCATCCGGCCGAGCCCGAGAACGTGGACGTCGAAGGCATCCTCAAGGGCATCCACCGCTTCTCCACCGGCGAGAAGGGCGAGATCCCGGCCCAGATCATGGCGTCGGGTGTGGCGGTCCCCTGGGCCCTGGAGGCGCAGAAGATCCTCGCGGACGAGTGGAACGTCAAGGCGGACGTCTGGTCGGCGACCTCCTGGAACGAACTGCGCCGCGACGCGGTGGAGGTGGAGCGCCACAACCTCCTGCACCCGGAGGAGGAGCAGCGCGTCCCGTATGTGACGAAGAAGCTCGAAGGGGCCCAGGGCCCGTTCGTGGCGGTCTCGGACTGGATGCGTTCGGTGCCGGACCAGATCGCGCGCTGGGTGCCGGGCGCGTACCAGTCGCTGGGCGCGGACGGCTTCGGCTTCGCGGACACCCGGGGTGCGGCCCGCCGGTTCTTCCACATCGACGCGCAGTCGATCGTGCTGGCGGTGCTGACCGAGCTGGCCAAGGAGGGCAAGGTCGACCGGTCGGCCCTGAAGAAGGCCGTCGACCGCTACGAGCTCCTGGACGTGGCCGCGGCCGATCCGGGCGCGGCGGGCGGCGACGCGTAGGCAGGAACGGCCGGGAGGGGCGGTGGCGCTGGAGCGCCGCCGCCCCTCCCGCGTGTCCGGGCTCAGTTCTCCCAGATCTTGAAGGCGCGTACCTGGTACGGGGAACGGGGCGCCCAGGTGCCCCCGCCCGGGTACGTCTCGAACTCCCCCGTCTCCGCGCACTCGGCGGACTGGTAGGTGGTGACGGGCCGCCCGGTGCGGTTGGCGAGGGACTGGGCGTCGCCGCCCTTCGGCAGCGGGACGCAGCTTTCGATGTCGGTGTCGGAGAGCTCGAAGGTGTGGCGGGCCCCGGTGAAGTCGGGCTTCTTCCAGAGGCAGAGCCTGCCCGCCTCACAGGAGCCGAGAGTGACGGCCCGGGACCGCTCGGGGGCCGCCGCCGCCCGGTCGTGGGCCAGGGCCTGGGGAACCAGTGCGGAGACGGCCAGGGCGGTCGCGAGAACGGCCGTACGCGTGAGGTTCGTACGCGGGGGATTCGGACGGGTGACGTGCGTTCGCAGCGGATTCGGACGGATGACGTTCGTGCGCATGGTGGATCAACCCCCGTGGTCGGTCGGTGCTGTGCTTCCGATGCTCACTCTGAGTCACCGGGCAAGCGGTGCGGAAGAGGGGCCGGGGTGCTCCACCCTGATAGGCGACAGCCCCGCCGAAAGGATTCGGCGGGGCTGTGGCCTGCGCTGTGTTGACGACCTCGTCGTGCGGGGCGCGTCAGATGTGACCCACTCCGGCACCCGCCTCGGCGTTCTCGCCGCGCTTGGTGAGGGTGGCGACGAAGGCGGCGACGACCGCGACGATGCCCGCGACGGTGAAGGCCAGCCCCATGCCGGACATGAAGGTGTCGTGGATGACCCCGCCGATGCGCTCGACGATGTCCGGCGTCATGCCGGGAGCCTTGGAGAGGGCGTCGACCGGGACCATGCCGAACTCCGCCGCCTCCTCCAGCTTCGGGTCGGGTGCGCCGGGCAGGCCCGCGCCCGCCCAGTTGTCCGCGAAGTCGGCACTGACCTTGGCGGACATCACGGCGCCGAGGACGGCGGTGCCGAGCGCGCCGCCGACCTGCATGGCGGCCTGCTGGAGACCACCGGCCACGCCGGACAGCTCCATGGGCGCGTTGCCGACGATGACCTCGGTGGCGCCGACCATGACCGGGGCGAGCCCGCAGCCCAGCAGGGCGAACCAGAGGGACATCGCGAAGGTGCCGGTGGAATCGGTGAGCGTGGTCATGCCGAACATCGCGGTGGCCGTGCAGACCATGCCGCCGACCAGCGGAACGCGCGGGCCGAACTTCGTGATCAGCAGGCCGGCGACCGGCGAGGCGACGATCATCATGGCGGTCAGCGGCAGCAGGCGCAGACCGCTGTCGACCGGGCTGAGGCCGTGGACGCCCTGGAGGAAGAAGGTCACGAAGAAGAGGCCGCCCATGAACGCGAAGGCCATCAGCGTCATGAGGACGGCACCGGCCGTCAACGGGAGGGAGCGGAACATCCCCAGCGGGACGAGCGGCTCGCGGACCCTGGTCTCCCAGAGGCCGAAGACGATGAAGAGCGCGACGGCGGCGGCCAGCCAGGCCCAGGTCCGGCCGTCGCCCCAGCCCCAGGACTCACCGGCCTTGATGATGCCCCAGATGAGGGCGAACATCGCGCCCGAGAGCAGCACGATGCCGAGGATGTCGAAGGAGCGCGGCGCGTTGGCGGCGCGGTGGTCCTTGAGGATCACCAGGCCGAAGGCGAGCGCCACGATGCCGACCGGCACGTTGATGAAGAAGACCGACTGCCAGCTGACGTGCTCGACGAGCAGACCGCCGACGATCGGGCCGCCCGCGGTGGAGGCTCCGATCACCATGCCCCAGATGCCGATCGCCATGTTCAGCTTCTCGGCGGGGAAGGTGGCGCGCAGCAGACCGAGCGCGGCCGGCATCAGCAGGGCGCCGAAGAGGCCCTGGAGCACCCGGAAGAGAACGACGAGGCCGATCTCCTTGGAGAAGCCGATGGCGGCGGACGAGGCGGCGAAGCCCGCGATGCCGATGAGGAAGGTCTGCCGGTGGCCGAAGCGGTCCCCCAGCTTGCCCGCGGTGATCAGGGCGACGGCGAGGGCGAGCAGATAGCCGTTGGTGATCCACTGGACGTCGGCGAGCGTGGCGCCGAGGTCCTTCTGGATGGCGGGGTTCGCGATGGCGACGATGGTGCCGTCGAGGGCGACCATCATCACGCCGATGGCGACGGCGAAGAGGGTCAGCCAGGGGTGGCCGCGAAGCCCCTTGACCGGGGCGGGTCCTGCGTTGTCTTCGGGCTCCCGCGGCGCCTTCTCGACGGTGGTCTGACTAGTCATACGGGGGAGACTAGTGACAGCGTCTGACAGTTGACAAACCAATTCACAAGTCAGTAACTGTCACGTAGCTCACAGGTATGCTGAGCTGGACAAACACGGGAAAAGAGGGACCGGTACGTGACCGACGGGCAGACAGCCGAGCCCCGACCCGGACTGCGTGAACGCAAGAAACAGCGCACCCGCGACGCCTTGTTGCGCGCCGCCCTCGAACTGTTCACCACCCAGGGGTACGAACGCACCACCGTCGACGAGATCGTCGACGCCGTGGAGGTCTCCCAGCGCACCTTCTTCCGCTACTTCGCGAGCAAGGAGGAGACCACCTTCGCCGTGCAGGAGATGGTCGAGTCCCGCTTCATCGAGGAGCTGCGCCGGCGCCCCGCGCACGAAGCGCCCTTCGAGGCCATGCGCCGGGCGGTGCTGTGCGCGTGGAACAGCATCGGCGAGGCGATCGAGGAGGTCATCACCGTCGACCTCCATATGCGGACCTACCAGATGATCGAGTCGACCCCGTCCCTGCTCGCCGCCCATATGCGGCGCGGCATCGCCCTGGAGAACCAGATCGCCCTGCTGATCGCGGAGCGCGAGGGGCTGGACGTGGAGCGGGACCCCCGGCCCCGGGTGGCCGTCGCCGCGTTCTCCGGGGTGATGCGGGTGACCGGCCAGCTGTGGGGGCACGGGGTCGATCCGAGCGTGGAGGCGCTGCGCGATCTGACCGAGGAGTATCTCGACCAGCTCGTCCCGGCCCTCGCCCGCGACTGGCGTGAGAGCTGGAGCGTGTCCGACGGTCACCGGTAGCGCAGCCACGAGGCGGCTGTGACCCTCCGTGAGGGATCCAGGGTCAATCCTTCGCGGACGGGTGATGTACCTCACCCGCATCACGGTCGTCGGCGCGCGTCTCCTAGGGTGTGGCGCAGTGACTTCCTTCGACACCTCCCCCACGTTGACCGTATGGCGCGCGCTGCTCGCCGTAGCGGTGGTGTTCGTGATGCTGGCGACGACGGGCTGGAGCGCCGTACGCGATCAGCAGGCCGAAGGGGCGCGCGAGCTGGCGCTCGCCGCCTGGGCGCGGGACCGGATAGCGGGCCATTCGCTGCCGGAGGTCGACGCGCCCGCCTACCGGCTGGCCCACTTCTTCGCCACCCTGACCTCCGGGCAGCGGTTCGCGCTCGCGGGCAAGTACCCGTCGGTGGTGGGGAATCTGGACGGCGTGCCGGTCACCCTGCGCTACCGCGCCAACCGGGTGGCGCTCCGCCAGGCCGCGGCCGTGGAGAAGGCGCGGGCGCGCGACGAGAAGCTCTCGCCGGACGGGCGCGACGAGGCACAGGCCCGCTACGACCGGTTCCGGTCGCTGCTCAAGGGCGAACGGCAGATCCTGGCCTTCGATCCGTCCGGGAAGGGCAGGGCGGCCGAGGTGTTCGGCGATCTCGACCGGGCCGCACGGGTCTCCGTCGTCGTTCCCGGCGTCGACACCCATCTGCTGACCCTGGAGCGGAGCAAGCGCAAGTACGCGGCCCCCGTCGGCATGGCCCAGTCCCTGTACGGGGCGGAGCGCTCGGCCTCCCCCGGCACCCGTACGGCGGTCATCGCGTGGGCCGACTACACCTCCCCGGCCGGTCTCGGCATGGACGCGGCGCTGGGCGGCCTCGCGGCGGACGGCGCGGTCCGGCTGAACGCGATGGTCGGCGCCCTGCCCGGCACCTCGAAGGTCTCGCTGTTCTGCCACAGCTACGGCTCCGTGGTGTGCGGGGTGGCCGCGGACCACGCCCCCGACCGGGTGGCCGACATCGCGGTCGCGGGCAGCCCCGGTATGCGGGCCGCCAACGCCGGGCAGCTGGAGACCGGGGCCCGGATCTGGGCGACGCGGGACGGGGACGACTGGATCGGGGACGTGCCGCACATGGAGTTCGGCGGGATCGGTCACGGGGCCGACCCGGTCGATCCGTCGTTCGGTGCGCGGATCGTCTCGGCGGCCGGGGCAACCGGGCACAGCGGCTACTTCGAACCGGGCACCGAGAGCCTCCACAACTTCGCCGCGATCGGCGTCGGAGCGTACGGATCGGTCAGCTGCGCGCGCGCCGACAGCACGTGCCGCAGCGGTATTTCCGGCGAGCGGAACGGCTGACGCGCGTAGAGGACCGTGCCGGGCCGAAAAAATGGGACGTACTTCGAGGGGGGACGTGCGGGACTGTGCCGCATACGATGTGGCACATGGGTGATGTGCTGGCCGGAATTCATGCCACCTGGGAGTTCGGCACCGACTCCGTGCTCATCCGCTTCGAACGGGGCATCCGCACACCGAAGCTCTTCCAGAGCCTGCGGGAACGCCGCATCCCGTATGCGGCGCTGGCGTCGGTGACGCTGACCCCCGGCAAGCGGGGCACGGTGGTTCTGCGTGCCGTGCCGAGGGCGGGTGCCGATCCTCTGGTGGAGGCTGCCTCCGGGCAGCTCAAGGAGGGGTGCGACCCCTATCGCCTGGTGCTTCCGGCTGAGCGGGAGGTGCTCGCCGAGTACTACGCGGACGAGCTGCGGGCCCTGCTGGACCCGGCGTGCGACGAGCCCGCCGACCGCTTCCTGGTGGCGGCCCCCGAGGCCCCGATGAACTTCAAGGCGTACGACGGCCGGGCCGGCTTCGACGGCGAGCGGGTCTCCTTCCGGTGGTCCTGGACCGGAGCGTCCAGCACCAAGTGGAAGGCCGGCGACCAGACCTTCAAGGTGAGCGAGTTGGCCGGAATCATATGGCGCTCGCCCGAGGCGCTCGACGGCTATCTGCGGCTGCTGCCCCGTGCGGTGGCCCCGGTCGACCACCGCACCGGCGGCAGCCTGGGCGATCTGCACGGCCCCGACGGCTCCACCAGCGCGGTGGGCGGGCCTGACGGCGGGGTGCCCGCCACGGCTCCGATCACCCGGGCCGCGGACCAGGACCCGGCCGCCGTGCTGTTCGGCCTGGGCTACGGGCCGGTGCACGAGTCGCTGCCGTTCGCCGCCGCCGTCCTGGAATCCGTACGCCGGACCCAGCCCGCGCCCGTGGCCGCCGCCCCGGCCCTGGTGAACGCCGGGCGGCGCGACCCCGCGGACATCGCCGAGCGGATACACCACCTCGGCGAGCTGCACCGGGCCGGACTGGTGACGGACGCCGAGTACACCGCGAAGAAGGCCCAGCTGCTCGCGGAGCTGTGAGCCGGTGGCCGGTAGCCCCTGGCCGATGGCCGGTACGCGGCCTGCCCCGTACGTCCCGCTCTCCGCCGGGCCGTGACCGTACGCCGAGTCGTGACTCCGTACACCCCACACCCCGTACCGGAGTATGAGGCGGTCCGGCGGGGTCGGAACCCCGGTATGACGCCCGAAGAGCCTCTGTCTGCCTAGGCTGACCGGGCCATGGCCACTTCTTCTTCCTCCTCCCCCGCCGGGCCCCGCCGCCCGCCGACGGCCTGCTGAGCGCCGCCCGCCGCAATCTGCGCGAGCTGGCCCACGGGCTGTCCCACCCCTCCCATCCGTCCACCCCGCTGCTGGCCGACGCTCCGAAGCAGTGGCAACGACTGCTGCCGTACGTCGTGGTCCTCGCCCTGGCCGCGACCTTCATCCCGGTCACCATCACCGTCCTGACCTCGCAGTACGGCATGCCGGGCGCAGTCGCCGGGGCGCTCGGGGTGGCCCAGGCGGCCCCGTTGCTGATGCTCGCCCACCGGCCCCTCCAGGCGTGGTGGATCGTCTTCCCGGCCGACATCGTGGGCGCGCTGGTGCTGCTGGCCCACGATCCCGGGCGGCTCGACATCTGGCCGTGGCCCCCGCCGACCCTGATCGCCTACCTCTTCCTGCTGCTGGCGCTCGGCCTGCGCGAGACCCGGCGCACGGTCGTCGCCGTGTGGGCGGCGACGGCCGCGGCCGGGGCGGTCCTGCATCTGATCGCGCCCTCGGACCGCAGCACGGGCAGCGCCCTGCTGCTGCCGATCCTCGGCGCGGTGGTCCTGGTGATCGGCGCGGCGGTACGGGAGCGCGGCGAGGCGACCCGGCGGCTGGCCGAGCAGGAGACGATCAGCGAGGCGGAGCGGGCGCAGCGCACGCTGCTGGAGGAGCGGACGCGGATCGCCCGTGAGCTGCACGACGTGGTCGCGCACCACATGTCGGTGATCACCGTGCAGGCGGACTCCGCGCCGTACCGGATCTCCGGTCTCTCGGAGCCCGCGCGGGAGGAGTTCGCCTCCATCGCGGCGGCGGCGCGGGAGTCGCTGGGCGAGATGCGGCGGCTGCTGTCGGTGCTGCGCAGCGACGGCACCGAGGGCGACCGGGCGCCGCAGCCGGGCCTGGACCGGCTCCAGCAGCTGGTGGAGGCGACGGTACGGGCCGGGCTGCCGGTGACGCTGTCGCGCGCCGCGGATCTGGGCGAGGTGCCGTCGGCGGTGGATCTGTCGGCGTACCGGATCGTGCAGGAGGCACTGGCCAATGTGGTGCGGCACGCGCCGGGTGCGCGTACCCAGGTCTCGGTCCGGGCGGCCGCGGGCCATCTGAACGTGTTGGTGGTCAACGGGCCCGCGCCGGAGCCCGCTTCGCCGCTGGAGAGCGCCGGGACCGGGCACGGGCTGGTGGGGATGCGCGAGCGCGTACGGTTGACCGGCGGCACGCTGGACACCGGGCCGCTGCCGGACGGAGGGTTCCGGGTGGCCGCCCGGATGCCGCTGCCCCCGCGGGTCCCCCCGTCCGACTCCCCTTCCGTGCGACCTTCTTCGGAGGATCTGTGACCATCCGCGTGATCATCGTCGACGACCAGGCCATGGTGCGGGCCGGGTTCGCGGCGCTGCTGGCCGCGCAGAGCGACATCGACGTGGTGGGCGAGGCGGCGGACGGCCGTCAGGGTGTGGACGTCAGCCGCCACCAGCATCCCGACGTGGTCCTGATGGACGTGCGGATGCCGGAGATGGACGGACTGGCCGCCGCGCGCGAGCTGTTGAACCCGCCGACGGGGGTGGTGCACCGGCCGAAGGTCCTGATGCTGACGACGTTCGACGTGGACGACTACGTGTACGAGGCGCTGCGTGCCGGAGCGTCCGGGTTCCTGCTGAAGGACGCGCCGCCCGCCGATCTGATCGCGGCGGTACGGGTGGTGGCGGCCGGGGACGCGCTGCTCGCGCCGTCCGTGACCCGGCGGCTGATCGCGGACTTCGCGGCGCAGCGGCCGGCCGGGGCGACGCGCACCGGGCAGGCGCTCCGGCGACACAGCCTGACGCCGCGCGAGAGCGAGGTGCTGGAGCTGATCGCCCGGGGGCTGTCGAACCAGGAGATCGCGGGGCGTCTGGTGCTGGCCGAGCAGACCGTCAAGACGCACATCGGGCGGGTGCTGGCCAAGCTGGATCTGCGAGACCGGGCGCAGGCGGTCATCTTCGCGTACGAGTCGGGTCTGGTGACGCCGGGGGACGCGGGGGCGTAGTCCGTCGTTCCGGTCTCCTCCACCCCCTACCCCGGTATCACTTCGCGGTTGGCTCCCCGGTGTGACGTCGCGTCACCCGTCCTCTTCCTACCTTCCTCCCGGTCGCACCGGACGGTGCGGATCCGGAGAGGGAGGGCACGATGCGCCGATACGCGAGAAGCCTGGTCGCGTTCGCACTGGCCACCAGCGTGGTGGCGGGCACCACGGGTTGGGTTTCGGGGGATGCGCAGCAGGCGCTGACCGGGCCGCCGCCGGGCAGTGCGCAGTGGCGGGCGGACCGGGTGCTGGGTACGGGGCTACCGGATCCGGAGCGCGCGAAGCCTGCCGAAGTCGCCCGGTTCTTCGCCTCTTTGAGCACCGCCGAGCAGCAACTGCTGCTGGTGCGGCACCCGTCCGTCGTCGGCAACCTCGACGGGGCACCGCTGGAGCTGCGCTACCGCGCCAACGCCCTTGCCCTGTCCACCGAGGACGATCCCCGCTACCGCTCACTCGCCGCCCCCGGCCGGCAGATCCTCGCGTTCGACCCGCGCGGGCGCGGCCAGGTCGCCGAGGTCTTCGGGGACCTGCGCACCGCACGGCGAGTCTCCGTGGTGGTGCCCGGGTCCGACAACGACGCCGGGACCTTCGACCGGAAGGTCGCCGCGCACGGGGCTCCGCCCGGGATGGCCAGGACCCTGCACGCGGCGGCCGGTCCGGGGACGGCCGTCGTCGCCTGGGTCGGGTACACCACCCCGGTGGGCGTCGGCATCGACGCGGCTACCGGCAGCCTCGCGGAGGCGGGCGCCGGGCGGCTGACCCGGTTCACGGAGGGCCTGAGGGCGGACGGGCTGCCCGAGCCCGCCGTGTTCTGCCACAGCTACGGCTCCGTCGTGTGCGGGATCGCCGCACGCCGTCTCCCCGTCACCGACCTGGTGGTCCTCGGCTCCCCCGGCATGCGGGCGGACGATGCGGCGGGGCTGCGGACGAAGGCACGGGTGTGGGCGGCGAAGGACCCGACCGACTGGATCGACAACGTGCCGAACGTCCGCTTCGCGGGCCTCGGCCACGGCACGGACCCGACCGACCCGGCGTTCGGCGCCCGCCGGGTACCGGCGAACGACGCCCGGGGCCATGCCGGTTACTTCGCGCCGGGGACGGATTCGCTGCGGGCCTTCGCCGTGATCGCGCGGGACACGACCACGCCGGAAGGCGCGAAGACCCCCGCGGACACGCAGGCGCCGCACGGCTCGCACGCAGCGGGGAACGCGCCGGTCCTGGAAGGGGCCGTCCGATGAACGCCGTACGGGAGAACGCGCGGCGGCTCGCCGCCCGGATCGACGCCTCCACCCCCGCCCACCGCGACCGCGCCGTCGACGGCCTGCGGGCCCTGGCGCTGCTCGCCGTGCCGCTCGGCCACTGGATGCTCGGCGGGTTCCGGTTGGACGCCGACGGTCTGCACAACGCGAGCCCGCTGGCCACGTTCGGGGCACTGGCCCCCGCGAGCTGGGTGCTCCAGATGCTGGGGATCTTCTTCCTGGTCGGCGGGTACGCCTCGGTCCTCTCCTACCGTCGCCGGGCCTCGACGACGGCCGCCTGGCTGGGCGGCCGCCTGGCCCGGCTCGGTCGGCCGGTGCTCGGGGTGAGCGCCGTGTGGGCGGTGCTGCTCGCGGTGCTCGCCGCGCTGGGCGTACCGGGCGACACCCTGCGTACCGGGTCGACGCTGGTGATCCAGCCGCTCTGGTTCGTCGGGGTGTACACCGTGGTCACGGCCCTCACCCCGGTCTGCGTGCGGCTGGCACGGCGGCTCGGCGGCTGGGCGGCGCTCCCGCTGCTGGTCTCCGTCGCCGTCGTGGACTTCCTGCGCTACGGGCCGTTCGCGGAGGCGATGCCGTCCTGGCTGAGCGCGCTGAACGTCCTGCCCGGCTGGCTGTTCGCGTATCAGCTCGGGGTGTCGTGGGGCGAGGGCCGGATCGGGAAGCGCGGGGCCCGGCTGCTGCTGATCGGTGGCGGGACGCTGTTCGCCGTACTGCTGCTGGTCTTCCACTACCCGGCGTCGATGGTCGGCGTGCCCGGCGAGACGCGGACGAACTCGCATCCGCCGTCGCTGCTGGTGGTGGCGTTGGCGGCGGCCCAGAGCGGGGCGGCGATCCTGCTGCGCGACCGGCTCGGGCGGCTGTTGCGCAAACCGCTGCTCTGGGCGCCCGTCGTGGTGGTCAACCTGTCGGCGATGACGATCCTGTGCTGGCACCAGACGGCGATGCTGGCCGCCGCCGTACCGGCCTCGCTCGCGGGGGCGGGGGGCACGGCGGTGGCGGGGCTGACGACTCCACCGGAGACCGTGGGCTGGATCCTCGCCCGGATCGCCTGGCTGCCGGTGTTCGCCGGACTGCTCGTGCTGATCGCCCGGTACGCGCGCCGCTTCGAGGTCCCGTGGCGGTCGGGCACCCGCGCCGCGAACGCCCGCCGCGCGCTCGCGGGACTGCTCGCGGCGGGGTTCGCGGTGTTCGCGCTGGGGCTGGCGTGACGGGGCACATCTGTTATCGGCCATGACATTCGGTGGGTTCATATTTCGGCCCCGCAATCCGGCTCTATATGCGGAACTGCCCGGAATTCCGGTGCATCGGGAATGACCGAAACGGCCCTCCGATAGTGAAGATTCCGTTGATAAGTTGATCAAGCCGTGGACACCTGGCCACATTCCGTGACCATTGTCATACCCACTGACCCTTATGTCTGCTATTTTCCAAAGGATAGACATTGGACGAGAAGGTGCTCGACGCCCAGAAGTGGGTCAATTCCACTTATGCCGGCGCCACGGGATACGCGCGCTGCCCCGAGGACGGCCGTATCGGCTGGTCCACCATGGACTCCCTCGTCATGGGCCTCCAGCACGAACTGGGCATCAGCCCGCTGGTCGCCAGCTTCGGCCCCACCACGATGTCGAGGCTTCAGGCGCTCGGCGACATCGGTTTCGGCTGGAACAAGAACGCGAATATCGTCCGCATCCTCCAGCACGGCCTGTTCTGCAAGGGGTACTGGGGAGCCAACGGTTACGGGGAGTACGGCGCCGTAACCGTCGAGGCGGTTAAAAAGCTGCGGGTCGACATGGGGCTGCCGGAGGGCGGCACCGGCACCCAGGGCGGTGTCACGACCGCCAAGATATACAAGTGCATACTCAACATGGATGCCTATGTCCGGGTCTCGGGCGGAACGGACGACGTTCGTTCGATTCAGCGCTGGCTCAACGGCCGCTACTGGACGAAGGACGCCTACAGCATCGGCCCCTGCGACGGGATCTACTCCCGTGATGTGCAGAAGGCCCTGATGATCGCCATCCAGTACGAACTCGGCATCGCCGCCCCGAACGGAAACTTCGGCCCCAGCACCCAGGCCGGACTGAAGACCAAGAACCTCAGTCAGGGCAGCTCCGGCCTCTGGGTCGATCTGTTCTCGGCCGCATGCGTCTTCAACTCCCCCATCCCGACCGGCACCAGCGACACGGGCATCCCCACCACCTGGCGCAGCAGCTACGACGCCAAGCTGACCGAATGGGTCAGGGAGTTCCAGAAGTTCTGCAAGCTGGAAGTCAACGGCCGCTCCGACTACCAGACATGGGCCCAGCTACTGGTCTCCATGGGTGACCCGGACCGCGATGTCACCGGTTCCGACACCCGCTTCGAGATCACCGGATCCCGCGCCAAGTGGCTGCGCGACAACAAGATCGAGGTCGTCGGCCGCTACATCAACGACCCGCCGGGCTCCACTCTCGACAAGGAGATCAAGCCGGGTGAGCTGAATACCATCTTCAGCAACGGGCTGCGGGTATTTCCGATCTACCAGGACAACGCCCGAAAATTCGCCGACTTCACCTACACCCAGGGTTACCAGCACGCGCTCAACGCCCACAAACTGGCCGCGGAGTACGGGTTCAACCGAGGCACCGTCATCTACTTCGCCGTGGACTACGACGCCACCCGCGGTGAGATCGACGCGGCGATCGTTCCGTACTTCCACGGGGTGGCCGCCGGACTCAGTTATCACGGCAAGCGCTTCGTCCACGGGGTGTACGGCTCGCGCAACGTGTGCACCGTCGTCAGCCGGCAGACCGGCGCTCGCTACTCCTTCGTCTCCGGTATGTCCTGGGGCTTCTCCGGAAACCTCGGAGTCCCCATCCCGGCGAACTGGTCCTACAACCAGATCAAGGAGATCAAAGTCACCAACGGGTCGGACACGTTCGATCTCGACCGTACCGTCGTGTCCGGCGCGGACCGCGGCCAGGACAGCGTCAACAAGCCGTCCGGCCCGGCTGACAGCTTCATCGACTACGTCCAACGGCTGTACGACCACGCCGTCGCGTTTCCCGGCGATGGCAACCCGAACCAGCTGGTGATGGAGTTCATCCGGCACGAGGGCTACGGCGGCGGCGACTGGGATTTCCTGATCGGCAAGTACAACAAGGAGTTCGTCCAGTACGCCAAGGGGAAGGGCATGTCGGTCATGGCCGACTTCGTCGATCCCTACACCGCGTACGAGCTGAGCGCCGAACATCTGATGGCCTCCGCCAATGGGCACTTCGTCTCCTGGATGCCGTCCAACAGGCGTGCGGTGAACGAGGGCGACGTCGCGGGCTGGGGTGGCGACCTGCTGACCCTGTACGTCGACTGGCGCCGGGCCAAGGACGAGTTCCCCGACGGCCGCGACTTCGTCCAGCTCAAGATGGCCAAGGTCGGCGTGGCCTCCAGCTTCGGATACAACGACCTGATCGAGGACGCCGACGCGTGGCTGCTGGCCCAGGCGGTCCGCGGCGGCAGGACGATCGCCCAGGCCGTCCGCGATCTGTACAACGGCGGGGGCGGGCTCACCCGTTTCGGCCGCTACTGGTCAGGGCGCTTCAACGGCAACGTCACGGACGCCACATTCCTCGCCCACAACCTCCTCACCGCGGCGGACGACGTGGAGGTCGTGGCCGCCCAGGTCGGGCTGGTGACGGTCCGGGGCGGCATCAAGACGCTGCCGGCCATGCTGGGTCGCGACGAACTCGAACCCTTCGAGCAGGGCTTCGCCGATGTCCTTCTCGCCCGCACCGGAACCGAGCGGAGCATGCGCGCCGCCTACGAGGCCAATCACGCGAAGTACATCAAGGCTGCCAAGGCCCGCGCGGCCCGTAGCTGAACGAAGGGACCTCGTCGTCGGTGAACGTCGTTTCGGTACTGGCCGCCGTCCTGCTTCCGCCGCTCCTGCTGGCGCTGGTCGCCCTGAGCCTCTGGAAGACCGTGCGCGGACTGCTCACCCGGCAGTGGCGGCAGCCCCGTTGGTGGGTGTTCCCCGCTGTCCTCCTGGTCGTCGCCGGTTGCGTCACCTGGTTCATCGGGATGTTCTCCAGCGGTCTCGACGTCCGGGAGACATGCGGAGAACGCGGATTCGACTACGACGAAGCCCACCGCCCCGAGCCGTCACAGGGGTTCCCGCTGCACTACTGGTGCGACGCCGAGCACGACCTGGTCCCAGCCTTTGTCAACCCCTCGCTCATCGCCATCGCGGTCGCACTCCTCGGCTGCTCCGCAGGAGCGGCCGCCGCCGCGGTCGTCGGAAGGAAGAAGCGTGAAGAACAAGATTGACCGGCGGAGCGTGCTCATGGCGGGCGCCGCACTCGGGGCCACCGCCCTCGCGGGCCTTCCCGGAACCGCGTACGCCGCGCCGGGAACCCCGTCCGCCGACACGTCACCCACGGACCGCACCTGGACCGGGAGGAGAACGGCGAACGGCTGGCCCGTCCTGCCCGAGGCGGAGCTCATGCGGATCGAGGGCTCGGACCAGTCCGTGCGCCTCGCCGCCGGAGACGCGGCCACCATCCTGCTGCACGTGGCCCGGCGGTTCCACTACGAGATCGATCAGCTCCGCGACGGCGACGTCACCGGACACACCACCGAGCACGGCATCGACCAGGACTACGAGTCCAACTACCTGTCCGGCACCGCCCTGGCGATCCGTCCGCGCGCGTACCCGGTCGGGGCCAAGGGCGGTCTGTACCCGCGGGAACTGATCGTGGTGCGGGACGTGCTCGCCGAGCTGGACGGCGTGGTCGCATGGGGCGGGGATTTCGCCACGCCCAAGGAATCCCACTTCGAGATCGCCTACGCACCCGGGCACCCCAAGGTCAAGGGGGTGGCTCGCACGATCCGCGGGTGGCAGGAGGGCCCGGGCAACGAGGGCGCCGGCACCGTGGATGCCTACGGGCCGGGGCGCCGCGGCAGGGCCGAGGCCTTCGCCCGCCGAACCGCCTGACCGTCTCGCGCCGAACCGCCTGCCCCTTTCCGTCCGGACCGATACGTCCGGCTCACCCAGTAGAAATCATCACAGAACAGGTCAATACATGAGGCTCATGCGTACATCCCGCTCGAACACCGGCTGGGCATTCGCGGCGGTGGCCGCCGCTTCGCTCCTGGTGGGGGGATACGCCGCTCCGGCAGTCGGCCAGGAGGCACCGGGATCGGAGACGGCAGCTCCGGCGAGAGCGACTCCCGCGGTCTCCTCGCCCGGTGCCGCCGCCGCGATGGTGTCGCCGACGGCGAACAGCACCACACGGGCCATCGCGAACAAGCAGCCTGAATCGGTTCAGGCCATGGCCAACCTGTGCGGTGCGGGATACGTCCTGCAATACGCCGAACAGCTTCCCGACTCGCGGCGCTTCGGAACGCTGTTCACCTATCAGAAGAACACGTCGCCGTTCTCGAGCTGTGCCATGTTCGACAACAACCTCGGCACCGCCAAGTACATGAAGCTGACGCTGTGTCCGAACCAGCTGAGCAAGCCGTGCAGTGTCGACGAGGGGACCTTCAGCCAGTACGCCGGTCCCGTGCGCGTCACCGACGGCATGTGCGCGGAGGTCACGGCGATCATGAAGAACTCGAAGTCCTCCACCACGGCGCTCATCGACCGACGGTTCGCCGTTCCGCCCTGCAACTGACGCACCCGGGGCGGGCCTCTTCGCGCACGAGGGCCCGCCCCGCCCGCGCCTACTCCCGCGCCGCCGCCGTACTGCTCATGTCCGGGTAGCGGTCCCCCGCCACCCGGTCCGCGATCGGCTCCAGCGCGGCCAGTTCGGCCGGCGTCAGGGTCAGCCGGGTCGCCGCGACGTTCTCCAGGAGCCGGCCTCGCTTACGGGTGCCGGGGATCGGGACCACGTTCAGGCCGTGCACGCCGGCGCGCTGCTGGACCCAGGCGAGGGCCACCTGCGCGGCCGTCGCCCCGTGCGCGGTGGCGATCTTGTGGACGGGCTCCAGCAGGGCGGCGTTCGTCCGGGCGTTCTCGCCGGTGAACCGGGGCTGGTGCTTGCGGAAGTCGCCCTCGGCCAGGTCCTTGCCCGCGTCGGAGAAGGCCCCGGTGAGGAAGCCCCGGCCGAGCGGGGAGTACGGGACGAGCGTGACGCCCAGCTCGGCCGCCGCGCCGACGGCGCTCCTCTCGACGTCCCGGCTGAAGAGGGACCACTCCGACTGGAGGGCCGCGATCGGGTGCACGGCATGCGCCTCGCGCAGCTCCGGGCCCGTCACCTCGCTCAGCCCGAGTTGCTTGACCTTGCCCTGCCGGACCAGCTCCGCCAGCGCGCCGATCGATTCGGCGAGCGGGACGGCCGGGTCGCGGCGGTGCATGTAGTAGAGGTCGATGACGTCGGTGTTCAGCCGGCGCAGGCTCGCCTCGACCGCGGTACGGATGTACGCGGGGTCGTTGCTGATGCCCCGGTAGTGGGGGTCGTCGGTGCGGACGAGGGCGAACTTGGTGGCGAGCGTGATCTCGTCCCGGTGGGCCCCGACGAACGGGGCGAGGAACTCCTCGTTGGCCCCGCGCCCGTAGGCGTCGGCGGTGTCGAGGAGCGTGACGCCCGCCTCCAGGGCCGCGTCGAGGGTGTCGCGGGCGGCGCGTTCATCGGTGTCGCCGTAGAACTCGCTCATGCCCATGCAGCCGAGGCCCTGGACGCCGACCCGCGGTCCGCCCGCTCCCAGCTCCACGGTGGCGATCTTGTCAACAGTCATCGGACGCTGTGCCTCTCCGGCGCCCGGCGGGCGCCCGCGTAGAACTCGATCTTGTGGTCGAGGACGGCGAGGGTGTCGTGGAGCTCCGCGATCCGCGAGATCACATCGCGGCGGGTCGCCTCCAGCAGTTCCTGCCGTTCCTCGAAGGTGGACTCCCCTGCGCGGAGCAGCTCCGCGTACCGCACCATGTCGGCGACGGGCATCCCGGTCAGCCGCAGCTTCCCGACGAAGGCCAGCCAGTCGAGATCGCGGTCGCTGAAGCGGCGCTGGCCGGTGTGCGAGCGGTCGACGTGGGGCATGAGCCCGATGCGCTCGTACCAGCGCAGGGTGTGCGCGGTGAGCCCGGTGAGGGCGACGACCTCGCTGATGCTGTAGCTGCGCTTGTCCGTGCCTGTGCCCGTCATGTCCTCCACGCTAGATCCTTCGAGTGCGCTCGAAGCAAGCGCGATCGGACTCCCCCACCCCCTCCCCTGGTGCGCTATGCCATATTTGTCCGAGATGAAGGAATGTTCATCCTGGTTTCATGTTCGTACCGCCCGGGGCCGTCAGGGTGAACCCATGGCTTTCTCACCTCGTCTGGCGGCCCTGGCGGCCGTCGTCGCCGTGCCTCTGGGCATAGCGGCCACCAGCTACGCCATGACCGACACCTCTCAGGCGCCGAAGGTGCCTCCCGCCGTTCAGCTGGACGAGAGTCCACGCCCAGCGCCGCCGACGCCGAGCGGCACCCCCGCTCCGACCCGTACGCCGGACAGCTCCGTCGTCCCGGGCCCCTCCGCGGCCGACGACGAGGATGACGACGACTTCGGTGATGACGGTTAGCCGGTCGCCCGTGGGCTTCCCCAGGATCTCCGCCCGGGTCCGGATCCTGCTGTGGCTGCTGGTCGTGATGGCGGTCGCGCTGGGCGCGGTCGCCGTCACCGTGCGTTCGATCCTCCAACGGGACGTGGACCACCGCATCAGCCAGCTGCTCACGCAGGAGACCGGCGAGTTCGCGAACTTCGTGCCGCAGGGGGTGGACCCGGACACCGGCGGCCGGTTCGACACCGCCGACCGGCTGCTGCGCATCTATCTGCAACGCCAGTACGCCGACCCCGACGAGGAGTTGCTGGGCCTGACCGGCCCGGCCGGCGACCGGCCCGACGTCATCCGGCAGCGCCGCGACCTTCCCCCGGACACGGCCCTGTGGCGGGACACCGACGCGCTCACCCGGATCCGCGCCGCCGAGGACTCCTTCGGCACGCTGGAGCGCCCGCAGGGCGAACTGCGGTGGGCGAAGGTCGAGATCGGGCCGTCGGCGGGCGGGCAGCCCGGGGCGTTCGTCGTCGCCTTCCACCCGGAGCGCGAACGGGCCGTCGCCGACAAGACGTTCTGGATGCTGCTCGCCCTGTCCGGGGTGGCCCTGCTGATGACGACCGGGATCGGCTGGGCCGTCGCGGGGCGCATCCTCGCGCCCGTCCGGCTCGTGCGGACGACGGCGGCGGAGCTGACCGAGCAGGATCTGACCCGGCGGATCCCCGTGGAGGGCCGGGACGACATCGCGGCCCTCGCCGAGACCTTCAACGCGATGCTGGACCGGCTGGAGCGGGCTTTCGCCGCGCAGCGGGTCTTCGTCGACGACGCCGGGCACGAGCTGCGCACCCCGATCACCATCGTCCGGGGCCATCTGGAGCTGATGGGCGACGATCCGGCGGACCGGGAGGAGACGGTACGGCTGGTCACGGACGAACTGGACCGGATGAGCCGGATCGTGGAGGACCTGCTGCTGCTCGCGGGGGCCGAACGCCCCGACTTCGTACGCCCCGAGCCCGTCCGGCTCGCGGAGCTGACCGCCGACGTGTTCGTGAAGGTGCGAACCCTCGGCGAGCGGGAATGGGTGCTCGACGGGGTCGCGGACCGTGAGGTGCGGCTGGATCCGCAGCGGATGACGCAGGCGATGGTCCAGCTCGCGCAGAACGCCGTCCAGCACACCGTGCCCGGCCAGCGCATCCGCATCGGCTCCCGGGCCGTCGACTCGCGGGCCGAGGGCGACCGTATCGAGCTGTACGTCGCCGACCACGGACCCGGCATTCCGCCGGAGGACGCCGAGGTCATCTTCGAACGCTTCCGCCGGGGCACGTCCCGGCGCGGGACCCGCACCAGCGGGGCCGGACTCGGCCTCGCCATCGTCAAGGCCATCGCGGAGGGCCACCACGGCGGCGTCGAACTGCGCCGGACCGACGGCGGCGGAGCCACCTTCGTACTCACGCTGGAGACCGACACATGAACCGCATCCTGATCGCCGAGGACGAGGAGCGCATCGCCTCGTTCGTCCAGAAGGGCCTGCGCGCCAACGGCTTCACCACCGTCGTCGCCGAGGACGGCGACCTGGCGCTCGGCCACGCGCTGACCGGCGGGTTCGACCTGATGGTGCTCGACATCGGGCTGCCGGGACGGGACGGCTTCACCGTACTGCGGGAGCTGCGCGAGGCGCGCGTCACGCTACCGGTGATCGTGCTCACCGCCCGCGACTCGGTCCGCGACACGGTGGCCGGCCTGGAGGGCGGGGCCGACGACTGGATGACGAAACCGTTCCGCTTCGAGGAGCTGCTCGCCCGGGTACGGCTGCGTCAACGCGCCGCCGCCCGGGCGCCCGAGGTCACCATGTTGCGCAGCGGCACCCTCGCCCTCGACCTGCGGACGCGCCGGGCCCGCGCGGAGGACCGGACGGTGGACCTGACGGCGCGCGAGTTCGTGCTGCTGGAGATGTTCCTGCGCCACCCGGGCCAGGTGCTGTCGCGCGAGCAGATCCTGTCGCACGTGTGGGGGTACGACTTCGACCCCGGCTCCAACATCGTGGACGTGTATGTCCGGGCGCTGCGCCGTAAGTTGGGCGCGGAGCGGCTGGAGACGGTACGGGGCATGGGGTACCGGCTGCCTTAGGGCCTCTGAGCCAGGGCCCGCATGAAGGATCCTTCACGGGCGGCTCATCGACCGCTCACCCCGCCTTCCGAGGCTGTACAGCGTGCCTCTTCCTCTCCGGCAGACGGTCGGCCTCTGTGCCGTCCTCGGACTCTGCGCCCTCCTCGCCGTCCCCGGCGCCGCCCCCGGTCTCAGCACCGACGGGCGGCTCTCGCTCGCCGTCTTCGCCCTGGCCACCGCCGCCTGGATCGCCACCCCGGTGGACGACGCCTACATCGCGCTCGGCGCGGGCCTGGCGCTGACGGTGACGGGGGTGATCGGCAGCGAGGCCCTGTTCGCCACGCTGGGCGACGAGACGGTGTGGCTGCTGATCTGCGCCTTCGTCCTGGCGGCCGCCGTGACCCGGACCGGCCTGGCGGGCCGGGCGGCGGTCTTCCTGGTCGGCGGGGCCAGGACCGTACGCCAGTTGACGCATCTGACCACGGCGGGTCTGGTCGTCACCGCGTTCGCCGTGCCGGCCACCTCGGGGCGGGCCGCGCTCGCCCTGCCGGTGTTCCTGGCGCTGGCGGCCGCACTCCGTGAGCGCGGCCGCCTGGTCGTCATGCTGGCGCTGCTCTTCCCGACCGTGATCCTGCTGTCCGCCGTCGCGACGCTGATCGGGGCGGGAGCCCACCTGATCACGGTCGGGGTTCTGTGGGAGCAGACCGGGGAGCAGCTGAGCTTCGTGCAATGGCTGGTCCTCGGGCTGCCGTTGGCGGGCGTATCGTCCCATCTCGCAGCCGAACTGGTGCTGTTGACGACGACCCGGCGGGCCGACCGCAAGGGTCCGGTCACGATCTCGGCGGCGCAGATCCAGGAGCACTCCGAGACGGCCGTCGAAGGCCCGTTCACCCCGGCGGAGTCCCGGTGCCTGCTGCTCCTGGCGACGGTCGTCCTGCTGTGGTGCAGCGAGCCGGTGCACGGGGTGTCGCCCGCCGTGGTCGCACTGATCGGCGCGCTGGTGGCGACCTCGCCCGCACTGGGCACGGTCCGTTTCAAGGACGGCCTGCGGACGGTCCCCTGGCCGCTGCTGCTGTTCATGGCGGCCACCATGGCGATGGGCGTTGCCCTGGCCGACTCGGGCGCGGCCGCCTGGCTGGTCGGCTGGATACCGCTCGGGGCGTCCACACCCCCGTGGCTCTTCCTGGCCGGCGTGGTCGTCGTCAGCACGGCCGCCCACCTCGCGCTCCAGTCGCGCTCCGCCCGGTCCTCCGTCCTCGTCCCGCTGGTGGTCGCGGCGGCGGTCGGGGCCGGGGTCAACCCGGTCACGGCGGCGCTGGCGTCGACGGCCGCCGCCGGCTTCTGCCACACCCTGCCGTCCTCGGCCAAGCCGGTCGCGCTCTTCGCGGACGTGCCCGGCACACCGACGTACACCCCGCGCGACCTGCTGCGGCTGTCCGCCTTCCTCGCGCCGCTCACGGCGGCCCTCGTCCTCGCCTTCGCCCTCCTCGTCTGGCCGTTGCTCGGCGTACCCGTCCTTCTCGATCCGAACGAAAGGCCCCAGCCATGACCCATCGCATCGCCATCGCCCCCAGCGGTTTCAAGGAGTCCCTGTCCGCCGCCCGGGTCGCGGAGGCCATCGCCGCCGGGGTACGCCGGGTGGCCCCCGACGCCGAACTGGACCTCATCCCCCTCGTGGACGGCGGCGAGGGCACGGCGGAGGCGCTGGCCCTGGCGGGTGGCGGCCGCCTGGTCCCGGTCACCGCGACGGGCCCGGTGGGCGACCCGGTCGCCTCGCACTTCGCCCTGCTGGGCGGGCCCGGCCCGCTGACCGCGGTCGTGGAGATGGCTGCCGTCGCGGGCCTCGCCCTGGTCCCGCCGGACCGCCGCCACCCGGGCGCGACGACGACGTACGGCGTCGGCGAGCTGATCCGGGCCGCCCTGGACGCCGGGGCGCGGCGGATCCTCGTCGGCTGCGGCGACTCCGGTACGTCGGACGGGGGCGCGGGTGCGCTCCAGGCGCTCGGGGCCCGGCTGACCGACCGGCACGGCCGCGAACTCCGCCCGGGCGGCGGGTCGTTGCACGAGCTGGAGCACATCGACGCGTCCGGCCTGGACCCGAGGCTGGCCGACGCCGACCTGCTCGTGGCCTGCAACCCGTACAACGTGCTGTGCGGTAAGCGCGGCGTGGCCCGGGTGTTCGGGCCGCAGAAGGGCGCGACCCCGGCGGAGGTGGAGCTGCTCTCGGCGGGCCTGGAGCGGCTGGCCGCCGTCCTCACCCGGGACCTGGCCCCGGCGCTCGCCCCGCCGTCCGGCGACCCGGTCGACCTGCGGACGGCCCCCGGCACGGGTGCGTCGGGCGGCCTCGGGGCAGGGCTGGCGTCCGTCGGAGCCCGCCTCCTCCCCCGTTACGACGTCCTGCTCGACGGCCTCGACCTGGACGCCCGCCTGGCCCGAGCCGACTTCGTGATCACGGCGGAGGGCGCGCTGGACCACCAGACCGTACGCGGAAAGATCCCGGCGGAGGTGGCGCGCCGGGCCCGGGCCGCGGGGGTCCCTGTCCTGGTGCTGGCCGGGACGATCGGGCCGGGCGCGCAGGACGTACGGGCGGTGGGCGTGGACGCGTTCAGCGCGATCCTGCCCGCGCCGATGACGCTGGGAGAAGCGATCGGCCGGAGCGGCGAATTCCTGGCGGACGCGACGGAGCGGGCGATGCGGATCATGGCACTGGGAACCCGACTGGCTCCGGTGACGCCGGGGGTCCGGGCCGCCGCGTGAGGCCTTCGGGGCGGGCGGCGGGCGCGGCCTTCCCGGGGCCCGGGGCAGGCCGCCGGGCACGGCCGTTAGGCTCGGACGCATGGAGAGCCTGCGCATCATCGACACCTGGCCGGTCACGACCGCGGCAGCCGCCGTCGTACGGGCGGACGGCACGGTCCTCGGCACGCACGGGCCGACCGGCCACCGGTTCCCCCTCGCTTCGGTCACCAAGCCGCTCGCGGCCTACGCGGCGCTGGTGGCGTACGAGGAGGGGGCCGTCGAACTGGACGAGCCGGCCGGGCCCGAGGGCTCCACGGTGCGCCACCTGCTCGCCCACACGAGCGGCCTCGCCTTCGACGAGCACCGGGTGACGGCCCCGCCCGGCAACCGCCGCCTGTACTCCAACGCGGGTTTCGAGGTGCTGGGCGACCACATCGCGAAGGCGTCCGGCATCCCGTTCGCGGAGTACCTGCGCCAGGCGGTCCTGGAACCCCTGTCCATGACGTCCACGACCCTGGACGGCTCCCCGGCCCGCGACGGCGTCTCCACGGTCGACGACCTGATCCGCTTCGCCGCCGAGGTCCAGGCCCCGCGCCTGCTCGACCCGCGTACGGTCCTGGAGGCCCAGAGCGTCGTGCACCCGGGCCTCAAGGGTGTCCTGCCGGGCTACGGCCACCAGAGCCCGAACGACTGGGGCCTCGGCTTCGAGATCCGCGACTCCAAGTCCCCGCACTGGACGGGCAGCTCGTCCTCACCGGCGACCTTCGGGCACTTCGGCCAGTCGGGCACGTTCCTGTGGGTCGACCCGGTCGCGGGCGTCGCCTGCGTCACGCTGACGGACCGCGCTTTCGGCCCGTGGGCGGCGGAGGCGTGGACCCCGTTCACGGACGCGGTTCTGGCCGAGCTGTCCTGAATGGGCTGCCGCCCGGAGCGCTTGGACGCAGCGCTGGGCACGGTGGTGTGTCCGCCGGCGGTGCAGTCGGCGAGGAACTGCGGGCGCCCGCGGTGAGCGGCCCTCCTGGCGTCCGGCTGATCGAGCCCGACGCGTCGAGCCCCGACTCACCGCCCCCCGTGCCGAGTTCGCGCCAATATCCGGTTGCCCGCGCTTCGGCCCTGACATAGCTTCTCGGCTGGCTCCAGGTGGTCCAGACCAAGCCTCGGGGTGTCGAGCCACGTCAACGGGATGTCGATGACTGCGGAACAGACCGTCCACCCCTCGTCGAGCGACATCGAGGAGGCCCCGCCGGGCATCTTCTCCCGGCAGCACGCGGCGGCCACGCTGACCTTCGCCACGGTGATGTTCCTGACCGGGTTCGCCGCCCTGGCCGTGGTGCCCACCCTTCCGACGGCGGCCGAGGATCTCGACGGGGTGGCCCTCTTCCCGCTGGTGGCGGGCTGTTTCGTCGCCGCGAGTCTGCTCGGCGGGGTGCTGGGCGGGCACTGGGCGGACCGCTCCGGGGCCCGTCGCCCGCTGGCCCTCGGCATGATCCTCTCCGTGGTGACGCTGCTGGTGTCGGCGTCCAGCGTGTCCGTCTGGCAGTTGGTGATCGGCCGCTTCGTCGACGGGCTGGCGGCCGGGATGGTCGCGGTGTCCGTGACGACCGCCATCGGGCAGTCGTATCCGGAGTACCTGCGGCCCAGGATGCTCGCGATGATGAGCGCGAGCTGGATCATCCCGTCGCTGATCGGGCCGCCGATCGCCGGGGTGGTCGCCGAGGCGTGGTCCTGGCGGGTGGTCTTCTACGGACTGGCCGCGCTGACGGCGTTGCCCGCGATCGCCCTGGTGGCGGTCCTGCGCCGGGCTCCCGCGAACGGTGCGACGGACGGCGTGGCTCCGCCCGATGACCTGCCGGCCACCGAGGAACGCGCCTCCCGGCCACCGCTGTTGGTCGCCGCGATGCTGAGTCTGGGAGCGGCGCTCGGCCAGTACGGGGTCTCCGGGTGGGACACGCGTCATCTGCTGTTCGTCGTCGCCGGCGTCGCGCTCCTCGTGGTGTTCGCACCCCGGCTGCTGCCCGCCGGCACCTGGCGCAGCGCCCGCGGGCTGCCCACCGCGGTGCTGTTGCGCGGGCTGACCTCGGGTACGTACTTCACGGTCGAGGCGCTGGTTCCCCTGATGCTGATCACCGAGCGGCGGGTGGCCGCGGTGACGGTGGGTGTGGCGTTCACGGCGTCCGCGGTGCTGTGGGCGGGTGCGTCGTGGGTGCAGGGGAAGCTTCTGCAGGACGTCGCCCGGCACCGGCTCGTCACGGCCGGGGCGCTGATCATGGCGGTGTCCGTGGCCTTCGCCGTCGCGGGCAGTCTCTCCGGGGTGTCCCCGCTCCTCGCGATGGCGGCCATGCCGCTGGCGGCGATCGGGATGGGCATGCTCGACCCGTGCGTCACGGTGCTCTCGCTCTCGCACAGTTCACCGGGCCGGCTGGGCCACACCACCAGCGCCATGCAGACCAACATGAACCTCGGGCAGGTCGTGGTCCTCGCGTTCGCCACCGCCGTGCTCAACGCCGGGCTGGCGGCCGGGGCGAGCCGGCTCGGCGGTTACGCGATCGCCTTCTCGCTCCTGCTCGTACCGACTCTGCTGGTCGCCGCCCTGGCTGTCCGAGCCCGGAAGGACTGAGCCACGGCGTGCGCTGCTAGATTCGTCCGCCATGCGATCACGAGACTACGACCTCGAATTCCGGGACCGGGCCGCCCGCATACGTACCTGGGGCGTCGGCCTGTTGGTCGTGGCGGGGCTGCTCTGGAGCTGGTGCGCCGTTCTGCTGATGACCGAGTACGAGGTCGAGACGCGCGCCGGCAGCACGAGGGAGTGCGCGGCACGGCTGTTCACGGACGGCGGCACCGCCAACGACGGTGCGGGGGCCGGGGATTACTGCGCGGCCGAGCGCGACTGGCCCGAGGCGCTGGCCGTCCTCGGGCTCTCGATCCCCGTGGCGCTCGTGGGAACGGCGCTGTTCACGACCGGCAGTGTGAGCCGGCGGATGAGCGCGCACGCCCAGGCGATGCGTGAGCTGGACCGGCTGACGGAGAAGCGTGAGAAGGAGGCCGAGCAGCCCAAGGGGTGACCGGAGGCCCGGCGGACCTTCCGTAAATTCGGTCGCGCCCCACGGGGTGAGCCGTTAGCTTCCCCCCGGACGCCGGGGACTGCCCGACGCTCTACGACGAGGGAGCTCCGGATGAGCGGCCAGGGTCCACGGACCGACCGACTGGGCATTCTGCTCGAACAGTTCGATCAGGCACGGGAGATGGCCGAGGTCCGGCTGCAGGGGCTCGGCGACGAGGAGTACCTCTGGGAGCCGGCTTCCGACTGCTGGTCGATCAGGCGCCGCGAGGAGGCGGCGACGCCCCGGGCGTACGGTCCCGGCGCCTGGGTCATCGACAAGGGGGCGCCGGAGATCCCGGCGAGCGAGTACGCGGAGGTCGCCCGGCAGGCGGCGGGCGGGATGTCCGTCGCGAAGATCGCCGAGGACTGGAGCGTGAGCGTCGAACGGGTCGAGGAGGTCCTCGCGTTCACCGGTGAGCCGGAGCCCGACGTCGTACCGATCACCACCATCGCGTGGCGGCTCGGGCATCTGCACTCCGACTTCGCGGGCCGCTGGGAGTGGACCTTCGGCGAGCGGCGGCAGGACCCGCATCTGCTGGTCGACTTCACCCCGTCCGCATCGCTCGCGCTGGAGCGGTTCTGGGCGGCCCTCGACCGGCACCGCGCGAGCATCGGCGCGCTCACCGAGGAGCAGCTCGACACGGTCGGCCTCTCGCAGTACCCGTACGGCTCCGATCCCGACGACGCGTACATCGGCACGCTGGCCAACGGCAATCTGGAGCTCATCCACCACATGGCCGAGATCGCGCTGCTGCGTGACCTGTGGCGGGCCCGCCGGTAGCGGAAAGCCTCAGCCCGCCAGCTCCCAGAGCAGCAGCTCCGCCGGACCCGTCACCGCGACCGCCGTCAGGCTCCGGGCGTCGGTGATCCGGGCGGCGTCGCCGGGGCCCAGCTCCTCGCCGCCGAGGCCGACGCGTCCCCGCACCACGTGCGCGTACAGGCGCACCGCGTCCGGGACCGCCGTGCGTTCGCCCTCGGTCAGGCGGCGGACGTGGAGCATCGCGCCCGCGCCGGGCAGGGCGTACGGGGTGGAGTCGGCGATGCCGGGCACCACCGTGTACGAGGGTTCGCCACCCGGCTCCAGGGGGGCCAGCCACATCTGGAGGAAGGTCAACGGGTCGGTGCCGTCGTTGCGTTCGACGTGGCGGACCCCGGAGGCGGCGCTCAGGTGGGCCACGTCCCCGGCCCGGACGACGGTGGAGTGCCCGGCCGAATCGCGGTGGGTCAGCTCGCCCTCGACGACCCAGGTGACGATCTCCGTATGGCTGTGCGGGTGCTCCTCGAACCCCGCGCCGGGGAGGAGGCGTTCCTCGTTGCAGGCCAGGATCGGGCCGAAGCGGAGGTTGTCCGGGTCGTAGAAGGGGCCGAAGGAGAGGGCGTGCCGAGTGTCGATCCCGGCGGCCCCGTCGCCGCCCCGGTAGCGGTCCTCGGACCGGTGCACGGATATCACCCGGCCACGGTAGCCCGGGGGACGCCGATCCGGCTCGGCGCGGGCGAAGACGGGACGCCCGCACGGCTCCGCCCGGCGCGAGCGGGAGTCCCGCACCCCGTGGTCCGCTACCCGCCGGTACGGGGCAGCGTCGCCCCGCCCCACCGATCCACCGGCCCGATAAGGCAGTCTTGTCCTCGTGCCCCGACCCGATCCTGAGCAGCCCCCCGCCCACGACGCCCACCTGCATGCCGCGACCCTGAAACGGCTGGAGCAGTCCTCCGGCCGGCTGGCCGCGAACGCGATTGCCCGCATGGACGAATCGCTGCCGTGGTACCGGGCCATGCCGCCGGAGAACCGTTCCTGGATCGGCCTGGTCGCCCAGGCCGGTATCGCCGCGTTCACCGAGTGGTTCCGGCATCCCGAGACCCCGCAGGCGATCTCGACCGATGTGTTCGGCACCGCCCCGCGCGAACTGACCCGGGCGATCACCCTGCGGCAGACCGTGGAGATGGTGCGGACCACGATCGAGGTCATGGAGGCCGCGATCGAGGAGGTGGCCGCCCCCGGCGACGAGTCGCTGCTGCGGGAGGCGCTGCTCGTCTACGCGCGCGAGATCGCCTTCGCCACCGCCCAGGTCTACGCCCAGGCCGCCGAGGCCCGGGGCGCCTGGGACGCCCGGCTGGAGTCACTGGTGGTGAACGCGGTGCTCTCCGGCGAGGCCGACGAGGGTGCCGTCTCCCGGGCCGCCGCACTCGGCTGGAACTCCCCCGAGCACGTCTGCGTCATCCTCGGCACCGCGCCCGACGGCGACAGCGAGCTGACCGTGGAGGCGATCCGGCGCGCCGCCCGGCACGCCAAGCTCCAGGTCCTCACCGGGGTCCTGGGCAACCGGCTCGTCGTCATCGCGGGCGGCAGCGACAATCCGCTCCAGGTCGCGAAGGGCCTGATCGGGCCGTACGCGGCCGGGCCGGTCGTCGCCGGGCCCGTCGTGCCCGACCTGCTGGCCGCGACCCGGTCCGCGCAGGCGGCGGCGGCCGGGCTGAAGGCGTCCTCGGCGTGGCAGGACGCGCCGCGCCCGGTGCTGGCGGACGATCTCCTCCCGGAGCGCGCGATGGCCGGAGACCCGGCCGCGCGGGACCAGTTGGTGGAGGAGATCTACAGACCGCTGGAGGAGGCCGGTTCGGCTCTTCTGGAAACGCTGAGTGTCTATCTGGAGCAGGCGAGCAGTCTGGAAGGCGCCGCCCGGATGCTCTTCGTCCACCCCAACACCGTGCGCTACCGGCTGCGACGTGTGACCGACGTCACCGGATGGTCACCCTCCGATGTGCGCTCCGCGTTCACGCTGCGGATCGCCCTGATCCTGGGGCGCTTGGCCGCAGCGGATCCTCAGTCCTAGACTTTTGTTGGACTTCAACAATTCCCCCGACGGTTCTTCGTCCCTGTCCCCACGGGCGTACGGAGCCGTCCACAAGAGAGAGTGTGAGGGTGCTCGTACTCGTCGCTCCCGGCCAAGGCGCTCAGACGCCCGGCTTCCTGACTCCCTGGCTCGACCTCCCCGGTGCCGCCGACCGCATCGCGGCCTGGTCCGACGCCATCGGGCTCGACCTTGCCCACTTCGGCACGAAGGCCGACGCGGACGAGATCCGCGACACCGCCGTGGCACAGCCGCTCCTGGTGGCCGCCGGGCTGCTGTCGGCGGCCGCCCTGGACGCCGCGTCGCCCGACGTCGTCGCGGGCCACAGCGTCGGTGAGATCACCGCCGCCGCGCTCGCCGGTGTCATCGAGGACGAGGCCGCCCTGCGCTTCGTCCGGACCCGGGGGCTCGGCATGGCCGAGGCCGCCGGGGTCACCGAGACCGGTATGGCGGCCCTCCTCGGCGGCGACCCCGCCGTCACGATTCCGCACCTGGAGAAGCTCGGGCTGACCCCGGCCAACGTCAACGGCGCCGGTCAGATCGTCGCCGCCGGCACGGCCGCCCAGCTCGCCGCCCTGGAGGCCGACAAGCCCGAGGGCGTGCGCCGGGTCGTCGCGCTGAAGGTGGCCGGCGCGTTCCACACGCACCACATGGCCCCGGCCGTGGAGAAGCTGCGCGCGGCGGTCGGCGACCTCACCGTCTCCGACCCGACCGTGCGCTACGTTTCCAACGCCGACGGCCACACCGTGGCCACCGGCACCGAGGTCATCGCCCGGCTGGTCGGACAGGTCGCCAACCCGGTCCGCTGGGACCTGTGCATGGAGACCTTCCAATCCCTGGGCGTCACCGCACTCGTCGAGCTGAGCCCCGGCGGCACGCTGACCGGGATCGCCAAGCGGGCGCTGCCCGGCGTGCGGACGCTCGCGCTCAAGACCCCCGACGACCTCGACGCGGCCCGCGCGCTCATCTCCGAGCACGCAGGCGTCTAAGGAGCGAGCATGTCGAAGATCAAGCCCAGCAAGGGCGCCCCGTACGCACGGATCCTCGGGGTCGGCGGCTACCGCCCGACCCGGGTCGTGCCGAACGAGGTGATCCTCGAGACGATCGACTCGTCCGACGAGTGGATCCGCTCCCGCTCCGGCATCGTCACCCGCCACTGGGCCTCCGAGGAGGAGACCGTGGCCGCGATGTCGATCGAGGCGTCCGGCAAGGCCATCGCCGACGCGGGCATCGATCCCGAGCAGATCGGCGCGGTCGTCGTCTCGACCGTCTCGCACTTCAAGCAGACCCCGGCCGTCGCCACCGAGATCGCGCACAGGATCGGCGCGGGCAAGCCCGCCGCCTTCGACATCTCGGCCGGCTGCGCGGGCTTCGGCTACGGCCTCACCCTCGCCAAGGGCATGGTCGTCGAGGGCTCGGCGGAGTACGTCCTGGTGATCGGCGTGGAGCGGCTCAGCGACCTGACCGACCTGGAGGACCGTGCGACGGCCTTCCTGTTCGGTGACGGCGCGGGCGCGGTCGTCGTGGGCCCCTCCCAGGAGCCGGCCATCGGCCCGACCGTGTGGGGCTCCGAGGGCGACAAGTCCGAGACCATCAAGCAGACGGTCGGCTGGAACGAGTTCCGCCTCGGCGACGTCTCGCAGCTGCCGCTCGACTCGAAGGGCGAGGTCAAGTTCCCCGCCATCACGCAGGAGGGCCAGGCGGTCTTCCGCTGGGCCGTCTTCGAGATGGCGAAGGTCGCCCAGCAGGCGCTGGACGCGGCCGGGATCGCCCCGGAGGACCTGGACGTCTTCATCCCGCACCAGGCCAACATGCGGATCATCGACTCGATGGTGAAGACCCTGAAGCTGCCGGAGCACGTCACGGTCGCCCGTGACATCGAGTCCACCGGCAACACGTCCGCCGCCTCGATCCCGCTCGCCATGGAGCGGCTCCTGGCGACGGGTCAGGCGAAGAGCGGCGACACCGCGCTCGTCATCGGCTTCGGGGCGGGTCTCGTCTACGCCGCGACGGTCGTTACTCTCCCCTAGGCACACCGGACCTTTGGGTCCGTAGCTACGAACACCGAAGAAACCCACCGAAGGAGCGCCAAGATGGCCGCCACGCAGGAAGAGATCGTCAAGGGTCTCGCCGAGATCGTCAACGAGATCGCCGGTATCCCGGAGGAGGACGTCGAGCTGGGCAAGTCCTTCACCGACGACCTGGACGTCGACTCGCTGTCCATGGTCGAGGTCGTCGTCGCCGCCGAGGAGCGCTTCGACGTGAAGATCCCCGACGAGGACGTCAAGAACCTCAAGACGGTCGGCGACGCCGCCGACTACATCCTGAAGCACCAGGGCTGATCCCAGCCCGGCTGTGTCGCCACCCGGCGGTGGCGCCGCTGATTCACGACCCTCTACACGTGGAGAAGATTTTCCAGTGAACTCGACCAATCGCACCGTGGTCGTCACCGGTATCGGCGCAACCACTCCGCTGGGTGGCGACTCCGCATCGACCTGGGAAGGTCTGATGGCCGGCCGGTCCGGCGTCAAGCCTCTCGAAGGCGAGCGCTTCGCCGACCTGCCCGTCCGGATCGCCGCCCTCGCGGCCGTCGACCCGGGCGAGGTCCTTCCCCGCCCGCTGGCCCGCAAGCTGGACCGCTCGGCGCAGTTCGCGCTGATCGCCGCCCGCGAGGCCTGGGCGGACGCGGGCTTCACCGCCAAGGCGGGCGAGGACGAGGCCATCGCCCCCGAGCGCCTCGGTTCGGTCATCGCCTCCGGCATCGGCGGCGTGATCACCCTGCTCGACCAGTACGACGTACTGAAGGAGAAGGGCGTACGCCGCGTCTCCCCGCACACCGTGCCCATGCTCATGCCCAACGGCCCGGCGGCCAACGTCGGCCTGGAGGTCAACGCCCAGGCCGGTGTCCACACCCCCGTCTCCGCCTGCGCGTCCGGCGCGGAGGCCATCGGGTACGCCGTCGAGATGATCCGTACCGGCCGTGCCGACGTGGTCGTCGCCGGTGGCACCGAGGCGGCGATCCACCCGCTGCCGATCGCCGCGTTCGCCAACATGATGGCGATGTCCAAGAACAACGACGAGCCCGAGAAGGCCTCGCGCCCGTACGACACCGGCCGGGACGGGTTCGTCCTCGGCGAGGGTGCGGGCGTCGTCATCCTGGAGTCCGCCGAGCACGCCGCGAAGCGCGGCGCGAAGGTCTACTGCGAGGTGCTGGGCCAGGGTCTGTCGGCCGACGCCCACCACATCGCGCAGCCCGAGCCCACCGGGCGGGGCATCGCCGCCGCGATGCAGAACCTGCTGGACACCAGCGACCTCAAGCCGTCCGAGGTGGTCCACCTCAACGCGCACGCCACGTCGACGCCCCAGGGTGACATCGCGGAGGTCAAGGCGCTGCGGAAGGTGCTGGGCGACGACCTGGACCATGTCGCGATCTCCGCGACGAAGTCGATGACGGGGCACCTGCTGGGTGGCGCGGGCGGTATCGAGACGGTGGCCACCGTCCTCGCGCTGCACCACCGCACGGCCCCGCCGACCATCAACGTCGACGACCTCGACGAGGCGATCGAGGCGGACATCGTGCGCGGTGAGCCCCGGGCCCTGCCCGAGGGGCCGATCGCGGCGATCAACAACTCGTTCGGGTTCGGTGGGCACAACGTGGTGCTGGCGTTCCGGTCCGTGTGACGCCTTACGCAGTGAAGCCCGCTTCCCGGTTCCCGGGAGGCGGGCTTCCGCATGTCCAAGCCCCACCGGCGATCGAGGAGGGGGATTCGGGGCAGCGCCCCGGGAAGGTCACACGACCTGGTGGAGCCAGCGGACCGGCGCGCCCTCGCCCGCGTGGCGGAAGGACTCCAGCTCGTCGTCCCACGGCTTGCCGAGCAGGGACGCGATCTCGGCCTCCAGGTCGCTCTCGCCGCGCACCGAACGCGCCAGGGCGGCCCGCAGCCGGTCCTCGGGGACCAGGATGTCGCCGTGCATGCCGGTGACGGCGTGGAAGATGCCGAGGCCGGGGGTGGAGCTGTAGCGCTCGCCCTCGGCGGTGGGGCACGGCTCGGCGGTCACCTCGAAGCGCAGCAGATCCCAGCCGCGCAGGGCCGAGGCGAGCTGCGAGGCGGTGCCGGCGCGGCCCTTCCAGGAGAACTCGGACCGCCAGGTGCCGGGCGCGGCCGGCTGTCTGATCCAGTCCAGCTGGACCCGCACACCGAGGACGCCCGCCACGGCCCACTCGACATGTGGGCACAGCGCGCGCGGTGCGGAGTGAACGTACAGGACTCCACGTGTCGTCACCGGAACCTCCCGTGTGGGACGAGGTACGCCTTCCCCAGCGGCCTCGCGTCCGTACCGCCTCTTTCCGGCCAGAGCCCGAGGTTGTCATCAGTAAACAGCATCGGGAGTTAATCTCCTGAAAAGGGACAGTATGTGACGTGACGTAATGTACCGGAGCCGTCCGTGTGTGTGCGGGCGGGCGGAACGCCACTGGTTCGACGGGGAAAAGCTACCGTGCGCCGGGGCCGTCCGTGTGACGTACCGTCGGTCTCAGGCCCCTGGTGCGCCGGGTTTCACCCGGCAGGGCGCGCACGGCCCCGACCTGGGGATCATGTGCTTGCCAGGGGCATGTCCAGAGGCATACGCCACAGGTTGACCGGAGGGGATCCGACCGATGCCGGAGCGTGCGACACGCCCACGGATGCGTACCGCTGCCGCCGCGCTGACGGTGCTCTCGTCGCTCGGCGTCGCCGCGCTGGCCGGATGCTCCGGCGGTGGCCCGGAGGGCGGCGTGTCGCAGAACGCGCCCGCCTCGCGCAGCGCGTCGCCGTCCCCCTCCCCCACCCCGGACTGGAACCCCCGGCCCGGGTCGATCGCGGCGGTCGGGGACTCGATCACCCGGGGCTTCGACGCCTGCTCGGTGCTGGCCGACTGCCCGGAGGTGTCGTGGGCGACCGGCACGGACGACACCGTGCGCAGTCTCGCGGTGCGGCTCCTCGGCCCGTCGAGGGCGGTGGACCGCAGCTGGAACCTCGCGGTGTCGGGGTCGCGGATGGTCCAGTTGCCCGAGCAGATGGCGCGGGCGGCGAAGGAGCGGCCGGAGCTGGTGACGGTGATGACGGGCGCGAACGACGCGTGCCGGGACTCGGTGCGGCTGATGACGCCGGTGGCGGACTTCCGGGCGTCGTTCGAGGCGTCGATGCGGCAGCTGCGGGCGGGGGCGCCGAAGGCGCAGGTGTACGTCTCCAGCGTGCCGGACCTGAAGCGGCTCTGGTCGACGGGGCGGGTGAACGAGCTGGGCAAGAAGATCTGGGACCTCGGGATCTGTCAGTCCATGCTCGCCGACGCGGACGACCTCGGACCCGCCGCCGTGGCCCGGCGGGACGCGGTGCAGGACCGGGTGGTGGCGTACAACGACGTGCTGCGGGACGTGTGCGCGAAGGATCGTCACTGCCGGTACGACGGCGGGGCGGTGTTCGACTTCCGGTTCACCGGGACGCAGCTCAGCCCGTGGGACTGGTTCCACCCGAGCCGCGACGGCCAGGCACGGCTGGCGGAGATCGCCTACCGCAACGTCACGGCGGCGGAGCCGCCCGCGTAGGGTCGATGACCATGACCATCGGCACGGGCACGGACACGGCGGTACAGGCTGAGGACTTCGGCGCGCTCGCGGACGGGACGCCCGTCCGCCGGTGGACGCTGGAGCGGGACGGGGTCCGGGTGCGGGTCCTGACGTACGGCGCGATCGTGCAGTCGGTGGAGACGCCGGGCCGGGACGGCTCCCGGGCCCCGGTGGCGCTGGGGCTGCCGGATGTCGCGGGGTACGAGGAGTTCCCGGGCCCCTACTTCGGCGCGGTCGTCGGGCGGTACGCGAACCGGATCGGAGGCGCGTCCTTCGTCCTGGACGGGCGTACGCACCGGCTGACGGCCAACGAGGGCGACACCCATCTGCACGGCGGGGCCAGGGGCTTCGACAAGCGGGTGTGGGACGCGGTGGCGGTGCCGGGCGGGGTGCGGATGTCCCTGGTCTCGGCGGACGGCGACGAGGGGTATCCGGGGCGGCTCGACTTCTCGGTGACGTACACCCTGGGTCCCGGCGGGGAGTTGGTGCTCGACCACCGGGCGGTGACCGACGCGCCGACCGTGCTGAACCCGACCAGCCATCTGTACTGGAACCTGGCGGGCGCGGGCAGCGGAAGCGCGCTGGGGCAGCAACTGCGGATCGCGGCGGGGCACTTCACCCCGGTGGACGGGGCGTCGGTGCCGACCGGTGAGGTGGCGTCGGTGGCCGGGACCCGGTTCGACTTCCGTCGGACGCGGGCGGTGGGCGCGGGGTACGACCAGAACATGGTGCTGGAGGAGGGGGCGCGGGGCGGGGACGCCGTCGCCGCCGAGCTGTACGACGCCTGGTCCGGGCGGGTGCTGACCGTACGGACCACCGAGCCGGGGCTCCAGCTGTACACGGCCGACCACTTCGACGGGCGGCCGTTCGGGCCGTGCGCCGGGATCGCGCTGGAGACCCAGCACTTCCCCGACTCGCCGAACCGGCCGGAGTTCCCGTCGACGGTGCTCCGGCCGGGCGAGGAGTTCGCCTCGCGCACCGTGTACGCGTTCTCGGTGCGCTGAGGACCCGCTCTCTGCCGCGCTCCGTTCAGCGGGCCAGGCCCAGGGTGACGCCGAGGCCGACCAGGACCGAGCCGATCGAGCGGTTCAGCGCCTTCTGCCGGCGCAGCATCGCGCCGCGCAGCCGGGAGTGCGAGAAGAACAGCGCGACCAGGGCGAACCAGCCGAGGTGGGCGGCGGACATGAACAGTCCGTACCCCGCCTGCTGCCACAGCGCGGTGTCGGGGCCGACGACCTGGGTGAAGGTCGCGACGACGAACAGGGTCGTCTTCGGGTTGAGCGCGTTGGTCAGGAAGCCGCTGCGCAGCGCCCCGGACCGGGAGAGCCCGGGCCGGTCCGACAGGTCGACGTCGAGGTCGGCGCGGGCCAGGAAGGTGCGCACCCCGATGTAGATCAGATAGGCGGCTCCGGCCAGCTTGACCGCGGTGAACAGGGCGGTCGAGGAGGCGATGAGCAGCCCGACGCCGAGCATCGTGTACGTGACGTGGACCAGGACACCCCCGGCGACGCCGGCGGCCGCGAGGACGCCGGTGGTGCGCCCGTACAGATAGCTGTTGCGGACGACCATGGCGAAGTCGGCGCCCGGGGAGACGACCGCGAGGACGGTGATGGCGGCGACCGCCAGCAGCTCGGTCACGCGGACCACGCCCGGGGTGCCGGAGCGTCACCGCTGTCGGCGGTGCCGGGACCGGGGTCCGGCTCCGCGTCCGGAGCCGGATCCGGGTCCACCAGGTCGCGGGCGAGCAGGGTGGCCCCGGCGACGGCCCCCGGCATCAGGAACACCGCGACGAACGGGACGAGGAAGGACAGGACCAGCGGGACGCCGAAGCCGAGCGCCAGCATCCGGCGGCCGCGGAGCAGGACGAGGCGGTCCTTGAGGACCATGCCCCGGCGCTGGAGGGCGACGGCGGTCAGCTCCTCGGACAGGAAGTAGCCGGAGACGCAGAAGCCGATCGCGGGGACCACGGTCTGCCCGACGACCGGGATGAAACCGCAGGCGAAGAGGATGATCCCGTACAGGGCGACGCGCAGCAGGATGCGTACGGAGTCGCGGGCGGAGATCCACAGCTCCCGCCAGAGCGGCAGGCCGGACTCGGGGACCTCGCCGCCCTCGCTGCGGTCGACCTCCTCGGAGAGCGATTCGTAGAAGGGCTGGCCGACCAGGAGGGTCACGGCGGTGAAGGTGATGACCGCGAGGAACAGGCCGAGGACGAAGACGAGCGCGGTCAGCCCGGTGCGCAGGAGGCCCTGCCAGGGCGAGGACCAGTCGTCGGCGAACGGGGTCGCCCAGCCGACGAGGTCGTCGGCCCCGTAGCCGAGTCCGACCAGGGCTCCGGCGTAGACGACGAGGGTGACGAGTCCGGGCAGCAGCCCGAAGCCGAACCACCGTCCGTGCTGGGCAACCCAGCGCTGCCCCTTCATCAAGTAGCCGAATCCTGCCCCGAGATCGCTCATGGGCGTCAGCGTACGACGTGCGGAACGGCCGCGAGGACCGTACCCCTGGCAGGAGTGCGGTCCTCGCGTGTGGAGTCCCTGACGGTCAGGCGACCGAGAGCTCGACCTTGATGTTGCCGCGGGTGGCGTTCGAGTACGGGCAGACCTGGTGGGCCTTCTCGATGAGCGCCTGCGCGGTGGCGGCGTCGACGTTCGGGATGGAGGCGCTGATCGCGACCTCCAGGCCGAAGCCGCCGGCCTCGGTCTTGCCGATGGAGACCGAGGCGGTCACGGTCGAGCCGGATATGTCGGCCTTCTCCTGGCGGGCGACGACGCCCAGCGCGCCCTGGAAGCAGGCGCTGTAGCCCGCCGCGAAGAGCTGCTCGGGGTTGGTGCCCGCGCCGCTGCCGCCCAGGGCCTTCGGCGGGTTCACGACGACGTCGAGCTGACCGTCGTCGGAGGAGACCCGGCCGTCGCGGCCGTTCTCGGCGGTGGCCACGGCGGTGTAGGCGACGTCGATCTTCTGGATGGTCATGGTGTGACGATTCCTCCGGTTGGTGCGCCGCGACTCGCGCCCACGATCGCGACGGCCTGCGGACGAGCCTAACGCGCGGTCGATGCCCGGCGAACGGCAGGAGGCGGGTCAGACCAGGGAGACGATCATCTTGCCGGTGTTCTCGCCGCGCAGCAGGCCGACGAAGGCGTCGTACCCCTTCTCGATGCCCTCGACCTTGGTCTCCTGGAACTTCAGCTCGCCCGAGGCCAGCCAGCCGGCGACCTCCTGGACGAACTGCTCCTGGAGATGGGCGTGGTCGCCGACGAGCATGCCCTGGAGGCGCAGCCGCTTGCCGATGATGAGCGCCATGTTGCTCGGACCGGGGGTCGGCTCGGTGGAGTTGTACTGGGCGATCATGCCGCAGATGGTGGCGCGGCCGTGCACGTTGAGCGAGGAGATCGCGGCTTCGAGGTGCTCGCCGCCGACGTTGTCGAAGTAGACGTCGATGCCGTCGGGGGCGGCCTTCTTGAGCTGGTCGCGGACCGGCCCGTTCTTGTAGTTGAACGCGGCGTCGAAGCCGTACTCCTCGACGAGGAGCTTGACCTTCTCGTCGGAGCCCGCGGAGCCGATGACCCGGGAGGCGCCCTTGAGCTTCGCCAGCTGGCCGACCTGACTGCCGACGGCCCCGGCCGCGCCGGAGACGAAGACCGCGTCGCCCTCCTTGAAGGAGGCGACCTCGAACAGGCCCGCGTAGGCGGTGAGTCCGGGCATGCCGAGCACGCCGAGATAGGCGGAGAGCGGGGCGATGTCGGGGTCGACCTTCACCGCGTGCTTGGCGGGCAGGTCGGCGATCTCGCGCCAGCCGAGACCGTGCAGGACGTGGTCGCCGACGGCGAAGCCCTCGGCGTTCGAGGCGATGACCTCGCCGACCGCGCCGCCGTCCATGGGGTGGTCGAGCTTGAAGGGCGGGGTGTAGGACTTCACGTCGTTCATCCGGCCGCGCATGTACGGGTCGACCGAGAAGTACTTGTTCCGGACGAGGATGCGGCCTTCGGCCGGAGCGGCCACCGCGGCCTCACGCAGCGCGAAGTCCTCGGCCTTGGGCCAGCCGTGCGGGCGGGCGACGAGGTGCCATTCGCGGCTGGACGTGGGAAGTGCTGCAGACATGGGCTCGGGTTCTCCTCAATGTCCTACGGGGGTGAGCCTCCGCGCCGCACGGCACGAAAAGCTTCATGACATGAAACAACCATGCTCCTGAATATTTCAGGATGTCAAGTAAATCGGTACGCTGTCGTCCATGGCCACTCGCACAGACCCCCTGACCCTCGAGGTCGTCGAACTCATCGGCGCCGTCGTGGCGCGCTACCACGAGGAGTACGACCGGGCCGCCGCCGAGCACTCCCTCACGGGCGCGCAGGCGCGGGTGCTCGGGGTGCTCTCGCTGGAGCCCCTGCCGATGCGGAAGATCGCCGTCAGGCTGAAGTGCGAGCCCTCGAACGTCACCGGCATCATCGACCGGCTGGAGGCCCGGGGCCTGGTCGAGCGGCGGCCCGATCCGGCCGACCGGCGGGTGAAGCTGGCCGCCGCGACGGAGCAGGGCAGGCGTACGGCCCGTGAGCTGCGGGACGCGCTGGACTTCGCCCGGGAGCCGCTGGCCGGGCTCTCCGACGACGAGCGCACGGTGCTGCGGGATCTGCTGCGTCGGATGCTGGGAGAGGACAGCCCGTAGGCGCCGCGCTCACTGCTTACGCGCACCACCACAGGAAGCGGGTGCAGGTCGGGGACGGGGTCGGGCTGGGCGTCGGCTCCGCCGGGGGCGGCGGGGGTGCGGGCGCGGTCGTCGGCTCCTCCGGGTCGCCCGGGTCGCCCGGGTCGCCCGGGTCCGGCGGGTCGGCGGGCGGGCTGCCCGGGGCCTCGGACGGGTCCGCCTCGTCGGGGTCCCGAGGGGCGGTGGGCTCGTCCGTGGTGGAGGCGTCGGGGCTCGGCGAACCGGACGGGACCGGGCTCTCGCTGCGGGCGTCCGCCGGTTTCTCGTCCGTGCCGGGGCCGGTGGCGTCCCCGGTCCGGGAGCCGGCCGGGCCGGGCTCGCGGGGTGCGTCGGCGGAGGTCTCCGCGGGCGCGGGCTCGTCCGGGTCGGCCGGCGCGTCGCTGACGTAGTCGGCCGCGGTGTCGTCCCGCCCGGGCTCCAGGGCCAGTTCCGCCAGGCTCAGGGCGCCCGCCGCGAGGAGCAGCCCGAGCACCCCGAGCAGCACGGTCCGGCCGCGCCGCCGGTGGCTGCCGCGGGCCCGCCGCCGGGAGCCGGGGCGGGGCTCACGGGCGGCGTCACGGCGGGGCTCCCGGTCGGGACCGCGAGCGGTGCCGCGCCCGGACACCCGGTCGGAACCGCGGGCGGCGGCTTCGCGCCGGGCGCCCCCGCCGGCCTCGCCCGTCCGGGGCGCCCCGCCGGCCTCGTTCCGGGACGTCCGTCCGGGTTTGCGGGCGGCGTCACCCCGGGACCGCCGGGCGTCCCGCCGGGTGCGGCGGGGAGCGTCGTCCCCGTCGACGGGGACGTCCGCGCCGTGCCGCCCGGCCGGGGCGGGACCGGCGGTCCCGGGCATCGCGTAAGGGCCCAGCGCCTCGGCGGGCGTACCGCACCCGGCGCAGGCCAGGGCTCCGTTGAGATGCCGTCGGCACGGGTGGCAGTAATCCATGGCGCCCGCAGGTTAGGCGGGCGCGGAACAACCGGGGAAGCCACCCAGGTGAGGATCGTGTGAGGAAGCCGGGATTCCGGGGACAGCCGGTCCGATACGCCTGACACGCGGGAGGATGGGCGGCATGAGCACTCCCGACCCCTTCGGCCCGCTCCAGTTCCAGCTCGTCCTGCTGCGCCGGATGGCCGACTTCCAGCCCGGCCTGGTCGAGGACGCCCGGCACGAACTGAGCGCCTCCCTCGCCGACCTGCGGGAGGCCAACCGCCGCTGGCAGGCCATGGTGCGGGCGCCCCGGGGGCGGGGAGCGCTGCGGCGCTACCGCTCGGTCCTCGGCGAACCGGAGCTGATCCTGCCGCGCCGCGTCGGGGACCTGGAGTGCGAGGCGCTGCTGTGGCCGGTGCCGCTCTGGCCCGATCTGCGGTTCGAGGTGATGGCCGGACCGGGCGGCGCCGTCTGGAACGAGTGGCTGGTCCGGGCCCCGGGCGCGGCGGGCCCGGGGCTCACCTCCGTAACGGATCTGCTCCCCTGGTCGTGCACCGTGGACGAGGCGGCCCGCGCCTTTCCTCCGGCCCGGCCGATGGAGGGCAGCGCTCCGACCCGGTGGGCGCTGGCCGTCACGGATCCCGAGTCCGGCCGGGAGCGGGTCGCCGAGTTCACCTGGGGCCTGTTCCAGCGGCTGCTGCCGAGCGGGTGAGCTGAAGAGGCGTCAGCTCCTGCTCCCCTTCCGGCGCATCTCAACGCGCGCGACGGCCCGGTCGGCGTCAGAGTTGTCGAGAGAGATACCGGCTGCCGCCGGTGCCCCCTCCATCCGCGCGCTCGGGAGAATCGCCGTGACCGTCAGCCTTGAGCAGTTGCAGCGTTGCCATGTCGCCGTCGACCTCGGGGCCGCGAGGACCCGGGTGTACGTGAAGGGGCTCGGGCTCGTCGTCGACGAACCGAGCGTCGCCGCCGTCAACACCCGTACCGGCTCCCTCATCGCCGTCGGCGCGCTCGCCGAGCAGATGACCGGCCGCACCCCGGAGTACATCCGGGTGGCCCGCCCGGTCTCCGGCGGGACCGTCGTCGACATCGAGATGGCCCAGCGCATGCTGCGTCATCTGCTGGGCGACAAGCTCCGCCGCCAGTTGCGCCGCAAACCCCGGCTGCGTGCCGCCGCCTGCACCCCGCACGAGGCCGATCCGCTGGCCCAGCGGGCGACGGTGGAGACCCTGGTCGGGCTCGGCGCCCGCCGTGTCGAGCTGGTGGACACTCTGATCGCGGCGGCCGTCGGCTGCGGGCTGCCGGTCGAGCAGCCGACCGCCACCATGATCATGGTGTGCGGGGCCGCCACCACCCAGATCGCGGTGCTCTCGCTCGGCTCGATCGTCACCGCCGTGCGGATCCCGGTGGGCGGCAACGCGATCGACGAGGCGATCATCCAGTACCTGCGTCAGCACCACGAGCTGCTGCTGCCGAGCCAGTCCGTGCGCCCGCTCCAGCTGGCGCTGCACGGCAACGGGCTCCAGCTCACCGGTCCCGCCCTCACCGACATCCACGGCCGCGACGTGGCGACCGGCCTGGCCCGCACGGTGCAGGTCGACACCGCCGCCGTACGGCAGGCCATCAACACCCCGCTCACCGCGGTGCTCGACGGCGTGGGCAAGGTCCTCCGCGACTGCCCGCCGGACCTGGTCGCCGACCTCGCGGACCGCGGGATCATGATGGTCGGCGGCAGCGCGCTGCTCCCGGGCCTCGACCAGATGCTGCGGGACGCGACCGGGATGCCGGTGCACATCGCGGAGCGCCCCGACGTCTGTTCGGTGCTCGGCCTGGGCGCGATGCTGGACGGCAAGATCCAGCCGATGGTCCTCAACCCACTGGCGGGGTGAGCGCGTCGGCACGGACGCCCGGGACCGTGGAGCCGGGACCGGCCGACACCGGACCGGCTCGGTCCGGACCGGCTCGGCCTGAACCCTCTCAGCCCGGACCGGCCGAGTCCGGACCGGCCGAGCCCGATGCCGCCGTCGGGCGGCTGCCGATGCTGCTGGAGGCCGTCCTCAGCGTCGGCAGCGATCTCGATCTGGGCTCCACCCTCCAGCAGATCGTGGAGACCGCGACCGCTCTCACCGAAGCCCGGCACGGCGCGCTCGCGGTGCTGGAACCCGACCGGGACCGGATCGACGCGCTGTACACCACCGGAGCGGCGGAGGTGGAGGTGGAGCGGAGCCTTCTTCGGGAACCGATCCTGGTGCACACCGAGGTGTTCGGCCACCTCTGCGTCGGCGGGAAGCGGCCGGGGCCGTTCACCGACACGGATGCGGGCCTGCTGCGGGTCCTGGCCGCCCAGGCGGGCATCGCGATCGGCAACGCCCGGCTGTACGGGACGGCCCGGCAGCGCGAGCGCTGGATCGCGGGCGCGGCGGCCGTCACCACGGCCCTGCTGACCGGGACCGACGCGGCCGACGCACTGATGACGGTGGCCGAGCAGGCCCGGGTGCTGGCGGATGCGTCGGCCGGGGTGATCCTCCAGCCGACGGAGGAGGGCGGGATGGAGATCGTCACCGCCTCGACGCCGGACGATCCGGCGGGCATCGTCGGCACGGTGATCGAGCCCGGTTCACCGGTGCTCGTCCAGTTGCTCGGCGGCGAACCGGTCTTCATCGACGACTCGGCCACCGACCCCCGGATGACCACCGGCGTACGCTCCCGCTTCGGGCCGAGCATGATGCTGCCGTTGCAGAGCGACGGGCGGCTCATCGGCACCCTCGCCCTGCCCCGGCGGCGCGGCGAGCGCCCCTACACGGATCTGGACCGGCTGCTGGCGACCCAGTTCGCCTCGCAGGCGGCGCTCGCCCTGGTGCTGGCGGACGCGCAGGCCGACCGGGAGCAGCTCGCGGTGTACGAGGACCGCGACCGGATCGCCCGTGACCTGCACGATCTGGTGGTCCAGCGGCTCTTCGCCACCGAGATGATGCTGGAGTCGACCCGGCGGCGCGCGGCTTCGGAGGAGGAGAGCGACGTCCTGCTGGGGCGGGCCGTGGACGAGCTGGACTCCACCATCCAGGAGGTTCGCACCGCCATTTTCGCCCTTCAGCAGCCGCCCACCGCCGCCCCGAGCACCTTCCGGGGCCAAGTGCTGCGGGAGACCGGGGGCGCGGCGGCCCTGCTGGGCTTCCCGCCGTCGGTGCAGTTCACCGGGGCCGTGGACGCGCTGGTGGGAGAGGAGACGGGACGGGAGCTGCTGGCGGCACTGCGCGGGGCGCTGGCCGCCGCGCACCGCAGGCCCGGGGTCTCGGCCATCGAGGTGGAGGTGGACGCCCCGGTCCGGCTGCCGGACGGGCGGAGCGGGGTGCGGCTGGTGGTCGCGGACGACGGGCGCGGCGAGGACGACGGCCGGCCGACGACGGTGACCTGGCAGGCCCCGGTCTGATCCCGCGCCCGGCCGGCGGGCCCCGGTGCTCCGGGGCCGGCCGACCGGAGAGGGGCCCCAGTGCTCCGGGGCCGGCCGGCGGACGAGGGCCTCAGTGCTTCGGGGCCGCCCGCAGCGCGACCCGGGTGTTGGAATGGGCGACGCCCGCCTCCCGTTTCAGCCGGCGCAGCAGGCTGTCCAGCGCCCCCGGGTCGGCGGCGGTGGCCCGCAGCAGGTAGTCGTGGCCGCCGGTCACGTGCACCACCTCCGTGATCCCGGGCAGCATCAGCACCGAGCGTTCGAACTCCTCGTTGGTCGTGTCGAGGCGCAGCGTCACATCAATGAAGACGACCAGGCCCGAACGGGTGTCGGCGGCCGGGTCGACGATAACGGTGAAGCCCCGGATGACCCCGTCGCGGCGCATCCGGCGGACCCGGTCACCTGCCGCGTTGGCGCTGAGCCCCACGCGTACGCCCAGATCCCGGTACGAGATCCGGGCGTCTTCCTGGAGAATGCCGAGGATTTCCCTGTCCAGCCGATCCATAGGGCGATTGTCCCAGCTTGCGGCGATATTGGCTGAGGAAGCCCGGGACGGCCCGCTGTCGCCCGGTCGGCGCAGTCCGACGGGCCGTGCGATGTCCCGAGCCCTTGACTTGCTGGTGTGGACACCTCTGTCAAGCAGTCCCCCGAGCCACCCGCCTCCCCCGCCCCGGCGGCAGCGGCGCCGTCCCCGGCCGCGTACCGGAATCTGGTCCTGGCGACGGTCGGCTTCGCGCTGACCTTCTGGGCGTGGAATCTGATCGCGCCGATGTCCGGGGACTACAAGGACCGGCTCGGGCTCAGCTCGTTCCAGCAGTCGTTCCTGGTGGCCGTGCCCGTGCTGGTCGGGTCGCTGGGCCGGATCCCGGTGGGGGCGCTGACGGACAAGTACGGCGCGAAGCTGATGTTCCCGCTGGTCTCCGCGCTGACGATCGTGCCGGTGCTGCTCCTGATCCCGGCGAAGAACTCGTACGGGGCGATGATCGCGGTCGGCTTCCTGCTGGGGCTCGGCGGGACGACGTTCGCGATCGGCGTTCCGCTGGTCAACGCGTGGTTCCCGCCGCACAAACGAGGCTTCGCGCTGGGCGTGTTCGGGATGGGCATGGGCGGGGTGGCGCTGTCGGGCTACTTCACCCCGCGCATCGCGAAGCACGGCGACAATCTGCCCTTCCTGGTGGTGGCGGGGGCGCTGGTGGTGTTCGCGCTGGTGGCCGCCGTGCTGGTGACCGACCACCCCGGCCGGAAGGTTCCCACGGACACGCTGGCGCACCGGCTCGGCGAGGCCGGGAAGCTGCGGGTTACCTGGGAGCTGTCGGCTCTGTACGCGATCGGCTTCGGCGGCATCGTGGCGTTCGGGGTCTATCTGCCGACGTATCTGAAGACCTGGTACGAGATGTCACCGACCGAGGCGGGCACCAAGGCCGCCGGTTTCGCCCTGGTCACGGTGGTCTTCCGGCCGGTCGGCGGCTGGCTCTCGGACCGGATCCACCCGGCGGTGGTGACGTCGGTGGCGCTGCTGCTGGCCGCGCTGATGGCGATCGTGCAGGCCTTCGAGCCGCCGCTGGACCCGGTCGGCACGATCGCGCTGCTGGCCATGGCGGCCGGACTCGGCACCGCGAGCGGCAGTGTGTTCGCCCTGGTCTCGCAGGTGACGCCGCAGCCGAAGGTGGGCAGTGTGACGGGCATCGTCGGGGCGATGGGCGGGCTCGGCGGGTTCGTGCCGCCGCTGGTCATGGGCGCGATCTACAGCGCGAAGGACAGTTACGCGATCGGTTTCATGCTGCTGTCCGATCTGGCGCTGGCGGGGTGTGTGTACGCGTACGGGCGGATGCGGACTGCCCAGCGCGAGGAGTGAGTCCCACCTGCGGGTGAACGGCCGCGTTCCCGCCGGAACGCGGCCGTTCGCCTGCGGGAAGGAGCGGCCCTCCCGCTGCTCGTGGCACCGGGAGATGGGCTGGTCGCCGCCCATCTCGCCGCCGCTGTGGCGGGATTCGTTCAGGGAGGGGAGTACGTGGACGGTGTCCCGGGAGGTGGAGCGGTAGTTGGACCACTCGTCGGTCCGGCTCCACGTGGCGGAAGGGGCGGACCCCCGGAAGTCCGACCTGGGGTGACGCTGCCCTCATCGGCCTCCGGGTCCTCGGCGAGACCGCCCCCGACGCCCTAGGCTTCCCGGCGTGACCCTCCTTCCCGCGCTCCAGTCCCCCGCCGGCCCGGCAGCCTCCCGGGAGGCCGTCCGTTTCGGTGCCCTCTCCCTGACCTACGGCGAGCTGGCCGCCGCCTCCGCCGCGCTCGCCGCCCGGATCGCGGACGCGGGTCGGGTCGCCGTCTGGGCCGCCCCGACGCCGGAGACGGTGATCGCGGTGGTGGCGGCGCTGCGGGCCGGGGTTCCGGCGGTGCCGCTCAACCCCCGTACGGGCGAAGGCGAGTTGGCGCACATCCTGGCCGACAGCGAGCCCACGGCCGTACTGGCGGGCCCGGACGACGAACTGCCCCCGGCGCTGGAAAAGCTGCGGCGGGTGACGGTGGACGCGGGGGCGGGCGAGACCGACGGCGAGGCGAGCGAGGCGCGCCCCGGTGTCCATGGCATCGGCGAGGCCGGCCCCGAGGACCCCGCCCTGATCGTCTACACCTCCGGCACCACCGGCCCGCCCAAGGGCGCCGTCCTGCCCCGCCGGGCCGTCGCCGCGTCCCTCGACGCGCTGGAGGACGCCTGGGGGTGGACCGGCGACGACGTTCTGGTTCACGCGCTGCCGCTGTTCCACGTCCACGGGCTGATCCTGGGCGTCCTCGGCCCGCTGCGGCGTGGCGGCTCCGTGCGCCACCTGGGGAAGTTCTCGCCCGACGGCGTGGCCCGTGAGCTGAGGTCCGGGGGCACGATGCTGTTCGGCGTACCGACGATGTACCACCGGCTGGCCGAGGTGCTGGACGGCCCGGCGTCCGACGCCGAACGGGACTCCCTGACCCGGGCGTTGAGCGGTGCGCGGCTGCTGGTCTCCGGCTCGGCGGCGCTGCCCGTGCACGACCACGAGCGCATCGCGGCGGCGACCGGGCGGCGGGTGATCGAGCGGTACGGCATGACGGAGACCCTGATGAACACGGGGATCCGGGCGGACGGCGCACCGCGCCCGGGCACGGTGGGACCGCCGCTCGCCGGGGTGGAGCTGCGTCTCGCGGAGGACGACGGCACGGTGCTCGACGCGCCCGGGGCGATCGGTGAGATCCAGGTGCGCGGCCCGAATCTGTTCACCGGCTATCTGAACCGGCCCGACGCCACGGCCGCCGCCCACACGGCGGACGGCTGGTTCCGTACGGGAGACGTGGGCACGGTGGACGCGGACGGGTACGTCACCATCGTCGGGCGCAAGGCCACCGACCTGATCAAGAGCGGCGGCTACAAGATCGGCGCGGGCGAGATCGAGAACGTACTCCTCGCCCACCCCGGGGTCCGGGAAGTGGCCGTGACCGGCGAGGAGGACCCGGACCTCGGCGAGCGTGTCGTGGCCTGGGTGGTCGCGACGGACCCCGACTCCCCGCCCTCCGCAGAAGAGTTGGCGGACCGAGTGTCGGCCCAACTGGCCCCGCACAAGCGCCCGCGCACCGTGCGCTACCTGGACGCGCTGCCCCGCAACGACCTGGGCAAGATCATGAAGAGGTCGCTCCGTGGCTGAGGAGAGCCGCGCCCGCGCGACGGCTCGCGAGGCGATCGCCCTGCTCACCGGTGCTGCGGGCTTCACCGAGCACCGCCCGCCGCCGCACCCCCTGCCGCCGGACGGCCCGCTCGGCTGGGCGGGGTACGACGCGGCGCGGGAACGTGCCTCGGCCCGGACCGGCGAAGAAGAGTCCGTGGTGTACGGCACCGGGGTCGTCGGGGACCGCGCGTGTGTGCTGCTCTCCCTCGAATTCGGCTTCCTGGGCGGCTCGTTGGGCCGGCGGACGGGCGACCGGCTGGCGGCCGCGTACGAGCTGGCCCTGACCCGCCGCCTCCCGCTGCTCGCGCTCGTCGCCACGGGCGGCAGCCGGATGCAGGAGGGCATGGTCGCACTCACCCAGCTCCAGCGGGTGGCCGCCGCCTCCACCCGGCTGCGCGCGGCCGGGCTCCCGCAGATCGCGGTGGTCCGCGACCCGACGACCGGCGGTGGCTGGGCCACGGTGGGGGCGGGCGCGGACGTGGTGCTGGCGCTGCCGGGCGCACAGGTGGGCTTCGCCGGTTCCCGGGTCCGTCCGCCGGGTGCCGACCCGTACGCGTACAGCGCCGAGGGCCAGTTCGCGGCGGGCCAGGTGGACGCGGTGGTCCCGGCCGACGAACTGGCCGCCACGGTGACGCACTGGCTGCGCGCGCTGGGGCCGCACGAGGATCTGCCCGCGGCGCCGGTGCCGCGCGCGCTGTCGGCGTCGGAGGCCGGGCCGACGGCTGGTACGGGGACGGGGACGGCGGTCGGCACGGGGACAGGGAAGGGGACGGGAGCCGGTACGGGAACGGTCGCGGGGTCGCCGTCGGCGGCCGGAGCCGGGTCGGCGGCGGATGCCGGTACGGGATCGGAAGCCGGCGCGGGATCGGCGGCCCCGCTTCCCGGGACCGGGCGGGAGGCGGTGGCGCGGGCGCGGGATCCGCGACGGCCGCGCGCGGAGGCGTATCTGGCGGACTACTTCGCCGTACGGCTCCCGCTCCACGGGGACCGCTCCGGCTCCACGGACCCCGGGCTGCTGTGCGGTCTCGGGCTGCGCGCGGACGGGCGGCCCGTGGCGTACGTCGCCCAGTGCGGTACGCCGACCCGCCCGGCCGGTTACCGGACGGCGGCACGGACGATCCGGCTGGCGGACCGGCTCGGCGTCCCCGTCCTGACCCTGGTCGACACCCCGGGCGCGGCCAACGACGCCGAGGCGGAACGGGCGGGCGCGGGCGCGGCCATCGCGGACACCTTCGCGGCGATCGCGGCGGCCCGGGTCTCGGTGACGACGCTGGTGATCGGCGAGGGCGGTTCGGGCGGGGCGCTGGCGCTCGCGGCACCGGACAACACCCATGTGACGGTGGACAGTTACTTCTCCGTCATCGCCCCGGAACTGGCCGCGGCGATCCTCAAGCGACCGCCGTCGGAGACGGGCGCGACGGCCGACCAGCTGCGGTTGCGCCCGCAGGACCTCGTGGACCTGGGCTTCGCCCGCTCGATCGTCGGCTACCGCCGACGAATCTCCGACTCAGGTCACTAGGCGCGACTCCGGCCCCGCTCATGGCCGCGGGGCCGCCTGTCGTACCAGGGTGTCCCAGAGGCCGACGGCCTGGTCCACGGTGGAGCGGAGCCGCTCCACGGGGACGCCGTCGCGCGCCTCGATCGAGAGCCCGTACAGGATGGTCGCGTAGAAGGAAGCGACGGATCGGACATCGGTCTCCGGCGCCAACTCACCGTCAGTGATGGCTTGTTCCAGCCTGTCCTCCAGCTCGGCGACCGTTCCCCGACGGTGGGCCGCCAGATGCTCGGCGACGCTTCTGTTCTGGTGGGCGCAGTTGGCGGCCGCGAGGACGATCATGCAGCCGCTGGGCGTGCCCGTGTCGGCGAACATGTCGATGTTGCCGCGCAGCATGGCTTCGACGGCGCCCCGGGCCGTCGGCTCCTCGCGCAGCGCGCGGGCGGTCGCCGAGCCGGTGGTGCTGCCGTAGAGCTCGACGGCCTCGCGGAACAACTGCTCCTTCGAACCGAAGGTGTTGTACAGGCTGGCGGAGTTGATGTTCATGGCGCCGGTCAGGTCGGTGAGCTTCGTGCCCTCGTACCCGAGCTCCCAGAACACCTCCATCGCGCCCCGCAGCGCCACCGTGCGGTCGAACGCACGCGGTCGTCCTCTTTCGGCCATATCCGCCTCCTCGTACGGGGGTTCGCACCACCCAGCCTGTCACGTGTGTATTTTTGGATCGTCCGACCTAAAAATAGCTCACACCGACGACGTAAGGAACGAGATGTCTCAACTCGCGGGCAGGGTGGCGTTGGTGACCGGAGGAAGCCGCGGCATAGGCGCCGCGACCGCTCTCCGGCTGGCGGAGGGGGGCGCGGACGTGGCGCTGACCTATGTGAGCGCGGCCGACAGGGCGGCGGAGGTCGTGGCGGCGATCGAGGCGCTGGGCCGCAGGGCGGTGGCCGTCCGGGCCGACAGCGCGGACCCGGCGGCCGTCGTGGACTCCGTCGGGAAGGCCGCGGCCACGTTCGGCCGGCTCGACATCCTGGTGAACAACGCCGGCATCTTCCCCTTCGGACCGATCGAGGACGTGACCCTGGCCGAGATCGACCGCACCCTCGCCGTCCATGTGCGGGCCGTCTACCTCGCGACCCAGGCCGCCCTCCCCCACATGGGCCACGGCGGACGGGTCATCAGCATCGGGAGCTGCTGGGCCACCCACGTACCCGTGCCGAACGTGACGTTGTACGCGATGAGCAAGTCGGCGCTGGTCGGTTTCACCAAGGGGCTGGCGCACGATGTGGCGCCCAAGGGGATCACCGCGAACATCGTGGACCCCGGCCCCACGGTGACCGACATGAACCCGGCGGGTACGGACGTGGCCGAGGCGGAGCGCCTGAGGACGGCCGCGAAGGTCATGGGGGCCGACGTGGACATCGCGAACGCGGTGGCCTTCCTGGCGAGCCCGGACGCCCAGTGGATCACCGGCACCACGCTGGCGGTGGACGGCGGTTACACAGCCTGACGGCTCCTTCGTCCGCTACGGCTGCGGGTCACGGGCGTCGTAGCGGGCGAAGGCGCGCCACTTCAGCGCGAGCAGGGTCACCGCGGTCACGCACAGGACGCCGCCGCCGGTGACGGCGACGGCGGGCGAGGCGAGGTCGGCGACCGAACCGGCCAGGAAGTCGCCGAGGCGGGGCCCGCCCGCGACGACGACGATGAAGACGCCCTGGAGCCGGCCGCGCAGCTCGTCGGGAACGGCCGCCTGCAGCATCGTGTTGCGGAAGACCATGGAGACGGTGTCGGCGCAGCCGGCGAGGGCCAGGAACAGCAGTCCGAGCCAGAGGTTGCGGGTGAGTCCGAAGACGGCGATGGCGATGCCCCAGGAGCCCACGGCCAGCAGGATCGCGAGTCCGTGCCGCCGGATCCGGCCGAGCCAGCCGGAGAACACCCCGCCGAGCAGTGCGCCGAGGGCCGGAGCGGCGACGAGCAGCCCGGTGGTCCGCGCGTCGCCCCCGTACCAGAGGACGGCGACGGCCGGGAAGAGGGCGCGGGGGTGGGCGAGGACCATGGCGCACAGGTCGGTGAAGAAGGTCATCCGCAGGTTCGGCCGGGTCCCGAGGAACCGCAGCCCGTCCAGGACGGAGGCCCGCTTGCCCGCGTCGCCGTCCTTGCGGTCGGGCAGCATCGAGGGCATGCGCCACATCGCGTACAGAGAGGCGGTGAAACAGACGGCATCCACGCTGTACGCGGCCCGGTAGCCCCACCAGCCGACGATCAGCCCGCCCAGCATCGGGCCCACGAGCATGCCCGTCGTGCTGGTGATGGTGGTCAACGCGTTGGCGGCGGGCAGCTGTTCGGCCGGAAGCAGCCGGGCGATCATCGAGGAGCGGGCCGGGGCGTTGAGGGCGAAGCAGACGGCCTGGAGGGCGACGATGGCGTACAGCAGCCCGACATGCTCGACGCCGACGACGGTCGCCGCCACCAGGACGAGGGAGAGCCCGAACGACCCGGCGGCGCTGAACAGTCCGAGCTTGCGCCGGTCGACGGTGTCGGCGACGGCCCCGCCGTAGAGCCCGAAGACGACGAGCGGCACGAGCGAGCAGAACCCGATGAGCCCCACGGAGAACGCGGACCCGGTGATGTCGTAGACCTGGAGCGAGACCGCCAGCGCCGTCATGCCCTGCCCGATCCAGGAGACGGTGTTCCCGAACCAGAGCCGCCGGTAGTCGGGCGAGGTCCGCAGGGGCGTGAGGTCGGCGAGTATGTGGGTGCGTGGTGCACGCGGTTCGGCTGATTCGGTCACAGGGGATGGTAGCCGCGCCCCTTACCGGGGGGGCGAAGGGGGCCTGGGGCGGCCCATGCGTACGAGCCGCGATGGACTCGCCCAGCTATGCGGGCGGCCGGAGGCAGCAGCTCCCGTCGGGTTCCGGCGAAAAATCAGACGCGTACGTCTGGCTGCTGCACTTCCTTGAGGACCGCCGCCACAGCGGTGAAGTCCTTGTCCACGTGAAGCACCGTGTGACCATGATGGACGGCCGTCGCGCACACCAGAAGATCGATGGCTCCGGCGGCGCGGGGCTGCGCTCGCTGGGTGAGCTTGCACTGTGCGGTCTCGACCCAGCGCCACGCGCTCTTGGGGACCGGCGAGAGATGGCAGAGAGCATACAGCCGTCCGCGCCGTTCCATGCTGCTTAACGAGCTGGCGGATCCGTTCTTCGGCCCAGCTCAGCATGGCTGAGCCGATGCCCTGGCCGCGATGCCCGGGCAAGAGGTAGCCCCGGTGCAGGTACAGCCACGTATCGTCCCGCTCTTTCCACCACCGGATCGTCGAGTAGCCGACGACGCTCCCGTCGAGCACCACCAGGCTCTGGTTCTTGGACGGCTCCTCCAACTTGGCAGAAGCTTCGGCGATCTCGGCCGCTGTCCGGAGCCCTTCCACTACCGAATGGACATCGACCCGGTCCCGTTCAACACACCCCAGCCGCACCGCGGCCATGGCGCCGTGGTTTTCGTCGCCGCGATACGGTCGGAACCCGAGGCCGACCGGAAGGTCCTGTCCTGCCGTGCCGTCCAACATGACCGGATGTTCTCGAACTTCGAGGCAGGTCCGCCACCCTATTCACGCCGCGGTCGTCTGCGACCGTTCAACGAGCTGGCCGCGTTCAAAGCGGGCCCCAGCGCGGTCGAGGGCAACGAGGTGGGGTGCATTCACGGTCGCGGATATAGGAAATGCCTTCAGCCTCCAGAGCGGCGGCCGGCATCCGCCTCGAGCCCTCGCGGACGATGTGGTCGGTCAGAGAACCGGTCTCGGTCGTTCCATCGGCATCCACTACGCCCAGCACGGGCGTGCCTCCCAAACAACGGTGCAACGTCGGCCTACGCGATGACCAGAAGTCGATCGCTCGGGAAGGTACGCCCTCCGCGTCCAACCCGATTCCGATCCACAGGTCATGATCATTGCTCGGCTACGGCAGTCGGGGTGCGCTTGGCACCAGAAGGCGGGTCAGGGCGCCGCGGCCGTGAGAGGGCCGGTGGCGTCCGAGCCGAGTCGGTCGACGAGGTCACGGGCGTGGACCCGAGTAGCGGCCTCGACCGGCGTGGCGTAGGCGTCAGTGGCGGTGCGGGTGCGCCGCCAACCGGTCAGAGTCAGGGGGCGGTCGCCTTTGCGGCAGGACACCACCAGATGGTGAGGGGCAGATGGAGCAGGGCCCAGGCGGCTGGCCAGGACCGTGGCTCGGGCGAGGGCCTGGCGGCTGGCGAGGATCTCGACGCTGTTCTCCTTGGGCAGGATCAGCCATATGTGTGGGTAGGCTGCGGCGAAGTCGAGGTGGTGGTCGTGATCCATGCGGACAGCCACCGCATGGATGCGGTCCCCGTCCGCAACGCCCATGTCTGTGGCACCTCCAGTGCGCAGCCTCACCCCGCTTCAGAGAATGCGCACCCCCGCCGAACGCCACTGGAACCGATGACGTCCACGGGGCGTTGATAGTTTGGGGCGGCTATGCAGCCACCACCCGTCGCGCACATAACTGGAGCCCGGACCCTTGAATACGCTTGCGCTCGGCCCGAGCTGGCTGGACCCGGACTATCTGCTCAATACATTCGGACTACCAGGCCTTCTCCTCATCGTCTTCGCCGAGTCCGGACTCCTCATCGGCTTCTTCCTGCCTGGTGACTCGCTGCTGTTCACCACAGGACTGCTGGTGACCACGGGGCAGCTGAAGTACCCGCTCTGGCTCGTCTGCACCCTGATCGCCATCGCCGCCATCCTCGGCGACCAGGTGGGCTATCTCTTCGGCCGCAAGGTCGGCCCGGCCCTCTTCAAACGCCCGGACTCGCGTCTCTTCAAGCAGGAGAACGTGGAGAAGGCGCACGAGTTCTTCGAGAAGCACGGGCCGAAATCGCTGGTCCTGGCTCGGTTCGTGCCCATCGTGCGCACATTCACACCCATTATCGCCGGTGTGAGCAGGATGAACTACCGCTTGTTCATCACGTACAACATCGTCGGCGCGCTCCTGTGGGGCGTCGGTGTCACGGTGCTCGGTGCGCTGCTCGGCAAGATCGCATTCGTGCACCAGCACATCGAGAAGATCCTCATCCTGATCGTGCTCCTCTCCGTGCTGCCGATCGCGGTCGAGGTCCTGAGAGCCCGCAGCCAGTCGACGAAGACCGACGCGGAGGCGCGCGGCAACGCCAGCAGCCCTCCGGCGGGCCCCACCTCCGGCCAACGCCGCCGCCACGCCAAGCACTGACCTCTTCCCGTACGCAGAGAGGCGCCTCTCCCCTCAGTCCTGCGGGGAGAGGCGCCTTCCGTCTCGATGTATGCCTCCGAGTCGCGGTCGCTCATGGTAAAGGGACAGTAAAGCCGGTGCCCGGTGGCGCCGAGCTGGAGTACTTTCTCGCCCCCGGAGCTTCACACCCCTGTCCGCGCCGTCTCCCCGTTGCCCTGGCACGTGCAGGACCCCGATGGCGCCGCCAGGCCGGATTCCACGTCGTCCAGGGCCTGGCGTGCTGCGACGAGCTGCGCCCGCAGAGCTTCTGCCGGGTTGTCTGCTCTCCGCCGTCGGCCCGGCACGCCCCTCCCTCGCTCCTCCTCCAGCTCCCGGGCTTCCTCCAGGGAATTGATGACGACGCCGATGAGGAGGTTGACCAGTACGAACGAGCCGAGCAGGACGAACGAGCCGAAGTAGAAGACGGTCCAGCGGGAGATCTCCAGGCCGCCGCGTACGGCGTCGCCGAGGCCGTCGAGGGTGATGAGGAGGAAGAGCGTGAGGGCCGCGCGGCCGAGTGACCCGTAGTGCTCGGGGTCCTCGTCGGCGAAGAACACCCAGCCGACCATGGCGTACACGTACAGCAGGAGCGCCCCGACGAGGGCGAAACTCAGGGTGCCGGGCAGGCTCTTGCCGACGGCGACGATCACGATCCGCAATTGCGGCAGAAATCGCGCCGCACGCAGTACGCGCGCCAGGCGCAGAAGCCGCAGCACGGTGGCGTTCTCACGGGCGAACGGCATGAAGGCCACGGCTACGACGAGCAGGTCGAACACGTTCCACGGGTCTCGGAAGAAGTCACCGGGGCGATCGGCATGGGCGGCTGCCCGCAGAAGTATCTCCGCGGTGAAGGCGGCGAGGAAGAAGTGCTCCGCGGCCTTGAGCACACCGTGCCACTGATGCACGACACCGCTGTACGTCTCCATTCCGAGCACGACGGCGTTTGCCGCGATGAGACAGAACACGGCGCTCGAGAAGGCGCTGGAGTCCGCGATGCGGCGACTGCGGTGGGCGAGACCGTGCCGCAGATGCGCAACCGTCCGTTCGGACATGGTGCTTCGTTTCCTCACAGACCTGTTTCGGACATTTCCCGCGAGCCGCAGCGGTATGCGGCCGGCGGGGGTGACCGCGCCCTATGCTTCTACATGCGTGTAGATATTGCGAGCCGGACTCGCCAATCATCCACTTCCGAGGAGGACTTCATGGCGTCGATCGACCTGGACAAGGTGCTGGACAAGGCATGGGCGGACAAGAGCCTGCCGGAGATACTCGCTGCCCCCGTCGGCGCCCTGAAGGGTGTCTCGGACCGTGACGGCGAGCTGCTGCAGGAGGCGTTCGGCGTCAAGACCGTGGCCGACCTGGCCAAGCTGAAGTACGTCCGCTGGGCGCAGGCCCTGGCGGCACTGGACGCGGCGGCCACGTAGGCACGACCGGTCGGTTGCCGCGCCTCGGGGGTGCGGTAACCCACTCCCCCCGACACTCCACGTACACCTGAAGGAGAGAACGCCACGATGGTGTTCAAAAGGCTGCTTGGGTCGCTCGGCGTAGGCGGCCCCACCGTTGACACGGTCCTTGACGACGGCCCGGTCCAGCCCGGTGGGACGCTGCACGGACAGCTCCATCTCGTCGGCGGGAAAGCCGACTTCGACATCGAGCAGATCACCCTGGAGCTCGTCGCCCGCGTCGAGGTGGAGCACGAGGACGGCGAAGCCGAAGGTACGGTCCCCTTCGAGCGCTTCACTGTCGGAGGCGGCTTCCGCCTCGCCGAGGGCGAGCATCGGACCGTCCCGTTCGCGGTGACGGTGCCGTGGGAGACCCCGGTCACCGAACTTCACGGCCAGCCGCTCGGCGTCGTGCTGGGCCTGCGAACCGAACTGGCGGTGGCGGGCGGCAAGGACAAGGGCGATCTCGACCCGCTGACCGTCCGGCCACTGCCGGCACAGGAGGCTGTCCTGGAGGCGCTCGGGCAGCTCGGCTTCGGGTTCAAGTCGGCAGACCTGGAGTACGGACACATCAGTGGAACCGGCCAGCAACTGCCCTTCTACCAAGAGGTCGAACTCACACCCGCTCCCCAGTACGCGCCTGTCATGCGGGAGATCGAGGTGACCTTCCTGGCCAACCCCGGCGGCATGGAGGTAGTCCTGGAAGCAGACAAGCCCGGCGGCCTCTTCTCCTCTGGCCACGACGCCGTCAACCGCTTCACCGTCAGCCACCAGGGCATCGAGCAGCGCGACTGGAACGCCGAGGTCGACGGCTGGGTACGCCACCTGGCAGCCGGGCATGGCGTTCATGGGACCCACGGGACACACTCCCCTCACGATTACGGCCACGGCCACGGCCACGGCCACGGCCACGGCGAACATCACCACGACGACAGCCACCATCGCTCCGGACCTGGCATGGGTACCGTGGTCGCTGCCGGCGCGGCAGGGCTGGCCGTCGGTGTCGTCGGCGGCATGGTGGCCGCCGAAGTCGTCGACGAGGTGGGCGACTTCTTCGAAGGGGACGAAGAGGGCGAAGAGGGCTGAATCAACGACAAGTCTCGCGATAACCTCTACGCGACTGTAGAAGAATGCGGGTGTCCGGACCGGCCTCCCTTCCGGCCCGGACGCCTCCTGACGCTTATGAAGTTCGTATGGCCCTGTGGGATCGCTTCAAGGAGTCCGCGTCAACGATGTAGACGCAGCTCATGGCGAAAAAGAACGGTCTCAAGAGCGGCTCCTTCCGCGATGCCGGCATGGGGATATGCGCCCTGGTCGCCGCCGCCGACGGCACCATCGACCCCGCCGAACGGCAGCGGGTGGCCCAGCTCATCGCCACCAACGACGTACTGCAGAACTTCGCTGCGGACGACCTCCAGCGCCGCTTCGACGACAACCTGAACAACTGACCGCCGCCTTCGCCCGTGGCAAGGTCAGCGTCCTGCAGGAGATCGCCAAGGCGAAGAAGAAGCCCTCCGAGGCCCGCGCCGCCGTTCGGATCGGCATCGTCATCGGCGCGCTGGGACGCCTCGTACTGCCGGGCCGGCAGCACACCGGCGTTCTGTGGACCGTCCTCGTCGGTATCGCCGCGGCCTTCCTGGGTACCGCCATCGCGGCCGGGCTGGGTGTCGCGGACTCCAAGGGCATCGACTGGATCGAATGGCTGCTCCAGATCGGCCTCACGGTCGTGGGCATCGCCGCACTCACATGTGTCAAGTCCCGGCGCTGACGCTCCGCACAGGGCGTGAAGAAGGAATGACCTGTGACACCCGGCCACAGGCCCTTTCCGCCTCCTGGCCGACAGATCGCGTCACCGAATGCCGGTGAAGTCCGCGCCCACGATGAGAGTGACGGTGCCGGCCAAGGCACCCGCGTCAGGCTTCATCGCGACACCGGGCAGCCGCGAAGCGAGCACCCCGGCCTGTTCTTCGAGGCCCTCCGGGTGGACGACCGCGGTCTTCTCCGCGGAGCCGGGCGCGTTGCCGGTGCCCGTGATGGTGTAGCCCGCCGTCCTCAGCGTTTCGGCGACCTTCGCGGCCCGGCCGGGCACCCCGCTGCCGTTGAGGACCTGCACGCGAACCGTAGCGGCGTAGACCGGGTTCTTGGCGTCTGCGGCCACCTTCTCCTTGTCGACCTCTTGGTCCTTGGCGAGCGAGGCGAAGAGGTCGGCGGCCTGCGGGTACTGCCACACCACGTTGGCCTTGTCCGAGGGCACGTCCGCCACGCGTCCGTAGTGGGGCACGGTCAAGAAGGTCAGCCGGTCGCTCGGGATGCTCCTGATCTCGTTCGCCAGACCCGTCAGCGGCTTGATACCCGCCAGCCTCTCGTCAGTGGTCAGGGACCTGGTCACCGAGTCCAGGAAGTCGTACAGGACGGCCGGGTTGGTGAGCTTCTGCTGCGCTTTGGCGGCGAGGGCCTTCATGAACTCCTGCTGCCGACCGATGCGCCCGAGGTCCGAGCCGTCCCCGACGCTGTAGCGGGCGCGGACATACCCGAGAGCGTCCTCGCCCTTGACAGTCTGACATCCCGCCTCCAGGTCGAGGTGCGCCTTCTCGTCGCGGATCGCCGTCTCGGGGCAGACCTCGATGCCGTCGAGAGCGTTGACCATGCCTTTGAAGCCCTGGAAGTCGACGGACATGAAGTGGTCGATACGCAGGCCGGTGGACTGCTCCACCGTCTTGGTCGTGCAGGCGGCGGCTCCCGAGACATCACCGCTCGCCCCACCGATGGCGAAGGCCGCATTGATCTTGGAATGGCTCGGTGCGGACAGTGCCCCGTCGCCACGCTCGCAGACCGGAAGGCTCACCCAGGAGTCCCTCGGCAAGGAGACCACCGTGGCCCACTTCCGGTCCGCAGACAGATGCATGACCATCAGGGTGTCCGACTGCATGGTGACCAGGCCCTTGCCGTACTTCGCGTTCTTGCCGTCACGCGAGTCGGAGCCCACCATCAGAATGTTCTTCGAGCCCGGACTCAGGTTGACCGGCCTGTCGTCGCCCAGCTTGTTGTCCACGTCCGCGGCATTGATGTTCCCGTCCAGCCCCTGATAGAACCAGGCCCCCGCCCCGGCTGCCACCAGCACGAGGGCAGCCAGCGCACCACCCACCCACCGTGCTATTCGTCCGCGTCGGGTCAGCCGGGCGGGCCCCTCCTCCGCCTTGCGGCTTCGCCGCGTCGACTGCGCCCGGCGACCGTGCCGCCTCCGGTCCTGCGTACTCACCTGGTGTCCTCCGGTCCTTCGCGCTCACTCATCTGCAACCGCGGATCCGCGCGGCGCGTGAACTCTACAGTTGCGTAGAGAAAGCTCATCCGTGGCGGGGCGTCCCCGGGCTACCCGTAGGTGGCGGACTGCGGAACGAAGAACAAGGCGATCACCGCGTCGAGTACGGACAAGGCCGACGCGGCCGCTCCGACTGCGGCGACGATGGCGGCCATACCCTCCGCAGTCAGTGCCGGCGGCCAGCCGGCGGCCGGCGGAACCGGACCCAGCAGGGCGGCCATGCGTCGCGACACCGGTCCGGCCTCGGCGAAGGCGGCCAAGCCGGGTACTGCCGCGGGCTGGGAGATCAGCGCGGCCTTGCCGACGGCGCGTGCCGTTGTCCGGCGGTCCCCGGTGACCCGGGCGGCTTCCTCGTCGGCCCAGCGCTCCGTGCTGTATCCCACCGCCGCACGGAACGGGCGCAGCAGGGGGTTCGCGCAGCCGGCGAGCCGCACCGTGAGCAGCAGGCGGTGGCGCGGTCCGGCAAGGTGGGCGCGCTCATGGGCGGTCAGCGCGTGGCGCTCTGCCTGGTTCAGGCCGGAGAGCATGCCTGTGGAAACCAGGATCCGGCCCGGAGAGCCCGGCAGCGCGTATGCGTACGGCACCTCGTCGGCAAGTACGGCGACCTGCGAAGAGCCCGGATGCGCGGCCTGCGTGCGATGGGCTCGGGCACGGAAGCCTTAGTGCCGTCTCAGCGCCAGCGTGCACGCCGCGACGACGAGGGCAAGGGTGCCGATGAACGCCTTCCCGGCCATTTCGTCGTACGGAACCGCCTAGCGCACCTCTGGATCGGACCAGCTGTCGGGCAGCGGGTTGCCGGGTAACTGCGCCGTGCCGACCACGACCAGGAGCCCGAGGCGCAGCGTGCTGCATGCGGCGAGGATCGTCCCCACCCAGGCCAGCAACAACGCCGCGACGCGCGGATGCAGATGCTGTTCAGCCTGCCACGCGATGGGCAGTGCGGTCAGCGGCTGGATCAGAGGCAGGAAGACGAAGACGCCCATCGGTCAACGCTCCGGATCGTCAGCTTCATTGAGGAGGGAGCGCAGGAGCTGCTCGTCGTGCGAGGACAAGGACGATACGAAACTGGAGAGCACCGCATCGCGGTCCTGCTGATTGTCGAGCAGCTTGCGCATGCGCATGGCCACCAGACCGGCCCCGTCCGCCACCGGCGTCCACTCGAAGGCCCGGCCGGCCCTGGAGCGGGCCACCGCCTTCTTCGCGTACAGCCTGGTCAGGATCGTGACGACCGTGGTGTACGCCAGATCACCGCTGAGCCGTTCCTGCACCCACGCGGCAGCCACCGGGCCCGGTGCCGAGCCCAGCACCGACAGCACCTGCATCTCAAGTTCGCCCTGGCGCCTGCGACCGCGTCCGTCCGGGCTCGCCTTCTCCGTGCCGGCAACCATGGCGCGGCCTCCTTTCCGTTCCGCCGCCCCGAATCGGTACGAGCGCCGAGGGGGCATCGTACTGGCCACTCCGTGCCGGCCTTTTCCGCGATCAGAACGCCCGTGTGGCCGGAAGCTCCCTCCGGCACAACCCAGTTCACCGACGGATCAATTTCTACATTGCTGTAGATTTTCTATGGTGTCATACGAGGGATCGGAGGGTCTTCCCCGTTACCGGGCGCAGGTCTTGAGAAGGGAAGCGACATGGATGTGAGCTCCGCCAGGGGCGGCAATGTCTCGCTGAGCAAGGAGGCGCCGGGGCTGTCCGCCGTGCTGGTGGGCCTGGGTGGGACGTCCACACCACGACCGGTGCCGACTACGACCTCGACGCGAGCGCACTGACGATCGACGAGGCCGGAAAGGTCATGTCCGACCAGTACTCATCTTCTTCAACAACCTGACCCTGACGGCTCGGTCGAGCACACCGGCGACAACCTCACCGGCGAGGGCGAGGGCGAGGGCGAGGGCGACGACAAGGTGATCAAGGTGAACCTGGCCACCGTCCCCGCCGACGTATCGAAGATCGCCCTTCCGGTCTCCATCCATGAGGCCGAAGCGCGCGGCCACAGCTTCGGCCAGCTCCGCAACGCCTTCATCCGCGTGGTCAACCAGGCCGGTGGCGCCGAGTTCGCCCGCTATGGCCTGAGCGAGGACGCCGCCACCGAGACCGCCAGCTCCCCGAGCTGGCCCGCGACGCCGGCAAAGCGGCACGCATCCTCAAGAGCGCGAACAAGGCCATGAAGGCAGAAAGCCCTGCCGAGCAACAACAGGCCCAGCAGCTCAAGTCAACCGATCTGGCGACACAGAAGCACGTGTAGGCCGACGGGCCCGATCGGACGATCACGCTCACCGACCAGGGCACGTTGAGTACGCGCCGTGTGGAGCGGGTGATCCGTGGAACGAGAGAATCGATCCTCCTGCTACCTCACCCCGGCGAAAGGCGATCATGTCCGCATTGTTGACCGACGTGTGGCCCCTGAGCTGGAGCATCGGGATCTTCCTCCTGGCCACGGCCATCACCGTCGTGAGCAGCATCCGGCTCGCCGGGGTGGGTGACACCCTCGCCGATCGCACAGGCTGGGGAGAAGCCCTCTTCGGTGCGGTGCTGTTCGGCCTGGTGACGTCCCTCTCGGGCATCGTGATGACCGCGGTCAGCGCCGCCGCGGACCAGCCCGACCTCGCATACAGCAACGCTGTCGGCGGCATCGCGGCGCAGACCCTCGCACTCGTCGCAGCCGACACCTTCCTGAGGAGAGTCAACCTCGAGCACGCCGCCGCGTCACTGCCCAACATGCTGTTCGGCTGCCTGCTGATCGGTTTGCTGGGCATCGCCCTGATGGCTGCGTTCAGCCCATCAGTCACTGTGCTGGGCCTGCATCCGGCGTCCGTGGTCATGGTGGCCTTCTACGTCGGCGGTCTACAGCTCATCCGCTCCCGTGGCGAACCCATGTGGCGCGCGGTGCCCACGAGGGAAACAGTTCCCGATGTCGCGAGCGAAGACACCGAGGGACTCGACGGTCACAGGACATCACGGCTGTGGACCGAGTTCGCGGCCGTAGCGGGCCTCGTCATGCTCGGAGGCTGGGCGGTGGCCCGCGCCGCGGAGGGCATCGTGGAGCACACCGGCCTGAGCGCAGGTCTCGTCGGCGCTGTGTTCATGGGCCTTGTCAACGCCCTCCCAGAGGCGGTCACCTCCATCGCAGCCGTCCGGCGTGGAGCCGTCACGCTGGCCATCGCCGCCGTCGTCGGCGGAAACTGCCTGGACGCACTCAACCTCGTCGTCGGCGACATCACCTACCGCGGCGGTTCCCTCTTCCACGCAGCAAACCAGGACGAACTGTTCCTCACGAGCAGTGCGCTGGTCATGACGGCGGTCCTGCTCGGCGGCCTCCTCGTCCGCCAGAAGCGCGGCTGGCTCAAAATCGGCTTCGACGGAATCCTGCTCATCACCATTTACGCGGGCACCGTTGCCGTACTTGCCCTCTGAACCCCACCGCACTGGACGCATCGATCAGGAACCTTGACGACGGCAGCTCGCAGCCGCCTCTTCCTCGCTTCCGTGCTCGCTTCCGCTACGGAAGCCCTGCCTCCGTCCGGTGACGCGGGCGTCGGGCTCCAGGGTTCGGGATCGCAGCCGGCTCCAGGCAGGAGGCCGACGGCCGGAGGCCAAGCCAGTTGCGGAAAGGCGTGCACCGACGGGGTGGTGCGGGGCGGAGCGCCCAGCTCGACAGCCGTGGGACCGCTGTTAACCATCCCGCGGCGCCGAGACCGGAAAGGTCCAGGTCACAGCCACGCAGGAAGCACCTTCGACACGTGAAGACCCTCGTCCGCCACACCACCGTGAGGCGAACACCTCACGCGCGATATGACCGTGAAAAACGCGTTTCCCCAGGCCAGAACGATTCTGCCTGGGGACGCTCGGTGGGGCGGGTGGGACTCGAACCCATAGGAGTGACGCCTCTCACCTGCGACGATACCGAAACAACGGACATAGCCACCCGTTTGCATCCGGCTGCGTCCTCCTTGATCCAGCTCGATCGCAAGCCGTGCAGCGTTCGCTGCACGGCCTTCTCTGCGTCCCTCGCTACCACAGGAACCGTCACGCGACGGGAAGATCCCGCTCTCGCCCTTGCTGATGCCGCCTTGCGTAGCGGTCGGCTTCACCGGTCTCGGCCCGTTCCTACCCACCTCCACGCAATCACGTTCCGTAGGCGATGCATGCGCGACCTCCCCGGAGCAGGGCGGGCCCATCATGGTGCACGGGACCTGTTGAAGACGGGGATCGCCGCCATCGACAGTGGCACGCACGACCGTGGGAGCCCCGAGACCCCGGGGAAGACGTTCACCGTGTAGTGCACATCTCCCCAGGAGGCCTGGGCGCAGGTCAGCGGGCGAGTACGTGGCCGTCGTGGGGGCGGTGGTCGCGGGAGCGGCGCAGGTCGGTGGTGACGTAGGTGCGTTGCAGCCAGCGGTCTGCTCCGTCGTAGCGGGGGTGGAAGGCCGTGCGTCCGTGGACGGTGACGCGGTTGTCGATGATGACCAGGTCGCCGGGGGCCAGGCGCAGGGTACGAGCGGTCGCCTCGCAGGCGCGGCCGAATTCGGACAGCGCCTCGGTGGCCCGCGGTGTGAGCGGGGTGGTGACGAGTTGGGCCATCCGTATGTCGGGGTCCTCGACCGCTCCCGACAACACCGGTCGGGGCTCGACTGCGGGCTTGCTCGCGGCAGCGTCCGAGGTGAAGGAAGGTGGTGGTTTGATGATGAACTCCGGTGCGAACAGGGCCTCACGGCCGGCTGAAGTGAGGAGCGGCAGTGCTTGGCGGATACCGGCCACACGCATGCCGGCGATCCGCTCATGGTCGGCTCGCAGGCAGAGGAAGATCACATAGTCGGGTGGGTGGGGGTGGAAGCCGTTCTCGGTATGGAAGGACAACGGCACCGATCCGGCGTTGCCGTGGAAGCTCTCCTGCCCGGGCACAGGCACGACGTCCTGCACAAGGGCACCGGACTTCTCGGCCCGGTAGGCGAGGGGCTCGCCCAGCCCGCAGGCCACCATGGTGAGCGCGGCCGGGACGGTGGCCCGCCGCTGGACCGAGCCGGGAACGGAAGGTGTGGCGAGCAGGTCTGCCCGATCGACGGGAAGGCCGCCGATCACGAGTGTGCCGTGGGGGCCGGAGTGCCTGCGAAACCGGCGTACGCCACGGCGCAGCAGGAGCGGAAGGTCCTCCCAGGCGTCCCGGGCCCGGGCCACCCATTCGAGGCTGTCGATCTGGTCGTGTCCGCCGGCGGACAGGGCGCGTGCCAGTCGCTCGCACGCGTCGGCGTCCGCAGGGGCAATGGCCCAGTCGGCGGCGGAGCTTCGGAGGGTGGCGGGCGTGGTCTCGGGCATCAGGACTCCTGCGGGAGGCGGGCGGCGGACACACGGACTCAGGAGTGGCGCAGGCCGGCCACGGCGTCGGCGATGTAGTGGTCCCGAATCGGATCAGGGGGGCGTACTGGGCTGCGCGGCGGTGGCGCATGTGCCGTAGTTCAGCGACGGCGTTGTCAGGGCCTTGTGGTTTCTGGGCGATGGAACGGTGCAGATGCACCATCGGGTACGCGAGGGTGACGTGCCGTTCCCCGTCCACGATGTCGGCTTCCAGGAGGGCGCCCCGCGCTTCGGCCAGCTCCGGGGCGCGGGCTGCCAACTGCTTGTAGGAGTCGGGCACGATGGGCAGCAGGTCTTTCATCGCTGCCCGGAAGAGCTTGTATCCGCGATGCTGGCGCCCGCTCAGCGGTACGTCCACCGCCGGCGGTGCCATGGTGTGGCGTATCGCCGCCATGTAGTAGTCGGCCGGGACCGTACTGGCGTGGGGCATGGCTGCCGGGAAGCCCCGCACGTACACCGTCGCATCGGCCAGCCGCAGCAGCGCGGCGTCACCGTCGCCGTTGCCCAGATGGCGGCTGGCGTCGGCCACGGCGACCGCGGCGCAGATGTTGAACAGGACATGGACCTGGTGCCCGATCAGCCACCGAGCGCTCCAGACAGTCTCCAACGGCGCTCCCGCACCAGGCTCGATTCGCGACCGTCCGCGCGGCTCTCCGTGTCCTGACCGCGAACTGCGCGACGACCGGCACAAGAAATGATCTTGCAGTTCGGGGTTTCGTGCGAAGTGTTCCTGGCGAAGTACTTCAACCATCGGCTTATCGCCGGTTGTCGGTCATCCTGCTGTCGCTGTCTTCCGTGAGCCCCGAGGCGCTCGGTCCGCTCCGGCGCTGGGCCCGCGCGTCGATGCTGAGGCGAAACACACCGCGCGCGTGCTGGCAGGGGTGCCGACCCATGCCAGACCTGTCGAGCGGACCGTCGCCCTGGGGCAGGCCGCCGCGGCTGCTGGTGAGTTGGTGGCCGCGCTGTCGGCTCTGGCTCCGGCCGTGGCAGGTGAGGAACTGCCGGCGGACTCGATCAGCCAGTCCTTCTTCCGGGTCCGTGAGGCGGAACTCTCGGATCAGCAGGCCGCCCTGCACGGTGTCCTGGTCGTCCACCGCGCTCTGGAAGACCTGTGTGAGGCTCCGCTGTCGGGTGCCGACCTGGTGCTGGAGGCGGCCGGGCTACGGCAGTCGGTGCTCGACCTCACCGGCACAGCGCCGGGAGCCGACCCTGACTCCGCACCGCCGGTGGCCGTCCCGGCATTCTGAACTTGTCTTACGACACCGTGCGGTGAGTTTCCCGGCGCAGAGCGGATGATCACTCGTTCGGGTGTCAGCCGGGTGAGTTGCAGGGTGGCGCCCGCCGACGTGCTCAAGATGGTTCCGCTTCGGGTTGGGGCCGGACCGCCCGGGATGGGCGGTGTGTTTCGCATCGGCGTCGAGGTGGCGTGCCGTTAGGTTTCACGCTGCCTGCCGACGGCGAGCACGGGACAGTCCGAGCACGTGGGGCCCGGGACAGACGTCCTGGGCAAGGGCGAACGCAGGGATGTAGCTGTGCACCTGACTCCGCATGAGCAGGAACGATTGATGTTGCACGTGGCGGCGGATGTCGCCGAGAAGCGCCGCTCCAGGGGGGTGCGGCTCAACTATCCGGAGGCCATGGCCCTGTTGATCGTGCATGTCCTGGAGGGGGCCCGGGACGGCAGGACCGTTGCCGACCTCATGTCTTCCGGGCGCAAGGTGCTGTCGAGGGAGGAGGTGATGGAAGGTGTCCCGGAGATGATCGAGAACGTGCAGGTGGAGGCTACGTTCCCCGACGGTACGAAGCTGGTCACGGTCCACAGCCCCTTCCCGGAAGCCGGTGGGGACGAGGTGCCGGCGGTCTGGCCGGGGAAGGTGGACTTCTCCACGTGCGAGGGCGACGAGGTGGTCGTCTTCAACGAACACAACCGGCAGGAAGGCCAGGTCACGAAGGTGACGGTCGACAACCCGACCGACCGCCCCGTCCAGGTCGGTTCCCACTACCACTTCGCCGAGGTCAACGACGGGCTGGAGTTCCCTCGCATGGAGGCGTGGGGCAGGCGCCTCAACGTCCCCGCCGGCAGCTCGGTGCGTTTCGAGCCCGGTATCACCGAAGAGGTCGAGCTCGTGCCCATCGAGGGCGAGCGCGTGGTCCACGGGCTTCGCGGCAGGATCAAGGGACTGCCCGAGAAGATCGGGGGCTCACTCGACAACACCCGAGGCGCGTCCGGCAAGGAGAAGGTGTGAATTCCAGGACCGAGTGCCCCGACTGCTCCTGCTGCCAGGTGGCACCCTCGCCTCACGCCCCCCTGCCGCGCGCCGACTACGCCGACCGGTTCGGCCCGACGGTCCGCGACCGGATCCGCCTCGCCGACACAGCGCTGCAGATCAAGATCGAGGACGACTGGTCGGGCGGTCCGGGGCGCAGTGGCAACGAGATGGTCTTCGGCGGCGGCAAGGTCATCCGGGAGTCCATGGGACAGTCCGTCGCCCCGCGTGACCCGGGCAGGGGCAAGAGCACCACCGCTGCCGACGGCAGCGTCGTCCTGCCTCCCGACACGGTGATCACGGGTGCCGTCGTGTTGGACCACTGGGGCATCGTGAAGGCTGATGTCGCCATCCGTGACGGGCACATCACCGCCCTCGGCAAGGCGTACAACCCCGAGACCATGGACCCCCTGCACGAGGACGGGGCCAGCCACAACGGCATCGGCCCCAAGCCCACCGACTTCGTCATCGGCCCCGACACCGAGGTCATCGCGGGCAACGGCAGGATCCTCACCGCCGGTGGGATCGACACCCACGTCCACTTCATCTGCCCCGACCAGATCGATGAGGCGCTGGCCTCGGGTGTCACCACCCTCATCGGCGGCGGCACAGGACCTGCGGAGGGCAGTAAGGCCACCACCGTCACGCCCGGGAGCTGGCATCTCGACCGGATGTTCGAGGCGCTGGACGGTTTCCCCGTGAACATCGGGCTGCTCGGCAAGGGCGCCACCATGTCCAAGGAGTCCATGTACGACCAGGTGGACGCCGGCGTCATCGGGCTCAAGGTCCATGAGGACTGGGGCGCCACCCCCGCCGTCATCGACGCGTGCCTGGAGGTCTGCGAGAAGACCGGTGTACAGCTCGCGCTGCACGCCGACTCGCTGAACGAGGCCGGCTTCGTCCAGGACACCATCAAGGCGATCAAGGGACGGCCCCTTCACATCTTCCATGTGGAAGGCGCCGGAGGCGGTCACGCCCCCGACATGATCAAGATGGTGAGCGAGCCGAACGTGCTGCCCGCCTCCACCAACCCCACCCGCCCGCTGACCGTCAACACGGTCAAGGAGCACTTCGACATGGTGATGGTCTGCCATCACCTCAATCCGGCCGTCACCGAAGACCTTGCCTTCGCTGACTCCCGGATCCGGCCCTCCACGATGGCCGCCGAGGACATCCTCCACGACGTCGGCGCCATCTCGATCATGTCCTCGGACGCCCAGGCCATGGGCCGCATCGGCGAAATGATCATGCGCACCTGGCAGACCGCACACGTCATGAAGACACGCCGAGGCTTCCTGGAAGAAGACCAGCCCGCCGGCCGGCCCGAGAACACGCCGCAGGCCAGGAAAGCGGCACCGGTGGACTCGACGCCGGCAGCCGAACCCCCTCTGGCCGACAACCGGCGCGCCCGGCGTTACGTCGCGAAGTACACCATCAACCCTGCCCTCGCCCAGGGCATCGACACCGTCGTCGGGTCGGTGGAGACCGGCAAGCTGGCCGACCTCGTGCTGTGGGAGCCGAAGTTCTTCGGCGTCAAGCCACACCTGGTCATCAAGGGCGGACAGATCGCCTACGCACAGGTCGGTGACGCCAACGCCTCCATCCCCACCCCCCAGCCGGTCCTGCCGCGCCCCATGTGGGGGGCGACCGGCTCAGCCCCCGGCTCCCTCTCCTTCAACTTCGTCACCGAGCGCGCCCTGAAGAAGGGCCTGGCCAAGGGGCGCACGCTGAACAAGCGCTTCAAGGCCATCCAGGACACACGCTCGGTCAAGAAGGCCGACATGAAGGAGAACAACGCGACCCCCGACGTACGAATCGACCCCGACACCTACGAGGTCATCATCGGCGGGGCCAAGGTCACAGACGTGACCACGTTCGTCAACGGCCAGATCGTCGACCGCGCCTTCGTCTCCGAACTGCCCATGGCCCAGAGGTACTTCCTCTTCTGATCCCTCGCCGCAGCACCTCTCGGTGACGCAGAAGGCACGACAGAGGAAGACCCTACGAAAGGTGGCCCGCACCCTATGAACCGTGCCGCGCTGTTCGTCCTGGCCGACGGCAGGTTCCCCGCCGGAGGACACGCACACTCCGGCGGCGCCGAACCCGCCGTCGCAGCGGGCCGCATCAAGGACGCGGCCTCGCTGGAGGAATTCTGCCGGGGACGGCTGCACACCGCGGGCCTGGTCGCTGCAGCCCTGGCCGCCGCGGCTGCGGCCGGCCACGATCCGCTGGCCCTGGACCAGGCAGCCGACGCCCGCACCCCCGTACAGGCCCTGCGTGCCACCGCCCGGAAACTCGGCCGACAGATGATGCGGGCGGCCCGCGCCACCTGGCCCTCGCCCGAGCTGGACGACCTGGCCGCTGCACGGCCACAGGGCGCCCACCAGCCCATCGTCCTGGGCCTGGCCGCCCGGTCGGCTGGTCTGGCGCCGCTGGACGCCGCCAGTGCCGTGGTGTACGAAACCGTCAGCGGACCGGCCACCGCCACGGTCCGGCTGCTGAGCCTCGACCCGTTCGACGCCACCGCCGTCCTGGCCCGCCTGGCCCCACAGCTCGACCAGATCGCCGCAGCAGCCGCAGAAACCGCACGACGCGTCACCGACGAAGGGGTCGGCGCACTGCCCGCCGCATCAGCTCCCCTGCTGGACATCACCGCCCAGCAACACGCCGCCTGGCCGGTCCGCCTCTTCGCCTCCTGACCACCCACCACGTCAAACACCGCACAAGGAATCCGCATGCACCTCGGTCACGAACTCGACGAGAAGTTCCCCCACCGCCACACCTACAGTGCGGCCGCAACAGACCACCCCGACGGCACGAGGCGCGCCCTGCGGATCGGCCTGGGCGGGCCGGTCGGCTCGGGCAAGACCGCGACCGTCGCCGCCCTGTGCCGGGCCCTGCGGACCGAGCTGTCCATCGCTGTGGTCACCAACGACATCTACACCCGTGAGGACGCCGACTTCCTGCTGCGCGAAGCCGTCCTGCCCCCCGAACGCATCCAGGCCGTCGAAACCGGCGCCTGCCCGCACACCGCGATCCGCGACGACATCTCCGCCAACCTCGAAGCCGTCGAGGACCTGGAATCCGCGGTCGGTCCACTCGACCTGATCCTCGTCGAGTCCGGCGGAGACAACCTCACCGCCACCTTCTCCAAAGGGCTCGTCGACGCACAGATCTTCGTCATCGACGTGGCCGGCGGCGACGACATCCCGCGCAAGGGCGGACCCGGCGTCACCACCGCCGACCTCCTCGTCATCAACAAGACCGACCTCGCCCCCTACGTCGGTTCCGACCTCGACGCGATGGCCCGCGACGCCAAAGCACAGCGAGGTGACCTCCCTGTCGCCTTCACCTCCCTCAAGGAGGAAGGCGGGGTCAAACAGGTCGCCGACTGGGTCCGCGAACGCCTCACCCACTGGACCTCAGGCCCCGCATGATCACCACCGCGGAAGAAGCCGCGCCGGCCGCCCGCCATACAGAGGTCCTGGGCGTGCAGGCCACAGCCCGCATCACAGCAGCCGTCCGAGGCGGGAGCACCACCCTGCCCGTCCTCGACGGCGACGGCCCCTTCGAACTCCGACGCCTGCGCCCACGCGGCACAGAAGCCCGCGTATGCGTGGTCGGCGCCATGAGCGCCCCCCTCGGCGGCGACCGGCTGCACATCGAAACCACCGTCCAGCAAGGCGCGGTCCTCCACGTCACCTCGGCCGCCGCCACCCTCGCCCTGCGCGGCCCGACCCAGGAACCCGCCACCTACGCCGTACACCTAACCGTGGAAGAACACGCGGAACTCCACTGGTCGCCCAAGCCGTTGATCTGCGCGGCCGGCTCCCACCTGCGCCAGACGTGGACCATCGACCTCGCTCCCACCGCACTACTCGTCCTGCGCGAGGAACAGGTACTGGGGCGCACCGGAGAACCGCCCGGCCACGTGACCACACGACTCACCGTCCGGCGCGGCGGAGCCGTGCTCCTCGACCAGGAAGCCGCATACGGCCCGGGGGCACCCGCCTGGGACGGCCCCGCAGTCCTCGCCGACCACCGCGCGACCGGGCAGATCCTCATCGTCGACCCCGCCTTCGAGAACACACCCCCCGAGGCCCGGCTCCACGGCGACACCCCACAGACCGGGTACGCCGCGCTGACACCACTCGCCGGACCCGCAGCTCTCATCACCGCCATCGCCCCGCGCGGACTCCAGCTACGCCAACTCCTCGACACCGCACAAACCTCACTTCACAGGCCCGCACAATCAACGACACACCACCGGTTGTCGCCAGCAGTGTGACCTTCCTCGGCGCGATGACATACGCCGGGGGACGGCTCGCCGCTGCCTCGATGTTCTGCGAACCGCACCACGAACGCCTCTGCTACCTCTCCTTCACCCGTACGACGGACGTCATTTCGCTGTGCCGTGGTGTACGACGACGCTCTTGCTCACGCGGCCGACATCCCCGGCCATCGGAAGGCGTCATTGCTCGCACGCATGTAAGAGATGCCTCATGCCTGGCCCAAGCTTCGCGGGACGGTGTATGCACGACTTCGTTCTTCTCGACGGAACTCTCGCCGAGTGCGACCGTGTCGGCGACAGCCGCGCGGACTACTCCGCCAAGCGCCGTCGGCACGGAGTTCAGGGCGTCCCGGTCGGCCGCTTCACGATTGATCAGCACCCTGAGCGGGTTTCGGCAACGGCCGAAGGGAAGGTCCCGTCCGTGATTCGGCTCGCGAACCGGCCTGGTTCGCGTGGGGGCAGAATTCCGCCCCACCGGATGGGTGACACCGCCGCGTCGTGATCGTTGGCGGTACGTGATCACACCACTCAAGAGGGGCCTGGCCCCGGTTGCCCCGCTGCCCCACGCCGCCGAGGCCCTCACGCCTCAGAACCAGTTGTCCGGTTCCTTCTGCCGAATGGCTCCGCGAGAGCTGCGTGCGGGCTGTTGCCTTGACGCCGGCCGCACAACCGGAACGTCGTGTGATCCCGGCCCAGGGGGCACGGACCGTCAGGCACGTGCGAGCCGTCGTCGTCGGAGCGGGATTCTCCGACATCGATGCCGCCGTCCGGCTTCGGGAGGCAGGATTCGACGACGTCCTCGTTCTGGAACAGAACCCGCAACTGGGCGGCACCTGGAGGGAGAACACCTACCCGGGCTGTTCCTGTGACGTGCCCTCGACGCTGTACAGCTACTCCTTCGCCCCGGATGCCACCTGGAGCAGGCTCTTCGCCGGGCAGCTGGAGATCCTCGCCTATCTGCAGGCCACGGCCGAGCGCTACCGGATCGGTGACGTGCTGCGCTGCGGTGTGCAGGTGCTGGAGGCCTCGTGGGACGGGGCAGCCGGCCGCTGGCTGCTGGAGACCAGCGACGGACCCTACAGCGCGGCGGTACTGGTCCTGGCCACCGGCCCGTGGCACGTCCCACGCCGCCTGGACGTGCCCGGCATCGAGGACTTCGACGGCCCCGTCTTCCACAGCGCCCAATGGGACCACAGCGTCGACCTGACCGGCCGGCGGGTGACCGTGGTGGGCACCGGCGCCTCTTCCGTCCAGATCGTCCCGGCCATCGAAGGGCAGGCCGCGAACGTGAACCTCTTCCAACGCACCCCTCAGTGGGTACTGCCCAAACCCGATCTGCCGGTACCCGCCGCATTCAACCAGCTCATGGACTACGTCCCCGGCGCGCGAGGCGCTCTGCGCGTCGGCCAGTACGCCCTGCAGGAGAGCGTCGGCTACACCCTCCGGCACCCGCAGGCCGCCCACCTCCTCGAAGCCGGCGCCCGCGCACACCTGCGCCTCGCCGTCCCCGGCGTGCAGCTGCGTCGGCACCTGACACCGGACTACCGGCTGGGCTGCAAGCGCCTTCTTACGTCAAGCACCTTCTACCGAGCCCTGTCCCAGCCGCACGTGCGTCTCCATCCCACCGCCGTGAGCGCCGTACAGGGCAACGAGGTCGTCGGCGCCGACGGCACCGTCGTCCCCACCGACGTGCTCATCGAAGCCACCGGCTTCCGCGTCGGCGAGCTGCCGCCGGCCAAGTCCCTCCGCGGCACGGACGGCCGGACACTCCACGAAACCTGGGGCGGTGAACCGCAGGCGTACCTGGGCACCACCGTGAGCGGCTTCCCCAACCTCTTCCTGCTGCTCGGACCCAACCTGCTCGGCGACTCCACCTCGGCGATCACCGTCCTGGAAGCGCAACTGACCTACCTCACCGCCGTCCAGAAGGCGCTCGCGACCACCGTCTACAACACGGGCGGCTGCACCAGCTACTGCTTCGCTCCCACCGGGCAGAACACCTTCGCCTGGCCGTGGTCCACCCGACGCCTCAAGCGCCGCCTGCGCCATTTCGACGCCGCCGCCTACACCTCCGACACACTGGCCCGCCCCCTCCCCCTCCCTGCTCAGGCGAGGCCCCGGCCCGGAGACCGTACGGCAACCACGAACGCAGAGCGTCCCTGATGCGGCGCCCGAGGCCGCAGCCCCAGCCGTTAACCGGACATACCCAGCCGTGGGAGCAACCACCGTCCGCACCGCCCACGAAGCCTCTTGCGATGACGCTTCGGCCGCTGACGACTGAGAACGTGCTCGTGCCCGGCCGCGTAGTCGGCACGCTTTACACCATCCCCGCCGAGATGGCCTACGACGTCTCAGCTCGCCGTCCCTCATACCGGGCGCAGAAGACTGACCGGAGGCGATCCGGCGACGCCGGAGCTGCTCCGCCGCGGGGCGACAGGGAGATTGGGGCGAGTACCGCGAGTTCATACGTGGCCAGAGCTCGGCCCGGGCCACAGACGGCCAGGTCAGCACAGGTCCGTACCGAGCCGAGAACCATAAACAACCCGTACGCGCAGTTGGCCAGCCCGCTGCACCCGAGGGCGGAGGGGGCCGACTCCTGCGTTCAGACTCTTTCCACCCGAATGGGATGGTCCGCCAGGAACTTGTCCATGTCGTCGACATCCGAGGTGAAGACAGTGACCTCGAAGCCGCGTTCCGCCGTCTTGACGGCTACGGCAGCCAAGACGGCATCAATGGCGTACTTGTGCCCGTGCAGCCCAGCAGTCTTCATCATGCTGCGGGCCAGGGAGATCACCTTGTCGTCGGTGTGCTCCACATCGATCCGGGACAACGCCCAGTCCCACAGCCCTTGGCGCCCACCCTGTTGAGGGTTCCACGCCTCCAGCGTGGTGAGCGCGCTCGTGACGACAGCGATGTCCAGGCGCGGCGCTGCCTTGATCAAGGCAGCCATCTGACGGTCACCCTGGACCGCCTTGGACAGCGCCTGGGAGTCGAGGACGAAGGCGCGCCGACGTGCTGATGAGCCACCGGCGAGCTTCGAACGGTTCACGCCGCGGCGCCGGGCGAGCGCTTCTCGTCATGCCAGTCATCGATGGCCGCGATGCGCTCCAGCGCTGCCCGCTCCTCCTCGGCCGTGACCGAGCCGTACTCGTCCTCCAGGCGGTCCCCCAGCTCCCGGAGCCGGTCCATCGCGTCCTGATGGGCCGCGGCTGCCGCGATGTAGGCGGACACCCCCCGGGCATCGACCCGCCCCTTGATCGATTCGACCAGCTCATCCGGCACCGTGATCGTGATCTTCCGAGTCGCCATACTCGAAGTATGCCACGAGCCGCACCCGCACGGGCCTGTAACCACCAGTCGCGTGCGCGCACTTCCGCGCCGGCCGGAGCGAAGGGCGCTCCCGCATCTTCATGCATCGACGGCCGTGGGAGCATCCACCACGCGCCCCACGAAGAAATGACCAAAACACCAGGTCACAGCCCTACGAAAGCTCACAGGCAATCAGAACGCTGCACGTTCGCTGCACCGTTGCGGAGCCCGCCGTTCCCCAGAAAACGCGTTTCCCCAGGTCAGAACGATTCTGCCTGGGGAAGCTCGGTGGGGCGGGTGGGACTCGAACCCACGGCCGACGGATTATGAGTCCGCTGCTCTAACCGGCTGAGCTACCGCCCCGTTTCGGCGTGGCGCGTACACGTGTGCGCACCGTCTGCCGCAGCATAGCCGGTCATACGATCTCTCGCTCCGGTTGACCGACTTCACCTGATCTTGAGGACGTCGCTGCGTGCTGCCCGGTTGCGGGGAAGATCGAGGAGACCCGAAAGAGTCACGCCGAGGCCCCGTCCACCGTCCCGGAGGGGGTGGGGGTGCGCACGCGAAAGAGGACCCCGAAGGGTCCTCTCCCGTTCCGCTCCCCCGACTGGACTCGAACCAGTAACCCTCCGGTTAACAGCCGAATGCTCTGCCAATTGAGCTACAGGGGATCGCGCTCCCCCGACTGGACTCGAACCAGTAACCTGCCGGTTAACAGCCGGCTGCTCTGCCAATTGAGCTACAGGGGATTGCTGCGTTGCCTCGAAATCGTACCTGCCTGGCGGCTGCCGGGCGGCGCGCGTTCGCTGCGACACATACATTAGCGCAAGCAGGGGGGTGCTCCGCCAATCGGTATCGCCCGGGGTGATCTCGGGTGCTCGCGGGTAGGCGGGCTGCACACGTCGCACCAAGCGTAGGAAGGGTGGCAGCCATGCGGTACCGGCTCACGTTCATCGCCGGAGTGGCCCTCGGTTACGTGCTCGGCACGCGAGCCGGGCGCGAGCGTTACGAGCAGTTGAAGAAATCGGCCCGGCAGTTCACGGAGAACCCCGCCGTGCGCAACGCCGCCGAGAGTGCCGCCCACAGCGGGCGGGACATCGCGGGCAAGGCGTACCACTCGGTCAGCGACAAGGTCGGGGACAAGGTGCCCGCGTCGGTCGCCGAGCGGGTCCGGTCGCTGCGGGACCGCAGCAGCCAGAACGGGTTCGAGGACGACTGGGGGACGACCAACACCTAGGGGGCCCGTGGGGCGTCGGTGAGTTACGGGAAAGTCCCGTGGTGCGGCAGAATCTCCGTATGGGCATAGTCGCGGGGCTGGACAGTTCTTCCGCCTTCACTCACATCGTCGTCTGCGATACGGACTCGGGCGCCGTGCTCCGGGAGGGGTACGCCGCCCATCCGGTCGAGGCCAAGGCCGCCGAGGTCGATCCGCAGGCCTGGCTGCTCTCGCTCGGCGAGGCAGCCTCCGGTGGGCTGCTCGAAGGTGTGCAGGCCATCGGGGTCTCCGCGCAGCAGCACGGGCTCGTCCCCCTGGACCAGCAGGGCAATCTCGTACGCCCGGCCCTGCTCGGCAACGACCGGCGGGCGCAGGTCGCCGCGGCCGATCTCGTCGACGGGCTGGGCGGGCGGCAGGCCTGGGCCGAAGCCGTCGGGGCCGTGCCGAGCGCCGCGCAGGCGGTGGCGAAGCTGCGCTGGCTGGCGCGGACCGAGCCGGAGAACGCCCAGCGGGTGGCCACCGTGCTCCAGCCGCACGACTGGCTCGTGTGGCAGTTGCTGGGCCGGCCCGCCCGGCGGACCACGGACCGGGGCGCGGCCTCGGGCACCGGGTACTGGTCGGCCGGGTCCGCCTCCTACCGGCCCGATCTGGTCGAGCTGGCCCTCGGGCACTCCGCCGCGCTGCCCGAGGTGCTCGGGCCCGCGGACTCCGCGGGGATGACCCCGGAAGGGCTGCTGATCTCCGCGGGGACGGGCGAGACCATGGCCGCCGCCTTCGGGCTCGGGGTCGCCGTGGGTGACGCGGTGGTGTCGCTGGGGGCCTCCGGGTCCGTCATGGCCGTCCACCACGAGGCGCTCGCCGATTCGAGCGGGGTGATCACCTCGTTCGCCGACGCCACCGGCATGCATCTGCCAGTGGTGCACCTCTCCAATGCCGTGCGGGCGCTGCGCGGGACCGCCGAGATGCTGGGCGTGGACGGGTTGGAGGAGCTGTCCGCGCTCGCCCTGAAGTCGACGCCCGGCGCCTCGGGGCTCGTTCTGCTCCCCTATCTGGAGGGCGAGCGCACTCCTCAGCTTCCCCACACCGCGGGCACCCTCTGCGGGCTGCGGCGTGAGTCGATGAAGCCGGAGCACCTGGCGCGCGCCTCGTTCGAGGGCATGCTGTGCTCGCTCGCCGACGCCCTGGACGTCCTGCGCGGGCGGGGTGTGGAGGTGCGGCGGGTGTTCCTGCTGGGGGCCGCCGCCGAGCTCCCGGCCGTCCAGGCGCTGGCCCCGGCGGTGTTCGGTACCCAGGTCGTGGTGCCGCAGCCCGCCCAGTACGCGGCGATCGGCGCGGCCCGGCAGGCGGCCTGGGCCCTCGGGGTCTCGCAGGGCTCCCTCGACCCGCGTACCCCCCCGCCCTGGCAGGGCGCCGCCGCCCAGGTGCTGGAGCCCGGCGACGAGCTGGCGGTGGGCGGTGCGGTGCGGCAGCAGTACGCGGCGACCCGGGATCAGATCCATCCCGGGGCCTTCGGTGGCCAGCACCCCGTGTAGGGGCCGTTCCTCGCTCGGCGGCGCCGCACCCGCCCGGTTCTTGCCGGGCGGGTACCGCAGCCACCCGGTTCTCGCTCGGCGGCCCGCACCCGGCACAGTCCTGGACACCGGGGTGCGCCCGGCCGTGAGCCCGGGCTCGTGGGCCTCCCTCGCGCTCCAGGTTTGACCCGGGCTTGAGGAAAACGGTTCGCCCGTGACGTACGGCGTACGCGAAACTGGGTCGGCTTCTGCCTGCCGCCGATTCCGAGAGACGCGCGTGCTCATAAAACTCCTGCGGGCCCATCTGGGCCCGTACAAGAAACCCATCGTGCTGCTGGTCCTCCTCCAGCTGCTCCAGACCTGCGCCACCCTGTATCTGCCCAGTCTGAACGCCGACATCATTGACAACGGTGTCGTCACGGGCGACACCGGCTACATCCTGGAGTTCGGCGGTCTCATGATCGCCGTCAGTGTCCTCCAGGTGCTCTGCAATGTGGGGGCCGTCTTCTACGGGGCGCGTACCGCCTCCGCCCTCGGGCGGGATGTGCGGGCCGCCGTCTTCGACCGGGTGCAGTCCTTCTCGGCCCGGGAGCTGGGGCGCTTCGGGGCGCCCTCGCTGATCACCCGGACCACCAACGACGTCCAGCAGGTCCAGATGCTGGTGCTGCTGGCGTTCACACTGATGGTGTCGGCCCCGATCATGTGCGTCGGCGGGATCATCATGGCGCTCGGCCTGGATGTGCCGCTCTCCGCCGTGCTGCTGGCGGTCGTGCCGGTGCTCGGGGTCTCCGTCGGCCTCATCGTGCGGAGGATGGGACCGCTGTTCCGCACCATGCAGGAGCGGCTGGACGGCGTGAACCGGGTGCTGCGCGAGCAGATCACCGGCAACCGGGTGATCCGGGCGTTCGTCCGGGACGGGTACGAGGAGAAGCGCTTCCGGGGCGCGAACACCGAGCTGACCGATGTGTCGGTGGCGACCGGGCGGCTGATGGCGCTGATGTTCCCGACCGTGATGACGGTGGTGAACCTGTCGTCGATCGCGGTGGTGTGGTTCGGCGCGCACCGCATCGACAGCGGCGGGATGCAGATCGGTGCGCTGACCGCGTTCCTCGCCTATCTGATGCAGATCGTGATGGCCGTGATGATGGCCACCTTCATGTTCATGATGGTGCCGCGCGCCGAGGTGTGTGCCGAGCGCATCGAGGAGGTCCTCGGGACCGAATCGAGTGTCGTGCCGCCCGTCGCGCCCGTCACCGAGCTGCGGCGGCACGGGCATCTGGAGGTGCGGGGCGCGGAGTTCCGGTATCCGGGGGCGGAGGAGCCGGTGCTGCGGAACGTCGATCTGGTGGCCCGGCCCGGCGAGACCACCGCGGTCATCGGGTCGACCGGCAGCGGGAAGTCCACGCTGCTCGGGCTCGTACCCCGGCTGTTCGATGTGACGGACGGCGAGGTGCTGGTCGACGGCGAGGACGTACGGACGCTGGATCCGGCGCTGCTGGCGAGAACGGTGTCCCTGGTGCCGCAGAAGCCGTACCTCTTCTCGGGGACGGTGGCGACGAACCTGCGGTACGGGAATCCGGACGCCACCGACGAAGAGCTGTGGCACGCGTTGGAGGTGGCGCAGGCCAAGGAGTTCGTGGCCGCGCTGGAGCACGGGCTCGACGCGCCGATCGCCCAGGGCGGCACCAATGTGTCCGGCGGGCAGCGGCAGCGGCTCGCCATCGCGCGGACGCTGGTGCAGCGCCCGGAGATCTATCTCTTCGACGACTCGTTCTCGGCGCTGGACTACGCGACCGACGCCGCGCTGCGGGCGGCCCTGGGCCGGGAGACGGCCGGGGCGACCGTGGTGATCGTGGCGCAGCGGGTGGCCACCATCCGTGACGCGGACCGGATCCTGGTGCTGGACGAGGGCCGGCTCGTGGGCACCGGAACCCATCACGAGCTGATGGACGGCAATGAAACGTACCGGGAGATCGTGCTCTCCCAGCTGACGGAAGCGGAGGCCGCGTAATGGCCGGTCCGGGTGGACGGATGATGGCCGGGGGCGCGCCCACCGACCGGTCGATGGATTTCAAGGGGTCGAGCAAGCGGCTGCTGAAGCGGTTCGGCCGGGAGAAGGCCTCGCTGTGGCTGATGCTGGGCGCGGTGGCGGTGAGCGTCGCGCTGTCGGTGGCCGGGCCGAAGATCCTGGGGAAGGCGACCGACCTGGTCTTCGCCGGTGTCGTCGGGCGGGAGATGGCCGCGGGCACGACGAAGGCCCAGGCGATCGAGGCGCTGCGGGAGGAGGGCCGGGGGTCGATGGCCGACATGCTGTCGGGCGTGGACTTCACCCCCGGTGAGGGCATCGACTTCGGCGCGGTGGGGAACGTCCTGCTGGTGGCTCTGGTGATCTACGTCGGAGCCGGGCTGCTGATGCTGGTGGCGACGCGGGTGTCGATCCGGATCATCAACCGGATCGTGTTCCAGCTGCGCGAGGACCTCCAGACGAAGCTGGCGCGGCTGCCGCTGTCGTACTTCGACCGGGCCAAGCGCGGTGAGGTGCTGAGCCGGGCGACGAACGACATCGACAACATCTCGCAGACCCTCCAGCAGACGATGGGCCAGCTCATCAACTCGCTGCTGACGATCGTCGGCGTGCTGGTCATGATGTTCTGGATCTCGCCGCTGCTGGCGCTGGTCGCGCTGGTGACGGTCCCGTTGTCGGTGGTCGTGGCGACGCAGGTCGGCAAGCGGTCGCAGCCGCAGTTCGTGCGGCAGTGGCAGGTGACGGGGAGGCTCAACGCCCACATCGAGGAGATGTACACCGGGCACACCCTGGTGAAGGTCTTCGGCCGGCAGGAGGAGTCCGCGCGGGACTTCGCCGAGCAGAACGACGCGCTGTACGAGGCGGGGTTCAAGGCCCAGTTCGCCAGCGGGCTCATGCAGCCGCTGATGTTCTTCATCTCGAACATCAACTATGTGCTGGTCGCGGTGGTCGGCGGGCTCCGGGTCGCCTCGGGCGCGCTGTCGATCGGTGACGTGCAGGCGTTCATCCAGTACTCGCGGCAGTTCTCGATGCCGCTGACGCAGGTCGCCTCGATGGCCAACCTGGTGCAGTCCGGCATCGCTTCGGCGGAGCGGGTCTTCGAGCTGCTGGACGCCGAGGAGCAGGACGCGGATCCGGAGCACGGAGCGCGCCCGGAGCGGTTGGAGGGCCGGGTCTCGCTGGAGAAGGTGGCCTTCCGCTACGAGCCGGAGAAGCCGCTGATCGAGGATCTGTCGCTGAGCGTGGAGCCGGGGCAGACCGTGGCGATCGTCGGTCCGACCGGTGCCGGCAAGACGACGCTGGTCAACCTGCTGATGCGGTTCTACGAGGTGACCGGCGGGCGGATCGCGCTCGACGGGGTCGACGTGGCGGAGATGTCCCGGGACGATCTGCGGTCCTCGATCGGGATGGTGCTTCAGGACACCTGGCTGTTCGGCGGGACGATCGCGGAGAACATCGCGTACGGCGCTTCGCGCGAGGTCGCCCGGGAGGAGATCGAGGAGGCGGCCCGGGCGGCGCACGCGGACCGGTTCATCCGGACGTTGCCCGACGGGTACGACTCGGTGATCGACGACGAGGGGACCGGGGTCAGCGCGGGCGAGAAGCAGCTGATCACCATCGCGCGGGCGTTCCTGTCCGACCCGGTGATCCTGGTCCTCGACGAGGCGACCAGCTCGGTGGACACCCGGACCGAGGTGCTGATCCAGAAGGCGATGGCGCGCCTCGCCCACGGGCGTACGTCGTTCGTGATCGCGCACCGGCTCTCCACGATCCGGGACGCGGACGTGATCCTGGTGATGGAGAACGGGTCGATCGTCGAACAGGGCGCGCACGAGGAGCTGTTGGCGGCCGGTGGGGCCTATGCCCGGCTGTACGCCGCCCAGTTCGCCCAGGCGCTGGCCGAGGTGGACTGATTCCGCTCGCGTGGATCAGTCGAGGTAGCCGCGGAGTTGGTCGGCGAAGGCGTGGTCCCGCAGCCTGCTGAGGGTCTTGGACTCGATCTGGCGGATACGTTCGCGTGTCACGCCGAAGATGCGTCCTATCTCCTCCAGGGTGCGGGGCCGCCCGTCGTCCAGGCCGTAGCGCAGTTGCACGACCTTGCGTTCGCGCTCGCCGAGGGTGGAGAGCACCGCCTCCAGGTGCTGGCGCAGCAGCAGGAAGGCGGCGGACTCGACGGGTGAGGCGGCGTCGCCGTCCTCGATGAGGTCGCCGAAGGAGACGTCGTCCTCCTCGCCGACGGGGGCGTGCAGGGAGACCGGTTCCTGGGCCAGGCGGAGGACCTCGGTGACCCGCTCGGGCGTCAGGTCCAGTTCGACGGCGATGTCCTCGGCGGTCGGCTCGACGCCGCGCTCCTGGAGGAGGCGGCGCTGGACGCGGACCACGCGGTTGATCAGCTCCACGACGTGGACGGGGACGCGGATGGTGCGGGCCTGGTCGGCGAGGGCGCGGGACATGGCCTGGCGGATCCACCAGGTGGCGTACGTGGAGAACTTGTAGCCCCGGGCGTAGTCGAACTTCTCCACGGCCCGGATCAGGCCGAGGTTCCCCTCCTGGACGAGGTCGAGCATGGTCAGCCCGCGGCCCACGTACCGCTTGGCGACGGAGACGACGAGGCGGAGGTTGGCCTCGATGAGGCGGCGTTTGGCGGTGCGGCCCATCACCACCAGCCGGTCCAGGTCCACGGCGAGGCGGGAGTCGAGGTCCGGGGTGCCGGCGAGGCGTTCCTCCGCGAAGAGTCCGGCCTCCACGCGGCGGGCGAGCTCGACCTCCTCGGCGGCGGTGAGCAGCGGGATGCGGCCGATCTCGCGCAGATACTGCCGGAACAGGTCGGAGGTGGGGCCGCCGGAGTCCGCCCGGTTCCTGGGGTCCGGCGGTTCGGGGAGGTGCGTCGCTTCCACCATGACTGCCTCGGGTGCGTGTCCGGGCGGGCCGGCTGCGGTCTCCGGATGGCGCAGGGCCCTGTTCTGCGCGGGGATGGCCGCCATGGGCGCGGTCGTGGTCGTCACGGTCCGGGTCTGCACGGGGGCGACCTCCAGGTGATCGCTGCCGGATGACGGGGCGGAGGCCTGTCCGGGCCCGGGTGTTCCCCTGCGGACCGGCGTGCTCCGATGACTCAGACATTCCCCAGTGTGGGGTACGACATACGGCTGTCACGAGGGGTGTGCGGGGACTTTCTGATTCCGGTCCGTCACCGGGCGGTTACCGGCCCGGCGGGGAGCGGGGGCCTCAGAGCGCGGCGGCGCCGTGGGCGCGGAGAGTCTGGGCGTACTGCTGGAGCACCCAGACCTCGTTCTGCGCGGCGGCCAGGTCCTGGGGGGCGACGTGGTTGCCGAGGCGGGCGAGGCTGCTCTGTACGTCGGCGATGCGGCGGTCGACCGCGCGCAGCCGGACGTGGACGAGGTGCATGCCGGCGTAGGTCTCGTCGATGGTGCGGCCGTGGAAGACCTCGACGGCCAGTTCGGTGACGAGGTTGCGGACGGTGTTGTCGGGGGCGGCGTCCAGGACCGCGCCCAGATATGCCCGGTCGTCGGCGATGCCCTGCTCGGCGCCGCCCGCCTCCTCGATGCAGCGGCGCACGGCGGCGTAGGGCGGGGCGGTGAACTCGTCCACGCCGTACGCGTCGAAGGCCGGGGAGACCAGGGCGGGCTTCTGGAGGGCGAGCTTGAGCAGTTCGCGCTCGGTGCGGTGGGCGGGGCTGCGGAGATTCAGCGCGGGGCCGGAGAAGGCGGGAGCGGGTGCGGTGTGCTGCGGGGCGCCGCCGCGCGGGCCGCGGCCCTGGGGGCCGCCACGGCCGCCGCGGTCGCCCTGGTCGCCGCCCTTGTCGCGGGCCCAGCGGGCGAGCTGGGCGACGCGGTGGACGACGAACTCCTGGTCGAGGATGCCGACGAGACCGGCGAGCTGGACGGCGACCTCCCGCTGCACGCTGCTCGTCTTGATCTTGGCGACGACGGCGGCGGCCTCGTCCAGGGCGGCGGCGCGGCCGGCCGGGGTCTCCAGGTCGTAGCGGCCGACGATCTGGCGCAGGGCGAACTCGAAGAGCGGGGTGCGCGGCTCGACCAGGTCGCGCACGGCGTCATCGCCCTTGACGAGCCGCAGGTCGCAGGGGTCCATGCCGTCCGGGGCGATGGCGATGTAGGTCTCGGCGGCGAACTTCTGGTCGTCCTCGAAGGCGCGCAGGGCGGCCTTCTGGCCTGCCGAGTCGCCGTCGAAGGTGAAGATCACGCGGGCGCTGCCGTTGTCCATGAGGAGGCGGCGCAGGATCTTGATGTGGTCGTTGCCGAAGGCGGTGCCGCAGGTGGCGATGGCGGTGGTGACCCCGGCGAGGTGGCAGGCCATGACGTCGGTGTAGCCCTCGACGACGACGGCGCGGCTGGCCTTGGCGATGTCCTTCTTGGCCAGGTCGATGCCGTACAGCACCTGGGACTTCTTGTAGACCGGGGTCTCGGGGGTGTTCAGGTACTTCGGGCCGTTGTCGTCGTCGCGGAGCTTGCGGGCGCCGAAGCCGACGATGTCGCCCGCGGTGTCGCTGATCGGCCACATGAGCCGGCCGCGGAAGCGGTCGATGGGGCCGCGCCGGCCGTCCTGGGAGAGGCCGGAGGTGATCAGCTCCTTGTCGCTGAAGCCCTTGCCGCGGAGATAGCGGGTGAGGTGGTCCCAGCCTGCCGGGCTGTAGCCGACCCGGAAGTGGGCGGCGGCCTCCTGGTCGAAGCCACGCTCGGCGAGGAACTTCCGGCCGATCTCGGCCTCGGGGCTCTCCAGCGCGCGGACGTAGAACTCGGCGGCGGCCTGGTGGGCCTCGATCAGCCGGATGCGTTCGCCGCGCTGGTGGGAGGGGTTGTAGCCGCCCTCCTCGTACCGCAGGGTGATGCCCGCCTTGGCGGCGAGGCGCTCGACCGTCTCCGAGAAGGAGAGGTGGTCGATCTTCATCACGAAGGCGATCGTGTCGCCGCCCTCCTGGCAGCCGAAGCAGTGGAACAGGCCCTTGGAGGGGCTGACCTGGAAGGAGGGGGACTTCTCGTCGTGGAAAGGACAGAGGCCTTTGAGATTCCCGCCGCCCGCGTTGCGCAGCTGGAGGTACTCGGACACGACGGCGTCGATCGGGACCGCGTCCCGTACCGCCTTCACGTCGTCGTCATTGATCCTGCCTGCCACGCATGAAGTCTACGGGTGGCCTCGGACAGCCGGGGCCCCGGCGGGCGGGCGGCGGGGGCGCGGGCGGTGAGGCCCGCACCCCGGCCGTGCGTCTCAGAGCAGGGAGTCCAGCGGGACCGACGGGTCGGCGAGGGCCTCCGGGTCGTGCTGCTGACGGGCCCGGATGAGCTCCTGGATCGTCTCGGTGACATCCCACACGTTGACGTTCATCCCGGCGAGGACCCGGCGGTCCTTGAGCCAGAACGCGATGAACTCCCGCTTTCCGGCGTCGCCCCGGATGATCACCTCGTCGTAGGAACCGGGCGGGGCCCAGCCGGAGTATTCGAGGCCCAGGTCGTACTGGTCGGAGAAGAAGTACGGGATCCGGTCGTACGTCACGTCCTGGCCGAGCATGGCGCGGGCGGCGGCCGGTCCGCCGTTCAGGGCGTTGGCCCAGTGCTCGACGCGCAGCCGGGTGCCGAGCAGCGGGTGGGCGGCCGCGGCGACGTCCCCGGCGGCGTAGATGTGGGGGTCGGAGGTGCGCAGCGAGGCGTCCACCGCGATGCCGCCGCCGTGGGCGCGCTCGGCCGTCTCCAGGCCCGCGGCCTCGGCGAGGGCGGAGCGCGGGGCGGCGCCGATCGCGGCGAGGACGTCGTGGGCGGGGTGCTCCTCGCCGTCGTCGGTGCGGGCGGTCAGCACCATGCCGTCCTGGCCGGTGATCTCGGTGAGGCGGGCGCCGAAGTGGAAGCGGACGCCGTGCGAGCTGTGCAGTTCGGTGAAGATCTGGCCCAGCTCGGGGCCGATGACCTGGTGCAGCGGGGTGGGCTCGGGCTCGACGACGGTCACCTCGGCGCCGTAGCCGCGGGCGGCGGCGGCGACCTCCAGGCCGATCCAGCCGGCTCCGGCGATGACCAGGTGGCCGTTGTCGCGGCCGAGGGCGGCGAGCACGTTGCGCAGCCGGTCGGCGTGGGCGAGGCGGCGCAGGTGATGGACGCCCGCCAGGTCGGTGCCGGGGATGTCGAGGCGGCGCGGTTCGGAGCCGGTGGCCAGCAGCAGCTTGTCGTAGTGGATGACGGTGTTGTCGCCGAGCTGCACGGTCTTCGCGTACCGGTCGAGCGCGGTGACGGGCTGGCCGAGGTGGAGCTCGATGTCGGCGCCCGCGTACCAGGGGCGTTCATGGGTGAAGACGCTGTCCCGGTCGGCCTTGCCTTCCAGGTATCCCTTGGAGAGCGGCGGGCGTTCGTAGGGGTGGTCGCGCTCGTCGCCGACGAGGATCACCCGGCCGGTGAACCCTTCGGCGCGCAGCGTCTCGGCCGCCTTCGCCCCTGCGAGTCCCGCTCCGACGATGACGAACGTCTGGTGTGCGTCGACCACGTGATGCCTCCTCAGTGCTGTGCTGCGCGGCGCCTCCACAGCTGCGAGCGTCCCGCACGCAGCGTGATGGCGAAAGAGGGTGTGCCCCGGACAGGTCACACCCGGTGGTCAGGTGTCCGGCCCCTCCCAGTCTGCCGGTCAGCCGCGACGGGCGGTGAGTGCGGCGTGCAGGGATCGTGCGGAGGCGTCGGTGAGGGCGGCGATCTGGTCGATCAGGACCCGCTTGCGGGCGTGGTCGTCGGGGGCCTGGTCGAACAGGGCGCGGAAGTGCGGCTCCAGGCCCTCGGGGGCGCGGGCGGTGAGGGCGGCGGCCAGCTCGGCGATGACGATGCGCTGGTCGGCGCGGAGGGTCTCCTGTTCGGCGCGCTGCATTACGTAACGGTCGGCGACCGCCTTGAGGACGGCGCACTCGTTGCGGACGGTGCGCGGGACGACCAGCTCGGCGCCGTACCTGCCGAGGCGGCCGGGGCCGTACACCGCGCGGGTGGCGGTCTCGGCCTCGGTGCAGAAGCGGCCGATGAGCTGGCTGGTGGCGTCCTTCAGGCGGGCCTGGGCCACGGCGGAGCCGTCGTAGCCGTGCGGCCACCAGTCCTGGTCGATCAGCCGGTCCAGGGCTTCGGCCAGCTCCTGCGGATCGGTGTCGGCGGGGACGTAGCGGCCGATGGCGACCGCCCAGATCTCGTCGCGCTCCGGTTCGGCGTAGAGGCAGTTGGGGTCGATGTGCCCGGCGTGCAGCCCGTCCTCGAAGTCGTGCACGCTGTACGCGACGTCGTCGGACCAGTCCATGACCTGGGCCTCGAAGCAGGTGCGGTCCTCGGGGGCGCCCTCGCGGGCCCAGGCGAAGACCGGGAGGTCGTCGGCGTACACCCCGAACTTCGCCGAGTGCGGGTCGGTGGGGTGCGCGCCGCGCGGCCAGGGGTACTTGGTGGCGGCGTCCAGCGCGGCCCGGGTGAGGTTGAGGCCGACGCTGACCAGGTCGCCGGTGCGCGGGTCGCGGACGAAGCGCTTGGGTTCCAGGCGGGTGAGCAGGCGCAGGGACTGGGCGTTGCCCTCGAAGCCGCCGCAGTCGGAGGCGAAGTCGTCGATCGCCTGTTCGCCGTTGTGGCCGAACGGCGGGTGGCCCAGGTCGTGGGCCAGGCACGCCGTCTCGACCAGGTCGGGGTCACAGCCGAGGACGGCCCCCAGCTCGCGGCCGACCTGGGCGCACTCCAGGGAGTGGGTGAGCCGGGTGCGGGGGCTGGCGTCCCACTGGTGGGAGCGGGTGCCGGGGGTGACGACCTGGGTCTTCCCGGCGAGTCGGCGCAGGGCGGCGGAGTGCAGGACCCGGGCGCGGTCGCGCTGGAAGGCGGTGCGGCCGGGCCGCTTGTCCTCCTCGGTGTCGAAGCGCTCGGTGTCGGCGGGCCCGTAGGGGCTGGTCTCCGTCGTCCTCTGTGCGCCCTGTGTGCCGAGTGCCGGTTCTGTCCCGTGTGCGCCCTGTGTGCCGTCCATGGTCCCGACAGTAGCGACCGGGACGGACAACGGGCGTGAGCGGGCGGGGATGTCAGGCGGAAGCGAGCAAGCTCACGACGTCGGCGGGTGCTACGGCTGTCCGTGCCTGGTCGTAGCGGTGCAGGACGAGGCGGGCCATCGCCGGGTGGGCGCCGAGCGGGGCGGCGGCGCGGTGCGGTACGGCGTCGGCGCAGGCGCTCGCGAAGCGGCCGGGGGCGGTGAAGTACGAGGCGACGAAGGCCCGGTGGCGTCCTCGGGCGGCGAGCGCGCGCAGGGCGGCCGGCACGGTGGGCGTGTTGGCGGAGGCGTACGCGGGGACGACGGGCACGCCGAGCCGTTCGGCGAGCAGGCGGGCGGTGCGCCGGGTGTCCTGGGCGGAGTCGGGGTCGCGGGACCCGGCGCCGGCGAGGACGACGGCGGCACGGCGGCCGCCGTGGTCGGCAGCGTCCCAGCCGGCCTCCACGAGCCGCCCGTACAGCGCCTCGACGAGCAGCGGGTGCGGGCCGAGGGGCGCGGCGATCCGGGTCCGTACGCCGGGGGCGGCGGCGGTCGCGGTCGGCAGGTCGTGCTTGACGTGGTGGCCGCGCCCTAGGAGCAGCGGTACGAGGACGGCTTCGGCCCCGCGCAGGCCGTCCAGGGTGTCCGGGAGCAGCGGCGCGTTCAGCTCGATGTGGCCGAGCCGGACGTCGAGGCCGGGGCGCAGGTCGCGGACCCGGTCCAGGAGGGCGAGCACGGTGCGCAGGGCCTGCGGGTCGCGGCTGCCGTGCGCCACGGCGACCAGGGCCGGGGCGGACGCGCCGTTGTCCGCCGCGGGGCGGTCGGGATGTCGGGTGCGGTGCATGGGTCTGCGGGTTCCGTTCCGGGAGACGAGGCTGAGCTGTACGCCGAGGGGGCCGGTGACGCGGGCGGGAAGGTGCGCGGTGTTGTCGGTCGGCGGGGGTGGCTGCTGGGGTTGTTCCGGGGCCGGCTCGGTCATGGACCGATGGTGCCGGGCGGAGGTTGCCGGGCCGTTGCGTGAGGGTCACCGGTGTTTTCCGCCGCCTCACGGTGGGGGCGGGGGCGGTGTGCGGGGCCCGGGGCGGACGGTGCGCGGGCGGGGTCGGGCGCGGGTGTCGGGCGCCACAAGCCGGGCGGCGGGCGAACCTTTGCGGTGTCCCGGTCGTCAGGTGGGGTGGGGGCGCGGTTACGCGTACGGCGCGGCCGACGTTCGGACGACGCGGGGACGAGTGGGGGTTGCGGTGCGTGGGAAGAGCGGGGAAAGAGGAATGCGGCTCGGGGGGCCGAAGGACCCGCGACTGCCGGAGGGGCTCGTTCCGCGGCTCCGGGAGCGGCTTGCCGGGCTGCCGGCGCCGGGACGGCCCCGGTTCCGGAAGCCGGTCGGCCGGCTGCGGCTGGTGCGTACCCGGCGGGGGCAACGGCGGCTGGTGCAGGGGCTGATGATCGCCTGTGTGCTGGCGCTCGTGCCCGCGACCTGGATGCGTCTGGAGGCCGGTGACCGGGTGGGCACGACGGCCGAGGCTCCGGTGCGGGAGGTCGCCGTGGTGTTCGGGGCCGGGCTGTGGAACGGCCGCCCGACCCCGTATCTCGCGCACCGGCTGGACGCGGCGGCCGAGCTGTACCGCACCGGGAAGGTCAAGGTCGTCCTCGTGACCGGGGACAACAGCCGGGTGGAGTACGACGAGCCGGACGCGATGCGCACGTATCTCACCGGGCGCGGGGTGCCCGACGAGCGGATCGTGAGCGACTACGCCGGATTCGACTCCTGGGACTCCTGCGTCCGGGCCAAGAAGATCTTCGGGGTCGACCGGGCGGTGCTGGTGAGCCAGGGCTTCCACATCCACCGGGCGGTCACGCTGTGCCGGTCCGCCGGGATCGACGCGTACGGCGTCGGGGTCGACGAACCACGGGACTCCGTCTGGTACTACGGCGGCGTCCGGGAGCTGGCCGCATCCGGCAAGGCGGCGCTGGATGCCCTGTTCCGGCCCGACCCGCGCTTCCTGGGGCCCGAGGAGCCGGGTGTGGCGGAGGCGCTGACGGCCGGGGCGCGCTGACGGGCCCGCCCGGAACGCGGTGCCGGCCGTGCTCCGGGCGGGTGATCCTGCGGGCCGATACACCTAGGAGCCGCCCGGTGTGCGTCCGGTGATCCACCGCCCCCCGGGGATGAGGACGCCGCCGGTCCGCAGCGAGCGGGTCACGGCGGTGGCGGCGAGGTAGACCCAGGCCCGGACGGGGTTCCCGTCGTCGGGGCCCGTCGGCTCGACCTCGCGGACGACACGTTCGTACAGGTTGCGCGGGTGGCCGGGGCCGAGGAACTCCTCCAGGTGGTCCAGCAGCCCGAGCAGTTCCCCGTACACCCCGGGCGCGGCGAGGAGCAGGGTGCCGTGGACGCGGCCGTGGCCCTCGATGGCGTACGGGTAGCCAGGGCCGTCGTAGAGCAGGGCCCGGGGCAGCACGGCCGGGCGCTCCCCCGTCGTACGGCCCCGGAGGAACAGGTCGTGGTTGGGTTCGCCCGGCAGGAGCGTCCCGTACACGAAGAAGGGCAGTTCGGCGTCGGCGGGGCCGCCGCGCGGGGCGGAAGGGGTCACGACCGCCGCCGTCACAGGGCTGCCGGGGGCGCCGTCTCCGCCGTCACCCAGCCGAGGTAGCGGGCGCTGCCCCGGACCACCGGCAGGGCGATGATCTCCGGCGTGTCGTAGTCGTGCTCCCGCTGGATGTGCTCCTCCAGCTCGTCGTAGCGCTCCGCCGTGGTCTTGAAGAGCACCTGCCACTCCTCTGTCGACTCGATGGCGTTCTGCCACCGGTAGACGGAGGTGACGGGGGCCGAGATCTGCGCGCAGGCCGCCAGCCTGGCCTCCACCGCCGACTGGGCCAGGGCGTGGGCCTTGGCCTCGCTGTCGGTCGTGGTCAGAACGGTCAGCCATGCCGGCGGCGCTGTCATCGTCGTTCTCCTCGGGATGCGGAATGCGGACTGCGGCGGGCGCTCTGCCCGTGGGCCTTCGATGTGATTGTCGGCCCCCCGGGCGTCAGGCGCCGTACGGACGGGCGTTTCTGGCGTCGCGCAGGGCGCTGCCCCACCACACCACCTGGTCCAGCAGGACCTTCGCGGCCGCGTCGGCGGGGCCCGGGTCCCGGTGGCGCCCTTCGTCGTCGAAGAGGGCGCCGGCGTTGTGGAAGGACACGGTGTCGCGGACCGTGACGGTGTGCAGCTCGGCGAAGACCTGCCGGAGCTGTTCGACGGCGCGCAGCCCGCCGGAGATGCCGCCGTACGACACGAAGGCGACGGGCTTGGCCTGCCATTCGGCGCTGTGCCAGTCGATGAGGGTCTTCAGCGGTGCGGGGAACGAGTGGTTGTACTCGGGGTGAGGACGACGAAGGCGTCGGCCGCCGCGAGCCGTTCGGAGACCGCCGCGAGACGCCCCGCCTCCTCCGGTCCGGGGCTGAAGGTGATCCGGGTGGGGAGGTCGGCCTCGGCGACGTCGATCAGGTCGGTCTCGATGCCGGGGTGGGCGGCCGCGCGGGCCAGGAACCAGTCGGCGATGACGGGGCCGAACCGGCCGTCGCGGTTGCTGCCGAGGATGACGGCGACCCTGAGAGGGGCGGTGGGCCGCGTGGATGCGGTGGGCTGCGTGGATGCGGCTGTGGTGTCCATGGGGTCGACCTTTCAGCCTCAACCATGGTTGAGGTCAAGCCCCGCCCGTACGGGCCCGCGCGCCGCATACGGTGGCCGCATGACGACGCAGCCGCCCGCGCCCCACATCGAGTTCGACGGCCGTCCGGCCACCGAGGAGACCCTGCGGATCCCCGCCCTGTACGGCTTCGGCCACTTCACCGCACTCCAGGTGCGGGACGGCCGGACGCGGGGCCTGGGTCTGCACCTCGCGCGGCTGGACGCCGCGAACCGGGAGCTGTTCGGTCTGCCGGTGGACGGCGACCGGGTGCGGGAGCTGATCCGGCACGCCCTGGAAGGGGCGGGGCGGCGGGACGCCTCGGTGCGGGTGAACGCCTATCTGCCGCCCGGGGCGACGTGCACGACGCTGATGGTGACGGTCCGGGAGCCCGCCGTCATGCCGTGCGGGGCACGGAGCCTGATGTCGGTGCCGTACGCGCGCACCGCTCCGCACATCAAGCGGCCCGGTGAGTTCGGGCAGACGTACTACGGGGTGCTGGCGGAGCGGGCGGGGTTCGACGACGCGCTGCTGACCGCGCCGGGCGGCGTGGTGACCGAGGGGGCGGTCACCAACATCGGTTTCCGGGACGGGGCCTCGGTGGTGTGGCCCGACGCCCCGGCGCTGACCGGCGTCACGATGGCGCTGCTGGAACAGGGCCTGGAGCGGGCCGGACGCCCCTCGGACCGCCGTCCGGTGACGCTGGACGGGCCGGGCGGGGTGGGCCGTTTCTCCGCCGCCTTCGTCTGCAACTCGCAGGGCATCGCACCGGTACGGCGGATCGACGACACCGTGTTCGCGGTGGACGAGGAGCTGATGAAGGACCTGGGCGCGGTGTACGACAGCGCTCCGCAGGACACCGTGTGAGGCCCCGTAGGACCCGCCCGGGCGGGGGCCGGGCCGTCGGGCGTCCTGCCGTGCCGGACCATGGGGGCATGCGGATCCATATCGAGGCCTCGCCCCTTCCCGGCCGCGCCTGCGGCCCGGACAGCGACTTTCCCGGCTACGAGAACATCCATGTCGGCGTCCAGCGCAAGGACCGGCCGGGCGAGCTGCTCGGCCTGCACCCCGGGGACGCCCCCTCCGCGTCGTGGACGCTCGACTGCGAGGCGACCGTGACGGAGGACGGGGTCGCGGTGTCGGGACCGTACGTCCAGAACCGGCTGGGCGGGCGGTTCGTCTATCTGTCGTGGGGCACGGTGGACGAGGCCGGGCTCTTCACCATGTTCCGGCGCGCGAAGCTGATGTTCAGCGACATCGATCCGGAGGTGCTCGCCGCCGCCGCCCGCTCCGGACACCTCACGGGGCGGCTCGGGCTCACCGACGCCAAGGGACAGCCGCTGTGCGCCCGGGTGCGTCCGCCGCAGATCGTCTGGAGCGCCACGGGAGGGACGTGACCTGCGGCCGACGGGCGGCCGGAGGCGGATCCGACACCGCCCCCACCGGTCCAGGGGGGAGTGGACCGGTGGGGGCGGATGCCGTGGGGGGCGGGGGTCCGTCCCGTGGGGGGGTGTATTGCGTGTGCCCGGCGGCCGCGCGACCACACGTGTGACCTGCATCACATTTCACAGGGGCGCCTCACCCGATCGGCACCCGGCACGACAGCACGGACCGAACGGCGCAGCCGCACCGCCGCGACCTGCGGTGATCCATTCCGGCAAGGGTGCCGCGCCGGTCCGTACGGGTGAAAGCTGACCCCACGTCAGGAGGCGTGGCGGGCCGCTCCCCCGTTGGCTCGGGGCAGGACACACCCGCTCGCGCCGTCTGCCCGGAGGATCCCCATGCGCAGTCCTGCCCGCCTCGTGACCGGCACCTTCGGTGCCGCGTTCACCGTCATCGCGTTCGGTCTCACCGCCGCCGCTCCGTCCGCGTACGCGGGTGACTTCGGCCGTCTGGAGATCACCCCGGCGACCGCTCCCCCCGGCGCCACCATCACCGTGAACACCACCGCCTGCGGCAAGAAGGGCTCGGGCATCGGCGACGCGAACGAGCTGGACGCCGGGGACTTCGAGATGCGCCCCGGCACCCACAAGGGCCTCCTGGTCGGCCAGTTCACCGTGCCGCACGACACCCGGCCGGGTGTCTACGAGATCGTCGTCTCCTGCGACAACGGCAAGGACGCGGCCGGCGACCTCAAGGTGATCGGCGGCGGCAAGCACGAGAAGCCCATCCACGACCGCCCGTCCGGCCATGTGCGGACCGGGGTCGGCGGCAGCGTCGAGCCGAACTCCACGCAGGTCGCCCTCGGCGTCGGCGTGATCGGCCTGGCCGCCGTCGGCGGCCTGTGGCTGCTGCGCCGCCGCTCCGAGGGCGCCGAAGGAAGCTGATCCGTGGGCGCCGCGGGAATGCCCTTCCGTGGGCGCCATAGGAAGCCGAACCGCCGCTTCCCCTCTGACCGGGCGGGGCGCGTCCCCGAGCGCGTCCCGCCCGCCCCGGACCACCGACCGAGGACGACGCCGTGTCACCGAGCGCGCAGAAGGCCAAGGGCTGGCTGGTGGGAATCGCCGTACTGTGCGGCATCTGGCTCATCCAGAACGGGCCCGGCGGCCAGCTCATCCCGCCGCAGCCCTCCAGCGCCCAGGCCTTCGCCGCCGGGCCCCAGCTCCAGCCCGGCTCCCCGGTCGCCGAGCCGCTGAACCCCTCCGACCCGGTCCGCATCCGCATCCCGGTCATCGAGGTGGACGCGCCGATGACGCCGCTGGGGCTGGCCGCCGACGGCAGCCTCGACGTACCGCCGGACGAGGACCGCAACCTCGCGGGCTGGTACGAGGACGGCGTCCCGCCCGGCGCGAAGGGCACCGCGATCGTCGCGGGGCACGTGGACAACGCCCAGGGCCCGTCCGTCTTCTACGCCCTGGGCGCCCTGACCAAGGGGACCCGGGTCGAGGTGGACCGCAGGGACGGGCGCACGGCCGTGTTCTCGATCGACGCCATCGAGGTCTACGACAACGACGACTTCCCCGACCAGCGCGTCTACGGCGACGCGCCGCACGCCGCGCTCCGGCTGATCACCTGCGGCGGCGGTTTCTCGAAGGAGACCGGCTACCAGGGCAACGTGGTGGCGTACGCGCACCTCACAGACGTGCGCTGACCGGCCGGCCCGACAACGCTAAGCGTTCCACTGGTCGAAGCCGAGCTTGGCGACCAGCGAGAACACCACCGTCAGCAGCACCGCCCGGACGAAGCCGCTCCCCCGGCTCAGCGCCATCCTCGCCCCGATCATCCCGCCCGCCAGGTTGAAGACCGCCATCACGGCGGCGAGCTGCCACAGCACCGTGCCCTGGTACGCGAACATCGCCAGCGCCCCCGCGTTGGTGCACACGTTGACGATCTTCGCGGTGGCCGACGCGGTCACCAGGTCGAGATGGAGCACGGCCGTCAGGCCCAGCACCAGGAAGGTCCCGGTGCCCGGTCCGAACAGGCCGTCGTAGAAGCCGATCCCGCCGCCGACCAGCACGATCGCCATGATGATCCGGGCCCGGGCGACCGGCCGGCCGGTGCCGTCGCCCTCCGCCGCCGAGCCGAAGGACGGGCGCAGCATCACGAAGGCCGCGACCCCCAGCAGCACGACCATGATCACCGGGCGGAGGACCTCGCTGCTGATCCCGGCGGCGAAGAACGCCCCCGTCATCGACCCGGCGAGCGCCATCAGCCCGATCCGCACCGCCAGCCCCACCCGTACCGGGGTTTTGCGCAGGAAGGTCACCGCCGCACCCGAGGTGCCGACGATCGCGACGGCCTTGTTGGTACCGAGGACCTGCGCCGCCGGTACGTGCGGCAGGCCCAGCAGCAGCGCGGGCAGGAGCAGCAGTCCGCCTCCGCCGACCACCGCGTCGATCCAGCCCGCGGCGGCCGCGGCGAGGCAGAGGAGGATCAAGGTCGTCAGGGTTATGTCAGGCACGAGCAGACATTAGACGCCTGTCGCGCCTGCCTCCTCACCCGGTCCCTCACAGGGCCCCTGCCCGGTCGCTGAGCGCAAGGTTCCGCCCGGGAAACAGACGGGATGCGGCCGGGTAACACCTCCCGCCCAGGCTCGGGGCATGAGGACAACCGACGGAGGCCACTGAGATGCCGGAGCCCACCTTCGAGCCGCGCACCACCGCCGCCGCCTCGAACGCCACCCCGAACGACCCGGCGCACCCCGCCGTCCCGACGATCGTGGTCGTCGGCCACGGCATGGTCGGCCAGCGGTTCCTGGAGGCCCTGGCCGAGCGCGGGCTGACCCCGGCGGCCGGCGGCGCCCGGGTCGTCGTGCTCTGCGAGGAGCCCCGGCCCGCCTACGACCGGGTGCGGCTCACCTCGTACTTCGCCGGCCAGAGCCCCGAGGACCTCTCTCTGGTGGAGCCGGACTTCATGGCCCGGCACGGCATCGAGCTGCACGTCGGCGACCCGGCGACGTCCGTGGACCGGGCGGGGCGGACGGTGACCGCGCGGTCCGGGGCGGTGTTCCCGTACGACACGCTGGTGCTGGCAACGGGCTCGTACCCCTTCGTGCCGCCGGTGCCGGGGAAGGACGCCCGGGGCTGCTTCGTCTACCGGACGATCGAGGACCTGCTCGCGATCGAGGAGTACGCGAAGGGCGCGGCGACCGGTGCGGTGGTCGGCGGGGGGCTGCTGGGCCTGGAGGCGGCCGGGGCGCTGAAGGGGCTCGGGCTGGCCACCCATGTCGTGGAGTTCGCGCCCCGGCTGATGCCGGTCCAGGTGGACGAGGGCGGGGCGCGGCCCTGCTGCGGACGATCCAGGACATGGGTCTGACCGTGCACACGGGGGTCGGTACGCAGGAGGTGACCGCGGGCGATGACGGGGCGGTGACCGGGATGGCCCTCTCCGACGGGTCCTCGCTCGCGGTCGATCTGGTGGTCTTCTCGGCGGGCGTACGGCCCCGGGACCAGCTGGCCCGGGAGTGCGGCCTGACGGTCGGGGAGCGTGGCGGGATCGTCGTGGACGAGGAGTGCCGGACGTCGGACCCGGCGGTGTTCGCGATCGGCGAGTGCGCGCTGACCGCCGACGGCCGGGTGTACGGGCTGGTCGCGCCGGGCTACGACATGGCCCGCACGGCGGCCGAGGTGATCGCGGGCGGGCGGTCCGCGTTCACGGGGGCGGATCTGTCGACGAAGCTGAAGCTGCTCGGGGTGGACGTGGCCTCGTTCGGCGACGCGCACGGGGCGGCCGAGGGCTCGCTCGACGTCGTGTACTCCGACGCCCGCGCCGGGGTCTACAAGAAGCTGGTGATGGGCCCGGACGGGACCCTGCTGGGCGGGGTGCTGGTCGGGGACGCCGAGAGTTACGGCACGCTGCGGCCGCTGACGGGCACGGTTCTGCCCGTCGCCCCCGAGCAGTTGGTGCTGCCGGCCGGATCGGGCGGTGGCCCCGTGGCGCTCGGCCCGGGCGCGCTGCCCGACGAGGCGGTGATCTGCTCCTGCCACAACGTGACCAAGGGCGCGATCTGCGAGCACACCACCCTGCCCGAGGTGAAGAAGTGCACCAAGGCCGGCACGGGCTGCGGCAGTTGCCTCAAGGTGATCGGGCAGCTGATGCCGCCGCCGGAGGACTCGGGGCTGTGCGGCTGCTTCCCGTACAGCCGCAGCGAGCTGTACGAGATCGTCCGCACCCTGGAGGTCACCTCGTTCGCCGAACTGCTCGACTCGCACGGCCGGGAGGAGGCGCGGGGCGGCGACGGCTGCGAGGTCTGCAAGCCGACGGTCGGCTCGGTCATCGCCTCGCTGGCGCCCACGGTCGGCGCGAGCGGCTATGTGCTGGACGGCGAGCAGGCGGCGCTCCAGGACACCAACGACCACTTCCTCGCCAACCTCCAGCGCAACGGGTCGTATTCGATCGTGCCGCGCATCCCGGGCGGCGAGATCACCCCGGAGAAGCTCATCGTCATCGGTGAGGTGGCCCGCGACTTCGGCCTCTACACGAAGATCACCGGTGGCCAGCGCATCGACCTCTTCGGCGCCCGGGTCGACCAGCTCCCGCTGATCTGGACCCGCCTGGTGGACGCGGGCTTCGAGTCCGGGCACGCGTACGGGAAGTCGCTGCGGACGGTGAAGTCCTGTGTGGGGCAGACCTGGTGCCGCTACGGCGTGCAGGACTCGGTGAAGATGGCGATCGACCTGGAGCTGCGCTACCGGGGGCTGCGCTCCCCGCACAAGCTGAAGTCGGCGGTCTCCGGCTGCGCCCGCGAGTGCGCGGAGGCCCGGGGCAAGGACTTCGGGATCATCGCCACCGCCCAGGGCTGGAATCTGTACGTCGGAGGCAACGGCGGGGCCACCCCGCGCCACGCGGACCTGCTGGCCCAGGACCTCTCGGACACCGAACTGGTGCGGCTCATCGATCGGTTCCTGATGTTCTACATCCGTACCGCCGACCGTCTTGAGCGCACCTCCGCCTGGCTGGAGCGGATCGACGGCGGCCTGGACCACGTCCGGACGTGGTCGTCCACGATTCGCTGGGGCTCTGCGAGGAGCTGGAGCGGCTGATGGCCGACCATGTCGCGGGCTACCGCGACGAGTGGGCCGAGACCATCAACGACCCGGATCGGCTGCGCCGGTTCGTCACCTTCGTCAACGCCCCCGACGCCCCCGACCCCTCGGTGAGGTTCATTCCGGAGAGGGACCAGATCAAGCCGGATCTGGACCTGCTGGCCGGACCCGTCCTCGCCGTCCGCACCCTCGAAGGGACCGCATCCTGATGGCAACGGCGACGATCACGACAGCGCGGGGCACCGGATCCGTCCGGCTCGCCCACGGCGAGGACTGGCTGACGGTCTGCGAACGGGGGCTGCTGATCCCCGGCCGGGGGTGGCGGTGCTGCTGCCGGACGGGGACCAGGCGGCCGTCTTCATGGACCGGGCGGGCCAGGTGTACGCGATCGGCAACCGGGACCCGTTCACCGGGGCGTACGTTCTCTCGCGCGGGCTGCTCGGCTCGGCGGGCGGGCGGCCGTTCGTGGCCTCGCCGCTGCTGAAGCAGCGCTTCGACCTGGCGACGGGGGCATGCCTGGACGACGACGAGGTGTCGGTGCCGGTGTTCGCCGTACGGGCGGACTGACAGCCGGTCCGCGGGCGGAGCGGGGGCCTGCGCAGTTCCTCCGCCGCCCGTTCACCTTCGCGTGACGCCCCGTCAACTGCCGCCTCCTACAGTCCTGACGCGCGACCCGCCGGCCCGCCCGGGCGGCGGGCCACACTCATGCGTGGAGTGATCGTGGAACGTCGGAACTTCTTGCGCACCGCGGTGATCGGCGGCTCGGCGGCTGCCTTCGGCGGCACCCTGTGGCGGGGCGCCGCCTTCGCCGACCCGGCCCAGCCGGCCCCCGGCCCGTACGGCGCGCTCCAGGCGGCCAACGGGGACGGCATCCAGCTGCCGAGCGGCTTCACCAGCCGTGTGATCGCCCGATCCGGGCAGACCGTGCCCGGCACCTCCTACCGCTGGCACCGCGCGCCCGACGGCGGCGCGACGTACGCCGACGGCTCGGGCTGGATCTATGTCTCCAACGCCGAGGTGTCCCCGAGCAGCGGGGGCGGGGCGAGCGCGGTGCGGTTCAACTCATCGGGGACGGTGACGGCCGCGTACCGCATCCTGGGCAACACGAACAACAACTGCGCGGGCGGCGCCACCCCGTGGAAGACCTGGCTGTCCTGCGAGGAGGTCACCCGGGGGTACGTCTACGAGACCGACCCGTGGGGCGTGAACGCGGCGGTACGGCGTCCGGCGATGGGCCGCTTCAAGCACGAGGCGGCGGCCGCGGACCCGGACCACGGCTACATCTATCTGACCGAGGACGAGAGCGACGGCCGCTTCTACCGCTTCCGGCCCACGACGTGGGGGAATCTGTCGAGCGGCACGTTGCAGGTGCTGGTGGCGGGCACGGGCACCTCCGGCCCGGTGAGCTGGGCGAACGTACCGGACCCGGCCGCCTCCTCCACCCAGACGCGGCACCAGGTGTCCGGGGCGAAGGTGTTCAACGGCGGCGAGGGCTGCTTCTACGCGGCGGGCACCTGCTGGTTCACCACCAAGGGCGACAACCGGGTGTGGGCGTACGACGCGACCACCTCGTCGATCTCGCTCGCCTACGACGACTCCCTGGTGACGGGCGGCTCCGCGCCGCTGACCGGGGTGGACAACGTCACCCGGTCCGGTTCCGGCGACCTCTACATCGCGGAGGACGGCGGAAACATGGAGATCTGCCTGATCACGCCGGACGACACGGTGGCCCCGTTCCTGCGGATCACCGGGCAGTCCGGTTCGGAGATCACCGGCCCCGCGTTCTCGCCGGACGGCAGCCGGCTCTACTTCTCCTCGCAGCGCGGGACGAGCGGCAGCTCCTCCGGCGGCATCACCTACGAGGTCAAGGGGCCGTTCCGCAGCTGACGCGGAAGGGGGCAAGGGCGGGGGCGGACCCGGACGCCCGCGTGCGCCGGGGCTCCCCCGTGCCCCCGGCGCACGCCCTTGCGAGTCAGGCCGCTCAGCCTTCGCCCTGGGCAGCGGCCTCGTCCATCCAGATGACCTCCCAGATGTGGTGGTCGGGGTCCTGGAACGAGCGGCCGTACATGAAGCCCATGTCCTGCGTCTCGCCCGCCGGGGACCCGCCGGAGGCCAGCGCCGCGTCGACGATCTCGTCGACCTTCGCGCGGCTGTCGGCGCTCAGGGCGAGGATGACCTCGGTCGCCGTCGAGGCGTCGACCACGTCCTTCTTGGTGAACTCCTTGAAGCGCTCCTCCGTCATCAGCATCGCGAAGATCGTGTCGCTGATCACCAGGCACGCCGTCTTGTCGTCGGTGAACGCCGGGTTGGTCGTGAAGCCGAGCTTCCCGAAGAAGCCCACCGTCGTCTCCAGGTGCTTCACCGGCAGGTTCACGAAGATCATCTGAGCCATGGTCGTTCCCTCTTCTTCCGTCCCGTGGCGCCCGCGGTGCTCCGTCCGGCGCTTTCGATGGGTAGACGGCGGGGCCGAGCAGAACTCATCGCCGTTCGGCGGACGAATCCTTCCGGGGCGGCGAGGGGGCGGCGAGGGGGCGGCGAGGGTCCCTAGTGGAGGGTCAGCGGGGCGCCTCCGCGCAGCAGGGAGCCGCCGAGCGGGGTCAGCGTGTGGAGGACCGAGCTGCCGTGGCGCAGCGTCAGGACCAGGCCCGCCTCGCGCAGCACGGAGGCGTGCTGGCTCGCGGAGGCCAGCGACACCCCGGCCCTGCGGGCGAGTTCACTGGTGGTGCAGCCCGTCCCTATGGAGGAGAGGACGGCCGAGCGGGTGTGCCCGACGAGCCGGCCGAGCCAGGGCCCCGGCTCGGCGAAGACCGGGGCGCCGGGGTTGGTCACCGGATAGACGAGGACCGGCGGGAGCGACGGGTCCCGGTAGACGACGGGCGTGCCCCGGCAGAAGAAGGACGGCTGGAGCCGCAGTCCGCGCCCGTCCAGATGCAGATCGCGGTCGACCGGGTAGTCCGCCTCCAGTACGGGTGAGCGCCACCGGATCGTCGGCGGCAGGGTGGCCAGCAGCTCGTCCGTGCCCCCGTCCAGCAGGGCCCTGCCGCGCACAGCCCGGTCCGCCTCGACGCTGGCCCTGATGTGCGGCCAGTAGGGCTCGACGGCCGCCTGGTGGTAGCTGCGGAGTGCTCCGATGAGCCGGGTGAGCGGTTCGGCGCGGCCCTCCATGAGCGCGACGGGCAGCGTCGCGCCCGCCTTTCCCGCTCCGCCGGCCCGCTGACCGACCGGCCGGTCTGTCCGCTGCCGCGTCCGGTCGGCGGCCAGCAGCTCCAGTTCCGCGTGGACCCGGTCGGCGGGAGTGTCGCGCAGGGCCTCCATTCCGACGTCGAGCCCGAAGGGTTCGGCGCCTTCCTGAGAGGGCGTCAGAAAATCCGGGAAATACCCGCGGGGCGGAACGACCGCCGCCAGCAGCTGCGCCTCACCATTCAGCCGCGCCCGGGATTCCGTACGCCATTTCCCGAACACCGTCGAGGCGCGCCGGTCCCTGAGCCGGTGGAAACTCAGAATGGTTTCCCACAAAGCATCCGGTCTCGTGGCCATCCGCACCCGCGAAAGGTCGAGCCTGGACATATGGATCCGTAGCACTGCTCCCCCACCTGTTGCATCCGCAATTGCCCCCACCGAAGGGTATGCGGACCGTCACAGGAGGTCACCACGGGGTTTCGGCCAGAAGTGAAAGGTGTCGCCCCGTTCCGCTTCAGCGATAAGGCTGTACGACGTCGGGTACGCATCCGGTGCCCACCGGATGAGCACGTGAAGGCCGTGGGGGGCTTTGTGTGTTCGGCGGCGGTGGGCGACGGTGCGGCTCCGTGCCCGACGGGGGTAAGCCGGGTGCGGTCCATGGGTGGGGATCCATGGACCGCACCCCGGTCCGGCGCCCCCGGCCGTCACCCACATTTCTTTGCGTATTAAACAAAGCAATGTGCTCTGCGCCACATTATGTGCGCTGCATTCGATGCGCGCTCCTGACGGCTTGTCCGCATCGCCGGTCATTTCCGTGCACGCAAGGCGAAGCGGCGGCACCCCCGCACAGGGTGTATGGCCAGCGCCCTGACCTGGGGCGCGGGCCATTTTTCATGACCCGAGGGCACTACGAGGGCACATCTGCGAGAGCGGACTCCATCATGTCGGCCGTCCGGTCCTCCTCCGCCTCCCACAGGTGGGTATAGACGTTCAGCGTGATTGATGGCTTAGCGTGACCGAGCCTCATCTGAACCTGCTTCGGGGTCGCCCCGTTCTTGATGAGCACCGACGCATAGAAGTGCCTCAGGTCGTGCAGAGTCGCATCCTTGGGGACGCGTACCTTACTTCCGGACTTCTCCAAGTAGGCATTCGCACGCTTGACGTTAGTTGCCCAAACTTTGGACCAACTCCCGCGCCGAATAGGGCCGTTGGTCTCGCTGGTGTAGAGCAGCCGGGCATGGCGCCACACAGGCTTCCGGGGGTTCGTCCGGTCCTCGATGTAGACCAGCTGCGGCGGGAACTCCTCACGATGCCGCTTGAGCTCGTCCACGACAGAGGCTCCCTGGGGAACGGTCCGGCAGCTCTGCTTGGTCTTCGCTTCACCGAGGTACGGCACGCCCTTGTCGGGGCCGATCAGCTGTTGCTCGACGGCCACAGTCTCCGCCGGCTCCGAGTCTTCCAGCCCGAACAGCTCCCCTTGCCGGAGCCCTGTCGAAGCGGCCTGCCTCACCAAGGCCCGGTACCGCGGGGACGCCGTGACGATCAGGGCCTTCACTGCATCCGGGTGGAGAGGGTGGATCTCCGGATAGAAGACCTCAGGGGGCTTCAAGCCCTCCCACGGGTACTTCGGGATGATCCCTTCCTGGTGGGCCATCTTCAGGATGCTGGTGCACACGTTCCAGGGTGTGGCGAACGTCGACGGGGCGATGACCGCCGACCGATCCTTGATCCATGCCCGTCCGTCCGCGCGCTGGATACTGCCGATCCGTCGGCTCCCGAAGGTTGGCAGGACGTGCAGCCGGAGGGCCCGTTCGACGTTCGTCTCGGTCCGCTCCCGATGGACGGCCGTTCCCTGCCAGCGCTCGGCAATGGCCTTAAAGGTCTGCTTGCCGAGCTCCCGGTTAACGAACGTGCCGCCGTCGAGCTCGGCCTTGACCTTCGCGGCGCGCGAGTCTGCGGCCGTGCGCTTGTCGAAGTTCTCCTTGCACTGCTTGCCCGATAGGTCTCGGTAGCGGACCTGCCAGCGCTTGCCCTGGCCATGGTCGGCCCCTGGGTATACGTCGGCCGTCTTGGTGCTGTGCTCCTCGCACCGCTCAGCGTCCACCGGCGGACGGGACAGGTGCCAGCGGTCATACACCTTCGCCATTGCTGCCACCCTCCAACGTGTCCGACAGGCGCCAGGCCCGCCGGATCCAGTCGACAACCTGGTCCTCGGACAGTCCGGCATGACGAGCTGCCCCTACGCCCGCCATGAGGTGCCGGGACGCTTCGTTCTCCCCCTGCGCCTGCTCTGGCAGGTCCGGGTCGCTCCATTCAGCCTCTGGCGCCTCACTGCGGAAGATCCGCTGATCAGTCCCCGGGAGAGGCGCTTCACCTCGCACCCATGCCCTGACTCGGCCAGCGGGGTGGGCCTCGCTCGGCGTCACCTGGTAGGGACGGTCGTCGGCAAGGGGAACAAGCAGGTGGATCGGCGCAACATCGAGAACGCGGGCTAGAGCTAGAAGCTCGACCACGGAGACGTTCTGGCGGCGGCCCGTCTCCAATTTGGTCACGGTCTGCCGGTCCCACTCCAAGTCTTGGTCCTTCAGTCCGTCGGCAAGTTGCTGCGCAGTCATGTCCTTTCGTTTGCGCATCTCGCGGACGCGCCTGGCGATGACCGTGACTGGGGCTCGCTCTGAATGATCCATGAAAGAACAATAAGGGTCGCTTGCGTAACACGCCACCGTGCGGCACGATCAGATCCAACAGGTCCTTCATGGATCCTGTTGTTACTTGAGAGAACATTTGAGCGCGCAGGAAGGACCTGAGATGAAGCGGGGATCACTTCCGTCGACACGACGCCCCCTCGCCACCACGCCTGAGCTTGCCGAGCACTACGGGGTTCCGGTGAAGACCGTTCGCTACTGGCATCAGACGCAGACCTGCGTCGGGCCGCTGATGTTCCGCGTGGGCAAGCACCTGCGAGCCCGCTGGGACGACATCGAGGCCTACGACGCCGACCAGGCCGGAGGGCGGAACGCCGCATGACCCAGAACACAGAAAAGCCGCGCTCCCTAGGCGCGGCTTTTCAAGAAGTCCTTGGTGGTGGACCAGCCCCCACTGTACCGCTGGTCGCCCGCCCCGTCATCGTCGCCACCGCAGGGCGAACCGAGTTTGCCGCCCGATGCCCCCAGTGCCACAACTGGCACCGGCACGTATCCCTCGGCGAGAAGGTCGCACCCTGCGGGGCGCACTACCTGCTCGAACCCCGACGAGGGAGGGCCGCATGACTCCCTGGGAGAAGGCGCTCCGCAGCGCCCTGTACGCCATCGAGCAGGGCTACAAGGCGTTCCCCCTGTCCATCTACAAGACCCCTTCCATCAAGTCCCCCCACGACAAGGGGCACAGCTGCAGAGGGCAGTGCGGCAAGCCCGGACACGGCGTCCACGACGCCACCACCGACCCCGCCTATGCCCGTCATCTCTTTGACCTGTCGCCCCGCGCGACCGGATACGGGGTTGCGTGCGGCGGCCGGATGGTCGGCCTCGACCTCGACCGGAAGAACGGCGTCAACGGCGTCGAAACCGTCAACCAACTGGCCGCCAAGCACGGGTTCCACATCCCGCAGACCATGACCGTCTGCACCCCCTCCGGCGGCTTCCATCTGTGGCTGTCGATCCCAGAAGGGGTGACCGTGCCGAACTCGGCCGGTCGACTCGGCCCCGGCATCGACGTGCGGGGAACCGGCGGGTACCTGGTCGGCCCCGGCAGCACCGGAAAGGCCGGCGAATACGCGCTTCACCCCAAGCTCGGTGAAGTCGGGGTCCAGCCGGTACCCGGGCAGCTGCTCACGCTCATGCTGCCCAAGCCGGTCACCCGGAGGATTCCCCGGGCCGACCCGTCGCCCGTCACAGCAAGCCGCGCCCTGGACGGTCTGGTGAAGGTCGTCCTCAACGCACCCCAGGGCACCCGTAACGACCGTCTGTACTGGGCTGCGGCTAAGGCGTGGGCTCACGTTGATGACGGGCATATGGGCGCCACCGAGGTTGAGGCCGCTCTCATCGAGGCGGCTGTCAGGCAGGGACTCACCGCAGGTGAAGCAGCCCGGACCGTGGCTTCCGCCCGGCGATCGGGGGTGACGGCGTGAGCAACGACAACACGACCGACACCGACCGCGCAGACGCGGGCCAGGAGAAGGCCACCGAGGAATGGAGCGATCACCGCCTTGTTCCCGAAGGGGTCCGGATGCCGACCGGCTACACCATCAGCTACGGCGGAGTGTGGGTCGAGAAGCAGATCGCCAAGGACACGTTCGTCGACGTGCGGGTTGCGTGGGCACCGCTGGTCGTCAGCTCGGTGTACGTCGACCCGATCGGGGACCAGGCCGTCGAGTTGGCGTGGGTCGACCGCGGCCGTGTCGTCACCCGCATCGTGCCCCGCAACGTCGTCCGCAGGGGCCGGGTCCTGGTGGCCACCCTGGGCGACGCCGGCCTGCCCGTGATCGAGGGAGACGCACGTCTCGTCGAGCGGTACCTCGCCGCGTTCGAGTCCATCAACCAGGGAAAGATCCCGCGCGTCCACCTGGCCCGCCAACTGGGCTGGCAGGCAGATGGAACGTTCGTCACCGCGCAGGACACCCCGCACAAGGTGGAGGTGAAGTTCGACGAGCAGAAGCCCGCGCTTGCCGCACATCAGCCGGCGGGAACATTCGCAGGTTGGCAGGCCGCCATCAAGCGCATGGAGTCCTACCCGGCCGCGCAGATGGCGCTCTACGCCTGCCTGGCCGCACCGCTGTTGCAGATCGTCGGGGTGAACTCGTTCGCGGTCGACATCTGCGGGCGCTCCACTCGGGGCAAGACGACAGCGGCAGCCGGCGGGATGAGCGCGTGGGCCGACCCGAGCGAGAAGGCGGACGGTCTCTACTCGTGGCGAACCACGATGCTGGCCGCTGAGAAGCGCCTGAACCTCGTCAACGGCCTGCCGGTCGTCTTCGACGAGACCAAACTCGTCCAAAACCCGGAGATGGTCCACGGACTGCTGTACGCCATCCCGAAGAACCACGGGGCGGCCCGCGGTGGCGGGTGGCCGTCCGGGCTCCCCTGGCGGACGGTCGTCGTGTCTACCGGCGAACAGTCGGTGCTCACGTTCACCACCGACCAGGGGGCCGGGGCGCGCGTCCTGAGCGTCAAGGAAGCCCCGTTCGGTACGGACGGACCGGAGTCGGCAGCAGCAGCCATCGAGGTGCGGGACGGGACGGCCGAGAACTTCGGTACCGCCGGACCGCGGTACGTCGAGCAGCTGCTCGACGTCCTGGCCGACGGGGGTAAGCGCGCGATCGTCGACCGCCACAAGGAGTTGACGGCGGACCACCGGTACGAGAGCGACATGTCAGCCCGGCGGGCGCCGTTCGTGGCCTGCCTGGCGCTTGCCGCCGAACTCTCCCACCAGTGGGGCATCGTGCCTTTCCCGGCCCCGGAGATGGCCGTGTGGCGGCGCCTGTTCGCCACCGCCGACCAGACCGACAACCGGGGCGAGATGGCACTCGACATCGTCCGGGAGTACATCGCCTCACACCGCCGGGAGATGTGGAGCCCGTACACGGAGAACGACCCGCCGTTCGGTGGGTGGATCGGCAGGGAGATCACGGTCGACGAACGGTCGACGATGGCTCTCCTTCCGGAGCGGATGAAGGAAGTCCTCAAGAAGGCCGGCTACGAACTGGACTCGGTCATCCCGAGCTGGCGGGAAAGCGGGGCGCTCATCGAGAGCCCTTCCTACCGGCCGCCGTACCTGCTCGGGCGGAAGCTCAACGGCTCCAAGGTCCGCATGTACGTCTTCAACCCGGACGTCTTCGCCACAGACGCTGAAGACGGAGAGTGACATGACGACCCGAGCCGCAGAAGAACACTCCCTCACTTCACCTCAACTGCGTACCCCCACCCCCGGGCGGTATCGGTGCAGGTCAGCGAGTGTGCGGCAGGGGTACGCAGCACTGCGTACCCCCTCGGGTCCACAGCTAGGGGGTACGCAACCCCGCGTACCCCCTAGCGATCTTGCAAATCGGCAGGTCAAGCGCCGTTCCATCCCCTCTCCCGAGGGGGGTACGCACTTGGGCCCAACAGAGGGCCGGAACTTCTCACCCAACCTCGACACGATCACAATCAGTTAAGGAGCCTGACCATGACCAGCCCCGCAGAGTTCCAGCGCCGGTTCCAGCGCACCGACGAACAGAACACCACCGACTTCCAGAAGCAGATGGACGCCCACCGGGCCAAAGCCGAACAGGTCCGGCAGAACGCCCAGCAGCAGATCGACCGCATCGGCCAGCGCCAGGAACTCACCCTGGAAGCGAAGCGGTCCGCCGCGGCCCGCGTCTACAAGCCGGCCCGCGCTACCACACAGCAGCTCCTCGAACAGCACGTCGACATGGTCCGGCAGCACAAGCAGGCCCTGGCCCGGAAGGCGTTCGGCTCCGACAACGCCGCCGACCCCATGACCGCCATGGCCCGGCGCCAGGCCCGGCAGCAGGCCGCAGGCATCCAGGACCACCACGAAGCCACCGAAGCGATCCGCAACGCCCAGTTCGACGGCGACACCCACCTCGCACGGGCCATCGCCGCGAAGGCCTTCGAGAACGGGTGGCACGACGTCGTCGACACCTGGAACGCGGACGGCTCCAACAACGCCTACATGCAGCCGCTCATCGAGCTGATGCAGATGCCCGACACCGACAACCTGCAGTGGCGCATGGAGACCGCCATGCAGTACGCCCCGCCGCTCCCCGGTGTCCTCGAAGGCATGAAGGACCACGAGATCACCCGGGCCGCCGAAGAAGGGCCGGAGGTCGCCTGATGTTCGGAACCGACACCCGTGACGCCGAACTGGCGGTGAAGGCCGCCCGCCGGCGCGGCCTTCCCGTCCCCCCGGAAGTCGACGCCGCAGCCGACATGTACGAGGTCATCGTCAACGCCGGGCACGAACCGGCCCCCGAGCGGCCCACCGTCACCGACATGCCCAGCACGCCGGAGGAACTGCGGCAGCTCATCGAGGACCAGGCCGCAGCCAAGCGGCGGGCCGAGTCCATCCGGGCTGTGGCATCCGACTACCGGCAGCCGCTGACCACCGCCTACAACCAGGCCGTGCGCTCAGTTGTCGACGGGTGGATCGTCAGTCTCCAGCCCGAGTTCAACAACCTGGTGAAGGCGCTCACCCAGCAGGCGAAGAAGCTGCCCCAGGATCTGCGGGTCAGCGCCCTCGACTGGAACGACCCGAAGATCAGCGCAGCATGGGAGAAGGCCGAGTCAGCAGCACACCAACTCGACCAGCTCGTGCGTGACAGGCAGGACATGGCACGGGTCGCCGGCCACGACGGGGGCAAGGACAACCAGCTGTACGCCGTAGCCAAGCTCCCCGAACCCACGCGTGACGCAGTCCTCGACAACCAGCTGCGCGACGGCATCGGCCCAGACCTCCGCATCTGGCGAGACCTCAAGAGCCAGCCAGTCAGCCGATGGCTCCACCTCGCACGCTCCGAGCACGTGACGCTGCTGCTCGCCACACCAGGTGAGGTACAGGACAGGGCAGCAGCCATGCAGCGCTGGTACGACGCGGTAGCAGCCAAGGGTGAAGCGCACACACGCAGAGCAGCAGAGGCAGCGGTCGACCAGGTACTCAGGGCTGCGTGACCCCATGAACGTCGGCGTCAACGGCATCGCAGCAGTAGGACGAATCCTGCTGCGAACCCATGGTGAACGGGTTACCGCCATGACGATCACCAGCGCCGACCCGCGGTCCGGTCTGCTCGCGGCAGACCGGACCGCAACACAAACCAGGACGAACACCCTGGGCTATGACCCCGCCCCCCGGGATCTCTCAGGGATCGGGGCGTATAGCTCTCGCCAACCGATGCGACGCAGGAACGTTGGATTTACCAGGGAGGCAGACCGTGACTGACGACGAGAACACCCCGCAACCGCCCCCTGACGGGCTCGGAGAGCGGGGGCTGAAGCTGTGGCAGGACGTCACTGCTGACCTTGAGCACGACCCTGACGAGCTGCTGTTGCTTGAGGAAGCGTGCTGTCTGGCGGATGAGATCGACACGATGACCGCGGCCCTGAACGCGGGCGAGCTGTTGTCGAAGGGTTCACGCGGGCAGCCGGTCGCGAACCCGCTGATCCGGGAGATCCGGGGGCACCGCTTGGCGCTGTCGCGGATCTTGCGACAGCTGGGGGCGACCAGGCCGGGCGAGGAGAGCGGGGAGCGGTCGACGTCGTCGGAGAGGGGGCGTACCGCTGCGCTGACTCGCTGGCATGGGGGCCGCGCCTACTCGGAGCCGGCGTCGATGCAGGACTACCGGCAGGCCTTCCGGGGTGATGCGTCGTGAGTCGCCGGAGAAGCCGGAGCGAAGCGCAGATGCCTGAGTGCCTGGCCCGGTTTGACTGGCGAGATTGGCGACCGCCGGCCCCGGCCGATCACCCCGATCCGTCCTACGTCGAGTGGTACCTGGCCACCATGGATTGGCAGATTGCTAAGGATGCCTGGCTGTCAGGGCAGCCGGTGCTGTTGCCGCCGGAACGTCCGTTGCCGGATCCGATCCCGTACACGGGGCTGCTTCCGGCGATTGGCGGGGCCCCTAAGCGGCCTCAGTCCGATATCCCGTCGGAGCGTCGGGGGCGGCGAATCAAGACCTACTAGCCAAGATCCAAATTCCCCAGACTCGTAGCCGAACGGAGCCTGTACACGTCTCCGGTCGGGGGACGGTGACCACGGGGATCCTTCCCCTGGTCCGCGTTGTACCTGTTTGACCTTCCTTCAGGGCCCGCGCCGGAGCAGCCGGCGCGGGCCCTTTCGTGGTGACGTTGGACGGGCATAGCGGTGGACGGGGTGCCGGGCCGCGGTGGTCTCCCGCCTCCCGCTATGCCCGTGGTTGTGGCTGTGCCCAGACATACGAAAGCGCCCCTGCCCGGCCGGTGATGGCGGGACAGGGGCGCTGAACTTCGTTGATGTTATACACGAGGTTCTGACCAAGCTGGATGTTATCCAGCTTGCCGGTCACACCTGGTGGCTCTTGGCCCAGTCGACCAGGTCGGCGAACGCGGCCGGCTCCACGCTGATGCGGGGCCCGGTGCGCCGCTTGGAGTCCCGCACCAGGACTTCGCCGGCCGGGCGAGCAACCTCGACGCACGCCGCCGAATCCGTGTAGCTGGACAGCTGCCAGGTCAGTTCGTCGTCACGCATGGGTAAGTCGCCTTCTCGCGGCTTCGATCATCCGAAGCGAGTCCACCGGGCTTGCCGCCCGTTCCCCCACATTGTCGCTGGCGTGGATGAACGACAGGGCGCTTTCCGGGCGGTTGATGACCGTCGTGCCTGCCAGGTTCTCCACGAGGACGCTGCGCCCCGGGCGCGACCGGTAGACGGTGAACGCCCCGGCGAGCCCCGGGTGCCCCTCCCCTCGGGGCAGGACCCGCACTTCGAGGGTGGGGCGCAGGGCGAGGAGCGTCATGAGGTGGTCGAGCTGTGCGGCGAGGGTGGCCGGCCCGCCGACAGGCTGAGTGAGGACGCTCTCCCCGATGACGAATCGGGCTGTGCGGCCCGCTGCGCGCCCCAGGGTGTCGATGCGCACGGTTCGGCCGGTGGCCCGCTTCTCGACGTCGTGAGGGGGCAGGGCGGGCGCTGCGGTGGTGATGGCGGCGCGGGCGTAGTCGGCGGTCTGGAGCATCCCCGGCATGAGGGTGGGGTGCCATCCGTGGATGTGGTCCGCCGACTCTTCGAGGGCGAGCAGCCGGTCAAGGTGCTCGTCCAACGAGGTGGGCTCGGTGGTCTTCAACAGGTCTCCAGGTGGATTGTCCGGGGGTGATCCAACACCCCTCTACCGGCGTTACCTTGCAGGTCACAGCCCTCTACCGCCCCCATGACCCGGGTAAAGGGCCCCCGCTACCTTCCGGCCCCTCACAGAGGCACAGGGAGCGTCGGTTGCGGGGGCCGTTCCGGGGGGCGGGTAGAGGGGTCCCCCTCTACTTCGCGTTGGGGTCGAGGAGGATCTCGGCGGGCACGGCGGCCTCGATGTCGCGCTTCTGGTAACCGGCGAGAGACTTCCCGCCGATCTTGACTTGCTTGCTGATGCGCTTCACTCCGGCCGCTTCGAGCTCGGCGGCCAGGCGCTCCGCGTTGAAGTCGCCGTAGGTGTCCTCGTCGATGTTGACGAGTCCGGCGAGGAGGTCGTCGGTGAACATGCGCGGGGCGTGCCGCATCACCTCCAGGACGTCGGACAGGATCGGGGCGAGCTTGAACCCGGCCGCGTCCGCAGCGGCGGTCACATCGCCGACCGCGTCCCCTGTCAGCTGGCCGGCGGCCTGCCGCAGCGCGCGGCCCGCAGCGCACAGCTTCGCGAACCCGGGGCCGTCGAGGTAGTCGGCCCGCACGGTGACGTAGGACGCGGGCCCCGTGACCAGCACACCCGTACCGACATGGTCCTCGGACAGGACGGAGGCGTCGGCCCCTTGGGCTGCCTTGCCCTTCCCGAGAACCATGTCGCTGCTGGCCTTGTCGACCACCTGTGTCGAGTACCGCAGGGTGATGATCTCCCGCAGCTTCGTCGGGACGGACTCAGCATCCGGGCGCTGGGAAGCGAAGTTGCATACGAATCCGGCGGCCGGGCCGCGGCGGGCGATGCGGCACAGGTCGTTGATGACCTGCTCCCGGTCCTCCTTCTCCATCGCGGTGAAGTATTCCTGTAGCTCGTCGATCGTCACGAAGATGACCGGCATGTTCTTCAGCCGCATCAACTCCGGGGTGAGCTTGCCCTCGGGGCAGATGCTGGTGGGGAGCTCCCGCAGGATCGCGAACCGTCGTTCCATCTCGATGAGGAGCTCGGTCAGCATCGCTTTCAGCGCCTCGATCGCGTCGTCCTCGGCGCCCATGACGAGTCGGTGCGCGACGGCCCGCATCGGCATCCAGTCGGCGCCGCCTTTGCCGTCCGCGATGTAGTGCCGCACGTAGGCGTCGAGCAGCCCGGCCGCGGTCATGAGGCGCTGCGTGAACGTCTTCCCGCGCCGGGGCAGCCCGCCGAAGAACATCGACTGCCACATGACCGGCACTTCGATGCGGTTGCCGCGGGCGTCCTGCCCGAACGGGATCGGGTCCCAGATGGAGAACGTCTCGGCCTTGGCGAGCGGGGAGGGGTTCGGCGCACCGAGGTACGGGTCGTCGTCGGCCACCCACATGGACACTCGGCCGGCGTTGCCGCCCTTGGCCGCGCGGACGCGGGACATGATGACCTGAATCTCATCGACCCCGAGTTCCTGCGCGATGACTTCCCGCTTCGCCAACACGTCGGACGCGGTCTTCCCGCCCCCCCGGGGAAGGTCGAAGATCACCGCCCAGCCACGGCCGTCACGAACCGGGCCCATCGTGCACGTGACCCGCGGCCCGTCCTCGTCGCCCCGGCCGCTTTTCAGGAGGCCGGCGGCACGCAACGCGTCGTTGAGCTGCTGCGCGGACATGTCCACCCGCAGCGGCGGCGCCCCCTGGTCCAGGAGCTGCGTGGTCTTGCCCCGGCCGAGGTAGGCGAGCGGGGTGACCACGGCGGTGGCCATACCGGTCTGCACCAGCGGGTCGGCAAGCATGATGCCGATGGTGGCGGCGGCGACACCGACCGCGGCCGCGCCGAATCGCCAGCGCCTGGTCCGGGTGCGCTCCGCATGGGCCATCTGCAACCGCAGCGCCAGGTCGACATCCTCGGGCTTGGCCTTCACCTGCGCGCGGAGCGCTTTCACGGTGGCGCTGTGGTCCTGCGCGGACAGGGTCGGCCAGAGTCCCACGGTGGCCCGGTAGAAGCCGCGGGCGGCGAGCAGGAGCGTCTTCACGAGGTACTTGGGGGTGCGGATGCCGTGGTACCGGGCCTGCCACCACGACAGCCGGACGAACGCCGTGACGTTCGCCTTGATGGAGGCCGCCGACCGGGCCCACGCCGGGAGGACGGGGGCGTCGGGCACGGTCAGCCAGTCGGCCAACGGGTTGTCCGGGCGGTCAACCGCCTCGACGACGTCCGCCTCTTCGACCAGGGCCGCGGGCTCCGCACCGAGGGTCTCGGGCGGGATGGGGTGCAGCTTGGTGAGGGTGTGCCCGTTGATCGGGCGGGGGATCGTTTCCGACATGATGGGGTCTCCTGCTCTCTGCTGAGTGGCGGGTGGCACGGGGCGGCCGGTTGTCTTGGCGGATTGGCGGCCGCCCCGTGGTGTAGCTAGAAGCGCTCGGCCTTGTTCACGGCCCGCTCGGACCGCTTGAGCTGCTGTTCGGCGTCCCGCAGCGCCTGTCGGGCCGCGGCCTTCTCCTCACGGGACGCGGTGCGCACGGCGGCCTTGGCCTGTGCGACGGCCTGCCGGTCGTTGCCGCGGGTGTCGTACAGGGCGTTGAGCTCCCGCTCGCCGCGCTCGGCGGCGGACTTGTCGATGCGGTCGATGCGCTGCCGCAGCTGCGGGTCGACGTTGTCGGCGAGGGCCTGGCGGAAGCCCTTGCGGAACAGCCGCCCGCGTTCGCGGGACTCGGCTCGGGTGTACGAGTACATGGGGTTTCCTTCCTGGTCAGACGGTGTCGGCGGTGAGGGCGGCGGCGGCCTTGGCGATGTCGGCGTACACGGTGGCGAGTCCGCCGTAGATCGCGATGTGCTCGGAGTTCTGCGAGGCGCTGGTGAAGCTGCTGCTGGCGAGCCGGTCGGCCTTGCCGGCGTACTCGACGGCCTTGGTCAGGGCGTGGGTGCCGATCTCCTGCGGGGTCTTCTGGTCGCTCATGGCGGGTCCTTCCGTGGTGGATGCCGGGCTGTCCGGCTCCCCTCACCGCCCGGTCACACTCCGGGCGGATCGGGCAGCCGTCAGCGGCCCTTGCGGACGTCCTGCCAGATGCTGCGGAGGACGAGGAGGCAGACCGTCAGGGCGGCCGCGCTGATGGCCACGGCGACAGCGGACAGGGCCACGGTGATCAGGAAGATGGATCCGCCTACCCCGATCCCGATCCACTTCGCGGCCCCACCACTGCTCTGGGGTGCGACGGGCGTGGGCGTCGGCGGCTGCTGCGGGACGAGCTGCTGCGCCTGGAGCAGGGCGACAATCTGTGCGAGCTGGTCACTGTTCGCCGCGGCGTCGACCGCATCCTGCTTGGCCTTCTGGAAGTCGCTCATTCCGACACCGCCGGCCGGAGCAACCGCACCGGGGGCTCGGCCTGCTCAGCAGTGCGGGCCTCCTCTTCGAGACGGGCGAACACCTTCTTCACCCATGAGGTGCTGCGGGTGGCCTGGCGGGCCGTCTCGGACACGGAGGTGCCCAGAACGAACCCCGCCCGGATGACATTCGCGGCGGCCTCGGCAGGCAACCTCTCGTCGCTGTCGGCGGTCACCTCGTCGTCCTCTTCGACGTCGGGTGTCTCCAGGTGCCACACCCGGCGGTCACCGCAGATGACCAGCGGCTTCACCGCCGGGGCGGCGGGTGCCGGTTCGAGCTCCGGAGTGGGGGTGCCGGTCACCTCGTCGGGGGTGCTGGTGGGCACCTCGACCCGCTCAACCCGTGTCTCGATGGCAAGCTGCGGGGTGTCCACCGAGAGCATGTCCAGCAGGGCCGCATTAGCCCCATCGGTGAGCCGGTCACGCTGCACCTGCACCAGCTGGCCACCGAGCTCCGTGTCACCGACACCCACCCGCTTCGCCAGGCGCCACGACTTCCGCTCCGAACTCTTACGGGCCCGGTCGCTGGGGTGGTTCGCCGCCCGCGCCCGGTGGTAGGCCAGCTGCTGCACCGTCTCTGCGTTGCGGCGCTGCACCTCCATGTCGACCCCGGTGCGATACACGACGACCCGGCGGGACAGGAACGCCAGACCCTCCGCGCTCGCCGTGATCGCCAGGGGGGTGAGGCTGTAGACGATGGCCTCACCCGTGGTCTTGGCGGCGGTGGCCCCCATGACAGCTGCCGACGCGGGCAGCAGCCACAGAGCGGCCCGGACGATGACGGGTGACGACTGGCCGAGCATCGTCGTCACCAGCAGGACCAGGGCGGCGACGGCGGTTGCGCCCTCACCGGCGGCCAGGGCACCGACCGCGGTCCCGGACCCGTACTTCCCGGAAATGTTGGTGTACGTGCCGACACCGCCGGCGACACCGACCGCGACCATGGGGATGGAGGCCGCAACAAGGATGGCCACCTGCCCCCAGGTCAGCTTGGGCTGCGTGGTGGTGCTCATCACTGCCCCTCTTCCTGATCATCGAATCGGGTGACCTCTCCGCCGACACGGGCGATGAGGTGACCGAGGAGGTTGACGCCCCGCCGGTCCCCCACCGCCGTGGCGGTGAGGAGACCGGCGAACATGGCGGGGAAGGCCGGAAGGTCCAGCGACGCGCGGTCCAGGGACCGCAGGGCCGCGTTCTCCGTCGGCCGGGGAATCGGCCACTTGCTGCTCACTGACCCTCACCGGCCCGGAGGGCGACCAGCTGGTCGGCCATCGCGTCGATGTGGGCGGCCTGTACCCGGAGGGCGGCGGCGATCCGACGTGCACCGGTCGGGCCGACCTCCAGGAAGCCGTCATCCGTCTCGACACCGAGGAACACGGCGTCACGGTCGCTGTACGGCCACTGGACCAGGGACACCTCCACCAGGCTGGTCGGTCCGTGCTCCGGGGTGTCGGCCAGCGCCCAGACGGGTTCGCTGCGGTGGGTGATCTGCACCTTCGCCGGCGGCACGGTGTACCCGTGCTCGACGAAGCACCACGACGGGCAGGCGATCCGGACGTCACCGGCGTCCAGGGTGGTGATGGTGACGGTGCCGTCCGCGTTCCTGCGGGGCTCCGGGGCCACCGTGGGGCGGTCGGCGCTCATCGGCCGGCCGCCTTCGCCGCCATGTTGCGGAGGGCGACAGCGAACTCGGACACCTCGTCCGCGAGCTCCACCGACTGCATCAGCGGCAGGAAGTACAGCGACTGCTCGTCGTCGATGACGATGTGCGGCTCCCGCTGCACCACGTCCACCGCGAACGGGTCGACCGCGATGTGCGCGTACAGCAACGCCATCGGGCCGTTCTCGGTCGGCAGCTCCAGCGTGATGCGGGAGCTCTGGTGAACGATGTTCTCGATGTTGCCGGTGTGCTCGTGGTGCGGCTCGCTGCACCAGTCGTAGCACTCGATGGTGCCGGTGATCTGCTTGGTGACGCGGTACCGGTGCGGCCCCTTGGTGCGGGTCGCGGGGTCGGGGGTGATGGTGTTCAGGAACTCCCGGACGATCGGCTCACGCTCAACCTGCGGCAGCGACCGCGACAGCTTGATGTCGGCGTCCCCGATCTGGCCGTGGAACGTGGCGTAGATCCCGATCGGCAGTTCCTCGGGCTCGACCTCCTCGACGATGACCCCGAGGAGGGTCAGCAGCTTGGGGAGGGGGGTGGCCGCGGTCTCCCCGATCGTCATGCCCTGCCAGAGGGCGTACAGCTCGTCGGGGGTGGAGGTGCAGCCAACGGCGCAGACGAACTTCTGGGCGCCGGACGGGTAGCGGTCGCCGTTGGGCTTGAGGGTTCCCGTGCTGCTGCCGCAGTCGACGCAGGTCGGAAGCTGGGGTTCGGCGGCCGGCGGGGCGACGGGGGCACCGGAGTTCTTGAAGGTGGCAGGTACCGTGGTCTGCATGGTCTTCTCCTCTAGTCAGGAGCGGGACCTAGGCCCTTCTCGGCGCTCGTAACGCCGGGTTGGGCCGTTCCGCGTTCTGCGGAAGGTCGTGGCAACACCGTAGGGAACATCGTGTTCCCTTGTCAACGTCCACTGACCTATGAATCTCTGCGCAGCGCGAGTAACGTCATGTTCCATGAGTGCTAATGGAACACTGAGTGTCATGGACAAGCGATCCCTTGAGCACCTGGCCGGCCGGTTCAGAGAGTCGGAGACCAGGACCGAGATCCTGCGCGTAGAGCTGGCAGCAGCGATCCGGCAGGCTGCAGCCGACGACGTGCCCCAGAAGGACATCTGCGAGGCGACGGGATACACCCGCCAGCAGGTGCGACGGATCGTCAAGGCCGAAGCAGAGCGTGACAGTGCCCCCGTCGCACCGGCAGGGCACAACGAGGGCACAGTATGACCGGGCTTGATCGGTCCCAATCGGGCACGACTAGGGGCATTTACGCAGGTCAGAGCGCTATTTGACACAATCAGGCAGGTCATGCACGAAGCGGCGGCACCCCCGCACAGGGTGCCGCCGCTTCTCGGTGCTCCGGGGCCGCCGCCGGGCCGGTGCGCCCGGTGAGGGCCGGGCTCGGCTTCCGGGGCGGTCCCGGAGGGGCAGGCCGCTCGGCGGCCTTGGTCGGTGGGCAGGGCTGTTCGTGCAGCCCTGCCCCTGAGGTCCGGGGTGTTCGTGCACCTCGGACCGGGAGTCCGGGTCAGCGGCTGTCACTGCCCCGGGACTCGGCTGCGGCCCGGCCGGCCTCGAGACGGGCGACCGGGATGCGGAAGGGCGAGCAGGACACGTAGTCCAGGCCCACCTCGTGGAAGAAGTGCACCGACTCCGGGTCGCCGCCGTGCTCGCCGCAGACGCCGAGCTTGAGGTCCGGGCGGGTGGCCCGGCCGGCCTCGACGGCGCTGCGGACCAGCGAGCCGACGCCGTCCTTGTCGATCGTCTCGAACGGGGAGACCCCGAAGATGCCCTTCTCCAGGTACGCGGTGAAGAACGAGGCCTCCACGTCGTCGCGGGAGAAGCCCCACACCGTCTGGGTCAGGTCGTTCGTGCCGAAGGAGAAGAACTGCGCGGCCTCGGCGATCTGGCCGGCCGTCAGCGCGGCGCGCGGCAGCTCGATCATGGTGCCGATGGTCAGCTTGAGGTCGGTGCCGGTGGCGGCCTGGACCTCCTCGATGACCCGGTCGGCCTCCTCGCGGACGATCTCCAGCTCCTGGACCGTGCCGACGAGCGGGATCATGATCTCGGCGCGCGGGTCGCCCTTGGCGTTCTTGCGGTGGGCGGCGGCTTCGGCGATGGCCCGGACCTGCATGGCGAACAGACCGGGGATGACCAGGCCGAGGCGCACGCCGCGCAGGCCCAGCATCGGGTTCTGCTCGTGCAGCTTGTGCACGGCCTGGAGGAGGCGCAGGTCGTTCTCGTTGGCGTCCTTGCGGGACTCCGCGAGCGCGACGCGCACCGACAGCTCGGTGATGTCGGGCAGGAACTCGTGCAGCGGCGGGTCCAGGAGGCGGACCGTGACGGGCAGTCCGTCCATCGATTCGAACAGCTCGATGAAGTCGGCCTTCTGGAGCGGGAGGAGAGCGGCGAGCGCGGTCTCGCGCTCCTCGTCGGTGTCCGCCAGGATCAGCTTCTCGACCATCTCGCGGCGCTCACCGAGGAACATGTGCTCGGTGCGGCACAGGCCGATGCCCTGGGCGCCGAAGCGGCGGGCCCGCAGGGCGTCCTCGGCGTTGTCGGCGTTGGCCCGTACGCGCAGCCGGCGCACCCGGTCCGCGTACGCCATGATCCGGTGCACGGCGGCGACCAGCTCGTCGGCGTCGTCGGCCCCTGCGTGCATGCGGCCCTCGAAGTACTCGACGACCGGGGACGGTACGACGGGTACCTCGCCCCGGTAGACCTTGCCGGTGGAGCCGTCGATCGAGACGAGGTCGCCCTCCTCGATGACGATGCCGCCGACCGTCATCCGGCGGCGCTTGGTGTCGACCTCCAGGTCCTCGGCGCCGCAGACACAGGTCTTGCCCATGCCGCGCGCCACGACGGCGGCGTGCGAGGTCTTGCCGCCGCGCGAGGTGAGGATGCCCTCGGCCGCGATCATGCCTTCGAGGTCGTCGGGGTTGGTCTCGCGGCGGATCAGGATGACCTTCTCGCCGGAGCGGGACCACTTGATCGCGGTGTACGAGTCGAAGACGGCCTTGCCCACGGCGGCGCCGGGCGAGGCGGCGATGCCCCGGCCGAGCAGCTCGGTCTTCGCCTCGATGTCGAAGCGCGGGAACATCAGCTGGGCGAGCTGGGCGCCGTTGACCCGCTGGAGGGCCTCGGCCTCGTCGATCAGCCCCTGGTCCACGAGCTGGGTGGCGATGCGGAAGGCGGCGCCGGCGGTGCGCTTGCCGACCCGGGTCTGGAGCATCCAGAGCTGGCCGCGCTCGATGGTGAACTCGATGTCGCAGAGATCCTTGTAGTGGTTCTCCAGGGTCTCCATGATCTGCATGAGCTGGTCGTACGACTTCTTGTCGATCGACTCCAGATCGGCGAGCGGCACCGTGTTGCGGATACCGGCGACGACGTCCTCGCCCTGGGCGTTCTGCAGGTAGTCGCCGTAGACGCCCTGGTGGCCGCTGGCCGGGTCGCGGGTGAAGGCGACGCCCGTACCGGAGTCGGGGCCCAGGTTGCCGAAGACCATCGAGCAGACGTTGACGGCCGTGCCGAGGTCGCCGGGGATGCGCTCCTGGCGGCGGTAGAGCTTGGCCCGGTCGGTGTTCCACGAGTCGAAGACCGCGTTTATGGCGAGGTCCATCTGCTCGCGCGCGTCCTGCGGGAACTCGCGTCCGGCCTCGGACTCGACGATCTTCTTGAACTGCTTGACCAGCTTCTTCAGGTCGGCCGCGGCGAGGTCGGTGTCGACCGTGACCTTCTTCGCGTGCTTGGCGGCCTCCAGAGCCTCCTCGAAGAGCTCGCCGTCGACCCCGAGGACGGTCTTGCCGAACATCTGGATGAGGCGGCGGTAGGAGTCCCAGGCGAAGCGCTCGTCGCCGGACTGGGTGGCGAGACCGGCCACCGAGGCGTCGGAGAGACCGATGTTCAGGACCGTGTCCATCATGCCCGGCATGGAGAACTTGGCGCCGGAGCGGACGGAGACCAGCAGCGGGTCGTCGGCCTGGCCGAGCTGCTTGCCCATGCGCTCTTCCAGCGCCTTGAGGTGCGCACTCACCTCGTCGCGCAGCGCGGTCGGCGCGTCACCGCTCTCCAGGTAGACCTTGCACGCCTCGGTGGTGATCGTGAAGCCCGGAGGGACGGGCAACCCGAGGTTGGTCATCTCGGCGAGGTTGGCGCCCTTGCCGCCCAGAAGATCCTTCAGATCCTTGTTGCCCTCGGTGAAGTCGTAGACGAACTTCTGGGGATCTTTGTTTTCCGACACGGGTCTCGACTCCTCGAGGACGCGGTGGCTGCCCTGACGGCGAGGAACATACCCAGATCGAAGGTGTATGGGTACGTCCACTTGGTCGTCATGCGGCCGCAACCACCCGTCCGCCAGCAGATCGAAAGGGTCGCCCGGCCGGAGCGCAGGAATCCTTGCCTTCACCTCCTGAAGGCGACATGGCCGAAACTTGACCGTAGCCGCTCATTTGAGCGAGACGCGGAGCAGGTGAGTCCATTTCTCGAAGGCGCGAGGGTGGCACTGAGTGCCACGTCTTCCAGAAGTGCAGTCATCCATTTTCCGCTCATCTGAGCGCAACCCCGATCAAGGGTGGCGTGAATCACGCTCCGTTCGGACCCCGGATTTCAGGATCCGGACGCCTCGGGACGCCTCAGGCAGTCGCTGAGCACCCCGAGATCCACCTCTTCCAGGCTACGGGCGAAGGTCCTCCCCGCGCGGGATCGACCGGCAGCAGCGAGGGCACCACCAGCACGGCACACCCCGCGGCGTGCGCGGACGCGGTGCCGTCCGGGGAGTCCTCGACGGCGACGCAGGCCGAGGCGGGGACCCCGAACCGGGTCGCCGCCGCCATGTACGGGTCGGGATGCGGCTTGGTCCGTACGGTGTCGTCGGCCGAGAGCGTGAACGCGAAGGGCGCCTTGGCCAGCGCCCCCGTCACCACCGCGTCCACCACGCTCCGGGGGGAGGCGCTGACCAGGGCGAACGGCACCCGGTGCCGCTCCAGCGAGGCCAACAGGGCGGCGGCCCCGGGGCGCAGCGGGGCGCCCGCGTCGACCTTCCGGTGAAAGGAGCCGGTGAGCTCGGCGGCGACGGCCGGCAGCTCGTCCGCCGTCCCGCCCGTCACCGCGATCAGATGAGCGGCGGTGTCCGCGACGGCCCGGCCGACGACTTCGGGGGCGTCCGCGTCGGTGAGCCGGTGGCCGAGTCCGGCGGCGACCTCGTGGGCCGTCTCCCACCAGAGGACCTCGGTGTCGACGAGGGTGCCGTCCATGTCGAACAGCACGGCTGCGGGCGCGGGCGCGCTCATGCCGTCGCCGCCTTCCCGGCCGGCTCGTCCGTCGCACGGACGGCGGCGGGCGCGGCGGGTGCGGCGGAACCCACGGAGGCGGGGGGTCCGGCAGAACCGGCAGGTCCCGCCGGACGGGCCGGCCCCGCCGGGACCACCAGCACCGGGCGCGGTACGGGCGTGACCCGGGCCCGTACGCCGGGCAGCAGGTCGGCGGCGTCCCGGGACGCCAGGTCGGCCTTGACCGCGACGCCGCCCGGGAGGTCGAGCAGGACCCGGGTGACCGAACCGAGGAACGAGGCGGAGACGACGGTGGCCGTGCCCTCGGGATCGGCCTCGACGCGGACGCCCTCGGGCCGGATCAGGACCTCGACGGGCCCGCTGCCGCCCGGGACCTCGCCGTCGGCCGGCAGAACCGGCAGGGTGCGGCCGGCGACCTCGACCGAACCGGTGCCGGTCAGCCGGCCCGGCAGCCGGTTCATGGTGCCGACGAACTCGGCGACGAACGCGGTGGCGGGGCGTTCGTACAGCTCGGCCGGGGGTGCGCACTGCTCCAGGCGGCCCGCGTTGAGGACGGCGACCCGGTCGGCCATGGAGAGCGCCTCCTCCTGGTCGTGGGTGACGAAGATGGTGGTGATCCCGAGCGAGAGCTGAAGGCGGCGGATCTCCTCCCGGAGAGTGAGCCGGACCTTGGCATCGAGTGCCGAGAGCGGCTCGTCCAACAGCAGCACCCGGGGGCGCAGGGCGAGCGCGCGGGCCAGGGCGACGCGCTGCTGCTGGCCGCCGGACATCTGGTGCGGGAAGCGGCCGCCGTGGTCGGGCAGCCCGACCAGGTCGAGGAGTTCGGCGGCGGTGGCGTGCCGCTCGGCGGCGGACACCTTCCGTACGCGCGGCCCGAAGGCCACGTTGTCGCGGGCGTTCAGGTGCGGGAAGAGGCTGTAGGACTGGAAGACCATTCCGGCGTCGCGCCGGTTCGCGGGGACGCGGGTGATGTCCTCGCCGTCGACCAGGACCTCGCCGGAGTCCGGCTGCTCGAACCCGGCGAGCACCCGCAGCGCGGTGGTCTTGCCGCAGCCGGAGGGGCCGAGGAGGGCGAGCAGTTCGCCGGGTTCGACGGTGAGGTCGAGCCCGTCGAGGGCCACGGTCGGGCCGAACGCGCGGCGCAGCGAGCGGAACTCGACCCGGGCTCCGGCGGCGGAGGGCGCTGACCCGGCGGTCCGGGGCGCGTCGGGGCGACGGCCGGCCGCGGTGGGCGGGACGGGCAGGGCTGACATGGGCGGCTACTCCTTGCCGGGTACGGGGGTGGGGGCGGCGGACGCGGTGGTGGCGGGCCGGGAGGCGGCGGTTGCCCCTGGGGCGGCGGCTCCCGAGGCGGAACCGGCGGCCGGGACACCGGCGGACGGGCCGCTTCCGGCGCGGGAGAGGACGAGCAGCAGGGCCCAGGTGATGAGCAGGGAGAGCAGGGACACCGCGACCGACATCCGGGCCTCGGCGCCGGAGACGGAGACGATCCACACCGCGAACGGGCGGAAGCCCAGCAGCGAGGCGACGGTGTACTCGCCGAGCACCAGGGCCAGGGTGAGGAAGGAGGCCCCGGCGAGCGAGGAGCGCAGATTGGGCAGGATGACGCGGAGGATGACGTACAGCCGCCCGGCCCCGCAGTTCCGGGCCGCCTCCACCAGCGTCGGTACGTCGACCGCGCGGAGCCCCGCGTCCAGCGAGCGGTGCACGAACGGCAGCGCCAGCACGGTGTGGGCGAGGACCAGCACCACCGGGAACGACTCGTTCTGCACGGCGAGGAAGGTCTGATAGAGCGGGGTGCGGGAGAAGTGGTCGGGGCCCCAGCGCAGCACGGTGGCGATCCCGGTGACCAGCGCGATCGGCGGCACCACCAGCGGCAGCATGCAGACGATCTCGACGACCGCGCGCAGCCGGGGCGGCCCGAGCCGGACCGCGACCAGGGCGGGCACGACGAGCAGCAGGGCGAGCGCGATGGTGGCGGCGGCGAGGGAGAGCGAGAGGAAGAGGCTCTCGGTGAAGCCGTCGGCCGACAGGATCCCGCTGTACGCGGCGAAGGTGAGGCCCTGCCCCGGCACATGGACGGTGAAGACGAACGAGGAGATCAGCGGGGTGAGGAAGTACAGCCCGGCGACGGCGAGCACGGCGCCGCGCCAGTAGCGGGGCCGGCGCAGACGGGCTGCAACGGGCACGGCTCCCGGGGAGACAGGGGGCGTGGAGACAGGGGTCAGCGCAGCCATCGGGAACTCCGTCGCTGGAGGGGCAGGTAGACGGCCATCACCAGTCCGGCGATCACGATCATGTCGAGGCTCAGCGCCAGGGCCACGTTCTCCTGGCCGACCAGGACGTTGCCCGAGAGGGCGTCGGCGATCTTCAGCGTGACCAGCGGGACGGAGCCGCCGACCAGGGCGGCGGCCGTGGCGTGCGCGGCGAAGGCACTGCCGAAGAGCAGGACGAACCCGCCGAGCAGCGAGGGCGCGAGGACGGGCAGGCCGACGTGGCGCCAGAACTGCCGGGTGGAGGCCCCGGTGCTGAGCGCGGCCTCCCGCCACTGCGGGCGCAGCCCGTCAAGCGCGGGGACGACGACGAGGACCATCAGCGGGACGAGGAAGTAGAGGTAGATGACGGTGAGCCCGGTGAAGGAGTAGAGGTTCCAGCCGAGGGCGTCCAGATGCCCGAGCTCCGTGACGACCCCGGAGATGCCGAGGGTCGCGACGAAGGCGAAGGCGAGCGGGATCCCGCCGAAGTTGGCGAGCACCCCGGAGGCGGTGAGCACCGCGCCGCGCAGGGTGCCGCGCCGGGAGGTGACGACGGCCTGGGCGATGAGCACCCCGAGCACGGTGGCGAGGCCGGCGGTCAGCGCGGAGAGCTGGACGCTGCCGGTGAGCGAGGTGAGGTAGGGCCCCTGGAGCGAGCGCGAGAGGTGCTCGCCGGTGAACTCGGTGGTCCCGGCGACCGGATCGGTGCGGGTGAGCGCGCCGTACAGCAGGGCCCCGGCGGGCAGTCCGAAGCAGAGCCCGGCGAAGACGAACAGCGGGAGCGCGCCGAGCCAGACGCGGGACGGGCGGCGGCGGGCACGGCCGCCGCCCTGCGCGGTGGCCGCCCCGGGACCCGGGGCGGCGGACGGGTGCGGGACGGTCATCAGGAGACGGCCTTGTCCCAGTTCTCGGCGAGGGTGGCGTTGGCCTGGTCCAGCTCCTCGGAGGAGGGGAAGGACGGGGTGCCCTCGACCTTCGGCAGCTTGGCGACGAAGGTCTTGTCGGCGGTGCCTTCCTCGGTCATGGCGGGCAGCAGCACGGGGCGGGCGTACCCCTTGAGCCAGAGGTTCTGACCCTCGGCGCTGTAGAGGTACTCCATCCACAGGCGGGCGGCGGCCGGGTGCGGGGCGTCCTTGTTGATGGCCTGCGAGTAGAACTGGGCGTACACGCCGTCGGCCGGCACGGAGACCTTCCAGTCGACGCCCTTGCCCTTGAACTGGTCGGCGTACCCGGCGTTCAGGTAGTCCCAGTCGATGCTGATGGGCGTCTCGCCCTTCTCGACGGTGGCCGGGGTGGACTCGACGGGGATGAAGTTGCCGCTCTTCTTCAGCTTGCCGAAGAAGTCGATGCCGGGCTGGATGTCGCCGAACGAGCCCTTGTTGGCGAGCGAGGCCGCGTACACGCCGCCGAACGCGGAGCCGGACTTGGTCGGGTTGCCGTTGAGCGCGACCTTCCCCTTGTACTCGGGCTTCAGGAGATCGGCGAAGGTCTCGGGGCAGGTGGTGATGCGGGCGGCGTCGCAGCCGATGGAGACGTAGCCGCCGTAGTCGTTGTACCAGCGGCCGTCGGCGTCCTTCTGGCTGTCGGGGATCTGGCCCCAGGAGGCGACCTTGTACGGGGCGAAGAGGTTCTCGGCGGCGCCGCTGCGGGCGAAGGCGATGCCGAGGTCGAGGACGTCGGGGGCGCGCTTCTGGCCCTTGCGGGACTTGACCGCGGCTATCTCGTCGGAGCTGGAGGCGTCCGGGGTCTCGCTCTTGATCTTGACCTTGTACTTGGCCTGGAAGGCCTTGATGATCTCGCCGTAGTTCGCCCAGTCCGGCGGCAGGGCGATCACGTTCAGCTCGCCCTCCTTCTCGGCGGCGGCGACCAGCTTCTCCATCCCGCCGAAGTCGGCGACCGAGGTCGCCTCGGTCGACTTCACCCCGTTCACCCCGGTGGCGACCTTCTCCTCGGGCGCGGCGCCGCACGCGGTGAGCGCGGTGAGGGCGGCGGTGGAGAGGGCGAGAGCGGCAACGGCACGGCCGTTGGCGCGCGTACGGGGGCGGGGTCGGGCTCTGCGCACGGTGTGTCTCCCGGGAGCGAAGTGAGGGCCACTTGTTCATACAAGCTGGCATCAGTTCGCCCGGCCCAGGTGTCCGAGGAGTTAACGTCCGATGACCGGTGCCGCAAGAGCCGAGGAAGAGGAAAGCCGGTCATATCGGGGTTGTGGTAGATACGGAACCGTGCGCCGTGACGCTCTGAGGGGGCGTTAGAGTGAGTTTCCGGCCCGTGGCGCGAACACCTTGCTGTGCACAGCAAGGATGCACGTCAACGGATCGCACCACCGGATCGCACCACCGGACCACATCACCAGACCACATCAACGGATTCACCTCACGGATCACATCAGTCGACCGACGGGGGGCGCGTGGGCCGTTCACGCTACGAGGAGATCGCCGAGGCGCTGCGACAGGCGATCCGGAGCGGCGTCCACCCGCCGGGCTCCCGGCTGCCGTCCGAGAGCGACCTCGCCGCGCGGTGGGGGGCCTCGCGCGGCACGGTCCGCCAGGCGGTGGCGCTGCTGGCCTCCGAGGGCCTGATCGGCTCCCGGCAAGGGGCGCGGCGGGTGGTCCTGCGCCAGGAGCGCCGGCAGAGCTTCGGGCAGCTCAACAGCTTCGCGCAGTGGGCGCGGGCGATGGGCTGCGACGTCTCCAGCCGCATCCTGACCCGCACCACGCGCCCCGCGACCGACGAGGAGGCGGCCCGCCTGGACGCCGAGCCGGGCAGCGAGGTCCTGTACGTCCTGCGGCTGCGGCACCTGGACGGCGAGCCGGTGATGGTGGAGCGGACGGTCTACGCGGACTGGGTGGCCCCGGTGGTCCGGGCGCTGCCCGAGGACTGCGTCTCGATCATGGACAGCATCGCGGAGCGCGCGGACATCGTGGCGCACTACGGCGAGCACCTGATCGACGCGGTGGCGGCGGGCAGCGAGGACGCCCGGCTGCTGCGGGTGCGCCGGGCCAGCCCGCTGCTGCGCCAGCGCCATCTGACGTACACGGCGGCGGGCCGGGCCATCGAGTGGACGGACGACCGCTACCGGGCGGGCAGCGTCGTCTTCAACGTGATGAACAGCGCGGCGGCGGCGCCGTTGGAGCGGCGGGCGGGGCCGGGCGTAGCGGGGTGAGCCACCCCGTACCGCTTCAGCCGCCGGAGGTGTCCGACTCCGCGTCGGCGCTGACGCCCGAGCAGTCGTACGGGTCCTTGAGCCAGCCGTCCGGCAGGACGACCCGGTTGTTGCCGGAGGTCCGTCCGCGGGGGCCGTCGGCGCCGTCGGGCCAGGGCTGGTCGAGGTCCAGCTCGTGCAGCTGGCCGCCCAGCTCCTCCAGCGAGGAGGTGACGGCGAGCTTCTTGCGCATCTCGGAGCCGACCGCGAAGCCCTTGAGATACCAGGCGACGTGCTTGCGGAAGTCGATGACGCCCCGCGCCTCGTCGCCGATCCACTCCCCCAGCAGCGTCGCATGGCGCACCATGACGTCGGCGACCTCGCGCAGGGTGGGCGCGTGCCGTTCGCCGCGCCCCTCCATGGCACTGACCAGATCGGCGAAGAGCCAGGGCCGCCCGAGGCAGCCGCGCCCGACGACCACCCCGTCGCAGCCGGTCTCGCGCATCATCCGCAGGGCGTCGTCGGCGCACCAGATGTCGCCGTTGCCGAGGACGGGGATCTCCGGGACGTGCTCCTTGAGCCGGGCGATGGCGTCCCAGTCGGCGGTGCCGCCGTAGTGCTGGGCGGTGGTGCGCCCGTGCAGAGCGACGGCGGTCACCCCCTCCTCGACGGCGATGCGCCCGGCGTCGAGGAAGGTGAGGTGGTCGTCGTCGATGCCCTTGCGCATCTTGATCGTGACGGGGAGGTCGCCGGCGCCCGAGACGGCCTCCCGGAGGATGGCCCGCAGCAGGGGCCGCTTGTACGGAAGCGCGGAGCCGCCGCCCTTGCGGGTGACCTTGGGGACCGGGCAGCCGAAGTTCAGGTCGATGTGATCGGCGAGATTCTCGTCCACGATCATGCGGACGGCCTTGCCGACGGTGACCGGGTCCACTCCGTACAGCTGGATCGAGCGCGGGGTCTCGGTCACGTCGAAGTGGATGAGCTGCATGGTCTTCTCGTTGCGCTCGACCAGCGCCCGCGTGGTGATCATCTCGCTGACGAACAGCCCCTTGCCCCCGGAGAACTCCCGGCACAGCGTCCGGAACGGGGCGTTGGTGATGCCGGCCATCGGGGCCAGCACGACCGGCGGCTGCACGGTGTGCGGGCCGATACGGAGCTGCGGGAGGGCGGGGGCGAGCGTGGTCATTGCTCCATTGTCGCGTACGCCGGACGGGTGGCGGGCCGGACCGTGCCGGCGGGGCGGACCCCGGCATTCGACGGAAGGTGAAGCATCCGGGTTGCCTCGTTCCCGGATGACTCTTGTCACTTCCCAGCAGCCTTCTGCGCACCTCCCCCCGTGATGAGAAAGTTTCCGCGTCGCCGCCCTCCTGACCAGAGGCCCGGCGACGGAAAGCGCCCTGTGCGGAGCTACCGGGGCTTTCGGCAACGCCGCGAGGCGCCGTGCCGGGCGTCGCCCGCCCGCGCGGAATCGTTCAGACACCCCCTGGGCAGGGCACGACGGAGCGCGAGGTGCACATGGCCTACCTGTTCCTCTTCGGCTGTTTCCTCCTGCTGGTCGTCGTCAGCTCGCTGGCGGCCCGCTGCGGCTACCGGGGCAAGGTCTGCGACGGCGCCGTCGGGTACGAGGTCCCGGCCGCGGTGAAGGCGGACCCCGCACTGCGGAAGCGGGCGAACGACCTGGTGGCGTTCTGGTGCACCGGGGTCGCCGTCCTCGGGGCCGCGCCCCTGGTGCCCCTGGGCATCGTCATCCTGAGCGGCGGCGGCAGGGCGATCTCCACCTGGGGACTCGTGGCCTTCGCCGGGTACGCCCTGATCATCGGGATCGTCGGCGGCTACCCGTTCGAGAAGATCAAACAGCTGGGGGCCTCCTCCGCCGAGCGTTGAGAGCAGGAGAGGCGCCCCCGTGAGGGTCCGAGACGGCTTCCGCCCCGGACCCTCACGCGTACCCCCGTTCACCGGCCGCCCGATCGTTCACGGCGGTCTCGGAGTTGCGGAAGGGCTGGGCCGGAAGGCGGGCGTTGGGTCAGGATGGGCGCGTGCTCGATTACGACGACGAGGCCCGGCGCTACGACGCGACCCGCGGCGGTGAACCGAGGGCCCGGGCGGCGGCGGAGGCGGTGGAACGGCTTCTGCCTCAGGGGCCTTGTGTGGTCCTGGACATCGCTTGCGGCACGGGCATCGTGACCCGGAGGCTGTCGCGTCCGGAGCGCACGGTCGTGGGCGTCGACCGCTCGCCCGGGATGCTGGGCCTCGCGGCACGACGGCTGCCCGAAGGCGTCGTGCGCGGCGACGCCACCCGCCTGCCCTTCGCGGCGGACGCGGTCGATGCCGTCGTGATCGTCTGGCTGCTGCACCTGCTGGAGGACCCCCTGCCCGTGCTGGCCGAGGCGGCCAGGGTGCTGCGGCCCGGTGGGGTGCTGATCACCACCGTCGACAAGAACGACGCGTACTTCGCGGAGGACGGTGACGTCGCCCGGGCCACGGCGGACCTGCGTCGCCACTACGCACCCCGCGTGCCGGACCGGTCGTCCCTGGTACACCGCTGGGCGTCGGAACGAGGGCTGAGAACGGCGGGCCGCACGGCGTTCCCCGGCACCGGGCAGGGTCGCAGCCCCCGCGAGTGGCGCGAGGTGATCGAGGCAGGACTCATCCCCTGGTGCACGCGCGCGCCCCGGAACGAGGTGGCCGAGGTGTGCCGACGGCTCGCCGCGCTGCCGGAGCAGGACTCGGCCCGCCCGGACCCGCTGTACCGTCTGGTCGCCCTGCGGGCGTGACGGCCCGGCCCGAAGCCCCCCGAGGCGGCGGCTCGCCGGCCCGAGACCCCCGGGGCGGCACCTCAGAAGACGGACAGACCCGTGAGCGTGGTGAAGCGGTCGAGCGCCGCCACGCCCGCCACCGAGTTGCCGCGCCGGTCGAGCCCCGGGCTCCACACGCACAGGGTGCACTCCCCGGGGACGATGGCGATGATCCCGCCGCCGACGCCGCTCTTGCCCGGCAGCCCCACCCGGTAGGCGAACTCCCCGGCCGCGTCGTACGTACCGCAGGTGAGCATGACCGCGTTGACCTGCTTGGCCTGGCTGCGGGTCAGCAGCGCGGACCCGTCGGCCCGGACGCCGTGCCGGGCGAGGAACCCGGCCGAGAGGGCCAGGTCCGCACAGGACGCCTCGATGGAGCACTGCCGGAAGTAGGCGGAGAGCAGTTCGGGCACCGGGAGCGTGATGTTGCCGTAGGAGGCCATGAAGTGGGCCAGCGCGGCATTGCGGTCGCCGTGGGCCGCTTCGGACCCGGCGACCTCCGGTACGAAGTCGATGGCGGGGTTGCCGCTCTCCGTACGCAGCAGCTCCCGCACCTGCCCGGCGGCGTCCCCGGTCAGCGCCTGGAGCCGGTCGGTCACCACCAGGGCGCCCGCGTTGATGAACGGGTTGCGGGGGATCCCGTTCTCGTACTCCAGCTGCACCAGGGAGTTGAAGGGGTTGCCCGACGGCTCGCGGCCCACGCCCCGCCAGATCCGCTCACCGTCCAGGGAGAGCGCCAGGGCCAGGGCGAACACCTTGGAGATGGACTGCGTCGAGAACGGCTGCCGCCAGTCCCCGACCCCGTACACGGTCCCGTCCGGCTCGGCGACGGCCATGCCGAAGCGCCGGGGGTCGACGCCCGCGAGCATCGGAATGTAGTCGGCGGGGGCGCCGTGGTCGTCGCGGGCGGCCATCTCCTCGGCTATGCGGCTGATGACGGCGCTGAAGCGGTGCGCGCCGGTGCGCGGGGCGGCAGCACTGCCCGCCGGGACGGCGGCGGAGGGGTGGGACACGGCGATTCCTGAAGGGGAGCGGAGCGGGGCCCGGCGGCCGGGCGGGGCCGGGGAGAACGCCCACAGTCTGCCCGCCCATCGGAAGCAGCCCAAATGTCCCGTGTGCCTGGCCCCGCGCCCGTGCCCTGGCTCCTGGCCCCGCGGCCCGTACGGCTCGCGCCCCTGAGTTCCACGCCCCGCGAGCCGCACGGCTTACGCGCCGTACGGCTCGCCTTGGAGTTCAGTCCCCGTACAGCCCGCCTCAGGGGCTCGTCCGGAAGGCCCGGGCCCAGGGCTCACATGCTCGCGAAGACCGCACCCAGGACCATGCCGCCGACCAGTCCGACGGCGCTGACCACGATGGCGATCGTGGCGAGGCGCTCGTGCCGGACGGTCTTGGCGATGATGGCCATGATCAGCCCGCCCAGCGCGAAGACGATCGGCAGGAAGATGAACCCGATCACGCCCAGGACGATCGCGATGATGCTGAAGACGTTGCCGGAGGCACCGGCCTCGGGCGCGCCGTGGTGCTGCTGTCCGGTCGGCTGGTTCCCGTACTGCGTAGTCATCTCTCGCTCCTTCGGGTCAGTCGCTCCGAGATCCGGTCGCGAAGTGACCGGCCTGTCGTTCGGGTGCCCGCAAGTCCCTTGTCCACACGCCTGTTTGCCCTCGGGGTCGGTCCGACGCGGGCGCTGATAGCTTTCAGCGATGAGTGAGCGACGACCGCCGGGCGGCGAAGCAGGACGGCCTCCTCGCACCGATGGGCAACTGCCTTACGGCGGTGCGGAATTGTCGCCCCGCGAGATCGAGGCCCTCGACTCCCGGTGGGCGTCCTGCTGGACCCCGGACGAGGTGGCGCGGCGGCTGGCCGGCGTCCGGGCCCCGTGGTACGTGGCCGCGGGCTGGGCGCTGGACCTGTTCCGCGGCGGGCAGACCCGGGCGCACGGGGACATCGAGATCGCGGTCCCGGCCGGGCGGTTCCCCGAGGTGCGCCGCCGCTTCCCCGGGTACGTCTTCGACGCGGCGGGCAGCGGCCGGATCTGGGAGGACGCCGCGCCGGACGTGCTGGCCGCCGTGCATCAGACGTGGCTCCGCGATCCGGCCACTGGCGACTATCTGCTGGACGTGTTCCGCGAGCCGCACGACGGCGATACCTGGATCTGCCGACGCGACGAGAGCATCCGGCTTCCGTACGGCGAAATCGTCCACCACACCCGGGACGGCATTCCGTACCTGGCGCCCGAACTGGTCCTGCTGTTCAAGGCCAAGCACGCCCGCCCGAAGGATCAGGCGGACTTCGACGCAACGGTCCCGCACCTGAGCCCGAAGCAACTCGCTTGCCTGGCTGGGCTGTTGGGCCGCGTCCACCCGGGGCACCCCTGGTCGGCGGGCCTGTAGTCGGCACGCCGGCCAGGGGTGCCCCCTCCGCGTCAGCCCAGGATCTCGACGTACCCGTCCGTTCCGTGCACGCGGATGCGCTGTCCGTCCCGGATCAGCCGGGTGGCCCGGTCCACGCCGACGACGGCGGGCAGTCCGTACTCGCGGGCGATCACCGCACCATGGGTCATCAGGCCGCCCACCTCCGTCACCAGGCCCGCGACACCGACGAACAGCGGGGACCAGCTGGGGTCGGTGAAGCGCGTGACCAGGATGTCGCCCTCCTCCAGCTCGGCGTCGGCCAGGTCGAGAATGACGCGCGCCCGCCCCTCGACGCTCCCGGTGGAAACCGCGAGACCGGCAAGTGCGCCCGCCGGTACGTCGTCACGCCGGTACGAGCCGGTGACGGCATCGCCGTCCGAGGTCAGCACCCGGGGCGGGGTGAGCGTCTCGTACGAGCGGAACTCTTCCCTGCGCCGTGCGATCAGCCGGTCGTCGAGCCGGCGGGAGCGGACGACGTCCTCCAGCTCCTGGAAGGTGAGGCAGTAGACGTCCTCCGGCTCGGCGAGCACACCGTCCCGCACGAGCCGCCCCGCCTCCGCCAACAGGGCCTGCTTGTAGAGGAAATAGCGGCACACGATGCCGTACTTGGGGTACTCCCGGTATCCGGCGAACGCCCGTACCTGGTCGATCATCCGCTTGGTCTCGTCGGCCTTCCGCTCCCCGTCCGGCAGGGCCCGCAGCCGGGACAGCACGTCCCGCTCGGCCTGGAGCGCCTTCTGCCGCCCCTGCTCGAAGCGACGCTCGGCGGCGCCCGGCCCGAAGTTCCGGACGTTGTCGAGGATCGGCGGGACCAGTGTGGCGGGGCGCTCACTCCACCGGGGCCGCGTGATGTCGATCTCGCCGACGCAGCGCATGCCGTAGCGGCCGAGGTACGTCTCGATCGCTTCACGCGCACCGGTGCCGCCGGGCAGTTTCACGAGCTCGTCCAGGAAGTCGTCGTGCTGTACGTCTACGCCGTTCAGGAATGCCACGAGCTCAGGGTGGGGGCGGATCGCGTCGGCCACGTCGAGCAGGTCGAGCCCCATCTCGGACGTGATGTTGCCGGGGGCGGAGAGCGTGAGCGTGTCAGCCGCGTTCTTCTCGCCCAGCCACTCCCCCAGCTTGTCGTTCAGCCACCATGTGGCCTCCATCCCCGCCATGATCGCCTGGATGCTCAACGGGTCGCTGAGCACGCGCTTGTGCTCCTCGAAGGCCTCCGCCAGGAAGTCGAACAGCTCCGGGCCGCTCTTCGTCCGGATGTCGCGTTCGAGGGCGGCGAGGGACGTCTCGCTGCGTTCGACCAGCTCCGCGACGACGGCCGGATCGACCTCGGTCACCGAAGCCTCGGACGGGCTGCCCGCCGGAGGGCCGACGGGGTCCGCGTCCGGAACCGGCGGAGCGAACCCGTCCCGCTCCAGCACCGTTTCCAGAGCGTCCCTGACCAGCGGGTCGCCCTTGCCCAGGATGTCCAGAAGAGCGGCGCGGGACGCGGGCGAGGCGAGCCGCGGGGTGACGTCGACGAACAGCCGCCCGCCGGCCTCGTGCATCGGCACCATGGCGGTGCGCTGCCACATGGACCAGCCCAGCGGTTTCATGGCGTCGGTCATCATCTGCTGGTGGCCGACGGAGACGTAGACGCTCCGGGCCCGGCCGCCCTCCGCAACCTCCGAAACGGGGACGGGGACGGGGACGGGGAACAGCGTCGTGATCGGCCGGCTCTGCACGATCCGGAAACCGTCGTCGGTCAGGCACCACTCGATGTCCTGCGGACACCCGAAGCGGGCCTCGATCCGCCGCCCGAGCCGTACCAGCTCCACCACCTGCGCATCGGTCAGCGCCGGTCGCTCCCGCTGCTGCGGTGCGACCGCCACCTCCCGCGTACCGCCGCCCGGCAGGGCGTGAACGGCACGCTCCTTGACGGCGATCGTCCGGGCGACGACCTCGCCGTCCCGCACGGCGAAGACGTCCGGGTTCACCAGCCCGGAGACCAGCGCCTCACCGAGCCCGAACCCCGCGTCCACGGTGGCGGTCCGGCGGTTGCCCGTGACGGGGTCGGCGGTGAACAGGACCCCGGACGCGTCCGGGAAGACCATGCGCTGGACGACCACGGCCATGTGGACCGTACGGTCGTCGATGCCGTTGCGCCGCCGGTAGGTCACCGCGCGTTCGGTGAACAGCGAGGCCCAGCACCGGCTGACGTGCCGGAGGACCGCCGCCGGCCCCACGACGTTCAGGTACGTGTCCTGCTGCCCGGCGAACGAGGCCGTCGGGAGATCCTCCGCCGTGGCGCTGGACCGTACGGCGTACGCGGCCCCATCACCGGACCGGGCGACCGCCCCGGTGATCCCGTCCGCGAGGTCGTCGGGGATCACCGCCTCTTCGACGGCCCGCCGGACCTCCGCGCTGAGCTCCCGCACCGCCTGCCGGTCGTCCGGGTCGGCGCCCGCCAGCCGGTCGAGCAGCGCGCCGACTTCCGGAGCCCGCGCCCCGACCCGCCGGAAGGCGTCCGTCGTCACGCAGAAACCGTCCGGCACCCGGACTCCGTCGATCCGGGAGAGGGCGCCGAGATGGGCCGCCTTCCCGCCGACGAGCCCGGCCTGATCCTCGTCGACCTCGCCGAGACCGAGCACGTACGGCCCGCTCACGCCGTTGACCTCTTCGTGTCCCTCGTCGAACCTCTTGTCGCGCACGTCGTCATTCCAGGTGTCTTCCGCAGGCTGTGGCATAGGCGGACATTCTGCGCCCGGTCCGGGGCCTTGCGGCAAGACCCCCTGTGCGCTATAAGTTGAGAGTGGCGAGGAGAGGTGTCTCCTCGCCTTTGTGCTGCGTACGGCAGCCCCGGGGTTCAGCGGGGCGCCCCGCTGGGCGGCTGTCCTCCCGGACCTCCCCCGCTCCCGCCTCCCGGGCCTCTTTCCGAGCCTCCTCCCGGAGCGTTGCCTCCGGGCTCGGTGCTGGTGTCGATGGGGACGGTGAGGGTCGCCGTATAGCCGGCTTTCGGGGATCCGGTGGTGGCGGCGAGCTGGTGGACACCGCCGTCGTCGCCGAAGACGTTGTCGGTCTTGAGGGTGAGCTGGGCGAGGTTGTCGACAGAGGCCTCGTAACCGGCCGTGGCGAAGACGGTGTCGCAGGCCTTCTTGGGCAGCGCCAGTTGCGAGGTCGACAGCCGTTTGTCGTAGTCGGTGACCGAGTCGAGGTCGGGGTACACCTCGAAGTGCACATGCGGCCAGCGCCCCGGGTAGCAGGCGGGGAAGACGCTGACGAACGTCACCCGGCCCCGGCCGTCCGCCACTTGTACGCCGCGCAGATAGTTCTCTCCCTCGACCCCTTCGGAGTACAGGGAGTACTTGCCGTCCCGGTCGCACTGCCAGGCGTAGACGGCCGCGCCGGCCATCGGCTCGCCGCCCTTGACGATGTCCAGCACGGTGAGTTCGAAGGTGAGGGGGATTCCCCGGGCCGTCGCACCGGCGTCTCCGAAGCTGGACCGGATGTCCCGGCGGACGATGCCGTCCTCGTCCAGGACGTTGACTCCGTTCGTTCCGTCCGCGGGGTAGGGGCCGTTGGTCTCGTCGGGGATCTCCGTCAGCGAGGAGGCCGTCGACGCGGAGGAGGAAGAGGAGGCGGAGGCAGAGATGCGGCTCGCGGGCGTGGCGCCCGAGCCGCACGCCGCCAGGGCGGCCATACCGCCGGCCCCGCCCAGGAAGCCCAGGAACCTCCTGCGCGCGTACAGGGTGCCGAGGTCGAACCCCAGGCCCTGGTCGACGACCTCTTCCACCGGATGCGGCAGCAGACGCCCTTCATAGGCGGGACCTTCGGGCGTCATGCCGGGTTTCGGCTTACTCATCGCGTGCGTGCCTTCCGTCAGCGGGGCCGGACAGCGGGGTGCGTCGTCCCCGCTGTCCACCATCGCCGCCGAAGCCGTGTCCGGCCTCGGCACGGGCTGTGAGCCCGCTGAGAAGGCTCTCGGATCAGGCGGGTGCGTAGTCGGCGAGCGAAGACTCCAGCAGGCCGAAGGCGGTGAGGGAGGAACACCTTGCGGATCACCGCGTCCACCGCCTCGCTCACCGTCGACGACATCGCCGCGTCCCAGCGGTTCTTCACCACGCACCTCGGCTACACCGGGCAGGCGGCTGCCGAGGGGTTCGCCTCCCTGACGCGCGACGACGCAGCCGTGGACATCGTCCTGCTGGCACGGGGCACCGAAGTGCTGCCGTCCGGCCAGCGCGATCAGCGCGCCTCGGACCTGATGCTCACCTTCACGACCACCGGCCTGGAGGCCGAGGAGAAGCGGCTGCGTTCCGAAGGCGTGGAGGTCGCCTTGCCGCTGCGCGAGGAGCCCCGGGGCGAACGCCTCTTCCAGGTCACCGCCCCCAAGGGCGTGATCGTTCAGGTCGTCGAGTGGGTCACGCCGTCCGCCCCCGAGGAGACCTGAGCGCTGCCGCCGTGACGCGTACGAAGTCCTCCGGGTTGTCCAGCATGATGTTGTGGCCGCAGTCCGGGACGGGGACGACGGACACCCCGGCCCGGGCGAGCGCCTCGGCGCCCGGGAGCGGCCCGTCCGCCTCGGGCAGCAGGTAGGTGCGGGGAATCCTCAGCTCCACCAGCAGCTCCCGCATGGTGGGAACGGTCCCCGGACGAGATGGACAGCCGTACGGTGCAGGGCCTCGCGGCCGGTGAGGCGCATGGTGGACCACCAGCCGGGGCCCACCCGGTCCCGGACCTCTTCCCAGCCACCGGCCAGGAACTCCTCCTCCCCGTACGCGGCGATGCCGCTGCTGCCGCCCGCCCCGGGGACGGGCGTGATCGGATCGAGGTTGGCGTCGACCAGGACCAGCCGGCAGAGCGGACCGCACCGGCCCCTCCCGGCAGGATGCCCTTGCTCCCGCCCCACGGCGGAGGCCCCACGGAGGCGGGCCAACGGGCGGCGGGCCTCTCCAGCCGCGGCTTTGGACAGGAACCTGGAGGACGCGAGGAGCGCATTGAAGCGACCGGTCTGCTTCGCCGGCCGGGCCACATGTCGTCCTCCGAACGGAAGCAGCAGACCCCACAGGCCCGCGACGGCCCGATCACTCCGTGACGGGCAGGCACTCCGCGAGAAGGGCGACGACGTCACGCCAGGCTCGCTGTGCGTGCCGCGAGTGGTAGCCGACGCCCGGGCGCACGGCGTGGTCGACCGGTGGGTGGTGAAAGGCGTGCAGGGCTCCCCCGTACACCACGAGCCGCCAGTCGATGCCCGCGGCCTCCATCTCGGCGGTGAACGCGTCCCGTTGGGCGGGCGGCATGATGGGGTCTTCCGACCCCACCCCGGCCCACACCGGACAGCGAAGGCGTGCCGCCTCGCCCGGTCGACCGGTGGTCAGTGCGTTGACCGTCCCGATCACGCGCAGGTCGACGCCGTCACGGCCGAGCTCCAGGGCGACCGCGCCCCCGGTGCCGTAGCCGATGGCGGCGGTCCGGTCAGGGTCGGCCCGTGGTTCGGCGTGCAACACGTCGAGCGCGGCGTGCCCGATTCCGCGCAGCCGTTCGGGGTCGGCGAGCAGAGGCATGCAGCGGGACACCATGTCGTCCGGGTCCGCCAGATAGCGCCCGCCGTGGAGGTCGAAGGCGAGCGCCACGTACCCCAGCTCGGCCAGAGCCTCGGCCCGTCCGCGCTCGACGTCGCTGAGCCCCACCCCCTCCGGCCCGATCAGAACAGCGGGCCGGCGCCCGGCACCGGCCGGAAGCGCGAGGTGTCCGACCATCGTCAGGTTGTCGGCCGGGTACTCGACCGTGCGGGTGGTGATCGTCGTCATGCAGCTCGACGGTAACGACTGCCGCGCCCGCTCGGCGCGATATTCGCCGCTGGCAGAGCAGCCCGGTGGTCAACGGATACTGGGGTGCGCACAGGCACGGGAGAGTGCCGGAGTCACGCCGTGACCTTGAACGTGCTCACCCTCGGCGAGCAGTCGAGCATCCTCACCCCGCCCGCCGAGGTCTGCGCCGTATTCAACCCGCCCGGCCGACACCACCCTGTTCGGCACCGAGACGGGCACTACCTCAGCGTGATGCACAAGCACACCGTTCGACATCGCCGATTCCGCGGATAGGTCCGTCTGCGGAACTGAGCAGGTCAGGCGCCGACGGGTTACCGCTTCTCTGAAAGATCGGGGGTAATTTCGATTCTGTGCATATGGGTATTGCCGGCTTCGAGCCGACCTTCCTCGTCGGGCTCGAAGCCGTCCGCGAGAACCACGGACCACGGTTGGCGGCGCTTGGTGGGCGGCGCCTGACCGGGTACGCGCTCGTGCGCTTCGTCGAGGACGGGGAGTGGTTCGCCGATTGCCCGTTGGTGTTGGACTATGAGGGCGTCCGGGTCGAGATCTGCCACTGGAAGTTCGATGAGCTGTCGATCAGCTGGAACACCCTCGACACCACAGCCGTGATCACCGGATGGCAGGAGTCCGAGTTCACGCCGGCGTGGTCCAGCGCCGATGAACGGTTCGAACCGTTCATCGGCCGGAAACTCCGCGAGGTTTCGCTGCTTGAGTGGCGCCCGTCGGGCCAGGACCTGGCCGACGGCACCATCGCTGTCGAGTTCGCCTTCGACGCGGGTCGGTTCTGCATCTCCAACGGCCTCGACGAGAACAGCATCGAAGTGGGGGACCCCCACCCGGATTTTGTGCGGCATCGGCTGGGCTCATGAAGGCCGGCTGATCGCGTTGGCTTCCGGATCCTGGGCGTCGGCTCTGCTCCGCCGGGCTTCAGGTGCTGGGCCATCAGATTCCCAGGGCCCGCGCCGCCGCCTCCAGGCGCCGCCCCCGGCGGCGCAGCGAGGCCAGGTGGAAGAGGAGCAGCCCCATCATGGCGAAGTCGCAGAGGGCCCACCCGTACGCGCCGTCGACGACAAAGATCACCCCGGCCACGCCCCAGAGCAACGCGCCACCGCCCAGCAACCACGGGGCCCCTCGGTGGGAGGGGGAGGTCGGCCCTCGACGCATGCGCTGGACCATGTCGACCGCTGCCACGCGCTCGGCCGGATCGCTCGGCACCTCGCCCCGCTGGAGGCCGCGGCCCACCCGCAGACAGCTGCTCGCGCTGATCCCGAACCGCGCCGCACGCCGCCGGTTCCACTGCCAGGCGCCACCAGCACCGCCCGCGGCGAGCAGAACCGCGGAGCCGGCGACGAACAGCCCGCGCGGAACGTCCACGGATTCCGCGCCGGAAGCCGCTCCGGCCAGGAAGCCCGCCACCCCGGCCGCCAGGACAACGGCGAGGACGGCTCCCAGCACGCGCAGACGCTCCCTGCCTCCCTCCGCACCCGTACCCGCACCGGCGGCAGCACCAGCCGAAGGAGCCATGTCCCCTCCCCACCGCCCGTACCGAGTTCCACGCGGGGCTCCTCAGACCTCTTGGGGGTGGCCGCCGTCGCCCTCGACGACGAGCCGGTCCGTGCCGGGCTCCTCCGCTCCCTCGACGACCGTCACGTCGACGGTGCCGTCGCCGGTGGTGTCGAACTGATAGAGATCCGCTCTGCCGTCGCCGGTCGTGTCCGTCATCCACACATCCGGCTTGCCGTCGCCGTTGGTGTCCGCGCTGAGGAGGAGGTGGTCCTCCTCGCCCTGGGTCAAAGCCGCCTCATCCGTACCCGCATCGATGTCCGTGTTGGTGTCCATCGCAGCCGGTTGCCCCCGGGCAACGGTTCAAAACCGCTCGGGGCCATGCCTCCGGCCGGTACTTCGGCCGAGCTCAGGGGGGGGAGGGAAGGGTGGAGCCGTGCGCGGGCCCAGGACCGGCCCGACGCGCGCGGCCTACTTCTTGTGCCACTCGGCAACCGGCAGACCATCGGGGACCTTGAGCTCGAACGCGCCGCCGATGGCCGTGTCCAGAGCGGAAGCCGGGTCGTTTCCGGCGCCGAAGGCACTGATCGCCAGCAGTTCTTTGAGCTGTGCCCCGGTGCCGCGGAACGCCTTGGCCCCCTGCATCGCCGCCCGCGCCCCGTCCGCGTCCATCGGCTTGTTCATCCTCTCCAGCAGGTCCGGGGAGACCCAGCACTCCGGGATCCGGTCGAGGTCCCACTCGGCGTACCAGTGCGTGTTGTTGAGCCAATTGCGCGGGGGAACCTGACCGTCCACAGCCACCAGGTAGAAGGTGAACTTGATGTTGCCGAGAGAGCGCCAGTCCGCGACGTTGGTGTGCTCGCTCGCCCTGCCCGCGGCCGCGTTGTCGTAGGTCGACGCGATCTCCTGGAAACCCGGGGGCGTATGCGGGTCGCTGCCGGTGTAGTGGCGGATCGTCCACCGCTTGGCCATCAGCGGCGCCGCCATCTTCCGGCGCACGGCCTTGACCTTCTGCAGTTGCTCGGAGGCGTCCTTGATGCTCCCGAGCATGTCGAAGTCGGCCTGTCCCTCGCCGGCCGGGAACTGCTGGGACGTCATGTACTGCATGAGTTCCCAGGCGTCGTCCTCCGAGTGCCCCGACTTCTTGAGCGCGGCGACGATCTGCTCGGGCGTCTTCGCCTCGCGCAGTTCCTCGTCCGCGGTCCGCTGGATGTGCACGGCTCCGGAGCCCGTACCGGCCGTGGGCGCGGCCTCGTGCTGGGGCTCTCCGTGCGCCTCCTGCCGCTCCCGGGCGATGGCGCGCGCGACGGCCGTGTTGCCCGCCGCCCGTGGGAGGTGGTGGTGCGGTCCTGCGAAGGTCTCGGTGCCCTCGAAACCCGCCGACCGCCCCTGCGGGCGCCGCTGCTCGGCCTCTTCCTTCTCGCTGCTGTGTGCGCGCACGGGCACTCATCCCTGGTCGTGGACTACACCTCGGACCACAGCGTGCAGCGAAATGTCAGTCCGGTGGAAGGGACAGGGGGGCAGACCGCGGGTAGCGCGAGTGCCCTCGGAGTCGTGGTCCGTGCCCGACCGCCTTTCCCTGCAAGGAGCCGGCGCGTAGCGGGTGCCTGGACGAGGGAAAACCGGTGTCAACGAGGATCAGGGGGGGCACCGCGGGCCCCACGCCTCTTCCTGGCGGCCCGGAGTCTCACCCCCGCGACGACTGCCGCCCCCGCCATGACGAGGGCAAGCCCGCGTCTCCCCTGGACGAGGAGTACGCCGGTCAGTACGGCGTCGATCAGGATGACCGCGAGCACGAACCGCTCGTCCCACTTGCTCCTGATGCTGAACACGTGGGACATCCGCCTGTCGGGAGCGGCTTTCGCACCAGTGAGGACAGCGGTCAGCAGGAGGAGTACGGCCACAAGGAAGCATGTCGACGGAGTCCGGTGGACGAGAGCCAGCGCGAAAGACACGAAAAGTGCCGAGACCACGACGACGAGGGCGACATCAACTCTGCCGTAAAGGTCAAGCCTCCCACGGGTCCGGCATCAGTCGGCCAGTGCGTAGCCGCGCCACGCGGCGAGGGCGAACAGGACGACGTACAAGAGAACCTTCCCGTTCTTCTTCGTGAACACGCTCCTCATGCGCCGTCTCCCCCTTCCTCCCCGTGCGGCGAAGCCTCCCGCCCAGCGCGCTCCAGGTGTCCGCCCACGACGCGAGCGCGGCGGGTTCGACCCGGCCCTCGCACCGGGCGCGGGCCTCCGGTCGTCCACCTTCGCGTGCCCCCGGCCGCTCGGTTGATGCACGGGCCCGCCAGGGCTGTCGGTGGTCCCGTGCGCATGCTCACCCGCGCACGAAGACGGCGACGACCGCGCAGGCCGCGGCGGCCACGAGCAGCAGTTCCGCAACCGGGTCCGCGGTCAGGCTCCGGGCCGTTTCACCGCCGGGTGCCGCCCCCCTTCTCCTGCTGCGCCGCACCTTGTTGATCTCGGCAGCCGCCTTGGGCGACGTGCGGAACACACGGTCCAGCAGCGATCCGGCGAACCCATCCGCGAGGTACCCCTCCTCGTCCGTTCGCGGGCCGGGGACCAGGCTTCCCCTGCGCGTGACACGCAACACGAGAGAGCCCACCCCCAGGCACACCGCCGGGCGCACAGCAGGGTGCCCCACCGTGCGCGGCACGGCGGGGCGCCCCATTGCTCTACTCGTCAGACGGTGTCGAACGAGCCGCCCCGCACGCCCGCGACGAACGCCGAGAACGCGGTGACGGGGACCTCGACCACGGGTCCCTCCGTGACCTTGGAGTCACGGACCGGGACGATGCCGCGCGGGGCGGCGAGGTTGGCGGCGACCTCGACGCAGTCGCCGCCGTTGTTGCTGTACGAAGACGTGAACCATCGGGGGGATTCGGTCGTCACAGGGTGCCCTTTCGCAACTGGCTGATCTTGGCCACCGACGCCGTCTGCGACAGCGACGCGCCCTGAAGTTGATGGTAGGCCGTCAGTATGGGCAGGACGAACGAGCTTTCCCGGTCAAGATGCCCCAGGGTCTGCGACTCGGCGTAGCAGATCACAGACCGGTCCGGCAGCGTCAGAATGTTGACCGGCAGGTCGAACGTCCGCTGTTCACCGATCTCGTACGGGGCCACCTGAAGCAGGGTGTTGGGAAGTTCGGCGAACTCCATCAACCGGTCCAGCTGAGCGTTCATGACGGCGGAGCCTCCCACCGGGCGCCGAATGCAGCTTTCGTCCATGGTCACGAAGAGCATGGGCGGCTTGGGTCGCACCAACGCGGCTTGGCGCTCCGCCAGGAAGGACACTCGTTCGTCGGCCTGCTCCGGTGTGATCGCACCCCGCCGTACGGCGCTGTCGGCCAGGACCCGGGCGTACTCCGGCGTCTGCAGCAGCCCAGGGATGATTCCGACCTGGTACAGCCTGATCTCGTCCGCCCGGCCCTCATAGCGCACGTACTCCGGGAAGCCTTCCAGCAGGGTGAGGTCCTTCATCGCCTGGACCATGCGGCTGAACCTCTCGCCGGTCCCCAGCGCCCTGTCAACACTTCTCGCGAAGCGTGGAGTCGGAGAACGCCGACCAGTTTCCACAGCCGAAATGTGCGTCCCCGAGCACCCCATGCGTCCGGCTAACTCATCCTGCGTCCAGCCACGCGCGTCTCTGGCCTGCCTCAACTGCAAGCCGAAGGAAGCATCCGGGTCCTCGGGGTCAAGCTGCTTGCGATTCACCATGTCGAAGCCCTAACTCTCTGAGCAAAACTCGCAGGTTGAAGACAGGCCGACCCTAGGTCACGCTGAATCGCCCCGGTAGCCGAACGGCTACGGAGAGGAGCGATCGATGTACGGCGAGAACTTACGCCCGAATAGCCAGGAACTCCCTTCCCTCCCCGCCCCCGGAACCCTCATGGTCGACACCAGCCGCGCCGACCGCGTGGGCGAGTTCCGAGGGGCCGCCGGCCCCTACTGGTCGCTGAGGCCCGTCGGGGGCGGCGCGGAGTGGGAGGTCGAGCCCCGCCACGTACGTCCCGCGCTCCTCATAGAGCAGCTCCGCGCCCGTACGGCACGCCTCAACGCCCGCAGCCGGGGCGAGGTCCTGTGAATGCGCACCCGCGCCCGCATCCCCTCGCCGAACTCGTCCGCATGAGGCGCGTGACGGAGTATGCCGCCGAGGTCACCGTCTCCGACGGGCAGCGGTTCGCCTCGCTCGGCGGGGTCGTCGTACGGAACCGACGGCTTGCCCTCCTCTGGCTCCGGCGGCAAGCCCTCCGCCTGGCCAACGGTCATGGGCTGCCCCTCGCACCCGAGCCCGTACCGCTGTCCTCCGGCGACGACGTACGGCCGGTTCACTTCCACGGCTCGGGCGCGCCCGCAGAGTTGCGCCGCTGGGCCACCCACGGGCCGCACCAAGACCACGCGATACGGGCCCTGGAGGCCGGGTTCCCCGCGTTGTTCACCGTTCTCGATCCCGCCGTCGGGCTGAGCCTGACGCTCGCCGGATGGCGTGGCCGCCCCGCCGACCGGTAGTCCCCTGACACGAACCGGAGGTGAACGCCGTGCTTCAGTGCACCGCCGTCACCCTTCTCCCTCCCGATGCCGTGCTGCGGCTGTCCGCCCCCGGGGCGGACAGCACCGAGGACCCCGAGCCGTACGTCCTGTGCGAACTCGGCGAGCACGACGACCACGAGCGCACCGAGCACGCCGCCTACCTCCGGCCGGGCCGAACACCCGACGCACCGGCCCTGTGGTTCTTCTGGACCGGCAGGGGGCCCGAGCGCACCCACCGGGCCGAGTCGTCGCTCTGGTGTCCCGCCGTGCTGCGCCGGCTCGACTCCGGCGTCGTACGGCGGTGTGCGTTGTTCGACCACCACACCGCAGCCCACTCCTGGGACGTGACCGACCCGCTCGGCGACCTGATCGCGGAGCGGCTCGTCCCGGGCGACTCTCCCGAAGGGTGACCCCGTCATCGTGAAGCAGTGCACCGGCGTCGCGTTACTGCCGCCCCCCGAGCACGTCCTCGCCCTGTCGGTCCCCGGCCGCCACCGTCCGGAGATCGGGCACGTCCTCTGTGAACTGGGCGAGGACCATGACGGCGATCACTCCGCGATGCTGTGGGACGAGGGCGGACGGCCCGGAAGCGCAGCGCCGTCTGGATCCGGTGGGGTACGGAGCCTGCCCGGCTGCTGTCACTTCGCTGGTGCCCCGCACGCGACGCCCGTCACACGGACGACGCGTGCGGACTCTTCAACGGGCACCCGTCCGAGCACGGCTGGGAGATCACCGACCCCACCGACGAAGCGATCACGCGATTCCTCGCGGAGCGGCACCCGCATCTGTTCCCCGGGCCCAGGGAAGGCGGCGGGGGCTGACGGCGTGTTTCGCCACACCGGCCGAACGCCACGGCACCCGGAGCGGCGGGTGGCCCCCCGGCCCACTCCGGGGGCCTGCACCAGTGCACCTGACGATCACGGGGAGGAGAGTCGACTCGTCAGCCGCTCAGCCGACTTGAGGAGACCCTCATGCCCGTCCACCGCAGACGCCTCACCACCGCAGTGGCCTGCGCCGTCATGCTCATCGGCTCCGCGGCCGGGGCCACGGGCGCGGTCGCGGCAGCACCGGCCCGCCCCTCCGTCGCGCACCCTCAGCACCAGAGCGGCCGCGGTGCCTTGCTCCACGCCGAACTTCTCTACACCCTGAAGACCCGCGAAGCCGTCGCCGCCGAGCTGACGGAGGCGGGATTCGACGGCTCGCAGACGCGGCACGGGGTGGACGCGTACCGCCTCACCTACCGGACGGTCGATCCGCAGGGGCGTCCGACCACGGCCAGCGGTCTGCTGGCCCTGCCGCGTGGGAAGGGAGGGCGGCTGCGCGCTGTGTCGTTCGCGCACGGCACCGGCAGTCATCGCAGCGACGCGCCCTCGATGCAGCGCGGCACGTTCCTGACCGGGCCGCCCGTCACGTACGCCTCGGCCGGGTTCGCCGCCGTGGCGCCCGACTATCTCGGCATGGGCACCGGGCCCGGCGCGCACCCCTGGATGCACGTCCCGTCCGAGGCGACCGCCTCGCTGGACCTGCTCCGGGCAGCCCGTGCCTTCCGCTCCCTCGACCGGAAGGTCCTGGTCACCGGCTTCTCGCAAGGGGCCTCCGCCGCCCTCGGACTCGGCCGGGCCCTGCAGGCGGGCGAGGACCGGTACTTCCGGCTCGGCGCGCTCGCGCCCATCAGCGGCGCGTACGACTTCGGCGGCGCGGAGCTTCCGGCGCTGCTCGCGGGAGAGCTGGACCGGAAGTCGAGCGTGATCTACGCGGCGTACACGCTGGTCGCCTTCAACCGCGTGCATCGCGTGTACGACAGCCCGGACCAGGTCTTCCAGAACCCCGCCGTCGAGGTGCTCTTCGACGGCGAGCACACCGGACGTCAGCTCTTCGAGGGCACACCCGACTCTCTGGACGCCCTGCTCACACCGTACGGCCTGGACCTACTGGCCCACCCCCGGGGCGGCCTCGTGGACGCGCTGCGGGAGACGGACAGCGTGTGCCGCGACTGGGCGCCCCGGGTGCCGGTCCGGCTGTACATGGCGGGCGGCGACGAGCAGGCGACCACCGCCAATACGGCGCATTGCGTGGATTCGTTGCTGCGCAAAGGAGTTGAGGCGAAGGTGGTGGACCTGGGTGCGGTCGACCACGGAGGGTCGCGGCATCTGGGGTCGAACGTGCGGGGCGCGGTGGAAGTGCTGCGCTGGTTCCGGCAGTTGGGCTGACGCGGCGCGCATGCCGACGAATGCCCTCGTGTCCGTTTCCGTTGCTCCCACTCGTAGGGCACAGACCAGGCTCACCACCCTGCCCTGCCGCCCTTCGCCCCGAAGGCGGCGGTCATAGTTCGCCCACGAAAAAGCCCGTACTGGCGACCGCGAGCAGCAAGTAGCCACCCGGGAAAGCGATGTTGTGGAAGACGCGCGCACGGACGTGGGCCAGGACCGCGCCGACGAAGAACGCGATCAAGCCGATGCCTGCCGCCAGGCCCAGCCGGTGGAGACCGGCAAGGCCGGCGACCAGGCCGGCGGCGCCCGCCAGTTTGAGGGTTGCCAGATACGGCAACGCGGTCGGCGGCAGGCGAACCTCTGCGGAGTTGGCCAGCACGAAGGACGCCCGCGCGTAGTCCGCGAGCGCGACAAACAGGTTCGCGACGACACAGGCCATCGTGGCGATCAGCAGTACGGGAGTCATGTCTTCACCGTCAGTCGGTTCATGGCATTCTCATCTCCTCGGGAGCCACGCGGAAAGGCGCGGCAGGAAGGCGGACAGGAAGAGGTTCAACCGACCGTCCTGACGTCCGCCGGTCCCGGAAGGTGACACCCATGCCGATCACGGTCCAAGAGTTCGAGAACGCACGACCGCGTCTCCTGTCCGTCGCCCACCGCATGCTGGGCTCGTCCCACGACGCCCAGGACGCCGTCCAGACCGCGTGGCTGCGGGCCACCGCCGCGCGGCCCACACTGTCGCCGATCGAGAATCCGACGTCCTGGCTCACCACCGTCACCGCCCGGGTCTGCCTGGACGAACTGCGTGCCCGGCGCCGTCGCCACGAAGCACCGTTGTTCGCGGACGCCGTTCCGGCCGCCGAGCTGGCCGCCGACGAAGCCCTCCTGCGTACCGAGGACGTCTCCCGGGCCCTCATGGTCCTGCTGGGCCGGCTGACCCCGCCCCAGCGGGTCGCCTACGTCCTGCACGATCTGTTCTCCACACCGTTCGACCAGATCGCGGAGGTGCTGGGCGGGACCGTCGCCAGTGCCAAGAAGCACGCCAGCAGGGCTCGTCGGCGCCTGGCCCCCACGCGGCCGGGCGCGGAGGAGGAGGGGGAGGAGTACGACCGGGCGGATCAGCGGATCGTGGAGGCCTTCATGACGGCGGCCCGGACCGGAGACACCCGCAGGATGATCCAGTTGCTCGCACCGGACAGCATCCGTGACGCAGAGGCGGCCCTCCTCCCGCACGGCAGCCGCACCGCCGTGATCGGCGCGGCCGACGTCGCCGCCGAGACCACGCACTTCCGCGACCGCATCCGGGCCGCCTCCCGGCTCGCTGTCAACGGCCGGCCGATGTACGTCATCGCCCCGGGCGGGCACCCGTTCGCGACGATCGGGATCAGCACGGCAGGGGGGCGGGTCACCCGCATCACGCTGCGGCTGACCCGGGCCGACGACCGTTTCGAGGCCCTGGAGCCGCTGACGGCCCTCTGACCTGCTTGCGGCCCCACGGCCCGGAGGGGGACGGTTGGCCCCGCAGGCCGACCGCCTTCCTCGGGCCGTCGGGCAGTGTGTTCGACGCCTTCGGTTCCTGAGAAGACGCTGCACGCCAATCTAGGCGGACACACCGGTGCCCCACAGTTCGAACGCGACGCGGGCGCCCTGTTCTTCGCCCGGCCTCCGTAAACGCACCGGGCGGCGTCCGGGGCCGCTTCCCCGAAACCCTGAGACACATGGGTGCGGGCCCGGATCACGGATGATCCGGGCCCACAGCCGTACGGCATGTACGGGTCCTGCAAGGCGCTACCGCTCAGGCGTCAGCTCTGCGCGGGAGACGGCGACGCGTCCTGCTCGCCGCTCGGCTCGGCGGTGGTGGCCGCCTGGGTCTCGGCGCGCTCGCGCATCTTGCGGACCAGCTCCTGCTTCTTGTCCTCGGCCGCCTTGCGGTCGGCGACGCGCGCGGAGCCCGCGCCCTGCTGGTCGGCGCGGGACAGCTTCTTGCGCTGTCCGCCGACGCCGAGAAGGTTGTTACGGCTCTTGGCCATGGTGTTCTCCCCTACGGAAGGTGAAGTGAGTCAGGTGAAGGTGATCGGGGCCCGTCGCGCCGGGCCCCGGGCTGCGGCGGGGTGTGCTCACCCGCCGCGCTCTCACTCGTAGATCTGGAAGAACGAAGACATGCGGAAACCGTACCCCGCTCCCCGAGCGCCCCGCACCACGTTTTCCGGCCGCCCGGGGGTCTCGGGCGGCCCGGGGAGGGCTCAGGCCGTCGGGTCGACCGTCGCCTGGTGGGCCTGGGCCAGGTGCTCCTCGGCCTTGAGCCAGGGCAGGAACTGCGCCGAGCGCCGCCAGGCGCAGGTGGTGCAGGTCAGCCGGCGCGTCATGCCCGACTTCCGTACCTGCACGACGTGTTCACGGCCGTGCTGGTCCCATCTGCTGACCTTGCTGGTGGTGATCGACGGCATCGCGTACCTCCCGGAACGGTGGCGGGGGCTCCGGTGGACCGTACGACGAAGCCCCCGGTTCCGTACCCGGAACCGGGGGCCTCACGCACTCGGGCGGGTGTGTGTCAGCAGCCGAGCAGACGCGCGCCCAGGTACGCCTGGATCTGGTCCAGCGAGACGCGCTCCTGCTTCATGGTGTCGCGCTCGCGCACGGTCACGGCGTTGTCGTCGAGGGTGTCGAAGTCGACGGTGACGCAGAACGGGGTGCCGATCTCGTCCTGGCGGCGGTAGCGGCGGCCGATGGCGCCGGCGTCGTCGAACTCGATGTTCCAGTTCTTGCGCAGGTCGGCCGCCAGGCCCTTGGCCTTCGGCGAGAGCTGCGCGTTGCGGGACAGCGGCAGGACGGCGACCTTGACCGGGGCCAGGCGGGGGTCGAGGCGCATCACGGTGCGCTTCTCCATGACGCCCTTGGCGTTGGGGGCCTCGTCCTCGACGTAGGCGTCGAGGAGGAACGCCAGCATCGCGCGGCCGACACCGGCCGCGGGCTCGATGACGTACGGCGTCCAGCGCTCCTGGGCCTCCTGGTCGTGGTAGCGCAGGTCGGTGCCGGAGGCCTCGGAGTGCGCCTTGAGGTCGTAGTCGGTGCGGTTGGCCACCCCCTCCAGCTCGCCCCACTCGCTGCCGCCGAAGCGGAAGCGGTACTCGATGTCGGCGGTGCGCTTGGAGTAGTGGGAGAGCTTCTCCTTCGGGTGCTCGTACCAGCGCATGTTCTCCTCGCGCATGCCGAGGTCCGTGTACCAGTTCCAGCGCTGGTCCATCCAGTACTGCTGCCACTCCTCGTCCTCGCCCGGCTTGACGAAGAACTCCATCTCCATCTGCTCGAACTCACGGGTCCGGAAGATGAAGTTGCCCGGAGTGATCTCGTTCCGGAAGGACTTGCCCATCTGCGCGATGCCGAACGGCGGCTTCTTGCGCGAAGTCTGGAGCACCTGGCCGAAGTTGGTGAAGATGCCCTGGGCGGTCTCGGGGCGCAGGTAGGCGACCGAGCCGGAGTCCTGGGTCGGGCCGAGGTGGGTGGAGAGCAGGCCCGAGAACTGCTTGGGCTCGGTGAAGGTGCCCTTGTTGCCGCAGTTGGGGCAGTTGAGGTCGGCGAGACCGTTGACCGGCGGCTTGCCGTGCTTCTCCTCGTACGCCTCCTCCAGGTGGTCGGCGCGGAAGCGCTTGTGACAGGAGGTGCACTCGGTCAGCGGGTCCGAGAAGGTGGCGACGTGGCCCGAGGCGACCCAGACGTCCGGCGCCAGGATGACCGACGAGTCGAGCCCGACCACGTCCTCGCGCGCGGTGACCATGTAGCGCCACCACTGACGCTTCAGGTTCTCCTTCATCTCGACGCCCAGCGGCCCGTAGTCCCAGGCGGCGCGCTGGCCACCGTAGATCTCACTGCAGGGGTAGACGAAGCCACGGCGCTTGCTCAGGCTGACGATGGTGTCGATCTTGTCGGCGGCCACGGTGCTCTCTTCATACGACGATGACGAACGGCGAATGACTCAGGTTACCGGCGCGTGCACCCCCTGGATCAAATCGATAGGGGCCCATTGAGGCCCCGGGCCGTCGGCTCGTGATCTTCCGGGCATCTCATCCGTCTTGTTGACAATCGTTTCCAGTTTTGTTGAAAATGACTGTCATGAACGTACGTCGCCTGATACCCACCACCGCCGTCGCCGGAGCAGTCGTCCTCGGCCTGACCGCTCTCTCGGCCTGCTCCACCTCCGACGCGGCGGACGGGGGCAACGGCGACAAGCTGAAGGTGACCGCGTCGTTCTACCCGATGCAGTTCCTGGCCGAGCGGATCGGCGGCGAGCACGTCACCGTCACCAGCCTCACCAAGCCGGGCGTCGAGCCGCACGACCTGGAGCTCACCCCGCGCCAGATCGGCTCCATCAGCGAGTCCGACTACGTGCTGTACCTCAAGGGCATCCAGCCCGCCGTGGACGACGCGATCAAGCAGTCCGGTGTGAAGAACACCGTCGACGCCGCGACGCTCACCACGCTGGAGAACCACGGTTCCGAGGTCAGCGGCCACGACCACGGGCACGAGGACGAAGAGGGCCACGGGCACGAGGACGAGCACGGCCACGAGGGCGAGGAAGCCCACGAGGAGCACTCCGAGGGCGACGGCCACAACCACGGCGAGGAGGGCGGCGCCGACCCGCACATCTGGCTGGACCCGGTGAAGTACGCCGAGGTCGCCAAGGGGGTCGGTAAGTCGCTGGAGAAGACCGACCCCGACCACGCCGCCGACTACAAGAAGAACACCGACGCCCTCGTCGCGGAGCTGGGCGAGCTGAACACGGCGTTCGAGACCGGGCTGAAGAACCCCGCCACCAAGACCTTCATCACCACCCACTCCGCCTTCGGCTACCTCGCCGAGCGCTACGGACTCACCCAGCAGGGCATCGCGGGCATCGACCCCGAGGCCGAGCCGAGCCCGGCGCGGATCCAGGAGATCCACACCATCGCGGAGAAGGAGAAGGCCACGACCGTCTTCTTCGAGACGCTCGCGAGTGACAGGACGGCGAAGACCCTCGCGAAGGACACCGGGCTGAAGACCGGCGTTCTGGACCCGCTGGAGGGAATCACGGAGAAGTCCCGGGGCGCTGACTACATCGAGGTCATGGAGTCCAACCTCGCCGCGCTGCAGAAGGCCCTCGGCACCAAGTGACCCGCACCACCCGCACCACCCCGTACAGCCATCGGATCGGAGGCGCTCATGCCGGAGCGTGAGAGCACCCCCCGCGAGGCCGCCCCCCGGCCCGCCCAGGAGGCCGTCATAGCCCTGCGCGGCGCCACGGCCACCCTCGGCGCGCGCCCCGTGCTGCGCGGGGTCGACCTGACCGTGCACCGCGGCGAGGTCGTCGCGCTGCTCGGCGCCAACGGTTCCGGCAAGTCCACCGCCGTACGGTCGGTCATCGGGCAGGTCCCGCTGACCGGCGGCAGCGTCGAGCTGTTCGGCACCGAGCTGCGCCGCTTCCGCCGCTGGGGCCGGATCGGGTACGTCCCGCAGCGCACCACGGCCGCGGGCGGTGTGCCCGCCACGATCCGCGAGGTCGTCGCCTCCGGCCGGCTGTCCCGTACGGGACTGCGGTGGCCCGGGAAGGCGGACCGGGCGGCCGTGGACCGGGCCATCGCGCTGGTGGGCCTGGCCGACCGTGCGAAGGACTCCGTGAGCGCGCTGTCGGGAGGCCAGCACCAGCGCGTGCTGATCGCCCGGGCCCTGGCCTCCGAGCCGGAGCTGCTGATCATGGACGAGCCGATGGCGGGGGTGGACCTGGCCAGCCAGGAGATCCTGGCCTCGACCCTGCGCGAGCAGGTGGCGGTCGGCGCCTCCGTGCTGCTCGTACTGCACGAGCTGGGCCCGCTGGAGCCGCTGATCGACCGGGCCGTCGTCCTGCGCGACGGCTGTGTGACGCACGACGGGCCGCCGCCCGAGGCACTCGGCCAGCACGCCCTGCCCGGCCACGACCACGTACACCCCCACGCGGCCGCCGAGCCCGTCCGGACGGGACTGCTGACCTGATGCTCTTCGAATTCCTCAACCCTCCCTTCATGCAGCGGGCGCTCATCGCGGCCGTGCTGGTCGGCATCACCGCGCCCGCCATCGGCATCTACCTGGTGCAGCGGCGGCAGGCCCTGATGGGCGACGGCATCGGGCACATCGCGATGACCGGCGTCGGCCTCGGCTTCCTGCTCTCCACCAGCCCCGTGTGGATGGCCACCGCCGTCGCCGTGGCCGGCGCGGTCACCATGGAGCTGATCCGCTGGTACGGACACACGCGCGGCGATCTCGCCCTCGCGATGCTCTTCTACGGGGGCATGGCGGGCGGCGTCATGCTGATCAACCTGTCCGACACCGGGTCCAACGCCAATCTGACCTCGTACCTCTTCGGCTCGCTCTCCACCGTCTCCGATTCCGACGTCATCGCCATCTCCGTACTGGCCGCCTTCGTGGTGCTGGTCACCGTGGGGCTGCGGCGGCAGCTGTTCGCGGTCAGCCAGGACGAGGAGTTCGCCCGGGTCTGCGGACTTCCGGTGCGGGTGCTGAACCTGCTGGTCGCGGTCACGGCCGCGGTGACCGTGACCGTCGCGATGCGGGTCGTCGGGCTGCTGCTGGTCAGCGCGCTGATGGTGGTGCCGGTGGCGGCCGCCCAGCAGATCACCAAGTCCTTCAAGGTCACGTTCGTGCTCTCCGTGGTGATCGGCACGGCCGTCACCCTCACCGGCACCGTGACCTCGTACTACCAGGACGTCCCGCCCGGCGCGACGATCGTGCTGCTGGCCATCGCGGCGTTCGTCGCGCTGACCGCGCTCGCCGCTCCCCTCGCGCGACGGCGGGCCCGGGCGAGCGAGACGAAGGGCGCCGAGTGCACCCTGGAAGTACCACCCGCCCGGCGCGGGGCGGACGACGTGCGCGTTTGAGTACGACGCCCGGTCGGGCTGGCACAATGGCCCGACACATGTACGGGCGACACGAGGAGGCACCTGTGGCCACGGCGCCGATCAGTGGCACGAACGCAGCGCCGGTACGCGGCCGGTCCACCCGGCAGCGGGCGGCGGTGGCGGCGGCGCTCGACGAGGTCGACGAGTTCCGCAGCGCCCAGGAGCTGCACGACGTCCTCAAACACCGCGGCGACTCCGTGGGCCTCACGACGGTCTACCGGACCCTGCAGTCCCTCGCCGACGCCGGTGAGGTCGACGTCCTGCGCACCACCGAGGGCGAGGCCGTCTACCGCCGGTGCTCGACCGGCGACCATCACCACCACCTGGTCTGCCGGCTCTGCGGCAAGGCCGTGGAGGTCGAGGGCCCGGCCGTCGAGCAGTGGGCCGAGATGATCGCCGCCCAGCACGGCTATGTGAACGTCGCGCACACCGTCGAGATCTTCGGCACCTGCGCGGAGTGCGCCGGGAAGAAGGCTTAGCGGACATACGGAAGAGGGGCGGGCCCGGTGCACCACGCACCGGGCCCGCCCCTTCTCCGTGCTCACTTCTCCGTGGTCACTTGGCGGCTTCCGCCTCCTGCGCCCCGCCGAAGCGGCGGTCGCGCTGGGCGTACTCCAGGCAGGCCCGCCACAGGTCCCGGCGGTCGAAATCCGGCCACAGGACATCCTGGAAAACCATCTCGGCGTAGGCGCTCTGCCAGATCAGGTAGTTCGAGGTGCGCTGCTCGCCGCTGGGGCGCACGAAAAGGTCCACGTCCGGCATGTCCGGGTAGTAGATGTACTTCTGGAAGGTCTTCTCGTTGACCTTCGACGGGTCCAGCTTGCCGGCCGCCACGTCCTGGGCGATGCGCTGCGCGGCGTCCGCGATCTCGGCGCGGCCGCCGTAGTTCACGCAGAAGTACAGCGTCATCGCGTCGTTGTTCTTGGTCTGCTCCTGGGCGACCTGAAGCTCCTGGACGACGGACTTCCACAGCTTGGGCATGCGGCCCACCCAGCGGATGCGGATGCCGAGCTCGTCCATCTCGTCGCGGCGGCGGCGGATCACGTCCCGGTTGAAGTTCATCAGGAACTTCACCTCCTCCGGGGACCGCTTCCAGTTCTCCGTGGAGAAGGCGTAGAGCGAGAGGTTCTTCACGCCCATCTCGATGCAGCCCTTGAGCACGTCCATGACGACGCCCTCACCGACCTTGTGGCCCTCGGTGCGGGGCAGCCCCCGCTCCTTCGCCCAGCGGCCGTTGCCGTCCATCACGACGGCGACGTGCTGGGGCACCAGCTCGCCGGGGATCTTCGGCGGCGTCGCGCCCGAGGGGTGCGGCTCGGGGGTCTTGTACGTGCGCCGGTTACGGCCGCCGAGGATCCCGCGTACTGCCATGAGCTTCTCAGTCTCCCTGTGTCACTTCTCTACGTACCGCGTTACTTCTCGGCGTACCGCGTCACTTCTCGACGTACCGCAGCGAGCGCAGGCCGCGCTCCAGATGCCAGTGCAGATAGGCGGACACCAGCCCGCTCCCCTCCCTGACATGACGCGCCTCGCACGCGTCCGCCGTCGCCCAGTCGCCGCTGAGCAGCGCGCTCAGCAGTTCGATGGCCTGTGCCGAGGGTACGACGCTGCCGGGGACCCGGCAGTCACCGCATATGACGCCCCCCGCCGCGACGGAGAAGAACCGGTTCGGGCCGGGCATTCCGCACTTGGCGCAGTCCTGGAAGCTGGGGGCGTACCCATTGACGGCGAGCGAGCGCAGCAGGAACGCGTCCAGGATCAGATGGGGGGCGTGCTCGCCCCGGGCGAGGGTGCGCAGGCCGCCGACGAGCAGCAGATACTGCTGGACGGCCGGTTCGCCCTCGTGGTCGGTGAACCGCTCGGCGGTCTCCAGCATCGCCGTGCCCGCGGTGTAGCGGGCGTAGTCGGCGACGATCCCGCCGCCGTACGGGGCGATCGTCTCGCTCTGGGTGCAGAGCGGCAGCCCGCGGCCGACGAGCTCGCTGCCGCGCGCGAAGAACTGCACGTCGACGTGGGAGAAGGGCTCCAGGCGGGCGCCGAACTTGGACTTGGTGCGGCGCACCCCGCGGGCGACGGCGCGGACCCGGCCGTGGCCGCGGGTCAGGATCGTGATGATCCGGTCGGCCTCGCCCAGTTTCTGCGTACGCAGCACGATGCCGTCGTCCCGGAACAAGCTCATGGTCCCATTGTCGCCCACCGGGGTCGGCCGACGGAGGCCCTGGGGCCGTTTACCCGGTCCACGAGGGCCTAGGAGGTCGTCCGCGGCCTGCGAGGGCCGTCCTGCCCGCCTAGGACGGCGTACGGGCCGCCTCGGCCAGCAGCCGGGCGGTCTCCTCGGCCGGGATGCCGAGGGCGCTGCCGACCGTCGTCAGGACCTGGCGCTCGGCGGCGCAGTAGGGCCCGTCGGCCAGGGCGATCCGGGCACTCTGGAGCAGGACGGACTCGCGGCCGGCCCCGGCCAGGTGCGGGGCGAGCGGTGCCAGCACCTCGTGCAGCTCGATGGCGAGGGTGGGGCCGCAGGCCTCGGCGGCCGGGTCGGTGCCGGAGCCTCGGCCGGTGTCGGCGGCCAGCACCTCGACGACGGTGAACAGCTGCTCCTGGGTGCAGTCGTCGAGCCCGGCGTCGCGCACGGTGGCGACGGCGGCCTCCAGGACCGTGCGGGAGGTGGTGCCCCCGGCGGCGAGGACGGCCAGGGTGACGGTGTGGACGGCTTCGCGGAGCATCGCGGAGAACCGGGTCGTGGTGGGGTGGTCCAGCGCCTCGGGGGCGTGGTGGGCCAGGCAGGCGGCGCACTCGACGACGGGCTCGGCCTCGCCCCGGCGGACCAGCGGGACCCCGAGGACGGTGAGCCGGCGGCGGCCGGTGAGCCGGCGGTAGTTGCGGTCTCCCCCGCAGCAGGGGCAGAAGAAGACGCCGTCGCCGACGGCGTCCCAGAACGTGCGAACGCCGCAGAGGACCGGCCTCAGAGCGCGTTGTCCTTTGGCTGATCGCACGTCGCACACCTCCGTAACGCTCCGGCAACACTGCCGTGTGTTGGACGTGATGTTAGCCACATTCGCGAGGGGGCGTCAGCCTCTTGGACGTCACAACCCCCGGATATGGCCGAACCCCGACCTCCCGGAGCGGGAGGTCGGGGTTCGGGTCGTGCCCGTTCGGCGTCAGCGGGCCGCGCGGTTGACGGCGGAGACGACCGCCTTCAGCGAGGCGCGCGTGGTGTTGGCGTCGATGCCGATGCCCCACAGGACCTTGCCGTCGATGGCGCACTCGATGTACGAGGCGGCCTGGGCGCTGGCCCCCTCGCTCATCGTGTGCTCGGTGTAGTCCAGCAGCCGGGCGTCGATGCCGATGGCCTGCAGCGCTTCGAAGAACGCGGAGATCGGGCCGTTGCCGGACCCGGTCAGGACGGTGTCGACGCCGTCCACGACGGCCTCGACGGTCAGGGTGTCGGTGCCGTCGGTGTCGGAGGTGGTCTGGCCGGAGCGCAGCTGGATGCGGCCCCAACGCGCCCCCGCGTTCTCCGCGTTCGGCAGGTACTCGTCCTGGAAGGTGGACCAGATCTGCGTCGGGGTGACCTCGCCGCCCTCGGCGTCGGTCTTGGCCTGAATGATCCGGGAGAACTCGATCTGCATCCGGCGCGGCAGGTCCAGCTTGTGGTCGTTCTTCAGGACGTACGCGATACCGCCCTTGCCGGACTGCGAGTTGACCCGGATGACGGCCTCGTAGGAGCGGCCGACGTCCTTCGGGTCGATCGGCAGGTACGGCACGGCCCACTCGATGTCGTCCACGGTCTTGCCCTGGGCCGCCGCGTCCTTCTCCATCGCGTCGAAGCCCTTCTTGATGGCGTCCTGGTGGGAGCCGGAGAAGGCGGTGTAGACCAGATCGCCCGCGTAGGGGTGGCGCGGGTGGATCTCCATCTGGTTGCAGTACTCGCTGGTGCGGCGGATCTCGTCGATCTGCGAGAAGTCGATCTGCGGGTCGACGCCCTGGGAGAACAGGTTCATGCCCAGGGTGACCAGGTCGACGTTGCCGGTGCGCTCGCCCTGGCCGAACAGGCAGCCCTCGATGCGGTCGGCGCCGGCCATGATGGCCAGCTCGGCGGCGGCGACGGCGGTGCCCCGGTCGTTGTGCGGGTGGACCGACAGGCAGATGTGCTCGCGGCGGGTCAGGTTGCGGGACATCCACTCGAAGCGGTCCGCGTGCGTGGAGGGCGTGGAACGCTCCACGGTGGCGGGCAGGTTGAGGATGATCTCGCGGCCCTCCTCCGGCTGCCACACGTCGCAGACGGCCTCGCAGACCTCCAGGGCGAAGTCCAGCTCGGTGTCGGTGAAGATCTCGGGGCTGTACTGGTAGCCGAAGATCGTCTCCGGTCCCAGGATCTTCTCGGCGTACTCCATGACCAGCCGGGTGCCGTCCACCGCGATCTGCTTGACCTCCTCGCGCGAGCCGCGGAAGACGACGCGGCGGAAGGTCGGGGCGGTGGCGTTGTACAGGTGGACGGTGGCCCGGCGGGCACCGACCAGGGACTCCACGGTGCGCTCGATCAGCTCTTCGCGGGCCTGCGTCAGGACGGAGATCGTCACGTCCTCGGGGATCGCACCCTCTTCGATGATGGAGCGTACGAAGGCGAAGTCGGTCTCGCCGGAGGACGGGAAGCCGACCTCGATCTCCTTGTAGCCCATCTTCACGAGCAGGTCGAACATCTCGCGCTTGCGGGCCGGGGACATCGGGTCGATCAGGGCCTGGTTGCCGTCGCGCAGATCGGTGGACAGCCAGCGGGGCGCCACGGTGATGCGGTTGTCGGGCCAGGTGCGGTCGGTGATGTCGACGGCCTCGTAGCGGCCGTACTTGTGGACCGGCATCCCGGAGGGCTTCTGCAGCTGCGTCGCGTTGGTGATCGGAGTGGGGCGGCCGACAGAATTACCGGCGGGATTCACGGTGGTCATGGCGTAGGGCTCCTCGGTCCAGCGGGGATCGGCCGACTGTGTCGCTGCAGCACCAGACTCCGCGGGGAGGGGGTCGGCCTACGACTACAGGCCCTCGCCGCGGCAGCTAAGAAGAAGCAGCCCGAAACGCATGATGCGACGAGCGTAACCGAGTGTGGCCCGTGGTGTCGGTCCGTATCAGTATGCGGGACCGGACATCGATGCCGGGTAAACAGTGACTCATCACTCCATTTCGTCAATCACCGTCGCAACCGGTGACAGCGCGGTGACGGAGTGCCACAGTCGTATCCATGCACCTTCGAACCGACGGCGAGCTCAACCCCGTCTTCTGCACCATCGTTCCGCCCCACGTCCTCGATCACCTCTCCCGGTCCGCCGACACCCGGCTCGCGGACCCGGCCCGCCGCACCCTGGCGGCCGACGCCCTGCGCCGTGACCACCGCCGGATCACCGCGCTCGCCGCGACACCGATCCGGCACACCGCCGGCGCGGTCCCCAGCAAGCCGCAGCGCATCCTGTACGACTGCGAGACGGGCACCACCCTGCCGGGCGTCAAGGTCCGCGAGGAAGGCGACAAGCCCACCTCCGACGCCAGCGTCAACCGCGCGTACGCCGGGCTCGGCGCCACCTTCGAACTGCTGCTCTCGGCGTACGGGCGCAGCTCGATCGACGGCAGGGGCCTCCCGCTGATCGGCTCCGTGCACTACGGCCGGGAGTACAACAACGCCTTCTTCGACGGCGAGCAGATGGTCTTCGGGGACGGCGACGGGGAGATCTTCCTCGACTTCACCGTCGCGGTCGACGTGATCGCCCACGAGCTGGCCCACGGCCTCACCCAGTACACCGCCAACCTGCGCTACGAGGGCCAGTCGGGCGCGCTCAACGAGTCCGTGTCCGACGTCATCGGCTCGCTGGTCAAGCAGTACTCGCTGGGCCAGAGCGCCGAGCAGGCCGACTGGCTGATCGGCGCCGGGCTGCTCGCGCCCCGGGTCAGCGGGGACGCGCTGCGCTCGATGAAGGCCCCGGGCACGGCGTACGACGACGACGTCCTCGGCAAGGACCCGCAGCCGGGCTCCATGGACGACTACATCGAGACGGAGGAGGACAACGGCGGCGTCCACCTCAACTCCGGCATCCCCAACCGCGCGTTCTACCTCCTGGCCACCGCGCTGGGCGGGAACGCGTGGGAGCGCGCCGGGCAGATCTGGTTCGACGTGCTGACCGGCGGCGAGCTGACGGCGACCGCGGACTTCGCGGAGTTCGCCCGGCTGACGGTCGCGGCGGCGGGCGCCCGCTTCGGCGAGGCGGACGAGCGGGAGGCGGTCCTCAAGGCCTGGTCGGAGGTGGGCGTCCCCACCCGGACCTGAACCGGACGGTCGAGTGCCCGATCGGCGGGCGGGGTTGAGTGCCCGTCCGGCCCCCGATAGACAGGACCCCATGCGCATTCAGGTCAGCCGGACCGGCGGCTTCGCCGGCATCGCCCGCCGCCATGAGGTCGACACGGAGGGCCGGGCGGACGCCGCCGAGTGGCGTTCCCTCGCCGAGGAGGCGCTCGGCGCGGCGCGGGACACCCCGTCGGCCGGGGTGCCGGACGGCTTCCGGTACGCGATCACCGTCGACGGCCGCACCGTGTACTGCGCTGACCCCGATCTGACCGGGGCGCAGCGCACGCTGATCTCACGCGTCCTCAAGGAGGGCGCGTGAGATCGGCACCCCTGCCGGACGAACGCTAGAAGCCGAGCTTCCGCAGCTGCTTGGGATCGCGCTGCCAGTCCTTGGCGACCTTCACATGCAGGTCCAGGAAGACCGGCGTGCCGAGCAGCGCCTCGATGTGCTTGCGGGACTTGGTGCCGACGTCCTTCAGCCGCTTGCCCTTCGGGCCGATGATGATGCCCTTCTGGCTGGGGCGTTCGATGTAGACGTTGGCGTGGATGTCCAGCAGCGGCTTGTCCGCCGGGCGGTCGGTGCGCGGCAGCATCTCCTCGACGACGACCGCGATGGAGTGCGGCAGTTCGTCGCGAACGCCTTCCAGCGCGGCCTCGCGGATCAGCTCCGCGACCATGACCATCTCCGGCTCGTCGGTGAGGTCGCCCTCCGGGTAGAGCGGCGGGCTCTCGGGGAGCAGCGGGGCGATGAGGTCGGCCAGCAGACTGACCTGCTGGTCCTTGACCGCCGAGACCGGGATGATCTCGGCCCACTCGAAGCCCAGCTCATCCGCGAGGGCGGAGACGGCGAGGAGCTGTTCGGCCAGCGCCTTCGACTCGACCAGGTCGGTCTTGGTGATGATGGCGATCTTGGGGGTCTTCTTGATCCCCGCGAGCTCCTTGACGATGTACTTGTCGCCGGGGCCGAGCTTCTGGTCGGCGGGCAGGCAGAAGCCGATGACGTCGACCTCGGCCCACGTGGTCCGCACGACGTCGTTGAGCCGCTCACCCAGCAGCGTGCGCGGCTTGTGGAGGCCGGGGGTGTCCACCAGGATCAGCTGCGCGTCGTCGCGGTGGACGATGCCGCGCACGGTGTGCCGGGTGGTCTGGGGGCGGTTGGAGGTGATCGCCACCTTCTGACCGACGAGAGCGTTCGTGAGGGTGGACTTGCCCGCGTTGGGGCGGCCCACGAAGCAGGCGAAGCCGGCCCGGTGGGGGGAGGTGGTCTCCGCTTGCTGGGCAGCGGATTCTTGGTTCGGTCGAGCGCTCATGGCGACCATTCTCCCCGATCCCGGCGGCGCTCTCGTACAGCGGTACGCCGGGACGCGCCGGAACGCCGGGGGGAACGGCCGCCGGGACGCCCCCTAACCCGCCGTGACGCGTGCGCGCAGGGTGCCGTCCGGGCCCGCGAGGAACACCGGGGTGTCCGGTCCGCCCAGGTCCCGCACCGCGGCCCGGTCGTCGTCGGCGGGGGTCTCGGCGGCGGAGACGACGGCCGCCGCCTCCAGCGAGGTGGCGCCGCTGGCCACGGCCATGGCGACGGCGGTCTGCAGCGCGCTGAGCTTCAGCGACTCCAGCGCCACCGTGCCCGCGACGTACGTACGTCCCGTCTCGTCGCGTACGGCCGCGCCCTCGGGCACGCCGTTGCGGGCGCGGGCGCTGCGCGCCAGGGTGACGATCTTGCGGTCCTCGGCGTCGAGGTCGGTGGTGTCGGTCATGGCACGAGCATACGAAGCGGGCGGCGGGCCGGCCGCGCGGGCCACCCCCGTACCGGTCGCTCCGGTCGCGCTCCCCCGGCACCGGGCCGGTGTTGCGGGGGGTTACGCGGACGGGTGCGCCCACCGGGCGGGCGCACCCGTCCGCGTAACGCCTCGCGTTCGACGGCCCGTGGCTTACGGCCGGTCCAGGCGGAGTCGTTCCGCTTTGGGGAGTCCGGCGACCACCAGGTCGTAGGAGTCCTCGATCATCTCGCGCAGCAGCCGGTCAGGGACGCCGGAGACGGTGACCGTGTTCCAGTGCCGCTTGCTCATGTGCCAGCCGGGCACGATCGCGGTGTGCGTCTCGCGCAGCCGGATCGCCTCGTCGGGGTCGCACTTGAGGTTGACCGTGAGCGGGCGGGCGTCCAGCGCGGTGAGGGCGAACATCTTGCCGAGCACCTTGAAGACCGAGGTCTCCGGTCCGAACGGGAACTCCTCCACGCTCGCGTTGAACTCCAGGCAGAAGGCCCGCAGCCGCTCCGGCGTCATTCCGCTTCCTTCTCCTCGGGCGCCTGGTGCTCGGGCTCCACGAGCACCGTGACGATCTTGTTCCGGCGGCCCGCCGGGGACTCCGCGGTGAGCCGCAGCCTGCGTTGGTCCGGCAGCTCGACGACGGCGGAGGCACCGGCGATCGGGACCCGGCCGAGCGCCTTGGCGAGCAGTCCGCCGACGGTCTCCACGTCCTCGTCGTCGTACTCGTCGAGCCCGAAGAGATCACCGAGGTCCCCGATGTCGAGGCGTGCGGTGACCCGGTAGCAGCCGTTCTCCAGCTCCTGGACGGGCGGCAGCTCCCGGTCGTACTCGTCGGTGATCTCGCCGACGATCTCCTCCAGGATGTCCTCGATGGTGACGATGCCCGCGGTGCCGCCGTACTCGTCGATGACGACCGCGACATGGCTGCGGTCCTGCTGCATCTCGCGCAGCAGGTCCCCGGCGTTCTTGGTGTCGGGGACGAAGGCGGCGGGGCGCATCGCGGTGGAGACGGGGTCGGCCTCGGACTCGCGGTTGATGTGCGTCTTGCGGACGAGGTCCTTGAGGTAGACGATCCCGACGACGTCGTCCTCGTTCTCGCCGGTGACCGGTATGCGGGAGAAACCCGAGCGCAGCGCGAGGGTGAGGGCCTGGCGGATCGTCTTGAAGCGCTCGATGGAGACCAGGTCGGTACGCGGCACCATGACCTCGCGGACCAGGGTGTCGCCCAGCTCGAAGACCGAGTGCACCATGCGGCGCTCGTCGTCCTCGATCAGCGACTCGGCCTCGGCGAGGTCGACCATCGCGCGCAGCTCGGCCTCGCTGGCGAAGGGGCCCTTGCGGAATCCCTTGCCGGGGGTGAGCGCGTTGCCGACGAGGATCAGCAGCTGCGGAATCGGGCCCATGATCCTGGCCAGGGGCAGCAGGACGTACGCCGAGGCCGTGGCCGTGTTCAGCGGGTGCTGGCGGCCGATGGTGCGCGGGGAGACGCCGATGGCGACGTAGGAGACGAGGACCATCACGCCCATGGCGACGGCCAGCGCCTCCCAGGTCTCGGGGAACTCCTGGAGGCAGACGTAGGTGACGAGGACCCCGGCCGACATCTCGCAGGCGACCCGCACCAGCAGGGCGACGTTGAGATAGCGGGTCGGGTCGGCCGCGATCTGCGCGAGCTTCGCGCTGCCGCGCCGGCCGGACCGGACCGCCTCGTCCGCCCGGAAGCTGGAGGTACGGGCGATGCCCGCCTCGGCGCAGGCGGCCAGCCAGCCGACCATGACCAGCAGGACGGCACCGACGATCAGCGGGGTACTCACGAGACGGTGGGGGCGGGGGAGGCGCCGGTGAGCCCGCGCTCCCCGCGCCAGCCGTCCACGATGGCGGCCTGGAGACCGAACATCTCGGCCTTCTCGTCCGGCTCCTCGTGGTCGTACCCCAGCAGGTGCAGCACCCCGTGGACGGTCAGGAGCTGGAGCTCCTCGTCCATGGAGTGCTGCGTCGGGGCCTCTTCGCCCTGCTTCTTCGCGACCTCCGGGCAGAGCACGATGTCACCGAGGAGCCCCTGTGGGGGCTCCTCGTCGTCCTTGGCCGGCGGACGCAGCTCGTCCATCGGGAAGGACATGACATCGGTCGGGCCGGGGAGGTCCATCCACTGGATGTGCAGTTGCTCCATGGCGTCGGTGTCCACCACGATCACCGAGAGCTCGGAGAGCGGGTGGATCCGCATCCGGGCCAGTGCGTAGCGGGCGATGTCGAGGATCGCCTGCTCATCGACCTCGGTTCCGGACTCGTTGTTGACATCGATCGACATGGTGCTCTGCGGCTACTTCCCTTTTCGGCGGTCGCGCCGGCCGTCCTGGCGGCCTTCCGCCCGACCGTCCTGCTGACCGTTTCGGCTGTCGTACTTCTCGTACGCGTCGACGATACGGCCGACGAGCTTGTGCCGGACGACATCCTGGGAGGTGAGGCGGGAGAAGTGCACGTCCTCCACACCCTCAAGGATCTCCTGGACCTGCCGCAGCCCGCTCTTGGTGCCGCTCGGCAGGTCGACCTGGGTGATGTCACCGGTGATGACGATCTTGGAGTCGAAGCCGAGGCGGGTGAGGAACATCTTCATCTGCTCGGCGCTGGTGTTCTGCGCCTCGTCGAGGATGATGAACGCATCATTCAGGGTCCTACCCCTCATGTATGCCAGCGGCGCGACCTCGATCGTGCCCGCCGCCATCAGCCGTGGGATCGAGTCGGGGTCGAGCATGTCGTGCAGCGCGTCGTAGAGCGGACGCAGATACGGGTCGATCTTGTCGAACAGGGTGCCCGGCAGGAAGCCGAGCCGCTCCCCCGCCTCGACCGCGGGGCGGGTCAGGATGATCCGGCTGACCTGCTTGGACTGGAGTGCCTGGACCGCCTTGGCCATGGCGAGGTACGTCTTGCCCGTACCGGCGGGACCGATGCCGAACACGATCGTGTGCTCGTCGATCGCGTCCACGTACCGCTTCTGGTTGAGCGTCTTGGGGCGGATGGTGCGGCCGCGGTTGGAGAGGATGTTCTGCGTGAGCACCTCGGCGGGCGTCTCGCCCTGGGGGTCTCCCTGTCCGTTGCCGGCCGCCCTGAGCATGGCGATCGACCGTTCCACTGCGTCCTCCGTCATCGGCGCTCCGGTGCGGAGCACGAGCATCATCTCGTCGAACAGGCGTTGGATGAGAGCGACGTCCGCAGCCTCACCCGTGGCACTGATCTCGTTGCCCCGGACATGGATGTCGGCCGCCGGGAAGGCCTCTTCGATCACGCGCAACAGCGAGTCGCCCGATCCGAGGAGCATCACCATGGGGTGTGCGGCCGGGATCCTGATCTGGGCACGCGCCTGCGGCTGTGTGGGTGACTGAGTCATGGGCCGGCCCTATGGCCTGCGCATACCTCCCGTTGCAGGGTTCTCGCTGCTCGACAACCTCTGGATTACCAAGCCTACGACCTGGCAGTGACAACACCGAGGGGTTTTACCGGCCGTGTGTACGACCCGGCCCGGCGCCCCGTGCGCGACCCGCCCGGCGCCCCCGTGTGCGGCCGGCCGCCGCGCGCTCACTGGCGGAAGCCGATCGTGGGCACGGCACGCCGCAGCGGCCAGGCACGGGCCGTGGTGGGCAGCAGGTCGTCCAGGAAGGCGTAGCGCTCCAGGGCGGCCGGGTCCTGGCGGTCGCAGGTGCGGATCAGCTGCCACCAGGCGGCGATCTCGGCCCAGCCGGGGGCGGAGAGCGAGCCGCCGAACTCCTGGACCGAGAGGGCGGCGGTGAGCCCGGCGAAGGCGAGCCGGTCGGCGAGCGGCCAGTCGGCGAGGGTGCCGGTCACGAAACCGGCGACGAAGACGTCCCCCGCCCCGGTCGGGTCGAGCGCCTCCACCTCGATGGCGGGCACCGCCGCCGCGGTGCCGGTGCGGCCGTCCACGGCGTACGCGCCCTCCGCCCCGAGGGTGACCACGGCGAGCGGGACGCGTTCTGCGAGCGCGTGCGCGGCGGCGCGCGGACAGTCGGTACGGGTGTAGCGCATCGCCTCCTCCGCGTTGGGCAGGAACGCCTGGCAGTGCGCCAGGTCGGGCAGGGCGTCCAGGTCCCAGCGGCCGGTCTCGTCCCACCCCACGTCGCCGAAGACCAGCGCACCGTCGCGGGCGGCGGCGGCCACCCAGGGCTCGCTCCGGCCCGGGGTGAGCGAGGCGATGGCGGCGCGGGCGCGCGGCGGGCACCGCGGGAAGACCGGGGCGGCGGCTCCGGTGGGGGCTCCGGTTCCGGTGGCCCCCGTCGCGGTTCCGGTTCCGGCCGGGGCGGGGGCCTCGTGGCCGTGCGACACCATCGTGCGTTCGCCCTCGTACGCCATGGAGACGGTGACCGGGGAGTGCCAGCCGGGGACGGTGTGCGACATGGACAGGTCGATGCCCTCGCCCTGCTCCAGCGCGTCCCAGCAGTACTCCCCGTAGTGGTCGTCCCCGAAGGCTGCGGCGAGGGAGGTCCGCAGGCCGAGGCGGGCGAGGGCGGTGGCCATGTTGGCGACGCCGCCGGGGCTGGAGCCCATCCCCCGGGCCCAGGACTCGGTGCCGCGCACGGGGGCGCTGTCGAGGCCCGTGAAGATGATGTCGAGGAAGACCGGGCCCGTCAGGAAGACGTCGCAGGCGGGGTCGCGCGGGGCGCGCAGCGCCTCCAGCGGGTCGATGCCCGGAGTGTCTGTGCTCACCGTGCGCTCCCGGGGTCGTGCGGCGGATCGTGGCGGGATCCGGACCGTGTGAGGTGCGGCCAGTCTGCCCGATCGGCGGAGGGGAACGCAGTGTCCGCGCCCATGTGTTCGCAGCACGCCTGACCTGCATAAACATGCGCTAATACCCGGGGTTCGGCTGCATAAACGCATAAGTGACCCAGATCACATCAGGGCGGCTTTCGGGGAGCCGGAAGCGCTTGATACAAATTGCCCCGCGAGCACCCTCGGGGACGTTGTCCGACGAGAGCCGCAATCCCCCGGCATAGCGCCATATCTCCCGCAGCACCCCCATGCCTTCCCGCAGTACCCCTTCCTGCCTCACCCCCTCTCGCCTTCTCGCAGCACCCCCACGCCTTTTCGCAGTACCCACGCCTTTTCGCAGTACCCACGCCTTCTCGCAGTACCCCCTCCCCTCCCCCTGCCTGCTCAGGCATGTCTTCAGGAACGCCCATGTCCTCGCGCCCTGGCGCCGCGTGGCCCCTGGTGGCCGTGTTCACCGCCGGTTACCTCGCCTCCTATCTGCTGCCCACCGTCGTCGGCCGGCTCAGCGCCCATCTCGGGCTGAGCCCCGCCCAGGCCGGTCTGGTCGGCAGCGCCCTGCTCCTCAGCTCGGCCGGCGCGGGCTTCGCCCTGGCGGGCCGGGTCGAGCGGTTCGGGGCCCGTACCCCCGCCCGCGCCGGACTGGTGCTGGCCGCCGTCGGCTACGGCTCGGCCGCGCTCGCCGGGTCCGTACCGCTGGTGGTGCTCGGTGTGATGGTCGGCGGCTTCGGCTCGGGCACGGCGACGGCCGTCGCGGCGTCCGGGATCGCCGCCCGGCGCGACCCGCACCGGACGTCCTCGCTCGGACTGCTCACCGTCTCCGCCACCGCGGGCGTCCTCTACCTGACGATCCCTCACCTCGGCGGCGGCCACCGGCTCCCGTTCGCCGCGATCGCCCTGGTCGCCCTGCTCGTCTGGCCCGCCACCGCCCGGCTCGACGGCGTACGGGCGGCGGAGGAGACCAGCTCGCCGGTCACCGGCCGACTGCCGCACCGCCGCTCCGGGCTCGTCCTGGCGGGCGGAATGCTCATCTGGTCCATGGCGCAGAACGCGCTGTGGGGCGTGAGCAGCCGTATCGGCCTCGATCAGGCGGGGCTGTCCGAGGTCACCGTCGGCGCGGTGTTCGCCGCCGCGCTCGGCGCGGGGCTGCTCGGGGTGACGGGCGCCGGGCTGCTCGGTGCGCGGCTCGGCCGGGCGGTGCCGATCGGGCTCGGGACCGTGGTCATCGCCGCGAGCATCGTGCTCAGCTCCTCGGCCCGGGACCTCGGCTCGTTCGCGACCGGCGAGATCATGTGGAACACCGTCTACCCGGTGGTCCTGTCCTATCTGATCGGCCTGGCCGCCTCCCTGGACGTACGCGGCCGGTGGGCGGTGCTGGCGGGCTCGGCCTCCTCGGTGGGGGTGGCCTGCGGCCCGCTGCTGGGGAGCGTGCTCTCCGAGGAGGCCGGCTACCCGGCCATGGGGCTGATCCTGGGGGCGGCCACCCTGCTGGTCGCCGCCCCGGTGACCGCCGTGGCGCTGCACACCGGTGGCCGTCCGCTGGTGCCCGGTTCGGTACGGCGTCGCGGTGGCGCCCCGGCAGCGCTGCTCGCCGCCACCACCGGCGGCGGTCTGTCCGGCGCGGTGCCGAAGCTCGGCTCACCGGAGCAGGCCGTCACCGAACTCCGTGTACGGCGCAGGCGGCTGGTGCGCAGCGCGATCCGGACGGCCGGTCCGGACGGCGGTTCCGGTCAGTCGAACGCGTACGCCTCGACCTCGGACAGGTAGCGAGCCCGGCGTTCCTCGTCGTGGTCGAGGAAGGCCGCCTCGAAGGAGTTGCGGGCCAGGGTGCGCAGCTGCTCCGGGTCCAGGGCGAGCGCCTCGCGGACGGCGTCGAAGTTGTCTCCTGCGTACCCGCCGAAGTAGGCGGGGTCGTCGGAGTTGACCGTGCAGAGAAGCCCTGCGGCCATCATCCGCGGCAGCGGGTGGTCGGTGAGCTTGTCGACCGTCCGCAGCCTGACGTTGGAGAGCGGGCAGAGCGTGAGCGGCACCCGGTCCGCGACCAGGCGCGCCACCAGCTCCGGGTCCTCCATGCAGCGCAGCCCGTGGTCGACGCGCTCAACGCCGAGGATGTCCAGGGCCTCCCGGATGTACTCCGGCGGGCCCTCCTCCCCCGCGTGGGCCACCTTGCGCAGGCCGAGCGCGGTGGCCGCCTCGTACACGGCGCGGAACTTGGCGGGCGGGTGGCCGACCTCGGCGGAGTCCAGGCCGATGGCGCTGATCCGGTGCAGATACGGCTTGGCCGCGTCGAGGGTGCCGAGGGCCGACTCGGCGGACAGGTCGCGCAGGAAGCACAGGATGAGCTGGGTGGAGACGCCGTGGGTCTCCTCGCTGCGCTCCAGGGCGCGGCCGAGTCCTTCGATGACCGTACCGATGGGGACGCCCCGGGCGGTGTGCGCCTGCGGGTCGAAGAAGATCTCGGCGTGCCGGACCCCCTGGGCGGCGGCGCGGGCGAGGTAGGCGTCGGCGAGTTCGGTGAAGTCGTCCTCGGTGCGCAGGACGGCCATCAGCGCGTAGTAGAGGTCCAGGAAGGACTGGAGGTCGTCGAACTGGTAGGCGGCGCGCAGTTCGTCGGTGGTGGCGTACGGCAGGGTCACCCCGTTGCGTTCCGCGAGGGCGAAGGCCAGCTCGGGTTCGAGGGTGCCTTCGATGTGGAGGTGGAGTTCTGCCTTGGGGAGGTGCACGGTGTCTCGCAAACGGGGTGGGGGTTCTCAGGGGTGGTGCCGGGTGGGGACCGGGACGCGGATGAGGTCCTGGGCGACGGTGAGTTCGCCGTCGAACCCGGCGGCGCGGGCCTGGGTCTCGAAGAGCTCCGGGTCGTTGTAGCGCTGGGAGAAGTGGGTGAGCACCAGGTGGCGGACGCCCGCCTCCTTCGCGACCCGGGCGGCCTGTCCGGTGGTCAGGTGGCCGTGGTCGACGGCCAGTTTCTCGTCCTCGTCGAGGAAGGTCGACTCGATGACGAGCATGTCGCAGCCCTCGGCGAGCGCGTACACCCCGTCGCAGAGGCGGGTGTCCATGACGAACGCGAACCGCTGCCCGCGCCGGTGCTCGGAGACCTGCTCCAGGGTGACGCCGCCGAGGGAGCCCTCGCGCTGGAGGCGGCCCACGTCCGGTCCGGCGATGCCGTGCTCCTTGAGCAGGGCGGGCAGCATGCGGCGGGTGTCGGGCTCGGTGAGGCGGTAGCCGTACGACTCGACGGGGTGCGAGAGCTTCTTGCTGTCCAGGGTGTACGCGGGGGTGGTGGCGAGGATTCCGCCGCCCCCGGCTACCGGTACCTGGTCCAGCTCCACGGTCTCGCGGTAGGCCGTGGCGTACCGCAGCCGGTCGAAGAAGTGCTGCCCGCTCGCCGGGTAGTGGGCGGTCACCGGGTGCGGCACCTGGTCCAGATTGATGCGCTGGATCACCCCCGCGAGCCCGAGGGAGTGGTCGCCGTGGAAGTGGGTGACGCAGATCCGGTGGATGTCGTGCGCGGCGACCCCGGCCCGCAGCATCTGGCGCTGGGTGCCCTCACCGGGGTCGAAGAGGATGCCCTCGCCGTCCCAGCGCAGCAGATAGCCGTTGTGGTTGCGGTGGCGGGTGGGGACCTGGCTGGCGGTGCCGAGCACCACCAGCTCGCGTACGGACATGGGGAAACGCTCCTGCGCTACGAGGGACTATGCGCTGCGAGGTCCTATCCGGGGGGCCACTGAAGGCCTCGGCCGCCCAGGACGTGGGCGTGCGCGTGGAAGACGGTCTGGCCCGCTCCGGAGCCGGTGTTGAAGATGATCCGGTAGCCGGTGGAGTCGATCTTCTCGTCGGCGGCGACCGCTCCGGCCTCGGTCAGCACGTCGGCGGCGATCTGCGGTTCGGCGGCGGCGAGGGAGGCGGCATCCGGGTAGTGGGTCTTGGGGATGACCAGGACGTGGGTCGGGGCCTGCGGGTTGATGTCGCGGAAGGCGATGGTGGTCGCGCTCTCACGGACGATGGTCGCCGGGATGTCTCCCGAGACGATCTTGCAGAACAGGCAGTCGGTCTGCGGCTCTCCCGCCATGGCGCCGGGCCTCCTCGTTCGCTGGTGATCAGTACGGCTCATGCTAGAGCCTCTTGCCGGGCCGCCGGGCCTCGTCGTCCCCCGCCGGCCCCTCTCCCGGACCGGTTCAGCCCCAGCGGCCGGTGCGTCCCAGCAGCAGTGCCGTCGCCGCCGTTCCCGCCGTGGAGGTACGCAGCACGCTGCGGCCGAGCCGGTAGGGGCGGGCGCCCGCCTCGGCGAAGGCGGTCAGTTCCTGCGGGGAGACGCCGCCCTCGGGGCCGACGACGAGCACGATCGAGCCCTCGGCCGGGAGTTCGGCGGTGGCGAGGGGGGTGCTGTCGTGGTCGCGGTCCTCGTGGAGGACGGCCGCGAAGTCGGCTTCGGCGAGCAGGGCCGCGACCTGCTTGGTCGTCATGGCGTCGGCCACCTCGGGGAAGCGCACCCGGCGGGACTGCTTGCCCGCCTCCCGGGCCGTGCTGCGCCACTTGGTCAGGGCCTTGGCGCCCCGGTCGCCCTTCCACTGGGTGATACAGCGGGCGGCCTGCCAGGGGACGATCGCGTCGACGCCGGTCTCGGTCATCGTCTCGACGGCCAGCTCGCCCCGGTCGCCCTTGGGGAGCGCCTGGACGACGGTGATCCGGGGTGTGGGCTGCGGCTCCTCCGCCACGCCCGTGTGGAGGGTGACGGTGAGGCGGTCCTTGCCCTCGGCGGCGCGGACCACGCCCTCCGCCCAGTGGCCGAGTCCGTCGGTGAGGACCACGTCCTCACCGGGCTGGAGCCGCTTGACGGAGACGGCGTGCCGTCCTTCGGGGCCGTCCAGGACGAACTCCGGCCCGGTGGGCATCCGCTCGACGACGAAGACCGGTGCGGTCACCGGGGGCTCCTCATGCTCAGGGCCGCCCGGGCGGCCTCCAGTTCGGCGGCGAGCAGTTCGATCAGCTCGCCTGCGGGCAGTTCGCGGGCCATCCGGTGGCCCTGTCCGGCCCACAGGGCCATGCCCTGGGCGTCCCCGGCCTTGGCGGCGGCCCGGCGCAGCCCGCTGGTCACGTAGTGGACCTGGGGGTAGGCGGCGGGGGCGTACGGGCCGTGTTCGCGGATGAAGCGGTTGACCAGGCCGCGGGCGGGCCGCCCGGAGAAGGCGCGGGTCAGTTCGGTGCGGACGAACAGGGGATTGGTCAGTGCCTGCTTGTGCAGCAGGTTCGCGCCGGACTCGGGGCAGGCCAGGAAGGCGGTGCCGAGCTGGGCGGCGTCCGCGCCCGCCGCCAGGACTGCGGCGATCTGGGAGCCGCGCATCAGGCCGCCGGTGGCGACGATCGGGATCTGCACGGTCTCGCGGACCTGGGCGAGGAGGGAGAGCAGTCCGGTGCCGGTCTGGTCGATCTGCGGGTCGTCGCGGTGGGTGGACTGGTGGCCGCCCGCCTCGACGCCCTGGACGCAGACGGTGTCGGCGCCGGCCCACTGGGCGTTCTGGGCCTCCTCGGCGGAGGTGACCGTGACGATGGTGTGCGTACCCGCGCGGGCGAAGGCGTCCAGGGTGTCGCGGGTGGGGCAGCCGAAGGTGAAGGAGACGACCGGGACCGGATCGTCCAGCAGGATCGCGACCTTCGCCTCGTAGCCGTCGTCGCCACTGCTGTCCGGGTCGCCGAGCGGGGTCTCGTACCAGGCGGCCTCGCCGGCGAGCTGGTGGCGGTAGACCTCGACGGCGCTGGGGTCGGCGAGTGCGGGCTGCGGCATGAAGAGGTTGACACCGAACGGGCCGGCGGTGAGCCGGCGGAGCTGTTTGATCTCGTTGTACATCCCGTCCGCCGTCTTGTACCCGGCGGCCAGGAACCCGAGCCCGCCGGCTTCGGCGACGGCCGCGGCGAGCTGGGGTCCGGACGCACCGCCCGCCATGGGGGCCTGCACGATCGGATACCGGCAGAGATCGGTCAACTCGGAGGACATGTGCGCATCGTGCCACGTCCCCTGACACGGGGCCGAATCAGCCAGCCGACGGTCTGACCGGTTCTCCCGCCGAACGCCGCACCGCCCGCCGGTGGAGAACCGGCGGGCGGTGCGGTGAAAGGCCAAAAGCGGTTCAGCGGCCGTTGAACGCGTCCTTCAGACGGGAGAAGAGGCCCTGCTGACCTGGCTGGAATTGACCCAGGGGGCGTTCCTCACCGCGCAGCTTCGCCAGCTCCCGCAGCAGCCGCTCCTGCTCGGGGTCGAGCTTGGACGGGGTGATCACCTCGACGTGCACGATCAGGTCGCCCCGGCCGCCACCGCGCAGATGCGTGATCCCGCGTCCGTGCAGGGGGACGGACTGGCCGGACTGGGTACCGGGCCGGATGTCGATCTCCTCCAGGCCGTCCAGCGTCTCCAGCGGGCACTTGGTGCCGAGGGCCGCGGCCGTCATGGGGATGGTGACCGTGCAGTGCAGATCGTCGCCGCGCCGCTGGAAGACGGAGTGCGGCAGCTCGTGGATCTCGACGTACAGGTCGCCGGGCGGGCCGCCGCCGGGGCCGACCTCGCCCTCTCCGGCGAGCTGGATCCGGGTGCCGTTGTCGACACCGGCCGGGATCTTGACCGTGAGCGTGCGCCGCGAGCGGATGCGGCCGTCGCCGGCGCACTCCGGGCACGGGGTCGGCACGACGGTGCCGAAGCCCTGGCACTGCGGGCAGGGGCGCGAGGTCATGACCTGGCCCAGGAAGGACCGGGTGACCTGCGAGACCTCGCCGCGTCCGCGACACATGTCACAGGTCTGGGCGGAGGTGCCGGGGGCCGCGCCCTCGCCGCTGCACGTGTTGCAGACGACGGCCGTGTCGACCTGGATGTCCTTGGTGGTGCCGAAGGCCGCCTCGTTGAGGTCGATCTCCAGCCGGATCATGGCGTCCTGGCCGCGCCGGGTCCGCGAACGGGGCCCGCGCTGCGCGGCGTTGCCGAAGAAGGCGTCCATGATGTCGGAGAAGTTGCCGAAGCCGCCGGCTCCGAAACCGCCCGCGCCGCCGCCACCGCCGCCGTTCGCGGAGAGCGGGTCGCCGCCGAGGTCGTAGACCTGCTTCTTCTGCGGGTCCGAGAGCACCTCGTAAGCGGCGTTGATCTCCTTGAACCGCTCCTGGGTCTTCGGGTCCGGGTTGACATCCGGGTGCAGCTCGCGGGCGAGCCGACGGAATGCCTTCTTGATCTCGTCCTGAGATGCGTCGCGGCGCACGCCGAGTACGGCGTAGTAGTCCGTGGCCACTTACGACTCCGCCAGGATCTGTCCGACGTAACGTGCCACTGCGCGTACCGCTCCCATCGTTCCGGGGTAGTCCATGCGGGTCGGTCCGACCACGCCGAGTTTGGCGACTGCCTCGTCGCCCGAACCGTAGCCGACCGCGACGACGGACGTGGAGTTGAGCCCCTCGTGGGCGTTCTCGTGCCCGATCCGTACGGTCATGCCGGAGTCCGTGGCCTCACCGAGCAGCTTCAGCAGGACGACCTGCTCCTCCAGTGCTTCCAGCACCGGCCGGATCATCACCGGGAAGTCGTGTCCGAAGCGGGTGAGGTTGGAGGTGCCGCCGATCATCAGCCGCTCCTCCGTCTCCTCGACCAGGGTTTCGAGGAGGGTGGAAAGAACCGTGGAAACCGTCCCCCGGTCCTCGCTGTCGAAGGATTCCGGCAGCTCCTGCACCAGGCGCGGGACATCCGCGAAGCGGCGTCCGACGACCCGGCTGTTGAGCCGGGCCCGCAGATCCGCGAGCGATGCCTCACCGAACGGCGCAGGGCAGTCGATCATACGCTGTTCGACCCGGCCGGTGTCCGTGATCAGGACGAGCATCAGCCGGGCGGGGGCGAGCGAGAGCAGCTCCACGTGCCGCACCGTCGAGCGGGTCAGCGAGGGGTACTGCACGACGGCGACCTGCCGGGTCAGCTGCGCGAGCAGCCGCACCGTCCGGCCGACCACGTCATCGAGGTCGACCGCGCCGTCGAGGAAGTTCTGGATGGCCCGGCGCTCGGGCGAGGACAGCGGCTTGACGCCCGCGAGCTTGTCGACGAAGAGGCGGTACCCCTTGTCGGTGGGGATGCGCCCCGCGCTCGTGTGCGGCTGGGCGATGAAGCCCTCGTCCTCCAGCACCGCCATGTCGTTGCGGACGGTGGCCGGGGAGACCCCCAGCCGGTGCCGCTCGGTCAGCGCCTTGGAGCCGACGGGCTCCTCGGTGCCGACGTAGTCCTGGACGATGGCGCGCAGCACTTCGAGTCTGCGTTCGCTGAGCATCGCGCACACCTCCAGCTGTATGTCTCCGGTCTCCGACTGGCACTCGGTGCGTACGAGTGCCAGCAATCCCGTCGTCAGTGTACGGGGGTGGGGTGGGGCTCGGGCAAGGGCGACCGGCCGCCCCGCCACGGGACCGCGCAGGTCGTTGCCGATAGCGTCCTGGTATGGACGTCGCTTGGGAAGACTTCGGGTGGGAGCGGTTGGGCAACGGTGTGGGCCGGCGGCGGCTCCCGGGCTGGGACGCGACCGTCGCGCTGGTCGCCGGTGCGGAGGGGGTGCTGCTGTACGACACGGGTTCGACGCTGCGCGAGGGCGTCGAGCTGCGGCGGCAGGCGGAGGCGCTGCTCGGCCGCAGGGTGACGCATATCGCACTGAGCCACCCCCATTTCGATCATGTGCTGGGCACGGCGGCGTTCGCGGGGGTGCGGGTGTACGGCTCGGCGGGGCTGACCGCGCTGCTGCGGGACGGCGGGCAGGGGCTGTACGGCGACGCGGTGCGCCACGGCGTCCCCGAGGACGAGGCGGCCCGGTCGGCGGACACGCTGGTGGTCCCGCACCACGAGGTGCACGGGGAGCGGACGCTCGACCTGGGCGGCGGCCGCCGGGTGCTGCTGGCCGATCTGGGCCCCGCCCACAGCGGCCACGACCTCGCGGTGGTGGTGCCGGGCTCGGACGGTGAGCCTCCGGTGGTGCTCTGCGGCGATCTGGTCGAGGAGTCGGGCGATCCGCAGGCGGGCCCGGACGCGGCGCCCGCGCGCTGGCCGGCCGCGCTGGAGAGGCTGCTGGAGCTGGGCGGCGAGGACGCGCTGTACGTACCAGGGCACGGGGCGGTGGTGGACGCGGCGTTCGTCCGGAAGCAACGGGCGGCGCTGGCGGAGCGGTTCGCGACGGAGTGAGGATGTCCGTAGCGGTGCCGGAGACCTTCGGGGCGGCTTGAGGGTCTCGGTGACGGCCTGAGGATCTTCGTGGCGGCGTGAGGTTCTTCACGACGGCGGGCCGATTATCGTCGGGCCATGCGCAGCTACCAGCCGGACCTGACCCCGCCGTGGAAGCGGTCCGCCCCCGTGCCCGAGGTGCCCGCCGAACCCGATCTGGTCGTGGAGGAGGTCGCCACCGGCTTCTGCGGGGCGGTGATCCGCTGCGAGAAGACCGCCCAGGGTCCGACGGTGACCCTGGAGGACCGGTTCGGCAAGCACCGGGTGTTCCCGATGGAGCCGCGCGGCTTCCTGCTGGAGGGCAAGGTCGTCACGCTGGTGCGCCCGGCCCCCGGCGGCCCCGTGCGTCCCACCCGTACGGCCTCCGGTTCGGTGGCGGTGCCCCAGGCGCGGGCCCGGGTGGCGCGGGCCGGGCGGATCTATGTGGAGGGCCGGCACGACGCGGAGCTGGTGGAGCGGGTGTGGGGCGACGACCTGCGCGTCGAGGGCGTGGTCGTGGAGTACCTGGAGGGCGTCGACGACCTGCCGGCGATCGTCGGGGAGTTCGGGCCGGGGCCGGACGCGCGGCTCGGGGTGCTGGTGGACCATCTGGTGCCCGGCTCCAAGGAGTCCCGGATCGCGGCGCGGGTGACCGGTGACCATGTGCTGGTGGTGGGGCACCCCTACATCGACGTGTGGGAGGCGGTGAAGCCGTCGTCGGTGGGGATCGACGCCTGGCCGGTGGTGCCGAGGGGCCAGGACTGGAAGACGGGTGTGTGCCGGGCGCTGGGGTGGCCGGAGAACACCGGGGCGGCCTGGCAGCACATTCTGTCGAAGGTCCGCAGCTACAAGGACCTGGAGCCCCAACTACTGGGCCGGGTGGAGGAATTGATCGACTTCGTCACCCTTGTGGATTGATGTCCGCCGGCTGAAGCCGGTCCGCGCCGGACGATCACGTACCGATCTCTATGAATGCCTGCGTCCCACACGCACCATCGGTTATTGAGGGTTACCGAGGGTGCGAACCGGCCGGCGATTCACGGGGGAAGGGCACGGGGCGATGGCGCGCGAGGTCTGGCGGGACAGTGCGGACAACGAGGCGGCTTCGGCCGTCTTCCACCTGATGCAGCAGCTGATCGACCGGTACCGGGTCAACCGCCCGGTGATGCCGCTCGTGGTGGCGCAGGCGGCGGACGCCGGGGCCGGGCCGGAGATCGACGCGCGGGTGGAGCAGTTGGTGCATCAGGTGCACCGGGCCAATGAGTTGCGCCGGGTGCCGGTGCGGCTGCTGGACGGTACGGGGGCGACCCCGTACGAGGCGGCGCTCGACATGGTGCGCACGCTCTCCGAGAAGCCGTGGGAGACCCGCGAGAACACCCAGTACAAGAACTTCGCCTTTCCGCGCTCCCGGCTGCTCGGGGCGATCGAGCAGGCCACCGCGACGGTGGTCGAGCAGTCCGACGGAAACGCCGCCGAGGTCCGCGAGGAAAGGATCCTGGAGCAGCTGAGCCGGCTGCGCTGGCGGTCCGGCCGACCGCGCGGGGCGACCCGGTGGGACGCGCTGCGGCAGTCGGTGCGGCCCGAGACGTTCGTCGGGGCACTCTTCATCGCGCTGCTCAGCGTGTTGCTCGGGGAGATCGACTGGCTGCTGACGGCCCTGGTGGCGGCGGCCGCGCTGATCGGGCTCGCCGTGGTGGGCGTGGCGAGCCGGGCAGCGCCGCCGCTGCTGTGGCTGCGCCGGGCGAGCCGCTGGTTCGCCACCACCTCCTCGCTGGCCGCGTCCAGCACCGGCTATCCGTCGGACGGCTGGTCGTGGTTCTCGCCGAGCGGTTCGTGGCGGGTGATCCGGGCGAGGGCGGCGGCGGTCGCGGAGCGGGTGGCGGACGCGGGGGCGGGCGACGAGCACGCGCGCCAGTTCCATCTGGAGCTGCGGGTGCAGGCGCTGCTGGAGGATCTGCGGCACAACTACCGCCCGCACTCCCTGGACTGGCGGCGCAGCAAGCGCACGGTCCCGCCGGTGGTGTTCCTGCCCCGGGCCACGCAGGACAACGGCGGCATCCTGCTGATCAACGCGATCAACAACGTACGATCGCGGCGCAGTGAGGTCGATCCGCTGCTGCTGCTCGCCTCGCTGCCGGCCTCCGAGATCATGCGGCACACCCCGCCGCTGCCGCCGGAGCGGCCGGGTCCGGGGGCGCCGACCGGTTCGTCCGGGGCGCGGGCCCGTTACGAGCGCTGGGTGGACGATCTGAGCCTGGGCCAGTCGCCGGTGGCGGCGGCGACCCTGGCGTGGGTGCTGTTGCTGCCGCTGTCCACCGAGAAGCTGACCCATGAGCACGCGCACGCCCAGCTCGTCACCTACAGGGTGCGGCGGACCTGGGCGTGGTGGGTGATGTCGCGGGCGACGATCGCGGTGGCCGTCGTGGGCTCGCTGCTGGGGGCGTTCCTGTGGGCGGGGCACTGGCGCGACACGTACTGCCACGGGCCGCTGACCGACCGGAACACGGACGCGATCTGGCAGGGGCCGGACGGCGACCGGGAATGCGTGGGGGTGGCGACCGCGCCCGAGGTGCTCTTCGCGCGGGGCAACGACCTGGAACTGAACGGGGCGGGCGAAGGCATCACGTTCGAGCGGATCGAGCAGGCGATCCGCGAGGAGAACGACGACATCGAGGCGGGCGACGCGTATGTGACGGTCGTGTACGCCGGTCCGCTCACCGCCACGGGCAAGAACCGGGAGGCGACCCGCAAGGGGCTGGAGGAGCTGACCGGGGTCTATCTCCAGCAGCGGGCGGTGAACAAGACCGTGCGCCGGTCGGTGAAGCTGCGGGTGCTGACCGCCAACGGCGGGGAGGGCATGCTGCGGCAGCTCACCGCCGTGGAGAAGATCATCGAGGTGGCCCGGCGGGATCCGACGGTGGTCGGGGTGGTCGGTCTCGGCCGCAACACCCAGGAGAGCGAGAAGGCGACGAAGCTGCTCCGGGAGGCCGGGCTGCCGCTGGTGAACACGACGAACTCCAGCAGCGACCTGCCCCGCGAGTACCCGAACTACTTCGGTCTCGCGGCGACGGACGAGGAGCAGACGCATGCGCTCGGTCTGGTCGCCCGGCAGATCGCGAAGGGCCTCGACCGCCCGCACGCGATCGTGCTGTCGCGCGAGGACCGCAACGGGGACCTGGACCGGTACACCGCCGAGCAGCGGGACGCGGGCGGCAAGATGCTCCGGGACGCGGGGTTCGAGCCGGGGAAGGACGTGACGTACGACCTGGCGGGCGGGGCGAGCCTGAACACTCCCCTGACGACCATCTGCCGGGCCGAGCGGGTGCCCGACGCGCTGTACTTCGCCGGGCGCGTCGAGGACGTACCGACGCTGATGCGGGGTCTGTCGGAGACCACCGGATGCTCGGACCGGCGGATGACGGTGTTCACCGGGGACGATCTGACGAAGGGGACGTTCGACGACTCCACGTCCATCGCGGCCAACGTCACGCTCTACCACTCCTCGCTCGCCCCGCTGGACCGGGGGAAGAACCTCGGCTTCTACGGGGACGCGTACCGCACGCTGCGGCGGCTGCACCCCGAGGGCGAGGTGACCGCGCTGGTCTCGGGGCGTCCGGCGTACGAGGACGACCTGTTCGCGAGCGGGCAGACCGTGATCTCGTACAGCGCCACGGCCGCCCTGTACGACGCGGCGGCGCGCGGCGACAAGCGGCGGAGCGCTGCGGAGACGTGGGCGACGCTGCACACGGTGGACCTCAACAACATGCCGACGGGGACGATCTCGTTCAGCCGGGCGCGGTCCTCGGTCTCCGACAATGTGCACGGCCTGAACATCGTCAAGGTGGTCCGGCCGGGGCCGAGCGCGGAGCGGACGTTGGTGTGCGGCAAGCCGGCCGGGGTGGCCCCGCCGCTGACGGCGAAGGACTGCAAGCCGTGAGCGCGGGTCTCCGGGGCCGCCTCAGTCGACCAGGTCGCGGACGACGGCGTCGGCGAGGAGCCGCCCGCGCAGGGTGAGGACCGCGCGGCCCTTGTCGTACGGTCCCGGCTCCAGCAGCCCGTCGGTCAGGGCGCGGCGGGAGGCGGCGAGGCCGTCGGGTTTCAGCAGGTCCAGCGGGCAGCCCTCGCGCAGCCGCAGCTCCAGCAGGATGCGCTCGACGCGGCGGTCCTCCTCGGCGAGGATCTCGCGTCCCGCGCCGGGCGAGCGGCCCTCGGCGAGCGCCTGGGCGTACGCGCCGGGGTGCTTCACGTTCCACCAGCGCACACCGCCGACGTGGCTGTGGGCGCCGGGGCCCGCGCCCCACCAGTCGGCGCCGCGCCAGTACAGCTCGTTGTGGAGACAGCGGCCGGCTTCGGTGGTGGCCCAGTTGGAGACCTCGTACCAGTCGAAACCGGCGGCGGCGAAGGCCTCGTCCGCGATGAGGTAGCGGTCGGCGTGGGCGTCGTCGTCGGTCATCGGGATCTCGCCGCGCCGGATGCGGCGGGCGAGCTGGGTGCCCTCCTCGACGATCAGGGCGTACGCCGACACGTGGTCGGGGCCCGCGCCGATCGCCGCGTCCAGGGTGGCCCGCCAGTCGTCGTCGGACTCGCCGGGGGTGCCGTAGATCAGGTCGAGGTTGACGTGGTCGAAGCCCGCCGCGCGTGCCTCGGCGACGCAGGCCTCGGGGCGGCCGGGGGTGTGCGTGCGGTCGAGGATCTTCAGGACGTGCTGCTTGGCGCTCTGCATCCCGAAGGAGACCCGGTTGAAGCCGCCCTCGCGCAGGGCTTCGAGGTAGGCCGGGTCGACGGACTCGGGGTTGGCCTCGGTGGTGATCTCGGCGTCGTTCGCGAGCCCGAACTCGTCGCGGATCGCGGCGAGCATCCGGACGAGGTCGGCGGCGGGGAGAAGTGTGGGCGTCCCGCCGCCGACGAAGACCGTACGGACCGGGCGCGGGTCGTCGCCGAGGACCTTGCGGGCCTGGCGGACCTCCTCGATGAGGTGGACGGCGTAGTTGTCGCGGGAGGCCAGGGCCCCGCCGGAGCCGCGCAGCTCGGTGGCGGTGTAGGTGTTGAAGTCGCAGTAGCCGCAGCGGGTGGCGCAGTACGGAACGTGCAGGTAGAAGCCGAGCGGGCGGTCGGCTGCGCCTTCCAGGGCATGGCGGGGCAGCGCCCCGTCGTCGGGCACGGGCTCACCATCGGGCAGTACGGAAGGCATACGGACCATTGTCGCTCGCCGCTGAAGTACTTCCGTCCGCGCGCAGGACCAGCAGGGCCACGTCGTCGTCCGGGGGCTGCTCGGCGAACTCGTGGACCGCGCGCCGGATCTTCTCGGCGGTGGCCTCGGCGGGCAGCCCGGCGCATCCGGCGAGCACCCGGGCCAGCCCGTCCCCGTCGTCGAACATCAGCGGGCCCGACCGCCGCTCGGTCACCCCGTCGGTGACACAGAGCAGGGTGTCCCCGGGCGCGAGGTCGAAGACCTGGCTCTCGTACGCCACGTCCTCCACGACGCCCAGCAGCACCTGGGGCTCGGCGGCCGGGCGTACGGAACCGTCGGGGCGCAGCAGCAGGGGCAGCGGATGCCCGGCGCTGGCCACCGTGCACCGGACCCCGCCCTCGGGGAGCGGCACGACCTCCCCGTACAGCAGGGAGAGGAACCGTGACTGGGTGCCGTCGTGGAGCTGCTGCCCCCCGGCGGCGGCGACCATCAGGGCGGCGGCCTCGGCGGCCTCCATGGCGTCGTCGAGGAGCAGCCGGTTCAGCCGGTCCAGGACCTCGCCGACACCGAACCCCTCCCGGGAGAGGAGCCGGAGCCAGGGGCGGGCGAGGCCGGTGACGACGGCGGCCTCGGGGCCGGAGCCCTGGACGTCACCGAGGACGAAGCACCAGCGGTCGCCGGGGCACGGGAAGATGTCGTAGAAGTCGCCGCCGACCACGCCGTCGTCGCTCGGTTCGTAGACGAGGGAGCTGGTGACCCCGGGGATGTCCGCGACCTTGCTGGGGAGCAGGCCGCGCTGGAGGATCCGGCTGATGGTGGCCTGCCGGGTGTAGGCGCGGGCGGCACCGACGGCGAGGCCGAGACGGCGGACGAAGTCCTCGATCAGCGAGGCGACGGTCTCGGGCACCTGGGTGACGCCCTCGCGGCCGACGAGGACGGTCCCGAGCGCCCGGCCGCCCGCGGTGATCCGGAACGCGAGCGCGGCCCCGTCCCGGCCGCCGGGATACGGCGGCGCGGCGTCCTCGGGCTCCCCGGGCTGATCGGCGGGGTGGCCGGGGCGTACGGGCGGCCAGGGCACGGCGACGGGGCCGGAGCCCGCCCCGGCGGGCAGGGAGAGCGGTGCCCGCTCCAGGGCGGTGCGCAGGGGCTCGGTGCCGGTCTCGTCGCTGTGCCAGACCCGGGCGAGCCGGGGCTCGGCGGCCGGTCCGCCGCCTTCGGTCTCCAGCCAGATCGCGCACCAGTCCGCGAGCCGGGGCACCAGCAGCTGGCCCGCTATGGCGGCCACCAGGTCCTCGTCGAGCTGCCCGGCGAGGAGGTCGGAGGCCTCGGCGAGGAAGGCGGGGGCGCCCCGGCTGTCCCAGACCGCGTCGTCGCGCTCGGTGCGCCGGGCGGCGGGGGCGAGGATCTCGGCGGCGCGCAGGCCGCGCCGGAGGGCCTCCCCGTCGGGCGGGGCCGGCGGGGCGCTCCAGTCGTCGACGGGGAGGCGGGCCCAGACGGTCTTGAGGCCGGTGCGGTAGGTGATGCCCCAGGAGTCGGCGAGGGTGGCGACGAGCTGGAGGCCGCGCCCGTATTCGGCGGGGTCCGGCAGCTCCCCCGCGACCGCCGCGTCCGGTTCCGGCCCGGGCTCCGACTCGTCGCCGCTGACCGGGCGGGCCGGGTGGTGGTCGGTGACCTCCAGGACGAGGGCGGCGGACAGCTCGTCGCCGCTCTCCTCCTCCAGCCTGAGGACCAGGTCGACGGTGGTGCCCGCATGCACGACGGCGTTGGTGACCAGCTCGTTGGTGACGGTCACGGCGTCGTCGGCCAGCCGGTCGCTGAATCCCACGGCGGCGGGCACCCCGAGCCCGGTCCACTCCGCGAGCGCGGCCCGCACGAACCGCCGGGCGGCGGACGGGGCCAGCGGTATCCCGGGCAGGCTGGTGCGACTGGCCAGACGCGGGCCGTGCGCGCCCCCGGCACGGGTGGTGCCGGGACGCTGCACGATGTCCCGCTGCAAGGGAATGGGCGCCACGGTGCGGCTCCTCCGGTCGGACGACACCGACAGAGTGACAGACCGGCCGCATCCATAAGCACCGAGTTACGGAAGTGAGCAGAGAATCGAGCAGATTCGAACGCGCGGGACGGGTTTACGACTTGTCGGGAACGGCGTCACCGGAGGGCGGGACCGCGACCGCGCGTCGTCGGCGGCAGGCCACCGACCCGCCCACCGCGAGCAGCAGGACGACCACGCCGGCCACACCGAAGGCCGTCTGCTCGGCGAAGAGCCGCCCCAGTCCCTTGAGGACGCCGAAGCCGGCGGTCGCGTAGATCAGGGCCCAGGCGGCCCCGCCCACGAACAGGGCCGGGAGGTAGCGCGACAGGGGCATGCGCATGCTGCCCGCGAGGAAGTTGGCGGCGGTCTGGAACCCGACCGTCAGGAAGGAGACGGCCACCACCGGCGCGCCCCACCGCTGGATCGCCCGCTCGGCACGCCGGAACTTCGCCGAGGAGGTCCGCGCGGCGAACCTGCTGCGCCGGGCACCGGCTCCGGCGAGCCACCCGACGGCGAACGTCCCGCCGGCGCGCAGCAGGACGATGACGTACAGGGCTCCGGCCGCGAGCGCGATCTTATCCACGACGCCTCACCCCGGGCGCACGGCGGGCACGAGCCCGGTCACCGTCTCTCACCTGCGCCCCGCCTCTGCCTGTTCCGTCCGCCGGGTACCACACCGGGCAAGGCCAGCCTAACCGGACGGACATACGGCGGGTAGCGGACCCCTGGCCGCCCCGAGGACAAGACACTTACCACCCGGTCGGAATTCATCATCCCGGTGAGTGTACGTTCGTACGCTCTAGGGCTAGGGTCATCCGCATGACCGTCGACACCGAGACACGGCCGCTCCCCGCCGCACGCCACGCGCGGGCCGCCGTAGCCGTCCTGTTCTTCACGAACGGGGCCCTGTTCGCCAACCTGCTGCCGAGATATCCGCAGATCAAGGAGGATCTGGCGATCGGCAACGGCGCCTACGGTCTCGCGGTCGCCGCGTTCCCGGCGGGGGCCATCACGGCCGGTCTCGCGGCGGGGCTGCTCATCCGCCGCTTGGGCTCGGCGCGGGCCGCGGTTCTCGGGACCCTGCTGACGGGTGCGGGGATCCTGGCCGCCGGGCTGGCCCCGTCGGTCGCCCTGTTCGCGACCGCCCTGTTCCTGGCCGGGGCCATGGACGCGCTCACGGACGTGGCGCAGAACGCGCACGGGCTCCGGGTGCAGCGGCTCTACGGGCGGTCCATCCTCAACTCCCTCCACGCCGTCTGGTCCATCGGCGCGGTCACCGGTGGGCTGATGGCGGCGGGGGCGATGGCGCTGGGCCTGTCCCTCGGGGTCCACCTCGCGGTCTCGGCCGTCGTCCTCGTCGCCGCCGCCGTGGCCGCCCTGCGCTTCTGCCTCCCAGGGCCGGACAACGAACCGGAGGGGGTGGGCCCGGAGGGCTCGGGGGGCCTGGAGGGGACCGGCCCGGAGCAGCGCGGCACGGAAGGGGCACGCGGCGCCTCGCGCGTCGGGTTGGTGCTGGCGGCCCTCGTCCTGATCGCCACGGCGGGGACGCTCGTGGAGGACGCGGGGAACTCCTGGGCCGCTCTCTATCTGAGCGACGAGCTGCACGCCTCCGCTCCACTCGCCGCCTGGGGTTTCATCGCCCTGGTGGGCGCCCAGTTCATCGGACGCGCCATCGGGGACCGCCTCGTCGACCGCTTCGGGCAGCGTGCCGTGGCCCGGGCCGGCGGTCTGATCACCGCGGCCGGTATGGGCGTTGCCCTGGCCGTGCCGACGCTGCCCGGCACCGTCCTGGGCTTCGCCCTGGCCGGATTCGGGGTGGCGACCCTCGTACCCGCGGCGATGCACGAGGCCGACGCGTTGCCCGGCCTCAAGCCCGGCTCGGGCCTGACGATCGTCTCCTGGCTCATGCGCCTGGGCTTCCTGCTGTCACCGCCGGTTGTCGGCCGGGTCGCCGACGCGGCCGGCCTGCGCACGGGCTTGCTGGTGATCCCCGCCGCCGGAGTGCTGGTGGTGGTGCTCGCCGGAGTCCTGCGGGCCCGGCGCGGCTGAGACGACGGACGGCGGGGCGGCGGCCCGTGGTCCCGCCCCTGGGCCGGCGCACAGGAGAGCAAGCGCATCTCACAACAAACGGGCGGGGAGCCCGGACCCCTGAGGATCCGCACTCCCCGCCGTCCCCGTCCGGGGCCGAGCCCCCGGACGGGTTCACGCGCGCAGCCGCTGAGCCTCGCGCGAGCCTGCGTACGTCAGGCCTCGCGGGAGCCTGCGTACATCTCGTCGATGAGCCCCTGGTACTCGCGCTCGACGACCGGCCGCTTCAGCTTGAGGCTGGGGGTCAGCTCGCCGTGCTCGACGTCCAGGTCACGCGGCAGCAGACGGAACTTCTTGATGGTCTGCCAGCGCTGCAGGCCCTCGTTGAGGCGCGTGACGTACCCGTCGATCAGCGCGACGGTCTGCGGGGCGGCGACCACCTCCGCGTACGACTTGCCCTCCAGACCGTTCTCGGCGGCCCAGCCGAGGATGGTGGGCTCGTCGAGCGCGATGAGCGCGGTGCAGAAGTTACGGTCCGCGCCGTGCACCAGGATGTTGGAGACGAACGGGCAGACCGCCTTGAACTGGCCCTCGACCTCCGCCGGCGCGACGTACTTGCCGCCCGACGTCTTGATCAGGTCCTTCTTGCGGTCGGTGATGCGCAGGTAGCCGTCGGCCGACAGCTCGCCGATGTCACCGGTGTGGAACCAGCCGTCCGACTCCAGGACCTCGTCGGTCTTGTCGGACAGCTTGTGGTAGCCCTGCATGATGCCGGGGCCGCGCAGCAGGATCTCGCCGTCGTCCGCGATGCGCACCTCGGTGCCGGGGAGCGGCTTGCCGACGGTGCCGGTGCGGTAGGCCTCGCCCGGGTTGACGAAGGAGGCGGCGCTGCTCTCGGTGAGGCCGTAGCCCTCCAGGATGTGCACCCCGGCACCCGCGAAGAAGTAGCCGATGTCCGGGGCGAGGGCGGCGGAACCGGAGACGCAGGCGCGCAGCCGGCCGCCGAAGGCCTCACGGATCTTGGAGTAGACGAGCGCGTCGGCGACCTTGTGCTTGGCGCCGAGGGCGAAGGGGACGGACGCCTTGCCGGTGCGCCGGAAGTTGTCCTGGGAGACCTTGGCGTACTCGCGGGCCACCCCCGCCGCCCACTGGAAGATCTTGTACTTGGCGCCGCCGCCCGCACGCGCCTTGGAGGCGACCCCGTTGTAGACCTTCTCGAAGATCCGGGGGACGGCGGCCATGTAGGTGGGCTGGACGACCGGCAGATTCTCGATGATCTTGTCGATGCGGCCGTCGATCGCGGTGACGTGGCCGACCTCGATCTGGCCCGAGGTGAGGACCTTGCCGAAGACGTGGGCGAGCGGCAGCCAGAGGTACTGCACGTCCTCGGCGGTGATCAGACCGGTCGCCACGGTGGCCTTGGCCATGTACGACCAGTTGTCGTGCGGCAGCCGTACGCCCTTGGGCCGACCGGTGGTGCCGGAGGTGTAGATGAGGGTGGCGAGCTGGTCGGCGGTGATGGCGGCGACCCGCTCGGTGACCGCGTCCGGGGTCTTGGCGAGCAGCTCGTTGCCCCGGGACTCCAGCTCCGCGAGGGTGATGATCCACCCCTCGGGGTCGCCCTCGGCGGGCTCGACGCCGGCCGGGTCGATGACGACGACATGGGCGAGGTCGGGCAGCTCGGTGCGGCGCTCACGGGCCTTGGCCAGCTGCTCGGCGTCCTCCGCGATGAGGATCCGGCTCTCGGAGTCGGCCAGGATGAACGCGGACTCCTCGGCGTTCGTGGAGGGGTAGATCGTCGTGGTCGCGGCGCCCGCGCACATCACCCCGAGGTCGATGAGGATCCACTCCACCCGGGTGGCCGAGGAGAGGGCGACCCGCTCCTCCGGCTGCACACCGAGCGCGATCAGCCCGGCGGCGATCCCGTAGACCCGCTCCGAGGCCTGGGCCCAGCTCAGCGACTTCCAGTCGTCGGGACCCTCGCCCGAGGCCGACGGCACCGGATAGCGGTACGCCTCCCCGTCCGGGGTCGCCGCCACGCGGTCGATGAAGAGGGACGCCACGGAGGGCGGCCGATTATCGATCAAGGTCTGTGTGTCGCTCACGACGTCCTCCGGGCCTGCGGCATTGCTACGACCGGCTTCTTTGATGCTCCGACTACTGCTGCTGTCCTGCTGCGCAACCTGCTTGTTCGACTTGTTTAACTGGCGAGTAACCAACGATGCGTGATCAGAGTAGAGCGCACGCGCGCCCCACGTAAGAGGCAACGGGCCGCCGCTTTCATAACGAAAGGGCCCTCACGCCGCACGGTACTGCGGCGTGAGGGCCCTTCGTGCCGTTGACCGGCGGACGCTGTCCGTCACCGGCGGACGCTGTCCGTCACCGGCGGACGCTGCCGTTCACCGGCGGAGGCAAGGGGGCTACTTCTTGCCCTTGCTCTCCCCCGCGGACTCGTCGGTCGACAGGACGGAGATGAAGGCGTCCTGCGGCACCTCCACGTTGCCGACCATCTTCATCCGCTTCTTGCCTTCCTTCTGCTTCTCCAGCAGCTTCCGCTTACGGGAGATGTCACCGCCGTAGCACTTGGCGAGGACGTCCTTGCGGATGGCGCGGACGGTCTCACGGGCGATGACCCGGGCGCCGATGGCCGCCTGGATCGGCACCTCGAAGTTCTGCCGGGGGATGAGCTTCTGCAGCTTGGCGACGAGCCGCACGCCGTACGCGTACGCCTTGTCCTTGTGCGTGACCGCGGAGAACGCGTCCACCTTGTCGCCGTGCAGCAGGATGTCGACCTTGACGAGGTTGGCCGTCTGCTCGCCGGTGGGCTCGTAGTCGAGGGAGGCGTAACCCCGGGTCTTGGACTTCAGCTGGTCGAAGAAGTCGAAGACGATCTCCGCGAGCGGCAGGGTGTAGCGGATCTCGACCCGGTCCTCGGAGAGGTAGTCCATGCCGAGCAGGGTGCCGCGCCGGCCCTGGCACAGCTCCATGATCGCGCCGATGAACTCGCTCGGGGCCAGCACCGTGGCGCGGACGACCGGCTCGTGCACCTTGTCGATCTTGCCCTCGGGGAACTCGCTCGGGTTGGTGACGACGTGCTCGGTGCCGTCCTCCATCTCGACGCGGTAGACCACGTTGGGGGCGGTGGCGATCAGGTCGAGCCCGAACTCGCGCTCCAGCCGCTCGCGGACCACGTCCAGGTGGAGCAGGCCGAGGAAGCCGACACGGAAACCGAAGCCGAGCGCGGCGGAGGTCTCCGGCTCGTAGACCAGGGCGGCGTCGTTGAGCTGGAGCTTGTCCAGCGCCTCGCGCAGGTCCGGGTAGTCGGAGCCGTCCAGCGGGTAGAGCCCGGAGAACACCATCGGCTTGGGGTCCTTGTAGCCGCCCAGCGGCTCGGTCGCCCCGTTGCTCAGGGAGGTGATCGTGTCACCGACCTTGGACTGCCGGACGTCCTTCACACCCGTGATGATGTAGCCGACCTCGCCCACGCCGATGCCGTCGGCCGGGGTCATCTCCGGGGAGGACACCCCGATCTCCAGCAGCTCGTGGGTGGCGCCGGTCGACATCATCCGGATGCGCTCGCGCTTGTTGAGCTGACCGTCGACGACACGGACGTAGGTGACGACACCGCGGTACGAGTCGTAGACCGAGTCGAAGATCATCGCGCGGGCGGGGGCGTCCGCGACGCCGACCGGGGCCGGTACGTCGCGCACGACCCGGTCGAGCAGAGCGTCCACGCCGACGCCGGTCTTGGCGGAGACCTTGAGCACGTCCTCGGGCTGGCAGCCGATGAGGTTGGCCAGCTCCTCGGAGAACTTCTCCGGCTGGGCGGCCGGGAGGTCGATCTTGTTCAGCACCGGGACGATGGTGAGGTCGTTCTCCATCGCGAGGTAGAGGTTGGCCAGCGTCTGGGCCTCGATGCCCTGCGCGGCGTCGACCAGCAGGATCGTGCCCTCGCAGGCGGCGAGCGAACGGGAGACCTCGTAGGTGAAGTCCACGTGGCCCGGCGTGTCGATCATGTTGAGGACATGGGTCAGCCCCTTGTCCTCACCCTCGGTGGGCGCCCAGGGCAGCCGGACCGCCTGGGACTTGATGGTGATGCCGCGCTCGCGCTCGATGTCCATCCGGTCGAGGTACTGAGCACGCATCTGCCGCTGGTCGACCACACCGGTCAGCTGGAGCATCCGGTCGGCGAGGGTCGACTTGCCGTGGTCGATGTGCGCGATGATGCAGAAATTGCGGATCAGCGCCGGGTCGGTACGGCTCGGCTCGGGCACGTTGGAAGGAGTCGCGGGCACGCAGGGTCCTGATTCTTGAGACGCCGAACGCCGTGTCTCGGGTCGATGTCGGGTCGGTCGGATCGTCGGTCGGATCGATACGTAGGCTCCATCGTCCCACGCCTGCGGGGCAGCGACCGGTTTGGGCCGGTCGGAGGGTGACTGCTACCGTGGACAGCTGTGCCTCGTGTGCTCTCACGAGCGGCGGGGCTCACAAAGAAGATCCAACGAACCTGAAAAGGCTCTTTCGTGGCGAACATCAAGTCCCAGATCAAGCGGAACAAGACCAACGAGAAGGCGCGCCTGCGCAACAAGGCCGTCAAGTCGTCGCTCAAGACCGCGATCCGCAAGGCCCGCGAGGCCGCCGCTGCCGGTGACGTCGAGAAGGCCACCACGGCCGCCCGCGACGCCGCCCGTCAGCTCGACAAGGCTGTCTCGAAGGGTGTCATCCACAAGAACGCCGCCGCCAACAAGAAGTCGGCGCTGGCGTCCAAGGTTGCCGCCCTGTCGGCCTGAGCTTCTTCCCGAAGCTCACTGATGTGATCGCCGGGACGGACCAGCGGGCCCTCTCTCCCGCCCCTGACCGGCACCCCGCGCCGCACACCGAACCTGCGTTCGCCACGCGGGTGCGGCGCACCAAAGCGTGACCGGAAGCCCGGCCGCTGATCTCCCCAGGTCAGCGACCGGGCTTCCGCGCGTACGAGGGCCTTCACCATGCAGGCCCGCCCGAGGGGCGCCGGCCAGCCCGGTCCGTCCGAGGGTGCCGCCATCCACCCCGCCCGGTCCGTCCGAGGGGGGCGGGGTCCAGCCCGTCCGGCGTTTGAGGACGGCGTTGGTCGTCCCAGGGCCCCGCACACCACGGCGAACCCGCGGCGAGCCCGGGGCGAACCGCCCACCCGCCCCGAGAGGAACTAACGCCCCGCCCGCGCGGCCCGGGCGACCACCACGACGGCCTTCTCCAGGGCGTACTCCGGGTCGTCCCCCCCGCCCTTCACCCCCGCGTCCGCCGCCGCCACGGCCCGCAGGGCCACCGCGACCCCGTCCGGCGTCCATCCCCGCATCTGCTGCCGCACCCGGTCGATCTTCCACGGCGGCATCCCCAGCTCCCGGGCGAGGTCAGCAGGCCGCCCGCCCCTCGCCGAGGACAGCTTCCCGATCGCCCGCACCCCCTGCGCCAGCGCACTGGTGATCAGGACGGGCGGGACCCCGGTCGACAACGACCATCGCAGCGCCTCCAGCGCCTCCGCCGCCCGCCCCTCGACCGCCCGGTCGGCGACGGTGAACGAGGACGCTTCGGCCCGCCCGGTGTAATAGCGCCCGACGACCGCCTCGTCGATCGTGCCTTCGACATCCGCGATCAGCTGGGACACCGCACTGGCCAGCTCCCGCAGATCGCTGCCGATGGAGTCGACCAGCGCCTGGCACGCCTCCGGCGTCGCGGACCGCCCGTGGGCCCGGAACTCCGCCCGTACGAACGAGAGCCGCTCCGCGGGCTTGGTCGTCTTCGGGCAGGGCACCTCCCGCGCCCCGGCCTTGCGCGCCGCGTCCAGCAGCCCCTTGCCCTTGGCCCCGCCCGCGTGCACCAGGACGAGCGTGATCTCCTCGACCGGTGCGCCGAGATACGCCTTGACATCCTTGACCGTGTCGGCCGAGAGGTCCTGCGCGTTGCGGACGATCACGACCTTGCGCTCGGCGAAGAGCGAAGGGCTGGTGAGCTCGGCGAGTGTGCCGGGCTGCAACTGATCGGGCGCCAGATCGCGTACGTCGGTGTCGGCGTCGGCAGCACGCGCGGCCGCCACCACCTGCTGCACCGCACGGTCCAGGAGGAGGTCCTCCTGGCCCACGGCGAGGGTGACGGGGGCGAGCGGATCGTCGGTGGAGTTCTTCCTGGTGGCCATCGCGATCCAGCATCCCACGCCCCACTGACAGCCCGGGCCGCCCGGGGCCCGGCCCCCGTACCGGACAATGTCCGGGTGAGCGATGTGAGACATGTGTTGGTGCTGCCCGACCGCGACGCCGCCGAGGAGGTGGCCGAGGAGCTGGCGGACCGCTTCGGGGTCGCCGAGGAGCCCCAGCTCGTACGGGACGCGCTGGCCGGCGAGGACGACGCCGAGGACGCCCAGTGGCTGGTGGTCGTGGAGGACGCGGCCGGACGGCTGGACCCGGCCGCGCTCGACGAGTTCGCCGCCGAGTACGACGGCTGGCTGGAGAAGCCCTAGGCGCGTCCGGTGGCCCCGCCGGGACCTGCTCAGCCCCGGGGAACGATCTGGATGTCCAGGTCGATGCTGATGCTGGGCCCCACCACCGCGATCCCGCGCGCCAGCATGGTCTGCCAGGTGAGGGTGAAGTCCTCGCGGTGCAGTTCGGTGGTGGCCCGGCAGGCGGCGCGCGTCTCGCCCTCCAGGCCGTTGCCGAGACCGAGGTACTGAGTGTCCAGCGTCACGGTACGGCTGACGCCGTGGAGGGTCAGCGCGCCGGTGACGCCCCAGCGGTTACCGCCCCGGTGGACGAAGCGCTCGCTGTAGAACTCCAGCGTCGGGTAGCGGCCGACGTCGAGGAAGTCGCCGGAGCGCAGGTGGTCGTCGCGCATCTGCACATTGGTGTCGATCGACGCCGCGTCGATGATCACGTGCATGGCCGAGTCCTCCATGCGGTCGGCGATCCGGACCGCCCCGGCGAAGGTGTTGAACCGGCCGTGGATGCGGGCCAGCCCGATGTGCCGGGCGGTGAAGCCGATCTGCGAGTGGTTCGGCTCGATGTCCCAGTCGCCGGGGTCGGGCAGCTGCGGGGGCTGCGCCACCTGGAGCGTCACATCGCCCAGGGTGGCGTGCGCCCCCTCGGTCACCGTCGCCGCCCCGTGGAACGGGGTGAACCCCTCGGCCTTGACCGCAAGCCGGTAGTCCCCGGCCGGGACCGTGGCGAGGAGACTCCCGAAGGGGTCCGTCTCCCCGGCGGTCACCTTGCGGCCGACGCCGTCGGTCACGACGAACTCGGCCCGCTGCACCGGTTCGTTGACCGGGTCCAGCACCCGGCAGCTGAGGACGCCCGCGGTACGCGGTACCTGGATTCCGGCGAGGGCCCCACCGCGCCCACCCGCCTGGCCTCTGTTTCCCGGCCAACGGCCGAACATCTTCTACGTACCCCCAGGGGCGCTTCGCACTTCGGGGCCCTGACAGCTGGACGTCGTTGTCGGATCAGCGGCCCGCCGACGAGCATGCATTCGATCACTGATGTGACGTTCGAGGCAAACAGAGAGCCTCGGATGGAGTTGTACGAAGGTGTTACCGAAGGTCCGATTTTGTGGAGTCCTAGGACTCCTGCCCGAGGCCCCGGGCCCGAGGCGCGAAGGCGTGACCACCCCTAGCGTGTCGACCATGACCGACCACGACCCCCCGCGCAGCCGGGAACAGCGCAAGCAGGACGTCCTGGTCCGCCTGCGGCAGGACGAGGACGCGTGGGTGGCGACGGCGTCCCCGGACGGTGTTCCCACCCTGGTGCCGCTGTCGTTTCTTTGGGAGGACGGGACCGGCACGCTGGTGATGGCCACCCGGCGGACCAACCCGACAGCCGTCAACGTCACTCCCCACGGGCTGATCCGGGTCACCGTCGGCCACACCCGCGACGTGGTGCTGATCGAGGGCGGGGCAAGGATCGTGGAGGCTGCGGACCTCCCCACCGCGACGAGGGACGCCTTCGCCACCAAACTCCGGGGGTGGAGCCCGCGCGGCCCCCGCTGGGTGTTTCTGCGCATCACCCCCCACACCGTGCGCGCCTGGCGCGAGGAGAACGAACTCGCCGACCGCGACCTGATGCACAGTGGCACCTGGCTGGTCTGACCCACGGGCCCCGCCACCGCGAGGAGAACAGCGAAACGGCGGGGCGCGCGGGACCGGCTCCCGTGATGTCACGACCGGCCCACCGCCCGCAGTCCCTTTCCCGCGCCCGTCACCGCGATCGGGCCGTCGGTGTCGGTGCGCAGGACCCGGGCCCCGGCCGCCCCGAGAGCGGCCACCGTGCGGGGCGAGGGATGACCGTACGGGTTGTCCGCGCCGCAGGAGATCAGCGCCAGCCTCGGCCGTACGCTGTGGAGCAGCCCGGCGTCCTGGAAGGCCGAGCCGTGGTGGGCCACCTTGAGGACGTCCACCGGGCCCGGCGCCTCCCGTTCGCGCAGCAACTCCCGCTGGGCCGGGGGTTCGAGGTCCCCGAGGAGCAGCAGCGTCAGCCCTCCGGCCGCCCGTACCCGCAGGGTGACACTGGAGTCGTTCGGCTCCCGCACCGCCGCCTCCGCTCCGCCGGGCCCGGGGCGGGGCCAGAGGACCCGCCACTCGACCGGGCCCGACCGGCGGCGCTCACCGGCCACGGCCCGCACCGTCGGGACCCGTGCCGCGGCTGCCGTCCTCCGTACGAACGCGGCCTGTCCGGGCGGGTCTTCGAGGCTCGTCGTCTGGATCGCGCCCACCGACCTGCCCCGGAGCACTCCCGGCAGCCCGCGCACATGGTCCGCGTGAAAGTGGGTGAGCACCACGAGCGGGACCCGGGTCACCGCGAGGTCGCGCAGGCACCGGTCGACCGCACGGGGGTCGGGTCCGGCGTCGATCACCACCCCCGTGCCCTCTCCCGCCGCGAGGACCATGGCATCGCCCTGCCCCACGTCGCAGAGCGCGAACGACCAGTCGGGCGGCGGCCACCCGGTCATGATCCGGGTCAGCGGAACCGGCCTGAGCACCGCCAGCACCAGAAGCAGCCCGGCTGCCGCGCAGATCCAGGGGTGGCGGGCCAGCCTCGGGGCCAGGAGCACGACGAGGGCCGTGAGACCGGCCAGCAGCGCGGCGCCGGACCACCCTCCGGGCCACTGCGCCTCGGCCCCGGGGAGGCCCGCCCCCGTCCGGGCGACCGTGGCGATCCACCCGACCGGCCAACTCGCGACCCCGGCCAGCAGCCCGGCCACCGGCGGGGCGACCGGGGCCACGGCGAGGGCCGCGAACCCGAGCACCGTCGCCGGCGCCACCGCGAACTCCGCCAGCAGATTGCACGGGACGGCCACCAGGCTGACCCGCGAGGCCAGGACCACCACCACGGGCGCGCACACGGACTGCGCGGCCGCCGCCGCGGCCAGAACCTCGGCGAGCCTGCCCGGCACCCTCCGGGCCCGCAGCGCGGCACTCCACCGCGGCGCGAGCGTCAGCAGCGCACCGGTGGCCAGGACCGACAGCAGGAATCCGTAACTCCGGGCAAGCCAGGGGTCGTGGAGCACCAGGAGGACGACAGCGGCCGCCAAGGCGGGGATCAGCGATCTCCGGCGGCCCGTCCCGATCGCGAGGAGGGTGATCAGCCCGCAGGCAGCCGCACGGAGCACGCTCGGTTCCGGGCGGCACACCACGATGAACCCGAGGGTCAGCACACCGCCGATCACCGCGGTCCCCCGCAGGGAGAGCCCCAACAGAGGTGCCAGGCCACGCCGTTCCGCGCTCGACGCCGATCCCGGTGGCCCGACGAGAAGAAAGAGCAGAATGGAGAGATTCGCTCCGGAAACGCTGAGCAAGTGCGTCAGATCGGTCGCTTTGAAGGCGTCGTGGAGTTCGGGCGGGACCCGGGAGGTGTCGCCGACCACCAGCCCCGGCAGCAGCGCACGCGCATCCGCGTCCAGACCGTCCGTCGCCTCCCGCAGCCCCGCACGCAGGCCGCCCGCCGCGCGCTGGATCCATGTCGGGGGCCCGGTGATCCGTGGCTCCCCCGCATCGTCCACCCGCAGGACCGCGGCGAGCCGCTCGCCGTCGTGTGCCGGAGGCGAGAGCCGGCCGTCGAGCCGCAGCCGGGTGGACGGGAGCAGCTTCTGCCACTCCGCCCGTCGGTCGCCCGCCGCGACCATGAGGAGCACCGGTGTACGGACCCGGGTGCTCGGCCCGTCCGGCGTCCGCACCTCCAGGACCTCGGCGTTGATCAGGAGAAGGGCCGGGGCGCTGTGGTTGCCGCGTACCGCCGGGCGGGTCGGCCGGGGATCCGAGGTCACCCGTACCTCGGCGTCGATCCGTGCGTGCTCCCGGGCCAGCCCCGGTACGGGCCCGCGCCGCACATCGGCCCCGTGCAGCCCGGCCACTGCCGCGCTCGCCGCCGCGCAGAGCAGCACGGCTCCCCCGGCGACGAGCACCCGCGACCGCCCGGCGGCCCGCCCGACGTGCGACCGTCCGGCGCGCGCGGACGCCACCAGCAGGACAAGCGCCAGAGCCGAGCAGGTGACGGCCACGACGACCGCCCACCGCCCCGAAAGGCCCAGCGTCACCGCGGCTGCCGCCCAGACCGCCAGGGCGGGCGGAACGAGCCGTAGATCCGTGGGCCCCTCCCGCCGTAGGCCCTCCCCCGCCACGCCCGCGTTTCCGGTGCCGTCCCTGTCCCTGTCCACATCCCGGGAGCCGAGCCCGGCCTCACGGCTGCTCATGGCCGTACGAGCGGCCGGAGGACGGCGAAGCGGCGGTCGCCGATCCCGTTGACCTGCCGGAGTTCGTCGACGGATCGGAAACCGTTGTTCTCCGTGCGGTAGTCGATCATGTGCTGGGCCAGCACGGGCCCGACCCCCGGCAGGGTTTCGAACTGCTCGGCCGTCGCCGAGTTCAGGCTCAGCGGCGCTGAGGGCCCGGCCCCGGCCCCGCCGCCCGCGGTCGCCCCGGCGACCGGCGGGCCGGGCGGAAGGCCCACGGCGACCTGCTCACCGTCCACCAGGACCCGCGCACGATTGAGTCCGGTGACATCCGTGCCGGCGCGCACACCGCCCGCCGCTTCGAGTGCGTCCTCCACCCGCGAACCCGCCGGAAGCCGACGGACGCCCGGCCGGTGCACCTTGCCGCTCACATCGACGACGATCTCACCGCTCCCGTTCCCGCCGCCCGTGCCGGGCGGCTCCCCGGCGGCCGGGCGGGGAACCGGGTCGGGGGTGCCGGACCGTAACGGATCCGGTGGCAGCGCGAGCGCCGCCGATTCGTCCGCGACGGGTTCCGGCGCACGCACGGGCTGGGGTCGTACGGACCAGAAGTGCACGGTGGCGACGGCCACGGCGGCGAGCAGCACCAGACCGAGCACCACCGGCGTACGCGGAGCCATCCCGCACCGGAGCCGCACCCACAACGGCAGCCGCTCCCGGGCGGCCGACACGAGACGACGCACCCTCGACGTGCCGCCGGGCGCCTCTCCCGCCGTTCCGGGCCGGGGCACGGGCACGGATGGTGTCGACGCGGACGCGGGCGGCTCGGCCGGCTCATGAACCCCGGGCGCGACATCGTTCCCGAGCCCGGCGGCACCCGCCATCAGCGCGTCCGCCCGGCGACGCGCGGCCGCCGAGGCGAGGGCGGACCGCCCCCGCACCGACCGCCCCCGCACGGACCGCCGCCCGCCGGGGCGCACACCTGCTCGCCCGCTCGGGCGAGTACCGGATCCGTACCGCGCCCGGGCGGACGTGGACGACGGATCAGAAGAGTCGGACGAGGACGCAGAGGTGAACGGGGCGTCGGGAGCCGACGCCCGAGAAGATCGAAGGGCCATGCCTCACGACGTTAGGCACATCCGCCGGAACTCGCTGAGCAGCGCCGATTCCTGTGGACAGTCCAGCAGTTGTGGACAACTCGGCCACTCCACGGAGTGAATCTTCCCCGTAGGATCAGCGCACGCTGATCACCGCAGGGAGATCACCGCGCCGAGCAGCCCCGGCCCCGTGTGCGCCCCGATCACCGCGCCGACCTCGCTGACGTGGAGATCGACGAGCCCGGGAACGCGTTCACGCAGCCGCTCCGCCAGGCGGTCCGCGCGCTCTGGGGCGGCGAGGTGGTGGACGGCGATGTCCACCGGAGCCGCACCCGCGCGGTCGACGACGATCTCCTCCAGGCGTGCGATCGCCTTGGACGCCGTCCGCACCTTCTCCAGCATCTCGATCCGGCCCCCGTCGAGCTCCAGGATCGGCTTCACCGCCAGCGCGGATCCCAGCAGGGCCTGTGCCGTGCCGATGCGACCGCCCCGGCGCAGATAGTCGAGCGTGTCGACATAGAAATACGCCGAGGTGCCCGCGGCCCGCTTCTCCGCCGCCGACACCGCTTCGTCCGGGCCGCCGCCCGCCTCGGCGGCCTCCGCCGCCGCGAGGGCGCAGAAACCCAGGGCCATGGCGACCATGCCGGTGTCCACGACGTGTACCGGAATAGGGGCGTCCTTCGCCGCGAGCTGCGCGGCGTCGTACGTGCCCGAGAACTCCGCCGACAGATGCAGCGACACCACCGCGTCCGCCCCGGCGTCGGCCGCCGCCCGGTAGGCCGCGGCGAAGACCTCGGGGCTGGGGCGGGACGTCGTCACGGAGTGGCGTTTCTGCAGGGCCAGGGCGAGCGAGCGGGCGGAGATCTCCGTGCCCTCCTCCAGCGCCCGGTCGCCCAGGACGACGGTCAGCGGCACCGCGGTGATGCCGTGCCGTTCCATCGTCGGGCGCGGCAGGTAGGCCGTGGAATCGGTGACGATAGCGACATGGCGGGACATGAGCCGGAGGTTACCTGGCGGGGTGGGGGTGCGGCAGCCCCGCCCCGGCCCTCTGATCGTTCCTGGCCGCTTCGGAGCGCATCCGCTCGGGCCTGAACCGGCCCGCGTGCGTCAGTTCGTCGTTTCCGGCCGGGTGGACTTCTGCCAGGGGTAGGTCGTGCGCAGCCGCGGGTCCGGTGCGGTGATCGCCTGCGGGCTCTCCTCGCGAGCCGGCCCGGACCACGCCTCGTCGGCCGTGCTGCCGCCGGCCGAGGGGTCCGCCGGGGCCGCCGGCTCCGGCCAGTCCGTGCCGGGGCCGCGGCCCGGTGTCGTGGTGGAGGCGCCCGCGCCGGACGCCTCCGACATCGGCTCGTCCCCGGACCAGTGGCGCAGCGCACCGGCCTCGATGTCGATCTGCGCGTTCAGCGCGTCCAGGTCGTCGTCGGCGAACTGCCGCGCCCGGTCCCGCGCCGCCCAGCGCAGCGACTCCGCGGAGTGCGTGATCCGCTGCGTGCGTTCCCGCAGCTTGGGCAGCAGACCGGCGACCGTCGCCCGGTCCGGCTCGCGCTCCAGCCTCTTCAGCTCGTCGTCCAACTCCAGACCGTGGGCGCTCAGCCGCCGGAACAGGTCCACCGACTCGGCCAGCGAGGCGTCCTCGGCGACACCGGCGTGCAGGGCGTCCTGCGTGGCCCGCATCGAGGTGCGCAGGGAGAGCCGGAGCTGGGCGAGCTCGCCCGCGACACCCACCTGCCCGAAGCTCTTGGCCCGGAGCGTGGTGTCCTCCACCGTGCGACGGGCCTGCGTGATCGTGCGGTCCACACCCCGCTTGGCCGCGCCGACGGCCTTCACGGTCGCGTAGACACCCAGCGCGACGAACGCGACCAGGAGCAACGCCAGGATCGTGAGCGCGGCTTCCATGAATGCCCCTCGGTGTCTCGATGCGGCCGCCGGTACCGGTCGCCCCCTCCACCGTAAACGGAACGGGCAGGCCGAGGGTTCCTTCGGAACCCCCAACCTGCCCGTAGGGGATGGCCCCCACCGCTCACGGGGCCGTCACGCGGGGACGATGTTCACCAGCTTCGGCGCCCGCACGATCACCTTGCGGATGCCCGCCCCGCCCAGCGCGGCGACGACGGCCTCGTCGGCCAGGGCCAGCGCCTCCAGCTCCTCGTCCGTGATGGAGGGCGAGATCTCCAGGCGGGCGCGGACCTTGCCCTTGATCTGGACGACGCAGGTGACGGTCTCGTCGACCACGTACGCAGGGTCGGCCACCGGGAAGTCCTGGTGGACGACGGAGTCGGTGTGGCCCAGCCGGCGCCACAGCTCCTCCGCGATGTGCGGGGCCAGCGGGGCGATCAGCAGGACCAGCCGCTCCGCGACCGAGCGCGACAGCGGGCCGCCGGCCTTGGTCAGGTGGTTGTTCAGCTCGGTGACCTTGGCGATGGCGGTGTTGAACCGCATCCCCGCCATGTCCTGGCCGACCCCGTCGATCGCCTTGTGCAGGGCGCGCAGGGTGTCCTCGCCGGGCTCCGTGTCGACGACGGTGACCTCACCGGTCTCCTCGTCGACGACGTTGCGCCACAGACGCTGCAGCAGGCGGTACTGACCGACCACGGCCCGGGTGTCCCAGGGACGCGACACGTCCAGGGGCCCCATGGCCATCTCGTACAGGCGCAGGGTGTCCGCGCCGTACTCCGCGCAGATCTCGTCCGGAGTGACCGCGTTCTTCAGGGACTTGCCCATCTTGCCCAGGACGCGGCTGACCTTCTCGCCCGCGTAGTAGAACGCGCCGTCGCGCTCCTCCACCTCGGCGGCGGGGACGGCGATGCCCCGGCTGTCGCGGTAGACGAAGGCCTGGATCATGCCCTGGTTGTACAGCTTGTGGAACGGCTCGGCCGAGGAGATGTGGCCCAGGTCGTGCAGCACCTTGGACCAGAAACGCGCGTACAGCAGGTGCAGCACGGCGTGCTCGGCGCCGCCGACGTACAGGTCGACGCCGCCGGCGGGCTGCCCCTCGCGCGGGCCCATCCAGTACTGCTCGATCGACGGGTCGACCAGCTGACGGTCGTTGTTCGGGTCCAGGTAGCGCAGCTCGTACCAGCAGGAACCGGCCCAGTTGGGCATGGTGTTGGTCTCGCGGCGGTACTTTTTGGGGCCGTCGCCCAGGTCCAGCGTGACGTTGACCCAGTCGGCGTTGCGCGACAGCGGGGTCTCGGGCTGGGCGGTCGCGTCCTCCGGGTCGAAGGTGCGCGGGGAGTAGTCCTCGACCTCGGGCAGCTCCAGCGGCAGCATCGACTCGGGCAGCGGGTGGGCGATGCCGTCCTCGTCGTACACGATCGGGAAGGGCTCGCCCCAGTAGCGCTGCCGGCTGAACAGCCAGTCGCGCAGCCGGAAGTTGACGGTGCCCTCGCCGACGCCGTGCTCGCGCAGCCACTCGGTGATCTCCGCCTTGGCCTCGACGACGCCCAGGCCGTCCAGCGAGATCTCGTCGTTGGCGGAGTTGACCAGCTTCGCGTCGTACGAGCTGAAGGCGTCGTCCCACGTGGCGGGGTCGGTGCCGCGGTCGTCGGAGGGCTGGACGACGCAGCGCATCGGCAGCTCGAAGGCGCGCGCGAAGGCGAAGTCGCGCGCGTCGTGCGCCGGTACGGCCATGATCGCGCCGGTGCCGTAGCCCATCAGGACGTAGTCGGCGATGAAGACGGGGACCTTCTCGCCGCTGACGGGGTTGGTGGCGTACGCACCGGTGAAGACACCGGTCTTGTCCTTGGCCTCGGCCTGCCGCTCGACGTCGGACTTGGCGGCGGCCTGCTTGCGGTACGCGGTGACGGCCTCGGCCGGGCTCGCGTGGCCGCCGGTCCACACCGGGTGGGTGCCCTCGGGCCAGGCAGCCGGAATGATCCGCTCCACCATGTCGTGCTCGGGCGCCAGCACCATGTACGTGGCGCCGAACAGGGTGTCCTGGCGGGTGGTGAAGACGGTGATGCCGCCTGCGGTGTCCACCGGGAACTCGACCCGGGCGCCCTCGGAGCGGCCGATCCAGTTGCGCTGCTGCAGCTTGATGGCCTCCGGCCAGTCCAGCGCGTCCAGGTCGTTCAGCAGCCGGTCGGCGTAGGCGGTGATGCGCATGTTCCACTGGCGCAGCTTGGCCTTGAAGACGGGGAAGTTGCCGCGTTCGGAACGGCCGTCGGCGGTGACCTCCTCGTTGGCCAGCACGGTGCCCAGGCCGGGCGACCAGTTCACCGGGGCGTCGGAGGCGTACGCCAGGCGGTACTGGCTCAGCAGGTCGGCGCGCTCGGTGGCGCTCAGCGCGCTCCACTCACGGCCGTCGGGGGTAGCGCGCGTGCCGGTCTCGAACTGCTCGACCAACTCGGCGATGGGGCGGGCCCGGTCGGCCTCGGTGTCGTACCAGGAGTTGAAGATCTGCAGGAAGATCCACTGCGTCCACTTGTAGTACTCGGCGTCGATCGTCGCGAAGGAGCGGCGGTTGTCGTGGCCCAGTCCCAGCCGGCGCAGCTGGACCTTCATGTTCTCCATGTTGGCCTCGGTGGAGACCCGGGGGTGGGTGCCCGTCTGCACCGCGTACTGCTCGGCCGGCAGGCCGAACGCGTCGAAGCCCAGGGTGTGCAGCACGTTGTGGCCGGTCATCCGCTGGTGGCGGGCGTAGACATCGGTGGCGATGTAGCCCAGCGGGTGCCCGACGTGCAGCCCCGAACCCGAGGGGTACGGGAACATGTCCATGATGAACTTCTTCGGCTTGGCGGCCAGCTCCGGGTCGCCCGCCAGGTCACCGGTGGGGTTCGGCGCCTCGTACGTCCCCTCGGCGTCCCAGAAGTCCTGCCAGCGTGCCTCGATGTCGGCGGCCATCGCCGCCGTGTAGCGGTGCGGCGCGGCCGTCTCGGCAGCGGAATTCGTCTCGCTCATGATCCTCAAAGCTCCATCGATCGTCATCTGCCGGGAAACGAAAAATCCCCTCGCACAGGAGGGGACGCCGCGCTGACTCCGACCAGGCGTTCTCACCGGTCGGGACTCTTCAGCGCGGCTCGCTAAGCAGAAGGCGTACGGCACGCATGGCGTCAGGGTACCGCACGGACCCGGAAGGGAGCGGGGAGTAACCGGAGGGCGGACATCACCCGCCCGCGCCCGGACCCCCACCACCCCGCTCACCACTCTGCGTAGTCGGAACATGGTGTTCCGGTGGCTGCCGCGTGTGCGCCCCGCGTGCTTCGGATGAGGTTTTCGCGAAGCACCGGGACGACCTCCGGGAGCCGGGAGAACGCCCGGGAAGCAGGGTTACTCCGCGTACCGACCTCTATCGGGGCAACCGAACAAACCTCGTACTGGTTGGTATGGGGCGTCCTAGCATGCGGCAACGGGACCGCTTTGCCGAACTATTCGGAGTCGCCCCCATGAACCCTCATCGCAAGATCCGCGTATCCCCCAGCATGAGCCCCGCAATGAGTCGGCCGGTACAGGGCGGCCTGACTGTCGCCGCGTTGGTCTTCGTCCCTCTGTTCGCCGTCGCAGGGAGCGACGAGCTGCGCGCCACCCTCGATTTCACCACCGGCGTCCTGTCGCTGGTGTCGCTCAGCGCGGCCGTCGCCTGGGGCCTGCTGGCCACGGACCGGCTGTTCCTCTCCACCCGCCAGCGCATCGTCTGCCAAGGCATCCACCGGGCCACCGCCATAGCCTCGCTCGGCTTTCTGCTGCTGCACGGAACCGTGAAGGTCGCCCTCGGGCATGTGGCGTTGATCGGCGCCCTCATACCCTTCAGCCTCGGCGTGACCGGCGCGGCGGGGCTGATCGGCTTCGGTTCGCTGGCCGGGCTGCTGATGGTCGTGACGGCCGCTACCGGCGCCCTGCGCAGCGCCTTCGCCCAGCCGTCCCCCAAGGCCGCCCGGCTCGGGCAGTCGCTGGGGTCGCCCCGGGACACCGGCGGGATCGCGGGCCGGTGGCGCGCCCTGCACGCGCTGGCGTATCCGGCGTGGTGCGCCGCGCTGATCCACGGCCTGTACGCGGGGCGCGCGCCCGCCACCTGGGTGGTCGTGATGTACGGGCTCTGCCTCGCCGGCGTCGCCGGGGCGCTGTGTCTGCGGCTGCTGCCGCGCCCGACGAAGCGGCGGTTCGCCGACCGGGTCGCCGAACTGCTGGGCCAGGGGCCCCGGCCGCCCCCGACCCGGTCCTGCGGGAGTCCTCGTCGGCGGCCGGGGACCCCTGGTCCGACCCGGCGGCCTGGAGTGAGCCGGACCGGGACGTACGGGGCACGCCGGTGCGCCCGCGCACGCTCTCGGCGCCGATACCCCCGATCGCGCCCCCGCCCACGGCGATCCCCGGCGTACTGCACGACGCGCCGACGGAAACGCTGTACGGCGACCTGTCACCGCTGAACGGCACCCCGCTGCACGAGCCCTCGCTGTACGAACCTCCGCCCCGCAGCGCCGACCGCATCGCCTTCGGCCCGCCGGAGGAACTGCCGGGCCCAAGGCGGAGGAAGGCGGGGCCAGGGCCCGGGCCGGGCATAACGGCCGGGTACCGCGCCGTCTCGCTCGGCGGCGGCCTGTCCGGCCCGCCGGACCCACCGGAGCCCCTCTGGCCCTCACCGTCCCCCGCCCCGCCCGGACAGGCGCACCATGCTCCGCCCCCGCAGGACCCACCGGCGTACGCCGCGCAGGAGCACGCCTACGCGACCTCCCCCTACGAAGCCCCGGAGCACGGCACACCGAGGTACGGGACCACAGAACCCGCCAAGCCCGAACCCGCCGCTCCGGAATCCGGCCCGCCCGGAACAGGCACGTCCAGGACCGGCACGCGCGGGCCCGGAACACCGACGTACACGACGTCGGAGTACGCCGGCGCCCCGACCCCGTACGACTCCACCCCGTACGACACCGCCGCATCCGCTCCCATCACCTCCCCTCCCCCTTCCGCCGCTCCCTCCCCCTTCGCCGCGCCCCGTGCCGAACCGGGGGCCGGGCCGTTCACCGCGCCGCCGGCCGGTGAACCCTGGCACGCACCCGCAGGAGACCGATAGTGAACGTCCCCCTCCCCGATGTGCCCGAGGTCCGCGTCGTCGGACTGCCGCAACTGACCACCGGATTCGACCTGGTGGAGCGGCTCGACCTCGCCATGCACCTCAAGGTGCACGGGCCGCTGGAGCCGATGACCGGTGAGCGGCTGGCCGAACTGGCCGAAACGATCTCTCTGCGCGGAAGGGGAGGCGCCGGTTTCCCGTTCGGCAAGAAGCTGCGAGCGGTGGCGAAGGCGTCCATCCGGCGCGGGGTGCGGCCCGTCGTGGTGATCAACGGCAGTGAGGGCGAACCCGCCTGTCGCAAGGACACCGTCCTGCTCAACCGCGCCCCGCACCTGATCCTGGACGGTGCGCTGCTGGCCGCGGAGGCGCTCGGCGCGCGCACCCTGGTCGTCGCGGTCACCCGCAACTCCACGGAGATCTCCGTACGGGCCGCCCTCGCCGAACGAGGCCTCTCCGACCGGCGCGGGCAGCAGTTGCGCGCCCGCGTGGTCCGCACGCCGGAACGCATGGTCTCGGGCGAGGCGTCCTCGGTGATCCGGGCGGCGAACGGCGGGCCCGCCCTGCCGCCTGGCCGGCGCGAGCGGGCGGCGGAGACCGGAGTGGGCGGCGCGCCGACGCTGCTGTCGAACGCGGAGACGTACGCCCAGCTCGCCGTCGCCGCCCGGATCGGCCCCCGCCGCTACGGACACACCGGGCTGCCGAACGAACCGGGCACCGTCCTGCTGACCGTCTCGGGGGCCGTGGCGAGGCCCATGGTCGTCGAAGTGCCGACCGGAGTGCCTCTGCGGTACGTCCTGGAGCTGGCCGGGGCCCCGCCACTCCCCCAGGGCGTGCTGACCGGCGGCTACCACGGCAACTGGATCGACGCGGTCTCCTCCCACAACGCCGTGATCTCCCGCGAGTCCCTGGCCACCGTGGGGGGCGCGCTCGGCGCGGGGGCCGTCCTGCCGATCGGCCCGGACACCTGCCCGCTCGGCGAGTCCCTCCGGATAGCCAACTGGCTGGCGGCCGAGACCGCGGGACAGTGCGGCCCGTGCAAGCTGGGCCTCCCCGCCGCCGCGGGCGGGCTCTCCGACGTGCTGAACGGTGGCGGGCCCGCCGCCCTGGAAGCCCTGCGCGAGGTCACCCAGGCCGTGAAGGGCCGCGGGGCGTGCAAACACCCGGACGGTTCCGCCCGGTTCCTGCTCTCGACCCTGTCGGCGTTCACGGACGACCTCGCCGCACACGTCCTGGACGGCGGCTGCGGCCGCGAGACGGTCGGGGTGCTGCCACTGCCCGCACCCGGTTACCAGGATCTGGAGGAGTCGATTCCGAGCGGCGAGAAGCTCGCGGTCGACTGGACGCTCTGCCAGGGCCACGGCCTGTGCGCGGACATCGTCCCCGAGCTCATCCGGCTGGGCGGAGACGGCTATCCGGCGCTGGCGGACGCCGCCGTTCCGATGCACCTGCGCGGACGCGCCCAGCGGGCCGTACGGCGCTGCCCCGCCCTGGCGCTCCGTATCGAGCAGCCGCCGGCCGAACAGCGTCCCGCCCTGCCCACCGCCCATCGGCGCGCCCTGGGCAGTGGGCGCGGCTGACCGGGCACGCTGATCCCGACATAAAGAAGCGGGCCACCCGATCCGGGTGGCCCGCTTCTCACTGTCGATCCTGTGGAGCTAAGGAGAATTGAACTCCTGACCTCCTGCATGCCATGCAGGCGCTCTACCAACTGAGCTATAGCCCCTTGCTGCTTGCCGCCCGGTTTCCCCGGCGACATCGAGAACATTACACGGTCCCCCCGGTGCTTCACCAAATCGTTTCCGATCCGCACCGATATGCCCGAATCATCCAGGGCGTTCGCCCCTCAGCCGCAGGTCAGAAGGCCACAGGCCGCGAGCCGTACGGTCGCGCGTCAGGCGGTCGCGAAGGAGTAGAAGCGCTTGAGCGTGCAGTGCTCCTCCAGGAGCCGCCCGTAGATCGGCTCCCCCTCCAGCTCCCGGTAGGTCTCGATGGGGTCGCCTTTTATGATCAGCGCCTGTGCGCATTCCTCGCACCAGTACTGATACTCCGCGTTGACGGGGTCCATGTCCCTGACGATGGGCGTACCGCTGCCGCACCAGTCGCATTTACGCCTGTGTGCACCCATCAGTCAGCTCCAGCTGTGGCCGCAGGCCGTGCACACGTAGGAGACCCCTCCGTTGTCACCCAGAACCTGGGCCACATGGGACGAACCGCAGGACGGACAGCCGAGTCGGGGTCGGGCTTCGGACGTTACGGAGCCGGGGGGCGAGGTGGCGACAAGGCGCTGGTCGGGGACGTGTTCGCGACTCGCAGGCATCGCGCTCCCTCCCGATCGGTACGTCGCCCCCTCCGGCGTTCCGATTCTGCCATGGCCCCGCAAGAGGGGCAGCCCGCTCGACACCCTCCGCCCCCTCCATGCAGAAGATCCCGCCCCCTGATGGGGACGGGATCCTGATTGTGGAGCTAAGGAGAATTGAACTCCTGACCTCCTGCATGCCATGCAGGCGCTCTACCAACTGAGCTATAGCCCCGCTGTTCGCTGTGTTTCCCTGCGTTTCCGCGCTGCGAACAAGATGAACTTTAGCCTGCGACCGGCCGGAAAGTGAAATCCGGCCCGGGCCGCCCGAGGACGGCCCGGAAACGGCCCCCGACGACCGCAGGACGGGCCGGTCTAGTCGTCGTCGCCGAGCACCGGCTCCGGGAGCGTGCCGGCGTTGTGCTCCAGCAGACGCCAGCCGCGCGCGCCCTCTCCGAGGACGGACCAGCAGCAGTTGGACAGCCCGCCGAGCCCTTCCCAGTGGTGCGCCTCCAGGCCCAGCAGCCGGCCGATCGTCGTCCTGATCGTGCCGCCGTGGCTGACCACGACGAGCGTGCCGTCCTCCGGAAGCTTCTCGGCGTGCTCCAGAACGACCGGAGCCGCACGGTCGGCGACCTCGGTCTCCAGCTCGCCACCACCCCGGCGCACCGGCTCTCCGCGCTTCCACGCGGCGTACTGCTCGCCGTAGCGCTCGACGATCTCCTGGTGGGTCAGCCCCTGCCATTCGCCCGCGTACGTCTCACGGAGTGCGGCGTCGTGCGCGACGGTCAAGCCGCTGACCGTCGCGAGCTCGGCGGCCGTGGCCGCCGCCCGCCGGAGGTCGGAGGCCACGATGGCGTCCGGCTTCAACGAGGCGAGCAGCCGGGCGGCGCGGCGGGCCTGCCCGATACCGGCCTCGGTCAGCTCGATGTCCGTGGAGCCCTGGAAGCGGCGCTCCAGGTTCCATGACGTCTGACCGTGTCGCCAGAGGACGATCCTGCGGCCCTTGCCGCTCTTGCTGCCGTTCAGCTCTGGTCACCTTCCGTGCCGCCGTTGAGCTGTGCGTGCTCCTCGGCCTTGCCGCGGGTCTTGATCGCGTCCTCGGGGAGGGCGATCTCCGGGCAGTCCTTCCACAGGCGCTCCAGCGCGTAGAAGACGCGCTCCTCGCTGTGCTGGACGTGGATGACGATGTCGACGTAGTCGAGGAGGATCCAGCGGGCGTCGCGGTCGCCCTCGCGGCGCACCGGCTTGGCGCCGAGCTCCTTCTGGAGCCGCTCCTCGATCTCGTCGACGATCGACTTGACCTGACGGTCGTTGGGGGCCGAGGCCAGCAGGAAGGCGTCGGTGATCGACAGCACATCGCTGACGTCGTAGGCGATGATGTCGTGCGCGAGCCGGTCGGCGGCCGCCTGGGCGGCGGCGTTGATGAGCTCGATGGAGCGGTCCGTGGCGGTCACATGCAGGCTTTCGTCGGCGGTCGGATGGCAACACCTCTAGGGGTGTCCTGCCGATCAGGGACGGGTAGGCCGCGGCGTCCGGTGCGGCGCATCGCAAGGCGCTGGAACGTCCTCATCGCAGAGCGATTCGGGCGTTTCGGCAACGCCGCGAGGTGCCGTGCCAGGCGTCGCGGCCCCGGCCCTGATCGGCAGGACACCCTCTAGGGTCTCACGGACCGCCGACAGAGCCTTACTGCGTTTCACCGGCGGAGCTCCGGGCCGCCGCCGGCCGGTGCCGAAGCGCCGGCCGGCGGACCCGGGTGGGCTACTGGACCTTGTAGTCCTGGCCGAGCACCACGGACACGTCGGCGTTGGCGGCCGGCTCGCCCTTCTTCACGTCGTCGGCGGAGAGACCCAGGGTCTTGGCCACCTCGACGGCCTTCTCCTTGTCCTCGGCGGAGCGGTGGAGCACGACGGACGACGCCTCGGCCCCGGCCTTGCCGCTGTCCACGAAGGCGTAGCCGCCGTTGACCAGCTGGACCCGGGCGGCCTCGGCGGCCTTCTGGTCGCCGGTGGCGTTGCGGACGGCGACCCGGAGCGGGGCGCCGTCCTCGGGGGCCTTCACCGTGCCGCCGAGGATGTCCTTGACGACGCCGCGGGTGTCCGCCTCGGTGAGGGTGCCGTCCTCCTGGACCGGCAGCAGGGCCGTCTTGTAGTCGCCGACCTTGGCCCGCGAGGCCAGCTTGGCGAGCGAGGCCCCGAGGTCCTTCTCGGGGAGCGACGGGTCGAGCACCTGGAGCAGCGTCTCGATGGTGACGGTGGCGGCCTCGGGGTCCTCGGAGATCTTGCGCAGGGTGGCCCGCATGACCTCGCCGAAGCGGGTCAGCTGCTTGGCCTCGGGCTCGCCCTCGGCGCGGTAGGTGGCGTACGCGACGGCCATCGGGCCGCTGAGTGTCTGGTCCTCGCCCTTGTTCACCAGGGGCGATTCGCCCTTCTTCGCTCCGGGCACCTCGGTGTCGGTGTCGACCTCGATGTTGCCGACCAGCTCGACGAGGTTCTCCAGGTACGGGGTGTCCAGCCGCCACGTGCCGGTGATCCGGGTGCCCAGGAGGGTGTCGATCGCCTCGCGGGTGCCGGTCCTGCCGTCGTCCTCGACGGACTTGCCGAGCGTGGTGGTGGTGCCGTCGTCGCCGGCGACGGCGAGGGAGTTGGGCAGCAGGACGGTGGTGCCCTGCTTGGTGGTGGTGTTGTCGACGAGCAGCGCCGTCGAGGTGCCGCCCTTCTTGGTGTCGTGCAGGTGCACCACGATCATGTCGCGCTGCTGGGCGCCGGCGGCGACGGCCTTCTGCTCGTCCGTTCCGGACAGGCCCGGGATCATGTCGGCGGACCACAGATAGCCGACCCCGCCGACGACGACGAGAACGGCGACGACTATCAGAGCGACCATGCGGTTGCGGCCCTTGCGCCGGGCCTCCTCGCGCCGCTCGCTGCGGCTCTCGGTGAACTTCAGCCAGTCGATGACGTCTTCGGAGTCCTCGTCGGGCTCCTCGATGAACGAGAACTGCTCGGTGCGGTAGTCGGGGGCGGGCTTGCGCTGCCCCGGAAGCGCGGCATCGGCCTCCGCCGCCGGCTCGGCTTCCCGCTGCGAGGACTGGGCGGGCGACTGCTGTACGGGGGTCTGGAGCGGGGCCTGTTCCGGTGCGGGGGCGACACCCTGCTGCGGGATGCTCCAGTGCTGACCGGTGTCGACCGCGGCGGGCTGCTGCCCGGTGGCGTAGCCGTAGCCGTAGTCGGTGGACGAGCCGTAGTCGGTGGACGAGCCGTAGCCGTACCCCTGGTCGCCGCCCTGGCCCTGCTGGTAGCCCTGCGCCGCCTGGTCGTGCTGACCGGTGGCGTAGGGGTCGTAGGCCGGCTGCTGCTGGGGGTTGCCGTACGCGTCGTAGCCGTAACCGGTGGTGTCCTGGGTCTGGTGGCCCTGGTCCTGCTGGGCGGCGTAGGGGTCGTAGCCCTGGCCCTGCTGATCGTACGGCTGGTGGCTCTGCTGCTGACCCTGCTGCTGGTAGACCGGCTGCCCGTACGCGTCGTAGCCGACGATCTGCGGCTCCTGGTAGTACGGGTCGTACGGGTTTGGTCGGTCGTTCACCGGTGCCCCTTTCCGTGGCTCACTCGCCGCGGTACAGCTGGCGCTTGTCGATGTAGCGGACCACGCCGTCCGGCACCAGGTACCAGACCGGCTCCCCCTGCGCGACCCTCTCACGGCAGTCCGTGGACGAGATCGCCAGCGCGGGCACCTCCACGAGGGAGACACCGCCCTCGGGCAGTCCGTCGTCCGTGAGCACGTGACCCGGGCGGGTCACACCGATGAAGTGGGAGAGCGAGAACAGCTCCTCCGCGTCGCGCCAGGTGAGGATCTGGGACAACGCGTCGGCGCCGGTGATGAAGAAGAGGTCCGCGTCGCCGTGGACCTCGCGCAGGTCCCGCAGCGTATCGATGGTGTACGTCGGTCCGCCACGGTCGATGTCACTGCGGCTGACGGAGAACTGCGGGTTGGACGCGGTGGCGATGACCGTCATCAGATAGCGGTCCTCGGCCGGGGAGACCTTCTTGTGGCTCTTCTGCCACGGCTGCCCGGTCGGGACGAAGACGACCTCGTCCAGATGGAACTGGGCGGCCACTTCACTGGCCGCCACCAGGTGTCCATGGTGGATCGGGTCGAACGTCCCGCCCATCACGCCGATACGGCGCTTGTCGGGGCCGGTAGGCACTTCCTGCTCTCCCATGCGTGCAGAGCCTACTGGCACAGCTGTGCGCCTCCGGCTCAGCGGTCGCGGTTGAAGCTGATGGTGATGAACAGAAGCAGCATCAGCGCGACGAAGGCCCGGCGCCGACGAGGTAGGGGTTGAGGCTTTCGTGGTTGCCGCCGCCCTCGCCCCCGGAGGCGAGAGTGACCAGCTGGTGTGTGGTGCTCATGAGGCTCATCTTCGGCAGGACCTATCGATCGTGAGTCGGAAGGAAGACGTCGGGGCCATCGTATGCGTGACCCTCGGGCACGCTCACGGCGACTCAGTCGTTGTTGTCGTCGTTGCGGTATCCACGCAGCAGGAACCAGGCGAGCAGCACCGCTCCGAGGATCGAGACGAGCAGCACGATCCGGAGGGTGCCGCCCGGTCCCTGCTCCTGGGACGCGGCGGCGAGCAGTACGGCGGTGTGCGGCATGTCGGGCGCTCCTCAAAGTTATCCACAGCCCCCCGCACACCGTAGCGCCAGCGCATACGCTGGCATTTGTCCGGGGGACGAGCAACGTCTCGTACGAACAGGGGGCCATCCATGACCGAAAACAGTCACGAGAACGTGCCGAGCAGGCAGCGCCGGCGATTCCCCGGGATCTCCTCCCGGGCCTATGAGCACCCCGCCGACCGCTCGGCCCTGGTCGCCCTGCGCAAGCTGACCGGGTTCGACACCGTGTTCAAGGCGCTCAGCGGGCTGCTCCCGGAGCGGAGCCTGCGGCTGCTCTTCCTCTCCGATTCGGTCCGCGTGAGCGACGCGCAGTTCGCCCATCTCAACGACATGCTGCGCGACGCGTGTTACATCCTGGACCTGGAGAAGGTCCCGCCGATGTATGTGAAGCAGGACCCGCAGCCCAACGCCATGTGCATCGGGATGGACGAGCCGATCATCGTGGTCACCACGGGCCTGGTCGAGCTGCTCGACGAGGAGGAGATGCGGGCGGTGGTGGGCCACGAGGTGGGCCACGCGCTCTCCGGTCACTCGGTGTACCGCACGATTCTGCTCTTCCTGACCAACCTCGCCGTGAAGGTCGCCTGGATCCCGCTGGGCAATGTGGCGATCATGGCCATCGTGACGGCGCTGCGCGAGTGGTTCCGCAAGTCGGAGCTGTCGGCGGACCGGGCCGGGCTGCTGGTGGGCCAGGACCCCCAGGCCTCGATGCGCGGTCTGATGAAGATCGCGGGAGGCAACCACCTCCACGAGATGAACGTGGACGCCTTCCTCGCCCAGGCCGACGAGTACGAGAAGAGCGGCGATCTCCGCGACTCCGTGCTCAAGATCCTCAATGTGCTGCCCCGGACGCACCCGTTCACCGCCGTGCGGGCCGCCGAGCTGAGGAAGTGGTCGGAGACCCGCGAGTTCCAGCGGATCATGGACGGCCACTACCCCAGGCGGGACGAGGACAAGGACACCTCGGTGACCGACTCGTTCCGGGAGTCCGCGTCGCACTATGCGGACACGGTCCGCACCAGCAAGGACCCGCTGATGAAGCTGGTGGGCGACATCGCCGGGGGCGCGGGAGACCTCGGCGGCAAGCTGCGCGACAAGTTCACCGGCGGCGGCTCCGGCGGCTCCTCCGCTACGGGCGGGGGCGGGACGTCCGGTCGGCCTCAGGACCCGGAGGAAGGGAGCTCGGGGCCGTCGAAGGGCTGACGGCTGCCAGAGTCCCGCACAGGGCCGCCGTAGGTGGGCCGGAGGCGTACGGGTCGGTGGCGGCCGGGCCGCGGGCGTCCGCCTTCTCCCCGGCCAGGAGGGGGCGGAGCATCCCGGTCGCGTCGGCCGAGCAGGACTGCGGCCCGGCCTGGACCTGGGCGGTGCGCACCTCCAGGCGATGCAGTCGCAGGTCCTCCCGGTCGAAGCGGAAGTGCAGTTCGCGCCGCACGGTGAAGAGGGACGCGCCGTCCTTGCGCGGGGGTCCGTCCGCCGGTCGCAGGGCGTAGGTGAAGGTGTGGTCCGAGACGACACCGAGGACGCCCGCCCCCTCCTCCTCGTAGCGGAGGGTGCCCTGGACCCGGATCTGCGGGTCCGCGAGCTCCACCCGCTCCGGGTCGAAGCGGACGAGCCAGCCGGTGGCGGCGTGGCTCCCGTCGTCCGCCGGGTCGCTCAGACTCCGTTCGAACTGGGGGCGCTGGTCCGGGTCGAGGAGGTGCTCGACCGGGCGGCGTACGGAGCCGGTGAGGACGTCGGGGTTGAGGGACGACTCCACCAGGTAGTCCTTGACCGTGGCGAGCGCGGCGGTGATCTGGCTGTCGGAGAAGTTCTGGGTGCGCTTCACGGCCGGGAAGTTGATGCCCTCCGCGCCCGTGCGGAATCCGGAGAGCGGCTCGGCCCGGTACAGCTGCTCGGGTGATCCGCCCGGTACGGCGCCCCGGGGGGCCAGGGGGACGACGGTGGTCCGCAGGGGTTCGGCGCGGCGGGGGGCCGGCTGGGGATACGGGCTGCGGAATCCGATGTAGACGGCCACGGCGAAGGCCAGGGCGATGAGGACGACCAGGGCTATGGCGGCCCGGGAGCCGCCTCCCCCGCGAACGGGGGCGGGCTCCTCGGGCAGGGTGCGGACGGCGCGGGCGTGGTCGCCCATCCGTTCCTGTGCCGAGTACTCCCGCATCCGGGCAGCCTGGATGAACGATTCGTCGAAGACGAGCGAGCGGTATTCGTCATCGCCGCCCGCGGGGTTCTCGGGCGGGCCGTCCGGCGGTTCTGAGCGGCCTGTCATGACTTCTCTCCCGATCTCCACACCAGTCGGTTCGGTGCGCAACGGTCTGCTTCGGCCGAGCGGGGCGTGCGGCAGCGAGAAGCCCCCCTGGGAACGAGGGGTCACATCTTCAGGGTAGGTCGATTGCGGTCCGTGTAAACGCGGAGACGGCCGGGAAGTGCGCGGCTGCGGGGCCACCGTCGGCGAACGGGTGACGGGAGGGGCCGGGGCCCTCGCGGGCTGCCCGTCCTGAGCCCGGCGCCGGGCTCAGGGCACCCGTGGTTCGGCGGAGACCACGGGGCGGGAGTAGTCGGCGGACGCCGACGGGGCGGCACCGGGCTTGTCCACACCACTGCTGGCGGGGGGCGGCACCTGGTCCTGGCGGTTGTTCGACGCGCCCCGGTAGACCGCGGTGAAGGCGAGGGAGACCATGCCGACGCCCATCACCACGGCGAGCAGCCAGGCGACCGGCCGGTGCCAGCGGGCGGAGTTGCGGTAGGGGCGCAGGGAGCCGCCGTGGCGGCCGTAGGGCCCGGAGCCGTCGAGGTCCCCGACGCCGTCGTCCGGGTCGTAGTCGAGGTCCTGGGGGTCGTGGTAGCCCCGGGAGCCGCCGCGGCGGCCGTACGCGTCGTCGTCCGTGCGCCGGCTGCGGCGGGCGCGGGCCGCATCGGCCTCGGCACGGGCCTCGGCGGCGGCGAGCAGGCGCTCCACGGCGGTGGGTTCGTGGACGGGCGCCGACCGGACGAAGTCCTCGTCGAACACCACGGAGGCGAAGTCCTCGTCCGCGCCCCCGCGGTCGTCGTCGGGCTCCCAGCCGTCAGGAAACGGCTTGCCCCCCACGTCGTCCGGCACGGTTTCAGCGTAGCCCGGCCGGGACCTTTTGGGCAGGGACCCCGCAAACTCCCCCGGATCGCTACGGAGGGGGCGACCGCGGCGGCGGCGGGGCTCGCTAGCGGGTGTGTCCGTCACCCGTGACGATGTACTTCGTCGAGGTCAGCTCGGGCAGGCCCATCGGGCCGCGGGCGTGCAGCTTCTGGGTGGAGATGCCGATCTCGGCGCCGAAGCCGAACTGTCCGCCGTCCGTGAAGCGGGTGGAGGCGTTCACGGCGACCGTGGTCGAATCAACCAATTGGGTGAACCGGCGGGCGGCGGCCTGCGAGGTGGTGACGATCGCCTCGGTGTGGCCGGAGGACCAGAGCCGGATGTGGGCGACCGCCGCGTCCAGGGAGTCGACGACCGCCGCCGCGATGTCGTAGGAGAGGTACTCGGTCTCCCAGTCCTCCGTCGTCGCCGGGACCACGGTGGCCTTGGAGCCCTCGGCACGCTCCAGGACGCGCTCGTCGCCGTGGACGGTGACCCCGGCCTCGGCCAGCGCGTCCAGAGCGAGCGGCAGGAAGTCGTCCGCCACGTCCTTGTGGACGAGCAGGGTCTCGGCCGCGTTGCAGACGCTGGGGCGCTGGGCCTTGGAGTTGATCAGGATGTCGACGGCCATGGCCAGGTCCGTCCGCGCGTCGACGTAGACGTGGCAGTTGCCGGTGCCGGTCTCGATGACGGGGACGGTGGACTGCTCGACGACCGTGCGGATCAGCGAGGCGCCGCCGCGCGGAATGAGGACGTCGACGAGGCCGCGGGCCCGCATCAGCTCGGTGACGGAGTCACGGCTCTCGCCGGGGACGAGCTGCACCGCGTCGGCGGGGAGGCCGGACCCGCCGACCGCGTCGCGCAGGACGCGGACGAGCGCGGTGTTGGAGGCGTATGCGGAGGAGGAGCCGCGCAGCAGGACCGCGTTGCCGGACTTCAGGCAGAGGGCGGCGGCGTCGACGGTGACGTTGGGCCGGGCCTCGTAGATGATGCCGACCACCCCGAGGGGGACCCGGACCTGGCGGAGGTCGATGCCGTTGGGCAGGGTCGAGCCGCGCACCACTTCGCCGACCGGGTCGGGGAGGGCCGCGACGTCCCGTACGTCGGCGGCGATGGCGCGGATGCGGTCCGGGGTGAGGGTGAGGCGGTCGATGATGCCTTCGCTCGTCCCGGCCTGGCGGGCGCGCTCGACGTCCTGCGCGTTGGCCTCGACGATCTCGGCGGTCCGCACTTCCAGGGCGTCGGCGATGGCCAGCAGCGCGTCGTCCTTGGCCGCGCGCGGCAGGGGCGCGATGTCGGCGGCGGCGGCGCGGGCCCGGTAGGCGGCCTGCGTGACCGGGGAGAGGTTGTCGTAGGGCGAGAGCGTGGTCATGCCCGCAGAGTAATGCGCACTCTGCGGGCATCCGTCACGTATCCCGTGATGCGAGACGGCCGACCGCGGGTCGGACGCCTCCCCCGGGACCCCTGGGGCGGCCGTCAGTAGGGGTGGACGCCCACGGGGGCTGCGGGCGGCGGCCCGTAGCCCTCCGCGACCCGCAGGTGATAGGTCTCGCGGTCGATGACTTCGAGGCCGACGATCTCCCAGGGCGGGAGCTGGGCCGTGGAGCGGTGCTCGCCCCACAGCCGCAGCGCGACGGCGGCCGCGTCGTGCAGGTCGCGGGCCTCTTCCCAGTAGCGGATCTCCGCGTGGTCGCCCGCGTAACGGCTGGTCAGCAGGAAGGGATGGTCGTGCGCGAGCTGTTCCAGTCCGCGTCTGATCTCCGCGAGCGGAGTCTCGGTGCCCGACACGCTGAGGGTGATGTGCCAGAGTCTCGACTGCGGGGGCTCCTCCTTCGCCCTCGTGACCGGCTCCCGTTCGGCGGTGTCCGACGGAAGGGGATTCCGGTCGAGATCCGCCCTCGCTCCGACACTCGTCAGGGCACGGTTGGCCGTGCCTCGGGGCGGCGCCCCCGGGCGCACTCGTCTCACCGGCGGCCTCCTGTGATGTGTTGCTGTGCGGTTCCCCTGTTTCCCCACTACAAAGTGGACCAGTCCACAGCCGGGTGTGGGGTGGTTTTGGTGAAGGTCCCCGCCGAAGAGCCGGACTTTCGGCCGTTTCAGGGGGTGAGGCGCGGCGTGAGAAGGACCAGATCGTCCCTGTGTACGACCTCGCGCTCGTAGGCGGGACCCAGTTCGCGGGCCAGGTCCCGGGTGGAGCGGCCGAGCAGCTGGGGGATCTCCTTGGCGTCGAAGTTGACGAGTCCGCGGGCGACCGGGGTGCCGTGCGGGTCGCGCAGTTCGACCGGGTCGCCGGCGCTGAACTCGCCTTCGACGGCGGAGATCCCGGCGGGCAGCAGCGAGGTGCGCCGCTCCACGACGGCCCGTACGGCGCCGTCGTCGAGGGTCAGCGCGCCCTGCGGGGTGGAGGCGTGGGCCAGCCACAGGAGCCGGTCGGCGGAGCGGCGGCCGGTGCGGTGGAAGTACGTGCCGGTGTCGCGGCCCGCGAGGGCGTCGGCGGCGCGGCTGGCGGAGGTGAGGACGACGGGGACGCCGGCGGCGGTGGCGATGTTGGCGGCCTCGACCTTGGTGACCATGCCGCCGGTGCCCACGCCCGCCTTCCCGGCGCTGCCGATGGTGACGCCGGCCAGGTCGGCGGGGCCGGTGACCTCGGCGATCCGGGAGGCGCCGGGGGTGCCGGGCGGTCCGTCGTAGAGGCCGTCCACGTCGGAGAGCAGGACGAGGAGGTCGGCGTGGACGAGGTGGGCGACGAGGGCGGCCAGCCGGTCGTTGTCGCCGAAGCGGATCTCGTCGGTGGCGACGGTGTCGTTCTCGTTGACGACGGGGACGGCGCCCATCTCCAGGAGCTTGTCCAGGGTGCTGTAGGCGTTGCGGTAGTGGCCGCGGCGGCTGGTGTCGTCGGCGGTGAGGAGCACCTGCCCGACGCGGACGCCGTAGCGGGCGAACGAGGCGGTGTAGCGGGCCACGAGGAGGCCCTGTCCGACGCTGGCGGCGGCCTGCTGGCGGGCCAGGTCCTTGGGCCGGCGGACAAGGCCGAGCGGGGCGAGTCCGGCGGCGATGGCTCCGCTGGAGACGAGGACGACCTCGCGTTCGCCGCCGTCCCTGACCTTGGCCAGGACGTCGACGAGGGCGTCGACCCGGTCGGCGTCGAGGCCGCCGGAGGCCGTGGTGAGCGAGGAGGAGCCGACCTTGACGACGACTCTGCGGGCTGTGGTCACCGCCGCCTCTCGGTGCGACGGCCTCTGCTCTGCCACGTGCTTCCTCGCTCTGGATCGCCCCGGTGTCCGATGAGGGCGTCGGAACCTGTCGGCCGGCGCCGCCCCCGGCACGTCACAGTACGCGAGCGGCCGCCCCCGCCGCCTGCCCGTTCCGCTCGGTGGACGACAGGCCTCAGAGGGCGGGGCGTCCGATGGGCGGGGTGCGGGCGGGCGGCGGGGGCGGCCGGTGGGCTCAGCCCCGCAGCTCGTCGTTGACGGCGAGCATCCGGTCGACGACCCGGGCGGCGGCGCGGCCGTCGGAGGGCTCGCAGAAGTCGACCCGGAACTGGGCGTACTTCTCCTTGTACTCCTCGCTGACCGCGTCGATGTTCCGGATCGCGGAGACCAGGTCCTCGGAGGTCTTGATCAGCGGCCCGGGGGCGCGGGAGGTGAAGTCGAAGTAGAAGCCGCGCAGGGTGTCGCGGTAGTGCTCCAGGTCGTACGTGAAGAAGAGCATCGGACGCCCGGAGTGCGCGAAGTCGAACAGCACCGAGGAGTAGTCCGTGATCATCACGTCGGCGATCAGGTAGAGGTCGGCGATGTCCGGGTAGTACGTGACGTCGTAGACGAAGCCCTGTCCGGCCCCGGGGATGGAGTCGAGGACCTTGTGGTGCTTGCGGTAGAGCAGCACGTGGTCCTCGCCGAGCTCGCGCTGGGCGGCCTCGACGTCGATCCGGTTGTCGAGCTTGAAGCGGCGTCCGCCGTAGCGCTGGTCGTCGCGCCAGGTGGGTGCGTACAGGACGACCTTCTTGTCGGCGGGGATGCCGAGCTTCTCCCGGACGGCCGCGGCGCGCTTGACGCGGTCGGGGGCGTGGAAGACGTCGTTGCGCGGGTAGCCCGCCTCCAGGACCTCGCACTGGAGGCGGAAGGCGTTGGTCATGATCGGGGTGGTGAAGGCGTTCGGCGTGATGAACAGGCTGTACTGGCGCGAGCGCTGCGGGAGGCTCGCGATGTAGGCCAAATTCGCCTTGGGGGTGCCGAGGAGGTCGGCGCCGATGCGCTTGAGCGGGGTGCCGTGCCAGGTCTGGACGACGACCTGGCCCTCGCGGCGGACGAACCACTCGCGAATACCGCCGTTGGTGACGACGTACCGGCTCCGGGCCAGCGCCTCGTACCACTCCTTGCTGCCCCACTCGACGCCTCGGACGCCGGGCGGCAGCACGACCTGCTGGTCGTGGACCATCGCGATGTGTTCGACCTCGGTGCCGCGGCGCTTGAGCTCCTCGTAGACCGCGCGGGGCGAGTCGGAGAACTGCTTGCCGCCGAAGCTGTTGTAGAGCACGGCCTCGCGCAGCGGCAGCTTGCGCTGTTCGGGGGTGTAGACGTCGCGCATCAGGCGCTGGCGGTAGGCGCCGCGCAGCTCCGGGCCGAGGACCGGGCCGGACTCCACGAAGATCCGGTCGAAGTCGACCCGCTCGACGGTGTACGTGCGGTGCTCGCCCCGGTGGGCCAGCGGGAGCGTACCGACGAGGTCGGGGCGGACGGTGACGGGCAGGTCGCGGGTGTGGTCCCACTCGGTGGTGCGGCGCAGCCGCGGCATCCACCGGCCGGCGCGCAGCGGGACGGTGCCCTCGTAGGTGGGCATGGTGTCCGGGCGCAGCCGGGCGGTGAAGCGGCCGTCGGCGAACTCGACGGGCAGCGGGCGGTCCTCGTTGCGGCCGGTGTGGCGCAGGACCATCTTCATCTGCTCGGCGGGGCCGGTGTAGACGCCGGAGAGGACGAGCTCGCCGTCGGCGCTCCACTCGACGCCGTCGACGACCGGCTGGACCGTGCGGACCTGCGGGGTGAAGTTGCCGGCGCCGTCGGTGAGGATCGCCAGCTCTCGGCCCTCGGGCAGCGGGTGCACGCCGGTGACGGGGTCGGTGCCGTTGGTGGCGCGGCGGGTGGTGCCGTCGGCGAAGACGATGAGCGTGCGGTACTTGACGGCCTTGCCGGGCCGTACACCGTCGACGGGCAGATCGGCCAAGGGCAGCCGGGCGGTGTGGCGGAGCCAGCCGTCGGCGCCGGTCTCGCCCTGCTGGAGCGGCAGGTCGGTGGCGAAGCCGCTGGGCTCGTGGTCGATGCGCAGGGCGGTGGGGTACTTGCCCGCGGGGGCGGTGACGCGGGAGCGCAGGGTGACGGTGAGGGTGTCGCCGTCCGCATCCTGGGCGATGATCTCTGCCGGTACGACGTCCACGGACAGTCTCAGCCGGTTGCGGTCGAAGCCGGCGACGAGGCGGACGCCGTCGTCGAGGGTCCGGGTGAGGCTGTGTCCGGCAGCGCCCGCGTTGTTCTTGGTGATGCTGCCGACGGACATGCCGCCGGGGCGCGGGATGCCGATGCCCAGGCGCCAGGTGCCGGGCTGCCACTGGCCGCGTACCCGGAGGCGGGAGGGGTCGACGGCGATCTCGAAGCCGGACCAGTCGTAGTTGTGCTGGGCGCCCTTGGCCTCGGCGGTGGCGCGGGGCTCCTCGACCGTGCGCAGCCGTAGCGGGAGGGTGGAGCGGCTGCCCTGGCGGCGGAGCACGGCGACGCGCAGCGAGCGCTTGCCGGAGGCCGAGGGAACGTTGGGGATGTAGGCGTAGCCCTTGATCTGGAGCTTGCCGTCCTCCCAGGCGAGGCCGAGGAGCTTGCCGCGTACGGGGAGCTCGCTGCGGTTGAAGTTGCGCACGGAGGAGGGGAGCGAGGAGCTTTCGACGCCGGGCAGCTCGATGCGGGCGCGCCGCAGGCCGCGGACGGAGAAGGCTCCCGGGTTCTCGCGCTCGTAGTGCAGCAGGTCGACCAGTTCGTCGCCGCGCCCGCTGGCCGCCAGGTGCCACTTGACCCGGGCCATCGGGGAGAACTGCCGTACGACCTTCGGGGCCGCCCGTTCCAGGAAGTCCTTGGCCGCCCGGTGGAATTCGGGGCGCTCCTCGACCGGAGTCTCCGGGAAGTACTTCATGAGCCGACTGAGCTCGTCGGGGATCGCTTCGAGGGACGCCACGGGGGGAAGGCCTTTCCGGGGGGACGTGCAGATGATGAACCCCTGGGAGACGGGGCGTTAATGAGACGTCTCCAACCGTCTCATGGTTGCCCCACAGTATGGCGTGACACCTCTCACAGGACGAACTCGCCCCGGTCGGCACCGGGGACACGAAGAGGCGTTCGAGGGCTGACCCGGAGCCCGGCGAGGAAGCCCCGCGAGCCCTCGAACGCCCGGTCAGACGCGGTGTGCGCGGGGGGCGCGCAGGGCGCTGAGGACGGACCGGCGGGCCTTGCGGACCACGCGCCGGGCGAAGGACGGACGGGGCTTGTTCCGCGGCGCCTCGATCCGCCGTCCGCCGACCCATTCCGTGACGGTCACCTCGTAGGCGCTGTCGGGGAGCACGGAGCTCTCGCCGAAGTGCGGGTAGGCCAGGTGCGTACGGGGCGGGTTCCCCCGGCGGACGGTCTCGGGCTCCTTCTTGTCGCGCAGGAAGGCGGCGATGTCCAGGAGCAGGTCGAGCCGGCCCTCGGCGATGCACATCAGCCGCAGCCGTTCGTCCACCTTGAGGTGGCGCCCGAGCTCCGGCGTCCAGTACGCCTTCATCAGGGGAGCCGCGAGTGCCATCTTCCGCTCGCGGACCTCGGGCTTCTGCTTCACCAGCCCGGGACCGAACTGCGGCAGCAGGGTGATGACGAAGGGGCGCACCATCAAGGCGTCGCGCCGAGGGCCCGGGGGCACGTGCTCGGCGATGAGCCCCATGAGGGCGCGGGCCGAGTCGAAGCGGCGGGTGTAGCCGCCCTTCTTGGTCATCTGGTTGCGGTCCTCGCGGCCGACGAGGTAGTAGCAGGTGTAGTCGGCGACGACGGAGACGCCGTTGCCGCGCAGGTACGCCTCCATCGTGAACAGGGCGTCCTCGCCCGTCTTGAGCTTCTCGTCGAAGGCCATGCCGAGACGTACCAGGAGGTCACGCCGGAACAGTTTCTGCGCGCTCAGGGTGAACTTGATGTTGGAGGAGAACAGGTCGGCGCGCTCGACGGTCTCTTTCCACATCGACTTCGCGGCACCGCGATTGACTCCGACGATCTTCCCGAGCACCACGTCCGTGCCCGCCCTGTCCCCCATGGCGACCATGCGTTCCAGGGCCTCCTCGCCGAAATAGTCGTCCGCGTCGAGGAAGAAGACGTACCGGCCGCGGGCGAGGCCGAGGCCGCGATTGCGCGGGCCGCTGGGCCCGCCGGAGTTCGGCTGCCGGACGACTCTCATGGGGATCTCGGTCCGGGCGGCGAACTCCTCCAGGAAGGCGCCCGTGCCGTCGGTGGAACCGTCGTCGACGGCGACGATCTCCATGCGGTCCGCCCCGATGGTCTGCGCCTCGACGGACTCCAGGCACCGGACCAGGTAGGGCATCGCGTCATACGCCCCGATGATCACACTGACGTCGGGCTCGTGGTTCTTCCTGGGCATGTCGGCCATGTGCACCTGTCGATTGGATCACGAAAGGAGGAAGATTGCCCGGCTACGCACCTTTCATGCATTAACACACCGAACGACCCGTACATCCCTCCCTCAGGAGAGACGTACGGGTCGCGATCGGGGTTGCCTGCTTTTCAGTCAGTTCGATCAGAAGTGCGGCGCGTGCATGTGCGACAGGACGCGCTCAGTGAACAGCCGGGGACCCCTCGGTGAGAGCGGCCCGCGCCTCGTCCTCCGCCGCGTCGGCCTCCAGGACGTCCGGGTCTGCGGTGGCGTCGGCCTCGGCGGCCGCCTGCGGATCGCCGGTCCCGGCGCCACTGGTGGCGGCCTCCGCGTCCGGCACCGCAACGGCCTGCTCACCGATCCGCTGGGTGACGGCCGCGTTACGGGCCTCGGCCTTGGCCGCCAGCGCCCGTACGGCAGCGTTGAACCGCTCCATGGAGGTCGGCTCGTCCGGCCCCAGGAGGTAGGTCTTCAGCTCACGACGGGCATCCGCCAGTGTGTCCGCCGCCGGGTCGGCCACTGCGGCCAGCAGCCCGTCCAGCTCCTCGGCGCCGTTGGAGAGGATGACCGCGGCGCGCACCGCGGTGTTCTGCCGCTTGAACTCCTCGGCTCCCAGTGCGGCCGAGTCGGTGACCGCGTACGGCTTCCCACTCGCGATGAAGTCGGAAACCACGCTGGAGATGTCCGAAACCATGGCGTCGGACTCGTTGAAGCAGTCGTACAGCCTGGGCTGCGCGCCGGTCACCGTACGGTGCTCCCACCAGCCGAACGAGCGCCAGTAGGCGTCGTTCCACTCGGTTCTCAGCCGTGCGGTCTCCGCCTCGCGGACCGGGTCGGCGAGCGAGAGCCGTGACTCCTCCGCGTCGTCGCCGCCCGAGCGGCCGGTGGCGGCGAGCTGCGCGAGCCGCGCCTCGATCCGGGCGATCTCGGCCTTGGCGGCGCTCTGCCCGGCAGCGGCCGAGGAGGCTTCCTTCGCCCAGCGGGGCTCCGACGCGCGCTCGGCGGCGGCCTTCTCCAGCATCGCCCGGATCCGGGCGTCGACGGCCTTGGCCTTGGCGCTGCGGATGCCGGTGAAAGGGTGCGGCTTGTAGATGATCCGGACCGGGTCGGCGGCCTTCAGCAGCCGGCGCACGATGTTCTCGCCCGCCAGGAGCAGGGAGGTGTTGCCCGGGTTGTCGTCCCAGCCCTCCCAGGTGGGCGCGTACAGCACGGTCGGGATGGGGTTCTTGACGGCGCCCGTCCAGCTCTTGATGGGCTCCAGCTGCGGGCGCCCGACCTCGACGATGTCCTCGTCGCGGACCCCCACATCGGCCAGGGCGTAACGGTCGCGGCCGGCCCGGCCGGCCGTCCACACCTCGTCGTACACCTTGGAGTAGGGGTTCACACTGGCGAGCTTGTCGCTGTCGCCGTGACCGATGAAGACGTGCTTCATGGTCGGAACGCGCAGGATGTGGATGTTCTTGCCCACGTTCGCGGGGTAGAGGCAGACCCGGACCGTGGAAAGGTCCAGATTCATCAGGTGGGTCCCCGCCGGAACGCAGATCACCGGGACCGAGGTCTCGGCGAGCTGGGGGACGAGACCGCGCTCCCGCATGATGATCAGCGGGCGCCCCTCGACCCGGCTCATGGTCTCCAGCCACATGTTGCCCTGGTAGGCGGACTCGTTGGAGCCGGAGAAGTAGAGCACCACGGTCGGCTGGTACTCACGCAGCCAGCTGTCGACGGCCTTGAGCACGACAGGGGCCGGAGGAGCCAGCCGGCTGCGGCGCCCGTACGGGAGGAGCAGAGCGAGGTAGAGCAGGGCCAGCAGCAGCGTCAGGCCGATGCCCGCATAGCCGATGACGTCCTCCCCGGTCCCGGCAGCGATCAGCACGCCCACCACGGCCGGAATGTCGAGGTGCAGCATCTTCTCCGCGGACCGCCGCATCAGCGCGCCGGGTGGGGCGTCGGGGATGCGGACGGCGTGCAGGTCCACGTTGCGGGTGACCACCGGCATGGTGCGGCGGAGCCGGATCAGGGTCGCGAGGGCTCCGTGCGGTGCCTGGAGACCGTAGAAGAGCAGGAAGCAGGCCACCGCCCCGTAGAACAGCGGCGACTCGGCGAGATCCATGCGGGCCAGCAGCAGGATGACCATCAGCTGCCGGAGCAGGAAGCGGATCGACAGCCCGGCCCGCACCTTGCCCAGGCGGTTGATCAGGTAGCTCCCCCGGTGGTGCAGATACCAGTCGGCGGCATAGGTGACAGCGGTGGCCGCCGCGAAGAACCAGATGTGGGGAGTGAGCGCGGCAAGCATGACGCAGGGATATCCCAGCCCCATCATCAACGCTGCCACCAGTTCCGACCTGCTGCCCACACGGGCCAGGCGAATGGCTGTCGAGATCACGAAGAACCTGCTCCAGGGGGTGCCGGTTGATTCACGTATTGGCGGAAATGTGAAGGTGCGGCTTCACGCATTCGGGCCTCTGTCATCACGCAAAGCGATGACAGAGGCCCGGAAAAGCACTTTTGTCAGGAATTATTACACATCTGCTTGACGGTCCAGCACCGAGGCCAGGGCCTGCTCGAAGCCCGAGGACTCGGCGGCACCCGCCGTCGGATCCTGCTGCCGCACGTCGATGACGTGGCCGGTCAGCTCGGAGAGCAGGACGTCCAGCGAGGTGCGCGCCACAGCCTCCGAGGAGAGCAGCGAACCCTCGGGCTCCTGGCCGAACGCCTTGGTCCGCATCGGGGTCGCGGTGCGCTCCGGGTTCACGCAGTTGACCCGGATGCCCTCGCCCGCCCACTCGTCGGCCAGCGCCTGGGTGAGGTTGACCATGGCGGCCTTGGTGGAGGAGTAGAGGCTGTACTCGGCACGGCCCCGGGTGTAGCTGCTGGAGGTGTAGAGCAGCAACTGGCCCTGGGTCTCCGCCAGGTACTTGTACGAGGCGCGGGCGATCTGCACGGGTGCCAGGTAGTTGACGTTCAGCGCTTCCTGGATCGTCGTGTTGTCGGTCTCGGCCAGCTTGCCGATCCGCAGCACGCCCGCGGTGTTGATGACGTAGTCGATGCGGCCGGTCTCGCCGTACGCCTTCGAGAGCGCGTCGTCCACGTGCTCCGGGTTCTCGACGTGCGTCCCCGTGGTGGAGCGGCCCAGCGCGTAGACCTTCGCGCCGTAGCTCTCGGCGAGGGCGGCGATGTCGGCGCCGATGCCGTACGAACCGCCGAAGACGACAAGGGTCTTGCCCGTGAGCAGCTCGCGGTAGGCGGCCTCGTCGGCCTGGCGCGGGGCGGCGGTGGAGGCCAGCTGGAAGAGCTTGTCGGTGATGAAGACGTCGACCGGCTGCGTCACCTTCATGTTGTACTCGTCGCCCGCGACCACGTAGATCGGCACGTCGGGAAGGTACTTGAGGACCACCGAGCAGTCGTCGGTGGCCTGGAAGTTGGGGTCCCCCGCCGCGACCTCGTAGGCCTTGCGGATCGTGGAGAGCTTGAAGGCCTGCGGCGTCTGGCCGCGGCGCAGCCGGGAGCGGTCGGGCACGTCGGTGATGAACTCGCCGTCCTCACCGTGCGTACGGGTCACGATGATCGTGTCCGCGGACGGGATGGCGACGTCGACGGCCTGGTAGCGCTCCAGCGCGTCGACACAATCCTTGATCACACGCTGTGACAGCAGGGGGCGGACCGCGTCATGGAAGAGGACGTTGCGGTCCTCGCCCTCGGCGAGGCCCTCGCCGAGGGCCGCGATGGCGCGCTCGGTGGTCTCGTTGCGGGTGTTGCCGCCCTCGATGATCCGAGTGACCTTGGCCAGTCCGGCCTTCGCGACGATCTTCTCGACGTCGGGGACGAAACCGGGCGCCATCAGCACGATGACGTCGTCGATGCCCTCGGCGTTCTCGAAGATGGTCAGCGTGTGCTCGATGACGGCCTTGCCGGCGATCTTCAGCAGCTGCTTGGGGATCGAGAGGCCCACGCGCTGGCCGGTCCCACCGGCGAGCACGACCGCTGTGGTCCGGGGCTTGGCTTCATGCGGCACAGACACAGACGACCTACCTTGCTATGACAGGGGGAACAGTGTGATGGTCGCACTCTCCGTGACCGTCTCGCAAGGTGGACGCTGCCCGTCGCTCGCCCTGCGGATACCCGCAGTTCACCCTCTGGCCAGGGAGGTTGGGCGCTGCCGGGGTGATACCCGGGGTGACCGACCCCACAGATGTGTTGCTCAATCCGCACATCTGCAGCACGTTCACCTGGCGTGACCGGCGGAAATCCTCCGATGCCCGGCCCCGAGGCTACCGGACGGCCCGCCTCCGCAGAGACGGGCCGTTGGCGGTGACCGGAGAGAGCACCCCTGAAGAGGGGCGACCTCGGGGCGGGGACGGGTCGGGCCCGTCGGCTAGAAGGGGTCGAACTCGTCGTATTCCTTCTGGGCGTCGTCGCGTTCGGCCTCACGGTCCTTGCGGCGCTGCGCGGCGGGGCGCGGTGCCTCCATGCGGTGGTCCTCGCCGCGGCGGCCGAGCATCTCCGCGCCGGCCTGCATGGTCGGCTCCCAGTCGAAGACGACCGCGTTGTCCTCGGGGCCGATCGCGACGCCGTCGCCGGCCCGGGCGCCCGCCTTGACGAGTTCGTCCTCGACGCCGAGGCGGCTGAGCCGGTCGGCGAGGTAGCCGACGGCCTCGTCGTTGTTGAAGTCGGTCTGGCGCACCCAGCGCTCGGGCTTCTCGCCGCGCACCCGGTAGAGGTCCTCGCCCTCGGCGGTGACCGTGAAGCCCGCGTCGTCGACGGCCTTGGGGCGGATGACGATGCGGGTCGCCTCCTCCTTCGGCTTGGTGGCCCGCGCCTCGGCGATGATCCCGGCGAGCGCGTAGCTCAGCTCGTTGAGGCCCTTGTGGGCGATCGCGGAGACCTCGAAGACGCGGTAGCCGCGGGCCTCCAGGTCGGGGCGGATCATGTCGGCGAGGTCCTGGCCGTCGGGGATGTCGACCTTGTTGAGGGCGACGATGCGGGGCCGGTCCTCCAGCCCGCCGTACTGGCGCAGCTCCTCCTCGATGATGTCGAGGTCGGAGACGGGGTCGCGGTCGGACTCCAGGGTGGCGGTGTCCAGGACGTGCACGAGCACCGAGCAGCGCTCGACGTGGCGCAGGAACTCCAGGCCGAGGCCCTTGCCCTGGCTGGCGCCGGGGATGAGGCCCGGGACGTCGGCGATGGTGTAGACGGTCGAACCGGCGGTGACGACGCCCAGGTTCGGTACGAGGGTGGTGAACGGGTAGTCCGCGATCTTCGGCTTGGCCGCGGAGAGCACCGAGATCAGCGAGGACTTGCCCGCGCTCGGGTAGCCGACGAGCGCCACGTCGGCGACGGTCTTGAGCTCCAGGACGATGTCCCGGCTCTCGCCCGGCTCGCCGAGCAGCGCGAAGCCGGGGGCCTTGCGGCGGGCCGAGGCCAGCGCGGCGTTACCGAGGCCGCCACGGCCGCCCTGACCGGCCACGAAGGTGGTGCCCTGGCCGATGAGGTCGGCGAGGACGTTCCCGGCCTTGTCGAGGACGACGGTGCCGTCGGGGACGGGCAGGACCAGGTCCTGGCCGTCCTTGCCGGAGCGGTTGTCGCCGGCGCCGGGCTGGCCGTTGGTGGCCTTGCGGTGGGGGTGGTGGTGGTAGTCGAGCAGCGTGGTCACGGACTGCTCGACGACGAGGATCACGTCGCCGCCGCGTCCGCCGTTGCCCCCGTCGGGGCCGCCCAGCGGCTTGAACTTCTCACGGTGTACGGAGGCGCAGCCGTGGCCTCCGTTACCCGCGGCGGCATGCAGCTCGACGCGGTCCACGAAGGTGGTCATGGTGGGTGCCTCCAGGTAACAGGTGCAGGTACAGCGGAAAATGCGGAGTTGTCTCTGTCGTAACACGCCGAGGGCGGACCCGCTTCCCCGTTCGCCGGGAAAGCTGAGATCCGCCCTCGGAAGGTGCTGTGTGTCGTTCTGCGCGCGTCGAGAGGACTCAGACGGCGAGCGGAACGATGTTCACGACCTTGCGGCCGCGGTGCGTGCCGAACTCCACCGCACCGGCGGTCAGCGCGAACAGCGTGTCGTCGCCGCCACGGCCGACGCCCGCGCCGGGGTGGAAGTGGGTGCCGCGCTGGCGGACCAGGATCTCACCGGCGTTGACGGCCTGACCGCCGAAGCGCTTCACGCCGAGCCGCTGAGCATTGGAATCGCGCCCGTTCCGAGTGGACGATGCGCCCTTCTTGTGTGCCATGTGTTCTCAGTCCCTTACTTCGCAGCCGTGGGGATACCGGTGACCTTGATCGCCGTGTACTGCTGGCGGTGACCCTGGCGGCGGCGGTAGCCGGTCTTGTTCTTGTAGCGAAGGATGTCGATCTTCGCGCCCTTGTGGTGGTCCACGATCTCGGCCGTGACCTTGATGCCGTCCAGCACCCACGGGTCGCTGGTGACCGAGTCACCGTCGACAACGAGCAGGGTCGAGAGCTCGACCGTGTCGCCAACCTTGGCAGTGGAAATCTTGTCAACCTCAACGATGTCGCCGACAGCAACCTTGTGCTGGCGACCACCGCTGCGCACGATGGCGTACACGCGGATCTCTCTCTCGCTCGGAACGGAACCCCTGATGCCAGCCGCCCGCACGGGCCGGGGCCCGTGTCGATCCGGAAGGATGAGCGGCCTCTCCTGGCGTCGGCGCGAACACCGACCGTTACCGGGAGGGATGTGCTCAGGGGTAGGTGCGTACGGAAACACACCGAGGGTCAAGGTTACGGGGCCGGGGTGTGGGGGTCAAACCGGGCTCGAGGGACGGGAGGCGGGCCCGCGGCCCGGGGCCGGCGAACCGCCCGCCTTATGCTTTCCGGGCGCATCAGCTCTCCGAAAGGCATGCCGTGAACTACAGGGTCCAGCCCACCGCCCAGGTCGACGAGACCGCCGAGATCGGGGACGGCTCCAGTGTCTGGGAGCTGGCGCAGATCCGTGAGGGAGCGAGGCTCGGCGAGGGCTGCGTCGTCGGCCGCGGCGCGTACGTCGGCACCGGCGTGCGCATCGGCGACAACGTGAAGCTGCAGAACTACGCCCTCGTGTACGAGCCCGCCGAGCTCGGCGACGGCGTCTTCGTCGGCCCCGCCGTCGTCCTCACGAACGACCACAACCCGCGGTCAGTCGACCCGGACGGCAAGCAGAAGCGAGGCGGCGACTGGGAGGCGGTCGGCGTGAAGGTCGCCGACGGCGCCTCGCTCGGAGCCCGCTCGGTCTGCGTCGCGCCGGTCCGTATCGGCCGGTGGGCGATGGTCGCGGCCGGCGCGGTGGTGACCAAGGACGTGCCCGACTTCGCCCTGGTCGTCGGCGTGCCCGCGCGGCAGATCGGCTGGGTCGGACGGACCGGAGTGCGCCTGACCGAGCGGCCGGACGAGCCGGGCGTGTGGGAGTGCCCGCAGAACGGGACGCTGTACGACGAGAAGGACGGCGTGCTGTCCGAGCGTTGAGATGCACCTCCGCGAAATCGCGGGGCAGACGGTGAGGGCGGGCGTCCGGTCGGACGCCCGCCCTCACCGTCTGCCGGGACGGCTCAGCCGCCGATGACGACGCGGCGCACGCCCGCCCAGTTGGCCGGGTCCGTCGTGCGGCGGCCGTCGACCAGGACGCGGACGTCCGGGAGGTCGGTGGCGGACAGCTCGCGGTACTCGGCGTGGTCGGCCTGGAGGATCGCGGCGGTGACGGCCTGGCCCTCGTGCGGGACGAGGCCCAGCGCGGTCAGCTCCTCCGGGGTGTACATCGGGTCCGAGACGAACGGCACCGCGCCCCGTGCCTTCAGCGCCTCGACGACGCCGAAGACACCGGAGAACGCGGTCTCCTTGACGCCGCCGCGGTAGGCCGCGCCCAGCACCACGACCCCGGCGCCGTCCAGGTCGCCGTAGGCGGCGGCCAGCAGATCCACGGCGTAGGCGGGCATCGCGGCGTTGGCCTCGCGGGCCGAACGCACGACGGTCGCCTCCGGGTCGTTCCACAGGTACATCCGCGGGTAGATCGGGATGCAGTGGCCGCCCACGGCGATGCCGGGCTGGTGGATGTGGCTGTAGGGCTGGCTGTTGCAGGCCTCGATGACCTTCTTGACGTCGATGTCGTTTCGGTCGGCGAACCGGGCGAACTGGTTGGCCAGACCGATGTTGACATCGCGGTAGGTGGTCTCGGCGAGCTTCGCCAGCTCGGAGGCCTCGGCCGTACCGAGGTCCCAGACGCCGTTCGGGCGGGAGAGGTCCTCGCGCTCGTCGAAGTCGAGAACGGCCTCGTAGAAGGCGACACCCGCGGCCGAGGACGCCTCGTCGATGCCGCCGACGAGCTTGGGGTAGCGGCGCAGGTCGGCGAAGACCCGGCCGGTGAGCACCCGCTCCGGCGAGAAGACCAGGTGGAAGTCCTCACCGGGGGTGAGGCCCGAACCCTCGGCCAGCATCGGCGCCCAGCGGGTACGGGTGGTGCCGACCGGCAGCGTGGTCTCGTAGCTGACCAGGGTGCCGGGCTTCAGGCCGGCCGCGATGGCCTTGGTGGCGGCGTCCATCCAGCCGAAGTCCGGGGTGCCCTCGGCGTCCACGAAGAGCGGGACGACGACCACGACGGCGTCGGACGCGGCGACCGCGGCCGTGGTGTCCGTCGTCGCGGAGAGCAGGCCCGCGCCGACCGTCTCCTTCAGCTTGACGTCCAGGTCGTGCTCGCCGGGGAACGGCTCGGTGGCCGCGTTGACGAGTTCGACGACCTTCTCATTGACGTCCGCGCCGATGACCTTGTGGCCCTTGGCGGCGAACTGCACGGCGAGCGGAAGCCCGATCTTGCCGAGCGCTACTACACAGATGTTCATCGGTTACTTCCTCTTCGACCTGGACAGCGTTCGGCGCAGCCGCGCGCCCACGCCGGACTTCGGTTCCCGCAGGGGGGCCGTCGTGACCACGAGCCGGCCCTTGGTGTTGGTGCTCGCTGCCACGCGGTGGGGCTCGTCGCTCCCCCAGCGGCGTGCCAACGGCATCGGCTGCCCTTCGGTGCGGACCGGGACCTCGTACGTCGAGCCGGCCACGTCCACGTAGAGGCGGACGCCCCTCTTGGACCGGGTGGCCGCCAGCGGGATGCGGGCGGTCAGCAGGGTGCCGCCGTCCGCCGCGGCGTCGGCGGTGAGCGTGCCGACGCACTGCGGACGCGTGGCGTTCGCCGGCAGTTTGCGCGCACCGGCCTTGTCCGCGCTCTGGGGCATGGCGCCCTGGGCCAGGGCGACAACGGCGGAGGACGTGTCGCCGGTGATACCGGCCCGCAGGGTCACGACGAAGTTCAGTTCCGTGCCGTGCTGGTCCCAGTCGGCCGACTCCAGGCGCGTACCGGCGGAGAGGCGGCCGGCCACCGTCTCGCCGAGCACCTCGTACCAACGGTCGTCGAGGCCGACGGCCGGGTCCCGGAATCCGGGATAGGTAGCGAAAGCACGGCCACCCTCCAGCAGGAAGGGCGGCGCTCCGTGCGCGGTCTCCTCCGCGACGGCGCGGGTCAGTTCCTCGACGGCACCGCTGCGGGCCAGGCCGAAGCGGACCCGGCGCTTGACGCCGGTGCCGTCCCGCAGGCCGTCGGTGAAGTAGCTGTCCACCAGCGCCCCGACGCCCTTGCACACCTGACGGCGGGTGTCCAGGTCGAGTGCCGGGAAGTCCTGCTGGAGAAGCTTGGACAGCTCCCAGTCGAAGTGGCGCTTGAGGACGGCGTCGCGCTGCGGACCCGCGGGGATCAGACCGGCCGTGTGCTCCATGATCTGCTCGACACAGCGCAGCCTGGCCAGGTGGTCCGCCCGGTAGGTGATGTTGCTGCTGTCGCCGCGCTTGACCGCGTAGTAGCAGGTGTAGTCGGAGATCACCGAGATCTTCCGGGCCCGTACGCACGCCTCGATGGTGAACGGCTGGTCGCTGCCGACCGGCATGTCCTCGGGGAAGCGGAGTCCGTGCTTCTCCACCAGATCGCGGCGGAAGAGCTTGGTGTTGGCCAGGGTGAAGGGCAGCGCCGAGTCGTAGAGGCTGATGTCGGGATGGTTCCCGTCGTACAGCTTCTGGTGAACGTACCGGCCGTTCGTGCCGACCATCTTCCCGACGACGACGTCGGCCCCGTTGGCGTCGGCGGTGGAGACCATCCTCTCCAGCGCCTCTTCGCCGAGGTAATCGTCCGCACCTATGAAGTAGACGAAACGTCCGGTGGCCACGTCCAGCGCCCGATTGCTGGGCGCGGCGGGGCCTCCCGAGTTCGGCTGGTGGAGCACCTTCACCACGTCGGGGTGGCGCTCGGCGAACCGGTCGAGTTCGGCACCGCTCCCGTCGGTCGACCCGTCGTCGACGGCCACGACCTCCAGCCGCTCCAGACCGATGCTCTGCCGGATCAAGGAGTCCAGGCACTCCGTGAGGTAGGGCATGGTGTTGTAGACGGCGACGACGACGGTGACATCGGGCTCTCGTGTCATGCCATCACCTGGGAGTCCGGTTGATGCGCCTTCACCGGTGCAGCGCCGGTCAGACGCGTGTAGACGCCGTCCAGGACCTCGGCCTGCGCCTCCCAGGTCCAGTTTTCCAGCAGCCCCTCGCGTGCGTAGACGGCGCGGTACTTCGCGGGGTCGGCGAGCACCGACTTGACCGCGCGTACGTAGTCGGAGACGTCCTCGGCGGTGAACACTTCGCCCTGACCGGTCCGCGCGACCATCTCCCCCATCGTCTTGACGTCACTCACCACGAACGGCAGGCGGGCGTGGGAGTACTCGAAGAACTTGGTGATCAAGGCGATCTCGTGGTTCGGCCAATGGTGGATCGGGATGACGCCCACGCTGGCCGCGGACAGGAAGGGAACCACCTGGTAGTGGGGCACGTACGGCAGGATGTGCAACCGGTCCGAGACGCCCAGTTCGGCGGCTCGTTGCTCGAGTTCCTGCATGTAGGCCGAGTTGGGCCGCAGGACGACGAAGGCCACATGCGTACCGGGGAGCTGGGGCAACCCCTCGATCATGATGTCGAGACCACGCTGCGGGGCCGCGGCACCGCTGTAGACCGCCAGCGGGACGTCCGGGCCGATACCGCACAGTTCGCGCAGGTCGGGTACCGGCTCCGCGGCCTGCTCCGGGGAGACCTCCGCGTCCGGGGCGTTCAGCACGACTTCCGGCAGGGCCTTGAGGCCGTGGCGCTCGACCAGCATCTCCGCGAGGGTGCTGGAGACCGTCGTGACGGCGTCGGCGTACTTGGCATACTCCCGCTCGTGCCCGCACTGCGCGATGTGCCAGCGCGGGTGCGAGCTCCACGGCTTGATCCCGGGGAGGAACTCGTGCACGTCCCAGAGGAGCTTGACCTCACGGCCCTTGGCCTCGGCGCGCAGCTTCGCCCGCGCGGCCACGCCGAGCATGCGGAAGTCGTTGGCGTGGATCACGTCGGGTTCGAGCCGGTCGATGACCTTGCCGTACGCCAGCTCGAAGTCCCACAGAGCCGGGTCGAGGCGCCGCCAAGCCCGGTCGCCCATGGTGCGGACCCAGAAAGCCGTGGTGAAGCGGTCCAGCGGCGAGTCCATGTTCTTGCGACGCCGCGCGAGCGCCTCCGTGCGGCCTGCTCGGAGGCGGACCCACTTGCTCAGCGTCTTCGCCAGCAGCCGCGGGGGCACCAGACGCGCGACGCCGAGCGGGGAACCGTTGCGCCTGGCCTCGACGTTCCGGATGTTCAGCTCGGCACGCCACGCCTTCATCCGCTGCTTGCGGTACTCCGCGAGCGGACCGGGCGGATACGCGAGAGGCGAACGCAGAACGGCCCTGCGGTACTCGTGACGGCGCCGGTGCATGGGCGTGGGCACATGCAGCAGGCGGACCTCGGCATCGCCGAGCCACCACTTCTGGGACTTCTTGGTGGGCGACTTGCCCAGAAGCACCACGTCCCACCCGGCCTCCGCCGCCGAGCGGGCTTCCTTCTGCACCCGGGAATCGCCGTTGACGCCGTTGTCGACGAGCATGACGATCTTTCCCCGGGGACTACGCTCCGGCCTCGCGGCCGAGCTGTCATTCGCCATGGCGGGCAGGCTCTCCTGTCTCGAATACGACGGTCTGGCCACGGTTGGCCGAGTCGAGCAGCGATGTCGCCACCTCGACGGTACGCAGCCCCTGCCGCAGCGTGCAGATGTCGGCGGGCTTGCCCTGCACAGCGTCGCGGAACAGCTCGTGCTCGACAAGCAGGGGCTCGCGCTTGGGGATGGCGTAGCGGATCATGTCGCCCTCGGCGACCCCGCGGAACGCGCGCAGCGCCTCCCATTCGGTGGCGACGGCGGCATTCGAGTGGAACGTGAGGTCGGCGGTGAGGGTGTCGGCGATGAAGCAGCCGCGCTCGCCCGTGACCGAGGTGAATCGTTCCTTGAGCGGGCTCAGCCAGTTGACCAGGTGGTTGACCATCGTGCCGTCGGACAGCTGGCCCACCGCGGAGACCATGTCCTCGTGGGGGCGGCCCGACTTGGAGACGGTGTGCGCCGCGATGGACGTGTACGTCTGGCCGGTGACCCAGGCGGTCAGGTCGATGTCGTGGGTGGCCAGGTCCTTGACCACGCCGACGTCGGCGATCCGGTGGGGGAAGGGGCCCTGGCGGCGGGTGACGACCTGGTAGACGTCGCCCAGCTCACCGGCCTCCAGGCGGGCACGGAGCGAGAGCAGCGCGGGGTTGCAGCGTTCGATGTGGCCGACGCCTGCGACCAGGCCGCGCGACTCGAAGGCGTCCACGAGGCGGTGGGCGCCCTCGACGGTGTCGGCGAGCGGCTTCTCGATCAGGGCACCGACGCCGGCCTCCGCGAGCTGGAGGCCGACCTCCTCGTGCAGCGCGGTCGGGCAGGCAACGACGGCGTAGTCGATGCCGAGGACGATGAGCTCCTCGACGGTGGAGAGCACGGGTGCGCCCTGGGCCCAGCCGTTCTTGTCACCCATCGGGTCGACGACGCCGACCAGTTCGACGCCCTCCAGGCTCGCGAGGACACGGGCGTGGTGGCGGCCCATGGAGCCGAGGCCGACGAGCCCGGCCTTGAGTACGGCGGTCACAGGTTCTCCCCGAGGGCGTTCACAGCGGTGACGATGCGCTCCAGGTCTCCCTGGGTGAGCGAGGGGTGGACGGGCAGCGAGACGACCTCGGCGGCGGCCTTTTCGGTCTCGGGCAGGTCCCAGGTACGGCCCGCCTTCTGGTCCGGCTCCCAGTAGGGCTTCAGACGGTGGATCGGCGTCGGGTAGTAGACCGCGTTGCCGACGCCCGCCTCGGTGAGCTTCGCCATCGCGGCGTCCCGGTCACCCTGGATGCGCACGGTGTACTGGTGGTAGATGTGCCGCGCGCCCTCGGCGACCGGCGGCGTGGTGACTGCCGGGGCGGTGATGTGGGCGTCGAGGTACGCGGCGTTGGCGCGGCGCTGCTCGGTCCAGCCTTCCAGCTTGCCGAGCTGTACGCGGCCGACGGCGGCGGACACGTCGGTCATCCGCATGTTGGCGCCGACGATCTCGTTGGCGTAGCGCTGCTCCATGCCCTGGTTACGCAACAGGCGCAGGGTGCGGGCCAGTTCGGCGTCGGCCGTGGAGACCATGCCGCCTTCGAGGGAGTGCATGTTCTTGGTCGGGTAGAAGCTGAAGGTGCCGCCGGCGCCGAACGCTCCGACCGGGGTGCCGTTCAGCGCAGCCGCGTGGGCCTGGCAGGCGTCCTCGACCACGGCGAGGCCGTGCTTCTGCGCGATGGGCATGAGCTTGTCCATCGCGGCGGGGTGACCGTAGAGGTGCACCGGCATGATCGCGGCGGTGCGCGGCGTGATCGCGGCTTCGACAGCGGCCGGGTCGAGACCGAAGCTGCCGGGCTCGATGTCGGCGAACACCACGTCGGCGCCGACCAGGCGGACGGCGTTGGCGGAGGCAGCGAAGGAGAAGGAGGGGACGATCACCTCGTCGCCGGGGCCGATGCCCAGGGCGAGCAGCAGCAGGTGCAAGGCCGAGGTACCCGAGTTCACGGCGACGCAGTGCCGACCGTCCACCAGGTGCGAGAAGCCTTCCTCGAAGGCCGCGACTTCCGGGCCCTGGACGACGCGGCCGCTGCGCAGTACGCGTACGGCCGCTTCGATCTCGTCTTCCCCGATGACCGGACGGGCAGCGGGAATCGGCTGCTCGTTGATGCTCGTCATGGACATCCTCCTTGAACACCGCAAGAGCTCGTTACCAGGCAGAGCTTTGAGGTGCGGGACGCCCTACGAGGTCGCGCTTAACCCCACCGGCGCAATGCCGACGCCCTGCCGAGGGATCCGGCCCGATCGATAGCGTCGCGGGCCGTGTCACCATCCGTAGTTTTCGTGAAGAACGATCACACGCACGGCAACCATCGTCACATTATCAGGGATTTCTTGACGCATTTCGGTCTCGTTAACCCACTTATGCATCAGTTCTGAAACAAAGCAGGTGTCCCGCCCCTATGTGCTCGGAGCGGGACACCCTGAAGATGAACGAACGGTTACCCATTCATCAGCTCGCCGATGATTCACCGTCCGCCGGGGGCGTGGAAACCGTCACAGAAGGCGACGACTGCTCGGCTGCGACGCTTTTCTTCGTCGCCTTCTTCGCGGCCGTCTTCGCCGTCGTCTTCTTCGCGGCGGTCTTCTTCGCGGCGGTCTTCTTGGCCGCCGCCTTCTTCGCCGGGGCCTTCTTGGCGGCGGCCTTGCGGGCCGTCTTCTTCGCCGGGGCGGCCTCCGCGGGCTCGAACTCCGTCGCTCCGGTCTCCGGGGCCTTCGCCTCGGACTCCTTCGCCTCCGGCGCCGGAGCGACCACGACGATCTCCGCCTCGGCCGACCCGGTGGGCGAACCCGCCGGAGCGGTGACCTTACGGGTCACCCGGCGCCGGGCACGCGGCGGGGCGGCCACGGGGGCCTCGGCCTCGGGGGCCTGCTCCACCGGGGTCTCGGGGGCCGGGGTCTCGGCGGCGGGCGCCTCGACGACCGGGTCCTCGACCGCGACCGGGTCCGTGCTGGGCTCGGCCGGCTGTACCGGCTCCGCCGCTTCGGCCTGCTTCGGCGAACCCGCCGGGGCGGTGGCCTTACGGGTGGCCCGACGGCGCGTACGGCCCTGGGGCGCGGCCTCGGCCGGAGCCTCGGGGGCTGCGGCGGCCTCGGAGGTCTCCGCGACCTCGGCGGCCTCCACGACAGGGGCCTCGGCGACCGGAGCCTCCACAACCGGCGCGGGCGCCTCGGCCTTCGGGGCGCCGGCCGGGGCCGACGCCTTGCGGGAGGCCCGGCGGCGGCCACGGCGCGAGGCGGCCGCCTCGGCCTCGGCGGGGCTGCCGTAGAACTCCTCGTCGGCGGTGACCTCGGGCTCCACGGCCACCGGGGCGGCGACCTCGGCGGCCAGTTCGGCCTCGGTCTCCGTCTCCTCGGGCTCGGCGGACACCTGGTCCTCGGAGCCGTGGTCGTGGTCGTGGGTGTGCTCGTGGTCCTGGCCGGCGCCGCCACGGCCGCGCTTCTTCGACTTCTTGCCGCCGCCACCGCCGCCGACGGACGTCGGCTGCTCCATGTGGACGATGACACCGCGGCCGTTGCAGTGGACGCAGGTCTCGGAGAAGGACTCCAGCAGACCCTGGCCCACCCGCTTGCGGGTCATCTGGACCAGGCCCAGCGAGGTGACCTCCGCGACCTGGTGCTTGGTGCGGTCACGGCCCAGGCACTCCAGGAGCCGCCGCAGCACCAGGTCCCGGTTGGACTCCAGCACCATGTCGATGAAGTCGACGACGACGATGCCGCCGAGGTCGCGCAGCCGCAGCTGGCGCACGATCTCCTCGGCCGCCTCCAGGTTGTTCCTGGTGACGGTCTCCTCCAGGTTGCCGCCCTGGCCGGTGAACTTGCCGGTGTTGACGTCGACGACGACCATCGCCTCGGTCTTGTCGATCACCAGCGAACCGCCGCTGGGCAAGTAGACCTTGCGGTCCAGCGCCTTCATCAGCTGCTCGTCGATGCGGTACGTCGCGAAGACGTCGACCTCGGAGGTCCAGCGGGAGAGCCGCTCGGTGAGGTCCGGCGCGACGTGCGAGACGTACCCGTGGATGGTCTCCCACGCGTCGTCGCCGCTGACGATGACCTTGGAGAAGTCCTCGTTGAAGATGTCGCGGACGACCCGGACGGTCATGTCCGGCTCGCCGTAGAGCAGCGTCGGCGCGTTGGAGCCGCTGGTGCCCTTCGCCTTCTTCTGGATGTCCTCCCACTGCTGCTGGAGCCGCTCGACGTCACGGCGCAGCTCGTCCTCGCTCGCGCCCTCGGCGGCGGTGCGCACGATGACGCCCGCGTCCTCGGGGACGATCTTCTTGAGGATGGTCTTGAGGCGGGAGCGCTCGGTGTCGGGCAGCTTGCGGCTGATCCCGGTCATCGAGCCCTCGGGCACGTAGACGAGGTAGCGGCCGGGCAGCGAGACCTGGCTGGTGAGACGCGCGCCCTTGTGGCCGATCGGGTCCTTGGTGACCTGGACCAGGACCGACTGGCCGGACTTGAGCGCGGTCTCGATGCGGCGCGGCCCGTGGGCCATGCCGAGCGCCTCGAAGTTGACCTCACCGGCGTACAGGACGGCGTTGCGGCCCTTGCCGATGTCGACGAAGGCGGCCTCCATGGACGGCAGCACGTTCTGGACCTTGCCCAGGTAGACGTTGCCGACGTAGCTGGTGGCCTGCTCCTTGTTGACGTAGTGCTCGACGAGCACGTTGTCCTCGAGGACGCCGATCTGGGTGCGCTCGCCGTTCTGGCGGACGACCATCACGCGCTCGACGGCCTCGCGGCGGGCGAGGAACTCCGCCTCGGTGATGATCGGGACCCGGCGGCGGCCCTGCTCGCGGCCCTCGCGGCGGCGCTGCTTCTTGGCCTCCATCCGGGTCGAGCCCTTGATGGACTGGACCTCGTCGAAGCCGGTGCCCGGCTCGCGCTCCTCCTTCTTGCGCGGCTCGCGGACCTTGACGACCGTCCGCTCCGGGTCGTCGGAGCCGTTGTCGGTGTCGACGGCGGCGTCACCGCTGCGGCGACGCCGCCGGCGGCGACGGCGGGAGCTGCTGGAGGAGGACGCCGAGGAGTCGTCGTCCTCGTCGCTCTCCTCGGCGGCCTCGGGAGCCTGGCCACGGCCGCCGTCCTGCTCGTCCTCGGAGCGGGACTCCTCGGCACGGGCGGGCGCGGACGCCTCGTCGGCGGTCTGCTCGTCGTCCATGTCGTTGGCCTCGCCACGACGGCGACGGCGGCCACCACGGCGGCGACGGCGCGAGGGGCGGTCGCCGTACTCGTCGGTGTCCTCGCCCTCGGGCTCCTCCGCCTCGGCCTCGAGGGCCTCGTCGGCGGTCTGCTCGGCGGGCTCCTGCGCCGGGGCGGCGGACTCGGCGGTCTGCTCGGTCGCCTCGGCCTCGCCACGGCGGCGGCGACGGCGGCGCGAACCACTCTGCGGCGCGGCCTCGGCGGGCGCGGTGTTCTGCTCGGCCTCGGCGGTCTGCTGCTCCTCGGCCTCGTCCACCTCGTCGTACGGCGACGTGGAACCGGCCGCGGCGGCTGCGGCGGCCGCGGTCTCGGGGGTCTGGAACATCGGCTCGGCGAAGACCGGAGCCTGGAAGACGGCGACGGCGGGGCGCGTGGCGCGGCGGCTCTTGCGGGTCGGCTCATCGGCCTTGGCCGTGAACTCGGGGCGGCCCGCGGCAGCCGTGGCCCGGCGGCGCTGGCGGCCGCGCGGGGCGGCCTCCTCGACCTCGTCCGCCTCGGCGGCGAGCTCCTCGGCGACGGCGGCGGGCAGGCTCTCGCCGGTCTCGACGGGCTCGGTGACGCTCTCGGCGGCCTCGCTGACCTGCGGCGCTCCGGCGGGCGCGGACGCCTTGCGGGACGCGCGGCGGCGGGTGCGCGGGGCGGGCGCCTCCTCCGCGGCCCCGGCCTCGGCGGCGGGCGCGGCGGACTCGGCGGCGGCCGGCTCCGGTGCGGTCACCGGCTCGGCGACGGGTGCGGCGGCCTGCGGCGCACCGGCCGGGGCGGAGGCGCGGCGGCGGGTACGGCCACGCGGGGCGGTGGGCTCCGCCACGTCGGCGGCGGGCTCGGCGGCCGGGGCGGGCTCCTCGACAGCGGCGGCAGCGGGCTCGACGACGACAGCGGCCTCGGCGGACTGCGGGGCGCCGGCGGGCGAGGTGGCCTTGCGGGAGGCGCGACGGCGGCGGGGCGCCGGGGCCTCGTCGGGGGTCTCCACGGCGACCTCGGTCTCTTCGTCGGCTGCGGGCTCGGCCGGGGTCTCGACGACCGGGGCGGGGGCCTCGGCGGACTGCGGCGCACCTGCAGGGGACGTCGCCTTGCGGACCGCGCGACGGCGGGTGCGCGGCGCGGGCGCGGCGGACTCCTCTTCGGCGGTGGGCTGCGCGGGGGTCTCGGCGGCCGCGGCGGGCTCGGCGGTCTCCGCGTCCGCCTCCGCGGGCGCGGGGGCGCCCGCGGGCGCGGTGGCCTTGCGCACGGCGCGGCGGCGCGTACGGGCGGGCGGGGCGGTCTCGGCGACCGGGGCGTCGGGTGTGTCGTCCACGGCCGGGGCGGCGGACTCGGCGGCCGGTATGGCCGGCGTGACGTCCTCGGCGGGCGCCGCGGTCGCGCCGGGCGGGCCCGCGGGGCGGGAGGCGGCGCGGCGCCTGCGGCGCGGCGGCAGCTTGTCCCCGGGGGTGTTCTCTTCGTTGTTCCCGGTCGTGCCGGGTTCGTTCGGCTGAGGCATGCGGGCGGTTCTCCCGTCGTGCTCCCGGGCGCCGCGTCTGATTCCGGTCCGGCTCGGTCCGCTGTGGTGCGATACCGCCGTCCGGGGCGCGGGCGCCGCACGGGAACTGATGTCTGGCTCGCCGGTTCCGTATGCGGTGTGCGTACGGCCTGGCGAAAGTCTTGTGGGTCAGTGCGCGGCCCGACCCAGGTGGCTCCCGGGTCGGAGGGCTGCGCTACAACGACCGCCTTACGCGGAACCCGCACCTTCCGGCGCCGTCGCGACGGCTGCCCCGGCGACCGCGGGATGTGCGGTCGGGGCGGCCTCGCGGTCGGGCGCGAGAGGGTCGGTCACCGTGCCGGACTCCTCGTCGAAGAGCCCCTGCGCCAGCCTGGTCACCGCTGCGGGGACCGGCGGCGCCAGGTCGGCCACAGCTCGGAGACCGGACAGGACGTCGTCGGGTCGGACGGCAGGTGTCACGTGCCGAACAACCAGGCGCAGTATCGCACAGGGCCGCTCGCCCGGCCTATCGACCGGAGCGTCGACGACCCGCAGGTCGGCGACGGCGGCGCGGGCGTCGAACGTCCGGATGCCGTTCTTGGCCTTGCGCTGGACCTCGACGGTCTCCGCGTCGTTGAACGCGGCCACGGCGGTGCGGACGTCCTCGGGGTCGACGCCGTCCAGGCGCAGCTCCCAGACGGAGGCGGTGAGCCGTTCGGCCAGGCCCGAGGTGCGGGCCTCCACCGCGTCGACGATGTCGAGGCCGACCGGCATGGACGCGTCGAGCAGTTCGCGCAGGACCTCGGGGTCCCGGGCCTCGGTGAGGGCGATCTCCAGGAACTCCGCCTCGCTGCCCGTGCCGGTGGGTGCGGCATTGGCGTAGGAGACCTTGGGGTGGGGCGTGAAACCCGCCGAATACGCCATCGGCACCTCGGAGCGGCGCAGTGCCCGCTCGAAGGCCCGCTGGAAGTCTCGGTGGCTGGTGAACCGGAGGCGGCCGCGCTTGGTGTAGCGCAGACGGATGCGCTGCACTGCCGGTGCGGGCGGCGGGCCTTCGGGCTGTCGCTTGCCCAGTGGTTCTTCTCCTCGGTGCGGGGCGGGCGCGGTGGCGCGCCGCCCACGAAATACGGGTGGTCCCCGGGGTGCCGCTCCGGCTCACCCCTGTTTGGCGAATGGTTCGCCGCCCAGAGGGGTCTCGGACGCCTGCGCCGCGCTGGGGACAGTCGTTGTACTACCCAGAGTACGCGCAGGGATCCCTCGCGGTTCCCCAGGCCGCTCGACGGCCGGGGCGCCGACCAGGGCCCGCCAGGCGTCGCGACGCGCCTGGCGGACGGTTTCCCGGGCGGTGGCGAGGGCCGCGCGGGCCGCCCGGCCCGCTTCGGCGGCGGCGCGCCGGGCCGGGGCCCAGACCGCGTCGCGCAGGAAGTGGCCGACGGGCGTACACACCGTGCGGTACGCCCAGGAGGCCGGTGCGCCGATCAGATACCACGCGAGCCGTGCGAGGCCCCGGCCGACGGCCCGGGAGACGTATCCGGCGATCCGCCAGGCGACCTCGAACGCGGCGGCGATCTCCCGGCCGGCCGGGGTCAGGATCCGTCGGTACATCCAGCCGAGGGGCGCGACCAGCAGGGTCATGACCAGCCAGGCAACCGCCAGGCCGAGCCCGCGTCCGGTGGCCGAGACCCCCCGCCACAGCTGCGCCAGGGTCCAGGCGGTGCCCTGCCACAGCTTGCGCAGGACCCAGGCCGTGCCGCGGCCGATCGGCGTGAGCACGGCTCCGTACAGCCACATCGCCGGGACGACCAGGCCGTAGCGCACCACGGGGACGATCGCGTAGCGCCACAGGCCCGCGACCGGCACGACGAGGAGAGTGATGAAGAGCCAGGTCAGGCCCGTTCCGAGACCGCGCGCCGCCGGGGCGAGCAGGGCGGTGCCGATCCATCTCAGGCCGTGGCCCAGCGGGGTGAACACCGAGGTGTACAGCCACTTCAGCGGAATCAGCACCAGAACGCCGAACAGCGTCCCCACCAACCAGCCGATGCCGCCGAACAGCATCTCCAGGCCTCGCCCGAGCGCCGCGCCCAGCGCCGCCAGCGCCCGTCCGAGCGGGGGCAGCACGACCCGGTCCACGGTGTGCCAGGCGCCGGCCAGGACGTCCCAGACCATGCGGACGGGCAGGACCACGATCAGCACCACCGTGCGCACCACGACCCTGACCAGCCTGTTCGGGGTGGTCTCCGGCGCGTACGGGTCCAGTTCCTGGTGCTCTCTGCCGTCCATGCCGGGAAAGACGCGAAGACCCGGTCCGCAGTTGCCGGAACCGGGTCTTCGTGTCGCCGCGCCGCCGAAGGGCCGGCTACTTGTTCACGACGCTCAGCGGCAGGAGCTTCTTGCCGGTGGGGCCGATCTGGATGTCCAGGTCGAGCTGCGGGCAGACCCCGCAGTCGAAGCAGGGGGTCCAGCGGCAGTCCTCGACCTCGGTCTCGTCGAGCGCGTCCTGCCAGTCCTCCCAGAGCCAGTCCTTGTCCAGACCGGAGTCGAGGTGGTCCCAGGGCAGGACCTCCTCGTAGGTGCGCTCGCGGGTGGTGTACCAGTCGACGTCGACGCCGAACTCGGGGAGCGTCTTCTGGGCGCAGTTCATCCAGAGGTCGTAGCTGAAGTGCTCGCGCCACCCGTCGAAGCGGCCGCCGGACTCGTAGACCGCGCGGATGACGGAGCCGACACGGCGGTCGCCGCGCGAGAGGAGGCCCTCGACGATGCCGGGCTTGCCGTCGTGGTAGCGGAAGCCGATGGAACGGCCGTACTTCTTGTCGCCGCGGATCTTGTCCCGGAGCTTCTTCAGCCGGGCGTCGGTGTCCTCGGCGCTGAGCTGGGGGGCCCACTGGAAGGGGGTGTGCGGCTTGGGCACGAACCCGCCGATGGAGACGGTGCAGCGGATGTCGTTCTGGCCGGAGACCTCGCGGCCCTTGGCGATGACGTTGACCGCCATGTCGCCGATCTGCAGGACGTCCTCGTCGGTCTCGGTGGGCAGGCCGCACATGAAGTACAGCTTCACCTGACGCCAGCCGTTGCCGTACGCGGTGGCGACCGTGCGGATCAGGTCCTCCTCCGAGACCATCTTGTTGATGACCTTGCGCATGCGCTCGGAGCCGCCCTCGGGGGCGAAGGTGAGGCCGGAGCGGCGTCCGTTGCGGGTCAGCTCGTTGGCCAGGTCCACGTTGAACGCGTCGACGCGGGTGGAGGGGAGCGAGAGGCCGATCTTGTCGTCGGTGTAGCGGTCGGCGAGACCCTTGGCGATGTCGCCGATCTCGCTGTGGTCGGCGGAGGAGAGCGAGAGGAGGCCGACCTCCTCGAAGCCGGTCGCCTTGAGACCCTTGTCGACCATTTCGCCGATGCCGGTGATGCTTCGCTCCCGCACGGGGCGCGTGATCATGCCGGCCTGGCAGAAACGGCAGCCGCGGGTGCAGCCGCGGAAGATCTCCACGGACATCCGCTCGTGCACGGTCTCCGCGAGCGGGACGAGGGGCTGCTTGGGGTAGGGCCACTCGTCGAGGTCCATCACCGTGTGCTTGGAGACCCGCCACGGCACGCCGGAGCGGTTGGGCACGACGCGGCCGATGCGGCCGTCGGGGAGGTACTCGACGTCGTAGAAGCGCGGGACGTAGACGCCGCCGGTCTTCGAGAGCCGGAAGAGCACCTCGTCGCGGCCGCCGGGCCGGCCCTCGGCCTTCCAGGCGCGGATGATCTCGGTGATCTCCAGGACGGCCTGCTCGCCGTCGCCGACGACCGCGCAGTCGATGAAGTCCGCGATCGGCTCGGGGTTGAAGGCCGCGTGGCCGCCCGCGAGGACGATCGGGTGGTCCACCGTGCGGTCCTTGGACTCCAGCGGGATGCCCGCCAGGTCCAGGGCGGTGAGCATGTTGGTGTAGCCGAGCTCGGTGGAGAAGCTGAGCCCGAAGACGTCGAACGCGCCGACGGGACGGTGGCTGTCCACGGTGAACTGAGGCACGTTGTGCTCGCGCATCAGCTCTTCGAGGTCCGGCCAGACGCTGTACGTGCGCTCGGCGAGGACACCCTCGCGCTCGTTCAGTACCTCGTAGAGGATCATGACGCCCTGGTTGGGCAGCCCGACCTCGTAGGCGTCGGGGTACATCAGGGTCCAGCGGACGTCGCAGCTGTCCCAGTCCTTGACGGTGGAGTTCAGCTCACCGCCGACGTACTGGATGGGCTTCTGCACATGCGGGAGCAGAGCTTCGAGCTGTGGGAAGACCGATGCGGCAGACATCTCGCGAACCTTCGTGAGCCGGCAGGGGTGACCATCAAGCGTACCCCGCGTCTCAGTGCTTCAGATCCGCCCGCAGTCCGGGGTCCGACGCGCGGGCCCAGACCTCGGGCAGCTCGCGCTCCCGGGCCTCGGCGGCGGCCTCCTCCTGCCCGTACAGAAGTCCCCAGGTGAACGCGGTCTCCCCCGCCGCGTGCGACTGGATCGCGAGGGTCCGCAGGGCCTCGCGGGCGACGACGCTGTCCTGGTGGCCGCCGAGGACGGACTGCACGGCCTTCACCCTCTTGGCGAACCGCTTGGCGGGCTTGCCGAGCGCGGGCCGGGCCGACTCGCCCGCGTACCGGGCGCGCTTGGCGGCCTTGCGGGCCTCGTGCATCGCGGTGTCCCGCTCGGGGCCCGGCGGCCGCTCCAGGGCGCGGTCCATGCGGCGCGCGAGCTTCTCGTAGTCCTTGAGCACCGCCCGGGGCAGGGCCTTGCCCGGTGCCTTGCGGGCGGCGGGGCGCAGGGGCGGGTCGGCGACCAGCGCGTCGAGTGCCTCCAGGAGGTCCAGATAGCGCTGCCCGTCGAGTACGTCGATGATCCTGCGGCGCGATCCGGTGCGGCGGGCAGCCGACCAGGCGCGGAGCCTGCCGCGCACCGGGCCGAGGGTCAGGGCGGCGGGCAGGGCCTCGACGCGGGAGCCGATGCGCTCGTCCAGCACTTCCTGGTCGCGGTCGAGGCCCAGCTCGGCGGCGAGCCACTTGAGCTCCGCGCCGAGGGGGTCGGTGACCTCGCGGTCGAGGATCTTGCGGTGGGTCTTGAAGGTACTGCGCAGCCGGCGGGTGGCGACGCGCATCTTGTGCACGGAGTCGGGAAGGTCGCGGCGGACGGCGGGGTCGAGGCGCACGATCGTGGCGATCTGCTCGCGTACGTAGGCGAGGACGTGGTCGCCCGCGGTGGAGGGGGCCTCGGGGTGTTCGTCCCCGCCCCCGCCCGGCGTCGTCTCCGCCAGCGCCCGGGCGAGCTTCGAGGAGGATTCCGCGGGGCGCACTCCGGCCTTGCGGAGCCGCTTCTCCACGGCGTCCAGGACGGCCGGGTCACCGTCGTCGGCCAGCTCGACCTCGATCTCTGTCCAGGCGGCACTGGTGCCGCTCCCCTCCCCCGCGAGCCGCTCCGCGAGCACCGTGTCGACGCTGACCTCGGCGAGGAGCGTGCCGTCCTCGGCCAGCAGCTGGTGGACGTCCCGCGAGGAGAGCAGCCGGACGACGGGGGCGATCTCCGCGTGGCGGACCCGGGAGCGCAGGAGAGCGGCCAGCGAGGCCGGCAGGGTGTCGGAGAGCGGTTCGTGGATCTCGTCGCGGACGCCGACCGCCACGGGGAACTTCACGTGCCAGCCCTCGTCGGCCCCGCCGGTCCTGCGGCGCAGCGTGAGGGAGTCGGCGGCGAGGCGGAGGTCGGCGGTGTCCCAGTAGACGGCGTCGAGCTCGGTCCGGCCGCGTGGGGCGACCCGGTCGACCCCGGCCGCCCGTGTCAGGTCGGGCAGCCGGGTGTCCTCGGTGGCCTCGTACTTCCGCTCGATCTCACGTTTGGTGTCCGCCATGTACGACACCTACCCGCGACCGCCCGGGTTCAGGCGGACATCGGGCGTTGCACTCTGATGGACTGGAGCAGGCCGACCGCCACCCAGACGGCGAACATCGATGATCCTCCGTACGAGACGAAGGGCAGCGGCAGTCCGGCGACCGGCATGATGCCGAGCGTCATGCCGATGTTCTCGAAGGATTGGAAGGCGAACCAGGCGATGATCCCGGCGGCGACGACCGTGCCGTACAGCTCGGTCGTCTCGCGGGCGATCCGGCAGGCGCGCCACATGACGACGCCCAGGAGCAGGATGATCAGTCCCGCGCCGAGGAAGCCCAGCTCCTCGCCGGCGACGGTGAAGACGAAGTCGGTCTGCTGCTCGGGCACGAACTGGCCGGTGGTCTGGGTGCCCTCGAAGAGGCCGGTGCCGGTGAGTCCGCCGGAGCCGATCGCGATGCGGGCCTGGTTGGTGTTGTAGCCGACGCCCGCCGGGTCGAGCGCGGGGTTGGCGAAGGCGGCGAACCGGGCGATCTGGTAGTCGTCGAGCAGACCGAGCTGCCAGATGGCGACGGCCCCGCCCGCGCCCGCGCCGATGAGTCCGAAGACCCAGCGGTTGGAGGCGCCGGAGGCCAGCAGGACACCGAGGACGATGACGGCCATGACCATCACCGAGCCGAGGTCCGGCATCAGCATGACGATGGCCATCGGGATCGCCGCGAGGCCCAGCGCCTTGGCGACGGTGCGGTGGTCGGGGTGGGCCTGGTCGCCCGCGTCGACGCGGGCGGCCAGCAGCATCGCCATCACCAGAATGATGGTGATCTTGGTGAACTCGGAGGGCTGGATCGAGAATCCGGCGGGCAGCTTGATCCAGGCGTGGGCGCCGTTGACCGTGGTGCCGAGCGGGGTGAGGACCGCGAGGACCAGCAGCACGGAGATGCCGTAGAGGACCGGGACGGCCCCGCGCAGGGTGCGGTGGCCGAGCCAGATCGTGCCGATCATCAGGGCGAGGCCGATGCCGGTGTTGAGGGCATGCCGCAGGAGGAAGAAATAGGGGTCGCCCTGGGTGAGGTGGTCGCGGTTGCGGGTCGCGGACCACACGAGCAGCGAGCCGAGGACCGAGAGCGCCAGCGCGGCCCCGAGCAGCGGCCAGTCCAGCCGCCGTACGCGGGAGTCGCGGGCCGTCAGTTTGGCCCAGGAGCCCTCGTCGGGGCCGTACCTGGAGACGGAGAATCCACCTGCCATTACGGCTGCCTCCCCGTGGACGCGGGTGATCCGGTGAGTCCGGGCTGGCCTCCGGGCGGCAGGGGCAACTGGGGTTCCTGTCCTCCCGGCTGCTCCTCGGGCGTGACCGGAGTGGGGTCGTAGGGCTTGATCTTCGGCGCGTGGATCGAGCCGTCGGACTGGATCTTCGGCAGGGCCTTCTGGGGCTTGGGCAGCAGTGCCCGCTTCAGATCCTGGTTGCCGGCGGAGTCGAGGCCGTAGAGCGCGTCGTAGATCTTGCGGACGGCGGGCCCGGAGGAGCCGGAGCCGGTGCCGCCCTGGGAGATCGTCATGACGATGGTGTAGTCGTCGGTGTAGGTCGCGAACCAGCCGGTGGTCTGCTTGCCGTACACCTGGGCGGTGCCGGTCTTGGCGCGCATCGGGATCTTGTCCTGCGGCCAGCCGCCGAACCGCCAGGCGGCGGTGCCGCCCGGCTCGACCACGGAGCGCAGCCCCTTGTCGAGGTCCTTGATGGTCTGGGCGTTGACCGGGAGCTTCCCGCTGACCTTGGGCTTGATCTCCTGGACCGTCTTGCCGTCGGGGCTGATCACGGCCTTGCCGACGGTGGGCTCGTGGAGGGTGCCGCCGTTGCTGATGGCGGCGTAGGCGGTGGCCATCTGAATGGGCGTGACGAGCACGTCGCCTTGGCCGATCGAGTAGTTGATGCTGTCGTAGGCCTTGAGCTGGTTGCCTTCGAGGCAACTCTCGTACGCGATCTGCTGGACGTAGGTGCCGCCCTTCTTGCCCTCCTTGCACCAGGCGTCCTTGTTGGCCTCCCAGAAGTCCTGCTTCCACTTCCGGTCCGGGATGCGGCCCTTGACCTCGTTGGGCAGGTCGATGCCGGTCTCGGCGCCGAGCCCGAAGTCACGAGCGGTCGTGTAGAACCAGTTCTTGGCGTCCTTCTTGGGCTTTATGCCGCCGTCCTTCACCCACTCCTCGTGGCCGAGGCGGTAGAAGACCGTGTTGCAGGAGTACTTGAGCGCGTCGCCGAGGGTGATGGGGCCGTGGCCCTGGGACTCGAAGTTGGCGAAGGTCTGGTTGCCCAGGCTGTAGGAGCTGCTGCACTGGTAGCGGTCGTTGAAGTCGTGACCGGCGCGCACGGCGGCGCTCGCCGAGACGACCTTGAAGATCGAGCCGGCCGGGGCCTGGCCCTGGATGGCCCGGTTGAGCAGCGGGTAGTTGGACTTCTTGCTGGTGAGCTTGGCGTACTGCTTGCCGGAGATGCCGCCGACCCAGTCGTTGGGGTCGTAGTCGGGCTGGGAGGCCATCGCCACGACCCGGCCGGTCTTCGACTCCATGACGACGACGGCCCCGGAGTCGGCCTCGTACTTCCGGCCGGTGATCTTGTCGGTCTCGCCCCGGACCCGCTTCATCGCGGCGGCGAGCTCGTATTCGGCGACCGCCTGGACGCGGGCGTCGAGGCTGGTGACGAGGGTGGAGCCGGCCACCGCCGGGTCGTCCTCCGCCTCGCCCATGACGCGGCCGAGGTTGTCGACCTCGTAGCGGGTGACGCCCGCCTTGCCGCGCAGCTCCTTGTCGTACGTGCGCTCGATGCCGGACCGGCCGACCTGGTCGGAACGGAGGTAGGGCGACGGGCCGTCCTGCGCCTGCTTGATCTCGTCGTCGGTGACGGGCGACAGATAGCCGAGCACCTGCGCGGTCTTCGCCTTGCCGGGGGCGGCGTAGCGGCGTACGGCGGTGGGTTCGGCGGTGATGCCGGGGAAGTCCTCGGCGCGCTCACGGATCTGGAGGGCCTGCTGGGTGGTGGCCTCGTCGGTGACCGGGATCGGCTGGTAGGGCGAGCCGTTCCAGCAGGGCTGGGGGGTCTTGGAGTCGCAGAGGCGGACCTTGTCCCGGACGTCCTTCGGCTTCATGTCCAGGACCTCGGCGAGACGGGTGAGGACGCCGACGCCGTCGTCCTTCATCTTCAGCAGCTCGGTGCGGCTGGCGGAGACGACGAGGCGGGTCTCGTTGTCGGCGAGCGGTACGCCGCGGGCGTCGAGGATCGAGCCGCGCACGGCGGGCTGGACGACCTGCTGGACGCCGTTGCCCGCGGCTTCGGCGGTGTACTCCTCGCCGTTGCGGATCTGGAGGTACCAGAGGCGTCCGCCGAGGGTGAGCAGCAGGGAGAAGACGAGGACCTGGATGACGATGAGCCGGATCTGGACCCGCTGGGTCCGCCCGGTCTCGGGAATGTTGCTCACTGGGTGCCCCCGGTGGTGGTCCGGCTGGGGGTGCGGGGGTCGTTCTCCGGGAGATACAGCCTCACGCGATGCCCCCGGGCCCCTCGGTCACGTACGGCTTCACAGGCGCTTGACCCCCTTGATCCTGCCCGCGCGGGCTGCCCGGTTGCGGGCCGCCTTGGCCCGCAGGCCGCCGCGCTGGTTACCGATCCGCAGACCGGTGCCCGAGGCGAGCCAGCCGGCGGCGACGTCGTTGGAGCCGGAGGAGGCCTCGGCGATCGGGTCGTTCTCGGTGCGTCTGGCGAGCGCCATGATGAGCGGCACCGTGAAGGGCGCCAGCAGGAGGTCGTAGACCGCGGCCGTGAACAGCAGGCTGCCCAAGCCCACATGGCGGGCGGCGGTGTCGCCGACGAGCGCGCCGACGCCCGCGTACAGCAGGGTCGAGCCGATCGCGGCGGCGACGACCGCGGCCATCGGGGCGAAGGCCGACTTCAGCTGCCCGTTCTCCGGCCGGACCAGGCCCGCGAGGTAGCCGATGACGCAGAGCACCAGGGCGTAGCGGCCCGCGGCGTGGTCGGCGGGCGGCGCGAGGTCCGCGAGGAGGCCCGCGCCGAAGCCGATGAGGGAGCCGCTGACCGGCCCGTACACGAAGGCGAGTCCGAGGACGGTGAGCAGCAGCAGGTCCGGGACGGCGCCGGGGAGCTGGAGACGGGCGAGGACGGAGACCTGGATGACCAGGGCGACCACGACCAGGGCGGTGGCGAGCAGAGTCCGGTTGATGCGCATGGGGATCAGCCCTGCCCCTGGTCGTCGGCCGCGTTGTCGGGTTGCTGGGCGTTGCCCTGTTGGTCGCCTGCCGCGTCACCGGCGGCGTCGCCGTCGCCGGGCTTCTCGTTGATGTTGCCGACGACCTTGCCGGAGCCGTCCACCAGGTCGCCGTTGGGCTGGACCGTGACGGTGACGGTGGGGGTCGGCTTCGGCTTCGTCTTGACGGGCTGTTTGGGCAGGACCGTGTCGCGCGGGTCCTGGCGGGGGGCCTGGACGACGACGCCGACGATGTCGAGCTTGGTGAAACCGACGTACGGCTTCACATAGACCGTCCGGGTCAGCGCGCCGCCGGACGGGTCGACGCGGACGACCTCGCCGACCGGGACGCCGGGCACGAACGGCTTGTCCTTGCTGGAGCCGAAGGTGACCAGCCGGTCGCCGGCCTTCACCTTGGCCTTGCCGTTGAGGAACTGCACCGACAGGGGGCGCGAGCCCTGACCGGTGGCGAAGCCGAGCTCGTCGGTCTTCTCCATCCGGGTGCCGACGGTGAAGTCGGGGTCGTTGGCGAGCAGAACCGTCGCGGTGCTCGGGCCGACCGTGGTGACCCGGCCGACCAGCCCTTCCCCGTTGAGGACGGTCATGTCGCGGCGGATGCCGTCGTTGGAACCGGCGTCGATGGTGACCGTCCAGGAGAAGCCCTGGGCCGCTCCTATGGCGATGACCTCGGCGCCCTTGATGCCGTACTGTCCGGCGCCCGCGTTCTTCAGCATGGCGTCGAGCTGACGGACCCGGCTGTTGGTGCGGTCGTCGCTGCCGAGCTTGGCCTTCAGCGCCGCGTTCTCCTTCTCCAGGGTGGCGATCCGGTCGTGCCGGTTGCCGGAGTCCCTGACCGCCCCTATGGCGTTGCCCACCGGGTCGACCGCTGCCGCGACGCCGTTCTCGACCGGTCCGAAGACGGTGGCCGCGGCCTGCCGCGCGCCGTCGACCGGTGACCCCTCGCCGCCTCGGATATCCACCGTGATCAGGGCGAATGCGATGGCGATCAAGAGCACCAGGAGCAGCCGGCTCTCTCGTGTGTCCCTCACGTGCGGCGGCCGTGCCTTCCTCGTCGGAATATTCGTGCCTGTATACGTCTCCGTACGGGGTACCGGTCGGAGGTGTCCCCGCTCCAGTACGTGTACAGCAACGATCTATATCAACGATCCGGCGACCGGAGCGGGTGCGTCCGCTCGCCGGATCGGGTGTGTCCCGCGGAAACCGCGCTGTGGCTAACGGCGGGGCTGGGCGTCCAGCACCTGCTGGAGCGCCTCGAACTCCTCGACGCACTTGCCCGAGCCGAGCGCCACCGAGTCCAGGGGGTCCTCGGCGATGTGGATCGGCATGCCCGTCTCGTGGCGCAGCCGTTCGTCCAGACCGCGCAGCAGCGCGCCGCCGCCGGTGAGGACGATGCCGCGGTCCATGACGTCGCCGGACAGCTCGGGCGGGCACTTGTCGAGCGTCGTCTTCACGGCGTCGACGATCGCGTTGACCGGCTCCTCGATGGCCTTGCGGACCTCGGCGGCCGAGATGACGACCGTCTTGGGGAGGCCGGAGACCAGGTCGCGACCGCGGATCTCGGTGTGCTCGTCCTTCTCCAGGTCGTACGCCGAACCGATGGTGATCTTGATCTGTTCGGCGGTCCGCTCACCGAGGAGGAGCGAGTACTCCTTCTTGATGTGCTGGATGATCGCGTTGTCCAGTTCGTCACCGGCGGTCCGGATCGACTGGGCAGTGACGATTCCGCCGAGCGAGATCACCGCGACCTCCGTGGTGCCGCCGCCGATGTCGACGACCATGTTGCCGGTGGCCTCGTGGACCGGCAGACCGGAGCCGATCGCCGCGGCCATGGGCTCCTCGATGATGTGCACCTGGCGCGCGCCGGCCTGGGTGGACGCCTCGATGACGGCGCGGCGCTCGACCCCGGTGATACCGGAGGGAACACAGACGACGACCCGGGGGCGGGCGAGATAGCGACGCTTGTGGATCTTGAGGATGAAGTAGCGGAGCATCCGCTCGGTGATCTCGAAGTCGGCGATCACGCCGTCCTTCAGCGGTCGCACGGCAACGATGTTGCCCGGCGTGCGCCCGATCATCTTCTTGGCCTCGGAGCCGACCGCCAGAATTCCGCCGGTGTTGGTGTTGATGGCCACGACGGACGGCTCGTTCAGAACGATGCCGCGCCCCCTGACGTACACCAGCGTGTTGGCAGTCCCGAGGTCGATAGCCATGTCACGGCCGATGAACGACATTGAGTTCCCCTTGTTCCCCATGAGGATGCGTCGGGCCTTCCCAGGTAGCGGAGATGGCTTGTTCTGGTAGGCGAGGTTGGCGCTGCGGGCGTGGAAGCTTCCATCGTAGTGCCGTATGCACGGACACAGCGCGAGGGCCCTTCGCCATTGTGAGCGGAACGGGTGGCCGTCCTACCCAAGGTGACGTTACGTCGGAGGGATGCGTTCCCGCGATCCCAAACCCTATGCCGAGGGGCGACCGAATTACCTCGGTCGCCCCTCGCCTACAGCGCTGTTTGGCCGATCGGGTCAGGAAAGTCCCGGGAAGAAAAGCTTCAGTTCTCGCTCTGCGGACTCCTCCGAGTCCGAGGCGTGGATGAGGTTCTCCCGGGTGATCGTGCCGAAGTCACCGCGGATGGACCCGGGCGCGGCGGCGATCGGGTCGGTGGGGCCGGCCAGGGCGCGGACGCCCTCGATGACCCGCTCGCCCTCGGCCACCAGGGCGACGACGGGGCCGGAGGTCATGAACTCCATGAGCGGCTCGTAGAACGGGCGGCCCTTGTGCTCGCCGTAGTGCTGCTCCAGCGTCTCGTGGTCCAGGGTGCGCAGCTCCAGGGCGGTGATCCGCCAGTTCGCCTTGCGCTCGATGCGGCCGACGATCTCGCCGATCAGGCCACGGCGGACCGCGTCGGGCTTGAGCAGGACGAGAGTGCGCTGGGTCATGTACGGCTCCTTGCAAGGCCAGGCATACGGGTGCGGTGAGGCGAGATTACAGGGGTACGGGAACAGATCCACGCCCGGGTTCACCCTGGGTCACCTTCGGGCCCCGAATCCGCCGGGCCCCGGGGCGGAGGCGGGCGTGTCGGACACCCGGCGCGCGCCTCGGGGCATCGTCGGAGTGCCGCCTAGGCGGTGGCCTCCTCGGCTTCCTGCTGGGCGGCCCAGCGCGCCTTCGCCTCGTCGATCTTGCGGCCGTAGTGGATCGAGGCCCACCACAGCCCGCCGAAGGCGAGGCCCAGGATGAACATCGTCGGGACCACGAAGCCGCTGAGGACCAGCGCGACCTGGAGCGCCCAGCCGAGCTGGACCCCGCCGGGCCGGGTGATCATCCCGCACAGCAGCACCGACAGGGCCATGCCGATGCCGCACACCGTCCAGACCACGGCCATGGAGGCGTCGTCCAGCTTCATCGCGACGAGACCGGCGAAGCCGATCACGAAGAACTCACCGATCAGCGTCGAGGCGCAGAGCGTCCGCATCCGTCTTTCAGCCCCTTCCGAGCAGCAGCCGGGCCTCGCCGACCGTGATCACGGATCCGGTCACCAGCACCCCGGCGCCCGCGTACTCGTCCTCCTCCTCGGCCAGCGTGATCGCCGCCTCCAGGGCGTCGTCGAGGCGAGGCTCGACCTGGACCCGGTCGTCGCCGAAGATCTCGACGGCGACCGCGGCCAGCGCGTCCGCGTCCATCGCGCGCGGGGTGGAGTTCTGCGTGACGACGATCTCGGCGAAGATCGGCTCGAAGGCCTCCAGGAGCCCCCGGACGTCCTTGTCGTCGCTCGTGCCGACCACGCCGATCAGACGGGAGAAGCTGAACGCCTCGGAGATGCCGTCCGCCGCCGCCTTGGCCCCGGCGGGGTTGTGCGCGGCGTCCAGGACGACGGTCGGGCTGGAGCGCACGACCTCCAGACGCCCCGGGGAGAGCACCGAGGCGAACGCCTTGCGGATGGCGTCGATGTCGAGGGAGCGGGCCTGCTCGGCGCCGATCCCGAAGAACGCCTCGACTGCGGCGAGCGCGACGGCCGCGTTGTGCGCCTGGTGGGCGCCGTACAGCGGGAGGAAGATCTCCTCGTACTCCCCGCCCAGGCCCCGCAGGGTGACGAGCTGTCCGCCGACCGCGATCTCGCGGGAGGCGACGCCGAACTCCATGCCCTCGCGGGCCACGGTGGCGTCCACCTCGACGGCCTTCTTCAGCATCACCTGCGCGGCGTCCACCGGCTGCTGCGCCAGGATGACCGTGGCGCCCGGCTTGATGACGCCGGCCTTCTCGCCGGCGATCTCGGCGGGCGTGGTGCCGAGCCGGTCGGTGTGGTCCAGCGAGATCGGGGTGACGACGGCGACCGTGGAGTCGATGACGTTCGTCGCGTCCCAGGTGCCGCCCATGCCGACCTCGACGACCGCGACGTCCACGGGGGCGTCGGCGAAGGCGGCGTACGCCATGCCGGTGAGGACCTCGAAGAAGGAGAGCCGGTAGGGCTGCTGGGCGTCGACCATCTCGACGTACGGCTTGATGTCCTCGTACGTCTCGATGAACCGCTCGGCCGCGATCGGCGAGCCGTCCAGGCTGATCCGCTCGGTGATCGACTGGACGTGCGGGGAGGTGTAGCGGCCGGTGCGCAGCTCGAAGGCGTTGAGCAGGGCCTCGATCATGCGGGCCGTGGAGGTCTTGCCGTTGGTCCCCGTGATGTGGATCGAGGGGTAGGCGCGCTGCGGCTCGCCGAGGACGTCCATCAGGGCGGCGATGCGCGTGACGGAGGGCTCCAGCTTGGTCTCGCCCCAGCGTCCGGCGAGCTCCTGCTCCACCGCGCGCAGCGCCTTGTCGGTCTCGGGGTCGGCCGGGCGGGCCGGGACCGCTTCGCCCTGCGGCTGACCCGAGTGGGCGCGCAGCGTGCGGCTCCCGGCCTCGATCACCGCCAGGTCGGGGTCGCGCTGGGTCGCCTCGTCGACGATCTCCTCGAAGGTGTCGTCGGGATCGGACGCGTCGTGCCGGTCTGGGCGGGGCTCACTCACGGGCCCCAGTCTACGGATGGGCGCCGACATCGCGCGCAGCGCCCGGCGAACCGCGGGGCAAGCGGTACGGCGAAGCCCCCGCGTCCCGGTCGGTCGGGTGCGCGGGGGCTTCGTGTCGTAGCAGATCAGCTCTGCGGGAGGGCCGCCAGCTGGGCGGAGATCCGCTCGATGTCGGCCTCGGCCTTGGCGAGCCGGCCGCGGATCTTGTCGACCACGTTGTCCGGGGCCTTGGCGAGGAAGGCCTCGTTGCCGAGCTTGCCCTCCGCCTGGGCCTTCTCCTTGCGCGCGGCCTCCAGGTCCTTGGTGAGGCGCTTGCGCTCGGCCGCCACGTCGATCGTGCCGGACAGGTCCAGGGCCACGGTGGCCCCGGCGACCGGGAGGGAGGCGGTGGCGTGGAAGCCGTCACCGGCGGGCTGGAGCCGCAGGAGCTGGCGCATGGCCGCCTCGTGCGGGGCGAGCGCCGTGCCGGTCAGGGTCAGTTCGGCCGGGACCTTCTGGCCGGGCTGGAGACCCTGGTCGTTGCGGAAACGGCGGACCTCGGTGACGACCTGCTGGACCAGCTCGATCTCCTTCTCGGCCGCGTCGTCCCGGAAGCCGGAGTCGGCGGGCCACTCGGCGATGACGATCGACTCGCGTCCGGTGAGCGCGGTCCACAGCGCCTCCGTGACAAACGGGACGATCGGGTGCAGCAGCCGCAGCATCACGTCGAGGACCTCGCCGAGGACCCGGCCCGACACCTCGGCCGGGCGTCCGCCCGCGAAGAACGTGGTCTTGGAGAGCTCGACGTACCAGTCGAAGACCTCGTCCCAGGCGAAGTGGCGCAGCGCCTCGCTGATCTTGGCGAACTGGAAGTCGTCGTAGAACGCGTCGACGTCCGCGACCGTCTTGTTGAGGCGGGAGAGGATCCAGCGGTCGGTGACCGACATCTCCTCGGCCGAGGGCAGTTCGCCCTCGATCGTGGCGCCGTTCATCAGGGCGAAGCGGGTGGCGTTCCAGATCTTGTTGGAGAACTTCGCCGAGCCCTGGACCCAGTCCTCGCCGATCGGCACGTCGGTGCCGGGGTTGGCGCCGCGCGCGAGGGTGAAGCGCAGGGCGTCGGAGCCGTACTTGTCCATCCAGTCCAGCGGATTGACGACGTTCCCGAAGGACTTCGACATCTTCTTGCCGTGCTCGTCGCGGACCATGCCGTGCAGGACGATGGTGCCGAACGGCGGGACGCCGTCGTTGACGTACAGGCCGAACATCATCATCCGGGCGACCCAGAAGAAGAGGATGTCGTAGCCGGTGACCAGGACGGAGTTCGGGTAGAACTTCGCGAGGCTGTCGGTGCGTTCGGGCCAGCCGAGGGTGGAGAAGGGCCACAGGCCGGAGGAGAACCAGGTGTCCAGGACGTCGTTGTCCTGGGTCCAGCCCTCGCCGGTGGGCGCCTCGTCGTCCGGTCCGACGCAGACGACCTCGCCGTTCGGGCCGTACCAGACGGGGATGCGGTGGCCCCACCAGAGCTGGCGCGAGATGCACCAGTCGTGGAGGTTGTCGACCCAGTCGAAGTACCGCTTCTCCATCTCCTGCGGGTGGATCTTGACCTTGCCGTCGCGGACCGCGTCGCCGGCGGCCTCGGCGAGCGGAGCGACCTTGACCCACCACTGGAGCGACAGGCGCGGCTCGATGGTGGTCTTGCAGCGGGAGCAGTGCCCGACGGAGTGGACGTAGGGGCGCTTCTCGGCGACGATCCGGCCCTCGGCGCGCAGGGCGGCGACGATGGCGGAGCGGGCCTCCAGCCGGTCCAGGCCCTCGAAGGGGCCGGGGACGGTGATGACCGCGCGCTCGTCGAGGACGGTGATGAACGGCAGGTTGTGGCGGTTGCCGATCTCGAAGTCGTTCGGGTCGTGGGCGGGGGTCACCTTGACCGCGCCGGTGCCGAACTCCGGGTCGACGTGGTGGTCGGCGACGACGGGGATCGTGCGGTCCGTCAGCGGCAGCTTGATCTGCTTGCCGATCAGGTGCTGGTAGCGCTCGTCGTCGGGGTGGACGGCGACGGCGGTGTCGCCGAGCATCGTCTCGGCGCGGGTGGTGGCGACGACGATGGTCTCGTCACCCTCCCCGTACGTCATGGAGACGAGCTCGCCGTCGTCCTCCTGGTACTCGACCTCGATGTCGGAGATCGCGGTGAGGCAGCGGGGGCACCAGTTGATGATGCGTTCGGCGCGGTAGATCAGCCCGTCGTCGTACATCTGCTTGAAGACGGTCTGGACGGCCTTGGAGAGGCCCTCGTCCATGGTGAAGCGCTCACGGGACCAGGCGACGCCCTCGCCGAGGCGGCGCATCTGGCCGGAGATCTGGCCACCGGACTCATTCTTCCACTGCCAGACCCGCTCGACGAACGCCTCACGGCCCAGGTCGTGGCGGGACTTGCCCTCCTTGCCGAGCTCGCGCTCGACGACGTTCTGGGTGGCGATACCGGCGTGGTCCATGCCCGGCTGGTACAGCGCCTCGAAGCCCTGCATCCGCTTACGGCGGACGAGGGCGTCGATCAGGGTGTGCTCGAAGGCGTGGCCCAGGTGGAGGGAGCCGGTGACGTTCGGCGGCGGGATGACGATGCTGTAGGGCGGCTTGTCGCTGTGCTCGTCCGCTTCGAAGTAACCACGCTCTACCCAGCGCTCGTACAGCTTCCCCTCTACATCGGCCGGCGCGTACGTGGTCGGCAGTTCGGGGTTGCTGGCTGGCTGCTGCGATGAGTTCTCGGTCACGGGAGACAGTTTAGGGCCGTCACAGGTCTGCACTGAAACGGATTGGTTCAGTAACGGTGTCCGGGCCGGTCCCCCGTCTCAGGGCGGCTTCCGTCAGGATGTTCGCAACGCATAAGGATTCTTGAGGGGACACCGCGAATGAGCTACAACCAGCCGGGCCCGTACGGTGGGCAGCCGCCGCAGGGCCAGCCCGGACCGTACGGACAGCAGCCGGGCCCGTACGGCGCCCCGCCGCCGCAGGGCCAGCCCGGCTACGGTTATCCGCAGCAGGCCCCGCAGGGCGTACCCCCGCAGCAGCCGAACCCGTACGGCCAGCAGCCCCCGGGGCCGCAGCAGGGTTACGGCTACCCGCAGGCGCAGCAGCCGGGTCCGTACGGACAGCAGCCGCCCCAGCCGCCGTACGGCGGGCAGCCCGGGTACGGCCAGCAGCCGCCGCAGCCGAAGAAGAAGACCGGGCTGATCATCGGTGTCGCCGTGGTGGCGCTGGCGGTCATCGCGGGCGGGGTGTACTTCCTGACCTCCGGCGGCGGCAACAGTGACGTGGCGGACTCCACCAAGGGGTACAAGCTGACGCTCCCGGCCAGCGTGGAGGACTTCCAGAAGGACGCGTCCAAGCCCTCCGTGTCCCGCCCGGTCACCGGGAAGGACAAGGAAGAGGCCGAGGCCATGGGGGTCGAGAACGCCAACAAGGTGGAGGCCCAGTACAAGAGCGGCTCCCAGGACAACCCGCTCGCCCAGAAGGCGCTCATGTTCGAGGGCGTCTGGGGAGAGGTCTCGGACCCGTCGAAGACGCTGGACGGCGCCTTCGACAAGGCCGAGGTGAACATGATGAAGGGGAACGGCGACGGCGACAGCAAGACCTCCCTGGTGGGCAGCCCCAAGGAGGTCAAGCCCGAGGGCTTCGAGGGCGCGCTGATGAAGTGCCAAGACCTCAAGGTGGTCAACGACAAGGCCGACGGCACCCCTGCGAAGGGGCCGAAGGAGTTCACCATGCCGGTGTGCATCTGGGCCGACTACAGCACGGTCGGCATCGTGGCGAGCATCGATGTCGCCTCGGCGCTGACGGGCAAGGGCGCGCCGCAGGAAGAGGTGGCCGACCTCGCCGCCAAGGTCTACAACGCCTCCCGCACCAAGATCTGATCGCCCAACGCCGAAGGGGCGCTCACCGGTTCGTCCGGTGGGCGCCCCTTCGGCGTACGTGACTGCGCTGCCGCTAAGCGGACTTCTCGTGGCGGCCGCCGTCGTTCTTGCCGATCGTGCGCGGCTCGCGCGGGACCAGCGTCGGGTTGACGTTGTCTCGGACGACGTCGGGCGTGATGACGACGCGGGCGACGTCCTTGCGGGACGGGACCTCGTACATCACGGACTGGAGGACTTCCTCCATGATCGCCCGCAGACCGCGAGCGCCGGTCTGGCGCAGGATCGCCTGGTCGGCGATGGCCTCCAGCGCCTCGCGCTCGAAGTCCAGCTCCACGCCGTCGAGTTCGAACAGGCGCTGGTACTGCTTGACCAGGGCGTTGCGCGGCTCGATGAGGATCTGCAGCAGGGCCTCGCGGTCCAGGTTGTGGACCGAGGTCAGGACCGGGAGACGGCCGATGAATTCCGGGATCATCCCGAACTTCACCAGGTCTTCCGGCATGACCTCCTGGAACTGGTCGCTCGCCTGGATCTCCAGCTTGGAGCGGATCGTGGCGCCGAAGCCGATGCCCTTGGCTCCGGCCCGGGACTCGATGATCTTCTCCAGGCCGGAGAACGCGCCGCCCACGATGAACAGCACGTTCGTCGTGTCGATCTGGATGAACTCCTGGTGGGGGTGCTTGCGTCCGCCCTGCGGCGGGACGGAGGCGGTGGTGCCCTCCAGGATCTTCAGCAGGGCCTGCTGCACGCCCTCGCCGGAGACATCGCGGGTGATCGACGGGTTCTCGCTCTTGCGGGCGACCTTGTCGATCTCGTCGATGTAGATGATCCCGGTCTCGGCCTTCTTGACGTCGTAGTCGGCCGCCTGGATCAGCTTGAGCAGGATGTTCTCGACGTCCTCGCCGACATAGCCGGCCTCCGTCAGCGCCGTCGCGTCCGCGATGGCGAACGGGACGTTGAGCATGCGGGCCAGCGTCTGTGCGAGAAGCGTCTTACCGGAACCCGTGGGGCCCAGCAGGAGGATGTTCGACTTGGCGAGCTCGATCGCGTCCTCACGACCGGCGCCGCCGCCGTTCTCCCCGGCCTGGACCCGCTTGTAGTGGTTGTACACCGCGACCGAGAGGGCCTTCTTCGCGGGCTCCTGCCCGACGACGTACCCCTCCAGGAACTCGTAGATCTCGCGGGGCTTGGGAAGCTCTTCCCAGCGCACCTCGCTCGTCTCCGCGAGTTCCTCCTCGATGATCTCGTTGCAGAGATCGATGCACTCGTCGCAGATGTACACACCGGGTCCCGCGATGAGCTTCTTCACCTGCTTCTGGCTCTTTCCGCAGAACGAGCACTTGAGCAGGTCGCCGCCATCACCGATGCGTGCCACGAGGTGCTTCCCCTTCGCCTGGGAGGCCGCCTGGTTCAGCGGCTCCTGGTGCCTCTATCCGACGGTACCTTGCCTGGGCCCCCGTTCGGGCCCCCCTTGGCACGGTTCACACGGCCGTGGTCGTGCGAACGGAATGTGCCAAGGGGAAAGACCGACGTCAGAGCGATGCGCCTGCGGTGGTCTTGCGGGTGGAAACGATCTGGTCGACCAGACCGTACGCGAGGGCGTCCTCGGCCGTCAGGATCTTGTCGCGCTCGATGTCCTCGCTGATCTTCTCCAGCGGGGTCGTCGAGTGGCGGGCCAGCATCTCCTCCAGCTGCGTGCGCATGCGGAGGATCTCGTTGGCCGCGATCTCCAGGTCGGAGAGCTGCTCGCGGCCGGTCTGCGAGGACGGCTGGTGGATGAGCACCCGGGCGTGCGGGAGCGCCATGCGCTTGCCCGGGGTGCCCGCGGCGAGCAGGACGGCGGCGGCGGAGGCCGCCTGGCCCATGCAGACCGTCTGGATGTCCGGCTTCACGAACTGCATCGTGTCGTAGATCGCGGTGAGCGCGGTGAACGAGCCGCCGGGGCTGTTGATGTAGATCGAGATGTCGCGGTCGGGGTCCATCGACTCCAGGCACAGCAGCTGCGCCATGACGTCGTTGGCCGAGGCGTCGTCGATCTGGACGCCCAGGAAGATCACGCGCTCCTCGAAGAGCTTCGCGTACGGGTCGTACTCGCGCACACCCTGCGAGGTGCGCTCCACGAAGCGCGGGACGACGTAGCGGTTGTCCACCTGCGGGCCGGTGTAGAGGCCGCTCGCGGAGGCGCCGGAGAAGTTGTTCATGTGGGTGTTCACCATCCTGGTGGCGTTCTGGGGCTGGAGGTCTCGGCGTACGAGATGAGGGTGCGGGAGTGGTGCCGACGGTCCGGTGGGGACCGGATCAGGCACCGGTGCCGCCGCCGCCCGGGATGCCCGACGCGAACGTGATGATCTCGTCGATGAGGCCGTACTCCTTGGCCTCCTCCGCCGTGTACCAGCGGTCGCGGTCGCCGTCGCGGATGATCGTCTCGACGGTCTGGCCGGAGTGGTGGGCGGTGATCTCCGCCATCCGCGTCTTGGTGCGGAGCAGGTACTCGGCCTGGATCTTGATGTCCGAGGCCGTGCCGCCGATACCGGCCGAACCCTGGTGCATGAGGATGTCGGTGTTGGGGAGCGCGAAACGCTTGCCCGAGGCGCCGCCGGTGAGCAGGAACTGGCCCATGGAGGCGGCCATGCCCATGCCGATGGTGACGACGTCGTTGGGGATGTACTGCATGGTGTCGTAGACCGCCATGCCGGCCGTCACCGAGCCACCGGGGCTGTTGATGTAGAGGTAGATGTCCTTGTCCGGGTCGGCGGCAAGGAGGAGAAGCTGTGCGGTGATCTTGTTGGCGATGTCATCGTCGACCTGCTGACCGAGGAAGATGATGCGCTCGCCGAGCAGTCGGCTGTAGACCTGGTCACCGAGGCCACCACCGAGGGACGGCTCTCCGGCGGCGTAGGGCATCAGATTCGTCACGTATCCACCTGCTCGTCTCTGACGGCTCCGGCCGTCTCAGCGTCTTCGTACCGGGCGGGTGAAGTCACTGCTCCACCCTTCCTCTTCATGGACCCTAACGCGCAGGTGGGACAACGCCATCCCGCTTCCGCAACTGTTCGCTGGGAGCGCAAGGTCCGCAGTGGGCACAAGGGTTCCGGGGGCGCGCGGCGATCCGGCGCGCTACGCCGACGGGCCCCGAACACACGATGCGTTCGGGGCCCGTCGTGACGATCAGCGCGAGGCTGTCGCGGATCGGAGCGAGGCTCAGGCCTCGTTCTTCTCCTCGGCCTTGCCGTCCGCCTTGTCCTCGGTGGCGGCCTCAACCGTCTCCGTGGCCTCGGCGGCCTCTTCCTCGTCCTCGAGGTCGACGACCTCACCGTTGGTGTCGACGACCTTGGCGGCCTCGACGACGACGGCGAGCGCCTTGCCGCGGGCGACCTCGCCGACGAGCATCGGCACCTGGCCACCCTCGACGACGGCCTGGGCGAACTGGTCGGGGCTCATGCCGGAGGAGGCCGCACGCCGCATGAGGTGCTCGGTGAGCTCCTCCTGGTTGACGTTCAGCTTCTCCTTGTTGACGAGCTCGTCCAGGATGAACTGGGTCTTGATGCCCTTGATGGCCTGCTCGGAGGTCTCGTTCTCGAACTCCTCCAGGGTCTTGCCCTGGATCTCGAGGTACTTCTCGAGGTCGAGGCCCATCTGACCGAGCTGGTGGTGCTCCAGGTTGTGCTTGCGGGTCTGGACCTCGTCCGCGAGCAGCTTCTCCGGGATCGGGACCTCGGCGAGCTTCAGCAGCTCCTCGAGGACGCGCTCCTGGGCCTGGGTGGCCTGGTCGTACTGCTTGGTGGTCTCCAGGCGCTTGCGGCTGTCGGCCTTCAGCTCCTCCAGCGTGTCGAACTCGCTGGCCATCTGGGCGAAGTCGTCGTCCAGCTCGGGGAGCTCACGGGCGGCGACGGCGGTGACCTTGACGGTGACCTCCGCGTCCTTGCCCTCGGCGGAGCCGCCCTTCAGCTGCGAGGTGAAGGTGGCCTCGCCACCGGCCTCCAGGCCGGTCACGGCCTCGTCGATGCCGTCGAGGAGCTCGCCGGAACCGATGGTGTACGAGACACCGTCGGCCACGCCGTCCTCCAGGACCTCGCCGTCGACCTTGGCCTGCAGGTCGATCGTGACGACGTCGCCGTCGGCGGCGGCGCGCTCGACCGGGTTGGTGGAGGCGAAGCGCTCGCGGAGCTGCTCCACGGCCTTCTCGACCTCTTCGTCGGTGACCTCGAGGGCGTCGACGGTGACTTCGATGCCGGAGTAGTCCGGGATCTCGATCTCGGGGCGTACGTCAACCTCGGCGGTGAAGGCCAGCAGCTCGCCGTCCTTCAGCTCGGTGATGTCGACCTCGGGCTGGCCGAGGACGTTCAGCTCACCCTCGTTGACCGCCTCGGTGTAGAACTTCGGGAGGGCGTCGTTGACGGCCTCCTCCAGCACCGCACCGCGGCCGAACCGCTGGTCGATGACCCGGGCGGGGATCTTGCCCTTGCGGAAGCCCTTCACCGTGACCTGCTGGTTGATCTTCTTGTACGCCGCGTCGAGGCTGTCCTTGAGCTCCTCGAAGGGCACCTCGATGCTGAGCCGAACCCGGGTCGGGTTCAGGGTCTCCACGGCGCTCTTCACGGTTCGGTCTCCTTGGTGGCTGACTTCTTTGGGTTCTGCTCGACCGCCGACGGCGGCTTCGCGGACCGAGCCCGGTACATCAGACACACGGGCACGCATTTTGCATAGTAACGGCAAGGGGGAGGACTCCCACAATGCGATCTTGCCGGTGGTCGGGGTGGCCGGATTCGAACCGACGACCTTCCGCTCCCAAAGCGGACGCGCTACCAAGCTGCGCCACACCCCGTCGGTGCGACACGTAGGGTACATGCACGGCGACCGTGGGATCCGCCGCTTTCCGGAGCGGCCCCACCGGGCCGGGACGGCTGCGGCGACGGGTCCGGTCCGGCGGCCGGCACAACGGGTGTGCGGGCACCGCCGCCGACCCGCTACGATGCTCTTCGTGCCGCGGTCGCAGGACCTGCGGTGCGACGCTTGCGGGCGTAGCTCAATGGTAGAGCCCTAGTCTTCCAAACTAGCTACGCGGGTTCGATTCCCGTCGCCCGCTCCACGCAGTCGAGGGCCGGGCCGGAGGATGATCCTCCGGCCCGGCCCTCGCGCGTTGCGCGGGCGGAAGCCGATCCGGACTTCAGAAGCTGATCTGGTTGATGGTGTCGGCGAGCGAGTTCATGAACCTGTTGATCGACGGGGCCATGCCGGTCGACGCCAGGAAGAAGCCGAAGAGCACGGCGACGATCGCGGGGCCGGCCTTGATGGAGCCGCCACGAATCATTACCACCAGGATGACCGCGAACAGCAGCACCATAGACAGTGATATAGCCACGTCTGATCACACCCTCGGTCGGTCCGCCTAGCCGGCCCGGAAGCGTGCACCACCGCGCGCCCCGTCGCCTCCATCGTGCCACCAACTCCCCCGTGGTTGCTGCCGGGTGACGGAAGGGAGTGACAGGATCCCGCCATCCTTCCCGGCCGGTGACGTCGCGGTGGCGGGCCCGGGCGCGGAACCGCCGTCGCGCCGCGCCCGGGAGGCGCACCGGTCTCGTACCGTCCCGCCGCTCCCTGTGCGTCGACTGTGAAACCCGGTGGCCGAATATCCGTCACCGCGATCGTTTCGGCATCCCCACACTTAATTCACAGCACATTGACGGCGTGGATGCGACGTAATTCACTCCGGTCAATACCCTGACGATATGCCCTGTTTAAGGGGGATCAAAGGGGTCATAGCGGGCGGTGCTCGACGGTTTCACATTCGAACGAAAGGGAAAACGCGATACCTCCCCGCAGTTTTACGCAAGGCAATCGACCGGTCTAAGGTGCCTTAGATGTTCCAAGCTCCGAGCCTATTTCAGAGGGCCCCGCTCCCCCCGGCGACCCGGGAGTCGGAGCCCAGACACGAGCAGACGCTCACCGCCACCGCGCCCCGGCCCGCCCTCGGGACCAGCGCTCCGGGCGCCGCCGCTCCGGCCCCCGCGGCGGCGAAGAAGCGCGATCCCTACTTCGACAACGTGAAGTATCTGGCCATCGTCCTCGTGGCGGTGGCCCACGCCTGGGAACCCGTGATGGACGGCAGTCGGGCCACCCGGGCGCTGTACATGATCGTGTACATGTTCCACATGCCGGCGTTCATCCTCATCTCCGGCTATTTCTCCCGGTCGTTCGACATGACGGCCCCCAAGGTGAAGCGGCTGATCACCTCGGTCGCGGTGCCGTACGTGCTGTTCGAGACGGCCTATTCGCTCTTCAAGCGGTACGCCGACGATTCGCCCGACATGGCGATCAGTCTGGTGGACCCGTTCTTCCTGACCTGGTTCCTGATCGCCCTGTTCATCTGGCGGGTGACCACGCCGATCTGGCAGGCGATCCGCCATCCGCTGCCGGTGGCGCTCGCCATCGCCATGCTCGCCTCCGTCTCCCCCGACATCGGCGACGACCTCGATCTCCAACGGGTGCTGCAGTTCCTGCCGTTCTTCGTGCTCGGCCTGCTGCTGAAGCCCGAGCACTTCCAGCTGGTCAGGCGGCGCGAGGTGCGGCTGATGTCCCTGCCGCTGTTCGCCGGTGCGCTGCTCTTCGCCTACTGGGCCGCCCCGCGCGTGCAGCTCGGCTGGTTCTACCGCGCCAACAGCGCGCAGGAGATGGGCGCTCCGTGGTGGTCGGGCGCGGTGATGACGCTCGCGATGTTCGGCTGCGCCCTGGTGCTGACGGTCGGCTTCCTGGCCTGGGTACCCGGCCGGGCCCGGTGGTTCACCGTACTCGGGGCCGGCACGATCTGCGGCTATCTGCTGCACGGCTTCCTGATCAAGGGGGCCGAGTACGCGGGCCTGTTCGACCGCTACACCTGGCTCTCCGACCCGGTCGGGCTGGTCGTCGTCTCGCTCGTGGCGGCGGTCGCCGTGACGCTCATGTGCACCCCGCTGGTGGGCCGCGCGCTGAAGTGGGCCACCGAGCCGGAGATGAACTGGGCCTTCCGGAAAGCCGCCGCCCGGCGCTGAGCCCCGGGGCACGAGCGCTTTCGCCGGCTCGGCCGCCGCCCCTCACACCGCTTTTCACTGATCCACCCGCCGATCCTGCCCGCGGGTGGATCAGTGCGTCTCCGGGTTGGCCGGATTCTTTCGGTCCGAGGGTGATTCGCCGCCGATCAGCCCCAGCAGTCCACGCACCTGCGCATACTTCGCCGCCAGCCGGGTACTGCTCGGCTCGTCCAGGGCCGCCAGGCGGGCGGGATCCGCGTTGTGCGCGAGATCCGCCTCCTTGACGAGCAGCGCGCCCGGGGTGGCCAGGATCCGGGCGGTGTACGAGGACAGCTCCTCCCCCGGCCGCTTGGTCACCGCCAGGACGATGTCCTTCACCTCCTGCGGCAGGGCGACGTCCGCCAGCCACCGGGCGGAGAGCGCATCGTCCTCGATCGCGTCGTGCAGCCAGGCCGCCGCGATCTGCCCGTCGTCGCCGCCGCGCGTCCGTACGCCTTCGGCCACCGCCGCGAGGTGTTCCACGTACGGGCGGCCCGCCTTGTCGGTCTGCCCCGCATGGGCCGCGCGGGCGACGGCCTCCACCTCGGAGACGCTCAGATTCCGTCCAGTCATGGGCCGACCCTACGACCGCGCACAGGGGCCCGATCCGAACTCGCCGCTCGCGCGACGGTGTTGGCGAGACACCTTCATGGAACGCAAGCGGACCAAAAGGACAAGAGCCGACAATCCGATGGATCCATAGTTGCAGCATAAATCGTTCGGTAAACTAATTACTGATGGATCCTTGATGCCCCCTTGACCAACTCTTGACCGACCTAGAAGGACCAGGCTCATCGGACACGCAGACACCCTCATCGCCATGGGCGGCGCCTTCCTGGCCGCTGCCTTCCTCGCCCGCCTCGGCGGCCGTATCGGGCTGCCGACGATCCCGCTGTTCATCCTGGCCGGGATCCTGCTCGGCCCGCACACCCCCGGATACACGCTCCTCTCGAACCCGCACGACCTGGAGATGCTCTCCGCACTGGGACTCGTCCTCCTGCTCTTCTATCTGGGGCTCGAGTTCCACATGGACGATCTCAGGACGGGTGGCCGGAAGATGGCCATCGCGGGCGGGACGTATCTCGTCCTGAACGTCGGCGCCGGTCTCATATTCGGCTTCGCGCTCGGCTGGGGCACCTCGGAGGCACTGGTCCTCGCCGGCGTCCTCGGCATCTCCTCGTCCGCGATCGTCACCAAGATCCTGGTGGACCTGGGGCGCATCGGTCATCCGGAGACCCGCCCGATCCTCGGCATCATCGTCGTCGAGGACGTCTTCCTCGCCCTGTACCTCGCCGCGCTCCAGCCGATCCTGTCCGGTGCGGACAGCCTCTCGGCCGCGCTGGTCGACGGCGGCAAGGCCTTCGGCTTCCTGCTGCTGCTGGCGCTGGCGGCCCGGTTCGGTACGAAGCTCATCGGCAAGCTCATGAACACCAAGGACGACGAACTCCTCGTCATCTCGTTCCTGGGTGTGGCCGTCCTCGTCGCCGGCGTCTCCGAGCTGTTCGGCGTCGCCGACGCGATCGGCGCGTTCATGGTCGGCCTGATGCTCGGCTCCACCTCGTCGGGCGACCGCATCCTCAAGCTGGTCCACCCGCTGCGGGACGCCTTCGGCGCCATCTTCTTCTTCGCCTTCGGCCTCTCCATCGACCCGGGCGACCTGCCGAGCGTGCTGTGGCCGGTGGTGGCGGCCGTGGTGCTGACACTCGCCATGAACATCGCGGCCGGCCTCGCGGCGGCCAAGGTGTACTCCTTCGGCGCGCAGGCCACGTCCAACATCGCCACCACGCTGGTCGCCCGCGGTGAGTTCGCGCTCATCCTGGCCACGATGGCGGCGGCGGCCGGACTGGACGAGCGGCTCTCGCCGTTCATCGCCGGTTACGTCCTCCTGCTCGCCGTCCTCGCCCCGCTGGCCGCCGGACGCTCGCACTGGCTGGCCCGCATCCTGCCGGGCGGCCGCGAGAAGGACGACCACCGGGATCAGGACCAGGTCCCGGTGTCGGTCTGAGCGCCACCGGCTGAGCACCATCGGACCGAGCAGCGCGGTCCGAGCAGCACCGGACGGCGGAGAGGCGTCCCGATACCCGGCACCCCCGGGTGACGGTCGTCTCCCCGCCGTCCGGGGTCCAACCCGGCCCCCCAGGGCGCCGGAGGCCGCCTCAGGCCCGGCGGGAGAGCAGCAGCAGCGCCCGGTCGTCGTTGACGTCCTTGGCGCAGGCCTCGATCAGATGCCAGGCCGCGCCCTCGAAGCCGGTGGAGACATAGCGGTCGGCCTCGCCCGTCAGCCGGTCGATGCCTTCGGCGATGTCCCGGTCGGAGGCCTCCACCAGGCCGTCGGTGAAGAGCATCAGGACGTCGCCGGGTGCGAGCGAGCCCTTGACCGCGTCGAACTCGGCCCCGTCGTAGACGCCGAGCAGGGGCCCCTCCCCCGACTTCTCCTCCCACTGGCCGCTGCCCGCGTGCAGCTGGAGGGCGGGCGGATGCCCCGCCGAATAGATCTCGTAGTCGCCCGACTCCAGGTCGAGCACCAGGTGGATGGAGGTGGCGAACCCCTCGTCCCAGTCCTGGCGCAGCAGATAGCCGTTGGCGGCGGGCAGGAAGGCGTGCGGGGGCAGCGAGCCGAGCAGCCCGCCGAAGGCGCCGGACAGCAGCAGCGCCCGGGAGCCCGCGTCCATACCCTTGCCGGAGACGTCCGTGAGGACCGCTTCCAGGGTGCGGCCCCCGTGGGTGCGGGCCGCGACGACGAAGTCCCCGGAGAACGACTGGCCGCCGGCCGGGCGCAGGGCCATCTCGCGGTGCCAGCCCTGCGGCAGCCGGGGCAGGGAACTCTGGACCCGGATGCGTTCGCGCAGGTCGAAGAGCATCGTGCCGCCGCGCCGCCAGGGCACACCGACCCGGGCCCGGAACTGGGCGAGGATCAGCCCGAAGAACCCGCAGGCGGCGACCACGAGCACGGTGCCCGGGGTGACCCGGGCGGGGCCGTCGAGGTACGGGCCGAGGGTGAGCGCCTCCACGATCAGCGCGCCGGCGGCCGTCGCGTACAGGCCCAGCAGGCTGGAGGGGCGCAGCAGGAGGCCGCCCGCCACGATGGGCAGGGCGAGAGCGGCCGGGTCGATCCAGATCGGGCTGACGACGGTGGCCATGGTGATGGCCGGGATCGTCAGCAGCAGACCGGCCAGGGCGATCCAGTCGGAGCCGTCGCCGCGGAAGTAGTCGACCCCGGATTTGCGCAGCCCGATACGGGCCCGGTGCATCTTTCTGCGCCACCGGGCCCAGAAGTCGTCTGTTCCTCCGCTACGGGCCACTGCCGGGACCTTATCCACCCGAACGCCTCCGGTGCAGGGGGACCCCGGTGACAATGCGCTCGAAATGGGGTCGTCCGCGCGTTCCCGCCGGTCTTCTTCGGGCGGTTTTCAGCCTTTTCCGCCGCCGGAGGGGCCGGTGGGCTGGCACCGGGGGCACCAGAAGAGGTTGCGGGAGACCAGGTCCGCGGTGCGGATCTCCGTACCGCAGATGTGGCAGGGCAGGTTCGCGCGCCGGTAGACGTAGACCTCGCCGCCGTGGTCGTCCTTGCGGGGCGGGCGGCCCATGGCCTCGGGGAGGTGTTCGGGGCGGACGGTATCGATGCGGTTGTTGCGTACGCCTTCGCGCATCAGCTCCACCAGGTCCGCCCAGAGCGTGTCCCACTCGGCGCGGGTGAGGTCGCGGCCCGTGCGGTACGGGTCGATGCCGTGGCGGAAGAGGACCTCGGCGCGGTAGACGTTGCCGACGCCCGCGATGACCTTCTGGTCCATCAGCAGGGCGGCGATGGTGGTCCGGCTGCGGGAGATCCGCAGCCAGGCGCGCTCCCCGTCCTCGTCGCCGCGCAGCGGGTCCGGGCCCAGCCGCTCGTGTATCGCGCGCTTCTCGGGCTCGGTGATCAGGGCGCAGGTGGTGGGGCCGCGCAGATCCGCGTAGTGGCCGGCGTTGGCCAGGCGGAGGCGGACGGTGTCGGTGGGCGGCGGGGGCGGGGCGGCGCCGAAGCCGAGCTTGCCGAAGAGGCCGAGGTGGATGTGGACCCAGCCGGTGTCGCCGAAGCCGAGGAAGAGATGTTTGCCGTGGGCGTCGGTGGCGGTGAGGGTGTGCCCGTCGAGCAGGGCCGCGCTGTCGAAGAACTTGCCCTGCGGACTGCTCACCCGGACCGGTGCGCCGGTGAACCGTTCGCTGTGATCGTCAGCGAGGCGGCGGATGGTGTGTCCCTCGGGCACGGCGGAGCTCCTGCGACAGGCGACAGCGGGTGGCGGTGGCGGTGACATGGCCGTGCCGCCGGATCCGGGACCCGGCGGCACGCTAGGAGGGGGAGCGGATCAGCCCTGCTGGGGGTGGTGGGCCGGGATCGGCGGGAGTTCGCCGGTGTTCTCGTACGCCGAGAGCATCTCGATGCGGCGCGTGTGGCGCTCCTCGTTCGAGTACGGCGTGGAGAGGAAGATCTCGACGAACTTCGTGGACTCCTCGACCGTGTGCATCCGGCCGCCGATCGCGACGACGTTGGCGTTGTTGTGCTCGCGGCCGAGGGCGGCGGTCTGCTCGCTCCAGGCCAGCGCGGCGCGGACGCCCTTGACCTTGTTGGCGGCGATCTGCTCGCCGTTGCCGGAGCCGCCGATCACGATGCCGAGGCTGTCCGGGTCGGCGGCCGTCTTCTCGGCGGCCCGCAGGCAGAACGGCGGGTAGTCGTCCTGGGCGTCGTAGATGTGGGGGCCGCAGTCGACGGCCTCGTGGCCGTGAGCGCCGAGCCACTCGACGAGGTGGTTCTTGAGTTCGTAGCCGGCATGGTCGGATCCGAGGTACACGCGCATGGTGCGAAGTGTGGCACGAACTCGGCGGGGCGACCGTCCCGGGGCGGTCCCCGGAGGGGCGCAGGCCCCGATTCGATGATTCGCAGGTGTGGTCCCGATTTTTGTGTGGCGAACACCACTCAAGCAATGATCAGGCAAACGATCCGAAAGGAGGGTTCCCCTTCCTCCTTGCATCGGGCTTGAATGCGTGGCCTTGTCTTCGCACACCCCACGGACAGCACGCCACGGCGGAGCACGGCAGACCCTCATGCTCGAAAAGGTAAGGAATCCCCCCATGACGTCGCAGACGACGCCGGCGAAGCCGGGTCAGGAGCCCGGTGAGCCGGACCGGCCGGACTCGTCGGGCGGGCTTCAGGCAGGCCTGAAGAACCGCCACCTCTCGATGATCGCGATCGGCGGCGTGATCGGCGCCGGGCTCTTCGTGGGATCCAGCGCGGGCATCGCCGCCGCGGGTCCGGCGATCCTGATCTCGTACGCGATGGTCGGCCTGATGGTCGTCCTCGTGATGCGGATGCTCGGCGAGATGGCCGCCGCCCGGCCGAGCTCCGGCTCCTTCTCCGCCTACGCCGACCAGGCGCTGGGCCGTTGGGCCGGGTTCTCCATCGGCTGGCTGTACTGGTTCTTCTGGGTCGTGGTGCTGGCCGTCGAGGCCACGGCGGGCGCGGCGATCCTGGAGAACTGGATCCCGGGCGTGCCCCAGTGGGCCTGGGCGCTGCTCGTGATGGTCGTGCTGACCGCCACCAACCTGGTATCGGTGGGCAGTTACGGCGAGTTCGAGTTCTGGTTCGCCGGGATCAAGGTCGTGGCGATCGCCGCGTTCGTGGTCGTCGGTTTCCTCGCGGTCTTCGGGCTGCTGCCCGGTTCGGACCATCCGGGGTCGGGTCTGGCCCATCTGACGGACAGCGGCGGGTTCTTCCCCGAGGGACCGGGCGCGATCCTGACCGGTGTGCTGATGGTCGTCTTCTCGTTCATGGGCAGTGAGATCGTGACGCTGGCCGCCGGCGAGTCCTCCGACCCGCAGCGCGCGGTGTCGAAGGCCACCAACAGCGTGATCTGGCGTATCGCCGTCTTCTACCTCGGCTCGATCTTCGTCGTGCTGACGCTGCTGCCGTGGAACGACCCGTCGATCCTGGAGAAGGGCAGCTATGTCGCCGCCCTCGACTCGATCGGGATCCCGCAGGCCGGCAACGTCATGGACTTCATCGTGCTGACGGCCGTGCTGTCGTGTCTCAACTCCGGCCTGTACACGGCCTCCAGGATGGCGTTCTCGCTCGGGGAGCGGGGCGACGCGCCGAAGTCCTTCGCCAGGGTCAACCGGCGCGGTGTGCCGCAGGCGGCGATCCTGTCCTCGGTCGTCTTCGGCTTCGTGGCGGTGTTCTTCAACTACCAGTGGCCGGACACGGTGTTCCAGTTCCTGCTGAACTCCTCCGGGGCGGTCGCGCTCTTCGTGTGGCTGGTCATCTGCTTCACCCAGCTGCGGATGCGCGGGATCATCCTGCGCGAGACCCCGGGCAAGCTGGTCGTACGGATGTGGCTCTTCCCCTACCTCACCTGGGCGACGATCGCGGCGATCTCCTTCGTCCTGGTCTACATGCTGACCGACGACACCGCTCGCGAGCAGGTCGTGCTGTCGTTGCTGGTCGCGGCTCTGGTGGTGGGCATCTCGCTGTTCCGGGAGATGCGCGACCGCAAGGCCGTCGCCGAGTAGGGCCCGGAACTCCGCCCGCGTGATCGATACCTGACGGAGGTTGTCAGGTATCCAGGGGAGGCTCTTCTTCGCACCGTCCACCACGCGAGCGAAGGAGAGCCTCCCCTCATGGTTTCCGCATCCTCAGGCGCATCCGCGGGCACCGAACGCCCCGCGGGTCCCACCACCTTCCAGACCGGCTTCCCGATCCGGCCGGACCGGCTGATCGAGGCCCGTACCGCCGACGACGTACGGGAGGCCGTGGTGTACGCCGCCGGGCACGGGCTGCGCGTCGCCGCGCACGCCACCGGACACGGGCTGCCCGGAGCGGTCGAGGGCGGCGTCCTCGTGGCCACCGGCGCCCTGGACTCCGTCACCGTCGACCCGGTCGCCCGCACCGCCGCGATCGGCGCGGGCGCGGCCTGGGGCGCGGTGACCGCGGCGGCGGCCCCGCACGGTCTCGCCCCGCTCAACGGCTCGTCGCCCTCCGTGGGTGCGGTCTCGTACACGCTGGGCGGCGGGCTGGGCATCCTGGCGCGGCGGTTCGGGTACGCCGCCGATCATGTCCGGGCGCTGGAGGTGGTGACCGCCGACGGTGCTCTGCGCCGGGTCACGCCGGAGCGCGAGCCGGAGCTGTTCTGGGGGCTGCGCGGTGGCGGGCGCCGACTGGGGGTGGTGACCTCGCTGGAGATCGGTCTGGTGGCGGTGGAGCGGCTGTACGGAGGCGCGATCGCGTTCGACGGGGAACGGGCGGCCGAGGTGATGGCCCGCTATCTGGAATGGACCCGGACCGTACCGGACACCCTGACGTCCACTCTGGCCGCGCTGCCCTATCCGAACCTGCCGCAGGTGCCCGAGGAGGTGCGCGGGCGGTACGTCGTCTCGGTGCGGGTCGCGTTCACGGGGGACGCGGCGGAGGGCGAGCGGCTGGTGGCGCCGCTGCGGGCGATCGGGCCGCCCCTGGCGGACTCGTTGCGGGAGATGCCGTACGCCGAGAGCCCCACGATCCACAACGACCCGCCGTTCCCGCACGCGTACTACGGGGAGGGGCTGATGCTCGGGGAGCTGGACGCGGGGCGGGCGGCGCGGGTTCTGGAACTGACCGGCCCCGGGGCGCCGACGATGAACGTGGTGCAGCTCAGTCACTTGGGCGGGGCGTTGGCCGAGCGGCCGGAGCCGGCGAGCGCGGTGCCCTACCGGGACGCGGGCTTCCTGCTGCGACTGCTGTCGCCGCTGGACGGTACGGACGTGGCGTCGGTGCGCTCGCTGTACGGGGAGGTGTCCGGGGTACTGGGGCCGCGGGTGCTGGGGCGGGCGCTGAACTTCTCCTTCGGCGGCGGGGACCGTACGACCGGTTTCCATGAGCCGGAAACGGCGAAGAGGCTCGCCGGTCTGGTCTCCCAGTACGATCCGGCGGGCCTCTTCGGAGGGCCTTACGAGGGCTGAGGACTGGTCAGCCGCGGCGGCCCAGCAGCTTCCAGGTGGTCGGCAGGACGCCCATGGCCAGCGCCGCCTTGAGGGCGTCGCCGATCAGGAACGGGGTGAGGCCTGCCGCGACGGCCGCGCTCAGCGACATCCCGGTGGAGAGCGCGAGGTAGGGCACGCCGATGGCGTAGATGATCGCGGAGCCGAGCACCATCGTGCCGGCGGTGCGCAGCATCGAGCGGTCCGCGCCGCGCCGGGCGAGGGCGCCGACGACGGTGGCGGCCAGCAGCATGCCGAAGACATAGCCGAGCGACGGCATGCTCCACCCCGAGCTGGCCTCCGCGAACCACGGCACGCCCGCCATGCCGACGAGCGCGTACAGCGCCAGCGAGAGGAAGCCGCGGCGGGCGCCCAGCGCGGTGCCGATGAGGAGCGCGGCGAAGGTCTGGCCGGTGACCGGGACCGGGGAGCCGGGCACCGGGACGGCTATCTGGGCCGCGATACCGGTCAGGGCCGCGCCGCCGAGGACGAGGGCCGCGTCCACGGCGTAGCGGTGCCGGGCTGCGGGCAGCAGGTCGGCGAGGACCGCTCCGGAGCGGACGGGGGCGGCAGCAGTGCTCATCGGGACTCCGCGGGTTGAGGGCTGGTGGGCCGGGGCGGCCCCCGGCGGTCGGGGTGGGGTCGGGCTCTCGCCGACGTTAGTCCACGGGTCAACGCTCGTTCACCATCAGCCGCCCACAAAGCGGTGGTTGATGGGTTGGTGGGATTCACACAAAGCCTGCGACGCAATCGCGTTCCCGCGTGACGCTCGTCACTGAGGTCGGGCGGGTGGGGGTCCGTTTTGGCGGGAGAGGGACCGCGGCCCCAGACTGTAGGTTCCCCATAAATCATCCGAGAGTGAACCGCACCCCATGCACGAGGCTCCCCCACCCCTGCCGCCACCTCGCCCGCTGCCCCCGCCGAGCCGCTGGCGCACGGGCTCAAGCAGCGCCATCTGACGATGCTGGGGCTCGGCGGGGTGATCGGGGCGGGTCTGTTCGTGGGCTCGGGCGCCGGAATCGCGGTGGCGGGGCCCGCGATCGTCGTCTCGTATCTGATCGCGGGGGCGCTCGCGATGCTGGTGATGCGGATGCTGGGCGAGATGTCGGCCGCGATGCCCGCCTCCGGTTCGTTCTCCGTGCACGCGGAACGCGCGCTCGGGCGGTGGGCCGGGTTCAGCGTCGGCTGGCTGTACTGGTTCCTGCTGGTGGTGGTCCTCGCCGTGGAGGCGACGGCGGCCGCGCAGATCGCCCACGGCTGGGTGCCGGCCGTCGAGCCCTGGGCGTGGGTGCTGCTGTTCATGGTGGTGTTCACCGTGGCGAACCTGACGGCGGTGAAGAACTTCGGCGAGTTCGAGTTCTGGTTCGCGTCGTTGAAGGTCGGCGCGATCGTGGTCTTCCTGGTGCTCGGCGGGCTGGCGGTCTTCGGCCTGCTGCCGGACACCGACCCGGTCGGGATGGCCAACCTGACCGGGCAAGGGGGTTTTCTGCCGAACGGCTGGGGCGGGGTCGTCTCCGGTGTGCTGACCGTGGTGTTCGCCTTCGGCGGCCTGGAGGTCGTCACCATCGCCGCCGCCGAGACGGACGACCCGGCGCGTGCGGTGGGCCGGGCGGTGCGCAGTGCGGTGGTGCGGATCCTCTTCTTCTACGTCGGCTCGATGCTGGTGATCGTGACCGTGCTGCCGTGGACCGCGCAGCAGGCCGGGCTGAGCCCGTATGTGAAGGTGCTGGACGCGATCGGGGTGCCGTCGGCCGGGCAGGTCATGAACATCGTGGTGTTCGTGGCGCTGCTCTCGGCGCTCAACGCCAATCTGTACGGCTCCTCCCGCATGATCTTCTCGCTGGCGGAGCGCGGGGAGGCGCCGCGCGGGCTGCTGAAGGTCTCGGGCGGCGGCGCCGACGGCTCCTCCGGCCAGGCGGGCGGGGTGCCGCGGCGGGCGGTGCTGGCGTCGGTGGCCTTCGGTTTCGTCTCCGTCCTGCTCAATCTGGTGTGGCCCGACACGGTCTTCCTCTACATGCTCAACTCGGTCGGCGCGGTCCTGCTGTTCGTCTGGGCGCTGATCGCCGCCTCCCAGCTGCGGCTGCGCGCCCGGCTGGAGCAGGAGGCCCCCGGCGCGCTCGCGCTGCGGATGTGGTGGTTCCCGTATCTGACCTGGGTGACGCTGGCCGGGCTCCTGGGGGTGCTGCTGCTGATGCTGACCGACGACGCGGCCCGGCCGCAGGTGCTGTGGTCGGCGGCGGCGACAGCGCTGGTGCTGCTGGTCGCGGTGGGGCGCGAGTGGCGGGACCGCAGGGGATCCCGGGGTCACGGCCAGGAGCGCTCGGCGTTCACCGATCGGTAGCGCGTGTGCACCTTGTGTGAGCCTGGTGACCGTATACCGGACAGTCATTCCCTGTGAGCGGTACGGATGCTCAGACTGTGGGGTCATCCCCTGTCTCAGCTAACGAACAGAGCTCGTCCATGCCTCGGACCTCCGCGTCTCCCCCCACCGCAGACTCCGCGGCCCCCGTAGGGCCCTCGGCGGACTCCGCGCTCACCCACGGCCTCAAGCAGCGCCACCTCTCGATGATCGCCCTCGGCGGGGTGATCGGCGCCGGGCTCTTCGTCGGCTCGGGCGCCGGGATCGCCGCCGCCGGACCCTCGATCATCGTCGCGTACGCCATATCCGGGCTGCTCGTCATGATGGTGATGCGCATGCTCGGCGAGATGTCGGCCGCCAACCCGGCTTCCGGCTCCTTCTCCGTGCACGCCGAGCGGGCGATCGGCCCGTGGGCCGGGTTCACCGCGGGCTGGTCCTTCTGGTTCCTGCTCTGCGTCGCCGTGGGCCTGGAGGGCATCGGTGCCGCGCAGATCGTCAGCGGCTGGCTGCCCGGGACCCCGGAATGGGCCTGGGTCGCCCTGTTCATGGTGATCTTCCTGGGCACGAACCTGGCCGCCGTGAAGAACTTCGGCGAATTCGAGTTCTGGTTCGCCGCGCTCAAGGTCATCGCGATCACCTTGTTCCTGGTGCTCGGCCTGCTGGCGATCTTCGGCGTGCTGCCGGACACGGACGCGCCCGGCCTCACCAACCTCACAGGTGACGGCGGCTTCCTGCCGAAGGGCATGGACGGCTTCATCATCGGGCTCCTCGCCTCCGTCTTCGCGTACGGCGGTCTGGAGACCGTCACCATCGCGGCGGCCGAGTCCGAGAACCCGGTGCGGGGCGTCGCGAAGGCGGTCCGTACGGCGATGTGGCGCATCGCGGTCTTCTACATCGGCTCGATGGCGGTCATCGTCACGCTGGTCCCCTGGGACGACCCGAAGGTCGCCGAGGTCGGCCCGTTCTACGCGATGCTCGACCACCTGGGCGTCGGCAGCGCCGCGCAGATCATGAACGTGGTCATCCTCATCGCGCTGCTCTCCGCGATGAACGCCAACATCTACGGCGCGTCCCGCATGGCCCGTTCGCTGGTCGCGCGCGGCCAGGGCCCGTCGGTGCTCGGAAGGATCTCCTCCGGGGTGCCGCGCAACGCGGTGATGTTCTCCTCGGTCTTCGGGTTCCTGTGCGTGCTGCTCAGCTACTGGCGGCCGGACGACGTCTTCCCCTGGCTGCTGAACATGATCGGCGCGGTGATCCTGGTGGTGTGGATCTTCATCGCGGTCTCGCAGCTGATCCTGCGCCGGCGCACCGAGCGGGAGGCGCCGGAGACCCTGGTCGTCCGGATGTGGTTCTACCCGATCGGCACGGTCGTCGCGCTCGCGGCCATGGCGGGCATCTTCCTGCTGATGCTGCGCCAGCCGGACACCCGTGACCAGCTGCTGGCCACGGGGGCTCTGACGGTGGCGCTGATCGGACTCGGTCTGCTGCGTCAGCGGCGGCGGGGCGACGAGGGAACCGGCGACGGCACGGGCGCGGGGGCCGGCACCGGCGCCGCGGCCGAGATCCCGGCGCAGCGGAAGTAGTCACGGCCCGGCTCCCGTACGGCTCCCGCACGGCCTCTACGAACGCCGGGCTCCTCCTCGTACGATCGGGGCGGAGCCCGGCGTTTCGGCGTTTCGGCCTCTCGCGCTCCGGTGCCGGGCCCCGGCGCGGCGCGCGTCCGTGGCCGACAGGACATCGCAGGGCCGGGCGCCGTACCCCGGGCCGTCACCCGTTCTCGCTTCCGTGATGGCTCACCCCACCCGAGGAGCCGTCATGTCCGTTGCCCCCAGGCGTCGTTCGATCCTCCTGGCCACCGCCGCCGTCACCGCCGCGGCCACCGCCCCCGCCCTCGCCGCCCCCGCCGGCGACCGTCACCCCCACCGCCCTTCGGGCCCCCTGGTCATCGGGCATCGCGGGGCGGCGGGCTGGCGGCCCGAGCACACCGCCGACGCGTACACCTATGCCGTACGGGCCGGGGCCGACTGGATCGAGCCGGACCTCGTGCCGACGAAGGACCATGTTCTGGTCGTGCGGCACGAGAACGAGATCGGCGGAACGACGGATGTCGCCGACCGCCCGGAGTTCGCGGACCGCCGCACCACGAAGACGGTCGACGGCAAGGCGGTGACCGGCTGGTTCACCGAGGACTTCACGCTGCGCGAGCTGCGGACGCTGCGCACGGTGGAGCGGCTGCCGCTGGTCCGCAACCGCAACACGGTCTTCGACGGGCGGGGCCGGGTGCTGACGTTCCAGGAGGTCGTGGACCTGGCCCGGCGGCTGTCGCGGGAGTCGGGCCGGCGGATCGCGGTGTTCCCGGAGACGAAGCACCCCACGTACTTCCGCTCGATCGGGCTGCCGCTGGAGGAGGAGCTGATCCGGGTGATCCGCCGCAACCGGCTGACCGCCCGGGACTGCGTCGTCCAGTCCTTCGAGCCCGGCAGCCTGCGCCGGATGGCCGCCGCCCGCCTCGGCCTCCCGCTGTGGCAGGCGCTGGGCACGAGCGGCGGCCCGTACGGGCACGGGATCACCTACCGGGACATGATGACCCCGGCCGGGCTGGGCGAGATCGCCTCGTACGCCGACTGGATCGGCCCGGACAAGTCCTCGCTGGTCCCGCCGCACACCCTGCTGGCGGACGCCCACGCGGCGGGCCTGAAGGTCGGCGCGTACACCTTCCGGGCGGAGAACCAGTACCTCCCGGCCGCATACCGCCGGGGCACCGACCCGAACGCCTTCGGCGACGCCTTCGCGGAGTACGCCCTCCACTACGGGCAGGGCGTGGACGCGGTGGTGACGGACTTCCCGGACATCGCGGTGCAGGCCAGGGAGGACCTGCGGGGGTAGCGGGAGGGCTTGGCCGGTGGGGCCTGTCGGGGGCGGGGGCCTGGCCGGTGGGCGAGGGGCCGGACGCCTCCCCCACCGGCCCTGTGGCCGTCGGGCCTGGGGTGTGTCCGGCGCCGGACACGCCCTAACCGGCATCCCCCGTACCGCCGCCCGTCGGGGTCGCGCCGGGCCGCTCCCCGCCGGGCCGGACGGGGCCGGCCGCCGCGCGGATGCTCTCCCGGGCGGCTTCGACGACCGCGGCGGGCGTGATGCCGAACTCCTCGTACAGGCGCTGGTAGGCGGCGGACGCACCGAAGTGCTCCAGGCTGACCATGCGGCCCGCGTCGCCCACGATGTCCCGCCACCCCTGGGCGACGGCCGCCTCGACGCTGACCCGGGCCCGGACCCCGGGCGGCAGCACCTCGTCCTGGTAGGCGTACGGCTGGTCGGCGAACCACTCGCGGCAGGGCATCGAGACCACCCGTGCGTCGACCCCGTCTGCGGCCAGCGACTCCCGCGCCTCCAGGGCGATGTGGACCTCGGATCCGGTGCCGACGAGGATGACGTCGGGCGTCTCGCCGCGGCTGTCGGCGAGGACGTACCCGCCGCGGGCGGCGCCGGACGCGGGGGCGCAGGAGTCCGCGCCTCGTTCCAGGACCGGCAACGGCTGCCGGGTCAGGGCGAGTCCGGCGGGCCGGTCGTGGTGCTCCAGGACGGTGCGCCAGCAGACGGAGGTCTCGTTGGCGTCGGCGGGCCGTACGACGTCGAGGCCGGGGATCGCCCGGAGTGCGGCCAGTTGCTCGACGGGCTGGTGGGTGGGGCCGTCCTCGCCGAGGCCGATGGAGTCGTGGGTCCAGACGTAGGTGACCGGCAGCTTCATCAGGGCGGCGAGCCGGACGGCGGGGCGCATGTAGTCGCTGAAGATCAGGAACGTACCGCCGTAGGGCCGGGTGAGGCTCTGGAGCGCGATGCCGTTGAGGATCGCCCCCATGGCGTGCTCGCGGATGCCGAAGTGGAGCGTGCGGCCGTACGGATTGCCGGGGAACTCGCCCGTCTGCTTCCCCTCCGGCACGAAGGACGGCTCGCCCTCCATGGTGGTGTTGTTGCTCCCGGCGAGGTCGGCCGAACCGCCCCACAGCTCGGGGAGCACGGGGGCCAGCGCGGTGAGGACGTCGCCGGAGGCCTTGCGGGTGGCGATGCCCTTGGGGTCGGGGTCGAAGACGGGCAGGCTGTCCGTCCAGCCCTCCGGCAGCTTCTGTTCCCGCAGCCGGTCGAGGAGTGCGGCGCGCTCGGGGTGGGCGGCGCGCCACGCCTGGTAGCGGGGCTCCCAGGCGCGGTGGGCGGAGGCCCCGCGCTGGACGACCGCGCGGGCGTGCTCCAGTACGTCGTCCTCGACGGTGAAGTCGGCGTCCGGGTCGAAGCCGAGCAGCTTCTTGGTGGCGGCGACCTCGTCGTCGCCGAGCGCGGAGCCGTGGGCCTTGCCGGTGTTCTGCTTGGTGGGCGCGGGCCAGCCGATGATCGTACGGAGCAGGATCAGGGAGGGTCGGCCGCTCTCGCTCTTCGCGGCCTCGACGGCGGCGAGCAGGGCGTCGACGTCCTCGACGTAATCACCGGTCCGGGTGAAGTCGACCGTCTGGACGTGCCAGCCGTACGCGGCGTAGCGGGCGGTGACGTCCTCGCTGAAGGCGATGTCGGTGTCGTCCTCGATGGAGATGTGGTTGGAGTCGTAGAAGACGATCAGGTTGCCCAGTTCCTGGTGCCCGGCCAGCGAACTGGCCTCGGACGTCACGCCCTCCATCAGATCGCCGTCGGAGGCGACGACGTACACATGGTGGTCGAAGGGGCTGGTGCCGGCGGGCGCGTCGGGGTCGAGGAGCCCGCGCTCCCGGCGCCCCGCCATGGCCATGCCGACGGCGGAGGCGAGCCCCTGCCCGAGCGGCCCGGTGGTGATCTCGACGCCCCGGGTGTGGCGGTACTCGGGGTGGCCGGGGGTGGTGGACCCCCAGGTGCGCAGCGCCTTCAGATCGTCCAGCTCCATCCCGTACCCGCTCAGATAGAGCTGGATGTACAGGGTGAGGCTGGAGTGGCCGCAGGAGAGCACGAAGCGGTCGCGGCCGATCCACTGGTCGTCGGCCGGATCGTGCCGCATCACCTGCTGGAACAGCAGGTACGCCAGCGGGGCCAGGCTCATCGCGGTGCCCGGGTGGCCGTGGCCCGCCTTCTGCACGGCGTCGGCGGCGAGCACCCGCACGGTGTCGACGGCGCGGACGTCGAGCGGCTTCCAGCCCGCCGCCTCGGCCAGGGGCGGGGCCAGTCGTGGATCGCGGCCACGGTCCGGGCCGTCCGTCGCTTCGGGGGCGTTGCGGGGTGCCATCGAGTCCTCCTGGTCACAGGGTGGGCGGGTCTGCGGGCGGCGCGCACGCGGTCCCGGCACCGACCGCCCGGCTGCTGGGCCGGGTCCCCCGGAACGACGGGACCAAACGCGCGACGGCATACGCAGCACTGGAGAAAGAGCAAACCACCTTTGCCGGTCAAAACGACGCAAGGGCGGGGTCGCCGGTCCTAGGCCGAAGGGCTGATCACTTCGCGGACCTTCCTGCTGTTAGCCTGCTCGTAGATTGCTCCTGCATATAGGTTGCAATAACAACTGGACGGCATTCCCAGCAGTCGGAGGGTTCGAACCATGGCCACGTACACGCTCCCGGAACTCCCGTACGACTACGCGGCGCTCGAACCGGTCATCAACCCGCAAATCATCGAGCTGCACCACGACAAGCACCACGCCGCTTACGTCAAGGGGGCGAACGACACCCTGGAGCAGCTGGAAGAGGCCCGCGACAAGGAGGCCTGGGGAGCGATCAACGGCCTCCAGAAGAACCTCGCGTTCCACCTCTCCGGCCACATCCTGCACTCGATCTACTGGCACAACATGACCGGCGACGGCGGCGGCGAGCCCCTCGCGGCGGACGGCGTGGGCGACCTCGCCGACGCGATCACCGAGTCCTTCGGCTCCTTTGCGGGCTTCAAGTCCCAGCTGACGAAGGCCGCCGCCACCACGCAGGGTTCGGGCTGGGGCGTGCTCGCGTACGAGCCCGTCAGCGGCAAGCTGATCGTCGAGCAGGTCTACGACCACCAGGGCAACGTCGGCCAGGGCTCGGTCCCGATCCTGGTCTTCGACGCCTGGGAGCACGCCTTCTACCTGCAGTACAAGAACCAGAAGGTGGACTTCATCGAGGCGATGTGGCAGGTCGTCAACTGGCAGGACGTGGCCAAGCGCTACGCGGCGGCCAAGGAGCGCGCGGACGTGCTGCTGCTCGCCCCCTGAGCGACGCCGGCCCGCCGGAATCGTCCTGCCTCGTGATCGTCTTCTCAACCTTCACCAGGGCAGGCGGATGAACGGAGAGCCCCCGCGAGGACGTGACTCGCGGGGGCTTTCCCATGGCCGGTGTTTAGCTATTTAGCTCATGTGCTAAACATGCACACATGGATTCACCCGCCGCTCCGGCCGCCGTTCCGCCCGTCGTTCCGCCCGACGACGAGGCGAGCGCCTTCCGCGCGCTCGCCGACCCCACTCGCCGCCAGATCCTGGAGGACCTGCGGGGCGGCGAGCTGGCCGCCGGGGAGATCGCGAACCGGTTCTCGATCAGCGCCCCGTCCATCTCACGCCACCTGGGCGTACTCAAGGGGGCCGGGCTCGTCACCGAGCGCCGGGACGCCAACCGCATCCTCTACTCACTCGCCGAGGAGCGGCTCGCCCTGTGCGTGGGCCGCTTCCTCAGCAGCGTCTGCCCCGAGCAGATCGTGCTCCGCAACACCAAGTGGCGCTCCGCGCCGGAAGGCGACGCCTCATGATCAGGTCCCGGCTGTCCAGCGTCATCGAACGCCGCCTCCTGGTGAACTACCGGGTGGACCCGCACGTCGCGGCGGCCCTGCTGCCGGCGCCGCTGCGGCCCCAACTGGTGCGCGGCCAGGCGGTGGCCGGAATCTGTCTCCTCCGCATCGGCGGCGTCCGCCCCGCCTGGGCCCCGGCCGCGACCGGCCTGACCAGCGAGAACGCGGCGCACCGCATCTCCGTGGAGTGGGACGGCCCGGACGGGGTCGAGCAGGGCGTCTACATCCCGCGCCGCGACACCGCCTCCCGCCTCAACGCTTTCGCGGGCGGCCGGATCTACCCGGGCGAGCACGGCCGCGCGGACTTCACGGTGCGGGAGGACGCCGACGCCGTACGCGTGGCCTTCGCGACCCGGGACGGCGAGGTGGAGGTGGACGCCACGGTGGAGCCGGCCGGGGAACTGCACGGCAGCGGCCTGTTCACGGACCTGGCGGAGGCGTCGGAGTTCTTCCGCCGGGGCAGCCGGGGCCTCTCCCCGCGCGCCGGGAGCGATCACCTGGACGTCCTCGAACTCTCCACGGACGCCTGGAAGGTGACGGCGGGCCGCCCCCGCCACGTACGCTCCACGTTCTTCGAGGACCTGGACCGCTTCCCGCCGGGCAGCGCGGTGCTGGACAGCGCACTGGTGATGCGGGGCGTGGCGGCGGACTGGGCGCAGGGGGAGCCGTTTCGGGTGGGGTGCGGGGCGGGAGCGGGAGCGGCGTAGGGGGTTGACGGTCGGCGGATCCGGAGCCGCACCGGCCGGGGAAGGGGGGCCGCGCAGGGCGGCTGCGGGAGGTGGCCGGGGCGGAAATGGTCAGCGGATCGGCAGGCCCGGATGCCACGATGGCGCCATGAGTTCTGCCCCCGCACCCGTCCCGGCGGACCCCACCGCTCTGCACCCGATGCCCGGCCAGCCGCGCGTGGTGCAGCTGAAGCCGCTGGTCACCTCGGAGCTGATCGAGGTGGGCGACTACGCCTACTACGACGACCCCGAGCACGCCACGGAGTTCGAGACCCGGAACGTGCTCTACCACTACGGCCCGGAACGCCTGGTGATCGGCAAGTTCTGCGCGCTGGCCACGGGGGTGCGGTTCATCATGAACGGCTCCAACCACCGTATGGACGGCCCGTCCACGTTCCCGTTCCCGACCCTCGGCGGCTCCTGGACCGACCACTTCGACCTGCTGACGAACCTCCCCAACCGGGGCGACACCGTGATCGGCAACGACGTCTGGATCGGCTACGAAGCGGTGATCATGCCGGGCGTCCGCATCGGGCACGGCGCCATCATCAGCGCCCGGTCCGTGGTCGTCTCGGACGTCCCGGACTACGGCATCGTCGGCGGCAACCCGGCCCGCCTGATCCGTACCCGCTACGAGGAGGAGGACATCGCACGCCTCTTGGCGGTGGCCTGGTGGGACTGGCCTGCGGAGCACCTCACGCGCCACATCCGTACGGTGATGTCGGGCACGGTGGCGGAGCTGGAGGCGGCGGCGCCGGGGGGTGTGTAGGGCGGGGCAGGCGTCGACTTCGAGCACCATCCCCCTCGTCGACGACGCCGTACCACCGCAGCGCCGGCCATGGCCTCGATGGTGGTCGCGGCAGTCCGGAAGACGAACTCGGCGTCCGGGCCGTTGACCGCCCGCAGCCCCCCGGGGCGACGGCTAGGACGACCCCGGCAGCCGGCTCCAGAAGTGGTCGACGATGTTCTCGACGTAGCGGCGGCCGTCCTCGCCGGATGCCGTGGTGCCGCCCGCCCGGCTCAGGGTGGCCGTCATCAGGGCCTGGTAGTCCTGTTGCATGGCCTGCAATGGGGCCTTCAGGTCACGGCGGTCCATGGAGACCAGCTTGGCGATGGCGCGGATGTGGGCCTGCCAGCGGGTGGAGACCGCCTCGGTGAGGAGGCGGGCCAGCTCCTCCTCCAGTCTGGTGATCGCGATGAAGTCGCGGGGAGGCAGACGGAGGACCTCGCCGAGCTTGGCCGACTGCCGTTTGTCGCCGGTCCATTGACCGGCCTCCTCCATGGACAGGTACGCGTCGAGGGGCAGGCCCGTGGCGCGTGCGACGTCCTCGGCCGAGACGCCGCGCGCGATGCGGTGTTCCAGCAAGGTGCTGGGGTGGCCCATCAGTTCACTTGGCTGGCACCACAACGCGCCTGCCAGGGCCGTCAGTTCACCCGTGTCCGGGACGTGCGTGCCGCGTTCCCACGCGATCACGTGCTCGGGGGTGATGTGCGATGTACCGAAGGACGCGCGCATGCCGTAGGCGACATGACCGGGGGCCATCCCGAGCTTCTCGCGCAAGGCGCGCGCTGCCCGTGCGTTGAAGGGGAGTGGTGGGTGCACACACGGAGAGTAGGGGAGTTGTCACCGGCGCTTCCATGCCCTCTGTCGGCTGCCTGCCGGTTTGGCGGCAAAGGTCGCCACCGATTCCGTAGGAAAGCACAGACGGAAAAGGGGGCCAACTAGACGCTCTACGCGGGTAGTTGCGCTCCCATGAGTGCCGCGTATGATCCGCTCGCAAGGTGCCGCATGTGCGTTCGCACAGTGCCTGCCACGCGCTTCGGGCAGCCGTCGGCGCCCTCTCGTCCCCCTCATTCGCTCGCTTGCCCAGGAGACTCCGTCATGCACGCCAGCCCGACCAGCCCACCGCCGCCCGACACGAAGCCCGCCGTATCAGGGGGCGCCGTCGACCGGTTCTTCCGCATCAGCGAACGCGGCTCGTCCTACATACGGGAGATACGCGGTGGATTCGCCACCTTCTTCACGATGGCATACATCCTCGTGCTCAACCCGATCATCCTCGGCGGGGCCGAGGACAAGTTCGGTGAGCAGTTGGACAGCGTGCAGTTGGTGACCGCCACCGCTCTGGTCGCCGCGGTGATGACGCTGATCATGGGTGTGGGCGGCAACCTGCCGCTGGCCCTGGCGGCGGGTCTGGGCATCAACGCCGTCGTGGCCTTCCAGATCGCGCCCCTGATGAGCTGGGAAGACGCGATGGGGCTCATCGTGCTCGAGGGGCTGCTGATCTGTGTCCTGGTGGTGACCGGGTTGCGTGAGGCGATCATGCACGCCATCCCACAGCCCCTGAAGCAGGCGATCAGCGTCGGCATCGGTCTGTTCATCGCCTTCATCGGCTTCGTGGACGCCGGGTTCGTCACCCGCATCCCCGACGCCGCGAACTCCACCGTGCCCGTCCAGCTCGGGACCGGCACGCTCACCGGCTGGCCGATGCTCGTCTTCTGCCTCGGCGTGCTCCTGACGATCGTCCTGGTCGCCCGGAAGGTGAAGGGCGCGATCCTCATCAGCATCGTCCTGATGACCGCCGTCGCCATCGTCATCAACGAGATCGCCGACATCAAGGCCTGGGGCCTCACGTCGCCCTCGATCCCCGGCAACCCCGTCGCCGCGCCGGACTTCGGGCTGCTGTTCCAGTTCGACCTGCTCGGGTCGTTCGGTCAGGTCAGCGTGCTGACGGTCGTCCTGCTCATCTTCACCCTGATCCTGTCCGACTTCTTCGACACGATGGGCACCGTCGTGGGTGTCACGGCGGAGGCCGGTCTCCTCGACGAGCGCGGCCAGGTGCCCGGTCTCGGCCGCGTCCTGCTGATCGACGGGGCTGCCGCCGTCGTCGGTGGCGCCACGTCCTCGTCGTCGGCCACCACCTACATCGAGTCCGCGGCGGGTGTCGGCGAAGGGGCCCGCACCGGCTTCGCCAACCTGGTCACCGGCGGGCTGTTCGCGCTCGCCCTGTTCCTCACGCCCGTGCTGACCATCGTGCCGATGCAGGCGGCGGCCCCCGCCCTCGTGGTGGTCGGGTTCCTCATGATGACCCAGGTCAAGCACATCGACTGGGACCGCTACGACGTCGCCATCCCGGCCTTCCTCACCGTCGTCGTCATGCCGTTCACCTACTCGATCACCAACGGCATCGGCGCCGGCTTCGTCGCCTACGTGGTCATCAAGGCGTGCCTGGGCAAGGCGCGCGAGGTCCACTGGCTGCTGTGGGGGACCGCGGCGCTCTTCCTCGTGTACTTCCTGATCGATCCGCTGGAGCAGGTGCTGGGAATGCAGTAGCGGGAACCCGGGGACGGGTCAGCGGATCCCCGGGGTCGGCCGACCCCGGGGCCCGCGCGGCGCCGGGCCCCGGGAGCCGTCAGTGGCTGCCGGCGTCCGCCAGACAGAACTCGTTGCCCTCCGGGTCCTTGAGGACCGTCCAGGTCATCCCCTGCATCGACTGCTCGCCGACGACCGTCGCGCCCAGCTTCGCCAGGCGCTCCACGTCGGCCGGGCGGTCGGGCGAGGCGAAGTCGATGTGGACCCGGTTCTTGCCGGGTCTGGGCTCGGGCACCCGCTGGAAGCCGAGGACCAGCGGGGTGGCCGCGAGGACGACGAACGCGTCGTAGTCCTGGAGGTCCTCGACGCCGAGCGCCTCGGCCCACCAGGCGGCCAGTGTCTGGGGGTCGGCGCAGTCGATCGTGATCATTTCCGGTGAGATTCGCATGCTCCTCACCGTACGGCGCATCACTGACAACGCCCCGCGGCACAGGGGCTCGTGGGGCCCTTCAGACCAGGACGACCTCCAGCAGCGGCAGCTCGCGGCCCGGGATGGAGCCGGACGGCGTGGCGCCGATCCGGACCGCGCCCATGGCCCGGTAGAACGGCTCCGCGTGGGGGTCGGCGTCGATGGTGAGGCGTGTGAAGCCCAGGCGGCGCGCCTCGTCCACCGTGTGGGTGAACAGGCGTCGCCCGACGCCCCTGCCGATGGTGTCCGGCTCGACGAACATCATGCCGAGCGCGCCTTCCGGCGGCTCTCCGTCCAGGGTGGTGAAGCCCAGGATCCTGCCGTCCTCCTCGGCCACCGCCGCCCGCCGCGCCGCCACCTCCGCAGGGCGCATCGTCAGCTCCTCGCGGCAGGCGGCCAGGAACTTCGCGTCGTACTTCCCGTGGCCCTTCGACCGCAGAGCCAGGTTCGTCAGTGCGGCGGCCTCGGCCGCCTCGCCCGCGCGTATCCGCATGGGGGCAGTCTCCCCCACGCGGATACCGGCGCGTCAGTCCACGGGTCGCGTCAGTCGAAGATCGGGCCCTGCGTCCGGGTCCGCTTGATCTCGTAGAAGCCGGGGATGGACGCGACCAGCAGCGTGCCGTCCCAGAGCTTCGCCGCCTCCTCGCCCTTGGGTGCGGGGGTCACGACCGGGCCGAAGAAGGCGACCTGCTCGCCGTCCGCGCCGGGGACCGCGATGACCGGGGTGCCGACCTCCTGGCCGACCTTGTCGATGCCCTCCTGGTGGGAGGCGCGCAGCTCGGTGTCGTACGTGTCCTTGTCGGCGTACCCCGCGAGGTCGGCGGGCAGGCCGACGTCCTTCAGCGCGGCGGCCACGGCCTCGCGGGTGGGGCCTTCGCCGTTGTTGTGGAAGCGGGTGCCGAGCGCGGTGTAGAGGGGGCCGACCACGTCGTCGCCGTGGAGCTGCTGGGCGGCGATGACGACCCGGACCGGGCCCCACGCCTGGTTCGCCAGCATGTCCCGGTACTCCTCGGGCAGCTCGTCCAGCTTGTCCTCGTTCAGGACGGCCAGGCTCATCACGTGCCAGCGGACCTCGACGTCCCGGACCTTCTCCACCTCCAGCATCCAGCGCGAGGTCATCCACGCCCAGGGGCAGAGCGGGTCGAACCAGAAGTCGACCGGGGTCCTGCCGTTCGCCGGGGTGTTCTCGGACATGTCTCTCCTCTGAAGGGCGTGTTCCACAGCGGGGCGCGACACACGAAGGGCGTGTTCGCCTTCGAACGAGAACGTCTCCCGGGGCGGCCCATTCCCTGCCTGCTGCCGCGCGAGAACGCATGCAAGGATCAATGGGTTCGAACACGACACAAGACGCGCGTCACGAAGGAGTGCCCGTGCCCGGTGAAAACCTGTCCCGCGACGAGGCCCAGAAGAGGGCCGAGCTGCTGACCGTCGACGGATACGAGGTCGCTCTCGACCTGCGGTCCGCCGTCGGCCGGCCCGAGGGGGCCGACGGGGACGGCGGCCCGCTGACGTTCCGGTCACTCACCACCATCCGGTTCCGCTCCGTCCGGGCCGGCGCGTCGACCTTCGCCGACCTGGTCGCGCCGGGTGTGGACGCCGTGACACTGAACGGGAAGGCCCTGGACCCGGCGGTCGTGTTCGACGGGACGCGGGTCGCCCTGGACGGGCTCCTGGAGGGCGAGAACGTCCTCGTGGTCGACGCCCGCTGCGCGTACAGCCGGACCGGCGAGGGCATGCACCGCTTCGTCGACCCGGAGGACGGCGAGGTCTACCTCTACACGCAGTACGAGCCGGCCGACGCCCGCCGTGTCTTCGCCAATTTCGAGCAGCCCGACCTCAAGGCCCCCTACCGCTTCGAGGTCACCGCTCCGCAGGGCTGGCGGGTCTGGTCCAACGGGGCCGAGGAGTCGCGGGAGGGCGGGGTGTGGCGGTTCGCGGAGACCAAGCCGATCTCCACCTACATCACCGCCGTCGTCGCCGGTCCGTACCACTACGTGAGCGACCACTACAGCCGTACGTTCGCCGACGGCACCACGCTGGACATCCCGCTCGGCGCGATGTGCCGCAAGGGGCTCGCCAAGCACTTCGACGCGGACGACGTCTTCCTGGTCACCAAGCAGGGCCTGGACTTCTTCCACGACAACTTCGACTACCCGTACCCCTTCGGAAAGTACGACCAGGCGTTCGTGCCCGAGTACAACCTCGGGGCCATGGAGAACCCGGGCATGGTCACCTTCCGCGAGGAGTACATCTACCGCGGCAAGGTCACCTCGGCGGCCTACGAGCGGCGGGCCAACGTCATCCTGCACGAGATGGCGCACATGTGGTTCGGCGACCTGGTCACCATGGAGTGGTGGGACGACCTGTGGCTGAAGGAGTCCTTCGCGGACTTCATGGGCTCCTTCTCGATGGTGGAGTCGACCCGCTTCACCAACGGCTGGGTCACCTTCGCCAACAACCGCAAGGCCTGGGCCTACCGCGCCGACCAGCTGCCCTCCACGCACCCCATCACGGCCGACATCCGTGACCTGGAGGACGCCAAGCTGAACTTCGACGGGATCACGTACGCCAAGGGCGCCTCCGTGCTGAAGCAGCTCGTGGCGTACGTGGGGCGGGACGCGTTCCTGGAGGGCGCGCGGCGCTACTTCAAGCAGCACGCGTACGGCAACACCAGGCTCGGGGACCTGCTGTCGGTGCTGGCCGAGACCTCGGGCCGGGACATGACCGCCTGGTCGCGTTCCTGGCTCCAGACGGCGGGCGTCAACACGCTCACCCCGGTGCCCGCGTACGACGCGGCGGGCGTCCTCACCGAGCTGGCCGTCGTCCAGGAGGCCGCCGCCTCGCACCCGGAACTGCGCCCGCACCGGGTCGCGGTCGGCCTGTACCGGCGTACGCCCGAGGGCGAGCTGACGCGGTACGCGCGCGCCGAGGTGGACGTGGCCGGCGAGCGGACCGTGGTGGAGGCGCTGGCCGGCTCCGAGCGGCCCGATCTGATCCTGGTCAACGACGACGACCTCACGTACTGCAAGGTCCGCTTCGACGAGGGGTCGCTGGCCACGCTCCGCGACCACCTCGGCGAGATCACGGACCCGCTGGCCCGCGCCCTGTGCTGGTCGGCCCTGTGGGGCCTGACCCGGGACGCCCTGATGCCGGCCCGTGACTTCGTCGCGCTGGTGCTGGCGTTCGCCGGGCGCGAGAGCGACATCGGCGTCCTCCAGATGCTGCACGCGTGGGCGCAGTCCGCGCTGGTCAACTACGCGGCCCCCGACTGGCGCGAGGAGGGCGGCCGGGCGCTGGCCGGAGGCGCTCTGCGCGAGCTGCGGGCCGCCGAGCCGGGCAGCCAGCACCAACTGGCCTGGGCCCGCTTCTTCGCGGCGGTCGCCTCGTCCGAGGAGGACTTCCAGCTGCTGGGCGGGCTCCTGGACGGCACGGCCCGGATCGACGGTCTCGACGTCGAACAGGAGCTGCGCTGGGCCTTCCTCTCCCCGCTCGCCTCGCACGGGGTGGCGAACGAGGCGGCGATCGACGCCGAACTGGCCCGCGACGACACGGCGTCCGGCAAGCGTCACCACGTACGGTGTCTGGCCTCGCGGCCGTCGGAGGCGGTGAAGGCGCAGGCGTGGGCGGCGGTCGTCGAGTCGGACAAGCTGTCCAACGCGCTGGTCGAGGCGACCATCTCGGGCTTCGAGCAGTCTTCGCAGCGGGAGCTGCTGGCCCCGTACGCCAAGCGCTACTTCGAGGTGATCGAGCGGATCTGGGCGGAGCGGTCCATCCAGATCGGCATGCATGTGGTGCAGGGGATGTTCCCCGGTCTCCAGGACAGCCCCGCGACCCTCGCGGCGACCGACGACTGGCTCGGCCGGCACGAGGACGCGGCCCCGGCGCTCCGGCGGCTGGTGCTGGAGGCCCGGGACGATCTCGCGCGGGCGCTGCGCGGGCAGGAGTGCGACCGGGCCGCGGCCTGAGCACGGGCGCTCGGGCCGGTCGCGGGGTGACCGGAGGGGCGTGATCGAGGGGCGCTCGGGCGGGGCGTGCGTTCGGTGTGAAAGCGGCGCTCGTACACCCGCCCGGCGCGCCCCTCCCCGATTCCCGGCGCGACGGCCCTTTTCGGTTGTCGAACGTCCGTACTTCAGGACGGCGTTGTCCGGGAATGTCGACGGACGTGTAACAGGGGTTAGGACCCCCTCCGCGGGCGGGAAACCCCGGGACATGACCCAGAACACCCCGCTCTCCGCCCGTCTCCCGCACCTCCCCCTCCCCGCCGATGACGTAACGCAGCGTGTCCTGTCCGCCGCCCAGTTGAGGGCGCGGGGCGTGTCCGCCGCGCAGACGTCGGCACAGTGCCTGCCCGGCGGCCCCTGGCAGCACCTGCTGCCCGGGGTCTATCTGCTGCACCCGGGCCCGCCCACCGGCCAGGAGCGGCTGCACGGGGCGCTGCTGTACGCGGGGCGGCCGCCGGTCTCCGCGCGACGGGCCGCGGCGGGCGCCGCGGACGCGGGGTACGGGGAGGCGATGGTCACCGGGGTCGCCGCGCTCGCGCTGCACGGCTTCGCCTCGGCCGGGGAGCTGGGCGCGCTGCACCGGATCGACGTGCTGGTCCCCCGTACCCGGCGGCTGCGGTCCACCCGGTTCGTGGAGGTGCTGCGGACCGCCTCGATGCCGGGCCCGGTGCGGGTGGGCGAGGTGCCCGTCGCCCCGGTGGAGCGGGCGCTCGCGGACGCGGTGGCGGCCACGGCCGACGCGGCGGACGTCCGACGGCTGCTGACCGAGGCGGTACGTGACGGGCACTGCGAACCGGCCGCAGTGGTACGTGAGTTGAGCGAGGCGAAACTCCTGGGTCGGCCCGCCGTGGTGGCCGCGGTGGACGCGCTTCTGGCCGAGGGGCGGGCCGTGGCGGAGGCGCGGCTGTACGCGATGGTGCGCGAGCACGGGCTGCCGGAGCCGGTGTGGAACGTGGAGCTGCGGCTGCCGGGCGGGCCGGATCTCGGCGGGGTCGACGCCTACTGGCCCGATCACGCGGTGGCGGTGGAGCTGGACTCCCGGGCACCCCGGTACGGCGTGCCCGGCCGGCGGGGCGGCCGGGCCCAGGAGGACCCGCAGTGGTCCGCGTACGCCGCGAAGCGGGAGCATCTGGAGCGGCTCGGGGTCACGGTCGTCCACCTCACGCCGAGGAAGCTGCGCGAGGCGCTCGACCAGCAGGCCACGGTGGTGCGGACGGCGCTGATGGCGGCCGCTGACCGGGAGCCGGCCGCGTACGTGATGGTGCTGCCGCGCTGAGCGGGCCCGCGCGTGCTGTCGCGGCGGGCGGGGGAGCCGGAACGGGGCACCCGGAGCGAGGCCCTCCGCGCCGGGGCGGCGGTCCGGCGCTGGTCCGGACCACGGGGCTCGAACGCACGCCTCCCACGGATGCTTTCACCTCATTCGTCCCTGGTGGCGCATTGCCCCCAGTGGCGGATCTGTGCCATGTCGCCAACTCGTCTCCGTCAACTCTCCACAAACCTCTGTCATTTACGACAGGGTGAGCGGTCATCCGGTACCGAATTCCGGACTCTCTCTTTCACTTACAGGGATGCTGATGACCAAGGAATCCCCCAGTTCCATACCGGGCGCGAGACGAGCGGCCCGCATAGCGGCCGCGGCCGGCCTCGTGGCCGCTCTCACCGCCACCGGTGCCGCTCCGGTGTTCGCCGTCGACGACCCGGCTCCGGCCCCCGTCAAACCGGCCGCCACGAGCGACCGGGGCGACAAGCTCGGCAAGGCCGACGCCGACGTCCTGGCGAAGGCCGAGGCCAAGGGCGAGAAGAACATCACCATGATGGTCGCCACCGCCCCCGGGGCGACCGAGCAGGTCAGCAAGCAGCTGGACGCCGTCAAGGGCTCCGTGCTCGGCCAGACCTACGACAAGCTCGGCTACGTCCGGGCGACGGTTCCGACGAAGAGCGCCGAGTCCACCATCAAGGCGGCCTCCAAGCTCTCCTCCGTGCTCGGCATCGATCTCAAGCAGGAGATCAAGCTGGACGACCCGACGCCCAAGGGCGACCGGGCCGCCGGGGCCAAGCAGACGAAGGCGACGGGCAGCTACGCGGCGCCGAACAAGAAGACCCCGGCGAAGAACCCGTACAACCCGTCGTTCGAGACGGGCGCGGTCGACTTCGTCGCGAAGAACCCGAAGGCCGACGGCCGCGGGATCACCATCGGCATCCTGGACTCCGGCGTCGACCTCGGTCACCCGGCCCTGAAGAAGACCACCACCGGCGAGCGCAAGATCGTCGACTGGGTGACCGCCACCGACCCGGTGAGCGACGGCGACGGCACCTGGCTGCGGATGAGCCAGTCGGTCAGCGGCCCGACGTTCACGGCCGGCGGCAAGACGTACGCGGCCCCGGCGGGCAGCTACAAGTTCGCCACGTTCGCCGAGTCGGCCACCACCGGCGGCGACATGGCGGGCGACCTCAACCGCGACGGTGACACCACCGACGTCTGGGGCGTGCTGTACGACCCGGTCACCGGCACCACGCGGGTCGACCTGAACAACAACGCGGACTTCTCCGACGACAAGGTCCTCAAGCCGTACAAGGAGAAGTTCCAGGTCTCCTACTTCGGCGAGGACGACCCGCGGACCCCGGTCGTCGAGCGCATCCCGTTCGTCGTCGAGACCCGCAAGGGCGTCACCTACAACTCGGCCGGCGCCAAGGCCGACTTCGTCAACATCGGTGTCATCGAGGGCTCGCACGGTACGCACGTCGCGGGCATCACCGCGGCCAACGGGCTGTTCGGCGGCGAGATGAACGGTGCCGCCCCCGGCGCCAAGATCGTCTCCTCGCGTGCCTGCACCTGGTCCGGCGGCTGCACCAACATCGCGCTGACCGAGGGCATGATCGACCTCGTCGTCAACCGCGGCGTCGACATCGTCAACATGTCGATCGGCGGCCTGCCGCCGCTGAACGACGGCAACAACGCGCGCGCCGAGCTGTACAAGCGGCTCGTCGACATCTACGGCGTGCAGCTGGTCATCTCGGCCGGCAACAGCGGTCCGGGTCTCAACACGATCGGCGACCCGTCGCTCGCCGACCACGTGATCTCGGTCGGCGCGTCGATCTCCAAGGAGACGTGGGCGGCCAACTACGGCTCCCACGTCACCAAGAAGTACGACATGCTGCCCTTCTCCTCGCGCGGTCCGCGTGAGGACGGCGGCTTCACGCCGATCATCTCGGCGCCGGGTGCGTCCATCAACACCACCCAGACCTGGGCGCCGGGCGGTCCGGTCAAGGAGGCGGGTTACGACCTGCCGGCCGGCTACTCCATGCTCCAGGGCACCTCGATGGCCTCCCCGCAGGCCGCGGGCGCGGCCGCGCTGCTGCTGTCGAAGGCGAAGCAGAAGGGCATCGAGCTTCCCCCGGCCGACCTGCGTACCGCGCTGACCAGCACCGCGGGCCACATCAAGGACGTGCCCGCGCACGTCCAGGGCTCCGGTCTGATCAACATCGTCAAGGCCTGGAAGCAGATCAACAAGCAGGGCAAGCCCGCCCACGAGTTCTCGGTGAAGGCCCCGGTCGACACCGCGATCGACTTCGCGCTCAAGGACCCGGGCTTCGGCACCGGCCTCTACGACCGCGAGGGCGGCCTGAAGGTCGGCGAGTCCAAGGTCTACGACGTCGTCGTCACCCGCACCACGGGCCCGGACCGCGACGTCCAGCACAAGCTGACGTGGAAGAACAACGACGGCACCTTCGATCTCAGCAGCCCCCAGTACGTCTCGCTGCCGCTCGACACGCCGGTCAAGCTGAAGGTCAAGGCCAAGGCGAAGACCGCCGGGGTGCACAGCGCCATCCTCCAGGTCGACGACAAGAAGACCTCGGGTGTCGACCACCAGATCATGACCACGGTCGTCATCGCCCACGAGCTGGAGCAGCCCGGCTTCGCCTACAAGGCGTCCGGCTCGGTGCAGCGCAACGGCACGACGTCGTACTTCGTGAACGTGCCGGAGGGCGCGAAGACCCTTGAGGTCGCCCTCAGCGCGCTGCGCTCGGGCAGCCAGACCCGGTTCATCGCCCTGCACCCGTACGGAACGCCGGTCGACCCGACCTCCACGATCAACTGCTACCCGAACTACGAGAACCCGGCCAACACCTGCCGCCCGGACGTGCGCTCCTACAAGGACCCGCAGCCCGGCGTGTGGGAGATCGAGGTCGAGTCGCGCCGTACGTCGCCGCTGCTGGACAACCCGTACAAGCTGGATGTCTCGCTGCTCGGCGCGACCTTCGACCCGGCGGTGCGCACCATCGCCGAGGCGAAGATCGGCGCCCCGGCCGCGGTGGACTGGAAGGTCACCAACACCGCCGCCGCCCTCCAGGGCAAGCTCCGGGGCGGTTCGCTCGGCTCGGCCAAGGTGGACAAGCCGTCGATCTCCACGGGTCAGACCCGTGAGACCACGGTGACCATCGGTGCGGGCGTCGAGAAGCTCGACTTCGCCATCGGCGGTACGTCGGACGCCAACGCCGACCTCGACCTGTACGTCTTCCGGGGCGCCACGCAGGTCGGCAGCGGCACCACCGCCGGTTCCGAGGAGGCGGTCAGCCTGGTGAAGCCCGCTGCGGGCACGTACACGGTCATCGTCGAGGGCTACTCGGTCCCGGCCGGGTCGACCACGTACGACTACCGCGACGTGTACTACGCGGCGTCGCTCGGCACGATCAAGGTCGACGCCACCAAGGCGGTGAACCTCGCCAACGGCGCGTCCGCCGAGGTCGGCGCCGAGGTCGTGGTCGCCGGGGCGGCTCCCGAGGGCCGTCAGTTCTTCGGTGAGGTCCAGCTGGTCAACGCGCGCGGCACCGCCGCGGGCACCGGCAGCGTCGTGATCGAGAAGGTCACGCCGTAACGGATCCCTGCGATACGACGGCGGGGCGGGCGCTCTCACGAGCACCCGCCCCGCTGTGCGTGTTCCTCGTCACAGTCCGCGCAGGCCGCCGCAGATGTTTTCCCACGCGGGCACGGGCATGGCGGATTCTGCGGTCCTCGCGGGAAGAGTCCGCAGGTCGGACAATGGATTGGACAAGGCGGGCCGGGACATACGCATCATGGTGCGGCATACGGACCGCACAGACGCACAGGTGTACAGAACAGAGGAGTCCTCGTGAAGGTCGGAATCGTCGGCGCCACCGGTCAGGTCGGCACAGTCATGCTCAGCATCCTGGCCGAGCGCAACTTCCCGGTCGACGAGCTGCGGCTGTTCGCCTCCGCCCGGTCCGCGGGTTCCACGATCGATTTCCAGGGCTCCGCCGTCACCGTCGAGGACGCCTCCACGGCCGACTACACGGGTCTGGACATCGTGCTGTTCTCCGCCGGCGGCGCGACCTCGAAGGCGCTGGCCGAGAAGGTCGCCGCCCAGGGCGCCGTGGTGATCGACAACTCCTCCGCCTGGCGCAAGGACCCCGAGGTCCCGCTCGTCGTCTCCGAGGTCAACCCGCACGCGGCGAAGGTCCGCCCCAAGGGGATCATCGCCAACCCGAACTGCACCACGATGGCCGCGATGCCGGTGCTGCGCCCGCTGCACGACGAGGCCGGTCTCGAAGCGCTGACCGTCGCCACCTACCAGGCCGTCTCCGGTTCCGGGCTCGCCGGGGTCTCCGAGCTGCACGGCCAGACCTCCAAGGTCGTCGCCGACGCCGAGAGGCTGGTCCACGACGGCGAGGCCGTGGACTTCCCCGAGCCCGGTGTCTACAAGCGCCCGATCGCCTTCAACGTGCTGCCGCTGGCCGGCTCGATCGTGGACGACGGCTCGTTCGAGACGGACGAGGAGCAGAAGCTCCGCAACGAGTCCCGCAAGATCCTGGAGATCCCGGAGCTGAAGGTCTCCGGCACCTGCGTCCGGGTCCCGGTCTTCACCGGCCACTCGCTCCAGATCCACGCCCGCTTCGCCCGCCCGATCGGCGTCGAGCGCGCCTACGAGCTGCTGAAGGACGCCGAGGGCGTCGAGCTGTCCGAGATCCCGACCCCGCTCCAGGCGGCGGGCAAGGACGCCTCCTACGTCGGCCGCATCCGGGTGGACGAGACGGTGGACCACGGCCTCGCGCTGTTCGTCTCCAACGACAACCTCCGCAAGGGCGCGGCGCTGAACACCGTGCAGATCGCGGAGCTGGTGGCCGCCGAGCTGAAGGGCTGACGCGCGGCCCTCGCACCGCGTGCGCGCACGGGAAGGGGCGGCCGCCGGGCACACCGGCGGCCGCCCCTTCCCCATGCCCGCCTCAGGGTCGCCGCACCTCGAAGTGGAAGCACCCGAACTCCACGGCCCGCACATGCGCCAGCGCCACCTCCGGGTCCGCGAACGCCTCGTCCAGGGCCGCGTCGAACCCCTTCGCCTCCTCGGCCGGGATCTCCAGGAGCCGGCCGCCGACGATCCGGCCGTGGGCGTCGTAGCGGCGGACCGTGCGCAGGGCGCCGGGGCGCGAGAACGGGTAGCCCGCGCGCTCCGGGTCCGGGCCCGCGCACGCCTCGGCGTGGATGAAGACCGGGCCCTGCTCGTCGTACGCCCCCGGGCTCACCCCGGTCGCGGCGGCCCAGCGGCGCAGCGGGGCGTAGGAGACGAGGGCGATGAGCTCTCCGGGCTCGCTGCCGCGCAGGCAGCAGCGGAGGGGTGCGCCGGTCCCTGTCTCCCGGTACGGGGCGCAAGGGTGGCCCGCGTCGTCGATGGCGCGGAGTTCGGCGAGGGCGGCGGGGTCGATGGGGCGGGGCTGGTATCCGGTCATGGTTCGAGCCTGTCCCCCGGCGCCGTCCGCGTCCGGCGGAAAACGGACATCGCGCTGGGGGCGCGGTACGTGGAAGGATGGCCGGAAACGCCGCATATCAAGTCGCACACCTAGGAGATGACCGCGTGCCTGGCACGAATCTGACCCGCGAAGAGGCACAGGAGCGGGCGCGCCTGCTGACCGTGGACGCGTACGAGATCGATCTCGACCTCTCCGGAGCGCAGGAGGGCGGCACCTACCGGTCCGTGACCACCGTGCGCTTCGACTCCGCGGAGGCCGGTGCGGAGACCTTCATCGACCTGGTCGCCCCGGCCGTCCACGAGGCCGTGCTCAACGGTGAGGCGCTGGACGTCGCCGCCGTGTTCCGTGACTCACGGATCGCCCTGGCCGGGCTGCGCGAGGGCGCCAACGAGCTGAAGGTCGTCGCCGACTGCTCGTACACCAACACCGGTGAGGGCCTGCACCGGTTCGTCGACCCGGTCGACGAGCAGGCCTATCTGTACACGCAGTTCGAGGTGCCGGACGCCCGCCGGGTGTTCGCCTCGTTCGAGCAGCCGGACCTGAAGGCGACCTTCCGGTTCACTGTGAAGGCTCCCTCCGGCTGGACGGTCATCTCGAACTCGCCGACGCCGGAGCCGAAGGACGACGTCTGGACGTTCGAGCCGACGCCGCGTATCTCCACGTACATCACGGCCCTCATCGTCGGCCCGTACCACTCGGTGCACAGCACGTACGAGAAGGACGGCCAGACCGTCCCGCTCGGCATCTACTGCCGCCCCTCGCTGGCGGAGTACCTGGACGCGGACGACATCTTCGCCGTGACCCGGCAGGGCTTCGAGTGGTTCCAGGAGAAGTTCGACTACGCGTACCCGTTCGCCAAGTACGACCAGCTCTTCGTCCCGGAGTTCAACGCGGGCGCCATGGAGAACGCGGGCGCGGTCACCATCCGCGACCAGTACGTCTTCCGCTCCAAGGTGACGGACGCGGCGTACGAGGTCCGCGCCGAGACGATCCTGCACGAGCTGGCCCACATGTGGTTCGGCGACCTCGTGACCATGGAGTGGTGGAACGACCTCTGGCTCAACGAGTCGTTCGCCACCTACACCTCGATCGCCTGCCAGGCGGACGCGGCGGGCTCGAAGTGGCCGCACTCCTGGACCACGTTCGCCAACTCCATGAAGACCTGGGCGTACCGGCAGGACCAGCTGCCGTCCACGCACCCGATCATGGCGGACATCAGCGACCTGGACGACGTCCTCGTCAACTTCGACGGGATCACGTACGCCAAGGGTGCCTCGGTGCTCAAGCAGCTCGTGGCGTACGTCGGCAAGGACGCGTTCTTCCAGGGCGTGCAGGCGTACTTCAAGGCGCACGCCTTCGGCAACACCCGCCTCTCCGACCTGCTGGGCGCGCTGGAGAAGACCTCCGGACGCGACCTGAAGACCTGGTCGAAGGCGTGGCTGGAGACGGCCGGGATCAACATCCTGCGCCCGGAGGTCACGACCGACGAGAACGGCGTCATCACCTCCTTCACCGTGCTCCAGGAGGCCCCGGCGCTGCCCGCCGGCGCCAAGGGCGAGCCGACGCTGCGCCCGCACCGGATCGCCATCGGCGCCTACGACCTCGACGCGGACGGCAAGCTCGTGCGCTCCGACCGGATCGAGCTGGACGTCGACGGCGAGCGCACCGACGTGCCCGCCCTGGTGGGCAAGGCCCGTCCGGCGGTCGTCCTGCTCAACGACGACGACCTGTCGTACGCGAAGGTCCGCCTGGACGCCGAGTCGCTGCGGGTCGTCACCGAGCACCTGGGCGACTTCGCCGAGTCGCTGCCGCGCGCCCTGTGCTGGGCCTCGGCGTGGGACATGACCCGTGACGGCGAGCTGGCGACCCGTGACTACCTCTCGCTGGTGCTCTCGGGCATCGGCAAGGAGTCGGACATCGGCGTCGTCCAGTCGCTGCACCGTCAGGTGAAGCTGGCGCTGGACCTGTACGCGGCCCCGGAGACCCGTGAGGGCGCGCTCAACCAGTGGACCGACGCGACGCTGGCGCACCTGCGCGCCTCGGAGCCGGGCAGCGACCACCAGCTGGCGTGGGCCCGCGCCTTCGCGGCCACGGCCCGTAACCCGCAGCAGCTGGACCTGCTCCAGTCGCTGCTGGACGGCACCGAGTCGATCGAGGGCCTGGCCGTCGACACCGAACTGCGGTGGGCGTTCGTGCAGCGGCTGGCGGCGGCCGGGCTGCTGGACGAGGAGGAGATCGCCGCCGAGTACGAGCGGGACAAGACGGCGGCGGGCGAGCGCCACGCGGCGTCCGCGCGGGCGGCCCAGCCGTCCGAGGAGGCCAAGGCCCAGGCGTGGGCCGCGGTCGTGGACTCCGGGGAGCTGCCCAACTCGCTCCAGGAGGCGGTCATCTCCGGCTTCGTCCAGCCGGACCAGCGTGAGCTGCTGGCTCCGTACACGGAGAAGTACTTCGCCTCGGTGAAGGAGGTCTCGGACTCGCGCAGCCACGAGATGGCCCAGCAGATCATCGTGGGCCTCTACCCGGCCCTCCAGGTCTCGCAGGAGACCCTGGACGCCACCGACGCGTGGCTGGCCTCGGCCGAGCCGGGTGCGGCCCTGCGCCGGCTGATGTCGGAGTCGCGGTCCGGTGTGGAGCGCGCCCTGAAGGCCCAGGCGGCGGACGCGGCGGCGGCCACGGCCTGATCCGTGCACCCGGAGGGGCGTCTGCTTCGCTGCGGCGGAGGGGGCGCCCCTCCGGCGTACGCCCGTCTGCGTTCGCCGTGCGCTCGCGCGTTTGCCGTACCCCAAGACGCTTTTGCCGTACGCCCGCGCGCGGGTGGGGCTCCCGTGGCCTACGGTCCGAAGGGTCGTCGCATGATGCTTCGGTCGCAGGCCACGGGAGGGTCCGGATGCCCGGCTTCGCCGCCGCCGTGCCGGTCGCGCTGGCGCTGTGCGCGGGGCTGCTGACGGGCCCCTCCCCCGCGCCCGCCGCCGTGTCTCCCGCCGCCGACTGCCGGGCCGGTCCGGCGGGCTGCTACGACCTCTACACGTACGGCTACACCCTGGGACTCCACCCGTTCACCGGGCCGGACGCCGTACGACGGCAGCTGACCGACCACTTCTGGCTCTTCCCCGTCAGCGGCGGGTGTGCGGGGCGGATCCGGGCGGGGGCGCGCTGCGAGCTGCTGGGCGGCAACCCGGTCGAGGTCGAGTACATCGGGGACGACTTCTTCCAGATCAACACGTTGCCGGGCCACCAGCTGGGCCGGGGCATGCACATCCGCTTCGCGTTCTCGCGGACCCTCGGCTTCCACACGATGACGGTCCGGGCCTGGCAGGACCGGCCCACCGACTGCACGGGGGAGGCCTTCTGCAACGGGGTGAACCGGGCGTTCGCCTGGGTGACCTGGCGGGTGCTGGCCAAGACGCTGCGCTTCACGGCGTACGCGGCCTGAGCCGCCGGGTCCGTTGGAAACCGCCCGGCGGGCGGGCGCTGATGCGCAACCGTCCGCCGGGCGGGAACCGGGGGCCGCCGGGAGGCTTCACGGGCTACGCGCCCGACTCCTCGTAGCGGCGGGTCAGCTCGGCCGCGCCGGACTCCGTGAGGGTGCCGTGCAGCCGCATCCGGGCCACGCCGCCGTCGGGGAAGGCGTCGAGGCGGACGTGGGTGACGACGGCCTGGGCGCGCAGCACGAAGCGGTGCGGGGTGTCGGGCTGGAGGCGAGTGCGCGGGAGGATCTCGAACCACTCGCCGGTGTCGCCGTTGCGGCCCTGGAGGGCGATCCAGCCGGCGGAGTTGCCCTTGAGGTAGGCGGTGTCGATCTCGATCGCGCGGACCGCGCCCTGGGCGGGGAGGCGGAAACGCACCCAGTCGTTGGTGTCGCGGACCCGGCGGCGGCGGTTCTCCCAGCCGTCGTCCATCTTGCGGGAGGTGCCCGGCAGGATGATCTGGGTGGGCGAGGAGTAGAAGCGGTCGGAGGCGTCCTCGTACGTACCGCCGTTGAGGACCGAGATCAGGTCGACGGTGCCGAGCGCGGCGAGCCAGGCCGGGTCCGGGACGACCTCGCCGTGCACGCGGAGGCGGGCGATGCCGCCGTCGGGGTGCTGGCAGAGGCGGATGTGGGTGTAGCGGCGGCCGCTCGTGATCGCGAAGGCGTTGGCGGCGTGGCCGCGCACGGGGGTGGGCGGGAGGATCTCCTCCCACTTCACGTCGTCGGCGAGCAGCTGCTCGGGGCCCGGGGCGCCCTCGACGGAGGTGGCCTGCACGGATACGCGCTGCGGGTAGTTGCCGCGGAAGTGGGCGGTGTCCACGACCAGGCCGCGGATGATGCCGGGCGCGCCGAGGCGGACGATCGCCCAGTCGTGGTCCTCGGGGGCGGGGAAGGGGTGGTCGGCGTCCGCGCCGCGGCGGCGGCGGGTCTCCCAGCCGTCCATGATCTTGCCCTTGTGCCCGAAGTGCTCGGGGTCGAAGACGGCGCGCTCGCGGATCAGCAGGTTCTCGCGCTCGGCGAAGAACTCGTCGTTGGCGGCGATCACGCCCGCGCCCAGGCGGCGGTCGGCGAGGTCGACCAGCTCGGTGAAGGCGAGGTCCCCGGCCTCGCGGTAGTCGGCGTACGGGTCGCCGCCGCCGTAGGGCGCGGCGTCATTGGCGTGGGGGTCGGTCTCGGGGTTCTGGAATGTGGTCTCGCTCGCGTCGAAGGTCATGTCCCTTACCTTCGCGCCACCGGACCCATCAGGTCCATCGAAAGTTTCCGCAGGCACCTTTCAGTTCAACTGAAGGATCGGGCGCTTTCGGTGAGCGCCGCGAGGACCCGCGCCACCGCCGGTCCGCTCTCCGCCCCGTGCCGGACGGCCGCCACCACATGGCGGCGCGGCCGGTCGGCCTCCAGCACCCGCATCACCACGTCCTCCCGGCGCTCCCGGGCGGCCATCCGGGGGACCAGCGCCACGCCCATGCCCGCCTCGACCAGGGCGAGGATCGCGGTCCAGCCGGCGGCGCTGTGGGCCTGCTCGGGGACGAAGCCCGCCGCCTCGCAGGCGGCGGTGGTGATCTCGGACCAGGGCCCGGAGCCGCCGAAGATCCAGCGCTCGGCGGCCAGGTCCGCGAGGCGCAGTCCGGGCGCGTCGGCCAGCGGGTGGCCGACGGGGAGGGCCACGTCGAGCGGGTCGGCGAGCAGCGGGAAGAGGCTGAAGCGGGGGTCGCGGGCGGTGGGCGCGTGCGCGGCCAGCGAGAGGGCCAGGTCCACCTCGCCGGCGGTGAGCAGGTCGTACGCCTGGGCGGCCTCGGCCTCCCGGACGCGTACGTCGGGCCCCGGGCGGTCCCCGGCGCGCAGCAGCCGGACGGCGGGGACGACGAGGGCGGGCACGGCGGTGGAGAACGCGGCGACCCTGACCTCTCCGGCCTCGCCGCGCAGATAGCCGGTCAGTTCGGCCTCCGCCCGCTCCAGCTGGGCGAAGACCGCCTCGGCGTGGCGCAGGACGAGATGGGCGGCGTCGGTGAGGCGGACCCGGCGGCCCTGGGCCTCCAGGAGGTCCACGCCGAGCTGCTTGGCCAGGTTCGTGAGCTGCTGGGAGACCGCGGAGGGGGTCATCAGGAGCGCCTCGGCGGTCGCCGTGACCGTGCCCCGGTCGCGCAGGGTGCGCAGGATGCGGAGCTTCTTGACGTCCCACTCGGTCATGGGCGCAACCTACCGGCCCGGCGCGGGCGGGCCGGGCCGCAGCCGGGGCGGGCCCGTCCCGGTCCGCACGCACGGGTGCGCCGCGCGGTGGTTCTCACCGGCGGCGCACCCGTCGAGCGTGTCGTGCGTGAGCGGGTCAGACCTGCTTCTTGGACTTGTCCAGGACCATCACCAGGGCCGTGATCACCACGAACAGGGCGATGGGCGCGACCACGTAGAGACCGATGGTCTCGATCGCGCTCAGGCGCGGAGCCGGGTCGTCACCGTCGTCGGGCGTGAGCGCGAGCGCCGGGGCCGACATGAGCAGCATCATCAGCGTCGTCCCGGCCGCAACGACGCCGGCGCGCATAGCGTTCTTCTTGTCCACGGTGCAAACGTAGCGAACGCCTACGGGCGGCGCTCGCCCGGGGGTGCCGTACGGGGCTTTCGGGGCCCGAGGACCTCCATCAGCGCGTGCAGCCGGGGCGAGGCGGTGATCTCCTCCAGGGTGACCGGATGGCCCTCGGGGTCGGCGATCGGGAGCCGCCAGTTGGGGTACTGGTCCCAGGTGCCGGGGAGATTCTGCGGGCGGCGGTCGCCCACGGTGTCGGGGAGCCAGACGCCGGTCATCCGGGCGGGGGTGCGCCGCAGGAAGCGGTGGACGGCCCGGACGGCGGCCTCCTCGTCGCCGTCGCCCTCGGGGAGCATCCGCAGCCGGGCCAGGAGAGCCAGCCATTCGGCGGTGCCGGTGGCGTCCTCGGTCAGCTCCTCCTCGAGGGAGCGGGTGAGCAGACCGAGGCGGTGGCGCAGCGTCACATGATCGCCGGTCAGCCGGGCGGCGGTGGACGGCAGATCGTGGGTGGTGGCGGTGGCCAGGCAGTCACGGCGCCACTTCTCCGGGGCGAGCGGCCGGCCGTCGCCGTCCCAGTCGCGCTCGAACCAGAGCACGGACGTGCCGAGCACCCCGCGCCGGGCGAGCGCCTCGCGGACCCCGGGGGCGACGGTGCCGAGGTCCTCACCGACGACGGCGGCCCCGGCCCGGTGGGCCTCCAGGACGAGGACGGCGAGCATCGCCTCGGCGTCGTAAGCGACGTACGTGCCGTCGGTGGGCGGGCGGCCCTCGGGGACCCACCAGAGCCGGAAGAGACCCATCACGTGGTCGATGCGCAGGGCTCCCGCGTGGGCCAGCAGCCCGCGCAGCAGGCCCCGGTAGGCGGCGTAACCGGTGGCGGCGAGGACGTCGGGGCGCCAGGGCGGCAGGCCCCAGTCCTGGCCCCGGGCGTTGAAGGCGTCGGGGGGCGCGCCGACGGACATGCCGTGGGCGAAGGCCTCCTGCTGGGACCAGGTGTCGGCACCGGCCGGATGCACGCCGACGGCGAGGTCGTGGACGATGCCGACGTCCATCCCGGCGTCCTCGGCGGCCCGCTGGGCGGCGGCGAGCTGGCCGGCGGTCAGCCAGGCGAGGCGGCAGTGGAAGTCGACCCGGTCCAGCAGCTCGGAGCGGGCGCGGGCGGCGCCCGGGGAGCGGGGGTCGCGCAGGGCCTCGGGCCAGGTGTGCCAGTCGGGGCCGTGGACCTCGGCGAGCGCGCACCACAGGGCGTGGTCCTCCAGCGCCTGCCCCTGCTCGGCCAGGAAGTCGCAGTAGTCGGCGCGGCGGCCGGGGGTGAGGGGCACCTGGACGACCAGCTCCAGGGCCTGGCGCTTCAGCTCCCAGACGGCGTCCCGGTCGATCAGGGCGCCCTTGTTGAGCACGGCCTCGCTGAGGGCGGCGGCGTCCTGCCGGAGGTCTTCCAGGGTGGCCCGGTCGCGGACATGGCCGTATTCGGGGATCGACTCGACGTGCAGGTGGACCGGGTCGGGGAAGCGGCGCGAGGAGGGGCGGTACGGGGAGGGGTCGGTGGGCTTCCCGGGAACGGCCGCGTGCAACGGGTTGACCTGCACGAACCCGGAGCCGATGCTGCGCCCGGCCCAGCCCGCGAGGTCGGCCAGGTCCCCGAGGTCGCCCATGCCCCAGGAGCGGGCGGAGAGCAGGGAGTAGAGCTGCACCAGGAAGCCGTGGGTGCGCTCGGGCGGCTGCGGTACGCGGGGCGGCGCGGCAATGAGGGTGGCGGTGGCCCGGCGGTTGTCCGGCGTACGGACGTGGATGCGGTGGACTCCGTGGGGCGGCGCAGTCCACCAGGCGGGGGCGGCGCCCCCGACGGCCGTCTCACCCGACGCGGGAGCGGCCCCACGCGGGGCGCCCGGGGCCGGAGCGGCCCCCTCGCCGGCGTCCGCGGCCGGGACCCCCGCCCGGGCCCGCATGCTCAGCGGGGCGGGCGGGCGGGCGGCAAGGTGTCCCGGGGGATCGGACGGCTCCGGCTCGACCGTGACGGTCGAGCCGGAGGGCAGGCCGGCCAGAGCGGACGGCAGGGGCTCGCCGGCCCAGACCACCACGGTCGGCGGCAGCAGGCGCGAGCGGGACTCCGCGACGGCGAGGCACTTCCGTACGTCCGCCGGAGTGCCGGCGTCGACGCCCAGCGCGGCGAGCACGGCGATGACCGTGTCGTCGGGGACGGACACCGTGACATCCGGCGACGGGGAGTAGGAGGTGGCGACACCGTGCAGTGCGGCGAGCCGGGACAAGCCCATTCAGACTCCTGGGAACTCCATGCCCCCCGCGGTGCCGGGTGCGGTCGGCTCGCTGGTCAGTGGGGCGACGGCGGCGAGCGGCGGCTCGCTCGTGAGAGGTGTGGCATCGGCGAGCGGCGGCTCGCTGGTCAGCGGCGCGGAATCGGCGAACGAGGATTCACCGAGCAGCAGGGGGACATCGGCGAGCGGCGGCCCGCTGATCAGGTGGGCGACGTCGGACAGGGGAAGTTCGCTGGTCAGGGGCCCGGACTCGGGCTGGGTGGGTACCTGTTTGGAGAGGGCGGAGAGCAGAAGCTGCGCAGCTGCGGGCATGGTGGCCTCCTGGCCATGGATAACAGGACACAGCAGACCTACCCAGGCCACGCCCTGGCAGACGTGGACGTGATGCAGGCGTTATGACAACGAGCACAACGTGCCCTGGGTCACATTCCGTTCCCCCGTACGGCAGGTATGAGCCGTTTTCAGCCACTCCCCTCCGTCACACCAGCCCCACAGGGCCCGAGGTATCACGATTTCCGGCAATTCCGGCAGAACGGCCAAGCGCATTGACACCCTTGCGCCCGGGTGGTGGGCTCGGAGCCCGCCAGCGGCAGTGGGTACGTACGGAAGGGGACGCGACGTGCGGATCGGGCGCAGAGGGCAGGCGACGGCCGTGGCCGCCGCCGTGATCGGCGGACTCCTCGGATCCGTCTCCGTCGCTCCGTCGGCGGCGGCCGCCCCCGGCGATCCCGGCAGGCCCGTCACCGGCACGGCCGACCGTGCCGACAGCGCGCGGACGCCGTCCGTCTGGCCCCGCCCGCAGACCATGAGGACCACCGGGTCCGCCGTACCGCTCGGCTCCGAGGCCACGCTCGTCGCCGCGCCGGACGCCGATCCGTACGCCGTCGAACAGGCGCGCTCGCTGCTGCGCTCGGCGGGCGTCCGGACCCTGCACGAGAGCCTGCCGGGCCGTGGCCCCGTGATCCGGCTCGGCGGCACGGGCGCCGGCGAGGCGTTGCGGGCGCTGCGCGTTCCCGACCGGGCCGATCTGCCGTCGGGCGGTTACCGGCTCGCGGTCGGCGAGGTCGCCGGGCGGGCCACCGTCGCGCTGGAGGGGCTCGGCGGGGACGGCCTGTTCCACGCCGTCCAGACCCTGCGTCAGCTGATCGTCGGCGGATCGGTGGCCGGGGTGACCGTCCGGGACTGGCCGGGAACCGCCGTACGCGGCATGGCCGAGGGGTTCTACGGACAGCCGTGGACCCGCGAGGAGCGGCTCGCCCAGATCTCCTTCATGGGCCGCACCAAGCAGAACCGCTATCTCTACGCGCCGGGTGACGACCCCTACCGGCTGGCGCGCTGGCGCGAGCCCTATCCCGCGGACAAGCGGGCCGACTTCCGGGCTCTGGCCGAGCGGGCGCGCGCCGAGCACGTCACGCTCGGCTGGGCCGTCTCGCCCGGTCAGGCCATGTGCATGGCATCCGACCAGGACGTCAGGGCGCTGGCCAAGAAGATCGACGCGATGTGGGCACTGGGCATCCGGGTCTTCCAGCTCCAGTTCCAGGACGTCAGCTACAGCGAGTGGCACTGCGATCTGGACGCCGAGACCTTCGGCAGCGGTCCGAAGGCGGCGGCCCGCGCCCAGGCCCGAGTGGCGGGCGCCCTCGCCCGGCATCTGGCGGAACGGCACCCGGACGCGGCCCCGCTCTCCGTGCTGCCGACGGAGTTCTACCAGGACGGCGCCACCGACTACCGCACCGCGCTGGCGGCCGAGCTGGACGACCGGGTGCAGGTGGCCTGGACGGGTGTCGGGGTGGTCCCGAAGAAGATCACCGGGGGTGAACTGGCCGGGGCCCGCGCCGCGTTCCGCCACCCGCTGGTGACGATGGACAACTACCCGGTCAACGACTACGCCCAGGACCGCATCTTCCTCGGCCCGTACACCGGCCGGGACCCGGCGGTGGCGAGCGGTTCGGCGGCGCTGCTGGCCAACGCGATGGAGCAGCCGTCCGCCTCCCGGATCCCTCTCTTCACCGCCGCCGACTTCGCCTGGAACCCGAAGGGGTACGACCCCGCCGCGTCCTGGCGGGCGGCGATCGACGATCTGGCGGACGGGGACGCGGCCGCGCGGGACGCGCTGCTGGCCCTGGCCGGGAACAGCGCGGGCTCGGTGCTGGGCGCGGAGGAGTCCGCCTACCTCCAGCCCCTGTTCGACGCCTTCTGGAGCACCCGCGCCGACGCCGCCCGCCGCGACCGGGCGGCGAACGGGCTGCGGGCGGCGTTCTCGGTGATGCGGCAGGCCCCCGAGCGGCTGAGGACCCCGGCGGAGGGCCGGCTGACCGACGAGGTGCGCCCCTGGACCGAGCAGCTGGCCCGCTACGGCCGGGCCGGCGAACTGGCGGTGGACCTGCTCCAGGCCCAGGCCGCCGGGGACGGCGCCGCCGCCTGGCGCATCCAGCTGGCCCTGGAGCCGCTGCGCGAGGAGATCGGGGCGGGCCGGGCCACGGTCGGCAAGGGGGTGCTGGACCCGTTCCTGGACAAGGCGGCGAAGGTGGCCGCGGGGTGGAACGGCACCGACCGCGCCTCGGGCCGGGTCACCAGGGACGCCCGCAGCTATACGGTCCGGCTGGACGCGACCCGCCCGGTGGAGGCCGTCACGGCGCTCGCCGAGCCCGGAGCCGCCCTCGCCGACGCGGTCGTGGAGGCCCATGTGCCCGGTGAGGGGTGGCGTCCGCTCGGGCGGCTCTCGCCGAGCGGCTTCACCCAGACCGCCGCGAAGGGGCTGCGCGCCGACGCCGTACGGGTCACCGTGCCGGAGGCCGCCCGGAGCGCCCGGCCGCCGTATCTCAGCCCGACCCTGCCCGCCGCCCCCGCCGTCGTGGCGGGGGCCCCGCAGGTGCGGGCCCTCGTGCCGTGGTTCGGCGACGAGCCCGCGGCCACGCTCGACCTGAAGCACGGCGAGACCGACGCGGAGATCGGCGGCGAACCCCAGCGGGTCGCGGCGCGGCTGGCGGGCCGGCGTCCGGTCGAGGTCAAGGGCAAGCTCACCGCGAAGGCCCCGAAGGGCATCGAGGTGCGGGTCCCGAAGGAGACGACCGTGCCGCGTGGATCGCGTACGGAGGTGCCCGTCGACATCACCGTCCCGAAGGACACCCCGGCGGGCGAGTACGAGGTGCCGCTGGCTTTCGGCGGCCAGGAGTCGACGCTGACCGTGCGGGCCTTCCCGCGTACGGGCGGCCCGGATCTGGCGCGTACGGCGAAGGCCTCCTCGTCCGGCGACGAGACCCCGGACTTCCCGGCGTCGGCGGCCACCGACGGCGATCCGGAGACCCGGTGGTCCTCACCGGTGGAGGACGGCGCCTGGTGGCAGACCGAGCTGGAGAAGCCGGTGCGGCTGGGCCAGGTGGTGCTGAGCTGGCAGGACGCGTACGCCTCCCGCTACCGCATACAGGTCTCCGCCGACGGCCGCGTCTGGCGGACCGCCGCGACCGTGACGGAGGGCCGGGGCGGCCGCGAGTCGGTCCGGATGGACGCGAAGGACACCCGGTTCGTCCGGGTGCAGGGCGAGAGCCGGGCCACGCGGTACGGCTACTCGCTCTGGTCGGTGGAGGCGTACGCGGTCGTGGACGACTGAGCCGTACGAGGGAGCCGACGGACGACACGGACGACGAAGGCCCGGTCTCAGGCGGACACGCCGTCGATCCGGGCCATCACGTCGTCCGCGCCGAACGGTTGCAGATACGGCAGCCAGCGCGGATCGCGATGTCCGGTCCCGATGATCCGCCAGGCCAGGCCGGTCGGCGGGGCGGGCTGATGGCGCAGCCGCCAGCCCAGCTCGGGGAGATGGCGGTCGGCCTTGACGTGGTTGCAGCGGCGGCAGGCCGCCACCACGTTGTCCCAGGCGTGCTGTCCACCGCGGCTGCGCGGAATGACATGGTCGACGCTGGTCGCGGCGGCCCCGCAGTACATGCAGCGCCCGCCGTCCCGGGCGAACAGCGCCCGGCGGGTGAGCGGGACGGGGCCCGGTAGGGCACCCGGACGAAGCGCTTGAGCCGGACCACACTGGGTGCGGGCACGGCACGGGTGGCACTGTGCAGAAAGGCGCCGGACTCCTCAAGACAGATGGCCTTGTTCTCGAGGACGAGGACGAGCGCGCGGCGGAGCGGTACGACGCCGAGCGGCTCGTACGACGCGTTGAGAACCAGGACGTGCGGCACGGTGGATGCCTCCTTGTACGCCGGCGGCGCGTGGCTCGCGCCGGGACGATCCGATCTCAGTCTCTCCTCATGCCTGGTCAAAGCGCCACCACGTACGGGTAACGGGCCGGGAGGATTTTTCTCACCCCGGGCCCCGCGCACCGTTCCGCGGCGTCGAACAGGTGCCTCACCAGGGCGGCCGTCCGCGCTGTGCGATGGGCCACAGCACAGGTGTTCCCGGTGAGACCCGTCTCTCCTCCCGCGACGGCAACGATCCACTCCCCGGCTTCGTTAATGTTATTGACCAGCCGTCGTCCCCCTGGAGGTCCTCGTCGTGACCCTGTCCGTCCTCTTGGCCGCAGCCCCGTCTCCCGAGCCGGTCGGCTCGCTGGGCGAAGCCGCCGAACAGGCCGGGAACGCCGCGGGCTGGGTCGAGGAGAACTGGTCCACCTGGCTGAGCACCGGCTTGCGCATCCTGCTGATCGTCGCCGTGGCGATCACACTGCGCTATCTGATCCGGCGCGCCCTGACCAACCTCATAGACCGGATGAACCGCAGCGCCCAGGCCGTGGAGGGCACGGCGCTGGGCGGGCTGCTGGTGAACGCCGAGCGAAGACGCCAGCGCTCGGAGGCGATCGGCTCGGTGCTGCGCTCGGTGGCCTCGTTCCTGATCATGGGCACGGCCGCACTGATGATCCTGGGCGCCTTCAAGATCAACCTGGCCCCGCTTCTGGCCTCCGCGGGTGTCGCGGGTGTGGCGCTCGGCTTCGGCGCCCGCAATCTGGTCACGGACTTCCTCTCCGGCGTCTTCATGATCCTGGAGGATCAGTACGGGGTCGGAGACTCGATCGACGCGGGCGTGGCCTCCGGTGAGGTCATCGAGGTGGGGCTGCGCGTCACCAAGCTGCGCGGCGAGAACGGCGCGATCTGGTACGTGCGCAACGGCGAGGTGAAGCGGATCGGCAACCTCAGTCAGGGCTGGTCCACGGCCGGGGTCGATGTCACGGTGCGCCCGACCGAGGACCTGGAACGGGTCCGTAAGGCGATCACCGCGGCCGCCGAGACGATGGCCAAGGAAGAGCCCTGGTCGGAGCAGCTGTGGGGGCCGGTCGAGGTGCTCGGCCTGGACGCGGTGCTGCTGGACTCGATGACGGTCCGGGTGACCGCGAAGACGATGCCCGGCAAGTCGGTCGGCGTGGAGCGCGAGCTGCGCTGGCGCATCAAGCAGGCGCTGGACGACGCCGGTATCCGCATGGTCGGCGCGGCGCCGCTGGAGACGGACGGCGGGAGCACGGCCGACCCGGCAGCGGGCGTGGCCGCTCCTTCCGCGTATGCGTCCGCCACCTCCCCGCAGTCCCTGGCGACGGCACCGATACCCCGGCCAACCTGAGCAAGCAGTAGGAGCCGGCCAGGCACCCGTAGAGCCACGCGTCAGCCGGAGAAGGGGCGCTCCACCGAATCGGTGGGGCGCCCCTTGACGCGTCGGCGACCCGCACCTTACGGTCCTCCCTGAATAGGAAAGTTTCCTAACAGAGTCCGCGCAGATCCGGCGCAGCTCCTCACAGAGGCGGGTGCATCCACGATGACGGGAACGACCCCGGGCACCCCCCGGGTACTGCGGGCCATGAACGACCGGGCCGCCCTCGATCTGCTGCTGGAGCACGGGCCGCTCTCCCGGACCCGGATCGGCAAGCTGACCGGGCTCTCCAAGCCCACCGCCTCCCAGCTGCTGGCCCGGCTGGAGGCGGCGGGGCTCGTCGTCGCCACCGGGACCAGCGAGGGGCGCCCCGGGCCCAGCGCGCAGCTCTACACGGTGAATCCGCGCGCCGCCCATGTCGCCGGGCTCGACGTGAACGGGCAGCGCATCGTCGCCGCCGTCGCGGACGTGACCGGGGCGACCGTCGGGCAGTTCGAGCTGGCCACGCCGGGGCGGCGCGCCGACAGTGTGGTGCGGCAGGTCGCCGACGCGCTGGACGGGGCGGTGAAGGACGCGGGGCTGACCCGCGCGGACATCCACCGGATCGTCATCGGCACCCCGGGCGCGTTCGACCCGGGCACCGGGCGGCTGCGGTACGCCTCGCACCTGCCCGGCTGGCACTCCCCCACCCTGCTGGACGAGCTGGCCGCGTTCCTGCCGATGCCGGTGGAGTACGAGAACGACGTCAACCTCGTCGCCGTCGCCGAGCAGCGCCTCGGCGCGGCCCGCGGCCACGAGGACTTCGTGCTGCTGTGGAACGAGGAGGGCCTGGGCGCCGCCCTCGTCATCAACGGCCGGCTGCACCGCGGCTTCACCGGTGGCGCGGGCGAGGTCGGATTCCTGCCGGTGCCGGGCACCCCGCTGGTCCGGCAGGTCGTCAAGGCCAACAGCGGCGGCTTCCAGGAGCTGGCGGGCGCCCAGGCGGTGCCCCGGCTCGCGAAGGCGCTGGGCATCGCCACCCCTCAGCAGCCGTACGCGAAGGTCGCCGCCGAACTGCTGGCGCGGGCGGCCGACGCGTACGAGGAGGACGAGGCGCTCACCGAGCTGCTGCGCCAGTACGCCCAGCGGCTCGCCACCGGCCTCGCCTCCGTCACCGCCGTCCTGGACCCCGGGCTGATCGTGCTCTCCGGCGGGGCGGTCGCGGCGGGCGGCGAGATCCTGCGCTCCCTGATCCAGTCCGAGCTGGCCGAGCTGGCCGCCTCCCGGCCGCGTCTGGTGGTCGGCGAGATCGGCCGCACCCCCGTCCTGCGCGGCGCCCTGGAGAGGGCGCTCGCCGACACCCGCGACGAAGTGTTCGACACCTCGCGCTGAGCCACGCCCTTCCCGCTTCCCCGTCGTCTGCCTCGTCCCCCGTCGTCTGCCTCTTCCCCGTCCCTGGTCCTGGGAGTTTCGTCATGCGCACCAGCCGTCTCACCACCACCGCTGTCGCCGTCGCCGCGATATCGGTGCTCGCCACCGCGTGCACCGGCCAGTCCGAGGCCGGCGCCTCCGACGACCCGAACGCGAAGACCACGATCAACTTCTGGCACGGCTGGAGTGCGCCCGCCGAGGTGAAGGCGGTCCAGGACAATATCGACCGGTTCGAGAAGGCCCACCCGAACATCACGGTGAAGGTCTCCGGCAATATCAACGACGACAAGCTCAACCAGGCGCTGCGCGCGGGCGGTTCGGACGGGCCGGACGTGGTCTCGTCCTTCACCACGGCCAACGTCGGCAAGTTCTGCTCCTCCGGCGCCTTCACCGATCTGAAGCCGTTCATCGAGAAGTCGAAGCTGGACCTGGAGAAGACCTTCCCGAAGGTCCTCCTGGACTACACCCAGTTCGAGGGCAAGCGCTGCGCCCTGCCGCTGCTCACCGACGCCTACGGCCTCTACTACAACAAGGACGCGTTCGAGAAGGCCGGGATCACCGCGCCGCCGAAGACGATGTCCGAACTGGCCGACGTGGCGAAGAAGCTGACGGTGGAGAAGGGCGACACCTTTTCACAGCTCGGCTTCATGCCGAACTTCCACGGCTACGAGACCGTCGTCAGCCACTACATGCCCTCGTGGAACCACGCCTACTTCGACGAGAACGGCAAGTCCAACATCGCCAAGGACCCGGCGTTCGCCAAGATGTTCACGTACCAGAAGAAGCTGGTCGACAGCCTCGGCGGCTACACCAAGCTGGAGAAGTACCGGGGCACGTTCGGTGACGAGTGGGGCGCCAAGCACCCGTTCCACACCGGCCAGGTGGCCATGCAGCTGGACGGCGAGTGGCGGCTCGGGATGGCCGAGGACGCCGGGGTGGACTTCGAGATCGGGGTCGCGCCGATGCCCGTCGCGGACGACGAGGCGGACAGCTACGGCAAGGGCTATCTCTCCGGCACCATCGTGGGCATCGCCCCGGCCAGCAAGAAGCAGAACGCCGCCTGGGAGCTGGTGAAGTTCATGACCAGCGACACCGAGGCGGTCGTCAACTTCTCCAACGGCATCCGGAACGTCCCCTCCACCCTGGAGGCGCTGAAGTCGCCCGGCCTGAAGTTCGACCCGCGCTTCAAGACCTTCCTGGACATCGCCCAGCACCCGGAGTCCAGCACCTCCGACGGGGCCGTCAACGGGGCCACGTACCAGCTGACCCTCCAGGACTTCGGCTACCAGTACGAGAAGGGCGCGGTGAAGGACCTCCAGGCGGGTCTGGAGAAGACCGCGCAGCAGATCGACACCGACATCGCCAAGGCCAAGTAGCTCACCATGACGACGCACACCCTCCGCTCCAAGCGCCGCAGGTCGGTGCTGCGGAACGCGGCCTTCATGTCGCCGTGGCTGATCGGGTTCTCGCTGTTCTTCGCCTACCCGATGGTCTCGACGGTCTACTTCTCCTTCACCTCGTACGACGGGTTCGGCGCCCCCGCCTTCAACGGGCTGACCAACTGGGCGTACGTCTTCCGCGACTACCCGATGTTCTGGCCGTCGCTGTGGAACACGCTCTGGCTGGTGGTCGTCGTGGTCACCTGCCGGGTCGTGTTCGGCCTCGGGATCGGGCTGCTGATCACGAAGATCAAGACCGGGACGGGCGTCTTCCGGACCCTGTTCTACCTGCCCTATCTGGCTCCGCCGGTCGCCGCGACGCTCGCCTTCGTCTTTCTCCTCAACCCCGGCACCGGGCCGGTCAACGCGATCCTCGGGGACTTCGGGCTGCCGACCCCGGGCTGGTTCAACGACGCCTCCTGGTCCAAGCCGGCGCTCACCATGCTCGCGGTGTGGGGCATCGGGGACCTGATGGTGATCTTCATGGCCTCGCTGCTGGACGTGCCGGCCGAGCAGTACGAGGCCGCGGAGCTGGACGGGGCGTCCGCCTGGCAGAAGTTCCGCTTCGTGACCCTGCCGAACATCTCGCCCATCGTGCTGTTCGCCGTGGTGACGGGCGTCATCCAGGCGATGCAGTACTACACCCAGCCGCTGGTCGCCGGAAAGGTCGCCTCCGGGATCATCGGCGGCTCCGGCCAGTCCTTCGAACCCGGCTATCCCGACAAGTCGACACTGACGCTTCCGCAGCTCGTCTACAACCTGGGCTTCCAGCGCTTCGACTACGGCGCCGCCTGTGTCGTCGCCCTCGTCCTGTTCGCGCTGGCCATGGCCTTCACGGCGCTGCTGATGCGGGGCCGCAACAACCTGATCTCGGCCGGTGACTGAGCCATGACCCACCTCCTCGACCCCGTCCGGGAAGCCGCTGCCGCCTCCCCCGAGCGCCCCTCGCGGACGCCTGCCTCCCGTACCGCCCGCCGGAAGGCGCTGCTGCACTGGATCGCCGTGCACTCCCTCGGGATCGCCGCCGCGCTCTTCTTCGTGCTGCCGTTCGTCTTCGTGGTGCTGACCTCGCTGATGAGCGACCAGCAGGCGCTGACCCGCGACCTCACCCCGAACACCTGGGAGTGGGGAAACTACGAACGGGTCTTCAACACCCCGGGCTTTCTGACCTGGTGGCGCAACACCCTGCTGTACGCGGGCGTCGGCACCGTCCTCACGGTGGTGTCGTCGATCCCGGTGGCGTACGCGCTGGCGAAGTTCCGCTTCCGGGGCCGCAAGCTGTCGCTGATGCTCGTCATCTCGATGATGATGCTGCCGCCGCAGGTCGTCATCATCCCGATGTACCTGTTCTGGGCGAAGCAGATGGACCTGTCCGGCACCCTGTGGCCGCTGATCATCCCGATGGCCTTCGGCGACGCGTTCTCCATCTTCCTGCTGCGGCAGTTCCTGCTGACCATCCCGAACGAGTACCTGGACGCCGCGAAGGTCGACGGCTGCGGCGAGTTCCGTACGCTGATGAGGGTCGTCCTGCCGATGGCCAGGCCCGGGATCGCGGCCATCGCCCTCTTCCAGTTCTTCGCCGCCTGGAACGACTACTTCGGACCACAGATCTACGCCTCGGAGAACCCGGCCGCCTGGACGCTCAGTTACGGCCTCGAATCCTTCAAGGGCGCGCACCACACCGACTGGAACCTGACCATGGCCGCGACCGTTCTGGTCATGGCCCCCGTGATCGCCGTCTTCTTCTTCGCCCAGAAGGCATTCGTCGAAGGCGTCACACTGACCGGAGTAAAGGGCTGACATGAAGCTCGCAGTAGTGGGTGGCGGGTCCACCTACACCCCTGAACTGATCGACGGATTCGCCCGGCTGCGGGACACGCTGCCGATCGAGGAGCTGGTGCTCGTCGACCCGGCGGCCGACCGCCTGGAGCTGGTCTCCGGCCTGGCCCGGCGGATCTTCGCCAAGCAGGACCACGCGGGGAAGATCACGACGACCACCGACATCGACGCGGGTGTCGCCGACGCCGACGCGGTCCTGCTCCAGCTGCGCGTCGGCGGACAGGCCGCGCGCAACCAGGACGAGACCTGGCCGCTGGAGTGCGGCTGCGTCGGACAGGAGACCACCGGCGCCGGCGGCCTCGCCAAGGCGCTGCGCACCGTGCCGGTCGTCCTGGACATCGCCGAGCGGGTCCGCCGCACCAACCCGGACGCCTGGATCATCGACTTCACCAACCCGGTCGGCATCGTCACCCGCGCCCTCCTCCAGGCCGGGCACAAGGCGGTCGGCCTGTGCAACGTGGCGATCGGCTTCCAGCGGAAGTTCGCCCGGCTGCTGGAGGTGGAGCCGGGCCAGGTGCACCTCGACCACGTCGGGCTCAACCACCTGAGCTGGGAGCTGGGGGTGCGCCTCGGCGGCCCGGACGGCGAGAACGTCCTGCCGAAGCTGCTCGCGGAGCACGGCGACACGATCGCGGACGACCTCCACATGCCCCGGCAGATCATCGACCGGCTCGGTGTCGTCCCCTCCTACTATCTGCGCTACTTGTACGCCCACGACGAGGTGGTGAGGGAGCTGGGCACCAAGCCCTCCCGGGCCGCCGAGGTCGCGGCGATGGAGAAGGAGCTGCTGGAGATGTACGGCGACCCGGCGCTCGACGAGAAGCCCGAGCTGCTCGCCAAGCGCGGCGGCGCGTTCTACTCCGAGGCGGCCGTGGACCTGGCGGCCTCGCTGCTGGGCGACGGCGGCTCCCCGGTCCAGGTGGTCAACACGTACAACAACGGGACCCTGCCGTTCCTCGCGGACGACGCGGTCATCGAGGTGCAGGCCCGGGTCGGGCGCGACGGCGCGACGCCCCTGGCCGTCCCGGCGCTGGACCCGCTGTACGCCGGTCTCATCGGACACGTGACGGCATACGAGGACCTCGCCCTGGAAGCCGCGCTGCGCGGTGGCCGGGACCGGGTGTTCAAGGCACTGCTGGCCCACCCGTTGATCGGCCAGTACGAGTACGCCGAGGGCCTCACCGACCGGCTGATCGCGCACAACCGGGAGCACCTGGCGTGGGCGTGAACGTGTCGGTCGTCGCCATCGACGCGGGCAACAGCAAGACCGATGTGGCGCTGATCGGCGAGGACGGCACGGTGCTGGCCACGGCGCGCGGCGGCGGATTCCAGCCCCCGGCGATCGGGGTCGAGGCCGCGATCGACGTGCTGGCCGAGACGCTGGAGCGGGCGTGCGCGGAGCTGCCGGCCCCGCCCGTCCTCTCCGGGCATGTCTCCGCGTGTCTGGCCAATGCCGATCTTCCTGTCGAGGAGGCCGAGTTGGCCGCCGCTCTGGAGGCCCGCGGGTGGGGCTCCTCGGTGGAGGTGCGCAACGACACCTTCGCGATCCTGCGCGCCGGGGTGGACGAGCCCCGGGGCGTCGCGGTGGTGTGCGGGGCGGGGATCAACTGCGTGGGGATGACCCCGGACGGGCGGACCGCCCGCTTCCCCGCGATCGGGCGGATCTCCGGTGACTGGGGCGGCGGTTCGGGGCTCGCCGAGGAAGCGCTGTGGTTCGCCGCGCGCGCCGAGGACGGGCGCGGTGATCCGTCGGAGCTGGCCCGCGCGCTGCCGGGCCACTTCGGGCTCGACTCGATGTACGGGCTGATCGAAGCGCTGCACCGGGGCACGGTCCCGCTGGGGCGGCGGCACGAGCTGACGCCGGTGCTGTTCGCCACGGCGGAGGCCGGGGACCCGGTGGCGGCGGGGCTGGTGAAGCGGCAGGCGCACGAGGTGGTGGCGATGGCCTCGGTCGCGCTGGACCGCCTGGACCTGCTGGAGGAGGAGGTTCCGGTGCTGCTGGGCGGCAGCGTGCTGGCTGCGCGCCACCCGCAGCTCAACGACCCAATCGCCGCGCTGCTGGCCGCCCGCGCCCCGAAGGCCGAGGTGCGCGTCGTGTCCGAACCGCCGGTGCTGGGCGCGGCGCTGCTGGGCCTGGACCGGACGGGAGCGGGTCCGGAGGCGCACCGGAAGCTGCGCGCGCGGTACGCCTGAGGGTTCCGGTGCACCCCTCGTCGGGGAAACGTCCCTCCACGCACGCCGTGTGGAGGGACGCTTCGCGTTTCGTCCGCTGCTCGTTTCGTCCCTCGTCTCGCTCTCGTTTCGTCCCTCGTCTCGCTCCCGTGCGTCCCTCGTGCGTTCCTCGTACGGGTGAACGGCTGGCGCACGAGGGGCGCGAGGGAACCGATCCGGCTTCTGGAACGTGTACCTGATGGGAAGTCCGTTCGCTTATGGGGATGTATCCGGGCACGTTGTGCTGCTTGCCTTGATCGGCCGCGTCTGCCCTGATCGAATGCGGGGACTGATGACGGGGACGGGACGGGGACCCAACTGTCAGTGACCGAGGGGGAGGTCGAGTGACACACCCGCCGAGCGGCGGCTCGCAGACGTCGCGTACGCCGGACCCGGTGTCCGGGCACGTCGGCGTGCCCGCGCAGCGCACCACGTGGACCACGCAGGCACGGCGCCTCCGTGCCGTGGCGACGACCGAGCCCGGCCGGCTCCAGGTCATCGGGGCCGTTCTGGCCCTGCTGGTCGTGGCGTTCGGCGCGGTGACGACGCTGGAGATAGCGCAGCGGGCCTCCTCGGCCGACGACGTGGTCAGCCGCAGCCAGCCGCTCAGCGCCGACGCTGCGGACATCTACCGCTTCCTGGCGGACGCGGACACGACAGCGGCCGGTGGATTCCTCGCGGGGGCGCAGGAGCCCGAGGCGGTGCAGGAGCAGTATCGGAAGGACATCGAGCAGGCGGCCCGGCTGCTGGTGAAGGCGTCGGGGAGCACCGACTCCGCCAGTGCGTCCAGCCGTGAGATAGCCACCCTCAACAAGCTGCTCCCGGTCTACACGGGTCTGATCGAGCGCGCCCGCGCCAACAACCGCCAGGGCCTGCCGCTGGGCGGCGCCTATCTCCGGTACGCGAACCAGAAGATGGCGGGCGAGATGCTCCCCGCCGCCGAGCGGCTGTACGCGGCGGAGACGGGCCGGCTGGAGAGCGACTCCGCCGAGGCCCGGCAGTGGCCGCTGTGGTCGATCGGCGCCGGGATCATCGTGCTGGGCGCGCTGGGGTGGATGCAACGGCGCACCTACCGCCGGACGAACCGGGTGCTGAACCCCGGGCTGCTGGCGGCGACGGCCGCTGCCTCGGTGGTGGTGCTCTGGCTGGCCGTGGGGCACACGGTGGCCCGCGCGGAACTGCGGTCGGCGATGGTGCACGGCCAGGAGTCGCTGGATGTGCTCAACGACGCCCGGATCAACTCCCTGAAGGCGCGCGCCAACGAGAACCTCACCCTGGTGGCGCGGGGCGCGGTGCTCACGCCCGACGGCTCCGCCGACCAGTACGAGGCGGACTACAGCTCGGGGATGGCGGCGCTGAAGGCTCAGCTGAAGAAGGCCGGGCGGCTCGCGGACGACGCCGGCGGGAGCGCTCCGGTGGCCGAAGCGGCGGACGGCGTGACGCAGTGGCAGGTGCGGCACCGCGAGGCCCGGGCCACGGACGACCGGGGCGACTACGACGGCGCGCTGGAGCAGATCATCGGGACGGAGAAGTCCACCGGGCAGTCCTTCCAGCAGGTGGACGCCGCGCTGGAGAAGGCGCTCGCCCATGAGCAGGGCGAGTTCACCTCGGCGGCGAAGGACGGGCGCGGGGCCCTGCGGGGCCTGCCGACCGGGGCCGCGGTCCTGGCGGTGCTGGGGGCCGTCGCCGTGATCGTCGGGGTCAACCGCAGGCTCTCGGAGTACCGGTGAGAGGGGCAGCGATGAGCAGGTCGAAGGACCGGCCCGGGCGCGGCGGCCTGCGCGGCTGGGGCGGTGTCACGGGGATGGCGGTGGCGTGCGCGGTCACCGCGGCGGTCACCCTGCTGCCGCTGGCCCACCACAGCGTCGGACCGGCCGGGGCGGGCACGTCGGGCGGGGTGGCGACGGCCGACCGGGCCCGGGCCGAGGCGTGCACCGAGCCGGAGGCGAGCCTGCCCGCGTCCGGCGACGGCGGGCCGAACATCGACCGGATCAAGGAGCGCGGCAAGCTCATCGCGGGCGTCGACCAGAACAGCTTCCGCTGGGGCTACCGCAATCCGGAGAGCGGGGACCTGGAGGGGTTCGACATCGATCTGGTGCGGGCCATCGCCGACGACCTCCTGGGCGACCCGGACGCGGTGATCTTCCGCGCCATCCCCACCAACCAGCGCATCGCCGCCCTGGAGAACGACCGGGTCGACGTCGTCGTGCGGACGATGACGATCAACTGCAAGCGGCTGGAGCAGGTCTCCTTCTCCACCGCCTACTTCCAGGCGGGGCAGCAGGTGCTCGCTCCGAAGAAGTCGCCGATCACCGGCTACGACTCCTCGCTGAAGGGCAGGCGGGTCTGCTCGGCCGAGGGCTCCACGGCGTACGAGGCACTGGAGAAGAAGTCCTTCGGGGCGCTCTACAAGGACGATTTCGACGGCACCGAGCGCGACCCGGATCTGCTGACCGTGCCCAACCAGCTGGACTGCCTGGTGCGGCTCCAGCTGGGCGAGGTCGACGCGGTCGTCACGGACAACGCCCTGGCGGCCGGGCAGGCGGCCCAGGACCCGGCGGTGGAGCTCAAGGGAGAGGATCCGTTCACCACGGAGTACTACGGCGTCGCGACGAAGAAGGGCTCCGACGATCTGGTGGCCCGGGTCAACAAGGTCCTCGTCGACTACCGGGCGGGTGGCAAGGAAAGCGCCTGGATGCGGTCCTACGAGAAGTGGCTGGCGACCGGCCTCCCCGGGATCACCGCACCGCCCGCCCCCAAATACCGCACCGACTGACCCGTGGCGTCCGCGCCGCGGCACCGTGCACCACAGCGGCGTACGGAACGGAACGAGCGGACCGGAGCAGACCGAAGCAGACCGATCCCGCCGGGCCCACCGGCCCGGCGGGGAGAGCGGAGAGGTGATCGATGGGCGTCGCGGGCTCCTTTCCCGGCTACACGGGGAGGTCCTCCGGACCGGTCATGGACCGGGAGGAGGCGGACCGTGCGCTGGCCCGGCTCGGGGCGGAGCACGAGGCCATCGAGACCTCGCTCCTCGCGCTCCAGGACCATGCCGGGCGCCGACTGCTGGAGGGCGCCGAGCTGACCGGCGTCACCCGGGAGCGCTGGGCCGCCACCGAGCAGTCGATCACCCTCCTGTGGGGGTACTTCGACGCGTACGCGGGGGCGCTGTCCGAGGCCCGCGAGATCCGTGCGCGCCGCCGCCATCCGAACCGGGACGACCTCACCGCGCTGACCGAGCTGCTGCGCGGCGAGTCGGTCACGGTCGCCAACACGGGTGCGGTGCCCCCGCCTTCGGCCGCGGGTCCGGCCCGGCTCTCCGAGCGGTTCTCGCTCCAGGAGCTGGTCGCCCGGATGAACGAGCTGTACGCCAGGTCACTGGACATGGTCGTCGCCGCCGACTCCGTCTGGTCGGCACTGCCCGCCCGGATCGACCTGCTCGCGGCCGAGCTGCACCGCACGCGTTCGCTGGCGCACTCGGTGGGGGTACGGCCCGGTGAGCATCCGGCCGGTGACGACCTGGCGGAGATCACCGAGGAGCTGACGACGCTGCGGGTGCAGGTGATCTCGGACCCGCTGGCGTTCTGGCTGCCGGGTCCCGGCAGCGCCGCGCCCGGCGGCGGCCGCCCCGACACCTCGCGCTACGACCGGGCCGCCCGCGCCCTGGAGGACGTACGGCGCGAGATCGAGGCGGTGCTCGCGGTCCGGCAGGACGCGGAGGCGCGCCTGGTGCGGCTGCGGGACGTGCTCTCGCGGGCCGACCGCACGCTGACGGAGGCGCGGGCGGCGCGCGGCGAGGTGCTGGCGAAGATCGCCGCCTCCGAGGTGCCCGCGGTCAGCGGTCCGCCGACCGCTCTCCAGGAGCGTCTGGCGGCCGCGTCGGAACACCGCAGGCACGCCCAGTGGCACCGGCTCTCGCCGCTGCTGGAGTCCCTGGAGCAGGAGGCCGAGGACGAACTGCTGCGCGCACGTGAGTCGTTGACCTCGGTGACCGCGCCGCTGGCGGTCCGCGCGGAGCTGCGCGGCCGGCTCGACGCGTACAAGGCGAAGGTGGCCCGGCACGGCCTGGCGGAGGATCCGCTGCTGATCGAGCGGTACGACGCGGCGCGCCGCATGCTGTGGAGCGCGCCGTGCGATCTGCGGGTCGCCGAGCAGGCCGTCCTGCGCTACCAGCACGCGGTCGCGGAGTTGTTGCAGCCGCACCGGCCCGACGCACCGCAGGACGGGCGGGGCGCGGGCGGACAGGGGGAGTCACGATGAGTACGCAGTGCCAGCGCCCCGCGTGCGAGGGCGACTACGAGGACATGGGCGGCGGTGAGCTGTACTGCGACACCTGCGGTCTGGCCCCGGTCGTCTCGCCGACGGGCATGGTCTCCTCGCCGCCGACCGGGATCGCCGGGGGCGGCCGGGCGAGCGGCCGGGACAGCTCCTCGCAGCGTTCCGGCTCCCGTGCCTCCGCCCGGTCGTCGTCCCGTTCGTCGACCTCGCGCCGTTCGGTCTCCGGCCGGCTGTCGCGGTCGCTGTCCGGGGCCTCCACCTCCCGTTCGGTCTCGGTGCGTTCCTCCGGCTCGACGTCCGCGGCCTCGGCCCGCGGGAGGCTGGGCGTCGGCCTGGTGGAGGTGCCGGACGTCCCCCGGCCCGATCCGCGTACGGCGGTGATGGAGCGGGCGGAGGTGCCCGAGCGCAAGCGGTTCTGCTCCCGTTCGGACTGCGGGGCGCCGGTGGGCCGCTCGCGCGGCGAGCGGCCGGGCCGCACCGAGGGGTTCTGCACCAAGTGCGGCCACCCGTACTCCTTCGTGCCGAAGCTGACCGGCGGCGACATCGTGCACGGCCAGTACGAGGTCGTGGGCTGTCTGGCGCACGGCGGACTCGGCTGGGTGTATCTCGCGGTGGACCGGGCCGTCTCCGACCGCTGGGTGGTCCTCAAGGGGCTGCTGGACACCGGCGACCAGGACGCGATGGCCGCCGCGATCTCCGAGCGCCGCTTCCTCGCCGAGATCGAGCACTCCAACATCGTGCGGATCTACAACTTCGTCGAACACCTCGACCAGCGCACCGGCTCCCTCGACGGCTACATCGTCATGGAGTACGTCGGCGGCAAGGCGCTCAAGGAGATCGCCAACGAGCGCCGCACCCCGGCCGGCAAGCGCGACCCGCTGCCGGTGGAGCAGGCCTGCGCGTACGGGATCGAGGCGCTGGAGGCGCTCGGTCATCTGCACAGCCGCAATCTGCTCTACTGCGACTTCAAGGTCGACAACGCGATCCAGACCGAGGACCAGCTCAAGCTGATCGACATGGGCGCGGTGCGCCGGATGGACGACGACGAGTCCGCCATCTACGGCACGGTCGGCTACCAGGCCCCCGAGGTCGCGGAGCTGGGCCCCTCGGTCGCCTCCGATCTGTACACGGTGGCCCGGACGCTGGCGGTCCTCACCTTCGACTTCCAGGGGTACACGAACGTCTTCGTGGACTCGCTGCCGGACCCGGACACCATCGAGGTGTTCCGCACCTACGAGTCGTTCTACCGGCTGCTGGTACGGGCCACCGACCCGGACCCGGCCCGCCGTTTCGCCTCCGCCGCGGAGATGGCCGAGCAGCTGACGGGGGTGCTGCGGGAGGTCGTGGCGCTCCAGACCGGCCGGCCGCGCCCGGCCCTGTCGACGCTGTTCGGCGCGGAACTGCGCGTGGTCGACACGGAGTTGTTCGCCCCGCAGACGGACGACGTCTCGCAGCTGGGCGGCCGGGACACCGGCTCCGGACGAAGCGGGCCGCCGGGCCGCCGGAAGGGCCGCGGTGGCCGGACCGCCGGCGTTCCCGCGCAGGGCGGCGCGGGGCAGCCCCACGGCGGGCAGCCCGGCGGCGGTACGGCTGCGGTCGCGCCGGGGGCCGTGACGTCGGCGGTGGCGGGGGCGCTGCCGGTGGGCGCCCAGCCGCCCGGCCCGGCGGGCGGTCACGCGCCGGGTGCGGCGGGGGCCGCTCCGCTGGCCACGCCGCCGACCCATGTCCGGGGCTCCGCGCCGGGCGGCGGGGCTCCGCTCCCGTACGCTCCCCCGGCGCACACCTCCGTTCCGGCGCCCCGGCCGCCCGACCAGGCCTCGGGGCCTGCGACCGGCCCGTATGCCACCGGCGCGGCGGCCGGACCGTACGTCCAGACCGCCCCGGCCGGACCGTACGGCCCCGGCGGGGGTGTCCGGCTCGCCCCGTTCGACGCCCCGGCCACCGCGTTGGCGCTGCCGGTCCCCCGGGTCGACGCGCTGGACCCGAACGCCGGCTTCCTCGCGGGTCTGATGGCCTCCGCCCCGGCCGAGCTGATCACCGCCCTGCACACGGTCCCCGCCCCCTCGCTGGAGACCCGGCTGCGGGAGCTGCGGGCCCGGCTGGAGATGCGGGAGGCGGATGCGGCCGCCCGTGCGCTGACCACCCTGGAGGGTGAACACGCGGACGACTGGCGGGTCGTCTGGTATCGGGGCGTCACCTCGCTGGTGACCGGTGACCACGAGACGGCGGCGCTCTCCTTCGACGCGGTCTACGACGCGTTCCCCGGGGAGACGGCGCCCAAGCTGGCGCTCGGTATCTGCGCGGAGGTGCTGGGCCAGTTGGACAACGCCGCCGAGTACTACCGCCTGGTGTGGGCGACCGATCCGGGGTTCGTCAGCGCCGCGTTCGGCCTGGCCCGGGTGCAGATCGCCGCCGGGGAGCGGGGGGCGGCGGTGAGCACCCTGGAGTCGGTGCCGGGGGCCTCGATCCACTACACGGCGGCGCGGGTCGCCGCCATTCGGGCACGGCTGCGCGAACGCTCCCACCGGGAGCCGCTGCTGGCCGATCTGACGGCCGCCGGGGCCCAGGTGACCGCGCTGGACGCCTTCGGCCTGGACCCGGTGCGGCACGAGCAGTTGTCGACGGAGGTATTGGGCAAGGCGCTGGACTGGGTACTCTCCGGTAGTCCCGGTGTCCCGGGGCCGGGCGGACCGGACGCCGGTCCGCCGGTTGCACGGAAGCTGCTCGGCGCCGAACCGACCGAGCGAGGACTGCGGTTCGGGCTGGAACGCTCGTACCGGATGCTCGCCCGGCTCGCGCAGCGGGGCGACGAGAGGATCGAACTGGTGGAGCGGGCCAACCGTTTCCGCCCCCGGACGTGGGTGTGAAGATGTCACAGAGCCAGCAGCAGCCCGCCCTGCCGAAGTGCCCCGGCTGCGAGGAGCCGCCGGCTGCGGGCGATCTGTTCTGCGGGGCGTGCGGCTACGACCTCTCCGCAGTGCCCGCGCGCCCCGGTGACCGGCCCACGGTGCCCATCACCGTGCCCTTGGGCTCCCCGGAGGCGTCGGCCGCCCCGGCGGCGCGGACGGCCGAGGCCGTGCGGTGGCCCGCCGCCCCGGAGACCGACAGCTCGGACGTGCCCGCGCCCGTGCACCGCCCGTCGGACCTGCCGGGAACGGACTCGGGCGGCAGGCCCCTGGCGGAACAGGAACGGGAGCAGGTGCAGAAACAGCCCCAGGAGCCGGGTGTGGCGGCCGGGCAGGGCGCGTCGGTCGGGCCCGGCCCCGGCCCGGAGCCCGTCGGCGGGCCGGAGCCCTCGGCCGCCGCGGTGCGCCACGACGACCGGGCGGCCCCGGACGCCGCCGAGCACTCCGGCGACTTCGCGCTCGCCGCGCCCGATCCCCGTACGGCGGAGCACGCCGCCGCGCCCGCCGCTCCCGCCGCCGGGGGGAAGGTCTGTGTGGCCTGCCGCTCCGGCCGGGTGGACCCCGACGGCTACTGCGAGAACTGCGGGCACGCCCAGCCCCGGGAGCGCGACCACATGGAGCAGGAGCTCGACGCGGTGGCCGCGGTGAGCGACCGGGGCCTGCGCCACCACCGTAACGAGGACTCCTTCGCGGTGTCGTCGACCGCCCTGCCGGACGGTTCGCCCGCCGTCGTCGCGATCGTCTGCGACGGCGTCTCCTCGGCGAGCCGCCCCGACGAGGCGTCGGCCGCCGCCGCGAACGCCGCCAACGAGTCGCTGCTGGAGTCCCTGGCGCGCGGTACGCATCCGCAGCAGGCGATGCACGAGGCGATCGTCGCCGCGTCCGAGGCGGTCAACGCCCTGGCGCAGGAACCGACCGGGGCGATGGAGCACGACGCGCACCGCCATCAGAACGCCCCGGCCTGCACCCTGGTCGGCGCGGTCATGGCGGGCGAGCTGCTGATCGTCGGCTGGGTCGGCGACAGCCGGGTCTACTGGGTGCCCCAGGACCGGACCCAGCCGACCGCCCGGCTCACCGAGGACGACTCCTGGGCCGCGCAGATGGTGGCGGCCGGCCTGATGAACGAGGCCGAGGCGTACGCGGACGAGCGTGCCCACGCCATCACGGGCTGGCTCGGCGCCGACGCGTACGAACTGGAGCCGCACACCGCCGCGTTCAAGCCGGACCGGCCGGGCCTGGTGGTCGTGTGCACGGACGGCCTGTGGAACTACGCCGAGTCGGCCGAGGAGATGGCCGCCGCGGTCCCGGCCGACGCCCAGGAACACCCGCTGCGCGGCGCCCAGGTGCTCGTCGGACACGCGCTCGACGGCGGGGGCCACGACAACGTAACAGTGGCACTTCTGCCGTTCGCCGTCCGGCCGCAAGGGGCAGGATCGGCCTGCGAAACCGTTTGACCCTCAGGGAGCCGACCAGATGGCCAACTTCTCCAAGTCGCGTGTGCCGCAGTTCTCCGTCGAGGTGTATCAGAACGAGTTCCTGCCCGAGGGCGGCCGTGAGGTCAACGCGATCGTCACGGTGACCTCGACCGGCGGCGGCACCACGGGCGGGATACCGCTGGCGGACGCGCCGCCCTCGCCCGCGCCCGGTGCCGGGCAGGGGCCCGGCGCGGCCGTGGTGCTGATGGTCGACTGTTCGGGCTCGATGGACTACCCGCCGACGAAGATGCGCAACGCACGTGACGCGACGGCCGCGGCGATCGACACCCTGCGCGAGGGGACCCGGTTCGCGGTCGTCGCCGGGACGCATGTGGCGAAGGACGTCTACCCGGGCAACGGGCGGCTCGCGGTCGCCGACGCGCGGACGAAGGCGCAGGCCAAGGACGCCCTGCGGAAACTCAGCGCGGGCGGGGGCACCGCGATCGGCACCTGGCTGCGGCTGGCGGACCGGCTGCTGAACTCCGCCGACGTCTCCATCCGGCACGGCATCCTGCTGACCGACGGCCGCAACGAGCACGAGTCGCCCGAGGACCTGCGGGCGGCCCTGGACTCCTGCGCGGGCCGGTTCACCTGCGACGCCCGCGGGGTGGGCACCGACTGGGAGGTGAAGGAGGTCACCGGCATAGCCGCCGCCCTCCTCGGCACGGCCGACATCGTCGCCGACCCCTCGGGCCTGGCCGCGGACTTCACGCGGATGATGGAGAACGCCATGGGCAAGGAGGTCGCGGACGTGGCGCTGCGTCTCTGGACCCCGGTGGGCGTGGAGATCCGGTTCGTGAAGCAGGTCGCGCCCACCGTCGCCGACCTGACCGCCCGGCGCACCGAGGCGACCGCCCGGGCCGGGGACTACCCGACCGGTTCCTGGGGCGACGAGTCCCGCGACTACCACGTGTGCGTCGTGGTGCCGGAGGCCGGGATCGGCCAGGAGATGCTGGCGGCCCGGGTCTCGCTGGTCCTGCCCGGCCCCTCGGGCGCGGGCACGCCGCAGACGCTGTCGCAGGGGCTCGTACGGGCCGTGTGGACGGACGACATGGTGGCGTCGACGTCGATCAATCCGCAGGTCGCGCACTACACGGGTCAGGCGGAACTGGCACAAGTCATCCAGCAGGGACTGGACGCACGCAAGTCGGGCGACTTCGACGGCGCGACGGCGAAGCTGGGCCGTGCGGTGCAGCTGGCGTCGGCGTCCGGGAACCAGGACACTGCGAAACTGCTTTCGAAGGTGGTCGACGTCGTCGATGCCGCGACAGGTACTGTGCGACTGAAGGCGAAGGTCGCGGAAGCGGACGAGATGACCCTCGAAACCCGCTCCACCAAGACCGTTCGCGTCAAGAAGTAGCACGGAACGATCACCCGCGGTCAAGGCGCCGCGACGGACAGCATGCGGCCCCCGCGGCCGGAAGAGGAGAGGGGGAAGCGCCGACATGCCGACCTGCCCGAACGGACACCAGTCGGGTTCCGAGGACTGGTGCGAGGTCTGCGGACACCGCATGACGACCGGCGGTGCGCCCGCGGGCGCGGTGCCCCCGCCGCCTCCTCCGCCGCCCGCGCCCGGTTACGGCTACCCGCAGCCGGGTTCCGGCACCGGTGGCGGACAGCCCACCATGCAGGCGGAGCTCTGCCCGCAGTGCCGTACGCCGCGTGAGGCGATGGCGCCGTTCTGCGAGGAGTGCCGCTGGAACTTCCTCACCAACACGGCGACCTCCTACACCCCGCTGGCCCCGCAGCACAGCGCGCCCAGCGGCCCGCCGCCCGGACTCAACCTGCCGCCCGGCTTCCAGGCGCAGCCCCCGGTGGTCCCGGTGGTCAGCCCGGCCCCGGTGGCCAAGGTGGTCCCGGTGGCCGGCCCGGCCCCGGTGGCCCCGGTGGTCCCGGTGCGCAGGGTGGTCCGCCCGGCGCGCCCCAGCCGCGCGACCCGTTCGACTACCAGGGCTCGCGGCCCTCGCAGATGAACCGTCCCGCCGAGCCGCTCACCCCCGAGCGGGACGGCCCGCAGCAGAACGGCGGTCCGCAGGGGAACGGCGGCCAGGGTGGTCCTCCGCAGTCGTTCCAGCAGGGTCCTCCGCCGTCCTCGTTCCAGCAGCAGGGGCCGCCGTCGACGCGCTCGCCGTTCGAGCCGCAGCAGCACCAGCAGTCGCCGTTCGAGCCCCAGCAGGCCTCGCCCTTCGCCCCGCCGCAGCAGCACCAGCAGTCGGCGCCGCCGCAGTCGTCGGGGCACACCGGCGGTGGGGACGACTGGATGCTGCCGCCGCCCTCCCAGGCGCAGTCGCAGCAGCCTCCCCAGCAGTTCCAGCAGCCGGGCCCCCACCAGGGACAGCCGGGCCACCAGGGCCAGCCGGGTCAGGGCCACCCGGGCCAGGGCCAGGGTCAGCAGCACGGGCAGGACCAGGGGTACGACCAGGGCCCGCAGCACGGTGGCGTGCCCGGCCAGGGCGGGCCGCAGCAGGCCGCCACCTGGACCGCCGTGATCGCCCCGGACCGTGCGTACTTCCTCGCGATGATGCAGCGCAGCGGCCCCGAGGCGACCGGGCTGAACCTGCCCGCGTACTCCCCGGAGCAGCGCCTTCCGCTCACCGGCAGCCAGGTCACCATCGGGCGCCGCCGGCAGAGCACCGGCGAGTCCCCCGACGTCGATCTGTCGGTGCCCCCGGAGGACCCGGGCGTCTCGCACCAGCACGCGGTGCTGGTGCAGCAGCCGGACGGCGGCTGGGCGGTCGTCGACCAGAACTCCACCAACGGCACCACGCTGAACGGCGCCGAGGAGCCGATCCAGCCCTACGTGCCCGTGCCGCTCCAGGACGGCGACCAGGTGCACGTCGGGGCGTGGACGACGATCACGGTCCGCCGGGACTGAGGCCGCCCGTACACCTGGCCGCTCACCGGCCGGGGGCGAGCGGCCAGGTGTACGGGCCCTGCGGGTCGTCGAGCCAGGCCCACTGCCGGCCCCGGCCGACCGTGATGCCGTACCTCTCCCGCTGCGGGCGACCCTCCCGCTCCCAGAGGGAGAGGGCCTCGTGCGGATCGAGGGTGCCCGCGGTCAGCGTCAGGAGGAACCGGAACAGGTCCTCGCCCGCCAGCCGGCGCGGCAGTCCGCCGAGGTGCGGCAGCCCCTCGGCCGGCGGCAGTGCCCCCCGCAGGGGCACGAAGTAGGCCGGGGTGTGCAGGAAGTGCCCCTCGGCGCGCGGGCCGTGCGCGGTCGCGCGGACCTCCAGCAGGACCAGTCCGGTGGCGAGCGGCGCGAGGATCAGCGCCCCCGGACGGCACTGTTCCGGCCAGCTACGCGGTACGGAGGGCAGGGTGCAGGTCGCGATGATCCGGTCGTACGGAGCGCGCTCCGGGCAGCCCAGGGCCCCGTCGCCGGTGATCACCGTCGGGTGGTATCCGGCCGCGGCGAGGTGGTCGCGGGCCGACGCGGTGATCTCCGGGTCCAGGTCGACGCTGGTCACGGCGGGGTCGCCGAGCCGGTGGGCGAGGAGGGCCGCGTTGTAGCCGGGGCCGGTGCCGATCTCCAGGACCGTGTGGCCGTCCCGTACGTCGAGGGCGTCGAGCATCAGCGCCATCAGGGACGGCTGGCTGGAGGAGGAGACGAGTTCGCCGTCCTTGAGGTGGGTGGCCAGCGCCCCGTCCGCGTACACCCCGTGCAGCCAGCGTGAGCGCCGGCCGGGGTCCGCGTCCTCGGCTCCGAGCCGTTCGTAGCCCCCGATTCCGTGCACGTAGAAGAACGGCACGAACAGATGGCGGGGCACCTCGGCGAAGGCGGTCCGCCAGGCGGGATCGGTGAGTCCGCCCCGCGCGACGATCTCCCGCACGAGGGCGTCCCGCGCCGCGTCGGCCTCGGCGTCAGGGGCGGACGGGGACAGGCTCTGCCGGTGTGCACCCATGTCTCCACTGTCCTGCGCCGGGGCCGAGGGGGCCAGGGGGGCGTGCGGCGGGATACCGGACGATGGTCCTAGGACCGCTGACCTCGGCCGGTGCGTCTGCGACCATGGACGGGTGACTGAGATTCCGCGCGACACGCTTCAGGAGCAGACCTTCTACGAGCAGGTCGGCGGCGAGGCGACCTTCCGGCGCCTGGTCCACCGCTTCTACGAGGGCGTGGCGGGCGACGAACTGCTGCGGCCGATGTATCCGGAGGAGGATCTGGGTCCGGCCGAGGAGCGGTTCGCACTCTTCCTGATGCAGTACTGGGGCGGCCCGCGCACCTACAGCGACCACCGGGGCCACCCGCGGCTGCGGATGCGCCACGCGCCGTTCCGGGTGGACCGCGCGGCCCATGACGCCTGGCTCGCCCACATGCGGGTCGCGCTGGACGAGCTGGGGCTCGCGCCCGAGCACGAGCGGCAGCTGTGGGACTACCTGACGTACGCCGCCGCTTCCATGGTCAACACCGCGGACTGACAACGCGAACCGGCGAGGCGAGCCGGCGTGAACGATCCGTGACCGGGTGTCACCGGAATTCGACGCTCCACCTCCGGATAACGATCACGATCGCATCAAGGTGCGCCTGTAAGCGGTTACCGAAACCCCGGTGCCTCTGAAAGCATCACCTGTACGTCGGGGGGCGTGCGCATGCGGTGTTTCCGGGGCTGGGGGATCAGGTGACGGGTTTCGTCCTTCTGCGGGTGCGGGCTCATCGCCTGCTGCTCTCGGCGGCCGTCCTCGCCGTCCTGCTGACCACCTCCGTCCTGGCCGCGCTCACCGCGTTCTCGGGTTCCGTCGGAGACGCGGCCCTGCGCCACACACTCACCCACCGGTCGGCCGCGTCCGCCGCCCTCGTCGTCTCCGCGTCGGTGGACCACGAGCGCCGCGCGGAGGCCGACGAGGCCGTCCGCAAGGCTTCCCGCGACGCCTTCGACGGGCTGCCCGTGACCGTGGAGAAGCTGGAGAGTTCGGGGTCGTACGCGCTGCCGCGGAGCCTCCAGGACCCGGCCGCCCGGCGCGGCGAACCCGACCTCACCCACTTCGCCGCCCTCGACCGCGACCGGATACGGATCACCGAGGGCAAGGCGCCCGCGGCCTCCGACGGCACCGGGCCCGTACAGGTCGCGCTGCCCGTCGTCGCCGCCGAGGCGCTGAAGCTGGAGCCGGGCGCGCGGCTCACCGTCACCGACCGGCTGCACGACGACAAGAAGCAGCGGGTCCTCGTCACCGGCGTCTACGAGGCCGGCGACCGGTCCGCCCCGTACTGGCAGCTGGACCCGCTGGGCGGGCGCGGGGTGCGCAAGCTGGCCTTCACGACGTACGGCCCGCTGCTCACCGACCCCTCGGTCCTCGCCTCGGGCGCGCTCGGCGGCGGGCAGACGTCCTGGCTGGCGTCCGCCGACTTCGCCACGCTGACCACGGGCTCCATGGAAGGGCTGCGCGACGCGTCGGCGGGCGCCCCGAAGGCGCTGACGGCCGCGCCGGTGTTCGCGTCGGGTGTCACCGCGCGCATGTCGCTGCCGACCGTGCTCGACCAGCTCGACCGGGCGCTGCTGGTTTCCCGTTCCACGCTGATGATCGTCGCGGTGCAGCTGGTGCTGCTCGCCGCGTACGCCCTGCTGCTCGTGGCCCGGCTGCTGAACAGCGAGCGGGACGGCGAGCGGGAACTGCTGCGGGCCCGGGGCGGTTCACGGGGCCGGATCACCTCGTTCGCCGCGATCGAGGCGCTGCTGCTGGCCGTGCCCGCCGCGGTGGCCGCCCCGCTGCTCGCGGGGCCGCTGACCGGGCTGCTGGCCGAACGCAGCGCCCTGTCCCGGATCGGTCTGGAGGTCGGCGAGGCCTCGACCGGGACCGTGTGGCTGGTCTCCGCGGCCGTCGCGCTGGCCTGCGCGCTGGCCGTGGTGGCGCCGTCGCTGGCGGCCGGGGCGGGCGGGCGCCGGAGCCGGGCCGCGTCGCTGCCGGGACCGGTGCGGGCGGGCGCGGACCTCGGGCTGTTGCTCATCGCGGCGGTGGCGTACTGGCAGCTGGACCGGCAGGCCGGCGGCGGGGCGCTCACCGGCGACCGGGCCGGCAACCTCGGGATCGACCCGCTGCTGGTCACCGCCCCCGCACTCGCGCTGCTCGCCGGAACGGTCCTCACTCTGCGGCTGCTGCCGCCCGCCGCGAGGCTCGCGGAACGGCGTGCGGCCAAGGGCCGGGGGCTGCCCGCGGCCCTGGCGGGCTGGCAGTTCAGCCGCCGCCCGTTGCGCGGCGCGGGTCCGGTGCTGCTGCTGGTCCTGTCGGTCGCCATGGGCATGCTGGCGATCGGGCAGAGCGCCTCGTGGAACCGTTCGCAGTCCGACCAGGCCGACTTCGGCTCCGGCGCCTCCGTCCGGCTGGTGGGTGGGCACGGCGGCGGCCCGGCGACGGCCGGGCTCTACAGCGGCCTGGACGGGGTACGGCAGGCGGCCCCCGCTCACCGGACGACGGTGGAGGCCTCCGGCGGGCGCACGGCCGAGATCCTCGCCCTGGACACCGCCCACGCGGACGAGGGGATGCTGATGCGCTCCGACCTCGCCGGCCAAAGCCCGCGCGGGGTGTTCGACACCATCGCCCCGAAGCCGGCCCCGCGCCCCGGGCTCGTCCTCCCGGAGGGCAGCACCCGGGTGAAGCTGGACCTGCGGATCACCACGGTGTCGCCGAAGCCCTCCGGGTCCGCCGTGGATCCGGACGCGCGTCCGCCGGTGGTCACCGTGCTCCTGGAGGACCGCTACGGCCTCCCCTACCGGTTCCTGGCCGGCCCGGTGCCCGTGGACGGCCGCCCGGTCCCGGTGTCGTTCGCGGTGTCGGCGGCGGGTGGTCCGGCCGTGACCGGTATCGAGGTGGACGACAGCCCGCCGTTCGGCCAGGCGCAGAAGCGCCGGATCACGGTGAGCGACGTACGCGTGGTCACCGGCTCCGGCGACGACAACGCGTCCGGCTCCGGCTCGCCCGAAGCCTCCGAAGGATCGGAACGCCCGGTGCGGGTCTCCGAATCGGTGCGCTGGGACGCGTCGATGACGCTCACCGAGCACGGTGACAGCCGCCCCGGCAAACCGCCGGTGCGCAACGGGACTTCGGGCCTGCCGGACTTCACGTACGACACCGGCGTGGAGAGCGAGGACGGCTGGGGGCAGACCACCAGCACCCTGCGGATCGCCGCCGCCCGGCCGAAGGCCGCGCCCCTCAAGGCGGTCGCGACGGACTCCTACCTGAAGAACGCGAACGCGAAGCTGGGCGACGAGATCGACCTCACGCTGGCCGGGAACACCGTCCGGGTGACCCTGGCGGATTCGGTGCGCCGGCTGCCGACCACCGGGGCCGCCGAGCTGTCCGGCACCGCGGACCCGGCACAGTACGGCGGAGCGCTGCTGCTGGACCTCAAGGCGGTCACCGAGGTCCTGTCCCAGCGCACGACGGCCACGATCGAGGCGACCGAGTGGTGGCTGAGCGCCGCCCCCGGTGACGCCCCGAAGGTCGCCGCCGCCCTGCGCGCGCTGCCGGACACCGACCCGGCGCAGGTACTCGTCCGGGACGAGGCCGCCCAGCAGTTGGTGGACGATCCGCTGGGGGCGGGGCCGCAGTCGGCGCTGCCCGCCGTCGCGGTGGTCGCCGCCGCGCTGGCGGCGGTCGGCTTCGCGGTGAGCGCCTCGGGGTCCCGGCGCGAACGGTCGGCGGAGCTCGGCGTGTTGCGGGCGCTCGGCGCCCCGCGCCGCCAGCTGGCCCGGATGATCGCCGCCGAACAGGGCGTGCTGATCGCTCTCGCCCTGCTGATCGGGCTCGGCATCGGCACCGTGCTGACCCGGGCCGTCGTCCCGCTCATCGTGCTCACCGGGCAGGCGGACCGGCCCGTTCCGCCGGTGCTGGTCGAGCTGCCCGCCGGGCAGGTCGCCGCACTGCTGGCCGGGGTCGCCGCCCTGCCGCTCGTGATCGTCGCGACGATGGCGCTGCGCCGCGGCGATCCGGCGGTCACACTGCGCCACCAGGGGGACCACTGAGATGAGTGACGGCAAGCGGGCGGCGAGCGCCCCCTGGATACGGACCCGGCTGCGTACCGCACCCGGCGCCGCGGTGGCCCTCGCGGTGCTGGTGCTGGTGACGGCGTTCCTCGCCGCGGCGTTCCCGCGGGCCGTGGACGCGTACGAGACGGAGGGGCTGCGCCACGACATCCGGCGGGCCGACGCGGGACGCAGCACCGTGGAGGTCGCCCGCCCCCAGCCCGGGCTCGAACTGCCGCGCGAGCAGCGGGAGGCCGTGGTTCGAACCCCGGAGTTGACGCGGGTCGGCGGTGCGCTCGTGAAGGCCCTGCCCGCGCCGCTGCGCGCGGACACCTCGTCCGTCGCGTACGGCGTGCGCACCACGAAGCCGGTGGTCGCGACCGAGCCGTGGCTGCCGAGGCCCGACACGGTGCCGCCGCAGCTCTCGTACACGGCGCAGACGGGGCTGAAGAAGCACGCCCGGCTGGTCTCGGGCGCCTGGCCGACGACGCCCGCCGAGGTGACGTCCGCCTCGCGTGCGGTGCGGGGCACGGTCACCGAGGAGACGGCCGCCGCGCTGAACATGAAGGTCGGCGCGACCCTCGAACTCCCCACGGCGGTCGGGGACCCGCTGAAGGTGACCATCACGGGCATCGTCGCCCCCCGTGACCCGCGCGGCAGCTACTGGTCCGCCGATCCGCTGGTGCGCACCCCGTCGCTGATCCCGGACCCGACGAGCCGATTCCCGCAGAACTACTGGACCGGCACCGTCCTGCTGGCCGAGGACGCCGGGCCCGCACTCCTGAGCACCGCCACCGAGCCGGCCCTCTTCTGGCGGCTGCCGCCCGACGCCTCAGCGCTCACCGGCCCCGACGGCGCCCGGCTGGCGTCCGTCATCGCCTCGCTGGAGAGCGGCCCCGGGCTGCTGGAGGTGCGGGCGATCGCCGGGGACACCGCGGTGCTTCTCACCGGGCTCGGTCACATCGTGGAGGCCAACGCGCGGATGCGGGACGCGATCAGCCCCGTGATCGCGGTCGCCGCCCTCGGCATCGGTTCCGTGGCCGCCGTCGTCCTGGTGATGACGGGTGCCCTGATCGCCGCCCGCCGCAGGGCCGAACTGGCGCTGATGCGCTCGCGCGGAGGCTCGCTGCGCGGCATCGGCGGCCGGCTGCTCGCGGAGACCTCGGTGACCGTGCTGCCCGCGAGCGCGCTCGGACTCCTCCTCGCGGTACTGGCCGTGGGCGAGGGCCGCTGGTGGCCGGCGGCCCTGGCGGCGGCGGGCGTCGGGCTGCTCGTCTGCGTCGCGCTGCCGCTGCGGACGACGCTCCAGCACATCCGGCCCACGCTGCACGGCGCCCGCGAGGACATGGTGAGCGCCCGGCCCTCGCGTCGGCGGACCGTCGCCGAACTGACCCTGCTCGTGCTGGCGGTCGGCGCGGTGGCGGCGCTGCGCCGCCGCGGTACGTCCGGGGGCGGCACGGATCTGCTGGTCAGCGGCGCACCCGTGCTGGTGGCGCTGATCGCGGCGCTGGTGCTCGTACGGCTCTATCCGCTGCCCCTGCGTCTTGCCGCGCGCCCCATGGCCCGGCTGCGCGGGGCGATCGGCTTCCTGTCGCTGGCCCGGGCCGGCCGTTCCTCGGCGGGCGGGGCGCTGCCGCTGCTGGCCCTGCTGCTGGCGCTGGCCACGGCGGCGTTCGGCGGCTCGGTGATCGCCGGGATCGGGGACGCGCGGGACGACGCGGCCTTGACGGCGGTCGGCGCGGACGCCCGGGTGAGCGGCAAGGGCGAGCGGGCGACGCTGCCCGACGAGCTGGTCCGCACGGTGAGCGATCTGGAGGGGGTGCGGAGCGCGGCGCCGCTGCGGATCGAGTTCGGCGTGACCATGCCGGAGACCGCGGCCGGTGACGGCGGCGGTACGGACGGCAGGGTTACGGATACGGGTGCGGACGCGGGCACCGGTGGCGGTGGCACGGCCGGGGCGAGCGGGGCGAGGGCCATCGCCATGGTGGGCGTCGACCCGGCCTCGTACACCCGGCTGGCCCGTACGACCGGGCTGCCGGACTTCCCGAGCGGCCTGCTGAAGGCGACCGGGCCCTCGGCACCGCTGCCCGAGGGTGCGACGTCCGCCCCGGAACGGGTGCTGCCGGTCATCGCCTCCCCTGCGGTGGCGGCCCGGCTGGGCAAGGAACAGCACGCCGTCGACACACTCTCCGGGAACTTCACGATCCAGGTGGTGGGGACCGTCGACCGGGTGGCTTCGCTCGCCTCCACGAACTTCCTGATCGTCAACTCCGCCTCCCTGGAGCAGCGGGCGCCCACCACGCTGCTGCTCACCGGCGCCCCCGACCCGGCGAAGCTCCGCGCGGCGGCCGACCGGAACGGCGAGGAGTTCGTCGTACAGCTGCGGTCCGAGGAGCGCGCGCGGTATGTGAACACCCCGATGCAGGCGGGGGCCGAGCGGATCTATCTGGCGGCCGTCGCGGCGGGCGCCGGATACGCCCTGCTGGCCGTTCTGCTGTCGCTGCTCCAGACCGCGCCCGAGCGCAAGACGCTGCTGGCGCGGCTGCGGACGATGGGGCTCACCACCGGGCAGGGCAGGCGGCTGCTGGCCTTCGAGGCGACACCGCAGGCGCTGCTCGCGGCGGGCGGCGGGCTGTTCACCGGCTGGGCGACCATCGTCCTGCTCTCCCCCGGCATCGATCTGGTGCCACTCGCGCTCGCGGGCGTCGCCGGATCGGACACGAGCCCCGTCACGCTGCGCGCCGACCTCTGGTCGCTGGCGCTGCCGGCCGCCGGGGTGGTGGCACTCGCCGCCGCGGTCGCGGGCGTCCAGGCGTGGTGGGCGAGCCGCCGCGGATCGATCACCGAACTCAGGGCAGGAGACTCCCGATGACCTCGTCCACGGAGACGGCAGGTACGGCCCGCGCGGCCGAGCCGACCCTCGCGGAGCTGGAGCGGCGGGCGGCGGCCCGCCGGGACCGCCCCTCCTACGGGCACGACGCGCTGATCGCCTGCGACCGGGTGGTGCGGATCTTCACCACGGACGGCGTGGAGGTGCAGGCCCTCCAGGGGCTGGATCTGCTGGTCACCGAGGGCGAGTTGATGGCCCTGGTGGGGGCGTCGGGCAGCGGCAAGTCGACGCTGATGAACATCCTGGCCGGGCTGGACGTGCCGACGGCGGGCTCGGCGAAGGTCGCGGGGTGCGATCTGCTGTCGATGGGCCCGAAGGAACGACTGCGCTACCGGCGGGACGTGGTCGGGTTCGTCTGGCAGCAGACCGCCCGCAATCTGCTCCCGTATCTCTCCGCGATCCAGAACATCACCCTGCCCATGCAGTTGCGCGGCGGTGGGAGCAAGCGCGAACGGGCGGCCCGCGCCGAGTCGTTGCTCGCCATGCTCGACATCGCGGACTGCCGCGACCGGCGGCCCCAGCAGTTGTCCGGCGGGCAGCAGCAGCGGGTGGCGATCGCGGTGGCGCTGGCCAACAACCCGTCCGTGCTGCTGGCGGACGAGCCGACCGGTGAGCTGGACTCGGCCACCGGGGAGCAGGTCTTCGCGGCGTTCCGGCGCGCCAACGAGGAGCTGGGCACCTCGATCGTGATCGTCACCCATGACCAGGCGGTCGCGAACGAGGTCCGGCGTACGGTCGCCATCCGCGACGGCCGTACGTCCTCCGAGGTGCTGCGCCGCACGGAGGTGGACGCGGCGACGGGCCAGGAGTCGCAGGTGGCCCGGGAGTACGCGATGCTCGACCGGGCGGGACGGCTCCAGCTCCCCGCGGACTACACACAGGCGCTGGGCATGGAGCACCGGGTGCTGCTGGAGCTGGAGCAGGACCACATCGGTGTCTGGCCGGACGCGCACGGGGCGTCGGAGGAGGGTCCGGCGAAGGGCGCACCGGAGAAGTAGCGGCGGTCGGGCGGCCCTTCAGCCGCGCCCGACCGAGAGGCTGAGTCCGCCGGGACCGCCCAGGCCGCCCACCGGGTCGCGGCGCAGCGCGATGGAGCCGAAGGGGGTCCGCAGCCGCAGCCAGCCGCCGGCCGACAGCAGCGAGACGGGGAAGTCCGGGTCGGGGCGGAGGAAGCCGAGGGACTGGGCGGCATGCACGGCGCGCAGGGGCAGGTCTGTCGCGCCGACCGGCCGGGACCAGATCTCGCGGCCGATCCGGTCGCGTTCGGCACGGGTGCGCGACTCCTCGGGCAGCGCCTCGTCCCGCGTACGGAACTCGGCGACGGCCTGGTCGAGGGCGGCGCGCAGGGCGTCGGGGCCGGGCAGCCCCGCCTGCTCCCGCCAGGGCCCCCGGGGCGGCAGGACGCCGGTCCAGGGCGGCCCGGTGACGGGCGCGGGCAGCGCACCGCCCCGCTCCCCCGGGTCGTCGCCGTCGCCGTCGCCGGAAACGTCGAGGGACTCCAGCAGCTCGCCCGCCGACACCGTGACGTCGAGCGTCCCGGGGCGGGCCAGGCGGGCGGTGCGGATGGCGAGGACCTCGAAGGAGGGCGGGCGGCCGAACACGGCCAGCGCGTCACCGCCGCCCGCCTGCAACCGGACCGCGGCGGCCCGGTCGTAGTGGAGCAGCCGGCCGAGGAAGGCGGCGAGATCCGCCGCCTCCCTCGGGTCGGCGAACAGCAGCGACTGCACGGGCACGGTCATGCCGCGGCGGGCTCCTCTGCCAGGTACTGCTGGAGGAAGAGCTTCTCCTCGGCGGAGATCCGCCGGGGCCGCTCCGCCGCCAGGTCGTACGGCACGACGACGGTCGAGGCGCGTACGTACACCTGGTCGTCGTCCTTGATCTCATAGGCGATCGTCAGGGACGCGGCGCCGATCTTCGTGACCCACGACTCGACGGTCACCGGCTCGTGCCGGTGGACCAGCGGCCGTACGTAGTCGATCTCGTGCCGGGCCACGACGGACCCGCCCGAGAACGACGGGGAACCGTCCCCGGGCGCCAGCCGGAACATGAAGTCGATGCGCGCCTCCTCCAGGTAGCGGAGGAAGACCACGTTGTTGACGTGGCCGAAGGCGTCCATGTCCGACCAGCGCAGGGGGCAGCTGTAGAGGTGACGGGCCAAGACGATCAGCCTCGCGTGAGCTTCTTGTACGTGGCACGGTGCGGGCGGGCCGCGTCCGGGCCGAGGCGGTCGATCTTGTTCTTCTCGTACGACTCGAAGTTGCCCTCGAACCAGTACCACTTGGAGTCACCCTCGTAGGCGAGGATGTGCGTGGCGACACGGTCCAGGAACCAGCGGTCGTGGGAGATGACCACGGCCGCGCCGGGGAACTCCAGCAGCGCGTTCTCGAGCGAGGACAGGGTCTCCACGTCGAGGTCGTTGGTGGGCTCGTCGAGAAGCAGCAGGTTGCCGCCCTCCTTGAGCGTCAGCGCCAGGTTGAGGCGGTTGCGCTCACCACCGGAGAGGACGCCGGCCGGCTTCTGCTGGTCCGGGCCCTTGAAGCCGAACGCGGAGACGTAGGCGCGGGACGGCATCTCGACCTGGCCGACGTTGATGTAGTCCAGCTCGTCCGAGACGACGGCCCAGAGGGTCTTCTTCGGGTCGATGTTGGCGCGGGACTGGTCGACGTAGGAGATCTTGACCGTGTCACCGATCTTGACCGAGCCGCTGTCGGGGGTCTCCAGGCCCTGGATCATCTTGAACAGCGTGGTCTTGCCCGCGCCGTTCGGACCGATGACGCCGACGATGCCGTTACGGGGCAGCGTGAACGACAGGTCGTCGATGAGGACCTTGTCGCCGAAGGCCTTCGAGAGGTTCTCGACCTCGACGACGATGGAACCGAGCCGGGGCCCCGGCGGGATCTGGATCTCCTCGAAGTCCAGCTTCCGCATCTTGTCGGCCTCGGCCGCCATCTCCTCGTACCGGGCGAGACGGGCCTTGGACTTGGTCTGGCGCCCCTTGGCGTTCGACCGCACCCACTCCAGCTCCTCCTTGAGGCGTTTCTGGCGCTTCTCGTCCTTGCGGCCCTCGACCTTGAGGCGGGCGGCCTTCTTGTCGAGGTAGGTGGAGTAGTTGCCCTCGTAGGGGATCGCGCGGCCCCGGTCGAGTTCGAGGATCCACTCGGCGACGTTGTTGAGGAAGTACCGGTCGTGGGTGACGGCGACGACGGCACCCGCGTACTTCGAGAGGTGCTGCTCCAGCCAGTTCACCGACTCGGCGTCCAGGTGGTTGGTGGGCTCGTCGAGGAGGAGCAGGTCCGGGGCCTCGATGAGGAGCTTGCAGAGCGCCACGCGGCGCTTCTCGCCACCGGAGAGGTTGGTGACCGGCCAGTCGCCGGGCGGGCAGCCCAGGGCGTCCATGGCCTGCTCCAGCTGGGCGTCCAGGTCCCACGCGCCTGCGTGGTCTAGGTCCTCCTGGAGCTTGCCCATCTCCTCCATCAGCGCGTCGGAGTAGTCGGTCGCCATGAGCTCGGCGACCTCGTTGAAGCGCTTGAGCTTGCCCATGATCTCGGCGGCGCCGTCCTGGACGTTCTCCAGGACGGTCTTCGACTCGTCGAGCTTCGGCTCCTGCATGAGGATGCCGACGGTGAAGCCGGGCGACAGGAACGCGTCGCCGTTGGACGGCTGCTCCAGGCCCGCCATGATCTTCAGCACCGTGGACTTACCGGCGCCGTTGGGGCCCACGACACCGATCTTCGCACCGGGCAGGAAGTTCAGATTGACGTCATCGAGAATCACCTTGTCGCCGTGCGCTTTGCGCGTCTTGCGCATGGTGTAGATGTACTCAGCCAAGAGAAACCGTCCGGCAGCAATAGAGGTGTGGGCAGATACACCCATCTTGCCTGACACCCGCCCCCGGAAGGAAACCCGTCCACCCAGCGGCACCAGAACCCCGGTCACCACTTGTGGACGGGTGTTCACTCACCGTCGGCGTGCGGCTTCTTCCGGCGGAGGGCGAAGACCGCGCCGCCGCCCACGACGAGCAGTCCGATGGCGACGGCGGCGAGCTTCGGGGTGGCGCTGGAGCCACCCGTGGCCGCGAGGTCGCCCTCCAGTCCCGACGAGGCGGAACCGGTCGTGGCCGGGACGGACCGCTCGGCGCTCTGCGTGCCGACGTCGTTGCCCGTGCCGCCCGTCTCCTCGCTCTCCCTCTCCAGGACACTGCCGCTGGTGGCGCAGTCCAGCACCCCGGTGAAGGTGCGGCTGAACCCGGCGGGTCCGGTGATGGTGAAGTCGTACGCCTGGTCCTCGGCGACGGGAACGGTGAACGTGCCGGTCTCCCCGGCGGCGACGGTGTGCTCCTCACCGGCCAGCTCGAAGGTGTACGGCTCGTCGCCCCGGTTGGCGGCCGTGACGTCCACCCCGCCCTTCGCGCAGTTCTTCCGGGCGGTCACCGCCGGGGCGGCGCCGGTCTCGGCCCAGGTGGCGGTGGCCCTCGCGGAGACGGTGGACTCGCTCGAACCGGCCAGGATCTGGGTCTGCGAACGGCCCGCCCCGGCGAAGGCCCGGCCGACCGGCACGGAGGTGGTGGCCTGGACCGTCAGCGACGCGGTGCCGTCGGCGGTGTCCTTCGGTACGGCGAAGTAGAGCCGGTCCCCGTCGGACGCCTCGGTGACCGGGGCGCCCTTCTTGTCGGTGACCCGGACGCCGCTGGCCGCCGCGTCCACCGGGGGCGACACCGAGACCTGGCCCGCGGCCGTACGGACGGTCACGGGGCCGATCGGCTCTCCGGCCCGCCCGGAGACGGCGGCCGGCTCCAGGGTGAGCGAGGCCCGGGGCTCCTTCTCCGGGCGCGCGCTGCGCTGGAGCCAGTCGGCGAGCTTCTCCGCCTGCTTGTCCGACGCGGTCACGTCGGCGTCGTCCGAGTAGCGCCAGATGGCGACCTGGGTCCCGGCGGCGGCGGTCCGCTCCGTCAGCGGACCGGTACCCGCCGCCTCGGCGAGCGCGGCCAGGTCGTCGACCTGGGGGTAGGAGTGCTGGAGGATCCAGCGGATCCTGCCCGCGTTCCGGTTGGCGCCGAGGGAGGTCTCGGCCCAGGGGGTCTCCAGGTACTTCGCCTGGTCCTGGGTGGGGTTGTGGAGGTCGACGCAGTAGGTCTTGAGCTTGCCGCCGCCGTCCACGGTCATCTCGAACAGTCCGGCGGGCAGTTCCTGGGTCCGGGCGGGTGCGCCGTTCTCCCCCGCGATGCGGAGCACGGCGCTGTCGAAGGTCTTCAGTCCGTCGAGCACGGCGGCCGCGCCGCCCTGGTGGCGTCCCGGTTCGTCGGCCGCCGCCGGTCCGGCGCCGATGAACGCGGCAGCCGCGACGAGGCCGGAGACCAGCAGCGCGGCGACCGGGCGGAGGATCCCGCGGCCGGGGTCCGCTCCTGTCGTACCGGACGACGCAGCGGACGCTGAAGGCGCAGAAAACACAGAATTCCCCTCCGGGCGAGGCCCTCGCGCGTGGTGCGCGTGTGGGGAATGCCTCGCCAGCAGACCCAAGTGACCCGTGAGCACTGGGAATCCTAAGGAACGGGCGGAGGTGAGTCCCCCGTACCGCCCTTCGCCAACCATTCCGAATCGGAATCGTTATCGCGGGATCGGCCCCGAACGCGTCACCGAACAGCCCTTTCAGGACACTGCGGCCATTGCCCCTACCTCTTCGCGTTCTCTCGGCGACGCCGCCGCGTCGCCGTCCGTGACGCGTTCCGAACGCTCCGTCAGATGGGGTTCCATCCTGGGCGCCCGGCGGAACGCGGCCGTCCCCCGGCTCAGGTCGTGGCCGACGGCTACGGCCTCGACATCGACGAACGTCCTCCGCTGACCGGCCTGTTCCTCCTCGCGCACCTTCAACCGGCCGTGCACGACCAGGGGTTCTCCGACCGAAACGGAACCGGCGAGATTCGCGGCGAGCGTCCGCCAGGACCAGACGGTGTAGAAGCTTGTGCGGCCGTCGGCCCAGAGCTGTTTCTCGCGGTCCCAGCGGCGTGGAGTGACGGCGAAACGGAATCGCGCCATTCCTCCGGTGGCCGTCTCCCGGAAGTCCACCGCCGTCGCCGCGTTACCCACCAGGGTCACCAACGTCTCGTTCATTTTCGCGCCCCCGATTTCCTCGCACCGCGCGCACCTCGTCGTACCGCGGTGTCGTACGCGCTCCATGGTGGACGCCGGAAAGGAATCGTGTCGGGGCCTGTGGACTACCGGCCGGTTGTGGAAAACTCCGTCACCGTCACGTACCGTTCGCGCACTTCCCGGTAGCGCACCAGCTCGGCCGCGACCGGGTCCAGGACCCTGGCCCGGCCGCAGCCGGCCGCCGCCTCGCGCAACCGCCGCTCGGCGTCCTGCCCGTACCGTCTGGCCGGCCCCCGGATGGCCGCCGCGCAGGCCCACTCGACCAAGGGTCCGCCGACGACGCCGGCCAGCATGATGAGCGCGGGCGTGACGAGCCCCGGCTCCAGGACGCCGATGATCTGGCCGACCAGCCACAGGCCGCCGAAGATCTGGAGGAGCGTCATCGACGCCTGGGCCAGTACCGCGGCGGGCCACCACTTCGGCCGGGGCGGCTTGGGGGGCCGCCCGCCGAGCTGGGCAACCTTCCCCTTGCCCTTCCCCGTCTCCGTGCCGCCGCCCCGCTTGGCCGCGCCGGGCGCCCCGGCCTCGACCGCCAGTTCGTCCAGCGCCTCGGGCAGCCCCCGCGCCCCGGTGAACGCCGCCTCGCGCACCGCCTGCGCCCAGGGTCCGGGCAGCCCGTCGGCGGCGTCGTCCGCGACGATCCGCACCGCCTGCTCAACGCGCTGCCGGGCCGTCAGCTCCTCCTCGGGCGGGGTGAGCGCCTGGCCCATCCGGTCCAGGCTGCCGGGCAGTCCCCGGTTCTCGTACCAGCGCCAGAGCCGCAGCCACGGCGTCCCGCAGGCCCGGCTCGCGTTGCGGCGCCACTCGCGCTCGGCGGCCTGTCCGGCGGCCGTCGCGCCGACGGCCTCGGCCAGCCGGTCGGTGAACTCCTCGCGGGCCCGCTCGCCGAGGCCGGGCCGCCCCTCGGCCACGTACACCCTGCGCAGCCGGGCCGCCGCCGCGTCGATGTCGGCGGAGAGGCGGCGGGTGGCGGCGGTGCGGTCCGAGACGAACCGGCCGATCATCTCGCGGAGTTCGGGCACCCCGTCGCCGGTGAGCGCGGACAGGGACATGACGGTGGCGCCGGGTTCGCCGTGCTCGCCGAGCGCGATGCCGTCCTCGTCGAGCAGGCGTCGGAGGTCGTCGAGGACGAGGTCGGCGGCCTCACCGGGCAGCCGGTCGGTCTGGTTGAGGACGACGAAGGTGACCTCCGCGTGCCCGGCGAGCGGCCGCAGATAGCGTTCGTGGAGGGCTGCGTCGGCGTACTTCTCGGGGTCGACGACCCAGATCACCGCGTCGACCAGGGCCAGGACCCGGTCCACCTGGTCGCGGTGCTCGGTGGCCGCCGAGTCGTGGTCGGGCAGGTCGACCAGGACGAGCCCCTGGAGCGCCTCGTCGAACGCGGCGGGGCCCGGGTGGGGCCTGCGGCGCAGCCGCCCGGGGACGGCGAGGCGGTCCAGCAGCCCGGCCGCCCCGTCGGTCCAGCTGCACGCGATGGGCTGGGAGGTGGTGGGCCGGCGCAGCCCGGTGTCGGAGATCGGGGCCCCGGCGAGCGCGTTGAACAGAGTCGACTTCCCGCTGCCGGTGGCCCCGGCGACGGCGATGACCGTGTGCCGGGAGGAGAGCCGCTGCCTGGCCGCCGCCTCGTCCAGGACGCGGCCCGCCTCGGCGAGGGTGTCCCGGTCGAGCCGGGCGCGGGAGAGCCCGACGAGTTCGCGCAGGGCGTCGAGCCGGGCGGGCAGCGGTCCGTCGGCGGGGGCGTACGCCTCGACCTGCGGCTCCGCGTCGTCGTCGGCGGGGGCGAGAACGGGCACGGGCGCGTCGGCGTCGCGGGCCGCGGCCGCCGCGGCGCGCCGGGCGATGAGCCCGTCGTCCCAGCGTCCGTCCTCGCGCCCGCCCTTGGCCCCACCCGCCTCCTTCCCGCTGTCGCCCTTGCCTTTGCCCTTGCCGTGGTCCTCGTCCGTGACGGCGGTCATCGCTGCCACCTCTCCTTCTGCAGTACGGAAAGCGCGGCGATCAGTTCGGCCTGGGGCTCGGGGGCGACGTCGAGCGCGTCGAGCGGGGCGAGGCGGCGCTCGCGTTCGCCGGCGAGGACCTGGTCGAGGGTGGTCGTCAGCAGCTCGCCGCCCTTGTCACGGAGGCGCAGCGCACCCTGGGCGCCGATGCGTTCGGCGAGCTGCTCCCCCGCCGCACGGGCGCGCCGCCCGCCGAGCAGGGCGGCCGCGAGGAGCGCGGCGACGTTCTCCGGGGCGGGCGCCACGCTGCGGTCGAGCTGCCGCACCTCCTCCTCGGCCAGCTCCTCCAGGACCCGGCGCCACCGGCGCACGGCGACGGCGATCCGTCCTTCGACGTCCTCGGCGGGGCCCCAGCCCCCGGCCTCGCGTCCGGCGTCCTCGAAGCGGAACAGGGCCCCGGCGGGTTCGCGGCGCCAGTGGGTGCGGATCTGTTCGTCGGCGGCGGAGACCGAGCACTGGAGCAGGGCCACCAGGCTGTCGACGAGGGCTTCCAGGAGTTCCTCGGGCGAGCTGTAGAGGGGGTAGCCGCGCCACCGGGTCCGCGCGTCCCCGGAGAGCACCGCCCCGTTCTTCAGCCGGCGGCGGATCCGGGTGGCTTCCTTGCCGTACGCCTCGTCGACGGCTCCGGTGAGCCGTACGGACGCGGCGTACTGGGCGGCGACGGCGGAGGCCAGGGCGGGCATCCGTACGTTGAGCGACTCGATGACGCCGGAGGCGGTACGCCCCACCGCCTGCTGCCGGGCGGCGGGGTCCTGGGCCCGGTGGGCGAGCCAGGCGCGCAGCGGGGCGACCGCGCTGGTGGGGAGGAGGCCGCTGCCACCGCCGGTGGACTCCGGCAGTTCGGGGATGGTGAAGCGGGGTACGTCCCCGAGCCCGGCCCGGGTCAGCAGGGCGGCGTACTGCCGGGAGACCTCGGCGATCACCTGGTGGGGCACCCGGTCGAGGACGGTGACGAGGGCGGCGTCGTACTCCTTCGCGGTACGCAGCAGGTGCCAGGGCACGGCGTCGGCGTAGCGCGAGGCGGTGGTGACCATGACCCAGACGTCGGCGGCGCAGATGAGTTCGGCGGCGAGGACGCGGTTGCGGACGACGAGCGAGTCGATGTCGGGAGCGTCCAGGATCGCGAGCCCACGCGGCAGGCTGACGGCGGTCTCCACCCGCAGGGCGGCCTCCCCGTCCTCTCCGCGCGCGGCGAGATCGTCAAGACCGTCGGGGTCCGGGGCCTGGCCCGGTGGCAGCCAGATCCGGGTGAGCTGCGGCAGCACCCGTACCCCCGCGAACCAGTGGTGGTCGTCCGGGTGGCAGACCAGCACCGGGGTCCGGGTGGTGGGCCGCAGCACGCCGGCCTCACTGACCCGGCACCCCACCAGCGAGTTGACCAGGGTGGACTTCCCGGCCCCGGTGGATCCGCCGATCACGGCGAGCAGCGGCGCCTCGGGGTCCTTGAGACGCGGCAGGAGGTAGTCGTCGAGCTGGGCGAGGAGTTCGACCCTGGTCTGCCGGGCGCGTTCGGCGCCCGGCAGGGGCAGTGGGAGACGCACGGCGGCGACACGGTCGCGCAGGGCGGAAAGTGCGTCGATGAGCTGAGGCCGTACGTCCATGGTCACCACATGCGAAGAATGCCCAATTTTAGAGCCTTTTTGAAGCGTATAGACCCCTCTGCGCGGCGGTTCCACCCTCTGGACAGAGTCGGGACAGAGGGGATGAGTGGGGCAGGGGCATAACGAGTGCACAACACCCGGCGCGCAGCGGGCGAAAAGCGCTGCGGAAATCGTACCTACCTGCGATTATCGGTTCGCTTCACCGAACCTCCACATCGTGCCACGCAGGTGAAGCAACCGGGTCCAGGGGATCGGAGCCCTATCCTTGTCCCGGCACGGCCACGGAACCACCGATCAGGACTCCCGGCCCCCGTAGCTCAGTGGATAGAGCAGGCGCCTTCTAAGCGCTTGGCCGCAGGTTCGAGTCCTGCCGGGGGCGCGCCGACCGCACGACCGTGAGGCCCTCCGCACAGGAGGGCCTTTCGTCGGTCAGGGGGACGGTAGCGGGCCCGGCGTCATGGCGGCTTAAGCGACGGAGCCCCCGCCTCTCTACACATCCCGCCGCCGGAGCAGCACCAGCGCCCCGAGTGTCAGCGCCGTCGTGTATCCGGCCACCAGGAGCAGGGAGGGCCAGGGGCCGAGGCTGCCCACCGTGGCGGCCGCGGCGTCCGAGGTCTGGGTGAGCTTCTCCAGGGCGGCCGTCGGGGAGAGCCCGGCGATCCAGCGTTCCGCCTCGCCGAGGAGCGGGCCGAACAGCGACGGCAGGAGCAGCAGCCCGATCACCGTGGTGACCGCCCCGGCGGAGTGGCGGACCAGGGTGCCGACGGCGAGGCCGAGCACGGCGGCCACGGCGAAGGACGCGGCGATCCCGAACAGGGCGGGCAACGGCTCGCCCTGGGCGTACCGGCCCTCGGGCAGCAGGGCGTCCCCGACGAGGTAGGCGAGCGTGCAGGAGGCCAGGGCGAGGACGTACATCACGCCCGCCACCAGGGCGGCCTTGGCGGCGAGGACCGTGGAGCGGCGGGGGCGGGCCGCGAACGTCGTCCGGATGGTGCCGCTGCTGTATTCCCCCGTCACCACCAGCGCGCCCACCACCGCCGCCAGCATCTGGGCGACGACGGAGAGCGTGAGGCTGCCGCCCAGGACCGTGTCGTCGGACTGGAGGCTTCCGCTCGTGGCGACGAACACCGCGCCCAGAACGGGGAGTACGGCGGTCGCCACCGTCGTCCACACCGTGGAGCGCACGCTGCGGAACTTGATCCACTCGTAGGCCAGGGCCTGGGCCCCGGGAGCGGCTGTCGTCATCGGACTGTCTCCTTCCGGCGGGGTGCGGCGGGCCGGTCCTCGGTGCGGTACTCCGCCGAGGAGTGCGAGAGCGCCGTGTAGACCTCCTCCAAGGAGGAGTGGGCGGGGGTGAGTTCATGGACGGCGACGCCGTGGTCGCGGGCCAGGTCACCGATGGCGGCGGCGTCCGGCCCTTCGACCCGCCAGCCGCCCGTGGGCTCCAGACGGACCCGCGCCCCCGCCGTCTCCAGCAGGGCCCGAAGCTTCTCCGGCTCGGGGGACCGTACGAGCGTGTGCGCGCGGGAGTTGGTCTCGATGAAGTCGCGCATGGTCGTGTCCGCGAGGAGCCGGCCCTGTCCGATCACGACGATGTGGTCGGCCGTCAGCTCCATCTCGCTCATGAGGTGGCTGGAGAGGAAGACCGTGCGGCCCTCCGCCGCCAGCGACCGCATCAGTCCCCGGATCCAGCGAATGCCCTCGGTGTCGAGGCCGTTGACCGGTTCGTCGAGGATCAGCACTTCCGGGTCCCCGATCAGCGCCGCCGCGATCCCGAGCCGCTGGCCCATGCCGAGCGAGAAGCCCTTGGTGCGCCGGCGGGCCGTCGCCTCGGGCAGCCCGACCAGGTCGAGCACCTCCTCGACGCGGCGGCGCGGGATGCCGTTGCTCGCGGCGAGTCCGGCCAGGTGGTGGTAGGCGGAGCGGCCGCCGTGGACGCCTTTGGCATCCAGCAGCGAGCCGACCGCCCGCAGCGGTACGGGCAGGTCCACGTACACCTTGCCGCCCACGGTGACCCGTCCCGCGCTCGCGGAGTCGAGGCCGAGGATCAGCCGCATGGTGGTCGATTTGCCGGCGCCGTTCGGGCCGAGGAAGCCGGTCACCCGGCCGGGCCGGACGGTGAACGACAGCCGGTCCACGGCGGTCCGGTCACCGTAGCGTTTGGTGAGTTCCGTTGCTTCGATCATGCGGCCGACGCTACGAGCGGGCCCCCGCTCGCGAATCCTCCCGCGGGAGCCGGTCCCTGCTCCCGCCGGAGTAGGGACCGCTTCAGCCTTCGCCTGCTCTGACCAGGCCCGTTTCGTACGCCATCACCACCAGCTGCGCCCGGTCGCGGGCGCCCAGTTTGGTCATGGTCCGGCTGACGTGGGTCTTCGCGGTCAGCGGGCTCATGATCAGCGCCCGGCCGATCTCCTCGTTGGACAGTCCGGCGGCGACGAGCGCCATCACCTCGCGCTCCCGGCCGGTCAGCACGGCGAGCCGTTCGGCGCCCGCCGCCTCGGGGGCCTTCAGCCGGGCGAACTCCTCGATCACCTGGCGGGTGACCGCGGGGGCGAGCAGGCTCCGGCCCGCCGCGACCGTGCGGATCGCGGAGCGCAGGTCGTCCGGTTCGATGTCCTTGAGCAGAAAGCCCGCGGCGCCGTGGCGCAGGGCCTCGAAGACGTACGCGTCGACCTGGTACGTGGTGAGCATGACCACCCGGACCTGGTCGAGCGAGCGGTCCTCGGCGATCCGGCGGGTGGCCTCCAGGCCGTCGACATCGGGCATCCGGATGTCCATCAGGACGACGTCCGGACGGGTCGTCCGGACCGCCTCGACGGCACGGGCCCCGTCGGCCGCCTCCGCGACGACGACCAGGTCGTCGGTGAGGTCGAGGAGGGCGCGGAATCCGGCCCGTACGACGGTCTGGTCGTCGGCGAGGACCACGCGGACGGGCCTGCCGCCACCGTCGGCCGCAGGTCGTGTCATGACGTCGCTCCCCCGGTCGGCAGCACGGCGTGGACGCGGAATCCGCCGCCCGGCACCGGACCGTACGTGACGCCGCCACCCACCGCGACCACCCGCTCCCGCATGCCGATCAGGCCGACGCCCCGCTCCGCGTCCGGGGCGGCGGGCGGGGGCGCCGGTGGGCCCTCGTCGACCACCTCGACGGTCAGCCGGCCGTCGTCGCAGCTCACCGACACAGCCGCGTGCCGCGCCGCGGAGTGCTTCACCACGTTCGTCAGCGCCTCCTGCACGATCCGGTACGCCGTGGCCTCGACGACCGCGGGAAGCCCGGCGGCCCGGGCCTCCCGCCGCAGGCTGACCCGCACGCCGCCCGCCTCGACCCCTGCGACCAGTTCCTCCAGCTGGTCGAGGCGGGGAGCCGGAGCCGTGGACTCGGCCGCGCGCAGGACCGACAGCGTGGCGCGCAGTTCCCGTACGGCCTCCTTGCCCGAGGCGCGTACCTGGGTCATCGCCTGCCGCGACACCTCCGGCGCGGCGTCCAGCGCGTCGAGCGCCACGCCGGCCTGCACGGTCATCGCGCTCACGGTGTGCGCGAGGATGTCGTGGATCTCCCGGGCGACCCGTGCCCGCTTCTGGCGTACCCGGCGGGCGGCCTCCCGTTCGCGGTCCTCCTCGGCCCGGGCGGCGCGCGCCGCGTACTCCGCGAGCAGCTCCCGGCGGGTCCGCACCACCTCACCCAGGAGCAGCGGGACGAGCGGCCAGACCATCTCCAGGACGGGCAGCCCCTGCGGGTTGACCACGTCCCGGCCGACCTTCAGCGCCACCAGGCCGGAGACCGTCGCGGCGATCGCCCCGGTCCACAGGGTGCGCCGGCGGTTCCCCAGCACCGCGACCGTGTACAGCGCCACGATCACCGGGAGGTTCAGCAGCTCGCCGATGTGCCCGTGCAGCGCCCACCCGGCGCAGGCCGCCCCCGTCACGCAGACCACCGGAACGGGCCAACGGCGGCGTACGACGAGCGCCGCAAGCGAGACCACGAGGAGAGCCCAGGTCAGCGCGTCCGCCTGCCGGTAGCCGGGCTCGTTGACGGCCGCGTCGGCGGTGGTGAACGTCCGCCCGCATACGACAGCGGGAGTAGGGCGACCCCTGGGACACCCGTGATCTTCGGGCAGAAGTTCGGACACATCCGGACGGAAGTTCGAGATGCGGTGAAACCTTCCGCCCGGCGGGACGTTCGTGAGGGCATGGAAGCGGGCAAATCAATCAGGTGGGCTCCGAAAGGCGGAATCCTCTCCCCTCAGGACCGGCCCCCCGCCCCCGTCACCTGTCACCTCTCACCCATCCCCCTTCACCCGTCGCCCGGCGGGCATCCGCGGCTCCCTGCCGCCGTTCGCCGTCCGCCGGTCCCGGTCCCGCCGCCCGCACACCCAAGCGCCCGCGTGAACCACGCACCGTCAGGGAAAGGAGCGCCGCATGGCGACGCCGCTGTCCGCCGACAAGCTGCTCAAAGCCCTCCGCGACGAAGGCCTCCACGTCGTCGAACACCGGAGCTGGCGTACCAACAACCGGAACCACAAAGGCCCCTGGGGCCCGACGCACGGCGTGATGATCCATCACACCGTCACCTCGGGCACCGCGTCCTCCGTCGAGCTCTGCTACAACGGCCACTCCGCCCTGCCGGGACCGCTCTGCCACGGTGTCATCGCCAAGGACGGGACCGTCCACCTCGTGGGGAACGGACGGGCGAACCACGCCGGGCTCGGCGACGACGACGTCCTGCGCGCCGTCATCGCGGAGAAGGCGCTGCCCCCGGACAACGAGGCCAACACCGACGGCAACCGCTATTTCTACGGCTTCGAGTGCGTCAACCTCGGTGACGGGAAAGACCCGTGGCCGGCGGCCCAGCTGCTGGCGATCGAGCGGGCCGCCGCCGCCGTCTGCCGGGCGCACCGCTGGTCGCAGCGCTCCGTGATCGGGCACCTGGAGTGGCAGCCGGGCAAGGTCGACCCACGTGGCTTCACGATGAATTCGATGCGGACGCGGATCGGGAAGCGGCTGGGCGGTGCCCCGGACGGCCCCTCCAAACCGCCGCCGAGACCGGCGTACGAGCCATTCCCGGGGGCCGCGTTCTTCAAGGTCGGCCGGAACAGCGCCGTCATCACGGCCATGGGCAAGCGGCTGGTGGCCGAGGGCTGCGGCCGGTACACGGTGGGCCCCGGCCCGGCCTGGTCCGAGGCCGACCGGAAGTCGTACGCCGCGTGGCAGCGCAAGCTGGGCTACACGGGCGGGGACGCGGACGGCATTCCCGGGAAGAGCAGTTGGGACCGGCTCAAGGTGCCCAACGTGTGACAGGGCGGGCGCGCCTCGTGGCTGCCCGGTTGCCCGGCTCGGCTGTCTGGCTGCCCGGCTGTCCGGCTCTCCGGCTGTCCGGGTGGGCCCGGAAGTCTCCGGGCCCGGACGCCCCGGACGCCCCGGACGCCCCGGACGCCCCGGACGCCCCGGACGAGCGTGCGCCGGGCAGCCGTACGGGGTCAGCGGCTGAAGCTGCTGCCCAGGCCCGCCTTCGTGGCGACCGTGCCGAGCGCCCCGTGCCCGAAGCCGAACGAGCCCTTGGCCGCCAGGCCGGAGGCGGTGGCCGGGAACACCCACAGGGAGCCCTCGCCCGCATTCTCGCCCGGCGCGCCCACGGCGAGCTCGGTGCGGCCGTCGCCGTTCAGGTCGCGCAGGGAGACCGCCCCGCCGAACCGGTCGTCCTTCTCCACGGCCCCCACGACATCCGGGGTGCCCTGGTTGAATCCGTAACTGCCCCGGCCCGTGGGGCCGGTGGCGGTGCCGGGGAGGACGACCATGCCGCCCGCGTTCGCGACGGTGCCCTGGTCCTCGCCGGGGACGCCCACCGCGATCTCGCCGTAGCCGTCGCCGTTCGTGTCCCCGATGGCCACGGACGCGCCGAAGCCGTCGCTGTGCTCGGCGGCTCCGGGGACGCCGGGCGAGTCCTGGTTGAGGACGACGGCCTTGGTGCCCTGCGGTCCGGTCGCGCCGCCCGGTACGTACGTGAGCATCCCGCCCTTGGCGAGCGGCAGGTCCAGATCGCTGTCGTATCCGTCGATGGCGCGCCCGACGGCGAGGTCGGCGTACTTGTCGTTGTTCACGTCGCCGACGGCGAGGTGTTCGCCGCCCTCCAGGGAGTAGCCGTCCTTGCCCTTGACGGAGGTGAGCTCCGGGCCGAGCCCGACCGGGGTGCCGAGGCCGATGTGGATGCGCCGGGCGTCGAACTCGTCGCCGTCGTTGACGAGGACGGCGAGGTCGTCGCGCCCGTCACCGTTGACGTCGCCCGCCGCCACATCGAGGTAGCGCTCGTCGTCGAGGTTCGGGATCTCGCCCGTCGCGGCCGCCGCGCCGTCCCGGGTGAAGGGCCCGGTGAGCGTGCGGAGGGTGTCGCCGCCCCGGATCACGACGTCGGGTGCGCCGTCGCCGTTGAAGTCGCCGACGGCCAGCCCGCGCCCGAGGTCGTCGTACTCCTCGCCGGACAGCAGGGTCGACCCGCCGGCCAGACCGGACGGGCCGCCCCACAGGACGGTGGCGCCGCCGCCCGCGACCTCGGCCGATCCGATCTTCTCGCCGGGCGATCCGACGATCAGGTCCGCGTGGCCGTCCCGGTCGAGGTCGGCGGAGGCGACGGAGGCGCCGAAGGCGTCACCGGCCTCCGGAGTGCCCGGGACGCCCGCCGAGGCCTGGGTGAACACCCTCTTCGCGGAGTCCTTGACCCCGTTGCGGGAGCCGTAGGCCACACCGACGTATCCGGCGCCCTTGAACCCCTTGACGGTCGCCCCGGGCGCGGCGAACGCCAGGTCCGGAAAGCCGTCGCCGTTGAAGTCGGCACGGAGGCCGTGGGGGTCGGGGGCGGGGGCCGGGGAGGCGTGGGCGGCCGCGGGCAGGGCGACGACCGCGGTGGCGAGGGTGAGGGCCAGGACCACACCGGTGCCGAGTGCTCGGGATGTCACGGGAACTCCTTCTGCTGGAACGTTCGCCGCGACGGTGGGGGGCGGACAGCGGGAAAGCGCTGTCCGCCCCCCACCGTGGCGTACGTGGCTGACACGGAATCGGGGGGGATCGAGTGGCCGCTCGTACCCCTTCAGACGGGCTCACCCGGCGAAGGGTTGTGCTGCGTAGGGCAGTTCGCGCCTGCGCCGCGCCCTAGGGTTTCCCCGCGGCACCGGCGACCTGCCGGTGATCCACCGCTGAAATCCGAGGGACGGTGCGATGACGAGCGAGGTACGAACGGTGCAGGCCGGCGAGGTGATCCGGTACGCCGATGGCATCCGCGACGTGTACGCGAGCGCCTTCGCGGCTCCGCTTTGGAACGAGGGTCCGGCGGAGGCCGGCGCTTATGCGGAACGGCTCGCCCGGGACGCGCTCCGGCCCGGGTTCACGGCGGCGGTGGCGACGACCGGAGGGACGGTAACCGGTTTCGCCACGGCCTGGACCACCCCGGAGGTCTTTCCGGTCGACCGCAGCTACGGGCAGGTCGCCGAAGCCCTCGGGCCGGGGCGTACGCGGGCGTGGCTCTGCGGGGCGCTGGAGGTGAACGAGTTGGCGGTCGCGCCCGGGGCACACGGCGGCGGGCTCGGCGCGGCGTTGCTGGACGCGGTGGCGGGGCCCGCCCCGGGCGGCCGTTGCTGGCTGCTGACCTCGGTGCGGGCCCAGGCGGCCCTGCGCCTGTACGAGCGGACCGGGTGGCGGCGGGTCGACGTGCCCGTACCCGGCAAGGCTGCCCTCGTGGTGCTGCTCGGCCCCCGGCATCCGGGGCGGGACGAGGCGGGCGGGTGACTCCTACAGCGCGACGGCCAGCAGCACGAACGCCGCCAGCGAGAGCACCGTGCGCACCCGGTGCAGAGTGTTCCAGCGGGACTCGAAGGCCGCGCGGGCGGCGCTGTCGTCGCCGCCCTCGGAGGCGGCGAGGGCGTTGTTGAGCGGGATGTTCCCGACGACGGTGATCAAGTGACCGGCGACGGAACAGATCAGCGCGGCCAGGATGGCCGGCCCCGCCACCCCGTCGTGCTCGCCGAGGCCCGTGAAGAACGCGGCGGCGGGCAACGCGACGACGCCGAGGAACAGGACCAGGAAGACCGGCCCGGGAACCTTCTCGTTGAAGCGGCGCATCGCCGCGGAGAACTGCTCGTCCGTCAGTTCGGCGAGGCCGGGCATGATCCCGGTCAGGAAGGCCAGCATGAAGCCCGCGTAGAGGCCGGTGACGATCGTGGCGAGCACCAGGAGGAGAGAGGTCATGGCGGACATCATGGCCCGGGAGGACGGTCCGTGGATCACCTTTTCGAGCGACCGTGCGGCCCGGACCGCCCGCACCGGGGGCGGGCCCGGTGCGGGCGGGGCCCCGGATCGCCCCGGCCCGTGGCCCGGGGCGGGCGGGCCGGCCCCCGGTCCGGTGCGTGCGGGCGCTGCGCGTCAGCCGATCTCGCCCTCGCTCGGTTCCGGGTCGTCGTCCGTCCCGGCTCCGCGCTTCAGCCGGTCCGCCTGGCCGATGGCCGTGGCCAGCTTCTCCACCGCGCTGTCCTCGGTCGATTCCGCCAACCCAGATGCCCGCGAGGCGAGTTCGCCGAGGCCGGGCGCGCCCGGCAGGTCGCCTCCGCGCAGGCGGTCGGCGAAGTAGGCGGCCACGGCCGCGACCTGGAGCCGGTCGTTGCCGCCGCCCCAGAGGGTCTTGTCGACCACCCCGGTCGTGACCGTTCCGGTCTCCTCCTGGGCCTTGCGGGTCTTGGGGTCGAGCCAGCGCACCGTCGCCTTGGCCACCGTGCCGGACGCGCCCTCGCGCAGCCGTACGGCGTACAGAGCGGTCACGGTGTGGCCGGGGCCGACCTCGCCGCCGTCGACGCTGTCGTTGCGGAAGTCCTCGTCGGCGACCTTGCGGTTCTCGTAGCCGATCAGCCGGAACTGCTTCACGTTCTTCCGGTCGAACGCCACCTGGGCCTTGGCGTCGCGGGCCCGGATCTCCAGGTGGGCGGGCAGCTGGTCGACGAAGACCTTGCGGGCCTGCGTCTCGTCACCGACGTACGTCGTGTTGCCGTCGCCCTTGTTGGTGAGCTGCTCCATGAACGCGTCGCCGTAGTCGCTGCCGACACCGACGCCGAAGAGCGTGATGCCGTACTCGCGACGAGCCGAGTCGATCTTCTTCAGGATGCCTTCGGCCTCGGTCTCGCCGGTGTTGGCGAGAGCGTCGGAGAGGAGCACCACGCGGTTGGTGGCGCCTTCCCGGTGGCCCTCGACCGACTCCTCGTAGCCGAGCTTGATACCCGCCTCGACGTTGGTGGACTGCGCCGGCTGCATGTCCCCCACCACGTCCTTGATCCGGTTCCGGTTGCCCTTGACGCGGGTCATCGGCAGCCGGGTCTCGGCCTCGTTGCTGAAGGTGACCAGGGAGAGGGAGTCGTCGTCGCGCAGTTCGTCGGCGAGGAGGGTCAGGGACTTGCGGACCAGGTCAAGGCGGCCGGTCTCGGCCATGGACCCCGAGATGTCGACGACGAACGTGAGCGCGGCGGGCGGCCGTTCCGCGGTGGGCGGCGCGGTCTTCGTGGCCAGGCCGATCCGCAGCAACGACCAGTCGGGGGCTCCGGTTCCGCCGCCTCCGCCCTTCGCGGAGCTGATGCGCGCTCCGTCGACGTTGACCGAGAATCCGTTGCCCTCGGGCCGTTCGTACCCCTGGCGGAAGCTGTTGACGAACTCCTCGGGGCGTACGTCCTCGGCCGCGGGCAGCCTGCCGTCGCCGAGGGTCCGGCGTGCGTAGCCGTAGCTGGCGGTGTCCACGTCCAGGGCGAAGGTGGAGAGGTAGTCGGGCGGCGGGACATCCAGCCTGCTCACGTCCCCGGACTCGCCCGCAGGCGCGGCCGACCGGCCCATCTCGGGCGCCACCCCGTCCGGCGCGGGCTGTCCGCCGCCGGTCGATCCCTGACCGTTGCGCTTGCCCGAGCTCAGATCGCGCGTGCTTTCCGAACTGCTGCCGCTGCCACCGCAGGCGGTGAGCGCCATGGCACCCGCGAGGAGGAGCGCCACGGCACCCGCCCGTCCTCCTGACCGGTACCCCGCTCGGTCTCCCGTCCGCTTCTCATGTCGTCGGCTGACCTGGTTCATGCGTAACCCCCACGTCGTCACGGTGTCCTCGACACCTGTGAATGTGACGTACGGGGCCGCCGACCGGAGTCGACGAAAGCGTTGCGGAACCATCTCGATGCGGCAACAGCGGGCGGGAAACCGGCGGAACATCAGGTTCAGGACACGATGTCCTTACGACTGAACCCGCGGAAGGCCAGCGCGAACAGAATCAGGGCATAGGTCACCGATACGGCCGCGCCCTTGATCATGCCGCCCCACTCCAACTGCGGCTGGAGCGCGTCGGCCCAGGCGAACTGCCAGTGCGCGGGCAAGAAGTCGCGCCAGGAGCCGAGCGCGGTCACCGCGTCGAGCACATTGCCGACGATGGTGAGGAAGACCGCTCCGCCGACCGCTCCGAGCGGCGCGTCCGTCTTGGTGGAGAGCCAGAACGCGAGTCCGGCCGTGACCAGTTGGGAGACGAAGATGAAAGCCACGACGATCGCCAGGCGCGGCACGGTGTCCCCCGCGGACAGGGCTCCCCCGGTCGGCAGTTTCAGCGGCCCCCAACCGTAGGCCGCCGTGCCCGCCGCCAGCGCGACGACCGGCAGCAGCACCATCGCGGCAAGGCTGAAGCCGAGCGCGACGACGAGCTTGGACCACAGCAGCCGGACGCGCGGCACCGGCGCGGCGAGCAGGTAGCGCAGGGAGGACCAGCTCGCCTCGGAGGCGACGGTGTCCCCGCAGAACAGGGCCACCGGGATCACCAGCAGGAAACCGGCCGAGACGAACAGTGAGGTGGCGGCGAAGTTCGCGGCGGACTCGGTCGCCACGTCCATCAGGTTGATCCGGTTGCCGCCCCGGCCCCCGCCGCCGTCCTCGCCGTCCGGCGTGCCGCCGATGGCGAAGGCGATGATCAGGATGAACGGGAGGGCGGCGAGCACCCCGCCCATGAGCAGGGTGCGGCGGCGGCGCAACTGCCGCATGGCCTCGACGCGGAGGGGGAGCGTGCGTCCGGCGCGGTAGCCCGCGGCCTCCGGGTGCTCGGTCTCCACCCGGGCCTCGGGCGGCTGGACGGGGGCGCTCATGCTGCTCCTCCGGAGATGAGGGTGAGGAAGGCGTCCTCCAGGCGGCGGTGCGGTCCGACCCCGGTGACCGGGACGTCGAGCCGGACCAGGTCGGCGACGAGCCGCGAGGTGGTGGCCCCGTCCAGGCGGACGAGGAGCCCGCACCCGTCGTCGGTGGGGACGGCGGAGCCGATGCCGGGCAGGGCGGCGACCTTCTCCGCAAGCGGCTCGGACACCTCGTCGGCCGTGGTCACCAGGATCATGTCGCCGGATCCGGTGATCTCGGCGACCGGGCCGGCCTGCACGAGCCGGCCCCGGTCCATGACGACCAGGTGCGTGCAGGACTGCTCGACCTCCGAGAGGAGGTGGCTGGAGACGATGACGGTCCGGCCCCCGGCCGCGTACCGGATCATCACGTCCCGCATCTCGCGGATCTGCGGCGGGTCGAGCCCGTTGGTCGGCTCGTCGAGGATCAGCAGGTCCGGCATGCCGAGCATGGCCTGGGCGATGGCGAGCCGCTGCCGCATGCCCTGGGAGTACGTCCGTACGGCACGGGCCAGCGCATCGCCGAGTCCCGCGATCTCCAGGGCCTCGTCGATGTGGGAGTCCTCGGCGGGGCGGCCGGTGGCCTGCCAGTACAGGTCGAGGTTGGCGCGCCCGGAGAGGTGGGGCAGGAAGCCCGCGCCCTCGACGAACGCCCCGACCCGGGACAGCACGGGGGCGCCGGGCCGGACGGCCTGCCCGAAGACGCGGATCTCGCCCTCGTCGGGGGTGATGAGCCCCATGAGCATGCGCAGCGTGGTCGTCTTGCCCGCGCCGTTGGGGCCGAGGAGCCCGAGCACCTGGCCCTTCTCGACGCGGAAGGACAGCTCGCGCACGGCGTACCGGTCGACGGACTTGGCGTACTTCTTCGAGAGCCCGGTGATCCGGAGCGGTACGTCGGCGAGTCCGGGGTCCGGCGCGGGCGTCGCGGTCCGCCGCCGGGCGGTGATCAGGAGCGCGGCCGCGATGACGAGCGCCGCGGCCGGGAGGCCCCAGGTCCACCAGGGGAGAGCGGCGGCGGCGGTCGTCACGGCGGGTGCGGTGGGGACGGTCAGCGGTCCGTCGAGGGTCACGGCGTACGTGGCGGGCTCGGCCGGGGACGCGTAACCGAGGTCCGTCGCGGAGAACACGAGGCGCATCCGGTGTCCGGCGTCGAACTCGTGGTCCACGGCGGGCAGGGCCAGCTCGATCGGCTTGCCCTGCTGGTCGGGGGTGATCCGGTAGGGGGCGACGAGCTGGTGGGGCAGCACCTGCTGCCTGCCGTCCGGCGACACGTCGTACACCTTGCCGAAGAGCACCGCGTCCCGGTCGCCGTCGGCCTTCACGTTCACCGTGACGGTGGGCGTGCCGGTGACGCGTACGGAGGTGTCCAGCGGGGCGGACTCGAACCGGCCGAACTGTCCGGGGAAGTCGAGCGAGAGCCCGACGCCGAGGGAGGAGAGCTGGGCGAGTGAGCCGCCGACGCCGGGAACGGCGGAGATGGCGGGCGGCACGGATCCGGCCGGGTTGCGGAAGGTCTTCGTCCCGCCGTCGAGCACGATGTCCCGGCCGCCGCTGCGCAGCCCCGGGTAGGTGTCGCTGCTCGCGCCGCGGAGGAGGGCGGCGCCGTCGGTGGAGTCGACGCCTCCGGTGCGGGTGACGCGGAAGGCGGGCCCGGTGCCGGTGCCGGCGTCTTCCTTGAGATACCGGTCGAACCAGTCCCCGACGCGCCCCTCGACCCGGCTCGTCTCGCTGTCGCCGCCGTCGTGGCCGCCGGAGATCCAGTCGACGGAGACGGGGGCGCCGTTGGCGCTGATGGCCTTCTGCATGGCGTCGGCCTGGCCGAGCGGGAAGAGGGAGTCGGACTGTCCCTGGAGGAGGAGCGAGGGGACCTTGATGCGGTCGGCGACGGCCGACGGCGAACGCTCGGCGAGAAGCTTGACCGCCTCCTCGTCGGGCTCGCCGCTGACGGCGACGCGCTCGTACATCTCGCAGAGCCGCTTCTCGAACTTCTCGCAGCCGCCGCCGGTGGTGATGAAGATCCCGGCCCAGAGCTTCTTGAAGACCCCTTCGGGGAAGAGGGCGTCGGCGAGGTTCCAGTAGGTGATGACGGGTGCGATGGCGTCGACCCGCTCGTCGTGCCCGGCGGCCAGCAGGGAGACGGCCCCGCCGTAGGAGGCCCCGGTGAGACCGACGCGGGGGTCGCCCTTGCCGTCCAGCTCCACCTCGTGCCGCTCGGCCAGCCAGTCGATGAGCCGGGAGACGTCCTTGACCTCGTGGTCGGGGTCGTTGAGGGTGATCTCCCCGCCGGACTTCCCGAAGCCGCGCGCCGACCAGGTCAGCACGGCGTATCCGTCGGCGGCCAGCTTCTCGGCCTGGGCCCGGACGTCGTTCTTGCTGCCGCCGAATCCGTGCCCGATGAGCACGGCGGGCCGCTTACCGGAACCCTTGGCATGGAAGTACGAGGTGTCGATCGGCACCCCGTCCATGCGCAGGATCCGGTCCTCGCGCTGCACGGCGGGCGTACCGTCGTCGGCGACGGCGGACCAGGTGCCGCCGCCCACGAGCACGGCGAGCGCGGCACCGACCGCAACCCACCGGCCGGGTGTACGGGGCAGAAGGCGCCGCCATCGAGCAGTAGGGGTCTCCATCCCTCGACCCTAAACGGAGGACGCAAGCCGGTTGAGTGCCGCCAGGGTGAAGTGCGCGGCCTCCCTGAGAGGTACGGTGCGCCTCGCCCGTACTCCGGACGCGGTACGGAACTTCTGCCACCGGGAGGCCCTTGTGGACATTCGCCCCGCTATCCGCCCCGCCACGACCGTCGCGGAGCTCCTGGCCGCCGGCCACCTCTTCGACACCCCGCCCCGCGAGGAGTGGGCGGCCCGCTTCCTCGCGGCGGACGGTCACGTGCTGCTGATCGCGTATGTCGACGGGGTCCCGGCGGGCTTCGTCTCGGGCATCGAGATGCTGCACCCGGACAAGGGCACGGAGATGTGCCTGTACGAACTCGCCGTCGACGATCCGTTCCGCCGGCGGGGCATCGGCGGGGCCCTGACGCGGGCGCTGGTGGACCTCGCCCGGGAGCAGGGGTGCTACGACGTGTGGGTCGGCGTGGAGCCGGACAACGAGGCGGCGCTCGCCACGTACCGGTCGACGGGGGCGAAGGACGAGGGGCGGTTCGCCATGCTGGTGTGGGAGTTCGAGGGCGGGACCGGACCGTAGAAGACACGGCGTCCCGGGAGTCAACCCTGACGTTCGTCGGGGGACGCTCCTGCCGTTCGGCCCCCGCGCCGGGCCGTCGTCCCTCCGTACGTTCGCCGCATGGCACAGCACACACGACAACACCACTGGCCCGCCCGGCTGTTCGCATCGTTCGCCCTGACGGCGACGGCGGCGGCCGTGATCACGGTGCTCTCCCCCGGTGGCCTGGGGCGGCCCGGCCCGACCGAGGTCACGGACGGGGCGTCCGTGTCCGCGTACCGCTCGCTGACGGAGGCGGTCGGTGATGCCCCGGGGTGGGTGGGGCACCTGCTGGAGCTGTCGTCGGAGGCCACGCTGATCGTCCTCGGCCTGCTGCTGCTCGGGGTCTGCTGGGCCGCCCTGCGCCGGAGGGATCCGGACGCGGTGGCGGGGGCCGTGCTCGTCGGCGCCGGGACCGTGGTCGCGTACGCCGTCAGCGAGGCGCTGAAGCTGGTCGTCGACGAGGAACGTCCGTGCCGGGCGCTGGACGGCGCCGAGGCGGTCGCCGCGTGTCCGGAACCGGGCGACTGGTCGTTCCCGAGCAACCACGCCACCCTGGCCGCCGCCCTCGCGGTGGGGTTGGCGCTACGGCGGCCCCGACTGGCCGCGGTGACCCTGCCGGTGGCGGTGGCGGCGGCGCTGCTGCGGGTCCTGGTGGGGGTCCACTATCCGCACGACGTGATCGCCGGCGCGCTGCTCGGCGGTGCGGTGGTCGCCTCGGTGCTCCTGGTGCTGGTGCGCCCCGCCGGTCTGCTCGCCTCAGCGCTGCTCGGGCGGTGGTGGGGGCAGGATTCCGGCCTCGTGGGCGACGACGGCGGCCGCGGCCCGGTTGTCGACGCCGAGGCGGGCCAGGACGGAGCTCACGTACGCCTTGACGGTCCCTTCGACCAGGTGCAGCCGCCGGGCGATCTGCCCGTTGGAGAGTCCGCCGCCGAGGTGGGCCAGCACTTCGCGCTCCCTGGGCGTCAGCCCGGCGACCCGCTCCCGGGCGGCGTCCCGCCGTTCGGCCAGGGCCCCGGCCCCGGTGGACGCGAGGTGCGCGACCACCCGGGCGGCGACCTTCGGTGACAGGTAGGCGGCGCCGTCGGCGACGGCCCGCACCCCGGCGACGAGTTCCTCGGGCTCGCCGGACTTGATCAGGAATCCGGCGGCACCGGCCCCCAGCGCCCGCAGGATGAAGTCGTCCTCGCCGAAGGTGGTCAGCATGACGACGCCGGTGCCGGGCAGGGTGCGCCGGATCTCGGCGGCGGCGTCGATGCCGTCGGTGCGCGGCATGCGTACGTCGAGGACGGCCACGTGCGGGCGGTGCGCCCGGACCAGCTCCACGGCCTCGTGTCCGTCGGCCGCCTCGGCGACGACCTCGATCCCCGGGTCGGTGGCGAGGACGGCGCGCACACCGGCCCGGATCATGGGCTCGTCGTCGGCGACGAGGACCCGGACCGGTCCGTCCACCGGGGTCGTATCGCCCCGGTTCATCGGGCGCTCACGGTGTCAGTGCGTCGCGGGAGACCAGTCTGCCGTCCCGGAAGCAGAGCCGGTACGCGTCTCCGGACCGGTCGTCGAAGCGGTCGGCCGTCATCGCGTAGAACTCGCACGTCACTCCCTGTTCCCGCCGTTCGTCTTCTTCCTCCGGCCCGGCGGGCGTCGGCCGCGCCGCCGTCTGCCGGGCCGGCAGCACCTTCCGGATCTCCGACCGATCCTGCCCCACCCGCAGCCGGGCGTAGTCGCCCGGGTCGAGAACGGACCGGGAGGCGGCCACGGTCTCCCACGTCCCGACGACGGCGAGCAGCACCGCGCCCGCCGCCAGCGGCACGGTCAGCGCGGTCAGCAGGGTGCGGCGGACGCGCCGCCGGGCCCGCCGGTAGCCCGGGGGCGCGGGGCTCTCCCGATGGCCGACGGGCCTCGGCGGGGTCTGCGCGGGGGCGCGGTGCGGCAGCCGGGCGGTGACGGTGAAGCCGCCGTCCCGAGGCCCGTGGTCGAGGGATCCGCCGACGTGGCGAACGCGTTCGTCCAGCCCGATGAGCCCGCGGCCGCCGTGCGGGGGAGGCGCGGCGGAGGGGTGCCGGGGAGCTCCGTTGCGGACCGCCACCCGGGTCTCCGTCGCCGTGTGCGAAAGCTCGACGCTGACGGACGCGCCGGGCGCGTGCTTGGCCGCGTTCGTCAGGGCCTCCTGCACGACCCGGTGCGCGGCGCGCCCGACGGTGGGCGGCAGCCCCGACGCGTCGCCGTCCACGGAGAGTTCGACCGGGAGACCGGAGGCGGCCGCGTCCCCGACGAGCCGGGCGATGTCGGAGTCCCCCGGCCCCTGGGACGGGCTCTCGCTCTCCTCGCGAAGGACGCCGATGACCTCGCCGAGCCGTTCCACCGCTGCCGCCGCCCTGCCCCGGATGTCCTGGGCGGCCCGCCGGTGCCGCTCGTCCAGGCCGGGCGCCAGTTTCAGGGCGCCGGCCGACAGGGCGATCAGACTCAGATCGTGGCCCAGCACGTCGTGCATGTCCTGGGCGATCCGGGCCCGCTCCAGCAGTCTCGCCTGCTGGGCGATCAACTGCCGCTCCCGTTCCATCTGTTCGGCCCGCTCCCAGCCGGCCCGGACCAGCTCCCGGTACTGGCGGGAGAACCGCCCCGCGAACCAGGGCACCAGCACGGCGAGGACGACGACCGCGACGAACTGCGTGGCGAGCACGAGAAGGGACGGCACGAAGGCCATCGCCACCGCTCCGGCCGCCAGCGCCCCGGCCAGGAACAGGACGAGGGTCCTGGCGCGCCCGGGCCCCCGCCCGGCGGCGAACGCGGCGATCGCGGTCGGCAGGCCCCACCACCACCCCACGAGGCTCAGCGCGCCGAACGCCGCCGTGGCGGGCACCAGCAGACCTCCGGGGTCCGCCCACCGGAGGCCGGGCCGCCCACCGGCCGTCCTTTTCACGAGGGAGAAGCTGTTCACGAGGGAGAGGTTACGGAGACCGGGAAGCCGTCCGGCACTGCCGAAAGTCAGATACGGGGCGCCTTCGAGGCGTCAGGCACCGGCCGGGGCGCCGCCAGGTCGAGCGGCGTCTCCACCGGCAACAGGGCGGCGGCCCGGTCCCGCTCCCCCGACCGGACCGCCGCGTGCACCTCGCGGGCGAGCGGGGTGACATCGCGTACGGAGACGGTCCACTCGTCCGCGTACCGGCGGGATGCCTCGCCGCTCAGCCCGAGCTGGAGGGAGCGGTACGGGAGCGGGTTCAGGTCGAGGTCGCGTTCGGGGTCCCACTGCACCCGGGTGGGTGCGGCACGGAGGGCGCGCTGCCAGGAGGCCCGGTCCGGGTGCACACCGCGTACGTAATGGGAGAGTTCGGCGTTCGCGAGCGCCCATTCCAGGCCTGCCCGCTCGATCTCGACGGCGAGGACGACCTCCTGCCCCTCCTTGGTGCCCCAGCCGCAGCGGTACATCATCCACAGGAAGCTGGGCTTGATCCAGGTCATCCGGTCCCGCTTCCACGCGGCGGGGAACCGTCCGTCGCGTGCGGCCGGGAGGCCGATGTCCGGCCGGTACGCCTGGTAGACGGTGACCGTCGTGGCGGTGTGGAGCGCGCGGATCTGGTGGCGGGGCGGGACGGCCGGGGTGTTCATGGGCCCCAGGATGCGGGACACGGGCGCGCCCGGGCATCCGGATTTCGCCGGAGGCCCGGGCGCGGCCGGGGGAACGTCGGTGTCAGTGGTTGCGCGGGAATCCGAGGTCGACGCCGGCCGGGGCGTCGGCCGGGTCGGGCCAGCGGGTGGTGACGACCTTGCCGCGGGTGTAGAAGTGCACGCCGTCGTTGCCGTAGATGTGGTGGTCGCCGAAGAGCGAGTCCTTCCAGCCGCCGAAGGAGTGGTAGCCCACCGGGACCGGGATCGGCACGTTGACGCCGACCATGCCGGCCTCGACCTCCAGCTGGAAGCGGCGGGCCGCGCCGCCGTCGCGGGTGAAGATCGCGGTGCCGTTGCCGAACGGCGAGGCGTTCATGAGGGCGACGCCGTCCTCGTACGTGTCCACGCGGAGCACGCACAGCACCGGGCCGAAGATCTCGTCCTTGTAGGCGTCGGAGTCGGTGGAGACCTTGTCCAGGAGGGACAGGCCGATCCAGTGGCCGTCCTCGAAGCCCTCGACCGTGTGGCCCGTGCCGTCGAGGACGACCTCCGCGCCCTGGGCGGCGGCACCCGTGACGTACGAGGCGACCTTGTCGCGGTGGGCCGCGGTGATCAGGGGGCCCATCTCGGAGGTGGGGTCGTTGCCGGGGCCGATCTTGATCTTCTCGGCGCGCTCGCGGATCTTGGCGACCAGCTCGTCGCCGATCGCGCCGACCGCGACGACCGCGGAGATCGCCATGCAGCGCTCACCGGCGGAGCCGTACGCCGCCGAGACCGCCGCGTCGGCTGCCGCGTCCAGGTCGGCGTCCGGGAGGACCAGCATGTGGTTCTTGGCGCCGCCGAGCGCCTGGACCCGCTTGCCGTTGGCGGAGGCGGTGGCGTGGATGTAGCGGGCGATGGGGGTGGAGCCGACGAAGGAGACGGCGGCCACGTCGGGGTGGGCCAGGAGGGCGTCCACCGCGACCTTGTCCCCGTGGACGACGTTGAGCACGCCGTCCGGAAGGCCCGCCTCCGCGGCCAGCTCGGCCAGCAGGTTGGCCGCCGACGGGTCCTTCTCGCTCGGCTTCAGCACGAACGTGTTGCCGCAGGCGACGGCCAGCGGGAACATCCACATCGGCACCATGGCCGGGAAGTTGAACGGGGTGATGCCCGCGACCACGCCCAGCGACTGGCGGATGGACGATACGTCGACCCGGTTGGAGACCTGGGTGGACAGCTCGCCCTTGAGCTGGGTGGTGATCCCGCACGCCAGCTCGACGATCTCCAGACCACGGGCGACCTCGCCCAGCGCGTCCGAGTGCACCTTGCCGTGCTCGGCGGTGATCAGCGCGGCGATCTCGTCGCGGTGGGCGTCGAGCAGCGCGCGGTAGCGGAAGAGGACGGTGGTGCGCTGGGCGAGCGAGGAGGTGCCCCAGGTCGCGTACGCGGCCTTCGCCGCCGCCACGGCCGCGTCGACCTCCTCCGCGGAGGCCAGCGCCACCTGCGTGGTGACCGCCCCGGTGGCCGGGTCGGTGACGGGACCGTACTGGCCCGACGTGCCCTCCACTGTCTTGCCGCCGATCCAGTGGTTGACGGTCTTCGTCATGACGTACTCCTTCAGGCTTCGGACAGGCGCGGGGGCTGGTCTCACAGATGGCGGCGTCGGGCGGCGACCTGGCGGTCGTACTCCTCCCGGGCCTTCACCGCCGCCGGTCGGCTCGCGGTTTCGGCTACCGGAACATCCCACCACGCCTGCGCCGGAGGGGGGCCCGACACTGTGTCGGGCGTTTCGGTCTCGACGTAGACACAAGTGGGGCCCTCCGCGTCGCGGGCCTCGGAGAGTGCTTTGCGCAGGTCGTCGACGGTGGTGGCGCGCAGGACCCGCAGGCCGAGGGAGGCCGCGTTGGCGGCCAGGTCGACGGGGAGCGGCGGGCCGGTGAACCCGCCGTCGGCGTCGCGGTGGCGGTAGGCGGTACCGAAGCCTTCGGCGCCGACCGACTCGGAGAGGCCGCCGATGGAGGCGTACCCGTGGTTCTGAAGGATCAGCAGCTTCAGCGGCAGGTTCTCCTGGACGGCGGTGACGATCTCGGTGGGGTTCATCAGATACGTGCCGTCGCCGACCAGGGCCCAGACGGGGCGGGTCCGCTGCCTGGTTCCGGCGGCGAGCAGGACGCCGATCGCCGCCGGGATCTCGTAGCCCATGCAGGAGTAGCCGTACTCCACGTGGTACTGGTCGCGGGAACGGGGCCGCCAGAGTTTGTGCAGGTCACCGGGGAGGGAGCCGGCCGCGTTGATGAGGATGTCCTCCTCGGTGACCAGGTCGTCCAGGAGGCCGAGGACCTGGGTCTGAGTAGGGCGCGCGGTGGGGTCGGGGGTGGCGAAGGACGCCTCGACCCGCTCCTCCCACACTTCCTTCGCGCCGGTGTACTCCGTCTCGTACGCCGGGTCGACCCGGTATCCGCGTCCGGCGAGGGCTGCCGTGAGCGCCTCGAGGCCCGCCCGGGCGTCGGCGACCAGGGGCAGGGCGGCCAGCTTGTGGGCGTCGAAGGCGGTGATGTTGAGGTGGAGGAAGCGGACGGCCGGGTTCGAGAAGAGGGTGCCGGAGGCGGTGGTGAAGTCGGAGAAGCGGGTGCCGACGCCGATCACCAGGTCGGCGGTACGAGCCAGGTCGTCGGCGGTGGCGGTGCCGGTGTGGCCGATGCCGCCGACGTCGGCCGGATGGTCGTGGCGGAGCGCGCCCTTGCCCGCCTGGGTGGAGGCGACCGGGATGCGGGTCGCGGCGGTGAACGCGGCGAGCGTCTCCTCGGCGGCGCTGTGCCGGACCCCGCCGCCCGCGACGATCAGGGGGCGGCGGGCGGAGCGGATCGCCCGTACCGCCGCGTCCAGTTCGTGGGGGTCGGGCGCGGGCCTGCGGATGTGCCAGTCGCGCTCGGCGAAGAACTCCTCCGGCCAGTCGTACGCCTCCGTCTGCACGTCCTGCGGCAGCGCGAGCGTGACGGCCCCGGTCTCGGCCGGGTCGGCGAGGACCCGCATCGCCTGGAGGGCGGCCGGAATCAGCGCCTCCGGCCGGGTGATCCGGTCGAAGTAGCGTGAGACCGGCCGTAGACAGTCGTTGACCGACACATCACCGGCGTACGGCACTTCGAGCTGTTGCAGTACGGGGTCGGCGGGCCGGGTCGCGAAGGTGTCGCCGGGCAGGAGCAGGACGGGGAGCCGGTTGATCGTGGCGAGGGCGGCCCCGGTGACGAGGTTGGTGGCCCCCGGCCCGATGGACGTGGTCACCGCCTGCGCGGAGAGCCGCCCCGACTGGCGGGCGTACCCGACGGCCGCATGAACCATGGCCTGTTCGTTACGTCCCTGGAGATACGGCATGCGGTGCGCGGCGCCGTTCCCTCCGTGGCCCGCCTCCACGAGTGCCTGGCCGATGCCCGCGACGTTGCCGTGGCCGAAGATGCCCCAGGTGGCGCTGATCAGCCGCTGCCGACGGCCGTCGCGCTCGGTGTACTGCCGGGCCAGGAAGGCGACCAGGGCCTGAGCGGTGGTCAGACGGCGGGTGCGGGCGGGGTCCTTGGGGCTCTTCGGGCTCAAGGCGTTACCTCCGGGCCGGGCGACGGATGCGCCGTGTAGAGCGGAAGTCTGGCGTCGATCGGCTCGTCCGGCCAGGTGTCGCGGATCCACCGGTGGTCGGGGTGGTCGCGGATCAGCCAGGCGCGCTCCTCCCCCGGTCCGGCCATCACGTTCAGGTAGTACAGCGTCCGGCCGGGCGGGGCGATGGACGGGCCGTGCCAGCCGTCGGGGATGAGGACCACGTCGCCGCTGCGGACTTCGGCGAGGACGTCCGTACCGCCGTCGCGCGACGGGGAGACCCGGTGGTAGCCGAGCCCGCCGTCCTGGACCTCGAAGTAGTAGATCTCCTCCAGTTCGCACTCCTCGCCCGGCACGTGCTCGTCGTGTTTGTGGGGCGGGTAGGAGGACCAGTTGCCGCCGGGGTGAGGACCTCGACGGCGATCAGCCGGTCGCAGTCGAAGGTGTCGGCGGCGGCGAAGTTGTTCACCTGCCGCGAGCAGGTCCCGGAGCCGCGCAGCTCGACGGGTACCTCCGGCGCGGGGCCGTAGCGAGCGGGGAGTCGTCGCTCGCACTTCGCTCCTGCCAGGGCGAAGCGGCCTCCTGCGCCGGAGGAGATCTCTGCGTGGGCGTCGCGCGGCACGTAGGCGAAGTCGGAGACCCCGCTGAACACGCTTTCCCGGCCCCGCAGTTCAAAGGCCCCACCTGCTGTACGCACCGTACAGCCACCGGCCAACGGCAGGACGATCCATTCGCTGTCTCCGGTGACGAGCGTGTGAACACCGCCCGCTTCCAGCTCCAGCACCCGCAGGCACGAACGGTCCCAGCCGGCCCGCCCGGGATCGATGTCGACGGCGTACGCCCCGCGCGCGGCGCTGCCGGAAGGGAGGTGGAACCGGTTCTGGTCCTGGTCCTGACTCTGGCCGTAGGCCTGCTCCTGGCCGGGGGCTCGGTCCGGGCCGTGGGCCAGGTCCTGGCCGTGGGCCCGGTCCTGGTCGGGGTGATCCGTCGTCATGGCCCTTCCCTACCCGGCTGGAGCAGCGATACGGCGGTGTCGACGGCGCGCGCCACGTCCCCGTCGACCGGGTAGAGCAGCGACCGTCCCACGACCAGCCCCCGCACCGTGGGCAGCCGCAGCGCGTCGCGCCACTTCCCGTACGCGGCGTCCTGGTCGTCGCCGACTTCGCCGCCGAGCAGGACGGCGGGCAGCGTGGAGGCTTCCATCGTCCGGCCCATGGCGTCCGGGTCGTCGGTGACGGGCACTTTCAGCCACGTGTACGCGGACGTGCCGGCGAGGCCCGACGCGATGGCGATGGAGGTCGCCACGGCGGCTGCGCCCAGGTCGTTGCGGAGGCGGCCGTCGACCCGGCGGCAGAGGAACGGCTCGACGAACACGGGCAGCCGGTGCGCGGCCATCGCGTCGATGGTCCGGGCGGCGGTGTGCAGGGTGTCCAGCGAACCGGGGTCGTCGTGGTCGATGCGCAGCAGCAGCTTCCCGGCGTCGAACCCCTGCCGGACCAGGTCGTCGGGGCGGTAGCCGGTGAACCGGTCGTCGAGCTCGAAGGACGCGCCCGCGAGCCCGCCGCGGTTCATCGAGCCCATGACGACCTTGTCCTCCAGGGCTCCCAGCAGGAGGAGGTCGTCCAGGACGTCGGCCGATGCGAGCACCCCGTCGACCCCGGGGCGGGAGAGGGCGAGGCAGAGCCGCTCCAGCAGCTCGAAGCGGTTGGCCATGGCGAGGGACCGGTCCCCCACGGCGAGCGCGCCGCGCGCGGGGTGGTCGGCCGCGATGATCATCAGCCGGTCGCCGGGGTGCCGGATCAGCCGCCGCCTCTTCCGCCGGGCGGCGGCCTCGGCAACGGCTTCGGGACGCTCGGCGCGCAGCCGGACGAGCGCGGAGAGGGAGGGCGCGAGCGGCGTCATGAGCCCCCTCCGGCCCGGGCGTCCGTGGGGGCGTCAGGGTCGGCACCCGCCGCGGACCGCGTCTCCGAGTCGGCCAGGCCGCCCGGATGCGTCGGGCCGCCCGGACGGGCCGCGCCGCCCGGACGGGCCGGGCCGCCGGTCCGGTCCTCTATGCCGCGAACGGCCCGCGTGGCGAGGTCCGCCGTCACCGCACCCGCCGCGAGGGCCTCCTCGACCTCCTCCGGGAACGGCATCGCGGACGAGCAGGCGAGCCGGGAGGCGACGATGGCGCCGGCCGCGTTCGCGTACCGCACGATGCGTTCGAGGGGCCACCCGGCGAGCAGCCCGTGGCAGAGCGCACCCCCGAACGCGTCCCCGGCGCCGAGGCCGTTGACCACCTCGACCGGCAGCGGCGGGCAGTCGGCGGTGGTGCCGTCACGGTGCACGGCGAGGACCCCCTTCGGCCCCTGTTTGACGACGGCGAGCTCCACTCCGGCCGCGAGCAGGGCCCGGGCCGCGGCGTACGGTTCGCGTTCGCCGGTCGCGATGGCGCACTCGTCGACGTTGCCGACGGCGACCGTGGCATGGGCCAGCGCTTCGCGGTACCGCGCGGGTGCCTCGGCGCTGTCGTCGCCCCCGTCCCAGAACATGGGCCGCCAGTCGAGGTCGAAGACGGTCGCCGTAGGCCGCGGGTCGCCCGCCGGGCGGCCGGCCCGCGCCGCGCTCCCGGTGCGGGCGCGGAGGGCGGCCAGCGTGGCCGAGCGGCTCGGCTCGGCGCTGAGTCCGGTGCCCGTCATCCAGAAGATCCTGGCGTCGCGCACGGCGTCCAGGTCGAGGTCCGGTGCGTGGATCTCCAGATCGGGTGCCTTGGGCCGCCGGTAGAAGTAGAGCGGGAAGTCGTCCGGCGGGAAGATCTCGCAGAAGGTGACGGGGGTCGGATACTCCGCGACGGCCGTGGCCCAGCGGGGGTCGACGCCGAACCGTTCCAGTTCCTGGTGGAGGTAGGCGCCGAAGGGGTCCTGCCCGGTCCGGGTGATGACGGCCGTGCGCCGACCCTGCCGGGCCGCCGCCACCGCGACGTTCGCCGGGGAGCCACCGAGGAACTTGCCGAACGTCTCGACCCGGGCGAGCGGCACGCCGACCTCCAACGGGTAGAGGTCCACCCCGATCCGCCCCATGGTGATCACGTCGTACGGCTCAGGCATGCCCATCCCTTCGCACCACCGGCTCGCCCCGCCGGTTCGCCCCGCCGGTGGCCGGCTGGTCCCAGGTCTAGCCCTCCGCCCGGAACCCTGTCAACATTTTGTCCGGACATTCGGACGAACCCTTGACACTCTTCCGCGCGGGCCACGAGGCTGGCCGTTATGACCCACTCCGTCCCCTCCTCGGCCCGCATCCGTATCGGCTCGGCCCCCGACTCCTGGGGCGTGTGGTTCCCCGACGATCCGCAGCAGGTGCCCTGGCAGCGCTTCCTCGACGAGGTGGCCGAGGCCGGCTACGCGTGGATCGAGCTCGGCCCGTACGGCTATCTGCCCACCGATCCGGCCCGGTTGGCCGACGAGACGCGCCGCCGGGGGCTCACGGTCTCCGCCGGAACCGTCTTCACCGGATTGCACCACGGCCCGGAGGTCTGGGACCGGACCTGGGCGCATGTCGCGGACATCGCCGCGCTGACCCGGGCCATGGGCGCCGAACACCTGGTCGTCATCCCCTCCTTCTGGCGTGACGACAAGACGGGCGAGGTGCTGGAGGACCGTACGCTCACCCCCGCGCAGTGGCGCGATCTGACCGCGCAGACGGAGCGGCTGGCCCGGGAGGTGCGGGAGCGGTTCGGGCTGCGGATCGTCGTCCACCCGCACGCCGACACCCACATCGACACCGAGGAGAACGTCAACCGCTTCCTCGACGCCACCGATCCGGACCTGGTCTCGCTCTGCCTGGACACCGGGCACTACGCCTACTGCGGTGGCGACAGCGTGAAGCTCATCGAGACGTACGGGGAACGCATCGGCTACCTCCACCTCAAGCAGGTCGACCCGGAGATCCTGGCGGCGGTGGTGGCGGACGAGGTCCCGTTCGGCCCGGCGGTGGCCCGGGGTGTGATGTGCGAGCCGCCCGCCGGGGTCCCCGCCCTGGAACCGGTCCTGGACGCGGCACGCGCTCTGAACGTCGACCTGTTCGCGATCGTGGAGCAGGACATGTACCCCTGCCCGCCGGACAAGCCGTTCCCCATCGCGCGCCGCACCCGGGAGTTCCTCCGCTCCTGCGGACGCCCCGGCTCATCCCTCTGAGCCCCGGGGCCCTGGGCGACGGGTCAGCGGGTCAGCGGGTCAGCGGGTCAGCGGGTCAGACCCCCGTACGCCCGTCCACGCGTTCGCGGATCAGGTCGGCGTGGCCGCAGAACGCGAGCACCCGGCGGAACCAGTTCCGTTCGCCCTCGGCCAGATGCCGGAGCAGTCCGATCCAGCGGGGGCATGGGGTGTTCGGCAGTGCTCATGTCTTTCATCGTGGCGCCCGGGTCCGGCAGCAACCGCGCCGTTCGCTGCCGATCCGCCACCATCAGCCACGCTTCATCCTTTCTGTCACAGCAGTAACCGTTTCGGCACACATATCTCCGTTACGCGGGTTTTCTGTCACAGCCGGTCGACAGCCCCGCCCCGCCTGCCGCCCGGAGTCGTTCATCCGAGCACAGGCTGAGTGATCGTCGGCTCGGGAAGTGCAGAGAGGTGTCACCGATGACGGACAGAACACTCTGGTCCTACAAGGACATTGCCGCGCACATCCAGGTCCAGCCGGACACCGTCCGCTCCTATCGCAAGCACGGCCTCCTGCCCCCGCCCGACCAGGTGAAGAACGGGAAGCCGTACTGGTACGGAGACACCGTCCGCGCCTGGGTCGCCTCGCGCCCCCGCAACCGGGGTCGCTGACGCCCGGCTACCCCTGGCGGGTCGCTCTGTCGGCGGCCCTGCGGAAGAGGGCTGTCCAGAGGAAGGACTCCCCGAAGAGCGGGGATTCGGGTGACTCGTCGTTCATTCGGCGCAGCTCGATCTCCGTCAGCCCGGAGAAGACACCGCGCAGGTCGTCGTCCGTGTAGGCAAGGCCGCCGTGCAGACCACCCGCCAGGTAGAGCTCCGCGTCCGGCAGCTCCGAGCCCATCCCGCCCTCCCCGGCGGCGAAGCAGGTGAGTGCGAAGTGGCCGCCGGGCGCGAGGCAGCGTTCCAGGAGGGCGAGGTAGCTGATCCGGCGGTGGGGCGGCAGATGGTGGAAGCAGCCCGAGTCGTAGATCAGGTCGTAGGGGCCGGTCAGGGCGGCCCCCGCGGCCGTCAGGGCGAACGCGTCACCGTGATGGAACCGGATGGAGCCGGCCCCCGCCTCCTCGGCCCGCTCCCGGGCCCAGGCCAGTGCCGCCGGGGAGAGATCGACCGCGTCGACCTCGAAGCCGAACAAGGCCAGGTGGACCGCGTTGCGGCCGGGCCCACAGCCGAGTTCGAGCGCGCGCCCAGGGGCGATCCGCCCTTGGCGGAGGTGGGCGTCGAGATTCTCGTCGGGCTTGTCCGCGAAGAACGGCACCTCCCGTGAACGGTCGGCGTAGAACGCGTCCCACCACGGCGCTCCGCCGGCCGTCCACCGGTCCGCCTCCGGGGCGAACAGCCCGTCCATCAAAGCCAATACGTCATCCGTCGTGCGGACGTTCCGGTCCATCCGGGCCCCCTTTTCCGTTGAGGGAATTTTAGGCCGGATGAGCATGAAAGCCCAGGTCAGCGGTGCTTTGGTGATGCCGTCGACGGGCCTGTGGGGCCTTCCTGGCGGGCCGAGGAGCCGGGCCCCCGCCCGCCACCCGTTCGACGGCGGGCGGGCCCGCCCTGTCGCACCTGGAGGGCATTCCCGGCTTCCCCGAGGACTCTTTCCGGACGGCTTTTCCCGTGGGTCCCTTCGAGGGTCTCAGCGTCGCGCCGGCTCGCCGATATCCCTGCTGACGCCCGATATCTCCCCGGTCTCCGCCGTCGGTTCCGGGCCTCCCGGCCCGCTCCGGTCACCGGGACCGCCCGGGTCCGGCAGAGCGGCGGGAATGGCGGCCGGGGCGGCCTCTCCTTCGCTCAGGCCGAACCTGCGGTGGAAGGCCCGCAGGGGCGCGGGGGCCCACCATGTGGAGCGACCCATCAGCTTCATCACCGCGGGGACCAGCAGACTGCGCACCACCATGGCGTCCATCAGGACCGCGAGGGCGATACCGAGTCCCAGCATCTTGGTGTTGGTGACCCGTGAGGTGCCGATGGCGACCATGACCACCGCGAGGATCACGGCGGCCGCGGTGATCAGCCCGCCGGTGTGCCGGAGCCCGAAGGTGACGGAGTGCTCGTGGTCGCCTGTGCGGTCGTACTCCTCCTTGATCCGGGATATCAGGAAGACCCCGTAGTCCATGGAGAGCCCGAAGGCCACGCAGAACATCAGGACGGGCAGTGTCGTCTCGATGTCACCCGTGCTGGTGAAAGCGAGCAGTCCGGAGAGATTTCCGTCCTGGAAGACCCAGACCACCGCCCCGAACATCGCGGTCAGGCTGAGGGCGTTGAGCACGACCGCCTGGAGCGGAATGAGCACACTGCCGGTGAGCAGGAAGACCAGGAGCAGGGTCACGACGACGATGATCGCCAGGGCCCAGGGCAGCCGGTCGGCTATGGCGTCCTTGGAGTCGACGAGAACCGCCGCCGCGCCCGTGACCGAGGTGTCGAGGGAGGAGGCGGAGGGCAGGGTCCTCAGGTCCCGTACGAGCTGCTGGGCCTGCTCGCCGACGGCCTCGCCCTCGGGCAGCACGCTGTAGTAGGCGACGGTGCCCTCGGCGACCGGGCCGTCGACCCGCAGCACGCCGGGGAGTTGTTCGATCCGGCCCTTCAGGGCCGCGTGGTCGGCGGAGGAACCCTGCCCCTCGGCCAGCACCTCCAAGCCGCCCCCGGGGCTGCCGGGGAACCCGTCGCGGATGTGCTCCTGGACGACCCGGGATTCCGCGGAGACCGGCAGCTGGCGGTCGTCCGCCGTGCCGAACTCGACGCCGAGGAAAGGCAGCCCGAGAAGCAGGAGCCCCACGGTCGTGACGATGGCGAAGACGGGCGCCCGGCGCATCACCAGCGCACCCAGCCACGCCCAGCCCCGCCCGGGCGACGCATCGGCGCCACCCTCGGAACCGGCGGAACCGGCCCGGGGGCCTCCGGCCGCGGCACTCGCGGCACCCGCCGTGCCGGCCCCTGCCGTCGTGGTCTTCTTCCGGCTGCGGAAAGCCTTGCGCAGGTCCAGCGAGTTGATCCGGGTACCGAGCAGCACGAGTGCCGCGGGCAGCAGGATCAGTGCGGCAGCGGCGGCCAGCAGGACCACCGCGATCCCGGCGTAGGCGAAGGACCGCAGGAAGTACTGCGGGAAGACGAGCATGGCCGACAGGGAGACCGCCACGGTCAGCGCGGAGAACAGCACCGTACGCCCGGCGGTCCGCAGCGTCGTGCCCACCGCCGCCCGGGGGTCGGCCCCGCCCGCCAATTCCTCGCGGAAGCGGCGGACGATGAACAGGGCGTAGTCGATGGCGAGTCCGAGGCCGAGGGCCGTGGTGAGGTTCATCGCGAAAACCGAGACGTCGGTGAACTCCGTCAGGCCCCGCAGCACGGCGTTGGTGCCGAGGATGGCGACGATGCCGACGGCGAGCGGCAGCATCGCGGCGACGGCGCTGCCGAAAACCATGACCAGCAGGACGAGCGTCACCGGCAGAGCGATCAGCTCGGCCCGCAGCAGATCCTCCTGGATGATCGTCTGCATCTCGTGCTGCACGGCGACGGGCCCGCCGAGGGAGACCGTCACCGGCCCCCGCTCCCCCGCGAAGGCCGGGGCTATCCGGTCGAGGGTCTCGCCCGCGGTCTTCTCGTCGCCCCCGATCCGGGCGGCGATGATCGCCTCCTGGCCGTCCTCGGAGCGCAGGGCGGGCGACGCGGTCTCCCAGTAGGACCCGACGCCCGATATCCCCGGCTCGGCCTTCAGCCGCTCCGCCAGGCGGGCGGCTTCCGCGCCCACCGCCGGGTCGTCGACGCCCGCGGAGCCGCTGTCCACCAGCAGGAGCAGGTTGGGCTGGGAGGCGGGGAACTCCCGCGCCAGCACCTCCGTCGCGTACGTCGACTCGGCGTCGGGGGCCTGCCACCCTCCGCTGCCCATCCGGTCCGCCACCCCGCTTCCGGCGAACACGGCGAGTGCGGTGATCACCAGCGCGGCCAGCAGGGCGAGCCGTGGCCGGGCGGTGACGAACCGGGTCCAGCCGCCGACCGGGGGCGGCGCGGAACGGTTGACTTCGGGCATGGTGCGGTGTCCCCTTCACCGAGACCCGGGCAGCGCAGGGCAGCATGGGTCGGTCGTTGCCGTTTTTCGCGGCAAACACGAGTAGTCGCTCGCGTTTCACTAGAATGCGAGCGACCACTCGTGTTTGTCAATCGCTTCATGAGAGCTGGGGATTGACCGTGCCGGAGGCCAAAGCAAACAAGACCGCCACCGAGGCCGCCGTCGAAGCCGCCACCGAGGCCGCCGGGGGCGCGGGAGCCACCACCGCCCGGGCGGCGGACTCCGCCCGCCCCCGCCGCCGCCAGGCCCGCGGCGAGGCCCGGATCGCGCAGCTGCTCCGGGCCGCCGCCGAGGTCTTCTGCACCAGCGGCTACACCGCTTCCAGCACCAACGCCATCGCCCGCGAGGCGGGGGTCTCACCCGGCACGCTCTACCAGTTCTTCCCGAACAAAGAGGCCATCGCCGTCGAGCTCGGCGACCGACTGCTGGACCGCTGGCGGGACACCTACGGCGCGGCCTTCACCCAGAGCCACACGGAGCTGCCGCTCGACCGCATGCTGGACGCCGTCCTCGACCCGCTGATCGCCTTCAACTGCGAGAACCCGGCGTTCTTCGTCCTGATGCACGGCTCGGAGATCCCCGGCCAGATCACCGATGCACACGACACGCTGCACGCCACGATGCTGACGCGGGTCGAATCGGTGCTCGCCGGCTACCTCCCCGGCATGCCCGCCCCTCAGATCCACCGCATCGCCGAGATGGCCTTCATGGTCTTCAAGGCAGGGCTGGACCTGATCATGGCCAGCGAGGGCGAGGAGCGCGCGGCCTACATCCAGGAGCTGAAGACGGTGATGTTCCGCTACCTGGACCCACTGGTCGGCGACGATGCGTCGTGCCTCGGCGCCGACAGAGCGCATTGATACCCCCTAGGGGTATAGTATGGCGGAGAGGGGGACGCCCCGGGGCCCTCTGTGGCCCCACGCGCCCCACCGTGCCGCCGAAACGTGTTCGCGAAGAGGAGAACGTCATGACCGCCGAGACAGAGACCACGCCGTCCACCGGTTCCTGCTGCTCGCCCACCGGCTCCTGCCACGACGGCGCGGCCGACGTGCAGATCGGGCAGACCGACTCGGTCACCACCGTGTACCAGGTCAAGGGCATGACCTGCGGCCACTGCGAGGGGGCCGTGTCGGAGGAGATCTCCGGGATCGCGGGCGTCACCTCGGTCGCCGCCGTCGCCGCCACCGGCCTGGTCACCGTCACCTCCAAGGCCCCCTGGCCGAGGACGCCGTGCGCGCCGCCGTCGACGAGGCCGGTTACGAACTGCTCGGCCCGGCCGCCTGAGCGCCGGCCCGCTGCCGCACCACCCCCGTTCACCAGCCGCACCACCCGTTCGCCGTCGGGCCGGCTCCACCAGTCGATACTGGTGGGGTACGGCTCGATCTGCGTTTTTCAGGAGTTCCGGACATGGCCAGCACAGCAGCAGCCGGTTTCTCGGCCGCCGACGCCTCCGAGGCCGAGCTCATGATCGGCGGGATGACCTGCGCCTCGTGCGCCGCCCGCGTCGAGAAGAAGCTCAACCGGATGGACGGCGTCACCGCCACGGTGAACTACGCGACCGAGAAGGCCCGCGTCACCTTCGGGGAAGGGCTGAAGCTGGGGGATCTCGTCGCCACGGTCGAGAAGACCGGTTACACGGCCCGCCCCGTCGCACGGCCGTCCACTCCGGCTCCCACCCCCGCACCCGAGGCCGCGCCCCAGGCCACCGACGAGACCGCCCAGGGGGCACCGGAGTTCACGTCGGAGCCCGCGCCGGGGCTCTTGGCGGAGCCCACCTCGGAGATCCCTCCGGGGCCCGCCTCGCAGATCCCTCCGGGGCCCGCCTCGGAGATGCCTCCGGAGCCCATCCCCGACTCCGTCGCCCGGGACGCCGAGGCGGACCAGGACGCCTCCCTCGCCGCGCTCCGGCAGCGCCTCGTCGTGTCCGCCGTGCTCGCCGCCCCCGTCGTCCTGCTCGCCATGGTCCCGGCTCTCCAGTTCGACTTCTGGCAGTGGCTGAGCCTCACCCTCGCCGCACCCGTCGTCGTCTGGGGCGGCCTGCCCTTCCACCGGGCCGCCTGGACCAACGCCAAGCACGGCGCGGCGACGATGGACACACTGGTCTCGCTCGGCACGCTCGCCGCGTTCGGCTGGTCGCTGTGGGCCCTGTTCCTCGGCGACGCGGGCATGCCCGGTATGCGCCACGGCTTCGACCTCACCGTCTCGCGCGCCGACGCCACCTCGACGATCTACCTGGAGGTGGCGGCCGGCGTCATCACGTTCATCCTGCTGGGCCGCTATCTGGAAGCCCGCGCGAAGCGGAAGTCCGGCGCGGCACTGCGGGCGCTGATGCACCTGGGGGCGAAGGACGTCGTCGTACTGCGGGGAGGCAGGGAGGTACGGGTCCCGGCGAGCACGCTCATCGTCGGCGACCGCTTCGTCGTGCGTCCCGGGGAGAAGATCGCGACGGACGGGACGGTGGTCGAGGGCTCGTCCGCCGTCGACGCCTCGATGCTGACGGGTGAGTCCGTGCCCGTCGAGGTCACCACCGGCGACACCGTCACCGGCGCCACCCTCAACGCCGCAGGCCGCCTCGTCGTCGAAGCCACCCGCGTCGGCGCCGACACCCAACTCGCCCGCATGGCCGAACTCGTCGAGAACGCCCAGAACGGCAAAGCCTCCGCACAACGCCTCGCCGACCGCATCTCCGCCGTCTTCGTCCCCGTCGTCATCACCCTCGCCCTCGCCACCCTCGGCTACTGGCTCGGCAACGGCGCCGGACTCACCGCCGCCTTCACCGCAGCCGTCGCCGTCCTCATCATCGCCTGCCCCTGCGCCCTCGGCCTCGCCACCCCCACCGCCCTCATGGTCGGCACCGGACGCGGCGCCCAACTCGGCATCCTCATCAAGGGACCCGAAGTCCTCGAAACCACCCGCCGCACCGACACCATCGTCCTCGACAAAACCGGCACCGTCACCACCGGCCGCATGACCCTCCAGACCACCCACACCACCGACGAAACCGACGAGACCGAAGTCCTGCGGCTCGCAGGCGCCCTGGAGAACGCCTCCGAACACCCCATCGCCCAAGCCGTCGCCACCGCGGCGACCGACACCACCGGCCCCCTCCCCACCCCGAGAACTTCACCAACGTCCCCGGCCTCGGAGTCCAGGGCACCGTCGAGGGCCACGCCGTCCTCGTCGGGCGGCCCCGCCTCATCGCCGACGCGGAGATTCCCCTGCCCCCCGCGCTGTCACGGGCGCTGGAGGAGGACGAGGCGCACGGGCGCACGGCGGTCGTCGTGGCCTGGGACGGGGAGGCCCGGGGCGTGTTCGGGGTGGCGGACGCGGTCAAGGACAGCAGCGCGGCCGCCGTGGCCGAGCTGCGCGCACTGGGGCTGGAGCCCATCCTGCTGACCGGCGACAACCGGGCGGTGGCGGAGGCCGTCGCGCGCGAGGTGGGCATCGACCAGGTCCATGCGGAGGTCCTCCCCGAGGACAAGGTGGACGTCATCAAGCGCCTTCAGGCCGAGGGCCGCGTCGTCGCCATGGTCGGCGACGGGGTCAACGACGCAGCCGCGCTGGCCACGGCATCCCTGGGGCTGGCGATGGGCACTGGGACGGATGCGGCGATCGAGGCGAGCGACCTCACACTGGTTCGTGGAGATCTCAAGGTGACAGCTGACGCAATCCGCCTTTCCAGGCGTACGCTGGCCACCATCAGGGGCAACCTCTTCTGGGCCTTCGGGTACAACGTTGCGGCCTTGCCCCTGGCTGCAAGTGGCCTGCTCAACCCTATGATCGCGGGAGCCGCCATGGCGTTTTCGTCCGTGTTCGTCGTCACGAACAGCCTCCGGTTGCGTGCCTTCACGTAACTTCCACAAAGAGATTTAGATCACACCGATTTCAGGGTAACCATCCGGTGGGTTCGCGAGTCTTAGAGTGCGATTGCCAAGGATGTCTTGGGGGACGTCCGACGGAGTGTCTTGGGGGACGCTCCTGATGGCATGCGTAGGCCGGGGCACGTGCACCGGGGAGCTTTGAGCGGCCCTCCCGTACGTACCCCGGCAGATCGCGGCACAACAGAACAACGGGAGCCTCGGCTCCCTGCAGACGCCCGGCCGGATCCCGTGGGGGGAATCCGCTCCGGGATATGGGAAGCGCCCCGACCGTCGACCCGTGGGGGGATCGACGGCGGGGCGCTTCTCCCTTTTCAAGGGCGTGCCACCGGTTTCAAGGGCGTGCCACCGGTTTCAGGGGCTGCCTGCGCGTTGCGGCCCCCGGCAGGCCCGGCAGGGCCCTCATAACGCCGAATCGCCCCGGACACCGCGCTCTGTGCGAAGCGCGGTACGCGGGGCGAAGGCAGTCGGCCGAAGAGGCCGGGGCACTACGGGGCGGACACGAGGTCCGGGCCGGGGGCCGGGTCAGCGGCCCTCGACCGGGACGAAGTCACGCAGGACCTCGCCGGTGTAGATCTGGCGCGGGCGGCCGATGCGGGAACCCGGCTCCTTGATCATCTCGTGCCACTGGGCGATCCAGCCGGGCAGTCGGCCGAGCGCGAACAGCACGGTGAACATCTCGGTCGGGAAGCCCATGGCCCGGTAGATCAGACCGGTGTAGAAGTCCACGTTGGGGTAGAGGTTGCGCGAGACGAAGTAGTCGTCGGAGAGCGCGTGCTCCTCCAGCTTGAGCGCGATGTCGAGCAGCTCGTCGGACTTGCCGAGCGCGGACAGCACGTCGTGCGCGGCAGCCTTGATGATCTTGGCGCGCGGGTCGAAGGACTTGTACACCCGGTGGCCGAAGCCCATCAGGCGGACGCCGTCCTCCTTGTTCTTCACCTTGCGGATGAAGGAGTCGACGTCGCCGCCGTTGGCCTGGATGCCTTCCAGCATCTCCAGCACCGACTGGTTGGCGCCACCGTGCAGGGGGCCCCACAGCGCCGAGATGCCGGCGGAGATCGAGGCGAACATGTTCGCCTGCGAGGAGCCGACCAGGCGCACGGTGGAGGTCGAACAGTTCTGCTCGTGGTCCGCGTGCAGGATGAGCAGCTTGTCCAGCGCCGAGACGACGACCGGGTCCAGCTCGTACTCCTGGGCGGGGACCGAGAAGGTCATGCGCAGGAAGTTCTCGACGTACCCGAGGTCGTTGCGCGGGTAGACGAAGGGGTGGCCGATCGACTTCTTGTAGGCGTACGCCGCGATCGTCGGGAGCTTCGCCAGCAGGCGGATCGTCGACAGGTGGCGCTGCTGCTCGTCGAACGGGTTGTGGCTGTCCTGGTAGAACGTGGACAGCGCGCTGACGACCGAGGACAGCATGGCCATCGGGTGGGCGTCGCGCGGGAAGCCGTCGAAGAACCGCTTGACGTCCTCGTGCAGCAGCGTGTGCTGGGTGATCTCGTTCTTGAACGCCGCCAGCTCGTCGACCTTGGGGAGGTCGCCGTTGATCAGCGTGTACGCGACCTCGAGGAACGACGAGCGCTCGGCGAGCTGCTCGATCGGGTATCCGCGGTAGCGCAGGATGCCCTGCTCGCCGTCGAGGTACGTGATGGCGGATTTATAGGCGGCGGTGTTGCCGTATCCGCTGTCCAGCGTCACCAGGCCGGTATTGGCCCGGAGCTTCCCGATGTCGAAGCCCTTGTCGCCGACGGTGCTGTCGATCACCGGGTAGGTGTACTCGTCATCGCCGTACCGCAGTACTACAGCGTTGTTGGTGTGCTCGCTCACGTCATCCCTCACCGACGTAGTGCCTCTTCTTCGAGGTGCCCTGACTGTCTTCCACCCTCCCCCATTCGGCTCAGGAGAGTGCACTCGGGGTCGTCCATTGGACCTACTGACGGCACTGAGTGCCGCCAACTTACTCATCCTGCCCCTTGACTGCGGTTCCGGAAGACCTCCGTGATGTTTCCCACCGATTTGATCGATCATTTTTGCGCAGGGGTCACGAGAAGTCTTCGCCGGAGCCGCCCCGGAGCCGGAAATCCAGTGCCGTACAGCGTCGGCCTGCGGAAACCGTGCGGACCGCCTGGCCGATCGCCTTACGGGACCCGACGAGGACGACGAGCTTCTTGGCGCGGGTGACGGCGGTGTAGAGCAGGTTGCGCTGGAGCATCATCCAGGCACTGGTGGTGACGGGGATGACGACGGCCGGATACTCGCTGCCCTGGGAGCGGTGGATCGTCATGGCGTACGCGTGGGCCAGCTCGTCCAGCTCGTCGAAGTCGTAGCCGATCTCCTCGTCCTCGTCGGTGCGGACGGTGAGCTTCTGCTCGTCCGCGTCGAGGCCGGTGACGATGCCGACGGTGCCGTTGAAGACGCCGTTCTCGCCCTTGTCGTAGTTGTTGCGGATCTGGGTGACCTTGTCGCCGACCCGGAAGACCCGCCCGCCGAACCGCTTCTCGGGGAGGTCCGGGCGGCCCGGGGTGATGGCCTGCTGGAGCAGCCCGTTCAGATGGCCCGCGCCGGCCGGGCCCCGGTGCATCGGGGCGAGGACCTGCACGTCACGGCGGGCGTTGAGGCCGAACTTGGCCGGAATGCGGCGGGCCGCGACATCGACGGCGAGCTTGCCCGCGTCCTCCGTCTCGTCCTCGACGAAGAGGAAGAAGTCGCTCAGCCCCTCGGTGAGGGGTGGCTGTCCGGCGTTGATGCGGTGCGCGTTGGTGACCACGCCGGACTGCTGGGCCTGGCGGAAGATCCGGGTGAGCCGGACGGCGGGGACCGGGCTGCCCTCCGCGAGCAGATCGCTCAGCACCTCCCCCGCCCCGACCGAGGGCAGCTGGTCCACATCGCCCACCAGGAGGAGGTGGGCACCGGGTGCCACCGCCTTCACGAGCTTGTTGGCGAGCAGCAGATCGAGCATCGACGCCTCGTCGACGACGACCAGATCGGCGTCCAGCGGGCGGTCCCGGTCGTACGCCGCGTCCCCGCCCGGCTTCAGCTCCAGGAGCCGGTGCACGGTGGACGCCTCGGCCCCCGTCAGCTCGGAGAGGCGTTTCGCGGCGCGCCCGGTGGGGGCGGCGAGCACCACCTTGGCCTTCTTCGCCCGGGCCAGCTCGACGATCGACCGAACGGTGAACGACTTCCCGCAGCCGGGGCCGCCGGTCAGGACGGCCACCTTACGGCTGAGCGCGAGGCGTACGGCCTGCTCCTGCTCGGGCGCCAGCGAGGCCCCCGTACGGGTCGCGAGCCAGCCGAGCGCCTTGCCCCAGTCCACGTCCTGGAAGGCCGGCATCCGGTCTTCCTCCGTCCGTAGCAGCCGCCGCACCTGCCCGGCGAGGGACAGCTCGGCCCGGTGGAAGGGGACGAGATAGACCGCCGTGATCGGCTCGCCGCCCTCGGGGGACGGCACCTTCTCCCGTACGACGCCCTCCGGGTCGGCCGCCAGCTCGGCCAGGCACTCGATGACCAGCCCGGTGTCGACCTGGAGCAGCTTGACTCCGTCCGCGATGAGCCGTTCCTCGGGGAGGTAGCAGTGCCCCTGGTCGGAGGACTGGGACAGGGCGTACTGGAGCCCGGCCTTGACCCGCTCGGGGCTGTCGTGCGGGATGCCGACGGCCTGGGCGATCCTGTCGGCGGTGAGGAAGCCGATGCCCCAGACGTCGGCGGCCAGCCGGTAGGGCTGGTTCTTCACGACGGAGATCGAGGCGTCCTCGTACTTCTTGTAGATGCGGACGGCGATGGAGGTGGAGACGCCGACGCCCTGGAGGAAGACCATGACCTCCTTGATCGCCTTCTGCTCCTCCCAGGCCGCCGCGATCATCTTCGTGCGCTTGGGACCGAGGCCGGGGACCTCGACGAGCCGCTTCGGTTCCTGCTCGATGATGTCCAGGGTGTCGACGCCGAAGTGGGTGGTGATCCGGTCGGCCATCACCGGTCCGATGCCCTTGATCAGCCCGGAGCCGAGATAACGGCGGATGCCCTGGATGGTGGCGGGCAGCACGGTGGTGTAGTTCTCCACGGTGAACTGCTTGCCGTACTGCGAGTGCGAGCCCCACCGGCCCTCCATCCGCAGCGACTCACCGACCTGCGCGCCGAGCAGCGCCCCGACCACGGTGAGGAGGTCGCCGGCTCCCCGCCCGGTGTCGACGCGGGCGACCGTGTACCCGTTCTCCTCGTTGGCGTAGGTGATCCGCTCCAGGACCCCTTCGAGGACGGCCATGTTGGACATGACCCGACGCTACCCGGTGCCACTGACAGGTCGGTTCGCGGGCGGGAGGTCCGGTGTGTGGCGGCAGCCGGCCTGTCCTCGTGAGATAACGACTTGGAATCGCGCCCCCCTGGCACGTCTCGACGCCTGCATGCTCAGGCCATGGGAAGACGCGACGGGGTGCGCAGGGGAACAGCCCGGGGGTATCTGCTCGACGGCTGCCTGGCCGTGCTCGTGCTGCTTCTTGTGTGTCTCATCGGCCTGTGGGTCTGGCTGGCCACGGCGGATGACCGCGCCGAGGCAAAGGCCCGCGCCGATGTGCGGAGTGCTGCTGAGACTCGGCAGGAGAGGCTCGCCGGAGCGGCAGCCGACGGTGTGCTGGACGACAGCGAGATCGCCCAAGTCTTCCCACAGGGAAAGCCGGCTCACGGCCTGGTCGGCGTCGAGCGGCAGGGCCCTGAGCTCACGGTGACGGCAGAGCTGCTGGGCATCGGACCGGGGGTCTTCCTTGCCGGCGAGACACTTGTGACGGGGTGCTTCGCCTTCGGGGTCGCGCTGGACGGCAAGTCAGGGCCTGCGGTCACCGTCAGGGAACTGGCCGTGGAAACCGAACCGCAGTCGGCGTGTACGGCGGCAGGGGTGCCGACTCCCAGCGCCCGTCCAGGAGAGCACCCAACCTCGTCGTGAATCAGGCCACGTTTGTTTGGTGAGGTGTGACCCGCTCCAGGACCCCTTCGAGGACGGCCATGTTGGACATGACCCGACGTTACCCGGTGCCACTGACAGGCCGGTTCGCGGGCGGGATTCCGGTCGGAGGCCGTAGGAGGGGTCAGGGGGCGGGGGGTGTCGGGCCGCCGTTCTCGTACTCGTTCGCCAACAGCGCGTCCATCGTGGAACGCAGGGTGCCGAGGAACCGCTCGAACCGCTCGATCTCCTGCACCGGGTACGCCGCCATCGCCTCGGCCATCCGCTCGCTGTACGGGCCGAAGAACGCCATGGCGCGCGGCCGGATGTCCGGGCTGCTGCGCAGGGTCACGACCCGGCGATCGGCGCTCTCGCGGGTACGGACGATGTGGCCCGCCTGTTCAAGCCGCTTGAGCAGGATGGCGGTGGCGCCGGAGGAGAGCGAGACGCGTTCGCTGAGCCGGGCCGGCGACAGGGGGGCGCCCTGGTCCTCCGCGTAGAGGATCTCGACGAGGGCGGCAGCGTCCGTGGAGTGCAGCCCGAGCCAGGTCGCGAAGCGGCGGGTGAACTCGGTGTAGTTGGCCCCGAAAGCGCGCAGGCCGTCCATCACGCGGTCGACCCGTACGGCCTCGCGGTCGGCTGGGCCGCTCCCGACGGCCTCGCGCCCGTTCGTCATCGGCACTGCCCCACGCCCTCTCCCTCTTCCACTTCCGGCTTCCGGCTTCCGGCTTCCGGCTTTGACAACCTACCCCGCCCCATTTACCTTTCCCACAAAGTTATCTACCTTTACGGCAAAGCGATAATGGGGAGTCGAGGCATCGTGACCGAACCTGCGGAAACCCCACCCACGGCCCGCCAGTGGCTGGGCCTCGTCGCCGTGGCGCTCGGGGTGGCCCTGATCGTCGTCGACCTGACGATCGTCAACGTGATCCTTGCGCCGATCATCGAGGACCTGTCCATCGGCTCGTCGGAGGCCCAGTGGATCCAGGAGTCGTACGCCATCACGTTCGCGGCGCTCCTGTTGGTCACCGGACGCCTCAGTGATCTGCACGGTGCGCGGCGGATCTTCCTGCTGGGCCTCGCCGTGTTCGGCGCGACGAGCCTGCTGGCCGCGCTGGCTCCCAGCGGCGGCCTGCTGATCCTCGCCCGGTTCGTCCAGGGCGTCGGCGGGGCGATGATGCTGCCCACCTCGCTGGCTCTGCTGAACGCCGCGTTCACCGGGCGGGCGCGCGGTCAGGCGTTCGCCGTGTGGGGCTCGACCATCGGAGCGGCGGCGGCCGTGGGACCGCTGCTGGGCGGGTGGCTCGCGGACATCTCCTGGCGTTGGGCCTTCGGCATCAACATCCCGGTGGTCGCCCTCATCGTGTGGGGGGGTGCTCCGGTACCTCGACCTGTCGCCCCGCACCCGGGGCCGTATCGACGGCGTCGGCGCGGTGCTGTCGGCGGTGGGCCTGGGGCTGCTCTCGTTCGTGCTGATCGAGGGACGTACGCACGGCTGGCTGATGACGACGAAGCCGCTGGAGGTCGGAGGCCTTTCCTGGTCCGGCGGAATCTCGCCGGTGTTCGTCGCCCTGCTGCTGTCCGTGCCGGCGCTGGGCACGTTCTGGCGCCGGCAGGCCGTGTTGAGCCGGGCCGGGGACGAGCCGCTGATGGACGTGGGGCTGTTCGCCATCCGCTCGTTCCGCAACGGCAACTTCGTCACGCTGATGGTGGGCCTCGGGGAGTTCGGCATCATCGCGGTCCTGCCGCTCTGGCTGCAATTCTCCCTCGGCTACAGCGCCTTCGAGGCAGGTCTCGCTCTCGTCGCCCTGGCGGCCGGCAGCTTCGCGGCCTCCGGGGCGAGCTTCCCGATGGCCGCGACGGTATCCGCGCTCGCCCAGGTCAGGATCGGCCTGGTGCTGGAGGCGGCCGGGCTGACGATGCTGGCCCTGATCGCCTCCACGGACAGTTCGTGGTGGCTCATCGCCATCGCGTTGTTCGGGTACGGGATCGGCGTCGGCTTCGCCACGGCGCAGGTGACCAATATCGTCCTCGTGGACATACCGGAACGGAGCGGCGGCCAGGCGTCCGGCATCCAGAGCGCGGCCCGCGAGCTGGGGTCCGCCCTCGGTATCGCCCTCCTGACCACGCTGTTCTTCAGCACTCTGGCCTCCGGGGTGACCGACCGGCTCACCCGGGACGGCCTCGCGACGGACGAGGCGGAACGGATCGGCGGCGTGGTGACGGACAGCGCCGGATCGGTGATCGACGCCCTCGCCGCGGAGCCGCGTACGGCATCGGCGGCGGAGGCGGCACGCGAGGCGATGGCGGTCGGCGTCCAGGTCACCGGATACGTCTGCGCGGGGCTGCTGCTCCTGGCGCTGGCGGCGACGCTGTTCATGTCGCCGAAGGCGCGTACGGGGGCGGGGACGGCGGACGCGGGGCCGGAGGCGCGCAGGAAGGACCCCGGCGAGCGGACCGCGTCCCGGCCGCCGCGGTGACCGGAGCGACCTGGATGACCGGAGCGACGTGAGTCCCCGCTACTCCCGTGGGGCCCGGCCGGCCAGCCCGTTCTCCCACGTCCAGGCGGCTATGCCCACCCGGTTGCGTACCTTCAACTTCGCCTGGACGTTGGCGATGTGGGTCTTGGCCGTGCCCGCCGTGATGAAGAGCTTCTCGCCGATCTCGGCGTTGGTGAACCCCTCGGCGACCAGGCGGGCGATCTCCTGCTCCCGGGCGGTGAGAGGCGACGGAGGCGGGGGCGCCACGGCGGCGGGAGGTGAGGCGGGGGCCAGGTTCTGGAGCAGCCGGACCGTGATCTGCGGGCTGATGAGCACGTCCCCCGCGATGGCCGCCCTGACCCCCTCGATCAGCAGTCCGGGGCCCGAGCGCTTGAGGAGGAACCCGCAGGCGCCGTCGCGCAGGGCCGTACGTACGTAGTCGTCGTGGTCGAAGGTCGTGACGACGAGGACGCGCATCGGGTCGGGCACGCCGGGGCCCGCGAGGCGCCGGGTCACTTCGAGGCCGTCCACGCCCGGCATCCGGATGTCGGCGAGGACCAGGTCGGGGCGCAGGCTGCGGGCGAGGTCGACGGCGGTGACGCCGTCCGCCGCCTCGCCGACCACGGTCATGTCGGGCTGCGAGCCGAGAATGAGGCGGAACCCGCTGCGGACGTCCTCCTGGTCGTCGGCGATCAGGAGGCGGGTCGGGCCGAGGGGCGTCGCCATGGGACCTTCCCTGGCATCGTCCGGGGTCTTCCCCTGCATCGTCATGAGGTCTTCTCCTTCAGGGACGCGAGGGGCGCGACGGGCAGGACGGCGGTGAGCTGCCAGCCGCCGTCGCCGTGGGGCCCGGCCGAGAGGGTTCCTCCGAGGGCCTGGGCATGCTCGGTGAGCGCGGGGAGACCGAGGCCGCCGCCCCGGGCGGCCCGGCAGGCCGAAGTCCGCCCCGCGCCACGGTCGTTGGTGATGCGGATCTCCACCGTGGTGGCCGTGGGGGTGAAGGCGACGGTGGCGCGGGAGGCGTCGGGGGCGTGCCGGCGGATGTTGGTCAAGCCCTCGACGACGATGCGGTACGCGACCGATCCGGCCTCACGCGAGAGCCGCTCCGCGACCGGGTGAGGCAGGTCGAGACGCGCCTCGGTGGCTCCCGCTGCGGTGAAGTTCTCGACGAGAAGCGGGAGTTGAGACACCTCGGGGAGCGTCTCGGTGACGGCCGCCTCCGGGCCGTGCAGCATCTGCACCGTCCGGTCCATCGCGGCCAGGGCGCTCAGCCCCGCCCTCTCGATGCGTTCCAGGGCGAGCGCCGCGTGGGACGGGTCGGTGGCGGCGACGAAGCGGGCCGCCTGGGCCTGGACGACGATGCCGCTGATGTCATGGGCGACGAAGTCGTGGAGATCGCGGGAGAGTTGCAGGCGCTGGGCGCTGCGGGCCTCCGCCACCGCACGCCGGCGGCGCAGGGCCTGGCGGCGGGGGTAGGCGCCGACCGCCACCGCGGCGACCACGGGAAGAAACCAGAAGGCGCCGATCCCGATGGACTCCAGAAAGGACTCACCGGTGGCCAGCGGCAGCGGCCAGAGGGTCACCGCGAGGGCGGCCGGCGTCAGGGCCAGGGCGAGTTGAGACACCGGCGACCAGCGGGTGACCACCGCGACGAGGAGCAGCAGAAGGGCCGCCTCCGCCATCTTCCAGCCGGAACCGGCCTGCGGCGGTGCGAAGCCGGTGATCAGCGAGAGGGCGGCGCACACCGCGGTCGGGCGGGCCAGGCGGCCGAGCCGCCGCCGCATCTCGGCGCGGCGGCAGGTGACGGCCCACACCAGTAGGCCCGCCGCCGCGAGCGACGGCAGGACGCCGAGCACCATGACGGCCGGGCCGGTTGATTCCCCCATGGCGATCAGCGTACGGGGGCGGGGTGCGGCCGGTCCCTCTGCCGAACGGCACACAACGGCAGGCCGGCGAGGCGGTCCCACTGCCGGCACCGGGAGCGCCGATGCGGGCGCGGGACGCGGGCCCGGCTCAGCATGTGCCTACGTCACATGAGCTTCCGGCGGCCGGTCTCGCTCCTGAGGCCGCCCTCGTTGATCGGCTGGAGGATGACGGTGATCGCGCCGGCGGAGAAGTGCCGCACCGGGCCCCCGGTGTTCCGCCCGTGGAAACTGTTCGGCAGCGCTTGGCCGTTGGTCGGGTCCGTGCCCGATGTGTACATGTCGATGATGCCCTCGTACCCCTGCCGGGCCTTCGCGTCGTTGCCGTCCGCGGCCTGTTCCACGGTGATGCGGTCGTCGCCGTCCACCGCGACCACGGCCGCCACGTGGTAGGGCCACCCACTGGTGTTGTCGGGCCGCTCGTAGTCCCCCTGCCACGCGGTCTCCACGATGGCGAACGCCTGGCCGGGGCCCGGCCGCTCCTCGCCGTTCGCGTACGGGCCGGCGGGCCGGGCCGCCGCGTAGGCCTGGGCGCCCTCCGCGTTCTCCCGGTCGCCCAGGCCGAACTGGGCGCCGCCCAGCGCGAAGGCGCTGGCGTCCTGCCCGAGGGCCAGCCGCTGCTGGTGCATGATCTCCTCGGCCGTGTGGGCGCAGTCCGCGAGGAAGGGCGTCGCCGGCTCGTACTCCACGTACTGGCGGCCCCCGATGGCACCGCTCTGCCCGGTCGGCGTGCAGTACCGGGGCGCCGGGGCGTCCGCCAGGGCCCAGATGACGGTGGTGTCCGCCCCCTGCGTGAGCGGCATGAGGTAGAGGCCGTTCTCCGAGAGCCGTACGTTTCCCAGCTCGTCGGTGCGGCCCTCGGAGAAGCGCTGGACGGCCGTCTCACCGGCATCGCGCACCGTGTGCCGGGAGCCCTGATCTCTCCGGTCCTTCCCGTCGATCCGGTCACCCTCGGCACCCTGCTCGGGCGTCCGCCTCATCACCCGGACCGCGTTGGCCTCGGCCTCGCGCTCGAAGCGGTCGCCGGGGTCGGAGACGCTCAGCCCGGACCCGTTGTCCGTACCGGCCACCCGGCCCTGCCGCTGCTGGATGACGTGCGTCAGCTCATGGGCGAGCGTGTGCTTGTCGCCACCGCCGTCGCCGATGACGACGTGGTTGCCGGAGGTGTAGGCACGGGCCCCCACCTCGGCGACGGAGGCGCGGGCCGCGGAGTCGGTGTGCAGACGGACGTCGGAGAAGTCGGAGCCGAGCCGGGACTCCATCTCCTCGCGCAGCGGTGCGTCCAGCGGTCTGCCCGGCGCGCGCAGCACGTCGTGCACGGCCGACCGCTGCACCGGCTTTGCGCCGGGCTGTTGGTGACCGCAGTCGGGGCCGTGCCGGTGCCGGTCACGCTGGAGCATGCGGAGGACGGCGGCGTTGCCGGTGGTGCGCTGGAGAGCGAGGAGCGTGTCGGGCAACCGGTCGGCCGGGGTCCCCTCCCCCGGCCGCTCGGCCGCACCCCTGGCGGGGCGCTGCGGCTCTTGCTCGTTCTCTTTCGGCTGGTGCGCGCGCATGGACTTCCGCTCGTAGGGCCGGCGACAGGGCTGTGTTCCTCCTGCCTACCCGGTGCGGCGGCCCCGGGTAAGGGCCGTACGGGACACGGTGCGGTGGACCGTGGGGGCAACGCGTCCGCCCGACGGGGGCCTGGGAGCCTGCCGGGGCCTCGGTCGACGACAGACGACGGGAGGGCTTCGTCCAGCCGATGGCCCGCCCTGGTCGTTCAGCCCATGCTCGCCGCGACCTCGCTCCGGAGCTGCGGCAGCTTGTCGTGCAGGACGCCCGGGCAGAGGGTGTCGCCGAAGTCCTTGTGTCCGTAGAGGCGGCTGGGCGCGATGCCGTATTGGTGGCAGACGTACGCGCAGAGCGCCACCAGGACCTCCCACTGGGCCCGGGGCGGTTGTGCGCCGTCGTGGTACGCGCCCTCGTTGGCGATGCCGATGGCCTGGTCGTTCTGGCCGGACGTGTGGGCGCCGAGGACGAAGTCGGTACCGCCGCGCAGGGTGCTCAGGCTGCGGTGGCGGCCTTCGGTGATCCAGCCGCCCCGGCTGACGAGGAAGTGGTAGCCGGTGTCGGCCCACCCGTTCTTGTCCATGTGCAGGTCCTGGACCCAGTGGGCGTGTCGGTGGGCCTGGGCGCGGGAGACGTCGGAGGTGTTGGCGCTGACCGTGTGGTGCACGATGATCTTCGTCGGCCGCTTGCCGACCAGGCTGACCGGGGACCGCGGCGGACGGGCCTGCCACTGTGCCGTGCCGTCGATGTCCGGTTCGACGACGGCGGGGAGGGCGTGGGCCGTGCCCGGCAGGGCGGCCGCGGCCAGGCCGCCGGCGCCGGCGAGCAGGATGTGGCGGCGGGACGGCTGCGGAAGGTTCACGGCGGGCTCCTGGTGTGAGGGGTCGGGCACACGGGGGGGGTGCGGCCGGGTGAGTCGCCGAGGGGCTCACCCGGCCGCCGCTGGGGCCGGGAGGTTACGCCGAGTTGTTGGCGAGGGCCTGGAGGCGGGTGAAGCTGCCGTTGAACTTGTTGCGGTCCACGTCGCCGGAGACTCCGCCGACCCGGCCGGTGGCCGTGTACTGCCAGATCGTCCAGGTGGGGAAACCGCTGGGAATGGACGGGTTGCTGGTGCCCCAATGGGCGATCCACAGAGGCGACTTGGTGGCCATGCCGGTCCAGTTGCCGGTGCAGGTGTTCCACCAGCTCGCCGTCGTGTAGATGACGACGTCGCGGGTGGTGCGCGCCTTGTACGTGTTGTAGAAGTCGTTGATCCACGTCCGCATCTGGGTCGTGGAAAGGCCGTAGCACATGGCGCCGTACGGGTTGTGCTCGATGTCCAGCACACCGGGGAGCGTCTTGCCGTCCCTGGACCATCCTCCGCCGTTGCTCGCGAAGTAGCCCGCCTGCGTGGCCCCGTTGGAGACGTTGGGGCGGGCGAAGTGGTAAGCGCCCCGGATCAGGCCGGCGTTGTAGGAGCCGGTGTAGTTGGCGTTGAAGCTGCTGTCCTTGAAGCTCGTTCCCTCGGTGGCCTTCATGTAGGCGAAGTCGATGCCCGCGGCCTTCACCGAACCCCAGTTGATCGCCCCCTGCCAGTGGGAGACGTCGATGCCCTGGACGCCGCTGGTGTCCATCGGCGTGATCTCGCCCGCCGCCGAGGAGGCGGGGCCCTGCTCGATGCGGGTACCCGCCCCCATCCACGCCTGTCCGGACCGGACCGGCTCGTCGGGCGCGGGCGGTGCGGCGGCGGCCGTGCCCGTTCCGGTCAGGATCAGCGCCACGGCACTGCCGAGAGCGCCGGCCAGCACTGCGCCTCGGGGTCTCTTCAGTCGGCGGGACGGAGAACGGTACGCGAGCATGGCCACCTCCGGGCACGTTGGCGAGGACGGAATGCGCACGGCATGGCATCCGAGCGGCATCCGATAATCGGATGCCATGCACATGTCATGAGTAAGGCACGGGCGCGGAAAGGCGTAAAGGGCCCTTTTGGCCTAGACCTGTGACGCCGTCCCCCACCTGCGAGAACGTGCCGGGGCGGCGAAAATTTTCATTCCTGAAGGCCTGCCGCCTCCGTTGACCGAGGTATTCAAATTTGACTACAGTGCCGGCATGACCGAGACGACGATCCCGATGCTTCCCTGCCGGACCTCCTTGATCGACTCCGTGGTCGCCTTCTACACCGCCCTCGGCTTCGACACGACGTATCTGCAGAGGAGCCCGTACGCGTACGCCGTCGTCGAGCGTGGCCCGGTCGAACTCCAGCTGTACGGAATGAAGGAGTACGACCCCGCGTCCTCCCACTCCGGGTGCTACGTCCTCACCGAGAACGTGGACGGTCTGCACGCGGCGTTCCGCGCGGGGCTCAAGACGGCCTACGGGCGCGTCCCCACGCGGGGGCTGCCGCGCATCGGCCCACTGAAGGACATGTCGTACGGGGTACGGCAGTTCCTGGTGACCGACCCGACCGGCAACACGATCCGGATCGGGCAGCCCATCAGCGAGGACCCGAACCACCGGCCCGCCCCGAAGGAGACGTTCGCCCGCGCGCTGCACATGGCGGATCTCTTCGCGGACTCCAAGCAGGATCTGCCGGGGGCCGCGAAGATCATCGACCGGGTGCTGGGGCTGACGGACGAACAGCCGACCCCGGTGCAGAGGCTGCGGCTGCTCGTCCTGCGCGGGGACATCGCCCAGCGGATGGGCGAGGCGGAGCGGGCGACGGAGCTGCTGGAGGAGGCGGCGGCGGTCCCGCTCGACGCGGCGGAAAGGACTTCCGCGCATGATGCGCTGGCCAGGCTGGCGGAGCTGCGGGACTGACCGGTCGCGGCGGCGCACCGGGCGGCGAAGCACCGGACGGGCGGGAAATTCGGTGGCCGGTCCCCCGGCCCCCTTGTTACGGTGCTCGCTCCTCCACCGCGGGTTCCGACCGCGGGTGACCTCTGGGCGTGAGCCCTGGAAAGCAGTTGATGTATGCCCCGGACAGTGACTCCGAGCCTCCCTCGTCGCACCTGTGACGCCGGGGTGACCGGGCCTGACCGTCCGCGGCCGCCGTACGCGACCGACTGCTGACACCTCACGGCCGGCTGCCGTCGCGCAGCCGTCCTGCCCCGCTCCCCGTACGCCCCTGGCGCGAGGGGTGCTCGGTACTTCCCTGCTGCTTCGTTCCTCATCTTCGGCAAGGAGTATCCGGGTGTCTCACGACAACCCCCAGCACCGCTCAGCCATGTCCTCCCTGGACACCTTCACCTGCGTCCGCTGCGGACTGACCGTCGCCGCGTACGCACCCGACGGCAGCCCGCGCAATCACTGCCCCAGCTGCCTGCACTCGCAGCACCTCGTCGACCACGTCGAGGGCGGCCGCTCCGACTGCGAGGGCCGGATGACCCCGATCTCCATCGCGGTGCTGCGCACCGGCGACTGGATGGTCGTCCACCGTTGCACCCGGTGCGACGAGCTGACCTCGAACCCGGTCTGCGGGGACGACAACCAGCTGATCCTGATGCGGATGGCCGTACGTCCGCTGGCACAGCCGCCCTTCCCGCTCGAAGCCTTCGGTGACCTGTGAACCGGGCGACCGGGAGGCTCCGATGACGCGGCGAGGACCCCGTCGGGGGTCGGCACGGCGTCCGCAGCGGGCCAAGGACGTGCTGCACGGACCGGCCGGGGCGCGCGGTGACGCGTTCCGGTGCGTCGGCTGCCGGCTCGACGTCCCGTTGGCGGCGCCGGGCACCGCTCACCGTAATCACTGCCCGTCCTGCCTGGTCAGCCTGCATGTGGACGGGCGCGTCCCGGGAGACCGGGCGGCGGGGTGCCGTGGGCGGATGGCACCCCTGAGTCTGTCGGTGCGGCAGGACGGGGAGTGGATGCTCATCCACCACTGCCTCGCGTGCGGGCGGCTCAGCGCCAACCGCATCGCGGGCGACGACAACGCGCTGGCGCTCGTCCGGCTGGCGCTGCGGCCGCTCGCGGACGCGGAGATCCCCGTGCGGGCGATGCTCGCGCTGTGACCCCGGGGCCGCTCGGCACCCGCCGGGCGGCCCCGGGCCTGCCCGTCCCGGAGGCCCCGCGTGTCAGGTCACCCCCGGCCCATGCCCGAGGATCACCCCGGGTCCTCGCCCGTCAGGCCGTCGACCGACTCGCGGATGAGGTCGGCGTGGCCGACATGGCGGGCGTACTCCTCGACCAGGTCCAGGAGGATGCGGCGGAGGTTGGGGCGTTCGCCGGCGCGGGTGACGTACGCGCCGAGCTGGTCCAGGCCGTCGCCGGTGCTGAGCGCCTCCTCGACGACGGCGCGGGAGCGGGCCGCCGACTCCCGCCACAGCGTGCGCAGTTGCTCGGGGGTGTCCTGGGCGGCGGTGCGGTAGGCCCAGTCCGGGTCGTTGTCCCAGTCGACCGTGTCCCAGGGCTCGCCGACCGGGACACCGAGCCAGAGGCGGGCGAAGTGGCTGTCCTCGACGTGCGCCAGGTGCTTGAGCAGGCCGCCCAGGGTGACGGAGGACGCCCCGACCGTGGCTCGCAGCCCGGCCGCGTCCAGGCCCGAGGTCTTCCAGGCCAGCGTGGCCCGCTGGCGCTCCAGCGCGCCGATGACGGCCGCCGCCTCCGTACCGGCGAGGGGAGGCTCGGGCCATTCTTCCGCTGCGCTCTGCGTCATGGCGGCAGGTCCTAACGAACCGGCGTCACGGGGCGGGTGGACACGGGAGGCGGACGCATGGGCGTGAGGCAGCCGGGTAAAGCGGAATGGGGCCCGGCCTCGCGGCCGGACCCCCCTCGCTTTCCCCTCCCGTCGGGCCTTCCCGTTCCCCCCGGACCCCTCCCCGGAAGTCCCGACGCCATGTGTGACCCGGGAGGGTACGCAAAGGTTGCAGCCCTTTACGATCTCTTTACCTTCGGTCTCGTGCGGGGCTCTCAGCAGGCATGTCGCACATAGCGTTCCGCGACTTCCGCCAGGACCTTGGCCCCGTCGCGGGCCCACAGCGCCTCGTTGAAGATCTCCACCTCGATCGGGCCGTCGAAGCCGGCTGCCTCCACCGCGCGGCGGAACGCCCGGAAGTCCACGCTCCCGTCGCCCAGTTGCCCCCGGCCCAGCAGAACGCCCGCCGGGAGCGGGGTGATCCAGTCGGCCAGCTGGAAGGAGTGGATACGGCCGCCCGCGCCCGCGCGGGCGATCTGGGCGGGCGCCCCGTCGTCCCACCACAGGTGGTAGGTGTCGACGACCACCCCGACCTGCTCGGCCGGGAACCGTTCCGCGAGGTCCAGGGCCTGGGCGAGGGTGGAGACCACACAGCGGTCGGAGGCGTACATCGGGTGCAGGGGTTCGATCGCCAGGCGCACGCCGCGCGTCGCCGCGTACGGAGCCAGCTCCGCCAGCGCCTCGGCCACCCGCTCCCGGGCCCCGTGCAGGTCCCGGCTGCCGGGCGGCAGGCCGCCGGAGACCAGGACCAGGGTGTCGGTGGCGAGGGTCGCCGCCTCGTCGATCGCCGCCCGGTTGTCGTCCAGGGCCCGGGCGCGCTCGGCGGGGTCGAGGGCGGTGAAGAAGCCGCCCCGGCAGAGGCTGGTGACGCCGATCCCGGCGTCGGAGAGCAGCCGTGCCGTGCGCTCGACGCCGTACGCCTGCACCGGGGCCCGCCACAGGCCGACCTTGTCGACCCCCGCCTTGCCGCAGCCCTCGGCGAGCTCCGGCAGCGACCACTGCTTGATGGTCTCCTGGTTGATGCTCAGACGTGCCAGGCAGTTGTCGGTCATCGTGTGCCTCCGTGGACGGCGAGCAGCGCGCGCATGCGGTGGGCGGCCAGCTCGGGGTCCGGGAACAGGCCGAGCCCGTCCGCCAGTTCGTACGCCGTGGCCAGATGCGGCAGCGAGCGGGCCGACTGGAGTCCGCCCACCATCGTGAAGTGGTCCTGGTGGCCGGCCAGCCAGGCCAGGAACACCACGCCCGTCTTGTAGAAGCGGGTGGGCCGCTGGAAGAGGTGCCGGGACAGCTCGACCGTGGGGTCCAGGAGGGCCCGGAAACCGGCCACGTCCCCCGTGTCCAGCACCCGTACCGCGTGCGCCGCCAACGGGCCCAGCGGGTCGAAGATGCCCAGCAGGGCGTGGCTGAAGCCGCGTTCGTCGCCCGCGATGAGCTCCGGATAGTTGAAGTCGTCGCCCGTGTAGCAGCGCACCCCGCCCGGGAGACGGCGGCGGACGTCGATCTCGCGGGCCGCGTCCAGGAGGGAGATCTTGATGCCGTCGACCTTGTCCGGGTGTTCGGCGATGACCTCGATGAACGTGTCCGTGGCCGCGTCCAGGTCGGTGCTGCCCCAGTAGCCCTCCAGGGCCGGGTCGAACATCGGGCCCAGCCAGTGCAGGATCACCGGCTCCGACGCCTGGCGCAGGAGATGGGCGTACGTGACGAGGTAGTCCTCGGGCCCCCGGGCGGCGCGGACCAGGGCGCGTGATGCCATGAGGATCGGCTGGACGCCGTGCTCCTCGGCCAGGGCGAGCTGCTCCTCGTAGGCCGCCGTGACCTCGGCCAGGGTGGGCGCGGGTCCTTCGGGCAGCTGGTCGGTGCCCACGCCGCAGGCGATCCGGCCGCCCACCGCCTTCGCCTCGGCGGCCGAGCGGCGGATCAGTTCGGCCGCGCCCGCCCAGTCCAGGCCCATCCCGCGCTGCGCGGTGTCCATGGCCTCCGCGACGCCCAGGCCGTGCGACCAGAGGTGGCGGCGGAAGGCGAGCGTGGCCTCCCAGTCGACGGCCGCCGGGTCGTCCGGACCGATGTCCGCGTACGGGTCGGCGACCACGTGCGCCGCCGAGAAGACCGTACGGGAGGAGGGGGCCCCGGCTCCCGGCGCCAGGTCGAGCGGGGTGGCGCGGGGGGTGTACGGGCCCCGGGGCAGGGGGACGACAGCCGTCACAGTGTCAGCTCCGGGATGGCGAGGCGCCGGCCCTCTGCGGACGACTTCAGTCCCAGTTCGGCGAGTTGGACGCCCCGGGCACCGGCCAGGAGGTCCCACGTGTACGGCGTGTCCTGGATGACATGGCGCAGGAACAGCTCCCACTGGGCCTTGAAGCCGTTGTCGAACTCCTGGTTGTCCGGGATCTCCTGCCACTGGTCGCGGAACGACTCGGTGACGGGAAGGTCCGGGTTCCAGACCGGCTTGGGGGTCGACGAGCGGTGCTGGACGCGGCAGTTGCGCAGTCCGGCGACGGCCGAGCCATGTGTGCCGTCGACCTGGAACTCGACCAGTTCGTCGCGGTTGACCCGCACCGTCCAGGAGGAGTTGATCTGCGCGACGGCCCCGCCCGCCAGCTCGAAGATGCCGTACGCGGCGTCGTCGGCGGTCGCCTCGTAGGGCTTGCCCCGCTCGTCCCAGCGCTGCGGAACGTGCGTCCGGACATGCGCGGTCACGGAGGTGACCTGGCCGAACAGTTCGTGGAGGACGTACTCCCAGTGCGGGAACATGTCGACGACGATGCCGCCGCCGTCCTCCGCGCGGTAGTTCCACGAGGGGCGCTGGGCCTCCTGCCAGTCGCCCTCGAAGACCCAGTAGCCGAACTCCCCGCGCACGGACAGGATCTCGCCGAAGAAGCCGCCGTCGATCAGGCGCTTCAGCTTGCGCAGGCCCGGCAGGAAGATCTTGTCCTGGACGACGCCGTGCTTGATGCCGGCGTCGCGCGCGAGGCGGGCCAGGTCGAGGGCCCCCTCGACGTCCGTGGCGGTCGGCTTCTCGGTGTAGACGTGCTTCCCCGCCGCGATCGCTTTCTTGATCGCCTCCACCCGGGCCGAGGTGACCTGGGCGTCGAAGTAGATCTCGACCGTGTCGTCCGCGAGCACCGCGTCCAGGTCCGTCGACCACTCGGTCAGACCGTGGCGCTCGGCGAGTTCCTCCAGGGCGTGGGCGCGCCGGCCGACGAGCACAGGCTCGGGCCACACCACCTCGCCGTCGCCGAGGACCAGGCCTCCCTGCTCACGGATCGCGAGGATCGAGCGCACCAGGTGCTGCCGGTGTCCCATGCGTCCCGTGACGCCGTTCATGGCGATGCGCACTGTCCTGCGTGTCACGAAGTTTCCTCCATACAGCCGTAGCAAGCGCTTTCTATCGAGGATGACGCTAGCCTGCCGACAGCGGCCGGACAAGAGGGGGCCGCACGTGACCTCACGGAGGACAGCGATGACAGTCACCCTGGCGGATGTGGCGGCCCGCGCCCGGGTGTCCCCGGCCACCGTCTCCCGCGTGCTGAACGGCAACTACCCGGTGGCGGCCTCGACCCGGGAGCGGGTCCTGCGGGCGGTGGACGACCTGGACTACGTGCTCAACGGGCCCGCCAGTTCGCTCGCGGCGGCCACCTCCGACCTGGTCGGCATCCTGGTCAACGACATCGCGGACCCCTTCTTCGGGATCATGGCGGGGGCCGCGCAGACGCAGATCGGCGGGCCCGGGGACGGTTCCGGGCGGGCGGGCGGCGAGAAGCTGGCCGTCATCTGCAACACCGGCGGCTCCCCGGAACGCGAGCTGACCTATCTCACGCTCCTCCAGCGCCAGCGCGCCGCCGCCGTCGTCCTCACCGGTGGCGCGGTCGAGGATCCGGCGCACCAGGCCGCGATGGCGGCGAAGCTGGTGAAGCTCGCGGACGCGGGCACCCGGATCGTCTTCTGCGGGCGGCCCCCGCTGCCCGAGGGGGACGCGCTCGTCGCGGCCCTCACGTTCGACAACCGGGGTGGCGGCCGTCGCCTCACCGAGCACCTGATCTCGCTCGGCCACCGCAGGATCGGTTACGTCGCCGGGCCCCCGGAGCGCACCACCACCCGCCACCGGCTGGAGGGCCATCGGGAGGCGCTGCGCGCGGCGGGGCTGGATGACCTCCCGGCCGGGGACGGTACGGCCGACGGCTCCGGCGGCCGAGGGACCGACGACGACCGGCTCGTCGTGCACGGGCCCTACGACCGGCGCTCCGGGTACGAGGCCACCCTCGAACTCCTGCGCAGGGCACCGGACGTGACCGCGATCGTGGCAGCCAACGACACCGTGGCGCTGGGCGCGAGCGCGGCCGTACGGGACCAGGGGATGCGCATCCCGCAGGACATCTCGGTGGCCGGCTTCGACGACCTGCCGTTCTCGGTGGACGCGGTACCGGCCCTCACGACGGTCCGGCTGCCGCTCTTCGAGGCGGGCGCCCGGGCGGGACGGCTCGCGATGGGCAAGGAGAACCCCCCGCCCGGCGGCATCGCGACGATCGCGGCCGAGCTGATGATCCGCGGGTCCACGGCGGCGCCGAGGGGTTGACCCGGCCGCGGGGCCGGCACGGCCGCCACCGCCGTACCCGGTGGGCCTTCCCGGGCCGTGGGAGGCGGCCACGGGCGGCGGGCGTTCGCCGCGCATGGGGGCTCCGCGGGCCGGAGGGCGAAAGATGGGGGCGACTCCCCCATGTGCCCGTGCCCCCTCCCCCGCCACGATGGTCACGGGCGGCCCGCACGGGGCCGGTCCGGGACCGGGGAGGTGCGGTGCGGTGGCGGAGAAGGACCTGATCGACAGAGGTACGAGCCGTCGTCCCGCCCCTGCCGCCTCCGCCGTCTCCGTCGCCCCCCTCCACGGCGCGGCCTCCGAGCCGTGGTGGCTGCCCGGGGTCCTCGGGGGCAGCACCTCCGGCGAACCCGCCTGGGCCTCCTTCGCCCGGGAGGCCGTCGCCGCCGCCCCGCGCGAGGTGGTGGTCGCCGACCGCGCGTACCCGGGGCTCAGCGGCTTCGGGCCGATCGTCGCGCCGTTCGTCGAGGCGGCCGCGGGTAGGCTCCGGGACGCGCTGGCGGGCGGGGAGTCCGAGGGGGACGGGGCGCCCGTCCTGGCCGACTTCCGGCGGCAGCTGACCCGGCGGCTGGCCCGGATCGCGGCGCGCACGCTCGTCACCGAACTGCACGAGGCCCGGCGGCTGGGCCGGTTGAGCGGGGAGGGACCCGAGGAGCGCTTCCGGGACTTCGTCGCGCTGACCGCCCGCCGCGACGGCCTCGACCGGCTCGTCACCGGCTACCCCGTGCTGGCCCGCCTCCTCGCGACGGCCTGCCTCAACACCGCGTCCGCCTTCGCGGAGCTGGTCGCGCGGCTGGCCGCCGACCGGCATCTGCTGGCCCCCGCGGGGGTGTTCGGCGCCCCGGCAGCCGGTCCGGGCGGGCTCGGACCGGCTGCCGGGCCGGGGGCGCTCACCGGGGTCGAGGCGGGGGCGGGCGACAGCCACCGCGGCGGCCGCTCGGTGATGCTCCTGCGGTTCGCCGACGGCACCCGGCTGGTCTACAAGCCGCGCCCGCTCGCGGCGCACCGGCACTTCAACTCCCTCGTCGAGTGGTTCGGTTCGCTGCCGGGCACACCCGAGCTGCGGGTCCTGCGCGTCCTGGACCGGGGGGACTACGGCTGGGCCGAGTTCGTGGAGGAGCGGCCCTGCGCCTCGGGGGCGGAGACCCGGCAGTTCTACCGGCGTCAGGGCGCGCTGCTGGCCCTGCTGCACGCGCTGGACGGTACGGATCTGCACCACGAGAACCTGATCGCCTGCGGCCCGCACCCGGTTCTGGTCGATGTGGAGACCCTGTTCCACCCGCCGCTGGGGCCCGCCCGGTCCGCAGATCCGGCCGCCCGGGCCCTGCACGACTCCGTCCACCGGGTGGGTCTGCTGCCCCAGTTGCTCGTCGGGGACACCTCCGCGCTCGACATGTCCGCCATCGGCGGGGGCCGGGCCGCCTCGTCCCCCATCGAGACCGCCGACTGGGCGGAGGCCGGCACCGACCGCATGCGGCTGGTACGACGAGCGGGGCGGTTCACGGAGTCCGCCAACCGGCCCCGGCTCGGCGCCGAGGCGGCCGACCCCTCCGCGTACACCGAGGCCCTCTGCGACGGATTCCGCGCCGGGTACACCGCGATCCGCGACCACCGGGACGAACTCCTGAGCTCGGAGGGGCCGTTGCTGCGGTTCGCCGGGGACGAGGTGCGCGTCGTCCCCCGGCCCACCTGGACGTACACGACGCTGCTGGACGAGTCGACCCACCCCGACCTGATGCGGGACGCCGCCGAACGGCACCGGGTGCTGTCCCTGCTGCGCACCCCGCTCCTGGGCGTGCCCGCGCTGTCCGGCGTGGAGGACGAGGAGATCGCGGAGCTGTGGTGCGGTGACGTGCCCGTGTTCGCCACCCGGCCGGGCTCCGGCCGGCTGTGGAGCGGCACCGGCCGTACGGTCGCGGGCTCGGCACCCGAGGGGTCCGCGCCCGGCGCCGACGCCCCCACCGGGCTGGCGCGCGTCGAGGCGAAGGTGCGCGCGATGGACACCGTGGACCGCCAGGACCAGGAACGGATCATCCGGACCGCGATGGTGAGCACCTCCCCCGAGCCGCCGCACCGGCCCGGCCCGGGCGGCCGGACGCCGAGTGCGGCGACCGCGCCGGAGCCCGAGCAACTGCTGTCCGCCGCACGCTCGGTGGGCGACCAGCTCGTCTCCCTCGCCTACCGGCACGAGGGCCGCACCAACTGGATCGGGCTCGAACTGCTCGGTGAACGCTACTGGCGGCTCACACCGATGGCGGCGGACCTCGCGGGCGGCTACACCGGACCCGCGCTCTTCCTGGCCCAACTGGCAGCGCTCACCGGCGTGTCCCGGTACGCGGAGGCGGCCCGCGAAGCACTCGCACCGGTCCCGGGGCTGCTGGACGCCCTGCACGGGCGGGCCGACGAGCTGGGGGCCCTGGGCTCCGGCGCCTACGCGGGCCTCGGCGGCATCGCGTACACGCTGACCGAGGTGGGCACACTGCTGGGCGACCGGGAGGTGCTGGACCAGGCCGGTCCGGCCGTCCGGCTGAGCTGTGCGGCGAACGCGGCCGAGGACGGGTACGGGGTGCGCGGCGGCGCGGCGGGCGGGCTGGTCTCGCTGCTCGCGGTGTACCGCGTCACCGGCCGCCCGCAGGCCTGGTGGGGCGCCGTGCGCTGCGCCGAGCGGATCGCCGCCGCCCCGGTCCCCGAGACCGGAGGCTTCGCGGACGGGGCGGCGGGGGCCGGCTGGGCGCTGCTGCGCCTCGCCGAAGCCGGGGGCGACGCCCGCCACCGGAGCACCGGGCTGAACGCGCTGCGCCGGGCGACCGCGCTGACGGACGCCGCGACGGGCCACGGGCCCGCCTGGTGCGACGGCACGGCCGGGGTCGCCCTGGCGATCGCCGACAGTCCCGACGCCCGGGAGGACCCGGAGCTGTCCGGCTGGCTGGCGGCGCGCTCCGGCGAGCTGGCGGCCATGGGGCCGCTCGCCGACGACAGCCTGTGCCACGGGGAGTCCGGGCTGCTCGAACTCCTCGGTCACGGCGCCCTGCCCGCCCTCGTGCCCGGCGTACGGGCCGCGTGGGTGCGCCGGGCCGGGACGCTGGTGGCCGCGGCGGACCGGGCGGGGCCGCTGTGCGGGACGCCCGGTCGCGTGCCGCACCCGGGGCTGCTCACCGGTCTCTCGGGGATCGGGCACGGGCTGCTCCGGGCGGGGTTCCCCGACCGGATCGGCTCCGCCCTGCTCCTGAGCCCCTCCCGGGCCCCCTGAGCCGGGTCCCGGCAGCCGGCACGCAGAACCCGGAACCCCGAACCCCAGATCCCGAAAACCGATCGCATCACCCATCACCACCACCCATCACCGATCAGCAGAGGATGAGGCAGAGATGAAGCAGTTCGGCGAATCGGCCCTGCAGGCGTCCGGCGACATCGCGCACGAGGGCTCGCCGGAGCACCCGGCCGGGCAGATCTCCCTCGGGTCCACCGGTGGACTCGGTGCGCGCAGCAGACTCCTCAGCGCCTCGGAGGGCGAGAGCGGCTACAGCCACGACCTGCCGTGGACCACCATGACGGCCCCGTGGTGACCAGATCCAGCCAACTCGGCGACGATTGAGCCGAATTGGCCTGCTGCCGTGGGAGTTGTCACTCCAGTAATCTGCGGCCATGCGAGCCACTTCGCCGGTCATCGTCGGGCGGGACGAGGAGATCGGACTGCTGAGCAGCGCCCTGGACGCCGTGCAACGGCGTTCGGGGCGCGCGCTGTTCCTCATCGGGGAAGCCGGTATCGGAAAGTCCCGGCTGGTGGGCGAGTGCGCTTACCGGGCCTACGGCCTCGGCATGCCGGTGCTGCGCGGACGGGCCACCTCGACCGGGCTCGTCGTGCCGTTCCGTCCGCTCGCCGAGGCGCTGGCGTCCCGGTTCCGGGCGGCCGGCACCCCGACCGATCCGGAGCTCGCGCCCTACCATCCGGCGCTGGCCCGGCTGGTCCCGGAGTGGCGCAGAGCCGGATCGCCCGGATATCCGGAGACGGTCGTGGAGCTGGCCGAGGCGCTGCTGCGGCTGCTGGCCGTGCTGGGCAGGGAGGCGGGCTGCGCGATCCTGCTGGAGGATCTGCACGACTGCGACACGGAGACCGTCGCGGTCGTCGAGTACGTCATCGACAACCTCGCCGACCTGCCCATCCTGTTCCTGGGCACCCTGCGCCCGGAGCCGGGCGCCGCCCTGGACCTCGTACGCTCCGCGGAGCGCCGTCAGGCCGCGACCGTCAGGGAGCTGAGCCCACTCGACGGCGACCAGGTACGGGCGCTGACGGGCGCGTGTCTGGAAGCGGGGCCGCAGGAGATACCGGAGGCGGTGCACCGGCGGCTGGCCGGGCGCGCCGCGGGCAACCCCTACCTGCTGGAAGTGCTGCTGGCGGACCTCCTCGACACCGGCCGGCTCCGGCGGACGGACGGCGGCTGGGAAGCGGTGGAGCAGCAGGGCGACTCCATCCCCTCGGACATCGTGCGCAGTTGGGCCCGCAGGCTGGAGCGTCTCGACGAGCCGGTACGGGATCTCTTACTGGCGTCGGCCACGCTGGGCAGCCAGTTCTCGGTGACGGTGCTCCAGACCGTCACCGGCTTCGAGGACCGGGCCCTGTTCACCCACCTTCGGACCGCGGTGGAGGCCGGAGTGATCGCCCCGGACGGCGCGGCCCCCGACCGCTACACCTTCCGGCACTCGCTCACCGCCGAGGCCCTGATCTCCTCGCTCGCACCGGCCGAGCGCGCCTCCCTGGCCCGCCGGGCCGCCGCCGCCATCGAGCGGTCCGGGGAGCCGCTGGACGAGGACGGGCGGCAGCTGGTGGCCTCGCTGCAACTGGCGGCGGGGGACCGGGCCGGGGCCGCCCGCCAGTTCGCGGAGGCCGGAAGACGGATGCTCGCTTCGGGAGCGCACGGCTCCGCCGTGGTGCTGCTGGAGCGGGCGCACCCCCTGGCCGACGAGGCCGACCGAGCCGCCGTCGCCGAGTCGTTGGCGGTCGCCCGGGCCGAGGGCGGCGATCTGGACGGCGCGCTGAAGCTCGCGGACGCGCTGCCGCCGGTTCCGGCGCGTTCCGAGGCCGCCGCCCGGCGCGGCCAGATCCACATCGACCTCGCCTGGGCGGCGGTCATGGCGGAGCGCCCCGCCGATGCCGCGCTCCAGGTCGAAGCGGCCCGGGCCCTCCTCGGCCCGACGCCGCCCCCGGGCCGCCGGGCCGCGCTCGTGGTGGTCGACGGCTATCTGGCGCTGCTCCCCGGGCTCCCCGGGCACGGGCGGCCGTACCGGGATCCGGTGGAGACCGAGCAGGCCGTCCAGCAGGCCGCCGAGACCGCCGAGGCCGAGGGGCTGCCCGTGGTGGCCTGCCAGGCCTGGCAGTTGCTGGCGCTGCTGCGGCGCGAGGAGGGTTTCGACGCGGCGGACGCCGCGCTGGAGCGGATGCTGTCGATCTCCACCGAACACGCCCTGCCGGTCTGGCGGGTGGAGGCGCTGGTACGGCTGGGCGCGAACGCCTTCATGCGGACCGGGGACGCGTCCCGGCTGCTCTCCGCCCGGGCGGCGGCCACCGATCTCGGCGCGCTGCTGCTGACCCGTACGGTCGACGGACTGCTCGCGATGAACGCGGTGCTGTGCGCCCGGTGGGAGGAGGCGCAGGAGATCATCGACCGCTCGGCCGAGGCCAGTGCCCGGGTCGGGGATCTGTCCGCCCACCGCTATCTGCTGCTGGCCGGGGCGACGATGGCCGCGCACCGGGGGCGGCGGCGGGACATGGACCGGGCGTTGGCCGCGTTCCGGCGGGCCGGGGGGGAGCAGTCGCTGCTGGTGCCGCTCCGGTCGGGTCTCTGCCGGGCGTTCGGGGCCCTGCTGGAGGAGGACCGGGAGCGCGCGACGGCGGGTCTGGACGAGTCGCTGGCCTGGGAGTTGGACCACCCGAGCTACTACTACCTGAGCGGGCGGTACGGGCTGCGCCCGCTGTTGCGGATCCTGGCCGGGCAGGCGGACCGGACGGAGCTGGAGGAGGCGCGGGCGGCTCCCGGGGGCTGCCTCGCCTGGAACCGGCAGTTCCTGGATCTGGCCGACGCGGTGCTGCTGGGCCGGAAGGGGGACCCGGCCGGGGCCGCCCGGATGATGGCGTCCTTCGCACGGCGCTCCGCCCCCTTCCCGGTCGCCCACCACCTGGGGCTGCGGCTGGTCGCGGACGCGGCCCGGGAGGACGGGTGGGGCGAGCCGGTGGCGTGGCTGCGGACCGCCGAGGAGTTCTTCTACGGGGCCGGGGTGCAGCCGGTCTCCGCCGCCTGCCGGGCGGCGCTGCGGCAGGCGGGGGCGAGCGTGGGCCAGCACCGGGGCGGCTGGGACCGGATCCCGTCTCCGCTGCGGACCAGTGGGGTGACGCCCCGCGAGTACGAGGTGTTCGTGCTGCTGCCCGAGCGGCCCGGGAACCAGCAGATCGCCCGCCGGCTGTCGATCTCGCCGCGCACGGTGGAGAAGCACATGGCCAGCCTGCTGAACAAGACGGGCCGTGCGGACCGGGCGGCGCTGTGCGAGTTCGCCGCCGAGTGCGCCGCCGAGCCGGCCTGAGGGGCGAGGAGCAGGGCTCACCGCGTACCCGCGCCGCGCTGCGGACGTACGGGCATGGGGGCCGGGCCGGGCAACATGGGGGTGCCGGGCGGTTTCGGTCGGGTGCCCGGACGGAAAATGCGGGCGGGGCCCCGATGTGCGGAGGCGTGGGCGGCAGCAGGATCGGCCGTGCGCACGGTCCAGTCCGCCGCCCGTCCCCCTCCCGGAGGCCCGCTGATGACCCGACCTCCCGTCCGTACCGGTTCTGCCGGCGCCGCCGGTGCCGTTCACTTCTCGCTGCTCGGCCCGTTGACCGCCCGGCGGGACGGCCGTGAACTGCCGCTCGGCCCGCGCAAGCAGCGCCTGGTCCTCGCCACCCTGCTGTCCCGGCCCAACACCCCGGTAGCGGTGGACGTGTTGACCGACGCGGTGTGGCCGGACGACCCACCCCGTACCGCCCGCAAGAACCTCCAGGTCTACATCAGTGCCGCCCGCGCCCTCCTGGGCCCGGCCGGGGACGGCGGGGCTGACCGGCTGGTGCACGGCTGCGGGGGCTATCAACTGCGCATCGCCGAGAGTGAGCTGGACACGCTGCGCTTCGGGGCGCTGGCCCGTGCGGGGCGGGCGGCTGCCGAGCGGGGCGATGTGGCCGGCGCGGCCCGGCTGCTGCGCGAGGCGCTCGACCTGTGGGAGGGGCCGCCGCTGCACGATCTGCGGGACTCGGCCGGGGTGGCCGAGGAGGCGGACCGTCTGGAGGCCCGATGCCTGACGGTGTACGAGGACTGGGCGGAGGCCGAGATCGAGCTGGGCCGGGCCGCCGTCGCGGTGGACGGGCTGCGGGATCTGGTGGAGCGCCACCCGCTGCGGGAGCGGCTGCGGGCCGCCTGGATGAACTCCCTGCACCAGTCCGGCCGGCAGGCCGAGGCCCTGGCGGTGTACGACGACTACCGGCAGCTGATGGCCCGGGAGCTGGGCCTGGAGCCGAGTCCGGCGATGGCCGGGCTGTACCGCTCGATGCTCGGCCGGGGGCGGGAGGCGCGGCGGCCCGCCGTGTCCCGGGAGACGACGTGCCCGGTGGCGCTGCCCGCCGGTACCGGGGCGTTCACCGGCCGCCGGGAGGAGCTCCGGGACCTGCTCGACGTGCTGGGCGGCGGGGAGCGCGTGGTCGTCGTGTCGGGCCCGGGCGGGGCCGGCAAGTCGGCGCTGGCGGTCCGGGCGGCGCAGCTGCTGGCCGATCCGTTCCCCGACGGCCGCGTCCACGTACGGGTGCGCCGGGAGGACGGCACGGCGCGCGGCCGGGCGGAGATCCTGGCGGAGCTGGGCCGGTGGTGCGGGGTGGCGGAGGCCCGCGCCGAGGCCCCGGGGCCGGCGACAGGCGCTGAGGTCCCCGCGTCGGCCGGCGCCCTCGCGGCGCTCGCGGAGGCCTGGCAGGAGTGGCAGGCCCGGCACCGGGCGCTGGTGGTCCTGGACGACGTGCCGGACGAGGCGTGCGTACGGGGGCTGCTGCCCCGGTCGGGGAAGTGCGCCGTCATGGTCACCGCCCGGGGCCAGCTGCCCGGTCTGGCCCCGGTGCACCGCATCGCGCTGCCCGCGCTGGCGGACGGCGAGGCGCTGGAGCTGCTGGGAAAGCTGATCGGGGCCGGCCGGCTGCGGACGGACCCGGGGGCGGCGTTGCGCATCGTCCGGGCCTGCGGGGGCTGCCGCTGGCGGTGGAGGTGAGCGGGATGCGGCTGGCGGTGCTGCGGCATCTGCCGTTGGCCGAGTACGCGGACCGGCTCGACGACCCGTCGGCCGCGCTCGACGAACTGGTCGCCGGTGACGTCTCCGTACGGCACCGGATCGCGTCCGGCTGGCGGGATCTGGCGGACGGCGACCGGTGGGTGCTGGGGCGGCTGGCGGGGCTCGCCGAGGACGGGTGCTTCACCCTGGACCGGGCCACGGTGGCGCTGGGCTGCGGGGAGCGGGCGGCGATCCGGGCCGTGGAGTCGCTGATCGACGCCGGTGCGGTGACCTCCCCGGCGGGCGAGGTCACCGCGCATGCCGCACTGTACGAAGTGCCGCGCCTGCTCTGCCTGTTCGCGCGTGAACAGGCGGCGACGGGCGAGCAGGGGGCGGGCGCACTGGGGCCGGTGGCCGGCCGGACCGGTGCGCCCGCCGTCGCCCTCAGCCCAGGGTGAGCAGCTTCAGCAGATCGTGCGGCCGGTGGCCGTCGCTCCCGAGGCCATGGCCCCCCGGGGCGGCGGCCCCGTCGTTGTCCGACCCGGCATCCGCCCCCGCCAGGAAGTGCAGGGCGAGCAGCAGTCCGGCCGACCCGGTGGCCAGGTCGGCGGAGCAGCGCCGCAGCCGGGCCCCGGGCACCAGCAGCCGGTCCCCGTCGGCGACCAGGTGCCAGGACAGGTTGCGCACGGAGGCGAGGACCTCGGGCCCGACCGGGCCGCCGTCCTCCAGCTGACGGGCGGTGGCGACGAGTCCGGCGCGCCCGGTGAACAGCCCCGGCTCGCGGACGAACTCGTTGCCGCAGCCCTTGCGCACCCCGGGCAGCAGACCCGCGAGCGAGGGCGCTTCCTGCCGGGCCAGGTAGGCGCGGGCGACCAGGGCGAAGCCGCCGCTGCCCTGGTCGAGGTAGAGGAGGTGGCGGCGGCCGTCCTTGACCTGGACCGTGCCGTCGTCCATCGCGACGCAGTGGCCGGAGTCCCGGTACAGGGCGGTGCGGGCGGCGCGCAGCAGCCACTCCTCGCCGGTGAGCGCGTGCAGTTCGAGGTGGAGCAGCGCCGCGCCGCTGAGTCCGCGCAGCAGCCCGGCCGACGGCGGGGCCGCGGGGCCGCCCGCCACCGTCTCGCCCCGCACCAGGCAGTCGAGGTCCCAGGCGGTGCGCAGGGCGGTGTCCACCAGCTCCGGGTCCGGGGCGCCGGGGCCGGCCGCGGCCAGGCGGACGGCGGCCAGGGCGATGCCCGCGCGCCCGGTGAGCAGGTCGACCGAGGGGGACGGGTGGGCGGCCTCGGCGGCTCGGGCGAACAGCTCGCGCCCCTCGTCCGGGCGGCCGAGCAGCGCCAGCGTCACGGCCGTGCCCGGCAACCCGTCGTAGAGGCCGCCCGGGGCCGCGGGGTCGCGGCGGCGGGCGGTCTCCGCGAGCCAGTCGGTCCAGGCGGCCGGGACCGGGGCCCCGACGCGGTGGAGGGCGTAGAGGACACCGGCGGCCCCGTGCGCCAGATCCGTACCGCCGGTGGCGAAGCCCTTGGGGTCGCCGGGGAAGAGCCGGTCGTGCCGCTCGGGCGTCGCGCCCGCGTGGATACCCGCGATCAGCCGGGCCCGCAGCTCGGCCCAGTCGGGCGTGGGCCCGCCCAGGAGGGCGGCGATCTCGCTCTCCCGGTCCATGGCGCGCTCCGCCGCCCACAGCAGGGCCGGGCGGGCCGGACCGGCGTCGGGCGCGAGACCGTAGCGCTCCCGGGCCCAGGACTCCAGGGACAGTGCCTTGACCCGGTCGTGGGAGGCCATCTCGGTCAGCGGCATCAGCATGGTGAGCCAGGTCGCCCACAGGGCGTAGGCGTCGGCCTCCGCGCCCGGGGTGCCGGGCGGCGCCTGGAGCCCGGGGGCGCCGGCCAACGGGGTTGTCTCGTCGTCGAGTTCGGTGGCGTACTCGAAGTCGACGAGGGCGAGCCGACCGTCGGGCCGCAGAATGATGTTGGAGGGGTGCAGATCGCCGAAGCGCAGCCCCCGGCCGTGGATCTCGCGCAGTGCGTCGCCGAGTTGGGCGGTCACATGGTGCACCCACGCCGCGTAGGGGGCGAGTTCGTCCGCCGTGCGGGCTCCGCGTACCAACGCGAAGCGGGCCACGATCTCGTCGAGCAGGGTCGGCCCCTCCACGTACTCCGTCATCAGGAACCGGTGCTCCCACACGGTCCGTACGCCGTACACCTCCGGTACGCAGTCGAGCCCGGCGAGCGCCGTGAGGGCCCGGTGCTCGCGCTCCAGCCGGGTCACGGCGTCGTCGCCCACCGCGTCGAGCCCACAGTGCGGCCGGGCCTCGCGCAACACGACCCGGTGGCCGGTCTCCCGGTGCCGGGCGAGGTAGATGCCGCCCGCGTTGGAGAACTGGAGCGCCTCGGTGACGGTGTACGGGAAGGAGTCGTCGCGGGCGGCGGCGCGGGCGGCGAGGTGGGGCCGCAGCAGCTCGGGCACCTTCACCCAGGCGGGCGTCCGGAACACCACGCCCCGTTCGTCGGGCACGAGTTCACCGGAGGGGTGGCGCAGGGCGGGCACCCGCTCACCCCGGGCGTCGCGGCACCAGCGGTCGACGAAGGAGCCGTACCGGACGTAGACGGGGGCGTCGCCGATGCGCAGGTCGCTCAGGATGTACGGGCCCGGGCGGCCGGCGAGGGCCGTGGTCAGCTCGTCGAGCACGCGGGTCAGGGCCGTCTCGTCCGGCGGGTAGAGGGTGAGGAACTTCCCCGCGCTGCCTCGGGACATGTACTTTCCCGACATCAGCAGGAGCGCCTGCTCGCTGCGGAGGAATTTGAACGGCACCCGGTGGCGGAGGCAGATCGCGGCGGTGTCGCGAAGGGTCAGCGCCGCCTCCTCGGGGACGGTCGACACATGGATCTTCCAGCCCTGTTCGGCCGGCTCGCCGTCCTCGGGCAGCAGCGCGGTCCACAGCCCGCCGGCCACGCGCCGCCACCCGGCGGGCGGTTCGGCCGTGTCGAGGGGGTAGCGGGTCTCCTGGTCGGGCAGCCGCGCCGGGGTGTCGTAGTACCGGCGGTCGGCGAGGCAGTACAGCTGGGTCTCCTGGATGCCGGGCACGGCAATACCTCCTCAGAGTGCGCCGGGACCGGCGGCGTCGGGGACGGGGCGGGGCGCGGCCTCGCGCGGGCCGGGGGCGTCAGGGGCGGCGGCGCCAGGGGCGGGGTGCGGCACGGCCGCATGCGGGCCGGGGGCGACGGCTTCGTCGTCGTCCGGGGCGGCGGGGCCGGAGGGCGGTGGGACGGCCCCGGACCGTACGGAGGGGGCGAGCGTCATGACCGCCGCCGAGACGGCCAGCACCGCCCCGACCACGCCGAAGGCGTTGCGCGGGCCGAGCGCGGTCAGCAGCGCGCCGCCCGCGAGCGGGCCGAACGGCTGGACGATCGAGGACAGGAAGGAGGCCGCGCTCTGCACCCGGCCGACCCGGTCCTCGGGGGTGACGACCAGCAAGGTCGACAGGAAGCCGATGCTGGCGACCGTCGACAGGCACATGCACACCGCGCAGAGGAGCCCCGCCACCAGCGGGCTGCTGAGCCAGGCCAGCACTCCGGCCGTCAGCACGCAGCTCCAGCAGGTGACGACCAGGAGGGCCCGGATGTGCCGGTCGGGCGAGAGCCGGGGTGCGAGCAGCGCACCCACCAGGGCGCCCGCCGAGACGCAGGTGATGACGAAGCCGCCGCCGAGCCCGGAGCGGCCGCCCTCGGAGAAGACGGCGAGCGCGGTGAAGGTGAGAGCGCCGAACGCGAAGTTCATGCCGAGGCCGAAGACCAGCAACACGGTTCGGAGGTAGGGCAGTTGCCAGAGGAAGCCGAGTCCGGCGGTGAGCTCGTCGCGGCTGAGGACCGACCCGGCCTTCTTGCGGGCGGCCGAGCGGGTGCGTACGAGGGCCACGCAGACGGTCGACAGGAACAGGCCGAGGAACTGGGCGGTGAAGGGCAGCGCCTCGTGGATGCCGAAGAGCGCTCCGCCGACGAGCGGGCCGACCAGCCGGACCGTGGCGGTACGCGCCTGGAGCCGGGCGGTCGCCTGGCCCATCTGGTCCGGTGGCACGACCGCGCGCAGCAGACCGAAGGCGGCGGGAGCGTAGACGCTGTTGAGGACGGCTCCGGCGGTGGCGACCAGCAGGACGAGCGCCATGGGCGCGTGGCCGTTCCACACGGCGACGGTCAGGGCGGTGACCGCGAGCAGGCTCCCCACGTCGCACAGCCGCATCAGCCGACGGCGTTCGACCCGGTCGGCCATGACCCCGCCGGGGAGCATCGTGATCAGCACGGCGCAGATGGAGACGGTCCCCACGGTGCCGGCCTGCACGGCGGAGCCGGTCTCCTTGAGGATGAGCAGGGGCAGCGCGAGGGCGCTCATCTGGCTGCCCAGAACGGCGAACAGGCCGCTCATCCAGAGCAGCCGGAAGTCCCGGTTGGAGCTGAGGGGCGTGGCCATCGGCAGGCTCCCGGAGATCGGCGTACGGACGTGGGACGAAGGACAAGCGCGGCGGGGCGGCTCCCGTTGTTCGCGGAGCCGCCCCGTACCGCCTGGCCGCCGGCCGGGCGCCGCGGGGGCGAGGCCTCGGCCTCGTCCCGCCGCGGCGCACGGCCCGGTGGTTCAGCGCTCAGTTCAGCGCTGCTGCTCGACGACGCTCAGCACGCTGATGCAGTTGCCGTCGGTCGTGTCGCCGCCCTGGACGGACGTCTCCTGGAGGTCCAGGACGGAGTGCGCCTCGACCTCGGGGGTCTCGTTGGTCTCGTCGCCGGCCGGCTTGGTGTTCTCGGACATGGTGGTCTCCATCCACTGGATGTGCGGTGTGCGGATCGCGGTGTGACGGAAATGCGGTGTGCGGCGGGCGAGATCAGTTCTCGACGACGCTGAGCACGCTGATGCAGTTGCCGGGGGGCGCGATGATGTCGCGGTCGGCGTTGACGGACGTCTCCTGGAGGTCCAGCACGGAGTGCGCCTCGACCTCGGGGGTCTCGTTGGTCTCGTCGCCGGCCGGCTTGGTGTTCTCGGACATGGTGGTCTCCATCCACTCGTCACTGCGGGACCGGTACACCGGAGGACGCCCTCCGGTGTCCGGTGCGGCGGGCCGGTGCCTGCCGTTGCCGAGAAAGTTAGGAAGCCGGGCCTGGCGATCGCTTCGCCGCCGGTATGGCTCCGGTTTGGCCCCAGCTCGCGGCGGAGGGAGCACCCCCGGCCGGGTGGGCCGACGCCCCGGGAGCCCGTGCCGACCTGCGCCCATACCGCTGCCGAAGCGCCTTCGGACCGTCCTCGAACCGGTGGCCCACAGCCTGGGTACGCGCCCGACGCGCCCCGGCCCCGAAGGAGGCGGCCCGCATGGAACTCGCCGAACTCGTCGCACGGCGGCCCTTCCCCGCCGCAGGACTGCTGCTCGGTCTCACCCGGCGCTGCCCGCTGAGCTGCGCGCACTGCTCGACCGGGTCCGGCCTGTCCACCCGCCAGGAGCCGGACGCCGCTCAACTGGAGCGGTTCGTCGGCTCGTTCACCACGGAGAACCGGCCCGACGTGGTCATGCTCACCGGCGGGGAGCCGCTGCTCCTGCCCGCGCTCGCCGAACGGCTGAGCACCCTGGCACGGGAATCCGGATCCCGTACGGCGCTCCTGAGCGGCATGTTCTTCGCGCGGGGCTGGAGCCGACGGGGCGGGGGGCGGCGGGCCGGGGGCCGGCTGTACGGGCGCGGCACACCGGGCGGGGGGCTTACGGGCCGACGAGGCGTGGCGGTTCCGCCCGCCATCCTGCGCGCCATCCGCTCGGTCGACCATTTCTCGGCCTCGCTCGACGTCCACCACGAACGCGAGGTGTCGCGGGCCGACGTGTTCCGCGCCCTGCACCTCGTCCGGGAGGAGGGCGTGGCCGTGAGCCTCCACCTCACCGGGACGGGCGGCTCGGACCCGTATCTCGCCGACCTCACCCGGGCGGTGGAGGAGGAGTTCGGCGGCCGGGTGCCGTGCCTGGTCAACGAGGTACGGCCGTTCGGCCGGGCCGCTTCCTGGGCGCGGGCCACCCGCACCGGTCCCGACCCCGCCGCGGCGTCCCCGTGCTCGATGGCCGCCTGGCCGGTGGTCGCCTTCGACGGCCGGGTGCTGGCCTGCTGCAACCAGGACACCGTGGACCGCCGGCCCGTCCCGGTCCATCTGGACCTCGGTCACATCGCGCACGACGACTGGGCGACCGTGCGCCGCAGGGCGCTGGAATCCCCGATGCTGCGCATGCTCCGCACGGTCGGGCCGACGCATCTGGCCGCCCGGTACGGTTCCGGCCCCCGGCCGGGCTCCTACTGCGACGGCTGCCGGGCGCTGGGCGGCGACGAGGCGGTGGCGGCCGGGGCCCGGTCGGTGGCGGGCGGTGCGGCCGGCGCGCTGCTGGACCTGACGGCCGCGATGCGGGGTTCCCGGGAGGGGGCCCAGGGCATCGTGCGCCGCCACGGCTGCGCGGAGTACGCGCCGCTGGTCGCCACGGGCGAGCCGGCCCGGCCGGAGACCGACGGACGGGACATCCGATGAGCACCGGCGCCTCCGTCCGGCTGCGGACCAAACTACTGCTGCTGGAACCGGAGTTCCGTGGCGCCACACACCACATGTGGCGCGCCGAGGGGCTGTTGCCGCGCTACCGGACGTATCTGTGCACCATGCACGCCGTCATCCGCGCCTCCGTCCCGCTGATGGAGCTGGCCCTCGACCGCCTGCGCGGCCGGGCCGCCTCCGGTGATCCGCTCGCGGCGCCGCTCGCCGGGTATCTGGCGGAGCACATCCGGGAGGAGGAGGGCCACGACGCCTGGCTGCTGGAGGACCTCCGGGCGGCGGGCGGGGCGGGCGAGGACGCGCTCGGCCCGCTGCCCTCTCCCCTGATCGCCTCGCTCGTCGGGTCCCAGTACTACTGGATCGAGCACCACCACCCGGTGGCCCTGCTCGGCTACATCGCCGTGCTGGAGGGCTACGCGCCCGCCCCCGGCCTGACCGACCACATCGCCCGGCGCACCGGGCTGCCCGCCGCCGCCCTGCGGACCGTACGGGAGCACTCGGTGCTCGACACGGAGCACCTGGACGAGCTCTACGCCCTGCTGGACCGGCTGCCGCTCGGCCGGGGCCGGGAAGCGGCCGTGGCGGTCAGTGCCCTGCACTCCCTCGACGCGCTCACCCGGCTGTTCGTCCGGCTCGGGCGCTCCGCGCCGGCGCCGTCGCCGCGGGGAGCCGGACCTGTCTCACCGATGGGAGTCACACCATGACCGGACCACCCGACAACGGCGAACAGGTGCCGCTGCCCGACGCGTTGTACGAGGCGGGCTTCCCCGTCGACCTGCTCACCGAGGAGCAGCGCGAGGTGCTGAGCGGTCTGACGCCGGAGGAACTGGCGCTGCTGCTCGATGTGAAGAGCCGGCTGGACGCCGTGGGGCCGGAGGTCCAGGCGCACGGCGAGATCGCCGGGGGCGCGCTGTTCTGACCCGGCCCGGCCCGGTTCGGGCCGGCCGGCGGTACGGGCCCGGCACCGCGACCACCGCGGCCGGGCCCGTACCCCCCGCCAGTCCGGAGAGCCCGACAGTCCGGAGAGCCCCGACGTCCCGGAGAGCCCGACAGTCCGGAGAGAAGGACCCGTCATGAACTGCCTCTCGTGCCGGCAGGATCTGCCGCCCACGGCCCGCTTCTGCTCGTCCTGCGGGACGCCGTGCGCGACCGACGTGACCACCGGGGCCGCCGGGTCCGCCACCGCCCCGGTGGCCGCCGGGCGGGGCCGGCCCTCGCGGACACTCCCCCGCCGGCCGACGAACGCAAGCCGGTGACCGTGCTCTTCTGCGATCTCGTCGGGTCCACCGCGCTGTCCGGCGTGCTCGACCCGGAGACGCTGCGCACGGTGACCCTCCGGTACTTCGAGGCGATGAGCGCGGAGATCGTGGCGTGGGGCGGCACCCCGGAGAAGTTCATCGGGGACGCGGTGATGGCCGTCTTCGGCGTCCCGGTGGTCCGGGACGACGACGCCCGCCGGGCGCTGGCGGCGGCGCTCGGGATGCGCCGGGCACTCGCCCGGCTGAACGAGGAGCTGGCCGCCACCCTCGGCATCGAGCTGGCCATCCGGATCGGCGTCAACACCGGTCAGGTGGTGGCGGGTTCGGACCGGACCGCCCGGCAGGCGCTGGTCTCCGGGGAGACCGTGAACATCGCCGCCCGGCTGGAGCAGAACGCGGGCCGGGGCGAGATCCTGATCGGCCCCGGGACCCTGCTCGCCGCCGGTCCCACGGTGCGCGCCGAGCCCACCGGGCCGCTGCGGCTCAAGGGCAAGCGGGACAGCGTCGAGGCCCACCGGCTGCTCGCGCTGGGCGCGGACGACCCCGAGCTGCTGCGCCGCTTCGACGTCCCGTTCGTCGGGCGCGACGCCGAGCGGCGGGCGCTGGACGCCGCGCTGGAGCGGGCGGTGCGCGAGGGCGCGGCCGCACTGCTGCGGGTCGCCGGGGAGGCGGGGATCGGAAAGACCCGGCTGGTACGGGAGTGGCTGGTGGGGCGGTCGCGGTCCGGCGGGCTCGCGTACGGGGCCGGGCGGTGCCGCAGTTACGGGGACCACGGCACCCTCGCGCCGCTGGCCGACGCGGTGCGCTCCCTGCTGGCCGCGGCGGACCCCTCGAAGAACCCGCAGGAGGCCGCCGACGGGCCGGCGGTCGACGACGCGATGGCTCTGCTGTCCGGGGGTCTGCTGCGTGACGGTACGCCGAACGCGCCCTTCGAGGACATGTGCGCGGCCCTGACGACGGTCCTGGAACGGGTGGCCCGGATCCGCCCGGTCGTCCTGGTGCTGGACGACTGGCACGCGGCGGCCCCGCTGCTGGTCCGCACGGTGCACCGGCTGACGGACGGTTCGGGGTGCGCCGGCGTGCTGGTGCTCTGCGCGGGCCGGCCGGACGGGCCGGACGGGGGCGACGATCCGCCCGCCGGTGCGGGGGCGTCGCTCCAGCTCACGGGGTTGCCGTACGAGGAGGCGGCGAGGCTGGCCGCAGTTCTCGCCGGTCCGGACGGCGGGCCGCCCGGCGACGGCATCCGGCCCGCCGAAGGTGCTGGGCCCGGCGACAAGGACCCGGCCGGCGACGACGGGGTCCCCGGCATCGACCGGCTCCTGGCGCGGGCCGGGGGCAACCCGCTCTATCTGGAACAGCTCCTGGTCGGCGACCGGGCGGACGCCGGGGGCGGAGTGGGCGGGGCGGCGGGGCCGGGCGGGGCGGCCGGCGAGGAGCTGCCGCCCACGCTCCAGGCGCTGCTGGGCGCGCGGATCGGTGCGCTGGCCCGGGCGGAGCGCGATGTGGTGGACCTGGCCGCCGTGATCGGCCGGGAGTTCACCGCACCGGAACTGGTCCGGCTCCAGCTGTCCGTACGGGCCGCGGAGGGGCATGGGGCCACCTCGCAACGGCAGCTCGTGGACGAGGCGTTGGAAGCGCTGGGCCGCCGGCGGCTGGTCGAGTCGGGCCCTTCGGGAGACCGGGCGGCGGAGGCGTACCGGTTCAGCAGCGGACTGGTGCACGAGGTCGCGTACGCCTCGCTGTCCAAGCGGTCCAAGGCCGAACGCCACGCCTGGGCAGCCGAGTTGCCCAGTGTGCTGCGCAGCGGCGACGGGGCGGTCGGCGGCCATCTGGAGCGGGCCTACCGCTACCGGGCGGAGCTGGGTCTGCTGGACGACCGGGCCCGTCTGCTGCGCGACCGGGCCGCCGCCGCGCTGGGCCGGGCCGGGGCGCAGGCCGCCGCCCGGTCCGACCTGCACTGGGCGCACGGCCTGCTGGAGCGGGCGGTGGAGCTGAGCCCCGGCGACCCGGCGGCGACCCGGCGGCTCGGCGAGGTGCGGGTGGCGCTCGGCCGCGCCGCGGAGGGCGCCGAACTGCTGCTCCGGGTACGGGACAAGGCGGCCGATCCGGTGGAGGCCGCGCACGCCCGTCTCGCGCTCGCGGTGCTGGACCCGGGCGCCCCCGGACCCGGCCCCGCCGCCGTGGCCCGTACCGTGCTCCCGGTGTTCGAGGCGGCCGGGGACTCGGTCGGCCGGGCGCGCGCCCATCTGCGGCTCGCCCAGCAGTTCCAGCGGTCCGGGCGGCACGAGGAGGCCGAGCGGGACCAGGCGCGGGCCCTGGAGCACGCCGTGCTGGCCGGCGCGGAGCCGGAGCGGGCCGGGGCGCTCGGCGCGATCGGCATCTCCCTGTGGCGCGGGCCGGTCCCGGTGCCCGCCGCGGTGATCCGCTGCCGGACGCTGCTGGCGGCGCACGGCGCGGGCCGCCCCACGGTCCGGGTCACGCTCAACTGCCCCCTGGCGGTGCTGTACGCGCTCCAGGACGCGGCCGATGACGCGTACGGCTGCCTGGCCGAGGCGGAGCGGCTGGCCGGGAAGCTGGGGTTCGCCGAGGCGGAGGTCTTCCTGCCGATGTTCCGGGCGACGGTGGAGGCGCTGTCCGGCCGGAGCGCATCCGCGCTGGAGCTGCTCGGCCGGGCGGACGCGGCGGCCCGGCGCACGGGGGCGGCCGGGATGCGGACGGCGGTGGCGCTGGACGCGGCCCGCCTGGAGCTGGACGAGGGCCGGGAGGACCGGGCGGCGGAGCGGCTGGCGGGCGTCGGCGACGCTTCCGGGCTGAGCCGGGCGGACGCGGTGGACCTGGCGGGGCTGCGGGCCCGGCTGACGGCGCGGGACCGGCCCGAGGAGGCGGCCGGGTGGGCGGAGCAGGCGGTGCGGGCGTCGCTGCTCACCGATTCCCCGCTGGTGCAGGCGACGGCCGAGCTGGACCGGGCGCACACGCTCGCCGTGCTGGGCCGGCATCCGGAGGCCGGGGCAGCCGCCCGTGCGGCCGGGGCGCACTTCACGGACAAGGGGCATCTGCCGGGGGTGCGCCGGGTCTCCGGGTTCCTCGCGCGCCCGCCCCTGCCGATGGCCACGACGAGGGAGAGGAGCTGACCGATGACGACCACGGAACCGGCACGAGCACCGGCACAGACACGGGCGGAATCGGTGCGGACCGGGGCGCGTGCGGCCCCGGGACAGGGCCTGACCTGGAGTCTGCGCGGGCGCGGTCCCGACGACGTACCGGTGCTGGCGGACGCCGGGCCGCCGCTCGGCCGCCCCGCCGGGCCCGCCACCGGGCGCGGCGTCCGCGTCTGCGTCGTGGACTCGGGCGTGGAGCGCGACCACCCGCTGGTCGGCCCGTTGGCCGGCTCCTGGGTGGTCGTCAAGGACGGGGAGAGCGGCGGGATCACCGTCGAGCCGACCACGACCGGCGACACCTGCGGCCACGGCACCGCGTGCGCGGGCATCATCCGCCGGACCGCCCCGGAGTGCGAGATCCACAGCGTGCGGGTGCTCGGGGAGCGGTTCTCCGGCACCGGCGACATCCTGATGGCCGGGCTGCGGTGGGCGGTGGAGCAACGGTTCGACGTGGTCAACCTCAGCCTGTCGACGACCCGTACCCGGTTCGCGCAGGAGCTGCACAGTCTGGCCGACAGCGCCTACTTCGCCCGTACGGTGATCGTCGCCTCGGCGCACAACACCCCGGTGGAGAGCTTCCCCTGGCGGTTCGCCTCCGTGATCTCGGTGGGCAGCCACCAGGAGGACGACCCCGAACTGCACCTGTACAACCCCGAGCCCCCGGTGGAGTTCTTCGGGCCGGGCCAGAACGTGACCGTGCCCTGGCTGGGCGGCCGGACGATCCGCACCACGGGGAACAGCTTCGCCACGCCGTACGTCGCCGGGCTCTGCGCCCGTGTGCTGTCCGCGCATCCGCGGATGACGGCCTTCCAGCTCAAGAACGCCCTCTATCTGTCCGCGGCCAACGTGCGCCACGCGCCGCGTCCTTCTTCCCCTCCGGCAGGAGATACAGGAGATACCCGTGATGACTCAGAGAACTGATTCCGCCCTGTCCCCCGTCTCCCCCGCCTCTCCCGTCATCGACGCGCCGCGCAGCGAGCTGCTCCAGTCGGTCGTCGACGTGGCCCGCGCCATCTTCGGGGCCGAGGCCAGTTCGGTGTTCCTGCTCGACGAGGAGGCGGACGAGCTGGTCTTCCAGGCCGTGTCCGGGCAGGGCGAGGAGTTCCTGGTGGGCCGCCGGTTCCCGGCCGGGCGCGGGATCGCCGGCTGGGTGGCGACCTCCGGCGAGCCGATGGTGGTCGACGACCTGAGCGCCGACCCGTCCTTCGACCGCTCGCTGGCGGAGTCGACGGCGTACGTACCGAACGCCCTGATGGCGGCCCCGCTCATCAGCGACGCCCGGATCCTGGGTGTCCTGGAGGTGCTGGACCCCTCCCCGCAGGCCCGGTCGGGGGTACGGGAGCTGGATCTGCTCGCGATGTTCGCCCGGCAGGCCGCCGCCGCCCTGCGGGTGATCACCCCGGAGCGGGTACGGGAGGCCGGGGAGCACCCGGTCCTCGCCGGGCCCACGCTGGCGGGCGCGCAACGCGAGGACGCGCTGAAGCTGCTGGGTAGCCTGGAGCGGCTGCTGCGGGGCGTCGGCTGAGGCGGAGCGGTACGGAACCGCGCGCGGGAGTAGCCACCGGCCCGGCGGGCAGGAGCGGGACGTCGGCACAAGGGAAGGACACGCACGATGAAGCTCGCTTTCTCCACCCTCGGGGTGCCGGGGACGCCGGTCGCCGAGGTCGTCCGGCTCGCCGCCGAGAACGGCTACCAGGGGGTGGAGCTGCGCGTCCATCCCGAGGAGCCCGTGCACCTGGGGCTCTCGGCGCTGGAACGGGCCGACGTGGTCGAGGCGTTCAAGGCGGGCGGGGTGGAGATCCTGGCTCTCGCCGGGTATGTTCGGGTGGCCGCCGAGGGGGACGACGAGCCGGTCCTCGCGGAGCTGTCCGAGCTGGTGAAGCTCGCCCGGGACCTGGGTGCGCCCTTTGTCCGGGTCTTCCCCGGCGGCGGCGACCAGGAGCGGGAGGAGGCCGACGCGACGGCCGCCCGGCGGCTCGGTTCGGTGGCCCCGGCCGCCGCCGACATGGGCGTGAGCATCCTGCTGGAGACCCACGACTCGCACCGAGCGGGGCTCGACGTCGCCCGGGTCGTCGCCACGGTCGGGCACCCCCGGGTCGGCGCGATCTGGGATGTGCTGCACACCTGGCTCGCCGGTGAGGAGCCCGCGGCCGCCCGGGCGGTGCTCGCTCCCCACCTGGGCTACATCCAGGTGAAGGACGTCGCCTCCGCGGAGGACCTCACTCCGCTGCCGCTGGGCTCCGGGGTGCTGCCGCTGGCGGAGTGTCTGGACGAGCTGGGTCCGGACACGTGGGTGTGCTGGGAGTACGAGAAGCGCTGGCACGCGGGGGCGGCGGAGCTGCCGGGCCTGCTGGACGCCGGACGCGACCACCTGCTGCGGCTGGGAGCCCCGAAGCAGTAGCGGATCCGGCGGTCGTCGCAGCGGCCCCGGCGTCCGGCTCCTGCCGGGGCGCCGCGGTCCGGAGTCCGACGCCCGAGGTCAGCGCCACCCCGCCCACCAGCAGCGCCGCCGCGCACCAGCGCAGCGGGCTCACCTCCTCGCCCAGCGCGAGCGCCGCCGAGGACATCCCGAAGACCGGCACGAGCAGGGTGAAGGGCGCCACGGACGAGGCGGGGTACTGGCGGAGCAGGAAGCCCCAGGCGCCGAAGCCGAACACCGTACTGACCCAGGCGACGAACAGGATGATGCCGACCCCGCTCCAGTCGAGGGCGGCCAGCGCCTCCGCGTCCCGGTCCGGGCCCTCGAAGAGGAGGGACAGGCCCAGCAGCGGCAGCACGGGAACGGCCGAGACCCAGACCATGAAGGTCAGGGCGTCCTCGGGCGCCGCCCGGCGGGTGAACACGTTGGACACGCCCCAACAGGCCGCAGCCCCGACGACGAGGACGAACGCGAGCACCGGCCCGCCCGCCCCCTCGTCCACGGCGGCCACCGCGATGCCCGCGAGCGCGACCGCCATGCCCGCCACCCGGATCCGGCCGGGCCGCTCGGAGAGGGCGAGGGCGGCGAGCAGGGCGGTGAAAACGGCCTGGACCTGGAGGACCAGGGAAGAGAGCCCGGCGGGCATCCCCTGGTCCATGCCGATGAACAGGAGCCCGAACTTCCCCACCCCCAGGACGAGTCCGACCCCCACGACCCACTTCCAGGCGACCGACGGCCGGCCCAGGAGGAAGATCGCGGGCACGGCGGCGGCGAGGAAGCGCAGCGCTGAGAAGAGGAGCGGCGGGAAGTGGTCGAGCCCCAGCTCGATCACGACGAAGTTCACGCCCCAGAGTGCCGCGACGAGCACGGCCAGGGCGATATGGCGTGGACGCATGCGGCGAGCATTCAGCAGGATGACCGTGTAGCACCAGCGCGGGCTTCTTCATGGTGGGGTTCAGCGCTGCTGAAGAATGCCCCCGAAGGAATTGAGGTCACCGTGCTCGATCTGGCCCGGCTGCGCGCCCTGCACGCGGTCTTCGTCCACGGCTCCGTCGCGGGCGCGGCGACCGCCCTCGGCTACACCCCGTCCGCGATCTCCCAGCAGATCACCAAGCTGGAACGGGAGACCCGGACCACGTTGCTGGAGCGTCGCGGGCGCGGGGTGGCACTGACCGAGGAGGCGTTGCGGCTGGCCGACACGGCCCAGCGGCTGCTGGCCATCATGGAGCAGGCGGAGACGGAGCTGGAGGAGCGCCGGGGGCTGCCGACGGGCCGGCTGACGATCGCCGCGTTCGCCTCGGCCGCGCGGGGACTGCTGCCGGGGGTGCTGGCCGAGCTGGACCGGGACCATCCGGCGCTGGACGTCCGGCTGGACGAGGTGGACCCGCATCTGTCGGTGGACCTGGCCGCGAAGGGGGTCGTCGATCTGGCCGTGGCACACGACTGGGACATCGCGCCGCTGCCCGCCCCGGAGGGCCTGGCCCAGGCGGTGATCGGGCTGGACCGGTGCGATCTGCTGGCCCCCGAGGGGCATGCGCTGGCCGGGCGGGACGGGGTGCGCCGCGAGGAGCTGGCGCGCGAACGGTGGATCTGCCAGCCGCCGGGGACGGTGTGCCACGACTGGCTGGTGCGGACGCTGCGCACGGCGGGGTACGAGCCCGACATCCGGCACCGGGCGGAGGAGAACCACACCCAACTCGCCCTGGTGGCGGCCGGTCTGGGCATCGCGATGATGCCCAGGCTGGGGCGGGGGCCGCTGCCGGACGGGGTGGTGGCGGTGCGTCTGGACCCGGTGCCGGAGCGGCGGCTGTACGCGCTGTGGCGCAGGGAGGCGGCGAGGCGTCCGGCGATCACGGCGGCGGTGGACGCGCTGCGGGCCCACGGGGCGGCGGCCGGACTGGCGTGAGACGAGTCCGGCTACGGACGCGGAATCTTTTGGCGGCACGTCACCCCGGGCCCCGGCACGGCCTCTTGACCGGAAGTTATTTTCCCTATAAGCGTACTTCCTTGGAAGTTTCTTTCACCCCGGGAAGGAGCTCACGTGCCCCACCGCACCTCAAGACGCACCCTCCTCACCGCCACTGCGGCCGTCACCGCCGCGGCGGCGACCGGCGCCCTCACCCCGCCCGCCGTCGCCTCCGCGCACCCCACGAACGCCTCCACCGACCGCCGGTTGCGGCGGATCATCGCCGGGATGAGCCTGGAGGAGAAGGTCGGCCAGCTCTTCGTGATGCGGGTCTACGGGCACTCCGCCACCGACCCCGACCAGGCCGACATCGACGCGAACCTCAGGGAGATCGGGGTCCGCACGGCGGCCGAGCTGATCTCCACGTACCACGTCGGCGGCATCATCTACTTCACCTGGGCGCACAACACCCGCGACCCGCACCAGATCGCCGACCTCTCCAACGGCCTCCAGCGCGCCGCGCTCGCCGAGCGCCACCGGGTGCCGCTCCTCGTCTCCACCGACCAGGAGCACGGCATCGTCTGCCGGGTCGGCGAACCCGCGACCCTGCTGCCGGGCGCGATGGCCCTCGGCGCGGGCGGCTCGCGCTCCGACACCCGGCGGGCCGCCTGGATCGCGGGCGCGGAGCTGGCCGCGCTCGGCATCAACCAGAACTACGCGCCGGACGCCGACGTCAACGTCAACCCGGCCAACCCGGTCATCGGCGTACGGTCCTTCGGATCCGACCCCGACGCGGTGGCCGACCTGGTCGCGGCGCAGGTCAAGGGCTACCAGGGCGCGGGCATCGCCTCGACCGCGAAGCACTTCCCCGGTCACGGCGACACGAACACCGACAGCCACACCGGACTGCCCGTCATCAACCACACCCGCGCCCAGTGGGAGGAGCTGGACGCCCCGCCGTTCCGCGCCGCGATCCGGGCCCGGATCGACTCGATCATGACCGCGCACATCGTGGTCCCGGCCCTGGACCCGTCCGAGGACCCGGCCACGCTCTCCCGGCCGATCCTCACCGGCATCCTCCGAGAGGAGCTGGGCTACGACGGGGTGGTGGTCACGGACTCGCTCGGCATGGAGGGGGTGCGCACGAAGTACGGCGACGACCGCGTGCCGGTCCTCGCCCTGCTGGCGGGCGTGGACCAGCTGCTGAACCCGCCGAATCTCTCCGTCGCCTGGAACGCCGTGCTGGAGGCGGTCCGCGGCGGCGAGATCAGCGAGGCGCGGATCGAGGAATCGATCCTGCGGATCCTGCGGCTGAAGAGCCGACTCGGCCTGTTCCAGGACCCGTTCGTCAGCCACCGGGGCGTCGAGCGCACGGTCGGCAGCCGCGCCCACCGGGCCGCCGCCGACCGGATCGCCGAGCGCACGACGACCCTGCTCTCCGATCCGGGCGCGCTGCTGCCGCTCTCCCGGCGCACCCACCGCAACCTGCTGGTGGTGGGGGCCGATCCGGCCTCCCCCTCCGGGACGACGGGCCCGCCGACCGGCACCCTGGCCCATACCTTCGGCGAACTGGGTTTCAGCGCACGGGCGCTGTCCACCGGTACGGCCCCGAACCGGGCGAAGATCGACGAGGCGGTCGCCGCCGCCGAGGGCAAGGACGCGGTGGTCGTGGCGACGTACAACGTCACGGCGAGCAGCTCGCAGCGCACCCTGGTGACCGCGCTCGTGGCGACCGGCGTCCCCGTCGTCACCATCGCGATCCGCAACCCGTACGACATCGCCCACCTCACCGCGGCCGGCGTCGCGGCGAGTCTCGCCGCGTACTCCTGGACGGATGTCGAACTGCGGGCGGCGGCCCGGGTGATCGCGGGCCGCGCCGAGCCGGAGGGCACCCTGCCGGTCCCGGTGCAGCGCGCGGACGATCCGACGCAGGTGCTGTACCCGGTGGGCCACGGGCTGTCGTACTAGCCCTACGACGACCGGACGGCCCCGGCCTCCGGTCATCGGCGCAAAGCACCCCCGCACCTGGCGTGGCCCCGCTCCGGCGGGCCGCGCCGGGTGTACGTCTTTGAAGACGTATTGGGGAGTTTCATGGATGACCACACGTCCTCGGGGGCCCGGAGCCGACGGCCCGCCGCCGCCCCGTTACCGGCCCGCGTGTTCCTGCCGGCCCGCGTCGCGCCGGCCGTGGCCGCCTTCTTGGTCGTGGTCGCGCTCCTGCTGACGACGGCCTGCGAGGCCCCGGGCCGTACGGTCACCGACGACCGGGGGCCCGCCCCCGCCTCGCCCGGGCCGTCCCCGTACGGAGTGGTGTTCCTCGGGCCCGGGGACTGCAGTTCGCGGGGCCCGGTGATCCGGGAGGTGTTCTGCCGCAGCGAGAAGGCCGCGGCCACCGTCCTCGCCCGGCACCTCGGCACCCCGTCGTCGGGCCCGCCCTGCCCGGACGCCACCGACTTCGTCCTGCACGTGTCCGAGACGGGCACCGGGGCCCGTTCCCGGCTCACCACCGGCTACGCCTGCATGCGGAACCTGGAGCCCCCGCACCCGGGCGACCCGGGACAGGGCGGCGGACCGCTGACCGTCGCCGGCGACTGCGTCACCGCCCCCCGCGCGGGCGAGGTCACGGAGACCGCGTGCGCGGACGCGGGCGGCCGCGCACCGCGCTACCGCGTGGAGTCGGCGGTGCGGCGGCGGGCCCAGTGCCCGGGCGACACGGACCTGTTCGTCTCCCTGCGCGGGGAGAAGCCGGTGGGCTGCGCCCGCCGGTCCACCGGATGGTGACGGTGACCGACGGGCACAGCCCGGCACGAGCGGCTACGACAGCCGCGAGCGACTACGGGCGCAGCGTGGCCTCGTCGCGGTCGACCTCGCCGTTGCGCTGGTCCAGCCTGGTGTCGAACGTGGCCAGCGGCTTCGCCTTCGCCGGGTCGTTCTCGACGGCCGCCGGGGCGACGCCCGCCCAGCGCAGGATGTCGGCGGTGGCCTTGGCCCGCTGGGCCTCGGGGAGACCGGAGACCCGCGCGCCGTGGTTGCCGCCGGGGACGGTGTAGACGGCGCTGTCCTTCGCGCCGCCGCCGAGCCGGAACGGCTCCGCGCTCCACGGGTCGTTCTCGCCGTTGACGTACATCATCCGCCGGGCGTTGTGCTTGACCCAGCTGTCGATGTCCCGCATCGCGCGCCGGTCGAACTTCATGGGGATGGAGCGGGGCACGAAGTTGCGCGGGGGCTGGTAGCCGTAGCGGCTCAGGTTGCCGAGCCAGGGCTGCTTGATGTCCGGCGAGCCGAGCTGGGTGCCCGCCTGGTAGTAGTACGGGGTGTACCTCTCCAGGCCCTGGTCGGCGTAGGCGGAGAAGCCGGAGATGGCGTCGACGGAGTTCCAGATGTCGTCGTCCGTGGCCTTCTTGGCGTCGGCCGGGATGTCCACGCAGTCGGCGACCAGGCTGTACTGCCAGAAGGCGAACACGTAGTCCAGGACCGTGGCCTCGTAGGCGCGGTCGAGGGAGCCGACGGTGTTGAAGGTCCAGCCGTTGGCGGCGGCCTGCTCCTTGTACTTCTTCTGGAGCGGGGCCCGCCGGATCAGCGCCTCGCGCTGCACGCCGGCCAGCTTGTCGCGGCACTCCTTGGTGCCGACGTTGCGGAAGAACCGGTCGTAGGCCGAGTCCTCCTTGTCGTTGACGTCGTTGGGCGCGACGTAGGCGACGACGCCGTCCATGTCCTTCGGGTAGAAGCGCTCGAAGTACGTGGCGGTCATGCCGCCCTTGGACCCGCCGGTGGCCAGCCACTTCTTGTCGTAGATCTTCTTCAGCGCGGTGAACACCCGGTGCTGGTCGCTGGCGGCCTGCCAGATGTCCAGCTTGGACCAGTCGGCCGGGGCGGGGCGCGACGGGGTGAAGAAGCGGTACTCCAGGGAGACCTGGTTGCCGTCGACGATCTGCGTCGGCTCGCTGCGGCTGGGGTTGGTCGAGACGTTGTAACCGCTGGTGAAGAAGACCGTCGGGCGGCTCACGTCCTTGTGCAGCAGGGTCAGGCGCTGCTGGAACGTGCCCTTGGACGGGCGCCGGTGGTCGACCGGCTGGGTGTAGTTGAGGACGAAGTAGCGGTAACCCGCGTACGGCTTCTCCTCGATCAGGCTCATGCCCGGGATCGCCAGGATGCGGTCCTTGATGTCCTCGGTGCCCGCTTCGCTGCCGGCCGCAGCTCCGCTGCTCCGGATGGCGGCCGGTTCCGCGGCGGTGGCCGCACCGGCCGAGGCCCCCGTGGCTCCGACCGTGCCTATGAGCACGGCGAGCGAGAGAACCCCTGTGAGTGACTTGCGCATGCACGCTCCCCTTGATTCACGACAGTCGCCGTGAACTTATCGGGGCAACACACGGCACGCCAGACCCGGTTGTCCGTGTCATCCGTGTCAGCAGAGGATCCATCCGGTGGAGACGGACTTCTTGCCGATCGCGCCGGTGGCGCGGACACAGCGGTTCAGCGCGTTGACCGTGACCGGGCCGGCCATCTTCGTGTACGAGCCCTTGTCGGAGACCACGCGACCGCCGCGCGCCTGGAGGGTGACGCTCATCGTGCGTCGCTTGCCGGGCTTCTTGGCCACGGTCACCGCGCAGGCGTGGGCGCGGGACTTGTAGACGCGCAGCTCTCCCGTGGAGAACTCCACCGTCTTCGCCGGGCGGCCGGAGCAGCCGGAGGCGGCCTGGGCGGGGCCGGGGGCGGCGAGGAGAGGAACGAGTCCGCCCAGCAGGGGCAGGACGAGGAGGCCGACGAGCGGCAGCCGTCGCCGTCGTATCGGCTTCACCGCTCCGGCCGGTCCCGCGGCCCCGTCCCGGCTCACCGACCCCAGCGTTGTGTCGAACACGTTCGCCCCCACCTGACATCTGTACGCCCATGCGTCCCTGGCTACGACGCAGCAGACGCCCGAGAGGTTGCACGGGCGTGTCCGGCCCCCGGCGGCAGACCACCGGGGCGGCAGCCCACCGGGGCCACCGGGCCCTCAGACGGCCGCAGGCTCGTCCTCCCCCAGGCCCTCTATGCCCTCGCCCATGAAGGTGCGCCACAGCCGGGCGTACTGCCCGTCCAGGGCGAGCAACTCGGCGTGCGTACCGTCCTCGGCGACGCGTCCGTGGTCCATCACCACGACCCGGTCGGCGCGGGCGGCCGTCGTCAGCCGGTGGGCGACCACCAGCGTGGTCCGGCGGCCGGTGAGCCGGTCGGTCGCCTGGTTGACGAGGGCCTCGGTGGCGAGGTCGAGGGCGGCGGTGGCCTCGTCCAGGAGCAGGACGTCCGGGTCGACCAGCTCGGCGCGGGCCAGCGCGATCAGCTGGCGCTGTCCGGCGGAGAGGTTGCGGCCGCGCTCGGCGACCTCGTGGAGGTAGCCGCCCTCCAGCGTGGCGATCATCTCGTGCGCGCCGACCGCGCGGGCCGCGGCCTCCACCGCGGCGTCGGTGGCGTCGGGCAGCCCGTAGGCGATGGCGTCGCGGACCGTCCCGGCGAAGAGGTACGCCTCCTGCGGGACGACACCGAGGCGGTGCCGGTAGGCGGTCATGTCGAGCTTGCGCAGGTCGGTGCCGTCGGCGGTGACCCGGCCGCCCGTGGGGTCGTAGAACCGGGCGACCAGCTTGACCAGGGTCGACTTCCCGGCCCCCGTCTCCCCGACGAAGGCGACGGTCTGACCGGCCGGGATGTGCAGGTCGATCCCGGTGAGGGCCTCCTCCTCGTCCCCGTACGCGAAGGAGACGTCCTCGAACGCGATCTCGCCGCGCAGCGAGGGCACGTCGAGCGGCTCGTCCGGGTCGGCGGTCGAGGTGGGCTCGCGCAGCAGCTCCTGGATGCGGCCGAGGGAGACGGTGGCCTGCTGGTAGCCGTCGAAGACCTGGGAGAGCTGCTGGACGGGGGCGAAGAACAGGTCGATGTAGAGGAGGTAGGCGACCAGGGCGCCGACGGTCAGCGTGCCGTTGTCGATCCGGCCCGCGCCGACGATCATCACCGCGGCGGCGGCGACGGAGGCCAGCAGCTGGACGAACGGGAAGTAGACGGAGATCAGCCACTGGCCGCGCACCCGGGCCTCGCGGTACGCGTCGCTGCGCTCGGCGTAGCGGGCGGCCCCGTCGTGCTCGCGGCCGAAGGCCTGGACGATACGGAGACCGGCGACGGACTCCTGGAGGTCGGCGTTGACGGCGCTGATGCGGGTCCGGGCCAGTTCGTACGCCTTGACGCTGCTGCGCCGGAAGAAGAAGGTGCCGATGATCAGCACGGGCAGGGTGGCGAAGACGACCAGGGCGAGCTGGATGTCCAGGACGAGCAGCGCGACCATGATGCCGAAGAAGGTGACCACGGAGACGAAGGCGGTGACCAGACCGGTCTGGAGGAACGTGGAGAGCGCGTCCACGTCCGTCGTCATCCGGGTCATGATCCGGCCGGTCAGCTCGCGCTCGTAGTAGTCGAGTCCGAGGCGCTGGAGCTGGGCGAAGATCTTCAGGCGGAGCGAGTAGAGGATCCGCTCGCCGGTCCGGCCGGTCATCCGGATCTCGCCGATCTGGGCGGCCCACTGCACGAGCACGACGACCAGCGCGATCGCGGAGGCCGCCCACACCGCGCCGATGGAGAGCCGGCTGACGCCGTCGTCGATGCCGTGCCGGATCAGGACCGGCAGCAGCAGGCCCATCCCGGCGTCGACGGCGACGAGCCCGAGGCTGATGAGCAGGACCGCGCCGAAGCCGCGCAGCAGCCGGCGCAGCCCGTACGACTCCTCCGGGCGGACGGCGGCGGCCTCGTCGACCTCGGGGGTGTCCGTGGCGGGCGGCAGCGCCTCGACCTGGGCGAGCAGCTCGGGGGTGGCGGGCATACCGGCGACGGTGGTGTCCCGCTCCTCCTCCCTGCGGATCCACAGCTCGGGGGTGATGCCGCGCTCCGCGTCGAACTCGGCGTCCAGTTCCTCCTGGAGGACGCGGTCGTCCTCGGGGCCGGCGTCCGGGCGCGACGGCCGGTGGCCGGGCGAGGTGGCGCCCAGCTCGTCCGGGTCGGTGAGCAGGCGGCGGTAACGGGCGGAGGTGCGCTCCAGCTCCTCGTGGGTACCGATCGCGGCGAGCTTCCCGCCGTCGAGGACGGCGATGCGGTCGGCGAGCTGGAGGGTGGAGCGGCGGTGGGCGATGAGGAGGGTGGTCCGCCCCGCCATCACCTGCTTCAGCGCCTCGTGGATCTCGTGCTCGACGCGGGCGTCGACGGCGGAGGTCGCGTCGTCGAGGAGGAGGAGCCGGGGGTCGGTGAGGATGGCACGGGCGAGGGCGACGCGCTGGCGCTGGCCGCCGGAAAGGGTGAGCCCGTGCTCGCCGACGGTGGTGTCGTAGCCGTTCGGCAGGTCGGAGATGAACCCGTGGGCCTGGGCGGCGCGGGCGGCCGTCTCGATCTGCTCCTGGGTGGCGTCGGGGAGGCCGTAGGCGATGTTGGCGCGGACGGTGTCGGAGAAGAGGAAGCTGTCCTCGGGGACGAGCCCGATGGCGGCGCGCAGGGAGGCCTGGGTCAGCTCGCGGACGTCGTGGCCGCCGATGAGCACGGCCCCGTGGGAGACGTCGTAGAAGCGGGACAGCAGGAGCGAGACGGTGGACTTGCCGCTGCCGGAGGCGCCGACGACGGCGACGGTCTCGCCGGGTTCGACGGTGAGCGAGAACCCGTCGAGGACGGGGCGTTCGGAGGCTCCGCTTCCAAGGTCCGTTTCTGTGGCGGAGGCGGAGCGAAGCGGAGCGTAGCCGAACCGTACGTCGTCGAACTCGATCCCGGCCGGGGCGTCGGCGGGCAGCTCCTTCGTCCCGTCCTGCAGGGAGGGCTCGGTGTCGATCAGCTCCAGGACGCGTTCCACACCGGCGCGGGCCTGCTGGCCGACGGTGAGGACCATGGCGAGCATCCGGACCGGGCCGACGAGCTGGGCGAGGTAGGTGGAGAAGGCGACGAACGTGCCGAGGGTGATCTCGCCCCGGGTGGCCAGCCAGCCGCCGAGGGCGAGCATGGCGACCTGGCCGAGGGCGGGCACGGCCTGGAGGGCGGGGGTGTAGCGGGAGTTCAGCCGGATGGTGCGCAGCCGCCCGGCGAAGAGGCGTCGGCCGACCTCGCGCAGCTTGCCGGTCTCCTGGTCCTCCTGCCCGAACCCCTTGACGACCCGGACCCCGGAGACGGCCCCGTCGACGACTCCGGCGACGGCGGCGGCCTGGCTCTGGGCGTACCAGGTGGCGGGGAAGAGGCGGGTACGGGAGCGGCGGGCGATGAACCAGAGGGCGGGGGCGACGGCGAGGGCGACGAGGGTGAGCGGGAGGGAGAGCCACGCCATGATCACCAGGGAGATGAGGAAGAGCAGCACGTTCCCGATGGTCATCGGGAGCATGAACAGCAGCCCCTGGATCAGCTGGAGGTCGCTGGTGGCCCGGCCGACGACCTGCCCGGTGGACAGCTCGTCCTGACGTTTCCCGTCGAGCCGGGTGATCGTCGCGTACATGTCCGTACGCAGATCGTGCTGGACGTCCAGGGCGAGCCGGCCGCCGTAGTAGCGGCGGATGTAGGTGGCGATGTAGACGAGGACGGCCGCGCCGATGAGCAGCCCGGTCCAGACGGCGAGGGAGCGGGTGTGGTCGGTGACCACGTCGTCGATGATCACCTTGGTGATGAGCGGCACGAGGGCCATGACGGCCATGCCGGCGAGCGACGAGCCGAGGGCGAGCACGACGTTCCGCCGGTACCGCCACGCGTACCCGGTCAGCCGCCGGCCCCACCCCTGTTGCTCTGCGCCCGTCACGCGTTGCCTCCCCGTCCCGTATCGGTCTTCCGGAAGGCCGTCCCGTATCGATCTTCCGGAGGCACCAACACGGCGGGGAGCGGATTTCATCCCTCCGCAACCATGCCTCGCCGATTGCCGGGTCAACGAAGCGCGCCCCCGCCACTCGGCCGACGGACTTCCCTCCCGGAAGGTCGCCGCGAGCATCACGGAGGGCGAGGACAGCGCCGAGCCCGCTCCGCGCTCTCGGCGGCGCCGGGAGCTCGATCTCGCCTGGGACCTCGGGCAGGCGGTCTACGACCGCCGTACGGCGTTGGGGCTGGCCCAGACCGAGCTGGCGCGGCGCGCGAACATGCCCCAGCCGCAGGTCTCGAAGCTGGAGCTGGGCGGCTCCATGCCCACCGTGCCTCTGCTGGTCCGGCTCGCCCGGGCGATGGACGCGGACTTCAGCCTGCGGCCCGACGCGGAGGACGTCGTCCGGATCTCCTTCGTCCCCCACACGGCCACCGGGGAGGAAGCCACCCCGGAGCCGCCCTCCGCGGAGCCCCTGTCCGCCGCCGAAGCAGGGGAGGCGGACGCGGGCACGGAGAGGACGACGGCCACCGGCTGAGGGGGCCGAGGCCTGGTCCCGCCCGCCTACAGATGCGTCGGCTCGAACATCCGCAGCAGCGCCGGAAGCACGACGACCGAAGGCCCCGGGGCCGCCAGCGCCTTGCCCAGGTCGGCGGCGAGCGACTCCGGACCGGTCCGGACGGCGGGCACGCCGAAGGACTCGGCGAGGGCGACGAAGTCCGGGCGGGCCAGCTCGGTGCCGGTGGTCTCGCCGAAGGCGTCCGTCATGTACTCGCGCAGGATGCCGTAGCCGCCGTCGTCGACGATCAGCCAGGTCAGCGGCAGATCGTACTGGCGCGCGGTGGCCAGCTCCGCGATGGAGTACATCGCGCCGCCGTCGCCGGAGACCGCGAGCACGGGCTTCGTCGGGTCGGCGGCGGCCGCCCCGATGGCGGCCGGGAAGGCGTAGCCGAGGCCGCCCGCGCCCTGGGCGGAGTGCATGGTGTTGGGGTGCCGGGCGTCGAACGCGGACCAGGCCCAGTACGCCAGGATCGTCATGTCCCAGAAGCTGGGCGCGGCGTCGGGCAGCGCCTCGCGGACGGCGGCGAGGACCTGCTGCTCCAGGGTGAGTTCCTGGGCCTCGATCCGGACCCGTACCTTCTCCAGCACCGTACGTACGCGATCGGCGGCGGCCGGGTCCTCGCGGCGCTCGACGGCCTCCAGCAGGTCGGCCAGGGCCTCGCGGGCGTCGGAGTGGATGCCGAGGGCGGGGTGGTTGGACTCCAGCTTCCCGGCGTCCGCCTCGATCTGGATCACCCGTCCGCGCGGGCGGAAGGTGTGGTAGTTCGAGGAGAGTTCGCCGAGGCCGGAGCCGACGACGAGCAGGACGTCCGCGTCCTCCAGGAAGTCGGTGGTGTGCCGGTCCTCCAGCCAGGAGCGCAGCGACAGCGGATGCTCCCAGGGGAACGCGCCCTTGCCACCGAAGGTGGTGACGACCGGCGCGTCGATCTTCTCGGCCAGGGCGCGCAGTTTGCCGGAGGCGTCGGAGCGTACGACTCCGCCGCCCGCGATGATCACGGGCCGCTCGGCGTTGGACAGCAGATGCGCGGCGGCGATCGTCAACTCCGGCCGCGGGTAGAGCTCACGCGGGGTGGCGTCCATGGCGCTGACGACGGGGAGAGCCGTCTCGGCCAGCAGGACGTCCTGCGGGATCTCCACCCAGACCGGCCCGTGCGGGGCGGTCAGCGCGGACTCCCAGGCGGCGGCGATCGCGGAGGGGATCTGCGACGCGGCCCGCACCGTGTGCACGGACTTCACGATGTCGCGGACGGACGCCTGCTGGTCGCGCAGCTCGTGGAGATAGCCGTGCCGCCCGCCGCCGAGCCCCGCCGTCGGGATCTGGCTGGAGATGGCGAGGACGGGGGCGGAGGCGGCGGCCGCCTCCTGGAGCGCGGCGAGCGAGGTGAGCGCGCCGGGACCGGTGGAGAGCAGCAGCGGGGCCGCCTCCCCCGTGATCCGGCCGTACGCGTCGGCGGCGAACCCCGCGTTGTTCTCGACGCGGAGCCCGACGTACCGGAGCGGGGAGCGGCGCAGCGCGTCGAACATGCCGAGCGCGTGCTGACCGGGCAGGCCGAAGACGGTGGTCGCGCCGAGCCCCTGGAGGGACTCGACGACGAGGTCACCGCCGTTGCGGCCGGCCGGCGGGTTCAGTACGGCGGCGGCCTGGGCGGCGGTGAGCTGCGGCCGGTCGTCGTGGTCGTGACTCACTTGGCGCCCTCGGCGCTCCGGGGGCTCCTGGAAGCCGCGATCTGCCGGGACATGATCGTCGTCAGCTCGTACGCGGCGTGGGAGGCGGCCACGGAGGTGATCTCGGCGTGGTCGTACGCGGGGGCGACCTCGACCAGGTCGGCCGAGACCAGGTGGCAGGAGGAGAGCCCGCGCAGGATCTCCAGCAGTTCGCGGGAGGTGAGGCCGCCGGCCTCGGGGGTGCCGGTGCCGGGGGCGTGCGCGGGGTCGAGGACGTCGATGTCGATGGAGATGTACAGCGGCCGGTCCCCGATGCGCTGCCGCAGCTGGTCGGCGATCTCGTCGACGCCGCGCCGCATGACGTCGGCGGAGGTGACGATGCCGAAGCCCATCTTCTCGTCGTCGGTCAGGTCCTGCTTGCCGTAGAGCGGGCCGCGGGTGCCGACGTGGGAGAGGGCGGAGGTGTCGAGGATGCCCTCCTCGACGGCCCGGCGGAACGGGGTGCCGTGGGTGTACTCGGCGCCGAAGTAGGTGTCCCAGGTGTCCAGGTGCGCGTCGAAGTGGAGCAGGGCGACGGGCCCGTGCTTCTTGGCGACGGAACGCAGGAGGGGCAGCGCGATGGTGTGGTCGCCGCCGAGGGTCATGAGGCGTGCGCCGGTGCCCAGCAGGTCGTCGGCCGCGCCCTCGATGGTCTCGACGGCCTCGTTGATGTTGAACGGGTTCGCGGCGATGTCGCCGGCGTCGGCGACCTGGGCGAGCGCGAACGGGGAGGCGTCCTGAGCCGGGTTGTAGGGGCGCAGCAGCCGGGAGGCCTCACGGATGGCGTTGCCGCCGAAGCGGGCGCCGGGCCGGTAGGAGACCCCGGTGTCGAAGGGCACGCCCACCACGGCGACGTCGGTACGCCCGACCTCGTCGAGCCGCGGCAGCCGGGCGAACGTCGCGGGCCCGGCGTACCGGGGGACGCGGGAGGAGTCGATGGGGCCGCGCGGCGAGTCGGTGCTGCTCATGGGGGGTGTGCCTTTCCGTGGTTCGGTCCGTACGGACGGTTCGTGTCGGTTCCGCTTCCGTGCGGCCTCCAGTGTGCGGGGTGCCGTGCACTGCTCGCCGGACGCGGGCGCGAGGACGACGGTAGGTGGCCGGGGAGCGGGACTGAAGTGTACATTTCCTCCACTTGCACCACCATGAATGGACGAATCATCCATGACCTCCGCCCCGACGGCCGCCCCCGGCCCGCCGACCCCGCCCGTCCCCCTGTCGGAGCTGCTGGCGACCAAGGACCTGGGCCTGCGCCGGATCGCGGGCCCGGCCGAGACCGAGCTGCTCTGGGTGCACACCTCGGAGATGGCGGACCCGTACCCGTACCTCCTCGGCGGCGAGCTGCTGCTGAGCGCCGGGGTGCTGCTGACGGATGCGGACCACTACGTCGGCCGCCTGGTGGAGGCGGGGGCGGCGGCGCTGGGGTTCGGGGTGCGGCCGGTGCACGAGACCGTGCCCGGGGCGCTGATCGATGCGTGCGACCGGCAGGGCCTGCCGCTGCTGGAGGTGCCGCCCGAGACCCCGTTCACGGCGATCGCGCGGACGGTGTGGCGGCTGATGGCCGAGGCGCGCCACCGCGAGCTGCGCCGGGTGACCCGCGCCCAGCAGGCCCTGGCGACGGCGGCGGCCCGCCCCGACCCCGTACCGGCGGTCCTGCACCAGCTCGCGGCGCAGCTGGGCGGCCGGGCGGTGCTGCTGACGGCGCGGGGCGAGGAGATCCACGCGGCGGGCCGCCGCCTGCCTCCGGAGGCGGCCGGAGCCCTGACCCGCCTGGCCCGGGTGGTGGCCCGGGAACGCCCCGGCTCCCCCGCGTCGGCCACGGACACGCACGGCGACACGCACGTGTCGGCGTACGCGCTGGGCGGCGGCGAGGGCCTGGTCCTGGCGCTGGCGACCCGGCAGCGGGAGTCCGGCGACCACACGGTGGCGGGCATCGCGGTGGTCCTGCTGTCGCTGCTGGCCGCCCCGCACCAGGGCGCGGACGCGGCAGGCCGTTCGGCGGCCCTGGTCCGCATGCTGCTGGGCGCCGACCCCGCCGAGGTGGCCCCGCTCCTCGGCGCCACCGGGCCCTGGACGGTGGTCCACGCCCGCCGCACGGACGGCACCCCGGCGGACGCCCTGACGGCCGGCGCCCTGGGTGCGTCACTGGGCACGGCCCTGGTCGACGCGAGCCGCAGCGGCGGCGAGGCGGTACGGCTGCTGCTGCCGGGCGCGGCGGCGGAAGGCAAGGCGGGCGACGACGAGACGGCGAAGACCGAGGCGGTGGAGGCACGGCCCGGGTCGGAACCGGCACGGCCCGGGTCGGAACCGGCACGGCCCGGGTCGGAACCGGCACGGCCCGGGTCGGAACCGGCACGGCCCCCGAAGCCCGTGTCGATCACCCCGCAGCCCGGCTGGACGCTCGGCGCGTCCGCGCCCACCCCCGTCACCGCGCTCGACGCCGCCGACGCCCTGGCCGCCCGCGCCCTGGCCCACGCACGGGCGACCCGCGCCCCGCTGACGGTAAACGCCCCCGTGAGCGGCCTAGCCGCCCTGGTCCCGCCCGAAGATGCGGCCGCCCACGCCCGCGCCCTCCTCGCCCCGCTCACCGCACCGCTGGCCGACACCCTGCGCTGCTGGCTCTCCCTGCACGGCAGCTGGGACCGTACGGCGGTGGCGCTCGGCGTCCACCGCAACACCGTGCGCCAACGCATCGGGCGGTGCGGGGAGTTGCTGGACGCGGACCTGGACGACATGGACGTGCGGGCGGAGCTGTGGTTCGCGCTGCGGCAGGGGTGAGCGGGAGGACCGGGCCTACGAGTCACCGATGAGTTCCGGTGCCCGCCCCCGTCCCACTGGTGAACACCGCGACGAGCCGCGCCGCGGGCTCACGGACAGGCGGTACGGACCATGGACAAGGAATTCACCGCGACTCTGCGGAAGAGCCCGAGCAAGGGCGGCTGGACCTATGTGGTGTGGCCCGAGTCGGCCGAGTTCTTCGGCACCCGTGGCCTGGTGAAGGTCCGGGGCACGGTCGACGGCCACCCGTTCCGGAGTTCGTTCATGGCCCTGGGGGACGGCACGCACAAGCTGCCCGTGAAGGCGGACGTACGCAAGGCGATCGGCAAGGAGGAGGGGGACACCGTGACCGTCCGCCTGGAGGAACGCATTTCCGGCTGACCCCGGGGGACGGCCGGGAGCCTGCCCCTCTCCCCGGCCGCCTCCCGCTTCGGCGAGATCGCGTTCGCTGTCGGGGCCCTTCTCGTGGGGGTCGCCGCGGCCGTGGCGGGAGGGATCCTGATCGCAGGCTGACGCCCGCCACCCCTGACAAGCCGGCCCCGCGGCTGGGGCGCCGTCGGGCTCCGTTGCGAGCAACCAGCTCAGCCCCGCGTCGCGTCGCCGTCCAGCTCGCGGCGTTCCCGCTTGTTGGGGTGGCGGATGACCACGCCCGCCATGCCGCCGGACCCGGTGAGCCGGATCAGCGGAGTGCCCGGGAGGCGGTCGGACGTGGTCTTGTCCTTCAGGCCGCCGAAGCCGGGGTCCATGCCGGTGGTGTCCGCGGCCCAGCCGTCGGGGATGACGATCGTGACGCCGGAGGTCTCCCCGTACGCCTCCACCACGACCTCCACGAGGCGGCACTCGACCCGGGTGAAGTCGAGGCTCACGCCTCCCATACCCGCGTGAGCGATCACGTGGCCGGGCACGTCCCAGCGGCCGGGGCCCCGGGACGCGCCGTACATGCCGCCCTTGAGCACCAGCGGTGGCAGGTTCTCCGCTGCCGACGACGGCGACTTCGGCAGGTCGGCTGTCAGGACGGCCAGTTGGGCGTACGTCTTCGACGTCAGCGCCTGTTCCAGGCGGGAATCCAGCTCATCGAGGTCGATGCGCCCCTCGGCGGCGGCATCGCGCAGTTGCTCCACCACTGCTTCCCGGTCGTCGTGGGAAGCGCGGAGTTCTCCTGATGGGACGGGGCGCGGAGAAGGCTCCGGGGGCTGGGCAGTCATGATCCCAAGAATAGGCAGTCGGCGGGCCGGGCGACCAGGGTCCGCGCAGCGTCAGCGCCGCCCCCGGGCGGGCGCGCCGCAGGGCGGCGCGCCCGCATCCGCCGGTGACCGACGGCTCCCGGGGAGCGGAACCGTCAGCCCAGCCAGTTGCCGAAGCGGACCGCCGACGGTGTCACGCCCAGGCTCGCCTCGCCGAAGGAGACGCTGCCCTTGGTGACCGGGCCCGTGCCGCTGCCCTTGAAGAGCCAGACGCCGCCCTGGTCGGTGTTCTCGCCGGGGGCGGCCACCGACGTCGTGGCCGGTACGCCCTTGGCTCCGGCCACGACGTGGACCTCGCCGCCGAAGGCGTCGCCCTGCTCGTCGACGCCGGGGACGTTCGCCGTGGACTGGCCGATCACCTTCGTGTCGGCGCCCGTGATGCCCGTGGCGCGCCCCTTGAAGATCAGGACCCCGCCGGCGTTCTTCGCCGTGCCCACGTCCTCGCCCGGCAGGCCCACGACGACCTCGCCGTAGCCGTCGCCGTCCAGATCCCCCACCGCGGCGCTCGCACCCATGGCGTCGCCCGGCTCGTCGGCGCCCGGCACCCCGGCGGTGGCCTGGGTGATCCACTTCGGCTTCACGGAGGTGTTCTGCCCCTTGGGTCCACCGAGGGCGACCGCCACCGCGCCGCCCTTGCTCGGGAAGTCCACGTCGCTGTCCAGGCCGGTGGGCTGCCGGGTGAAGACCAGGTCCGGGTACGCGTCACCGTTGACCGAACCCACCGTCACCGAGGCGTGGTGGAGATACGTTCCCGGCGCGGTGACGATGGGGGTGTGGGTGAAGCCCGTGCCGGTCGACAGGTACAGCGACGTCCCGCCGCAGTCCGGCTCCTCGCTACAGCCGGTGCTGACCAGCAGGTCGTCCTTGCCGTCGTTGTTGATGTCCGCGGCCCGTACGCCCTCGTAGGTCTCGACGCCGTCGGCGGTCAGCGCCGTCCGGGTGCTCCCGACCGAGCCGTCCGCGCCGATCTTCTCGCTCAGAACGACCTTCCCGGCCCAGTCGGCGTTGTCGATCCCGGCCACGTCCGCCCGGCCGTCGCCGTCGAAGTCGCCCACCGCTTCGCCCTGGCCCCGGCCCTGGAACTCGACGGCCCGGGTGCCGAGACCGCTCTTGCCGCCGAACAGGATGATCGGCCGGCCGTTGCCGGCCGAGACCAGCAGGTCGGTGTAGCCGTCGGCATCGATGTCGGCGGGCGCCGACCCGCCGAAGCGGGCGTTCGCGGTGGCCGAACCGGGGATCCCGGCCGTGTTCTGGCTGATCACCTGGTGCCGGGCCGGGTTGATGCCCTTCGCGTCGCCCGGGTAGACCGCCAGGTAACCGGCCTTCTTGATGCCGGACACGGTCCCGTCGGGCACCGAGGCGACCATGTCCTCGTACCCGTCCCCGTTGAAGTCGACCGGCTGCCGTACGACCGAGGTCGGCGCGGCCGCCACCGCCGTACCGGAGAGGACCGGGGCGGCGGTCGCCGTGGCGGCGAGCGTCACGAAGATCGCCGAGACGGTACGGAGTCGAGAAGTCTGCATGGGTCATCCCCCGGATGTGCGCGTGCGTACTGCGAGCGGGCCCGCTGCCCGCCATCTGCCCAGAGAGACGATCCGTGCGGCGAATGGTTGTACACCTCGGCCCCGGACCCTCACCTGCGAGTTCCCCGCGCGTTGCCTGCGCGGCCGACTTCGACGCCATCTCCTTGCGTTATAGGCAAAGTCGCATGCGTCAGACGCAGGAGACCGTACGCTCGATCGCATGGCTCACGCACACCAGCACCACCACGAGGTGCCCCACGCCCCCGCCCGTACCCACGCCCACGACTCCGGCGCGACCCCCAACGGCCTCCCCGAGATCCTCGATCTCGACGCCGCCCTGTTCGCGCCCCAGCTGACCGCGCTCACCGGACGCATCGCCTGTCTGGCCGGTGACGACGTCCGGCACATCGTCGACCTCGGCTCGGGTACCGGAACCGGCACGTTCGCCCTGCTGGAGCAGTTCCCGACCGCCCGCGTGACCGCCGTCGACAGCTCCCCCGCGATGCTGGAGCGGCTCGTCTCGGCGGCCCGCGAACGGGGGCTGGGCGACCGGGTGCGCACGCTGGAGACCGACGCCGGTGCGGGGCTGCCGGGAGTGGTCGACGCCGACCTCGTCTGGGCGTCGGCATCCCTGCACCACCTGGACGACCCCGCGACCGCCCTGGCCGGCATCCGCGCCGCGCTGCGCCCCGGAGGGCTGCTGGCCGTCGCGGAGGTGGACGGGATGCCGTACTTCCTGCCCGCGGACGGGGAGCCGGGCGAGCTGGAGGCCCGCTGCCGCGCGGCGCTCGACGGCCTGCACGCCGAGCGGATGCCGCACCGGGGCGCCGACTGGGGCCCCCTGCTGACGGCCGCCGGCTTCTCCGTCGAGCAGGAGCGCGCCGAGCCGTGGGAGCTGCGCGCGCCGCTGCCCGAGGGGGCGGGGCGGTACGCCTTCCTGGTCTTCGAGCGGATCCGCGGCTCGCTCGACGGGCGCGTCGACACCGGTGACCTGGCCGCGCTCGACCGGCTCGTCGACGGCGGGCCCGAGGACGTACGCCACCGCGACGACCTCGTCGTACGCTCCACGCGCCGGACCTGGATGGCCCGCCCCGCCCGGGAAGACATGAAGGGGTAGTCGCGACCAGGCGGCCGGACCGCCAGGGCGCAATGGTCTCCCGACGCCCAGGACGGCGGGGCCGGTCATGACCGGCCCCGCCGTCCTGTCACGGCTTGTCGATCAGTTCCTGTACCTCCGGCGGGAGTTTCGTGCCGGAGTAGGAGACGACGAGCACCGCTTCGTCCGGTGAACTGCCCACGGCGATGGCTGTCTCCGGGGACAGACCCTTCACCGCGTAGGCGGGTTCCTCGGTCTCCTCCGCCTCGGCCTCCTCCCGGCCGCCGGTGTCGTCGCAGGGAGGCAGGGTGGCGGTGCCCAGCTTGTCGGTGACCGTGAAATCCACATTCGCGACGTCCTTGTAGGTCAGCCCCTCGTAGCTGACCTCGAATGCGCAGCTTGCCTCCCCCTCGCCGCCGCTGTCGGCAGTGCACCCGGTCACTGTCAGTACCATGGCCGCCGCCAGTAGGGCGCCCGCAGATCGTCCGGACCAGCTCATGTGCGTGCTCCTTCAGTAGATGCTGCGAAGGGCGAGGACGTCGCCCTTGCCAAGAGTGCTCGCCTTCGTCGTGCAGGTGAACGAATTCGTGTACAGGGTGAGGTTGTGGTGTCCTGATCCACCTCCCTCACGGCAGCGCCGCTAGCATCCGGGTGAGACCCGAGCGGATGAGGAGCGGCACCATGCGATTCGCCCTGGAAGCACTGTTCGTGGACGTGCCCGCCGAGCAGATCGCCGAGGCCCGGGAGTTCTACCGGTCGCGGGTGGCAGGCCGTGGGCCCGCCGACTTCGCGGAGCTGGAGGAGGCCCGGACGAAGAAGCCCGCGCCCCGGGCCGTCGTTCCACCACCCCTCGAAGAGACGGTCGAGGCCGCCGGCGTACGCGTCCCGGTCCGCGTCTTCCTGCCCGCCGACGGCCCGCCCCGGGGCGTCTACCTCGGCATCCACGGCGGCGGCTTCTACATGGGCACCGCCGCCCAGGGCGACGAACGCCACCGCGCACTCGCCGACGCCCTGCGGATCGCCGTCATCGGCGTCGACTACCGGCTCGCGCCCGAACATCCCTGGCCCGCCGCCCCCGACGACTGCGAAGCGGTGGCGCTCTGGCTCATCGAGCAGGCCGAAACCCGCTTCGGGACCACGCGGCTCGCGATCGGCGGAAGCTCCGCCGGAGCCACCCTCGCCCTCGCGACCCTCCTGCGGCTGCGGGACCGGGGCGTCGCCGACCGGTTCGCCGGGGCCGCGCTCCGCTTCGGCACCTACGATCTGAGCGCGCACACCCCGAGCGGCCGCCTCATCGCGGACGAGTACTTCATCCAGGCGTACGTCGGCCACGTGCCGGACGGCGACCGCACCCTTCCCGACATCTCGCCCCTCTACGCCGACCTCACCGGCCTGCCCCCGGCGCTGCTCGTCGTGGGCGCCGAGGACATCCTGCTGGAGGACAACCTGACCATGGCCGGGCGGCTGTCGGCCGCCGGGAACGACGTCGAGCTGCGCGTCTACCCCGCCTCGCCCCACGGCTTCACCGGCCACCCCACCGCCCTGGCCGCCACCGCCATCGACGGCGTCAACTCCTGGCTGAACGAGCGGTTCGGCTGAGCGAACGACTCAACGGTCGCCCCTGATCCGGGCGTGCAGGTGCATGGCGTGCCGTCCGTCGTCGTGCACCGCCGAGCTGCGCTTGGTGCCCTCCAGCAGGTAACCCGCCTTGGTCGCGACCCGGCAGGAGCCCTCGTTACGCGTCGAGTGGTCCAACTCCAGCCGGTGGAAGCCGATATCGTCCAGCGCCCAGGCGCTGACCGCCGCGAGCGCGCGGGAGGCGATCCCCGCGCCACGTGCGGCCGGGAGCACCCAGTACGCCGCGTTCGCGACGCCGTCGGCGAAGTCCACGCCGCGCAGGGCCATCCGGCCGAGTACCTCGCCGCTGTCGCGGGCGACGGCCCAGTGGCAACCCTTCTCCCGCTCCCAGTCCTGGCGGTACCCGTCGAACCACTCCTCCACCTGGGCCACGGTCGAGGGCCGGTGCGTGTGCCAGCGGCGGGTCTCTTCGTCCTCGTACGCGGAGAAGAACGCCCGCGCGTCGGCCCGCTCCCATGGACGCAGCAACAGCCCGCCGCCGCCGGCCACCGGGAGTACGGGTTGCGGGGCTCCGGCGAGGCAGCCGGGGGCGAGGGTGGGCGGCGTCGACAACGTACGGTGCATGGCGTCATGATCGCCTGCCGGGGAATCGGTTCGTCAAGGTCACGGGTCCGCCGGTACCCGGCCGACAGCCAGGAGACACCCCGCGCGAGCGGGCGGCGGCGAAGGACCGGCTGCTGTCCTGCCCGGGCCGGAGGACGCCGCGATGACCTCGTGCGTACGTCATCGGGTGGTGGACGCCCTGCCGTACTGCGCCGGGTGCGTGTTCTGCGCGGCCGGGGTCTGAGGCCTGGCCCCAGCAGCCCCGGCGCCCCGGCAACCTGGCAGCCCTTACAGCCCCAACAGCCCCGGCCGGTGTGTCAGTTCCGTCCGCCACGCTCCCAGCGCTGCGCCGTGAGAGCCGCGGGAAGTCCGCCGGCCAGCCCCTCCGCGAACGGCCGGACCAGGTCCCGCGCCTCGTCCGGGAGCGCCCGCACGGCCGCGACCACTCCCGTCGTGCCGGTCCCCCCGTCGTCGACCAGAGCGGCCATGAAGACGAGCCGGCTGTCCGCCTCCGCGCCCGACAGCCCCCGGGGCCCGACATCACCCGGTGCGCCCGCCGACAGCGGCCACTGAGCGGTGACGAGGGTGTAGGGGACGTCCGCCTCGGGTTCACGGCTCAACAGCACGTCCGCCGCGACGATCGTGAGGTCGCGGTAGAGGCCCGCCTTCCAGAACGGCTCCTCCCGCGCGAACCGCTCTGCCGCCGCCCGGTCCGCGAGGTCGACGACGTGGACGCTCCCCGTGTGCTCCTCCCCGTCGTCGGACACGGTCGGACCCCGGAGTATCAGCCGGTCGTCGAACCGGTCCATGTAGGACCAGTGCTCCTCGCACCACTCCATCAACTGGTCCGCGACATCGGGCTGGTCCTGGGCGTATACGTAGAACGGCATGCCGCGACCGTACCGAAGACCGGGCGACCGCCGCCGCGGGCGGGTCAGGGCCGCAACGGGGCCAGCCCCGGGCCCGACGGGTGATCCGGCTCGAACACGTCGGGAATCCCCAGCCGCAGGCCACGGCTCCGGGCGACCCGGTGCACGTCCCGCAACGAGTGCGCCAGGGCGGCGGCGACATGGCGGAGCTGGACGGCCGTGGACCCGTCGTCCGCGACCAGGTCGTCGGCGTGGTCGAGAAGGTCGTACGCCATGCCGAGCTGCATGGCCTCGACCTTGTCGGCCTCACGCGAGACCTTGCCGTCGCCGTTGCCGACGACGTAGCAGGGCCTGCCTGCCGTACCGGCCCAGGGGAGCAGGCGAACGGTGTTCATCGGCTGTTCTTTCATGGGGGCGTCAACTCCGTGAGCAGTGGGGGTGAATTCTTCGCTGCGTAGCGATCCACTCACAGCGTGCGAGCGGCGCGGCTAGGCTCGCCAGGGGTCTGTGGTGACACCGCGTTCGTCACACGGGAGTTGGCTGTGAGTAATACCTATGGCGAGCGGTTGAAGGCTCAGCGGGAAGCGGCCGGGCTGACCCAGCAGGAGCTTGCGGAACTGGCGCTGATGACGCGGTCGCACATCTCGCACATCGAGGCGGGGCGCCGCATGCCGAGCGAGGAGGACGCCCGGCGGTTGGACAAGGCACTGGGCACGGGGAATGTGCTCACGAGCTTCCGGCCGGGAGCGGAGGACGACGGAATCCTCGCGGACTACTTCGGCGCGGCGCGGCACCTCGAACAGCAGGCGACGATGATCCGGGAGTTCGCCCTGTCCTTCCTTCCGGGCATCCTCCAGACCGAGGCGTACGCGCGCGCCGTCCTCGGCATGGCGTTCCCACCATTGAGCCCGACGGAGTGTGACAAGGCCGTCGTCGCACGACTGAATCGCGCAAAGATCTTCCAGAGCGCCAAGCCACCTGTGGTCTGGGCGATCCTGGACGAAGCATCGCTCCGACGTCCGATCGGTGGGCCGAAGATCATGGCGGAGCAGCTGGACCACATCGTCGAGCTCACCGAAGCAAAGCTCATCCGCACGCACGTGCTCCCCATGTCGATCGGGTTCCACTCATTACTGGAAAGCATGCTGACGTTGATGTGGTTCGATGACCAGCCGCCAGTCGCCTACAGCGAAGGAGTGCGGGTAGGAAAGTTGCACGACTCGCCAGCCGTGGTCGAGGCACTTCAGAGCCGTTACGCTCTCTCCCTGAGCGACTCCCTGTCACGAGACGACTCTTTGGCAGTGGTGAAGGCAACAGCGAAGGGCTACAGAGAACATGGCCAGGCGGAGTACCCCGACCAACTTCTCGCCCACCCGCTGGCGTAAGTCCTCCTACAGCGGTAGTGAGTCGGGCAGCTGCCTCGAAGTCCAGGACCACCACCCCACCGCCGTCCCCGTCCGCGACTCCAAGGTCCCCGGCGGGCCCACCCTGATCGTCCCCGCCGCCGGGTGGACCTCCTTCGTGGACGCGGTCAAGCGCGGGGCTCTCTCCGCCTGACCCGGACGGGCAGGCGGAGAGAACGCGGGCCTCACTCCCCCACGTACTCCGCGAGGTGTTCGCCCGTCAGGGTCGAGCGGGCCGCGACCAGGTCGGCGGGGGTGCCCTCGAAGACGATCTTGCCGCCGTCGTGGCCCGCGCCGGGGCCGAGGTCGATGATCCAGTCGGCGTGGGCCATGACCGCCTGGTGGTGCTCGATGACGATCACCGACTTTCCGGAGTCGACCAGGCGGTCCAGCAGGCCGAGGAGCTGCTCCACGTCCGCGAGGTGCAGGCCGGTGGTCGGCTCGTCGAGTACGACGACCTGCCCGCCGCCGCCCTTGTCGCCCATGTGCGTCGCCAGCTTCAGGCGCTGGCGTTCGCCGCCGGACAGGGTGGTGAGCGGCTGGCCGAGGCTCAGATAGCCGAGGCCGACGTCCACCAGGCGGTCGAGGATCTTGTGCGCGGCCGGGAGGGCCGCCTCGCCGGAGCCGAAGAACTCCTCGGCCTCGGTGACCGACATGGCGAGGACTTCGCTGATGTCGCGGCCACCGAGGTGGTAGTCCAGGACCGAGGCCTGGAACCGCTTGCCCTCGCAGTCCTCGCACGGGCTGGAGACGCTCGCCATGACGCCGAGGTCGGTGAAGATGACGCCCGCGCCGTTGCACGTGGGGCAGGCGCCCTCGGAGTTGGCGCTGAACAGGGCGGGCTTCACGCCGTTGGCCTTGGCGAAGGCCTTGCGGATCGGCTCCAGGAGGCCCGTGTACGTCGCCGGGTTGCTGCGGCGGGAGCCCTTGATGGGGCTCTGGTCGACCGAGATGACGTTCTCGCCCGCCGGGATCGAGCCGTGGACGAGCGAGCTCTTTCCGGAGCCGGCGACGCCCGTGATGACGGTGAGGACGCCGAGCGGGATGTCGACGTCGACGTCCTGGAGGTTGTGCGCCGTCGCGCCGCGGATCTCCAGCGCGCCGGTGGGCTTGCGCACCTCGTCCTTGAGGACGGCCCGGTCGTCGAGGTGGCGGCCGGTGACGGTGCCGGAGGCGCGGAGCCCTTCCAGGGTGCCCTCGAAGCAGACGGTGCCGCCCGCCGTACCGGCCCCGGGGCCGAGGTCGACCACGTGGTCGGCGATGGCGATGGCCTCGGGCTTGTGCTCGACGACCAGGACCGTGTTGCCCTTGTCGCGCAGGCGCAGCAGGAGGTCGTTCATGCGCTGGATGTCGTGCGGGTGGAGTCCGATGGTCGGCTCGTCGAAGACGTAGGTGACGTCGGTGAGGGAGGAGCCGAGGTGGCGGATCATCTTGACGCGCTGGGCCTCGCCGCCGGACAGGGTGCCGGAGGGGCGGTCCAGGGCCAGGTAGCCCAGGCCGATCTCGACGAAGGAGTCCAGGGTCTGCTGGAGGGCTTCGAGGAGCGGGGCGACCGAGGGTTCGTCGAGGCCTCGGACCCACTCCGCCAGGTCGCGGATCTCCATCGAGCAGGCGTCGGCGATGGAGATCTTCTTGATCTTCGAGGAGCGGGCGCCCTCGGTGAGCCGCGTGCCCTCGCACTCGGGGCAGGTGGCGAAGGTGACCGCACGGTCGACGAACTCCCGGATGTGGGGCTGCATCGCCTCGCGGTCCTTGGACAGGAACGATTTCTGGATCTTGGGAATGAGCCCTTCGAAGGTGAGGGTGGAGCCCTCGACCTTCACCTTGGTCGGCTCCTTGTAGAGGAAGTCCTGCATCTCCCTCATGGTGAACTTGGCGATCGGCTTGTTCGGGTCGAGGAAGCCGGACTCGGCGTAGATCCGGACCGTCCACCAGCTGTCCGACTTCCAGCCGGGGATGGTGAACGCGCCCTCGGCGATCGACTTGGAGTCGTCGTAGAGCTGGGTGAGGTCGATGTCGGAGACCGTGCCCCGGCCCTCGCAGCGCGGGCACATGCCGCCGGTGCGGCTGAAGGTCGCCTTGACCGCCTTCTTGTTGCCGCGCTCGACGGTGATCGCGCCGCTGGCGGTCACCGAGGGGACGTTGAAGGCGAACGCGCCGGGCGGGCCGATGTGCGGCTTGCCGAGCCGGCTGAAGAGGATGCGGAGCATGGCGTTGGCATCGGTGGCGGTGCCGACCGTGGAGCGGGGGTCGCTGCCCATGCGCTGCTGGTCCACGATGATCGCGGTCGTCAGCCCGTCGAGCACATCGACGTCGGGGCGTGCCTGGGTGGGCATGAAGCCCTGGACGAAGGCGGGGTAGGTCTCGTTGATCAGCCGCTGGGACTCGGCGGCGATGGTGGCGAAGACCAGCGAGCTCTTGCCCGAGCCGGAGACCCCGGTGAACACCGTCAGCCGGCGCTTCGGCAGCTCGATGCTGACGTCCTTCAGGTTGTTCTCCCGCGCACCGTGCACGCGGATCAGGTCGTGGCTGTCGGCAGCGTGCGGCGCGGGCGGCTGCGGGGTCTTCGTTCTCGGAGCCATGCTCGTCGTCTCTCCATTACCGGATTACTGGTGCGCACTGGATTGCTGGATCACGGACTGCTGGACCGCTGGTGCGCGGAGCCTACTGTCCGTGCGTGGGGGCCGGGGCCTGAATGACCGGCTCCGGCCCCCGGGGCGGGTGCGGGTGCTACTTCTTGGCCTGGGTGATGCGCAGCATGTTGCCGGAGGGGTCCCGGAAGGCGCAGTCGCGGATGCCGTACGGCTGGTCGATCGGCTCCTGGAGGACTTCGCCGCCCGCGGCGCGGACCTGCTCGAAGGCCGCGTCCACGTCGTCGGAGGTGAGGATGACGCCGCGGAGCATGCCCTTGGCGAGCAGCTCGGCCATGGTCTGCCGGTCGGCGGCCGGGGCGTTCGGGTCGGCGAGCGGGGGCTCCAGGACGATCTCCACGTCCGGCTGCGCGGGGGACCCGACGGTCACCCAGCGCATGCCTTCGAATCCGACGTCGTTGCGCACCTCCATTCCCAGGGCGTCGCGGTAGAAGGCGAGCGCCTTGTCGTGGTCGTCGACGGCGATGAAGCACTGCGAGAGCTTGATGTCCATGGGTTTCACGCTACGGGCGGGGCTTTCGATCCGCTTCTCCATTCCTGACCGGTCGGGTGAGCATCTTGGCGACGCACGCGGGGATGGTCTCGCCGGCCTCGTGAGGGCGGGCCCGGTAGGCGCTGGGGCTCTCCCCGACCAGCTCCGTGAAGCGGGAACTGAACGAGCCCAGCGAGGTACAGCCGACGGCGAAGCAGACGCCCGTGACCGACAGGTCGCCCCGGCGCAGCAGCGCCTTGGCCCGCTCGATGCGGCGGGTCATGAGATAGCTGTACGGGGTCTCGCCGAAGGCGGCACGGAAGCTGCGGGAGAAGTGGCCCGCCGACATCAGGGCGTCGCGGGCCAGCGAGGGGACGTCGAGCGGTTCGGCGTACTCGCGGTCCATACGGTCGCGGGCCCGCCGCAGCCTGACCAGGTCCTCCACCCTCACGTCCTCACCTTCCTCCCGCCGCCCTCGCCGTCTCCCTTCGATCCTCCCCCACGCCACTGACAATCGGGCCGCCTCTTGGCCTCCGCCGGTTCGACGCGTGCCGAGCATCACCCTGGACAGCGCCCACAACCGGCGGGTAACTTCGAAGGAAGTCTGAGCAAGCGCTTAGCCATGTTCCGCGAGTTTCCGCGAATCGACCGCCGATCTAGGAGGCATTCCGTGCGCCGTACGGTATTCAACGAGGACCACGAGGCGTTCCGGGAGACCATCCGCGCCTTCATCGCGGCCGAGGTCGTGCCGGTCTACGACGAGTGGTTCGCCGCGGGCCAGGCTCCGCGCGACTTCTACCTCAAGCTCGGTGAGCTGGGCGTCTTCGGCATCGAGGTCGACGAGGAGTACGGCGGCGCGGGCATCGAGTCGCACAAGTACGAGGCCGTCATCTACGAGGAGACCGCCCGCGCAGGTGTCTCCTTCGGCGGCTCCGGTGTGCACACGCTGCTCGGCCTCCCGTACATCAAGATGCTCGCCACCGACGACCAGAAGAAGCGCTGGCTGCCGAAGTTCGCGACCGGCGAGGAGATGTGGGCCCTCGCGATGACCGAGCCGGGCACGGGCTCCGACGTCGCGGGCATGAAGACCACCGCGAAGCTCTCCGAGGACGGCACGCACTACGTCCTCAACGGTGCGAAGACCTTCATCACCGGCGGCGTCCACGCCGACCGCGTCATCGTCTGCGCCCGTACCGCCGCCCCGCGCGAGGACGACCGCCGCTTCGGTATCTCCCTCTTCGCCGTCGACACGAAGTCCGAGGGCTACTCGGTCGGCCGCAAGCTCGACAAGCTGGGCCTGAAGGTCTCCGACACCGCCGAGCTGGCGTTCGTCGACGTCAAGGTCCCGGTCGAGGACCTGATGGGCGAGGAGAACAAGGGCTTCGGCTACCTCGGCACCAACCTGGCCTCCGAGCGCTGGGGCATCGCCTTCGGCGCGTACGCCCAGGCCGCGGCGGCCGTCCGGTTCGCCAAGGAGTACGTCCAGGACCGCACGGTCTTCGGCAAGACCGTCGCCTCCTTCCAGAACACCAAGTTCGAGCTGGCCGCCTGCCAGGCCGAGGTGGACGCGGCCCAGGCCGTCGCCGACCGTGCGCTGGAGGCCCTGGACGCCGGGGAGCTCACGGCGGCGGAAGCCGCCTCCGCGAAGCTGTTCTGCACCGAGGTCGCGCACCGCGTCATCGACCGCTGCCTCCAGCTGCACGGCGGCTACGGCTTCATGAACGAGTACCCGATCGCCCGCCTCTACGCGGACAACCGCGTCAACCGCATCTACGGCGGCACCAGCGAGGTCATGAAGTCGATCATCGCCAAGTCCATGGGTCTGTAAGGGATTACCTTTCCCCCATGAACGAGAGTCCCGATCCCTTGCTCGATCTGCTCCACCTGCTCGACCTGGAGCAGATCGAGCGGGACATCTTCCGGGGCGAGAGCCGCAGCGCGCTCGTGCCCCGGGTGTTCGGCGGCCAGGTAGCGGCCCAGGCGCTCGTCGCCGCGGGCCGCACCGTCCCGGCCGACCGGGCCGCCCATTCTCTCCACTCGTACTTCCTGCGGGCCGGCGACCCGGGCGCGCCCATCGTCTACACCGTCGACCGCATCCGCGACGGGAAGTCGTTCACCACCCGCCGCGTCGTCGCCGTCCAGCACGGGCAGCCGATCTTCCACCTCTCCGCGTCCTTCCAGACGCACGAGGAGGGCATGGAGCACCAGGCTCCCATGCCCGCCGCCCCGGACCCGGAGACCCTGCCGACGGCCGCCGAGATGCTCCCCCGGTACGCGGACCGCTTCAGCGACCCCGGTGTCGTGGACCGGCTGATCGAGGCGCGGCAGGCGGTGGACCTGCGGTACGTGGACGCGCCGCCGTTCGGCACGGTGGGCGAGCCGCGCGAACCCCGTTCCCAGGTGTGGTTCCGGACGAACGGCAAGCTCGCCGACGATCCGCTGCTGCACGTCTGCATGGCGACGTACGTCTCGGACATGACCCTGCTCGACTCGGTGCTCCTCGCCCACGGGCGGGGCGGCTGGGCGGTCGGGGACGTGGTCGGGGCCAGCCTGGACCACGCGATGTGGTTCCACCGGCCGTTCCGGGCGGACGAGTGGCTGCTGTACGACCAGGAGTCGCCCTCGGCCTCCGGCGGCCGGGGACTGGGCCAGGCCCGTATCTACACCGCCGACGGCCGCCTCGCGATCACGGTCATCCAGGAGGGCGTCGTCCGTATCCCGCGAGGATGACCGGCATCCGGCGAGGATGAACGGCCCCCGGAGCCGCGTTTCCGACATACTCCCCACCATGAGCGACGCGCGGGCGGACAAGGGAACCGACGGTGGGGAGTCCACCTTCACCGTGATCGTGGCAGCCCTCGCCAACCTCGGTATCGCCGTGGCGAAGGCCGTCGCCGGGCTGATCAGCGGCTCCAGCGCGATGCTCTCCGAGGCGGCCCACTCGGTGGCCGACACCGTCACCGAGGTCATGCTCCTCACCGCCCTCAAGCGGAGCGGGAAGCCGGCCGACGAGGACCACCCCCTCGGTTACGGCCCCGAGCGCTACATCTGGGCGATGCTCGCCTCCATCGCCACCTTCGTCGGCGGGGCCGTCTTCTCGATCTACGACGGCGTGCACACCCTGGTCGCGGGCGAGGAGCTGGGCGACCCGCTGATCTCCTACATCGTCCTGGCCGTCGCCTTCCTGCTGGAGGGCTACTCGCTGCGCACCGGGGTCAAGCAGGTGCGGCGCGAGGCGTCCCGGCTGCGGGTGCCGGACACGTACTACCTGCGGCACACCCCCGACACGGCCGTGAAGGCCGTCGTGATGGAGGATTCGGCGGCCCTGATCGGCCTGCTGCTGGCGGCGGGCGGGCTGCTGGGCGGGCAGCTCTCCGGCTCGGGCGTCTGGGACGGCGTCGCGTCCTGTCTGATCGGCCTGCTGCTCGTCTACGTGGCCTGGGTGCTCGGCCGGTCCAACGCCCAGCTGCTCATCGGGCGGCCGCTGCCCCTGGCCGTGCGGTCCGGGGTGCGCGAGGAACTGCTGTCGGTGCCGCACATCGTGGAGGTCCTGGAGCTGACCACGCTGATCCAGGGGCCGGACGAGATCCTGATCGCCGCGAAGATCGACTTCCGGGACATGGCCACCGCGGCGGAGGTCGAGTGGGCCTGCGAGGAGGCGGAGGCCCAGTTGCGCGAGCGGTTCCCATCGGTCCGGCGGGTGTATCTGGACCCGACGCCGGGGCGGGCGCAGCGGCTGCGGCGCGGCGGTTCCTGAGACCTACGGCGTCAGCTCCCCCACCGCCTTCGCGATCCGGCGCTCCCGCGTCTCCTGCGCCTTCGCGCCCTCGATCGAGGTGACGTACGCCTTCTGGCGGCTGGGCGAGAGCGCGGCGAACGCCTCCGCCGCACCGGGGGCCGCCGCCAGTGCCACCGCCAGGTCCTCGGGCGGCTCGACCGTGCGCGGCGCGGTGTCGAGGGTCAGCTCCACCTCGATGGCGTCACCGCCCCCGATGCCGGTCTCCTTGCGCTTGTCGGAGCTGAACGGGATGAGGTACTGCCCGCCCATCGGGGCGATCGTCGAGCGGTACGCGTAACCGTTCACCGTGACGTTCACCGGTGGGCGCTTGCCCGCGCCGAGGGCCTCGACCACGTCCTCGGGGACCTCGATACCCGTGTTGTTCCCGGCCTGGAACATCGTCGTGCTGAACTTCATGACCCGCACCCTTCGTCGCCGTCGGCGTCTTCGTCGGCTGTTGTCAGTGCAGACGTCCGCGGTGCCGGAAACTCATCGCCGACGGGGTCGCTACGCGGCAGGCTCCCCGACGACCGGTTCCGCGGGCTCGTCCTCCAGCAGCCCTGCCGCGTGCAGCAGGTAGTCCGTCATCGGGTCGTAGAAGCGCGGGTCGGTGACATGGTCGTCCAGCGGGACCGTGACCTGGAGCATGCCCTCCGATTCGCCGAGGAAGAGGGCCGGGTCGTTGCAGTCGGCGTAACCGATCGCGTCCAGCCCCCGCCCGCCCGCGCACCCCGCCCAGCCGTGGTCGGCGACGACGAGGTCGGGCAGCGGGCGGCCCAGGTGGGCCGTGGCGTCCAGGATGGCCGCCATCGGGGCCGGGGAGTGGGTGTGCCAGAGGGTTGCCCCGCGCTCCAGCATGGCGACATCGGCGAACTGGACGACCAGGCCCTCGTCCGCGATCAGCCCCGACGGGATGCGGACGATCTCGCAGCCGGCCCGGCGCAGCGCGTCCGCCGTCTGCCGGTGCACGTCCAGCAGGCCGCCGGGGTGCCCGGTGGCGAACAGCACCCGTTCCCGGCCGTCGGCGGCCTTGCGCAGGCGGGCCGCCATCCGCTCCAGGGCGTCGACCGTCAGCTCGGGGTCGATGGTGTCCTGGCCCTGCCGGTGCGCGGGGTCGTCGTTCACCCCGCAGCGCTCGGCCATCACGGCGAGGACGTCCTGCTCGTCGGTCCAGCGGTCGCCGAGCTCCAGACCGAGCCAGTAGTGGCGGTCGCCGTTGGCGAGCTTGCGGTAGTGGGACAGGTTGTTGTCGCGTGGCGTGGCGACGTCCCCCGCGATGCGCGTACGGACGAGGTGGTCGACGAGGGCGGCGCGGCTGGGTATCGGCATGGACCCATTGTGCCGTCCGGTGTGCGGGGCGTGCCCGGTGTCCTGATCAACGGACGGGGCGGATCCGGCGAGCCGGCCGGCAGGCGGGCCGGCGGACGGACCGACGCGCGGATCGGGGAGCGGACCGGCGAGCGGTCCGGCCCAAGGCTCGGCGAACGGTCGCCCCTCCGGCCCGGCGGTCCCCCCGCCGCCCGGCCCGCACGCACCCCCGTAACTCTTCCAGGACTGTTCACCCCCGCGTGACCTGGCTCTTCCTTCACCGGGCGGGCGGCGGGCTCGAATGGAACCACCCAGAGGTCTGGACCAATCGAGTCGCGCCAAACCGGTGTCCGATTCCCTTCGGTGCACCACTCTCGGGCAACTGGTCTATACCTTTGGCATTAAGGTGGGCCATCGGAGACGGGAACCGAAAAACAGGCACATACACAGCCGTGGGGGGCTTTATGACTGTGCATCACCTTCCGCAACCACCGTCCGACGACGAGCTGTACTGGTACTTCGGGCCGCAACGCCGCTGGGTGCTGGTGAGCAGTTCGCTGGCCTTCGTCTTCACGGCGGCGACGATGTTCACGTTCGCGTTACGGACCCCGGCGCTCTGGGCGTTCCTCGCGATCCTCGGACTGAACGTGGTGGCGCTGCTGCTGTCCTCGGCGAACAGCCTGCGGCAGCGCCGGCTGACCCGGGCCTCGCACGACACGCTGGTCCGCGCCTGGCGGCCGGCCGCGCTGCCGACCGTCGACCTCTACCTGCCGACCTGCGGCGAACCCCTCCCCGTCCTCGCCAACGCCTACCGCGCGGTCGCCGCCCTCGACTGGCCCGGAGCGCTCACCGTCTCGGTGCTGGACGACGCCGACCGGGCCGAAGTGGCGGCCCTGGCGGCCGAACACGGCTACCGGTACGTCGTGCGGCCGGACCGAGGACACCTGAAGAAGGCGGGGAACCTCAACCACGCCCTCACCCTCTCCGACGCCGAGTTCATCGCGATCCTGGACGCGGACTTCGCGCCCCGGCCGGACTTCCTGCGCCATCTGGTCCCCTATTTCGCGGACCCGGCCGTCGGCATCGTGCAGAGCCCGCAGTGCTTCGACACCGACGCGGGCATGGACTGGATCCAGCGTGCCGCTGGGGCCGCGCAGGAGTGGTTCTTCCGCTGGATCCAGCCCTCCCGGGACGCCGCCGACGCGGCGATCTGCTGCGGCAGCAACGCCGTCTACCGGCGCTCCGCGATCGACCTGGCGGGCGGTTTCGCCCGACTCGACCACAGCGAGGACCTGTACACCGGACTCGCCCTGCACGAGCGGGGGTTCCGCACCCAGTACGTCCCCGTCCTGGTCGCCAAGGGCACCTCGCCGGACACCGTCACCTCGTATGTCAACCAGCAGTACCGGTGGGCCATGGGCAATCTGCACCTCCTCGGCACCCCGGTGCTGAAGCGGATGGGCGCGCCCTGGCGGATGCGGCTGTGCTTCTACGAGGGCATCGTCGGCTACCTGACGACGGCCGTGAACACCTTCGCCGCCCCGCTGCCGCCGCTGGTGATGATGTTCGGATACCCGGACGACGTCCGCCCCTGGCACGTCCTGCCGCTGCTCGCCCCGCTGTGGCTGTGGCACGTGCTGCTGCCCCGGATCAGCCGGACCCGGTGGCGGGTCGAGGTGATCCGCGCGGGCGTCCTCACCAGCGTGGCCGCCGCCACCGCGTTCTGGCACACGCTGCGGGGCCGCAGTGCCGCCTGGGTGCCCACCGGGGTGCGGAGCAACGGGAGTCCGGGCTCGATGGCCCGCCGGGTCGTGGGCGTCTCGCTGGTCTGGCTGGTGCTGTCCAACGCGGCCGCCGCAACGGGCCTCGCGCTGACCGTGGCCCGTAACGGCTGGGCGCCCACCTGGGGGCTCGGCCTCTACGTCCTGGTCCAGCTGCACATCAACGTGCCCCTGATCCGGGACCTTTCGGCCGAGCTGCGGCGGGCCGGACGCACACCCGCCGGGGCCGGGGCCGCTGCCGGGGCCGGAAAGCGGCTCGCCGGTCTCCGTTCGCGGACCGGGACGGACCTGCTGCCCCGTCGCTGGCCCGAGGCCCTCGCCGCTTCCGCCGTCCTCCTGCTCACCGGTCTGCTCGCCTCGGGGTGGGTCGACCCGATGCTGCCGTGGCTGAGCTGAGCCGTCCCGAAAGGCGCCACCCGATGCCCCTCCTTCTCGCACCCGGCCACCGCCGAAAGCGGTCCGCCATCCCACCCGCCCCGCCCACCGCTCACCACCGCCCGGGCGGTGAGTCCGGGCCCAGCCCGCACCGGGCCGCGTTCCGGCCCGACATCGAGGGGCTGCGCGCGGTCGCCGTCCTCGCGGTGCTCGCCTTCCACGCAGGGATACCGGGGGCGGCGGGCGGGTTCGTCGGCGTGGACGTCTTCTTCGTCATCTCCGGCTATCTGATCACCGGGCTGCTGGTCCGGGAGGCGATCACCACCGGCCGGATCCGGCTCGGCGACTTCTTCTCCCGGCGGGCCCGGCGGCTGCTGCCCTCCGCCGCCGTCGTCCTGGCGGCGGTCGCGGTCGCCGGGGCGTGGCTGACCGTACCGCTGCTCCGCACCGACCTGGAGCACGACGTCCTCGCCGCCGCGCTGTCCGTCGCCAACTGGCGGTTCGTCTCGCAGCAGACCGACTATCTCGCCGCCGGGCACGACCAGAGCCCACTGCTGCACTTCTGGTCGCTCGCCGTCGAGGAGCAGTTCTATCTGGTCTGGGCCCCCCTGCTCGCGGTGATCGTGCTGACCGCCGCCCGCGCGGTCCGCCGGGGCCGGGCCGTGCGGGCGGTCGTGGCGCTGGTCACCGCCGGCGCGGCCGTCGCCTCGTTCGCGCTGTCCCTGCACTGGACGCGGGACTCGGTCTCGCTCGCGTACCTCGGAACACCGTCGCGTGTCTGGCAGTTCGCGGTCGGGGCGCTGCTGGCGCTGCTGCCCTGGCATCTGCTGCGCGGGCCGCGTCCCCTGCGGCCGACGTGCGGGTGGGCGGGGGCCGCGGCGATCGTCTGGTGCGTCGCGTCCTACGACGCGTCGACCCCGTACCCCGGTTGCGCGGCACTCGTCCCGACCCTGGGGACGGCCGCGGTGATCCTGGCGGCGACACCGGGGCGGGGCGAACGGGACGTCCAAGGTGCTTACGGGGTGGGCCGGTTGCTCGCCGGCCGGGCCCCCCGGGCCGTCGGGCGGCTCTCCTACACCCTCTATCTGTGGCACTGGCCGGTGCTCGTGTTCGCCGAGGGCCGGCTCGGGGCGCTCGACTGGCCCGCGAAGACCGCGTGGACGCTGGCCGCCGTGCTGCCCGCGCTCGCCACCATGCGGTGGGTCGAACAGCCGCTGCGCCGCAGCCGTACGGTCTCCGAACTCCCGCGCCGGGGGCTGGCGGTGGGGGTCTCCGCCGTGGTCCTGCCGGTCGTGCTCGCGCTGGTCGTCGGCACCACGACCCTGCGTCTGCTGGGCCCGGCCGCCCCCGTCGACGTCGGAAGCCTCCCGCCGGGCGCGGCCGCCGGGCCGTCCCTGCTGGCCCGTGCCGAGGGCCCCGCGCTCGCGGCCGGGCCCGTGGTGCCCAGACCGGCCCAGGCCCGCGCGGACTTCCCGCCGGACGGGGGCTGCCAGGCGGCCCCGGCGGTGACGAGCAGCCCGCCGTGCCTGTTCGGGGCGGTGGACAGCCCGGACCGCGTGGTCCTGCTCGGCGACTCGCACGCCGGGCAGTGGTTCTCCCCGCTGCTCGCCCTGGCCTCCCGGCGCGGGTGGGCGCTCCAGGAGCTGGTGAAGCAGGGCTGCCCGCTGCCGGAACTGACCGTGCAGAGCCCTCAGTTGGGCCGGACCTACCGGGAGTGCGACACCTGGCGGGACGACGCCCTGGACCGCCTGCGCACGGGGCCGAGGCCCCGGCTCATCGTGATCGCCTCGCTCAACCGGTACACCGCCGACCGACGACTCCTCACCTCCGCCTGGGAGAAGACGTTGGCGCGGCTCCGGGCGACCGGCGCGCCGATCGTGTATGTCGAGGGCACTCCCGTACCGGGGACGGACATCCCGGCGTGTGTCTCCGGCGCTCCGGACGAGACGGCGGCCTGCGCGTTCGACCGGGCGAAGGCGCTCCCCCCGGATCCGCTGGCGCAGCGGATCGCGGCGGGCGCGGTACCGGGCGTGCGGTCCGTCGGTGTGAACGCGGTGCTGTGCCCGGGCGACGGGCCGACGTGCCCCGCCGTACGGGACCGGATCCTGCTCTACCGGGACGACACCCACCTGACGAACGTGGCGGCCGTCGTCCTGGCCCCGAGGCTGGAGAGGCTGCTGACGGAGTCGGGCGCGCTGCCGGTCACCGCTCCCGGCGAGCCCGGGAAGCCGGCCGGCCCCGCACGGTGACGGTGCGCGGGGCGTCCTACGGCACTGCGGAGAGGACCGTCACCACGGTCACCGTGGAGATCGCCGCCTGGAGGTTGCGGATCGCCTCGCGCACGCTCACGCCCACCCAGTGGCCCTCGGCGATCTCGGCCATGCGCGGGGCGACCTGCTTCTTCGGGAGGTCGGGGAAGGTCTGGCGGTGCATGCCCGTGGCGTGCACGAGGGCCACGAGCGCGCTGGTGCGGGCGTCCGGCTCGGCCCCTTCCAGCACCACGGCGGCCAGCCGGGCGCGCAGCTCCCGTTCGACCGTTCCGTCGGTCTCCGGGTAGCGGCGCACCGGGAACACACCGAGGGCCCGGTGCTTCTCCTCGGTCACCAGGCCGCGGGCGACGAGGCTGTCCACGACGTCCTGGGAGCCCTTGGCGTGGTCCCGGGTCAGCCAGGCGACGACCTTGCGGCTGCTGGAGGCCCCGTGGACCCAGCGCGTGAGCCGGTCGAGGCGGCCGTCCAGCAGGGCGTCGCCGGTCGGGGAGGGGTCGAAGACCTCGACGCACCCGCCCTTGACCGTGACGCGCCCCGCCATGACCAGCTCCAGGAGCATGCCTGCCGCCACACCCCAGCGGGCGGCGCTCTCCCCCTTCGCCGCGCCGGTCTCGTCGTCCAGCGACAGCAGCATGATCTCTTCGCCCAGTGAGACGGTCATGGTGCGGCTCCCCGATGTCGTAGCGTGTGGACCGGTCGTGGCGTCCTGACCGGAGAGACGTACGTACCCCGCCCGTGGTTGCCCGGAACCCCCGAGGGCCCGGGCGGGAAAGCCGCTGCTCAGGACGGTTCCGCCGCGGCGAAGGCGCCCCGGGCCAGCCGGTGCAGCAGGGCGGCGGTCGCCGCGCGGCCGGGCAGGGCGTCGGGGCGGGCCAGGTGCGGGGTGGAGTTCAGCAGGCCGAAGACGGCGTGCACGGTGACGCGGGCCCGGTTCTCCGGCAGCGACGGGTAGAGGGCGCGGACGACTCCGACCCAGACCTCGACGTACTCGCGCTGGAGCCGGCGCACCCGCTTGCGGTCCGTGTCGCGCAGCCGGTCCAGCTCCCGGTCGTGGAGGGTGATGAGGGGGCGGTCGTCGAGGGCGAAGTCGATGTGGCCCTCGATGAGCGCGTCCAGGAGTGCCTCCGGGGAGCCGTCGCCCCGGGCCTCGTCCTCCGCCACCCGCTGCCGTCCGCCCTCCAGGAGGCGTTCACTGATGCCCACCAGCAGCTCGGCGAGCATCGCGTCCTTGCCGGGGAAGTGGCGGTAGAGGCCGGGGCCGCTGATGCCGACGGCGGCGCCTATCTCGTCGACGCCGACACCGTGGAAGCCGCGCTCGGCGAAGAGGCGGGCGGCCTCCCGGAGGATCTGCTCGCGGCGGGTGGGGGCCGCGACGCGGGCGGCGGCATGGGTGCTCATGAGCATGCATTCTAGACAGGGTCGTTAGCGGTCGTTAACCTGAGGGAAACGCGTTAACGCTCATTAACAGCACGTCAACGCTTTTCACCACTGCGGTACGGGCAAGGGGGCTCGACACGATGCAGCAGGCACCGGTCCTGGGGAGCGCGGCCGATCCCGCCTCGGAGGCCTGGCAGGCCAACGAGGCGGCGCATCGCGCGCTCTCCGACGACCTGGCGGAACGCCTCGCCACGGCACGGCTGGGCGGGGGTGAGAAGGCACGGGCCCGCCACGAGGCGCGCGGCAAGCTGCTCCCCCGGGACCGGGTGGACACCCTTCTCGACCCGGGCTCGCCGTTCCTGGAGCTGGCCCCGCTGGCGGCGAACGGGATGTACGGGGACCAGGCGCCCGCCGCGGGCGTCATCGCGGGCATCGGGCGGGTCTCCGGCCGGGAGTGCGTGATCGTCGCCAATGACGCGACCGTCAAGGGCGGCACGTACTACCCGATGACCGTGAAGAAGCATCTGCGCGCCCAGGAAGTGGCGCTGGAGAATCGTCTCCCCTGCCTGTATCTGGTCGACTCGGGCGGCGCGTTCCTGCCGATGCAGGACGAGGTCTTCCCCGACCGGGACCACTTCGGGCGGATCTTCTACAACCAGGCCCGGATGTCGGGGGCGGGCATCCCGCAGATCGCGGCGGTGCTGGGCTCCTGCACGGCCGGCGGGGCGTACGTCCCGGCGATGAGCGACGAGGCCGTCATCGTCCGCAATCAGGGCACGATCTTCCTCGGCGGACCGCCGCTGGTGAAGGCCGCCACCGGCGAGGTGGTCACGGCCGAGGAGCTGGGCGGCGGCGAGGTCCACTCCCGTACGTCGGGGGTCACCGACCATCTCGCGGAGGACGACGCGCACGCGCTGCGGATCGTCCGCAACATCGTCGCGACCCTCCCGGACCGGGCCCCGCTCCCCTGGTCGGTCGAACCGGCCGAGGAGCCGAAGGTCGACCCCGCCGGGCTGTACGGGGCGGTCCCGGTGGACTCCCGCACCCCCTACGACGTGCGCGAGGTGATCGCGCGCGTGGTGGACGGCTCCCGCTTCCAGGAGTTCAAGGCGGAGTACGGCCAGACGCTGATCACCGGCTTCGCCCGGATCCACGGCCACCCGGTCGGGATCGTCGCGAACAACGGCATCCTGTTCTCCGAGTCGGCCCAGAAGGGCGCGCACTTCATCGAGCTGTGCGACCAGCGCGGCATCCCGCTCGTCTTCCTCCAGAACATCTCCGGCTTCATGGTCGGCCGGGACTACGAGGCGGGCGGTATCGCCAAGCACGGCGCGAAGATGGTCACCGCGGTGGCCTGCACCCGGGTACCGAAGCTGACGGTCGTCGTCGGCGGTTCGTACGGCGCGGGCAACTACTCGATGTGCGGCCGGGCCTACAGCCCCCGCTTCCTGTGGATGTGGCCGAACGCCAAGATCTCGGTCATGGGCGGCGAGCAGGCGGCCTCCGTCCTGGCCACCGTCAAGCGCGACCAGCTGGGCGACGACTGGAGCGCCGAGGACGAGGAGGCGTTCAAGGCCCCGATCCGCGCCCAGTACGAGACCCAGGGCAACGCGTACTACGCCAGCGCCCGGCTCTGGGACGACGGTGTGATCGACCCCGTGGACACCCGGCAGGTCCTGGGCCTCGCCCTGACCGCGTGCGCCAATGCCCCGTTGCCCCAGAAGGACCCGGCCGGGCCCGGCTTCGGCGTCTTCCGGATGTGAGGAACAGATGACGACGATGTTCGACACCGTTCTGGTCGCCAACCGCGGCGAGATCGCGGTCCGGGTGATCCGGACCCTGCGGGAGCAGGGCGTGCGCTCGGTCGCGGTCTTCAGCGACGCGGACGCGGACGCCCGGCACGTCCGGGAGGCGGACACGGCGGTACGGATCGGCCCGCCGCCCGCCGCCGAGAGCTATCTGAACGTGCCGGCACTCCTGGAGGCGGCCCGCCGCACGGGTGCGCAGGCAGTCCACCCGGGGTACGGATTCCTCGCGGAGAACGCCGAGTTCGCGCAGGCGTGCGCGGACGCCGGGCTGGTCTTCATCGGCCCGCCCGCCGCCGCGATCGCGCTCATGGGCGACAAGATCCGGGCCAAGGAGACGGTCGCGGCCTACGGGGTCCCGGTCGTCCCCGGCTCCTCGGGCAGCGGCCTGACCGACGCCCAACTGGAGGAAGCAGCACGGGGGATCGGCACCCCGGTCCTCCTGAAACCCTCCGCGGGCGGCGGCGGCAAGGGCATGCGCCTGGTCCGCGACGCGGCGGTGCTGGGCGAGGAGATCGCGGCGGCGCGACGGGAGGCCCGTGCCTCCTTCGGCGACGACACGCTCCTCGTCGAGCGCTGGATCGACCGCCCGCGCCACATCGAGATCCAGGTGCTGGCCGACGCCCACGGCAACGTGATCCACCTGGGCGAGCGCGAGTGCTCGCTCCAGCGCCGCCACCAGAAGATCATCGAGGAGGCGCCGTCCGTCCTGCTCGACGAGGCGACCCGGGCGGCGATGGGTGAGGCAGCGGTCCAGGCGGCGCGCAGCTGCGGCTATGTCGGCGCGGGGACGGTGGAGTTCATCGTCCCGGGCAACGACCCGTCCGCGTACTACTTCATGGAGATGAACACCCGCCTCCAGGTCGAGCACCCGGTGACCGAGCTGATCACCGGCCTGGACCTGGTGGAGTGGCAGCTGAGGGTGGCGGCGGGCGAGCACCTCCCGTACGCACAGCAGGACATCAGCCTGACGGGCTGGGCGATCGAGGCGCGCGTCTGCGCCGAGGACCCGTCCCGCGGCTTCCTGCCCTCCGGCGGTACGGTGCTGGCGCTGCGCGAACCGCAGGGCGGCGGGGTGCGGACGGACTCGGGACTCAGTGAGGGCGTGCCGGTCGGCAGCCTGTACGACCCGATGCTGTCGAAGGTCATCGCGTACGGCCCCGACCGCGCGACGGCCCTGCGCAAGCTGCGCGCGGCCCTGGCGGACACGGTGATCCTGGGCGTCCCGACCAACGCGGGCTTCCTGCGCCGCCTGCTGGCCCACCCGGACGTGGTCGCGGGGAACCTGGACACGGGCCTGGTGGAGCGCGAGGCGGAGGGGCTGGTGCCGGACGGCGTCCCGGACGAGGTGTACGCGGCGGGCGCGGCGGTCCGCCTCGACGCGCTGGCGCCCCGGCCCGACGCGGGGGGCTGGACGGACCCCTTCTCGGTGCCGAACGGGTGGCGTACGGGAGGTGTGCGGGCGCCACTGGTGTTCCCGCTGCGGGTGCCGGGCGCGGACCCGGTGACGTACGGGGCACCGGCGGGAGCGGTGGTCGGACCCGACCGGGTGACGGTCGAACTCGACGGCACGGTGGGCCACTTCCACCGATCCGGCGACTGGCTCGGCCGGGACGGTGACACCTGGCACGTCCAGGACCACGACCCGGTGGAGGCGGCCCTGAGCGGGGCGGGCCGGAGCGGGGCGGACACGCTGGCGGCCCCGATGCCCGGCACGGTCACGGTGGTGAAGGTGGCCGTCGGGGACGAGGTCGAGGCGGGCCAGAGCCTGCTCGTGGTGGAGGCGATGAAGATGGAGCACGTGATCTCGGCCCCGCACGCGGGCACGGTGACGGAGCTGGACGTCACCGCGGGCGCGACGGTGGCGATGGACCAGATCCTGGCGGTCGTGGTCCCGGTGGCCGAGGGGGAGGACGCATGAGCGCCCAAGGACTCCCCATGAAGGTGCCGGCCCCCGGCCTGCCCTCCCGGGTCCGGATCCACGAGGTGGGCGCGCGTGACGGCCTCCAGAACGAGAAGGAGACCGTCCCGACCGAGGTGAAGGCGGAGTTCATCCGCCGCCTGGCGGTGGCGGGCCTGACCACCATCGAGGCGACGAGCTTCGTGCACCCGAAGTGGGTGCCCCAACTGGCGGACGCGGAGCAGCTGTTCCCGCTCCTCGGCGATATCGCCGACGTGGGGGACGTATCCCTCCCCGTCCTGGTCCCGAACGAACGGGGCCTGGACCGGGCGCTGGCGCTCGGGGCGCGGTCGATCGCGGTGTTCGGTTCGGCGACGGAGACGTTCGCGGCCCGGAACCTGAACCGCACGGTCGACGAGTCGCTGGCGATGTTCGAGCCGGTGGTGGCGCGCGCGAAGGCGGACACGGTCCAGGTGCGCGGGTATCTGTCGATGTGCTTCGGCGACCCGTGGGAGGGCGCGGTCCCGGTCGCCCGGGTGGTGCGGGTGGCCAGGGCCCTGATGGACCTGGGCTGCGACGAACTGTCGCTGGGCGACACGATCGGGGTGGCGACGCCGGGCCACGTGACGGCGCTGCTGACAGCGCTGAACGAGGCGGGCGTGGCGACACCCGCGATCGGCGTCCACTTCCACGACACGTACGGCCAGGCGCTGTCGAACACCCTGGCCGCGCTCCAGCACGGCGTGAGCACGGTGGACGCCTCGGCGGGCGGCCTGGGCGGCTGCCCGTACGCCAGGAGCGCCACGGGGAACCTCGCCACCGAGGACCTGGTCTGGATGCTCGACGGCCTGGGCATCGAGACGGGCGTCGACCTGGCCGAACTGACCGCCACCAGCGTCTGGCTGGCCGGACACCTGGGCCGGCCGAGCCCGTCTCGCACGGTCCGCGCCCTGACCCCTCCCTCTTCTTCCGCCTCCCACAAGGAGTGAGCAACCCATGCCCTTGGACCACCGGCTGACCGCCGAACACGAGGAACTGCGCCGCACGGTCGAGGCGTTCGCACACGATGTGATCGCGCCGAAGATCGGCGACCTGTACGAGCGCCATGAATTCCCGTACGAGATCGTGCGCGAGATGGGCAGGATGGGCCTGTTCGGGCTGCCGTTCCCGGAGGAGTACGGCGGTATGGGCGGCGACTACCTGGCGCTCGGGATCGCCCTGGAGGAGCTGGCCCGGGTCGACTCCTCGGTGGCGATCACGCTGGAGGCCGGGGTCTCGCTGGGCGCCATGCCGCTCCATCTCTTCGGCACGGAGGAGCAGAAGCGCCAGTGGCTGCCGAAGCTGTGTGCGGGCGAGGCGCTGGGCGCGTTCGGCCTGACCGAACCGGACGGCGGTTCGGACGCGGGCGGCACGCGCACGACGGCGGTGCTGGACGAGGCGACGGACGAGTGGGTGATCAACGGCTCGAAGTGCTTCATCACCAACTCGGGCACGGACATCACGGAGTTGGTGACGGTCACCGCCGTGACGGGGCGCAAGGAGGACGGCCGCCCCCTGATCTCCGCGATCATCGTCCCGTCGGGCACCCCCGGTTTCACGGTCGCGGCCCCCTACTCCAAGGTCGGCTGGAACGCCTCGGACACGCGTGAGCTGTCCTTCACGGACGTCCGCGTCCCGGCGGCGAACCTCCTGGGCGAGCAGGGCCGGGGCTACGCCCAGTTCCTGCGCATCCTGGACGAGGGCCGCATCGCGATCTCGGCCCTCGCGACGGGCCTGGCGCAGGGCTGCGTGGACGAGTCGGTGAAGTACGCCGCCGAACGCCACGCCTTCGGCAGGCCGATCGGCGCGAACCAGGCCATACAGTTCAAGATCGCCGACATGGAGATGCGCGCGCACATGGCCCGCATCGGCTGGCGTGACGCCGCCTCCCGCCTGGTGGCGGGCGAACCGTTCAAGAAGGAGGCGGCGATCGCGAAGCTGTACTCCTCGACGGTCGCGGTGGACAACGCCCGGGACGCCACACAGATCCACGGCGGGTACGGCTTCATGAACGAGTACCCGGTGGCCCGGATGTGGCGTGACTCGAAGATCCTGGAGATCGGCGAGGGGACGAGCGAGGTCCAGCGGATGCTGATCGCCCGGGAGCTGGGGCTGCCGGGCTGATCCGTCGGCTGCCGCTCCGACTGCTGCCGCCCCGGCCGCCGTGGACTCACACACGGCGGCCGGGGCGGTCGTGTCAGTGAGGAGCGCCCGTCGGGCCTCTCGTGTCGGGCCCCGCCCGGGTCCGGTCCCGGAGAATTCACTGTCCGAGAGAGGGGTCCGTGCGGGAGGCTGCACGGGTGATCGAGCGAGAAGCCGCCATCCGGACCGTCGAGGCCGAGCTGGAGCGCGACCGCCTGCGGTGGCGGGCCACCGGAGTCGACGCGCTGCGGATGGCCGTGGTCGACGTCGAGGAGCACGAGCTGGTGTGGATCGTCTCCTGGACCTCCGAGGAGTTCGTCCGCACCGGGAACCCGGAGTTCATGCTGGCCGGTAACGGGCCGTACCTGGTCGACCGTGTCGACGGCGGGCTGCATCAGATCGGCGTCGTCGCCGCGGTGACCGGGGAGTGGGAGGCCGACTACCGGGCCCGGATTCGCGGGCTGCCGGTGCGCACCGCGGTGGACGACCTGCACGATGCGCTCTGCGAAGCCGCCGCCGCGCGCGGACGCATGCACGCGGCGCGGATACTGCGCCGGAGGCTGCCCGTGCTCTCGCCCGCGGAGGCCCTCGCCTACGTCAGCGCGTTGCCGGCGGGGGACGCACCCGCGCATCTCGTGGCCGTGGCCACCAGGGAGCTCGTGGAGCCTCTCAACCCGGTATTCGCGGTGGAGACGATAACGAGGGGCGAGCAGTCGTGATCACCCCCCCCGGTCCCGGCCGGACGGCCGGCAGCATGCCGCGCGGCGAGGCCCTGCACCACCGGGAGCGGGCCGTTGAGCTGGGCGTACCGGAATCCGCCGTACTGGTCGAGGCGAAGGCCCGTAGCACCGGGGAGGACATCCTCTTCGCACGGGCCCTCCTGGCCCGTCCTCCATCACGTGTGCGCCGGGCAGGCCGGGTGCCTCAGCGCCAGGCGTGGCGGATCTTCAGCCGCCCGTACCCCATCTCCCCCGAGATGCGGATGCGCGGCGCGTCGGGGCGGGACGGCTGCCGGGGGCGGTAGCGCAGGTCCTTCCACCCGGTCGTCAGGCCCTCGACCTCGACGACCGCGTCCCTCGGCACCGTGACGCCCGCGTTGCCGACGCCGAGTCTCAGCTCGATGTCGACGACCGGGTACGCGATGACCGCCCGGGACAGATCCAGGTGCACCCGCCCGTAGGCCGACTCGACCTTGAGGGTCCTGGGCACCTGCCACACGCCGCGCCGCTTGATCCGCCCCCCGGCCACGGAGATCGTCGCCGTGGCACCCGGGTCCTCCGCCGGGAGCGCGCCCAGGGCCACGGTGAGGTCGCCGTACGTCGTGGCGGCGAGCACCCGGTCGAGCCGGCCGTCCATCTCCTCGTGCGTGATGCGCTGTTCGGCGTACGCCTCCCGCACACGGCGTACGGCGTTCTCGCGGTCTTCTTCGCCCACGCGCGTCGAGGCGCTTCGCTGAGGTGAGGTCACTGGTTCACCTTAGCGCCGCGCCAACCCCCCGCACATGGAGCGCGCATGGGGCCTCAGGAGGCCGACGCCTCCCCGCTCTGCCGGGCGTCGTAGTCGCTCCGCGCCTTCGCGATCTCCTGCTGGTGGCTCTCGGTCCAGTCGACGAGCGACCTGATCGTGGTGTGCAGGGTCGCGCCCAGTTCCGTCAGCTCGTACTCGACCCGGGGCGGGACGACGGGGTACACCGTGCGCCGCACCAGACCGTCGCGTTCGAGCTGGCGCAGGGTCACCGTCAGCATGCGCTGGCTGATGCCCTCGATGAGCCGTCGCAGCTCGGAGAAGCGCAGGGTGCGGCGTTCCAGGTGGGCGATGGCGAGGAGCGACCACTTGTCCGCGACCCGGTCGAGGATCTGCCGCACCTCGCAGCCCTCGCGGACGTCCCACTGGCTGATGTCGTAGTCCGGACCGGCGTCGGTACCGGTGTCGGTATCGGCGCAGTGACTCGGTGACTTCGAAGTGCCTTCTTCCATACCGCCTCACGGTGCCGCACGCTTTGAGTGGTTACAAGAGGGAACCGACCATCGGCTCGGTAACTCGCTTTCCCCTCGCACTGTTTGAGGCCTCTGCACACGAACCCCGACCCTTTCCGCCGCTGTCGCGGTGGCTCGTCATGCCCACTTCGCCCGTGCACAAGGAGCATTCCCATGTCCGCATCACCGTCCCCGTCCGGACCGAGCAGTGACCGCATGACCGGGCGCGCCTGGGGCGTGCTGCTCGTCCTGTGCGGCGCGATCTTCCTCGAAGGCATCGATGTGGCCATGCTGAACGTGGCCCTGCCCGCGATCCGGGAGGATCTGGATCTGTCCACCGGCACCCTCCAGTGGGTGATGAGCGCGTACGTCCTGGGCTACGGCGGATTCATGCTGCTGGGCGGACGGGCGGCCGATCTCTTCGGCCGCCGCCGGATGTTCGTCCTCTGGCTCGTGGTGTTCCTGCTCTTCTCCGGGCTGGGAGGACTGGCCACCGAGGGCTGGATGCTGATCGTCGCCCGCTTCGTGACGGGGGTCGCCGCGGCCTTCATGACCCCGGCCGGCCTCTCGGTCATCACCACCGGTTTCCCCCAGGGGCCGCAGCGCGACAAGGCCCTGCTCGTCTACGCGGGTACCGCCGCCGGGGGCTTCTCGATCGGCCTGGTCGTCGGCGGGCTGCTGGCCGCCGTCGACTGGCGCTGGGTGTTCTTCGCCCCGGTCGTCCTCTCGCTGGGCATCCTGCTCGCCGCGCTCGCGCTCATCCCCGCCTCGCCCCGCCCGGACCGCGCCGGTAAGGGCGTCGACCTGGCCGGAGCGGTCACCGTGACCGCCGGGATCCTGCTGCTCGTCTTCGGCGTCGAGCGGGCCACGCACGTGCCGGCCGCCTGGACCGCCGGCACGGTCGGCACGGCGCTGCTCCTCTTCCTCTCGTTCGTGGCCATCGAGCGCGCCTCGTCCTCGCCTCTGGTGCGCCCGGGCATCTTCCGCAGCGGGTCGCTGGTCCGCGCCAACGCGGCGGGGCTGCTGTTCGCCGCCGGGTTCTTCGGCTTCCAGTTCATCGCCGTGCTCTATCTCCAGGAACTGCGCGGCTGGTCGTCCCTGCGGACCAGCTTCGCGCTGCTCGTCGTCGGCGTGGACGCGGTGCTCTCGCCGCTCCTGACCCCGAAGCTGGTGGCCCGGTTCGGCCACGCCCGGGTCATCTTCGGCGGGCTGCTCGTCGCGTCGCTCGCGTACGCCCTGTTCCTGCCGCTCGGCGCGGACTGGACGTACGCGGCGATGTTCCCGGGTCTGCTCCTGCTGGGGGTGGCCTTCTCCCTGGTCTACGGGCCGCTGACCATCGTGGCCACCGACGGCGTCGCCGAGGAGGAGCAGGGAGTGGCCGGCGGACTGCTCTACACCTCCTTCCAGTTCGGTGCCGCGCTGGGGCTGTCCGCGGTGACCGCCGTCAACATCACCGCGACGGACGGGACGTCACCGGCGGCCCTCCTCGACGGCTACCGGGCGGCCCTGATCGTCCCGTTGGCCGCCGCCCTGATCGCCGCCGCCGTCAGCGCGTTCGGGCTCCGGACCCGGCGGGCGGGGGCGGGCAGTGCCCCTGTCGGCGGCCCCGGGGGCGTGCCGGAGGGGGATGACACGCCGGGCGGGGTCGAGCAGCCCGCCGGGCTCGCGTCCTGATCCGCCACACGGCAGCGGGGGCAGGGGGCGCCGGAGGTCGCCCCGTTCCGGCTCTTCGGTCTGACCGTCGTACGGACCAGGCGGCTCGGCCCGTCCATTGTGCGGATCACACGCGGCGGGCCGGGGTCCGAGGGGCTCCGCGGCGGTGACCGGGGCGAGGGTCCGGATCCGCCGGCTGGTCCGGGGCGAGGGGGTCATAGGGGATCCAAAGCGGACAACCCGCACACTCGCGAGGGGTGAGGCGGTGATCGACTTTGGATTAGGTTAGGCTCCCCTTACTTCGAGATCGCGCCCTCGTACCCTCTTCCTGCCCGGAGGGACGCGATGAAGTTCCCCTCACCCGGGAGGACCCCTTCATGCGTTCCCACCTGCTCAACAACACGACTGCGGAGCACTATCGGAGCACCGTCTCCGCGGGCGTGGAACGGGTCGCGGCCACTCTCGCCGCCACCGAGCGCCCCTTCAGCGGGATCGGTGTCGACGAGCTCTCCCCCGTCGTCGACGCGATCGACCTCGACCGGCCCCTGGGCGACGCCGCCGCCGCCCTCGACGAACTCGGCGAGGTCTACCTCCGCGACGCCGTCTACTTCCACCACCCCCGCTACCTCGGCCACCTCAACTGCCCGGTCGTCATACCCGCGGTGCTCGGCGAGGCCGTGCTCTCGGCGATCAACTCCTCCCTGGACACCTGGGACCAGAGCGCCGGCGGCACCCTCATCGAGCGCCGGCTGATCGACTGGACCACTGAGCGCATCGGGCTCGGCCCGGCCGCCGACGGGATCTTCACCAGTGGCGGTACGCAGTCCAACCTCCAGGCCCTGCTGCTGGCGCGGGAGGAGGCGAAGGTCCGGCCGGAGCACTTCACCCGGCTGCGGATCTTCACCTCCGAGTGCAGCCACTTCAGCGTGCAGAAGTCCGCCAAACTCCTCGGACTCGGCGCGGACGCCGTCGTCTCCGTCCCCGTGGACCGCGACAAGCGCATGCAGACCGTGGCGCTCGCCCGCGCGCTGGAACAGTGCGTCGCCGAGGGAGCCGTCCCGATGGCCGTCGTCGCGACCGCCGGCACCACGGACTTCGGGTCCATCGACCCACTGCCCGAGATCGCCTCGCTCTGCGACCAGTTCGCCACCTGGATGCACGTGGACGCCGCGTACGGCTGCGGGCTGCTGGCCTCCCGCGAGCGGAACGGACTGCTCGAAGGTATCGCGCACGCCGACTCGGTGACCGTGGACTACCACAAGTCCTTCTTCCAGCCCGTGAGTTCGTCCGCCCTCCTGGTCCGTGACCGGGTGACCCTGCGCCACGCCACGTACCACGCGGAGTATCTGAACCCGCGCCGGATGGCCGAGGAGCGGATACCCAACCAGGTCGACAAGTCCCTCCAGACGACCCGCCGGTTCGACGCGCTCAAGCTGTGGATGACGCTGCGCGTCATGGGCGCCGACGGCATCGGCGAGCTGTTCGACGAGGTCTGCGACCTGGCCGCCGAGGGCTGGAAGCTGCTCGCCGCCGACCCGCGCTTCGACGTGGTGGTCCAGCCACAGCTCTCCACGCTCGTCTTCCGCTACATCCCCTCCGGCGGCGCCTCCCCGGACCGGATCGACCGCGCCAACCTGCACGCCCGCAAAGCGCTGTTCGCCTCCGGCGAGGCGATCGTCGCGGGCACCAAGGTGGGCGACCGCCAGTACCTGAAGTTCACCCTGCTCAACCCCGAAACGACCGTGCACGACATCGCCACGGTCCTCGACCTGATCTCCGGCCACGCCGAGAAGTACCTGGGAGACTCCCTTGACCGCGCTTCCTGACCCCCACGACTTCATCGGGATCGGCCTCGGCCCGTTCAACCTCGGTCTCGCCTGCCTCACCGACCCGATCGACGAACTGAACGGCGTCTTCCTGGAGTCGAAGCCGGACTTCGAGTGGCACGCCGGAATGTTCCTCGAAGGCGCCCATCTCCAGACGCCGTTCATGTCGGACCTCGTCACCATGGCCGACCCGACCTCGCCGTACTCCTTCCTCAACTATCTGAAGGAGCGCGGCCGGCTCTACTCGTTCTACATCCGGGAGAACTTCTACCCGCTGCGGACCGAGTACAACGACTACTGCCGCTGGGCCGCCGGGAAGCTGAGCAGCATCCGGTTCGGCGAGACCGTGGAGACGGTGACGTACGACGAGGGCACCGAGCTCTACACCGTGCGCACCGCGTCCGGCGAGGAGTTCCGGTCCCGGCATCTCGTGCTCGGCACCGGCACGCCGCCGCACATACCCGAGGCCTGCCAGGGGCTCGGCGGCGACTTCATCCACAACTCCCGCTATCTGGACGGGAAAGCCGAGCTCCAGAAGAAGAAGTCGATCACCCTGGTCGGCAGCGGGCAGAGCGCCGCGGAGATCTACTACGACCTGCTCTCCGAGATCGACACGTACGGCTACCGGCTCAACTGGGTCACCCGTTCCCCGCGGTTCTTCCCGCTGGAGTACACCAAGCTGACGCTGGAGATGACCTCCCCGGAGTACATCGACTACTTCCACGCACTGCCCGAGGAGACCCGCTACCGGCTGGAGACCGGGCAGAAGGGGCTGTTCAAGGGCATCGACGGGGAGCTGATCGACGCCATCTTCGATCTGCTCTACCAGAAGAACCTGCCGGGTCCCGTGCCGACCAGACTGCTCACCAACTCCGCCCTCGTCAGCGCGCGTTACGACGAGGATGGCGGTGCGTACAGCCTGGGGCTGCGCCAGGAGGAGCAGGGCAAGGAGTACGAGATCACCACCGAGGGCCTGATCCTCGCCACCGGCTACCGCTACGAGGCGCCCGCCTTCCTCGCCCCGATCAGCGGGCGGCTGCGCCACGACAGCCGGGGCCGCTTCGACGTGGCCCGCAACTACAGCATCGACACCACCGGGCGCGGGGTCTTCCTCCAGAACGCCTCGGTGCACACCCACTCGATCACCTCGCCCGACCTCGGCATGGGCGCCTACCGCAACGCGTACATCATCGGCGAGCTGCTCGGCCGTGAGGTCTACCCGGTCGAGAAGTCCATCGCCTTCCAGGAGTTCGCCGTATGAGCCGCCCCGACGAACAGCGTCCCTACGAACAGCGCCCCGGCGCCATCGGCGCGTTCACCGTCCGACCGCTGGACCCCGCCGCCGACGCCGAGCTGGTGCACGGCTGGGTGACCCACCCCAAAGCCGCGTTCTGGCTGATGGGGGACGCCCGACTCGAGGACGTGGAGCGGGAGTACCGGTCCATCGCCGCCCACCCGTACCACGACGCGTTCATCGGGCTGCACGACGGCGAGCCCGCCTTCCTGATCGAGCGGTACGACCCCACCGAGGTCGAGCTGAAGGGGCTGTACGAGGCGGAGCCCGGCGATACCGGGATGCACTTCCTGGTCGCCCCCACCGACACCCCGGTGCACGGCTTCACCCGGGCCGTGATCACCGCCGTGATGGATTTCCTCTTCGCCGACCCGTCGGTGCGCCGCGTCGTCGTCGAGCCCGACGTGACCAACAGCGCCGTACAGGCCCTCAACAAGGCCGTCGGGTTCGAGGTGCTGCGCGAGATCGCCAAACCGGAGAAGGACGCTCTGCTCAGCGCCTGCACCCGTGAGCAGTTCGAAGCAGCAACCGGAGGTAACGACCGATGACGACCGCCCTCACCGACAGCGTCGCCCATCTCTCCCCCGGGCGCTGGGCCACCGCAAACCGACTGCTGGTCCGCAAAGCACTGGCGGAATTCAGCCACGAACGGCTACTGACCCCCACGCCGCTCGGCGACGACCGCTACACCGTCCGTAGCGACGACGCCTCCACCGAGTACCGCTTCACCGCGCGCCTCTTCGCCCTGGACCACTGGCAGGTCGAGGCCGACACCATCACCCGGCACCGGCACGGCTCCGAAATTCCGCTGGACGCAGTGGAGTTCTTCATCGAGCTGCGGCACACTCTGGGAATCTCCGAGGAGATCCTGCCGGTCTACCTGGAGGAGATCTCCTCCACCCTGGCCGGAACCGCCTACAAACTCACCAAGGAACCGGCCACCTCCGGCCAGCTCGTCGCCGCCGGTTTCCAGGCCGTCGAGACCGGGATGACCGAGGGCCACCCCTGCTTCGTCGCCAACAACGGGCGCCTCGGCTTCGGCGTGGACGAGTACCGGGCGTACGCCCCCGAGGCGGCGTCCCCGATCCGGCTGGTGTGGCTGGCCGCCCGGCGGGAGCGGGCCACCTTCACGGCGGGCGCCGGGCTCGACTACGACGCGCTGATCAAGGACGAGCTGAGCGAGGCGACCCGGGAGCGGTTCGCCGGCGCGCTGCGCGGGCTCGGCCTCGACCCGGACGACTACTTCCTGCTGCCCGTCCACCCCTGGCAGTGGTGGAACAAGCTCGCGGTCACCTTCGCCGGGGAGCTGGCCGAACGGCATCTGGTGGTGCTCGGGGAGGGCGAGGACGGCTATCTCGCCCAGCAGTCGATCCGTACCTTCTTCAACACCGACCACCCCGAGAAGCACTACGTCAAAACGGCGCTGTCGGTCCTCAACATGGGCTTCATGCGCGGGCTTTCGGCCGCGTACATGGAGGCCACGCCCGCGATCAACGACTGGCTGGCCGGGATCGTCGAGCGGGACGACCTGCTGCGCGGGGCCCGGTTCTCGATCATCCGGGAGCGGGCCGCGATCGGCTACCACCACCGGTCCTACGAGGCGGCCACCGTCAAGGGCTCCCCGTACCGGAAGATGCTCGCCGCCCTGTGGCGCGAGAGCCCGGTGCCGGGCCTCCAGCCGGGCGAGCGGGTCGCGACGATGGCCTCGCTGCTCCACACCGACCACGAGGGCGACTCGGTGGCCGGGGTGCTGATCGCCGAGTCGGGCCTGGACCCGCAGGTGTGGCTGCGGCACTATCTGGACGCCTATCTGGTGCCGGTGCTGCACAGCTTCTACGCGTACGACCTGGTCTACATGCCGCACGGCGAGAACGTGATCCTGGTCCTGGAGGACGGGATCGTCACCCGCACGATCTTCAAGGACATCGCCGAGGAGATCGCGGTGATGGACCCGGACGCGGTGCTGCCGCCGAAGGTCGACCGGATCCGGGCCGAGGTGCCCGAGGACATGAAGCTGCTGTCGGTCTTCACCGACGTCTTCGACTGCTTCTTCCGCTTCCTGGGCGCGGGCCTGGCCATCGAGGGCATTCTCGACGAGGAGACCTTCTGGCGGACGGTCGCCGCCTGTGTGCGCGACTACCAGGAGTCGGTCCCGTATCTCGCGGAGAAGTTCGCGCGATACGACCTGTTCGAGCCGGAGTTCGCGCTCTCCTGCCTCAACCGCCTCCAGCTGCGCAACAACCAGCAGATGGTCGACCTCAACGACCCGGCCGGAGCGTTGCAGTTGGTGGGCCGCCTGAAGAACCCGATCGCCGGGTTCTGAGCCCCGGCCGCCGTGGTGCGGCGGCCCCCGGACGGTGAGCGCCCGAGGACGGTCCCTCGGGCGCTCACCCCTTCCCCCGGGGCGGCCTGCTGGCAGAATCGGGGCCATGGCAGAAATCATCCAGCGGGACGGAACGTGGACGTTCGACGGGGACACCGTGCGCATCGTGCCGGGCGGAAAGGCGCATCCGGTCCGGCAGGAGCTGGGTGAGATCGCTGTTCCGCTGGAGGCCGTGGGGGGCGTCTCGTTCGAACCGGAACGCAAGGGCGGCCGCCTGCGGCTGCGGCTGCGCGGGGGCGCCTGCCCGGTGCTGCGGGCCGCCGACGGCCGTCTGAAGGAGGACGCCGACCCGTACGCCCTGACTGTGGAGAAGAGCCGCACGGGGGTCGCGGAGTACTTCGTCGAGGAGGTCCGCAACGCGCTGCTGATCGAGCAGGTGCCGGAGGGCCCCGTGGACCGCTTCCTGCTGCCCGGGCCCGCCCTGCCGGTCTCCGGCGGGGGCGGCGACGGCACGGCGTCCTTCGACGGCGAGACGGTCAGGCTCACCTGGAACTGGAAGGCGGAGGAGTCCAAGACCTCGGCCGGCCCGTCGTCCTTCCCGCTGTCGCGGATCGCGGGCGTGCGCTGGCTGCCCTCGATCGGACTGGAGTACGGCTATCTGCGCTTCGAGCCGCCGGAAGGCCCCTCCTCCGCGCCGCCCAAGCACGACGTGTACTCCCTGGCCCTGTGGGGGTTGTCGAAGAAGGAGTACACCGCGCTCCTGGTGGCGGCGGCGGTGCTGATGCGGCTGCCCGGGGCCCGTACGCCGCTGGACGCCCCGGAGGGTCCCCCCGCCCTGGCCAAGGCGGCCGAGCCCGCCGCACCGCCCGCGAGCGACCACGACGCGCTGCTGCGGCGGCTGCGGGAGCTGGGCGAGCTGCACCGGGCCGGGGTCCTCACCGACGAGGAATTCAGCACCGCGAAGCAGGCCGTTCTGCGCAGCATGTGACGCGATCGGGCGAGTTTCCCCACACCCCCTGCCCGATATCGGGCAGATTTCTTGCGTAAGCGCGCCCCGGCACGCAATATCGACGGGTGCTTGAACGCCGCTCGTCGCACGACGACCTCATCGACCACCTCGTACGCTCCACCGCGCTCCAGCGCGGCGAAGCGGCCCGGGTGATCCTCGACGTGCTGGCGTACTTCGACGAGAGCACCGACGACTTCGTCCGGCGCCGCCACCGCGAACTGCAGTCCGGCGGCCTGGTCAACACGGAGATCTTCGAGCGGATCGCGGCCGAGCTGCCGCACCGCGCCGTGGCGCCGCCGGAGCTCTCGCTCCGCCAGCTGCGCCGCATCGTCTACGGCTGAGCGGGGCCGGGCGCCCGTGCGCGGGGCGCCGCACCGCGTGTGTACGTGTACGTCGATGGAGGGGCAGAGAAACCCATGTGCGGAATCGTCGGATACATCGGGAAGCGTGACGTCGCTCCGCTGCTGCTGGAAGGGTTGCAGCGGCTGGAGTACCGGGGCTACGACTCCGCGGGCATCGTGATCACCGGCAAGGCGGCGGCGGGCAGGCCGGGCACGCTGAAGATGGTCAAGGCCAAGGGCCGGGTCCGCGAGCTGGAGGCCAAGGTCCCCAAGCGGTTCGCGGGCACCACCGGTATCGCCCACACCCGCTGGGCCACCCACGGCGCCCCGAGCGACGAGAACGCGCACCCGCACCTGGACGCGGAGAACAAGGTCGCCGTCGTCCACAACGGGATCATCGACAACGCCTCCGAGCTGCGCACCCGGCTCACCGCCGACGGCGTCGTCTTCCTCTCCGAGACCGACACCGAGGTGCTGACCCACCTGATCGCCCGCGCCCAGGCCGACACCCTGGAGGAGAAGGTCCGCGAGGCGCTGCGCCACGTCGAGGGCACCTACGGCATCGCCGTGCTGCACGCCGACTTCAACGACCGCATCGTGGTCGCCCGCAACGGCTCCCCGGTCGTCCTCGGCATCGGCGAGAAGGAGATGTTCGTCGCCTCCGACGTCGCCGCCCTGGTCGCCCACACCCGCCAGGTCGTCACGCTCGACGACGGCGAGATGGCCACGCTCAAGGCCGACGACTTCCGTACGTACACGACGGAGGGTTCGACCACGACGGCCACGCCGACCACCGTGGAGTGGGAGGCCGAGTCGTACGACATGGGCGGCCACGACACGTACATGCACAAGGAGATCTCCGAGCAGGCCGACGCCGTGGACCGCGTCCTGCGCGGCCGGATCGACGACCGGTTCTCCACCGTGCACCTGGGCGGCCTCAACCTGGACGCCCGCGAGGCGCGCGGGGTGCGCCGGATCAAGATCCTCGGCTGCGGCACCTCGTACCACGCGGGCCAGATCGGCGCCCAGCTGATCGAGGAGCTGGCCCGGATTCCCGCCGACGCCGAGCCGGCCTCCGAGTTCCGCTACCGCAACCCGGTCGTCGACCCCGACACCCTGTACGTCGCGGTCTCCCAGTCGGGCGAGACGTACGACGTGCTGGCCGCCGTCCAGGAGCTGAAGCGCAAGGGCGCGCGCGTGCTGGGCGTGGTGAACGTGGTCGGCTCCGCGATCGCCCGGGAGGCCGACGGCGGTACGTACGTCCACGCGGGCCCGGAGGTCTGCGTGGTCTCCACCAAGTGCTTCACCAACACGGTGGTCGCCTTCGCTCTGCTCGCGCTGCACCTGGGCCGGATCCGTGACCTGTCGGTCGCGGACGGCAAGCGGATCATCGACGGGCTGCGCCGGCTGCCGGAGCAGATCAGCGAGATCCTGGCGAACGAGGACGAGATCAAGCGGCTGGCGGCGGAGTACGCGGATGCCAAGTCGATGATGTTCATCGGCCGGGTGCGCGGCTATCCGGTGGCCCGCGAGGCCTCGCTGAAGCTGAAGGAGGTCTCGTACATCCACGCCGAGGCCTACCCGGCCTCCGAGCTGAAGCACGGCCCCCTCGCGCTGATCGAGCCCGCGATGCCGACCGTGGCGATCGTGCCGGACGACGATCTGCTGGAGAAGAACCGCGCCGCGATGGAGGAGATCAAGGCCCGCAGCGGCCGGATCCTCGCCGTGGCCCACCAGGTGCAGGAGAAGGCCGACCACACCATCGTCGTGCCGAAGAACGAGAACGAGCTGGACCCGATCCTCATGGGCATCCCGCTCCAGCTGTTCGCGTACCACACGGCCCTCGCGATGGGCCGGGACATCGACAAGCCGCGCAACCTGGCGAAGTCCGTGACGGTCGAGTAGACGGCCGCGCACCACCGTCGGCACGACGTTGGGCCCCGTACCGCGACGGAAGCGGTACGGGGCCCGACGTGTGCCGTCACAGGGCCTTCTGGCGGCCCCTCAGAGGATGCGGCCGCTCAGGGGATGACGACCACCGGGCGCTGCGCGCGGCGGGCCAGGCGGCCGGCCACCGAGCCGAAGATCCGGCCGACGATGCCGTGCGTGGAGCCCACGACGATGGCGTCGGCGGCGTACTCCCGGCCGACCTCCTCCAGCTCGTGGCAGATGTCGCCACCGCGCTCGACCAGCACCCAGGGAACCTCGGAGAGATAGTCGGCGCAGGCCAGCTCCAGGCCGAGGACCTCGGTGCGGTGATCGGGGACGTCGACGAAGACGGGGGGCTCGCAGCCCGCCCAGACAGTGGTCGGCAGCCGGTTGGCGACATGGACGATGATCAGGCCGGAGCCCGAGCGGCCGGCCATGCCGATGGCGTAGGCGAGGGCCCGTTCGCTGGAGGTGGAGCCGTCGAAACCGACCACGACTCCGTGGCGGAAGGCGGGATCGCACGCATGGCGTGCTTCGTCGACCGTGCGCGGCTCCGACCCTGGGTCGGCCAGCGGCTTGCGGTCTTTGGGTTCAGGGATTTCGTGACCGGCCATCGGTGTCTCGGCGAAGAGAGTCCTCGTGAGGAGGGAACGGTTTCGATGTGCATCAGGCGCGTCGGCTGACGGTGAAGCTCTGTCCGGGAATCATCTTCCCAACCCCATACCCCCAAGGGTACGGCGTCACTCCTCCATCGCCCAGACCCCCGCAAAAGCGTGCGCGACGCTGGAGGGAGCATGCCCGAGCCCGTCCGGTATGGCAATGCCGGTTGTGTCGTACACGGGCCTTCGGGACGGCGAACACCGTCGGGCGTCCTGTTTTTCGCGACACCCCCCGACCGTCCACCGGAGGCGGTGACGGAGCCCGCACCCGGTCCCTGTTGGCCACGTTGCCGAGGACCACCCGAAACCCCTCGCTCGCGTGTTCCCCGGCACATCGGACGACGGCGCGGCCCCCCGGGGCCTCGGCCCCGTCCGCCCGGCAACGCCCGTCACACCCGCCCTTCCTGACCCGAACACGCCATGCGACCTCGACCGCGAGGGAGCGCACCGGCGCGGTCGCCATGCGTCGGTTGTGCGCCCGGCGTGACCGGATACAGCACACACAACCGATGCTTTTCAGCCAACTTCACGCGAGGGGTGATCCCTTCGCGGGATGGCCGGACAACCCACCGCCCACCAGGCAGGAACGGACCGCGCGGTACGCTTTCACCCGACGCGGACGGGCCACGTTGGCGAAGGGCACTTCCCTGTGCGCTTCGCAGGTGGAACGCTTCGTGATCGAACGCTTCACGCCACGTTTCCTTATCGACATTGAGCTGGTGGGGGAAGGTGTCACGGCAGGACCACGCGACGCAGTAGATTCGATCTTGAAAATCGGGGGCTGGGGAACCGTGCGAAACCGAGGGGAAACGTGCAGGAGCGGCAGGCCCGTAAGGACCAGAAAGACGCGAACACCGAGGGGGGCTTAGCGTCATGAGCCAGGACTCCGCCACCGCGACGGAGGCCGCACGCAAGCTGACCGGGCGGCGACGCCGGGAAGTCGTTGCCGTGCTGCTGTTCAGCGGCGGCCCTATCTTCGAGAGCTCCATCCCGCTCTCCGTTTTCGGGATCGACCGGCAGGACGCGGGAGTTCCCCGCTACCGCCTGCTGGTCTGCGGGGGCGAGGAAGGTCCGCTGCGCACCACCGGCGGGCTCGAACTCACCGCGCCGTACGGCCTGGAGGCGATCAGCAGGGCCGGCACCGTGGTGGTGCCCGCCTGGCGGTCGATCACCTCGCCGCCGCCCGCCGAGGCACTGGACGCGCTGCGGCGCGCCCACGAGGAGGGCGCCCGCATCGTCGGTCTGTGCACGGGAGCCTTCGTGCTCGCGGCCGCCGGCCTGCTGGACGGCCGGCCGGCCACCACGCACTGGATGTACGCGCCGACGCTGGCCAAGCGCTATCCGTCGGTGCACGTCGATCCGCGCGAGCTGTTCGTGGACGACGGCGACGTGCTCACCTCCGCCGGCACGGCGGCGGGTATCGACCTCTGCCTCCATATAGTCCGCACCGACCACGGCACGGAGGCCGCCGGGGCGCTCGCCCGCCGGCTCGTCGTGCCGCCGCGGCGCAGTGGCGGGCAGGAGCGCTACCTGGACAGGTCTTTACCGGAGGAGATCGGGTCCGACCCGCTCGCCGAGGTCGTGGCCTGGGCCCTGGAGCATCTGCACGAGCAGTTCGACGTGGAGACGCTCGCGGCGCGCGCCTACATGAGCAGGCGGACCTTCGACCGCAGGTTCCGTTCGCTCACCGGCAGCGCACCGCTCCAGTGGCTGATCACCCAGCGGGTGCTTCAGGCACAGAGGCTGCTGGAGACCTCCGACTACTCGGTCGACGAGGTCGCCGGCCGCTGCGGATTCCGCTCCCCGGTCGCGCTGCGCGGGCACTTCCGCCGCCAGCTCGGCTCCTCCCCCGCCGCGTACCGGGCCGCCTACCGGGCCCGCCGTCCGCAGGGGGTGGCGGAGAGCGCCGCGACGGTGGTCGAGACGACGGTGCCCAGCCAGGGGCCGCCGCCCGGACGCCGGGGCACGCCCGTGTCCGCCGCACCCGTCGCCATGGCGGCGTCGGTGGGGCCCGGGGAGCACTCCCTGCCGGGTCCTGACGCGTTCGTTCCCGGACGCCCGGCCCTGCCGGGACAGCGGAGTGCCCCGTAGGGTGGGGCCCATGAACGACCGCATGGTGTGGATCGACTGCGAGATGACCGGGCTCTCGTTGACGGACGACGCACTCATCGAGGTGGCCGCCCTGGTCACCGACTCGGAGCTGAACGTGCTCGGCGAAGGGGTGGACATCGTGATCCGCCCGCCGGACGCGGCCCTCGAGACCATGCCCGAGGTGGTGCGGCAGATGCACACCGCCTCGGGCCTCCTCGACGAGCTGGCCGGGGGCACCACCCTGGCGGAGGCCGAGGAGCAGGTCCTGGCCTACGTCCGCGAGCATGTGAAGGAGCCCGGCAAGGCCCCGCTCTGCGGAAACTCGGTCGGTACCGACCGCGGCTTCCTGGCGCGGGACATGCGGGACCTGGAGAGCTACCTCCACTACCGGATCGTGGACGTGTCCTCGGTCAAGGAGCTGGCCCGGCGCTGGTTCCCCCGGGCGTACTTCAACAGCCCGGACAAGAACGGCAACCACCGGGCGCTGGCGGACATCCGTGACTCCATCACGGAGCTCCGCTACTACCGGGAGGCGGTCTTCGTCCCGCAGCCCGGCCCGGACTCGGAGCGCGCCAAGGAGATCGCGGCGCGCCTGGCGGCCCCGGCCGCACCGTAGGAACCCGCTGGTCACGGGCGTGCGAGCGCCCGCGGACCGGCCCCGGGAAACGGGGGCGCGAGCACCCTCCCGGACCCTGTACACTTTTTCTCGGCCGGTCGGAAACGAGCGGGCGACATGGTGGGTATAGCTCAGCTGGCAGAGCACCTGGTTGTGGTCCAGGATGTCGCGGGTTCAAGTCCCGTTACTCACCCTTTCAGGGAAAGCCCCTGATCTGCGAAAACGCAGGTCAGGGGCTTTTTCGTGCGCGCGGCCGCCGAGGCGGGGGAAACCTCGGGGGAAGTTCGCCATCCGCGGCGGGTCCCCGTGGCGCCGGACATACGGTGGTGGCCATGCCATCCCACGACGTCAACCCGTCCGGTCCCCGTCCGTCCCCGATCGAGGGGACCGACTGGGCGAGGGTCTCCGAGGAGATGAACGCGCACGGATTCGCGGTCACCTCGCCCCTCCTCAGCCCCGAGCAGTGCCGGAGCATCGCCGAGTTATACGACGACACGACAAGATTCCGCGCCACGATCGACATGCAGCGCTACCGGTTCGGTGCCGGGCAGTACCGGTACTTCGACCACCCGATCCCCGAGCCGGTCGCGGAGCTGCGCGAGGCCTTCTACCCCCGGCTGCTGCCGATCGCCCGCGAGTGGGCCGAGAAGCTGAAACGGCCCGCGCCCTGGCCCGACAGCCTCCAGGAGTGGCTCGCGATGTGCCACGCGGCCGGGCAGACCCGGCCGACGCCGATCCTGCTGCGCTACGGGCAGGGCGACTGGAACGCCCTGCACCGGGATCTGTACGGGGACCTGGTCTTCCCGCTCCAGGTGGTCATCGGGCTCGACACGTACGCGACCGATTACACCGGCGGCGAGTTCCTCATGGTCGAGCAGCGGCCCCGGGCGCAGTCCCGAGGCAGTTCGGCGGTCCTCCCGCAGGGCAGCGGCCTGGTCTTCACCACCCGTGACCGGCCGGTCGCCTCGGCCCGCGGCTGGTCGGCCGCGCCCATGAGGCACGGAGTGAGCACCGTACGCTCCGGTCTCCGCCGCACGCTCGGGCTGGTGTTCCATGACGCCGCCTGACGCCCCGCACACCGCCGCCGAGCTGGCAGCGCTCCTGCGGCTCATCCCGTCCTCGGTCCGGGACGTCGCCGTCGGGCACGGGCGGGACGGGGACGGTGTCCACCGGGCCGCCGCCGAGGCCTTCGTCACGGCGTGGGAGGCGACCGGGCGCACGGTCACGGCGGTCGTGGACTGGCCCGAGGAGGCCGCCTCCTGGCTCCGTCCCGCGCGGCGGTTCACCGCCGGGGCCCCGGACGCCTGGGTGGTGGCCGGGGCGCCGCCGGGCTGGGCGCGGATGAGCCGACGGCTGGCGCAGAGCACCGACTGGGCGGCGGAGCGTACGTACGCCTTCGCCTCGCTCGACTCCCCGCGGCTGGCGGAGCTCGCCGGCGCCTCGGTCCTCGACGGGCTGCGCGGTGCCACGGCGGACGGCGGCACCTGGCAGATCGACGACGGCCGCAGTACCCGCTGGCCTCCCCCCGCCCCGGCCGCCGCGGTCTCGAAAGGTGGGCCGGTGCTGGGTCCGGACGGGCGCAGGCGCTGTCCGTGGGCCGTCGGCCATCCGCTCAATCTGGCGTACCACGACAGCGAATGGGGTCTGCCCGTCCACGGCGAGCAGGCGCTGTTCGAACGGATCACGCTGGAGGCGTTCCAGGCCGGGCTGAGCTGGCTGACGATCCTCGCCAAGCGGCCCGCGTTCCGTGCGGCGTTCGACGGGTTCGCCCCGGAGAAGGTGGCGGCGTACACGGACGCCGACGTGCTGCGGCTGATGGCCGACGCCGGGATCGTCCGCAACCGGGCCAAGATCGAGGCGACCGTCCGCAACGCCCGGGCGGTCCTGGCGCTGCGCGAGAGGGGCGGCCTGGACCGGCTGATCTGGTCGCACCGGCCGGCCGAGACCCCCCGGCCGCGCACGGCGGCCGAGGTGCCGACGAGCACCCCCGGCTCCAAGGCCCTGGCCCGTGAGCTGCGGGCGCACGGGTTCGGGTTCGTCGGCCCCACGACGAGCTACGCCCTCATGGAGGCCATCGGGATGGTCGACACCCATCTCGTGGAATGCCATCGCCGGGGCTCGGCGCTCCACGCCGGCGGTCCGGCCGGCGGCTGAGCGCGCCCGCCTCCCCGGTCAGCGGGCGGGTCCGAACCAACGGGTCAGGGAGTCCCGCAGTTCGGGCCCGTCCCGCCGGTCGCCCCGCCCGCTCCAGGCCGTGTAGCCGTCGGGCCGCACGAGCAGGGCGGTCGTGCCGAGCGGCTCGTCGGTCGTGGCGGTGACGACGTCCACCCGGTCGTGCCACGGGGCGGCGGACTCGCGCAGCCCGGCGTGGTCGGCGAGGTCCAGGAGCACCGGGCGCGCGGTGTGCAGCAGTCCGGCGAGGGTGGTGGTGCCCCCGGCGGTCGTCAGCGTGATGTCGGGGGCGAGCCGGCCGACCAGCGGCGCGTCCCGGCGCAGCCCCATGTCGTACACCAGCGAGGTGCCGGTGATCATGCTGCTGAGGTGGTCGTTGACCTCGTCGAAGTGCATCAGTTCCGCGAAGAGCTCGCGCAGCGCGTCGGTGCGCGGGGCCGGGTCCATCAGCGCGACCTGCGCGCGCACGTTGTGCAGGACGGCGGCCGCGTCGGGGTGGCGCTCGGCCTGATAGGTGTCCAGCAGGTCGGCCGGGGCGCCGCCGCGTAGGTGTGCGGCCAGCTTCCAGCAGAGGTTGAAGGCGTCCTGGAGGCCGAGGTTGACACCCTGCCCTCCCGCCGGGAAGTGCACGTGGGCCGCGTCCCCGGCGAGCAGGACGCGGCCGTGGCGGTAGGTCTCGGCCTGGAGCGCGGCATCGCTGAAGCGGGTGAGCCAGGCCGGCGAGTCCATCGGGATCTCGCGGCCGGCGATGCGCGCGACCTCCCCGCGCAGCTCCTCCAGGGTGACCGGGGAGTGCCGGTCGGGGTGCGGGCCGCGGAAGTCGTACGTGCACACGCGGCTGCGGCCGGACGGCGACACCCACAGCAGGGTCCAGCCGTGGGGTGTGCGCTGCCACCCCGAGGGGGCGTTCCACGGGTCGAGGAGGCGGACCTCGCCCATGAGGGCGGAGACCGTGGCGGGCGTGCCGGTGAAGGCGATACCGGAGAGCCTGCGGACCGCGCTGCGCGCCCCGTCCGCGCCGACGACCCAGCGGGCCGTGACCGTACGGGTGTCGCCGGCCGTGTCGCGCAGGACGAGCCGGACGTGGCCGCATTCCTGGTGGATGCCGATGAGCTCGCTGTCCCGTTCGATCCGGGCGCCGAGCGTACGGGCGTGTCCGGCGAACACCTCCTGGGCCCAGGCCTGCGGGCTGGCGATCATGGCCGGGCCCTCGTCGACCACCCGGGACAGGTCCAGGTCGAACAGCGCGCCGAAGTGGAAGCGGACCCTGCCCCGTTCGTCCCGCCGGGCGGGGGGCCCGGGCTGGACCGCGTCCAGGATGCCCCGCCGGTGCAGGAGTTGCGCGGTCCGCGCGTGCAGGGTGCTCGCCTTGGAGACGGGCGAGGGGGCGGGCAGCTTCTCGTACACCGTCGTGCCGACGCCCAGGAGGGCCAGCTCTCTGGCCACCAGCATGCCGACCGGTCCACCGCCCACCACGGCGACTTCTGTGTCGACGGTGGTGGGAAGCGTCTCCCGGGGGCTCGCGGGCATGGCAGCTCCGTCTGTCGTCGGTGGTGGGGGGCGCAGGGTCAAACCCCGGGTGAACAGTCCGGGTTGCGCGGGGCGGGGGGCCGGTGGCCGATTCTCGCGGCGGGCCGTCGCGCGGATCTCTGGCTCGATTCTTCAGCGGCCGCTGCGACAGTGCAGCGAGGAGAGCGGCCACCACGGCTTTCGACCTGTTCCTCTCCGGTCGCGCAGAGATCACGATGGAAGAGGTGTGTCATGTCAAGCATGCCGCTGAGTGGCAAGGCACTGCGCCTGGCACGACTGTCCAGGCGGGGTGACGGGCGCTATCTGTTCGTTCCCCTCGACCACTCCGTGTCCGACGGCCCCATCGCCAGCGGTGCGGGCTTCCGCGAGCTGGTCCGCAGCATCAGCGAGGGCGGCGCGGACGCGGTCGTCGTCCACAAGGGCCGGGCGCGGATGATCCCTCCGGGGCTGCTCACCCGCACCGCGCTCGTGGTGCATCTGAGCGCCAGTACCGCCCATGCCCCGGACGTCGACGCCAAGGTCCTGGTCGGCGATGTGGAGGACGCGGTGCGGATCGGCGCGGACGCGGTCAGTGTCCACGTCAACATCGGTTCGCCCACCGAGGCGGCCCAGCTCGCCGATCTCGGCGCCGTCGCCTCGGCGTGCGACCGGTGGGGCATGCCCCTGCTGGCGATGATCTACCCGCGCGGGCCGCGGGTGGAGGACCCCGGCCAACCGGAGCTGGTCTCGCACGTCACCGGCATCGCCGCCGACCTCGGCGCCGATCTCGTCAAAACGGTCCTCGCCTCGCCGACGTCCCGGATGTCGGAGGTCGTGGCGAACTCCCCGCTGCCGGTGCTGGTCGCCGGGGGCGGGGGCAGTGGTCGTCCCTTGCACCAGTTCGCGTCCTCGGCCCTGGCCGCGGGATGCAGCGGACTGGCTGTCGGGCGTCGGGTCTTCGCGGGCCCGTCCCCCCGGCAGACGGTCCGGGAGCTTGCCGAAATCGTCCATGGCCGGGTGCTCGCGACCGAGCCGACGCCGCCCTCACACATGGCAGGTGTGCTGTGAAATTCGCCTGGATCGACATCCGCAACGTCCGCGCCGAGCACCGGGAATCGGTGATCGACGCGGCCATCCACGCCCGGGTCGACGCCGTCGTCGACAGCGATGCCGCCACGCTGGCGACCTTGCCGAACACGGTCAAGCGGGTACTGGCCGGGGCCCCGCGCCCGGCCGATCAGCCCCTCGACGACGTGATCGTCCTGAACGAGATAGCCGACAGCGGCCGGCTGGGCGAGCTCCAGGCCCTCCACCGCAACGGCCAGAAGGACACCGCCGGTCTGGTCAACGTGGTCGACGACCCGTCCCTGACGCTGGCCTGCGACACGGCGATCGCGCTGCCCTACACCGTCGTGGAGTTCAAGGACCCGACGAAGATCCCGCTGGAGATCGTGATCGCGGCGGCCGACAGTTCGCCGGGCCAGCTGATCTGCCGGGCCGACGACCTCGAAGAGGCCCAGGTCATCGTCGACGTGCTGGAGAAGGGCTCGGAGGGGGTGCTCCTGTCGCCCCGGGACGCCAACGACGTCTTCGCCCTGGTGGAGATGCTCCAGGTGAAGACCCCGGCGCTCCAGCTGTCCACGCTGACCGTCGAATCCATCGAGCATCTCGGGCTCGGGGACCGGGTGTGCATCGACACCTGCACCCACTTCGAAAAGGACGAGGGAATGCTCATCGGCTCGTACGCCCACGGGTTCATCCTGTGCGTGAGCGAGACCCACCCCCTGCCGTACATGCCGACCCGCCCGTTCCGTATCAACGCGGGTGCGCTGCACAGCTATGTCTTCGGGCAGGACAACCGCACCAACTACCTCAGCGAGCTCAAGGCGGGCAGCGCCGTCCTCGCGGTCGGCGCCGACGGCCGCACCCGTCGCATCGTGGTGGGCCGCATCAAGCTGGAGTCCCGGCCGCTGCTGAGCATCAGGGCCCGTTCGGCGGAGGGGGTCGAGGTCAACCTCATCGTCCAGGACGACTGGCACGTGCGGGTGCTCGGCCCCGGTGCCGCCGTGCTCAACGTCACCGAGCTGAAACAGGGCGACCAGGTGCTGGGGCATGTCGCGACCGACAAGCGGCACGTCGGCTGGCCGGTCGGCGAGTTCTGCGTCGAGAAGTAGGACCGGGGTCCGGTCCGGGGCCGCCGCGCGGGCCGCCCGGGACCGGACACCGTCGCACGACGGACCGTCCGGCCCGTGGGAGGGGACCATGTCGCAACAGTCCTGGCCAGCTCCGCTGTCGTCGCTGGTGCGCCGCGCCCGGGGCCCGGTGTGGGTCCAGGCCGGGCGGCCCGGCTCCGAGGTCGACGCGACCGCGCTCCGGGCCCGGACGGACCGGCTGGCGCACACCTTTCGCTGTCACGGGATCGGGCCGGGCAGCACCGTCGCACTGCACGGCACACCCAGCTTCACCCAGTTGTGGTCGCTGTTCGCGCTCTGGTCGCTGGACGCCCAGGTGGTGCTGCTGGAGCCGCGATCGGGGCGGGCGGAGCGCGAGGCGCTGCTGGAGCTGTGCGCTCCTCAGTACGTCATCACCTTCGGCGAACTGTACGGGCGCGAAGACCTGTTCGTCGGTGAGTGCGAGGTGCTGGTACGCCGCAGGCGCACCGGCCGCCCGGCGCTCACCGGCCACTGCCTCGTGCAGTTCTCCTCCGGAACCACGGGGCGCCCCAAGGCCGTGGGCCGTACCGCGCGGTCGCTGCTGACCGAACTGGAGCGGCTGCGGTCCCTTTCCCGGATGCCCGGGGAAGGCGAGCGGGTCGCGGTGCTGGGGCCGGTGGCCCACTCCTTCTCCCTGGTCGCGGGGGTTCTGTACGCCCTCGACGCCGGCGCCACCGTGGCCTTCCCCACGGCGCAGACGCCGGGGGCGCTCGCCGACGCGGCCCGGGGGGCGCAGGTGGTGATGGGCGGCCCCCGGCATTTCGCGGCGCTGGCCCACGCGGACGAGCGGCTCACCCTGCCGGATCTACGGCTCGCCGTCTCCGGCGGGGACGTGCTGGACGCCGGGGACGCCGGGGCCTTCGCACGTCGCTACGGCGTGCTGGTGGGCCAGGGGTACGGGACGACGGAGACCGGCATGGTGTCCACGGATCTGTCCGGCGCGGCCGGGCCGGGGGCGATCGGCACACCCGTGCCCGGTGTCCGCGTCCGCCTCCTCGGTGGCGTCCTCGGCGTCCATCTCCCCGAGTCCCCCTATCTGTACGAGGATCTGCCGCCGCACGACGGCTGGCTGTCCACGCAGGACCTGGTGACCCGCGATCCGGCGACCGGCGTGCTGCACCTGCGCGGCCGGGTCGAGAGCCTCACGCCGGGCGGTGTCGACGCGCTGCGGATCGAGGCGGTGCTCCGGGCCCACCAGGACGTCACCGACGCGGTGGTGCTGGGGGCCGACCCTCCCCAGGCCCTGGTCGCGTGCGGGGACGGGCTGACGCGCACGGACCTGGCCGCCTGGTGCCACCGCTTCCTCGGCCCGTCCGGGGTCCCGCCGCGCTTCCACCTGGTGCCCGAACTCCCCCGCACGGCCGGCGGGAAGGTGCTGCGCGACCGCGAATGGCTGAACGGGCGCAGTTGGTTCAGCCGTCCTGCCGCGCGGCAGGACGGGCGGCGACAAGAGAGACGAGAGCGACGATGACAGGCGCCGTTGCGTACGGACGTGACGTCACCGGGACCGACGAGGCCGGCCCCAACAGGCTGCACGCCCTCGCGGTGACGCGGGCCTGCCGGCTGATGGAAGAGTCCGCGGCCCCGCCGAACCTCCAGGAACTGGCGCACTCGGCCGGGTACAGCCGGTTCCACTTCCACCGGATGTTCAAGACGTTCACCGGGGTGACCCCGCACGCGTACGTGTCGGTCGTGCGGGCCCGCCGGGTCCGTCATGAACTGACGCACGCCCCCACGGTGTCGGACGCCATCTACCGGTCGGGCTTCAACTCCAACGGGCACTTCTACTCCGCGTCCCCGGCGATCCTCGGCATGACGCCGCAGGAGTTCCGCTCGGGCGGTCGCGGGACCGTGATCCGGTACGCCTGCGCCCCGTCGTCGCTGGGGCCGGTGCTGGTCGCGGCGGCGGACAAGGGTGTGTGCGCGGTGCTGGCCGCCGCCGGGGCGCCGGGCCGGGAGGTCCTGGCCCGGCGGTTCCCGCTCGCCCGGCTGACGGTGGGCGACGCCGGGTTCGCCGCGCGGGTGCTCGCCGCGGTCCGCCGTGCGGAGCCGCCGCCGGCCGGCCGGGCCCTGCTGCCCGCGGATCTGCTGGAGGTGTGCCTGCACGAGCGGGTGCGCCGGGAGCTTTCGGGGCCCGGCGCGGCCGTCCGGGGCGCGGCGCCGGGCCCGTCCTGACTCAGCCGGAGCTGCCCAGGTTCCCGCGCACGCCCTTGAACTCCTCGAACGAGTCGAGGTCGGGGACGGTCCAGCCGTCCAGGTCGTACTCCTGGAGGCACTGCTCGGCGAAGCCCTTGTAGGCGGCCACCTGGCCGCTGGCCTCCTGCGCCTGGAGGATGTCGGTGCGCACCGCCTCGTGGTTGCCCGAGTAGTTGCGCTCGTACAGCTCGTGGCGGCCGCCGAACTCGGTGCCGACCGCGTCCCACAGCAGCTTCATGAGCTTGACGCGGCTCACCGCGTCGTGGCCGCCCGAGCCGCGTACGTACTTGTCCAGGTACGGGCGGATCTCGGGGTTCTTGAAGTCCTCGGCGCCGGAGGTGGTGTAGATCAGTCCGCTGGCGACGTCCTGCTGGATGATCTCCTTGATGCGGGGGTAGCCGATCGTCATGAACCAGCGGTAGGCCATGCCGTAGTCGAGGCGGGGCAGCAGTGCGCCGTTCTTCCATTCCTGGGGGTTGCGGGCGGCGGCGTCGCTCAGGGCCCAGAACATGTTCCGCCAGGCCAGCACCTCCCCGACCCGGGCCTGGACGCCCCGGAAGTCCTTGGTGCCGGTCATCTCGACCGCCTTGAGCAGCAGCCCGGCGATGAAGTCGATCTTCACGCCGAGGCGGATGGCGCCGTGGAAGGTGAGGCGCTCCAGGAAGCCGGACTGCGGCGCGAACCCGTTGACCCGGTCCACGTCCCCGTACAGGAAGACGTTCTCCCAGGGGATGAGGACCTTGTCCATGACGAAGATCGTGTCGTTCTCGTCGAACCTGCTGGAGAGCGGGTAGTCGAAGGGGGTGCCCATGACGCCGGCGGTCGCCGCGTACGACGGGCGGCAGATCAGCTTCAGTCCCGGCGCGTCCATGGGGACGGTCGCGACGAGCGCGAACTCCTTGTCCTTCAGCGGCAGTCCGTAGTGCGAGACGAAGTTGAAGTGCGTGATCGCCGATCCGGTGGCGACCACCTTGGCGCCGCTGACGATCAGCCCGTTGTCGGTCTCCTTCTCCACGTGGACGTAGACGTCCCTGACCTCTTCCGCGGGCCGGTTGCGGTCGACCGGCGGGTGGATGATCGCGTGGTTCCAGAAGAGGACCTTCTCCTGGGACTCGCGGTACCAGCGCCGGGCGTTCTCCTGGTAGGGCGCGTAGTAGTCGCTGTTGGCGCCCAGGGTGCCGAGGAACGCGGCCTTGTAGTCGGGGCTGCGGCCCATCCAGCCGTACGTCATCCTCGCCCACTCCGCGATCGCCTCGCGGTCCTCGACGAGGTCCTGGACGCTGCGGGGGGTGCGGAAGAACTTGTGGGTCCAGCCGTCGGAGCCGGTGTCGGTGGGGGCGGTGAGGACATCGCGCCGGGCCGGGTCGTGGAGGGCGTCGTAGAGCCGCGCGGTCATCAGCGCGGAGTTGCGGAAGGCGGGGTGGGACGTGACGTCCTTGACCCGGTCGCCGTAGAGGTGGATCTCCCGGCCGTCGCGCAGCGACTCCAGGTACTCGTCGCCGGTCAGCGGGCGCGTCACCCGGCGCGGGGAATCCGGGGCGCCGGCCGCTTTCGCCGCTTCTGCCGTCTCGCCCTGTTCAAGCGTCATGTCGGTGTCCTTTTCCGGTCGATGAGTCCCCGTCGGGGGCGGACGGTGAGGGAGGCCCGGCGTCAGCGGCGGGCGGATCCGAGATCGGCGGCCGACCGCAGCGCGTGGAAGGCGCCGCTGTGGAACACCAGGGGCTCGCCGCCCGGGGCGTCGAAGCTCAGCACCTCGCCGACGTACAGCAGATGGTCGCCGCCGTCGTAGGAGGCCCAGGGCCCGCAGGCGAAGTGCGCGACGGAGCCGGCCAGCCGCGGCGCGGGGCCGGTGTCCTGCCACTCGATGTCCTCGTGGGGCGCATCGCTCCTGCCCGCGAAGCGGAGCGCGAGGTCTCCCTGGTCCGCCGCGAGGACGTTCACCCCGAACGGCCCGCCGGTCAGGAGGGCGCTCAGCCTGGAGCGCCGGTCCAGGGACACCATGATCAGCGGCGGCCGGAGGGAGACGGAGGTGAACGAGCTGACGGTGGCACCGTGCACCGTTCCCAGGTCGCCGTGGAGGGTGGTGACGACGGTGACACCGGACGCGAACTGTCCCAGGCAGTCCCGGAAACTTCGCTCGCCTGCGCTCACGAGAATTCCTCCACATCGGGAATGCGAGTACATCGAAATGTGAGACACAAAGGAAATGCGCTGCACATTCCCCAGCGATACACGACCAGTGTCGCAGGGGCGTCTGAAGAATCAATCAAGGAAGTACCGCACCCCCTTTCACACTTGACAGGAATACATACCGCAGTTTAGATGACCGAACAGTAGAGGTATTTCGTCGAAGGGATCAGGTGTGAGAATCCAGGTCGATTTGAGCGATGCCATTCAGGACTATGTCGCCGATGTCTCCCTGCGTGAGCCCGACCTGCTGGCCGAACTGCGGGAGAAGACGTCCGAGCTGCCTCTGCATCTGATGCAGATATCGCCCGAGCAGGGTCAGTTCCTGTCGCTGCTGGTGAAGGCGATCGGGGCGAGGCGCACGCTGGAGGTCGGCGTCTTCACGGGCTACAGCCTGTTGTCGACGGCGCTGGCGCTGCCGGCGGACGGCTCCGTGGTGGCCCTGGATCTCGACGAGGGCTGGGCGGCGACGGCGCTGGAGTTCTGTGAGCGGGCCGGCGTGGCCGACAAGGTGGACTTCCGGCTCGGCGACGCGCGCGAGACCCTGGCGGACCTGTTGCGCGAGGAGGGCGCGCCGGGTTCGTTCGACTTCGTGTTCATCGACGCGGACAAGGAGGGCTATGCCGAGTACTACGAGGCGGCCCTGAAGCTGCTGCGCCCGGGCGGCCTGGTCGTGGTGGACAACGTGCTGTGGCACGGCGCGGTCATCGACCACGAGGTGCAGGACTCGGAGACGCGGGCACTGCGCGAGTTCAACGCCAAGCTGCACGACGACAAGCGCGTGGAGCTGAGCCTGCTGCCGTTCGCGGACGGTCTGACCTTCGCGTTGAAGCGCTGACACGGCCGTACCGGAGCCGCGGCCCTCGCCCGATTCCGCGGGCGAGGGCCGTGGTGGGTGCACGGCGGGTCAGGACGGCAGCTCGATCGACTGCCGGTGGCGGAAGACGTTCCTGGGGTCGTAGGCCTTCTTGATCCGCTGGAGCCTGGGGTAGTTGCCCTTGTAGTAGAGCTCGTGCCAGGGGACCGAGGACGTGTTGTGCCGGGGGTCGCTGAGGTCGACGTCCGGGTAGTTGACGTAGCAGCCGTCGGTGACCGCGTCGGGGACGGGGACGCCGCCCGTCTCGACGTACAGGTCCTCGTAGAACTCCCGGATCCAGCGTACGGACGCGGCCTCGTCCGCCGGGTCGGTCCACCAGATCATCCAGGCCATTTTGAACGCGGAGTCGCGGTGGGCGTAGGCGGTGGCGGTGGCGGGAACGGCGTTGGACTGGCCGCCGTGGGAGCTCAGCATCAGGGAGGCGGTCGGGTTGCCGAGGTCCTCGCGCGACAGGTGTTTGTAGAGCTTCTTGATATGCCGGGCCGGGAAAGAGGAACGCATGTAGGCGGACTTGAAGTCGCCTTTCAGGGTCGGGTTGTTGGTCGTCGCGTTCGCCGTTCCTATGTACTGGGTCGCCTGCATCCAGGGCAGGCGGCGCGGCTCGGCGAATTCCGGCATGGGCTTGAACTCGCCGATCGGGGTCACGGCCGGTCCGGTCCTGGCTCCGACACCCTTGGTCACTGCGGCCATGAAGTCCGCGTGCAGTTTTTCGGCCCGGGGGACGGAGGCGTCGACCTGCGTGACGATATTGACGGCCCCGTTGGAACGGTGGTTGAGCGAGAGAAGGCTGCATATGGCGGAATTGGGGTCGTCCGGCTCGCTGTGGGCCACGTGCCAGTCCGCGAAGTTCTTCACCAGCGTGACGAAGTCGGCTTCCGTCAGGTCCTTCCAGGCCCAGGCGGCGGCGCTGATCAGCACCTCGGCGGGCGGCTTGGGCAGGAGGCTCTCGGGGGTCCGGCCCGGCGCTCCGGGGCTGCGGAACCAGTAGCGGGTGACGATGCCGAAGTTGCCGCCGCCACCCCCGGTGTGCGCCCACCACAGATCGCGGTTCGGGTCGTTCTGCTCCCGGGTGGCCACGACGGTCCGCACCTTGCCGGAGGCGTCCACCACCACGACCTCCACCGCGTACAGGTGGTCGACGACCAGGCCGTGCTTGCGCAACAGCATGCCCCAGCCGCCGCCGCTGACGTGACCGCCGACACCGACGGAGTAGCAGGTGCCCGCCGGGATCGTGACCCCCCACGGCCGGTACAGCCGTTCGTACACATCCAGCAGACGTGCGCCGGCCTCGACGGAGAACGCGTGCATCCGGGGGTCGTACCCCACCGTCGCCATCTCCGACATGTCGACGATGACTTCGACGTCCGCGTTGAAGACGAAGTCCTCCCAGCAGTGGCCGCCGCCCCGGACCGTGATCCGCTTGCCCTTGTCCACCGCCAGCTGGACGACCTGGGCCACCTGCTCGGTCGTCTCGACCACATAGACGGCGTCCGGCGTGCCGACCCACCGCTGGTTCCAGCCGCGCACCAGGTCCGGGTAGCGCTTGTCGGCCGGAGTGACCGCCACGGCCGAGGCGGGCCGGGCGGCCGGGGCGGCGACCGCGACCGGTTCGGCGGCGGTCGCGGCGCCCGCGGTCGCCGCCCCTCCGACGACGGCGGCGCCCGCCACGCCCGCGCCGGCCGTCAGGAATCTGCGCCGTTCAAAACCGTCTGTATCACGCACTTTTCAAGCCCTTCCCACGCGTCGATGCGGACGATGCTAAGTGCCGTCCCAGGGCGGGGAACTCTCATTCTTGCGGTCTTTCGGCCGGCTCGGAGAAAGATGAACACGCTTGACAGGCCGAGGCCGCCTGGCTCTAATTATCGCCACGTCGGCCGAAACATGACGCGAGCCCGCCGGCCCCTCGACAAAACGTCCATGGGCACCGGCAATCCCCCCTCGCCGGAGGCGACTCCACCCTTGCGTATGCAATCGGGTGCCCGCCGACATCCCCCCTCAGAACCTTACGTTCCGCTCATTCCCGCGGAACCGCCGGGGACATCAGGGCGTCCCTGGAAACCAGCAATGTCTTTCGGCTTCGAGAAGGGTGAACACGATGAAGCGGTCAACGGGTCTCGGTCGGCGGAAGTTCCTCACAGGCACCACGGCCGGCCTGGGCGGGGCGGCATTACTCTCGGGCGGCGGCAGCGCTTTCGCCGCCACCGCGAAGCCCGGTCCGCGCGCGGCGAATCCGTCGATCGGCCCGGTCACGGTCACCCCGGGCGACCAGCAGTACCAGGATTCCGTCAGAGCGTTGAACGCCCGGTATGTCGCGCGCCCGGATTCGGTGCACTTCGTGGACGCCCCCGAGCAGATACCGGCCATCGTGGAGCGGGCCGTGAGAGAGGGGAAGCGGCTCAGCATACGCAGTGGCGGGCACTGCCTGGAGGACTTCGTCTACCACGCCGATGTCCGGGCCGTGATCGACGTCTCGCACATGAACGGCGTGTACTACGACCCCGCTCGCCGGGCCGTCGCGGTGGAGTCCGGCGCCACGCTGCTCGACCTGTACGAAACGCTCTACCAGGCCTGGGGCATCACCGTCCCCGGCGGAATCTGCTACTCCGTCGGGGTGGGCGGCCATGTCAGCGGCGGCGGCTGGGGCATGCTCGCCCGCAGGGACGGCCTGGTCGTCGACCACCTGTACGCGGTCGAGGTCGTGGTGGTCGACGCCTCGGGCCGGGCCAGAACGGTGCTGGCCACCCGGGAGAAGGACGACCCCCACCGGGAGCTCTGGTGGGCGCACACCGGGGGCGGCGGGGGCAACTTCGGTGTCATCACCCGCTACTTCTTCCGTTCCCCGGACGCCGTCGGCGACGACCCCCGCACGCTGCTGCCCAAGCCGCCGGCCGAGGTCCTGCTCAGCGCGGTCTCGTGGCCCTGGGCCAAGCTCAGCGGGAACGGGTTCGCACGGCTGGCCCAGAACTACGCCTCCTGGCATGTCGCCCACGGGGCGGCGGACGGTCCGCAGCGCTTCCTCACCAGCTTCCTGATCCTCAACCACCAGGCCAACGGCCAGATCGGCCTGGTCACCCAGGTCGACGCGGCCGCGCCCGGCGCGCAGAGGATGCTGGAGGAGTACCTCGCGTACATGGGCCGGGGCGTCAGCGTCGGGCGGGGCGCCCTCACCCGGCAGATGGGCGACATCGGCCCGATGCCGCAGTTCGCCGCCGCGCGCCGGCTGCCGTGGCTCCAGGCCACCCGCTTCGTGGGGACGACGAATCCGCTGCTCAACGACCCGACGTTGCGCGCCGAGTACAAGTCGGCCTACATGCGGGCCGAGTTCCCCCGGGCCCACCTCGACGCCATGTACAAGCACCTCACCCGGACCGACATCGCCAGCCCGAACCTGAACATCCAGCTGACGCCGTTCGGTGGCGCGGTCCGCAGGGTGGGCCACGACGCGACCGCGGCCGGGCACCGGGACGCCGCGTTCAAGATGCTCTGGTCGGCGCAGTGGAACGATACGGCGGACGACGCCAAGTACGTGGCGTGGACGCGGGAGAGCTATCAGGAGGTGTACGCGAGGACGGGCGGCGTGCCGGTGCCCGACGGCGTCACCGACGGCTGCTACGTGAACTATCCGGACGCCGATCTGAGCGATCCGCGGTACAACACGTCCGGTGTGCCCTGGCACGAGCTGTACTACAAGGACGCCTACCCGCGGTTGCAGCGGATCAAGAAGGTCTACGACCCCCGGAACGTCTTCCGGCACCGGCAGTCCGTCGAACTGCCGAACTAGACCGCGTATCGCATCCCTTGTCGTCGTGCCCGGCCCCGGTGCGCCGGGCCCGGGCACGACGGCGCGCGCAGGTCAGCGATGCCCCTGGGCCGGCTCGCCGCCGTGGAGGTGCGCCAGGACCTCGTCCGGCAGCTCCTCCAGCTCGGCCGTCTCGAAGGGGCGGCGCTCAAGATATTCGGGATTGCATCCCTGATAGCCGAGAAGCCGCGCGACGGGGGAAAGGACACCGTTGATCACCCGCTGCACCGGCCAGGGGCGGTCGGTGAACCGGAGCACGTCGGAGAACTCGCTCATGGTGACGGCGCTCTGGAGCATATTGGGCCGCCCCTCCTTGTTCGTCTTGCCGTCCTGGGCAAGACCGAAGAGCTGCCGGCATATCAACTGCTCGAAGCGGTCCGCCCGGTTGTTCAGCTCGACGACGACAAACGTCTCTTCGGTCTCGCTGTGGGCGAACCAGCGATGGACGGTGCCGGGAGGCACGAGAACACTCTGCCCGAGCTTGTCGAGAATGATGTCCCGGCCCGCGACGTGCACCCGCAATTCTCCCCGTACGAGAATGAAGCGCTCCGAGCTGTAGGGGTGCGTGTGATATCCGGCCGCAAATCCTCCGGGCTCGACATACATGTCCATCACGGCGCGTTCGCCCTTCGTACGGGCGGCCGGCGTCCGGATGACGAGTTTCTCCCGGCACAGCGGGTTGTAGTAGGCCTCGCCCGGGTGGACAGTCATGGCGTTCCTCCAGTGAATTCGGTTTTCCGAGCACTGACGTGGAGCCTGTTGTCACGCACTCCCCACAAAGAGGATTTCGCAGCCGCCCTCCCCTGGCACCGCCATTCTTTGCTCTTTCACATACGGGTTCCGCCACTGGCGTCGATGTGCTGACCCGTGATCCAGCGCCCGGCGTCGGAGGCGAGGAACGCCACCGCGTCGCCGATGTCCTCGGGCTCCCCGACCCGGCCGAACACGGACTTCGCCGCGGTCTCCTCCCACGCGTCCTTGTCGTGGCGCAGCCAGTCGGCGTTGGAGTCGGTGTCCACGTATCCGGGGGCGACCACATTGACCGTGATGCCCCGGGAGCCGAGCTCCTTGGCGAGGATGCGGCTGAAGCTGTCGAGCGCTCCCTTGGTCGCGCCGTAGGCGATGACCTCGGGCAGGCCCAGGCGGGTGACCGCCGAGGAGATGTTGATGACCCGTCCGCCGTCGCGGAGGCGGTCCAGCGCGTGCTGCACGATGAAGAACGGCGCGCGGATGTTCACGGCGACCATCCGGTCGAAGTCGGCGACGGTCGCGTCCTGGAAGTGGTCCCGCAGCGCCACCGCGGCGTTGTTCACCAGGATGTCCACCCCGGTGTCCCCGTCGTCGGAGAAGGCACGCCGCTGTACGTCGAACTCCGCCCAGAACCGCTCGGCGTCGCCCTCGTGGCCCAGCTCGGTGCCGAAGGCGAAGGCCTGGCCGCCCGCCTTGCCGATGGTCTCGACGACATCCTGCGCGGCCGTGGCGTTGGTCGCGTAGTGGACCGCGACCAGCGCGCCCCGGGCGGCCAGCCGCTCGGCGATTCCACGGCCGATGCTGCGGCTGCTCCCGGTGACGACAGCAGTCTTGCCCTTCAATGTCTCCATGAGAGGTCTCCGCTCAGGTCGATGAGAAGCCCAGGGCCGTGGAGCCCGGGACGGTGGGTCCGGCGCGGGACCGGAGGGCGCGGCAGAGCGTGGTGGGCCGCCGGCGTCACGCCGGGGGCCCACCACGCGGCACGTCCCACCGATCCCGCGCCGCCGGGATCAGACGCTCTTGAGGAACCCTCCGTCGACGGCGAAGTCGGCACCGGTCGTGCTCGCCGAGCGCGGCGAGGCGAGCAGGAGGATCGCGTCGGCGACCTCCTCCGGCGTGACGAGCCGCTTGGTGACCAGGTTCATCATCTCCGGCGCCACGTTCTCCATGACGTTGTCCCGGTCCGTTCCCGCCATCCCGGCGATCACGTCGGCCGCACCGCCCTCGTCGGTCCACCAGGCGGTGAGCACCGGGCCGGGCGAGACCGTGTTCACCCGGATTCCCTGGGGGCCGAACTCCTCGGACAGCACCTGGGTGAGGTTGGTCAGACCGGCCTTCGCCGCCCCGTACTCGGGGTTGGCGGGCGCGGGCTGACGGGCGAGGCCCGTCGAGACGTTGATGATCGAGCCCTCGCCCTGCTGGAGCATGTGCGGGATCGCGGCGCGGATCGCCCGGACGACGGCGAAGAGGTTGAACTCGAAGATCGCGCGCCATTCGGCGTCGTCGGCGTCGAAGAAGCCCGTACGGGGCAGCGTGATGCCGGGCGGCGGGCCGCCCGCGTTGTTCACCAGGATGTCGAGCCGGCCGAACTCCGCGATGGCGCGCTCGACCACCTGGCCGGGCGCTTCGGGGTCCATGAGGTCGACCGAGGCATGCACCAGGTTCGGGCCGGCCAGCTTCTCGAGCTCCGGGGTGATCTTGCGGGAGGCGGCCACCACGCGTGCCCCCTCCTCGATCAGGGAGCGGGTGACGGCCAGGCCGATGCCCTTGGACGCCCCGGTGACGACAGCGACACGGCCGGAAAGCTTCAGGTCCATGAATGTCCTTCTGGTGATGGGCTCTCGTCCGGGGGCCGGGCGGAGCCGTCTCTTGCACTCTCATAGGTCTGAACACCACGTCCCCCGAAGGGGTTGCACGACCGGACTCACCCGGGGAGCCCGGCCCCGCTCCACGTGGGTGCGGGCGGCTTTGCCGGTGAACAGGGGTCGACGAGGTCGAGCGAGAGCCGCCATCGCGGCATCGACGGCGCGTCGAGGCGCGGATGGGCGGCGAGGATGTCGGTGTTGAGCTGCTGCATACGGGCGGAGGGCGATGCGCCGTGCTCGTCGCGCAGCGCGTGCCGCAGGCGGTGGAAGACGGCCAGGGCGTCCACCCGGCGGCCCGACCGGTACAGCGCGAGCATCAGCTGGGCAGCGAGCGTCTCGTCGGCGGGGTGTTCCAGCGACAGGGAGCTCAGTTCGCCGATCAGCGTGTGATGGCGGCCCAGGTCCAGGTCGGCGGATATCCGTCTGCTGAGCGCGTCGAGCCGGTTGCGCTCGACGACCGCGATGGCCGCGTGGAGGAGCGGCCCGATGGGCACGTCGACCAGGATCTGACCGCGCCATCGCTGCTGTGCCGCGCGCAGCTCCCGGGCGCCGCGGCTCAGCGCGCCGCAGTCCAGGCTGTTCCGGGCGGCGCGGACCTCGTCCTCGTACACGTCCAGATCCAGTTCGCCCGGCTCGACCCGCAGGACGTAGCCCTGGTCGCGGGTGGTCAGCTGGCCCGGTCCCGCCGGACCGGGCGAGGCGCTGTTCGGCCGTCCGCCGAGAGTGCGGCGCAACTGCATGACATAGGTGTGCACAGCCGCGACGGCGCTGGAGGGCGGGCTGTACTCCCAGAGCTCCTCGACAAATTGCGACATGGACACGACATGATTGGCGTTCATCAGCAGCAGTGCCAGCATCTGGCGCTGCTTGGGGGCGCTGGGAGTCCGGTCGATTCCGTCGTCGACAACAGAGAGCGGGCCGAGCACACAGAAATCCATTGATCCTCGTATTCGTCGCGGCCGCCGGGAGATCATCCCGTAAGTGGTCGTAGCGAAAACCTCTGCGGTCGGTATGCGGAGGCCGTTCCGCCGTTTCTTCCGAGAATATTTCCGTGTTTCAACAAACGTGAGCGCGGCGCGGTCAGCCCGCTCCGGACCGGATTTCAGCGGAATTCACCAGAACGCTTCACGCCGGCCATGTCCCGTCACCCGGTCCAGCAGAGCTCCGGGGTCGGCGGGCGGCCGCGCGCCGCGCCACGCCACGTGTCCGTCGGGCCGGACGAGCACCAGCCCGGCCCCGTACAACTCGCGAGCCGCTCCGTCGGGAAGGTCCAGCCGGGTGAGCGGCACTCCGCGGTCCCGCGCGGCGCGGGCCAGGGCGCCGGAGTCCGCCACGCGGTCGCCCACCCGCAGCAGGGTGAAGCCGGTACCGAACCGGTCGAACAGCGAGCTGCCCGGGCCGTGTACGTCGTCGAGCCAGAGGTGCGGCGCCCGGCCGCCCGGTACGGCGGAGGGGGTGTACGAGACGAACGCGTCCGGGGGCGGGGCGCCGCCGCCCGCGTCGATGACCGGCGACCCGTCGTAGCGCGCGCCGAGCTGGACGCCCAGGGTGTCCAGGGTGCGCTGCCCGTACTCGGCGAGCGCCAGGCCGGTCTTCTCCCGGGCGGCCCGCCCCTCGGCCGAGTCGTCCTCCAGGGCGTCGGGCCGCTCGACCGCGCCGAGGCCGACGGCCAGCTCGCGGGCGGCGGCGGTGTTGCGCAGCGCGACCGGCCGGCGTTCCGCCTCGTAGGAGTCGAGCAGGCGTGGGCCCGCCCAGCCCTGTACGGCGGCGGCCAGCTTCCACGCGAGGTTGGCGGCGTCGTCGACGCCGGTGTTCATGCCGAAGCCGCCGTTGGGCGTGAACAGATGGGCGGCGTCGCCCGCCAGCAGGACCCGGCCGTCGGAGAACCGCTCGGCGACCAGGGCCGCCCCGGCCGTCCACGGGCGGTGGCCGAGCACCTCCACCGGCAGGTCGGCGCCCGCCGCCCGCCGCACGAGCCGCACCAGCTCCGGGGCGTCCACCGTGTCCGGGTCCACGGAGCTGGTCAGCAGGAAGAACTCGTCCACGCCATTGAGGGCGATCAGATTGAGCGCCAGTTCGCCGTTGAAGACCCAGTTGCTCCAGGCCGCGCGGTCCCCGAGGAACTCCCCGTACAGCGTGGGTACGCGCAGGTGCGCCGCGGTCGCCCGGCGGCCGAGGACATCCTGGTCGAGCGCTCCCTGCCCGCTGTACGAGATGCCGAGGCGGCGCCGGACGAAGCTACGGCCGCCGTCCGCACCGACCGCGTACCGGGCGTGCCAGGTACGCGGGCCCGCGGGGCCCTCGGCGCTCACCACGACCCGGTCCGCCCGCTGTTCGAGGCCGGTGACCGTGGTGCCGAAGCCGAGGGTGATGCGGGGACGGGTGCGGGCGTGGTCGAACAGCAGGCGCTCCACGTACATCTGGTTGGCCCGGTGCATCGGTTCCGGCACCTGGTCGGTGCGGGCCGCCGTCGCCGTCCGCGCCCGCACCTGCCCGGAGCCGGGCCACGGCAGCAGGCACAGGCTGTGGCCGCCGTACCGGGTGGAGAAGGAGATCCCGGCGTCGTGCCCGGCGGGAAGGCCCAGGGCCCGGACGCGGTCGGCGAGGCCCAGGGTCCGGTAGTGCTCCATGGTGCGGGCGTTGTGCGTGCTGCCCCGCGGTGTGTCCGGCACCGATTCCCCGGAGTTGAGCACCACCGACCCGACGCCGTACCGGTCGAGGAAGAGAGCGAGCAGGAGTCCGACGGGACCGCCCCCCACAATGACGATCGAGGTCGTCGACGATCGCTCCATCCGGCAATCCTCCAGCCGTAGTCCCGGTGCGTACGGCGAATGCGCCGTACGAATGCGTCCTTGCACGGTGGTTATGCTCAGGGCCTTTGCCCAACTGCCGTCGGACAGACTCCCAGCGGTGCCTGAAGGATGGAGCGAGATCGCCCGGCACCGGTGCTGCCGAATACCTGACGACCTGCGAAATCGCGTCCGTGGACCGAATCTTTAGAAGGATCTCACAGACTTCCCAGGGCCGGGGTGGCAATCGTCCACCGGGCACCCCGGAACACCGCCCTCCTTAATGCGGCTCTCCCTGCGGAGCGAGAGGTAGTTCTATGTTCCTCTTCGGTACACACCGGTCCCCGGCCCAGCGCCTGCGGCTCTTCGCCGACCGCGGGCTGGGCGCCGGGAACTTCTTCTGGCATGCCTGGAAGGTCGCGTCCGACCGCGACCGGCCGCTGCTTTTCCACCCCGACGTGACCTCCCCCTCCTGGCCGGAGGAGAAGCTGGAGGGCCTGTCCCTCAACGACATCCGCGTCGCCGCGATCCGGTACGCGAACTGGTACCGCGGGCAGGGGGTGACGGCCGGCAGCCACGTCGGCGTCATCACCGGGCACGGGCTGTTCGGACTGATCCACCACATCGCCCTCACCGGACTGGGCGCCGCGGCCGTGCACTGCAATCCACGGATGGAACCGGCCACCGCTGCCGAGTACTTCCTGCGCACAAAGTCACAACTCGTCGTCGGAGACACGGTGTTGCTGGACGCGTGCGCCGAGGCGTGGGCGGCGGCCGGAACGAGGGACACTCCCCGGCTCCAGGACATCCACGTCCTGGACACGACCGCCCGCTTCCCCGCGCGGCCGCTGCCCCGGTTCCCGCACCGGCACTCCGCCGACGACCTCGTGATGATCTCCCACTCGTCGGGCACCACCGGGCGGCCCAAGGCGCCGGTCTTCCACCACGGTTCGTTCTTCGTCGGCAAGCGCGAGCGGCTGTGGACCTTCCCGTCGCTGCGCTCCGACCGGCTGCTGACCGCCCTGCCGCACAGCCACTCGGCCGGCATCAGCTACCTGAGCATGGCGATCCTGCTCGGGATCCCCACCCTGATCCTGGACAACGCCGACGGCGAGAAGGTCGTCCGGGCCATCAACGCCTTCCACCCCAGCACCGTGCTCGGCTTCCCGCTGACGCTCGCCGAGATCGACCCCGACCGGATCCGCCCGGAGGCGGCCCAGCACATCCGGCTCTGGAACGGCATGGGCGACGCCTCGCACGAACGCCATGTCCGCCCGCTGGTCGCGCTGGGCAGCCGGGGCCGTGGGGCGAAGAGGACCGCGGGCTCCGTCTACCTGGACGGGCTCGGCTCCTCCGAGATGGGCATGGTCCTCTTCAAGCAGGCGTACACGGCGCAGACTTCGCGGTACGGGCGGCTGATCGGCACCCCGGCCCGGGTGGTGCGCGGCGCGGCCGTGCTGGACGCGTCGGGCCGCGAGGCGCCCGCCGGTCAGGCCGGCCGCCTGGGCGTCCGCACCCCCAGCGTCACGCCCGGCTACTGGGACGACCCCCGGCTGAACGAGGAATCGCTGGTCGACGGCTACTTCCTCACGGGTGACATCGTGCGCCGGGACACCGAGGGCCGCTGGTACCACCTGGACCGCACCCCCGACGTCATCAAGACCGCCGACGGCGAGGTCTACAGCCTTCCGCTGGAGGAGGTCGTCCTGCTGACCACCGGGGCGCTGGACGCGGCGGTGGTGGCCGTCGACGGCCCCGGCCCGTCGGACGCGTCGGTACCCGTCGCGGTCGTCTACCACGCCGACGACGTCGAGCGGGTGCCCGCGGATGTGCTGCGGGTCTGCAACGAGGCCCTCGACCGGGCCGGCCTGGCCCGGCTGCACGCACTGGTGCTGGCCGCCGGACGGGACGAGCTGCCGGTCGGGGTGACGGGCAAGGTCCTCAAGCGCCGGCTGCGCGAGAAGCACCGCCGGCTGCTCCACGAGCCGACCACCGGCGCCGTGGCCGTGGCCGCCCCCGACGGTTCCGCGCACACCGGCTGACCCCTCCGGCCGGCCCTTCACCGCCCCGTCCCACAGAAAGGCCCTCCCCATGGCCGACCGGAGCGCAGCCCGCCGGGTCGTCGACATCGTCACCGGCGCCTGGCAGTCCCAAGCCCTGTACGCGGCGGTGGCGTTGGGCCTCGCCGACCACATCGCCGCCGGACACCTCACCGACGAGAAGCTGGCGGCCGCGGCCGGAGCCGACGAGGACGCCATCACGCGGCTGATGCGGCTGCTGACGGCCATGGAGGTCTTCGGCGGCAACGGGCGCGACGGCTACCGCCCGACCGCCGTCAGCGAGTGCCTGCGCGAGGGCGCCGACCAGTCCATGAGCGACATGGTCCGCATCTACGGCGAGGAGTTCCACCGGGCCTGGGGGTCGGTGGTCCCCGCCGTCCGCAGCGGCACGTCCGGGTTCGCCCACGCCTTCGGGACCACGCTGCACGCGTACCTGCGCGACGAGCCGAGCGCCGGGCCGAAGTTCCAGCGGGCGATGAACGCGGGCAACGTGTTCTTCCCCGACGTCCTGGACGCCTTCGACTTCGGCGGGGTGAGGACCGTCGTGGACGTGGCCGGTGGCAGCGGATCGCTGCTGGCGACGGTGATGCGGGCCCACCCCGGGGTGCACGGCGTCCTCTTCGACCAGCCGCACATGCTGCCGATCGCCGCCCGGTACCTCGACGAGGCCGTCGGCCCCGGCCGCTACGCGACGCGGGGCGGCGACATCTTCCACGAGGTGCCGGGCGGCGCCGACGTCTATCTGCTCTCGCGGGTCCTCCAGGACTGGGACGACGAGCACTGTGTGCGGCTGCTGTCCACCGTCCGCCGGGCCATGCCCGACTCCTCGCGGCTGCTGATCGTCGAGCGGGTCATCCCCGAGGACGGATCGCACCTTCTGCCGCTGCTGTGGGACCTCCATCTGCTGATGGCGGCCGGCGGCCGCGAGCGGACCGGGCCGGGCTACGCGGCCGTACTCGGCGCGGCCGGGTTCCGGACGGAATCCGTGCACCCCCTCGCACTGGAGACCAGCCTCCTGGTCGCCGCCCCGGCCTAGGGGTGTCCGCCCGGCGGGCCGCTGGTGCGGCCCCTTCGAGACGTAACGGAGAATCCGGATGAGCAGCGGGTACCTCGCAGTCTGCATTGTCGGTGCCGGGCCCCGCGGCCTGGCCGTGCTGGAGCGGATCTGCGCCAACGAACGGCAGGCCGCCTCCCGCACGGCGGTGACCGTTCACGTCGTGGACCGGGCCAGACCCGGCCCGGGCCGGGTCTGGCGGACCGACCAGTCACCGCATCTGCTGATGAACACGGTGGCCTCGCAGGTCACCGCGCACACCGACGCCAGCGTGGCGATGGAGGGGCCGGTCCGGGCCGGGCCGAGTCTGTACGAGTGGGCCGTGTCCCTCGCGAAGAACGGAAGCCCACGGTCGACCGCGTCCGGCCGTGAGGACGGGTTCCTGGCCGAGGCGGCGTCCCTCGGCCCTGACTCGTATCCCAGCCGGGCGCTGTACGGCCGCTATCTGGAGGAGGCCTTCGACCGTACGGTGGCGACGGCCCCCGGCCACGTCCGCGTCGTGACGCACCGCTCCCTCGCCGTCGCGCTCGACGACAGCACGGACTCCGGGGCGCAGACGCTCACCCTCGCGGACGGCACCCGCATCACCGGCCTGGACGCCGTGGTGCTCGCCCAGGGCCATGTCCCGGCCGAGAACTCGCCGGCCGAGGAGCGCCTCGCCCGCGAATCGCGGGCGCGCGGCCTCGTCCACATCCTGCCGGCCAACCCCGCGGACGTGGACCTGTCCGCCGTCCGGCCCGGCGAAGCCGTGCTGCTGCGCGGTCTCGGGCTGAACTTCTTCGACCACATGGCACTCCTCACGCTCGGCCGGGGCGGCCGCTTCGAACGCTCCGGCGCCCGCCTGGTCTACCGGCCCTCGGGTCGTGAGCCGCGCCTGTACGCGGGTTCCCGACGCGGTGTCCCGTACCACGCGCGCGGCGAGAACGAGAAAGGCGCGCACGGCCGTCATCTGCCGGTGCTCCTCACCGAGGAGGCGATCGCCCGACTGCACCGGCGCGCCGTGGACGGTGAGCGCCTGTACTTCGGCACCGACCTGTGGCCGTTGATCGCGAAGGAGGTGGAGAGCGTGTATTACGCCGCTCTGCTGCGTGCGCGGGACGAGCGGCCGGGGGTCCGGTCCGGGGACCGGTCGGGGGCCGAGGAGTTCGCCGCCCGTTATCTGGCGGCGCCCCCGGGCCGGGCCGAACAGGATCTGCTCGACGCGTACGCCGTCGCTCCCGCCGATCGCTGGGACTGGGAGAGGATCTCCCGGCCTTACGGCGACCGGGTGTTCGCGGGCCGGGACGACTTCCGCGACTGGCTGCTCGGGCATCTGGCCCGGGATGTCGCCGAGGCCCGTGCGGGCAATGTGAGCGGGCCGCTGAAGGCCGCGCTGGACGTGTTGCGGGACCTGCGCAACGAGATTCGGATCGCGGTGGACCACGGCCGCGTCGAGGGCAACTCCTACCGCGACGAACTCCAGGGCTGGTACACGCCGCTCAACGCGTTCCTGTCGATCGGGCCGCCCCTCTCGCGCATCGAGGAGATGATCGCGCTGCTGGAGGCCGGGGTCCTGGACGTCCTGGGGCCCGGGATGAGCGTGGTCATCGAGAGCGGGAGCCCGGATTCCGGAGGCGGGGCGTCCTTCGTGGCGGCCTCCGACCGGGTGGGCGGACCGCCGGTGCGGGCCGCCGTGCTGATCGAGGCCCGGCTGCCCGAGCCGGACGTGCGGCGCACCCGTGACCCGCTGCTGGCCTATCTGCTGGCCACCGGTCAGGCGAGCCCCTACCGCATCGACGGCGCCTGCGGCACGCGTTACGAGACGGGCGGTCTGGCCGTCACCGAGCGGCCCTACCGGGTGGTGGACGCCGAGGGACGCGCCCATCCGCGCCGGTTCGCGTACGGCGTGCCCACCGAGGCCGTCCACTGGGTGACCGCGGCGGGCATCCGGCCGGGCGTCAACTCGGCGATCCTGGGGGACGCGGACGCCCTGGCCCGGACGGTGCTCCGCCAGGAGCCGGCGGGCGGCGCGGCGGACGAACCGGCCCAGGACAGCGACTTCTCGCAGGCGCTGGCATGACGGCGGCCGAGCCGGGGCCGGACGCCGGACTGCTCGCTCCGGTGTGCGCGGGCACCCCCGTCGAGGCGGCCGTCGACGACCGGGCGTGGCTCCAGGCCATGCTGGACGCCGAAGCGGCCCTGGCCCGCGCGCAGTCGACGCTGGGCACCGTGCCGCCCGGCGCGGCGTCCGCCATCACCGAGGCGGCGCGCGCCGAACTCTTCGACGTACGGGCGCTGGCGCTGGCCGCGCGGGAGACGGCGAACCCCGTCGTGCCGCTGGTGCGCGAGCTGACCCGGCTGGTGGCGCTGAGCGACCCGGCCGCCGCCGAGTACGTGCACCGCGGCTCGACGAGCCAGGACGTCTTCGACACCGGTGCGATGCTGGTGTCCGCCCGGGTGGCACGACTGCTTCTGGCCGATCTGCGGCGCACCGCCGACGCGCTGTACGCCCTGGCCGCCGCGCACCGGGACACGCCGATGGCCGGCCGGACCCTGGCGCTGCACGCGGTGCCGACCACGTTCGGCCTCAAGGCGGCCGGCTGGCGCGATCTGGTGCTCGACGCGGCCGACCGCGTGGCCGGGGTGCTGGCGGGCGGGCTGCCCGTGTCGCTCGGCGGCGCGGCGGGCACCCTGGCCGGCTATCTGGAGTACGCGGCGATCGCGGCGTCGGGCGGCACACCCGCCGGGCTCGATCGCGGCGCGTATCTCGACGCCCTGAACGGCGCGTTCGCGGCGGAGACCGGCCTGGCGCGGCAGAGGACGCCGTGGCACTCCCTGCGTACGCCGGTCGCGGACCTGGCCGCCGCGCTCGCCTTCACCACGGGCGCGCTCGGGAAGATCGCCGTCGATGTGCAGTCGATGGTCCGCACCGAGGTCGACGAGGTGGCCGAACCGGCCGTCGCGGGCCGCGGCCGCTCGTCGGCCATGCCGCACAAACGTAATCCGGTTCTCGCCACTCTGATCCGCAGCGCGGCGCTCCAGGTTCCGTCGCTCACGGCCGGACTGACCCAGTGCATGCTCGCCGAGGACGAGCGCTCGGCGGGTGTCTGGCACGCGGAGTGGCCGCTGCTGCGCGCCTGCCTGCGGCTGGCCGGCGGCGCGGCCCACACCGCCGTCGAACTCGCCGAAGGGCTCGTGGTCAGGCCGGAACGCATGCGCGGCAACCTGCGGGTGACCGGGAGCCAGATGGCCTCCGAACGGGTCGCCGCCGCGCTGGCGTCGGGGCTGGGACGAGGCCGGGCCCAGGAGCTGCTGGCCGAGGCCTCCGCGACCGCCCGGCACACCGGCCGCCCGCTGGCGGAGGTGCTCGCCGCGCTTCCCGGGGTGGCCGCGTGCCTGGACCCCCGGGAGCTGTCGGTCCTGCTGGATCCGCTCGGCTACACCGGGGCGGCCGGCCCGTTGGTCGACCGGGCGCTGGAGCGTCCCGCCCGTCCGGCCTGACCGGCGGGGCGCCCGGCGGCCCGCAAGCCCTTTCCCCTTCCGATCCCTTCCCGACGCACCGCATCGCCAGGTCCAAGGAGAAGCCGCCGTGCGCATCGCCGTGACCGGTTCCATCGCCACCGACCATCTGATGGTCTTCCCCGGGCGCTTCGCCGATCAGCTGATCACCGAGCGGCCCGCCCGGCTCTCGCTGTCCTTCGCCGCCGACTCGCTGGAGATCCGCCGGGGCGGTTCCGCCGCCAACATCGCCGTCGCTCTCGGCCGGCTGGGCCTGGGCCCGGTGCTGGCCGGTGCGGTCGGCGCGGACTTCGCCGGCTACCGGGCCTGGCTGCATGACAACGGCGTGGACACCGAACTGGTACGGGTCAGCGAATCGCTCCACACCGCGCGCTTCGTGTGCACCACGGACGCCGACCAGAACCAGATCGCCGCGTTCTACTCCGGTGCGATGGCGGAGGCCCGGGAGATCACCCTCGCCTCGACGGCGCGCCGGGTCGGCGGCATCGACCTGGTGGTGATCGCGCCCAACGACCCCGAGGCGATGCGCCGCCACACCGACGAGTGCCGCCGGCTGGGACTCGGCTTCGCCGCCGACCCCTCCCAGCAACTCGCCCGCCTGGACGGGAAGGAGACCCGCCGGCTCGTGGACGGGGCGCGCTTCCTCTTCACCAACGAGTACGAGGCCGCCCTGCTCCTGCAGCGGAGCGGCTGGTCCCGCGGCGACGTCCTCGCCCGGGTCGGCACCTGGATCACCACCCGGGGCGCGGACGGCGCCACCGTGGCGCGCACCGACGGGCCGACCTTGCGGATCCCCGCCGTCCCCACCGAGAGGCCGGCCGACCCGACCGGGGTGGGCGCCGCCTTCCGCGCCGGGTTCCTCGCGGGCGTGGGCTGGCGCTGGCCGTACGAGCGCGCCGCCCAGTTCGGCTGCGCGATGGCCACCACGGTGCTCGAATCGGTGGGGCCGCAGGAGTACACGCTTTCCCTGGCCGTCCTCGTCCGCGGGATCAAAGAGGCATACGGGCCGACAGCCGCGTCGGAGATCGAAGAGCGGCTGGCCTGCGTGCGCGCATGAGTTCCCGGCCGCTTCGGGGAAACACCCCGACGGCGGCCGGCTCAGAACGGCTCGATTCGTTTCCATGGAATTGACGTGCCCGAAACCGGGTGCCTAACGTCGGCCATCGCGAGTACCGGAGTCTCCCGAAGATACGGAGAAGGCAATGGAAATGGGCGTTTTAGGTTCTTTGGTCCTGGTCAGCGGCCGGGTCGACCTGACCCCGAGCGCGCCGAAGCCGCGCCAGCTGCTCGCCTTCCTGATGCTCAACGCGAACCGCATGGTGCGGGCCAGCGACTGCATCAAGGAGTTGTGGGACTCCCATCCTCCGAAAAGTTCGATGTCCACGCTCCAGACCTACGTACTCCACATAAGACAGGCTCTCCGCTGCACAGCGGCCGAAGTCCACAGCCGGACCCTGGTCACCCAGAACCACGGCTACCAGCTGAACGTCGCACCGCACTCCTTCGACCGGTTCCGCTTCGCGCACATGGACCGGCTCGGCCAGGAGGCCGCGGCGGCGGGCCGCTTCCAGCAGGCGTCCGACCGGTTCTCCGAAGCCCTCGCCCTGTGGCGTGGACCCGCGCTCCAGGACGTGCGGACGGGCCCCCTCAGCCGGACCCATCTGGTCGAGCTGGAGGAGACGCGCAAGTGCGTGCTCGAACGCCGCATCGAGGCGGACCTGCGGGTCGGCCGGCACCGTGAGCTCCTGGACGAGCTCGCCGCCCTGGCCGTACAGCACCCGACGCACGAGAACATCCACGCCCAGTACATGCTCGCCCTGCACCGGTCCGGGTACCGGCCGCGGGCGGTCACCGTCCACCACGCGCTGAGCAGCGCGCTGCGCGACACCCTCGGCATAGAGCCCACGCCGCGCATGCAGGACCTCTACGAGGCCATCAGGTCCGGCGCCCCCGAACTGGACGTTCCGGCGCTCACCCCCCGGACCGTGTGAACACTCCACGGCCGCTTGGGGCCCGCGGCTTCGCCACCCTGGCAACCCTATTCATCGGGACGGTGTTTCCTCAGTGATGGACGACGAGGCGAAGCAGCTGACCGAATTACTCGCCACGGATCTGGACGGCGGTTTCACCGAGCTGGTCCGGATCCACGCGCAAGTGGTTCACATCTTCCTGTTGCGGGTGACCGGGTCCGCCGCCGAGGCGGACGACCTGGGACAGGACACGTTCCTGCGTGCCTACACGGCGCTGCGGGGCTACTCCGGCGATCGCCGGAGGGCCCTGCTGCCGCGGGCGTGGCTGCTGACCATCGCGGCCAACGTGTGGCGCAACCACGTGCGCACCAGCGTGCGGCGCCCGGTCTCGGCGATGCGGGTGGAGGACGCGGAAGACCTGTGGAGCGACGGGAGGCCCGGGCCCGAGGAGCGGGCCGCGACGGCGGAGGACCGCGGCCGGCTGGTCGAGGCGTTGTCCCAACTGCCGGAGATCTACCGCGTACCGGTGGTGCTCCGGCATGTGATGGGCCTGAGCTATGGGGAGATGGCTCAGGTGCAGGGGTGCCCGGTGGGCACGGCGAAGGCACAGGTGTCCCGAGGTCTGGGTCATCTGCGCCGACTGCTCGAACCGCAGGAAGCGGTGCGGAAGGATGTGGCGATGTGAACCACGACAACGAGGAGATCTTCTCCTCGTACGGCGACCTGGGGCCCCGGCTGGCCGCCCTGGGCCCGCGTGGAGCGACCACTCCGGAGGACTTCGCCCTGCGGGTCCTGCGGCGCGCGGGCATCTCTCAGAGCCGTTACGACACGTACGTACGCCTGGAGACGGCCGGGGGCGGGCTGTTCGTCGCCTTCGGTCCGGAGGCCGTCACGGGCGCCGCGCTGGAGGCCCGGCACGGCCCGGGGCGGGAGCGTCTGGCTCCGCAGCGGTTCGAGGAGGCGCACCGCCGTCGCGTCGGCCGTTCCGCGATCCCCACCGACAGAACGCCCGCCGGTCTGCGGCCCGCCCTGCGCACCGGCCGCGCCCGGCAGCTGACGATCGACCTGTCGGGACTGCCCGCGGACGAGCGTGCCGTGCTGGAGGCGGTGCGCTCCATTCCGCCCGGCCAGCTGCGCCCGGTCACCTGGATCGCGCGGGAGGCGGGGTCGCCGACGGGGTCGGACGCGCGGGCGGTGGTCGGCTTCCTCGCGAGGAACCCGGTGACCGTGCTCGTCCCGTGCCACCGCGCGACCCACGACGACGGCACCCCGTGCGACGCGGCGTACGCCCCCGAGGTGGGCGACGCGCTGCGCGGCGCGGAGGGCGTCGACATGGTCGCGGTGCGGCAGTGGGCCCGGGGCGGCGACACGCTCCTCGGCAGCGACACCACCCATATCTACTGCCATCCCACCTGCGCGCACGCCCGGCGGATCACCCCGGCGCACCGCGTCCCGTTCCGTACGGCCAGGGATGCCCGCGGCGCGGGCTACCGGGCGTGCAAGAGCTGCCGCCCGGTCGCTGTCTGACCCGGCCCGGCCGGGCCGGCACCACCCCGACGACCCACGGAGTACCCACCATGCCCACGAGCGCTTCCGCAGCCGGACGGACCGGCACGAGCACCGTGTCGCTCACCGTCCTCCCGACCCCCCTCGGCGACCTGAGACTCGCCGCCACCGCGGACGCGCTGGTCTACTGCGGCTTCCAGCCCCTGGCCGAGGTCCGGGCCCGGCTCGCCCGCGCGGGTCTGCGGGAGGCCGGGCGGGACGGTCAGGACGGCGGGGGTGCGCGCCGGGCCGTCCTCGACGAGGCCGGCGCCCAGCTGGACGCGTATCTCACCGGGCGGCTGCGCTCCTTCGGCCTCCCGCTGGACCTGTGCCTGGCCACTCCGTTCAGCCGGGAGACGGTGTCGAGCCTGGAGGCGTTCGTCCCGTACGGGAGCACGGCGACGTACGGCGCGCTGGCCCGGGCGCTGGACCGGCCGCGCGCCGCCCGGGCCGTGGGCACCGCGCTCGGCGCGAATCCGCTGTGCGTGGTGCTGCCCTGCCACCGCATCGTGGGATCGACGGGAACGCTCACCGGATACGCGGGCGGGGTCGACGCCAAGAAGTACCTTCTGGCGCTGGAGGCGGGCGACGGCCCCGGAGCCGACGGCCGGTGAGCGGCCGGTGAGCGGAAGCCCGGGCGTACCGGCGCTCCGTCACGACGAGTCGCGGACCACCAGCTCCGTGGGCAGGACCACCGAGGGGCGCTCGTCGCCCGGGGTGCGGCCCGCGATCTCGTCCAGGAGGAGCTGGGCCATGCGGCGGCCCATCTCCTCGATCGGCTGGCGGACGCTGGTGAGGGCCGGGTGCATGTGGCGGGCGACGACCGAGTCGTCGAAGCCGACCAGGGCCACGTCCTCGGGAATGCGGCGGTCCGCCTCGCGCAGGACCTGACGGGCACCGGCGGCCATCACGTCGGAGGCGACGAAGACCGCGTCCAGCTCGGGGCGGCGGGCCAGGAGGTCGCGCATGGCCCCCGCGCCGCCCTCCTCGGTGAAGTCGGCGGGGGCGATGAGGCGTTCGTCGGGGGCCAGCCCGGCGGCGGCGACCGCCGCGCGGTAGCCGTCCAGGCGGCGCTGGGCCCCGTACACCTCCAGGCGGCCGGTGATCGTGGCCACCTGGCGGCGGCCCCGGGAGACCAGGTGCTCCACGGCGGCACGCGCGCCCTCGAAGTTGTCGGAGTCGACCGAGGGCAGCGTCTCGGCCGCGTGCCGGGCGCCGCTGATCACACAGGGCATGCCCAGCTGCTCCAGGAGCTCCGGCAGCGGGTCGTCCGCGTGCACGGCGACCAGGAGGACCCCGTCGACGCGGTGGGCGGTGAGGTACTGGGCGAGACGGCGGCGCTCGCGGTCGTTGCCGACGAGGGTGAGGAGCAGTTGCATCTCGGTGTCGGCCAGGGCGGCCCCGACGCCGCGCACTATGGCGGAGAAGTACGGTTCGGCGAAGAAGCGGGTCTCCGGCTCGGGCACCACCAGGGCGATGGCGTCGGTGCGGTTGCCCGCCAGGGCGCGGGCGGCGCGGTTGGGGACGTATCCCAGCTCGGCCACGGCCGCCTCGACCGCCTGCCGGGTCGCGTCGCTGACCCGGGGCGAGCCGTTGATGACCCGCGAGGCGGTGCCCCGGCCGACGCCGGCCCGTGCCGCCACCTCTTCGAGCGTGGGCCGCCCGCCGCTCCGTACTCGCGCTGCCGCCATGGCCGCCTCCCCGTTCCCGGTCAATTTCTCACAGCCGTAACGTCAATCCAAGTCCTGGACCGATCACCTCGACGAGCGTACGGACAGGGTAATGGGAGCGCTCCCAAACGGGGTGGCGAAACGGCGGTGGGCCCGGTCACGGGGATGACCGGGCCCACTGCTGACGAAAGGGTCAGGCCTGCGGGGGCAGCGCGTGACGGGCGATCACGTCGCCGTACCAGAGGGCGCTGGACTTCGGTGTACGGCGCTGGGTCTCGTAGTCGACGTACACCGCGCCGAAACGCTTCGCATAGCCGTAGCCCCACTCGAAGTTGTCCATCAGGGACCAGAGGAAGTAGCCCCGCACGTCGGCCCCGTCGGCCACCGCCCGGCGGACCGCCTCCAGGTGGCCGTGCAGATAGGCGATCCGCTCGGGGTCGTGGACCCTGCCGTCCGCGTCGGGGGCGTCGTCGAAGGCGGCACCGTTCTCGGTGACCATCAGCGGCAGGTCCGGATGTTCGCGCGCGACGTCCATGAGGAGGGCGTGCAGACCGTTCGGGTCGACCGACCAGTTCATGGCGGTACGGGGCTTGCCCTCGGCCAGGTGGAAGGCCACGTGCTCGGAGCCGGGCCACGGGGAGTGGTCGCTGCTGCCGTGACCGTCGTTGCGGGTGTCCCCGGCGCCGTCCGCGGGGGTCGAGACGATGGTGGGTGTGTAGTAGTTGACGCCGAGGACGTCGATGGGGGCCGCGATGGCGTCGAGGTCGCCCTCGTGGATCAGGCCGTCCCAGTTCACGATGCGCTCGGTGTCGGCCAGCAGGTCTTCCGGGTAGGCGCCCTTCAGCATCGGACCGGTGAAGACCCGGTTGCCGACCGCGTCGATCCGGCGGGCCGCGTCCGCGTCCGCCGCGCTGTCGGTCAGCGGGCGCACCTGGTGGAGGTTGAGGGTGACCGAGGTCTGCGCGGCAGCGGGGAGGTTCGCGCGCAGCGCCTCGGTCGCCCGGCCATGGGCGAGGTTGAGGTGGTGGGCGGCCCGCAGCGCGGCGGCCGGTTCGGTGCGGCCGGGGGCGTGCACCCCGGAGCCGTAGCCGAGGAAGGCCGAGCACCAGGGCTCGTTCAGCGTCGTCCACATCGAGACCCGGTCGCCGAGCGCGCGGGCCATGATGGCCGCGTAGTCCGCGAACCGTTCGGCCGTCGCCCGTTCGGGCCAGCCGCCCGCGTCCTCCAACTCCTGCGGCAGATCCCAGTGGTAGAGGGTGGCGACGGGCTTGATGCCGGCGGCCAGCAGCTCGTCGACGAGCGAGCGGTAGAAGTCCAGGCCGCGTTCGATCGCGGGGCCCCGGCCGGTGGGCTGGACCCGGGACCAGGAGACGGAGAAGCGGTACGCCTGGAGGCCGAGGCGCTTCATCAGGGCGACGTCGTCGCGGTAGCGGTGGAAGTGGTCGGCGGCCACGTCCCCGGTGTCGCCGTTCAGGACCTTGCCGGGGGTGTGGCTGAAGGTGTCCCAGATGGAGGGGGTGCGGCCCCGCGCGGCGGCCGCGCCCTCCACCTGGTAGGCGGCGGTGGCCGCGCCCCACAGGAAGCCGGTCGGGAAGGGGGCCTGGGCGGCGGGTACCTGCTGCGGGACCGTGTCGGGTCGGACGGCTGTCATGCGGGAGCGCTCCCTGAGAGGTGAGAAGGCGGGGAAAGGAGGAGGGGTAAGCGGGAGTGGTCAGCCCTTGACCGCGCCGGACATGATGCCGCCGACGATCTTCTTGCCGAAGAGGACGAACACCACCAGCAGCGGCAGTGTGCTGATCAGCGCGCCCGCCATCACGATGGACTGGTCGGGGGTGTAGGAGGCGCTGAGCTGGCCGAGGGCGACCTGAAGGGTCGGGTTCTGCTGGTTGAGGGCCAGGTAGGGCCAGAAGAAGTCGTTCCACGCCTGGACGAAGGTGAGCATCCCGAGCACCATCATCGCGGGCCGGGCCACCGGCAGCACCACGCTGCGCACGATACGGAAGTTGTTCGCGCCGTCGATCTTGGCCGCCTCGATCAGCTCGTACGGCAGGGCCTCGATCAGGTACTGGCGCATGAAGAACACCCCGAAGGCGCTCACCAGGGTCGGGAAGATCACCGATTCGAGCTGACCGCCCCAGCCGAGGCCGGACATCATCATGAACAGCGGGACGACACTGAGCTGCGGCGGGATGGTGAGGGTGGCGATGACCGCGGTCATCAGCCAACCACGGCCCCGGAAGCGCATCTTGGCGAACGCGTAGCCGGCGAGCGTGCAGAAGAAGAGCGTGGCGAGGGTGATCGAGGACGAGACGATGACGCTGTTGAGGATCGCCTTGCCGAGGTTGGCCTGCTCCCATGCGGTCTGGACGTTCTCGATCAGCTTTCCGCCGGGGAAGAACGGCGGGGTGGACGCGAGGACTTCGTCCTGGGTGCGGGAGGCCGCGACCAGGGTCCAGTACAGCGGCAGCAGGGAGCCGAAGCCGACGACGGCGAGCGCGGCGTAGGCGAACGGGCCGCCCTTCAGATGCTGTCCGGCGCCCATCCGGAAGCGGCTCGGACGGGAGGGCCCGCCGCTCCTCGGGGTCGGCGCGAGCTTCACGGGGGTGGTCGGCGTGGGGCTGGTCAGGGTCATGAAGGCGCTCCCGGTCGGACCGCGGACGTGCGGAAGAATCGGCCGACGATCCAGTTGGCCGCGGCGATGAGCAGCAGGAGGGCGAGCATCGCCCAGGCGACGGCGGCGGCGGGGCCGAGATGTCCGAGGTTCCAGCCGTAGTTGTAGAGGTAGATGCTGAGCGTCTCGTACTGGTTCTCGTTGCCGCCGGTGGCGCCCAGCGCACCGCCCTCCAGCAGCAGCGGTTCACCGAAGAGCTGCATGGAGCCGATGGTGGAGATGACGATGGTGAACAGGATCGTCGGGCGCAGGGAGGGGATGGTGACCTTGAGGAACTGCTGCCAGCGCGACGCCCCGTCCAACGAGGCCGCTTCGTAGAGGTCGTTGGGGACCGCCTGCATGGCCGCCAGGTAGATCAGCGCGTTGTAGCCGGTCCACCGCCAGATGACGATGATCGAGATGGCGAGCTTCGACGTCCAGTGCCCGTTGGCCCAGTTGACCGGGTCGAAGCCGACGAGGCCGAGCGTCCAGTTGAGCAGTCCGCCGTCGGCCCGGAACACCAGGGCGAAGACGAGGGCCGCCGAGGCGACGGAGGTGGCGTACGGGGTGAGGATGATCGTGCGCCAGAACGTACTGCCCCGCAGGCGGTAGTTGAGGAGATGGGCGAGGCCCAGGGCCATCAGGAGCTGCGGGACGGTCGAGATGACGCCGATCAGGAAGGTGTTGCTGACCGACGTCCAGAACTCGGGGTCGTTGAGGATCTTGTCGAAGTTCTCCCAGCCGACCCACTCCATCGAGTCCAGACCGGTCATCGAGACCCGGTGCAGGGCGATCCAGCCGGTGTAGAGCAGCGGATAGAGGCCGAAGGCCCCGAAGATCAGGAAGAACGGGGCGATGTAGGCGTACGGGGACGCCTTGTCGTCGAACCGCCACAGCCGGCTGCGCCACAACTGCCGCCGCTCGGGGGTCGGTTCCTTCTTCGATGTGCGGGGCGCTTGCGCGTCCGCGTCCCGGGTGGGGGTCGAGGTTGCCACGGGCGGGGAGTCCTTCCCTGGGGGCGGCTGGGGAGTCGGGCGGGCGGGCCGGGGCGGGCGGGGGCGGGACAGCTGCCGCCCGCCCCGGGGGGCGATGAGGGCCCGGATCAGGTCAGCCGATGGCCTTTTCGATCGTCCGGACGGCCGCGTCCCAGGCCTTGTCGGGGCTGGTGCCGCGCTGCTCCATGTTGTTGATCTGGGTGGAGATGGAGTCCTTGATCACGCCGTCCTTCGGGCCGAGGACCGCCTCGGGGATGGACTTCGCGCCGTCGGCGTAGATCTGGCCGATGGGGGCGTTGTTGAAGTACGGCAGGGTCGCGTTCTTCACGTCGGGCAGCTCGTACGCGCCCTTGTTGGACGGGAAGACGCCGATCGCCTTGAAGACGGCGGCCTGCTGCTCGGGGGCGGTCAGCCACTTGACGAGCTTGGCGGCCTCGTCCACGTTCTTCCCGGACTTGGGGACGGCGAGGAAGGAGCCGCCCCAGTTGGCGGAGGTGCCGCCGGGGGCGCTGGTGATGTCCCACTTGCCCTTGTTGGCGTCACCGGCGTACGTGGAGATCTGGCCGGCCATCCAGGCGGGGCAGACGACGGTGGCCACGGTGCTCTTGCGCAGGGCCGCCTGCCACTGGTCCTCGAACTGGGCCAGGCCCTGCGTCAGCTTCTTGGACGCGGCCTGGGCGGCGAGGTCCCAGCCCTTCTGGACGCTGGCGCTCGTCTCGTAGACCGGCTTGCCGTCCGCGTCGTAGTACTGCTCGGGGCTGGAGCTGACCACGGCGTTGAACATGGCGCTCGCGGAGTCCATGAAGTACGTGCCGGCGGGGGCCTTCTTCTTGTACTGCTCGCCGAGGGCGAGGTAGGCCTCCCAGCCGCCCTCGGTCAGCTTCGCCACCTCGTCCCGTTCGGTGGGCAGCCCGGCCTTCTCGAACAGTTCGCGGTTGTAGCAGAGGGACATGGGGCCGATGTCGGTCCCCGCGCCGATGACCGCGCCGCTGGGGGCGGTGGCCTGCTTCGCCTTCCAGGACACCCACTCGTCCACGCCGATGACCTTGGAGAGGTCGGCGAAGGAGTCCGCCTTGGTGTCGACGATCTCCTTGATCCGGCCGACCTCGATGCCCTGGACGTCGGCGAGGCCGCTGCCGGAGTTCAGCTGCTGGAGGAGCTTGGGGTAGTAGTTCTTCTCCTCGGCGGTGGTGTCCTCCTTGACCGTGATCTTCGGGTTCAGCTCGTGGTACTTCTCGAAGAGTCCGGCCTCCTTGTAGCCGAACTGCCCGAAGTCGGCGACGGTCAGCGTGATGTTGCCGTTCGCGTCGGCTCCCTTGTCCGAGTCGGACGAGCCGCCGCATCCGGTGAGGAGGAGGGCTGTGACCGTGAGGCCCGTGCTGGCCACGAGGGCGGTTCTGTGGCGTCGACCGGCAACGCTGCGGGTGATGCGCATTCCACTGCTCCTTGTTCCGGGGATCCGGCAATGGCGCATGGGAGCGCTCCCATGCATCGATGCCGGAAGGTTCCTGCCTCCAGGGGGTGGGTGTCAAGAGTTGAAGACGATTCCGTTGCCGAGGGATGTCCGGCGCGTCACGGAGGGGGGTTCCGGACAGCCCTCCCGTCGGAAGGTGAAGGGGGCACCCAGGGGCCGGGCGAGGTGCCGGTGGACATCGCCCCTGCTAATTTCTCCCTTATGCTCCTTTTGATCATCCTGGTCGCCGACCCCGGCCCCGGTGAGTGAGGCGAGATGGGCGTCCTGCGCGACCATCCCGAACTGGCCCTCTTCTTCTGCCTCGCGGCCGGCTATCTCGTCGGTAAGCTCCGCGTAGGCCCGATCACACTCGGCGGTATCTGCGGCACCCTGATCGTGTCGCTGCTGATCGGCACCCGCCACGTCAGCGTCGACGACGACGTCAAAACGGTCTTCTTCGCGCTGTTCATCTTCTCGCTCGGCTACCTGGCAGGACCGCAGTTCTTCGCCAACCTCAACCGCAGGAGCCTGCGCTTCTTCGCGCTCTGCCTGATCGAGCTGGTCTGCGTCCTCGGCATCGCGTTCGGGCTGGCCAAGGCCTTCGACCTGGACGTGGGCACGGCCTCCGGCATCCTCGCGGGCGCGGCCACCGAGTCCGCCGTCGTGGGCACGGCCAGCGAGGCGATCGGGAAGCTCAGCGATCTGACCTCCGAGCAGATCACCCGGTACCAGGGGCATGTGGCCACCGCCTACACCGTCTGCTATCTCTTCGGCCTGATCACGATCGTGCTGTTCACCAGCCAGATCATGCCGATGCTGCTGCGCATCAACCTGGCGGACGCCTCGCGCGAGCTGTGGGAGAAGATGCGCGGCGGGCAGGCAGGTCTGGAGTCCGACGAGCGCGAGGCGCTGCCCGGCACGGTCGGTCGTACGTATCTGGTGACGCGGGCGGACGGCCGGACCGTCGGTGATCTCCAGAGCGCCATGGGCGGCCGGATCACCGTCGAGGGCGTCAAGCGCGGCAGCGGGCTGCTGACGCCCTCCCCCGGCCTGAAGCTGACGCTCAGCGACCTGGTCCAGGTGGTCGGGGTGCGGGCGGCGATCATCGACGCGGGCCGGGAGATCGGCCCGGAGACCCCGGCCGTGCCGGGACTCGACACCCCGCTGGCCACCAGCCAGGTCGCCGTCACCGAGAAGGAGACGGTCGGCGCGACCATCGACCGGCTGGAGAAGCGGCACCCGGAGTTCCGCAAGGACGGCGTGTACATCACCGATGTGCTCCGCAACGACCAGCATCTGCCCGCCAGCGGGGAGACGGTCCTCGCCCGGGGCGACGTCCTCACCCTCGTCGGCGCCCGCGGCGGACTGAACCGGCTGGTCGCCAAGCTCGGCGCGGTGGTCAAGAACGACGCCACCGACTTCGTCTACCTCGGCTTCGGCATCGTGGCGGGATCGCTGCTCGGCCAGATCGTCGTCAAGCTCGGCGATGTCCCGATGTCGCTCGGCACCGGCGGCGGCTGTCTCATCTCGGGTCTGGTCTTCGGCTGGTTCCGCTCCCGCAGCCAGACCTTCGGAGCGTTCCCGCCGCAGGCCGCGACCACGCTCAAGGACATGGGTCTGGCCGTCTTCATCGCCTGTACGGGACTGGCGGCGGGCCCGCAGGCCTGGCCGCTGCTGAAGGAGTACGGGGCGTTGCTGCCGTTCGCGGGCATCGCCATGGTGCTGGTCCCGGCGACGATCTCGCTGATCGTCGGGACCAAGCTGCTGAAGATCGAGAAGCCGCTCCTGATCGGCGCCATCGCCGGCCAGCAGTGCTCGACCCCGGCGATCACCTCCATCACCCAGGTGGCCCAGAGCTCCGTCCCGCTTCTCGGCTACACGATCACGTACACGCTCTCCAACTTCCTGCTGCCGCTGACCGGGCCGATCCTGGTCGGCGTCCTGGGGTCCTGACGTGACCGCCCTTCGCGCCCCCGCCCCGTACGGAACGGACACCACCATGCCGAAGACCAGCCTCAGCCGTGACCAGATCCGGTCCTACGCCCAGCTCTCCCCCTTCGAGCTGAAGGACACGTTCATCCGGATCGCGACGGACGCGCAGAGCGACCGGCCGGGCCAGAAGGGGAAGACGACCCGGGCCATGCTCAACGCCGGCCGGGGCAACCCGAACTGGGTCGCCACCGGCCCCCGCGAGGCGTACCACGCGCTCGGCTACTTCGCGATCTCGGAGTCCCGGCGGGTGTGGACGGCCGACCACCTGGGCGGCATGCCGGAGGAGGCGGGGTGTGCGGAGCGCTTCGACCACTTCGTCCGTACGCATCCGGAGCTGCCGGGCATCGAGCTGCTGAAGGCGAGCGTGGACCTGGCGGTGAAGCGGTTCGGCTTCGACCGGGAGGCGCTCCTGCACGAGCTGGCGGACTCCTCGATCGGGGACAACTACCCCGTGCCGGACCGGATCCTGCGCCACACCGAGGAGATCGTGCGCGGCTATGTCGCGGACGAGATGTTCGACCACCGGCCGCCGGAGGGACAGACGCTGAGCCTGTTCGCGACCGAGGGCGGCACGGCGGCGATGTGCTACATCTTCGACTCGCTGGTGAAGAACGGGATCCTCCGCAAGGGCGACCGGATCGCCCTGATGGTGCCGGTGTTCACCCCGTACCTGGAGATCCCCGAGCTGGACACGTACGACTTCGACGTGGTGCACGTGGAGGCGAGCCTGTTCACCGAGACCGGGGTGCGGCAGTGGCGCTACCCGGAGGAGGAGATCGCGAAGCTCGCGGACCCCTCGATCAAGCTGGTCTGCTGCGTGAATCCGAGCAACCCGCCCTCGCTGGCGCTCTCCTCACGGGTCTCCGAGCAGATCGTGTCCATCGTGAACGGCCACAACCCCGACCTGATCATCGTGACCGACGATGTGTACGGGACCTTCGTCGAGGGCTTCCGCTCGCTCGCGGCCGACCTGCCGCGCAACACCCTCCTCGTCTACTCCTACTCCAAGCACTACGGGGCGACCGGCTGGCGGCTCGGGGTGATCGCGCTGCACGACGACAACGTGATCGACGCGATGCTGGCGGAGCAGGACCAGGAGCAGAAGGATCGGCTCAACAGGCGTTACGGCTCGCTGGCGTTGGAGCCGGAGAAGATGCGGTTCATCGACCGGATGGTGGCGGACTCCCGACAGGTGGCACTGAACCACACGGCGGGGCTCTCGCTGCCGCAACAGGTGATGATGGCGCTGTTCTCGCTCTTCGACATGCTGGACGAGGGACAGGCGTACAAGCACCGGATCCGGGCGATCGTGCGGCAGCGGCTCGAACTCCTGCTGGAGGGCGCGCACATGAAGATCTCGGAGGACCCGAAGCGGGCGGCGTACTACATCGAACTGGATCTGCTGGCCGAGGCGGAGCGGGTCCACGGAAGGCCGTTCGCCGAATTCCTGGAGCGGAACTACGAGCCGGTGGACCCGCTGTTCCGGCTGGCCGAGCAGACCTCCGTCGTCCTGCTCAACGGCGGCGGCTTCGACGGGCCTCAGTGGTCGGTACGGGTGTCGCTGGCCAACCTGGACGACCTGGACTACCTGAAGATCGGCCACCATCTGCGGGCCATCTTCGACGCGTACGCGGAGGAGTGGCGGGCGGGCGGCACTTCCGGCCCGTCCGGCGTCTGAGGACATCTTCGGGGCCCGGGGCGGAACGCGTCCCGGCCGGAGGTGGGGTGGGGTGGGGTCCGGCCGGGACGCGCGGTGGGGGGGCGTGCGTGTCCGGTACGGCGATGGGGCCTGCCTGGTCCGGTACGGCGGTCGGGGGAGCCGGTGTCCCCGCCGCCACCGGGGCGAACGGTGGCGGCGGGGGCCGACGTGGGGGCCCCGGGGGAGGTGGGGGTTCGACGACTTCCCGGGGTTGCTTCAGGAAGAACGCTAGCGCCTGCGCAACGGGCGAAGCGGGCGTTACGGACAGGGGCGGGTGTTCTTAGGTTCCGCTTAAGGAACGCATCGGAGCCGGTTAATGCTGGGCCCCCGGGCCGGTCGTGGTCCGGGCGTCCTTCCGCCGCCGCCACCCGATCCGGCGGCCCACCCGGCGGCCGTGGCCGCGCCGGCCGCGCTCGGCGCGGTTGCCGTGCAGGCCGATCCAGATCCGGACCTCGGTGCCGCCGAGGACGGACCGGCCGATGCGCAGGTCCCCGCCGGTGGACTCGGCGACCCGGCGCACGATGTCCAGGCCGAGGCCCGTGGAGCCGACGGAGCCGCTCGCCCCGGTGCGCCCGCTCGTGCCCCGGGCCAGGGCCGCCTTCGGGTCGTCGATCCCCGGGCCGGCGTCGGAGACGAGGACGATGACCGCGTCGCCGCTGTGGTGGACGTCGACGGCGAAGGCGGTCCCCTCGGGGGTGTGGCGGAAGACGTTGCCGAGCAACGCGTCGAGCGCGGCGGCCAGTTCGGTCCGGGCGACGGGGATGCGTACCGTACGGCCGACTCCCGCGAGGCGCACCTCGCGGCCCTCGTCCTCGGCTAGCGCCGACCAGAAGCCCATGCGTTCGCGGATCACCTCGGAGGCGTCGCAGCCCGCCTCCGCCTGCCCGCCCTGGGTCTGCGGGCGCTGTTCGCGGGCGGTGCGGATGATCGTGTCGACCTCGTGCTCCAGCTGCTGGACCGCCGCCCGGGTCTGTTCGGCCGCCGGGCCCTCGCCGAGGGACGCGGCGTTCAGCCGGAGCACGGTGAGCGGGGTGCGCAGCCGGTGCGAGAGGTCGGCGGCCAGCTCGCGTTCGTTGGCCAGGAGCTGGACGACCTGGTCGGCCATGGAGTTGAACGCGACGGCGGCGGACCGCAGTTCCGTGGGCCCCTCCTCGGGGACCCGGGTGCCGAGGCGCCCCTCCCCCAGGTCCTGGGCGGCCCCGGCGAGGCGCTGGGCGGGCTGCACCATCCGCACGCCGAGCCGGTCGGCGACCGCGACGGAGCCGACGATCAGGGCGACGCCGACGCCCGCCAGCATCAGCCAGGCGGTGGCGACCCCGTGGGAGACCTCGCCCTCGGGGACGAACACCTCGACGACGGCGATCTCGCCGGTGCTCAGCGCGGTCGGCTGGAGGAGCGCGAACCCGCCGGCGACCTCGGTGATGGAGGCCCGTCCGGCCTTGCGCACGGTCTCCACGTCCTTGGGCGTGGCGCGCCGGGTGCCGATGTCCAGCGCCTCGCCGCCGGTTCCGTCCGCCGCCTTCCCGGGGGCCGGAACGTGGACGGCGAGGTGGCCCCGGTCGCCCGGTTCGGTGGACAGGACGGCCCGGGTCAGCTCCTCGCGGTCGGTGGTGATGGAGAGGGTCGGGGCGATCGTCCCGGCCTGGCGTTCGGCGTCGGAGAAGGCCCGGTCGCTGGCCATCTCCCGGATGACGAGTCCGAGCGGTACGGCGAAGGCGATGACGACCATCGCGGTGACCGCCAGGCAGACCTTGACCAGGGCCCATCTCATGCGGGCGGCTCCGTGACCGGCGCACCGGCGTCCGGGGCGCCGGCCGGCGGCTGGAGTTTCACGCCGACGCCGCGCAGGGTGTGCAGGTAGCGCGGGCGGGCGGCGGTCTCGCCGAGCTTGCGGCGCAGCCAGGAGAGGTGGACGTCGATGGTCTGGTCGTCGCCGTAGGACTGCTGCCAGACCTCGGCCAGCAGCTCCTTGCGGGCGACGACCACGCCGGGCCGCCCGGCCAGGAAGGTGAGCAGGTCGAACTCGCGCCGGGTCAGGTCGAGTTCGGCCCCGTCCAGTTCGGCGCTGCGGCGCAGCGGATCGATGGAGAGCCCGCCGACGCGGAGGACCCGGGGCGGCGGCGCCTCGCCCCCGGCGGCGCGCGAGCGGCGGAGCACGGCGGCCATCCGGGCGGAGAGGTGCTCGACGGAGAACGGCTTCGTCAGGTAGTCGTCGGCGCCGTCGTTGAGCAGCCGGACGATCTCGCTCTCGTCGTCCCGGGCGGTGGCGATGATGACGGGGACGTCGGTGATGGACCGCAGCATCTTCAGCGCCTCCGCCCCGTCCAGATCGGGCAGCCCGAGGTCGAGGATGACCACGTCGAAGCGGAAGTGCGCGACCTCGCGCAGCGCTTCGAGCGCGGTGCCCACGCTCCGTACCGTGTGGGAGGCCTCACTGAGGTGCCGGATGAGGGCGGAACGTACGAACTGGTCGTCCTCGACCACGAGCACACTTGCCATGGGCGGCACCGTACGCCATGGCGAGGGGCCCGGTCCCGGCCCCGTCGGAATCCTCCGCAAAGGCCGGAGAAGGGCGTTCGCCCCGTCGGCGCGACGGATTCCGAGGCGGTCCGTGCCGGGCCCTTGGGGGGTCCGGAGCGGACCGCGCGGTTCCAGGAGCGGGCCGGGTGGTGCAGGATGTGCCCGATGCAACGAGGACTCGTACACGCGCTGGCGTGGTCGCTCGCCACCGGCGCGGCGGTCACGCTCTCGTGGTGGGGTGTGCACACGGTCATGACGGGGACGGCGTACGACCCGCCCCGCGCCGTGCCGATCTCGGTGGGCGCGGGGGCTCCTCAGCGCATCGGGCAGAGCACCGAGGCACCGCTCGTCTCCTCGACGCACCGGACGTCGCCCTCCCCCTCCGTCCCCGCCTCGCCGAGCACCGGCGGCGCACGCCCTTCGAAGTCGGCCCCGAGCCCTTCGCGTACGCCGTCGGCCAAGCCGCCCGCGCGGACGACTCCGGCGAAGGCTTCGGGCCGGGTGAAGGGCTATCGGACCGACGGCGGCCGGGTGGTGTTCGAGCTGGGCGCCGACTCGGCGAAGCTGGTCTCGGCGACGCCCGAGCCGGGCTGGTCGATGCAGGTGTGGACGAACGACGCCTGGATCCGGGTGGACTTCAGCGACGGGGGCGGGACGAACGGCACGACGTATTCGGTGTTCTGCACCTGGAACGGGACGCCGCCGACGGTGCAGGTCGTCGAACCGTAGGCCGTGGTGGCCCGGTCAGGGGTTCTCGAAGACGGACGGCGGGGGCGCGGGCGACGGCTTGGCCGCCGCGTCGGTGACGACGGCCGCACCGCCGGTGAAGTCGGTGAGCGCACGGCCGTGTTCGACCCGGCCGGGGTGCGGATCGCTCGCCACCCGCCGGGTGAACTCCGCGACCGGGAGCGGCAGGGCGGAGGCGAGCAGGACCGCGTTGCCGAAGCGGCGGCCCCGCCACACCACCGGGTCGGCGGCCAGCGCCAGTTCGGGGAAGACGGCGGCGGCAGTGGCGACCTGGCCGCGCAGATGGGCGAGCGGGGGCCCGTCGGCGAGGTTGGCGGCGTAGCGCCCCTCGGGTTTCAGCACCCGGCGTACCTCGCCGAGGAATTCGGCGGAGGTGAGGTGGGCGGGGGTACGGGCCCCGCCGAACACGTCCGCGATGACCAGGTCGGCCCAGCCGTCGGGGAATCTGCCGAGCCCTTCGCGGGCGTCGGCCGCCCGGACCCGGACGCGGGCCTGGGGGTCCAGCGGCAGGTGGTCGCGGACGAACTGGACGAGCGGCGCGTCGAGTTCGACGATCTGCTGGGTGGAGCGGGGCCGGGTGGCGGCGGTGTACCGGGCGAGGGTGAACGCGCCGCCGCCCAGGTGCAGGACGTGCAGCGGCTGGAGCGGGGGCGCGGCGAGGTCGATGATGTGGCCGAGGCGGCGCTGGTAGGCGAACGACAGGTACGTGGGGTCGTCGAGGTCCACGTGGGACTGCGGGGCGTTGTCGATCAGGAGCGTCCAGCCGTGCGGGCGCTCACGGTCGGGCCGGAGCTCGGCGACGCCGCCGCCGACCGGCCGGGAGACGGCTTCGCGCTCACCCCGGCCCCCGCCGCGCCCGGAGCCCGGGCGTTCCTGACGGCCCTTGGCCTTCGCGCTCCCGGTGGCGGCCTTCTCCGCGCCTTTCCCCTTGCCCCGGCCCGGCGTTCCTCGACGTGCCACGTTCGCTGGTCCTTGCTGGTGGGGGCCCGGGGTCGCCGGCCTGGCGGAGACGCGCGGAGGTGTTCCGCCCGTCCGGCCATTATGGGCTCAGCGACAGCTGTCGGCCGCCTCGATCAGCCGGGCCGCCTGGTCGAGGGCGGCGCGCAGCACGGCCGGATCGGTGACCGGGGCGTCCTCGGCGGGCGGGAGCAGCCAGCCGGATCCGGAGACCGGCGGCTCGGTCGGGATGCGCAGCCCGCGGCCGTCGGTCCGCGTACAGGCGCTGCCGGGTACGTCCCAGCCGTCGGCGGTGCCCGGCGGTACGAGGAAGCCGAGGGTGTCGCACGTCCCGTCGTGCAGGACCGGGCCGACGGCCTCCTGGTACCGGCCGCGGCGGAGGATGTCGACTGCTTCGAGGCCCTGCCGCGCCGGGACCGTGACGAGGTCCAGGGGCGGGCCCGCCGGGGCGGGGGTCGTCGCGGTCGTCCGTGAGCCGGTCTCCCTGCCGAGGTGCAACAAGGGAACCCCTCCTCTCATCGCCGAACGGAGCCACACTCCGTCTCCGCAGGGACCAACGCGCGGGCGCGTCAAGGGCTACGGGCTCACACCGCCGCAAAGGGTGGCAGTTCATGGCGGATCACGGGCGGTATGACCGATTTCGCACCGAAACGCTGTGTGTGCGACTCGTCACAGCAGGTACGTTCTTGCTCCGCCGGGACACCGGAACTCCGGGGAGGCCGGGGCGACCGGGGAGACCCGGGGACGCCGGGTGGCACGACCCCCGGCCTGCACCAGAGAGGGGCCGGACATGGCGTCGACAGGGGCAGTTCCCAACCTCGCCTTCCGTCAGCTGCGCGGCCGGCGCTCCGCCGGGGAGTTCGCGGCGGCCGTCCGCAGAGCGGCCCGGGAGATCGGGGAGCAGGTCGCGTGCGACGCCCGGTACATCGGACGCGTGGAGTCCGGGGAGATCCGCTGCCCCAACTACGCCTACGAACGCGTCTTCCTGCACATGTTCCCCGGCTCCTCCCTGACCGACCTGGGGTTCTCCGCCCGCGAGAGCGTACGGGGCCGGGGCGCCCGGGTCGTATCGGAACCCCCGCCTCCGTGCCCGCCCACGGCCGCCCCGTCGCCCCGCGACACCGATCCCGACGACATCCCCGAGGAGAGCGACGTGCTGCGTCGCGTGTTCATGACGAGCGGCACCGCCACGGTGGCGGCCGCTTCCCTGGGTCTCGGCGGGGCGCCCGCCTCCGCCGCCCGGGTCTCTCTGCCCACGCAGCGCCGGGTCGGCGAGGCGGAGGTGATCGCCGTCGAGAAGGCCGTACGCCAGATCCGGCTGCTGGACGACCGGCACGGCGCGGACGGGCTCTACCGGCGGGCCGCACAGCCGCTCCGCGCGGCGTACGAGCTGCTGGACGCCGGGAGCACCGCGCGGCGCACCACCTCGGACCGGCTCCACGCGGGCGCGGGCGAGCTGGCCATCTCGGTGGGGTGGCTGGCCCATGACTCGGGCCGCTTCGACGACGCCCGCTCGCACTACGCGGAGGCACTGGCCACGGCGCGGCTGGCGGGGGACGCGGGTCTCGAGGCCCACGCGTTCTGCAACACGTCCTTCCTGGCCCGGGACGCGGGGCGGCCGCGCGAGGCGGTACGGGCCGCGGAGGCCGGTCAACGGGCGGCCCGCACGCTGGGGTCGCCCCGGCTGCTGGCGCTGCTCGCGCTGCGGGAGGCGGGGGGCCGGGCGGGGCTCGGTGACCGTACGGGGTGCGACCGGGCGATCGGGCGGGCCCGGGCGGCGTTCGACCGCGGGCCCGCGTCCGGCGACCCCGAGTGGATGAGCTTCTTCCGGGAGGCCGAACTGGAGCTGCTGGAGGCGCAGTGCTGGTCGGCGTTGGGCGACTGGTCCCGGGCGGCGCGGCACGGGCGGCGGGCGGTGGTGCTCCAGGACGCGCACTTCACCCGGAACCTCGCCCTGTACCGGGCTCAGCTCACGGGTGACCTGGCCCGGGCGGGCCGGGCGGACGAGGCGGCGGCGACGGGGCACCAGGTGCTGGACCTGCTGACCCGGGTGCAGTCGTCGCGGATCCGGGGGATGCTGGCGGGCGCGGCGCGTGTGCTGGGCCCTCGGGCGGGGGCGCCGGAGGTGTCGTCGTTCCTGACCCGCCACGCATCGAGCCCGTAGAGCGACGACCGGGGCCGCCGCCCCCAGCCCGTCGAGCGGCACCCACCCAGCCCGTCCGGCAAGGGAGGACGGAACCGTGGAGCACGTTCCCGGGTGCGCATCAGGGTCTCCCCCGTCCCCGGGGCCCGCGAAGCTCCCGCCCGTCGGCGAACGGTTCCGAAAGCCGGTCAGCGGTCCAGGTGGCCCGTGTCGTTCCAGCGTTCCACGGCCGGCAGGCCGTACGCCCAGCCCAGAACCGACAATGACGTGGGCTCGAGGCGGATCCGCGCGCCGAAGGACAGGTCCTCACCGAGCCACCGGGCTCCCAGCGCCCGCAGGATGTGGCCGTGCGCGAAGACCAGCACGTCCCGGTCCGAGGACCGCGCCCACGCGACGATCTCGTCCGCACGGGCGGTGACGTCGGCGACGGACTCCCCGCCCGGCGCCCCGTCCCGCCAGATCAGCCAGTCCGGCCGCTCCGCCTTGATCTCGGCCGGGGTCAGCCCCTCGTACGCTCCGTAGTCCCACTCCATCAGCGCGTCCCACCGCTCCGCCCGCTCCCCGAAACCGGCGAGGTCGCAGGTGTCCGCGGCCCGGACGAGCGGGCTGGTGCGGACCTCGACCCCGGGCAGCCCGGCCCACGGCGCCCGGTGCAGCCGCTCGCCGAGCAGCTTCGCGCCCTCGCGCCCGCTGTCGAGGAGCGGGATGTCCGTCCTGCCGGTGTGGTTGCCCCGGACCGACCACTGGGTCTGGCCGTGCCGGGCGAGCAGGATGCGCGGTGCCATGAAGGCTCTCCCTGGAACGCTGGTGCTGGGTCCTCCATCATCCCGCACCGGCCCGCCAGGCAACCTCCCGGGCCCGGCGGGCGTCCCACCCTGCGCAGTCCCCCGTGCCACGGAACGGGCCACGGCGGGAGCGCTGCGTACGGGACGTCCGGAAGGGGACCCCCGGGGGACGCGGTGGCACGGCGCCGCCGTACGGTTGAACGTTCGTCGTCGGCCGCATGAACATGGGGGAGCTACCGGATGCCGCACGCCACCGCGCCGCCCGCGACCGGTCATCGGCCCCGTTGGTGGACGGAACTGCCACTGATCGCGGTGGTGTACGCGCTGTACTCCGTGGGCCGCCTCCTGGTGCGCGGCGACGTGTCGACGGCGGTCGACCACGGACTGGCGATCCTCCGGTTCGAACAGGCGCTGTACCTCAACGCCGAGCACCCCCTGAACCGTCTCTTCACCAGCACCCCGTCCATCGGCATACCCGCCGACTTCGCCTACGCCTCCCTGCACTACGTCATCACTCCGGCCGTCCTCGTCTGGATGTTCCGGCGCAGATCGGCGGCGTACCGGGCGGCCCGGGTCTGGCTGATGAACTCCACGCTGCTGGGGCTGGTCGGCTTCACGCTGATGCCGACCTGCCCGCCCCGGCTGCTGGACGCGAGCCACGGTTTCGTCGACACGATGGCGCAGTACAGCGCGTACGGCTGGTGGGGCGAGGGTGCGAGCGCGCCGCGCGGCCTGAGCGGGATGACCAACCAGTACGCGGCGATGCCCAGCCTGCACGTCGGCTGGTCGCTCTGGTGCGGGATCCTGCTGTGGCGGCACGGCCGCCACCCGCTGATACGGGCGGCGGGAATCGCCTATCCGCTGATCACCACGATCGTCGTGATGGGCACCGCCAACCACTACTTCCTGGACGCCGTCGCGGGCGCGGCCGTGATGGGCGTCGGGGCCCTGCTGGTCAAGCCCGTCATCCGGTTCGCCGACGGGGCCAAGGCGCGGCTGGCCGGCGTCCTGCCGGGCGGTCTTGCCGGCGGCCGGAAGCAGGGCGGCGCGAGCGCCGCCGTCGCGTCGATTCCGGCGACCGTGTCCCCGGATGTCAGTGCCGGGTGCAAGACTTCCCCGGGTGAGCGAATCCCCGGCCAGCGGACCACCTCCGCAGATCCCCCCGGCACGGCAGTCGGCGGCCCGGCGGCCAGAGACGCCGCCGACGCGGACGCGAGCGACGACGCTGCGGCAGCGGCTCGCTGAGCTGCGCGGTCCGTCCGTCGCACCGCATCCGCTCGACGCCAGAGCCCTGGCCGCCCTCGCCGCCAACCCCGGCTGCAAGCGGCGGGCCCTGCTGGACGGCGCCGGGGTGGACAAGGGCGTGCTGGCCACCGCGCTCGGCTCGCCCGCCCCCTTCGGGCAGTCCCAGTTCGCCTTCATGCGGGGCAACGCCTTCGAGGCGAAGGTCAAGGCCGACGGCGGCGCGGAGCTGCTGCGTCTGCTGTACGAGCGCCTGGGCGGCCCCTCCGCCGCCCCCGGCCCGGACGTCGCGACCCCCGATCTGAGCGCCGCCGGTCCCGAGGGCCGGGCGGCGCGCACCGCGCTCGCGCTGCGCGAGGCCACGGCGGCGGGCGGCTGGGCACTGCTGGACCATCCGATGCTGGCCCTGGAGGTGGCGGGCTCCCCCGCGTATCTGGAGCCCGACGCGGTGGTCGTGCACCCCGACGGCCGGTGGACGGTCGTCGAGATCAAGTCGTTTCCCATGATCGACGCGTCGGCCGACGCGTCGAAGGTCGGCGCCGCCGCCCGGCAGGCCGCGGTGTACGTGCTGGCGCTGGAGCGGGTCGCGGCGGTCACGGAGGGTGCGGAGGTGGGTCAGCGGGTGCTGCTGGTCTGCCCCAAGGACTTCTCGAACCTGCCGACCGCATCCGTCGTGGACGTACGCAAGCAGCGTGCGGTGACCCGGCGGCAGCTGACCCGGCTGACCCGGATCGAGGACATCGCGGCGGGGCTCCCGGAGGGGACGACGTTCGATCCGGCGTGCCCGTCGGAGGAGCTGGACGCGGCGGTGGCGGCGGTGCCACCGGCGTACGCCCCGGAGTGCCTGGCCGCCTGCGAGCTGGCCTTCCACTGCCGGGCGAAGTCCCGGGCCGAGGGGGCGGTGGAGGCGCTGGGCCGGAGTGTGCGCGGTGAGCTGGGCGGGCTGACGACGGTGGCCGGGGTGCTGGCCGCCGCCGCGGGCAAGGAGGGCGATCCAGCCGATCCGACGGTCGCGGCGCTGCGCCGGGCCGCCGCGCTGCGGGCCGAGGCCCTGGAGAGCGCCGCCGCCCTGCGGGCCGAGGCGGGGGAAGCCGCCTCCGTCGCACGCGCCGGAGCGCCGGAAGGTGCGGCCGCATGTCGCTGATCACCACCCTGGCCCGGCTGGAGGCCGTCGACACCGGCCGTGCCCAGCCGCTCGCGACCGTCCGCCACCGGCATCTCACCGACCGGCCGCTGGTGCTGGTGCCGCTGACCACCGCCGGTGAGGCCGGGGCCCCGCTCGGGGCGCTGGTCGGCACGGACCGGGAGGCGCCCCGGCTGCTGGCCGTCGCCCAGCCCCGGGACCGGGACCTGCGGTTCGCGTTCCTGGCCGAGCTGGCGGAGGCGGTCCTGCCGCACATCGAGGCGTACGCGGACGTCGTCGAGCCCGCCGAGCGCAACGAGACCGATCCGGCGACGGGCAGGAAGACCAAGGTCGAGGTCGAGCTGTGCACGGACGCGGGCCAGCTGATCGTGCCGAGCCGGGCGGGCGTCGAGTTCGTCCGGCTGCTGGGCCGGTCCATGCGGTTCCGCCGCACCGCCGAGGACGACCCGGACACCCCGTATCCGGCCCCGGCCCGGGTGCCGCTGCTCGGCCGCTGGCTGACGCACTACGGGGAGCGGGCCCGGGTGCCCGGCTCCTCGCTGCTGCTGGCCGCCACGGATCTGCTGAACCGGCACTGGGCGACCGGGCAGAGCAGTCTGGAGGACCAGCACCTGGGCGCGCTGCTGTCCTGGATCGACCCGCCGGCCGGTTCCTCGGGGGCCGAGGCCGCGCTGCGGGCGGAGCTGGCCCGGGACGCGGAGGGCCAGCTGCTCTGTCCCCCGGCCGGTCCGGCGACCGACCCGGACTTCGACAACCGGCTCCTCGCCCCGGCGATCGAGCGGTACGACCGGGCGCGCACCGCCCTCGCGTCCGCCGAGGACGGGCTCGCCGCGGACGCCCGCCTGGGTGAGCTGAGCGGCGCCGAGCGGGAGATCCGTTCGCTGCTGGCGCGGGTCATGCTGCCGACCTGGGATGCGGTCTGGCGCGGTCTCGACCTGCTGCGGGAGCTGCCCGAGGGGTCCCGGGCCGAGGACCGCTGGACCCGGGACCGCTGGTCGTTCACCGCGCACCGCGACCGGGTGCGCTCGGGCGAGCCGCCGCAGCCGCGCCGCGACGACGCGGTGACGGCAGCACAGAAGCTGGCCTCCCGGGAGACCGCCCAGGCCCAGCTGGAGGCGCAGGAGGCGCTGGACGATCCGCTGGTGCTGGCGGGGCGGCGGCTCGCGGGCGAGGCGTTCGTCGCGACGGTGACGGATGTGGAGATGACGTACACCGAGTCGAAGCGGCCGTCGCCGCGCCCGCTGGTCACCGTCCGCACGGACGAGCGGCCGCATCTGGGCGAGCGGACGAAGGTCTACCGCACGCTGGAGGGCAAGCCGCAGACGGCGGAGTTCGTGCGGGCCGAGGAGGAGACGGGCCAGGACGGCGAAAGCCTGCTGGTGCTGCGGATCCTGGACCGGATGGGCCGGGGCAAGGAGCCCGCGCCCGGTTCGGTGCCGGAGCCCGGGGCGCGGATCTCCTGGACCCTGTTCGAGCACGACCAGCGCGGCGGGCCGAAGCTGCCGGATCCGGACGATACGCCGTGGACCCACGGCGGGCCGCCGGGCGCGGACGCCGCGACGCGCGCGGAGCAACCCGACCCCGTGACCCCGGAGGACCTGCTGTGACCACTGCCATCCGGGAGGACCTTCCGTGAGCACCGTCTTCGATCCGGGCGCGGCGGCGGCCCGTGCGACCGGCGCGATCCTCGACGACACCCTGCACGGCGGCAGCCGGGGGGTCGTCGTGGACTCGCCCCCGGGGGCGGGCAAGTCGACGCTGGTGGTCCGGGCGGCCCTGGAGCTGGCCGCCGCCGGCCATCCGCTGATGGTGATCGCGCAGACGAACGCCCAGGTCGACGACCTGGTCGTACGGCTCGCGGAGAAGGACCCGGAGCTGCCGGTGGGGCGGCTGCACAGCAGCGACTCCGACCCGTACGACAAGGTCCTGGACGGCCTCGCCAACGTCACGAAGTCCGCGAAGGCCGCCGATCTGGCCGGGCTCGACGTGGTGATCTCGACGGCCGCCAAGTGGGCGCACGTGAAGAACGTGGAGCCGTGGGGGCACGCCATCGTCGACGAGGCGTACCAGATGCGTTCGGACGCGCTGCTGGCCGTGGCCGGGCTGTTCGAGCGGGCGCTGTTCGTCGGGGACCCGGGACAGCTGGACCCCTTCTCCATCGTGGGCGCGGACCAGTGGGCGGGGCTGAGCTACGACCCCTCCGCGAGCGCGGTGTCCACGCTGCTCGCGCACAATCCGGAGCTGCCGCAGCACCGGCTCCCGGTCTCCTGGCGGCTCCCGGCGTCGGCGGCGCCGCTGGTGTCGGACGCGTTCTACCCGTACACACCGTTCCGCAGCGGTACGGACCACGGGGACCGGAAGCTCTCCTTCGGGGTGGCGTCGGACGGGTCGGGGCCCGACCGGGTGCTGGACGAGGCGGCGGAGTCCGGCTGGGGGCTGCTGGAGCTGCCCGCCCGGCACACCCCGCGCACCGACCCCGAGGCGGTACGGGCGGTGGCGCTGGTGGTCCGGCGGCTGCTGGACCGGGGCGGCGTCGCCACCAGCGAGCGGGCCGAGGAGCCGGTGCCGGTGACGGCGGACCGGGTGGCGGTCGGCACGGCTCACCGGGACCAGGCGGCGGCGGTGCGGGCGGCGCTCGCGGAGCTGGGCGTCACGGGCGTCGCGGTCGACACGGCGAACCGGCTCCAGGGCCGCGAGTTCGACGTCACGGTGGTCCTGCACCCCCTGTCGGGCCGCCCCGACGCCACGGCCTTCCACCTGGAGACGGGCCGCCTGTGCGTGCTGGCGTCCCGGCACCGGCACGCCTGCGTCGTGGTGTGCCGGGAGGGGGTGGCGGACCTGCTGGACGAGCACCCGTCCACGGAGCCGGTCCAGCTGGGCGTCACGGTGAAGTTCCCCGACGGCTGGGAGGCCAACCACGCGGTGCTCGCCCATCTCGCGGAGCACAAGGTGCGCTGGAAGCCGTAAGAGGTGGCCGGCCGGCGAAGCTCGGGCCCCGGGGCCCCCTTGCGGGGGGTTGGACAATGGAGGGTGGCCGTCCTGGCCGTGCGAGGGAGGAACAGCACATGACAGAGTCCGAGCGGAACGAACGGCAGCGGCTGCGCCCCGCGCCGCTGCTCTTCGAGCCGTCTCAGGCCACGGCGGACCCGGAGCACTTCTTCGACCTGGAGTCGCTGGAGGACCCCCGTGAGCTGCTGGCCCGGGCGACCGAGCTGACGCAGGCCTTCCGCGCGGCGACGGACCGGTCGGTGGAGTTCCAGGCGATGGCGGCGGCGCAGCTCGCCGACCCGCGCCGGTTCGACCGGCTGACCGCCGCGGATGTGGCGGAGCGTGCGGAGTGGACCGAGGACTACGCGAAGAAGATGATCGAGTTCGGCCGCTCGCTGCTGGACTCCCCGGGAGCCTGACGCAGGGGACCGGGCCCGACTCCCCCGGAACTGCGCGTGGGCCTTCGGAACCTGTGAGGCCTCCGGGACCTTTGTGGCCCGTGGGGCGGCCGGGGCAGATGCTGCGCCGTCAGGCCGGGGGTCAGGTCCCGTGGCATATTCCGGCGCGCAAGATACCCCTCCCCCTCCTCGCCTGTCCCGGTTTCCGGCAACTCTCGGAATCAGTTCCGTCACTCCCGGTAGACCTTGCTTCATGAGCGCATGGCTGAAAGACACAACGACCCTGCAGGCCGGTGCCGCCGTCGCGCACCACGGCGTCGACATCTTCGCCTTGCTGCGGGACCAGTCCGGATCCCAGGCCGCACAGGTCACGGCGGCCGGCGCCGCCTGGCTGGCCGGGGCGACGCCCTACCCGCGCAGCACGCTCGCCCAGTGGGAGGAGCGCCCCACGGCCCCCGGAGTGCTGCCCTGCGGTTCCGCCTTCGACGTGGTGAACGTACCGGCACTGTTCGGGCGGCGGATGCTGGAGCGGCTCTGGGCGGAGGGTCCCGGCTCCGGTCCGGTCGCCACGCACCGGGGCCGGATGCTGCTGTTCGCGGCCCCGGGAACGGCCCAGCGGCTGCCCTCGCTGCTCGCCTGGGAGGAGTGGGGAACGGGCGGTTCCGAGGATTCCGGAGAGGCCGGGGACGGACGCGGGCCGGTGCCGCCCCTGCTCTGCCACGGCACCGGGGACGCCGTGACCGTACCGCCGCTGACCTGCGCGTCGTCGGACGGCGGGCCGCGCTGGGTGGTCGCCCCCGACACCCGCAACCCCTGGCTGCCGGGTCCCGATGTGCTGCTCTGGGCATGTGTGCGGGTGAGCCGGTCCGCCTCCTCCCGGGCTGCCGCACCGTCGATTTTTCCTCGGACGGATCAGGGTGCTAATGTCTACGACGTCAGCAGGCGCCGTTAGCTCAGTTGGTTAGAGCAGCTGACTCTTAATCAGCGGGTCCGGGGTTCGAGTCCCTGACGGCGCACAGACGGAAGAAGCCCCTCGCGAAAGCGGGGGGCTTCTTCGTGTGCGCGAACGACCGGGGCCGGGCCGGACGCCGGGGGTTCAGACTCCGGCGGTGATCCGGACGGTCCAGGAGCCGGTCGGGGTGCGGTCGGCGACCTCGACGCGGGTGCCGGCGCCCGGGACGGTGAAGGTCTCGCCGACCCCGAGCGGCGCGTCGGCCAGTGGCGGGTAGACCGAGCGTTCCCAGCAGGCCCCGGTCTCCGGATGGGTGTCGACGACCTCGACGGGTCCCCCGCCGGAGGCCGTGCCGCTGCGGACGCGGTAGATCAGGATGCCCTCGGCACAGGTGTCCCGGTCGTTGCCGGTGGCGCTGCGGGCCTCGATGGCCAGGACGCTGTCGGCGCCGGTACGGACGACGGCGAGCCGGGTCCCGATCGACCCGCCGGGCACCGGGGCGGCGGCGACCGGCTCCAGGGTGAGGTCGGCCGAGCCCCGGACGCAGACGACCTGCCGGCCGCCGAGCCAGCCGAGCTTCCACTTGTGCCAGCCGAACAGGTCCGGGGCGAGGCCGAACTGGCTGCCCATGACGTCCCAGTCGCCGACGTACGTGTCCCAGTCGCCCTTGCCGTCGGTGGGCCGGTGGTAGAGGTCGGCGAGGTCGAAGACGTGCCCGGTCTCGTGGGCGAGGACGTTGCGGTCGGGCGGGTGCTGCTCGAAGACCGTCACGACACGCCGGATGTCGTGGTCGTCGGCGCGCAGCGGCCGGTCGAAGTTGACGACCTTCGTGGCGTCGGAGTCGACGCCGGGTGCGTCCGGGTCGGCCACCAGATAGACGACGTCGTACCGGGAGAAGTCCACCTCCGGGTCGGCGGCGGCGACGGCGTCCCGCAGATAGGCGGTGCGCCGCTCGGCGTTCCAGTCGCGCTCTATGGCGTACCAGGTGGAGTCGCGCGGCATCTGCGTCCAGCTCCGCTGCGGGTGCGCGCGCAGGGTGAACCGGCCGTAGCTGGCGCGCTCGAAGAAGCGGGTGGTGGCCGGGAAGTGGTCGGCGGTGAGTTCCTCGGGGGTGAGCACGGGCTCGGAGTCCGGGAAGGACAGGAAGATCATGACCGCGTCGAGACCCCGGTCGGGGCGCGGATAGGCCGCGTTCCAGGTGTTCAGGCCGAGCGAGTGGTGCGCCTCCGTCCGGGGCAGGGCACAGGCGGCGGCGTCCCCCGTGGCGGCCACTGCGGGGCCCGCGGCGAGGGACATGGCGGCGAGCGCCAGGAGGGAGGTCGCGGCGGCGGCCAGACTGCGCAGGGGCGGCCGCCGATCTCCCCCGGGTCCGCGACGGCACGGCACATCGACCTCCGGGTGGGGAAACACGGTCCATCCCGTCCACCCTGTGCCGCCTCACCACGCCACGCCCTGTTGTGCTGCCCCACACGGGTCAGCGGTCAAAATCACCACCCACACCTTCACGGAACGTCACCGTCGGTCAGTCCGGTCGACCGATGCAACAGATCCGCGCAGAAATGACCAGGTCCGGGCAAAGCGGAATGCCGGCTCCCGATCACTTCCGGCCGCGCGCGGTGGCCCGGACCGGACGGCGAGCTGGAACGGCCGACGCGCCACCCTCTATGCTTCACCACGCTTTCCCGCGTGGAACGGGCCCCTTCACGGGGCCACCACCCGGTGGCCAGTCCGACCCCACCAGTTCACATCGACCTTCACAGCGGGAGCGAGCGGTGAGCGGAACCTCCGAAGGGCCGAGGGCCTCGGCAGGCACGGCCCCGGGCACGCCCGCAGCGCCGGTCACGGAGCGTCATACGGCAGTCCCGGCCGAGAACGGTCCCATCCGGCCCGATTCCGCCCGGACCGATTCCGCCCGGACCGGTCCCGGCGGTGGCGACGCCGGTTTCACCGCTTCCGAGCTGCGCGACTACCGGGCGGCGTTCAACGCCGCCACGCTCCCCATGGGCGTCGTCGACGGCCGGGGCCATGTCGTGCGGGCCAACGAGGCGCTCGGCGGACTGCTGGGGGCCCCGGCGGCGGTCCTCGCCGGGCGGCAGGCGTGCGAACTGCTCGACCTCGCCACCGACGACCGCACGTGGCACGCGTACCGCGAGGTCCTCCTCGGCCGCCGCTCCCGGTTCCGCTGCACGCGCCGCCTCAAGCACCCCGACGGGCGCTCCCTGTGGGCCGAGATCACCGTCGTACCGATGACGGGGGCCTCGGCGGCGGAGTCCGCCCGGGTGCTCCTGACGGTCGCGGACGTCAGCGACCGGCGGGAGCTCCAGGAGCGGCTGCGCCATCTCCAGATGCACGACCCGGTGACCCGGCTCCCCAACCGGACGCTGTTCTTCGAGCGCCTCGCCTCGACCCTGGAGACCCCGCCGTACCAGGACGACTCCCTGCCGCCCCGGCAGCACGCCCGGATCGGCCTCTGCTACCTGGACCTGGACGGCTTCAAGGCGATCAACGACACCCTGGGCCACCGCACCGGGGACCGGCTGCTGGCGGCCGTCGCCGCGCGGCTCACCGACTGCGCCGAGAACGACGCCTCCCGCAACGCCGGGGGCAGCCGGCTGGTGGCGCGCCTGGGCGGCGACGAGTTCGCGATCCTGGTCGAGGACTCGGCCGGCACCCAGGAGCTGACCGACCTGGCCCGCTCCGTCCTCGCCGCGCTCCAGCAGCCGTTCGACCTGGCAGGCCAGCGGCTCTCGGTCTCCGCGTCGATCGGCGTGGTCGAGCGGACCGCCGCGGGCACCTCGCCCACCGGTCTGATGCAGGCCGCCGACACCACGCTGTACTGGGCGAAGGCGGACGGCCGGGCCCGCTGGACCCTGTTCGACCCCGAGCGCAACGCCCACCGTATGACCCGCCAATCCCTCTCCTCGACGCTCCGGCCCGCCGTGGAGCGCGGCGAGTTCACGCTGGAGTACCAGCCGCTGGTCGGGATGGCCGACGGGGTGCTGCGCGGGGTCGAGGCGCTGGTGCGCTGGAACCACCCGCAGTTCGGCGTGCTGCCGCCGAATCGGTTCGTCCAGATCGCCGAGGAGGACGGTTCGATCGTCCAGCTCGGCCGGTGGGTGCTGCGCACCGCGTGCCGGCAGGCGCGGCGCTGGCAGCTGGACCATCCGGACGAGCCGCCGCTGTTCATCAGCGTCAACGTCGCCGTACGGCAGGTCTGGGACTCCGACCTGGTGGCCGACGTGGCGCAGATCCTGGCCGAGACCGGGCTCGCCCCCGGGCTGCTCCAGCTGGAGCTGACCGAGTCGGCGGTGATGGGCTCGGGCGGTCGCCCGCTGAGAGCCCTCCAGGCGCTGAGCGACATGGGTGTCCGGATCGCCATCGACGATTTCGGGACGGGTTATTCGAACCTCGCCTACCTCAGCCGGCTGCCCGTCTCCGTGCTGAAGCTGGACGGGGCGTTCGTGAAGGGCTTCCGGTACGAGGACGGTACGCATCCGAGTCCGGCCGACGAAACGATCGTGGAGGCCATGGTGCAGCTGGCGCACCGCCTGGGCCTGACCGTCACCGCGGAGTGCGTGGAGACGGCCGGGCAGGCGGAGCGGCTGCGGCGGATCGGCTGCGACACCGGTCAGGGCTGGCTGTACTCGCGGGCCGTGGCACCGGAGCAGATCGCGGGGCTGATCGGATCCCGGCCGCTGGAGGGCTGACCGGGACCCCGCACGGTCCACGGAGCGGCCGACAGGCCCCTACGAGCCTGCGGGCAGCCCGTACGCGTCCGCGATCAGGCCGTAGCTGCGCAGCCGCGCGTCCCCGCCGTGCGCGTTGGCGGTGATCATCAGCTCGTCGGCGCCGGTGCGCTTGGCCAGGTCGTCCAGGCCGGTGCGGACCTCGTCGGCGGTGCCGTGGATGACGTTGGCGAGCCAGCCGTCGACGAACTCCCGCTCCATCGGGGAGAAGTCGTGCGCCGCCGCCTCCTCCGGGCTCGGGATCAGCCCGGGGCGGCCGGTGCGCAGCCGGACCATGGACAGGGCCCCGGTGAGCACCTGGCGGCGGGCCTCGCGCTCGTCGTCGGCGGCCAGCGCCGAGACCCCGATCAGGGCGTACGGGGCGTCCAGCACGGCGGAGGGCCGGAAGGACTCGCGGTACAGGTCGAGCGCAGGGATGGTGTTCTGCGCCGAGAAGTGGTGCGCGAAAGCGAAGGGCAGCCCGAGCGTCCCGGCCAGCCGCGCGCTGAAGCCGGAGGAGCCCAGCAGCCAGACGGGCGGCCGGTGCGCGGACTGGACCCCGCCGGGGGACGTCGCCTGGACCGGGCCCGGCACGGCGTGGATCCGGGCGTACGGGTGTCCGTCCGGGAAGTCGTCGTCCAGGAAGCGGATCAGCTCCATGAGCTGCTGCGGAAAGTCATCGGCCCCGTCGTTGAGCCGGTCCGTGCGGCGCAGCGCCGCCGCCGTCGCGCCGTCCGTGCCCGGGGCCCGGCCGAGCCCGAGGTCGATCCGGCCCGGGGCCATCGCCTCCAGGGTGCCGAACTGCTCGGCGATCACCAGCGGGGCGTGGTTGGGCAGCATCACCCCGCCGGAGCCGAGGCGGATGCGCTCGGTGTGGGCGGCGATGTGCGCGAGGATCACGGCCGGGGACGACGAGGCGACCCCGGGCATGGAGTGGTGCTCGGCGACCCAGAAGCGGTGGAAACCGCGGCTCTCGGTGAGCTTCGCGATCTCCACGCTCGTGCGCAGGGCCTGGGTCGCGGTGCGGCCCTGCCCCACGGTGACCAGGTCGAGGACGGACAGCGGAACGGAGGCCGTCCCGGCTGCCGCGCCCCGGATCCCGTCGCCGTCGGCCGCCCGGCCGCTCGCGTCGCCGCTGGTCTCGTCGCGTCGGATGTCGTCCACGTGTCGGCCTCTCCCGGTGCTGCTGTCGTCCGTACGTCTGCGTATCGGAGGAGTACAACAGGAGGCTGGCTCCGCTTTATTCCCGAAGGGCGCGGGCTCGCGCGGGGCACGTTCCCGAAGGGCGCGGGCTCGCACGGGGCACGTTCCCGGCGGGCCCGGGGCCGACGCGGCGCGCTACTCCCGTACCTCGATGCCCTTCGGCTCCAGCTGCCGCAGCACCGGCTCACGGGTGGCGAACAGGGTGCCGAGCATGGGCGCCCAGGTCCGGCGGTCGGTGAGGCGCAGCCCCTCCCAGACGGTGACCTGGTTGGCGGTGAGCACGGGCTTGCCGACCAGTTCCTCCAGCTCGGGGAGGTACGCGGTGGTGTGCAGGGAGGTGTCCGGGACCAGCACCACCTCGGCGTCCGGGTGGTCCGCCTCGCGCACCAGCCGCTTCACCTCGTCCGGGCCCCAGGATCCGGCCTCGGCCGCCGAACCGGCCCCGCCGGACGCTGCGGCCACCACCTCGATGCCCGCCGACGCCAGGAACGCGGCGAAGAGCCCGGTGACGTCGTCCGGGTAGGGCGCGGCGACGGCGACCCGGCGGGCGCCCAGCTCCCGTACCGCGTGGCCGAAGCCGATGGAGGTGCTGGAGGCGGGCAGCCCGGCCGCCCGGGCGAGCGTGGCGATCTGCTCGTGCGCGCCTTCCCAGCCCTGCCCGAAGCTCCCGCCGCTGGAGGCCCAGATCAACGCCTCGGCCCCGGCCAGGCGCAGCTCCTCGACGCCCTCGGCGATCCGGTCGGGGTCGCCCTGCTCGCGCAGGGCGTCGGCGCGGTAGACGTCCTCGCCGGTCTCGGTGGAGAACAGCGGCAGCCGGATGTCGGTGTCGAGCAGGATCTCGGTCCGTGGGAAGTCGTCCTCGGCGGCGTGGCCCGGGTAGAGAAGTCCTACGGTCGTCATGTCCACCCTTTCCTGTGCGTCGACGGCTCGCCGCGCGGCGGGCGGGTCCCCTCGCCGGGTCGCGGCGGGCGGGCCCCTCTCGGAATCCCGGCCGGGGCCCGTCACGGGGCGGCCCCGGGGCCGCCGCGGCCCTCCGGACGCTCCGGCGGCCGTGACCGCGCGACCGGTCACTCTTGCCCCGACTTGTTCCCAGTATTCCCCCGGGCGGCCGCCGGGGCGCGCGGCCGGGCGTCGTTGACGCGGCGGTGAGCTGCTGCGAGCGTGGGCGGTCGATCTTGTCCGTTCCGTCTTGTCCGTTCCGCCGCGGAGGGCCGACCACCCATGCCGGATCCCGTCCTGCTCGTCCTCGACGCCGACCCCTCCCCGCGGCTCGGCCGGCTGACCGGCCGGGTGGATGTGCGCCACGCGGACGCCGCCACGCTCGCCGAGCGGCTGCCGGCCGCCGATGTGCTGCTGGTGTGGGACTTCGCGTCGGACGCCGTACGGAACGCCTGGCCGGGTCCGGGGCGCCGGCCGCGCTGGGTGCACACGGCGAGCGCGGGCGTGGACCGGCTGCTCTGCCCGGAGCTGGTCGCCTCCGACACCGTGCTGACCAACGCGCGGGGGATCTTCGAGCGGCCGGTCGCGGAGTACGTGGCGGGGCTGGTGCTGGCGATGGCCAAGGACCTCCCCGGCACCCTGGAGCTGCAACGGGAGCGGCACTGGCACCACCGCGAGGGGCAGCGGGTGGCCGGTTCCCGGGCGGTGGTCGTCGGCGCGGGCCCCATCGGCCGGGAGATCACCCGGCTGCTGCACGGCCTCGGGGTCACCGTGGCCCTGGTGGGGCGGACCGCCCGGCGCACCATCCACGGGGCGGCGGATCTGGACCGGCTGGCGGCGCGGGCGGACTGGGTGATCGCGGCGGCCCCGCTGACCGCGACGACGCGCGGGATGTTCGACGCCCGCTTCTTCGGGCTGCTCCAGCCGTCGGCGCGCTTCATCAACGTGGGGCGCGGGGCGAGCGTGGTCCAGGCCGACCTGGTGGACGCGTTGAACCGCCGCTGGTTCGCGGGCGCGGCGCTCGATGTGTTCGAGGACGAACCGCTGGGCCCGGACAGCCCGTTGTGGGACGTACCGGGGCTGCTGGTCTCACCGCACCTGAGCGGGGACACGGTGGGGTGGCGCGACCGGCTGGGCGAGCAGTTCGTCGCGCTGTACGAACGCTGGGCGCGCGGCGAGCCGTTGCCCAACGTCGTCGACAAGGAACGCGGTTACGTCCCCTCCGCCGACCTCTCCCCCGGCCTCGCCGGACTCAACGGGCCCGGTGAACCCGGCGACCGGGTCACCGGGTGAGCGGCGCGGCCCGGACGACGAACGCCTCGATGGACTCCCTGGCCGCGGCGTCCAACGCGTCGTGCTCGGCCTGGTCCTGGGCGGTCGAGACGTCCCGCGTGCGCCGGTAGGCCTCCTCCGCGGCGCCGACCACCTCCGGGTCGTCGGTGAGCAGTTTGACCCGGTAGAGCACCTGCCGGGTGGCGGTGCGCAGCCGGTGGGCCTCGTCGCGCGCCTCGGTGAACTCCTCGGCCGCCCGGCCCCGCGCCATGCGGTACCAGCGGCCCGCCTGCCCGTGCCGGTACTCCTCCGCCGCGGCGGCGAACGCGCTGTAGGTGGCCGTGCGTTCCTGCCGGAGCGCCTCGGACCGGGAGAACCTCTCCGTGCGCGCGGCGGTGAGGCGTTGGAAGAGGTGCGTGACCGCGGCTCCCAGGAGCGTTCCCCCGACCGCGACGACGCTTGTCCATATGGCGACCATGGCACCAGCTGATCACAGAAGTGGCGGACGCGGAGTCATGAATCCTCCGCCGCGGGGAACACGCCCCGCGCATCTCCGGTCGCACTCCGCCTTCTCCGGGCACGGGAAGGTCTCCTTCCGGCCACTGTTGGGTTACATGCATCCGGCTACCCGCATAGACGTACGGGAGCGGGCAGGCGCTCACCCTGTCCGGACTGTTCGACCTCCAGGAGATTGCGAACCATGGCTGAATTCCCGAACCTGTCCCGCCGGGGTTTCCTCAACGGAACGGCGGCCGTGGGCGGCCTCCTGGTCGTTCCCGGCCTCCTCACCGCGTGCAGCAAGACCGACTCCGGCTCCGCGACCGGCGAGGGCGCCCTGGAGAAGCTCCGTAAGCAGGGCTTCGTGCGGGTGGCGTACGCCAACGAGGCCCCGTACGGCTACCTGGAGGGCGAGGAGCTCAAGGGCGAGGCCCCGACGCTGCACCGGGAGATCTTCCAGGCCCTCGGGGTGGACGAGCTCAAGCCGACGCTCTCCGAGTGGGACGGGCTGATCCCGGGGCTCCAGGCCGGGAAGTACGACGTGGTCAGCGCGGGCATGGCCATCACCCCGGAGCGCTGCGGCAACGCGATCTTCTCCGAGCCGGAGTTCATCTCGCCGACCGCGCTGATGGTGCGGAAGGGCAACCCGAAGAAGCTCACCGACCTGGACTCCGCGAAGGAGGCGGGGGTCACCATCGGTGTGATGTCGGGTGCGGTGGAGGGCAGTTACGCCAAGGGCGCTGGCATCCCCGAGGGCAAGATCAAGACGCTGCAGAAGCCGCAGGACGGGGCCGACGCGGTCAAGGGCGGCCGGATCGACGCCTTCCTGCTCACCGGCATCTCGCTGCGCTGGCTGGCGAAGACCAACCCGGACACCGAGGTCACCGAGGCGTTCGTGCCGAAGCTGGACGGCAAGGAGCAGTTCTCCCCCGGCGGCGCGGTGTTCCGCAAGGGCAACGAGGACCTGCGGGACTCCTTCAACCGCGAACTGAAGAAGATCGTCTCCGACCGCTCGCGCTATGTGCAGCTGCTGGAGCCGTACGGGTTCGGGGAGACGGAGATCCCGCCCGCGGACCTGAGGACGGCGGACCTGTGCAAGGGCTGACGGGGCGGGCGGGGGCGCACGCATGAATGACTTCTTCTCCCTCCTCGTCGAGGAACTCCCCCGCGTCCGGTCCGGTCTGTGGGTGACGCTCCAGGCCACGGTCCTGGGCGCGCTGCTGGCCGGAGTGCTGGCGTTCGCGCTCGGGCTGATGGCGGGCAGCAGGCTGCTCCTGGCCCGCGGGTTCTCCCGGGTGGTCGTGGAGTTCTTCCGGGGCACCTCCCTCTACGTCCAGCTGTTCTGGTTCTACTACGCGATGCCGATGCTGACCGGCTACGAAATGGAGCCACTGGCCTGCGGGGTGGTCGCGTTCGGCCTCAACTTCGGTGCGTACGGCGCCGAAGTGGTGCGGGGCGCCGTCAACTCCGTACCGCGTGGTCAGTACGAGGCGGCGATCGCCCTCAACCTGAGCCCGACCAGACGGCTGTGGAAGGTGATCCTGCCCCAGGCATGGGTGCAGATGATCCCGAGCTTCACCAACCTGCTGATCCAGTTGCTGAAGGCGACCCCGCTGCTGTGGCTGCTCTCGGCCGCCGATCTGATGACGGTGGTGCAGCAGCTGCGCGACCGTACCGGTGAGACGGTGACCGCCTATCTGACCCTGCTGGCCGTCTACTTCGTACTGGCGTACGCCCTGACGATGCTGATGAATCTGCTGGAGCGGAGCGCCAAGCGGCGGCTCGGCCTGGACACCGGCGCGAAGAGCCTGTTCAAGAGCCGCAGCGCGTCCAGGACCGCCGTGGGAGGTGCCCGGTGAACGGCTTCGACTGGAACGCCGTCGGGGAGTCCCTGCCCGCCCTGCTGAACGGGTTCAAGATCACCCTGCTCGCGACCGTGCTGGGCACACTGGTGGCGGCCGTGCTGGGGCTCGCCGTCGCGATGGCCGGACGCGCTCCCAGCAGGTTCGTGACGGTCCCGGTGCGCGCCGTCACGGAGTTCGTCCGCTCCACCCCGCTGCTCGTGCAACTGGTCGGTGCGGCGGCCCTGTTCAACACGGTGGAGCCGTTGTACATCGGCATCGCGGTGCTGGGCGTCCACTACTCCGCGTACACCTCCGAGGTCTACCGCGCCGGGATCGACGGCGTACCGAAGGGCCAGTGGGAGGCGTGCCGCGCGCTGTCGCTGTCGCCCCGGCGCACGTGGCAGGCCGTGATCCTGCCGCAGGCGGTGCGCAATGTGCTGCCCGCGCTCGGGAACTACGCGATCTCGATGTTCAAGGAGACGCCGTTCCTCGCCGTGATCACGGTGCAGGAGATGGTCTTCGAGGCCCGGAAGTACGGGGCCGACCACTTCGCGTACACCGAGGTGTTCACCCTCGCCGGCCTGATCTTCCTGGTCGCGAGCTACCCCACGTCGCTGTTGATGAGAAAGCTGGAGAAGCGCCTTGGCCACTGATCCCCTCCCCTTGAAGAAGACGGAGTCGCCCGGGCCGGCCGCAGTTCCCGAGGACGCCGTCCCGGCCGCGGCCCGCACCGGTGAGCCGCTGGTGCGGTTCGACAAGGTGGTCAAGCGCTACGGCGACCATGTGGTCCTGGACGAGCTGGACTTCACCGTCGACCGCGGCGAGCACGTCACCCTGATCGGGCCCAGCGGCTCGGGCAAGACCACGATCCTTCGGCTGCTGATGACGCTGGAGAAGGTCAGCGGCGGGGTGATCTGGGTCGACGGCTCCCCGCTGACCCACCTGCGCACCCCGGACGGTTCGCTGAAGCCCGCGGGCGAGAAGCAGTTGCGCGAGTCCCGGAAGAAGATCGGGATGGTCTTCCAGCAGTTCAACCTCTTCCCGAACATGAAGGTGATCGAGAACATCACCGAGGCCCCGGTCAGCGTGCTCGGCAAGAGCCGCGAGGAGGCGGAGGTCCGGGCCCGGGAGCTGCTGGACCTGGTCGGGCTCTCGGCGAAGGTCGACGCCCACCCCTCCCAGCTCTCCGGCGGCCAGCAGCAGCGGGTGGCGATCGCGCGGGCGCTGGCGATGGAGCCGGAGATCCTGCTGCTGGACGAGGTGACCTCCGCGCTCGACCCGGAGCTGGTGGCGGGGGTGCTGGAGCTGCTCGGCGACATCGCCCGCAACACCGACATCACCATGCTCTGCGTGACCCACGAGATGAACTTCGCCCGGGACGTCTCGGAGAAGGTCCTGATGTTCGACGCGGGACGGGTCGTGGAGTCCGGATCCCCGGAGAAAATCTTCTCCGACCCGTCACACGAACGTACGCGCGAGTTCCTCAACGCGGTCCTGTGACCTCGGAGTTGATACGCCGCTCATGACGGTGGCATATGCCAGGCGGGTGCGCCCCAGATGACAGCTCCGGGGCGCCCCTACCGACTCGTCAACTGCCGTCCCGCCGGGCCCTTCCGGGGGCTATCGTGGGGCGAAAGCTTGCGGTCACAACCTGGTAGGGGGACACCGTGGCGTTGAAGCCCGAGCCGACGGCGCCGTTCCATTCGGTGCAGTACGCCCTGCGCGTGCTCGAATCGGTCTCCAAGCACGGCAACGGTGTGACCGATGCCCAGATCTCCCGTGAGACGGGGCTGCCGACCGGCCACCTCGCCTCCCTCCTGCTCACGCTGCGCCGCGAGGGCTATGTGGAGCAGGTCAGCGACGGTGCGTACGTCATCGGCGCGTCCCTGCTGCTGCTCGGCTCCGGGGCGACCCGCCGCCGGGCCCTGGAGGACCGCCTCCAGCTCACCCTTTCCGAGCTGCGCGACTCCGTCGGCGCGGCCGTCTACCTCAGCCGGTATGTGGACGGCGAGGTCAGTGTGACCCAGGTCGCGGACGGGCCGCTCACCCCCGCGGTCAACGAGTGGGTGGACTTCCGCGCCTCGGCGCACGCCAGCGCGGTCGGCAAGTGCCTGCTGGCCCAGCTCGACCACGACGGGCGGCGCGACCACATCTCCCGGCACCGGACGGCCCGGCTCACCTCGCGGACGATCACCGACGAGAAGATCCTCTTCTCCCAGCTGGACGCCCAGGCCGCCACGGTCCCGGTGCTGGACCTCCAGGAGTACGCGGTGGGCACCGTCTGCGCGGCCGTGCCGCTGACGGCCGGCTCCGCCGCGGGCTGCCTCGCCCTGTCGCTGCCGATCGAGGACGCGCACCGGCTGCGGTCGGCGGCCGAGACGCTGAGCCGCCGGGCGGCGCCGGTCCTGCTGTCGCTGGCGCTGTAGCGGCCGGGCACCGGACGGCGCAGGCAGTAGCCTCACCGTCATGTACGCACCGGTACCCGCGCTGAACCTCCTGAAGGAGTTCGAGGACAGCGTCGACGACTACTTCGCTCCCGGCTTCGAGCTGATCCCCTTCGGCGAGGACGACGGCGGCTATCCGCGGCTCTCCGACCGCATCCGGCCCTTCGCGCAGGCCACCGGCTCCGGCTCGACCTACGCCATCTGGCTGCGGGACGAGCGCACCGACCTCGCCACGCTGCCGGTGCTCCTCCTCGGCGACGAGGGGGGCGTCCATGTCGTGGCCCGCGATCTGCCCGAGCTGCTGCGCATCCTCGCCTCCGGCTGGGAGCCGATGTGCGGCTGGGACCACCTGGACTACTTCGACGAGCGCGAGGAGGAGGACGGCGACGACGGGAACGGCCGCTGTCCGGAGAACCCCGCGTTCCGGGCCTGGCTGCGCGACCGCTTCGGCCTGGAGGCCGCCGAGGATCCGAACGAGATCGCCCGGTCGGCGGGCGAGGAGCTGCGGGAGCCGTTCGCCGCCTGGATCAGGCCGCTGGTCCCGGACGCGGTGGGCGGGCACGGAACGGCTTAGGCGGGGCTCCGGGGGGCCCCGGACGGAGGGTGTCATCAGCACCCCTCGGGACCAGGTATTATTTTCGAGTCAGCAGGCGCCGTTAGCTCAGTTGGTTAGAGCAGCTGACTCTTAATCAGCGGGTCCGGGGTTCGAGTCCCTGACGGCGCACGACACACAGTGGGCGGTCTCCTTCGCGGAGACCGCCCACTGTGCTTCCCTCGCTCACAACGCTCCGCCCTCATCCTGGTCAGGTACGGCGTTGGCGAGCAGTACGCCGAGGTGCGGTACGCCGCCGCGTGGCAGCAGATCCGCGAGGAGCGCCGCCCGTGCGGCGGCGCCCTCGACCACCTGGTGATGAGTGAGCACGGTGGGGCCGTGCATCAGGGCGGGCCGGTGGTCACCCCGTTGACGTCGTACGAGCTCCGCGACGGTGCCGGTACTCCTCATGACACCGCACGACGAAACGTCAGAACTTGACGTCGGAGCAGGCGTAGAACGCGTTGGTGGTGTCCGCGACGTTCCACACGGCGAGGATGATGTGCTTGCCGGTCTTCTGGGTGGGGATCGTGCCCTGGTGGGTCAGGGTGGCCGGCGGCTGCTGGCTGCCGTAGGGCACGGTCATGAAGGGCTGCGATTCGAGCGCGGCCCGGGTGAGCGGCTTGGTGGAGTCCCAGCCGTTCTTGGTGATGTAGTAGCGGAAGTCGCTGGTCCGGTGGCGGGCGGTGAACTGCCAGCGGAAGCTGTAGCCCTGTCCGCCGGTGACCTGCGTGGCGGGCCAGTTGCCGCCCCGGGGGTCGTCGAGCTGGGCGAACTGCCCGTTGCCGCCGGAGCAGATCTTGCCGTCCGCCGGTCCTGCCGCCGGGAAGCCCTTGGGGCCCTCGACGCTCTGCGGCTCCCACTGGATGTTGCCGCAGCCGGTCACCGTGCCGTTGGCACAGAGCTTCTGACGGCTGATCGGGGAGTCCGTGTAGCCGTGGCCGCTGGCGCTGGTGGTCGCGAGCACCGAGACGCCCGCTATCGCCAGGCCGATCACGGCCGCGCTTGCCTTTTTCCGCATGGGCTGTCGCTCCTCTAGAACGTGGGGGAGGTTCCATGAGCATTGCTCGACTGCTGCGCGCTTGGTACGGAGTGCTGTGCGTGACGCGGATGCTGCGGTCTAGACCAAGTCTTAGATTATTGACGCGGCGTGAACATGTCCAGACCAATGAGCGTCATATTCCGGCGGCCCTCCGAGCCGTCCCGGACCCTTGCCGGAACCTCCCCGGGCCCTCAGGCCCCGTCCCCTCCCCCGCTGCGGCCGGTGTAGAAGGCAACCGTCAAGTCCTTGACGAGCGCCTTGCGTTCGTAGTCGTCGAGCTCGACGATGCCGCGGGTGGTGAGCCGGTTGACGGTGTCGTCGACCGCGTCCACCACGGAGGTGAGCACGCTGTCGCGGTGCCGGGAGTCGATCGCGGCGATCCGGCGGCGCTGCATGGCCGCCGCGACCTCGGGGGCGTACTCGATACCGGTCGGCTGCGCGGAGTACACCTCGACGCCGACCGGTTCGCAGTCCGCCTTCAGCATCCGGGTCAGCGCGTCGCCGACCGCCTCCGCGTCGCGCAGGGTCGGGGCGTCCTCGTGGAACGCGTCGGCGGGCAGCTGCGAGAGGACCCGGGCCATCGCGGCCTCGACCTGGGCGCTCAGATACGCCTCGTGGTCCTCGATGCCGAGGACGGCCCGGACGGTGTCCTTGATCCGCCACACCACGAGGACGACCACGCGCAGGGCGGTGCCGTTCGCGTCGACGGCGGGCAGCGGTTCGCTGCGCCAGTGACGCAGCCGTACGTCGACGCGGCGGCGCAGCAGGAGAGGTGAGACCCAGACGAGGCCGGTGCGGCGGACGCTGCCCCGGTAGTCGCCGAAGAGCGTCAGCACCCAGGCGTAGCCGACCCGGCCGCGGCCGAGGCCACCGAACGCGAGGAGCACCGCGGTGGCGAGGAGGGCGAGCGCGGCCCAGGCGCCGATGCCGATGCCGAGATCGGGCCGGGGGGTGAGGCCGACGGCGCTCTGCCAGCCGGCGGGCAGCGCACCGCGCCACCACAGGACGGCCAGCGCACCCGCGGTCCCGGCCGCACCGGCGAGGAGGGCGGCGTAGCCGGACAGGGCGGGCCCGGGCCGCTCGGCGAGGCGGGGATCAGCGACCGGGGCGGGACGGGTGGAGGGCCGCACCCGCGTCTGCGGCGAACGCGGCACGGGGGGCCGCCGGGTGGCGGGCGCGCGGTCCCCGGCGGGCTGGTGGACGACGGCCCCGGGCCCGGGCAGCGCCGCCGCACCGTCGGCCGGCTTTTGGTCGTCCCGGAAGAGGAGGTGTACGGGGATGGAGGCCGTGGTCTCGTTGGCGATGACGGAGTGGCGGCGGCCGGGGTTGGCGGACGCGGTGGTGGTCGCGGTCGCCGGGGCGGCGGCGGCCGGTGCGGGCACGGAGAAGGTGGCCGAGGCGGCACGGTCGCCGGGGGCCAGGTCCAGGACGAGGTCCAGCTCGGTGTCGGGCCCGGGGCCGGCCCCCTTGGCGGACGTGCCCCCGGCCTGACGCTTCGGGCTTTCGGGCTCGGCCCCGTAGGAGGGATGCGGGGTCCACTCCGCCGAGGGTTCCGTCCTCAGTCGCCGGACGGGCTTGAGATGCAGGTTCCCGTCGAGGGGGGCGGGGCGGGCACCCTCAGCTGCGGGGCGGGCGGGGGCGGGGGCCGGGCGGTCGGCGGGCGGGCCCTTCGGGGCGAGGGAGGCAGGAGCGGGGCGGTCTCGGGCCGGCCCCGGGTGCAGGCTCACGTCCAGGGACTCCGAGGACTCCGAAGGCTTCGAGGACTCCGGGGGCTCCAAGGACTCCGAAGGCTCCGAGGGCTCCGGGGCGGCGGTCCGGGGCGGGGCGGGCGGGTGCTTGCCGCCCCCAGAGGGCGCGACCTTGCCACCCCCCGGTACCCGGCCAGGATGGCCCTCCGGCCCGCGCCCAGGCTTCTGCTCCGGCCCCCACGCGGGCTCGGGTTCCGGCGGCAAGGTCCGGTCGGCCACCGGACGGAACAACGGCGGCGGCGCGCTGCCCGCGCCACCCCTCTCCGGCGGCTCGGGCACACGCTCGGCCTCCGGCGGCGGGGTCCCGTCACCCACCGGACGGAACAACGGCGGCGGCGCGCTGCCCGCGCCACCCTTCTCCGGCGGCTCGGGCACACGCTCGGCCTCCGGCGGTGCGGGCGCGGGCTCCGGGGCCCGCTGTGGGGTCTTCTCCGCGATCGGGCCGAACAGCGGCGGCGGGGCCCCCCTGCCCGGTGGGGCGAAGAGGGACGGGGGGAGCTGGCCGTCCAGGTTGTCCGGGCTGTGGGGGGTCTGGTCGTCGTTGGTCACCGGTTCCCTGTTCCTTTCCGTCACGTCGTGCGCGTCCGTCACGCGAAGAGCCGGCGCCAGGTCTCCGGCCCCGGATAACCGTCGGCCGCACCGCCGCGCCAGCCCTGGGCCCGCTGGAACGCCTCGACGTTGCGGCGGTCGGCCTCGGTCCAGAGCGGGCTGGGGCCCGACACGTAGTGCTTGCCGTATCCCTTCTTCACCAACTGTTTGCCGAGCCGGTCGACATGGCTGTTGGACTGACCCGGCTGGAAATAGCCGCGCCCGGGGAACGCGACCGCCGTACTCGGGCTGCCGCCCGCGCCGGCGGCCGGAATGTTCCGTCCGCCGCCTGAGGTCAGCAGCCGCCAGGTGTGCGGGCCGGGGATGCCGTCGGCCTCCTTGCCCTTCCAGCCCTGGGCCTGCTGGAACGCCTGGGTCGCGCGCTTGTCCGCCGTTCCCCACTCGGGCCCGGGGCCGACCGCGTAGAACCGCTTGCCGCCCCGCTGCACCAGCATCTGGCCGAGCTGGGTGACGTACTTGTTGTCGGCGCCGGGACCGAACCGCTCGGCCCCGGGGAAGGCGGTCGAGGAGCCGGAGCCGGGCGATCCGCCCGTGACCCCCTTGTAGCGGTAGGCGACGTAGCGGTCGGAGTTGTTCCAGTACGCCAGGGGCGTCGACTGCTTCCGGGTCCGCGGGCGCGCCTGCTCGTAGGCGACGTAGTGGGTGCGCGCGCTGGAGGTCCAGCCGCCGAAGATCGTGACGTGCGAGCCCTTGGCCGGGTCGGCCGGGTTGTGGAAGAGGAGGATGTCACCGGGCTGGAGGTCGGCCCGGGCGATCCGGGTGCCGTACGCGGCGAGGCTGCCGGTCCACTCGTTGGCGCCGAGGTTCCAGGCCATCGACACATAGCCGGAGCAGTCCTGGCGGTAGCCGTCGGACCAGTACTTCTCCATGCTGTACGGAACCTTCGCGTCCACCCACCGCTGCGCCCGGTCGATGATGGCCGCCCGGGTGGTCTTGGGCGCCGCCGCTCCGGCCGACGGCGGGCCCGAGGCCCCGGTGCCCCGCAGCGGCCCCTTCTCGCCCTGCGGGTTGGCGGGGGCCGGCTCCGGGTCGGCGTCCCCGTCGGCGCGCGGGGCCCAGGGGGCGTGGCCCGCGGCGGCCGCCGCGCCGGCGGCCCCGCAGGAGAGGACCACCCCGGCGGCCGTGGCCAGCACCAGGGCGCGTCGCGCGCCGTGCGCGGCGGGATGGCCGCCGCGCCGCACCGGCAGGGCCCGCGCGGCGGAGCGCCGCCGCTCCGCGCACCCCGCGCAGGCGCAGTCGATGGCGGGTTCGTACTCCTCGAAGACCGGAACAGACATGCGATTCCCCTCCGCACTCGTCATTCGTCAAGATCTTTGGGCGCAGCCGCAACGGACGTCGGCGTTTTAACTCTCCTGACATATCGCATTTTGACGGAACAAAGGAAAAAAACGACTATCTGATGGGGCGTGGCGGCCGGTAAATGGTTCGGAGCACCCCGGCGCGTCGGGTAGAGTTCTCCAGGTCAGCAGGCGCCGTTAGCTCAGTTGGTTAGAGCAGCTGACTCTTAATCAGCGGGTCCGGGGTTCGAGTCCCTGACGGCGCACGCACAGTCAAGGCCCTCTCACGTTCCGTGAGGGGGCCTTGATCATTCCCTGTCTGACATGCGACGACACCCAGGGGCGCGAGCGCGTCTACGCACTTCGTCACACCCCCTCCACAACCTGGGACCAAATCGTGCGTATGACCGGTAAACGGTCTGTTTCACCCTTGCGATCCCGTTCGGTGTCGGACAATCTGTCTGGGTGCCCGAACGGGCGCCAAGGGGGCTGCTGATCCGTACAGTTGGCACAGCAGAGCGTGACGTTCCGGTTGTCCGTGCCGCGGGGTGGGGGTCCCGCTCGGAGGCGGACACCGAGGGGGCATCATGCAACCGGAAGGCCGCCGAACCATGTCTGTGGGAACGGTGGCCTGCCACCGTGTGCGTGCCCGGTGAAGAACGGGGACCCACCGCGCACGACGAGAGAGACCGAGCAGTCACGCACCAGCATGCGTGCGGGGGGATGTACCCATGACGTCGACGCCGCCAGGCGACCGGCAGGAGAACGACGCTTCCCGGACGACGCAGCTCCGGATACCGGCACAACTGCGGGCCGGCGCGGCGCGGCGGCGTGCCAAGAAAGAGCTGCCCCGCTACGACTACGAGCACTACAGCCGGCTCGCCGGACCGCTGACGCAGCCCCCGCGGGCAAGCCGTACAAGGTCCAGTACCGCTCGCTCATATCGCAGGAGCCGCACCGCGTGCGCGCGGCGCTCCTGCTCGGCGCGGCTCCCCTCGTCTCCCTCGGTCTCTTCGCCTGGCTGATGCAGCCGAGCCACTGGACCGACCGCGATCCGAACCTCGACAACGACCTGCTGCTCGTTCTCGACGTGATCATGCTCGTCTCGATCGGCCTGATCGAGCTGTTCCGCACGATGAACGTCCTCTCCAACGCGCACGCCACCCTCGTCGCCCGCGACCCGGTCCCCGTGGTCCCGGAGTCCGGCACCCGGGTCGCCTTCCTCACCTCCTTCGTCCCCGGCAAGGAGCCGCTGGAGATGGTGACGAAGACCCTGGAGGCGGCCGTCAGGATCCGCCACCGCGGTCTGATGCACGTCTGGCTGCTGGACGAGGGCGACGACCCGGCGGTCAAGGAGGTCTGCGCCCGGCTCGGCGTGCACCACTTCTCCCGCAAGGGCGTCGCCCACTGGAACCAGGCCAAGGGCCCGCACCGCGCCAAGACCAAGCACGGCAACTACAACGCCTGGCTGGACGCGCACGGCGGCGACTACGACTTCTTCGCCTCGGTCGACACCGACCACATCCCGCTGCCGAACTACCTGGAGCGGATGCTCGGCTACTTCCGCGACCCGGACGTCGGCTTCGTCATCGGCCCGCAGGTCTACGGCAACTACGACACGTTCGTCACCAAGGCCGCCGAGTCGCAGCAGTTCCTCTTCCACGCGCTCATCCAGCGCGCGGGCAACCGCTACGGCGCGCCCATGTTCGTCGGCACCAGCAACGCGGTCCGTATCTCGGCGCTGAAGCAGATCGGCGGTCTGTACGACTCGATCACCGAGGACATGGCCACCGGCTTCGAGATCCACCGCCACCGCAACCCCGCCACGGGCAGGAAGTGGCGCTCGGTCTACACCCCGGACGTGCTGGCCGTCGGCGAGGGCCCGACCGCGTGGACGGACTTCTTCACCCAGCAGCTGCGCTGGTCGCGGGGGACGTACGAGACGATCATCGGGCAGTTCTGGAAGGGCTTCGGGACCATGCCGCCCGGCAAGCTCTTCAACTACACGATGATGATCATCTTCTACCCGATGTCGGCGCTCAACTGGATCCTCGCGGCCCTCAGCTGCGCGCTCTTCCTCGGCATGGGCGCCTCCGGCGTCCAGATCGACCCGACGATCTGGATGATGCTGTACGGCAACGCCTCCGCGCTCCAGATCGGCCTGTACATCTGGAACCGCCGCCACAACGTCTCGCCGCACGAGCCCGAGGGCTCCGGCGGTCTGGCCGGCATGGTGATGTCCGCGCTCTCCGCGCCGATCTACGCCCGCTCGCTGATGGACGCGGTGCTGCGCCGCAAGAGCTCGTTCGTGGTGACCCCCAAGGGCGACTCGTCCAGCCCGGACACCCTCTTCGGCACCTTCCGCATCCATCTGTTCTTCATCGTCGTCTTCGGCGCCTCGATGATCTCCTCCTTCTTCCTCGGCCACAGCCACCCCGCGATGGTCACCTGGGCCACGCTGGCGCTGCTGATCACCGCCGCGCCGATCATCGGCTGGCGGTACACGATCCGCGCCGAGAAGAGGAAACGCCGGTCGGGCGGAGGATCGCACCGCAGCGGCGGGCCGGCCCCCGAGCCGAGGCCCCAGCCCCTGCCCGGTGCGCCGGGCAACGACCAGACCATGCAGATCGCTCAGATCGCCCTTGGGGGACGTAAGAAATGAAGTACCGTCCGAGCCGCCGTACCCGCCGCCTGGCGATCAGTACGGCGGTGGTTCTCGCGCTCGCGGGGGCGAACGGGCCGTGGCTGTACCGCTTCAGCACCGAGCGCTATCACGAGTACAAGATCAACCAGCCGGAGTACAAGGCGGCCAACGGCCACTGGGACTTCCTGGACGTCCCCTCCGAGCACCGGATCAACACGATCCACGCGGCGCTGCTGCACACCGGCAAGGTGCTGCTCGTCGCGGGCTCCGGCAACAACCAGAAGAACTTCGACGCGAAGAGCTTCCGCTCGGTGCTGTGGGACCCGAAGACGAACGTCTTCAAGGACATCCCCACCCCCAAGGACATGTTCTGCGCCGGGCACACGCAGTTGCCCGACGGCAAGCTCCTCATAGCCGGCGGCACCAAGCGGTACGAGAAGCTCCAGGGCGATGTCACCAAGGCCGGCGGCCTGATGATCGTCCACAACGAGGACCCGGACAAGCCGATCACCCTGCCCGCCGGCACCCGGTTCACCGGCAAGAAGAACGGCAAGACGTATCTCTCGAAGGACCCGATCCTCGTCGAGAAGGCCACCAAGGTCTTCGACAAGGAGACCGGCGCGTTCCTGCGCAACGACCCCGGGCTCGGCCGGATCTACGTCGAGGCGCAGAAGACCGGCAAGCAGTACGAGACCGGTACCGAGGACAACTACCGGGTCGCGGGCCTGTCCGGCTCGGACACCCGCAACGTCTACGGCATCGCGCAGAAGCTGGCGCTGGACAAGAAGGACTTCCAGGGGATCAAGGAGGCCTTCGAGTTCGACCCGGTCGCGGAGAAGTACATACCCGTCGACCCCATGAACGAGGCCCGCTGGTACCCGACCCTGACGACGCTGGAGGACGGCAAGGTCCTCGCCCTGTCGGGGCTGGACGAGATCGGGCAGATCGTCCCCGGCAAGGACGAGATCTACGACCCGGCGACCAAGGAGTGGGAGTACACCGGCATCGTCCGGAAGTTCCCCACCTATCCGGCGGTCTTCCTGCTGAACGACGGCAAGCTGTTCTACTCCGGCTCCAACGCCGGATACGGCCCGGCGGACGTGGGCCGCGACCCGGGCGTCTGGGACCTCTCGACCAACAAGTTCAAGAAGATCCCCGGGCTCAGCGACCCGGACCAGATGGAGACCTCGGCCACCGTGCGGCTGCCCCCGGCCCAGGACGAGAAGTTCATGGTGATCGGCGGCGGCGGCGTCGGCGAGTCGGAGAAGTCCAGCGAGAAGTCCCGGCTGGTCGACCTCCAGCAGAAGAACCCGAAGTTCACCGACGGTGCGTCCCTCTCCGAGGGCACCCGCTACCCCAGCGCCTCCCTGCTGCCCGACGACTCGCTGCTGGTCACCGGCGGCTCCAGCGACTACCGGGGCCGCAGCGGCTCCGACGTGCTCCAGGCCCGGCTGTACGACGCGAAGACCGACACGTACAAGAGGGTCGCGGACCCGGCGGTCGGCCGGAACTACCACTCGGGTTCGGTACTGCTGCCGGACGGGCGGGTCATGATCTTCGGTTCGGACTCGCTGTTCTCGGACAAGGCCAACACCCGGCCCGGCGTCTTCGAGCAGCGCATCGAGATCTACACCCCGCCCTACCTCTACCGGGACTCCCGGCCGGAGCTGACGGCCGGGCCGAAGAAGATCGAGCGCGGCTCCACGGGGCTCTTCACCACCCAGCACGCCTCGAAGATCACCTCGGCGAAGCTGATGCGGCCCTCGGCGGTCACCCATGTCACCGACACCGACCAGCGCACCATCGCGCTGGAGATGGAGAAGTCGGAGGACGGGGTCACCGTCACCGTGCCGGACAACCCGGCACTGGTCCCGGCCGGCTGGTACATGCTGTTCGTCACCGACGAGCAGGGCACCCCGTCCGAGGGCATGTGGGTGGAGGTGCCCGAGTAGGGCTTACGCACGGCGAAGGCCGCACACCGGGAGATCGGGTCTCCGGTGTGCGGCCTTCGGTCGTTCCCGCTACTTCGTGGCGCCGGCCAGACCCAGGGCGTACTCCGGCCACCAGTCGCCGGCCTTCGGGCCGCCCTTGCAGTCGCCGTCGGACTCGCCGGGGCGCTTGATCCACAGGTAGGCGTCGACCAGCTCGTCGCCGGTCTGCGTGGTCGGGACCTCGCCCAGGGCGCGGCCCGGGGGGTTGCACCAGCTCTCGGCGGGGTCACCGCCGGTGTAGGGGCCGTTGCCGTTGCGGCTGGTGTCGATGACGAAGGGCTTGTTGCCGATCTTCTCCGACAGCTTCTTGCCGAACTCCGTGGAGACGGCCGTCGTCTGGAAGTTGGAGACGTTGAGCGAGAAGCCGTCGGCCTCGGCGATCCCGGCCCGCTGGAGCGGCTGGAACAGGGCGTCGGGCGACTGCCAGCCGGCGTTGCCCGCGTCCAGGTAGACCTTGGTGGCGGGCTGCTGCTTCAGCCGCTGGATGGCGCCCTTGAGGAGGTCGTACCGCTCCTCGTGGAACTCCTGGGGCGTGCAGCCGTCGACCAGGTGGAGCAGGGCGTCCGGCTCCAGGATCACGGTGGCGCTGCGGTCCCCGATGCCCTTGGCGACGCCGTCCAGCCAGGAGCGGTAGGTGTTGCCGTCGGCGGCGCCGCCCTTGGAGAACTGTCCGCAGTCGCGGTGCGGGATGTTGTAGAGGACGAGCAGGGCGTCCCGGTCGGCAGCGGCGGCGGCCTCGGTGATGCCCCGCACCTGGGACTCCGGGTTGTCCGGGGTGACCCACTCGCCGACCGGCTGCTGGGCGATCTTCCGGATCAGCGCCGCCTTCTCGTCGTCGCCGTCCTCGGTGTACGCGGCGACCTGGCGGGCGGCGTTGCCGTCGGGGTTGACCCAGTACGGGTCCTTGTCCTTGGGCTGCTGTTCGACGGTCGGCGCGCCCTGCTTGCCGCCGCCGTCCCCGTCACCGGAGCAGCCCGCCAGCAGCAGGGCCGCCCCGAGCGCCGCCGCCGTACCGGTCGTCCGCAGGCCCGCCACGCGCCTGCGCGTCCGGGACCGGCCGGTGTAACTGCCGTACATCCACTCCCCCTTGGGTGCACTGCCTGCACTGTTCGTCATTGGTTGCACCGATGTGCTGCCGGTCCGATCCATCCTGGCACAGCGGCCGGGCCTCCACGCTCGCACCCGTACAACGCGCACGCCCGGGCACCGGTTCCGGACATCCTGTTCGAAAGCCGGTCATCCGCCCGGCCGGCCCCCCTACAGTGGCGAGGACCGGAGCCCTTCCCACCGCACCGACCTCCCGTACCGCGCCGGGCGACTCCCGCGGCCGGGCGCACGCGGTCGAGGACCGGCCCGGCGGGCGCGCCCCGTGAGAGGCGGCCCGCCGGGCCGGGTTGGACGTGTTCCGTCGTGGTGCGGCGGTCAGCCGCGGCCGTGGGCCACCGCTTGGGCGCGCTCCCCGCCGTCCCCGGTCGCCGCGCCCCGTGCGCCGGTGAGGTAGGCGGAGACGACCACGTTCGCCGAGTAGGAGCGGGTCTTGTGGTCGTACGTCCCGCCGCAGGTGATCAGCCGCAGTTCGGCCCGGCCATCCTCGCGGGGCCCGTACGCCTTCTGCGCGTCGAAGCGTGTCCGGGTGACGAGCTGGACGTCGTCCACGGTGAACTCCGCGACACTGCCGTCGGTCCGGGTGACCTCGATGCGGGCGCCCGGCTTCACCGCGCTGAGCCCGTAGAAGACGGCGGGCTTGGTGTCGGTGTCGACATGGCCGACGAACAGGGCCGTGCCCTTGGCCCCGGGCCGGGTGCCGTCGCCGTACCAGCCGGCGGTCCTCGGCATTCCGTACGGGGGCGGGTCGATGGCCCCGTCGCCGTCGAGGCCGCGCGCGATGACGGGGGCCTCGATCCCGACGGAGGGGACCTCGACGCGCTCGGGGGCGGCCCCGTCGAGCGGCTCGTGGGCCGGGGGCAGCGAGGCCCCGAAGGGGCGGCCGACCGCGGCCACGTCGCCGGTGGTGGGGCCCGACAGACCGCCGAGCCCGCCCCCGGCCTCCTTGCCCCAGAGCCACAGGCCGAGCAGCAGCACGGCCCAGGTCACTCCGGTGAGCAGTCGCCCGTTGCCTGCCGGGCGGTCCGGGGCTCCCATGTCAGCCGCCGGCCGCTTCGCGGCGCCGGCGCGAGCTGCGCAGGGCGACGGCGACGGCCGCGACGGCGGCGAGCACCAGGCCGATCACCGCGTGCCGGGTGCCGGGGCCCTGGGCCTCGGCGGACCGTTCGGCGAGGGTGGCGGTGCCTCCGCCGCCCGCCTTGACGGGTGCGGCGGGCGAGGGCCGGTTGTGGTGGATGACGGTGAGGGTGCCGGTGGCCTTGCCGCCACTGTCCTCGCACGTCACCCAGACGTCGTAGGAGCGGGGTTCGGCGTCGGACCGGATCCGGGCCTCCGCGAAGAGCCCTTTGTCGTCGGCCGGGCGGAAGTGGGCGACCGAGGTGAAGGCGTCGGAGTTGCCCTTGGCCCGGCGGCCCTTGCCGCAGACGTCGACCCACAGTTCCACCTGCCCGCCCGGGGCGATCGTGGACGGGGTGATCGAGACGGTGCGGGTGCGCCGGTCGTCGTCCCCGGCCGGGGCGGCCGGGACGGCCAGCGCGGCGGGGGCGGGCACGGCTATGAGCGCGGCCGCCGCCGCTGCACAGAACGTGAGGGGTATGGAACGCATCGTGAACCTCCTACGGGAAGGTTCACGGCTGTGGTGGCGGCCCGCATCCGCAGTCCTCCATTCGGGCGACGCCGAGGACGACGCCCGGGCGGCTGCGGATGCGGTCCGCGCGGGTCAGCCGCGTTCGGCGGGGGCGGGCTTCTCCGCCTGGTCGGCCTGGTCCGGCAGGTCGATGAGGTCGACCAGGTCGGCGATGGACTCGACGACGTGGGACGGGCCGAACGGGTAGCGGTCGATGTCGGCGACGGTGGTGAGCCCGGTGAGGACCAGGAAGGTCTGCATGCCCGCTTCCAGGCCCGCCAGGACGTCGGTGTCCATCCGGTCGCCGATCATGGCGCTGGTCTCGGAGTGCGCGCCGATGGCGTTCAGCCCGGTCCGCATCATCAGGGGGTTGGGCTTGCCCGCGAAGTAGGGGTCCTTGCCGGTGGCCTTGGTGATGAGGGCGGCGACGGAGCCGGTGGCGGGCAGCGGGCCCTCGGCGGACGGGCCGGTCTCGTCGGGGTTGGTGCAGATGAACCGGGCGCCCGCGTTGATCAGCCGGATCGCCTTGGTGAGCGCCTCGAAGCTGTACGTACGGGTCTCGCCGAGCACCACGTAGTCCGGGTCGTGGTCGGTGAGGACGTACCCGATGTCGTGCAGGGCGGTGGTGAGGCCGGCCTCACCGATGACGTACGCCGTACCGCCGGGGCGCTGGTCGTCGAGGAACTGGGCGGTGGCGAGCGCGGAGGTCCAGATGTTCTCCACGGGCACGTCCAGGCCCATGCGCTTCAGCCGGGCGTGCAGGTCTCGCGCGGTGTAGATGGAGTTGTTGGTGAGGACGAGGAAGGGCAGCCCGGAATCCCGCAGCCGCTTGATGAAGGCATCGGCGCCGGGGATGGGGATGCCCTCGTGGATGAGGACGCCGTCCATGTCGGTGAGCCAGGAAGTGATGGGCTTGCGCTCTGCCATGTGTCGGGACTCCTGCCGTACGCACTGCGTGCTGGGGGTGCCCGGACCACGCCGTCCCGGCACCCCCAGCATAATTACGAGGTGGTGACCTTGACCCCGTCGATCACCCAGTACCAGTTGTTGCTGCCGGTGTAGTGGAACCGGAAGCTCACGTTGGCGGCCCCGGACGGGACGTTCAGGGTCAGCGACTGGGGCTGCGAGATCACATCTGAGGTGTAGCGCTTCACCTCGACGGGCGTTCCACCGTTCCAGGAGGCGAGGATCCGGGCGCTCTGGCTGCCCTCCTGCCGGTAGAGGGTGGTGAGGCCGAGCGTGACGGTGGACTTGCCCGCGACGGCGTACGCCGGGGTGACGAGCGTCGAGTCGTACGGTCCGGAGGACGCCTTGTCGTCCCACTCGTCGGAGTCGGCGACCGCGAAGACGCCGCGCGAGCGGACGTTGAGCTCGCGGGACTGGTCGCGTTGGCTGCGGCTCCAGAACTCGTCGGTGGCGAAGGACCAGCCGCGCCACTCGGTCACGCCCCCGGTGCCCATCGCGGAGTTCACGACGGACCAGCCGCTGGGCGCGGTGTGGGTCCAGCCGAGGACGCCCGCCGGGATGCCGGTCTCGTCGGCGCGGCCGGACAGGGCGGGGTAGAGGGCCTCGAACGGGTCGGTGGAGCGCTCCTGGATCGGCTTGCCGTCCAGACCCCAGGCCGGATCGGGTGTGATGCCGAGCTGCTGGAAGACGGTGGCGGCGACGTCCACGAGCCGGGTGTCGGCGGGGCGGGCGCCGGCCGCGATGCCCGGGCCCTGGGCGAGGACGAAGGTGCGCCGCTCCTCGATCGCGCTGCCGCCGTGGCCACCGGAGTCGGTGTGGCCGTGGTCGGTGGTGACGATGACGGTCCAGCGCTCCTCGGCGTACGAGGGACGGGCCCGGATCGCGGTGAGGAGGCGGCCGAGGTGGCCGTCCTGGACGGCGATGGCCCGGCGGTAGGCGGCGCTGGCGGCACCGGAGTTGTGGCCGGCGATGTCGGTCTGGCCGAAGTAGACGAAGAGCACGTCCGGGTTCTGGTTCCGGAGGATCGACTCGGTCTCGGCGGCGATGGTGGCGTCGTGCCCGGTGTAGCCGTCGCGGTCGCCGTCGAGGACGAGCTTGGCGTCGGCGCCCGGGGTGACGGTGCCCTGGGTGTCCAGGGGCTTCCAGTCGACGGCGGCGTAGGTGGAGAGCTGGGGGCGGACCTGGGCGAGGCGGGCGAGGAAGCCGGGGTAGCGCGCGTAGTTCTTCCCGGCGAAGGAGTTCTCCTTGACGCCGTGCTTGTCGGGCCAGACGCCGGTGGAGATCGTCGACCAGCCGGGGCCGGACGAGGTGGCGGCCATCGGGTTGGCGTACAGCAGGGAGGTGCCGTACGTCCCGTTCGCCATCATCGACGTGAGGTGCGGGGCGTCGGCGGTGGCGATGACGTCGTGGCGCAGCCCGTCCATGCCGACGACGAGCACCTTGTCCTTGCTGGTGCCGTTCGGGAGCGTGGGCGCGGCGTACGCGGCGGTGGCGGTGGCGGTGGCGAGCGGGGCGACGGCGGCGGCCGTGGCCGCGGCGGCGGTGGTGGCGAGCACGGAGCGCCGGGACAGGGGTGACGAGAGGGACCGGGACACGTGATCCTCCAGGGAGAGGGCGGGCCGAACGGGGATGGGACGCGAACTGCCTTCCGGACCAGACCCGTTACTCTTACGAGATATTCGGGCCGGGTCCAGACGTTCGCAGGAATCCGTGGCCGGGAGGTGGCCGGTCAGCTTCCGGTGGCCGACTTCCAGGCGTCGATGTACGTGTCCAGGTTGGCGCCGATGTCCGCCCAGTCGGGCTCGAAGATCTCCACGCCCTCCATCAGCCCGGCCAGTTCGACGGCGTTGGCGTCGGTGGCCTTGATGTCCTTGCGGGCGGCGAAGCCCCCGCCGACCGCGCTGACGTCGCGCTGGGCCCGCTCCAAGAGCATGAAGTCGAGGAGCTTCTTGCCGTTCTCGCTGTGCGGGGCCTTCGCGACGAGACCGGCCGCGTACGGCAGGGCGAAGCTGGTGGGCTTTCCGTCGCCCCGGGCGGGGAACCAGATCGAGAGGTTGGGCATGTCCTTGGACTGGGCGAAGTTCATCTGGACGTCCCCGTTGGCGACGAGGAGTTCACCCTTGTCGACCTTGGGGGCGAGCTTGCCGGTGGAGGCGGACGGGCCGACGTTGTTGGACTGGAGCTTCTTCAGGTAGGCCATGGCCGGTTCCTGCCCGCCGAAGTCGTGCATGGCCTTGATGAGGACGGCGGTGCCGTCGCCCGCGACGCCGGGCGTGGAGTACTGGACCTTCTCCTTGTACGCGGGGTCGAGCAGCTCCTCCCAGGTGCGCGGCGGGTTCTTCAGCTCCTTCTTGTTGTGGATGAAGCCGAAGTAGTTGTTCACCACGGAGGTCCACGTGCCGTCGGCCGCCCGGCCGGCGCCGTCGACCTGGTCGGCGCCCTCGGGCTCGTACGCGGTCAACAGCCCCTTCTCGTCCGCCTGCTGGATGAAGGGCGGGAGGGTGACGAGGACGTCGGCCTGGGTGTTGGACTTCTCGCGGGCGGCGCGCTGCACCATCTCGCCGGAGCCGCCCTCGACGTACTTCACGGTGATGCCCGTCTGCTTCTCGAAGTCCTTGAAGACTTTGTCGTACCAGCCGTCGCCGTTCTCGCCCCTGAGGCCGTCGGCGCTGTAGACGGTGACCGACTTCTCGTCGGACGCGGCCGAGGAGCCACCGCAGGCGGTGAGGGTGAGGGCAACGAGGCCGGCCAGGGGGAGGGCGAGGCCGCGGGCGGGGATGCGGGCGGGGTTGCGCATGGGGGTTCTCCGGGAGGTGGTGGGGATCAGCGGTAGGAGGCGCGGGTCCGGATGCGGGAGACGGCGGCCAGGACGAGGAGCGTCGACGTCATCAGGACCACGGCGAGGGCGGCGCCGGTGAAGAGCGAGCCCCGGTCGGTGGCGGCGAAGATCTGCACCGGCAGCGGGGTCCAGTCCGGCGGGTAGAGCATCATCGTGGCGCTCAACTCCCCCATCGACAGGGCGAAACAGAGCCCGACGGCCGAGGTGAGCGAGGGCAGCAGGAGCGGCAGCTTCACCCGCCACAGAACGCGTGCGGGGCTCGCGCCGAGGCCGGCGGCGGCCTGCTCGTACATCGGGTCCAGACGGCGTACGGCGGCGGCGACCGACTGGTAGGCGAAGGCGGTGACCAGGACGGTGTGGGCGAGGATCACGATCCACCGCGTCCCGTTGAGCAGCACGGGCGGCTGACTGTAGGCCACCAGCACCGCGAGCCCGACGACCACCGAGGGCACGGCGACCGGCAGGATGAACAGGGCGTCCAGGAGCCGCTTCCCGCGCGTACGGAGAGAGGCGGCGGCGAGCGCGGCCCACCCGCCGAGGGTGAGGGCCAGCACGCTCGCGACGACGGCCGTGACCAGGCTGGTGGTCAGCGCCTGGAGAGCGTCACCGCTGGTCGCGGCGGTGTAGCGCTCGACGGTGGGCCCGGAGGGGAAAGCGCCGGACCAGTTCGTGGCGAGGGACGCGGCGAGGATGACGAGCAGCGGCACCGCGAACAGCGGGACGAAGAGAAGCAGGAAGACGGCCCAGGTGGCCCACTTCCCGGTCCGGCTATGCACCAGCACGGCGGCTCACCCCCCGGTAGAGGACGTAAAGGCCTACGGAGATCGCGATGTTGACGACGGCGACGACGCAGGCGGCCGGGTAGTCCGACTCGAGGATCGCCTTGCTGTAGACGAGCATCGGCAGCGTGGTGACGTCCTTCGCCCCGGTGAACAGGACGATCCCGAACTCGTTGAGGCACATCACCAGCACGAGGCTGCCACCCGCCGCGAGCGCCGGGAGCGCCTCGGGCAGGATCACCTGCCGGATGATCCGGACGGGCCCTGCCCCGAGCGAGGAGGCCACCTCCAGCTGCCCGGTGTCGAGTTGGGAGAAGGCGGCGAGCAGCGGACGCATCACGAACGGTGTGAAGTAGGTGATCTCGGCGAGCAGGACGCCCCCGGGTGTGGTCAGGAAGTGGAAGGGCCCGTCGGCCGCCCCGGTGACGTCGGTCCACAGGCCGTTGGCCATGCCGACCGAGCCGTAGATGAAGAGCAGGGCGAGCGTGATGAGGAAGGACGGGAAGGAGAGGAAGACATCGACGAACCGGGCGACCGCCCTGCCGCCGGGGAACGGGACGAACGCGATGACGAGCGCGAGGACGAACCCGAGGACCAGACAGCCCACGGTCGATCCGACGGCGAGCCACACGGTGGTGGTGAGCGCGTCGCGGAAGATCTCGGAGGCGAAGACGTCGGCGTACGGGTCGAGGGAGACGCCACCGCCGTCGTCCGGGGTGACGGACTGCTGGACGACGAGGACCAGCGGGTAGAGGAACGCGAGGGCCAGGACGGCGACGGGCGGCAGCGCCCAGACCACGGCGGGGACGGTACGGGACCGGGCGGGGCCGGGCGTGGGGCCGGGTGCTGCGGGGGCCGGGTCGCCGGGGGCACGGGGCACGGCGGCGGTGGCAGTGCCGGTGGCGGCGGCGGTCATGGGCCGACCCCCGCCGTGTCGTTCGCCCTCGCCGGGTCTTCCGCGCCCGCGGGGAGCAGCACCGCGTCCTCGGTGGCGAAGTGCAGGGTGACGGGGTCGCCGATGGCCGGGGGCTCGCGCAGTTCGCGGAGGTCCGCCAGGACGCGGTGGCCGTCGACGTCGGCGTGGACGCGGTGGGTGGAGCCGCGCCACTGGACCTCCGTGACGCTGCCGGTGAGCGCGTTGGGTCCGTCGCCGAGGCCGACCAGGTGCGGCCGGACGCAGAGGGTGGCGGAGGCGCCGGGTGCGGCGGTGTCGGTGGGGACGGCGAGGGGACGGCCGTCGAGGTCCACCGTGCCGTCGCCCGTGACGGTGACCGGGAGGAGGTTGGCGTTGCCGACGAACGAGGCGGTGAACTCCGTACGGGGCCGGCGGTAGAGCTCCTCGGGGGTGCCGCAGTCCTGGAGGCGGGAGCGGTCCATGACGGCGATCCGGTCGGCGAGGGTCAGCGCCTCGACCTGGTCGTGGGTGACGTACAGGATGGAGACGTCCGGCAACTCGCGGTGGAGCAGCGCCAGTTCGGCGAGCATCCCGGAGCGGAGGCGGGCGTCGAGGGCGGAGAGCGGTTCGTCCAGGAGCAGCACCCCGGGCCGAATGGCGAGGGCGCGGGCGATCGCGACACGCTGCTGCTGGCCGCCGGAGAGTTCGCGGGGGTGCCGGTCGGCGTACGCGGCCATGCCGACGAGTTCCAGGGCCTCGGTGACCCGGCCGGGGATCTCGGCCTTCGGCGTGCGGTGGGCCTTGAGGCCGAAGGCCACGTTGTCCTTGACCTTGAGATGCGGGAAGAGGGCGTAGCTCTGGACGACCATGCCGATACCGCGCCGGTGCGGGGGCAGGTCGGTGACGTCCCGGCCGCCGAGGAACACCCGCCCGGCGGCGGGCCGGACGAACCCGGCGACGGCGCGCAGGGCGGTGGTCTTGCCCGAGCCGGAGGGCCCGAGGAGGGCCATGACCTCGCCGGGTTCGACGGTGAGGTCGAGCCGGTCGAGGACGACGGTGCCGCCGTACGCGACGGTGACGCCGTCGAAGCGGATGCCGCTGGGGGCGGCGGCTTCGCCGGGGGCGGAGGCGCTCACGCTTCGGCCCGTGCGATGAGGTCGGGCAGTTCGGCGACGGACCCGAGGACGTGGGTCGCGCCGCGCCGGGCCAGCTGGTCCCGGTCGTGGGCGCCGGTGAGGACACCGACGACGATCCCGGCGCCGGAGCGTACGCCACTGAGCATGTCGTACGAGGTGTCGCCCGCCACCACGGTCCGGCGGACGTCGTCCACGGCCCCGGTGCGCAGGAAGGCGGCCAGCACCATGTCCGGGAAGGGCCGGCCCCGGCCGCCCGCGTCGGCGGGGCAGAGGGTGAGCGGGACGAGGTCCTGCCAGCCGAGGGCGGCGAGGATGGCGTCCTGGGTGGTGCGGGCGAAGCCGGTGGTCAGGGCGACGGTACGGCCTTCGGCAGCGAGGCGTTCCACGGCCTCGCGGGCGCCGGGGAGCGGGGCGATGCGGCCGCCGTCGACGAGCTCTCCGTACGCCTCCTCGAACGCGGTGTTGGCGTACTGCGCCCGGCCCTCGTCACCGAACAGATACCGGAAGACGGAGATCTTGGACTCGCCCATGGTGGCGCGCACGTATGCCAGTTGGCGGGTGTGCTCGTCGGATCCGGGTTGTACGCCGAGGCGTTGGGCGGCGGCGGAGAAGGCCTGTTCGACGAGGCCGCCGTCGGCGACGGTGGTGCCGGCCATGTCGAGGACGACGAGGTTGTAGGGGTCGCGCTTGATGTCGGTCGGGGAAGTCATGTGGTTCACCAGCCCAGTTGGTCGGCGGTTGTTTCGGCGATGGCGGGCGAGCACGTCATGCCGCGCCCGCCGGGTCCGGTGACGAGCCAGACCCGGTCGCGCACCTGTTGCCGGTGGACGACGCGTGTGGTGTCGGTGCACTGGGCGTAGACGCCCGCCCAGCGGTGACGGATACGCGGCAGCGGGCGGCCGAGGAAGGCCTCGACGACCCGGGTGAGGTGCTCGTACGGCTCCTCGACGGTGTCGAAGGCGAAGGGGTGCTCGTACTCGTGGGTGTCGCCGATGGTCAGCCCGCCGTCGCGGCGCTGGACCATGAGGAGCTGCATGCGGTGCTCGGCGGCGACGGGGTCCTGGGCCTGTCCGGCGTTGAGGGCGTCGAGCGCCTCGCCCCGGTAGGCGGGGTAGTAACGGAAGCTGTCGGCGTCGGCGACGGAGGTGGTGAGGGGTTCGCCGAGCGGGTCGGTCTGCATCATCTGGAGGCGGACGCGGCGCACGGGCAGCTCGGGCCCCGCGAGTTCGCGGACGAGCCCGCCGAGCCAGGCGCCGGTGGCGAGGATGACGGCGTCGCCGGTGTGGACGTCCCCGTGGTCGTCGCGCACCGAAGCGGTCCCGACGACCTCGCGGACCTCACGGCCACCGAGGTAGGTGTACCGCCCGGAGGCCAGCAACTGCCGCTTGAGGGCGAGTTGGGCGGTGCGGGGCTCGACGGCCGCGTCCCGCTCGCACCACAGGGCGGCGGTGAACGCCCCGCGCAGGGCCGGGTTGACCGCCCGCGCCTCGTCGGCGGTGAGCAGCTTGTAGCCGCGCGCCGCCGCGTCGGGCCGGGCGACGGCGGCCTCGGCGACGGCCACCTCGCGTGCGGTCCGCAGCGGGGTGAGCGAACCGCAGGCCCGGAAGCCGAGCCCCGGCACCCGCTCGCCGATGCCCTCCCACAACTCACGGGCGCGCAGGGCGGTTTCCAGCTCCTCGCCCCCGGCCCGGCCGCTGATCCATATCTGCCCGAAATTGCGGAGCGATGCCCCGCGCGCCTCGCTCTCACGCTCGATCTGTACGACCTCGTGGCCGCGGCTGACTGCGTGCCAGGCGTGCATGGTTCCCACCACGCCGGCTCCTACGACGATGACTCTCACGGCGGCCACGCTCCTGGGGACGGATGTCCCGGACACGTCCGGCCATCGACGGGACGGTGAACGACCCCGCAAGCTTGGACCAGACCCGTTATGTTTTCGTGATTAAAGGCGATGGTGGACAGCAGGGACGGGCAGAGGGGCGAGAGGAGCGGGGAGCGGCCGATCCGGCCGCCCTCTCAGCCCTGCCCCTCGCCCCGCAGATGCGCGGAGAAGGAGAAGCGGTCCCCCCGGAACAGCGTCCGCACGCGCTCCAGCGGCCGGCCGTCGGTGTCCCGGGAGAGGCGGTGGATCAGAAGCATCGGCAAGGCCGGCGGGGTCCCGATGAGCAGGGCTTCACGGGGGTCGCGAGCACGGTCTCGATCCGTTCGTCGGCGTCGCCGAAGGCGATCCCGAGGGCGTCGCGGAGGTAGGCGTAGAAGGAGGAATCCGGGTCGAACGCCGTGTCCAGGTCCGGGACGCGGGCGACGCCGACGTACGTGCTCTCCAGGCCGACGCGCTCGTCGTCGGCGAGCAGCACCCGCTCCAGGTGCCAGACGGGCTCGCCCCGCTCGACGCCGACCTCGGCGGCGAGCGCCTCGGGGCAGGGGAAGCGGTCCAGGCCGATGAGGGTGCGCCCGGGCCGCCGGCCCTGGCCGCGGACGCCCTCGGTGTAGCTGGCGAGCGAGAGCGGCTGCTCCAGTTTGGGCCCGGCGACGACGGTGCCGCGCCCCTGCCGGCGCAGCCGCCCCTCCAGGAGGAGTTCGCGCAGTGCCTGGCGGACGGTCTCGCGCGAGACCTCGTGCAGCTGGGCGAGTTCCCGCTCGGTGGGCAGGAGTCCGCCCTCGCCCAACTCGTCCAGCAGAACCGCGATACGGGCCTTGACCGCGTAGTACTTCGGGATGCGGCCGTGCTCGGGGATGCCGGAGCGGATCGGTGCGCCAGGTGCCTGGTCGTTCGGGTAGTCCACCGCCCGATGGTGGCAGACGCGGGTGAACACACCGGTACGGGCACCGGTACGGGCACCGGTACGGGCACCGGTACGGGCACCGGTACGGGCACCGGTACGGGCACGGGCCGCGCCCCCGTGCCCGTACCGTCAGGCGTTGCGGCGGGCCGCGGCCCCCGGGCCCTCCGGCTCAGTCCCCCGCGCGGCGGGCCCGGCGGGCGTGCCGCAGCAGGGCGGCCCCGGCCAGCAGGAACGCCCCGGCGGCGGCCCCGGTCCAGGCCGTCGACGCCGGTCCGGTGCGGGCGAGTTCGGGGAGCGGGCGGCCCAGTCCGTCGCGGGCCGGCAGCCCGGGGCTCTCCTCGCCCTGGTCACTCCCGTCCGGGCGGGTCGGCGGGCGTGGGCTGGAGTCGCCGTCCGGCACCGGGGCCCGGCCCGTGCCGGGGTCGGTGCCCGTGTCCTTACGGCGGCCGTCCGGATCGCCGGGCCGTTCGGTGCGGGTGCCGGCGCCGGTGCGCTCCGGGTCGGGGCGCTCGGTGCGGGGGCCGTCCGGCTCGCGGATGCCGCCCGTGGCGCCGTCGACGATCACGAAGGGGTACTCCTCCGACTCCCCCACCCACTCACCGTCCTCGCGCCCGCCGCCCTTCCCCTTGTCCTGGTGGCGGCGCTGGACGACGGCCGCGTGCGCGGTGACCGGGCCGGGGGCGGCGTCGGAGGTGAAGGCCATCCGGACGCGGACGGAGACGGTCTCCCCGGCGGGAACGGTGAACCCGGAAAACAGGTCGCCGAAGACGCCGATCTGCTCGTCGCGATCGGTGGTCTCCCAGGTGACCCGGTACTCCTTCTCCGGGCTGCCGGGTTCGGAGAACTCCACCTGGATCTGGTCCGACGTCAGCCTGCGGTCGCGGTCGGCGAGCACCAGGACCGGGTGCAGGGCCCGGCAGGACGTGTCGGTGGTGTTGGTGAGGTCGAGGAACCAGGTCCCGTAACCGCCACCGGAGGCGTACCGGTCCGGGGCGTCCTTGATCCGGGTCTCGACGGGGAAGTCCTTGGCCTTCGGGTCACCGCACACGGGCTGCTCGTCGTCCGCGTTCACAACAGGGGCGCCTGCCTCCGCGGCTGCGGCTAAGGAGGCGGGGGCGGAAACGGGTTGCAGGGCGGCGGCCTGCGGGCCGCCCAGGAGCGCAGCGGGAACCGTGATCCCGGCGGCCAGCCCGAGGGCGGCCAGCGCACGGGCATCGCGCAGCCGTGCGGAGGAGATGGGGGGCATGGGGAGGGTCATCCTTCGCTGCTCGCGGACGACCGGGGCCCGGGCGGGGCCGCCGGTGGTGACCTCCGACGTCATCACGCGCGCGCGAACTCAGAGAGTCGACATGCCGACATGATTAATAGGATCACCCGACTACACCTCTCCGGACCGACAAGAGCGGCAGGACCGACAAGAGCGGCAGGACCGACAGGAGCAGCAACTGAAGCGACAGCCCGCGAGGCACTACCCCCGCTCCCCCTTCTCCTCCCCCACCCGTCCGAACACCGGCGCGAGCACCAGTTGCGCGGCACCCTCCGCGACCGGGCGGTCCCCGCCCCCGGCGACCGCGACGGTCACGCCCGCGCCCGCGCCGCCCCGGGCGGCCCGTTCCTCGATCACGGCCCGGACGCCCCGTACGTACGCGTCCTCGTCGGCGGCCACCGTCCGGCCGCCCAGGACCACCCGGTCGATGTCGAGCAGGGCGACGAGGTTCGCCGCGCCCATGCCCAGCACCCGGGCCGCCTCACCCCGGTCGCCGCGCGCCTCCGCGGCCAGGCAGAGGGCTTCGATGCAGCCGCGCCCGCCGCAGCCGCACAGCGGGCCGTCGAGCTGGAGGGTCTGGTGGCCGAACTCCCCGGCCCCCGTCCGCACCCCCCGGTGCACCTCGCCGCCGAGGACCAGGCCCGCGCCCAGCCCCGTACCGAGGTGGAGGTAGGCGAAGTCACCGCCGCCCGCGCCGCCGAGGGCGAGGGCCAGGGCGGCGGCGTTGGTGTCCTTGTCCAGGACCACCGGCAGCCCGGTCCGCTCGGCCAGCGCGGCGCGCAGCGGGTACCCGTTCCACCGCGGGAAGCCGGTGACCCGGTGCAGCACGCCGTCCCGGTGGTCGAGCGGTCCGGGCACCGCGACGCCCACCCCGAGGACCGGCTTGTGCGGTTCGGCCGCGCTCAGGTCCCGTACGGCGTCGGCCGCGTCCGCGAGGACCCGCTCCGCCGGAGCGCCGAGGTCGAGGGGTGCGGTGGTGACCGCGACCGGCCGGCCCGCGAGGTCGACCAGGACGGCGGTGAGTCCGTCGCGGTCCAGGTGCAGGCCGATGGCGAACTGGGCGTCGGGGACCAGCCGCAGCACCGTGCGCGGCTTGCCTCCGGTCGAGGGGCGCAGGCCCGCGCCGACGGCGAGCCCGTCCTCCCGCAGCCGGGCGGTGATCTTGCTGACGGCCTGCGGGGTGAGGCCGGTGCCCTCGGCGAGCTCCAGCCGGCTGATGCCCTCCGCCCCGGCGGCCCGCAGCAGGTCCAGCACCAGCGCGGCGTTGTGGTGGCGCAGCGCCGGAAGGTTCACCCCCGCCGGGGCCTTCGTCCTGCTCCTGTTCACCGCTCACTCCCCTTCACCTCCCCATTGTGCCGGTCGCTTGCACTTTGGCAACAGCGTTGCTTAAGTGGATCGCATGACCCCCAACGCCTCCGGCGCCCCTCTCCGCGTCGCCCTCGTCGGCTACGGCCTGGCCGGCTCCGTCTTCCACGCCCCGCTGGTCTCCGCGACCGACGGCCTGGTCCTCGACACGGTCGTCACGTCGAACGAGGAGCGCCGGGCGGAGGCCCGTGCCGCATGCGGCGACGTGCGGTTCGCCGCCTCGCCGGACGAGCTGTGGGGGCGCGCGGACGAGCTGGACCTGGTCGTGATCGCCTCCCCGAACAAGACGCACGTCCCGCTCGCGACGGCCGCGCTGAAGGCCGGGCTGCCCGTGGTCGTGGACAAGCCGATCGCCGGGACCGCCGCCGAGGCGCGCGAGCTGGCCGCTCTCGCCGAGGAGCGCGGGCTGCTGCTCTCGGTCTTCCAGAACCGCCGCTGGGACAACGACTTCCGCACCCTGGCCGCGCTGATCGCCGACGGCGAGCTGGGTGAGGTGCAGCGCTTCGAGTCCCGCTTCGAGCGCTGGCGGCCGCAGCTGAAGGGCGGCTGGCGCGAGTCGGGCGACCCGGACGAGATCGGCGGTCTGCTGTACGACCTGGGCAGCCATGTCGTCGACCAGGCGCTGGTGCTGTTCGGGGCGGCCGTGCAGGTGTACGCGGAGTCCGACGTACGGCGTCCCGGTGCGGCGGCGGACGACGACACGTTCATCGCGATCACGCATGCGAACGGGGTCCGCTCGCATCTGTACGTCAGCGCCACCACGGCCCAGCTCGGCCCGCGCTTCCGGGTGCTCGGCTCGGCGGCGGGCTATGTGAAGTACGGCCTGGACCCGCAGGAGGCGGCCCTGCGCGAGGGGCTGCGCCCGACGGCCGGCCAACCGTGGGGCGAGGAGGTGGAGGAGCTGTGGGGCCGCATCGGCTCCGGTGACTCCCCGCTGACCGGGGGCGGCGCCCCGGTCCGTACGCTGCCCGGCGACTATCCCGCGTACTACGCCGCCGTCGCCGCCGCGATCCGCGGAACCGGCGCCAATCCGGTCACCGCGCTCCAGGCGGCCGCGGCCCTGGACGTCCTGGAGGCCGCCCGCCGATCGGCGCGCGAAGGCTGCACCGTGACCCTGCCCGGAAACCTTCCCCACGAGGAGCAGTCCGCCTCATGACCACCACCTCCCCCACCGTCTCCGAGCTGATCGCCCAGGAGCGCCGGCTCACCCTCCCGCGTTTCTCCTACGACGACGCGTTGGCGCTGGGCAGCCTGCTGGTCGAGCTGGCCAGGGAGCGGAACGCGCCGGTCGCGATCGACATCCGGCGCGGGGCGCAGCAGCTGTTCCACGCGGCGCTGCCCGGTTCGAGTGCGGACAACGACGCGTGGATCGACCGCAAGCGCAAGGTGGTCGAGCGGTACGGCGAGAGCTCGTACCTGGTCGGCACCCGGTTCCGCGCGAAGGGCACGACGTTCGAGGAGTCCTCGCGTCTGGACCCGGACACGTACGCCGCGCACGGTGGTTCGTTCCCGATCGCGGTGGAGGGCGCGGGCGTGATCGGCACGGTCACGGTGTCCGGCCTGCCGCAGGCCGAGGACCACGCGATGGTGGTCGAGGCGCTGGAGCGGTTCGCGTCGACGCCGGGGGTGTGAGGGAGCCCGTACGCGAGGGGGCGCCGCCACCGCCGTACGCCTGGTGACAGCGCCCCCTCCCCCCGCCTTACGCGCCCTTCCCTTCGCCCGACGCGCCCCCCTTCGCCCTACGCGTCCTTCAGCTCCTGCCGCTGCCGGCCGAGCCCTTCCACCTCCAGCTCCACCACGTCGCCGGCCTTCAGGTACGGCTTGGGCTCGGGCTGCCCCATGGCGACCCCGGCGGGCGTACCGGTGTTGATGATGTCGCCCGGGTAGAGGGTCATGAAGTGGCTGAGGTAGCGGACGACCTCGCCGACCGGGAAGATCTGCTCGGCCGTGGTGCCGTTCTGTTTCAGCTCTCCGTTCACCCAGAGCCGCAGCGGCAGGGCCTGCGGGTCGGTCACCTCGTCGGCGGTGACGAGCCAGGGGCCCAGCGGGTTGAACGTCTCGCAGTTCTTGCCCTTGTCCCAGGTGCCGCCGCGCTCGATCTGGAACTCGCGCTCGGAGACGTCGTGGGCGGTGGCGTACCCGGCGACATGGGCGAGCCCCTCCGCGGCGGAGCCCAGGTAGCGGGCGGTGCGCCCGATGACGACGGCGAGCTCGACCTCCCAGTCGGTCTTGCGGCTGCCGCGCGGCACGAGGACCGTGTCGTCGGGCCCGACCACGGTGTCGGGGGCCTTGAAGAACAGGATCGGCTCGGCCGGGATCGCCGCACCCGTCTCGGCGGCGTGGTCGTGGTAGTTCAGCCCGATGCACACGATCTTGCCGATGCGCCCCAGCGGCGGCCCGATCCGCAGCCCGGTCGCGTCCAGGGCGGGCAGCACACCGGGGGTCTCGGCGGCCGCCCGTACGCGGGCGAGCGCGGAGGCGTCGGCGAGCAGTTCGCCGTCGATGTCGGGGACGATTCCCGACAGATCACGCAGAGTCCCGTCGCGGTCGAGAAGTGCGGGGCGCTCGGCGCCCGCCGTACCGACTCGAAGCAGCTTCAACGGTCCAACTCCTCTTGATCGAGGTGGAGAGCCCGTCGGCGGGGTGCGGCCGCCGAAGGGCTTGGCTGATCGTCCAAGAGATCGGATCACTCCGCAAGACCTCGTTCACACACTGGACCGGCGCGTCGGCCGCGCCGATTACGCCGCGGTGGCCATGGCGCCACCGGCGACCGGCATGTCGCGGTAGAGCCAGGCCCGCTCGACGGCGGTCCAGGTGGTCGTGGTGACGACGTACAGGGCGGCGGCCAGCGGAACGACCGCCACGGTGATCAAGGTGAAGAAGGACAGCAGCGGCATGAGCCTGGTCATCGCGCCCATACCGGGCACGGGCTGTCCGTCCGGGCCGGCGGCGGGTGTCATCGGATGGGCGGCCATCTGCCGCTTGGTGCGTCCGTGGTTGAACGTGGCGACGGCGGCGACGATCACGAAGAGCCCCAGGTAGACGAGCCCGTGCCCACCGAACAGGCCGCCGTGCGCGAGCGCGTCGTGCCAGCGCCCGCCGAGCGGCGCGCCGAGCAGGTCGTGGCTGAGCAGCGCGTTGGGCTCGCCGCCGATCGAGCCGCTGGAGAACAGGTGGTAGAGCAGGAAGAACGCGGGCATCTGGAGGAGGCTCGGCAGGCAGCCGGAGAGCGGCGACACCTTCTCGGCGGCGTGCAGCTCCATGATCGCCTTCTGCATCCGCTCGGGATTCCTGCCGTGCTTCTTACGGATCTCGGCGATCTGCGGCTGAAGCCGGCCGCGAGCCTTCTGCCCGCGCGCGGCGGCCCGGGAGAGCGGGTGGACGGCGAGTCGGACGAGCGCGGTGAACAGGACGATCGCGGCGGCGGTGGACGCGGTGTGCAAGAGCGGTTCGAGCAGATCGGCGAGGGAGCCGACCAGGTTCGCGAAAGCGGACATGAACGCGGACATGGGTGAGCCCTCCGGGGGTCTCGTCGTGCCGGGAGGTACCTGCGCAGAAGGCGACGAGGTACGGGGTGATTGCTCGACGGCAGGACGACCGGCGCGGGGGCGCACCGCACGTGACCACACGTACGGAAGATCACGTACGGAAGTTCACCCGCGGGGGTTCACGTGCGGAAGATTCCGCACGAAAGGCGCTGCGGAGGCGGAGACGCGCTAGGCGGCGGCCGTCAGGAGGGCGTACCCGGGCGCCCGGGGCCTGGTGCGCCCCCGGGCGTCGGGGTCGCGTTGCGGAAGGAAGGCGGTGCGCCGCTCCCGGTCCCTGATGGCGGTACGGACCCGGGTGCGGGGCACCGGGGGCGCGCAGCGGGCGCTGATGACGGCGCAGGCGAGGAGGGCGGACCCGGCCGCGGCGGTGGCGGCGAGCGCGACGGCGGCGGAGAGGCTGCCGCCCTCGGCGAGGAGGACCTCGGTGAGGAAGAGGAGGAGGAGTCCGGCGGGCCGGAGCAGCCGGGCGAAGGCGCGGCGCAGGGGGTTGGCGTCCCGCACGCTGTACACCTCCGCTTCCTCGCACTGCTTACTCGTCCGCGTACCGCTCCGAGGTGCCGCCCATCGGAGTGAACGGCACTCTTTCGTTATACACGACGCGCCGGAGCGGCCTTCGGGTTCCCAGGGCCGTCAGCGGGCGGTCCGGGCGAGGCGTTTGCCGACGGTGTACGTGGAGACGGCGTCGCGGGTCTCGACGGTGATCCGGTCACCGCCGCGGAGCCGGTCGATGCGCCGGAAGGGCTCACCGTGGGTGTTGCGGTGCCCGGCGAGCGCGAAGTTCCCGGCCTGCCCGGCCTGCGCGGTACGGGTGTAGTGCCCGACGTACCCCCGGTCGAGCACCCCGCCCTTGCCGGTGCCCTCGGCGACGGGGGCGGTGAGCCCGATCCGGGGGATGCGCAGAACGGCGTACGCCTGGTCCCAGCGGGGGGGCGGTACGGGGCCGGGCGGCCGGGGCGGGCGCGGGCCTCGCGGTTGGTCCACCAGAGCTGAGGACGACGAGGAGGAGCAGGACGACACCGAGGGACACGACGACTTCGGCGGACACCCAGAGCCCACGAGCAAGAAGATACGAAGCGCCACGGCCACGCACTCCGGACAACACCCCGCCGCCAGGGCCACGGCCCCTGCCACGCACTCCGGACAACACCCCACGGCCTCGCCCGGCTCCCCGCCTCCGTATCGACGTCACCGTCACCCTCCCGCGCCGCAGGACTCGGGGCGCACGACCGCACACCGTTGAAGACTCGGAGCGCACGGTAGGGGCAAACCTCACAACTCTCCAGACTTCCCCCGCTTCTCCTCCCCCGCCCTCTCCTCCCCGCCGTCACCGTCCGGCAGTACCGTGTGGTCCATGCGCCCCGACACGCCTGCCGACCACACCACCGAAGCCGAGCGTCTGCTCCGCACCGCGGCGCAGTACCCCGAGGACCGCGAACCGCTGATCCTCCAGGCCGCGGCCCACCTGGAACTCGCGGGCGACCGCGCCCGCGCGAGCACGCTCTACGACGACCTGCTCGCCGCCCCCGAGCCGACCGTCGACAACCCCCACCTGATCAAGGCCCTGAAAGCGGCCAACCTCTGGGAGTACGGGCACGAGGCCGAAGCCCGGGCGATCATCGACGGGATCCGTACGGCGGGCCCGCTGAACGCCGCGCCGTGGCAGGTGGCCGCGGAGACCCTGGAGGCGCACGACGAGCTGGAGTCGGCGCACGACTTCTTCTCGACCGCGCTGACCCTGCTGCTGGCCCCCGGCGAGGAGGTCCCGTACGCCACGCAGTCCCTGCTGACCGGTCGCCACCGGGTGCGCCGGCTGATGGGCCTGGAGCACGACGCCTGGGACGAGTTGGCGGGCGAGCTGCACACGGCCCCGGTGCCCCTGGACGAGCTGCACGACCCGAAGCGCCTGTGGTCGCTGGGCTCCTCGGACCCGGTGGAGCTGAAGGCCGAGATCGCCCGCCTGCGCGCGGAGCTGGGCACGTACCGCACGGCGCTGTCCCGCCCGTTCCCGGTGGCGGTACTGCACTGGCCGGAACAGGAGCTCCGCGAACTGCTCACGGCGTACCCGGAGTTGACCGGGGAGTACGTGGACCGCACGACCCACCTGGCCCGCCTGGAGGCATCCCTGCGCGACCTCCACGCGACGGGCACCCCGAACCTGGGCATCGTGACGGGCACGGTCCCCTCGTACGAGGCGTTCGCCGCCTCGGAGGCCGCGTCCCCGTCCGACCCGGGCCTGCTCCCCCAGTACGCCACCACCCTCGCCGCCCGGGGCCGCGCCATCCCGTGGCCGCCTTCGCGCACGGCTGCTTGCTGGTGCGGGTCGGGGGAGGCGTACGGGGGGTGCCACGGGGTCTGAAGACCTCTGCCCGACGACCGGCGGCCCGGAACCGCGCGCACCAGGTGCGGGGTTCCGGGCCGCGGTCGTGCGGGTGCCCGCGAGCGGCCGGGGCAGTTCACACAACGTTCCCCGGACGTCGGACCTTTCCCATACGATCACATTTCAACAACCGTCTCAGGGCCGACGTCCCCCCACGGGCCTTGTTCCAGTGTGCGAGGAAGTCGTCATGTCCCCCTATCAGCCCTCTGCGGACTGGCAGTACGAGATCCCGACGTCGGGGAGCAAGCGCCTGCCGCCCGCCGCCCGCTACGTCGAGTCGCTGACGCATCAGGGGTACGGCTTCGAGGCGGCCGTCGCCGACCTCGTCGACAACTCCATCGACGCGGGCGCCCGTAACGTCGTGGTCAGCTTCCTCCGCGACGACGAGCGGCTCGTGGGGCTGCTCGTGGTGGACGACGGCTCCGGCATGAACGACGAGGCGCTCGACACCGCCATGACGGTCGGCGGACGCCAGGAGTACGGGGACAGCGCGCTCGGTCACTTCGGCGCGGGCCTCAAGGCCGCCTCGCTCTCGCACGCCGACTCCCTGACCGTGATCAGCCGCACCAAGCGCAGCCCGTCGACCGGCCGCCGCTGGCTGACCGCCAGCGCCCGGGCCGACTTCACCTGCGACATCGTGGACCCCCGCTACTGCCAGGCGCTCGTGGACCGCTACGACGGCCTGATCGAGTGGCACGGCACGATCGTCCGCTGGGACCGGGTCCGGGCCTTCGAAACGATCACCGCAGGACAGGCCGACCGTTTCCTGAACGACGCCATCGAGAAGCTGGAGACACACCTCGGTCTCCACCTCCACCGCTTCCTGGCCCGTGACGGCTTCAACGTCGACATCGTCGTCGAGGACGTGACGACCCGGGAGGAGCTCGACCACCGGGGCGTGGAGCCGATCGACCCGTTCGGCTACCGGATCTCCGGCCGCCCCGGCTACCCGCGCACCTACACGGCTCCGGTGGAAGGTGTCGGCGATGTCGGGCTGACCGCCCACATCTGGCAGCCGAAGTCCCCGCTCGTGAGTTTCCGGGGCATCGGCCCGCTCGCCGAGCGCCAGGGGTTCTACATCTACCGCAACGACCGTCTCGTCCAGGCGGGCGGCTGGAACAACACCCGCAGCCCCGAGAGCCACCTCGCCCTCGCCCGTATCGCGGTGGATCTGCCCGCCGAGCGGAACGACGTCTTCAGCCTCACGGTCAAGAAGGACGGAGTGACCGTCACCCCGGCCTTCGCCCGTGGCCTGGAACAGGCGACCGACGGCGCCGGGAACGACTTCGCGTCCTACGTCCAGGAGGCGGTGGCGACATACCGGGAGGCCGCGAAGCGCGCGACCGAGCCCCAACGCAAGTCGGTTCTGCCGGCGGGCAAGGGCCTGGACCCCCGGCTGAAGCGGACCCTGCGCGACGAACTGCCCGAGCTGGAGGGCGAGGACCCGATCACGTTCCGCTGGGACAGCCTGGCCTCCGACGTGTTCTTCGAACTCGACCGCGAGGAACGGGTGGTGAAGCTCAACAAGGAGTACCGGCAGGTCTTCAACGGTGGGCGCCGGGGCGGTCTGAACGATGCCCCGGTGGTGAAGAGCATGCTCTACCTCATGGTCAACGAGATCTTCCAGAAGGAACGGGTCCGGGCCACCCATCTCGACAACATCGCCCTGTGGAACAGCGTCCTGGTGACGGCCGCGCGCTGCGAACTCGCGCGCTGACGGCTTCCGTCCAAGTCGCCCCGTCCCCACCGAGGAAGAGACCCTCCATGACCGACCCGCTGCTCCAGCTCCACGGAGACGTCCTCGCCGCGATGCGCCGGGGGCCCAGGAACTTCGCCAAGCTCGCCTTCGCCCTCGCCGATGACGAGGAGCCGGCCGACACGGACCAGGGCGACTTCCGGGACCGTGTCGCGGCCGCGGGCGCGGGCGACGGGCTGACCGCGCTGTGGCACCGTACGCTCACCGGCTGGGACCTGGCGGAGCAGGCGGACTGGTCGACGTCCCCGCCCCGTACGGACGAGCGGCGCGCGGACGCGTACGACCGCCTGGGCTTCGACACGACGCTGCGCAAGGTCCTCGACCACGCCGTCCCGGTCTTCAAGGAGCCGGGCCCCACGATCATCAGCACCACGCCGACCTGGTGGTACTCCCGCGACACAGCCGCGGTCCGGTCGTTCTACTGGAGCGCGTACGAACAGCTCCTGCGCCGCAAGGGCTGGTCGGACGCCGCCGTGGCCGGCCTCGACGAGGCGAGCCACGCCGTGGTCGAGCGGCTCGCGGACCCGACGCGCCCTGATGCCTACGGCGCCCGGGGCCTGGTCGTGGGCTACGTCCAGTCCGGCAAGACCGCCAACTTCACGGGCGTCACGGCCAAGGCCATCGACGCGGGCTACCGCCTCGTCATCGTCCTCGGCGGCACTCTGAACCTGTTGCGCGGGCAGACCCAGCGCCGCCTGGACATGGAGCTGATCGGCCAGGAGAACATCCTGCGCGGCGCGGACCCCGCCGATCCGGAGGCCCTGATCGGCGTTGACTACCAGGACGACGAGGACTGGCCGGAGAAGTTCGTCAGCCACCGGGACCGCCCCTCGGTGCTCGGCGCCTTCGACATCGAGCGCCTCACCACCCGGGACGACGACTACAAGAGCCTCGCCACCGGGATCCGCGCTCTCGAATTCGACAAGCAGATCCGCACCCAGCCGCTGTACGCGCCGGACAACCTCCACCGGGCCGCGGCCCGCGTGATGGTGGTGAAGAAGAACAAGTCCGTCCTGAGCAAGCTCATCAAGGACCTCAAGAAGATCGGCGGCCCGCTGCTCTCCGAGATCCCGACGCTGATCATCGACGACGAGTCGGACCAGGCGTCCGTCAACACGACGGACCCGAAGAAGTGGGAGGAGGGCAAGGTCACCCGTACGGCGATCAACGGCCAGATCTCCCAGTTGCTCGGGCTCCTGCCCCGCGCCCAGTACGTCGGATACACCGCCACGCCCTTCGCCAACGTCTTCGTCGACCCGGGCGACGGCGACGACATCTTCCCGCGCGACTTCCTGATCTCTCTGCCGCGCCCGACCGGGTACATGGGCGTCCAGGACTTCCACGACCTGGACCGGACCGACGAGTCGGCCGCCGGGAGCGCCGAGCGGGCACATGTGCGCGGCATCTACGACGACGCCCACGGCGACCGGCTCGCGGAGGCCCTCGACGCCTTCATCCTCACCGGCGCCCTGAAGCTGTACCGCGCGTCCCACGACCCTTCCCTGGAGGGCCACTTCCGGCACCACACGATGCTCGTCCACGAGTCCGTGCGGATGGCCGAGCACGCGGACCTCGCCCTGCGGATCAGCTCCATGTGGCACCAGGCCGGCTACACGAGCCAGGAGGGCCATTCCCGTCTGGAGGCCCTCTTCACCTCCGATTTCCTGCCCTTCGCCGACGACGGCCTGCGAACTCCCGCGTCGTACGAGGAACTGCGGCCCCACGTCGCCCGCGCCCGCCAGCTGATCAACTCGGGCGGAACGCCGGTGCTCGTCGTCAACGGCGACACCGAACGTGACTACGACCAGCCCGACCTGGACTTCGACCGCACCCCGAACGTGTGGAAGATCCTCGTCGGCGGTACGAAGCTGTCGCGCGGCTTCACCGTCGAGGGCCTGACGGTGACGTACTACCGCCGCAGGACCCAGCAGGCCGACACCTTGATGCAGATGGGCCGCTGGTTCGGCTTCCGCCCCGGCTACCGGGACCTGGTCCGCCTCTACATCGGCCGCGCGGAACCGGCGGGCAAGACCAGAACGGTCGACCTGTACGAGGCGTTCGAGGCGATCTGCCGCGACGAGGAGACGTTCCGCGCCCAGCTCACCCGCTACGCCACCCTGGTCGACGGCAAGCCCCAGGTGACCCCGGCACAGATCCCGCCCCTGGTCTCCCAGCACCTCTCCTGGCTGAAGCCGTCCGCCCGCAACAAGATGTTCAACGCGGAGCTGGTCGAGATCCGCTCCCCCGGCGAATGGGTCGAACCGACGGCCTACCCGACGGCCCCGGCGGACCTGCGCCACAACGCGGAGGTGTGGCGGCCGGTGCTGGCGTCACTGGACCCCGAACCCCGAGTGTTCGTCACCCTGTCCGAGGGAGACCAGGGCAGCTACATCCGCTACCCGGCCAGGACCGCGGTGCTCAGCCACAGCCGTCTGCTCGGAATCATGCGGGACCTGGCCTGGGGCAGACCTGATCTGCTTGCCCCGCACCTGGAGTACCTGAGCGATTCCAGCGACACCGGCTGCGCGACGGACGACTGGGTCCTGATCCTTCCCCAGACCTCCGGTGTCACCAGTGTCCGGGCGGAGATGCCGGGCACTGAGCCGCTCACTCTTGTACAGCGCCAGCGCAATGCGCTGGGAGTGTTCAACCGCATCTCCGGTGTCTCTCACCGTCAGTCCGCTGAACGGATCGCCGGCCGTCGGCCGCTCTGTGACGACGACCCGTTCGCTACCCAGTTCCACCAGCCGCGGCGAGGAGCGCTGCTTCTCTACCCAACGGTGGACCCCTCGCTCGGAGCCCCGGCGAACCTGATCACGCAGGGGGCCATCGATCCGGCCAAGGTGGTGTTGGCAGCCGCGTTCATCCCCGCTGCTGGATCCCCGGGCAATCAGGGGTCCGGGGTCCGGTTCCGGGCCATCGACTCATCCCGCGAGGGTGAGGCTGTCATCAGCACCGTGAGATAACAGTCCAGGCGCCAAGGAGTTACCCAGCACAGCAGGAGCGGCAGCATGGCAAAAATCATCCTTCCAGATCTGGGAGAAAACTGCACAAACCCGAAGAAGGCCCTGCACCCGCTTGTCTCGCCCCAGGAGGACCCAGAGCTCCAGTCGGTGCTGGGCTGGTTCCGCGGTCATCCCGTCGCCGAGCTGTACACGGAGGCGATCAGGAACGCGATTGACTACGTACTCGACGGCGGACGCACAGGTCGCTTCGATCTGATGCTGCCAACAGTCCATCCCGGCGAGCGCGCTTCCGTCGGCGCGAAGCTTGAGTACGAAGTCCTGCGGGTCTTCGGTCTGCCCAAGGTCAAGCCGCTGGACACGATGGTCAACGACGTCCCGGTGGACATCAAGGCCACCATCACGAGCAACTGGACCATCCCCTCGGAAGCCCACTGCCAATTGTGCCTCTGCACGCAGATACAGCTGCCGAAGAACCGGCACCGGACCCTGCTGGTCCGCACACACACCTCTTGGCTTCAGCACGGGGAGAACAAGGACGGAAAGCGAGGCCTGGCGGCCCAGGCACGCGACCAGTGGAGTGTCCCGGTATATGACTGGACGCCCCTGCCGGTTAATCCGCTCCGCCATCTCACGGAGGAGCAGGCTGCCGAGGTCCTTGCCGAACGACCCGGGCAGGTAAGACGTCTGGTCAAGATGTTTCAGTATCTTGAAGGTCACGTCATTCCGCGTAACGTTATTTTGACCGTCGGGGCGGGCAAGCACGACCCGATGCGACGCGCGAGACAAGCCCGTGATTCTGCCAGGAAAGCCGGCCTGGATCTCCTCTGTGGCGATTCAGTGGAATGGCGCGACGCGGCGGCGGCTCGTGGCTACACGATCCGTCCGGGAGAGTGGGTCGCGTTGCGGCGAGAGGAGCAGATCCAGGATCAGCGTTCCGCTTCAGCGACCCCCGATGCCGCCTCCAACGAAGCCGAGGAGGGATGACCCCTATTGTCTACGCCAGATGAATGGACGCCCCCAGAGGGTTCATGGGCGTCGTCGGCCGTACGACGGCGGAACATGCAGGCGATCCGAAGCAGGGACACGAAGCCGGAACGTTTGATCCGCAGGCTTGTTCATGCGAACGGTCTGCGCTACCGGGTGGCGGCAAGGCCCTTGCCGGACCTTCGCCGGACCGCTGACATGGTCTTCCGTCCGGCGAAGGTGGCCGTATTCATCGACGGCTGCTACTGGCATGGCTGCCCAGAGCACTACGTTTCCCCGAAGACCAACCCGGGTTACTGGTCAGAGAAGGTAGCCAGGAACGTCGCCCGCGACCGGGATACCGACGAGCGGCTCTCCGCTGCCGGCTGGCTCGTCCTGCGGTTCTGGGAGCACCAGAGCTCAGACGCCTGCGCCTTGTCGATCATCAGCGCCGTCCGCGAGCGCCGGGACGATCTGCTCGGGTAGCACCTTCTGCTGGGGTGCCCCCTCCCTGGCGTCTCGCTCGTAGGCTGCCCGCAGCACATCCGCGATGGCCTGGCCTACCGCGGCGGCGACGGGGGGCGGGAACGCGTTTCCCACCTGGCGGTACTGAGCGGTCTTCCCTCCTGTGAATTCCCATTCCTCTGGGAATCCCTGGATAATTGCCGCTTGGTCCACAGTCAGCATGGGCCCCTTAGGCCCGAACAGGTCGCGCCCCTGACTTTTCTTCTTTTCGCCTAGCTCGTGATTGTTCGCTACGCCCATACCGGAAACACCGAGGGTACCCCAGGCAGTTTTGGCCCTGCTGGGGCCAAGGTCGGCGCCGCCGTGCTTCTTCGATCCCCCGACCAGAGTCGGTGCGATGCCGCCATCCCTCTTCTTCATGGCAGCATCAGACGCCACCTTCAGCCAGCGGTCGAGCGAATCACGGGCAATTTCCCCGATCGTTCCGCCCGCCGCAATATATGGCTGATAACGCTCCCTCATGCTCGTCTCCAGAGCATCAAAAACGCTGCGCACACCACCCACAGGAGTGGGCCAAACGAACTTGATATCACCGAGCACGTCCTTGCGGATAGCCACCAGGACTGCCCGCGGACGCAATTGAGGGACTCCGAAGTCGCTAGCCTCCAGGACTTCCCATTCGCAGATTTCGTAACCCATGCCTCCGAAATCTTCCTCAAGCCCCGTTTCCGGCCTCTTTGCCCGGCCGCCCGCAAGACGCGCTTGAATATAAGTCCGGTAGTCGATGAATTTCGCGTCCTTGATGCCACGGACGTTCTCAATCATTACCGCTTTAGGGTGCAGCTCGTCAACAAGTTCCAGCATCCGAGGGAAGAGGTCTCTCTCGTCATCCTTCCCCAGCTGCTTTCCAGCGTGCGAGAAGGGCGGGCAGGGCACACCCCCCGCGAGGAGATCTAGGTCGCCGCGCCGCAGCTGCCCCCCGAGGAATTTGACCGGCTTACTCAGGCCAGATTCTGGATACTTTTCCGACGGGATAGGGCGGAAATTATTGACGTCATCAGAAATGACATCACAGTACTGTCGTTCCCAGCTCCAGTTCGGCAGGCTCTTGATGTTCTGCTTAAGCGTCTCCACTGCATACTTGTCGATCTCCACGAGCGCGAGATGCTTGAAGCCTGCCTGATGGAGACCGATGGCTTGCCCGCCGGCCCCTGCGCAGATCTCAATGGAGGTCAGCAGCGGACGATCGTTAGGGGCCACGGGCTCCTCCTGGTGTGACTGATTCAGACACGCAAGTGTCGCATCTGCCAGAGACACACCAGGAGCCCCTGCGGGCAAGCCCCGCCCCTTCGAACCCGATCAGCTCTCCGTCAGACCCCGCAGGTCGTTCTTCATCTCGTCCCTGAGCACGGCCGGCAGCTGCCTGTACATACCCCAGGCGCGGTCCACCGGCCGCAGGGGCCGGGCATCGGCATCCATCCACGTCAGCAGTTCGCGCTTCTGCGCGAGGGGCAGAGCCTTGATCCGAACCCACACCTGGCCCGCGTCCATCTGGACGCCGGTGAGGTTCTTGACCAGCTCGTTACACCGTGCGCACTCCGTGAGAAGATCCTCGGCTCCTGCGGAGCTGCCCGCCGCATGCGGATTCACATGCCCGAGCGTGAGCCGGGCGGCGGAACCCGGCTCGCCCGGATAGGCCTCGGCAGCGCCGACCCCGCAGCGCCGGCACCGGTGCAGATCCCGCTCCAGCACGAACCTCCTCGTCTTCGCGCTGATCTGCCGCAGGCCAGCCGCCCGGTGCTCCTTCTCCCAGACCGGCGCCCCGATCGCCTCAAGAAGGAGCTGATCAGGCTGAAGGCTGGGCTTGTCGAGATTCGTCTTGATCACCCAGCCCGCAGGCCGGAGATCACGCATCCTGCGGTCGACCTGCTCGGCACCGGTGATCGCGGCACGAAGCGCCGCTTTCGAGAAGGTGTTCCCGACGCCGACCTCGTCTCGCAGCCAGAGCGCCACCCGGACTCTTGCGCCAAGTGCTCCATCGCGCCAGTCCAGACCATCAGATGCCACTAGAAGCCCCACTCGTAGTTCGAACTCAAGAGCTATGCATGACCCTTTCGAGTGACTACATTAGCTTGCCGCCACTTGCCGCGGCAAGTGGCGGCAAGCTCTCACGGAACTTGCTCGTCAGCCACGGATCGGAAACACATGCCCAGAACCCCTGCCCAGAGCCTGCCGCCCGCGACGATGAACTGCATGGAAATCTGCGCCGGGGCAGGGGGCCAAGCTCTGGGCCTGCAGCGTGCGGGTTTCTCACACACAGCCCTCGTCGAGCTGGACCGTGACGCGACGCAGACGCTCCGGCTGAACCGGCCCGGCTGGAACGTCATTCAGTCCGACATCCGCGGAATCCGGGCGGAAGACCTCTCCGGAAACGACCAGGCTGTCGGACTGCTGGCAGCTGGGGTGCCGTGCCCACCCTTCTCTCTCGCCGGCGAGCAGCTGGGGCCCGCGGACGAACGGAATCTGTTCCCCGACCTGCTCAGGCTTGCCGCTGAGCTTCGACCGCGCGCGGTGATGGTGGAGAACGTCAAGGGCATCCTTCAGGCGAAGTTCGCCAGCTATCGCGCGGAAGTGATCAGCGTACTGACGCACCTTGGCTACACGGCCGACTGGCGGCTTCTGCGTGCCTGTGACTACGGCGTTCCGCAGCTGCGCCCCCGGGCGGTCCTGGTGGCCCTGCGGCCGGAGGCATTCCGGCGATTCCGCTGGCCCGCCCCGACCAGCTGCCCCACGACAGCGCCTACGGTGGGCAGCGTCCTCTACGAGTCCATGGCCTCCGCCGACTGGGAACTAGCCCAGCAGTGGGCAGACGGTGCGATGGCCATCGCACCGACACTCTGCGGAGGGTCCCGCAAACATGGCGGCGCTGACCTCGGGCCTTCCCGGGCCAGGAAGGCGTGGTCGCGGCTCGGTGTAAACGGGTCCAGCGTCGCTGATGAACCTCCTGGGCCGGGGGCAGCTCTTCCCGTCCGGCTCACCGTTCGGCAAATGGCCTTACTGCAGGGCTTTCCAGCCGACTGGGCTTTCGCCGGGAGCAAGACCTCCGTCTACCGCCAGGTGGGCAACGCCTTCCCCCCGCCTGTGGCGGAAGCGGTGGGCCGAAGCCTGGCGGCGGCTCTTGGTCAGGCAGACACCACTGCGCGCTCAGTCATCCCCCAGACCCCCGGCATGGCACATGATCCACCGGCCAATACGCTCTTCCCGCCTTCCATGATCAGTCCGGGTTTCAGTGCCTCCGCAGGCACGGTCAGCCGGGCTGACTCCCACCTCCCGCGCTGAGAACGGTCCTGCGGTACCACTGAGCGCAGCCACGCCCGGCTCACGGTGGCGACGCTGAGGGCGCCTCCCTCCCTTCCTACAAGGACAGCGCCCATGACCCACCGGGGATCAGCGCCCATCACGTCGCTCTCATGGCGAGTCAGGTGGATGACGAGACGGGTTGGATCCGTCGTCGCCTTCACTTCAAGGTGTATGTGTTCGTCGCACGGCGTCGTTGCGGCGATGTCGTATCCGAAGGCGTCTGATACTGCTGAAACGTGCTCCACTGACGCCATCCCGGCTCGACGAAGGAGCGCAAGCAGGCATCTCTCACCGGCGGTGCCGGTCGCCCTTCTCCTTTCGTCGTCCATGGCACTCCATAAAACGTGGGGGACAGCGGCGCCGTTCAGCGAGAGGCTCTCCCCGACGTCCACGGCCGGCCGGCCCGCTCCGGAAACCAAGTCCGTTCGGCGTAGCCATGCCAGGCCTTCGGCGTACTGCACGGGCGTGAGGTCCGCATAGCGCGGATGGTGAGTGAACAGCGTGCGCACCCGGGAAACGTCGGCGATCCGCAGATAGATCAGCCAGCGCCGCGCCGCCTCGCGGGTGCCGTCACCGGGAGGCGACGGCATCGACATGCCTCAGCAGCGCCCGGACGTCCGCCATGTCCATACCTCCAGCGACCGGGGCCTCCTCCTGGAGATCGGCGAGCTGCTGAACGGATGGATCATCAAGGATTCTGCCCATGAACTCCAGCTTCTCCTCGAGACGCAGAGCGACGACCTCATCCACTGTTCCGCGGGACGCCAGAACCGTGACGTTGGTTTCCGTCCCTGGGGCGAGCCCTAGCCGGTGGATACGGTCCAGGCTCTGCAGGAACCGGCCCGCCATGAAGTCCCGGTCCACGTACACAGCGTCGTGGCAGACGTGGTGAAGGCTGATTCCCTCGCCCAGAGTCGCTGGATTGGACAGCAGGACCGAACAGTCGGGGTCCTCACGAAACCGGCGGATCTCTTCCGCCCGGTCGGGAGTTCCTCCGTGGACTACGGCCGGCTGGTATCCCGCGAACATCCGCTCCATGGTGCTGAGACTGCGCACGAACGTCGTCCACACCAGCGTCTTCCGGCCCTGTTCAGCGTTGGCCGCGACGATGCTGAGCGCCTCTTGGTATTTCGGCGACAGTTCGTAACTGGGGAGGTCCCTCATCAGCGTGTAGAGGGAATCTCCGTGCGGGACATCCAGCGGGGGCACCTGATAGGTCAGCGGTTCATACCGGCTGGTGCCTTCAGCAAGCAGCGCCGGACTCGTCGCCGCCATCAGAAGCCGCAGCATAGCCTTGCCCAGGGCATCGAAGTCGTCGCGCGCCGCCTCCGCACGTGCGGAATACCGGCCCACGAGCGCGTCGTAGATCTCCTGGTGCAGGCTGGGCATATCGACGTACCGGATCTTCGGATCGAAGGGCGGCAGGCCGAGTTCCGACTTCGTGGTGCGGGTGAACAAGGGCCGAAGCACCTGGCTCGCGTAGGCCAGGTCGCCGCCCGCGACAGCACCGGTAACGACGCGGCGGCCGTGCCCGGGCCAGACGAACGACAGCAGGTTCTCCAGGTCCCTGGCGCCGTTGGGCGCTGGCGTTCCCGTCAGGATGAGGCGGCGCCGGCTGAGCGGGCCGAGCGCCATGCAGGCGGAGCCGTAGATGCCCCGCGTCCCCAGCTTCATACGGTGCGCCTCGTCCAGGATCACCATGGAAGGCGTTGCCCGCAGCCAGGAGGCCAGCGCCGCCAGCGAACGGTCGAGCCGCTCATAGTTGATCACCATGATCTCCGCGGTGGCATCCGGGCTGCTGCCCATCACGCCGAAGCGAAGCGGCTCCTTGAAGCAGACGGAGTTCTCGAACTCCCACGACTCGTATGCCGATTTAGGGCTCACAACGAGCAGCCTGAATGCTTCGCCGCGCTCTCTCATGGCAGCGAATACCGCAAGCCCCACCCGGGTCTTGCCGGCCCCCGGCACACTGAAGTTCGCTCCGTGGCGGAGAGACAGCAGCCGGGCGATGTCCCGCTGCTGGAAGTCAGTGAGAGGCGCGGTCCATTCAGCTCCCAGAAGGCCCGTGATCTCCTCGTGGGCGATGGTCTGATGGGCCTCGTCGCTCTCCCCATCCAGCTGACGCTGGGCCGCGTCCGCGTCGTCCAGGACTCCACCGACCAGCTGGGCGAGTTCGTCGTCCCACTCGACGTCCTCAGGGGACGGCCAGGTCCCGAGTTCGCCGATGCCGACCAGAAACGCCTCAAGCTCGATTTCCGCGGACAGCTGTCCTCTCGGACCGCCTCCGGGGAACCGGGCTGCCAGTTGCGCGAGATCAGACTGACGCCCATCCTTAGTACGGAGCACCGCCCGCGTACGGGTTACGTCGAAAGCGATCCGCAGAGACGGTTCTCCCTGGCTCATCACGCCCGTTCCTCCTTGTGTGTGGCGTCGAGCAGCCAGGTGACGCCGTCCCCCGGTTCCTTGATGCTGCGGGCCGCCTCCACTGCCAGCTTGCCCAAGCTATCCCGCAGTTTGAGCACCGCCTCGTCGAAGATCTCCTCATCCAGGCTCCGTGACGCACGGGAGAGCACCAGGTCGGTAACGCACTGCTCAAGGTCGTGGCAAGCGTCCACAATCCGGTCGGGCGCCGCCTGCTTCCTCTTGCGAACTCGGGCGTCCTTCCCCGCTGGCTCCAGTGCCTCTTCAACCGCCGCTTTGACCGCCGTGATGGTCTTGGCAGCCTCGGCGACCTGTTCCAACGGAGCGTTCTCGCCTGCGGCCTCCACAGCCTTCACCCTGAGCACAGAGTCGGTGAGCGCCCGTGCTTCAGCGACCTTGGGGTCAGCAGCGCGGACCGTCCGGTTCAGCCCGGGGATCGCCACCGTCGTGGCAGGAGCAACGGGCACCTGAGACCTGACGGCCTCGGGGAGACGGGTGTCGAGGTACCGCGATTTGAAGTCCGGTTCGATGAGCCGCACATCAGTTTTCGAAAATCCGAGAATGATCGCGGTCAGCCGGCTCTCCTTCATCAGGTCGGCCTTCTCCTGGCTGGACGCCGACTCCTTCACCCATCGGCGGTGGAGTTCCTTCAGCTTCTCCTGGTGATCCTCGAAGTCGAGCAGCCGCAACTGCGCGCCACCGGTCCTGCTCCGCTCGACCAGGTCCCGGAGCGTCGTCAGGATCCACTGGTCCTGCTCACAGGCGCGTGCGGTCGTCCGGAATTCCCGGGCGATGTCAGCATGCGTACGACCAAGGCTGAGCTGCTCTTCGATAGCCAGCAGGCGGTTGATGTAGGAGTAGTCCCGGCGGTGGTCCTTGCGGAGCTGAAGCGCGAGCTCAACGCGGTTGATGTCATCCCACGTGCAGGAGGAGGGAAGGACTCCTACCCGAATGTTGGGCTCGACCAGGTCCTTGAGCGCGGCCCGGCGAGTGTTGCCGTTGACGAGGATGCCGTCCCGGGTGATGAGACCGGGTTCGTTCTGCTTAAAGTCACGCAGGCTCTCCAGCAGGGCGTCGAAGTCCGGGTCCCGCTTGGACGGGTCGGAAGGCAGCGCCCTGAGCAGGTGGTGAAGGTACTCCTGGCTTTCGACGCTGAACGCGTCCTCGTCCAAGCCGCGGTCACGCACCGGATCATGGCTCCTCTGAGCACGAATCCGGTGCGTTCCCGGGTTGTAGTAGAGGGATTCCACCGGCATATCGATGACTTCGACCTGAATCGGCTTGCCCCGCCATTCAATGCGAAGCGTCTCCTGAACACCGCCAGCGTCACGGATTTCCCGCAGGCGGCGCTCCACCAGTTCCTGGTTCGCGGCGGCCAGAGGGGGGCGCCCGAAGTCTTTGGTCATCGTCAGTTCTCCTTCAGTGCTCAGGGGAAGCAGCTCATGCCGGCCAGTGCAACAGCACCGGCCTTTCGCCGTCCGTTCAGTGCGGGGGGGGGGAGGGTGGGCTAGGACAGAGCCTCACGGAACTTGGCCCGCGACTCCGCCGGTAGCGTCCGGTAGACGGCCCAGAGCTCCTCAGCGGCGCTGAACTCGCGCTTGTCCTGGTCGATCCAGCGCAGGAGGAGGCTGCGCTCCAGCGATCCGAGGCGGCTGGCCCGGCCGAGAATCGCACTCAGATCAGCTGACTGCCCCCGGCCACCGACACGGCACCGGTTGCACTCCGCGACCAGCTCGACCACCTCACCGCCGGCCGGCTGCTTCACCGCCCGCCGGGCGATGTCCAGCTGCGCGGCTTCGTAGCTTCCGGCGTACGTCTCTCCGGGAGCGATTCCGCAGGACCGGCACAGATGCCCGTCACGTGCCAGGACATCCCTGCGCTGGGTCTGGGTGATGGATGCCCCGGATTTCGCCGCCTTCCCAGGTTCCCAGACCGGCAGCCCCTGCTTGACGAAGCGCTGTTCGTGCTGCCCCAGAGCCGCGTCCTCGCGGTTGGTGTCGATCTGCCAGCCGTGGTCACGGAGGTCGCGCACTCGGCGGTCAGCCTGGCTCACCCCGGGAAAGGCGCTCTTGACATCTTCCTTTGTGAAGACGTTGCCCTCGCCTACGACAGTGACCAGCCACAAGGCCGCGCGCTTCATGGTGCCGAACTTGGTGTCCGTCCACGACGGCAAAGTCATCCGGGTCTCCTCGCTTCAGGTGCGCAGCAGGCGTCAGGGCCGCAGCGGCTGTCCGCGGCGGTCCTGTGGGAATCACCTTCGTCGTTCAGGGCTCTCCGGCACCAGCCCTGACTGAGTTTCGAGGGCAAACGGAAAAGCGGCTGCGCTTCCCCAGCCACGCCCGGGCACGGAGAATCGCAGTGACCTGTATCGCTAGCCCGGCTCGCACCCTTGAGGAGCAGAGGTTGCCGAAGAGAACCCACAAGTGGAAAAAGCTGCCGAGCTCGGTTTCCCTTCCTCATCGGGCTTTCGTCCTGAAGCTGCGAGAGCTACGCGAGGTCAGCGACCGGACCCAGGCGGAGATCGCGCAGGACGTCTACCTCGCTGCGACATCGCTCTCGAACCACCTCAACGGCGGCCGGATCCCCGAAACCGAGCATGTCGAAAAGCTCTACAAGATCCTCCGCGACGAGGCGGCGGCGACATCGAGGGCTATGCCCTGCTCCCTGCCCTTGCTTCTGGAACTCCGAGCCAAAACCCTGGTAAAGCACTGCGGCTGCTGCCCTGTCGGCTCTCCCGGTGCCACGGTTGCCGACTCTGACGCCCAGCCGACGGCGGCAGGTCCGCCGGCCCCCAAGCACGTTCGCCGCCGACCGCGCCGACCGCGCCGACCGCGTGTCCGCCTTTCGCCGCGGCACCGCGGCATTCCACGGGCACCGGCACAAGCAGAGGTGCCGGTCCCCCTGCGAGAGGGGGACCGGCACCTCAACACTCCTGCTGATGCTGCCTGGCCTGAGATCAGAACGCTCGCCGAGAGCTTGTCCGCTGGCCGGTCAAGAGATGCCGACATCATGATGTGGAGTGCCGCGACCACGCTGTCTGCCCGCGATGTCCAGATTTTCGTCGCACAGTGCCGGGCAGCTGGCCTCGGGAAAGCGGCCGACCAAGTGATCACCAACGCGGCCCGGCGTGACGCTCAGGCAGTACTCAACATCGCGTCGGCACTCCACACCAGCGAGCAGTACGCGGACGCCGGCCTTCTTCTCGCCGCGGCGGCTCAGGGAGAACAGGCCTGACTCCTCGGTGCATCAGGCCGCCTCGGCCTCATAATGCATCTGGGCGCGACCGAGGGCCCCCTCCGGGTCTCCGCCCTGGACAGCGAGCCAGTGAAGCAAATCGGTAATGACGTCTGTGACTCTCTCATCAAGGGCGACGGGGTCAAGTCCCGACGTGCTGCCGGGCTCGTGGTACGCCGACAGCACCGCGGCAGCACGCCCTACGCGTTCCTCACGCCCTGCCGGCTTCAGGGAGAGCTCGCACCAGACGACTTTCCCGGTTGCTGTTTGAGCCGAACCCCAGGCGTAGGCCATGGAAGCGATGAGGTGCAGGCCTCTGCCGCACTCATCGTTCTCCGCACAGACCTCAGCGGAAGATGCTGGCAAGACACGACTCCTGTCGTGAACCTCAAGCCGTACTCGGTCCTTTCTCAGTTCAAGAACGAGAGAGGCTGCAACGTTACGGCCGACATGCTTAATGACATTGGCACCCAGCTCAGTCGCAACCAGTTCAGCCTCTTCCGCCACGGCTGACGCTTCCCAGCAACCTAGCTGAGATCTCACGGCCCGGCGCAGACCCGAAAGCTGGGCCGGCGCTGCTTCGAACGGAACCACATACCGAGGACACGCTTCGTGGCTCTCGCATCGGCACATGACAGCACTCCCCTCACACCATGACGAAGCCGCGCCCACCGCATCCGAACGGCGACGCTGCGTAGCGCTCCTCTGGCGAGTATGGCAGCGAGAAGTCTCTCTGTGTAACTTCTCATGAACCTCGATCGGGTGAATCAACCAGGCCTAACGACCCCTGGCCTTAGCCTTGTTGCGCGCCCCGACCGCAGCTTGCAGCAGGGAGAGAGGCTTCCATGCCCGTCAGGACGACCACCACGCGTCGCCGTCAGCTCGGCGCGATGATGCGGAAGCTGCGAGCGAGCAAGGGCATGACCCTTGAGGAAGCCGGCCGGCTCGTCGGTGTATCGAAAGCCACCATCAGCCGGTACGAGACCCAGGAGGGCCCTGTGAAGTGGCCCATCGTCGACGCCTTGTGCCGGCAGTACGACGCGACGGAGGCCGAGCGGTGCACGGTCGTGGCTCTCGCCAAGGACGCGAAGCAGCAGGGGTGGTGGGGGCCGTTCAGCGACTCCATTCCCACGGATATGAACCTTCTCCTCACGCTCGAAGACGAGGCGGTGCGCGAGGATCACTTCTCCTGCGTGTACGTGCCGGGGCTCCTGCAAACGAGGAGGTACAGCACGGCGATTCAGCAAGCCAACGAGATGCGCCTGGCCCCAGACGAAGTCGAACGGCTCGTCGACATCCGCATGAAACGCCAGGAGATTCTCGCCCGTGAACGCCCTCCGCGCCTCTGGGCCATTCTGGACGAGTCGGTGATCCGACGAGTAGTCGGGTCACCCGCGATCATGCGGGAGCAGCTCGGTCACCTCCTCAAGGCGAATGAATCGCCGGGAGTCACTCTCCAGGTGCTCCCGTTTGCCAAGGGTGCACACGCAGCGGCGCTGGGAAGCTTCGTCATCCTGGGAGGGGCAGAGCCCTCCCTCGACGTCGTCTACGTCGATCTCCACGTGGGCTCTGTCTTCATGGAGAAGGACCACGAACTTGACCGGTATCGACTTGCGTTCGACTACCTGTGCGCACAAGCGTTGGACATGACCGCGTCATCAGCTCTGATCGAGCGTGTCTACAAGGAGATCTGAAGAATGCCTTCTGCCCCGTCCAACGAGTCCCCGAGCTGGTTCAAGTCCTCCTACAGCGGCGGCAACACCACGGAATGCGTAGAAGCCGCGCTCCTCTGCGACGGGACTGCGATACGCGACTCGAAGGCCACAGAGGGAGGATCGCTGCTCTTCCAGCCACACTCGTGGACGTCATTCGTGTCAGCCCTGCAGGATGGACGCCTTCACTGAGCCCGAGGGCGTTGGCTCCGTGAGCCGGGCTTCCGCAGACGGGACCGTACGCGCGCTGATCCTTCACCTCCGTTGGCTGCCCCTCCCTCAGGGCGGAGTCGCACATCACCACAGCCCTACGCGACCATCGCCTGCCGGGCCCGAGCGATATCGTGCTGCGCCTCCGCACCGAACACGGCGGATTCGCGCAGGGTTTCCCAGACCCGCTGGTACAGGGCCACCGTGTCGGAGCCGTCCAGCCAGAGTTCCGCGTGCCAGTCCTCCGTGATCACCAACCGCTCGCCGACGATCCAGAACGCATTGGCCGGCGGGAGACGCAGAGCGGCGTTCATCGGCACGATCCCCAGCCGGACGGTATCCATACCGACGACTCCCAGAAGGCGATCCAGCTGGTCGGCGAGAACCTCCGGAGGGCACACCTTCGCCCGAAGCGCGCCTTCCCACATCAGGAGGTTGAGACACCGCCCGGCCCCGTACGCGTTCGACGCGCTTGCCCTGCGCGATCTGGGGCCGGATCAGTTCGCAGTACGGATCGCTCTCGTCCCATTCGACTCCTCCGGTGCCCTCGTCCGCCCGTATGACCTCCGTGGGCGAGGCTGCATGCGGACGAGGGCTCTGGCTGCGACCACCTGCGACGGCCGTTCCAAGAAGAGCACTCTCAATCCCACCAGAGCCGCCACTCGCGAAGTCGCATGAGCTCTTCGTGGTACGTGGACCAGTCCAGGTCGGGGTCCTCATGGAAGACGTCGGGGCAGGCGAGGTAGTGCTCCGCGGCGAGGACACGGGCCTGGTGGGCGTCCGTCGGTGGAGCGGCAACCGAGAGATACAGACTTCCGTGTCCCAAGCCCACGACACGGACGCCGAACCGGTGCTCCCAGGAGCGCAGCACTGCCGCCAGTTCCTGGGCGGTCATGTGATGCGCCGCGCCCCGCCAACTGAGCGCAGCGGGCGCATCAGCGCCCCGCGCGGTCTGGACGAGGGCGAGGCACCGGGCTCGGCCTTCGCGGACGACAGCGGTAGCCACTTCCCCCGCCCACACGTCAGGATCCGCCACGGCCTCGGCAGGCGTCGCGAGACCGGGCCACGTCTCGAAAGGCGGCCACGAGTCGTCCGTCCACTCGCCTCGGAAGTACGCGTCGGCGTCGGCGTCGGCGTCAGCCCCGTGGCCTCCATCCACAGGGCCGAAGGAGTCGTCGGGGTATTCGAGCAACAGCGGGTACAGACCGGTCTCACAACGACGCGCAGACAACCGCTTCCACCGGTCATCCGCGTCCATGACCGGGCCGTCGCTCATCCACACCACCGGATGCGGAGGATGACAAGGCCCTGTCAGCCTGCCAGGTGGCAAGTCGTCCAGCAGCTGTCTGAGAGCTGCGCTCAAAGGCTCGGGCATGACCAGAATCTACTCGGCACCTCAGAACGGCACGGTGTCAGAAACGATCTTCTCGCGGTGGTGCACAGCACCTGGTCGGCGAGTCTCGCCGGTGACAGGTCGGCGGCGAGGGTTCATTCGCCCGAGGCGCCCACGGTCTCGTCGGCGCCCACCGCGTCCCCGGCATCCACCACGTCATCGGTTTCCTCCGCCTCCGAGCGGAGCAGGTCGCCCGGCTGGCACGTGGTACCTCGCAGAGGGCGACGAGCGGGGGGCGGGACCTCCACTCACCCCGGCGGCCGTGCCTGCCGTCCGCCTGTCCGGAGGAGTCGGCGGATCACGTCCGAGGGCAGGGACGCGTTCGCCGCCGCGTGGTGGGCCAACTCCTCGTCGTCGAGGAGCGCTGCCAGCCGGGAGTGCGGAAGATTCGGGTGGCGCGCCGCCGCAGCCCTTACGGCACGGTCCGGGTCCTGGGTGAGCCGGGCCACGGTTGTCGGCTCGGTATCAGGGGCGCGGGCGGCCAAGGCCCGGACCTCGGGGTCCTCGTGGTCGGCGAAGACCGCCAGTCCGTCGGTGGGGAAGTTCGGCCGGGTGGTGAGGTGGCTGCGCTCGGGGCCGGCGTACTCGAGGAAGCTGCGCAGCAGAAGTGATGCCGGGGCGTCCGGGTGGTTCTGTGCCAGCAGCACGCGTACGCCGAGGTCGTCGTCCGACGCCAGGCAGGCGACGAGATCCGGCGGTAGCAGATGGTCCCGGGCTGCCCGCCGGCGCAGCAGCGGGTGGCGGGAGAGTGCGTCGCGCCGGACGGCCCTGGGATCCCGGGGCGTCTCCGGCGGAGGGTGGTGGACGAAGGAATGGTCCATGGGGACCTGGTAGTCGATCCGGGCCCGTTCCTCCTCGCTCAGTGCGGGATGGAGGGACACGGCCAGGCGGACGCCGGGGTGGGGGTCCGTCATGAGCGTGCGGCACTCGGCGGGTCCGAGGTCCGTGCGTTGCGCGATCCGGATCCGTACCTCCGGGTCCGGATCGGCGGCCAGGAGAACCACCGTGTCGGCAGGGAGGGAGGGGTTGGCGGCGATCATCGCCTTGTCCTCCCCGCCCACGGGCCGGGAAAGGACGTTCTCGACCACGGTCCGGGTGAGGGGGCGGTGGAGCAGCAGATCGGTGCGGGCGTGGCACGGTCGGTCGGGGAGCAAGCTCGCCGCCCACGCCGGATCCTCGTAGCGGGCATGCCGCTGAGCCGCCTCCCGGACCTCGGCGTCGGGGTCTGCGAGGAGGGCGGCTCGAGTGTCCTCGGACAGTGACGGCCACTCGGCGGCTCCCCACCGCCGAACCTTCGCGACGGGATGCGTGGGCATGGATCGGCGCAGCCCGGCGGAGATCTGCCGGCGGAAGGGGCCGCCCAGGAGTTCGTCGTCGTACGTGCTGATCATGTGGACGACAGCCCAGTCGGGCAGCGGCCCGGGCCGCGCGGGGTGGTCACCCGCGGCCCCTCGGCGAGGTGGGCGCGGACGGACCACTCGGGATCGTCCACGAGCCGAGCTCGCTGGGCCGGATCGGCGTGGGGGTTGCGCGCGAAGAAGCCGCGGGTGCGGGTGTCGGGGTGCTGGATCACGGCGTCGGCAATGGCCTCGGGCAGGGCCCGGTCCCGGCAGAGCACCATCCGTACGGCGAGCGGGGCTTCCAGGAGCAGCCGCAGCAGGACGCTCTCCGGCGCGGACGGGTTGAGAGCAAGCCCGGCGAGCCGACGAGCGGGGAGATCAGCGTCCGCCCAGATCTGCTCAGGCGTGACCATGCCTGGTACCCCCGAGGTGTCGACCGGCCTGGCGCCGCCCGGTGAAGACGTGGTCCACGACTCTATCCGCCGTGTCCAGCAGCAAGACTCGGCACCCGGGCCGTCCGGCAACTGATCCTTCCGTCCGCTCGTCCTACAGAGCAGGGCCGAGTGGACGGAAAGACATGGTGGAGCGGGCGGACAGCGGTGCGGTGGCGTCAAAGACGGCGGTGCCTGGGGTGGGGAAGCGACGGGGGTGGGTGGTCGCCGGGAGTGCCGTCGTCGTGGGGGTCGTCCTGGGGTTTCACCGGCATGTTCCCAACTGGCCCGGGCGGGTGGGGAGTCTGCTGGAGTCCTTTCTGCCCTGGGCCGGGCTCCTCATCGTCGTTCTGCTGGTCGTCGCCCTCGTTCGGCGGTCCGCCGTCGCCCTCGTCGCCCTGCTGCTGCCGGTGGGCGCCTGGGTGCATGCCTTCGGCGGGTTGCTTCTGCCCGGTGAGGAGCGCGGCGGGCGGGAGCTTGTCGTCGTGCAGCACAACGTCAGCGACGAGAACCGGGACCCCGCCGGGACAGCCCGCGCACTGATCGACTCCCGGGCCGATCTCGTTGCGTTGGAGGAGCTGGTGGATCCGCAGTTGGCGGTGTACGAGAAGAGCCTCGCCGCCGACTATCCGCATCACGTCGTCCGGGGCACCGTCGGGCTCTGGTCCAAGCATCCGCTCAGCGGTGAGCAGGTCGTGGACATCAAGCCCCCGGGCATCGAGGAGGGGTGGAGTCGGGGAGTGCGGGCCGTGGTCCACTCTCCGTACGGGGACGTCGCCGCGTACGTCGCCCATCTGCCCTCCGTCCGGGTGGGGATGGGCGGGCTGGCCTCCCAACGGCGGGATGAGAGCGCCGCGTTGCTGGGGCGCGCCGTCGCTGCCGAGAGCGTCGAGGCGGTCGTCCTGCTCGGAGATCTCAACGGCGTTGCGGAGGACCGGGGTCTGAGGCCTCTCACCTCACAGTTGGGCGTCGCCGAGCGCGGCTTCGCCTTCAGTTTCCCCGCCGCCTTCCCGGTGACCCGGATCGACCAGGTCATGGCCCGTTCCGCCACCGTCGGCCACATCCGGACCCTTCCCGCCACCGGCAGCGACCATCTGCCCGTCGTCGCCCGCGTCGTCCTGGGGTGAGCCCCCGGCAGCCCGTAGCGCGTCCGCCTTCCGCACGGCCGCCACGCGTTGCCGCCAGGTCATGTCCTCGGGGAACTCGTACGCGTCCGTGTCGACCATCCAGCTCGCGTACGCCGTCGCCCTGCGGCAGTCTGCGCACTCCGCCTCGTCGGCCAGCGGGCGGAAGACATGCTCCTCCCCCGGGCCCGCGCACGCCATCAGCTCCCTGACCGGCGGCGGGGGCGGGGACGGCAGCTGAATCACCGGGCCCACCGGGCATTTCTGGATCAGCCGATGGCGCAGGAAGCCGACCGCCGAGCGCACCCCGCCCTCCGGTGGGTCCGCCAGGAGCGCCTGGCGCAGGTCCCCTTCCGGCAGGCCTCCCTCCAGCCACTTCACGGCCTCCACCGCCAGCGCCCGGGCCTCCTTGACGCCCAGCAGCAGATCGCGGCGCGTGTGGCGCAGGGACAGCAGCAGGCGCTCGGCCTTGGCCAGTTGACCCGGAGACGCCTTGGCCGGGGCCCCTGCCACCGGGGCGCCCGCCGGTTCGATGTCCGAGGCCCGTTCGGTCGAAGCCTCCGCCGGTTCCGAGGCCGGCGCCGGTTCCGGCGTCCGCTCCGGGGCCGCCACCGGTCCCAGGGCCGGCGTCGACTCCACCCGGTCCCGATTCCGGTCCGGGTTCGCTACCCGCTCCGCTTCGGAGGGTGGGTGGGGAGTGTTCTCATCACTGTGGTCTTCCTCGGGTTGATAGCCACCGACCGACCGGGGAGTCGGTGCACCGACCGTCGGATACCGCACACCCGGAGAGCGCCCCGCCTCCTGCTCCAGCCTCGCCCAGACCGCCCTCGCCTCCGCGCTCGTCAGCGGTGTGTTCGTGAACAGCTGGTCCGTCGCCCACAGCCCGTCCTCGCGCTGGCCCCGCCACTCATGGACGTAACCGTGCTCCACCAACTGCTTCTTGGCCTGCTGGTACGGGCGGCCCTTCATGTCCAGTTTCTGTGCCAGTTCGCCCAGCGGGCGGTTCGTGGCGGAGTCGGGGAGGCCCTGGACGTACAGGATGAGGATCTTCGCGTTGCTGTTCATCCGTCGGTCGCGCACGATCGTGTGCGAGGCCTTCGTCCAGCCCGAAGAGGGCGCGATAACATGGCGCAGCATTTCTGGTGGCTCCTGACCACTGGAGGTGTAGGCCCTCGGGTGGGTGTTAGCGCACCTCCGGGGGCCGCCCTTTGCGCGCGAGCGCGCACTGAGCGTGATGACCTCGTCACCGTATCCCACGCTTCTGACGCATCACCAGATCGAAGATTCGTTCGCCGAGCCACTCCCACGTCGGTCGGTGTCCGTAGCATTCCCCCATGATTGCTCTGGCCGTCACCATCGCCCTCGCCTTCGCCGGGTACGTCGCGGCCTACCTCAACGGGCTGCGGCTCGCCCAGCGCAGTGAGCGGCTCGCACGGGTCAACCGGCAACTGAGTGACTTCTACGGGCCGTTGTTCGCCATCACCGAGGCCAACAGCCGCGCCTTCGACGCCTTCGCCCAGCGCAACGCCCGCCCCGACGGGCGCTCCCCCTTCGACCACGAGGATCCGCCCACCCAGGAGGAACTCGCCGAGTGGCGGCTGTGGGTCACCACCGTCTTCCTGCCGAACATCCGGACCATGCGCGACCTCGTCGTCACCCACGCCGATCTGCTGCGCGAATCCGAGATGCCGCCGATCCTGCTCACGTTGTGCGCCCACGTGTCCGGTTACGAGATCACGGCCGCCCGCTGGGCGCAGGGGCAGTTCGACCAGCACCAGTCCGTCGTGTCGTTCCCGAGCCAGGAACTCGCCGACTACGCGCGGGAGGGGTTCACCTCCTTGAAGGCGGCGCAGGGTCGGCTGTTGGGGCGGTCGCGGTCCGCAGGCTGAGGCCCGCCCTCCACGTTCTGTACACGCTCTCATCACAATTCCGCTTCGCTTCCCGTATGCCTCTGATGTGCGCCCGTACGCCCTGCGAGCATCGGCTGCTCCACCGCACCTAGTTCGGCCTTGGGGGCAACACATGCAGACGAGGAAGCAGGCACGGCAGCCCTTGCGCGGAGCCCTCCGGATACGCACAGCGGTGGGAGCAGGCGCGCTTGTCCTGGTCCTGGCGGGATGCGGTGGGAGCGACGAGGGCGCGAAGGGATCCTCCGTCGAGCGGACGCTGGCGCTCATGGACGACCAGCACACCGTGGACGCGGGCGACAGCCTGGACGTGGACGTCCTCGACAACGACTCCATCACCCTGGAGAGCGGCGTGCGGGCGGGCCTGCTCGACGCCTACGACCCCGCCGAACTGACCCTGACCATCGACACCGAGCCCAACCACGGGTCCGCGTCGGTGTCCTCGGCCACGATGACGTACACCGCCAGGGAGGGGTACACCGGCGAGGACGAGCTGACGTACGAGGTCCGCGTGAAGGGCACCGACGTTCCCGCGGCCACCGCCGTCCTCCGCATCACCGTCACCGCGCCCGCCCCCTGACCTGGCCCCACGCCGGACGCGCTGCCGTCACGCGAACTGGTCGAAGGCCATCGTGGCCACCATTGCGGTGACCACGAGGACCAGCACGATCCTGACGAATCCGGATCCCCTCTTCATCGCCGTACGCGAGCCGATCGTCGCTCCCGCGATGCACCCGATGCTTCCGGCGGAGGGTCAGCGGTAGTCGTCGGGGTGGTCCTGCATCCAGGTGTTGATGGCGTCACGGGTGCCGACGATCTTGGAGAAGTGCTTTTCCAGGTGCGCCTCGGACCGGTCGTCGCCCAACTCGTCGAACAGGGTCTTCATGTCGGCGAGCGGCTTCTTGAAGTGGCCGGGGCCCTTGGTGTCCGCCCGCATCGACTCGTCCAGCTCGGTGAGTTCCCGGGTCACGCGACCCAGGAAGTAGGCGCAGTCGCCCGCGCCGGGTGTGCAGGTCTCGTTCAGCGTCGCCTGGAGCGTTGCGAAGGCGTCGCGGACCAGGGCCGGGCCCGGTGAGGGGGCAGCGGTGGGGTCAGCCTCACCCGCCTCGGCCGCCTGGCCCGCCTCTCGCTCGGCCCGGTCCGCGTCCTCCACGGAGTCGACGGTCCGGGCGACGTCCGCGTCGTGGCCGCCGCCGCTCGACGCCTGTGTGCAGGACACCAGCGCGGCGGCCACGACCACGGCAAGTGCGCCCGCGCGCAACCCCGTTCGCGCCGGATGGTGACCAGCGGTGCGGGCAGTGTGACGGAACAGCATGAGGCCCCCCTCGTACGAAGGGTCCAGACCTTACCCGGCCCCGGGGCACTCGCGGAGATCGCGCAGGTATCGCGCCATCTCCCCGTACACCGCCGCCGAGTTGTCCAGATGGGCGTCGTGGCCCGCCTCCGGGATCACGGCGATCCGCGTCGCGGGATGCCGGTCCCGCATCCGGTCCGCCTCGTCCGGCTTCATCGCCCCGTTCTCGCCCCGCAGCACCAGCACCGGGCAGCAGACCCGGTCCCAGGCGTCCCAGTAGTCGCGGTGCGCGTTCTCCTGGACCGTGGCCACCATCACGTCCCGGTCGACGCGGGGGCGCAGTCCGCCGGGGCCCGGTGCGAGGCCCGCCGCCCAGGCCCGGCCCGCCGGGCCGCCGCCGAAGAACGCCTCGGCCGCCTCCCTGTCCGGGAACGGCACCGGCCAGGAGTCCAGCCAGCCCCCGATCTGCTCCGGCAGCCCCGGGCTCGGGCCCCCCGGACCCGCCTCGATCAGGACCAGCGCACGGCACACCTCCGGGTGGGCCGCCGCCGTCAGCAGCGCGGTGAGGCCGCCCATCGACTGGCCGACCAGCACCGTGTCCTCTCCGGCCAGACCGAACCGGCGCACCACCGCCCGTACGTCGCGCACGTGCGCCGCCCGCGTCACGTCCCCGGGGCGGCGCGTGCTCTGCCCGCTGCCGCGCGCGTCGAAGGCGATCACCCGGTGCGTGGCCGCGAACCGGGCCGCCAGCGCCTCCCACTCACCGCGGTGCCCGGCCAGCCCGTGCAGCAGGAGCAGGGGCGGGCCGTCTCCGCCGTGGTCGGTGCAGAAGAGGTGTACGGGGCCGGAGTCAGGTTCGTGCGCCCCTTCCGCGCCCGTGACCGTCACCACCACCGTGGTCGCCCTCGTGCTCGCCGCCCCCACTCGGACCCCCGTCTCTCCGTCTCTCCGTCCCGCCCGCCGGGCGCGCCGCCCCGAACGCTAGCCTCGGGCGGAGCAGCGAACCACAGAGATGTCCACGGCTCACAGGAAAGCGATGGTGGCGGCGATGGCCAAGGTTATGGCCAAGGTTCCGGCAGCGGCGGTGGCGGCGAGCGGGCTCGTCGGGGGTTACGGCGTCGCCCGGTGGACCAAGAAGCGGCCGCTCGGCGGGGTCGCGCTCGCCGCCGCCGGGTCGCTGGCCGCGTACGCGTGGAACCGGCAGGCCGGGCCGCGTGCCGCCGCCGGGCTGAGCGTCGCCTACGTCGCCGCCTTCGCCGGGTCCCACCCGCTCGCCAAGAAGGTCGGCGCGTGGCCCGCCGTGTTCGCCGTCGCGGGTGGCATGGCCGGCGCCTCCTGGGCCGTCACCCGGCGGGCCGCCCACCACTGAGCCCGCCCACCACATAGCCCTCCCGGCGCCGAGGCCGCCCGGGGCCGAAAGAAACCCGCGTCCGGCTGAACGCCCACCGCCCCGCGCCCGTACTCCCCCACAACTCCCCCGCGTAGGCCGGGTGCGTACCCGTACCGGACTCGACAGGACCGTACGGGTACGCATCCGGAGCGGCGCCCGAGCAGCCGGCCAGGGACCCGGTGAGGAGCCCCTCGGCCCTCTCAGTCCCCTCAGCCCTCTCAGCCCCCCAGCGCGTGCGACACCGTGTAGATCGCCAGGCCCGCCAGCGCGCCCACCACCGTGCCGTTGATCCGGATGAACTGGAGGTCGCGGCCGATGTGCGCCTCGATCTTCTTCGAGGTCTGGTCCGCGTCCCAGCCGGCGACCGTCTCGCTGATCAGCGAGGTGATCTCCGCGCGGTACGTCGTCACCACATACACCGCGGCGTCCTCCAGCCAGCCGTCCAGCTTGCTCTGGAGCCGTTCGTCGCTCGCCAGCCTCGCACCCAGCGACATCAGCGAGGCGCGCGCCCGCAGCCGCAGTTCGCTGCGCTCGTCCTCCGCCGCCGAGATGATCATCGTACGGACGGAGGACCAGGCCGAGGCGATGACGTCCTGGACCTCGCTCCGGCCCAGGATCTCCGACTTCAGCCGCTCCACCCGGGCCCGGGTGTCGGCGTCGGTCTGGAGGTCGGCCGCGAAGTCGGTGAGGAACGTGTCGATCGAGCCGCGCGCCGGGTGCTCCGGCATGTCCCGCATCTCCGTGACGAACCGCAGCAGTTCCTTGTAGACCCGCTCCCCCACCCGCTTGTCCACGAACCTGGGCGTCCAGCCGGGGGCGCCGCCCTGCACCGCGTTCATCACCGAGTCGCCGTGCTCCACCAGCCAGTCGTGCGCCCGTACGCAGATGAGGTCGACGACCTTGCGGTGGCCGCCGTCCGTGACGACCTTCTCCAGCATCTTGCCGAGGCCCGGGCCGACCTCCACCGCGTCCGCCCGCCGGGTGATCGCCTCGCCGACCACCGCCTGGACGTCGGAATCCCGAAGGACCGTCAGCGCACCGCGCAGCGCCGTCGCCAACTCGGCGGTGACCCGGTCGGCGTGGGCCGGCTCCGCGAGCCACACACCGAGACGCCGGCCGACCCCCAGAGCGTGAATTCGGTCACGAATGACGTCTCCGGAGAGAAAGTTCTCGCCAACGAAGGAACCGAGGGACTGTCCTAGCTGATCCTTCTTGGTGGGGATGATCGCCGTGTGCGGAATGGGCAGACCCAGCGGGCGGCGGAAGAGCGCCGTCACCGCGAACCAGTCCGCCAGCGCGCCGACCATCCCCGCCTCGGCAGCCGCTGCGACGTAGCCCGGCCAGCCCCCCACGCCTGAGTTCTTCGCCCAGGTGGCCAGGACGTAGACGATCGCGACGAGCAGAAGGAGGCCGGTCGCCGTGAGTTTCATGCGCCGTACGCCGCGCTGTTTCTCCTCGTCGGCGGCGGTGTACGCGAACGAGGCCAGCGGGCCCGCGCCCGCCCCCGCCTCCCCCGCCCGCCCCGGCGGCAGCGCCGCCCGCACCGACGCCGGGGCCTCCGGCACCGGAGCCTTCGACGCCTCGGCCCCCGACGGCTCCGGCCGCCCCGGGTCCGGTCCCGCCGACCCCTGCGCCGCGTCCTTCCGCACCGCGTCCCCGTCCTGCCCGTGCTCGCCGGATCCGGTCCGTTCCATCCGCTCCACCCGTCCGCGTACGCCTCGCCCCCGTGACGTACGCATTGTCCCTACCTCCCCTACTCCTGGGCCGCATGTGGAGTTCCCGACGGCCTGTCGCATCATGGGACCAGCACGATCATCACAAGGAGAACCACCGCACATGCCAAGGCGCCAGGGGTATGCCCTGCTCATCGCCCTAGTGGCGGGCACCGCCGCGCTCGCCGCCGCCGTCGCCTTCGCAACGACGCTGTTCTCGGGGCCCCGGTCGGCGCCGCTCCCGCCGGCCGAGACCCAGGCGGCGGCCCGTAATCCGGTCGACCCCGCCGCCTCGGGTCCCTCGTGGGTCGCCACCTGGACCGCCGCGCCGGTCGGCGCCGAAGCGGGCACCGAGGGCGGGCTCCCCGGGCGCACCGTCCGTAACGTCGTGCACACCAGCATCGGCGGGGACGCCGCCCGCATCACGCTGTCCAACCTCTTCGGCACAACGCCCCTGGTCGTCGACCAGGCCACCGTCAACACCCGGCCGGTGACGTTCAAGGGCGCGGCGACCGTCACCGTCGCCGCGGGCGGACGGGTCGTCAGCGACCCGGTCGTCGTACCCGTGGCCCCCGACTCCGACCTCCAGGTCAGCTTCCGCACCCCGCGCGGCGGCGGGCCGGTCACCTACCACGGCTACACCCACCAGACCTCGTTCCTGATCGACGACCGGGGCACCTTCACCACCAGCAACTGGCGCTATCTGACCGCCGTGGACGTCCGCACCGAGCAGGCACTCGGCGCGGTCGTCACCCTCGGGGACTCACTGACCGCGGGCAGCGGCTCCACCACCGACGCAAACGCCCGCTGGCCCGACGTCCTCGCCGACCGGCTGGGCGGCCGGTACGGGGTCGCCAACGCGGGCATCGCGGGCAACCGGATCGCCGGCATCGGCCGCGGCACCGGGGGACAGTCGGGCACCGACCGGCTCGACCGGGACGTCCTGGGAGTCGCCGGGGCCCGGACCGTCGTCATCGCGCTCGGCATCAACGACGTACAGCAACACCCGCAGGAGGCCGACCCCCAGCGCATCGTGGACGGCCTGCGCGCCCTCACCGACCGGGCGCACGCCCGCGGGCTCCGGGTCGTCGGCGCGACGCTGACCCCGTTCGAGGGCTTCGCCACCTGGACGCCCCAGCGCGACGCCGTCCGCCACGCGGTCAACGAGCAGATCAGGTCGGGCGCGGTCTTCGACGCGTACGTCGACTTCGACGCGGCGGTACGCGACCCCGCCGCGCCGAACCGGCTCCTCGCCTCGTACGACTCCGGCGACCACCTGCACCTCAACGACGACGGGTACCGCGCGCTCGGCGACCACGTGGACCTGAAGTCCCTGGACCGGGCCCGCGCGCCCCGGTCCGACTCGCTGTGACGTACCGACTGGCTGGACGTCCTGACCGGCTGGACGTCCTGACCGGCTGGACGTCCTGACCGGCTGGGACGCCCTGCCGCGCTGGGACGCCCTGACCGGCTGAGACGCCCTGCCGCGCTGTGCCCCCGAGGAGAGCCGAAGAACGCTCAGAGCTTCTTGCGTCCGCCGCCGGAGCCGCCGTCGTCCGGGCCCTCCAGCCCGCGTCGGCGGCGTGCCTCCAGCTCGGCCTCCTTCGCCTCCTTCAGCCGGCGGCGCTCCGCCTTCGTCCGCTTGCGGTCCACCCCGACGCCGCCCATCAGGGCGAAGCCGGTGATCTGCACACGCGGGGAGTCGGGCGAGATCTCACCCTCCTCGCTGGAACCCTCGCCGAAGCCGCCCATGATGCCGATGCCCTTGACCTCGACGTTCAGCTCCGGCGGCGCGACCACCCGGATGCCGCCCATGATCGCGAAGCAGCGGATCACGATCTCGCGGTCCTCGAAGTTCGCCTCGCGCAGATCGATGTCACCGCCGCCCCACATCGCGAAGGCGGTGAACAGCCGGCCCACCGTCCAGCGGCCCTTGCGCTCGAACCCGCCCCAGAGGGCGAACGCCCCCGTCGAGGTGGCGGTGCCGCCGATCCGCGCGGGCCAGTTCGCGGCGGAGCCCCGCAGCGGGGCGGGCGCGGACGCGCCGACCGGAGCGACCGTCGAGCCGGGTGCCGGCAGGTCCTGGACCAGCGGCTCCAACTCTCCGTGCGTGCGGGCCTTGTAGGCCCTTTCCAGGCGCTGGTCGAACTCGTCCATATCCAGGCGGCCCTCGGCCACGGCCTCGCGCAACAGCTCCGCGATCCGCTCACGCTCGGCATCGGAGGCACGCATTTCCGGACGTTCACTTGTCATACCGCGCAGCCTATTGAACGCACCCGTTCCCGGCACAGACCCGCAGGCCCACGACCTGCGCGCGCCGCCCCGGCAGGCCCCCCGAGGGGCCCGTCACGGCGTCGACTCGTACATCCTCGCGATCACGGCCTCGATGTCCGGCTCCCGTACCGACAGATCGACCAGCGGGTAGTCCGCGGCGATCCGCGCCACCAGCGGAGCCGCCGACGCGGCGGCGGGGAACGCCAGCCACTGGCGCGGGCCCTCCACCTTGACGGCGCGCAGGGCGGGTTGGTCTCCGCCGTCCGCCGACTCCAGCCGGATCGGTGGGAATTCGCTCTCCAGGTCCACCACGAGCATGCGCTCGCTCTCCCCCACCTCGTGGAGACCCGTCAGCGAACCGTCGTACATCAGACGGCCGTGGTCGATCACCATCACCCGGCCGCACAGCTGCTCGATGTCGGTGAGGTCGTGCGTCGTCAGCAGGACCGTCGTCCCGCGCTCGGCGTTCAACTCCTGCAGGAACTGGCGCACCTTGGCCTTGGAGACGACGTCGAGGCCGATCGTCGGCTCGTCCAGGTACAGCACCTCCGGATCGTGCAGCAGCGCCGCCGCGATGTCGCCGCGCATCCGCTGGCCGAGCGAGAGCTGCCGTACGGGGACCTCCAACAGCTTCGCCAGGTCGAGGAGTTCGACGCAGCGGTCCAGGTTCTCCCGGTAACGCCGGTCGGGGATGCGGTACATGCGATGCATCAGCCGGTACGAGTCGCGCAGCGGCAGGTCCCACCACAGGGTCGTCCGCTGGCCGAAGACGACACCGATGCGGTGCGCCAGGCGCGTACGTTCGCGGGAGGGATCGATGCCCGCGACGCGCAGCCGACCGCCGCTCGGGGTGAGGATGCCCGTCAGCATCTTGATCGTGGTCGACTTCCCGGCGCCGTTCGGGCCGATGTAGCCGACCATCTCGCCGCGCGCGACCCGGAAGCTGATCCCGTCCACGGCCCGCACCTCGTGGCGCTCCCGGCGCAGCAGGCCCGCCCGGCGGCGGACCTCGAAAACCTTCTCGACGCCGTCGAGGCTGATGAACCCGTCGTCCGCCATGTGCGTGCTCTCCCGCGTAGTCCCGTCCGACCTGGTCGGCCCTCTGGTGCCTCTGGTGCCGGTGATGCCTCTGGTTCTCCGGGCCCCTCCGGTGCTCCTGGCTCCCCGGTTCTCCTGGTGCTCCTGGTTCTCCTGGTCCATCAACTGCCCGTGCTCCGGTAGGACCGCAGCCCCGCCCGCCAGGCCAGGCCCGCCAGGCCACAGGCGCCCGCCGCGACCAGCGGTGACAGGAAGGCCACCCACCTCGGCAGATCCACCGGGTACTCCCGCCCCAGTACGTACAGCGCGGGCAGCCAGCTCGCGAAGGCCAGCGGCACCACGAACGTCACGCCGCGCACCAGGTCCTTGGCGAAGACCGTGGGCGGGTACTGGAGCAGCGTCGTCCCGCCGTACGTGAAGGAGTTCTGCACCTCCGAGGCGTCCTGCGCGACGAACTGGAACGCCGCCCCCGCGATGAAGATCGCCCCGAAGATCGCCGCCCCGCCGATCACCGTCATCGGCAGCATCAGCGTCTTCAGCGGCGTCCACGCGATGTCGAGCGTGACGAGCGCGTAGCCGAGCACCAGCAGGCCCTGGGTGATCCGGCCCAGCCGGCGCAGTGCGAACCGGTCCGCCGCCACCTGCGCCAGGACCGGCACCGGGCGTACCAGCAGGGTGTCGAGCGTTCCGTCCCGCACGCGTGCGCCGACCCGGTCCATCGATCCCAGCAGCAGGTCGCACACCCCGAACGCCGTCGCCGACAGGCCGTACAGCAGCGCGATCTCCGGCAGGGAGTAGCCGCCGAGCGCGTCGACGTGCGTGAACATCAGCAGGACCGTCACGAAGTCGAAGGCCGTCACCGCGAGGTTCCCGAACAGGGTCATGGCGAACGAAGCCCGGTACGCCATCGTCGAGCGCACCCACATCGCCATGATCAGCCCGTACGCCCGGACGCCTTCCAGCAGCCGGGGCCGGTCCTCGAAGGCGAAGCCGACCGCCCCCCGCTCCGCGCTCCGCGGGTTCTCCTCGCCGGCCGGCGCCGTCACCGGTTCAGCCACCCTGCACCACCACTCTCCTGGTCGCCGCGGTCTGGAGCAGACGACCCGCCCCGAGCAGCACGAGGGCCCACCCGGCCTGGAACACGTACGCCCCCACCAGCCCCCACCCGGTGTGCTTGCCGAGGAACACATCGGCGGGCACCTGGAGGAGCGAGGACCACGGCAGGGCCCTCGCCACGTCGCCCAGCAGCCCGGGGAACAGGTTCAGCGGCAGCAGCATCCCGGAGAAGAACAACCCCGCCAGCATCGCCATCTGCATCGCTCCGGCGCCGTCGAGCAGCCAGAACGCCGACATCGCGACCAGATAGCGGATGGCGAAGCTGACCACGACGCCCAGGAACACCGACAGCAGGAACGCCGGCCAGGTCCAGAGCGACCCGGGGAACGCCAGGTCGAAGGCGAGCGCCCCCAGGAGCATCGGCGCCACCCCACGCCCCAGCAGGTGGAACGCCGCCCGGCCCAGGTCCGCCGCCAGCCACCACAGCTGGAGGTCGGCGGGCCGGTACAGATCGACGGCGACATCCCCCGTACGGATCCGCTCGACCAGCTCGCTCTCGAACCCGCCGCCCATCAGGGCGCTGCCCATCAACAGGGCCTGGCCGAGCCAGACGTACGTCAGCGCCTGGGAGGTGTCGTAGCCGCCGAGCTGCGGACGTTCGTCCCACAGGGCGATGTAGGTGTACGCCATGATGAAGCCGAAGACGGTGTTGGTGAACACCCCCGCCGCCGTCGCCGTCCGGTAGGTGGCGTAGCGCCGGAACCCGCCCGCCGCCACCACTGCGTACAGCCGCACGCCGCCCCCCTCTCCCTCGCCGCCACCGGCCCCTGGCACCAAAGCGCACGACCCTAGTCCACGCGCGCGGGCCGCGGCGACTGCTTTTCGGCCGGGCGGAGAGCGACGGGCCGACGACCGGAGGAGGGAATGAGACGGTAAGAAACGCAGATTTCCTGATGAAACGGGCACTATGGGAGAACTGACTACGTCTCAGGAGCCCCCACCGACATGAGCGACGAGCCACAGAGCTGGGCCCCCCGCGACTCCTCGGGCGCGGGGGCCTCCTCCGGAAACGACCGACCGACGACGTCCGGGGAACAACCCGGAAAGCGGCCCGGGCAGAAGCCCGGAAATCCCGGGAAGCCCGGGAAGCCCGGCAGGAAGGCGCGGCCCCGGCGCACCGGCTGGCGGCGCGCCGTCCCCACCTGGCGGACGACCCTCGGCACCCTCCTCGGCCTCGTCGTCCTCCTCGGCGCCGGCGTCCTCGCCGCCTACCGGCTCGTCGACATCCCGGCCGCCAACGCCTCGGCCACCGCCCAGTCCAACGTCTACCTCTACAGCGACGGCAGCGTCATCGCCCGGGACGGCGACGTGAACCGGGAGAAGGTCAAGCTCTCCCAGGTCCCCCCGACCGTCCAGCACGCGGTGCTCGCCGCCGAGGACCGGGACTTCTACTCCGACGACCGCGCCGTGGACGTGAAGGCGATGCTCCGGGCCGGCTGGAACACCGTCACCGGCAAGGGCAAACAGGGCGGCTCGACGATCACCCAGCAGTACGTGAAGAACTACTACCTCGGCCAGGAACGCACCGTCCTGCGCAAGGCCAAGGAAGCCATCATCGCGGTCAAGCTCAACCGCGAGGAGACCAAGGACCAGATCTTCGAGGGCTACCTCAACACCAGCTACTTCGGGCGCAACGCGTACGGCATCCAGGCCGCCGCCCAGGCGTACTACGGCAAGAACGTCGAGGAACTCACCACCGCCGAAGGCGCGTACCTCGCCTCCCTGCTGAACGCCCCCAGCGCCTACGACGTCGTCGCCCACCCCGACAACAAGCCCGCGGCCCAGCGCCGCTGGGACTACGTCCTGGGCGGCATGGTCAAGGAACGCTGGCTGACCGCCGCCGAACGGGCGACGACGCGATTCCCCACCCCCGGCGAGGCCAAACCGTCCAACGGGCTCTCGGGACAGCGCGGCTACATCGTCCAGGCCGTCGAGGACTACCTCAACCGGCGCGGCATCCTCGACGCGAAGACCCTCGCCGCCGGCGGCTACCGCATCACCACCACCCTCGACAAGGCGAAGCAGGACGCCTTCGTCAAAGCCGTCGCCGACAACGTGACGGCCAAGACCAGCAGCGACCGCGCCGCCGACCGCAACGTCCGCGTCGGCGGCGCCTCGATCGTCCCGGAGACCGGAAAGGTCGTCGCCCTGTACGGCGGCATCGACTACACGCAGCAGTACGTCAGCAACGCGACCCGCCGCGACTACCAGGTCGGCTCCGTCTTCAAGCCGTTCGTCCTCACCTCCGCCGTCGTCAACGACTCCACCACCCAGGACGGCCGGCGCATCACGCCCAACACCGTCTACGACGGCACCAACAAACGCACGGTCGTCGGCGTGCAGGGGTCCACCGACTACGCCCCCGCCAACGAGGACGACGTCGACTACGGCGACATCACCGTACGCATCGCCACCGACAAGTCCGTCAACTCCGTCTACGCCCAGATGGCGCAGGACGTCGGCCCCGCGAAGGTCCGGGAGACCGCGATCGCCCTCGGTATCCCCGCCGACACCCCCGACCTCACCGCCGCTCCCTCCATCGCGCTCGGCACCGCCAACGCCAGCGTCCTGGACATGGCCGAGGCATACGCCACCCTCGCCGACCACGGCCGGCACGGCAGGTACGTCCTCGTCGAGAAGGTCACCAAGGACGGCGCCGAGATCGAACTCCCGGCACGCACCACCGAACAGGCCGTCAGCCGCGAGGCCGCCGACACCACCACCGCCGTCCTGCGCAGCGTCGTGGAGGGCGGCACCGGCACCGCCGCCCGGGCGGTCGGCCGCCCCGCCGTCGGCAAGACCGGCACCGCTGAGGAGGACCGGGCGGCCTGGTTCGCCGGATACACCCCGGACCTCGCGAGCGTCGTCGCCGTGATGGGCCAGAACCCGGACACGGGCGCCCAGACCCCGCTGTACGGAGCCCTCGGCCTGCCCCGCGTCAACGGCGGCGGCGTCCCGGCCGAGACCTGGGCCGCCTATACGGAGGCGGCGCTGCGCTCGTCCCCGGTCCGGGAGTTCGACCTGCAGACGGCCCCGGGATCCGACGAGGGGGACGAGCTCCTGGTCGACGAGAACGCCGACGGCGGCTCGGACCCGTCCTCCCCCTCGGACTCCGGCACCAGCCCCGACGCCACTCCCGGCACGAGCACCGGCGGGAACACGGAAGGTGACACGACGGGCGGGACGACAGGCGGGACGACAGGCGGGACGGACGAGGGGCCGGCGTCCGTCCCGGACGGCAACGGCAACGGCTAGAGCCCCGGCCCCGCCCCCTGCCCCCACCCCTGCCTCAGTGCCCCGAGGTCGCCTTCAGGCCGACCACGGCCACCAGCAGCAGACAGACGAAGAAGATCCGGGCGGCGGTCACGGGCTCGTTCAGCACGACCATGCCCAGGATCGCCGCACCGGCGGCTCCGATACCGACCCACACGCCGTACGCCGTACCGATCGGCAGCGTCTTCGCCGCATGCGACAGCAGCACCATGCTCGCCACGATCCCGAGGCCGGTGAACACGCTCGGCCACAGCCGGGTGAACCCCTCGGTGTACTTCATCCCGATCGACCAGCCCACTTCGAGCAGACCGGCGACGACCAGCAGAACCCACGCCATGACAGAACCTCCGACGACGAACACACAGACAACTCACGGGTGCGTCGTCTTTGCCAACCCGGTACGGCGCGTCTCGTCGGGGTGGTTCCACCGTAGCAAGAAACGGGGAAAGGGCCTGGTGACACCGGTCACCAAGCCCTCGCCGCCCTCGTCAGCGGATCACAGATACAGCCCGGTCGAATCCACCGACCCCTCGAACCGGTCGGCGGCCACCGCGTGCAGATCGCGCTCCCGCATCAGGACGTACGCCACGCCCCGCACCTCGACCTCGGCCCGGTCCTCGGGGTCGTACAGCACCCGGTCACCGGGCTCCACCGTCCGCACGTTCTGCCCGACCGCCACGACGACGGCCCAGGCCAGCCGACGGCCCACCGCGGCCGTCGCCGGGATCAGGATGCCGCCGCCGGAACGCCGCTCGCCCTCGGACGCGTCGTTCCGCACGAGCACACGGTCGTGCAGCATCCGGATGGGCAGCTTGTCGTCGTGCGGGGCGCCGGGGGTCGTGTTGCCCAGGACGGTGCCACCGGGGGTGGTGTTCTCGCTCACGCCCGCAACCTACCTGCCGTGCGCCCGACCGTACGCCTCCGGGGTTCGCATCACGCGCGGCGGCGCTTCGACACGGTGAGCAGCCCCACCACACCGACCACCAGCAGCGCCGCGGGGATCACCCGCTCCAGCCGCGGCGAGCCGTCCTCCGCGACGAACTGGGCCTTCACCTCCGACACCGAGCGGTTCACCGCGACGAAGGCGCGGCCGGCCGTCCGGTCCACGGACTGGGCCGCCTTCGCCTTGGCATCTCCGATGATCGTCTTCGGGTGTACGCGCACCCCGATCTCGTCGAGCACCACAGCGAGCTGCTCGCGCCTGCTGATGATGTCCGCCTCGATCTGCGCAGGGGTCCTGGCATCCGACACTGCGCCGCCTCCGTGGTCGTCGTCCGTTGAACCTTCGTCTGAAACCTTCGTCGACAGTCTGTCAGCTCGAACCACCGCACACCCGGCGGCACCCCTATTACCCTCGGTCCCGTCCGACCCGCGCACCACCCGAGGAGAACCACATGAGCGAGCGACTGAAGCCCGGCGACACCGCTCCCGCCTTCACCCTTCCCGACGCCGACGGCAACGAGGTGTCGCTCGCGGACCACAAGGGCCGCAAGGTCATCGTGTACTTCTACCCCGCCGCTCTTACCCCCGGATGCACCAAGCAGGCCTGCGACTTCACGGACAACCTCGACCTCCTGGGAGGCGCCGGGTACGACGTCATCGGCGTCTCGCCCGACAAGCCGGAGAAGCTCGCGAAGTTCCGCGAGGCGGAGAACCTCAAGGTCACCCTGGTGGGCGACCCGACGAAGGAAACTTTGGCGGCGTACGGCGCCTTCGGCGAGAAGAAGCTCTACGGCAAAGTGGTGACGGGCGTGATCCGCTCCACCGTCGTCGTCGACGAGGACGGCAAGGTCGAGCACGCGTTCTACAACGTGAAGGCGACCGGTCACGTGGCGAAGATCATCAGGGATCTGGGCATCTGAGGGGCCCGGGGACGCCCCGCCTCCCGCTCCCTCACACGATCTCGACACGTCGCGACGTGTCGAGATCGTGTGAGGGAGATCCCATCGGCCCGTGAAGTCGGTTTGCGGCCGTCAACTCTGCGCAGAAGCCTTTCCTGGAACACCCTTCGAGGAAAGGACCCCGGCCATGGCGGCCTCCGATCCCCAGCAGGCGGCCGACCCAGCAGCGGTCAAACGCCACCCCGCGCTCTTCCGGGCGATCCGGAAGCGGCAGAATCCGCGGCTGCGCCGGACGGACATCACCGTCACGGACGACGCCGCGGTGAAGCGGGCCGTGAAAGCGGCCTCCCTGGGTAACGCCATGGAGTGGTTCGACTTCGGCATCTACTCCTACCTGGCCGTCACCATCGGACACGTGTTCTTCCCGTCCGGGAACGAGACCACCCAGCTGCTGTCCTCCTTCGCCACCTTCGCGGTGGCCTTCCTGGTGCGGCCGCTCGGCGGGATGTTCTTCGGCCCGATGGGCGACAAGGTCGGCCGCAAGAAGGTCCTCGCGCTGACGATGATCCTGATGGCGGTCGGCACGTTCGCGATCGGCCTGATCCCCTCGCACGACACGATCGGCGTCTGGGCCGCGGTCCTGCTGATCTTCTTCCGGATGCTCCAGGGCTTCTCGACGGGCGGTGAGTACGGCGGTGCCTCGACGTTCATCGCGGAGTACGCTCCCGACAAGCGGCGCGGCTTCTTCGGCAGCTTCCTGGAGTTCGGGACCCTGGCGGGCTACGTCGGCGCGGCGGGCCTGGTGACAGCCCTGTACGCACTCCTCAGCGACGCCCAGATGGAGGCCTGGGGGTGGCGGATCCCGTTCCTCGTCGCGGGCCCGCTGGGCCTGGTCGGCCTCTACCTCCGGCTGAAGCTGGACGAGACCCCGGCCTTCCAGAAGCTGGAGGGCGGCACCGCGCACGCGACGGAGGCGGCGGACGGCGTCGAGGCCACGGCCAAGGGCGACCTGGCGAAGATCTTCCGGCAGTACTGGCCGACGCTGATCCTCTGCATCTGCCTGGTCGGCGCGTACAACATCACCGACTACATGCTGCTGTCGTACATGCCGACGTACCTCTCCGACGAGCTGGGCTACAGCGAGACGCACGGGCTGCTGATCCTGCTGGCGGTGATGGTGTTCCTGATGACGATCATCGCCCAGATCGGCAGGCTCTCCGACCGCTTCGGCCGCAAACCGTTGCTGATGACCGGGATGCTGGGCTTCCTCTTCCTCTCCCTCCCCTCCTTCCTCCTCATCCGGGTCGACGGCATCCTCCCGATCACGATCGGCATGCTGATGCTGGGCCTCTCGCTGGTCTGCATGCTCGGCACGATGTCGGCGGCGCTGCCGGCGCTGTTCCCGACGAACGTCCGCTACGGCTCCCTGTCGGTCGGCTACAACCTCTCCGCGTCGATCTTCGGCGGTACGACCCCGCTGGTGATCACGGCCCTGATCAGCTGGACCGGCTCCAACCTGATGCCGGCGTACTACGCGATGGCGGCGGCCCTGATCGGCGTGATCGCGGTGGCCTGCATGAAGGAGACCGCCCAGAAGCCGCTGATCGGCTCCCCGCCGTCGGTGGAGACGGACGAGGAGGCGGCCGAACTGGTCCAGGCACAGGCGCCCGAACCGAAGTTCTGACCTCGCCCCCTCCCGGCGGAACGGCCCGTACCACTCACGTCGAGCGGTACGGGCCGTTCACCTTTGCCACGGACCCTCGCCGGCCGCTCGCCGCATTTCGGGCGTGACTGTCCGATAAACGGTTCGTTACTCCGTACGGGGCCGCGAACGTACTCGCGGCCGGGATCGGAGGGGGCCATGGGGACGGTTCGCTACACGCGCGAGCTCCTGGAAGAAGCGGCGCGCATGACGACGAACGCCACGGACGCGGTGCTTTGGTGCGGCGGGACACCAACACCCGGCAGTCGGCGCTATCTGCGCAAGAAGATGGCGGAGGCGGGCCTGGACATCTCGCATTTCGCCGAGACGTGGGTACGCCACACGGAAGAGACACTGCGCAAGCTGGTCGGCTGCTCCACGAGCGTCGCGGAAGTCGTACGCAGGCTGGGCATCAGTCCGGTGGGCGGTAATCATGCCCACATCGGCCGCCGCATCGCCGATCTGCGCATCGACACCTCACACTTCGTTCCTGTGCCACCGCGTGAACGCAGAGCCAAGGGGGCACCAGGAAACCGTCTGACTCTCCGTACGCCTTCGGACGGCAGGGTTCCCGGCGAACGACTCCGCAAGGAGCTTGTCCGCAGGGGAGTTGAGGATCAGTGCGCCGAATGTGGAAACACCGGAGAATGGCTGGGGCACCCCCTCCGGCTCGAAGTGGACCACGTCAACGGCGACTGGTGGGACAACCGCCCCGACAATCTGCGCCTCCTCTGCCCCAACTGTCATGCGACCACCGACACTTATCGCGGCCGTAAGCGCAGGAGGGCGGCGTGAGCACCAGATACCCCGCGACACGCTGGTAAAGACGGCAGCAGACGCGAGCAGCCTCGTCGATCTCCTGCGCCGCCTCGGCGCTCCCTTGGGCAGCCGGACGCTCCGCTACGTACGGACCCGGCTCGCGCACTACAACATCGATACGTGAAGGAGGAACTTCCGGAGCGGGAGCGCCGCTCCTACCCACGCGAGCTCCTGGCCGAAGCCGCCGCCCGCTCCCACAGCATCCGGGAGATGCTCACGTACATGGGTATACCGCCGACTGACAGTCCTTACGGCTATCTGCGCAAGAAAATGGACCGGCTCGGCATCGACACCTCCCACTTCACCGGTGGGCGCCGGTACGGGACGCCATCGACGCCGCGCACAGCGCTGGCACGAGCGGTTGCCGGGTCCCACAGCCTGGCCGGTGTTCTGAGGGCTCTGAAGCTAGGTTCCAACAACAGCACGGCGCGCGCTCGTGTGAAGCGGGACATCGAAGCCTACGGCCTGTCCGTGGCTCACTTCACCGGACAGGGGCATGGTCGCGGAACGCGCTCCCCGAACCGCAAAACCGCGGCGGAGATACTCCAGCGTCTGGCCTCCGGAGCGTCCCGGACCAAGACGACACAGCTACGAAGGGCCCTGGACGACATCGGAGTTCCTCACCTCTGCGCGAGGTGCGGCACAGGTGACACCTGGCATGGCAGGCGGCTCGTCCTGGAAATCGACCACATCAACGGCGACCGGCTCGACAACCGCCGCGAGAACCTCCGCTACCTGTGCCCCTCGTGTCACAGTCAGACGCAAACCTTCTCGAAGCCGCGCAAGCTCGCACAGTAGAGTGGGGCACGCGGGTCCGTACCCCAGCTGGCCTAGAGGGCGCCGGTTTAGGTCCGGTGTGTCGTGGGTTCGAGTCCCACCGGGCCCACAGGTGTGGGGCGGCTGCGACCCTCGTTTCGAAGGCCGCAGCCGCCCTCACTGCTGTCAGCCCACCAACTCCCGCACCACCGGCACCAGCGCCCGGAACGCCTTCCCCCGGTGGCTGATCGCGTTCTTCTCCGCCGGGGTCAGCTCCGCGCAGGTGCGGGTCTCGCCGTCCGGCTGGAGGATCGGGTCGTAGCCGAAGCCGTTGGCGCCCGACGGGGTGTGGCGGAGGATGCCGTTCAGGCGGCCCTCGACCACGCGTTCCGTGCCGTCGGGGAGGGCCAGGGCGGCGGCGCAGGCGAAGTAGGCGCCTCGGTGCGGGGTGTCGATGTCGCCGAGCTGGGCCAGGAGCAGGTTCAGGTTGGCCTTGTCGTCGCCGTGGGCGCCGGACCAGCGGGCCGAGAAGATGCCGGGGGCACCGCCGAGGACGTCCACGCAGAGGCCGGAGTCGTCGGCGACGGCCGGGAGGCCCGTGGCGCGGGCCAGGGCGTGGGCCTTGAGGAGCGCGTTCTCGGCGAAGGTGACGCCGGTCTCCTTGACGTCGGGGATGTCGGGGTACGCGTCCGCGCCGACGAGGTCGAGGTCGAGTCCCGCGTCGGCGAGGATGGCGTGGAGTTCGGTGATTTTCCCGGCGTTGCGGGTGGCGAGGATCAGGCGCTTCATGGGGCGATTATCGCCGGGGCGGTGCTTCGGATGGATCGGCCGCCCCGGGCCCTTCCCCCGCGCCCCCGTGGGCCTGCCTGTTTAAGGGGTGCAGACCTTGCCGATCTCCGTCGCCGCGTCCGTCACCGGGGTCACGTCGGGGGTGGCGTCGCCCGCCTCGATGGACTTGCGGACCTCCGTGACGCCCTTCTGGAGGTCGTCGACGGCCTTGGAGAGGTCGGCGTTGTCCGTGGTGTCGTCGAGCTTCTTCAGCTCGCGGTCGATCTCGTCCAGGGACTCGGAGGCCTGGGTGATGTCCTCGGAGGCGTTGGAGACGGCCTGCTGGAGCTTGCCGACGCTGGTGGCGATGGCGTCGGCGGTGCGGACGCAGTCGAGCGCCTTGTCGAGGCCGGCGCAGCCCACTGCCGTGGTCAGCGTCAGCAGGGTGGCGGCGGTGGCGAGTGCGATACGTCGGTGGCGGCGCGAAGCCATGGTGCGGTCCCTCCCCGGGGGTCGGTACGTGGACGGACGCACGGTTCGACCCGTGCGCCCGTGTCCGTAACGACGCTCTGTGATGCGTATGTGGTTGCTTCTTTACCCGGGGAGGGCTCGTCGCTACGCGTTCTGCGTGGTTGCGAGTGCGTCACGCTGGAGTGCGGCGAGGTCGACGCAGCCCGCGGTGGCCAGGTCCAGGAGGGAGCCCAGTTCCTTGCGGTCGAAGGGGGCGCCCTCGGCGGTGCCCTGGACCTCGACGAAGCGGCCGTCGCCGGTGCAGACGACGTTCATGTCGGTCTCGGCGCGGACGTCCTCCTCGTAGCAGAGGTCGAGGAGGGGGGTGCCGTCGACGATGCCGACGCTGATGGCGGCGACGGTGTCGGTGAGCGGCTTGCGGCCGGCCTTGACGATCTTCTTGCCCTGGGCCCAGGCGACCGCGTCGGCGAGGGCGACGTACGCGCCGGTGATGGCTGCGGTACGGGTGCCTCCGTCGGCCTGGAGGACGTCGCAGTCCAGGACGATGGTGTTCTCGCCGAGGGCCTTGTAGTCGATGACGGCGCGGAGCGAGCGGCCGATCAGGCGGCTGATCTCGTGGGTGCGGCCGCCGATCTTGCCGCGTACGGCTTCGCGGTCGCCGCGGGTGTTGGTGGAGCGGGGGAGCATGGAGTACTCGGCGGTGACCCAGCCTTCACCGCTGCCCTTGCGCCAGCGCGGGACGCCTTCGGTGACGGAGGCGGTGCAGAAGACTTTGGTGTCGCCGAAGGAGATGAGGACTGAGCCTTCGGCGTGCTTGCTCCAGCCGCGTTCGATGGTGACGGGGCGGAGCTGTTCGGGGGTGCGGCCGTCGATGCGAGACATGGGCCCGACTGTATCCGTTGGCGGGGGTGGCTCCGTTCGGGTGCGGTGGATCCGGTGGTGGACTCGGGGGCACGCGGTGACGGGCTCGGCGGCATGCGGTGGGTCCGGGCGTGGCCTCGCGCCGTCGGGGTACGGCGCGGGCCCCGTCCCCCTGGCGCGGGGTACGGGGCCTGCGGGTGCGGGCGCCTTGCGCAGGCGGGGCCGCGGGTCCGGCGGGGTCAGCCGGTCACATCATGTCTTCGATGTCGGCGGCGATGGGGTCGGCGTCGGTGCCGATGACGACCTGGATCGCGGTGCCCATCTTCACGACGCCGTGGGCGCCGGCGGCCTTGAGGGCGGCCTCGTCGACCTTCTCGGGGTCGTGGACCTCGGTGCGGAGGCGGGTGATGCAGCCTTCGATCTCGTCGATGTTGTCGATGCCGCCGAGCCCGGCGACGATCTTCTCAGCCTTGGTGGCCATGTCCTTCTCCCTGTTTCACGCGCAGACGGCCGCCCGCTGCGGGTCCGTTTCGTCACGGTAACGCACGGTTGGCCCAACTTCGCGAGCGGGTAACCGGACGATCCCGAAAGATGACGATCACCGGACCCCTGCCCTCGGGGCGGGGCCCGGGCTGTGACGCAACTGGTCTACACCAGTTTGCAACGACCGCCAAACGTGAAGTGTTCCGGGAGGACGCCCATGAGTTCGAACGCCGCTGCGGCACCGCAGCAGAAATGGTGGAACGGACCGGTCCAGGGCCTGCAGAAGGTCGGGCGGAGCCTTCAGCTCCCGGTGGCCGTCCTCCCCGCCGCCGGTCTGCTCGTCAGCCTCGGCAACCTGTTCAGCTCCTACCTGGACGGCGCCTTCTGGGACAAGACCTCCAAGGTCCTGCTCAACGGCGGCGGCGCGATCCTCGACGGCGAGCTGGGCCTGCCCCTGCTCTTCTGCATCGGCGTCGCCATCGGCTTCGCGAAGAAGGCGGACGGGTCCACCGCGCTGGCGGCGGTGGTGGGGTTTCTCGTCTATCGGGGGGTGCTGAGCGCCTTCCCCATCGACGGCACCGTGACCGACGAACTGCCCGACGGCGAGCCGCAGAACCCCGGCGTCCTCGGCGGCATCCTGATCGGCCTGCTGACCGCCGTCGTCTGGCAGCGCTACCACCGGACCAAGCTGGTCGACTGGCTGGGTTTCTTCAACGGGCGCCGCCTGGTGCCGATCATGATGGCGTTCCTCTGCGTAGTCCTCGGCGTCCTGTTCGGGCTGTTGTGGCAGCCGGTGGGCGACGGGCTGACCTGGTTCTCCAAGCAGCTGATCGACCTCGGCTCGTGGGGCGCGGCGATCTTCGGCTTCGCGAACCGGCTGCTGATCCCGATCGGCATGCACCAGTTCCTGAACACGTTCTTCTGGTTCCAGGCGGGCGAGTTCACCGGGGCGGACGGCCAGACCGTCCAGGGTGACATCTCCCGGTTCTTCGCCCAGGACCCGTCGGCCGGCCAGTTCACCTCGGGCTTCTTCCCCATCATGATGTTCGGCCTGCCCGCCGCGGCCCTCGCCATCACCCACTGCGCGCGGCCCGAGCGCCGCAAGGAGGTGGGGGGCCTGATGGTCTCGGTGGCGCTGACGTCGTTCGTCACGGGGGTGACCGAGCCGATCGAGTTCTCGTTCATGTTCGTCGCGCCGCTGCTGTACGGCGTGCACGCGGTGCTGACCGGGGCCTCCATGGGCATCACCTGGCTGCTGGGGGTGCACGCGGGGTTCAGCTTCTCGGCCGGGTTGATCGACTACGTCGTCAACTGGCACCTGGACACGAAACCCTGGCTGATCATCCCGATCGGCGCCTGCTTCGCCGTGATCTACTACGTGATCTTCCGCTTCGCGATCACCAAGTTCGACCTCAAGACACCGGGGCGCGAACCCGAGGAGATCGAGCGGGAGATCGAGAAGGATCTGACGAAGTAGCAGAACACAGGGGGTTGCCCCCTGACTCGCAAGGCCCTCGGACCCCCCGGTCCGGGGGCCTTCGGCGTGTCACCGAACGTGCCGGGTCTGCTACTGCGAATGAGATGGGAATTGAAGGTTCCTTATCTATCCCTCACCGTGCTAAAACTGGTCTACACCACTGAGTGGTCCAGACCACGGCGCTCTGCCGCAGGGTCTGTCGAGTCGCCGCCTCCCCGCATCAACGACCTGGGCGGCACCGTGTTCCATGGAGGAAGTTGATGACCACGGCTGAGACCGCACCCGCGGCCGAGAAGAAGAAGGGCGCCGGCGCGATGGCCGTCATGCAGCGCATCGGCCGCAGCCTCATGCTGCCGGTCGCCGTGCTGCCGGCCGCCGCACTCCTGGTCCGCTTCGGCCAGAGCGACATGCTGGGCCGCGACTCGTTCCCGACCTTCATCACGAAGCTCGCCGGCTACATGGCCGCAGGCGGTGGCGCCCTCCTCGACAACATGCCGCTGCTGTTCGCCGTCGGCATCGCGATCGGCTTCGCCAAGAAGTCGGACGGCTCGACCGCGCTTGCCGCCGTCACCGGCTACCTCGTCTTCCAGAAGGTGCTCGCCACCTTCACGGACAGCAACCTGCCCCAGGTCGCGAGCGTCGCCGACGGCAAGATCGTGATGAACGACGCCCCGGTCAACGCCGGTGTCCTCGGCGGTGTCGTGATGGGTATCGTCGTCGCGCTGCTCTACCAGAAGTTCTACCGGACGAAGCTGCCCGACTGGGCCGGCTTCTTCAGCGGCCGCCGCCTGGTGCCGATCCTCTCCGCCTTCGCGGGCCTCGTGATCGGTATCGTCTTCGGTCTGATCTGGCCGGTCCTCGGCACCGGTCTGCACAACTTCGGTGAGTGGCTGGTCGGCTCCGGCGCGGTCGGCGCGGGCATCTTCGGTGTCGCCAACCGTGCGCTGATCCCGGTCGGCATGCACCACCTGCTGAACTCCTTCCCGTGGTTCCAGGCGGGCGAGTACAACGGCGCCCACGGCGACATCGCCCGCTTCCTCGCCGGTGACCCGGACGCCGGACAGTTCATGACCGGCTTCTTCCCGATCATGATGTTCGCCCTCCCGGCGGCCTGCCTCGCGATCGTCCACTGCGCCCGTCCCGAGCGCCGCAAGGCCGTCGGCGGCATGATGTTCTCCCTCGCGCTGACCTCGTTCGTCACCGGTGTGACCGAGCCGATCGAGTTCACGTTCATGTTCATCGCCCCGGTGCTGTACGCGATCCACGCGGTGCTGACCGGTGTGTCCATGGCCCTGACCTGGGCGCTGGGCATCAAGGACGGCTTCGGCTTCTCCGCGGGCCTGATCGACTTCGGACTGAACCTCGGCATCGCGTCGAAGCCCTGGCTGCTGGTCCTGGTCGGCCTCTGCTTCGCGGTGGTCTACTACGCGATCTTCCGCTTCGCGATCATCAAGTTCAACATCCCGACCCCGGGGCGGGAGTCGGACGAGGAGCTCGCCGAGCTCCAGAAGGCCGAGGCGAAGTAACCTCCGCCGCGCCCGTACACACGTACGCGAAGCCCCCGCCGCCCGGGTTCTCCTCCGGGCGGCGGGGGCTTCGGCGTGGGTCAGAGCTCGTACACCGCGCCCGGGACCGCCAGCTCCACCGGGCCGGGGTAGGCCGCGCGGGCGTCGGCGGCGTTGCGGTCGGCGTCGGTCCACGGCGGGATGTGGGTGAGGACGAGCCGGCGCGCTCCGGCGCGGGCCGCCGCCTCGCCGGCCTCGCGGCCGTTGAGGTGCAGGTCGGGGATGTCCTCCTTGCCGTCGACGAACGACGCCTCGCAGAGGAAGAGGTCCACGTCCCGGGCCAGGTCCTCCAGCGCCTCGCAGGTCCCCGTGTCGCCGGAGTAGGCGAGGGAGGAGCCGCCGTGCTCGACCCGGATGCCGAACGTGTCGACGGGGTGGCAGAGCTTCTCCGTACGGACCGAGAACGGGCCGATCTCGAAGGACCCCGGCTTCAGGGTGTGGAAGTCGAAGACCTCGCCCATCGCCCGGTCGGAGGGGGTGTCGCCATGGGCGGCGGTCAGCCGCTGCTCGGTGCCCTCGGGGCCGTAGACCGGGAGCGGACGGGGGCGGTCACCGCCGTGGGGGTAGTAGCGCACGACGAAGTACGCGCACATGTCGATGCAGTGGTCGGCGTGCAGATGGCTGAGGAAGATCGCGTCGAGGTCGTAGAGACCGACGTGGCGCTGCAGCTCGCCGAGGGCGCCGTTGCCCATGTCGAGGAGCAGCCGGAAGCCGTCGGCCTCTACGAGGTAGCTCGAGCATGCCGAACCCTTGGACGGGAACGAGCCGGAGCAGCCGACGACGGTGAGCTTCATGGAGCGTGAACCTCCGGGGCGCGGGAACGGGGAGGGTTCGTGCGATTTCGCCGGAGCCTGGTGGTGGTTCCTGCGGGATCGGTTTTGCGGTTCGTCGAGCGTAAGGCGCGGAACTCCGCGTCGCTCCTCCGCTGCCCTCCGTTGTGGGGGAACTCACCTGCTCTGTCACCGGTTCGATGGAAGCGCGCCCACGGTCCGGCCCTCGGGTGCGCGCTTCGCCGCCGGTACGGTCGGGGGATGAACACGTTCTGGTGGGTGGCGCTGGCCGCCGTGGTTCTGCTCGCGCTCGTCGCCGCGGTGGTGGACGGCCGGGGGCGGTCGGACCGGGGGCCCCGGTCCCGGCGGCCCGCGGGGTCGGTCCGGCCGCCGTCCCGGCCGTCCCGGCCGCCGTCGCGGCCTTCGGAGCCGGAAGGGCGGGTGCCGCGCGCGGGTGAGGTGTGGTGGGCCGATGTGCCGTACGAGGACGGGCCCGGGTCGAAGGACCGGCCGTGTCTGGTGCTCTCGGTACGGGGGCGGGGCCGGGGGCGCACCGCGCTGGTCGTGAAGATCACCAGCAAGCATCACGAGGAGCGGCCCGGGGTGATCGCGTTGCCGGCCGGGACGGTCGGGGACCGGCACGGGCGGCGGAGCTTCCTGGAGACGGATGAGCTGCGGGAGGTGCGGATCGGCGCGTTCCGGCGGCGGGTCGGGGCGGTGGACCCGGGGTGTGGGAGCGGGTGCGGAAGCTGGCGGCGGGGTGAGGAGCGGGGCCCGGGGCGCTGCCCCGGGCCCCGCTCCTCAATCGCCGGATGGGCTCGAAAGATGTCCTCAAGCGCCGGACGGGCTGGGATTGGCCGGACCGGAAAAGCTCAGGCCCAGAGCTGGCCCTGGAGGGTTTCGATCGCCGCTTCCGTCGTCTCCGCCGTGTAGACGCCCGTCGACAGGTACTTCCAGCCGCCGTCCGCCACCACGAAGACGATGTCGGCGCTCTCCCCCGCCTTGACCGCCTTCTTCCCCACGCCGATCGCCGCGTGGAGAGCGGCGCCGGTGGAGACTCCCGCGAAGATGCCCTCCTGCTGGAGGAGTTCGCGGGTGCGGGTGACCGCGTCGGCGGAGCCGACCGAGAAGCGGGTGGTGAGGACCGAGGCGTCGTACAGCTCGGGGACGAAGCCCTCGTCGAGGTTGCGGAGGCCGTAGACCAGGTCGTCGTAGCGCGGTTCGGCGGCGACGATCTGGATACCGGGTCGGTTCTCGCGGAGGTAGCGGCCGACGCCCATCAGGGTGCCGGTGGTGCCGAGGCCCGCCACGAAGTGGGTGATGGACGGGAGGTCGGTGAGAATCTCCGGTCCGGTGGTGGCGTAGTGGGCGCCCGCGTTGTCCGGGTTGCCGTACTGGTAGAGCATCACCCAGTCCGGGTGTTCCTCGCTCAGCTCCTTCGCGACGCGGACCGCGGTGTTGGAGCCGCCCGCGGCCGGGGAGGAGATGATCTCGGCTCCCCACATGGCGAGCAGGTCGCGCCGTTCCTGGGAGGTGTTCTCCGGCATGACGCACACGATGCGGTAGCCCTTGAGCTTGGCCGCCATCGCGAGCGAGATGCCGGTGTTGCCGCTGGTGGGCTCCAGGATGGTGCAGCCGGGGGTGAGCCGGCCGTCCTTCTCGGCCTGTTCGACCATGTGGAGCGCCGGGCGGTCCTTGATCGAGCCCGTGGGGTTGCGGTCCTCCAGCTTGGCCCAGATACGGACGTCCTCGGACGGGGACAGCCGCGGGAGGCGGACGAGGGGGGTGTTCCCCACGGCCGCCAGCGGGGAGTCGTACCGCATCAGCGCATGCCGCCGGCGACGGCCGGGAGGATCGTGATGTTGTCGCCGTCGCTGAGCTTGGTGGAGATGCCGTCGAGGAAGCGGACGTCCTCGTCGTTGAGGTAGACGTTCACGAAGCGGCGCAGCTGCTCACCGTTCGCGCTGTCGATGAGTCGCTCACGGATGCCGGTGTGGCGGCTCTCCAGGTCGGCGAAGAGGTCGGCGAGGGTGTCCCCGTTGCCTTCGACGGCCTTCGCGCCGTCGGTGTAGGTGCGGAGGATGGTGGGGATGCGGACCTCGATGGCCATGGCGTGGGCTCCTGTCGAAAGCGTGGAGGAGGTGGCGTGGGGCGCGCGTTTCTTCCCCGCGCGGGGGTGTGGTGCGTGGCGCGTACGGGTGGGGCTCGCGCGGACCGCGGCTCAGGCCGGGCGGCTCACGGGCAGGCTGCGGTGCGACAGATCGCGCTGGCCAGCCTGCACAGGTCGACGTGCAGCCGCGCGACGAGCAGCGTGCCCGGCGTCTTGTTGCTCACGTCATGGGGAACCATGCGGGCATCGTATCGATTCCCTGTGCGGAAACCCGAGTGTGATCCCACATGGTGGATGGTGAGCGTTCGCTATGTGGACAGGGTTCGGCTGCCCTGCCCCTCCGGGAGGTAGACGACCGTCGGTGCGCCGGTCTTCGGGTGGGTGCTGACCTCGGCGGCCACGCCGTACACCTCGTCCAGCAGCTCCGCCGTGAGGACCTCCTCCGGGGCGCCGGAGGCGACGACCCGGCCGTCCTTGAGGACGTAGAGGCGGTCGCAGTAGTAGGCGGCGAGGTTGAGGTCGTGCAGGGCGAGGAGGTTGGTGGTGCCCAGTTCGCGGACCAGGGAGAGGACCTCCAGCTGGTAGCGGATGTCCAGGTGGTTGGTCGGCTCGTCCAGGACGACGAGCGAGGGCTGCTGGACCAGGGCGCGGGCGACCAGGGCCCGCTGGCGTTCGCCGCCGGAGAGGGAGGCGAACGTACGGGGTTCGAGCGCGGCGATCCCGACCCGGTCGAGGGCCGCGGTGACGAGGGCGGTGTCGGCGGCGGTGTCGGCCTCCCAGAACCGCTTGTGCGGGGCGCGGCCCATCGCGACGACCTGGCCGACGGTGAGCTCGAATCCGGCGTGGCCGTCCTGCGGGACGGTGGCGATGCGCTGGGCGCGGGCCTTCACGGGGAGGGTGGCGAGGTCGTCGCCGTCGAGGAGGACGCGGCCGTGGGTGGGGCGCAGGGTGCCGTAGACGCAGCGCAGGAGGGTGGTCTTGCCGCTGCCGTTGGGGCCGACGAGGCCGACGGTCTCGCCGGCGGCGGCGGTGAGGTCGACGGCGTCGACGAGGTGGCGGCCCTCGCCGGTCCCGTACGAGAGGCCTTCGGTGCGCAGGGCGGTCATGGGCGGGCTCCCTCGGGCGTACGTACGGTCGTCGTGCGGGCGCTCCTCCCGGCGCGCCCGGTGCGGGTGCTCCCCCGGCCGCGGCGTACGCGCCTCATGCGGGTGCTCCTTCGGGCCTGCGCCGCAGCATCCAGAGGAAGAACGGGCCGCCGGTCAGCGCGGTGAGCACCCCGACCGGGATGTCCTGCGGGGCGGCGAGCGTCCGGGCGGCGAGGTCCGCGAGGACCAGGAACACCGCGCCGCCGAGCGCCACGACCGGGAGGAGCGCCCGGTGGGCGGCGCCGACCACCATCCGGGCCATGTGCGGGACCATCAGGCCGACGAAGCCGATGGCCCCGCTGTACGCGACGAGCACGCCGGTCATCAGGGAGGCGAGGACGAAGACGGCGGCCCGGAAGCGGGCGGTGTCGAGGCCGAGCACGGTCGCGCCCTCCTCCCCCACCAGGAGCAGGTCGAGCGGGCGGGCCAGGGTGAGGAGGACGGCCGTGCCCGCGACCAGGGTGATCGCGGGGAGAGCGAGCATGTCCCAGCGGGCGGCTCCGAGGCCGCCGAGGGTCCAGTAGAGGACTTCCTTGAGGTGGTCGGCGCGGGCGGAGGTGACCAGGATCAGGCTGGTCAGGGCGGAGAGGACGTAGGAGACGGCGACTCCGGCGAGGACGAGCCGGTTGGTGGTGAGGCCGCCCCCGCCGCGCGCCAGGGTGTAGACGAGCAGCAGGGAGAGCAGGGCGCCCGCGAAGGCGGCGGCGGGGATCGTGACGGTGGTGGCGAGGGACGCGCCGATGCCGAGGACGATGACCAGGACCGCTCCGGTGGAGGCTCCGGAGGAGACCCCGAGGAGGAACGGGTCGGCGAGCTGGTTGCGGACGAGGGCCTGGAGGACGGTGCCGATGACGGCGAGTCCGGCGCCGACGACGATGCCGAGCAGCACCCGGGGCAGCCGCACGTCCAGGACGATCGTGCGGAACGGGCTCGCCTCCGCCCGCCCGGTCAGGATGTCGAGCACCTGGCCGGGCGGGATGCGGACGGAGCCGAGGGCGAGGGCGGCGAGCACGGCGACGGCCAGGAGCGCGGCGAGGACGCCGAGCACCAGGACGTAACCGAGCGGCCGCCGCGGTGCGGAGGCGCGGCAGGTCACGGGGTGGTGGCCGCCTTGACCGCCTCCGGGTGGAGCTGGGCCGCGAGCTTGTCGACGGCGGCGGGGACGCGGACGCCGAGGACCGCGTCGGAGAGCGGCATGACGGCGAAGCGCTTGTTCTTGATGGCGGGGACGTCGGCGAGGGCCGGGTCGGTGAGGAGACGCTTCTTCTTCTGTTCGACGGTGGTGGCGCCGTAGTCGTAGATCACGATGACCTCGGGCTCGCGGTCGACGACGTTCTCCCAGGAGGCGTCGCCGAAGGGCTTGTCGAGGTCGGCGAAGACGTTGGTGCCGCCGGCCCGTTCGATCAGCTCGTTGCCGATGCCCTCGCCGCCCGCGGTGAAGGCGGTCTTGTCGCCGCTGTCGTAGACGAAGACGGAGAGCGGCTTCAGGCCGGCCAGCTTCTTGGCGGTGGCGGCGTTGTCGGCCTTGGCCCGCTTGATCCAGGCCTCGGCGCGCTCGCTGACGCCGAAGGTGCGGCCGACCTCGCGGATCTCCTCGTAGAGCGTGTCCATGGGCTGGTCGCCCTTGGTGCAGCTCTCGGTGTTGAGGCGGGTCTCGATGCCGGCCTTCTCGAACGCCTCGCGGCCGCGGCCGTCGCCCGCGGTGAAGGCGCTGGCGTAACCGCCGTAGACGAAGTCGGGGTTGGCGGCGAGGACCTGCTCGTAGGAGGGGTACTCCTTGGCGAGGACCGGGACGGAGGCGTAGTCCTTCGCGTACTTCGGCAGGACCTGGTCGTCGAGGTAGGCGGTGCCGACGAGGGACTTCCTCAGGCCCAGTTCCAGCATGATCTCGGTGACGTGCTGGTTCATGGTGACCACGCGGTTCGGCGGGGCCTTGTACGTCGTGGTGACACCGCAGTTCTCGACGGTGTACGGGAAGCCGCTCGCCGCCGACGCCTTGTCCCCGGTGGCGGTGTCGCCGTCCGAGGAGTCGGAGGAGGTGGAGCAGGCGGTGAGGGCGAGCGGGAGCAGCACGGCGGCGGCTATGAGCGCGGGGGTGCGCCGGGACATGGCGGGGCCTCTCCGGGGGATTTCCGCGTCCCCTGGTCGATGCGAAAGGCGGCGGGCCAGTTCCTGGCTTCCGGGCCGCCCTCCGGTACGGAGTCGGAGTCCGTACGGGAGGGGGCCCGGTCACAGTGGCGGGACCGTGCCGGATTCGCACCGGCTTCCTGGTTCCTGCCGCCTTGATGGGTTCGGGTGCAGTGTGCCAGACCCGTTCGGCGGCTCCGCGCGGTACCGGGGGGCTCAGTGCGGCTCAGAGCGGCTCAGTACGCGTCGACGACCTGCACGTCTTCCTCGGTGATCTCGCCGTCCACGATGCGGTACGAGCGGAACTGGAAGGGGCCCGAGCCGTCGGTGTCGGCGGTGGAGACCAGGACGTAGTGGGCCCCGGGCTCGTTGGCGTACGTGACGTCGGTGCGGGAGGGGTAGGCCTCGGTGGCCGTGTGCGAGTGGTAGACGATCACGGGTTCCTCGTCGCGGTCGTCCATCTCGCGGTAGAGCTTGAGGAGGTCGGCCGAGTCGAACTCGTAGAACGTGGGCGAGCGGGCGGCGTTGAGCATCGGGATGAAGCGCTCGGGGCGGTCCGTCCCGGCCGGGCCCGCGACCACTCCGCACGCCTCGTCGGGGTGGTCGGCGCGGGAGTGGGCGACGATCTGGTCGTAGAGCGTCTGGGTGATGGTCAGCATGGCGCCAGGATAAGCAGGCGGGCCCCCGCGTACCGGTGGGTGGTACGCGGGAGCCCGCATGGTGGACGCCGTCGGCCTTTGGGGAGGCCGGGCGGTCCGGGAGGAGGGTGGTCGTGGGGCCCGCCCTCGGGGTCGGTGAGGCTCCCGGGGACGGCCCCCGGGAGCCCTGCTCAGCGGGTCTCGGTCGTGGCCTTCTCCGGCTCCTTCGCGCGCGACGGGAGCACCCGGTAGGAGACGAAGAGGAGGAGCGCCCACAGCGGTGCGCAGTAGAGCGAGATCCGGGTGTCCTTGTCGATGGCCATCATCACGATGACCAGGCCGATGAAGCAGAGCGCGAACCAGCTGGCGAACGGGGCGCCCGGGGCCTTGAACGAGGACGGCGGCAGGAGTCCGGCGTCGGCCTTGCGGCGGTAGCGGATCTGGCTGGTCAGGATCATGATCCAGGCCCACATGCCGGAGATGGTCGCGAAGGAGACGACGTAGGTGAACGCCTCGCCCGGCCACTGGTAGTTGATCCACACGCCGACGAGCATCAGGGCGGCGGAGAACGTGGTGCCCACCAGCGGCAGGCCGTTCCTCGTCAGCCGGGTGAAGGCGCGCGGGCCCTGGCCGTTGAGGGCGAGGTCGCGGAGCATGCGGCCGGTGGAGTACATGCCGGAGTTGCAGGAGGAGAGCGCCGCGGTGAGGACGACGAAGTTGACGATGGCGGCGCCGATGCCGAACCCCATCTCCTCGAAGGCCTTCACGAACGGGGAGACGCCGGGCTTGAACGTGGACCACGGCACGACCGAGAGGATCATGATCAGCGCGCCGACGTAGAAGACGGCGATGCGCCACGGCACGGTGTTGATGGCCTTGGGCAACACGGTCCTGGGGTCCTTGGACTCCCCGGCGGTGACACCGACGAGTTCCACCGCGAGGAAGGCGAACATGACGATCTGGAGCGTCATGAGGGTGCCGGTGATGCCGTTGGGGAAGAATCCGCCGTCGTTCCAGAGGTTGGAGACGGTCGCGGTGTCGCCGGCGTCGGAGAAACCGATGGTGAGGACGCCCGCGCAGATCAGGATCATGCCGATGATGGCGGTGACCTTGACCATGGAGAACCAGAACTCCAGCTCACCGAAGAGCTTCACGGAGATCAGGTTGGCACCGTAGAGAATGACGGTGAACACCAGGGCGGACAGCCACTGCGGAATGTTCCACCAGTACGTCATATAGAGGGCGGCAGCGGTGACTTCGGTGATTCCGGTGACGACCCAGAACAGCCAGTACGTCCAGCCGGTGACGAATCCGGAGAACGGGCCGATGAATTCGCGGGCGTACTCCGAGAAGGAGCCCGAGACCGGGCGGTACATGAGCAGCTCGCCCAGGGCCCGCATGATGAAGAAGATGACCAGGCCCGCGATGGCGTAGGCCAGGATGAGACTGGGGCCGGCCCGGTCGATGGCCTTGCCCGCGCCGAGGAAGAGCCCGGTGCCGATGGCTCCGCCGATGGCGATCATCTGAATCTGGCGAGCTCCCAGACCGCGCTGGTATCCCTCACCGCCGGCTCCGGCGTCCCCGGCATTTCCGCCGGACTGAGCTTTGTCGACCTGTCCCTCGTCGACCTGCGCCGATGTCATGGTGGTGCGCCCTTCTCCACGCCGATCCGCGCCGTACAAGGCTGCGGATCAGGTTCTGATCCCCCGGATATGGATGGAGTGCGACCGGCGTTCGGCCGGTGTGCAGCGCCCCGGGAAACAGGGGTGGCGTCCCCGGGCGGTCGTGAAGATTTATCACGGCCGTCACGGGACACCGTGGGACATTCTGTGGCGCACACCACAGGCAAAAAGGGATGAAAGGCCTCGCGTGGAACGAACAGCCCGAATGACTTGGGTTGATCATTACCCGGATCTGAGCGTCCGTTGAGCGAACAAGGAGCCGCTCACCCCCGCGGGGTGAGCGGCTCCTTGCCCCGGGAGGGCGCCTACGGCATGAGCGTCTCGACGAGGGATTCCTGGAGGGCGCCGAGCCAGAGGTAGGCCATCACCATGGGCTTGCGCGGATCGGTGTCGGGGAGCCGGTACAGCGAGCCCTCCTCGCCCTGGTCCTCGTCGGACACCTCCAGCCGGGTGCCGATGGTCAGGCGCAGGTCGTTGAGGGAGCGGAGCCAGCTGAGGCACTCGTCGCCGGTGAGGGTGAGGACGGCTCCGCCGTCCGGGGCGGGCGAGAGGGCGTCCAGGGTGCGGACGACGGCGAGGGCGTCGTCGCGCTTGCCGGAGCGCAGGTCCACCTCGGTGAACCGGCGGAACTCGGCGGACCGCTCGCGCAGCTCCTGTTCCTCCTCCGGCTTCACGGCCCCCACAGGCCCCTCGGGCCCTCCGGGGCCGCCGTAGGCGTCGGGGAAGAGCCGGGCGAGCGCCGGGTCGGTGGGCGGCTTGCTGGGGCCCTCCGCGAAGAGGGCGGCGAGCGGGTCCTCGCCGTCGGCGGGCTGGTCGCCGGGGCCGATCAGCTCCAGCAGCTGGACGGCGAGGGAGCGCAGGATGGAGATCTCGACCTCGTCGAGCGCGACGGCCGCGCCGCCGCCTGGGGTGGCCTCGAAATGGCCGGCCATGGATTCTCCGATGGTGGGTCGAACGGGGCGGTTGGCGGGGCAGGGCCCTGAAGGATGGCTAGTTGCGGTCCTGGGTGAGGGTGGCCCACAGCCCGTAACCGTGCATGGCCTGGACGTCGCGCTCCATCTCCTCGCGGCTTCCGCTGGAGACGACCGCGCGGCCCTTCTGGTGCACGTCCAGCATGAGCTTGTGGGCCTTGTCCTTCGGATAGCCGAAGTAGGCCTGGAAGACGTAGGTCACGTAGCTCATCAGGTTGACCGGGTCGTTGTGGACGAGCGTCACCCACGGGACGTCCGGCTCGGGGACCGCGAAGGCCTCCTCGGCCGAATCGGGACGTTCGATCTCTAGCGGGGTAGCAACGCTCACCTGTCCCATGCTGCCACCCGGGCGGGCCCGGCGCACAAACGGACCCCACATCTCGTCACTTTGACGAATAGGGGGTAGCATCCCAGCCATGAACACAGCGGACCTCGGTCGGCGGGTCGGCGTTCCGTCGACCGCGCTCTTCACCGACCAGTACGAACTGACCATGGTGCAGGCGGCGCTCAAGGCCGGCACCGCCGACCGGCACTCGGTCTTCGAGGCGTTCACCCGTCGGCTGCCCGAGGGGCGGCGGTACGGCGTCGTCGCCGGCACCGGCCGGGTGCTGGACGCGGTGGAGAACTTCCACTTCGACGACGAGATGATCGGCTTCCTGCGGCAGCAGGAGATCGTGGACGAGCCGACCCTCGAATGGCTGGCGCGATACCGCTTCAGCGGCGACATCTGGGGCTACCCGGAGGGTGAGCTCTACTTCCCCGGCTCCCCGATCCTGCGCGTCGAGGGGTCCTTCGCCGAGTGCGTGCTGCTGGAGACGGTGATCCTCTCCATCCTCAACCACGACTCCGCGATCGCCGCCGCCGCCTCGCGGATGTCGGCCGCCGCCGGGGGCCGCCGGCTGATCGAGATGGGTGCCCGCCGCACCCACGAGCTCTCCGCGGTCGCCTCGGCCCGTGCCGCGTACGTCGGCGGCTTCGACGCCACCTCCGATCTGGCGGCGGGCTTCCGCTGGGCGATCCCGACGGTCGGCACCAGCGCGCACGCCTTCACCCTGCTGCACGACACCGAGCGCGACGCGTTCCGGGCGCAGGTGGACTCGCTCGGCCGGGGCACGACGCTGCTGGTCGACACGTACGACGTGACCGAGGCGGTCCGGGCGGCCGTGGAGATCGCGGGCCCCGAGCTCGGCGCCGTACGGATCGACTCCGGGGATCTGCTGCTGGTCGCGCACCGGGTGCGGCAGCAGCTGGACGAGCTGGGGGCGACCGGCACGAAGATCGTGGTGACCTCGGACCTGGACGAGTACGCCATCGCCTCGCTGGCCGCCGCACCGGTGGACGCGTACGGGGTCGGCACCCAGCTCGTCACCGGGAGCGGGCACCCCACCTGCTCGATGGTCTACAAGCTGGTGGCCCGCGCCGGCTCGGCGGAGCCGGACGCCCCGCTGGTGCCGGTGGCCAAGAAGTCGCTCGGCGCGAAGTCGTCGGTCGGCGGTCGCAAGTGGGCCGCCCGCCGGACCGACGAGCACGGCGTCGCCGAGGCCGAGGTGATCGGCACCGGCCCGGTCCCCGACGAGCTGGCCGACCGGCAGCTGCTGGTGGAGCTGGCGCGGGGCGGCGAGGTGGTCGCCCGCGAGCCGCTGGACACGGTCCGGGAGCGGCACGTGGCCGCGCGGGCCGGGCTGCCGATGTCGGCGATCCAGCTGTCGCGGGGCGAGCCGGTGATCCCCACCGAGTACGCCTGAGCCCGTCCCCGTACGCCCGGGGGCCGGCCCCGGGGCCGCACCGGGCGTGCGGACCGGGCCGGTCCGCAACCGGGGGTTTCGCGGACGGGGCTTGATTGTGACGTTCGAGTGCCTAGGCTCGAACCCCCGGCCCCCTCCCGGCGGCCCCGGGCCCCGGGGCCGCCGGGCCCCGCTCGATCGCCGTCCCCGTTTCCGTCCCCACCCCGCTCTCGCCCCCACCGAAGGACACCGCCATGCACCGCGCATTGATCGTCGTGGACGTTCAGAACGACTTCTGCGAGGGCGGCAGCCTCGCGGTGGCGGGCGGTGCCGACGTCGCCGCCGCCATCACCGACCTGATCGGTGACGCCCAGCCCGCCTACCGCCACGTGGTCGCCACCCGCGACCACCACATCGACCCGGGCGGCCACTTCTCGCCGAACCCGGACTACGTCGACTCCTGGCCGGTGCACTGCGTCGCCGGTACGGAGGGCGTCGGCTTCCACCCCAACTTCGCGCCCGCCGTCGCCTCCGGCGCCATCGACACCGTCTTCGACAAGGGGGCGTACTCGGCCGCGTACAGCGGGTTCGAGGGCTCCGACGAGAACGGGACCGGCCTCGCCCAGTGGCTGCGCGACCGCGAGGTCACCGAGGTCGACGTGGTCGGCATCGCCACCGACCACTGCGTCCGGGCCACCGCGCTGGACGCGGCCCGTGAGGGCTTCGTCACGCATGTGCTGCTCGACCTGACCGCGGGCGTCTCCGGAGCCACCACGGAACGGGCCCTGGCGGAGCTGCGTACGGCGGGCGTGAAGCTCTCCGGCACGCCCGTCGTCGCGTCGTAACCCAGCCCCTCGGACCAGGCCCCTCGGCCGCTAGGCGGCCGGGCGGGCCGGTCCCGCGTACCCGGAGGGGCCCAGCAGCGCCCGGATCGGGTGCCACAGCTCCTGGCACGACGACACCGGCTGGGAAGCCTGGTGCCCCAGCGTCGGCGGCCGGACGTCGGCCCCGTCGGGCCGCGGGGCGGCCCGCCAGAGCAGACCGTCCGGATGGTGCAGCACCGCCGTGACCTCGTCCGGCGTCGGCGGCCGGTCGTTGCCGCGCAGATAGACCGCCCGCAGCCCCAGATTGCGCAGCCTGGTCAGGGCGCGCGCCCGGTTCGCCGCGTGCACCAGCACCCGTACCGGGGCTCCGGGCCCGGCTTCCGTACCGCTGCCGGGACCTGTGCCGTCGGCCGGTCTGGTGAGGGTCAGGGCGACCACCACCGTGCCGTTCGGCAACCTGCAGAAACCTCCGCCTGCCATGCTCCACGCTCCCCCGTGAGACGTCGCGTCAATAAGGATGTGAACAAGACGCACCTAAACACGATCGGCCGCCGCCCGCTAGAGGGCGACGGCCGATCATGGTTTGACCTGCGATTTTACGTGATCAGCGACCCGAGGGGCTGACCAGGACGGTCATCGTCCGGCCGTTGAGGGGCTCGTGGACGATGGAGATGCGGGTGTTCGTGTCAGAAACCTTGACACTGCCCGTCGGGTTCTCCTTGTACCAGTAGGTGCCCTTGCGGTCGTCGAAGACCGGGTTGCCCAGGCTGGGCTTGATGTACAGCGGCACGTCCGCGTTGTGGAGCGTGAAGCCCTTGTTCGGGTACCAGCTGAACGGGGCGTCGAACGGCTGGATCTTGTTGCGCAGGAGCGAGCCGTCCTTCCACTTGAGCGGCTTGGCGTGCGCGTCGATCGGCAGGATCAGACCCTGGCCCGGGTGGACCGAGGTGTTGTTGTCCTTCTGGGAGGTGTCCCAGAGCCAGACCAGCAGACCGGTCTGGTACGCGTAGTGCTCGACCCAGTCCGGACGCGTGGTGGCGAAGCCGAAGTTGTACGGGCCGACCTTCAGCGTCTCGTCGTAGGAGACGTACTGGCGGTTCTCGGCGATGTAGTACTGCGGGTAGTCCTGGGTGAAGGACTCACCGATCCGCGAGAAGCCCTTGGCGGTCCAGCCGTTGTCGTCGCCCTCGGCGTTGTCCGCGAAGAGCTCGGCGCCGTCGGCCGTGATGGTGATGGCGTCGGCCGCGAAGCCCTTGCCGCCCGCGCCGCCGTCCGTCTGGTAGCGGAAGCGGAGGTCGACCTTCTTGCCCGCGTAGGCGTCCAGCGAGAAGGAGAGCTTCTTGTAGTCGCCCGAGACGTCGGTCAGGGCCGGCTTGTCACTGGCGTCGCGCGGGATGGCCTTGCCGTCGGCGGTGCCGTCGAGCGCGGTCCAGCTGGTGCCGCCGTTGTCGGACACCTCGGTGTAGAGGTAGTCGTAGTCGGCCTCGATGTCGTACCAGCCCGAAAGGTCCAGCGTGGCCTTGGACTTGCCGGTCAGGTCGACCGAGCGGGTCAGGGTGTTCGACAGGTCGTCGCCCATGTCGCTCCACCACTGCTTCGAGCCCTCGGCGGGCTTGACGACGGTGGTGGTGACGGCCTTCTCCGGCAGCTCGACGACGAGCGCCTGCGGGTTCTTGGTGTTGTACTCCGAGACGCCCAGCTTGTGCAGGGAGGTCTTGCCGGCCTTGGCCTTGTCGTAGTCGAGCCAGCCGAGCTGGAGCTTGTCCCACGAGGTCATGTCGCCGGGCAGGTCGCCGATCTCACCCTTGCCGGTGCCGAGCCAGGAGCCCGCCGACATCAGGGACCAGAAGCCGACCGAGTTCTCGCCGCCGCCGGAGGTGTCGTACAGGTCCGGCAGACCGAGGTCGTGGGCGTACTCGTGGGCGAAGACGCCCAGGCCGCCGTTCTCGGGCTGGACGGTGTAGTCGCCGACCCAGATGCCCGTGTCGCCGATCTGGGCGCCACCGGCCTTGTTGTTCGCGGGGCCGGTCGCACCGGCGTTGGTGCCGTACGCGTACCAGCGGTGCGCCCAGATGGCGTTGGTGCCCTCGGCGCCGCCGCCGGCCGACTCGTCCTCACCGGCGTGGACCAGCTGGAAGTGGTCGATGTAGCCGTCGGGCTCGTTGAAGTTGCCGTCGCCGTCGAAGTCGTAGCGGTCCCACTCGTCGTACTCGGCGAGGTTCGCCTTGATCTCGGCGTCGCTGCGGCCCTTGGCCTTCTGGTCGGCGACCCAGGCGTTCACGCCGTCGCGGACCGCGTCCCACACGTTGGCGCAGTTGGACTGGCCGCAGTAGTTGGAGCCGTAACGGGCCTCGTTGTAGGGGACCTTGACCCAGTCGGAGACCTCGCCCTCGACCGAGTAGCGGCCCGAGGAGGTCTTCTCGTAGTAGGTCTTGAGCGAGTGGACGCCCTTGCCCTCGCCGAAGTAGAGCTCCTGGAAGTGCTCCTGGTTGTAGTCGGCCTTCCAGGCGGTGCTGTTGTCCTTCTTCGGGTCCGGCTCGGCGATCTCGTTGTGCGCCGGGCCCGGTGCGCCGCCGTACTTCTTGACGGGCGGCTTGGGGCCGTCGCCGTCCGGGTCGTACATCGTGGTGTCGTCGACCTGGTCGCCGAACTCCAGCAGGATGGTGAAGATCTTGTCGGTCTTCTCCCGGCCGAGCTCCACGTACTTCTTGTCGCCGAGCTTGACGACCTTGGAGCCGCTCCGGTTCGCCACCTTCTTGTCCCCGGCCAGCACCTGCTCCAGCGCGGCCTCGCGCTGGGCGGCCTGCTGCTCGCTGAAGGGGCCCTCCAGGTTGTGCTCCACATGCCCCTTGGCCGGCGCCGGGTCACGGCGGTCGACGGTGGAGACACCGGAACCTGATGAGTGGTCATGCGCCTGAGCGGTGGCGAAGGTCGACGCCGTCGCAGCGGTCGCGGCCATGGCCACGACAACGGCGGCGGCGCGAAGCGCCCGTCTCTGATTGGTCACTTGAAGCAGTCCTCCCCGGGCGTCCCGCGCGGCGGCCAGGGGGGTATGGAGAGGGCCGCGCGCGTGAACGCGTCACAAGTGACGACATTCGATCGAAGTTATGAGAGAAAAGACAGACCTTGACTTGCACAGACCAAGTGCACTATGCGGAGCACTTTTCCGGTATACGGACGGTCTGAGAAGGGCATGGAAACGGCAAAGGAACGGCGACCGGCCCGGATCCGCCCGGCCGGACGTTTCAACAGGCGCGCCCAACTGTCCGGTTGGTGAGAGCCGTGACTCCGTGCGCCCCCTGTGCACCGGTACCGTGTGTTAGGTCACGCTTACTACCGGTCCGGGTCGGGCATCCACCGTCGTAGGGTCGTTCGGCGCGCACGAGCGCGCCGAACGCCGCCCGCCCATCCGACGTCCCGAGGACGGAAACCGTCATGCCGCGTCCGACTGCCGCACAGTTCGCCTACGGTTCGGCCACCGTCGTCGCAACGACGCTCGCCCTGCTGCTGCTGTTCCGCACGGAGTCCGGCGTGGGGGTGGCCGCCGTCGGCACGACCGCGCTGGTCCTCGGCCTCCTGGTCGCCGTACGCCTGCCGCACCCCGGCCACGGAACGGCGGAAGGAGCCGGGCGGACCGCGACCGACCGGGCCTCAGCAGCCGCCCGAACGCACCACGCCCTGGAGGGCATCGGGGCCCGCGAACGGGTTCCGGCGGCGCGCTCGTCCGCCCGCCCGTCCGCGCGGGCCGACGAGCACTCGCTGCGCCGCTAGCCGGCCCGGGGGCGGACCCGGGCTCGGACTCGCTAGCGGGCCACGACGACGACCGTCTTGGCCGCCTTGTCCTGGAGCCCCTGCCGGTAGGGCTTGTCGGTGAACATCAGCACGATGTTGATCAGCCACCACAGGCACGGGCAGCACAGCAACGCCGGGGCCCAGAGCACGACCGCCCGCATCAGCGCGGCCCCGGTGTCCGGCACCCGCCCGTCGTTGAGCATCGCGACGCGCAGCTTCAGCAGCCGCTTGCCCAGCGTGCGGCCGTCCTTGTGGGTGAAGTAGGTGTCGTACGCGACGTAGACGACCAGGCCGATGATCGACCAGAGCAGCTGGTGCCCGCTGTACCCGCCGGCGACCGCGTCGCCGAACCCGTCGTCCCCGTCCCCGTTGACGTCGACCGCGCCGCCCCAGGGCAGCGAGATCAGATACAGCGGGATCGAGATGATGAGGAAGTCGATGAGCCGCGCCAGGATCCGCTTCCCCGGCTCGGCGAGCGGCGGCATCCCGGCGAGGGGGTCGGGCACCCCGAACCCTCCGCCGCTGCCGTACGGATCGTTCGGCGGAGGCGGCGGCGGAGGGGGCGGCGGAGCACTGCCGTACGGCTGACCGTCGGACGGCGGCGGGGGCTCCTGCGGCTTCTTGAGGAACGGATCGTCGTCCTCGGGCGGCTGGCCGGGCGTCGGCTGGTCGTTGCTCATGGGGGCAGTGCATCCCGCACCACCGGGGCCCGCAACGGCTCAGATGCGTTCGGGGGACGCGGGGCGGCATACGGGTCCGGACCGGCATGTCGCCACCCGCCCGGCCGACTTTTCCGATAAACGGACGACGGTCCGCAGTTCGCCGGTTCCGCTCAGCCCGATCAGCCCGCCACGAACGTACGGGCGGCCTTGTCGTGCCAGCACTGGCGCCACGGGCGGTCGAACAGGCACCACAGGACGTTGACCACGCCGAGCACGAGCAGCCCCAGCACGCCGTAGACGAGCCAGCGGCGCAGGGCCGCTCCCAGGGACGGGGTGTCATGGGACTCGATGTCCCGTACGTCGAGCCCGAACAGCTTCTTGCCCAGGGTCCGGCCCCACTTGGCCGTCGGCAGGGCCTCCAGCAGGAAGCCGAGGAGCAGGAACGCGGCGAGCAGCGCCCCCAGCAGGGCCCCGGTGGTGGAGTCCAGCAGCCAGACGGTGACGGTCTCCCCCGTCTCCTTCGCCGCGGTGATCTTCCGGTCGATGTGGTCGAGCGCCCGGGCCGACAGCGGGACGGCCACCGCCCCGACGACCGCGCCGAGCACGAGGTTGTCGACGAGCCGGGCGGCGAACCGCTTGCCGAGCCCGGCGGGGCGGGCCGAAGCCTGGTTGCGGGCGAGTTGCTGGAAGGGGTCGTCGACCGGCGGCTTCCACGGCACGACGGGCTGGTCCGCACCGGCCGCCGGTCCCGTTGCGGCTCCCTGGTACTGGTGGGGCAACTGTTGTTGCTGCTGCGGTTCGGGCTGGGCCAGTTGGTGGACCTGCTGCGCCCAGGAGGCCGAGCCGCCGCCCGGACCGGGCGTGAGGGGCGTGTGCAGCGCCGCCGACGGCGCGGGGTCGGGGGACGACGTGGCTACGGGGGTGGGGGCGGGAGCCGGGGCGGGCGCGGGAGCCGACGCCTGAGCCTGATGTGCGGGCTGGGCGCGGTGGGGCTGCTGTGCGGGCTGGGGCTGTGCCGGTGTCGACGCCTGCTGGGCCGGCGCCTGCGGAGGCATCGCCTGCTGGGCCTGGGCCTGCGGAGGCGCCGCCTGCTGGGCCTGGGCCTGCGGAGGCGTCGCCTGCTGGGCCTGGGCCGGGAGGGCGCGGGGCGCCGGGGCCGGCGCGAGGCTGTCGGGGGCCGCGCTGACGCCCTGCGGCCCCTGTGGCGTAACGGCGTTCGACGGTGCCGGGCCGGGCTGGACGTCACCGGCTGCCGGGGCGCCGCTCCCGGGGGCGCCGCCCCGTACCGCGTTCGCCCGGGGGCCCATCGCACGGATCGTGACCGTCCCGTCCGTCGGCGGGCGCACCCCGGCCTCCTCGGCAGGCCGGCCGCCCCCCTCCCGCATCCCGGGCAGCGCGCCGCCGGTGGGGTCCTGGGACAGCGGCGCCCTCGGGTCGGCCGGTGGCGACGGGCGTCCGGGGCGGAGCTCGCGGGCTCCTGTGCCGGTCCACCCCACTCGACCCGGCGGTCCCGTTCGCCGCCGAACCCGTTCTGGCGTGCGGCGTCCGCCTGCCAGACCGACGCTCCGTCAGCGGGCCCCGCCGCCCGGTCCGGGGCGGACGCGCCGGAACCCGGCGAACCCCCCGCGCCGTCCTGGGGGCCGTCCTCCTCGTCGAAGAAGATCGGCCCGGTCTCCTCCACCGGCGCGGTCCGCGCACCGGCCGCCGGGGCGGGGGCGGTCGTGTCCGGTTCGGTCTGCCGGGGCGCGGGGCGGCTCGTACCGGGGACCCAGGAAGCGCCGTTCCAGTACCGGACGTAGCCGGGGATGGAGGGGTCGGGGTAGTAGCCCTCACGGGGGCTTTCGTCACCGGGTGCCGGAGTTGGCGCGCTCATCAGCGGGTCCCGTATCTCTTCGAGGCCTCAGGCCGTCCCCGCCGGGCGGGCGGACGGCCTCAATACAAGGGTCCACATCTATCAGACAGCCGCCCGCCCCCGGGCCGGTCCACCTGTTTGGGCCCCCTTTCGAGACGGGTTCCGTGCCGGGTTCGCCACGGGTTCGGGACGGCTTCCGAATCCGGCCGAAGTTTTTTCCAGAAGTCGCGTAATAGGTGGCGGGGAGGGCGCTCTCTCCTTGTGCGGGACGGTCACGGGACCGGCCCATGAGCACCGGAAGGTCGTGCATTTCGATGATGAGCATCGTGGAACGTGAGCTGGAGCTGAAGCTGGTCCTGTCCCCCGAGCGGTCCATCCCGGTACCCGCCCGGCTGGCGTACCGCACCGACGACCCGTACGCCGTGCACATCGCCTTCCACATCGGCTCCGAGTCGCCCGTGCACTGGACGTTCGCCCGGGAGCTGCTGGTGGAGGGCGTGTTCCGGCCGTGCGGGCACGGGGACGTGCGGATCTGGCCGACGAAGGTCGCGGGCCGCAGCGTCATCTGCGTGGCCCTCACCTCCCCCGACGGCAACGCCCTGCTGGAGGTGCCGTCGGCCGCCGTGGCCGCCTGGGTGGAGCGGACCCTGCGGGTGGTTCCGCCGGGCACCGAGAGCGACCGGCTCGGCCTGGACGAGGCGCTGGCGGAGCTGCTGGCACCGCTGCCGGCCGACGACCTGTGGCTGAGCGACCCGTGGTCGGCGGACGAGTCGCCGTCCCAGGACGGTGAGGCGTGAGGGCCCCCGCACGGAGCGGGGGCCGGCGGGGCGGCGGTCAGAAGGGCTTGCCGGGGTTATCGGCGGAGCAGGGGTCAGAAGAGCTTGCCGGGGTTGAGGAGACCGAGCGGGTCGAAGGCGGCCTTGATGGAGCGCTGCAGTTCGACGCCGGTCTCCCCCAGCTCGCGGGCCAGCCACTCCTTCTTGAGGACTCCGACGCCGTGTTCGCCGGTGATGGTTCCGCCGAGTTCGAGACCGAGCGCCATGATGGCGTCGAAGGACTCGCGGGCCCGGCGGGACTCGTCGGGGTCGTGGTGGTCGAAGCAGACGACGGGGTGGGTGTTGCCGTCGCCCGCGTGGGCGCAGACGCCGATGGTGAGGCCGTACTCCTCGGCGATGGCGGCCGTGCCCGCGAGCATCGCGCCGAGCTGCGAGCGCGGGACGCACACGTCGTCGATCATCGTGGCGGACTTGACGGTCTCCAGGGCGGTGAGGGACATGCGGCGGGCCTGGAGGAGGAGTTCGGACTCGGCCGGGTTGTCGGCGGGGACCACTTCGGTGGCCCCGGCGGCGGTGCAGAGCTCGCCGACGGCGGTGAGATCGGCGACCGGGTCCGGGGTGTCGAAGGCGCAGAGGAGGAGTGCCTCGGTGGTCTCGGGCAGGCCCATGGAGGCCATCGCGTTGACGGCACGCACGGTCGTACGGTCCATCAGTTCGAGGAGTGACGGGGTGTGACCGCGCTCCATGATCCGGCACACGGCGTCACAGGCGGTGGCCGCGGAGGGGAACTCGGCGGCGAGGACGAGCTGCTGCTGCGGCCGGGGTTTGAGCGCGAGGACGGCCTTGACGATGATCCCGAGGCTGCCCTCGGAGCCGACGAAGAGCCGGGTCAGGTCGTATCCGGCGACGCCCTTGGCGGTGCGGCGGCCGGTGGTCAGGAGCCGCCCGTCGGCGAGGACGACCTCCAGGCCCAGTACGTATTCGGCGGTGACCCCGTACTTCACGCAGCACAGGCCGCCGGACGCGGTGCCGATATTGCCGCCGATGGTGCACGTCTCCCAGCTGGACGGGTCCGGCGGGTAGTACAGACCGTGTTCGTTCACCGCGCGTGAGAGCACCGCGTTGACGACGCCCGGTTCGACGACGGCGATCCGGTCGACCGGGCTGATCTCCAGGATCCGGTCCATCCTCACCAGGGAGAGCACGACGCAGCCGTCCGAGGCGTTGGCCGCGCCGGACAGGCCGGTACGGGCGCCCTGCGGGACGACGGGGACGCGCAGCGCGGTGGCGGTGCGCATGACGTGCTGGACCTGCTCGACCGTGCGCGGGAGCACCACGACGGCCGGGGTGCCCGCCTCGCAGAAGCTCGCCATGTCGTGGGCGTAGGACGCGGTGACGTCCGGATCGGTGATCAGCGCCTCGGGAGGCAGTCCCGCGCGCAGCCGTTCGAGGAGATCGCTCATGATCCAAGCGTGTCACCCGGGGCCAATGGTGTGAACCCGTGAGCGGGGGCGATCCCAAGGCGCGGTGTGCTCGTATGACTGACGCAGAGTGATGGTCATGGATGTCACGCCGCAGCAGGGCCCGGACTCCGGCCGGCCGCCCGAGCCGTCCCCGCAGGACCCTTGCGCCCTGCCCGCCGAAGGCGCCACCGCGCTGCCCCCGCCACCGCCCACGCTGCGGACGACGCTGCGCCGGGCCGCGTTCGGCGCGGTGGCCGCCGGGGTGCTGCTGGCGGGGGCCCTGGTGGCGGTGGACGACAGGGACGAGCGGCCGAAGGAGCCGGGGCCGGTCGAGCGGGCCGAGGCGGCGGCGACCGCGGGGTCCCCGGCCTCGCTCTCGGACCTCACCGCGCTGATCGGGGACCGGCAGAAGTGGGTGGAGTCCCACCCGAAGGACGCCCCGTCCCTGGCGACGCTCGGTACGGCGTACGTGGAATGGGCGCGGCGTTCGGCGGACACGGCGTACTACCCCCGCGCCGAAGAGGCCCTGAAGCGGTCGCTGGAGGCGCAGCCGGGCGAGCGCGGGAACGGGGAGGCGTGGGTGGGGCTGGCGGCCCTGGCCAACGCCCGGCACGACTTCCTCGCGGCGAAGCGGTGGGGCGAGACGGTGAGGAAGCAGCAGCCGACGGCGTGGAGCGTGTACCCGGTCCTCATCGACGCGTACACCGGGCTCGGCGACCGGAAGGCGGCGACCGCGGCGACGGAGAAGTTCGGCGAGCTGCGCAAGGGGGTCCCCGCGCTGGCCCGCACCGCCGACCTCTACCGGGGCCAGGGCTGGCGCGAGGACGCGCTGGCCACCGCCCGGGAGGCGGCCGACCGGGCGACGCGGCCGGCCGAGAAGGCCGAGGCACTGCACCGGCTCGGCGAGCTGGCCTGGGAGCGGGGCGAGCCGGAGGAGGCGGTGGCGCAGTTCGACGCGGCGCTGCGCACGGACTCCGCTCACCACGCCTCGCTGGCGGGCCGGGCCCGGGCCCTGGTGGCGCTGGACCGCACCGACGAGGCGCTGGCCGCGTACCGCCGGGCGCTGGAACAGCTGCCGCGCCCGGAGTACGCGTTGGAGCTGGGCGAGCTGTACGCGTCGCTGGGGCTGGACGGGGACGCCCGCACCCAGTACGCGAAGCTGCGGGAGATGGTGGCCGCGGCGAAGAAGGACGGGGTCGACGAGTCCCTGGTGCTGGCCCGGTTCGAGGCCGACCACGGGGATCCGGAGGCCGCGGTGGAGCTGCTGCGGGCGCAGTGGCGGGGGCAGCACCGCAGTGCGGCGGTGGCGGACGCGCTGGGCTGGGCGCTGCACCGGGCGGGGAGGTCCGAGGAGGGCCTGGAATACGCGCAGCGGGCGGCCGACACGGGCGTGCGGAACGCCTCGTACGCCTATCACCTCGGCGTGATCCAGCGGGCGCTGGCGCACTACGGTCCGGCGCGCCGGAATCTGGAGCAGGCCGTGCGCACCAAACCGGCGTTCTCGCCGCTCGCCGCGCCGCTGGCGCGGGAGGCGCTGGACGCGCTGGGCGAGCCGCCGCCGGGCGGACCGGGCGACATGCGGCCGCCGTCCCCGCCGCCGTCCCCCGAGCCGAAGCGGGAGCCGCGGCCGGAGCGGGAGAAGAAGCCCGAGGCCCCGGCACCTGCTCCGTCGGGAACGGCGGCCGCCCTTTCGACGTCCCCGTCACCCTCCGCACCGCCCTCCGTGTCGCAGAGCCCGTGAAGCGGAGGCCATCAGCGACGGACGCCGCCGTGGTCCGAGGTACTGCCTCGGACCACGGCGGCGTCTTGGCACCCGAAGGCGCGGATCAGAGGTTGCCGCGCTTCTCCTGCTCGCGCTCGATCGCCTCGAACAGGGCCTTGAAGTTGCCCTTGCCGAAGCCCATGGAGCCGTGGCGCTCGATCATCTCGAAGAAGACGGTCGGCCGGTCCTGGACCGGCTTGGTGAAGATCTGCAGCAGGTAGCCGTCCTCGTCGCGGTCGACGAGGATCTTCAGCTCGCGCAGGGTCTCGACCGGCACCCGGGTCTCGCCGGCCCACTCGCCGAGGGTGTCGTAGTACGAGTCGGGGGTGTCCAGGAACTGCACACCGGCGGCGCGCATCGAGCGGACCGTGGAGACGATGTCGTTGGTGGCGAGCGCGATGTGCTGGACGCCCGCGCCGCCGTAGAACTCCAGATACTCGTCGATCTGCGACTTCTTCTTCGCGATCGCCGGCTCGTTGATCGGGAACTTGACCTTGAGCGTGCCGTCGGCGACGACCTTCGACATGAGGGCGGAGTACTCGGTGGCGATGTCGTCGCCGACGAACTCCTTCATGTTGGTGAAGCCCATGACCTCGTTGTAGAAGCCGACCCACTCGTTCATCCGGCCGAGCTCGACGTTGCCGACGCAGTGGTCGATCGCCTGGAAGGTGCGCTTGGCGGGCGGCTCGACGATCGGCTTGGCCGCGACGAAGCCGGGGAGGTAGGGGCCGTCGTAGCCGGAGCGCTCCACCAGGGTGTGGCGGGTCTTGCCGTACGTCGCGATGGCGGCGAGGACGACCGTGCCGTGCTCGTCCTTGACCTCGTGCGGCTCGGTGATGCCGCGCGCACCGCGCTCGACGGCGTACGCGTACGCGGCCCGGGCGTCCGGGACCTCGATGGCGAGGTCGACGACACCGTCGCCGTGCGCGGCGACGTGGTCGGCGAGGAAGGTGCCCCACTCGGTGGAGGCCTTGATCACGGAGGTGAGGACGAAGCGGGCGGAGCCGTTGGTCAGGACGTAACTCGCGGTCTCGCGGCTGCCGTTCTCCGGTCCGGAGTAGGCCACGAGCTTCATGCCGAAGGCGGTCGAGTAGTAGTGCGCGGCCTGCTTGGCGTTGCCCACGGCGAAGACGACCGCGTCCATTCCCTTGACCGGGAAGCGGTCGGCCTGCGCTGCGGTGTCGGGGCTGGTGTGCAGAGTCTCAGTCATGTTCGAAGGCTCTCCCCGCATCGCAAGGTGCGCAATAGTTCACGCAATCACTGGTCAATATGTTCAGCGGATGGCCATCATGGCCGGACTATCTGTACAGGCTGACCACCGGAGGCGGGCCCATGGCGATCGATCATCTGGACGGCCGGCTCATCGTGCTGCTCGCACGTGAGCCACGCATAGGCGTCCTCGAAGCATCCCGACGGCTGGGGGTGGCGCGCGGGACCGTCCAGGCGCGGCTGGACCGCCTTCAGTCGAATGGCGTCATCCGGGGGTTCGGCCCGGACGTGGACCCCGCGGCGCTCGGCTATCCGGTCACCGCGTTCGCCACACTGGAGATCAAACAGGGTCAAGGAGCCGACGTACGGGCGCACTTGGGCGGTGTACCGGAGGTGCTGGAGCTGCACACGACCACCGGTCACGGGGACATGCTCTGCCGGCTCGTCGCCCGTTCCAACGCCGATCTTCAGCGAGTGATCGACCGGGTTGTCGGATTTGATGGCATTGTCCGGGCTTCCACGGCGATCGTCATGGAGAACCCGGTTCCGCTGCGGATCATCCCGCTGGTGGAGCAGGCGGCCGAGGACACCGGCTGAGCCGAAGGGCTCGGCGACACCGACGGAGCCGAGGGAGTGCCGTGTGAGCTTCTGGGAGTATCTGAGCACGCGCCACCAGCAGCTCCTCACGGATGCGTTCCAGCACGTCAGCGCGGTTTTCCAGTGCATGGTGATCGCCACCGTTCTGGGCGTGATCATCGGGGTGGTGAGCTATCGCAGTGGCTGGGGCGGCTCGCTGGCCATCACCTCCACGGCGACGATCCTGACCATTCCGTCCCTCGCCGCGATCGGTCTGCTGATCCCGCTGGTCGGCCTCGGGGTCGCCCCGACCGTGATCACGCTGACGCTGTACGGGCTGCTGCCGATCGTCCGGAACTCCATCGTCGGGCTGCGGGGCGTCGACCCGGCCCTGGTCGACGCGGCGACGGGCATCGGGATGTCGCGTACGGCGCGCCTGTGCCGGGTGGAGCTGCCGCTCGCCTGGCCGCCGATCCTGACCGGGATCCGGGTCTCCACGCAGATGCTGATGGGCATCGCCGCGATCGCCGCGTACGCCTCCGGGCCCGGCCTCGGCAACGAGATCTTCCGGGGGATCGCCTCGCTGGGCAGCGCCAACGCGATCAACCAGGTGCTCGCGGGCACGCTCGGCATCGTGATCCTCGCCCTGCTCTTCGACGCCGCGTACGTCCTGCTGGGACGGCTGACCATCCCGAGGGGGATCCGTGCCTGAGACCGAGACCGACCCGGCCGTCACGACGGAGGAGGGGGCGGCGGCCGCGTCCGGGGCCACCATCCAGCTGGAGAACCTCACCAAGAGGTACCCCGGCAACCCGAACCCGGCCGTCGACAACGTCTCCATGGAGATCAAGGCGGGCGAGACGGTGATCTTCGTCGGCCCGTCCGGCTGCGGGAAGTCGACCACCCTGAAGATGATCAACCGGCTGATCGAGCCGACGTCGGGCCGGATCCGGATCGGCGACGAGGACGTCACCGACATCGACCCGGTGAAGCTGCGCCGCAAGATCGGTTACGCCATCCAGTCCTCCGGTCTCTTCCCGCACATGACGGTCGCGGACAACATCGCCCTGGTGCCGAAGATGGTCGGCTGGTCGAAGTCCCGGGTGAAGGACCGGGTGGAGGAGATGCTGGACCTGGTGGGTCTGGACCCGCGCGAGTTCCACGGGCGCTATCCGCGTCAGCTCTCCGGCGGGCAGCAGCAGCGGGTGGGCGTGGCGCGGGCGCTGGCCGCCGACCCTCCGGTCCTCCTGATGGACGAGCCGTTCGGGGCGGTCGACCCGATCACCCGCGACCACCTCCAGGACGAACTGATCCGGCTCCAGCACGAGTTGCACAAGACGATCGTGTTCGTCACCCATGACTTCGACGAGGCGATCAAGCTGGGCGACCGGATCGCGGTGCTGCGGGAGCGGTCGCACATCGCGCAGTTCGACACCCCCGAGGCGATCCTCACCAACCCGACGGACGACTTCGTCTCCGGTTTCGTCGGCGCGGGCGCGGCCCTCAAACGCCTCAACCTCACCCGCGTACGGGACGTGGGCATCGCGGACTTCCCGACGGTGACGGTCGAGGACCCGCTCCAGACGATCTTCAACAAGCTGCGCAACGGCCCGCACAACGAGCTGCTGATGCTGGACCGGCGGAACCGCCCGTACAAGTGGCTGCGGCGCGGCGATCTGATGCGGGCGCGCGGTTCGCTGGCGCGGGCCGGGCAGCTGGTGCACGACACGGTGACCCGGGACGCCACGCTGCACGACGCGCTGGAGGCGGTGCTCACGGACAGCGGGGGCCGGGTGGCGGTGACCGGGCGGCGCGGCGAGTTCATCGGGGTCGTCGACATGAAGACGCTGATGGACAACGTGCAGGAGCTGCTGGAGGCGGACCGGCTGACCGCGATGGAGCACCAGCACGAGCTGGAGGAGCAGCGCGTCCACCAGACGGAGCAGGAGCTGGAGGGGGGTGGCGGCGGAGTATGAGCCCCAGCCATCGGTCCGGCTCGGACAAGGGCCCGGCGGCCCCGACCCGGCCGCCGGGCGAACACGACGTCAAGGGCCACCCGTTCCACGACGAGGAGAGCGCCCCCTCCCCCGCCCCGGCCGCGCCGGAGCGCCGGATCACCTGGCGGAAGCTGGTGGTCCTGCCGGCGGTGCTGGCCGTCATCCTGGTGATCACGTACGTCTGGATCACCAACATCCACCTGGACTCGATCGCGGAGAACTCCCTCTCCGGCGGAAATGTGCAACTGCGCTGGTGGCAGCACGTACGGCTGACGGCGATCTCGACGTTCTGGGTGCTGATCATCGCGATCCCGCTCGGTATCGCGCTGACCCGGCGGCGGCTGCGGAAGGCCGCCCCGGCGTTCACGGCACTGGCGAACGTCGGGCAGGCGACCCCGGCGATCGGTCTGCTGGCGCTGCTGGTGATCTGGCTGGGCATCGGCCCGCGTACGGCGATCATCGGCATCGTGATCTACGCGGTGCTGCCGGTGCTCTCCAACACGGTGGCGGGCCTGCGGGCGATCGAGCCGAGCATGATCGAGGCGGCGCGCGGGATGGGGATGTCCGGGCGGGGCGTCCTGCTGAAGGTGGAGCTGCCGCTCGCGGTGCCGCTGATCCTGGCGGGCGTCCGTACGGCCCTGGTGCTCAACGTCGGTACGGCGACGCTGGCGACGTTCGGCGGGGGCGGCGGGCTCGGCGACCTGATCACCTCGGGGATCCAGACGCAGCGGATGCCGGTGCTGATCATCGGCTCGGTGCTGACGGTGGTGCTGGCGCTGCTGGTGGACTGGCTGGCCTCGCTGGCCGAACTGGCGCTGACGCCGCGCGGGCTGGAGGAGCGGTGAGGAGGACGAGGAGGAAACTGCTGCTGATGGCGGTGCCGGTGCTGCTGCTGGGCGGCTGCGGGCTGAAGAGCGGATCGCCGATGGTGGACGACGTATCACCGGGTTCGGTCGGGCGGGGCGAACCGCTGAAGGGCGCGACGCTGACGGTGACGTCGAAGAACTTCAGCGAGAACATCATCCTGGGCCAGATGACCGGCCTGGTCCTCAAGGCGGCCGGAGCGGAGGTCCTGGACCGGACGAACCTGCCGGGTTCGATCAGCGCGCGCGAGGCCATCATCAACGGCGACGCCGACGTCCAGTGGGACTACACCGGCACGGGCTGGATCACCTTCCTGGGCCACGCGGACCCGATCGTCGACCCGAAGAAGCAGTACGAGGCGGTACGGGACGAGGACAAGGGCAACGGGGTGATCTGGCTGCCGCCGGCCCCGCTCGACAACACGTACGCGCTGGCGATCAGCAAGAAGAACAACGCGAAGTACAGGCTGAAGACCCTCTCGGACGTGGCCGCCCTCGCGAAGAAGGACCCGGGCGCGGTGACGATCTGCGTGGAGAACGAGTTCGCCTCGCGCGACGACGGACTGCCGGGCATGGAGAAGAAGTACGGGATGAGGATCCCGGCGGGCAACATCCAGAAGATGGACGCCGGGATCATTTACACCCAGGTGTCCGAGTCCAGCTCCTGCCTGCTGGGCGAGGTCTTCACCACGGACGGCCGGATCAAGGCCATGAACCTGGACGTCCTGGAGGACGACAAGCACTTCTTCCCCAACTACAACGCCTCCCCGGTCGTCCACGAGGCCACCTTCGAGAAGTACCCGGTGATCGCGGAGCTGCTGGACCCGCTCGCCCGGAAGCTGACGACCGAGGTCGCGCAGACGCTGAACGCCAAGGTGGACGTGGACGGCGAGGATCCGCACGAGGTGGCGAAGGAGTGGCTGGTGGAGGAGGGGTTCATCGAGGAGGGCTGAGTTACCAAGAGATCATTGCAAAGAATCTCTTGCAAAGCTCCCTTTGCATCTCTACTGTCGAAGCATGACGGAGAACGAGGACGCCTCCCGCCCCCACCGCCACGGCGGCACCGACCGCAGGATGCACACCGTGGACGCCCGCACGCTGCGCAGCCTCGCGCACCCCCTGCGGATCCGACTGCTGAACGCGCTGCGCGAGTTCGGCCCGGCGACCGCCTCGAAGCTGGGCGAGCGGCTGGGCGAGTCGAGCGGTGCGACCAGCTATCACCTGCGCCAACTGGCGGAGTCCGGGCTGGTCGAGGACGCCCCGGAGCTGGGCAAGGGGCGCGAGCGCTGGTGGCGGGCGGTGCACGAGGGGGCGATCTTCGAGAGCTCCGACTTCCTCGCACACGCCGATCCGGAGGTGCGCGGCGCCATCGGGGTGGTGATGCACGAGGTGGCCACCACGCACGCCCAGGAGCTCAACACCTGGCTCGGCACGATGGGCGAATGGCCGCAGGAGTGGCGGCAGAGCTCGGACATGAGCGACTTCAAGGTGCGCCTCACCCCCGAGCTGGCCCGGGAACTCTCGGCGAAGCTGCACGCGGTGGTGGAGACCTACCGCGACGTGGTCCCCGAGGGCACCGAGGGCTCGGCCGTCGTCCGCACCCATCTGCACGTCTTCCCGCGTCCCTCCGAATGACGGCACCGCACACCGCACCTCCCCACCACCCGAAGGGAAGCCCGTTATGCACGCCGACGTCCACCACCTCCTGCACGCGGCCGAGTCGGCCGAACTCCGCTCCAAAGCGGGCGAGTTCCGCCTCCCCCGCACCAGCCTGCGCACCCGGGTCGGCTGGACCCTGGTGGAGGTGGGCCTGCGGCTGACGGCGCAGGGCCGGGAGACGGCCGCGCCTCGCGCCGCCGCCTTCCATCCGGCGTAACCACCGGCCCGGGGGGGAGGAAAGCATGGGGAACCGCACCCCGCTCGCCGTCACGCTCGCGGCCAACTCCATTTCCACCGCAGGGACTTCACTGACGCTGATCGGCGTCCCCTGGTTCGTCCTGGAGACCACCGGAAGCGCGGGCCGGGCCGGGGTCGTCGCCTTCTGCGCCACCCTGCCGATCGTCGTCGCCGCGCTGATCGGCGGACCGGCCATCGACCGGTTCGGCCGCCGCCGGACGGCCGTCGTGTCCGACGCCGTCTGCGCGGCCGCCATCGCCGCGATCCCGCTGCTGCACCTCGCCGGCGCCCTCGACTTCTGGATGCTGTGCGCGCTCATGGCGCTCAACGGGTTCGCCCACACCCCGGGCAACACCGCGCGCTACGTCCTGATCCCGGACCTGGCCGAGCACGCCGGAACCACCCTCGCCCGCGCCGCCGGCCTCTTCGACGCGGTCTCGCGCGGGGCCCGCATGGTCGGCGCGGCCCTCGCCGGGCTCCTCATCGCCTTCGTCGGCGCGGAGACGGTCCTGCTGCTGGACGCGGCGGCCTTCGGGCTGTCGGCCCTGCTGATCGCCGCGGGGGTACGGGGAGTACGCGCGGCCGAACCGCGGAAGGCGGAGGCCCCGGTCTCCCTGCGCGCCTACGGCACCGAACTCCGCGAGGGTTACGCCCACGTGCTCGGCAACCGGCTGCTGCTGGCGGTCGTGGTGATGGTGATGTTCATGAACGGCACCGACCAGGGCTGGAACGCGGTCCTGCTCCCGGTGCACGCCGAGAGCGAGCTGAGCGGCGCGCCCGCCATCGGACTGCTCACCGCGCTGTTCGGCGCGGGCGGCCTGACCGGGGCGCTGCTGTACGGGGCGGTGGGGCACCGGTTCTCGCGCCGGGCGGTGTTCACGGTGTGCGTGGTCCTGTGCGGCGCGCCGAGGTTTCTGGTCGCGGCGGTGACCGGGACGACGCTGCCGCTCGCGGTGACGATGCTGCTCGGCGGAGTCGCGGGCGGCGTGCTGAACCCGATCCTGACGACGGTGATCTACGAGCGCGTGCCGGACCGGCTGCGCAGCCGCGTGTCCGGTGCGCTGACAGCGGGCTGCGAGTTCGCGATGCCGGTGGGCGGGCTCGCGGCCGGGCTGCTGGTGGAGGGCGCGGGAGCGACGGGGGCGCTGCTGGCGATGGGCGGGGTCTACTTCCTGGCGACGCTGAGCCCGCTGGTGTTCCCGTCCTGGCGGACGCTGGACGACGGGCCGGGGGCCGTACAGGAGGCGGCGGGGCCGGAGCCCGTACCCTCGGAACCGGCACAGGCACCGGCGCCGGTCAGCAGCTCGGGACCTTCCCGCCCGACTCCAGGGCCTTGAGCGAACCGACCGCGTCCTTCAGCGTGGAGACGGGCACGATCCGCAACCCGTCGGGCGCCTCGGCCTCCGCCTGACCGCACTCGGCCTTCGGTACGAGGAAGACGCTCGCGCCGTCGCGGTGGGCGCCCTGGACCTTCATCGACACCCCGCCGACCGCGCCGACCTTGCCGTCCGCGGTGATCGTCCCCGTACCGGCGATGGTGCGGCCGCCGGTGAGACCGCCGCCGGAGCCGTCGCCGTCGAGCTTGTCGATGATGCCGAGGGAGAGGAAGAGCCCGGCGCTCGGACCGCCGATGTCGCCGAGGTCCACGTCCACCCGCATCGACCCGGGCTCGCGGTCCAGGTAGTCCAGGGCGGCGTCGACGGCGACGTTCTGCGACTCCTTCATGTCGTCGAGGTTGTGCTTCTCGATCTCCTTCTCGGAGCCGCCGGTGGGGTAGACCGCGTCACGCGGCATGACCGCCCGGTCGGTCCGGAACCAGCTGTCGAAGACCTCGCCGATGCGGACGTCCGCCTTCGGCCCGGTGGCGAGGATCGTCGTCATCCGCAGCTGCCCGTCGGTGGGCCGGGTCTCGGCCCCGGTGATGGTGATCACCGGCCGCCCGTCGTCCTTGCCGAGCACGTCCGCGGTCACCCCGGGCCGCGCCAGGGTGAACGGCAGCGGCGCGAGGGCCGCCGTACCGAACAGGGCGAGGACGGGGAGTGCGCAGAGGGCGAGGACGCGGGGGCGCGAGAGACGAGAGAGCACGCACCCAATCTAACCGCCGCGCCGGAACGGGAAAGCGCCAGGAGCACGCCGCCCGGCGCACGCTCCGACGCGTTACACGTCCACGCCCACCCCGACGCACCGGAGGCGTACGGCCACCCGCCTACCGCAGCGCGTCCGCCACTTCCCGGGCGGCGTCGAGCACACGGGGCCCGACCCGTTCCGGGACGGCGTCGGCGAGCATGACGACACCGACGCTGCCCTCGACGCCCGAGACCCCGACCAGGGGCGCGGCCGCCCCGCTGGCGCCGGCTTCGAGTTCGCCGTGGGTGAGGGTGTAGCCGGGGTGGCCGGACTCCGTGGCCTGCCGGGCGGACAGGATGGCCCGGCCCGCGGCGCCCCGGTCCAGGGGATGGCGGAAGCCGGCCCGGTAGGCGACGTGGTAGTCCGTCCACGTGGGCTCGACCACGGCGACCGCGAGGGCGTCGCTGCCGTCGACGAGCGTGAGATGGGCGGTGGCCCCTATGTCCTCGGCCAGGGAACGCAACGCGGGCAGCGCCGCTTCCCGGACCAGCGGGTGCACCTGTCTGCCGAGCCGCAGCACACCGAGGCCGACCCGGGCGCGACCGCCCAGGTCGCGGCGTACCAGGGCGTGCTGCTCCAGCGTGGCGAGCAGCCGGTAGACGACGGTCCGGTTGACACCGAGCTTGTTGGACAGCTCGGTCACGGTCAGGCCGTGGTCGGTGTCGGCGAGCAGTTTGAGGACGCGCAGTCCTCGGTCGAGCGTCTGGGAAGTCTCCGCTGTCACGACGCCCTCTCCTCTTCGGGGTGAGCGACGACGGCCTGCTCCGACGGTTGCGACGCCGGTCCCAGCGGCGACGCACGGAGAGGCCGCCGGTCTGGCAAGGCACCGGCTGCGCTCCGCGGCGGCGTTGCCACGGGGCGTTCATATGGCGGGGACAGTAGCGAGCCAGTCCGCTCAGCGGAAGTCCTCGTCCAGAATCCGGTCTCCGGACGCGGGGCCCCGGAACGGCCCGCACATAAGGGCCGGTCAGCGGGACGGCGTCCGGTAAGCGAACATCTACGCGCGTTCACGTGTCACGACTTCGCCGGTCGGCCCGTCCACGGATGCGAACCGACGTTAACTGCGTGTGAACGGACACCGGGGAAATTTCCCGGGCACGAGGCCCGGAAACACGGCCGTACGCCCATGGGGAGAGTCGGTAACGCCGTCGGCCCGTACGGAGGTTGGAACCTCCGTACGGGCCGACGGGCCGACGCGGACGACGGAAACGAACGGCTGCGAGGTCACTTCATCCGCGTCGCCCACTCCTGGACCTTCGCGATGCGCGTCTGGATCTGGTGAGCCGTGGCCTCCGCGCTCGGCGGGCCGCCGCAGACGCGGCGCAGTTCGTTGTGGATCACGCCGTGCGGCTTGCCGCTCTGGTGGGTGTAGGCGGAGACCATCGTGTTGAGCTGCTTGCGCAGGCTCAGCAGCTGCTTGTGCGTGACGACGGGCCGGGCCTCGGCGGGCTTCTCCAGGAGGTCGGCCTCCTCGGCCGGCTTCTGGCGGCTGTGCGCGATCTGCCGGCTCTGCCGCTTCTGGAGGAGCAGCTGGACCTGGTCCGGCTCCAGGAGCCCGGGGATGCCGAGGTAGTCCTGCTCCTCCTCAGAACCGGGGTGGGCCTGCATGCCGAACTCGGCGCCGTCGTACAGCACCCGGTCGAAGACGGCGTCGGACTCCAACGCCTCGAAGGGCAGCTGGTCCTCGGTCTCCTCGTCCTCCAGCTTCTCGGCGTCGGCGAGGAGCTTGTCCTCCTCCGAGAAGGGGTTCTCCTCGTCGCTGCCCTTCTTCGGCTTGTCGAGGACGTGGTCGCGCTCGACCTCCATCTCGTTGGCGAAGTCGAGGAGCATCGGGATGGTCGGCAGGAAGACGGACGCCGTCTCGCCGCGCCGGCGGGAGCGCACGAACCGGCCGACGGCCTGGGCGAAGAAGAGGGGCGTCGAGATGGTGGTCGCGTACACGCCGACGGCGAGGCGCGGCACGTCGACGCCTTCGGACACCATCCGGACCGCGACCATCCAGCGCGACTCGTCCGCGCTGAACCGGTCGATCTTCTTGGACGCGGCCTTCTCGTCGGAGAGGACCACGGTCGCGGACTCCCCGGTGACCTTCTTCAGGATCTTGGCGTACGCGCGGGCCGAGTCCTGGTCGGTGGCGATGACGAGCCCGCCCGCGTCGGGGATGCCCTTGCGGACCTCGGTGAGCCGCTTGTCGGCGGCGGCGAGGACGTTGGGGATCCACTCGCCGGTGGGCGCGAGCGCGGTGCGCCAGGCCTGGCCGATGGCGTCCTTGGTCATCGGCTCGCCGAGCCGGGCGGCGATCTCGTCGCCCGCCTTCGTACGCCAGCGCATGTTGCCGCTGTAGCTGAGGAAGATGACCGGGCGGACGACGCCGTCGGCGAGGGCGTTGCCGTAGCCGTAGGTGTAGTCGGCCGAGGAGCGGCGGATGCCGTCGTTCCCCTCCTCGTACTGGACGAAGGGGATCGGGTTGGTGTCCGAGCGGAACGGCGTACCGGTCAGCGCCAGCCGCCGGGTCGCCGGGTCGAACGCCTCCTGGCAGGCCTCGCCCCAGGACTTGGAGTCACCGGCGTGGTGGATCTCGTCGAGGATGACGAGCGTCTTGCGCTGCTCGCAGCGGTTGCGGTGGAGCATCGGGCGGACGCCGACACCGGCGTACGTCACGGCGACCCCGTGGTACTCCTTGCTCAGCGGACCTGCGCTGTAGTCGGGGTCGAGCTTGATCCCTATGCGGGCGGCCGCCTCCGCCCACTGCTTCTTGAGGTGCTCGGTCGGGGCGACGACGGTGACCTGCTGCACGACGTGGTGGTGCAGCAGCCACGACGCGAGGGTCAGCGCGAACGTGGTCTTGCCGGCGCCCGGCGTCGCGACGGCGAGGAAGTCGCGCGGCTGCTCCTGGACGTACCTCTCCATGGCGCCTTGCTGCCAGGCTCGCAGCTTGTTGGCGGTGCCCCAGGGGGCACGGCCCGGGAAGGCGGGTGAGAGGTGGTGGGAGGCGGTGGTAGTAGTCACGGTCTCCGGTTCGGGGCTCTCGGGTACGTGGGGCGCTGCCCGTACCGCACCCGGCCCCAAGGGCCCGGCCCGCGATACGACAACCGGGCCACCTTACCGGGGGCCCGGGCCTGAACCCGTACGAACGGGCCGCGGCTCGGGCCCGTTGAGACCCTCTTCACAGGTACGGCAACCGGGCGAGCATCTGTTCCCGGGTACCCCTACTTCTCCCGTACGAGCACCCTCGTCGCCACCCACACCCCCACCAGCGCCACCCCCGCCATCGGCAGGAAGACGGCCGCGAACGCGCCCGGGTGGGAGCCGGAAGCGCCCGCCTGCACCGCCCCGTGCGCGGCCGCGCCCACCGCTCCGCCGCCCAGCGCCGCGAAGGCCGCGCCGCCGGAGGCCAGGAGCAGCACGTTGGAGAGCCCGTCGGAGATCTGGAGGGCGGCGGAGTTGGAGCCCGCCTCCTCGGGGGCCGACAGCTTCAGGAGCAGGACGCTGGTGGAGGCGATCACCATGCCCATCCCGAAGCAGCCGAAGGCCCAGGCGACGGCGACGATCCAGACGGGGACCCCCTCGATCAGCACGGAGGGCGCGACGGCGATCGAGGCGGCGACGAGCAGCATGCCGGTCACCATCAGCCGCTCCCGGTACGGCTCCATACGCGGCCGGGACTGGACGAACGAACCGAGCGCCCAGGTCGCCCCGCCCACGGCCAGCGACAGCCCGGCCATCGTCGGGGACAGTCCGCGCTGGGTGACCAGCATCAGCGGTACGAAGGACTCGGCGGCGATGAACGACCCGGCGGCGATCCCGCGCAGCAGAACCACCGAGGGCAGCCCGCGCGCGGCCCGTACGGTCCCGGTGGGCAGCAGTCCGCGGACGGCGGGCACGAGCAGGGCGGCGCCGGCGGCGGCGGGCAGGAGGGCGAGCCAGTTCAGCTCCTGCCCCGCGTACTGGAGCAGCCCCGCCCCGGCCGAGATCCCGAGGGCGAGCCGGATGCGTCGGCGGTCGTACGGCTCGGTGGCGGCGGCCGGGTCGGCGGGCCCGGAGGCCGTGCGCCGGATCGCCGGGAGGGCCAGGGCGAGCGGGATCACGATGAGGACGGGGATGCCGACGAAGACCCAGCGCCACCCGAGCTGCTCGGTCACCGTCCCGGAGGCGAGCGGCCCGACGACGGACGGGATCACCCAGCTCGCGGCGAAGGCGGCCAGGATCGCGGGCCGGATGTGCTCGGGGTAGGCGCGCCCGATGACGACGTACAGCGCGACGATCACCAGCCCGCCGCCGAGCCCCTGGACGGCCCGGCCCGCGATGAAGACCCACATGCTGGTGGCCGCCCCGGAGAGCAGCAGCCCGACGCCGAACGCGGTGATCCCGGTGGCGAGCGGCTGGAGCGGCCCGCGCCGGTCGGCCCACTGCCCGGAGAGGACCATGGCGAAGAGGCTGGTGGTGAAGTACGCGGAGAAGGCGAACGCGTAGAGCGGGATCCCGTTCAGCTCGCGGGCGGCGACCGGCATCGCCGTACCGACTGCCGTGGCCTCGAACGCGATGAGGAACACCACGGACACGATGCCGATGCTCAGTGCCCGGTAGGTGCGCCCGAGGACCCCTTCGACGGCCGCGGCGGGAAGGTCGGACAGGGGGTCCGGGGAGGGGGCGTCGGTCGCGGGCGGCGCGAGGTGTGCGGCGTCAGTGCCGTCACGGGGTTCGAGGGCGGTCATGGGGTCAGCGTAAGGGGCATGGGCCGCTTTGAACCCTGTCGATGTGCGGTCCCGTGCTCGCCCTTGGTCGTAGGTCCCGGGCCCGGAAGTCCGCTCCTCCCCCGGATATGAACGGCGTATGGCAGTCGCGTTGCACCCCGGCCGGATTGCTTGAGGCGGGTGCCGGGGGCCCGTAGCGTCGTTCTCAGCAAGGAACAACGGACCACAGCACCACGCCCGACCGTGTGCCCGAGAGGCTCAGGGGCTCGACTGCAACTCGAGTTACACCGGTTCGAATCCGGTCGCGGTCTCCAGAACGCGGAAGTGGCCGCCCTCACGGTAGGGGGCGGCCATTACCGCTTTTCGCACGTCTCGGCCGAAGCCCGGCCCGTCAGCCGGTCTTCAGCGCCTTCATGACATCCCGCATGTCACTGATCAGATGTCCCCGGTACGCGAGCATCTCGGGCTCCTCCGGCGCGTCCGGCATCTCCTCGGTGTCCTCGCCCTCGCCCTCGTTGTAGGACATCCAGACGGACAGGTCGAGCATCATGACGGCACCGCCTTCCACGACGTTCAGGCGCATGCTGTTATCGTCCGTGATCAGCAGATACGCGCTGTCCCCGAGGTCCGGTACGCGCTCCACCCGGTCCACGGCCGTCCCGTCGATGTCCGTCACCGTGCTGCTCGCCTCGAACACGGGACGCGGATCGGCTTCCTTGTGCAGCTCGGCCGTGAGGGAAGCCCGGTAGCCCATGTACCAGCCCGATCCGTCCTCGCCGCCCCGCTCCCCGAGGACCGACTCCGGGAAGTCGACGGTGCATCGGATGCGGTGGAGGGCGGGATGCTCGATCCCGTCCAGCTCGGTGGTCGTCTCGGACTCCGGCTTGCCGAGCGCCCTGGCGAGCTCCTTCAACTGCATCGCCGCGCAGGAGTCGGACTCCACGCGGTAGCCGCGCGAGTCCGGCCTGCCGTCGCCGCCGATCCCGTACCCGAAGACGGCTGCGGCCCACACCGCCGACGCCGTCAGCGCCCCGGCGACGCCCCAGATCGCCCCGTGCCACCGCCGCCGGCCGCCCTCCCCGATCCCCTGCTCGGGGTCGAACCCGCTCACGACGTCCGAGGACGAGCCCGGCCCGTCCTCCCCCACCAACTCCGGCTCGGAAATCACACCGGCACCTCCCCCTGGTCAACGGCCACGGTACCGGCCGGGCTTGTCGCCGCGGCTCCGTACGTCAGGCGGGGTCGAGTACGGGCCGGGACTCCAGCCCTCCGTCGTTCTCGCAGCGCAGTTCCTTCGCCATGGCCAGGGCGAAGGAATGGACCACGGTCGCGTAGGCGTCCGTCAGCTTCTCCGGATCGCCCTCGGGGTCCTTGGGTGACCAGCGCTCGACGCCGATGTCGATATGAGCCGGCGTGGAGCCGGGCAACTTCTCACTCCGGCAGGCGAACTGGATGGAGCCGGCGTCCGGAGCGGCCAAAGCCCGCTCCCCCATCGGGAGCACCCTGAACTTCGGAGCAGGCTCGCCCTTCGGCGGGGGGCGCAGATAAGCTCCCAGGTGACCCTCAGTCGATCGCTCGCGGCGGAGTTCTTCGCGTATATGCGGCAGATGTCCCCGCCATACGGCCAGACCTGCGATGAGCATCAGCCGGTCGTTTCCGGCCGCATGAATCAACCACTCCTGGCCAGCTGACGACAGGTCGCAGATTTCCCGTTCTCGTGGGAAAACTCGAAAATTGAGGTCAGCGGAGTAGTTGTGCCGGGATAACCGGATCTCCGGCACAGGACAATTCTTCTACCAGAGTTCGAGCGAACGTCGACAGCAGGACTTGACGCTGATCAACCGCCAATCCGGGATCGGTCACCGCCATCTGCAGAGGAAGCCCCACTTCCTGCCCTGCTGCGGCACCGGGGACGCCGCACGTGACGAGGATTTCCATGCTCGGCCGCCCGGTCTCCAACTCGACGAACACCTGATCATTCAACTGTCGCCAACTCTTGGCATACTTCGGCTCGCTCATCGAATCAACGGTGAGCACCGACCACTGAACTGTCGCCTCGATCACAAACGCACCACCACCCTCGGCTGGCACCTGAATGCGGCAAGCACTGTAAGAGTTGTGCAGTAGATCATCAACTGGCCACTCCTCAGCCTCGCGATCCAATATCGCAGCCAGCCGTGCCGGGCTGTTCCGCGCGGTAGCAGTCGCCTTACCTCCTTCTACAGATTCGACCGCCCTGTTTACGTTCTCCACACCAAGGAACTGGCCACACTTTTGGAGGCCTGCGGAACTACGCATCCCCTTGTCCACCTCTGGGTCATCCGAGCACCCAACCAGCACCAGCGCGCACAGAAAAACACCGGGCGTCACGAATGCAGAAAATGATCGCTTCACGATTAGTTGACCTTCATCGGCTGACGCGCAGCCGTGACGCCATTGTTGTAATCATACTGAATATCACGGAACAGTTCCTGCTTCTCTTCTCTTGCCATTCCCACGGAGTCGGCGTAGTGGAACATAGCGGCTGCAGCGCTACTTTTGCCCTGCTCACTCCCTTCCTCAATACTGGTGAGCGCTTGGTCATTATTGTTATATTCGGCATCTTTGAGGTACTGCAGAGTTTCAGAGCCATACTGCGTGCTCACTGCACTGCCAGCCGTCTCCATGACCAGCGGTACAGCAACCGTGGAGACGACGCCAGCGGCAGGTCCGAGTACAACCGCAGACCCCACCCCCACCACAGCCGTCACCGCACCGCTGACGCCAGCCTTACGCCACTCTGCACTTTTCTCCCTCGCCAAATTCTCCGCATCCTCGTTGCTTTTGAATTCATCACCGATTCCGATGCTACGCGACTCGTCAAGAATTCCATGGATCTTGGTCGCGTTTCCACCGAACGCCAACGCATCCGCCTTTTCATCTCCGAACGATCGGAGTCCGCTGGCCTCATACACTTGCTGAGCGCTGCTCAGCGTCCGGTACCCCTCGTCACCTGTGGCAACTGCGGCCATGAATCTCAGCGCCGAACTCTCTCCGAAATCAGTCCTTTCGGATTCATCGCTGCTCTTCATGAAAAGTTCCTCGCGTCCTGCCGCATCACCGTAACCGCCGAAATTGTAGGTTGAGTAATTCAAGTCGTCGATGTAGGCGGCACCCATGCGCGCAAGGCTGTCTTTCATCGGATCATGCCGATCCCTAAGCCCTGAATCCATTCCGTAGCTATCGATCACATTTTTCATGATGCCCGCCGTCACCTCGTCGCGCTTCAGCGTGGGCGAGGGGTCGTCCCAGGCGTGCCCGGTGGTCGCCGCCTCCAAGGCCTTTCCGAGCGCGTCGGGCAGGTACTGCGTGGACTTCTTCACGTCGTCCGGATGGTGGCTCGTGACGTCGAAGAACGGGTCGTAGTCCTCGTTCTGGAAGAAGTCCAGGTAACTGGTGATCTCCTCCCCATCCTTGTCCTTTCCGAGATCAGCGTCACCGCTCTTCAGGGTGCCGTCCTCGCTGTACGCGGTGGGCTCGGCGGAGAAGAAGTGCTTTGCCGCCTCCGGGCTGTGCCCCAGGGCTTCCAGCATGCTGTTCACCGGGTCGTAGCCGGAGCCGTTGACACCCGAGGGGTTGTACAGATTCTCCGGCCCGCCGGGCACGCCCTTGGACGCATAGAAGAAGTCGTGGTCCTTCTGCCTCAACTGGACCACATGCTCAGCCATGGGATTGAGGAACTTGGGGTCGTAGTTCCCGAACCGCATGATTCCGCCGAGCAGCTGGTAGCCGAACGGCCCGCCGTAGTCGTTCTTGGCGAGCGGGAAGCGTTCCGTACCCATCTTGCGGAGCTCCGGCCCCCACTCCGCCGTGAACGCCTTGTCGTGCGAGGCGGTGGCCAGGTTGAGGCCGAGGTTCTTCTGCAGCGCCTGAACGTCCTTGAGCCGCTCCTCATCCACGCTCACACCCATGTGCGTGTCCGTTGCGAGCTGGCCGAAGAAGGTGAGCGCCTTCTCCGGGCCGAGCTTCTCGTAGAAGTTCTTCGCGAACTCCACCGAATTGGCGTTGTCTCGCAGCAGTTCGTTCAGCGCCTGGAGTTGCGCGTGCGTGAGGTCGCGGCCCTTGGACGCCAGGGCAACGGCGCGGGCCGCCTCTTCCTGGTCGAACTTGGTGTACTTCGGGGTGGTGAAGTCCTTGCGGTCGGTGACGTTGGCCTCAAGGGAGTTCTTGAAGGTCACATCGGTGTCGTTGCAGGTTTCGACGATGTGGTCGATCTTCTTCTGCCACGATGCGATGTTCTCCCTCTCCTGCTGGAGGTACTTGCCGAAGTCGGGATCGTGACGCGCCGCGTTGTTCTCGGAGATCGGGGAACGTGCCGTGACCTTTCCTCTGCCGTCCACCGAGATCCCGGCGGCCGGCCCCTCGTGGTCCCGGATGTTGGCAAGGTCGTCCTTGGCCTTCTTGAAAGCCGCGTATCCCTCTTCCAGCAGCGCCTTCACGCCCTTGGCCTCGGCGGCGGCGTCCGCGAACTCCTTGACGGTCTTGCCGACGAACGCCTTGGTGACCCCTGCGTTGAGGCCTTCCCAGCTCGCCTTGTTCGCCTTCGCCTTCATTCCGTCCGACGCGTGATCGGCGAGCCTGTCCAGCTTCGTAGCCATCTCCGACCAGTCGTCGGCCGCCGCCTTCAGCTTGCCCAGCGGGGCTTCGACGATGTCCTCGTAACTCAGCATGTGCGCGCTCCCCCGAGCCCTACTTCATGTACTCCGACAGCTTGGAGATCGGCGTCAGATCTCCACCGATCTTCACGTCGTCCTTCGCGTGCTGCGCCTTGGTGTAATCCAGGTGGTTCGAAATGTGCGCGCAGGAATCCAGCAGCGTCTTGAGATGCTTCTGCCAGAAGTCGTGCACCTTCAGAACCGCCGAGCCGCTCGCGAAGTTGCCGTTGGTGAGCGCGATCGCCGCGTCGAAGGTGGCCGGGCGGGCGTGGTCACCGTCCTTCGACAGTCTCGTCCTGAGCTCGTAGGCGTCATTCCCGATAGCTCCGAGATCATCCCGGTTCACCACCAGGTCCGGCGCACCGGCACCACCGCCGCCCTCGGCCGGGGCGCTGTTGATCTGCATGGCACTTCGCTGGGCGGCAGCCGAACGCAGTTCCGCCCATTCCTTCTCGAAAGTCACGAATTCCCTCAGGTCTCACCCGCGCGGATAACCTTCGCGGGAACGGTACCGTCAAGAGAACAGCAGTCACGAGCCCGATCCGAGCCTCTTATCGGCCATAAAATTCAGCAATCGCCGGAGGACGCCTCAGCCCTTCGGCGCCGTCGCCACCGCTGCCTGCGGCCTGATCGGGAGGCGGTTCACCGGGCGGCCCGTTGCCGAGCGGACCGCTGAGGCCACCGCTGCGGGGGCCGTGACGACCGGGACCGCCGACGCGGGTTTCGCGCCGAAGGGGGCCACCACGTCGCGTTCCTCGACCAGTTTCACGATGCGGATGTCCGGCACGTCCAGCGCCGTCGGAAGCGCGTAGCCCGTCAGGTCGGGGTGGCGGATCAGGCCCTTCGCGGTGCGGAGGTTCTCCGTGAGGGCCGCGCCGATTCCCTGGGTGATGCCCGCCTCGATGCGCACGGCGAGCTGGGCCGGATTCAGGACGCGGCCCACGTCCTGGGCGACCGCCATCTCGACCACGCGGATCGAACCGAGCTCGATGTCGACGTCCACCACCGCCCGCACCGCGCAGAACGCGAGGCCGACGAACGCGTCGCCCTGGCCCGCCTCGTCCAGCGCTTCCGTGGGGTGGGGGCGGCACTGGGCGGTGGCCCAGAGTTCCTTGCCGTCCATGGCCTCCATGACGGTGGTGGAGAGCACCCCGTCGTACGAGGTGATCTTGCCGTCGGCGATCTGGAGCAGCTCCGTGGACATGCCGAACTTGTGGGCCAGCGGCTGGAGGAGCTGGGTGCGGACCATCTTCGCCGCGCGCTCCACCGCCCCGCCGGAGACCCAGGTGTGGCGGCCGTGGGTGGCCGGGCCGGCAGGGGGCTGGTCGGTGTCGACCGCCGCCACGTGGACCTCTTCGACCCCCAGGACCTCCTGGACGATCTGGCGGGCGAGGGTCGTGAAGCCCTGCCCCGTCTCCACCGCAGCGCAGATCACCGTGGCCACCCCGTCATGGACCCGGACCGTGGCCGTGGAGACCTCGTCCGTGCCCTCGGCGCCGAGCATGTGCACCATGCCGACCCCGTAGCCGACGCCCCGGCGCACCGCCCCCGGCTCCCCCGCGCCCTCGGGGCCGCCCGGCAGCAGCCAGTCGTCCTCCGGGGCGTCCTTGGGGAGGGCGGGGAGCGGGAAGTCCCGTACCGCCTGGAGCAGTTCGGCGACCGGGGCCGGGCAGGTCACCGTCTGACCCGTGGGCAGGATGTCGCCCGTGGAGAGCGTGTTGCGCAGGCGCAGTTCGGCCGGGTCGATGCCCAGCTTGGCGGCCAGCTTGTCCATCTGGCCCTCGTACGCCGCGCAGACCTGCATCGCGCCCTCGCCGCGTACGTGACCGGAGGGCGGGTTGTTCGTCCGGACCGCCCAGCCTTCGATGAAGGCGTGCGGGACGACGTACGGGCCGCAGGCGAACGCCACGGCGGCGGCCAGGGATTCGGAGGAGGCGTCGGCGTACGCGCCCGCGTCCAGGAGGATCTGGGCCTCCACCTTGACCAGCCGGCCCTCCGCGTCCGCGTGGTGGCGGTAGCGCAGGAGGGTGGGGTGGCGGTGGGTGTGGCCGAGGAAGGACTCCTCGCGGCTCGCCGCCAGCTTCACCGGGCAGCCGGTGCGCAGCGCGAGCAGGCCGAGCGCGATCTGGAAGCCCGGGTCCTCGCGGTCGCCCGTCGCACCCGGCACCCCGGTCACGACGACCTTGACCCGGTCCGGCTCCAGGCCGAAGCAGGCGGCGACCAGGTCGCGGTCGGTGTGCGGGTCGGTGGAGGAGGTGTAGATCTCGACACCGCCGTCGGGCCTCGGCACGGCGAGGCCGGCCTCCGCGCCGATCGGGGCCGGGTCCTGGCGGCCGATGCGGTAGAGGCCCTCGACGACGACGTCGCCCGTCGCCTCCGCGTCGCCGTACCGGAGGGGGATGTGGCGGATCAGGTTGCCGTCGGGGTGCAGCGGCTCCGCCTCGAACGCCTTCTCCGGGTCCGTGACCGGCTCCAGCACCTCGTACCGTACGGCGATGGCGGCGGCGGCCAGCCGGGCCGTGTCCGGGTGGTCCGCCGCGACCGCGGCGATCGGCTCGCCGTGGTGGCGTACCAGGTCGGAGGCGAACACCGGGCGGTCCACCACATGGCGGCCGTAGTTGCTCTCCCCCGGCACGTCCTCGTGCGTGACGACCGCCCGCACCCCGGGCATCTCCTCGGCGCCCGAGGTGTCGATGGACAGGATCCGCGCGTGCGGGTGCGGGGAGCGCAGCACGGCCGCCCACAGCAGGCCCTCGGCCCAGAGGTCGGCGGCGTACGGGAAGGTGCCTTCGGTCTTCGCCCGGGCGTCGGTGGCGGGGAGCGACGACCCGAGGCCCATGCGGGGCTGCTCCAGGTCCGGGTCCGGGCCGCCTCCGGGGCCGCCGCGCAGCGCGTCGATCCTGGGCAGACTGGTGCTGGTCGCGTTGGCCGCGGTGGCCGCGTCGCTGCTCACGCCGCCTCCTTGTCGATCACGTGGTGCTGCCGGTGATGCGTGTGCCGCTGCTGTACGGCGGGGCCGCGGGCGTGCCTCACAGCGCCTCTCCCTCGTGCGGGTGGGAACCCTGCTGCACGCCGCCGCTGCCCGGCTCGGCCTGGTGCGGGATGCACGCCTCGTCCGGGGCCGCCGTGGCCGCCGCCTCGGCGTTCGCCTCGCGGGCCGCGACGACGTCCGCGACCGCGTCGAGCACGCCCCGGTAGCCGGAACAGCGGCAGAGGTTGCCGCAGAGCGCCTGGCGGGTCTCCAACTCGGTGGGGGCGTGGTTGCCCTCCAGCAGGTCGTGGACGGTCATCGCCATGCCGGGGATGCAGAAGCCGCACTGGACGGCTCCGCAGGCGGACAGGGCGCGCTGGACGTCGGAGGGTTCGCCGTCGACGGCCAGGCCCTCGACCGTACGCACCTCGCTGCCCGCCGCCGTGGCCGCGGGCACCAGGCAGGAGGCGACCAGCCGGCCGTCGACCTGGACGTTGCACGCGCCGCACTCGCCCTGCGAGCAGCCGTCCTTGGCCCCGGCCAGGCCCAGGCGCTCGCGGAGCACGTAGAGCAGGGACTCGCCGATCCAGGCGTCGCTGACCGGGCGGTCCACGCCGTTCACATGGAGCAGGTAGGACGCGGCGGGGTGCTCGCTCGGTACGCCGGGGAGGGCAAGAGCCTCGTCGGTGGGGGCTAGGGCCTCGTCGGGGAGGGCAAAAGCCTCGTCGGTGGGGGCAAGGGCCTCGACGGGGAGGGCGGGGGTCTCTTCGGTGGGAGCGGGGGCCTCGTCGGTGGGGGCGGTGAGGTCGGCGGTCTCGGTTTCGGTTGCGGTGGGGGCGGTGTACGACGGTGCCTCCGCTTCCGTCTCCGCTTCCGCGTTCGGGTCCGCTTCCGCCGCCGGGGGTGCCCCCGCTGCGCCCAGCTCGGATACGGCCCCCTCGGCCTCGGCTTCCGGCTCGGCTTCCGGTGCCGCCTCCGGTACGGGCGCGGCCTCCGGTTCCGGTGTCGCCCAGGGGGCGGGCGCGCCGCCGGGCAGCGTCGCCGGGCGGGCGCTGTCCGCGTACCACTGCGGGGTGTGCGCCGACGCCGGGAACTCGCCCGATTCGTCCGGCAGGTCCCCGTCCGCGACCGGGATCGTCCACTGACCCGTGTGGCCGGAGTAACCCGTGTGGACCGTGTGGGCCGACGCGTCGGACTCCCCCGTCGCCTCCGGCGCAGCCTGTGCCGTCTCCCCCAGGGCCTCGGTGAAGTTCCACTGGGCCGTGGCGTGCGAGGTGCCCTCGTACGGGCCCTGGTAGGCGCTGGGCACGCCGCCCTGCTGGTTCGGGTCCGGCCAGTGGATCGCGCCGGTCTCCTGCGCGGCGGCCTCGTGCGCGGCCGCCGCCTCCTGGGCGCGCTGCTCCGCCTGCGCCTGCTGGGCCTGCGTCTGGATGACCCAGCTGCCCGTCGCCGCCGGGTCCAGACCGGCGGCCGGGGTCAGCGGCAGGATCATCGGCGGGACGTACCCCTGACCCGGCGCGGCCAGGGGAATGTTCGCCAGGTCCTCCGGCGGGAGGTGGACGAAGGCGGTGGCGTCGGCCGCGGTGGCGTCGGCGTCGAAGCCGTCGCCCTGCGGGGTCGGCTCCCAGCCGCCGTACCGGGGGTCCGGGCCCTCGGAGTGGCCCTGCCCCTGCTGCTGGTGGGGGTTTTCCTCATTGCTCACGACAGTGCCCTCCCCAGCGCGCGTCGGGCGAGCGCGGCGACCGTGCGCCGCAGGTGCAGGACGGCCGGGGACAGCGGCGGGGCCTCTGATCCGTCGGCCGGTGGTGCGTGGTCCGGGATGCAGGCCGCGGCGACGTACTCGCCGAAGGCGGCCAGCGCGTCGGGGGCCAGGCCCCGCTCACCGTCCCAGTCGATCAGCGAGGCGATCCACTGCTCCGCCTCCAGCGGGCGCAGCGGCATCGGGGCGATGGCGCCGACCGCGCAGCGCACGCCCCGGCGGGCCGGGTCCAGGACGATCGCGACGGACGCGGTGGCGCGGCCGGGGCCGGTGCGGCCGGTGGCCTTCAGGAACACCTGCGGGGCGTGCAGCAGCGGTACGCGGACGAAGCCGATCAGCTCCGCGGGCTCCAGCAGCTCGCGGCCCGCCAGCAGGTGCGAGACGGGGATCTCGCGGCGGGCGCCGGCGGGGCCCGCGATGACGAGCTCGGCCTCCAGCGCGGCGAGCACAGGCAGGGCGTCGCCGGTCGGCGCGGAGGTGACGATGTTGCCGCCGAGCGTGCCCGCGTTACGGATCTGGGGCGGGCCGGCGGCGCGGGCGGATGCGGCGAGGGCGGGGATGAGGGCGGCGAAGTCCGGGCGGCCCATCCGGGCGTGGGTGAGTCCGGCACCCAGGAGCGCGTGTCCGTCCTGGTAGTGCCAGCCGCGCAGCTCGCTGATCCGGCCGAGGCCGACCAGGCCGGAGGGGCGCAGCAGCCCCTTGTTGACGGCTGCCATCAGGTCCGTGCCCCCGGCAACCGGAACGGCTGCGGGCATGGCGCCGAGAGCCGCCACGGCCTCGTCCAACGAGGCCGGCAGCGTCACCGACTGCATCGCCTGCGGTGCGTGCGTGGTCAACCCAGCTGCCCCTTCCCGGTCTCCCGGCGCTCTGGCCTGTTCCGCCGTACGGTACGTGTTCACAGCCCGGACGTGGCAACTCTGGCACATCTTCCGATCGGACCGGCGCGAGGGTCCGCGAAGGGTGGATCCGTCCCTGACCTGCGGGATGTTCCGGTTTCGCATGTCTTCGGCGGGGAAGGTGAATTGCCACTCTTCAGCGAGGCTTGTACGACTTATACGGTTCGCGCTCCGGATCCGTTCCCGGACGCGCGTCGGCCGCAGCGGTTCCGGAGGGCTTCCGGAGGACGGCTGCGGCCGACGGGGTCGGTGCTCGGGTCACACCACCGGAGGCTCCCCCTCCCGCGGGAAGCCGAGGACGCCGGGGCGCTGCTGGCGGGGGTACGGGCCGCCCGGCGGGCGGTAGTCGACGCCGAGGGCGTCGAGGCGGGCGTAGTGGGCCCGCATCCGGGCGTCGAAGGCGGCGAAGTCCCGGTCGGCCGGGGCGGGCAGGGCGGACCAGGCGACCTCGGCGAAGGCGGCGAGGCGTGGGAAGACCTGGTAGTCGACGCGGGCCCGGTTCTGCATGACCTCGGTCCACACGTTGGCCTGGGTGCCCAGGATGTGACGGGCCGCCTCCTCGCTCAGGCCCGGCGGGACGGGCTCGAAGCGGTAGACGTCCTCCAGGGTCCGTACGTACCCGATGGGCATCGGCTCGTCGGGGCCGCCGTCCTGACGGTGGTCCAGATACACCTGCTGTTCGGGGCACATGACCACGTCGTGCCCGGCCTCGGCGGCCGCGATGCCGCCGCCGTAACCGCGCCAGGAGGAGACCGCGGCCCCTTCGGCGAGGCCGCCTTCGAGGATCTCGTCCCAGCCGATGAGGCGGCGGCCCCGGGCGGTGAGCCAGGCGTCGAAATGCCGGATGAACCAGGACTGGAGGCCGTCCTCGTCCTTGACGCCGAGTTCGGCGATCCGGGCCTGGGCGAGCGGGGACTCCTTCCACTGGTCCTTGGGGCACTCGTCGCCGCCCATGTGGACGAAGGGCGAGGTCGCGGCGGGGAAGAGCTCCAGCACCTCTTCCAGGACGCCCTCGAAGAAGCGCAGGGTGGTGTCGGTGGGGGCGAGTACGTTCGGGCTGACGCCCCAGGTGTCCCAGACGGAGAGGGTGGTGGTGTCGATGACGTCGGTGTTGCCCAGCTCGGGGTACGCGCTGATCGCGGCCTGTGAGTGGCCCGGGATGTCGATCTCGGGGACGACCCGGATATGCCGCTCGGCGGCGTAGGAGACGATCTCGCGGATGTCGTCCTGGGTGTAGAAGCCGCCGTAGGGGGTCTCGTCCCACAGCTCGGAGGCCCGGTGGCCGTATTTGGTGCGCGCGCGCCAGGAGCCGACCTCGGTGAGGCGCGGGTAGCGCTTGATCTCGATGCGCCAGCCCTGGTCGTCGGTGAGGTGGAAGTGGAAGACGTTCAGCTTGTGGGCGGCGAGAAGGTCCAGGTAGCGCAGGACGTCGTCCTTGGGCAGGAAGTGCCGGGAGACGTCGAGCATCATGCCGCGCCAGCCGAAGCGGGGTTCGTCCTCGACGACGACCGGCGGGACCTCCCAGGTGCGGCCGGGGGTGAGGGGGGCGCGGCGGAAGGCGTCGGGGCCGAGGAGCTGACGGAGGGTCTGCGCGCCCCGGAAGACGCCCGCCGCCGTGCCGCCCGTGACGCGTACGGCGTTCGCCTCGACGGCCAGACGGTAGCCCTCGGGGGCGAGCGACTCGTCGAGCGCCAGCACGATGCCCTGTCCGGTCGAGCCCGTTCCGGAGCCGTCGCCCGCCCCCGTGCCGGTGCCGTCGCCCTCGGGCAGGGGCAGTCCGGTGGACGGGCCGAGGGTGGCGCGCAGCCAGCGGGCGACTCCTTCGGTGCCCGGTCCGGCGGTCAGCGGGGTCCGGTAGCCGAGCGGGTACGGCCCGGCGGCGGCCGCGGTCAGGGTGCGCGGGGCTGGGATCAGACCGAGGGCCGAGGCGTCCACGGTGCCCGGGGAGGGGGATTTCTCGGGTGTCATGACGTCAGTCCTTAACCGCTCCGCCCAGTCCGGAGACGAGGCGTCGCTGTACGAGTACGAAGAAGACCAGGACGGGGATGGTCATCACGGTCGAGGCTGCCATGATCCCTCCCCAGTCGTTCTCGTCCGGCTTGAAGAAGACCAGCAGCGCCATCGGCAGCGTCGACTGGGAGGTGTCGCTGATGATGAACGACTTCGCGAACAGGAAGTCGTTCCAGGTGGTGATGAAGGAGAAGACGCTCGTGGCGACCAGCCCGGGGAAGACCAGCGGGAAGAGGATCTGCCACAGGAACCGCGTACGGCCGGCACCGTCGATGTAGGCGGCCTCCTCCAGGGCCTCGGGGACGGCCTTGACGAAGCCGCGCAGCATCCAGATGGCGAACGGCAGCGAGAAGGCGAGGTGCGGCAGGATCAGTGAGCCGAGCGTGTTCAGCTGGCCGAAGTCCCGCATCAGGAAGAACAGCGGGATGGTCAGCGCCTCCACCGGCACCATCTGCGCCACCAGGAACATGATCAGCAGCGTGGTGCGGAACGTGAAGCGGAAGCGTGTCACGGCGGTGGCGGCCAGGAAGGCGATCAGCGCGGAGAGGACGACGACGGTCCCGGCCACCAGCAGGCTGTTGAGGAAGTAGCGGCCGAAGTCCTGCTGCTCGAAGACCCGGCGGAACGAGTCGAGTGAGGGGGCGAGCGTCCAGGGGCGGGCCTCGGTGGACTGGATCTCGCCGGCCGGTTTGAAGGCGGAGAGCACCATCCAGTACAGCGGGAAGGCGACCGTGACGGCGATGAGCAGGGCGGCGGCCTCGGCCATCAGCCTGCCGGGCCGCTTGACGCGCAGGAGCGTGCGTGCGCTCACAGTTCCTCCCCCTGGCGCCTCACCAGGCGCAGATAGACCAGCGTGACGGCCAGCAGGATCACCAGCATCACGACGCCGATCGCCGATCCGAGGCTGTACTGCGAGGACGCGAACGCCTTCTGGTACGCGTACACGTTCAGCACCAGGTTCTGGCCGGCGATACCGCCGCCGTTGGTCATGACGTAGATCTGGGTGAAGACCTTGAAGTCCCAGATGATCGACTGGATGGTGACGACGATCAGGATGGGCTTGAGCATCGGCGCCATGATGGTGCGCCAGATCCGCCACTGCGATGCGCCGTCCAGCGAGGCGGCCTCCAGCACCTCGGTGGGGATGGCCCGGATGCCCGCGTACACGGTGACCATCACGAACGGGAACGAGCACCACAGGACTTCGAGGAGGACGAGCGCGAAGGCGCTGTAGCGGCCGTACGTCCAGGAGAAGTCGCCGAGTCCCAGCACCTTGTTGACCGGCCCGAAGTCGGGGTCGAAGAGGAAGACCCAGACGGTGGAGCCGGTGATCGCGGGGGTCGCCCAGGCGCCGAGGGCGGCCATCATCAGCGCCAGCCGGGGCAGCGCGCGGACGCGGGTGAGCAGGACGGCGAGTGCGCAGCCGACGAACAGGGTGGAGATCACGCAGGCCGCCGCGAAGAGCACGGTGGCGAGGAGGACCTGCCAGAACTGGCTGTCGTTGAAGAGGGTCGCGTAGTTGCCGAAGCCCTGGAAGGTGGTGGGTTCGCCGCCGCTGACCTGGGCCTGGGTGTACTCCAGGAACGAGATCAGGCCGAGCTGGTAGATCGGGTAGACCAGCAGTCCGGCGAGCAGGACGAGGGCCGGCAGGAGGTAGAGCCAGGGGGTCCAGCCGGAGTGCCCCCTGGGGGACACGGACCGGCCGCGCCGGGGCGGGCGGGCGGCCGGAGTGGTGCCGGCCGCCCCGGCCCCGCCGGCGGGCGGGGCCTTGAGCGGTGAGGTGTGCGTGGTCATCGTCAGCCGGCTTCGGTGAAGGCCGCGTCCATCTTCTTCGCCGCGTCGTCCGAGGCCTTCGCCACGTCCTTACGGCCGGAGACGATCTCCTGGAACATCGTCGGCAGGATCAGCGAGGCGTCGATCTGGCCCCAGGCGGGCGAGGCGGGGACGAACTTGGCGCCCGCGCCGAGGGTCTGGACGAACGGGGCGACGAAGGGCTCCTTCTTCGCGGCGTTGTCCCGGACGTCGGTGTAGGTGGGCAGGAAGCCCATCGCGTCGAACATCTGGGCCTGGGTCTTCTTGCCGGACAGCGACTTCATCAGGTCGACGGCGAGGGTGCGGTGCGAACTGCTCTTGAGGACGCCGAGGTTGTTGCCGCCCGCGAAGGCCGGGGCGATGGAGTTCTCCGCGACGCCGGGCAGCGGCACGACGGCGTACTTGCCCTTGACGGCGCCCGCCTCGACGGCCGCGTGGCTGAAGTCGCCGCCGATGGCCATGGCGGCCTTGCCGGAGGCGAAGGCGGTCACGGTGGCGTTGCCGCCCATGGACGCGCACTTGGCGGCCGGACAGTTGTCGTCGCCGAAGAGGGAGGTGTACGCCTCGATGCCCTTGCGGGACTTCTCGCTGTTGATGCCGGACTTGTACGTGCCGTCGGTCTCGCCCGCGAGTTCGCCGCCGTTGGCCCAGATGAAGGGCATCGCGCCGTAGGTGTACGCGCCGCCGACCGCGAGGCCGTAGAGGTCGGGCTTGGCCTTGCGGATCTTCTTGGCGGTGGAGATCAGCTCGTCCTGGGACTTGGGGGGATCGATGCCGAGGTCCTTGAAGACGTCGGTGCGGTAGTAGAGGGCCCGGACGCCGACGAAGAAGGGCGCGCCGTAGACCTTGCCGCCGACGGTGACGGACTGCTTGGCGATCGGGTCGGTGTCCTTGGCCTCGTCCCAGGCGCCGAACTCCTCGGTGATGTCGGCGAGTCCGCCGTCCTTGACGTACCCGGCGGTGTCGCTGTTGCCGTACTCGATGAGGTCCGGGGCGCTCTCGGGGTCGTTGAACGCGGCCTTGATGCGCTGCGCGCGGGTGTCGACGGGTATGTACTCGATCTCGACCTTCGCGCCCTCGTGGGCCTTCTCGAATTCGGCGACGGCCGCGTCGACGACCTTCTCCTTGGGCTTGTTGCCGACCTCCTGGAAGAGCCAGACACGGAGCGTGCCGCTCTTGTCGTCACCCTTCGCACTCGTGTCGGAGGTCTGCGGCGCACAGGCGGTGGCGGTGAGGCCGGCCAGCACAAGCGCCGCGACGGGGGCGGCAATTCGGGCAGAAAGCTTCATCCGGAACCCCTACCGGTCAAGCGTTGCATCATGTGCAACGTGCGTTTCGTTCTGCACAACTGGCAGGAGAGTAGGCCTGCGCTCCGGTGACGACAAGTGGTCTCGACCACTCTGTGACCAGCGGATGCAGCCCGTGCAACGCGACCGAACCGTCACCTTCCGTGAGCGAGCACGGAGAAGGCCCCCGGGGCGTGCGGTGTCGCACGCCCCGGGGGCCTTTCAGCGAGTGCGGGAGCCGGACCTACTTCTTGTCCTTGCCGCCGCCCTTGCCCTTGTCCTTGTCGCCGCCGGCACCCATGGACTCGTAGATCTCCTTGCACATGGGACAGACCGGGTACTTCTTGGGGTCGCGCCCCGGCACCCAGACCTTTCCGCACAGCGCGACCACGGGAGTGCCCTCCAGGGCGCTCGCCATGATCTTGTCCTTCTGGACGTAATGGGCGTAGCGCTCGTGGTCGCCGTCGCCCCTCGACACCTGCGGCGTCGGCTCGACGAGGGTCCCCGTACCTGCCCCGCGATCGGGCTCAAGAGTGCTCATAACCGCCAAGGGTACTGAAAGAGACGGGGATCAGTTGAGTGAAGGGTCGTCCGGATACGTGGCGATCATCGCGAGCTCGCTGCGCTGGCGGCGGAGCACCGCACGCCAGAGCTGCTCGGGGCGCGGGGAGGAGACGTCGCCGGGCTCGGACTCGACCACGTACCACGCGCCCTCGGTCAGCTCGCCCTCCAGTTGACCGGGGCCCCAGCCCGCGTACCCGGCGAAGATCCGCAGCGAGCCGAGGGCGGGGCCGAGCAGCTCCGGCGGGGTCTCCAGATCGACCAGGCCGATCGCCCCGTGCACCCGCCGCCAGCCGAGCGGGCCCTCGTCGCCGGGGATCACGGCCACGCCGAGCGCGGAGTCGAGCGAGACCGGACCGCCCTGGAAGACGACGTCCGGCTCACCGGTCAGGGCGGCCCAGGACGCGAGGATGTCGCCGACGCCGACCGGGGTCGGGCGGTTGAGGACCACGCCGAGGGAGCCCTCCTCGTCGTGGTCGAGGAGCAGCACCACCGCGCGGTCGAAATTCGGGTCCGTGAGGGCGGGTGCGGCCACGAGCAGTCGCCCTGTGAGCGAGGACACCTCGGTCATGGCACGAATGATCCCGCATCTTCGCCCTTCACGGGAGGCGAGTCGGCGTGATGCCGCCCTCAGGAGAGCGAGCGCAGCTCAGGGCGCACGGAGGCACGGGGAGCGCACCGTCCGGCGGGGACGCTGTGGGCCATCCGGACGGTAACCCTCCGCAAGATCGGATGCGCAGAGGGTGTTGTGGCGGATTCATGACGTTCGTACACCCCCCTTCGCCTTACGGAAGGGGGGTAGGAGGCCATTACCCTTTTCGTTGGCCCCCTGCCCGACCACTCCGGAACGCGAGATACATGACCGGCACAGACGATGTCCTGCTTGTCCACGGCGGCACCCCGCTGGAGGGCGAGATCCGCGTCCGAGGCGCCAAGAACCTGGTGCCGAAGGCCATGGTCGCCGCGCTGCTCGGCAGCGGGCCCAGCCGCCTCCGCAACGTTCCCGACATCCGTGACGTACGGGTGGTCCGGGGGCTCCTCCAGCTGCACGGCGTCACCGTCCGCCCCGGCGACGAGCCGGGCGAACTGATCCTCGACCCCTCGCACGTCGAGTCGGCCAACGTCGCCGACATCGATGCCCACGCGGGTTCGTCGCGCATCCCGATCCTCTTCTGCGGCCCCCTGCTGCACCGCCTCGGCCACGCCTTCATCCCGGGCCTGGGCGGCTGCGACATCGGCGGCCGGCCGATCGACTTCCACTTCGAGGTGCTGCGCCAGTTCGGCGCGACCATCGAGAAGCGGGCCGACGGCCAGTACCTGGAGGCCCCGCAGCGGCTTCGCGGCACCAAGATCCGGCTGCCGTACCCCTCGGTGGGCTCCACCGAGCAGGTGCTGCTCACCGCCGTCCTCGCCGAGGGCGTCACCGAGCTGTCCAACGCGGCCGTCGAGCCGGAGATCGAGGACCTCATCTGCGTACTGCAGAAGATGGGCGCGATCATCTCCATGGACACCGACCGGACCATCCGGATCACCGGGGTCGACAAGCTCGACGGATACACCCACCGGGCGATCCCGGACCGCCTGGAGGCGGCCTCCTGGGCGTCGGCGGCGCTGGCGACCGAGGGCAACATCTATGTGCGCGGCGCCCAGCAGCGCTCGATGATGACCTTCCTGAACACCTACCGCAAGGTCGGCGGCGCGTTCGAGATCGACGACGAGGGCATCCGCTTCTGGCACCCGGGCGGCGCGCTCAACGCCATCGCGCTGGAGACGGACGTGCACCCCGGCTTCCAGACCGACTGGCAGCAGCCGCTGGTGGTGGCGCTGACGCAGGCCGCGGGCCTGTCGATCGTCCACGAGACGGTGTACGAGTCGCGGCTCGGCTTCACCTCCGCGCTCAACCAGATGGGCGCGCACATCCAGCTGTACCGCGAGTGCCTGGGCGGCTCCGACTGCCGCTTCGGTCAGCGCAACTTCCTGCACTCGGCGGTCGTCTCCGGACCGACGAAGCTGCAGGGCGCGGACCTGGTCATCCCGGACCTCCGGGGCGGTTTCTCGTACCTGATCGCGGCGCTGGCGGCGCAGGGCACCTCCCGGGTGCACGGCATCGATCTCATCAACCGCGGTTACGAGAACTTCATGGAGAAGCTGGAGAAGCTCGGCGCGAAGGTGGAGCTGCCGGGCGGTTCCCTGGTCTGACCCCGCTCAGTGCTGCCGCACACAGCACTGCGCGAACGGGTGCCCCGGTCCTCACGGAGGGCCGGGGCACCGTGCCGTCCGGGACCGCGCGAACCGGCCCGGGGTGGTGCCCGCGATCCGCTTGAAGTGCCGGGTGAGGTGGGACTGGTCGTGGAAGCCGACCGCGCCGGCCGCCTCCCCCGGCGGCACGCCCTCCAGCAGCAGGCGGCGGGCGAGGTCGACCCGGCGGGCCGTCACGTACTGGTGGGGCGGCATCGCGTAGGCCGCGCTGAAGGCCCGTACGAGATGGGTCGGGTGCGCGTGGACCAGCCGGGCGGCCTCGGCGAGCGTGATGCCCTCCCGCAGCCGCTCGTCCAGCAGCTCGCGCAGGTCCCGGGCGACCCCCGGACCCGGCCGGGGGTGCTCCGGGGCTTCCACGGGCCGCAGATGGCCGCGCAGCCGCTCCCCGACGAACGCCAGGCGGCTCTCCGCCTCCAGCGCGTCGCCCGGATCCGCGAGGGCGGTGTGCAGCCGGGCGACGCGGGCGCGCAGCAGCGGGTCCGCCAGGTCCGGGGTGTCCACGGCGGGTCCGATGAGGCTCGCGTCGAGGTGGCTCATGTCCAGATAGAGCACCCGTTTGCGGAAGCCCTCCGGGGTGGCGGGCGAACCGTTGTGCGGTACCTGCGGCGGCAGCAGGCTGACGGTGCCGTCCGGGGTGCCGTGCCGGTGGCGGTCCAGGTCGTAGCGGACGGCCCCGTCGTCGACGATCAGGAGCGTCCAGGCGTCGTGGACGTGCATGGGGTAGGCGTGCTCGGTGAAGCGGGCATGGAAGACCTCCACGACCCCGGCGACGGACGGTCGCCAGGCCGAGATCTCCTGCGGGCGGCTCGCGCGGGTCACGCCAAGAACGTACAAGACGGGCCGGCGGGGCGTCGGCCAGTCTCGGCCCATGGGAAACACGTACGAGAACGCCATGGGAGACACGCTCGGGAACGCGAGCGGCGACGAGACCGCACCCGTCCGTTTCGACACGAAGATCGCGGTGCTGCTCCGCGACGACCTGGAGACCTGGCAGCGGCTGAACGTGACCGCCTTCCTGGTGAGCGGCCTGGGGACGGCGGCGCCGGAGGTGATCGGCGAGCCCTACGAGGACGCCGACGCGACCGCGTACCTGCCGATGCTGCGGCAGCCGGTGCTGGTCTTCGAGGGGGCGAAGGAGACTCTGACCGCGGCGCACACGAAGGCGCTCTCCCGGTCCCTGACGGCGGCCGTGTTCACCTCGGACCTGTTCGGCACGGGCAACGACCGGGACAACCGCGCGGCGGTGCGGGCGGTGGGGCGGGGCTCGCTGGACCTGGTGGGTCTGGCCGTGTACGGGCCGCGGAACGCCGTGGACAAGGTCCTGAAGGGCGCGCGGATGCATCCGTGAGTTCCCGGACCCCCGGACGGCCGACGGGGCTCCACGGGGCGCATGTGCCCCTGGCATGCGCAAGGGCGGCCACCCCTGGTCGGGAGTGGCCGCCCTCGTCGCGCCTGGGGGTTACTTGCCCTTGGCGGCTTCCTTGAGCTTCGAGCCCGCGGAGACCTTCACGCTGTAGCCGGCGGGGATGTTGATCGGGTCGCCGGTCTGCGGGTTGCGAGCGGTGCGAGCGGCACGGTGGGTGCGCTCGAAGGTCAGGAAACCGGGGATGGTGACCTTCTCGTCGCCCTTGGCGACGATCTCACCGACGGTCTCGGCGAGCGCGGCCAGCACGGCGTCGGCGTCCTTGCGAGTCACCTCGGCGCGGTCGGCCAGGGCGGCCACCAGCTCACTGCGGTTCATGTTGTTACTCCCGTGTTCTTCTTGCCTGTGAGGCGTGAGATCGAAGCCGATGCTGCCAGGGCCCTCTGACAGTCCCCGGACCCGGGTCTGATGTCAGACCCTCTCGCCCGATTACGCATCCTGCCCCCACCAGCGGCGGGAAAGCCAATCCGGAACCCTTCGGGGTCAATGAAAAGCGCCACGGTTTGCTCGTGGTGACGCTCCGTCGACTTGGCCGAGCGGTCCGCAGCGGATGCCGGGCCCCGCAGGGCCCACTGCCCGCCCACCCTAAAGGGGCGTTTGGGGCGCCGCGACCCGCGACGCGCCGTACGGCACGGGCGGGTGCGGCCCGGGGTACTTCGCGCGTACCCCCTGAAAGGGCGCCGAAACGGCCGCGTCAGACGGCCGGGGAGGGGGCGCCCGCGGTGACGCCGGCGGCCTTCGCGGCGGCCCGTACGGCTCCGGCGACCGCGCCCGCGACCTTGTCGTTGAAGACCGAGGGGATGATGTAGTTCGCGTTGATCTCGTCCTCGGCCACCACGTCGGCGAGGGCGCCGGCAGCGGCGAGCATCATCTCCGTGTTGACGGTGCGGGACTGAGCGTCCAGCAGACCGCGGAAGACACCCGGGAAGACCAGCACGTTGTTGATCTGGTTGGGGAAGTCCGAGCGGCCGGTGGCGACGACCGCGGCCGTCTGCCGGGCGATCGCGGGGTCGACCTCGGGGTCCGGGTTCGCGAGCGCGAACACGATCGCATCGTCCGCCATCGCGGCGACGTCGTCGCCGTTCAGCACGTTCGGGGCGGAGACGCCGATGAAGACGTCGGCTCCGACGACCGCCTGCCTGAGGGTGCCGGTGACGCCCTCGGGGTTGGTGTTGTCGGCGATCCAGCGCAGCGGCGAGTCGGGGTCGGCGGCGACCAGGTCCTCGCGTCCGGCGTGCACCACTCCGTGGATGTCGGCGACCACCGCGTGCTTGACGCCCGCCGCGATGAGCAGCTTCAGGATGGCCGTTCCGGCCGCGCCCGCGCCGGACATGACGACCCGTACGTCGCCGATGTTCTTCCCCACCACGCGCAGGGCGTTGGTGAGGGCGGCGAGTACGACGATCGCGGTGCCGTGCTGGTCGTCGTGGAAGACGGGGATGTCGAGGGCCTCGCGCAGCCGGGCCTCGATCTCGAAGCAGCGGGGGGCGGAGATGTCCTCCAGGTTGATGCCCGCGAAGCCGGGGGCGATGGCCTTGACGATCTCGACGATGGCGTCGGTGTCCTGGGTGTCCAGGCAGATCGGCCAGGCGTCGATGCCGGCGAAGCGCTTGAAGAGGGCCGCCTTGCCCTCCATGACGGGCAGCGCGGCCTTCGGGCCGATGTTGCCGAGGCCGAGCACGGCGGAGCCGTCCGTCACAACTGCGACGGAGTTGCGCTTGATGGTGAGACGGCGCGCGTCCTCGGGGTTCTCGGCGATGGCCATGCAGACCCGGGCGACCCCGGGGGTGTAGATCATCGACAGGTCGTCACGGTTGCGGATGGGGTGCTTGGACGCCATCTCGATCTTGCCGCCGAGGTGCATGAGGAACGTACGGTCGGAGACCTTGCCCAGCACGACGCCCTCGATGTCGCGCAGACCTTCGACGATCTCGTCCGCGTGCGAGGTGGAGGTGGCGGCGATGGTGACGTCGATCCGCAGCTTCTCGTGGCCGGACGCGGTGACGTCGAGGCCGGTGACCGAGCCCCCGGAGGACTCGACGGCCGTGGTGAGCTGGGAGACCGCGGTACCGCTCGCGGGCACCTCCAGCCTGACCGTCATCGAGTACGAGACGCTGGGCGCCGTTGCCATGGCCGAGTCCTTCGCTTTCCTTAGCTTCATTGCCGCACATCCGGAGGGTGGGTTCCGGATGTGCTTTCCGATCGTCGCACCTACCGACTGGTAGCCGGTAATGACTGCCGTCTTTCGGAAAGTAGTTTCCACCATACGAGAGATCACCCGTTCGGCGGAACCCCCAACGGGCCGGAAAGCCGCCGGACCGCCCACAACGAGAACAGACCCGCGCCACCGGAAGGTGGCGCGGGTCTGTCTTTTTCGTTGAGGTGGCACCGACCCGCCATGCTCGCCTCGCGGCAAGTGGTCGCTCGAAGCGACGAAGGTTGGGCCCGGGGGCTTGGATCGAGCCGGTGCCAGTACCAAGGTAACAAAGACCCCGGAAAAGTGATTCCCGTGCGCCGGGTTGACTCTCCGAACCCTTCCGCGTCAGCCCGCCGGCACCGCGGGCATCAGTCCCTGAGCAGGTCCGGCACCCCGTCCTCGTCCGGCATGTCCCGCTCCCCCGAGACCACCGTGAGCTGCTGCGTCGCCCGGGTCAGCGCCACGTACAGCACGCGCAGCCCGGCCGGGGACTCGTCCGCGATCTCCGCGGGCGAGACGACCACCGTGGCGTCGTACTCCAGCCCCTTGGCCTCCAGGCTGCCCAGCGCCACCACCCGCTCCCCCAGCTCCGCGAGCCACTCACGGGCCTGGGCGCGCCGGTTCATCGCGACGACCACGCCGACCGTGCCGTCCACCTCCGCCAGCAGCCTGGCGGCCTCCTCGCGGACCGTGGTGGCCAGCTCCCCGTCGCGCACCGGCTCGAAGCGCGGCACCACCCCGGTCGAGCGGACCGCCGCCGGGGACTCCATGCCGGGCATGGCCAGCGCCAGCACCTTGGCGGCCAGCTCCGCGATCTCCGCCGGGTTGCGGTAGTTGACGGTGAGGGTGAAGCGGCGGCGCGGCCGGGAGCCGAGCGCCTCGTCCCGGGCCGCGGCCGCCTCGTCCGGGTCGGACCAGGAGGACTGGGCCGGGTCGCCGACGATCGTCCAGGTGGCGTGCCGACCTCGGCGGCCGACCATGCGCCACTGCATCGGGGTGAGGTCCTGTGCCTCGTCGACGATGACGTGGGCGTACTCGGTGCGCTCCGCCGCGAGCCGTTCGGCCCGCTCCCACTGCGTCTCCTCGCGCTGCGGCATCAGCTCCTCCAGCCCGGTGAGCTGGTCCAGCGGGTCGGCCTCGCGCTTGCGCTTGGGCCGGGCGGGGGTGCCCAGCAGCGCCTGGAGCTCGTCCAGGAGCGCCACGTCGTGGACGGAGAGCGGGCCGTTGCCCTCCGCGTCCAGGCGCTTGAGGGAGCGGGCCAGGCGGCGCGCCTCGCCCTGGTTGAGGATGCGCCGGGACCAGCGGCCGAGCCGCCGTTCGTCGGCCATCGCGGCCAGCACCCGGCGGGGCGTCAGCTCGGGCCACCAGGCGTCGAGGAACTCCAGGAACGGGGTCTCGGTGGAGACGTCCTCGTCGAACGAGGAGCGCAGCTCCGCGATCAGCTCCGGGTCGGTGTAGCGGCCACGCCCGGAGGACCTGTTCCACAGGGCGTCCAGCAGCAGCTTGCGGGCGCGCGGGCGCAGCAGGTTGACCGGTGCGGTGCCGCCCAGCGCGTTGTGCCGGATGCGCTTGAGCTCGTCCGCCTCCAACTCGATCCGGGCCCCGAAGGCGACGACGCGCAGCCGGGTGGGGGTGGCCGGGGCGGCCGACTGCGCGGGCTCGTCCCCGAAGGCGAGCTGACCGCCCTCGTTCACCGGCGGTGGGATCTCCAGGGCGCCCCGGGCCGCCTTGCGCAGCACGTGGAGCATCCGGGAGGAGCCCTTGACCCGGGCCACGGCCGGTTCGTCGTAAGCGGTGGCCCCTTCCAGGCCCGCCGCGTCGTCGGAGAGCGAGCCGATCGCGCGGATCGCGACCTGGCCCTCCTCGCCGAGCGAGGGCAGCACCCCTTCGGTGTACGCGACCAGGAGCGGGGTGGGCGAGACGATCAGGATGCCGCCCGCGTACCGCCGCCGGTCCTGGTAGAGCAGATACGCCGCCCGGTGCAGGGCGACGGCGGTCTTGCCGGTGCCGGGGCCGCCGGTGACCTCGGTGACGGAGGCGGCGGGGGCCCGGATGACCAGGTCCTGTTCGGCCTGGATGGAGGAGACGATGTCCCGCATGGTGTGGCTGCGGGCCTGGCCGAGCGCCGCCATCAGCGCGCCGTCCCCGATGACCGGCAGCTTCTCGCCGTCCAGGAACGCCGTCAGCTCCGGGCGCATCAGGTCGTCCTCGACCCCGAGGACCTTGCGGCCCTTGGAGCGGATGACCCGGCGGCGTACCACACGGCCCGGGTCCTTCGGGGTGGAGCGGTAGAACGGGGCGGCGGCCGGGGCCCGCCAGTCGATCACCAGCGGCGCGTAGTCGGAGTCCAGGACTCCGATCCGGCCGATGTGGAGCGTCTCCGCGATATCGGCGGTGGCGTCGTCGCGTACGGAGTCGTCGGCCGGCTCCACGGAGGTGTACGCGCCGTCCGGACCGCGCTCCCCGTCCTTGCCGAGCAGCAGATCGATCCGCCCGAAGAGGAAGTCCTCGAACTCGCTGTTCAGCCGGTTGAGGTGGATCCCCGCCCGGAACACCTGGGCGTCCCGCTCCGCGAGCGCGCCGGGGGTACCGACCTGGCCGCGCTTCACGGCGTCGTTCATGAGGAATTCCGCCTCGTGGATCTTCTCTTCGAGGCGGTGATAAACACGGTCGAGATGCTCTTGCTCGACACCGATTTCCCGGTCCCGCAGCGATTCGACAGCGGCATCCTGCGCGGCCACCGAGGCCCCCTTCTTAACGGCACTGGGCAGCCGTCAACCCTATAGCGAAGGGGGCCCGGGCGCACCTGCCGACCGGCAGGCGGTCGCGCGTCGCGCCCTGGTCAGGCCCCGATCTCCACCAGCCGCTCCCCGTCGAAGGTCCGCACCTCGAAGCGGGCGATGTCCTCGCGGTCCATCGCCGCCCCGCCGTGGACGTACAGCGGGGCCCTCGCCGTCGGGTTCGTCGCGCCCTCGATGCCGTACCCCCACCGCGGGACGGACCAGGAGGTGACGACCTCTTCCTCGCCGGTCCTGGAGACGGCGACCAGCGTGCACTTCTGCGGTCCCTTGACGTTCTTCAGCTCCAGGACCGTGTGGGTGCCCCAGGCCTTCTCCTCCATGCCGACGGTCGCGCCGACCCGGGTGGTGGGGTCGGTCGCCGAGACCTTCTCCGTCATGTGCTCGAAGAAGGCGTCCTCGGCCGGGCTGGTGGGGTGCGGCTCGCCCACGGCCACCGATCCGCCGCCGCGGTCGTCGCCCGCCGTGACCGCGAACGCGGCGACCGGGCCGCCGACGATGAGGGCGGCGGCCGCGGCGACCCAGTAGCGGCTGCGCCGGGTGCGGCGGTGCCGCCTTCGCGCCACCTCGTCCATCAGTCCGCCGAGCAGCCGGGGCGCGGGCTTCTCGGGCACATGCGGTACGGGGCGGGCGCCGGGCACGGCGGACGGGGCCTCGGAGAGCATCGCGAGCATCGGCTCCATCCCCGCGAACTCGTCGAGATGCGCGGCGCACCGGGCGCAGCCCGCGAGATGGGCCTCGAAGTCGCTCGCCTGGGCGTCGTCGAGGATGCCGAGGACGTACGCGGCGGCCGCGTCGTGCTCGGACCCTTCGGAGTCCGGGCCGCGGCCCGGACCGGCGCCGAAGCGTCCGGGCGGGCCGGAGGAACCCGGCGGGCCGGACGGGCCGGGGACGCCGGTGAGGTGGGCGGGCCCTGAGGGGTGTGCAGGACCCGCCGCATACGGGGGACTTGAGGGACCGGACGGCGTGCGGTGACCGGGAGGCCGGGGCCCGAACGGCTGCCACTGCTGGTCGCTCATGCCGTGATCCCCCTCTCTTCGAGTGCGAGCTTCATCGAGCGCAGTGCGTAGAACACCCGGGACCGCACGGTCCCGCTGGGCACACCGAGCACTTCGGCGGCCTCATTGACCGTACGCCCCTTGAAGTAGGTCTCGACCAATGCTTCCCGGTGCGCGGGGGTCAAATCTTCCAGCGCGTCCGAGAGCGTCATCAGCCACAGCGCCTTGTCGATCTCGTCCTCCGCGGGAATGACCTCCAGCGGCGACGGATCGACCTCGCGCGGCCGGGCCTGCCGGCTGCGGTGGTTGTCGATGACGATGCGCCGGGCGACCGTCACCAGCCAGGGTCGGACTGAGCCGGTGGCCCGGTTGAGCCGGCCGGCGTTCTTCCAGGCACGGATGAGCGTCTCCTGCACCACGTCCTCGGCCCGCTGGCGGTCGCCCGCGACGAGTCGGAGGACGTACGCGAGCAGCGGCCCGGCGTGTTCGCGGTACAGCGCCCGCATCAGTTCCTCGTCCGGTATCCCGGAGGGGGGCTGGGGCGGCTCACTGCGATGTCGAGCCCTGGGCGGACGGTCATCGGCCACGGCCGCATCCTTGCGCACCCGAACCTCCCGGTCGAGACCTCTGAAACGAGCTCCTGGACCATCGATACGGGGGTGGGCGCCGGTTCATTCAACGCCGGGCGGATTTTCTTTCTCCGGGCCGGGCGGGCCGGGTTCACCCGGACCGTACGCGCCGGGTGTCGCCGGGCCGGGGGCACCGGTCGTTCCGGAGGTCCGGCGCCGGTGCCGGGCGACCCGTTCGCGGTTGCCGCAGACCTCGCCGGAGCACCAGCGCCGCCGTCCGCCGCGCGAGGTGTCCAGGTAGAGCCGGTGGCAGGCCTCCCCCTGGCAACGGCGCAGGGCGGCCCGCGCGACGGGGTCGGTGAGCAGGTCCACCGCGTCCCGGGCGACGACGGCGAGGAGCCCCGCGCAGTCGGGCGCGGCGCTCAGGGCCCGTACGAGGCCGCCGTCCGCGCCACGCACCGCCCGGGGGCCCGGAGGCGCTGCGGAAGCGCGGGAGTTGACCCGTTCCAGCGCGCCGTCGGCCGGGGGGCCGCCGAGCTGAGCGGCCATCAACCGCGAGATGTCGGAGCGCAGTTCGTGGAAGCGGGCCACCCAGGTGTCGTCCAGCTCCGCCAGTGCGGTGCCCGGCGGGACGAGCCGGGCGTCGGTGAGCCACTGGGCCAAGTGGCCCGGCCCGCCGAGCTGTTCGCAGGTGCCGGGCACCCCGCCCGCGCGTTCCGTGGCCACGAGGTCGAGGCAGATCCGGCCCGCGTCGAACCGCCACATCCGCGCACCCCTGCCCGCTGCCATGATCCCGCTCACCGCCCTGGGCCACCCGGTGGAACGACCCTCCCCAGAGTGCTCCTGTCGGGGCCCGGCCGGAACCCCGCGGGAGGCTCCGGCGACGACGGTCAGCCGGTCGGCGGGTCGTCGTGGAGAAGCCGCTGGAAGAGGTGGTGGTCGCGCCAGCGGGCGTTGATGTGCAGATAGCCGGGCGCGGTGCCGGTCCGCTCGAACCCGGCCTTGGCGAGCACCCGTTGGGAGGGGGCGTTGTCGGTGACGGTCGCCGCCTCGACGCGGTGCAGGCCCAGCCGGTCGCGGGCCGCCTCGCAGACCGCCCGGACGGCCGCGGTGGCGAGGCCGCGGCCGGCGTGGCCCTCGGCGACCCAGTAGCCGAGGCGGCCGTTGCGGAACGGGCCCCGCTCGATCGCGGAGAGCGTGAAGGCGCCGATCACCCGGTCGTCGGGGTCCGCGAGCACCCAGGGCATGGCCCGCCCGGCGTCCCGGTCGGCCAGCAGGGCGGTGAGCCGGGCGGCCTGGCCCTCGACGGTGTAGAAGGTGTCGGGGCGTACGGGTTCCCAGCGGCGCATGTACGCGCGGTTATGGGTGAGGGTGGCGGCGAAGGAGGGCGCGTCGGCGAGTTCGGCGGGCCGGAAGGCCACGTCCGGGGCGAGCAGGTGGGTGCGGTCGGTCATCCGGTCACGCTAACCGGGACGGCCGGGCCGTGCCCGGGGCCCCGGCTCCTGCGGACCAGGCCCGACTCCTGGGAGGGGGCCCTCAGCGCCCGCACTCCGTGTCCGCCGACGGGTCCAGCGCCAGCCGGTAGCCGCGCTTGACGACCGTCTGGATCAGCCGGGGCACGCCCAGCGCCGAGCGGAGCCGGGCCATCGCCGTCTCCACCGCGTGCTCGTCGGAGCCGCTGCCGGGCAGGGCCCGCAGCAGGTCGGCGCGGGCCACGACCCAGCCGGGGCGGCGGGCCAGCGCGTGCAGGAGGGCCATGCCGGCGGGCGGCACCGCGCGCAGTTCGTCGTCGACGAGGACCGCGTGGCCCCGGATCTCGATGCGGTGTCCGGCGACGGGCAGGATGCGGGCGGCCGCCGGGAGGTGGGAGCACATCAGCTGGACGAGGGGGCCGAGCCGGAAGCGTTCGGGCTGGAGGGTGTCGATGCCCCGGGCCTGGAGCGGGAGGGCGGTGACCGGTCCGACGCAGGCGACCAGCACGTCGTCGCGCAGGGCGCCGAGGACCTCCGGGAGCAGTCCGCGGGTCTCGGCCCGGCCCAGGAACGAGGCGGCGGCGGGCGCGCTGGTGAAGGTGATCGCGTCCAGGCCCCGGGCGGCCGTGACGTCGAGCATCCGGTCGAGCGGGGCGAGGTCCTGCGGCGGCATCCAGCGGTAGACGGGGACGACGACGACCTCGGCGCCCGCGGCCGTCAGGGACTCGACGAAGCCGGGCAGCGGTTCGCCGTGCAGCTGGAGGGCGACCCGGCGGCCCGCGACGCCCTCGGCGAGGAGCCGGTCGAGGACCTCGGCCATCGATTCGGACCCGGGCGACCAGGCCTCGGAGAGCCCGGCGGCCCGGATCGCGCCCTTGACCTTGGGGCCCCGGGCGAGGAGTTCCACCCCGCGCAGGGTCTCCAGGAGCGCGTCACCGATGCCCCAGCCGTCGGCCGCCTCGATCCAGCCCCGGAAGCCGATCGCGGTGGTGGCGACCGCCACGTCGGGGGCGTGGCCGATCAGCTCCTTGGTGGCGGCGAGGAGTTCGCTGTCGTCGGCCAGCTGCACGATCCGCAGGGCGGGGGCGTGCAGGACGGCGGCCCCGCGGCGCTTGAGGAGGGTGCCCAGCTCCTCGGCCCGGCGGGCGGCGGTCACCCCGACGGTGAAGCCCGCGAGGGGGCCGTGCGTTGTGTCGTCGTCCTGCATGGCGTGTTCCCGGCTCCTGTGTTCCCGCTGGTGCGCGATGGTTCCCCGCTGATACGCGATGGCTTCCGCTCGTGACGCGATGTACGGAGGGCCGAGACTGCCAACGGTGCGTGACAGGCTCGGTTCCCCCGTATTTCCCGGCCGTTACGTCGCACGACACCGGACCGTGCCGTTTCTACACCTCCGCGTAGCCGAGCTGGGCCCGGGCGGGCGCCGGTGCGGGGCGGCGAAGGTATACCGCCCAGGTGATCGTGGTGCACACCCCGTAGAAGGCGAGGAAGGACCAGAAGGCCGCGGTTCCGGTGCCGGAGGCCTGGAAGGACTGGCGGAAGGCGAGGTTGATCGCCAGGCCGCCGAGCGCGCCGACGGCCCCGATCAGGCCCATGGCCGCGCCGGAGAGCCGCCGTCCGTGGACGGCGGCCGCCTCACCGTCCAGGCCCCGGGCGAGCGCCTTGGTGTGGAAGATGCCGGGGATCATCTTGTACGTCGAGCCGTTGCCGAGGCCTGTCAGGACGAACAGGGCGGTGAAACCGGTGAGGAAGACCGGCAGCGAGGCGGTCCCGGAGGCGTGGATGACGACGCCGGTGGCGGCGGCCATCGCGACGAACGTGGCCAGGGTGATGCGCGCCCCGCCGTACCGGTCGGCGAGGCGGCCCCCGACGGGCCGGATCAGGGAGCCCAGCAGCGGGCCGACGAAGGTGAGCGAGGCGGCCTGGAGCGGGGTCCGGCCGAACTGGGTCTGGAGCACCAGGCCGAAGGCGAAGCTGTAGCCGATGAACGAGCCGAAGGTGCCGATGTAGAGGACCGCCATGATCCAGGTGTGCGGGTCGCGGACGGCCTCCAGCGCGGCCCCGGTGTCGTTCTTCACGGGCCGGAGGTTGTCCATGTACAGGGCTGCGCAGACGGCGGCGAGGACGATCAGCGGGATGTAGACCCCGAGGACGATCCGGGGGTGCGAGGCGCCCAGGGTGCCGATGACGAGCAGGCCGACGAGCTGGACGACGGGGACGCCGATGTTGCCGCCGCCCGCGTTGAGCCCGAGCGCCCAGCCCTTCTTGCGCAGCGGGAAGAAGGCGTTGATGTTGGTCATCGACGAGGCGAAGTTGCCGCCGCCGATGCCGGTGAGCGCCGCGACCGCGACGAACGTGCCGTACGAGGTCCCGGGCTCCATCACCCAGAACGCGGCCAGGGTCGGGACGAGCAGGCTCACCGCGCTGAAGATCGTCCAGTTGCGGCCGCCGAAGCGGGCGACGGCGAAGGTGTACGGCACCCGCACCAGCGCGCCGACGAGGGTGGCGGTCGAGATGAGGAAGAACTTCCCGGCCGGGTCGATGCCGTACTCCGGTCCCATGAACAGGACCATCACCGACCACAGGGTCCAGATGGAGAATCCGATGTGCTCGGAGAGCACGGAGTACCAGAGGTTGCGGCGGGCGACCCGTTCGCCCTTCTCCCGCCAGAACGTCTCGTCCTCCGGCTCCCAGGTCTCGATCCAACGGCCTGCCATCACGCGCCTCCACAGGGGGTCGGGGTGTTGTTCCCGACGCTAGGGAGCCCGCGTTTCGGCGTGGTGCCGCGAGGTGACCGGTGCGCAACCTTGCTCTCACCGGGCCGTTCCCGGCCCGGTGAGATGCGGTGCCCGCTACCGTCTGCCGTCCGGCCAGAGGCGGGGCCGGCGTTTGGCGGCGACGTCCTCCACCCAGCCCACGGCGACGATCATGAGCGCGATCAGCGGCCAGACGAGCAGGGTCATCAGCAGGGTGTACCCGGCCTCGACCGCCGATCCCAGGTGCGCGTCCACGTACGGGATCTCCCAGAGGAGGTCGAGCAGCGGGATCGTCGCCAGGATCAGCAGGTTGTGCCAGAGGTAGATCGTCACGGCCCGGTTGTTGGCGAGTGTGACCAGCCGGTCGAAGCGGGCGAGCCGGCCGGGCAGCTCCTGCCAGGACGGGGCGTACTGGAGCAGGATCACGCAGAAGCCGAGCGACCAGGTCGCCTGGGCCAGCGGGATGTCGTTGAGGTCCCAGCCGTCCGCGGTGAGGTGCCCGGAGGCCCACCACAGCCCGAAGCCCATGACGATCGACGCCAGCGAGATCGTGAGGTAGCGCGGCACGTCCGTGAACAGCCCGTCGTGGTGGGCGAAGCCCAGGATCCAGCAGGAGCCGAACACGGCGAAGTCGCTCAGCGCGTTTCCGGTCTCGCCCGGGATCGTCACCAGGCCGGTGCCGATCACGGCGGTCAGGCCGAGCGGGGCGAGCAGCGTCGCCCAGGGCAGCCTGCGGAACGCCCGGAGCAGCAGGGGCGAGGCGAGGACGAACCAGAGGTAGGCGCGGATGTACCAGAGGGGCCCGGCCGCCTGGACCGCCCAGGTCTCCTCCAGCAGACCGGCCCGGTCACCGCTGGACCAGGGGAAGGGGGGCGCGCCGACCGGGAAGACGTACCAGGCGAGCTTGATGAACCACCACGCGCCCTCCTCCTTCACCGGCTGCCAGCTCAGCGCGAACATCATCGGTACGACGACGAGCGCGAACACCCACATGGGCGGCAGCAGGCGGCGGATCCGGCCCCGGATGACGCCCAGGGCCGGGCGGCCCAGCGAACGGGCCATCAGCGAGCCGGCCAGGGCGAACATCACGCCCATGGAGGGGAACAGGATGGTCAGCCAGGCCCAGCCGAAGATGTGGTAGATCACCACCCGGACCAGGGCGATCGTCCGGAGCAGGTCGAGATAGCGGTCCCGGCCGGGCTTCCCCTTCGTGGCGGGGGGCGCCGCGGGGGCTCCGGCGGGCACGGTGGCGGCGCTCATCCGACGGGCCCCCGCTCGGGGACGGACCCGGTGCCGCGCCGCTGGGCGGAGACGCCGCCGGGGGCCTCCACCGCGCCGGTGCGGCGCAGCTTCTGCCAGCGCAGCCGGCCGCCGGTGAGCGCGGTGATCCAGGACTGGAGCAGCACGACGTACATGAGCTGGCGGTAGAGGATCTGCTGGAGCGGCAGCGAGAGGAGGTGCGTCATGCGTTCCTTGTCCAGCCGGAAGGCGTACGCGGCGCAGACGGCCTGGACGACCAGGACGCCGAACCACGCGGCCACGGTCTTGCCCGTCGGGCCGAAGACGAGTCCGTACAGCAGGAACACGTCGATGAGCGGCGCGAGCAGCGGGGCGACGACCATGAACAGGGAGACGAACGGCAGGCCGACCCGCCCGAAGCGGCCCGACGGTCCGCGCTCGATGACCGCGCGGCGGTGCTTCCAGATCGCCTGCATGGTGCCGTAGCTCCACCGGTAGCGCTGCGACCAGAGCTGCTGCACGGACTCCGGGGCCTCGGTCCAGGCGCGGGCGTTCTCGGCGTAGACGACGCGCCAGCCGTCCCGGTGCAGGGCCATGGTGACGTCGGTGTCCTCGGCGAGGGTGTCCTCGCTCATCCCGCCGACCCGTTCCAGGGCCTCGCGGCGGAACGCCCCGACCGCGCCGGGGATGGTGGGCATGCAGCCGAGCACGTCGTACATCCGGCGGTCCAGGTTGAAGCCCATCACGTACTCGATGTGCTGCCAGGCGCCGATGAGGGAGTCGCGGTTGCCGACCTTGGCGTTGCCCGCGACGGCCCCGACCCGGGGGTCGGCGAAGGGCTGGACCAGCTCGCGGACCGTGGCCGGTTCGAAGACGGTGTCGCCGTCCATCATCACGACGATGTCGTAGCGGGCGTGCCGGATGCCGTTGTTGAGGGCGGCGGGCTTGCCCGCGTTCCGCTGGCGCACCACCCGTACGTGCGGCATCCGCATGGCCTCGACGAGGTCGGCGGTGCCGTCGGTGGAGCCGTCGTCGATGACGATGATCTCGATGGGGTGCTCACTGGCGGCCAGGGAGCGCACGGTCGCCTCGATGCACTCGCGTTCGTTGTACGCGGGGACCAGGACGGAGACCGGGCGGCGCAGGGGTTCGCCCCAGCTGAAGTTCCTGCGGCGGACCTTGCGGGCGTGCAGGAAGGAGAGCAGCAGCATCAGGCCGAAGCGGGCCAGCACCAGGGCGCCGATGGCGGCGAGCCCGACGACCAGGACGCCGGTGATCCGCTCGGAGACGGCGACGGCGGAGACGAACGCCTTGCCCTTCCACAGGGCGAACCCGGTGACCGGGGTGTGCGCGCTGGGGGCGTCCAGGGCGGTGGTGAGGCGGGTGAAGGTGTAGCCCTTCTCCTTCAGGTCGGGCAGCAGGGTGTCGAGGGCGGCCACGGTCTGCGAGCGGTCGCCGCCGGAGTCGTGCATCAGGATGATCGCGCCCTTGCCGTTCTTCGGCGTGGCCCGCTCGACGATGGCCCGGACCCCGGGGCGCTTCCAGTCCTCGCTGTCGGTGTCGTTGACGACGGTGAGGTAGCCGCGGCTGCCGATGTACTCGGTGACCGGCCAGGACTTGTTGTCCATGGCGTCCGAGAAGGAGGAGTAGGGCGGCCGGAAGATCGAGGTGCGGACCCCGGCCGCGCCCGCCAGCGCCAGCTGGTTCTGCGACAGCTCCCAGTCGATGCGCGCGGTGGACTGGTAGGAGAGGTCGGGGTGGTTGAAGGTGTGCAGGCCGAGTTCGTGGCCCTCCTCCACCATCCGCCGGACCAGGTCCGGGTGGCGGGCGGCCATGTTGCCGGTGACGAAGAAGACGCCGTGGGCGTCGTACTCCTTCAGTTTGTCGAGCACCTTCGGCGTCCACACCGGGTCGGGTCCGTCGTCGAAGGTCAGGACGATCCGGCGGTCGGGTATGCGCAGGGTCTTCGCGTCACCGGAGCGGGCGTCGATGACGGGACCGCCGGTCAGGACGTCCTCGGGCACCTGATGGGTGGGGGCGGCGTCGCGGACCCGGTGGTCGGCGAGGATCTCGCTGTGCACGTATCCGCGCAGCATCAGCATCGCGAGCAGGGCGACGAGAAGGGTCGTCGGCAGGAGGTAGCGCATGGGGAGCCTGAGTCGGCTCCGGCCACGTGACGCCTTACGCCTCCTGCCGTCCTTGCCGTTCCTGCCCCGCGTGGCGGGGAGTTCATTTACGGGGCGCTCTCTTCTTGCACCGGCTGTTCGGGGTCCTCGACGGGCGGGGCCGTCGGTTCGGTCGGCTCCGGCTCTGCGGGCGGCGGCGTGGGGTGGACCGGCGGTTCGGCGGCCGAGGTCGTGGGGGCCGGCTTCGTGGCGCCGCCGCCTCCACCTCCGCCGCTGCCACCGCCCGTGGCGGGGCGGGACGGGTCCGCGGAGACGGACGCGGAGGGGCGGTCCGCCGAACCGGCGGGCACGACCACGGAGGTGGCCGACGGGGTGGCGCCCGTGGGGGCGCCGGAGACTCCGGCCGCCGGTGATCCGGAGGCGCTGGGCCCCGGCTCCGGGGCGCCGTCGTCGGACAGGCCGTCGTCGACGGTGCCGGTCTCGGGAAGGTCCTCGACCTGCTCCGCCTTCGCCGCCTCCTTGGGCCCGGACAGGGGCAGCCAGGGGGCGCTGGAGTTTCCGCCGAGGACGGCGAAGACCAGCGTCACGGCGTAACCGGTGCAGACCGTGGCGAGGACCCAGCCGAGGCGTCGGAAGGTCTTGCTGCGGCGGCCGCTCTCGTCGACGAAGACGGGGCCGTCGGAGTTCTCCGGCGGGGCGGGTTCGCCGGGCAGTTCGGCGAGCTGACGGCCCAGTCCGTCGAGCTGGATCGTCGCGTCGTTGGGCTCGTGCGTATGCCCGGTTCTCATGCCTTCGCGCCAATTGTCCACAGGTGCAGCCCATCCCCCACTCAATGAATCAGGCACACCGAACTTGACTGGTTCTTTACTGTCGGACTGGGCCCCCACCCCTCCACGAACCTGGCGTCCATGCACCCGGAGGATGAATGTAGCGCACGGAGTTGACGCCCAAGTGCCCCTGAACGGAGTTGATCAGGAACGGTTGCGCATCAGTGACAGATCGGACTCCGGCAACCAGGCCCCGGACGGCAGGTCCAGCCACCCCTCGGCAAGGGCCAACTGGTCAGTAGCGTTGCGCAGCGCGTCTACGCCGGGATGCCGCAGCCCCTTCCGCCAGACCAGCGACACCGGCGAAAGCGGAACCGGGTCGACGAGCGGGCGCAGGACGGTCCCGGGCAGCGGTGGGAAGTCGACGACGGCGAGCACGGGGTGCCCGCCCTTCTCCATGACCCGCTGGAATTCGGCCACGCCCACGGCGAGCGGAACGGGCGGAGCCATCGCGATGTCCCATTCGGCGAACAGCGATGCGGCGAGGTCGGTCCACTCCCGGGTCCGCTCGTTGCCGGCCCCCGCGTAGACGGTCTCGCCGGACAGCTCGGCCAGGGCGACGGTCTCCCGCTCGGCGAGAGGATGGGACAGGGGCAGCATCAGGGCCATCGGCTCGTACCGCACGGGGTGCGTGGAGAGCCCCGCCCGCACGGCGCGGGCCAGCCCGGCGGCCCGGCCGAAGGAGGCGTCGAGCCGGCCGGCCAGGATCTCGGCGGCGGCCCAGGTGAGCCCGGACTCGAAGCGGGCCATCAGCTCGCACTCGGGCACCAGCTCGCGGGCGCGCCCCAGCACCCGGGCGGCGGTGGCCCCGTCACTGTTCAGATCCACGAGCAGCGGCCGGGCGGGCGCGCCGCTGAAGGCCCCGGCGAGTTCGGTGTGCGCGTCGAGCACCCGGCGGGCGTACGGCAGCAGGCGTTCGCCGTCCGGGGTGAGTGCGACCTGGCGGGTGGTCCGGACGAACAGCTCGGCGCCCAGCTCGCGCTCCAGCCGCCGGATGTCCCGGCTCAGCGCCTGCTGCGCGACGAAGAGCCGGGCGGCGGCCCGGGTGAAGTGCAGTTCGTCGGCGACGGCGAGGAAGGCGCGCAGGAGTCGGGGGTCGGTGTCGGCGGGAGGCACGCCGCGAATCTACCGCGCGGGACCGCATTCACAACCCGTACGCGTGAATCGCTCCGCAGAAGGTGTTGGACCCGGACGACGGGGCACGGCGAGCCTGGTCCGTATGCCGATATCCCCTGCCGCCCGCCCCAAGACCCCACCCCGGCCCGTCCCGCACACCCCGGCCGGGCCCGCCGTCCCGCCGCGACCGTCCGCCGGCTCCGCCGTTCCGGCCCGGACAGGTCCGCGCGCCCGTCCGGTGCCCGCGCCCCGGCCCGCCACGGCCTCCGCTCCCCTCCTCGCCGTCTCCGGCGGCCAGTTGATCGCGGCCCCGTGCTCCGCGCCGACGAGCGCCGCGCCTCGGCGGGCGCGGCCTGCCTCGAATCCGTACCTCCGACTGCTGGCGACGCCCGGGGCCCGCGCCTTCACGGCGGGCAATCTGATCGCCCGGCTGCCGATGGGGATGCTCAGCGTCAGCGCGGTCATCATGATCGCCGGGTCCCGGGGCTCGTACGCCCTCGCCGGCGCCGTCACCGCGACCGGCCTGGCGGCCACGGCGGTGGTCGCGCCGTTCACCGCCCGGCTGGTGGACCGCTTCGGGCAGGCGCGTGTCGCCGTGCCCGCCACCGCGCTCGCCGTACTGGGGTCGCTGGCCCTGGTGCTGTGCGTGTACCACGACGCCCCGGCCTGGACGCTGTTCGCCGCGTACGCCGCGACCGCGACGACCCCGAACACCGGCGGGATGTCCCGGGCCCGCTGGGCGCATCTGCACCGGGGCGATCCAGCCGCCCTGCACACCGCGAACTCCTTCGAGCAGGCCGCCGACGAGCTGTGCTTCATGCTGGGCCCGGTGCTGGCCGCGACGCTCTGCGGGGCGCTGTTCCCGGAGGCGGGCACGCTGGTGGGGGCGGTGCTCCTGATGACCGGCGTCCTGATCTTCGCCGCCCAGCGCGCCACGGAACCACCCGTCACCCCGCGCACGAGGGCGGTGGCCTCACCCCTGCGCACGCCCGGGATGCCCGCGCTGCTGGCGGTGTTCCTCGCCACGGGGGCGGTGTTCGGGTCGATGGAGGTGGTCTCCATCGCGCATGCCGGGGGCGCGATCCTGGCGCTCCAGGCGGCGGGCTCGTGCGCGGCGGGTCTGCTCTACGGTTCGCTGCGGCCCGCCCGGAACGTGCGCCTCCGGTTGCTGCTGTGCCTGGCCGCGATGACGACCCTGATGTCCCTGCCGCTGCTGGCCGCCACCGGGTCGGCCTCCCTGCCGGTCCTGGCGCTCTGCCTGCTGCTGGCGGGGGCGGCGACCGCGCCGACGATGGTCACGGGCATGACGCTGATCCAGCGGGCCACGCGCCCGGAGCAGCTGAACGAGGGCATGACGCTCTCGGTGACGGCGCTGCTGGGCGGGGTCGCGGCCGGGGCGGCGGTGGGCGGCTGGCTGGTCGAGCACGCGGGGACGGTCGCCGGCTATGCGGCCCCGCTGTCCGCGGCGGCCCTCGCGCTCGTCATCGCGGGCGCGGGAACGGCCGCAACGGCTTCGCCCGACCTGGTACGGCGGATGAAAACTGCCCCACCAAAGGGGAGTTGACCTGGACGGATGGCTGGGAGAGGCCGAGTCGGCGGCTGTTCCCGCATCGACCTGGAGCTGTCCGAGGAGGCCGAACCGTCGAAAAGCCTCCGCCCCGCGAGTGAACTCGCGGGGCGGAGGCTTACATGGGGTGGTGGAGATGGCGGGAATCGAACCCGCGTCCAACGGTGCGGAACCAGGGCTTCTCCGAGTGCAGTTCGCTACGCTTTTCTCGGCCCCGGAGGTCACGCGAACAAGCCTCCGACAGGCCCAGCCACTGTTTGATTTCCTTCTCGGCCCCGTGGCCGGGCCGAGAAGTTTAGATCCCTAGTTGATGCCAGGATCCGGGTCGGGATCACTCCCGGGCTGACACTCCGCAGAGTCTTCGCTAGCTGCTAATTAGGCAGCGAGGGCGAAGGCGGAGGAATCGCGCTTGGAATTGGCGATTATTGTTTGCGACATATGGTTTACGAGATCATTGCCGCTTCCTCGACTCGCTTCCCCTGCTTCGACATCCGCTGTCGAAACCGATCATCCCCATGTTGATTTTTCAACGCACGCACCTTCGCTGAGGTGCACGGCCCATCGTACGTGACCAACGCCGGACGATGCCAGCGTATTCCCCGCGAGGGGGGCCTCAGGCGCTGCGCTGCCGTCGGCGGGCCGCCGCGATGGCGCGGTTCGTCTCCCGCGTGTCCTGCTTCTCGCGGAGCGTCTGCCGCTTGTCGTACTCCTTCTTGCCCTTGGCGAGCGCGATCTCGACCTTGACCCGGCCGTCCTTGAAGTACAGCGCGAGCGGCACGATGGTGTGGCCCGTCTCCTGCGACTTCGACTCCAGCTTGTCGATCTCGGCCCGGTGCAGCAGCAGCTTGCGCTTCCGCTTGGCCGCGTGGTTGGTCCAGGTGCCCTGGACGTACTCGGGGACGTGGATGTTGTGGAGCCACGCCTCGTGGTCGTCGATCTGCACGAAGCCGTCGACCAGGGAGGCCCGCCCCATGCGCAGGGACTTGACCTCCGTCCCCATGAGGACGAGACCGCACTCGTAGGTGTCGAGGATCGTGTAGTCGTGCCGCGCCTTCTTGTTCTGCGCGATCATCTTGCGCCCGGTGTCTTTTTCCTTCGCCATAGTGCGGTCATTTTCGCACTACGACCCACCCCCGAGGCCACTCAATACCGTCTCGGCCCGCTGCTGGGCCCGCTCCCCCACCACGAGGTCAGGGGTGATGCCCTTGCCGTCGACGTTGCGGCCGCCCGGGGTGCGGTAGTGGCCGACGGTCAGCTCGGCCACCGAGCCGCCCGGCAGCCTGCTGGGCATCTGCACGGAGCCCTTGCCGAAGGTGGGCGAGCCGACGGTGACCGCGCGGCCCCGGTCCTGGAGGGCGCCGGTCAGCAGCTCGGCGGCGCTCATCGTGCCGCCGTCGACCAGGACGACGACCGGCCGGTCCGTGTCACCGCCCGGATCGGCGTACAGCGCGTGCTGGTCCCCGCGTACGTCGTACGTGGCGACCAGGCCGCCGTCCAGGAAGGCGGAGGCGGCGACGACGGCCTCGGCGACGAGTCCGCCGGAGTTGGCGCGCAGATCGAGGAGTATCCCCGCCCCGTCGGGGGCGTCCCGGACCGCGTCCCGGACGTCGGCCCCCGCCCCCTTGGTGAAGGCGGCGACCTTGACCAGGACCGCCGACGCGGGCCCGTCCCCCAGCCGTCGCACGGTGACCGCCTCGGTGGTCAGCCGGGCCCGCTCCAGGGTCTCGGTCCAGCTCCGCCCCTTCCGGACGAGCCCGAGCTCCACCCGGCTGCCCTCGGCCGCCCCCGTACCGTCGCCGCGCAGTAACGCGACGACCTCCGCGACGGGGCGTTTGCCGATCGCGCGGCCGTCCAGGGTGCGCAGCAGGTCGCCGGTGCGGATGCCGGCCCGGTCGGCGGGGCCGCCGGGCTGGACGCGGGAGACAGTGACCTCGCCGCTGCCGGTGCGCCGGGCGGAGAGCCCGACGCCCGTGTAGGTGCCGTCGAGCGCCTGCTCGAACTCCTCGTACTCCCGCTGGTCGTAGACCGCGCCCCAGCGGTCCCCGCTGCGGCTGACGACCTCCTCGGCGGCGTCCTTCACGGACTTGCCGTCGGCCTCGGCCTCGGCTGCGGCGTCCTCGATCTCGTCGTGGTCGACCGGGGCGACGGTGGAGGAGACGGCACGGGTCTGCGGACCGGGCCCGGGCTCGGGTTCCTGCGGCAGCGAACCGGTCGCGGCGGCGGTGGCGAGCGCACACCCGAAGACCAATGTCAGGGCCGCCCCGCGGCGACGACCGCGGGGCCCGAAGCGTTGAGCGGAGCCCGACATGGCGACGAGTCTAGGACAAACCCCCTGGGGCGCACGGGCGATCGCCCGTGCGCCCCAGGGGGCACATGTCACACCTTCAGGTACTTGCGCAACGCGAAGAGAGCGGCGACGGCGGGCATCAGCAGACCGATCGCGAGCACCAGCGGAAGCTTGGTCAGGACGGCGTCCCAGCCGATGAAGTTGATGAGGTTCAGCTTCTCCTGGAGGGCGAGACCGCCGTCGATCAGGAAGTACCGGCCGCCGAGCAGCATGGCGCAGGCCAGCACGCCCCCGATCAGACCGGCGACGGCCGCCTCCATGATGAAGGGGGCCTGGATGTAGAAGCCCGAGGCCCCGACGAGGCGCATGATGCCCGTCTCACGTCTCCGGCTGAACGCGGAGACGCGCACGGTGTTGACGATCAGGATCAGCGCGATGACGAGCATCAGGATCATCACGTAGATCGCGACGACGTTCATGCCGTTCATCAGCTCGAAGAGGTTGTCCAGGATGGACCGTTGGTCCTGGACGGACTGCACCCCGTCCCGCCCGGCGAAGGCCGTCGCGACGACCTTGTACTTCTGCGGGTCGTCCAGCTTCACGCGGAACGACTCCTGCATCTGGTCGGGCGTGATGTTGCCCGCCATCGGGGAGTCGCCGAACTGCTCCTGGTAGTGCTTGTACGCCTCGTCGACCGTCTCGAAGTGGACCGTCTCCACGGCGTCCATCTTCTCCAGATCGGCCTTGATCTCCGCCTTCTGCTCCTTGGTGACAGCCCCCTTGGCGCACTTGGGCATGTCCTTGGCGTCGTTCTTGTTGCAGAGGAAGATCGAGACGTTGACCTTGTCGTACCAGTAGTCCTTCATCGTGCTGACCTGCTCGCGCATCAGCAGCGCACCGCCGAACAGGGCGAGCGAGAGGGCGACGGAGACCACGACCGCGAAGGTCATCGTGAGGTTGCGGCGGAGACCGACGCCGATCTCCGACAGGACGAACTGGGCGCGCATGGCGTCCTTTCAGTACTCGATGCTCGAAATGCACGAAGGGCCGGAGCCCCTCGGTCAGTGCTGGTAGCCGTAGACGCCGCGTGCCTGGTCGCGTACGAGACGGCCCTGCTCGAGCTCGATGACGCGCTTGCGCATCTGGTCGACGATGTTCTGGTCGTGGGTCGCCATGATCACGGTGGTGCCGGTCCGGTTGATCCGGTCCAGCAGCTTCATGATGCCCACCGAGGTCTGCGGGTCGAGGTTGCCGGTCGGCTCGTCCGCGATCAGCAGCATGGGGCGGTTGACGAAGGCGCGGGCGATGGCCACACGCTGCTGCTCACCACCGGAGAGCTCGCCGGGCATCCGCTCTTCCTTGCCACCGAGGCCGACGAGGTCGAGGACCTGCGGCACGGCCTTGCGGATCTCGCCGCGCGGCTTGCCGATGACCTCCTGCGCGAAGGCCACGTTCTCCGCGACCGTCTTGTTGGGCAGCAGGCGGAAGTCCTGGAAGACCGTCCCCAGCTGGCGGCGCATCTGCGGCACCTTCCAGTTGGACAGCCGCGCGAGGTCCTTGCCGAGCACATGGACCATGCCCGTGCTGGCACGCTCCTCGCGCAGGATCAGTCGCATGAAGGTCGACTTGCCGGAGCCGGAGGACCCCACCAGGAAGACGAACTCACCCTTCTCGATGTCCAGCGAGACATCGCGCAGAGCCGGTCGGGTCTGCTTCGGGTAGGTCTTGGAGACGTTGTCGAATCGGATCACGGATGCACCACGGTCGGCCGGGAGTAGGTGAGCGTGACCATACGCGAACCGGGCTCACGCGTGCAGGCGGCGTCCGGCAATGGGTGTTATATGGCGAATCGCCCCACGGTACGAAACGGGTCGTGCCGGACCTTGTCCGGCGGGCCGCGCCGAAATCGCCGCGAGCTGGCACAGTGGTGGGGGGAACGGTTGCGTTTCCGTGAGCGTTGTGCGGAGAGAAAGCAGGCAAGCGGCTCCGCCGCGCGGGAGGAGGAATGCGCATGACCTATGACCGACTGGTGTGCGCGAACTGCGCGGCGCCCGTGAGCGAGGGCCGTTGCCGCGTCTGCCGTGCCGTGCGGCAGCAGATGCTGGAGGAGCAGGGCCAGGGCCCGCTGGCCGGGATGAGCCCGGCGATGCTGATCGCCCTGATGGTGGTGTTGCTGACGGCGCTCGCGCTGCTGGCCCACCAGGCTGCCTGAGATCCGGGCCCGCACGCTCGTACGGCCCCTGGGGCCGCCCCTCATCGCCCCGTCGGGGCTGACAGACGTATGCGTACGGCCGCCTGAGCGGTTCGGGCGCGCAGAAGGGCCCGGGAGGCGTTGTACGCCCTCCCGGGCCCTTCGTCATGCCGTGCCGTGCCGTGTACGGGAGTGCGTACGGGCCTGACCTGCGCCCTCTACGCACCGGTACGGTCCGCCGCGGCCCGCCGCTGACTAGGCGACCGTGCGACCGCCGCCGACGAGGCGCGGCAGGATGCGGAAGCCGATGCCGCCCGCGATCATCGTCGCGGCACCGATGACCAGGAAGGTCGTCTCGGCCGCACCGGTCTCGGCGAGCTCTTCCTTGCCCTTGCTCTGCTCGACCGGCTTGTTGCCGACACTGTCGGTGTCGGTGTTGTCGGTGCACTCGGCGCCGTCGAGGTCGACGGTGCAGCCGGTGTCGTCGCCACCGGTGGTGGAGCCGCCGGTGGAGCTGGTGCCGCCCTGGTCGCCGCCGGTGGTGCCGGTGGTGCCGGTGGTACCAGTGGTGCCGGTCGAGCCGGTCGAACCCGTGGTGCCGGTCGAGCCGGTGGCGCCGGTCGAACCCGTGGTGCCGGTGGTACCCGAGGTGCTGGTCTCACCGGTGGTTTCACCCGTGGTGGTCTCACCGGTCGTCGAGGTCTCGCCCGTCGTGGACGTCTCGCCGGTGGTCTCGCCCGTGGTGGTCTCGCCCGTGGTCGAGGTCTCGCCGGTGGTCTCACCGGTCGTGGTCTCGCCCGTGGTCGAGGTCTCGCCGGTGGTCTCACCGGTCGTGGTCTCACCGGTGGTGGACGTCTCACCCGTGGTCTCGCCCGTGGTGGTCTCACCGGTCGTGGTCTCGCCGGTGGTCTCACCCGTGGTGGTCTCGCCCGCGGCGCCGCCCGGGTCGGCACCGCCGATCGGGTCGTCAGCGTCCAGCAGGTCCGCCTGGACGTTGACGTCCGCGACGCCGGTGTCGACGCCGATCTCCAGCGCCTGCGCCGCGCCGGCCGCAGTCAGCGAGGCACCCGCGGCAATAACCGCACCAGCGGCTATCCGCGCGACGCGAACACGCGTCTTCTTCGTCATCTGTTGCTACCCCCAGTAGCCGATCTCGTCAGTGGAGCAGCCATATGCGGGCAGCGGGCCCTGGGGGTATCGCTCTCGGCAAGGCCACGTCGTGTCGTGGTCACCCCGCCCCGCCCCCGGTACACACCCGCCCCAGGCATACGCATGCTGCTCTAGCACCCTGGCCAGAGTTAAGGATTACGTCAAGGCCGTTCCGTGCACTAGGCACCGATATGAGGGGTGTTGACGGCTATTCGGAAGCGTGACTGTGACGTATCGGGCACAGATCCTCCCCAACGCAGGAGGGCCCGGACAGTTCCCCGTCCGGGCCCAACCTCCGTACCGCTGAAGCTACTTCTCCCGCTGCTTGCGCCAGCGGATACCCGCCTCGACGAAGCCGTCGATCTCGCCGTTGAAGACCGCTTCGGGGTTGCCCATCTCGAACTCCGTACGCAGGTCCTTGACCATCTGGTACGGGTGGAGGACGTACGAACGCATCTGGTTGCCCCAGGAGTTGCCGCCGTCGCCCTTGAGCGCGTTCATCTTGGCCTGCTCCTCCTGGCGGCGGCGCTCGAGGAGCTTCGCCTGGAGGACGTTCATCGCGGACGCCTTGTTCTGGATCTGCGAGCGCTCGTTCTGGCAGGAGACGACGATGCCGGTGGGCAGGTGGGTCAGACGCACCGCGGAGTCCGTGGTGTTGACGCCCTGTCCGCCGGGGCCCGAGGAGCGGTACACGTCCACGCGCAGCTCGGACTCGTCGATCTCGATGTGGTCCGTCTGCTCGACGACCGGGAGCACCTCGACGCCCGCGAAGGACGTCTGACGGCGGCCCTGGTTGTCGAAGGGCGAGATGCGGACCAGGCGGTGGGTGCCCTGCTCGACGGAGAGGGTGCCGTAGGCGTACGGGACCTGGACGGCGAAGGTGGTCGACTTGATGCCGGCCTCTTCGGCGTACGCGGTTTCGTAGACCTCGGTCTTGTAGTTGTGCTGCTCGGCCCAGCGGAGGTACATGCGCTGGAGCTTCTCCGCGAAGTCGGCGGCGTCGACGCCGCCGGCCTCGGCGCGGATGGTCACCAGGGCCTCGCGCGCGTCGTACTCGCCGGAGAGGAGCGTGCGGACCTCCATCTCGTCCAGCGCCTTCTTCACCGACTCCAGCTCGGCCTCGGCCTCGGCCTGCGCGTCGGCGTCGCCCTCGGCCTCGGCGAGCTCGAAGAGGACTTCGAGGTCGTCGATGCGGCCGCGCAGGGCCTCGGCCTTGCGGACCTCGGCCTGGAGGTGCGAAAGCTTGCTGGTGATCTTCTGGGCCGCGTCCGGGTCGTCCCACAGGGACGGTGCCGCTGCCTGCTCCTCGAGCGCGGCGATGTCCGCCCTCAGCGCATCCAGGTCCAGGACGGCCTCGATCGACCCCATGGTCGAGGAGAGGGACTTCAGCTCTTCGGAAATATCGACGACTGCCACGGGTCCAGCGTAACGGCTGGGCGGATGAAGCTTGCCCTCACCCGGGAACCGGCCGGAAACCGGCCCGGGCCGGGGGCGCGCTCACGGGGTCGCCGGGGCCGAGTTCTCGCTGTCCTGGGGCGCTCCGCCCCCGTCGCCGCCACCGGTGGCCAGCCACCCGCCGACCGCGACGGCCCCGCAGAGCAGCACGGCGGCGGCACCCAGCGTGATGCGGCGCTTGCGGACGGACGCCGCCTTGTTCCGGGCGGAGCCGGGGCGGGGCCTTCCCGGGGCGCGGGGGGCGCGCGCCGTACCGAGAGGGCCGCCCGCCAGCTCGTCCGGGGCCGGCACACGCATGCTGGTGTGGGTGTCCCGGTTGGAGTCGGGGGCGGAGCCGGGCACCAGCGGGACCGCCCCGCGGCGGCGGGGCTCCTCGGCGGCCGGGGTGTACTGCTGCTCGTCGTAGGCGGCGGGCTGCTGGTCGCTCTCCTCGGGGCCCGGCTCGTCCACCTCCAGCGGGGGTATCCCCGCCAGCAGGGGCAGCAGGTCGCGCAGCCGTACGGCCAGCTCCGAGGCGCGCAGCCGGGAGGCGGGGGCCTTGGCCAGGCACTGGACCAGCAGCTGCCAGAGCTCCTCGGGGATGCCGGGGAGCGGGACGACGGTCTCGGTGACGTGGCGGCGCAGGACCGCGCCGGGGTGGCCGCCGCCGAAAGGGGTGAACCCGGCGAGCAGCTCGTACAGCACGGTCGCGAGCGCGTAGATGTCGACGGCGGCGCGCGGCGGGAGGCCCTCGACGATCTCGGGGGCCAGGTAGTCCGGCGTGCCGATGATCTTCGTGGCCTTGGTGCGGCGCGGGGTGTCGATCAGCTTGGCGACGCCGAAGTCGGTGAGCAGCGCCGGGTGCGCGCCGCCGGGGCCGAGCGGGCCCTCCATGTCCAGCAGGATGTTCTCCGGCTTGACGTCCCGGTGGACGATCTGGGCCTTGTGCGCGGCGGCCAGCCCGTCGGCCACGTCCGCGATGATCGCGACGGCGGCCTCCGGCGCGAGGCGGCGCTCGCGGTCCAGGCGGGTGCGCAGATCGGTGCCGCGTACGAGGGTCATGACCAGGGCCAGGTCGTTTCCGTCCACGACGAGGTCCCGGACGGCGACCACGTGCGGGTGGTCGAGTCCGAGCAGGGCGGTGCGCTCCTGTACGAAGCGGCCCACGAGCTCCTGGTCGGACGCGAGGTCCTCACGGAGCAGCTTGATGGCGACCGGGCCCTCGGGCCCCTCGCCGAGCCATACCGTGCCGGCGCTGCCGCGCCCCAGGATCTGGTGGGCCGTGTACCGGCTGCCGATATTCCGTGCCAAGACTGCTCCCTCAGCGGCTGGCGGTGGACCCCCGGTCGACAAAGTTACGCGGCGTTCGGGGTGTCACGCGCCCAGGATGGCACCGACCTTCACTTCTCCGGGCGGAATGGGCCCGGAGAAGTCGACAAAGAGACAACATTGCGGGTCAGGGACCGGTCGTGAGGCGGGCCCGGCCGCGCCGGGCCCTTCGGCGTACGGGTCAGGCGCCGCCCGATCCTCCGGCGCTGTCGCCGAGCTCGGAGAGCCAGTCGGAGACCTTGCCGATCCCGTCGCCGATCGCTTCCCAGTAGCCCTTGCCCTGGGCGACCCAGTCCTGGAGCGGGGTCAGCTCCCAGATCAGCCAGCCGGCGACGATCAGGAGGACGAGGGTGAACAGACAGCCCTTGAGGCAGCCGAGCCCGGGGATGCGCATCGGGTTGGCACCGCGCTGCCGCGGCGGACGCGGCTCGCGCGGCGGCCGGGCAGCCGGCTGCTGCGGCTGCGGCTGCGGGGGCGCGTACTGCTGCCGCTGGGGCTGCTGCGGCTGCTGGTAGCGCTGCGGTTGCTGTTGCTGCGGTTGGTACGGGTACTGCTGCTGGAGCGGCTGCTGCCGGCGCTGCGCGGGCTGCTGCTGCCGCTGGGGCGGCTGCTGCGGCGGCTGCTGCTGGCGCTGAGGGCGGCGGCGCAGCGGGTCCTGGCTCGGGTCCAGGTACTGCACCTGGGTCTGCTCGTTGCGGTCGCGGGCCGCCTGGAGCTGCGACTGCCAGGGGTGCGGGCCGTCCGGCTGCGGCGGTCCGTCGGGGCGCTGCGGCACGGGCGGCATGACGGCGGTCGGGTCGGGGTGGCCCTGGCTGCCGCCCGGGCCCTGCCCCTGCCCGCCGGGGCCGGTCTGCGGGAGCACACTGGTGGCCGCGGCGGGGTCGTAGGAGCCCGCGTTGCTCGGCAGCACCTGCGTGGGGTCGGCCGCGCCGGGAGTGTCCGGGACGGCCGTGGGCGCCGGGTCGGGGGCGAGCAGGGCGCCCACCCCTTCGGCGGCGGCGATCTGGGCGGAGGTCGCGTGGACGCCGATGCCCGACGCGACCGTACGCAGACCACGGGCCAGGTTCTCGGCGCTGGGCCGCCGGTCCGGGTCCTTGCTCAGGCAGCGCTCTATGACCGTCCACAGCGGTCCGGGGACGGTGGAGGGCCGGCGGGGCTCCTCGCTGAGGTGCCGGTGCAGGACTTCGAGTGCGGTGCCCCCGGCGAACGGCGGACGGCCGGTGACCAGCTCGTACAGCAGGATCCCGGCGCCGTAGATGTCGACGGCGGAGGTCTGCGGGCGGCCCTCGGCGGACTCCGGGGCCACATAGGCGGGCGTGCCGACGAACTCGTGGGTCCGGGTCAGGCCCGGGGAGTCGGCCAGGCGTGCGATGCCGAAGTCGGTGAGCATCGGGGTCATGCCGCCGTCGCGCTCGTCGAGAAGCACGTTGGCGGGCTTGAGGTCGCGGTGGACGACGCCGTCGGCATGGCTGGCGGCGAGCGCGTCCGCGATCTGCGCGGTGAGCAGGGCGGCGGCGACCGGGGTGAGCGGGCCGTTCTCCCGGAGGTAGCGGTGCAGGTCGGGGCCGTCGATCAGGTCCATCACCAGGGCGAGGAGATCGCCCTCGACGACGAGGTCGCGGGTGCGCACGATGTTCGGGTGCGTGAGCCGCAGCAGGACCGAGCGCTCCCGGAGGAACCGCATCACCACGTCGGCGTCGTTGGCCAGCTCTTCCTTGAGGACCTTGATGGCCACGGTCTCGCCGGGCTGACCCGCGACGGCTGCCTCGGCGCCCGCGGTCTCCCGCTGGCGGGCTCGCCAGACGGTGCCCGTGGCGCCGCGCCCGAGCGGCTCCTCGAGCAGGTACTTGCTGCCTACCGGCCGCACGTCATGCGCTCCCTGCTGATCGTGGCTTGCGGTCCCCCCGGCCCGCCCGAATGTTCCGGCCCACTGTAATGCCGCCGAACGGGGCACCGGGGGCTCACGTTTCGAGGAAAGACGCGGAGACCGGGCGGAAGGTTGCCGGACAGCTGATCACAGGACGGCCAGGCGTTCGGGGATCCGGCGCGGGTCGCCGCCCGGCGTGCGGCGGATAACTCCTGGCAAACCCTCCGAGCGGCGGGATCCGGACGCAAGCAGACACTTTTGCGCCCACAGCCGACCATTCAAGATCATTTAAAGGTGACCGCCGGGCGTGTTGTCAGCGGCAGGTGCGAGGATGCCTCCAGCACGGATCTGTGGACTCGGAGTCCCACGGTCCGTGACGACCTGTACGGACGACGTGTCCGTGCCGGGTGGGGGGAATCACAGGGCGTTTCCCCTGCCGGGCACCCCGCGCAGAAGGGACCGCTGACGGCGATGCAGATCCGGCTGACCGTCCTCGCGCCGCGCAGCGGCCAGACCCCGGCGCGCACCTGCGACGTGCTCGTGACCGCACCCGCCGGGACGGCGCTGGCCGCCGTGGCCTCCCAGCTGGCCGCCGCCGTGTCGGGGCCCGAGAGCTCCCTGGGTGGCGGGGCGGTCGTGCTCTTCGCCGGGCGGGAGCGGCTGGACGGCCACCGCATCGCGCTGGGCGAGCCGCCCCTGGTGGACGGCGCGGTCCTCTCGCTCCAGGTCCCCGGCGAGGACGAGGCGACGGACGACGCCGTTCCGGCCCAGCTCCATGTGGTCGCGGGCCCCGACGCGGGCGGTGTCCACCTGCTGCACGGCGGGCAGATCCGGATCGGCCGCTCCGCCGACGCGGACGTTCCGCTGGACGACCCGGACGTCTCCCGGCTGCACTGCGCGGTGTCGGTCGCCGACGACGGCCGGGTCACGGTCGCCGACCTCGGTTCGACGAACGGCACCTCGCTGGACGGCGTCGAGGTGCGTGAGCGGCCGGTCCGCCTCACCCCCGGCGCGCTGCTGCGGCTCGGCGAATCCACGCTCCGCCTCACCTCGGGCTCCCGTCCGGCGACGCTGACGACCGCCCCGGACGGTGAGGGGCATCTGCGGGTGGCCCGCGCCGAGACGGGGGCGGCCGCCCCGGGCCGGGACACGGGCGCGCCCCTCGCCGCACACGCGTCCGACCAGGGCGGCCGGGCCCCCGGCCCCGCTCACGGCACGCCCGCCCCGTCCCCGTTCGCCTCCTCGGGGCCCTCCGGGGCGTACGGGGACCCGGAGCCGTCCTTCGACGAGGCGGCCTCCTGGCAGGAGCACGCCGAGGCCGGTCCGTCCGCGTGCACGGGCGGCGACACCCACGCCCGCGGCGAGGAGTCCGCCGAGGCTCCGTCGCCCCGGCGCGGCATAGGGGCCTGGGCGAGGCGGCTCAAAGGCGGTGCGAAGGGCGAGCAGACAGCGCGCCCGGCGGCCGGAGCCGCCCGGCGAGCCGACGCGTACGGGCCTGCCCTCACTCCGGCCGTTCCGGGCACCCGGGCGGCTCACGGATCACCTCCGTACGGAACCGGCGCCCACGACTCCGGGGCGCGGGGCTCCGGCGGGCCCGGCTCCGCCGCGGGTTCCTCGGGCGTCCCGGGCGGGTCCGCCGATCCGGTGGGCGGGCCGTCCGGGGCCGGGCACCTCTCCTCACCGGCCTCCCCCGGCTCCCCCTTCTCCGCGCTGCCCTCCGCCCCCGAGGGCACCTGGCCGGACCCCGCGGCCGTGCTGCTGACCGCGCTCGGACCGGGGCCCCGCCTCTGGGAGCGCCACCCGACCCACCCGGAGGCCCTGGTGGTGCGGCTCGGCACGACCGACCGGGCCGAGGTGCCCGCCGTGCCGGTGACCGTGGGGCTGCGGGAGGCCGGTTCGCTCGGGCTCGCCGGTCCGCGCGCCCGGCTGGCGGGTCTGGCCCGCGCGACGGTGGCGCAGCTCGCCGCACTGCACTCGCCGTTCGACCTGGAGATCGTCCTGATCTCCACGGACCGTTCCCGCACGCTGGAGGAGCGGCGACGCGAGTGGTCCTGGCTGGGGTGGCTGCCGCATCTGCGCCCGACGCACGGGCAGGACTGCCGACTGCTCCTCGCGTACGACCGTGAGCAGGCGGAGGCCCGTGCGGCCGAGCTGGTGCGCCGCCTCGACGAGGGCCCCCTCGGTCCCGGCTGGCCGCATCTGGACCGGGCGGCGGTGGCCGAGGCCGCCCGCGCCCACACGGGCCCGCACACGGTGGTCGTCCTGGACGGCGACCCGGGTACGGCGTTCCTGCGCGAGACCACGGCGCGGCTGGCCGGGGCGGGCGCGGCGGCCGGGATCCATCTGATCTGCCTGGCCGAGACCCCGGCCGCCTCCCCCACCTCACCGGTGGCCGCGACGTACGAGGCCGCCTGCCGCGGCTCCATCGCCTTCCGGGAGTGCGGGGCCGTCGCGATGCTGAGCGGCGACGTCGCCACGGCGTTGCGCCTGCTGCGTACGGCGGGCGGGCAGGCCGCCGGGCACGGGACGGTGGCCGCGGTGGACGCGGTGTCGGCGGCCTGGGCCGAGCGGTTCGGGCGGGCGCTCGCGCCGCTGCGCGAGGAAGGTTCGGCCGCGCTGGCGGGCCGGCCGACGACCGCGGCGCTGCCGCCGTCCGCCCGGCTGCTGGACGAGCTGGGGCTGGCCCGGGCCACCCCGGCGTCGCTGATGGCCCGCTGGGCGTCCACGGCGGAGGCCCAGCCGGGCGCTTCGGCTCCCCGGACGGCCGCCGCGCCTCAGCCTCGTACCGAACTGGACAGCCCCAACTCCGGGCGCACCCTCAGCGCGGGCCCGCGCGTCGGCCCCCAGCGCACGGCGGCCTCCCCGCACCACGACTCCGGCCGCGCGCCGTACCCGGCCGCAGGCGCCCCGGACCCGGGCCGCACCCCGTACCCGCCCCTGACCTCCAGGGACTCAGGCCGTACGCCGTACCCCTCGCTCGACACCCGCGACTCCGGCCGTACGCCGTACCCTCGCGCGAACTCCCGCGACTCCGAGCGCACACCCCACCTGGGCGCCCAGCGTTCCGGACCGGGGCGCGGTGCGGGGACCGGCTCCGGCTCCGGCTCCGAGGCAGGCGTCGATGCCCGGGAGCGGGGCGACGCCACCACCCCGGCGTCCGGTTCCGGCGGGGCCGCCCCCGCCACCGTCCACGCCGGCCGGCCCGTCCTCGTCCTCGGGGCCGGCCCCCGGGGCCCCCTCAGTGTCGATCTCGCCGACGAGGGCCCGCACCTGCTGATCGAGGGGCCCCCGGGCAGCGGTCGCACGGAGCTGCTCCGGGCCGTCGCCGCCTCGCTCGCCTCCGCGGCCCGGCCCGATCGGCTCGGCATCCTCCTCGTCGACGGCTCCGGCGGCGAACAGGGCGAGCGCGGCGAAGGCCTGCTCCCCTGTACGGAGCTGCCGCATGTCTTCACCCACCTCGTGGCGTCCGACCCGGTCCGGATGCGGGAGTTCGCGCAGGCGCTCGGCGGCGAACTGAAGCGGCGCGCCGAGCTGCTCGGCGAGCTGGACTTCGCGGCCTGGCACGAGCGCTTCGGAGAGCAGGAGGCCCAGCGGGGGCCCGCCCCCCGCGTCGTGGGCCAGCGTCCGCCGAGCGGTGCGGAGCGCCGGGGCGATCTGGACTCCCCGGCCAGCGGCACCCTGCGGCTGCGCCCGGCCGCCGCCCGCTCCGCGGACCCGGGCCCGTCCCCGCTGCCCCGCCTCGTCGTCCTCGCCGACGACTTCGACGCGCTGGTCGCCCCGGCGCTCGGCTCACCCGGCCGGCCCGCCGCCGGTTCCGTGGTGCGGGCGCTGGAGGCCGTGGCCCGGGACGGCGGACGGCTCGGGGTGCACCTGGTCGCCACCTCCGCGCGCCCCGACCGCACCGAGGACACCGAGCTGGCCCGGGGAGCCCGGCTGCGCATCGTGCTGGACGCGCCGGCGCTGCCGCCCTCCCCGGACGAACCGGCCCCCGGCCGGGGCAGGCTGGGGCATCCGGACGGCCGGGTGACGCCGTTCCAGGGCGGCAGGGTCACCGGCCGCATCCCGCGTACGGCGACGCTCCGGCCGACGGTCGTCCCGCTGGAGTGGGAGCGGATGGGCGATCCACCGACCCGGCGCCCGGTCCGGGAGCTGGGCAACGGGCCGACCGACCTCGCGCTGCTCGCCAGCGCCCTGGAACGCGCTGCCCGCTCGGTGAACGCCGAACGGCTGCCCGCGCTGGTGCCGTTCACCACCTGACGCCATCGGGCGCCGCTCCGGGGAACCCGCCCCTTCCCCTGCCCGGGCAGGCTTCCGACATGCCCTGACATGACGTCACGAGGCGATCACGATCGGCGTGTTGGGACCTCCGGCGGTATTGCGGGGCCCGTGCGCCGGGCGTAGGACTGTGCGCACGGACGACGTGGTCCGGGCCTGCGAGGTGGCCGGGCCCGTACGGAAGAGACGGGGCAGGAATGCGCACAACCTTCTCGATACGCAGGACCGCAGTCGTGTTCGCGGCGGTCGGCGCTCTGGCGCTCACCGGCTGCGGGGGCGACGGCGACGGCAAGAAGAAGACGGGTGACGACTCCGGCAAGGGCACGGACAGCGCAGCCACGGTGGAGCTGCCGAAACTGGACGGGGAGAAGGTCTCCGTCGCCGCGGTCTGGACCGGACCCGAGCAGGCCAACTTCACCAAGGTGTTGGACGAGTTCGAGAAGCGTACGGGCGCGGATGTCACGTTCGTCCCGGCGCAGGACCCGATCATCAACTTCCTGGGCACCAAGATCGCGGGCAAGCAGCCGCCGGACGTGGCGATGATCCCGCAGGTCGGCGCGATCCAGCAGGCGGCCGCGAAGAAGTGGGCCAAGCCGGTCGGCGCCGAGGCGAAGGCCCAGCTCGACAAGAACTACGCCCAGGTCTGGCAGGACCTCGGGGCGGTCGACGGCACCCAGTACGGGGTGTATTTCAAGGCCGCCAACAAGTCCCTGATCTGGTACAACGCCGCCGCGTTCGACAACGCGGGGGCGAGCGAGCCGAAGACCTGGAAGGAGTTCCTGACCACCGCCGAGACGGTGGGCGCCTCCGGCGTCACCCCGGTCTCGGTGGGCGGCGCGGACGGCTGGACGCTGACCGACTGGTTCGAGAACGTCTACCTCTCGCAGGCGGGCCCGGAGAAGTACGACCAGCTGGCGAAGCACGAGATCCCGTGGACCGACCCGTCCGTGAAGGACGCGCTGACCACGCTCGCCGAGCTGTTCGGGAAGCCGGAGCTGATCGCGGGCGGGGCGGACGGGGCGCTCCAGACGGAGTTCCCGGCCTCGGTGACGCAGACCTTCACCGGGGGCGACCAGCCCAAGGGCGCGATGGTCTTCGAGGGTGACTTCGTCGCCGTCAACATCGCGCAGACCGAGGCGAAGATCGGTACGGACGCCAAGGTGTTCCCGTTCCCGGCGGTCGGCGCGGACTCGCCCGTGGTGACCGGCGGAGACGCGGCGGTGGCGCTGAAGGACAGCAAGGGCGCGCAGGCGCTGCTGACCTGGCTGGCGTCGGCGGACGCTGCGAAGATCTGGGCCGAGGCGGGCGGGTTCATCTCCCCGAACAAGAGCCTGGACCTGAAGGCGTACCCCAACGAGGTGCAGCGCACGATGGCGCAGGCGCTGATCGACGCGGGCGACGCCGTCCGGTTCGACATGTCCGACCAGGCCCCGCAGTCGTTCGGCGGGACGCCCGGGGCGGGCGAGTGGAAGATCCTCCAGGACTTCCTGAAGAACCCGAAGGACATCGCGGGGACCCAGAAAAAGCTGGAGTCCGAAGCGGTCAAGGCGTACAAGAGCTGACGCCGTGACGACAGCGACCGCGGGGGGCGCCGGTGCGGCGCCCCCCGCCGACGACACGAGTCCGAACCCGTCCCCCGACCCGAAGAAGCCCGGCCGGAACGTGACCGGCACCCGCGGGGTCGTCGCGGCGGTGTTCCTGCTGCCCGCGCTGGTGCTGCTCGGTGCGCTGGTGCTCTACCCGATCGGGTACTCGGTCTACCGGTCGTTCTTCGACCAGGCCGGTACGGGCTTCGCCGGGTTCGACAACTACATCTCTCTGTTCACCGACGACACGATCCTCATGGCGGTGAAGAACAACGCGATCTGGGTGGTCTTCGCCCCGACGGTCGCCACCGCGCTGGGGCTGATCTTCGCGGTGCTGACCGAACGGATCCGCTGGGGCACCGCGTTCAAGCTGATCGTCTTCATGCCGATGGCGATCTCGATGCTGGCGGCGGGCATCATCTTCCGGCTGGTGTACGACCAGGCCCCCGAGCGCGGGGTCGCCAACGCGGTGGCGGTGAGCGTGCACGACACGTTCAACGAGTCCGCCGGTTTCCCGAAGGCCCGCCCGCTGCCCGTCCACCCGCTGAAGAAGGCGGTCGGCGGGACGTATCTGTCCAAGGAGCCGATCCGGGCGGGTGAGCCGCTGCGGGTGCCGCTGGTCGGTGTGGCCCCGGCGAAGATGCCGGGCGACGCGCGGCCGGCCGAGGGCGCGCCCGCGGCCTCCGGGGACACGATCTCCGGCACGGCGTGGCTGGACTTCACCCGGGGCGGCGGCGGGAAGCCGAACGTCGTCGACCCGGAGGAGCTGGGGCTCAAGGGCCTGAAGGTCGAGGCGGTGAAGGACGGTGAGGTCGTCGCCACCGCGACCGCGGGGGCGGACGGGGTGTTCACCCTGCCCGCCTCGGCGGAAGGGGCCCAACTCCAGCTTCCGGCCGACAACTTCCGCGAGCCGTACAACGGCGTCGACTGGCTCGGCCCGTCCCTCGTGACGCCCGGGATCATCGGCAGTTACGTGTGGATGTGGGCCGGGTTCGCCATGGTGCTGATCGCGGCCGGGCTGGCCGGGCTGCCGCGCGAACTGCTGGAGGCGGCCCGGGTGGACGGGGCCAACGAGTGGCAGGTGTTCCGCCGGATCACGGTGCCGATGCTGGCGCCGGTGCTGGCGGTGGTCCTGGTGACGCTGATGATCAACGTGCTGAAGGTCTTCGACCTGGTGTTCATCATCGCGCCGGGCTCCTCCCAGGACGACGCGAACGTCCTGGCGCTCCAGCTGTACCGGTCCTCGTTCGGCACGGACGCGGACCTGGGGATCGGCAGCGCGATCGCGGTGCTTCTGCTGCTGCTGGTGATCCCGGTGATGCTGGTCAACATCCGCCGGATCCGGAAGGAGGGACGGCGATGAGCAGCGCACCGGACGTGAACACCGCCCGCATCGGCCGCCAGAAGGCGGTCTCCCGGAAGACGGGCGGCGCCCCCGAAGCGCCGAAGGCCGAGCAGTCCCTCGGAGCCCGGATCGCCGCCCGCGCGGGTGGCGGGGTGATGCGGGTCTTCCTGGTCCTGGTCGCCCTGTTCTGGCTGATGCCCACGATCGGTCTGCTGCTGTCCTCGCTGCGCGGTCCGCAGGACATCGCGGCGACCGGCTGGTGGAAGATCTTCACCGCCCCGTCCGAGCTGACCTTCGAGAACTACCAGCGGCTGCTGGACAATTCGACGATCACCGGCTCGCTGGGCAGCACCATCATGATCACCGTGCCCTCCACGGTGCTGGTGGTGCTGATCGGATCGTTCGCCGGATACGCCTTCGCCTGGATGGACTTCCCCGGCCGGGACTGGCTGTTCCTGCTGGTCGTCGGGTTGCTCGTGGTGCCGGTGCAGGTCGCGCTGATCCCGGTCTCCGAACTGTTCGGCACCATCGGGATTTTCGAGACGACGCTCGGGGTGGTGCTGTTCCACACGGCGTTCGGCCTGCCGTTCGCGATCTTCCTGCTGCGGAACTTCTTCGCGGAGATCCCCCGCGAACTCCTGGAGGCCGCCCGGCTCGACGGGGCGGGCGAGATCCGGCTCTTCACGCGGGTCGTGATGCCGCTGGGCGGTCCGGCGATCGCCTCGCTCGGGATCTTCCAGTTCCTGTGGGTGTGGAACGACATGCTGGTCGCGCTGATCTTCGCGGACTCCGAGTCGCCGCCGATCACCGTGGCGCTCCAGCAGCAGGTACGCCAGTTCGGCAACAACATCGACGTGCTCGCACCCGGCGCGTTCGTGTCGATGGTGATCCCGCTGGCGGTGTTCTTCGCCTTCCAGCGGCAGTTCGTCTCCGGCGTGATGGCGGGTGCGGTCAAGTAGGCGGCACCGCACGGCCGTACGCCCTCGAAGGCGCCCCGGCCGAAAACGTACGGCTGTACGTCAACACGGAGCGGCCCGGTTCCCCGGAACCGGGCCGCTTCCGCGTCCGGGTCCCCCGATTGCCACGTCCGGCGTAACCCTGTCATTCCATCCGACGTTTGCGCTCTGCCTGGATTTCCGCGAACGATCGACCCATGGATGTGTAGTGCCCCGGTTCTCCGTCATCGTGCCCGCATTCCGGGTCCAGGCGTATCTGCACGCGTGTCTGGATTCCGTGCTGGCCCAGTCCTTCAAGGACTACGAGGTCATCGTGGTCGACGACTGCTCCCCCGATGCCTGCGGACCGATCGCCGACGAGTACGCCCGCCGGGACCCCCGCGTCACCGCACTGCACCTGCCCCGCAACATCGGCCTCGGCCCGGCCCGCAACGCCGGGATGGGCCGGGCGGCCGGTGACTACCTGATCTTCCTCGACGGCGACGACACCCTGCTGCCGGACGCCCTCCAGACCATCGCCGACCGGATCGACACGACCGGCGGGCCCGACGTCCTGATGTACGACTACGCCCGTACGTACTGGACGGGCCGCAGCGTCCGCAACGTCCTGGCCGCCCATCTCGACGAGAGCGGCCCCGAGCGCTTCCGGCTGACCGACCGCCCCGAGCTGCTGCAACTCCTCATGGTCGTCTGGAACAAGGCGTACCGCCGCGCGTTCGTCGAGGCCGAGGGGTTCACCTTCCCGCCCGGCTACTACGAGGACACCCCCTGGACCTACCCCGTCCTGATGGCGGCCGACTCGATCGCCGTGCTGGACGCGGTCTGCGTCTCCTACCGGCAGCGGCGGCGCGGCAACATCCTCTCCACCACCAGCGAGAAGCACTTCGACGTCTTCGACCAGTACGACCGGGTCTTCGCGTTCATCGACTCCCGCCCCGAACTCGCCCTGTGGCGACCGGTGATGTTCCGTCGCATGCTGGACCACTTCTCGGCGCTGTTCGCCTCCCGGGACCGGCTGCCGCTGCACAGCCGCGCCGCGTTCTTCCGCCGGGCCACCGCCTCCTGCCGCCGCCACCACACCCCCGGCGCCCCGGCTCCCCGCCGCGCCCTGCTGCGGCACGGTCTGATGCATCTCGGCGCGCGGCGCACCTACCGGGCCCTGTCGGAGGCCCGGCGCCTCGGCGGCCGGCTGCGGAAAGGGGCGGCGGCCCTGCGCCGGGCGGTCCGGGGCGCGGCACTGCGGGCGCACTACCGGATCCAGTTGCGGCTGCCGCTGCGCACCCGGGACGCGGTGTTCACCGCCCGGGGCGGCGGGTACGCGGGCAGCCCGGCGGCGATCGAGGCGAAGGTCCGCGAGCTGGTCCCGGGGGTGCGGACGGCCTGGATCTGCCGGCCGGTCGACGCCCACACCGTGCCGACCGGCACCCGGCATCTCGCACCCGGTACCTTCGCCCACCGGGCCGCGCTGGCCCGCTCGGCGTATCTGGTGAACGACGGGTCCTTCGACCGGGGGCTGGTCAAGCGGCGGGGCCAGACCCTGCTCCAGACGCACGAGGGCACGCCGCTGCGGACCGAGGGCACCGATCTGCTGGACCGGCCCGCCGCCGCCCGAGGCACCGACTTCGACGAGCTGCTGCGCTCGGTGGACTCCTGGGACTTCTCCCTCTCGGCCAACCCGCACTCCACCCTCGTACGGGAACGGGCCTATCCGTCCGCGTACACGACGCTGGAGTACGGCTCGCCGCGCAACGACGTCTACCACCGCACCGGGCCGGCCGATGTGGCACGGCTGCGCGAGACGCTGGGCATCCCGGCGGGGGCCACGGCCCTGCTGTACGCCCCGGTGTCCCGCGACTACCGGCGGGTCCAGCGGCCCACCCTGGACCTGGAGCGGCTGGTCCGGGTGCTGGGCCCGCAGTTCGTGATCCTCGCCCGGGCGCCGCGTCCCGCCGGTCCGGGAGGCAGGGGCCGGGCGCCGCATCCCCGGATCATCGACGTGAGCGCCCACCGGTCCGTGGAGACGCTGGCGCTCGCCTCGGACGCCCTGCTCACCGACTACGCCTCGCTGATGTTCGACTACGTCAACCTGGACCGCCCGGTGGTGCTGCACCTCGACGACATCGAGGCGTACGAGGCGGCCCGGGGCACGTACTTCGACATCACGGCGTTCCCGCCCGGCGTCGTCGCCCGGAGCCAGGACGAGCTGTTCGACATCTTCGCCACGGACCACTGGCGGGGCTCCCGCTCGGCGCAGCTGCGGGCCGCGTTCCGGGCCCGGTTCTGTCCGTACGACGACGGGTACGCCGCCGAGCGGGTGGTGCGGCGGGTCTTCCTCGGGGAGACGGACGGGCTGCCGCTGCCGGTGCCGTTCTCGGCCCGCCGGACGCCCGCGGCCCTGCCCGCGCAGGACGGGGCCGGGGCGGCCGTCGGGGGCTGACCCCGACGGCCGCCCGGGCGGGATCAGCGTTCCAGGAACGCGAACAGCTCCTCCCAGCGGCGCAGGGTCTCCGGTTCGGAGAACCGCTGGACGCCTGAGCGGGCCCGCGCGCCCATCGCGTCGCGCAGCCGGGGGTTGCCGGTGAGCCGCAGCAGCCGGTCGGCGAGGGCGGCGACGTCCCCGGCCGGGGCGAGGAGCCCGTCCTCGCCGTCCCGGACGATCTCGCGGACGCCGGGCGCGCAGTCGAAGGCGGCACAGGGCACGCCGCTCGCCATCGCCTCCAGCAGCGCCAGCGGGAAGCCCTCGCCCCGGGAGGACTGGACGAAGACGGAGGCGTCCGCGAGGGCCCGCTCCACGTCGTCGGTGCGGCCCATCCACTCCACGGAGCCGTCGAGGCCGAGGCCCGTGCACTGCTCCTTCAGCGCGGCCTCGTCCTCGCCCGCCCCGTAGACGCGCAGTGTCCAGTCGGGGCGGGCGGGGGCGACCAGGGCCCAGCTGTCCAGGAGCAGGTCGATGCCCTTCTGGTCGGTGAGCCGGCCGATGCTGGCGACGGTCCTCGCGGTGCGCGGGGAGGGCACGAGAGGAAGCCGGGAGAGGGCGTTGGGCAGGAAGCCCACGTTGTTCATGCCGTCCCCGGCCCACCGGTCGGCGTCCTCCTCGGTGAGGACGAGCCAGTGGTCGAGGTCCTTGTAGTGGTTCTTGATCCAGCGGTAGCGGTGGCTCGCGCGGGAGTAGTCGTAGGACTCGTGGCTCATCCCGATGACCCGCAGACCGGTGGTGTCGGCCTCCCCGACCCACTCCATCGCCCAGACCTGGGTGACGATGACGACGGCGCCGGGCCGGGCGGTGGCGAAGAGCTCCGAGAGCCGCCCGACGGCCCGCTTCTTGGCAGCGGCCCGGGCGGCTTCCTTGCGCCGGGCGGGGATGCGGAAGCGGTCGCGGACGCCGTGGGGGGTCCACGGGGCCGGGGGGTGGGCGGGGTAGAGGGCGGTGACCGGGTGTTCGGGCTGCCGGGGCAGCGTCATCTTGAGGTCGGAGGCGTGGATGCCGATGGTGTGGACCCGGTGGCCCTGGCCCGCGAAGAGGCGGGCGGTCTGGTGCATCCAGCCGGTGACACCGCCGAGTTCGTCGGTGCTGTTGGAGACGATGAAGATGTCGCGGCTCATCGGCCGGCCCCCCGGTCGTGGTCGGTGGTGTCGCGGACGCCCCGGGAGGCGGTGGGCCCGAAGACGGCGGCGACGGTGGCGCGGGCCGCGTCTCCCCGGTCGTGGACGCCGAACCGCTCGGCGAAGGCGCGACGTCGGTCGGCGTACCGGGTGTCGGACTTCTTCAGTTCCGCGAGGGCGGCGAACAGCTCCTCCTGGGTCGCGGTCACCGGTCCCGGGGCCTGCTCCCGCAGGTCGAAGTAGCTGCCGCGCTCGGCCGCATACGTCTCCAGGTCGGGGGCGAACAGCACGACGGGCCGGTCGAGGAGGGCGAAGTCGAACATGATGGAGGAGTAGTCGGTCACCAGCACGTCGGTGATGGTGAGGAGTTCGCTGACGTCGTGGTGGCGCGAGACATCGACGACGGTGCCGGGCGGGCAGACCGGCAGCCGGGCCGACTCCAGGTAGTGGGCCCGCACCAGCAGGGTGTGGGTGTCGCCGAACCGCTCCGCGAACTCCCGTACATCCAGCAGGAGTCTGGCCTTGCGTTGCTTTCCCGGGCCGCCGCGGAACGTCGGGGCGTACAGCACGGTCTTCTTGTGGTCGTCGAGCCCGAGCTCCGCGGCGAGGGGCGGGCGTGGCAGCCTTCCCTCGGTCTCGGCCCGGGTGCGCTCCGCGATCAGGGCGTCGTTGCGCGGGTAGCCGGTGCGCAGGAGTCTTTCCTCGGGCAGCCGGTAGGCGCGGGCGAGGGTGGTCACGTCGTGCTCGGAGCGGACGAGGAAGTGGTCGAAGCGGTCGACGGCCCGCTGGAGCCGTTCGCGCTGCGGGGCGTTCTGGAGCCGTACGCGGGTCTCGTCGAAGCCCATGCGTTTGTACGCGGAGCCGTGCCAGGTCTGGAGGTACGTGGTGCGGTCGGGCTTGCGCAGTTGCTGCGGGAAGCCCTGGTTGTCGACCCAGTACTCGGCGCGGGCGAGCGCCCACAGGTAGCGCCAGGACCAGCGGCGTACGAGGCGGGCGTCGTGCGGGAAACCGGCCGGGGACGGGTCGTAGGACCAGGTGGCGTGGAGCTTCAGGCCCTGGCGGCGGATCTCCTCGTACAGGGCGCGCGGGCTGTCGCCGTAGCAGGTGCCCATGTGGCTCTCGAAGACGACGGAGCCCCGGCGGACGGGGAGGCGGGTGAGCCAGGTGTTGTAGGCGGGGGCCTTGAAGCCGCGGGAGCGGTAGCGGTCCAGGCGCTTGCGCAGGGCGCGGACGATGAGCTTGGCCTTGCGGGCGGGCCGGAAGTGCGTGGCGTAGCGGATCAGGCGGTGGGCGGTGCGGGCCGGGCGGCGGCGGGCGGTCAGCCGGAGCGCGAAGTGGTCCTTGAGGGTGATGTAGGGCTCCCAGGTGTCCCCGGCGAGCCGCCCGAGCCGGGGCCGCGCGGGGAACCGGACCGCTCCGGCCACCTGATCCTGCGGGGCGAACAGGTCGCTGACGGACCGGACCCCGTCGGCCTCCACGATCAGCCTCGCGTCCCACGCCGTGTCGCGGACGCCGACGGGGCGCAGGCGGCGCGCGACGTCGGCGCGCGCGCGCCACGTGATCCCGGTCCCGTCGTGCCGGACCACCTCGGCCGGGAACGCGACGGCGCGCGCCCCGCCCCGGGCCCGGAACTCCAGGGTGGCGGCGAGGGGGGCGCCGGGGGCGGGCCCGGTGTGCCCGGGCAGCACGAGACGGCCTTCGAGGAGCAGGCGGCCGTGGTCGGCGGCGGCACAGCGGGTGAGCCGGTTCATCAGCCGCATCTCTCCGAACCGGCGGTACTGGTGGCCGAGTTCGGTGATGTCGGCGACGGGCGCCTCCGATTCCCCGCCCCAGGTGACCCGTCCGTCCGCGCCCGTCGTCAGCGGCGCGCACACGGTGGCGGGCCGGCTCAGCGCGTAGGCCGCCGCGAGGACCTCTTCGGCGTCGCCCCGGCCCAGCAGGGTCACGGCGACCCGCTCCAGCGGCGGCAGCTCCGGCGGGACGGGCCCGGTCAGGGTGCGGGCGGCAGTGGTGGCGACCCGGTCGCGCCGGACGGCGGGCAGCGCGGGGAACGACCGGACCAGCGGCACCAGATGATCCCGGTGGAACGCCTTCTCCCGCTCCTCGCGCAGCTCGGGCAGCCCGAGGGCGATGAGGGTGTTGGCGACCCGGCGGTGGGCCTCGACCAGGGCGACGAGGTCGCGGGCCCGGTCGGGGTCGGCACGGCCCGTCACGATCAGCCGGCGGACCAGGGCGATCCGGCCGACCGACGCGGCGGCGATCGGGCCGAACAGGATCTCGCCGTGCGCCAGGTCCTCCTCGTACCGCAGCCCGTGCCGCCGGGCGGCCTCGCGGCGCAGACAGAATCCGGTCACCAGGGCGTCCCTGACGACGAGTTCGGGTGCCTCGGTGAAGCGGGAGAGGGTGCGGGAGCGGGCGAACAGCTCCGCCTGCCAGGACGGCTCCCGCTCCTTGCCGCTCTCGTCGGTGATCCGGCTCCACCGGCCGGCGATCAGGTCGGCGCGGCTGGTCTCGCCCGTCTGCCAGAGGTTGCGGCAGGCGTGCTGCTGGAGCCGCTCGCCGCTGCCGAGCACCAGGACGTACCGGCCGGTCGCCGCGTCGAGACCCGCGTTGCGCAGGGCCCCGGTGGTGCGGGCGGCCGGGTCGGCGTGGACGAGGCGGACCCGCTCGGGGGCGCGGGCGGCGAGGGCGCGGGCGGCGGTGCGCACGGCCGGGTCGGCGGCGGAGGCGAGGACGACGAGAGCCTCGGTGGCGCGCATCGACTGGCAGAGGACGGACTCCACGGAGGCCCGCAGGGCGTCGGCCCCGCCCGGGCCCTCGCCGTCCCCGCCGCCGGTGATCACACAGCTGACGTCGCTCATGCCCGCTCCCCCTTGAGCATCCGGTCCACGACCCGGGCGGCGGCGGTCCCGTCGTCGAGGTCGCAGAACGCCTCCCGGAACTGTTCGTACGCCTCCCGGTGCCCGGCCGTGGCCGCGTCCGGGTCGCGGAGCGCGGCGACGATCCCGGCGGAGTCGGGGATCAGGGGCCCGGGGGCGCGGTGCTCGAAGTCGAAGCAGAAGCCGCGCAGGGTGTCGCGGTAGTGGGCCAGGTCGTGGGTGTGGAAGATCATGGGGCGGCCGGTCTGCGCGAAGTCGAACATGATCGAGGAGTAGTCGGTCACCAACGCGTCGCTGAGCAGCAGCAGTTCGGCGGCGTCCGGGTGGCGGGAGACGTCCCGCACGAAGTCGGTGTCGGGGACGCTGCCGCCGACGAGGTAGTGCCGCCGGACCAGGAGGACGTGGTCGTCGCCGAGGACGTCGCGGGCGTGTTCCAGGTCGAGGTGGAGGTCGGGGGCGTACCTCCCCGCCTTCCGGGGCCGGTCCTCGCGCCAGGTCGGGGCGTACAGGATCACGCGCCGCCCTTCGGGGATCGCGAGCCGTTCCCGTACGGCGGCGGCGACCTTGGCCCGGTCGGAGGCGTACAGCAGGTCGTTGCGCGGGTAGCCGCACTCCAGGACCTCACCGCCGTAGCCGAAGGCGCGGCGCAGGACGGGGGTGGAGAAGCTGTTCGGCGAGACGAGCACACTCCACTGGCCGGACCGGCGCTCCATGGAGGCCATGTACGCGGCGTCCGCGTGCGGGGTGCCCGCGAGGTCGCGGCCGATGCGCTTGAGGGGGGTGCCGTGCCAGGTCTGGACGACGCACTGGCCCTCGGCCCGCTCGAACCACTCGGGGAGATGCGTGTTGGTGACGATCCACCGGCTGCGGGCCAGCGCCTGGTACCACTCGGCGCTGTGCAGGGCGATGGGCCGGACCCCGTCGGGCACGGCCGCCTGCTGGTCGCGGACGACCCACAGGTGCTCGATGTCCGGTTCCCTGGCGGCGAGTTCGCGGTGGACGGCCCGGGGCGAGTCGGAGAACTGGCGGCCGTCGAAGCTGGAGTAGAGGACGGCGGGGCGCGTCGCGGCCGGGGCGACGGTACGGAGTACGGCATACCGCTCGCGCCGGACGCGCTGCCCGTACGGCCCCCGGTCGGCGGCCGGGAGGGCGCTGCCGGACTCCAGGACGAGCCGGTCGTGGTAGCGCCGCTGAAGGGTGAAGTCCCGTCCCTCCAGCCGCTGTCGGCGAGGCAGGGTGCTGTGCAGGGAGGTGATCGTCCGGACCGGCCGGTACGCCTCGGGGTCCCGCTCGCCCGGTGTGCGCAGGAAGAGGTACCAGCGCCCCTCGGCGAGCGGCAGCGCCCCGCCGGGCCCTTCGACGGCGGCCGGCGCGATCACGGCCCGGAAGCCGTCGCGGTCCCCCCGCTCCACGCCGACGACGGCCTCCTCCTGGTGACCGCTGTGGCGCAGGACGAGTTCGTGGGCGGCGCCCGTGGGCTCGGGGAAGGCCCCTTCGAGGACCAGCTCACCCGATCCCTCCCAGGCGGCGGAGGTGACGACGGGCTGGACGGCCCGGTCGGTGAGGACGAGGTCGCCCGAGGGGTTGGGAGCCGCGTACACCTCTCGGCCATCGGGCAGGGCATAGGCCCCGTCCGGCCCGTCGGACCGGGCGGCAACGGTCAAGGGATTTCCCTCGCCGATGAGTTGGACGCCCCAGATGTCGTCCTCCCCCCGGAACACGCTGAGCGGGATGTCCGCCGCCCGCGAGCCGAGCGAGCCGCGCAGGGCGAACTCCCGGACCTCCTTGGTGCGCCATTCGGTGAGCCGGAGGGCGACCGGCCCGGCGTCGCCGAGGACCTTCACCTCCAGGCGCACGGCGTCCTCGACCGCCGACTGCCCGGTCAGGACGGCGGCGACGCGTTCGGTGCGCAGCTCCAGCTTGTTGCCGGACAGGACGGGGACGGTACGGGTCCGCTCGTCGGTGTACGTCACGGCGGGCGGGGCCGGGGTGCCGACGAGCCGCATGGGGCCCCGGCGCGGCCGGCCCGCGCCGACGACGACGGCCTCCAGCTTCCACGTCGTACGGCCTCCGCCCGCCTTTCCGGCGAGCGTGCGCGGATCGACGGTGGCGGTGAACCCGGCACGGTCGTACCGGTGCAGGGAGCGGCCGGACCGGGCGGTGGCCTCGTCGCCGCCGGCGGGGCGCAGCCGCAACGGGATCAGCCGCTTCCCGGACCGCAGCCACCCGAGGCGCGGGGGCCCGCCGGGGGCGTTGCGCACATAGGCGTACCCGGTCAGACGCAGCAGCCCGTCCCGCCAGACGGCCTCGGTGAGGTGGGCGTGGACGGGCAGATCGGCGGGGGTGAGCGCGGTGGTGGCGGGCGGCAGCGGGGCGCGGACGGCGGGGTGGTGGGCGCGGGGTCGGAGCAGTCCGCGTACGTGGAAGGTGTCCCGGTCCTTCCTCTCGTCGGCGAGGAGGGCGAGGAGTTCGGGGAGCCGGCGTTCCCGGATGAGCTGCCACTTGACCCGCAGATGCAGGGGCAGCGAGGCGAAGACGTCGGGTTCGACGGTGGAGGCGAAGGCGCCGGCGTGCTCCATGAAGGCTTCGTGGTACTCCGCGTCGCCGTCCGGCAGGGCCTCGATGAACAGCCAGAGGTCGCCGGAGAGCGCGTGGGCGTCGTAGCGGCGCTTGGCCTCGGCGGCGTCGGCCGCTCCTTCTCCGGATGACCGCTCGGCGAGGAAGCGGCTGACGGTGGTGACGGCGGTGACCCGGTCGCGGATGCCCCGGGGGACGGCCCGCCGGGTGGTGATCGAGCCGTCGCGGTCGCGCCAGTGGTAGACGGGCTCCTCGACGACGTCGACCGAGCGGGCCAGGAAGTGGGCGGGGAGGACGACCGCGATGTCCTCGTACAGCACGCCCGTCGGGAAGGCGAAGGCGTGCTCGTCCCAGAAGGTGCGGCGGAAGACCTTGTTGCAGGCGATGCGGTCGCCGAGCAGGATCCAGTCCCGGGTGACATGGGTGGCCGGGCGGGCCTTCTCCATCGGTTTGCGGAACATCGGGGACTGTTCGAGGTCCCCGTTGGCCCGCAGACGCAGGACGTTGCCGGTGGCGAAGTCGGAACCGGAGCGGTCGAGTTCGGCCAGCATCCGGGCGTACGCGCCGGGCGGGACGACGTCGTCGCTGTCGACGAACGTCAGGAACTCCGCGTCGGGGTGGGCCTCGCGGACCCCGGCGTTGCGGGCCGCGCCGAGCCCGGCGTTCTCCTGCCGGATCAGCCGGAAGCGCGGGTCGCGTTCCGTGAACTCCTGTGCCAGCGCCGGGCCGTTGTCCGTGGAGCCGTCGTCGACGAGGACGACCTCCAGGTCCGGCATGGTCTGCTCGGCGAGCGAGGTCAGGCAGGCACCGAGGTACTCCTCGACGTTGTAGAGGGGGACGACGACGGTGAGACGGGGTGCCATCGCGGCGCACGATCCTTCCGGGGACTGGGGCTTCGGGGGCGTGAAGGGCCCGCCGGGGGCCATGGGATACAACCCGCGCCGTGGTCGCCGGTCACCCGAGGGGGTCCGTTCGAGTGACGGGAGGGGCGGAGTCGGGCGCCCGGGGGCGCGCCGGTGACGCGTTCGAGCCCCGCGCGGGAGGGCACGGGGCTCGGCACGACGGCGAGGGACTCACCTCAGGGCTTGACGGCGATCCGCCCCTCGTCCATCCGGAGCAGGAGGAGCCGCTCCCCGGTCTTCTCCAGGAACTCGTCCACCGCCTGCCGCGAGCCCTGCCAGTAGCCGTAGTCGTCGATCAACAGGACCCCGCCGGGGACCAACCGGTCGTAAAGATGCTCCAGTTCGTGCTTGGTGGAGGCGTACCAGTCGGTGTCCAGGCGCAGGATCGAGATCTGCTCCGGGGCCTGCTCGGGGACGGTGTCCTCGACCCGCCCCCGCACGTAGTGCACGCGCTCCTCCGGATAGGGCACCTGCCCGAAGCCCGCTTTGACGTCCTCCAGCGAGGCGACCGCCCAGATCGGCCGGTCCTTGCCCTGGGCGTCCAGGAGTTCCTGCGCCGGCCGGCCGTCGCGCCGCAGGTCCTCGGCGGTGGGCGGGGTCATCCCCTCGTACGTGTCGAAGAGGTAGAGGTCGCGCTCGGTCTCCCCGAGGGACAGCAGGGTCCGGGCGCACGCCTGCATCGAACCGCCGCGCCAGACACCGCACTCGACGATGTCGCCGGGGATGTCGTGCCGGGCGATGTACCGGGTGGCGAGGATGAAGGCGTTGAGCCGCTCCGGTGAGGTCATCGAGTACGGCTTGACCGCGCGGATGATGTCCTTGGCCTCGTCGTCGTAGTCCGCCGGGAACGCCGGGGCGGGCTTCTTCGCCTGGGGCTTCGGGGCGGGTGCGGGGTCCGCCGGTGCCGGAGCGGGGCCGGCCGGGGCGGTGCGGGCGGCGGGCACCGGGACCCGCCTGAGCTGGTATCCGGTGAGCTGCTGAAGGACGCCGTTGACGGCGTTGCGCCAAGCCATGCCCCGGGACAGTACGCGCGGTTTGCGGCTCATGTCACTTTTCGTCAACCTGCCATTGATTACCGCGCGGTACCGGGGCCGGACACGGAGGTGGGAGCCGGGGCGGGCACGGGAGTGGGGGCCGGGGCGGACACGGAGGCGGGTTCGGACGCGGGCTCGGGTACGGGGGCGGGGACGGCGGGCCTGCCGCACCGGTCGCGGCCGTCCACCGGCCGGGGCAGCGGGACGCCGTCCACACCGCCGACCCGGTTGGCCCACCACACCGCCGACTCCCGTACGACGAACATCGTCAGCCGGGGGTAGCGCCGCGGCTTGCGGAAGACGCCGACGGAGTCGCCCCAGTAGGCGGCCTTCTTGTCGATGGCCCGGTAGTCGTGCCAGATCCCCTTCTGCGGCGGGAAGTCGGTGTAGGCCTCGACCAGTTCCAGCCGGGAATGGGCGGCGAGGGCACGGAATCCGTCGGGGTAGTAGCGCCAACAGTCCTGTGCGTCGTGGACGTGGCCGCGGGAGGGAGCGGTGATGAACGCGTGCCCGCCCGGCTTCAGGACGCGGGCGATCTCCAGCATCGAGGCCCAGAAGAACGGGATGTGCTCGAACGCCTGGCCGGAGAGGACGACATCGGCGCTGTTGGAGCGGGCGGGGATGCGGTACGGCTTCTTCATCACCGCGTCGACGTTGGGGCCGTCCTGGACGTCGACCCCGAAGTAGTCGACGGGGTGCCGGGCGAGGAGCGCCCGGTGGGTGCGGGTCTGCTTGCCGGAGATCCGCGACCCGAGGTCGACGACCCGGTAGGCGCCGTGACCGGATGCGGGCCCTTCGACGGGCAGATACTCCTTGACGCAGAGTTCCATCTGCTCGTAGGCGGACCGGTGCATGGACGTCTCCCAACATCACGGGGTGAGCGAACTGCCGGGCACAACGACCGCGCGGGGCGGAGGAACCGGCACGGGGAGCGCGCCTTGCGCCATTCGGGTGACGGGCGCGGCCCCTGGTCACCCGGCCGGGGCGAAGAACCGGCGTACGACACGTTCCGCCGCGTGCCCGTCGTCGTACGGGCAGAACCGCTCCCGGAACGCGGTGCGCAGCGCGGCCGCCTCCGGGGAGCGCCACCGCCCCGACCGGAACACGTCCCGTAGCTCGTCCGGGGTGGTGGTGACGGGTCCCGGGGTGTCGCCGGGGAGCCCGGAGAGCAGGTCGAAATAGGTTCCCCGCGCGGCCCGGTAGGCGTCCCAGTCAGGAGCGTGGACGACGATCGGGCGGTCCAGGCAGGCGTAGTCGAAGACCAGGGAGGAGTAGTCGGCGATCAACGCGTCGGCGGCCAGGCACAGTTCCTCGACCCGGGGATGCCCGGTGACGTCGATGACCCGCCCCGTACTCATAGGGCCCGTGGCCCCGGCGGACCGCCCGTAGAAGTAGTGGGCGCGCACCAACACCACGTAATCCGAGCCCAGTTGGCGCGCCAGTAGCTCCGGGTCGAGGTCGGGAACGAAGCCGTCGCGGTAGTCGCGGTGGGTCGGGGCGTGGAGGAGGGCGATCTGCCCCTCGGCGATGCCCAGTTCGGCGCGGACCTTTGCGATGTCGTCGGCGGTGGCGGTGAAGTAGACGTCGTTGCGCGGGTATCCGAGGTCGAGATGTTCGTAGGACGCACCCTCCGGGGCCGGGTACACGCGGTCCCAGACCTCGGTGGTGTGCGGGTTGGCGGAGAGGCTGAAGTCCCACTGGCGTACGTGCGCGAGGATCTTGTCGAAGTCGGTCTTCCGGGCGAGGGCGGGATACGCGCGCTGGTCGAGCCCCATGGTCTTGAGCGGGGTCCCGTGGTGGGTCTGGAGATAGCGCTGACCGGGTCGTTTGGTGAAACCACCGGGAAAACTGGAGTTGTTGACCAGGTAGGTGGCGGTGGCCATGGCCCGCCAGTAGGGACGCGAGCCCTCGATGACGTACGGCACCCCGGCCGGCATCCGGTCGCGGTGGCGGGACGAGACGACCCACACACCCCTGATGTGCGGGACCAGTTCGCGGGCCTTGGCGTGGATCGCGGCGGGGTTGCAGGCGACGCCCCGGTTCCAGTACGCCCCGTAGACCGCGAGGTCGGGGTCGAGCGGGCGGCGCAGGTCGGTCCGGTAGACGGCCCGCATGGCCTGCCGGCGGACGAACCGCTTCACGGACGCCGCGGAGGCTCGGGGGGACCTGCGGGTGGGCCTGGTGGGCATGGCCGTTGAGCGTAGTCGCGGGTTCGGGCGGCCGGCGCCCCGCGTTCACCCGTTAGGGTCAGCGCCGGTGACCCGGGGACCCGCCCTCTGTTGACCAGGACATGAAGCCACCACTCCTCAGCGTCGTCGTCCCCGTCCACAACGTCGAGGCCTACCTGGAGGACTGCCTGCGGTCGGTGGCGGAGCAGACCCTCGACGCGATCGAAGTGGTGATGGTCGACGACGGTTCGACGGACGGGAGCGCCCGGATCGCCGCGGAGTTCGCAGCCCGGGACGACCGCTTCCGGCTGGTCCGGCAGCCGAACGCGGGCCTGAGCGCGGCCCGCAACACCGGCGTCCGGCACACCACGCCCACCGCCCGCTACCTGGCGTTCGCGGACAGCGACGACATCGTCGTGCACGACGCGTACGAACGGATGACGGCGTCCCTGGAGTCGACCGGTTCCGATCTGGTGACCGGCAATGTGTGGCGGCTGACCGGCCAGGGGCGGCAGCAGGCCTGGCAGTACCGCTGGCTGACGGACTCCCGGTCGCGTACGCACATCACCCGGGATCCGCGTCTGCTGGCCGATCGGGTGGCTTGGAACAAGGTGTTCCGGCGCTCCTTCTGGGACGCGCACGGCTTCGCGTTCCCCGAGGGCAGGCTGTACGAGGACACGCCGGTGATGATCCCCGCGCACTATCTCGCGGGCTCGGTCGACGTCCTCGCCGGGCACGTCTACTACTGGCGGGTGCGGGAGGGCTCGATCACCCGGCGGCGTACGGACGTGACGGGCGTACGGGACCGGATCGCCGCGTGCGAGCAGGTCAGCGCGTTCCTGGGCGGGCGGGACGCGGACCGGCGGCGGGCGTACGACGCGTCCTGCCTCCGCGACGACTTCGGATACTTCCTGGACGGCCTGCCGATGGGCGGCGAGGCGTACCGGGCGGCGTTCCTGGAGGGCGCGGGGGCCTTCGTCGACCGGGCGGGCCCCGGGGTGCTGGAGGGGCTGCCGGTGGAGCTGCGCATCAAGTGGCGGCTGGTACGGGAGCGGCGCCTGGCGGAGCTGCTGGAGGTGCTCGCCTTCGAACGGGCCAACGGGACGGGCACGTTCGCCGTCGAGGGCCTGCCGGGACGGCGGCGGGCGGTGTACCCGGGCGTGCGCGGCGCGAGCGCCCGGCTCACGGGAAGGGACGTCCCGGCGGTCGCGCGGCTCCTGGAGGCGCGGTGGGGCGCGGACGGGAAGCTGCGGCTGCGCGGGTACGCGTATCTGCGCAACCTCCCGGCCGGGTCGGCGCGCCGACAGCTGACGGTGGGCATGGTCCGGGCGGAGCGGGGACGGGCGGTGCGGCCGGTGCCGGTGCGGTCGGTTCCCGCGCCCGAGGCGACGGTGAACTCCGGTCAGGAGCTGCACGACTACGACCACGCGGGCTTCGAGATGGTCCTCGACCCGGACAGGCTTCCCGCGACGGGCGAAAGCGGCGGCTGGCTGGTGGGCCTGGTCCTCGCCGCCCCCGGAACGGTCCGCCGGGTCGCGGTGCGCGCCCAGGACGCGGGCGCGGACCAGCCGCTGGTGCACGACCTGGGCGACGGGCGGCGGGCGGTGCTGGACTTCCGGGGCGGCCGGCTCCGGCTGACGGTGTCGCGACTGCGGGCCCGGGCCGAGGAGCACCGGACGGCCGCCACCGGGACGGCGGGGGCCTCGCTGGAGATCGCGGGCCGGCTCTTCGACGGGACGGCGAGGGCCACGGGGCTGGTGCTGACCCGCGAGTGCGGCGAGGGCGACGAAGGTGTCGACGAGCGCCTGTGCGCGGTGGAGCACGAGGAGGGTGCCGGGTCCGACGGTCTCCCGTTCACCGCGCGTGTGCCGCTCGCCGACCTCGCCGCCGTACCGCCCGCCACGCACCACCGGGTCCCCCGCGAGGTCGAGGCGGCGGGCGGGGCGCGGTGGCGGGCCCGGCTCCTGCTCGACGACGGCACCCGCGTCCCGCTGCCCGCCGCCCCGGACCTGCCGCCGCCCGCGTGCGCGGACCCGGCGGGCGACCTGGTGCTGGAGCCGGCGGGGCCGCCGTACGCGGACCGGGTGGAAGCCACTCCGGAGGGCGGCCTGAGGATCTCGGGGGCGTACGCCCCACCGGCTCAGGGCGTGGCGGCAGCGCCGGACGCGTCCGGCGGCGGTCTCGTCCTGCGCCACGAGACGCTGCACGAGGTGGTCCCGGTCGCGGAGGGCGAAGTGACCGGTGCGAACGGCACTGTGGGTGCCCCGGGTACCCGGGGTGCCCGCCCCTCCCTCCGCTTCTCCGCGCTGATCACCCCGCCGCTCCCGGAGGGCCGCTGGGAGGTCCGCCTGGACGGCCGCCCCGTCCGCGTCCTCGGCTCCGCCGCCGCGCAGCTTCCCTGTGGCAACGGGGGCGGGACCGCGCTGCGCCTGGAGCGGCGGCACGGTGACCGGATGTCCGTGGTCGCTCCGCCCGACCTCCCGGCCGCCGGGCAAAGCGCGTACGGCAGGCGCCTCCTGCGTGCGGCGCACCACCCCGGCCCGCGCAGGCCCGAGACGTCGCGCACGCCCAGCGCTTCGCCCGCCCTCCCCCTCCGCGACACCGTGCTGTACGTGGGCGGCGACTCCCCGCGCGCCGTCCACGCCGAGCTCGTGCGCCGGGGCACGGACGCCGAACATCTGTGGGTCACCGGTACCACCCCCGGCCGCATCACCCACGTCCCGCCCGGCGTGCGGGCCGTCCCCGTGCACAGCCCCGCCTGGTACGAGGCTCTGGCGCGCTCCCGCCGGATCGTCACGGACGAGCAGCTGCCCGCCTGGTTCGAGCGGCGGCCCGGGCAGACGGTCGTCCAGACCTGGCACGGCACCCCGCTCGGCCGGTTCGGCTCCGGTCTCGCGGGCTCCCTCTACGCCGACCACCAGCACCTCGCCACCCTGCCGCAGCGATCGGCCCAGTGGTCGGTACTGATCTCCCCGAGCCGCTTCGCCACCCCCCTGCTGCGCCGGTCACTCTCGTACGAGGGCGAGGTGCTGGAGGCCGGATCGCCCGCCAACGACGTGCTGTTCCCACCGGTACGGGACAAGACGGCCGAAGAGGTACGGCGCGGGCTCGGCATCCCGGAGGAGCACGGCGTCGTGCTGTACGCCCCGACCTACCGCGACCACCTGGCCCATCCCCCGTCCGCCGCGTCCGCCGACCGGACGGTCCCCGGCCCATACCGGTGGGACCCGGCGCTCGACCCGCACGCCCTGGCCCGGGCGCTCGGCCCGGGCCACACGGTGCTGGTGCGCCGTCACCCCCGCGTCACCGGCAGCGTTCCGGCCGGGCCCGGCGTGCTCGACGTCTCGCACCACCCGGGGGCGGCGGGGCTGCTCCTCATCGCCGACGTCCTGGTGACGGACTACGCGGGGCTGATGTTCGACTTCGCGCTGACGGGCCGGCCGATGCTCTTCCACACGTACGACCTGGAGCACTACCGGGACACCGTGCGCGGCTTCTGCCTGGACTTCGAGACCCGGGCGCCGGGGCCGCTGCTGGTGACGACGGACGAAGTGGCCCAGGCCCTGCGTGACACGGGAACGTCGGCGGCCCGGCACGCGGACGCGTACGAGAGCTTCCGCCGCGACTACTGCGACCTGGACGACGGCGGCGCGGCGGCCCGGGTCGCGGACCGGCTGCTGGCGGACGCGGAGTAGGCCCCGGCCCGTCGCCCGGAATCCCTCGGACGAGTGGCGGCGGGGAGAACGGGCCCGCCGCACGGAACCCATGAGGTGTGCCCCTCTTCTCCGCTGCCTCCGCCGCGTCCTCCGCCGCCGACCTCCCGACCGCCGCGACCGCGGGCGACCGGGCCGAGGGGGCTGCCCGGCCGTCCTTGTGGCTGCCGTCCCCGTTCCTCGTGCTGGGCGGTCTGCTGTGGGCGGTGCTGTCGGCGGCGGCCTGGCAGGCTCCGCTGTGCTGCGAGGCCGGGCTCCAGGCGGCGGTCGTCGAACGGCTGCGGGTGAACCTGCTGCACCCGGCGTTCCCGATGACCGACCTGCCCGCCGTGGCGAGCGCGCACTACTCCCCGTACGCGCTGCTCCAGGGTCTCGCCGCCCGTGCCACCGGGCTCTCCGGCCCGTCCGTCGTGGCACTGGCCGCGTCGGTGAACCTGCTGCTCCTGCTCTCCGGGATCGGCCGGCTGACCCGGCTGCTGACTCCGAACCGCTGGGTGCCGGTGCTCCTCCTCGTACCGCTGGGGCTGATCCACTGGGCGGACCCGGCCCGCTGGAGCGCGCCGACCACGTTCGCGGTCGCCGTCACCCTGCATCTGTGGGCGTGGACCGGTCCCGTCGCCGCCCGGCTCGCGGAGCCCGGTGACCCGGCGCCCGCCCGGTCGCCCCGGTGGGTCGAGGCGACCGGGATCGGGGTGCTGCTCGGGCTCGTCCTGCTGGTCCACCCGCAGACGGCGATCGGCGCGGGGATCGGATGCCTGGCCCTGATCGCGTTCCGGACGCGGACCCGGATCCGGCCGACCGTGTGGCGGTGGGCGTTCGCCGGGGTGTGCGCGGTGACCGTGGCGGCGCTGTGGCCGTACTACAACGGGCTCACCGCCCCGCGCGTCCCCACCGACAGCCGGACGACAGCGCCTCCGGCGGACGGGGACGTGAAGGCGGCCGGGCAGCCGTACTCCTGGGCGACCGCGTACGTACCCCCGGGCGAGGTGGTCCTCACGGACAGCCGTCCGGCGATGTACGCGCTGGCCGGGCACGGGGCGTACGTGCTGGCCGACGCGTTGCCGGACGCCGGGCTCGCGACCACGGAGCGGCGGGAGAGAAGCCGGGCGGTGGCCGCCTACCTCGACACGTCGACCCCGCAGGACCGACGGGACGGGATCACCGCCCGGTACGGGGTGCGGTGGCTGCTGCTGACCCGCCACCAGCGGCTGCCGGAGAACGCGACGGTGCTGGCGTTCAGCCCGCGCACGGGCGAGGTGCTGGCACGGGTGGCGGCGGGCTGACGATCCCTCTGTCGCGTCAGCCGGTGTACTGGAGGGCGGCCACCGCCGAGGCGGCCAGCTCGTCGAGGTAGCCCTGGGGCAGCTCGCCCCGGACGACGACGAGCCGCCAGTACAGCGGGCCGACGATGAGATCGAGTGCCCGGTCCGGATCGCTTCCCTCCGGCAGTTCCCCCCGGGCCACCGCCTCCCGCACGACCACGGCGGCGACGCCCTGCTGCTGGTCGAGCAGGGCTGCCTTGATCGCCTCGGAGATCTCCGGATTGCGGGCCGCCTCGACCAGCAGGTCCGGGATGACCTGCGAGGCGACCGGGTGGCGCAGGGCGTACGCGGCCAGCTCCAGAACGGCGCGCACGTCCCCGTACAGCGAACCGGTGGCCGGGGCGGGCATCCCCTGGGCGGCGACGGCCGCGACCAGGTCGAGCACGAGCGCCAGCTTGGACTTCCAGCGGCGGTAGACGGCGGTCTTGCCGACCCCAGCACGCCGGGCGATGCCCTCGATGGACATCCGGGCGAACCCCACCGCGGCGAGTTCCTCGAAGACGGCGGCGCGGATGGCGTCGGTCACGTCCTCCCGCAGGACGGCGGCGCCTGCGGGGGCACGACGGCGGGTTCCCCGTTCGGTGGTCATGGCCCGCAGCATAGTCGGCCGCGACGAAACGGTTGCGTTGCGACGTAGAAGCGTCCTACTCTCGGCGTTGCGACGATACGGTCCCGTCCCAACGAGGGCGTCCCCACGGGACCGTACCGTCCCGCACTCCCCCATCGCCCCATCGGTCTCGAAAGCGGTCGATCGTTGAGCCAGACAGCAGCCCCGCCCCCGGTGACCGCCCCCTCCGGGGACGCCCCGGCCACCGCCGTCCCCGCCTATGCCCCCGGCGAGCTGGCGGCCCTGGCCGCCCGGCACGGCCTGAAGGTCAGCGGCGCCCGGCCGTCGCTGCCCGCGTACATCCGGCAGCTCTGGGGGCGCCGGCACTTCATCACGGCGTTCGCGACGGCCAAGCTGACGGCCCAGTACAGCCAGGCGAAGCTCGGCCAGATCTGGCAGATCATGACGCCGCTGCTGAACGCCACGGTCTACTACTTCATCTTCGGCGTCCTGATGAACACCAAGCACGGGGTGGAGGACTTCGTCCCGTTCCTGGTCACCGGGGTCTTCATCTGGACGTTCACCAGCAGCTCGATCACTGCCGGCACGCGGGCGATCAGCGGCAACATCGGCCTGGTGCGGGCCCTGCACTTCCCGCGCGCCTCGCTGCCGGTGGCCCTGGCCCTCCAGCAGCTCCAGCAGCTGCTGTTCTCGCTCGGCGCGCTGACCCTGATCCTGCTGGCGTTCGGCCAGTACCCCCGCCCGACCTGGCTGCTGGCCGTCCCCGCGCTGGCGCTCCAGGCACTGTTCAACACCGGCCTGTCGATGGCCATGGCCCGTCTGACGGCGAAGACCCCGGACATCGCCCAGCTGACCCCGTTCGTGCTGCGGACCTGGATGTATTCGTCCGGCGTGATGTGGAGCCTGGACCACCTGCTGGCCGGCGACCGGGTGCCGCGGGCGGTACTGCTGGTGCTGGAGTACAACCCGGCGGCGCTCTTCATCAACCTCATGCGGTACGCGCTCATCGACAGCTACACCTGGGAGCAGCTGCCGCACCTGGCCTGGGCGGCGGCGGCCGGCTGGGCGCTGCTGTGCGGGGTGGCGGGATTCGTGTACTTCTGGAAGGCCGAGGAGACCTACGGACGTGGCTGACGACAGGAACACCCCCGGGGACCACCGGGTCCCCACGGTCGTCGTCGACGACGTCCACATCACCTACACGGTCAACGGCGCGCGTACGGGCAGAGGCAGCGCGACCTCGGCGCTCAGCCGCCTCACCTCGCGCCGCCGCACTCCCGGCGCACGCCAGGTGCACGCGGTGAAGGGGGTCAGTTTCGCCGCGTACAAGGGCGAGGCGATCGGCCTGATCGGCTCCAACGGCTCGGGCAAGTCGACCCTGCTCAAGGCGGTCGCGGGCCTGCTCCCGCCGACCCGGGGCAAGGTCCACACCCAGGGCCAGCCGTCGCTGCTCGGTGTGAACGCGGCGCTGATGGGCGATCTGACCGGCGAGCGCAACGTGATCCTGGGCGGGCTGGCGATGGGCATGACGCGCGAACAGATCCGCGCGCGCTACGACGAGATCGTCGACTTCTCCGGCATCAACGAGAAGGGGGACTTCATCACGCTGCCGATGCGCACGTACTCCTCGGGCATGGGCGCGCGGCTGCGCTTCTCCATCGCGGCGGCCAAGAGCCACGACGTCCTCCTGATCGACGAGGCGCTGTCCACGGGCGACGCGAAGTTCCAGCGCCGCAGCAAGGACCGCATCAAGGAACTGCGCGCGGAGGCGGGCACGGTCTTCCTGGTCAGCCACAGCAACAAGTCGATCACCGAAACCTGCGACCGCGCGCTGTGGCTGGAGGCGGGCACGCTGAGAATGGACGGCCCGGCGAAGGAGGTGGTGAAGGCCTACGAGACCTTCACCCGATCCAGCCCGTCGGGCGCTTGAGGACGTCTGTTCAGCCCGTCGGCGCTTGAGGACGAAGACCCCACGCCGAGGGGCCGGCACCCACCAGGTGCCGGCCCCTCGGCGGTACCGACCCCTATGCGTGCGTACGCAACAGCGTCCGCATCGTCCGCATGGCCACCGACAGATTCGCCAGGTCGAACGCGTCCGACCCCTGGATCTCCTCCAGCGTCGAGCGCGACCGGGCCAGGATCGCCGCGTTCTTCTCCTCCCACGCCCGGAACCGCTCCTCCGGCGTCGAGGACCCGTTCCCCACGCTCAGCACGTCCGACGTGAGCGCCGCGTGCGCCGCGTACAGGTCCTCGCGGATGGAGGCGCGGGCCATGGACTGCCAGCGGTCGGCCCGAGGCAGCTCGATGATCCGGTCCATCAGCTGCGTGATCCGCAGCCGGTCCGCGAGGTCGTAGTAGACCTCCGCGACCTCCAGCGGCTCCTTGCCCGTCCGGTCGGCGATGGCCACGATGTCCAGCGCCGGGAAGGCGGAGGAGAACCCGGCCACCCGCACCGCCAGCTCGTCCGGCACGCCCGCGGCCGTCAGCTCGTCGAGGATCGAGTGGTACCAGTCCAGGTCGGCGCCCCGGACCAGCTTGGGCAGGTCGTTCCAGACCTGCTCGACCCCGTCCCGGAACAGGTCGATGGTCTCCGCGATGGCGACGGGCTGCGGCCGGTTGCCGAGCAGCCAGCGCGAACCGCGTTCGACCAGCCGCCGCGAGTGCAGCCGGATCCGGGTCTGGACGTCGGCGGCGACCTTGTTGTCGAGCGCCTCGACCGCGTCCCACACCGCTGAGAGACCGAAGATCTCGCGGGCGGTGAACTGGGCCCGGACGATCTCCTCGATCGACGCCCCGGTCTCCTCCCGCAGCCGGTGCAGGAAGGTCGAACCGGCAGTGTTCACCGTGTCGTTGACCAGGACCGTCGTGATGATCTCGCGCCGCAGCGCGTGCGCGTCGACCGCCTCGGGGAACCGCTCGCGCAGCGCGCTCGGGAAGTAGGCGTGCACCAGCTTCTGCAGGTGCGGGTCGTCGGGCAGCACGGTGGAGATCAGCTCGTCCGCCGTCGTGATCTTCGTGTAGGCGAGCAGCACGGCCAGCTCGGGCTGGCTGAGCCCCTTCTCGTTGCCGAGCAGTTCCCGGATGTGCCGGTCGGCGGGCAGGAACTCCAGCGCCCGGTCCAGCGCGCCGTCGCGCTCCAGCCGGCGCATGAAGCGCTGCTGGGCGTGGAGCAGCGAGGGCGCCTGCGCGGAGGCGTTGGAGAGGGCGACGTTCTGCGCGTAGTTGTTGCGCAGGACGAGCGCGCCGACCTCGTCGGTCATGTCGGCGAGCAGCTTGTTGCGCTGCTTGACGGTCATGTCGCCGTCCCGGACCAGACCGTTGAGCAGGATCTTGATGTTCACCTCGTGGTCGGAGGTGTCCACGCCGGCGCTGTTGTCGATCGCGTCGGTGTTGATCCGGCCGCCGTTGCGGGCGAACTCGATCCGGCCGAGCTGGGTGGCGCCGAGGTTGCCGCCCTCGCCGACGACCTTGGCCCGCAGGTCCTCGCCGTTGACGCGGATCGCGTCGTTGGCCTTGTCACCGACGTCGGCGTTCGACTCGGAGACGGCCTTGATGTACGTGCCGATGCCGCCGTTCCACACCAGGTCGACGGGCGACTTGAGGATGGTCTGCATCAGGTCGGCGGGCGTCATCTTGGTCACCGACGCGTCGATGCCGAGCGCCTCGCGGATGTGCGCGTTGAGCGGGATGGCCTTGGCGCTGCGCGAGTGGATGCCGCCGCCCGCGGAGAGCAGGTCGGTGTTGTAGTCGGCCCAGGAGCTGCGCGGCAGATCGAACAGACGGCGCCGCTCGGCGTACGAGGTGGCGGCGTCCGGGTTCGGGTCGATGAAGATGTGCCGGTGGTCGAAGGCGGCGACCAGGCGGATGTGCTCGGAGAGCAGCATGCCGTTGCCGAAGACGTCACCGGACATGTCTCCGACGCCGACGACGGTGAAGTCCTCGGTCTGGGTGTCGTGGCCCAGCTCCCGGAAGTGCCGCTTGACGGACTCCCAGGCGCCCCGGGCGGTGATGCCCATGCCCTTGTGGTCGTAGCCGGCCGAACCGCCGGAGGCGAACGCGTCGCCGAGCCAGAAGTTGTAGGCGACGGCGACCTCGTTGGCGATGTCGGAGAAGCTCGCGGTGCCCTTGTCGGCGGCGACGACGAGGTAGGTGTCGTCCTCGTCGTGGCGGACGACGTCGGTGGGCGGCACGACCTCGCCCGCGACCATGTTGTCGGTGATGTCGAGCAGCGCGGAGATGAAGGTGCGGTAGGCGGCGATGCCCTCGGCGAACCAGGCGTCGCGGTCCACGGACGGGTCCGGGAGCTGCTTGGCGACGAAGCCGCCCTTGGCGCCGACGGGCACGATGACGGTGTTCTTCACCATCTGCGCCTTCACCAGGCCGAGGATCTCCGTACGGAAGTCCTCGCGCCGGTCCGACCAGCGCAGCCCGCCGCGGGCGACCTTGCCGAAGCGCAGGTGGACGCCCTCCACGCGCGGCGAGTAGACCCAGATCTCGTACGCCGGCCGGGGCGCGGGCAGGTCGGGGATGGCCTGCGGGTCGAACTTCATCGACACGTAGGAGTGCGGCTCGCCGTTCTCCGTCTGCTGGAAGAAGTTGGTGCGCAGGGTGGCCTTGATGACGGTGAGGAAGGACCGCAGGATCCGGTCCTCGTCGAGCGAGGCGACCTGGTCCAGGGCCCCGTCCAGCTCCTCCAGGAGCCCGTCGGTCAGCTCGGTTCCGGCGCTCTGGCGGCCGGGCGACATGCGGGCCTCGAAGAGCGAGACGAGCAGCCGGGTGGTGTGGACGTTGTTGCGGAGTGTGGACTCCATGTAGTCCTGGCTGAAGGGCGAACCGGCCTGCCGCAGGTACTTCGCGTAGGCGCGCAGGACCATGGCCTGGCGCCAGTTCAGCCCGGCGCCGAGGACCAGCGCGTTGAAGCCGTCGTTCTCCGCCTCGCCCTTCCAGACGGCGGCGAAGGCCTCCTGGAAGCGGGCGCGGGCGTCGTCGGCGAGGTAGCCGCCGTTGCCGTTGACCAGGGGCATCCGCAGCCCGAAGTCGTAGATCCAGGCGTGGGTGCGGTCCGCGCAGCGCAGCTCGTACGGCCGCTCGTCGACGACCTCGACGCCGAGCTGCTGGAGGGCGGGGAGGACGGCGGAGAGGGAGACCTGCTCGCCGGTCCGGTAGATCTTGAAGCGGCGCTCGCCGGGGCCCGCGCCGACCGGCTCGTACAGGCTGAGGGCGAAGTCCTTCTCACCCTCCCGGAGGGTTTCGAGGTGGACCAGGTCGGAGACGGCGGCGCGCGGCGAGTGGTCGGCCTTGTAGCCCTCGGGGAACGAGTGGCCGTACTGACGCTGGAGTTCGGCGGCGCGTTCCTCGCCCAGCTCGGCGGTGAGCGCCTCCCCGAAGCCGTCGGCCCAGGAGCGGGCGGCCTCGACGAGGCGGGCCTCGATCCGGTCGGCGTCGGCGTCGGTGAGGTGCGGCAGCTCCGTGCCGGCGGGGACCCGGATGACGAAGTGCAGCCGGGAGAGGATCGACTCGGTGTTCCAGGCGGTGAAGTCGACGCTGGTGCCGCCGAGCTCCTCCTTGAGAATGTCGATCAGCCGCAGGCGCACGCCGGTGGTGTAGCGGTCGCGCGGGAGGTAGACGATCGCGGAGTAGTAGCGCCCGTACTCGTCCTGGCGCAGGTAGAGCCGCAGCCGACGGCGCTCCTGGAGGTAGAGGACGGAGGTCGCGATGGCGCGGAGCTGGTCGACGGGCGTCTGGAACAGCTCGTCGCGCGGGTACGTCTCCATGATCTGGAGCAGGTCGCGCCCGTCATGGCTGTTGTACGAGAAGCCGGCGCCCTCGACGACCTCGGCGACCTTGCGGCGGATGACGGGCACCCGGCGCACGGACTCGGTGTAGGCGGCGGAGGAGAACAGGCCCAGGAAGCGCCGCTCGCCGACGACGTTGCCCTTGGCGTCGAACTTCTTCACGCCGACGTAGTCGAGGTAGCTGGGCCGGTGCACGGTGGCCCGGCTGTTGGCCTTGGTCAGGACGAGGAGCTTGTGCTCGCGGGCCTTGGCGCGGACGTCGGCGGGCAGCCGGTCGAAGGACGGACTGACCGGGTGGGCCTCGTCGGCGCTGTGCTGCGGGTCGGAGCGCAGGATGCCGAGCCCGGTGCCGGGGACCGCGGCGAGCGCGTCGCTGTCCTTCAGCTCGTACTCGCGGTAGCCGAGGAAGGTGAAGTGGTCGGCGGCCAGCCAGCGCAGCAGCTCGCGGGCCTCCTCGACCTCCTCGCCGGCGAGGTCGTCCAGCGGTTCGCCCGGCAGGTCGTCGGCGATCCTGAGGGCGGCGTCGCGCATCTTGCCCCAGTCCTCGACGGTCTCCCGTACGTCGGACAGGACGCGCAGCAGGTCAGCGGTGATCTGCTGGAGGTCGGCGCGGTCTGTCTCGCGGTCGATCTCGACGTGGATCCAGGACTCGACGAGCGCGTCGTGCGGCAGCTCGCTCTGCTCGTCCTTCTTCCGGCCCTGGGACGCCTTCGGGGTACCGGGGCCGCCGGAGAGGACCTCGATGAGCTTGCCGGTGACATCACGGCGGACGGTGACCTGCGGGTGGATCACCAGATGGATGCCGCGGTCCTGCCGGGACAACTCGTTGGTGACGGAGTCCACGAGGAACGGCATGTCGTCGGTGACGACCTCGACGACGGAGTGGCTGCAGGCCCAGCCGTTCTCCTCGACGGTCGGGGTGTGCACCCGGACGTTCGCGGTTCCCTGGGGGCGGTTCTCGGCCAGCCGGTAGTGCGAGGCGGCGGCGCCGAAGACATCGACCGGGTCACGGCCGCTGAGGTCTTCCGGAGCCGTATGCAGGTAGTAGCGCTGGAGGTAGGCGAGCACCGTGTCCTGGTCGGCGGAGGCGCTCGTGTCGGCCCCGGCGGCGGAGACCCGCGCCCCGGGGGCACCTCCCGGGCCACCGACACCACCGCCCGGACCGTTGTCAGCTACCTTCGCGGCCCCTGCGAGCAGCTCGGCCTTGGCTTCGTCCAGCTTGGTCTGCATGTCCTCTGGCTCCTGTCGCGCGCCGTTGCGTGACGTAGGTGAGAAAAGCGACGTACCGCCACGACGCGGGGTTTCCGGTCTGGGTCGACGCTATGCCGCTTCGAGAGTTCCCCGGGACCACATGGGCCATTTTTGACGGCCGGTCCGGAGTCGGGAGATCGCGGATCGCCCGGGTGCTGTGGCACTCCGGGCGGCGGCCGGGGGCTTCGCTGCCCCCGAGGCGTATCGCGCTGATCACGGCACCAGGCTATCTCTCCCGCACCCCACCGCGTCATGAGCTGCTTGTGTACAAAAGAACCCCCCGAACTTTGACACTCTGGACAGTGCGTCGCGCCGCCTTGGCGAACCTCCGGAACCGGGGCAATCTGTGGACAACGCCCGAATCAGGCCACCGGCAGACCGCGAGCCGAGCCGCCGGGGCCGATCGCCCCCGAGGAGTCCGCCATGCCGCAGAAGATCCTCATCGTCACCGGCGACGCCGCCGAGTCGCTCGAAGTGCTCTACCCGTACCAGCGGCTGCTGGAGGAGGGGTACGAGGTCGACATCGCGGCCCCGAGCGCAAGACGCTGCGCTTCGTGGTCCATGACTTCGAGCCCGGCTTCGACACGTACACGGAGAAGCCCGGCTACACCTGGCCCGCCGACCTGTCCTTCTCCGAGGTCGACCCCGGGGCGTACATCGCTCTCGTGATCCCGGGCGGCCGGGCCCCCGAGTACCTCCGCAACAACGCAGAGCTACGGAAGATCGTCGGCGCCTTCTTCTCCGCGGACCGCCCGGTCGCCCAGATCTGCCACGGCCCCCTGATCACCGCCGCCACCGGCCACCTCAGCGGCCGAACGGTCACGGCGTACCCGGCCCTGGAACCGGACATGCAGAGCGCGGGCGCAACGTTCCAGGACACGGAGGCCGTGACGGACGGCCCCTTGGTCTCATCACGGGCGTGGCCGGACCACGCGGCATGGATGAGGGAGTTCCTGAGGGTGCTCCGCTCAAGCCCGTCGGGCACCTATTCAAGCCCGTCCGGCGCTTGAGGACATCGTTTCCAGCCCGTCCGGCGCTTGAGGACCGGGGCCCGGGGCAGCGCCCCGAAACACCCCACCCCGCCCCGCACCGCTACGCGCCGAACGTCTCCGCCAACGCCACCGCCTCCCCCAGGCTGTCCACCACCGGCACCCCCGCCCCCTCCAGCGCGCTGCGGCTGTGCGACCCCCCGGTGTACAGCACCGCCCGCGCCCCCACATGCGCCGCCGCCACCGCATCGTCCAGCGCGTCCCCGATGACCACCACGTCCTCCGGCGAGAACCCGTCCACACCGCCCGCCCCGGCCAGCGCGGCGAAGTGCCGCTCCATGTGCAGCGCCTTGCTGCCGCCCGACGGCCCCGTACGCCCCTCGACGCGGACGAACCGCGGCTCGATCCCGTACCCCCGCACCACCGGCACCAGCTGCTCGTGCCCGTACATGCTCAGGAGCGACTGGCTGCGCCCGGCCCGCTGCCACTCGTGCAGCAGTTCCTCCGCCCCGGCGGTGAGCCCGCAGGCCGCCCGCTGCTCCGTGTAGTACCGGTGGAAGACGCCGTCCATCCGCTCCCACTCGGCCTCGGTGGGCAGCCGGCCCAGGAACCGCTCGTAGAACCGGGGTATGGGGATGGTGTACATCTCCCGGTACTGCTCCAGCGTGATCGGCGCCAGCTCGACCTCCGCGAACGCCGCGTTCGTCGCCTGGATGACGGCCTGCGTGTCGTCGAGCAGCGTGCCGTTCCAGTCCCAGACCAGATGTGTGCGTGTCGTCCCGGAAGTCATACAGAAAAAATACCCGCCGGGTCCGACAACCCCGCCGGCCCTGGGCGAGACCGGCGTCCGCCTCAGCGGATGAGCTGCGGAATCTCCTGGACACCGAACCAGAGCAGCTCGTGGTCCTCGGCCCCGTCCACCGTGAACTGCGCGTCGTCGTCGCCGAGGTCCGCCGCCCCCAGGGCCGCCGCCGCGGCGGCCACGTCCTTCTCCGCGTCGTCGGCGTCCACGTGCACCGCCGCCGCCTTGGCCAGCGGCAGCGCGACGGCGATCCGCACCTCGCCGAGCGATGCCGCGCTCAGCCCGTGATCGGGGTCGGCGACGGCGGACCCGTCCGGTACGTCGACGGCGACGACGACCCGGCGGCGCGCCTCGTCCGGGTTCCCGGCGATCAGCCGGAGCGAGGCGGCGGCGGCGCGGGTGAGCGCCGCGTACTCCAGCTCCTCGATGTCGTCGGAGACGTACCACTCGCGCAACCCGGGGGTCACCGCGTAGGCCGTCAGCGGCCCGGGGCCGACCTCGCCCGCACCGTGCGCCGCTGCGAGACCGGAAAGGGTCAGGGGGACGTACACGCGCATGGCAGGTCGCTTTCGTAGAAGGAAACGTCCTCAGGATACGTGGGAGCGTCCCCTTTCGGGTTTCGGCAACCGGGGTCCTCCGTCCACGGCCGACGCCCCGTCACCCCCGCCGTTGCCCTTGTCGCGCAAGGGCCGAGCCACGGATAGGTGAAACCGCCCGCGCCGGATCGGCGCCAGAAGGCCCCTTGCGTCGCTGACGACCGCCCCCGTAGAAGATCCCCAACACAAGTTACCGTCCGGTAGAAGCCGGGCCCGGGCAACGGGGGCGACAGAGCATGAGCACAGACAGGACGAGGCCCGCCGGCCGACGCGACCAGCGCGGCCCTCGATCAGCACCCACCGGTCCTCGCTCGGCGCCGAACGGTCCCCGGCCGGTGCCTCCGCAGCGCTCCCGCAGGCTGCAACCCCACCGGCCGCAGCGCCCGCACCAGTGGTTCGCCGAGCGTCTGCTCGCGGTCCTCAGCGGCCAGCGCCCGGTGCACTGGATGCTCGGCCACACCATCGGCGAGGCCTACGACCAGCTCGCCGAACTGGCCCCCAGCACCCCGCTGAGGGCCACCCAGGGCAGCCGCCCGGTCCTCCGCCACTGCCGAGGGGCCCAGCCCGCCACGGGGGTGGTCGAGGCGTTCGCCAGCATCGCCGCGGGCGACCGGGTGCGGGCGATGGCGTTCCGGCTGGAGCAGGGCGCCGACCAGCGCTGGCGCTGCGCCGCCGTGGAGCTGGGCGGCGAACGCCTCACGGCCGGCGCCCCGAGCCCCCGGTGACCCGGCAGACCCGGGAGACGCGGCAGGGGCCGGACACCTCGCGGCGTCCGGCCCCTGCCGGGGAACAACTTTTACGGCTACTTCTTGCGACGGCGACCGCCGCCACCACCGCTCTTCTGGGCCTTGCGGCGCTCCGCACGCGTCATGCCGTCGGCCGACCTCGTGGCGCCGGAGACCTCGTCGTTGGCGAAGTCGCCCTCGACGACACCGCCCTCGCCGTCCACCGTGGGAGCGGAGAAGTGGAGCCGGTCCGGCCGCTGCGGGGCCTCCAGGCCCTTGGCACGGATCTGCGGGGCCGCGGCGGCACCCTCCTTCTCCAGCGAGGGACGCTCGGCGCCGTCCTGCACCGGAACCTCCTCGACCTGCTGCTCGACCTGGACCTCCAGGTTGAACAGGTAGCCGACGGACTCCTCCTTGATGCCCTCCATCATGGCGTTGAACATGTCGAAGCCCTCGCGCTGGTACTCGACCAGCGGGTCCTTCTGCGCCATGGCCCGCAGGCCGATGCCCTCCTGGAGGTAGTCCATCTCGTAGAGGTGCTCGCGCCACTTGCGGTCGAGCACCGAGAGGACGACGCGACGCTCCAGCTCCCGCATGATGTCGGAACCGAGGGTGTTCTCGCGCTCCTCGTACTGCTCGTGGATGTCGTTCTTGACCGACTCGGCGATGAACTCGGCGGTGACGCCCGCCAGATCCCCGGCCGCCTCCTCCAGCTCCTCGACGGTGACCTTCACCGGGTAGAGCTGCCTGAAGGCGCCCCACAGCCGGTCCAGGTCCCACTCCTCGGCGAAGCCCTCGGCGGTCTCCTGCCGGATGTAGTCGTCGATCGTGTCGTCCATGAAGTGCCGGATCTGGTCCTGGAGGTCCTCGCCCTCCAGGACGCGGCGGCGCTCGCCGTAGATGACCTCGCGCTGCCGGTTGAGCACCTCGTCGTACTTCAGGACGTTCTTACGCGTCTCGAAGTTCTGCTGCTCGACCTGCGACTGGGCGGAGGCGATGGCACGGGTGACCATCTTGTTCTCGATCGGGACGTCGTCCGGGACGTTCGCCATCGACATGACGCGCTCGACCATCTGGGCCTTGAACAGGCGCATCAGGTCGTCGCCCAGCGACAGGTAGAAACGGGACTCGCCCGGGTCGCCCTGACGGCCGGAACGACCGCGCAGCTGGTTGTCGATACGGCGCGACTCGTGGCGCTCGGTGCCCAGCACGTAGAGCCCGCCGAGCTCCTTGACCTCTTCGAACTCCGCCCTCACGGCCTGCTCGGCCGCCTCCAGCGCGGCGGGCAGCGCGGCCGCCCACTCCTCGACGTTCTCCACCGGGTCGAGGCCGCGCTGGCGCAGCTCCGCCTCGGCGAGGTCGTCCGGGTTGCCGCCGAGCTTGATGTCGGTGCCTCGTCCGGCCATGTTCGTCGCGACGGTGACGGCGCCCTTGCGGCCCGCCTGGGCGACGATCGTCGCCTCCCGGTCGTGCTGCTTGGCGTTGAGGACCTCGTGCTGGACGCCGCGCTTGGAGAGTTGCTGCGAGAGGTACTCGGACTTCTCGACCGAGGTGGTGCCGACCAGGATCGGCTGGCCCTTCTCGTGCTTCTCGGCGATGTCGTCGACGACCGCGGCGAACTTCGCGACCTCGGTGCGGTAGATCAGGTCCGACTGGTCGGCGCGGACCATCGGCCGGTTCGTCGGGATCGGCACCACGCCGAGCTTGTAGATCTGGTGGAACTCGGCGGCCTCGGTCATCGCCGTACCGGTCATGCCGGAGAGCTTGTCGTAGAGGCGGAAGAAGTTCTGCAGGGTGATCGTGGCGAGCGTCTGGTTCTCGTCCTTGATGTCCACCCCTTCCTTCGCCTCGATCGCCTGGTGCATGCCCTCGTTGTAGCGGCGGCCGGCGAGGATACGGCCGGTGTGCTCGTCGACGATCATGACTTCGCCGTCGATGACGACGTAGTCCTTGTCCTTCTTGAACAGTTCCTTCGCCTTGATGGCGTTGTTCAGGTAGCCGACGAGCGGGGTGTTCACCGACTCGTAGAGGTTGTCGATACCGAGCCAGTCCTCGACCTTGGCGACGCCGGCCTCATGGATGGCCACGGTCCGCTTCTTCTCGTCGACCTCGTAGTCGCCGGTCTCCTCGATGCCCTTGAGCTGGTTGCCCGCCTCGCCCTTGGTGAGGCGCGTGACCAGCTTGGCGAAGTCGCCGTACCACTTGGTGGCCTGGTCGGCCGGGCCGGAGATGATCAGCGGCGTACGGGCCTCGTCGACCAGGATCGAGTCGACCTCGTCGACCACGGCGAAGTTGTGGCCGCGCTGGACGAGCTCCTCCTTGGACCACGCCATGTTGTCGCGCAGGTAGTCGAAGCCGAACTCGTTGTTCGTGCCGTACGTGATGTCGCAGGCGTACTGCTCGCGGCGCTGGGCCGGAGTCATGTTGGCGACGATGCAGCCGACGGACAGACCCAGGAACTTGTGGACCCGGCCCATCAGCTCGGAGTCACGCTGGGCGAGGTAGTCGTTGACCGTGATCAGGTGCACGCCCTTGCCGGAGAGCGCGTTCAGATACGCGGGCAGGGTGCCGACGAGGGTCTTGCCCTCACCGGTCTTCATCTCGGCCACATAGCCGAGGTGCAGGGCGGCTCCACCCATGATCTGTACGTCGTAATGGCGCTGCCCGAGGACACGCTTGGCGGCCTCGCGGATCGTGGCGAACGCTTCGGGAAGCAGATCGTCCAGGCTCTCGCCGTCCGCGTACCGTTCCTTGTACTCGTCGGTGAGCGCCCGCAGCTCGGCGTCGGAGAGGTTGACGAAGTCCTCTTCGATGGAGCTGACCTGGTCCGCGATGCGGTGCAGTTTGCGCAGGATCTTGCCTTCGCCTGCACGCATGAGCTTGTTGAAGACGGACACTGAGGCTGGTCTCCTTGCCGGTCGGGCCTGGCACTGGGTCGTGTAATGGACTCTGGCGCGGGCACGGCAGGTGGGCCCCACCGCAACGGCCATCGTAAGCGAGGACACCACCGCGTCGGGAGGGCTGCCGTCGCGTGGACCTCGCCGCACCCTTATAGGACAACGGTCCAGGGGCGCGGAAGGTGCCGGGAAGCCCGAAAGTGCTCGCGTCGGGGCGGCGGGCTCACGAGAATCGGCCCATGGAGCCGATCACCCTCACCACGGAACGCCTGGTCCTGCGGCCCTTCGGCCCGCAGGACACCCACCGGGTGCACGCCGCCTGTCAGGACCCGGACATCCAACGGTGGACGGTGATCCCCTCCCCGTACCGCCTCACCGACGCGGAACTGTTCACCACGAAGCTCGCCCCGGCGGGCTGGCAGGACGACTCCGCCTACGGCTTCGCCCTGACCCTGCGGGAGACCGGGACGCTCGTGGGGGCGCTCGGCATCGACCGCCGCAGCTGTCCGGGGACGTACGAGGTGGGCTACTGGTCCGCCCAGGAGCACCGCGGCAACGGATACGTCACCGAAGCGGTGCTCGGCTCCGCCCGCTGGGCCTTCGCCTCGCTCGGGGCGGACCGGCTGGAGTGGCGGGCCGAGATCGGCAATCTGGCCTCGCGGGCCGTCGCCCTGCGGGCGGGGTTCCGGCTGGAGGGCGACCAGCGGTCCGGGCTGCTCAACAAGGGCGTGCGGCGCGACGCCTGGACGGCGGCCCTGCTCCCGTCCGACCTCGGGCTCGCGGGCACCCATCCGTACGTCCCCGGGCGGCACGCACCCCGGCCCGGCGGAGCCCCGGATTCGGTACGCCGGTCCACATGATCCCGGCCCCCCGCGGGGCCCCGGGCCCCGTGATCCAGGGGCGGATTCCGGGGCCGGACTGTCAGTGGCGGCGTCTAGGGTTCGACGTATGACGCCTGTGCCTCCTCCCGCAGTCGAACTCTCCGCCGACCAGGCCCGCCGCATAGCTCTGCGCGCCCAGGGCTTCCTGGGGGCCCCGGACCGTCGGGCGGGGGTGCCGGGGGTGCTGCGCCATCTCGGCGCGGTCCAGCTGGACACGATCTCGGTGCTGGCCCGCTCGCACGAGCTGATCCCCTACGCCCGGCTCGGTTCGGTGGGGCGCCGGACGGTGGAGGAGGCGTACTGGTCGGGCGGCCGCACCTTCGAGTACTGGTCGCACGCCGCGTGCATCCTGCCCGTCGAGGAGTGGCCCCACTTCGCGTTCCGCCGGCGCGCCTACCGCTCCCGCCCGCACTGGCACCACGATCTGCCCGACGGCGTGTACGACACCGTGATCAAGCAGCTGCGCGACGAGGGGCCGCTGACGGCCACCGAGCTGGGCGGCGCGAAGAACGGCGGCGAGTGGTGGGACTGGTCGGCGTCCAAGGTCGCCGTCGAGCGAGCCCTGATGTACGGCGAGGTGGTGTGCACCGAGCGGCGCGGCTGGAAGCGGGTCTACGAACTGGCCGAACGGGCCATTCCGGATGCCCTGCTGCACGACGAGCTGAGCGACGCCGAGTGCCGACGACGGCTGGTCGCGCTGGCGGGCAGGTCCCTGGGCGTCGGCACCCGTGGCGACATCGCGGACTACCACCGGCTGAAGGGTGAGGAGTTCGACGCCGTGGTGGCGGACTCGGGGCTGGTCCCGGTCGTGGTGGAGGGCTGGACGAAGCCCGCCTGGGCGGACCCGGAGGCCCTGGCCAAGGAGCCACGCGGCCGCCACCGGACGACGCTGCTGTCACCGTTCGACTCCCTCATCTGGGAGCGGGCGCGGACGGAGCGGATCTTCGGCTTCACGCATCGGCTGGAGGCCTATGTGCCCAAGCAGAAGCGGATCCACGGCTATTTCGCCATGCCGTTGCTGGCGGGCGGGAAGCTCCAGGGCCGGGTCGACCCGGCCCGCGAGGGCACCACGCTCGTCGCCAAGCAGGCGTCGCCGACCGGCCCGAAGGCGGTGGTCCCGATGGCCGAGGCCCTGGTGGAGGCGGCGGCCTGGGTGGGCTGCACGGACATCCGGGTCGACCGGGTGGACCCGCCGGAGCTGCGCGAACCGCTCAGGACGGAGATCGGCCACGCACTCCAGCGCGCCTTCCGCTGACCGGCCGCCCGGCTACCTGATCTCCAGGATCTTCTCGCGCATGGCGTAGACCACGGCTTCCATCCGGGAGTGCAGCTGCAGTTTCTCCAGGATATTGCGGACGTGGTTCTTCACCGTGTTCTCGGAAATGAACAACTCCTTGGCGATATCCCGGTTGTTCATGCCGGTCGCCACGAGTTTCAGCACCTCCAGCTCACGATCGGTGAGCCGGGGCGCCGGCACGAGCCGTCGCTCGTCGGTGCGCTGGATCATCGATTTGAACTCGGTGAGCAGCTTGGAGGCCATGGAGGGACTGATCTGGGACTGGCCGTCGGCGACCGCGCGAATGGCCGTGGCGACCTCGTCGGTGGAGATCTCCTTGAGGAGGTATCCGGTCGCACCCGCCTTGATCGCCTCGTAGAGGTCGGCCTCCTCGTCGCTGATCGTCAACATGATGATCTTCGCGCTGGGGGCCACCTCCTTGATGGCGGTGCAGGCCTCGATGCCGCCGCGCTTGGGCATCCGGACATCCATCAGCACGATGTCGGGCAGCAGGTCGGCGGCCTTGTCGACCGCCTCGGAGCCGTCCGCGGCCTCGCCGATGACCTGGATGTCCTCCTCCTGCGCGAGGACGATCTCCAGACCCCTGCGGAAGAGCGCGTGGTCATCGACCACGAGGACCCTGATGGGCTCCTTGCGTGCGGCGCCGTCCGTGTCCGCCCCGGTGTACGCGCCGGTGTCGTCGTCGGAGTCGTTCGCATCACGCACGGGCCCGAAGGTGTCCGCCATCGTTCCTCCCCCAGAAGGCCACGGCCTGAAGTGTCGGTCGTTCGCCAACGGCACCTCACGGAACACCGATTGGCTCGGTCCGCCATGATTCCATGCCCCGACCCCGGCACGGTGGTCCTGTGCCCGTGCACGGGTGCCCCCGGTGGCGTGAAAACGCCCCGGGGGCACCCGGATGATGTGGCCTCAGCCGCCGAGCGCACCGCCCGCGCCGCCTGCCTCGTCCGCGGCGAGCGGGTCGGTCCTCAAGTGGATGACGCCGTAGTCGTAGGCGTGTCGCCGGTAGACGACGCTGGGCTCCTTCGTCTCGGAGTCGACGAACAAGTAGAAGTCGTGACCGACCAGTTCCATCTCGTAGAGCGCCTGGTCGAGCGACATCGGTGCGGCGGTGTGGGTCTTCTCGCGCATCACGAGCGGCCCTTCGCCCTGCACTTCGAGCGAGCCGATCTTCGTGGTGGGGACGGGCGCCGGCGACTGGTCGCCGACCAGCTCACCGTCCTCGTCGAACGAAGCCACGCCGGGGACGACGTCCCCGACCTCGGCAGCCGACAGACGGCCGTTGCCACGGCGGCTGTAGCGCTTGTCGTGCTGCTTGCGCAGCCGGGCCTCCAGCTTTCCGGTGGCCAGGTCGAGCGCTGCGTAAGGGTCGCCCGCCGCCGCTTCCGCCCGGATGACCGGCCCCCGGGAGCGGAGCGTGATCTCCACCCGGTCGGAACGGTCGGCCTGACGGGGATTCGGCTCCTTGGACACCTCGACGTCGAGGCTGATCACCTTGCCGTCGAACTTCTGGATCTTGTCCAGCTTCAGCTTCTCGGCCACGTGCTTGCGGAACCGCTCGGGCACCTCGGTCTTGCGGCCCTTGACGACGATGTCCACGCAGAACTCCGTTCCCGGATCGCCCCGCTCAGTGGCGGAGCATCTCCCTTTCGCACCAGGCCCCGGAGATCCCCAGGGCCTCGGACTCGGTGGCTTTCGCCTCCTCCTCCCCCGTCGGAGGGGTCGCAACCCCACCGACTTTGCGTGCCTCTCCTACCGGTGAGTTACCTGCCCGAAACCTCATGGTGCATTCATCGAGGTCCGGCATTCACCGTTCCTCACAACCGAACATAGCCTGCGCACCAGGGTCTCGGCACCCGCTACTGGCACGTACCTCCATTCAGGGGGTATTAGCCTCTCATTACCTGCAACGATGCAGGTTCTCGGTCAGTTCCGGTTTATTTCGAAGGCGGAGGGAGAGGCCGCGACGACCGCCGCCCGGCACCCTCCGCGCACGGAGGACTCCCGATCGGCGCCGCACCCCTCGCCGACGGCCCGTGCCGCCTCCGCCAGCGTCGATCCCGTCGTCAACAGATCGTCGACCAGGATCACCCGGTCGTGAGCGGCAAGGCCGCGCCGGAGAAGGCGCCCTCCCGCTGCCGTGAGCTCCAGCGCGCCGGCCAGATTAGCCCGCCGCTGCCGCGCCCCGAGCCCCGACTGGTCGGCGACCGCGCGTCGCTGCCGGAGCACCGAAAGCACATGGGCCGACAGGCCCGCGCGCCGCAGCTCGCGCGCGGCCGTGACGGCGATCCTGCGCACCGGATCATGACCACGCGCCGCGGTCGCGGAACGCGCGGAGGGCACGGGGACCAGCAGCAGGGGCCCCGCACCGTCCGACTGCCCCGCCACGGCCCGTACGCCACCCGCCAGGGCCCGTCCGAGCACCCTCGCCAGCCCGAGTGCCCCGCGCTCCTTGTGGGCCAGCAGAACCGCGCGTACGGCGTTCTCGTACGGCGCGGCCGCGTACACCGCCGGAAGTCCCGGCGGCCGCGGCGAGGGGCGGACCCGCCGGGCGGCCACGCCGAGCAGCGCGGCCCCGCAGACCGCGCACAGCTCGGTGCGCGGTCTGCCGCACCCGGCGCAGGCCATCGGCAGAAGCAGACCGGACAGCTCGTGCCACACGTTCCGCATGACCCCACAGTGCCGCGCCCACGGGAACCGGACCACCCCTGTGGAAAACCCCGGGCCTGCCGGATCAGCCGGGGTAGACCAGCGCCTTGCCCTCCTTGAGGACCGTCTGCCAGTTGTCCCCCGGCGAGAGCTTCACAATGCCGTCGCCGACGGTTTCCGCCATCAGCGGAAGCTGTTCGTCGTCCGCCGCGGCGATCGACTGGACCTGGTTCACGCCGGGGAGCGCGCCCGAGGCCGACGTGGACCCGTCGGCCTGCACGTAACGCACCTGCTGAACGCCGCCCTCCTCCTTGCCGACCACCACCAGACGGCTGCGGCCCGACCAGGAGATGGCCGAAACGTCCGCGAGCTGCGGGGCGGCCTGGCGCAGGTCCTCGACCGAGATCTCGGGTGCCACGGAGGACCCCCGGCGCTCGACCCGGCCGATGTTCAGCGTCGTACGGCCGTCCTTCGTGAGCAGCAGGGCGATCCGCACGCCGTCCGCGGACAGCCGGAGCTCCTCGATGCGGGCGCCGTCGAGGCCGGGCACCCGAACCTCCTGCGGCTCGCCCTTGCCCCCGGCCAGCCGCAGCAGCCTCGGTCCTGCCGGATCGCGGTCGGCGACCCACAGATCGCCGCGGCCGTCCCAGCTCGGCGGCGACAGCCGGTCAGCCGCCTTCTTCGCGTTGCTGGTGACGAGGGGGTCGGCCAGTTCGCCCTCCGTCTCGACGGAGGACACGTAGAGGTACTGGCCGGAGGAGGAGACCGCGGCGGCCCGCTCCTCGTCCCGGGCCACTCCGACGGATCCCATCGGGACGGTGCCCGCTCCCAGCGGACCGGTCACGGGCTCGGGTGTCACGGGTCCGTCGATGGCACCGAGGATCCGCTCCACCTGGCCCTTCTCATTGATGAAGTACTGGCTGTCGGCCCCCTCGGAACCGCGGTCGGCGGAGAACTCCGACGCGTCGTCGGCGTTCAGCGCGCAGAGCCGGCCCTCGCCACCCTCCAGCTCCACCCGCTCGACCCGCGCCGAGGTCAGGTCGCGGAGCGTGAAAAGCACCTGGGCGGCCATCATCCGGCAGGCGCTACGGCCCGCCGATTCGGCCTTCTGGTTGAGCGGCACCCTCAGGACGTTCTGGTCGTCCGGCGCCAGCGCGGTGACGCCCTTGCGCAGGGCGGTCCCCGTCGGGAACCGGGAATCGACCACGGGCCGCAGCCAGTTCGTCGGCCCGGCGAGGAGGGTCCTGACGGTCTGCGTCGCGGTGTCCATGCGCGTGACGGGATCCGTACGGTTGCGTACGTAGACGGGGTCGGCGACGAGCGTCGACCGGCTGTTCGTGCCCCCGGTGGCGTAGTAGTACTTGTTCACGGAGCGGTAGAGCCGCTTGAAGTCGGACTGCCCGAGGACCAGGCCGTCCGGCACGACGTCGATGCGCCACTCCTTCTTCCCCTCCGCCACCTGCTCCAGCACCAGGTGCAGGGTCTGGGAGTAGGCGGTGGGCGCGAGCGGCTGGTAGGAGCTCTGGGCGTCGACCGTCGCGACCTTCTCGCCGGTCAGCGTGTAGGTCGTCTCGCGGTCCCGGGTGGCCCGGTTGTCCTCGTCGTGGAGCAGGGGGCCGCTGCGGTTGGGAGCCTGGGCCAGCACCGTGGTGCTCCCGCCCGGCTGCCAGGTGCGCCGGGCATCCGTGCTCAGGTATTTCCGGGTGGTCGCGAACGCGGGGTCGTCACTGGTCATCGACTCCAGGAAGCCGTCGACGATCTCACTGGGCGGTGCGCCGTCCCGGGGCGCCACCGCGTACACCTGCACCTGGGAGTCGCCGGGCTGCGAGGCGTCGACCGCCTTGACGTCCCCGGTCACCGGCATCGAGCCGCAGCCGGCCAGCACGACGACGGCGCAGCCCAGCAGCGCGGTCGTCCGCACTGCCCGCCCTTGGCCGCCCGGACGACGGTCAGTACCCACGAGTGGTGTCCTCCTGGTCGGGATTCTGTACGCCGCCCACGTCTCCGGGGCGTTCCGGGGCCGGGCGGGCCACGACACGGGCTCCGTTGCCCGGCAGCGCGGCGGGGTGCACCGACGAGGGCGCGCCGCTGCGGGCGACGGGCCCATGACCGGGCACGGGCAGCGGCGAACGCGCACCCGCGCCGGGCTGGGCCGGCACGGACATCAAGCGGTGATCGCCCGACGTACCCGATCCGGCCTCGTCGCGTTCCCGGCTCTCCCGGTTGCGCCGCGAGTCCTCGGGCTCCAGCGGTATCGGCGAACCGCGCAGGGGCTCGTCCGCGGTACGCGGCAGGGTCAGCCGGAACTGGGAGCCGCCACCGGGCTCGCCCCAGGCCTGGAGCCAGCCCCCGTGCAGCCGGGCATCCTCGACCGCGATGGAGAGGCCGAGACCGGTCCCGCCGGTCGTCCGGGCCCGCGCCGGGTCGGCACGCCAGAACCGGTTGAAGACACGGGTCGCCTCGCCGGGCTTGAGCCCGACTCCGTAGTCCCGGACGGCCACGGCGACCGCGCCCTGTGCCACGCCCATCCGCACCACGACGTCCCGGCCCTCTCCGTGCTCGACGGCGTTGACCACGAGGTTACGCAGGACGCGTTCGACACGCCGGGCATCGGCCTCGGCGACCACCGGCTGGTCGTCGCCGACAACCAGGATCCGGGTGCCCTTGCGCTCGGCGAGCGGCTCGGCGCCACCGATCACCCGGTGCACCACGGTCCGCAGGTCTATCGGCTCGGCCTCCAGGGCCGCCGCGCCCGCGTCGAAGCGGCTGATCTCCAGCAGATCGGCGAGCAGCGACTCGAACCGGTCGAGCTGGTCGCCCAGCAGCTCGGCGGAGCGTGCGGTGACGGGGTCGAAGTCGGCGCGGGCCTCATGGATGACGTCGGCGGCCATCCGCACGGTCGTGAGGGGGGTCCGCAGCTCGTGCGAGACGTCGGAGACGAACCGCCGCTGCATCCGGGAGAGCTCCTCCAGCTGCTGGATCTTGAGCTGGAGGTTCTGGGCCATCTTGTTGAAGGCCTCGCCGAGCCGGGCGATGTCGTCCTCGCCGGTGACCTTCATCCGTTCCTGGAGCTTGCCCGCGGAGAGCCGCTCGGCGATACCGGCCGCCATCCGCACCGGTGTGACCACCTGCCGCACCACGAACCAGGCGATGGCTCCGAGCAGCACGACGACGAACAGTCCGGCGGTCGCCAGGGTCGTCTTGACCAGGGCCAGGGACTTCTCCTCCTGCGTGAGCGGGAAGAGGTAGTACAGCTCATAGGGCTGCTGATCGATGTCGTAGAGCCGCTTGCCGACGACGAGCCCCGGTTGCGACTCGTTGCCGTACGAGTACTGGATCAGGGAGTAGGTCTGGTAGGCGCCCTGCCCCTTGCTGACGTTCTGCCGCAGACGCTCGGGCACGCTGGACGCCTCGACGCTGCCGGAACCACGCGCGGCACGGCTGCCCGCACCCTCGGTGACCGAGTCCACGCTGAGCGCCACCACGTTGAAGGCGTTCTTGCCGCCGCTGGCGAGCTGGTCGACGAGCTCGGTGCGCCAGGAGGTGCTGCCGGTCATGCCGTCGGCTCCGTCGCTCCCCTGGCCGCCGGGGGCGAGGGGAGCGTTCGCCTTCTCCTGGGCCGCGGCGAAACCGCCGGCGGCCTGGGTCTGGGCGGCCTTGCCCTTGGCGTCGAGCAGGCCGTTGCGCACCTGGCCGATGACGACGAAGCCGAGCAGCAGCACGACCCCGAGCGACATCAGGAGAGTGCCCGCGACCACGCGGAGCTGCAGGTTGCGCCGCCACAAACGGACGGCCGGCAACAACGGACGACGCACCCACCGCATCAACAACCGCGGTACGGGCCCGCCGGGCGTCCGGTCCTCGAACAACCGGCCGCCCTGCAGGAAACGGCTCATACGTGACGCCTTCCGACCCGGGCCGGCAGCCCGCTCCGTACGGACTCCCGGCTCGCCGGGCCCCGGAGCAGCACCGCCTCGGGCCATCTCAGCTCGGTCCGGCCTTGTAGCCGACGCCTCGGACCGTCACCACGATCTCCGGCCGTTCCGGGTCCTTCTCGACCTTGGAACGCAGACGCTGGACATGAACATTCACCAGGCGGGTGTCGGCCGCGTGGCGGTAACCCCACACCTGCTCCAGCAGGACCTCACGGGTGAAGACCTGCCACGGCTTGCGGGCGAGCGCGACCAGCAGGTCGAACTCCAGCGGGGTCAGGGCGATCGACTGCCCCTCCCGCTTCACGGAGTGGCCGGCCACGTCGATGACCAGGTCACCGATGGTCAGCTGTTCCGGCGCGGGCTCTTCGGACCGCCGCAGACGTGCCCTGATCCGGGCGACCAACTCCTTAGGTTTGAACGGCTTGACGATGTAGTCGTCGGCCCCGGATTCCAGGCCGACCACGACATCGACGGTGTCACTCTTGGCAGTGAGCATGACGATCGGCACACCGGACTCGGCCCTGATCAGCCTGCACACCTCGATGCCGTCCCTACCGGGCAGCATGAGGTCGAGCAGCACCAGGTCCGGCTTGGCCTCACGAAATGCGGCCAGTGCCTTGTCGCCGTCCGCTACGAACGACGGCTCGAAACCTTCTCCACGCAGCACAATCCCGAGCATCTCGGCCAGTGCGGTGTCGTCGTCGACGACAAGGACGCGTCCCTTCATAATCGACATCATCCCATTAGCTAATCGTTACCTGCGATGACCTGGCACACAGCTCGGCCAGTCCGACCCCCGTGACCGGGGAAATTGTGCCCTCCTCGGTGACGATCGCCGTGATCAGTTCCGGCGGCGTGACGTCGAAGGCCGGGTTGTACGCCGGGGCTCCGAGGGGTGCGACGACGATCCCGCGTCCGCCGTCGGCCGATACACCCTGCAGCGATGTGAGCTCCGTCACTTCCTGCCCGGAACGCTGCTCGACGATGATCGATGTGCCGTCCGGGGTCTCCAGATCCACGGTCGTCGTCGGTGCCACCACGATGAAGGGCACGTGGTGGTACTTCGCGAGCACGGCCAGCGGGTAGCTCCCCACCTTGTTGGCCACCGAGCCGTCCGCGGCGATGCGGTCGGCGCCTATGAGCACCGCGTCGACCTCCCCCGCCGCGAACAGGGACCCCGCCGCGTTGTCCGTGAGCAGGCTGTACGCCAGCCCGTTCCTCGCCGCCTCGAACGCCGTCAGCCGCGCCCCCTGGAGCAGCGGCCGCGTCTCGTCCACCCACAGCCGTCGCAGCCGCCCCTGCCGGTGCACCCGCAACGCCACCGCGAGCGCCGTCCCCTCCCCTCCCGAGACCAGCGCCCCGGTGTTGCAGTGGGTCAGCAGCTGGTACGCCCGGCCCGGCAGCAGTTCCTCCAGCAGCGCCTCGCCGTACTCGGCCATACGCCTGCTGGCCTGGGCATCCTCCCGGTGCAGCGCCCGCGCCTCGGCCAGCGCCGCCGCGGCGGCCGCCTCGTCGCCCTCCCCCTTCCCGGCCGCCGCCCAGTAGGCCGCTGCCACCCTCCGCACCCCGTAGCCGAGATTCACCGCGGTGGGCCGCGCCCCCGCCAGCAGTCCCGCCGCCTCGGCGACGTCGAAGCCCCGCGCCGCCGCGAGCGCCACCCCGTAGCCCCCGGCGATCCCGAGCAGCGGAGCCCCGCGCACCGCCAGCGTCTGGATCGCCCGCACCAGCGCGGGCACATCGGTGCACACCAGCTCGACCTCCTCGGCGGGCAGCCGCGTCTGGTCGAGAAGCACCAGCACGGGGCCTTCCGGAGGCTCGTCCCAGCGGAGTACCGAAAGCGCGGGAGGCTCGAAGCCCACCGATGATTGCGCGTCGTGATCAGCCATCTGTCCAGTCTGCCCGGTGAGCCACGCGCATATGAAGGTGCGAACGAGAAGGAGCGGCTGGTCCGCCCCGGACCGGCGCGTGGCACGATGGCTGCCAACCTGCCGCCCCGATGAGCGGTCAGGACGGTGAAGGAGCGAGAATGAACGACTCTCCGGGCTGGGCGTCGCCCGGATCTGCCCCCTCCGACGGCAAGGAGACGGCGATTCCCCGCCCCTCCGACCCGCAGGACGGAAGCGGCCCGAAGGGGCAGTGGTCCCCCGAGCAGCCGCCCCCCGGGCAGTGGTCCCCACCGAGCAACCCCGGCAGCGGTCCCGGAACCCGGCCGCCCGCACCCGGCTGGGGCGGCGGCCCGCAGCGGCAGGGCTGGGCAGGACCGCCCCGGCCGCGAAGCCCGGCGTCATCCCGCTGCGCCCGCTGAGCCTCGGCGAGATCCTCGACGGCTCGGTGTCCGCCCTGCGCGCCCACTGGCGTACCGCCCTGGGCTTCAGCCTGACGATCTCGGTGATCACCCAGATCGCCGTCATCCTCATGCAGCGCTACCTGCTGCCGGAACCGACCTCCATCGACCCGAACGCCACCGGCGCCGAGGCCCTGCGCCAGACCGCCGACTCGGCCCGGTCGACGCTGGTCTCCCTGGCCCCGGTCTCCCTCCTCTCGATGGTCGCCACGCTCTTCACGGCGTCGGTCGTCACCGTGATCATCAGCCGCTCCGTGCTGGGCCGCCCCACCACGCTCGCCGACTCCTGGGCCGAAGCCCGCCCCCGCGTCCTCCCTCTGCTCGGTCTGACCGTGCTGGTCGCCGTGATCATGGCCGCCATCATGACCGTGGGCATCGGCCCCGGCCTGTTGCTCGGCTCCGAGGCCGGAGCGGCCCTCGCCTTCCTCGGCTTCGCCGCCGCCTGCGTCGTGATGCTCTGGCTGAACGTGAGCTTCGCCCTCGCCGCCCCCGCACTGATGCTGGAACGGCAGAGCATCGTCGCCGCGCTGCGCAGGTCGGCGAAGCTGGTCCGGGGCGCCTGGTGGCGCACCTTCGGAATCCTCGCCCTGACCTATCTGCTGACCTTCCTGCTGACGTTCCTCGTCTCCATCCCGTTCGGCATCATCGCGGTGATCGCCGACGGAACCGAGGTCAGTGACCTCTTCGGCGGTACCGCTCCTTCCGTCGGCTGGCCCTTCCTCATCGTCACCGGCATCGGCGAAGTGATCGTCTCGACGTTGATCTACCCCTTCGTCGCCGGCGTGATGGCGCTTCTCTACGTGGACCAGCGCATCCGCCGCGAAGCCCTGGACCTCGACCTCGCACGGGCCGCAGGCCTGCCGGGCTACGGCGACAACACACCCAGGAGCTGATGCGGTGTCGGCGGCGGGGGGCATCACCACAGCACGGCAGGACATCGCGGCGGGCGACATACCCGTGGACACGCCACGCCTTCCCGCACGGGAAGCGGCCGAGAGCGAGCTGTCCAAGCCGATGTACCACGAGAACGACCCGAACGTCGTCCAGCGTGCCCTGAACCAGTTCTGGGACTGGGTCGCCGGAGTCTTCGACGCCGCCGCGGGGGCCGCCCCCGGCGGCCCGGCCGGACTCGCCGTCCTGGTCGTCATCGTCGTCGGCCTCGCCGCCGCCCTCTGGTGGCGGCTCGGCACCCCGCAACGCTCCTCCCGGAGCGCGGAGGCTCTGTTCGACAGCACGGGCCCCCGCAGCGCGGCCCAGCACCGCGCCACGGCCGAAGCACACGCCGCGGCCCTGCGCTGGACCGAAGCGGTCCAGGAGCGCATGCGCGCCATCGTCCGCTCCCTGGAGGAGCGCGCCCTGCTCGACCCCCGACCCGGCCGCACCGCGGACGAGGCCGCAGCCGAGGCGGGCCGCACCCTCCCCGAGCACACGACCCGGCTGCGCGCCGCCGCGCGGAGCTTCGACGACGTGACATACGGCGGCCGCGCCGCGGACCAGTCGGCATACCTGTCCCTGCGCACCCTCGACCTGGCACTCGACGAGGCGAAGCCGCTGCTGCCCGGAACCTCCCGAGGAGCCACCGGATGACCGCGGCGACCACCGCTTCCCCCACCTCGACGGCGCCCACCCCCGGCCAGGTCTGGACCCGCGCCCGAGGCATCCTGGCGGTCATCCTCATCCTCGTCGTCGCCGGCATCACGTTCGCCGCCGTACGCTCCGGCACGAGCCACGGACAGCTCGACCCCCGCTCCGCGGACCCCAAGGGCAGCCGTGCCGTGGCCGAACTCCTCACAGCACGCGGCGTATCCGTCACCGTGGCCACCACCCTCGACGAGGCCACCGCCGCGACCGGATCCGACACCACACTCCTGGTCGCCGGCCCCAACCTCCTGACCCGGTCGCAACAGCTCCGGCTGAACGAGGCGACCACCGCCTCCGCCGGACGCACCCTGCTGATCGCTCCGGGCCCGGGGGCCACCGCCCGGCTCGCCCCCGGCGTCCGCGCCGAAGCGCACCTCCCCGTCAGCGCTCTCGCCCCGTCGTGCGAGCTCCCCGCCGCCCGCAGGGCCGGCACAGCGGACCTGGGCGGCACCCGCTACACGGCGCAGGACCCGGCCGCCGTCACCTGCTACCCGAGCGCAGGCACCCCCAGCCTGGTGGCTCTCCCGACCGGAGCGGGCGGCGACACCGTCGTCCTCGGCTCCCCCGCTTTCCTCCACAACGAGCGTCTCGACCAGCAGGGCAACGCCTCCCTCGCCCTGCAACTCCTCGGTTCCCGTCCCCATCTCGTCTGGTACCTCCCCTCGCTCACCGATCCATCCGCGACAAGCGATGACGGCGCCCCCGGCGACGGGGACGAAGAACAGTCGGAGGGCGGAGCGAGAGACGACTCGGCCGACGAGAGCGGCTTCCTCGACCTCGTCCCCTCCGGCTGGCTGTGGGGAACGCTTCAACTCGCCCTCGCCGCCGTCCTCGCCGCCGTCTGGCGGGCCCGCCGACTCGGCCCCCTGGTGACAGAACGACTGCCGGTAGCCATCCGCGCGTCCGAATCCGCCGAGGGCCGCTCCCTCCTCTACCGCAAGGCCAACGCCCGCGACCGGGCCGCCGACGCCCTCCGAGCCGCCGGCCGCACACGCCTCGCTCCACTCGCCGGTGTGCCCGTCCGTGACGCGCACACCCCTGATGTCCTCCTCCCCGCCGTGTCCGCACGCGTCACTGCCCCGGACCGCGATCTGAACACCCTGCTCTTCGGCCCGGCTCCCTCCACCGACGCCGCCCTGGTCCTCCTCGCCGATCAACTCGACGCCCTCGAAAGAGAGGTACGCACTTCATGAGCGCCCCGACCCCCGAGCCGGCCGAGCCCATGGCGCCTTCTGCGATGCCCACGGAACCGGAGCCGTCCGACAGCGCCCGCGCCTCCTTGGAGGCTCTGCGCTCCGAGATCGCCAAGGCCGTGGTCGGGCAGGACCCCGCCGTCACCGGACTCGTCGTCGCGCTGCTCTGTCGAGGTCACGTGCTCCTCGAAGGCGTGCCCGGAGTGGCCAAGACTCTGCTCGTGCGTGCACTCGCTGCTTCCCTCGAAGTCGACACCAAGCGCGTGCAGTTCACCCCCGACCTGATGCCCAGCGACGTCACGGGTTCACTGGTCTACGACGCGCGCACCGCCGAGTTCTCCTTCCAGCCCGGCCCGGTCTTCACCAACCTGCTGATCGCCGACGAGATCAACCGCACCCCTCCCAAGACCCAGTCGTCCCTCCTTGAAGCGATGGAGGAGCGGCAGGTCACCGTCGACGGAACGCCGCGTCCACTGCCTGAACCCTTCCTTGTCGCCGCGACCCAGAACCCCGTCGAGTACGAAGGCACCTACCCCCTTCCCGAAGCCCAACTGGACCGCTTCCTTCTCAAATTGACGGTTCCGCTCCCTTCGCGCCAGGACGAGATCGATGTCCTCACCCGCCATGCCGACGGCTTCAGCCCCCGCGACCTCAAGGCCGCCGGGATACGGCCCGTCGCCGGACCCGCTGATCTGGAAGCAGCACGCGAGGCCGTCGCGAAGACGACCGTCTCCCCCGAGATCACCGGCTATGTAGTGGATATCTGCCGTGCCACGCGCGATTCCCCCTCGCTCGCTCTCGGTGTCTCCCCCCGAGGCACCACCGCACTGCTGTCGACCGCCCGCGCCTGGGCCTGGCTGACCGGTCGGGACTATGTCATCCCGGACGATGTGAAGGCCCTGGCCCTTCCCACGCTCCGTCATCGCATCCAACTGCGGCCCGAGGCGGAAATGGAAGGAGTCACTCCCGACTCCGTCATCGCCTCAGTGCTCGCCCACGTCCCCGTACCCCGATGAGGCGGTGACCATGGCCCTCACCGGACGTACCGCGCTGCTGGCCGCCCTGGGGTCACTCCCCGTAGGCGTCTTCGCTCCCAGCTGGACCGGGATGTTGGCGGTCAACGCCCCGCTCTCCCTGGCCATTCTGTGCGACTACGCCCTGGCCGCGCCAGTGCGAACGCTTCGATTCACCCGATCCGGCGATACAAGCGTTCGACTCGGTGACACGGCCGAAGTGCAACTGACGGTGACCAACACCTCGCGTCGGAGCCTGCGCGCCCAGCTGCGGGACGCCTGGCCCCCCAGCAGCTGGGCCTCGGGCGCCGAACGCCGCGCTTCCCGTCACACGCTGACGATCCCCGCCGGCGAACAGCGGCGCCTGGTCACCGTTCTGCGCCCGACGCGTCGCGGCGACCGGCAGGCGGAACGCATCACGGTCCGCTCGTACGGTCCGCTCGGCCTCGCCGCACGCCAAGGGCAGCATCGAGCCCCTTGGACCGTACGGATCCTGCCGCCGTTCACCAGCCGCAAGCATCTGCCCTCCCGGCTCGCCCGGCTCCGCGAACTGGACGGTCGCACCAGCGTTCTGACACGTGGTGAGGGCACAGAGTTCGACAGTCTGCGAGCTTACGTACCGGGGGACGACACCCGCTCCATCGACTGGCGGGCCACCGCACGCCAGTCCGCCGTAGCGGTCCGGACCTGGCGGCCCGAGCGTGACCGGCACATCCTCATCGTTCTCGACACCGGGCGTACGTCGGCGGGCCGGGTCGGTGACGTACCCCGCCTGGACGCCTCGATGGACGCCACGCTCCTCCTCACCGCACTAGCGATGCGGGCCGGCGACCGCGTCAGCCTCCTCGCCTATGACCGCCAGGTCCGAGCCCGTGTCCAAGCCCGGACAGCCTCGGGCAATGTCCTGCCCACCGTCATCAACACGCTGGCGACGCTGGAGGCCGAGCTCATCGAGACGGACGCCCGCGGCCTCAGCAATGCCGCCCTCACGGATGCCCCGCGCGGTTCGCTGATCGTTCTCCTCACGACGCTGGAGGCCGCCCCCATCGAGGAGGGGCTTCTCCCGGTGCTGTCCCAGCTCACCCAGCGCCACACTGTTCTCGTGGCTGCGGTCTCCGACCCTCGGATCGAGGAAATGGCCAACGCACGGGGAACAGTGGAATCGGTGTACGACGCGGCAGCCGCCGGCCAGGCCCAGGCGGACCGTCGCCGCACAGCGGACAGGCTTCGTCGCCATGGCGTCGTGGTTGTGGACGCCACTCCGGACAATCTTGCTCCCGCGCTGGCCGATACGTACTTGGCGCTGAAGGCCGCAGGTCGTCTCTGAGGCACTGCGGTCGGCCCGGCGAGGGAGGGGCGGCGGGCCGCTGTGCTCCGGTCCCGGAACGCAGAAAAGCCCCGCACCAGAAGGTGCGGGGCTTTCCCACAATAATTGTTCGGCGGCGTCCTACTCTCCCACAGGGTCCCCCCTGCAGTACCATCGGCGCTGAAAGGCTTAGCTTCCGGGTTCGGAATGTAACCGGGCGTTTCCCTAACGCAATGACCACCGAAACACTATGAAACTATGAACACCGGGCAACAACACAGCTGTTCGTTATTTCAGAACTAACACAGTGGACGCGAGCAACTGAGGACAAGCCCTCGGCCTATTAGTACCAGTCAGCTCCACCCGTTACCGGGCTTCCACATCTGGCCTATCAACCCAGTCGTCTACTGGGAGCCTTAACCCCTCAAGAGGGTGGGAATACTCATCTCGAAGCAGGCTTCCCGCTTAGATGCTTTCAGCGGTTATCCTTTCCGAACGTAGCCAACCAGCCATGCCCTTGGCAGGACAACTGGCACACCAGAGGTTCGTCCGTCCCGGTCCTCTCGTACTAGGGACAGCCCTTCTCAATATTCCTACGCGCACAGCGGATAGGGACCGAACTGTCTCACGACGTTCTAAACCCAGCTCGCGTACCGCTTTAATGGGCGAACAGCCCAACCCTTGGGACCGACTCCAGCCCCAGGATGCGACGAGCCGACATCGAGGTGCCAAACCATCCCGTCGATATGGACTCTTGGGGAAGATCAGCCTGTTATCCCCGGGGTACCTTTTATCCGTTGAGCGACAGCGCTTCCACAAGCCACTGCCGGATCACTAGTCCCGACTTTCGTCCCTGCTCGACCCGTCGGTCTCACAGTCAAGCTCCCTTGTGCACTTACACTCAACACCTGATTACCAACCAGGCTGAGGGAACCTTTGGGCGCCTCCGTTACTCTTTAGGAGGCAACCGCCCCAGTTAAACTACCCATCAGACACTGTCCCTGATCCGGATCACGGACCCAGGTTAGACATCCAGCACGACCAGAGTGGTATTTCAACGACGACTCCACAACCACTGGCGTGGCCGCTTCACAGTCTCCCACCTATCCTACACAAGCCGAACCGAACACCAATATCAAACTATAGTAAAGGTCCCGGGGTCTTTCCGTCCTGCTGCGCGAAACGAGCATCTTTACTCGTAGTGCAATTTCACCGGGCCTATGGTTGAGACAGTCGAGAAGTCGTTACGCCATTCGTGCAGGTCGGAACTTACCCGACAAGGAATTTCGCTACCTTAGGATGGTTATAGTTACCACCGCCGTTTACTGGCGCTTAAGTTCTCAGCTTCGCCACCCCGAAGAGCAGCTAACCGGTCCCCTTAACGTTCCAGCACCGGGCAGGCGTCAGTCCGTATACATCGCCTTACGGCTTCGCACGGACCTGTGTTTTTAGTAAACAGTCGCTTCTCGCTGGTCTCTGCGGCCACCCCCAGCTCACCGAGTAAATCGGATCACCAGTGATGGCCCCCCTTCTCCCGAAGTTACGGGGGCATTTTGCCGAGTTCCTTAACCATAGTTCACCCGAACGCCTCGGTATTCTCTACCTGACCACCTGAGTCGGTTTAGGGTACGGGCCGCCATGAAACTCGCTAGAGGCTTTTCTCGACAGCATAGGATCATCCACTTCACCACAATCGGCTCGGCATCAGGTCTCAGACTTATGCACGACGGATTTGCCTACCGTGCGTCCTACACCCTTACCCCGGGACAACCACCGCCCGGGCTGGACTACCTTCCTGCGTCACCCCATCGCTTACCTACTACAAGTCTGGTTCATCGGCTCCACCACTACCCTCAACTCCGAAGAGATCGGGCCGGCTTCACGGACTTAGCATCGCCTGATTCAGTACTGGGCGTTTCAAAGCGGGTACCGGAATATCAACCGGTTGTCCATCGACTACGCCTGTCGGCCTCGCCTTAGGTCCCGACTTACCCTGGGCAGATCAGCTTGACCCAGGAACCCTTAGTCAATCGGCGCACACGTTTCTCACGTGTGTATCGCTACTCATGCCTGCATTCTCACTCGTGAACCGTCCACAACTCGCTTCCGCGGCTGCTTCACCCGGCACACGACGCTCCCCTACCCATCCATACAGGCGTTGGCCCTATGTGTATGAATGACACGACTTCGGCGGTACGCTTGAGCCCCGCTACATTGTCGGCGCGGAATCACTTGACCAGTGAGCTATTACGCACTCTTTCAAGGGTGGCTGCTTCTAAGCCAACCTCCTGGTTGTCTCTGCGACTCCACATCCTTTCCCACTTAGCGTACGCTTAGGGGCCTTAGTCGATGCTCTGGGCTGTTTCCCTCTCGACCATGGAGCTTATCCCCCACAGTCTCACTGCCGCGCTCTCACTTACCGGCATTCGGAGTTTGGCTAAGGTCAGTAACCCGGTAGGGCCCATCGCCTATCCAGTGCTCTACCTCCGGCAAGAAACACACGACGCTGCACCTAAATGCATTTCGGGGAGAACCAGCTATCACGGAGTTTGATTGGCCTTTCACCCCTAACCACAGGTCATCCCCCAGGTTTTCAACCCTGGTGGGTTCGGTCCTCCACGAAGTCTTACCTCCGCTTCAACCTGCCCATGGCTAGATCACTCCGCTTCGGGTCTAGAGCGTGCAACTCAAACGCCCTGTTCGGACTCGCTTTCGCTACGGCTTCCCCACACGGGTTAACCTCGCTACACACCGCTAACTCGCAGGCTCATTCTTCAAAAGGCACGCAGTCACGACGCACCGAGCAAGCTCGATGCGCGACGCTCCCACGGCTTGTAGGCACACGGTTTCAGGTACTATTTCACTCCGCTCCCGCGGTACTTTTCACCATTCCCTCACGGTACTATCCGCTATCGGTCACCAGGGAATATTTAGGCTTAGCGGGTGGTCCCGCCAGATTCACACGGGATTTCTCGGGCCCCGTGCTACTTGGGTGTCTCTCAAACAAGCCGCTGATGTTTCAGCTACGGGGGTCTTACCCTCTACGCCGGACCTTTCGCATGTCCTTCGCCTACATCAACGGTTTCTGACTCGTCTCACAGCCGGCAGACCGTGAAAGAGAGATCCCACAACCCCGCATGCGCAACCCCTGCCGGGTATCACACGCATACGGTTTGGCCTCATCCAGTTTCGCTCGCCACTACTCCCGGAATCACGGTTGTTTTCTCTTCCTGAGGGTACTGAGATGTTTCACTTCCCCTCGTTCCCTCCACACTGCCTATGTGTTCAGCAGCGGGTGACAGCCCATGACGACTGCCGGGTTTCCCCATTCGGAAACCCCCGGATCAAAGCTTGGTTGACAGCTCCCCGGGGACTATCGTGGCCTCCCACGTCCTTCATCGGTTCCTGGTGCCAAGGCATCCACCGTGCGCCCTTAAAAACTTGGCCACAGATGCTCGCGTCCACTGTGCAGTTCTCAAACAACGACCAGCCACCCATCACCCCACCCGCAAAGGTGAGTTCACTGGGACCGGATCAGAAGGAACAACCTTACGGCCGCACCCTCAGACACCCAACAACGTGCCCGACACAACCGATCCCTCACCACGTTCCACGCCGAAGCAGTACTAGCAGTAATGAACCTGTCGTGCCGAATAGTCAACGTTCCACCCATGAGCTGACCACCGTCGAACATTTGCCGACGTAGTGGCTCTGGACCCCCGAAAGGGTCTAGATGCTCCTTAGAAAGGAGGTGATCCAGCCGCACCTTCCGGTACGGCTACCTTGTTACGACTTCGTCCCAATCGCCAGTCCCACCTTCGACAGCTCCCTCCCACAAGGGGTTGGGCCACCGGCTTCGGGTGTTACCGACTTTCGTGACGTGACGGGCGGTGTGTACAAGGCCCGGGAACGTATTCACCGCAGCAATGCTGATCTGCGATTACTAGCAACTCCGACTTCATGGGGTCGAGTTGCAGACCCCAATCCGAACTGAGACCGGCTTTTTGAGATTCGCTCCGCCTCGCGGCATCGCAGCTCATTGTACCGGCCATTGTAGCACGTGTGCAGCCCAAGACATAAGGGGCATGATGACTTGACGTCGTCCCCACCTTCCTCCGAGTTGACCCCGGCAGTCTCCTGTGAGTCCCCATCACCCCGAAGGGCATGCTGGCAACACAGAACAAGGGTTGCGCTCGTTGCGGGACTTAACCCAACATCTCACGACACGAGCTGACGACAGCCATGCACCACCTGTATACCGACCACAAGGGGGGCACCATCTCTGATGCTTTCCGGTATATGTCAAGCCTTGGTAAGGTTCTTCGCGTTGCGTCGAATTAAGCCACATGCTCCGCTGCTTGTGCGGGCCCCCGTCAATTCCTTTGAGTTTTAGCCTTGCGGCCGTACTCCCCAGGCGGGGAACTTAATGCGTTAGCTGCGGCACCGACGACGTGGAATGTCGCCAACACCTAGTTCCCAACGTTTACGGCGTGGACTACCAGGGTATCTAATCCTGTTCGCTCCCCACGCTTTCGCTCCTCAGCGTCAGTAATGGCCCAGAGATCCGCCTTCGCCACCGGTGTTCCTCCTGATATCTGCGCATTTCACCGCTACACCAGGAATTCCGATCTCCCCTACCACACTCTAGCTAGCCCGTATCGAATGCAGACCCGGGGTTAAGCCCCGGGCTTTCACATCCGACGTGACAAGCCGCCTACGAGCTCTTTACGCCCAATAATTCCGGACAACGCTTGCGCCCTACGTATTACCGCGGCTGCTGGCACGTAGTTAGCCGGCGCTTCTTCTGCAGGTACCGTCACTTTCGCTTCTTCCCTGCTGAAAGAGGTTTACAACCCGAAGGCCGTCATCCCTCACGCGGCGTCGCTGCATCAGGCTTTCGCCCATTGTGCAATATTCCCCACTGCTGCCTCCCGTAGGAGTCTGGGCCGTGTCTCAGTCCCAGTGTGGCCGGTCGCCCTCTCAGGCCGGCTACCCGTCGTCGCCTTGGTAGGCCATTACCCCACCAACAAGCTGATAGGCCGCGGGCTCATCCTTCACCGCCGGAGCTTTCAACCCCGTCCCATGCGGGACAGAGTGTTATCCGGTATTAGACCCCGTTTCCAGGGCTTGTCCCAGAGTGAAGGGCAGATTGCCCACGTGTTACTCACCCGTTCGCCACTAATCCGCCACCGAAGCGGCTTCATCGTTCGACTTGCATGTGTTAAGCACGCCGCCAGCGTTCGTCCTGAGCCAGGATCAAACTCTCCGTGAATGTTTACCCGTAATCGGGTGCACACACACGAGAGCGGAACAACCGGTCGGAATAAGACCCGTTGTTCACAGCGTCCTCGCTGTGTATTGCCTACCGCCGCACATGGCGACCGTAGGACTTTCAAAGGAACCACCAACCTGCCGAAGCAGGCCGGGGTATCAACATATCTGGCGTTGACTTTTGGCACGCTGTTGAGTTCTCAAGGAACGGACGCTTCCTTCGGTCCCGTATCACCGGGGCCCTCCGGGCGCTTCCCTTCGTTTACTTCTTTGTCCTGCTGTCTTGCGTTTCCGACTCTATCAGACTCTTTCGTGTCCGATTCCCGGTCGAAGCGGGCCGTGCAGTTTCGCTTTCCAGGTTCTTCGCTTTCGCGTTTTCCCTTTCCGGCGGTTCCAACTTTACCAGACTCTTTTTCGTTCCGTTTCCGGTCCGAATTCGATTTCCGGTGGCCTGTGGAGTGGCCTTGCCTTTCGGCGGATCCGACTTTAACAGAATCTCGCGGGGCAAACGAACAACCCGAGGGATTCCATAAAGGAGAATCATGCGGCTCGGCGGAGCTGACAAGCACTCCTGCGCGAGCGGAGTAGACAATATGCGCTCATCTCGAACTTGTCCAGTCCGAGGCAACCGTTCAAATCTACCTCCCCACATCTGCCGTGTCAACGGGTTCTGTGGGCGAAGAGGAGACTAGCAGCTCAGCAGGGGCGAAAGCACATCGGCCGTCAGGCTGCGGTGGGAAGTTCGGCGCTGCGTTCGACTGCGGTGAGATCGCCGGTGTCGCCGGCGCGGGCCGCACGGCCGCCCAGGATGTAGACGTACATGAGAAAGGCCAGTTCAGCGGCGATGCCGATGGTGATCCGGGCCCAGGTCGGGAGTCCGGACGGCGTCACGAAGCCCTCGATGAGCCCGGAGACGAACAGGACCAGTGCCAGGCCGATCGCCATGCCCAGTGCGGCGCGGCCCTGCTGGGCCAGGGCGGTCCGGCGTGAGAGGGGGCCAGGGTCGATCACCGCCCAGCCGAGGCGTAGCCCCGTGCCCGCGGCGACGAACACCGCGGTCAGTTCCAGCAGGCCGTGAGGCAGCACCAGGCCGAGGAAGACGTCGAGCCGACCGGCGGAGGACATGAGGCCTATGCCGACGCCGAGGTTCAGCATGTTGAGGAAGAGGATCCAGATCACCGGTATGCAGAGGAACGCCCCCAGGACCAGGCACAGGGCCGCGGCCTGCGCGTTGTTCGTCCATACCTGCGCCGCGAACGACGCCGCCGGATGGCTGGAGTAGTAGGTCTCGTACTCCCCGCCCGGCCGGGTCATCGCGCGGAGGTCTTCCGGAGCCGCGATCGCTGCCTGTACCTCGGGGTGCGTACCGATCCACCAGCCCAGAAGTGCCGCGACCGCGGTCGAGAGCACTGCGGTGGGCACCCACCAGTGGCGCGAGCGGTAGACCGCGGCGGGGAATCCCGCGGTGAGGAAGCGGGCGGCGTCCCGCCAGGAGGCCTTGCGGGTGCCCGTCACGGTCGACCGGGCGCGGGCCACCAGCTGGGTCAGGCGTCCAGTGAGGAGGGGGTCGGGACTGCTCGACTGGATCAGCGAGAGGTGCGTCGCCGTGCGCTGGTAGAGGACGACCAGTTCGTCCGCTTCCGCACCCGTGAGACGGCGCCCTCGGCGCAGAAGGTGTTCGAGGCGATCCCACTCCGTGCGGTGGGCGGTGACGAAGACGTCGAGGTCCATGGGCGTCTGTTGCTCCAGGCGAAGGGGCGTACGGGTGCGTACTGCTGCGGCGCGCTGGCGGTCAGCTTGGCAGACTGGGCCCGGCTGGGGCAGGGAAGGTCGGCGAAGGGTGGGGCCCGATGAGTGAGCTGGTGACCGGCGACGCGGTCGTTCTGGGCTTGAGGCCCGCTCGGCTGCCCAGCCGGGCCCTGGCCTCCGCCATCGATCTGGCGGTGACGTTCGCGGTCTTCATCCTGGTTTCGGTGGTGCTGGGTATAGCCTCCGCGGCCTTGGACGAGGCAGCCGTCGCGGCGATCGGGGTCGCCTCGTTCCTGCTGGTCCTGATCGGTGGGCCCGTCGCGGTGGAGACGCTGAGCCATGGCCGCTCCCTGGGGAAGCTGGCCTGCGGGCTGCGGGTGGTGCGGGACGACGGTGGGCCGATCAGGTTCCGGCACGCGCTCGTCCGTGGGGCCATGGGGCTCGTCGAGACCCTCCTGACCTTCGGTGCTCTGGCCTCCATCGCGTCCCTGGTGTCGGCGCGGGGGCGCCGGATCGGTGACGTGTTCGCCGGCACGCTGGTGATCCGGGAGCGCGTCGCCGCGACGGGCCGGTCGGTCGCCGTGCCGCCTCCCCCGCCCTGGCTGGTGGGCCGGTTCGCGCAGCTGGATCTGTCGGGCGTACCGGACGAGCTCTGGTCGGCGATACGGCAGTACCTGACGCGGCTGCAGCAGCTGGATCCCGGTGTGGGGCGGTCGATCGCCGAGCGGCTGGCCGGTGAGCTGGTCGCTCGGACGGGGGCCTCCGCGCCGCAGGGCGTTCCCGCGGCCGCCTTTCTGGCCGCGGTGGTCCATGAGCGGCAGTCCCGGGATGCGCGGCGCGTGTTCGCCGGGCATCGGACCGGAGCCGGGGCCGGGGGGTACCTCGAGGCTCCCATGGTCCCCGTGGCCCCGGGACCCCTGCGTCCCCTGGTTTCGCTGGGGCCGGTGGGCTTGGTGGGGGTGGGGGTGCTGCTGCTGTCGATGGTGAGGGCGGTGGCGTCGGTGGCAGTGGAGCCGGTGGTGCGGGGGCTGCTGGGGAGGGTTCCCGTGGTGGGGGTAGTGGCGTCGGTGATGAACGGCAGCGGCGCGGGGGTACTTCGTCGGCCGGGTTCGCTCCGCCCGGCTAGTCGGCGGCCGGGCTGTCCGTGGGCGGCTCGCCGAGATCCGGCCCGTAGGTGCGCGGGGACGGGGGTGTCTCCAGATGTTCGAGCTCGATGCCGGGGGCCGCGAGGACCACGTCGCCGGCGATGTGGACGGTGTGCCGCTCCCCGGTGTCCAGGGCGCTGACCTGGTATTCGTCCACGATCAGGGGGCCGTTGTCAGTGGCGTGCGCTTCACTGTTCATCAGAGCCCAGGACTGGTCGACGGTCCTGGGTGCGAGGACCGGGTCCGTGAAGGTGACCACGCGGACGCGGGTCGTGGGGGAAGCCGGGGTGAGGCGCAGCAGACGGGTCGTGGCGATCAGGAACGCGGGGGACGTGCCGGCGAAGGTGTGGGCGCGGACGTTGCCTTCGGTGGCGTGGCTGCCGGTGGGATCGGTCCGGACCCAGGTGACCCCTTCCAGGGCCGCTCCTCGTACCTGCCAGCTCGCGGCATGGAGTTCGAGGCGGATGGGCCTGCCCAGCTCGTCCAGGGCGAGGTCGAGGGAGCCGAGGTGGTCTCCGGAGGGGGATGTGGTCTGGGAGACATAGCGCCAGCCGGAGGGGCCGGGGGCGCAGTGGAAGTGTTCTTCGCCGAGGGGGGTGTGATCGTGAAGATCGTGGAGCGAATACCTGCCGCGGGGCATGGGGTCCTTCGGGTTCCTCGGGCTGTGCGGGGGCGGTAACGGGAGCAGGCCCCCGGCACGGGGGTGCGGGGGCCTGCACTCGGAGCTGCTGCGGACGGCAACGCATGTGCCGCGGGAACTGCCGCGGCGCCGCTGCGGAACTGCCGCTGGATGCTGTGACGCCGCTCGGTGTTCGGAAGGCCGGCCTTCCGAACACCGGGGGCGGATCAGTAGCGGTAGTGGTCGGGCTTGTACGGGCCCTCGACCTCGACACCGATGTACGCCGCCTGCTCGGGGCGGAGCGTCGTGAGCTTGACGCCCAGGGCGTCGAGGTGGAGGCGGGCGACCTTCTCGTCCAGGTGCTTGGGCAGCACGTACACGTCGGTCGGGTACTCCTCGGGCTTCGTGAACAGCTCGATCTGCGCGAGGGTCTGGTCCGCGAAGCTGTTGGACATCACGAAGGACGGGTGTCCGGTCGCGTTGCCCAGGTTCAGCAGGCGGCCCTCGGACAGGACGATGAGGACCTTGCCGTCGGGGAACGTCCAGGTGTGGACCTGGGGCTTGACCTCGTCCTTGACGATGCCGTCGATCCGGGCGAGACCGGCCATGTCGATCTCGTTGTCGAAGTGGCCGATGTTCCCGACGATGGCCTGGTGCTTCATCCGGGCCATGTCCGTGGCCATGATGATGTCCTTGTTGCCCGTCGTGGTGATGAAGATGTCGGCCGTCTCCACGACGTCGTCCAGCGTGGCGACCTGGTAGCCGTCCATCGCCGCCTGGAGCGCGCAGATCGGGTCGATCTCCGTGATGATCACGCGTGCGCCCTGGCCGCGCAGGGACTCCGCGCAGCCCTTGCCCACGTCCCCGTAGCCGAAGACGACGGCGGTCTTGCCGCCGATGAGGACGTCGGTGGCGCGGTTGATGCCGTCGATGAGGGAGTGGCGGCAGCCGTACTTGTTGTCGAACTTGGACTTGGTCACCGCGTCGTTCACGTTGATCGCGGGGAACAGGAGGGAGCCGTCACGGTGCATCTCGTACAGGCGGTGGACGCCGGTCGTCGTCTCCTCGGTGACACCGCGGATCTCGGACGCGAGCTGGGTCCACTTCTGCGGGGACTCGCCGAGGGTGCGGTTCAGCAGGGTGAGGATGTGGGCGTACTCCTCGCTGTCCGCGGTCGACGGGTCCGGGGCTGCGCCGGCCTTCTCGAACTCGACGCCCTTGTGGACGAGGAGAGTGGCGTCGCCACCGTCGTCCAGGATCATGTTCGGGCCGCCGGTGGGGGTGTTCGGCCAGGTCAGCGCCTGCTCCGTGCACCACCAGTACTCCTCCAGGGTCTCGCCCTTCCAGGCGAAGACCGGGACGCCCGCGGGGGCCTCCGGGGTGCCGTTCGGGCCGACCGCGATGGCGGCGGCGGCGTGGTCCTGGGTGGAGAAGATGTTGCAGGAGGCCCAGCGGACCTCGGCGCCCAGGGCGACGAGGGTCTCGATGAGCACGGCGGTCTGCACGGTCATGTGCAGCGAGCCGGTGATCCGGGCGCCGGCCAGCGGCTGGGCGGCGGCGAACTCCTTGCGGATCGACATCAGGCCGGGCATCTCGTGCTCGGCGAGCGTGATCTCCTTACGCCCGAACGGGGCGAGGGAGAGGTCGGCGACCTTGAAGTCCTGGCGGTCGGTGGCCGTCGTCATAACGGGCTGCTCCTCGTGATGGGTCGAGGGTGGGCTGTCTCTGGGCTGACTCTGCGGCGCGACGGGCACAGGAATGCCCGGGCGGATTCGCAGTGCAGTCCGTCGGAGGCCCTCTGTCCCTCGCCCGGCTCGCTGGTGCCAGCCGGTCGACCGCCATCAGCAGCGACGTCTGTTTTCCGTATCCGAATCTACACCGAACGGCCCAGTGAGCCCCAGCCCGTTCGGAGAGAGGGGCGTGTGTGCGGGGTCACCGGGCCGATCGGGGCTGGTGTGCGGTGGGTCAGTGGCCGGAATCGCTCGGGGCCCCGACCGGGCCGTCGAGCGTCCTGCCCGGGTTGGTTCCGGTCGCGGCGGCCTCCGCGTTGTAGATGTCCGGCTCCAGGTAGATGACCCGGGCGATCGGGACGGCGTCGCGGATGCGGTGCTCGGCGGCGTCGATGGCCTGGGCGACCTCGGCGGCGGTCTCGTCGTGCCGGACCGCAATCTTGGCGGCGACCAGCAGCTCCTCGGGGCCGAGGTGCAGGGTGCGCATGTGGATGATGCGGGTGACGGTGTCGCCGTCCACCACGGCCGCCTTGATCTTCTCGACCTCCTCGATGCCGGCGGACTCGCCGAGCAGGAGGGACTTCGTCTCGACGGCCAGGACGATCGCGATGAGGATCAGCAGGATGCCGATGCAAAGGGTGCCGATGCCGTCCCAGACGCCGTTGCCGGTGGCGAGGGCGAGACCGACGCCGCCGAGCGCCAGAATCAGGCCGACGAGGGCGCCGAGGTCCTCCAGCAGGACGACCGGCAGCTCGGGGGCCTTGGAGCGGCGGACGAACTCGGTCCAGGAGCGGTCGCCCCGGGTGAGGTTGGACTCCTTGATCGCCGTACGGAAGGAGAAGATCTCGGCGATGATCGCGAAGACCAGGACCCCGACCGGCCAGTACCAGGCCTCGATCTCGTGCGGGTGCTTGATCTTCTCGTAGCCCTCGTACACGGCGAACATGCCACCGACGGAGAAGAGGACGATGGAGACGAGGAACGCGTAGATGTAGCGCTCGCGGCCGTAGCCGAAGGGGTGTTCAGGAGTCGCTTCGCGCTTCGCCCGCTTGCCGCCGAGCAGCAGGAGTCCCTGGTTGCCCGAGTCGGCGAGCGAGTGGACGCTCTCCGCGAGCATCGACGAGGACCCACTGAAGAGGAACGCTACGAATTTGGCCACGGCGATCGAGAGGTTGGCGGCGAGTGCCGCCACGATCGCCTTGGTTCCGCCTGACGCGCTCATGAGTGCGTGGTGTCCTTTCGTCGGTGCGCGGCGGAACGTACCGCCGTGGTGAGGCGGCACATTGTTGCAGCCGCGGGGGCGGTCCGTGGGTCAGGCCGCCACGGTGGCCCGGAAGAGTGTGCCCGGTCCTGTTGCCTCGACCCGCTCGCCGGCCGGGACGTAGGCCGACTCCCCCGGCCCGAGGGGGAGTTCGCCGACCCTGACGGTGCCCGCCGTGCAGAGCAGGATCTGAGGGGTGGGGGCGGTCAGGTCGGTGGGGGCCGCCCCGGAGGCGAGCGTGTAGCGGGACAGGGCGAACTCGTCGACCGGGGTTTCGTAGCGTTCCTCGCCCGACGGGGCCGCTTCGGGGCGCAGTACACCGGGCTCGGTGGCCTCGAAGCGGACGATGCGCAGGAGTTCGGGGACGTCGATGTGCTTGGGGGTCAGGCCGCAGCGCAGCACGTTGTCCGAGTTGGCCATGATCTCGACGCCGAGGCCGTCGAGGTAGGCGTGCGGGACGCCCGCGCCGAGGAACAGGGCTTCGCCGGGCTGGAGTTGTACGTAGTTCAGCAGCATCGCGGCGAGGACCCCGGGGTCGCCGGGGAAGTGGTGGGCGACGCGGGCGTACGGGGCGTGGGCGCCGCCGAGGCGTTCGGCGGCGGCCGCGGCCTCGGTCACGGTCTCGGCCATCTCCGCCGGGTTCGCGCCGAGGATCGCCGTGAGCACCTCGCGGAGCGCCGCCTCCTCGGGGTGGGCGCGGAGGAGGTCCACGTACGGCTTGAGGGAATCGACGCCCAGCGCCTCCATCGCGTCCGCCGCCTCGGTGGGCGGGCGGAAGCCGCACAGCCCGGCGAACGGGGTGAGGGCGCAGATGAGTTCGGGCTTGTGGTTCGCGTCCTTGTACGTGCGGTGGGGGGCGTCGATCGGCACGCCGCGGGCCTCCTCGTCGGCGTAACCCTCACGGGCCTGGTCCAGGTCGGGGTGGACCTGTACGGAGAGGGGGGCGCCGGCGGCGAGGAGCTTGAGGAGGAAGGGGAGGCGGGGTCCGAAGCGGGCGACGGTCAGCGCGCCGAGCTCGCCCTCCGGGTCGGCGTCGATGGCGTCGGTGAGGGCCAGTTCGATCTCGCCGGACGCGGTGGTACGGGTGATACGTGAGGGCGCTCCGGGGTGAGCTCCCATCCACATCTCGGCCTGCGGTTCGCCGGTGGGCGCGATGCCGAGCAGGGCGGGGATGGCCGTGGTGGACCCCCAGGCGTAGGGGCGCACGGTGTTGGACAGCCGGTCCATGGAGTCGTCCTCGGGTGGGGCGGGCGGGTTGGTGGGCGAGTCAGGATCAGGTCGGGTCAGGATCAGGTTCGCGCCAGGGGCGCCCGCCAGGGGTATCAGTGGTGCGTGAGGCTCTGGCGTCGGTGGGGTGGACGGGGAGTGAGGGGCGGGTGCGGCCTGTGGGGCTTGGACGCCTGGGATGCGTCGCGCCTTGTCCGGTGGGGCATGTCCGTCCTGCCCTGACCCGTTATGCCGATAATCCGTTCTGCTCTGTTCTGTTTTACTTCGTTCTGCCCTGTTCTGTGTTCTCTTGTTCTGTGTCAGGGCTGGGGGGCAGACGCCAGTGAGAGGTACACCGCCGCGAAGTCGGTGATCGCGAGCAGTTCGGCGAGGGCTTCCAGCTCGCCGCCCTCCTCCGGCTCCAGCTCGCTGACGGGCGTGTCGTGGCCGAGCGCGAGTTCCCGGGCGGCCGGGTAGGCGCTCAGGCCTCCCGTCGGGCGGTCCCGGAGCAGGACGACCCGGGCTCTCAGCGTCTCGCCCTCCTCGACCCGGTCGCGGAAGAAGTCGTCGGGGTCCGCGCCGGCCGCGAAGTCCCCGGCGAGGAGCGCGCCGTGCGAGGGCAGCGCCTCGGGGAGCTGTGCGGTGAGGGCGGGACGGCCGGCCAGTTCGGACAGTACGGCGGCGAAGCGGCGGCCGACCGGGCCCGCGGCTTCGCCCTCCGTCCACAGCAGTGGCAGGCTGTCGGCGAGTTCGGCGGCGAGTGTCTTGGCCGGGTTGCTGTACGTGTCGATGGCCGGGCCACAGCGTTCCGCCGTGCGGTCCAGGCGGTCCGCCACCTTCTGCAGGTCCTCGGGGGTCGCGGTCACCAGGCCGACCCGGTCCAGGAGCGCCAGCAGTGGCGTGAGCAGTGCCCACAGCGTGCCGGGACCGGCGGCCGAGGTCTCCGCGTCGTACTCGCCGTGCGGGGCGGCCGCCATCGGGACGACCAGGCCGTGCACCCCATCGACCGCCTCGCGCAGCGGTGAGCGGGTGGGGGCGACGGCGACGACGGTGCAGCCGCGGCGGTACGCCTGCTCGGCGAGCAGGGCTAGGCCCGGTTCGGAACCGTCGGCGGTCGCGATGAGGAGCAGGTCCACGGATCCGGCCCAGCCGGGCAGGGCCCAGCGGAGGGCGCCGGGGGCGGGGGCCACGCCCGCGGGGTGAATACGGGTGACGGGGGCAGCCGCGCCGGCCAGTGCCCCGATCAGGTCGGCGACGCCGGACGCGGCGGTGCCGGGGCCCGCTACGAGGACGGCGCGGGGCCGGCCCTCGGGAGCCAGGCCGCCGATGCCCGCCTCGGCGGCGTGCCGGGCGGCGGTACGGACCCGGGCGCCGGCCTCGGCTGCGCCGCGCAGCAGGTCGCGGCGGTCGGCTCGGGCCAGGGCTTCCGGGGCGTCGAGCAAGGACTCGTCGAGCATGGCTGTGGGCCTCCGATCACCGGGTGGGGTGCGGGCTGCGGGTACGGGGTGGGGAGCCCTCGACCGGCTCGGCCTGGCTCGGCCCCGACTGGCTCGGCCTCGACCGGCCGGCCTGGTTCGGAGCCGAGGCCGTTCGCCTCGCCCGCCGTCTGTTGCCGTCCTGTCCCGTACGGGTGTCGCTCGCGGTCAGGCGGGGCGGCGGGCCTCGTCGACGAGCAGGACGGGGATGCCGTCCCGGACCGGGTAGGCCAGGCCGCAGCCGTCGCCCGTGCAGACCAGTTCGGGGGTGTCGGCCGCCGAACGGTCGTCGAGCGGGGAGTGGCAGGCCGGGCAGGCCAGGATCTCCAGGAGGCCGGCTTCGAGCGGCATGGGGTGAGTCCCTTCGAGCATGCGAGTTCCGATCCGCGTGGATCAGGCGTCGTCAGCCTACCGCCGGGGTGGAAGAGACGCGGCTTGGCCCGGGGGAGGAAACGGGGGATGGCGTGGGGGTGGGGTGGGGCCCGGGGTGGAGTGGGGCCGGGGCCGGGGTGGGCCGGGGCAGGGGGTGAGACTCGGGCATGGGGGCGGGGGGTGGGCGCCTGCGGCGGGCTTGCTCCCCGCCCCGCCCCTTCCCGTAACCGGGGCTCCGCCCCGGACCCCGCTCCTCAAACGCCGGAGAGACTGAAAACGACCTCGGTGAGGCTGAGAAACCGTCCCGGAGAGGCTGGATCAGTTCCGGATCAAGCCCAGGACCTCGTCTCGTACCGCTGTCATCGTGTTCTCGTCCCTCGCCTCCACGTTCAGGCGCAGCAGCGGTTCCGTGTTCGAGGCTCGGAGGTTGAACCACCAGTCGGGGGCCGTCACCGTGAGGCCGTCCAGGTCGTCGAAGGTGATGTCCTCGCGGGTGCCGTACGTCTCCCTGACCTTGGTCAGGCTGGCGGCCTGGTCTGCGACGGTGGAGTTGATCTCGCCCGAGCCGGTGTAGCGGTCGTACTCCGCGACCAGCTCGGAGAGCGGCTTCTGCTGGCCGCCCAGTGCGGCGAGTACGTGGAGGGCGGCGAGCATGCCCGTATCGGCGTTCCAGAAGTCGCGGAAGTAGTAGTGCGCCGAGTGCTCGCCGCCGAAGATCGCGCCGTGCTCGGCCATCTCCGCCTTGATGAACGAGTGGCCGACCCGGGTGCGGACCGGGGTGCCGCCGTTCTCGCGGACCACCTCGGGGACGGACGAGGAGGTGATCAGGTTGTGGATGACGATGCCCTCGCCGCCGTTGCGGGCCAGTTCGCGGGCGGCCACCAGGGCCGTGATCGCGGACGGGGACACGCCCGCACCCCGTTCGTCGACCACGAAGCAGCGGTCCGCGTCGCCGTCGAAGGCGAGGCCCAGGTCGGCGCCCTCGGCGAGGACGCGGGCCTGGAGGTCGGCGATGTTCTTGGGGTCGAGGGGGTTGGCCTCGTGGTTGGGGAAGGTGCCGTCGAGCTCGAAGTACATCGGTACGAGGTCGAGCGGGAGGCCCCCGAGGACCGTGGGGACCGTGTGGCCGCCCATGCCGTTGCCCGCGTCCACCACGACCTTCAGGGGGCGGATCGCGGTCAGGTCGACCAGGCCGAGAAGGTGGGACGCGTAGTCGGTGAGGGTGTCGCGTTCCGTGATGGTGCCGGGGGGCGTGGCCGCGGCGGGCCGGGGCGTTCCTTCCGACCACTGCTCGACCAGCGTGCGGATCTCCGCCAGGCCGGTGTCCTGGCCGACCGGGGCCGCGCCCGCCCGGCACAGCTTGATGCCGTTGTACTGCGCCGGGTTGTGCGAGGCCGTGAACATCGCCCCGGGGAGGTCCAGCGCCCCCGACGCGTAGTAGAGCTGGTCCGTCGAGCAGAGGCCGATGTGCGTGACGTCCGCGCCCCGGGCCGCCGCGCCGCGCGCGAAGGCGGCGGACAGACCCGGTGAGGTGGGCCGCATGTCGTGGCCGATCACGATCGCGTCGGCGGCCGTGACCTGGACGAAAGCGGCTCCGAAGAGTTCGGCCAGCGACTCGTCCCACTGGTCGGGCACCACTCCGCGCACGTCGTACGCCTTCACGAGCTGCGACAGATCAGCAACCACGGCCGGTCCTCCTGGGGTCTTTACGGACCGCCCAAACTACCCGGCCGGGCAGTGCCTCAGGAGGCGGCCTCAGGAGTCCGGGGAGCGCAGCACCCTCAGGTGGCCCCGACGGGCCACCTCCACCGGGTCGGCCGAGCGCCGGCCCCGGCCCTCGCCGTCCGGGCCCCGGTCGTGCGGGCGTGCCGCCTCGCGGACCGCGTTGGCCAGTGCTTCGAGGTCGTCGCCGCTCGGGTGCGCCGGGGCGGAGCCGTCGGAGAGCCGCACCACTTCCCAGCCCCGCGGCGCGGTGAGCCGCTCACTGTGTTCGGCGCACAGGTCGTAGCAGTGGGGCTCGGCGTAGGTGGCGAGCGGGCCGAGGACCGCAGTCGAATCGGCATAGACGTACGTCAGTGTCGCGACGGCAGGGCGGCCGCACGCGGTGCGCGAACAGCGACGTACAGGGCTCACGATATTGGACGGTACCGCACTCTTGAGCGGGCCGCGACGACTCCCCCTCGGGTCACCCCACCGTGTCGCCCTGTGACCTGCGGCACAGCCGGACATCCGGCGGCTACCCTGACCTGCGCCGCCGCCGGGGGCGCGTGATCGTCGGCCGGTCGCGCCCGTCGCGGGTGGGGCGGATCGCGGTCCCAGAGGCACGGCCAATGATCGGATGAGGGGCCTGAAACGGGCTCAACCTTGGCCGAAATGTTCAACTGTGGACATCCGGAGGCGGGGGCCCGTCTGCCGTCCTGGGAGCCCCCGCCCCTCCGCCCCCGGCGGGCCCCCTCCGGTCCCCGTGGGGCCCTCCAGGGGCGGAGGCCCCTCTCCGTCCCCGGCGGGCCCCCCGTCCCCGGTAGGGCCGGACCCGTCGACCCCGGCACCTCGTCCCGGCTGTCGGTCCGGCCGTGTCGTCCCGCCGATCGTCCCGGTCCCCGGAGCGTTACGCTGCGTCGGTGATGGACAGCTCCGTACCTCCCCACCCGTTCGAGCCGCGGCCCCGGCGCCGTGACCGTCATGGCCGCGGAATGCGCGGGCCGGTCGCACCGCCGCAGGTGCCGCTGTCGGCCAGCCGGGGCGAGACCTTTCGCGATCTGGTCCAGGACTCGGTGGAGCGGCTGGAGCGGCGCTGGCCCCAGCTGGCCGAGGTCGACTTCGTCGTCCTCGATGTGCCCGGTACGCCGGAGGAGGTCGTTCCGCTCGGTAGCGCGGTCTCCGCGGAGAAGGGGCGGCCCGCGCAGATCGTCGTCTACCGGCGGCCCGTCGAGATCCGCACCAAGAGCCGCGACGAGCGTGCCCTGCTCGTGCACGAGGTCGTCGTGGAGCAGGTCGCCGAGCTGCTGGGGCTGGCCCCCGAGTCGGTCGATCCCCGGTACGGGCAGGACTGACCTCCGGGGGCCCGCTGCGGCACCGCCGCCGGCCGCGCCCTCAGTCGTCCAGGACCGAGAGGTCCTGGCGCGCTGACGGGACCTCGACCATGCCCCTGTCGTCGGGGAGCGTCTGCACCGTGAACATCTGGATGCCGTCCGAGGCGATCGCCAGCGAGCGCGACGCGTGGACCGGGCCGCCCGAGGTCGTCTCGACGGTCAGGGCGTAGGAGCCCTTGAGGCCTTCCGGAGCCTTCGGGGTGACGGCGAGGGTGGTTCCGGCCTTGACCGTGTACGTCTCGACGGCCGGTTCGCCGCCGCCGCTGCCCGCCGACGCGGTGACCTTGACCTTGGCCGTGGCGCCCGGCGCGGTCAGGGACAGCGTCGAGCCCTTGGCCCGGTTGTCCGGAACGGTCGCCCGGGCGCCGACGGGCCCGGTGGCCGGGATGTAGGCGATCTCCTGCTGGTCGCCCTTGCCGCGGACCACGCGCAGCGCGGCCACGATCGGGGTGGCCCGGTCCTTCCGGACGGGGCTCAGTCGCAGGGAGCCCGGTTCGCCGCGGGTGAGGTCCTTGAGGTCGACGGAGGCCGTCATCGAGGACTTGATGTGCAGGGTGGCGTTCCCGGCCGGGGAGAACGTCGCGTTCTTCCCCATGAGCTGGACCTTCACGTCCGCGTCGTCCTCGCCGGGCGCGAACGCCACCAGCTGTACGGAGGTGGCGTCGGCCGGGATGCCCGGCATCACGAGCGTGCCGGAGGGGTCCTCGGACGCGGTGAGCCAGTCGCTGCCCGCGCTGTCGTCGGCGCTCATGACGACCGCCCCGATCCGCCCCGAACGGGTGGTGACGTGGGCGGTCAGCCGGTCGACGGCCTCGGAGGTGAGGGTGGACAGCAGGATGGCGACGCTGGAGCGGGCCGGCACGGTGATGCCGTCGCCGACGTCGGACTTGAGCGCGCCCTCGGGGCCGTACAGCTCGATGTCGGCCACGGCGCCGGTGTCGTCGGGGTTGGTGAGGTGGATGTAGTCCTGGCGGGACGTGGCGGTGCTCGCGCCCGGGAACCAGAAGTCCGTGTCGGGGGCGGTGCAGGTGACCCCGAGGAGTCCCCGGGAGCCGCCCGCGGTGACCTCGGTGGTCTGCTGGGCGGCCCAGCCGGGGGCCAGCTTGCCGGTGGCCGTGCCGACGAGGGCCGGGGCACTGGCTCCGTTCGCCTCCGCGACGACCGGCTTTCCGGGCTCCTTCAGGGCGAGGACCGGCTTCTCGGCCTTCTCCCTCGCCTTCTTCGCCGCTTCCTCGGCCTTCTTGGCCTTCTTCGGGTCGGTCTCGTCCTCGTCGTCCACGATCGGCAGCGCCGGCTTCAGCTCGGCCGTGCCCTTGGCTTCGCCGCCCTCGCCCGCCGGGGTGAACGCGGTGTACTGCGTCTCGGCGAGGTCGGAGTTGCTGGGCGCCGGGCAGACCAGACCGGCCCGCTCCACCGGCAGCAGAGCGGCGGGCTTCGCGGCGGATTTCGCCGGGGCGCCGGGCGCGGTGACCGTGGCGAATCCGGTGACGGCGGCCAGGACTGCGGCGCCCGCGATCAGGGACAGATGGGTGGACTTCACTCGGACTCGCCTCGCGATGCGTTACCGGTCTGCCACGGGGCCTGCCCCGGGGCCGGGGGGTCGGTCTGTTCGCCGTTCTCGGTGTACGGGTGCTGCTGGTGCTGCCCGCCGATGTACCGGCCGTACTCGTCGTACGCGCCCTGGTTGTCGTACGTGCCCTGGTTGTCGTACGCGGCGCTCTGGCCGTTGTACGCGCCCTGGTCGCCGTACGTGCCCTGGTCGCCGTACTGCTGTGCGTACGGGTCCTGTACTCCGTAGCCGCCCTCGTAGCCCGCGTTCTGCCGGCCCTGCTCCTGCTGCTGCTGGGCGTACGGGTCCGGCTGCTGGTACGTCGTGTAGTAGTCGGCGGTCGGCTGCTGCTGTTGCCCGTCCCACTGCGCGTACTCGTCGTACTGCTGCGGAGCCGCCTGCTGCTGCGGGACCGCCGCATAGCCGCCGGTGGCCTCCTGCGAGTCGTGCGGGGCCCGCGGGTCGTGCGCCGGGGGGTTCTCGGCGTACGGGTCGGCGGACTGCTGCGCCGGAATGTACTCCCCCGGGTCCGCCGCCCGCGACGGGTCGCCGTTCCCGGCCTCCTCGGCGGCTGCCGCCTCGGCCTGGGCGGCCTCGGCCTGGGCCGCGGCGCGCAGCCTGCGGGCGCGGCGGCCCTCGCCGTCGACCGGCTCGGCGGCGACGGCGAGCGCCTCGTCGGGCAGGTCGTCGTCGATCTCCCGGCGGCGGCCCGGCAGGGCCATGACCACCAGGACCACCAGCAGCCCGATCTGGGCCCAGACCCACGCGGTGTGGGTGATCGGGGCGTCGTGGGTGAGGTCCAGGCGGCCGCCGTTCGCGGGCAGTTCGAAGCCCTGGGCCCAGCCGTCGACGGTCTTGCGGGTCAGCGGCTTGCCGTCCAGCGTGGCCGTCCACCCCGGGTCGGCGGCATCCGCGATCCGCAGCACGCGGCCCGCCTCGCCGGACGGGATCTCCGCGTGGGCCTCGACGGCGGCCGAGCCGACCGCGACGTGCTCGCCCTCGCCGGAGGCCGGGGTGATCATGACCCGGGCCACCTGGCGGTCGACGCGCCACAGCGCGCTGCCGTCGAGCTGGCTGAGGCGGCTGAGGCCCGGGGTCGAGTCGAGGACCCGGCTCATCTCGCGCGGTGCCCCGTCCCGGACGAGGACGTAGCGGATCGCGAAGCCGCTGAGCTGGCCGCCCTGGTCGGCGCCGGAGCCGGCGACGAGGTTGGCGACGACCTTGTCGAGGTGGCTGTTGCTGCCGCCCGCCTCGGTCAGTTCGCCGTCGCCGAGCCGGGCCCCCGAGCCGCGGACCAGGCTGTAGGAGACGGTGTCGGGGGAGGTGCCGCCCAGAATGAGCGTGCGGGGCTGGTCGCGGGTGGTGCTCTCCTCCGCGACGAAGGCGGGCACCTGGACGGGGTCGCGGCGCTCCAGCGGACCGTCCGCACCGCCGATCATCCAGCCGGCCGCGGCCAGGACCGGGGCCAGTCCGGCGGCCAGCGCGATCAGCGCCGCCACGGGCTGGCGCCAGCCGAAGCTCTGCTCGGCGACCCGGATGCGGGCCCCGTCCGCGCCCACCAGGGCGGCGGCGATCAGGGCGGTGCCGTAGACGAGGGTGGCGGGTCCGGCCCACGTGGACCCGTTGGCGACGGCGGCGAGGAGGAGGCCGACGAGCGCGACGGCCCACGCGGTGCGGACGGCGAACTGGCGCTCCTCGCGCAGCAGGGCGGCGAGCGCGGCCAGCACGATGCCGAGCAGCAGGATGCCGCCCGCCGCGCCGGGGCCGCCGGGGCTGATGCCGAGCAGGTCGAGGCCCGACGCCGATCCCGTACCGAGGTCGAGGCCCGCCTCGGTCAGGAGCGCGGACGGGTCCGTCAGGAGGCTCAGCGACCAGGGGGCGAGGACCAGGACCGGGGTGGCGACGGCGGCGACGAAGCGGAGCGCGTACGCCGTGATGTCGCCGCGCCGCAGCACGAGCACGCCGAGGCCGAGGACCACGGCGAGCGGCCAGACGATCGGGGTGAACGCCATGGTGACGGTCAGCAGCAGCGTATACGCCCAGGTGGCACGCCAGCTGCCGCGCTCCCCCGCCGCGCTGTCGGCGCGCAGCCCGTGGGCGGCGACGCCCGCGCGGGCGATCAGCGGGAGGAGGACGAGGAGGACGGCGGTGCCCAGGCGGCCGGTGGCCAGGGCGCCGGTCGCGGCGGGCAGGAAGGCGTACGCGACGCTCGCCCAGGCCCGGAGCAGCCGGGAGGGGAGCAGCGGGCGGGAGGCGAAGTAGGCGGTGGCCCCGGCCAGCGGGATCGAGCAGACCAGCAGCACGCTGACGGCGAGTCCGGTCGAGCCGAGGAACAGGGCCGACAGGGCGGCGAGCAGGGCGAGGTAGGGGGGCGCGGTCTGGGTGCCGCCGGTGCCGACCGTGTGCCAGGCGTCCGCGTACCGTCCCCAGAGCGATCCGAGTTCGGCGGGGACGGGCAGCAGTGCGCCGCCCGCGAGTGCGCCGCCGCTGAGCAGGTTGCGGCAGGCGATGAGCGAGACGACGAGGAGCAGGGCGAAGAGGACGGGGCCCGGCTTGCGGCCGACGCGCTTGAGGCGGGCGAACTGGTCGACTTCGAGGAAGTCGGCGTCGTCGCCGCCGGGGCCGGATTCGACGGCTCCGTGGCGGGAGCCGCCCGAGTCGGAGTCCGCACGGCCGCCGAAGTTGCCCGCGACCTGGTCGACGGTGGCCCGGACGGTCGCGCCGGGCGGCGGGAACAGGGCGCGCAGCTCGGCCGCGTCGACGACGCCCTTTCCGCGGTTGCGGCGGGCGGTGAGGATGCGGCCGGGGCGCAGCAGGGTGCCGAGCAGTCCGGTGACCTCGTCGAGGGCCTGGCCCGGCACCTTGCCGACGAGGTAGGCGAGGGTACGCAGGAGGGTGCCGACGACGAGCCGGAGCAGGACCCACGGCAGGGCCTTGCCGCGGGCGTTGACGAGCATCGTGTAGACCGCGCCCGCCTTGTCGACGCGGTGCGGGCTGGAGACGGAGCGGCCGGCGCAGTCGATGGGGCGGCGTTCGCGGGCGGAGGCCTCGGCGTGCCGCAGGACGGCGTCCGGGGCGACGAGGACCCGGTGGCCGGCCAGGTGGGCGCGCCAGCAGAGGTCGACGTCGTCGCGCATCAGGGGGAGGCTGCGGTCGAAGCCGCCGAGCTCCTCGTAGACGTCGCGGCGGATGAGCATGCCGGCGGAGGAGACGGACAGGACGGTTCGGACCTGGTCGTGCTGGCCCTGGTCCTGCTCGCGGCGGTCCAGGCCGGTCCAGCGGCGTCCGCTGTTGGCGATGGAGACGCCGACTTCGAGGAGCTGCTTGCGGTCGTACCAGCCGCGCAGCTTGGGGCCGACGATCGTGGCGTGCTTGTCCGTGTCGACGACGCGCAGCATCTCGGCGAGCGCGTCCGGCTCGGGTGCGCAGTCGTCGTGCAGCAGCCAGAGCCACTGGACCGGTTCTCCGTGGGGCAGCTCGGGGAGGTCGTAGTTCTCGTCGACCCAGGTGCGGGTCTCCGGGTCCCAGCCGCTGGGGCGCTTGAGGTACGGCAGGTCGTCCGGGGTGAGGATCCCGGCCGTGCGGGCCGCCTCGTCGACGGCCGTGCCGAAGCTCGTACGGCGTGCCAGGTGCAGGACGCGTTCGTCGCCGAGCGCCTCGGTGACCAGGCGGGCCGAGTCGTCGGCGCTGCCGGTGTCGGCGGCGATGACGTTCTGTACGGGGCGTTCCTGCCCGAGCAGCCCGGCCAGCACGTCGGGCAGCCAGCGGGCGCCGTCGTGGGAGACGAGCACGGCGGTGACGACGTGCCGGGGGAACTCTGGGGCGGCGGCGGCCGCGTTCGGCGCCGCCGAGTGGCTGTGCACGGACATCGAGGTACGGGCCCTCCGGCCGGGTCCGGGGGCGTCCCCGGGGGCTGCATCGGTGTACACGCGCGCCCCGGCGGGGCGTTGGCGCGTCTCGGACGGGGCCCCACACTAACGGTACGGACAGGCGGCGGAGGTCGGAGCCGGTGAAGGGAGCGGGCCCGGACCTGCCGACGGCCCGTCCACCGGCCCCGGGGGGCGGTGGACGGGCCGTCGGGGATGAGTCGGCGGGAAACGGTCCTCTCTGCGCGGCCGTCCGGAACTACGGGGTGTCCCATGCCTCGTACCTGATGTCTCGCGCCGATGAGACCGGTGCCCGGCGTCTCGCGTCGATGGGAGTGCCGCTCGGCCGGTCCGGCGGATGCCGGCGGGCGGCCTCGTGTCAGATCGCGGCCTTCTTCAGGCGTCGTCGCTCCCGCTCGGAGAGCCCGCCCCAGATGCCGAAGCGTTCGTCGTTGGAGAGGGCGTACTCAAGGCATTCCGAGCGCACCTCACAGGCCAGGCAGACCTTCTTGGCCTCGCGGGTGGATCCGCCCTTCTCGGGGAAGAAGGACTCGGGATCGGTCTGGGCGCACAGTGCGCGCTCCTGCCAGCCGAGTTCCTCGTCCGCGTCCTCGACCAGCAGTTGCTGGAACAGCTCGGTCATGTGCGCCCCTCGTCTGTCTCTTGCGTCCCGTGATGCAGCCTTTTGCGGCTGAACGACACGAGTGAAATTACAAATCTGTAGCTCTGGGACAGTCAAGCGAGGATCTGCTATTGGCCCAGGGATTCACTCTGCGGAACCAAGCGTATGCGGTAAGTGTTCAAATCAGCAAAAATCTGACATATGCCACGGCCCCACGGCCTCACGCCCTCTCTCGACGAAGACGAACGAGGCCCGTCCCGTGTTGCGATTCGATCACCGAAGCGACCAAGATCACAGTTGGGTCACGGAGCGTCAGCCGTGTTTGAGAGCACGGATGATGCGCCACGTGTCCCCGCTCCCAGCTGCATAAACCTTTCTCCGGATCCGGCAACCGGAAGGGGTGAACCATTGCCCCCATATCGGGCATCGGGTTGACAGCGGAAGGCCGAGCCGGTCTCCTTGACCTCATGCCAGCGACCGCAGCCCTGCACGTCACCCACATCCGTGGGTTCCGTAGTGCTGTCCAGGCCCGCTGTTGCTGTTCCAGCTGTCACAGCTGTTGATGCCGTAGCGCTCCAGCTCTGATCCAGCCTCTCCGGTCGAGCGTTTCCTTCGTTCTCCGCGCTCCTCCCTGCATTCATCGTGACTCCCCGCACGCGCACTCACCCTGCCGAGGAACCACCGCAGCAATGAACAGTGACAGCGACCTTCAGATCGCCGGCGACATCCTTGAGGTCCAGCACCTCCTCCGGCCCGCCCGCGAGCACCCCTCCACCGTCTCCGAATTCGTCGGCCTCGCGCGCTCCATCGCGGCCGACCGCGCACGGTGGGCGGACATCGTCCAGTACGACTCGGCCTCCCGCTGGTACCACCGTCTGCACCAGGGCCCCGGTTACGAGGTGTGGCTGCTCAGCTGGGTGCCCGGACAGGGCAGCGGGCGGCACGACCACGGTCTCTCCGCCGGCGTACTCACCGTGCTGGAAGGCGAGTTGACCGAGCACACCGGGCGCGGGACGCGGTCCCTCGGCGCGGGTGCGCAGCGGTCCTTCGCCCCCGGGTACGTCCACGAAGTGGTCAACGATTCGCTCGAACCGGCCGTGAGTCTGCACATCTACTACCCGGGCCTGACCGAGATGCCGATGCACCCGGGCCAAAGCGCCCCGACGGCCGTGGACGCCGTACCCGCCTGACAGACTGCTGTGCATGCGCATTGTTGTTCTGGCCGGTGGCATCGGCGGTGCCCGCTTCCTTCGCGGCCTCAAGCAGGCCGCGCCCGACGCGGACATCACGGTGATCGGCAACACGGGTGATGACATCCATCTGTTCGGGCTGAAGGTCTGTCCCGACCTCGACACCGTGATGTACACCCTCGGCGGTGGCATCAACGAGGAGCAGGGCTGGGGGCGTACCGACGAGACCTTCCGGGTCAAGGAGGAGCTCGCGGCGTACGGCGTGGGCCCCGAGTGGTTCGGTCTCGGCGACCGTGACTTCGCGACCCACATCGTCCGTACGCAGATGCTGGGCGCCGGCTACCCCCTGAGCGCGGTCACCGAGGCGCTCTGCGCCCGCTGGCAGCCGGGCGTGCGGCTGCTGCCCATGTCGGACGACCGCGTCGAGACACATGTCGCCGTCGAGATGGACGGCGAGAGCAAGGCGATCCACTTCCAGGAGTACTGGGTGAAGCTGCGCGCCTCCGTCGAGGCGCGGGCGATCGTGCCGGTCGGGGCGGAGCAGGCCAAGCCGGCTCCGGGGGTGCTGGAGGCCATCGGCGCCGCCGACGTCATCGTCTTCCCGCCGTCGAACCCGGTGGTGTCCGTCGGCACGATCCTCGCCGTGCCCGGGATCCGGGAGGCCATCGCCGAGGCGGGCGTGCCGGTCGTCGGCCTCTCCCCGATCGTCGGGGACGCGCCCGTGCGCGGGATGGCGGACAAGGTGCTCGCCGCGGTGGGCGTCGAGTCGACGGCCTCGGCCGTGGCCCAGCACTACGGGTCGGGGCTGCTGGACGGATGGCTGGTGGACTCGGTGGACGCCGGTGCGGTCGCCGAGGTGGAGGCGGCGGGGATCCGCTGCCGGGCGGTGCCGCTGATGATGACGGACGTGGACGCGACCGCGGAGATGGCCCGGCAGGCGTTGGCGCTGGCCGAGGAGGTGCGGGCGTGAGTGCGGCCCCTGGGGCCGGGGGCGGGGTCCCGGTCGAGGCCGGTGAGTGCGTGGGCGGTTCGCCCGCGGCCGTGCCTTCTTTTCGTGTGTGGGCCGTGGGTGGGATGCCCGAGGTTCGGGACGGTGACGATCTCGCCAAGCTGATCGCCGCCGCCGAGCCGGGGCTGGTCGACGGGGACGTCCTGCTCGTCACCTCGAAGATCGTCTCCAAGGCGGAGGGCCGGATCGTCGAGGCCGTGGACCGTGAGGCCGCCATCGACGCCGAGACCGTGCGGGTCGTCGCGCGGCGCGGGACCCTGCGGATCGTGGAGAACCGGCAGGGGCTGGTCATGGCGGCCGCCGGGGTCGACGCGTCCAACACGCCCGCCGGGACCGTGCTCCTGCTGCCCGAGGACCCCGACGCGTCCGCCCGGACCATCCGGGACGGGCTGCGGGACATCCTCGGCGTGCGGGTCGGCGTCCTCGTCACGGACACCTTCGGGCGGCCCTGGCGCAACGGGCTGACCGATGTCGCGATCGGTGCGGCCGGGGTGCGGGTCCTGGACGATCTGCGGGGCGGGACGGACGCGTACGGCAATCCGCTCAGCGCCACCGTCGTGGCCACGGCGGACGAGCTGGCCTCGGCCGGGGACCTGGTCAAGGGCAAGGCGGAGGGGCTGCCGGTGGCCGTGGTCCGGGGGCTGTCGCACGTGGTCGCCCCCGATGACGTGGACACCGAGCCCGGCGCCCGGGCGTTGGTGCGCGGTGCTGCCGATGACATGTTCCGGCTCGGGACGTCCGAGGCGGTGCGCGAAGCGGTGACGCTGCGGCGTACGGTGCGCGAGTTCAGCGACGAGCCGGTGGATCCGGGGGCGGTGCGGCGCGCCGTGGCGGCTGCCGTCACCGCGCCCGCGCCTCATCACACGACGCCGTGGCGGTTCGTGCTGCTGGAGTCCGCCGAGTCGCGGACCCGGTTGCTCGACGCGATGCGGGAGGCGTGGATCGAGGATCTGCGACGCGACGGGAAGAGCGAGGAGTCGATCGCGAAGCGGGTGCGGCGCGGGGATGTGCTGCGCAACGCGCCGTATCTGGTGGTGCCCTGCCTGGTGATGGACGGCTCCCATACGTACGGGGACGAGCGGCGGGACACCGCGGAGCGCGAGATGTTCGTGGTCGCGGCGGGGGCCGGGGTGCAGAACTTCCTGGTGGCGTTGGCGGGTGAGCGGTTGGGGTCGGCGTGGGTGTCCTCGACGATGTTCTGCCGGGATGTGGTGCGGGAGGTGCTGGCGCTGCCGGCGTCGTGGGATCCGCTGGGGGCGGTGGCTGTGGGGCATGGGGTGGGGGTGCCTCGGGAGCGGGCTGTTCGGGAGGCGGAGGAGTTTCTCACCGTGCGGTGACGTGGGGGCGCCGGCGGGTGGTGCGGGCTTGGGGGGAAGGGGCGTGGGGGCCGCTGCGCGGGGCTTGTCCCCCCGCCCCTTCTCGAAACCGGGGCTCGGCCCCGGGCCCCGCTCCTCAACCGCCGAAGGGGCTGAGAAGGGCCGGAGAGGCTGGGGAACTGCTACAGGTTCACGATGTTGCCCGGCTGCATCCTCGGGGCCCTGCGCGCCGGGGTGCGGCCCGAGAGCAGGATCAGGCGCGTCGCTCGGTGGCGTTGGCCCTCGTAGGGCATCAGCAGCCTCAGCATCTCCTCGTCGTCCGCGTCGCGGTGGTCCGCCAGGGCGTGGCCCACGATGCCGGGGAGGTGCAGGTCGCCGACCGTGACCGCGTCGGGGGCGCCGTTCGAGCGCTGGAGGGTTTCCGCCGAGGTCCAGGGGCCGATGCCCGGGATCAGCTGGAGGCGGGCCTGTGCCTCGGGCAGCGGCATCGTCGCCGCCTCCTCCAGGCGGCGGGCCACCCGTACCGCGCGCAGGATCGTCGACGAGCGCTTGGCGTCCACGTTCGCCTTGTGCCACTCCCAGGACGGGATCATCGCCCAGCCGCGCGGGTCCGGCATGACGTGCAGGCCCAGGTCGGCGGTGGGGCCCGGGGCCGGGGTGCCGAAGCGGCGGACCAGGTGGCGCCAGGACCGGTACGCCTCGTCCGTGGTGACCTTCTGCTCCAGGACCGAGGGGATCAGCGACTCCAGCACCAGGCCCGTGCGCAGCAGGCGCAGGCCCGGGCGGCGGTGGCGGGTCAGGGCCAGCAGGCGGTGGCGCGGGACGAACGCCTCCGGGTCGTCCTCCGCGCCCAGCAGCGTCGGCAGGCCTTCCAGCAACCACTCCGCGCCGGGACCCCACGCCGCGGCCGCGATCCGGTCGCCGCGCGCCGCGATCCTCAGGGTGCCGGGGCCCGCGGGTGTACGGGTCGCCCGCCAGAACGTGCCGTCCCCCACCATCCGGAACGTCGGGTCCGCCGGACCCCGGCGCAGCGGGCCCAGCACCAGGCGGAGGTCCAGGGGGGTCGGTGGGGTCCACTCCCGGGTGCGGGGAGCGGCTGCCCCGGACGCGGCGGCCTGCTGCGGGAGCGCCGCTCGCGCGGTGCGGGGGGCGAATCGTCCTGCCACGAAGCCTGGTGTCCCTGGATGCTCGTCGGTGCGGGAGGGCTGCTGCTCATCCCGCCGCTCTTCGAGGGTACGGGCAGGAGGGCTACTGGTCCGAGGAGAAGCGGACCGAGGCGTCCGGCAGCGTCGACCCGCACCAGATCCTGATCCCGTCGCGCAGTTCGTTGTCCGCGCCCACCCGGGCCCCGTCGCCGATCACCGCGCCCGTCAGGACCGTACGGCTGCCGATCCGCGCGCCCGCCCCGACCAGGGAGTCCGTGACGATGGCGTTCGGCTCGACGATCGCGTTCTCCAGGACCGTGGAGCCGTCCACCCTGGCGCCGGCGCCGATCACCGCGCCGGCGCCGACCACCGTACCGCCGGTGAGCTTGGCGTCCGGGGCCACGGAGGCGGTCGGCAGGACCAGGCGGTCGCCGCAGCGGCCGGGGACCGCCGGGGACGGGGCGCGGCCGAGGACGAGGTCGGCGGAGCCCCGGACGAAGGCGGCCGGGGTGCCGAGGTCCAGCCAGTACGTGGAGTCGACCATGCCCTGGAGGTGGGCGCCGGAGGCGAGCAGTCCGGGGAAGGTCTCACGTTCGACGGAGACCGGGCGGCCGGACGGGATCGTGTCGATGACCGAGCGCCGGAAGATGTACGCCCCGGCGTTGATCTGGTCGGTGACGATCTCCTCGGGCGTCTGCGGCTTCTCCAGGAACGCGGTGACCCGGCCCGTCTCGTCCGTCGGTACGAGACCGAAGGCGCGCGGGTCCTCCACCCGGGTCAGGTGCAGGGAGACATCCGCCCCGGAGACGGTGTGGGAGGTGACCAGGGCCCGGATGTCGAGCCCGGTCAGGATGTCGCCGTTGAAGATCAGGACCGGTTCGTCCGGTCCCGAGGACAGCTTCGGCGCGACGTTGCGGATGGCTCCGCCGGTGCCGAGCGGCTCCTGCTCGGTGACGTACTCGATGTGCAGACCGAGCGAGGAGCCGTCGCCGAAGTACGGCTCGAAGACCTCGGCCAGGTAGGACGTGGCGAGCACGATGTGCTCCACCCCGGCCGCCCTGGCCCGCGCCAGCTGGTGGGTGAGGAAGGGGACCCCCGCCGCCGGGACCATCGGCTTCGGGGTGTGCACCGTGAGCGGGCGCAGCCGGGTGCCCTTGCCCCCGACCAGGAGAATCGCTTCTTTTGCCTCTGTCACAGCACCGTCTCTGCTTCCTGCTGGGGCTTGGCCTGGTTTGTGACTGGTCAGTTAAGCAGACCGGTCGTGCCCCGTTCCGGTCAGCGGCCCTGCAGTTTGGCGGAGCTGGTCCGGGCCGTGCCGAGCTTCTTGTAGAGACGCGCTCCGGGGCATTCGGTTGCGAACCCGTCCCGATGGCCCGAGATCACTTTCATTTTGACCTTTGTGCCCGCCTTGTACTTGTTGCTTCCGCCGGAGGTGAGGGTCACCTTGCCCTTGGGGTTGGCGCCGAACAGGCCCAGTTTCCAGGCGGTGAGCTTGGCGACGGCGCCCACGGCGGCGGCGGGCGGGTTGGTGGAGGAGTAGGAGCCCAGGACCGCGATGCCCATGGTGTTGGTGTTGAAGCCCAGGGTGTGCGCTCCGAGGACCGCCTTGGTGACACCGCCGGCCCGGCCCTCGTAGATGTTTCCGCACTTGTCGACGGCGAAGTTGTAGCCGAAGTCCCGCCAGCCGCTGCTCTTGACGTGGTAGCGGTAGATGCTGCGGAGCACCGCGGGCGCCTGCTTGCAGGTGTAGTTGTTCCCGGTCGCGCTGTGGTGCACGAAGGCCGCCTTGACGGTCCTCGTGTACGCGAACTGGCGCTCGCGGAGCCTCTCGTCCGCGCCCCAGCCCTTACGGGTGATGATCCTCGGCCGGGGTCCGATGTACGGCTTCGCCCCGGCCGCGACGTTCACCGCCTCCTCCGTTTCCCCCTTGGTCAGGGCGGGGATGACGGACGCGCCGAGCGGTACCAGCTCCGCGTTGACGGCCGAGGCCGCCTCGGACTCGGCGGTGAGCACTTCCGGCACGACCACCGGGGTCGTGGTGGGCGGGGACGGGTTGACGGCGAACGCCGCCGTGGTGGCGGTCCGGCCGGCCGGGGCGGCCCGGGCCGGCTCGGGGGCCGATTCCGCGGCGGACCCGGGGGCGGGGTCCGGGCCGGGGTCGACGAGTTCGAGGCGCAGCCCTTCGGGGAGCGGAGCGGCCGCGGACCGGTTCTGCGGATCGGCCGCCTCCGGCAGCACGCGCACCTCCACGCCGTCCGAGTCGCCGACCCAGAGAGGGGCGGTCGCTCCGCGCACGGCGCCGGACGAGCGCTCGTCGCCGCCGAGGTCGGCGGCGTGTTCGGCGTTGTGGGTCTCGATGTCCTGCCAGCCCGACCAGTCCGCGGAGCCGGTCGCCCGGGTACGGACCTGGACCGTGCCGTGGAGTTCGGCGTCGGCGTCGTCCCAGACCACGCCGACCAGCGAGAACGGGCGGGCCGTCCGGCGTTCCAGCCCCTGCCCGGCCGTCGCCGGACCCATGGACCGGTCGGACGGTGCGGCGAAGGGCTCCAGGGGCAGGGACTGCGTCGAGCCCGCGGTCTCGGCTGCCGCACGGGACGCGGCGACGGGCCGCGCCGAGGGCGGGCCGGCCCCCGGTGACTCGGGGGCCGAGGAAGGCGGGCGGGTCGAGGCGGAGGGCACGGCGGGGGCGGACAGGGCGGGGGCGGCGAGCGGCAGAGTGAGGGCCGCCGCGCAGGTGACGCCGACTGAGGTGACCAATAGTGCACGCATACGAACGATCCTGAACATAGAGTGATGACTCCGGCTACCCGGACATCGGACCCCTCATGACGCGCCGTCTGCCGAACCGGTGTACGTGACACCCGTTCAGCCCGCCCCGCACGGCGTCCCCGCGTACGCTTGCGCGGATGAACTCCAGCGACCGCACCCTCGCCGACCTGCTGCGTTCCGCCCTCTCCGCGGACCCGGCCCGCCCCCTGGTCACGTTCTACGACGACGCCACCGGAGAACGCGTCGAACTGTCGGTGGCCACCTTCGCCAATTGGGTGGCCAAGACCGCCAATCTGCTCCAGGGCGACCTCTCCGCGGAGCCCGGCGACCGGCTCGCCCTGCTGCTGCCCGCGCACTGGCAGTCCGCGGTCTGGCTGCTCGCCTGTTCCTCCGTCGGTGTCGTCGCCGATGTCCAGGGCGACCCGGCCGCCGCCGACCTCGTCGTGACCGGCCCGGACACCCTGGAGCGGGCGCGGGCCTGCCGGGGTGAGCGCGTCGCCCTGGCCCTGCGTCCGCTGGGCGGCCGGTTCCCGCAGGCGCCCGAGGGGTTCGCGGACTACGCGGTGGAGGTGCCGAGCCAGGGCGACCGCTTCGCGCCCTTCGCCCCGGTGGACGCCGACGCCCCCGCGCTGGCCGTGGGCGGGGTCGAGCTGACGGGTGCGCAGCTCGTCGCCCGGGCCCGCGAGGACGCCGGCGCCCTCGGCCTCGTACCGGGGTCCCGGCTGCTCACCGGGCGTACGTACGACACCTGGGAAGGGTTGAGCGCCGGGCTCTTCGCGCCTCTGGCGGCGGGCGGGTCCGTGGTGCTGTGCCGTCACCTCGGGCAGCTCGACGCGGACGGGCTGGTCAAGCGGGTCGAGAGCGAGCGGGTCACCAACACCGCGGTATGACAAGCGCGCTGAGGTCCACTCGTCCGGCCCACAGCGGGCCGAGTCCTCGGCGAACGGCAGCGGAGCGGGTAGATGATCGGGCGGTACAGACCACTCTCCTGGCCGTGCACAACCAAGCGCGAGTTTCAGCCGTCTACTCCTGCGACCGGCGGCCCCTCGCGCCGCCGAACGCGAAGGATGGACGCAGACGTGACCGACAGTGCTGGCCCGCCGTCCGACCCGGACCGCCCGGACGAGGACAAACCGCAGGACATGTCACGGGACAGTTCACAGGACAGGTCACGGGAAGAGTCCGGGCGGGCCGAGGCCGGGTCCGGGTCCGGTGAGGCCGGTGCAGCCGCCGGGGCCGACGAGGCCGGGACCGGCGAGACCGGTGCCACCGCCGGGTCCGGAGCCGCGCCCGGCCAGGGCGAAGCCGACGGCGTGCAGACCTGGGCCGATCAGCCCAAGGACGGCTCCCTCGCCGCCCGTAAGAGCCACTGGCTGCGCTGGACCGCGCTCGTCGCCTCGTTCCTCGTGCTGATCGCCGCCGGGGTCGGCTGGTGGATGTACAAGAAGCTCGACGGGAACATCACCACCGACACGAGCGCCGCCGCCGAACTCAAGGCGTACGAGAAGGAGCGGCCGACCCCCGTCGTCATGGACGCCCAGAACATCCTGCTCATCGGCTCCGACAGCCGGGCCGGGGACAATCGCGAGTACGGGCGGGACGACGGCGGCAGCCAGCGCTCCGACACCACGATCCTGCTGCACCTCGCGGCGGACCGGAAGAGCGCGACGGCCGTGTCGATCCCCCGTGACCTGATGGTGGAGATCCCCAGCTGCCGCACCGCGGACGACAAGAAGACGCGGGAGCGGTTCACCCAGTTCAACTCGGCCTTCGAGCTCGGTGGCACCGCCTGCACGATCCGGACCGTGGAGCGGATGACCGGCATCCGCGTCGATCACCACATGGTCGTCGACTTCAACGGCTTCAAGGACATGGTCGACGCCGTCGACGGGGTCGAGATCTGCCTCAAGGAGCCGATCAACGACAAGGACGCGCACCTGGAGCTCCCGGCCGGCCGGCAGACGTTGAACGGTGAGGACGCCCTCGGATACGTACGGGCGCGGAAGTCCCTCGGCAACGGCAGCGACACCGAACGCATGGAGCGGCAGCAGCAGTTCCTCGGCGCCCTCGTCAACAAGATGCAGAGCAACGGCGTCCTCCTCAACCCGACGCGGCTCTACCCGGTGCTGGACGCGGCCACCAAGTCGCTGACCACCGACCCGGGGCTGGACTCGCTGCGCGATCTGTACGACCTGGTGCGCGGGATGCGCGACGTACCGACCGAGCAGGTGCAGTTCCTGACCGTGCCCCGGCAGCCGTACCGTAACGACCCCAACCGGGATGAACTCGTCGAACCGGACGCGGGCGACCTCTTCCAGCAGCTCCGCGAGGACAAGCCCGTCGCCGTGGTCCCGGCCGATGAACTCGAAGAGGCGGAACGGGACCAGGAAAGCGGACGGGACGGCAAGCCGGACGACGCCGGGTCCGAAAGCCCGATCCCGACACCCACCTACTCGGGTTCGAGCGCGGCGGACGACCTGTGCAAGCAGTAAAGCAATTGCCAAGACACAGAACATAATCGACGCGGAATGGGAAGTATGCCCGGTTGTAAGGGGGGTGGAATGTGTCACGCACGTCGCTCGACCTGGAATCGGCCGGATAGTGTGACGCGATCCGGTGCTTCCGGCCGTCAGGTCGTGCACTGCTGGAGCGAAGGAACGAGCGCCTTGCCGGGGGAGGGCGCCTCGCGTGGCACCGACGGAGGACGCAGGCAACCGTGGACGCGCAGAGTCGTGGACGGGCGGACGATATCGACCCCGCCGACCAGTGGGTACTCAACCCGCACACCGGTAATTACGAATTGCGACTGGATCACTCCGCTGGGGAGTCGAGCAGTTCCGCGGGCACGGTGAGCAGTTCCACGCGTACGGCGACGGCAGAGGGAACCGGCCGCCGCGGGGAGTCCCGGGCCGGTTCGTCCCGGGAGGGTTCGGGGCGCCGCGCGGCCGGTTCGCGCGGGGGCGCCACGGACACGTCGCGCCGCGAGGTGCCGGGCCAGCGCAGCCGCCGCAGCTCCCAGGGGGGCCGTGGCGCCGCCGAGCCCCCCACGACCGGCCGCCGGAAGCGCAAGCCCCAGAAGTCGCGCAAGAAGAAGGCTCTGCTGTGGACGGGCGGCGTGATGGCGTTCGTCGTGGTGGGCACCTCGGTCGGCGCGTACGTCCTGTACCAGCAGCTCAACGGGAACATCGACTCCATCGACGTGGGTAACGCCGGCAGCAAGAACGTCGTCACCGACGGCCCGATGAACATCCTGGTCATCGGCACCGACAAGCGCACCGGCAAGGGCAACGAGGGCTACGGCGACAAGGGCAGCGAGGGCCACGCCGACACGAACATCCTGTTCCACGTCTCCGAGGACCGGACCAACGCGACGGCGATGAGCATCCCGCGCGACCTGGTGACCGATATCCCCGAGTGCGAGACGAAGCAGTCGGACGGCACCTCCACCACCATCCCCGGCACCCCGAACCAACGCTTCAACACCAGCCTCGGCCAGAACGGCCGCGATCCGGGCTGCACCATGAAGACGGTCGAGAACATCACCGGCCTCAAGCCGGACCACTTCATGATGGTCGACTTCAACGCGGTCAAGGAGCTGACCACCGCCGTCGGCGGCGTCCAGGTCTGTATGTCGAAGCCGGTCGACGACCCGAAGTCGCATCTGAAGCTGCCCCAGGGCCGGTCCAAGGTGCAGGGCGAGAAGGCGCTGGCCCTGCTGCGTACGCGCGACAGCTTCGGCAACCGGAGCGACCTCGACCGGATCAAGGTGCAGCAGCAGTTCCTCGGCTCGATGATCCGCCAGATGAAGTCGAGCGACACCCTGACCAACCCGAAGAAGCTGTACAAGCTGGCCGACGCCGCCACCAACGCGCTGACCGTCGACTCGGCCATCGCGGACGCGAAGAAGCTGATGACGCTCGCCCAGGAGATCTCCAAGGTCGACACCAAGCACATCACCTTCCTCACGATGCCGGTGATAGACAACCCGGCCGAGCCGAAGCCCGTCACCGTGGTCGTGGACCCGGTCAAGGGCGAGCAGCTCTTCGCGATGATGCGCTCCGACACCTCGCTGACCGAGGTGAAGCAGAAGCAGAAGGACGCCAAGAGCAAGCAGGCGGCCCTGCTCAAGGGCCCGAAGGCCGACCCCGCCGACGTACGGGTGGACGTACTCAACGGCGGCGAGATCGCCGGTGCGGCCGGTGCGACCGTCACCTGGCTCCAGAACGAGCAGGGGGTGCTGAAGTCCACCAACAAGGCCAACGCACCGGAGAAGATCAAGAAGACGACGCTGGAGTACGCGCCCAACCAGGCCGATCAGGCCCGGGCGCTCGCCGAGATGATGGGGCTCCCCGCGACCGCCATGAAGAAGGGCACCGCCGACGCCGAGGGGCTTGAGGCGATGGTGCTCACGCTGGGGGCGGACTTCAAGGGCGCGGGCCAGCTCATCACCGGACCGGCGAAGGCTCCGGAAGGCGTCGAGCAGGCGAGCGCCGACAAGGCGGTATGCGCCAAGTGACACCGGGGCACCGCGCCGCGGCGGAAATCTGAACAGCATGGGGGGTCCGGTGGGACGGAGCAGCACGTCCGGGGAGAAGACGCGATCACGCGTCCGCCGCGCCGATCGGCTCGGCGTGGGCGAAGGCCGGAGCGGCACCGGGGGCGACGGCCGGGACGCGGAGGCCGACGACGGGCACGGCAGCGGTGACGCGCCCGCGAGCGGCAGGAGCGGTGAGCGCGGCCGGCGGACCGAGGGCCGCCGGCGCGGCACCGCGAACGGCGCCCGGGGGCGCAGCAGCCGCCGCGCGCCCAAGAGCGGCAAGCGGCGCGTCCTGCGGTGGGGCGCCTCCGTGCTCGCGGTGCTCATACTCGGCACCGGCGGTGCCGGTTACCTCTACTACGAGTACCTCAACGGCAACATCAAGAAGGAGGATCTGACCCTCGGCGACAAGCAGATGGCCGATCACAAGGCCAACGCCGCCGGGCAGACCCCCCTCAACATCCTGCTCATCGGTTCCGACGCCCGGGACTCCGAGGCCAACCAGAAGCTGGGCGGTGCGAAGGAGACCTTCGGCGCGACACCGCTCGCCGATGTGCAGATGCTGCTCCACCTCTCCGCGGACCGCAGCAATCTGTCCGTCATCAGCATGCCGCGCGACACCATGCTGAAGATGCCCAAGTGCACCGCCCCGGACGGCAAGGTCTACCCGGCCAGCACCAGGGACGTGCAGACCAACGAGAGCCTGGGGCGCGGCGGTCCGGGGTGCACGGTGGCCACCTGGTACGAGCTGACCGGCATCCGGATCGACCACTTCATGATGATCGACTTCGCGGGTGTGGTGTCCATGGCCGACGCCATCGGCGGCGTCCCGGTCTGCGTCGACGCCAACATCCACTCGCGCAGCGCCGACGGCAAGGGCTCCGGGCTGAAGCTGGAGAAGGGCACCACGTACATCAAGGGCGAGCAGGCCCTCCAGTGGCTGCGCACCCGCTACGGCTTCGAGGACAACACCGACCTGGGGCGGGCCAAGGCCCAGCACCAGTACATGAACTCGATGGTGCGTCAGCTGCGCAAGGGCACCAAGCTCACCGACCCGGCGAAGCTGATGAACCTCGCGGAGGCGGCCACGGAGGCGCTGACGGTCGACAAGGGCCTGGACACGGTCAAGAAGCTCTACGACCTGGCCGAGGAGTTCAAGAAGGTCCCGACGAAGCGCATCACGATGTCGACCATGCCGAACGTGTACGGCACCGGCGTCAACAGCGGCCGGGTGTACCCGAAGGCGGGCGACGCCGAGCAGCTGTTCCGGATGGTGCGGGACGACGTGCCGCTGGACGGCAAGGCCTCCAAGCGGAAGAAGCCGGAGGAGCCCAAGGACCCGTCCGCGCCGGTGGGCGAGATCGCCGTCTCCGTACGGAACGGGACCGCGACCGACGCCCTCGGACCGGCTTCGGGGCGTGCGGGCGAGGTGGCGGACCAGCTGAAGAACGCGGGCTTCGGGCGGGCCAGCGTCGACTCGGCCAACGTGACCGGGGCGGCACGGACCGGGATCCTGTATCCGAGCGCGGATCTGGAGGGCGACGCGCAGGCGGTCGCCAAGGCGCTCGGGGTTCCGCTCTCGCAGGTGAAGCGGTCCACCGATGTGTCGGGCATCTCGCTGGCGGTGGGCGCGGACTGGCGCGAGGACGGGACCTATCCGGTGTCCAAGGGCACGGAGAAGACCCCGGAGTCGGCAGGCGCCCTCAACGGCGAGGAAGAGGCCTGCATGAAGGTCAACCCGAACTACACCTGGTGACGCCGTAGCGGCACGCGCACGACGCGACGAAGGGCCCCGACGCCGGGGCGATTCCAGGGGCCCTTCGTACGCGAGCCGTCGTCGGCTCAGACGGTCTCGCTGTTGTCGGTCATCGCCGGGCGGCGGCTCGCGATGACCCGCTTCGCCAGGGACCGGGGGCTGGTGAGGAAGCCGAAGCCCCAGCACATGTGCATGGTCGCCAGGGCCACCGGGATCTGGGCGCGGGCCTTCAGCGAGAGCCCCTTGCCCGCGGGCAGCGACCCGGCGACGATCGCGGCGACGTAACCGCCGGGGACGACCAGCGCCCACGGGGTGACGGTCGCGCCGAGCACCAGGCCCGCCGCGATGGCGACGACGGCGGTCGGCGGGGCCAGGTAGCGCAGGTTGATCGAGCCGGCGTGGTAGCGGGCGACGACGTGGCGCCAGCGTCCGTAGTCCTTGTACTGCTTGGCGAGCGCCTTCACGGTGGGGCGCGGGCGGTACTGGACCTTCAGCTCGGGCGAGAACCAGATCAGCCCGCCGGCCTCGCGGATGCGGAAGTTCAGCTCCCAGTCCTGGGCCCGGATGAACTCGACGTTGTAGCCGTCCGCCCGCTCCAGGGCCTCCCTGCGGAAGACGCCCAGGTAGACGGTCTCGGCGGGGCCCGCCTGGCCGCCGGTGTGGAAGGCCGCGTTGCCGACGCCGATCTTCGAGGTCATCGCGGCGGCGACGGCGTCCTCCCAGGCGTTCTCGCCCTCGGCGTGCATGATGCCGCCGACGTTCTGCGCGCCGGTCTCCTCCAGGAGGCGGACGGCGGTCGCGATGTAGTTCGGCGAGAGCATGCCGTGCCCGTCGACCCGGACGACGACGGGGTGGCGGGAGGCCTTGATCGCCGCGTTGAGGGCGGCGGGGGTGCGGCCGGTGGGGTTGGGCACGGTGTGGACGCGGGGGTCCTCGGCGACCAGCTCGGCGGCGATCTCGTCCGTCCGGTCGGCGGAGGGGCCGAGCGCGATCACGACCTCCATCTCACCGGGGTACTCCTGCTCCAGGATGTGCCGGACCGAGTTCCTGAGATGGCGTTCCTCGTTGAGCACCGGCATGATCACGGAGACGGCGGGGTACTGCGCGGCAGACATGTGGTCCTCGGGGGGTCCTCGGGGGCGCCGGGGGGTTTCGTACCCCAGGAGGCGGCTCGGTTTTCGGCCGCCACGTTACCGCGAACGGGGGACACCGGTGCGCGCCGCCGGGTCGTGGGCGGGGGCGGTGGTCGTATGGGCCTACCGTGCGATGGTCCCCTTGCACCGCAGAGGTGTCTCCCTTGCGCCCCGGAGGTGTCTCCCCGTGCCCGTACCGCAACGACCGCCGCACCCCCGCGCCACTCCCCCGCGACGCCGCCCGCGGCAGGGGGCCCGGCCGCCGCAGGGCACCCGGCCGGTCCGGTCCCGGAAGCAGGACGAGCGGCCGCGCTGGGGCATGCGGGTGGCCACCGGTCTCTCGGTGCTGGTGCTGGGGGCGGGTGGGATCGGTCACGCCGTGGTGAGCAGCCTGGAGGGCGGGATCGGCCGGGTCGATCCGTTCCGGGACATGAAGAACCGCCCCGAGGGGGGTCACGGCACGAATCTGCTGCTGGTCGGCACGGACGGCCGGGACACGATCACCAAGACGGAGAAGCAGAAGTACAAGCTCGGTGGCGCGCCCTGCCACTGCACGGACACGATCATGCTGGTCCATCTGTCGGCCGACCGGCAGCGGGCGAGCGTGGTCAGCCTGCCCCGGGACAGCTACGCCGAGATGCCCGCCCACACCGACCGCACCACGGGCAAGCACCACGCCGGCCACCCGGTGAAGCTGAACGCCGCGTATGCGGAGGGCGGGCCCGCGCTGACCGTGCGGACCGTCGAGAACATGACCAAGGTCAAGATCGACCACTATGTGGAAGTCGACTTCACCAGCTTCATGAGGACGGTCGACGCGGTGGGCGGGGTGAAGATCTGCACGGCGCGGCCGATGAAGGACTCGTACACCGGTCTGGACCTGCCTGCCGGCACGCACGAGCTGGACGGCGGCCAGGCGCTCCAGTACGTCCGCTCGCGCCATGTGGACGTGGCCGCCGACCTGGGCCGGATGGAGCGCCAGCAGAAGTTCATGGCGGCGCTGATCAAGCAGGCGACGAGCAGTGGGGTGCTGCTGAACCCGGTGAAGTTCCAGCAGGTCTCCGGCTCGGTGCTCAAGTCGGTCCGGGCCGACAAGGGCTTCGGTACGGAGCAGATGCTGGCGCTGGGCAAGGCGATGAAGGACTTCGGGCCGGCCTCGTCGGAGTTCGCGTCCGTGCCCATCGGCAACCCGAGCTTCCCGGTCAAGGGCATCGGATCGACGGTGCAGTGGGACGCGAAGAAGGCGGACAAGCTGTTCCAGGCCCTGCGCGAGGACAAGCCGCTGGCCCCGGCGAAGCCGGAGCCGAAGCCCGCGGCGGGCCCGCAGCAGCCGCCCGCGAAGCTGGTCGACGTGGCGCCGAAGGACGTGCGGGTGCAGGTCTACAACGGCACCCCGAAGGACGGTCTGGGCCGGGCCGTGGACGAGGCGCTGCGCGCGACCGGGTTCACCACGACCGAGGCCCCGCTCAACGGGGAGGTGCGGGAGCTGAAGCGGACGCTCGTGGAGTACGACCCGCGCTGGGACCGGTCGGCGAAGTCCCTGGCCACGGCGCTGCCCGGGAGCGAGCTGAAGGCGGTGAAGGACCAGGGCCCGCAGATGAGGGTGACGGTGGGCTCGGACTTCACGAAGGTGCAGCGGGTGAAGGCGGAGACCCGACAGACGGGCGAGTTCGGCACGGTGAGGGGCGACGAGGTGGTGTGCCCGTAGGGACCCGGGAGTCCACGCGGGCCGTGGCCGTCCGCGGCGTGACCGTACGGACCGGGCTCAGTCGTCGAATCCCTCGGCGGCGCGCTTCTCGCGCAGTTCCTTGATCGCGCGGCGGCGGGCGAGCCGGTGGGTGCGCCGGATCTGCGCCTCCTGGTAGCGCCGGTTGTCGCGCTCGGTCTCGGGGATCACCGGCGGTACGCGGCGCGGCTTGCCGTCCCCGTCGACGGCGGCGAAGACCAGATAGGCGCTGCCGACCTGCTGGGCGGGGGTGGACTCGTTCCAGCGTTCGGCCATCACCCGGACGCCGACCTCCATGGAGGACCGGCCGGTCCAGTTGACCTGGGCCTTCACATGGACGAGGTCGCCGACGCGGACCGGCTCCAGGAAGACCATCTCGTCCATCGACGCGGTCACGGCGGGCCCGCCGGAGTGCCGGCCGGCCACCGCGCCCGCGGCGTCGTCGACCAGCTTCATGATCACGCCACCGTGCACCGTGCCGAGGAGGTTGGTGTCGCTGCCGGTCATGATGTGGCTGAGGGTGGTCCGGGACGCTGCGGTCGGCTTGCCCGGAATGTCACCCTCAGCACGGTTGGCCGGATCTGTTACGCCAGTGGCCTGATCTGTCATACCGTCCACCTTATGCGGGGTCCGCGATCCCGCAGAATGCATCAGGTTCGCAACAGCCCTGGTGCGATTTCCCTTACACCCTGTAAGAGCCGTGGGCCGGGACGGCACACTGTTCGGATGAACGATTGGCCCGATCGACGGACCGGCGACCGCAGCGAGCGCTACGGGCGGGGCAGCGCGAGCCCTCAGCCCGAGAGCGCGCGGGCGATGCCGCACATCCAGCGCCGCCCGTCCTCGCCGCAGCGGCCGCAGATGCCGCCCCAGCGGCCGCAGGTACCGCCGCAGAACCAGGGCTACGACGACCGCTACCAGGACGGCGGCTACGGCAACAGCCCCGACTCGGGGTACGACAGCGGCTACAACACGGGCCAGGTCTACGGATCGGGCAGCGGCGGCTCCGGCGGCCGGGGCGGCGGTGGGCGTCGCGGCGGCGGTGACGGGGGTTACGTCCAGGGCCGCCCGGCTCCGGACTGGCGCCGCCGGATCAAGCTCGGCGCGCTGACCCTGGTGGTCGTGGTGCTCGCGGTCTCGATCTCGACGTACTTCTGGGCCGACTCGAAGCTGAAGCGCGAGGTGGACCTCTCCAAGGTCATCGAACGGCCGGAGTCCGGCGACGGCACGAACTATCTGATCGTCGGGTCCGACAGCCGCGAGGGCATGTCGGCCGAGGAGAAGAAGCGGCTGCGCACCGGTTCCGCCGAGGGCAAGCGCACCGACTCGATGATGATCCTGCACGACGGCTCCAGCGGCCCGACGCTGATCTCGCTGCCGCGCGACTCCAACGTCGAGATCCCGTCCTTCAAGGGGTCCGAGTCCGGGAAGATGTTCCAGGGCACCGGCCGGCAGGTGAAGCTGAACGCCGCCTATGCCGAGGACGGCCCCGAACTCCTGGTCCGTACGGTCGAGTTCAACACAGGCCTGCGCATCGACCACTACGTCGAGATCGGCTTCGGCGGCTTCGCGAAGATCGTGGACGCGATCGGCGGGGTCGAGCTGGACATCCCGAAGGCGTTCAAGGACAAGAAGTCGGGGGCCGACTTCCAGGCGGGCAAGCAGACGCTGAACGGCGAGCAGTCCCTCGCCTTCGTCCGTACGCGGTACGCGCTCCCGGGCAGCGACCTGGACCGTACGAAGAACCAGCAGAAGTTCCTCGCGGCGCTGGCGAGCCAGACGGCGACCCCGTCCACGATCCTCAACCCGTTCAAGCTGTACCCGACGATGGGCGCGGGCCTGGACACGCTGATCGTGGACAAGGACATGTCGCTCTGGGCGCTGGGCAACATGTTCTTCGCGATGAAGGGCGTCACGGGCGGCGACGGTACCTCGATGAACATGCCGATCTCGGGCAGCGTCGGCGGCAACCTGGTCTGGGACAAGGCCAAGGTGAAGCAGCTGGTGCAGCAGCTGAACAACGACGAGAAGGTCACGGTCAAGGGCAACTGAGGCCGTTCGAGCAGCCGTTGAGGGCGCCGGGCGATTGCCGCCCGGCGCCCTTTCGCCGTCCGTGGACGCCCTCGACGTGCTACGTGCCGTAGGTGATGTTCCCGTGCTCGTCCATGGGGGGATGCATCTGGGAGGGGCCGTACTCGTCGACGTCGGACGGGCGAGGCGTCTCCGGCCCGTCGGGCCCGATGCGCATCATGCGCTCGACCCGGATCACCTCGAACCGCTTGCCGCGCACGAAGAGTTCGTTGGGCCTGCGGCGTGCCATGAACTTCTTCGCGGCCCGCTCGTTGACCGCCGCCTTTGCGGAGTCGAGTACTGCGCGGTCACCATCGACCAGGACGCCTCCTTGCGCTGCACCACCCGGAACGTCGTCGGAAGGAGCACGACGCCCGGGTGGGTGGTCACCGCCCGGTGGGAATCGGCCCGTACGTCGGCGGGGAAGCGGTCGGCGGTGTAGGCGAGCTGGAGCAGCCCGGCCCGGCCGATCCCCTCGCTCAGCCCGACGGCGGCCGCGTGGTCGACCACGAAGCCCTCGGTGCGGCAGGGGTCGGGGGCGTCCAGGTCCCAGCCGTCGTCGTCCGGGTCGGTGGCCCGGGGCGGCTCCAGGCGCCCGTCGCGCCTCACCTGACTCGCACCGGATCGTGGCGCGTCAGGATCCGGTGCCGCCCCACCGGATCGTGGCCGACCGCGACCTGGTGGCCCACGACATCAACTACTTAAAGAACCAAGAGAAATAACTTAACCCCACCCCACCTGATGCCGGTGGTCAGCTGCGGGAGGGCTCGTCACTCGCGCGGGTGAGGTTTGCCGACTGGGCTGGATTTCGGCCCGGTTGGCAGGCATATGCTCGCGCTGATCGACCTTCGATCCACCTTCAGACATCGAACAGCCCCCGGCCGGGACGGCAATCCCGAACCGAGGGCCTAGCCAACAAGGAAGACAACCCTTCCCGATGGATACCCAGCACGATAACGCCCTGGCCCATGCCCTGGCCGCAATTCCCGGGCCCGTCCCGCCCTCCGGCGTCATTCACGTCGCGGTCCCGCACACGAGCCGGTTCACGGTGGTCGGGAACCACCTCGCCCAGCACGCCGAGCTGTCCCTCGTCGCGATCGGGGTCGGCGTCCACATCCAGTCGCTGCCCGCCGGAGCGGAGGTCGGGATCAAGGCGCTCGCGGCCCGCTTCCCCGAGGGTGAGGTGAAGATCGCCCGCGCCCTGCGCGAGTTGGAGGCCCACGGCTATCTGCACCGCACCCGCGTCAGGCTCACGAAGGGCCGGGTCGCCACCCGCACGGTGTTCTGCAACCAGCCGGGGGCGGTGCTGCGGGGCGGGGTGGCGCCCGTGGTGGGTCCGGCGGTACGCAGCACCGGGCCCGCGCCCGCTCCCGTACGGGAACACACCCGCGTACTGGAGCCGGAGGCCGCCGCCGTACCGGAGGAGCCCCGGCCCGTGCCGGAGCACGTCCTCGTACCGGAAGCGCTGCCCGCCCCGGTCCGCTTACCGGCCCGGACCGCGCCCACCCAGCCGCGTAGGCCGCTCCCCCACCCCCACGCACTCACCCCGGAGCTGCGACAGACCGCGTCCGCGTTCCTCGCCGATCTGCGTCGTCACGCTGAGGAGTTGGTGCTCTCGGAGCAGGACGTCGAGGAGCTGGTGCCCGGGGTGGCCGCCTGGCTCGAACGCGACGCGACCCTCGACACGATCCGGCGCACCCTCACGGCCGACCTCCCGAAGCCGCTGAAGCACCCGGCGAGGCTTCTCAGGCACCGCTTGACGGCCCTCCTGCCGCCCCCGCTCCCCGGCATCCACGCTCTCGCGCCACCGCGCCGTGCGCAGGTCACCCCGTTCCAGACCTGCGACGGCTGCGAACGGGCCTTCCGCTCACACCACCCGGGCCACTGCCGCGACTGCCGGGACCAGCACTGGGAGGCGGCCTAGCAGGCAGGGCACGGTCAGTCGGCGCAGCCGTACCGCTCGGCGAGCCTGGTGGCCACTTCCCGCATCACGGTCGCGTTGTTGCGCGTCGCGGTGTCCGGGTCGACGGGCGGCTTCTCTCCCCGCCGGTACAGGCGTTCCTCGTCCTGCGAGGGCACTTCGAGCGACGCCCTGATGTACGGGGCGGTCGAGCCCATGCGGGCGGCGCAGCCGGTGGGCAAGGTGACCTCGGCCCGGTCGGGGAGCGCCCAGCCGGTGAACCCGGCACCGAGAGGAGCGGAGCCCTTTTCGGCCCCGGGGGCGCTCCGCGTGTCCTCGACGACCAGTTTGAAGACACCGCGCCGCTCGGCACCGTCCTGGCCGGCACGCAGCACGTGGCACGCCGTGAGCACCGCGTGCTCATGGGTCCTGTCCTTGCTCTCCCACGCGCCCGCGCTGACCTCACCGCCCTGGCCGTCGTCGATCAGCTCCGCCGTCTCACGGCTGAGCGCACCATGACACAGGCTCTGCGGCAGCGGCGGCTGCTCCACGGTGTCGGGCCAGACACTCGCCACCACCACCGCCACCCCGGCAACGCCGAGCGTGACGGTCAACGGCAGCCACTTCTTGTCCATCGGTCCTTCCGTGTGGCCGTCAGTCGGCGCAGTCGTAACGCTCGGTGAGCCTGGCGGCCACCTCCCGCATCACGGTCACGTTGTTGCGCAGCGCGATGTCCGCGTCGACAGGCCGCTTCCTCTCCAGCCTGGCCAGCTTCTCCTCGTCCTGCGAGGGCACGTCGAGCCACACCCTGATGTACGGGGCGGTCGAGCCCATACGGACGGGGCAGCCGGCGGGCAACGTGACCGCGGCCCGCTCGGGCAGCGCCCAGCCGGTGAGCCCGGATCCGAGAGAGGTGGAGCCCTTCTTGCGGCCGGGAGGGCTCGGAGTGTCCTCTATGACCAGTTTGTAAACCGTGCGAGGGTTGTCGTTCTCGTCGTACGGGTTGGCGCGCAGCACGCGGCACGCTTTGAACACCGCGGAGTCAGTGGTGCTGCCCTTGCTCTCCCACTCGTCCGTGCTGATCTCACCGCCCTGGCCGTCGTCGATCAGCTCCGCCGTCTCACGGCTGAGCGCACCATGGCACAGGCTCTGCGGCAGCGGCGGCTTCTCCACGTCGTCGGGCCAGACACTCGCCGCCACCACCGCCACCCCGGCGACAGCGAGCGTGACGGTCAACGGCAGCCACTTCTTGTCCATCGGCTACTCCCCCGTCAACTTCTTGGCCTCGGCGTGGCCGGTGAGGTACCACTGTTTGGCCTTCGCCTGGAGGTGGTTCTCGAACTCGCCCGGGCTGGCGTCCAGTTCGTCCTCCGTCAGCCCGCGTTTGATCGCTATGCCACGCAACATGCCGTTCAGCTGATCCTGGCCGTCTTCGTAATGCTTGATCCTCTTCTCGCGGGTCTCGGCATCGACCTTGGCGTTGTCCTCGTTCAGGCCTTCGCTCAGGCCCCAGTCCACCGAGCGCTGAAAGGCGTCCCCGGCCATCGGGATGGGAGTCAGCAGTCCGCCGACGAGGTGGTAGTTGAGCATCTTCTCGTAGGCGTTGGCGTCCTTCTCCGCCTGGCCCAGGTCGAAGATGACGTCGTCGCGCACCCCGTCGAGGTTGCCGAGCACATTCGCGGACTGCTGAACCCAGGCCCGCAGCGCCGGATCTTCCTTGCGGAAGGACTCCGCCGGGTACTTCTCGAGACCTTCACCGATGACCACGGTCTGCGAGCCGTGGATCACCTTGTAGGCATTGGGGTCTTCCACCGTGGCCCGGATGACCCGGGTGAGGTCGCCCCGTTCGATCTCGAGGTCGTTGAACTTGGTCGGTCCGTTCATCTCCTTGCCGAGGATCTGGTGCACGTCGCCGCTGTAGTCGGCGATCATGTCGGCCATCGGCAGGCGCATGGAGACGGGGATGGCGGTCTGGTTCTTGTGGAGCGCTTCCGTGTACTCGCCCATCACCCGCTCGAAGATCGCGGTCTCGGCGGCGTCGTGGTGAGCGGGTACCGGGTGCATCGGGGAGCCGGGCACCCGGCCGGTGGCCGCGGACTCAAGCGCGAGTCCCAGCTCGGCACGGGCCGAGGTGTACTGCTTCTCGTCCGGCATCTTGGTCTCGACTTCGCCACCGGGCCACTTCCGGTCCTCCAGGAAGTACTGGAGGTTGTCGGTGGTGTTGGGGTCGAAGTAGTGGGTGGAGGCGGCCGGGTTGCGGCTCATGGCGTTCAGCAGACCCTTCATCGGGTCCTCCTGTGTGCCCTGCCAGTTCTTCATGACGCCGTCGTAGGCGTCGTCGTTGTTCGTCTCCCAGTCGCGGATGGTGTCGCCGACCTCGGTCAGGAAAGCCTCGCTGAAGACCGGGTCGCCCTCGTCCTTCTTCCAGGGCGAGGACTTCTCCTTGGGGTCCTTGTTCGGGTCGTACACGTGGTTGTCACCGGCGTCGGCCGCCATCAGGTCCGTCAGGTTCTTCAGGCTCGCGGCGCCGCCCCCGATGGCCCCGGGGTGCTGACGGGGCAGGCCGTTGCCGTCGCGGGCCGTGGTGATCAGCTTGTCGGTCCAGGCCGAGGTGACGCCGCCGGGGGAACCGATCGAGGAGTCGGGACCGGTGGCGGTGGCCAGGGAGCCGGACAGCGCCTTGTAGAGGCGGGCGTCGGTGCTGGAGAGCTGGCCGTCGCGGCCGCCCGACTCCAGGCTGCTGGCGAGGAGCAGGACGGCTTCCTGCTGGTCCCGGCCCCGGTAGCTGAGGTTCGTCATCAGCTGCTCGGCGAAGGCCGGCGAGTTCTTGCCCTTCTCGGCGTAGGTGAGGAGCCGCTCGCGCTCCTCGTCGTTGAGGTGCTCCCAGCGCGCGTAGAGCTTGGCGGCCTCGCGCCCGTTCTCCGCCTGCTCCTTCTCCTCGGCGCGCGCCCTCCGGGCGTCGGCCAGGCCGTTGAACTCGGTGCTGCCGAAGTCGTTGGGGTGATTGCGTATCAGTGCGCGCAGGCCCCAGGAGCACAGCTCGTCGGCTTCGTCGGCGCGCTTCAGAATGCCTTCGAGCTTGCCCCGCAGCGCCTCGAACTGGGCCTCGGTGGCGACGGGCTCGGTGCTGTCCTTCGAGCGCCGGTCGGGGTGCACCCGGTGGCTGAGAACGCCGTTGGGGTAGATGATGATGCCCGGCGGGGGGTTCTCGTACGCGTGCTTGAGGTCGTCCTGGGCCGACTTGAAGAGAGCGTGGGCGTCCTTGAGGAGGTCGCGTACGGACTCCGCCTCCTTGACCGCGTCGTCGAACTCCTTGGCGGTCTTGGTGACGAACTCCTTGGTGACGGTGGCGTTCTCGCCCTTCCACGTGGACTTGTCGGCCTTGGACTTCATCGCCTTGGCGTCATCCTGGAGAGGAGTCTTCAGCTTGCCGATCATCTCGGTCCACTGGGTGACCGCGGTCTCCATCGGGCCGAGGCGGGCAGTGAGGAGCTGCTCGAAGGTGGGCACGGTGGCGGCTCCTTACCGGAAGTACTTGCTGAGCTGGGAGGCGGGAACAGCGCCGTCCGCTCCCGGGGCGACGGGGCCGACGATGCGCAGCTGTGTCTCGAGCCACTCGTCGTCGGACTTTCTCGCCTTCTTCGTGTAGTCGAGGTGGTTGGAGATGTGAGCGCATGCCTGCAGGAGGCTTCTGACCTGCTTCTCCCAGGTCCCGATCACTTCCGTGAACGCCGCACCGGTCTTGAACCCGTCGCCCGTGAGGCCCTTGGAGGCCGTCTCGCTCGCCGTCTTCGCGTGCTTGCCTGTCGGCTCCAGGCTGTTGAACAGGCCGAACGCGGCGTGACCGATGCCCCCCAGCTCATCGTCCTTGACCACGAAGTCGGCCGATCCCTTGGGACCGGACCCGCCGGCTCCTCCGGCCTGGTTCAGCCTCATCGCGGCGGCGGCCTTCAGCTCGCCCCACTCCTGTTCGAACGACATGCTCCACACCCCGTGCACTACCTAGAGAATCGTTTCGCGCGCGTCACCCTACCTGTGTGATGAAATAAACCTCCATCAGTGATCACCTGCTGCCCCTACGCTCGCCCGTGCGCCAGCAGCGCAAGGTGCGGCAGCACCAACAGGCCGTCCCGCATGTGGAATTCGGCGCTCAGGTCGTCGTACGCATGCCGTGCCGCCGCCATCCCTTCCGCGCCTCCGCCGTTGAGGACCTGCCCGATCGCCCCGATCCCCCGCTCGGCCCCCGCCCACCAGGTGTCCGGGTCACAGCGATGCTCCCAGGCCACCTCGGAGCACTCCGCGCCGAGGAGCCCGGCCGCGTCGAGGAGGGCCGCGAGCCCTTCGGGCGTACGGGGGAAGTCGTCGTGCGGCGCGAGAGCGGGGAGCCAGTCGGGGCGGGTGAGGCCGGCGGCCCGGGCGGCCCGGCCGATCAGAGTCTGGCCGGGGGCCCCGGGCGAGCGCCAGATGGTGACCGCGACCCGGCCGCCGGGGCGGGTGATGCGGCGCAGCTCGGCCAGGGCGACGAGGGGGCGGCCCACGTGGTTGAGCACGAAATTGCCGACGGCGGCGTCGAAGACGGCGTCCGCGTAGGGCAGTTCGGGGAGCCGGGCGACGTGCGCCATGGCACCCGGCACGGCTCGGCGGGTCGCGGCCACCATGCCGGGCTCGGCGTCGGCCGCGTACACCGTCGCTCCGCGCGCAACCGCCGCCGCGCTCACGGTTCCGCTGCCGCAGCCCACGTCGAGGACGCGGACGCCGGGCCCCACCTCGGCGGCGTCGAGCAGGGCCGCAGCCGGGTGGGCGCAGAGCCGGGCGTAGGTGTCGGCGTACGCCTCGGCCTTGCCGGACCAGATGCGGCGCTCGGCATGGTCGAAGGGGGTGGTCGGGGCGGCCCCATCAGGTGCTACGGCCACGTCGGTCACGTCGCGATGATTCCCTTCGGTTCGAGTTCCGCGAAGTCCTCGTGGAGGGCGTCGAGGTGGCGGCCGGTCGGTGCGCCCGCCGCGTTCAGCTCCGCCAGCCGCCACCCGGGCAGTTGCGCCTCGACCTCGGCGGGGAGCGAGCCGTCCGCCGGTTCCGCCAGGGCGTACAGCACCCCGAACGCGGTCTCCCTGGCGATCTCGCGGGCCAGCGCGCCGAGATCCTCGGCGGTGAGCCCGGCCGCGAGGGCCCGGTCTACGGCGCCGGCCGCCGTCCCGTCGGCGCGGTAGGCGTCCACCCACTGCCGGGCCGCCGCGGCCCAGGCGTCGACGTCCTGCCACACCGTCCGCAGGAGGCGGTAGCGGGCGAGCTGCGGCAACCCCTCCTCGGCCTCGGACTCCGCCCAGTCCCGGGCGTCGGCGTCCGCCCCCAGGGCGCTGAAGAGGGCGGTCAGCCTGTCGAGTTCGGTCGCTTCGGTCATGGGGAGGGAGGCTACCGGCCGGGGGCGGGAGGCGGTCCGGCACGGTTCGACGGCATGGGACCGATGAGTTTCCGTCCGGCACGCGGTCAGTACATCCGTAAGAGTGAGAAGCGACGCCGGGCACCGGACAGGCCCGCGACGACACACCCAGGAGACCTGATGCGCACCCTGATCAGCACCGCCTTCGTTTCGCTCGACGGTGTCATGGAGGCCCCGGGCGGCGAGCCCGGCTACCGGAACTCGGGGTGGACGTTCAAGGACATCGAGTTCCTGCCGGAGGCGTACGAGCTCAAGGCCCGGGAGCAGGACGAGGCAGCGGCCCTGATGATGGGCCGGGCCAGCTACGAGGCGTTCAGTCCGGTGTGGCCGGGCATGGAGGAGTTCACCGGGTACAAGGCGATGCCGAAGTACGTCGTCTCCACCAAGCTCACCGACGGCGACCTGGTGTCCGACTGGGGCGAGACCACGATCCTGCGGTCGCTCGACGAGGTCGCCGCACTGAAGGAGACCGAGGGCGGCCCGATCATCGTGCACGGCAGCACCGAGCTGAACCGGAACCTCGCGGACGCCGACCTGATCGACCGGTACCACCTGCTGGTCTTCCCGGTCCTGCTCGGCGCGGGCAAGCGCCTGTTCAGCACGACGGACAAGGACCAGCAGAAGCTGAAGCTGGTCGAGCACGAGGCGTACGCCAACGGCATCCAGAAGAACGTCTTCGAGGTCGTCCGCTGACGAGCCGGGCAGGGGTCAGCCGGCGCGCACCGCTCGCAGCACGGTCTGAGCCACCTCGGCGGGCCCGACGCCCGTCGTGTCGACCACCCGAGCCTCCGGCGGGCCGCTGACGCCAGACCAAGGTGTAGCGCCAGAAGAGGCGTCGGTGCAGCCGGGCCCCGGGCAGGACACGTCGGGCGTCGCGGACGATCTCGGCGAAGCTCATGGTCGCCGGGCGGGTGGGAGCGGTCATGGAGTCCGGCCGTGGTGCCCGGCGCCCCTTGTTCTTGATCCACGCCATGGCGATGTTCGCCGGGATCGCGGCAGCGGCGAGGAGATGGTCACCGGGGGACGCCGCCCGGGCCACACCGACGACGACCAGGGTCCCGCCCGGCGCCAGGTGCCGGCGAAAGTGGGCGAGGGCCTGGGTGAACGGCAGGTGGTGGAGGGCGGCGACGCAGGTGATGACGTCGTAGGGCCCGGGCGGTATCTCCGTCAGCGCGTCTGCGGCGGTGAACGTCACGGGGACAGCCGGGGCCGTGAGCTTCCGGGCCTTCGCGACGATGGCCCGGTCGGCGTCCAGGCCCCGCACCGCCGTGGCCCGCGTGGCCAGGAGCCGGGCCAGGTCTCCGCTGCCCGATCCGATGTCCAGGGCCCTGTCGAAGCGCCGGGGGATCTGCCGCATGATCCACCGGTGGTAGTGAGCGTTATGGTCCCACGGGTGGACGCTGTGGAATCGGTCGATTGCCCGAAGGACACGGGTCGTCATGGTCACCACGGCACGAAGTCCACCATCCCGGGAACGTCACGGCCAGAGAGTCCCCGGCCGAAGTCCCCGGCCGGAGACCGACCACAGGGAGCTCGCATGGCATTCATCCACCGCACCACCATGACGCCCGGCAAGCTGGAGCTCATCACCGGCTGGCTGCCGAAGCAGAGCTGGTACGCCGGCACCGGCGGAGCGCCGGACCTGACCAAGGGCGGCGGGTTCCGGCTGGACGACCCGGAAGGGGCCGTCGGGATCGAGTTCATGGTCGTCGTGGACTCCGCCGGGCCGGAGCCGGTGGCGTATCTGGTGCCGCTGAGCTATCGCGACGCGGCGCTGGAGGGCGTACCCGAAGCGGCGCTCATCGGCACCTCCGAGCACGGCGTGCTCGGCACCCGGTGGGTCTACGACGGCGTCCACGACCCGGTGGTACTGGACCGGTTGAGCGCCCTGCTGCGGGGCGAGGCGAACCCGCAGCACCAGAGTCTGAGCGACACCCCCGACCCGACCGTCACCGTGCACGGAGCCGGTGCCGACCAGGAAGCCGACGTTCGGATCAACCGCGTCCTGCGGGCCGGTGAGAGCGACCAGCCGTCACCGGCACACCTCGTAGCCGGTTGGACCCGGCCCGACGGAACGGCCGCGCGGGGCGTGTTCGCGGTCGCCGCTCCCCGGTAGGGGCCGTACGCGAACGGCCCCCGGCAACGTTCACCGGGGGCCGTACAACGGGCGCTGCGCGGAAGGCCGTTACGGCAGGTTGCGCGCCATGACGATGCGCTGGACCTGGTTCGTGCCCTCGTAGACCTGTGTGCTTTACAGGTAATACGGCGCTGACCTGCATGGACACCCCTCTTGGCAGATCCCTCCCCAGCTTTTCCCCATGATCGTCAGGAGTCTGCCGAGGTCGGCGCGGTACTGGCGGCAGCCTCCCGACCGGTCGGAGGAGCGGCAGGCTCCGGAGAAGTCACGCGGTTTCCCGTTCCGTCAACCGTGATCGCTTGACCCGCGCGCCCTGACCTCGGGAGCATCAACCCAGATGCGGGGTACTGGCAGCACGGGAGAGGGGAACCTAGACCATGAAGGTCACCAAGCTGGTCAGCACGTGCGACATCAAAGACTGCCCGACGATCTACGCGACGGATCGCGGCACGCTCTTGGTTCAGGGGGAGACTCCGACCGACCACGGGCTTCAGATCCCCGCTCACGAAACCCTGGTCGAGATCCCGATGGAACTGATCCAGAAGGCCTTTCGTGACAACCTCATCTAGGACCCTCGGCGACCTCTTCGACACGTTCCAGCGTGAGGCGTTCCGGCTCGAAACCCTCGACGACTACAGCAAGTCGGGGAACGTCGATGCCTATCACGCGTTCCTCGCCGGGGAGCCGCAGCCGGACGACTACAACGCGGGCTGGGTCGAAGAACTCCGCTCACACACCGGAATAGGGAAACGGGTCTACCGGGTTCACATTCTGCGCCGCCCGCTCACGGACTACCTTAGGTTCGAACTCGGGTGGGGGTACCAGAAGAACATGTCTGGGGGTGAGGAGTTCTTCATTCTGGACGTCACCGACAGGCCGAACCCCCTACAGAACGTACCCGACTTCTGGCTCTTCGACTCCGAGTCCGTGGCCGTGATGAACTACGACGGCGCCGGAAAGTACCTGGGCTCGGAAGTCCTGCCATCGGAACTAACAGCGGAATTCGCCGGGCATCGTGACGCGGCACTCACCCACGCGGAGCCGTTCACGGAATGGTGGGCCAAGTACGGGACGTGAATAGAGCACAGCTTGGCGCCGCGCTGCGGGCTCTGCGAGTAGCTTCCGGCAAGGAGGCCAAAGCGGTGGCCCGCAGCGCCCTCATGTCTCCGTCCAAGCTGTCCAAGATTGAAAACGCGAAGCTCGCGGCCAGCGCGACGGACGTGGAGCGCAACCTGACCGCCATCGGTGTCTCGGATGAGGTCAAGGCGGAGTACACCGAGGCTGCGCGAGCATCGGCAACGGAAGCAACGGCATGGCGCCTGTTGAAGCGCATCGGAGTCCACAAGGGCCAGCAAGCCGCCAAGGCTCTTGAAGCCCAGATGTCGACGCTCCGGCTGTTCCAACCGGCTCTGGTGCCCGGCTTGCTCCAGACGCCGGAGTACATCCGTGCCATTCTCCAACGGCACGATCTGAGTGAGGACTCTCTCACCCGGACCATCAACGGCAGGCTTGAACGTCAAGCGGTCCTCTACGACAACACCAAGTCGCTGCGATTCATAATCACAGAACCTGTCCTACGGTGGCGCATTGTCCAGCCGCAGATGATGGCGGCACAGCTCGACCGAATCGTTTCCATTTCTCGCCTGTCTCATGTGGACATCCGCATAGTCCCGTTGGGGATTCAGCAGCGCGACATTGCGAATCATGCGTTCGTCATCCGCGATGATCGAATGGTCACGGTTGAGACCGTCCACGCCGAGGTAGTAGTAACGGACCCAAGGGACGTTGGTCTCTACGTCGAGAAGTTCGAGGGATTCGAACGAGTGGCGTTGTCTGGTGACCACATGCGGGGCCTGGTCGAAGGTATCCGCGACGACTTTTTGCGGGAACAGGAAACAGGCTAGAGCCACATCCGTGGCCCGCCGAAGATGGCGCCATGGAGAGCGAAGAGAGAACTTCCGATCCTGGAACCCACACGACAGCACGGACGTGCCTGTCGAAGCCACCTCGCGAGCCGTCGCCCAAATCCGGTTGCGCTGACTGCCTGCCCATATCGGTAGCCCGCGAGAACGCCCGCTCCACGTTCGACTACAGCGCCGTATCCGACGCCAATGTACGGATGCGCCAGCACCACGCAGAGGCGCACGCGTCATGAGCAGGGGAGCGAGCTCAAGGCTCTTCGCCGACCGCCCCCTGATGACCATGCGGGTCTCTCGCGACTCAGGGCAGACCTGGGGGCCGGAGCAAGCCGTGGCCACGACGGACGATCTACCGCCGCTGCTCACAAGCGCTTGGCCGCCATGCGAGTGCTGGCGCTGCACGGAACGCGGCCAAGGTTCCAGGCGCTGAAGTCTCTCCCTCTCCTCCATGAACTCCCGCCCGACATGGGCGGCGGCGGTCAGCCATGGCCGCGATTAGTTGAGCAGGAAGGTGTAGTAATGCTGAACGGAACCGACCTGTACGCGCTCGACATCGACGGGGCCTCGTTCGTGAAGGCGTGCGGAGGCCCCTGCACCGAGGGGTGCGTGACCCTCGCCCGGATCGGCGACGACGCCTGGGCCCTCGGCGACAGCAAGCGGCCGGACTCACAGCCGCTGCGGTTCACCACGGAGGAACTGGACGCGGCCGGGATCGACCCGGCGCGGTTCGGCCTCAACGTCTGATCCTCCCCCTCCGCCAGTCGGGCCAGGTTCATCCCCCCGTCCCTAGGCCCGGCCCGGCTGGCACTCCTCGAAACGGGAACGACTCGTGCACCACCACGGCTATCTATGGACCGGCCCCAAAGAGCGTTTCGACAATGAGGCCCTACGACGGCCCCCGCATCCTGAGCCGCCCCCGGCTGGAGGTAAGCCGGAACTGATCCAGCGGTATCGGGAGGTCGCGGCGGAGTTCCCGAACGTCGACCTACCGCCCCTCGAAACGGCGTACTGGCTCATCAAGCCCCGTTCCTTGGTTCGTGACACGTGGGAAGAGGCGAAGGAGGCGGCGTCATGGCTCGGGGAGCAGTTGGCCGAGTACGCGCACCGGTTCGCCGCCGAGAGGGACCGCGACACCACCCGTCTGTCCATGCTGGTCAACTCCGTTGCTGAGCGGCTGGAATCGGGGGCGGATGTGTCGTTCGGCTTCTACCTCGAACGCCCCTCGTACCTGTCTCTGGCTGTGGTGACGTGTTCCCCGAATCGCTCGAAGCCTGAACTGGCCTGCCCTGTCCAGTAGTCGAAGCAACAAAAGAAGCCCCGGCCAGTGGCCGGGGCTGTTCCTTTGGTTGGTTAGAGCAGTACGCGGAAGGGGTTAGAGTCCGCGAGCGGTTCCGAGCGCTGAGGTTGCGGCGCGGGCTCGGGGGCCTGCTTCGGTTCGGGGCGGTAGGTGTCAGGACGGACGACCTTGGTCCCGCTGCTTTCCATTACGGCCCGCTGGGCCGGCCCTGACTCCTCGTGCTGGGAAGTGTTCCCACGGAGTGTGAAGACTGTGGCCGGTCGGCCGGTCTTCCCCGACCGTTCCACGGTGACGACGATTTCGGGGAGTGCCTGCTTAAGTCGTAGCGGACGTCAGTCCTGGTCGTCATCAGAATTAACGAAGGCTGCGAGAACCTCCGTGGCTTTCTCGGTCAGTTCGCCGCCTGCCTTGCCCGCAACCGTGGTCAGGTAGCCCTCTCTTCGCGCACGCTTGAGATGGTCCTTCACGGTCTCGGGACGGCGGCCGATGAGCCGCGCCAGCCACGGAACAGGAGCCGGAGCGCCCAGGTCGGCCATGGTCTTGTAGGTCGAGGCCAGCATGGCCAAGTACGGGTCTGACACACCTTCGCTGGTCAGCAACAGGCCCGCCGCCGACCCTGCTTCCTCGACCTTCGCCGTTACCTCCTCCATGCCCTGCTGAAGCTCAGGCGCCTTCTCTGCCAGCTTCATGGCCGCCGCAAGGTCGAGTCTCCGCAGAACAGTCGTAGAGATCCCACGCGCCACGTCACGCGCGGCGGAGCCGTCCGCCGCCTCGACAGTGATCCGCTGCGGCCCTCCGGTAATCGGTCCCGTCGGCCACCACATGCGGATCACCCAAGCCCCTTGCGTCTGGGTGATCTCGAACCCGCTCTCATTCGCTTCCACACTTTCGAACGTACCACACAGGGTGAGCCACCCTGTGTTGACAACCCAGGGTGGACCATGCGCAGACTGGATCATGCCGGATATCCGGCGCAACGCCGGGCCGTCCGTGCGTCATCGACAGAGGGGGGTGCCTCAGTGGCAAGGGCATGGGTCGCACGATCCAAAGACGACCCGAAGAAGTGGACGACGTTCTGGTACGACCCTGACGGGAAGCAACGGCAGAAGACGTTCGCCACCAAGACGCGGGCGGACGACCAGCGCAAGCGCAAGGAACAGGAACTCGACGCCGGAACGTACCTCGACGATCGGTTGGGCAAGCAGCCGGTGACGGCCGCCTGGGAGCAGTGGACCAATCAAAGGAAGCTGGAGAACAGCACCAAGAAGCAGTACCGATCCATCCTCAACACGACCATTGAGCCGTTCTTCAAGGCCCGTTCGATCGTGTCCCTGAAGATTGCCGACGTTGAGCAGTGGCTTTTGTGGATGGAGCGGGATCGGAAGCTGTCGGCACGCACTCGACGCCAACGGCTCTCGTTCTTCTCCGGGATGATGGACTGGGCCGTCGCCAACGAGATCATCGGCCGGAACCCGTGCAAGAAGGTCAAGGGTGCCGGGAGCCGCGCCAAGGAGATCAGGGAACACAAGAGCACCGCGCGGCGGCTCACGACGCGGGAAGTCCTGGCGATGCTGGATGCCGCTCCTCCGCGATACCGCGCAATGCTGTGGCTCATGGCCGGGTGCGGTCTACGGCTGGGTGAGGCCATGGCGGTGTCCCGCGATCAGATCGACTTCAAGGCCGAGACGCTTCGCGTCGACTTCCAGATTGCGGAGGACGGCGACACGGAGTCGGGCAAGAACAGCGCGATCCAGCGTCGGCACATCAAGGCTCGGGACGAAGGCGAGCCAGGGCGTACCGTCCCTCTCCCGCCGAACGTCGCCTTCAAGCTTCGGCGACACATCAAGAACCACTGCGTATGGGGGCCGGAGCGGCTCCTCTTCCCCAACATCACGCGGACCGGGTACCTCTACGCGTCGTACTTCTACCCGAAGATCTGGATGGAGGCTCTGGGCAAGGGCCAGGTGAAGTACTGCAAGGCTCACTCACTCCGGCACTACTACGGGTCGCGGCTGTTGTACGCCGGAGTCCCTGAGAACGACGTGGCCGACTGGATGGGCCACAGCAGCACGGACGTACTCAGGGAGCACTACCACTACATCTTCGAAGGGGCCGAGCAGCGCGGTCGGGCAGCCATCGCAACCATGCTGACGCCCGGTGCCGACGACCCCACGGAGGCGTCAGAGGTCGCCTGATGCACGTACGACAACAGCCCCCGGCATCACGCCGGGGGCTGTGTTGTTTGTGCTGGTCAGTGGCCCTTTTGAGCCTGTCAGTCGCCCAGGATTCCCCCAGCATGACGCCCATGAACGCCCCCGATCGGGGCGCAACGGGCGGGAAGCCGAGAGTCTTCCTCGAGGCCGTGGAGATAGCCCCTGACCTGCAAAAACGCAGCTAGGGAAGGTTCCTTGCCATCACGATCCGCTGAACTTGGTTCGTGCCTTCATAAATCTGCGTGATCTTGGCGTCGCGCATCATGCGCTCCACCGGGTAGTCCCGCGTGTAGCCGTAGCCGCCGAGCAGTTGGACGGCGTCCGTGGTGACCTCCATCGCGACGTCCGAGGCGAAGCACTTGGCCGCCGCGCCCTGGAAGGTCAGGTCCGCGTCACCGCGCTCCGACTTGGCGGCGGCGGCGTACGTGAGCTGGCGGGCCGCCTCGATCTTCATCGCCATGTCCGCCAGCATGAACTGGATGCCCTGGAAGTCCGCGATCGGCTTGCCGAACTGCTTGCGCTCCTGGACGTACCCCTTGGCGTAGTCCAGCGCGCCCTGGGCGATGCCGAGCGCCTGGGCCGCGATCGTGATGCGGGTGTGGTCCAGGGTCTTCATCGCGGTGGCGAAGCCCGTGCCCTCCTCGCCGATCATGCGGTCCGCGGGGATGCGGACGTTGTCGAGGTACACCTCGCGGGTCGGGGAGCCCTTGATGCCGAGCTTCTTCTCCGGGGCGCCGAAGGAGACACCCTCGTCGGACTTCTCGACGACGAACGCCGAGATGCCCTTGGAGCGCTTGGTCGGGTCGGTGACGGCCATGACCGTGTAGTACTCGGAGACGCCCGCGTTGGTGATCCAGCGCTTCACACCGTTGAGGACCCAGAAGTCGCCGTCGCGCACGGCCTTCGTCTTCATGCCCGCCGCGTCGGAGCCGGCGTCCGGCTCGGAGAGGGCGTACGAGAACATCGCGTCGCCCTTGGCCAGCGGGCCCAGGTACTTGGCCTTCAGCTCCTCGGAGCCGGAGAGGATCACCGGGAGGGAGCCGAGCTTGTTCACGGCCGGGATCAGGGAGGAGGAGGCGCAGACGCGGGCCACCTCCTCGATCACGATGACCGTGGCGAGCGCGTCGGCGCCGGCCCCGCCGTACTCCTCCGGGACGTGGACGGCGGCGAGGTCCGACGAGACCAGGGCGTCCAGCGCCTCCTGCGGGAAGCGGCTCTCCTCGTCGACCGCGGCGGCGAAGGGGGCGATCTTCGACTCGGCGAGCGCGCGGATGGTCTCGCGGAGCATGTCGTGCTCCTCGGCCGGACGGTACAGGTCGAAATCGGTCGAACCCGCCAAGACGCTCACTCCCCAGATGCTAACTACCGTTAAGTAACTCAATTTTAGTGCGCGGACGGCCCGGCGGCATACGTGACGAGCACGTGAGCTTGCCGACAGGGGTGGGGCACGGAGGAGGTACCGGTCATATCCGGCGGTGAATTCCGGCCTCCGGGTCCGCGACTATGCTCGGTCCGCACGTCCGTCCGTACCTCCCAGGAGCACTCCATGGCCCTCAGGATCACTGTGATCGGCACCGGCTATCTCGGCGCCACCCATGCCGCGGCCATGGCCGAGCTGGGCTTCGAGGTCCTGGGGCTCGACATCGTTCCGGAGAAGGTCGAGCTGCTGTCCGCCGGGCGGGTTCCGATGTACGAGCCGGGTCTGGAGGAGTTGCTTCAGCGGCATGTCGCGGGCATCGAAGGGTCCACCGGGCGGCTGCGCTTCACCACCTCCTGGGAGGAGGTCGCGGAGTTCGGCGACGTCCACTTCGTCTGTGTGAACACTCCGCAGAAGCACGGCGAGTACGCGTGCGACATGAGCTACGTGGACAGCGCCTTCGACGCCCTCGCCCCGCGTCTGACCCGGCCGGCCCTGGTCGTCGGCAAGTCGACCGTCCCTGTGGGCTCCGCCGCCCGGCTCGCGGACCGGCTCGCCGAGCTGGCTCCGGTGGGGGCCGGGGCCGAGCTGGCCTGGAATCCGGAGTTCCTCCGCGAGGGCTTCGCCGTGCAGGACACCCTCCACCCCGACCGGATCGTCGTCGGCGTCACGAGCGAGAACGCCGAGAAGCTGCTCCGCGAGGTGTACGCCGTACCGGTCGCCGAGGGCTCGCCGTTCGTCGTCACCGACTTCCCGACCGCCGAGCTGGTCAAGACCTCCGCCAACTCCTTCCTCGCCACCAAGATCTCCTTCATCAACGCGATGGCCGAGGTCTGCGAGGCCGCCGACGGAGACGTCGTGAAGCTCGCCGAGGCCATCGGGCACGACGACCGGATCGGGAAGAAGTTCCTGCGGGCCGGTATCGGCTTCGGCGGCGGCTGCCTGCCCAAGGACATCCGCGCCTTCATGGCCCGCGCCGGTGAGCTGGGCGCGGACCAGGCGCTCACCTTCCTCCGCGAGGTCGACTCCATCAATATGCGGCGCCGCGGCCACATGGTGGAGCTGGCCCGCGAGGCCGTGGGCGGCGGGTCGTTCCTCGGCACGCGGGTGGCGGTGCTGGGCGCCACCTTCAAGCCCGACTCCGACGACGTACGCGACTCCCCCGCGCTCAACGTCGCCGGGCAGATCCACCTCCAGGGCGGCCAGGTGACCGTGTTCGACCCGAAGGGGATGGACAACGCCCGCCAGCTGTTCCCGACCCTCGGGTACGCGGACTCGGCGCTGGAGGCCGTGCGCGGCGCGGATGTGGTGCTGCACCTGACGGAGTGGCGCGAGTTCCGCGAGCTGGACCCGGCCGAGCTGGGCGAGGCGGCCGCCCGCCGGATCATCCTGGACGGGCGCAACGCCCTGGACAGCGCGGTGTGGCGCGAGGCCGGATGGACCTACCGGGCGATGGGCCGCCCGAAGGCCTAGCCGGCCCATTGGCTTCGCCCCGCCTCCCGTGGACAGGCTGAGGCCATGGACGACTCGCACGGCTGGATCACCACCCCGCTCACCGCCGACCTTCTGCGCGGCGCGCTCGACCTGGAGCGCACCGCGCGCGGCGGTCTCCTCCCCCACCGGCTGCCCGCCCCGGCCCGGGCGCGGGCCGGCGGCGACGAGCAGGTGGCGCAGGCGGAGTCGCAGCCCTCGGGGGTGCGCGTGGTCTTCTGGACCCGGGCCACCGCCGTGGAGCTGGACGTCCTGCGCACGGTGGTGGGGCACCGGGGGCTCCCGCCCCTCCCGAACGGTGCGTACGACGTGTACGTCGACGGGGAAGCGGCCGGCCGGGCCACGGCGAGCGGCGGCAACGTGCTGATGGTCGACCTGTCCGACGGGTCGCGGGAGCTGTTCCCGGGCAGCCCCGGGACCGTGTCCTTCACCGGGCTGCCCGCGCGGGAGAAGACCGTCGAGATCTGGCTGCCGTACACCGAGACCGTAGAGCTGACCGGGCTGCGCACCGATGCTCCGGTCGAGGCGCCCGAGCCGGACGGCCGGCCGGTCTGGCTGCATCACGGCAGCTCCATCAGCCAGGGGTCATCGGCCGACAGCTCCGCCACCGCCTGGCCCGCTCTGGCCGCCGCGGCGGGAGGTGTGGAGCTGGTCAACGTCTCGCTGGCAGGCAGCGCGCTCCTCGATCCGTTCGTCGCGTGCGCTCTGCGGGACGCCCCCGCCGACCTGATCAGCGTCAAGATCGGCATCAATGTCGTCAACCACGACGCGATGGGGCTGAGCGACTTCGGCCCGGCCGTGCACGGGTTCCTCGACACCGTCCGCGACGGGCATCCCACCGCGCCGCTGCTCGTCGTCTCGCCCGTTCTCTGCCCCGTCCACGAGGACACCCCGGGGCCCGCCGCCCCGGACGTCTCCGACGGGCGGGTGCGGTTCACGGCCCTGGGTGACCCGGCCGACGCGGCTCGCGGCAAGCTGACGCTGCGCGTCGTACGGGAGGAGCTGGCACGGATCGTGGCGGAGCGGGCGGCCGACGACCCGTGGCTGTCCTACCTGGACGGCCTCACCCTGTACGGCGAGGCCGACCACGCCGAGCTGCCGCTGCCCGACCGGCTGCACCCGGACGCCGCCGCCCACCGCCGCATGGGCGAACGCTTCGGGGCGTTCGCCTTCGGTCCGGGGGGACCGTTCGCGGCGGTGGGCGGCGGGGGGAGCGACCGGTAGGCGTCAGCCGTCCAGCTCGGCGATCGTGGCGTGGGACGGGCCGCGCCTGCTCTGCTCGTCGCGGGCCACCGCTTCCGCGTCGCGCAGCACCCGTACGGAGTTCTGCCAGGTCAGCTTGGCGAGGTCGCCCTCGGACCAGTGACGTCGCAGGAGCTCGGCGATCAGGTTCGGGTAGCCGGCGACGTCCTCCAGGCCGCGCGGGGTGAACGCCGTGCCGTCGTAGTCGCCGCCGATGCCGATGTGGTCGATGCCCGCGACGGCGCGCATGTGGTCGAGGTGGTCCGCGATGGTGGCGACGGTGGCCTCGGGGCGCGGGTAAGCCGCCTCGAAGTCCTCGTGGATGCGCATCGCGACCGGGGTGGTGTCGAGGTGGTGCAGCCCGTGCTCGCGCATGTTGCGGTCGGCGGCCAGGGTCCAGGCGACGGCCTCGGGCAGCACGAACTTCGGGACGAAGGTCGCCATCGCGACGCCCCCGTTGGCCGGGAGGGCCGCCAGCACGTCGTCGGGGATGTTGCGCGGGTGGTCGCAGACGGCGCGGGCCGAGGAGTGCGAGAAGATCACCGGCGCGGTGCTGGTGGCGAGCGCGTCGCGCATGACGCCGTCCGCCACGTGCGAGAGGTCGACGAGCATGCCGATGCGGTTCATCTCGCGGACGACCTCGTGGCCGAAGGCGGAGAGGCCGCCGAGGCGCGGCAGGTCCGTCGCGCTGTCGGCCCAGTCGATGTTGTCGTTGTGGGTGAGCGTCATGTAGCGGACGCCCAGGTCGTACAGGGCGCGCAGGGTGCCCAGCGAGTTGTTGATGGAGTGGCCGCCCTCGGCGCCCATCAGGGAGGCGATCCGGCCCTCGGCGCGGGCCTTCTCCAGGTCGTCGGCGGTGAGCGCCCGTCGCAGGTGCGTCGGGTAGCGGGCGATCAGCTCGCCGACGACGTCGATCTGTTCCAGGGTGGCGCTGACGGCCGCGTCCCCGGTGAGGTCGGTGCGGACGTACACCGACCAGAACTGGCCGCCGACCCCGCCGGCCCGCAGCCGGTTCAGGTCGGTGTGGAGCAGGCCGCGCTGGTCGGCGGCGATGTCCCGGGCGTCGAGGTCGTAGCCGACCTGTTCCCGCAGGGCCCAGGGGAGGTCGTTGTGGCCGTCGACGACGGGGTGGGCGGCCAGGAGTTCGCGGGCGCGCGCGAGGTGATCCATGGGGCCGCCTCCTACTTTCCGAAGCCGAAGGAGTCCGAGCCCTGGACCTTGGAGCGCAGCCGCTTGCCCTTCTCCGTCGCCTGGTCGTTCAGCTCCTGTTGGAATTCCCGCATCCGCTCCTGGAGCGCGGGGTCCTGCGTGGCCAGGATCCGGGCGGCGAGCAGGCCCGCGTTGCGTGCTCCGCCGACCGAGACGGTGGCGACCGGCACCCCGGCGGGCATCTGGACGATGGAGAGCAGGCTGTCCATGCCGTCCAGGTACTTCAGCGGCACCGGCACGCCGATGACCGGCAGCGGGGTGACCGAGGCCAGCATCCCGGGCAGGTGGGCCGCTCCGCCCGCGCCCGCGATGATCGCCTTCAGGCCACGGCCCGCGGCCTCCTCGCCGTACGCGATCATCTCGCGCGGCATGCGGTGGGCGGAGACGACGTCGACCTCGTAGGGGATCTCGAACTCGTCGAGCGCCTTGGCCGCCGCCTCCATGACGGGCCAGTCGGAGTCGGAGCCCATGACGATGCCGACGAGAGGGGCGGCGGGGGATCCGGTGCCGGGGGAAGTCATTCGGTGATCGTTCCTCGCAGGTAGTCGGCCGCGTGCCGGGCGCGCTCCCGCACGTCCGCCAGATCGTCGCCGTAGGTGTTGACGTGGCCGACCTTGCGGCCGGGCTTCACGTCCTTGCCGTACATGTGGATCTTGAGCTGCGGGTCGCGGGCCATGCAGTGCAGGTACCCCTGGTACATGTCCGGGTAGTCGCCGCCCAGGACGTTGCACATGACCGTCCAGGGGGCGCGGGGGCGCGGGTCGCCGAGCGGGAGGTCGAGGACCGCCCGTACGTGGTTGGCGAACTGCGAGGTGATCGCGCCGTCCATGGTCCAGTGGCCCGAGTTGTGCGGGCGCATCGCCAGCTCGTTGACCAGGATGCGGCCGTCTCGCGTCTCGAACAGCTCCACCGCGAGGTGTCCGACGACGTCCAGCTCCGCGGCGATGCGCAGCGCGAGCTGCTGGGCCTCGCCGGCCAGGGTCTCGTCCAGCTCCGGGGCCGGGGCGATCACCGTGTCGCAGACGCCGTCGACCTGGATGGACTCGACGACCGGGTAGGCGACGGCCTGGCCGTGCGGCGAGCGGACGATGTTGGCCGCCAGCTCCCGTACGAAGTCGACCTTCTCCTCCGCGAGGACCGGGACCCCGGCGCGGAACGGGTCGGCGGCGTCCTCCTCGGAGCGCACCACCCACACGCCCTTGCCGTCGTACCCGCCGCGCACGGTCTTGAGGATGACGGGGAAGCCCCCGACCTCCTCGGCGAACGCGGCGGCGTCGGCCGGGTCGCTCACGATGCGGTTACGGGGGCAGGGGGCGTCGATCTCCGCCAGCCTGGCGCGCATCACCCCCTTGTCCTGGGCGTGCACCAGGGCATCGGGGCCGGGGCGCACGGGGATGCCGTCCGCCTCCAGGGCGCGCAGATGCTCGGTCGGCACGTGCTCGTGATCGAAGGTGATCACGTCGCAGCCGCGCGCGAAGGCGCGCAGGGTGTCCAGGTCGCGATAGTCGCCGATGACGACCTCGCTGACCACCTGGGCCGCCGAGTCCTGGGGGTGTCACTGAGCAGCTTGAATTTCAGGCCGAGGGGGATACCCGCCTCGTGGGTCATGCGGGCGAGCTGACCGCCGCCGACCATGCCGACTACCGGGAACGTCACGTGTCCAGGGTATCCGCCACGCCGGTGGTCCCCGGACGGCCGTACGGATGGCCGCACGGCCGCCGCCCCCGTGGACTCACGGGCGTCACACGGGTGGGCTGGTTAGCATGGCGGGGTTGACGCGGTTGCGTCGACGCCATCGAACGGACGGACTGAGCGATCACCATGAGCGAACGGGGCGCACTGCGGGCCCGGCTTGATCTGCTGGCCCGGGAGGTGGCCAAGTTCGGCGCGGTCGGCGCGGTGGGACTGCTGGTCAACATCGCCGTCTTCAACCTGCTCCGGCACACGACCGATCTCCAGGTCGTCCGGGCGAGCGTGCTGGCGACCTTCGTCGCGATCCTCTGCAACTACGTGGGCTTCCGCTACTGGACCTACCGGGACCGTGACAAGACCGGCCGGACCCGCGAGCTGACGCTCTTCCTGCTGTTCAGCGCGGCGGGCGCGGTGATCGAGAACGGTGTGCTGTACCTGGCGACGTACGGCTTCGACTGGAACAGCCCGGTCCAGAGCAACGTCTTCAAGATCCTCGGCATCGGGCTCGCGACCCTCTTCCGCTTCTGGTCCTACCGCACGTGGGTCTTCAAGGCGCTCCCCGCCGAGATCCGTCCCGTCGAGGCCCCGCCCGCCGAGACCCCTGCCGCAGAGGCCTCTGCCGCGGAGACTCCTCGCGCAGAGGAGGCCGCGCGCTCCGCGGAGCGGTTTCTGGAGCAGCGGCGGCCGGCGGAGACCGTAGAGCCCGATCCCGTACGGAACTGACGTGCGGCGTCCGTCGTTGTTCAGCGCACCGGGCGCTCAGGGGGCCTGCGGTCGACCGGGACCCGGCTGAGGAAGAGCGCGAAGACCGCCGGGTGCTGCTGGAGCAGTTCCAGCCGCCCGCCGTCCGCCTCCGCCAGGTCGCGGGCGACGGCCAGGCCGATGCCGGTGGAGTTGCGGCCGCTGATGGCCCGCTCGAAAATGCGCGCCCCCAGTTCGGCGGGGACGCCGGGGCCCTCGTCGGTGACCTCGATGACCACCTGGTTGCCGGTGACCCGGGTGCGCAGGGCGACGGTGCCGCCGCCGTGCATGAGGGAGTTCTCGATCAGCGCCGCCAGGACCTGGGCGACCGCGCCCGGGGTGCCGACGGCCCGCAGCCCGTGCTTGCCGGAGCAGACGAGGGCCCGGCCCGTGGAGCGGTAGGCGGGGCGCCACTCCTCGAGCTGCTGCTTGATGACCTCGTCGAGGTCGAAGACGACGGCGGAGCCGGTGCGCGGGTCGCGGGAGTTCGTCAGGAGCCGCTCGACGACGTCGGTGAGGCGCTCGACCTGGGTGAGGGCGATGTTCGCCTCCTCCTTGACCGTCTCGGGGTCGTCGGTGACGGAGATCTCCTCGATCCGCATGGAGAGCGCGGTCAGCGGTGTCCGCAGCTGGTGCGAGGCGTCCGCGGCCAGCCGGCGTTCGGCGGTCAGCATCCGGGCGATCCGCTCGGCCGAGGAGTCCAGGACGTCGGCGACCCGGTCCAGCTCGGGCACTCCGTACCGCTTGTGGCGCGGGCGGGGGTCCCCGGAGCCGAGGCGTTCGGCGGTCTCGGCGAGGTCGGTGAGCGGGGAGGCCAGCCGGTTGGCCTGGCGTACGGCGAGGAGCACGGCCGAGATGATCGCCAGCAGCGCCACCGCGCCGATGATCAGGAGGGTGCGCCCGACCTCGCGGGTGACGGACGAGCGGGACTCCTCGACGGTGACCTTCTCGCCCCCTTCGCCGGTCTCGGTGGCGCGCAGGACGGAGCCGGTGGGGCGGTCACCGACGGAGATGGGCTTGCGGCCGGGGATCTCGATCAGCGCGTACCGGGCCGGGTCGATCTGCTCGGCCAGCACGCCGGAGTTGATCGCCTCCTCCCCCAGCAGCCGGCTCTCGACCACGCTGATCAGCCGGAGCGCCTCGGACTCGACGCTCTCCTGGGCGCTGGCGCTGATGGTGCGGGTCTCCACGATCACCAGCGAGACGCCGAAGACGGCGATGACGACGAGCACCACGGCGAGCGTGGAGTTGATCAGCCGGCGACGCATACCCGCCGCCTCATGGGGCCGTCGGGACGGTTCTCAGGACGCACGGGACGCACAGGACGCACGGGACGCATGGGTGCTCGGTACGTCAGCTCTTCACGCATGGGTGCTTCGTACGTCAGCTCTTCTCGAACCGGAAGCCGACGCCCCGGACGGTGGCGATGTAGCGCGGATTGGCGGCGTCGTCACCGAGCTTCTTGCGCAGCCAGGAGATGTGCATGTCGAGGGTCTTGGTGGAGGACCACCAGGTGGTGTCCCAGACCTCGCGCATCAGCTGGTCGCGGGTGACGACCCGGCCGGCGTCCCGGACGAGGACCCGCAGCAGGTCGAACTCCTTGGCGGTGAGCTGGAGTTCCTCCTCGCCCATCCAGGCGCGGTGCGACTCGACGTCGATCCTGACGCCGTGGGTGGCGGGCTGCGGAACGGGCTCGGAGGAGCCGCGGCGCAGCAGGGCGCGGACCCGGGCGAGCAGTTCGGCGAGCCGGAACGGCTTGGTGACGTAGTCGTCGGCGCCCGCGTCCAGGCCGACGACCGTGTCGACCTCGTCCGCGCGGGCCGTCAGCACCAGGATCGGGATGGCGTGGCCGCCGGCCCGGAGTCTGCGGGCGACTTCGAGACCGTCCATCCCGGGCAGCCCCAGGTCGAGGACGACCAGGTCGATACCGCCCTGGAGTCCGGCGTCGAGCGCGGTCGGACCGTCCTGGCGGACCTCGACCTCGTAACCCTCCCGACGCAGTGCGCGGGCCAGGGGCTCCGAGATGGATGCGTCGTCCTCGGCGAGCAGTACACGGGTCATGGACTGATGGTAGTCCGGCCGGGAGGCCCGGAGTGAGGCACGCGACGTCACCTGCGGGTCAGTGCCACAAAGAGGATGGGGACCTTTGAATATGGGAGCCTGGTTCCATCAGGACCTGTGATCCATGTCTCAAGTCCTTTCATATCCCGCCGTGTCGTGTCGTATGGTGTCCCGACGCCTGTTGCACTACTCAAGGACCTTTGGGCAGCCATGAGCGCCAAGGGTCCCTTTTGTGTGCGGGGCCGGTTCCCGCCGGCCCGCTCTGAGTGAATGACCTGTGAGCCGGGCCCGGAACGCGAGGACGCGCCCCGGGTGTGGATCCCGACGCGGTTCTTCCCCGCTCCACGCCGAGCCCCGCCAGGAGCCCGGCCGCACGGAGCACGTCCCCCTCAGGCGTGGGGACGGGGTACGCCGCGCCGGTGCCGGCTGCCCCCCACCGGGCGCGTACCGCTCACGAGGCGGCGCGTCCCGACCAGCAAGGATCGACCATGGCGTCCAGCCTGACGAAGGACTCGCCCAGTTCCGGCGAGAAGACCTTCTTCGGCCACCCCCGCGGCCTGGCCACACTCTTCATGACGGAGATGTGGGAGCGCTTCAGCTACTACGGCATGAGGGCACTGCTTCCGCTCTACCTGATCGCGCCCGGCGGGCTCGACATGGATGCCGGCACGGCGACCGCGATCTACTCCGTCTACCTGTCGCTGGTGTACCTGCTCGCCATGCCCGGCGGCTGGTTCGGCGACCGGGTCTGGGGTCCGCGCAAGACCGTCGCCATCGCGGGCGGCATCATCATGCTCGGCCACCTGACCCTGGCCCTGCCCTCCGAGGGCACCTTCTTCGCGGGCCTCGGCCTGGTGGCCATCGGCTCCGGCCTGCTGAAGTCCAACATCTCCACGATGGTCGGCCACCTCTACGACGGCCCGGAGGACCCGCGCCGCGACGGTGGCTTCACGATCTTCTACATGGGCATCAACATGGGCGCCTTCGCGGCTCCCCTGGTGATCGGCACCGTGGGCGAGAACGTCAACTGGCACCTCGGGTTCGCCCTCGCCGCGCTCGGCATGGGCCTGGGTGTGGTCCAGTTCCTCATCGGCACCCGCCACCTGAACGAGCGCAGCCTCGTCGTCCCGAAGCCGCTCTCCAAGGACGAGCGCGCCGCCACGCTGCGCAAGTCGATGATCTGGCTGGGCGTCGCCGCCGTCTTCTACATCGGCACGGTCGTCACCGGCGTCTACACGCTGAACTGGCTGCTGGTCCCGATCACGATCGCGGGTCTGGTCATTCCGGTGATGGTCCTCACGCGCATCAAGCGCGACAAGGAGCTCAGCGCCGCCGAGCAGTCGAAGATGACCGGGTACATCTGGTTCTTCGTGGCCGCGGCCATCTTCTGGATGATCTACGACCAGGGCGGCTCGACGCTCTCGATCTTCGCCGAGTCCTCCGCCGAGAACAGCGTCTTCGGCTGGGACTTCCCGGTCTCCTGGTACCAGTCGGTCAACCCGGTGCTGATCATGGCGCTGGCGCCGGTCTTCGCCACCTTCTGGCTCGCCCTGAACCGGCGTGGCAAGGAGCCGAGCACGATCGTGAAGTTCAGCTCCGGCCTCGTGCTGGTCGGCGCCTCGTTCTTCGTCTTCCTGATGCCGCTGACCATCGCGGGTGACGGCCACAAGGCCGCCGCGATGTGGCTGGTCGCGATCTACTTCATCCAGACCGTGGCCGAGCTGACGCTCTCCCCGGTCGGCCTCTCCGTCACCACGAAGATGGCACCGGCGAAGTACGCCAGCCAGATGATGGGTGTCTGGTTCCTCGCCGTCACCGCCGGTGACTGCACCACGGGTCTGCTCTCGCTGGCCGGTGTGGAGCTCAACGGCACCGGGGTGGTGGCCCTGGAGGCGACGCTCGCCGTCGCCGCCGGTATCGCGATCTTCATGTACCGCGGCAAGGTCAAGCAGCTCATGGGCGACGTCCGCTGACGCACGCTCCGTAGGCCCCGCCCGGGGACGTACGTACGACCGAGGGCCGCCGCACCGGAACACTCCGGTGCGGCGGCCCTCCGTCATGCCGGGACCAAGTCCCGCCGGGACCGCGTGGCGGGCCGGGAGTGCTCAGCGCGCGCCAGGAGCGCTCAGCGCGTGCCGCGCAGCTTCCGCCAGGGGGTGAACGTGAACACCGCGCCGCCCAGCAGGATCGCGGTGCCGACGACCAGGCCGAGCGCCCTCAGCGCGCCGCCGTCCTCGGCCCCGATGACGGCCAGTCCACCGCCCGAGTCCGTACCGCCGCTGTCAGCCCCGCCGCCCTCGGTGACCTTGATCGTGGCGCCCGGCCGCACCTCTTCCTTCGGCGCGCACTTGGTGTGCCAGCGCGAGAGCTGTCCGATTCTGGTTCGGCACCTCGTGTTCCCCTCCTGCCGGACGCCGCCGGACGCCACGACCCGTACGGGCGCACATTTCTGACGGTGCATCAGATTGGGCGCTCAAGGTACGCCCGACACCTGATGGAGGGAAGACAAAGAGCGCGCCGATCCGGCGCGCTCTTTTCGCGCGAGAGGGAGGGGCGGGCCCTACGCGGGAGCGGCGAGCTCCGCCCAGACGGTCTTGCCGGGAGCGTCCGGCGTACGCAGCACGCCCCAGTCGAGGCAGAGGCGCTGCACGATGAACATGCCGTGGCCCCCGGGGCGGCCGGCGCGGTGCGGCGTACGGGGGGCGGGCTGCCCGGCCCCCCGGTCGACGACCTCCACCCGCAGCCCCTTGGGGGTGCGGCCGATGCGGAGCTCCTCGGGGCCCTCCGCATGCAGGCAGGCGTTGGTCACCAGCTCGGAGACGACCAGCAGGACGTCCTCGGCGGCGGCCCTGCGGTCGGCGGTGGACGCCGGGAGCCAGCCCCAGTCGCCCAGCGCCTGCCGGGCGAAGTCCCGAGCCGTCGGAACGATGCCGCCGGCCTGTGCGAGCGACAGCGTGCGCCACTGCCGCTCGGCCGGAACGGGCGAGGCTGAGCCCGCTCCGTCCGGCTCGCGACCGAGGTCGCCCGGCGGATGCTGCCGGGTGGTGCTCATCAGCGCTTCACCTCACCGAGTCGCCATGTCGCCGTTGAACAGATAGTGATCAGTTACCGAGTGTGCCGGAACCCTTGCGGGGCACCGCCGGGGTGTCTCCTGCCCTGCCATGTCGCAACAACACCCACTTGAGGCACACGATCGCGCGACGCAGCCGACAACAGGCATGTCCAGGTCGCACGGTCGCGCCCGGGTCACGTGGCCAGGGCGTCTTCGAGCGTGGCGTGGACGGTGAAGACCGCCTCCGCGCCGGTGATCTCGAACACTCTCGCCACGACGGGCAGCATTCCGGCCAAGTGGACGCCCCCTCCGGCCGCCTCCGCCTTGAGGCGGGCGCCGAGGAGCACGTTCAGCCCGGTGGAATCGCAGAAATCCAGGCGGGAGCAGTCGACCACCAGGCGCGACCGCCCCTGCTCGACCGCACTCTCCAGGGGCTCGCGCAGCAGATCCGCGGTGTGGTGATCGAGCTCACCCACCGGGGTCACCACCTCGCTGCGCCCCTCGGTCCGGGCCTCGACCTGAAGCCGGCCCCGGTTCGCACTCCCGACCGTCCCGCGGTCCATGCCTGTTCCTCTTCGCCGTTCGTCACTGTGCGCGTCACTGCCTGTGCGGCTGTATGCATAGCTGCCGCCGACGTGCGTAAAACAGTACGCGTTCCGCACGCCACACGGTAGTCGGAGACCTCAACAAACCGGACATATAGCGGCAATTGGCGCTTGTCACTGCTGGTCAAGACCGGGTATGGGTAGAGGGACACCAGAAATGCGACCGGCTTCGGAGGCGCCGCTTCACCGCAGGAACACGTATGGGCATCGGCAGCCATATGCCGAGAACGATGGAGGAGAACCATGTCACCCCGGCTCGACGTAGCGCGTACCCAGAACGCGTCGTCGGCATGTCCTCAGGGACCGACCAATTCCGACTCCCCCGCCGCGAGCGCCGTTCCCGGCCCGCGCGCCAGCACCACCGGTACCTCTCGTACCACCAGCACCACCTCAGACTTCTCCGGCGCTTCCGGTGAGAACCTCGAAGGGCTCGAAGGGCTCGAAGGTCTTCCCGAGATACCGCCGTACGCCGAAGTGGGCGCTCTGGATGCCAGGGCCCTGTCGAAGACGCTCTTCGAGCGGCTGGAGTCCCTCGAAGAGGGCACCCACGAGTACAGCTACGTCCGCAACACCCTCGTCGAGCTGAACCTCGCGCTCGTCAAGTTCGCCGCCTCCCGGTTCCGCTCCCGCAGCGAGCCGATGGAGGACATCGTCCAGGTCGGCACCATCGGTCTGATAAAGGCGATCGACCGGTTCGAGCTGAGCCGCGGCGTGGAGTTCCCCACCTTCGCGATGCCGACGATCGTCGGCGAGATCAAGCGCTTCTTCCGTGACACCAGCTGGTCCGTGCGCGTACCGCGCCGGCTCCAGGAGCTGCGGCTCGACCTGGCCAAGGCGGGCGACGAGCTCTCCCAGCAGCTGGACCGCGCGCCCACGGTGGCGGAGCTGGCCGAGCGTCTCGGCATCACCACGGACGAGGTCGTCGAGGGCATGTCCGCGAGCAACGCGTACACCGCCAGCTCGCTGGACGCCAAGCCCGAGGAGGACGAGGGCGAGGGCGCCCTCGCGGACCGCATCGGTTACGAGGACCACGGGCTCGAAGGCATCGAGTACGTCGAGTCCCTGAAGCCGCTGATCGCCGCGTTGCCCGCCCGGGACCGGATGATCCTCTCGCTCCGGTTCGTCAGCAACATGACGCAGTCGGAGATCGGCGAGGAGCTGAACATCTCGCAGATGCACGTCTCCCGGCTGCTCTCCCGCACGCTGGCCAAGCTCCGCAAGGGTCTGACCCTGGACGAGTGACCCCCCGCCCGGCCCTCCGCCCCGCCACGGGGTCCGGGGAGCCGAGGAGCACCGCGGAAGGACCCGCCCCGGATCGCCGGGAGCGGGTCCTTCCGCGTGTGGGGGCCGGAGGCCCGCCGGGCCCCGGGGTCGGCCCCCGGGGCGCCCGTCAGGCCACCCGCTCCCCGCTCCGCCACACCGCGCTGACCAGCGGGACGCCCGGGCGGTAGGCGAGGTGGACGTGGCTCGGGGCGTCGAGGAGGACCAGGTCGGCGCGGGCGCCGGGGACGATGCGGCCGATGTCGGTACGGCGCAGGGCCGCGGCGCCGCCCGCGGTGGCGGACCAGATCGCCTCGTCCGGGGTCATCCCCATGTCGCGTACGGCCAGCGCGACGCAGAACGGCATGGACGAGGTGAACGACGAGCCGGGGTTGCAGTCCGTGGAGAGCGCGACGGTGGCCCCGGCGTCGAGGAGGCGGCGGGCGTCGGGCCAGGTGGCGCGGGTGGAGAACTCCGCGCCGGGGAGGAGGGTGGCCACCGTGTTGCCCTGGCCCAGCGCGTCGACGTCCGCGTCGGTGAGGTGGGTGCAGTGGTCGGCCGATGCGGCGTCGAGCTCGACGGCGAGCTGGACACCCGGGCCGTAGCTGAGCTGGTTGGCGTGGATGCGCGGGTGCAGCCCCCTGGCGAGGCCCGCGGTGAGGATGGCGCGGGCCTGGTCGCCGTCGAAGGCGCCCTGCTCGCAGAACACGTCGATCCAGCGGGCGTGCGGGGCGCAGGCCTCCAGCATCGGGCCGGTGACCAGGTCGACGTATCCGGCGGGGTCGTCGGCGTAGTCGGGGGACACGATGTGGGCGCCGAGGTAGGTGACCTCGTCGGTGTGGCGGCCCGCGATGCGCAGGGCGCGGGCCTCGTCCTCGACGGTGAGGCCGTAGCCGGACTTGGTCTCGAAGGTGGTGGTGCCCTGGCGCAGGGCCTCGGCGAGGTAGCGGGCCACGTTGGCGGACAGCTCCTCGTCGGTGGCGGCCCGGGTGGCGGCGACGGTGGTGCGGATACCGCCCGCGCGGTAGGGCTGTCCGGACATGCGGGCGTTGAACTCCTGGGTGCGGTCGCCCGCGAAGACCAGATGGGAGTGGGAGTCGACGAAGCCCGGGATCACCGCGCGGCCGGCCGCGTCGAGGACGTTGTCAGTGGCGGGTGCTTTGCTGGATTCACCGGTCCAGACGATGCGGTCGCCCTCGATGACGACCGCCGCGTCCTGGATCAGGCCCAGGGGGGTCCCGTTGCCGAGGGAGGGGTCATTGGTGACCAGGCTGGCGATGTGGGTGACGGCGGTGGTCGTCATCTGGAGAGTGTTCTCCTTGCGTTCCGGGGGTCTGGGGGGTCCCGGGGTTCCGCGCGGTCCCGGGGCTCCGGGCGGTCCCGGCGGTCCCGGGTGGGTGGTGCGGAGGGGTCGCGTCCCCGGCTCAGCCGTGCAGGGCGGCGATGGCTGTCGCAAGCGCCCGGGGCACGTCCTCGACCTGTGTGTGACGGCCGTCTTGGACGATGTGCCGCCCCGCCACGACCGTGTGCCGCACATCAGCGGCGGAGGCGGCGAATACGGCGGTCTCCGCTGCCAGTCGGGGCACCGGTCCCGCCGTTCTGACGGAGTCCAGGGCGACGGTGGTCAGATCGGCGGGGGCGCCCGGCTCCAGGACGCCCGCGTCGGGGCGGCCCAGCGCGGCGTGCCCGTCGGCGGAGGCGGCCCTCAGCAGGGCGGCGGCCGTCCAGTGGCCCCGGATGTGGGTGCGCAGCCGCTCGTTGAGCTCCATCGCCCGCGCCTCCTCGAAGAGGTCGATCACGGCGTGGCTGTCGCTGCCCAGCGAGAGCGGCGAGCCCGCCTTCTGGAGGGCGGTGGCGGGGCCGATGCCGTCGGCCAGGTCGCGTTCGGTCGTGGGGCACATGCAGGTGCCCGTCGCCGAGGAGCCCAGCAGCTCGATGTCCGCCTCGGTCAGGTGTGTGTTGTGGATGCCGGTGGTGCGCGGGCCGAGGACTCCGTGGTCGGCGAGCAGCCGGGTGGGGGTGCGGCCGTGGGCGGCCCGGCAGGCGTCGTTCTCCGCCGGCTGCTCGGAGAGGTGGACGTGGAGCGGCGCCTCCCGCTCCTCGGCCCACTGCGCCACGGTGGCCAGTTGGTCCGCCGGGACCGCCCGGACGGAGTGGATCGCCGCGCCGATCAGCGTGTGGTCGTCGCCCTTGAGGAGGGAGGCGCGCTCCGCCCAGGCCTCGGCGGTGGTGTCGGAGAAGCGCAGCTGGTGCCGGCCCGGCCGCTCGCCGAATCCAGCAGCGAGATAGGCGGTGTCCAGCAGGGTGATCCGGATCCCGGCCTCGGCGGCGGCCGCGATGAGCGCCTCGCCCATGGCGTTCGGGTTGGCGTAGGGGGTGCCGCCGGGGGCGTGGTGCAGATAGTGGAATTCTCCGACGGAGGTGATGCCTGCCAGGGCCATTTCGGCGTACGTGGCGCGGGCCAGGTCGAAGTAGGTGTCCGGGGTGAGCTCGGCCGCCGTGCGGTACATCAGCTCGCGCCAGGTCCAGAAGGTCCCGGTGCCCACCTGGACGGTGGCGCGCAGGGCTCGGTGGAAGGCGTGGGAGTGGGCGTTGGCGAGACCGGGGAGGGTCAGGCCGCGCAGCGCGGTCGCGCCGGGCGGGGGTGTCTCGACCCCGGTCCTGATCCCGGCGATGCGCCCGTCCGCGACGTCCAGGGTGACGCCCGGCTCGACGTGCGTGCCGAGCCAGGCGTGGTCCATCCAGTAGGTCGCGGTGACGGGCGCGCCCGTCGTCCGTTGTGTCAGCTGCACGCGAGACCTTCCAGTACGTCGGCGAGTGCCTCGACCCCCGCCGTGCAGTCGTCCTCGGCGGCGTGCTCGGCGGGTGAGTGCGAGATGCCGGTGGGGTTCCGTACGAAGAGCATGGCGGTGGGCACCGAGGCGGACAAAATACCCGCGTCGTGGCCCGCGCCGGTGCCGAGGACGGGCACGGGCCGCCCCGTGTCGCCGCCGCCCTCCAGGATCTTGGCCAGCTCGTCGCGCAGGGCGTGCTCGAACTCGACGACGGGCGTGAACGATTCGCGTACGACGTCGAGGTCGATCCCGGCCCGCTCGGCGTATTCCCGGGCGGCGCGCTCGACGCCGGTGACGACGGCGTCGAGGGTGGCCTGGTCGGCGGCGCGGGAGTCGAGCCAGCCGCGGACGAGGGAGGGGATGGCGTTGACCCCGTTGGGCTCGACCGCGATCTTGCCGAACGTGGCGAGTGCGCCGGTCAGTTCGGCCTCACGGCGGGCGGCGAGCACGGTCTCGGCGTACGTGAGCATCGGGTCGCGGCGGTCGACGAGCCGGGTGGTGCCCGCGTGGTTGGCCTCGCCCCGGAAGTCGAACCGCCAGCGGCCGTGCGGCCAGATGGCGGAGGCGATGCCGACGGGGTCGCCGGTCAGGTCGAGGGCGCGGCCCTGCTCGACGTGGAGTTCGACGAACGCGCCGATCCGGGCGAGGCGTTCCGGGTCGGGGCCGATGGTCCCGGGGTCGTATCCGGCCGCCTCCATGGCAGCGGGCAGGGTGGTCCCGTCCGCGTCCCTCAGACGGTGGGCGTCGGCGACGGTGAGCTGTCCGGCGGCGAGCCGGGACCCGACACAGGCCAGGCCGAAGCGGGCGCCCTCCTCGTCACCGAAGTTGGTGACGGCCAGCGGCCGGGTGAACTCCACTCCCCTGCGGTGGAGTTCGTCGAGCGCGGCGAAGGAGGACACCACCCCGAGCGGGCCGTCGAAGGCCCCGCCGTCCGGGACGGAGTCCAGGTGGGAGCCGGTGACGACGGCGTCCCCGGCCAGGGGGTCGCCGAGCCAGGCCCACTGGTTGCCGTTGCGGTCGGTCTCGTACGCGAGCCCGCGCGCCTCGGCCTGCGCGCGGAACCAGGCCGGCAGTCGAGGTCGGACGCCGACCAGGCGTAGCGCCGGTAGCCGCCGCTGTCGGGGTGGCGCCCGACGGGAGCCAGCTCCCGCCACATCGAGAGGAAGGAGTCCCCGGCGCGCCACGGCTGCCGTCCCGGGGCGGGAGGGGTGGGCCCGGCCGCACCGGCCGGGCCCTGCCCCGAGGTGCCCGTGGGCATCAGTTGCCCTCCGTCATCGGCACGCGTACGCCCTTGTCCGCGGCGACGGTCTCCGCGATGTCGTAGCCGGCGTCGACGTGGCGGATGACGCCCATGCCGGGGTCGTTCGTCAGGACGCGGCGGATCTTCTCGCCGGCCAGCTTCGTGCCGTCGGCGACGGAGACCTGGCCCGCGTGGATGGAGCGGCCCATGCCGACGCCGCCGCCGTGGTGGAGGGAGACCCAGGAGGCACCGGAGGCGACGTTGACCATGGCGTTGAGCAGCGGCCAGTCGGCGATGGCGTCGGAGCCGTCGAGCATGGCCTCGGTCTCGCGGTAGGGGGAGGCGACGGAACCGCAGTCGAGGTGGTCGCGGCCGATGGCCAGCGGGGCGGCCAGTTCGCCGCTCGCGACCATGTCGTTGAAGCGCTCGCCGGCCTTGTCGCGCTCGCCGTAGCCGAGCCAGCAGATGCGGGCGGGCAGGCCCTGGAAGTGGACGCGCTCGCCGGCCATCTTGATCCAGCGGTGCAGCGACTCGTTCTCCGGGAAGAGGTCCAGGATCGCCTTGTCCGTCTTGTGGATGTCGGAGGCCTCGCCGGAGAGGGCCGCCCAGCGGAAGGGGCCCTTGCCCTCGCAGAAGAGGGGGCGGATGTAGGCGGGGACGAAGCCGGGGAAGTCGAAGGCGCGGTCGTACCCGGCGAGCTGGGCCTCGCCGCGGATGGAGTTGCCGTAGTCGAAGACCTCGGCGCCGGCGTCCATGAAGCCGACCATGGCCTCGACATGGCGGGCCATCGACTCGCGGGCGCGCTGGGTGAAGTCGGCCGGCTTCTCGGCGGCGAGGGTGGCCATGTCGTCGAAGTCGACCCCGAGCGGCAGGTAGGCCAGCGGGTCGTGGGCGCTGGTCTGGTCGGTGACGATGTCGATCGGCGCGCCCTCGGCGAGCATCCGGGGCAGCAGCTCGGCCGCGTTGCCGAGGAGGCCGATGGAGAGAGGTTTCCGCTGGTCGCGGGCCTCGACGGCGAGCTGGAGGGCGTGCTCCAGGCTGTCGGCCCTCACGTCCAGGTAGCGGTGCTCGATGCGGCGCTCGATGGCGCGCGGGTCGACGTCGATACAGATCGCGACGCCGTCGTTCATGGTGACGGCGAGGGGCTGGGCGCCGCCCATGCCGCCGAGACCGGCCGTCAGGGTGATCGTCCCGGCGAGGGTCCCGCCGAACTTCTTCGCGGCGACGGCGGCGAAGGTCTCGTAGGTGCCCTGGAGGATGCCCTGGGTGCCGATGTAGATCCAGGACCCGGCGGTCATCTGGCCGTACATGGTCAGGCCCAGCTGCTCCAGGCGGCGGAACTCCTCCCAGTTGGCCCAGTCGCCGACCAGGTTGGAGTTGGCGATGAGCACGCGCGGCGCCCACTCGTGGGTCTGCATGACACCGACCGGCCGCCCGGACTGGACGAGCATCGTCTCGTCCTGCTTGAGCGTCTGAAGGGTGCGGACCATCGCGTCGAACGAGCGCCAGTCGCGGGCCGCCTTCCCGGTGCCGCCGTAGACGACGAGCTTGTCGGGGTGCTCGGCGACCTCGGGGTCGAGGTTGTTCTGCAGCATGCGCAGGGCGGCTTCCTGCTGCCATCCCAGGGCGGTCAGCGCGCTGCCGCGCGGTGCCCGTACGGGGCGGGGTCCTGACATGGCGGTGCCTCCTCGCGACGGTGGAAAACTATTCACATCCTGATGCTCTGAATAGTCGTAGTCAACAGGTGCGGTTCGCGTCGCGATCGGGAAGACGTGTTTCCCACCCGCCCCAGCGGCCGCCCCGGAGGCACCGATGAGCACTCCCGACCCACCCGCAAGCGCCCGGCCGGCCGGGAAGGACGGCGGAGCGCCGCAGCTCAAGCGGGCTCTCGGCCCCAAGCTGCTGGTCCTCTTCGTCATCGGCGACATCCTCGGAACCGGCATCTACGCCACCACCGGAGACGTGGCGGGCAAAATCGGCGGCGCACTGTGGCTGCCGTTCGCGATCGGCTTCGTCGTCGCACTGCTGACGGCGGCCTCATACGTGGAGCTGGTCGGCAAGTACCCGAAGGCGGCCGGGGCCGCGCTCTACACCCAGAAGGCGTTCAAGGCCCCTTTCCTGACCTTCGTCGTCGCCTTCATGGTCATGTGCTCGGGCCTCTCCTCCGCGAGCGCGGCGGCACGGGCGTTCAGCGGCGACTACCTGGGCGAGTTCACCGACGCCGTGCCGCCGACCCTGATCGCGATCCTGTTCATCCTCGCCCTGGCCGCGATCAACCTCCGCGGGGTCGCCGAATCGGTCAAGGCCAACGTCGTCCTGACCCTGGTCGAGGTCAGCGGGCTCGCGGTGATCCTCGCGATCGGCGCGTACGCCGTCCTCAGCGGCGAGGGCGAACCCTCCCGGCTGACCCAGATCGAGACCGGCGGCACCGGATACGCCCTGCTCACCGGTGTCCTCGGCGCCACCGCGCTCGGCTTCTTCGCTTTCGTCGGCTTCGAGGACTCGGTGAACATGGCCGAGGAGACCAAGAACCCGGCCCGGAACTTCCCCCGCGCCATCTTCATCGGCGTGGGCGTCACCGGCACCATCTACGTCCTGGTCGCCCTGATCTCCTCACTCCTGGTCGACTCCCGCACCCTGTCGGGGTCCAGCGGCCCGCTGCTGGAGGTGGTGAAGGCCGGGGGCGTCGATTTCCCGCCGAAACTCTTCGCGCTGATCGCCCTGTTCGCCGTCACCAACTCGGCGCTGATCAACATCATGATGGCCTCGCGGCTCTGTTACGGCATGGCCAACGAGCGCATCCTGCCGCCCGCGATGGGCAAGGTGCTGGCCGGTCGGCGCACCCCCTGGGTCGGGATCGTCTTCGTCTCCGCCCTGGCGATCGGCCTGGTCTCCACCGGCGAGATCGAAGGGCTCGGCGACACCACCTCGTTCCTGCTGCTCTGCGTCTTCGCCGTGGTCAACATCGCCGTACTGGTGCTGCGCAGGGACCCGGTGGACCACCCCCACTTCCGTACGCCCACGGCGCTTCCGGTGCTCGGCGCGCTCACCTCGCTGATCCTGGCGAGCCCGCTCGCCGACCGGGGCTCCGACGTGTACGTACGCGCCGGAATCCTGCTGCTCATCGGGATCGGGCTCTGGGCGCTCAACAAGGCGGTGATGACCGCCCGCGCGAGGTCCGGCGCCGACGCCCCCTGAGCGGACGTCACCGCACCCCCCGGCCACCACATTTCAGCCGCCCCTTTACACCCCGGAGGGCATGTACCAAAGGAAAATGCCAGAACCTCCACCAGTCGTGAGCACGATGCGTAGCCTCTGCGTTACAGCCGTACGCCACGTCGGGAGGGGAAATCCGCGTGCCCGGAATCGACGAGTGCCTGCTCGAAGTCATGAGGCTGCCCGGTGCCCGGGGCGCCTCGGTGGTCGACTGGACGAGCGGTCTCGCCCTCGGCACCATCGGGGACTCCCCCAACGGCGACCACGAGGCGACCGCCGCCGAGACCGCGGAAGTCGCCCGGATGACCGCCGAACAGCCCGCCTTCGCCCGCCTCGGCGCCGAGGGCGATCGGACCGCGGAGCCACCGAGCACGCCCGTCGAGGACGTCATCGTCACCACCCATGACGCATACCACATGCTCCGATTCGTGGAGACGGCATTCGACAGCAGCGTCTTCCTGCACCTCTGGATGGACCGCTCGGCGGGCAACCTCGCGCTCGCCCGGAGGCGGCTCGGTGAGCTGGCCGAGCGGCTGGTGCTGGCATGAGCGCGATAGCCGCCGACCCCGACGCACCCGGGACGGACCGGCTGCCCGTCCTCTCCCCGATGCTCCAGCGCCTGGCCGCCGAGCGCGCCACCGGCGCCCTGATGCGCGACCGCGGCACGCTCTACCTCTCCGACGGCCAGGTGGTGCACGCCGAGAGCCCCGCCACCCCCGGCATCGACGTCCTGCTCACCACCGGTGGAACCCTGCGGCACGAGGGGTGGTGGGACGCGGTGGCACAGGCCGGGGCGGGCCGCCGGGTCGGCCGCTATCTGGTGGACAGCGGTCATGTGCCGGGCGGGGCGCTGGAGTTGTGCCATCTGGGCGCGCTGTACGACGCCGCGTTCTTCGCCCTCGCCCCGACCGGGACCCCCGCCCGCTTCCGCTACGGGGTGGCGCACTGGATCGGTCCGGTGCGGCCCGTCCCCGTCGCCGCCGTGGAGCGCGAGACGCTGCGCAGACGGGAGTTCCTGGACCGGATCTGGCCCGATCCCGCCTGCGACAGCGCCCCGCTCCTGCGGACGGCGCACCGGACCGACGCCCCGCTCCCGGCCCGGCAGCGCCGGCTCCTGGAGCTGGTCGACGGGGTCCGTACGGCCTCGGACATCGCGCAGGCGCTGGGCCGCTCCGCGTTCCACATCCTGGTCGACCTGCGACGGCTCGCCGCGGCCGGTCTGGTGGAGGCGGTCCGCGCCCAGCCCCTGCCGACCGTCGCCGCGCCCGGCCGGATCACGCTCCCCGAGGTGACGGCCGACCCCGATATCGCCCTGCTGCGCCGACTCCGAGACGCATTGGAGGCCCTGTGATACGCGCGCTCAGACAGCGTGCCGGGAGGAGACAGCTGATGGTGCCCGAGGCCGAAGTGCGTGATGTCCTCGACGAGCTCCAGCGGTTACGCGCCCGGGTCCCGCTGCTCTCCGGGGCGCTGGCCGCCTCCACCGACGGGCTCGTCCTGGCCCACGACACCCCGGGCGTCGAGGCGGAGGGCGTCGCCGCCCTCACCGCCGCCGCCCTCGGCGTCTCCATCCGTATGACCGACGCCACCGGCCGGGGCGGCTTCCGGGAACTGCTGGTCCGCGGCGGCAACGGCTACATCGCCACCTACGCCGCGGGCTCCTCCGCCGTCCTGACCCTGCTCGCCGAGGACCGCATCAACGTCGGCCGGCTCCACCTGGAGGGCCGCCGCGCGGGCGCCCGCATCGGCGAACTCGTCGACACCGCGCTGGAGCGCGTCGAGCGCCCCGCCGCGGCCACCCCCCGTGCCGCACCACCGCGCCCGGCCACCGCGCCCGACCGCGCCCTGCCGCAACGCCCCACGTAACGCACCTTCGCGCAGCGGTCGCCCGATTCCCCCCACCCGTACCGCCACAACCACCGGGACTCAGCCATCACGCAGAAGCCCGAGCACCAGCCCGCACGGAAACCGGCCCAGCGGCCGGCACAGAAACGGACCCGGTCACCACGACCGGCCAGGGAAAGGAAACGAGCCACCATGGCGAACACCGAAGCGTCTCTGAAGGAAGCGATGAGCTCGATCGAGGGCACCACGGGTGTCGCCCTCGTCGACTACACGAGCGGGATGGCCCTCGGCACGCTCGGCGGCGGCAAGGACTTCAACCTGGAGGTCGCCGCCGCGGGCAACACCGACGTGATCCGCGCCAAGCTCCGCACCATGGAACACCTGGGGCTCAAGGAGGAGATCGAGGACATCCTCATCACCCTGGGCACCCAGTACCACCTGATCCGGCTGCTCAAGACCCGTGGCGGCAACGGCCTGTTCCTCTACCTGGTGCTGGACGCGAGCCGGGCGAACCTGGCGATGGCCCGCCACCAGCTGAAGAAGATCGAGGCGGAGCTGGAGGTCTGATACGTCCGGGGCGGCGCGAGGCCCCGGGGTCTCACTCCACGAACAGGCCGCGCGCCGCCGCCCGTACGTCGAACTCCTCCAGCCGCGCCTGGGCGTCGGGCAGTCCGTCGCACATGGCCTCCAGCAGCACCCGGCCGAGCAGCATCGGCGCGCAGACGGTGTCGAAGGAGAGCCCGGAGCCGATCGCCGCCGGGAGCAGCAGGTCGCTGTGTTTGGCGACGGGCGCGAAGGCGGAGTCGGCGACCGTCACGACGGTCAGCCCCTGGTCCCGGGCGTACGCGAGCGCGTCCACGCTCTCCTTGGGGTGACGCGGCAGGGCGAAGCACATCAGGGCGGTGGCCCCGGCCCGGCGGGCGGAGTCGATCCGGTCGGCCAGCATGCTGCCGCCCTCGTCGAGCACCCGGACGTCGGGGTGCACCTTGGCGGCGAAGTAGCCGAAGCCGCGCGCCTGCGAGGAGGCGGCGCGCAGCCCGAGCACCGGCAGGGGCCGGGAGGCGGCGAGCAGCCGGCCGGCCCGCTCGACGGGCGCGGGGTCGGCGAGCATGTCACTGAGGTGCTGGAGGTTCTCGATCTCGGCGCGGACGGCCTGCTGGTACTCGTTGTACGTCTCCCCCGTCTCCTCCTGCTCCGCCTCGGCGGGCGCGACCTCGCGCAGGTGCCTGCGCAGCGCCGGATAGCCGTCGAAGCCGAGGGCGACGGCGAAGCGGGTGACGGAGGGCTGGCTGACCCCGGCCAGCTCGGCCAGCTCGACGCTGGAGAGGAACGGCGCGTCGGCGGCCCGGCGGACCATGCAGTGTGCGATGCGCCGCTGGGTGGGTGTGAGCCGGTGGCCCTCGAAGAGCCGCTGCAACCGTGCGGCGGGGCTGCTCCCACTCATGCTGTCCCCTTGCTGGATCCGTCGCGCCACGACCGGCGCGACCGTTCTATTCAGCCAGGAAGGTTGCTGTATGTCCATATGCAGGGGCTGAGCCCCACGAGGAAGGCAGAACACGGCCCGGCTCAACGAGAAGGGCAAAGCGCCGGGCCGCTCATCACAGACGGATGCCGAATCGTTACCCCTCGAAACCCGAGGGCGGCTGCGCACGCCAAATGCACCCATAGATCACCCAACGGCACCCCCCGCCCCAAAAGCTCAGTACATCTGCGATCCACCACATCTTCCATTTTGCCGATCGCCCGCATTGTCCGTAATGAGGACATCCACCACTTTGCCCCTGGGGATTGGCCTCCTGCGTCATAACGATCACGAAACTTTCACAGAGCACCGACAGACTGGGTGCGTCTTGAAAATATTTTGGACTTTGTGTGTACTGACACCCGCATCAGACCGGGGAGGAATTCACCCCGAAAGCCGGGCCCGCCGTTTCGGGAACGATTCAGCCCAAACGCGTCCGACCCAATAAGGAAAATCACATGCACAATCTGAAGAAGACCGCTGCTGTCGTCGCCATGACCGCAGCGCTCGGCGCCGGCATGGCGACACCGGCTTCGGCCGCGAGCGGCGATTACAACAACTACTGGTTCGGCTGCAACTACGACTCGTCCAACACGTTCAAGTTCCGCATCCACTACAACTCGAACCTCGGCGGCGACTACCGGAACATCGGTTATGCCGTGTACGACTTCGACTCGGTCCAGGACGGGACGGGCTACAGCCCGCTCAAGTACTGCGGGTTCAAGAGCAGCGGTAGCGGACAGAACGTGAAGAACAACGCCGCATCCGCCCGGAACACCCACTCCAGCTATACCGGGGTGCTGTACTACAACAGCGGATACAAGGGCGCGGCTGACTACATCTGGGGCACGGTGAACCAGCTCGACGCCACGTACAACGAGAACGCCTCGTTCAACTGGAAGAGCTGAACGGGCCAGGTGCCCGCACCGCTGGGCGGGCACCTGCCTCGCGTCCCACCATCACCTGAAAACGGAAATCTTGCATGCCGCCCCACTTCGCACCTCGCCCTTCAGGGATCGCATCTGCCGCTCTTGTCGCGACGGCGGCGGTTCTGACGCTTTCCGGATGTTCCGCACCGCCGAAAAGCGAAATCAAGGAATCCTCGTCCGACGCCGCATCTCCGGAAAGCTGGTCCCTCCCTCTTCAGGCGTACATGCCGACGGATGAGGAGATGAGCCAGCTCGCGCAGGCGAAAAAGATACTGATCAGCGACTGCATGGAAGGGCTGGGGCTCGCCTGGACCCCTGCTCCCGACCTGCCCAGGGTGGGGCCGAAGACGCTGACCGACTGGCGTTACGGAATCCATGACGAGGGCTTGGCGGCGGTACGCGGATACAAGGTGGATGCCGCGGAGCAGCAAGCCTACGACGCGGCGGTCGAGAAGGGCGCCGTCGACGGGTCGACGGCAACCAGTATTGACGCGCGTGCGCTGGACGGTCGTATCGAGAAGGTGAACGGCAGAAAGGTCCCCGCCGACGGGTGTGTCGGCGCGGCGAACAAACGGATAGACGCGAACGCGGTACAGGCCCGCACCGCCCTCGACCTCGCCAACGCGGCCTTCGTCAAGTCGCAGCAAGAGGCCGAGGTGGTTCGGGCGTTCGCGGACTGGTCGGCGTGCATGAAACGCGACGGGTACGACTACAAGGAACCGCTCAACGCGAGCGACGACCCCAAGTTCACCGGTAATAAGCCGAGTTCGCAGGAGATCGCGACCGCCACCACCGATATCGCCTGTCGCGAGCGGACCGATGTGGCGCGGATCTGGTTCCAGGCCGAGTCGAGGCTGCAGAAGCAGGCCATCGAGAACCACGCCGAGGACCTGTCGGCGGAGCGGAAGAAGATCGACTCCGCGGTACGGACGGCCTCAGAGATCGTCACGGGCCAGTGAGTGACACAGCGGTGGAAGAAGACCACCCGCACGGTCGCGCCGACGCGCGACGGCACCGCGGCCGGCCGAGCCGCCGCCGTCGGTTCCTGGTTCTCGTCGTACTCGGCTCAACGGTGCTGACGGGGGCCGGGGTGGTCACCGCCACGTTCGTCAAGTCTCCGGCCCAGGCGGCCGCGGACACGCGCCCGCCGGCCCCCAGTGTCCTGACGGCCCCGGTCCAGAAGAAGGTCCTTTCCGACACCGTCATCACCCGAGGCAGGGTCGCTGCCTCGCAGCGGCTCGACGTCTCGGGCGAAGGAGTGGGCGAGAAGGACTCGGGCAGGTCCGTGGTGACGAAGACAGCGGTGCGGACGGGCCAGCCGCTCCGCATGGGACAGCTGCTCCTGGAGATCTCCGGGCGCCCCGTCTTCGTCCTGGAGGGGGAGGTCCCCGCTTACCGGGACCTCGGGCCCGGCAGCACAGGGCGGGACGTCTCCCAGCTGCAACAAGCTCTCGCCGGACTCGGCTACGGGTCGGGCAACGATCGTGCCGGGACATTCGGGCCCGGGACGGAAGCGGCGGTCACCCGCTTCTACCGGGCTCACGGCCACGTCCCGGTACCGGGGCAGCCCGACCCGCTCGCACCACCGCGGAACCAGGCCGCCGGGGACGAGGCGGAGGAACGCGGCGCCGGCGACGAGGCCCGGCGGGCGACACCGACGGTCACGGTCCCGATGGCGGAGATCGTGTACGTCCGCGCTGAACCGGCCTTCGTCGAGCAGGCGCACGCGGAGGTGGGCGACGACGCGCGGGGCGAGCTGATCTCCATCTCGGCGGGAAAGCTGATCGTCGAGGGCTCGGTGAGGCCCGACCTCAAGCGTCTGGTGAAACCGGGGATGAAGGTCTCCGTCACCTCCGAGGTGACGGGGTCCCGCGCGGCGGGAGAGATCGAGTACGTCGCCGCGAGACCGACCGAACCGGAGAAGGGCTCGGAGCAGACCGCCGACGGGTCCTACGCGATCAAGGTCAAGCCGACGACGACGCTGCCCGCGGACCTGGTGGGCGAGGACGTCCGGCTGACCATCACCGCCGCGTCGTCGAAGAAGCCCGTCCTGGCCGTTCCCACGGCCGCGGTATCCGCGGGTGAGGACGGGCACACCACCGTGACGGTGCTGCGGGGGCGGAGAGAAGTGCGCACGCGTGTGAACACCGGTATGGCCGCCGACGGGTACGTGGAGGTCTCGCCGGCCGGGGGCTCGCGCCTCGCCGTCGGTGATCGCGTCATCGTCGGAACGGACGAGCGGCGGCCGGTGACCGGCTCATGAACGTCGCACCCACCGGCCGCCCTCCTGTCATCGAGTTGGACGGCCTCGGCCTCACCTACCCCGGCCCTCCGCCGGTCGCGGCGCTGCACCCCTGTGACCTGCGGGTGGAGCAGGGCGAATTCGTCACCATCGTCGGGCCGTCGGGCTCGGGCAAGTCGACCCTGCTGAACGTGCTGGGCCTGCTCGACGACCCCACTCAGGGTACGTACCTGCTCCAAGGCGAGGACACCTCCTCCGCGAACGACAGCCGCAAAGCAGCCCTGCGAGGCAGGCACATCGGTTTCGTCTTCCAGTCGTTCCATCTCCTGCCCCACCGCACGGCCCAGGAGAACGTCGAGCTGGCGATGCTCTACCAGCGGAAGCCCCGGCGGATACGGCGCCGGAAGGCGGCGGAGGTGCTCACGCGCGTCGGCCTGGCACACCGGGCCCAGGCTCTCCCCACCCAGCTCTCCGGTGGCGAGCGCCAGCGGGTGGCCATCTCCCGGGCCCTGGTGTCCGAGCCGTCGCTCCTGCTGTGCGACGAACCGACGGGCAACCTCGACAGTGAGACCGCGGCGTCCATCCTCGGTCTGCTCGATCAGCTGCACCACGACGGGATGACCATTCTGGTCATCACCCACGACAAGCAGGTCGCCGAACGAGGACAGCGGATCCTCACCATCCGCGACGGGGTTCTCTTCGAAACGGCACCTGTCGAAGGCGGAGTACCGTGCTGAGCCGACGCCGTCGCCACGCCCGCGCGGGAGCCGCCGACCGCGCAGCCGTTCCGGAGTGTTCACGGTTCGCCGTACGCGACCTCCTGTCGGAGGCGGTGGCCGGCGTCGTCCAACGTCCCGCACGCTCGGTGCTGACCTCGTTGGGGACCGTACTGGGAGTCGGAGCGTTCATCTCCGTGCTCGGCCTCACCGGTTCCGCCGCCTCGCAGATCGACGCGCGGTTCAATCGGCTGACCGCGACCGAGGTCACCGTGGAGGACACGGGCGGCAACGACGCCGACCGCGTCCCCCTGGCCTTCCCCGACGATGCGGACAGCGCCATGGGCCGGGTGAACGGCGTCGAGGCCGCCGGTGTCCATTGGAGGGTCCGGCTCGCCCCCGGGGAGTCGGTTCGGTCCACTCCCGCCGAAGGGGCGAACGGTTCCGTCTCCCGGACCTCGGTCGTCGCGGCCTCCCCGGGTGTGCTGTCGGCCGCCCGGCCCCACTTCGTCCAGGGCCGCGGCTACGACAGGTTTCACGAATCCCGCAACCAGACCGTGGCGGTGATCGGTTCCGCGACGGCCTCCCGCCTGGGCATCACGACGCTCCGCACCCAGCCGGCGATCTTCATCGGCGACACCGCGTTCACGGTGATCGGTGTCTTCGACGACGTCGAACGCAAACCGGACCTGCTTCTTTCGATCATCGTCCCCAGAACGACCGCGGAGGAGATCTGGGGGCCTCCGCGGGACGAGCGCGCGAAAATGCTCATATCGACGCGTCTCGGCGCGGCCACCCAGGTCGCCGACCAGGCTGCCCTAGCTCTTCGCCCCGACCATCCCGAGTATCTGCGCGCCGTCCCGCCGCCGGCCCCGAAGGCCCTCCGCGATGACGTCGGCAGTGACTTGGGGCAGTTGTTCCTCCTGCTGTCGATCGTCTGCCTCTTCGTCGGGGCGGTCGGCATCGCCAACACCACACTCATCGCCGTCATGGAACGCACGGGCGAGATCGGCCTCAGGCGCTCCCTGGGCGCCCGCGCACGCCACATCACCTGGCAGTTCCTGACCGAGTCCGCGGCCCTCGGCCTGTTCGGCGGGATGGCGGGAACGTCGCTCGGCACGCTGGTCGTCGTCGGCGTCTGCCTCCACAACGAGTGGACGCCCGTCATCGACCTCACGACCCTCGCTTCCGCACCCGCCATCGGGCTTCTCACGGGCCTGCTGGCAGGGCTGTACCCGTCCTGGCGCGCGAGCCGCATCCAGCCCGTCGAGGCGCTGCGGCGCTGAACCGAACCCCGTCGGCGGCCCGATGAGGCGGCCGACCCGCCCCCGCACTCCTACGAGAGGTACCGACCATGGCAGACCAGCAAGTCCTCAGAGCTCAGCAGTGGGTGAACTCCACGTACGGCAGCGTGTCCGGTTACGTTCGCTGCCCGGAGAACGGCAACACCGGCTGGGGGACCATGAACTCCCTGGTCATGGCCCTTCAGCACGAGCTCGGCATCAGCCCGGTCGTGGCGTCGTTCGGGCCCACCACGTCCGCGAAGTTCGACGCGCTCGGAGGCATCGGTTTCGGGTGGGACAAGAACCGCAACATCGTCGCCATCCTTCAGTACGGTCTGTGGTGCAAGGGCTACTGGGCCGTGGAGCCGGAGAGCGAGGGCTGGTTCACGGGGGTCACCCGTGACGCCGTCGAGAAGCTGCGCAGCAACATGGGCATCGGCGGCGCAGGCGTCATCGACGCGAAGATAGCCAAGGCGCTCCTCAACATGGACGCGTACGTCGTCGTGGCGGGCGGCACCGAGAAGATCCGCGGCATCCAGCAGTGGCTCAACCGCAACTACTGGACGAAGAGCGCCTTCAACGTCGGTCCCTGCGACGGCATCTACTCCCGCGACGTCCAGAAGTCGCTGCTCACCGCCCTCCAGTACGAGCTCGGCATCTCCGCCCCCAACGGCAACTTCGGGCCGGGCACCCAGGCGGCGTTGCGGAACGTCACGCTGAAGGAGGGCGACTCCGGCACGCTCGTCAGCCTCTTCACCGCCGCGTGCGTCTTCAACGAGCCGGTCCCGATCGGTGTCGAGGGAGTCCGGACCACTTTCAAGTCCACCTACGACGCCAAGACCACCGAGTACGTCAAGCTTTTCCAGGAGTTCTCCTACCTCTTCGAACCGGGCCTCGAGTCGGGCAAGGGCGACTACACGACCTGGGCCCAGCTTCTGGTCTCCATGGGAGACCCCGACCGCAAGGTCACCGCTTCGGACACCCGCTTCGTGATCGACGGGCCCCGCGCCAAGTGGCTCTACGACAACGACTACCGCATCGTGGGCCGTTACCTGTACAACCCCGACCCGAACTACGAGAAGGAGATCCTGCCCGGCGAGCTGGAGACCATCCTCGGAAACAAGCTGGGTGTCTTCCCGATCTTCCAGATACACGGGCGCGACGCGACCGACTACAGCTATCCGAAGGGCTATCAGCATGCCCTGATGGCACACGAGAAGGCTGACGGGTTCGGTTTCAACCGGGGGACGGTGATCTATTTCGCCGTCGATTACGACGCCACTCAGGAGGAGATCGACGAGTACATCATTCCCTATTACCAGGGTGTCGCCTCCGGCCTCGCCAGCAAGGGAAAGAAGTACGTGCACGGCGTCTACGGCTCACGAAACGTGTGCATCAACGCCACCAACAGGACATACGCCCGGTACTCCTTCGTCTCCGGCATGTCCTGGGGGTTCTCCGGGAACCTCGGTTTTCCGCTCCCGGCCAACTGGTCGTTCAACCAGATCAAGGAAACGTCGCGTATCCCGATCAGCGGCAGCGACCCCATCGACCTCGACAGCGACGTCTGGCGGCCGAATTCCGACCCCGGGACCTTCTCCCTCAACCGGGACGCCTCGCCGGCTGCCGACTTCATCAGTCTCATCGCACGCCTCTATGACGCGGCGGTGGACTACAAGGCGTCACACGGCTCCGACCGGGACGCGTCCAAGCTCGTCATGGAGTTCATGCGGCACAAGAGCTACGGCGGCGTCCAGTGGCAGTCCCTGATCGGGGACTACGACCACGGGTTCGTCTCGTACGCCTCGGAGAAGGGCCTCGCCGTGCTCGACGAGTTCACCGATCCGGTGTCCGGATACCGGATCGGTGCCGAGCACCTGATGGCCACTGCGGACGGCCACTACGTCATCGCGCAGCCGGAGAACAAGAAGAGCGTCAACGTGGGCGACATCACCGGCTGGGGCGGTGACTTCATGACGTTCTACACCGACTGGCGCAACTCCGAGGAGCAGTACGCCTCAGGAAAGGCCTTCTGCAACGCCAAGCTCGCCAAGCCCGGAGTGTCGTCGTCCTTCGGGTTCACCGACCTCATCGAGGACGCGGACGGCTACCTCATCGCACGTGCGGTGCGCGGTGGTCAGGACATCGCCACGGCCGTTCGTCAGCGGTACAGCAACAACGGCAGCGCCCTCAAGCGATTCACCGACTATTTCCAGAACCGCTGGGGGTCCGTGGAGAACTGCAAGCAGGCCGCGTGGAATGTGCTGACCAAGGAAGAGCCCTTCTTCGACCTGGCGCGCGGGTACTTCATCACGCTCGAAGGCGCCCTGTATCCCGGCGTTCTCATCAACACACCCGGCGGATCCGACAAGCTGGACAGTTTCACCCAGGGATTCGCGGATGCCATCCTGGCACGAGTCGGTGCCGAGTAGCAGGAAGAGTCATCCATGGGAATCTCACTCGTCGGGGCAGTACAGCTATGGATCCCCGCTGCCCTCCTGAGCGCGGTCATCGCCCTTCTGGTACGGCGTCGTCAGCGCACGCCGGGACTCATGCAGCCGCCGACGATGGCCGCCCTGGGAGTCATCGCGTTTCTCAACGCGGCCACCGTCTGGATTCTCGGCTTCTCCCGTGCCGGACTCGACCTCAGGGAGTCGTGCGAGCGACGGAGCGGGGTCCCCTTCGACGAGAAGTGGCACGACACGCACTACATGGAGTCGCAGGGGCTGTTTCCGTTGCACGCGAAGTGCAGCGCGAACGTGGATCTCGTCCCCTCGTGGGTGAATCCCACCGTGATCGTTCTCTCGGTTCTTTCCGCAGCTCTTCTGTGCACGGCCGTCTTCCTCGGCGTGCGCACATTCCTCCAGAGAAGGAAGACAGTTCATGTCTGACATCGACACCACACCTCCTACGCGACGCCGCGTCCTCACCATCGGCACCGCCGTCGCCGCCGGAAGCCTGCTGTGGGCCCCGAGCGCTGCCGCGTCCGAGGGGCGCGGGTCGGAACCCGCCGAACCGGCCGAACCCACTGCGTGGACGGCTCGCCGGAGCGCCAACGGGTGGCCGGTGCTGGACCGAGCGACCGGCTACCGCGTCGAAGGCGCCGGAAAGCTGAGTGTCCACCTGGCCGACAGCGACGTCGCGACCGTACTGCTCCACGTGGTGCGCCGTTACTGCTACGAGGTCGAGATGCTCGACCCGCTGGACGTGGCGGGACACCGCGCCGACCGCAAGGTGGGGGCCGACCTGGAGAGCAATCAGCTCTCCGGCACCGCTCTCACCATCAAGTCGACGCACTATCCGCTGGGCGCTCCCGCCGGCAACGGGATGAGCGAAGCACAGATCACGGTCGTCCAGGACATTCTCGCCGACTGCCAGGGCGTCGTGGCCTGGGGAGGCGAGATGACCCCGCTCAAGCAGTCGCACTTCCAGATCGACGTCCCGCCGCACGATTCCCGCCTGCGCAGCCTGGTGGCGCGCATCAACGGGTGGGACGAACGGCCGGGCCGGGGGGCCGGGAGCATCGACGCGTTCCAGCCGACGCGCATCGCGCGGGCCCGGAAGGCCCGCAACGCGCGCTGAAACACGGACGCGGGCCGTCGGTCGGACGGCCTGGTGGGGCTAACCCCAAGAAACTCGGGGGTTAGCCCCACTGTCACGGGGGCCCGGACTCCGTACCGTCATCCGTATGGAAGCCCGTGACCACGAGCTCAAGAAGGAGCTCGCCGCCACCCTCCAGGCCCGCGGCGAGCTGGGCGCGGAGTACGAGTCCGTGCTCATCGAATCGTTCCTGGAGAAGGTCGAGCAGCGTCTCGACACCACGCTCGACCGCCGGGTCCGCCGCCAGCTCGCCGAGCAGCAGACGGCCGGCGTCCGAGGCGCGCGTCCGGCTCAGCCGGAGAGCTTCGGGGAGCGGCACGCGCTGGGGATCGTCTCGCTGATCCTGGCCGTGCCGCTGTCCGCGATCGGCGTCGCGAACGCCGGGATCGAGGGGCTGGTGGTGGCCTGGCTCGGCATCGTCGGCGTCAACGCGTTCCAGGCGGCGCGGGGCGGGGGGCTGTTCCGCCGCCGGGACGAACGGGCGTCGTCCGACTGGAAGGACTGAGCCCGGCGTAGGGGTGGGGACGGAGAAGGGGCGAGCCCGGACGTTATGTCGCGGGGACCGCCGCACCCCCGGTCGCCCGGGGGGCGGGACGACGGCGGTCCCCGCGAGGGACACGGTCCGGGTCAGGGCCGGAGGCTCGCGTCCGGGCGACGGTGGAGGTCCGGGAGCCGCTCCGTAGTCCGGTGTCGCCGTTCTGGGTGCCGGCGGGTTCCCCTGCCGACACCCACCAATGTGCCGGAGCCGTGTTAAGCGGGTGCTGCGCGGACGTGACGTGCTCGTACCGTCTTCGCGAAGCCCGGCCACAGGGGGCCTCCCGGAGCGGTCCCGGAGACCCCCGGACCGTCAGGCCTTCGCCGTGCCCGCGTCCTTGGCCAGGAACGCCAGCAGGTCCTGCCTGCTCACGACGCCCTTCGGCTTGCCCTCGACGAGCACGATCGCCGCGTCGGCGCCCTCCGTGCCACTGAGCACGGCCATCAGGTCCTCGACCGGTTCGCCGGAGCCGACCTGCGGCAGCGGGGCCGACATGTGCTTCTCCAGCGGGTCGGTCAGCGAGGCGCGCTGGGTGAACAACGCGTCCAGCAGCTGCCGTTCGACGACGGAGCCGATGACCTCGGCGGCCATCACGTCCGGGTGGCCGGCGCCCGGCTTCACGATCGGCATCTGGGAGACGCCGTACTCACGCAGCACCTCGATGGCCTCACCGACCGTCTCCTCCGGGTGCATGTGGACGAGGGAGGGCATCGGGCCCTCCTTGAAGTCCAGGACCGCGCCGACGTTGGCGGAGGTGCCCGAGTCCTCCAGGAAGCCGTAGTCCGCCATCCACTCGTCGTTGAAGATCTTGCTCAGGTAGCCGCGCCCGCTGTCGGGGAGCAGGACCACGACGACATCGTCGGGACCGAGCCGCTTGGCGACCTCCAGGGCACCGACGACCGCCATGCCGCAGGAGCCGCCGACGAGCAGGCCCTCCTCCTTGGCGAGGCGGCGGGTCATCTGGAAGGAGTCCTTGTCGGACACCGCGACGATCTCGTCCGTCACCTTGCGGTCGTAGGCGCTCGGCCAGAAGTCCTCGCCGACGCCCTCGACCAGATACGGCCGCCCGGAGCCGCCGGAGTAGACCGAGCCCTCCGGGTCCGCGCCGATGACCTGGACCGCGCCGTCGCTGATCTCCTTGAGGTAGCGGCCGGTGCCGCTGATGGTGCCGCCGGTGCCGACGCCCGCCACGAAGTGGGTGATCTTCCCCTCCGTCTGCTCCCACAGCTCCGGACCGGTGGTCTCGTAGTGCGAGCGCGGGTTGTTCGGGTTGGAGTACTGGTCGGGCTTCCAGGCGCCCGGCGTCTCGGTGACCAGCCGGTCGGAGACGTTGTAGTACGAGTCTGGGTGCTCGGGGTCAACGGCGGTGGGGCAGACGACGACCTCGGCGCCGTAGGCCCGCAGCACGTTGATCTTGTCCGTGGACACCTTGTCCGGGCAGACGAAGATGCACTTGTAGCCCTTCTGCTGCGCGACGATGGCGAGGCCGACGCCGGTGTTGCCGCTGGTCGGCTCGACGATCGTGCCGCCGGGCTTCAGCTCCCCGCTCTGCTCCGCCGCCTCGATCATGCGCAGCGCGATGCGGTCCTTCACGGACCCGCCGGGGTTGAAGTACTCGACCTTGGCCAGGACGGTCGCCTGGATACCTGCCGTGACGTTGCGCAGCCTCACCAGCGGGGTGTTGCCGACAAGACTGATCATCGAATCGTGGAATTGCACCGTGTACTCCGGGATCTCCGAGATGGTCCGGCCCAGAGTATGCGTACGGGACGCACTGTGCGTACGGGAAGGAGTACACGGAGCCCCGAGCGGGGCAAGTAGGTACGTGTACGGCTGTACGGCGAGGAGGAGGTGGACCGGACTGTGTCGAGAGCAAGGGTGGCACGGCGGATCGCGGCGGGCGCGGCCTACGGCGGTGGCAGCATCGGGTTGATCGGTGCGGCGGCCGTGGGCGTGTTCCTGGCGGAGGTCCAGCTCGCGAAGAGGCAGGTGGGCGGTGGAACGGCTCCGGTGCCGCCGAGTGCGGACGGGCGGTACGGAGTGGCGTTCGCCGGGCCGAACGACGCCATACGGCTCGGGATGCTCGGGGACTCGACGGCCGCGGGCCAGGGGGTGCGGCGGGCCGGGCAGACCCCGGGGGCTCTGCTGGCCTCGGGGCTCGCGGCGGTGGCCGAGCGGCCGGTGGATCTGCGGAACGTGGCCCTGCCCGGGGCCCGGTCGGACGATCTGGAGCGGCAGGTGTCGCTGCTGCTCGCGGATCCGGCCCGGGTCCCGGACGTCTGCGTGATCATGATCGGGGCGAACGACGTCACCCACCGGATGCCCGCGACCCAGTCGGTGCGCTGTCTGACGACGGCGGTGCGCAGGCTGCGGACGGCGGGGGCGGAGGTGGTCGTCGGGACCTGCCCGGATCTGGGCACGATCGAGCCGGTCTACCAGCCGCTGCGCTGGCTGGCCCGGCGGGTGAGCCGGCAGCTGGCGGCGGCGCAGACGATCGGCACGGTGGAGCAGGGCGGGCGCACGGTGTCGCTGGGCGACCTGCTGGGCCCCGAGTTCGCGGCGAACCCGCGCGAACTGTTCGGCCCGGACAACTACCACCCCTCGGCCGAGGGCTACGCCACGGCGGCCATGGCGGTGCTGCCCACGCTCTGCGCGGTGCTGGGCCTGTGGCCGGAGACCGACCGGCTGGACGGCGCGCGACGCGAGGACATCCTCCCGGTGGCCAAGGCGGCGTCCCAGGCGGCCCGGGAGGCCGGTACGGAGGTCACGGGGGCGCGGGCTCCCTGGGCCCTCCTCAAGCACCGCAGGCGGCGGCGTCTGCCCGCCTCCACGGAACCCACCCCGCACGCCCACCCGGACACCGCCCACGGGCACGCGTGACGGTTGGCGCCCACGGCCACGCGTAACGGCCGCGTCCGACGGCAGGCCGTGCTGAGCAAGCGCTTAGAAAAGAGTCCCGCATCACACGGCCTGCCGGGTGACCCCGGCGATACGTCCGGGTAACTTCCAGAGGAGTTCTGCCGTCCACACAGCCTTCCAGCCCCTTGGAGCCGCGTGATGCCCGAAGCCGTGATCGTCTCTGCCGCCCGTTCGCCGATCGGCCGCGCCTTCAAGGGGTCCCTGAAGGACCTGCGCGCGGACGACCTGACCGCCACGATCATCCAGACCGCGCTGGCCAAGGTCCCCGAGCTGGACCCCAAGGACATCGACGACCTGATGCTGGGCTGTGGTCTGCCCGGCGGCGAGCAGGGCAACAACCTGGGCCGCATCATCGCCGTGCAGATGGGGATGGACCACCTTCCCGGCTGTACGGTCACCCGCTACTGCTCCTCCTCGCTGCAGACCAGCCGGATGGCGCTGCACGCGATCAAGGCGGGCGAGGGCGACGTCTTCATCTCGGCCGGTGTCGAGATGGTGTCCCGCTTCGCCAAGGGCAACTCCGACAGCCTGCCGGACACGCACAACCCGCTGTTCGCCGACGCCGAGGCCCGCACCGCCGCCCGCGCCGAGCAGACCGGCACCGACTGGCACGACCCGCGCGAGGACGGCCTCGTCCCGGACGCGTACATCGCGATGGGGCAGACCGCGGAGAACCTGGCCCGGCTCAAGGGCGTCACCCGCCAGGACATGGACGAGTTCGGCGTACGGTCGCAGAACCTCGCCGAGGAAGCCCTGAAGAACGGCTTCTGGGAGCGGGAGATCACCCCGGTCACCACCCCCGACGGCACCGTCGTCGCCAAGGACGACGGCCCGCGCGCGGGCGTCACCCTGGAGGGCGTGCAGGGCCTGAAGCCGGTGTTCCGCCCCGACGGCCTGGTCACCGCGGCCAACTGCTGCCCGCTCAACGACGGCGCGGCGGCCCTGGTGATCATGTCCGACACCAAGGCGCGCGAGCTGGGCCTGACCCCGCTGGCCCGGATCGTCTCCACCGGCGTCTCCGGCCTCTCCCCCGAGATCATGGGCTACGGCCCGGTCGAGGCCAGCAAGCAGGCACTGAAGCGGGCCGGCCTGACCGTCGACGACATCGACCTCGCCGAGATCAACGAGGCGTTCGCGGCCCAGGTCATCCCCTCCTACCGGGACCTCGGCCTGCCGCTGGAGAAGGTCAACGTCAACGGCGGCGCGATCGCGGTCGGCCACCCCTTCGGCATGACCGGCGCCCGCATCACCGGCACGCTGATCAACAGCCTCCAGTTCCACGACAAGCAGTTCGGCCTGGAGACGATGTGCGTGGGCGGCGGCCAGGGCATGGCGATGGTGATCGAGCGGCTGAGCTAACCCCTCCGAGCTCCGACCGTGACCGAATCTCCCCCAGGATGTGATCTGCGTCCCGGGGGAGAGTCGTTTCCGCAGGTCACGGCCGTTTGGGGCTAAACACCGGACCGAAAGACCTGTCCATTTCGTGACGTAATGCACTGACAGCGCGTACCGGTACAGGCCAAGCTGATGTAGGAAGTCGGGGGTATCGATTGAGACCGGGAGTACGTCAGTGAGCGCCATGTCATTTGCCCTGTTGCTGACCACCGCCGCTGCCACGGCCGTCGGCGCCGCCGCACTGCACGCCGCTCACGGGCTGCGCAAGCAGGTCGTGGCGCTGCGCTCGGAGCTGGCCGCGGGCCGCGCTTCCGGTGCCTCGGTGCCACCGCAGAGTCGCAGTACGGCCACTCCCGCGGAGGAGATACGCGCGGCCGTCGCCGACGCCCTCGCCGAGGAGCGGGAGCGCGAGCTGGCCGAGGCGCGCGCCTTCTGGGCGGCCCAGGAGGCCCGTGACGCCGCCGACGCCCCGTCTCTGCTGGGCGGTCTGACCGGCCTCGGCGACGACGCCCCGTACTACCTGCCCCGGCAGGCCGACTTCGCCGGCCTGGAGTCGATGGACCTGGAGGCGGCCGAGGCGATGGAGGAGCTCGTGGAGTTGAGCGAGCGGACCCTCGCAGAGCACGAGGTCGGCGAGCTGACCGATCTGCCGGCCGACCTGGCGACGGACCCGGTGCCCGGGCTTCCGGAGGTTTCGGAGTTTCCCGAGGACTCCCCCGAGCTGGCCGCCGCCCGCCGCCGCCACCCCTCGCACCCGGACTTCGTTCCCGTACAGACGCCGGTGGTCACCGACCACGAGCGCACCGTGAACCGTCTCGAGGAGCTGGCCGACACCGCGACCGAGCTGACCGATGTGCGGCCCGGCCCGCTGGGCACGCTCGATGTGTACGTCTTCGCCGACGGCACCACGCTCTGCATGACCCCGGGCCACCGCGAGACCGCCGAGCGGCTCGCGGACGCGCTGCGGGCGGGCCGGCAGCCGGTGCTGCTGGGCGGCTCGGGCGTCTCGGGCGCCTACGCGCTGACCTTCTCCTGCGGTGAGGACAACGTGTACATCCTCGCCGACCGCGTCATCGCCTCGTTCTGACCGCCGGGCGCGGGCCGCTCGTACGCGCACCCGCGCCGCTCACGCGAAAGCCCGCGCCGCCGCTTCCTCGACATACCGCACGGCCTCGTCCAGCTCCTGGGACGGGGCCGTTTCCAGTGCCGCGGCCAGGTCCCGGCCGACGACGGCGAGCTGGTCGCCCACGGCGAACATTCCGGCGTCCGGCACCTCCCGCGGCTCGGCGTCCGGGGCCTCCAGCCGCTGCGCCCGTACGGCGAGCTCCCGGGCGGCGGCCAGCGCCTCGGCGGCCGCGCCGCGCTGGAGGCGGCTCTGCGGGGCCGAACGCAGCCGGTCGGCGAAACGGTCCACGGCCAGGATCAGGGGCGTCGTATCGAGCACCCGGCCGACCCTACGCGCCCCTCCCACGCCCCCGCCAACGGCCCGATCCGCACCTCCGCCCCCGCACGTGCCCCGCACCGGCCCCGCGAACGCGGAACGGCCCGCGGGCGCGATGCCTGCGGGCCGTTCCGGTACGACAGGACCGGTCAGTCGTCGCCGCTGAGGATCGCGACCAGGCGCAGCATCTCGATGTAGATCCACACCAGGGTCACGGTGAGGCCGAACGCGGCCAGCCACTCCTCCTCGCGGGGAGCGCCGTACGCGATGCCGTCCTCGACCTGCTTGAAGTTCAGGGCGAGGATGGCCGCGCCGATGACGATCGCCACGATGCCGAAGACGACACCGAGGGCGCCGCTGCGGAAGCCGAGGCCGTCACCGCCGCCGAAGACGGCGAACAGGAGGTTGACCATCATCAGCAGCATGAAGCCGATGGCGGCCGCCATGACGAAGCCGTAGAAGCGGCGCGTGACCCGGATCAGGCCGGTGCGGTAGGCGATCAGCACACCGGCGAAGACCGCCATGGTGCCGAGCACCGCCTGCATCGCGGCGCCGGGGGCGACGTACATGCTGACGATGTTGCTGACGATGCCGAGGAAGACACCCTCGAACGCCGCGTAGGTCAGGATCAGCGCGGGCGAGGGCCGGCGCTTGAACGAGTTGACCAGCGACAGCACGAAGCCGATGAGCGCGGCGCCGATGGCCACGCCGTAGGCGCTGCCCAGGTTCGCCTGGTCGACCGGCATGACCCACCACGCGACGGCGGCGGCCAGGATCACGGTGCCGAGCGTCATCGCCGTGCGCGTCACCACGCCGTCGATGGTCATCACGTCGCTACGGGCGGGCGCCTGCGGGGCGCCGTGCGTGTCCGTCTGCGCGTAGGGGTTCGTGGCGTACGGGTTGGCGGCGGTGCCCTGTGCGTACGGGTTGCCCGTCGCGGGGGCCCCGGCCTGCGGCGCCGCGTTGAAGCCCGCGTGGCCGTTGTCGCGGCTGAAGCCCCGTCGCGAGAAGACCGGGTTGCTGCTCCTCATCTCACTCCTCCATGGCCACACTGCGTGGCCTTGCCACAAGAGTAATGGGTAGGCAAAGGAATCACCCTAGTGCCCGGGGAGGATCTTTCCGGCATCCGTGACGGACCGCCCGTCGGAGACCGGGCCGGGTCCCGGAACGGTCCGCCGGTCACGGTCAGGGCAACGTGACGACCGTGGTCCGGGCGGCGGGGCGACCACGATCCCGGGCGGTGCGCCGGTCACGGTGAGGGCCGTCCGGGTCACGCAGCGTGCGGCGCGTGGTGCCCGGAGCCGGACTCGAACCGGCACGCCCCCGAGGGGCAGCGAGGTTTAAGCTCGCCGTGTCTACGTTCCACCATCCGGGCGTGCCGCGCGGCTCCGCGTCTGGCTACCGACCCTATCCGGGGCCGTCCCTCGATCAGCGGAACAGTGGCGCGATGTTGTCTTATTTTATTGACCGCTTGAGGGGTCGTCAGCACATCGGGCCGGGCTGACCACACGCCCGTGGCCGATCCCGGGCGGTGTGCGCGCCCCATCGGAATGACGGAAAGTCGCCGCACTCGTACGGCCCAACGCGCCAGGTCCCCGCCAGGCCCCGCCAGGGTGTCCGCCACCCTCGGCCGCCGCCTCTCTCCGGCGCCGCGGCCGGACACCGCTCACAGGGGGCCCGCGCGCCGTCGCGGCCGTCCCCGGCCCCCACCCCCGCCCGCTCACGCTGGGTGACCGCCACGGGTGGCCGTAAGGCGGTCGCACGACTCCGCTCAGGGTCGATGTCATACCCGAGGAGGACGGATCCACGCCCGTGATGCGACTCAAGAGGGCCCCGGGAACGGGCATCGGGAGTGACGACCGGACGCGATCGAGCCGTAAGGATGGAGTAAGTCCCCGAGGCATGGCGTCAGCGCCCGTCTCACCACGGCCCCGGCCCCATCCGCACCACCCGAACCAGGAGTGTCCCAGTGACCACCACCCCCACCGTTCACCGCGCCACCGCGGTGGCTGCCCGCGCCACGGAGCTGTCGAAGGTCTACGGCGAGGGCGAGACGCAGGTCGTCGCCCTGGACCGGGTGACCGTGGACTTCCCGCAGGGCGAGTTCACCGCGATCATGGGCCCGTCGGGCTCCGGCAAGTCGACGCTGATGCACTGCGTCGCCGGGCTCGACAGCTTCAGCAGCGGTTCGGTGCGGATCGGCGAGACCGAGCTGTCCACGCTGAAGGACAAGCAGCTCACCCAGTTGCGCCGGGACAAGATCGGCTTCATCTTCCAGGCGTTCAACCTGCTTCCGACGCTGACCGCGCTGGAGAACATCACTCTGCCGATGGACATCGCGGGCCGTAAGCCGGACGCCGCGTGGCTCCAGCAGGTGATCGACATGGTCGGTCTCTCCGAGCGGCTGAAGCACCGCCCCACCGAGCTCTCCGGCGGTCAGCAGCAGCGTGTGGCCGTGGCCCGCGCCCTGGCCGCTCAGCCCGAGATCATCTTCGGCGACGAGCCGACCGGAAACCTGGACTCCCGCTCCGGCGCCGAGGTGCTGGGCTTCCTGCGCAACTCGGTGCGCGAGCTGGGCCAGACCGTGGTGATGGTGACGCACGACCCGGTGGCCGCCTCCTACGCGGACCGGGTCATCTTCCTGGCGGACGGCGCGGTGGTCGACCAGATGATGCACCCGACCGCCGACGGCGTCCTCGACCGGATGAAGGCGTTCGACGCGAAGGGCCGCACCAGCTGACGCCCTCGGCCGGTCACCGCGACCGGCCGCCGCACGGCTGACGCGTACGGCCGCCCCACCGGCTGCCGTACCCGCGCGCCCCCGCCCTCCCCTTCCGGAACCCATCCCAGGACACAGACATGTTCCGTACCGCCCTGCGCAATGTGCTCGCGCACAAGGCCAGGCTGCTGATGACCGTGCTCGCCGTCATGCTCGGCGTAGCGTTCGTCTCCGGCACGCTGGTCTTCACCGACACCCTCGGCAACGCCTTCCGCAACCAGTCCGCCAAGAGCTACGACAACGTCGCCGTCTCCATCGAGACGTACACCGGCGACGACGAGAAGAACCCCGGCATCGACGACGCCACCCTGGAGAAGATCCGGGGCGTGGACGGGGTGGCCTCCGCCACCGGGCGCGTCAACGGCTTCGCCGGGGTCGCCGACCCGGACGGCAAGCTGATCGGCAACGGCTGGTCCAACACGGGTGCGAACTTCTCCCCCGGCAAGGACGGCAAGGACACCCAGTACGACTTCGTCGAGGGCTCGGGCCCGGTGAAGAAGGGCTCGGTGGCGCTCGACAAGGACACCGCGAGCAAGGGCAAGTACAAGGTCGGCGACCCGGTGCGGGTCGCGACCAACGGCCCGGTGAAGGAGTACACCCTCTCGGGGATCTTCACCACCGAGGACGGCGCGGTCAACGCGGGCGGCAGCCTCGTGCTGTTCGACACCCCGACCGCCCAGCAGCTCTACCTGAAGCCCGGCTTCTTCCAGAACGCCACGGTCAGCGCGGCGGCCGGGGTCTCCGACCGGAAGCTGCTGGACGAGATCGAGCCGCTGCTGCCGAAGGACGCCACCGCGCAGACCGGCAAGGCGCTCGCCGACCAGCAGGCCAAGGACATCGAGTCCGGCCTGACCAGCCTCAACACCATGCTGCTGGCCTTCGCGGGCATCGCGCTGTTCGTCGGCATCTTCCTCATCGCCAACACCTTCACGATGCTCATCGCCCAGCGGACCCGTGAGCTGGCCCTGATGCGCGCCATCGGCGCCACCCGCCGCCAGGTGAAGCGCTCGGTGCTGCTGGAGGCCGCCTTCGTCGGCGCCCTCGCCTCGGTCGTCGGCTTCCTCCTCGGTCTCGGTCTCGCCACCGGTCTGCGCTCCGCGATGGGCCTGCTGGGCGGCAAGATCCCGGCCGGCCCGCTGATCGTCTCGCCCACCGCCGTCGTCTCCGCCTTCGCGGTCGGCATCCTGATCACCGTGCTGGCCGCCTGGCTGCCCGCCCGCCGGGCCGCGAAGATCGCGCCGGTCGCCGCGATGAGCAGCGTCCACGCCACCGCCTCCGTCAAGTCCCTCGTCGTACGGAACTCGATCGGCGGCGTGATCACCCTGCTCGGCTCCGCCGGCATCGTCGGCGGTGCCGCGACCGGCGGCACCTCCGGCCGGCAGCTGGTCGCCGCGGGCGCGTTCTTCGCCCTGATCGGTGTCATCATCCTGATCCCGCTGCTCTCCCGCCCGGTGATCGCGCTGGTCCGGCCGCTGCTGAAGAAGGTGTTCGGCGTCTCCGGGAAGCTGGCCTCGCAGAACGCGGTCCGCAACCCGCGGCGCACCGGAGCCACCGCTTCCGCCCTGGCCATCGGGCTGACCCTGGTGACCGGCATCTCGGTGCTCGGCGTCACGCTCGGCCAGGCCATCGACAAGATGACCACCGACAACATCAAGGCCGACTACCTGGTCTCGATGGCGAGCGGCGACTCGCTCGACGAGTCCGCGCTCACGGCCCTGTCGAAGGCCGACGGCGTCTCGGCGCTCTCCCCGCAGCAGGCGGCCTGGTTCGAGGTCGACGGCGACTACTTCTCGGCCTCCGGCGTCACCCCGGGCGATGTGGAGCAGGTCTTCTCCCTGACGACCGAGTCCGGTTCGCTGTCCACGCTCGAGGACGGCCAGGTCGCGATCGGCTCCAAGACCGCGAAGAAGCACGGATGGAAGACCGGCGACACCCTTCCCGTGACGTTCGACAACGACAAGAAGGGCGAACTGAAGGTCGGGGCGACCTACCGGGAGAACGAGTTCCTCTCGCCCTTCGTGATCCCGAAGGAGATGGCCGACAAGTACAGCGCCTCCACCCGCCCGGAGATCCGCGAGATCTGGATCAAGGCGGACGGCGGCGCCAGCAAGGCCAACGAACAGTCCATCGTGGACGCGCTCGGCGACAACCCGGCGATGAGCGTCATGGACCGGCAGGACATCCGTGACATGTTCGGCGGCTTCATCAACACCGCCCTGAACATCATGTACGGGCTGCTCGCCATGGCCCTGCTGATCGCGGTCCTCGGAGTCGTCAACACCCTCGCGATGTCGGTGTTCGAGCGGCAGCAGGAAATCGGCATGCTCCGCGCGATCGGTCTCGACCGGGGCCGCGTCAAGCGGATGATCCGTCTGGAGGCCGTCGTCATCTCGGTCTTCGGCGCGGTCATCGGGGTCGGCCTCGGGGTCTTCCTCGGCTGGGCGATCGGCCGGACCCTGTCCGCCGACATCCCCGGCTACGCCCTGGTCATCCCGTGGGACCGGCTCGGCATCTTCCTGCTCCTGGCCGGCCTGGTGGGCGTCCTCGCCTCGCTGTGGCCCGCCCGCAGCGCCGCGAAGCTCAACATGCTGACGGCGATCAAGACGGAGTAGCAACGGGTCCCGGGGCCGGGACGCGGGGGATGACGAGGGGCCGGTGCACCGCTGGGGAGCGGAGCACCGGCCCCTCGCCCGTGCGTCCGTACGCGTACGGGGCAGGCGTCCCCGTCCTCGTACGGTCAGGTGTCCCCGTCCTCGGCGGTCTCCGTCCACGCACGGGCGCGCAGCGGCAGGCGGGAGCCGCCGTCCAGCGGGCGCACCGCGAGGATCTGGTTGACGCCGATCTTGTTGTGCTCGAAGGAGAGGGCCGAGGCGGCCATGTACAGCCGCCAGATCCTGGCCCGGCCCGGGGAGGTGGCGCGTACCGCCTGCTCCCAGTGCCGCTCCAGGTTGGCCACCCACTGGCGCAGGGTCAGCGCGTAGTGCTCGCGCAGTGCCTCGACGTCCCGGGCCTCGAAACCGGCCTCCTCCAGGGTGGCCAGGGTGCGGCCGACCGGGGCCAGTTCGCCGTCGGGGAAGACGTAGGCGTCGATGAACGCGTCGATGCGGTAGGCGTCCTCGTCCTTCTCGGGGCGGCGGGCGATCTGGTGGTTCAGGAGGCGGCCGCCGGGCTTCAGGAGGGCGTAGAGGACTTCGGCGTACTCGCGGTAGCGGACCGAGCCGACGTGCTCGGCCATGCCGATCGAGGAGATCGCGTCGTACGGGCCGGACGGGGTGTCCCCTGTTCGCGCGGAGCCGGGAGCCTGGGGAAGGACGTCCCTGTAGTCCTGGACCCGGATCTCGATCCGGTCGGTCAGGCCCTCCTCGGCGATGCGCTTGCGGGCGTGGGCGGCCTGTTCCCGGGAGAGGGTGATACCGGTGACCCGGGCGCCGTAGTGGCGGGCGGCGTGGATGGCCATCGAGCCCCAGCCGCAGCCGACGTCCAGGAGCCGGTCGCCCTCCTTCAGGCCGAGCTTGCGGCAGACCAGGTCGAGCTTGTCGCGCTGGGCGGCCTCCAGGGTGGAGCCGTCCTGCCAGTAGGCGCAGGAGTAGACCATGGAGGGACCGAGGACCAGGGCGTAGAAGTCGTTGCCGACGTCGTAGTGGTGGCTGACGGCCTCCTTGTCGCGGCGTCTGGTGTGCAGCGGGCCGGTGCGGCGGCGTACCTCCTCCGCGGGCGGGGCGGGCGGCGGCCAGGGTCCGGCGAGGGCGAGGAGGCCGCGGGCGAAGGCGCGGACCTTGGGGTCGCGGACCGGGTGGACGGCGTCCTTGGCATCGGCGCCGCGGTCCCAGAGCAGCCCGGCGATCCGGCCGAGCACGTCGTACAGATCGCCGTCCACATCGATCTCCCCGGCCACCCAGGCACGGGCCAGGCCCCGTTCGCCGGGCTTCCACAGGAGCCTGCGCAGGGCGCGGCGGTGGCGGATCACGAGGGCCGGAGCGTCGGGCGGTCCCGACTCGCTGCCGTCCCAGGCCCGGATCCGGACCGGCAGGGGTTCCGAGAGCAACTCTTCGGCAAGAGCGGTCAGCCGCGACGCGGCGTCTGCCATGGCGCACACCTCCGTGGTGTTTCCCCGACAAGCACAGCAAGCACAACAGGAACAACAGGCAACAGACATGCTCGTAGACCCCGCCGCGACACCCCGGGCGCCGTCGCGAGGCACACCTGCGTCAACTCTTCCCGCACACTCCGTCATCCCGCTACCGGGCAATGCATGGGCAAAGCACGTGTACGCCCCACTCACACGGGCGGGGCCGGACCACCGCCGCCCACCGGTCCCGCGCCCGGATCCGCGCCCGGATACGCCGAAGGGGCCGTCCGCACCACGGATGGCGGACGGCCCCTTCGGGCGTCGTACGGAGCGCTCCTCGCGGAGCGGGCCCGCGGAGGGTCAGGAGGCCTTGGCCTTCTCGCCCTCGGACTTGGCGGCGGCCGGAGCCGGGGCCGGCTTGGCGGCCTCGTAGAACTCCTCGCGCGGCGTCTCCATGGCGCCGAGCGAGACGACCTCGCGCTTGAGGAACATCGCCAGCGTCCAGTCGGCGAAGATGCGGATCTTGCGGTTCCAGGTCGGCATGGCCAGACCGTGGTAGCCGCGGTGCATGTACCAGGCGAGACGGCCCTTGAGCTTGATCTTCACCTTGCCCATGACGATCATCGCGACGCCCTTGTGCAGGCCGAGACCGGCGACCGCACCCTTGTTGGCGTGGCTGTACTCCTTCTGCGGGAAGCCCCGCATGCCGGAGATCACGTTGTCGCCGAGGACCTTCGCCTGCCGCAGCGCGTGCTGGGCGTTGGGCGGGCACCAGGCGTTCGGGTTGCCGGCGCGGCGGCCGACCATGTCCGGCACCTGGGCGTTGTCGCCCGCGGCCCAGATGTAGTCGGTGCCCTGCACCTGGAGCTTCTCGGAGGTGTCCACGTGGCCGCGGGGGCCGAGCGGCAGGCCGAAGCGTGCCAGCGCCGGGTTCGGCTTCACACCGGCGGTCCACACGATGGTGCTGGAGTCGACCTCCAGTCCGTTCTTCAGGACCACGTGGCCGTCGACACAGGAGTCCATGGAGGTGGAGAGGTAGATCTCCACGCCGCGGCTCTCCAGGTGCTCCTTGCCGTAGGCGCCCAGCTTCGGGCCGACCTCGGGAAGGATCTTGTCGGCGGCGTCGACGAGGATGAAGCGCATGTCCTCGCGCTTCACGTTCGTGTAGTACTTCGCCGCGTCGCGGGCCATGTCCTCGACCTCGCCGATGGTCTCCGCACCGGCGAACCCGCCGCCCACGAAGACGAACGTCAGCGCCTTGCGGCGGACGTCCTCGTCGGTCGTGGAGTCGGCCTTGTCCAGCTGCTCCAGGACGTGGTTGCGCAGGCCGATGGACTCCTCGATGCCCTTCATGCCGATGCCCTGCTCGGCGAGACCGGGGATCGGGAAGGTGCGGGAGACCGCGCCCATCGCGATGACCAGGTAGTCGAAGGGCAGCTCGTAGGCCTCGCCGACGAGCGGCGCGACCGTGGCGACCTTGCGGTCCTGGTCGATGGTCGTGACACGACCGGTGAGAACCTCAGCCTTGGGCAGCACGCGTCGCAGCGGGACGACGACATGCCGAGGCGAGATGCTGCCGGCGGCAGCTTCGGGGAGGAAGGGCTGGTACGTCATGTACGACCGCGGGTCGACGACCGTGACGGTCGCCTCTCCGTATCGCATCTTCTTCAGAATGCGACGAGCTGCGTACAGGCCTACGTACCCACCGCCTACAACGAGGATCCTGGGACGCTCCGTGGTGCTCATGCCATCGAGTATCCACCCCGCCCCAGGGGGGTGCTCGTGAGCCCCTTCACAAGGATTGACCGACCCTCTGCTACACTTCGCCGCCCACGTGACCCAGGTCATGGGTACGAAAGGGAACCACGGCGCCGCGGGAAACGTTGTTCACCGCTTGTGAGCTGGCCCTTGGCCCTTCGGGCGGGGTGAACCACCGCCCCTTTCCCTCCGAGCGCACCACCCTCGAAACGCGCCCGCGACACTCCGCCGCGGCCCCGAGGGCGCCCCGGTGGGGCGTACGGGACGCGAACCGCGCCCAACAGGACCCCATTCCTTGTGAAGAAGTTCACGAACTTTCTCGCGGCACATCTCGAAAGAGAGCCGCCGAGCCGCCCACCGGGACCGGTGGGCGGCTCAAAGGTGCAGGTGACGGAGCGATCGAGCGGCGCCGGGCAGCCCGCCGCACTCCACGCGATGCCGTCGGGCATCGCCGGTGTCAGCCGCCGAACGGTCCGCCTTCTGCCGCTTTGAAGGCGATACCGTCCAGGATGTCGTGTTCACTCACGACGACCTCGTGGGCCCCCGTCCGCTCCATCACCCCGAGCAGGACGAGCGCCCCGGCCCCGATCACGTCGACCCGGCCCGGGTGCATCACGGGGAGCGCGGCGCGCTCCTCGTGCGTCGAGCGCAGCAGATGTTCGGTGATCGCGCGGACCTGGCCACGGGAGACGCGGGCGTGGTGGATGGCCTTGGGGTCGTACGCCTCCAGCTCCAGCGCGATCCCGGCGATCGTGGTGACGGTGCCCGCGAGGCCGACGAGCGTGCCCGCCCCGGTGAGCGGCACGGTCCGCTCGGCGACGTCGAGGGCGGCGTCGATGTCCGCGCGGATCGCGGCGGCCCGCTCGTGGCTCGGCGGGTCCATGACGGCCCCGTCCACCACGAGGTGACGCTCCGTCATCCGTACACAGCCGATGTCGACGGACCGGGCCGCCTCCACCTCGTCCGAGCCGAGGACGAACTCGGTGGAGCCGCCGCCGATGTCGACGACCAGATACGGCTTCGCCAGATGGTCGCTGCCGGCCAGTTCCCTGGTGGCCCCGTCGAAGGAGAGCTGGGCCTCCTGGTCGCCGGTGATCACCTCGGGCTCGACGCCCAGGATGTCCCGCACCCCGGCCACGAACTCGGCGCTGTTCTCGGCGTCGCGGGAGGCGGAGGTCGCGACGAAGCGGATCCGCTCCGCGCCCAGCTCCTCGATAGCCGCGGCGTACGCGCGACAGGCCGCGAACGTCCGCTCCAGCGCCTCGGGGGCGAGCCGGCCGGTCTCGTCGACGCCCTGGCCGAGGCGGACGATCGTCATCCGCCGGTCCAGCTCGGTGAAGGAGCCGGTCGCGGGGTCCACGTCGGCGACGAGGAGCCGGATGGAGTTGGTGCCGCAGTCGACGGCCGCGACCCTGGTCACGCGCCCTGCCCGTCGGCGGGGCCGTCGAGCGGGCGGAAGGCGAAGTGGCCCTCGTCGCCGTCGTCCACCGTCCAGCCGTCATCCTCGCCCGTCGGCACGCACGGCGCGACGCACGGCCCCTTGGCCCACCACTCGGGCAGCATCGCGATGGCCTCGTCGCCCAGCGGGTTCACCCCGGGGCCCGCGGCCAGCGAATGGCCGACCAGTACGTGGAGGCACTTCACCCGGTCCGGCATGCCGCCCGCGCTCGGGAAGCCCTCCAGGACCTCGATGGCGTCGCGGCGGGTGATGTAGTCCTCGTGCGCGGCCCGGTAGGCCTTCGCCAGCTCCGGGTCGGTCTCCAGACGGGCCGTCATCTCCTTCATGACCCCGTTGGCCTCCAGCGTGCCGATCGCCGAGGCCGCCCGGGGGCAGGTCAGGTAGTACGTCGTCGGGAACGGCGTGCCGTCCTCCAGACGCGGCTGGGTCTCCACCACGTCCGGGTTGCCGCACGGGCAGCGGTGCGCGATGGCGCGCAGACCGCGCGGCGGGCGGCCGAGCTGCTGCTCGAACGCGGCGATGTCCGCGTCGGTGGGCTTGGTGGACTCGGTCTGCGGAGGGGGCGTTTCCATGCCTGCCTTGGTTCTGCTCGAAGCTCGTTGAGGGGGCGCGGGTCGGTCAGTCGCGGTCGTCACGGTCGGCGCTGTCGACGCCGTCCCAGAGGTTGGAGTGCCAGGGGCGGTCGCTCGCCCCGGGCTCCGACCGGCGGTCCTTCGCCGCGTCGGGGTCGGCCACGGTGTAGCCGGTCTCCCCGGGAAATACGTAATGCAGGTGCTGGCGGGCCAGACGCATGATGTACGCGTCGTCCTGGAGCCGCGCCTTCTCGTCCCGCAGCTCCTCGGTGCGCCGCTCCGCCTCCTGCGAGAGCCGCTCCTGCTCGGCGATCTCGTCGCGCTGGGAGACGTACTGCCGCATCGGATAGGCGAGCGCCACCACCAGGGAGCAGACCACCAGCGCCAGGAACGCGGCCCGGCCGGTGAGCCGGGAGCGGCGGGCCTGGCGGCGGTTCTGGGACCGGTACACGCGGGCCGCCGTCTGCTCGCCGAGCAGCCGCAGCCTGGTCGCGGTGGAGAACCGGTCGCGGTCCTTTCCGGCCATGTCTCCCCGCCTCCCCGTTACGCACGCCCGTCCCCGCACACGGTACGGGACCGGGTGCGGGGACGGGCGGAGGCCACCGGCTTGGCGCTGCGGGTCAGCCCTTGAAGCGCGGGAAGGCGGAGCGGCCCGCGTACACCGCGGCGTCGTCGAGGATCTCCTCGATGCGCAGCAGCTGGTTGTACTTGGCGACGCGATCCGAGCGGGCCGGGGCGCCGGTCTTGATCTGACCGCAGTTCACGGCGACGGCGAGGTCGGCGATGGTGACGTCCTCGGTCTCGCCGGAGCGGTGCGACATCATGCACTTGAAGCCGTTGCGCTGGGCCAGCTCGACGGCGTCCAGGGTCTCGGTCAGCGAACCGATCTGGTTGACCTTGACGAGCAGGGCGTTGGCGGAGCCCTCCTCGATGCCGCGGGCCAGGCGCTCGGGGTTGGTGACGAAGAGGTCGTCGCCGACGATCTGCACCTTGGAGCCGATGCGGTCGGTGATGACCTTCCAGCCGGCCCAGTCGTCCTCGTACAGCGGGTCCTCGATGGAGACCAGCGGGTACGCGGAGACGAGCTCCTCGTAGTACTCGGTCATCTCGGCGGCCGAGCGGGACTTGCCCTCGAACTCGTAGACGCCGTCCTTGTAGAACTCGGACGCGGCGACGTCGAGCGCGAGCGCGATGTCGCGGCCCGGGACATAACCGGCCTCCTTGATGGCCTCGACGATGAGGTCCAGGGCGGCGCGGTTGGACTCCAGGTTCGGGGCGAAGCCGCCCTCGTCGCCGAGTCCGGTGGACAGGCCCTTGGTCTTGAGGACCTTCTTCAGCGTGTGGTAGATCTCCGCGCCCCAGCGCAGGGCCTCGGAGAAGGACTCCGCGCCGATCGGCGCGATCATGAACTCCTGGATGTCCACGTTGGAGTCGGCGTGCGAGCCGCCGTTCAGGATGTTCATCATCGGAACGGGCAGCAGGTGCGCGTTCGGGCCGCCCAGGTAGCGGAAGAGCGGCAGGTCGGACGCCTCGGAGGCGGCGTGCGCGACGGCCAGCGAGACGCCGAGGATGGCGTTCGCGCCGAGCGAGGCCTTGTTCTCGGTGGCGTCCAGGTCGAACATCGCCTGGTCGATGAGGCGCTGCTCGGTGGCGTCGTACCCGACGAGCTCCGGGCCGATCTGCTCGATGACGGCGAGGACGGCCTTCTCGACGCCCTTGCCCTGGTAGCGGTTGGGGTCACCGTCGCGAAGCTCGATGGCCTCGAACGCACCGGTGGAGGCGCCGGACGGAACGGCAGCACGACCCGTGCTGCCGTCGTCGAGGCCGACCTCGACCTCGACCGTGGGGTTCCCCCGGGAGTCGAGGATTTCCCTGGCTACGACGACGTCGATGGACGGCACGAGGCATCTCCTTCTGGGATCTGACACTGGTTGTGCAGGGTCACTGTGGCCTTGCGACCCGAGCCTATCCGGCCCGGCCGCGTCCGTCGGCCGACCGCCCGCCTCCTGGGACGAAAAAGGACCCGAGGGCCTGCATAGCGGGACAGAACTCTAGATATCTACTGAGGGGTAACAACAAGAGGTGAACGCATGCGGGCCCCCGGGCTCCCGCCGTCCACGAAGAACCCGGCCCGGCGCGCTGGGGGGAAGAGCGCGCCGGGCCGGGAAGCCGTGCGAGGAGAAGTGCCGCCGGACACCGCTCCTCCGGGGAGGAGAGACGGCGATTACTTCAGGTGGAGCTGCTGCCCCGGGAAGATCAGGTCCGCGTCCTTGACGATGTCGTCGTTGAGCTTGAAGAGCTTGCTCCAGCCGCCCTTGACGCCTTCCTTCTGAGCGATCTTGCTCAGGGTGTCGCCGGCCTTGACCTTGTACTCGCCGTCGCCCTTCTCGACCTTCTCGCCGGTCGGGGTGGTGACGGTCTTCTTGCTCTCGGCCTTGGGGGCCTCGCGCTGCTCGCTGCGCGTGGTGGGCTGCTCGGCCTGGCGCTGGGGCTGCGCCTGCTCGGGCTTGCTCTCGGACCGGCCGGAGCCGCCGGGGTTCACGCCCGGGTCCACACCGTCGTTGGTGAGGCCGCCGGCGCCGGCGCAGGCCCAGGCGCCCGGGCCCTGCATGTCGAGAAGCTTCTCGGCGGTGGCGATCTGCTGGTCCTTGGAGGCCAGGTCGGCGCGCGCGGCGTACTGCGTACCGCCGGCGGCGGCCCAGCTGGACTGCGAGAACTGCAGTCCGCCGTAGTAGCCGTTGCCGGTGTTGATGGACCAGTTGCCGCCGGACTCGCACTGGGCGACGGCGTCCCAGGTCTCGACGGAGGCGGCGGAAGCGTTGGTCGCGCCCATCAGCGGGACGGCGACGGCGGCACCGGCGACACCGGCGAGGGTGGCGATACGGGCGGCCTTGGACGGGCGGCGGTGCTTGCCCTTGCTGTTCAGCAGCATGGAACGAATCTCCTCACCGACGCCTACGAGGTGAGCTGTCGGGTTCGGGCTGATGAGTTGCCCGGCCGTGCGTCCTTGCGCACGGCTTCACCCCTAGCCGGTCCCGTACGCCCCCGCGGAGGGGGCCGTGCGGACCCGGCGGCTTACCTGGGTCCCCCGCTCCTGCCTACGGCGCTTACGCGTCTGTTCCCTTCGACCGACGGCAGGATTCGGCGTGACGGTCGACGGGGCCCGCGGTGCGAGCAGTTAGACCGTAAACACAGGCAACCCCGACATTCAAAGATGGACATAGGGGGCAATCGCCCCGAACTCGCGGCAACCGGCAGGCCGTTTCCGCAGGTCGGGGGCGATGTGTGCGAATGAGCCGGAAGGGGCGTGCGAGTTGAAGCAAAGAGACCCATGTCTCACTTACGCAAAGTGGACATAGGCCTCTTAACTGCCTCTGTTTTCGGGGCTTTTTCCCGAATTGGATCAGTTGGCGGCAGGCGCCTCGGCGGGCTCCTCGACATCCTGGCCGACACCCTGATCCGAGCCCCGGTCGAGCCCCAGATCCAGGTTCTGGCCGGGCAGGATCAGGTCCGGGTCGGAGCCCAGGAGGCCCTTGTTGGTCTCGTACAGGCCGGTCCAGCCACCGGGGAGCTCCTGGGCGTTGGCGATCGCCCAGAGGTTGTCGCCGGGCTGCACGGTGTACGCGCCGGCGGTCGCCGCACCGCCGTCCCGGGCGTCACCGTCGCCGCGCGAGGCGTGCCGGCCGGATCCGCGCGGGCCGTCCTCCCGGCCCGACTCGGCCCCCTCGGGCGCAGGGGTGCCGCGGTGCTTGCCGCCCTTGCCTTTCGAGGCGTCGGGAGCGGTGGAGGGGTCCGTGGCGTCGGGGGCGCCGGAGGACGGCGGAGCGGTGGGCGTCACCGACGAGTCGGGGGCTTCACCACTCTTTTCCGCGTCACCACTGCCCCCCTTGTCCGCAGAGTCGCCCTTGCTGCTCTTGTCGCCCTTGCCGGACTCATCAGATTCATCGGACTTGCCGGATTCATCCGCTTCGTCGGGTGCATCCGCTTCGTCCGTCGGGGCGGTCGTCGGGTCGGGGGCCGGCGAGGTGCCCGGGTCGACGCCCGGGAGGCTGCCGTCCACCGCGAGACCCGAGATCACCGCACAGCTCGGCCACGCCTTGGGCCCCTGGTCGTCCAGGACCTTCTCGGCGACGGAGATCTGCTGGGAGCGGCTGGCGAGGTCGGCACGGGGCGCGAACTCCGTACCGCCGTACGCCGACCAGGTCTCCTGCGAGAGCTGGAGCCCGCCGTAGTAGCCGTTGCCGAGGTCGGCGCTCCACATTCCGCCGCTCTCGCACTCCGCGACCCGGTCCCAGGTGGTGGCCTCGGCGGCGGTCGCGCCGCTCGCCCCGAGCAGCGGGATGGCGATGGCCGATCCCGTCACCCCTGCGGCGACGACGATGGCGGGTGCCTGGCGAGGGCGGCGGTGTCTGCCGTTCGCGGAGCCCATGGGTATGCCTTCCGTGCGACTGACAAGCGAGTGACCTGAGCGCCGAGCAGCGGGATTCCGTGCCTGCGGCGGCGCACAAGTGACGCGTGAGCAACGTGCGACCGACGCGTCGAACCGTGAACCTAGCGGGACTCGAACGTGTGTCACAAGTCGATGCAGCGCAGATCACGTGAAAGTCACAGAGTTGACAGAGCGTCACTTTTTTCGGACCGGTTGCCCGGCTCGAACTCGACCGGAAGGGTGCGCAGTCCGCGCATGATGAGCCCGCCACGCCAGCGCAAATCGGCAGGTTCTGCCGCAAGTCGCAGGTCAGGAAGGCGTCTCAGGAGGGTCGCCAGCGCGGTCTGTCCTTCGAGCCGAGCCAGCGGCGCCCCCAGGCAGTAGTGAATGCCGTGCCCGTAGCCGAGGTGCTGATTGTCACGCCGTGCAAGGTCCAGCGTGTCCGGATCCGTGAACCGCTCAGGGTCGCGGTCGGCCGCCGCGAGCACCACGAGTACGGGATCCCCGGCGGCGATCTCCTCGCCGCCCAGGGTCAGCGGCTCGGTGGCGTACCGCCAGGTCGCCATCTCGACCGGCCCGTCGAACCGGAGCAGCTCCTCCAGCCCGGTCGCCGGCAGCGCGCTCTCGCCGGCCTCCAGGGAAGCCTGGAGCGCGGCCCGCTGCTCGGGGTGGCGCAGCAGGGCGTACGTCCCGTTCCCGATCAGGTTGACGGTCGTCTCGAACCCGGCGAAGAGAAGGATGAACGCCATCGCGGCCGCCTCGTTCTCGGTGAGGTGCTCGCCGTGGTCGCTGGCCCGGATCAGCCCGGAGATCAGGTCGTCGCCGGGATTCTCCCTCTTCCGGTGGATGAGTTCGGCGAGATAGCCGCGCATCTTCTTCACCGACCGGGCGACCCCGCCGCGCGGCCCGCCGCCGTGCCGGATCATCATGCCCGCCCAGTCCCGGAAGTCGTCCTGGTCCTCGCGCGGGACGCCGAGCAGGTCGCAGATGGCGTAGATGGGGAGCGGGAAGGCGAAGTCATGGATCAGATCGGCCTTCCCCTCCTCGATGAACCCGTCGATGAGCCGGTCCGTCAGCTCCTGCACGCGGGGCGCGAACTCCGCGACCCGGCGCGGGGTGAACGCCTTGGAAACGAGCCGTCGCAGCCGGGTGTGGTCCGGCGGATCGATATTGAGCAGATGCGTCATCAGCTCCGCCTTCCGCTCCCCCGGAATCCCCGTCTTCCCCTTGGCGTGCGGCGATTCGGCGTGGTTGGCCGGGTTCTTGGAGAGCCGCGCGTCGGCGAGCGCCTGCCTGGCGTCCCCGTACCGCGTCACGAGCCAGGCCTCGACCCCGCTGGGGAGCGCGGTGCGGTGCACGGGGCGGTGCTCGCGGAGCCACGCGTAGGCGGGGTAGGGGTCGGAGGCGAACTCCCAGGTGAAGAGTTCGGGGGCGGGGGCCGCCGGGGCGGCCTCGTGCGGGGTGGCGTGCGGGCAGGTGGGGGGCTCGGGGGTGCTCGGGGCGGGGCTGTCGTTCACGCCTTGACGTTATCGGGCGGGGTCTTGAGGAGCGCCTGCAGCATGTCTGCGGCCCCCCGCGCGTCCTCGTCGCCCGACTCGCCCAACCGGTCCAGCCAGTAGACCGCGCGATCGGCGAGCAGAAGCGCGAGGTCGCTGCGCGCCTCGTCGTCACCGGCTTCGGCCGCGCGCTCCAGATAGATGATGGCGGGAACGGCTTCTCCCCGGTCGGCCAGTATCGACCCCACGATGCCGGCGGCCTCGATGCCGCCCGCGTCGGCGGAGTGCCGGAACCACTTCTCGGCGTACTCGGCCTCCCCGGTCGCTTCATGGAGGCGGCCGAGCACGAGGCCGATCTCCGGATTCCCGTCTGCCAGAGGGGCCAGCTCGATCTGTGCCGTGGCCAACACGACGCCCAGGTAGGGAGGGGCTTCGCGCATCGCCTCCATCGCGAGCAGCCAGAGACCGAGCGGTACGGGCGGGGTGCCCGGCCGGGTCTCCGCCTCGCTGAACAACGAGCTGTGAACGCGCCAGGTGTCAGGGGCTTCCCCCGGGATCAGCATCCCGGCCACTCCGAGCCGGATGGCCGTGGCCCACATGAGCGCGTCCGCGAACGGCTCCCTGGCCGCGCGCGCCGCTTCCTGCTCGTACAGGGCGCATGCTGTACGCAGGACGGCCGAGGGAACAGGCGCGTCATCGGTCCCGCACCGGGCGAAGTCGATGGCCGTCCGGACGAGCAAGTGCCCGTGCGGGTGGGCGTTCAGGCGGCGAGCCCGCCACCACTCGTCCCACAGCTCCGGTGCGAGAGCGAGGTACTCGGTGACACGAGCGCCATCGCGCCAGGTGCTGGCAGCTTCCAGCCTGGGGTCACCGCAACCGACCTCCAGCCGCAGCAGCTCGGGCTCGGTCCAGTCCGAGCTGAGCTCCACCGGCTCGACACCGGCCAGCACCCGGGCGCGGACCTGTCCACCGAAGCGGTGGGCGTCATAGCCCTCGTCGTTCATCGTGGCGATCACCGGGACGCCCAGGCGGACGAGTTCGGCGAGGAGCGCCGGGGTCAGGCCGTGTTCGCCGAGGTGCCCCTCCAGCTCGTCCAGCCAGATCACGCACCGGTTCTCGCCCCGGCCGCGCAGCACGGCGGGAAGGCCGCGCAGATCCGTGCCGGCCGAGGGGGCGAGGAGGCGGGTCGTGCCCGGCAGGTTCGTGAGCATCGCCGCCCAGGCGGTCCGGCTCTTCCCGGACAGGGGCTCGCCGGTCACCAGGACCAGCCCACCGGACCCGGCGGCGGTGCGGACCCGCTCCCCCAGCACGGCATCGCTGTCCCTCACGACGTACGGGGGCAGCGGTGGCTCGTCACCGATGCGCCGGGTACGCCGCACTCCGAAGGCGATCGGGTCGGCCGCGTCGAGCCGGGGCCAGTCGGCGACCGGGGGCAGGCCGGAGGGCGGCTGCTGCCCGTAGTAGGTGTGCAGACCGCCGTTGAGGGTCCCGGTCTGGACGACCGGCGCGTGAAAGCCGCCCCCCGAGACGGAGTTGCCCACGCCCACCGCCGTGCCGTCCGGCGCTTCCCGGTCCTCGGCCACACCCGGCCCCCCGCCCCTCGTAAAGCCTCTGGGGTCACCGTACTAACCCGCCCCGCCCTCCACCGCCACGATCGCGTCGCGGTACGCGCGTGCCGCCGCGCGCAGGGCGGCTTCCGGGTCGGTGCCGTTCGCCTCGGCGGCGACGGCCAGGGCGAGGAGGTCGTAGCCGATGGAGTCGCCGGAGGGATCGCCGTTCGGGAGGGGGACGTCGAGTCCGGCCGTGCGGACTCGGCTCGCCAGCTTCGCGGCGAGGGCCAGGCCCGGCTGGCCGAGGGGGACGCCCTCGGTGACCGAGGTGCGCTGCTTCTCGATCGCCTTGGTGCGCAGCCAGTGCGCGTGGACGTCCTCGGGGGTCTCGGCGGTCTCGTCGCCGAAGACGTGCGGGTGGCGGTGGATCAGCTTCTCGACGAGGCCGCCGGCCACGTCGTCGATGGCGAACGGCTCGTCGGGGTCCTCCTCGGCGATGCGGGCGTGGAAGACGACCTGGAGGAGGACGTCGCCCAGCTCCTCACGGAGTTCGTCCCGGTCGCCGTCCTCGATGGCCTCGACCAGCTCGTACGCCTCCTCGATGGCGTACTTGGCGAGACCCCGGTGCGTCTTCTGCGAGGTCCAGGGGCAGGTGCGGCGGATCCGGTCCATGACCTGGACCAGGTCGAGGAGGCGGGCGCCGGGCAGGTCGTAGGAGCCGGGGAGCAGTTCCAGGTCCGGCATGGCCACCCGGCCCGAACCGCCCAGGCGGGCCAGGCCGTCGGTGAGGGGGCCGTTGCCCTCGCCGCCGGTCAGAACGACGACCGTCCGGCCGCCCGCGCAGTCCGCGACCAGCTCGTCCGCGGAGGGCGCGGCGTGTTCGACGTGTACGCCCGCCTCGCGGAGGTAGGGCAGCTGCGGCTGGTCCCGGTCCGCGCACAGGACGCGGTCGGCGGCGTGCAGGGTCTGCCAGGCCGGCCAGGACAGCAGACCGGGCGCGACCCGGTGGCTGGCGGTGAGCAGGACGATACGGCCGGGGTCGGCGGGGGTCTCGACGGAGGCGTCGGGGGCTTCGGCGTTCACCCTGCGAACCTACCTCCGGCTCCGCGGGCAGCCGACGGGCCGCCCTGCGCAGCCGGGGGGGTCAGGCCTCCGTCGGCTGCTCGGGGGTGAACTTCGTGCGCTGGGTGATCCACGGCGCGCGGTAGTCGCCCAGCTGCATCTTCTGGTCGTCCCAGGTGCCGAAGCGCGGGTTGACGTCGATGTCGAGGGCCTTCGACGCCTTCGTGAGGGCCTCGCCGACGACCTGCTGACCCGCGGGCGTGCCCAGGTCCGCGCCGAGCGCCCGGGCCAGCTTCGGGAGCTGGACCTCCTGGCGCATGTCGGCGTCGATCTGGTCCGGGGCCACCCAGCGCTGCTGGAGCATCATCGCCTCGAACTGCTCCTCGCCGCCCTGCTGGGCGAGGCCGGCCCGCCGCATCTCCTGGATCTCCTTGCGGGTGACCGTGACCCCCGCGTCCTCGGCGGCGCGGTCGAGGATCCGGCCGAAGATCAGCCCGTGCAGCTTCGCGCGGTTCAGCTGGCCCGACTTGTTCACCAGCTGGGCCGCCTGCGGGGAGCTCTCCTGGGCGGCGCGGACCTCCGCGGCCCGCTCCTGGACCGCCGACACCTCGATCCGCTCGCCGCCCACGACGGCCGCGGCGCCGGGGTGGGCCTGGTTGCCGCAGGCCGACAGGAGGGGCGCGGCGACGAGTGTTGCGGCGAGGACGGTGAGCGCGGTGCGACGACGGCGGTGCAAAGGAGCCTCCCGGGGAGAGTTTGTGCATCGGTGCACAAAGCCTTGCGGTGATCGATGTTAGGCAGTGGATGTGGCCTGTGCCACTGATTCGACCAACGATTCGGGAGGAGTTGGGGATGTGGTCCGCGAAGGGCGGTGCTCCGGGGCGCGGTCAGCCGCCTCGGACGTCCCGCTGGTGGCTGAGCAGGCGGCGCAGATCCATGGGCAGCGGGTGGTGCGGCCCGTAGGTGCGCTCGGCGTCGTGCAGCAGCGTCTGGAGCTGTGCCCGGCCCGCGGTGTGGTCGCCGACCGCCAGGAGCAGTTGTCCGATGCGGTGCCGGATGTCGAGGGCGCGGCCGGGGTCGGAGGTGATCGGCCCGTAGGCGTTCTCGTAGTACGGGAGGACCGCGCGGTACTCGACCAGCGCGGCCCCGGCCTCGCCGAGCTGTTCCAGGCACTGGGCCGCTTCGTAGCGGAACTGGAGGGCCTGGGTGTCGGCCGGGCCCGCCTCCGCGGTGCGGTCCTCCGCGAGGCGGCGCAGTTCGGGCAGGGCGCGGCGGTACTGGCCGTCGTCCATGAGCGTGGCGGCGTACTGCTTGCGCAGGATGCGCACGACCGGTGAGTGCTCGCCGTGCTCCGCGGCCGCGGCCGGGAGCGTGGCGCCGAGGATGTCCACGGCCTGGGTGATCCGGCCCTCGCCCAGCAGCTTCTTCACCTCGTCCACGGCCCGGGCGACGTCCAGCCGGCCGGGCGGCGGAGTGGTGGGGCGGGCCGGGGTGGCCGGGGGCGGGGTGAAGGACGGCGGGGCGCCGTGCGGGGGCGGCGTCGTGGCGAAGGCGGGCGGCGGCGGTGCGGCGAAGGTGGCGGGGGCGGGCACGGGGGCCGGGGTGGCGGCCCGGTCCGGCCAGGGGGCGTGCGGCCGCAGGAACGGGCGGGTCGGGTCGAGCGGCCCGGCCGGGGTGCCGTGCTTCGGCAGCAGCGGGGCCAGCTCCTCGTACACCTCCTGCGCGGAGGCGGGCCGGTCCTGCGGGTCCTTGGCGAGCAGCCGCAGCACGAGGGACTCCAGCGCGACGGGCGCCTCGGGGCGCTTCTGCCGGACCGGGACCGGGGCCTCGTAGAGGTGGCGGTGCAGGACGCCCAGCGCGGTGGACCCGGCGAACGGCACGTCGCCGCTGACGAGTTCGTGCAGGAGGACCCCGAGGGCGTACAGGTCGGTGTACGGGCCGACCGCGCCGCCCATCGCCTGCTCGGGGGCCATGTAGGCCGGGGAACCGATGGGCGAACCGGTGTGCGTGAGGCGGGTGGTGTCGGTGTCGAGGACGGAGGCGACGCCCAGGTCGAGCACGGTGACCGTGCCGTCGGGGCGGACCATCACGTTCCCGGGCTTGAGGTCGCGGTGGACGATCGGCACGGCGTGCACCGCGCAGAGGACCGCGCAGAGCTGGGCGGCGACCGCGACGGCCCACGGCCAGGGGTACGGGTCCTGCTCGGCCAGATGGTCGGCGAGGTCGGCGCCCTCGACGTACTGCATGACGAGGTAGAGGTCGTCACCGTCACTGCCCGCGTCGTGGACGGTGACCAGGCCGGGGTGGTCGACCTGTGCGGTGACCCGGCACTCGCGGACGAACCGGCGGCGCAGTTCGTCGGCCGCGTCGCTGCCGGTGGGCCCGGCGACGCGGTCGGGGCGCAGCAGTTTGACGGCGACGCGGCGGTCGAGGCGCCGGTCGTACGCCGTCCACACCTGGCCCATACCGCCCTGGCCGAGGATGGCGGCCAGTTCGTAGCGGTCGGCGATGGTCCGCCCGCTCACCGGCCCTCGCCGTCCCTGTTCTCCTTACGGAGGTAGTCGCTCAGCTCGTCCAGCTCGGCCCGGACCTGATCGAGGCGCTGCGGTGCGGGCTTGGGGGTGGGCGGCGGGGCCGGCGCGGTGTACGGGTTGGGCTGCTGGTGCTGGTGGGGCTGGTGCTGCTGGTGCTGCTGGTGTGGGGCGAGGTGCTGTTGCTGGTACGGGAGCGGGGGCGCCGGGTGCGCGGGCGCGCCGTACGGGGCCGGGGCGCCGAGGGCGTTGTAGTGCCGTATCTCCGCGTACAGGTAGTACGTGATCACCCCGGCCAGCAGGCCGAGGATCCAGAACATCATGAGCAGCGCCGCCGCGTCCGACATCTGGTCGGGGTCGTCCGGCGTGGCCATGATGAAGATGAACAGCCCGACGTTGAGGGCCACCACGACCACCAGCAGAGCCCAGTCGCGCGGCTTGCGGGTGACGATCGCGAGCCGCAGCATCGGAGCCCAGCCCAACAGGCCGCAGCTCAGCACGGTCAGCGCCACGAGGATCACGCGCACCGTCGTGAGCGTCGCCGGGGACGGCCGCGATGTCGTCGGCTGCTGCGGCATGGGGCCGTAGCCGTGCATGTGCTGCTCCTGGGAGGCGTATGTCGGACGTGTGGGGTGAGCGTATACACCTCCGCCGACCGGTTGTCCCCGGTTGCCCCCAACGTTGTCCTCAACGTTGTGTGCGGCGGTCCTCCCCGGCCGGTCGCCACGGCGGGGGCGTCCGGCGCGGCCGGCTCATCCGGGCGTGACCGTGCCGTCCGTCAGGCCGTCGTACATCCCCTGGACCAGTTGGCCGCCGAGCCGCCCCGCCGTACGCAGCGCGTCCTCGAAGGCGGCGAGTTCACGGAAGCGCTCCCCGTACCGCTGCTGCTCGGCGAGCGGCATCCGGGGCAGTTGGAGGCGGCGCGCGTCCAGCCGGGCGGCGGTGGACGCGTAGCTGCTGGCCTGCCGGTGGTTGGCGGTGCCGCGCAGGAACCCGGCGAGGAACCAGGGGTCGACGGCGGCCGGGTCGGGCCGCAGGAGCTGGAGGTTGCGGCCGAGCGCGGCCCCGGCCGTCGAAGCGTCCACGACCCGGGCCGCCGTGGAGCCGCCGAGCACGGGCACGACGACGTCGCCGGGTTCGAGCAGGACCGGGTCGTCGGCGGCCGCCCCGCCCGGGGCCTCCCGCTCGGTGGGCGGGAGGACGGCCGGGGCCGCGCCGGTGAGGACGTCGTGCTCGGTGAGGACGGGAGCGGCCGTACCGCCGGGGACCGCCGTACCGCTGTGCAGGAACAGCGCTCCGGCGCGGGCGAGTTCGCCGACGGTGGTGAGCGGGCGGTGCGCGGGTGCGGCGGGCGCGGCGGTGGGCGGGACGAGGCCCGCGGTCAGGCGGAGCGTCTCGGTGAGGCGTTCCCGGACCTCGCCGAGGCCGGCCGCTCCGCCGCCGGACGCCGGGCGCGGCAGATGGCGGGCCGGGGCCAGATCCACGTCGTCGTCGAGGAGTTCGATCACGGGCACGACGCGGCTGACCCCCTCGACGTCGGCCCGGTCGCGCCAGGCGCCGAGGACGGCGGAGCGTACGGCGGGCCAGTCGAACCGTTCGCGTCCGCCGCCCGGGGCCTTGCCGCCGGCCGCTTGGCCGCCGGGCGGGCGACCGGGGCCCGTGGATGTGTCCGGGGCCGGTCCCGGGAGGCCGGCGGTGTCGGCGAGGAGGAGATCGGCGGCGGGCCGTACGCCGGGCTCCGGCTTGCGCAGGATCCAGAGGTGGAGCGGAATGCCGTACGGAGGGGCGGCGCCGGCCGGCAGGGCGATGACGGCGCAAAGGGCTCCCCGGCGCAGGAGTCCGGCGCGGATCCGGCGGCCGGAGCGGCGGGAGGCGGCGGCGGGCGGCATGAGCAGAACGGCGGTGCCGCCGTCGCGCAGCCGGGCCAGGACGTGCTGGACCCAGGCCAGTTCGGACTCGGTACGGGCCGGGAGGCCGTACTCCCAGCGAGGGTCGTAGGCCAGTTCGTCGTGCCCCCAGTTGCGTTCGTTGAACGGCGGGTGGCAGAGCACGGTGTCGGCGGCCAGCTCCGGGAAGGCGTCGGCCCTCAGCGTGTCGCCCGTCCGCACGGTCGGCCCGGGGGCGGCGCGATGTGTTCCGCCGGCGGCGCGGCGCGGCCCTTCGGCGGCCAGGGCGAGGCGCAGGGCGGTGAGCGCGGCGAGCGCCGGGTCGGCTTCCTGGGCGTACAGGTCGGCGGGCCCGCCGACCGCCCGGAGCAGGGCGCCGGTGCCGGCGGCCGGGTCGAGGACGCTGCGGCCGGGCCGCTCCCGCGCCGCCCGGCCCGCGTCCTTCGGCGGTTCGGCGAGGTCCACCATCAGCTCGGCGAGCTGGGGCGGGGTCAGCGTGTACTGGCGGGGGTTGGCGTCCAGCTGCCGGCCGAGCAGGAACTCGAAGGCCTGACCGGCCCCGATCCCGGCGGCCAGCTCGGCGGCCGCGCGCAGCAGCGGCACGGACGGGAGCAGGTCCCGCTCGGTGGGCGCGTGAACACGTCCCGGGTCCGGTGAACCAGCCCCGTGTACACGCCCCGGCTCCGGTGAGCCAGCCCCGTGAACACCTCCCGGGTCCGGCGCACCGGCCGTGTCAACGTCTGCCGGCTCCGGCGCACTCGCCCCGCGAACACCGTCGGCCTCAGGGCCGAACCTCGCGGTGAGGACGTGCTCCATGGCCTGCGGCAGCAGGGCGGCCATCCGCTCGTCCGGGGCCGCCGCGAGCTCCAGCCAGGCGGTGGGCCGGTCACGGACGAGCAGCAGGGCGCAGCCCACGTGGATCAGTGCACGGCCGGGGCCCGCAGGATGTCCGGCGACCCCTTGCCAGACGCGCTCGCGGAGTGGGACCTCGGCAAGTTTCCCCTGGTCACGCAGCCACTGCTCGACCTCGGGCAGCGCGAAGGACGGACTGGTGCCGGTCCCGCCGACCGGCTGCGGGAAATCGGCGTACCGACGGCGCCAGTTGCTGACGGCGGCGCGTCCCACGCCTGCGAGTCGGGCGATCCCGGCCGCGGTGACCTCGGTCGCGTTCTCCGGCACTGGCCATCTCTCCTCGGTCCGTACGCCCTGCCTGTCAGGCCTGCCCGCGAGCATAGCGACTCTCCCGCGCCACACTCGCAAAGCCCGTTGCCCGACACATCTCGCGTGAACCGTGTTGACTCGGTTCACAAGCTTTGATCTTATTGACTCGTCGCCACGGGGGCACCTCGGAAGGGGTGTTCCTCCAGAGGGCGTTCTTCATCCGCTGTCCGGCGCGCCTCGCGCCCCTCCTCCCGGAGCCTGCCCCATGCGTCTCGTCACCCGTATCTCCATCAACACCCTCTGCACGCTGGCCCTGGCCGGTCTCGTCGCCTGCGGCACGGACTCCCCGAAGGAGACCGGGCCGTTCGCGGGCCAGTCGGGGCCGGAGGTCGTCAACAAGGCCCTGAAGAAGACGACCGGGGTGAAGTCCTTGCGCATGGACCTCGACATGACCACCGCCGACGGCCGGATCAAGGCCGCGTTCGCATCGAGCCTGGGCGGTGACTGCACCGGGACGATGACCATGGGCGGCGAGGGCAGGATGGACGTCGTCAAGACGGGCGAAACGGTCTACACGAAGTTCGACGAGGCCCTGCTGCGCGAGCAGTCGAAGGGCGAGCCGAAGGCGGACGTGGACGCGGCGGTCGAGCTGCTCGCGGGCCGCTGGATGGAGTCGAAGGCGTCCGACCCGGACACCAAGGACTCCATCGAGTTCTGCGACCTGAAGGGGCTCCTGAAGGATTTCGAGGGGAACGACAACGCCGCCCGGAAGAAGGGCCCCACGACGGTCGCGGGCACTCCGGCCCTCCGGCTCACGGAGAAGGAGGGCAAGGAGACCTACACCGTCGACGTCGCAGCCGAGGGCGCCCCGTACATCCTGCGCATCACGTCCCGGGGCGGCGAGGAGCCGATGACGATGAACCTGTCCGACTTCGACGTGCCGGTCGTGGCGAAGAAGCCCGCAGCGAAGGACATCGTCGACCTCGACCTGAAGCAGTAGGAGTCAGCCCGGGGCAGAGGCGCCCGGGGCGCACGAGGGGTTCCGCGCCCGAAGTCGACCTCGGCCGCGGGCAGGACGCGCACCCGGCGCCCCGGGAAGCGGAGGTTCCGGCAGATCTCGTTGTGGTGCGCCACGGACGCCTCCGGTGCGGCGGGCCGGACGGAGGCGGCGGACCGGCCGGAGGCGGCGGGCCGGCCGGAGGCGGCGGGCCGGCCGGAGGCGGCGGGCCGGCCGGACGTGGTGTGTCCGTCCGCGACGAGCACCACGTCGTACCCCCGGCTCAGCGCCTGCCGGGCCGTGGATTCGACGCAGATCTCGGTGGCGAACCCGGTGACGACGACCTCGGTCACTCCCCGGCCGCCCTGGCCCGCGCCTGGAGACCGGCGACGGACGCGACGGTGACGGACGCGCGGTGCGCGATCGCGACGAGGGTGTTCCGCACGTCGATGACGAGGAGCGCGGGGGTGGACGACGCCCCGGAAGCGCCGCCTCGCCGTCACAACCGGTGCCGCACCCACACGTTGGGCTCGACGTACACCGCGTACCCGTGGGCGAGCGCGCAGTGCACCGGGACGAGCGCGCCCGGCACCTCCACCGGACCGTCCGTGTCGAACGGCAGCCCGGTCCAGTCCCGCCACTGTGCCAGCGAACCGCTCACCGTCATCGACACGGTGGCGACCGAGTCCACTGTCCCGCCGGCCCGGGCGTGGACCCGCAGCCAGGGGTCCTCGGGCAGCCCGTCCTCGGGGCGGGTCAGCCGGGCGTACTCCTCCATCGGCAGGTCGGACCTGAGGTGCTTGCCGCTCGGCCGCACCGGGGCGACGACCTCCCGGAAGCCCTGCCGACGCGCGTTGTCCCGCATCGCGGCGAGCATCCGGCCGGATATCCCCTTTCCCTGATGGCCGGTGGCCACCGTGATCTCGATCGCGCCGACCGTGTCGGGCGTCCGCCCGCGCCGCAGGTCGGCGAAGGCCCACAGCAGCATCCGGTCCCAGCCGCCGACGGGCAGTTCACCGCGCCCGGGGGCGTCCAGCACGAAGGGCACGCTGTAGGCGCGGGCGACCACGACACCCTCGGGGTCGGTGGCGACCAGCACGTACTGGGGGAACTCGACGGCGATCCGGGCGAAGTTGGCCCAGCCGACGATGTCCTCCAGCACGAACTCCGGCCAGGTGTCCGGCATTCCGTCCAGGGCGCCGGCGAGCTCGGGACGCTCGGCGAGGGTGGTGATGTTCAGCTCCATACGCGTGACCCTAGGCACCCCGTACCGCTCCGACCAGCGAATATCGGCGCGGGGCCGCCGCGCTCCGGAGGGGCGGGCCGCTCCGGGCTACCCTCTCGCCGCATGACGACGACACCACCACCGGGCTCCCCTGCCCCCGTCCCCGTACATATCCGGCCCTGCCGCGCGGCGGACCTCGACGTGCTGGAGCGGCACATGCCCTCGCCCGGCCGGACCCGGCGGCACGCCGCCCGGTTCGAACGGCAGGAGCAGGGGCTCGCCACCTTCCTCACCGCCTGGGCCGACGACGACGCACCCGTCGGGACGGCGCAGATCCTGTGGCGGGGCTGCTCGGCCCCGGAGGTACAGGCCCGCTTCCCCGGCTGCCCCGAGTTGAACGGGCTCGGGATCTGGCCCCCGGAGCTGCGGTCCCGGGGGATCGGTACGGCGCTGATCCGGGCGGCGGAGGAACGGGTCCGGGCCGCCGGCCACCCCGTCATCGGCCTGGGCGTGGACGACGACAACGACCGGGCGGCCGCGCTCTATCTGCGGATCGGCTACCGGGAGACCGGCTGCCGCTACTTGGACCGGTACGCGTACGTCGACGACGACGGCGTCCGGCACGAGGTCGTGGACCCGGCCCGCTTCCTGGTCAAGGAGTTGGACGGGGGCGATCCGGGGCCGGTGTGATCCGACCGGAACCGTGAGGTGTGCATGCCGCGTCCCCACCCGTGACTTTCCACCCCGTGCGCCACCTGTGCGCCACCCGTCGAAGACCCGTCGAGGAGCAGAACCATGGCCCAGCCCGGCAGTACACCGAACCGCCCCCGGAGAGGCGCCGGATGCCTGCAGAGCCTGGTGGTGCTCGCGGTGATCCTCGGTCTGGGCTACGGGGCGTCCAAGATCTTCGGTGACGAGTCGTCGAAGTCGAAGGGGTCCTCGTCGTCCGCCTCGGACGGCAAGGGCGGATCGTGGGAGATCGGTGACTGCGGAGGCCCGGACCCGGAGAACAAGCCGGACGGCTACCGCGCCTTCGACTGCGACGACCAGGGCGCGACCTTCAAAGCCCTGAAGATCGAGGACGCGAGCTTCCTGCCCAACGCGATCCAGTGCCCGGCCGGAACGGACCTGATCATCCAGGTCTCCCGGGTCTTCGGCTCCGGCGACGGCAAGAAGGGCGGCGGCATCCCGACCAACACCGTCTGCGGCCGCAACCTGACGGGCGACCACCCCGGTGACGCGGGCGCCGGCGGCGGCCAGCTCGTCGAGGGCGACTGCATCTCGGCGACGGCCAAGGAGATCGCCTGCGCCTCGGCCGGGGCGAACGACTTCAAGGTCCTCGGCCTCGTCAAGGAGAAGACGGAGTGCCCGGCGGCGACCACGGAGCCGATGCAGCTGATGATGGCGATGGGCCGCCCGTACGACGTGATCTGCGGCGGCAAGGTCTGATCGGGCCCCCGGGCCCGGTCAGCCGCCGCACTGGGCGAGCATGGCCCGCTTGTCGGCCGTGGTGACCGGGAGTTCGTACTTCAGCGAGACCTGGGCGAACCGCACCGCGTACGAGCAGCGGATCGGCTTGTACGGCGGGAGCCAGGAGGCGGGGCCGGAGTCGCGCTTGGCGTTGTTGGCGGGGCCGTCCACCGGGAGGAGGTTGAGCGGGTCGTTGGCGATCTGCTCGCGCTTGGACTCGTTCCAGTGGGCGGCGCCCATCTGCCAGTCGTAGGACAGCGGCATCACATGGTCGATCTGCACCTTCGTCGCCCGCTGCTTGCGCCAGTCGATGGTCTCGCCGGTGTAGGGGTCCTGGAGCGTCATCGCCATGACGATGCAGTCGGATCCCGCCTTGTGCTCGATGTCCTTGCCGTCGCGGGCGAGCAGGTCGTTGCGGGTGTCGCAGCCGTTGCGGGCGAGCGGGATGCCGTCGACGCCGTCCTTCCAGGCGTAGCCGAACTTGTCCCGCTCGTAGCCGGTCTTCGGGCCGCGCCCCTTCGTGGCCACCTTCTCGATGAGCTGCCGGGCGGCGGCCCGGTCCGTGTCGCTGGTGAGGGGGGCCAGGCCCGGCTTCGTACCGTCCGGGTTGTCCAGCGGGCTGACGCCGAAGCCCTCGGCGGACTGCGCGCCGCCGTTGGTCCCGCCGCTCGTGCTGTCGCCGTCGGCCGCGAGGTCGTCGGGGCCGCAGCCGCTCGCCAGGGTGATCACGACAAGGGCGCCGAGGGCGGGCAGGGTCGCCGCTCGGTGCGTACGGCGGCGGGGCGTACGGGGAGCTATCACGGGAGAGCCGTCCTGACGGTGAGGAGACCGGACGCCGAGAATCCTAGGGGCGGCCGCGCGGTCTCCGGCCCACGGCTTCGCGACGCTGCTGCTCAGCGGCACGCTCGCGGACGCGATGGCGGGCCGGGACCCGGAGGAGGCGTTCGGTCGCTCGCCGCGTCGGTCTTCGCGGCCGGAGGACTGTCGCGCCGGAGGACGGGCACGGTCCACGCTGCCCCCATGGGCGTTTCCTGAGCGACGAACGAGGTCCCGCGCCGGGACCGGAAGCAGCCCGGCGTCGACCGCTGGGCCCCGTTCGTCTGCCCTCGCACGCCTCTCAGGAGACCCGGCCATGCCGCACACCCGGCCCGCCCACGCCCGTACCGCCGCCCCTACCGCTCCCGCTCCCCTGCCCGTCGACTGCCTGCCCCTGGACCGCCGCATCGAGCTGCTGCGCACGACGGCCGAGGCCGACCCCCGCGTGGAGGGCGTCCTGCTCTACGGCTCGTGGACGCTCGGCGAGGCCGACGCCCACTCGGACCTGGACGCCTGCCTGTACGTACGGGAGGAGGACGTCGACGCCTTCGACGGGCGGGAGTTCGTGGAGCGGCTGGCCCCGCTGAAGCTGGCGTACACCAACATGTACGGCATCCTCGCCGTGGTCTTCGACGACCTGATGCGCGGCGAGTTCCACGTCGAGCCCACCGGCGCCGGCATCGCCGAGATCGCCACCTGGCGCGACCAGGTCCACTTCCCCCGCGCCCACAACCTGCTGCACGCCGTGATCGCCCCGCTCCAGCTCAAGCTCTGCCGCCTGCTGCGCGGGTCGACCACCCACTGGCTCACCCCGAGCCGCGCCCTGGAGACGGACCTGCCGGTGGCGGACGTCGAGCGGTACGCCACGACCACCGGGCCCCTGACCCCGGAGGCGGTCCGCACGGCGGCCGCGAACAGCTGGGAGTGGAGCCGCGAGCCGGCGGCCGAGGCCGCGGACCGCTGGGGGACGCGACTGCCGCTGGGGCTGCACGAGGAGATCGCGGGGGCGTTGTCCCCGGCCGAGTGACATCTGCCGGGGCCGGGGATACAACCCCGGACGGATGCCGGGTGTCTCTCAAGCGCCGGGGGATGAGCCTCCGGCGCCTTTCCGTACGGAGATCGGGGATCAGGTGGGGAAGCAAGTCTGGAGAGCCGTCGTGGCCGGTGGTGCGGCGGCGGTGTTCACGGCCGTGGCCGCGGTGCCGGCCGGGGCGGCCGAGGGCGGGGCCTCGTTCAGCCGTGTCCAGGTGAACGGTGGCAAGCCGATCGTGATCGGAACGACGAACGAGGTGGCGGTACCGGCCTCCTTTCGGGTGCTGACCACGCGCGCGTGGAAGTGGGCGCCCCTGGTGTTCCTCTACCGCAACGGTGCGGATGACACGCTGTGGCACAACATCGGGACGAACGACTGCCCCAACCGGGTCGGCACCTGCGACATCGCCGAGACGATGTACTTCGACCCGAGCGAGTGGGACATGCGCAACAGCGAGGCCGGGGCCTGGAAGGTCGCGGGCGAGGTGCGCTTCAAGGACGGCAGCGAAGACATCGACGCCACGGGGCTGACGGTCCACGTCCAGCGCAACTCCCGTCTGACCGTCAACGCCTCGCCCGAACCGGCGGCCAAGGGCAGGACCATCACCGTGACCGGAAAGGTCACCCGGGCCAACTGGGAGACCAGGAAGTACGCCTCCTACGGCGGCCGCCACGTCAGCCTGCAGTTCAAGCCCTCCGGCTCCACCTCCTACACCACGGTGAAGAAGATCTACGCGGACGGCTCGGGCAACCTCAGGACGACCGTGAAGGCCTCCAAAACCGGTACGTGGCGCTGGGCGTACTACGGCAACACCACCACCGGGGCGTCGAAGTCGTCCGGGGACAAGGTCGTGGTGAAGTGACGCCCGCCGCGCCCACGGACCGGTGACGGCCGGGGAGTCCGGCCCGCCGAGCCGGGCGGTTGCCGCCGGGGAATGACAACGGCCTTGCTCCGCCCGGGCGTCGATGCGATCCGGTCGATGCCCGGGCCCCGCCGGGTGAGCAAACCCGGCGGGGCCCGATCGTTCGCACACCCCGGGGAGCGTAGGCGCCCCCGGGGTCCGGTCGCTCGCAGAGCTCCAGGGAGCTACGACCCCAGGATCGTCGTCAGGAACTCGCCCGTCCACGCCAGCAGTTCGCGGCCGATGACCGGCTTGCCGCCGATCTTGCCCGTTGTCGGGCGCGGGACCAGGATCTGGTGGGCGGCCGGCTTGATGACCGTCTTGGGGTGCAGGCGCTTCAGGCGCAGCTCCTGGGACTCCCGCAGCTCCACCGGGGCGAAGCGGATGTTGGAGCCCTGCAGGACGATCTCGCCCACTCCGCAGGCACGGGCCAGCATGCGCAGGCCCGCCACCAGGAGGAGGTTCTCGACCGGTTCGGGCAACGGGCCGTAGCGGTCGGTCAGTTCCTCGCGGACCGCCCGGATGTCGTCCTCGGAGGAGGCCGAGGCGATCGCGCGGTACGCCTGGAGGCGCAGGCGCTCGCCGGGGGCGTAGTCGTGCGGGACGTGCGCGTCGACCGGGAGCTCGATCTTGACCTCCAGCGGGGGCTCCTCCTCGACGCCGCCCTCCATCTGGGCCCGGTAGTCGGCGACGGCCTCGCCGACCATGCGGACGTACAGGTCGAAGCCGACGCCGGCGATGTGGCCGGACTGCTCGCCGCCGAGCAGATTGCCCGCGCCCCGGATCTCCAGGTCCTTCATCGCCACGTACATGCCCGCGCCCATCTCCGTGTGCTGGGCGATCGTCGCCAGGCGCTCGTGGGCCGTCTCGGTGAGGGGCTTCTCCGGGGGGTACAGGAAGTAGGCGTAGCCCCGGTCGCGGCCTCGGCCCACCCGGCCGCGCAGCTGGTGGAGCTGGGAGAGGCCGAAGTTGTCGCCGCGCTCCACGATCAGGGTGTTGGCGTTGGAGATGTCGATGCCGGACTCGACGATCGTCGTGGAGACCAGGACGTCGAACTTCTTCTCCCAGAAGTCCACCACGACCTGTTCCAGGGCCTGTTCGGACATCTGGCCGTGTGCCGTCGCGATGCGCGCCTCGGGGACGATCTCGCGGAGGCGGGCGGCCGCCCGGTCGATGGACTCGACCCGGTTGTGGATGTAGAAGACCTGGCCCTCGCGCAGCAGTTCACGGCGGATGGCCGCGCCGATCTGCTTCTCCTCGTAGGGGCCGACGAAGGTGAGCACCGGGTGGCGCTCCTCCGGCGGGGTGGTGATCGTGGACATCTCGCGGATGCCGGTGACCGCCATTTCGAGCGTACGGGGGATGGGGGTCGCGGACATGGTCAGGACGTCCACGTTGGCGCGGAGCTTCTTCAGCTGCTCCTTGTGCTCGACGCCGAACCGCTGCTCCTCGTCCACGATGACCAGGCCGAGGTCCTTGAACTTCGTCTCGGAGGAGAACAGGCGGTGCGTGCCGATGACCAGGTCGACCGAGCCGTCCTTCAGGCCTTCGAGGGTTGCTTTGGACTCCGTCTCCGACTGGAAGCGGCTCAGGGCCCTTACGTTGACCGGGAATTGGGAGTAGCGCTCGGTAAACGTGCCGTAGTGCTGCTGGACGAGGAGCGTGGTGGGGACCAGGACCGCCACCTGCTTGCCGTCCTGGACCGCCTTGAACGCCGCCCGGACCGCGATCTCCGTCTTGCCGTAGCCGACGTCGCCGCAGATCAGCCGGTCCATCGGGACCGTCTTCTCCATGTCCTCCTTGACCTCGGCGATCGTGGACAGCTGGTCGGGCGTCTCCGCGTACGGGAAGGCGTCCTCCAGCTCCCGCTGCCAGGGGGTGTCCGCGCCGAAGGCGTGGCCGGGGGCCGCCATGCGGGCGGAATAGAGCTTGATCAGGTCGGCGGCGATCTCCTTGACCGCCTTCTTCGCCCGCTGCTTCGTCTTCGTCCAGTCCGCGCCGCCGAGCCGGTGCAGCGTCGGGGCCTCCCCGCCGACGTACTTGGTGACCTGCTCCAGCTGGTCGGTCGGGATGTAGAGGCGGTCGCCGGGCTGGCCGCGCTTGGCCGGGGCGTATTCGACGAGCAGATACTCGCGGGTCGCGCCCTGGACCGTGCGCTGCACCATCTCCACGTACCGGCCGACGCCGTGCTGTTCGTGGACGATGTAGTCGCCGACCTCCAGCGTCAGCGGGTCGATCGTCTTCCTGCGGCGGGCCGGCATCCGGCCCAGGTCCTTGGTGGCCGTGCGCTGGCCGGTCAGATCGGTCTCGGTGAGCACCGCCAGCTTCAGCGCCGGGTCGACGAAGCCCTGCTCGATCGCCCCGCAGGAGACGTGGACGAGGGAGGGGGCGATCTCGGTGAGGTCCGCGTCGAGGCGGGCCGCGATGCCCTCGCCGCTCAGCACCTCGACCGTACGGGTGGCGAGCCCCTGGCCCTCCGTGACGTACACCGTGCGCCAGCCGTCGGCCAGCCAGCCCTTGGTGTCGGCGAGCGCCCGGGCGGTGTCGCCCCGGTACGCCTCGGGGGCGTGCATGGAAAGCTGGAGGGTGTCCTCGTCGTGGTCGGCGGCGTCGGCCGCGAACGGGGAGACCGACCACCACATCATGCCCAGCTCGCGGGCCCGGTCCCGGACGTCCGCGATGCCCCAGAGCGAGGCCGCGCCCACGTCGATCGGGGCCTCGCCGCCGCCCGCACTCGCCGCCCACGAGGCCTGGAGGAACTCCTGGCTGGTGGCGACCAGGTCGGCCGCCCGGGTCCGGACCCGCTCCGGGTCGCAGACGATCGCCATCGCGTCCTTCGGCAGGACGTCGAGCAACAGCTCCATGTCGTCGACGAGGACCGGGGCCAGCGATTCCATGCCCTCGACCGCGATGCCCTCCGCGATCTTGCCGAGCAGCTCGCCCAGCTCCGGGTGGGCCTCGGCGAGGGCCGCGGCCCGCTCGCGGACCTGGTCGGTCAGCAGCAGCTCGCGGCAGGGCGGGGCCCACAGCCCGTGCGCCGCGACCTCCAGCGACCGCTGGTCGGCGATCTTGAAGTAGCGGATCTCCTCGACCTCGTCGCCCCAGAACTCCACTCGGAGGGGGTGCTCCTCGGTCGGCGGGAAGACGTCCAGGATCCCGCCGCGTACGGCGAACTCGCCGCGCTTCTCAACCAGTTCCACCCGGGAGTACGCGGCGGCCGCCAGCGCGTCCACCACCTCCCCCAGGTCCGCGCTCTGCCCGCCCGCAAGGCTCACCGGCTCCAGATCGCCGAGCCCCTTGACCTGCGGCTGGAGCACCGAGCGGATCGGGGCGACGACGACGGAGACCGGGCCGGTCTCCGGGTCGTCCTCGCGGGGGTGCGCCAGGCGGCGCAGCACGGCGAGGCGGCGGCCCACGGTGTCGGAGCGGGGCGAGAGCCGCTCATGGGGCAAGGTCTCCCAGGACGGGAACTCCGCGACCGTGTCCGGCGGCAGCAGCGTACGCAGGGCCGCGGCCAGGTCCTCGGCCTCGCGGCCCGTGGCGGTGACGGCCAGGACGGTCCGGCCGGTCTGCCGGGCCAGCGCGGCCACGGCGAACGGGCGCGCGCCGGGCGGGCCCACCAGGTCGACATGGGCCCGGTGCCCGTCTCCGGCGGCCTTCACCGCCTCGGCGAGCGCCGGGTCCGTAGCGACGACATCCAGCAGACCGTGCAGGCTCATGAAGTTTCCGTCCGGGATCAGATCAGCGGTGGCTCGGACGTTGCCGGCAGCCGGCTGCTGGCCGGGCAACGCGAAGGGCCCGACACGTGGGACGCGCCGGGGGTTCCAGGTTACGACCCGGGGGTGACAGCCGCTCCCGCAACCGGCCGAGAGGCGCCGGCCGTCCGTCCCGTCGTGCCGGGCCCGCCGCCCGTCGTGCCCGCCCCGCCGCTCGTCGACGGTCGCGCACCGTTCATCTCCGTATCGCACACAGTTGCGCCGGGGCCCCTCACAGGAACGGGCCCAGCGTCTAGTCTTTGCCCGACCGTTACACGGACTCGGACGGCGGAGCGAGCAGCGGCCGGGCGGGCGGGCGGCGCGGGGTGACCCCCCTCGGTGCACGGCCCCGCGGCATCAGGCATCGGGGGCGTACGTGGGCGAGAACGAGATGTCTGTCTTCGGGGTCCCGGAGGCCGAGGAAGAGATCTACCGGTACTTCCTGCGCAACCCCGGAACACGCGCCGACGACCTCCGTCCCCTGCCGCACTCCCGGCCCGGCGAGGCCCGCGCCCGGATCGCCCGGCTCCAGGAGCTGGGGCTGCTGCACGCCGAGGACGCGGAGGGGCGGATCTTCCCCGTGGACCCCGAATCGGCGATCACCCGACTGGTGGACGTACGGCTGGCGGCGCTCCACCGGGAGCTGCGTCGCGTCACCCGATCGCGGCACGTCATTGATGGTCTACGCGCGGAGCTCGGCGGTGCGAGGAGCGGCGCGGGCACGGCCGCACCGCGCCCCTCCGGTATCGAGCGGCGGGTGCTCGTGTCGATGTGCACGGTGGGCAAGGACGAGGCTGGTGCGCGGGAGCTGGGGGTGTCGGTGCGGACCTACCGGCGGCATGTCGCCGATCTGATCCAGACGCTCGGCGCGGCCAGCCGGGCCCAGGCCGCGTTACTGGCCCGCGAACGAGGCTGGATCTGAGACCCGGCGGGGCAGCCCGATGCGGCCGGAACCGAGGCCCGGCGGGGCAGCCGGCGCGGCCGGAACCGAGGCCCGGGAAAGGCTCGGCCCCGGGACGTTTGGAGGAACGTCCCGGGGCCTGCCGGTCATCCTACGGTGACGCCCTCGGGCTCACCCCCGCCGGGCGGTTGCGTGCTCACCCGTCTGTCGCGATGGCGTTCAGGACGTTCATCCGGCCCGCCCGGAAGGCCGGGACGAGGGCGGCGAACAGTCCGACCAGGGCGGAGCAGGCGAAGACCGTGAGGATCGTCGGCCACGGGATGTCCAGGACCTCAAGGCCCTCCAGCGCCAGCAGCTTCTGGGCCGCGGTGCCCCAGCCCATCCCGAGTCCGAGTCCGAGCAGCGCACCGAAGAGGGCGATGACCACGGACTCCAGCCGGATCATGCGGCGCAGCTGGCGGCGGGAGAGCCCGATGGCGCGCATCAGGCCGATCTCACGGGTCCGTTCGACGACGGACAGGGCGAGGGTGTTCACCACACCGAGCACCGCGACGATGATCGCCAGGGCGAGCAGGCCGTACACGATGTTCAGCAGCTGGCCGATCTGGTCCTTCAGCTGCTCCTTGAAGTCGGCCTGGTTCTGGACCTGGTAGACCGGGTACTCGGCGATGGCGCTCTTGAGCGCCGCGTACGCCTCCTTCTCCTTGCCCTCCTCGGCCTTGGCGAACATGACCACGTTCTGCGGCATCCGGTCGGCCGGGACGTAGGACGCCGCCGTGGTGAGGTTGGTGTACATCGCGCCGCGGTCGATGTTGGTGTCGTCGGAGGTGATGGCCGCGACCTTGAGCTTCGCGGTCTCGCCCGCCTTGAAGGCGACGGTCATCGTGTCGCCGACCTTGATCCCGTGCCGCTCGGCGTACGCGTCGCCGACGGACATGGCGTTCTTCCCGTACGCCTTCGCGAGGTCACCGGAGACGACCGTGCGGCGGACGTCCTGCTGGTACGTCGGGTCGGCGGCGACGAGCCCCTCGTCCTCCGTCTTACCGTTCGGGGCGGTGATCTTCGCCTTGACGAAGGTGTAGTCGGTCATGTGCTCCAGGCCGGGGACGGCGCGCACGGCGTCGGCGGCCTGGGGCACGATCGGGCGGCCGGTGCTGCCGTCCTGGACGATGAAGTCCGCGCCGACCGACTTGTCGAGCTCCTCGGTGGCCGAGGCCACCATGGAGGACCCGACGACGGAGAGGCAGGCCACCAGGGCGAGCCCGATCATCAGGGCGGCGCCGGTCGCCCCCGTACGCCGGGGGTTGCGCAGGGCGTTGCGCTCGGCCAGCCGGCCGACCGGGCCGAAGAGCCGCAGGACGACGACGCTCAGCCCGCGCACCACGACGCCCGCCAGGAGCGGGCCGATCACGATGAAGCCGATGAGGGTCAGCAGCACGCCGAGGGCGAGGAACAGGGAGCCCTCGGTGGCCTTGTCCGCCTGGGTCGTCGCCCACAGGGCCGCGCCGCCCGCCGCCGTCAGGAAGAGACCGATACCGGCCCTGATCCAGCCGGAGCGGCCGTCGGCGGGGGTCCCGGCGTCGCGCAGGGCGGCCATCGGGGAGACCTTGCCGGCCCGGCGGGCCGGGATGTACGCGGCGAGGACGGTGACGACGACACCGAGCACGAGGCCGATCGTCGGGGTCGTCCAGGCGACGGTGAGGTCTTCGGTGGACAGCGTCATCCCGACGGCGCTCATCATCTTCATCAGCCCGACGGCGAGGCCGACGCCGGCCGCGACGCCGAGCACGGAGCCGACGATGCCGAGGAGGACGGCCTCCAGGAGCACGGACCGGTTGACCTGCTTGCGGCTGGAGCCGATGGCCCGCATCAGGCCGATCTCGCGGGTGCGCTGGGCGACCAGCATGGAGAAGGTGTTGACGATCAGGAAGATGCCGACGAGGAAGGCGATTCCGGCGAAGCCGAGCATCGCGTACTTCATGACGTCCAGGAAGGCGCCCATGTCGTCCTTGTTGGCGTCGGCGGCCTCCTGCTGGGTCTGGAGCTTGTACCCGGTGGTGCCGTCGAGGGCGGCGGCCACGTTCTTCTTGAGCTGGGTGTCGCTGACGCCGCTCTCGGCCGTCACGAGGATCTGGGTGAAGACGTCCGGGGCGCCCAGCAGGTGCTTCTGCGCGGTGGCGGTGTCGAGGTAGACGACGGCCGCGCCCGGGTTGGTGACGGTGAAGGACGCGATGCCGCTGATCTTCGCCTTGAGGTCACCGGTGGCGGCGATGGTGCGCAGCTCGTCGCCGATCGTGAGCTTGTGCTTCTTCGCCGTGTCGGCGTCGACCATCACCTCGGTGGGACCGCGGGGTGCGTGCCCGGAGGTGATCTCCATCGAACGCAGGTCGTTCTTGGTCCAGTTGCTCGCGATGGTGGGGGCGCCGGTGTCGGAGCCCATGTTCTTGTTGTCGCTGTTGACGACGGTGACCGCCATGGAGAAGGCGGAGCCCTCGGCCCGCGCCACCCCGTCGGCCTTCTCGACCTGCTGGACCACGGAGGCGGGCAGCGAGGCGGGCTTGCCGCTGTCGGGCTGCTCGTCGTCGCTCTCCGCGCTCTTCGGGCTGACGGTGACGTCGGGCGAGGAGATGGTGAAGAGCTTGTCGAACGTGGTGTTCATCGTGTCGGTGAAGACGAGCGTCCCGCAGACGAACGCCACGGACAGCAGCACCGCCACGGCGGAGAGGGCCATCCGGCCCTTGTGCGCGAAGAAGTTGCGCACGGAGGTCTTCCAGACAGTCATGACGTCCGCCCGCGTGCGTCGAAGTGCTTCATGCGGTCGAGGACCTGCTCGGCGGTCGGGTTCAGCATCTCGTCGACGATGGAACCGTCGGCGAGATACAGCACCCGGTCCGCGTAGGAGGCGGCCACGGGGTCGTGGGTGACCATGACGATGGTCTGGCCCAGCTCGTCGACCGACCTGCGGAGGAAGGAGAGGACCTCGGCCCCGGCGCGGGAGTCCAGGTTTCCGGTGGGCTCGTCACCGAAGATGATCTCCGGCCGGGCGGCGAGCGCCCGGGCGACGGCGACGCGCTGCTGCTGGCCGCCGGAGAGCTGGGTGGGGCGGTGCTTGAGGCGCTCGGCGAGCCCGACGGTCTCCACGACCTGCTGGAGCCAGGCGGCGTCGGGCTTGCGGCCGGCGATGTCCATCGGCAGCGTGATGTTCTCGATCGCGTTGAGCGTCGGGAGCAGGTTGAACGCCTGGAAGATGAACCCGATCCGGTCGCGCCGGAGTTGGGTGAGCTTCTTGTCCTTCAGCTTGGTGATCTCGGTCTCGTCGAGGAAGATCTCGCCCGACGTGACCGTGTCGAGCCCGGCCAGGCAGTGCATCAGGGTCGACTTGCCGGAGCCGGACGGGCCCATGATCGCCGTGAACTGCCCGCGGGCGATGTCCACGTCGACGTGGTCGAGCGCGACGACCCGGGTCTCGCCGGTGCCGTAGGCCTTCACGACCTGCCGCGCCCGTGCCGCAACGGCCGTACGCCCTCCAGTGCCCCCGTGCCTGGGAATGGTCACAGCCGTTGTCACGGTTTTTCTCCTATGTCGGTCGATGACTGGACGTCGCTGAGTACGTTCCGATTCTGTGTTCCGGACCGCCCCCGGCGCGATGGTGCTCAGCGCAGTCTTCAGGTGGGGTTTTCCCCACCCACCCCCCTGCGGTGAGCCGTAGCGGCGACGTAAGAAGAGGTTAAGGAGAAGGCCCCCGCCACCACGTCCTCCGCCGGGAGGAACGGGCCCTGGCCACTATGAGGGGGCGCCCCCTAGGGGAACTCGTCCCTCTGGCGGAGAAGGGTCAGGGGCTCCCCCTCGGCGCCCCATCGATGAGACAGTGCCACCGGAGATACGTGCATAGGGAAGGAATCCGGTGAGCGGCACGGACGGCGAGAGCGACGCGAACACGGGCGACACGGAGGCGGGCGGCACGGGCCGGGACGGCGGCACGAGCCGGGACGGCCGCGACGGTACGGGCCGGGGCGACGGGAGTTCAGGCGGCACGGACCCGAACGGCGACGGCGGCTCCCGCGGCACCGTCCGCGGCCGGGGCGACGAGACCGCGGCGCCGGCCGCCGTCACCACCCCCCGGGGCCGCCGCCCCGTCGTGGCGGCGCTCATGCTCGGCATGGCGCTGGCCGCCATCGACGGCACCATCGTCTCCACCGCCGTCCCCCAGATCGTCGGCGACCTCGGCGGGCTCACGGTCTTCTCCTGGCTCTTCTCCGGCTATCTGCTGGCCGTCACCGTCACGCTCCCCCTGTACGGGAAGCTCTCCGACACCTTCGGCCGCAAGCCGGTCCTGATCGCCGGGATCATCCTGTTCCTGGTCGGCTCGGTCCTCTGCGCGGCCGCGTGGAACATGGCCGCGCTCATCGCCTTCCGCATCGTCCAGGGGCTGGGCGGCGGTGCGCTCCAGGGCACGGTGCAGACCATCGCGGCCGACCTCTACCCGCTCAAGGAACGCCCGCGCATCCAGGCGAAGTTGTCCACGGTGTGGGCCACGTCGGCGGTGGCGGGGCCGGTCGTCGGCGGGCTGCTCGCCGGGTACGCCGACTGGCGGTGGATCTTCCTGATCAACCTCCCGGTGGGGGCCGTGGCCCTCTGGCTGGTCGTCCGCCATCTCCACGAGCCCTCCCGGCCCCGGCCCGCCGCCCGGCCCCGCGTCGACTGGGCGGGCGCGCTCGCCGTCTTCGCGACCGGCACCCTGCTGCTCACCGCGCTCGTACAGGGCGGGGTGGCCTGGCCCTGGCTCTCGGCGCCCTCGCTCGGCCTGTTCGGGGCGAGCGCGGCGCTGGCCGCGCTGACCGTCGTCATCGAACGGCGGGCGGCGGAGCCGATCATTCCGGGCTGGGTGTGGCGACGGCGCACCATCGCCTCCGTCAACCTGGCGCTCGGCGCGATGGGCCTGCTGATGGTCGCGCCGACCGTCTTCCTGCCCACGTACGCCCAGTCGGTGCTGGGTCTCGGCCCGATAGCCGCCGGGTTCGTGCTCTCGGTGATGACGCTGAGCTGGCCGGTGTCGGCGGCCCTGTCCGACCGGGTCTACAACCGCATCGGCTTCCGGCGGACCGCGATGATCGGCATGAGCGCGGCGCTGCTGGTCCTGCTGGCCTTCCCCCTCCTCCCCTACCCCGGCGAGCCCTGGCATCCGGCCCTCCTGATGCTGCTGCTCGGCGCGGCCCTCGGCCTGTTCCAACTGCCGCTGATCGTGGGCGTGCAGTCGACGGTCGGCTGGGCGGAGCGCGGTACGACGACGGCATCGGTCCTCTTCTGCCGCCAGGTCGGCCAGAGCATCGGCGCGGCGCTCTTCGGGGCCGTCGCCAACGGCGTCCTGGCCGCCCGCCTCCTCGACGCCCCGGTGGACGGCCTCCCCGGCGACCTGGACGCGGTGACCCGCGCGCTGGAGGACCCGGGCGCGTTCTCGGCGGCGGCGACGGACCACGTGCGCCGGGCGGTGGACGCGGCGGTGGACTACGTCTACGTCGGGGCGGCCGGGGCCGCGGCCCTGGCCCTGCTCGCCCTGATCATCCTCGCCCCCCGCCGCTTCCCGGTCATCACCGAGGTGGCGGACGTGCCCGAGACCGCCGGGGCGCAGGGCCGGCAGGGCGCCGCTTCGTAGCGGGACGAGCCCCCCGCTTGATAGGCAAGTCACCACTTGCCTATCGTGGAGTCATGGCGGACGATGTCTTCAAGGCCCTGGCCGACCCGACCCGGCGGCGCATCCTCGACGAGCTGACCGACCGGAACGGTCAGACGCTGTTCGAGATATGCGGACGGCTGGTGACCAGACACGGCCTCGGCCTGTCCCGGCAGGCGGTCAGCCAGCACCTGGCCGTCCTGGAGTCGGCGGGCCTGGTCATCACGCGCCGCGAGGGCCGGTACAAGTTCCACGACCTCGACACCGAACCTCTTGAGCACATCGTCGGGCGATGGCTCGGACCGAAGACACCGCGGACCCCGCAAACCCCGGAGGGCACCCCATGAGGATCAACCTGACCAGCGTCTTCGTCGACGACCAGGAGAAGGCCCAGCGCTTCTACACGGACGTCCTCGGTTTCGTGAAGAAGCACGACGTCCCGCTCGGCGGCGAGGACCGCTGGCTGACCGTGGTCTCGCCGGAGGACCCCGACGGCACCGAACTCCTCCTGGAGCCGGACAAGCACCCGGCCGTGAAGCCGTACACGACGGCTCTGGTCGAGGACGGCATCCCGGCCGCCGCCTTCGCCGTGGACGACGTACGGGCGGAGTTCGACCGGCTCAGCAAGCTCGGCGTCCGCTTCACCCAGGAGCCTACGGAGATGGGCCCCGTCACCACCGCCGTCCTGGACGACACCTGCGGCAACCTCATCCAGATCATGCACAACGGCGGCTGATGCCGCCGCCCGCGGGCGGCGGCAGCCGAAATCGGTTCGCGTGGTGCGGGCGCCCTCCGGCACGCTGCCCCCATGGATCACGCGGAATTGCTGCTCATCGGCGGACGGGCCGGCGTCGGGAAGACGACGGTGGGGTGGGAGGTTTCGGCGCTGCTGCGCGCCGAGGCCGTCGCTCACACGGTCATCGACGGCGACTTCATGGGGCAGGTTCACCCGGCTCCGGACGGAGACCCCCGCCGCGCGAAGATCACCGAGAGCAATCTGACGGCCGTGTGGGCGAACTACGCCCGGCTCGGCCACCGGCGCCTGATCTACACGAACACCATGAGCGTGCTGCCGGAGACGACGGGCATGTTCGAACGTGCCATGGGGGCAGGAGTGGGGATCGTACGGGTCCTGCTCACCGCCTCCGACGCCACCGCCCGCGAGCGGCTGACCGGACGCGAACTCGGCTCGGAGCTGGAGCACGAGTTGCGGGCCAGTCTCCGGAAGGCACGGCTTCTCGACCAGCATGCCCATGGGGACACCGTGCGCGTCGCGACGGACGGACGGCTCGTCGCCGACATCGCACGGGAGGTGGTCGACGCCACCGGCTGGACCGGGCCCCGGCCCGTCGGCGGTTCCTGATCGTCATCCGTGCGCCCGGCCCCCACCGGCGGGCGGGGCCGCCGCCACCTCCGCCCACACGGTCTTCCCGATCGGGTTCCGGGGCTCCCACCCCCACTTCGTCGCCAGGCACTCCACCAGAAACAGGCCGCGCCCCGACTCCTCGTCCTCCGGGGCAAGCGTCGCCTGCTCGGGGGTCCGGCCGAGCAGGGCGTCCGAGACCTCGATACGGAAGCGGCTCGCCGGACCCTCGTAGTCCACCCGGACATGGAAGTTCCGCCCCCGCAGCCGCCCGTGGCACACCGCGTTGGCCGCCAGCTCCGCCACCACGAGGGCGACCGAGCACGACGCGTCCGTCATCGGCCCGAACCCCCACTGCCCCAACTGCCGCACCACCGTGCGACGGGCGAGCCGCGCCCCCCTGGGCGTCGGGGGGAACTGCCGCGACAGGCTCCCGTAACCGTTGGCCGTCAGCCCGAAGCCGCGCGGGTGGGGTGGGGCATCTTCCCGTGCGCCGGCCTGCGCCGCCGCGGTCGTCCTCTTGCCGGTCATGCTGACCATCCGCTCGCTCGACTCTTCTCACGTCACCCACACGTGCGAGTTCCGTGACGTTCCGTGCTCAAGAGTCGGCGGCGCGGCCTAGCCTCGGAAGGTGACAGCGCCTTACCGCGCAGGCCGTAAGGAACGGAAGTATCGCCATGGCCAAAGCAATTGACCCGCAGGCTTCCATGGCCGCGCTCTTCGGATCGCGCCTGCGCAAGCTCCGCGTCGCGGCCGGACTCACCCAGGCCGAAGTGGGCGCGCTCGCCCACGTGGTCAGCAGCCGGATCGCCCAACTGGAGCGCGCGACCGGTGCGAAGCCCACGCTGGAGCTGACCCGGGTCCTGGACAAGGAGCTGGTGGCGGACGAGTTACTGGTCGACCTCTGGCCGTACGTGTACCGGGAGGCGTATCCGGACTGGTCGCAGGCGTTCATCGCGTACTCCGCCCGGGCGACGGTGATCCGTGAGTATTCCTCCCATGCCGTGCCGGGCCTGCTGCAAACCCCGGAATACGCGCGGGCCCTGCTGAGCATGGGCCACTCGCTGCGCGACGCCGAGCACCTGGAGGAGCGCGTCGCGGCCCGGCTCGACCGCCAGGTGCGGCTGACCGGCCCGGACCGGCCGGAATTGTGGATCGTTCTCGACGAGGCCGTGCTCCGGCGCCCGGTCGGTGGAGCGGCGGTGATGCGCGGCCAGTCGGAGAAGCTGCTCAGGATGGCGGAGGAGCCCAACGTCACCCTTCAGGTGCTGCCGTTCGACCAAGGCGCGCACGGTGCGCTGCCCGGGTCCCTCACCGTCCTGGTGATGCCGGACGGCACGAAGATCGCCTACACGGAAGGGGCACACCACGGCCGGCTCACCGAGGAACCGGACGAGGTCGAACAGTTCGATCTGACTTACGATCAACTCAGGGCGATGGCACTACCACCACAGATGTCGCTCGACCTGATCCGATCCGTGCTGGAGGTTGATTACCGTGCAGGGAGTATCCCGTCCCGATCTGACCGCCGCCGCCTGGCGCAGCAGCAGCTACAGCAACGAGGAGGGCGGCAACTGCGTGCAGGTGGCGGACGGATTCCCCGGCGTCGTCCCCGTCCGTGACAGCAAGAACCCCACCGGCCCCGGCCTCGTCGTCCCCGCCGCCGCATGGAGCGCGTTCATCGCCGGGGTCGCCGCCCGCTGACGCGGTGCGCCGCGCCCCCCGCGCGCTTCGACACCACTCGGTTTACTGGTGTCACTGAGCATTTACCGACGCGATACCGGATCTACCGGCACCACAGCCTCGCCCGATATGATCCGGCGAGGCTTTCCGGATTGGCCGAAAAGAATTCCTCGGGCCCGGAACGTCCTCCCTTCGCGGCGTACGTGACGCATATGCCCCGACCATTCCCCCGGGGCCCATTCCCGTCCGGTGCCGGTCAGTGCCGTGCACCGCCGCGCGAATACCACAACCCTCATGTTCGGCTGGCTCCTTCGCGACAAAATCACTCTGCCTACGGACTATGCCGTTCACCGGATCAACCGCCGCACAAGCATGTCTACGATGTGGTCGAACCCTGACAGGAAAGGCTGCTTCCGCTTTTCTCCGATTCGCCAGGTGATCTGCACCATCCCGGAGCGGCCGCACACCTTCCGCTCGGTAGAACTGAGGGACCGCATCCATGCCAGAACCCGTACCAGCCAGTCAGCGGCGGAGGCCGACGAAGGCGCCCGGGACGGCGAGAGCGCCGCTTGTGGCCGTGCTGTCCGTGCTCGCCGTCGCCGGAGCCGTGGCCGTGGTCCTGGCTCCGTCCGGGGCGCGCGGCTGGGCGGTGGCGGTGGTGGTCACCGGCTGGGTCGTCCTGGCCGCCGCCCTCTCCGTCGCGCACACCCTCGCCGTCCGGGCCCAGCGGGCGGCCTCGGCCCGGACCGCCGAGGCCGAACGGCTCAAGACCTCGCTGACCGCGCTCGAAGCGGACACCGCCCACACCGCCGACGTGGCGCTCCCCGCACTGCTCCGTCTCGTACGCGGCGGAGTACCGGCCGCCGAAGCCCTCGGCCGGATCCCGCTGCCGCGCGGGCAGCGCCAGCGGAAGCTGCTGCACGCCCTCGCGGCCACCGTCGAGGGACAGGAGCAGCAGACCGCTGCCCTGCGCACCGAGAGCACGCGGATCCACGACGAGCTGGGCAGGGAGAACGCCCGGCTCCGCGACGAACTGCACGCCCTGACCTCCGAGGTGGAACGCTTCACCCACGAGACCCTGCCGGGTGTGGCCGCCCGGCTCCGTGAGGGCGAGTCCGGCGCCACGGTGCAGTCCGAGGCGTACCTCCCGGAACAGCCCCTGCTGCGCGCCTCCGTCGAGGCCGTCCTCCGGGAGCTCGCGCTCAGCGAACGCCGCGCCCTCGCCGCGCAGACCGCGTCCGCCAAGGCGCTCAGCCGCGTCCAGGCGAAGTCCGTCAGCATGCTCGCCGATCTGCGCAGCATGCAGGAACGTCACAGCGAAGAGGTGTTCGGCGATCTGCTGAAGCTGGACCACAGCACCTCTCAGCTCGGCCTGATGACCGACCGCCTGGCCCTGCTGATGGGTGGCCGGCCCAGCCGCGCCTGGAACAGGCCGATCGTCATGGAGAGCATCCTGCGCGGCGCGGTCGGCCGGATCGCCGCCTATCAGCGGGTCCGGCTGCACTGCTCGTCGAACGTCGCCGTCTCCGGCTTCGCCGCCGAAGGCGTGATGCACCTGCTCGCCGAACTGATGGACAACGCGGCCAATTTCTCGCCGCCCATCGACGAGGTGCACGTCTATGTCGAGGAGCGTGGCACCGGCATCGTCGTCACCATCGAGGACAGCGGCCTGAAGATGGCCGACGCGGCGATGCGGCGCGCCGCGGACGCCGTCGCCGGGCGGACGACCGACCTCGCGGCCCTCCAGGGCACACGCCTCGGTCTCGCCGTGGTGGGGCGGCTGGCGCTCAAGCACCGGATCAGCGTCAACTACCGGCCGTCCTCCCGCGGTGGCACCGGCGTCGTCGTCCTGCTGCCGAGGCATCTGATCGCGCAGGAGTCCCGCGAGAGCCATGCGGTCGCCCCGGGCCTCCGGGAAGCCGCCGCCCCGACCGCGGCTGCCCCTGCCTCCGCGCCCGCCCCTGCCTCCGCGCCTGCGCCGGCCCCTGCCCCTGCCCCTGCCCCTGAGCCCGAGCCCACGGCCGCGCCCGCACTCGCGCTCGCGCCGGAACCCGTGTCGCCCGCACCCGCGCCCGTAACGCCGCCCCCGACGCCCGCACCGGCGACGCCCTCCCTCCCCGAAGCCCCCGCACCGGCTCCCCCGGCCCCCGACCCCCTCGTCGTCCGTTCCCGGGAGCCCGAGCAGCCCGCGGCCCGCCCGGCGGCCCCCGCCTCCACCCCCGGTGGTCTGCCCGTCCGCACGCCCGGCCGCACCATGGGCGAGGCGGAGCGCGAGCGGGGCCGTCACCGTGGGGCGCCCGCGCCGGCCTCCTCGGCGAACCCGCGGGGCGACACGCCACGGGCCACCCCGCCCCGCACCGCGGGCCAGCAGTTCGGCGCCTTCCAGCGCGGCCGGCGGCCCCAGGGCCACACGGCGGCGGAGCAGCCGGACCCCGGGACCGTACCGCCGCCGTCCGCCGCGCCGTAGCCAGGAACGCCATCCGCAGGGTGTCCGGGGCCACCGGACGCGCTCGCCCGAACATCCGAGATTGGAGGTACGGGCCGTAGGCCGGTTCCCCGGCGCCACGGTCCCGTCACTCATCATGCAGACAACGGACAACAGCCTCACCTGGCTCCTGCAGAGGCTGCTGGAGCAGACCCCCGGCACACGGCACGCCCTGGCCCTGTCCCGCGACGGGCTCAAGCTCTGCTGGAGCGAGCACCTCACCCTTGACCAGGCCGACCAGCTGGCGGCCATCTGCTCGGGCATGCAGGCGCTGGCGCAGGGCGCCTCCATCGAGTTCGGCGACGGTTCCGGCGGCGTACGCCACTCGATGACCGAGTTCCACGGTGGCCTGCTCTTCATCGTCGAGGCCGGTGAGGGCGCGCACCTGGCCGTCGTCGCCACCGAGGAGGCCGACCCCAGCATCGTGGGCAACCAGATGACGCAGATGGTCGAACAGATCGGCGAACACCTGCGCGCCGCACCACGCGGCACCGTGCCGGGGAGTACCTCGTGATCCGGCGCCCCGTCGACACCGGAGCCCCCGACCGGCTCTACACGGTCACCGGCGGACGCAGCCGCGCCGCGGACTCGTTCGACCTGGTGACCCTGGTGGTCAGCGAGAGCCGGCCGACCCCCGGCATGCAGTCCGAGCACGCGCGGATCCTCGAACTGTGCAGCCACCCGACCGCCGTCGTCGAGATCGCCGCCGAACTCTCCCTCCCCGTCACCGTGGTCCGCATCCTGCTGGACGACCTCCACGTCATGGGCCGGATCACCGCCCGCCACCCCCGCGTGTCCGCCTCGCGGGCCGAACTCCCCGACTCCGAACTGCTGAAGGAGGTGCTCCATGGTCTCCGGAAGCTGTGAGCTGCCCGCCCAGCGCACCCCGCTGGCCGACGCGGCCGAGACCGGCCTGAAGATAGTCGTCGTCGGAGGGTTCGGCGTCGGCAAGACCACGCTCGTCCGCTCGGTGAGCGAGATCCGGCCGCTGAACACCGAAGAGGTCATGACCCAGGCCGGTGTCGGCGTCGACGAGACGAGCGGCGTCGATGCCAAGACGACCACCACGGTCGCCTTCGACTTCGGCCGCATCAGCCTCAACGAACGCATCGTGCTGTACCTGTTCGGCGCCCCGGGACAGGAGCGTTTCTGGTTCCTGTGGGACCGGCTGTTCTCCGGCACGCTCGGCGCGGTCGTCCTCGTGGACACCCGCCGGATGGACGACTCCTGGTACGCGATCGACCGGCTGGAACACCACGGCACCCCGTTCGTGGTGGCGGTCAACCGGTTCGACGACGACGTCGCCCACCCCCTCGAAGAGATCCGTCAGGCCCTGGCCCTGCCCGAGCACGTCCCGATGATCGACTGCGACGCCCGGGTCCGGGCGTCCAGCAAGAACGTCCTGATCACGCTCGTCGACCATCTGCGCACGATGGCCATCGCCCGGGAGACGACACCATGACCACCTCCAGCCCGTCCTCCAGCCCGTCCTCCGATCCTCCCTTCGGCTCTCCGTACGCCCCGGACGCCACCGCCGCCTCCGGCTGCCCGGTCGCCCCCGGTGCCGTACGCCTGTCCGGGGCCGCCTACCAGCAGACGCCCACCGAGCTCTACCGCTCGCTGCGGCGGAAGCACGGCGCGGTGGCGCCGGTCCTGCTCGACGGTGACGTACCGGCCTGGCTGGTCCTCGGCTACGCCGAACTCTCCTACGTCACCACGCACGACGAGCTGTTCGCCCGGGACTCGCGCCGCTGGAACCAGTGGGACAGCATTCCGCCGGACTGGCCGCTCCTGCCGTTCGTCGGCTACCAGCCGTCGGTGCTCTTCACCGAGGGCGACGAGCACCGGCGCCGGGCCGGTGTCATCACCGAGGCGCTGGAGGGCGTCGACCAGTTCGAGCTGGCCCGGGACTGCCGGCGCATCGCCGAGCGGCTCATCGCGGACTTCGCCGGAAGCGGCCGGACGGAGCTGATGAGTACCTACGTCCACGCGCTGCCGATGCGGGCCGTGGTCCAGATGTGCGGGATGCCGGTCTCGGGCTCGGACACCCAGCAGTTGGTGGACGACCTGCGCATCTCGCTCGACGCCGGCGAGGGGGACGACCCGGTGGCGGCCTACGGGCGCGTCGGCGACCGGCTGCGCCAACTGGTCAAGGACAAGCGGGCGGCGCCCGGACCCGATGTCACCTCCCGCATGGTGACGCACGGGGCGGGGCTCACCGACGAGGAGATCGTCCAGGACCTGATCTCGGTGATCGCCGCCGCCCAGCAGCCCACCGCCAACTGGATCTGCAACACGCTGCGGCTGCTGCTGACGGACGAACGCTTCGCGGTGAACGTCTCCGGCGGCAGGCTCAGCGTCGGCGAGGCCCTCAACGAGGTGCTGTGGCTGGACACCCCGACGCAGAACTTCATCGGCCGCTGGGCCGTACGGGACACCCAGCTCGGCGGCCGGCACATCCGGGCGGGCGACTGCCTGGTCCTGGGGATCGCCGCGGCCAACACCGACCCGGAGATCTGGCCGGAGGCGTACGTCGGGGCCGAGAACTCCGCGCACCTCTCGTTCAGCGGCGGCGAGCACCGCTGCCCCTACCCCGCGCCGCTGCTGGCCGACGTGATGGCCCGTACGGCGGTGGAGACACTGCTGGAACAGCTGCCGGACCTGATGCTGGCGGTCGAACCGGCGGAGCTGTCCTGGCGGCCCTCGATCTGGATGCGCGGGCTGTCGGCGCTGCCGGTCCGGTTCAGCCCGATGGCTCAGTAGCGGGCGGCCGTAGCGAGAGGGCGCAGGAGAGCGGGCCGGGGTTCGAGGTGGCGCAGGAGAGCAGGCCGGGGCGAGCGGCAGGGGGCGGTTCCCCGCCCTCTGCCGCTCGCCCCGGCACCGGCCCCTGCCGCTCGCCGACGACGGCGTTCCGTCAGCCGGACACCGGTGTGAAACGGACCGGCAGGCTCTTCGGCCCCCGGGTGAACACCCCGTTCTCGACCGGGTCGAAGCCGTCGGCCAGCCGCAGATCGGGCATGGCGTCCAACAACTGGCCCACGCCGGTCTCGACTTCGGACCTGGCGAGCAGAGCACCCACGCAGAAGTGCCGGCCGAGCGCGAAGGCAAGATGGTCGGCCGCCGCCGAGAACGCGTTCGTGGCGCTCAGGTCCTCGCGGAAGATGTCGAAGACGTCGGGGTCGCGATAGCGGTCCTCGTCACGGTTGGCGGAGCCGATCAGACAGGTCACCGTGCAGCCCGCCGGTACGGTGCCACCGCTCAGCTCCACGTCCACCGCCGACTGGCGCATGATCATGTGCACCGGCGGGGTGTAGCGCAGCGTCTCGGCGAAGGCGCGGGCTATCAGGCTCCGGTCGGCGCGGACCGCCGCCAACTGGTCCGGGTGCGTGAGCAGGTTGGCGAAGATACCGGCGATGGCCTTGTCCGTGGTCTCCCCGCCGGCCGCGAGCAGCAGACTGCAGAACGCCTTGACGTCCTCGTCGCTCATCCGGACTCCGTCGACCTCCGCGGTGCACAGCGTCGACAGCAGATCGTCGCCCGGCGCTTCCCTCCGTTCGCGGATGATCGGCAGCATGTACTCGGCGAACTCGACGCGCGTACGTTCACCGGCGCGCGCCACCTCCTGGTCGCCGGAGAGATTGCCGAGAAAGGCTATGACGGCCGTATACCAGCCGTGAAAACGCTCATAGTCGGACTTGTCCAGACCGAGCATGTCCGCAATGACGTTCACGGGAAATCGAGTGGCGTAGTCGGCGACCAGGTCGACGGAACCGGACCCGCGGAACCGGTCGATCAATTCGCGTGAATTGCGCTCGATGACCGGTAAGAACTTGTCCCGCAGGTCGGCGCCCCGGAAGGCGGGCGCGACGAGGGCCCGGCGTACGGCGTGCTCGCGCCCGCTGAGCTGGAGAATAGTCCGCCCGTGCACGGGCTCGATCTGCCAGTCGTAGTTCTCGGTGGTGAACTCACCGGCCTTGTCCTTGAAGACGCGCTCGACGTCCTCATAACGCGAGACGATGTAACTCTTGGTGGCCTCGTGCCACAGGAGCGGCGTGTCATGCCGCATCCGGCGATACGCCTCGTACGGGTCTCTCTCGAACTCTGGCGACAGAATGTCCGGTGCTCGGACGGTCATGACCACTCCCTTGCAAGCAGAACGGGAACTGCGAGGTGCATGACTTATTCAGCTCGCACCGACGGGTATATGCAAGAGCCACGGGTCGCGAACTCCCCGAGGCGGTACGGCATCCCGGCCGCTAGCATCTCCGGCTGTGACGCATGACCGTGAGCGGACCGGGCCCGCCTGGGGGACCTTCCTGGAGCCGGCGGATCCCGCCGAAGGGCCCCTGCACACGCGGCTGGCCCGGGCGCTGCGGGCCGCCGTCACCAGCGGGCGACTCGCCGTGGGCAGCACCCTGCCCCCGAGCCGCGTCCTCGCGGCGGATCTGCGGTGCTCCCGCTGGGTGGTGACCGAGGCGTACGCCCAACTCGTGGCCGAGGGCTACTTCGAGGCCCGCAGCGGCTCGGCCACCCGGGTGCGGGCGCACGCGGGCATCACCGCACCCCGGGACCCGGGTGCGGGCCCGTCGCGCTGGACGCCCCGGTTCGACCTGCTGCCGGGAATCCCCGACCTCCGCGCGTTCCCGCGCAAACGCTGGGCCGACATGGTCCGCGCCGCCACCACCGAACTGACCTGGGACGAGCTGGGCTACCCCGACGCGGCGGGGCTGCCGCGACTGCGCCGGCAGCTCGCCTCCTACCTGGCGCGCGGGCGCGGCGCCCGCGTCGAGCCGGAACAACTCGTCGTCTGCGCAGGCACGTTGGACGGCGTTCTGCGGCTGTGCCGGACCCTGCGGGCCGCCGGGCACACCCGGGTCGCGATCGAGGACCCCGGCTGGGCCCAGCTGCGCCTGACCGTGGCCGCTGCGGGCCTGACACCGGTGCCGGTCGCGGTGGACGAACAGGGGCTGCGGGTCGACCTGTTGCGCCGGGCGGCGGCCGTACGGGCGGTGATCGTGGCCCCGGCGCACCAGTTCCCCACCGGCGTCGTCCTCGCGCCCGCCCGCCGCGCGGAACTGGCCGACTGGGCCCGGGAGGTGGACGGCCTGATCATGGAGGACGACTACGACGCCGAGTTCCGCTACGACCGCCACCCCGTGGGGGCCCTCCAGGGCATGGCGCCGGACCATGTCGCCCTGCTCGGCTCGCTGAGCAAGACGCTCTCCCCCGCCGTACGGCTGGGCTGGGTCGCCGCTCCCGGCCGCTGGACCGAGGCCCTCGTCGCCCGGGACACCGGAGGCGCCCCCCCCGTCATCGATCAGGACGCCTTCTCCCGCTTCGTCACCTCCGGTGCCTACGACCGGCATCTGCGCGCGTCCCGGCTGCGCTACAAGCGCCGCCGCGACCGGCTCCTGCGCGAACTCGCGACACATCTGCCCGGCACGGCCGTCGGCGGGGCGGCCGCCGGATTCCATCTGCTGCTCCCCCTGCGCGACTGCCCGGCGGGCGCCGTGGTGAAGGAGGCGGCCGGTGACGACGTACGCCTGGCGAGCCTCGACGACTACCGGATGGTGCCGAAGGACCCCGGGCCGGACGCCTCGGGCTCGACCCTCGTCGTCGGCTACGGGAACCTCACCGACCAGGCGGTGCCGGAAGCCGTCCGGCTGCTGGCCGCCGCCGTAGAGCGCGTGCGGGGCGGCCCGATCAGCCGTCGCGTACGGGACGACTGATCGCCGCGTACGGGAGTCTGCCGGCCTGGCCTGGCTCCGCCGCGTACGGAGGTCAGCCGGCCTGACCGGGATCCGCCGCGTCCAGGCGTGCCTTCAGCTCCTCCGGAAGCCGCAGCTCCGCCGCCCCCAGGATCTCGTCCAGCTGCTCGACCGAGCTGACACCGACGATCGGGATGACCGGCGGGTCACCGGCCATCAGCCAGGCCAGCACCACCTGGTTCGGCGTCGCGCCCAACTCGTCGGCCACCTCGCCGAGCACCGCGAGCCGCCGCGCGCTGCCCGGGTGGTCGTACGCCTTTGGCAGCGGCTTGTCCGCCCGGGTGTACGCGCCCGAGATCAGCGCCGAGTAGGCCATCAGCGTCAGGTCGGACTCGGCCCGCAGATAGTCGAGCAGCTCGGGCGTGACGTGCACGTGCGCGCTCTCCGGCAGGCTCAGGTCGAAGCGCGGCTGAAGGTAGGAGTAGCGCTGCTGGACGCAGGTGTAGGGCGTCATCCCGCCGGCGCGGGCCACGGAGCGGGCCCGCTCCGTCCGCCAGGTGGCGTGGTTCGAGCAGCCCAGGACGGTCGCCTTGCCGTCCTTGACCAGGGAGTCGAGGGCCTCGATCGTCTCCTCCAACGGGACGGTCCGGTCCTCCAGATGGGACCAGTACACATCGAGGTGGTCCGTGCCCAGGCGGCGCAGGCTGTCCTCCGCGGCCTTGGTGACGACCGCCCCCGACAGTCCCTCGGCCGTCTCCAGACCGGTGCCGGGGACGGTCGGCCGCGCCCCGGCCTTGGTGGAGATCAGCACCTGGTCGCGTACACCCCGGTCGGCGAGCCAGCGGCCGATGGTCGCCTCGCTCTCGTCCCCGGTACCGCCGGGAACCCAGAACGCGTAGGCGTTGGCGGTGTCGAGCAGGTTGCCGCCCGCCTCGACATACCGGTCCAGGATGGCGAAGGACGTTTTCTCGTCCACCGTGGTGCCGAACGGCAGCGTGCCCAGGGCCAGAGCGCCGGCCTGGGGACCGGTGGGCCCTCCGATACGACGTCGCAGCATGCGGAACTCCTCAACAAGTGGGCTGTCGTGCCCTCCTGGACGTTCTCCGGGAGGAACGATCACCACCGTAGGCCGCGAACGGTTCGGTATCCCGGGCCAATTCCACGACGGAAAACCGGACCGCTTCGCCGTGCCCGCGCCGACGCCCGGCTTCGGAGACTCGGGTGCTCAGGCCCTCTCGTTCTCCTGCTCGTGCTCGTGCTCGTTGTCGTGCTCGTTCTCCGTCGACGTCACGCGCCCCGTCAGCGCCGCCAGCGAGCTGCGTACGTGCGCCATGTGCGCCTGGACCTCCTCGCGGCCCTCCTCGTGCTCCCGCAGGATCCGCTCCGTCTCCCGGACCACCCGCTCCTCCCGGACCCGGGCCTCGGCCAGCAGCTCCGCCGCCCGCGCCTCCGCGTCCTCCTGGCCGTGCCGGGCGGCCTCCTGCGTGGCGGCGAGATGCCGGCCCGCCTCCGCGAGCAGCGCCTGGGCACGCTCGGTCAGCTCTGCGTGCCGGGCCTCCAGCGCGGCTTCCTCGGCGGCCAGTTCGGCCTCGGCCGCCTTGCGGCGCTCCGCGTGCTCCTGCTCCTGGTGGGCCAGCACACTCGCCGTACGGTCACGGGTCGCCGCCATCACCGACGCGGCGGCCGCCCGCACCTCCTCGGCGTCCTGCCGGGCCGCCGCCAGCAGCGCTTCCGCCTCCCGGACCGCCTCGGCGACCCGCTCCTCCGCCGCCCGGACCGCCGCCTCGCGCACCGCGTCGGCCGCCTCGCGCGCCGCATCGGCTGCGGCCCGGCCCGCCGTCTCCGCCTCGTCCCGCAGCGCCTGGCCCGCCGCCACGGCCTCCGCCTCCAGCGCCCGGGCCTCCTCCTCGGCCAGGGCCAGGATCCGCTGCGCCCGCTCCCCCAGCTCCGCGTAGTCCTGCACGGGCAGCGCCGCGACGGTCTCCGCCAGCCGGGCCGCCTCGGCGAGAAGCTCCTCCACCCGGCCGGTCAGCCGCGCGACCTCGGCGAGCGCTCCGTCCCGCTCGGCCGTCAGGGTGGCCACCACACGGTCCACCTGCTCCGGGCGGTAGCCCTTCCCCCGGACACCGACGACGTCGAACGCGGACACCGGTCCAGCACGCATCCCTGAAACCTCTCTCCGACCCACCGGTCCACCGACCCACCGCGATACGTCAAGGATGCGGCAATTGGTGCCGGAAGTCGGAATCGATCAGCCGCATTCAGGCCGGAAGCGACCGGCATCACAGATCCGGGCGAACCGGCACACAGCGAGGCGCCCGAACCCGGGAAGGGTTCGGGCGCCTCGGCCGGACCAGGGTGCCGGGCCGCCGGATCGGGCCGGCAGACCGGGTCAGATCAGATCAAGCCGTCCCACATCTGCTCCAGCAGCACCGACCACCAGCTCTCCGGCGACGCCAGCGCCGCCGGGTCCAGGGCCACCAGCTGTGCCTGGAAGTCGACGGTCCAACGGCCCGCCTGCTCCGGGTTCAGCCCGTACCGCAGCCGCCACATCCGGCCCAGCAGCGCCATCGACCGCACGAACTCGGGCAGCCCGGTGTTCACGAACTGGGGCGGTACCGGCTGCCCGCCGGGCCCCGCCTCCACCGGGACGGCCACGATGTTCGCCGTGCCGTACTGCACACAGACCGCCCGGCCGAAGTCCGTACCCATCACCAGGTACGACCCCGCGTCCGACGCGGGCTGCACCTGCCGCTGGGCGGCCAGCTCGGCCAGGGTCGGCACCACCGGCTGCCCCGGCTGCGCCCAGAAGAACGGCCCGAAATCGGCGGGCAGCCCCGCCCACACCAGGGTGCGCGCGACCACTTCCGGCACCCCCTGACGGGACACCGCACGCTGGTCGAACCGGAGGATGCCCTGCGGACCGAACGCCTGCGCCAGCTCCTCGGCGATCGCCTCCGGCGGCAGCGCGGGCGCGGGCGGCGTCTGCGGCAGCGGCGCCCGCACCGGCGCGGGCCGCGCCGGGCCGTCCGCGACCTGGTGCAGCTCGCCCTGGTGCGTCAGCAGATGCTGCATGCCCTGCTGCCGGCTGGCGTGATCGGTGCCGTACGGGGCGACGCTGGTGATCCGGACCTGCGGCCAGGTCTCCCGGATCATCCGCGCGCAGTACCCGCCCGGCAGCTCGCAGGACTCCAGCTCCGTGTGGAGCTCGATGACCTGCTGCGGCGGCACGTTCATCGCCCGCAGCTCGTGCAGCATCTGCCACTCGGGGTGCGGGGTGCCCGGCGCCGAGCGGCGGATCAGCTGCTGCTCGCTGCCGTCCGGGGCCCGGAACCGCAGCACGGCCTGGTAGCCGGGGCCCACGGTCGGCTGACCGGTGGGCTGTTGCGGATAGCCGTACGCCGGAGGCGGCGGGGTGTGCCCGCCGGGCGGCGGTCCGGGCGGACCGGGCGGCTGCGGTACGGAACCGGGAGGGCCGGCCGGTGAACCGCCCGGGGCTCCGGGCGGACCGGGCGGGCCGACCTGGCCCGGAGCCGCGAACATCGTCTCGGCCTGGTGCACCCCGCTGCCCGGAGGCGGCGTGGAACCCGGCGGCGGACCGGGGGGACCGGGAGGCTGCGGGGCACCCGGGGCACCGGGCGGGCCCGGCGGCCTGGGCGCGCCCGGGACGCCCGCACCGATGCTGCTCCCGTCGGCGAGCATCGTCGCGGCGTGGTGCACCCCGCCACCCGGGGGCGGCGTGGAGCCGGGGGGCGGGGGCGGGCCGGGCGGGCCGGGTGGACCGGGCGGCGGAGTGGAACCCGGCGGCGGGCCGGGCGGGGTGGCACCGGGCGGGCCGAGCTGGGAGACCAGCTGCGTCGGGACGTACCCGCCCGCGGGAGCTCCGGGCGCACCCGGACCCGAAGGCGGCGGCGTCGCTCCGGGCGGCATCCCGGGAACGCCCGGGGCGCCGGGCGGCGGCGGGGTCGACGGACCGCCCCCACGCGCCCCGCGCGGCGGCACCACGGCCTTGCTGGTGGCCGCGTCGGCGATGTCACCGGCCTCGTCCGGGGCGCCCTGCTCCGGTCGGAGCGCCGGCGCCACCTGCGTACGCGGCAGCTGGCTGCCCCCGGACATCAGCGCGGTGGGCGCCTCCGCCGGGACGACCGGCGGCGGGGTCTCCTCGTCGTCCGTCCCCGACAGCGGCGGTGCGAACACCGTCGCGGGCAGCGGGACCGCCGCGTCGTCGGAGTCGGAGTTGGTGTCCGTACCGGCCCACGGGGTCGCCCCGGCGGGCACACCGTCGGAAGCCGTCGGCTCGTAGGCCGCGCCACCGCCGGCGGCGGGCCACGACGCGCCGGAGCCCCCGGAAGAAGGGGAGGGGGGCGGCGGCGTCGCGTCGGCGGAGGCGGGACCGGAGGGCCGGTCCGACGCCGCCGCGGCCGGAGGCGGGACCGGGGACGGGGCCCCGGGCGAGTCCTGCGGCTCTGACGGGGACGCGGACGACGCCGACGACGGGGACGGCTCAGCGGCCTCCGCCGCCTCCGCCTCCCGGCGCTCCGCACGATGGTCCGGGATCCCCAGCTTGTCCGCCGCCTCCTGGAGCCACTCCGGCGGCGTCAGCAGGAACGACGTCTGGTTCAGATCCACCCGCTGCGGCGGCTCCGGAGCAGCGGCCGTCGCACCCGCCGGAGCCCCGTACTCCTCCTCGTACCGCCGGATGACCTCGCCCACCGGCAGCCCCGGCCACAGCGTCGCCTCACCGCTGTCCCGGGCGATCACCAGCCGCTGACGGCCCCCGTCCGAGACGGGGCCCTCCGGCCGGTCCTCGGCCCAGACCACGAAACCCAGCTCGAACTCACGGACGCGCACCTCACGGTGCTGGTACGCGGGCACGTCGCCGTTGACCCACTCGTCCGCCCGCTCCTGCGCCTGCGCGAAAGTCACCACCGCGCTCACCCCTCCACCGGGACGGCGCGCGCGAAGCCACCGTCCACCATCAGGTTCGCCACGGTCTCCAGCTCCGGCGGATTGCCCGCCAGCCGCTCCAGGAAGGCGTCGAAGTCCGTACCGCAGGGCAGCAACAGCCGCTCCACACGCTCCTGGACACTCCAGCCGTCCTGATCCCGGGCGTCGTCGTACGGGCAGAACCACACCGAGCCGACATCCTGGCCGCGCACCTTCACGGCGAGAATCCCGCCCTGGACGAACGCGACGCCCAGGAAGTCCTTGGTGAAGTGATCCCGCAGACACTTGTTCACGTACACGAGGTCGTTCATCGCGGCTTCGTCACGCACCGTGAAGAACGGCTGGTCCACCAGCAGCCCCAGTTCCGCGTCCAGCGCCGCGCCCACCGGGGCGGAACCTCCCGCCGCCTTGAGGAACGAGCGGTACGCGCCGGGCAGCCGGTAGCCGAGGTCCTCCTCGACCCCCTGGACCTGCTGTTCGGTCACCGCGCCGGCGCCCTTGGGCAGCCGGAAGTGCGCCGGACGGGTCTCCTGCAACGGGCGCGTGCCACGCCGGTGCTGGTCCACGTCCGTACCCGCGAGGCCGGCGTGATGACGCAGCAGCGCCTTCACCTCGACCGGCACCAGCTCCATCCGCCGGCCGCCGGGCACGTGGTGCCACGTCCAGCCGTGCGGGGTCGCCACCGCGGGAATCGTGTCCCACAGGTCATGGCCGCTCGCCGCCATCGCCGCGTTCGCCGACACGTAGTCGGTCAGGCGCAGCTCGTCGATACCGAAGCCCGGAGGCGGATCGGCGATCTCCGCCGCGGCGCGCGCGTACGGCGAGAGAACCGGGTGGCCGCTCCCGTCCATCCGCACCCCACCGGGGTGCCGGGACGCCCGGACCGGATCCGGGAAATTCACGACCTGCCCGGCATAGGCGGCGTTCGGTGGCGCGGCTTGCTGCCCGAGCCGACCTGTCGTCATGGCTGATGCCCCCTGCTGCGTCCGGTGTTCCGCACAGCCTAAGCCGTGGGGCAGCAGGGGATCCCGTCCCGCCGGTTCCGTCACGAACGGTCACATCCGTGTGACGGTGAGGCGACGGTCTCGCACCCGCGGGCGACACGCAGACACGTTTCCCTGCCCCAGCTTCCCCACCACCCGGCACATTTGGCAGGCTGTCCCCGCAACTCGGGGGATTGCAGGGAGGGACGTCAACACGATGCATTCAGCACAAACCGTCACATCAGGGGATCCGCGCCTCAGCTGGAGCAGTACCGGGACCAGCCGTACGCCCCGACTGCTCCACCGCCGCGACGGGATCCTCCCCGCCGTGGCCGCCGCGCTGTCCGTCCGCGGCGAGACGCTGACCTGCACTGCGGGCAAGGGGGACCAGCCGCCGGTGCTGCACCCGCTCGTCCAGGACTTCCTCGACGCCCTCACCAGCGGCCAGCGCGAACGCTTCACCGGCCGCTGCCCCGAGGCGATACTGCTCTCCCGCCAGCTCACCGCCGCCGAGACCGGGCGCTCCAAGCGGGCCCAGCGAAAACCCCTGACCAACGGGGAGGCGCGGCGCGCGCTCAAGCACGCGCGGATCACCGCGCGACGCATCCGCGAGGACGGCGACCCGCTGCACGGCAGCTACGCACCGCCCTGCCGGTCCTGTTCCGCACTCCTGTCCCACTTCGGCGTACGCCCCGTCGACCTGACCTCCACCGGCGCCGCGACCACCGCCGAGAAGGGCTGACCGCCCACCGATGCACGACCGCCAGCAGCACACCTCCACCACCACCCGCTTCCCCGTCGCCGTCGACGCCGCCCTGCGTGAGGCGGGCTGGCAGCCCGGGCGCTGGGACATCCGCCAGGCGGAGGAGTGGGCCGACGCCCTGCGCTCCCATGCCTCCCCGGCCGGCCACCGGCACGCCGTGTTCCCGGCCGCGGTCGAGGCGTGGGCGGAGTTCGGCGGCCTCCGCATCACCGCGGCCGCGCCGGGCCGCCACATCGCGCCCACGGCGGTACGGATCGACCCCCTGAGCGGCCTGCACCTGGCCCGTACGCTCGGGGACCTCGGCCGGGCCCTGGAGACGGAGGTCAGCCCGCTGGGGGCGGAGGGGGAGGAGCAGGCGGTGCTGGCGATCGATACGGAGGGGCGGGTCTACAGCATCGATCACACCGGGGACTGGTTCCTGGGCCAGGACATCGACGAGGCGCTGGCCACGCTGGTGACGGGCACGCAGCCGCCGCGCCTGACGTCGGCCTGAGCCCACTTCCTCACGCGCCCCGCAGGCAGAGGTGGGCCGCCCTCCGCGCACCGGACGGGCTGAAAAGGCCAGGCGCCACGGGCCTAAGCGGTGGGCCCCACCGGGAGTACCGCCGAGACACGGAAGCCCCCCGCGTCCGTGGGGCCCGAGACGAACACGCCGCCCAGCCCCAGCACCCGCTCCCGCATCCCCACCAACCCGTTCCCCCGCTCGGCAACCCCGCGTCCGCCGCCGCCGCGTCCGACGGACCGTTCTCGACCTGCATCGCGACCTCGGCCTCCCGATGCGCGAGCCGTACCCACGTCTTCGCGCCCGCCGCGTGCTTGTGGACGTTCGTCAACGCCTCCTGCACCACCCGGAACGCCGTCTGCTCCACCTCCGGCGGGTACGGCCGCAGCTCGCCGTGGACCGTCAGCTCCACCACCATCCCCGCCTGCCGCGACTGCGCCACCAGCGCCTCCAGCTCGTGCAGCCGGGGCCCGTCCTCCGTCGCGGCGGGGGCGGCCGCCGCCGCGGCCGCCTGCCGTACCGACGCCAGGGGAACCCGGCCCGCCGCGGCCGGCGCGGTCAGCGCCTCCCCCGTCCGCAGCACCCCGAGCATCTCGCGCAGCTCCGTCAGCGCCTGCCGGCCCATGTCCCCGACCAGCGCCGCGTTGCGCACGGCCTTCGCCGGGTCCTTCGGGGCGACGGCCTGGAGGGCGGCGGCGTGCACCACCATCAGACTCACCCGGTGCGCCACCACGTCGTGCATCTCGCGGGCGATCCGGGTCCGCTCCTCCGTACGCGCCCACTCGGCCCGCTCCTCGGCCCGGTCCGCGAGCAGCGACAGCTCCCGCTCCAGCGAATCGGCCCGCTCGCGCAGGCTCTCCATCAGACGGCGTCTGGCCCCTATGTAGAGGCCGAGGAGCACGGACGGGGCCGTGAGGCCCACCGCCATGAAGACGGACATCAGGGGGACGTACCAGTCCCCCGGACCGAAGTCGGTCTGCTCGGCCACGCTCTGCCGCAGCCGTACGTACGTGATGATGAACGTGCCCACCAGCGCCATGCTCGCCAGCACGACGGTGATCCGGCGCGGCACCTCGGACGCGGCCAGGGTGTACAGGCCGACCAGCGCCATCAGGAAGCCCATCTCGGCGGGCGTCATCGCGATCGTCAGCAGCACCACGACGATCGGCCACCGCCGGCGCACCAGCAGCACCGAACCCGCGAGAAGCCCGAACACGACGCCCACCGGCACCGGGATCCCGGTGTTCCGGGCGAACTCCACCCCCTCCAGGCCACACTCCAGCGCCGATACCAGCGCCAGACCCACGTCCAGGGCGACACTCCGTCGCCGCTCCCACCACCAGTAGCCGCGGGTGGTCGATCCCGCCGCCTCCCGGTCTGCCCCCGTTGCGGTCATGGCATCCAGCCTACGGGCGGACGCATCTCAATTCCGGGTGACCGGCAACAGGACGTTTTGCGTTCGGGCAGGAGCGCCGGACGCCGTCCGACCTCGACGAGCACCGCCCCCTCTCCGTCGTTCCCGTCGTCGCACAGAAGGGGCTTGGTACGGCATAGTGTTGGGTGCCGATCCGGTGAGCCGATGCAATGTCCGGTTCACTCGGAATTGATCCCCCATGGTGTAATCAGGCAGCACTGCGGTTTTTGGTACCGTCTGTTCAGGTTCGAATCCTGATGGGGGAGCTTCGACACGCGGGCCCCGACCACACCGGTCGGGGCCCGCCCCCGTTTCCCGCCGAAACACCCCCGGTATCCTGCGGATGACCACCACCCGAAGCCGAAGGGCACATCCGTGAGCGCAACCAGCCCGGCAGCCGTCGTCGTCCTCGCAGCGGGTGAGGGCACCCGCATGAAGTCGAAGACCCCCAAGGTTCTGCACGAGATCTCCGGGCGCTCGCTCGTCGGACATGTCGTCGCCGCCGCCCGTGAGCTGGCCCCCCAGCACCTCGTCGTGGTCGTCGGCCACGCCGGCGAACAGGTCACCGCACACCTGAACGCCGGTGAAGCCCCCGTGCGCACCGCCTTCCAGGCCGAGCAGAACGGCACCGGGCACGCCGTCCGCATGGGGCTCGAAGAGCTCGGCGGGACCGTCGACGGAACCGTGATCGTCCTGTGCGGCGACACCCCGCTGCTCTCCGGCGAGACGCTCGGCGCACTCGCCGCCACCCACGCCGCCGACGCCAACGCGGTGACCGTCCTGACCGCCGAGGTCCCGGACTCCACCGGCTACGGGCGGATCGTGCGGGACCCCGCCACCGGCGCGGTCACCGAGATCGTCGAGCACAAGGACGCCACCGAGGAGCAGCGGGCGATCTCCGAGATCAACTCCGGGGTGTTCGCGTTCGACGGACGGCTGCTGGGCGACGCGCTGGGCAAGGTGCGCACCGACAACAGCCAGGGCGAGGAGTACCTCACCGACGTGCTGTCCATCCTCCGCGAGGCCGGGCACCGCGTCGGGGCTTCCGTGGCAGGCGACCACCGCGAGATCCTCGGCATCAACAACCGGCTCCAGCTGGCCCAGGCCCGCCGGCTGCTGAACGAGCGGCTGCTGGAGCGGGCCATGCTCGCCGGCGTGACCGTCGTGGACCCGGCGACCACACTGATCGACGCGACCGTGACGTACGAGCGGGACGCGATCGTGCACCCGGGGACGCAGCTGCTCGGCTCCACGCACCTCGGGGAGGACTCCGAGGTCGGGCCCAACTCGCGGCTCAAGGACACCGTCGTCCACCCGGGCGCCCGGGTCGACAACACCGTGACGGACTCGGCCGAGATCGGGCCGGGGGCGTCGGTGGGTCCGTACGCGTATCTGCGGCCGGGGACGCGGATGGGGGCCAAGTCCAAGGCCGGTACGTATGTCGAGCTGAAGAACACCACGGTCGGCGAGGGGACCAAGGTCCCGCACCTGAGCTACGTGGGCGACGCGACCATCGGCGACCACACCAACATCGGTGCGGCGAGCGTGTTCGTGAACTACGACGGTGTGGCCAAGCACCACACGACGATCGGTTCTCACTGCCGTACCGGTGCGGACAATATGTTTGTGGCACCGGTCACGGTCGGGGACGGCGTCTACACCGCCGCCGGGTCGGTCATCACGAAGGACGTGCCGTCCGGTTCGCTGGCCGTGGCACGGGGCCAGCAGCGGAATATCGAGGGTTGGGTGGCCCGGAAGCGTCCGGGCAGCGCAGCCGCGCAGGCCGCTCAGGCGTCGCCGCAGGAGCCCGACGGGCAAAGCTGACCGGAAACAGGTACGCCGGTGACGGCGTACCGTGATAGATGCTCACCCCATTTCGGCTGGCTCGTTGCACATCGGGACCTATGCGTGCAGCGCCAGATACACGTCTGAGGAGACTGTGCTGTGACCGGGATCAAGACGACCGGCGAGAAGAAACTGATGCTCTTCTCCGGCCGCGCCCACCCCGAGCTTGCCGAGGAGGTCGCCCATCAGCTGGGAGTCGGTCTCGTACCGACGAAGGCTTTCGATTTCGCCAACGGTGAGATCTATGTGCGGTTCCAGGAGTCGGCACGTGGCGCGGACTGCTTCCTGATCCAGAGCCACACGGCTCCGATCAACAAGTGGATCATGGAGCAGCTGATCATGCTGGACGCGCTGAAGCGCGCGTCGGCCCGCTCCATCACGGTGATCGTGCCGTTCTACGGGTACGCCCGCCAGGACAAGAAGCACAAGGGCCGCGAGCCGATCTCGGCCCGCCTGGTGGCGGACCTGATGAAGACGGCGGGTGCGGACCGGATCCTCACCGTCGATCTGCACACGGACCAGATCCAGGGCTTCTTCGACGGCCCGGTGGACCACCTGTTCGCGCTGCCGATCCTGGCGGACTACGTGGGCGCCAAGGTCGACCGCACCAAGCTGACGATCGTCTCCCCGGACGCGGGCCGCGTGCGGGTAGCCGACCGCTGGTGCGACCGGCTGGACGCCCCGCTGGCGATCGTGCACAAGCGCCGCGACAAGGACGTGCCCAACCAGGTCTCCGTCCACGAGGTCGTCGGTAACGTCGAGGGCCGGGTCTGTGTGCTCGTCGACGACATGATCGACACCGGTGGCACGATCTGCGCCGCCGCGGACGCCCTGTTCGCGCACGGTGCGGAGGACGTCATCGTGACGGCGACGCACGGTGTGCTGTCGGGTCCGGCGGCCGACCGCCTGAAGAACTCGAAGGTGAGCGAGTTCGTGTTCACGGACACGCTGCCGACGCCGGGCGAGCTGGAGCTGGACAAGATCACGGTGCTCTCGATCGCGCCGACGATCGCGCGCGCGGTGCGTGAGGTGTTCGAGGACGGTTCGGTGACGAGCCTCTTCGAGGAGCAGGGCTGACCGCCTGAGCGGTTCCCGCCGATCCACTGGCGGTCCCTGTTGATCCACTTTGGGGTGCGGCCTCCCCGCCGGGTAGACTCAGCGAGTTGCTCGGCGAGGGAGGCCGTACCCGTGTGTACGGCGGTCCGTTATCGACGCGCTCTTCGTAGCAGGCCTGTCGTGGGCCGGGTGACCGTTCGAGATCCGTCACCCCCGACGGCTCTCCCTACCTGACGAGGAGTGCACCATGGCCGAGATCAAGCTCGCCACCGAGGTCCGTACCGAGTTCGGCAAGGGCGCCGCCCGCCGTGTCCGCCGCGCCGACCGTGTTCCCGGTGTCGTCTACGGCCACGGCGCCGAGCCCGTCCACGTCACGCTGCCGGGCCACGACCTGCTGCTCGCCCTGCGTACGGCCAACGTGCTGATCGGTCTGGAGATCGACGGCAAGGACGCGCTGGTCATCCCGAAGGCCGTGCAGCGTCACCCCCTCAAGGGCACCATCGAGCACGTCGACCTGCTGACCGTGAAGCGCGGCGAGAAGGTCGAGGTCGAGATCGCGGTGCACGTCGAGGGCGACCTGGCGCCGGGCGCCAACCTGCTGGAGTTCGTCCAGAACACCCTGCTGGTCGAGGCCGAGGCCACCCACATCCCCGAGTCCGTCACGGTCTCCGTCGCGGGCCTGGACGCCGGTGACTCGATCGTCGCCAAGGACATCCCGCTGCCGAAGGGCTCCGTGCTCGCCGGTGACGAGGACGCCATCGTGATCCAGGTCGTCGCCGCACAGGCCGAGGAGCCGGCCGCCGGCGAGGCCGCCGAGGGCGAGACCGCCGAGGCCTGAGCCTCGCGCTCCCCCCCGCACCGCTTCTGTTCCACCTGCTTGACTGACGGGGTGGTGGTTCCCTTCCGGGAGCCGCCGCCCCGTTTGCCTGTGCAGTAAGCCGTATGTCCTGTGCCGCAAGCCGTATGTGAGGAGACCGAGCGCTGATGTCCGACGCCACCGACCCCTGGCTCATCGTGGGCCTGGGCAACCCGGGTCCCGACTACGCGGCGAACCGTCACAACGTCGGGTTCATGGTCGCCGATCTGCTGGCGACCCGGATCGGCGGGAAGTTCAAGCGGGCGCAGAAGGCACAGGCGCAGGTCGTGGAAGGGCGGATCGGTCCGCCGGGTCCGGCGAGCCGACGGGTGGTGCTGGTGAAGCCGATGTCGTACATGAACCTGTCGGGCGGTCCGGTGACGGCGCTGCGGGACTTCTACAAGGTGCCGACGGACCATGTCGTGGCGGTCCATGACGAACTGGACGTCGACTACGGGTCGCTGCGGCTGAAGCTGGGCGGCGGGGACAACGGGCACAACGGGCTGAAGTCGATGACGAAGGCGATGGGGCCGGACTATCACCGGGTGCGGTTCGGGATCGGGCGGCCGCCGGGGCGGATGCAGGTCGCGGACTTCGTGCTGAAGGACTTCTCGTCGACGGAGCGCAAGGAGCTGGAGTTCCTGGTGGACCGGTCGGCGGACGCGGTGGAGTGTCTGCTCGCGGAGGGTCTTGAGCGGGCGCAGAGCGCGTACAACTCCTGAGGGCCGTGCCCGGTTGGTCACACTCCCCCGCCGCGCACAACTCCTGACATTCCTGATGCTCCTGGGACGTTTTCCGGCCATAGGTTGACCGGCGGTGCGGGTCTGGCCAAGGATCTGCCCCCATGAAGCGGAGCTCTTCCCACCGCGCGGCGGCAGCGGGGCGGCGGACGGCCATGGGACTGGTCGTCCTGGTGCTGCTGGTCGCGGGTGCGTGGTCGTCGTGGGACACCGCGCACCACATCGTTCTGGCCAAGGGCCGTGACCACGGGACCGTGACGGTGACGGGGTGCGGCGAGGAGAAGTGCACCGGGTCGTTCACACCGGACGCGGTGTCGCGGGAACGCGCGCGGGTGACCCTGGACCGGTCCGTCGCGGCGCGCGAGGGGGATCGTTTCCCCGTGGTGGTGAAGCCCGGCTCCGACGCGGTGGTCCGCACGGGGTTGCCGGGCTTTCTCCATGCCTGGGTGCCGCTCGCCGGGGCGCTGCTGCTGGCCGGGTTCGTGATCGGCGGCGGTCTGCGGATGGCGCGGACGGCGTGGGGCGTGGGAACGACGGGGGCGGCCCTGCTGGTGGCGACGTTCGTCGCGCTGTAGCAGGACCGCCCCGTTCGAGCGTGCGTACCGGGCGTACGGTCAGCCGGTGTTGCGCAGACCCGCCGCGACGCCGTTGACGGTGAGCAGCAGGGCGCGGGAGAGCAGCGGGTCGGGCTCCTCACCGCGCATCGCGGCCTGGCGCTGGCGGGCGAGCAGGGAGACCTGGAGGTAGGAGATCGGGTCCAGGTAGGCGTCGCGGATGGAGAAGGTCTGCTGGAGCACCGGGTTGGTGTCGAGCAGCTTCTCGCCGCCGGTGATCCGCAGGACCTCCTGCACGGTGAGGGCGTGTTCGGCCTCGATGCCGTCGAAGACGTGCTTCAGCTCGTCGGGCACGAGCGTGTCTACGTAGTGGCGGGCAATGCGCAGGTCGGTCTTGGCGAGCGTCATCTCGACGTTGGAGATGAAGTTGCGGAAGAAGTGCCAGTGCTCGTGCATCTCGTCCAGGACGGTGTCGAGACCGGCTTCGCGCAGGGCCTTGAGGCCCGAGCCGACGCCGAACCAGCCGGGCACGATCTGCCGCGACTGCGTCCAGCCGAAGACCCACGGGATGGCCCGCAGGCCGTCGAGCGAGACGCCCGAGCCGGGGCGGCGGGAGGGCCGCGAGCCCAGGTGCAGGTCGGCGAGCTGGTCCACCGGGGTGGAGGCGAGGAAGTACGCGGGCAGGTCCGGGTCCTCGACGAGCTTGCGGTAGGCGCTGTGGGCCGCGTCGGAGACGGTGTCCATGGCCGCGTCCCAGCGGGCGAGGGCCTCGTCGGACTGGCGGGGCGCGGTGTGCAGGGCGGAGGCCTGGAGGGTGGCCGCGACGGTCAGTTCCAGGTTCTCGCGGGCGAGCGCGGGGATGAGGTACTTGTCGGAGATGACCTCGCCCTGCTCGGTCACCTTGATCTCGCCCTCCAGCGTCCCCCACGGCTGGGCGAGGATCGCGTCGTGCGAGGGGCCGCCGCCGCGGCCGACGGTGCCGCCGCGGCCGTGGAAGAGGCGCAGCCGTACGCCGTAGCGGTGGGCGACGTCACGCAGCCGGCGCTGGGCGCGGTGGATCTCCCACTGGGAGGTGGTGATCCCGCCGAACTTGGAGGAGTCGCTGTAGCCGAGCATGACCTCCTGGACGTCGCCGCGCAGGGAGACGAGACGCCGGTAGGAGGGGTCGGCCAGCATCTCGTCGAGGATGTGGTCGGCGGCCTTGAGCTCGTCGGTGGTCTCCAGGAGCGGGACGATGCCGATCTTGGCCCAGCCGGCGTGGAGGTCGATGAGCCCGGCCTCGCGGGCGAGGACGGCCGCGGCGAAGACGTCGTCGGCGCCCTGGCACATGGAGATGATGTAGGACTCGATGACTTCGGGGCCGAAGCGTTCGAAGGCCTGCTTGATGGTGTGGAAGACGCCGAGGGTCTTCTCCCCGGCCGCGTCGAGCGGGGCGGGGGTGGGGGCCAGCGGCCGGCGGGAGCGCAGCTCCTTGGCCAGCAGCTTCTGCCGGTAGTCGCGCGGCATGTCGGCGTAGCGCCAGGACTCCTCGCCGAGCCGGTCGAAGAGCTGGCCGAGGGCGTGGTGGTGGGCGTCGGCGTGCTCGCGTACGTCCATGGTGGCGAGCTGGAGGCCGAAGGCGGCCAGCGTGCGGATGGTGCGGTCCATCCGGCCGTCGGCGAAGAGGCCGCCGCGGTGCTCGCGCAGGGAGGTCTGGATCAGCTCCAGGTCAGCGATGAGCTCGGCGGTGCCGAGGTAGTCGCAGCCGGGGCGGTGGGGGGTGCCCTCGGCGAGGCGCTCGCGGGTGTTGACGAGCTTCTGCCGGATGCAGGTGGCCTTGAGGCGGTAGGGCTCCTCGGCGTTCAGCCGCTTGTAGCGGGGGCTGATCCCGGGGAGGCGCTCCAGGTCGGCCTGGAGGGAGGTGAGGAGTTCCTCGGTGGCTCCGGCGTAGCGGATGGAGTTGGAGAGGAGGCCGCGGAGGTAGTCGATCATCTCCAGGGCGTCGGTGATGCCGTGCTCGTGCTGGAGGATCAGGACGTCCCAGGTGACGGCGGGCGTCACGTTGGGGTTGCCGTCGCGGTCGCCGCCGATCCAGGTGCCGAAGGTGAGGGGGCGGGTCCCGGCGGGGAGTTCGACGCCGACGCGGTCCAGCTCGGCGGCGAGGTCCTCCAGGACGTCGCCCACCGCGCCCGCGTGCAGCTCGTCCAGGTAGTAGATGGCGTTGCGGGCCTCGTCGGCGGGCTCCGGGCGGACGACGCGGAGTTCGTCGGTCTGCCAGATGAGGTCGATGTTCTCGGCGAGGCGGAGGTCGAGGCGGCGGCGGTCGGCCTCGATGACCGGGGTCTCCAGCAGCTCGGCGATGCGGCGCAGCTTGTTGAGGACGGAGCGGCGGGCGGCCTCGGTGGGGTGGGCGGTGAAGACGGGCCGGACGTTGAGGTTCTTGACCGTCTCGCGCAGGTGCTCGGGGTCGGCGTCCTTGAGGCGGTCGGCGGTGCGGGCCAGGAGGCCGCCCTCGGCCGAGCGGCGGTCACGCATCTCGTGGGCGCGGTGGACCTGCTCGGTGACGTTGGCGAGGTGGAAGTAGGTGGAGAAGGCGCGCACGAGCTGGGCGGCGGTCTCCAGGTCCGTGTCGCCGAGCAGTTCGGCGGCGGCCTCGCCGTCGGTGCGGGTCAGGGCGCGTACTCGTTCGACGAGGTCGAGGAGTTCCTGGCCCTCCTGGCGTACGAGGGTCTCGCCGAGGAGATCGCCGAGGCGGCGGATGTCGGCGCGCAGCGCGGGGCTGGCGGCAGGGGTCTGGTCGGCACTGCTCACAGTGTGCGGCTCCTTGCAGTGAATGAGGAGGTGCGTTCGCTTCGCCGTCCCCCACCTGGGTGGCGGTGGGAGCGGGTGGCGGGGGCCGGGGCCCTGCGGCTGGCAGCGGTGCTGTCGCCACGCCCCGACGAGCGGGTGCGGACCGCGCTGTCCGACCCTCCCAGGATAGGTGTCGTCGCAGGCGGCGTGTCCGTTGGCCCGAGGCGTCGCGGCTGCCGCCCGGGACGCCCGGGCGGTTACCCCCTACCCCGGAGGGCGGGCGGGTTACCGCGTGGGACGGGCTGGAGCGGCCTCTCGTGTTGTGGGGCCCGTCACTGCCATACTTACCAAGCCGTAGGTTACGGAACCGTAGCCACGGCCGTCCGAGCCTTCTCCCTCACCCTCAGAGGTATCCCCCTATGCAGAGCACTCCTCCTGCGATCGACGAGACCGAGCCGCCCGGGGCAGCGACGCCGCCGCCCTCCGCCACGCTGGGCGGTGACAACAAGCGGTCGATCGAGCAGTTCGCGCTGCTGGCGTTCATCGTGGTGCCGTTCCTGGCGCTGGTCGCGGCGGTGCCACTGGCGTGGGGGTGGGGGGTGAGCTGGCTCGACATCGGTCTGCTGGTGGCGATGTACTACATCGGCTGTCACGGGATCACGATCGGCTTCCACCGGTACTTCACGCACGGTTCGTTCAAGGCGAAGCGGCCGTTGCGGATCGCGCTGGCCGTGATGGGTTCACTGGCGGTGGAGGGCCCCCTGGTGCGGTGGGTGGCCGATCACCGCAAGCACCACCGCTTCTCGGACGCGGAGGGCGACCCGCATTCGCCGTGGCGGTTCGGCGAGAGCCTGCCGGCCCTGATGAAGGGGCTGTGGTGGGCGCACATCGCGTGGATGTTCGACGAGGAGCAGACGCCGCAGCAGAAGTACGCCCCCGATCTGATCAAGGACCCGGCGATCCGGACGGTCTCGCGCCACTTCCTGACCTTCACGATCGTCTCGCTGGCGATCCCGCCGCTGGTGGGCGGTCTGGTGACGATGTCGTGGTGGGGCGCGGCGACGGCGTTCTTCTGGGGTTCGCTGGTACGGGTCGCGCTGCTGCACCACGTGACCTGGTCGATCAACTCGATCTGCCACGCGGTGGGCAAGCGGCCGTTCAAGTCGCGTGACCGGTCGGGGAACGTGTGGTGGCTGGCGGTGCTGTCGTGCGGCGAGTCCTGGCACAACCTGCACCACGCGGACCCGACGAGCGCCCGGCACGGGGTGATGCGGGGGCAGATCGACTCCAGCGCCCGGCTGATCCGCTGGTTCGAGAAGCTGGGCTGGGCCTATGACGTGCGCTGGCCGGATGCCGCGCGTATCGACTCCCGGCGCACGTCCGCCCCGGCCGACGCGGCATGATTGACGACGTGGCGACCGACCCCAGCACGAGCAGCGACAAGAGCAGGACCTCCTCCCCCTCCCGCAGGGCCCGGCGGGTCCGGATGACGGGCAAGGAGCGCCGCGAGCAGCTGCTGGACATCGGGCGCGCCCTGTTCGCCGACAAGGGCTTCGAGGGCACGTCGGTGGAGGAGATCGCGGCGCGCGCCGGGGTGTCCAAGCCGGTGGTGTACGAGCACTTCGGCGGCAAGGAGGGCCTGTACGCGGTGGTGGTCGACCGCGAGATGCGGCAGCTGCTGGACATGGTGACGGGGGCGCTCACGGCGGGCCATCCGCGCGAGCTGCTGGAGCAGGCCGCGTTCGCGCTGCTGGACTACATCGAGTCGTACACGGACGGTTTCCGGATCCTGGTGCGGGATTCGCCGGTGGCCCAGTCGACGGGCACGTTCGCGTCGCTGATCAGCGATATCGCCACGCAGGTGGAGGACATCCTCGGCCTGGAGTTCAAGGCCCGCGGCTTCGACCCGAAGCTGGCCCCGCTGTACGCGCAGGCGCTGGTGGGCATGGTGGCGCTGACGGGCCAGTGGTGGCTGGACGTCCGCAAGCCCAAGAAGGCGGAGGTCGCCGCCCACCTGGTGAACCTGTGCTGGCACGGGCTGGAGAACCTGGAGTCGAAGCCGCGGCTGATAGGGCACCGGAAGAGCTGATCACGGCTGATCACGTAACCCTTCCGCACGTCGTCACCCGTTGTGATGACGCGTGCGGATTTCCCGCCGTAGTGTGGTCGGGAGGGCAGAGGATTCGTCCATGGGAGGAACCATGACCGCCGAGCCGACCACCGCGCACAGCTCCCGCTGGCCGGTGCCCCCGCAGGACGGATACACCGTGGACGATCTGTTCACGCTGCCCGATCTCCCGCCGCACACCGAGCTGATCGACGGGAGCCTGGTTTTCGTGAGTCCGCAGCGACGCTTTCACCAAAAGACGATCGACCTGTTGGTGAATGGCCTGCGCAGCACCGCTCCGGCGGATCTGAAGGTGGAACGTGAGATGACGGTCGTTCTGGATCGGCGCAACGGTCCGGAACCCGATGTGTCTATCGTCAAGGCCTCAGCCACTACGGGCCTGGAGCAAACGCATTTCCAAGCCGCCGACGTCCTCCTTGCCGTCGAGGTCGTCTCCCCCGACTCCGAGGCCCGCGACCGTGAGGCCAAGCCGCACAAGTACGCGACCGCCGGCATCCCGCACTTCTGGCTGGTCGAGATGACCGGCACCGACCAGCACCCCGTCGTGCGGGTCTATGAGCTGGACCCGGTGACGAAGGCGTACGCGCTGACCGGGATCCATCACGACCGGCTGAAGACGGGCGTGCCGTTCCCGGTGGACATCGACATCTCGGCGGAGGCGCTCGCAGCGCTGTAGAGCGGGCCGGGTTACGCGTCCGGCTCCAGGAACTCCAGGCGGTTGCCGACCGGGTCGTGGGCGTAGAAGCGGCGGTGGCCGGGGAGGTTGTCGTCCCAGGTGACGTGGACCCCGTGGGACTCCAGGCGTGCGGCGTACGCCTCGATGCCGGTGACGCGCAGGCCCGGGTGGGCCTTCTTCGCGGGGCGGAAGTCCTCCTCGATGCCCAGGTGGAGCTGGACCGGCCCGGCGGCGAACCAGCAGCCGCCGCGGGCGGCGAGCACCGGGGGTTTCGGGATCTCGGTCATGCCCAGGGCGTCGGCGTAGAAGGTCCGCAGGGCGTCCTCGGAGCCGGGCGGGGCGGCGAGTTGGACGTGGTCGACGGCGGCGAGGCCGACAGGCGCGGTCATCACTTCTCCTTGCGGGCTACGGCGAAGATGCGGCGGAACGGGAAGACCGTGCCGTACGGGCCCCGCGGATAGGCCTCGCGGAGCAGGTCGCGGTATTCGGCGAGGAACGCCTCGCGGGCGGCCGGGTCGTCGGCGAGCGCGGTGAGGACGGGGCGCAGGGCGGTGCCCTTGACCCAGTCGAGGACCGCGTCGTCGCCGTGCAGGGTCTGGAGGTAGGTGGTCTCCCAGACGTCGGCCGTGCAGCCGAGGTCGCGGAGGCGGGTGAGGTAGTCGACGGGGTCCAGGACGGAGGCGGAGCGATCGCCGACGCCGTGCAGCAGGGGGCGCCAGCGGTCGGACTCGCGGAGCCCGGCCAGGAGCGTGTGGCTGGGGGCGGTGAAGTTGCCGGGGACCTGGAAGGCCAGCGTGCCGCCGGGGGCGAGGGCGTCGAGCCAGCGGGGGAAGTGGTCGGCGTGGCCGGGGATCCACTGGAGTGCGGAGGTGGAGACGATCAGGCCGTACGTCTCGGTGGGCTCCCAGGTCACGGCGTCGGCCTCGGCGAAGTCGAGCAGGGGCGGCCGGGCGTGGGCGGCGGCCTCGGCGAGCATCTCGCGCGAGGTGTCGTAGCCGGTGATCCGGGCTCCTGGCCAGCGGTCGGCGAGGAGCGTGGTGACGTTGCCCGCGCCGCAGCCGAGGTCGGCGATCCGGGGCGCGGGGCGGCCGGGCAGGTCGTCGCCGATGTGGGCCAGCAGGTCGTGGAAGGGGCGGGTCCGGTGGTCCGCGTGACGCAGGTACTGCTGCGGATCCCAGGAGGGCCGGTCAGGTGCGTTCATGGGAACAGAATCACGGCGGCCGTATCTTGATGTCAAGACGCTTGATTTCAAGAGACTTCATGTCGAGGGACCCTCTACACTGATCGACATGGAGGACGAGGTCGACCGACTGGTCGCTGCATGGCGCCGCGAGCGCCCCGACCTCGACGTGGAACCACTCGAGGTGCTCAGCCGCGTCTCCCGCCTGGCACGCCACCTCGACCGGGCCCGCCGCATAGCCTTCTCCGAGCACAACCTGGAGCCGTGGGAGTTCGACGTGCTCACGTCGCTGCGCCGGGCCGGCGCCCCGTACCAGCTCTCCCCCGGGCAGCTCCTCACCCAGACCCTGGTCACCTCGGGCACGATGACCAACCGCATCGACCGGCTCACCAAGAAGAACCTCGTCGAGCGGCTGCCCGACCCGAACGACCGGCGTGGCGTCCTCGTGCGGCTCACGGCCGAGGGGCGCGACAAGGCCGACCAGTCGCTGGCCGGACTCCTCGACCAGGAGCGCGCCATCCTCGGCGAGCTGTCCCGCGCCCAGCGCGGCGAACTGGCCGGGCTACTGCGCCAGTTGACCGCCCCGTTCGACAACATCCCGACCTGACGGCCCCGCCTCCGGGCCGACGGGGCCGACCCCCGCCCGGCGGGCCAGCGCCACCGCTGCCAGTGTCGAGTGCACGCCGAGCTTGCCCAGCACGTTCTGCATATGGGTGCGCACCGTGTGCGGGGACAGGAACAGCCGCTCCGCGACCGCCTTGCGGCCCAGGCCGGCCACCATGCAGCGCAGCACCTCGTGCTCCCGGGGCGTCAGCGACTCCACCAGCCGCTCGCTCTCGGAGCGGTGCTTGCGGGCGGCGGTCAGCTCCCGCAGGACGCCGGTGAGCAGGGCGGGCGGCAGATGCGTCTCGTCGCGCAGCACGCCCCGGATCACCGACAGCAGCCGTTGCAGCGAGCAGTCCTTGGCCACCCAGCCCGAGGCCCCCGCCTGGAGCGCCCGGGCGGCGGCGCGCGGGTCGTCCTTCTCGGCCAGCACCACCGACCGTACGCCCGGCCGGGCCGCACGGACCCCCGCGACCAGGGCGATGCCGTCGACGGCGGCCGCCTCCTCCTGCCGGGGCGCGGGGACGGCGGGAAGCTCGCCGCCACCCGTCTGGGCGCCCAGCTCGGCGTCGACCAGGAGCACGTCGTAGCCCCGCCCCTCGGCGGCCGCGCGCTCCAGCGCGCGCAACGCGGCCGGGCCGCTGCCCGCCGCGGAGACGTCCACGTCCGGTTCGGCCGCGAGGGCGGCCGCGAGCGACTCGGCGAAGATGCGGTGGTCGTCCACCACGAGAACCCGGATACGCGCCACAGAACCCCCATCGATGGGTCGGAAAGCTGCGGGTACGGCGTCCGGGGCTCGCGGCCTGCCGCGCCGACGACCGCCGTCGTCGAACCGCCTGCCGCCCTGCCCCGGACGCCGTACCCGGCTTTCTCGCTCCCCTGAATCGGCACCGGCCCCCACCGGTGCTGAGCATCAGCGTACGGGCGGGGGCCCGGGGGGGAAGGCGATTGGCCGAACTGGTCGCCTCAGGTGTCCGGACCCCTGTTGCCGGTGGGTCTTAGGGTGTGCTCATGTTCCGTCTTGAGACAGAAGTAGACAAAGAACGTCGCATTCTGCTGAGCGGGCGTCTGCACGAGGACAACGTCGCCGCGTCGGCCGGCCTGCGTGCACTGCTCTCCACCTCCGCCGAGCACGAAGTCCCGCTGGAGGTGTGGGCGTTGGACGAGCACGGGGCCCTGGCGGGCGGGCTGACCGGGCGGACCTGGGCGTACTGGCTGCACGTCGATCTGCTCTGGGTCGACACCCCGCACCGGGGCCTCGGCCTCGGCGCGCGTCTGCTCGCCGAGGCCGAACGGACCGCCCGCACCGAGCGCGCCTGCACCCGCTCGCGGCTGGAGACCTGGGATTTCCAGGCCCCCGGTTTCTACCGCCGCCAGGGGTACGAGGAGATCGGCCGGGTCGCCGACTACCCGCCCGGCGTCACCGAGTTCATCCTGGCCAAGGAGTTGTGACCCCGGACCCCGGAGACGGCACGAAGGCCCTCGGGCCCAGCGCGGCCGGCTTGCGTGTCCCCGGGCTCAGCGCAGTCGGCGCGCCCCGGCGGACGGGACGCCGTCGAAGATCCCCGGGGCCGTGTGCCCGGCCGCCACGAACGCCTCGCTGACCGCCTTGGCCACTGTGCCGGCCTGCGCCTCCTCCACCAGGACGACCGCCGAGCCGCCGAAGCCGCCTCCGGTCATCCGCGCACCGAGCGCCCCGGCCGCGTTCGCCGCCTCGACCACCAGGTCCAACTCGGGGCAGGAGACCCGCAGATCGTCGCGGAGCGAGAGGTGGCCCTCGTTCAGGACGGGACCCGCGGCGCGGACGTCACCCGCGTCGAGCAGGGAGATGACCTGCTCGACCCGGTGGTTGTCGCTGACGACATGGCGTACGCAGCGGATCACGGACTCGTCCGCCCCGGCACCGGCGAGGGTGGTGAGCGCCGCGTCGAGACCGGCGTACGGCAGATCGCGGAGCATGGGTATGCCGAGCAGCCGGGCGCCCTCCTCGCAGCCGGCCCGGCGCTCCGCGTACGCCCCGTCGCCGAGCGCGTGCTTGACCCGGGTGTCGACGACCAGGAGCGTCAGGCCCTGGGCGGCCAGGTCGAAGGGGACCTGGCGCAGCGAGAGGTCCCGGGTGTCCAGGTGCAGGGCGTGGCCCTCGGTGCAGCAGGCCGAGGCCATCTGGTCCATGATCCCGCAGGGCACGCCGACGAAGTCGTTCTCGGCGCGGCGGCCGATGACGGCGAGTTCGGCGGCGCTCAGGCCGAGTTCGAAGAGGTCGCTCAAAGCGAGCGCGGTGACGACTTCGAGGGCGGCGGAGGAGGAGAGCCCGGCGCCGGTGGGCACGGTGGAGGTCAGCACGATGTCCGCCCCGGTGACCGGGTGCCCGGCCTCGCGCAGCGCCCAGAGGACCCCGGCGGGGTAGGCGGCCCAGCCGTGGCCGGAGTGCGGGGCGAGTTCGCCGACGCGCAGCGAGACGACGCCACCGGGGACGTCGGTGGAGTAGAGGCGCAGGCCGCCGTCGTCCCGGCGGGAGACGGCGGCGACGGCGGTGTGCGGGAGGGCGAGCGGCATGACGAAGCCGTCGTTGAAGTCGGTGTACTCGCCGATCAGGTTCACTCGTCCGGGTGCGGCCCAGATGCCCTCGGGCTCGCCCCCGTACAGCTCGGTGAAGGTGGCGGCGGGGTCGGCCCGGTGTCCCTCGGCGGCGGCCACGGTCGGTTCGGCGTGCTGGGTCATGGGGTGGTGGTGTCCTCTCGGCGGGCGAACTGCCAGGCGTCGGCGATGATTCCGGCCAGGTCGGCGCGGGACGGCTGCCAGCCGAGGCGCTCGACGGCGGTGGCGGCGGAGGCGACGAGAACGGCCGGGTCGCCGCCGCGGCGGGGGGCGGCGGTCTCGGGGACGGGGTGGCCGGTGACCTTGCGGACGGTCTCGATGACCTCGCGGACCGAGAAGCCGTTGCCGTTGCCGAGGTTGCAGATCAGGTGCTCGCCCGGGGCGGCGGCGGTGAGGGCCAGCAGGTGGGCCTCGGCGAGGTCGGCGACGTGGATGTAGTCGCGGACGCAGGTGCCGTCGGGGGTGGGGTAGTCGTCGCCGTAGACGTTGATCGACTCGCGCTTGCCGAGGGCCACTTGGAGGACCAGCGGGATGAGGTGGGACTCGGGGTCGTGGCGTTCACCGCACCTTCCGTACGCCCCGGCCACGTTGAAGTAGCGCAGCGAGACGGCGGCCAGCCCGTGGGCGGTGGCCTCGCCGCTGATCATGTGGTCGACGGCGAGCTTGGACGCGCCGTAGGGGCTGGTGGGGGCGGTGGGGTCGGCCTCGGTGATGGGGCTGGAGACCGGTTCGCCGTAGGTGGCGGCGGTGGAGGAGAAGACAAGGGTGCGGACGCCGTGTTCGCGCATGGCGGCGAGCAGGGCGGTGGTGCCGCCGACGTTGTTGACCCAGTACTTCTCGGGGTTCACGACGGACTCGCCGACCTGGGAGAAGGCGGCGAAGTGCAGGACGCCGTCGTAGGAGGGGTCCAGATGGCGGGCGGCGTCCTGGATGCGGCCCTCGACGAACGCGGCCCCGGCCGGGACGCCCTCACGGAAGCCGGTGGACAGGTCGTCGAGGACGGTCACCGTGTGCCCGGCCTCCAGCAGATGCTGGGCGACGACGCTGCCGACGTATCCGGCGCCGCCGGTGACCAGGTACTTCTTGGGCGGGCGGGACACGCTCTGGGGGTTGCTCACTGGCTCGCTACCTCTCGCAGTCGCTCGGCCGCGGCCTCCGGCGGCACGTCGTTGATGAACACGCTCATGCCGGACTCGGACCCCGCGAGGAACTTCAGCTTGCCGGAGGTCCGGCGAATGGTGAAAAGCTCCAGGTGCAGGGCGAAGTCGTCCCGGCCGTCGACCCCGAACGGCGCCTGGTGCCAGGCCGAGATGTACGGGGTCGGCGGCTCGCCGGGTCCGAAGATCCGGTCGAAGCGCCTCAAGAGTTCCAGATAGACCTGGGGAAACTCTGTTCGCGCGCCCTCGTCCAGCACCCGCAGATCGGGGACGCGGCGGCGGGGATAGAGATGGACCTCGTAGGGCCAGTGCGCCGCGTAGGGGACGAAGGCGATCCAGTGGCCGGTGGCGAGGACGACGCGTGAGCCGTCCTTCTCCTCGCGGGCGACCACGTCGTCGAAGAGGTTGGAGCCGGTCTCCTCGCGGTGCCGGGCGGCCGAGCGGAGCATCAGCTCGGTGCGCGGGGTGACGAAGGGGTAGCCGTAGATCTGGCCGTGCGGGTGGCCGAGGGTGACGCCGATCTCGGCGCCTCGGTTCTCGAAGCAGAAGACCTGGGTGACCTGGTCCAGGGCGGCGAGGGCGGCGGTGCGGTCGGTCCAGGCGGCGAGGACGAGCGCGGCCTGCTCCTCGGTGAGGTCGGCGAAGGACGCGTCGTGGTCGGAGGTGAAGCAGACGACCTCGCAGCGGCCGGAGTCGCCGGCGAGCGAGGGGAAGCGGTTCTCGAAGACCGCCACGTCGTAGTGGCCGTCGGGGATCTCGCTGTGCCGGCCCTCCCGGGTGGGGCAGAGCGGGCAGGCGTCGGCCGGCGGGTGGTAGGTGCGGGCCTGGCGGTGCGAGGCGACGGCGACCGCGTCGCCGAGCAGCGGATCGCGGCGGATCTCGGACGAGGTCGAGACGGGGTCCAGGGGGCGCTGGTCGACGGCGTCGCGGACGGTGTCCTCCGCGGCGTCGTAGTAGATCAGCTCACGGCCGTCGGCGAGGGTCGTCACCGTTTTCTTCACCAGGGTCCTCCACCCGATCCCTCCAACATAATCGCACATAAAAAATCACAAGCAAACACGCCCGTCAATGGCCGAAGGCGTGGTGGATCACGAGCGATTCAGCGCGGAGCACCGGCCGCATAGTCGGACATTCGACCGCGCTCGATCACGATCGAACAAAGAACCCCAACGAGACTGTTCATTTCTCGAACATGACGGCGTAAGTTCCGTCGGGTTAAGTTCGCAATCCGAAGCGAGTACCCCCATGCAGACACTGGCCGAAGGGCTTCGGCTCCCCACGAACGGGCTCGACTACGCCATCCTGGCGATCTACTTCGTCGTCGTACTCGGCATCGGCTTCATGGCCCGTGCCAGCGTCAGGACGAGCCTCGACTTCTTCCTCTCCGGACGGTCCCTGCCCGCCTGGGTGACCGGGCTCGCCTTCGTCGCGGCGAACCTCGGCGCCACCGAGATCCTCGGGATGGCGGCCACCGGAGCGCAGTACGGCGTCGCGGTGGTGCACTGGTACTGGATCGGCGCGATCCCCGCCATGGTCTTCCTCGGCCTGGTGATGATGCCGTTCTACTACCGCTCCAAGGTGCGCTCCGTGCCGGAGTTCCTGCTCCAGCGGTTCGACACGTCGGCGCACCTGCTGAGCTCCGCGCTCTTCGCGTTCGCGGCGATCCTCATCGCGGGCGTCAACCTCTACGCCCTGTCGATCGTCGTGGAGGCGCTCCTCGGCTGGCCGCAGTGGGTCGCGATCGTCGTCGCGGGCCTGTTCGTCCTGGTCTACATCACGATCGGTGGGCTCTCCTCGGCGATCTACAACGAGGTGCTCCAGTTCTTCGTCATCCTCGCCGCGCTGATCCCCCTCACCGTCCTCGGCCTGAAGCGGGTCGGCGGCTGGGACGCGATGAGCGACTCGCTGACGAAGCAGCACGGCGGCGACTTCATGACCGCCTGGGGCGGCACCGGCATCGGTGACGCCAACCCGCTGGGCGCCAACTGGCTGACGATCATCCTCGGCCTCGGCTTCGTGCTGTCCTTCGGCTACTGGACGACGAACTTCGCCGAGGTGCAGCGCGCGCTGTCCGCGAAGAACCTCTCCGCCGCCAAGCGCACCCCGCTGATCGCCGCCTTCCCGAAGATCTTCATCGTCTTCGCCGTGATGATCCCGGGCCTGGTCGCCGCCGTGATCGTGCCGAAGATCGGCACCCCGGGCTCCGACCTGACCTACAACGACGCGATACCCCTGCTGATGCAGGAACTGCTGCCCAACGGTGTCCTCGGCATCGCCGTGACCGGCCTGCTCGCCGCGTTCATGGCGGGCATGGCGGCCAACGTCTCCTCGTTCAACACGGTGTTCACCACCGACATCTGGCAGCGGTACGTGGTCAAGGACAAGCCGGACACGTACTACCTGAAGTTCGGCCGCCTGATCACCGCGATCGGCGTGCTGGCCTCGATCGGCACGGCGTTCATCGCCGCCAGCTTCTCGAACATCATGAGCTACTTGCAGACGCTGTTCTCGTTCTTCAACGTGCCCATGTTTGTCGTATTCATTATCGGAATGTTCTGGAAGCGCGCTTCCATGAAGTCCGGTGTCTGGGGCCTGGTGGCCGGCACCGCCGCCGCGATGGTCAACTACTTCTGGATCTACAAGGGCGGGATCATCGACATCCCCTCCGACCAGGGCGCCAACTTCGTCTCCGCGATCGTCGGCTTCGTCGCCGGAGCCGTCGTCATGGTCGTCGTCACCCTCTTCACCGCGCCGAAGCCCGAGGCGGAGCTGGCCGGTCTGGTGTACGGGACCGAGTCGCCGAGCCCCGACGAGGAGCTGGAGGAGGCCGACCGCGCCTGGTACCGCAAGCCGGCCCTGCTCGGCTGGGGCGCGATCGTGCTCGCCGCCGCGTGCTACATCCCCTACTCGTTCTGATCGGAGGCACTCACCATGTCCGACCTGCACAAGGAAGTCTCCGAGCTGGAGCGCAAGTCCGCGACCGCGGCCCGTCTCTTCGACATCCGGCGGATCATCGGCGGCCTGTTCGTGGTCTACGGAGTGATCGTCACCATCGCCGGGCTCAGCCCGTCCGACGCCGACCTGAAGAAGGCCGAGGGCGTCCACATCAACCTGTGGACCGGCCTCGCCATGCTGGCGCTCGGCCTGTTCTTCCTGGTCTGGATGAAGCTGCGCCCGGCCGAGGCCCCGGCGGCGCCGGAAGCGGAGCCGGAGCGGGAGCGGGAGCCGGGGTCCGACGCGGGATGACCCGCCGCCCTCGCCGCACTCGGGGCCGTACGTCAGCCACGCTGGCCGGGAACGTACGGCCCCTGCCGCGTTCCGTGCGGCGCACCGTCGGGGACAGCCGCTACGCGCGGCGCACCGTCGGGCACAGACGCTCCGCCCGGCGCCCCCTCGGAGGCGTAGGGGCCCTGCGGCGCGCCGCCGTTCGCCGCGGCGCGCTCCAGCAGTCCCGTACGGGCGGCGAGGGCGGCCGCCTCCAGCCGGGAGCCGACCCCGAGCTTCATCAGGACTCGCTGGACATGGGTGCGGGCGGTGCTCGGGGCGATGTCCATCCCGGCCGCGATCAGCCGGGTGCCCTCGCCCTCGGCGACCCGCACCAGCACTTCGGCCTCGCGCGGGGTGAGCATCCGCAGCAGCCGTCTCCCCTCGTCGTCGGGCTGGGCCGCCGGGTTGAGCAGCTCGGCGAAGGCCCCCCGCAGCAGCTGCGGGGCGACGGCACTCTCCCCCGCCCGCGCCTTGAGCATGGCCCGCTCGACGCCCTCGATGCGTTCGTCGTGCCGGACGTACCCCACGGCCCCGGCGGCGAACGCCGCGGCGATCCCGCGCGGGCTGGGCACCGGGCCGAGGACGACCACCGCCACCTGCGGGCGCTCCTGGCCGATGCGCGCGATCGGGTCGAAGACGCCGGGGGCGGCGGGCGAGGCCGTACCGAACAGGCAGACCTCCGGGGCCCTTCTGACGACCAGTTCCGCGGCGCCCGAGGTCGGCGCGGCGGCCGCGAGCACCCGGTGCCCGCGGAGTTTCAGTGCCGAGGCGAGTGCCTCGGCGAGCAGACGGTGATCGTCGACCACCATGAGCCGCACGCCCATCGGTCCTCAGCCCCCAAAAGCCCTGTACGCCCGGCCCCCCGGACTCCTGACCCGGCAAGGTACACGCTCGCCCGACGCCGCGCGGCGCTTACGTGGCAGAAGATCCGCGGAATGCCGGATTCTGCGCCCTTCGGCCCTCGTTGACCTGCGGCCGGTGATCACCTCACGAGCGAGCGGGGCGGAAAATGATCGGCCCCGCCGGTCAGGGGATCGACCGGCGGGGCCTGTTGTCGCCCGGGAGGGGCGAGGTGATCAGTCGGTGCCGTAGGCGACGACCAGGTAGACCTTCTCGTCGGGGGTGACGGTGCTGGGCTTGTGGACCGACCTGGCTGCCATGTAGAACTGCCCGTCGGAGTAGAGCAGTTCGGCCGATCCGATGTTGAAGCGCTTCTCCGCCTTGCGGATGGCCTCGTCGTCCGGGTTCTCCATCAGCGTGGTCTGCTTGAAGGTCTCGCCGTCGATGGAGACGACCTGGCCGCCCTTGTCGTAGGGGGCCTCCTTGTAGGCGATGATGCTGGTGCCGTCCATCCGGAGCGGGGTCAGGATGTGGCGGTCGCCCGCGTCCGCCCGGCCGCCGAGGAGCTTGCCGGTGTCCAGGTCGAAGGCGACGACCTCGTTCGTGTCGCCGTACTCGCTGGTCCCGTCGTGGCGCTCGGTCGGCAGGTAGAGACGGTTGTTGCCGACGGCCATGTTCTGGCACTTCTCGACGTCGGTGGAGTCGCAGTCGCCCGCGTACTTCTCCGCGTCGGCGGGGATACGGACCTTCAGCTTGCCGGTCGCCGCGTCGATCGAGAAGAAGTCGGAGATGCCGCTGCCGTCGCCGGCGGTGTCACCGACGTCGGCCGCGACCACCAGCGGCTTGGTGGAGACGATGTGCGCGTACTCGACGCCGGCGGGCATCTGGTACGAGGACAGGGGAGCGCCGGACGTCGGGTTCAGCGCCTGCACGGTGAGCTGCGGGCTGTCGTACGTACCGCACTTGCGGACCACGGCGAGGGCCTCGCCGCCCGCGTAGCCGCGGTCGTAGCAGCCGTCCGCGCCGGTCTTCGGCTTCCAGAGTTCGGCGCCGGTGTCCAGCTTGAAGGCCGCGCCGCCCGAGGTGCCGCCCGCCGCGACGGTGGTCCCGCTGAGCGTGACCTCGTCGAAGGTGACCGGCCGGTCACCGCCGGTGGCGGAGGTGACGCTCTTGCTCCACAGGAGCTTCCCGGCGGCCAGGTCGATCACGCCGACCTGGTTGCACGCGGGGTACTTCTTCTCCTTGGTCGGCTTCGACTCCTGGAAGACGATGGCCGTCTTGTAGTCCTTGCTCACGTGCCGGGACGTGGTGCAGATCTCGCCGGCCAGCGGGAAGGACCAGAGCTTGGTGCCCTTGTCGCGGTCGTAGCCGTTGATCTCGTTGATGCCGGTCTTCACGTACGCCTTGTCGGTGAGCCAGGAGCCCTCGACCGTGACGATGTCCTTGACCACCGGCTGCGGCACCTGGAAGGCGACCTTGGACTTGGTGTTGGCGGGCACCTTCTCGCTGCCGCCGGCCAGTCCGCCGTCCTTGCCGCCCTTGCCCTCGCCGCCGGTGGAGCCGGAGGAGGACGCCTCGTCCTTGCCGCCGTCGTCACCGCTGGTGGCGGAGTAGATGACCCCGGCGCCGATGATCAGCACCACGGCGACGGCCGCGGCGACGATGATCTGCATCTGGGTGGAGAACTTCTTGCCGCCGTTGCCACCCGGCTGCGGGGCCCCGAACTGCGGCTGCATCGGCTGGGTCGGGTAGCCGTACGCCTGCTGCGGCATGCCGGGCTGGCCGGGCTGGCCGCCGGGCCCCTGCGGATAGCCGTACCCCGGCTGCGGGGCCTGGGGGTAGCCGTAGCCGTTGGGCTGCGGCGCGGGCGGGGTGGGGTAGCCGGCCGGTCCCGGGGGCGGCGGGGTGCCGTAGCCCCCGGCGGGCGCGTCCTGCGGCGCGGCGGGCGGCTGCTGTGGGGCGGCGGGCGGCTGCTGCGGCTGCTTGCCGAAGGGGTCCGCAGGCGGCGGAGTCGGCTGGCCGAAGCCCCCGGGCGGCGGGTCCTGCGGCGCTCCGAACCCGCCCGAGGGCGGACCGGCGGACGGCGCCGGGGGCGTGGCCGGTGCGCCCGGCGGCGGGTTCGACGGCTCGTCGGGGTTGGGCGGCTGCTGCGGCGGCTGGGTCATGGCGTGCGTACCTCGGGGGACGAGTGGGGGTGGGGGCGCGTGGGGCAGAGAGGGGCCGGCCGCGTTGGGAGGCCGGGAGCGGCGAGTGTCCGGCGGACCGTCACTTCTCGAACACCAGCATCGTCGTCTGCTCCAGCTCTTCCTTGTCGTTGCTCGCGCTCACACGCTCGCTGAAGATGAAGGAACGGCCGTCCCGGTAGAGGACCTTGGCCGAGAAGAAGCCGTTCTCGACCCGGCCGGCGCCCGCAGGGTGCTGGAGCAGCGTCTTGGGGGTGCCGCCGGTCGGCGGAAGGGTCACGATGGCGCCGGCGGTGTCGTACTTCGGCCGCATGTAGAGCAGGACGTCGCCGCCCTCCATGCCCAGCGGCTTGAGAACGCGCTCGGCCGGGGCGGGCGCCTCCCACTTGGGCTTCCCGGTGTTCAGGTCGAAGGCGATGACCTTGTTCGTCCGGCCGGTGCCGCTCGAATCGTCCTCGGTCGCGATGTAGAAGGTGTTGGCGTCGGCGGCGACGCCGCTGCACCCTTCGAGCTTCTGGCCGAAGATCGCGAAGCGGCTGCCGCAGTCGGCGGTGAGCTTGGCGCCCTTGGCGGGCGTGAGCTGGGAACGGAGCTTGCCGCTCTCGGTGAGCGCGACGATGGTGTACTGCTTCTTCTCCTCGTGCTCCAGCCGGACGACGAGCGGGGTGGAGGAGTAGACCCTGCTGACTTCCCAGCCGCGCGGCGGCGCGTACGTCCACCGGGGCTTGCCGGTGGCCGGGTCCAGCTCCTGGACCTGGTGCTGCGGGTTCTTCACGTCGTCGGTGCGGCAGCTGGCCGCGGCGATCAGCTTGTCGCCCCCGGAGAAGGCGAAGGGCTTGCAGTTGCCCTCGGGGTTACCGAACAGCTCCTTGCCGTCGCTGACCCGGTAGGCGTTGGAGTTGCCGGTGCGTCCCACGGCGACGGTGTCCCCGCTGATCGCCAGACCGATGTCGGACAGGAAGTCCCAGGTCCCGTTCTTCTTGATCTCCTTCTTCCAGCCGGCCTTGCCGGTGTTGAGGTCGACCATCTGGAGGACGGAGCAGTTGGCCCGGTCCGTGGTGCCGTTCTTCACCCCGATGACGATCTTGCCGTCGGCGGTCGGGGTGTTGGGCGTGGCGCACACGTCGGCGGGGAGGTCAAGCTTCCACCTCTGCTTGCCGTCGGCCACGGAGTAGCCGGACACGCCCCGGTACATGGCCTTGGCGACCACGTCGCCGGCGAACCAGGGGCCCTGGACGGCCGAGCCGTTGCGCGGCAGGTCGACGTCGTTCTTCTGGAGCCAGGCGACCTTGGCCTCGCCCGGCTTGCGTCCGGCGTTGAGGTCGTCGCCGGTCTCGCGCCCGTCACCGCTGCCGTCGCCCTCGTCGACCGTGGGCGACTCGCTGGGGGCCTTGGGGTCGTTGCTGCCGGTGGCGACGGGCTTCTTCGGGTCCTCGTCGCCGCTGTCGCGCACGAGGAACCAGGTGCCCGCCCCGGCCGCCAGGACCACGGCGAGCGCCGCCGCGACCACGATGCCGGTCTTCCCCTTGAGGAACCCGCCACCGGAGCCCGGTCCGCCGGGGGCGGGGGCGCCGGGGTACTGCTGCTGCGGATAGCCGTACCCGGCCTGGGGCTGCTGCCCGTACGGGCCGGGAGCCTGCTGACCGTACGGCCCCGGGGCCTGCTGACCGTAGGGCCCGGGCTGCTGACCGTACGGGCCGGGGGCCTGCTGACCGTACGGTCCGGGGGCCTGGCCGGGCTGCTGCGGATAGCCGTAGCCGGGCTGTGTCGGGGGCTGCTGCGGGTAGCCGTACGCGGGGGCGCCCGGAGGAGGCGTCTGCGGCGGGCCGGCCGGGGGCGCGGGCGGCTGGGCGGGCGGCGGCGTCTGCGGCGGCTTGGCCAGGTCCGGCCGTTCGGGGGACGGCTGGTTCTGGGGCGACTGAGGAGCTCCGTTCGGCGGCTCCTGCGGAGCCCCGAAGCCTCCCTGCGGCGGTTGCTGGCTGGGCGGCTGGCTCATATCAGCGCGTCCCCCTTCGTGCGGCCCGGTGCGCGATCCGGTCTCCCCCGCATTCCCAAGAGGGTCAATCCCTCTCGGAAAGGAGCGAATCGGGCATGGCTTCCGCGGTGTTACGACAGTCGGGCGGGGCTTCTTTCTACCACCCGCCAGGCGTCGGGCACCGATTCGGGCCAACCCCTGTTCCCAAGGGAGAACCGCCTTGTGATGCCCTCGTTACGCCTCGACCGGAGGTGATGGTCAGTCACCGAAGGCGATCATCGTCCGCAGCTCCAGCTCCTCCTCGTCGGTGTCTCCGGAGACCTGGGGAAGCATGAGGAGGGAGCGCCCGTCGGTATGGACGACGATCGCCTCGTCGAAGGCGCGCTCGGTCGCCGCGGCCGACGCCGGGTGCCGCAGCACCGGTCGAGGGGTGCCGCCCCGCGGGCCGAGGGCCATGATGCCGCCGCCCACGTCCTTGGTCTTCGGGTCGGGCGGGCTCAGGTACATCAGTACCTTGCCGTCCTCGACCCGCAGCGGCATCAGGGTCTGCGTGGCGGGCGAGGGCACCTTCCACCTCTTCTCGCCGGTGTTCATGTCGAAGGCGATGACGTCGTTGGCGAACGACCCGCCCGCGGGCCGGCGCTTCGTGGCGACGTAGAGCGTGTCGGTGTCGGTGTCGACGGCCGCGCCCATGCAGATGTCGAGGTTCCAGCCCAGTTCGCGCTCCTTGCCGGGGCACAGACCCTCCGGGGCGTCGCCTCCGGGGACCGGCTGGGAGCGGATGGTGCCGTCGTCGTTCAGGACGGCGATCGCCGACGTGCCACCCACCAGCGGGCCGTTCCGCAGGAAGATCACCGGCGGGTCGACGGAGTAGAACGCGTCGACGTTCCAGTCCTTCCTGACCTCGTACGTCCACAGGGTCCGGCCGGTGACCGGATCGATGCGCCGCACCTCTTTGCCGGCCTCGCCCTTCGGCTGCGCAGGACAGTCGACAGAGGCGAGCATGACGGCTCCGCCGGCGAACCCCTCGACCTCACACGGGCCGGGCAGCTTGTCCCACAAGCGTTTGCCGTCACTGACGCGATAGGCCGCGGCACGCCCGAGGCCGCCGATCGTCACGACGTCGCCGCTGATCGCCATGATCACGTACCGGAGCATGTCGTTGTTCACCGCGCGATCGATGGTCACGGACCAGCCGGCCTCGCCGGTGGCCAGATCGATCATCTGAAGCTTGTCGCAGTTCTCCTCCGCGTCCGCGGAGGTGTCGGTCAGCAGCCCGATGACGATCTTCCCGTCGGCGGTCGGCCGGGTGGGCGCCGCGCAGACGTCGGCGGGCAGGCGCAGGCTCCACTTCCGCGATCCGTCCTCCAGGGAATAGCCGGACACCGTGCGGTACATCGCCTTGGCCACGATGCCGCCGGTGATCCAGGGGCCGAGGGCGGACGCACCCAGCGGCACGTCCACGCCGTTCTCCTGGATCCAGCGGACCTTCGCCTCGCCTTCCTTGCGCCCCTCGTTGATCTCCGCGGCCTCCGCGGCGGGCGTCTTCTTCCGGTCGGACCCGGCGCCGGGCTGCTTCGGGGCGGTGCTCTCCTTCGCGACGGGCTTCTTGTCGTCGGAGCCGCCATCGCCACCGGCGACGAACCAGACGCCCGCCCCGACGACGAGGACCCCGGCGAGCACGGCGGCGACGAGCCCGACGAGCCGGCCCCGGGAGCGCCCACCGGAAGGCCGGTTCGGCGGCTGGGGCGGCTGCCCGTACGGGCCGGGCTGCGGCTGCCCGGGGTCCCCGTACACGCCCGGTCGTGGTTCGTACGGAGCACCGAACCCCTGCTGCGGCGGCGGCTGCGACATCGGTGTGGTCCCCCTCGAACGTACGGTCCCTGCCGCCCCGTTCTACCACCCGCCCCGGCGGCCCCACCTGCCCGGTCAGGCGTCCTCGGCCAGTTCCAGCCAGCGCATTTCCAACTCGTCCCGCTCGGTGACGAGTTCGCGCAGTTCCGCGTCGAGCTTGGCCACCTTCTCGAAGTCGGTGGCGTTGTCCGCGATCTGCTTGTGCAGCGCGGTCTCGCGGGTGGAGAGCTTGTCGAGCTGGCGCTCGACCTTCTGCAACTCCTTCTTCGCGGCGCGGGACGCCTGCGCGGAGACCGCCGGTGCGGCGGCGGAGGCCGAGGACGAGCGGGGCGCGGGGGCGGCGGACGGGGTCGCCGCCTCCTCCAGCTTCTGCCGGCGCTCCAGGTACTCGTCGATCCCGCGCGGCAGCATCCGCAGGGCGCGGTCGCCGAGGAGGGCCATGACCTTGTCGGTGGTCCGCTCGATGAAGAACCGGTCGTGCGAGATCACGATCATCGACCCGGGCCAGCCGTCGAGGAGGTCCTCCAGCTGGGTGAGGGTCTCGATGTCGAGGTCGTTGGTGGGCTCGTCGAGGAAGAGGACGTTGGGCTCGTCCATCAGCAGCCGCAGGATCTGGAGCCGGCGGCGCTCACCGCCGGAGAGGTCGCCGACGGGCGTCCACTGCTTCTCCTTGGTGAACCCGAACTGCTCGCAGAGCTGACCGGCGGTCATCTCGCGGCCCTTGCCGAGGTCGACCCGGTCGCGGACCTGCTGGACGGCCTCCAGGACCCGGAGGTTCGGGTTCAGCTCGTGGACCTCCTGGGAGAGGTAGGCGAGCCTGACGGTCTTGCCGACGACGACCTTCCCGGCGGCGGGCTGCTCGTCGCCCTGGGTGCGGGCGGCCTCGGCGAGGGCGCGCAGCAGCGAGGTCTTGCCCGCGCCGTTGACGCCGACCAGGCCGACGCGGTCGCCGGGGCCGAGCTGCCAGGTGAGGTGGGTGAGCAGCGTCTTTGGTCCGGCCTGGACGGTCACGTCCTCCAGGTCGAACACGGTCTTGCCGAGGCGGGCGTTGGCGAACTTCATCAGCTCGCTGGTGTCGCGCGGCGGCGGCACGTCGGCGATGAGTTCGTTGGCGGCCTCGATGCGGTAGCGCGGCTTGGAGGTACGGGCCGGGGCGCCGCGGCGCAGCCAGGCCAGCTCCTTGCGCATCAGGTTCTGCCGCTTGGACTCCTCGGTGGCGGCGATGCGTTCCCGCTCGGCGCGGGCGAACACGTAGTCGCTGTAGCCGCCCTCGTACTCGTGGACGGCGCCGCGCTGGACGTCCCACATGCGGGTGCAGACCTGGTCGAGGAACCACCGGTCGTGGGTGACGCAGACGAGGGCGGAGCGGCGGGCGCGCAGATGGCGGGCCAGCCAGGAGATGCCCTCGACGTCGAGGTGGTTGGTGGGCTCGTCGAGGACGATCAGGTCCTGCTCCTCGATGAGCAGCTTCGCCAGCGCGATCCGGCGGCGCTCGCCGCCGGAGAGCGGGGCGATGACGGTGTCCAGACCGTGCTCGAAGCCGGGGAGGGCCAGACCGCCGAAGAGCCCCGTGAGGACGTCGCGGATCTTGGCGCTGCCCGCCCACTCGTGGTCGGCGAGATCACCGATGACCTCGTGGCGGATGGTCGCCTTCGGGTCGAGGGAGTCGTGCTGGGTGAGGACGCCGAGGCGCAGCCCGCCGTTGTGGGTGACGCGGCCGGTGTCCGCCTCCTCCAGCTTGGCGAGCATCCGGATGAGGGTGGTCTTGCCGTCGCCGTTACGGCCCACGACACCGATCCGGTCGCCCTCGGACACCCCGAGGGACACACCGTCGAGCAGGGCACGGGTGCCGTACACCTTGCTGACCTGCTCGACATTGACCAGATTGACGGCCATTTCACTCCTGTCCGGGGGGTCGATCGACCTTCCCAGGGTACGGCGCGGCGGAGGGGGCCCGGTCGTGCGGCCTCGGGCCGGTCCGGGACCGTCCGGATGCCGGGATAGCCTCGTGCGGGTGCTTTTGCCGATCGACGGGGGAAATCTATGGGTTCGGTCCCGGTGACCGTTCTGGTGGTGGACGACGACGCGCTGGTACGCGACGGCCTGAGGCGCATCCTGGAGTCGGCCGACGACATCCGGGTGCCGGCGGTCTGCGGCCCCGGAGAGGCGCTGGAGCTGGCGCGCCGGCACCGGCCGGACGTGGCGCTGGTGGATCTGCACATGCCCGGGACGGACGGCATCGAGGTGCTGCGCGGCCTGCGGGCGTCGGCCCGGCCGCCGAGAGTGGCGGTGCTGACGGGCTTCGGCGAGGACGAGCACGTACGGCGCGCCCTGCGGGCGGGGGCCGCCGGGTTCCTGCTCAAGGACTCGGCGGTGGACGAGCTGATCCCCGGTGTACGGCTGCTGGCCGCGGGGGGCGGCGCGCTGTCGGAGCGGGTCGTCCGCGCGCTGCCGGGCGGCGCCGGGGAGGAGACCGCGCCCGCGGACCCGCCGGGGGCCCGGCTGCTGACCGCGCGGGAGCGGGAGGTGCTGGAGCTGCTGCCTTCGGGGATGTCCAACGAGGAGATCGGTCGCCGGCTCTTCCTGAGCCGGACCACGGTCCGCGACCACGTGAGTTCGCTGCTCGCCAAGCTGGGTGCGGCCAACCGCGTCCAGGCAGCGGTCATCGCGTCCGGGATGCGCCGGGGACGGCGTAAGGATTCCGCCGCCGCCCGGGACGCGGCCGGCCGGTGAGCGCGGCCATACCCCGACCGCGGCGGGCCCGGTGGGTCGGGCGGGTCCGGTGGACCGGACGCGGCAGGTGGACCGGACGCGGCAGGAACGGACAGGCCATGACGGACGGTGCGCTGGTCGCCGCCGCCGGGGCCGAACTGCTGACCGTCGTGGGCGAGGTCGGCCGACCGACGCTGGCCGCTTACGTACTGGCGGTGGGCGCCCTGGCCGTGCGGCGCCGGCACCCCCTGCTCGTCGTGCTGGCGACGGTGCCCGCGGCGATGACCGGCTACCTCTGGCTCGCCCCGATGTTCGCGCTCGGCACGGCGGCCCGGCTGGTGCACAGCGGAGCGCTGGTCGGCGGCGCCGCGGCCGCGGTCTTCCTCGCCGCCGCCGCGCCGCTGGCGTACGAGATTCAGTGCGCGGGCGGGGCCGGCTCCCCGGCCGTCCTCGCGGCGGGCCTGCTGGGGCCGGCGCTGCTGGCCGCCGGTCCGACGCTGCTGGGGCGGGTGGCCCGCAGCCGCCGGGCGCTGGCCGAGCGGCTGACCGAGGCGCGGGCCGCGCTGGCCCGGGAGCACCGGATGGCCGAGGAGCGGGCGGCGGTGGCCGAGCGGGCCCGGCTGGCCCGCGAGATGCACGACATCGTCTCGCACCATGTGAGCCGGATCGCCGTCGAGGCGGGGGCGCTGAGCGTCACGGCGGACACGCCCGAGGCGCGCCGGGCCGGGGCCCGGATCGGCCGGATCAGCTCCCTCGCCATGACCGAGCTGCGGGACACGCTGGGGGTGCTGCGCGCCCAGGAGGCGGCGGGCGGCGGCCCCGGAGCCCTGGCGGACCTGCCGTCCCTGGTCAAGGGAAGCGGCGTCGACGCGTCGGTCACGGACCGGGTTCCGGCCTCCGCCGAGCTCGGGGCCGAGACGGAGTACGCGGCCTACCGCACGGTGCAGGAGGCGCTGACGAACATCGTGCGGCACGCTCCGGGGGCCCGGGCGGAGGTGGTGCTGGAGCTCCGGGGCGACGCCCTGCTGGTCGAGGTCGCCAACGGCCCGCCGGCCGACGGGGCCACCGCGGCCGGTACGCCGATCTCCGGGGCGGGGCCGGGGCTCGGGCTGGTGGGGCTGCGGGAGCGCGCGGCTTTGCTGGGCGGTTCGCTGGAGGCCGGCCCGGACGGCGACGGCTTCCTGGTCAGGGCACGACTGCCCCGGTCCGCGACGGCCCCCGGCGGCCGAGAGGGCTGAGGGGTGGTCGAGGGGACTGCTCCACCCCTCCCCGACAGGTGTCGGGGGCACTCCCCCGACACCAGGACGGAAAATCCGCACGAAAAGCGACAGGTGCGACACGTCCCTCCCATCGATCTTGCGGGCGTTCAGGGCGGTTCGTTACAACTCGACCCGCGCCGAACGGCGTTCGCCCGACCGGGGTTCGTCCGACCGGGCGCCAACCATTCCCGAGCACCACCAGAAGGAAACACCTCACGTGTCTGTCTCGATACTCCACCGCGCCTCCCTCCGCCGTACGGCCGTCGCCGTCGCGGGCCTGACCGCGACGAGCGTTCTGCTCACCGCGACCTCGGCGCAGGCCGCCCCCGCCGAACCGGCCGCCCACGGGGCGCCGGTGGCCGCCACGGCGGACGACGAGGCGATGGCCCGCGCCTTCGAGGAGGCACTGCGGATCATCGACGCGATCCCCGAGGAGGTCCTGGCCGAGGGCGAGGAGGCCACGGTGCGGTGGCTGGAGGAGCACGGCCGGAGCACGGTGACGGCGGACGGCACGCCGGTCCTCTACGCGTTCAACCTCGGCGGCTGCGCGCGGGGCATCGCCCTGGCGGTCGGCTCCAACATCTTCGCCGTCGCCAAGGTCTACAAGGTGAAGAAGGCCATCGACAAGCTCGGCGGCGTGAACAAGGTGATCAAGAAGATCCAGTCCAAGAAGAAGATGGGCAAGACCTTCAAGAAGGGGCTCATGGAGGTCTTCGAGGAGGCGGGCGGCGGCATCGGCGCCATCGCCGCCGAGATCCTCGGCATCGACGGCGTCGTCAAGAACTGCTGGTAGCCGGGGAATCAGGAGAGGGGTTTTCTGCCGATGACCGTCGTCGCGACCGCACTGCGCTGGGCCTTCCTCGTGGCAGGAGTGGCCGTCCTGGCCGCCTTCCTCGTCAGCGCCGCCCGGGCCCGTATCTCCGGCGCCCGCTTCGGTGAGCTGGTCGACGCGCTGGAGAACCGGTGGTTCGCCCCGGGCCAGGTGTTCTTCGCCGTACTGGCGGGCCTCGCCGGGTCCTGGGCCGCGGGCTGGGTGGGCGGGACCCGTCCGCCGCTCCTGGAGTCGGTGCCGATGCTGTTCCCGCTGGGCATCGTCGCCGCGTTCGTCGTCTGCCGTACGGGCGGGGGCGCGGGAGGCGACGAGGATGCGGACCGGGCCGGCAGCACGTTCCTGATGACACTGCTCGCCCTGCTGGCCGCGCCGCTGCTTCTGGGCGGCGTGATGACGGGCTGGTGAGGACGAGGCCGGGAGGCCGATGAGCCGGGCTTGCGGCGGCGAGGCGCACGGGGGCCTCGCCGCTCGCCCCCCTACCGCACGCCCCGCCCCCGCCCCGCGCACTCCACCAGCAGCCAGCCGCCCAGGGTCATCGCCACGGCGGCCGGGGCGCTGACCGGGATCGCGATCAGCAGAGCCGTGCGGCCGTCCAGCAGGCCGTTGAAGCCGACCATGGACAGGCCGAGGACGCCGAGCAGGCAGAGCGTCGCGCCGAGGGCCGCGAGGGGGCCCGCCCCGGGGGCTCGGGACGCGGCGAGAGGGCCGTGGCCCCCTCCCGGCGCAGGCGTCGCCGGGCGTTCGAAGGTGCGGAAGGCGGCGACCAGGGCCGCGGTCAGGGCCGCCGCGAGGGCGAGGCGCAGCGGGACCTGGGCCCACCAGGCGGCCGACGCGGGCTCGGGCAGGGCGACGTCGAGGGCGAGCAGCGCCCCGTACACCCCGAACATCGCCGTGAGGTGCCAGAGGAACGCGGTCATCGCCACCCCGTTCGCCGCCACCACCGTGCGCCAGACCCGGGGGCGTTCCAGCAGCCGGGCGGCCGGGGCGCGGAGCAGCTCGACCGCGCCGACGAGCCAGAGGCCGTGGGCCAGCAGGGCGAGGGTGGGCGGGGCCATGTTGCTGACCTTCTCGCCGGGCATCCCGACCATGGACAGCGGGTACGGCCCGAACGCCACCAGCGCCCAGGCGGCGACCAGGCCGCCACCGGCGAGCAGGGCGGGGCGGCGCAGGCGGAGGTGACCGTCGGCGCGCAGGAAGCCCAGTTGGTGGACCGCCAGCCACACGAATGCGAAGTTCAGGAACTCGACGTACGGGACTCCGGCGGCGAACCGCAGGACGTCCACCACGACCACCGCGCCCGCCAGACCGGCGAACGCCCCCCAGCCGTACCGCTCGTGCAGCCTCAGCAACGGCGGCGTGCAGGCGACCATCGCCAGGTAGATCCCGATGAACCACAGCGGCTGGGTCACCATGCGCAGCGTGACGCCGGTCAGCCCGCCGCCCCCGCCGAGGAGCTGGACCAGCAGCGCCGCAGCTCCCCAGACGAGGACGAAGACCATGGTCGGGCGCAGCAGCCGCTGGAGCCGGGCGCGCAGGAAGGCGGAGTAGACGGAGACCGCGGCGGCCCCCGGAGCGGCCTCGGGGCGCTTGCGGAGCAGGGAGCGGTAGGACAGCGCGTGCGAGAAGCCGCCGACGAAGAAGAACACCGGCATGACCTGGAGCAGCCAGGTCAGCGGCTGGAGCGCCGGGACGACGGCGAGCAGGTTGCCCACCCCGTCCGGGGTGACGGCGGCCATCAGCCAGTGGCCGAGGACGACCGCGCCGAGCGAGGCGACCCGGAGGAGGTCGACGTAACGGTCCCGGGTGGCGGGCGTCGCCCCGGCCAGTTCACGAACACTTGATCCCATGGACTCAACGTCGCGCGAGACGGGCGGGGTGCGGCAGCGCGACCGTACTCAGATCCGGGGTGAGTACGCCCGGCAGGAGGCTCAGATCACGTGCGCGCCCGGCGCCGGCGATCCCGCGACGCGCGCGTTGCGGCAGGTCCCCGATGCCAGCAGCGCGGCCGCCACCTTCTCGGCCGTCTCCTCGTCCGGGGCCAGGAACGCCGTCGTCGGCCCGGAGCCGGAGACCAGAGCGGCCAGGGCGCCGGCCTCCGTGCCCGCCGCCAGCGTCTGAGCGAGGGACGGGCGCAGGGAGAGCGCGGCGGGCTGGAGGTCGTTGCTCAGCGCGCCCGCGAGTGCGGCAAAGTCGCCGGAGCGCAGGGCGGCCAGGAGGGCGGGGGACGCGGTCGGTTCAGGGACCTCCGTGCCCGCCGTGAGGCGGTCGAACTCGCCGTAGACGGCGGGGGTGGAGAGGCCGCCGTCCGCCACCGCGAAGACCCAGTGGAACGTGCCGCCGACCTCGATCGGGGTCAGCTTCTCGCCGCGTCCCGTACCGAGCGCGGCCCCGCCCACCAGGCTGAACGGCACGTCGCTGCCCAGTTCGGCGCAGATGCCCAGCAGCTCGTCGCGGCTCGCGCCCGTCCCCCACAGCGCGTCGCAGGCGACCAGGGCGGCCGCCCCGTCGGCGCTGCCGCCCGCCATGCCGCCCGCGACCGGGATGTCCTTGGCGATGTGGAGGTGGACGGCGGGGTCGATGCCGTACCGCTCCGCCAGCGCTGCGGCGGCGCGGGCGGCCAGGTTGGTGGTGTCCAGCGGGACCTGCGCGGCGTCCGGGCCCGAGCAAGTGATGCGCAGCTCGTCGGCGGGGGTCGCGGTGACCTCGTCGTACAGGCCGACGGCGAGGAAGACGTTGGCCAGGTCGTGGAAGCCGTCCGCGCGGGCGGCACCCACGGCGAGCTGGACGTTGACCTTGGCGGGGACGCGGACGGTGACCCCCGTACGCACAGGACCCGCGGGGACGCCTCCGGCTTGTGCGCGACTCATTCCGACACCTCCGGCTTGTGCTCCGCGATCGCCGCGAACTCCTCCACCGTCAGCGCCTCCCCGCGCGCCTGCGGCGAGATCCCGGCGGCGACGAGCGCGGCCTCGGCGGCGGGCGCGGAACCGGCCCAGCCGGCCAGGGCCGCGCGCAGCGTCTTGCGGCGCTGGGCGAACGCCGCGTCCACGACCGCGAAGACCTCGGCGCGGGACGCCTTGGTGGCGAGCGGCTCGGTGCGGCGGACGAGCGAGACGAGCCCGGAGTCGACGTTCGGAGCGGGCCAGAAGACGTTGCGGCCGATCGCCCCGGCGCGCTTGACGTCCGCGTACCAGTTGGCCTTCACCGACGGCACGCCGTAGACCTTGTTGCCCGGGCGGGCGGCGAGGCGGTCGGCGACCTCGGACTGGACCATGACGAGGGTCCGCTCGATGCTGGGGAAGCGCTCCAGCATGGTGAGCAGGACGGGCACGGCCACGTTGTACGGGAGGTTCGCCACGAGCGCGGTGGGCGCGGGGCCCGGCAGCTCGGTGACCAGCATCGCGTCGGAGTGGACGAGGGCGAAGCGGTCGGCGCGCTCCGGCATCCGGGCGTTCACCGTGGCGGGCAGCGCGGCCGCCAGCACGTCGTCGATCTCGACGGCGATCACCCGGTCCGCCGCCTCCAGCAGCGCCAGGGTCAGCGAGCCGAGCCCGGGGCCGACCTCGACGACCACGTCGTCCGGGCGGACCTCGGCCGTGCGCACGATACGGCGGACGGTGTTGGCGTCGATGACGAAGTTCTGACCGCGCTGCTTCGTGGGGCGTACGCCCAGCGTCGCGGCCAGGTCGCGGATGTCTGCGGGCCCCAGGAGGGCGTCGGGCTCTGTGCTGCTCACCCGGTAAGCCTACGGCCGCAGTGGGGCCACGGACTCGCCCCCCGCTGCGCGTACAGCTTCTTCGCCCGGTACGTCTGCTCGGCGGCGGGCGCGTCCTGGGGCCGTCCGCTGCCGCCGAGGGACTGCCAGGTCTGCGTGTCGAACTGGTACAGCCCGCCGTACGTGCCGCTCGGGTCGACCGCGTCGGCGCGCCCGCCGGACTCGCAGGCGGCGAGCGCGGACCAGTTCAGTCCGTCCGCCCCGGCCACGGAGTCGGGCCGCTGCCGGGTGCCGGTGCGCACGACGCGGCTGACCGGCCGGTGGACCAGCTCCTCGGCGGCCCGCCGCGGCTGCTGCCGGACGCCGTTGACGGTCCGGACCGTGTACGTGACCCGGCGGACGCCGTTGCGCCCGGCCCGTTCGACGACCTCGGTGCCCCGGAACAGGGCGGGATCCTCGCTGCGCTCGACGGCGTAGGGGACCGTCTCCTCGCGTACCTCGCGGGTGTCGGTGATCCGCATGACGGAGATCGTCTGGCCGTCGCGCGGGAAGCTCGCCGGGGCGACGGAGGTGGTGTCCTCGCCGTGCAGGGTGATCCCCGCCTCGGCGAGCGCCTCCCGGACGGTGGCGGCGTTGGTGCGCAGGGTGCGTTCCTGGCCGTCGGCCATGAACGTCACGGCGCGTTCGGTGCGGACGGTGAGGGTGAGGCCGGTGCGGGCGATCCGGGTGGAACGGGCGGCGGAGAGGTGCGCCCCCTCGGCCCGGATCCCGAACTCGCGCAGCGCCCCGGCCACGGTGTCGGCGGTCGTCCAGACCCGGTGGCGAACGCCGTCGAGGGTGAGGGTGACGGGCCGCCCGTAGCGGACGACGACCTCGTCGCCGTGGTCGAGGCCGGTGCCGGGGGCCGGGGAGACCCGGTCGTGCGCACCGACGGTGACGCCCTCCTCCTCCAGCAGCTCGGTGACGTCGTCGGCGAACGTGTGCAGGGTCCGGGGCGCGCCGTCGACGTCCAGCCGGACGGCCTTGTCGTGGGCGACGAACGCGGTGGTGCCGCCGGCAAGGAAGGCGACGACCAGGGCCCGGGGGACGAGCCGGCTCAGCTTCAGGTTCTCGGGGTCGGCGACGAGGGAGCGGCGGCGCCTGGCGGCCCGGCGGGCCTCGGCGCGGGTGGGTCCCTGGCGGGGCACGGTGGGCGGCGGCAGCTCGGTGGGCGGCGCGTCGGCGAACGGGGTGTCGACCATGGTCGGGGCGTGGGCGGCGGCGACCGGGGCGTACGGGGCGGGCGCGGCGTACGGGGCGGGCGCGGCGTACGGGGCGGGCGCGGCGTACGGGGCGGGCGCGGCGTACGGGGCGGGCGCGGCGTACGGGGCGGGCGCGGCGTACGGGGCGGGCGCGGCGTACGGGGCGGAGCCCGCCGCCCATGCCGCGCCCCCGGCCCCGCCTCCGCCGGCCAGCGTCAGCTGCTCGTGGAACGCGTCGGGACGCCTGTCCTGCGAAGTACTCAAGCCGTTCACGCCGTTCACGCCGCTCCTGAAGGTCCGCCCGCTGCCGCCCCCGTCGTGGGCGGGGACGATAGCGGAGCAGCGGTGACTCTCCAAAGCGACACGGCTGCGCAGCGTGCGCAGCGCGGCTCGGGGCCGGGCTCAGAAGTCGAACGCCCGCGCCGTGTTGTCGTAGATCGCGGCGGCGAGCACGTCCTCGTCCAGGCCCTTCACCTCGGCCATCGCGCGGAGCGTGACGGGGATGAGGTAGGGCGCGTTGGGCCGGCCGCGGTACGGGGCGGGGGTGAGGAACGGGGCGTCCGTCTCGACGAGGACCAGCTCGGTCGGGGCGGCGGCGAGCGCGTCCCGCAGCGGCTGGGCGTTCTTGAAGGTCACGTTGCCCGCGAACGACATGAAGTACCCGGCCCGCGCGCAGATCCGGGCCATCTCGGCGTCGCCGGAGTAGCAGTGGAACACCGTCCGCTCGGGCGCCCCCGCGTCCGCCAGCACCCGCAGTACGTCCGCGTGCGCGTCGCGGTCGTGGATGACCAGGGCCTTGCCGTGCCGCTTGGCGATCTCGATGTGGGCGCGGAAGGACTCCTCCTGGGCGGCGACGCCCTCGGGGCCCGTACGGAAGAAGTCGAGGCCCGTCTCGCCGACCCCGCGTACGCGGTCGAGGGCGGCCAGCGCGTCGATCTCCGCGAGCGCCTCGTCCAGCGCCGCCTTGCCGCCGGGCTCCCGCGCGCCCTGCCGCGCGGTGCCGTCCGGATCGCCGTGGACGATGCGCGGGGCTTCGTTGGGGTGCAGGGCGACCGAGGCGTGGACGGCGGGGTGGGCGGCCGCGGTCTCGGCGGCCCAGCGGGAGCCGGCCACGTCGCAGCCCACCTGGACGACGGTGGTCACGTTCACCGCGGCGGCCCGGGCGAGGGCCTCCTCGACGGTGGCGTCCTGCATGTCCAGGTGGGTGTGGGAGTCGGCGACCGGAACCCGCAGGGGCTCGGGCAGCGGCGGGGCTTCGGTACGGCTCATGCCGACGATCGTACGAGGGCCCCGCCCCGGTACGACGTCGGCATGAGGGCCGAAGACGTCATCTGCGGTGGAACGGGTGCAGCAGGTCGGACAGCCGCCAGTGCCGGTCCGGGGTGGCGGCCGTCGACACCGTACGGTCCTTCGCGCCGGTCTCCGCGGTCTGCGGCATCTGCTGCTTCCGCAGCAGCTCCTGAACGCCCGCGACCCGCCCCGCCCGCATGATGCGCACCACGTGTCCGCCGCAGTTGGCACAGGTGGGCGTGGAGAGCGGCGACGGCACCCGCTCACCGTCCGCCGTGTAGACGACGAAGGCGTGGCCGTGGACGTCGACGTGGTGCTCTATCTCGTAGGACTGCTCCCAGCCGTACCCGCACTTCATGCAGGCGAAGGCGTACGCCTCATGGACAGTGGTCGCTGCGGTCTCGCTCATGCCTGCTCCTCTTGTCCGCCGGTCACACACGCCGGGGACGGCCGGCCCGCCCGAGAGGTTCGAACAGGTGGCCCGTCCCTTCCAGTGGACACCTGCACCCGGATGGACGCACCAGCTCAGCGGCATTGTTGATGCGTTCTTGGCCTCCTTGGGCCGCGCTTTGCCGACGCATGGCGCGGTAGAGAAGCCCGGCAGGGCAGCGCGTGACCGCCGGGCCACCGAGCGCCCCCGAGAGCGCCGCCCGCCGGTCGTGAACGCGCCCGCGCACCACCCCCGGCCGCCCCTGCGGCATTCCTGGAATTACCAGGGATTTCGCGCGGTTCACACCCCGTCCGCACTCCATGAATTCATCATTCAATTGAATCCATGATTTCCCCGGATGCAGCCCCCGATTTGCGACGCCTCTCTTCCTCCTTTTCACTCGTTACGTCCACCCCATTTCCCACAGGACGGGGAACAACCCATGTTCACCACGGACACCACTGCCACCGACGTCGAGCTCGACCTCGACGCCGCTCTCAACCCCGGTGAGGTCGAAGGCCTGTACCGCGACTCCCGCGAGTGCGCCTACCTGGCGCTCCTCGCAGGCGGCGGGGCACTGCTGCTCTCGCCTCCGACCCCGCGCCCGAAGAAGGGCTAGTCGCCGGCACATGGACCAGACACATGCTTCGTCGCCCCTGGCGGGTGCCGTGCATGACCTGGCAACAGAGGTGGTCCTCGCTCTTCGGAGCGGGGACCACCTCGCCACGGTGTGCGGCGCGGCGGGAATCGACGAGGAGAATCGGACCGGAATCGCGGCGGTACGGGTCATCGGGGCCGACCTGTTGCTGCCGAGTGTTCTTCACGGACGCCATCCGCATCCGGGGGACGTCGCCGTACTCGACCGGGCGGTGCGGGAATTCCCGCCCAAGCCCGACGCTCCGGCCGCGACGGCCTGGAGCCACTGGCACATGATCTCCACGCTCCAGCGGATGGCGCCGCCCGCACCGGGTGCCGCCCCCGGCACCTGTGCGGAGCCGGACGCCGCCTGGCTGGAGGAGGCCCCCTGGCAGGCGTTCACCCACCAGCTCTCGGTCCTCGCGCCGCTCGCCGTACCGGCCGCGCCCTCGGCCGTGCAGCGGGCCGCGGCGAACCGGGCCGTCGACCTGTCGCGCGGCTTCGTCCGCGCGGTGCGGCGGCGCGACTGGCTCCAGGCGGCGGGTGCGGGCCGCTGGCTCGCGGCGATCGGCGGCGAACCGGCCACCCTCGGCCTGGAACGCGGCCTGGACTTCGTCGAGCAGATGGGCGGGCACGACCCCCGGGTGACGCTCCATGTGCGGGCCGCCCGGCTGATGGCCGAGGCGAGGGCCCGGTGACGACGACCGCGACCGAGGACCCGCGGGGCCGCCCGGCCCGGGAGCGCGTCTCCACCCCCGGGGCCTCCGGGGCCTCCGGGGCCGCGCTCGCCGTCCTCCCCGGAGTCCTGACCTCCGCCCTCGCCTGGACCGACGCGCACCGCACCCGCTTCGCGCTCCCCGACGACGTCCTGGAACCCCACACCCAGGTCAACGCCACGCTGAAGCCGCTGGGCGAGCTGGCCCAGCTCGGCTCCACGATCCGCCGCACGACCGCCCCCGGCACCCCGGAGCACGAGCTGGCCGGGGACCTCGTCACGTACGCCTGGGAGCAGGTGCACGAGGGCGCGCTGCTCCTGGAGCTGCTGCGCGCCGAGCCGTTCGCCGCCTACCCGTACGAGATCTACGCCGCCTTCGCCGGGTACGGGCTGCGCCACGAGGGCTTCGAGGCGCTGGCCCGCCCGCTCACCGCGACCCGCGCCTGGGCCCACACCGAGCAGCACGCCAACCGGCAGCTGGGGCTGGTCAACTCCGAGCGCCGGGTGGGGGTGCTGACCCACACGGACGCGGGCGGGGTGCTGTCGCGGACCTGGCTGGGCGGTCTGTCCGAGCCGTGGATGTTCGAGGGCCCGTCCGGCTACGCGCTGACCCACACCGTCTTCCACCTCACGGACTGGGGCCGGATGCCCGACCGGGTACCGGAGAGGATCGACGGCTATCTGCGGACCTGGCTGCCCGCGTGGGCGGACGGCTGTCTGGAGAGCGGCCAGTGGGACCTGACCGGCGAGCTGCTGGCGGTGGCCGCGTCGCTGCCGGGCCCGGCCCCCGCGGAGCTGCTGGACGCGGTCTGGCCGGTGCTGGCCGACGTCCAGCATCCGACCGGCTGCGTCCCGGAGACCGGTGTGCCGGCCGAGGACCCGGCGCCCGACCCGTACCCCTTCATCGACTGCTACCACTCCACGCTGGTCACGGCCTTCGCGGCGGCCCTGTCCCTGAGGTCGCTGCGCGGGGACGGCGAGCGGGGCGAGACCGGCGGGGCCGCACCCGGCCGGGAAAGGCGCACTCCATGAGCAGCGGCACCACCACCGGCATCCAGCAGATCCACGACGTCGGGGCGAAGGCCCTGGGCTGGCTGTACGAACACCGTGAGGGCTTCCGGCTGGAGACGGACCCCTCCCCGGACGCGGGGATGCTGGACCGGTTCAAGCCGCTGGGCGAGCTGGCGCTGATCGGGAAGGTCATCTTCCGCGAGGGGGTGGCCGGCTCCCAGCAGTCCTCCCTCGCCCACAAGCTGCTGGACCACGCCTGGCACGAGCTGCTGGACTCGGGGGCGCGGCTGCTGGAGGGCCAGCGGCGCGAACCGCTGTCGCCGGTGCCGCTGGAGGTCTACGTACCGTTCCGGGAGCTGGGCCACCGGCAGCCGGATCTGGAGTCCGCGATCCGGCTCAACCACCGTCTGGCCAGCTGGGCGGCGCTGGAGGTGCTGCCGGTGCGGCGGCTCGGCCTCAGCGCCATCGAGCGGCGGTTCGGGGTGGAGCCGAGCGTTCCGGAGACGGCGGCGCTGGCCCACACCTGGCTGGCGCGCAGGCCCGAGCCGTGGACGGTCGAGGGCCATATCGGCTACGACATCACGCACACGGTGTTCCACCTCACCGACTGGGGCGAGAAACCGGCCGGCCTCCCCGCCGACATCGCGGAGTACGTGGCGCTCTGGCTGCCGGTCTGGCTGGACGACTGGCTGGACCTGAAGCGCTGGGACCTGCTGGGCGAGCTGCTGGTGATCGACGCCTGTCTGCCGGAACCGACCCTGGACCCGGCGGCCTGGGCCGGGTTCGCGCAGGCGCAGGAGCCGGACGGGGCGATGCCGGTGGTCGGCGGGATGCCGGAGGGGGACGAGGAGGCGGTGTTCGACCTGGTCTACCACCCGACGCTGGTCGCCGCGTTCGCCTCGGCGCTGGCGATGTCCCGCGCCCTGTCCGACCTCAGCGCGGATCCGGCCCCGGCATGACGGACACGAGCGACACCGCGGTCCGCGTGAGCGCCCCCGGCTCCCGGGCTGCCACCGCCCGCATCCTGGCCGAGGCCGCGCGGGCCGTCGACGCGCCCGACCTGGTGCTCGCGGTCAGCCGGGACCGGGTGCGCACCGTCCACACCGGCGGGAGCGCGGAGCCGGGTCCGGTCCCCCGCGACCGGCTGGCGTACGAGCTGGGGTCGGCGTCGAAGCCGTACGCCGGGCTGCTGCTGGCCCGGCTGGTGGCGCAGGGCCGGGTGCGGTACGAGGACCGGGCGGCGGACCTGCTGGCCCCGGGCTTCCCGGTGCACCCGGCGGTACGCCGGATCACCCTGCGCCATCTGGTCACCCACACCTCGGGGCTGCCGGGCCTGCCCGCCGACTTCTACCCGCAGGCGGTGCCCCGCTGGTCGACCGACCCGTACGGCGGCTACCCCGCCGACCGGGTGGTCCGGTCCTTCCTGCGGGCCCGCCGGCTCCACCGGCCCGGAACCCGCTGGCGCTACTCGAACTTCGCCGTCTCGGTCCTCGGCCACACCCTGGCGGCGGCCACCGGGACCCCGTGGGAGGTCCTGCTGCACCAGCAGGTCCTGGCCCCGCTGGGCCTGGAGGCGACCCGGGTGCGCCCGGGCCCCGACGGCACGGACGCGGTGGGCCACCGCCGCGACGGCACGCCGGTGCCCGCGCTGGACACCGGGGGCTTCACGGCGGCGGGCGCGGTCCGGGCGACCCCGCTGGACCTGCTGACGTTCCTGGAGGCGCATCTGGGCGCGGCCGGCCCCGCGCAGCCGGACGGCGGGCCCGACCTCCGGGACCCGACGCTGGCGGCGGCGCTTGCGGAGGTCAGGAGCCCGGTGCTACGACGCGGCCTGCGGCACGCGCACACCCACACGCTCACGTGGTTCCACCACCCGTCCCCGTACGGCCCGGTCCTCTTCCACGCGGGGGCGACCCTCGGCCAGCAGGCGTTCCTGGGCTTCCGCCCGGCAACGGGGCTCGCGGTGGCGGCAACGGCGACGCGGCGGGTGCACCGGGCGGACACGTTCGTGGCGACGGCGTACGGCTTGCTGACGGAAACGCCCTAGGCCTTCGGGGCCTTGTCCTCATCAGCCTTCGCGGTCTTCTCCGCGTTCTTGGCGGCGACGACCGCGTCGAACACCTCCCGCTTCGGCAGCCCGGCATCGGCGGCGACGGCGGCGATGGCCTCCTTGCGCCGCTCCCCCGCCTCCTCGCGCACCCGTACGCGCCGCACCAGCTCCTCGGCGTCGAGATCCCCGGGGCCGGCGTCCGCCGCCCCCTCCACCACGACGGTGATCTCGCCGCGCACCCCGTCGGCGGCCCACACCGCCAGCTCGCCGAGGGGCCCGCGCTTGACCTCCTCGTACGTCTTGGTCAGCTCGCGGCAGACGGCCGCACGGCGCTCGGCGCCGAAGACCTCGGCCATGGCGGCGAGGGTGTCGTCGAGCCGGTGAGGGGCTTCGAAGAAGACCATGGTGCGGCGCTCGTCGGCGTTCTCGCGGAGCCGGGAGAGCCGTTCGCCGGCCTTGCGCGGCAGAAACCCCTCGAAGCAGAACCGGTCGACGGGCAGCCCGGAGAGAGCGAGGGCGGTGAGCACGGCGCTGGGTCCCGGCACGGCGGTGACGCGAATGTCCCGCTCCACGGCGGCGGCGACGAGCCGGTAGCCGGGATCGGAGACGGAGGGCATCCCGGCGTCGGTGACCAGAAGCACCCGAGCACCACCGCTCAGCGCCTCGACCAGCTCGGGCGTCCGGGCGGACTCGTTCCCCTCGAAGTAGGAGACGACACGCCCCGAGGTGTGGATGCCGAGCGCCTGGGTGAGCCGGCGCAGCCGCCGGGTGTCCTCGGCGGCGACGACGTCGGCCCGCTCCAGTTCGGCGGCGAGGCGGGGCGGGGCGTCCGCCACATCGCCGATGGGGGTTCCTGCGAGCACGAGCGTTCCAGTCGTTCCAGTCACATCAGCCATCCTCGCAGCACGGGCAGCGCCCTTCGCACAGATGCGTTCCCTACGATGGCGCGGTGACGAGTACCGCACCCGAGACCCAGCGGGGCCACGACGCGGGGGACCCGCTCGGCGAACAGCCGACCTCCTGGCAACGGCGGCTGCGCCGCTTCGGCCATGTCCCCCGCCCGGAGACCTCGCTCCGCGACCGGCTGGACCCGCCGTACACCCGGCCCGGACGGCAGGTGTGGTCGGTGCTCGCGATCCCGCCGCACGTGGCGGACCGCCTGGTGCGCTGGTCAGGCTGGGGCGGCCCGCTGCTCGTGACACTCGTCGCGGGCCTGCTCCGCTTCTGGAAGCTGGACCGGCCGCACGCGGTGATATTCGACGAGACGTATTACGCGAAGGACGCGTGGGCGCTGGTCAACCAGGGGTACGAGGGTTCCTGGCCGAAGGACGTCGACAAGCAGATCCTCAACGACCCCTCCTCCGTCCCGATCCCGACCGACCCGGGCTATGTGGTGCACCCGCCGGTCGGCAAGTGGATCATCGGCTTCGGTGAGCAGCTGTTCGGCTTCACGCCGTTCGGCTGGCGGTTCATGGTGGCGGTGCTGGGCACGATCTCGGTCCTCCTCCTCTGCCGGATCGGCCGGCGCCTGTTCCGCTCGACGTTCCTGGGCTGTCTGGCGGGCCTGCTGCTCGCGGTGGACGGCCTGCACTTCGTGATGAGCCGGACCGCGCTGCTGGACCTGATCGTCATGTTCTTCGTGCTGGCGGCGTTCGGCTGCCTGGTGGTGGACCGGGACCACGCCCGCCGGAGGCTGGCGGCCGCCCTGCCGGTGGACGAGGAAGGCGTGCTGCGCCCGGACGTGAGGGTGGCGGAGACGCTGCGCCTGGGATGGCGTCCGTGGCGGCTGGCGGCGGGCGTGATGCTGGGCCTGGCGTTCGCGACGAAGTGGAACGGCCTGTACGTGCTGGCGGCGTTCGGCCTGATGACGGTGTTGTGGGACGTGGGCGCGCGGCGGACGGCCGGGGCGGTGCACCCGTACCGGGCGGTGCTGCGTCGCGACCTGGTCCCCGCCTTCGTCTCGACGGTGCCGGTGGCGATCGTCACGTACGTCGTGTCGTGGACCGGCTGGATCGTCACGGACAAGGGCTACTACCGCAACTGGGCGGCCACCGAGGGCAAGGGCTCCTCCTGGAGCTGGCTGTTCCCGGACTGGCTGCGCAGCCTGTGGCACTACGAGAACCAGGTGTACGACTTCCACGTCGGCCTGACCTCGGGCCACACGTACGAGTCCAACCCCTGGAGCTGGCTGGTCCTGGGCCGCCCCGTCTCGTACTACTACGAGGAGCAGACGGGCTGCACGGAGTCCGCGACCGGCAAGTGCGCCGCCGAGGTCCTGGCCATCGGCACCCCGCTCCTGTGGTGGCTGGCGTGCTTCGCCCTCGCGTACGTGGTGTGGCGCTGGTTCTTCCGCCGCGACTGGCGGGCCGGCGCGATCGCCTGCGGCGTGGTGGCGGGCTGGCTCCCCTGGTTCTTCTACCAGGAGCGGACGATCTTCCTCTTCTACGCGGTGGTGTTCGTCCCGTTCCTCTGCCTGGCGGTCACGATGATGCTGGGCGCGATCGCGGGCCCGGCGGCAGGCACGGGCGCCCGAGCCGACCTGGGCCTCACCACCCACGACCCCACCGGCGAACGCCGCCGCACCCTGGGCGCGATCGCGGTGGGCGTCCTGGTGCTCCTGATCATCTGGAACTTCATCTACTTCTGGCCGCTGTACACGGGGACGTCGATCCCGGAGGACCTGTGGCGGGACCGGATGTGGCTGGATACGTGGGTCTAGCTGGGAGAACGGCGGGCCCGGCACCTGATGGTGCCGGGCCCGCCGTGGTCGTTGGTGGTGGTCACTGGTCGTCCTGGGCCGCCCGTTGACGGCCCAGAGACGGCCCACAAGAAGCCCCCTGCCGTTTGGCGCGAACCACTGAGAGGCCGTCATCGATGGCCTTCGCGGCGAGCATCACGAGGCAGCTTGGGCATAGACATGTACCCAACGCGGGACAGGCTGGGCAGCGCCGAGCCCATCCACTAGGCGCGGCGCACAGGTACGCGATACGGTTGCAGTTCTGGTGTAGGTTCCAGTGCACCACAGTCGGAGTGTCATGCCAGCGAGCACGACGAGGATGGTGTTGGAGCGCATGTACGAGAACAGGGAAATCTACCCAAACTCACCACTGGCGCTCGTGACGGTGGAGGTCAAATATCCGTACGCTCCACGACTGCGCCAGGTGGACGCGCTAGACCGAATTCAGATGTCACTGGAAGGGCTGCTGCCCATCAGGCAGCGCGAGCAGCGATTCACGTTGCAGGTAGCGATGGGTGCTGGCCCCTTGGCTTCTCCACCGCAGGCGATGGACGTCTTTCGATTTCTAAATAAAAGCCGTCGACGCTCGGCTGTCATCTCCCCGGAAGCCTTCTCTGTCGAAATGACGGACTATCGGGAATTCTCCGAGTTCCTGGAACTAATCTCGGCCGTAGCCCAAGCAATTCAGGCCGAAGGGGCTATCCCGGCCGTCGAGAGAATCGGATTGCGCTACATCGACGAAATTCGAGTTCCGGAGAAAATTACAGAGGCTTCACAGTGGAGCAATTGGCTGGCTCCCGAACTTTTGCCCAGCACCGAATCGCGCGCCGGAACCGCTAGGGCGGTCCAAGGCGCAATCCTTTATGAAACAGCACCGTCGTCACAGCTTCGCCTTTCTTTCGCATCCCTAGAAGGTCAAGGCGTGGTCAGCAATGACCCTCTGCGGCGCAAGTCGATCCCGGAACCCGGACCATTCTTCGTAATCGATATTGACAGCTTTTGGGAAGCGGCCTCACCGGAAGACTCCCAAGAGTTTGACGTCGAGCTTTTGAAGCAAACCGTGGGCGAGCTACACGACCCCATGGGGCGCGTATTCCAGTCGGTGATTACCGATAAGCTGCGCGAGATTTTCAGGGGGGAAAATGGTTAATTCGATCAGTTCTCGGGGAGCGACTACCGACTCCAACGGCGTGCGGGAGTATGATGCCCCCGATTCCGTCACGCATTCGTCGGCAATCGACTACCGTGCCACCACAGGCTTCCTACGGTCACGAGCGGCCATCGTCAGCAGTGACATCGTCGACTTGCATAACCAGGCGACGGAAGGGGACCTGCGGACCAGGGCGGCCTTGAAGACCCGTATGGGCGTGAAAAGTCTCCTCAATGAGCTTGCCGTTGAGCGCGGGATGGCGTGGGCCGACATCGCCAAGCTCGCCGGCGTCAGTGTGTCAGCCGTAAGGAAGTGGCGGACCGGCGGAGACGCCAGCCCCGAGAAGCGCGGTCAACTGGCCCGGCTCGCTGGCTTCCTGGACCTTCTGGAGGAGTCACTGATCGAAGACCCTGCTCAGTGGATAGAGGTGCCGCTGAGCCTCCCCGACGGGTACTCTGTACGCCCAGTGGAGCTCTACGCCCTAGGACATCTGATCCCGGTTCTGGAGATCGCCGGCCTGAGGCGGGAGCCTGCGGACGTTCTGGATGAGGTGCTTCCAGAATGGCGTAGTTCCCGGAAGTCCAACTATGAGGTCTTCACCGCCAACGATGGCATCCTTGCCTTTCGCGAGCGTGAGGATAGCTAAAATTGGGGGCGGAAACTCATGGACGCACTTGATTCACCGGAATCGGTGGATGAGCTCTACGCTTCATGGGGCGAGGCCCCTTCGTTCGCAAGGCCTCTCATGCAGGGTGACGTGTTCTTCGATGTCACCCTGCCTGGAATTTCCGATGAACCGCAGCGCGCACAAATCGTCATGCATCCGTGCAACATGCGCCGGGGCGCAAATTTGGTTCCCCTTGTAACAATGGCCCCAGTCGCCGATTACGCGATGCAAGCGACGGACTGGCAGAAGCGCTTCAGAATTATGCCCCTCCCCGAGATGAGCGGCACAGGGTCCTCCAACGCGAGGGCAGATCTACTCCAGTTCACCTCCGTCGCGTCGAATCAACTATCTCCTTCTAAGAGGGTTGCCGCTCTGAGTGACGCGGGGGTTCTCCTTCTTCAGCAGAGGCTAGTTTTTACTCAAACGAGAATCCTCCTGTCCCTCGATCGAATCCATGAGCAAATGTCGCCAACCTTCACCGAGTTGGAGCTTCAGGAGGATTGGGTCGAGGAAGCATTGACGGCTGCGGGCGATTCTCAGAAACAAGAGGCGCTGGGGCAGGCCACAAAGGACTTCCAGTCCTGGCTAGACGAAGACAACAGGTCTAGGCGTGTCAGGCTCCAGAACGTGCGGGAGCACAGCAGAATTCGGCGAGAAGCGCGCGCAGAGTGCGTGGAGCGGTACTCTTCGCGATAGGTCACAGTCTGCCTTTACCACACACATGGGGCAGTCATAGCCTCATTAATTCAGTGCGGCATTAGCAATATGACTCGCCTCTCACCTTTTCAGTGCTGTCATTAATCCTCATTCCCCAGTAGGGACAGTACCTACCGCCAGAAGGTGGGAACTGGCGGCGAGGAGTTCCGGGTACGGCTCTGCCATGCGGGCTGCGTCCATGGCCGAGGCGATCAGCTCATCGGTGGGGCCCTCGCCCGGCTGCTGTTCCGCAGCCTTGACCAGCGACCACGCCGGGCCCTCGATCCCGAAGACCTGCACGTCCTCCAGCCCAGAAGCAGCAAGCTCCGCCACCAGCTCTTCAGCTCGATGGAAGTACGAGAGGGTAAACCCTCTCGCCCCGTCGTAGACGGCCGTCTCCAGGATCTTGGAGACGGAGCTATGAATCCGCTCGGTGTGCAGGTGTGCGTACGTAACGTGCTCGAAGAGCGACGCGTAGCGATTGATCGCAGCGGCGGCGACCAGTCCACCGGGTTTGGCTACACGGGAAGCTTCAGCTAGCGCCCGCTGCCGGTCGGCCTGTTTGGGCAGGTGATAGAGCGGCCCGAGGAGCTGCACGACATCGAAGGTGTCATCCGGCTCGGGCAAGTCACGTGCATCTCCGACGACCGCCGGGCACACCGCCGACGCGGCCTCAACATGTCGGGGCACCGGGTCCACCAGGACAACGTCGTAGCCATCCTTCACTAGCCACTCAGCGTGAACCCCGGTCCCACCGCCCACGTCAAGCACGCGCGCTGGCGCGGAGGGCAGAAAACGTCGGAGAAGTTCCTGAGTTCTGACGAGTTCCATACGGCCGTCTGCTGAGCTGCGCAGGCGACAGTCCTCGTTGACCGTCTCGCCATAGAACCGCATCACGGAGGGAGCCAATTCGAGATTCGACATGGTCGCAGTATCGTGTGTACCGGTGGACCAGTCCAGCTCAGGGAGCAGGGAAAGCCATGGCAGTCCTGAAGTACGAAGAGATCGCAGAGTTCCTGCGCGCCCGCATCGCCGCTGGTGAGATCGCACCCGGGGCGACGATTCCATCGGGCCGCGAGTTGGCCGAGCAGTGGGACGTTTCGCGAGCCACTGCCATCAAGGCCGTCGATGTGCTGCGCAACGACGGCGTGGTCGTGGCCAAGCAGGGAACCGGGTTCGTCGTCACGGAGACACCCGTTGCACGCCCCGCCGGCGCTCGCCGTGCGGGGTCGGCGCGCATCTTGGGAGGGATGCCGTTCCGGCGCGTCGGTGAACCCGACTGGATTGAACCTCCTGTCCGCGTCGCAGCCGCCCTTGGTCTCTCCCCCGGGACGAAAGCGCTCCGGCGCGTTCGGGTCCTTCAGCTCCCGGATGGGACGCCGAACAGTTGCGTTGAGGCATGGTTCCCCCGGACGTCGCGGAAGCGTCGCCGCGTCTCGCAGATACCAATCCCATCGCCGAAGGAACAACGCGCTACGTGCGGCGACAGACCGGCCGGGGGCCATCCGAGGGCGTGGACGTCACCACGGTGCGTCTCGCGTCTGAGACGGAGGCGGACCGCTTGAAGGTGCCTCAGAACACCCCGGTCGCCGTGTTGCTACACACCGCGTACGACGAGCAGGGGAGGCCGCTGGTCTGCGAAGAGGGCGTTACGCCCTCTTCGCTCTTCGAGCAGGTAGACACCTACGCTATGTAGGCGCTCTCTAGCGGTGAGAACTGGCTGGACCGGTCCACCGGTTCAGCTTTTTTATTGCCTGCGAATACCCTCCGACGTGCACATTCCTCCACCCCGGAGAGGCGGCACGCACATTCACCACTTGACTGGACCGGTCCACCGGTCCAGTCTCTTGTTGTGGCCATCGCCCGCTTCGGAATCTCCGGAGGGAGCAAATCTGCCACGCCAAAACTCCATAGCGTGATCCATCGCAGTACGGCGGCCGTGACCGTTCCGGCCGAGGCGAGTGGAGACCAGTCGGCCGAGAAGGGGCCCCCGTCACACCGGGGCCCGACACCCCAGACGGGGGACACGCCACCGACTCGAAAGAACCGCTACGGCACACCTTGAAGCTGCCACCTCAGACGTCCGGGACTTCGGCTCTCCCCGGACCGAGCAGCGCCGAGCGAACACGAGAACCGAAGCACCAGCGCTCACGGTGCCCGGCATCCCCACACCCGCCCTGCCGGCGGGCCCGGGTGTCGGGTCGCCGTGGTCGCTCGTAGTCCACGAACGACCTTCGCCAGACGGCGCGAGGCCCCGGTGCGGGAACACCGGGGCCTCATTTCGGGCCGTCGCACCTGCTAGGGAGAACACGACCCATGAATAGCATCGCAGCACTTCAGGCCGCTGTTACGGCCACCTCGTCCGACGGTGAGCCCTCGGACGCAGAGCTGGACGCGATCGAGACCGAGTCACCGCTGATCCTCGCGGACGTCGCGCTCCTCGACGCACAGATCATGACCATCGACCGCACCCCGACCGAGCTGGACCAGCAGCGCATCCGCCGGGCCCGCCGCCGGGTGCTGGCCGCCCGCCGGGACCTCGCCAACCGCGCCGCCACCCTGACCGTCTCGGGCGGCGCGGCATGAGCGCCACGGCGACGAAGACGGTTCTGCCGGCCGTCGCGATGACGGCGGTATCGATGGTCCTCACCCTGGCTGTGGTGGTGATGTGGCTCGGCACCGCGATGCCGTGGCCGGTCGCCCTGGTCGTCGGTCTCGGGATCGACGGGGGGTGGCTCGCCACCCTCGCCTACGAACGCCGCCTCGCCGCACAGGGCGACCACTCCACCCCCGTCGCGGCCGTGGGCTGGTTCTTCGGCCTGGTCGCCACCGGCGTCCTGATCGCCCACGCCGCCACCGCCGACGGGAACGTCGGTGCGTGGCTCGCTGTCGCCTGGCTGCCGCTGGCCGCGAAGGCGCTGTGGTTGGTGCACGGGATGTGGGAGCGGACCGCGCTGACCGGGTCCGCGTTGGAGGCGATCCAGGGCATCCAGCAGGAAGCCCGCGACGAAGCCGCCGTGGCCAGGGCCCGGCTGCGGGCCGAGGCGGGGACGGAGGAGACGCGGCTGGCGGCTGTGACGCAAGCCGGGGCGCGCGTCGCACGCGTCCAGGCACAGACCGCTACCACCCTCGCCCGGGCCTGGTCGACGCTGGAGAGCGCCCGGTCCGGGAAGGACACCGGCAGGGCCCTGACCAGCGTGACGACCCGTGTCACACCCGGCGTCACACCCACCTGGGAACTCCCCGTCTGGGGCCCCACCAACCCCCTCCCCGCACTCGACCCCGCACCCGCGCTGCCCGACGCAGAGCTGGACCGGTTGGTGGATGAGATCCGGCACAGCGAGACCCCGGCCCTGTCCTACCGGGAGATGTCCACCCGGTTCCGGGCCGCCGGCCACGCCGCGTCCGAGGTCCGGCTGCGGGCCGCGTGGAAGCGCGTAGCGGCCTGATGGCCACCGTCTACCGGTGGCGTCTCGCCCCCGACGGGTTGGCCACCCGCCGACAGCTCCGCGCGCTGGGACTGCGGCCGGGCGGTCAGGACGTCGTCGCGGAACTCCACCGCCCTCGACATCGGGGGCGGGCCCCGCTGGTCGCCTACCTCTACCGCGTCGACCACGCCCGCCCTGTCCGGCCCATGACGCCGGGCCGTGCCGCTGCTCTGGCGGCGGCGATGCGGGCCCGCCGCACCTGCCCCAACTGCCGCCTGGATGTGGGGTATTGCATCCCACGTTCGCTCGGCATGTGCGTCCCCTGCCACGACACCCCGTCGTCTTCCTGACTGGAAGGACCCTGCCGTGCTGTTCCCCGCCCTCTTCGTCCTCCTCTACCTCGGTCACCTGCTCGCGGACTACCCGCTCCAGACTGACCACCAGGCCGCCCATAAAGCCGACCGGTGTGCCGCCGGATGGGCCGCCAACCTCGCGCATGCCGCCACCCACGTCGCTACCTGCGCCGCCGCCCTCGCCTTGGGGGTCCTGGTCCTGGACGACGTGACCGTGTCTCTCCCCGTCTCCGTGGCCGCACTGCTGTGGATCGGCGCGAGTCACGCGTTCATCGACCGCCGCTGGCCCGTTGCCCGGTGGATGAAGTTCGCCCGCCAGCAGAAGTGGGCGCAGCACGGCGGGGCCGCGCACGTCGACCAGACCGCCCACATCCTCGCGCTCGTCCTTGCCGCCCTCGCGCTGGCGGACCCGGAAGGACCGTCATGGACCACCTGCCCGAACCCCGCCGGCCGTCCGTCGTGAACCTCCCGGACGGCACCCCCGCCTACACCGACCACCTCCCCGCCACCTACCAGCCCACCAACGTGGTCCCGCAGGTCATCCACGTCCACCAGGCACCCCCAGACCGCACGGTGCAGCGCCTCGCGCTCGGCTCCGGCGTCGGCGCCGGAGCGGTGGCCGCCGGGGTCTACTTCGGCCCGCTGCTGGTCAGCGTGCTGACCGCGATCGCCGCGAACCTTGCCCTGCTGGCCCTGGTCGCCTCCGTGTGCGCATGGGGTGTCGTGACGGTCGTGAAGTCCGTGAGCGACACCAAGGCCGCTCGCAAGCGCCGCTGACCCGAAGGGAGCGCCACCGTGTTCCAGGCAGGTCAAGAGGTGCGGATCGTCGCTTGTGAGGACGACCCGCGTGCGGCCGGTCGTACCGGCCGGATCGTCGACGAGGTCCCGCCGGGGCCCCTCACCGGGGGCCGGTGGACCGTGCGCGGGGTGGGGCTGCTGATCGGCCCAGTGCTGTGCCACACCCACGAGTTGCGGCCCGCCTGACGGCTGCCCGCCACCCCCGAACCCGTCGTGTTTCGGGGGTGGTTGGGGAGTCGGACAGTCCGGCCCCACCCACCTGGGAGGTTCGCTGTGCACAGCTACACCCGAGCCGAGTCCCGCGAACGCGCCAAGCTCTTCCGCAAGGGCTTCCGTCAGGCCCTCGCGGACTGCGTCGACCCGGACATCCGCCGGAAGATCGAGCGCATCGACCAGTCCGCCGCCGAGCGCGGGGCTCTGGAGCTGGCCGCGCTGCACCGGGTGCAGGCCGAGGCCCGCCACGACTTCGCCGCCGCCAAGGCCGCCGAGCGCACCGCCCCGCGTGCCGACAAGGCCGCCGCCCGGCAGGCCCGCAAGACCGCCGAGGAGCGCGTCCGCCTCGCTGAGCGGGCCGTCCACAAGGCAGAGCGCGGCTGAGCGGGGGCGGCCGGACCCGGCCAAGGAAACCGGCCGCCCCCTCACCCCATCCCGTTGCACTGAGCAGGAGAGGCACGTTCATCATGACCGAACCCGCCAGCACGGTCCCCGTCATGGGGACCGTGCACCACCTCGACGACCACCGCCCCACCACCTCCGACACCACCACCGAGCCGGTGGTGAGCCTGGCCAAGGACCCCGCCACCGACCCGACCGACCCGGACACCTCGCCGCCCGTTCCCCGCGTGTCCCGGGCGGTCCGTACAGCTCGTGCCCTGCGTACGGCCGCGACGCACGAGCGAACCCGTACGGCGGGCCGGTTCACCGTCCGGCACGGCATGTACGTGGTCGGCGGGGGTCGGATCGTGGCCCGCCGGGCGTGGGAGGGCCGTACCGCCGCCCGCTACGAGCGCATGCTGCGGGCGGCGGAAGCCGCGGGGAACCTCGACCTCGCCACTGAATGGGAGGAGCGCGGCCAGCGGTTCCGCGCGGCCCGTCACCAGCGGCGCATGGACCTGCTGTCGGCCCCGGTGAAGGCGGCCAAGGGGGCGGCGGCCGGGCTCGGCATCACCGCCGGCGGCCTGCTCCTGCTCGGGATCATCCTCGCGGTGGCGAACGAGAACTTCGCCGACCTCGCCACCCCCACTCTCGCCCTGATCGAACTGGTCCGGTGGATCGTGCTCATCATCACCGTGGTGTGGGGGCCGCTGGTCGCCCTCGGCCCGTGGGCCGCCCTGCTGGCCCTGTGGGGTGTGGGCCGTCACCAGCAGGCCGCCCCGCAGTGGGTTCTTCCCGCCCGTGCCGCTGATGTCGGTGCGCCGATCACCCCGTCCGTCGTGGTCACCGCCCTGCGGGACCTGGGGATCGCCCCTCTCCGTACGGCGGTGAAGGAGATGGGGGATGCGGGGGCGGCGATGCTCGGGCCGATCCGGATCGCCGGATGCGGCGTCGAAGTCGACGTCACCCTCCCCTCCGGCGTCGCGACCGACGAGGTGCAGAAGCGCCGGCGGAAGCTCGCGGAGAACCTGAACCGGCACGAGCACGAGGTGTTCATCACCATCGCGCAGGCCGCCCGCACGGTCCGGTTGTGGATCGCGGACTCCGGGGCGCTGGACGAGCCGATCGGACCGTCGCCGCTGATGACGGACACCACCCTGACCGCCGACTACACCAAGGGCCGCGCGCCCTGGGGTCAGGACCTGCGCGGGGACGCTGCCCTGATCAGCCTCTACCAGCGGCACATGCTCATCACCGGCCTGTCCAACCAGGGCAAGACCGCCGCCCTGCGCGCCCTCGCCCTCTGGCTCGCCCTCGACCCCCGCGTCGAATTCCGGGTGGCGGACCTCAAGGGGGTCGGGGACTGGGGCATGTTCGACGGGCTCGCCACCGTCCTCATCCAGGGACCGACCGACGACCACGTCATCGAAGCGACCGAGATGCTGGAAGACCTGGTCGACGAGATGGAGCGCCGCATCCAGGCCCCGCCGGGCACCGTCTTCACGCCGCTGATCGGCATCGTGGATGAGGCGCAGGTCGCGTTCATGTGCCCCGTGGTCGACGGCGAGAAGCGCCCCTACGGCGGAACCCGGGCCACCTCCCGCTACTTCATGGCCGCCCGGAAGATCCACAACCAGGGCCGGGCCGTGGACGTGCTGCTCTTCCAGGGCACCCAGGACCCCACCGACCAGAACCTCCCCAAGCTCGTCCGCGAGGGAGCCCACACCCGCGCGTCCCTCGCTCTCGGCACCGAGTCGCAGGCCCGCATGGCGCTGGGGGACAAGGCCGTTGACGGTGGGGCCGCCCCGAACCTGCTCCGGCCTGGCCTGGACAAGGGCACGGTCGTGGTCGCCTCGGACGGGATCAAGATTCCCGCCGGGCAGGCCGCGTTGACGGTGCGGACGCACTACATCAGCACCGACGACGCCGCCGAGATCGCGAACCGGGCCAAGGCCCTGCGCGACGGCGTCACCACCCTCCACGCGATCGACCGTGGTGAGGAGCGCGAACCGCTCATGGACATCATGACCGTCCTGGGAGATGCCTCCCGCGTCCTGACCACGGACGTCCTCAAGCGGCTGACCGCGCTGAGCGAGGACACCTACGGCAAGTGGTCGCACCTGGACCTCAAGCGGGTCCTGGACGGCACCGGGGCCGAGCCCTACAAGTCCGACGGCCGGATGGTCATCGCCCGCGAACGGCTCTTCCGCCACCTCGCCAACCGGCACGCCGACGGTTCCGCTTCCGCCGCCGAGTGACAGGGAGTCGACCCCTGTGTGGTCAGGGAGGCAGGGAGAAGTCCCTGACCCCCTCCCTGACCTGCCTCCCTCGCCCTGAGCTGCACAAATGATCTGCCAGGGAGTCAGGGAGGCACCGCAGGTCAGACCCCCGAAACCCCCTCCACACGCACCCCGACAGGGGGTGCCCAAGCCTCCCTGCCGCAACGGCGACAGGGATTCCGGATACCGCCCGGCAAGCCGAGAGCGGCCCCTCTCACGCCAATGAAGTCGGGGCCGCTCTCGTCTGCCAGCACTCACGGAACTGGAGACATCCATCATGACGCACCCCACCGTTGTGCGGGAGGCCGCACGCGTCATCGCGATCGAGGCCGCCTGCGCCTACGTCGCGAACATCCGCCCCATCGACCTCACCAACCCGAACGTTCTCGTCGGTCACCTCATGGCCGCCGAGACCCTGCTCATGGACATCGTCGCCGCCCACACCGAGCCCACCGAGGGGGCGGACCGATGACATCCCTCTCCCTCCGCCGGCCGCGCCTGCTGGACCTGTTCTGCTGCCAGGGCGGCGCGGCCAAGGGCTACGACGATGCCGGGTTCGACGTGACCGGCGTCGACATCCAGCCCCAGCCCCGCTACCCGTACTCGTTTATCCAGGCCGAAGCGGTCGCCTTCGTGCTGGAGCACGGTGCGGAGTTCGACGTGATCCACGCGTCGCCGCCGTGCCAGCACGACAGCGACTGCCAGCGTCTCCAGGGCAACACCCACCCCGACCTCATCGCGCCCACCCGCACCGCCCTGAAGGCGACCGGACGGCCGTGGGTGCTGGAGAACGTACGCGGGGCGGTGCCGAAGCTGGTCCGGCCGGTGATGCTGTGCGGGCCGATGTTCGGGGTGGAGACCTACCGGCACCGGTACTTCGAGACCGGCGGCGGCCTCACCCTCAACCAGCCCCCCCACCCCTTGCACTTGGTGCCGCAGGCGAAAATGGGCCGCCCCATCCCGCCCGGCCACTACGGCCAGTTCGTCGGCAACTTCTCCGGCGTCGACCTGGCCCGCCAGGTGATGGGGGTGCCGTGGATGAACCGCGACGGCATCCGCGAATGCATCCCCCCGGCCTACACCCACCACATCGGCACCCAGGCTCTTGCCCTGCTGGCCGCAGCCGGTCTGGGGGTGGCCGCGTGAACGCGCGTGTGCTGCCGCTGCGCAGGCCGAACGGGCTGCGGGTGCTGGACCTGTGCTGCGGGGCCGGTGGCCTGTCCATGGGCTACTACCTCGCCGGATACGACGTCACCGGCGTCGACCTGCACCCTATGCCGAACTACCCCTTCACCTTCCACCGGGCCGACGCCCTCGACTACCTCGCCACCATCACCGCCACCGGGGAGATCGAGCGCTACGACCTGGTCCACGCCTCCTGGCCCTGCCAGAACAAGGCCCGCGTCACCGCTTGGCGCGGCAGCCGTGACGACCACCCCGACCTGATCACCCCCGGCCGCGAACTCCAGGCCGCTTGCGGCAGGCCCTGGCTCATCGAGAACGTCCCCGAAGCCTCCTGGGACGGCACCCTGCGCCCCGACTACCTGCTGTGCGGCTCCCAGTTCGGCCTCAACGTCCGCCGCCACCGCGTCTTCGAAACCTCCTGGGGCGGCGGCGGTGACCTGCTCTCGCCCTGCTGGCACCACAAAGGGCTCCTCACGTTCGAGCACAAGGGCGAGCGGGCCTACGCGGACGCCATGGGCTGCACCTGGATGACCAACGTCGAAGCCCGCCAAGCCGTACCCCCCGCCTACACCCAGTGGATCGGCCACCAGTTCCTCACCCACGAAAGGACGGCCGCAGCATGAACCCCCACCTCACCACCGCCCTTGACCTGGCGAACCGGTCCGTCCCTGCCCTGCCTCTGCGGGCCGGGAAGGTCCCGTTCGGGAACTGCCCGGCCTGCCGGGACAACGCCTGCGGCGGCCGGCCGAACATGAAGAACCCCGGCCCGTGCGACTGCCCCCGCCCCTGCCACGCATGGGCCGCCGCCACCACCAACCCCGACGTCATCACCGGGGCCGCGTGGTCGACGGCGTGGAAGCAAGCCGCGGCTGTTGCCTGGCACCCCGGCGGAATCGGGCTGACCGTCGTCGACCTGGACCACGCCGACGCGGTCGCCTGGGCCCGCCGGACGCTGCCCTCGACGCGGACCGTGCCCACGACGCGGGGCGAGCACTGGATCTACCGGGGTGCGATGTCGTCCGTGAACGCGGTGCGGGACGGGATCGACATCAAGTCGACCATGGTCTACGCCCGGTGGCTCGGACCCGGCACCGGCACCATGGCCACCCTCCCGGACACGGTGCGGGCCCTGATCGTCAAGGAGCCCTCGCCCACCCGGCCCGTCACTGTGGCCGTGCCCACCGGGGGTGGAGAGTGCCGCCACCGGACCCCCGCCTACCTGGAACGTGGCATCGCCATGGCGGAACAGCGGATCACCGCCGCGACGAGTGGTGTGCACGCCACGGTGTACCGCACGTTCCTCGCCGTGCTGTCCACGCACGGGCGGTGCGGGTGCCTCACCGACGCCCACGCCGCCCGGTTGTTCGCCGCCGCGCAGACCAAGGGCGAAACCGCCCGGCACTGCACGGACGCCTGGTCCAACGCCCGCACCGCACTGGGGATGTGAGCCATGTCCGAGGAGGAGAAGAACCCGGCGCGTGAGGTCATCAGCGACTACGCGCAAGCCCACTTCCGGTACTTCCGCACCGCCGACGGCACCGTCTACGCACAGAAGAACGGTCATCCCGTCGCCCGGCCGATCCGCTCCCAGGGCACGACGGGCAGCCACCGGCAGGAACTCATGGTCGGCATGTTCCTCGACAGGGTCGGCGTCTTCAACGGCACGGCGCTCAAAGAGGCGTTGGACCTGATCGAGGCGCTGGCGATGACCGAGACCACCCAGGCCGTACACATCCGCGTCGCCCCCGGCTTCGACGGAGCAACCTGGCTCGACCTCGGCCGCGCCGACGGGCAATCCGTCCGCATCCACCCCACCGGGTGGGAGGTCACGGTTCCCGATCCTCGGGAGGTGTGTTGGCGGCGGACCCAGCTCACCGGGGAACTCCCCCTGCCGGCCAAGGACACCCAGGGCAAAGGCATCGACCTCCTGATGCGGCTGTGCAACTTCGCGAACGCCGAAACCGAATGCCTGGCCATCGCGTGGCTGATCGGATGTCTCGGGCCTGGCGTGCCCGTCCCGGCCCCGTTCCTCACCGGCCCGCAGGGCGCGGGGAAGTCGACCGGGGGCGGATGCTGGTGCGGATCGTGGAGGGCATGAGCGGGGACCTGCGCCGGGCCCCGAAGGACGAGGAGAACCTGATCGCCGCCGTCGCCGCCGGATGGGTCACCGCCCTGGACAACCTGAGCCACATGACCCCGGACCTGTCCGACGCCATGTGCTGCATCGTCACCGGAGCCGAATCCGTGAAGCGGGCGCTGTTCACCGACGGGGACGTGCACCGGGCCCGCTACCGCCGACCGCTCCTGCTGACCGGGATCGACGTCGGAGTCATCCGCCCGGACCTCGCGGAACGGCTCCTGCCGCTGCGGCTGGAGCGGCCCACGGTCCGGCGGACCGAGGCTGAGTTGTGGGCAGAGTACGAGGAGGTGTTGCCCGTGGTCCTCGGCTCGCTCCTCGACCTGACCGTCAAGGTCCGTGCCGCCGAAGCGGTGACCCCGACCGATCTGCGGATGGCGGACTTCGCCCACCTCTGCGCCCAACTCGACGTCGCCACCGGGCTCGGGGCACTGCCCGCGTACCGGGCGAGCCTGGACGACCTCAACGACGACGTCATCGAAGGCGACCTGCTCGCGCAGACCGTCCTCCAACACGCCGAGACCCTCGACCCCGGCGGCGAGCAGCGCATGACGTCCACGGAATGGCTGCACGCCCTGAGCCGCCTCTACAGCGGCGACGAACTACGCCCCCTGCCCAAAGGGTGGCCGACCACCGGCAAGGTGCTCTCCGACCGTCTCAAGCGCCTGCAACCCACCCTCGCCGCCCGGGGCGTCCTCATCGACAGCGGGCGCACGAAAGCGGGCCGGTACCTCGAAATGACCCGCTGCCCCGGGACGCCCCCCCCTGAGCAGCCGGAGCAGGCGGCGGCGTTCTGACAGCCCCGGTCCCCGGGGGACAAGCAAGAGGAGCACCCCGCGCCACGCCGCCGGGTGCTCCTCTTGCTGTTCGGCGGCAGCGCCGCCCAACAGGCGTGCCCGAAGGGCCCCTCACTTCGCCCGAAGGATCACCGCCACTACTACAGACACCCCTCCCCTTTTTCCTAAGTAGGGAAGGTCTGCGTCACCTGCGTCACCCGGGACGGAAAACGGCCCCCCACCTGCGCCGGAAGGGGTGACGCAGACGCCGAATCCTGCGTCACCCCTGCGTCACCCGCGTCACCCCCACGTCACCGGTGACGCAGAAGGTGACGCACGGGTGACGCACACCCAACCCGCTGCGTCACCCAAACCCGCAGGTCAAAGACCCGGATGACGCGGGTGACGCGGTGACGCAGAAATCCACACCTCGGACAACCACGCCGCCCATTGGAGAGCCCGTGGCACCGAAGCCCGACCCCCGCGCCACCCTCCGGGGCGGCCTCCCCGACCGCTACCTCACCCCCGACGACATCGCTGAAATCTTCGAGGTGCCCAAAGAGACCGTTTACGCCTGGCGCAAGAAGCAGATCGGCCCTCCCGGCTTCCGTATCGGCAAGCACATCCGCTACGACCCCGCCGAAGTACTCGCCCACGTCACTCACCTCAAGAACATCGACCGCGAAGCGGCCTGACCCACCACCCACAGGGGCGCGACCACCACCGGTCGCGCCCCTGCCGCATCCCCGACAGGAGCACCACGTGGCCGGCCACATCCAAGACCGCTGGTACAAAACCGAACCCGGGCCCGACGGCAAAGACCGCCGGGTCAAGAGCGACCGATACGGCACCGGACTCCGCTACCGCGCCCGCTACATCGGCCCCGACGGTACTGAGAAGTCCAAGTCCTTCCCGGACCGACAGAAGCGCCTCGCAGAGAAGTGGCTGAGCAAGACCGAGGCCGACATGAGTAACGGCCAGTACGTGGACCCGAAAGCGGGCCGGACCACCTTCCAGCAGTACGCCGAACGCTGGGTGTCCTCTCACGTCGGCGAGGTCAACAGCGGGGAAGGGGCCGAACGGCGGCTGAGACTTCACGCGTACCCGACTATCGGGAGTCGGCCGCTCGGTTCCTTCAAGCCGGAGCATGTCCGCACCTGGCTGGGGGTGCTGAAGAAGTCCCTGCCGAACGAGGCGCATCGGCGGGTGGTCGCCGCGACCGTCTCCGCCGTCTTCAACGCGGCCGTCGATGACGAGTTGCTGGCGCGGAACCCCTTCAAGGCCCGCTCCGTGCAGATGCCGAAAGTCGCGGACGCGTCGGTGAAGCCGTGGACCACCGACCAACTGTTCACGGTGCAGCGTTCTCTGCCGGCGCGGTTCCGTACCGCAGTGGATCTGGGAGCAGGGTGCGGGCTGCGTCAGGGGGAGATCTTCGGGTTCTCCGTGGATGAGGTCGACTTCGAGAGTGGCTGGGTCACCGTGAGCCACCAGCTCAAGCGGCTCCGAGGTCGATACGTCTTCGCCCCTCCAAAGGGCGGGAAGACCCGACAGGTGCCCCTCCCCCGTGCGGTCGCGGCCGCGCTCCGGTCTCACGCTGTAGCCTTCCCGCCCATCGCCGTGAGCCTGCCGTGGCGCACCGTGGACGGCGAGCGGCGCACCAAGCGGTTGTACTTCAGCGGAGCGGCTGGCATGCACGTCCGGGTGAGCCACTTCAACGACTTCATGTGGAAGCCTGCTCTGGCCGCTGCCGGGATCATTCCGGAACCGGAAGAGGGCAAGCGCTATGCCTCCGCCCGGGAGCACGGCATGCACGCGCTGAGGCACTTCTACGCCTCCGTGCTGCTGGATGCCGGCGAGAACATCAAGGCTCTGAGTCGGTACCTGGGACACGCGGACGCGGGGTTCACGCTGCGGACCTACACCCACCTGATGCCGAGCAGCGAACTACGCACCCGCAACGCGGTGGACGCCTTGTATCAGGGGCCGCGAAACCATGATCACGGCCCAGAGACGGCCCACCACGAGTGACAGCCCACTCGACGGGGCCGTTTTGGCTGGTCATCGGCGGTGCCGCGTCTACGCCTCAGAACTTCATCTACTTCTGGCCCCTGTACACGGGGACGTCGATCCCGGAGGACCTGTGGCGGGACCGGATGTGGCTGGACACGTGGGTGTAGTGGGTTGCCGGAGAACCCATCGCCCCTCTCATGCCGGCGGAGAACAATGCCGGGGTGGGAACAGACATTCACGGCTTCATCGAGTGCCGCTGGGATCGCTGGCTGGACGAGGACGATCGCGCGTGGTTCCCGGCCATCGACCTCACGCACCTCTACAACGGGCGCGACTACGTTGCCTTCGGCTCCCTGTTCGGTGTCCGCGACACCGATTCATTCCGCCCACTCGCCGATCACCGAGGCTTGCCACCGGACGTTTCGAAAGAGGTCCTCGCCGCCTTCGAGCCCTGGAGTCATGATCAATACGGCGAGTCATGGATCTCCTGGGCGGAGCTGACAGCCACCGACTGGGACGAGGTCTCCAACCAGGTCGATGGCTGTGTCCACGAGTTCCGCCGGAGCTCTGACGGCAGCTGGAGGATGCACGGGCGGAACTCCGACCTCACCCGTTTCGCGGAACTCTCCGGACTCGCAGATGCCCGGCAGCTCTACACCGCGGGCAACGCCTACCCCGAGAACGCCGAGTGGCCGGACGGCGACCGCCTCTTCCGAGTAGGCCGCCTGCGGCGGAAGGATGCCGTGCCCGACGGCGAATGGGGCGCGGTGTGGTCGGTGATGCGGACGCTGGCGGACCTGCACGGCGACGAGGGAGTCCGCCTGGTCGTCTGGTTCGACGGCTGACCCCACCGGGCAGATCGGACAGGATGCCGCGTACCAGATGAGCAGAGACGGCCCACGGCAGGTGACAGCTCGCTCTTCGTGGATGCTTCACCCGGTCTCAAGTTCTCGCGGTCACCCCGCGATTCCCGGCCCGGCCGCCGCCTTTCGCCGCTGCCGTACCAGGAAGACCGCCGCCACGGCCGACAGCATCAGGAAGAGCAGCGCGGTCCCGCCCGAGATCCAGGCGAGCAGGGCCGCGCCGCCGCCCCCGACGTCCGCCTCGCGGGCGACCACCTGGGGGTCGTCCGCCTGGTAGCGGACGGTCAGGGCGGCGCCCACGGACTGCTTGCCGCCGCCGCTGCCCGTCGGCAGATCCGCCACCACGGCCCGGCCGTCGACCTCGAACTCGACCCGGCAGTGGCCGATCATGCACGACCCGCCCGTGTGCAGCGTGGCGTCCGCCCGCTGGCCGTCCCGCAGGGAACGCAGGTGCTCGGCCGCCGGGAACATCACCAGCAGCGACAGCATCCCCAGCAGCAGCGCGAGCGTCAGCGACATCACCAGGGATCCGCGGGGTCCCAGTCCGCTCCCCGGTGCGGTCCCGTGCGCTGTGGTGCTGTCCATCGGTGTCGCCTCCCCCTCCGTCGGCGCCCGGCCGACGTTCCCCGTTCCGGTGTACGAGCAGACTAGTTCGGTGCCCGAGCGGACCGAGCGGGAACGACGGCGGCTGTCGGAGACCTCGCGCAGGTCGAGCGGCGTCGCAGTCGAGCGGGAAGAACGGGAAACGGCGCCAGGCCGCCGAGCCGTCAGCGCCCGCGATCAGTCGCCGCAGCCGCCGCAGCTCGACCTGCAGCTCGATCCGCAGCCGCCACCGCTGCTGTACCTGCCGCTCCCACCGCTCCCGCTCGACCGGTCCGGCGAAGGCCGCGGCGGGTTCCTGCGGCGCTCCTCCGCTTCGCGCTTCGCCCGCTCGTCCGCCGCCCGGTCCCGCGCCGCCTCCTCCCGGGCCTCGCGGAGCCGTTCGCGCTGGCGGGTGGCGCCGTCGACCGGTTTCCAGACGCCCAGCCCGTGGTGGCGGTCCGGCCGGAGGAGGACCGTGGTCACGGCCGCGTACATCCGGCCCATCTCCTGGCGGCGGTGGTACTCGGCGCAGGCGTATTCGAGGACGACCTCGTCGCCCTCCGTCGGCGTGCCGTACAGGATCGCCTCGAAGGGCTCCCGCCGCGGGTCGATGTCGTGGTGCCCGTTGCCCTCCGCGTACACGGAACCGCTGCCCAGGAGCCGCGTCCGGGTGCGGGTGTCGCGGCCCCGGGGAACGTACGGGACCAGTGGGGGCGCCGAGGGCGTGCGGGCGTCCGGGTACACCCAGTGGCGTCCGTCCGCGCCGGTGCGTACGCCCACGATCAGGGCCGGCTGGTCCTCCTCGTGGAGCCGCCGCGCCGCCCGGTAGGCGAGCTGGCCCCAGCCGGCGAAGGTCGTACCGGCCACGAGAAGCACCAGGCAGACGCGCTGCTGCCCGATGGCGTCGTACCCGACACCGCCCGAGGTCAGGTCCTCGACCAGGCCGTCGGTCAGGATCGCGAGGCCGGACAGGCAGAGCACCAGCCCGAGGTAGACCTGCGCGTGGCCGCGGTGACCGTCCGACTCCGGGACGCCCCTGGGCAGCGGGAAGCGGCGTTCCCCGGCCGCGGCGAGGGCCAGCGCCCGCTGCCGTCGGCGGGCCCGCAGCCGCAGGCCGGCTCCGGTGGCCGAGAGGGCGCAGACGGCGAGGACGACGAGGTACCCGGCGGTCGCCGAGCGGTCGATGTCGCCGGTCCGGGCCGCCAGCAGGGCCGCCTCCACCGCGACGAACAGCGCCGCCGGGAAGACCGCGACCGGAACGTACCGGTACCAGAGCGGCAGGGCCGTCAGCAGGACCACGCCCGGATACCTCAGCCAGTCCGTGCCGCCCCCGAGCCCGTCGCGCCACGCCCCGGACGCGGACGAGAGCCCGAAGAGAAGGACGTACGCCGTCATCACCAGGGCGGCCAGGATCCAGCCGCCCAGGACGGGGGCCAGGACGGTCGGGACCCCCGCCTTGCGCCACTTTCCCGCGTCGGCGACGGACCAGGCGGTGATGGAACCTCCGGACACGGACTTCGTGGTGCTGCCGTCCCCGCCGACCGACCAGACCGGGACGCCCCCTTCGGGCAGGGTTCCGGGCGGCAGGTACTTGATGTGATGCACCCTCTGCGGCCGATCGTGGCCCGTTCTCCCTATGAACATCCCGTACGCCCCCCGACGTCCGCTCCCCCATGCGTTCCCGGCCAGTCTTCCCACAACGGTCCCTGCACACACAGGTCGCGGTCCCGGCCCGCGCAGGCCACGGTCCCGGCACACACACGCCAGACCGGAGAGCGCTTTCCAGCCAAGCATTCCGGTCCGGTAACAACCCTCTCGCCGCCCGCCCCAGCCCTTTAGGGTTCCTCACAGTTGCCCCTTGAACATGTTCAGGCCCTTGAGCATGTTCAGGGGGGCTCCTGGGGAGGGGGACTGCGAGATGCGCAGTGGAGCGAAGGTCGCCGTCGTCGGCGGTGCGTTCGTGCTGGTGGCCGGTGGGATCGGTTACGGGGCGTACAGCGTGCTCGGGGACACGGGCGGTGGGGGCGGCGGGGGTACGCAGAGCGCGTCCCAGTCGTCGAAGGTGAAGACGGGGCCGCCGAGCGCGGAGGAGATAGCGGAGACGTCGAAGGACTTCTTCGACGCGTGGGCGGCCGGGGACGCGTCGGCTGCGGCCCTCCTGACCAACAACGAGGCGGGCGCGGAACCGGTGCTCGCCTCGTACGGCGAGGACGCCCGTATAGGCAAGGTGAAGATCACCCCGGGCCCGGCCGTCGGCACGAAGGTCCCGTACACGGTCAGCGCGACCGTCGCGTACGAGGGGAAGTCGAAGCCCTTGTCGTACGCCTCGGAGCTGACGGTCGTACGCGGCCTGACGACGGGCAAGGCCCTCGTCGACTGGGAACCGACCGTCGTGCACCCACAGTTGACGGAGGGCGCGACGCTGAAGACGGGCGAGTCCTCGACGCCGGCGATCGAGGCCGTCGACCGCAACGGCACGGTGCTGACGAAGGAGAAGTACCCCTCACTGGGGCCGATCCTGGACACCCTGCGCCAGAAGTACGGAGAGACGTCGGGCGGTTCGGCCGGCATCGAGACCTGGATCGAGCCCGCCGACGCGTCCCAGCCGGACGTCAACCTGCTGACCCTGTCCAAGGGCAAACCGGGCAAGGTCCAGACGACGCTGGACGCGAACGCGCAGGCGGCGGCCGAGCGGGCGGTGAAAAGGTTCTCCGAGGCGTCGGTGGTCGCGGTGAAGCCGTCCACGGGGGCGATCCGCGCGGTGGCCAACAACCCGGTGACCGAGTTCAACGTGGCGCTCCAGGGCAAGCAGGCCCCCGGCTCGACGCTGAAGATCATGACGGCGGCGATGCTGCTGGAGAAGGGCCTCGTCACGGCGAACGGGGCGGCCGAATGCCCCAAGGAAGCTATGTACCAGGCGCGTTCGTTCCACAACCTGGCCCACTTCGACCTGCCGGACGGCTCCACCTTCACCCAGAGCTTCGCCCAGTCCTGCAACACCGCCTTCATCAAGCTCATCGACGACACGAAGGACGACGCCGCCCTCCCCAAGATCGCCAAGGACGTCTTCGGGATCGGCCTGGACTGGAAGACGGGTGTGGTCACCACGGACGGCAGCGTGCCGGAGGAGGTGGGCGGCGAGGCGGCCGCCCAGTACATCGGGCAGGGCACGGTCCAGATGAACGTCCTCAACATGGCGTCCATCACCGCGACGGCCCGCACCGGCACCTTCCGGCAGCCGATCATCGTCCCGCAGTCCCTGGACAACCGGGAGGTGGCGACGGCCTCGCGTTCGCTGTCACCGTCCGTCACGCAGCAGCTCACGACGATGATGCGCGCCACGTCCGCCTGGGGAACGGGCGCGAAGGCCATGGCAGGCGTCGGCGGCGACAAGGGCGCGAAGACCGGTTCGGCGGAGGTCGGCGGGCAGTCCACCTCGAACAGCTGGTTCACCGGCTTCAGCAACGACCTCGCGGCAGCGGCGGTCGTCCAGGCCGGCGGCCACGGGGGCGACGCGGCGGGCCCGGTCGTGGCGGAGGTGCTGAAGGCGGGCGGCTGAGGCCGCGGGTGGCCCGCGCGGGCAGCTGAGGCCCGGGCCGAAGGATCCGGGGCTCTGCGCGCGGGCCGAAGGGTCAGCGGCTCTGCGCGCGGGCCGAGGGGGCCGGGGCTACGGAGCCTCTCAGAGGTCGTCCACGTCGACGAGTCCGTCCTGAACGGCCCGGGCCACCAGGCTCGCCTTCGTGCGTGCGGGGCGGCCGACGTTCGCGTACTTGATCCGCACACGGTCCAGGTACGAGTTGACCGTCCGTACGGAGATGCCGAGGCGCTGCGCGACCAGTTCCTTCGACTCCGACTGGAACCATTCGATGAGCACGTTCTCCTCGCGCGAGGAGAGCTGCGGGCGGTCCGCCCGGGCGTTCGTGCCCAGCGCGCCGGCCAGCGCCGGCGGCATGTAGGGCCGCTCGTCGGCCGCCGCCAGGGTCGCCTCGACCAGGTGTTCCTGGCCCTCGCTCTTGGTCAGGAAGGTCGCGGCGCCGAGGTCCAGGCAGGTGAGCGCGGTCTTCTCGTCGTCCCGCATCGAGTAGACGACGACCTGCCGCCCGGCGTCGACCAGTCTCCGGAGGCTGCTGAAGGCGGGCACGGTCTCGCCCAGTTGCAGGTCCAGGACGACCACATCGGCCGCGCTGCCCGGGGCGGTCCAGGCCTCCCGGACGGAGGCCCCCGCCGCGACCACGGTGATGGGGCGCGGTGAAGCGCTGTACCACATCTGCACGCCCGAGAGGATGGCGGGATGGTCGTCGATGACGACCACGCTGACCGGTCTGTCGTTACTCATGGCAGGTCAACTCCCGATGGCATCGGTCTGCTCCAACTCGCTTCCGCCCACACACTTTCACCGCGTCTGGTTCTTACCACGGACACGCCCGGGTCCGCGGACCGGCCGTCCGCCGGGTCAGCCGCCGCCTCGGTGCGGTCGTCCGCGCAGTCGACGCCCACGACGCTCACCCGGACGGCGCCGGGGGTCCAGACGACCGTCACGCGCGCGGTCGAGCGGGTACGCCCCAGAGTCACCGCCACCGGGTCGACCAACTCCCTGCGCACCTCCACAGGCACCTCGCCCGGTCGGCCGCGAACGGCCAGGCTCACCGTCACCCCCTGGTGTTCGGCCACCTCGACGCAGGCCCGCACCTCGTTCAGCAGCGGGTCGGAGACGGCATCGCCTTCGGCGAACAGGCGGCGCATACGGGCGCCTTCGACACCGCACCGCAGTCTGACCTCCTCGTCGTGCGGGCTCAGCACACCGTGGCCGAGGCCCACCAGCAGCGGCACGGTCGTCGCCGTCAGCGCGCGGTAGCGCTCCTTGTGATCGCTCTGCAGGTGCTCGTGGATACGTTCCCGGGTGCGCAGTTCCTCCTCCCGCGCGGCGGCCGTCCCCGCCGCCGGAGCCGTGTCGCGGAGCAGATGGGTCATCAGGACGCCGATGGCGAGCTGGAGGCCGCAGCTGCCGCCCGTGGCGATCCCCAGGACGGCCGCCTCGGCCGCGGTCGGCGTCCCGTGCCAGACCACGGCCGCCGCGTTGATCCCTGTGTGCGCCCCGAGGAAGACCGCGTACACCCTGACCCGCAGGTCGGCCAACAGGAACAACGCATGCCAGCCGACCACGCCGAACGCCCAGTCCGCCGGGCCCGTCGAGTGACCCGGCGGAAGCGTGTACGCGCTCACCGCCGAGGCGGCCAGCACCGCGCCCAGGCAGCAGCCGCGCACCCCCGGTGGGATCCGCCGGCCGCGCAGCAGATGGGCTCCCCCGGTCACCGCGACGGCGACGAGGCAGAGGAAGGCGGCCGTCTGCGCCCACGCCGGCTCGTACACGTCCTGGTGCGCCACCAGCCGGCGCAGCGAGATGGTGAACTGCCACACCAGGCAGATCAGCAGGGCGACCAGCTGGGCCCCGTAAAGGAGTTGTCCGCGGATGAAGCGGACGGCGGCCGTGTGCTGCGCCGGAGTACGGGGCGGGCACGGTACACCCGTGGCCCGGACGGCGTGACCTGTCTGCGGCGCACGCCCCCGGTCGGGCCAGCGCCACCGCACACGCGTCCCGGCGCCCGGACGCGAGGTGATGGAAGCGGTGCCGCCGACCGCGCGCATCCTGCCGACGATGGAGCCGGAGATGCCCCGGCGCCGCACCGGTACGGAGTCCGGGTCGAAGCCCCTTCCCGCGTCGGACAGTTCGACGACGACGCCGTTCGCCTCGTCCCGCCACGCCCTGAGTTCCGCTTCCCGCACCCCGGCATGGCGGGACACATTGGCGACGCCTTCCCGGACGCCGTTGAATAGCGCGAGCCCCGGGCCGGACGGAATCGCCAGCGGGCCCTCGATGTGCGTCGTCAGCCGTACCCTCGCCTGCCCCTCCCCCTCGGGCACACAGCTCAGCAGCGCCGCGAGGTCGACGCTCCCCGTCTCGAATCCGGGCATGGCGGACAGCGCCTCCAGGTCCTGCCTGGCGCGCGGGGGAAGCCACGACCAGTCCCGGCTGTCGCCCTGGGAGACCATCAGCAGGGTGGCGCTGGCCGTGTCGTGCAGGGTCGCCAGGTACTCGCGCTCCGTCGCCCGCCGTGCCGCGGCGACATCGGCCTCCCGGCGCAGGGCGGCTCTCACGGCGGCCGACCGGTCGGCCGCCCTGGCCCGCGCCCGGACGATGAGGTAGCCCGCCCTCGACAGCCCCACCTGGATCAGCATGCGCACCAGGGGCACCACGTCGGGGGCGTGCCCGGGCGAGGAGAGGACGTCCCCCAGTACGCAGGCGGCGCCCCCCGCCACGGCCAGGGCGACCCCGGCGACCGGACGCGTCGCCCACTCGAACTGGAACGCGATGACGCTGATGCCGACGGCCACTTCCACCATCGCGTTCGCGCCCTCACCGCCGACGACCGGCTGGGAGAGCCCCACCAGCGTCACCACCGCCGCGTCCAGCGTCCACAGCAGGGCGAGCGGGAGCGGACGGCGCAGCGCCCGGAGGCGCACGCCACAGGCGAGGGCGGCCGGTGCCAGCAGCGACAGCGCCCCGGGCACATCCGCACCGTCCGCCCGGACCAGGCCCAACGCACCGCACAGAAGGACCACGGCGGACCTGAGCCACACCCCGTACCGCTCGACGGTGCGATTCACCAGGCGCTCGCTGTTTCCCTCGTGCCCCCCACGCCGCATGAGGGCGAGGTTAGTTGACCGGCGGACGACCAGCGCCGGATGTGGGGCGAACGACCGGCACACCCCGCGACCGGACCGGGCTAACGTCCCGACGAGAACCACACGGGAAAACGGAAACACGGGGAAACGGGGAACATTTCATGCAGAGAAACCAGAGGCGGCTCACGCTGCTGCTCGCCGCGGCGCTGTCGGCCGTCCTCACCATGCTGGCCGTCGCGCCGGCCGGCGCGGCGAGCAAGCCGTCCCGGTCGAACGGCGCGAACAACCGGGTCATCTTCGTCCACGGGCACGCCCCCTTCGGCAAGCACGACTGCACGAAGACGTTCAGCGCCGCCCGCAAGCACTTCACGAACAAGAAGTGGAAGGGGAACCTGCTCACCTTCGGCTACTACACGAAGAACACGAAGTGCTCGGCCAATGTCACCGGCAGCCGCGATACGCCCATCAAGGACGTGGCCAAGAAGTTCGCGAACTACGTCTCCAGGAACTACACGGAGAAGGGCATCAAGGTCGACGTCGTAGCCCACTCCATGGGCGGTCTCGTCGTCCGCGCCGCTCTGCACTACACCCACCAGCGTGCCGCGGGCTTCCCGAAGAAGCTGTACATCGAGGACGTCGTCACGCTCGGCACCCCGCACGCCGGAATCACCAAGAGCAGGGCGGTGCTCTGCGGAAAGGCCCGGCAGTGCACGGACATGAAGGCGGGTAGCGGCTTCCTCAAGGCTCTCCCGGGCAAGATGCCGAGCACCACCAGGAACGGCAACATGAGCACCGACTGGACCACGATCTCCTCGTACGACGACGGCACCGTCACCGAGGCCTCCGGCATCGCCGGCACCGCGAACCACGAAGCCCAGTACAAGGCCGGAATCAACCACGGCGAACTCATCACCACAACCTCCGGCAGTCACAACGGCAGGATCAAGTACTCCACGACGTGGACCAAGTTCCACAAGCGCGTCTCGCCCGTGGAACAGGCACGCCTGGCCGTGTACTGGCACGCCACGACCTGACATCCGCTGATCCGCCGAGAGGCGGAGCGACGGAAGGTGCGGTCGCCCCGGCGGGGGCGGCCGCACCTTTGACGTGTGATCACCCGGGCTTCACCGCGCCGCTCCCCGAGCGGGCCGCGGCGTCGGCCGAAACGGCCCCCGGACCACCCGGTTCGGGCAGTGAGCGGAAGAACAGCCAGCTCAGCAGAGGCATCAGGACGAGGGGCGCCAGGGCAGTTCGCAGGGACGTGGCGTCGGCCAGCGCTCCGATGGCGGGGCCGGCCAGGCCGCCGACGCTGACGGTCAGGCCGAGGGTGATCCCGCCGGCGGTGCCGACCCGGGACGGCAGGTAGTCCTGGCCCAGCGTGACCTGGAGGGAGAAGGGCACGTACAGGCCCGCCGAGGTGAGCGCGACGAAGAGGTAGACGGCCGGGCCCGGCACCCACACCACGCCCGCCACGGCCACGGCCGCGACCAGGTAGGACCGGCGCGCGACGGTCACCCGGTCCCAGCGGGCGGCCAGCGACCCGCCGAGCACCGAGCCGACCGTGCTGCCGAGGTAGAGCACGGTCAGCGCGGCGGTGCCCGTGACCGTGCTGCCGCCGAGGCGCTGGCGTACGTACAGCGAGATGAAGGTGCTCAGGCCGATGAACGCGATCGACCGGAAGACCACGGCCAGGGACAGCTTCACGAAGGAGGCGACGTCGTCGTCCCCGCGCGGCGGTGTCGTACGGGGCCCGTCGGCGGCCTGCCGCTCCTGGAGGGCCCGCACCACGGGCAGGCACATCGCGGCCCCCGCGAGGGCGGGCAGGACGAGCAGCGGCGTCCAGCGCAGCCCTCCCGTGGCCACCACGGCCGCGACCATGAGCGGGGCCAGCGCGAAGCCGATCGTGCCGCCCGTGGAGAACCAGCCCATCGCCCGGTGGCTGCCGCGGGCGGCGACGCGGGCGACGCGGGCGGATTCGGGGTGGTAGGCGGCGACCCCGATCCCCGAGAGCGCGACGAACGCGAGGGTGAGCGGGTAGGAACCGCTCAGGCCGCTCAGCGCGATGCCGACACCGCCCAGCAGGGTGCTGACCGGCAGGAGCCAGGGCATCGCCCACCGGTCGGTGAGCACCCCGAACACCGGCTGTGCCACCGACGACAGCAGCGAGGCGGCCAGCACGATGCCCGAGGCGACCGCGAGGGAGTAGGCGCGCTCGGCGATGAAGAACGGCACCAGGGCCGCGACGCAGCCTTGGTAGACGTCGACGCAGGCGTGGCCCACGGACAGCAGGACGATCGGCGTGTTCCTTCGCATCCGGCCATGCTCCGGCCGGGACGCCCTGGCGCGCTTTCCTTAAACTGCCAGATGATGCGACATCCTCCAGGCCGACCCCGGCGACCGCCGTACGCTCGCCGAACTCGGTCGCCAGGTGGGGGCGAGCGACCGGACCCTGTCCCGGCTGTTCCGCAGCGACCTCGGCATGACGTTCCCGCAGTGGCGTACGCAGTTGCGCCTCCACCACGCCCTGGTCCTGCTGACCGGGCGGACGCCGGTGATGGCGGTGGCGCACCGGTGCGGGTGGTCGTCGACGAGCGCGTTCATCGCGGTCTTCCGCCGTACGTTCGGCCACACCCCGGGCTCGCATGTGGCGGGGTGAGCCGGCGGGCCCACGCTCCGGAACCCCCTCGCGTGCATCGTGCACGGACCGCTAGCGTGCAGCCATGAGCACACCCGAGCCCACCGAAACCGCCGCACCTGTCTCCCCCGCCCACCCCCGGTTCGCGGAGGCGCTGGCCGAGGTGGGTCTCCAGGTCGAGGTGCGCCGCTTCCCCGACGCGACCAGGACCGCGACCGAGGCCGCGGCGGCGATCGGCTGCGAGCTGTGCGAGATCGTCAAGTCGCTGGTCTTCACGGCGGACGGCGTGCCGGTGCTGGTCCTGATGGACGGGTCGTCCCGGGTGGACGTCGAGCTGGTACGCCGCGAACTCGGCGCGCGGAAGGTCGCGCGGGCGGACGCGGACCTGGTCCGGGAGACGACGGGCTACGCGATCGGTGGCGTACCCCCCTTCGGCCACGCGACCAGGACCCGCGTCCTGGCCGACCGGCGGCTCCTGGACCACCCGGTGGTGTGGGCGGCGGCGGGCACCCCGCACACGGTGTTCCCGCTCGACCCGAAAACGCTGATCGCCCACGCGGGCGCGACCGTCGTGGATGTGCGCGAGCCCGCCGAGTGACCCCGCTGGTCGCCCTCGCGGTCCTCATAGCCGCGGTCACGCACGCCAGTTGGAACGCCATCGCCCATGCGATCAAGGACCAGCTGCTCTCGTTCACGCTGATCTCCGGCGGCGGTCTGCTGATCGGTGCGGCGATGGCGCTGTTCGCACCGTTCCCGGCGGCGGGCGCCTGGCCGTACCTCCTGGTGTCGGCCGCGCTGCACGTGGCGTACATGATGCTGCTGATGCGCTCGTTCACGCTGGGCGACTTCGGCCAGATGTACCCGATCGCCCGGGGCACGGCCCCGCTGGTGGTGACGGTCCTGGCGGCGGTGTTCGTCGGCGAGCGCCCGGACGCCTGGGCCACGACGGGCGTGGCGGTGGCCTCGGCCGGGCTGGTCGGCCTGGCACTGTGGGGCATCCGGGGTTCCGGAAAGCGTCCGCACTGGCCGGCGATCGTGGCGGCCCTCGGCACGGGCCTGGCCATCGCCGGGTACACCACGGTCGACGGCGTCGGCGTCCGCGCGTCGGGCACCCCGCTGGGTTACGTCGCGTGGCTGATGATCCTGGAGGGCCTGGCGATCCCGGCGTACGCGTACTGCCGCCGCCGTACCGAGCTGCTCCCGCAGCTACGCCCGTACGCGGTACGCGGACTGCTCGGCGCGGCCCTGTCGGTGGTCGCGTACGGCCTGGTGCTCTGGGCCCAGACCAGGGCCCCGCTCGCTCCGATCGCGGCGTTGCGCGAGTCGTCGATCATCGTGGGCGCGGCGATCGGCACGCTGTTCTTCAAGGAGCGTTTCGGGGCTCCGAGGATCGCGGCCGCGGGGCTGATGGTGGTGGGCATCGGGCTGATGCTGCACACGAGTTGATGCCCCCCGCCCCTCCGTACGGGGAGGGGCGGGGGGCATCCGGAGCTGTGGGGATCAGACGGTCGCCTTCGTCGTTTCGCCGTCCGTGTCTCCGCCGGTTCCGTCGGTGCCGCCGGCCTTCCGGACCCGCACGTATTCAAGGAACTTGTCCAGTTCGCGCTTGACGACGGGGGCGAGGAGGTAGAGGCCGATGATGTTGATGACGGCGAGGGTGAAGAGCACCGCGTCGGCCAGGTCGATGAGGGTCTGCAGGGTGAGCAGCGACCCGGCGATGGCGAAGAGGGTGTAGAGGGCCTTGTAGACCGTCTCGCTGGTGCGGCTGCGGCCGAAGAGGTACGTCCAGGCCTTGAGCCCGTAGTAGCCCCAGGTGAGCACCGTGGAGAACGCGAAGAGGATCACCGCGACGGTCAGGACGTACGGGAACCAGGGCAGCACCGTCTCGAAGGCGTCCGAGGTGATCGTCACACCGCCGATGGACTCACCGGCGCGGGCCTCGCCCCAGCTGGCCGGATTGGCGATGACGATGGTCAGTGCGGTCATGGTGCAGACGACGACCGTGTCGATGAACGGCTCCAGCAGGGCGACCAGGCCCTCGCTGGCGGGGTGCTTGGTCTTCACCGCGGAGTGGGCGATCGGCGCTGAACCGAGACCGGCCTCATTGGAGAACGCGGCGCGCTTGAAGCCGACGATCAGCGCACCGAGGATGCCGCCCGCGACGCCCTGGGGGTTGAACGCGCCCTTGATGATCTCCTCGATCGCGGCGGGCACGGCGGTGACGTTGACGAGGATGACGACGAGGCAGGCGGCGATGTAGATCCCGGCCATGGCGGGGATGAGCCGGCTGGTGACCTGGGCGATGGAGCGAATGCCGCCGAGGAGCACGATGCCGACGAGCGCGGCGACGAGGATGCCGAAGAAGAGCGCACCGCCGGAGGAGCCCATCGCACCGCTTTCGCCGCCGGTGACGGAGACGAGCTGGGCGTAGGACTGGTTCACCTGGAAGAGGTTGCCGCCGAAGAGCCCGAAGAACAGGATCATGATCGAGGCGAGGACGGCGAGGACCTTGCCGAGGCTCTTGCCGTTCTTCCCGAAGCGTTCGGCGAGCCCTTGGGCAGGTAGTGCATCGGCCCGCCGGAAACCGTGCCGTCGGCGTGGACCTCGCGGTACTTCACACCGAGGGTGACCTCGACGAACTTGGTGGCCATACCGAGCAGGCCGCAGAGGATCATCCAGAACGTGGCTCCGGCACCACCGATGGAGACGGCGACGGCCACACCGGCGATGTTCCCGAGCCCGACCGTGCCGGAAACGGCAGCGGTCAGGGCCTGGAAGTGGTTGACCTCGCCCGGCGAGTCCTTGTCGTCGTACTTGCCGCGCACCACGTCGACGGCAAGACGGAACTTCCGCACCTGGATGAACCCGAACCAGCCCGTGAAGACCAGACCGGCCACCACCAGCCAGGTGACGATGAGAGGCACCTCGGCCCCGGCGACGTTGACGGAGTAGAAGACGATCCCGCCCAGCCACTCGGCTATGGGCTCGAAGAACCCGCTGACGGACTCATCGATGTTCTCGGTGATGGAGTCGAGTGACACGTTGGCTACCTCGATGACGCTGGAGCGGCGGACTTGGGGGGGGCTTCGCCGGTCGGTGTGCGATGGGGGTAATGAGGGGGATGGGCGAACGACGCTGTCCGAATGGCGACCCGCCGTGACCGCGTGGGCGGACGACGTCGGTGATCGCTCTGATGCTGCCGGTTGAGCCCCGGCACTCCGCTGCGACGCTGGTTCCGCCCGCGAAGTTGGGCATTTGTACCACGCCGTTTACCGAACTATTAGTGACGTGGATCACATTCTGGGATATTGCGAGTGAAGATGCTGGGCAGGTGACGTCATCGTTATGCGGATTCCCGGATGCGTTTATCGGACATCTATCTGCCCGGTCGAGCGCCCTCGGACGGCCCACGGCGACGTCGGCCGCCGGGCCGGTCCAGGACCGCGCCGCCGCCGGGCCGGTACCGCGCAGGACGGTGCGGGCGGAGATCGACCTCGTACGGTGACGACCCCCGCCGGGTCGCGCGCGGGCACGGTCCGGTGCAGCCCCACCGGGTCGTGCGCCCGCGCGACCCACTGCGGCACGACATCAACTACTTAAAGAACCAAGAGAAAGAACCCGACCCCACCCCACCCGTCCGGTGGCCACCTGACGGACCCCAGGCGCTTGCGGAGCTTCATCACTCACACGGGTGACATTTCCCAACTCAGCTCGCTTTCGGGCAGGTTGCCCGGCATATGCTCACGCCAGAACCACATCCCACACATACGTCGGCCCCCGACCGGGACTGCAATCCCAACCGAGGGCCTGGCCACCAAGGAAGTTAGGGCTTCCCGATGGATACCCAGCAGAATACTGCCCTCACCCGCGCCCTGGCGGAGGTTCCCGGACCTCTCCCCACCTCCGGCGTCATCCACATCACCATCCCCCACACCGACCGCTTCACCGTCGTCGGCAACCACCTCGCCCAGCACCCCCACCTCAGCTGCACCGCCGTCGGCATCGCCGTACGCATCCAGTCCCTGCCCCAAGGGACCGAGATCAGCATCAAAGCCCTCGCCGCCCGCTGCAAAGAAGGCGAGAAGCGCATCGCCGCCGCCCTGCGCGAACTCGAAGCCCACGGCTACCTGCAACGCTTCCGCCACCGACTGCCCGGCCAGAAGGTCATCACCCGCACCGTCTTCTGCGACCAGCCCGCCGCGCTCGCACACCCCCGCCACCCGGCGACCACGGCAACCGCGCCTGTGCCCGTACCCGTGCAGGCGCCCGCACCCGTATCTTCGGCTGCGCCGCCCGCGCCGGAGGCACCCGTGGCCCCGCCCGTACCACCACCCCCGCCCGCACCGTCAGCCCCGCTCTTCATGCCGCGCGTACCGCCCCCGACCGCGCCCAAGGCTCCTCGCCGGCCACTGCCCCGGCCCAGCGAGCTCACGCCGGAGCTCGACCGTGCCGCCACCGTGTTCCTCAGCGATCTGCACCGCCAGGCACCCCAGTTCACCCTGTCCGAGGACGATGTCCGTCGGCTGGTCCCCGGAGTGGCGGCCTGGCTCGAACGCGCAGCCCGCCCCGAAGCCATCCGCCGTGCCCTCACCGACGACCTGCCCCAGCCGCTCAAGCACCCGGCCAAACTCCTCAGCTACCGGCTGACCGAGCTGCTCCCGCCCGCGCCGCCCGGCGTCGACGACCTCGCCGCGCTCGCTCGTCCCCGCGTCACTGTCACGCCCTTCCAAACGTGCGACGACTGCGACCGGGCCTTCCGCTCCCCCACTCCGGGCCACTGCCGCGACTGCCGCGGAATCCGCACCGCATACGCGCAGGCCGCCGCCTGACCTGAGGAGTTCAGGACAGTCCCAGGGCGGACGCACATCGCTTGAAACAGTTCGGCAGCCCTCGCGGTCCGGCTCCGGTCCTGCTCAGGGCCGTTCCTCGGTGAAGGGGTACATCTCGGCATAGGGGTCGGGCTCGCCAGTAGCCGGGTCCAGTCCGGCCCTGAACCGTCGGTCTTGCTCTCGCCAGCTGACGAATGCGCCTGTCCGCTTCCAGAGCGACGCATCGCCGAGGGGGCAGGCGTCGAACTGGCCCAGCATCATGCGGGTGATGAACTGGACCATGTTGCAGTCGAACAGGGCCCATGGCGACTCGCCCCACGAGTGCTGCCGGCGCCAGGCTATGACTGGCCACTTGTCCGGATCCGGGTCGTTGGTGAGCCACGCCATCTCGTTGGCGTTCATCCCGGAACCCCAGGGCAGGACGGCTTCGGAACCAAGCGTCACGTGCGGAACTCCTCCACGGTCCTCCCAGAATCCGCGCAGGCCGTCCGTCATGCTTCCGATGTGACACTCTTCCCACCCGGGCACGTCACTCGGGAGTGGAGGCAGAATGATCAGATCTCCGATATCACCCACGCCGTACGTGTCCAGCAAAGCCTTGTAGTCACTCGGCAGCTTGGTGCCCAGCGTGGCTTCAGCCGCGGCCCAGTCGATCTGCTCGCCGCCTGCGAAGTCTGCCGGCACGAGGTCGAGCAATACGGCGACGTCGGGATGCATGCCCATGGTGAAGCCCCTTGAGGTCGGTGGTCAGCAACCCTATGGGTGGGGACTGACAGAACAGGCGTCCCGGCACACCGCGCAGGCGCCTCCCCCCGGCCACTGCCTCGGCCTGGACCGTGGACGTGCCGTCGGCTGGAAACCGTGGCCAGAAGGGCTTCAAGGCCATCCCGCGGCGCTCGGTCGTGGACGGACTTTCGGCTGGCTGATGAACCACCGCCGCCTCGCCCGCGACCACGAAACACACCCGCACCGCTCCGAAGATGGTCCGAATCGCGATGACCGACCTGATGAGCCGCAAGCTCACCCGAGAGTCCACTCCGAACTGCAAGGACTCATAGCCAGAGCGCGAGGAGCAGACTCGCCGGCCCGGCAAGCCCACCCGGCGATACGAGAGGATGCGGGTCAGCCCCTCTCGAGAGAGCGAGACGTACGTTGACTGAACCGGCCCCGGTGAACATGATCGATCTGGGAGACGCGGATGGCAACCGCTGCGTCGTCCGCGTGGCCGGCCGCTACCAACCCGGAGTGCTGACCGGCCACGACATTCTGCAAGCCGATGTCCTGGTCTCCGCGAGCTTTGTCGATGCCAGACTTGAGCTCTACCTGTTCCAGCAGGACCTCGACACCTGGCAGCACGACTTGACACAGCTCGCACCGGGCAAAGGCGCAACCATCGGTGGCCACCGCGGGCTGAGTCTCGACTTCGTCATGCATGAGGACCGCACGTTGTCGTTGATGGTCCAGGACCCCGACCGCCTGAGCCTCGCGCTAGGGATCGGACCGCAGGAGACCTGGATCCAGGACCACCACCAGCGACTTGAGCACGTTCGAGAGACCTGGCCCAGCGAAGTCGTGGAGACGGCTCCCATGACCTACGAGTGGAGCTCCAACCGCAAGCGCTGAGTCGGTACGCTCCTGGCAGCGCATCGACACATGGTTGGCCCGGCATGCCCCGATCGACTCGCAGAGCTTGCGCCCCCGGCTTCGCCACAAGCCATCGACCAGCTCGAAGTCGCGTTGAACGTACGTCTTCCCACCGACCTTCGCGCATCACGGCTGTGCCACGACGGGGACTCGTCCTATCGGGGCGGCCTTCGCACGGCCCCCCGGCACCAAGGACAAACAGCGGGCGCCCCGCTACGACGTTGGCAGAACAGTCAAACGGGCCGAGACCCCCAAGGCCATCGGCAAGCCCGATAGATCTTGGTGGATAGAGAACAAGCTCAGCGGCCGGCCGTCGCGTCCCAGTCCCGGCGGAGCAGACCGTAGACCCAGGAGTCGGAGACGTCGCCGTTGACGATGCAGTCCTCGCGGAGGGTGCCTTCGCGGACGAAGCCGAGCTTCTCCAGGACCCGGGCGGACGCCACGTTGCGGGTGTCGGTCTCGGCCTGGACGCGGTTCAGGTCCAGGGTGTCGTACGCCCACCGCAGGACGGCGTGGGCGGTCTCCGTGGCGTAGCCGTTGCCCCACGTGGTGGCGTCGAAGACATAGCCCAGGGACGCGCTGCGGAAATCCGGGTCGAAGCCGGTCAGGCCGCACCAGCCGATGAACGAGCCGTCCAGGGCCCGGTCCACGGCCAACCGCGCTCCCGACCCTTCCTCCTCGATCCTCCGGCAGGTCGCGAGGAAGCGCTGGGAGCGGGCCGGATCGGTCCACGGCGGGGAGTCCCAGTAGCGCAGCACGTGGGCGTCGCTCTGGAGCGCGTAGAGCGACGCGGCGTCGGCCTCGGTGAACGGCCGCAGCCGCAGGCGCTCGGTGTGCAACTCGGGGGTGGGCAAGGTCATGCGGGGCATCCTGCCGCGCACGACCTCGTCCCCGCCATCCGTTTTCTCCGGCGGCCGGATCTCCGTTCCGCAACTACCATCCCGGCCCATGACCACCACCAGCGCCCAACCCGACGACGACGCGTACGAGATCGATACCGACCCGGACCGCATCGACCTCGACGCCGTACACCACTGGCTCTCCACCGACGCCTTCTGGGCGCTCGGCCGCAGCCGGGACCTCGTCGAGCGGGCCCTGCGCGGATCGCTCAACTTCGGTGTGTACGACCGCCAGGGGACGCAGGTCGCGTACGCCCGGGTCATCACCGACCATGCCACCTTCGCCTGGCTCTGCGACGTCTACGTGGACCCCGCGCACCGGGGCCGGGGCCTCGGCATACGCCTGGCGACCGCCGTCCGCGACCACCTGGCCCCGTACGAACTCAATCGCACCCTGCTCGCCACCCTCGACGCCCACGAGCTGTACGCCAAGGTCGGGTTCGCCCCCGTGCCCGACCCGACGATGCTGATGATGCTCGGCCCGGCGACGTAGAAGCGCGGCGGGCGGGACGCGCACTCACTTCGCCGCCGCTACGTCCGCTCCGCCACCACTTCCCCGTCCTCCTCCACCCCCGTCGGCCGGAAGCCGAGCGCGGTGTACAGGCGGGCGGCCGCCTCGTTCTCCGGGGCGTACGAGAGGCGTACGGCGGTGCCGGCCTCGCGGGCCGACAGCCAGTCCGCCAGGGTGTGTACGGCCGCGCGGCCGATGCCCGTGCCCTGGTGGGCGGCGTCGATCAGCATGCCGCCGATCCAGTGCGAACCGTCCTCGTCCCGGCCCCACATGATGTGGCCGGTCACCTCGTCGCCCGCGAGGACGGCCAGGGAGTTCCAGGTGTCCTCGCGGCTGCTCAGGACGAGGTAGCGGGCGGCCAGGGCGGGGACCCAGTCGCGCTGGTCGTCGCGGGGCGCGCAGTCCGCGACCGCCCGCCAGTTGTCCGCGTCCACCTCGTGGAGGGTGACGGGGCGGCCGGTCCTGTCGGTGTGTCCATGGTTGATCATCCGCGCAGGTTAGGCCGCCCGGGCCGTGCGCGACCAACGGGTTTACGGCTGTGCCATCGCCTGCCGGAAGCCCGTGTTCACCGCGACGATCCCGCCGTCCACCCGCAGCGTCGTCCCCGTGATCCACGACGCGTCGGACGAGGCGAGGAAGGCCACGGCCGACGCGATGTCCTCCGGGGTGCCGATCCGGCCCAGCGGGTACAGGGCCGCCGCCCGGGCCAACTCCGCGTCGCGGCCCGCCCAGGCGTCCGTGCGGATCGTGCCGGGGGCGACCAGGTTGACCCGGACGCCGCGCGGTCCCGCGTGGCCCGCGAGCGTACGGGTCAGGCTGGCCAGGCCCGCCTTGGCGGCGCTGTACGCGTGGCCGCCGAAGTCCTGTTCGCCGTTGACCGAGCCGATGGTGACGATCGCGCCCCGGCCCGAGGCGACCAGGTGCGGCAGGGCGGCGCGGGCGCAGCGGAACGGACCGGAGAGGGTGATGTCCAGGTCGCGTTCCCAGCTCTCGTCCGGCTCGTCCTCGAAGAGTTCGGCGTCCTCGCTCGCCGCGTACGCGTTGTTGACCAGGACGTCGAGCCGGCCGAAGGTCTCGACCGCGTACGCCACGGCCTCCTCCACCGCCGTCCGGTCGGCCACGTCGCAGGCGAGGGACGCGGCGGTGCCGCCCGCCTCGCGGATCGCCGCCGCCTTGTCCGACGCGCGCTTCGCGTCCAGGTCCGTGACGAGGACCGAGGCTCCTTCCGCCGCCAGGCGGTGGGCCGTTGCCGCGCCGATGCCCTGGCCCGCGGCGGTGATCAGGATGCTGTAGCCGTCGAAGCGGGGAGGTGTCACAGGTGTCATAGCGCCGACCGTACTGCCCTGACCAGCGCCTGGGCACGGGGGTCGGCGGTGACTCCCTTCTGGAGGCCGTTGGTGACGTAGCCCAGCGCGATGCCGGACTCCGGGTCGGCGAAGCCGAGGGAGCCGCCGCGGCCCGGGTGGCCGAAGGAGCCGGGGCCCAGCAGCGGGGCGGCCGGGCCGTGCAGCATGTAGCCCAGGCCGAAACGGGTGTTGACGACCAGCACCCGGTCCGGGCCCGCCGACTCCTCCGTACGGGCCAGGGTGAGCGTGGCGGGGGCGAACAGGCGGCGGTGGCCGTCCACCGGGCCGATCATCGCGGCGTAGCAGCGGGCCAGGCCCCGGGCGGTCGCGATGCCGCCCGACGCCGGGAGTTCGGCCGCGCGGTAGGCGGGGTCGTTCTCGTCGGGGAACGGGTCGATCGCGCCGAACGCGCGCCGGGTCAGCGACTTGGGGTCGCGGTAGGCCTCGACGACGGAGCGTTTGGGGCGTACGCGCAGGGCGCCCGACGCGGCGGCCGCGGCCGGGGGCTCCACAGGACCGATGCGGCCGATGCGGTGGGCCTCGTCGGCGGGGAGCCCGAACCAGAAGTCCAGGCCGAGCGGGCGGGCGATCTCCTCGGCGATCCAGCGGCCGATGGTGCGGCCCGTGGCGCGGCGGACCAGTTCACCGATCAGCCAGCTGTAGGTCTGGGCGTGGTAGCCGTGGTCGGTGCCGGGTTCCCACTGCGGGCGCTGGGCGGCGACTGCGGCGGGCCCGGAGACCCCGTCGGCGGCCTCGGCCGGGGTGAGGGCGCGGTCGAGGGCCGGGACCCCGGCCCGGTGGGCGAGGAGGTCGCGGACGAGGACGCGTTCCTTGCCGTTCGCCGTGAACTCCGGCCAGTAGGTGGAGACCGGGGCGTCCAGGTCCACCTGCCCGCGCTGGTGGAGGAGGAGTGGGACGGCGGCGGCGATGCCCTTGCCCGCCGAGCGGACGATCTGGACGGTGTCGACGGCCCACGGTTCGGTGCCGTCGACGTCTCTCGTACCGGCCCACAGGTCGACGACCTTGCGTCCGTGACGGTAGACGGCGACGGCCGCGCCGCGTTCGCCGCGCTGCTCGAAGTTCCGGACGAAGGCGTCCGCGACCGGTTCGTACCCGGGGGCCACCGTGCCCCGGACGTCCACGGTCCTGCCCTCGGTCACGGTCCCGTCCGTGGTCGCCGCTGCCTCCGTGCCGGGTTCCGCTCCCGTGTCGGGTTCCGCTTCCGCGCCCGTACCCGTCGTGCTCACTCCCGCGCTCCCGCTCATCCCCCCATGGTGCACGTCCCGGCGGGGTGTTCGGGGAGCGGGTCTCCGTGACCACCGGGCTGTCACCATCTGTTTACGGTGTCGGAACGTCGACGGCTCCCGGGTCGAAGCCGAACGGCAGCTCCAGCCGGTGGGAACGCACCAGCCCCTCGTCGCGCAGCAGTTCCTGCGTACGGTCGTCGGCGGCGATGACGCCCTCGCTGAGGATGACCGCGCGCGGGCAGAGCTCCAGCGCGTACGGCAGATCGTGGGTGACCATCAGCGCCGTGATGTCCAAGGACCGCGGGATATCGGCCCGTTCACGGCGGGAGGCGGGTCCAGGTTGGACGAGGATCTCCGGGTCCATCGCGAGGACGGTGGCCACGGCGACGCGGCGACGCTGCCCGAAGGAGAGGTGGTGCGGCGGGCGGGCCGGCGACGAACGCCGAGGCGGTCGCGGACCGGCGGGTGCGCGGCAGAAGCCCGGCGAGCGGGGCGGTGCGTTCATCCAGTGCGCGGCGCGCCGCGCAAGGCTGACGGCTACCGCGCCGGCCGCGAACACTCCGGCGGCGACGGAGACAGGTGCGTCGATGAATCCATCGGGTACATGCATGACAGAGGCTCCGCTTTCTGCGGTTCCGCACGGTGTCCGCGTCCGCTCGGGCACGGATCTGCGGGCGGGGTCATGAACCCATCAGTAGGAGTGCCCTCTTGCGAGCTGTACGCAAGAGCGGAAGCCCGGCAGCTGAGATACACCCACGGTCACGATGCGTACGCGCTCGCCGCGCCACTTCCGCAAAATATGGGACATTAGATGGCAGAGCGATACATATAGGAGGAGCCGGCCTATGTCCCCTGTGATCGAAGAACACGCACGCGCCCGGCTCATCACCGATGGCCCTCTCACCCGTCCGGTCCCGGTCGATCTGCGCTACGACCCGGCGGACGAGCGGCGCACCGTCCACATAGGACTGCCCGACGGCACCGACTGGGCGTTCGGCCGCGACCTCCTGGAACGCGGTCTGCGCACACCGATCGAGCGCGGCCCCGTCCGCGTCTGGCCCTGCGGCCGTACGCAGCTGATCGTGGAGCTGCATTCGACGGACGGGGTCGAGGTGTTCCAGTTCGAGATCCGGACGCTGATCCGGTTCCTCGCCCGGACCCGTACGCAGACGCCGACGGCGTCACCGGACGCGGACCGCGAACCCCGGCCGCCGTCCCGCACGACCCGCCCGGACAAGAGCGCCGAGCAGGAGCGGGGCACCCAGCCGGCCCACGGCTGAGGCGCAGCTGCACGGAGAACGCCGAGAGCGTTGAGAGCGCTGAGAACACGGTGAAGGCCGAGAACGCCGAGAACGCGGAAAGCCCCCGTGCCGCTCGCACGGGGGCTTTCGCTGTGCCCCGGTCCCCGTCCCCACAGGTAACCGGCGCTTCCGGGGCCGCGCTCCGCTCAGACGCGGACCCCGGAGTCTTCACCGTCCGGACGCGTCAGACGCGGACGAGCTCACGCTCCCCCTCGCCGCCGCCGTCACCGGGCCCGGCGGAGTCGGACGTGTCGGTCAGCTGCTGCTGGAGCTTCTCGCCCTCCACGTCCACGTTGGGCAGCGCCCGGTCCAGCCAGCGCGGCAGCCACCAGGCCTTCCGGCCGAGCAGGGCCAGAACGGCGGGCACGATCGCCATGCGCACCACGAAGGCGTCGAAGAGGACGGCGATGGCGAGCGAGAAGCCGATCATCTTGATCATCTGCTCGCTGGAGCCGATGAAGCCGGCGAAGACCGCCATCATGATCACCGCGGCGGCCGTGACCACCCGTGCGCCGTGCTTGAAGCCGGTCACGATGGCCTGGCCCGGGCTCTCGCCGTGGACGTACGCCTCGCGCATCCGGGTCACGAGGAAGACCTCGTAGTCCATCGCGAGACCGAAGACCACACCGACCATGAAGATCGGCATCATGCTCATGATCGGACCGGTCTGCTCGACACCGAAGAGCGAGCCGAGCCAGCCCCACTGGAAGACCGCGACGACCGCACCGAGGGCCGCGACCACCGAGAGCAGGAAGCCCAGGGCCGCCTTCAGCGGGACGAGGATCGAGCGGAAGACCAGCATCAGCAGCAGGAACGCCAGGCCGACGACGAGCGCCAGGTAGGGCACCAGGGCATCGTTCATCTTCTGCGAGAAGTCGATGTTCATCGCGGTGGCGCCGGTGACCAGGACCTCGGCCCCGGTGTCGGCCTTGATGGTCCTGCCCGCGTCACGGATGTCGTGGACGACCTCCTCCGTGGCGTGGGAGGACGGCCGGTCCTTCGGGATGACCACGATCGTCGCGGTGTCGCCGGCCTTGTTGAACTGGGCCGGGGCGACGGCGACGACGCCGATGGACTCGATCTCCTCGGAGACCCGTGCGGCGGCGGCCTTGCCGTCGGAGCTGTCCTTCGTGTCGACGACGACCATCAGCGGACCGTTGAACCCGGGGCCGAAGCCGTCCGAGAGCATGTCGTACGCCTGGCGCTGCGTGGTCGACTTCGGCTGGGCGCCGTCGTCGGGCAGGCCCATCTCCAGCGAGGCGGCCGGTACGGCGATGACGCCGAGGCCGAGGACGCCGACGAGCAGGACCCAGACCGGCCTGCGCAGCACGAACCGCGCCCAGCGGGTGCCCATGTTCGGCTTGGCGCCGGCGCTCTTCGTCAGGTCGGCGCCGTTCCCCCGCTCGGCGTCCTTACGGGCCTTGCGGCCCATGACCCGCTTGCCGGCGAAGCCCAGCAGGGCCGGGACGAGGGTGAGGGCGATGACGACGGCGATCGCGACCGTACCGGCGGCGGCGAAGCCCATCTTCGTCAGCATCGGGATGTTGACGACGGCGAGGCCCACCAGGGCGATGACCACGGTCAGACCGGCGAAGACGACCGCGGACCCGGCCGTGCCGACGGCCCGCCCGGCGGCTTCCTCGCGGTCCCGGCCGTCGGCCAGTTCGGCGCGGTAGCGGGAGACGATGAACAGGGCGTAGTCGATGCCGACCGCGAGGCCGATCATCATGGCGAGGGTCGAGGTGGTCGAGCCGAGATCCAGGACGTTGGCCAGCGCGGTGATCGTCGAGACCCCGATACCCACCCCGATGAGCGCGGTCAGCAGCGGCAGCCCGGCGGCGACGAGCGAACCGAAGGTGATGACGAGGACGATCGCAGCGATGACGACACCGATGATCTCGGCGGTCCCGGTGTGCGGCATGACCTGGAGGGCGTCGCCGCCGATCTCCACCTTCATGCCGCTCTTCTGCGCGTCCTTGCCCGCGTCCTCCAGGGAGTCCCGGGTCGCGTCGGTCAGCTCCATGGAGTTGACCTGGTAGGAGACGGAGATGTATGCCGTCGAACCGTCCTGGCTCACGGCCTGGACCTGGAACGGGTCGTCGACCTTGGCGATCTGCTTCGAGCCGGACCGCAGCTCCTTGACGATGCCGGTGATCTCGCGCTTGTTCTCGGCGTCGGTCACCTTCTCGCCCTCGGGGGCCTTGAAGACGACCCGGGCGGTCGCGCCGTCGGCGCTGTTGCCGGGGTTGCGCTCTTCCAGCAGGTCGAAGGCGCGCTGCGCCTCCGTACCGGGGATCGAGAAGGAACTGGAGGTGGCGGTGGACGCGGTGGCCGCACTGATTCCGGCGACCGCCAGCAACGCCACCCAGATCAGGGCGACGAAGCCGCGGCGGCGGAAAGTGAGCCGTCCGAGCTTGTAGAGGAAAGTGGCCACGGGGGCGTACTCCCGGTCAGGTCGTATGAGTGGAAATTGGGCGTGAGGAACCAGCCCGACGACGAGAGCGGCGTGTCAGGTGGAGCTTCGGGGAGAGGGCCGTGCGGGTGGGTGGTGCGGGGACGTCAGACGCCGAGAGCGGGGAGAATCACGGCATCCACGTAATCCATGAGGAACGCCTGGTCGAGCGGGCGGTCCTCGATCAGCTGCCGGGCGGCCAGCGCGCCGACCAGCATGTGCGGGATGTACTTCAGCGCCGGGTTGTCCGGACGCAGCTCGCCCCGGTCCACCGCCCGTTGCAGCAGCTGGTCGAGACCGGTCATCTCCGGTTCGATCAGCAGCTCGCGCAGGGCCTGGAGCAGCTCGGGGTTCTCGTGGACGGCATGGCTCAGACCCCGCATCAGCGCGGCGTCCTTCTCCATCTGACAGTCGTCGGTCCGGCTCAGCGCGGCATGGAAGTCACCGCGCAGCGAACCGGTGTCGATATCCGAAAGGCTCACCGGCTTGTCGTGCCGCAGCGCCTTCACGACCAGCTCGGGCTTGGAGCCCCACTGGCGGTAGAGAGTGGCCTTGCTCGAACGGGTACGGGCGGCGACGGCGTCCATGGTCAGGGCGTCGTAACCGACCTCGCGGAGCAGGTCGAGGACGGCCTCGTAGAGCTCGCCCTCACGCTCGGGGGTCAGCCTGGTGCGTGCCATGCGCCGACCTCCTTCGCGCTCGATTCATCTGCCGGCGGCCTCGCTCAGCATCGAACGAAACCGTTTCGTACACCTGAACCGTACCCCCGGCCGCCAGCGAAACGAAATCGTTTCGCTTGTGTCCTGCACCACAAGTTGCCCCGGGCCCCGCGCACCGAAAACATTGGGGGGTGAGTGACGACGTCGCGTATCTCCGTTTCCCGCACCTCCACCAGGACTTGCTGTGCTTCGCGGCCGAGGACGACCTCTGGGTCGCCCCCCTCGCCGCCGCGGGGCACCGGCCCGGAAGAGCCTGGCGGGTGACCGTCGACCGGACCCGGGTCAGCCATCCGCGCTTCTCACCCGACGGCACCTCCATCGCCTACACGACCTGGCGGACCCTGGACCCCGAGATCCACCTCGCCCCGGTGGACGGCGGCCCGGCGCGCCGGCTCACCTACTGGGGCTCGACGGACGCCCGGGTCTGCGGCTGGAGCCCCGATCCTGGCGAGGCCTGCCAGATCCTCGCCGTCTCCTCGCACAACCAGCCGTTCTCGTACTTCTCCTGGGCCTACAGCGTCCCCACCGACGGCAGCCCCGGCGGCAGGCTCCCCTGGGGCCCGGTCTCCGACATCGCGGTCGCCGACATCGACGGCGAGCGCCGCACCCTGCTGCTCACCGGCACTCCCCCGCACGAACCGGCCGCCTGGAAGCGCTACCGGGGCGGGGCCATGGGCCGCCTGTGGCTGCACGGCGAACGGCTGCTCCCGGACATCGACGGGCACCTCGCCAACCCGATGTTCGTCGGCCGCCGCATCGCGTTCCTCTCCGACCACGAGGGCGTCGGCAACCTCTACTCCTGCCGGACGGACGGCACCGACCTGCGCCGCCACACCGACCACGACGCCTTCTACGCCCGCAACGCCTCCAGCGACGGGCACCGGGTGATCTACCAGTGCGCGGGCGAGCTGTGGCTCGTCGAGGACCTGGAGTCGCCCGACGCCACCCCGCGCAAGCTGGAGGTACGCCTCGGCGGCCCGCGCACCGGCCGGCGCGTCCACCAGGTGCCCGCCGCCAGCAACGTCGACTCCCTCTCCGTCGACGAGACGGGCCGGGCCAGCGCCGTCACCGTACGCGGCAGCCTCTACTGGCTCACCCACCGCGACGGCCCCGCCCGCACCATCGCCGACACCCCGGGCGTACGGGTGCGGCTGCCGGAGATGCTCGGCAGCGGCGGTCAGGTCGCGTACGTCACCGACGCGGAGGGCCCGGACGCGGTCGAGATCGCCTATCTGCCGCGCGCCAGCGGCGACCGGCCGCCGCGCAGGCTGGCCACCGGGCTGCTGGGCCGGGTCCAGGAAATGGTCTCCGACCCGGACGGGAAGCGCCTGGCCATCGCCTCCAACGACGGCCGGCTGCTGCTCCTGGACACGGGAGACGCGGAGGCGGAGCCCCTGGAAACCCTGGAGCCCGTGGAGCCCGTGGAGAAGGCCCCCAGCGGCTCGACCCGCGCCGACCTCCACGCGGCCACCGGCGCGGCGACCCCGGACAGCGCCGTGCCGGTCGACGAGCACCCCGGGCTCACCGAGCTGATCCGCTCGGTCAACGGCCCGGTCCGCGATCTGGCCTTCTCCCCCGACGGCGACTGGCTGACCTGGTCGCACCCGGGCGTCGGCCGCTCGCTGCGGCAGATCAAGCTGGCCCGGATCTCCGGCCCCGGCGCGCCGGTCATCGTGGACGTCACCAACGGCCGCTTCGAGGACGAGAACCCGGTCTTCACGGAGGACGGCCGCTATCTGGCGTTCCTGTCCTGGCGCGGCTTCGACCCGGTGTACGACGTCCACACCGGCGACCTGTCCTTCCCGCTCGGCTGCCGCCCCTACCTGGTCCCGCTCTCCTCGGCGACCCCCTCCCCCTTCGCGCTCTCGCCGGACGGCCGCCCGGCGGCGGGCGGCCTCGACCCCGTGGACGTGCCGGACGGGGGTACGTCGGAGGGGTCGACGGTCATGGTCGAGTTCGAGGGGCTGGAGAGCCGGGTGACGCCGTTCCCGGTCTCCGCCTCCAAGTACTCGGCGCTCGCCCCGGTGAGCGGCGGCGGTCTGGTCTGGCTGCGCTGGCCGATCTCGGGAGCGCTGGGCGAGACGTTCGCCAACCCGGCCGACATGTCGGGGCGGCCCACCCTGGAGCACTTCAACATCGCGAAGGCCCGCAGGACCGAACTGGTCGACCACCTCGACTGGTTCGCGGTCAGCGGCGACTCCTCGCGCCTCGTCGTGATGGACGACGGTGAACTGCGCGCCGTCCCCGCCACCGAGCCCGGCGACGGCGACACCACGGTCTACCTCGACCTGCGCCGCATCCTGCACGAGGTCGACCCGGGCGCTGAGTGGCGGCAGGCGTACGGGGAAGCGGGCCGGATCATCCGGGACTACTTCTGGGAACCGGACATGTGCGGCATCGACTGGGACGGGGTGCTGGACCAGTACCGCCCGCTGGTCGAACGGGTCGCGTCCCCCGACGAGTTCGCGGATCTGCTGCGCGAGGTGCTGGGCGAGCTGGGCACCTCCCACGCGTACGTCTCCCCCGCCCGCCGCAACGAGGGCCCGCCGCACTACCAGCGGGCGATCGGCCTGCTGGGCGCCAACCTGGTCTGCCGGGACGGCGCGTGGACCATCCAGCGCATCCTGCCCGGCGACTCCTCGGACTCCAAGGCGCGTTCACCGCTGGCCGGTACGGGGATCAGGGAGGGCGCGGTCCTCACCCATGTCGACGGCCGGCCGGTGGACCCGGTGGCGGGCCCGTACCCGCTGCTGACGGCGGCGGGCGGCACCACGGTGGAGCTGACCTTCACCCCGGCGGGCGGCGGCCCGTCCCGCCGGGTGGCGATCATGCCGTTGGTCGACGAGCGCCCGCTGCGCTACCAGGACTGGGTGGCCAAACGCCGTGAGGTCGTACGGGAGTTGAGCGGCGGCAAGTGCGGCTATCTGCACATCCCGGACCTGGGCGGCTCCGGCTGGGCCCAGTTCAACCGGGACCTGCGCCTGGAGGTGGCCCGGCCCGCGCTCATCGTGGACGTACGGGGAAACGCGGGCGGCCACATCAGCGAGCTGGTCGTGGAGAAGCTCACCCGCACGATCCTCGGCTGGGACCTGACCCGTAACGCGCAGGCGGTCAGTTACGCCTCCAACGCGCCGCGCGGCCCGGTCGTGGCCCTGGCGGACGAGGCGACCTCCTCGGACGGCGACATGATCACCGCCGCGTTCCGGCTGCTGAAGATGGGGCCGGTGGTGGGCCAGCGCACCTGGGGCGGGGTGGTCGGCATGACCGGACGCCACCGGCTCGGCGACGGCACGTCGATCACGGTGCCGATGAACGCCGCCTGGTTCGACACGTACGGCTGGTCGGTGGAGAACCACGGAGTGGAGCCGGACGTGGAAGCCCTGCGCACCCCGCTGGACTGGGCGGAGGGCCGGTACGCGGTCCTGGACGACGCGGTCCGCCTGGCGCTGGACCTGCTGGCGGCCCACCCGGCGGCGACGCCCCCGTCGTACGACACGGCACCCGACCTGCGCAGGCCGCCGCTGCCGCCGAGGTGACGGCCGCTCAACCGGCCGTCGATACCCCGTGCGTGCGTAGTGAGCCCCCGTCCGGGCGTGCCGGGCGGGCGCTCCTCCGCGCGCGGCCGACACGATGGAAGGGGCTGCCCACGGACGAGGGAGAAGCATGACCGAGAACCGCTCGGACCGGATCGCACGCGGCCGGCCCGGGGAAGCCCCCGACCTCGCCCCCGCCCCGCCCGACCTGCGGCGGATCGGGGCCAACCCGGACTTCTGGTACCCGGTCGCCCTCTCCCGGAGCGTACGGAAGGAAGGGGTGGCCGCGGCCGTGTTCGCCGGGGAGCGCATCGCGCTCTACCGCGCCCGGAGCGGTGCCGTCCACGCGCTGGAGGACCGGTGCGCCCACCGGCAGGTGCCGCTGAGCATGGGCGTCGTGGACGGCGAGACGCTCCGCTGCTGCTACCACGCCTGGGCCTACCGGGGCGACGGCCGCATCTCGCAGATCCCCTACCTCGCCAAGGGCGACGCCCGGCCGCCGCGCGGCGTGCGCGCCTACCCGGTGCGCGAGGAGTACGGCCTGGTGTTCGTCTTCCCGGGCGACCCGGAGAAGGCGGCGGTCACCCCGCTGCCCGACGTGCCGGCCTTCGCCTCGCCGCGGTACAGGACGATGACGTTCTCCCGGACCGTGCGCTGCCACTACTCGTTCCTGCACGAGAACCTGCTCGACATGAACCACCAGTTCCTCCACCGGGGCGTGGTCGGCAGGCTCCAGCCCAAGCTGCTGGGGTACGAGAGCGGCCCGGCCTCGGTGGAGGCCCGCTATCTGTTCACCCACACCGGCGGCAAGCGCAACCGCAGCGCGAGCCTGCTCGCCGCCGAGGGCCTGGGCGGCCGGCCCTCCAGCGACGTCATGACGATTCGCACCGAGTACCCCTACCAGACGCTGGACCTGGTCCCGGAGAAGGCCGACCACCCGGCGCTGCGCCTCTGGGCGGTGTACGTCCCCGAGGACGCGGAGCAGCGCGTCTGCCACGCGTACGGGCTGCTCATGATCGAGAAGCCGAGGATTCCGGCCGCGCTGAGCGTGGCCTGGCCGTTCATCCGGCACTTCACCGAACGGGTCTTCGCGGAGGACCGCATGGCCGTCGAGGCCGAGCAGCGGGCGTGGGACGAGCAGGGCGAGGACCGCAACCACGAGGTCTTCGCCCTGATCCTGGACGTCCGCGACGTCCTGCGCGCCAACGGCGTACCCGTTTCCAGCCCGTCCGGCGATTGAGGACGCCCTCTTGACCCGCGGCCCGGGGGGCTGACGCCGCGCACAAGGAGGAGGCGCACCCGGTCACCCGGGTGCGCCTCCTGACGCGACGCGTACGCACGCGCTGACCGCAGCACGTACGCGTCACACCTCAACGACCGTCAACGGTCAAAACGCTCGCGCGCCTGGTCCGCGGCGTCCTGGGCACGGTCCTTCATGCCCGAGGAGGAGTCCGACCGCTGGTCGCGGTCCTGCCGGCCGCGCTCCTTGGCCTGGTCCTTGCCCTGGCCGGCCTTCTGCTTGGCCTGGTCGCTGAGCTCCTGCGCCTTGTCCTTGAACTGGTCTGCGATACCCATGCTGTTCACTCCTGCGGTATGCGTGGGACGGATGTGGGGGTGGCCCCAGCGGGGCCGTGCTCAGCGTTGCACGCTCCGACATCCCGCGCATTTCGGACCGCTACCCACCGTGAGGTGGGGTGCGTCCACCCCGTTACGGCCGGTCCGCACGCTCCGCGCGCGCGTCCTGGTCCGCCGCTCCGCCGGCCCCCACCAAGCCCTTCGACACGGTGTGGAGACGCGGTTCGAAGCGCCGCATCTCGCGCGGTCCGCCGATCGCGATGACCGAGGGCAGATAGCCCCGGACCGACTGCATCCCGCGCAGCCACCACTGGGCGTAGACGTGCGGGGAGCGCCGCGCGATGCCGTCCACGATCCGGTCGACGGCCGGGCCGAGCGGGTAGGTGCGGTTCATCGGCCACGGCAGCCGCTGCCGCAGCTCGCGCATCACGTCGTCCTGGTCCGCGCCGCGCACCATGTCGGTGTCGGTCCAGGAGAGGTAGCCGACGCCGACCTTGACGCCCTTGTGGCCGACCTCGGCGCGCAGGCTGTGCGCGAAGGCCTCGACGCCCGACTTGGACGCGCAGTACGCGGTCATCATCGGGGCCGGGGTGATCGCGGCCAGCGACGCTATCTGCAGGAAGTAGCCCCGGCTCTCCGTCAGCACCGGCAGGAACGCCCGGCCCGTGACCGCGCCGCCGATGAGATTGACCTCGATGACCCGCCGCCAGGCGGTCGGGTCGGAGTCGGCGAACGGACCGCCCGCGGCGACGCCCGCGTTGGCGACGACGACGTCGACCTTGCCGAAACGTTCCTTGACCTCACGCGCCACCTGGGCCATCGCCTCGTGGTCGGTGACATCGGCGAACCAGTGGTCGCTCTCGCCGTGCAGCCGGTCGGAGACCTGCTTCAGCTCGTCCGGCTCCAAGCCGACGAGCGCGAGGGTCGCCCCGCGTGCGGACAGCTTGCGGGCGAGCAGTTCGCCCACGCCCCGGGCCGCGCCGGTGACGACGACGACCTGCCCCTCCAGATTCCGCTTGCCGCTCATGCGACATCCTCCTTCTCCGCCGTGGCGCCCGCGCCCGTGGCGACGTACCGGGTGACCAGCTCCCTGATTTTCGCCGAAACGGCCTCCGGGGCCTCGACCGGCGTCATGTGTCCCATGCCCGTCAGCTCGGTCAGGCCGAGGCCGACCGGCAGGGCGTCCGCGATGGCCCGGGCGTGGACCGGCGGGGTCAGCCGGTCGTCCGTGCCGGCGATCACCGCGGTCGGCACCCGCAACGCCCGTACGCCCGCGGCGAGATCGAGCTCGGCGAGCACATGGCCCCACTCCACCCGGGCGCGGCGCGGGCAGGCGTGCACGATCCGGGCGCAGGCGTCGACCCGGTCCGGGGCCGAACCCCGCCCCATCGTGGCGTACTTGAGGATCTTCCTGGAGACCGGGGTCACCGGCCCGAGGGGGGCTTTCGCGCCGAGGACGGCGGTGGTGAGCCGGGTCCGCAGCGCACCCGCGCGCAGCGGCAGGACCAGGGCCTCGGCGGTCAGCCGCGTGACTCCGGTGGAGCAGAGCAGCACGGCGGCGGCGTGTTCCCGCAGTCCGGGCCGGTCGGCCGCCGCCATCACCGTCATCCCGCCCATGGAGTGCCCGGCGAGCACCGCCTTGCGGCCCGGGGCGAGCGTCGCGGCGAGGACCGCTTCGAGGTCGTCGGCCAGCGCGTCGGTGCTGTAGCCGCCGGGGCCGGGCTCGGGGGTGAGGCCGTGGCCGCGCTGGTCGTAGGCGATGACGCGGTGGTCGGCGGCCAGGTCGCGGATCTGGGCGTCCCAGAAGCGCGTGTTGCAGGTCCAGCCGTGGGCGAGGACGACGGCGGGCGCGTCCTCGGGGCCGTGCAGTTCGACGTGGATCCGCGAACCGTCGGCGGAGCGCGCGGTCAGCTCGGCGGCGGGCACGGGCGGGACGGTGTCGCGGTGCAGGAGCCGGCTCATCGCGTCGCCTCCTCGGCGACGGGTCCGTTCTCCTCCGCCGCGGCGGCGGTGACGGTCTCGCGGTCGGTGCGGCCGGGCTGCTCGGGGACGCGGCCGACCCCGGTGGCCCGCCGCTCACCGCCCGCGCCGCCGGCCCGGATGACGTCGTACTCCGCGAGGTCCACCGACCGGGTCTGCCGCCGGAACTCACCCGTCGTGCCCGGCCAGACGGTGGTGTTGCGGCCCGCCTCGTCCAGGTACCAGCTGGTGCAGCCGCCGGTGTTCCACACCGTGCGCTTCATCCGCTGCTGGACCTTGTCGTTCCACGCGGTGACGGAGCCGGACCGGGCGTCGAGCGCGGCGCGTCCGCCGAGCACGTTCAACTGGCGGAGGTAGTCGGCCATGTAGTTCAGCTGGGACTCGATCATCAGGATCATCGAGGAGTTCCCGAGGCCCGTGTTGGGGCCGATGATCGTCATCCAGTTGGGGAACCCGGCGGCGGTCGCGCCGCGCAGCGAGTTCATCCCGTCCTTCCAGGTCTCGGCGAGGGTGATGCCCTCCGCTCCGACGACCCGCTCGGCGATCGGCATGTCCGTCACGTGGAAGCCGGTGCCGAAGATGATCGCGTCGACCTCGGCCTCGGTGCCGTCGGCGGCGACGACCGTGGAGCCGCGTATCTCGCCGAGCCCGGAGGCGACGACGTCCACATTGGGCTGGGCGAGCGCCGGATAGTAGGTGCTGGAGAGCAGGATCCGCTTGCAGCCGATGCGGTAGTCGGGGGTCAGCTTGGCCCGCAGGGCCGGGTCCTTGATGGCCCGCGCCATGTTGGACTTGGCTATCTTCTCCACCAGACCCAGCTGGTCGGGGTGCTTGGTGAAGGCGCTGACCTGCAACTCCCGTATGCCCCACAGCAGTCCGCGGCGCGCGGTGCCGGTGGCGGGTACCGCGCGGTGGAGGGCGCGCTCGGCCTTGCTGATGGTGCGGTCCATGCGCGGCATGACCCAGGGCGGGGTGCGCTGGAAGAGCGTGAGCTTCGCGGTCTTCGACTGTATCGCGGGGACGATCTGGATCGCGGAGGCGCCGGTGCCGACCATCGCGACGCGCTTGCCGGCCAGGTCGTAGTCGTGGTCCCAGCGCGCGGAGTGGAAGACCTTGCCGGGGAAGGAGTCGAGCCCGGGTATGTCGGGCATCTTGGGGTCGGAGAGCGGACCGGTGGCGGAGACGACGACGTCCGCGTGCAGCGTGGTCCCGTTGGCGGACTCGATCACCCAGTACAGGTTCTCCCTGTCCCAGCTCATCAGCTTCACCTCGTGGTTCAGCCGGATGTGCGGGCGGAGCCCGAAGGTGTCGGCGACGCGCTCCAGGTAGGCCCGGATGTGCTCCTGGCCGGAGAAGGTGCGTGGCCAGTCCGGGTTGGGCGCGAAGGAGAAGGAGTACAGGTGGGACGGTACGTCGCAGGCGCAGCCGGGATAGCTGTTGTCGCGCCAGGTGCCGCCCACCGAGCCGGCCCGCTCCAGGACGACGAAATCGGTGATGCCTTCGCGGCGCAGCCGGACGGCGGCCCCCAGGCCCCCGAATCCGGTACCGATCACCGCCACACGTACGTGCTCCTGCTGGGCCATGCTGCCGCCTCCCGCGGTACGTCACGCGACTTTGCCAGCAATCACTGGCATGGTTCGGAGAGTAGAGCAGGTCCGTACTGATGGGTAGGGGGCAGACCAAGGAAAGTTACCGGCGGTACAACATAGGGTGCCCTTGTGGCTGAAGGACGCGAGCACCGCGAATACCGCATGGAGGAGCTGGCCAAGGAGGCCGGCATCACCGTGCGGACCCTGCGCTTCTACCGGGAGCGCGGACTGATCCCGCCGCCCCGCCGCGAGGGCCGGATCGCCTGGTACGACGACCACCACCTGGCCCGGCTGCGCACGATCGCGGGCCTGCTGGAGCGCGGCCACACACTGAACGGCATCGCCGACCTGGCGGCCACGTTCGAGAGCGGCCGCGACGTCGCCGAGGTGCTGGGCCTGGGCGAACCGACCGAGGAGACCCCGGTCCGGCTCACCCCGGAGCAGCTCGCGGACTACTTCGAGGGCGAGGTCACGCCGGAGAACCTCGCCGCCGCACTGGACCTGGGCTATCTCGCCACCGACGGGGACGAGATCGTGCACATCAGCCGCCGCCTGCTCGAGGTGTCGGCGGAGCTCGTACGGGAAGGGGTGCCGCTCGCCACGGTGCTCTCCTCGGGCCGCCGCGTCCGCGAGCACGCGGAGGCGCTCGCGGAAATCTTCGTACGCGTACTGCATGCCCACACGAAGGAGACCGAACCAGCCCAACTCCGGCCACTGGCCCGCGCGGTGGTGGACGCGGAGCTGTCGATGGCGCTGGACCGGAGGCTGCGCCGCGAGGACGGCACGCAGCCCCCGAAGGCGTAACCGCACGCAGGGAGCCGCGGTGCGGCCTCGCGCCGCAGGGGCCGCGTGACGGCCCCGGACGGCACTACCGCTCGTAGACGACCGTGACGGGCGCGTGGTCGCTCCAGCGCTCGCCGTGCGTGGCCGCCCGCTCGACCCAGGCCTTCACCGCACGCCCGGCCAGCCCCGGGGTGGCCATCTGGTAGTCGATGCGCCAGCCGGTGTCGTTGTCGAAGGCCCGGCCCCGGTAGGACCACCAGCTGTACGGCCCCTCGACATCCGGGTGCAGCGACCGCACGACGTCGACGTACGCGGCCTCCTCCAGGACCCGGGTCAGCCAGGCGCGCTCCTCGGGGAGGAAGCCGGAGCTCTTGCGGTTGGCCTTCCAGTTCTTCAGGTCGGCCTCCTGGTGCGCGATGTTCCAGTCGCCGCAGACCACGACCTCGCGGCCGTCCGCCGCCGCCCGCGCCTTCAGTCCCTGGAGGTAGGGCAGGAAGGCCGCCATGAAGCGCTCCTTCTCGTCCTGGCGCTCGGTGCCGACCTCACCGGAGGGCAGATACAGGCTCGCGACCGTGACCCCGGGGAGGTCGATCTCCACATACCGGCCGCTCGTGTCGAACTCCTCCGCCCCGGGGGCCCCGTGACCGCCGAAGCCGATCTGGATCCGCTCGGGGGCGTGCCGCGAATAGAGCGAGACGCCCGCGCGGCCCTTGGCGGCGGCGGGCGCGTGGACGGTGTGCCACCCCTCGGGAGCGCCCACCCCTTCGGGCAGCTGAGCCGGCTCGGCCCGCACTTCCTGGAGGCAGACCACATCGGCGTCGGTCGCCGCCAGCCACTCGACGAAGCCCTTCTTGGCGGCGGCCCGGAGCCCATTAACATTCACAGTGGTAACGGTCAGCATCCCCGAACAGTACCTACTCCACCCCAGCGCACAGATATACGATATCCAGCATGCTTATTCATTCTCGGCCCTTCGACCACCCCGACGCCGTCAAACTCAACGACCAGGTGCAGCTCGAATACGCCGAGCGCTACGGCGACGAGGGCGATGTCACACCGCTCGACCCGTCGATGTTCGTGCCGCCGCACGGTCTGTATCTGCTCGCCTACGACGAGCAGGACCGCCCGGTGGCGACCGGCGGCTGGCGGACCCAGAACCACAACGCCGACGGCTACGAGGACGGCGACGCCGAGATCAAGCGGATGTTCGTGATTCCCGAGGGCCGGGGCCGGGGCCTGGCCCGGCGGATGCTCGCCGCCCTGGAGGAGGACGCCCGGGCCGCGGGCCGGACCAGGATGGTCCTGGAGACCGGCGACCAGCAGCCCGAGGCCGTCGCGCTGTACACCTCGTGCGGTTACACCGTCTGCGACGTGAAGTTCGGCCACTACCGGACGTACGACAGCAGCATCTGTATGGCCAAGCCGCTGCGGCAGCCGTAGCAGCCACAGGGTCTGCGCGGTCGGTCACGCGTCCCCGCCGCGTCATGGAACCCGACGGCCGGTCACGCACCCCCGCCGAGCACCAGGACCACGTGCTCGTCCTCCCCGTGCCGCACCGTGCCGGTCACCGTGAACCCGCACTTCTCCAGCAGGCGTAGGGAGCCGGTGTTGCCCGAGACGGGGTCCGCGTACAGCGGGCGGGCCGTCTCCCGCTCCAGGAACGCGGTCAACGCCTCGGTGCCGATGCCCCGGCCCCAGTACGGACGGCCGAACCAGTAGCCGAGGAAGCGCCGGTCCTCCTCCCACCAGGCCACGATGTTCCCCGCGGTCTCCCCGTCCACGAGGACCGTCTGCACGAAGTTGGCGGGATCCCCCAGCACCCGCGTCTTCCAGTGCGTCATGAACGCGTCCCTCTCCCGGGGGGCGAACCGCGACCGCCGGACCGCCTCCGGATCGTGCTCGTACGCGAGGAACACCTCCAGGTCCTCGGGCACGACATTCCTGAGCTGCACGCTGTTCTCCACGCTCTCCATGCCGACCGAGTCTGGCACCCGCCACTGACAATCGGCCCGGCCGCTCACCTCGGGGTGGCGAGCACCTGGGTCCAGTAGGGGCCGCGCGGGGAGTCGGCGATGCCCACGCCCACGTGGACGAAGTCGCAGTTGAAGATGTCGTCGTCGCGGCCGGGGCTGTTGCGCCACTCCTCGACGACCGCCGCCGGATCGCTCATGCCGGTCGCGATGGTCTCCCCGACGGCCGACCAATCGTAACCGGTGGCGCCGACCCGGTCGCCCGCTCCCCGGCCCGAGGAGTCGGTGTGGCCGAAGTAGTTCCGCGCGGCCATGTCCTCGGAGTGCCGCTGGGCGACCTCGGTCAGCCGGGGGTCGGTCTCCAGCTCCGGGCAGCCGTTCGCGGCGCGCAGGGTGTTGACCCGGGTGACCACGCGGGCGTCCGGGCCGGGGCGCGGCGCGGGCGCCGGCGAGGCGGAGGGCGACGGGGGGACGGTGGGCGGCCGGGTGGTGGCGGTCCTGCCCGGGGTCGGCGTGGGCGAGACCGCGGCGGGGCTGGGGCTCGGCTCGGCGGGGGCGGTCGCGGGCGGGGGCGCGGGCGCGGGGCTGTGGGTGACGCCGCCGCCCCGGGACTCGGGCTCGGCCGGGGCGGAGGGCCAGATCAGTACGGCGAGGGCGGTCACGGCGGCCGCCCCGGCTATGAGCCCGGCCGCCTTCCCGGCCGAGAGGGCGGCAGGGGCGGAGTGGGCGGCGCCGGAGGCGGACGGAGCGGCGGCGGACGCGGCGGCCGGGGCGGCCGGGGCGGCCGATGAAGCGACGGCCACCGCCACCTGCTGCCCGCTGTCGTAGAGCGGCACCACGAGCGCGAGCCCGGACAGCAGGCCCTCCGGCGGGACCAGCCCCGCACTGCCGTCGGAGCAGGAGGCGCAGCCCCGTACATGGCGGGCGATCCGCTTGCGCCAGAGCGGCGTCGGCGTACCGTCCCAGTCGCCCAGCAGGTCCTCCAGGGCCGGGCAGCGGGGATCGGAGGCCAGGGCCCGGACGACGGTGCGGCCGACGTCGAGCTGGTTCTTGACCCGCTGGACGCGGACGGCGGCGTGCTGCGGGGAGAGGCCGAGCGCCTCGGCCAGCTCGGACCGGGTGAGGTCGCCGGTCGTCTCCAGCCACCACAGGGACAGCACATCGCGCTCGGCGTCGTCCAGCCAGCGGGTCGCCTCGGCCGTCTCGCGCCGCTGCCCGGAGAGTTCCAGGCGCAGGATCGTCAGGTCGACGAAGTCGGCGGCGGGGTCGGCGGGGTCGCTGGTCTCCTCCAGCGGGGCGGGACGGTGGCCGAGGTTGGACCAGCGGCTGCGGACCTGGTTCATGGCGATGGCGACGAGCCAGGAGCGGAAGCGGGCCGGATCGCGCAGGGCGGGCAGGCCGGAGAGCGCCCGGAGCATGGTTTCCTGCACCACGTCGTCCACGTCCGGATGGCCGTTGAGGGCGCGCCCGACGACGTTGTAGACCAGGGGGAGGTACTGTGCGGCCAGCCGCTCCCCGGCGGCCCGGTCGCCGTTCCTCGCCGCGATGACCAGAGCGGTGCTGTCCACGCCGTTCACGCCCTTCGTTCGGGTTCGCCACCGGAATGTGGGCCAGGTCACCCCTGGGGGTTTTGTTATCCGCCCCCCGTCCGGTGGTCAACCAGTATGCGGGGGCCGCCAGGCAGCCCCGCCGAGAGAGTGCCGGGAGCGGGGAGAGACATGTCGAGCGACACGGACACCGACGAGGCGCACGCCACCGCCGCGCGGACGGGCGTGGCCATCACCACCTCGGCCCTGCACGCGGCGGCGACCGGAGCCGACACCTTCCCCGGGGTCCTGCGGGAGGCGCTGAACCGCCGCGGGCTCTCCCTGGAGCGGGTGAGCGAACGGCTCAGGGTGCGCGGCATCACGATCAGCCAGGCCACCCTGAGCAGCTGGCAGCGCGGCCGCAGCCAGCCCGAACGGGCCCGCTCCCTCCAGGCGGTGGACGTGCTGGAGGAGATCCTGGAGCTGCCCGCCGGGTCGCTGCGCTCACTGCTCGGCCCGCGCCGCCCGCGCGGCCGGACCACCCCGCCCGACGCGGAGGGGGCGGCGCTCCAGATCCTCGGCGAGGACTCGGTGGTGGAGAAGGCGCTCGGCGCGCGCTTCCGCCACTTCAACCAGGAGACCAGCTCGCTGATGGTCCACGACATCGTCAGGGTCGGCGAGACCGGCACACTGAGCGGCATCTCCACCACGAACGTGCTGCGCGCCAAACGGGCCGGCGCCGACCGGGCGATCTTCGTCCTCAGCTTCGACGACGAGGCGGCCGAACCCGTCGACATCAAGGTCACCTGCGGCCGACTGGCAGAGGCCACCTATCTGAAGGGGCTCAAGTCCTTGGTGCTGGAGATCCACTTCGGCCGGGAACTGGCCAAGCTGGACACCACGGTGGTGAGTTACGCGGTCGAGGTGAGCCCCTCCGAGACCCCGGCCACGCACTACGAACGCTGGTCGCGGACGAACCTCCACGAGTACCTCCAGCAGGTCTTCTTCCACCCCGGCGCCCTGCCCGCCGACTGCCACCGCTACGTCCGGGACAAGGTCGGCGCCCCGCCCCGGGGCCGCCGTCGCATCCCGCTGAGCGAGGCACACGACGTCCATGTGCTCACCTCCCGGTGCAAGCCCGGCGTCCACGGAGTGGCGTGGGAGTACGGAACGGGCACAGGCGGAACGGGCGGGCCGGGAGCAAGTGGAACGGGAGACCGCCCAGGATGAGTGGACGGTCTCCCGTGTCTGGGGGGTGGCCTTTTCTGCCGGTCTGTTCCCGCGGTGGGACTACTTGGTGTTGAGCGTCAGCCCGTAGTACGCGAGGGCGTCGTCCAGCGGCTGGAAGTAGGAGGAGCCGCGCGCGTTGACCTGGCCGTTGCAGCGCTGGTTGCTCGGGCCGCCGGACGTCATGCCCTGGGCCTGGTCACCGGAGACGTACGCGCCGCCGCTGTCCCCTCCCTGGGTGCAGACGCTGGAGCTGGCCAGGCCGGTCACGACGGTGTCGGGGCCGCCGTTCTGGTCGGTGTAGGTGACGCTGACGTTGTACGAACCGACCTTGCCGCAGGTCCACTGGGTGGTCTGGCCGGACTTGCAGAGCGCCGCACCGGAGGGGGCCCGCTTGCTGCCCCTGACCGGAACGGTGCCGGCCCTGCCGTACGTGGTGATGTCGAGGCCGATGGAGTGGCCGGCGTCGACGGCCGCGATGCCCATGTCGACGCTGCGGGTGCCGAGCGCGAACCGGGTGTGGGTGCCCTTGGCGAACCGGGTGCCGTTGTAGGCCAGTTCGGGCAGATCCTCGATGCAGTGCCCGGCGGTCACGAGCACCTGATTGCCGTTGCGGTCCTTGGCGCCGTAACCGACGGAGCAGAGGTAGCCGTTGAAGGTCATCCGGCTGCCGGGCGGCACTACGGCCTGGGTCTCCAGCTTCTCCTGGCCCTTCACGACGCGCACGGCGTCGCCGTTGCTCTTCGCGGCCTTGAGGAAGCTGCGGGTGGCGGCGTCGGTGTCGCCGTTGACCTCGACGGTCACCGTGTCCGACGCGAGGTCGACGGACCAGGAGGAGACCCCGGCCGGGGCGCTCTTGAGGGCCTTGGCGTCGAGCTGGGCCTTGATGCGGTCGAGTTCGCTCTCGCCCCGCTCGGGAATCCGGGCCTTGAGACCCGCGGCCCGGACGTCCTGGGCCGCTTCGGCGTCGGCGGCGTTGACGACGAGGGAACCGTCCTTGGCGAAGAAGGCCCCGAGCGTGTCGACCCGGTCCTTCCGCAGTTCGGCGAACCGGTCCTGCTGCTCGGCCTCGCGGTCCAGCCGCTCGATCGCGGCCTTCTCGCTGACGCCCAGGGTCACGGCGAGCGCCTTGACCATCTCCGGCTGGTACGCCGGCGCCGCCGCGGGCGCCGAGGGCTCCTCCGTCGTACCGGCGTAAGCCCCTGTGGCGACTCCGGCCGACAGAAGGGCGCCGATCGAGGCGGCCACGATGTATCTGCGCGCGTTCTTCTTTCCGTGCTTCACGCGATTCCTTCCGCTACGCAGGCGAGCGTCCAGACAATGGGGGGGTGGCCACACCGCGCCTGGGGAAGCACGATGTGTTCCATGGACACTGCCTGGCGGCGATGACATGTTCCTGTCGCCGCGACTCGAACTCTGGCGCAGCCGGAACTGCCGCGACAAGAAGTGGCGGTGGGGCTCTTTTCTACAGAACTGGCCGAGAACTGTAGAGAGAACGGCGGAAAGCGCTGGTGCGGACCTTTGCGCCGGGTCGTATGCCCGCCCCGGAGTCGCCCCGAACACCATTGCCCAGCAGTAGAGTTGCCTTCCGAATAAGGGGGGACGCCGGCGTGAACAGAGGCCGAAGAGCCGTACTGATGTGGACGGGCCTGGGGGTCGCCGTGCTCGCGGGAGTGCTGTCGTTCCTCAGCTGGGACCGGGCCGGCCAGGTGGCCGGAGTGGTCTCCGCCGTGGTGAGCGTGGCCGCCCTGGGAGTCGGTGTGTACGGGGCGCTCGGCCCGGCCCGGGTCCCCGACGTGCAGGTCTCGGGCACCGGCAGGGCGGTGTCCCGTGGCGGCGGCGAGGCCAACACCGGGTTCGTCGCTCCGTCCTCACCCACCGCGCCCGGCACGGTGTCCGTCAGCGACACCGGCGACGCGGAGACCGACGGAGGCAGCGCGAACACCGGCTTCCGGCAGGGGTAGCGCAGCTGTGGCCGGCGGCAGGATCGGAGCGAGGGAAACGGGCGACGCGTCGGCGCAAGGGGGCGCGGCCCTCTCCAACACCGGGGTCATCAACGGCCCCGTGACGTTTTCCTCTCCCCCGCGACGGCCCGCCGTATCGGGCTATCTGCTCCAGGTCGAGAGGATGGCGGCGGCCGACTTCCGGGGACGTGTGGCCGAGCTTTCGGAACTGGCGTCCTTCAGCACGGAGGAACGTCCGCGGGGAGCGGCCGGAAAGAACTACTGGCGCTGGCTGGCCCCCGCCTGGGCCGGTAAGTCCGCCCTGCTGGCGGAGTTCGTCCTGAATCCGCCACCCGGAATCGATGTCGTCGCGTTCTTCATCACCTCCCGGATGGCGGGCCAGAACGACGCCGCCGCCTTCTGCGAGGTCGTCCAGCGGCAGCTGTACGCCCTGTTGCGGGAGGAGGAGCCGCTGAGCACGCCGGCCACGCGGGACGAACAGCTGCGGCTCGCCATGGACCGTGCCGCGGAGCGCTGCGCGACGGAGGGCCGACGGCTCGTCCTGGTGGTGGACGGGCTGGACGAGGACCACGGCGTCACCGCCGGTCCCGACTGCCACAGCATCGCCGCGCTGCTGCCCCGTACGCCCCCGCACGGCATGCGGATCATCGTGGCCGGCCGCCCGCACCCGCCCGTACCTGAGGATGTGCCCGGCGACCATCCGCTGCGGACCACGGAGATCAACCACTGGCTGGAGCCCTCCCCGCACGCCCAGGCGGCCCGCTGGGACGCGGAGCAGAACCTGCTGCGGCTGCTCGACGGCGGCGGGCTGGGGCGTGAGCTGGTCAGCCTGACGGTGGCGGCGGGGGGCGGGCTCAGCGCGAGCGACATCGCCGAACTGACCGGAAGCCGGCCCCGCCTCGTGGAGCGCGAGCTGTCCGCCGTCAGCGGCCGCAGTTTCCGCCGCCGCTCGGCGCACTGGACACCCGGCGGCCCCGAGGTCTACCTCCTGGCCCACGAGGAGATCCAGCGCAGCGCGGCGGAGCTGATCACGGACGCGGAGCTGGCGGACTGCCGCACGCGGCTGCACGCGTGGGCCCAGACGTACCGGAGCGCGGGCTGGCCCGCCGCGACGCCCGAGTACCTGCTGCGCGGTTACGCACAGCTCCTGCGCGAACTGGGGAACACCGGGCAGCTGGTCGAGCTGGTGTGCGACGCCGCACGGCACGAGCGGCTGTGGCAGGTCACCGGGGCGGACCTGGAAGCGCTCGGCGATCTGTCGGCCTCACTGGACCAGTTGCTGGGACAGGGCAGGCAGAGTGGCGACCTGGACGTCTCGGCCGCTCTGCGCCTGGCCGCCGCCCGCGACGGGCTGCACGAGCGGACCCGGGCTCTGCCGCCCGGTCTCATCGGCCTGTGGGCACGGCTCGGGCACACCGGCCGGGCCATCAGCCTGGCGGAATCGCAGCGGGAGCCGTACGACCGGGTGGGCGCCCTGACCGCCGTCGCCGCCTGCCTCGCCGCCACCGGTCACCGGGAGCAGGCGGAGGCGCTGGCGGCGGACGCGGACAGCCGCGAGGACGAGGCCCGATTCCTGGAGGCCATCGCGAAAGGGCTGGCGGAGGCGGGCCTCTACGGCGAGGCGTTCCGAACGGCCGCGAAGGCAAAGGGCACGGACCGACTGGCGCCGGCTCTCGTCGCGACGGTCGGACGGGCGGCCGGCGACCACGCGGCACACGGGCGGATCGGGGTGGAGACGATCACGCCGCACTTCGCCGAGGCGTTGCACGCCGTCGCGGCAGTCCGCGGCGTCGAGCAGGGCGAGCTGTACGCCGATCTGGCCTGCGCGTTCTCCCTGTTCGGAAACGAAGAACGGGCGCGGGAGACGGTGGACCTGGCCGTCCGGGACCGCTCGGACGACGAAGGGGTGTTCCGGCAGGCCCAGAATCTCAGTCACATAGCCGTACGCCTCGCACCTGCGCCGGGCCTGGCGCAGCGCGCCGCGATCATCGCCCGTGACGCGGCCGATCTGGCGCATACGATCGACGACCCCCAGAGCGTCCAATGGCTCTTCCCTCAGATCGCCTCGGGCCTTGCGGCGACCGGGGAGTACGAACGCGCGGAAGAGGTGGCCACCGGGTTCCTGCCCGACCCGGCCGACCGTGACGAAGGGCTCTGCGCCGCTGCCGTGTCGGCGGCCGAAGTCGGCGAACCGGCCTGGGCGCTGGAGGTCGCGGACCGCCTCACCGCCCCGATCGACGTGGCCAGGATTCTGGTCGCGGTCGGAAGGAGGATGGCCCGGTCGGCCGCCCCGGCAGAGATCTCGCGGCTGGCCCGGCGGGTTCTCACGGTGACCGACGAAGTGTCCGGCCATGGATGGCGGACGGAGTTTCGGACCGACACGTCGGACTTCCTGCTCCGGGCCGGCGAGAGGGAACAGGCCGAGACCGTGGCGGCCACAGCGACGGCTCTCGCCCGGAACAGCACGACGCCCAGGGGCAATGTGACCGCGCAGATCGCCGTCGCCCGGGCTTTGGCGGCGGCGGGCGCCGAGTCCGAGGCACACCGGCTCGTCCACTGGGCGAGGGAGTCGGCCGAAGCGGAGACCGGATACCTCCGGCTGCTGCGCCTGGCCTACGTGGCGGGCGGGCTGCACGCGATCGGCCGGGATGACCACAAGGTCGCCATGCTGGCCGCGCTACTCGAGGAGACGCGGCAGGAAGCGCATCACTCGGAACACGCTGATTCCATGCAGCGCGTGGCCGAGGCATTCGGTGAGACCGGCGATCCCGACCTGGCGAGGGAGGTGGCTCGGGAGCTCCTGGACAGGGCGGAAGCCTTGGACAGCGCGTACCAGCAGGGGTGGAACAGATACTGCGCGGCCGGCGCCTATCTGGCGGCCGGTGACTTCGAGAATGCCTTGGCTCTCACCGACTCCCTGCCGGACGTCGTCGTGTCCGATTTCCTCGCCAGGGTTGTGGAGAAGCTCGTGCGGGCGGGCGAATACGCGTGGGCGGAGCGGCTCGCCGAGGAGTTGGCGGACGCCCGTGGAGGCGATCGCTGCCTCAGGCACCTCGCGGCGGGCATGGCGGGCAGGGGCGATTTTCCCCGGGCGGTCGCTCTGCTCGACGAGATCTCCGTATCCGCTCAGCGTGAGGCGGCCATGGCCGAGGTCGTCAGCGCGTCGGTCCGGGCGGACGCGCCCCACGAAGCCCGCGCCCTGGCCGACGCCATCACCGCCCCGGACCACCGGAGCCAGGCCCTGGCAGCCATCGCCCACTCCCACGGTCCCACACCGACGGGCCGCGTCCTGCTCGTCGAAGCACTGGCCCTGGGCCCCTGGGACCACCTGGTCGAGGCGATCGCCGCGGTGGCCCCGGAGCATCTGGTCCTCCTGGCGAACCTGTCCCGGAACGAGCACTAGGCGGGCCCCGGCAGCCGCCCGCGCCGCCCCGGTCGAAAAGCATGCGCGCGCATCTGTACGCCGCGCCGTTACCCCCAGTAAGTTACCTCGCGGTAAGGGTTGTGCCGCCTTGCCCACCAGGTAGTGCCGCCTCGTGCACCCAGATTCGGATACCGGGGGAATCATGAACCGGAGCACCGCCGGCCTGCTGGCCGTCGCCGTCGTCACCGCTCTCACCGTCGGCGCGGCGCCGACGGCCTGGGCCACGCCCGCCACCGCCACGCCCGCCGCAGCCGCGCAGAACGACAGCAAGGCGTCCGACCCGTTCTACCGCTACGACGGCAGCGAGCCGCTGTCCTCCTACGCGCCGGGCGACGTGCTGAAGAAGCGCACGCTGGACTATCACGTCCTCGGCATCCCGACGCCGGTCAAGGCCGTCCAGCTGCTCTACCGCACGACCGACGCCCAGGGCCGGCCGTCGGCCAACGTGACCACGGTGGTCCGCAGTCACCGCGGCGACGGCAGCAAGGCGGTCTCGTACCAGTCGTTCTACGACTCCCTCGACCCCGAGGACGGCCCCTCCCGGGCCATCGCCGGGAAGGTCACCCTCGGCGGGATCATCGCCAACGTCGAATCCATCGTCATGGCACCGCTGTTGCTCAAGGGCTACGACCTCGTCATCCCCGACACCGAAGGCCAGAGCGCCGAGTTCGCGGCCGGTCCCGCGTACGGGACGAACACCCTCGACTCGATCCGGGCGAGCACCCGGGCCGGGGCGACGGGGCTGCACGGCGGGACCAGGTTCGGGCTGCTCGGGTACTCCGGCGGGGCCATCGCCACCAACTGGGCGGCGGCCCTGGCCCCGGAGTACGCCCCCGAGGTGAACAGGCAGCTGGTCGGGTTCGCCGAAGCCGGGCTGCTCGTCGCGCCGGCGCACAACCTGAAGTACATAGACGGCTCCGTGGTGTGGACCGGCGTGCTGCCGATGGCGGTGATCGGCGTGTCCCGTGCCTACGACATCGACATCGAGCGCTATCTGAACCCGAGGGGCATCGCGGTCTTCGACGAGCTCGAACACGGCTCGATCGTCGATGCGCTGGGCCGCTACCCGGGGCTGACCTGGAAGGACCTGGCGAAGCCGGAGTACAAGGACCCCAACTCCATCCCCGCCTTCGTCGACGCGGTCAACAAGGTCAACCTCGGCGAGGCGGCCACCCCGACCGTCCCCGGTTTCATCGGGCAGGGAAACGCGGGCGTGCTGGAGGGAACGTTCAACCGGCCGCCGGGCATCGGCACGGGCGACGGTGTGATGGTCGCCGGTGATGTGCGGGCGCTCGCCAACCAGTACTGCGCCACCGGCAACCCCTCGATCCGGTACGAGCAGTACAACCTGCTCAGCCATTTCGGTGCCATGCCGTACTGGACCCCGCGCGCGATGTCCTGGCTCGACGACCGGTTCGCGGGCAAGACCGCCCCCACCAGTTGCGGCCGCATCCCCGCGGGCAACTCGCTGGCGCCGGAGAAGCCCGCCGTCACGAACTGACCGGCTCGTGGGGCAGCCGCCCCGCTCGTACGGCAGCGGTGCGGCCCGGTGTACGTGACCGGGACCGCACCCCTGCCCGGCGCGGCGCGGCGTTACGACAGCACCTTCGCCAAGGCCGTGAGCGCCGCCCCGAGTTCCTCCTCGGTGATGGTCAGCGGAGGCGCCAGCCGTACCGTCGAGCCGTGGGTGTCCTTGACCAGCACCCCTTCGGCGAGGAGCCGCTCGCTGATCTCCCGGCCCGTGCCGATCGCGGGGTCGATGTCCACGCCCGCCCACAGCCCGCGGGCCCGGTAGGCCGTGACGCCCGCGCCGACGAGGGCGGCCAGACCGCGGTCCAGTACTTCGCCCAGCTCGGCGGCCCGCCGCTGGAACTCGCCGGTGGCCAGCAGGTCGAGGACCGCGGAACCGATCGCCGCGGCCAGCGGGTTGCCGCCGAAGGTCGAGCCGTGTTCACCGGGCCCGAGCACGGAGAGCACGTCGCGGCGGGCGACCACGGCGGAGACCGGGACGATGCCGCCGCCCAGGGCCTTGCCCAGGAGCAGCATGTCCGGGACCACGCCCTCGTGGTCGACGGCCAGCGTGCGGCCCGTGCGCCCCAGGCCCGACTGGATCTCGTCGGCGATGAACAGGCACCCCGCGCGCCGGGTGAGTTCACGGACCCCGGTGAGGTAGCCGTCGTCGGGGATGACGACGCCGGCCTCGCCCTGGACGGGCTCGATCAGCACGGCCGCGGTCGTCTCGTCCACGACGGATTCCAGGGCGGCGAGGTCGTTGTACGGGACGACCCGGAAGCCCGGGGTGAAGGGACCGAAGCCGGCCCGGGCCGTCCCGTCCGTCGAGAAGCTCACGATCGTCGTGGTCCGGCCGTGGAAGTTGCCGTCGGCGACGACGATCGTCGCCCGGTCCGGTGCGACGCCCTTGACCTCGTACGCCCACTTGCGGGCGACCTTGACCGCGCTCTCCACGGCCTCGGCGCCGGTGTTCATCGGCAGCACCATGTCGAGGCCGGTCAGCGCCGCCAGGCGCTCGGCGAAACCGGCCAGCCGGTCGTGGTGGAAGGCGCGCGAGGTGAGGGTGAGTTCGTCGAGCTGGCGGTGCGCGGCCTCGATGAGGGCGGGATGGCGGTGGCCGAAGTTGAGAGCGGAGTAGCCCGCCAGCATGTCGAGGTAGCGACGGCCCTCGACGTCCTCGACCCAGGCGCCTTCCGCGCGGGCGACGACCACGGGCAGCGGATGGTAGTTGTGGGCGAGCACCGGGGCCTCGGCCCGGATCAGCTGCTCCGACGAGCGCGTCCCGGAGGCGGCGGAAGGGGTGACGGTGTCGGTCATCAGCGGATCTCCTGGGTGCAGCACTTGATGCCGCCGCCGGCCTTGCGGAACTCCGAAAGGTCGACCGGGACGGGGACATGGCCACGGTGGGCGAGCTCGTCGATCAGGCCGTGGGCCTGCGGAGCGATGAAGACGTGACGGCCGTCGGAGACGGAGTTGAGGCCGAACGCCAAGGCGTCCTCCTCCGTGGCGACGACCGCGTCCGGGTAGAGGTGCCGCAGGACCTCACGGCTGCCCGGGGAGAACGCCGCCGGGTAGTAGGCGATGTTCCCCGCGTCCGCCCCGGCGCCCCCGTCCGGCTCCCCGCCGAGGTGGAACAGAGCCGTGTCCAGGTGGTAGAAGCGCGGATCCACCAGGTCGAGGCCGATCACGGGCCTGCCGAAGAACTCCTGCACCTCGCGGTGCGCGGAGCTGTGCGTACGGAAGCCCGTTCCCGCCAGTACGTACCGTCCGGCCGGGACGAGGTCCCCCTCGCCCTCGCAGACCGAACGGGAGGGGCGGACCTCGTACCCGGCTTCCTTGAACCACTGCGTGTACGCCGCCGCCTCGGGCTGCCGCTCGGGCGCGTGGAAGGACGAGCCGAAGACCTTGCCGTCCATGACCAGAGCCGCGTTCGCCGCGAACACCATGTCGGGCAGACCGGCGACCGGGACGATCGTCTCGACGGTGTGGCCATGGGCCCGGTACGCCTCGACCAGGGTCAGCCACTGGTCACGGGCGAGCGGGAGATCGACCGGTGTGCCGGTGTCCATCCACGGGTTGATGGCGTAGCGCACCTCGAAATGGCGGGGCTCGCACATCAGATAGCGCCTGAGGCTCGGGCCACGGCCCAGCGGGCCACGTTCTACGGGCACGGCTTTCCTCCGCGTTCTCCGGGTGACGATGGGGATGTCATCACCGTAGAAAGCGGCCCGCGCGCCCGCCAAGAACGAAAGGCTGCACGCATACGCAGGAATGCTGCGCAGATGCGCCACTCAGAGCAGGTTCAGTGCGTCACCGCCGCCGCCCACATCCTCTCCGGCGTCGGGCGCGGGCTCGCTGACCCCCGCCTCGGGGCTGTCCGGCAGCAGGTGGGACAGCACCATGTAGCTGATCGTCTTGCGGATGAAGGGTTCGCTGCGGATCCGTTCGAGCACCTCCTCGAAGTGCTCCACATCGGTGGCCCTGATGTGGAACAGGGCGTCGGCGGCCCCGGTCACCGTCATGGCCGCCACGATCTCCGGGTACTTGCGCGCCACCTCGGACAGGCGCCTGGGCGGCGCCGCGCCGTCGCAGTACACCTCGATGTACGCCTCGGTGCGCCAGCCGAGCGAGGCCGGGCGGACGGTAGCCCGGAACCCCGTGATCACCCCCGTGGCGCGCAGCCGGTCGACCCGGCGTTTGACCGCGGTGGCCGACAGCCCGACGGACGTGCCGATCTCGGCGAAACTCGCCCGGGCGTTCGCGATCAGGGTCGCGACGATCTTCCGGTCGAGCTCGTCGAACGGCGTGGGCTTCGTGGTCATGGCGGGTGACCTTCCCCTCGTGCCGCCCCGGGAAGGGGCCGTCGGTCTCCCCCATCCTGCCGGTTCGCACGGCCCGCCCTCGGCGTGCGCCGAACCATGACCTCCATCGGCGAAGGAACGACGCTCTGGGGCTTCGCCGCCATTGGGCCGACAAATGACGGAACTCCTGCCTGGTTGACGCGCGTTGACAAGCAGCACACACTCAGTCAGGTCCATGACAACACGCACCTGACTGACCAACGACAGGGGATTTCCCGTGCTGCCGAGACCGAGTGTGTCCGCGTACATGAGGACCGCCGTCACCGCCCTCTCCGCCATCGCCCTCGCCGTCACCGGACTGCTCGCCGCCGCCCCCGCCGCTCCGGCGAACTCCTCGGCCGGCGTCGGGCACCCGTCCGCCGGGGTGGTCGTGAAGATGCCTGCCGCCGTCGCCGACCGTCTCGGCGCCGAACGCCAGGCGCTGTTGGACGCCGTCTCCGCGGACGTCCTCTCGCGGTCCCACGACGCCAGGGAACTCGCCCCGAGTGCCGCCGTCGGCGAACTCGCCGACGAGGGCCGCAAGGTGGTCGTCGACGTACGCGACGTCTCGGGCGACTGGGCCCGCGGCGTCGCCTACGTCGAGGCGTCGCGCACGCGGCACGGCGCACCGGAGGGCTGGCTCTACATCGCCCACCGCACGGACGGACGGTGGGTCTCGGGCCTGGAGGGCGACCGCGAGTTCGCCGACCATGTGGCCGAATCCCCGCTGGTCGGCGCGGCGGAGCGGCGGACCATGAAGGCCTACGCCGAACGCAAGGTGACCCCGGACGCGCAGGCCGCGCCGGCCGGCGCCCTGGCCAACACCAGCGGACTGCTGCTGCCCTGGATGCCCGACTACTACATGACCCTGACCGGCGGCCCTCACGCACATGACGGTGCGACCGGCTACTGGAGCGCCCTCGACTTCGCGGGCGGCAACGCCAGTGGTCTGGTGCGCTCGTCGCGTGAGGGTACGGCCACCTCGATGTGCGGCGCGGGCGGCGGCTGGACCCGGGTGATCCACCCCGGCGGCTTCTCCACGGACTACTACCACCTGCGGAACACGACCTACTACAACGGGACGTCGATCGCGCGCAGTGCCCTGCTCGGCAGCATCGGCACCGACACCTGCGCCGGCGGTTCCGCGACCGGCGCCCACGTGCACTGGTCCCTGCGCACGTACGACGCCAACTACAACGGCCAGTACACCTGGCTGAACGGCCGCACGATCGGCGGCTGGGCGTGGTGGAACGGATCCGCCCAGTACTCCGGCTGCGGCACCCGTCTCGGCGTCACGGCCTGCCCCGGCACGGCGATCTACAACCGCACCGGCTGACGCCCGGGGCGCCGCTCGCGGGACACCACGGGCCCGGCGGCAGGAGAACCACGGGATCCCGCCCGGTCGAAGCAACCGGACGGGATCCCGTGACGTTCATGAGAGCTGTTCAAGAGCTGTCGTTCGCGGGGCGCTCACGCACACGTCCGACCTGCGGCGACGCGATGCCCCCGGCGGGGGCGGATCCGATGATGACGGCCTCGCGGATCCCGCTCATGCGGTCCGCTCCGGGTTCGCCGGGGCGATCTCCTCGATCAGGCCCTCGACGAGCTTCCTGATCTCGTCGCGGATCGGGCGGACGGCCTCGACGCCCTGGCCCGCCGGGTCCTCCAGCGTCCAGTCGAGGTAGCGCTTGCCGGGGAAGACGGGGCAGGTGTCGCCGCACCCCATGGTGATGCAGACGTCGGACGCCTTGACCGCGTCGACGGTGAGGATCTTGGGGGTCTCGGCGGCGATGTCGATGCCGACCTCGCGCATGGCCTCGACGGCGGCGGGGTTGACCCGGTCGGCGGGGGCGGAGCCTGCGGAGCGGACCTCGACGCGGTCTCCGGCCAGGTGGGACAGCCAGGCGGCGGCCATCTGGGAGCGGCCGGCGTTGTGGACGCAGACGAACAGGACAGAGGGCTTCTCGGACACGGCAGTCTCTCTTGTCTCACGGCGAAATCAGGCACGAATGACTTCAGCACCTGATGGTGTCAGCCACCACTGATGTGAGAGTATCAGCCCATGATGACGTCAGTCGACACTGAACTGATCCGGGTGCTGGGCGACCCCCTGCGCCTGCAGATCGTGACCCTGCTCGCCCGCGAGACCCTGTGCACCACCCACCTCGTCGAGGAGACCGGCGCCCGGCAGACCAATCTCTCCAACCATCTGAGAGTGCTGCGCGAGGCCGGAGTCGTGGAGACCGAGCCCTGCGGCCGCTTCACCTACTACAAGCTCCGCCCGGACGTCATCGCCCAGCTCGCCGGCCAGTTCGCCGACCTGGCCGAGTCCGCCCGTACCGCAGCCGAGAACAAGAGGGCCTGCCCGTGACCCCCACCCAAGCGCCCGCGACCACCGAGGAGGCCTCGGTCGTCGCGAAGCTGTCGACGCTCGACCGCTTCCTCGCCGTCTGGATCCTCCTGGCCATGGGCCTCGGCCTCGGGCTCGGCAGGCTGATCCCCGGGCTGAACGACACGCTGGCCAAGGTCGAGATCGGCGGCATCTCGCTCCCGATCGCCGTGGGCCTGCTGATCATGATGTACCCGGTCCTCGCCAAGGTCCGCTACGACAAGCTCGACGCCGTCACCGGCGACCGCAGGCTGATGGTCTCCTCCCTGGTCGTCAACTGGGTCCTCGGCCCGGCGCTCATGTTCGCCCTGGCCTGGATCTTCCTGCCGGACCTGCCCGAGTACCGCACCGGCCTGATCATCGTCGGCCTCGCCCGCTGCATCGCCATGGTCATCATCTGGAACGACCTCGCCTGCGGCGACCGCGAAGCCGCCGCCGTCCTCGTCGCCCTCAACTCGGTCTTCCAGGTCATCGCCTTCGGCGTCCTGGGCTGGTTCTACCTCGACCTGCTGCCGGGCTGGCTCGGCCTCGGCGACGGCGAGACCCTCGACATCTCCATGGGGAAGATCGCGCTGAACGTCGTCATCTTCCTCGGCATCCCGCTCGTCGCCGGCTTCCTCACCCGCCGCATCGGCGAGAAGAAGCTGGGCCGCGAGTCCTACGAGCAGAAGTTCCTGCCGAAGATCGGCCCCTGGGCCCTCTACGGCCTGCTCTTCACGATCGTCATCCTCTTCGCCCTCCAGGGGAAGACGATCACCTCGCAGCCGCTGGACGTCGTACGGATCGCCCTCCCGCTGCTCGTCTACTTCGCGGTGATGTGGTTCGGCACGTTCCTGCTCGGCAAGGCGATCGGCCTGAACTACGACCGCACCGCCACCCTCGCCTTCACGGCCGCCGGCAACAACTTCGAGCTCGCCATCGCGGTCGCCATCGCCACCTTCGGCGTCACCAGCGGCCAGGCCCTCTCCGGAGTCGTCGGCCCGCTGATCGAGGTTCCCGTCCTCGTCGCCCTGGTGTACGTCTCGCTCGCCTGGCGCAAGAAGTTCACCCCGCCGCAGATCAAGTAGCCCGGCCGTACAGCAGAATTCGGCTGCCCCGCCTCACCCGGCGGGGCAGAGACCGACCGCCGCCCTCGCGGTCCCGCCCGATCAGGCGGGACTGGCGAGGAGAGCCGCCATTCCGGCGATCACCGACGGCTCCACCCAGTAGTAGACCCACGTACCGCGCCGCTCGGAGGCCAGCAGACCGGCCTCGCGCAGCTTCCTGAGGTGGTGGGAGACGGTCGGCTGGGAGACGCCGACGTCGGCGATGTCGCACACGCACGCCTCCCCGTCCGGGTGCGAGGCGACCTTGGAGAACAGGCGCAGCCGCACCGGGTCGGCCAGGGCCTTGAACATCGCGGCCATCTTCTCCGCGTCCGCCTGCGAGAGCTCGGCCGAGGTGAGGGGCGGACAGCACGGCTCCACCTGCCCGACGGGCGTCACCGGCAGCTCCATCATCCGCGAATTCGACATATGTCTATGTTGACACCCGCCGATGCAAGTGGCAAGCTCCAGACACGGAAGGACATCGACGAACATCGAATCAAAGGCGGTCGTCGCCGGTCCGCGCCGATCGCATGCCGCCGTCCGCCGCCCCGTTCCGAGGAGACCACCCGCCATGAACGAACAGCAGCTTCCCGTCGTCGTCATCGGCGCCGGCCCGGTCGGCCTCGCGGCCGCCGCCCACCTCACCGCGCGCGGTACCGACGCCCTGGTCCTGGAGGCCGGGACCGCGGCCGGGGCCGCGGTGCGCGCGTGGGGTCATGTACGCCTGTTCTCCACCTGGTCCGAACTGGTCGATCCGGCCGCCGCGAAGCTCCTGGCGCCCACCGGCTGGGCCGCCCCCGACGGTGCGACCTACCCCTCCGGGGCCGACTGGGCCGAGAAGTACCTCCAGCCCCTCGCCGACGTCCTGGGCGACCAGGTCCGCTACGACGCCACCGTGACCGGCGTCTCCCGCCTGGGCCGGGACCGTGTCGTGGACGCCGACCGCGAGCGGCAGCCCTTCACCGTCCACGTGCGCCACACCGACGGCTCCGAGGAGCGTCTCCTCGCCCGCGCGGTCATCGACGCCTCCGGCACCTGGTCCACCCCCGGCCCCCTCGGCGGCGACGGTCTCCCCGCGATCGGCGAGAAGGCGTCGGCCGACCGGATCTCCTACCGGATCCCCGACCTCAAGGACCCGGCCGTCCGCTCCCGGTACGCCGGCCGGCGTACCGCCGTCATCGGCTCCGGGGCCTCCGCCTTCACCGCCCTGGCCTCGCTGGCCGGCCTCGCCCGACAGGAGGGGGGCACCCACGCGGTGTGGGTGCTGCGCCGGGGGATCTCGGGCTCGACCTTCGGCGGCGGCGCCGCCGACCAGCTGCCCGCCCGCGGGGCCCTGGGCCTCGCCGCGAAGGCCGCGGTCGACGAGGGGTACGCCGACGCGGTCACCGGCTTCCGCACCGGGTCGGTCGAGAGGGCGGGCGAGCAGGTGGTCCTGGTCGCCGAGGACGGCCGCCGCCTCGACCCCGTGGACGAGGTCATCGTCCTCACCGGTCTGCGCCCGGACCTGTCCTTCGTCTCCGAACTCCGCCTCGGCCTCGACGAGCGCCTGCAGGCCCCCGGTGAACTCGCCCCTCTCATCGACCCGAACCAGCACTCCTGCGGCACCGTCTACCCGCACGGGGTCAAGGAGCTCTCCCACCCGGAGAAGGACGTCTACCTCGTCGGCATGAAGTCCTACGGCCGAGCACCGACCTTCCTGGCCATGACCGGCTACGAACAGGTCCGCTCCGTCGCCGCGGCCATCGCCGGCGACCGGGAAGCCGCCGAGCGGGTCGAACTCACGCTGCCCGAGACCGGCGTCTGCGGCGGAGCCGGCCTCTTCGACGAGCCCGAGGCGGACCGGGCCGGGAACGGCGGCTGCTGCGCCACCCCCACCACGGAGACCATCGGCATCGGAGCCCCCGCCTCCTCCGGCGGCTGCTGACCGCGGTGCCCGACGCCAAGGCCCCGGAGGCCGCGACCGGAACGGGGGTCCGGTCGCGGCCACGCGCCGTGCTGCCCGCACTCTGCGCCACACAGATCACCAGCTGGGGCATCGTCTACTACGCCTTCCCCGTCCTGCTCTCCCGCATCACCGCCGACACCGGCTGGTCCACGAGCGCCACGACAGCCGCCTTCTCCCTGGCCCTGCTCGTCTCGGCGGCGACCGGCATCCCCATCGGCAGAGTGCTGGACCGCCGAGGCCCTCACCTCGTGATGACCGGCGGATCGGTCCTCGCCGTCCTGGCGGTACTCACGGTGGCGGCGGCCCCGAACCTCCCGGTCTTCTTCGCCGCCTGGGCAGCGGCCGGCGTCGCGATGGCCGCCACCTTCTACCAGCCCGCCTTCGCCGCGCTCACCCGCTGGTGGGGCCCCGACCGCATCCGCGCCCTGACCGTCCTCACCCTGGCCGGCGGCCTCGCGAGCACGGTGTTCGCCCCCCTCACCGCCGCGCTGGCCCAGCACCTGAGCTGGCGCTCGACCTACGCCGCTCTCGCCGTGATCCTCGCCCTCATCACCATCCCCGCCCACGCCCTCGCGCTGCGCGCGCCCTGGCCGCCGGCACCGCCCGCGCCACCGGCGACAGGCAAAGGCACCGCGGTGACCCGCAGCCGCCCCTTCGTCGTCCTGGCCGTCGCCTTCACCCTCTCCGGTTTCGCGATGTACGCGGTCGTCATCGGGCTCGTACCCCTTCTTCAGGAACGGGGCGCGAGCACCACCGCCGCGGCCTGGGCCCTGGGCCTCGGCGGTGCCGGTCAGACCCTCGGCCGCACCCTCTACGCCGGTCTCGCCGCCAGGACGTCCGTCACCGCGCGCACCACCGTCCTGATCGCCCTCGGCGGAGCCACCACGGCCGCACTGGCTCTCGTCCCCGGTCCGGTCCCGCTCCTCGTCCTGCTCGCGGTCCTCGCGGGCGTTGTCCGCGGCAACCTCACCCTCCTCCAGGCCACCGCCGTCACCGACCGCTGGGGCACCACGCACTACGGGAGGCTCTCCGCGCTCCTCACCGCTCCCGCCACCCTCGCCGCCGCCCTCGCCCCCTGGGCCGGGGCCGCCCTCGCCGGACCGCTCGGCGGCTACGACCGGCTCTTCCTCGCACTGGCGGGAAGCTCGCTGGTAGCTGCCGTGCTTGCCCGGAGCGCGCGTACGCGTGGAGGTGCGGTACTGCCTGAACACCGCTGAGGCCCACCGTCACGTGATTCGCGCCAGGACCCCGGTCACCCCTGCTCGACGACCGGAGCGTCGGGTTCGTGCTGCCGCCGCGTCCCGGTGTGGCGGGGTGCGCGTCCTGCACGACGTCCTCGGCATCGGCCGCCGAGCCGAGGAGACGGTACGCGAGCGAGGCCGGTCAGCCCCTCGCCGACGAGCCCGTACGGTCCCGCCTCCGCGCCGGCCGTCTTGCGCGTCGAGGCGGTCGCGCAGCCGCAGCGCCGACGGCCGTCCCGCGACGTCGAAGGCATGCTCGGCGTCGACGGTCGGTACGAGGTCACGGTGACCCTGTTCTCCAGGGCCCGGGGCGGCGTCCCACCTACCCGCGGACAGAAGTCTGCGACATCCCGGAACGGTCGTGCAGGCCGAGCCGCAGATGCTCCACATGGAAGAGCGCCTGCTCCAGGAGCTCGGCGACGTGGTTGTCGTAGAGCGAGTAGATGATGGAACGACCGTGACGCTCGCCGGTGACCAGTCCGAGGTTGCGCAGCAGCCGCAGCTGGTGCGAGCAGGCGGACGCCTCCATGCTCACGGCCTCCGCGAGGTCGCCGACCGAGCACGGGCCCTCCTGGAGGCGGGCCAGGATGTACAGGCGGGACGGGGTGGCCAGAGCCTGGAGGGTCGCGGCGACGTCGGAGGCTCCCGCCGCGTCGAGTCGTTCACGCGCGGTGGTGTCGCTCCTGCCGTCGGCTCCGTGCCCCATGGGACCCATCCTAACGATCACACCTGAACACCTCTTCAGGCATTCTTGGAAGCGCGCTACTGCCGAGGGACAAGGCCACCGCCGTCCAGGGGGAGGCGCGTACCGGCCGCGCGGTGGGGGCGAGGTCGCGCGGTCAGCGGCCGTGGTGCTGGGCTCGGTGCGTCTCCCAGCGCTCCATCAGCGACCCCAACTCCTTCTCCAGGAACTGGAAGAACTCCAGCGTGTCGTTGATCCTGCGCCCTTGGGGGGTTTCGAGCCCGAAGTGGCTCACACCCTCCCTCAACGTCGCCTGCCAGCTCCTCAGCATGGCGTCGCGCCCCGTCAGGGCGCTGTACCACTGATCACCCTGTACGCGGTAACGCTCACGCCGCGAACCCGGCTCCCTCTCACGGCTGATCATGTTGACCTGTGCGAGATGGCGGACGGCTCCCGATACGGCCGCCGGGCTGATCGTGAGCCGCTCGCCCAGCTCGGCGGAGGTCAGGGCCCCCCGCTCGGAGGAGAGCAATGCCGCGAAGACCCTGGCCGGCATGCGGGCCATCCCGGCTTCGACGAGCTGGGCGGCGAAGCGCTCGACGAACGGCGAGGCGGCGGCCTCCGCGTCGGCGGCCCCGCCGCCGACGCGGGCCTCCCCCGGCCGCCGTCCGCACGGCCGTCTCCCCGCCGCCGCTCATTCATGCCCTGACCCCAGTCCTTGTGATTCGGCGCCCCGACCCACCCGAGGCCCCGCGGCAGTCTATCGAGTGATTCATACGGTTCCTTAACTTCACACACTTCTGAAGAAAGCGTACGTTCGGCATCATGAAGAAGGCAATCACTGTCGCCGGGCTCCACAAGTCGTTCGGCCGGACACACGCCCTCGACGGCCTGGACCTCACCGTCGACGTCGGCGAGGTCCATGGCTTCCTCGGCCCCAACGGTGCGGGAAAGTCCACCACCATCCGTGTTCTGCTCGGGCTGCTGCGCGGTGACTCCGGCTCCGCGCAGCTCCTGGGCAAGGACCCGTGGAAGGACGCCGTCGAGCTGCACCGGCGGCTCGCCTACGTACCCGGCGACGTGGAGCTGTGGCCCAACCTCACCGGCGGGGAGGCCATCGACCTGCTCTCCAAGCTGCGCGGCGGTCTCGACCGGCGGCGGCTCGACGAGCTCGTCGAGCGGTTCGACCTGGACCCGACCAAGAAGGGCCGCGCCTACTCCAAGGGCAACCGGCAGAAGGTCGCCATCGTCGCCGCGCTCGCCTCCGACGCGGAACTGCTGCTCCTGGACGAGCCCACGGCGGGACTCGATCCGCTCATGGAGGTCGTCTTCCAGGACGTCATCCTTCAGGCGAAGGCCGCGGGCAGGACCGTGCTGCTCTCCAGCCACATCCTGGCCCAGGTCGAGAAGCTCTGCGACCGCGTCAGCATCATCCGGCAGGGCCGCAACGTACAGTCGGGCACGCTGAGCGAGATGCGGCACCTGACGCGCACGACGGTGGAGGCCGAGACCCAGCACCCGGTCACCGGACTCGACACCCTGCCCGGCGTCCACGGGGTCCAGACGCAGGACCGTCGGGTGAGCTTCGCCGTCGACGGAGCACACCTCGACACCGCCATCCGCAGAGTCGGCGAGTTCGGCATCCGCGGTCTGATCAGCCATCCGCCGACGCTGGAGGAGCTGATGCTGCGCCACTACGGCGACGAGCTCGCCGTCAACGGAGGCCAGAGGCGCACCGGAGGCTCCTCCGGCTCAGGGGACACGGTCTCCGGCACGGTCACTCCGGTCCTCGGCGGCGACGAGGCGGACCGATGACCACCACCGCAGCAGCCCTCCGGGCCCGCACCGCACCCGGACCGGGTCCGGGCGCTTTCGCGGGTACCGCGGCCCTCATCCGGTTCGCCCTGCGCAGGGACCGTGTCCGTCTCTCGGTCTGGCTGCTCGCGCTCACCCTGGGCACGCTCGCCACAGCGAGCGAATACACGACCCTGTACGCCACCGCCGAGAAGCGGGCCGCGGTCGCCGCCACCATGGACAGCCCCGCCGCGCTCGCCATGACCGGCCCGCGCCGCTACCTCTCCGACTACGACATCGGCGCGATGCTCGGTCATCAAATGCTCGGCTTCATGGCCGTCCTGGTCGGCCTGATGAGCGTCCTGATCGTCACCCGGCACACGCGGAACGAGGAGGAGACCGGCCGGGCCGAGCTGGTGCGCTCCACCGTCGTCGGGCACCACGCCCAGCTGGCCTCCGCCCTGGCGGTCGCCGCCGTCGCCAACATCGCCCTCGCCGTCCTCGTGGCCCTGGCCCTCGTCTCGACGCGCATCGACGGCATCGGCACCGGCGAAGCACTGCTGTACGGGCTCACGCACACCGTGATCGGCCTGGTCTTCGCCGGCATCGCCGCCGTCACCGCGCAGGTGACCGCCCACGCGCGCGGCGCCTCCGGAATGGCGCTCGCACTGATCGGTGTCGCCTACGTGCTGCGAGCCTCCGGCGATGTCGGCAACGACGCCCTGTCCTGGCTCAGCCCGATCGGCTGGATCCAGCGCACCTACGTCTTCGTCGACAACCGCTGGTGGCCCCTGCTGCTCTGCCTGGCCACGGCCGCGCTCACGGCCGCCGCCGGCTTCGTGCTGAGCACCCGGCGTGATGTCGGCGCCGGCCTGCGCGCCGCCCGGCTCGGCCGCCGTACCGCGTCCGAAGCCCTCACGCGGCCCTTCGGCTTCGCCCTGCGGCTGCACCGGGCGACCCTGCTGGGCTTCGGCGCCGGACTGTTCCTGATGGGCCTCATGTACGGCTCCATCCTCGGCGACGCCGCCGACATGGTGAAGGACATCGAACAGGTCCAGGAGGCGCTGGCGGAGATCGGCGGCAGCTCCGTCGCCGAGTCGTTCGCGTCGATGGTGATGGTCGTCGTCGCGGTCGTCGCCGCCGTGTACGTGGTGATGGCCTCCCTGCGGCCGCGAGCCGAGGAGAGCGCCGGCCGCGCCGAACCCCTGCTGGCCACCGGTCTCTCGCGCGACCGCTGGCTGGGCAGCCATATCGCCGTCGCGCTGGCCGGCGGTACGGCGCTGCTGCTCGCGGCCGGGCTGGGCTTCGGTCTCGCGGGCGCCGCGTCCACCGGGGACACCGCCCTCGTGGGGGAACTGCTCGGGGCCGCCGTCGCGTACGCGCCCGCTCTGTGGGTGACCGCGGGTGTGGCCGTCGTGCTGTTCGGCTGGTGCCCCCGCGCCGCATCGGCGGCCTGGGTCGTGCCCGTGTACGCGTTCCTCGTCGGGTACCTCGGCGCGATTCTCCGCTTCCCCGACTGGATGAACGACCTCTCGCCCTTCGGCCACGTCCCCCGCCTTCCGGCCGCCGAGATGAGCTGGACTCCCGTGCTCGTCCTCACAGCCGTCGCGGCCGGACTGGTCCTGTCGGGGCTGGCGGGCTTCCGCCGACGGGATCTGGAGACGAAGTGACGGAGGCAACCGGACCTGCGTAGAGCAGAGGGCCCTCCTCACCCGGCGGCACCCCCGCCCGCCACCACAAGCGCCGGTCCGCGCCCCGGAAAGGGGGCGCGGACCGGCGGTCAAGGGTGATCGGACATCTAACGGTGGTGCGTCACCGCACCGTATGAGCCCTGCAGAACCGCTCCACGAGCTCGCAGACCTCCACCGGCGCCTCGTCCAGGAGCAGGTGCCCCGCCCCTTCGACCACCCTGAGCCCCACCCCCAGACGATGCCGGGCGGCCGGCCCCAGAGCGCCCGGGGGCAGGAAGAGGTCGAACCTTCCCGTAGCGACCAGCACCGGAGCCGCGCGGGACCGTTCCAGGAGGGCGGGCGGCAGCGGCGCAGGGGCCAGGCTGGTGCGGCAGCGGCGCGCGACCAGATCCATCCACGCGCTCAGGTGCCCGGGGACCGTCCACCCCGGGGCGGACATATGACGCAGCAACTCCTCCGCTCGCGGCACCGAAGGGCGCAGGAGCCAGGGAACGGTGGCGGCCAGCAGGGGGGCGGGGGTCCGCAGACGCGTGACGCCGGCGCCGGACAGCAGCACTCGACCGGCAATGAGAGGAGAGCCGCAGGCCAGCGCCACCGCGCCGCCCAGGGAATGCCCCACCACCACGGCCGGCTCCCGCACCACCAGAGCCAGGATCTCGCTCAGCCACCTTCCGTACCAAGCCGTGCGCCCGGCACGGGGCCTGTGACCCGAGCTGAGCCCCGGCTGCCCGGGCAGGTCCAGGATCACCACACGGTGTTCACGGGCCAGCCCTTCGGCGGCAGCCAGACACAGGGCGGCATTCATGTTCGTACCCGGCAGCAGAACGACGGCCGGTGCTCCGTCCCGCGACTCGGGGCCCACGGTCACGACACTGGTCAGGCCCGCCGATGTCGCCGTCTCCCGGCGGGCATGGGGCACGTGCCACGCGTCGATCCGACTCAGGCACCAGTGCCGAATCTCCTTTTGAGCCCTGGCGTTTCTGTAGACAGAGGGCACGTACCCGTCCTTCGTGATCGGCACCGGCAGATGGAGGCGGCAAGTCAGGCGTTCTGATCGGGCCAGTTGAGGATGCGGGCTCCGATGACCGCGGTCTGCAGCGCGTATCGGTGCCGGGGGTTGGCCGGGTCGGACCCGGTGAGCTGGTGGATGCGCTCCAGCCGGTAGGTGAAAGCGCGGACGCTCAGGGACAGCTTCCGGGCGGCGTACGTCGTGACGCATCCCGCGTCGAAGTAGGCGGTGAGGGTGTCCAGATGGGTCTGCGGGCCGTTGCGGCTCCTGAGCAGCGGGCCCAGCGTGGTGCGGACAAGGTCGGCCATGGCCTGCCGGTCCCGGGTCAGCACCGGATACACGAGAAGGTCCGCGGCGTACAGCACCGGATCATCGAGTTCCAGCCGGACCGCCAGATCCAGGGCCCGGAGGGCCTCCTCGTAGGAGTGGACCACGCCGCCCGCGCCCGGGTGCGGGCGGCCGATGGCGGCCCGGCCACCGTCGGTCGCGGCGTGGGCCTGTTTGGCGAAGTGGATGAGAACGTCCCGCTGGTCGCCAGGGGCGATGCAGATCATCCGGCCGTCCTTGGTGGTGAGCAGGACGTTGCGGTCGCCGAAGCGCGCGTTCACGGCCCGCTCCACGAGGCGGGGCACGGCCTCGCCCTCCAGGTAGGGATCGGCGCCTTCCGCGACGGCGACGGCGTGGGCATGGGAGAGCCTCAGCCCGAACTGCTCCGCACGCTCCACCAGACGTCCCAGGTCGCCACGCCCGTACAGCAGGTCGTCGATGAACTCGCGGCGGCGTGACTCCTCCTGCCTGAAGGCGATTTGCTGCGCTCTTTCGTAGCCCTCAGAGCGCCTCGACGGCGGTCTGCACCGTGGCGAGCACACAGTCAGCACCCGCGGCCCCCACGGGCCAGGCGACGCGGGCGCGGGCGAGGTGGTGCACGACCAGGGCGCGCAGCGTGATGCCGTCGTCGGCCGCTTGTTCCCCGAAGACACGGAGTCCTTCCAACGTGGCCTCGTCGGGCTCTTGCCCTGTCGCCGCGGCCGAGGCCAGCAGGGATTCGTATCCGGTGTACGTCTGCATCCGGTCGTCCTGTCTCAGGGCGCCACCTGTACTGCCTCGGGTGCGCCGATGCCTTCGGGGATCGGCGCACCGGCTCAGGTGGTGCGGTCGTCGGCGTAGGTGACGGGTTCGTCGACTCCGGCCCGGCGGAAGCCGTCGCGAGCTTCGAACGAGGCTCCGCTGATCAGGGTCAGGACGCCGCGGCACCGAGCGGGACGGGCGGCTGTTCCCACTCCCTGGGCACCGTCGGCGGTCAGGACAGTGGTGCCGCGCAGGCCGATGCGGACCCGCTCGGCCTCCGGACGGAGCACGGCGACCTGCCGCCGGTCCGGCAGCGGCTTCACCGGCGACCGGCGCGCCGGGGCCCCCTCCCGGACAACAGATCCGGGGCTCTCGTGCAGTGGTGCGGTCGTTCGTACACGGCGGGCAGCCTCCGGGGTCGCGGCGGACGGAGGGACAACCGCCCCCGTCGCCGACCAGGCTTCCCGGCACACCAGCGCCCGTGACGACGCGTTGCACGCATCCTAGTCACGGCCTCTCACGGACAACATAGATGCGACGACCGGTCCGAAGCCCGACTCGAACCGAGCAGCGCCGGGCGGCGCCGAACCGAGGCTTCTCCGAGCGGCATCCGCGTCGCACCAAGTCTGAGAACCACGAAATCCCGCCCAGTTGAAGTAACTGGACGGGATCTCGTGAACCCTTCACGAGATGACTCGTGAACAGTTCGCTTGTGGACCTGTGGGGATTTGAACCCCAGACCCCCTCGATGCGAACGAGGTGCGCTACCAGACTGCGCCACAGGCCCTTGCGACGTGTGAAACTCTAGCACCCTCACAGGGGTGCTTGGAAATCCGTTCCTCCGCTGGTCAGCGGTGTCGGGTTTCCCGGTACCCCCGGGCGTCCCCGGGGGCCTCACTCATTGGCCGCGCGCGGCCGGTCCTCGTCGTCGTACTGGTCGAAGAGCGGGGTCCGGCCCCGGTCGCGGTTGCGGCGGGACTGGTTCGTGCGCTGGCGCGGGGCCGGGTCGACCGCCGGAGCCGTCGGGTGCGAGGTGCCCGTCTGGGTGGGTTCGGCGGTGCTGGAGCGGGCCGCGCTCCAGGTCTCCGGGTCACCGACCTCCACCGCCCCCGTGGCCCGGGGGGCGACGGGCGCGGTGACATAGGTGGGCAGCGGTACGGGAACGGGTTCCCAGCTGTCTCCCTGAACGCGGCCGCGTTCGCGCTGCTGGTCCACCCACTCCGCGTGATCCGTCTGCTCGACGAGGGCGCGGCGGCCGGCCTCCTGGGGGGAGACCGTGGGGGTGGGTTCCGGCTCCGCGTGGTGCGCTTCGGAGTCGTCGTCCGCCTCGGCGGAGTCGGGGGCCGCGGGCTGGTTGCGGCGCGGGCGGTTCTCCCGCAGCCGCTGTGCCGCGTCCTCGGCCCGGCGGCGGTCCATCGTGAAGGCGAACCGTCGGCGCTCCTGGGCACGCAGGTGCACGATGTACGTGCTCAGCAGCACGGCCGGCACCGCAGGGGCCCAGAGGAAGCCGAGGCCGCCGACCGCCGCGACGATCGCGCCGAGGGTGAAGGCCAGGAAGAGGACGACCGTGGTCCGCCTGCGCCGCGCCAGAACCTGGGAGCGCCGGGCGCGCCGGGCCCGCTCGGCGTCGGCCGCGCCGGGGCGCGGGCGCCGCGGGGCGGGGGGCACGTGCTCCGCGGGGCGCTCGCCGGACCGGCGGTCGTGCGCCGGGCGGTCGGATGCCTGGTGGCCCGGGGCGCGCTCGGGCGCGTGCGCCGGGTCGTTCAGCCGGGCTTCCGTGTGCGCCGGAGGCGCGGCAAAGGCCCGGACGTCCACGGACTCCATACGGTCCGTTTCCCGGTCCGGGTCGACCTCGGGCCCCGCCTCCTCGGCGGTGCGCTCCCGCAGCTCCTTGGCGTAACGGCGCTCCATCGCCGCCCGGCCGGACAGCAGCCGGATGGCGGTGCTGAAGCGTTCGGTCGGACGTGCTTCGTTGAGCTCGTCCTGCCTGCGGAGCCACATCGGCACCAAGTAGGCGGCCCAGGCCCCGACGATGACTGCGTAGATGAGGCCGCTGCTGCTCACACTCACACCGTAGAGGGGTTTGCGCGGAAGGATCCGCCAATTGGCCCGGTGTGTCGCACGATCCGGCTGATATCACGGACTTTTTTTGTGATTGTTCGGATCAACAGAGGCCGATAGCCCTGGCCATTACGGTCACTCAGCGATCAAATTCGAACACTTATTTTATTTCCTCGGTCGCCCCGGGGCCTTCCGGCGTCGCGCGCCGCGACCGGCGCCAGCGGCGGAGCATCCCGTCGGGCACTTCCTCGGCGGTGAGGGCGAAGATCAGGTGGTCGCGCCAGGCTCCGTCGATGTGGAGATAGCGCGGGCGCACGCCCTCGGAGCGGAATCCGAGTTTCTCCACCACCCTGCGGCTGGGCGCGTTCTCCGGGCGAATGCAGACTTCGATCCGGTGCAGGCCCACCGTGCGGAAGCAGTGGTCCACCGCGAGCGCCACCGCCGTCGGCATGACGCCGCGCCCGGCGACGCTCCGGTCGACCCAGTAGCCGATATGACCGGAGCACATCGAGCCCCAGGTGATCCCCGCGACCGTGAGCTGGCCGACCAGCCGGCCCTCGTACTCGATGGCGAACGGCAGCATCCGCCCCGCGTTCGCCTCGGCGCGCAGATGGCGGACCATCTGCCGGTACGTGGGGCGCTGCGCGATCGGGCCGCCGGGGGCGGGCGGTGGGACGGTGGCCTCCCAGGGGCGCAGCCAGTCGCGGTTGCGCCGGTTGACCTCGCGCCAGACCCGCTGGTCACGCATCTTTATCGGACGCAGGACGATCTCGCCGTCGGTCAGCGTCACCGGCCAGGTCGCGATGCTCAGCTCGGGCTCCCCGGTCGGGGGTGGTCGCCGCCTCGGAGCTGGTCGACGGCGTGCACCAGGAGCCGGCCGAGGACGGAGAGCCCGTCCTTCACCCCGCCGGTGGAGCCGGGGAGGTTGACGATCAGGGTGCGGGACGCGACGCCCGCGAGGCCCCGGGAGAGAGCGGCGGTCGGGACCTTCGCGAGGCCCTCGGCCCGGATCGCCTCCGGGATGCCGGGGATCTCGTGGTCGAGGACGCGGCGGGTGGCCTCGGGGGTGGCGTCGGTGGGCGAGATGCCCGTACCGCCGGTGGTGACGATCACGTCGTACCCGGCGGCGACGCCCGCGCGCAGGGCCGCCTCGACCGGGTCGCCGTCCGGGACGACCTGTGGGCCGTCGACCGTGAAACCGAGGCCGGTCAGCGCCTCCGCGATCAGCGGGCCGCCCTTGTCCGCGTACACACCGGCGGAGGCCCGGTTGGAGGCGGTGACGACGAGGGCGCGGTACGGGGCACCCGGGGCGGCTCCGGTGGGCTCGGGCCCCCGCGCCGGCTGCTCGTGGCCGGCGCCTCCGGCGGGCTCGGGCGGCGTCACGCGTTCGGTCCCGCCGATGCCGCCGGCGTGGTGCGCCGGTAGTCGCCGGACTTGCCGCCCGACTTCGCCTCGACCCGTACGTCGGTGATGACCGCGCTCTTGTCGACCGCCTTGATCATGTCGACGACGGTCAGGGCCGCCACCGACACCGCCGTCAGGGCCTCCATCTCGACGCCCGTGCGGTCCGTCGTCTTCACGGTGGCCGTGATCTCCACCGCGTCGTCGGCCACGCTCAGGTCGACCTTCACCCCGGAGACGGCCAGCGGGTGGCAGAGCGGGATCAGGTCCGGGGTGCGCTTGGCCCCCATGATCCCGGCGATCCGGGCGGTGGCGAGGGCGTCGCCCTTGGGGACCCCCTCGCCGCGCAGCAGCTCGATCACGCGCGGCGCGACGAGCACCCGGCCGGACGCGCGGGCGACGCGGGTGGTGACGTCCTTCGCCGACACGTCGACCATGCGGGCCGCGCCCGCCTCGTCGATGTGCGTCAGCCTGTTCTGCGTACTCAACTCACTCCGCCTAGCGGTAGGGGCACCGATGGGCCTCGGGCCCGGAGGGGGACCTCCGGAAGGCACGGCGGCAGATACCGTACCGCCACCGGGCGGCGGTCAGCGGAGCAGGACCACGTCCGTCTCCGTGCCGGGCTCGACCGAGGTGACGTCCTCGGGGACCACGATCAGCGCGTCGGCCTGGGCCAGCGCGGCGACCAGATGCGAACCGGAACCGCCGACCGGGGTGACCGTGCCCGCCTCCGCGTCGTAGCGGCCGCGCAGGAACTGGCGGCGGCCGGCCGGCGAGGTGAGCGCTTTGTCGGAGCCGAGCTCGGCGCGGACCGTGGGACGGTGCACATCGGCCAGGCCCATCAGGGCCCGGATCGCGGGGCGGACGAACAGCTCGAAGGAGACGTAGGCGGAGACCGGATTGCCCGGCAGGGCCAGCAGCGGGGTGTGGTCCGGGCCGATCGAGCCGAAGCCCTGGGGCTTGCCCGGCTGCATGGCGAGCTTGCGGAACTCGACCCCGCTGCCCGGCTCGTCCGCGTCGCCGACGGAGGACAGCGCCTCCTTGACGACGTCGTACGCGCCGACGCTGACGCCGCCCGTGGTGACGACGATGTCCGCCCGGATCAGCTGGTCCTCGATGGTGGAGCGCAGCGTCTCGGCGTCGTCGGCGACCGCGCCGACCCGGTAGGCGATGGCTCCGGCGTCCCGGGCGGCGGCGGTGAGCGCGAAGCTGTTGGAGTCGTAGATCTGGCCGCCCGTCAGCACCTCGCCCGGCTGGATCAGTTCGCTGCCGGTGGACAGGACGACCACGCGGGGGCGGGGCCGTACGACCACGGTGGAGCAGCCGATCGCCGCGAGCAGGCCGATCTGCGGCGGGCCGACGACCGATCCGGCGGCCAGGGCCGGCTCGCCCGGCTGGACGTCGCTGCCGCGCTTGCGCACATGGGCGCCCGCCGCGACCGGACGGTGGACGCGGACCTCGCCGGTGGCGCCCTCCGGCGCGTCGGCGTGCGCGCGCATCCCCTCGGCCGGGCCCTCGCCCGTACCGCCGTCCGTCCACTCGACCGGGACCACGGCCTCCGCGCCGGCGGGCAGCGGGGCGCCCGTCATGATGCGGGCGGCCTGTCCCGGTCCCACGACCTGGTCGTCGGCGAGCCCGGCGCTGCCCGCGGCGACGTCCCCGATGACGGTGAGGACCGCGGGGAACTCCTCGCTGGCGCCCTCGACATCGGTGACGCGGACCGCGTAACCGTCCATGGAGCTGTTGTCGAAGGGCGGCAGGGCCACCTCCACGACGACGTCCTTGACGAGGACGCAGCCCTGGGCGTCGGGCAGCTGCAGCTCGATGGGCTCCAGCGGCCTCACCAAGGCGAGGATGTCGTCCAGGTGCTCGTCGACCGACCAGATCGTGCTGCTCACGGGGTTACATCTCCTCAGCGACGTACTTGCGCAGCCAGGTCCGGAAGTCCGGCCCCAGGTCTTCACGTTCGCACGCCAGTCTGACAATGGCGCGCAGATAGTCGCTGCGGTCGCCGGTGTCATAGCGGCGGCCCTTGAAGACGACGCCGTGCACGGGGCCGCCGATCTTCTCGTCCGCGGCGAGCAGCTGGAGCGCGTCGGTGAGCTGGATCTCGCCGCCGCGGCCCGGCTCGGTGTGTCGCAGTATGTCGAAGACGGCGGGGTCCAGGACGTACCGGCCGATGATGGCGAGGTTGCTGGGGGCGTCGGCCGGGTCCGGCTTCTCGACGAGGTCGGTGACGCGGACGACGTCGCTGTCGACGGTGGCGTCCGCGGCGGCGCAGCCGTACAGGTGGATCTGCGAGGGATCGACCTCCATCAGCGCGATGACGCTGCCGCCCTCACGCTCCTGGACCTCGACCATCCGGGCCAGCAGCGCGTCGCGCGGGTCGATCAGGTCGTCGCCGAGAAGCACCGCGAAGGGCTGGTCGCCCACGTGCGGGGCGGCGCACAGCACGGCGTGCCCGAGGCCGCGGGGGTCTCCCTGGCGCACGTAGTGCATGGTGGCCAGATCGCTGGACTCCTGGACCTTGGCCAGGCGTTCGGCGTCGCCCTTGCGGGTGAGCGCGGACTCCAGCTCGTAGTTGCGGTCGAAGTGGTCCTCCAGGGGCCGCTTGTTGCGGCCGGTGATCATCAGTACGTCGGAGAGGCCGGCTGCCACGGCTTCCTCGACGACATACTGGATGGCCGGCTTGTCGACGACAGGCAGCATCTCCTTCGGAGTGGCCTTCGTGGCGGGCAGGAACCGGGTGCCGAGACCTGCTGCCGGGATGACGGCCTTGCTGATCCTGGAGGGCGACTGAGTCATGTGCCGACCTTAACGGGTGCACACGGCCGGAAGCTGATATTCCGGTTAACTTCGTCCTTAAATATGCCCATACGAGAATCGTGCGAGTCACCAATGAACACCGACAAGTCCGGAAAGACGTCCGCGAAGGGCTCCCTGCGCCGCGAACTGCTCGCCGCCAGGGCCCTTCTGACGAAGGAGGACGCTCTCCGGGCCGCCGCGGTTCTCGCCGACGCCGCGCTGCACCTCCCCGAACTGGCCGACGCCCGTACGGTCGCCGCGTATGTCTCCGTGGGCCGCGAACCGGGCACCCGTGCCCTCCTGGAGGCGCTGCGCGGCCGCGGCGTGCGGGTGCTGCTGCCGGTCCTCCTGGCCGACAACGACCTGGACTGGGCGGCCTACGAGGGCCCGGCGCACCTGCTCCCGGCCGGACGAGGGCTCCTGGAGCCGGACGGTCCGCGCCTGGGCCCCGACGCCGTCATCGCCACCGACGCGGTGCTGCTGCCCGGCCTGGCGGTCGACGGGGCCGGGATGCGGCTGGGGCGGGGCGGCGGCAGCTACGACCGGGTGCTGGCCCGGCTGACGGCCGCCGGGGCGCACCCGTCGCTCGTCGTGCTCCTGTACGAGAACGAGGTGGTCGCGCGGGTCCCGTCGGAACCGCACGACCACCCCGTGGACGCCGTGGTCACGCCGGCCGGAGCGCGGCGCTTCGTGAACCCTCTGTAGGGCCTACGGTTTCAGCGTCAGCGTGTCGACGGTGGACGCGTCGACCGCCTCGGTCCCGAAGGACCAGTCGAGCAGTTCACCGTCGACCCACTTGTCGGTCTGGTCGGTGTAGTGCGCGTTGAACGCGTGCCCGGAGGCGCCGCTGAGGTTGATCCAGCGGGACTTGTCCCAGTCACCGACGTTGACCACCATGCGCATCGACGGCACCCAGATGACGTCGTAGCCGCTCGCCGCGTTCCAGCCGGTGGCGTTGACCGCCGCCTCGCCGCCGCCGAGGTTCCAGGGGCCGCGGTTGAGCGCCCGCTGGAGCAGGCCGGGGCCCTCGGTGCCGAGCGTCTGGTTCTTCAGCGTGAGCCGGTGCAGCCGGCCCCAGCTCCAGGTGGAGATGTTCTTGCCGAGCTTGGAGGTCAGCTCCCAGCGGGCGTCCTCCATCGCCCGGGCGAACAGGTCGTCCCGGTTCTCCAGGGCGTCCTCGCGACCCCGGGCGGGCGCCTTCCACCACGCGTTGTCCTGGTCGCCCATGATCTCGCGGACCACCTGGAACCAGCGGTCGCCGCCGTCCGGCTGCGCCGTGTCCCCGTCGCGCTGTCCGCACTCGCGGACGAGCTTCCTCTGCTGGTCGGCCGGACCGCTGTTCTTGGCGGGCGGCACATTGATGCAGTCGCCCTTGACGCGCATCTCCTTGGGCAGCTTGTTGCCGAAGGCGAGCTTCAGGATGTTGCGCCAGACGCCGTTGAAGTACGCGGCGGCGGCCGAGTCGGGCTCCTGGGTGTAGTCCCAGCCCTCCAGCAGCTTCTGGGCCTCGCGGACGCTCGGGTCGGAGATGTTGATCTTCTTCAGCTCGGGCACCAGCAGCGCGGCGATCTCGCTGAAGTTGTCCATCTGCATCTTCTGCATGTCATCGGTCGAGACCTTCTCGCCGCCCTTGATCTTCTGGGCGAGGAGGTCGTTGATCCGCTGGCTGCGGGCGCCGTAGCCCCAGTCCTTGGTCAGGAGGTGCGGGTACTTCTTCTCGTCGATGACGGCCTGGTTGGCGGTGACGATGTAGCCGCGGTCCGGGTTGTACTCGTAGGGCAGCTCGTCGAAGGGGATGTAGCCCTTCCACGCGTACTTCGGGTCCCAGCCCGGCGCCGGGACCGTACCGTCGAAGCCGGCGGAGCGGACCGGGATCTTCCCCGGGGCCTGGTAGCCGATGTTGCCCTCGGTGTCGGCGTAGATGAGGTTCTGCGAGGGGACCTCGAAGTTCTCGGCGGCCGCCCGGAAGGTCGTGAAGTCCTTGGCCCGGTTGATCGCGAAGACGGCGTCCATGGACTTGCCGGGCTGGAGCGCGGTCCACTTCAGGGCCACCGCGTAGCCGTCGGCCCGGTCGGGGGCGGCGTTGCTGACGGGGGCCTTCTGGCCGACCTTGTCCAGTTCCTTGCTGCGGTCGGAGACCAGAGGGCCGTTGTCGGTCTCGCGGACGGTGATCGTCCGGTCCCGGCCGCCCGCGACCTTGATGGTCTCCTCGCGGGTCTTGAACGGCTTGGTCGCGCCGTCGTACAGGTAGCCGCCGTCGGAGACCTTCTCCAGGAAGAGGTCGGTGACGTCGGCGCCCAGGTTGGTCAGGCCCCAGGCGATGTCCTGGTTGTGGCCGATGATCACACCGGGCATGCCGGAGAAGGTGTAGCCGGCCGTGTCGTACTGGCAGGTCGCCGAGAGCTTCCGGCAGTGCAGGCCCATCTGGTACCAGAGCGAGGGCAGCATCGGCGCGAGGTGCGGGTCGTTCGCGAGCAGCGCCTTTCCGGACGTCGTGTGCGCGCCGCCGACGACCCAGGAGTTCGAGCCGATGCCGTTGCCGTTCGGGCCGAGCAGCGCCGGGATCTCGTCCAGGGTGTCGGAGAGCGCGGCGAGCTGGGTCGTCAGGCCCTCGCCGGCGCCCTGCGGGGTCGCCGAGCCGATGTCGTCCGCCGGGGTCGCCTCGGGGTCGAACTTCCCGGTCACCGGCGAGATCGCGCCCTGCTCGACGATCGGCTTGTGCTGCTTGTACGGGTAGCCGGGGTACAGGTCCTCGATCTGGTCCTGGTCCAGGCGGCTGGTCAGAAGCGAACGGTCGATCTCGTCCTGCATGTTGCCGCGCAGGTCCCAGGCCATCGCCTTGAGCCAGGCCACCGAGTCGACCGGGGTCCACTCACCGGGCTTGTAGTCGTTAGTCAGACCCAGCGCCGCGTACTCGACCGAGATGTCCCGGCCTTCCTTGCCCTTCAGGTACGCGTTGACGCCCTCCGCGTACGCCTGGAGGTTCTTCTTGGTGCTCTCGTCGAGGACCTCGTCGTACTCCCTCTGCGCCACCTGCCGCCAGCCGAGCGTACGGAGGAAGGCGTCGGTCTCGACCTGCCCGGAACCGAACATCTCGGAGAGCCGGCCGGACGTCATGTGGCGCCGGACGTCCATCTCCCAGAAGCGGTCCTGGGCCTGGACGAAGCCCTGGGCGCGGAAGAGGTCGGCGTCGGAGTCCGCGTAGATCTGCGGAATCCCGTAGGAGTCGCGTTTGACCTCGACGTCGCCGGAAAGGCCGTCGAGCTCTATCGATCCGGTGGTCTGCGGGTACGACGCCCGCACGGTGGCTACGGACCAGTACGCCCCGTACCCGACACCCGCGACGAGCGCCAGCACCAGGACGAGCACGATCAGGCGGGCACGTCGCCCCTTCTTCCTGCCGGGCTTCTTCGCGTCGGAAGGGCCGGAAGAGTCGGTTGTGTTGGCGGGCATCGCTGTCCTTAGAGGGGCAGGGTGGTCCTGGGAGTGCAGGAGCAACCATAGGCGCAGCGGAGAAGCCACTCGGACGCGGTATAGGGATGCATCCATTTACGTCTTCCTCGTACGAACACTCGAAGCCGTCAAGGATTCGTTAACGATTAGGTAAGGTAACGAAGTACTTGACTGCCGGGGCCGATCCGGCAGGCGCACGCAGGGAAGGAACGGACCCTGACTGTCCACGCGCTCAACGAACTCCTGCTCGTCTGCTCGCTCGTCCTGCTCGTCGCCGTGGTGGCGGTACGGGTCTCCTCGCGCAGCGGGCTTCCCAGCCTGCTTCTGTATCTCGGCATCGGGATCGCCCTGGGCCAGGACGGCATCTTCGATGTCAGGTTCGACAACGCCGAGCTGACGCAGGTGATCGGCTACGGCGCCCTGGTCGTCATCCTGGCCGAGGGCGGACTCGGGGCGAAGTGGAAAGAGGTCAAGCCCGTCCTGCCCGCCGCCGCGGTGGTCTCCACCATCGGCGTCGCCATCAGCGTGGGCATCACCGCCTCGGCCGCGTACTACCTCGTCGGCCTGGAGTGGCGCCAGGCGCTCATCATCGGCGCGGTCGTCTCCTCGACCGACGCCGCGGCCGTCTTCTCCGTGCTGCGCAGGGTGCCGCTGCCGCCCCGGATCACCGGCGTCCTGGAGGCCGAGTCCGGCTTCAACGACGCTCCCGTCGTCATCCTGGTCGTCGCGTTCTCCACGGTCGGCCCGATCGAGCACTGGTACGTCCTGGTCGCGGAGATCGCCCTGGAGCTGGCCATCGGCGCCGCGATCGGCGTCACGGTGGGCTGGCTGGGATCCCTGGGGCTGCGGCACGTCGCCCTGCCCGCCTCCGGCCTCTACCCGATCGCCGTGATGGCCATCGCCGTCTCGGCGTACGCGGCGGGTGCCTTGGCCCACGGCAGCGGGTTCCTCGCCGTCTACCTGGCCGCCGTGATCCTCGGCAACTCCAAGCTGCCCCACTGGCCCGCCACGCGCGGTTTCGCCGACGGGCTCGGCTGGCTGGCCCAGATCGGCATGTTCGTGCTGCTCGGCCTGCTGGTCACCCCGCACGACCTGGTCGCCGACTTCTGGCCGGCCGTCGTGGTGGGCCTGGTGCTGACCGTGGTGGCCCGGCCCGTGTCGGTCTTCCTCAGCCTCGCGCCGTTCCGGATTCCGGGCCGCGAGAAGGTCCTCATGTCCTGGGCCGGGCTGCGCGGGGCGGTGCCCATCATCCTGGCGACCATTCCGATGGTGTCCGGGGTGCAGGGCAGTACGCGCATCTTCAACATCGTCTTCGTCCTGGTCATCGTCTACACCCTGATCCAGGGCCCGACACTGCCCTGGGTCGCGAACAAGCTGAACATCGCCGAGGACCCGGCCGAGGCCGACGACCTGGGCATCGAGTCGGCCCCGCTGGAGCGGCTGCGCGGCCATCTGCTGTCGGTCGCCGTCCCCACGAAGTCGAAGATGCACGGTGTCGAGGTCGGCGAGCTGCGGCTCCCGGCCGGGGCAGCCGTCACGCTGGTGGTCCGGGAGAACCAGAGCTTCGTACCGTCCCCGGCGACGGTCCTGCGGCGCGGCGACGAGCTGCTGGTGGTGGCCACCGACCCGGTGCGCGACCGGGTGGAGGAACGGCTGCGGGCGGTCGCCGAGGGCGGCAAGCTGGCGGGCTGGCTGGGCACGGGCGGATCCCCCGCCTCCGGAACCCCCGGCGCCACGGGGCCCCGGGGCGGGTCGGCCATCCCCCAGGCGATGAAACTGGCCAAGAAGCTCGGCGGCGCGGGCGCCGACACCCGTACCGGCGTCCATGGGAGCGGCGGCGTCGGCGGCGGCACGAAAACCCGTTCCTGAGCCTCCCGGATCCCCGAGCCTTTCGGATCCCGGGCGTATGAGAGGTGACAGCACAGGCGACCCGCGACGAACGCGGCGTAGATCACAGGCTGACACGGAAGCTGTGTGCGCAATCGCAGGCGCACTTGCCTTCCTACCTGTAGCATGAAGGCAAACCTGATCGACCAACTCTGTCTGATGCAGAGCTGGCGCGACCGTATGGCGGTCGTGGTGCCTCTTCGCCCGGCGTTTCTTCGCCGATGGCAGCGAGTCGCCCGGCATCTACCGCAGTTCCGCGCGAAGAGGACAGCTCTCGGCCGCTTCCGTCCGGCCCGCCCCACAAGGGCGCCGGGAAGCAGTGCCACCAGGCGGCAGAAAGGCAAGGACCGTGGCGACCACGGTCTCCGACCGCCCCGGATACGGGCAACTGCTGCGCACCCCCGGTGCGTGGACCTTCCTCCTCCCCGGCTTCGCCGCACGGCAGCCCTTCGCGATGCTCACCATCGGCATCGTCCTCCTCGTGCAGCACACGACCGGCTCGTACGGCAGCGCGGGCGCCGTCGCGGCGGTCTCCGGCGTCTCCATGGCGCTGTTCGCCCCGCAGAGCGGCAAACTCGCCGACCGGTTCGGCCAGCGTGCCGTCCTGGTGCCCGGGGTCCTGCTCCACGCCGTCTCGGTGAGCGCCCTGACCGCGCTGGCGCTGGCGGACGCGCCCCTGTGGGCTCTGTTCGCCGCCGCCGTGCCCACCGGTGCGTCGATCCCGCAGGTCGGCCCGATGGTCCGGGCCCGCTGGGCGGCGATGCTGGGGGCGACCCCCGACCGGCCCGCCTCTCCGCTGATGTCCACCGCGGCCGCGTTCGAGTCGGTGACGGACGAGTTCACCTTCGTCCTGGGTCCGGTGATCGCCACCGCGCTGTGCACCGGCGTGCACCCGGCGGCCGGCCTGATCACGGAGGCCGCCCTGACCCTGGTCGGCGGCCTCTTCTTCGCCGCCCAGCGGGCCACCCAGCCCGCACCGCGCGCCAAGGCCACCGCGGCCGAACCGCACGCCTCGGCGCTCTCCGTTCCCGGCGTGCGCGTCCTGGCCGTCACCTTCCTGGGCATCGGCGCGGTCTTCGGCGGGATGCAGGTCTCGCTGACCGCGTTCTCCGAGGAGATCGGCCACCCCGGGGTCAACGGGGCCCTCTACGGGATCTTCGCGGCGGGCAACATGCTGGCGGGCATCGCCTGCGGCGCCATCGCCTGGAAGAGCAGCCCGCGCCGCCGCCTGATCGTCGGGTACGTGGCGCTGACCCTGACCGCGTCCGGCCTGTGGGCCGTGCACTCGGTGCCGCTGCTGGCCGGGCTCGGCCTGCTGGTCGGCCTCTGCATCGCCCCGGCCCTGATCAGCGGCTACACCCTGGTCGAGGCGCTGGTGCCCGCCACCGCCCGGACCGAGGCCTTCACCTGGCTGACGGGCGCGGTGGCGCTCGGCCAGGCGGCGGCCGTCACCGTGGCGGGCCGACTCGCCGACGCCCACGGCGCGAGCACCGGATTCCTGGTCCCCCTGGCCGGAACCGCACTGGCCCTGATGACCTTGCTCGCCCTGCGCTCCCGGCTGACTCCGAAGTCCCAGGGACGCACGGTGGCACGTGGGATCGGTCACCGCGAGCCGGTCACGGTGGACTGATCCGACGGAATACGTCAGTATGGAGCGTCGTTAGCACTCATTGAGTGAGAGTGCCAGGAGGAGCAAGTGCCGACCTATCAGTACCAGTGCACCGAGTGCGGCGAGGGCCTCGAGGCGGTGCAGAAGTTCACCGATGACGCCCTGACCGTGTGCCCGAGCTGCGACGGACGCCTCAAGAAGGTGTTCTCCGCGGTCGGCATCGTCTTCAAGGGTTCCGGTTTCTACCGGAACGACAGCCGCGGCTCCTCGTCGAGCAGCACGCCGGCGTCGTCCTCGAAGTCGTCCGACTCGGGTTCGTCCTCGTCGTCGACGGGTTCGGACACGAAGTCGAGCGCCTCGTCGTCCGCCTCCTCGTCGTCGGCCCCCGCGCCGGCCTCGTCGTCGAGCGGTACGTCGGCCGCCTGATCCCGCGTACGCCCCACCTGCTTTTCACCGGACCCCGCCGAGAACCCCTCGGCGGGGTCCGGGCGTTTCCCCCGGGCGTCATCCCGGCGGATACGGTGACCGCATGGTGAACGCACATACGGAAACGAACTCCGGTACGGGTACAGGTACGGGCGCGGCGGGGGCCGAGGGGGCCGCGGAGATCGGTGTCATCGGCGGCTCGGGTTTCTACTCCTTCCTGGAGGACGTCACCGAGGTCGCCGTGGACACCCCATACGGCAAGCCGAGCGACTCGGTCTTCCTCGGCGAGCTCGCCGGCCGCCGGGTGGCCTTCCTGCCCCGCCACGGACGCGGCCACCACCTGCCGCCGCACCGCATCAACTACCGGGCCAACCTGTGGGCGCTGCGCTCCGTCGGGGTCCGGCAGGTGCTCGGGCCGTGCGCGGTGGGCGGGCTGCGACCGGAGTTCGGGCCGGGCACCCTGCTCGTCCCCGACCAGCTGGTGGACCGCACGAAGGCCCGTGTGCAGACCTATTACGACGGTGAGACCCGGGCCGACGGAACCGTGCCGAACGTCGTCCACCTGGGCTTCGCCGACCCGTACTGCCCCGACGGCCGCAAGGCCGCGCTCGCGGCGGCCCGCGGACGGGACTGGGAGCCGGTGGACGGCGGCACCCTGGTGGTGGTCGAGGGCCCGCGGTTCTCGACCCGCGCGGAGTCGCGCTGGCACGCGGCGATGGGCTGGTCCGTCGTGGGCATGACCGGGCACCCGGAGGCGGTCCTCGCCCGGGAACTGGGGCTCTGCTACACCACGATGACCCTGGTGACCGACCTGGACGCGGGGGCCGAGGCGGGCGAGGGCGTCTCCCACGAGGAGGTGCTCCAGGTGTTCGCGGCCAATGTGGACCGGCTGCGCTCGGTGCTGTTCGACGCGGTGGCGGGGCTGCCGAAGAACGAGAGCCGCAACTGCACCTGCGCCCACGCGCTGGACGGGATCGACACGGGGATCACGCTGCCGTAGTGGGACGACCGCCGCTCGGGCACGCCCCGGGGTTTCTGCCGCTCGGGGCACGCCCCCGGGTGTCTGCCGCTCGGGCAGGGCGGGGCTCACCGGATCGGGTGACGGGGTTGTCCACAATGCGGGGGCTGTCCACAGGGCTCAGCGGGATCTGCTGGACGGGTGGAAAGTGAGGGGAGTCCGGCCGGGTCGCACCGGTCCGGACTCCCCTTTCCCTTGCGCGCTTCCTTGCGCGTCTCCTTGCGCTCGTCCGCACTGATCCCAGGTGGTGCCATGTCCACTTCTTCCTCTCCCCTCTCCTGTCCTGCCCCGGTGCCCGCGCCGTGCGGGGTGGGGCCGTTCGGCCCCCTGCGGGTGCGGGGCGGCGGCTCGGACCGGTTGCGGCGGATGCTGCGCCGACAACGGCGTGCGGCGGCCGCGGGGCTCGCGCTGGCGGGCGCCGTACTGGCCACCACGGGCCCGAGCAGCGCCGATGGCGGGGCCGGCCCGCCGGAGGATCCGCCGGGGACGGGCCGGGCACCGGTGCGGCTGGTCTCCGCGCCGGTCCGGATCGCGGATCCGGAGACGGTACGGCTGCTGCGGCCCGGAGACCGGGTCGATGTGATCGCGGTGGGCGACGCGGGCGGCGACGCGCGTGTGGTGGCCCGAGGGGCGCGGGTGGCGAAGGTGCCGCCCGCGTCCACGGGGGCCGGGGCGTTGGTGGTGTTGTCCGTGGAGCGGCCGACGGCGACGGCGCTCCTCGGCGCGGGCACGTCGGGCCGACTGGCCGTGGCGGTGTCCGATGCGAACTGAGGTTCTGCCACCGACCCTGCGGGAATCAGCGGAGTGGACAGTGTCGCCTTCAACCGCCTTGGGTGGTGGAGCAGTTCGCTTCCCTCACCGTCCACGCGAAAGAAGGCTCATCCGTGAGCGAGAAGAAGGTCAGTCTGCTGGAGGGCTTCAAGGCCTTCCTGATGCGCGGCAATGTGATCGACCTCGCGGTGGCTGTCGTCATCGGTGCCGCTTTCACCAACATCGTGAACGCGGTCGTCAAGGGCATCATCAACCCCCTGGTAGGCGCATTCGGCACGCAGGACCTGGACAACTACAGCTCCTGCCTCCGGGGCCCGTGCACCACGAACGCGAAGACCGGGGAGATGGACGGGATCGAGATCCTGTGGGGCTCGGTGCTCAGTGCCACCCTCAGCTTCCTGATCACCGCGGCCGTCGTGTACTTCCTGATGGTGCTGCCGATGGCCAAGTACCTGGCCAGGCGGGCGGCGATGCAGGCCGCCAAGGAAGGGGTGCAGGAGACGATCGAGGTGAGCGAGCTGGAGGTGCTGAAGGAGATCCGCGACGCCTTGGTCGCACAGCGCACCGGTGGCGCGCCCGGGCAGGGCTCGGGCGACGGCCCGGGCGGGGCCGGCGGGACCGCTGTCGGCCCGCGCGAGGACCGGTAGCCCTCAGGGCGGCCGCTCAGATGTGGTGCGGCGGCTTCTCGTCCAGGAAGCGCGCGAGGTCCGCGGCGCTGTCGCCTGCCGGAGGCCGCTCACCCCACCCCCGGTCCGTATCGTCCGCGGACTGCCGGTCCAGCGGATCGTCGAAGATCAGAACCGGCTTGGGCTTCGGTTCCCGGTGCGGCTGCTCCTGTGGCTGCTGCTGCTTCGCATCACGCGGGCTGGGGGCGGGGGCGGCGCTCATGTCTCCAGGGTACGGCGGCTCACCGCGGAGGGAGAGCCGCCATGGGCCAGGGCGGCGGGCGTCAGCGGTCCTTCGGGTCGACGAGCCACAGGCCGAGCACGACGAGGAACGACAGACAGAGGAAGCCGGCCCCCCACCAGGCCGTGCCGGTGCTGCCCTCCATCCACTCGTCGATCAGGACCGTCAGCCCCCAGAGCTGGCCGATGACGACGGACATGGCCAGGGCGAGGCGGGCGGTCAGCTTCGAGGAGCGCTCGGGGTTCTGGTCGGTGCCCGCGCCCGGTCCGGGGCCGGTGTGGCGGACACGCGGATCCCCGTATCCGCTGGTGGGGCGGATCTGGGGGTACCGCTCGTGGACGGGCCGGTTCAGCTCGGGGTCGGCGCTGCCGGGGTGGTAGGCCGGGTAGTGGCTGCCCGGGGGCGGCAGCGGTTGCTCGGGGCGCGGGGAGTCGCTCATGCCCGCCCGCCCGGGTTCTCGGCGGTGGCGGACGTGGCGCCGGTGGCCCGGGGTACGCCGTCGGTCCGGGGTGCCCCGCCGGCCCGGGGTGCGGGCCGTTCACCGATGGTCCGGTTCCGGGCGCGTGGCCCGGCGGCCCGGGGCGGGGACTCGGCTCCGCCGTCGATGCCCGGGCAGCCGATACGGGCGGCGAGGTCGGGGCGCTCGCCGCCGAGCCGGCGGCAGAGACCTTCCTCGACGCTCTCGCCGGACCGGGTGGTCCCCACGGCCCAGACGCTTCCGTCGTCCTGCTCGACGACCACGACCTTGGGCAGCCCGCGCGGCGGCGGGCCCGCGGTGACCTCGCCGGACCGGGCGTCGAAGACTCCCTCGTGGCACGGGCAGTACAGCTCGCCCTCGGTGCCCCGGTCCTTGCGCCAGAGCACGGCGCAGGCGAGGTGGGTGCAGACGGCGGAGTAGCCGACGAGGGTGCCGTCGTCGAGGCGGACGGCGACGGCCCGGTCCTCCTCGCCGGGGTAGCGGAAGGCGATCGATTCGCCGGGCAGCAGCCCGCCGGCGATGCGCTTCGGCTCGGGGGCCTTGCCCTCCTCGCCGTCGCCGTGGCGGTGGAGGATGCCCGCGGCCACTCCGATGCCGCCGACGGCGAGTCCGCCGGAGACGGTGGTGACGATCCGGAGGTAGTCCCGGCGGGTGGTGAGGGAGTCGGCGGCGATCCGGTCCCGGAGCGCCTCGCGCGGGTCTCCCCCGGCGGGGTGCCCGCCGGCCGGCGGCTGGTCGGTGACGCTCATCGGCGGACGTCCTTCCCGTTGATCTCGACGACGGGAAGACCGCCGGGCACCGGCCACTGGACCCGTTCGGCGGGGACGACCATGGCCACACCGGTGCGGACCTCGGTCTCGCCGAAGACGAAGGTGTCGGCCACCTGGACGCCGGGGCGCTCCGCCTGGAGCTCCTCGACGGTGCCGTAGAAGAGCGCTCCGGTCGGGCAGACGGTGGCGCACATGGGGGCAAGGCCGTAGGCGGTGCGGTCGTAGCAGAGGTTGCACTTCATCTGCAGCTTCGCCTGGAGGTCGATCTTCGGTACGCCGAAGGGGCAGGCGTTGACGCAGTTGGAGCAGCCGATGCAGCGGGTGGTGTCGGCCTGCTGCACCACACCGTCCGCGGTCACCAGGATCGCGTCGGCGGGACAGACCTCGGCGCACGGGGCGACCGGGTCCTCGCAGTGCATGCAGACGGTCGGAAGGGAGGCGACGGACCGGCCCTCGTCGGTGTAGTCGAGGTGGATCATCGACTTGCCGCGGTGCGAATCGCATTCGCGGCAGGCGGAGACACAGGCCTGACAGCCGATGCAGCGCCCCGGGTCGATGAAGATCGTTCTGCCCATCATGGGCCTCAGCTCCTCTCCGAGGTGCCACGGCCCTGCGGGGCCGTGGGGGGCAGCGGGTCGGTTCGGGAGACCTGGGTCTCCGGGTAGGCGACGTGGCCGGGGGCGACCGGCGGGGCGGGGACCTCGTCGATCCGCTCGGCGTGCTCGATGCGGCAGGCGCACACCTTGTACTCGGGGATCTTGGACCGGGGGTCGAGGGCATCGATGGTGAGGGCGTTGGCCGCGGTGGGGACGGGCCAGTGGTACGGGACGAACACGGTGTCGGGGCGGATCGCCTCGGTGACCAGTGCGGGGAAGACCTCGCTGCCGCGCCGGGTGACGACGCGGACGGGCTCGCCGTTGCGGAAGCCGTGGGAGGGGTGGATCTCGGCCCAGGGGCGCGGGGTCTGTTCGACGAGGGCGCCGAGCCTGCGGGTCTGGTTGCCGGAGAGGAAGTGGGCGACGGTCCGGCCGGTGGTGAGGGACATGGGGTGCTCGTCGTCGTACGGGTCCATCGGTGGGTGCCACTCGACGACCTGGAGGTGGATCCTGCCGTCGGGGTGGTAGGTCTTCCCGTCCTCGAAGAGCCGCGGGGTGCCGGGGTGGTCGGTGGCAGGGCAGGGCCAGGCGATGCCGCCGGTCTCCTCCAGCCGTTCGTAGGTGATGCCGTAGTAGTCGTTGACGGTCCCGGCGGAGGCGATGCGCAGCTCGTCGAAGACCGACCGGGAGTCGGGGAAGTGGAATTTGTCGCCCGCTCCGAGGCGGCGGGCGAGTTCGCAGATCACCCAGGTGTCGGTCCGGACGCCTGGCGGCGGGTCCTGGGCTTTGTTGTGCTTGACCACGCGGGCTTCCGCGTTGGCCATCACTCCTTCGTCCTCGGCCCAGGTGGTGACGGGGAAGACGACGTGGGCGTTGGCGGCGGTCTCGGAGAGGAAGAAGTCGAATTGGGCGTGGAACTCGGTGGCGTCGTACCCCTCCTTGACCACCCGGTAGTTGGGCAGGGAGACGAAGGGGTTGTTGCAGATGCCGATCAGGCCGCGGATCTCTCGGCGCTGCATCTGCCAGACCATCTCCATCATGGAGGTGCCGGCGGGCGGGAGTTCGGATTCCTCGATGCCCCAGATCTCGCAGATCTGGCGGCGGTGCTCCTCGTTCATGATGGAGCGTCCGCCGGGGAGGAGGTCGGACTTCTGGCCGTGCTCACGGCCGCCCTGCCCGTTGCCCTGGCCGGTGATGGTGCCGTAGCCGGCGCCGGGCCTGCCGATGTGACCGGTGGCGGTGCAGAGGTTGATCACGGAGAGGCAGTTCTCGACGCCCTGCGAGTGGTGTTCGATGCCGCGGGCGTGCCAGGCCATGGCCTTGGGGGCGCGGGCGAAGGCCCGGGCGACCTGGACGATCTGCTCGGCGGGGACGCCGCAGATCGCGGCGGCGCGGGAGGGCGGGTATTCGGCGGCCTTGGCCTTGAGCTCCTCCCACCCGGTGGCGTGGTCGGCGAGGAAGTTCTCGTCGGTGAGCCCTTCCTCGATGACGACGTGCAGGACGGAGGTGAAGAAGGCGGAGTCGGTGCCGGGTCTGAGGGCGACGTGGATGTCGGCGGTCCGGGCGATGGCGGTCTCGCGCGGGTCGACCACGATGAGGGTCGCGCCGCGGTCCCGGGCGCCCCAGACGTACTGGGTCATCACGGGGAAGCACTCGCCGACGTTGGAGCCCGCGATGAGCAGGCAGTCGGTGAGCAGGATGTCGGAGAAGGGGTTGCCGGCCCGGTCGATGCCGAAGGCCAGTTTGTTGGCGCCCGCCGCGCTGACCATGCAGAGGCGGCCGTTGTAGTCGACGTGCCGGGACTTGAGGGCGACCCGGGCGAACTTGCCCACCAGATAGGTCTTCTCGGAGAACAGGCTGGCTCCGCCGAGCAGCCCGAAGGCGTCGTTGCCGTACGTCTGCTGGATGCGCTTGATCTCGGAGACGGTGAAGTCGAGGGCCTCCTCCCAGGAGACCTCGCGGAACTCCTCGTCGCGGGAGCGGCGCATCAGCGGGGCGGTGAGCCGGTCGGGGTGGTTGACCTGCTGGTAGGCGTTGATGCCCTTGGGGCAGAGCCGCATCCGGTTGATGTCGTGGTTGCGGGGTTCGACGCCGAAGACCTTGCCGCCGTGGTCCACGCGCAGATACATCCCGCACTGCACACCGCAGAAGCAGCAGTGGGTGGGCACGAGCGTCTCGCCGTTCTGGTCGGCGTGCCACCGGTCGGCCGGGATGCCGCCCGCGTCCCGGAAGGCGCGGGTGCCGGGCGGGGCGAGGGAGGGGTCCAGGGGGATGAAGGTGCGGCGGTCGGCAGCAGCTCGCGGATCCGCGGTCAATTGAAGCCCTTCTTCACATGGGAGAGGTAGGCGCTGCCGCGCAGCACCCGCTTGCAGCGCGGGCAGTATTCGGCCCAGGCGTCGAAGTCGAGGCTGAGGTCGCGCATAGTGCCTCGGAGGTTCTCGACGTACGGACCGGTGTCGATGGGTTCCTCGCAGCGGCGGCAGGCGAACACCTCGTCGTCCTTGCGGCCGGTGTACTTGAACAGCTGCATGCCGACCGCGGCCGGGCGCTGGACGATGTGGAAGAACTTGCCGAACGGGATGTAGATCAGGGTGAAGACGACGGACACCATGTGCAGGATCGCCAGGAACTGGTAGCCGCCGCCGTGCAGGAAGACCGAGGAGAAGGTGAGCAGCAGGCCGGTCACGGAGATGACGATGAGCGCGATCGGCGGCACCAGGTCGTAGGCGAAGCGCTGGCCGGTGATGGCGCCGCGGTCCTTCATCCGGCGCCACAGGAAGTACGAGGCGCCGGGGATGACGAGGACGGCTGCGATGTCCAGGCCGTGGAACATCAGCCAGCCGAGCAGGTTCAGGGAATCGAAGCCGAGGATCTTGAAGCCCCAGATCCGCATCTCGTAGCCGGGCCCGGATCCGGTGCTGGAGGTGAAGGTGAACCAGCCCCAGGTGAGCGGAAAGGTGATCAGGGCGGCGAGGACGCAGCCCCAGAAGATGAGCTGGTGAGCGGCCCAGCGGGCGTGGGAGCGGGCCCCGAGGAACTTCTGGAAGCCGAGGTAGGTGGCGATCATCCTGGGCAGGGCGGTGGGGGCCCGGCGGAAGTTCTCCATCGAGAAGAGGCTGCGCCAGCCCTGTTTGAAGAGGCGCCGGGCACCGGGGGCGGAGATCCAGACCGTGTAGCGGTAGGCGACGCCGAAGGCGAGGAAGACCGTGGCCACGGCGTAGGGGAGGAGGGCCGAGTCGAAGTTGCGGAGCATGCGGCTGCCGAGCACGATCGCGAGGATCAGGAGGGCGGAGACAACCACTCCGGCGAGCGTGGCCCGGGTGGTGACGGACCGGGGGCCGGTCGGCGCGGGAGGCGTGGCCGAGGGTTCGCCGGGGGCGGGGGGCTCGGCTGCTGCGGTGGCTTCTGAGGGCTCGGTCACCCGGCCACCGTAGGACTGTTTGGGCGGATTGAACCCGTTTTAGAGAGTGAGAGGGTGAGCGGGTCGCCCGGACAGTCGCAAGGTCCGCCTTGCGCGGGCGGACGGGCTTGGACGGGCTGCCCCCGGGCTGGCGTGGGCGGGCGGGGCCTGGCTCGCCTTGCGGAGGGTCGGTTCGCGTGCGCCCCGCATCCCGGCCAGGTCGCGCACGCCTCGCCCGGGCCAGGCCTGCGGGCCCTCCCCCGGGCCGGGCCGCCGGGCGGGGCCCGGCGCAGCGGCCGTACGGGGTCTCGGGCACCGCTTCCGGCTCGCCGGTACGTTCGAGGTGGAGCGGCCCGCGTTCTTCGGCGGGCCCCGATGCCGACCGGAGGAGCCGCACGATGACGCGCGAGGACAAGGCCCCCGAACTCCCGCCTCTGCTGGACGCGCTGACCGATGTGGCCGGTATCCGCGTCGGCCACGCCGAGGTCGCCGGTGCGGGCGCGCTGAGTGGCACGACCGTCGTCCTGGCGCCCGAGGGCGGGGCCGTGGCGGCCGTGGACGTACGGGGCGGCGGGCCGGGTACGCGGGAGACGGACGCGCTGGACCCGCGCAACCTGGTGCAGCGGGTCGACGCCGTCGTCCTCACGGGCGGAAGTGCCTTCGGGCTCGACGCGGCGTCCGGTGTGATGGCCTGGCTGGAGGAGCAGGGCCGGGGCGTCCGGGTCGGCCCCGGGCCCACCCAGGTGGTGCCGGTCGTTCCGGCCGCCGCCCTCTTCGACCTCGGCCGGGGCGGCGACTGGCGGGCCCGCCCCGACGCGTCGACCGGCCGCGCCGCGGTGGAGGCCGCGGCTGCCACGGGCCCCGGGGCGCCGGTCGCCGAGGGCTCGGTGGGGGCGGGCACCGGCGCAGTGGCCGGGCAGCTCAAGGGCGGCACCGGCACGGCGAGCGTCCGCCTCGCCTCCGGGGTCACGGTGGCCGCCGTCGTGGCGGTGAACGCGGCGGGCTCGGTGGTCGATCCCCGGACCGGGGTGCTGTTCGGGGAGTACGGGGCCGAGGGGCCGCCGGTCCACCCTCCGGCCGAGGTCCACGCGGCGGCGGAGCGGCGGCTCGCGCAGGAGCGCGAGGCCGTGGAGGCGGCCGGGGGCGGGGTCCCGCCGTTCAACACGACGATCGCGGTCGTCGCCACGGACGCGGACCTGACCCGGGCGCAGGCCCAGAAACTGGCGGGCACCGCGCACGACGGCCTGGCCCGCGCGGTGCGCCCGGTCCATCTGCTGACCGACGGGGACACCGTGTTCACCCTGGCCACGGGGCGGGTGCCGGTGGAGCCGGGGAATCCGGTCGCCGTGAACGAGATCCTGGCGGCGGGCGCCGACGTCCTGGCGCGGGCCATCGTGAAGGCGGTGCGCGCGGCCCGGAGCGCCGAGGGTCCGGGCGGCACGTTCCTCTCGTACACGGAGTTGTACGGGGGCGGGATGCGGTGAGGCTGCGGCGGAGGGGGCGTGCGGGGTGAGCAGGGGGCGCGCACGGGTGGCCGACTCGCCGCTCGCGTAAGGGAGTTCCTCCCAAGCGCCCGAAATGCACCGGGCACGGGCGGGGAACTTTCGGCGGGCGCCTTACGTTTTCATCCAACCCCGGTCACGATGTCAGGCCCAGGGACTACGTTAAGCACGCATCGAGTAACACGCGGCGACGGCCTGGAGACACCACCTTGAGCGATCCGTGCGAGACAACCGAGCACCACCTCGACCGACTCCTGCGACGCGCCCTGAACTCCTTCGACCTTCCCGACAGCACGGTCGACCGCCTCGGCACGGCGCTCGCCCACAGCAGTTCGCTGCACTCGTCGCACCACAGCTCGGTGCTGCACCGCGAGACCTACCGGCACACGTATCTCCTCGCCGACGGCTCCGCCCTCACCCTGTGGGAGCTGGTGCACAGCGGCGGCCGTGACGTGCGGAGCCCGCGCCGGCACGAGCTGTACGACGACGAGGGCGACGCTCGTATCGCCGCGTCCCGGCTGGCGGAAAGCCTCTCCGACTCCCCGGCCTTCGGCGACGAGGGAATGCCGGAGGCTCCGGCGAGCCTGGAGATGCTGACGGTCCTGATGTCCGCCCCGCCGGCCCCGCTCCCCCGGACGTACGCCCCCGACAACTCCGCGGACCACGCCCGCCGCGTGCTGCGCCGTGCGGAGAACGCCGACCGGCCCGGCGAGGAGAAGGCGCGACTGCTGCGGGCCGCCTTCGCCCACCACATCACCCTGATCTTCGGGCGGCAGTGCGACGTCGACGGCCGGCCGGCCGGATTCACGCTCTACGAGCACGCGTTCCTGCTGCTGGACGGCAGTGAGACGAGCCTGTGGGAGGTCGAGCACACGGCGACGCCCGATGGCCGCCACATGTGCGAGGTGTACGAGGACGAGCACACCGCCCGCGCGGCGATGGAGAGCCGCACCCGGATCTGCTGACCCGGGCCCGTTTCCCCTGCCGCACCGGTCAGTTCGGGGCGGACTCCCCGTGGGCGCGCGGCCGGGCCGGCAGCGCGAACATCACCAGGAAGATCACCGAGAGCACCCCGGCCACCCACCACAGCGCCCCCTGGAACGCGTCGACGAACGCCGGTCCGACCGCTTCCGGGGCCAGCCGGTCGCCGATCGCGCCGAAGAAGACGACGGAGACCAGACCGAGGCCGAGCGCCGTCCCCATCTGCTGCACGGTGTTGATCAGGCCGGACGCCGAACCGGCATGCTCCTGCGGCACTTCGGAGAGCACCGTGTCGGTCAGCGGGGCCACGATCAGCCCCATCCCCGCGCCCATGACCACCAGCGGGACGGCCATCTGCCAGGAGCTGATGCCCATGCCGTACTGCTCGCTCTCCCAGAGGTAGATCAGCAGCCCGGCGATCATGAGGAGCGCACCGGCCTGGAGGACCTTGCGGCCGAAGCGGGGCACGAGCTTCTGCACGGAGATCCCGGCGGCCACCGAGACGGAGACGGAGAAGGGGATGCCTGTCACGCCGGCGCGCAGCACGCTCCAGCCGAGACCCATCTGCATGTAGAGGGTCCAGACCAGGAAGAAGATGCCGAGGCCGACGCCGAAGGTCAGCTGCACGGCGATACCGGCGGCGAAGCTCTTCACCCGGAACAGGGACAGTTCGATCAGCGGCGAACCGTCGATCAGGGCCTTCCGCCGCTGGTGGATCACCAGGGCCGCGAAGACGAACAGGCTGCCCACCATCGAGAGGTGGCCCCAGAGCGGCCAGCCCAGCTCGTGCCCCCGGGTGAGCGGATAGATGAGCATCAGCATCGCCAGGGTGATCAGAGCGACGCCGGGCAGGTCGAGACGGACCGCCTTGGGGGCCTTGGACTCGGTGATGAACTTCGCGCCGAGGAGCAGTCCGGCGATGCCGACGGGCAGGTTGATCAGGAAGATCGGCCGCCAGCCGAGCCCGAAGAGGTCCCACTCGGTGAGCAGGGCGCCCAGCAGCGGACCGGAGACCGCGCCGAGGCCGACGACCGCGCCGAAGAGGCCGAAGACCTTGCCGCGCTCGTGGGCCGGGAAGGTGGCGTGCACGATCGAGAGGACCTGGGGCACCATCAGGGCCGCTGTCGCGCCCTGGAGGATGCGGGCGGCGACCAGTATCTCGGGGTTGGGCGCCACGCCGCACAGGGCCGAGGCGAGCGTGAATCCGCCGATGCCGATGAGGAAGAGCCGCTTGCGCCCGTAGATGTCGCCGAGTCGGCCGCCCGTGATCAGCCCGGCCGCGAACGCGAGCGCGTAACCAGCGGTGATCCACTGGATCGCGGAGACGGAGGCTCCGGTCTCGCGCGTGATGCTGGGAATCGCGATGTTGACGATCGTGACGTCGACCAGGTCCATGAAGGCCGCGGTCATCACGATGGCGAGCGCGAACCAGCGACGCCGGTCGGCCGGGGCGGGCACGGGCGCGGGCGCGGTGACGGGTACGGATGCGACCGGCGTCTTCACCGGGGCGGGCGACGTGGGCGGTGCGAGCTGCGATGCCGCGGGCGGCGGCGGTGCGGAAGAAGGCATGGGAAGAACGTATGCGCCCATTAGGTCAGATCATGACCTGATGGTCCGCCATCCTGGGGCCATGTCCGATACCCCGGCACGTCTGCTGAAATTGCTGTCCCTCCTTCAGACCCCGCGTGAGTGGCCGGGCGGCGAACTGGCCGAACGGCTCGACGTCAGCCCGCGCACGATCCGCCGCGATGTCGACCGGCTGCGTGACCTGGGCTATCCGGTCGAGGCCTCGCGCGGCTCGGTCGGCGGTTACCGCCTGGTGGCGGGGGCCGCCATGCCGCCCCTGCTGCTGGACGACGAGGAGGCGGTGGCCATCGCGGTGGGGCTGCGGGCCGGGGCGGGGCACGCGATCGAGGGCGTCGACGAGGCCTCCGTACGGGCGCTGGCGAAGCTGGAACAGGTGCTGCCCTCCCGGCTGCGGCACCGGGTCTCCGTGCTCCAGAACGCCACGGTTCCGCTGACCCGGGGCGACGGCTCCACCATCGACCCGCGGACCCTGACGACGCTGGCATCGGCGGCCACCGGGCGGGAGCGGCTGAGGTTCGCGTACCGCAGCGGCGACGGCACCCGGACGAAGCGGCAGGTGGAGCCGTACCGGCTGGTGAGCACGGGGCAGCGCTGGTACCTGGTGGCGTACGACATCGGCCGGGAGGACTGGCGGACGTTCCGGGTGGACCGGATCGGCGAGCCGTACGCAACGGGGGCCCGCTTCACCCCGAGGCCGCTGCCCGTCGAGGGCGCGGGGAGCGGTGCGGGCGCCGGGGGCGGGAAAACGGGGCACGGGGACGCGGGGAACGGGGACGCGGCGACGTTCCTGGCCCGGTCGATGCGGCGGATGCAGCCGGAGCTGCGGCTCGATGTGCGGTTCGGCGCGCCGGCGGAGTTCGTGACGGCGCGGCTGCCCGCGCACCTCGGGGCACCGGAGCCGGACGGGGAGGGCGGCTGCCGGCTGCGCGCCTCGTGCGCCGATTCCCTGGAGTGGGTGGCGCTGCGGCTGGCGCTGGTGGACTGCGAGTTCTCCGTGCAGGGGCCGCCGCAGTTGGTGGCGTATCTGGAGGACCTGGGCGCCCGGCTGACCCGGGCCGCCGCCGGGGCCGGAACGGAACCGCGACAGGAAGCCGGCCCGGAACGCGGGCCGGTGGCCGACCCGGAGCAGGGCCCGGAACAGGGATGAGCCCCGACGCCGGGGGGGGTGGGCGCCGGGGCTCAGCTCGTGGACCGGTGAAAAACCGGTCGGGTGACCGGAACGACCCGGTCGGTCAGCCGGTGCGAACCGGCTTGATGGGGAGATTACGGGTTAATGGCTCACGCCGCAGCGTCAAAGCCCGTGTCGTGAGCCATTCGCTTCAATTCGAGCAGTGCGTGCTTCTCTATCTGCCGGATCCGCTCCCGTGTGAGGCCGTGCTGCTTGCCCACCTCGGTCAGGGTCCGCTCACGCCCGTCCTCGATGCCGTACCGCATCTTGATGATCGAGGCGGTCCTGTTGTCGAGCTTGCCGATGAGGTCCTCCAGCTCCTCACTGCGGAGCAGGGTCATCACCGACTGCTCGGGCGAGACGGCGGAGGTGTCCTCCAGCAGGTCGCCGAACTGGGTGTCGCCGTCGTCGTCCACGGACATGTTGAGACTGACCGGGTCGCGGGCCCAGTCCAGGACGTTGCCGACGCGCTCGGCGTTGGAGTCGAGCTCGGCGGCGATCTCCGCGTGCTCCGGGTCGCGCCCGTGCTCGCGGTTGAACTCGCGCTGGACCCGGCGGATCCGGCCGAGCTCCTCCACCAGGTGGACGGGGAGCCGGATCGTGCGGGACTGGTCGGCGATGGACCGGGTGATGGCCTGCCGGATCCACCAGGTCGCGTACGTGGAGAACTTGAAGCCCTTGGCGTAGTCGAACTTCTCGACCGCGCGCACCAGGCCGGCGTTGCCCTCCTGGATCAGGTCGAGCAGAGGGAGCCCCGCGCGCGGGTAGCGGCGGGCCACGGCGACGACGAGTCGGAGGTTGGACCGGATGAATATGTCCTTGGCGCGCTCGCCCTCGGCGACCAGCGCCTCCAGCTCCTCACGCTTCGCGTCACCGGCATCGCTCTCCACCTCGCCGTCGAGGATCTGCTGGGCGAAGACGCCCGCCTCGATGGTCTGGGAGAGGTCGACTTCCTTGGCGGCGTCGAGCAACGGTGTGCGGGCGATCTCGTCCAGGTACATGCCGACCAGGTCGCGATCGGCGATCTCCCCGCCCACGGCGCGAACACTGCTTGCCCGGTCGGTCTCACCGGAGCCGGCGGACGTACGACGGGCGACGGCACGGGTTGCCATGCGTGCTCCCTTGCTGAGTAGGTCGCGACACCCTTTCGGGTGCCCTGCATCCGATGGAAACAACGACTGGAATCCGGACAGAATTCCCATGCGGCACATTCATTTTCGTGATCATGCAGTACCCTGTTCGGTTCCGACCGCTGGACACCGCTTGCGGATCCCGTCGGAATCGCAGGTCAGAGCCGGTGCGGAAGGTGTTCCGGCCCCCTTGCCGGCCCCTTCTCAGCCCCTTGTCGGCTCTCCGGCCGGGTACCCGGAATCGGCGCGTCCACCCGAAGCGCCGTACTCCCGCCCGAAACGCCGTGCTCCACCCCGAGAGACGGCCGCGGAGGCGTTCGGGTTGCTCACGGCGCCCGCGACGGACCTGGTCCACCGGCCGGTCCGGCCGGTAACCACGGACCGGCGCGCCGGGCCCGCGGTCCGAGGCCGACCGGGACCGCAGCCGCCGCATCGCCGACTGGACGGCGTACGTCGAGCGGGAGACGGCCGAGAGCCCCTGGCGCGACGCGCTCGTCGAGCGCCGGCCCCGGCTGCCGCCGGGCATCGCGGCGGGTGCCACGCGCACGGGCCCCTCGGCCGGACCGCACCGAGCGTCAGCCGAACTGCACCGACCGCTTCGCCAGTCCCATCCAGAAGCCGTCGATGACGCTCCTGCCCCGGTCCAGCTCGTCCTCGGCCGCGCCCAGCGTCACGAACAGCGGCGCGAAGTGCTCGGTGCGCGGGTGAGCGAGCTTTCCGGCCGGGGACGTGTGCTCGAAGTCGATCAGCGCGTCGATGTCCTGGGCACGCAGCGCGCGGTCGCCCCAGTCGTCGAACTCCGCCGACCAGCCGGGCACCCCGCCGCCCTGGTGTCGCAGGGCGGCCAGGTTGTGGGTGAAGAAGCCGCTGCCGACGATCAGCACGCCCTCGTCGCGCAGCGGCGCGAGCTTGCGCCCGACGTCCATCAGCTTCTGCGGGTCGAGGGTCGGCAGGGAGATCTGGAGTACGGGAATGCCGGCGTCCGGGAACATCTCCACCAGCGGGACGTACGCCCCGTGGTCCAGACCCCGGTCCGGAATGTCCTGGACCGGGGTGCCGGCGCCGCGCAGGAGCTTGCGGACGCTGTCGGCGAGCCGGGGCGCGCCGGGGGCCTCGTACCGCACTTTGTAGTAGTGCTCGGGGAAGCCCCAGAAGTCGTACACCAGCGGCACGGTCTCGGTCGCCCCCAAGGCGAGCGGGGCCTCCTCCCAGTGAGCGGAGACCATCAGGATCGCGCGGGGGCGGGGCAGGTCCGCCGACCAGGCGGCGAGTTGGCCGGGCCAGACGGGGTCGTCGGCCAGGGGCGGTGCGCCGTGCGAGAGGTAGAGGGCGGGCATCCGCTCCGCGGTGGCTGTCATGGCACTCCCCATCCACTGGGCGCCGAATCCCGGGCGGCCGGGCGCCGCGCTGGGCGTCCGGGTCGCCGGATCCGGTCACGAGTTCGTCAGAGCGGTAGTTCCCCGAGGTCATCCGGGGGGATCGTTGTTCAGAGGTCCTGCGGAATTCCGCGGGAGCCCCCTCGGGTCTCCTGCCGGATACCTTCCCCGGAGACCTCCCGGGAAGGTTCCTTGAAACTTCAAGGTCCTACCTGTGGAGACCTTAGCTCTATCTAGTTCAACTTTCAAGAAAAGGTCGTACAGTGGAGTCCATGACCACGGCATCCACCAGCGCACCGCGTTGGCTCTCCGACGAGGAGCAGCGCGTCTGGCGCGCCTATCTGCATGCCACCACGCTGCTGGAGGATCACTTCGACCGCCAGTTGCAGCGCGATGCCGGTATGCCGCACACCTATTACGGGCTGCTCGTTCAGCTCTCACAGGCCCCTCGCCGCCGGATGCGGATGACGGAGCTGGCCAGGAACGCGAAGATCACCCGCTCCCGGCTCTCGCACGCCATCGCCCGGCTGGAGAAGAACGGCTGGGTACGCCGTGAGGACTGCCCGTCCGACAAGCGCGGCCAGAACGCGGTGCTCACCGACGACGGCCTCGACATGCTCCGCCGCTCGGCGCCGGGCCATGTCGAGGCCGTGCGGCAGGCGATGTTCGACCGGCTCACGGACGAGCAGGTGAGAAGCCTCGGGGAGATCATGCGGACGCTCGCCACCGGTCTGGAACCGGAGGGCGCGGACGCGGATCTGCCCTGGCTCCGCTGAGCGGAGCCAGGGCAGATCGGGGGCCGGTCCCCGTCAAGGGCCGGCCGTCGCCGAAGGACGGCCGGTGCCGGTCGTCAGTGGGCGACCACCGGGATCTTGAACTCGGCGTCGGTCTCCTCGGCGCCCTCGCCGGACGCGCTCTCCGTGCCGCCCGTCCCCGTTCCGGGGCGGCCGGTGTTGATGAGGCCGATCGCGATGACGGCCGCGGCGACGAGGATGCCGACCGCCCACCAGATCGCGGCGGCGAAACCGCTGACCATGGCCTGGAGCTCCAGGAGCTTCGGGTCCGTGGCGCGGGCCGCGTGATCGGCGACGTACGCGGTGGTGGCGCTCGCGGCGATGGTGTTCAGCAGAGCGGTGCCGATGGCGCCGCCGACCTGCTGCGAGGTGTTGACCATCGCGGAGGCCACTCCCGCGTCACGCGGCTCGATGCCGTGCGTGGCCAGGGACATCGCCGGCATGAACGCCGTACCCATACCGAGGCCGAGCAGCAGCATGCCGGGCAGGATGACGGCCGCGTAGCTGGTGTTCAGGTCCAGCTGGGTCAGCAGCAGCATGCCGACCGCGGCGACCAGGAAGCCGGGGCCCATCAGCAGACGCGGCGGGACCCGGGTCATCAGCCGGGTGCCGATCTGGGTGGAGCCGGTGATCATGCCCGCGATCATCGGGAGGAACGCGAAACCCGTCTTGACCGGGGAGTAGCCCTTCACGACCTGGAGGTAGTAGGTCAGGAAGAGGAACAGTCCGAACATCGCGATGATGGCGAGGCCCAGCGAGAGGTACACCCCGCCGCGGTTGCGCTCGGTGAGGACGCGCAGCGGCAGCAGCGGCGACTTCACGCGCGCCTCGGTGACCACGAAGGCCAGCAGCAGCACGGCGGCGGCGATGAACATCGAGACGGTCAGGCCGTCCGACCAGCCGGCCGACTCGGCGCGGGTGAAGCCGTAGACCAGGGCGACCAGGCCGAGCGTGGAGAGCACGACGCCGGGGATGTCCAGCGGTGCGCGGTTGCGGGTGCCGGAGGGCTCACGGATCACGAAGTACGCGCCCGCGGCGGCGACGACGGCGAACGGGATGTTGACGAAGAACGTCCAGCGCCAGTTCAGGTACTCGGTGAGGAAGCCGCCGAGGATCAGCCCGACCGCGCCGCCGCCACCGGCGATGGCCCCGTAGATGCCGAAGGCCTTGGCGCGCTCCTTGGCGTCGGTGAACATCACGGCGAGCAACGAGAGAGCGGCCGGGGCGAGCAGGGCGCCGAAGACACCCTGGAGGGCCCGGGAGCCGAACATCATCGCCTCGTTCTGGGCGGCCCCGCCGAGCGCGGAGGCCAGCGCGAAGCCGATCAGGCCGACGACGAAGGTGCGCTTACGGCCCCAGAGGTCGGCGATCCGGCCACCGAAGAGCAGGAGACCGCCGAAGGCGAGGGCGTAGGCGGTGATGACCCACTGTTTGTTGCCGTCGGAGATGCCGAGATCGGCCTGGGCGGAGGGCAGCGCGATGTTCACGATGGTCGCGTCGAGGACGACCATCAGCTGGGCGAGCGCGATGAAGGCGAGGGCTTTCCAGCGACTCGGATCGGGAAGGGCGGTGTCAGCCGTTCGGGACAGGCCGGCCGTTTTTGACATGGGTGTAGCCACCTAAGGACGTGCGAGGGCGCCGAGGCGTCGCGAAATGGGCGTCGGCGGTACGTGCTGTGACGTACGCGCGACGGTTACGTGGGCCCGCCCGCGGGCGACCCCGTGCATGACAGGGACGTACGGGCCGGTGTTCGGGTGGGGCGGGACCGTGAGGCCGGTGGGGTCGGCGGGTCCGGAAGGTTCAGGTCGGTGCGGCCGTCAGGAGCGCCGCAGATCCTCCAAGGTCGCTGCCGATCCGGGCAGTTCGGAGCGGGCCGGGGTCTCCAGGCCGTCAAGGAACAACTGCAGATGACGGTGGGTGAACCGGTCGATGCCCTGGCAGGCGATGCCGGGGAGCGGCCGGGTGAGCTGGGAGAGGGCGACGAGTACGTCACCGACGGCGATGTCGGTGCGCAGCCGCCCCGCGGACTGGGCCCGCGACACGAGCCCCGCGACGGCCTCTTCGAGGCGGTCGCGCTCGGCGAGCAGATCGGGATGGTCCTTGTCGAAGACGCCGGAGATCATCGGGCACAGGGCGCCGATCCGTTCGTCGGCGGCGGCGTGCACGAAGCGGCTGAGCGCGGCGAACGGGTCGGACTCCGCGGCGACGGCCTCCTCGGCCCTCAGCGTGGTGCGGGAGGTGACCGCGAGGACGACCTCGTGGGTGAGGGCGGCGCGGTCGGGGAAGTTGCGGTAGAGCGTGGCGTTGCCGACCCCCGCACGGCGGGCCACGTCGTCCAGCGCCACGTCCGGCCCCAGCTCGACGAACAGCTCGCGCGCGGCCGCGATGATCCGCTCCCGGTTGCGCAGCGCGTCCGCGCGCGGGCGGGCGACGCGGCACGACGGCGCCCGCGCGGCGCCGCTCTTCCCGACGACGGCCTGAGCGGCGTCCTTGGCGACGGTCTTCACTGCGACCCTCCTCCCTTCCCTCTGTGTAGCCGGTCGGACCCCATCCGTAAGCGGGGGCCGCTTCCCCGTTTAGCGGGGACACGTATGCAAACGGGGAGAGCTTCCCCGCTTATTTCCCACCTCATATGTGACCTGCGTCACATGATCCCGGCAGGAAACCCACCGATCGGCGCACTCAGCGAGCGGCCCCGGACCACCCGGCACAGGCTGATCGCCAGAGCGCAGTCAGGGGTCGGCCGACTGCCGCGGACCCCGAAGGCGCCTCTATGCAGCAGCCCCGCCACCGGATACGCAGACACCGCCGCCCGGTCGCCCTGGCCGGAGCGACCGCCCTGGTCATAGCGGCCATGGCCTCGGCCAGCACCACGCTTCCCTCTGCCGGCCGTGCCTCGGCGGGCCCGGCGGCCGCCGCCCAGGACTCCGCGCTCGCCCCGTGCCGGATCGCCGCGGCCATGGGCGTACAGATGTCCGAGGGCCTGCCGACCCCGCCCGGCTACGCCCGGTCGACCGGTGAGATCAGGGCGCTCAACCTGATGATCGACTTCCCGGACGCGGAGGGGACGGAACCCGCGACGGACCGGTTCGCGGAGTTCTTCCCGCAGACCTCCGAATGGTTCAGGACCAGCTCCTACGGCCGGCTCGTCTACCGGCCCGAGGCCCCCGTCAAGGACTGGCTGCGGATGCCGATGGCGTTCACGGAGTACGGAATAGAGCGCGGCTCACCGTTCGAGCCGGGCTACCGCCAGCTGGTGAAGGACATCGTCGCGGCCGCCGACCCCCGGGTCGACTTCTCGGAGTACGACCTGGTCAACATCCTGGTCAGCCCGAACGCCGGCCCCTCCGCGCTGGACACCGTGCTCTCAGTGACCTTCTCCGGCAACGACGAGGCCCCGGAGGCGGACGGGGTGCCGCTCGCCAACACCTCGTTCGTCTACAGCCGCCAGGACGACGGTTCGGGGTCGTACGCCGAGACCGGCTACCGCGTCCTGCCGCACGAGAACGGCCATGTCTTCGGGCTGCCCGACCTCTACACGATGGAGGGCGGCGGCTCGGTCGGGCACTGGGACATCATGTCCGAGGACTGGGGCGCCAACAACGACTTCCTGGCCTGGCACAAGTGGAAGCTCGGCTGGCTCGACAACGAGCAGATCAGCTGTGCGTCGCAGCCCGGCGTCAGCGAGCACACGCTCGGCCCGCTGGCCACCGAGGGCGGCACCAAGCTCGCCTTCGTCCCGCTGAGCGCCCAGTCCGGCTATGCAGTGGAGGTCCGCACGGCGGCCGGCAACGACGAGGCGGTCTGCCGACCCGGGGTGCTGATCTACAAGGTCAGCTCCGACGTGGACACCGGCCAGGGCCCGGTCTCCGTCGCCGACGCCACCAAGGACAGCGGCGGCTGCACGCGCCGCCCCAACGTGCACGCGGAACTGTCCGACGCCCCCTTCCGGCCCGGCCAGACCTTCACGGACCGGGCCAACGGCGTACGGATATCCGTGCTGGACGAGGACGACGACGGCAACTACCGGGTGCGGGTCACGCGCCCGTGACGGGCCCGGCCGCCTCCGCCAGGGCACGGATCCGTTGCTTGACGAGCTTCCCGGTGGCGTTGCGCGGGAGCGGCTCGTCGGTGAACAGCACCCGGGCGGGCACCTTGAACGCGGCCAGCCTCCCGCCGACGTGGTCCCGCAGCGCCCCGGCGGTGACCGTCGCCCCGGCGCGCAGCCGGACGACGGCCGCCACCTCCTCCCCCAGCACCGGATGCGGGAGGCCGAGGACCGCGGCGTCGGACACGTCGGGGTGGTCGTGCAGGACGCCCTCGACCTCGACGCAGTACACGTTCTCGCCGCCCCGGATCACCACGTCCTTGAGCCGGTCGACCACGGAGACCTGCCCCTCGCGGCGTACGGCGAGGTCCCCCGTACGGAACCAGCCGCCGTCGGCGAAGGCGTCCTCGGTCGCCGCCGGGTCGCGCCAGTAGCCGCGGAACAGCGACTGGCCGCGCAGCCACAGCTCGCCCGTCTCGCCGTCGGGCAGTTCCTCGCCCGACGGCCCGGCGATCCGGACCTCGGTGACGGGGGTCGGGCGGCCCGCGCCGGCGGGGTCGGCGCGGTAGTCGTCCCCGAAGTGCGCGAGGACGCCGCCGCTGGTCTCGGTGAGGCCGTAGCCGTTGCGGGGCTCGACGCGCTTGCCGTACCGGGCGGTGAGGCGGGCCACCAGGGCGGGCGGGGGCGCGGCTCCCCCGGTGCTGAACAGGGTGAGGCTCGCCAGCCCGTCCCCCGTGCGCTCGGCGGCGTCCAGCAACTGGAGGGCGGTCGTGGGCACCCCCGCGAAGTGCGTGACGCCATGGGCGCGGATGAGCCGGAGGGCCTCGTCCGCGTCCCACTTGTCCATGAGGACGAGAGTGCCTCCGGCCGCCATCACCCCGTAGAAGCTGGTGAACGCGGCGACGTGGAAGAACGGGAACGTCATCAGGGAGACCGGGGCGGGCCCCAACCCCGGAACGGCCCCCCGCCCCAGCGCGGAGGCGGCCGCCTGGTAGCGGGGATTGAGCGCGGCCCCGGCCTGGGCGAGATGGGTGGCCACCGCGCCCTTGGGACGGCCGGTGGTGCCGGAGGTGTAGAGGATCGTGGCGTCGTCCTCGGGCCGGGGCTCGACGTCGGGCGGCGCGGCCAGCGGATCGGGGGCGGGGAACTCGTCGTACCGGTCGAGGCGCAGCGCCTGCGCCACCGACGCTACGGCGTGTTCGACGTGCTCACCGTGTTCGGCGTGCTCACCGTGTTCGGCGTGCTCGCCGTGCTCGCCGTGCTCGCCGTGCTCGCCGTGGAAGAGGATGACGTACGCCCCGGTCCGCCGGGCCCAGCCCGCCACCCGGCCCAGCCGCGCCCCGTCCACGAGGAGCACGCCGGGCTCGCAGTCGTCGAGGGCGTGGACCAACTCGCCCTCGGTCCACCAGGCGTTGAGCGGTACGGCGACGAGACCGGCCAACTGGGCGGCCCAGAAGGCGATCTGCCACTCGGGGTGATTCCGCATCGCGATCACGGCCCGGTCGCCGGAGCGCAGCCCGTACCGCTCCCGCAGGCGTACGGCAAGGGCGGAGGCGGCGGCGAAGAACTCCCCGTAGGAATACGTCCGTTCACCCGCGATCAGGAACGGCGTGTCCCCGTAGGCCCAGGTGGTCTCGACGAACTCCCGCAGCGTACGCGGCGCGTCGGCGTACTCCGGCGTCCCCCGCTCACCGAGGACCACGGCGAAGGGCGCGCCGGGCGCGGTGAGGGAGTCCTCGATATGCGCGGCGCGCCGGGCGCGTTCCGCTCGGGCTGCGGCGTCCTCGGCCGGGAGCGGGGACGGGTGGGTGTGCTGCGGCACGGACGGCCTCTCTCGCGCTGACGCTGGGTGCTGTCCGAGACGCTATACGCAGGTCGCTGAGCGGAAGCGGGAAAGCTGTCCCTCCACACGGCAGGGAGCCGCCGACGGGTCCGGCCCGGCCCTGACGGAGGACGCAGCCAGGGATTTCCCGCACATATCGGTCTCCTATGAGATAGGCCACTTTCGGGTGGCATAGGCAGGGGCGGCCACCTCGGCCTACAGTCCTTTTCGTTTGCGGAGTATTCGGCTCCGTTTCGTCCGGCCCACCCCTCCGCTCCGTACACGACCTGTACGCGCACGCGGAGACCGGGCCGATTCCCCGACTCACAAGGAACCGGGAACATCTGCATGGGCACGTTGGAAACCTGGGTCGTCGACCTCAACGACATCTTCTGGACATATCTGCTGATTCCGCTGGTCGCCGTCGCCGGCGTCTGGTTCACGCTGCGCTCCAAGGGCGTGCAGATCCGCCTGATCCCGGAAATGTTCCGCGTCTTCAGGGACAAGCCGCAGTCCGGCGTCAGCCCCTTTGGTGCCTTCACCATCTCCGCCGCCGCGCGGATCGGCACCGGCAACATCGCCGGTGTGGCCACCGCGATCACCATGGGCGGCCCCGGAGCCGTCTTCTGGATGTGGATGATGGCCCTGATCGGCGGTGCCTCGGCGTTCGTCGAGTCGGTCCTGGCCCAGCTGTACAAGGTGCGCGACACGGAGCCCGGTACGTACCGAGGCGGCCCGGCCTACTACATGCAGAAGGCGCTCGGAATGCGCTGGCTCGGCGTGATCTTCGCCGTTCTGATCACGCTGACGTTCGGGTTCGTGCTGACCGCGGTGCAGTCCAACACGATCACGGTGGCCACGAAGGGGTCCTTCGGCTCGGACGCCTCCTGGTTCAATCCCGTCCTCGGCGTCGCGCTCGCCGCGCTGCTCGCGCTCGCGGTGTTCTTCGGCGTGAAGCGCCTGACGGCCGTCACCAAGGTCATCATCCCGGCAATGGCCGCGCTCTACCTGCTCGTCGGCCTGGTCATCGTGCTCCTCAACCTCGGCAACGTGCCCGGCATGCTCGGCGACATCATCGGCGGCGCCTTCGGCTTCCGCGAGGTCGCGGGCGGTGCCGTGGGTACGGCCATCCTGCAGGGCGTGCGGCGCGGCATGTTCTCCAACGAGGCGGGCATGGGCTCCGCCCCGAACGCCGCCGCGGCCGCGGAGACCACGCACCCGGTCAAGCAGGGCCTGGTCCAGACCCTGGGCGTCTACTTCGACACCTTGGTCATCTGCACCATGACCGCCTTCGTGATCCTCTCCGCCAACCCGACCCTCGGTGAGCGCGGCGGCGCGGACGTCACACAGGCCGCCTTCACCAGCGCGCTCGGCGACTGGGCCGGTCATCTGCTGACTCTGGTGGTCTTCATGGTCGCCTTCAGTTCCATGATCGGTAACTACTACTACGGCGAGTCCAACATTCAGTTCATCACCCGCAGCAAGAGCGTGATGAGCACGTACCGCGCGATGGTCGTCGCCTGCGCCGTCCTCGGCGCGATCGGCTCCGTCCCGCTGGTCTGGAGCCTCGCGGACGTCACCATGGGCGCGATGGTCCTGGTCAACCTGATCGCGATCATCCCCCTCGGCGCGGTCGCTTTCCGCCTCCTCGACGACTACCTGGCCCAGCGCCGCCAGGGCCTCGACCCGGTCTTCCGCAAGGACCGGGTTCCGGGCCTGCGCGGCGAGGTGGAGTGCTGGGGCGCATCGGACGTGGACGCCACACCGCAGGAGCGGACGCCGGTCGGCTCGCGCTGACGCGCCACCGCGCGACCGTACGCATCGACGGGCGGCACCCCGGGAGGGGTGCCGCCCTCGGGCTTTTCGAGGTCGGGCCCGAATCCCAGGAACCGTGGCGAAGGGCGGCGCGAAGGTATTGCGGCGCACATCGGCAACGGGGGCGACCTCCGCGAAGCGGCAACGGGGGCGACCTCCGCGATCCCCATCCGCTACGCTGTCAGCGGTCAGTCGACCTCAAGTGCGCCTGCCCGGGAAAGCGTCCTTCCGGATCCCTACCGCGGCACCGCCACAGGCTGGCATGACCAGGGCGTTTACCTCGCCCCGCCTGGCATTCCCCACTGGGGTCTCCGGCAGGGTTCGGCAAGCCCCCGCCTTCGTAGCTCAGGGGATAGAGCACCGCTCTCCTAAAGCGGGTGTCGCAGGTTCGAATCCTGCCGGGGGCACAACGCATTACCGCTCTGACCTGGGGGTTCACTCCCCGGGCGGGGCGCTTTCCCGGCCTCGGACTTCTCGTCCGGGGCCGCTTTCGTGGGTGGACGGGGAGCCGACGCCCCACTCCGTCCCCACGGACCGGGGCCGACCGCCCCGGTCCCTACGTGACGATCTCCTCGATCACCTGCGCCGCGATCCGTGCCATCACCGGGTTCGTCTCCCGGTAGTGGGCCAGCTCCAGCAGGGCGATGGAGAGCGCCCAGCCCCTCCCCCGCGCCCAGGTGGCGTCGTCGGCCGCGACCGCCGTGCGGAACGTCTCCCGGGCCCCGGCCGTCAGCAGGTACCAGGCCGCGATCAGGTCGACGGCCGGGTCGGCCAGGCCCGTGCAGCCGAAGTCGATGACCGCGGCGAGGCGGCCGTCCGCGACCAGGACGTTGCCCGGCTGGAGGTCCCCGTGCACCCAGACGGGGGCGGCGGTGAAAGGCGGGGCGGAGAGGGCCTCGTTCCAGGCGGCGGCGACGACCTCCGCGTCCACGATTCCGGCCAGGGACGCCAGCGCCTCGCGGGTCGTCGCGTCGCGGGAGGCCAGCGGCTCGCTGCGGTACGCGGGCGGGGCCTGGGCCGGGTCGACCCGGCGGAGCGCCAGCACGCACTCCGCCAGATCCGCCGCCAGGAGGTCGGAGGACGAAGAGCCGTCGCCGGGGGCCGGGTTCGCGCCGTCCAGCCAGGTGCAGACCGACCAGGGCCGGGGGAACGCCTCGTCCGGGACTCCTTGGGCGAGCGGGAGCGGCACGGGGAACGGCAGCCGCTCGGCCAGTCGCGGCAGCCAGCGGTGCTCCGTCGCCACATCCGCCGCACTGCCCTCGGTACGGGGCAGCCGTACGGCCTTGTCGGCGCCCAGACGGTAGATCGCGTTCGCCGTCCCGCTCGCGTCGACCGCCTCCACCGGCAGGTCCGCCCAGTGCGGGAACTGGGCGGCGATCAGGCCACGTACGAGCGACGGTTCAATGATCATGCTGCGATCGAACCAGGTGGTCCCGGGGCCGCACAACGTTCCGGCCCGGGCTCTGCCCCGGCGCCTCCTCGCCGTGGGCGCCTCCTCGGACCGCCTCGTCCGAAAATCGGTGCGGCGTCGCGTGTCCGTACGAGAGGATCTGCGGCCATGACCTATCCATCGCGCACCCTCGTGCTACCACCCCAACTCACCGCCTCAGCAAGGAGGTTACGCACCACAGCGCTGCGTCGCGGGCTGCGGGTCGTGGAGGCGGCGGCCTCCGCCGTACCCGAGGGGCCGGGAAGACCGGAGTGGGCGGCGGGCACCGGGGGCGAGGCGCACTCCCTGCATCTGCACGCGGGGCCCTCCTTCGCCGATGTCGTCGCTCCCGCCCTCGGGGTCGCCCTCCTGGAGGCTCCCACCGACTGGCTCGCCCGGCTCCCTCGCGCGCTCACGCAACGGGAGATCCGGGCGATGCCCATCGGCGAGGCGTACCGGCTGCGCCGTCCCGCCTTCGTCAAGTCGCCCAACGACAAGGGCATTCCGGCGCTCGTGTACGCGGACGGGTCCCGGCTGCCCGGACCGGATGCCGTGGACCCGGCCACCGCGGTGCTGGTGAGCGACGTGATGACCTTCGCCGTCGAGTACCGGCTGTTCCTCCTCGACGGGGCCGTCCACACGGCCTCGCAGTACGCCGAGGCCGGCCGGCTGCGGCTCGGGCCGCCGAGCGGAGCCGCGCTCGCCTTCGGGCGCGAGGTACTCGCGGCCGCCGGGGACACCCTGCCCTCGGCGATCGTCGTCGACATCGGGCGGGACACCGAGGGCCGATGGGCCGTGATCGAGGCCAACGCGGCCTGGGCCAGCGGGTGTTACGAAGCCGACCCGGGACGCGCCCTCGACACCGTCCTGCGCGCCGCCGGACCCGCCACGGACCTGTTGCCGCACGACCGTGCCTTCGTACGGTAGGCCCGGGGGTGGGTGGCCCGGCGGAGCCGGTGGTTCGACGGGGCCGGTGGGGCCGTGGGCCCACGTCCGCGCGGCCGCGCCGTAGTGGGCTCAGTGGCAGGACGCCCTCATCTGCGCCGCCGCGTGATGCGCGCCGACCCGCCGTGCGTCGCCCCAGTCCCGGCCCCGGTCGATGAGCTGGACCGCGAAGACGTCCCCCTTGACCGGATAGCTGCGCACCGGGACCCCGCTCCCCCGGTGTTCCGTCTGGAGCACGGCGAAACCCGTGTACGCGGAGTCCGCGTCGTCCGGGTCCGAGAGCACCCGGTAGACGGTCGGCTCCCCCGCCGCGTCGCGGGGGCGGCCGCTGTCGGGGACGAAGACGGTCAGCGCGCACTCGCTGAAGCCCCGGCCCAGGTGCCAGGACCAGGTGGCGGTGGAGCCCCGGTCCTCCGTCGGGCTGCCCGACATCGGGATCGCGCTGAACCGGCCGTCGCACCCGTCACCGTCGAAGCCGCCGTTCTCGACCGTGTACCAGCCGGCGTCCCCGCTCTCGAAACGGCCGCGCTCCCGGTACGTCCCCTTCGCACAGCCGGGGCCCGCCCACTGTGTGAAGCGGGCGCCGTCCGCCGGGGGCTCCGAAGAGGGGGCCGGGGTGCCCGGGGCCTCCGTACCCGTGCCCGGGCCGGGCACGATCCTCGTGGGGGCCGCGCCGCCGATCCGGTCGGGGACCGCGCCCGCCCGCCCCGCCGCGTCCGTACGGCTGCCGCCACCGGCCGGGACCAGCAGCGAGGCGACGGTGACCAGGCCTCCGGCCGCCACCACGACGCCCGCCGCGAGCAGGGCCTTGCGTCGGCGCGGCAGGGTGGAGAGGCGGCCCGCCAGCGTCTCGCGCGCGACCCATGATCCGTCAGCCCCCGCCGTGCGGGACGCCCCGGCCCCGCAGCCGGGGCAGACCATTCCGGGCAGCGGCCCCCGGCGTCCGCCGCCGCAGTACTGGCACCTCGTGGCGTTCATGGCAGCACACCTTGCCAGTGCGCCGCCCGCAGAGGGAGATCCCGCACCTGATGGCCCGTACACGGGACGGGCACGAACGGATGGCCGAGGACCGGTCAGCTCAGCTCTTCCGGGCAGGGCGTGCCCGGCTGGAGCTGGTACGGGGCCGCCAGCCGGTACGTACCCGGCCGCGGCGCGAGCAGTTCGGTCCACTCGTCGCCGTACGGGCCCTCCTCGACCTTGTTCAGACAGCCGTGGATGTTGAGATACGTCTTCGGCGCGGTGTCGTCCAGCCGCGACCGCTCCTTCGACTCCTCGGTCTCCAGCGGGCGCTCCACGCTCTTGCCGTCCTCGTCGACGAGCGCGAGCCAGCGCGTGTACGGGATCCGGATCAGCACCCGGCCGGCCGACTTCACCGTGATCGTCAGCTCGTCCGCGCCCGCCCGCTCCACCGTCGCCGGCGGGTCGGCCAGCGGCACCGGGTCCAGCACCCGGAAGAGCTTCCAGTTCGCGTCGCCCCAGATCTGGCGCAGGTACGGCTGCCCCTGCTCGACCAGTTCCGCCTCCTGGACCGCCCCGTTGTCCGGCCGGTCCTTGGGCAGCACCACGTAGTGCACGGCCCAGCGGTCCAGCCACTCCCGGTAGTTCACCGGGTCGAGCGTGTCGTCGTAGAAGAGCGGGTTGCGCTTCATGTCCGCCTGGCGGTTCCAGCCGCGCGCCAGGTTGACGTACGGGGCGAGCGCCGACGATTCGCGGTGACTGCTCGCGGGCACCACCTCGACCCGGCCGCGCTCCGCCCCCACCTGCTGGAGCTGGTTGATCAGCGGGGCCAGTTCGCGGTTCCAGGACGCGGCGGGCGCGGTCCGGACGATGTCGTCGACGCCCTTGAAGCCGATCCAGAAGTTGAGGCCCACGAAGGCCAGGACCAGGGCGTACCAGCGGCGGCTGCGCGGCACGGTGTACGGCAGGGCGGCGAGCAGCGCCACCCCGGCGAACAGCATCGCCATGCGCGTGATGTTCGACCCGATCTGCGAGTCGATGACGTACGTGAGGAGCGTCCCGAGTCCGTAGACGGCGGCGGCCGTGCGGACCGTGCTCCAGTCGCGGGGGACGAGGAAGAAGACCAGCACCGCGAAGACGAAGGGCAGCGACAGCGTCCCGAGCGACATCGGCTGCGTACCCGAGAAGGGGAACAGCCAAGCGGAGAGCCCCACCACGGCGACCGGGGCGAGGCCGATGGCGTACGCCCCCGGGCGTCGTTTGTGCAGGAACAGCGCCGCCGCGACGACGCCCAGGAAGAGTCCGGCGACCGGGCTGGACGCGGTCGCCAGCCCGGCGAGCGGGGCGGCGACGGCGGCCTTGGCCCACCGCTTGTACCGCCAGCGGTAGGGCCAGCAGAACACCGCGGCCACCGAGCCGACCGCGAACATCATGCCGAGCCCGAACGTCACCCGGCCCGACAGCGCGTTGCACAGGAACGCGAAGACCCCGGCGAGCGAGCAGGCCAGCGGATTGCGGACGGCCGGGACCCGCACCAGGATCAGCGCGGTCAGCCCGGAGGAGACCGTGCCGACGATCATCATCGTCGTACGGACGCCGAGCAGCGACATCAGGTAGGGCGAGACCACGCTGTACGAGACGGGGTGCATGCCCCCGTACCAGGCCAGGTTGTACGCGGTGCCGGGGTGCCGGCCGACGAACTCGGCCCAGGCGTCCTGCGCGGCGATGTCCCCGCCGGTGTTGGCGAAGAAGAAGAACCAGAGGAGGTGGAGCACGGCCGCGGCCGCCGTCGCGATGGTGACGGGGTGGCGCAGCAGCCGGCGGGCCCGGGCGCGCGGGGTTTCGGCGGCCTCGGTGGATCCCTCGCGCCCGCCCGTGCTCTCGCCCGCGCCCTCGTCCGCGCTCCCGTTCTCCGACGACGCGGCGCCCTCGGCGGGAGGCTCCGGCACGCGGGGCGACGGCACGCGGACGTGCAGGGCGTCGCCCCCGGCACCGGTGGTCCCGTCCGCCTCACGGCCGGGCTTCGGCTCCGCGGTGGTCACTACGGCTCTCCCCGTCCTCCGGCGGCCCCGTACCCGCGTACCTCGTGGTTACGTCCTCAAGGACGCGTCCCGGCATCCCTGAGTTGTCCGGGGACGCTAACACGTACCTCGGGCACGCTTCCCTGTCATAAGCGGCCACCGGAGCAGCGGGGCGGGACCCGCACCCACCGCTCCGGTGGCCCGGCTCTCAGCCGATCCTGGTCAGCTTGTCGCCGAAGGCCGCCTCGGGCAGATCGTTCTGCAGCACCACCGGCGCCGTGACCTTGCCGGTGCCGGTGCCCACGGTCACCGAGCCGACCTCGGTCCCGGCCTTCGCGGCGTGGTCGATGCCCTTGCCGTTGTCCGTGACCTCGAGCTCGACCTTCAGGCCGGACCAGCCGACCGCCTTCAGGTTCTTGGTGGCGATCACCGGGGCCTGTCCGCCGAACCCGTTGTCCACGTACCCGACGACGTCGCCCTTCTTCACGACGGTCGCCGAGGTGGCGGCCTCCTGCGCGTCCTTGATCAGCTTCAGGCTGTTCTGGAGCGACAGCTCCAGGCTGTCGTAGACCCGGCCGGTCCCCGCCTGCTGGCCCATCACCGCTCCGTAGATCCACAGCATCTTGCCGTCGACCTTGGTGTTAGCGGACCAGAGCAGGTTGCCGCCCGCCGGGGTGGAGGAGCCGGTCTTGATGCCGCTCACGCCCGGCTGGAGCAGGAGATTGTTGTTGTTGTAGATCTTGCCGTCTATGCCCTCGATCTCGACCTCGGGCATGTCCACGATCTCCCGGAAGACGTCGTTGCGCATCACGGCCTGCGCCAGCTTCAGCTGGTCGGTGGCCGTGGAGACGGTGGTCTTCTCCAGCCCGCTCGGGTCCGTGTACGTCGACCCGGTCATCCCGAGCTCCTCGGCCGCGTCGTTCATCTTCTCGATGAACTTGTCCTCGGAACCGGCGTCCCAGCGGGCGAGCAGCCGCGCCGCGTTGTTCCCCGAGGGGATCATCAGCAGCTGGAGCAGCTGGCGCTGGGTGAGCTCCTGCCCCTCGGTCAGCGGGGCCGTCGACTCGTCGGGCCGCTTGGACTCGTCCTCCGCCTTCTGGTCGACGGTGATCTTCTCGCCCTCCTCGTCACCCTTGAGGGGGTGCCCCTGAAGGATCACGTAGGCGGTCATGACCTTCGCGACGCTGGCGATCGGGGCCGGCTTCTGCGCACCCTCGGAACCGAGCGACCCGACGCCGTCGACCATCACGGCCGACTGCCCCTGCCCCGGCCAGGACAGCTCCGTCTCCCCGCCCTCGAAGGTGTACGTCGGCTTCGCCGTGAGCTCCAGCGAGGGCTCCGGGAGCGGGCGCATCACCTGCACGATCGCAAAGACGATCAGCAGGAGGAGTACCAGCGGGGTCCAGATCTTGACCCGTCGTACGGCGGTCCGGACCGGGGTCTCCGGCGGAGGCGGGGTGTTCGTCAGCTCGGCGAGCAGGTCGAGCGGCGGCTTCGGCGGCAGCGGCTGCTGCCGGGTCCGCTCGGCAGCCGCCCAGGACGGGGCGGCGGCCGGGCTTGCCTCCGGGGTGCGCGCGGGCGCCTCGGGTCCGGCCGCGGACTCCGGCTCCGGCTCCGGCTTGCGGGGCGCGGGTCCGGTCCGTACGTCGTCGGAGCGCAGGGGCACGAAGGTGCTCGTGCGCTCGGCGTCGGTCTCGGGTCCGGCCCCGGTGCCGGTGCCGCCCTTGGGCTTGTCGTCGCGGGGCGGGAGCTTCAGCGCGGTCGTCGCCTGGTCGACCCGGTCGGCCGGCTTGACCGCCTTGAAGATGGCGGTGGGCTGATCGATTCCTCGCAGGTCGGAGGCGCCGTCGGCGGCCGGCTCGGAGGCGGAGTCAGAGTCGGAGCGGGAGTCGGAATCCGTTTCGGGCTCGGCTTCGGTCTCGGCGTCGGGCGTCTTGTCCGGCTCGGTGTCGGCCTTCGGCTCGGTGTCGGCCTTCGGCTCGGCGTCGGCCTTCGGCTTCTCGGCCGTCTTCGGCTTCTCCGCGGCCTTCGGCTCGGGCTTCGACTCGTCGTCCTGCTCAGCCTTCGCCTCCGGCTCGGGTTCCGGCTTCGGCTTCGGCTCCGTCTTCGCGGCGGACCCGGGCTCGGCGGCCTTCGCCTCCTCGGCTTCCTCCGCCTTCGGCTCGTCCTCGGCGGCGGCATCGACCCAGGCGGCCACGGCAGCACGCAGCCGGCCGTCCCCTTCCCCGGTCTCCGGCTTCCCGGCCTCCGGCTCGTCCGCCGATCCCTCGGCGGGAGTCTCCGCGTCCGTCTCCGCATCCGCCGCGTCCGCCGCGGACGCCTCCACGTCCGCGTCCGCGTCTGTGCGGCCTTCCGCGACCCCCGCGCCCTCGGAACTCCCCGCAGGCGCGTCAGCGTCTCCAGGGGCCGCAGAGGCCGTTACAGGCGCTCTCTCGGCGTCGCCCTCGGGCTCGGACTCCCGCCGGGCAGCGTCCTCCGGCAGCCGGGGACGGAACACCGCGGTCGCCGTGTCGGACATGGCTCCCGCGTCCGCACCCCTGCCCGTACGGGCGTCCGCATCCGTACCGGCGTCCGCGTCCGTGTCCGCGCCGGGGTCACGGAACACGGCGAAGCGCGGGTCGCGTTCCTCCGCAGCCGTCCCCGACGACTTCCGCTGCTCCGTTTTGTCGGGGGACTCGCCCGCCACCGATGCCTCCTCATGCGCTGCGGGGCCACCCCGCGCTGTCCGAACCATCTACCAGTGTCCTGTGTGAACCCCTGGCCGAGCTGCTAGACGAGAACGACATACCTACTGGTTCCCATACAAAGCGACCAGGCGCTCTCGACAGATGAATGTGAGAGGGGTCACCCTGTCAGACATCCACGCGGGGAGGCATGGATGGGCAGGAGCCGCAGAACAATCCCGGAGGAGCTTCTGTTGCTCGCTCTGGACCCGACCACGGGTACCACAGCGCAGCCGCAGTCGCTCGACCTCGGCCTGGCCGGGGCACAGCTAGTGGAGCTGGCTCTGGCAGGACGGATAGCCCCTGACGGGGATCGTATCGCCGTGGTGATGCCACGGCCGACAGGAGATCCGACTCTGGACTCCGCACTGGAGCTGCTGCGCCGTCGTGGCAGCCCGGTCCGGGCGGTCCACTGGATCGGCGGGCCCCGGCTGGGGCTGCGTCAGATCTATCTCGCTCATCTGGAGCGGTGCGGCATGGTGCATGCCGTGGCGGGCCAGATGTGCGGGGTGCTGCCGACGACTCGCTACCAGGCGACGGAGACGGCGATCAGCCGGGACATCAGGAACCGGCTGGACAGTGCGATCCGCACCGGCGTACCGCCGGACCCGCGGACCGCGGCGCTCGCCGCGCTGGCCCACGCGGTCGGACTCGGCAAGCACCTGTACCCCGGGAACGAGGGGCGCTCGTCGCGCTCCCGGCTCCGGGACCTGATCAGGCACGACCCGATGGGCGGACTCGTGGCGCACGCCGTGATGGACGTCCAGAACGGAGTGGCGGTCCAGCCACGCCGCTCGCAGCAGGCAGCGGGCGTTCCGTTGCAGCCGCAAGCACAGGCCCGGCGCGGGAGCATGGCGCACACCGCCGCGAGCTGAAAACCGCACACCGCCGTACCGTCGTCAGTCGTCACCGACCCGGTCCGGGAGCCGCACCACGCACGGGGCAGCCGGTAGTCACCATCACCGGCTGCCCCGTGCGCTTGTGCGCCACCCCGCGCGCCGATGCGCACGCCCCCCGGCTCCGCGTGTAGCCATTTCCCAGCGCGGCCGGGGCAAGGGGTGGCAATCTGCTGAGCAGTAGATACGCACAGCTACATAGCCGGAGGTGCCGTTTCCGTGCCGTCCAACGTCAATCCCACTGTCAGGCGACGCAGGTTGGGCCAGGAATTGCGCCGCCTGCGCGAACTCAAAGGCATGACGGCCGAGGAAGTGGCGGAGCGGCTGCTGGTCTCGCAGTCGAAGATCAGCCGCCTGGAAAACGGCCGCCGTTCCATCAGCCAGCGCGATGTGCGCGATCTCTGCGGGGTGTACGAGGTCGAGGACCACCGCATCGTCGACTCGCTCATGCAGATGGCGAAGGACTCGCGCCAGCAGGGCTGGTGGCACGCCTTCGGCGACATCCCGTACAGCGTCTACATCGGCCTGGAGACCGACGCGGAGTCGCTGCGGGTGTACGAACCGCAGATGGTTCCGGGGCTGCTCCAGACCCGGGCGTACGCCGAGGCGCTGATCAGCGGCGCGCTGCCCGAGGCCCCGCCGTCGGACATCGAGAAGCGGGTCAACGTGAGGTCGCGACGGCAGGACCGGGTCAACGCGCCGGAGAATCCGCTGCGGCTGTGGGCCGTGATCGACGAGTCGGCGCTGCGCCGGGTGGTCGGCGACAAGCAGGTGATGATCGACCAGCTGGAACACCTCGTCGAGCAGTCGCATCTGCCGCATGTCACCGTGCAGGTCCTGCCGTTCGAGATGGGCGCGCACCCGGGCGTCAACGGCCAGTACGCGATCCTGGAGTTCCCGGACGCCGCGGACTCCAGCGTCGTCTACATCGAGGGCGTCACGAGCGATCTCTACCTGGAGAAGGCGAACGACGTGCAGCGCTACAGCGTGATGTACGAGCACCTGCGGGCGCAGGCGCTGAACGTGGAGCAGACCCGGGAGTTCATCAGCAAGATCGCCAAGTCGTACACCAGCTGAATCCGGACAGTGGGGTGAGCGGCGGCGGGATGGTACACCGCCGCCCAGTCACAACAGAAGATCTACCGGGGAAAGACCATCCGGTCGAGTGAACGGCCATCTCATGGACGGGGCTTGGCGAGTAGCGTCGATCACGCCAATCGGAATCAGGTTGGTGCGACTCCCCCAACTCTCTGAACCGGAGTGAACATGGCAATTCTTCAGGGTGCTACGGACCAGTGGACGAAGTCGTCGTACTCCGGCGGCAACGGCGCGTGCGTCGAGGTCAAGTCCCCGGTCGCTCTGTCCATCGCCGTACGTGACTCGAAGGCTCCCGAGGGCCCCTCGCTCACCTTTGTCCCCGGTGCGTGGAACGCGTTCGTGCGCGATGTCGCCACGGGCTCGATCAACGCCTGACCAGCCGGCAGCGTTCCCGTACCACCGCACCACCCCGCACCACCTGATGGAGCCCTCTCGACCGGTTCGCCGTCCTGGCCGAGGGGGCTCGGCATGTATCCGGTGTCACCGCAGCCGGTCGACGTAACGGTCCGTCCCCGGCACGGTCGGGACGAACGGGGCGACCAGCTCGGCCCTCCCGAGGCCGGCCTCCGCGACCGCCGCGTCCCGGCCGGTGAAGCGCTCCGCCCAGCAGCTCCGCGGATCCTCCTGGAGGAACCACAGCAACGTCAGCCGGGTGTCGACCCCCTCGACCTGCTTCACATACGTCATCCGGTCACCGGGCAGCGGCGTCGGCCGGAAGACCGTGGCCATCGCCGCGGGCGACCCCTTCAGCCGCTCCGGGAGTTCCCCTCCCGTCGCCCCGGCCGCACGGGACCCGCATCCCGCGTCTGAGGGATGCCGCTGAACGGCCCCTCAGCCGCGCGGGTAGCGGGCCAGCCAGCCCGGGGCGACGGCAGCCGGGCTGTGCAGGGCGGGGCCCTGGGTCATCTCCATCGCGAAGTCGTCGGCCAGTTCGAGGAGGGTGGCCCGCCCCTCCAGCTCCGCGAGCCAGGCCGGCGGCAGCGCGGTTTCCCCGTGCAGGGCACCCAGCAGCGCCCCGCAGACCGACCCGGTGGCGCGGGAGGGCCCGCTGTGGTTCACCGCGAGCCGCAGCCCGTGCCGGATGTCCTCGCTCACCAGCGCGCAGTACACCGCGACCGCGAGGACCTCTTCGGCGGCGTCGGTCGCTCCCAGCGCCTCGATCAGCGCCGGCCCCGGAATGCCCTGGCGCACGGAGCCCAGCGCCTGGCGCAGGGCCTCGGTCACCGGCTCGTGGCCGGGGCGTTCGGCGAGCAGGGCCAGCGCGTTCTGGACGGCGCCGTCCAGGCTCTCGCCGCGCGCGAGACCGTGCACCAGAACGGCGAAGGCTCCGGCGGACAGCTGGGCGGCGGGATGGCCGTGGGACTGGGCCGCGCACTCGACGGCCAGTTGGAGCACGAGCCCCGGCTCCCAGCCGACGAGGAGCCCGAAGGGCGCGGACCGGGTGAGCGCGCCCGCGTCCCGGGCGGTGGGGTTCTTCGGCCGGTCGAGGGTGCCCATGACGGTGTCCCCGAAGCCGGCCAGGCATTCCCGGGCGGGATCGCGGCGGGCGTAGAGCCACTCCTCGGCGGCCAGCCAGCCGTTGTCCTCGCGCCGTTCGTCGGGCCCCCAGTCGTGCTGGGTGGCGGCCCAGCGCAGATGGGCCCGGTGCACATCGGTGGGCGGGTGCCAGGCGCCGGTGTCGCGGCGGACCTGGGCGCGGATCAGGCCGTCGACGGTGAACAGGGTGAGCTGAGTGAGGGCGGTGACGGCACCGCGTCTGCCGTGCGCGGGGACGTAGTCGACGACCCCTTCGACCCCGTGGGCGGCGCGGATCTCCTCCAGCACGAGCCCGCTGACCCCGGCCCCGAGCGCGTCCCCGACGGCCCCGCCGAGCAGGGCCCCGCGGACCCGGCTGCGGAAGTCCTGCTGCTCGGCCCGGCCCCAGACCGCCGCGGTCCCTGTGCTCACCCCGCCCCCTCCCGTCGCCGCTCCCGGCACCACGTGCTCGCCTGCGCGCGGGCCCCTGCGGGCGACCGCGCAAGCACTGTAATCGAACGGGAACGGGCGGTAGAGGGGGCGACCGGGGTACGGGCGGGTATGTCGACGGACGTCCCGCAGGTCGCTTTTGACCGGTGAGGGGGACGGCCCGGGACGCCTCAGAAATCGTCCGGCATGATCCGGAAGTGCGTATAGCGACCCGCGAGCGGCCGCAGCGCGCGGAAGTCCCGGATGTCCCGGGTCAGCACCGCGTCCGTGTCGTACTCGGCCGCGAGGGCGACGTTGACGGCGTCCACCAGATCGAGGTTCAGCGTCGCGTAACGGGCCCGTACGGCGAGTGCCGTATCGATGATCTCCGCCGTCGGGGGTGCCAGTACGAGCCGCGCCTCCCTGATCCGCCTGCTGATCGAGCGCAGGATGTGGTCGGCGGCCCTGCGGCCTCCCCGGACGGACGCCACGTGGTGGATCTCGGTGAGCACGAGAGGGCTCGCGACCAGCAGACCGCACTGGTCGATGATCTTGCGCGCGGCGAGGTGGTCCGGATCGGAGCTGTTGTAGAGGGCGAGCAGCCCGGATGTGTCGGCGACGACGATCACGTGGCGTGTCCCCGACCGCGGGGCTCTCGGCCGCCGAACGCCTCGCTCACGGCCCCCCGTACGTCATCGCGCGTGATGGGCCCGCCCAGGTCGAAAGTCTCCTCGTCGCTGACGAACGGCTCGTCCCACACACGCCGCGCAAGGGCGATCCGATGGATGCCCTCCCGGATCAACTCCGCCTCGGACACGCCCAGGCGTCCCGCCGCTTCCTTGATCAGGGCGAGGTCCTCGTCGTCCGCGTACACATTGGTCCGTTTCAGCGCCATACGCGCATGGTACAGGACCTGTACCATGCGCGCGGTTCTCCGTCAGCCCGCCCCCAGCCGCTCCCGCTGCGCGCGGGCCCACCCGTACTCCGGGTCCAGCTCCAGCGCCCGGTCCAGATCCGCCCGTGCCTCCGACAACCGCCCCAGGGCCTCCAGAGCGAGGGCCCGGCTGCCGTGGGCCCAGGCGTACCCGGGATCCAGGGCCAGCGCCCGTCCGTAGCAGGCGACGGCCTCCTCGTACCGGCCCGTCGCCCGGTACACCTCGCCCCGCTCCCCCTCGGTCCCGGGCAGCCCGGGGTTCAGCTCCTCGGCCCGGTCCAGGTCGGCGAGGGCGCCTACCGGGTCGCCGAGCGCAGTGCGGACCCGGGCCCGCCGGACCAGCGCCCAGGCGTACTCCGGCCACAGGGCGAGCGCCCGGTCGAAGTCGTCCAGCGCCTCCTCGGACCGGCCCAGGGCATGGCGGACCAGACCCCGGCTGCCCAGCGGCACGGCGTCGGACGGGTCCAGGGCGTGCGCGCGGTCCAGGACGGCCAGGGCCTCCTCCAGGCGGCCCATCCGCCGGTACGTCTCGCCCCTCTCCCGCACCGCCCAGGCCCAGGCGGGCGCGATCTCCTCGGCCCGGTCCAGGTCGGCGAGGGCTTCCTCGTAGCGGCCGAGGGACCGCAGGATCACCGCACGGCCCTGGTGGGCGCGTTCGCTGCGCGGGTCCACGGCGATGGCCCGCCCGTGGTCGGAGAGCGCGGCGTCCAGCTCCCCGGTCCGGAAATGCTGCCAGGCGCGCACCACGAGGGCGGCCGCCCGGTCCCGGTCGGTCAGCTCGGCCCGGGTCAGCAGCAGCCCGAGGGCGGCGGTGGGGCGCGGGCCGTGATCGGTTATGGCGGCGAGGAGGTCCCGACCCCACTCCCGCAGTACGGCGTCGTCGGCGTCCTCGCCCGCGTCCACCAGGGTCCGGGCCCAGTGCCGGGCGCGGGACGGCCGCTGGGCGAAGAGGTCGATCCCGGCACGCAGGGCCTCGGGCAGCGCGGTGCGGGGACGGGCGCACAGCCGGTGGTAGAGCACGTCCAGAGCCGCCCGGCGCCAGGGCTGTTCGGCCCAGAGCCGTTCCGGGTCGATGCCCTCGGCCGCCGCGTCCCGGCGGGCGGCGAAGGCCTCGGCCAGCCGGTCGTGCGCCGCCTTCCACCGCTGCGGGGACCCGGTGCGCTGGAGCCGGAGCATGGGGGCCCGGACGACCGCGTGATAGCGGGAGCGCCCGCTGTACGGCTCGGCGACGAAGGGCAGTTCGAGCAGCCAGTCGTAGAGCCCGGGCACGGTGTGCGGCCCGTCCTGCGGTACGGCGACGGCGACCAGGTCCTCGTCGAACCTGCGGGGCAGCGCGCAGGCGAGCGCGGCCGCCCGGCGGGCCGGGTCGCTCTCCCCCGCCAGGAAGCGTTCGACGGCGGTCGCGTTGGCCTCACCGGCCGCGCCGGGGTTGGCGGCGAGCGTCGACACCAGGACCGGCAGCCCACCGGAGAGCCGGAGCACTTCCCGTACGACGGGCTCCGCCATAACACCACGCTCGTTGAGGAGTTGGCGCGATTCGGCCTCCGTGAACGGGCCCAGCGGCACGTCGGCGACGAGCCGGCCCCGGTCGCCCCAGTGCGCGGGGTCGAGGCGGCGCTGTCCGGCCAGGGTGAGGACGAGGTTGGCGGGCAGTTCGCCGTACCGCCCGGGGGTGAACAGGTCCGCGAGCCACCGGTCCAGTTGGGGTGCGGTGCGCTCGTAGGTGTCCAGGAACAGGGCGACCCAGGGCACGGCGTCCGCGACCCGGTCGAGCTCGGCGACGAACACCGGGGTGAGGACCTGGACCGGTTCCGCCAGCAGCCGGGCCTCCTCCTGCTGCCGGGCCCGCCCGCCGAACACCGCCCGCAGCCCGCCCGCGCCCCGCGCCACGACCGCCGGGTCCAGGCCGCCGGCCAGCGCCCCGACGACCGGTATCGCCCCGGCCGCGATCAGCCCGGCCTGCGCCGCGGCGAGCGCCCCGGGCGAGGGAACGCCGACCGACCCCTCGTTGTCCGCCGCGAGCCGCCCCGCCGCCTCGTGGAGCGCGCGCCGGTAGGTGGCGAGCAGCCGGTCGAGCGCCTTGAGCGGATGCCCCTGCTCGGTGAACTGCGCGGCGAAAGCGGCGAGTACGTCCGGCACGGAGTCGGCACTCTCGTCGGCCGATGCGGTCAGCGCCCCGAACTCCCCTGCCGCCTGCCGCCATTCCCGCAACAGCGAGGTCTTGCCGACCCCGGCGTTGCCCCGCACATGGAAGACGAACCGGTGCCCGGGGTCCTCGGGCGGCAGCATGAAGTTGGTTCGGAACAAACCGAGTTCGGCCTCCCGGCCGACGAAGGCGGCGCGGCGCCGGCTTTCGACGATCTGCTGGAGGGAGAGGCGGCGGGGGCTGGACGGCGACATGGGATCAGTCTGTCAGCGGCAGTGGTCCGACGGGAGCCGCCGCCGTCCGCCATCGATCGCCGGTGTCCGGCAGCCGCACCCCCCGGCTGTGCGCGAAGAGCGGCACGTCCCGCAGGGGCAGCGCGGCCTGCGTCAAGGTCCCCGCAGGGGCAGCACGGCCTGCGTCAAGGCCCCCGCAGGCCCCGCGCTTCTCATCACCGCCCCCGCCTGGGCGGCCTGTGGAGTTCGCGGCCGAGCGCTGACCCCACCCCGTACACCGCGGGGCCCGCGCCCAGGTCCTCACCGGACAGGGCGCGGGCCTCGTGCCGATTCCCCCCGGCTACCGGGAGACAGACGGCCCACTTTCAGCTCTCTCCGGGCTGAGCCCTCACTCCCTGATGCGCGCCTCCGCCCAGGCGCGGGCAGCCGCCACGTCCTGCGTGGCCGACGTCGGGCAGCCCCAGAGTTGCTCACCGCTGTGGATCGCCTCCGCGCGCTCCGCCGGGAGGTCCGCCGGCGCGACGAAGGCGAGCCCGCGGCAGAAGGCCGTGAGGCCGGGCCGGATCGACTTGAGGGTCCGGATGCGGTCGGCGGCGGAGGGCACGTCGCCGGACGTCGGCGGGGTACGCCCCTCCGGCGGTGCGGGCATCAGGAGGATCGCCGCGAACGGCTCCTCGTGGTTGGTCAGGGCGCGCAACTCATCGAGGATCACCGCCTGGGCGTGGTCCATGGGCAGCCCCGAGGCGTCGATCTCCCGTGGTTCCTGTACCGCTCTCCGTACGTCCATCGGGCGACCGTAGCAGCATTAGCGACCACTGGTCACTAATAGGAGCGCGCCTCCCTTGCGTACGCTGCCCCGATGAACAGCACCGGAGGGAACGCGCGGCCCGGACGGCCTCCGCGGCTGAGCCGGGAACGGATCGCCGAGGCCGCCCTGCGGGGGGACGTCGCGACGCTCACCATGCGGGAGCTCGCGACGAGGCTCGGGGTCTCGCACTCGTCGCTCTACCGGTGGGTGCCCGATCGCGACGGCGTGCTGGATCTCGTCAGTGGGGTCATGGTCGAGCGGGTGCTACCGGCGGACGAGCCGGATGCCGAGACCTGGTTCGACTGGCTGACACGGCTGGCGTGGGCGATGCACGACGAGTTCCTGGCGGTGCCGGGATACGCCGCGCACGTGGCCCGGCCGCACCGCCACCACCCCGAGTCGTTCGGGCGGCTGCGCGGCAGAGCGATCGTCGCGTTCCGCGCGGGCGGCGCCGACGCACAGCAGGCCGAGCAGAACTGGACCGTCTTCGGCCACGGTGTGGTCCGGTGGCTGGCCGCCGCGGGCGGTGCCCCGGCGGAGCCGCCGTTCGGCCGCTACCTCGACACGCTGCTGCGCGGTCTGCCCCGCCACGACGAGGCTCGTCCCCCGTCCCGGCCCCCGGAGGCGGCCGCGACCACGACCACCGCCGCCTCCCCCTCCGTCGGCGACGAGCATCTGCTCGCCCTCACCCGGAGCCTCGTGTCGGAATCGGCGAAGGACCGGGAGCGGGCGTGCGAGACGATCTCCGACTGGGTGCGGTCCTTCGACCGCAGGGAGGCCCGCACCCTGGCCTCCCTCCTCGCCTCGGCCGCCGTCCTGGAGCAGGACGCGGACTGCCTGGAGAGCGAGCTGAACGCACTCGGCGAGCTTTCGACGGCGGGCCTCTTCGACGCCGCGGACATCGCCACCCTGCGCCGCCTGCCGCGGGACTCCGTACGCCCGGCCGACGTCGAGCACCTGGACAACCTGATGGAGGAGCACTTCTGACGGCCCCCGTTGCCGCAGCGGCGCGAGGGCTCGGCCGCGGTCAGGCGGTGCCCGCCCCCTTCCTCAGGACCTCGATGACGCTGGCGTAGCTGCTGGATCCGTGGCCCGCGTCGCGGGTGCGTTCCATGGTGGCCTTGAGGAGTTCGGGCAGGGCGTTGTCGAGGCCGCGGGCGGCTGCCGCGTGGAGCAGGTGGTCGACGGTCGCGATCTGTACGTCGACGGTGGCGTCGTCGCCCGGGTAGTGACCGGAGTCGACCTGGGCGGCGTACGTGGTCATGAACCCGGTCACGGCGCTCAGCCAGCGGACGGCGACCGGGGTGAAGGCCGTGGCCTCGATCCTCTCCGCGCCGACGAGGGCCGTGCCGTGCAGCCAGCCGGTCAGGGTGGACCACATCAGGCCGAGCAGCGCGGCGTCGTAGAGGGAGGCCAGGCCGGGTTCGGCGCCCAGGTGCAGGGGGTCGCCCAGGGCTTCCAGGGCCGGGCGGTGGGTGTCGAGGACGGTCCGCGAGCCGCTGTAGAGGAACATCATCTCGGGGCTGCCGACACCCGGCGGGGTGGTCATGATCGCGCCGTCGAGGTAGTCGGCGGAGTGCGAACGGGCCCACACGGCGGCTTCCTGGGCCTGCTCGGGGGAGCCGGAGGTGAGGTTGACCAGGGATGTGCCCGCGAGGGAGTCCGCGACGGGGTCGAGGGTGGCGTGCAGGGCGTCGTGGTCCAGGACGCACACGATGATCAGCGGGCTCGCCGCGACGGCCTCCTCGGGCGTCGCGGCCTGCCGCGCGCCCCGGTCGACCAGCGGCCGCGCTTTCTCAGCCGAACGGTTCCACACGGTGGTCGGGTGGCCCCGCTCCAGCAGGGTGGCGGCCAGCGCCGATCCCATCTGCCCCAGTCCGATGACCGTCACGGCCGCACGCTCGGTACCCATGTCCCGCCAACTCCCTTGCCTCTGCTGCCTCTGCCCACGTCCGGGCCGGTTGATCACGTACGACCACGCTCGCAGGACGGGAAGGCCGGGAGAAGTGACAGCGGTGACGGGTGCCACCAAATTCCTGCCATAGGCTGAGTCGCATGAACGCTGGTTCCGTGGCCGTGGTCGTGACCGAGGAGATGCACCTCCCCTCCTGGGACCTGTACGAACTGAGCATCCCCTGCACGGTGTTCGGGAAGCCGCAGCCCGACCTGGCGGACCCCTGGTACGACCTGCGGCTGTGCGGCATGCGGGAGCCGGGCTCCGCCGCGCACGACGGGGCCGGGCTGTCCCTGCACACCCCCTACGGCCTCGCCGATCTCGCCGCGGCCGACACGGTCATCGTGCCCTCGGTGCCCGACCCCTGCGTGGACGAAGGCCGGCCGCTGCCGCCGGAACTGATCACGGCCCTGCGCCGCGCCCACGACGCGGGTGCCCGCATGGTCTCCCTCTGCACGGGCGCCTTCGCGCTCGCCGAGGCCGGCATCCTGGACGGCCGCCGCGCCACCGCCCACTGGCTGCACACGTCGCAACTCGCGGCGCGCTACCCGAAGGTAAGGGTCGACGACTCGGTGCTGTACGTGGACGACGGCGACGTCCTCACCAGCGCCGGGCTGACCGCCGGGCTCGACCTCTGCCTCCACCTCGTACGCCGCGACCTCGGCGCGCACGTGGCGAACCAGCTGGCCCGCCGGATGGTGGTCCCGGCCCACCGTCCGGGAGGCCAGGCCCAGTTCATCGAGCAGCCCGTGCCCGCCACCGACGACAAGGGGCTGGCACCCGTACTGGACTGGGCCCGGGCGCACCTCGACCGCCCGCTGACGGTCGAGGACCTGGCCCGGCGGGCCGCGATGAGCCCGCGCACCCTCTACCGGCGGCTCCAGGCGGCCACCGGGGTGACTCCGCTGCAATGGCTGCTCAACCAGCGACTGCGGCGCGCCCAGGGCCTGCTGGAATCGACGGACCTGCCGATCTCCCGCATCGGTGAGCTGAGCGGCCTGGGCACCGCGAACAACCTCCGCCACCACTTCCTCAAGCAGATCGGGGTCTCGCCGAGCGACTACCGACGCGCCTTCCCTCCGGCGTAATGGCCCGCAGCCCTCAGGCCCAGGGGTCGAAGGGGATCCCGGCGGGCTTGGAGTTGTTGAGGAGGTTACGGAAGCGGTCGTCCTTGTCGGTGACCTTGATGGTCGCGGCCCCGAAGTCGGCGTTCATGAGCTTGTCGCGCAACTCCGTGCTGGGAAAGCCGTTCCAGTCGACGATCGGGGGGTAGCGCCAGTTGCCGTAGTGGTTCTCCGGCGGCTCGTCGTTGCCGTTGGCGAGCCGGAAGAAGTGCGTGCTCGGACCGTCCTTGTGGTAGACGGCCTTGGGGTGCGAACCGTCGAACCGCACCTGCGAGCGCGGATAGGTCTTGACGGTGCTGTGCTGGGTGGTCGAGACGTAATCCACCTGGTTGGACGCCTGGTTGACCCAGGAGATGACGTGCTCGAAGTCGTGCCGGTGCCCGCCGAGCCCACTGCCGTGGACGGCCTGGTCCTTCTCGAAGTAGCTCGCGTAGACGATGCCGCACCAGCCGTTGTTGCACGTGGAGCGGGCGTACGTCTGGGAGTTGTCCAGGTCCCACCGGTCCCGGCAACTGCCGTTGATCGCGCCGGTCGTCCTGAGCCCGGGAGCGAGGGTGCCGTCCGGGCCGATGGCGGGGGTGGCGTAGCAGCCGTCGCCGTCGTAGTCGTAGGCGGGCGAGAAGGCCTGCTCGTAACTACCCGCGTTCTGGGGGAGGCTGCCCGGCGGGTCGGCGTGGGCGGTGGAGGCGGTGCCCAGCACGAGGAGGCCTGCGGCGGCGAGGGTGGTGGCGGTGCGGCCGACTCTTCGGTTGCGCACGGGAAGTGAGCCGACCACGGCCGGGGCCGCCTTCCTGCGGACCTTACGGGGGAAATCCGGCATCGACGGGGTTCGCATGACTTATATCGCTCCTGACTCGGCAGCACGTCACGACAGGTGTGACTCCCGCAAGAATTGCCCGGGCCATGACAGAAAGAAACGGAAGGCCGCCCCCCGTCTGCCCGGCGTCATCCAGCAGTCGCCCGCCCAGCAAACGATCAAGGAGCAAAGACAACGTGGGTGAACAGGCAGCCGCAGAGCGGAAGAAGAAGCGACGTACGGCTTCACGGAGGACTCATGGCGTGGGGCGAGTGGGAGGAAGGCGAGGGCCCAGCCCGGGCCCGGTACCAAGCCCTGGTGACCGACAAGCACGATCCCTCGTGGGACGCGAAGTAGCTGAAGAGCGCCGTCGCATCCTGGAAGAGTTCCGGCGCTCCCAACCGCCCGTCGCCATGGAAGCGGAGGGCTGCCTCCCGTAAGGACGAGGTCGGGGCGGGCGGCGCGCTTGCCATCGAGTGCGCTCGAAGTCCTACAGTGCGCGCACGGATCCGGATCCCGTCCCAGCCACCCGCACCCACCAGGGAGCTCGACCATGCTCTACCGCACACTCGGCGGCACCGGCATCGAGGTCAGCGCGCACTGTCTCGGCACGATGATGTTCGGTTCGGTCGGCAACCCCGACCACGCCGACTCCGTACGCGTCATCCACGCCGCCCTCGACGCGGGCATCAACTTCGTCGACACGGCGGACATGTACTCCGCCGGTGAGTCCGAGACCATCGTCGGCAAGGCGCTGCAGGGGCGGCGCGACGACGTCGTCCTCGCCACCAAGGTCCACTTCCCGATGGGCGAAGGTCCCAACCGAGGCGGGAACTCCAGGCGTTGGATCGTCAAGGAGGTCGAGGAGAGTCTGCGTCGCCTCGGCACCGACTGGATCGATCTCTACCAGGTCCACCGCCCCGACCACACCACGGACATCGAGGAGACCCTCTCCGCGCTGACCGACCTCGTGCGGGCGGGGAAGATCCGCGCCTTCGGCTGCTCGACGTTCCCGGCCGAGGAGATCGTGGAGTCACACGTCGTCGCCGAGCGGCGCGGCCTCGGCCGGTTCCGGACCGAGCAGCCGCCGTACTCGATCCTCGCCCGGGGCATCGAGCGGGCCGTCCTGCCGACCTGCCGGCGGTACGGGATGGGCGTGCTGACCTGGTCCCCATTGGCCTCCGGCTTCCTGACCGGGAAGTACCGCAAGGGCGGGGCCATCGACCTGACCAGCGGGCGGGCGGCACTGCATCCGCACCGGTTCGACCCGGAGGCCCCGCTGACCGCCGCCAAGCTGGACGTCGTCGAGCAGCTCGTCGCCGTGGCCGACAGCATCGGGACGACCCTGCCCGAGCTGGCGGTCGCCTTCCCCCTCGCCCACCCCGCCGTCACCTCGGTCATCATCGGCCCGCGCACGATGGAACAGCTGGAGGGGCTGCTGAAGGGCTCCTCGCTCACGCTGGACGACGAGACGCTCGACCGTATCGACGCCATCGTCGCCCCCGGCACCGACGTCTACCCGCCGGACGGCGTGTGGACCCCGCCCTCCCTCACCGATGTCGGCCTGCGCAGGCGGCCCGTGGGCGAACGCTCGGCGGCGTGAGCCCGGTAGGAGGCACTTCTACGGTGCTTTCGCCGTGGCCGGCTTTCTCGCCAGGAAGCCGGCCACCGGCCGCTTCGCGCCCTCCTCCGGCGCTTGCAGCGTCTGCGCCGTGATCGCGAAGCCGGCCCGCTCCAGCAGCCCGGCGATCCGGTCCGCGGGCAGTCGGTAGCTGTCGAAGGGTGCGGGGTCGCCGTCGCCGTAGCCGTACGTACGGCGCTGATGCTCCTCCTCGCCGACCCGGGTGACGAGGAGCAGGTGCCCGCCGGGGGCCAGCACCCGGTGGAACTCCTGGTAAACAGACGGCAGTTCGGTCGGCGGCAGGTGGTGGGTGGAGTAGAACGCCAGGACACCGCCGAGTTCGCCGTCGCCCGACTCCAGCGCCGTCATCGAGCCGACCTCGAAGCGCAGCTCCGGGTGTGCGGCGCGGGCCAGGTCGATCATCCTCGGTGACAGGTCGATCCCGAAGGCGGAGACACCCAGTCCGGTCAGGAACGCGGTCACCTTGCCCGGTCCGCAGCCCACGTCCGCCGTCGGGCCGAGACCGGACGCCGTCACGGACTCGGCGAAGGCCGTCAGGACGGCGCGCGACACCGGGTCCAGCGCGCCGGGGTCCTTCACGAAGCGGGCGTAGTCGGTGGCGACGGTGTCGTACGACTGCCGGATCGCGTCCAGGTGCGCGCCCGCTTGCTCATCCCGGAGGGTGGGGTTCGTCATCCCGCGACGTTACGCCTGCCCCGGAGTGGGCGGCTACGGTGACCTGGCCGGCATCTCGGGATGCGGGGGTGCGGAGGAGTACACCGTCCCGAGCAAGGCCTGCGACCGGGACGTCAGCGACAACGCCGTGGTCTCCCCCACCCGGTCCGTGGTGATGGCCCCGTGCCCGAAGGCCGGAAGGAACTACATCCTCGACCTGGGGCTGCCGAACACCGAGGGCGACCACAGCGAAGACATCGAGCGGTTCGTCCGGTCGTACCTGCCGACCGGACTCGCCGCCATGGGCTGCTGAGCGGGGGCGGGGTGGGGGCGACCTCGGGCCCACCCCGCCCACAACTCCCTCAGTTCGGCAGCACCGGCAGCAGCTCCGGCAGGTGCCCGTCCGACGCCGTGGCCGCCGCGATGCGCTCGGCCGGGACCTCGCCGTAGAGCGTCGTACGGGGGCGGGACGGGCGGCCCGCAAGGTCGGCGATGGCCTTCAGGTCCTGGATCGAGCGGTACGAGCCGTAACTCGACCCGGCCATCCGGGAGATGGTCTCCTCCATCAGCGTGCCGCCCAGGTCGTTCGCGCCCGAGCGGAGCATCTCCGCCGCGCCCTCCGTACCGAGCTTCACCCAGCTCGTCTGGATGTTGGTGATGTGCGGGTGGAGGAGGAGCCGCGCCATCGCGGTGACGGCGCGGTTGTCGCGGGCCGTCGGGCCCGGGCGGGCGATGCCGGCCAGGTAGACCGGGGCGTTGGTGTGGATGAAGGGGAGCGTGACGAACTCCGTCAACCCGCCCGTCTCCTGCTGGAGTCGGGCCAGGGTGCGGAAGTGGCCGAGCCAGTGCCGGGGCTGGTCGACATGCCCGTACATCATCGTCGAGGACGAGCGCAGGCCCACCTCGTGGGCTGTTCTGATGACCTCCAGCCAGGTGGCCGTGGGCAGCTTGCCCTTGGTGAGGACCCAGCGGACCTCGTCGTCCAGGATCTCCGCCGCCGTGCCGGGGATGGAGTCAAGTCCCGCTTCCTTGGCGGCGGTCAGCCAGTCGCGGATCGACATCCCGGTGCGGGTCGCCCCGTTGACGACCTCCATGGGCGAGAACGCGTGGACGTGCATGCCGGGGACGCGTTCCTTCACCGCCCGCGCGATGTCGAAGTACGCCGTGCCGGGCAGGTCCGGGTGGATCCCGCCCTGCATGCAGACCTCGACCGCGCCGACGTCCCACGCCTGCGCCGCCCGGTCCGCGACCTGGTCCAGCGAGAGGGTGTACGCGTCGGCGTCCGTGCGGCGCTGGGCGAAGGCGCAGAAACGGCAGCCGGTGTAGCAGACGTTGGTGAAGTTGATGTTCCGCGTGACGATGTACGTGACGTCGTCGCCGACCACGTCCCGGCGCAGCGCGTCCGCGATCCGGCACAGCTCGTCCAGCGCCGTGCCGTCCGCGTGGAGCAGGGCGAGGGCCTGGTCGTCCGTGAGCTTCGTCGGGTCGTCGGCCGCCTGGCTCAGTGCCTGGCGTACGTCGGCGTCGATGCGGGACGGGACCATGCCGGGGGCCGCCGCCTCGCGGAGCGCCTCCCAGTCCCCGTACACCTCGTCGAAGTCGTCGCGGCGGTCGCCCGTGCGGCCCTCGGTGTCGATGGTGGCGTGCAGGTCGGTGCGGCCGGAGGAGGTGAAGCCCTCGTCCGGCTCCTGCCAGGGCAGGCCGGCGGGGATCGCGTCCTCGCGGGCGAGGCCCGTCTCCGGGTCGGCCAGGGCGCGGACGTGCGGGAGGAGCCGGGGGTCGAGCCAGGGCTCGCCGCGCTGGATGAACTCCGGGTAGATGGTGAGGCGTTCGCGGAGCTGGAAGCCCGAGTCCGCCGTCTTCCGGGCCAGTTCGTCGATGTGCGGCCAGGGGCGCTCGGGGTTGACGTGGTCGGGGGTGAGGGGTGAGACCCCGCCCCAGTCGTCGATGCCCGCGCCGATGAGGAGCGCGTACTCGGCGTCCACCAGGTTCGGCGGGGCCTGGATCCGGGCGGAGGGGCCGAGGATGTGCCGGGCCACCGCGATGGCTGCGGCCAGCTCCTCCAGCTCGGCGTCGGGCATGCCGCGCATCGCCGTGTCCGGCTTGGCGCGGAAGTTCTGCACGATGACTTCCTGGATACCGTGGTAGGCGCGGGCCGTCTTCCGCAGCTCGAAGAGGGAGTCGGCGCGCTCCTCGTACGACTCGCCGATCCCGATCAGGATGCCGGTGGTGAAGGGGACGTTGGAGCGCCCCGCGTCTTCGAGCACGCGCAGCCGTACGGCCGGTTCCTTGTCCGGGGAGCCGTGGTGCGGTCCGCCCGGCTCGGACCACAGGCGGGTCGCCGTCGTCTCCAGCATCATCCCCATCGAGGGGGCGACGGGCTTCAGCCTCTGAAGGTCGGTCCAGGTCATGACGCCCGGGTTGAGGTGGGGCAGCAGGCCCGTCTCCTCCAGGACCCGGATCGCCATGGCCCGTACGTACGCGAGCGTGTCGTCGTACCCCTCCGCCTCCAGCCACTCCCGCGCCTCCGGCCACCGGTCCTCGGGTCGGTCGCCGAGCGTGAACAGCGCTTCCTTGCAGCCCATCGCCGCACCCTCGCGGGCGATCTTCAGCACCTCGTCGGGGGACAGGAACATGCCGTGCCCCGCACGACGCAGCTTGCCGGGGACGGTGACGAAAGTGCAGTAGTGGCACCGGTCGCGGCAGAGGCGGGTGAGCGGGATGAAGACCTTGCGGGAGTACGTGATCACGCCCGGCCGGCCCGCGGCCTCCAGGCCCGCGTTCCGGACGCGGGCGGCGGACGCGGCCAGATCCCTGAGGTCGTCGCCGCGCGCCTGGAGCAGGACGGCGGCCTCGGTCACATCGAGGGCGACACCGTCTCGGGCACGTTTGAGCGCGCGCCGCATGGCGTTGGTGGTGGGACGTCCGCTCTGAGGATCGGGATCGGTCATGAACCGAGCATACGAGCGAGGCGCTTGCGCCGGACCAGGGCCTCGGTGGAGAAACCGCCGGTCGGGAGGTGGCCGTGGTCACTCGTGCGGGCCGACTCACCCGGACATGCGCCGCTTGACGGCGTCCGCGCGCCTAATGTCGGAGCGGTGATGGAAACGATCGTCCTCGACATCGGCGAAACCCTCGTACGCGACGACCGGCACTGGGCGTCCTGGGCCGACTGGCTCGGCGTACCACCGCACACGCTCAGTGCGTTGGTGGGCGCGGCGGTCTCCCAGGGCCGCGAGCCCACGGACGCGCTGCGGATCCTGAGGCCCGGCATGGACGTCGAGGAGGCCTGTCGCGCGCGGGCCGCCGCCGGGCGCGGCGAACACCTCGACGAGTCGGACCTCTACCAGGACGTCCGGCCCGCGCTGGGCGAACTGCGGGCCGCGGGCGTGCGGGTCGTGGTGGCGGGGGACGGCACCGCTCGGGCCGGGGAGCTGCTGCGGGGGCTCGACCTGCCCGCCGACCTGGTGGTCACCTCGGACGAGTGGGGCGTACGGAAGCCGGACCCGGAGTTCTTCGCACGGGTGGCCGAGGCGTCGGGCGCGGCCCCGGAGGCGACGCTGTACGTGGGCGACCACCCGGCCGACGACCTGTTCCCGGCCGCCGCGGCGGGGCTGCGGACGGCGCATCTGCGGCGGGGGCCGTACGGGCACTGGTGGGCGGACCACCCGGACGTGGTGGAGACGGCGGACTTCCGCATCGACGCGTTGACGGAGTTGGTGGGGCTGGTGGGGCAGGGGCCCGGTGGTGTGTCATCGGCCCCGGACCCGGGCGCCGCCCCCGAGCCGGGCTCGGCTTCGGCCTCGGCTTCGGTGGAGGCGAAAGTCGTGCGGCGGGGCACGTTGCGGTCGGTGCGCTGAGGCGGTTGCTCCTGGGCGGAGTTACGCCTCGGCCGTGGGCTCCAGCGGTACCGGGCGCTCGAAGAACGTCTCCAGCACGACCGTGGCCTGTGTACCGCTGACCCCGTCGATCCCGCCACGGGCGAAGTGCACCTGGCGGCGGACTGCTTCGGCGCGCCGAACGGGCTGGTGCTCTCGCCGGACGAGCAGAGGCTGTACGTCTCCGACACCAAGGACAACGTGATCCGCGTCTTCGACGTGCGGGAGGACGCGGAGCTGTCGGGCGGCCGGGTCTTCGCGGAGGGCGGGGCGGAGGGCGGGGCTCAGAACGGGGCGGTACGGCGGTCGGCGAGCGCCCGGACGTCCACAGGCCCCGCCCGTACGTCAGTCCGCGGCTCCTCTCCGCAGCGACAAGGCGAACGCGCAGCTGGTGATGGGCAGGATGACGATCGGCGGGGCGGGCAACAGGAGCAGCGCAAGCCCGAAAGCGGCCAGGGAGGTCACCAGGGACACCCGGCCGAAGGCGGTCCGCCGCCGGACGAGGTGAGGGGCGTGGCGGACGGCGGCGAGCATCAGCAGACCACAGGCGATGACGAAGAGAGCCATGGCGATGCTCATGCCGTGGGTGACGTCGAGGGTGGTGCGCTCCAGGCCGAGCAGGGTGAAGGTGGACTCCCGCATCGCCGTGTCGGCCGCACGTTGCTCGGGGGTCGGGGTGGCCGAGGCCCCTGCGGCGGTGAAGGCGAGGTGACCGGCCCCGAGCACGACGAAGCCGTACGCGCCGATCCTGAAGGGCCGTACGGGGTCCGCTCCGGTGGAAGTCCGGGCGGGCAGCGCGGTGTTCACCACTGCTGCTCCTCCTCGATGCCGACGGACCGGCGCCCGGCCCGGGCAGAACCAGGGACCGGGCCGGGCGAGGTCGGGCCGGACGGGGCCGGGCCGGGCGGGGGCTGCCAGCCGAGGAGCGTGTCCAGCCCTCGTGTCGTGACTGCCGACGGCGTGGCCCGTACGGCGAAGTTGCGGACGGAGACCGCCAGGGGATGGGAGAGCCGGGCGAGGTCCCCCATGCGCCGGGAACGGCGGCTGATCCGCGTCGTGCGCCCGTGCCGGGCCTCCGTATAGGCGGCGAGCGCGGCCGGTACGCCGGTGCCGCCCGCGAGGAGGTGCGCCAGGACGACCGCGTCCTCGATGGCCTGGCAGCCGCCCTGACCCAGGTTGGGTGTCATCGCATGGGCGGCGTCACCGAGCAGGGCCACCCGGCCGGAGTGGAACCGGGGCAAGGGCTCGGCGAGTTCGTGGAAGTCGTGGTGGAGGACGGTCACGGGGCCGGGCTCGCGCCGGTCCAGCCGCTCCAGCAGTGCCGGGATCGGATCGTGCCAGGCGCCGAAGCGGCGGATCAGCTCCGCACGGTGGTCGGCCGGCCGCGTACCGGGGCCGGTGACGGCGGTCGCGTACACATAGACCCGGCCGTCGGCGAGGGGGACGATCCCGAACCGCTCCCCCTTCCCCCAGGTCTCGGCGGCCGGGAGCGCGGGCAGGCCGGCGCCGGACAGCACCGCCCGCCAGCCGGTCTCACCGGCGTAGCGCGGACCGGGGTGCCGGGGAAAGAGCTGTCCCCGGAGCGCGCTGCGCAGTCCGTCGGCCGCCACGACCGCATCGGCCCGCAGCTCCCCCGCCGACGTACGCACCACGACCGCACCCTCGGCGGCCTCGACCACCCCGCCCACCGAGACGCCGAGGCGCAGCGCACCGGGCGGCAGGGCGGCGGCGAGGGCGTCGATCAGAAAGCCGCGGTGGACGGCGCGGGCGGGAGGCCCGTAGCGGGAGGCCGTGGCGCCGGTCCGGCTCAGCCACGCCCCGTCGGGGGTACGGAGTCCGAGCACACCGGCCAGGGGCTCGCCCGCCGACACCGCGGGCCCCAGGCCGATCGACTCCAGGGCACGCAGGGCGTTGGGGGCGAGCACGATGCCCGCTCCGATCCCCGTGAGGGCGGAGGCCCGTTCGCACACGGTCACCCGCCATCCGCGACGGCTCAGCGCCACCGCGGCGGTCAGGCCGCCGATCCCGCCTCCGGCCACGACAGCATGTCGAACACCCATAAGGACCGCCTCCCCACGCACGCCCTCTACATCCGTAGAGGGCCGTGGTCGGCACTCTACACCTATAGAGTGCGGACCATGCCTCCTCCCCTCCCCGACCGCCGGGACCTGATCGCCGACACCGCCATCGCCACGGTGGCCGCCGCAGGTCTGCGCGGCCTGACCCACCGCGCGGTCGACACGGCGGCGGGGCTGCCCGTCGGAAGTACGTCGTACTACTTCCGCACGCGATCCGCCCTGATCAGCGCCTGCTACCTCCGCCTGGCCACGCTGACGGTCACCGACGTGGACCGCTGGGAGGAGCGGCACGGGGTCCCGGACCCGGACTCCGCCGCCGAGGCCCTGGCCGCACTGCTGCACCGCTGGCTGACCACGGAACGGGACCGCCAACTGGCCCGTTTCGAGCTGAGCCTGGAGGCGACCCGCCGCCCGGAACTCCGCGCCGACCTGGAGACCGCCGGCCGCGCCGCACGCGCCAGGGCCGCCGCCCTGCTGGCGTCGCTCGGCGCCCCCGATCCGGAACAGGCGGCGGACCTGCTCGTCGCCTGGACGGACGGCCTGCTGTACGACCGCATCGTCGGCGCCCCGGCCGCGAGCCGCCCGGCACCGGACCCGGCCGAACTGGCCCTGGTCGTACGGCGGATGCTCACCGCCCTGCTCGCCCCCTGAGGGCACGAGAACGCGCGCGGCCGTTTCAGCCCGTCCGGCGATTGAGGACGGAACCGTCCAGGTGGGCCCGGGTGGTCCCGGCCGGGAGCATGCGCCCCAGGGCCTCGTCTCGCTCCGCACACCCGAACAGGGGTTCCGTCCTCAAACGCCGGACGGGCTGGGATCACGGGCCCGCGCCGGACGGGCTGAAGTGAGCGCCCCCTCAGTCCCCCAGCACCGCTTGCATCACGCTCTTCGCGATCGGGGCGCCCAGCCGGCCGCCCGAGATGTCCGAGCGGGAGATGTCCATGTCCGTCGGGTCGATGAACACCGCGACCGCCACCGAACGTCCGTCGTCCTTCTTGCCGTAGCTGACGAACCAGCCGTACGGGACCTCGTCGCGGACGTTCACGCCACGCTGGGCGGTGCCCGTCTTGCCGCCGACCGTGACACCGTCGATCAGGGCGCGCTGGGCGCTGCCCTCCTTCGCGGTGTGCTCCATCATCTCCTGGACCTTCTTCGCCGTCTCCGGCGAGACGGCCTGGCTCATCTCCATCGGCTCGTTCTTCTCCAGCGTGGAGAGGTCCGGGCCGCGCAGCTCGTCGACGATGTAGGGCTGCATCAGCTTGCCGTCGTTGGCGAGGGCCGCCGTGACCATCGCCATCTGCATCGGGGTGCTGGTCAGGCTGCCCTGGCCCATGCCGGTGAGGGCCGTGCCGGGCTTGTCGAGCTTCGGCGGGTAGAGGCTCTTCGTGGCGAGCATGTCGCCGAACTCGTCCGCGTACACGTCCTCGTTGAAGCCGAACTTCTCCGCCGTCTCCCGCATCCGGTCCTCGCCCAGCTCGGCGGCGGCGTCGAGGAAGACGTTGTTGCAGGAGTACTGCATGGCGGTCTTCATGGACGCCTTGCTGCACACGGCGTCGCCCGCCTCGCTGCCGATCTTGTTGGAGGAGAGCGGCAGCGGGTACGGCGAGACCGCGTCCGTCCGGGCGTCCACGTCGGTGACCACGCCGTGCTCCAGCGCCGCCGCGGCCGTGAGGATCTTGAAGGTGGAGCCGGGCGGGTACGTCTCGCGCAGCGGGCGGTTGGCCAGCGGCTTGCCCTTCTTCTTCTCCAGCGCGGTGAAGCGTTCGCTCTCCTTGTACGTGATGCCGGCGAAGACCTCGGGGTTGTACGAGGGGGTGGAGACCAGTGACAGCACCTTTCCGGTGCGCGGGTCCAGGGCGACCACCGCGCCCCGGGCGCCCAGGTCCGTCAGTCCCTTGTAGGCGGCCTTCTGCGCCTTGGCGTCGATCGTGGTGATCACATCGCCGCCGCGCCGGGGCTGCCCCGTCAGGACGTCCTTGGCGTGCCGGAAGGCGAACCGGTCGTCCTGGCCGCTGAGGATGCCGTCGTAGGTCCGCTCCAGCAGCGAGGTGCCCCGGGACTGGGAGGCGTAGCCGGTGACGGGCGCGTACATCGGACCGTTCTTGTAGGTCCGGCGGAACGCGTAGTCCCGGCTCTCGGTCTCCTTCGACCCGGTGATCGCCTTCCCGCCGACGATGATGTCGCCGCGCGGGGTGGAGAACCGCTCGAACCGCACCCGGGCGTTCTTCTCGTGCTGGGCCAGCTCCTGGCGGTCGACGTGCTGGAGCCAGTTCACCCGCAGCAGCAGGGCCAGCACCAGCAGCCCGCAGAAGATGGCTATGTGCCGCAACGGCCTGTTCATTCCACTCCCCACCCGGGCGGACCTCCGGCCCGCGTATGCGTTCCCCGGTGAGTAAGGATGCCTTGTCGGCGGGCCCGGTTGCACCGGCGGCCCCGGAGGGCCCCTGCGCGGAGGTCAGAGGTACGCGGCGTACGCGTCCAGGGTCCGCAGCACCTCCGGTTCGTCCGCCGGGGGCAGCTGGAGCACGACCTCCTCGATGCCCAGCTCCGCGTAGTGGGCGAGCTTCCCGGGGCTCGGCAGGACCGCGTACGGCACCACCTGGAGGCTCTTCGGGTCCCGCCCGGCCTCCTCCCACACCGCCCGCAGCTTCGGCAGGGACTGCGTGAGGCCCCCTCCGCCGATGGGCAGCCAGCCGTCGGCGTACTCCGCGATGTGCGCGAACAGCTTCGGGCCCGCGCCGCCGCCGATCAGGGTGCGCGGGCCGTTGACCGGGCCGCGGGGCCGCTGGAAGGGCTTCGGGTGTGCCTCGCTGGCCTGCACCGAGCCGGACGCGCCCGCGTATCCGGTGGGCTCGTCCGCCCAGAGGGCCCGCATCAGCGCCATCCGGTCCCGGACCCGGTCCCGGCGCGTCGCCCACTCCACCCCGTGGTCGGCGGCCTCCTCCACGTTCCAGCCGTACCCGACGCCGAGCGTGAACCGGCCGCCGGAGAGATGGTCCAGGGTCGCCGCCTGCTTGGCCAGGTCGATCGGGTCGTGCTGGGCGACCAGCGTGATGCCGGTGCCCAGGGCCAGGCGCTCGGTGACGGCGGCGGCCTGGCCGAGGGCGACGAACGGGTCCAGGGTGCGGCCGTACTCCCGGGGCAGCTCACCGCCCATCGGGTACGGCGTACGGCGGCTCACCGGGATGTGCGTGTGCTCGGGCAGATACAGCCCGCCGAACCCCCGCTGCTCCAGCTCGCGGGCGAGCCGGACCGGGGTCACCGTCTCGTCGGTGAGGAAGATCGTGGTGCAAATCCGCATCGAAGCCACCTCCGTGGTCGTCGCCGTTCCCTACGGCGTCTTGTTACGTCGTCCTTCTGTACGTCGTCCGTGCGAAGCGCCAACGTAAGCCGTATGTCGGCGAAATCCGAGACCGTGACGGCCATGAACCCCGCCGTGAACCCCGTCGTGAACACCGCCGTGAACCGGCGCGGCCTCCTCGCCGCGACCGCCGCCACCGGCCTGACGTTGGCCACCGTGAACTTCGCCCACGCCGAGGACCGCTCAGAGGGCCGCCCGGGGCCCGGCGCCGACGGCACCCACCGCACCCGGACCGTGCGCGGGACCCTGCCCGCCGGCTCGCCCGACTACGTGTACCTCCCGGTCGAGGTCCCGCGCGGGGCGGCCGAGTTCGCCGTCTCCTATACGTACGGCAGACCGCCCGTCCCGCCCGGCGCCCAGGGCAACGCGCTCGACATCGGCCTCTTCGACGAACGCGGTACGGCCCTGGGCGGGCGCGGCTTCCGGGGCTGGTCCGGCGGGGCGCGCACCTCGTTCTTCGTCCGGTCCGACGACGCGACCCCGGGCTACCTCCCCGGCCCCGTACGCCCCGGAACCTGGCACATCGCCCTGGCCCCCTACACCGTCGCCCCCGAGGGCCTTCCGTACGAGGTGACCGTCACCCTCCGCTTCGGCGAGCCGGCCCGCACGCCCGCGCCGGTCCACCCGCCCGAGCGGGCCAAGGGGCGCGGCCGGGCCTGGTACCGGGGCGACTGCCACGTCCACTCCGTCCACTCCGACGGCCGGCGCACCCCGGCCGAGGTGGCCGCCGCCGCGCGGGCCGCCGGGCTCGACTTCATCAACAGCAGCGAGCACAACACCACCTCCGCGCACGCCGCGTGGGAAGGGCTGTGGGGTGACGACCTGCTGATCCTGACCGGAGAGGAGATCACCACCCGCAACGGGCACGTGCTGGCCGTCGGCACCGACCCGGGCGTCTTCGTCGACTGGCGCTACCGGGCCCGCGACCACCGCTTCGGCCGGTACGCGCACCAGGTGCGGCGGGCCGGAGGGCTTGTCGTGCCCGCCCATCCGCACGCCACGTGCATCGGCTGCACCTGGAAGTTCGGTTTCGCCGACGCCGACGCGGTCGAGGTGTGGAACGGACCCTGGACCCCGGACGACGAGGTCGCCCTCGCGGAGTGGGACAACGCGCTGGTGGCCGCCGTACGGAACCCGGGCGACGGCGGCGACGGACCAACGCGCTGGCTCCCCGCCATGGGCAACAGCGACGCGCACCGCGAGCCGGACCGGGTGGGCCACCCGCAGACCGTCGTCCTGGCCGAGTCGCTGTCGCGGCGGGCTGTCCTCGCCGGCATCCGGGCGGGCCGCTCCTATCTCGCCGAGTCCGCCGCCCTGACCCTGTCCTTCGCGGCGACGGACGGGCGGGGCGGGCACGCGGGCATCGGCGAGCGGCTGCGGGCGGCGGCGGACGCTCCCGTGACCGTACGGCTGGAGGTGTCGGGGGCGGCCGCCGACTGCACGGTGCGCCTGGTCACCGATCAGGGGGTCCTGCTGACCTCCCCGCTGCCCGCGGCGGGTGCCGGCGTGGTGGAGTGGCGTACGACCCCCGCCCACGCCGCGTACGTGCGCGCCGAGGTCCGGCACGCACCGGCCGTCCCCGGGCTGCCGGGCGCGTTCGCGGCGCTCACCAATCCGGTGTTCCTCGACGCGAAGACCGGTACGGCGGGCTGAGAGGCGGGAAGGAACGAAGCACGCCTGGCGGAGAGGCCGGGCGGAGAGGAGCGGGCATGGGACCGGGAGTGGGGCCGGGGCTGGGGTACTTCCTGCTGCCGGCGGGCGGTGCGCTGAGCCTGACCGGGGTGATCACCGGCAACGGCACGCTGATCAGCCTGAGCTGGATCATGTGGGTGCTGGGAATCCTGCTGATCCTGGGCAACCGGTACCGCCGCCCCGCCGATCCGCGCGCGCTGGCGGCCGCGGCCGCGGCCGGGGACGCCCGGGCGGTGCGGGGGTTGCGGACGCTGGCCCTCACCGCCCGTGCCGAGGGGCGCCCCGACACGGCCGAGCGGCTGCTGCGGCAGGCGGTGAAGGCCGGTGACGTGGAGTCGATGTGGGAGCTGGGCCGCCTGGTCGAGCAGCGCGAAGGTCTGGCGGCGGCGGAGCCGTGGTTCCGGATGGCGGCGGAGCGCGGGCACGCGGTGGCCAGGCGGCTGTTCCGCCCGGGCGGCGAGCTGCACCCGGACGGGGCGGACCCGGCTCCGTGACTCCGCTGCGCCGGAGGGCCGTTGAAACAGACGGCCGTGACGACAGATGGCCGTCGCCCCGGAACGTTGTTACGCCCGCGACTCCGTTACGCCAGTCCCAGCGCCGCCCTCGTCAGGAACGCGAGCCGGGCCGTCTTCTCCGGCTTCCGGATCTCCGGGCCCAGCTCGAACCCGATCCGGACCATCCGGGCGATCGCCTTCTCGTTGCGGGTGTCGGGTTCCACGATGACCCGCAGGTGGGACGGGTCGCTGAAGATATAGGCGATGAACGCGGTGAGCAGGGCCTCCGTGTACCCCTTCACCGCTCCTTCGCCCTCGGCGGGGGCGATCAGCAGGTGGACGCCGAAGTCTCCGGGCTGTACGTCGTAGCACTCGCCGACCGGGTCGGCGTCCGGCTCGTACGTCTGGAAGAGCGCGGCCGGGACCCCGTCGCGCAGGGCGAGGTAGGCGTGGTGCGTGGGGAGCGAGTCGACGAACTCGTAGATCTCCCGGACCTGTTCGCGGGTGTGGTCGGCCATGCCCCAGAAGCGGGCCCGCTCCTCGGTGACCCAGCCGTGCAGCAGCTCGGCGTCGGCCGCCGGTTCGACCGGGACGAGACGGACGGTGCCGAAGCCCTCGACCTTCTGCTCGTGGACGGCCGGGCGGAGGGCGGGGGCGACGGGTTCGGCAACGGTCACGGCGGGGTTCTCCTCGGGATGGCGCGTCGTGCGGTGGGACGTCGTGCGGTGGTGCGTCGTGCTGTGGTGCGTCGTGCTGTGGTGCGTCGTGCGGTGCAGCAGGTTCCAGTCCGTGACGACCGGGGCGAGCTCACCCCGTACCCACAGGGGCGTCTGGTCGCGGTGATGGGCGGATCCGGGGACTCCGGACGCGCCGAACGGGACCGCCCACCGGCTGTCCTCGCGACGGGCCAGGTCCCAGACGTACCGGGCGGCCGGGCCCCGGGCGAACAGATCGGTGACGCCGGGGACGCTGGAGGTGGACAGCACGCAGTCGTGGTCGCCCGCGACCCCCGGCCGGATCGCCTCCGCGCCGGAACCGACGGAGCCGAGGGAGCCGTCAGCGCTGTCGGAGCCGGCGGGCGTGCGGTCCGGGAGGGCCTGCCAGGGGGAGAGCCGGTGCACCTCGCCCCACGGGCCGGGCGGGGTTTCCTCGGCCGCCCCCGCGACGGCCTCGGCCGAGGCGGCGACGAGCGCCAGCCGGTCCTCGTACGGCAGGAGTCCGACGGTGAGCAGGCTCTCCAGGGCGTAGCCGATCCGGGGAACGGCGGCGAGCCAGGGGCGGAAGAGCGCGGGGTAGGCGGGCGAGCGCCAGGGGTCGTCCTCGCCCGTGAGGCTCTTCAGGGCGGGGTGGGCGGCCAGCCGGTGGACGACGTCGCCGCGCAGGCGGGCGTAGAGGGTCGCGTCGGTGCTGTCCGCGTCCATGTGGCGGTCCCAGCGCAGCAGCCGGCCCCGGAGGTGGTCGGCGGCGGGGCCGAGGCCGGGGGCCTCGGCGAGCAGGGACAGCAGGGGGCGGGAGGAGGCGAGGAGGGTGTCGGTGTGGACGGCGGCCTGGGCGTCGGAGGTCCAGTCGGTGTCCGCGTCGAGCACCTCCCGGATCCGGCGGGCCCGGTGCGGGGGTGCGAACTCGACGCCGAGCGGGGCGGCGAGGCCGCGCTCGTTCGCCATCACCGCGATCCCGTCGGAGCCGCCGCCGTCGGAGCCGCCGGAGCTGTCGGAGCGGTCGACCTCGGTACGGGGCAGGGGGACGGCCTCGCCCTCGCGCCAGGCGTACGCCGGGTCCTCGGCGGGAACGACCCGCAGCCGGTTGGCGTACGGGCGCACGGGTACGTGCCCGGCGACGCGGTGCAGGGTGCCTCCGGCGGTGTCGGCGGCGAGGACCACGTTGACGGGTTCGACCCAGCGGTCGAGAGCGGTGTCGACATCGGCGACCGTACGGGCCCCGAGCAGCGCGGGGAGCGCGTCGAAGCCGAGCTCGCCGGTGACGCGGGGCGGGTAGCGCAGGCTGATGCCCTCCCCGGAGGCGGTGGACTCGGGGTCGCCTCCGATGATCACCGGCCCCCGGTCCGTCTCGATCACCTCGACCTGCTCCGGCTCCGCCCCCGCCACCTCGATCGTCTCGGTGTGGGCGTGGGCCCGGTACCAGCCGTCCGGGCCGAGCGCCTCCACTCCGCCGTCCGGGGTGCGGCGCAACCGCTCCCGGTAGAGGTCCTGGTAGTCGGCCATGGCGTTGGTGATCGCCCAGGCGACGTGGCCGGTGTGCCCGAAGTGGGCGATGCCGGGGATGCCGGGGACCGCGAGGCCGACGACGTCGAACTCGGGGCAGGCGAGGCGGATCTGCTGGTAGACGCCGGGGTCCTCGATGAAGCGGTGCGGGTCGCCCGCGACGATCGGGGCGCCGGTGGCGGTGCGGGCGCCGGTGAGCAGCCAGCCGTTGCTGCCCGCCGTGCCGGGGCCGTCGGTGGCGAAGAGGGTCATCCGGTGCTCGCCGAGCCGACGGGCCACCTCTTCGCGCCAGAGTTTGGTCGGGAACCCCGCGAACAGGATGTGGGTGGAGAGCCAGACGCCGAGCGGGGTCCAGGGCTCCCAGCGGCCGGGCGCGAGGCCCACGGCGACGAACTCGGGTGCCTGCGCGGCCCCTTCGGCGAGGCCTTCGTTGACGCCGTCGACGTACGCCGTCACCCAGGCGGCGGTCTGCGGTGCGAGGCGGTCGAAGCAGCGGCGGGCGGTGTCGGCGATCCGGGCCCGCCGGACGAACCGGTCCCAGTCGACGGCGTCCGCGCCGAGGTGGGAGGCGCTGGTGCCGAGCACCCGGTGCCGCTCGGTCTCCAGCTGCCAGGCCCGGTCGAGGGCGGTGGCGTGGCCCTGCGCGCGGGCCAGCGCGAGGGCGTCGGCGGCCCGCAGGTGGGGGATCCCCCAGTCGTCCCTGAAGACCTCGTGTCCCCCGGGCTCCTCGCCCCGCGCCCGGTTCCGTCTCTCGCCCGGCCTCTCGCCGTCGACGCCAGCGGTCATCGCCCTGCCCGTCCCCTGCTCCCGGTGGTTTTCAGCCACTCCCCAGCCCCTGAAATTTAGGCTAGCCTAACCTAAAGCGACCCTTTGGGCAGTGGGCCGGGGCGGTAGGAGAGGCTGGGGAGCACCGTGGGGCATGGCTGGGAAGGCGTCGTTCTCAAACTGTTCCGGGGACGGGATTTCACGTTCACCGTGACCGGCGCCGAGCAAGTCACCGACCGCTACCGCCGGGTGCACCTGACCGACGGCGGGCTGCTCGCCGCGACCGGCGGAGCGCACCCCACGATGTGGGTGCGGCTCTGGTTCGAGACGGCCGGAAAACCGCACCAGCGCGCCTACACCCTGGTCGACCCGGACCCCGAGGCCGGGACCTTCAGTCTGGAATTCGCCCTCCACGAGGGCCCCGCCTGCGACTGGGCGCGAGCGGCCGAGGCCGGCGACACGATCGACGCGACGCTCCAGGGCACCGGTTTCACGCTGCCCGACCCGGCGCCGAAGCGGCTCTTCGTGATCGGTGACGCGGCGGCGCTGCCCGCGATCAACTCCCTGCTGGACGCGGTCCCGTCCACCTCGGCGACCATCTGGTTCGAGACCGCGCACGAGGACGACCGGAAACTGCCGTTCCGCCTCGACGAGGCCCACCACACCCTGCACCACGTGGAGCGCCGCGAGGCGGGCGCACACCTGGTCGCCGAGGTGAAGGCGGCCCTGCCGGAGGCGCTGGGCGCGGACCACTCGGACGCGTACGTCTGGGTCGCCTGCGACACGTCGACGACCCGGACCCTGTCGGCGTACCTCCGCAAGGAGCTGGGCCTGCCCAAGGACCGGGTGAACGCGCTGGGTTACTGGCGGCCGTAGGACTCGCGGACCTGACGCCACCGCACGACGAAGGGCCCCGGCGAGCAAGCCGGCCGGGGCCTCTGCGCGCCCATGGACGGCAGCGACCACGCGCCCGTGCACGCAGCGACCACGCGCCCCTGAGTCGCGGCGACTACGCGCCCGTGGACCGCAGCGACCTGCGCAGCAGCACCCCGCCGATCCCCACGAGGCTCGGGAAGCCGCTCTTCGGCATGGCGACCGTGCCCACCGCGCCGACGGCGGCCAGGACGACACCCGCCGCGCGCTGGGCCGGCAGGTCCCCGCGCTCCTCGGCCGAGCGCAGCAGCCGGCCGCCCATCCACAGCGTGGGGGCGGCGGCCATGAACCAGAAGGCGGCGGCCCGGTCGCCCCGGTCGGGGACGGAGCCGACGACGGGCCCCCGCCCGATATCGGCGAACACATCGCGGTAGATCACCGCACCGATGGCGCCATGAGCGATTCCGACCACCTGGAGCAGGCGTCCCGCCGAAGCTCGTGTCATGGCCTCATCGTACGAGCGGACCTCCACGACCGAGGCCCCGCCCCGCGCCCCTCGCCCCTCGACCGCTTTGGACCTCAGTCCTCGACCACGAGCGCCGGCGTCTCCTTCGTGAGGACCTCACCCCGGAAGAACGCCGGGCTGCGGCGCTCCATCGCGACCATCAGCACCACGCCGAGGAGCAGCAGCCCCACCCCGATGACGAACACCGAGCCGACGCCGAACACCGAGGAGCCGGAGCCGTACGCCGGGTCCCACATGTCGTAGAGGGTTTTGGCGAAGACGGCGGCGAGCAGGATGCCGCCGAGCAGCGGGAAGAGGCCCTTGAAGACCAGGTCCCGGGCGGAGCGGGTCAGTTCGGCCCGGAAGTACCAGGCGCAGGCGAAGGCGGTCAGCGCGTAGTAGAAGCAGATCATGAGGCCGAGCGCGTAGATGGTGTCGACCAGGACGTGCTCGCTGACCAGCGTCATCACGGTGTAGAAGACGCCGGTGCCGATGCCCGCCGTGATCGTCGCCCGGCCGGGCGTCTTGAAGCGGGGGTGGACCTTGGCGTACGAGGCCGGCATCGCCTCGTACGCGGACATCGCGAGCACCGTGCGTGCGACCGGGATGAACGTGGTCTGGAGGCTGGCGGCGGCCGAGGCGAGGACCGCGAGGAAGAGCAGGACGCCGAGGCCGGGGCCCATCACCGGTCCGGCGAGGACGGCGAAGACGTTGTCGGAGGTGTCCGGGTTGGCGAGGCCGAGCCCGGAGGTGCCGGAGCCGACGGCCATCTGGGCGGCGACACCGGTGGCGAGGTAGGAGCCGACCAGGACGACCATGGCGATGAGGGCCGCGCGGCCGGGGGTCTTCTCGCTGCCGGTGGTCTCCTCGTTGGCGGTCAGACAGGCGTCCCAGCCCCAGAACATGAAGATGGAGAGGGAGAGGCCCGCCGTGAAGGCGGCGAAGGACTGGACGGCGAAGGGGTTCAGCCAGGACCAGGAGAAGTCGAGCGAGGACGCGAAGTCCGGGCCGCCGCCGCCGGCCTTGCCGAGCGCCATCGTCACGAACAGGGCGAGGACGACCAGCTGGAGACCGACCAGGGCGTACTGGATGCCCTTGGTGGCGGTCATGCCCCGGTAGCTGATCGCGGTGGCGACGGCGACGAGGGCGAGGCAGGTGATGATGTGGACGGGCTTGCTGTCGTCCAGGGCGGCCACCGAAGCGCTGCCGGTGATCTCACCCGCCAGCAGCCAGAAGTACGAGGTGGCGACGCCCGCCAGGTTGGACAGCACGATGATCGTCGCGATGACGAGGCCCCAGCCGCACATCCAGCCGACGCGCGGGCCGAACGCCTTCACCGTCCAGGTGAAGGAGGTGCCGCAGTCCGGCATCGCCCTGTTCAGCTCGCGGTAGGCGAAGGCCACGAGCAGCATCGGCAGGAACCCGGCCAGGAAGACGGCGGGCATCTGCACGCCGACCTCTCCGGCGGTGGAGCCGAGGGTGGACGTCAGGCAGTAGACGGGCGCGACGGTGGAGACGCCGATGACCGCGCTGCCCATGAGGCCGACGGAGTTGCCGCCGAGCCCTTTGCCGCGTACGCCGCCACTGCCACCGTCGGCCGAGGCGCTCCCCCGTACCGTGTCTCCGGCCCGTGGCCGCGCGTCCAGCTGAGTCATGAGAAGGACGCTATGCGCTGCGATATCCACATCCGGAGCGTGAGACTCCAACGTCTCACCCTTGGATGCAACAGCCAACTCCCCCGAAACACTTCATTAATGCAAGGTCACATTCGCGTGAAGCCTTGCAATGCATGCCACTCAGCCGAGCGTGGCGACGTACGGTAACCGTAGCCCTGTCCGTTTTGGGTGGGTTCAAAATTTTCCCGCGCCGCTCAGCGACAGGTTCATCCGGGCCAGACGATCGTCTATGTCTCGCTGTAGGCGTGCAGGGCGTACGAGCCCACGTCCCGCCCCACCCCGCTCTTCTTGAACCCGCCGAACGGGGCCTCCATGTTCCGCCCGACCGTGTTGACGCCGGCCCCGCCCGCAGCCGCCGGGCGACGCGGAAGGCACGGGCGACATCACCGGACCAGACGTAGTCGATGAGGCCGTAGTCGCTGTCGTTGGCCAGCGCGACGCCTTCCTCCTCGTCGTCGAAGGGGACGACCGCCACGACCGGTCCGAAGATCTCCTCGCGGACGACCCGCATGCCGGGGTGCAGCCGCTGAGGAGGGTGGGGGCCACGTAGAAACCCCGGTCCAGGTGGGCGGGCCGGGCGCCACCCGTGACCACCCGCGCGCCCTCCTCCGACCCAGCTCCACATACGCCTCCACCCGGTCGCGGTGGGCGGCGGAGATGACGGGGCCGACGACCGTGGCCCGGTCGGCGGGGTGGCCCACGGTGGCGGCCGCGACGGTGGAATGGGAGCGCTTCCATACGAGCGTTTCCACCGAGGCCCCCGAAGGCATGCGCGCCACCCGGCGGCGCGCGGCGCGCTCGGCGCATCACGCACCCCGATCGACCTCCGCCCCAGCGGCCGATCACCGAAGAAAACCCTCTCACCAGGCAGTTTTCGCGATCGCCAAAGTGTCGCACGGCGCGAGAATCCGGCAGCCGCACGCACCTTGCCAGAGCCGTTCACCCCCTCTATGTTCGCTGGACAGGAACAGGGAAAGCGCTTTCCAGCCGCGGCCGAGAACCCCCTGAGCAACGGAGCCCGAGGACGCGTACGGGAGCGCTCCCTGAATGACATGCACCTGACATCAAGACAGCACCCCGCCACCCGAAGACACAGGGAGACGAACATGAGGCAACCCGTCACACGACGGCTGCAGGCGGCACTGGCCACCCTGGCTCTCGCTGCCGCGGCCGGCGGCATCGTCCTGACGGCGCCCGAGGCTTCGGCCGCGGCCGGCAGCGCCACGGGCTACGCCACCCAGAACGGCGGAACCACCGGCGGCGCCGGCGGGCAGACGGTACGGGCCACCACCGGCACCGCGATCCACACGGCCCTGTGCGGCCGCGCCACCGCCGGCACACCGATCGTCATCGAGGTCGAAGGCACCATCAACCACGGCAACACCAGCAAGGTCTCCGGGGGCAGCTGCAACACGGCCGACGGCGTGATCGAGCTGAAGCAGATCAGCAACGTCACGATCGTGGGCGTCGGCGGCGGCGCCGTCTTCGACCAGATCGGCATCCACATCCGCGAGTCCAGCAACATCATCATCCAGAACGTGACCGTCAAGAACGTCAAGAAGTCGGGTTCCCCCACCTCCAACGGCGGTGACGCCATCGGCATGGAGTCCGGTGTCCGGAACGTCTGGGTCGATCACACGACCCTGGAGGCGTCGGGCGGCGAGTCCGAGGGATACGACGGCCTCTTCGACATGAAGGCCGACACCCGCTACGTGACGCTCTCCTACAGCATCCTGCGCAACTCGGGCCGCGGCGGCCTGGTGGGCTCCAGCGAGAGCGACGTCTCCAACGGGTTCGTCACGTACCACCACAACCTGTACGAGAACATCGACTCCCGCGCGCCCCTGCTGCGGGGCGGCGTCGGCCACATGTTCAACAACCACTACGTGCGGATCAACTCGTCCGGCATCAACTCCCGCGCCGGTGCCCGCGCCAAGGTGGAGAACAACTACTTCGAGGACTCCAAGGACGTCCTCGGCACCTTCTACACCGACGCCGCCGGCTACTGGCAGACCTCCGGCAACACGCTGGACAACGTGACCTGGTCGAGCCCCGGCAAGGACAACAACCCGGCCGGGCCCGACATGAAGTCCACCACCACCGTCAGCATCCCCTACGCCTACTCCCCCGACGCGGCCGGCTGTGTGCCGGACGTCGTGAGCCGTACGGCGGGCGCCGGCAAAGGACTGAAGGTCTCGGACGGCAACTGCGCGACCCAGCCGCCGACCGAGCCCACGCCCGGCCCCACCGACCCGACCCCGGGCCCCACCGACCCCACGCCGCCCGGCGGTACCAACCTCAGCATCGGCGCCGGGTCCGACGGATCGAGCAAGGCATCCGGGACCAGCTTCGGCCATCTGCGGGACGGTGACCTGAACACCTACTGGTCGCCCGCCGGTTCGACCGGTCACGCCTCGATCAAGTGGGACTCCGCCACCGCCGTGTCCTCGGTCGTCATCCGGGAGGCGGCGGGATCCGCGGGCTCCATCAGGGCCTGGCGGCTTCTCGACGCCGACGCCGGGACCGTCCTGGCCTCCGGCGAGGGGGCGGGGGCCGTCTCCTTCCCGCGCACGACCCTGCGGAAGATCACCTTCGAGATCGTCAGCTCGACCGGCACCCCGAAGATCGCCGAGTACGAGACGTACGCGCGCTGACGGGTGGCGCCGGCCGGAGACCGGCCGCGCGGCGGCCGGCTCCGGCGGCCGCCTCCCCGCGCACCGGCAGAGGCCCGCACCCCCCGCTCGACGGGGGGTGCGGGCCCTGCTCGGTGCGGAACGCACGACGGCGGCGCTCCGGATCATCCGAGCGGCCGCCAGTCGCCCAGCCAGCGGGCCGGGGTGTGAGCGCGGGCCTCGGAGGCGCTGAGCTGGGGCCGGTTCGCCGGGACGGTGATCCGGGCACCGGGACCGGTGTTGCGGTGCTCGGCGAAGCGCTGTTCCTGCCACGGGTGGCCGGCGGCCATGGTGGCGTACGGTTCCGACGCGTCGATGCCGGCGCCGAGGCGGCTCTCGCGGACAGTGAGCATCGGGCGCGCGGTCGGGTCGGAGGACGGCACCCAGGGGCGCGCCAGCTTGTAGTACCCGTCGGGGGCCGTGCTGGTCACCCGCGAGCGCAGGACCAGGAAGCCGTGCGGGCCGGCCCCGGCGGTGCTGGGCGCGAAGACGAAGCCGTGGGGCGCTGAGGCCAGGTCGGGGCGGACCAGGGTGCGGAAGTGGCAGCGGTCGTAGACGGCGGAGGCCCGGCCGAAGACGAAGTCCACGTCGCCCTCCACGTAGCAGTCGCGGTAGTACTGCCGGGCGAACACGTCGAGGGAGGGCGAGTCGGCGTACAGCGTGTCCTGGTGGCCCAGGAACCGGCAGCCGTGGAACGCCGACCGGTCGCCCTGGACCTTGACCGCGACTGCCTGGGTGCCGGTGTACTCGGGGTTGTCGGAGCGCAGCCAGTCGTTGGCGAAGGTCAGGTCGCGGGCGGTGAAGCCCTCCGCTCTGATCGTGACGGAGGCCGATCCGCTGGTGCCCAGGGTCCCCGTGCCGTCCGGCCGGGGCGTGCCCGCCGCGTTGCCGTACACCAGGACCGTGTCGCGGGCGTCGGAGCTCGCGCCGATCAGCGTGAGGTCGCGGTGGGCGGCGCCGACGACGACCGTGGCCCGGTGGACGCCGGCGGCGATCACGATGGTGCGGCCGGTTCCGGTGGCCGCGTCGACGGCGGACTGGACGTCGGGGTGGTCGCCCCGGCCGTGCGCGTCGACGTACAGCGTGCGGGGGTCGAGGCGGCGGGCCGGTGAGCCGTAGCGGCCGAAGGGGCGAGGGTCGGCGGCGGACCGGGCGAGGGCGGCCGGTGCGGAGAGGGCGAGCGTGGCGCCCGTGCCGGCGATCAGGGACAGGGCGGTGCGTCGAGTGGGCATGGCGGTACTCCTCCGGACGAACGGCTACGGGTGACGGGCTACGGGTGACGGGCTACGGGAGGCCGGTGAACGGCCCTCTGTGAAAGGCGACTTGTGAAGGGCCGCGAGCGACAGGCGCGGGTAGAACGGTCCCGGATGAACGGCGAAGGGCCGGAGCGGCGCTCTCCGGGGTGATGGAAAGCATGCGGTGCCGCTCCGGCCGGTTCATCGGGGGTACGCGCCGGTCACCGGAGGCCGGACGCCAACCTGCCCGCCCCGGCCTTGAGGCCGACCAGCACGGGGACGGCCCAGGGGTGGTGGACCGTCGTGCGGAGTTCGGGGGTCCAGCCCGCGCCCTCGGCGAGCTGCTCGCCGGGAACTCCGGCGTTGTGCACGGCGATCAGATCGGTCCTGCGGCCGTTGACGTAGTTGTTCTCCGCGGTGAGCGGGGCCTCCGACCACTTCTTCAGGATGGTGGCACGGTCCACGTCGCCGGCGAGGGTGAACGCGTTGTGCTCGGCGACCAGGCGGGACTCGGCGCCGATGCCGTACGAGTAGCCGTAGGAACTGCCGCGCGTGGCCACGAAGTGGTTGTTGTACGAGTCGACCTGGCCGAAGCGGACGCGCGGAGCACGTTCCTTGACGTCCTTGAACAGGTTGTGGTGGAGCGTCACGCGGAGCTTGCCGCGGTCGGTCGCGCCGGCGCTGTCGCTGTTGCCGATGAGCATCGTCTTGTCGTGGTCCTTGAGGACGTTCCACGACACGGTGACCAGGTCGGAGCCGCGCACGATGTCGAAGAGCCCATCGTGCTGCTGGTACAACTGACCGAAGTAGCGCGGCTGTTCGGAGTCGGGGCGGTCGCCGTCGCTGAAGGTGTTGTGGTCGACCCAGACGTTCCGGGAGCCGTACACGACGAGGTTGTCGTACTCCGAGTTCCAGGCGCCCCCGCTGCCGTCCGTGGGGTCCCACTGGGGGAAGCAGTCGTAGGTGTCCTCGAACGAGATGTTGCGGACGATGACGTTGGAGACGTCCCGGACCTGCAGACTGGCGCCGATGATCTCGGGGTTCGCACCGACCCCGATCAGGGTGGTGTTGGACGGGACCCGGACGTTCACGGCGGCCTGCTGGAGCTTCGCCGAGGCCGCGCGGGCATCCTCCAGCGGGCCCTCGGGGACCCGGTCGCTGCCCCACACCGCCGGGTCGTAGGCGGCGAGGTACTTCTCCAGGGTGTAGCCGCCGGTCTCGTACCGCTCGCAGCCGATCGGGGTGCCGTCGGCATCGGAGTTGCCGTGGACGGTGCCGGCGACCCTGACGATCTTGGGCGCGTCGCCCGCCTCCTCGAAGGCCGCGACGAGCTCGGCCCGGTCGGTCACGGTGTAGATGTGCTCGGGTGCGGCGTCCGCGCCCCCGGTGGTGGAGCCTTCCGCGGCGGCCCAGCCGTCCCCGGCGGGCAGTACGGCGCGCTCGATCCCCGTGCCGTGGGGGCCCGGCCGAGGGGCGGCCTGGGCGGGGACGCTCAGCGCGAGGGCCAGCGAGGCGCAGCCCAGAGTGACGGCGACGGCCCGGGTGTGACGCGTGCGTGCGGGCATGGCGAAACCTTCTCTGTGGTCGGAGGAAGCGGAGAGGAGGGGTGGAGGAAGAGAAGAAGAGGGAAGAGGAGAAGGCGCGGCGTGGTGAGGTGCCGGTCAGGCAGGGCCGGCAGGCCCTTCCCAGGTGATCCACTCGTCCGGGACGTGGTCGCCGAGGCGGCGGAGGTCGCGGGCCGTGAGTACGCCTTCGTCCAACAGGGCGCGTGCCGTCATCCGGGCCGCTTCGATCGCGCCCGGCGGCCTGAAGTGCGTGTTGTCCTGCGCGCCGTCGGGGTAGTTGGGCGACTCTCCCGGCTTCAGCCACAGGAAGAGGGGCAGAGTGCCGTCGGGCCCCAGCTGGTGCCAGCGGGCGAGGGACAGTGCCTGGATGTCGAGGAGCGGGACGCCCTCCTCGGCCGCCAGGGCGCGCATCGCGGCGGGGTACTCGCCGTGGGTGGGCCGGGCGGCGCCGTCCGGGCCGAACCGGCGCCGCTCGACGGAGGTGAGGAGCACGGGCCGGGCCCGTCGGGCGCGGGCTCCCCGGATGTACTCGCGCAGGTAGGCGCGGTAGGTGGTGGAGGGGTCGGTGCCGCGGGCCGGGTCCTCGGTCTTCTCGTCGTTGTGCCCGAACTGGACGAGGAGCAGATCGCCGGGGCGGACCCCGCCCAGCAGTGCGGCGAGGCGGCCCTCGTCGATGAAGCTCTTGGAACTGCGGCCGTTCACCGCGTGGTTGGCGACGCGGAGATGGCCGGCGAGGAAGAAGGGGAGGGCCATGCCCCAGCCCGTCTCGGGCGCGGCGTCGGCGGACTTCGCGGCGGCCGTGGAGTCACCGGCGATGTGGAGCGTACGGGGGCGGGGGCGGCCGGCTCCACCGCCGTGGGCGAAGGCCGGCGTGGCGGTGAGGGCGAGGGGGAGGGTGAGCAGGGAGGTGGCTGTCTGTCTGCGGGTGAGTGACACGAGGTGCTGCCTCTCTCGAAGGGCGTGCTCGCGTACCTGCGGGGGGGAGGGGGAGCGGCGGCCGGGCGCGGCCCGGGCCGCCGCCGGTCCGTCATCGGGGCCGGAGGGGGCGGGGCCTCAGCCGTTGCCCAGTTCCTTCCACTCCTTGTTGGCGGCGTTCAGCTCCTCGGCCATCTTGTCCAGGAACTGCTTCGCCGTGATCTTGCCGAGGAGCAGCTTCTGGAACTCCGGCTCGTTGTCCGCCTTGCTGATGTTGTTCCAGTCGGGCAGGTAGTACGGCAGGTCGACGACCTTGGTGGAGCCGTCCGTCAGTGCCTTCGCGGCCAGCGCGGTCGACTCGGTCTCGTTGATCCACGGGTCCTTCGCCGCTTCGGTGTTGGCCGGGATCGCGCCCGCCGCCTCGTTCCATTTGCTGTTGGACTCGTGGGAGGCGGCGAACTCGATGAACTTCCATGCCGCGGTCTTGTTGTCGCTCGACCGGAAGAGACCGAGTCCGTCGACGGGGTTGGAGACCTGCACGCGGGTGCCGCTGTCCCCGATGGGGGCCGGGATGCCGGCGAACTTGTCGTCGCCCAGGGCCTTCGCGTGGTCCTGGTAGGAGCCGAGGTTGTGGCTCAGCATGCCGATGGTGCCGGTGTCCCACTGGGCGACCATCTTGGTGAAGTCGTTGTTGACGTCGGCGGCGGGCGTGGTCCGCTTGAAGAGGCCGGCGTACTTCTCCAGCGCGGCGACGTTCTTGGGGTCGTTGAGCGTCGTCCTGTCGCCGTCCCAGAACTCCGTGATGCCGGACTGCCCGTAGATGGCGTCCAGCGCCTGGGCGATGGAGCCGGCGCCGCCGCGGATGGTGTAGCCGAACTTGTTGTTCCGGGCGTCGGTGAGCTTCTCGGCCGCGGTGTAGAAGTTGGCCCAGGTGTCGGGGGCCTTCAGCCCGGCCTGCTCGAACAGGTCGGTGCGGTACCAGAGCACGCCGTTGTTGGCGGAGGTCGGTACGGAGTAGATGTCGTCGCCCCGGCCGGCGGCCGCTCTGACGCTCTCGACCATGGAGTCGACGAGCTTGCCCTCCAGGGCGGACCCCTTCAGCCGCTTGTTGACCGGTTCCAGGGCCTCCTGCGAGACCATGTTGGCGAGGTAGGCGGTGCCGACTCCGCCCACGTCGGGCAGTCCGCCGCCGGCGATCGCGGTGTCGTACTTGGACTGGACGTCGGCGATGGGGATCGGGACGTACTTCACCTTGATGTCCGGGTGCTGCTTCTCGAAGTCCTTGATGATCTCGGTCCAGATGGCGGTGCGCGGCCCGCCGTTGTTGTCCCAGAAGGTGATCTCGCCCTTGCCGCTCCCCTCCGTGCCGGCTCCGCTGCCGTCGTCACCGCACGCGGCGGCCGTCAGCGCGAGCGCTGCTACGAGGGAGACGGTGGACGCGGTGCGCCCCCGCCGGGTCTTCGAGATGGTCATGGTCGGCTCTTCCCTGTCGGATGTGTCGGGGTGGTTCTGCGCTTCTGCGGGGGGGTCAGTGGGTGGCGCGGAAGGTGGTGAACAGCGCCGTGCCGGCGGGGCCCGTCCCGGCCGGCGCGGTGGCGAAGAGGCCGAGGAGTGCGGCGACCCAGCGCCACGGGGTGGCGGCGAAGACCTGCCCCGAGGGCCGGAAGCCGTCTCCCGTGTCGGCGGAGAAGCGGCAGCGGGCCCCGGCCGTGACCTCGATACGCAACCGGGCCCGGCCGCCGGGCGAGGCGCGGGCCCCGGCCGCGTCGCGTTCGCTCTCCGCGGCGCCCTCGGCGTACCGGTGCACGAGCCGGGACGTCCCGTCCGCCCCGGCCTCCAGACCGATCCAGCAGAAGGCGTCCCCGAGCACGGCCAGGCCCGCCTTGGCGCCCGGCTCGTCGCTGTGCAGTTCGAGGTCCACCTCCACGGTGAACTCCTCGGCGGGCATCCGCTGGACCAGGACGTTGGGCAGCAGCCGCAGGTCGTGCGCGTCCGGCGTGCGGAGGCAGCTGAGGCGCAGCCCGTCGGCGGGGCGCCCGACATGCCCGGGGTCCTCGGACTGCCCGGACTCCTCGGTCCACGCGTCGGGGCAGGGGTTGGCCGTCCACTGCCACTGCTTGCCGTGGGCGCCGCCGGGGAAGTCGTCGTCCACGGCGGGCGCTGCCACGGGCTGTTCGGGGGCGGCCGGTTTACGGTGCGTGGAGACGGGTTCGCCCGCGTCGCCGATGACGGGCCAGCCCTCCGCGTCCCAGTGCATGGGCTGGAGGTGGACGACCCGCCCGTACGCACCGCGTGCCTGGAAGTGCAGGAACCAGTCCTCGCCGGCGGCGGTCCGCACCCAGCCGCCCTGGTGCGGGCCGTTGACGTCGGTGCGCCCCTGGGACAGCACGACGCGTTCCTCGTAGGGGCCGAAGAAGTCCCGCGACCGGAAGGCGCCCTGCCAGCCCGTCTCCACCCCGCCGGCCGGGGCGAAGATCCAGAAGTGATCGTCGTGGCGGTAGAGCTTGGGGCCTTCCAGGGTGAACCAGCCGGGTATCCGGTCGGCGTCGATCAGGGTCCGGCCCTCGTCGAGGAGTGTGCGGCCGTCGGCGCTCATACGGTGCCCGGTCAGCCGGTTCTTGATCCCGGAGCGGGACTTGGCCCAGGCGTGGACGAGGTAGGCCTCGCCGGTCTCCTCGTCCCACAGGGGGCAGGCGTCGATGAACCCGCGGCCGGGTTTGAGCAGGTGCGGCGCGCTCCACGGTCCTTCGACGCGCTCGGCGTTGATCTGCTGGACGCCGTGGTCGGGGTCGCCCCAGAAGATCCAGAAACGGCCCGCGTGGTGGCGCAGGGAGGGTGCCCACACCCCGGCGTCGTGGCGGGGCCGGGCGAAGTCGGCGGCGGGCTCGACGCGGTCCAGGGCGTGCCCGACGAGCGTCCAGTTGACCAGGTCGCGGGAGTGCAGGAGCGGCAGGCCCGGAGCCCGGCCGAAGCTGGACGCGGTGAGGTAGTGGTCCGCGCCGACCCGGACGACGTCCGGGTCGGACCAGTCGGCGTTCAGCACGGGGTTGCGGTACGTGCCGTCCCCGAGGTCGGCGGTCCAGGGCCGGTTCACGGGGTCACCGCCCGTCGGACGTACCCGGCGGCGGCCTCGGTGTCCAGCCTGCCGTCCGCGACGACGGTGACGATCCGGCGTACGACGGTGGCCCCGGCGGGCACGGGCAGCCGTTCGTCCGCCGCGAGGGAGGAGCCGACGCCCGGGTACTCGGTGGTCCGCACGAACCACGGATCGCGTCGGGTCTCCTCGCTCGCCCCGGCGAAGACGAGGGTCCAGCCGTCCCCGGCGAGCGCGAGCCAGTCGGCGGCCCGCCCGTGCACCGCCTCCTCGCCGGCACGGCCCGCGGTGAACACGTCCGGCGGAGCGGCCTCCTTGGGGGCGCGCCAGAAGAAGCCGCCGTAACCGGCTCCGGGGCGGCCGTTGGTGGCGGGGCTGCCGATGGAGAGGTCGTCGGCCGAGTGGTTGGTGAGCGCGAAGGAGAGATCCAGCGCCCAGGCCGTGCCGGAGAGTTCGACGGACTTCACCGTGCGGCGCTCCCGCAGCAGTTCGGCGCCGTCCGCCTCCCAGGCGAGCGACTGCGAGAACCCGCCGGGCCCGTGCCGCTCCAGGCCGAGGCAGCGCTGGACGCCGTGGTTGTCGAGCGCGGTGGGCCCCTGCCCCCGGACGTAGGTGCGCCCGCCCCAGAAGTTGCGGCCGGACACGTCGGGCACGGCGATGGAGACGCCCAGGTGGTGCCGGTGGTCGGCGGGGCGCTCCTGGGTGACGGTGCGGCCGGCGAGCGTGGTGACGGGGTGCAGGCGGGGGCGGCCGTCCGCCGCGGCCCCGTGACCGTAGTGGGCGACCGTGCGTCCGGCGCAGTCGAGGAGTTCGGGCGAGGCGGACTGCGCAGGCTGTACGGGGAGTGCGGACCGGGCGGCGGACGAGGCCGTGGCGCGTCGGTTCATGAGGCCGTCACCTCGCTGTTGCGGGCCCAGGCAATGCCCAGCTCCGAGAAGAGGGCGAGGGATTCGGCCCCGGCGGCGACCAGGCCGTCGATGCCGTGGACCGTACGCCGCGCGCCTCCGCCGGTGGCGTCGTACCGGGTCTCCCAGGCGTCGGCGGGCAGGGCGACGGGCTCGGGGGCGGTACGTACGGCCTCGACGACCCGCATGAACGCTCCGGTGCGCTCCGGCGGCGCCAGGAGCGGGGTGCCCTGCTCCAGATGGTCGACCAGGTTCTCCAGGAGGTCGGTCCGGCCGTGGACGCTCTCGTCGGGGCCGTGGCCGGCACGTTGGATCAGGACGCGGTCCTGCTTGTACCAGAAGGTGATCCGGCCCCGGTCGCCGTGGACGATCACATAGGGCTCCCCCGCCTGTTCCGCGCAGAGGGTGGCGGCGACGGTGACGGGCAGGCCGCCGATGGTGGTGACGCGGACGCAGCTGGTGTCGTCCGCCTCGATGTCATGGGCCCGGAACAGCTCGGTCTCCACGGACAGGACGTCCTCGGCCGCGCCCCGGTCCGCGAGTTCGAGCGCGGTGGCCACGGCGTGCGCCAGCGGATTGGTGAGGACGCCGTCGACCACGTCGGTGGAGCCGATCCTGCGCCGGCCGGACCAGGGCGCCCGGCGGAAGTAGGCGTCGTCGCGGACCCAGGCCCCGGCGGCGCCGATCCCCGTGAGCGTTCCGATCGCCCCGGTGCGGACCAGCTCCTGGATCGCGGGCACGGCGTGCGAACCGAACGACTGGAAGCCCACCTGACAGGCGGTGCCCGCCCGCCGTACGCCGTCGGCCATCCGGTCGTACGCGGCCCAGCTCGCGGCGGGCGGCTTCTCCAGCAGGAGGTGGACGCCCCGGGACGCGGCGGTCAGGGCCAGGTCGGTGTGGGTCGGGATGGGCGTGCAGATGACGGCGGCACGGGCTCCGGTGGAGTCGAGGAGCGCCCCGAAGTCGGCGGACTGTTCCGGTCGGGCGTCGCCCACGAGGTCGAAGGCGGCCAGTTCGTCGGCGGTCAGCGGCTCCAGTTCGCAGATGCCGGCCAGCCGTACCCGGCCCTGGTGCTGGAGCCGGCGGAGGTTGGCCAGGTGCCAGCGGCCGTGGCCCCGGGCGCCGGCCAGCACGACGGGGAGCGGCGCGGCTGCGGCTGTGCGGCGGGTGAGGTCGGTCATCCCTTCACCGCCCCCGCGCTGAAGCCCGTGACGAGCCACTTCTGGATGAACGCGAAGACGATCACCACGGGTACGGCGGCGATGACCCCGCCCGCCGCGAGTGCGCCGAGGTCGACGCTGTCCGCCCCGATCAGGGTGTTGAGGCCGACCGGGATCGTCTGCTTGTCCTGTTCGCTGAGGAACATCAGCGCGAACAGGAAGTGGTTCCAGCTGTGGACGAAGGCGAAGGAGCCGACGGCGATCAGTCCGGGGCGCAGCAGCGGCAGGACGACCGCGCGGAAGGCGGTGAAGCGCGAACATCCGTCGACCCAGGCGGCCTCCTCCAGGGAGACCGGGACGTTCTTGATGAATCCGCTGATCAGGATGATCGACAGCGGGAGCTGGAAGACGGTCTCCGCGATGACGACGCTCCACAGGGAGTTGATCATCTGGAGGTTGCGGAAGATCTCGAAGAGCGGCACGAGCATCAGGGCGCCGGGGATGAACTGCGAGCAGAGCAGCGCCAGCATGAACGCGCCCTTGATCCTGAAGTCGAACCGGGCCAGGGCGTACCCGCCGGCCAGGGCGACCAGGGTGGTGGCGATGAGGGTGGCGACGCCGACGATCATGCTGTTCTGGAAGAAGACGGCGAAGCTGCGCTCGTTCCAGACCTTGGAGAAGTGCTCCCCGGTCATCGGCCAGGGCACCAGCGCGGTGGAGCCGGCGGGCCGCAGGGCGAACAGCAGCATCCAGTAGAACGGGATGAGCGTGAACAGCAGGTAGAGGCCGAGCGGCAGGTAGATCTGCCAGCGCGGTACGTCGTCGAAGGCGCGCTCGCGTCCGGTGCGGCGGCGTGAGGAGGGCGGCGGGCCGCCGGAGTGGACGGGCGGCTGGGCGGCACCGCTCTTCTCGGTGAGTACGGCGGTCACTTGTTGTCGCCTCCGAACTTGCTCAGGCGCAGATAGACGATCGAGCAGAAGAGGAGGATCACGAAGGCGACGGTGGTGAGCGCGGAGGCGTAGCCGAAGTCGTGGCCCTCGATGCCGGTGTTGGCGACGTAGAGCGGCAGCGTGGTGGTCTCGCCGGCCGGTCCCCCGCCGGTGAGGGTGTAGAGGAGGTCGACGTTGTTGAACTCCCAGACCCCGCGCAGCAGGGTCGCGAGGATGATCGCGTCGCGCAGGTGCGGCAGGGTGATGTGGAAGAACTGCCGGAGCCTGCCCGCTCCGTCGACCGACGCCGCCTCGTACAGCTCCTTGGAGACGGACTGGAGGTCGGCGAGGATGAGGATGGCGAAGAAGGGCACACCGCGCCAGAGTTCGGTGACCGTGGCCGCCCAGAAGACGGTTCCGGTGTCCGAGAGCACCGAGGTGCCGTACTCCCCGATCCCGGCGTCCGCGAGGTATCGGCTGAAGCCCGTCGAGGAGTTGTAGAGCAGGATCCAGATGGTGCTGGTCAGCACGCCGGAGACGGCCCAGGGCGAGAAGACCATGGCCCGGGAGATGCCCCGGCCGATGAAGGTCTGATTGACGATCAGGGCCAGCGCGAGGCCGAGCACGAGCTGCAGGGAGACCTGGGTGAAGACCCACTGGGCGCTGAAGCCGAGCGTCGACCAGAACTGGTCGTCCTCGGTGAAGATCCGCCGGAAGTTGTCGAGCCCGGCGAAGCCGTTCCGCCACGGTTTGGTGACGTTGTAGTTCTGCAGGCTGTAGTAGAAGACGCTGAGCACCGGGTAGGCGATGAAGCCCAGCATCAGCAGGCCCGCGGGCGCGATCAGCAGATACGGCAGGCGGCGGGGTGTCGCCGTGCGGCGCCGGGGCGCCTTCGGCGGCGGGGTGGCCACGGCGGCGGGTTGGGCCATGACACGTCTCCGATCTCTGGTACGCGCTCGATGCGCTGGATGTGCGGTCCTGCTGTCGCATGCATGTGCGGAGTGGCTGCCGCCATCCAGGGCGGCAAGCGCTTTCTCATGGCCGCTGGGCGGCCCGGGCGCCCCGCCGCGCGGAGCCCCGTCGCCCGGTTCACCCCACGTACGGGTCGGGCACTTCTCCTTGCCGGGCCAGGAACGCGAAGTCGCATCCGGTGTCGGCCTGGGTGATCTGGTCCTGGTACAGCGCCCCGTAACCGCGCCCGTAGCGGGCGGGCGGCGGGCTCCAGGCGGCACGGCGGCGTTCCAGCTCGTCGTCGTCGACGCCGAGGTGGAGCAGGCGGGCCTCGACGTCCAGGGTGATGAGGTCCCCGGTGCGGACCAGGGCGAGGGGCCCGCCGACGAACGACTCGGGCGCGATGTGCAGGACGCACGCCCCGTAACTGGTGCCGCTCATCCGGGCGTCGGAGATCCGCACCATGTCCCGTACGCCCTGCTTCAGCAGGTAGTCGGGGATCGGCAGCATGCCGTACTCGGGCATGCCGGGCCCGCCCTGGGGCCCGGCGTTGCGCAGCACGAGGACGTGGTCCGAAGTGAGTGCCAGCGCCGGGTCGTTGATCGTGCGCTGCATCTCCCGGTAGTCGTCGAAGACGACGGCGGGCCCGGTGTGACGCAGCAGGTGCGGCTCGGCGGCGATGTGCTTGATGACCGCGCCGTCGGGGCAGAGGTTGCCGCGCAGGACCGCTACCCCGCCTTCCTCGGCCAGGGGTTCGGTGCGCTCGCGGATGACGGCGCTGTTGTGGACGGCCGCCCCGTCGAGCTGCTCGCGCAGGGTGGCGTGCGCGACGGTGGGCCGGTCCAGGTGCAGGACGTCGGCGATCCTGCTCAGGAAGCCGGGCAGGCCGCCCGCGAAATGGAAGTCCTCCATCAAGTACCGTCCGCCGGGGCGGAGATCGGCGAGGACGGGCACCGTACGGGCGATCCGGTCGAAGTCGTCCAGGGTGAGCTTCACCCCGGACCGGCCCGCCATGGCGATCAGGTGGATCACGGCGTTGGTGGAGCCTCCGAGCGCGAGGACGGTCGCGACGGCGTCCTCGTACGCGTCGGCGGTGAGGATGTGCGACAACGTCGTCCGCTGCTTCACGAGTTCGACGATCCGCAGACCGGAACCCGCGGCCATCCGATCGTGTCCTGAGTCGACGGCCGGGATCGAGGAGGCGCCGGGCAGGGTGACGCCCAGCGCCTCGGCGGCGGCCGTCAGCGTGGAGGCGGTGCCCATCGTCATGCAGTGACCGGCCGAGCGGGCGAGGCCGTTCTCCAGCTCCCCCATCTCGCAGTCGCCGATCAGCCCGGCCCGCCGCTCGTCCCAGTACTTCCACATGTCCGTGCCGGAGCCGAGGACCTCGTTGCGCCAGTGGCCCGGCAGCATCGGCCCGGCCGGCACGAAGACGGTGGGCAGGTCCACGGAGGCCGCGCCCATCAGCAGCGCGGGCGTCGACTTGTCGCAGCCGCCCAGCAGGACGGCCCCGTCGACGGGGTACGAGCGGAGCAGCTCCTCGGTCTCCATGGCGAGCAGGTTGCGGTAGAGCATGGGAGTGGGCTTCTGGAAGGTCTCCGAGAGGGTGGAGACCGGGAACTCCAGCGGGAACCCGCCCGCCTGCCAGACGCCCCGCTTCACCGCCTGCGCGCGTTCCCGCAGGTGGGAGTGGCAGGGGTTGATGTCGGACCAGGTGTTGAGGACCGCGATGACCGGCTTGCCGAGGTGCTCCTCGGGGAGGTAGCCGAGCTGACGGGTGCGGGCCCGGTGGCTGAAGGAGCGCAGCCCGTCGGTGCCGTACCACTGGTGGCTGCGCAGCTCCTCGGGCGCTACGGGGGCGGCTTTCCGGTCGTCCGTCTCCGCGACCGCTTTCCGGTGATCCGTCACAGCGCCCACGCCGCTATCTGCTCGGCGACCTCGGCGCGCCGCTCCTGCGGCAGGACCCGGCTCGGTGCGCGTACGTCACGGCGGCAGAGGCCGAGCACGGACAGGGCCTCCTTGACGACCGTGACGTTGTTGGCGGACTGCTCCTCGGCGCGGAGCTCCTCGAAACGGCGGATGCGCTCCCACACCTTCATGGCCGCCACGTAGTCCCCGGCGCGCAGCGCCTCCAGCATGTCGAGGGAGACGGCCGGGGCGACGTTGACGAGGCCGGAGGTGAAGCCGGTGGCGCCGGTGGCGAAGTAGGACGGGGCGTACAGCTCGGCGAGGCCGGCGACCCAGACGAACCGCTCCAGTCCGGCGTCGCGGGCGAAGGCCCCGAAGCGCGCCGCGTCGGGCACCGCGTACTTCACGCCGATGACGTTGGGGCAGCTGTCGGCGAGCGCGGCGAGCCGGTCGCCGGCGAGCAGCGGGTTGCGGATGTACGGGACGACGCCGAGCTCCGGGACGGCCTCGGCGATGGCCCGGTGGTAGTCGACCCAGCCCTCCTGCGCGACATAGGGGTGCACCGGCTGGTGGACCATCACCATCGCCGCGCCGGCCTCGGCGGCGTGCTCGGCGGCGGCGACGGCGGCCGGTACGTCGTGGCCGACGCCCACCAGGACGGTGGCGCGTCCGGCGGCCTCCTCGACGGTCAGCTCGGTGACCAGGCGCCGCTCGTCGGGGGTGAGCGCGTAGAACTCCCCGGTGTTGCCGTTCGGGGTGACGATGCGGACACCGCCGTCGAGCAGCCTGCGCGTCAGGGCGCGGTGGTTCGCGACGTCGATGCTGCCGTCCTCGGCGAACGGGGTCACCGGGATCGCCACGACGTCTGCGAGGGCCGCCTTCAGCGGAGAGAAGTCCATGCGGACCGGCCTTTCGTCGGATTGCTGGTGGTGGTGCGGTTCCAGCAGACGGTTCACGCGGCACCGCCCCCGTCCTCGTCGTCGGGGAAGGCGCGGCGTACGAACGATGCGATGTGATGGTGCAGAGCCGCGGCGGCGGCCTCCGCGTCGTCGGCGAGCGCGAGCCGCAGGATCTCCCGGTGCTCGGCCGCCTCGCGCTCCCAGGAGGGGACGGCCGACCAGGCCACCGTGGAGACGAGGGCCGCCTGGTCGCGGACCTCGTCGAGCATCCGGGCGAGCAGGGGGTTGCCGCAGGGCAGGTACAGGGCGCGGTGGAAATCCCGGTTGGCCAGCGACCTGTCGGCCTTGTCGAGCGCCGAGTCGGCCCGCTCCAGGGCCTCCTGGGCCGCTTCCAACGAGGCCTTGCGGTTGACGGACCGGCGCAGCGCCTCCGGTTCCAACAAGAGGCGTACGTCGTACACCTCCCGCGCCATGGTCGCGTCGACGAGCCGCACGGTGACGCCCTTGTACTGGCTCATGACCACGAGCCCCGTGCCCGCGAGGGTCTTGAGCGCTTCGCGGACCGGGGTCTTGGAGACTCCGAACCGAGCGGCGAGTTCCGTCTCCACCAGCGCCTGTCCCGGTCTCAGCTGCGCGGTGAGGATGGCGTGCTTGATGGCCTCCAGCACGTACTGGGTCCGGGACGGGATCGGGGCAGGGGCGAAGGTCATGGGTGACGGGCTCTCACATCTCGCGTATCGCGTCTCATATATGACGTACGAAGTACGACGCGATGAAGCTAGAGCCGCCCGGAACGCTTCGTCAACGCTTCGGACAGAACAACTTTCGAGATGTTCAGGCCGCTTGACGTAACCTCATGGACTTCTTAGCTTGTCCACGTATGCGAACGCGGTCCACGGCCGTGAAGGAGCGGGGCGTCACGATGCCTTGGGCGCCATGACGTCTTTGAGGCGTCCCGACACGCCTGGGAGTGTCCCGACGCCTCGGGATCCACGACGCCCGCCCGCCCGGTTCCGCGCCGCACCGCACCGCCCCCCGAGGAGACCTCCGTATGCCAGCTCCCCGTACCGTCCTGCTCACCGGCGCCGCGGGCGGCCTCGGCACCCTGATGCGAGGACTGCTTCCCGCGTACGGCTACGACCTGCGACTCTTCGACCTGGTCCCGGTGGACGACGAACCCCGGGCCATCACCGCCGACCTGAACGACCGGGAGGCACTGCGCGAGGCGGTACGCGGAGTGGACGCGGTCATCCACCTGGCCGGCATCTCCCTGGAATCCACGTTCGACAAGATCCTCAGCGCCAACATCCGGGGCACCCACGCGTTGTACGAGGCCGCGCGCGAGGAAGGCGTCCGCCGCATCGTGGCCGCCTCCTCGAACCACGCCGTCGGATACACGCCGCGCCCGCTCGCCGGGGACCCGCCGATCCCGGCCGACGCCCCGCACCGCCCCGACACCTTCTACGGCCTGTCGAAGTGCTTCGGCGAGGACCTGGCCCAGCTCTACTGGGACCGGTACGGCATCGAGACCGTCTCGGTACGGATCGGGAGCTGCTTCCCGGAGCCCACCTCGGTACGCATGCTGTCCCTGTGGATGAGCCCCGCCGACGGAGCCCGCCTCTTCCACGCCGCGCTCACCGCCGAGGACGTCGGCCACACCGTCGTCCACGGCTCCTCCGCCAACACCCGCCTGTGGTGGGACCTGTCCTCGGCACGGGCCCTGGGGTACGCACCGCAGGACGACTCGGAGCCGTACGCGGCGAAACTCATCGCCGAACAGGGCGAGCCGGACCTCGCCGACCCGGCGCAGACCCGTCTCGGCGGCCACTTCGTCACGGATCCGCCGATCTGGCCGCACTGAGGGGTGCTCCGGCGCGGGCACCGATGAGTTCCGGGCCCGGGGCGGGTCATGAGTGGTGGGACGCGTCGAGCGACCGGGACGGCCCGGCTCCCGAAGCGACCGGCAGACCGATCCACCGCCCCACCGACCGAGCGAGGAACCACCATGAACGCCTCCGCGACCGAAAACGCCGACAACATCACCGGGCTGGGGGTCATCCTCGGCAGCACCGACTCCGACGCCCTGATCTCCTGGTACCGCGCGGCGCTGGAGCCCTTGGGCGCCCGCTGGGCGGAGCACCTCCTGATCGTCGGCCCCGGAGCGATCATCGGCTTCGACGAGCGGGACGACGTCGCGGACAAGGCGGCCGAGCCGGGCCGGCAGATGATCAACATCACCGTGCGCGACGTACGGGCTGCCGAGAGGCACCTCAACACCCTCGGCGTCACGTGGGTGCGCCCGGTCGAGGAGGTCGGGGGCGGCTGGTTCTTCTCCACGATCGTGGACCCGGTGGGCAACTACCTCCAGATCCTCCAGGGCCCGGAAACGCCCTGACGCCCCCTGGACACCTCGCACGCCCCCTAGCCTGTCAAGCACATCCAAACCAGGGGGAGTTCAGAAACGATGCCATCGACGACGTTCCGTATCCGCGGAGACCTGACCGTGGGGCGACTGGGCTTCGGCGCGATGCACCTGCCCACCGAGAGACCCGAGGACCGGCCGTCGGCCGTCGCCGTGGCCCGCCGGGCGGTCGAGCTGGGCATCACGCTGATCGACACGGCCCACATGTACGGGGCCGGGGCCAACGAGGAGGTCCTCGCGGAGGCGCTCCACCCGTACCCGAAGGATCTCCTGATCACCACGAAGGTCGGGGTGGTCCGCTCCGCCGAGACAGGCGAGTGGGCCCTGAACGGCCGCCCGGAGTCCCTGCGCGCCGAGGTGGACCACGCCCTGCGCCGCCTCCGCGTCGACCGTCTGGAGCTGCTCCAGCTCCACCGCATCGACCCGGAGACCCCGCTCGCCGACCAGCTCGGCACCCTGCGGGACCTGCGCGACGAGGGCAAGGTGGCCCGGATCGGCCTCTCGGAGGTGACGACCGCCGAACTGGCCGAGGCCCGGCAGATCGTGGACATCGCGAGCGTCCAGAACCGATACAACCTCACCGACCGCGAACACGAGCCGGTCCTCGCGGCGTGCGAGGCGGCGGACATCGCGTTCCTGCCCTGGCGCACGGTCGCCTGGGGCAAGGCGGGCGACCGCGCGGAGGTGGCAGCCATCGCGGCCGAGCTGGACGCCACCCCCACCCAGGTCTGCCTGGCCTGGCTGCTGGACCGCTCCCCGGTCATGCTCCCGATCCCGGGCACGTCCAGCGTCGCCCACCTGGAGGAGAACACAGCGGCGGGGGACATCGTGCTCACCCCGGAGCTGCGGGCACGGCTGGACGGGATCGCGAGGGTGGCATGACCTCGTCGGCACAGCCGGACCCGACACCCGTTCCCGGGCAGAGCGAAACAGCTGGGACAGCTGAACGGGACGGCCGCACGGACGCCCCGCGCGACCCGCAGAACGGCGGCCTCGACAGGCACGTACTCCTCGACAACCGTCACCACCGAGGTGACCCGCGGGCATAGCCGCTGTTGATCGGTCCGTCCCCGGGCCCACCGGGGACGGTCACACGTCCCGGACGACACCATGCGGATCGGAGGCCGCGTCCTCGATGAACTCCGGGAAGTCCACATTGGCGAGCTGAAGGTTTCCGTGGACCATGTGCACGGCATCCGGCACGACACGCACTTCCCGGGGCTGCGGGGAGTCGATGATCTCCTGGTAGTACACCGGGTCGAGGTCCTCGTCATCATCGGCGCCGAGGTCGAGGGCGAGCAGCGGGCGCAAGGGTGAGCGCATGGTGACACCGTCGGCGAGGAACACCACGCTCAACTCTCCGTCCCACGCCGCGGCGGCGAGAGCCTCGTCGCCGGTGACCCCGTCCCACCGCCGGTCGTCGACGAGATGCACCGCCGCCTCCCACCCCTGCTCCCCCTCGACGGCACGCGCCAGCAGGGCAACGACCTCCTGCCATGCGGCGTCATCGGTGTAGTCGGTCCGGATGACGAGAGGCGCCCACTCATCGTCCCGAACGACCTCCGGCAATGTCACGACAGATCATTCCCGCTCGGAAGCCGCGGCGAGGTGACGAAGGCAGGAGGCGGAAGCCTTGCGGTGGGGCGTGTGCGGCTCATCGCTGTAGAGCCGCATCTCACGAGCTGCTCGATCCATGTGCTGCCAGAAACTGAGGGGCAGATCAAGGTCGTCAGCGAGATGGACCATGCAGTCGAAGGCGAGTCCCAGCTCGTTGTGCTCCAGGAACTCCCTCGTCGTTGAGAGATCGATGCCCGGCCGGTGCATGAGGTGGGCCCGGGCTGCGTCGAGATGGGCTCGGGTCCGCTTCCAGCTTGCCTGCAGGGCCTCACGGTCGTAGGTCATGGCATCAGTGTTGCGAGTGTCACCGACCGTTCACCAGCCGTTTATGGACGGCGCATTGCCCGCCCGGGAGATGGACTGCTCGACGCGTCAGGACGGACGCCTACGGGCAGCGGGGCCCGCGCGGCTCACATCCGGGATCTCAGTACGTCGACCTCACAGCCCGGCGCGAACGGATCGAAGCCGCTCGATCAGCCAGCGCACTGCCAGCAGGCTTCGCAACGCCCACCAGGCGCGGATCACTTCGAGGTCGACGTCGCCGCCGTAGCCGACGAGGACGTCGTCGAGGTGCTCCTCGTGTCCGAGCGTGAAGGTGGCAAGGTCGTACAGGGCGTCGCCCCGGCCCGCCTCGGACCAGTCGATGATGCCGGTGACCTCCTCACCTTCGACGAAGACGTGCGCGATCTGCAGGTCGCCGTGCGTGAACACCGGAGTCCACGGCCGGAGCGCGGCCTCGGCGACCTGGCGATTACGGGCCACCAGCTCGGCGGGCAGAAGGCCGTTCCCCACGAGCAACGCGCACTCGACGTCGAGCTCCGCAGCCAGCTCGCCGATGCCTCGGCCTGCCCGGCCGACCCCCGGCGGCAGTGGCGCGTCGTGCAGCTTCCGGATGGCGGCGCCCGCCGCGGCCCACGCCGCCGGTGACCCGGTCGAGGGCCCGCCGAGGCGCCCGAGCGTCGTCCCCGGGACGGCGGAGATCGCCAGCACGGGCGGCTTGCGCCACAGGACCTCCGGCGACGGTCGCGGAAGTCGCCGGGTTTACCGCACGCCGACACCCCTGGACGAGTCCTAGAGGGAGCCGTCCTGAACGGCAGTGACGAAGGCCCGCCACTGCTCGGGGCCGAAGGTGTGCGCGCCGAGGGCGCGGTCCTTGCTGTCGCCGACGGCGACGAGGCCGTCAGGCGTCGGCTGGGTCTCGATGCACGAACCGCCGTTGTCACCGCTGTACGAAGACTTCACCCAGGCACCGTCAGGCAGGCCGTATCGCGCCATCTGCTGTGTCCACCTCTACGCTCTGTTCACGAACTCTCGTTTCACAGCCGAGATTAGCTCCATGGACTGCCGCGATGTGAGTGCTGCCGCACGCAGTTCATCGAAGGCCAGTTGGTAGCGCCCCACGGATTCGTCTTCCTCCAGGTAGAGCGCGCCGTCGAGATACTCAAGGTTGACCACGTCCAGGTCCATCGGGTCGGGATAGCTGTAGACGTTGAAGGGGCCGTCCGCCCCGGCGTGCCAACCCTGGGCAAACGGCACCACCTGAATGGTGAGCTTCGGCGGATTGTTCATCTCCAGGATCTTGTCGAGCTGAGCCGCCATGACGGCAGGCCCGCCGACCTCTCGGCGGAGCACCGCCTCGTCGAGGAGACAGAGGTACTGCGGCGGGCTCTCCCGCGCGAAGATCTCCTGCCGGCTCTTCCGCACTTCCACGTAGGAGTCGATCTCCTCCTCGGTCGCGGTCTTGTTCACGGAGCGGATGACCTCCGTGGCGTACTCGACGGTCTGGAGCAGCCCCGGCACCAGCATCGGCTGGAACGCGAGGATCCGTGCGGCATCCGACTCGATCGACAGTCGCTCCTGAAAGCCGGCCGTGAGTATGTCGCTGTACTGCGCCCACCACCCCTTACGCCTCCCCTCGCGCGCAAGCGTGGTCAGCGCCGTACGCAGCCGCTCGTCCGAGACCCCGTACAGCGCGAGCAGCGCCTCGATCTCCAGCTTGCTGACGCCCTGGCGGCCGTTCTCCTGCCGGGAGATCTTGGGCTTGTCGCCGCCGATACGCTCGGCAGCCTCCTCCATCCTGACTCCGGCCTTCTCCCGGAGCCGCTTCAGCTCAGCACCGAGCCTTCGACGACGCACTGTTGGGCGTGGATGACTTGGCATGCGGGTCCCTCCCCTGACGTCCGTGGCTCAGTGTTACCCGCCGATGACGGGGTTTAGCAACTCCCGTGATATGCACAAGCGTTCACCCACACAGGCGAATCTACAATTTTGCAACTGAAGCGGTTGCGATGACCCCTCAAGACAGTCCACTCTGTTGCTCGCCACGCAAAGCGCTACCGCGACTACCCAGAGTCGCTATGCGTGGGCCCACTCCCCCTGCCCTCACGTCGGAGGAACCCATGACCGCCACCCCCACCACCGAGCCCGACCCGCCCGACTACCACCAGGAACTCGTCGCCCGTCCCGAAACGCTCGCGATCATGCGGCGCATCGTCAGCGCCCACCTCGACCTCTGGGACCTGCGCGAGCTGAGCGACGCCGCCATGCTCTGCGCCCACGAGTTACTCACCAACGTCATGCGGCACACCGGATCCCCGCTCTGCACGCTCACCCTGCGCCGCAGGCCCGACGGCGTACGCGTCACCGTGAGCGACTCCGACACCGCACCGCCCGGGCGGCGCGATCCCGAGTGGAGCGAGGAGAGCGGGCGCGGGGTCCTCCTGATCGCCGCGCTCGCGGCGCAGTGCGGCACGGTGATGCGGCGCGACGGCAAGGACGTCTGGGCCGACATCCGCACCACGACACCGGCGTACGCCACGTGAACGCGAACAGACTTCTGCCACGCACCTACTGGTGTCACGCGGACACCGACAGCGCACCGACCGTGCCACCCCCGGACGACCTCCTCACCACCGCACCGGGCCAGGCCCTGGCCTGGCTCCGCGCATCCGTGCGACGGCGGACTCCCGGGCTCGACCGTGACACCCGGTACCGGGCCAGGCTCTGGCTCGGCGATCGCCACGTCACCGAGGCCGCCATCCGCAGCCTGCGTCGCGGAGAGGGTTACGCCTACGAGCTGCCCGCCGCCAACGGAACCTGGCGCTGGACGGCGTACCCGGTGTCCACCCTCCCCTTGTTACCGACCGACCAGCCACCCAGGAGCCACGCATGACCGACATCGACGCGCGTACGCACCCGCCGACCCCGCCACCCCCTTCGGCGGAACTGCGGGCCGCACTCAGCGAGGCCGGTCTGAGCGCGCGCGTAACGGCACCGGATGCGGATGCGCAGAACCCCGTGCGGATCACCCTCCTCAGCCCCACCGACGCCCGCCAACTGGCCCGCCTCATCCGCACCGGAACCAAGCGCACGCTGAAGGCCGCCCGCACCCTGCGGGAGATCTGCGAGGGGTACCGGATCGGCCTCCCCGGCCTCCGGGTCGAGCAAGGCCGCATCACCCTCGGCCCCATCCGCATCGACGACGCGGCACGGCTGGCCCGGCTGCTCGATGCCGTACCGCAGGCCACCGAACCGCCGAGCACGACCGTCGACGCGACCACCGTCAAGACCCTGCTCGTCCACGCTTTCCCGCAGGCCACTGGTGGCGGCACCCTCTCCGTATCCGTACGGGAGAACACCGCCGACCTCCTGGACCTGGGCTCGATCGACGCCAGGACCGCACGACGCCTGATCCGTGCCCTCCAGTTCTGAGCGGCCTTCCGACCCCGGTCGTCAGTGGCCTTGACGACGCTCGGCGTCGAAGCGATACAGCACCACCACCAGACGCCACACTCCGACCGCCGCGCCCGCCAGGGCTCCCCCGGCCAGTACACCTTTGGATGCCGAACCGGACAGGTCAAAGGCGAAAGTGAGCGCCAGCGCGACGGCAAAGGCCGCGGCGGCGAGGACCGCAGCAGACACCAGGGCGAAGACGATCTCCACCGTCATCGCGTCCTTCTCCCACCGCGACTCGCGCCCCATGTCCATGCCGGAAGTCTCGCAGCAAGTTCAGTCCCCACCGCGGTCATTGACAGGTCTCGCCCCCGGCGGGATTCTGCGAGAGCGCTCTTCTATCGATGTAAATCGTCACCGCCGCCGTCGCCATCCGCCGTCATCGAATCCCCCCACCCAGGAGCGAGCCTCATGAGCGACCCCACACGCAAGCCCCTGCCCAGACCCAAGGCCAAGCCCAAGAGGCCCTTCCGCCGCTCCTCCGCCCTCGGCGCGCTCGCGCTGGTCGGTGCCCTCGCCGCGACGCTCTTCCTGTCGCCTCCCGGCACCGCCCAGGGCGCACCGCCCGCCCGTGAGGCCGCGCCGCAGGGGCAGACCAGCCTGCGGGCGGCCGACCCCAGCGTGTTGCGGGTGGGCAGTACATACGTCGGCGTCCAGTCGACCGGCGGCGGCATCGTCGTACGGCAGGCGTCGTCCACGGACGGCCTGGCCACCGCGCCCGCCCGACAGGTCTGGGCCGACAGCCGGGGGCGCGGGGAGGTCTGGGCCCCCGAGATCGTCATGGACGGCGGCCGGTACTACATCTACTTCACGGCCGGCGTCGGGGCCGCCCACCGCATGTTCGTCATCAGCTCCGCCTCACCGGACAGCGGCTACGGGACCGAGACCCAACTCGCCCTCCCCGACGACACATGGGCCATCGACGGCACCCTGTTCACCTTCGAGGGGCAGCGCTGGTTCGTCTGGTCCGGCTGGGCGGGCGACACCAACGTCGAGCAGAACCTCTACATCGCCCGGATGAGCAGCCCCACCCAGCCCACCGGCGCACGGTACGTCATCTCACAGCCCCGCGAGAGCTGGGAGCGGGTGGTCGGCAACCCGTTCATCAACGAGAGCCCCGAGGCGATCAAGGACCCGAACGGGCAGCTGCACATCGTCTACTCCGCGAACGGCAGTTGGAGCGAGCAGTACTGCCTGGCGGACCTGCGTCTCCGCAAGGGCGGCGACCCCACCCACGTATGGGACTGGTACAAGTCGAACGGCTGCCTGTTCGGGTCCAACCGTGCGACGATGATGGCCGGTTGGGATCCGACGCTCCACGTGAACGGGCCCGGCCACCACACCTTCGTCCTGCTCCACGGAGACATCAACACCAGCCCGCCCGCCGGCCCCAGGTTCCCGTCGATGTACCACGCGGTCGCGAAGGGCACCCCGTACTCCTGGGCCAACCGCCACTGGTACACCGGCACGTTCGTCTGGTGGGGCGACACGACGTACTCCCGCGCCAACGTCCCCGGCCCCACGTCCGACAAGGGGTGGAGCCTGAAGTTCTTCGAGTGACGGGCCGAGACCCCAGGGCCCGACGGGCGCGCCCGAGAGCGCTCTTTCATCGATATAAGTTGGCTTCGTGAAACCGCGCCCATGAACCGCCTACATGAAACGCCGTTCGCGCGCGGATGCCCCAGGAGCAGACCACCAGACTGATTCAAGGCCGTCCGATCCAAGCGCCTTGCATCTCAACTCCCTTCAAAAATAGGGCACCTGGCCAGCTCTCAGAGCGACCGCCAGTCGGCTGATCGGTCGTCAAGGAAACGTTTCCTCCCCGCCGCGACCTGTGTGTATTCTGTGACTGCCAGGGGGAGGCATGAGTACGTCGCGTTCACTCCCCCTGCGCCTATTCAGGTTCACCGGGGGGTATCTATGAATCGCTTTATACGTGCGTGCGCCATATTCGGCGCCGCTCTCGGCATATCGCTGACCACCGCACAGCCGGCATCGGCGAACAGCTTCGGTCCGGTGTTCGCGGACAACGGGGCACACAGCTTCTTCCTGGACGACGACCTTTCGTCCGGACAGAAATCCGGCATGGCTTGGGCACGCACCAACTCGCTCAATCCGACGGACATGACCACAAGCGTCAATGCGACCTACAACAAGCAGGTCGACGTCTGGGCTTACGGGACCTGGAAGCCGACGGGGGACCAGACGCGCTGGTACGCCTGGGCGAAGTGCGTGAAAATGGTGAGCGGCAGCTCGTCCAAGTGCGACCAGTTCACCATTGTCTTCAACCACAAGCTCCCCCACAGCAATTACAAGGCGCTCTCCTGCCACGAGACCGGCCACACCGTGGGCCTGGGGCACGAGTCGGGGAAGAACAGTAGTTTCACGTCCGCGGCCCGCTCCTGCCTGCGCGCGAGCCCTGACCACAACTACTACTCGAACCACGACAAGAGCCACATCAACGGCCGTTACTGATCGGGAGAGGGGAAACTTCTGATGCGTATGCGAATTCTTTCGATCGTCGGCGCCGCTGCCCTGACGCTGGGCGTCACAGCGTGTTCGTCCTCGTCGGACACCGGATCCACCGAATCCGTCCGCTCCGCCGGGGGGTTCTGGGGGTCTCACACGGCTCATGGGTCGTCCGAAGCCGATCCGCCGATGAGTCTCACCGCCATCGCCGAACGCGCGGACCTGGTCGTCCTCGGCACCATTGCGGGAGTGGAAGAGGGCAAGGACTACACCGAGGAGGGGAAGCCTCCGAACCGCACGTCGAACCTGAGCATCGGCGTGGAGCAGTCGAGCGACACCGGTGTGTCCGAAGCCGTGGTCGAGATCACCCGTGACACGGCCACGTCCCTGACCGATATCCAGGCCAACCTGCCGAAGGGGCGCTACGTCTTCTACCTCAGCAGCTGGTACGACGGCCCGGACGGCCCGGTCTACCGCTGCGCTTCTCCCGCCAAGTGTGTGGTCGGCGTCGAGGAGGGGGACCTGGAGACGCCGCGTGATCCGGAGGCGGCGGAGGAGCTGCGGGTGCCTGCGGAGGCCGACCGGCAGAAGGCCGCGAAGAACGACTCCCTGACGGTCGAGCAGGTCTACGACCTGAGCGCGGAAGCTGTGCCGGCCTCGGGCTCCGCGTCCTGACTGTTCACGGCCGAGCCTGACCCTGCCCGGGGACAGCCACCTGCCCCGGGGCACATCCCCTGCCAAAGGGCATCCCCTGAGCAGGACACCCCCCGAGCAGGGTCAGGAGCAGAGGCGGGGAGAAGCAGGGCCCCGGGGGAAGGGCCCCGAGAAGAGGCGGAGCCGAGGCCGGAGCATCAGGCCTCGGCCTCGCCCCACTCCTCCACCGTCACCTCGTCGCCCACCGACAGCTTGCCCGGCCGCACCACGGCGAACTTCGTGCCGAACACCACCCCGCCCGCCGAGAAGCGCCGGTAGCCCGCGAGCGTCCGCAGCGGCTCCGGCCCGCCCCGGGCCCCGGCCTCCTGATCGACCAGCGTGACCGCGCAGCGCACGGCGAGCTTGGTGTAGCCCAGCTCGGCCGCGCCGACGGTCGCGCGGCGGATCCGGTCCTCGGCGTGGGGTTCCGCCGCCCAGTCCTCCCCCTGGCACCCCTCGGGGAGGCTGTCGACGACGACGTTCGGGCGGAAGCGGTCCATGCCCAGCGGCGGGGCGCCGCACTCGGCCAACCGCGTGTGCAGAAGGGCGAGGGAGGCGCGGGACAGCAGGTGGAGGGCGCTGCTGTCGGCGTAGCCGGAGGTGCCGGGGGTCAGCCCGTCGGTCTTCCGGTCGTGCCCCGGCGGTACGCGGACCAGACGGCTCGGGGCGCCGAGGAAGTCCGTGAGCCAGGCCGCGGCCTCGTCGCCCTGGTCGATGCCCCGGTACGTCGCGCCGAACAGGTCGACGTCGCGCTCGGGCGCGGAGGTGGTGACGTCGAGGTGCACCGCGCCGTGACCGTCCCCCGGCTCGGCGGAGGCGAGCGTGAGCCTGCTGCCGTCGGCACTGACGGTGGGCCGGACAAGGGCGAGGCGAGGGTCGCGGCGCTGGGTGCGGTAGACCCCGTCGACGCTGACGACCATGAAACTGCGGTCGTGCGCGAGACCCGCCGGGGTGAGGTGCGTACTGTCCACGGCCGTTCCCGCGCAGCCCTTGACGGGATAGGTGATCAGATCGACGACCGTGGCCATGCGGCCTCTCCTTCGTGCTGCCCTGCCCGCGGATCTGCTGCCGCCGGGCCCGTACCGCAAGGGTGCCAGGCCGGGCGGACGGTGATCGACGCGTTTTGCGCCACACCCAGGGGGGTGTCACCGCGCCGGGCCGCGTGCGTCCCTGCCCCGCGCCGTCTCGGGGCAGGGACCGCGCGTCAGCAGTTCGGGATGACCGCCCCGTTGTTGTCGCGGGCCTCGTCGTTGCCCCAGCGGGAGAGGTAGTACGCGGAGACGTACGCGTTGCGGCCGTTCTTGCCCGCGTACACGACGTCGAGGTCGGTGCGCAGCCACCAGTGGTTGAACTGGGTCGCCGTGCCGACCCGTGCTCCCCACACCTTGCAGTACACGTAGTTGGTCCCGGCGTTGAGGATGCCCTGCGCGTCCGCGGTGTTGGCGGCGGCGTACCCGGTGGCGTTGGCGAAGGTGTCGACCCAGTACTTGCCGCTCCCGCCACCACAACCGTTGTCGCTGGTCAGGTACTTGCTGTAGTACGAGCCGGGATACGGGGCCAGGGAGCGGCCATTGATCACGATGGTCTGGCCGACGCCGTTGTAGAGCTGTTCGTAGTGGATGTGGGCGCCTGAGCTGTTGCCGGTGGAACCGGTGGTGCCGATCTGCTGGCCCTGGCCCACCTGAGCCCCGTTGGCGACGGAGAACGCGGCGAGGTGGAAGTAGTACGTCTTCCAGCCGCCGCCGTGCTCGATGGCGATGTAGTTGCCCGCACCGCTCGGCTGGGAGTAGCGGTACGCGGTCCCGCCGGCCGAGGCGAGGACCGGGGCGCCGGCCGTGCTCCCGCCGTCGGTGCGGACGAAGTCGAGGGCCTGTCTGACCTCGGCGGAGTGGTGGCTGTAGGTCCACTGCTGGCCGCAGGCGTAGGGCGCCTTGAAGTTCGGGGCGGCCGCGGCGGGGGACGCGGTGGCGGTGACGGTGAGCAGCCCTCCGAGGAGCGCGAGCAGGGCCAGGAGGCAGGTGCGGGGCGAGCGTCGCATGGGCGGGGAAGTCCTTCGGGTCGACAACCGGGCGGTGGAGCGCGAGGTGCGATGACGAAGTGCCTGGGCGCGCGATCCGCGGCGTGAAGCGGCTGCGCATCTACGCGAGTTGAACGGCACCAGAGTGCCGCAACCCGGGGCGGGACGACAGACCTGCGCGCCGTGCCTTCCCGGTCGGGCGCGGCGCACCCGCCCACGTGAGGTGCGGGTTCCGGGTCGCAGCCCGGCCCGGAGGAGAGCTGCCTTCACCCGGCGGAGTGGTGTCGGCCGGTGTCTGCGGCGTTCCGGCCCCGCCTTGCTCCGGTCTCGTAGCCGTGTGCAAAACGATGAGCGCATGTCACTGAACAGCCTGCGTTCGCCGGCCCGCCGCGTGGTCCCCGTGCTGCTGGTCGCCCAAGCCGTCTTCCTCCCGTCGCAGGCCGCCTCCGCCGCCCCGCACGCGGTACGCCCTTGCGGTGCGTCCGCCGGGTGCGGCTCGGCCGTCGTCGCCCCTGTCTCCCAGGAGCCGCCGGCCCACGGCGACTGCACCAGTCCGGAACCGGTCGTGTGTCTCATCCGGAGCGAAACCCCGCAGGAACGCGAGATCGCCCGGGGGCAGCGGATGCGGTATCACGCCCTCCTTGAGGACATGGAGCGCACGAAGTGCGCCATGCGCTCCGAGGGGCGCTCGGAGGAGGACATCGCGCGCACTCTGGTCCAGATGCGCAATGACGCCAAGGACGTCGTCCGCGCCGGGATGACCTCGGACCAGATCGCGGAGCTGGAGGCCCGCAACCAGAAGAAGTACGGCAACCCGCTCGGCCCGACCGCCGACCAGCTCCATCTGAAGTACGGATCCTGGGAGAAGGTGTCGGAGGCCGCCACGCGATCGAGTGCGGCCGTGGACCGGGAGCTCGGTCTCGCATTCCGCCACTGTTCCTGCGACGTGCTCCAGGCGGCCTGACCCGGAGCTGACGCCGCTGAAGGGCGCAAGCCGGCCTGATCCCGTCCACAGGATGCGGACAGGTCGAGCACCGCTCTCCTGAAGCGGGTGTAGCGCGTGGCGACGCCCCGGGGGGCGGGGCCCGACCCGGCCCCCGCCCCCGCCGCATGCCCTGCTCCCCCGGCACAACCCCTCCTGCCCTACTTCCGGTACAGCCCCTCGATCTCCCCCGCGAAGTCCCGCGCGATCGCGTCCCGCTTCAGCTTCAGCGACGGCGTCAAGTGGCCGTTCTCCTCCGTGAAGTCCACCGGCAGGACCGTGAACTTGCGGATCGACTCCGCACGGGACACCAGGCGGTTGGCCTCGTCCACCGCCTTCTGGAGCGAGGTGCGCAGGTCCTCGTCGTGGATCAGGTCGCGCATCGGGACGTCCTGCTTCTTGGTCATCCGGCGCCAGTGCTGGAGGCCGTCCGGCTCCAGGGTGATCAGGGCCGTGATGTACGAGCGGTTGTCTCCGACCACCATGCACTGGCTGACCAGGGGGTGGGCGCGCAGCCAGTCCTCCAGGGGGGCCGGGGTGACGTTCTTGCCGCCCGACGTGATGATGATGTCCTTCTTGCGGCCCGTGATCGTCAGGTAGCCGTCCTCGTCCAGCGCGCCCAGGTCGCCCGTCGGGAACCAGTCGTCCGCCAGCAGCGCCGGGGCCACCTCCGCCCGCTCCCCGTCCCAGTAGCCCCGGAACACCTGGCCGCCCCTCAGCAGCACCTCGCCGTCCTCCGCGATGCGTACCGAGGTCCCGGGCAGCGGCCAGCCCACCGTGCCCAGGCGGGGCTTGAGGGGCGGGGTCACCGTGTGGGCGGCCGTGGTCTCGGTGAGTCCGTAGCCCTCGAAGATGCCGATGCCCGCGCCCTCGTAGAACGCGGCGAGGCGCCGGCCCAGCGGGGAGCCGCCGCAGATCACGTACCGGACCTTGCCGCCCAGCGCCGCCCGGATGCGGCGGTAGACCAGCGGATCGTAGAGGGCGCGGGCCGCGCGCAGGCCGAGGCCCGGGCCCGGGCCCGTACCGTGTTCGGCGGCCTCGACCGCCTTGCCGTACCGCTGGGCGATCCGCGCCGCGCGGTCGAACGACGAGGCGCGGCCCATCTTCTCCGCGGTCGCCCGGCCCGTGTTGTAGACCTTCTCCAGGACGTACGGGATGGCCAGCAGGAACGTGGGGCGGAAGCCCGCCAGGTCGGCCAGGAGGTCTTCCGTCCGGATGGAGGGGGCGTGGCCCAGGCGGACCCTCGCCCGCATGCAGCCGATCGCCACCATCCGGCCGAACACGTGGGAGAGGGGAGGAAGAGCAGAGTCGAAGCCGGGTCCTTCGAGACGGACTTGAAGACCGGGTGGAGCAGCTCGATCGCGTTGTCGACCTCGGCGAAGAAGTTGCCGTGGGTCAGGACACAGCCCTTCGGGCGGCCCGTCGTGCCGGAGGTGTAGATGAGGGTCGCCGGGCTGTGCGGTTCCAGGGTGGCCCGGCGGGCCGCGACCGCCGCGTCCGGGATGTCCCTGCCGAGGGACTTCAGGTGGCCGATCGCCCCGGTGTCGAACTGCCACAGGTGCGCCAGGTCGCCGAGCTGCTTGCGCTCCTGGCTGATCAGGCGGCCCTGCTCCTTCGTCTCCACCGCGCACGCCACCGCGCCCGAGTTCTGGAGGATCCAGCGGGCCTGGAACGCGGACGAGGTCGGGTAGATCGGGACCGTCACCAGGCCCGCCGCCCAGGACGCGAAGTCCAGCAGCGTCCACTCGTACGTCGTCCGGGCCATGATCGCGACCCGGTCCCCCGCCCGCAGCCCCTCCGCCATCAGGCCCTTCGCCACCGCCAGCACCTCGGCGGCGAACTCGGCGGCGCTCACGTCCCGCCACGCGCCCTCGGCGTCCTTGCGGCTGAGGACCGGGTCCCCCGGCGCCTCCCGGGCGTTGTCGAACGGGATCTCCGCCAGCGAGCCGCGCTCCACGACCGGCGCGAACTTCGGTACGGAGACCTCCCGGACCCGGCCGTCCGGGCCGCGCTTCTTCGTCGGTTCGACCAGGACGGGCTGCGGAACGGCGGATGCGGATACGGCGGAAGGCGGCGTTGACACGTGCGGCTCCTCGGTTCGGGGGTCGGGCGGGTCGGTTCGCCGGGTCGTCCGTCCGGCAGGGGGAGAGGAAGGGCAGGAAGAGAGCAGCGGGACTACGCGCGCTCCAGAATCGCCGTCACCCCCTGCCCGCCCGCCGCGCAGATCGAGATCAGGCCCCGGCCCGGGCCCTCCCGTTCCGCCAGCAGCTTCGCCAGCGTCGCCACGATCCGGGCGCCCGTCGCGGCGAACGGGTGGCCGGTGGCCAGGGAGGAGCCGGCCACGTTCAGGCGGGTGCGGTCCACCGGGGCCAGGCCCTGCTTCTCCCAGGCGGCGAGGGTGGCCAGCACCTGGGAGGCGAACGCCTCGTGGATCTCGTACAGGTCGAAGTCCTCGATGCCGAGCCCGGCCCGCTCCAGCAGGCGCGGCACCGCGTACGCCGGGGCCATGAGGAGGCCGTCGTCGCCGTCCACGTAGTCGACCGCGCCCGTCTCGTACAGGGAGAGGTACGCCAGCGGTTCCAGGCCCCGGGCCCGCGCCCACTCCTCGCTCGCCAGCAGGACCGTCGCCGCGCCGTCCGTCAGCGGCGTCGAATTGCCGGCCGTCATGGTGGGGTTGGGGCCGTCGGTGCCGAACACCGGCTTCAGGCGCGCCAGTTTATCGGGCGTCGAGTCCGGGCGGAGGTTCTGGTCACGGTCCAGGCCCCGGTACGGGACCACCAGGTCGTCCAGGAAGCCCCGTTCGTAGGCGGCGGCCAGGCGCTGGTGGCTCGTGGCGGCCAGGTGGTCCTGGTCCTCTCGGGTGACCGCCCAGCGGCGGGCGGTGACGGCGGCGTGGTCGCCCATCGACAGGCCGGTGCGGGGTTCGGCGTTGCGCGGGATGTCCGGGACGAGGTGGCGTGGGCGTACGGCGGCGAGGGCCGCGAGGCGGGCGCCCGTCGTCCTCGCGCGGCGGGCGGCGAGCAGGATGCGGCGCAGGTCGTCGTTGACGCCGAGCGGGGCGTCGCTGGTGGTGTCGGAGCCGCCCGCGATGGCCGAGTCGACGGCCCCGAGCGCGATCTGGTTCGCGGCGGCGATGACCGCCTGGAGGCCGGTGCCGCAGGCCTGTTGGATGTCGTACGCGGGTGTGCGCGGGTCGAGCGTGGAGCCGAGGACGGTCTCGCGGGCCAGGTTGAAGTCGCGGCTGTGCTTGAGGACCGCGCCCGCGACGAACGCCCCGACCCGGTCCCCGGCCAGGCCGTACCGCTCGACCAGGCCGTTCAGCGCGGCCGTCAGCAGGTCCTGGTTGGAGGCGGTCGCGTACGGGCCGTCGGAGCGGGCGAAGGGGGTGCGGCTGCCGCCGAGCACCGCGACGCGGCGCGGCTGGGGCGGGGAGAGCGGCACGAACGGGTCCTGGCGCGTCATCGCGACCATCTCGTCTCGGTCGGTCCGGGATTGTTCATCTCGACCAGCTCCTGACTCTTGAGTAACCTTACTTCAGAGTAAATCTACGACCGAGCAGGGAGTCAGGACAATGGCCGATCGCTATCTGCACTTCACCGGCACAGCACCCGGCCGCTTCCTCACCCGCCGGCTCGGCCTGCCGCAGCCCGCCCCGCTGCGCCGCTGGACTCTGGACACCCCGCGCCTGGACGGGCCGCTGCTGCATCTGACCGCCGGAGACTCGGCGATCACCGACGAGCTGGCGAAGGCGCTGGCGACGACGGGCCTGACGGTCGACGCCCAGGCCGCGCGGCCGGCCGGGATCGTGCTGGACGCCACAGGGGTCAGCTCCGCGCGCGGTCTCGCCGAGGTGCACGCGGCCCTTCACCCTGTTGTACGGTCACAGGCTCCCGGTGGCCGGATCGTCGTCATCGGCGCGCCCCCGTCCTTCGAGGACCACCATCAGGCCGCTGCGCAGCAGGCGTTGGAGGGCTTCGTCCGGTCGCTGGGGAAGGAGATCGGGCGCGGCTCCACCGCACAGCTCGTGCGGATTCCGGCCGGGGCCGCGCCGGGGGCCGCCGAGTCCACCCTCCGCTTCCTCCTCTCCCCCCGGTCCGCCTACGTCAGCGGCCAGGTCATCGAGCTGACCACCGCCGCCCCGGACCCCGTGGCCGACCAGGACGCCCCGCTCACGGGGCGCACCGCCCTGGTCACCGGCGCGGCGCGGGGCATCGGCGCGTCCGTCGCCTCGGTGCTGGCCCGCGACGGGGCCCACGTCATCGTGCTGGACGTCCCCCGGGCCCAGGACGACCTGGTGCGCACCGCCGACCGGCTCGGGGCCACCGCCCTGCCGCTGGACATCACCGCGCCCGACGCCGCCGCCCGGATCGCCGCCGCCGCTCCGGACGGGCTCGACGTCCTCGTCCACAACGCGGGCATCACCCGCGACCGCCGCCTCGCCAACATGCCGGCCGAACGCTGGGCCCAGGTCATCGACGTCAACCTGGACAGCGTGCTCCGCACCACCGACGAACTCCTCACCTCGGGCACGCTGAACCGGGGCGGCCGGGTCGTCGCCACCGCCTCCATCGCGGGCATCGCGGGCAATCACGGCCAGACCAACTACGCGGCCAGCAAGGCCGGTGTCATCGGTCTCGTCCGCTCGCTCGGCCCGCGCGCCGCCGCCGGCCACGGGGTCACGGTCAACGCGGTGGCCCCCGGCTTCATCGAGACGAGGATGACCGCCGCCGTGCCGCTGTTCATCCGCGAGGCGGGCCGCCGCATGAACTCCCTCTCCCAGGGCGGGCTTCCGGTGGATGTCGCCGAGGCCGTCGCCTGGTTCGCGCAGCCCGGCTCCGCCGCCGTCAACGGCCAGGTGCTGCGCGTCTGCGGCCAGAGCCTGCTGGGGGCGTGAGAGCGGTGACCTCACTCAGCGCCTCGCTCGTGCGCGGGGCCCTCTCCTCCCCGTTCAAACGCGCCGGGCGACCGGACGCCACCCTGCCCCCGGACCGCCCGACCCGGCCGGCCGCGCCCGTCGCACCCGGGCCCCTGGCGGCGTACGCGAGGATCTGCGGGTTCAGGGAGTCCGGCCCGTTGCCCCTGACGTATCCGCATGTGCTGGCGTTTCCGCTCACCATGCGGCTGATGGCAGGGCGCGCCTTCCCGCTGCCGGTGCTCGGGCTCGTCCACACCTGGATCGAGATCACCCCGCACCGGGCCGTGCAGCCGACGGAACCGCTCGAACTGGCTGTGTACGCAGAGGGACTGACCCCGCACAGGCGGGGCACCGAAGTCACGATGACGACCGAGGCGCGGGTGGGCGGGGAGCTGGTGTGGGAGTCCCGCAGCGGCTATCTGTCCCGGCACGGGACGACGGGGGCTGCCGCGGCTGCCCCGCCCCGCGTCGACCCGGCCGCCGTCGGCGAGCTGCCGGCCCGCACCGAGTGGACGCTGCCCGGTGATCTCGGGCGGCGCTACGGTGCCGTCTCCGGGGACCGCAACCCCATCCACCTCCACCCGCTGACCGCCCGGCTGTTCGGCTTCCCCCGGGCCATCGCGCACGGCATGTGGACCGTCGCCCGCTGCCTGGCAGAAGCCGGGGACGCCGCCCACATCCGTTGCGTACGCGCAGAGTTCAGGGCCCCGGTCCTGCTGCCCGCCACCGTGACGTACGCCGCCGACGCCACCGGGAACGCCTTCGCGCTGCGCGGGGCGGAGGGGCGCGTGCACTTGGCGGGAACGGTGACGCGAGCTTCCTGAAACGGGCCCATCCGCTCCCACCGGCAGGACATCAGGAATCGGTGCGACAGGACGAGAACGTCCTGTCGCACCGATTCTTGAGCCGTCTCATAGGACCTTGAGCACGTCCCGCACGCCAGGTCCCCGCGGTACGCGGCCATCGGCCGATGGATCGTGGTGCCGTCCCACGGCGGGCCGGGGCCGCTCACGGCACAGCCCCGAGCGGCGGGGCGTGGATTTCCGGAGCGCTGTCATCGCGCCATTCGTGGGGGCTTCTGCATCTGGAACCGGATGAGGTCCCCGGTGTGGATGTTCGGCTGGGACACCGTCTCCATTCCGATGAGGGCCTTCCGCGTGTTCCTGAGCTGTTCAAGATTTCGCGGCAGGGACCTGTCGATGGTCCTCAAGAAGGTCTTTCGGAGGAAGTCCGACTGGGTCCTTCCAGCCTTTTCGATGTTGTCGGCGGCGGAGTTCAGCGATTCCTTGAGGATCGTCCAGCTGTTGGTGGTGTTCTGCAGCGCAGTGGCCACTCCGCCCGCCTGGGCGCCGAGGTCTTCCAGTCCGGCACTGCACGCCGTCAGCAGCTTCACCCCGCTTTCGATCCGTTGCTGCTTGGCGAGGAGGTTCCTCTTCTCGTCGTAGAGATTCGCCAGCGCGATCCCGCTGCCGATGCCCCCTGCGGTGCCACCGAGAAGCAGGACACCGCCACCGATGGCCACGGCAAGGCTCAGCCCGCCGGTGAGGAGGGAAGTGCAGCATCCGATGACAATGCATGCCGCACCCGCGAGAATGGCAGCCCCACTCACCCCCGCCCCGACGGTCGCGAGGGTGATCTTCGAGTTCACATCCTCCAGATCTCTCGCCAAGTCTCCCAGAATCCCACTCTCGCCGCCCACCATAGAGTTGATCTCCACCGCGCATTCAGTGAATTCCCGCTTGTCGTCACTGAAGGCGCTGACCATCTTGTCCGTGCTGGACGCGACCCTTCTCGTCTGATCCGTGAATTCGCCCGCCTGCTCCCGCAGGAACCTCAGCGTCTCCACCATGGCCTCCGGATCATGCTCATCCTTGAGAGACTCCGAGAAGGCGCCCAGCGTGACAAAGTAGTTCTCGACCTTGGACAGGAGCGCGATGGACTCGGGCTGCACCGCCCAGAGGTATTTTCCTGCATTTTCTGCCGATTTATCCAGTGCACCCTGAACCGTACCCTGAAATTTCCGGATCTTTTCATTGTCGATGTCGCTGAAGTCCGGCTTCGGCTGCTGCATGATACTGAGAGCGTGCGTCTGCACGAGTGCGGTCAGGGACCCCTGCGCGGCCACCTCCCCTCCGATTTCCTCCTGCTTTTCCAGGGCGGCGACAAGTGCGTCACTCATAGTCTTCTCCCAGTCGTCCAGTAGCGGTTTTCAGTTTCCGGTGATCATGGCGCGCAGTCGCTCCACCTGGCTCTGGACGGTTTTCCACTTGATGACGCTCCAGCTGATCTCCGTGGCCAGCCAGGCGCCTTGGTCCTTCTTCTTCGCCTGCTCTTCCAGCGTCGCCGCGAACGAGGCGACCACCTGGGTCCAGGCGTCTGCGATCTCCTGGGCCGGACGCACCACGTCACGCACGCTGCGGCCGTAGGCACCGCATTCCGAATCGATCTTCTTCACGGTCACCAGGCCCGACTTCAAACCGGCGATCTCCCGGTAGAGCGCTTCGACCTTCGCGCGATCCCTGCGGAGCTTCTGAAGGGCGGCACCAACGGCACCGGACGTGATGTCCTCGATCCCCCCGTGCACATCCTCCGAGGATTCCGGAGCGGATTCGCCGGAGGACGGCTTGTCCTCCTTCTTGCTCTTGCCGTCGTCCTCTCCCTTCTTCTTCGCGGCGTCCTTGAAGATGTCGAGGATGGTGTCGAGGATCTTCCGTGCACCCGCGCCCACCTTGTGGGAGGCGGAGATGACGGCATCCAGGTCCTTCCGCACCTCTTCCTGCATCGCCTCCAACTCCTTGGTCTTGGCGGCGATCCTGCCGTCGTCCCCGGAGATCTTCTTGATCTCGGCATGCGTCCGGCCGGCCAGGACTTCCAGCCGGGCCTCCGTCTCCCTGGAGAACTCCCCGTACTTGTCCGCGAGATCACGGGCGTGCTGCTCGTGCTCCTCGAAAATCGGCATCAGCTCGCCCAGAAAAGAGGCCACGCTCTCCGGGGACTCCACAGACCCCTCATGCAAGCTCTGGAGCAGGTCGGCCGCCCCCGCCATCAGGACAAGCTGGTGGATCACCGAGGGAAGCTGGACACTCCGGTAGGTCCGGGCGTTGCCCCTGACCTCCTCCTGCGCCGTGTTCATGGCGCGCTCATCGCTCGGGTCCGCCGTGCCGACGGACACCTGCGCTTCGAGAACCAGGGCCCACACCTGCGCGACCTGAGCAGCGGTCACCAACTGCTCCAGGGGCTCTTCGAGTCCGACCGGGTCAAGCGTGATCCTGGCCGGAATGCTGGAGGTGAGTTGCGATGACGTCATCGTGTCTCCGTTGGATACTCAAGGACGGGAAGGGCAGCGCAGAGCCGCCCGGTCGAGAACGCTTCTCGACCCGGCGCTCGGATGCGCCGAACGGACGGGCCGGGAAAGAGGAACGGTCAGGAGGCCGGGGGGCGGACGATCGTGTCCTCGCACGGACCCTCGGTGCGGACCACCTCGGCGCGGGTGTCCCACCCGACGCCCGGATCGTCGTCGGAACTGCCCGTGCGTGACCGATGAGCGGGCGCGACTGGTCCGGTCCTCCTCCGTGACCGGCACCAGGCCAACCGCGTCGGCCGGCACCGTCAACTCCGCCGCGGGGGCCGTCTCCACGGAAGGAGGCGAGAGAAGGGGAACGAGGGTGAGGGAGGGCGCGCCGAGGCCACGGCGTTCTTGATCACTATGGCGTTCTATCGGCCGCGCGCCATTCCGCGAAGCCCTTTGTCCCGTGCTCACCCACCCGGGGGAAGGGGTTCACCGCAGAAACGGTCCGCCGCGCTCCGCCGCTCCGAGGTGGAGCGGGAGCACTCAGCCTTCGGTGCGTCAGTGGCAACGACACGGAGGCGGACGCGGATGGCGAAGCCGACAGCAGCGAAGTCCTCGTCCTCCGCGGCTTCCGACAGCCGTGGCCCCGCAGGGGATGCGTCCGCCTCGTGGGCGCGGGAACGCGGAAGGATCAGGCGGCCGGGGGCGTCCACGGCCGGGCGTGCATCAGGTTCTCCAGGCCCGCCCAGGCGAAGTTCATCAGGGTCGCCGCGGCCTCCCGCGCCGAGACGTCCGGGGTGTCGTTGGCCCAGCCCGCCAGCGACTCCGCGGCCCCCACGAGGGCCTGGGCGAGGCCCGCCACATCCCGGTCCGCGAGGGCGGGGTCACTGTGGGCCTCGCGGGCGGCGGCTCCGATCAGGCCCGTCACGAACGCGACGATCTCGTCGCGCATGGAGCCGACCTCGCTGACGAACGGCTCCCCGTGCGAGCGGGCCTGACGGTGCAGGACCGACCAGGCGTCCGGGTTCTCGGCGGTGTGCACGAAGAACGCCCGCAGCCCGGCCCACAGTTGGGCGTCGGCGGGCAGCTCGGGGTCCACCCCGGCCCGTACCGCCTCCAGCAGAGACTGCGCCTCGCGGCGGATACAGGCGGAGAACAGGTCCTCCTTGGAATTCAGATACAGATAGACCAACGGCTTGGAGACGCCCGCCAGCTCCGCGATCTCGTCCATCGACGCGGCGCGGTAACCGCGCTGCCCGAAGGTCCGCACGGCGGCGTCCATCATCTGCTGCTCGCGCACGGCGCGCGGCATCCGCTTGCTCTTCACTGCACCCACGTCCGGCTTCCTCCCCCGCCCCCACTGCCCTGCTCCTCTTCTCACCCTACGGCGACGGGCGGCCGGGCGTCGCAGGGAGCGATCGGGGAGACGGCCGGATGATCCGGCCCCGAGGAACGTCATACCTCGGTCCTACACGGTTCCGACCGCCGTCCGACGCGGGCCGCCCGGGCCGCTGCCTAGCGTTGCGGGCATGACGATCTCCCTTCGCAACCGACGGGCCGGGGCCGCCGCGACCGCCACGGCACTGGCCCTGGCCTCCCTGGCCGCGCTCGCCGGGACGGCCACGTCCGCCTCGGCGTCCGGCCGGGCGACGACGGCGACGGCGACGGAAGCGGCTTTGGCGCCTGCGTCGGCCGCTGCCCCGAAGGCCGTCTCCCCAGCCGCCTCCGGCGACCCCGTCTCCGTCTCCGTCTCCGTCTTCGGGCTCACGCTCCCGCGCCCCACCGGCCCTTACGCCACCGGCCGCGACACCCTCTTCCTCACCGATCACGGGCGCGCCGACCCCTGGGTGCCGGCCGCCGGGCCGCGCCGGTTGCTGGTGTCACTGCACTACCCGGCCCGGCCCGGCAGCGGCGGAGAGCCCGCCCCGTACATGCCGGAAGCCGAGGCGCGGCCGATGCTCGCGCAACGCGGGCTCGACGACCCCGAGTGGCCCGGCCTGGTCGCCGCCACCCGCACCCATTCCCGTACGGCCGCCCGGCCGGCCCCGGGACGCTTCCCGCTGGTTCTACTCTCCCCCGGCTTCGGTACGCCCCGGGCCACGCTGACCGGGCTCGCGGAGGAGCTGGCGAGCCGGGGGTACGTCGTGGCGACGGCGGACCACGCGTACGAGTCGACCGGTACGGAGCTGCCCGACGGGCGGGTCCTCCCCTGTGCCGCCTGCGACGAGGTGGACGCGCAGCCCGACGAGGCCGGGCGGCGCAAGGTGCTGGCCGCCGTCGCCACCGGGCGGGCCGCCGACTTCTCGTTCCTGCTGGACCGGCTGACGGGGCCGCGCCCGGCCTGGCGGCACGCCGGGACGATCGACCCGCGGCGGGTGGGCATGGCGGGCCACTCCATCGGGGGCAACGCGGCCGCCTCCACGATGGCCGCCGACCGGCGGGTGGACGCGGGCGTCAACATGGACGGGGCGTTCTTCGAACCGGTCCCGGCCCGGGGGCTGGGCCGGCGGCCGTTCCTGCTGCTGGGGACCGAGGCGGGGCACGCTCCCGGCGCCGACACGTCCTGGGACGAGGTCTGGGGCCGGCTGGACGGCTTCAAGCGGTGGCTGACGGTCAGGGACTCCGGGCACTTCACCTTCACGGACACCCCGGTGATCGGGGAGCAGCTCGGCATCGTGGACCCGGGCGCCCCGCTCTCCGCGGCCCGTTCGACCACGATCACCCGCGCCTATGTGACCGCGTTCTTCGACCGGAGCCTGCGCGGCCGGCCGGCCCGGCTGCTGGACGGCCCGGCCCCGGCCCATCCCGAGGTGCTCTTCCGGCACCCCTGACGGGGGCGGACATGACAGCGCCCCCGGGCCGTCCACGTACGGGTACGTGGTGGCCCGGGGGCGCTGTCGGATGCGGCGGGCGCTACACGGTGGCGGGCACCGCGGTCTTCGGCTCCGCGTCGCGGATCTCGTCCCGGTCGGCGTCGTCGCCGAAGGAGTCGATCGGGGAGGGCGAGGCGGAGTTGTACGCGTCGTGGTCGAGGATCTTCTCGCGGGCCGCGACGATCACCGGGACCAGCGCCTGGCCGGCCACGTTGGTGGCGGTGCGCATCATGTCCAGGATCGGGTCGATGGCCATGAGCAGGCCGACGCCCTCCAGCGGCAGGCCCAGCGTGGACAGGGTGAGGGTCAGCATGACCGTCGCACCGGTGAGACCGGCGGTGGCCGCCGAGCCGATCACCGAGACGAAGGCGATCAGGAGGTAGTCGCCGATGCCCAGCTGCACGTCGAAGATCTGCGCGATGAAGATCGCCGCCAGCGCCGGGTAGATCGCGGCGCAGCCGTCCATCTTCGTGGTCGCGCCGAACGGCACGGCGAAGGAGGCGTACTCCTTGGGGACGCCGAGGCGCTCGGTGACCCGCTGGGTGACCGGCATGGTGCCGACCGAGGAGCGGGAGACGAAGGCCAGCTGGATCGCGGGCCAGGCGCCCTTGAAGAACTGGAGCGGGCTGACCTTGGCGACGGTGGCCAGGAGCAGCGGGTAGACGCCGAACATCACCAGGGCGCAGCCGATGTAGACGTCGGCGGTGAACGTCGCGTACTTGCCGATGAGGTCCCAGCCGTAGTCGGCGATGGCGTAGCCGATGAGGCCGACGGTGCCGATCGGGGCGAGGCGGATGACCCACCACAGGGCCTTCTGGAGCAGCTCCAGGACCGACTGGCTGAGGGTGAGGATCGGCTTCGCCCTGTCGCCGAGCTTGAGGGCGGCGATACCGGCGACGGCGGCCATGAAGACGATCTGGAGCACGTTCAGCTCGGTGAACGGCGTGATCACGTCGCCCGGCACGATGCCGGTCAGGAAGTCGATCCAGCTGCCCTTGGTCTCCGAGAGCGCGCCGTCCTTCGGCGTGAGGCCGGTGCCGGAGCCCGGGTTGGTGACCAGGCCGATCGCGAGGCCGATGGCGACCGCGACCAGCGAGGTGATCATGAACCAGAGCAGGGTGCGGGTGGCCAGCCGGGCGGCGTTGTTGACCTGGCGGAGGTTGGTGATCGACACGAGGATCGCGAAGAAGACCAGCGGGGCGACGGCCAGCTTCAGCAGCTGGACGAAGAGCGAGCCGATCTCGTCGAGCGCGGTGACGAGCCAGCCGAGGTCCTGGCTGCGGGCGAGCCAGCCGAGCAGCACGCCGAGGACCAGACCGGTGACGATCTGGGCCCAGAACGGGACCCTGGGTATACGGGGACGGGACCCGGAGCCGGAGCCTGTGGGCTGCTCGGCCTCGGGGGCGGTGGACGCGGGGTTCGCGGACACGGACACACTCCAGTGAGGACGCATCGGGACGCACGGAAGCCGTCCGTGCGGTCGTGCGGTGGAACGGGGACGGGGTCGCGGCGCCCGCGTCGGGGGCGGCGCCGCCGCATGATGCCGTATCAGACTTCGCGGCAACAGACCGCGGACATACAGCGGCAGAGATCGACATGCAGGCGCGCCACGAGCGGGATGCTCGCGGCATGGCGGAGGCGCACAGCTGTCTTCACATCGAATACGTTAACACTTGAACTTTGAGAAGCTCAAAGTCCTTCTTTGGCTCACATGTGGCTCTCCGGCCCCGCGTCTGTCCGGAAAACGCCGCGGACCCCGTATCGGAGCAGGTCGCTCCGGTACAGGGTCCGGCGGAAGGAAGAGGTCGCGCGCGGCGCGCGTGTGAGGAACCTTACTGAACGGCGTCCTCACGGGTGCGGTTGGCGTCCAGGCGCGCCTTGGTGCGGTCGACGCCGGCGACGATCTGCTGGGACATCTCGTCGCGCTGCTTGCGCAGCAGCACATAGCTGAGCGGGGCGGAGAGGACGAGGCCGAGGAGGATGACCCAGATCATGTTGGAGCCGCCGAGCCCCGAGGGGATCAGTCCGAAGTGGACGGCGACACCGGCGACGAAGAAGCAGCCGACGAAGATCAGCAGGCGCAACGCCGTGTAACGGATCATCGCGCTCGGCTTGGCAGCGGACACGGCTGGCCCTCTCTTCCCATGGACTGTCGGCACACTTCTGCCCGTCCAGTGAAGCATGGCCCGAATTCTCTCGGTTCAGGGGGTTGCCGCGGCCTCCAGCGGCAGCAGCATGAAGATGTCCTCCCGGTCGTCGCCGGGGGCGACGCGGATGGCGTCCGGGACCCGGCCGACCTCCTTGTATCCGCAGGCGGCGTAGAAGCGGTCGTTGCCGGTGCCGCCCCGGCAGGTGAGCCGGATGGCCTCGATGCCCTCGATGGACCGCGCGGCGTCGGCGGCGGCCGCCATGAGGTCGCGACCGCAGCCCCGGCCCTGGAGGCGGGGGTGGACCATGACCGTGTAGAGCCACAGCCAGTGCCTCATCAGCCGGTGCTCGTTGAGCGTGAGGAAGGCCGTGGCGACGACCTCACCGCCCTCGTCCCGGCCGATCAGGAGCCTGACCGTCCCCCTCTCCATGGCGGCGAGGTGCTTGAGCAGATCGGGCCGGATCTCCTCGGGGGTGACGGGCGGGACGAAGCCGACGGCTCCGCCCGCGTTGGTCACATCGGCCCACAGGGCGGTGATGCCGTCGCGGAGGGCCGGGGTGAACGGGGGATCCAGCTCAAAGGTAAGGGCCATAGAGCCAGATTAGCTATTACGCACGGGGTGGCTCAACCCCGGCCGGAGCGGGACGGAACCCCGGCCGGGACGCGAGGGGCCCCGGCCGGGACGCGCGAAAGCCCCGGCCGGGGACGGCGGCCGGGGCTTTCGTACGTCACGGGATACGTCTCAGACGCGCATGGGCTGCGGCGACTCGCGCAGGTCCGCGTCCGGGCCCGGGTACTCGCGCAGGATCTCGTACCGGGTGTTCCGCTCGACCGGCCGGAAACCGGCGTCACGGATCAGGTCGAGCAGGTCCTCGCGACCGAGCTTGTTCGGCGTACCGAAGTCGTCGGCGTCGTGCGTGATCTTGTACTCGACGACCGAGCCGTCCATGTCGTCCGCGCCGTGCTGGAGCGCGAGCTGGGCGGTCTGCACGCCGTGCATGACCCAGAACACCTTCACGTGCGGCACGTTGTCGAAGAGGAGACGGGAGACCGCGAAGGTCTTCAGCGCCTCCGCGCCGGTCGCCATCGTCGTGCGCGCCTGGAGCTTGTTGCGGACCTTGCCGTCCTTCATGTCCACGAAGTCGTGCTGGTAGCGCAGCGGGATGAAGACCTGGAAGCCGCCGGTCTCGTCCTGCATCTCCCGCAGCCGCAGCACGTGGTCGACGCGGTGACGGTGCTCCTCGATGTGCCCGTACAGCATCGTCGCGGGGGTCTTGAGCCCCTTCTCGTGCGCCAGGCGGTGGATGCGCGACCAGTCCTCCCAGTGGGTGCGGTGGTCGACGATGTGCTGGCGGACCTCCCAGTCGAAGATCTCCGCGCCGCCACCGGTCAGCGATTCGAGACCGGCCTCGATCAGCTCGTCGAGGATCTCGGAGGCCGAGAGCCCGGAGATCGTCTCGAAGTGGTGGATCTCCGTCGCCGTGAACGCCTTCAGCGCCACGTTCGGCAGGGCTTCCTTCAGCGCGCTGAGCGAGCGCGGGTAGTAGCGCCACGGGAGGGTCGGGTGGAGGCCGTTGACGATGTGGAGCTCGGTGAGGTTCTCGTTCTCCATCGCCTTGGCGAGGCGGACGGCCTCCTCGATGCGCATCGTGTACGCGTCCTTCTCGCCCGGCTTGCGCTGGAACGAGCAGTACGCGCACGAGGCGGTGCACACGTTCGTCATGTTGAGGTGACGGTTGACGTTGAAGTGCACCACGTCGCCGTTCTTGCGCGTGCGCACCTCGTGCGCCAGACCGCCCAGCCACGCCAGGTCGTCGGACGCGTACAGGGCGATCCCGTCCTCGCGGGTCAGCCGCTCGCCGGCCCGGACCTTCTCCTCCAGCTCGCGCTTGAGTCCCGCGTCCACCCGTCCGCCTCCCATGTCTCCGTGTATCAGGCTCCGACCCACGGTACTCCCCCACCCCTCGGGCGGGAGGTGCCCCCTCTACGGCGCTCCGCGCCTACGACTCCTCGGGAAGTTCCCCGACCCGGTTCTCCCACTTGGTGGAGAGCACGATCGTCGTACGCGTCCGCGAGACGCCCTTCGTACCGCTGAGGCGGCGGATCGTCTTCTCCAGGCCGTCCACGTCGCCGACGCGCACCTTGAGCATGTACGAGTCGTCGCCCGCGATGAACCAGCAGTCCTCGATCTCCGCGAGGTCCTTGAGGCGGCGCGCCACGTCCTCGTGGTCGGCCGCGTCCGAGAGCGAGATCCCGATCAGCGCGGTGACGCCGAGGCCGAGCGACGCGGAGTCGACGGTGGCGCGGTAGCCGGTGATGACACCGGCGGTTTCCAGCCGGTTGATGCGGTCGGTGACGCTGGGCCCGGAGAGCCCCACGAGCCGTCCCAGCTCGGCGTACGAGGCCCTGCCGTTCTCCCTGAGGGCCTGGATGAGCTGCCTGTCCACCGCGTCCATATGACTGAAACCTTCCATTGTTCAGCAGTACCGCGAGTTTACGTGTAGAATCTAAGGCATGCAGGGCCGACACCCTGCAAATCTTCTAGAACATCCAAGAAACGCTTTCGAATCTTCAGGAGTGAACTTCACCGTGTACACGATCGAGATGGCCTACGCCCGGATGCGCGAGCTGCAGGACCTGGCCAACCGCTCGCGTGCCCACCAGCCCGCCGCCGCGCACCGCGTCGACAAGACCCGCTCCCCGCGCTCGCACAAGAAGCGCTGACCCGGACCTCTCAGTCCTCGGGGCTGCGGGAGCCGCCACCGAGCTCTCCCTCCCAGCGGCGGTACAGCCGGTGTTCCACCCCGGCCGCGTCCAGCACCCGCCCCGCGACGAAATCCACCAGGTCCTGGATGTGCGTCGCGCCCGCGTAGAACGCCGGAGAGGCGGGCAGCACGACCGCGCCCGCCTCGTCCAGGGCCACCATCTGCTTCAGCGTCTGGCCGCTCAGCGGGGTCTCGCGCACCGCGACGACGAGCGGGCGGCGCTCCTTGAGCGTCACGCTCGCGGCCCGCTGGAGCAGATCCTTCGACAGACCGAGCGCCACTCCGGCCACACAGGCCGTCGAGGCCGGCACGATGAGCATCCCCTTCGCCGGGTACGACCCGGAGGACGGCCCGGCGGCCAGATCCCCGGCCGCCCAGTGGCGTACCCGCTCCAGCTCCGCCTCCCCCACCGCGAAGGCGTCCGGATTCCCGTCGGCGCCGCGATCCAGCCAGACCCGCAGGTCCTCGCGCCAGTGCCCGTCCCGGAAGGCGATGCCCGTCTCGTCCAGCAACGTGAGGCGCGAGGCCCGGCTCACCACCAGGTCGACGCTCTCGCCGGCCGCCAGGAGCCCGCGCAGAACGGCGGCCGCGAACGGGGTACCCGAAGCACCGGAGACCCCGACAATCCAAGGCCGTCGCCGCTGCTGAGTCATTGAAGTCCTGGATTCCACACCCGCGAGCCTATCCGGCGCGCCTTCGCGCACGGCACCCGGAACCGGGCGGGCGCCACAGACGTTCTCCGGGTGACGGGCAACCCGGGGGCAGGGGCAGACCATGGGCGATTACTGGACCACCGACCGCACCACGGACCACGGCACCACCGGCAGCGCGCGGGCCCTGACCGCCGGACTTCTGATGGCGGGCTGGGTGGCCCTGCTGTGGGTCCTCGAAGGGATCGACGTCGCCACCGGCCACGCCCTGGACACCTACGGCATCAGCCCGCGCGAGATGTCCGAGCTGCGGGACGTGGTGCCCGCCGCGTTTCTGCACAGCGGCTGGGAGCACGTGGCCTCCAACAGCGTCCCGCTGCTGGTCCTCGGCTTCATAGCCGCCCTCGCCGGGCTCCGCCGGTTCGCCGCCGTCGTATCCACGATCATCGTGGCCAGCGGCCTTGGCGTCTGGCTGACCGCCCCGGAGAACACGATCACGCTCGGCGCGTCCGGCGTGGTCTTCGGGCTGCTCGGCTATCTGCTGGTCCGCGGCTTCGTGGACCGCCGCCCCTGGGACATCCTCATGGGCGTCGGCGTCGCCGTGGTCTACGGCTCGCTGCTCTGGGGCGTCCTGCCGACCCAGTCGGGCGTGAGCTGGCAGGGGCACCTGTTCGGGCTGATCGGCGGTGTGGCGGCGGCGTTCCTCTTCCGCCGCCCGTCCACGCGTCGCGGCCCGGACAACCTGGTCACGGTCTGAGCCGACCCGCGCGTCCGAGACGCGTTACGGGGTCAGGCCCCGCACCAGCAGGTCCAGCAGCGCGCAGGCGAACAGCGCGATGCCGATGAAGCCGTTCACCGAGAAGAACGCCCGGTTCAGCCGGGACAGATCGTGCGGCCGCACGACCCGGTGCTCGTAGACGAACGCCGCGGCGACGACCGCCATGCCGATCCAGTAGAAGACCTCGGCGTCCGTGGCCAGCCCGAACCACACCAGCAGCCCGGTCGTGATCACGTGGCACACCCGCGCGCCCCACAGCGCGGCCGGGATCCCGAAGCGCGCCGGGAAGGAGAGCACCCCGTGCGCCCGGTCGGCCCGGACGTCCTGGCAGGCGAAGATCAGGTCGAAGCCGCCGATCCAGATCCCCACCGCGAGCCCGAGGATCACCGCGTCCCACGACCAGCTGCCGGTCACCGCGAGCCAGGCGCCGACCGGGCCGATGGCCTGCGCGAGCCCCAGGATGGCGTGCGGGAAGTTCGTGAACCGCTTGCCGTACGGGTAGACCACCATCGGGATGACCGCGACCGGCGCGAGCGCCAGGCAGAGCGGGTTGAGCAGGGCGGCGGCGCCCAGGAAGACGGCCAGCGCGACGACGGCCCCGGTCCACGCCGACTTCACCGACACCGCGCCCGTCACCAGCTCACGGCCCGCGGTGCGCGGGTTCCGGGCGTCGATCTCCCGGTCGATGATCCGGTTGGCGGCCATCGCGAAGGTCCGCAGCCCCACCATCGCCAGGGTGACCAGCAGCAGGACACCCCAGTGGATCGTGCCGTCCAGCCGGAACATCGCTGTCAGCGCGGCGATGTAGGCGAAGGGCAGCGCGAAGACCGAGTGCTCGATCATCACGAGCCGCAGGAACGCCTTCACCTTGCCGCTGGAGGGTGCGGGGCCCTGGACGGACGCCGCTTCTGCCGCACTGCTCACAGCCCGTATTCCTTCCAGCGGCGGTCGACCTTCGCCGCCGTCTCCGGGTCGGAGACGACCATCTCCGGCCAGCCGCCGTCCCGGGTGTAACCCTCGGTGGGCAGCTTCTTCGTGGCGTCGATGCCCGCCTTGCCTCCCCAGAACTGCTGGTACGAGGCGTGGTCGAGGTGGTCGACCGGGCCCTCGGTGACCGTGAGGTCGCGGGCGTAGTCGGTGTTGCCCAGCGCCCGCCAGGCCACCTCGTGCAGATCGTGGACGTCGCAGTCGGCGTCGACGACCACGATCAGCTTGGTCAGCGACATCATGTGCGCGCCCCAGATCGCGCTCATCACCTTCTGGGCGTGCTTCGGGTACTTCTTGTCGATCGAGACGATCGCGCAGTTGTGGAAGCCGCCCGCCTCGGGGAGGTGGTAGTCCACGATGTCCGGCACGATGATCTTCAGCAGCGGCAGGAAGAACCGCTCCGTGGCCCGGCCCAGCGGCCCGTCCTCGGTCGGCGGCCGGCCCACCACGATGGACTGGAGCAACGGCCGCTTGCGCATGGTGACGCAGTCGATGGTCAGTGCGGGGAACGGTTCCTGCGGGGTGTAGAAGCCGGTGTGGTCCCCGAACGGGCCCTCGGGCAGCATCTCGCCCGGCTCCAGCCAGCCCTCGATGACGACCTCCGCCTGCGCGGGGACCTGGAGCGGCACGGTCTTGCAGTCGACCATCTCGATCCGCTTGCCCTGGACGAACCCGGCGAAGAGGTACTCGTCGATGTCTCCGGGCAGCGGCGCGGTGGAGGCGTACGTGACGGCGGGCGGGCAGCCGAAGGCGATGGCGACGGGCAGCCGCTCGCCGCGCCGCGCCGCGACCTGATAGTGGTTGGCGCTGTCCTTGTGGATCTGCCAGTGCATCCCGATGGTGCGCTTGTCGTGGCGCTGGAGCCGGTAGAGGCCCAGGTTGCGGACGCCGTTCTCGGGGTGCTTGGTGTGGGTGAGGCCGAGGTTGAAGAACGAGCCGCCGTCCTCGGGCCAGGTGAACAGCGCGGGCAGCTGGTCCAGGTCGACGTCGTCGCCGGTCAGCACCACTTCCTGGACGGGCGCGTCGCCGGACTTCACCTTCTTCGGCGGCACGTGCACCATCGAGCCGAGCTTCCCGAAGGCCTCCCGTACGCCGACGAAGCCCTGCGGCAGCTCCGGCTTGAGGAGCCCGCCGATCTTGTCGCTGATGTCGCTGTACGACTTCAGCCCGAGCGCCTTGAGCAGGCGCCGGTCGGTACCGAAGACGTTCATGGCCAGGGGCATCGAGGACCCCTTGACGTTCTCGAACAGCAGGGCCGGCCCGCCCGCCTTGTTGACCCGGTCGACGATCTCGCCGACCTCCAGGTGGGGGTCGACCTCGACCTTGACGCGCTTGAGATCACCATCGCGCTCAAGAGCCCGGAGCAGGGAGCGAAGATCGTCGTAAGCCATGCGGTCCAGTTTGTCATCCCCGCCCCCGCGGGCCCGCCGGGGCTCCCCCGTCCCGCGCCCCGGATCCTCATCGCCGAGCCGGTACCCTGGCCGCGATACGGGGCAATCGTCCCGCCCGCCGCCACTTCCTGGGGGACGCACCATGAGAGCCCTGATGTTCATCGTCCCGCTGGCGCTGACGATCTACGCGTTCATCGACTGCCTGAACACGACGGAGGAGGACACCAAGCATCTGCCGAAGATCGCCTGGGTCTTCATCATCCTGCTGTTCTGGATCGTCGGCCCGGTCGTCTGGCTCGTCGCCGGCAAGAACCGCCACAACCGGGCCGCGGGCGCCGGGCCCGCCTCGTGGCAGCGGAACAGGCGGCAGCAGTGGGTGGCCCCGGACGACAACCCGGACTTCCTGAAGTCCCTCAAGGACGACCGCGAGCCCGAGGCGGAGACCGAGGAGGAGCCGGGCCGTCGCGACGGCGGTACGGGCCCCGACGACAAGACCCCGCCCACGTCCTGACGGCGCACCACCCGACGCGAAAGGCCCCCCGGACGGGATTCCGTCCGGGGGGCCTTTCGCGTCGTGCGTGGGTTGTTCAGACGCCCGCGTACGAGTGCAGGCCGGAGACGAAGATGTTCACGCCGTAGTAGTTGAACAGCCAGCAGGCGAAGGCGACGAGCGCCAGGTAGGCGGCCTTGCGGCCCTTCCAGCCGGCGGTGGCGCGGGCGTGCAGATAGGCGGCGTAGGCGACCCAGGTGATGAAGGACCAGACCTCCTTGGGGTCCCAGCCCCAGTACCGGCCCCAGGCGTCGCCCGCCCAGATCGCCCCGGCGATGATCGTGAACGTCCACAGCGGGAAGACGGCCGCGTTGATCCGGTACGCGAACTTGTCCAGCGAGGCCGCCGAGGGCAGCCGCTCCATGACCGAGGACGCGAACTTCCCGGGCGTGCCGCCGGAGGCGAGCTTGTTCTCGTAGCTGTCGCGGAAGAGGTAGAGGATCGTGCCGACCGCGCCGAGGTAGAACACGGCGCCGCAGAGGATCGCGGTCGAGACGTGGATCCACAGCCAGTACGAGTGCAGGGCGGGCACCAGCTGATCGCTGTCGGTGTAGAGCGTGGTGACCGCGATACCGAGGTCCAGCAGAACGGTGGTGACCAGCGGGAGGCCGATCCAGCGGACGTTCTTCTTCAGCGCGAGCAGCACCAGGTAGGAGCCGACCGCCACCGTGGAGAAGGTGATGGAGAACTCGTACATGTTGGCCCAGGGGGCCCGCTGCACGGACAGCGCGCGGGTGATGACCCCGCCCGCCTCGACGAGGAAGGCCACCACGGTCAGCGAGACCGCGATCCGGCCGTACAGGTCGCCCTTGAACGTGCCGCCCGCCGCACCCGGGCCGTCGGGCACGTCACGCGTACCGGTGGCGGAGCGGGTGATGACCTCGGGCCGCTCCAGCACGGCCGTGCCACCGGCCTGCGCCTTCACCGCGGGGGCGGCGGCGGAGGCCTTGGCCGAGGGGGCGGACAGCGCGGCGGCCGTGCGGCCGACCTTGCTGCGGCTGCCGAAGACCCACTCCGCGATGTGTGCGAAGAACGCCAGGGTGTAGACGGCCATCGACGAATAGATCAGCACATTGCTGGCTTCGGCCAGGCTCTCGTTGGTTGCGGCGGCGAGATTCACTTCTCAGCCCCTTCGGCAGGTGCTTCGGCAGGGTGTACGGGCCGGCTCCCGGCCTCGTTGGTGGCATCGGTCGCGGCGGACGCGCCGGCCCCGTCCGGTGTCTTCGGCGCTTCCGGTGTCTCCTCCGCGTCCGGTTCCTCCGGGGCGACGGGGGCGACGGGCGCCGTCGTGACGAGGGCGGCCGACAGGTCGCCCAGTTCCTCGGGGAGCTTCGCGGACTCGCTGCGTCCCAGGCCCGCCATCTCCACGACCGTGACGCCGTCGGCGCCCCGGACCGCCCGCACCCACACCCGGCGGCGCTGGATGAACAGCGAGCCGGCGAGTCCGGCGATGGCGGCCACGGCCCCGCCGAGCGCCCAGCCGTTGCCCGGCTGCTGCGAGATCTGGAAGCTGGCCCACTCCTCGACGCCGTCGAAGGTGATGGACCCGGCGCCGTCGGGCAGGTCGAGCTTCTCGCCGGGCATCAGCATCTTCTTGAGCAGCTCGCCGTCCTTGTCCTTGAACTCCTTCATCTTGGACGTGTCGAGCTGATAGACGTTCTGCGCGAGCCCGGAGTCGACACCGAGGGAGCCCTGGTAGGCACTGAGCGCCAGCACCGGGAAGTCCAGCGCCGGGAACTGCGAGAACATCTGGCCCTTGCCGTGACCGGCGAAGGTCGGCACGAAGAACGCCTTGAAGCCCAGCTGGGTCTTCCTGCCGTCCTTGTCCTTGTAGCCGTCCATCACCTTGATCGCGCCGGACGAGGTGATGTTGTTGTCGATCGGCAGCAGCGGCACGGCGGACTTCGAGACGACCTTGCCCCTGCCGTCCCGGACGGTGACGACGGGCGCGTAGCCGTGGGCGATCAGATAGACCTTGGTGCCGTCCACGACGAGCGGTTCGTTGACCTTGATGACGCCCTTGCGCTCCGCGCCATCGGCCCCCTCGGCGTACGTCACCCGGGCCTCGAAGGTCCGCGGGGTGCCGCGCTGCGGGCCGCTCTTCTCGTACGTACCGACGAAGTCGTCCAGGACGAAGCTGAACGGGGCCAGCGAGTCGGAGTCGTAGAGCGAGCCCGACTTGAAGTCGTCGTACTGGGTGAGCGTGTTGGAGAAGCCGTCGCCTTCGACGACCAGCTTGCCCCCCTCGGACTTGAAGAGCTGCCCGGAGGCGAAGGCGATCAGCATCACGATCAGGGCGATGTGGAAGACCAGGTTCCCGGCCTCGCGGAGGTAGCCCTTCTCGGCGGCGACCGCGTCGCCCACCTCGTGGCCGCGGAAGCGACGCCCGCGCAGCATCGCGAGGGCCGCCGCGCGGACCTCCTCGGGCTCGGCCTCCGTGCGCCAGGTGGTGTACGCGGGCAGCCGGGTCAGCCGTTTCGGCGCGCCCGGCGGGCGGCTGCGGAGCTGGCCGACGAACTGGCCGGTGCGCGGCACGATGCAGCCGATGAGCGAGACGAACAGCAGGATGTAGATCGCGGAGAACCACACGGAGCTGTAGACGTCGAAGAGCTGGAGCGCCTCGTAGATCGGGGTGAGCGTGGTGTGCCGCTCCTTGAAGGCCTGCACCTTCATGTCGTCGACGCTGGTCTGCGGGATCAGCGACCCCGGGATCGCCCCGAGCGAGAGCAGGAAGAGCAGGATCAGCGCCACCCGCATCGAGGTGAGCTGACGCCAGAACCAGCGCACCCAGCCGATCACGCTCATCGCGGGCACGCCCGCCCCCGTGTCGGGGCGCTCCTCGCGGGGCGCGGTGGAGAGCTGTTCCCCGGCCGCGCCGTGGGCGGAGCCCGGCTCGTGCTCCTCCTCGCGCTGTCGCGTCGTTGTGCTGTTCGCCTTGCTCATTGGACTCAGATCCCTACAACGAAGCCGCTGGACCAGCTCTGCATGTGCTGCATGAGCGTGGCCCACGCACCGGTCAGCAGCAGGATTCCGGTCACGATCATCATGCCGCCGCCGATCCGCATCACCCATGCGTAGTGGCGCTTGACCCAGCCGAACGCGCCGAGCGCCTTGCGGAAGGCGACCGCGGCCAGGACGAACGGGACACCGAGTCCGAGACAGTACGCGACGGTCAGTATCGCGCCGCGTCCGGCGGTGCCCTCGGTGAAGGCGAGCGTGCTCACGGCGGCGAACGTCGGGCCGATGCACGGGGTCCAGCCGATCCCGAAGAGGGCGCCGAGCAGCGGTGCGCCGGCCAGTCCGGTCACCGGCCGCTTGTGGAAGCGGAACTCGCGCTGCGTCACCCCGGGCAGGAGCCCCATGAAGAAGACGCCCATGAGGATCATCAGGACGCCGAGGATCCTGTTGAACAGCTCGGCGTGCATCTGGAGCTCCCGGCCGAAGTAGCCGAAGAGGGCCCCGCCGGAGACGAAGACGACGGTGAAGCCGAGGACGAAGAGGGCGGCGCCCGTCACCACCCGGCCCCGGCGCGCATCGGCGAGGTCGGTGCCACTGACCCCGGTGACGTAGCTGAGGTAGCCGGGCACGAGGGGCAGCACGCACGGCGAGAAGAAGGAGATGAGTCCGGCCAGCAGGGCGATGGGCAGGGACACCAGCAGGGTCCCGCTCATGACGGTCTCGTTGTACGCGGCCAGCGTGACGGTCTCGTGGGGGGCGGCGAGCGGGATCACCGGATCACTTCTCCGCGATGATCGGGTCGATCATCTTGCGCAGCTCGTCCGCGTTCAGCGCCTGGAGGGTGCGTGCCGCGATCTTCCCGTCCCGGTCGATGACCACGGTGGACGGGATGGCCTGCGGGTTCAGGGTGCCCTTGGGAAAGCGGAGGATGAGCTTGCCGATCGGGTCGTAGAAGCTGGGGTACTTCACCCCGTAGTCCTTCTCGAAGTTGATCGCCTTGTCCCGCTCGGGGTCCCGGGTGTTTATCCCGACGAACTCGACGCCCTGGTCCTTCGTCTCCTCGGAGACCTGCGCGAAGTACTTCGCCTCCAGCCGGCAGGGGCCGCACCAGGAGCCCCAGACGTTGAGCACGACGACCTTGCCCTTGTGGTCGGCGAGGTCGAGCGGCTTGCCCTCCAGGGTGTTGCCGTCGAGCTTCGGCGCGGCCACCCGGTCCGCCTTCGCGACGGTGGAGACGCCTCCGCTGCCGGTGATGAAGTTGGTGTTGCCGCCGCCCCCGGCCTTGTTGCCGTCGCCGCACGCGGACAACGTCAGGGCACCGGCCACGGCGGTGGCGGCGAGCAGGGTGAAACGGCGACGGGACGCGCGGCCAAAGCTCATGTGAAAAGTTTCGCATGGCAGTTTCCGGGGATCTGCGCGCCCCCCTCGGTGCCCGTAAAGCCCCTTGTCAAGCCTGTTTAAAGAAGGAGTTCCAGCCGCCGACGGGCGCCTGTCCGACGTCCAGCGTCCGGAGCTTGGTGAGCACGGCGGGATCCTGGGCGTCGAGCCAGTCGACGTACTGCCGGAACGAGACGAGACGGACGTCGTCCTTGTCCGCGACCTTCTTGATCACTTCTTCCACGGCGTCCATATAGATGCCGCCGTTCCACTCCTCGAAGTGGTTGCCGATGTAGAACGGCGCGCGATTCGACTCGTACGCGCGCTGGAATCCGGCGAGATAGGCGTCGGTCGCCTGCTTTCGCCAGCCGGGATAACGCGAGGGCATGCCCTTGGTCGAATTCTTCGACTGGTTGGCGAGGATGTTGTAGTCCATCGAGAGGACCTCGAAGGAGTGGCCGGGGAACGGCATCGCCTGGAGCGGCAGGTCCCAGACGCCGCCGCGCTTCACGGGCCAGGTCTGGCGGCCGCCGGGGGAGCTGGCGTCGTAGCGCCAGCCCAGCTTGCGCGCGGTCGGCAGGAGGTTGTCCTGGCCGAGCAGACAGGGGGTGCGGCCGCCGACCAGTTCCTTGCGATAGTCGAACGGGAGCGGCTCCTCGTTCTCCCAGCCGGTGTTGGTCCGCCATTCCGTGACGAACGACACAGCCTGATTGATCTCGCTGTGCCATTGGGCCGGAGTCCAGCGCTCCACGGATCCGGAACCGCCGCAGAAATGCCCGTTGAAGTGGGTGCCGATCTCGTGGCCGTCCAGCCACGCCTGACGTACGTACTTCAGCGTGTCCTTGACGTGGTCATCGGTGAGATAGCCGATGTCGGAGGCGCCGCGCGGGTTGTTCGGCGGACGGTAGAGGGACTTCTTCGACTCGGGCAGCAGATAGATGCCGGAGAGGAAGAAGGTCATCGCCGCGTCGTGTTCCTTGGCGAGTTCGAGAAAGCGCGGGAAGAGCCCGTTGCCGACCTCGCCCGCGCCGTCCCAGGAAAAGATCACGAACTGCGGCGGCTTCTGGCCGGGTTCGAGCGGGACGGGGGCCTCGGGCTGATGGGGCTGCTTGCCGGTGTCGGCCGTCGAGCCGTCACCGATCAGCCGGACCTTGTTCTTCGGCGAACCGTTTCCGCTGCCGTTGCCTCCGGTGCCGGAGTCACCCGACCCCGTGCCACCCCGGTCGGCCCCTCCGTCACCGGAGGAGCCCGAGGTGCCACAGGCGGCGAGCCCGATCGCGGCTGCGGCCCCGAGCCCTGCGCCGAGCAGGCCCCTTCGATCGATGTCGCGCATACCGTCCCCATCTGCGGTCGTTTTATCTCAAGCCCATACAAACTGCTGAAGGGTTAGATGGGGCGCGTAACACGTCGGTTCCGTGCATTTAGGGACTTTCTTTACGCTTTACCTTCCGATCGCGACGAGACGCCTGTACGGCTCCCGCACACCCTCACGAGCAACCCTGGAGGGGGACGCGGGAACGGCCCTCCGCAGTTCTGCCACCGGCCCGACCGATCGCGGATCGCGGATCGAACGGACCTCGGATCGACGGGTCGGCTTCCCCACCCCGTCGAACTCATGCGCGGTCGCGGGGATCGTTCGCCGTACCGGCCGGGGGCATCGCCGAGCGTTCGACGCGGGGAGCGGGCGACACGGGAAAAGGGACGGGACCGCCCGCCGCGGTGTGCGGCAGCCGGTCCCGTACGTCCGTCTCGTTCTTGTCGTCGTTCCGTGGCGTCCGACTACGCCCCGAACGCCTTCGACTGGCCCTTCGCGGCCTTCCCCTTCACCGGCTTGGCCCCGGCCAGCAGATGCACGGGCACCAGGTCCCGGGCCGGCTCCGAGTAGCCTACCGAGACGATCTTGTCGCCCCGGTAGGTGAAGCTGGTCAGCGAGGCCAGCGTGCACTGCCGCTTGCGCGGGTCGTGCCACAGGCGGCGGCGCTCCACGAAGGACCGCAGGATCCAGATCGGCAGCTGGTGGCTGACGCAGACCGCCTCGTGCCCGCGCGCCGCGTCCCGCGCCGTGTCGATCGCGCCCATCATCCGGACGACCTGCTCGATGTACGGCTCGCCCCAGGACGGCTTGAACGGGTTGGTGAGGTGCTTCCAGTTGTCCGGCTTGCGCAGCGCGCCGTCGCCGACGCCGAAGGTCTTGCCCTCGAAGACGTTGGCGGCCTCGATCAGCCGGGCATCGGTGGCCAGGTCCAGGCCGTGCGCCTTCGCGATGGGGTCGGCGGTCTCCTGGGCGCGCTCCAGCGGGGAGGCGACGACATGGGTGATGTCGCGCTTCTCCAGGTGCTCGGCGACCCGGTCGGCCATCTTCCGGCCCAGGTCGGAGAGGTGGTAGCCGGGGCGGCGGCCGTAGAGCACACCGTCCGGGTTGTGCACCTCGCCGTGCCGGACCACGTGCACCACGGTCAGCTGCTCGTCGCGGTCGGCGCTTTCGGGGCCGGTGCTCTTCCGGCTCATGCGGTGGCCTCCGACGCGGCGCGGGCGGCGGCGGGCAGGGCGGCGGCGATGCGCTCGACCGCCCGCTCGTCGTGGGCCGTGGAGACGAACCAGGACTCGAACGCCGAGGGCGGCAGATAGACGCCCTGCTCCAGCATGGAGTGGAAGAACGCGGTGAAGCGGAAGACGTCCTGCTTCTTGGCGTCGTCGTAGTTCCGCACCGGCTGGTCGGTGAAGAAGACGGAGAACATGTTGCTCGCGGCCGACACCGTGTGGGCGACGCCCTCCTTGGCCAGCGCGTCGCCCACCAGGGAGCGCAGCTCGGCGGAGACCGCGTCGATCTTCGCGTACGCCGCGTCGTCCAGCAGCCGCAGCTGGGCGAGCCCGGCGGCGGTGGCGACCGGGTTCCCGGAGAGGGTGCCCGCCTGGTAGACCGGGCCGGCCGGGGCCAGGTGCGCCATCACGTCGCCGCGACCGCCGAAGGCCGCAGCGGGGAAGCCGCCGCCCATCACCTTGCCGAAGGTCATCAGGTCGGGGCGGACGCCGTCGACGCCGTACCAGCCGGCCTTCGACGTACGGAAGCCCGTCATGACCTCGTCGGAGATGTACAGCGCACCGTTGGCCGCGCACAGCTCCTTGAGCCCGGCGTTGAAGCCGTCCGCCGGCGGGACGACGCCCATGTTGCCGGGCGAGGCCTCGGTGATCACGCAGGCGATCTCGCCCGGGTGCGCGGCGAACGCGGCACGGACCGCGTCCAGGTCGTTGTAGGGCAGCACGACGGTGTCCCCGGCCGTGGCGCCCGTGACACCGGGGGTGTCGGGCAGCCCGAAGGTGGCGACGCCCGACCCGGCGGCGGCGAGCAGCGCGTCCACGTGTCCGTGGTAGCAGCCGGCGAACTTCACGACCTTGGCCCGGCCCGTGAAGCCGCGGGCCAGCCGGATCGCGGACATCGTCGCCTCGGTGCCGGAGGAGACCAGGCGCACCTGCTCGACCGGCTCGATCCGCGCCACGATCTCCTCGGCGAGCGCGACCTCGCCCTCACCCGGCGTACCGAAGGAGGTACCCCGGGAGACCGCCTCCTGGACGGCGGCGATGACCTCGGGGTGAGAGTGGCCGAGAATCATCGGCCCCCACGAGCAGACGAGGTCGACGTACTCGCGGCCGTCGGCGTCGGTGAGGTACGGACCGGTGCCGGACACCATGAACCGGGGCGTACCGCCCACGGCCCGGAAGGCACGCACGGGAGAGTTCACGCCGCCGGGCGTCACGACGGACGCCCGGTCGAACAGCGACTGCGAAACTGGGGCTTCGTATGAATACGCCACTTTGGTCCTGATCTGCGATTCGGGTGTCGGGGGGCCGGGCCGGGAAATCCCTATCGATCTCGGCCACCGGTGAGCAGGGAGGGCGCTCCCCTCGTATCACGAAAGAGCGTCAGTGCTCTCGCGTCTGCGAAACTGGGGCGTCATAGGGAAAGCTCACACATGCCATGGTGTCAGAGGCACGGACGGTCTTTGCGGACAGGTGTTTCACCGCACGCCCGCGGGGGAGGTCACTGACACGATGATCGGGTTGCGCGGCGGGGGCTGTGTCTCCTAAGAAGTAGTCGGGTGGATGAGATATGCATCGCGGTGGCGGAGTGGGCGAAGGGACCGACGACCTGGGGCCCGAGCCTGCCCGACGAGGGCGGCACCGGCGCAGGGCCGAGCGCGCACAGAGCAGGGGCGCGGAGAGCACGCCGCCCCCCGGGACCAGGAGCGGGGGCGGGATGGGGGTGACGTACAAGTATTTCGGCGCGCCTGACGGCGCCACCGCCGCACGGGTGCCCATCTCGATGCGCCCGGAGGAGCTCGGCGGTGACGAGCTGGGCATGGGCGGCATGTTCACCAAGATCAAGCCGGAGACCGTGGCCGCCATGGTCCTCACCGGCATCCAGGGCATACCCCTGCACAAGGTCCCCCCGCTGGAACTGGTCGTCCTCCACCCCGACTACGCCGTGGTCAAGCTCCCGATGACCGTCGTCGACCCGCTGCGCGGCGTCGGCGAGGAGTCGGTCGGCGCGGCGGCCTTCATCTGGTCCACGGTCCCCGACCGCGGCGGCCCGCGCGACGCGTTCAACGTCTACCAGCTGCTCCACGAGTGGCAGGACTTCTCCCACCGCCTGCACGACGCGGGGCATCAGGCGTACTGCCTGGTCTGGCCCTGACAGCGGCTTCCACGCGGGCAGGCCGCCCCCGCCCATCCGGTCCGTGGCGGCGAACTGCGCCCAAGTAGGCGGTCGCCGTGGCCGACCGTGCGGCCTGCGCCCCGTCGAGCGGTTCGAAGAGGTCGTTCTCGAACAGGTGGGCCAGGTCGGCCATGTGGCCGGTGCCGAGCGGGAAGCTCGCCGGTCGCGGCACGTTCCCGAAGTACGGGACCCGGGCATCGGCGACGTCGCAGGCGTGCACGCGGGGCCGGCCGCGGCCACGTCGAAGCGTTGCGTTCACACAGTCGAACCCGCCCGAACAAGCGCACCCACGCGCACACATCCGGTCACGTTCCAGCCAGACCCTGGGGATGTTTGGCCGACGGCAGGTCTTCAGCCGACCCGCCCGGCACGCCGATGGACAGGACACCAACCATCGAGGAGGTCCGCCGTGGGCGATGTTCTGCTGGCCCTGTCCATCCCCGTCCTGGTCTTCGGCGGCGGCATCTACGCCGCCTGCGACTGCTGGTGGCGCCGCAGGCATCCGGCGCCACCGTCCCCGTACACCCACCGGGCGGCCCGGCTGGCGGAGCAGGAGATGCTGCTGCTGGCCGAGGAGATCGTCGACGACGCGTACGCCACGCTCGGCCCCCTCTACGACGCCCCGGCCGAAGCAAGCCCCACCTCCCCGGGCCCCGGCGGCCCGCCCACCGGGCTCAGCTCCCGCTCGCCCCGCCCGCCCCGCTCCCCCCGGCCGTCCTCCCCGGAGTCCACCCCGGATCGCGCCCCGTCACCGCCAGCAGCCGTTCGAAAGCCGTAGCGCTCTCCGGCACCGGGAACGGCTCGCCGAACATACGCATCTCCCGGGCCTGCGGAGCCATCGCCGCCAGCCCCGGGCCCACCTCGTCCAGCACGCTCCGCTCCGGCACGAAGTCCCCGCCCGTCGCCCGCGCCAGGTCCCAGGCGTGCACGGTCAGATCGCCGAGCACCATGAGCCCCACCGTCCGGGCCGGCAGCCCCATCCGCCCCGTCGTGCCCTCCTCGACGCCCGGCACGCTCCACGCCGCCACCAGCCGGGCCGTCTCGTCGCCGAACCTGCCCCGCCAGTCCCCCGTCACGAACTCCGGCTCCTGGCCGAAATCCACGTCCTCACGGGCCGCGAGCGCCTGGAAGTTCACGACCACCAGAAACAGGTGGTTCAGCAGCGCCCGTACGTCGTACTCGGCGCAGGGCGTGGGGCCGCCCAGTTGCCCGTCGTCGATCCCCCGCACCACGGGCAGGGCCCGGTCCGCGGCCGTCTCCAGCAGTTCACCGATCGTCTGAGTCATGCCCCCACCCTGCGCCGGTCGCCCGGCCCGCGTCTTGAAGAAACACGACAGGGGACACGACCGGCGCGCCGGAGGAGGGCCCGCGGCCTACCATCGGGGCATGACCGCCGGCCCCCGCCGCGACACCCGGGGCATCGTCGACGCCCCGGACCTCTTCGCGCGCGTCCGCTTCCGCCGCCGCGAGCCCGCCGCCGCGCTGCGCCCGTACCTGGAGCACTACTGGCTGATCGACTGGGACCTCGCCGAGCCGTACGCCGCCCACGTCGTCCCGCACCCGTCGGTGAACCTGGTCTGCCAGCGGTACGAGGCCGGGGACAGCCCCCGGGAGCGGTCCGGGTACGCCGAGGTGGCGGGCGTCGACCCCGGGCTCTTCACCCGGAAGCTGGCCGGGCGCGGCCGGGTCTGCGGAGTGCAGTTCCGGCCCGGCGGCTTCGCCCCGTTCGCCCCCGGGCGCCCGGTCTCCGCCTGGACCGGGCAGCGGGCCGACGCCGCCGAGGTGCTGCGGCTGCCGCCACCCGTCGACGCGGTCCTCGGCCCGGACGACGAGGACGCCCGGGTCGCGGCGCTGGACGCCTTCCTGCTGGCGCTGGAGCCGCGCCCCGATCCCCGGGCGGATCTCGCGATGGCCGCCGTCGAGCGGGTCCGTACGGACCGCACGGTCCGCCGGGTGGACGGGCTCGCCCGGGACACCGGACTCTCCGCCCGCTCCCTGCAACGGCTGTTCTCGGCGTACGTCGGCGTCGGCCCCAAGTGGGTCATCCTCCGCTACCGCATCCACGAGGCGCTGGAGGCCGCCGAGTCCGGCCCGGCAGTCGACTGGGCGCGGCTCGCAACGGACCTGGGCTACAGCGACCAGGCCCACCTGGTGCGGGACTTCACCGCGACGGTGGGCGTACCCCCGACGGCGTTCGCACCGCACTGAACCGGCCGGGACGCACCCCCGCGCGCCCCGCCACATACCTGGCAGACCGTCCCGCCCCGGTGGCATCCTGACCGGGTGAACGGACCCGAGATCACCCTCGAAGTAGCCCCCGAGCTGCGGCTCTTCGTCCCGCATGACCGACGCGGCGGGCCCACCCCCCTCGTCACCGACGGCTCCTCGACCCTCGGCCATGTCATCGAGTCCCTCGGCGTCCCGCTCACCGAGGCCGGAACGCTGCTGGTGAACGGCTCCCCGGTGGGCCGCTCGCACGTGCCCGGCCCCGGCGAACACGTCGACGTACGCGCCGTGGAACGCCCCCAGCGGGTCCCCGGCGCACCCCTGCGCTTCCTCCTGGACGTCCATCTCGGCACACTGGCCCGCCGGCTGCGGCTCCTGGGCGTCGACGCCGCGTACGAGAGCGAGGACATCGGCGACCCCGCCCTGGCGGCCCTCTCCGCACGCGAGCGGCGCGTCCTGCTCTCCCGGGACCGCGGGCTGCTGCGCCGCCGCGAGATCTGGGCGGGGGCGTACGTCTACAGCGACCGCCCCAAGGAGCAACTCCGCGACGTGCTCGGCCGCTTCGCTCCGGCCCTGGACCCGTGGTCCCGCTGCACCGCGTGCAACGGAACCCTGGCCGGGGCCGCCAAGGACTCCGTGAGCGGACTGCTGGAGCACGGCACGCAGGAGGCGTACGACGTGTTCGCCCAGTGCACGGAGTGCTCCCGGGTGTACTGGCGGGGCGCCCACCACGGCCACCTGGAGACGATCGTGTCCGAGGCCGTCCGCGAGTTCGGGGGCACACCGGCGTAACGGCGCGCACCAGGCACCACGCACGGGGCGGTCCGCGACGCCTGCCTATCCTTGCCCCGTACCCGATCAGCAGCCGCCCGAGGAGATCCGCCATGGCCGCCACCCCCATCGCCGTCGTCACCGGCGCGAGCAGCGGCATCGGCGCCGCGACCGCCCGTACGCTGGCCGCCGAGGGCTTCCGCGTCGTCCTCACCGCGCGCCGCAAGGACCGCATCGAGGCGCTGGCCGCCGAGCTCACCGATGCCGGTCACCAGGCGACGGCGTACGCGCTGGACGTCACCGACCGGGCGGCGGTCGACGAGTTCGCCACCGCGTTCCGCTCCCTCGCCGTCCTCGTCAACAACGCGGGCGGGGCGCTCGGGGCCGACCCGGTGGCGACCGGCGACCCCGCCGACTGGCGCCAGATGTACGAGACGAACGTGATCGGCACGCTCAACGTCACCCAGGCCCTGCTGCCCGCCCTCACCGCGAGCGGCGACGGCACGATCGTGATCCTCTCGTCGACCGCGGGGCTCTCCACGTACGAGGGCGGCGGCGGCTACGTCGCGGCCAAGCACGGCGAGCACGTCCTGGCCGAGACCCTGCGGCTGGAGATCGTCGGCACCCCCGTCCGCGTCATCGAGGTCGCCCCCGGCATGGTCAGGACCGAGGAGTTCGCCACCACGCGCTTCCGCGGCGACACCGAGAAGGCCGCCAAGGTCTACGCGGGCGTCGACGCCCCGCTGACCGCCGAGGACGTGGCCGACACGATCGGCTGGGCCGTCACCCGCCCCAGCCACGTCAACATCGACCTCCTGGTGGTCCGCCCGCGCGCCCAGGCCTCCAACACGAAGGTGCACCGCACGCTGTGAGCCGGTGAGCAAGGGGCCGGCCCGGGGCCGGTGCTTCTTGATCACTGCGGGCTGCGTGGCCGGGCCGTCGTCTACCTCGGCACCGCCGTGCCACAGGTTCAGGGTCATCACGCGCAGCCCGCTCGCGGCGGCCGGCTTCCCGGCCCTCGCGGACTCACTCCTTCGTCTACCCCTGGACGGACGGGGCGCCGGCTCGCTCGGCGACGAGCACGGGGTGCTCGTGCGGGGTGATCGTGCAGCGTGCTCCCGGAGCCAGGGCGGTCGCCTCCCAGCTGGGCAGGTCGGCCTTGCACGCGACTCCGGAATCGGTGGTGAGGTGCAGCCGGGTGGTGGGCCCGAGGAAGGTCGCCACCCGTACGGTCGCCAAGGTCCCCGCCCCGTCGTCGGCGGCGCCCACAGCCAGCCCCTCGGGGCGCAGCAGGACGTCGACCTCGGCGCCGGCGGCGGGCCGCTCGCCGTGGACGGGCAGCCGCCGCCCGAACAGCTCGACGACCCCGCCGTCCCGGACGGTGCCCGGCAGCCGGTTCATGGTGCCGACGAACTCGGCGACGAACGGCGTGGCCGGGCGGTCGTACAACTCGCCGGGCGCGGCGCACTGTTCGAGCCGCCCGTCCTTCATCACGGCGACGCGGTCCGCCATGGACAGCGCCTCCTCCTGGTCGTGGGTGACGAAGACGGTGGTGATGCCCAGGTCCAGCTGGATGCGGCGGATCTCCTCGCGGAGGCTGAGCCGCACCTTGGCGTCCAGGGCGGACAGCGGCTCGTCCAGGAGCAGCACCCTGGGGCGGATCGCCAGGGCGCGGGCGAGGGCGACACGCTGCTGCTGGCCGCCGGAGAGCTGGTGCGGGTAGTGGCCCTCACGGCCGGGCAGCCCGACCAGATCCAGCAACTCCGCCGCCCGCTCCTTGCGTGTCGCGGCGCCCCGGCCCCGTACCCGCAGGCCGTACGCGATGTTCTCGGCGGCCGTCATGTTCGGGAACAGGCTGTACGACTGGAACACCATGCCGATGTCCCGGCGGTTGGCCGGGACGGAGGTGACGTCCTCGCCGCCCATCAGCAGCTCGCCGCCGTCGGGGGTCTCGAAGCCCGCGACGATGCGCAGCGCGGTGGTCTTCCCGCAGCCGGACGGGCCGAGCAGGGCGACCATCTCGCCCGCGGCGATGTCCAGGTCGAGCCCGTCGAGCGCGACCGTGGAGCCGAACTTCCGGCGCAGTTGCTTGAGGTGCACGGGGACGGTCATGACACGGTCTTCTTTCGGTTCTCGCGGACGGAGCCCGGGTGCGTACGACGGCGGCTGCGGCCACCGGCCAGGGTGGTGAGCAGGAGCAGCAGCCCCCAGGTGATCAGCAGGCTGAGCATCGCGGCCGCCACCGAGAGCTGTGCCTCGGAGTCCTTGATCTCCACCATCCAGACGGAGAACGGGCGGTAGGAGAGCACGGAGGCGACGGTGTACTCGCCGAGCACCATGGCCAGGCTGAGGACCGCGCCGCCCACCACGGCGGTCCGCAGGTTCGGCACGATCACCTGCCACAGGGTCTGGAGCCGGGAGGCACCGAGCGAGCGGGCGGCCTCGACGAGCGTGCGCAGATCGACGGCGCGCAGCCCGGCGTCCAGCGAGCGGTACAGGAACGGCAGGGACATGACCGTGTAGACGAGGACGAGGACCAGCGGGAAATTCTCGTCCCGCAGCATCTGGAAGGTCATGTAGAGGGGCGTGTCGGCCAGGTCCTGTTCCCAGGACAGCACCGTGGTCACCCCCGCGACCAGCGCGATCGGCGGGACGACCAGCGGCATCATGCACAGGATCTCGACGGTCCGGCGCAGCCCGGGCAGATAGAGCGCGACCGCGACCAGGGTCGGCACCATCAGCAGCAGCCCGCAGACGATGGTGGCCAGGCCGAGACGCACCGAGAGCATCAGGCTGGTGGTCAGCCCCTCGGTGCCGAGCCCCTGGGTGTACGCGTCGAAGCTGATGCCCTCGACCTCGTTGACGCTGAACCAGATCGAGGCGCCGATGGGGACCAGGAAATACAGCGCGGCGAGCGGCAGGACGACGGCCCGCGAGGTCAACTTCATCCGAGCCATCGGGCACTCCTGCGCTGCAACGGTATCTGTACGGCCATCACGAGCAGCGCGATCACGACCATGTTGAGGCTCATGGCAAGGGCCAGGTTCTCCTGCCCCACCAGGACGTTGCCGTTGAGCGCGTTGGCGATCTGGATGGTGATCAGCGGCTGCGAGGAGCCGACCATCACGGCGGCGGTGGCGTGCGAGGCGAACGCCGTACCGAACATCAGCACCGCGCCGCCGAGCAGCGACGGCGTCAGCACCGGAACCCCGACGTGGCGCCAGTACTGCCCCCGGGTCGCCCCGCAGGACGCGGCGGCCTCCTGCCACTGGGAGCGCAGCCCGTCGAGCGCGGGCAGCACGGTCACCACCATCAGCGGGACCATGAAGTAGAGGTAGGCCAGCACCAGACCGGTGAAGCTGTAGAGGCTGAAGCCGGTCCGGTCGAGGTGGAGGAGCTGGGTGACGGTGCCGGTCGTACCGAGCGTCGCGATGAACGCGAAGGCGAGCGGCGCACCGGAGAAGTTGGCGAGCACCCCGCTCGCCGAGACGACGATCCCGCGCAGAGCCGGGCGCGGCGATGTGACGACGGCCTGGGCGATCAGCGTGCCGATCACGGTCGCCAGCAGAGCGGTCACGACCGAGAGTTCGACGCTCCCGGTCAGCCCGGTGGCGTACGCCCCGGACAGCGAACCGCTGACGTTCTCCGTGGAGAAGCGGCTCGCACCGCTCTCCGGGTCCAGGACGGTGAACGCCCCGTACACCATGGTCCCCGCGGGCAGCCCGAAGCACACCGCGAGAAACGCGAAGAACGGGACGACGACGGGCCACCGGTGCCGCCGAGCCCCACGGCGGCGGGGGGCGCCATCGCCCCCGGCGGCGGCCGGGGCGGGCGGCGCGGGGGCGGCCGCGCCCGCCACGGGCACGGAGCCCGTGACGGGGGCGGGAAGTGCGGTCTGGTCGGGCATGGTCAGCTGACCGCCTTGCCCCAGCCCTGGACGACGGTCTCCTTGGCCTTCGCCTCCTGCTCCACGGTCGGCTCCTGGGGAGTGCCGTGGACCTCGGGGATCCGGGCGACGGCGGCCTTGTCGGCGCTGCCGTCCTTCTTCATCGCCTCCAGGAGCGCCGGACGGGAGAAGCCCTTGAGCCAGATGTTCTGGCCCTCGGGGCTGTAGACGAACTCCAGCCACAGCCGGGCGGCCGCCGGGTGCGGGGCGTACTTGTTGACGCCCTGGTTGTAGTAGCGCGAGTACAGGCCGTCGGCGGGCACCGCGACCTGCCAGTCGACGCCCTTCGGCTCAAGCTTCTGGCCGTACCCCAGGTTGAGGTAGTCCCAGTCGATCGAGATCGGCGTCTCGCCCTGCTGGATGGTGGCCAGCGTGGACTTCGCGGGAACGAAGTTGCCCTTCTTCCTCAGCTCCTGGAAGAAGTCGAGCCCCGGCTGCGCGTCGTCGAGGGAACCGCCGTTGGCGAGCGACGCCGCGATCACCGCGGCCAGCGCCGAACTGGACTCGGTCGGGTCGCCGTTGAGCGCGACCTTGTTCCGGTACTCGGGCTTGAGCAGGTCCTTGAACGTCTCCGGGCAGTTCTTCACGGCCTTGGCGTCGCAGCCGATGGATATGTAGCCGCCGTAGTTGTTCATGAAGGAGGCGTCCGGCTGCTTCTGCGCGTCCGGGATGTCGCCCCAGCCCTTGACCTTGTACGGCGCGAGCAGGCCCTGCTTCTTGGCCTCCTGCATGTACGAGGTGCCCAGGTCCAGCGCGTCCACGGCCCGCTCCTGGCCCTTGCGCTTGGCCGCCGCGTTCAGCGCGCCCTGGCTGCTGCCGCCCGGGTCCTCGTTGTTGACCTCGATGGCGTACTTCTTCTCGAACGCCGCGATCATCTCGCCGTAGTTGGCCCAGTCCGGCGCGAGGGCGTAGACGTTGAGCTTGCCCTCCTTCTCCGCCGCCGCGACGAGCTTCTCCATACCGCCGAGGTCCGCCGCCGACTCCGCCTCCGCCGCCTTGCTGTCCCGCCCGCCGGCGTTGTCGGGGGCGGAGCCACAACCGGTGGCCACCAGGGCGGTGAGGCCGACGAGGGCCGCGGCGGTCAGGACGCGGCGGGGATGGTGTGCCTTCACGATGCGTACTCCTGGGTCTGCGGCGAGCCACCTGTATGGACAAGCCGTCGTCAGTAAGCGAGCTGAAGCTAGCAGCAGGATGACCGGCAGGTAAAGGCTTCGGAAGGGAAAAAGCGCAGGTCAGAAGCGTTATCAAGACGTAGGTTTACGTTCCTCGAAACTGGTAAGACGCAGGGTTCGCACTTCGGCGGGAGACGCCGATTGCGCGCAGCTCCAAGGATGCGGAACACCTCGCACGGATGACATGATCACCCCTGGCCATCCACCCCCCGCGCCGCCCCGAGGCCCCATGACGCCCCCTAGGAGAGACGTGACCCGACGGCACCAGCAGATCGCCGAGGAGCTGCGCCTCGCCATCGCCGACGGCACCTACCCCGTGGGCTCCGAGCTGCCGTCCGAGTCCGAACTCGCCCTGGCCCACGGCGTTTCGCGGGGCACCCTCCGGCAGGCCTTCGGCACGCTCCAGTCGGAGGGCCTGATCGGCTCCCGGCAGGGCGCCCGCCGCACGGTCCTGTCCACCACCCCCAGCCAGAGCTTCGCCGAACTGCGCAGCTTCGCCCAGTGGGCCAGGGCGGGCGGGCGCACCCCCGGCGGCCTGGTCCTCGGCTCCCGCCACGCGAAGGCCACCGAGACGGAGGCCGCCCAGCTCCACCTCACCCCCGGCGACGCGGTCCTGCACGTCCTGCGGATCCGCACCCTGGACGGCGAACCGGCGCTCCTGGAACGCACGGTGTACGCCGGGTGGGTCGCGGCAGCCGTCGAACGCCTCCCGGACGACTGCGAGTCGGTCACCCAGAGCCTGTACGACGAGGCGGGCGTGGTCATGAGCCACGGCGAACACCACCTGGACGCGGTCGCCGCGGGCACCACGGACGCCCGGGAGCTGGCCGTACGACGCGGCGCACCGCTGCTGCGGGTACGCCGCACCACGACCACCCCGGACGGCCGCCCGGTGGAGACGTCGGACGACCGCTACAAGCCGGAGTCGGTGGTGTTCACCGTACGCAACTCGGTCCAGGCGAACCCGCTGGTACGCACGGCACCGGACTGAGGCCCGGGCCCGCCGCGGCAGCCGACGCGGCTTCCCGCCCCCGGGCCCGCCGCACGCGCCTTCCCTCCCCCCGACTCCCGACCCCAGGAACAGCGAGCCCAGCCATGCCCCCGATCCCCCAGCACGCCCAGCTCCCCCCGCTCCCCGCCCGGCGGCCCTGCTCTGCGACATGGACGGCACCCTCGTCGACACCGAGCACGCCTGGCTGGACACCGTCGCCGGCTTCCTGCGGACGCAGGGCTCCCCGGCCGACGCGGGCACCCTCGCCCCGTTCGCGGGCGCCGCACTGGCCGACGCGGCCGGCCTCCTCGTACGCGACGGCCTCACCACGCTGTCCCCCGCACAGGCGGCGGCCCGGCTGGACCGGGAGTTCACGGCACGGGTGGCGGCGGGGGTGGCCGTCCAGCCGGGCGCCCTCCGGCTCCTGGACCGGGCACGGGCCCTGGGCGTACCGACGGCCCTGGTGACCGCGTCCGAGCGGCACGTGGCCGACCTGGTGCTGGACACCCTGGGCCGGCACCGCTTCGACACGTCGGTTGCCTCGGGCGAGACGGCACGCGGGAAGCCGCACCCCGACCCGTACCTGGCCGCGGCGGCCGCCCTCGGTGTGGCAGCACCCGACTGTCTGGCCGTCGAGGACACCCCCACCGGAGCGGCCGCCGCCCTGGCCGCCGGGTGCCGCCTGCTCGCGGTCCCGTCGGTACCGGGCATCGAACCGGGTCCGCGCACGGTCCTGGTGACCTCGCTGACGGAGGCGGACCTGGCGGACGCGGCGTGCTGAGCCGCGCGCCGTGCGGGTGGCCGTGCTAGTAAGAAGGGCGGCCCCGACCGGCGGGCCCCGAGGTGGAGGAGGGCGCACGCGATGAAGCTGGTGGTGCAGGAGTTCCTGACGCTCGACGGCGTCTCGCAGGGCCCGGGGGCGCCGGACGAGGACACCAGCGACGGGTTCACCCGGGGCGGCTGGTTCGTGCCGCACCTGGACGAGGCGTTCGAGGCCCTGGCCGCCGAGTGGCTGGCCGAGGCGGACGCGTTCCTCTTCGGCCGCCGCACCTACGAGAACTTCGCCCGGGACTGGCCGCGGATGACCGGCCACCCCTTCGCGGGCATCCTGAACGGCCTGCCGAAGTACGTGGCCTCGAACACCCTGACCGAGGCCGGGGCCACGTGGAACCCGACGACGATCCTGTCCGGTGACGTCGCGGCCCAGGTGGCCGACCTGAAACGGCAACCGGGCCGGGACCTCCAGATCCACGGCAGCGCCCGCCTGGCCCAGTCCCTCCTGGCCGCGGGCCTGGTCGACGAACTACGCCTCGCCATCGCTCCGGTGGTGGTGGGCGAGGGCCGCCGCCTGTTCCCGCCCGGCACCACCCCGACGGGCCTGCGCCTCACCGGACAGCGGACGACCCCGGCGGGCCTCTCCGTCCACATCTTCACGGTGACGGGGACGCCGGACTACGCGACGTACGGGGGCGGGGAGTAGGCGGATCTCCCCAGGGGGGATCCGCCTCGAACCGGAAAGGCCTCAGCCCTTGATGCAGATGACCTGCTTGAGCTTCGCGACGACCTCGACCAGGTCCCGCTGCTGCTCCATGACCTGGTCGATCGGCTTGTACGCGGCCGGGATCTCGTCCAGGACACCGGAGTCCTTACGGCACTCCACGCCGCGCGTCTGCTCCTCCAGGTCGCGCACCGTGAACCGGCGCTTGGCCGCGTTCCGGCTCATCCGGCGGCCGGCGCCGTGCGAAGCCGAGTTGAACGCCTTCTCGTTGCCGAGGCCCTTCACGATGTACGAGCTGGTCCCCATCGAACCGGGGATGATCCCGTACTCCCCGGAACCGGCGCGGATCGCTCCCTTACGGGTGACGAGCAGGTCGGCCCCCTCGTACCGCTCCTCCGCCACGTAGTTGTGGTGGCAGGAGATCTCCTGGTCGAAGACCGGCTTCGCCTTCTTGAACTCCCTGCGGACCACATCCTTGAAGAGCGCCATCATGATCGCGCGGTTGTACTTGGCGTACTCCTGCGCCCAGTAGAGGTCGTTCCGGTAGTCGGCCATCTGCGGGGTGTCCGAGACGAAGACCGCCAGATCCCGGTCGACGAGGCCCTGGTTGTGCGGAAGTTTCTGCGCGATGCCGATGTGGTGCTCGGCGAGCTCCTTGCCGATGTTGCGGGAGCCCGAGTGCAGCATCAGCCACACCGCACCATCACTGTCGAGGCAGAACTCGATCATGTGGTTGCCCGAGCCGAGCGTCCCCATCTGCTTCGTGGCACGTTCCTGACGGAACTTGACCGCGTCCGCGATCCCCCCGAACCGCCCCCAGAAGTCGTCCCAGCCCGCCGTCGGGAACCCGTGCAGCCTCCCCGGGTCCACCGCGTCGTCGTGCATCCCCCGGCCGACCGGGATCGCCTGCTCGATCTTGGAGCGCAGCCGTGACAGGTCGCCGGGGAGATCGTTCGCGGTGAGGGACGTCCTGACGGCGGACATCCCGCAGCCGATGTCCACCCCGACCGCCGCCGGGCACACCGCGCCCTGCATCGCGATCACCGATCCGACCGTCGCCCCCTTGCCGAAGTGGACGTCCGGCATGACGGCCAGGCCCTTGATCCACGGCAGCGTCGACACATTGCGCAGCTGCTGCATCGCCACGTCCTCGACCGACGCGGGGTCCGTCCACATCCGGATGGGAACCTTCGCCCCTGGTACCTCTACGTACGACATAACTCCTCGATTCCCCCGAAAAGACTGAAAGCGCAAAACCGGTGCCAAGGTCGGCAAACCCGTCGGCCGACCGGCAATCACAGCAGCGCGTGCGATACACATTGTGTCCATCGGCCGCCTTCGAGCGGCAACTCGTTTTCCGTACCGAAGGGAGCCTGGGACGGTGCGACACATGGCGTACGTACCCGGCGTCGCGCTTCTCGCAGCGCTCGTCGTCGGCTGCAGCGCCGGCGCCGACAGCAACGCGAACGGCGCCGACAGCAAGGCGGGCAGCCCGACGGTCACCCCCGCGCCCCCCGGCAAGTACCTCACCCTGCCCGCCCCCTGCCGGGCCGTGCCGCGCTCCACGCTGAAGGACCTGCTCCCCGGCGCCGCGGAACTGCCCGGGGACCAGCAGGACAAGGTGTTCCGGGGCTCCGCGGCCGTCACGTACGACACGGACCGCAAGGTCGGCTGCAGCTGGAAGGCCGACGGGCCGAACGCCACGCGGAGCCTGTCCATCGACTTCGAGCGCGTCGTCTCCTACGACCCCGCCGTCAGCGACGACGACCGCGCCGACACCGTGTACGCGAAGAAGGAGAAGGCCGCCGGCCTGTCCTCGGCGACCCCCGGGCCGCCCGACGAGAAGGGCGAGGCGGGCGAGAAGAGCGGGACGGCGAAGGATCCGGCCGACGGCGACGCCGACGCCACGGATTCCGCCGGCCCCTCGCCCTCCGGAAGCAGCGGCGAAAGCACCGGCGGGGCCCCCGGAAGCGGCAGCCCGGAGGAAGCCCTCCCCTCCCGCATCCTCGACAACCTCGGAGATGCCGCATTCCTGAAGGATCTGCCCAAAAAGGCGGGTTCCACCGCACAGCACCACACGGTGAGCGTGGTGTTCCGCACATCGAACGTGGTCGTGACCGTCCGGTACGCCGAGCAGCCGGCCCTCGTCACCCAGGTGCCCGACGGCAAGGAACTCCAGGAGAAGGCCCAGGCACTGGCCCGGAAGCTGGCCGAGACGCTCAGCGAATAGACCCCCTCCGAGGAGCCCCCACCGGCCGGATCTCCGGTCTCCGGGGGCTCTCGGCGGCGGCACGGCACATCGGCCGCCCGTCGTACGGTGGCTGTCCGGAAGACGTACCGACCCGCTACCGAGCCCGCCCGTACACCGCACGAACCGAGACCTCCAGCACCGAGGGCTCCCCTCCGTGCCATCCGAGTGAAGGAACCATGCACCGATCTGCCCCGCGCCTGTCCCGCATCCTCGCCTGCGCCGCCGTCCCGGTGATGCTCGTAGCCGTCGGCTGCTCGTCGGACTCCGGCTCCGACGGCAAGAAGAGCGCGGGCTCCTCGTCGTCCGGCACGGCCGGCCCCAAGCCCTCGGAGCCCACCGTCGAGCCGGCGAAGTTCACCGATCTGCCCGACCCGTGCGCCTCGATCGGGAAGAAGACGATCGAGGACCTGGTGCCCGACGCCAAGAAGAAGGGCGGCACGGCGGGCGGGTCCACCGACCTGTCGGTCCGCAGCAGCTGCTCCTGGAACGGCCTGGACGACCAGGGCGTCAAGGGCTCGCAGTACCGCTGGATGGACGTCGGCTTCACCCGGTTCGACTCGGACCAGTCGCTGGGCAGCGGTGCCAAGCGCGCCACCGCGGACTACACGAAGCAGGTCACCAAGGCGAAGGAGTCCGAGGGCGCCGAGAAGGTCGCCACGGAGCCCGCGGCCGGCATCGGCGACGAGGCGACCCTGGTGACGTACGGCCTCAGCAAGACGGACGAGGACTTCGTGTACGCCACCGTCGTGGCGCGTACGGGCAACGTCGTCGTCACCCTGACGTACAACGGCGCGGGCTACGCCGGAGCGAAGACCCCGTCCTCCGGGGACATCGTCAAGGGCGCGCAGAAGGCGGTGAAGGAAGCGGTCGCCGCGGTCGAGAAGACCGCCGCCGGCTCCGAGGACGCCTCCTCGGCCGGCGGCGACGCGAAGGGCGACGCGACAGACGGCTCCGAGGACACGAAGAAGGACCGGGCCGACGCGAAGGGTGACGCCGGGAGCGAGGACAGCCCCAAGTCCAAGGCCAAGTCGTGACCTGACAGCCCCGCGGATCGCCAATCCACAGGTCCAGCACGTGCGTTGGAAAGCCCGGCCCTCCTCGGAGGCCGGGCTTTCCCCCTCCCCGCGCAACGAAACTCGTACACATGTGCCAGGCTGTGCCATCGCTGGACGTGGGTCGTCCGGTTGAACACCGAAGCCGGGCACGGAAGTCGGTTCGAGTACGAGGTCGGGGAGGGGATCGCTGGTGGCCGCGATGCAGCTGACACGCACGCACCGCATACTCATCGGGGTCGTCGTCGCGGGTGCGGTGGTCATCGCCGCGATCGGGTTCGCGGGTTCCTACGCCGCCGTGCGCGAGCTCGCGGAGGAGAAGGGCTTCGGTTCGTTCTCCCTGGTCTTCCCGATCGGCATCGACGCGGGCATCTGCGTCCTGCTCGCCCTGGACCTCCTGCTGACCTGGATGCGGATCCCGTTCCCGATGCTCCGCCAGACGGCGTGGCTGCTGACCGCGGCGACGATCGCGTTCAACGGCGCCGCCTCCTGGCCCGATCCGCTGGGCACCGCGATGCACGCGGTGATCCCGGTGCTGTTCGTCGTCTCCGTCGAGGCAGCCCGGCACGCGGTGGGCCGGATCGCGGACATCACGGCCGACAAACACATGGAGGGTGTCCGCCTCACCCGCTGGCTGCTCTCGCCGATCCCCACGTTCAAGCTGTGGCGGCGGATGAAGCTGTGGGAGCTGCGCAGTTACGAGCAGGTCATCAAGCTCGAACAGGACCGGCTGATCTACCAGGCCCGCCTCCAGGCCCGCTTCGGCCGCAACTGGCGGCGCAAGGCCCCGATCGAGTCGATGATGCCGCTGCGCCTGGCGAAGTACGGGGTTCCGCTCGCCGAGACCGCCCCGGCCGGCCTGGCCGCCGCCGGCATCGAGCCGGTTCTGCTGCCGCCGGTGCCCGTCGTGGCCGACCGCCCGAAGGCCGAGCTGAGCCCCGCCGGGCCGGACGGGGCCGCCGAGCCGGTTCACGCCGAGCTGCCCCACGGACCGCGGCCCAGCACCGAGCACGGGCAGCAGGACGGCCAGGAGCACGGGCAGCACGACCAGGGCCGGCACGACCAGGGCCGGCACCCGGAGCACGCCCAGCCCCACCCTCAGCCCCAGCAACACCCCCACCCTCAGCCCCAGCCCCAGCCCCAGCCCCAGCAACAAGAGCCCCACCCCGCCTCGCTCCAGAAGCAGGACCCGCCCGTCCCGCCCACCCACGACAGCCCCTGGTTCGCCGCCCAGAAGCTGCCGGACAACGGCCACGAGAGCACGTACGACCCGCAGTACGTCGAGGGCCCGGAGCCGGGCCCGGTCCAGATCCCCGCGGGCCCCGGCCGCACCCGGCCGCTCGGTGACGTCGGCACGATCGGCGCGGTCCCGCACCCCCGCCAGGAGGAGCAGGCCCCCGAGCCGCCCGAGGTCCCCGACCCCGAGGAGGCCCCGCAGGTGGAGCAGTGGCCCATGGAGGACACCGACTTCGCCCGTGAGGCGTACGAGGTGTTCAGCGAGTACACGGACGCGCAGGGGCAGTTCCCGTCCGTGGAGGTCCTGGACATCCACCTCGCCGACACGCGCAACGTCCGCCACCCGCGCTCGACGGAGCTGCTCCAGCAGCTGATGCCGCAGTTCAGGGACGCCTACGCGCAGCGGCCGACCGCCGAGCAGCCCGCCTGAGGCACCGGCGTACGACAGACGGCGGAGGGCCGCCGCCCGGGGAATACCCCCGGGCGGCGGCCCTCCGCCGTTGTCGGGTGTTACGCGCCCAGCAGCCCGCGCACCCGGTCCGCCCCCACCGCGAGGAGCAGCGTGGGCAGGCGCGGGCCCGTGTCGCGGCTGACGAGGAGGCGGTAGAGCAGCGCGAAGAAGGACCGCTGCGCGGCCTTCAGCTCGGGCGTCGGCTTGGCGTCCGGCTCCAGGCCCGCCAGCACCTTCGGCACGCCGTAGACGAGCGTGGTGAGCCCGTCCAGCGACCAGTGCGTGTCCAGACCCTCCAGGAGGAGGCGCAGCGACTCGCGGCCCTGGTCGTCGAGCGAGCCCAGCAGCTCCTTGTCGGGCTCGTCCCGGACGATGGTGCGGGCCTCGGCCGGGACCTGGGTGGTGATCCAGTTCTCGGCCCGGTCGAGGCGCGGGCGCGCCTCGTCCAGGGAGGTCAGCGGGTTCTCGGGGTCCAGCTCGCTGAGGATGCGCAGCGTCTGGTCCTCGGCGCCGGCGGTGATGTCGGCGACCGAGGCGAGCGTCCGGTACGGCAGGGGGCGCGGGGTGCTCGGAAGCTCCCCGGCGGCCGTGCGGACGGCCCGGGAGTACGCGGCGGCGTCGGCGGGCAGCACCGTGCCGTCGGCGACCTTGCGGCCCAGCGAGTCCCACTCGTCGTACAGCCGCTGGATCTCCTGGTCGAAGGCGATCTTGAACGACTGGTTGGGCTTGCGGCGGGCGTACAGCCAGCGCAGCAGCGGCGCTTCCATGATCTTCAGCGCGTCGGCCGGGGTGGGCACCCCGCCCTTGCTGCTGGACATCTTGGCCATGCCGGAGATGCCGACGAAGGCGTACATCGGCCCGATGGGCTGGACGCCGTCGAAGACCTCGCGGACGATCTGGCCGCCGACGACGAAGGAGGAGCCGGGCGAGGAGTGGTCGACGCCGCTGGGCTCGAAGATCACGCCCTCGTAGGCCCAGCGCATCGGCCAGTCGACCTTCCAGACCAGCTTGCCGCGGTTGAACTCGCCCAGCCGGACCGTTTCGGCGAAGCCGCACGCCGAGCAGGTGTAGTTCAGCTCGGTGGTGTCGTCGTCGTAGGAGGTGACGACGGTGAGGTCCTTCTCGCAGTTGCCGCAGTAGGGCTTGTACGGGAAGTAGCCGGCGCTGTTGCCGCTGCCGTCGTCCTCGTCGGCGGCGCCGGAGCCCTCGGCGGCCTCCAGCTCGGCCTCGTCGACCTTCTTCTGCTGCTGCGGCTTCTTGCCGCCCTTGCCCTGCGCCGCCGCCGGGTCCTTCTTGGTGCGGTAGCGGTCGAGGACGGCGTCGATGTCGGCGCGGTGCTTCATCGCGTGCAGGATCTGCTCGCGATAGGTCCCGGAGGTGTACTGCTCCGTCTGGCTGATCCCGTCGTACTCGACGCCCAGCTCGTCCAGGGCCGCCGTCATGGCGGCCTTGAAGTGCTCGGCCCAGTTCGCGTACGCCGATCCGGCCGGGGCGGGCACCGAGGTCAGCGGCTTGCCGATGTGCTCGGCCCAGGACGCGTCGACGCCCGGGACGCCGCCCGGGACCTTGCGGTAGCGGTCGTAGTCGTCCCAGGAGATCAGGTGGCGCACGGTGTACCCGCGGCGGCGGATCTCGTCGGCGACCAGGTGCGGGGTCATGACCTCGCGGAGGTTGCCGAGGTGGATCGGGCCCGACGGGGACAGACCGGAGGCGACGACGACCGGTTTGCCAGGCGCACGACGCTCCGATTCGGCGATGACATCGTCCGCGAAGCGGGAGACCCAGTCGGTCTCGGTGCTGGTCTGACTCTCGGCCACGGTCGGCACGTCCTTCTCTCGTCTGTCGATTCCCGATGGGGTACGGACCATTCTCCCAGCTACCCCCCGCAGCGCGAAAACGGCTTTACACCCCGTGGGATACTGGACCGATCCCTCGTACCCCTACGGAAACGGCAGCCAGACCATGGCCTCGGTCCCTTCCCTCGCTTCCACGCTCCAGCAGCAGCTGGCGGACGCCCTGACGGCAGCGCTGCCGGATGCCGGCACCGCGGACCCGCTGCTGCGCCGAAGCGACCGGGCCGACTTCCAGGCCAACGGCATCCTGGCGCTCGCCAAGAAGCTCAAGGGCAACCCCCGGGAGCTGGCCGGCCAGGTCACCGCCGCCCTCCCGGCGGGTGAGCTGATCAAGGACATCGAGGTCTCCGGCCCCGGCTTCCTCAACATCACGCTCGCGGACCGGGCCATCGTCGAGACGCTGGCCGCCCGGGCGGCGGACGGCGAGGGCCGGCTCGGCGTGCCGCTGAGGCCGGAGGCGGGGAAGACCGTCGTCGACTACGCCCAGCCCAACGTGGCCAAGGAGATGCACGTCGGCCATCTGCGGTCGGCGGTCATCGGCGACGCGATGGTCAACATCCTGGAGTTCACCGGCGAGGACGTCGTCCGGCGGCACCACATCGGCGACTGGGGCACCCAGTTCGGCATGCTCATCCAGTATCTGATCGAGCACCCGGGCGCCCTGAAGCACGAGGGCGGCGCCACGGACGGCGAGGCGGCCATGTCGACGCTGAACCGCGTCTACAAGGCGTCCCGGGCGCTGTTCGACTCGGACGAGGAGTTCAAGGCCCGGTCTCGGGACCGGGTGGTGGCCCTCCAGGCCGGTGACCCGGAGACGCTGGAGCTGTGGCAGGGCTTCGTCGACGAGTCGAAGATCTACTTCCACTCGGTCTTCGACAAGCTCGACATGGAGGTCCGTGACCCCGACATCGTCGGTGAGTCCGGCTACAACGACATGCTGGAGGAGACCTGCCGGATCCTGGAGGAGACGGGTGTCGCCGTCCGCTCCGAGGGTGCGCTGTGCGTGTTCTTCGACGATGTGAAGGGCCCGGACGGCAATAAGGTCCCGCTGATCGTGAAGAAGACGAACGGCGGCTACGGCTACGCGGCCACCGACCTCTCCGCGATCCGCAACCGGGTCCAGGACCTCAAGGCCGACACCCTGGTGTACGTGGTGGACGCCCGGCAGTCGCTGCACTTCAAGATGGTCTTCGAGACGGCCCGCCGGGCGGGCTGGCTGAACGAGGACGTCAAGGCCGTGCAGCTGGCGTTCGGCACGGTCCTCGGCAAGGACGGCAAGCCGTTCAAGACCCGTGAGGGCGAGACGGTGCGGCTGGAGGACCTCCTCGACGAGGCGGTCTCGCGGGCCACGGCGGTCGTCCGGGAGAAGGCCGAGAAGGTGGGCCTGTCCGAGGACGAGATCGTCGAGAACGGCCGGTACGTCGGCGTCGGCGCCGTGAAGTACGCGGACCTGTCGACCTCCGCCGTGCGGGACTACAAGTTCGACCTGGACCAGATGGTGTCGCTGAACGGCGACACGTCGGTGTACCTCCAGTACGCCTACGCGCGGATCCAGTCGATCCTGCGCAAGGCCGGGGACGCGGTCCCGGCCGCCCACCCGGAGCTGGAGCTGGCCCCGGCGGAGCGGGCGCTCGGTCTGCATCTGGACCAGTTCGGCGAGGTGCTGGCCGAGGTGGCGGCGGGTTACGAGCCGCACAAGCTGGCCGCGTATCTGTACCAGCTGGCGTCGCACCTGACCACGTTCTACGACCAGTGCCAGGTGCTCAGCGCGGACAACGCCCCGGAGGTCGTCGAGAACCGGCTCTTCCTGGTGGACCTCACCGCCCGGACCCTGCACCGGGGGATGGCGCTGCTGGGCATCCGGACGCCCGAGCGCCTCTGACCGCGTCCGCCGCGCAGGCACGTACGTCGGCCCCGGCACCTGTTCCGCAGGTGCCGGGGCCGATCGCGTACGGGAAGGCCTCAGGGTGCGGTGAGTTCCACGACGACGTCGTAGACCGCCGGGTTCGGGGTGACCGGCTGTTTCGTCTCCTCGCGCGCGGCCCGGGTCCGGGAGGCGAAGTCGGGGTCGGCGGTCGCCGCCTCCCACGCCGCCTGGCTCTCCCAGTGGGAGACGTTGACGAGCTGGAAGCGGGAGTCCGAGGAACGGGCCCGGTGCATCCGGGAGTCGATGAAGCCGGGCTTGTCCCGCATGAGGCGGGCCCGCTGGGCCCACTTCTCGACGAACGCGTCGAGTTCGTCGGCGGCTATCTCGAAGACGTTGATGAAGGTGACGGACGAGTCGGTGGGGTCGGCGGTGTCAGTGGTGTCGGCGGTCACGCCGTTCTCCGTGGTCACGCCGTTCTGCGTGGTTAAGCCGTTCTGCGTGGTCATACGGCAACCCTAGGGTGCTGCCGACCGGCTACTGGGGACGGCCCAGCGCCCACCCCGACACATCGGAGAGCCGCCCGCGCCACAGGGTCAGGGAGACGGGGGTCCGGGACCCGGTGACGAGGGTGACGTCGCGCAGATGGATCCAGCGAGGCAGCCGGGCCGCCCCGGCACCGTCCTCCTCCTCCGCGCGCAGCTCCCGGACGCCCTGGTCGACGGTCTCGGGGAACTCGGCGAGCAGGTCTGCCCCCTCGCCTTCCACCTGACGCAGGCTTCTGGCCCAATCGGCCTTCCATTGCTCGTGCCCGATGACGTCTCCGTGCAGGATGCCACCGGGGTGCGTGAGAGTGAGGGGCAGGCTGGAGCGGGGGTCCTCGTCGAGGAGCTGGATGAGCAACTGGAGCTGGAGGTCGGGCAGGGGTTCGGTGATCACCGCGGCGGACGGTGCGGACGAGGTCTCGGCGGTGGCGCTCATGGGCCCTTCCCCTCACATGTCGGGCGGCGGTCGTCCTCCCCCGTCTGCCCGCCGAACGCGCGGCCACGCCTCGGCAGGCCCGGGGCCTCAGCGGATCAGAGGAAGCGGCGGATCGGTAGGACGGCCGCTTCCCGGGCCCGCTGGAGGAGATCGCGGCGCTTCCACCGGCCGTGCTCGATCAGCACGCTCTTCGCCCGGTCCTCCTCGAAGTGGCCGTCGAGGGTGGCGGTGAAGTCCCGGTCGAGGACGGCGAGCATGACTTCCTCGTCGTGGTCGAGGGAGCGCCGGTTGAAGTTGGTGGAGCCGATGAGCGAGGCGACCCGGTCGACGGTGAGCGTCTTGGTGTGCAGCATCGTCGGCTGGTACTGGTGGATCTTCACTCCGCAGGCGGTGAGGTCCTCGTAGAAGCGCTGCCCGGCGAGCTGGCAGACCCGCTTGTCGGTGTGCGGCCCCGGCAGCAGGATCTCGACCTCGACGCCACGCCGGGCGGCGTCGCAGAGGAGCCCCGTGAAGTAGGCGTCGGGGGCGAAGTAGGCGGTGGTGAGACGGATGCGCTCCTCGGCGGACTCCAGGACGACCCGGATCAGGGTCTGCATGTCCTGCCAGCCGAAGGAGGCGGAGCCGCGCACCACCTGGACGACGGCGTCCCCGTGGTGCTCCTCGTCGATGAAGCGGTCACGCTCGTCGAACAGCTCCGCGTGGCACTCGGCCCAGTTCTGCGCGAACGCGGCGGCCAGGCCGTCGACGGCGGGCCCGGTGACCTGGACGTGGGTGTCGCGCCACTCGTGCTCGTTGCGGGCGTCGCCGCACCATTCCTCCGCTATCCCGACGCCGCCGGTGAAGGCGGTTCGCTCATCGACGACGAGGACCTTCCGGTGGCAGCGGTGGTTCTGCTTGAGCGGGGAGAGGTGGAGGGGCTTGCGGAACCAGGTGACGGTGACCCCGGCGGCGTCCATCAGGTCCAGCTGGTCCTGCTCGATGAGCCGCGACCCGAACCCGTCGAGCATGAGGCGCACCCGGACCCCGGCGCGGGCGCGGTCGGCCAGCGCCTCGGCGAACCGGAGAGCGATGTCACCCCGCCAGTAGACGAAGGTCATCAGGTCGACGGTGTGCTCCGCCTCCTCGATGGCCTTCAGCATGGCTCCGAAGATCGCGTCGCCGTTGCGGAGCGGGACGAGGGCGTTTCCCTCGGTGGCGGCGATGCCGATCAACCGCTCCAGTCTGCGTCTGAGCCGCAGGGACCGCTCCTCGCAGGTGCGATCGTCCAGAGCAGGTAGTTCGCCTGAGGCAGGTCGGTCGTCCGGGGCAGGTCGGTCGGTGGATTCGGCAGCAGTGGCGGACATGGATCACCTGTGGGCGCGGGGCGGGGCGGCCGGCACCGTCGTCGTGCGGCGGTGCGGCTGCCAGAACCTCGCAGACTGTACTCCCGCTTTCTGGACATGCGTACGAAAGCCTATCGGTCCGCCACCGGGACGGACCGCACATCTCACGGCTGACCGGCGCGCTCCCAGCCGTGGCCGGGGCCCCCGTGCACGTACTCCGGACGCCCCTTCATCCCGCTCAGGCGGAACGGCTTCCCGTGGTCGTCGATCCGCAGCGTCCCCTCGTTGCCGCCGCTGCTCCACTCCAGCTCCAGGTACCAGCTGACGTCGTAGTTCACGGCCGTCATCTCCAGGTTGAAGACCTCCACGTCCTCGGACGACACCTTGTACGGGAAGTCCACCGCCGGAACCTCGATGTCCCCCTGCTTCCCCGGCACCGCCCGGAGGGTGGGGTGCCCGGCGTCGAGGCCGGCGGCGAAGGTCTGCGGGGTGATCCCGCTGCCGCAGCCGTTGCCCATCAGATACGCCGACCAGGGCAGCGGTGCCTTCCGGGACACGACGCGGACGTTCATCCCCTTCAGGACGACCGCCTCGCGCGAGGTCCCCTGCACGGTGAGCTGGAGCCGGGTGACCCCGCCCTCGACCCCGCCGTACGACTCCGCCCAGCCGCGCCGGTCCTGCGGTGCGGGCGGCGGGTCGAGCTTGTCCGGGCCCTGGTTGACCAGAAAGTGCTGCCCGCAGGGTTCATCCCAGTTGTACGAGGAGATGTTGACGGTCGGCGGAGCGCCGAGGCCCGTACCGCCGGCGCCCGCCGCACCGCCACCGCTCTGCGGCTGCCCCGGCCCGGAACCTCCCGGCTGCTTCGCGGACGGCTGCCCGGACGGGGAAGCGGACGCGCCCGCCGAGGAGCCGGACGGGCTCGGGCTCGCGGAGGGCCGGGGCGTACCGGAAGCGGAGCCTTCCGGAGCCGCGGCGAGGCCCCCGCCCGCGTCCTCCACCCGGTCCGCGGCGCTCCCGCCGCCGTCCTTCCCCGACCCGACGAGACCGACGGCGACGATGGTGCCGGGCACGAGGAGCGCGGCGACTCCGGCGGCGGCGATGAGCACCCGCGTACGCCGGGAGAGCCGGGCCCAACGGGAGCCAGGGCCCGACTCGGGTTCCCAGCGCACCTCCGGTGCCCGGCGCACCTCGGGTGCCCGGGACGGCTCAGGTTCCCCGGACGGCTCGGGCTCCCGGGATGCCGGGGTCGGCTCACTCGCCTCGCCCCTCCCGGGAACGGCGTCAGGCACGACAGCAGGCGCGGCGGCTCCCGCCGGAGCCCGCCGCCGGGCCGCGTCCGCCACGATCCACCGCCGGTGCACCTCCACCAGCTCGTCGCCCGACGCCCCGCACAGCCGCGCGAACCGCTCGATCGGCGCGTACTCGTTCGGCACCGCGTCCCCGTTGCAGTACCGGTGGAGGGTCGACGTACTGACGTGCAGCCTCCCGGCCAGCACCCCGTAGCTACGCCCCGAACGGTTCTTCAGTTCCTTCAGCAGGGCCGCGAAATGCTCGGCCTCAGGCGTCGCCACGACGGCGTTCCCCTCCCTCGTCCGTCCCGGAACGGCGTTCCAGGGACGCGGAATTCCCGCAGGTCACCGTACGCGTAGACGTTCCAGCATCCCCAATGGTTCGGCAGGCGTTGCGGCCGGATTCCGCCACCCCACAAGCTCGGACCAGACCACAGCAGGACCGCAGATCAACCGAGTACGGGGAGTACCACCGCCATGCGCACCAACCGCATCCGCACCACCGCCCTCGCCGCCACCGCCCTCGCGGCCGCCCTCTCGCTGACCGCCTGCGGCGGGGACGACAAGGCCATGGGGACCAAGCCGGCCGTCGCCGCCGAGACGGCGACCCCTGCGGCGACGAACACCGACGGCAAGGCACCGACGGACGCGCCGGAGGCCGGCGCACCCGAGACGCAGACCGTGCCCACCGAGGGGAAGCACGCGGGCGGCAACGGCGACAGCCGCGCCAAGAAGCCGGAGACCGCGCAGAACGCGGAGGCGGCGGCCTCGATCCCGGCCTGTACGCCCAAGAACTCCACGATCAAGGTCTCCTCGGTGAGCCGCCCGATCAACCACCTGCTGCTCACGGTGACCAACACCGGCTCCAAGGACTGCGCCGCGTACTACGCGCCGTTCCTCCGCTTCGACGACGCGCAGGCGGTGTACCCGATCCTCGACGACAGCAAGCCGCAGTCGGTCGTCGTGCTCTCTCCGGGTGAGAAGGCGTACGCGGGCATCGGCCTGCTCGGCGAGCCCGGCGAGAACGAGCCGGTCAAGAGCGACAACCTCGGCGTGATCATGGTCGACAAGAACAACAAGCCCAAGGGCGAGGCCACGCTGAAGCTCCCGGCGGAGACGTACACGGACAGCCTGGGCTTCGTCACCTACTGGCAGTCGGACATCGAGACCGCACTGATGTTCTGAGCGTACGAGGCGCCCCGGGCCAGTGCCTGACGTGCCGTAACCATGCGCGACCCGTACAGATGTGTTGTACGGGTCGCGCATGCGTGAAGCGAGGTCCGGGGTGGGAGGGGGAACCGTATGCACCCCAGAAAGCGGCAGCGCAAAAACGCGTCGACGATGAAGCTCGTGGGCAAGCTCCTGGCCCGGTTCCGCGCCGAGGCGGGCATGACCCAGGTCGAACTGGCCCTGGCGGCAGGCGTACAGGAGGGCACGATCGCCTCCATCGAGCAGGGCAGACGCTCGCTCGTGCCGGATCTGGCGGAAACGATCGACGATCTGCTGGACACCAAGGGCGCGTTGGCGACGGCGGTCGACAACATGCCGGAATACGACCTGATTCCGCTGTGGGCCGAGCACTACCTCAACATGGAGCACGAGGCGCTGGCGCTGTCCTGGTACGACAACCAGGTCATCCCGGGCCTGCTCCAGACGAAGGCGTACGCGGACGCGGTGTTCAGCAACGAAATCCCCGCCTACAGCCCGGAGGAGATCGAGACGCAGACAGTCGCCTACGACTGGCGGAAGTCGAGCTACAGCTCCGACGAAGGCGGGGCCTGCGTCGAGATCGCCGCGCACCCCGCCGCCGTCCACGTCCGTGACTCGAAGGACATCGAGGGCCCGACATTCACCGTCGCGCCTTCCGCTTGGTCGGCGTTCGCCGCCTACGCGGCCACCGCCACCGCCTGACGCTCTCCGGTCATCCCGCCCGGACCGTCTCGTAACGGAGCAGGACGACTCCGTTCCCGAAGGTCCGGGTCTCCAGCAGCCGGAGCATCTGCCGCTCCTCCGCGTCCCGGAAGAAGGGGCGGCCCCGGCCGAGGATGACGGGGTGGATGTAGATCCGGTACTCGTCGATCAGATCGGCCTGCCGAAACGACTCCAGCAGATCTGCCCCGCCGACCACCAGATCCCCCGAGGCGGCGTCCCGCAGGCCGCGCACCTGCTCGGGGTCGACCTCGTGCAGCAGGGTCGCGTTCGGCCCCACGCTCTCCAGCGTCCGCGAGAAGACGAACTTCGGCATGTCCCGCCAGATGCCCGCGAATTCGGCCATCGGGCCCTCGTTGTCCGGGTCCTGATCGGCGGTCGGCCAGAACTCCTCCATCAGCTCGTAGGTGACACGCCCTTCCACGAACCCGCCCATGGTCCGGAAGTAGTCGTTGAAGTGCTGGTGCACCTCCTCGTCGACCGTGTGCCAGTCGATGTCCTGGTCGGGCCCTTCGAAGAAGCCGTCGAGGGAGAGCGAGATGGACGTGACGATCCTGTTCACGGAGACTCCTGGGGGTTCGTTAGGTGACTCGCGGGGTGGCTCGCGAGGTGGCTTCTTCCTGGCGTCGCACCATCTCGGCGATCCAGGCGGGCGCGTACGGGGACGTGCAGTTCGGCGGGGCCGGGTAGTCCTTGAGGACCTCCAGACGCTCACCGATGGCGATGGCACGGGCGCGGTGTCCGGGGTGCTGGATGCCGATCTGGGCCAGGCAGTGGTTCATCGCCCACTGGAGCCGGTCCGGGGCGTCCTTCATCTCCGCCTCGACGGTGTCCAGCAGCCCGGCGAGGTCCAGCCCTTCGGGCTTCTTCACCACCCGCTCGGTGGTCAGCGCCCACCCGGCGCTCGCGACCACGGGGTCGGGGTCCTCGGTCCAGGCGAGGCGCAGCTCCTCGGCGTGCGGGCTCTTCTTCACCACGTAGTTGACGAGCCAGTCGTGCACCTTGGGGGCGCGCGCCTCCCGGAGCATGGTGTCCAGCTCCTCGCGCCCGAAGGCCTTCGGGCGGCAGATCAGGAGCGCCAGGAGGCGGGCCGCGGTGTCGTCAGTGGCCCAGAGGTCGCGGGCGAGGTCCTGCTGCGTCTTGAGCCGCTTGGCCAGTGCGCGCAGCCTGCCGAGGTTCACGCCGTGGTCGTCGCCGTGCCGCTCGTTGACCGCGCGCGTCTTCGGGTTTTCCAGCCCGGCCAGCTCCGCCATGACCTGCGCCGCAGTCGTTCCGGTCGTCCCGGACTTCGCGGTCCCCGCTGTCATCGCGGTCTCCTTCCCGTGGCCGTGCTCGCGTCGCACGGCATTTTTCAGCCTATGACCGACAGGGGCCGCCCGCTCCCGCTCGGCCTCCGGTCGGCACAAGCTGTCCGTAACCGCTGTCCGTACCCACTGTCAGTGCCCCCGCCTAGGCTCCCCATCATGGCGACGCTCCCGAATCCTCTGCCCTCCCTGGCCTCCTCCGGCCTGGATCTCCCGCCCGGCTCCCTCGTGGACGCCACGCTGGACGGCCCCTGGCACGAGCCGCTGCTGTGGTACGCGGACGGCCCGGCGGCCCCGCGCGACTGGCCGGACCTGCGGGCGGCCGGGCGGCGGCTCGGGCTGCTGCCGGTGCTCGTCACCGGCGGCTCGCGCGACCAGTGGCCCGAGGACTGGGACCTCTGCCCGGACGACACCTCGTATCCCGGCGACCACGACGCCGACGAGGTCCTCGCGGGGTACTGGACGGACTACGCGGACGATGAGGTCGGCGGCGTGACGGCCGACGAGACCGGCGAGGAGAGCAGGGAGGACGGGGACAACGGGGAACAGTCCGGCGGCGCCGGCTCCTGGCCCGGCCTCGCGCCCGTCCCCGCCCGGGAGGCCCCCGAGGACCCGGACGCGGTGGCGGCAGGGCTCGCGGGAGTCATCGCCGCCGACGCCGACGCATGGCTCGGCGGAGCCCGCATCGCCCTCGTCCCGGCCCGCCGCAGCGCCGACATACCGGCGGCGATCGGCTGGTCGGGCCCGATGAACCACGAGAACGACGTGGCCCGGCTCTGCGCGGTGCTCCGCTCCTGGGAAGACCGCTACGACGCCCGGGTCGTGGTGCTCGGCTTCGACACGATGATCGTCTCCGTGGGCCGCCCGCCCGCCACGATCGAGGAGGCCCGCGCCCTGGCCGCCGAGCACTACGCGTTCTGCCCGGACAACATCGACCAGTCCCCGCCGTACGACCTCGACGCCTACGCCGAGAAGGCCGTGCTCAACCAGGAAGCGTGGTCGTTCTGGTGGGACTGAGCACGGACCTCGGCAAAATCAAGGCCTGGTGGCGCACGCTCGGCGGCGACCGCTTCGCCGTCCTGCCTCCCCCCACCCGCGGCCGCTACACCCAGTCGGACGGCCACGAGGACGCGGCGGAGATGTTCGCGTCCCGGGGCATCGCCACCGACACTTCCTTCGCCTACTGGCACTGGCAGTCCCATGACGCCTTCGCCCGCTCCGGCGAACTGACCGGCGTGCTCTACCTGCACTGGGGCGGCGACCACGCCACGGTCGCCGCCGGTCTCGGGGAGGGCCCGCCCGGCTACCGGATCGTCGACAACGGTCCGCAGGGGGCCTTCCAGCTGGACAAGGTCACGGCGACGGACGCCGACGGGCTGCCCGACCCCGAAGACACCGCGGGCGTACGCCAGTTCCTCGCCCGCGTCGACGAACCGCGCAGCCGGAGCACCCGGTCCACGGAGTACGACCCGCTGACCGCCGCCGAGGAACGCTGGCTCCACGACCGGCTGGCGGACCCCGTGGACCCGGCCACCGCCCACCGCTTCGCCGCCCCGCTGGAACACCGGCGGGCGCTGACCCCGGACGAGACGGCACGGCTGCTGTCCGCCTGGCGGGAGACGTACGCCGGACGGCTCACGGCGTGGCGCGGCTGGCGTTCCGTGCTCCTCGCGCTGCTGCGCCAGGAGCACCCGGAGGCCTGGGAGGTGGCCGCCGAGCTGGGAGCCGACGCGTCCCACGCCCTCGCCGCGCATCCGTCCCCGCGCTCGCTGGAGCTGCTCCGTGCGTGGGCGCTGACCGGTGACGGCGGTGCCGTACGCGGCTGGTTCCGCGCCCACCGCGCCCTGCGCGAACCGGACCCGGTGCGCGCCGCCGCCGCGCTCTCCGAGGAGCTGACGGCGCACACCGCACCCGAGACCGCGCAGACCGGCCTCCTCCACGCGCTGCGGGAAGCCGTCACGGCCGAGCACCGCACCCCCCGCCCGCCCACCTCCGACGGGTTCTTCCCGCTCCTGCTCTCCACCGTCCGGTTCGCCACGGACGAGCGGCTGCCGCGCCCGCTGCGGGTCGCCGCGGCGAAGGCCGCCGCCGACACGGCCGGCCGCGTGCGCGAAGCGGCCGGCCGACTCACCGACCCCGCCGAAACGGCCGACGCACTGGCGGCCGTCGACCGCTACGAGACCGCCCGCGACGACCTCCTCGCGGGCACCGGCCCCGACCTCACCGGCTACGAGGGCGGCCTCGGCGACATCTGGCACCGCTACCGCACCCTCGCCCCGTCCGACGTCCAGTGGCTCCGCGACCGGCTGGCCGACCCGTCCACCGGCGTCCAGGGCATCGCGTTCTGCCTGGAGTTGCTGTACGCCCACGGCGAGGCCACGGAGACGGAACTCCAGGCGCTCCTCCCCCGCTGGAAGAAGGAGCTGACCAAGCAGTACCGCACCACGTACACCGAGTGGCGCCATCCGTTGGTCACCCTGACCTGCCTGGCGCTCGACCTGGAACACCCCGCCGCGGCCGACCTGCTGGCCTGGTGGGCGAAGCCCAAACCGCTCTGGAAGGGCCCGGTCCGGCTGCTCACCCACCTCGGCGCGCCCGACGAGGAGAAGGCCGCCGAGCTGTGGGAGTTCATCGTCTCCGGCGGACACGACACCGGGCACCTGACGACCTGGGTGCTGCTCCGCGCCCGCCTGGACGGCACCCACCCCCTGCACGTCGCGGAGCGGCTGATCGACGAGCCGGGCATCCGCGCGTACGTCCTGCACCGCGTCCTGATCGGGGTCGCCGACCCCGCCCAGCCGCTCTGGCACTACGCGATCGACCCGCGCAGCCACAGCTGGTGGCACCGCGCCCAGGAGGTGGCCGACCACCCCGCGCTCTCCGCCGGGGCCCGCGCGATCGGGCTGAAGGCGGCCCGCGAGCACTACGTCACGCGCCGCCCGGACCAGGTGCGCCCGGCCCTCACGGAAGGCGAGGTGAACGCGGCACGCGCCTGGCTGGCGGCCCGCGCCGACCGGACCGCCGCCGACTGAGCCCTCGTACTCATGCGGGCGGCGGCCCCGCACGGTTCACTCGGAGACATGAGCGACGACAGGCCCGGGACCGCCCCCGCACCCGCCCCCGACGAGACGCCCGACCCCCGTGCCTGGATCGCCCCGCTGATCTCCACGGTCGTCACCGTGCCGCTGGGGCTGCTCGCCCTGCTCTACGGAGCGCTCTCCCCCATGGAGTGCGACTCCTGCAACGGCGCGGTGGCCGACCGCTTCCACGACAGCTGGATGATCGGGTGGACCGTCCTGTGGATCGGCCTGCTCATCGCCCTGGCCGTGCTGATCGCGAGCTGGGCGGTCCCCCGCCGGCTCCGCTTCGCCGCCCGCCGCGTGGGGCTGGCCCTGGCCGCGCCCGCCACCGTGGGGGTCACTTTCGTAGCATTCATGGCACTGGTCGACTGGCCCTGACAGAAAGTGTCCACCCCCATGAACGACACGAGCGTCCCGACCACGACGGAAACCGCCTCCGCGACGGAAGCGGCCGAGGTCGCCGAACGCCTGATAGCCGAGTTCCGCGCGCTGCCACCGGGCAACGACCGCAAGCGGGAGATCATCACCGAGCTGGACGACAACGCCCAGGCGCTGCCGTTCCTCGTCTCGGTCGTCGCGGACCCGGGCGAGTACGACCTGGCCCGGGTCGAGAGCGCCACCGTCCTGCGCCTGTGGCCCCCGGCCGATCCTGCTCTGCGCCACGAAGCGGGCCGCGCCCTGCTCACCGCGCTGCGTGATCCGGCGGAGGACCTGGTCCGGCAGTACGCGGCGATGTCGCTGGCGCCCTACACCGACGACCCGGTCGTCGCCACGGTCCTGGACACCACCGCACGGGCCGACGAGGACCCGCTCGTCCGGGACAGCGCACGCTTCTCCATCAAGGAGGCCCACCGGCTCCAGGAGACCGGAGCGGGTGGGCCGTGATCACGCGGGGGCTCAGCCCCTGCCGCGTCCGAGCCACTGGGCCGCCTCGGTCGCCCAGTAGGTGAGGATCATCTGCGCCCCGGCCCGCCGGATCCCGGTCAGGCTCTCCAGGATCGCCTTGTCCCGGTCGATCCAGCCCTTCTCGGCGGCGGCCTCGATCATCGCGTACTCGCCGCTGATCTGGTACGCCGCGACCGGCACGTCCACGGACTCCGCGACCTTGGCGAGGATGTCCAGATACGGTCCGGCGGGCTTCACCATGACCATGTCCGCACCCTCGGCCAGGTCCAGCGCCAGCTCCCGCAGCGACTCGCGGGCGTTGGCCGGGTCCTGCTGGTAGGTCTTGCGGTCGCCGGTCAGCGAGGAGCCGACGGCCTCGCGGAAGGGGCCGTAGAAGGCGGAGCTGTACTTCACGGTGTAGGCGAGGATCGACACGTCCTCGTGGCCGGTCTGGTCCAGGGCGTCCCGGATCACGCCGACCTGACCGTCCATCATCCCGCTGGGGCCCACCACATGGGCCCCGGCGTCCGCCTGGACCTGGGCCATCTCCGCGTACCGCTCCAGGGTCGCGTCGTTGTCCACCCGGCCGTCGGCCGTCAGGACCCCGCAGTGGCCGTGGTCGGTGTACTCGTCCAGGCAAAGGTCCGACATGATCACCAGGTCGTCGCCGACCTCCTCGCGGACCGCGCGCAGGGCGACCTGGAGGATCCCGTCCGGGTCGGTGCCCGCCGTGCCCCGGGCGTCCTTCTTCCCGTCCTCCGGCACCCCGAAGAGCATGATCCCCGAGACCCCGGCGGAAGCCGCCTCGACGGCCGCCTTCCGCAGGGTGTCCAGGGTGTGCTGGTGCACGCCGGGCATGGCCGAGATGGCGACCGGGGCGTCGATGCCCTCCCGGACGAACGCGGGGAGGATCAGGTTCGCGGGGTCGAGCCGTGTCTCGGCGACCATCCGCCGCATCGCCGGGGTCGTCCGCAGCCGCCGGGGGCGGGAACCGGGGAAGTTCGCGTACGCAGTCATCCTTCGACGATAGACCCGTACGCCCCACGGTCTTACCGACACCGGTGCCGGGAAAGGCCCGCGAACAGGCCCCTGACAGGGCCCACACGCCCGGCCCGGAAAGGCGGCGGGCCCGGCCGCCGAAGCGACCGGGCCCACTCACCCGCGTACTGCCGTTACGTCGTCGTCCGGCGTCTGCGCGCACCGGGGCGGCGCTCGCTCGGCCGGGTCACCGGGTCGCCGGCGTCCTTCGCCGCGTCCCGGCGCTGCGCGCCGAAGGCGGCGAGCGCCTCGGCGAGCTTGTGCACCGACGGCTCGGGGGACAGCACGTCCACCCGGAGGCCGTGCTCCTCGGCGGTCTTCGCGGTGGCCGGGCCGATGCACGCGATCACGGTCACGTTGTGCGGCTTGCCCGCGATGCCGACCAGGTTCCGCACCGTCGAGGACGAGGTGAACAGGACCGCGTCGAAGCCGCCGCCCTTGATCGCCTCGCGGGTGTCGGCCGGCGGCGGCGAGGCGCGGACCGTGCGGTACGCGGTGACGTCGTCGACCTCCCACCCCAGCTCGATCAGCCCGGCGACCAGGGTCTCGGTGGCGATGTCGGCGCGCGGCAGGAACACCCGGTCGATCGGGTCGAAGACCGGGTCGTAGGGCGGCCAGTCCTCCAGCAGCCCGGCGGCGGACTGCTCGCCGGAGGGCACCAGATCCGGCTTGACGCCGAAGTCGATCAGCGCGGCAGCCGTCTGCTCGCCGACGGCGGCGACCTTGATCCCGGCGAAGGCCCGGGCGTCGAGACCGTACTCCTCGAACTTCTCCCGGACCGCCTTGACGGCGTTCACGCTGGTGAAGGCGATCCACTCGTAGCGTCCGGTGACCAGGCCCTTGACCGCGCGCTCCATCTGCTGGGGCGTACGCGGCGGTTCGACGGCGATCGTCGGGACCTCGTGCGGCACCGCACCGTAGGAACGCAGCTGGTCGGAGAGCGACGCGGCCTGCTCCTTGGTACGCGGGACGAGCACCCTCCAGCCGAACAGCGGCTTGGACTCGAACCACGCGAGCTGGTCGCGCTGGGCGGCGGAGCTGCGCTCTCCGACCACGGCTATGACCGGCCGGTGGCCCTCGGGCGAGGGGAGCACCTTGGCCTGCTTGAGGGTCTGGGCGATCGTCCCGAGGGTCGCCGTCCAGGTGCGCTGGCGGGTGGTGGTGCCCGCGATCGTCACGGTGAGCGGAGTGTCGGGCTTGCGGCCCGCCGAGACGAGCTCACCGGCGGCGGCCGCGACCGCGTCCAGGGTGGTGGAGACGACGGCGGTCGCGTCACTCGCGCCGACCTCGCTCCAGCACCGGTCGGAGGCCGTACGGGCGTCGACGAAACGGACGTCCGCGCCCTGCTCGTCGCGGAGCGGCACCCCGGCGTACGCGGGCACGCCGACGGCGTTCGCGATGCCCGGGACCACCTCGAAGGGCACCCCGGCGGCGGCGCAGGCGAGCATCTCCGCACCCGCGTCGCCGTCCAGACCCGGATCGCCCGCGACGGCACGGACCACCCGCCTGCCGCCCTTCGCGGCCTCCATGACAAGATTGGCCGCATCCCTGAGAACGGGTACACCGGCGCTTGTTGACGAGACGTCAACAAGCGTCAGCTCAGGCGTGCTCACGCCTTCCCGCGCATGGCTGCGAACGACGTCGAGCACATCGGGCTCGGCGACAAGGACGTCCGCGCTCGCGAGCGCTTCGACAGCGCGCAGAGTCAGCAGTCCCGGGTCGCCGGGACCGGCGCCGAGGAAGGTGACCTGGCCTTGGGCGGACAGGGCCGGAAAGTCGGATGCGGCGGGGCCGGTGGGGCTCAAAGTGCTCGCTCCCCCATAAGACCGGCCGCACCCTTGGCGAGCATCTCGGACGCGAGTTCGCGACCGAGGGCCGCCGCGTCGTCGTGCGACGTGGGGACGGGACCGGTGGTGGACAGCTGTACCAGCGAGGAACCGTCGGTGGAACCGACGACTCCGCGCAGGCGCAGTTCGTTGACAACATGCCCGTCGGCCAGGACGTCGGCCAGCGCACCCACAGGTGCGGAGCAGCCGGCCTCCAGGGCGGCGAGCAGGGCGCGCTCGGCGGTCACGGCGACCCGGGTGTACGGGTCGTCGAGCTCGGCGAGCGCGGCGGCGAGGTCGCCGCTGGACGCGGCGCACTCGATCGCCAGTGCTCCCTGGCCGGGAGCGGGCAGGACGGTGTCGACCGGCAGGAAGTCGGTCACCTCACCGCTCCGCCCGAGACGGCTGAGCCCGGCGGCGGCGAGGACCACCGCGTCGAGCTCGCCGTCGCGCACGAACCCGATCCGCGTGTCGACGTTGCCCCGGATGGGGACGGTCTCGATCCGCAGTCCGTGGGAACGGGCGTACGCGTTGAGCTGCGCCATGCGGCGCGGCGAACCGGTGCCGATGCGGGCGCCGTCGGGCAGCTGCTCGAAGGTCAGCCCGTCCCGGGCGACGAGCGCGTCGCGCGGGTCCTCGCGCTGCGGCACGGCGGCCAGCACGAGGTCGTCGGGCTGGCTGGTCGGCAGGTCCTTGAGCGAGTGAACGGCGAAGTCCACCTCGCCCCGCGCCAGCGCCTCGCGCAGGGCGGCGACGAAGACGCCGGTGCCGCCGATCTGCGCCAGGTGCTCGCGGGAGGTGTCCCCGTACGTGGTGATCTCGACGAGCTCGACGGCGCGCCCGGTCACCTCGCGGACCGCCTCGGCGACGAGCCCGGACTGGGCCATGGCGAGCTTGGAGCGCCGGGTGCCCAGCCGGAGCGGCGCGGCGCCCCGCGCTTCCGGCGATGAGTTGTCGGTCATGACCGCCCTCTATTCGGGTCGTTCAGGTCGGCCCGGGAGACGGCGGCCACCGTCTGCGGGTCGAGGTCGAAGAGTTCTCGCAGCGCGTCCGCGTACCCGGCGCCGCCGGGCTCGCTGGCGAGCTGCTTGACCCGCACGGTGGGCGCGTGCAGGAGCTTGTCGACGACGCGGCGCACGGTCTGGGTGATCTCGGCGCGCTGCTTCTCGTCCAGGTCGGGGAGGCGGCCGTCCAGCCGGGCGATCTCGCCGGCGACCACGTCGGCGGCCATGGTGCGCAGGGCGACCACGGTCGGGGCGACGTGCGCGGCGCGCTGGGCGGCGCCGAAGGCGGCCACCTCGTCGGAGACGATCGTGCGGACCCGGTCCACGTCGGCGGCCATCGGCGCGTCGGCGGACGCCTCGGCGAGCGACTCGATGTCGACGAGGCGCACCCCGGCGATGCGGTGGGCCGCGCCGTCGATGTCGCGCGGCATGGCGAGGTCGAGGAGGGCCAGCCGGACCGGGCCGGTGGACTGGGCGGGCACGGTGGCCCGGGGCGGCGCGGTCACCGGACCGGCGTGCGCGGCGGAGGCGGCGGAACCGTTCTCCACCCAGGCGGCATGCTGGTCGACGTCGCCCGGGGCCGGGGCGACGGCGGTGACCGCAGGTGCTTCGGGCGCGGCGTCCAGGGTCACACCCAGGGCGTCGGCGAGGGCGTCGGCGGTGAGCACGAGGCCGGTGGAGCCGGTGCAGGAGACGACGATGTGGGCACGTGTCAGTTCGTCGCCCACCGCGGACATCTCGACGGCGCGGGCGCGCACGGCGGTGTCGTCGCCCTGCTGGAGGATCTCCACGAGGCGGTCCGCGCGGGAGCGGGTCCGGTTGGCGACGACGATCTCGGCGACACCGGTGCGGGCGAGGGTCGCGGCGGCCAGCGAGGACATCGAGCCGGCGCCGATGACCAGGGCGCGCTTGCCCCCGGCCCACAGGGCGGGGTCGGCCCCGGCGGCGAGCTGCTGGAGCCCGAAGGTGACGAGCGACTGCCCGGCCCGGTCGATCCCGGTCTCGCTGTGGGCGCGCTTGCCGACCCGCAGGGCCTGCTGGAAGAGGTCGTTCAGCAGCCGTCCGGCGGTGTGCAGCTCCTGGCCGCGCGCGAGCGCGTCCTTGATCTGGCCGAGGATCTGGCCCTCGCCGACGACCATCGAGTCGAGCCCGCAGGCCACCGAGAACAGGTGGTGGACGGCCCGGTCCTCGTAGTGCACATAGAGATACGGAGTGAGCTCCTCGAGACCGACGCCGCTGTGCTGGGCGAGCAGGGTGGAGAGCTCGGCGACGCCCGCGTGGAACTTGTCCACGTCGGCGTACAGCTCGATGCGGTTGCAGGTGGCCAGCACGGCGGCCTCGGTCGCGGGTTCCGCGGCGAGGGTGTCCTGGAGCAGCTTGGCCTGGGTGTCGGCAGCGAGGGACGCCCGCTCCAGTACGGAGACGGGGGCGCTGCGGTGGCTCAGCCCGACGACGAGGAGGCTCATGCGGGCATCACGGCGGGCATGTCCCCGTCGGGTCCTTTCCGGCCGGTGGGCGTGGCGCGCATCGGGGGCGCGCCCTCGTCCTCGGCGGTGGCGTCCTCGCCCGCCTTGCGCTGCTCGTGGAACGCGAGGATCTGGAGCTCGATGGAGAGGTCGACCTTGCGTACGTCGACGCCCTCGGGCACCGACAGGACGGTCGGCGCGAAGTTCAGGATGGAGGTCACCCCCGCGGCGACGAGCCGGTCGCAGACCTGCTGGGCGGCGCCGGGCGGGGTGGTGATCACACCGATGGACACACCGTTCTCGCTGATGATCCGGTCGAGGTCGTCGGTGTGCTGGACGGGGATCCCCGCCACCGGCGTACCGGCCATGGCGGGGTCGGCGTCGATCAGCGCCGCGACGCGGAAGCCGCGGGAGGCGAAGCCGCCGTAGTTGGCGAGGGCCGCGCCGAGGTTACCGATACCGACGATCGCGACCGGCCAGTCCTGGGTGAGCCCGAGCTCACGGGAGATCTGGTAGACGAGATACTCGACGTCGTACCCGACACCCCGGGTGCCGTAGGACCCCAGGTAGCTGAAGTCCTTGCGCAGCTTCGCCGAGTTGACGCCGGCCGCCGTGGCCAGCTCCTCGGAGGAGACCGTGGGGACCGATCGCTCGGAGAGCGCGGTCAGGGCGCGCAGGTACAACGGAAGTCGGGCGACGGTGGCCTCGGGAATTCCTCGGCTACGGGTCGCCGGTCGGTGAGTTCGGCCAGTTGCCACGGTGCTCCTGCGGGATGAGCGGGGCTGCAGGCGGCCGTATGTCCCAAGACCGCCCCGTCGAATGCAGGCTATGTCTTTGTGAACGCGTGCACAAAGATTGTGTCCGTTTTGTCCGGTCAAAGTGACCGGGGTCACGCGCATTCCCCGCGCGATCCCGGAACCAGGGACCGCAACGGCCCGTTGCAGCCTCGAAGAGGGCAAAGCGGTACACACTCCTCACAACTAAGCCCCCGAGGCCACTCAAAACGCCCGCAATGTTAACCGGGTTTCGCGTCCGCACCCAGCGCCTTGCGCAGCCTGGCCGGGTCCACGCGCCAGAACGTGTGCTGTTCGCCATCGATCAGCACCACCGGAATCTGCTCCCAGTACTCCTTGTACAGCTCCTCGTCCTCGGTGATGTCCTTCTCCACCCACGACGCACCGGTCTCCGCGCAGACCGCGCCCACCACCGCCCGCGCGTCCTCGCACAGATGACAGCCCGGCTTCCCGACCAGCGTGACCACCCGCTCGGCGGGCTTCTTCTTCGTACGTCGCAGCAGAGGACTCATGCTCTCCATTCTGCGCCCGCCGCGCCCCCTTCCCGGGACTGCGCGACCCACCCCCGGGGCCGCCCGGAATCGACCGATTCACCATTCCGCCCCGAAGCGTTCACGCCACCGCATCACGGCAGGTCGGGCACGGACCGGCGGACTGGCTATGCTCACCGCATGGCCGCTCTTGGATGGCTCACCCCCCGTAGGCGCTCCGCGACTGCGCGCAGCGTCCTGGCAGGCGAGGCCGCCGCCGAGGCCGCGCGCAGGACCTCGGCCGCCGACGACGACGCCGCCCTGCTGACCGCCACCCCCGAAGAGGCGCCCGAGGAGCCCGCGTTCCCGGTCGCCGGGGACGTCCGCGCCGCCGCCTTCTTCGACCTCGACAACACCGTGATGCAGGGCGCCGCGATCTTCCACTTCGGCCGCGGCCTCTACAAGCGCAAGTTCTTCGAACGCCGCGAACTCACCCGGTTCGCCTGGCAGCAGGCGTGGTTCCGGCTGGCCGGCGTCGAGGACCCCGAACACATGCAGGACGCCCGCGACAGCGCCCTGTCCATCGTCAAGGGCCACCGCGTCTCCGAGCTGATGTCCATCGGCGAGGAGATCTACGACGAGTACATGGCCGACCGCATCTGGCCCGGCACCCGCGCCCTGGCCCAGGCCCACCTGGACGCCGGACAGAAGGTCTGGCTGGTCACCGCCGCACCCGTGGAGACCGCCACCATCATCGCCCGTCGCCTGGGCCTGACCGGTGCGCTCGGCACCGTCGCCGAATCGGTCGACGGCGTCTACACCGGCCGCCTGGTCGGCGAACCCCTGCACGGCCCCGCCAAGGCCGAGGCCGTCCGGGCCCTGGCCGCCGCCGAGGACCTCGACCTGGACCGCTGCGCCGCCTACAGCGACTCGCACAACGACATCCCGATGCTCTCGCTGGTCGGCCACCCCTACGCGATCAACCCGGACACCAAGCTCCGCAAGTACGCCCGCGCCCGCGACTGGCGGCTGCGCGACTACCGCACCGGCCGCAAGGCGGCCAAGGTCGGCATCCCGGCCGCCGCCGGGGTCGGCGCGCTCGCGGGCGGCACGGCCGCCGCGCTCGCCCTGCACCGCCGCCGCCGCTGACCCCACCCCCCGCTCCGCACCCCGTGCCCGCCCGCACCGTCCGGTCACGGCGCGCAGCCACGCCCGAAGCCCTACCGCCGGCCGAAAGCCGTTTCGCCGATCGCACCGACGCCCCCTCCGGCCAGCCGGATCGCCGACGCACGGCCACAACCCGTCGCCCCCATAGGCAGATCACGAAGTAATCCGATCAATAAACGGTCACCATGTGCGACTTGATACGTCACTTAGCGATAAGAGAAGCGACGGAACCGGTGATTTAGACAACTGGGTGTAGCGCTGCCTGCACGAAGCGTTATTCTCCTCAGACGCATCACGGAGACCGTCACCCGCTACCACGGGTGACGATTTTCGAACTGCTCGTGATGGAAGCTCTGCCTCTGGGAGTCCCGTGTACCCACACGTCGGGGTTGACGCCTCGGGCCTGGCTACGCTGCGTGCATCGGTCATTGACCGCTTGCGCGGCTTCGTCCCCACCGCGTACGCCGTCCCCGCCTTTGCCACCCCTGCACCTGCCGGCCCCTGCTACGCCCTGGCCGAACGCAGTGCGGCGGTCGGAAGACGCAGCACCCGCGCCGCCTCGACCACCACGTCGACCGTCCGCCGTCCCACGGCCGACAGCGACAGCGCGCGCATGATGGATCTCGTCGAGCGCGCACAGGCCGGTGAGGCGGACGCCTTCGGCCGCCTGTACGACCAGTACAGCGACACCGTGTACCGGTACATCTACTACCGCGTGGGCGGCAAGGCGACCGCGGAGGACCTCACCAGTGAGACCTTCCTCCGCGCTCTGCGCCGTATCTCCACGTTCACCTGGCAGGGCCGCGACTTCGGCGCCTGGCTGGTCACGATCGCTCGCAACCTGGTCGCCGACCACTTCAAATCCAGTCGTTTCCGACTGGAAGTGACCACCGGCGAAATGCTCGACGCCAACGAGGTGGCGCGCAGCCCGGAGGACTCCGTTCTGGAGTCCCTCTCCAACGCCGCTCTGCTCCAGGCCGTCCGGCGACTCAACCCCCAGCAGCAGGAGTGCGTCACCCTTCGGTTCCTCCAAGGGCTCTCGGTCGCCGAGACAGCCCGCGTGATGGGCAAGAACGAGGGCGCGATCAAGACCCTCCAGTATCGAGCCGTGCGGACGCTCGCCCGGCTCCTGCCGGACGACGCCCGCTGACGCCCCCTGCCGACCGTCCCCCGCCCACGACCCCTTGCCCCCGACCCCCCTGTTCACCAGCCTTGCGTGACCGCTCCGTCACGCACTGGTCCGATCATCTTTCGTGCGTAACCCAAGTGCCGCGCGCGTCGTTGTGCCGGTTGCAGGCCCCCTGTCGTCACCACCTGTCCGTCTCCGCTCACTCCATCGAGTGGAAACGCTCAAGGTGCGCAACCTTCCGGACCGCCAGGGGAGTCGACCGTCATGACGAGAGGAGGTGCCGCCAGTGATCGCAAACGTTTCGGCACACCGGCGGGCGAACGCCTTCGCCCAGGCCCTGGAGGAGCAGACCCCCCAGGGTGCGGCGGCCGCAGAGCCCGCGGAGCCGGCCGACCAGGCCGACCGCGGACCGCTGTTGGCCCTGGCGAACGGCCTCGGTGAGCTACCGAAGCCGCAGTTGGACCCCGAGGTCAAAGTGGTGCAGCGAGCCCAGCTCGTCGCCGCCATGGAGGCCATGTTCGCCGAGGGCGGCGCGTCCACGGGCCCTACGGTGCCCGTGCAACGGGGCAAGGGGGCCCACCGGGCCTCACCACTGCGGAGACTGCGCCCCCGCTCCCGCTGGGCGAAGGGGCTCACCGCCGGCGGGCTCACCGTCGGCGTGGCCGCGGGAGCCTTCGGCGGAGTGGCCGCCGCCAGCTCCGACGCCCTCCCCGGTGATTCGCTGTACGGGCTCAAGCGCGGGATGGAGGACATCAGCCTCGGCATGGCCAAGGGCGACGCCGACCGCGGCGAGGCCTATCTCGACCAGGCCTCCACCCGGCTCAGCGAGGCCCGCAGACTCATGGAGCGCGGCCGCTCCGGCAGCCTGGACCACGAATCCCTCGGCGCTGTCAGACGCGCACTCAACGGCATGTCCCACGACGCCTCCGAGGGCCACCGCCTGCTCCGCTCCGCCTACCAGCGCGACGGAGCGATCGGCCCCATGCAGACCCTGGACACCTTCTCCCGGTCGCACCGCGACACCTGGAGCAGCCTCCGCGACCGGCTGCCCGTCCAGCTCACCGACGTCCGCGACGAGGTCACCTCCGTCTTCGACGCCATGGACGAGGAAGTCGCACCGCTCCAGTCCCTCCTCCCCCGTCCCCCGGGCGAGGACCGGGGCACCGGCCGCTCCGACACCACCACCCCCGGCAAGGGCTCGCCCCGCACCGACGCCACCGCACCTCCGGCCTCCCCCGAGAAGCCCGGAGACCGCACCGACGGCAGCGCGGACCCCAAGCCCTCCGACTCGTCGGGCTCCTCCGACGCCACCCCGGACGACGGCCTGCTCGGCGGCGGCACGGACGGCCTGCTGGACGAGCTCCCCACCGACGAGCTCACCCCGCAGCCCTCCGAGAACCGCCCGAGCGCACCCGCCGCCCCGGACGTCACCCTGCCCCCGCTCCTCCCGGGGCTCCTCCCGGGCCTCGGCATCGACGGCGAGAACCTCCGGCCGTAAGACCCACGGAAGAAGGGGCCGGTACGCGGATCGCGTACCGGCCCCTTCTTCGTCACAGCCTCAGAAGAAGACCGACCGCCGCTGCACCAGCAGCTTGTACAGCGTGTGCTGGATCTGCTCCCGCACCTGGTCCGTCAGGTTGAACATCAGCATCGGATCCTCCGCCGCCTCCGGCGGATAGCCGTCCGTCGGGATCGGCTCACCGAACTGGATCGTCCACTTCGTCGGCAGCGGCAACGCACCCAGCGGCCCCAGCCACGGGAACGTCGGCGTGATCGGGAAGTACGGGAAGCCCAGCAGCCTGGCCAGCGTCTTCGCGTTGCCGATCATCGGGTAGATCTCCTCCGCCCCCACGATCGAGCACGGCACGATCGGCGCGCCCGCCCGCAGCGCCGTCGACACGAACCCGCCCCGCCCGAAGCGCTGAAGCTTGTAGCGCTCGCCGAACGGCTTGCCGATGCCCTTGAACCCCTCCGGCATCACCCCGACGATCTCGCCCATCTCCAGCAGCCGCTGCGCGTCCTCCGCACAGGCCAGCGTGTGACCGGCCTTGCGCGCCAGCTCGTTGACGACCGGGAGGTGGAAGACCAGATCGGCGGCGAGCAGCCGCAGATGCCGCTCGGCCGGATGGTTGTCGTGCACCGCGACCTGGAGCATCAGCCCGTCCAGCGGCAGCGTCCCGGAGTGGTTGGCCACGATGAGCGCCCCGCCGTCCGACGGGACGTTCTCGATGCCCTTCACCTCGACCCGGAAGTACTTCTCCGCCAGCGGACGCAGCGCCGACATCAGGACCTGGTCGGTGAGCTCCCGGTCGTACCCGAACTCATCGACGTCGTAATCACCGGTGACCCGCCGCCGCAGGAACGCCAGCCCGCCCGCGATCCGCCGCTCCCAGCCCCCGGCCGGCGAACGGCCCTCGTCCGGACCCGGCACCCCCGTCTCCCCTGCCCCCGGGGAACGGTCGGACCGGGCGTCTGACGGGACGTCGCCCGGCCCGGGAACCTGCGCCCCCGGCAGGGCGCTCACCGGAGCGGCGGAGCCGTCACCCCGGCCGCTGCCGCCCGCCCCCGTCCGGCGCCGCGCCGGACGCGCACCGCCACCGGACCGCGAACGGTCGTCGTCGAACGGAAGGACCTTGGCATCCGCCATCGTCGGTGCGCTCCTCTACCTGGCGCCGTGAGTCGTCTGTACCGCACCGGCCCCGCGCTCCCGCGGTCCGGCACCTCCCGGCAGCGGCAACGCCGCCAGCCGGTCCACCGCCCTGCCCACCGTCTCCGGCGGCAGCAGCCCGGGCCCCCGGCTCCGCGCGAACTCCGCGAAGGTCTCCGCCGTGGTGAACGCCGGCCGGAAACCGAGGGTCTCGCGCATCTGCACCGTCGAGACCACCCGGCCGTGGGTGAGCAGCCGGATCTGTTCCGGCGAGAAGTCGGTCATGCCGATCGTACGGAGCGCGGAGCCGACCCAGGTGACGGCGGGCAGCAGTACGGGGACGGTCGGCTTCCCCAGCCGCCGCGAGCACTGCGACAGCAGCAGCACCCCGTCGCCGGCGATGTTGAACGTGCCGCTGTTCAGCGTTCCGCGCCGGGGCTCGCTCGCCGCGATCCCGAGGACGTCGATCACATCGTCCTCGTGCACGAACTGGAGTCGCGGGTCGTAGCCGAAGACGGTCGGCAGGACGGGCAGCGACAGATAGTCGGCGAGCGGCGAGTCCGGATGCGGGCCCAGGATGTTGGCGAACCGCAGCACGCACACCGCCACGTCCGGGCGGCGGCGGGCGAAGCCCCGTACGTACCCCTCGACCTCCACCGCGTCCTTCGCGAAGCCACCGCTGGGCAGCGACTTGGGCGGGGTGGTCTCGGTGAACACGGCCGGATCGCGGGGCGCCGACCCGTACACGCTCGTACTGGACTTCACCACGAGCCGCTGCACCGTCGGCGACTTCTGGCAGGCGCCGAGCAGCTGCATGGTGCCGATGACGTTGGTCTCCTTGATCGCCGTCCGGCCGCCGGCGCCGAGCGCCTTGCCGGAGACGTCCAGGTGAACCACTGTGTCGACGGCGTACTCGGCCAGGATCCGCGCTATGGCCGACTGCCGGATGTCGGCGCGGACGAACTCCGCGTCGCCCAGCCGGTGCGGGGGCACGACGGCGTCGACCGCGATCACCCGGTCCACCCCGGGATCGCGCTGGACACGCCGGACGAAGCGGCCCCCCAGCTGCCGGGCCACTCCTGTGACGAGGACGACCTTCCCCAAGACCAGCGCCTTCCGTCGGCATGGGAAGCCGAACCCTGCTTCCCTGTTCCCCTGCTTCCCGCGGTAACTTCCCTGGCGGTCACCGTAGCGGGTGGACGCCGCCCTGTGACGCCCCCATGCCCCGAAACGCACCGCAGCCCTCCCACCATGACGGCGGGAGGGCTGCGGATCTCACGAACTGCGTTCGCTTACTTCTTGTTGCGACGCTGAACGCGCGTGCGCTTGAGCAGCTTGCGGTGCTTCTTCTTGGCCATCCGCTTGCGCCGCTTCTTGATAACAGAGCCCACGACTACCCTCGCTCACTTCTTCTTCACTGGTGCGGGGCGTCTGGGCCCACACGACCTACGTCGGCCTAGCCTACCCGCCACCGTCCGAGGGACGTAATCCGCGGGCAACCTCAGGCTGATTCCACCCCCACGAACGACTCGCGGAGATACGCGTGAACCGCTTGCTCCGGCACCCGGAAGGACCTGCCCACCCGGATCGCCGGCAGATGACCGCTGTGCACCAAGCGGTACACCGTCATCTTCGACACTCGCATGACCGAGGCGACTTCCGCCACGGTCAGAAACTTGACCTCATTGAGAGGCCTCTCGCTGCCAGCAGCCATGACCCACCTGTCCCTCCGCACCGGACGCGCACCGGCTTCCCCTCCGGTGACTCTTCGTCGTTGTGCGCTCACTCACCAGATTAGGGGCGGGTGGTGCGAGTGGGGAAGAGGGGAGGCGATCGACGGCTTACTGTGACAGACAGGCCCGATTGAGCACATAGCGCGTCAACGGCCGGTAGAACGGCGCCCGTACGCCGTCGTCGAGCGGTACGACCACGGACACCCTCCCCTCGGCCTCCCCCACGAACAGCGCCGGATCGTCCGTGTCCGCCGGCCCGATCGCCTCGATCCCCAGCTGACCTGCGCCGCAGACCCAGCCGTGATCCCCGATCACCAGCTCGGGCAGCACCTTGAGCCGCTCCGCCGCGTCCTGGAGCGCGAGCCGTACGGGAAGCGGCGAGTGCGTGTGTGTGCCGGTCTCGCCCCCGGTGGGCCGCCCCCGGGTTCGCGCACCAGGGCGACACCCCGTACGTAGTCGAGACGGTACGTACGTACGCCAAACCGGGTCGTTATGTCGACACATCTCCCCTGCGCGGGGGTGAGAACAGGACAGCCCGCCGCCGACAGGGCGTCTGCCAGCCCGGCGTAGAAACCGAGCAGCCGGTGCGGATGCCCGGTCCCCAGCAGCACCGGAGCCCGCCGCTCGGCCACCAGCGCCAACCGCTCGGCGAACGCGTCCAGCGCGGCCACCGTCCGGTCCGGATCGATCGCGTCGGGGCCGCTCACATGCGCGGGATCGGCCGAGACCCCGCACCGGTCCGCCATCAGCCGCAACAGCTCGCCCTCGCCCCACGCCCGCTCGGGCGCGAGCCCCAGCATCACCCGCGGATCCCCGGCGGCGAACAGCCGGTAGCTGCGCAGACTGGTCTCGCGCGACGTGGCCACGGGCCCGGCCAGCCGGGCCGCCAGCAGATGGGCGCGCAGCGCCCCGGTGCTCAACACCCCTGGGATGCTGCCGTATCGCGGAGCAGGAGCGGGCGGGAATTCCGTTACGCCCCACCGTTGGCGTAACGGAAGGCACAATGCCCCCCGCGGCGCCCGGACCGCGGACGTACGCGCATGCGGACCGGCAGCGGCCCGCCGCACCTCAGGTCAGCAGCCCCCGCAGCGGGAAGGCCGCCTTCCGGGACGCCAGCACCGCCTGGTCCAGCCGGTCCGCCGGGTCGTAACCGTCCTCCCACGCCTTCCACGACGGCGTACGCCCGTCCGTCATCCGGCCGGGCCCCAGCTGCCGCGTACGGGCGTACACGAGATCGCGCCAGGACGGCGGCACCACCGACTCCGGATCGACGGGGGCGTGCGCGGCGATCCCCACGAGGTGCGTCCACGACCGGGGCACCACGTCCACCACCGCGTACCCGCCGCCGCCGAGCGCCACCCAGCGCCCGTCGGCGTGGTCGTGGGCGAGCCGGTGGCAGGACTCCATGACCGCCCGCTGCGCGTCCAGCGACACCGCGAGATGGGCGAGCGGGTCCTCGAAGTGCGTGTCGGCCCCGTGCTGGGTGACGAGCACCTGGGGCCGGAAGTCGGCCAGCAGCTCGGGCACCACCGCGTGGAAGGCCCGCAGCCACCCCTGGTCCCCGGTCCCGGCCGGCAGCGCCACGTTCACCGCGGAGCCCTCGCCGTCCCCGGCCCCGGTCTCCTCCGGCCACCCGGTCTGCGGGAAGAGCGTCCGGGGGTGCTCGTGCAGCGAGACCGTCAGGACGCGCGGGTCCTCCCAGAACGCGGCCTGCACCCCGTCCCCGTGGTGGACGTCGACATCGACGTACGCGACCCGCTCCGCGCCCAGCTCCAGCAGCCGGGCGATGGCGAGGGCCGCGTCGTTGTAGACGCAGAACCCGGCGGCGGACCCGGGCATGGCGTGATGCAGCCCCCCGGTGAAGTTCACCGCGTGCTCGGTCTCGCCCCGCCACACGGCCTCGGCGGCTCCGACGGAGAGCCCGGCGATCAGCGCGGACGCCTCGTGCATCCCGGTGAACGCCGGATCGTCGACGGTGCCGAGCCCGTAGCTCTGGTCGGCGGCCCGGGGGTCGGCGGAGGCGGCCCGCACCGCCGCCACGTAGTCCTGCCGGTGGACGAGTCCCAGGCTGGAGTCCCCCAAGGGCCTCGCCGACCGCAGGTCCACCGCCGAATCCAGCCCGAACGCCCGCACCAGCCCCATCGTCAGGGCCAGGCGGACCGGGTCCATGGGGTGGGTGTCCCCGAAGTCGTATCCCGTAACTGCGTCATCCCACATCAGCTGTGCGCGGCCGCTCATGCCCGCCACCGTATCGGGCGGGCTCCGGCCCGAACGCGCGGGCATACACGAGCGTCGCCAGCACCAGAACCATCGGTACGAGCATGGCCCCGCGATAGCTCCACGCATCCCCCAGAGCGCCCACGAGCGGCGAACCGACCAGGAACCCCACATAGTTGAAGATATTCAACCGGGCCACGGCAGCGTCGCTGTTCCCCGGGAACATCCGCCCGGCGGCGGCGAAGGTCTGCGGCACGATCACGCAGAGCCCGAACCCGAGCATCGTGAACCCGAGCATCCCCGTCCAGGCCCCGGGCGCCACCGCCACGACCGCGAACCCGCCGGCCGCCAGCAGACTCCCGCCCCGCACCACGGCGACCGCCCCGAACCGCCGCACCCCGAGGTCCCCCACGGCCCGCCCCAACAGGGTCGTCACCATGTAGACGTTGTACGGGACGGTCGCGAGCTGCTCGGAGCTGCCCAGCACGTCCTGGAGGTACTTGGCACTCCAGTTGGAGACCGTCGAGTCCCCGATGTAGGCGAAGGTCATGATGAGGCAGAGCGGCAGCAACAGCTTGAACGAGAGCGCCCCGCCCGCGCTTCCCGCCCCGGTCTTCGTACCGTCCGGCCCCGTCCCCTTCTCGCGCTTCCCTTCCGTGTACCACCGGCTCCCGACCAGCGCGGCGGGCAGCAGCACGGCGACGACGGGCAGGTAGGACGCGAGCAAGGACAGTTCCCAGCGCGCCCCCGCCCAGGCCAGGGAGGCACCTGCGATCCCGCCGAGGCTGTAAGCGGCATGAAAGCCGGTCATGATCGAGCGCCCGTAGGCGCGTTGGAGGCTGACGCCCAGCATGTTCATGGAGGCGTCGAGCGCCCCGACGGCCAGCCCGAACACGCCGAGGGCGACGGCGACGTGCCACATCTCCCGCCCGGCGCCCACTCCGAGGAGAGCGAGGAGGACGAGGGGCTGGGCCCACCGCAGGACGACGCCGGGCCGCACCCGCGCGACCACTTTCTCGGTGGCGACGCTGCCGGCCCCCGCCAGGATCGGGACAGCGGCGAGGAAGGCGGGCAGCAGCCCGTCGGATATCCCGTACCGGTCCTGAATGGCGGGGATACGCGTCACCAGAAGAGCGAACGCCACGCCTTGAACGCCGAAGCTCAGCCCCAGGGAGGCCCTGCCGTGCCGCAAGCCCGCATCAGTCATGGCGGCGAGCGTAGAGCCACCCGCTACCCATGGGTAGATGGATCAGCCGAGCAGTTTCCGGACGGGGGCGATGTCCCGACGGAGGGCTTCAGGCGAGGAGCTTGGGCAGCTGGGCCATGTCCGAGAAGTGCCCGGTCACCCCGACGAGCCGGTCGGCGGGCACCATCGAGGTGAACCCGTACACGTCCATCCCGGCCGCCCGTGCCGCTTCGACCCCGAGCGGGCTGTCCTCGATGACGACGCACCGCTCGGGTGCGACGCCCATGCGCTCGGCTGCGTGCAGGAACAGATCCGGCGCCGGCTTGCCCCGCCCGACGTCCTCCGAGCTGAAGATCCACTCCTCCTCGAACCACTGGTCGATCCCCGTCTTGCGGTGGCCGACCCGGATCCGCTCGTGGCTCCCGGAGGAAGCGACGCAGTAGTCCACCCCGTCCGCGACGAGCTTCCCGAGCAGTTCCTCGACTCCGTCGACGGCCACCAGTTCCTGCTGGAAAGCGGCGAAGGTACGGGTGCTGAGCGTGGAGTCGAAGTCCTCGGGCAGAAGCCGCCCGGTCCGCTCTTTGATGAGGTCATGGATCCGGTGCACCGCGGACCCCATGTAGTCACGGAGGGATTCCTCGTACGAGGTGGGGTGACCGAGTTCGGTCAGATAGCCGGAGAGGACGGTGTTGGCGATCGGCTCGCTGTCGACGAGCACACCGTCATTGTCGAAGATGACCAGTTCGTAGCGCATGGTCCGACCCTAGACGTTCAGAACGCAGAAAAGCCCCGTGCCACAAGGGCACGGGGCTTTCCCGGAAAGATTGTTCGGCGGCGTCCTACTCTCCCACAGGGTCCCCCCTGCAGTACCATCGGCGCTGAAAGGCTTAGCTTCCGGGTTCGGAATGTAACCGGGCGTTTCCCTAACGCAATGACCACCGAAACACTATGAAACTATGAACACCGGGCAACAACACAGCTGTTCGTTATTTCAGAACTAACACAGTGGACGCGAGCAACTGAGGACAAGCCCTCGGCCTATTAGTACCAGTCAGCTCCACCCGTTACCGGGCTTCCACATCTGGCCTATCAACCCAGTCGTCTACTGGGAGCCTTAACCCCTCAAGAGGGTGGGAATACTCATCTCGAAGCAGGCTTCCCGCTTAGATGCTTTCAGCGGTTATCCTTTCCGAACGTAGCCAACCAGCCATGCCCTTGGCAGGACAACTGGCACACCAGAGGTTCGTCCGTCCCGGTCCTCTCGTACTAGGGACAGCCCTTCTCAATATTCCTACGCGCACAGCGGATAGGGACCGAACTGTCTCACGACGTTCTAAACCCAGCTCGCGTACCGCTTTAATGGGCGAACAGCCCAACCCTTGGGACCGACTCCAGCCCCAGGATGCGACGAGCCGACATCGAGGTGCCAAACCATCCCGTCGATATGGACTCTTGGGGAAGATCAGCCTGTTATCCCCGGGGTACCTTTTATCCGTTGAGCGACAGCGCTTCCACAAGCCACTGCCGGATCACTAGTCCCGACTTTCGTCCCTGCTCGACCCGTCGGTCTCACAGTCAAGCTCCCTTGTGCACTTACACTCAACACCTGATTACCAACCAGGCTGAGGGAACCTTTGGGCGCCTCCGTTACTCTTTAGGAGGCAACCGCCCCAGTTAAACTACCCATCAGACACTGTCCCTGATCCGGATCACGGACCCAGGTTAGACATCCAGCACGACCAGAGTGGTATTTCAACGACGACTCCACAACCACTGGCGTGGCCGCTTCACAGTCTCCCACCTATCCTACACAAGCCGAACCGAACACCAATATCAAACTATAGTAAAGGTCCCGGGGTCTTTCCGTCCTGCTGCGCGAAACGAGCATCTTTACTCGTAGTGCAATTTCACCGGGCCTATGGTTGAGACAGTCGAGAAGTCGTTACGCCATTCGTGCAGGTCGGAACTTACCCGACAAGGAATTTCGCTACCTTAGGATGGTTATAGTTACCACCGCCGTTTACTGGCGCTTAAGTTCTCAGCTTCGCCACCCCGAAGAGCAGCTAACCGGTCCCCTTAACGTTCCAGCACCGGGCAGGCGTCAGTCCGTATACATCGCCTTACGGCTTCGCACGGACCTGTGTTTTTAGTAAACAGTCGCTTCTCGCTGGTCTCTGCGGCCACCCCCAGCTCACCGAGTAAATCGGATCACCAGTGATGGCCCCCCTTCTCCCGAAGTTACGGGGGCATTTTGCCGAGTTCCTTAACCATAGTTCACCCGAACGCCTCGGTATTCTCTACCTGACCACCTGAGTCGGTTTAGGGTACGGGCCGCCATGAAACTCGCTAGAGGCTTTTCTCGACAGCATAGGATCATCCACTTCACCACAATCGGCTCGGCATCAGGTCTCAGACTTATGCACGACGGATTTGCCTACCGTGCGTCCTACACCCTTACCCCGGGACAACCACCGCCCGGGCTGGACTACCTTCCTGCGTCACCCCATCGCTTACCTACTACAAGTCTGGTTCATCGGCTCCACCACTACCCTCAACTCCGAAGAGATCGGGCCGGCTTCACGGACTTAGCATCGCCTGATTCAGTACTGGGCGTTTCAAAGCGGGTACCGGAATATCAACCGGTTGTCCATCGACTACGCCTGTCGGCCTCGCCTTAGGTCCCGACTTACCCTGGGCAGATCAGCTTGACCCAGGAACCCTTAGTCAATCGGCGCACACGTTTCTCACGTGTGTATCGCTACTCATGCCTGCATTCTCACTCGTGAACCGTCCACAACTCGCTTCCGCGGCTGCTTCACCCGGCACACGACGCTCCCCTACCCATCCATACAGGCGTTGGCCCTATGTGTATGAATGACACGACTTCGGCGGTACGCTTGAGCCCCGCTACATTGTCGGCGCGGAATCACTTGACCAGTGAGCTATTACGCACTCTTTCAAGGGTGGCTGCTTCTAAGCCAACCTCCTGGTTGTCTCTGCGACTCCACATCCTTTCCCACTTAGCGTACGCTTAGGGGCCTTAGTCGATGCTCTGGGCTGTTTCCCTCTCGACCATGGAGCTTATCCCCCACAGTCTCACTGCCGCGCTCTCACTTACCGGCATTCGGAGTTTGGCTAAGGTCAGTAACCCGGTAGGGCCCATCGCCTATCCAGTGCTCTACCTCCGGCAAGAAACACACGACGCTGCACCTAAATGCATTTCGGGGAGAACCAGCTATCACGGAGTTTGATTGGCCTTTCACCCCTAACCACAGGTCATCCCCCAGGTTTTCAACCCTGGTGGGTTCGGTCCTCCACGAAGTCTTACCTCCGCTTCAACCTGCCCATGGCTAGATCACTCCGCTTCGGGTCTAGAGCGTGCAACTCAAACGCCCTGTTCGGACTCGCTTTCGCTACGGCTTCCCCACACGGGTTAACCTCGCTACACACCGCTAACTCGCAGGCTCATTCTTCAAAAGGCACGCAGTCACGACGCACCGAGCAAGCTCGATGCGCGACGCTCCCACGGCTTGTAGGCACACGGTTTCAGGTACTATTTCACTCCGCTCCCGCGGTACTTTTCACCATTCCCTCACGGTACTATCCGCTATCGGTCACCAGGGAATATTTAGGCTTAGCGGGTGGTCCCGCCAGATTCACACGGGATTTCTCGGGCCCCGTGCTACTTGGGTGTCTCTCAAACAAGCCGCTGATGTTTCAGCTACGGGGGTCTTACCCTCTACGCCGGACCTTTCGCATGTCCTTCGCCTACATCAACGGTTTCTGACTCGTCTCACAGCCGGCAGACCGTGAAAGAGAGATCCCACAACCCCGCATGCGCAACCCCTGCCGGGTATCACACGCATACGGTTTGGCCTCATCCAGTTTCGCTCGCCACTACTCCCGGAATCACGGTTGTTTTCTCTTCCTGAGGGTACTGAGATGTTTCACTTCCCCTCGTTCCCTCCACACTGCCTATGTGTTCAGCAGCGGGTGACAGCCCATGACGACTGCCGGGTTTCCCCATTCGGAAACCCCCGGATCAAAGCTTGGTTGACAGCTCCCCGGGGACTATCGTGGCCTCCCACGTCCTTCATCGGTTCCTGGTGCCAAGGCATCCACCGTGCGCCCTTAAAAACTTGGCCACAGATGCTCGCGTCCACTGTGCAGTTCTCAAACAACGACCAGCCACCCATCACCCCACCCGCAAAGGTGAGTTCACTGGGACCGGATCAGAAGGAACAACCTTACGGCCGCACCCTCAGACACCCAACAACGTGCCCGACACAACCGATCCCTCACCACGTTCCACGCCGAAGCAGTACTAGCAGTAATGAACCTGTCGTGCCGAATAGTCAACGTTCCACCCATGAGCTGACCACCGTCGAACATTTGCCGACGTAGTGGCTCTGGACCCCCGAAAGGGTCTAGATGCTCCTTAGAAAGGAGGTGATCCAGCCGCACCTTCCGGTACGGCTACCTTGTTACGACTTCGTCCCAATCGCCAGTCCCACCTTCGACAGCTCCCTCCCACAAGGGGTTGGGCCACCGGCTTCGGGTGTTACCGACTTTCGTGACGTGACGGGCGGTGTGTACAAGGCCCGGGAACGTATTCACCGCAGCAATGCTGATCTGCGATTACTAGCAACTCCGACTTCATGGGGTCGAGTTGCAGACCCCAATCCGAACTGAGACCGGCTTTTTGAGATTCGCTCCGCCTCGCGGCATCGCAGCTCATTGTACCGGCCATTGTAGCACGTGTGCAGCCCAAGACATAAGGGGCATGATGACTTGACGTCGTCCCCACCTTCCTCCGAGTTGACCCCGGCAGTCTCCTGTGAGTCCCCATCACCCCGAAGGGCATGCTGGCAACACAGAACAAGGGTTGCGCTCGTTGCGGGACTTAACCCAACATCTCACGACACGAGCTGACGACAGCCATGCACCACCTGTATACCGACCACAAGGGGGGCACCATCTCTGATGCTTTCCGGTATATGTCAAGCCTTGGTAAGGTTCTTCGCGTTGCGTCGAATTAAGCCACATGCTCCGCTGCTTGTGCGGGCCCCCGTCAATTCCTTTGAGTTTTAGCCTTGCGGCCGTACTCCCCAGGCGGGGAACTTAATGCGTTAGCTGCGGCACCGACGACGTGGAATGTCGCCAACACCTAGTTCCCAACGTTTACGGCGTGGACTACCAGGGTATCTAATCCTGTTCGCTCCCCACGCTTTCGCTCCTCAGCGTCAGTAATGGCCCAGAGATCCGCCTTCGCCACCGGTGTTCCTCCTGATATCTGCGCATTTCACCGCTACACCAGGAATTCCGATCTCCCCTACCACACTCTAGCTAGCCCGTATCGAATGCAGACCCGGGGTTAAGCCCCGGGCTTTCACATCCGACGTGACAAGCCGCCTACGAGCTCTTTACGCCCAATAATTCCGGACAACGCTTGCGCCCTACGTATTACCGCGGCTGCTGGCACGTAGTTAGCCGGCGCTTCTTCTGCAGGTACCGTCACTTTCGCTTCTTCCCTGCTGAAAGAGGTTTACAACCCGAAGGCCGTCATCCCTCACGCGGCGTCGCTGCATCAGGCTTTCGCCCATTGTGCAATATTCCCCACTGCTGCCTCCCGTAGGAGTCTGGGCCGTGTCTCAGTCCCAGTGTGGCCGGTCGCCCTCTCAGGCCGGCTACCCGTCGTCGCCTTGGTAGGCCATTACCCCACCAACAAGCTGATAGGCCGCGGGCTCATCCTTCACCGCCGGAGCTTTCAACCCCGTCCCATGCGGGACAGAGTGTTATCCGGTATTAGACCCCGTTTCCAGGGCTTGTCCCAGAGTGAAGGGCAGATTGCCCACGTGTTACTCACCCGTTCGCCACTAATCCGCCACCGAAGCGGCTTCATCGTTCGACTTGCATGTGTTAAGCACGCCGCCAGCGTTCGTCCTGAGCCAGGATCAAACTCTCCGTGAATGTTTACCCGTAATCGGGTGCACACACACGAGAGCGGAACAACCGGTCGGAATAAGACCCGTTGTTCACAGCGTCCTCGCTGTGTATTGCCTACCGCCGCACATGGCGACCGTAGGACTTTCAAAGGAACCACCAACCTGCCGAAGCAGGCCGGGGTATCAACATATCTGGCGTTGACTTTTGGCACGCTGTTGAGTTCTCAAGGAACGGACGCTTCCTTCGGTCCCGTATCACCGGGGCCCTCCGGGCGCTTCCCTTCATTTACTTCTTTGTCCCGCTGTCTTGCGTTTCCGACTCTATCAGACTCTTTCGTGTCCGATTCCCGGTCGAAGCGGGCCATGCAGTTTCGCTTTCCAGGTTCTTCGCTTTCGCGTTTTCCCTTTCCGGCGAGTCCGACTCTATCAGATCCTTTCGGGCCTGATTCCCAGTCAGCGGGGCTTGTCCTCCCGGCTGTTGGGCCGTTCCGACGAGTGAGACTTTAGCGGAGTCCTGGGCCCCGACGCTAATCGGGGGCGTTCTCTCGAACGCGGATTCCTCATTTCGCGTAGGCGCACGAAAAGGCATACGACGTGATGTCGCGTGTCTTCTCGTGGTTACTGCGGAATGGCTGTCCGGGGACCGACCGGGGTCGGCGCTCACGTCGGACAACTCGGAGCACACTACGTACCCGCCGGAGGCGTGTCAACCCCCGGCGGGAGCCAGGGGTCAGCCGTTGCCGGAGGCCAGTTCGCGGCTGCGGTCGCGTGCTGCCTCCAGGGCGGCGATGAGGGCCGCCCGCACCCCGTGGTTCTCCAGCTCGCGGATCGCGCTGATCGTCGTGCCTGCCGGGCTGGTCACGGCTTCCCGGAGCTTGACCGGGTGTTCGCCGCTGTCCCGGAGCATGACGGCGGCGCCGATGGCGGCCTGGACGATGAGGTCGTGGGCCTGGGCGCGGGGCAGGCCGAGCAGGATGCCGGCGTCGGTCATGGCCTCGACCAGGAAGTAGAAGTAGGCGGGGCCGGAGCCGGAGAGGGCGGTGGCCGCGTCCTGCTGGGACTCCGGTACGCGCAGGGTCTTGCCGACGCCGCCGAAGATCTCCTCGGCGGTGGCGAGGTGCGCGCCGGTGGCGTGGCTGCCGGCGGAGATGACGGACATGCCCTCGTCGACGAGGACCGGGGTGTTGGGCATGACGCGGACGACCGGGGTGTCCGGGGTGAGCCGGTCCTCGATGAACGCGGTGGTGATGCCGGCTGCCGCGCTGATGACCAGTCGGTCGGCGGTGACGTGCGGGGCGAGTTCGTCCAGGAGCTTGCCCATGTCCTGGGGCTTCACGGCGAGGATGAGGATGTCGGCGTGTCTGGCCGCCTCCGCGTTGGTGACGGACTCGACCCCGTACCGCGTGTGCAGTTCCTGGGCCCGGTCGCCGCGTCGGGTGGTCACCAGGAGGTCGGCCGGTCGCCAGCCCGCCCGGATCATCCCGCTGAGCAGGGCCTCGCCGATCTTGCCGGTGCCGAGGACTGCGACTGTCTGGGTCATGCGTTCACCCTCCGGGCGGTGCTGGGGCGTGCTGTGCTGTGGGCCGGGCTGTTGCTGCTGCCCGTCATCCTCGCATCGGGCCGTTCACGGCGTACGGCGGCGGAGGGTGATCGCGCCGAGGCAGAGGACCAGCAGGGCGCTCCCCGCAACCACGGCGATGTCGCGGACGAAGTCGCCGGTGATGTCGGGGTGCTGGAGGACCTGGTTCATGCCGTCGACGGCGTACGACATGGGCAGGACGTTCGAGATCGCCTCCAGGACGGGGTGCATCGCCTCGCGCGGGGTGAACAGGCCGCACAGCAGGAGCTGGGGGAAGATCACCGCCGGCATGAACTGGACCGCCTGGAACTCGGACGCGGCGAACGCGGAGACGAACAGGCCGAGCGCGGTGCCGAGCAGGGCGTCGAGCAGGGCGACCAGGAGCAGCAGCCAGGGGGAGCCGACGACGTCCAGGCCCAGCAGCCAGACGGAGACGGCCGTGGCGAGCGCCGACTGGACGACCGCGACCGCGCCGAACGCGAGGGCGTACCCGCCGATCAGGCCGCCCTTGCCGAGCGGGAGGGCGAGGAGGCGTTCGAGGGTGCCCGTGGTGCGTTCGCGCAGGGTGGCGATCGAGGTCACCAGGAACATCGTGATGAGCGGGAAGATGCCGAGGAGGGAGGCTCCGGTCGCGTCGAAGGTGCCGGGGGCGCCGTCGAAGACGTAACGGAGCAGGGTGATCAGCAGGACCGGGACGATCACCAGGAGCGCGATCGTGCGGGGGTCGTGGGTCAGCTGGCGCAGGACGCGGCCCGCGGTGGCGGTCATCGGGGGCCTCTTCGGTGGTGAGGGGGGCGGCGGTCGGGGCGGCGGGGTGCTCGGCGGTCCGGTGCTCCGCTGTCGTGTGGTCTCCGGTCCGGTGCTCGTCGGCCCGGTCCGCGTCGACCAGGTGGAGGAACGCCTCCTCGACGGTGGCCGTGCCGGTGCGGTGCCTGAGCGCGTCGGGGGTGTCCTCGGCGAGGATCCGGCCGTCGCGCATCAGGAGCAGGCGGTGGCAGCGTTCGGCCTCGTCCATGACGTGGGACGAGACGAGCAGCGCGGTGCCGCGGTCGGCCAGGCGGTGGAAGAGGTCCCAGAGGTCCCGGCGGAGTACGGGGTCGAGCCCGACGGTCGGTTCGTCCAGGACCAGCAGGTCCGGGGTGCCGAGCAGGGCGACGGCCAGCGAGACGCGGCTGCGCTGGCCACCGGAGAGCGCGCCGGCGAGGGCGTCGGCGCGAGTGGTCAGGTCGACGTCGTCGATGGCGCGGGCGACGGCCTCGCGGCGGGCGGCCCGGTGGGCGCGGCCCGGGTTCAGGACCGCGGCGAAGTAGTCGAGGTTCTGCCGGACGGTGAGGTCGGTGTAGACGGAGGGCGCCTGGGTGACGTAGCCGATGCGGGGGCGCAGGGCCGGATCTCCGGCGGGGTGGCCCAGGACGTCGAGGACGCCGGTGACCTTGGCCTGGGTGCCGGCCACCGCCCGCATGAGGGTGGTCTTGCCGCAGCCCGAGGGGCCGAGGAGGCCGGTGATGCTGCCGGAGGGGACGGTGAAGTCGAGGGCGTGCAGGACGGTGCGGGTGCCTCGGACGGCGGTGAGGCCGCGGGCGGCGATCGCCGAGGTCGGTGGTGGGAGTGTGTCCGGGCTCGGGTGCGTGGTGGGGGTGGCCGGTGCCGCCCCGGGTTCATAATTCATCATGTGATGAATTCTTCGCCCGGCGGTGCCGTCCGTCAAGAGGAAGAGGGCAGCGGAAACGACTCGGCCCGCCGACGTGGTGTCGGCGGGCCGAGTCGTTCGTGCGGTGGGCGGGGCTTCGGGCCTCAGCCGCGCTTCGGGCGCTTGCGGCCGGAGGCCTTGCGGGCCGCCGGGTTGCCGGTGCGGGTCGAGCGGCGCTTCTCGAACTGGGCGCGGGCCCTCTCGTACTCGGTGCGGCGCAGCTTCTCGCCCGGGGCCTCGGTGAGCGAGCGGACGAAGTAGGCGAGGAGCGAGCCGATGAAGCCGATGGACTTCAGGCCGCGCAGGGCGTCCTCGCGGGACGGGTCCTCGGGGCGGGCGCCGAACCCCTCCCAGGTCTTGCGGAACGCGATGGCGCTGCAGATCGAGAACATCGCGATGACCAGCACCCCGACGAAACCGCCGACCTCCGCGATCTCCAGCCCCTCGTAGGCGAAGCGCAGGACGAAGCAGGCGGCCACGGCGGCGGCCAGGGAGCCGACGGCGACGCCGGCGCGGCGGAGCCCGTAACCGCCGTCGTGGTCGACCCACGTCGTGCCGAAGAAGCGGATCGGCTCGGGCTGCGGCCCCGGGGCCGTGGCGGGCGGGGTGCCGGGGGCTGCGCTGTTCTCGCTCACGGGGCCGATTATCCCCCGCCGCCCCCGGTCCCCCGGCGGTCGCCCCGGGTGGTGCCGTCAGTCGCAGCGCGGTGCGATGTAGCCGTCACGCCCCGTGTAGACGTAGGCGTCCGAGACGAACTGACCGTTGGCGATGTTGTCCCAGAGGTTCGACGTGCCGTACGGGCCGGTGACCCGCTCCCCCGGCTTCTGGCAGTAGATCGGGATCTTCTGTCCGTACGGCAGGGTCCTGACGATGCGGTAGGCGGTACCCGGCCCGGTGCGGACGTTGACCCGGTATCCCGGGGCGATCGGGTAGCGGGTGCCGGACGCCGTGGTCTCGATCTCCCCCGCCGCCGCCGCGAGGTCCGCGGTCGCCGCTTCCGTCCCGTCCGTGGCGGTGGTCGCCACCGGTCCCTGCGTGTGCTCTTCAACGCCCATGTGGGCCTCCCCCGTTGAGATGTCCCGTACGCGCCTGGGCGTACGACGCGCAGGCTAGCAAGCACCGTGCCTCTCGCACGCACCATCGACTAGGCTCCGTGCGTCGCATGCGCGTGAACACACGGGGGTGGGCCATGCCGCCGCTGCGAGAGCCCGGAGCGCATCCGGAAGCGGAGTTTCCGCAGTACGCCGGCGCCTACCGACTCGAAGCCCGTCTCGGCTCGGGCGGCATGGGGGTCGTGCATCTGGCGCGCTCGGCCTCGGGGATGCAGCTCGCGGTGAAGGTCGTACACGCGCCGTATGCGGCGGATCCCGAGTTCAGGGCGCGGTTCCGGCAGGAGGTGGCGGCCGCGCGGCGGGTGAGCGGGGCGTTCACCGCGCCCGTCGTCGACGCCGATCCGGAGGCCGACCGGCCCTGGATGGCCACCCTCTACGTGCCCGGCCCCACGCTTGCCGAGCAGGTGAAGCGGAACGGCCCGATGGCTCCCGCCGCGCTCCGCAGGCTGATCGCCGGGCTGGCCGAGGCGCTGCGGGACATCCACCGGGCGGGCGTGATCCACCGCGACCTGAAGCCGAGCAACGTGCTGCTGACGGACGGGGGCCCCAAGGTCATCGACTTCGGGATCTCGCGGCCGTACGACAGTGATCTGCGCACCGAGACCGGCAAGCTGATCGGCTCACCGCCCTACATGGCTCCCGAGCAGTTCCAGAGGCCGCGCGAGGTGGGGCCGCCGGTCGACGTGTTCGCGCTGGGGGCCGTGATCGTCCACGCGGCGACGGGCCGGGGGCCGTTCGACTCGGACAGCCCGTACATCGTGGCGTACCAGGTGGTGCACGACCAGCCGGAGCTGGGCGGGGTGCCCGAGGAGCTGGCTCCGCTGGTCGCCCGGTGTCTGGCGAAGGACCCGGCGGACCGGCCGACGCCGGACGAGGTGATGGCCGCGCTGGGGCCCCCGTCGTACGAGGCCGAGGCGTTCGTACCGGCGCAGCGGCGGCGGGCGGTGGTCGCCGCGGCGGTGCCGGCCGTGCCGGACGGGGAGCGGGACGGTTCGGAGGAGGACACGCATGTGCGGGCCGCGCCGCCGGTCCGCCGCCGGTGGCTCCCGCGGGCCCGCCCGGTCGTGGCGGCGGCGGTGCTTCTGGTTGTGGCGGGTGCGGGGGCGTACGCGGTGGGGGGCGGGGGCGGTACGGAGGTGAGCCCTCGCGGGCCGGGGGCGGACGCCGATGCGGGTGGGGCGAAGGGCGGGGACGCCGTCGCTCCGTGGCGTACCGAGCTCCGGACCTCCGGGAGCGCCACGCCCGTCTGTGCCGGCGCCGGGGCCGGGGGCGCGCTGTACTGCTCGGTGGCCGGGACCGGAACGGTCAGGATCGATCCGGCGGACGGGCGGGTGGTCTGGTCGGCCCGGTCCTCCTCGGGCGGGGGCGCCCATGCCCCGATCGTCTCGGGTGCGGTCGTGCTGGCCGGCGGCCCGGACGGGAAGCTGCGCGCGTTGGACCCGGTGAAGGGGTCCGCCCTGCGGGACACCTCGCTGTCGGCGAGCCCCGGGGCGGCGTTCCCGGCGGGCGACACCCTGCTGGCCGTCGCGGACGACGGGACGGTCGCGGCGCTGGACGGGGCGAGCGGGGCGGCCCGCTGGAAGAAGCCGCTGGCGGGGCACGTACGGCCCGACTTCGCGCTGTACGACGGTGGGTCCGGGCTCGCCTACGCCTTCGAGCACGCGCCCTCGGGTGCGTCGACCCTCGTCACGGCGGTGGACGCGGCAAGCGGCCGGGCGTCCTGGCAGCGGCGGCTGGACGGGGTGCTGACGCCGGTGTCCACGGCCGGGGCGGGGGAGCTGGTGCTGACGGCGATGGACGAGAACTCGGACACCGCCGAGCTGGTCCGGTACGCCCCCGTGTCCGGTGCCGCCGCCCGGATCGCGCTGCCCTTCACCCTGGACGGGCCGCAGGTGGTGATGGCCGGGGACGTCGCGTACCTGCTGGGGCGGGGCGGGTCGCTGCTGGCCGTCGACACGAGGGCGGGCGGCGGAACGGGGGCGGAGTTGTGGCGGCTGGAGACCGGGGTGGGGCGGGCGTCCGCCCCGGTGCTCGGGGAGGGCGGGCACCTGTACTTCTCCGCGGCGGACGGGCGGCTGCTGGCCGTCGACACGGAGCGGGGGGCGCTGGTGGGGCAGACGCGGGCGCGGCTGAGCGGGGGGAAGCTGACGTACGCGTCGGACCTGCCCGCGCCGGTGGTGGCGGGGCGGGTGGTGGTGGGGGCGGCGCCGGACGGGTCGGTGTTCGCGGTGGACGGGGCGGATCCGGGGGGCTGGTGAGGGCCGCGCTAGTGTTCCCGGGGCTCTGCCCCGGACCCCGCTCCTCAATCGCCGGAGGGGCTTGAATTGGTTGGCCGGATGCGCTGGGAGCATCGGCACAAGGCTTGATATTGGTGCCCGGAGCCGTGGAATGCTTCGGCCCCTCCGCCGGAAGTGCCGGTGGAGGGGCCGAAGGTGCCCGGAGGCGCCAGGCGGAAGCGTCAGCCGAGCTTCGAGATGTCGCGGACCGCGCCCCGGTCCGCGCTCGTCGCCATCGCCGCGTAGGCGCGCAGCGCGGCCGAGACCTTGCGGTCGCGGTTCTTCGGGGCGTACACCCCGTTCAGCGCCTCGCGACGGGTGGCCAGTTCGGCGTCGTCGACGAGCAGCTCGATCGAGCGGTTCGGGATGTCGATGCGGATCCGGTCGCCGTCCTCGACCAGCGCGATGGTGCCGCCGGAGGCCGCCTCGGGCGAGGCGTGGCCGATGGAGAGGCCCGACGTACCGCCGGAGAAGCGGCCGTCGGTGACCAGGGCGCAGACCTTGCCCAGGCCCCGGCCCTTGAGGAAGGACGTGGGGTAGAGCATCTCCTGCATGCCGGGGCCGCCGCGCGGGCCCTCGTAGCGGATGACGACGACGTCGCCCGGCTCGATCTCCTTGCGGAGGATCTTGTCGACGGCCTCGTCCTGCGATTCGCAGACGACGGCCGGGCCCTCGAAGGTCCAGATCGACTCGTCGACGCCGGCGGTCTTCACGACACAGCCGTCCTCGGCGAGGTTGCCCTTGAGGACGGCGAGGCCGCCGTCCCTGGAGTAGGCGTGCTCGACGTCGCGGATGCAGCCGCCCGCCGCGTCCAGGTCGAGGGTGTCCCACCGCTCGGACTGGGAGAACGCGGTCGCGGAGCGGACGCAGCCGGGGGCGGCGTGCCACAGCTCGACGGCCTCGGGGGACGGGGAGCCGCCACGGACGTCCCAGTCCTTCAGCCACTCGGCGAGGGTGTCGGAGTGCACCGAGTGCACGTCCTCGTTGAGCAGGCCGCCGCGGTGCAGTTCGCCGAGGAGGGCGGGGATGCCGCCGGCGCGGTGGACGTCCTCCATGTAGTACGTGCCGCCGGGGGCGACGTTGGGGGCGACCTTGGCGAGGCACGGGACGCGGCGCGAGACCTCGTTGATGTCTTCGAGGTCGTAGGCCAGCTCGGCCTCCTGGGCGGCGGCCAGCAGGTGCAGGATCGTGTTGGTCGAGCCGCCCATGGCGATGTCCAGCGCCATCGCGTTGTCGAACGCGGCGCGGGTGCCGATGGAGCGCGGCAGGACGGTGGCGTCGTCCTGCTCGTAGTAGCGCTTGGTGATCTCGACGATCGTGCGGCCGGCCTCCTCGTACAGCGCCTTGCGGGCGGTGTGGGTGGCGAGGACCGAGCCGTTGCCGGGGAGGGAGAGGCCGAGGGCCTCGGTCAGGCAGTTCATCGAGTTGGCGGTGAACATGCCGGAACAGCTGCCGCAGGTGGGGCAGGCGTTCTCCTCGATGCGGAGGATGTCCTCGTCGGAGATGGACTCGTCGACCGCGTCGCTGATCGCGTTGACCAGGTCGAGTTTTCGCACGGTCCCGTCGACGAGGGTGGCCTTGCCGGCCTCCATCGGGCCGCCGGAGACGAAGACGGTCGGGATGTTGAGGCGCATCGCGGCGTTCAGCATGCCCGGGGTGATCTTGTCGCAGTTGGAGATGCAGATCAGGGCGTCCGCGCAGTGCGCCTCGACCATGTACTCCACGGAGTCGGCGATCAGGTCGCGGGAGGGCAGGCTGTAGAGCATGCCGCCGTGGCCCATCGCGATCCCGTCGTCCACGGCGATCGTGTTGAACTCGCGCGGGACCGCGCCCGCGGCCTGGATCGCCTCGGAGACGATCCGGCCGACCGGGGCGAGGTGGGTGTGGCCGGGGACGAACTCGGTGAACGAGTTGGCGACGGCGATGATCGGCTTGCCGATGTCCGCGCTCGCTACGCCCGACGCGCGCATAAGGGCGCGCGCGCCCGCCATGTTGCGTCCGTGGGTGACCGTGCGGGACCTCAGCTGGGGCATCGTCGCTCGCTCCTTCGGCAGGGGGCCTGCCTCCGACAGTTGAAGAAAAGGCTGTCTTCGAGCGTACGCCCCGGATCCAAGATCTGGACAGGCTGTCCGCAATACGGGATGCGATGGCCGGTGGGCGGTCAGCGCCCGGCCCCTCTCCTCAGCCCTCGCCCAAGTATCTCTGGAGCGTGGGCGCCACCATCGCGACGATCTCCTCCGGGTCCGCGGAGGCGAGCGGCTCGGCCCGGACGACGTACCGGAGCATCGCGATGCCGAGCATGTGCGACGCGGCCAGCTCGGCGCGGAGGGTGGGGTCCGGTACGTCGAGCTCCGCCGCGATCCGCTCCAGCAGCCGGCGCAGCACGAAGTCGCGCAGGACGTTCGCGGCCGCCTCGTGGCTGACCGCCGAGCGCAGGATCGCCAGCAGGGGCGTACGGGTGCCGGGGTCCTCCCACACGGAGAGGAAGAAGCGCGCCAGCCGCTCCCCCAGGCCCTCCGGCGGGCCGCCGAGGACGGTGGGGATCACCAGGGCGGGCTCGAAGGTGACCTCGACGGCCGCGGCGAAGACCTCGTCCTTCGTGCCGAAGTAGTGGTGGACGAGGGCCGCGTCGACCCTCGCGGCCTTGGCGATGCCCCGGATCGACGTCTTGTCGTAGCCGCGCTCGGCGAACTCCGTACGGGCCGCCTCCAGGATGCGCGTCCGGGCGTCGGGTCCTTCGGACGCGGCCTTGCGGGAGGGTCGGCCCCGGCGACGCGGGGCGGCGGGAGCGTCGTCGGTCATGGCCGCTCCTGAGTCACGGGCGGTGGATGTTCGGGGACGGGTCGGGGGCGGCGGCGGAGGCGGCCAGGTGGAGGCGGGTGAAGGCCAGCGCCTCCGCGAGATCGGCCTCGCGTTCGGCGGAGGACATCGCGCGCCGGGTGTTGACCTCGATGACGACATGGCCGTCGAAGCCCGTACGGGCCAGACGCTCCAGCAGCTCCGCGCACGGCTGGTCGCCCCGGCCGGGCACCAGGTGCTCGTCCTTGGCCGAGCCCCTGCCGTCGGCGAGGTGGACGTGGGCGAGCCGGTCGCCCATCCGGTCGACCATGGCGAGCGCCTCGGTGCGGGCGGTAGCGGTGTGCGAGAGGTCGACCGTGAAGTGCCGGTAGTCGTCGTTGGTGACGTCCCAGTCGGGGGCGTACGCGAGCATCTCGCGGTCCCGGTAGCGCCAGGGGTACATGTTCTCGACGGCGAACCGGACGTCGGTCTCGCCGGCCATCCGCCAGATCCCGGTCACGAAGTCGCGGGCGTAGTTGCGCTGCCACCGGAACGGGGGGTGCACCACGACGGTGGAGGCGCCGAGCTTCTCGGCGGCGGCCTTCGCCCGCTGGAGCTTGACCCAGGGGTCGGTGGACCAGACGCGCTGGGTGATCAGGAGGCAGGGGGCGTGCACCGCGAGGATCGGCACCCGGTGGTAGTCGGAGAGCCGGCGCAGGGCCTCGATGTCCTGGCTGACGGGGTCGGTCCAGACCATGACCTCGACGCCGTCGTACCCCAGGCGCGCGGCGATCTCGAAGGCCGTCGCCGTGGACTCGGGGTAGACCGAGGCCGTCGACAGGGCGACCTTCGCATCGGGGATGCGCACCACTGGTTCTGCCACCTGGACAGCGTACGGGCAGTGATGCGCCACTCCGCCTGGTCCTGGCCGAAAGTGATCAGGGCCATGGAGACGTGACCGTACGTCACCGATGCGGTGCGTCCCGTACCGTTCCGCCCCGCCCCGTGTCTCGCCTCACCCGGGCAGAGCGGCCCGTTCCACCGGGAGGTGGTCCAGGCGGCGCAGGATGACGCCCTCGCGCAGGGCCCAGGGGCAGATCTCCAGCTCCTCGACGCCGAAGAGGTCCATCGCGCCCTCGGCCACCAGCGCCCCGGCGAGCAGCTGGGCGGCCCGGCCCTCGGAGACTCCGGGGAGCCGGCCGCGCTCCTCGACGGTCATCGCCGCCAGTTTGGGCACCCAGTCCTCCAGCGCCTTGCGGCTCAGCGAGCGCTGGACGTACAGGCCCTCGGTGGAGCGGGCGGCTCCGGCGATCCGGGCGAGCTGCTTGAAGGTCTTGGAGGTGGCGACGACGTGGTCGGGGCGGCCGGCCCGGGCGAACTCGCCCACGGTCCGCGCGATGCTCGCCCGGACGTGCCGTCGCAGCGCCCTGACCTGTTGGGGGTCGGCCGGGTCGTCCGGCAGCCAGGCACCGGTGAGGCGCCCCGCGCCGAGCGGCAGGGAGACGGCGGTGTCGGGCTCCTCGTCGATACCGAAGGCGATCTCCAGCGAGCCGCCGCCGATGTCCAGGACGAGGAGCTTGCCCGCGGACCAGCCGAACCAGCGGCGGGCGGCCAGGAAGGTGAGCCGGGCCTCCTCCTCGCCGCTGAGGACGGCGAGGTCGACGCCGGTCTCGACCCGTACCCGCTCCAGCACCAGGTCCGCGTTGGTGGCCTCGCGCACCGCGGAGGTGGCGAACGGCAGCACGTCCTCGCACCCCTTGTCCTCGGCGGCCTGGACGGCGCCGGCGATCGTCGACACGAGCCGGTCGATACCGAGGGGGCCGATCGCGCCGGTCTCGTCGAGGAGTTCGGCGAGCCGGAGCTCGGCCTTGTGCGAGTGCGCGGGCAGCGGGCGGGCGCCGGGGTGGGCGTCGACCACCAGCAGATGAACGGTGTTCGATCCCACGTCGAGGACTCCGAGTCTCATACGGGAACGCTACTGCGCCATCGGACTTACGCTGTCCGCGTGCCAAAGACGAAAAAGGCTAAGCAGGACAAAGCCACGAAGAAGCCGAAGTCGAACAAGCAGGAAGCACGACCGGAGGCGAGCGGACCGGACCCGTCCGACGAGAAGGGCCTCGACTTCGCGCGGGCCTGGGTGGAGTTCCCCGACCCGGCGGACGACGAGCAGGTCTTCCGCTGCGACCTGACCTGGCTGACCTCCCGGTGGACCTGCATCTTCGGCAGCGGCTGCCAGGGCATCCAGGCGGGCCGCGCGGACGACGGCTGCTGCACGCTGGGCGCGCACTTCTCCGACGAGGACGACGAGAAGCGGGTCGCGGAGCACGTGGCGCGGCTCACGCCGGAGCTGTGGCAGTTCCACGACGTCGGTACGGAGACGGGCTGGGTCGGCGTCGACGAGGACGGCGAGCGCCAGACGCGCCGCTGGGAGGGCTCCTGCATCTTCCAGAACCGGCCCGGGTTCCCCGCCGGGGCCGGCTGCTCCCTGCACATCCTGGCGCTGCGGGAGGGCAAGGAGCCCCTGGAGACCAAGCCGGACGTGTGCTGGCAGCTGCCGGTGCGGCGGACGTACGACTGGATCGACCGGCCCGACGACACCCGGGTGCTCCAGGTGACGATCGGGGAGTACGACCGCAGGGGCTGGGGTCCGGGCGGCCACGATCTGCACTGGTGGTGCACGTCGGCCACCTCGGCGCACGGGGCCGGTGACCCGGTGTACGTGAGCTACCGGCCGGAGCTGATCGAGCTGATGGGCAAGGAGGGCTACGACCGGCTGGTCGAGCTCTGCGAGGAGCGACTGTCCTCGCTGCTGCCGATGGCCCCGCACCCGGCGGACCCGCCGCTGCCCGCGGCGACGAAGAAGCGCTGAAGGAGAAGCGCTGAGGTCCTGGGGCCCGGCGTTCCGCCCCGCCGGGCCCCGGCCGCGTCAGCCCGCCGGGCCCCGGCCGCGTGGTCCTCAGCCCGCCGGGGCCGGGTCGGCCGGATCGGGGTCCGTGGGGCTCGGGCCGGTCGGGTCCGGCGTCGGTCCGGGCGGCTCCGTGGGGTCGGGCGGATCGGTCGGGTCCGGCGGGTCCGTGGGGTCCGGCGGGTCCGTGGGGTCGGTGGGACCGGGGTCGGTGGGGCCCGGGTCCGTGGGACCGGGGTCGGTCGGGCCCGGATCGGTCGGCCCGGGGTCCGAGGGACCCGGGTCCGTGGGGCGGGGAGATTCCGTGCCGGGGCGGGTGGGGCGCGGGCCGCCCGCAGTCGGGGCGGTGACCCCGTGACCGTCGATGAGTACGGCGGAGCCCGAGGGGGTCAGCGAGATCCGGGCCCGCCACGGACCGGCCGGCTGTGCGTCCCGGATCACCGAGACCGCGATCGTGGTGGACTCTCCGGCCGCGAGCGTGCCCGACGTACGGCTGAGTCGCAGCCACGGGGCGTCCGTCGACGCGGACCAGCCGACCGGTCCCCGGCCGGACGCGGTCAGCGTGATCGTCGTGACGGCCCCGGAGGTCCGGGCCGTCACCGCAAGCCGGGCGTCGCCGTGCCGCGCACCGCCGGTGCTGACGACCTCGGCGGTGACGTCCGGGACGCGGGCGCCGAAACGGTCGCCGGGGCGGCCGTGGCCGGTGTTCTCGTAAGAGGGGTGGGGGTCGCCGCTCATACCGCCCGCGCCGTCCACCTCCGTGGCGGTGACCGAGGTGCCGTCGTGGCCCTCGCCGGTCTGCGGCGCTCCCCGGTACGCGGCCCAGAGGGCGATGACGGGGGCGGCGACCACCGTCGCGACGACCGTGGTCGTCACGACCCGGGCGCGCAGCCGGTCCCGGCGGGCGGCCTGGTCCTTGGGGTCGAGCGGGTATCCGCTCCGGTCGAAGCGCGGGCCCGCGGCGCGGGAGCGGTGGGCCTGGGCCATCGCGACGCGGACGGAGGGGCGGGGGGCCTCCACGAGGGGCAGGGAGGCGGCCGGCGTCAGGGCCGCTCCGGGCCAGGGCCCCGCCGCGTCCGCCCGTTCGGCGGCGCGGCGGCAGCGGGGGCAGTCGTCGACGTGCCGGACGAGCTCGCGGCGCAGGGCGGCGGAGAGCAGCACCTGGTGGTCGCCGGTGAGCCGGGCGACGGTGGGGCAGTCGCCACCCTCGACGACGGCGAGGGCCGCGCGGGTCCGCTCCACCTCGCAGGCCGCGGCGGCCAGCAGCTCCCGGGCGGTGGCGGGCTCCAGACCGAGCACGGTGGCGACGGCGCGCGGGGGGAGACGGTGGCGGACGGCCAGTTCGAGGGCTTCGCGCTGCTCCGGGGTGGTGCCCGCGGCCTCGGGCCAGGCGAGCGTGGCGAGCTCCCGGCGGCGGGCCTCGGCGGCCGGTGACTCGGCGGGGGCCGGGGTGGTGGCGTCCTCGGGGTGGCGGGGGCGGCCGGGGCCGCGGGCGGGGTCCGCGGGGAGACGGCCGGGGCGGTGTGCTCCGGCGTGCGCCGAGCGGCGCGCGCCCCTTTTGCGGTCACGGGCCCGGTGCCGGGCTCGGACTCCCTGGCCATGCCGGTCCCGGAGGCCTTGGCCGTACGGCGAGGTTTGACCGCCCCCGAAGGTCGGCGGTGGGCCTGACGGCCGCGCCCGCGCTCGGTGAGCGCCCGCAGGCAGGTCCACCGGGCCAGGGCGTACAGCCAGGATTTACGTTCCTCCTCGGCCGCGGGGCCCCGGGCCTCCTGCCGGTCCGCGATCGCCAGGACGGCGCCGAGCGCTTCGGTGGCCGCGTCGTGGTCGCAGAGCACGGAGAGGCAGTACGTGAAGAGGCCGTCGAGATACGGCTCGTAACGTGCGGGCGATCGCTGTGCCGGGGCGTCGGTGCCTCGGCGGTGCGCCCGGTGTGCGCCGGTGGTGTGCGTCGGGGTCTCCAGCCTGCTGCTCGTCACCCGGCGACCGTAGGCAAAGGAGCGCATACCTCAAGCGCCCCTTGGGTGCATTTAATCCTTACGGGTGAATGTATCCCTCGAAAGAGTTGTGAAAGCGGACAGAGGTCACGGATTCCGCCCGTAGTGCTCCGGAGTGCTTCCGCGCGCCCTGCGCGCGGCGGGGCGGTGCGCGCCGACCGCCGGTGCGGCGTTGTCGTACCCCACCTATACGGTGACGCCATGGCTGCCCGTACGAAATCCGCGAAGGACCGGCCGTCCTACCGCTGCACCGAATGCGGCTGGACGACCGCCAAATGGCTCGGCCGTTGCCCCGAGTGCCAGGCGTGGGGGACGGTCGAGGAGTTCGGCGGCGCCCCCGCCGTGCGCACGACGGCGGCGGGCCGGGTCTCCACCGCCGCCCTGCCGATCGGCCAGGTCGACAGCCGCACGGCCACGGCCCGCTCCACCGGTGTCGGCGAGCTGGACCGGGTGCTGGGTGGTGGGCTCGTGCCGGGCGCGGTCGTGCTGCTGGCCGGCGAGCCGGGGGTCGGCAAGTCGACGCTGCTGCTGGACGTGGCGGCCAAGGCGGCGAGCGACGACCACCGCACGCTCTATGTGACCGCCGAGGAGTCCGCGAGCCAGGTCCGGCTGCGGGCCGACCGGATCAAGGCGATCAACGACCACCTCTACCTCGCGGCGGAGACCGATCTGTCGGCGGTGCTCGCGCATCTGGACGAGGTCAAGCCGTCGCTGCTGGTCCTGGACTCGGTGCAGACGGTCGCCTCGCCCGAGATCGACGGCGCGCCCGGCGGGATGGCGCAGGTCCGGGAGGTCGCCGGGGCGCTGATCCGGGCCTCCAAGGAGCGTGGGATGGCCACGCTGCTGGTCGGCCATGTAACGAAGGACGGCGCGATCGCCGGACCCCGGCTGCTGGAGCACCTGGTGGACGTGGTGCTGTCCTTCGAGGGCGACCGGCATGCCCGGCTGCGGCTGGTGCGCGGCGTCAAGAACCGTTACGGGGCGACCGACGAGGTCGGCTGCTTCGAGCTGCACGACGAGGGCATCACCGGTCTCGCCGACCCGTCGGGCCTCTTCCTGACCCGCCGCGACGTGGCCGTGCCGGGCACCTGCCTGACGGTGACGCTGGAGGGCAAGCGGCCGCTGGTCGCCGAGGTCCAGGCGCTCACCGTCGACTCGCAGATCCCCTCGCCCCGGCGCACGACCTCCGGTCTGGAGACCTCCCGGGTCTCGATGATGCTCGCCGTGCTGGAGCAGCGGGGCCGGATCAGCGCGCTCGGCAAGCGGGACATCTACAGCGCGACGGTGGGCGGCGTGAAGCTCACTGAGCCCGCCGCCGACCTGGCGGTCGCGCTCGCGCTGGCCAGCGCGGCCAGCGACACCCCGCTCCCGAAGAACCTGGTCGCGATCGGCGAGGTGGGGCTCGCGGGCGAGGTCAGAAGGGTCACCGGGGTGCAGCGGAGGCTGGCCGAGGCACACCGTCTGGGCTTCACCCATGCCCTCGTACCGACCGATCCGGGGCGGGTTCCGGCCGGTATGAAGGTCACGGAAGTCGCCGACATGGGCGACGCTCTGCGGGTCCTCCCGCGCCGCTCTCGCCAGGAGGCACCACAGGAGGACAACGCGCGCCGGTAGACTTTGCCCTGGTCTCGCCCGCCCGTGGACACGGCATGGGGGACGCAAGGGCACCGCAAACCTGTGACCGGAGGAGTGCAGTGGCAGCCAACGACCGGGCGACGACGCCCGGAAAGTCCGGCCAAGGCACCGGTAACGAGGCGCTGATGCGCGCCTCGCTGAGCGCGGTCGCGCCCGGTATGGCCCTGCGGGACGGCCTGGAGCGCATTCTCCGCGGCAATACCGGTGGCCTGATCGTGCTGGGCATGGACCGGACCGTCGAGTCGATGTGCACCGGCGGATTCGTGCTGGACGTGGAGTTCACGGCGACGCGGCTGCGCGAGCTGTGCAAGCTCGACGGGGCGCTGATCCTCGACAAGGACATGACCAAGATCCTGCGGGCCGGCGTGCAGCTGGTCCCGGACGCGTCGATCCCCACGGAGGAGACGGGCACCCGGCACCGTACGGCGGACCGGGTCTCCAAGGCGTGCGGCTTCCCCGTCGTCTCGGTCTCCCAGTCGATGCGGCTGATCGCGCTGTACGTGGACGGGGAGCGGCGGGTCCTGGAGGAGTCCTCCGCGATCCTGTCCCGGGCCAATCAGGCGCTCGCCACGCTGGAGCGGTACAAGCTCCGCCTCGACGAGGTCGCGGGCACGCTGTCCGCGCTGGAGATCGAGGACCTGGTCACCGTCCGGGACGTGACGGCGGTGGCGCAGCGGCTGGAGATGGTGAGGCGGATCGCGACGGAGATCGCGGAGTACGTGGTCGAGCTCGGCACCGACGGACGGCTGCTCTCCCTCCAGCTGGACGAGCTGATCGCGGGTGTGGAGCCGGAGCGGGAGCTGGTCGTCCGGGACTATGTGCCCGAGCCGACGGCGAAGCGGTCGCGCACGGTGGCCGAGGCGCTGACCGAGCTGGACGCCCTGAGCCACACGGAGCTGCTGGAGCTGCCGGTGGTGGCGCGGGCGCTGGGCTACAGCGGCTCGCCGGAGACGCTGGACTCGGCGGTGTCCCCGCGGGGCTTCCGGCTGCTGGCGAAGGTGCCGCGGCTGCCGGGGGCGATCATCGAGCGGCTGGTGGAGCACTTCGGTGGGCTTCAGAAGCTCCTCGCCGCGAGCGTGGACGATCTCCAGACGGTGGACGGGGTCGGCGAGGCGCGGGCGCGGAGTGTCCGCGAGGGGCTGTCGCGGCTGGCGGAGTCATCGATCCTGGAACGCTACGTCTGAGGCCTGGCAGCGCCATTTCCCGCCTGTCCGGCGTCCGAGGGCTGAGCCCGGACTGCCTCCAGCCGTCCGGCGGTTGAGGACGGAACGCCGCTGCCCGGCGGGCGGTGGCTCTACGGGCCGGCCCGGATTTTGTGGCGCAGCGCCCGCCCACCTGGACGGTTCCGTCCTCAACCGCCGGACGGGGCTGGGGCTGGGGCCGTCGCCGGACGGGCTGGGGTACGGGCCGTCAGTCCTTCGCCAGGACGAACGACGCTCGCTGGACCGGTTCTCCCGGCGCCTTCGCCTCCAGGAGATATGTTCCCGGGCCCGCCTTCCCCGACGGCGGCGTCGCGCACCCGGGCGCGGACAGGGTGCGGTTCCAGTCCACCGTGTGGATCACCGTCGCCCCCGCCGGCACCTTCAGGAACAGCGGGCCCGCCGCCGCGGGGCAGTCCTTCGAGGACCAGATCGGGTCGTCGTCCTCGCCCCCCGCCTCCGTCACCGTGAGCACCGCGCTCTTCGGGCCGAAGTCGGCCTTGCACGTGGCCGAGGACGTGTTCTTCGCGATCAGCTCGAACTTCGGCTTGTCGTCGGGGCCGTAACTGACCTTCGTCCGCAGGCTCAACTGCACGGCCGAAGGCTTGCACTCGGGGAGCGGGGACCCGGCGGGGACCTGCTGGCCCGCACTGCCGCCGCCGCCCGAACCGGCCGTGTCCGCACCGGACGAATCGCCGGCACCCGTGCTCGTACCGTCTGTTGACGAACCGTCGGGCGAACCGCCGTCGGACGAACCGCCCGAGGACTCACCCGAGCCGTCGGAGCCGCCCGTACCGCCGGAGCCGTCCTCGTCGTCCGACTCGTCGCGGCCGCCCGGCTGTTGGCTGATCGCGGGACCGGAGCTGCCCGGGCCGGGGGTGATCGACTCGACCGGGTCGGAGCCGCCGGGCTTGGCGTCGTCCTTACCGCCTCCACCGCCGCCGGACGTCACCGCCCAGGCGATCAGCACGGCGAGCAGCGCAACCAGAAGTCCCGCTACCGCCCTTCGTCGCCAGTAGATGCTGGAGGGAAGCGGACCGACCGGATTACGCATAGATCCCACGGGCCGAACTCTACGAGAGATCCGGACCGAGTCCGGCCCCACCCGCCGCTCCGCTCACAAGTTTTGCCGATCATCATCACGGGAAGAGGGTCGCGACCCGGTCACAGGGGACAGAACGGGTGGCGTTGTCACCCCCTGGGCCCGCCGCGCGGGCCGACACCCCCGCGTCCGTGACGCCCGCCCCGTCTTCCGTGCCAGGATCGTCAGTGCCATGACTGCCATGACTTCCCCTTCACCCCAGACGCCCCCCGCCGCCTCCCTCCACACCCCCGTCATCGGGTGGTTCGAGCAGCATGCCCGCGATCTGCCCTGGCGCCGCCCCGAGGCGGGCGCCTGGGGCGTGATGGTCAGCGAGTTCATGCTGCAGCAGACCCCGGTGAGCCGGGTCCTCCCGGTGTACGAACAGTGGCTCGCCCGCTGGCCCCGCCCCGCCGACCTGGCCGCCGAGGCGCCCGGCGAGGCGGTCCGCGCCTGGGGCCGGCTCGGCTACCCGCGCCGCGCGCTGCGGCTGCACGGGGCCGCGCAGGCGATAACGGAACGGCACGGCGGTGACGTACCGAGCGAGCATGCCCAGCTGCTGGCGCTGCCCGGGATCGGCGAGTACACGGCGGCGGCCGTGGCCTCGTTCGCGTACGGACAGCGGCACGCGGTGCTCGACACGAACGTCCGCCGGGTGTTCGCCCGCGCCGCGACCGGGGTCCAGTACCCGCCGAACGCGACGACGGCCGCCGAGCGCAAGCTCGCCCGGGCGCTGCTCCCGGACGAGGACGAGCGGGCGGCGAAGTGGGCGGCGGCCACGATGGAGCTGGGCGCCCTCGTGTGCACCGCGCGCAACGAGGACTGCGACCGGTGCCCGATCGCCTCGCGGTGTGCCTGGCGGCTGGCCGGGAAGCCCGCGCACGAGGGTCCGCCGCGCAAGGGCCAGACGTACGCCGGTACCGACCGCCAGGTGCGCGGACGGCTGCTGGCGGTGTTGCGGGACGCGGTGAGCCCCGTACCGCAGGCCGCCCTGGACGCGGTGTGGGAGGAGCCGGTGCAGCGGGCCAGAGCGCTGGACGGGCTGGTCGCCGACGGTCTGGTCGAGCCGCTGGCCGACGGGCGGTACCGGCTGCCGCTGACCTGATCCCGCCGGGCACGCCCTGGCTCCCGGGGCCTCGGCCCCGCGCTGTTACACAACCGATGGGCAGCCGTGCACCGGCCTACGGCTGCTCCGCACATCGCCGTGACAACGCCTCCGTAGCGTCTGCGACAGCAGTGACCACGGGGATTCATCGGGGACGGAGGCGGTTGTCATGGCGCAGGGCGAGGTGCTCGCGTTCGAGGACTACGTACGCACACGGCAGGACGCGCTGCTGCGCAGTGCGCGTCGGCTGGTCCCCGACCCCGTCGATGCCCAGGACCTGCTGCAGACCGCCCTGGTGCGTACGTACGGCCGCTGGGACGGCATCGCCGACAAGTCCCTGGCCGACGCCTATCTGCGCCGCGTCATGATCAACACCCGCACGGAGTGGTGGCGGGCGCGCAAGCTCGAAGAGGTCCCGACCGAGCAGCTGCCCGACGCGAGCGTAGACGACGGCAGTGAGCAGCGTGCCGACCGCGCCCTGCTGATGGACATCCTCGGGATTCTGGCTCCGAAGCAGCGCAGCGTCGTCGTGCTGCGACACTGGGAGCAGATGAGCACGGAGGAGACGGCCGCTGCGCTCGGCATGTCGGCCGGTACGGTCAAGAGCACGCTGCACCGGGCCCTGGCGCGACTGCGTCAGGAGCTGGAGAGCCGCGAGCTGGACAGTCGCGAGGCGGTCGCCCGGGAGCACCGGGGTCCGAGGGGCGCGGCGCCGGCCGCCTCCGCCCGTGTCCCCGCCCAGCGGTCGCCGCTGACGTCGGTGCCGGGGGCGAAGGCACACACACCGGCGCAGCGGAACGGGCGTCACGACGAGCGGGGGATGGAGCGGTGCGCGGCCTGAGTGGCAGCAGCGGTGGGGGCGGCGGCCTCGGGGACGGCGACGGACCGGGGAGTCCGGTCCGGAGGCCGCGCTTCCGGGGCGGCATGGCGGCGAGTGGCACGGTCTTGGCCGGACTCGTCGCCTTCGGGCTGTTCGGCGTCGGCTGCTCCTCGGGCGGCACCGGCACCCGGGACGAGGGTCCCGCCGGCAGTCAGCCGGTCGCCCAGATCACCCAGCAGCCCAGCCCGTCCGGCACGACCCCGGCCGTGCGGCGGGTCGACGCCGTACGGCTCCTCAAGAGCGATCCCAAGGTGGGCGAGCGGGTCCGGGAGGGGCTGAAGCCCTGCGCGGGCAAGGCCTATCCGATCGACACCTCGTACGGCTCGATGACCGGCGGCCGCACCGCCGACGTGGTGGTCAACGTGATGAGCTGCGCCGACTCGGTGAGCGTCGGGACATATGTGTACCGGGCGGACGACGACGGCTCCTACAAGAACGTCTTCGCCGCCGAGGTCCCCGCCGTGTACGGAACGATCGACCGGGGGATCTGGTGGTGACGACCCAGGTCTACGGTTCGAAGGATCCGCTGGCGTCCCCGTCCGGCTCGGAAGTGGTCACCTACCGTTGGGCGAGCGACCGCTTCACCGAGCACGACCGGGTGCACAACGACTTCAGCCGGGCCGTCGAGGGCACGGACGGCGACCTGCCCGTGCAGTCGGAACCGGTGGAGCCGGAGCCGGCGGACGAACCGGCGCAGCCGGGCAGAAACTGACACCGGGCGGGAACGGAAAGCGAGAAGCAGCCCCATGGCCGAGACCCACGTCCTCTTCGTCGAGGACGACGACGTGATCCGCGAGGCCACCCAGCTCGCCCTGGAGCGGGTCGGTTTCACGGTCACCGCGATGCCCGACGGGCTCTCCGGTCTGGAGGCGTTCCGCGCCGACCGGCCGGACATCGCCCTGCTCGACGTGATGGTGCCGGGTCTGGACGGGGTGAGCCTGTGCCGCCGCATCCGGGATGAGTCGACCGTACCGGTGATCATGCTCTCCGCACGGGCCGACTCGATCGACGTGGTGCTCGGCCTGGAGGCCGGAGCCGACGACTACGTCACGAAGCCCTTCGACGGGGCGGTCCTGGTCGCCCGCATCCGGGCGGTGCTGCGCCGCTTCGGCCACGCGGCCGGACCGGACGGCGCGGGGTCGGGCGGTACGGAGGCGGCGGACGAGGCGCTCGGCGGGGTGCTGGTCTTCGGCGATCTGGAGGTCGACACGGACGGCATGGAGGTGCGGCGCTCCGGTGAGCAGGTGGCGCTGACGCCCACCGAGATGCGGCTGCTGCTGGAGTTCTCGTCCGCGCCGGGCACGGTCCTCTCCCGCGACCGGCTGCTGGAACGGGTCTGGGACTACGGCTGGGGCGGGGACACCCGGGTCGTCGACGTCCATGTGCAGCGGCTGCGCACCAAGATCGGCCAGGACCGGATCGACACGGTCCGCGGCTTCGGCTACAAGCTGCGCGGATGAGACGGCCACAGGTGCGGCCGACAGGGCCACAGGTGCGGTCGAGGGGGCCACAGATGGAGCGGCCGGTGGTGGGCCCATGAAGCGGTTGGCTCTGCGGACCGGTGTCCGCTGGAAGATCAGCATCGCCATCGCGGCGGTCGGCGCGCTCATCGCGGTGGCCCTGAGCCTCGTCGTGCACAACGCGGCCCGCGTCTCGATGATCGAGAACGCCCGCGAGGTGCAGTTGGAGCGGCTGCTGGGCGCGCAGCGGTTCTACGAGGCGACGAACATGCAGAAGGGCGGCCCGAAGTTCGGGGCGAAGCTCAACGACCCGACGATCCCGCAGAGCCTGCGCGACGAGGTGCGCAAGAACCGCCGGGCCACTCATGTCGAGCAGGGGGCCGACGGGGTCCCCGAGGTCTGGGCGGCGGTGCCCCTGCCGGGCGGGAACGTCCTGTCGCTGCACACCCGGTTCGCGGACCGCTCCGCCACGATCATGGACGATCTGGACCGGGCCCTGATCATCGGCTCGGTCTCGGTGGTCTTCGGCGGCTGCGCGCTCGGGGTGCTCATCGGCGGCCAGCTCTCGCGCCGGCTGCGCAAGGCGGCGGCCGCGGCGGGCCGGGTCGCCCAGGGGCAGACGGACGTACGGGTCAGGGAGGCCGTCGGCGGGGTCGTCCGCGACGAGACGGACGAGCTGGCACGGGCGGTCGACGCGCTGACCGACGCCCTGAACGAGCGGATCGAGGCGGAGCGCCGGGTCACCGCGGACATCGCCCATGAGCTGCGTACCCCGGTGACCGGGCTGCTCACGGCGGCCGAGCTGCTGCCTCCGGGCCGCCCCACCGAGCTGGTACGGGACCGGGCCCAGGCAATGCGGACGCTGGTCGAGGACGTCCTGGAGGTGGCCCGCCTGGACAGTGCCTCGGAGCGGGCGGAACTCCAGGAGCTGCCGCTCGGGGAGTTCGTCAGCCGACGGATCGGGCTGCTGAACCCCGATGTGACCGTGCGGGTGATCCATGAGTCGTGGGTCTCCACCGATCCGCGCCGGCTGGAGCGCATCCTCGGCAATCTCCTGGGGAACGCCGCCAAGCACGGCTCGACCCCGGTGGAGGTCTCGGTCGAGGGCCGGGTGGTCCGGGTCCGCGACCACGGTCCGGGGTTCCCGGAGGAGCTGCTGCGGGACGGGCCGAGCCGGTTCCGTACCGGAAGCGTGGACCGGGCCGGGCACGGGCACGGGCTGGGGCTGACGATCGCGGCGGGCCAGGCGAGGGTGCTCGGGGCCCGGCTGACCTTCCGGAACGCGGCGCCCTCGGGTGCGGCGGAGGGTACGGGCGGGGCGATCGCGGTGCTGTGGCTGCCGGAGCACGCGCCGACGGTGACGGGGAGCTTCCCGGTGCTGCGGGTGGCGGACCAGCGGCAGCCGTCGGACTGAACGGCACCCCACGAACTGGGCGGCACCTCGGACTGAACGGCACCACGCGGTCTGAGCGGCAGCCCTCGGACTGAGCCGTACCGCGTGGTCCTGGAGAGAAACGCCGACGGCGACCCCGAGGAGTGAGCCGTGAGGCTGTCCTCGACGTCGCCGTCGGTGGGTGACCCGGGCGCACGCCCCGGGTACCGGGGTGTAACGGGTCCACTGAACGCTCTTCGGTTGTGCTGCGCGGCCGCCGGGTGCCGTGCGGCGCTGGGCGCCCGGTCTCCGGCTGCGGGCCGCGCGGTTACGCCGGCCGGATCAGATGGAGACGTGCACCGAGCGGAGGAACGCGGCCGGGTTCAGCGCCGAGCCGTAGTTCGGGGTGGTGCGGATCTCGAAGTGCAGGTGCGGGCCGCTGGAGTTTCCGGTGTTGCCGGACAGGGCGATCTTCTGGCCCGTCTTGACCTGCTGGCCGATCTTCACGTTGACCTTCGACAGGTGCGCGTACTGCGAGTACTTGCCGTTGGAGTGCTTGATCACGACGGCGTTGCCGTACGCGGGGCCGTCACCGGCGCCGTTCGGGCCGGCCTTCACGACGGTGCCGGTGTGGACGGCCGAGACCGGGGTGCCGATCGGCACGGCGAAGTCCTGGCCGGAGTGCTTGGCGGCCCAGCGGGCGCCGCCGGTGCCGTAGCTGGCGGTCAGCTTGTACTTCTTGACCGGGGCCTTCCAGGAGGCGGCGTTCTTCTTCGCGGCCTTCTTCGCGGCCGTCTTCTTCGCCGCGTCCGCGGCCTTGGCCTGCGAGGCCGCCTGCTGGGCGACCGACTCGGCGGTCGTGCTCGCGGCAAGGGGGGCAGCGGCGGCGGAGCCGCTGGAGGCGAACGCCGTTCCGGCACCCAGCACCACGGTCGCCCCCAGGCCGGCGGCCAGGACGGCGCCACGGACGCGGAAGGCGGACGGGCGGATGGTGTGCTGGTTCGTTGCGCGCTTCATACGAGGAAGTCCTCCGAAGGTGAGTGGACCCGGCGTGCTGTCCGGGCTTGCTCAACCTTGGTAACCCGCGCCCCGGCCGATGCTCAAACACCCCATCTACGAAGAAAAGCCGTAGAGAGGGCAGGGGGAATTGACCGAGGTTGTCCCCCCATGAGGGGCGGGCGGAGGCCACGAAATCCTTCGCGCGAAAGACGTTTAACGCCTGTTCCGTGGGCTCTTTTCCGGACATGGCACCGCGAAACGGCTGTATCGCCCAGAACCTCAGAAGGGCCCGGCGACGCCGGGCCGAAGGTCCCGCGGCCGATCACGGCCCTCTCTCCTAGCGCGAGTAGTAGGCCTGTTTCGGGCTGTGCGCCTTGTCACCGCCGGTGGGACCTAAGTCCTTCCGATTCGGGACCTTCGGCCCGCTGGTTCACTACGCTGACGGGAAAGCGGCACCGCACCCCCGGGGGACCCCCATGACGGCCGAGAACACCCACGCGCTGGACGGCATCGAGCTCGCGGACGCCGTGGCGTCCATCCGTAACCAGCTCATCGACGCGGCGACCCGGGGCACCGACCACCCCGTGTCCTTCGCGGTCGGCGACATCCAGATGGAGTTCACCCTCGAACTGCGCCGGGAGGCGAAGGCGGGCGGCAAGGTGAAGGCCTGGGTGGTGGAGGCGGGCGCGGACGCGTCCCGGGCCACGGGGCGCACGCACAAGGTCGCCTTCACCCTGACCCCGCGCAACGCGAGGACGGGCGAGGCGTGGGAGATCGGTACCGAGGACGACGGGTCGACGGCGGGGTTCGGTGACGGGGCCTCCCGTACATGAGCCCGGCCGTCGTCCATCCCGCCGACCGCACGGTCGTCGTCTCCGCGATCCAGCAGGGCAGCGGCGTCCTGATCGCCGACCGGCTCGTCCTGACCTGCGCCCATGTGGTCAAGTCCGGGTCCGTCCTCGTCGCCCACCCCGCGCTCGCGGACCGGATACGGGCCACCGTCGCCTGGATCGACTACCAGTTGGACGTGGCCCTGCTGGAGACGGTCGAGCCGGTGCGCCCGGTCCTGCCCGTGCGGCTCGGCGTGATCGACAGCAGCCAGGCGATACCCGGCTGCGAGATCACCGGCTTCCCCCGCGTCCAGCGGTACGGCCCCGACCGGCGGCTGGAGGCGGACCAGTACACGGCGACGGTCCTGCCCGGGGCGGGCCGGGTCCGCGGCCTCTTGGTCTGTGAGCTGGACGGCCCGCCCGCCGCCCGCCCGGACGACGAGCCGGCGGCGCTCTCCGGGCTCTCAGGCGGTCCCGTCTTCATGGGGGACGTCCTGCTGGGCGTGGCCCGCCAGGTGCCCCGGCAGCGCGACGGCCACCGGGTCGAGTGCGTGCCGCTGGGGCCGGTCCTCGCCGCGAAGCCCTTCCGGCTCGTCTGTGAGCGGACCGGGGTCGGCCTGCGCCAGGAACGCGTCCACGGCAGCTTCCCGCGCGACCTGCGGTACGAGGCGGAGTACGCGCAGGCGCTCGGTGTCGCCTACCGCCGTACGAAGATCTTCGGCCTGGACGAGCTGAGCCGCCACGACCGGGAATGGGACCTGGACACCGCCTACCTCAGCCTGGAAGCCCAGGCCCAGGCCCAGGCCCAGGACCGGGCCGCGCCGGGCCCGCCCCTCCCCCGGCGCATCGACGACCTCCTCGCCGACCGCCCCCGGGTGCTGCTCCGCGGCGACGCGGGCGCGGGCAAGACGACGCTGCTGTGGTGGCTCGCCGCGCACGCCTCTGCCCGCACCCTGGGCGACGCCCTGGCCCCGCTGAACGGCCTGGTCCCCTTCGTGGTGCCCCTGCGCACCCTGAGGGCCCGCGGGGGTACGTTCCCGGGCCCGGCCGAGCTGTCGGGTGCGGCGGGGCTGGTGGTCGATACGGCCCCGGAGGGCTGGGCGGGCCGGGTCCTGGAGTCGGGCCGGGCACTCCTGCTGGTGGACGGGCTGGACGAGGTGCCGCCGGAGGAGCGCGAGCAGGCGCACACCTGGCTCTCGCAGCTGCTGGCCCGCTACCCGGAGACCCGGTGCGTGGTGACCGTACGGCCGCTCGCCGTCGAAGCGGACTGGCTGCGCTCCGAGGACTTCGCGGAGTTGCGCCTGCTGCCGATGCGGAACGAGGACATCCAGGCGTTCGTGGGCTCCTGGCACCGGGCGGCCCGGCTGTCCGAGCAGGACGACCACGACCGGCTGGACGAACTGGAACGCGATCTCTCCCGCCAGTTCGACCAGAACCCCACCCTCCGTGACCTGGCGCGTACGCCGCTGCTCTGCGCGGTGATCTGCGCCCTGCACCGCCTGCGCGACGGCCTCCTCCCGGAGACCCGCTGGAAGCTCTACCGCTCGGCCCTGGAGATGCTCCTCGGCCACCGCGACGACCGCCGCCGGCTCGGGCAGCCCGAGGGCGTCGGTCTGGAGGTCGAGGAGCACACGCAGCTCCTCCAGCGGATCGCGGTGTGGCTGGTCCGTGAGGGCCAGTCGGAGTTCACCCGGCCCCAGGCCCTGCGCCAGCTGCGGCGCGCCCTGGCCGGGATGGAGCGGGTCAGCGTCCAGGGCCCGCCGGAGAAGATCCTCACGCACCTGCTCAACCGCAGCGGGCTGCTCCAGGAGCACGGGGACGACACCTACCAGTTCATCCACCGGACCTTCCAGGACTATCTGGCCGCGAAGGAACTCGTCGAGGACGAGCACCTGGGCGAGCTGCTGCGCCACGCGGGCGAGGAGTCCTGGCAGGACGTGATCCTGCTGGCGGCGGGACACTGCGGACGGCGTGAACTGGCCGCGCTGGTGACAGGGCTGCTGGACGCGGGCCAGCAGCACGGAGCGGGGACGATCGGGCGCACCGATCTCCATGTCCTCGCCGCTCTGTGCGCCCAGCACGCGACCTGGCTGGACGGGACGGTACGGGACCGGGTCCGGCGGAGCACGGCGTCACTGTTCCCGCCGGCCGACGAGGCCCACGTACGCTCGCTGACCCGGCTGGGACCGGCCGCGCTGGAGTTCCTGCCGGAGCCTCAGGAGGTGCCCGGCGAGAGTCCTGGCGCCAAGCACGCGGCCCGGCTGATCGTACGGATCGGAGGGGCCTCAGCCGTCCCCCACGCTCGCACGTGGATACGGGCGTATCCGCACCTCAGCCACACCTTCGTGAACGCGTGGGACCGCTTTCCACCCGACGAGTACGCCACCGAAGTGCTGGTCCACGGCAACCTCCAAAGCTCCGTTCTCATGGCCAGCGACCTCGGGCAGCTGAGGGCACTGCGGCACCTGCCGCCGCTGTACGCCCTGTCGCTGTACGGGGATCTTCCCGACGCGGAGATCAGCGCGGCCATGGAAGAACAACGGGTCCGGATGCTCGCTATCGGCCCGAACGCGCTCCTCTCCGGGGTCTCCTGGCTCAGTCCCCTCAAAGCCGGCTTGCGGATGCTGATCATCACGCAGTGCCCCGAGGTCCGGGATCTGGCACCGCTCACCGAGCTCGACGAGCTCGCAGCCCTGACCCTGGACGTGCGGACGATGCAGCCCCGGGACCTGGCTCCGCTGACCGGACTTCGCCGCCTGGAGCGCCTCAGCCTGGACCGGCTCGCGGTCGACCGGCTGAGCGAGATCGCCGCCCACCCCGGCGTCACCAGACTGATCGTGGCGAACCGCCGCCCGTTCGTGCTGGACGGACTCGGCGCCTGGACATCGCTCGAGGAGCTGAGCATCTCCGAGCCCGCAGGGTTCGACGACGCCCTTACCGCCCTGCGGGAACACTCCCGGATCACCCGTCTCCACCTCACCTCGTTCCCTTGGGCGCACCAGCCGGACCCGAAGCACTGCGCCCCCGCCATCGAGCAGCTGACCGTGCAGGCCCCCCACCACGGCAGGGACATGGGCATGCTGCGCAAGCTCTTCCCAGGAGTCACCAACCTCATCGTGGAAGCCTCGGAACGGCGCGTCCTGGACCTCACGTCCCTGCACTCCTGGCCGGACCTCCGGGTGGAGGTGACCGGGCTGGGGAAATCCCGCCTCATCGGGGCGGCGGAACTGGGCGATCGGCTCACGGTCGATCCCTACTGACCCGGAACACGAAAAGGGGCTGCCCCGGACCGGTACGGATACCGATTCCGGGGCAGCCCCTCACGCGCGCTCGGGCTCACGCCCTACCTGCGCGTCACGCGTCCTTCGACAGGTTCGGGCCGGCGCCGCCTGCCGCCTGCTCGATCGGGGGGACGTCGGGCAGAGCCGACTTCTCCTCGCCGCGGAAGGTGAACGTCTTGTCGTCGCCCTCGCCCTCCGTGCCCACGACCACGATGTGACCGGGACGCAGCTCGCCGAAGAGGATCTTCTCGGAGAGGACGTCCTCGATCTGCCGCTGGATCGTCCGGCGCAGCGGCCGAGCGCCCATCACGGGGTCGTAGCCCTTCTTGGCGAGCAGCGTCTTGGCCTCGCCGCTGAGCTCGATGCCCATGTCGCGGTCCTTGAGACGCTCGTCGACCTTGGCGAGCATGAGGTCGACGATCTGGATGATGTCTTCCTCGGTCAGCTGGTGGAAGACCACCGTGTCGTCGACACGGTTGAGGAATTCCGGCCGGAAGTGCTGCTTGAGCTCTTCGTTGACCTTGACCTTCATGCGCTCGTAGTTGGTCTTGACGTCGCCCTGGGCGGCGAAGCCCAGGTTGAAGCCCTTGGAGATGTCCCGGGTCCCGAGGTTGGTCGTCATGATGATGACCGTGTTCTTGAAGTCCACGACCCGACCCTGGGAGTCGGTCAGGCGACCGTCCTCCAGAATCTGGAGCAGGGAATTGAAGATATCGGGGTGGGCCTTCTCGACCTCGTCGAAGAGCACGACGGAGAACGGCTTGCGGCGCACCTTCTCGGTGAGCTGGCCGCCCTCCTCGTAGCCCACGTAACCGGGGGGCGAACCGAAGAGGCGGGAAACCGTGTGCTTCTCGCTGAACTCCGACATGTCGAGGGAGATCAGCGCGTCCTCGTCGCCGAAGAGGAATTCGGCGAGCGTCTTGGACAGCTCGGTCTTACCGACACCGGACGGGCCGGCGAAGATGAACGAGCCACCGGGGCGCTTCGGGTCCTTCAGCCCGGCTCGCGTACGGCGGATCGCCTGCGAGAGGGCCTTGATGGCGTCCTTCTGGCCGATGACGCGCTTGTGGAGCTCGTCCTCCATGCGCAGCAGACGGGAGGACTCCTCCTCCGTCAGCTTGAAGACCGGGATACCGGTGGCGGTGGCCAGGACTTCGGCGATCAGCTCGCCGTCGACCTCGGCGACGACGTCCATGTCGCCGGCCTTCCACTCCTTCTCCCGCTTGGCCTTCGCCGCCAGCAGCTGCTTCTCCTTGTCGCGGAGGGAAGCCGCCTTCTCGAAGTCCTGGGAGTCGATGGCCGACTCCTTGTCGCGGCGGACACCCGCGATCTTCTCGTCGAACTCGCGGAGGTCCGGCGGCGCGGTCATCCGGCGGATGCGCATCCGGGAGCCGGCCTCGTCGATCAGGTCGATCGCCTTGTCCGGCAGGAAGCGGTCCGAGATGTACCGGTCGGCCAGGGTCGCGGCCTGGACGAGGGCCTCGTCCGTGATGGAGACCCGGTGGTGGGCCTCGTAACGGTCGCGCAGACCCTTGAGGATCTCGATGGTGTGCGGCAGCGACGGCTCCGCGACCTGGATGGGCTGGAAGCGGCGCTCAAGAGCGGCGTCCTTCTCCAGGTGCTTGCGGTACTCGTCGAGCGTGGTGGCGCCGATGGTCTGGAGCTCACCGCGCGCCAGCATGGGCTTGAGGATCGAGGCCGCGTCGATGGCGCCCTCCGCGGCACCCGCACCGACCAGCGTGTGGAGCTCGTCGATGAACAGGATGATGTCGCCGCGGGTGCGGATCTCCTTGAGGACCTTCTTCAGGCGCTCCTCGAAGTCACCCCGGTACCGCGAACCGGCGACCAGGGCACCCAGGTCCAGGGTGTAGAGGTGCTTGTCCTTGAGGGTCTCGGGCACCTCGCCCTTGACGATCGCCTGGGCCAGGCCCTCGACGACCGCCGTCTTGCCGACACCGGGCTCGCCGATGAGGACGGGGTTGTTCTTGGTACGGCGGGACAGCACCTGCATGACCCGCTCGATCTCCTTCTCGCGCCCGATGACCGGGTCGAGCTTGGACTCACGAGCGGCCTGGGTGAGATTCCGGCCGAACTGGTCGAGCACCAGGGACGTGGAGGGCGTGCCCTCGGCGGGGCCGCCCGCGGCCGCCGTCTCCTTGCCGCCCGAGTACCCGGAAAGCAGCTGGATGACCTGCTGCCGGACCCGGTTCAGGTCGGCGCCCAGCTTCACGAGGACCTGGGCGGCGACGCCCTCGCCCTCGCGGATCAGGCCGAGCAGGATGTGCTCGGTGCCGATGTAGTTGTGGCCCAGCTGAAGGGCCTCGCGGAGCGACAGCTCCAGGACCTTCTTGGCTCGCGGGGTGAAGGGGATGTGCCCGGAAGGAGCCTGCTGCCCCTGCCCGATGATCTCCTCCACCTGCTGGCGGACCGCCTCGAGCGAAATCCCGAGGCTCTCCAGGGCCTTAGCGGCGACACCCTCACCCTCGTGGATCAGGCCCAGGAGGATGTGCTCGGTGCCGATGTAGTTGTGGTTGAGCATCCGGGCTTCTTCCTGAGCCAGGACGACAACCCGCCGCGCGCGGTCGGTGAACCTCTCGAACATCGTTAATCGCTCCTCAGAGCGGTCGGTCAGTGAGGGGTCGGTCCCCTCCCAGTCCTTCCGCATGCTAGTCCCGCAGGACGGGACAGCTCATTCCAACTGCCGACATCCGTCCGGATCACCCCGCGCCGGGCGGGGATTCTTACTGCCGAACAGCTGACAACTGCTCCAACCCGATGGTGCGAGACGATGTTCCCGCAGGCCAGGCAGATACCCCTTTCGCCAGTACGCCGATGGCGAACGCGAGACGCCTCGGCCAGCGTGTCGCCCCTTCCCACTAGGAAAGTCTTACCCGCAATCACTGACAGTCCATGCGGCGCGCCCCGGTTCCCTCCGCTACGGGCGAACATCCTTGCGCTGCGACACGCTCCCGAGCGCCCCCTTCGCACGAACACGGAGTGATCGCACCCGAACTTTCCGTAACTCCGCGGAGGGTTCGGCGGTTCATCGGACATGACCCGCACCGTGCCGCAGCCCCGATCGTCGCCCGATGCCGCTCCGGCTTGCGCCGATGCCGCTCTCGCCCGGCGGTACGCGCGGGAGCTGGGCTGGGCCACCGAGGGGCGCGACCCGCTGCGCCTGCTGACCGGGGAGTCCTTCGACGTCCTGGAGCTGCCCGCCGAGGCCGGTCACGCCGTGCTGCGGCGCGGTGTCCGCACCGGCCCGGTGCTGCTGTCCGGTACGCGGATGGGGCTGCTGGTCGCCGCGGGCGGCGCCGATGAGCTGCCGGGGCTGCTCGACTGGCTGGAGTGGAGTCCCCTCACGCCGGACCTGACCGCCGTGGGCGCGGGGGGCCGGGTCACGGCCCCGCCCCTCCCGGGCTCCCCGGGGGACTCGACGGGGGCCGCTGTGTGGCTGCGGCCCCCAGAGCCGAGGCGTGCGCCCGGGCCGGCACTGCCGGCCCTCGCAGGCTTCGGGAGCAGTGGTGGGGATGCTCCCGATCTCGTACGCCTGGTGGACGCGGCGGCCACGGAATGCCATCGGGTCCGGTTGTCACACGCCCGTTCCGGCGTGCCGACAGGGGTGCTGACAAGGGGTTCGGCGGATCAGCCGTTGGCCTTCTCGTAAGCCTCACGGATCTCGGCGGGAACGCGGCCGCGGTCATTCACATTGTGGCCGTTCTCCCGCGCCCACCGGCGGATTTCCGCGGTGTCCTTGTTACCGCCGGCGGCGGCACGGCCCTTGCCGCGGCCCGTGGCGGCACGGCCACCGGTGCGACGTCCACCCTTGGTGTAGGGCTCGAGAAGGCCGCGAAGCTTGTCCGCGTTGGCCGTGGTGAGGTCGATCTCGTACGTCTTGCCGTCGAGGGCGAACGTGACGGTCTCATCAGCCTCGACACCGTCGAGGTCATCGACAAGAAGGACCTGAACCTTCTGTGCCACGGGTTTTCCTTTCATCGAAAATGGAGTACGCGGAAAGGAAACCGCTTTTCCCCGGAAAACACAAACCCTCGGGAGAGGTTCAGGGGGCCGGGAAGACGGGAAACATGCGCGATTCGGACATAGGGATGCAGGTCCTTCTGTCGATCACAGGTGCAGAAGCATCCGGCTGTTGCCCAAGGTGTTCGGCTTCACTCGTTCGAGACCGAGGAACTCCGCGACACCCTCGTCGTAGGAACGCAGCAGCTCACTGTAGACATCGGTGTCGACGGGCGTCTCTCCGATCTCGACGAAGCCGTGCTTGGCGAAGAAGTCCACTTCGAAGGTGAGACAGAAAACCCTGCGGACACCGAGCCATCGCGCGGTCTGCAAGAGCTTCTCCAGCACCTGATGCCCGACTCCCGCGCCCTTCATGCGGGGGTCGACGGCAAGGGTCCGCACCTCTGCCAGGTCTTCCCACATGACATGAAGTGCGCCGCAGCCGATGACGGCCGCGTCCTCGTCGCGTTCCGCGACCCAGAACTCCTGGATGTCCTCGTAAAGAGTGACGGTCGCTTTGTCGAGCAGGATGCCCCCGGACACGTACCCGTCGAGGAGTCGTCGTACCGACCCGACATCACTCGTCCTGGCCCGGCGGACGGTGATGGCGGGCTTATTTACCGACGGGTCGGTATGGAGTTCGGTTTCCGGATCGCTTTGCGGCTGCTCTGAGGACATGCCCCGACGCTATCGCCCGCTCTCCGGCGTCGCGTCATCGGTCGGGGAGTCATCTCCCGGGGTGGTGGCGGTCGGTTCCGCGGGGCTGCCCGGGGCGGTTTCGGCAGTCGGATCAGGGGTGGTTTCCGTGAGATTGGGGGAAACCATACGAACGGCGTCCTGCAACGCTTCGCGCTGCTCGGCGGACATCATGCCGAAGAACGCGACAAGCGCTGCGGCGGGGTTGTCGCTCTGTGACCAGGCTTCGTTCATCAGTGCGGCCGAGTAGGCGGCCCTGGTGGAGACGGCCGTATATCGATAGGCGCGGCCGTCGACTTCCCTGCGGACCCAGCCCTTCTGATGGAGATTGTCCATTACCGTCATCACGGTCGTGTAGGCGATGGACCGTTCCTGCTGAAGGTCCTCAAGGACTTCCCGCACCGTGACCGGTCGGTTCCATTGCCAGACGCGCGTCATCACGGCGTCTTCGAGGTCTCCCAATTGACGGGGCACGCGATCACTTTAGTGCCATATGTCCCGAATGTTCTGCTCCTTGGGCAGCAAAAAGCGCACGACTCGTGAGAGAGCCGTGCGCTCGGGGAACGTGCGCCGGGAAGGCGCGGCGGACGGAGCCGCTCGCGCGGTCAGACATTCTCCGGACGAGCGGTCTGCTTTGCGGACTCCGCGCGGGCGATCGCCGCGTCCACCGCGTCGTCCTCCTTGGTCTTGTTCGGACCACCCTGGCTCTTGACGATGATCACGATCAGGGAGACGAAGAAGACGGCCATCACCACGGGGGGCACGAGCGCGGATACATAGTCCATACCGTCCAGAGTAGCGAGCCCGGAACGGCCCGATGCGGCGACCTCCCGGTGGAGGGCGCCGCATCGGAACACGCCGGAGGGTCAGCCGGCCGCCCGCTCCTCGGACGGGGGCGGTGCGGGCCGTCGGCGCGGCGGGAAGACCTCGGAGGGCTTGGGCATCGGGCGCTCGCCCGGCTTCTGCGGCCTGCCCGGCGCGGCCGGGGTCCTGGGCCGGTCCGGCTCCCGGGCCGCGGCGCGGCCGCCGGGCAGGGCGAGCAGCCGGCTGCGGGGGCCGGGTGCCGCCGCGCCGGCGGAGCGGCCGGCGAGCCGGGCCCGTACGGAGCGCTCGGCGAGCACCTGGCAGCGTTCCAGGAGGGCCGCCGCGAGGGGCCCGCCGCGCAGGGCCCGCAGGGCGGCCAGATCGTCCGGGCGGGGGTCGTAACCGGCCGCCAGGGCGTCCTGGAGCAGTTCCAGGTAGCCGGCGGCGGAGCCGGGGAGGGCGTTGCGGTAGCGGGCGAGGTCGGCGAGGAGGAACGCTCGCAGCCGACCCGCCTCGCCGACCGCCTCGTCCACGGAACCCGCGAGCCGCAGGCAGTCCTGGACGTCCTCGTCGGACAGGGGCGTGGGGTGGAGGGCGATGGCGAGGGCACGTCGGAGCACCCGCAGCTCGTCCGCGCTGAACGCCATGCCGCCTCGTGAACCGTAGGGCGTGGGCATAACGCGACAATACGTGCTAAATGGACAAAATCCGTTTAACTGGTCGTCGGTGGCGCGGCGCGGCGGAACGGTGCGACAGTCCCCGGCCCCGGGCGTTCCCGCAGGTACGCCGGGGTCGCCTGCGGCCTCTCCTACGCGCGGGACACGTTTCGCTCGTACACCAGGCGCAGCCCGATGAGCGTCAGCCACGGCTCGTGCTCGTCGATCACCGAGGACTCCCCCAACACCATCGGAGCAAGGCCGCCCGTCGCGATCACGGTGACGTCGTCCGGGTCGGCGGCCAGCTCCTTCTTCATCCGGGCCACCACCCCGTCGACCTGGCCCGCGAAGCCGTAGATGATGCCGGACTGCATGGCCTCGACGGTGTTCTTGCCGATCACGCTGCGCGGCCGGGCCAGCTCGATCTTGCGGAGCTGGGCGCCCTTGACGCCGAGCGCGTCGACGGAGATCTCGATGCCGGGGGCGATGACCCCGCCCGCGTACTCTCCGCGCGGGGAGACCGCGTCGAAGGTGGTGGCGGTGCCGAAGTCGACGACGATCGCCGGGCCCCCGTACAGCTCGACGGCGGCGACCGCGTTGATGATGCGGTCGGCGCCGACCTCCTTGGGGTTGTCCATCAGGACCGGCACGCCCGTCTTGACCCCGGGCTCGACCAGTACGGCGGGGACGTCGCCGTAGTAGCGACGGGTGACCTCCCGCAGCTCGTGCAGGACCGAGGGGACGGTGGCGCAGATCGCGATGCCCTCGATGCCGTCGCCCAGCTCCATGCCGAGCAGCGGGTGCATGCCCATCAGGCCCTGGAGCAGGACGGCCAGCTCGTCCGCGGTGCGGCGGGCGTCGGTGGAGATCCGCCAGTGCTCGACGATCTCCTCACCGTCGAAGAGGCCGAGGACCGTGTGCGTGTTGCCGACGTCGATGGTGAGCAGCATCAGGCGTCGTCCCCGGCGGAGGGGGACGCGTCCGCGTCGCGGAAGTCCAGGCCGATGTCGAGGATCGGCGAGGAGTGGGTGAGCGCGCCGACCGCGAGATAGTCGACGCCCGCGTCGGCGTAGGCGCGGGCCGAGTCGAGGGTGAGGCGGCCCGAGGACTCCAGGATCGCCCGGCCGTCGACCAGGGCGACCGCCTCGGCGGTCTCGGCCGGGGTGAAGTTGTCCAGCAGGATCAGGTCGACGCCCGCGTCCAGTACCTCGCGGACCTGCTCCAGCGTGTCGACCTCGACCTCGATGGGCAGCTCGGGGAACTCGGCGCGCACCCTCCGGAACGCCTCCGCGACTCCCCCCGCGGCGATCACGTGGTTGTCCTTGACCAGGGCCGCGTCCGAGAGCGACATCCGGTGGTTGACGCCGCCGCCGCAGCGCACCGCGTACTTCTCCAGGGCGCGCAGGCCCGCCGTCGTCTTGCGGGTGTCGCGGACCTTGGCCTTGGAGCCCTCCAGCACGTCCGCCCAGGCGCGGGTGGCGGTGGCGATGCCCGAGAGGCGGCAGAGCAGGTTGAGCGCGCTGCGCTCGCCGGTCAGCAGGTCCCGGGTGCGGGTGGTGACGGTCAGCAGCTTCTGGCCGGGGACGATCCGGTCGCCGTCCTCGACATGCCGCTCGACCTCGAACTCCTCGGTGCAGACGATCGACAGGACCGCCTCGGCGACCCGCAGCCCGGCGACCACGCCGGCCTCGCGGGCGGTGAAGTCACCGGTGACCACGGCGTCCTCGGGGACGGTCGCCACGGTCGTGACGTCCACCCCGCCGTCAAGGTCCTCCTCGATCGCCACATGCGCGACGTCCTCGACCTGGACGGGGTCGAGCCCCGCCTCGGCCAGCAGCAGGGCGAGCGCGGGGTCGAGGCCGCACTCCAGGGCGTCGGGGTCGAAGCCCTCGCCGCAACCGCAGCCGTCGCCGCAGCCGCCTTCCGGGGCCTCGGACGATGCGGGCGCGCCGACGCTGATCAGCGGTACGTCCACGGGAGTGGGGCGCGGATTCTCTTCGGGCGTGCTCACGGTGTCGGCTCCTCGGGGACGTGGCTGGTGGTGCGGGTGCGGCTGGTGCTTCGGGTGGTGCCGATGGTGCGGGGTTGCCGATGCTGGGTGTGGCCGGTGCTGGGTGTGGCCGGTGCTGCTCCGCGCGGGGGCGGCGGAGCGGCTGCTTCCAGCAGTCTGCTCAATCCGACGGGCGTACGGGCGGGAATGCGGCGGTCTCCGTGCGGTGGACGACCGGGGTGCGGTCCGGCGCGATGCGGACGACCAGGTGGCGGCGGCCGTGGGCGTCGTCGCGGTCGGGCCGGTCCTCGCGCCAGTGGCAGCCGCGGGTCTCCTCGCGTTCCCGGGCGGCGGCGACCAGGACCCGGGAGACCAGGAGCAGATTGGTGGCCTCCCAGGCGTCGACCCCGGGGACGACCGCCTTGGCCCCGTCCGCCTCCGCGGCGGCTTCCCGGTGCAGGGTCTCCAGCTCCTCGACGGCGGCGGCCAGGGAGTCGGCGGAGCGCAGGACTCCGGCGCCCCGGGTCATCGTGCGCTGGATCGCCGTGCGGGCCTCGGGTGCCAGCAGCGGGACCAGGTCGCCCACCGCCCGGGAGGACTCGGCCGGTTCCGTGCGGGGCGGGCGGACCTCGGCGATGTCGGCGGCGATGCGCTCGGCGAAGACCAGGCCCTCCAGCAGGGAGTTGGACGCGAGGCGGTTGGCCCCGTGGACTCCGGTGCAGGCGACCTCGCCGCAGGCGTACAGGCCGGGGACGGTGGTGCGGCCGCGCAGGTCCGTGCGGACGCCGCCGGAGGCGTAGTGCGCGGCCGGGGCGACCGGGATCGGCTCGGTCACCGGGTCGATGCCGTGGGACCGGCAGGCGGCCAGGATGGTGGGGAAGCGCTGCTCCCACATGGCCGCCCCGAAGTGCCGGGCGTCCAGATACATGTGCTCGGCGCCCTTCTCGTGCATGCGGCGCGTGATGCCCTTGGCGACGATGTCGCGCGGGGCCAGCTCGGCCAGCTCGTGCTGTCCGAGCATGAAGCGGACGCCGTCGGCGTCGACGAGATGCGCGCCCTCGCCCCGTACGGCCTCGGAGACCAGCGGCTGCTGACCTTCGGAGTCCGCGCCGAGGAAGAGGACCGTGGGGTGGAACTGGACGAACTCCAGGTCGGAGACCTCCGCTCCGGCCCGCAGCGCGAGCGCCACGCCGTCGCCGGTGGAGACGGAGGGGTTGGTGGTGGCGGAGAAGACCTGGCCCATCCCGCCGGTGGCGAGGACCACCGAGGGGGCCCGGACCGCGCCGACGCCGTCGTGCTGCCCCTCTCCCATGACGTGCAGCGAGACGCCCGCCGTACGGCCTTCGGCGTCCGTCAGCAGGTCCAGGACGAGGGCGTTCTCGATGGTGTGCAGGGTGGCTTCGCGGACCGCCTCGACCAGGGCGCGGGAGATCTCCGCGCCGGTCGCGTCGCCGCCCGCGTGGGCGATGCGGCGGCGGTGGTGGCCGCCCTCGCGGGTGAGCGCGATGTCGCCGCTGTCGGTGGTGTCGAAGTGGGCGCCGGTGGTGATCAGCCGGCGTACGGCGTCGGGGCCCTCGGTGACCAGGGTGCGCACGGCCTCCTCGTCGCAGAGGCCCGCGCCCGCGACGAGGGTGTCGTCGAGGTGCTGCTCGGGGGTGTCGCCCTCGCCGAGCGCCGCGGCGATGCCGCCCTGGGCCCAGCGGGTCGAACCGTCGTCGAGCCGGGCCTTGGTGACGACGACGGTGTCCAGGCCGGCGGCGGCGCACCGCAGGGCGGCGGTGAGCCCGGCGACGCCGGAGCCGACCACCACGACGTCCGCGTCGATGGCCCAGCCGGGGGCGGGGGCGGTCAGCCGTATTCCGGTCACGTCAGGGCTCCGAAGGTGAGGGGGATGTTGTCGATGAGGCGGGTGTTCCCGACCCGGGCCGCGACGGCGAGGATCGCCTCCCCGCTCTCGCGGTCGTCCGGGATCTCGGTGAAGTCCGCCGGGTCCACCAGGGCCAGGTAGTCCAGGACGAGCGGGACCCGGTCGCGGGCGGCGGCCTCGTCCAGGATCGTCCGGGCGGCGGCGCGGACGGCTGCGGGCGCCCCGCCCGGCCGGACCAGCGCCACGGCCTGGGCGTCGGCGGCGGCCCGGGCCTCGCCCAGTCTGTTGAGCCCGGCGGCCCGGTCGCCGCCGGGCGCGGTGGCCCTGGCCCGCTCGTGCAGGGCCTGCTGGGCGGCGAGCCGGTCCTGGGCCGCGAACAGGGCGCGGGGCAGGGCCAGGGCGGTGTGCCGCTCCTGCGGGGAGAGGAAACGGTTGCGGCTGGAGAGCGCGAGGCCGTCCTCGTCCCGGACGGTGGGGACGCCGGTGATCCGGACGCCGAAATTCAGGTCCCGGACCATACGGCGGATCAGGGCGAGCTGCTGGGCGTCCTTCTGCCCGTAGAACGCCTCGTCGGGGCGGGTGAGGTGGAGGAGCTTGGCGACGACGGTGAGCATCCCGTCGAAGTGGCCGGGGCGGGACGCGCCTTCGAGGCGCTCGCCCATGGGGCCCGCGGTGATCCGGACCTGGGGTTCGCCGCCCGGGTAGACCTCGTCGACGCCGGGGGCGAAGACCGCGTCGGCGCCCGCCGCCGCGGCGGTCTCCAGGTCGGCGTCCAGGGTGCGCGGATAGCGGTCCAGGTCGGCGGCCTCGCCGAACTGGAGCGGGTTCACGAAGACGGTGACCACGACCTGGCCGTGCGGTCCTGCCGCTTCCCGGGCCGCGCGGATCAGGGTGGCGTGGCCGTCGTGCAGCGCGCCCATCGTCATGACGACGGCCCGCTCGGCCCCGGCGGGGCGGGGCAGCGCGTCGAGCTCGGCGGCCGTGCGCAGGAGGGTGGTCCGCACCGTGCGTGTCATCGGGTCTCCCCCGGTCCGGCGCCGCCGGGGCGGCGCTCCTGGTCGGCCAGGACGACGAGGAGGTCCTCGGCCAGCTCGGCCTTGAGCAGGCCGTGGGCGAGCGCCCGGTCGGCCGTGGCGCGGGCCATCGCGACATATCCGGCCACCGCCTGCGGGGCATGGGCGCGCAGCTCGCCGATGTGGGCGGCGACCGTGCCCGCGTCCCCCCGGGCGACCGGGCCGGTCAGCGCGGCGTCACCGGAACGCAGGGCGTTGTCCAGGGCGGCGCCGAGCAGCGGGCCGAGCATCCGGTCCGGGGCGGCGACCCCGGCCTTGGTCAGCAGCTCCATCGACTGGGCGACCAGGGTGACCAGGTGGTTCGCACCCAGCGCGAGGGCCGCGTGGTAGAGCGGGCGCGACTCCTCTGCGATCCACTCGGGCTCGCCGCCCATCTCGATGACCAGGGCCTCGGCCGCGAGCCGCAGCCCCTCGGGAGCGGTGACGCCGAAGGAGCAGCCCGCGAGCCTAGGGACGTCGACGGCGGTGCCGGTGAACGTCATCGCGGGGTGCAGCGCGAGCGGCAGCGCCCCGGCCCGCAGCGCGGGGTCCAGCACCTTCGCCCCGTACCGCCCGGAGGTGTGGGCGAGGAGCTGGCCCGGCCGGACGGCGCCGGTCTCGACGAGGCCCTCGACCAGCGTGGGCAGCACGTCGTCGGGGACGGTCAGGAGCACCAGCTCGGCGCGGGCCAGCACCTCGGCGGGCTCCACCAGGGGCACGTCGGGGAGGAGGGCCGCGGCGCGGCGGCGGGAGGCGTCGGAGACGCCGGACACGGCGACCGGGCGGTGCCCGGCGAGCTGGAGCGACGCGGCGAGGGCGGGTCCGACCCGGCCCGCGCCGACGACGCCGACCGTGAGACGGGCGGGGCGGTCCCTCGCGTCGAGGGGTTCCTTCGAAACTGATGCGTTCACGCGGCGATGGCCTTCCGTTCCAGTCCGCAGGGGGTACCGGACGACTTCTCTGCATGCTACGCCAGCGTTTCGGAGGAGCCCCGCCCCCGCCCACAGCCTGTGGATAACTTTCCGGGCGGGACGGAATCGCGCGGGCGCTCCGCCGGAGGTCCGGGTGATGATCGTCCCATGGCGACCATGGATGAGCAGGAGCAGCGGCGGCGCAGGCTGACCGCGTGGCGGGGTGCGCGGCGGGTGCTGGCCCGGGTGGGCGCGGACGGCACGCTCGGCGAACGGCTGGCGGCGCTGGCCGCCGACGCCCCGTCCGTACACGATCCGGACGACTGGACCGATGTGTACGGGGGCGGGGTCGTCGCCGATCTGGAGCGGCGGGCGGCCGGGCTGCTGGGGATGGAGGCGGCGGCGTTCTTCCCGACCGGGACGATGGCCCAGCAGGTCGCGCTGCGGTGCTGGGCCGGCCGCACGGGCAACGCGACGGTGGCGCTGCATCCCCTGTCCCACCCGGAGGTGCACGAGGGCGGGGCGCTGGGAGTGGTGAGCGGACTGCGCACGGTGCATCCGACGTCGGAGCCGCGGCTGCCGGACGCGGAGGAGGTCCGGGGGTTCCCGGAGCCGTTCGGCACGCTGATGCTGGAGCTGCCGTTGCGGGACGCCGGGTTCGTCCTGCCGTCCTGGGAGGAGCTGACGGCGGTGGTGGACGCGGCCCGGGAGCGGGACGCGGTCGTCCACTTCGACGGGGCGCGGCTGTGGGAGTGCGGTCCGCACTTCGGGCGCGAGCTGTCGGAGATCGCGGGTCTTGCGGACAGCGTGTACGTGTCCTTCTACAAGTCGCTGGACGGGCTGTCCGGGGCGGTGCTGGCGGGGCCCTCGACGCTGGTGGAGGAGGCGCGGGTGTGGCGTCACCGGTACGGGGGCCAGCTCTTCCAGCAGTTCCCGGCGGCGCTGTCCGCGCTGGTCGGACTGGAGCGGGAGCTGCCGCGCCTCCCGTCGTACGTGGCCCACGCGAAGGTGGTGGCCGGGGCGCTGGCGGACGGGTTCGCGGCGGCGGGGGTGCCGTGGTTCCGGGTGCATCCGGAGCCGCCGCACACGCATCAGTTCCAGGTCTGGCTGCCGTACGGGACGGAGGTGCTGGACGAGGCGTCGGTGCGGCAGGCGGAGGAGACGGGGGTGGCCCTGTTCCGGCGCTGGTTCGCGGGGACGGGCGGGGCGGGGCTGCCGCCGGGGACGTCGTTCACCGAGGTGACGGTGGGGGGCGCGGGGCTGGAGTGGTCGGCGGGGGATGTGCGGGATGCGGTGGCGGGGTTCGTGGGGTTTGTGAGTTAGGCCGCGGCCTCGTGGGGGGGGCGGCCTCGTTCGGGGCGGGGCCCCCGGGCTGCCCGGGGTCCTGTTCAGTGCCGGCCCCCGGGCCCCGGGGTTCCGCCCTCAAACGCCGGACCGGCTGGACGGGGCGGTGCGGCGAGTCGGCGGGTGTGTGAGCCAGTGTCTGTACAGGTCGCGCAGGACCGAGCGGTCGTGGCGGCCCGGGGGCGGCGGCGCGGGCTCCGACCGCTGGGCCGCGCGGTAGGTGTCGAGCATGTGCTGCTGGATGGCGTCCATGCTGTTCAGCCTGCGCGGCCCGTGGTGGGCCCGCGCGTTGATTGACGGCCACCGTCAATCGGAACGTCGGGCCCGGGACCATACCCCCACTATGGAGGGGTGAGCGTGCACATAGACATCGCGGGACTCCCCGCCGACCGCGTCGTTTTCGCGACCTCTCCCCTGGCCGAGCTGGGCCTCGCCCTGCATGCGCTCTCCGAGCCCGGCCACCATCCGGGGCTGCACGGCTGGACCACCGCGACCGCGGCGGCCCTGGAGCCCGACCTCGCGGACCGGCTGCTGGAGGCGGAGTTCCTCTGGCGGAACACCTTCGCCGACATCTTCCTGCCGTTCTCCGGCATCCGCGGCGGCGACGGCAGGACCGGGGCGACCCTCGCGGAGGACCTGGACATCCTGGACCGGCTCGACGACGAACGGTTCGTCACGGCGGCCACCGAGTTCACCTGCTCCAGCATGTACGGGGCCGACGCCCCGTCACCGCTGGTGGACGCGGGGATGCGGGCCCGGGTCCTGGACATGGCGGCGGCGCGCGGCCCGCGCCAGGTGGAGTTCACCAAGCGGCTGCTGGCCGACCCCGTCTCCGTACGCGGATGGATCCGGCGGCTTCTGGAGGACTGCGACCAGGCGTTCTTCGCCGACACCTGGCGGCGGGTCTCCGTCCAGCTGGTCGCCGACGCCCGGCACAAGACGGAGTTGCTGCGACGCAAGGGGCTCGCCGACGCGATCGGCGCCGTCTCCTCGGCCGTGGCCCTGGACGAGGCCGCGGAGCGGATCACCGTCGACAAACTGACCGAGGGCCGGACCACGGCCGTCGCCCCGGAGGTCGGCCTCGGCCTCACTCTCGTCCCCACCAGCTTCGGCTGGCCGCACCTGACCGTGCTGCACGCCCGCCACTGGCGCCCCGTGATCCACTACCCGGTCCGGCTGCCCGACCTGCCGTCGCCCGCCTCCGTGGAACAGCTCCAGCGCCGGATGGAGGCCCTGGCCCACCCGATGCGGATGCGGCTGTGCCGCAACCTCGCCCGCTCCCCGTACACCACGGGCGAACTGGCCGAATCGCACAGCATCACCGCGCCCGAGGTGTCGCGGCACCTCTCGGTGCTCAAGAAGGCGGGCCTGGTCACCACGCGCCGCCGGGGCCGCTATGTCCTGCACCAGCTGGACCTGACGGTCGTCGCCCGGCTCGGCAGCGACTTCCTGGAGGGCGTCCTGCGCTGAGCCCGCCGGGCCGCTCCCCGGTCTCCCCTCAGCCCGCGCCGCCGCCGGCCCTGACCAGGCCGGTCTCGTAGGCGAGGACGACGACCTGGACCCGGTCGCGGAGGTTGAGCTTGGTGAGGATGCGGCCGACGTGCGTCTTGACCGTGGCCTCGGAGAGTACGAGCCGGGCCGCGATCTCCCCGTTGGAGAGACCCTGGGCGACCAGGAGCATGACTTCCCGTTCGCGTTCGGTGAGCTTGCCGACGTGCTTGTTCTTCGGCTCCTTCTCGCCACTGGGCAGCATCGGCGAGAAGCGGTCGAGCAGCCGGCGGGTGGTGGAGGGGGCGACGACCGCGTCGCCGCTGTGCACCGAACGGATCGCGGCGAGCAGCTCGGCGGGCGGCACGTCCTTGAGCATGAAACCGCTGGCCCCCGCCTTCAACCCGGAGAAGGCGTACTCGTCGAGGTCGAAGGTGGTCAGGATGAGCACCTTCGGCGGGTCCTGCTGCGCGCAGATCCGGCGGGTCGCCTCGACGCCGTCCAGCCGGGGCATGCGGACGTCCATCAGGACCACGTCGACGGCGGTGGACCGCAGCATCTCGATCGCCTCCGCCCCGTCACCGGCCTCGGCGACCACCTCCATGTCGGGCTGGGCGGCGAGCACCATCCGGAAGCCGGTCCGCAGCAGCACCTGGTCGTCGACGAGCATCACGCGGATGGCCATGGTCATGGGAACGTGTCCTGTCCTGAGGTCAGTCGATCGGTCGGTCGTCGGGGCGGGCGTCGGGCCGGTCGTGGTCTGATCGGTCGTGGTCGGGCCGGGGCCGGGAAGTCGTGGGGCGGGTCAGTCCGAGGGCTTCAGCGGCAGCAGCGCGCTGATCCGGAAGCCGCCGCCGGGCCGGGGCCCCGCGTCCAGGGTGCCTCCCACCATGCCGACCCGCTCCCGCATCCCGATCATCCCGTGTCCGGCGCCGTCCGCGCCGCCGTCCTCGTACAGCTCGTGCGCCGCGCCCCGGCCGTCGTCCTCGATCAGCAGCCCGAGACCGTCGTCGAAGTACACCAGCCGGACGCTGGCCCCGGCGTCGGGGCCGCCGTGCTTGCGGGTGTTCGTCAGGGCCTCCTGCACCACCCGGTACGCGGTCAGCTCCACGCCGCTGGGCAGCGGACGCGGGGTGCCCTCGACCTTGAAGTCGACCTCCAGGCCGGTCTGCCGCACCTGCGCGACCAGGTCCTCGATCTGTTCGACGTCGGGCTGGGGGACGTACTCCCCGCTCTCCGGGGCGTCACCGGTCCGCAGCACACCGAGCAGCCGCCGCATCTCCGCGAGCGCCTGGCGGCCGGTGCTGGAGATGGTCTCCAGGGCCTGCTTGGCCTGGTCGGGGGCGGCGTCCATGACATAGGCGGCACCGTCGGCCTGGACGACCATCACGGACACGTTGTGCGCGACGACGTCGTGCAGCTCCCGGGCGATCCGGGCCCGCTCGGCGGCGACCGCGACCTTGGACTGCGCCTCGCGTTCCCGCTCCAGGCGGGCGGCACGCTCCTCCAGCTGGTCGAAATAGGCGCGCCGGGTGCGCAGCGAGTCCCCGAGCACCCAGGCCAGCACGAACGGCACGGTCATGATGATCGTCACGAAGACCTTCTCGGCCCAGGACGCGCCGGGCTCGGCGTCCCACCGCAGCTGGGACAGGGCCCCAGCGCTCATGCTGCAGATCAGCGCGAGCCGGGACGCCCAGCGCTCGCCCACCGTGGCCACGGTGTACGTGATCACCAGCATCGCGAAGTTCCCGATGCCCGGCCGGACGTTGAACACCAGCTGCACGACGCCCACCAGGATGGCGAGCAGCAGCATCTTCTCGGGGGCCTTGCGGCGCAGCGCCACGACGGTGGAGAGCCCCAGCGCGACCGGGACCGCGACGAGCTCCTCGCGCCCGGCGTCGTACGCGCCCGACACCATCGACATGCCGGAGAGCCCGAGGAGGAAGACGGCCCAGAAGACGTCGACGCCCGTCGGGTGTCTGCGGATGAAGTCGTAGAGGCGCTGCACGTGACTAAGCGTAGGGACAGGTGATCGGTGCCCGGGTCAACCGGAGGGTCGATCCGGGTCCTGGGACCGTACTCCCCAAGGTGGAGACTTGCCTACGTGACGGACGAATGGCGCGGTTGGCGGGAGGCGGCTCAGGCCGCTCTGTACGGGGATGTGGGCTTTTATCGCAGCCCGGCGCGGAGCCCGAAGGGACCCGCGGGCCACTTCCGTACCTCGGTGCACGCCTCGCCGCTCTTCGCGGGCGCGGTGGCCCGGCTGTTGACCGGAATCGCGCGGGAGCTGAACACCGGGACGGTCGCACTGGTCGATGTGGGGGCGGGGCGCGGCGAGCTGCTGACCGGAGTGCTGGCCGCGCTGGCCGCACGGCCGGAGGCGCCGGACGTGACCCCGTACGCCGTCGAGGTCGCCGCCCGGCCGCCGGGACTGGATCCCCGGATCGAGTGGTGCGCCGAGCCGCCGGCCGGGGTCACCGGTCTGCTGTTCGCCAACGAGTGGCTGGACAACGTTCCGGTGGAGGTGGCGGAGGCGGACGCGGAGGGTGTTCCCCGGTACGTCCAGGTGCGGACCTCGGACGGTGCGGAGCGCCTGGGCGCTCCGGTGACCGGGGCGGACGCCGCGTGGCTGGAGCGCTGGTGGCCGCTGTCCGTGCCGGGCGAGCGGGCGGAGATCGGCCGCCCCCGGGACGCCGCCTGGGCCGGAGCCGTGGGTTCCCTGGCCGCCGGTCTCGCGGTGGCGGTGGACTACGCGCACGGGCAGGACGCCCGCCCGCCCTTCGGGACGCTGACCGGCTTCCGGGGCGGGCGCGAGGTGCGCCCGGTGCCGGACGGGTCCTGCGACCTGACCGCGCATGTGGCGCTGGACGCCTGCGCGGCGGCGGTCACGGAGCCGGTCGCGGAATCGGTCACGGCGGCGGGGACCGACGCGAGCACCGAGCTGACCGACCAGCGGGCCGCGCTGCGCCGCCTCGGTGTCGGCGGCGACCGGCCGCCGCTGAGCCTGGCCACCACCGACCCGGCGGGTTACGTACGCGCGCTGGCGGCGGCGGGCGAGGCGGCGGAGCTGACCGCGCGCGGCGGCCTCGGCGACTTCGGCTGGCTGCTGCACCGGGTGGGGCTGCCGGCCCTGCCCCCGTGACACCCGCCGCCCGCCCCCGTCAGGGAACGAACGGTCAGGGAATACTGTCCCGCATGACGGAGACGACGATCGGCATCGGCGGAGCGGCGGAGAGCACCGACATGGTGCTCAACATCGGCCCCCAGCACCCCTCGACGCACGGGGTCCTCCGGCTGCGGATCGTGCTGGACGGCGAGCGCGTCCAGCACGCGGAGCCGGTCATCGGCTATATGCACCGGGGCGCGGAGAAGCTCTTCGAGGCCCGTGACTACCGGCAGATCGTCATGCTGGCCAACCGCCACGACTGGCTGTCCGCGTTCTCGAACGAGCTGGGCGTCGTGATGGCCGTCGAGCGGATGCTCGGCATGGAGGTCCCCGAGCGCGCCGTGTGGACGCGGACGCTGCTCGCCGAGCTGAACCGGGTCCTCAACCATCTGATGTTCCTCGGCTCCTACCCCCTCGAACTCGGCGGCATCACCCCGGTCTTCCACGCCTTCCGGGAGCGCGAGGAGCTCCAGGCGGTGATGGAGGAGGTCTCCGGCGGGCGGATGCACTACATGTTCAACCGGGTCGGAGGCCTGAAGGAGGACATCCCGGCGGGCTGGACCGGCCGGGTCCGGGACGCCGTCGCCTCCGTCCGCTCCCGCATGGACGTGTACGAGAACCTGGTCCTCGGCAACGAGATCTTCCGGGGCCGTACGCGCGACGTGGGCGTACTGTCCGCCGAAGCGGTGCACGCGTACGGGGTGTCGGGGCCGATCGCCCGCGCCTCGGGCGTCGACTTCGACCTGCGGCGCGACGAGCCGTATCTGGCGTACGGGGAGCTGCGGGACACCCTGAAGGTGGTGACCCGGCCCGAGGGCGACTGTCTGGCCCGCTTCGAGTGCCTGCTGGAGCAGACGCTCAACTCCCTGGATCTGGCGGACGCCTGTTTGGACCGGATGGCCGGACTGGCGCCGGGGCCGATCAACCAGCGCCTGCCCAAGGTGCTCAAGGCCCCCGAGGGCCACACCTACGCCTGGACGGAGAACCCGCTCGGCGTCAACGGCTACTACCTGGTTTCCAAGGGCGAGAAGACGCCCTACCGGCTGAAGCTGCGCTCCGCCTCGTTCAACAACATCCAGGCGCTCACCGAGCTGCTGCCGGGCACCCTGGTCGCCGACATGGTGGCGATCCTGGGCTCGCTGTTCTTCGTCGTCGGGGACATCGACAAGTAGCGGGCCCCGTGGCGGGCGGGGCCGGGCCCCGCCGGGCTCAAGAGACCGCGCCGCGCAGTTGGGCCACGTCGATCTGCTCGGTCTCGTCGTGCGCGGTGAGGTCGATGACCTTGCCGACGGCCCGGTTGTCCACGACCGCCGTGCGGTGGGCGGCGAGCGCCTCCTCGCCGACGACGTCCGCGAGGTCCTCGTTCTGCACGGACTCGATCGCGGCCTTCGTCCGCTGGGCGTTCTGGGTACCGAAGAAGTCGAAGTTTCCCTGAGGGACCAGCTGGCGGCGGGCGGCGGGCGGGACGACGGCCGAGGCCGCGGCGATCGCTCGCGGCGCCCGCACCGGCGCGATGGAGGCCGGGGCGGTGTTCTGTGCCGTGCTCTGCGCGTTGCTCTCCGCCGTGTTCTGCTCGTCCGTGGCCGGGGTGGTGCTCTGTGCGGGGTGCTGCGCGTTCGTGGCCGGGGCGGGCGGGGTGGTCGAAGGGCGGCCGTGCTGGTGGGCCCGGTGCTCGCCCGCCCCGGTGGCCGCCGCCCGCTTCCCCTCCGGGCTCTCCGCCTCCCCATCCCGGTGCCGCTCGGCGACGGCGAGCTGACGCTGCCGGACCGCCTCCACCGTGCGGCGGGTCTCCTGGGGCGCCGCGTTCCGCGTGAGGTTCATCAAGGCCTCGTCCGCGCGCCGGTACGACTCGGGGGTCGGCGTGGACCGCGCGGGCAACAGCTCCTTGGGGGCCGCGGCCTCGATGGCGAGCTGCCTGCGGCCCTCCAGCGCGCTGGCCCGCTCGGCCTCGGCGTTGGCGTAACGGCGGAGCAGTCCGGCGTGCTCCCCGCGCAGCCCCGCGAGCTCCACCCGCTTGCGCCGGAGCTTGGTCTCCAGACGGGTGCGCAGCTCGCGCGACTCCTCCAGGTCCTGCTCCAGCTCGGCTATCCGCTCCTCGGCCCGCCATTCGTCACTGGCCCGGGCGCGGGTCAGCTCGGCGACGCGCAGCCCCGCGGCCCGGTCCCAGCTGCGCATCAGATACGCGCCGGTGACGGCGGCGGCCGCCACGGCGGCCACCAGGCCGCGCAGGGCCAGGGGTTCGGCCAGCAGCCAGGCGCCGGCGGCACCGACGACCGACACACCCGCCACCACGGAGGGCGGCAGGATTCTGTGGAGAGGCGGCGAATGGCGGTGGCGTCCACGTGGCATGGCCTGAAATTTACCGTGTGTGCGGGCCACTTGGGGAGCCGCCCGGGAATCTGTTCCCCGCCGGTTACCTCGCGGCCCCCCAAAGCACGCCGCAGCCACTCCGCCCGGACCCTTTTCCGGGTTCGCAGAGATCTCCGGGTCGCAGAGATCTCCGGGTCGCAGAGATCTCCGGGCTCGCAAGGATCTCCCGGACCTCCCTGATCGACGCTACTTCTTGATCAGGTTCTTCGACTCCAGATACTCCTTGGCCACATCGGCCGGCTTGGCGCGCTCGGCGTCGACCTTCCGGTTCAGCTCGGCGAGGTCTTCCGTGGTGAGCGCGGCGGTGATCCTGCCGAGGGCGTCGGCGATCTCCGGGTCGCCCGCGTCCTTGGCATTCAGCACGGGAAGAACGTTGTCCGCGTTCTGGAGCTTCTTGTCGTCCTCCAGGAACACCAGCCCGTCCAGCACCGCGTCCGTGGTGGTCGTCAGAACCAGCTGGACCTTGCCGTCCCGGACGGCCTGCTTGGACACCGGGGTGCCGACGCCCTTGGGGTCGATCCCGGTGACGTCGATGCCGTACGTCTTCTTCAGACCGGGTGCGCAGAACGGCCGCACCTCGCACTCGTCGCCCGCCGCGATCTTCACCTTCAGCTTCGACTTCCCGAGATCGGAAAGCGTCTTGAGGCTGTTCTTGTCGGCGAATTCCTTCGACACCGCGAAGGCGTTCTGGTCCACGGCCTTTCCGGCCGGGAGGACCGTGAGGCCCAGCGGCTCGGCGAGCTGCTTCAGCGCGGAGACCGTGGCCTCGACGTCCCCGGAGGCCACGGGCTCGGCCTGGGCCTTGTCGGCTCCGTTGACCTTGGCGTTGAGGAACTCGGCGAGCGTGGCCGCGTACTCCGGCACGACGTCGATCTCGCCCTTCTCCAGCGACGGCTCGTACAGCTCACGGTTCTTCACCGTGGTGACCGAGGTGCTGTACCCGGCGTCGCCGAGGACCTGGGCGTACAGCTCGGCCAGCACCTTGGACTCGGTGAAGGAGGCCGACCCGACGACCAGGGCCCCCTTCTTGCCGTCGCCGCCGGCCGAGGAGCCGGAGCCGCTCTTCTCCTGCTCCAGGCTGTCGCCACCACAGGCCGCGAGCGACCCGGCCAGCGCCACCATGCCGATGACCGCTCCGGCTATCCGCGAGGTCCTGCTCATGAGTTGTTCTCCGTCCGAACAGAAGGAAAGTGACCAGAAGAAAGGTGATCCGAAACGAGATGATCTGGAACGAGGTGAGCCGGAACGAGGTGATGTGCGCTCACGCGGGCCTGCGGCGGCGCAGCGGGGACAGCAGCCGGTCGAGGCCCACCAGCACGCCCTCCACCACCAGGGCGAGACCGGCGACCAGGACCGCGCCCGCGAAGACCTGGGCGGTGTCGTAGGTGTTGAACCCGGCGGTGATGATCCGGCCGAGACCGCCGAGACCGACCATGGCGGCGATCGACGCGGTGGCCACGACCTGGACGGCGGCGGACCGCAGCCCGGTCATGATCATCGGGTAAGCGAGCGGCAGCTCGACCCGGACGAAGAGCTGCCCGCCCGACATCCCCATGCCGCGCGCGGCCTCCACCACGGCCCGGTCCACCTCCCGCATGCCGACATAGGCATTGGTCAGCAGGGGCGGCACCGCGAACAGGACCAGCGCGATGATCGTGGGCCAGTACCCCGAGTTGCGCAGGGACGTGACCATGAACAGGGCCAGCACCGCGAAGACCGGGACGGCCCGCCCCACGTTGGAGAGGTTCACGGCGAGCGCGCCGCCCTTGCCGATGTGCCCCAGATACAGGGCGATCGGCAGGGCGATCGCGCAGGCCACCGCGAGGGCGACCCCGCTCACGTACAGATGCTCGCCGAGCCGGTGCGCGGCTCCGCCGTCGCCCGACCAGTTGGCCCCGGTGGTCAGCCAGGTCCAGGCGTCGCCGATGACTCCCACGGGTCAGCCCACCTCCACGGTCGCCGGGGCGGGCGGTCCCGCGTCCGTCTTCGCCGGGGCGGCCCCCGCACCCCCGGATATGCGGGTCCAGGGCGTCAGCAGCCGCTGGAGGCCGAGCAACAGCAGGTCCGCCACCACCGCGAGCAGCACACACAGGACCGATGCGGCGAGCACCTGGGCCTTGAAGAAGCTGGGCAGCGCGTCCTCGATGAGATTGCCGAGGCCCCCCTTGCCGACGAGCGAGCCGACCGTGGTCAGCGCGACCGTCGACACGGTGGCTATCCGCAGTCCGGCCATCACCGCGGGCAGCGCCAGCGGGAGCTCCACCTCCCACAGCAGCCGGGCCGGCCCGTACCCCATGCCGCGGGCGGCCTCCCTGGCCTCCTGCGGCACCGCCGCGAGCCCGGCCAGGATGTTGCGCACGAGGATGGTCAGCGAATAGAGCACCAGGCCCGTCACCACGAGCGCGGCCGACAGCCCGAACAGGGGCAGCAGCAGCGAGAACATCGCCAGCGACGGCACGGTGTAGAGCACGGTCGTCAGCCCGAGCACCGGTCCGGCGAAACGCGGGCCCCGGCGGGCGAGCAACGCCAGCGGGAGGGCCACCGCGAGCCCGATCAGCACCGAGACCACCGTGATCCCGATGTGCTGCACGGTCGCGTCGGTCAACTCCTGACTGCGGGAGCGCAGATACTCCCCGCAGATCCAGTCGTTCGTCACCAGGCAACTCTGCTCGGCCATCCGCCCCCCACCTCCCGCTTTCCCTCGTCTGCCCGGGATCTCCCCGGATCGAACTGATGACTGACGAGCCTATCCTCGACCACTGACCATCGCGGAGGGGTGTCGCATTCCGGCAACATGCTCTTCACCAAACGCCCTCCACAATGGGGAACCATGATCCGTTTCGAGCACGTCACCAAGCGGTACGCCGATGGCACCACCGCCGTCGACGACCTTTCCTTCGAGGTCGCCGAGGGTGAACTGGTCACGCTCGTCGGACCTTCCGGATGCGGCAAGACGACCACCATGAAGATGGTGAACCGGCTGATCGAACCGACCGAGGGCGGGATATTCCTCGACGGGGACGACATATCCACCATCGACCCCGTCCACCTGCGCCGTCGCATCGGCTATGTGATCCAGCAGGTGGGTCTCTTCCCGCACAGGACGGTGCTGGAGAACACCGCGACCGTTCCCCATCTGCTGGGCTGGAAGCGCGGAAAGGGACGCGAACGCGCTGCCGAACTCCTCGACCTCGTCGGACTCGACCCGTCCGTTTATGGTGACCGCTATCCGGAACAGCTTTCCGGCGGTCAGCGCCAACGCGTCGGTGTGGCCCGCGCATTGGCCGCCGATCCGCCCGTTCTCCTGATGGACGAGCCTTTCGGGGCGGTCGACCCGGTCGTCCGCGAACGACTCCAGAACGAATTCCTGAAACTCCAGGCCCAGGTCCGCAAGACCGTGCTGTTCGTCACGCACGACATCGAGGAGGCCGTCCGCCTCGGCGACCGCATCGCCGTGTACGGGCAGGGCCGCATCGAGCAGTTCGACTCCCCGGCCACCGTGCTCGGCGCCCCCGCCACCCCGTACGTGGCCGACTTCGTCGGCGCGGACCGTGGGCTGAAGCGGCTCTCCGTGACGCCCATCGAGGAGAGCGACCTCGACCAGCCGCCGGTCGTCCACCTCGACGACCCGCTGGCCACGGCCACCGAACGGCTCAGGTCCGAGGGCGCGCGCTGGGCGGTCGTCCTGGACGGCCGGGACAACCTCCACGGCTGGATCCCCGCCGACGCCGCCACCGGCGCCACGGCCGAGGGAACCGTCCGCGAGCACGCCCGCCGGATGGAGGCCTGGCTGCCGCTCGGCGCGCCCCTCAAGCAGGCGTTCGCCACCATGCTCCAGCACGACGCGGGCTGGATCGCGGTCATCGACAAGGAGAGCGAGGGCCGCTTCCTCGGCGTGCTGACCCCCGCCCGGCTGCACGAGGCCCTGCGCCGCTCGATCGACGCCGACGCCCAGGACGTACCGCGCGCGGAGGTCGCGGTGGAGACGGTGGCGACGATCACCACCGTATGAGGGCCGCCCCGGTTCAGTCCTCGCCGAGCCGGGCACTCAGCCACTGGAGGGCCGGCGGGATCTCCCGCCGCCAGGTCGTGAAGTTGTGCCCGCCGCTGTCGAGCACGATGGAGGACACCTTCGCGGGCGCCTTCACCTTCTCGATGAACTTCATCGTGCTCCCGAGGTTGTCCTCGCCCTGCCGGGACGTCGTCACCAGGAACGAACCGCCCGACGGCGGCCGGTTCTCCAGGGTCCACAACAGATCGGCGCGGTCGCGCAGCGCCTGTTTCCCATGGAACAGATCGCCCGTCGTCGGGTCCTCGGCCGCCTTGTAGTACGCGGAGAGCCCGGCGCTCGCCGCGTACCGGTCCGGGTGGTGCAGTCCGATCTTCAACGCGCAGTAGCCGCCGGTGGAGTTGCCGATGATGCCCCAGTCACGGGCCTCCTTCCCGGCCCGGTAGGACCCCGTGACCGCCTCCGGGAGGTCCTTCGCGAAGAACGTCTCGGTCTGCGGGCCGCCGGGGATGTCCACACACTCGGTGTCCCGGGGCGGCGCGACCGTCGGCCGCAGCATCACCAGGATCATCGGCCGGGCCTTCCCCGCCTTCACCAGGTCATGCGCGGTCTGCGGATAGCGCAACCCCTTCAGCAGGTTCTCGGCCGTGCCCGGGTAGCCGGTGAGGACCACGGCCGCCGGGAACGTCCGCCCGGCGTGCGCCGCCCGGAAGTACTCCGGCGGCAGATAGACGTACGCCGGGGACTCGATGCCCGACCTGCGCCCCGAGATCACCACCTTGTCGATCCGCCCGCCGACCGAGGGCACCCGGCCGCCCGGCACGTCCGGGTGCTGGATGCCGACGCGCGCCATGTGCCGGGAGCCGGCCGCGTCCGTCTCCCCGTCCACGTGGTCGGTGACGACGCCCAGGTCCTGCTGCCGCCCGAAGAGATCGGCCCAGGAACCGTAGAAGAGGAAGGCGTTGTTGGCCGCCAGGCCCACCGCGGCGAACAGCGTCAGCTGGGTCGCCAGCAGCAGCCCGATCCGGCCCGACACCGCGGCCGCGCCGGGCCGCCCGAGACGCGGCCAGAGCCCGACCGTGGCGGCGAACAGCGCGACGGCCAGCGCCGCCACGACCGCCAGAACTGCTGTGCTGGTGAGACCCATGAATGAGCTTTCTCTGCGATTCCGTACCGGCTCGGATGCGGGAAATTTCCGGAATGTGAGTGAACCCGCACTCCACAACCCACGTCCTAGAGGGCGCACATCGTCCGCAGGGCCCGGCCCACGGACGGACCCAAGAGAATCTCTCGCAAAGCCACGGGAAACGATGTCTGTCACGCTAGATGGGGATAAGTCGATATCGGTTCCGCAGCGCGTACGCCGGTTGCTGCGCGGGCCGCGCCCGGAATCCGTACCGTCCCTCGTCGGTACCGCCTGCACCGTCGTCGGGCTGATCGACGTCGCCGCCGGCGTCTTCCCCCGCTTCCGCCACAGCCGGGTGCACAGCCTCGCCGAGGTGCTCCCCGGGGCGCTCGGGCCGTTCGCCGCCGCGCTCTCGCTCAGCGCGGGCATGCTGCTGCTCCTGCTCGCCCACGGGCTGAAGCGGCACAAGCGGCGGGCCTGGCGGGCGGCGGTGATCCTGCTCCCCGTGGGGGCCCTGGCCCAGTTCGCGTACCGCCACTCGATCGTCGGGGTGCTCGTCTCGCTGACGCTCTGCTGGCTGCTGGTGCGTCACCGCGACCAGTTCCGGGCGCTGCCCGACCCGCGCAGCCGCTGGCGCGCGCTTGCCAACTTCGTGCTGCTCGGGGCCGGTTCGCTGGGGCTCGGGCTGATCGTCGTCAGCGTCCACCCCGGCCGGGTCGTCGGTGACCCGTCCATCGCCGACCGCCTCCAGCACGTGCTGTACGGCCTGTTCGGCGTCGAGGGCCCCGTCGACTACGCCGGCAGGACCGGCTGGACCGTGGCCTACTCGCTCGGCGCGCTCGGTCTGCTGACCGCCGTCACCACCATCTACCTGGCCTTCCGCCCCGAACACCCGGCCGCCCGCCTCACCGAGGACGACGAGAGCCGGCTGCGGGAGCTGCTGGACCGGCACGGCGGCCGGGACTCGCTCGGCCACTTCGCGCTCCGCCGCGACAAAGCCGTCGTCTTCTCCCCCAGCGGCAAGGCCGCCGTCTGCTATCGGGTCGTCTCCGGGGTGATGCTGGCCGGCGGCGACCCCATCGGCGACGTGGAGGCCTGGCCGGGCGCGATCGAACGCTTCATGGACGAGGCGCAGGCCCACTCCTGGACCCCCGCCGTGATGGGTTGCAGCGAGACCGGCGGCCAGGTCTGGACCCGCGAGACCGGGCTCACCGCCCTGGAGCTGGGCGACGAGGCGGTGGTCGACGTCGCGGATTTCTCCCTCGCCGGACGGGCCATGCGGAACGTGCGGCAGATGGTCAAGCGCATCGAACGCGGCGGCTACGAGACCCGGGTCCGGCGGGCGCGTGACATCGGCGACGCCGAACTGGACCGGATCCGCCGCGCCGCCGCCGACTGGCGCGGCACCGACACCGAACGCGGCTTCTCCATGGCGCTCGGCCGGATCGGCGACCCGGCCGACGGCGACTGCGTGATCGCCACCGCCCACCTGCCCGGCTCCGGTGCGGAGGACGCCCCGCACGGCGACCTGAAGGCCGTCCTCCACTTCGTCCCGTGGGGGCGCGACGGGATGTCCCTGGAGCTGATGCGCCGCGACCGCTCGGCCGACCCCGGCATGAACGAACTCCTGATCGTCGCCTCCCTCCAGGCCGCCGGGAAGCTCGGCGTCGAGCGGGTCTCACTGAACTTCGCGATGTTCCGCTCGGCGCTGGCCCGCGGCGAGCGGCTCGGCGCGGGGCCGGTGCTGCGCTGCTGGCGTGGACTGCTGATCTTCCTCTCGCGCTGGTTCCAGATCGAGTCGCTGTACAAGTTCAACGCCAAGTTCAAGCCACGCTGGGAGCCCCGCTTCGTGGTCTTCCGCACCAGCCGGGACCTGCCCCGCATCGGGATCGCGGCGATGCGCGCGGAGGGCTTCGTGAACCTCTCGCCGCCCCGCCCGTTCCGGCCCCGCACGCCCCGCCCGTGCGGTCACACCGCGCGTACGCGCCCGGAGCACGAGGTGAGCGCGGCGTGATCCGAACGCCACGCCCTAGTCTGGTCGTATGAGTACGTCACGCACGCGGGGCACGGTCCGAGGGCTGCCGGAGTGGGACCGCTGCGCGGTCATGGGGGTCGTCAACGTGACGCCCGACTCCTTCTCCGACGGCGGTCGCTGGTTCGACACCACGGCCGCGGTCAAGCACGGCCTGCATCTGGTCTCCGAGGGCGCGGACCTGGTGGACGTGGGCGGCGAGTCGACCCGCCCGGGCGCCAGCCGGGTGGACGAGTCCGAGGAGCTGCGCCGGGTGATCCCGGTCGTGCGGGGCCTGGCCTCCGAAGGCGTCACCGTCTCCGTGGACACCATGCGCGCCCGCGTCGCCGAACAGGCCGTCGCCGCCGGGGCCGCCCTGGTCAACGACGTCAGCGGCGGCCTCGCCGACCCGGACATGATCCCGGCCGTCGCCGCCGCCGATGTCCCGTTCGTCGTGATGCACTGGCGCGGCTTCAGCGAGTCGATGAACAGCCGCGCGGTGTACGAGGACGTCGTCGCCGAGGTCCTCGACGAGCTGCGGCGGCGGATGGACGCGGTGGTCGCGGGCGGGGTCGCCCCGGAACGCGTTGTGATCGACCCCGGCCTCGGCTTCGCGAAGGACGCCGCCCACGACCTGAAACTCGTCGCGCACCTGGCGGAGCTGCACACCCTGGGCCGCCCGCTGCTGGTGGCCGCCTCCCGCAAACGTTTCCTCGGCCACGTCCTGGCCGGGCCGGGCAGCCCCCCGCCGCCCGCCCGCGAACGCGACGCGGCCACCGCCGCCGTCTCCGCCCTCGCCGCTCAGGCCGGCGCCTGGGCGGTCCGGGTCCACGAGGTACGGGCCACCGCCGACGCGGTCCGCGTCGCCCGCGCGGTCGAGGGAGCCGCGTGAACGAGGAGCACGCACAGGCCGCCGCCGACATCGCGGAGGTCGAGGCGGCGAACACCGCCTTCTACGAGGCGCTGGAACGCGGCGACTACGAGGAGCTCTCCGGCAGCTGGCTGCCCGGCGAGGACCTCACCGTCTCCTGCGTCCACCCCGGCTGGCCGGTGCTCACGGGGCGGGGCGAGGTGCTGCGCAGCTACGCCCTGATCATGGCGAACACCGAGTACATCCAGTTCTTCCTGACCGACGTCAACATCGCGATGACCGGCGACACCGCCCTGGTGACCTGCACGGAGAACATCCTCAGCGGCGGCCCGGCCGAGGAAGGCAACGCGCTGGGCCCGCTGGTGGGCCAGCTGGTCGTGGCGACGAACGTGTTCCGGCGCACCGCCGACGGCTGGAAGCTCTGGTCCCACCACGGATCGCCTGTCCTCACGGAGTCCGACGAGGACGAGGAGGAATCCCCCTCCTGACGAAACCCTCTCCGGCGGCCCCCCCCCTCCCGGGAAATCCCCTTCCGGAGGAATCCCTTCCGGAGGAGGAAACACCCTCCCGAGTGGGTACGGGACCGATAGGGATTCGAACCGATCGCCAAGGGGTAGGGGCGGCTTCCGGCCCGGTGAGGCGCTGTCCGGGCACCCACGGGCGAGCACTGTCGGTGCTCGCAGGTAGATTCGAAAGAAGGCACCTCGCCGCCCGCACGCGGCCGGGTGCCTCTCGACCAACGACAGCAGGAGTGATTCGCGTGGATCGTGTCGCGCTGCGCGGCCTCAAGGCCCGTGGGCACCACGGCGTCTTCCCCGGGAGCGGGAAGAGGGCCAGACCTTCATCGTCGACCTGGTGCTCGGCCTCGACACCCGCCCCGCGGCAGCCACCGACGACCTGGCCCGCACCGTGCACTACGGCGTGGTGGCCGAGGAGGTCGTCGACGTGGTGACGGGCGAACCGGTGGATCTGATCGAGACGCTCGCCGAGCGCATCGCCCAGCAGTGCCTGAAGCACGAAGGCGTCCAGGAGGTCGAGGTCGTGGTGCACAAGCCGGACGCGCCGATCACCGTCCCCTTCGACGACGTGACCATCACCATCACCCGGAGCCGAGCATGACCGCATTTTCGACCGAGGGGCAGAGCGACCCGACCGTACAGCCGGTTCCGACCGCCGTCGTCCGGCAGGTGGACGCCGCCGACGTCACGCTCTCCAACCCCAAGATGGCCGTGATCTCCCTCGGCTCCAACCTGGGCAACCGCCTGGAGACCCTCCAGGGGGCCGTCGACGCCCTGGAGGACACCCCGGGCCTGCGGGTCAAGGCCGTCTCCCCGGTGTACGAGACGGAGCCCTGGGGCGTCGAGGCGAACTCGCAGCCCTCCTACTTCAACGCGGTCATCCTGGTGAAGACGACCCTGCCGCCCGCCTCCCTGCTGGAGCGCGGCCAGGCCGTCGAGGAGGCCTTCGACCGGGTCCGCGAGGAGCGCTGGGGCCCGCGCACCATCGATGTCGACATCGTGTCGTACGCCGACGTCCTCTCCGACGACCCGGTTCTCACCCTCCCCCACCCGCGCGCCCACGAGCGGGCCTTCGTCCTCGCCCCCTGGCACGACATGGACCCCGAGGCCCAGCTGCCCGGCGCCGGACCGGTGGCGCAGCTCCTCGAGCGGGTCGGCCGCGACAGCGTGCTGCCCCGGGCCGACCTGGAACTGCGCCTGCCGGAGTAATCGTTAGGCTCGACGGACGGCGGTCCGGCGTACGGCCGGACCGGGCACAGACGGCGCGAAGGGCGGCTCACGCGGTGAAGCAACTACGGCTCGGGGTACTGGCGGGCCTCTTCGCCGCCGCCGGTGTCCTCTCCTGGGGCGGGGCCCGCCTCTGGGACTCCTTCGGCACCCTGCCGAGCGTCCCGCTGGCCGCGTCGATCGTGCTCGCCGTGATCGCGGTGATCCTCCTCGCGACCGCCCTCTCCACCCGCGCCCGGCTGCGCGCCCAACGCGAGCGCCGCCCCGGCGCCAAGGGCGTCGAGCCCCTGTTCGCGGCCCGCGCGGTCGTCTTCGGCCAGGCGAGCGCCCTGGTCGCCGCCCTGGTCGCCGGGATGTACGGCGGCACGGGCGTCTTCCTCCTGAGCTACCTCGACATCCCGCCCCGCCGCGACCAGGCCATCTACGCGGGCGCGGCGGTCATCGCCGGCATCGGTGTCATCGCGGCCGCCCTGTTCCTGGAACGCGTCTGCCGCCTTCCGGAGGACGGCAACGACCACGACGGCACGGGCACGGCTGCGGCGTAACGCCGACGAGGGCCCGGCTGCCGCTCGTCAGCGGCAGCCGGGCCCTCGTCACGTGTTCCGGGGCGTCAGCTCGCCATGATGAGGCTCATCGCCTCGGCGCGGGTCGCGGGGTCGCGGAGCTGGCCGCGCACCGCGGAGGTCAGGGTCTTCGCGCCCGGCTTGCGGATCCCCCGCATGGACATGCACATGTGCTCGCACTCGATGACGACGATGACGCCACGCGGTTCCAGGATCGACATGAGGGACTCGGCGATCTGGGTCGTCAGCCGCTCCTGGACCTGCGGGCGGCGGGCGTAGACGTCGACCAGCCGGGCCAGCTTGGACAGGCCGGTGATCTTGCCGGTGGAGGCGGGGATGTAACCGACGTGCGCGACGCCCCTGAACGGCACCAGATGATGTTCACAGGTCGAGAACACCTCGATGTCCTTGACCAGCACCATCTCGTCGTGACCCAGGTCGAACGTGGTCGTCAGGACGTCCTCGGGCTGCTGGTACAGGCCCGCGAATATCTCCTTGTACGCCCGCGCCACCCGCCCCGGCGTCTCCCGCAGGCCCTCGCGGTCCGGGTCCTCTCCGACGGCGAGCAGCAGTTCGCGTACGGCCGCCTCGGCCCGCTTCTCGTCGAATTCGCCGATCGAACCCTGGCCGTCCAGCGTCACCGGGTCGGTCATCTGTGCCTCGTTCCTCTGTGCTGTCCGATGCGCGGATTTGCGCTCGGACCTCGCAGGCATACGGAAAAGCCGCGCCCCCACAGGCTAGAACCCGGGGGGCGCGGCGTGCATTCCGGAACCGGTGCGGCGGCCCGTGACGGGCGTCTCACCTGGCGTGGAGTGCGGACTAGCTGTTGTTGTCCGGACGGTCCTCGGGGATCGCCTCGGTGGACGGGGCGATGTCCTTGGTCAGGTCCGCCGTCGGGGCGATCTCCGGCGGGGTGGCCGAGCCGTTGGCGCTGCCGTTGGTGAGGGCCAGCTCCTTGGGCGAGAGCACCGGGGGACGCGTCGACGGGGTGCGCCGGGCGGATCCGGTCCAGGCCGGGCGGGCCGGGCGCTTGACGATCGGGGCGAAGATCTCGGCGATCTCGTCCTTGCCCAGCGTCTCCTTCTCCAGCAGTTCGAGCACCAGGGCGTCGAGGATGTCGCGGTTCTCGACGAGGATCTCCCACGCGTCGTTGTGGGCGGTCTCGATGAGCTTCTTGACCTCCTCGTCGACCAGGGCCGCGACCTCTTCCGAGTAGTCGCGCTGGTGGCCCATCTCTCGGCCCAGGAAGGGCTCCGAGTTGTCGCCGCCGAACTTGATCGCGCCGAGACGCTCCGTCATGCCGTACTGCGTGACCATCGCGCGGGCCGTCGCCGTGGCCTTCTCGATGTCGTTCGCCGCACCCGTCGTCGGGTCGTGGAAGACCAGCTCCTCGGCCGCGCGCCCGCCCAGCATGTACGCCAGCTGGTCGAGCATCTCGTTGCGGGTCGTGGAGTACTTGTCCTCCTCCGGCAGCACCATCGTGTAACCGAGGGCGCGGCCGCGGGAGAGGATCGTGATCTTGTGGACCGGGTCCGACTGAGGGGAGGCCGCCGCGACCAGGGCGTGTCCGCCCTCGTGGTACGCGGTGATCTTCTTCTCCTTCTCGGACATGATCCGGGTCCGCTTCTGCGGGCCCGCCACGACGCGGTCGATCGCCTCGTCGAGGCTCTCGTTGTCGATGAGCTTCTTGTCGCTGCGCGCCGTCAGGAGCGCCGCTTCGTTCAGCACGTTCGACAGGTCGGCGCCGGTGAAGCCGGGCGTGCGCCGGGCGACGGCGCCGAGGTCGACGCCCTCCGCGACGGGCTTGCCCTTCTGGTGCACCTTGAGGATCTCCAGGCGGCCCTGCATGTCGGGGCGGTCGACCGCGATCTGCCGGTCGAAGCGGCCCGGGCGCAGGAGCGCCGGGTCGAGGATGTCCGGGCGGTTCGTGGCGGCGATCAGGATGACGCCGCCCTTCACGTCGAACCCGTCCATCTCGACGAGCAGCTGGTTGAGCGTCTGCTCGCGCTCGTCGTGACCGCCGCCCATGCCGGCGCCGCGGTGGCGGCCGACGGCGTCGATCTCGTCGACGAAGACGATCGCCGGGGCGTTCGCCTTGGCCTGCTCGAAGAGGTCACGCACGCGGGAGGCACCGACACCGACGAACATCTCGACGAAGTCGGAACCGGAGATCGAGTAGAACGGGACGCCCGCCTCGCCGGCGACGGCGCGGGCGAGCAGCGTCTTGCCCGTACCGGGCGGGCCGTAGAGCAGGACGCCCTTGGGGATCTTGGCGCCGACGGCCTGGAACTTCGCCGGCTCCTGGAGGAACTCCTTGATCTCGTGGAGCTCCTCGACGGCCTCGTCGGACCCCGCCACGTCGGCGAAGGTCGTCTTCGGGGTGTCCTTGGTGATCAGCTTGGCCTTGGACTTGCCGAACTGCATGACCTTGGACCCGCCGCCCTGCATCTGATTCATCAGAAACAGGAAGACGACCACGATGAGGACGAAGGGCAGCAGCGAGAGGAGGATCGAGACGAACGGGGACTGCTTCGACGGCGAGACGGTGTAACCCTTCTCGATGTCACCCGCCTCGAACTTCGTCTGCAGCGTGTCGGCGAGCTCGACGCCCTGGTTGCCGATGTAGCTCGCCTGGAACTTGCTGCCGGACTCGCCTTCGAGCTTCTGGCCGTCCTTCAGTTCGATCTTGAGGATTTGTTCGTCACCGGTGGTCAGCTTGGCCTGCTCCACCTGGTCCTTGCTGATCGCCTGGATCACCTTGCCGGTGTCCACCGTCTTGTAGCCGCCCGACGAGCCGACGACCTGCATCAACACGACCACGGCGAGGACGGCCAGCACGATCCACATGACCGGCCCACGGAAGTATCGCTTCACGTCCATCCATACGGAGCGAAGACGCCCCGTCCCTCCTGCCCGTAGGTAAATGCTGCTGTTTGAAAAGAGTGTTCTTCGGACGGTACCTCAGCATGGGCACCAGCGACCGCTGGGTGCAGCGGAGAAACCTGCTTTCGAAGCTCCAACGGCCCGGAGGCGGTGAGGGTTCCCCGGCGGCCCGCCCGGGGGTCAGCCGCCGTAGACGTGCGGGGCCAGTGTCCCGACGAAGGGCAGGTTGCGGTACTTCTCCGCGTAGTCCAGCCCGTAGCCGACGACGAACTCGTTGGGGATGTCGAAACCGATCCACTTCACATCGATCGCGACCTTTGCGGCATCCGGCTTGCGCAGGAGTGTGCAGACCTCCAGCGAGGCCGGTTCCCGGGAGCCCAGGTTGGACAGCAGCCAGGACAGCGTCAGTCCGGAGTCGATGATGTCCTCGACGATCAGGACGTGCTTGCCCTTGATGTCGGTGTCGAGGTCCTTGAGGATCCGCACGACGCCGGAGGACTGGGTGCCCGCTCCGTACGAGGAGACGGCCATCCAGTCCATCGTGACGGGGGTGGACAGCGCGCGCGCCAGGTCCGCCATGACCATCACCGCGCCCTTGAGGACGCCGACGATCAGCAGGTCCTTGCCCGCGTACTCCGCGTCGATCTTCGCGGCCAGCTCGACGAGCTTCGCGTCGATCTCTTCCTTGGTGAGGAGCACCGACTGAAGGTCGGTACCCATGTCCTTCTCGTTCACCCACGTCTCTTTCTGTGCTGCCGACGCCCCGGTCCGCCGGTCCGGGTGTGCCCGGGCCGGCGGCGGTTCGTCTGCACTTCAGCCGCTCGCGCGTCAGCTCTGCCGAATGACCAGTCTGCCACCCTGCCGCAGCGCCTCGACGCGGCCGGGCAGGTTGATGGCCCGCTGGCCGCGCCAGCCGGTGATCAGGCGGTCGACTTCTTCGAGGTGCCGGGCGAAGAGGGAGCCGGCGGGTGCCCCGGCCTCGATCAGGGCGCGGCGCAGCACCCGGCGGCGTACGGCGGGGGGCAGGGCGTAGAGCCCCGCGCACTCCAGGCGGCCGGTCTCGTCGCGTACGGACAGCTCGGCCTCGGCGGCCCAGGTGTCCAGGGCGTCGGCGTCGTCGCGGGAGAGCTGGGCGGTGCGGGCGAGGGCTTCGACGACGCCCTTGCCGAGCGCCTTCTCCAGGGCGGGCAGCCCTTCGTGGCGGAGCCGGGAGCGGGTGTAGGCGGGGTCGATGTTGTGCGGGTCGTCCCACACGGGGATCGACTGGACGAGGCAGGCCTTGCGGGCGGTCTGCCGGTCGAGCTGGAGGAAGGGGCGGCGGTAGCGGCCGGCCGGTCCGGAGGCGGCGGCCATGCCGGAGAGCGAGCGGATGCCGGAGCCGCGGGCGAGGCCGAGGAGGACGGTCTCGGCCTGGTCGTCGCGGGTGTGGCCGAGGAGGACGGCGGCGGCGCCGTGGCGCTCGGCGGCGGCGTCCAGCGCGGCGTAGCGGGCGTCGCGGGCGGCGGCCTCGGGGCCGCCCTCGCGTCCGACGTGCACGGCGACGGCCTCGACGGGGTCGAGGTCCATGGCGGTGAGCCGGGTGACGACCTCGGCGGCGCGGAGGCCGGAGCCGGGCTGGAGGTTGTGGTCGACGGTGATGCCGCCGGCCCGGACGTCGAGCTTGCGGGCCTCGAAGGCGAGCGCGGAGGCGAGCGCCATGGAGTCGGCGCCGCCGGAGCAGGCGACGAGGACGAGCGGGGTGTCGGGCCGTTCGGGGAGGGCGGTGCGGGAGCCGCCCGCGGCGGCCTCGGCGTAGGGGGAGCCGACGGCGTGCGCGGGGCGCCGGGCCGCTTCGGCGGGCCGGTCGGGGCCGGCGTCGCGCTGGAATTCGGTGATGACGTCGTGGAGTACGCGGCGGACCGCCAGGCGTATCGCCGCGACCGCAGGATGGGGACCCATGTCCGGTGCCCTTCGTGGAGTTCGGGAGGAGCGTTGAGCGCCGGAACGCGTGAGTCCCGTCACTCAGAGTGCGTCGATGGTGACAGAGGCAAGCTGTTCATCGAGCATTGCACGCCTTCCCGGGCCTCCATGGTCCCTCGGATGGGTGATTGGGGGGCGAATATCGGTCCTTCGGGACTGCCCGGGGCGCCCGGTGGTCAGGATTCGGCCTTACGGTGCACGCGCGCGACCCAGTCGGCGGGCTTGGCGATCTCCGCCTTCGTCGGGAGGGTGTTGGGCGAGGTCCAGACGCGGTTGAAGCCGTCCATGCCGACCTCGTCGACGACCGACCGTACGAACTTCTCGCCGTCCTTGTACTGGCGGAGCTTGGCGTCGAGGCCGAGGAGCTTGCGCAGGGCCTGGTCGAGGCGGCCGGCGCCCTGGGCGCGGCGCTGCTGGAACTTCTCGCGGATCTCGGAGACCGAGCCGACGACGTCGGGGCCGACGCCGTCCATGACGTAGTCCGCGTGCCCTTCGAGGAGCGACATGACGGCGGTGAGGCGGCCCAGGACCTCGCGCTGGGCGGGGGTCTGGACGATGTCGACGAGGCTGCGGGTGTCGCTCTCGCCCTGTTCGCCCTCGGGACGGCCGCCGGAGAGGGACTGTGCGGCCTCGCGGAGGCGCTCCAGGAAGGTCATCGGGTCGACGTCGGTCTCGTCGAGGAACGACTGGATCTCGCCCCGGAGGTGGTCGCGGAGCCAGGGCACGCCGGTGAACTGGGTGCGGTGGGTCTCCTCGTGGAGGGCGACCCAGAGTCGGAAGTCGTGCGGGTCGACGTCCAGCTCGCGTTCGACATGGACGATGTTGGGCGCGACGAGCAGGAGCCGGCCGCCGCCGTCGGCGGACGCGGGCAGTTCCCGGGTGGCCGGGGCGAACGTCTCGTACTGGCCGAGCACCCGGGAGGCGAGGAACGAGAGCAGCATGCCCAGCTCGACGCCGGTGACCTTGCCGCCGACCGCGCCGAGGACGGCGCCGCCGGGTCCGCCGGAGCGGCGGCTCTCCATCTTGGCGAGCAGGGGCTGGAGGAGTTCGCGGAAGCCGGCGACGTTGGCCCTGATCCAGCCGGGGCGGTCGACGACGAGGACGGGGGTGTCCTCGGGTTCGGTTCCCTCGGGGATCATCCGGGTGAAGAGCCGGACGTGCTCCTCGGAGGCCTTGGCGTGCCGCCGGAGCTCCGCGACGACGGCGCGGGCCTCCTCGCGGCTGATGTCGGGCCCGGGCCGTACGAGCCGGGTCGCGGTCGCCACCGCGAGATTCCAGTCGACCATCTGGGCACCACCGATGCTCGTCATGCGTCAACCGTACGTGAGCCTGTCGTCCCTTGGTGAGGTCTTGGGGACGCCTTGCCGGTCAGGCGCCCCCCGCACCGCTCCTCGGGTCGGGGCCCCGTGCTCAGCCGCCCGTTCCGGCGACGGCGGTGGCCAGGGCGTCCAGGGCCGGCTCGGCCTCTCTCGCGGTCAGGCTGCCGGAGGCGAGGAAGGCGAAGGCGAGCAGCCGGCCCTGGCGGTCGACGACGGTGCCGGCGAGGGAGTTGACGCCGAAGAGGGTGCCGGTCTTGGCGCGGATCAGGCCGGTGCCCTCGGCGTCGGGCGCGTACCGGTCGCCGAGGGTGCCGCTGAAGCCCGCGATCGGGAGGCCGGTGAGGACCGTGCGGAGTCCGGGGCGGTCGGGGTCGGCGGCGCGGGCGAGGAGGGCGGTGAGCAGGGCGGGGGTGACCCGGTCCGCGCGGTCCAGGCCGCTGCCGTCGGCGAAGTGGGCGCCGGCCACCGGGACCTCGAGCTTCTTCAGCTCGTTGGTGACGGCGCGGCGGGCCCCGGCGAACGAGGCGCTCTCGCCCTTGGCGATGGCGGTCTGCCGGGCGAGGGCCTCGGCGATGTCGTTGTCGCTGTTGGTGAGGGTGCGTTCGACGAGGGCGGCGAGCGGGGCCGAGCGGTGGGTGGCGACGGTGCGGGCCTCGTCGGCCGCGCGGGCCTCGCGGGGGGCGCCGGTGACCCTGACGCCCGCCTTCTCCAGCGCGGCGGCGAAGGTGCGGGCGGCGTCGCCCGCGGGGTCCTCGGTGCGCTTGGCGGGGCCGCGGTCCGTGTCGTTGACGCGGCCCTCGTTGACCATCAGGGCGGTGACGGGCGCGATGTTCTCGTTGGGGCTGATCGGGTGGAGCACGGGGCCGGTGTAGCGGGAGACGTCGTACGTGAGCCGAACGGAGCCCCGGTCCTTCTCGCGCAGGGCGTCGGCGGTGTCGGCGGCCATCTCGCGCAGGGCCGCCCTGCTGAGCGTGGGGTCGCCGCCGCCGACGAGGGTGACGGTGCGGGAGTCGGGGGACAGGGCGGCGGTCGTGGCGATGCGGTGGTCGGGGCCGAGGACGGAGAGGGCCGCGGTGGCGGTGGCGATCTTGACGGTGGAGGCCGGGGTCATCGGGGTGGTGGCGCCCTGCCCGTACAGCTGCTCGCCGGTGGCGGTGTCGATGACGGAGGCGGCGACCTTGTCCCCGAGTCCGGGGTCCCCGATGAGCGGGGCGAGGGTGTCGCGGAGTGCGGCGGGGTCCTGGGGGGCGTCGTGGGTGGTGGTGCCGAGGGCGGGCAGGACGGCCGGGGCGCTGGGGGCCGGGCGGGGGCCGTCGGGCGTCGGGCGGCCGTGATGTGCGCCACCTGTACGGTCACCGGCGGCTGCGAGTGCCCGCTCGGCCTTACGCTGACCGTTGTCCCAGGGGCCGGCGGCGAGGACGGCGCCGGCGGCGACGACCAGGCCGAGCGTGGCGGAGCCTGCGATCACCTGCCAGGTGTACGCCCCGTTGCGCTTCTTCGTCAGGATCTTCGGCCCGCCCCACGGGTCCGAGGGGCGCATCGACGGTTCTTCCACCTGCTCGGCCACCGCTGACCAGCCCCTTTCGCGAGCACACTTCTGCGTGGGGGACACTTAATCACCAGTCGTATGTGTTGATCATGGAGGAGCCACCCGTGGAGTTCGACGTCACCATCGAGATCCCGAAGGGTTCGCGGAACAAGTACGAGGTGGACCACGAGACCGGTCGGATCCGCCTGGACCGTCGACTCTTCACCTCGACCAGCTACCCGGCCGACTACGGCTTCGTCGAGAACACCCTCGGCGAGGACGGCGACCCGCTGGACGCGCTGGTCATCCTGGACGAGCCGACCTTCCCCGGTTGCCTCATCAAGTGCCGTGCCATCGGCATGTTCCGGATGACCGACGAGGCGGGCGGCGACGACAAGCTGCTCTGCGTCCCGGCGTCCGACCCGCGCGTCGAGCACCTGCGCGACATCCACCACGTGTCGGAGTTCGACCGCCTGGAGATCCAGCACTTCTTCGAGGTCTACAAGGACCTGGAGCCGGGCAAGTCCGTCGAGGGCGCCGACTGGGTCGGCCGCGCCGAGGCGGAGGCCGAGATCGAGGCATCCTACAAGCGTCTTGAGGCGCAGGGCGGCGCGCACTGACGTCCCTCTTCCGGTTCCGTCCGTGAGCCGGACGGCCGTCTCCGAACGGGCGGTACACCTTCGCGGGTGTGCCGCCCGTTTCGCTGTCCGCACTTCCACGCGTGCGGGGCCCATGGCGGTGGCCATACTGGGCACACGTGCGGCGGGGCGACCCCCAGTGACGTGCAGTCGAGCAGGAACGAGGTCGAGTGGTGGCGGAACCGGGCGGTCCTGAGGACCAGAAGCCCCAGTCCGACGAGGCGCGGAGCGCTTTCGCTCCGCCCGCCGGGACGATGCATCCGGTCTCACCGCCCGAGGAGGACCATCCGACGTCGGAGTTCGCGCTCCCGACCGGGGTGCAGCAGGAGCCGCCCGGTCCGGCCGGCCCGGGCGGCGGTTCGGGGGGCGGTTCGAACTCCGACACGCTGAGTTCCGCTTTCACGCCGCCGAGCACCTACCGGGCCCAGCAGTCGCCGCCCGTCTTCACCCCGGCGCAGGGCATTCCGATGGTCAAGCTGACCAAGGAGGCGCCCTGGCAGGACCGGATGCGCACGATGCTGCGGATGCCGGTGACCGAGCGTCCGGCGGCCGAGTCGATCCAGCGCACCGACGACGAGACGGGTCCCGCCGTGCCGCGCGTGCTCGACCTGACGCTGCGTATCGGGGAGCTGCTGCTGGCGGGCGGGGAGGGCGCCGAGGACGTCGAGGCGGCGATGTTCGCGGTGACCCGGTCCTACGGCCTGGACCGCAGCGAGCCCACGGTCACCTTCACCCTGCTGTCCATCTCGCACCAGCCGTCGCTGGTCGACGACCCGGTAACGGCGAGCCGTACCGTACGCCGCCGGGGCACCGACTACACGCGGCTCGCGGCGGTGTTCCGGCTGGTCGACGACATCACGAGCACGGACACCGAGGTGTCGCTGGAGGAGGCCTACCGGCGGCTCGCGGAGATCCGCCGTAACCGTCACCCGTACCCGGGCTGGGTGCTGACGGCGGCCGCCGGGCTGCTGGCCGGTTCGGCCTCCGTGCTGGTCGGCGGTGGGTTCCTGGTGTTCATGGTGGCGGCGGCGGGCGCGATGCTCGGCGACCGGCTGGCCTGGCTGTGCGCCGGGCGCGGGCTGCCGGAGTTCTACCAGTTCACGGTGGCCGCGATGCCGCCCGCAGCGATGGGGGTGGCGCTGACGCTGACCCATTCGACGGACGTCCGCCCGTCCGCCGTGATCACCGGTGGGCTGTTCGCGCTGCTGCCGGGGCGGGCCCTGGTGGCGGGGGTGCAGGACGGGCTGACCGGTTACTACATCACCGCCTCGGCCCGGCTGCTCGAAGTCATGTACTTCTTCATCGGGATCGTCGCGGGCGTGCTGATCGTCCTGTACCTGGGGCTCCAGCTGGGGGCGCAGCTCAACCCCGAGGCCCGGTTCACGCCGTACGACGAGCCGGTGGTCCAGATCCTGGCGTCGATGGCGCTGAGCCTGGCCTTCGCCGTGCTGCTCCAGCAGGAGCGGTCGACCGTGCTGGCGGTCACCCTGAACGGCGGCGTCGCCTGGATCATCTTCGGGGCGATGGCCCGGACCGGGGGCATCTCACCGGTCGCGGCGACGGCGGTGGCGGCCGGGCTGGTCGGCCTGTTCGGCCAGCTGTTCTCGCGCTACCGGTTCCACTCCTCGCTGCCGTACATCACGGCGGCGATCGGGCCGCTGCTGCCCGGTTCGGCGACGTACTTCGGTCTGCTGGGCGTGGCGCAGAACGAGCTGGTCACCGGGCTCACCTCGCTGTCCACTGCGGTCGCGACGGCGCTGGCCATCGCGATCGGGGTGAATCTGGGGAGCGAGATCTCGCGGCTGTTCATGGGGCTGCCGGGGGCGATCGGCGGGGCGAGCCGCCGGGCGGCGAAGCGGACCAGGGGGTTCTGAGGGGGCGGCGGCGGTCCAAGGCCCTCCCCTCTCGTACGGGTCCCCGCGACGCGCCGCCTAGGATGGTCGCCTGCTCCCCTCAGCGGCCGGAAGCCGATCCGTGGCAGAGAGCCGTCAGTCGAAACAGGAGATCATGGCGAAGCCAGCCGGTCACCACGTCTTCAACGCCTTCCGTGGCGCTCTCATCGGCACGGCGGAGGCCGTCCCCGGCGTCAGCGGTGGCACCGTCGCACTGATCACCGGCGTGTACGAGACGCTGATCGGCGGCGCCGGTCACCTCACCAGCGCCCTGCGGATGGCCGCGACCGATCTGCCGCGCGGCCGCGGGGCCGCGCGCGCCAGGGCGGAGCTGAGGAACGTCGACTGGATGGTCCTGCTTCCCCTGCTGGCCGGTATGGCGGTGGCCCTGGTGCTCGCGGCCAAACTGATCGCGCCGCTGGTGGAGGAGCATCCTCAGTCCGCCTACGCCCTGTTCTTCGGGCTGGTGCTGGCGTCGCTGTGGGTGCCGTACTCGGGTTCCGGCCAGCGCTGGAGCGTCGGGAACTACGCTCTCTGCGTCGTCGTCGCGGCGGCCGCCTTCACGCTGACGGGACTGCCGCCCGGCGAGATGCCGACCCATCCGGTGGTGGTCGCGCTGTCCGGTTCGATCGCGATCTGCGCGCTGGTGCTGCCCGGCATCTCCGGTTCGTTCCTGCTGCTGACCATGGGGCTGTACGAGCCGACGATCGACGCCGTCAACGAGCGTGACTTCGGTTATCTCGCCGCCTTCGCGCTGGGCTGCGCCGTGGGGCTGGCGCTCTTCGTCAAGCTGCTGAAGTGGCTGCTGGAGAACCACCACCACATGACGCTGGTCGTGATGACCGGCCTGATGGCCGGTTCCCTGCGCGCGCTGTGGCCGTGGCAGGACGATGACCGCGGGCTGCTCGCGCCCAGCGGCTCGGTCGGACTGAGCATCGCCCTGTTCGCGCTCGGCGCCGCCGTGGTCGTCGCCGTTCTGGTGGTGGAGCACCGGGCGCAGGCCAGGCTGGCCAAGGAGACGGAGCAGCCCCCCGCCGCGCCGAAGCGCGGCCGTCACGCGCGCACGTGATCCCGGGCCCCGGGCGGGGCTGAATCCGGCGCGCCGGGCCCCTGGGGCGGGCGGCTCGCCCGCCCGCTCCGCCCACGGCCCTGCCGGATCCCGGCCACGGGCGGCAGCGCGGAGAGCGGCGGGATCAGGGCCGTGACGGCTCAGCGACGTCGAGGCGTTATGCCCGGTTCGCGAATTCTGTGAACCTAGGGTGAGCCGATGACCGCCCCGGAATCCCCCGCACCCCCGCACCCCGCTCCCGCCCCCGCCCGGCGGCTCGCGCTGCTCGCCCTCCCCGCGATCGCGGTCGGCGTCGCCTGCGCGCTGATCCTGCTCGGGGTGAGCCTCCTGGCCGAGCAGCTCCAGGACGTGCTCTGGGAGTCCCTGCCCTACGCGCTCGGGGTGGGGCGGTTCTCCTCGCTGTGGATGGTCGCGATGCTCACCGCGACCGGCCTCGCGGTGGGGCTCGCCCTCCGTGCCGTGCCCGGTCACGGCGGGCCCGATCCGGCCACCACCGGGCTGGTCGACGCCCCGATGCGGCCCGGCGTCGTCCCCGGGCTGCTCCTGGTGACGACCCTGGCGCTGGCGGGCGGGGTGAGCCTCGGGCCGGAGAACCCGATCACCGCCGCCAACATCGCCCTGGCCTTCTGGCTGGGCCGGCGGTTCGCGCCCGGCGCCCCGGGCGAGGTGTGGGTGGCGCTCGCGGCGGCCGGAACGATCGGGGCCCTCTTCGGCACGCCGGTCGCCGCCGCGCTGATCCTCTCCGAGGTGCTGGCCACGCAGCCGGGCCCCGGGGCGTTCTGGGACCGGCTGTTCGCCCCGCTCGCGGCCGGTACGGCGGGCGCGCTGACCATGTCGCTGATCGCGGAGCCCAGCTTCGACCTGTCCCTCCCCGCGTACGCCGGACCGCACTGGGGCGATCTGCTCTCCGCCCTGCTGATCGCCTCGGTGGGCGCACTCCTCGGGCTGCTCGCGGTGTACGCGTTCCCGGTGGCGCACCGGGTCTTCGCGGCGCTGCGGCATCCGGTGCTCGCCCTGACGGCGGGCGGTCTCGTGCTGGGGCTGCTGGGCGCGCTGGGCGGCCATCTCACCCTGTTCAAGGGGCTCGACGAGGTGAAGACGATCGCCGGGGACCCGGACGGCTGGTCGGCCGGAGAGTTCGCGGGGATGGCGATCGTGAAGATGGCCGCGCTCGTGACCGCGGCCGCCTGCGGCTTCCGGGGCGGCCGGATCTTCCCGGCGGTCTTCGCGGGGGTGTCGCTCGGGCTGTGCGCCCATGCGCTGGCCGACGCGGTCCCCCCGTCACTCGCGGTGTCCTGCGCGGTGCTGGGTGTGCTGCTCGCCGTCACCCGGCAGGGCTGGGTGAGCCTGTTCACCGCGGCGGTGCTGGTCAGCGACGCGTCCGTGCTGCCGCTGCTGTGCGCGGCGACCCTGCCCGCGTGGCTGCTGGTCACGGGGCGGGCCCAGATGCAGCTGGACGCGGATGGCAAGTCGCTGCGGTGAGCCGGGGGCGTACGGAGCGGGCGCGGTGAGCGGGCCGCGCCGATGCGCCGACGGCGTACGCGGTCACGGGGAGGGGCCCGTCCGGCGCGCCGGACGGGCCGAACCTCCGTATCGTCTGATTCGTGCGCTTTGCGCCATCCCGCACCGGTCCCGCTTCGACGGAGGTCCTCCGCGTGTCCACGCCCGTCAATGTCGCCGTCGCCTCTTCCCGGTCGGTGATCAGACGCTCACCGCCGCCCGCGTACAGGCCGAGCGGGTCGTGAAGTTCGCCCGGGCCATCAAGGCGGGCCTGGCCGCCGAGAGCTGACCCCGTCCCCGCGGACGCCCACGGACGCGTACCGACCCCGTCGGCCGAGAGAAGGGCTTTCCCACCATGCCGCTCCACCGCGGTGCCCAACCGGAACATGACGAGCCCTCCGACGAGCGGCGCAGGCTCGCGCTGAACCCGTTCTTCGGCGAGGCGGACCCGACAGCCGCGATGAACACCGCGCCGCCCCGGCACCGGCTCCCCGACGGGCCGCTGCCGCCGATGACGGCGTACCGGCTGGTCCACGACGAGCTGATGCTCGACGGCAACTCCCGGCTCAACCTGGCCACGTTCGTCACCACCTGGATGGAGCCGCAGGCCGGCGTCCTGATGGGCGAGTGCCGGGACAAGAACATGATCGACAAGGACGAGTACCCGCGCACCGCCGAGCTGGAGAAGCGCTGTGTGGCGATGCTCGCCGACCTGTGGAACGCGCCCGACCCGGCGGCGGCCGTGGGGTGTTCGACCACCGGGTCGAGCGAGGCGTGCATGCTCGCGGGGCTCGCCCTGAAGCGGCGCTGGGCCAGGCGGAACGCGGACCGCTATCCGGCGACGGCCCGGCCCAATCTGGTGATGGGCGTCAACGTGCAGGTCTGCTGGGAGAAGTTCTGCAACTTCTGGGAGGTGGAGGCCCGGCAGGTCCCGATGGAGGGCGGGCGCTTCCACATCGACCCGCAGGCCGCCGCCGAGCTCTGCGACGAGAACACCATCGGGGTCGTCGGCATCCTCGGCTCCACCTTCGACGGGTCCTACGAGCCGATCGCCGACCTCTGCGCGGCCCTGGACGCCCTCCAGGAGCGCACCGGCCTCGACATCCCCGTCCATGTGGACGGGGCGTCCGGCGCGATGGTGGCGCCGTTCCTCGACCCGGATCTGGTGTGGGACTTCCGGCTGCCGAGGGTCGCGTCGATCAACACCTCGGGCCACAAGTACGGCCTGGTCTATCCGGGAGTCGGCTGGGCACTGTGGCGCACGCCGGACGAACTGCCGGAGGAACTGGTCTTCCGGGTCAACTACCTGGGCGGCGACATGCCGACGTTCGCCCTGAACTTCTCCCGGCCCGGGGCGCAGGTGGTCGCGCAGTACTACACGTTCCTGCGCCTCGGGCACGACGGCTACCGGGCGGTCCAGCAGGCCTCCCGGGACGTGGCCCGCGGGCTCGCCCGCGCGGTGGAGGACCTCGGCGACTTCCGACTCCTCACCCGGGGCGACGAGTTGCCGGTGTTCGCCTTCACAACGACCCCCGAGGTCCACACGTACGACGTCTTCGACGTGTCGCGGCGGCTGCGGGAGCGCGGCTGGCTGGTCCCCGCGTACACCTTCCCCGCCAACCGGCAGGACCTGTCGGTGCTGCGGGTGGTGTGCCGCAACGGCTTCTCCTCCGACCTGGCCGAGCTGCTGATCGAGGACCTGAAGCTGTTCCTGCCCGAACTGCGGGCGCAGAAGCACCCGGTGAGCCATGACCGGAAGGCGGCGACGGCCTTCCACCACTGAGTCGGCGGCCCGCCGCTACCGGCTCAGCCGCGCGAACTTCCCCACGGCCAGCGGGAAGAACACCACGATGATCGCCACCGGCCACAGCACCGCCAGGAGTTCGGCGTGCTCCGCCGCCCACGAGCCGGAGGCTCCGCCCGGGTTGCCGAACAACTCCCGTACGGCGGTGGCGGTCGCGGACAGGGGGTTCCACTCGACCACCGCGCCCAGCCAGCCCGGCATCGACGCGGGAGTGGCGAAGACGTTGGAGAGGAAGCCGACCGGCCAGACCAGGATCTGGACCGCCGTGACCATCTCCGGCCTGCCCGCCACCATGGCGAGGTGGATGCCGACCCACAGCATCGCGAACCGCAGCAGGAGCAGCAGACCGACCGCTGCCAGCGCGGCCGCCGCCCCGTTGTGCCAGCGCCAGCCGACCGCGTAACCGACCCCGGTCATCACGGCGAGGGAGAGAACCGACTGGAGCATGTCCGCGGCGCTGCGGCCCACCAGCACCGCGCCGGGAACCATCGGCATCGAGCGGAAGCGGTCGATGACGCCCTTGCCGAGGTCCTGGGTGACCGCGAGCATCGTGGCCTCCAGGCCGAAGGCCATGGTCAGCGCGAGCATCCCGGGGACCAGGTACTCGGTGGGGTCGCCCGGCACGCCCCGGCCGCCGCCCACCAGATAGGTGAACATCAGCAGCAGCATCACCGGGAACACCAGGTTGACGAGGACCTCGACGGGCTGCCGGGCCCAGTGCGCCAGTTCGCGGCGGGTCATCGTCCAGGAATCGGCCAGCGCCCAGCCCAGCCGGGAGGCCGCCCCGCCCGGGCCGGGGGCCGTCGTCGTCGCCGCGCTCATGCCGCCACCTCCGTCTTCTCCGTACGCCGCTCCTCGGCGGGCCGCCCGGTCAGGGACAGGAACACCTCGTCCAGGGTCGGGCGGCGCACCGCGATGTCCTCCGCCTCGATGCCCGCCTCGTCCAGTACCCGTACCGTCCGGGTCAGGGCCGCCATCCGGTCCGGGGCGGGCGCGCCGATCCGCCGCCGGTCCGGGTCGAGCGTCAGGCCCTCGCCGCCGAGCAGCTCCGCCGCCCGGGCCAGCCGGGACGCGTCCCGCAGGACGATGTCGACGCGGTCGCCGCCGACGCGGGCCTTCAGCTCGTCGGGGGTCCCCTCGGCGACCGACCGGCCGTGGTCGATGAGGGAGATCCGGTCGGCCAGCTGGTCCGCCTCCTCCAGATACTGGGTGGTCAGCAGCACGGTGGTGCCGCCTCCTACCAGGGACCGCACCGCGTCCCACACCTCGGTCCGGCCGCGTGGGTCGAGGCCGGTCGTCGGCTCGTCCAGGAACAGCACGTCCGGATCGGTGATCAGCGACGCGGCGAGGTCCAGGCGCCTGCGCATGCCGCCGCTGTACTGCTTGACCGCCTTGCGGCCGGTGTCCGCGAGGCCGAACCGCTCCAGGAGCTCGTCCGCCCGGCTGCCCGCCCGGCGGGCGCCCAGGTGGTACAGCCGCCCGAACATCTCCAGGTTCTGCCGTCCGCCGAGCTGTTCGTCCACCGCCGCGTGCTGCCCGAGCAGCCCGATCCTGCGCCGTACCTCGCCCGCCCGCTCGCGGACGTCGAGGCCGGCCACGGTGACCCGGCCCTCGTCGTGGCGCAGCAGCGTCGACACGATCCGTACGGCGGTGGTCTTGCCCGCCCCGTTGGGGCCGAGCACCCCGTGGACGGTGCCGCGGCCGACGACCAGGTCCAGTCCGTCCAGGGCGCGTTTCTCCCCGTACCGCTTGTGCACTCCGTCCATGACGATCGCTTCCGTCACGTTCCCCGCCGCCCTTCCACGCCTTCACAACTCTTGTAGTCAAACTTGACTAGCAGCTCGAAGATAAACCCCGGTCCGGCATTCGTCAAACTTGATTACTCGTGGTCCCCGGGGTCGGGCACCCCGGTGGCGTAGGGGTTCTCCTCACCTTCGGCGAGCACCCCGACGAAGGGGTCACCCTCGCCCGCGAAGGTGTACGCGCCGCCCTCGATACGGGCGATCAGACCCCGGGTCCACTCGGCGCCGCTGTCCGCCGAGCACACCCACAGGTTCATGATCTCGCCGATATGGCCGAGGGATTCGGGCCCCTCCTCGGGGGTGTAGTACTCGGTCACCGTGTCCCGCCACTCGCGGATGCCCTCGATCCGCTCCTTCAGCAGCGCGATCGCCTCCTCGCGGGGCAGGTCCACGATGAAGCCGATCGCCGCCGAGAGGACGTCCATGTTCCGGTCGTAGGAACGGATGGCGTCCCGCAGCAGGGCGCGGTATTCCTCGAGCCCCTTCCCCGTGACCTCGTACTCGGTGCGCGGCGGGCCGCCGGCCGTGGAGGGGGCCGTCTCGTGCGCGAGGAGCAGCCCCTGCTTCGCCATCTGCTTCAGGGCGTGGTAGATCGACCCGGGTTTGGCGTTGGACCACTCGTGCGCGCCCCAGTACTCCAGGTCGTTGCGGACCTGATAGCCGTGCGCGCGGCCGTGCATGCGCACCGCGCCGAGGACCAGCAGCCGGATCGCGGACATGGCACTCCTTCGTATTCAACTTTGACTAGGGTAGCCCCGTCCGCTTGCGTCCGGGCGGCAGGTGTGTCCTCGCGTCCGCACGGCGGAGGCCAGCAGGGCCGCGACCAGGCATCCGGCCGCCAGCGCCGCCCACACCACGTCGTAGCTGCCGGCCGTGTCCCGGGCGGTGGCCCCGAGGAACGCCGACGCGCCCGCGCCCAGTTGGTGGGCGGCGTTCGCCCAGCCGAAGACGACGGGGCCGTCCTCCCCGTACACGCGGCGGGCCAGCTCGATGACGGGCGGCACGGTCGCGACGTCCACGAGCCCGTAGGCCGCCACGAACAGCAGCATCGGGACGGTGACCGTCGAGGCGAACACCAGGGGCAGAGCGAGGAGGGTGAGCGCGCGGACGGCGAAGCAGACGGTGAGCACACGGCGCGGGTCGAACCGGTCGGTCAGCCAGCCGGCCAGCAGCGCACCGAGGGCGGAGAAGATCCCGATCAGGGACAGCAGCGAGGCCGCCGCCGTGGCCCGCATGCCGTGATCGTGCGCGGCGGGCGCCCAGTTGGACCACATGATGCCGTTGGTGGACGCCCCGCAGAGCGCGAACGCCCCGGCCAGCAGCCAGAACGGGCCGGAGCGCGCCGCCCGCAGGAGCACCTTCAGCGTGCGCGCCGCCGCTCCGGCGGCCGGGGGCGGAACCGGCAGGAACTCCGTTGCCCCATAAGGCTTCACGCCCGCCTCGGCCGGGTGGTCGCGCAGCAGCAGGAACACCAGGGCGGCCGCCGCCAGGGCCGCCAGCGCCAGGGTCACCACCGGCGGACGCCAGCCGTGGCGGTCGACGGACCAGGCGAGGAGGGGAAGGAACAGCAGCTGGCCCAGGTGGCTCGCGGAGCTGAGCGCGCCCGTCACCAGGGAGCGCCGCCGGTCGAACCAGCGGGCGGTCACCCCGGCGGCGAACGTCATGGTCAGACAGCCGCTGCCGAGGCCGATCAGCACACCCCAGTACGCGACCAACTGCCACGGCCGCGTCATCACCCCGGTGAGCAGCGCCCCTGCCGCGACCAGCAGCAGCGCGCCCGTGGCCACCCGGCGGGCCCCGATCCGGTCCATCAGCGCCGCCGCGAAGGGGGCGGTGAGGCCGTAGAGCACCATGTTCACCGAGGCGGCGAGCGCGACCTGGCCGCGCTCCCAGGCGTACTCCTGGTGCAGGGGCGTCACCAGCAGACCGGGGACGGTGGTGAACGCGCCCGCCGTGACGATGGCCGCGCCGGCCGCGGCGGCCGTCAGCCATGCGCGGTGGACAGGGGCGGACCCGGTGCTGGTCGAGGTCGAGGAGGTCATACAGGCAGCCTCGCGAGCAGGACCCCGCCCTCACAGTGTCCCGATGGACCAGGTGCGCAAGGATATGGCCATGACGGTCTTCACCCACCCCGGGCGGCACCGGGTCGCCGTGCTCGCCCGCGCGGTCCTGCTCCCCATCGAGCTGGGCATCGTCCACCAGCTCTTCGGCCAGGCCCGGCAGGGGGCGTCGGCGGACGGCGAGCCGTTGTACGAGGTCGCCACCTGCTCCCCCGCGCCCGGCGACGTCACGACGGACGGCGACTTCACCGTGGCCGTCGCGCACGGGCCCGAGGCGCTGGCCGAGGCCGACACGGTGATCGTGCTGTCGTCGTACGAGGACTACGTTCAGCAGACGCCCGCGCTCCCGGCCCCGCTGGCCGAGGCTCTCGCGCTGATCCGGCCCGGCGTCCGGGTGGCCTCGATCTGCACCGGCGCGTTCGTTCTGGCCTCGGCCGGACTCCTCGACGGGCACACGGCCACCACGCACTGGCGGTACACGGAGCTGTTCGCCCGGCTCTTCCCCCACGTCGGACTGGACCCGGACGTGCTCTACACCGACGGGGGCTCCGTCCTGACCTCGGCGGGCTGTGCGGCCGGGATCGATCTGTGCCTGCACATGATCCGGTGCGACCACGGGACGGCCGTCGCGAACGATGTGGCCCGGCGCACGGTCGTACCGCCCCATCGCGAGGGCGGCCAGGTGCAGTACATCCGGCGGCCGGTGCCCGGGCGGTCGGCCCCGGGGACCTCGGCCGCCCGCGAGTGGGCGCTGCGACGGCTCCAGGACCCCATCACGCTGGGGCAGTTGGCGGCCCGGGAGTCGATGAGCGTACGGCACTTCACCCGGCGGTTCCGGGAGGAGTCCGGCCTGACGCCCATGGCCTGGCTGACTCGGCAACGGATCGAGCTGGCCAGGGAGTTGCTGGAGGAGTCGGACACACCCGTGGAGCAGGTGGCCGCCCGCACCGGGCTCGGTACGGCGGCCAATCTGCGCCGGCACTTCCATAAGGCGCTGGGCGTCTCGCCGAGCGCCTACCGCACCACGTTCCGGGGGCCCGGGCCCCGCACGTGACGCAGCGTCAGTACGGGAAGACCGAGCGGCCGTGCTGGATCGACATCCACCGCTGTGTGGTGAACGCCTCCACCACGGCCTCGCCGTTCAGCCGCCCCACCCCGGACGTCTTCTCGCCGCCGAACGCGACCAGCGGATCGTCCTGCACGGTCGAGTCGTTGACGTGGAACATCCCGCTGACGATGCGCTGGGCGAACTTCACACCGCGCTCCGCGTCCCGGGTGTGGACCGCGCCGCTGAGGCCGTAGGGGCCCTCGTTGACGATCCGTACGGCCTCCTCCTCGCCGTCGAACGTCATCAGCAGGGCCACCGGGCCGAGGATCTCCTGCCGAAGCAGCGGGGAGTCCTCCGCGAGCCCGGTGAGGACGGTGGGCCCGACGACATTGCCGACGGTCCGGCCCCGGACGAGGGCCGTCGCGCCGTCCGCGACCGCCCGGTCCACCAGGGCGTCCAGCGCGTCGGCCTGGAAGGCGTTGATGACGGGCCCGATCCGGGTCTCCGGGTCCCTCGGGTCGCCGGCCCGGAGCGCGGCCACCTCGGCGGTGAACTTCGCGGTGAACTCCTCGGCCACGCACCGGTCCACCAGGATCCGGTTGGCCGCCATGCTGACCTGCCCCTGGTGCAGGAAGCGGCTGAAGACGGCGGACCGGACCGCGTACTCGACATCGGCGTCCTCCAGAACCACCAGGGCGCTGTTGCCGCTCAGTTCGAGGATGGTCCTCTTGAAGGAGCCCGCCGCCGTGGCGGCTATGTGCCGGCCGACCCGGTCGGAGCCGGTGAAGGAGATCACCTTGGGCACGGGGTGTTCGATGAACGCGTCGCCTATCTCGGCGCTGTCGGTGATGACGACGTTGAGCAGCCCGGCCGGCAGCCCGGCGTCCTCGAAGATCTTCGCTATCAGACCGCCGCCGACGACGGGCGCGTTCTGATGGGGTTTCACGACGACCGCGTTGCCGAGCGCCAGGGCGGGCGCGACGGACTTCATCGTCACCAGGAAAGGGAAGTTGAAGGCGCTGATGACCCCGACGACGCCGACGGGCAGCCGGTAGAGCCGGTTCTCCCGGCCGTCCCCCACGGCGGGCAGCAGGCGTCCGGTGGGGCGCAGCGCCTGACGGATCGCCTCACGCAGGAACTCGGTGGCGCTGTCGACCTCGTACCGCGCGCGGGGACGGGTGCCGCCCAGCTCGTCGATGATCGCCTCGGCGATCTCCTCGGCCCGCTCGCCGGTGATGCGGAGCGCGCGTTCGAGGACGGCGCGCCGCTCGTACGGGTTGACCGAGGCCCATTCCCGCTGCGCCCGCTCGGCGGCCCGGTAGGCCCGGTCGACCTCCAGCGCGGTGGCCACGGTGACGGCGGCGAGTTTCTCACCGTTGTAGGGATTGAAATCGATGATGTCCCACGAGCCGCTGCCGGTCAGCCACTCGCCGTCGATGTACTGGTGGGCCAGTTCATGGAAGAAGGACATGCAATCCCTTACTGCAGGCGTTCGCAGACTCCTGATGCAACGTCATCGTAACGAGAAATTACGTCAGTTGGAGTAGTCCGCGCAGAAGATCCCGGCTCTCTTCCGGGGACGGGCCCTCCTGGGCGAGAGCCGCCATCGCCTTTTCGTACTGCGCGACTTCTTCGGGCTTGTCCAGATAGAGCGCACTCGTCAGCTGCTCCAAATAGACAATGTCCGACAGATCGGATTCCGGAAAACGCAGCATCGTGAATGCGCCACTCTCGCCCGCGTGGCCGCCGTGACTGAAGGGCATGACCTGGAGCGTGATGTTCGACTGCTCCGACATATCGATCAGATGCCGCAATTGGGCACGCATCACCTCGCGGTCGCCGTACGGGCGGCGCAGCGCCGCCTCGTCGAGCACGGCGTGGAACGCCGGGGCCCGCTCCGACACGAGAACCTTCTGGCGCTCCAGGCGCAGGGCGACGCGGCGGTCGATCTCGGCGGGCGAGGCTCCGCGCATCCCGCGCGAGACGACGGCATGGGCATACGCCTCGGTCTGCAACAGCCCGTGCACGAACTGGACTTCATAGATGCGGATGAGGGACGCGGCGCCCTCCAGGCCGACGTACGTCTGGAACCACCCGGGCAGCACGTCACCGTAACTGTGCCACCAGCCCGCCACGTTGGCCTCGCGAGCCAGGCCGAGGAGGGAGTCCCGCTCCGCCTCGTCCGCCACTCCGTAGAGCGTGAGGAGGTCCTCGACGTCCCTGGCCTTGAAGCTCACCCGTCCCAACTCCATGCGGCTGATCTTCGATTCGGAGGCCCGGATCGAGTAGCCGGCCGCCTCACGGGTGATACCGCGCGACTCCCGCAGTCTCCTGAGCTGAGAGCCCAGGAGGATGCGCCGCACCACCGATCCACTCGACTCACCTGCCGACACTGGTCCGACCCTCCCCATCGCCTTCCCTGGCACCCGGAGCCCCCCGAACCCCGACTGCCGGATTCTGCCACCAAAACGCTTCAGCCCGTACTCATTCGATTACGGAAATGGGAAGACGTCCGGAAAGCTCCGAAACTGACCTCGGGAAGAAATGCCCCGCAACCACCACGGTATCGGGCAGGTCCGGCGCGTGCACGTGCATCTGCCCTTGCATCTGCTGTGCGCATTCGGAACCATGGTCCCCGCGCACCTGCGTGCTCGTGTTGTGCCGCTGTACCCCCCGCAGTACCGCTACAGGCAGTGCCGCTACAGCCGCGAATCCCGGGAGTGCCTCGTATGGGGACGAATGGATCGACGATGCTCGAGCCGTTACGGCAGGGGCTTCCCCCCACCGACCCCTCAGGGGTTGCCGGATCGGCCTCGTGCGCCCTGCCTGCGCGTTACGAAGCGGTCGGCGGGGCACGGAAGTTCACCCGGACCACGCTGGAGCGGTGGGAGCTGGGCGACCGGTTCGACGATGTCGCCCTGGTGGTGTCCGAACTCGTCACCAACGCCCTGCGCCACGCGCTGCCCGCCGATCCGCCGCGGGAGTTCCAGGACCCGCCGGTGCGGCTGCATCTGATGCGGTGGACCTCGCGGCTGGTGTGCGCGGTGCGCGATCCCAGCCGCGAAAGCCCGGTGGCGGGCGAGGCGGCGGATTCCGCCGAATCCGGCCGCGGACTGTTCCTGGTGGAATGCGTCAGCGACAGCTGGGGCTGGCACCCCTCCCCCGTGCCGCTCGGAGAGCTGCCCTCGGGACCGCTGTACGGCAAGGTCGTCTGGGCCCTTTTCCGACTGCCGGAAAAGGCGGAGTAGGACTCACGGAAGCCCGGGTCCGGCCCCCCATGGGCCGGGCCCGGCGTCAGGCGCCTGCCGCGAGATGATCGAACTCGCCGTCCTTGACGCCCAGCAGCAACGCCTCGATCTCCGCGGGCGTGTAGACGAGGGCGGGCCCGTCGGGATGACGGGAGTTCCGCATCGCCACATTTCCTCCGGGCAGCCGCGCGAACTCCACGCAGGATCCCTGGGAGTTGCTGTGCCTGCTCTTCTGCCAGACGACTCCGCGAAGCTCTGTGGCCGCCATGCCGTTGTACACGTGGTGCACAGGACGCTCCCCGAGTTGCAAGGTGCAAGTGTCAACTAGCTCGGATCATAGCTCTGTTCATATGCCAATGCATGAGCAGATGCACGTGCACGCGGGGTGTTCCTTCGATTACAAGACGAACGGCGCGTCTATTTCGCTCCCACTTACCGGAGTTGATCGTTGCGGACCTTGGTAACGTGGCGCGGTCTTTCGACCGGAAAACAACAAGGGGGAACTCCACGTGACCAGGTCTCTACGCACCGGCGTCATCGCGGTGGCCGCTCTGGCCGCCTCGTTCGCGCTGACCGCCTGCGGCAGCGACGACGCGGAGAAGGACGCCGGCGCGGACGCGTCGGCGAGCGCGACGCCCGGCGCCGGCGGCGGCGAGGACTCCGGGGAGTCCGGCGGGGGCTCCGTCGACGCCGGCGCGCTGGAGGGCACCTGGGTGGGGCTGACGGACGGCAGACACGTCACCGTGTCCATCGCCGCCCGCAAGGTCGCCCTCGTCGCCGACAAGTCCGTGTGCCAGGGCGACGTGAAGGACATGGGCGGTGAGCCGATGCTCGCGCTGAAGTGCACCGACGGCGGCACCGAGCGCACGATGGGCGCGATCGACTCCGTCGACGGCTCGAAGCTGGTCGTCTCGTGGGACGGCGGCGCCAAGGACACCCTCGCCAAGGCGGAGGCGGGCAAGCTGCCGAGCGGCATGCCCTCGCTCCCCGACCTGGGAGACCTGCCCGAGGTGCCCGCGCCGTAGGTCCACCGCGATCCGGGGCCCCCGCACCCGTGGGGCCGCCGCGGCCCGAGGCCCCGTGCCGTGAGGCCACCGCCGGACTCGCCGGGGGCGCTCTCAGCCCTCGGCGAGGACACTGCTGACGCGGGTGGAGCCGCCGCGCTCGTCCAGGGCGCGGGTGAACTCCTCCAGCGCGTCCAGGAGCAGCGCCGCGCCCCGGCGCACCACCGGATCGCCGACCGGTGTCGTGCCGTCGTCCGTCGGGGTGGGCATGTCCCAGTGGGCCACCGCGTCCGCCACCGGCTGCCAGTCGGGCAGCCGCCGCTCCCGTACCGCCTTGGCGCCCCTCTCGGTGGCCCGGCGCAGCGCCTCGGCCAACTCGGCTGCGCCGGGCACCGGATCGGCCGACCGGGCCGGCAGATGGGCCTCCAGGACCATCGCGGACCGGCCCAGCTGGGCCAGCGCGTGCTGGGCGTCGGTGGCGGCGGCCCGGGAGATGCCCCGGTGCCGTACGGGTTCGTGCTGGGCCGTCGCCAGCGCCTCCTGCCACGCGACACGGGCCTCCCGGGTGGCGATCAGCGCGTCCCGGACGTCTTCGTTGTCGCGGGACGCGGGGTCGGCGTACCGGTCGACGACCGTGGCGGCGTACCGTCCGTCCGCCACCAGCCACTCGGCCAGCCGGTTGCGCAGCCGCGGGGTCTCCCAGGCCGGGTAGAGGGCGTACGCGATCATCGCGAGGAGTCCGCCGACGAGGGTCAGCACGATGCGTTCGGTGACGGTCTGGGACCAGTCGTCGCCGGCCATGCCGAGCAGGAAGACGACGTACGCGGCGACGCAGACCTGGCCGACCGCGTAGCCGGTCCCCATCAGCAGGTACATCAGCCCGGCGCAGATCACCGCGAGGAGCGCGGAGAGCCGGGCGTCGGGGTGCGCGGTCTGCACGATCGCGGTGGCGAGCCCGACCCCGACCAGGGTGCCGCCGAAGCGTCCGGCGGAGCGGGCGTACGTCTGCGAGAACTCGGGCCGCATCACCATGACGGCGGTCATCGGCGCCCAGTAGCCGTGGCCGAGCGGGACGGCCTCGCCGACGAAGTAGCCGGAGACGGCGACCACCGCGACCCGGATCGCGTGGCGCAGGATCGGTGAGCCGAGGTGCAGCTCGCGGCGCATCGCGGCCAGCACCACCGGGACCAGCTTCAGCAGCGAGGGCCGGTGCCGGGTGTCCGGGGCGAGGTCGGTGGGAATGCCGCTGTCGGTGCCGGTGCCCTCCGCGATCTCCAGGACGTCGTCGAGCAGCGCCGCGAGCCGGTCGGCGGCGCGGCGGGCCGGGCCGACGAGGATCACGTCGTTGTCGGGGGTCTTCAGGACGCCCAGGTCGGTGGCGGAGAGATGGACGGGTTCGCCGTGCCGGACGGCCCGCGCGGCGGCGTCCAGGACCGATCCGGCCGCGCCCAGCAGCTCGTTCACCCAGAGCCGCTCCAGGCCGTCGCCGGGCACCCCCATCGCCGGGTCCGCCAGCGAGGCCAGCACCGGGCGCAGCCGCTCGGCGACGCCCCGCGCCCCGCGCAGCTCGGCGGGGCGGCGGCGGGCCTCGCGCGAGGTGACGGCGGCGGCGCTGCGGGCGGTCATCAGGGGCAGCGGGTCGAAGGGGGCGACCGGGTCGTGGCGCAGCCGGCGGGCGTAGTCGGCCTCGGCGGCCAGGGCGTCGGCGAGCGCGTCGCGCTGGGCGCCCCATCTGCGGACCGGGAAGAGGACGATCAGCGCGGCCTGCACGAGGCCGCCGACGGCGATCATCCCCGCGTGGGCGGCGGCGTCCACGACCGAGGTGGGCAGGGTGATGGTCACCAGCATGATCGCGACGTTGGACGCGGCGATGATGCCCGCCGTGGGGCCCGCCGCCCAGGCGAGCCCGGCGAGGAAGGTCCAGAGGCCGAGCAGGCAGAGGAAGAGCACGACGTGCGCGCCGCTGACGTACCCGACGAAGGTCGAGACGGCGAGGCTCGCCCCCGAGACCAGGGCGAGGACGGGGCGCGGCCGCCAGCTGCGCTGGAAGGTGGCGATGGCCGCCTGGAACGCGCCGAACGCGGAGCTCGCCGCGATCTCCGGGCCGAACAGCACGAGGCTGATGCCGATGACGAGGGCGAGACCGGCCGCACCGCGCAACGCGATGAGAGGTTCCAGTTTCTGCCGCTCGATCTCCAGCCCCGAGCGGGCGGTCTCCTTCAGCGCCCGGAGCCAGCTCATGGGCCGAGCCTAACGGGGCAATCCCGAACAAGCTCGACTTACGCCGTGATGTCCCCGTCGGGTCGGTGGAACGTGCCGCCCCGCGCACCGCCCACCCGGGCCCGGTCGGCGGCCTCGGTGCCGTGCGTCCAGCCCGCCAGGTCCAAGACGCCGCGGAGCCGGGTGGTCGTGGTCCTCGGGAACATCCGCTCGGCGGTGTCGGCGACCGCGACGTCCCGGGCGGCGAGGACGGGAAGCAGTCCGCCGCCCTCTCCCGTCGTGCCGGTACCGGTCTCCGCTTCCGTCGTGACCCGCTCGGCGTCGGCGGCCAGCCGGCGGCCGAGGCGCTGGGCGTACCCCATCCAGAACGCCTGCCGGAAGGTCTTGGTCCGCTTGCGGCCCCCGGCGCGCTGTCCGGCCTCCGCCCGGGTCATCGCCGTCGTCCCCTGGACGAGCAGCGAGGTGAACAGCAGCTCGACCGCCTCCAGGTCCGCCTCGAAGCCGACGACCGTGGAGAAGTCGAAGTCCTCGTTCCACACGGCCCGGCAGCGGTTCGCGGAGGCGACGGCGTCCAGCAGGACCGCCTTGGCGCTCTCGTACGGGGGCTCCACCCCGATCCGGCAGGCTCCCGGCGTCTCGCGGCTCCCCGTCCGGGCGGCGAGGAGGGCTTCGTCGATGGTGTGCCGGGCCATCAGCTCCTGGGCCTTGGTGGTCAGCGCCTCGGCCTCCTCCGGAAAACCGGTCGCCTCGGCCTTCGCCAGCAGCGCCCGGATCCGGGTGAGCATCCGGGGCTCGTCGGCGGCGGGCGGCCGGTGCAGGTGGTCGGCGGCGGCGCCGGGCGTCGGGCCCACCGGCTCGATGGCGGGCAGCCGCAGCAGCACCCGGTAGAGCTCCAGCAGATCGGCGGCGTAACCGAACCGGTCGGGGCGGTTGCGCTCCACGGTCGGCGGAAGCCCGGCGAGCTGCTGCCGCCACCGGGGCGGCAGCTCCGCGTACCGGGCGGTCTCGGCGGCGATCAGGGTCCCGGCCAGCGCCGCCCGCCGCTCGTCCAGCTCCCGGCGGACGAACCGGACCAGGTCGGCGGGGTGCCAGCCGCGCTCCCACGCCCGGCGCACGAACTCCTCGCCGCGCCGGTGCGCCGCGTCATCGGCGTCCGGGGCGGCGGCGAGCAGGGAAGCGCCGGTGTCCAGGGCGGCGTCGCCCTCCGCGTAGAGGGCCGCCGCGCACGCCCGGTCGATCACGGATTCCATCCGGCCAAGGGTAGGCGCGCGGCATCCGGGCCGCGGGACGGGGAGGGTGCGGCTCCGGGGCACTGTCAGTGGCGGGTGCCAGACTCGCACCCATGACCGAACGGTGGGCGGTGGCGGCCGCGGACGGAGGCGGGGCGCTGCTCGCGCCGCTCGCCCGCGACGGCACGCCCGCCGGTCCCGTCGTCGCCGAGCCCGACCTCGTCGAGGCGGTCCGCTCCCGCCCCGACGTGGTGCGCTGGGTGTGGCGGTCGACCGCCGAGATCTACCCCCGGCTGCTCGCCGCCGGGGTCCGGGTCGAGCGGTGCTACGACATCGAGTGCGCCGAGCTGCTGCTCCTCGGGCACGCCGGGCGGCTCGGCGAGCCCCGGTCGGCCGCAGCCGCGCTGGCCCGCCTCGACAACGCGCCGGTGCCGCCGGACCCGCCCGCCCGGTCCGCCGAACCCGGCGCCCAGTCCTCCCTCTTCGAGCCGTCGTCGGGGGCCGGTGTGCCGTTCGACGGGCTCCTGCGGGTCTACGCGGACCAGGTGCGCCGCCATGGTGCGGCGGAGCACCCGGACCGGATGCGGCTGCTGACCGCGTCCGAGTCGGCGGGGATGCTCGTGGCCGCCGAGATGCACCGGGCCGGGCTGCCCTGGCGCGCCGACGTCCACCGGGAGCTGCTGAACGGCCTGCTGGGCGAGCGGTACGCGGGCGGCGGCGAGCCCCGCAGACTCGCCGAGCTGGCGGACCGGGTGTCGGCCGCGTTCGGCAGACGGGTCCGCCCGGATCTGCCCGCCGATGTGGTGAAGGCGTTCGCTCAGGCGGGGATGCCGGTGAAGTCGACCCGGCGGTGGGAGCTGGCGGAGCTGGACCATCCGGCGGTCGAGCCGCTGATCGCGTACAAGAAGCTGTACCGGATCTGGACCGCGCACGGCTGGTCCTGGCTCCAGGACTGGGTGCGCGAGGGCCGGTTCCGCCCTGAGTACCAGCCGGGCGGCACGGTCAGCGGCCGCTGGACGACCAACGGCGGCGGGGCGCTCCAGATCCCCAAGGTGATCCGGCAGGCCGTGATCGCCGATCCGGGGTGGCGGCTCGTCGTCGCGGACGCCGACCAGATGGAGCCCCGGGTGCTGGCGGCGATCTCCCGCGACCGGGGCCTGATGGAGGTGGCCGGGCATGACGGCGACCTCTACAAGGCCCTGTCGGACCGGGCGTTCTCCGGCGACCGCGAGCACGCCAAGCTGGCGCTGCTCGGCGCGATCTACGGCCAGACCTCCGGCGACGGGCTGAAGAACCTGGCCGCGCTGCGCCGCCGCTTCCCGCTCGCCGTCGCGTACGTCGACGACGCGGCGCGGGCGGGCGAGGAGGGGCGCGTGGTGCGGACCTGGCTGGGCCGCACCAGCCCGCCGGTCGTCTCGGCGGGCCAGGACGAGGAGGCGGGCATCCCCCAGGAGGACCCGGAGGGCGCCGGTGACGCCCAAGGCCCCGCCGGGTCCGGGGGCGGCGCGGCACGGGCCCGGGGGCGCTTCACCCGCAACTTCGTGGTGCAGGGCAGCGCGGCCGACTGGGCGCTGCTGCTCCTGGCCGGGCTGCGCCGGACGCTCTTCGAGCGGGGACTGCGGGCGCAGCTGGTGTTCTTCCAGCACGACGAGGTGATCGTGCACTGCCCGGCCGAGGAGAGCGCCGCCGTCGCCGAGGCGATCCGCGCGGCGGGCGAGCTGGCCGGGCGGACCGCCTTCGGGGAGACGCCGGTGCGGTTCCCCTTCACGGTGGCGGTGGTGGAGCGGTACGCGGACGCGAAGTGACGTCCGTGGCGCGGCTCCCCGGGCCCGCAGCGCCTCGGCCCCGCGGCCGGCCGGGCCCTGACCCGCCGGACACCTCTACCGCTGCTGGAGCCCCGGCCACTCCGGGCTGGTGACGAGGGCGATGAGCTGGTCCATGGTGAGCGCGGGCGCCTTGCGGGTGGCGGGACTCGACTGCTCGCCGGAGTTGAAGGCCGAGACGAAGACCCGCATACCGTCCGGGCGCATGCTGTCGGCCGTCCACATCACGACGCCCGAACCGCCCTTCTCGCCGGGCTTCTTCGAGGTGGCGAGCAGGGTGCCGTCGGGCAGCGTGGTCGCGTCGCCGTACAGCTGGTGGGCGACGTCCCGCATGTCGTGCTGCACATTGATCTGCACGAGGGAACGGCCCTTGCCGTCGTTCACGACGACCGAGGCGAACTCGCCCCCGCTGTCCGTCACGTCCGTCACGGTCAGCCCGTCGGGCAGCAGGGCGCGGAAGGTGGGCATCAGCAGCGTGTAGTCGAGCGGCGGCGCCGGAATCCCGGCGTCGTGCGTTCCGCGCGAGGAGGGGTCCGGCGAGGGCTCACCGGTGCCCGCGTCCGCCGTGGGGGTGGCGGTGGCGCCGTCCGCCGGTGCGTCCGAGGGCGAGGGGGTGGACTTCGCGGTCTTCTCGGGCGTGCCCGTCGGCTCGGGCGTGGCGGCGTCCGTGGCGGTCGGCGGCGGGGGCGTCGCCGTCTGACCGACCGGGCCGCTGCTCGCGACGTTCACTGTGTCGCCGGAGGTGCCCAACTGCCCGGTGGCGAAGGTGACCCCGCCGCCGACGAGGGCCAGGGTCAGCACGCTTCCGGCCACGGCGGCGGTCCGGCGGCGACGCACGGTGCGCCGGCCGTGTTCCAGGGCGCCGTCCACCAGGGCGGCCCGGCCGGACAGCTCGAAGGTCTCGCCGACGCGGCGCATTTCCGTACCGAGGCTGTCCTCGAACGGGGGCTTGTCTTCGCCGGGCATTTCGCTGGGCATGGGGAACCACCACTTCTCGTACTCGTATCGGATTGCTCGACAGTTCTCCGGGCGCAGGGGCACGGGGATGCGTTACGTCAGCGGGCGGCGAACTCCGCGATGCTGCCGCCCAGGTGTTCCCGCAGCCGGCCGAGTGCCCGTACACAGCGGGTCCGTACGGCGGCCGGGCTGACCCGGAGGGCGGCGGCGGTCTCCTCGATGCTGCGGTCCTCCCAGTACCGCAGGACGACGACCGCGCGGTCCTTGGGGGCCAGTTGGGACAGGGCGCGCAGCAGCGTCATCCGCAGCGCCGGATCGTCGCGGTCGGCCGAAGTGGCCTCCGGCAGTTCGGCCAGTGGATGTTCGCTCGCGGAGCGGCGGCGGCGATGGGTCAGGAAGGTCCTCACCAGCACGGTCTGTGCGTACGCCGCCGGGTTGTCGATCCGGCGGGCGCGGCCCCACGTCACGTACATCCGGCTCAGGGTCTCCTGCACCAGATCCTCGGCCAGATGCACATCTCCGCTGGTCAACAGGCAGGCAGAGCGGAACAGAGGGCCGGCCCGGCCGGCCGCGAACACTCTGAACTCGTCGGTACGCGCAGCCTTCATGTTCTCCCCCGTCCGTCCGTCACGCCCTTCCTCCTCTACGACGCGACGGGGCCGGGCAAATGTTTCAGGCGGTCCGCGAGAACTTTCCCGATGCTCAGAGACGCACAGGCGCACAGACACGCAGAGACGCAGAGAAGCGCCCCGTTCACGCGCCGGACGGCGTGAACGGGGCGCGGGCGGTGGTGCGCTCGCTGCCTCTGTCGTCTACCCGCGTTCCCACAACGCGGGGACGTTCGGCGGCTCCCAGCCGGAGACGGCCCGGTGCGCCTGCAGACAGCGGTAGGCGACCCCGCCGTAGGTCACGCGGTCACCCGCGCGGTAGGAGGTGCCGGCGGCCCAGCTGGTCCCCGGCTCGGTGGGCGGATCGGTGGGCGGATCGGTCGGCCCGGGCGTCTGGGCGACGTCCAGGACGAAGTCGAAGGTGCCCTGGCGCCCGTTGCCGACGTTGCGGACGTTCATCAGCAGCTCGGGGTCGAACAGGGCGTCGGTGTTGTTGCGCGGCTCGTTCGGGAAGTACAGCTGGGTCGTGAGGATGCGGCCGCCGGGCGCCTGCGCCTTCACGTGGATGTGGCGCGTACGGCCCGGGTAGAGGCCCGGCACGACCGTGGTGAGGCTGAACGAGCCGTCCGCACCGGTGAACTGATGCCCCCGGAAGTTGAACCGGGCCATGTCGTAGGCCCCGTTCGTGTCCGCCTGCCAGAAGTCGAGCAGAGCCCCGGAGACGGGTCGGCAGGCCCGGCCGAAGACGTAGCCGCTCACGGTGAGCGGTACGCCGGGGGTGCTCGGGGTCACCAGGCTGGTGCGGCGCGGCGAGTTGGGCTTGAAGTACGGGCCCTCCATCTGCGGCGGCGTCAGGTCGTCGCCGTCGTCGCACTCCGGGGTGAGGGCCAGGGGCCCGTCCCCGGTGGCGGCTGCGTCGCGGGCGAGCGCGACGCCTCCGCCGGCGAGCAGGGGCGCGGCGCTCGCGACCAGTGCGGCCTTCAGGAGACCTTTGCGGCTGATCCGCCGCCGGTCGCCCGACGCCTCGTCGGACGCGTTCGGCTCGTGGGGGGTTGCGTTGTCCATGTGTGGGGTCATGACGTTTTCCTCGGAGTCCTCGGGGAGCCCCGACGCGGGGAGGCGGGAGGCGGGGAGGTTCAGGAGGTGCTGCTACGGGGGTGCGGGCCGGGGCCCGGCCCGCGCCCCCGTGCGGGCCCGGCCGGCCGGGCCGCGGCGGACCGGACCGGGCCCGGGTCGGTCAGACGCGCTGCCAGAGCGCCGGAACGGCCTCGGGGGTCCAGCCGGGCTGGGCCGTGTGGGCCTGGAGGCAGCGGTAGGTCGCTCCGCCGTACGTCACCGTGGCTCCGGCGGCGTACGCGGTGCCGGCCGCCCAGGTGCCGCCCGGCGGGTCGGTCGGCGGGTCGGTCGGCGGCGTGGTGGGCGGGTCGGTGGGCGTACCGCTGGTGACCAGCGTCAGCCCGTACGCCTGGAGCAGCGGGTTGAGCGGCTGGAAGTACGTCGTACCGCCGGTGCGGCAGTTGCCCGAGCCGCCGGAGGTGACGCCCTGCGCCTGGTTGCCGGAGATGTACGAGCCGCCGGAGTCGCCGGGCTCGGCGCAGACGCTGGTGCGGGTCACACCCGAGATGGTGCCCTCCGGGTAGGTGACGCTGGTGTTGAGCTGCTGGATGGTGCCGCAGTGCCAGCCGGTGGTGGAGCCGGAGCGGCACACCGAGGCGCCGACGACGGCGGCCGTGGATCCGGCGACGGTGACGTCGCCCCGCCCGTAGCCGTTGACCGTCGGGCGCGGGGTCCAGTTGGCGTTGGTGGCGACCCAGGCGTAGTCGCGGCCGGGGAAGGTGGAGCCCTGGAACGTGCCCTGGGCCTGCTGGTTGAAGCCGTTGGTGGTGGTGCCGACCCGGCCGCAGTGGCCCGCGGTGGCGAAGCCGTTCTGGGTGCCGCGCTTGACGGAGAAGCCGATGGAACAGCGGCCGGAGCCGTTCATGTAGTACGCGTCGCCGCCCCGGAGGTCGGCGAAGGTGCGGGGCTTCTCGGCGGAGCGGGCGACGGTGACGAGGGCGCCGTCGACCCCGGCCGCCTTGAGGAACGCCGTTCCGGCGGCGGTGCTCGCGGCGTTCACGACGACCCGGTTGGCCTCGACGTCGACGTACCAGACGGGCACGTCCTTGGGGGCCTTGCGCAGCGCGGCCTTGTCGAGGGCCTCCTTGACCCCTTCGAGCCGGTCCAGGCTGTGGCCGACGACCTCGGCCCTCGCCCCGGCCTCGGTGATCCGGACGGTCTGGGAAGCGTCGGTGGTGGCGACGGTCAGGGCCGCCTTCGCGCCGCTGACCCGGGCTCCGGCGTAGCTGGCGCCGAGGGACTTCTCCAGACCGGCGGCGACGGCGGCGGCGCGGTACTCGTTGGCTATCCGGCTCCGGGCGTCGTCCGCGTCCAGGCCGAGATCGCGCTCCATGGCGGCCAGCAGCCCGGGCGACAGGCTGTCGGCGGAGACCGGCGGGGCGGTGGTGCCCGCGGGGTCGGCGGACGCCACGCCGGTCAGCCCGGCGAGGGCGAGCGCGCCCACGGCCACCGTGGCGGTGCCGGCGACGAGGGCGCGTCTGCGGAGCGTGGTTCTCTCCACGTGACTCTCCTTGGTTCCAGGGGTGTCCGGGTCCGGCGGGGTTGGTCCGGACCAGGGAATTGCCGAAACCGTAGCGGCGGTGACGCCCGGCACAGGAGATCCCGTTCACCCCCCTCCCTCCGCGTTATGGGGCCGGTCGCCCCCCTGCGGCGGGGGAGAGCCGTCTCCCCTTCGGCGGGGCGCCCGGGTAGGTTCGCCCTCATGCACACAGGGCAACTTCTGGGCTCGGGACGCACCGCCGACGTGTACGCACTCGACAGCTCCTGGGTCCTTCGCCGCTACCGGGACCGCTCCGACACCACGGAGGAGCTGGCCGTGATGAGTTACGTCGGCGCCTTCGGCTTCCCGGTGCCGCGCATCGGCCCGCCCGTCGAGGGGGCCCGCCCCACGGACCTGGTGCTCCAGCGGCTGTCCGGCCCGACCCTGGCCGAGGCCCTGCTGGCGGGGCGACTGGGGGAGGCCGAGGCGGCGGCCCTGCTCGCCCGTCTGCTGCGGGAGTTGCACGCGATACCGCCCCGGGTCTCGACGGACCCGGAGGACCGCGTGCTCCATCTGGACCTGCATCCGGAGAACGTGATGCTGACGGCCGGGGGCGCGGTGGTGATCGACTGGTCCAGCGCGGCGGAGGGCCCGCCCGGCCTCGACCGGGCGATGTCGGCGCTGACCCTGGCCCGGATCGTGCTGGACCCGGCGTTCCCGGCCGGGGCCGACGTACGGCCGCTGCTGGCGGCGTTCCTCGCCGAACTCGCCGAGGACGGCGGCGCGTCGGCCGCCGATCTGGAGCTGGCCCGGGCCCGCCAGCAGCGGAACCCGTATCTCACGGAGGGCGAACGGGGCTGCCTGGCTGGGGCGGTCGACTTGGTGTTGGACCAATCCGGCGCCTGAGGCGAACCGAGCGCCTGCGGGAGATCAAGCCCCACCGGCGATCGAGGAGCGGGGCCCGGGGGCGGGGACCCCGAGGGGGGAAACCTCAGCGCCGCCCGCGCCGAGCGTCCCGCACCCGCCGCAGCCGGTTCACCGTGACCGGATCCTCCCGCAGCGCCCGCTCGTCCTCGATCAGCGCGTTCAGCAGCTGGTAGTAGCGGACCGGCGAGATCCCGAGCTCCTCGCGGATCGCCCGCTCCTTCGCGCCGGGCCCCGGCCAGGGCCGCCGCTCCAGGGCCAGCAGGGCCCGGTCCCGTACGGACAGCTCGTCCGCACCGGACGCGGGCACGGCCGGGGCGTCGTCGTGCTCGGGGGCGGCGCCGGGGTGATCGGGGTCGGGGCCGGGGCCGGGGTCGGGGTCGGTCATATCAACCAACCTAATACCCGCCCCCGACACCCACGCGCGGCCGCGACACCGCGCACACGGTCCGGGGCCGCGGCTCGGCGGCCTCCGCTACTCCGCGGCCTCCGCCTGCGCCGCCTCGGCGGATATCTCCCCGAGGATGCTCTCGGGGTTGCTGCCCGGCGCGACCGCGTTGCCGATCTTCTTCTTGATCGCGTCGCTGACCGTGGCCCAGGACGTCTTGCCGAACGGGGGCAGCGTCGAGTTGGGCAGCGCGACCAGGAACTCGTGCAGCTTCTGGTGCTTCTTGTCGGTCTCCATCGCGGCGGAGGCGCTGCCGGTCACCGGGAGGAGGTCGTACTGCTCGGCGAACTCCAGCACGTTCTCGTCGGAGTAGGCGTAGTCCAGGAACGTGCCGATCTCCTTGCGGTGACCGTTCTCCTTGAAGCCCATCATCCAGTCGGCGACACCCATGGAGCCCTTGGTCGGGCCGTCGGCGCCGGGCAGCGGCACCATGCCGACCTTGATGCCCTTGGCCTCGGCCTCGTCCATCAGGGTGGGGTGGCCGTTGAGCATGCCGACCTTGCCGGCGGTGAACGCCTCGAACGCCTTCGCCCGGTCCAGCTTGCCCGGCGCGACCGGGCCGGTGAGGCCCTTGCCGACGAGGTTGTCCCGCAGCCAGCGGAACGTGGCGACGTTCTCGGCGGAGTCGATGTCGTACGAGCCGACGTCGTCCGTGTAGCCGCCGTTGCCGCTGAGCAGCCACATCAGGGTTTCGGCCTGGGCCTCCTCCTGGCCGAGCGGCAGGGCGAAGGGGTAGTCGACGCCCTTCGCCTTGAGGGCGGCGGCGTCGCTGCTGATGTCGTCCCAGGTCTCGGGGGCGTCCAGGCCCGCCTGCTCGAAGAGCTTCTGGTTGTAGAAGAGCAGCCGGGTGCTGGCGACGAAGGGCAGACCGTACAGCGTGCCGTCGACCTTGCCCGCGTCGGTGAGCGAGGGCAGGAAGTTCGCCGTGGTGCGGATCGCGAGCGTCTCGTCGGCGGTGTAGAGCTTGCCCGCCTTGGCGTAGTCCGCGTACGCGCCGATCTGGGCGATGTCCGGGGCGTTGCCGGCCTTGACCATCTCGGCGACCTCGCGGTCGACGTCCTTCCAGGAGAGGACGGTGACATCGATCTTGATGCCGGGGTGCTCCTTCTCGAAGCCCGAGGCCACCCCGCTCCAGTACTTCTCGGAGCTGTTCTCCGGACCGGTGCCGTAGTCGGCGGCGACCAGCTTGAGCGTGACGTCGCCCGAACCGGCATCACCGCCGCAGGCCGACAACGTTGCCGTCATTCCCAGCGCGGCCACCGCCGCGGTCAGACCCAAAAAGCGCCGCTGCACAGCCTCGCCCATCCTCGTTGATCGCCTTGCCCGCGAACGGTGTGCACGGCGCGGGCCGCCGGCCTGGTGCGGCCGCGGCAGCGCCGCCCTGTCCTGGGCACCGTCCGGATGAACAGCGATTTTCCCCCATTACCGACGCGAAGGTCTACACCACCGGCGTATCGCTTCGGCAACGTATACGGGCCCTGAGGGCCACAACTCGCTTGCGGGTACTGGAAGTCGGAGACCCCGGCCCGTATCTTGGTCCAGACCTTTGGTCCGGATTCCACCGATCCGAGGTTCCCATTCGTGACCTTCCGGGAGAAAAAGCCCCGCCTTCACGCGTTCATCATTTTGTATGGGTGCGCAACAAACCACGCTAGTGGACTAGACCTTTTGGGGGTCGGCGGGCGAAACTGTCTCCCGTGAGACATGTCATCGCCCTCGATGTGGGCGGCACCGGAATGAAGGCCGCACTGGTCGGGACCGACGGCACCCTCCTTCACGAGGCGCGGCGGGCCACCGACCGGGAGCGCGGCGCCGAAGCGGTCATCGAGTCGATCCTCGCGTTCGCGACGGATCTGCGGGCCCACGGCGAGGAGCACCTCGGCGAGAGCGCCGTCGCCGCCGGGGTCGCCGTGCCCGGCATCGTCGACTCGGCGAAGGGCATCGCGGTGTACGCCGCGAACCTGGGCTGGCGCGACGTACCGCTGCGCGCCCTGCTCTCCGAGCGGCTGGGCGCCATCCCGGTCGCCCTCGGCCACGACGTCCGCACCGGCGGGCTCGCCGAGGGGCGCATCGGCGCCGGTCGCGGCACGGACCGCTTCCTGTTCGTCCCGCTCGGCACCGGGATCGCCGGGGCCATCGGCATCGCGGGCGCCATCGAGGCGGGCGCCCACGGGGACGCGGGCGAGATCGGCCACATCGTCGTTCGCCCGGACGGGCCCGAGTGCAGCTGCGGCCAGCGCGGCTGTCTGGAGACGCTGGCCTCGGCCGCCGCGGTGACCCGGGCCTGGGCCGCCGCGTCCGGGGACCCCGGGGCGGACGCCGCGGACTGCGCGAAGGCCGTCGAGTCGGGCGACCCGGCGGCGATCGAGGTCTGGCGGAACGCGGTCGACGCGCTCGCCGCGGGCCTCGTCACCGCGCTCACCCTCCTCGACCCGGGCACGCTCATCATCGGTGGCGGTCTCGCCGAAGCCGGGGAAACCTTGTTCACACCACTGCGTGCGGCCGTCGAGGAACGGATCACGTTCCAGAAGCTGCCCCACATCGTCCCGGCGGCCCTCGGGGACACCGCCGGATGCCTGGGCGCGGGGCTGCTCGCCTGGGATCTACTCTCCACGGAGGTTTCCGCCTGATGGCCCCTCGCGCAGCAGACAGCACCGTTCTCGCCGGTGCCCGGGTGGTGCTCCCCACCGGCACCGTCGAGGACGGCCGGGTGACCGTCGAGGGAACCCGCATCGCCGCCTCCGCACCCGAGGGCGCCCGGACCGTCGACCTCTCCGGCCACTGGGTGGTCCCCGGCTTCGTGGACATGCACAACCACGGCGGCGGCGGGGCCTCCTTCACCTCCGGCACCGTGGACGAGGTCCTCACGGGCATCCGTACGCACCGCGAGCACGGCACCACCACGATGGTCGCTTCCACCGTCACCGGCGAGATGGACTTCCTCGCCCGGCGCGCGGGCGTCCTGTCCGAGCTGGTCGAGCAGGGCGATCTGGCCGGGATCCACTTCGAGGGCCCCTTCATCTCGCCGTGCCGCAAGGGCGCCCACAGCGAGGACCTGCTGCGCGACCCGGACCCGGCCGAGGTCCGCAAGCTGCTGGACGCCGCGCGCGGCACCGCCCGGATGTTCACCCTCGCCACCGAACTGCCCGGGGGCATCGACTCCGTACGGCTGCTCGCCGAGCACGGGGTCATCGCCGCCATCGGCCACACGGACGCGACGTACGAGCAGACCGTCGAGGCGATCGACGCGGGCGCGACCGTCGCCACGCATCTGTTCAACGCCATGCCGCCGCTCGCCCACCGCGAACCCGGCCCGATCGCCGCCCTCCTGGAGGACGACCGGATCACCGTCGAGCTGATCAACGACGGTACGCATCTGCACCCGGCCGTCCTGGAGCTGGCCTACCGCCACAAGGGCGCGGGACGGGTCGCGCTGATCACCGACGCGATGGACGCGGCCGGCTTCGGCGACGGCTCCTACGACCTCGGGCCGCTCGCGGTCGAGGTCAAGGACGGCGTCGCCCGGCTGGTGGAGGGCGGCTCGATCGCCGGCTCCACGCTCACCCTGGACACCGCGTTCCGCCGGGCGGCCACCCTCGACGAGATCCCGGTCGAGGACGTCGTCCGGTCCATCTCCGCCAACCCGGCCCGGCTGCTCGGCGTCTACGACCGGGTCGGCTCGCTGGAGCCGGGCAAGGACGCCGACCTGGTGGTCCTCGACGAGGACTTCGTCCTCAAGGGCGTCATGCGCAAGGGCGAGTGGATCATCGAGCCGAAGACGGCTTAGGCGGCTGCTCCGGAAGAAGGAGGCCCTGGTACCGGAAGACCGGTACCAGGGCCTCCGCGTGCGGGGCGGTCACACCGGCGCGGCCGCCGTGAGCGCCGGGGCACGGGGCGCGTCGATGTCCCGGACGAGGCCCTTCACGAGCGCCTTGGTGATCTCGCCGGCGCGGACCGCCGTGTTGCTCAGCAGGCTGGAGGCGATCCCATGGCTGTGCTCGGTCGGCCCCTGAAGGTAGATCGCGGCGGGGCCCGGGAGGGTGGATTCCACGCTGTAGTCGCGGTTCACCCTCACACGTCCCTTGTCGGTGCACAGGATCGGCTCGACGCTGCCGAGTATCCCGTGCAGGTCCGTGGGCCGGTACCCGGTGGCGAGGACCAGGTAGTCGGTGCGCAGGACATCCCGCCGGCCGGTCGGCAGGAACTCGATCCCGACCCGCACGTGCTCGTCGCCGCTGTCCGCGGTCAGGAGCCGGGTGAGGTTGTGGACGTGCAGACGCTGCTTCCCCGCGACCTTCTCCTGGTAGAGCCGCCGGTACAGCTCGTCGATCAGTTCGATGTCCACCACCGAGTAGTTGGTGCTGCGGTGGTAGTCGAACATCATCTCCTTGACGTCGTCCGGCGACGTGTAGAAGTGGTCGACCGCTTCCGGGTCGAAAATCCTGTTGACGAAGGCGCTGTCGTCGGCAGGGGCGTACCCGTAGCGGGCGAAGACGGCATGGATGTCGGCGTCGGGGAACTCTCCGTGCAGGTGCGCGACCGTCTCCGCGGCGCTCTGCCCGGCCCCCACCACCGTGAAGCTGCGCGGGGCCTGCCCGGGCCCGGCGGGCAGGGTCTCCAGCCGGCCGAGGAGCTCGCTCGTGTGCCACACGCGGTCGGACAGCGAGGTGCCGTCCGGCAGGCGGGGCCGCAGCCCGCCCGCCACGACGACGTTCCGTGCGCGCTGGACGGCAGGCTCGGCCTGCTGTCCGCCGGCCCGGGTGAGGACCTGGAAGTGGGTGACCTCTCCGGCCTCCTCGACCGGAACGACGTCCACGACCTCCCGCCCGTAGTCGACCGCGCCCCGGAACGGTTCCGCGGCCCACTCCAGGTAATCGTGGAATTCCCTGCGGGAGGGGAACAGCGTTTTGTGGTTGATGAAATCGACCAGGCGGTCCCTGGCCTGCAGGTAGGCGAGAAAGCTGAACCTGCTGCACGGGTTCCGCATGGAGACGAGGTCCTTGAGGTAGGACACCTGCATCGTCGTGTCCTTCAGAAGCATGCCCCGGTGCCAGCCGAACGCCGGCTGCCTCTCGTAGAACCGCGCCGAGACGCGGTCGGCCTCGGGGACCTCCTGGTTGTACTCGGCCAGTGCGATGGCGAGGGCGAGGTTCGACGGACCGAATCCGATGCCCACGACATCGAGCACGTCACCCCGCCCGGGCGAGCAGAGCACATCTGTCTCGCTCTCCGCCCCTGTGCGTGTACTCAAGACGGGCACCCCTCAGACTCCGAGATCGTCGATGAAAGCAAATTTCGGCAGTTCCCCCGGGTAGACGCGCGACCTCTCCGCCGCCATCCACTCCACGCATGAATCGATTCTTCGCAGCGCGTCCGCCGTGTCGCTGAAATCTGACATGAGGTCCAGAACTCCCCTCATGGCGGGCTCCTGTTCCGGGTACAGCGCCCCGAAGAAGTCGCAGCACATGTCCGGATCCCGGGTGTACACCTGCTGTCGCTCGGCCACCAGTTCGAGGCCGGCGCGCAGCACGCGTTTCACCAGCCGCATGATGAGCGTCTGCGCGAAGGAGTCGGACGCGTCGTGCACGGCGTCCCGGACGACCTTGAGATCGAGCTCCAGGTTGAAGAGGTGGCTGAACGCCTCCGGACCGATCCGGTACGGGGCGATCCGCGGCCCGAGGTCCTCGCCGTGGACCAGTGCCGACTGGGTCTTGATGTAGAACCCGCTCTTACGGTCGCCGAGTACCGCGGCGACGGACGTGATGGCGAGGTCGATGTCGACGACGGCCGCGTGGCGGTCGAGCGTGCGCTCCGATGCCTCCCGGACCCACGCCCGGTCGATCCGGTGCTCCCGGCGGGTCACGCCCACCAGATCGAGGTCCGACCGCCCGAGTACGGCGGTGCCGGTGGCCACCGATCCCCGCACATAGACGCTGGCGAGGTCCGGATAGCGCGAACGGTACTCCTCCACGAGGCTCATCATGAGGGGGCGCCACTCCGGACCGACCTTGCCGATGTCCGCGAGGTTGACCAAGTGGCCGTCGGAATCAAGAGGAATGATCACTGGCCCGCCCCGGCCGCGAGGAGTGCGCCCTCGGTCGCCGCCAGTTCGAGGAACCGGTCGTTCTCCTCGGCGGCGCCCACCGTGACCCGTACGGCCTCGGGGAAGTCGCGGACGAGCACGCCGCCCGCCTTGCAATGCGCTGCGAAGGCGGCGGGATCCCGCATGGGGAGCCAGAAGAAGTTCGCGTGCGAGACGGGAGTACGGGGCGCGATCCGCTTCAGCACCGGGAACATCCGGGCACGCTCCGCGGTGATGTACTCCACGCGGCGACGCACCTCCTTCTCCTGTTCGAGCGCGGCCAGCGCAGCCACCTCGGCGAACGTGCTGGTGGCGAAGGGCGCGAGAAGCTTGCGCATGGCCTCGGCCACCTCCGGCGCGGCGGCCAGCCATCCCAGGCGCAGACCGGCGAGGCCCCAGGCCTTCGACATCGTGCGGAGGATCACCACATTTCTCCGGTCGCCGAACTCCCTCAGCCCGTCCGGAACATCGGGGTCGTCGACGAACTCGGCGTACGCCTCGTCGAGGACGACCAGGACCGAGTCCGGGACCGCGTCGATGAACGCGGTCAGCGCCGCCCTGGTGACGGCGGTGCCGGTGGGGTTGTTGGGGTTGCAGATGAGCACAACGCGCGTGTCCCGGGTCACCGCCGCGGCCATCGCGTCAAGGTCCTGGTCGACGCCGTCGGAACAGGGGACGGGGACCGGGCGCATATGGGCTCCCACAGCGACGACCGGATAGGCCTCGTAGGAACGCCAGGGGAAGATGAACTCCTGGCCCGGCTCGCACACCGCCTTCAGGAGCAGTTCAAGCAGGTAGACGGAGCCGAAGCCGGTCACGACACGGTCCGGGGTGATGCCGTGGTGGCCGGCCAGGGCGCTCCTCACCGCGACCGCCGCCATGTCCGGATAGCGGTTGGAGCCGGTGGCGGCCCGGATGACGGCGTCGAGCACCCCGGGAAGCGGGCCGAAGGGAAGCTCGTTCAGCGCCAGGCGTGCGGCGTCGGGCACCTGGGGCACACCACTGCCGTCGAGCGGGATGGGGCTCGGCAGGTAGGACGGAAGGCTGTCCAGTTCCGGCCGGGTAAGTTGCGCTTTCAACCGTCCTCCTGAGGATGGGTGGACCGGTGGTTCTCGCGAACCACCGGTGAGAGCCGGGCGGGATCAACCCGCCGTGGGCGCGAGCTCCTTGGGAGCGGGCATCCGGGAGGCGTCGGTGGTCCACGCCCCGTCCAGGTGCTCGATGTAGTCGTAGAGGGGCTGGAACTGCGCGCGTGCGCTCTCTTCGGAGGCCACGTACTTCCGCGTCCTGAGCGCGACCTCGTGCGGAATCGGTTCCAGCGGGCCGAGGCCTGCGGACAGCACCTGCGCCTGGCAGGCCCGCTCCAGGGTGATGTAGCGCCAGGCCGCCGCTTCCACCGATGCCCCCACCGTCAGCAGACCGTGGTACTTGAGGATCAGGGTGTTGAACTCGCCGAGCGCCTCGGCGGTCGCCCGGCCGTCCTCGAAGGTGTGCGGAAGCCCGCCGAACTCGTGGTCCACCGCCTGGTCCTGGTAGAAGGCGCAGGTGTCCTGGCTGATGATCGGCAGGATCCGGCCGGTGGCGGCCCAGATGCGCCCGTAGGTGGAGTGGAAGTGCGCGGACGCCACGACGTCGGGACGCGCGGCGAGCACACTGGAGTGCAGCACCAGGGCGCCGATGTTGACCGGGTGGCGGCCCGCCAGAACGTTGCCCTCGTAGTCCAGCAGCACCAGATCGTCGACGTCGATCGTCGAGAGGTGCACTCCGACGGGATTCACCCAGAACGCGTTCGTCACCTCCGGGTCACGGCAGGCGAAATGGCCGGCGAACCCCTCGCCCTCGTCGTACCCCCACCGTGAGAAGAGGCGAAGTGCCGCGATCAGCTGCGTCAGCCGGTGGTGCCGCTCCTCGGTGGCCGACCGCACGATCTCCGGATCGTCAGTGTCGTTCACCAGGACGATCGAACCCTTCATGGTGTATTCCCCTCGTTGTCGGATGCGTTGACGGAGCCGAACGCCCGGGGCCGCCGTACGGCGGCGGGCCCAGCGTGCGCACGGCGAAGAAGGAGGGCCCGTGGCCGGCGCGGGCATGGGCCGGGCCGGGCCGGGCCGCAAGGCGTGACGAGGCACGGCGGGCGGCCGACCGGAAGGTGCCCGGCGCGCGGGAAGAAGTGGCGCGGGGCGTCACGCGCCCGCGCAGGGCGTCAGCGTGGGCGCGCCGGGGAGAGCGAAGGCCGGACGGCTCGGCCCGGCAGGTATGCGGCCCGCCCGCCCGGGCCGGCTGCCCGCGCAGGACCGCCATCCGGGGCTTTGATATATCCGGTGGAGCGAAGGATCAGGAATCCGAAACCTTGGAAAAGATTTCAGGGAATGCGGACACCACGGCCTGCCTCATCGCCGCCTGCACTGTTTCGAAATCACCGTCTCCCGGGACCGAAACAAAGTCGGCGAACTCAGGCAGGCCGACATAGGCCTCCCGAAAGGCCGCCAGGAACTCCGGGCTCTCCTCGTCGATCCCGCGCACGTTGATGCGGCGTACCGCTTCGGCAGGAGAGACGTCCAGGAAGATCGTGAGATCCGGCTTGCGCGCGCCGCCGAGAAGCCTGCGCAGGAAGTCCACACTGCCGACCCCCTCGGCCTTGGCCAGTGCGTACTGGCAGTAGACATAGCGGTCGACGATGAGGAGGTCGGGGGACTTCGTGAGAGCCCTCTCGAAGGCGGAGACGCGCGCCAGTTGCGAGCAGGCGGAGACGAGGCGCATGGTCTCGCCTCCGATGAGGTCCAGATGGTCCTCGAAACCGTCCTGCTCGGCCATCAGGTTCAGCGCCTTGCGCACCGGAGCCATGGTGAGGCTCTCGTGGGCCTGCGCCGGCACCCCCTGCGAGTGGAGCCAGTCGCCGAGCATCCGGACCTGGGAAGACTTGCCGGCCCCGTCCAGACCCACTACGGCCACCAGGCGTCCGGTGTTGATTCCGGAATCCGCAGATTCTTGCTGAGTGCGCACTTCTACCGCCTAGAGACTGTTTCGTATCGCTGAGGAAAACCACCCGGCCCGCCACAGGTCCCACGAAGAGGCGGGTATATCGCGAAGGACGCTGGCTATTGATAGCGGAATCCGCGACTCTGCACTTGGGGCTCAGCCGGGCGACCTCAGCGAACCTAGACCGGCACCCGAGATCCTGTAAACCGCTTTCCTATTGCATCTCGGGGAATGAGATGAGACCCCCGGATAGACGCATTCCGCTTAGGTCGAACCCCCGGTCCCAAACGGACAAAAACGGGTCAAGTAGCGTGAAGCAATGGAGACGCAAGCCGAACTGTTGACGATTAATGACGGCGCCGCCTATCGTGCTTACTCGGTTGATCACCCCACTGTCCGCCGACCGCAGCGCCTCTCGTTGCCGTCGGCGTCACGGATTGTCCCGTTTCGGCCCCCGCAACGCCGCGAGGGGCGTTTCCGTCACCGCCTTGTCCCGCTCGGAAATCCATGGATTTACCGACTGCGATCGCCGGTACCCCTTTCACGGCTTAGTGAGTTTTAGGAGTCGCATTGACAGCGCAGTTGCCCGCTGACGACCAGGGGTCCGCCACGACGGTCTCCAGGCGCCTCGTCCTCGCCGACATCGCCCATCAGTACACGGTCGCGCCGGTCGAGAACGCGCCGGTGTGCATCGTCGAGCTCAGCCCCGAACAGGGCGACGGCGTCCGGGTCGTGGAGTACTTGCGTCAGGAGGACACGGTCGCGCGGTCCGTCGCGGTGCTGGATGCCGCGGGCCGGGCGCAGACTCCCGAGCCGCCGGCCGGGCCGACGGCGGCCTGGGGCCGCACGGGGCTCGACGAGGGGTTCGCGGACTACCTGCGCACCGCTCTGGCCGCGCTGGGGCATCCCGCGGCCGCGGCCCTCAAAGACGCCGCTCTCGCCCCGCTCGCCCCGGTCATGCTGCTCCGTACGCACGAGGGCCCGGAGCAGTCCCGTACCGAGGTGCTGATGTGCACCCGGGTGCGCGCCGTCGGAGTGCTCTTCACCCGGGTCGCCCGGTTCGACCACCGTGCCGACGTCGAGCTCGGCACACTGGTCGCGACGGCGTTCGAGCGCCGGACCGAGCTGGAGAACTTCGTCCGCGTCGAGGACAAGACCCAGCTGCTGTACGAGAAGGACATCGAGATCGAGGAGAAAATCACCCTCCTCGACGAGGCGAACATCTGGTCCCTCACCCAGGGCATGTGGGCAGCCGTCGAGGCCGGGGAGCTGCCGGGGTTCATCCCCGACCCCGGCTACGAGCTGACCCGCTGGCACTTCGTCCAGCACAACTTCGAGGTGACCGCGCCGGCCGACCGGGTCGGCCACTTCGCCTTCCAGGAGTACCCGGACGGCAGGTACCGGCTCAAGATGAAGAAGTTCGCGAAGGACTCGCTGCGCCGCGTCGAGACCTTCCGCAACGGCATAGAGGTTCCGGAGAGCGACTTCGAGGGCTATCTCGCCCGTGAGTTCCCGGACCTGAGCTTCCGGCCCCTGCCGAGCCTGCGGCGGACGAAGTTCGACATCAACATCCAGTCCGTCACCACCGGTCACGGCTTCGGCATCGAGACGGACGAGGTCACCCTCAGCGACGGCACCGGACGCGTGATGCGCCAGGTGGAGACGGAGTACCTGGACACCCGTCACCACGACGGCATGGACGGATCGACGATCGACGCGGAACTCGGCCGCCTGACCACCTTGGTGGAGGCGCATCTCGCCGGGCTCGGCATCTCGGCCAAGCGCGGCCTGTACTCGAAACTCTCCTTCCTGCGCGACAGCGCGCGAACTGCCGACAGCTGACCGCGAGGGGAGCCCTGCCCCGGGCAGAGGACGGGGCAGGACCGCCTCCTCATGCAGATTCCGGCCGGACCATAAGGACGTGCGGTGTGAAGACAAGCCGAAGGGTGATCCGGTCTTTTCACGACATCACACACAGTGATGCCGATGTGAAGCGCCCCATCGTGACGCTGTTCAGCGGCGGCCTGGACAGTACCTACCTCCTGCACCGGCTCGTGCAGGCCGGCGCCACCGAGGTGCACGCACTCAGCGTGGATGTCGGCGGTGACGAGAAGCCGGATCAGATCCGGGGCATCGCCGACCAGTTGGGCGTACGTCTGCACCTCGTCGACGAACGGGACGCGTTCCTGCAGGAGTTCGTCCGGCCCGCGATCGCCGCCCACGGCGTCTACCTGGACACCCATCCCGTGAGTTCGTCCCTGAGCCGGCCGCTCATCGCCCGCGCGGCCGTGCGCGTGGCGCGGGAGCTGGACGCGGGGATGATCCTGCACACCGCCAACCGCTCGCAGAACACCCTGCGCCGGCTGAACGGCGCACTCGACCAGCTCGGGTTCGAGGGTCACTTCGGCACGCCCTACGACCTCCACCCCGTGGACCGGGAGATGAAGATCAAGGAGCTGCGGGCCATCGGGCTGGAGGAGATGGCGGAACGCACGGCCAGCGGCGACTCGAACCTGTGGTGCCGCGAGTTCGAATCCGGGATCCTGGACGACCCTGAGCACCACGAGGTCCCGGAGGCGTTCTACCGGTGGAGCGCGCGCCGGGGGGTTCCCGAAGCGGAGTACCTGGAGGTGGCCTTCCGCGCCGGAGTCCCCGTCGCCGTCGACGGACGGGAGGCCCCGCTCGCGGACATCGTCTCCTCGCTCAACCGGACGGCCGGGGCGCACGGTCTGGGCCGTCACACCGGCCTCGAGCATCTGCCGGACGGCATGAAGGTCCTCGAAGTACGGGAGATGCCCGCCGCCTGGCTGCTGCTGGCGTCCCGGCGCCATCTGGAGACGGCGACGCTCGACGCCGAATCCCTCAGGGAGAAGCTCAACGTCGAGCAGATCTGGGTGCGTGAAGCGCTCGAAGGACGCTGGTTCGGCGGTCTGCGAGCGGCCTGCCAGGCCTTCATCACGGAACTGACGGCGCCGGTCACCGGCTCGGTGCGCTGGCGGCTGGACGGCAGCCGGACCTCCACGGTCTCCATCGTCGCCGACGCCACCAAATACGTACGCGACAGGGAGGACTGGGAGCAGACCTCCATCCGGCGAGAGCTGTCCTGCCTGGCCGGAGCGACGAACGACGAGAAGAGGAACGGACTGTGGTAGGAACCGGCCCGGACACCGCGCCCGCGACCGCCCTCCTGGTCATCGTCGACGCGACCGTGCACACCGCTCGTACGGCCCATGCCCTCGACTGCCGCACCGTGTTCGTGCAGCGCCCCGGCGCTCCCGTGCACGAGCTGGTCGACGACTCCTCGGGCTACTACAGCGTGGACTTCACCCGGGACGCGTTGTTCACCGGGTTCGTCGAAGCAGTGCTGCGCCCGCTGGCACCCACCGCGGTGATCTCCCTCAGCGACGAGGGCGCACGTCCGGCCGCGCTGGCGAACGCCGTCCTCGGCACGGCCGGCACCCCGGCCGAGGTGATCGAACGCCTCGCGGCGGGCACGCCCGACAAGCCGGCCCATGGTGCCTCGGACCGGTGGGCGTACACCTTCAGCGAGGCCGGGCAGCACCGTTGGGTGGCGCTCATGGACGCCGACGCCCCGCCGCGCCCGACCGAACGCATCGTGCCGGAAGAGGCGTTGAGCACGGATGAGTACGCGAGCGTCATGGCGGGCCTTAACCGGTTCCTCGACTCCGCAGGCCTGCGGAACGGACCCGCCCGTATCCGGCTGCGCGGCCGGAACGGCGAGGTGCGCGTCCTCGGCGGCGCACCCACCGTCGGCACGGACGAGCAGAGCGAGTTCATCCGGCGGCTCACCGGATTCGACCTGACGCGTGCCGCCCTGGCCGGAGCGGCCGGCCGCGCGGACGACCGTCTCACCGGCCCCGCCCACCCTCGGAAGGAGGCGACCCGATGACCAGGACGACCGCGCTGTTCATCAACGCCCACCCCTACTCGCACTTCCACCGCGGCGGTACCCACATCCTGCCGACCGCCGACATCGACATCCACATGGTGGCCCGCAAACAGATCGACGGCGGAGCCCGGGGGTTCGCCGAGAACCCCCTCGACCACGTCGCGCTGTGCGACGCCAACGACGAGGACCGCTGGCGGGAGATTTGCGCGTGGACGCTGCGCAACCACCCCATCAGCAGGGTCATAGCCGTGCATGAAAGGGCGGTGCTCCTCGCGGCGGAGATGCGCTCGATGTTCGGTCTCGTGGGGATGGACTACGAGACCGGACTGCGCTTTCGCGACAAAGTGAGGATGAAGGAGGCCGTACGGGCGGCCGGCGCCGCCGCCGTTCCGGACTTCGCCGCTCTCGACACCCCCGAAGACCTGGGGAAGGTGGACTGGAGCACGGGCCGCAAGGTCATCAAGAGCCGGCTGGGCCTCGCCGCGAAGGACCTCTACATCGTCCCGTCGCTGGAGGAGGCACGGCGCGTGGTCGACCGCCTCGACCTCTCCGACTCCCATTACGAGATAGAGGAGTTCGTCAGGGGCCAGATATACCACTGCGACTCCGTCGTACAGGACGGACGCATCCTCTTCAGCAGTGTCGGCAGATATCTGGCGGACCCCGCGAGCTACACCCCGGGGGGAATGTTCGGCACCGTCCTCGTGGGCGAGAGCCCGTTGCACAAGCGCATCACCGCAGTGAACGCGGACGTCCTGGCCGCACTGGGGCTCAAGGACGGCACCACGCACCTGGAGCTGTTCCACACCGCATCCGACGAACTGGTCTTCTGCGAGGTCGCCGCGCGCCCGCCGGGCGGCCTCATCCCTCCGGTCATCCAGGCGCAGTACGGCTTCGACATCGTCGAGACACAGATCCGCCTCGACGCCGGACTGGGCATCTCCCTGGGGCCGGCCCCTGAGCCCGTGGCGGGCGGCGGGACGAGCGGCTTCATCTCCTTCTACCCGGGCGGCTCCGGCTCCCGGGGCATCGCACCGGACCGGCTGGCCACGCTGGGGGTCGTGGAACACAGCACGCACCGCGGCGCCGGCAACAGCAGCGGCGGCGTCCGGCACTCCACGGACTTCCTCGACTCGTACGTGGTCAGGGCCCCCGACGACGAAGCGCTGCTGCGGCAGCTGGCCCGCATCGAGGACGAGTACCGGCGGTGACAGCGCGGCGCGTTCGCCACCGCGTGGGCGCGCCGCGCCCGGCCCACCTCCTTGAACGAGAGAACTGGCATGCCTGACTTCGGCCCGAACGGCCTTCGGACAGCGACGGGGCGCGAGCGCCCCGCCTCCTCGTCCGGCCTCCGCGTCCCGACGGGCGCGGACGTATGACCGCGGCGTCCGCGCCGGCTCCACCCACCGACACCCGCGTGCTGCGCGTCCTCATCGCGGCCTCGATGCTCTCGAAGGTCGCCGACTGGCAGCTGGGAATCGTCATTCCGCTGGCCGTGCTGGCGGAATCGGACTCCGTGGCCCTGGCGCTCGTCTCGTTCGCCCTGCGCGGTGTCTCGTACGTGGGGTCCCCCTTCCTGGGCTCGGTGATCGACCGTTTCGACAAGCGGACGGTCTATGTCCTTGCCCAGCTGCACCAGGCCGTCTGCCTGGTTCTGCTCGCGTCGACGCTGTCCAGCCAGCTCTCCGTGGCCCTGCTGGTCCTGCTCTCCGGGATCGGGGGCGTCGCGAGTTCGATCACCGGTCAGTTCGTGCTCATCCCCGTGCTGATCTCTCCGCCCCTCCGTGCCACGGCCGTCGCCAAGCTGAACTCGGCCATCGAGGTGTCCAAGGTCGTCGGCCTGCTCCTGGGCGGAACCGCCTTCGCCCTGCTCGGTCCGGCGGCGGCCTCACTGTGCATCGGGGCCCTGTACCTGGTCGCGGGCTGTATCGCCCGGCTGCTTCCCCGAGCACCGTCGAGCCATCGGAGAATGGATATCCGGCGAGACCTCGCGATCGGCTTCCGCTGGGTCGGACGCCGCGAGATCCTCTGGCTCGTCGTGACCATGTCCATGACGAACCTCGCAATCGGGCAGCTGGAGCCCGCCCTCATCACCCAGTTCAGCGACGGGGGGATGAACACCGCCGCGATCTCCGGGGTGATGGCCGCGGGCCTGCTCATGGGCGCACTCGCCAGCCGGCTCGCCCCGGCCATCGTTCCCCGTTGGAGCACCGAACGCCGCGTACTGGCGGCCCAGGTGCTGGGACTGGCCGGCCTGGCCCTCGTCGCCACGCCGCTGCTCCCCCTGCGCCTCCTCGGATTCATGGTGGAGTGCTTCGCGGTCGCCGTCAGCAACGTGGCCTCCATCACCTACCGGCAGGAGACGATTCCGGCCGATGTCGCCGGCCGGGCCAACGCGACGATCCGCATGTTCATCACCGGGGCTTCGCCCCTGTCCGGATTCCTCTTCGCGTGGGCGAGCGGTCTCGACGGATTCCGGTACTGGCTGCCGGCGCTGAGCCTGTGGGGCGCCGCGGTCGTGGTCTGGGCCGTCTACACCCGGACCTGCGAACGGGCCGCCGAGAAGGCGGATGCCCTGAAAGGAGCTTCCCTTGGAGATCGCTGAGCAGGACGGTGTGGTCGTCGCCACGGTGGACCGGGCGGAGGCCGAGCGGCAGGCGTGGAAGAGCGCGGGGGCACCGGTCGACATCGTCCGGCTCGCCGAACCGGACAGCCTCGACGAGTCCGCTCTCGCCGGTCTGGGATTCGTGACGCGCCCGCGCTGGATCAACTGGTGTGCCCCCGTCAAGGAGTCGGCGGCAGAGTTCGAGGCCGCACTCCCCGGAACCGAGCGCCGCAACGTCCGTCTCGGCCGCCGCTTCGTCGAGGACGAGGGTTTGAAGGTGAGCGTCCGGGCGGGGCTGACTCCCGCGCTCGTGGACGAGTTCCTGGTCGTCTACGACCGTCAGATCGAAGCGATGCCGCGCGGGAAGAACTACGCGCGCCGCTGGCGCGACCGCCTCCTGGACGCCGCCGACGAGCATGTCAGCGTCAGCGTGCACGACGGCACCCGCATGATCGTCGGATCTCTGTGGTGGATCCGCCCCGAGCAGTCCGTGATGCAGATGCGCTTCTCCGCCGCCTCGCCCGACGCGCGCGCGAGCCGGGTCATGCGCGTCGCCTACCTGGAGGCGCTGGAGTTCGCCCGGAAGAGCGGACTGCGCTTCGCGTCCCTCGGCAACGACCCTTCCCTCTTCGGCCATGTCGTCCAGCCCGGGCTGTTCACCTTCAAGAGCCGCCTCGGCTTCACCCCGTTGCCCTCTCAGATCCTCGACCCCCGGCTGGCGGGCGAGTACGCCGACAGGTTCCTCACCTTGCGGTCCCTGTCCGACCCCGCGCTCGTGGTGACGTGGGGAGGGCACCGGGGCGCTCCGCTGTCCTGGCCGGAAACCGCACAGGCCCCCGGCCACGATCTTCTGATCCTGTCGGCCGCGCCCGACGAGGCGCTCACGGCCCGATTCCGCGCCCGTGGCCTCCGGGAGGCCCGGTCGGTGACGGTGAGCACGTAACGAAGCGGTGGCGGTCGCCGCTCAGGACTGGGCCGACCGCCACCGCTTTGACATGATCATCAGAATCGCGTGCCGCCGGCCGGGGGCGCGCACCGCTGGGGCCATGTACCGAGGGAGGGGCCGGCCGAGATGATCCTGACCGTCACCCTGAACACCGCGCTCGACGTGACGTACACCGTCGACGCGCTCGTCCCGCACGGCAGCCACCGGGTCGGCGAGGTCATCGAGCGCCCCGGCGGAAAGGGCCTGAACGTCGCCCGGGTGCTGGGCGCGCTCGGCCACGACGCCGTGGTCACCGGCTTCGTCGGCGGTGCGAACGGAGACGTCCTGCGCGGCCTCCTCGCGCCGCTCCCGCCGCGCGACGCCCTCGTCGAGGTCGCCGGGAACACCCGCCGCACCCTCGCGATCACCGACCGCTCGACCGGCGACACCACCCAGCTCAACGAACCCGGTCCGCAGGTGAGCCCTGCCGACTGGGCCGCCTTCCTGCGGACCTACGAGGAGCTGGTCGCCGGGGCCGACGCGGTCGCGCTCTGCGGCTCCCTGCCGCCCGGCATCCATGTCGGGGCGTACGCCGAACTGGTCCGGATCGCCCGCGCCGCCGCCGTACCCGTGCTCCTGGACACCAGCGGCGAACCGCTGCGCCGGGGCATCGCCGCCCGCCCCGACCTGGTCAAGCCGAACGCGGAGGAGCTGGCCCGGCTGACCGGCTCCCGCGAACCGCTGCGCGCGGCGGGGGACGCCCGCCGCCGCGGGGCCCACGCCGTGGTCGCCTCGCTCGGCCCGGAGGGGGTGCTCGCGCTCACCCCGGACGGCGTCTGGCGGGCCGCCCCGCCCGCCCCCGTGCGCGGCAACCCGACCGGTGCGGGCGACTCGGCGGTCGCCGGGCTGCTCTCCGCCCTGGCCGAGGGCCTGCCCTGGCCGGAGCGGCTGGCCCGGGCGGTGGCCCTGTCCGCGGCGACGGTGCTGGCCCCGACGGCCGGCGAGTTCGACGCGGCGGCCTACGCGGAACTGCTGCCGCGCGTCACGGTGGAGCCGCACGTCCCGGCGCCCTGACCCGCCGGACATGCCGACGCCCCGGCCACCGGGACGGTGATCGGGGCGTGGGCAAGCGGTCGGCGTTCGGCCGTTCTACTCGATGTGGCCCGCCTTCAGCTCCAGCTGGTCGAGGTTGGCGTCGCACTGGTCGCCTTCCTCGCAGGACAGCTTGAGGGTGTTGGTGCCCTTGTCGAGCTGGACGTACGCGTAGGTGTTCGTCCAGCCCTTCTCCAGGTCGCCCTCTTCGGCGTGCGCGAAGTTCTTCATGTTGATGGAGCGCGGCTCCTGCGCGTTGACCGTCAGGGTCGTCTTCGCGTCCTTGCCGGGCACGCCGTAGGTCACGTACAGGGTGTACGCGCCGGCCTCGGGCACCTCGACCGTCCAGGTGGCCGAGCGGCCGACCTCGTTGAGGTTGATGTAGTTGCCGTTCGCGCCCTTGGCGCCCTTGACCGTGGAGTCCAGGGCCGCCGTGCCGCCCAGCGTCAGCGTCGCCGCGTCCTGCTTCGGCAGCTCGACCGGCTTCGGGGTCTCCTTCGGCTTCTCCTTCTCCGGCTTCTTCGACTCCTCGACCTCGCCGGCGGGGCCCTGCGAGGAGGACGCCTCGTTGCTCTTGTCGTCCTTGTCGCCGTCGTCGCCCGTGAGCAGGGCGGCGCCGATGCCGATGAGGACGACCGCGACCACGGCGACCGCCGCGATCAGGAGCGCCTTCGTGTTCGGGCCGCCACGGCCCGTGCCGCCGCCGTGACCGCCCTGCGCCGGGGGTTGTCCGTGGGACGCGCCGCCGGGGTAGGTCTCGGGGGCCGCGTACTGCGGGTTCGGCCGGTTGTACTGCTGCGCGGGCTGACCGTAGGCCTGCTGGGGCGGGTAGCCGTACCCGCCCTGCTGCTGCGGCACCTGCTGCTGGCCGTACTGGCGCTCACCGACGGCGCGCACCTGGTTGTAGGACGTTCTGGGCACGCCCGGCTGCGCGGCCGGACCCGGGTAGCCGTAGCCGCCCTGGCCGGGCGCCTGGGCGCCTGCCGCCTGTCCGTCCGCGTACAGGTAGCCGAACGGATCGTCGTCCTCGGGCTTGCTCGCGCCGTTGTTTCCGGCCGTCATCCCTGGGTCACTCCTCACCATCTCGCCAGCCGTCGCCGACCGGCCGAGCCTACCTCGAACGGAGCAGGCCCCGAAGTGAGCTCAAAGGCCCGGACGGCTCCGGGGAACGGGTACGGGGTAGGGGGAGAAACGGGCCGTGAACGTCATCCGGCCCTGCGGTGAACCTTCGACCGGGACCGCTTTTCCACGTACATCCGCTGGTCGGCGGAGCGCAGGACCTCTTCGACGGTCATGCCGCACTCGGCCCAGCCGATGCCGAAACTCGCCCCGACCCGGACCGCGCGCCCATCGACCCTTATGGGCGGAATGATGGCATTTCTCAGACGAACGGCCAGGTCAGCGGCGTCCGCCGCCCCGAGGCCGTCGGCGAGAACGACGAATTCGTCACCCCCGAGCCGGGCGACCGTGTCGCCGTCCCGCACACACGTGCTCAGCCGTCGGGCGACCTCGATGAGCACGGCGTCGCCGGTGTGGTGCCCGAAGCGGTCGTTGATCGACTTGAAACCGTCGAGGTCGCAGAAGAGGACCGCGAGCCCCTTCGTCCCGTCGTCGTGCTCCGGATCCGGAGCCACCGTGTGCACGTGGTGGTCGAAGGGCCCGCCGCCGGGGACCACCTCGCCCTCGTAGCCGTCGGCCTGGTAGCCGTGGGTCAGGGACGACTCGACGTCCCCGTACGCCGCGTCCAGCGCCTCGATCGCCGTCGCGGCCGGGGAGGAGTTCGGCCGCTCGCAGATCCGGGCGCTGAGCCGCGACTTCAGCTCGGCGCTGTTGGGCAGCCCGGTCAGCGCGTCGTGCGAGGCGCGGTGGGCGAGGTTCAGCTCGTGGCGCTTGCGCTCCTCTATGTCCTCGACATGGGTGAGCAGGAAGCGCGGCCCGTCGGCGGTGTCCGCGACGACCGAGTTGCGCAGCGAGACCCAGAGGTACGTGCCGTCCCGGCGGCTGAGGCGCAGCTCGGCCCGGCCGCCCTCGGCGGAGGTGCGCAGCAGGGTGCCGATGTCCTCGGGGTGGACCAGGTCGGCGAAGGAGTAGCGGCGCATGACGGAGGCCGGACGGCCGAGCAGCCGGCACAGGGCGTCGTTGGTCCGCAGCAGCCTGCCCTGCTGGTCGCCGCCCATCTCGGCGATGGCCATACCGCTGGGGGCGTACTCGAAGGCCTGCCGGAAGGACTCCTCGCTGGCCCGCAGCGCCTGCTGCTCCCGCTCCAGGCGGACCAGGGCGCGCTGCATGTTGGCCCGCAGCCGGGCGTTGCTGATGGCGATGGCGGCCTGGGAGGCGTACATCTGGAGCGCTTCGCGCCCCCATGCGCCGGGGCGGCGTCCGTTGCGCGGCCGGTCGACCGATATGACCCCGAGGAGGTCGCCCTCGCCCGCCGACGCGTACATCGGGGCGTAGAGCCGGTCGAGCGGGTGCCATTCGTCCTCGAACCGGGGTTCGGGCCCCTCGGTGTGCCACTGCGGTACGTCGTCGTCGAGCAGGACCCAGCCCTCGGTGTGCGGGATGAAGCGGAGACCGCCCCAGGCCTCGCCCATGGAGAGCCGGCGGTTCCAGGAGTCGCGGGAGCCGACGCGGCCGGTGATCAGGGCCTCGGCGGCGGCGTTGCCCGCGAAGGCGGCGATGACGAGATCGCCCTCGGGCCGGACCAGGTTGACGCAGGCCAGCTCGTAGCCGAGGCTCGCGACGATGCCGTCGGCCACGCTCTGGAGCGTGTCGGCCAGACTCCGCGCCGTGTTGAGATCGGCGACGGCCTGATGCAGCTGCCGCATGGTCGCCAGGCGGACGTACGGCTCCGACTCGGCCTCCATCGCTCGCACCCCCGAGACCTCGACAGCAACTCCAGGTTTCATATCGACGTACTTGTTGCAGTGTCCCCGCCACTGAATCACAGTGAGCTGTGCACCCGGTACACAGGGTCAGCAGAAAATGGACTCTGTGACTCAAGTCACAACAGATGACCGGGGGGTGCCGGTGACTCACGGCGACGACGGTCGTTCGGCGGTCACCGGGAGGGACGGACTCCCTTTGTGTGCGCCCGCGCACGCCCCTCCCCGCCGTCCCCCTCCCGGGGTCCTAGGACCGGCCTGGTCCCCTGGCCCGATGCGGCCGTCCGGCCCCCGCGGTTAGCGTCGGGATGTGCTCAACACGAAGCCCCCCACCCCGCGCCCCGAGAACGTCCCCCATGCTGGGGGCGTGAGCAACGACGAGTTCCGCGCCGCCCTCGCCCGGCTGGCCGCCGGGGTGGTGCTGGTCACCGCCCAGGAGCCGCCCCTCGACGAGGACGGCCGGGGTGAGGACGTGGGCATGACGGCGACCGCCTTCATGTCCGTGTCCCTGGAGCCGCCCCTGGTGACGGTGAGCCTGCGCAACGGCTCCCGGATGGACGACCTGCTGGACGAGCAGCCGCTGTGGGCGGTCTCCGTCCTGGCCGCGAGCCAGCGGCACATCGCGGGCCGGTTCGCCATGAAGGGCCGGATCAGCGACCGGCTGCTGTTCGAGGACATCGCGTACGTGCGGGGCGAGGTGACGCGGGCTCCGCTGATCGGCGGGGCCCTGGCGACGCTGGAGTGCCGGACCGAGCAGCGCGTGGTGGCCGGGGACCACACCCTGGTGATCGGGCGGGTGCTCACGGCGGAGCTGCCGAGCCCGGAGGGCGATCCGCTGACGTACTTCAAGGGGCGCTACCGGCAGCTGGGCTGACACCCGTTCCGCAACCGGGCCGACACCGCGTTCCGGGACGTGGCCGACGCGCCGCTTCGGGACGGGGCGTGGCCGCGGGCTACCAGTCGCGGCCCGAGCGGCCGCGCTTGGTGTCGCCGCGCTGCTTCTTCTCGCGCAGCCTGCGCTCGTTGATCCCGCGCGGGATCTTCCGCTTGATCCGGGGCTTGGGCGGCGGCGCGGTGGCCTCGGCGAGGAGGGCGGCGAGCCGCACGGCGGCCGTCTCGCGGTTGCGCCACTGGGAGCGGTGTTCGGAGGCCCGTACGGAGACCACCCCGCCCACCAGCCGGCCCGCGAGCCGCTCCAGCGCCCGCGCCTTCCACACCTCGGGGAGCGCGTCGGTCGCGGCCAGGTCGAAGCGCAGCTCCACCTGGGAGTCGCTGGTGTTGACGTGCTGGCCGCCGGGCCCGGAGGACCGCGAGAAACGCCACATGAGCTCGGCCTCCGGGAGGGAGACCGAGCCGCGGATGACATAGGGCCCGGACATGACACCCATGGTCCCTCCCCCGGGCCCCGCCCGTCACCTTCTTTTGCGCTGCCCCGCCCCCTGCGGGCGTCCCGTCCGAAGGAACTTCGTAAAGAAAGTAAAGCGAGCAGGAACCTCGTGGTCTCCTGCTTGCGTTAGGACGGGTGACGGTAGCTTTCGTGATGGCACGAAGCCCGCACACGACGAGGAAAGGGACTTCCCATGGCAGTAAGCCTGTCCAAGGGCGGCAACGTCTCGCTCACCAAGGAGGCACCGGGCCTTACCGCCGTCACGGTCGGCCTCGGCTGGGACGTCCGCACCACCACCGGCACCGACTTCGACCTCGACGCCTCGGCGATCGCGGTCAACGCGGGCGGGAAGGTCGTCTCGGACGGCCACTTCGTCTTCTTCAACAACAAGTCGACGCCGGACCAGACCATCGTGCACACCGGTGACAACGTCACGGGTGAGGGCGAGGGCGACGACGAGCAGATCAACGTCAACCTGGCAGGTCTGCCGGCCGACGTCGACAAGATCGTCTTCCCGGTCTCCATCTACGACGCCGAGACCCGCAGCCAGAACTTCGGCCAGGTCCGCAACGCCTTCATCCGCATCCTCAACCAGGCCGGCGGCGCCGAGATCGCCCGCTACGACCTGAGCGAGGACGCCGCCACCGAGACCGCCATGGTCTTCGGCGAGCTCTACCGCAACGGCGCCGAGTGGAAGTTCCGCGCGGTCGGCCAGGGGTACGCCTCCGGTCTGCGCGGCATCGCCCAGGACTTCGGCGTCAACCTCTGACGCGTCGCTCCCGAGCGCACAACAGTCCCGCCGGAGCCCCCGGCCGCGATCGCGGCCGGGGGCTCCGGCGTGCGTGAGCCACCGTTTGTCCGATCCTGTGTACGCAAGCCACCGCCCACCCGGCCCGGCGTGGGTGAGCCTCCGTCAAGCCGCCTCCACCGCGCCGCTGAAACCCGCCACTTCACCGAATACCGGACAGCACGACACCCCATTCGTACAAGAACTGGTCAAAAACTTGTGAGGCAATTGTCAGCACACCGTCAACTTCGCTCATTCGATGGCACGCTCTCCGCTCGTAGTCCCCCCACAGGACGACCGACGGAGAACACACATGAACCTCCACACGACCCCCCACAACTCCCGCGCCCCGCGCACCACGCGCCGACTCGCAGCACTCGCGGCCGTGGCCGCGATGGTCGTCGCCGGTGTCCAGGCCGGATCCGCCGTCGCCGGCCCCGACGACGGCGCCCGCACCGACGCGGCGAAGCCCGCCACAGCCGCCGCCCTGGGCGTGAACCCCGCCGCACAGCGCGCCACGGCCATCAAGTCGGCTCAGGCCGAGGCCTCCTCGGCGGCGAAGGCCCTGAAGCTCGGCGGCCAGGAGAAGCTGATCGCCCGCGACGTCATCACGGACGCCCAGGGCACCGTCCACACCCGCTACGAGCGCACCTACGACGGCCTGCCGGTCATCGGCGGCGACCTCGTCACCCACACCACCGCCGCCGGCAAGCTCCGAAGCGTCGACAGGGCGACCGACCGGAAGATAGCCGTGGCGTCGACGACGCCGAAGCTGAAGGCGGCGGCGAGCGCCCGCAAGGTGATCTTCGCCGGCCACGGCGGTGAGCCCGTTCTCGCCTGGGAGACCGTCAAGAAGGGCGTCCAGAAGGACGGCACGCCCAGCCGCGTCCACACCATCACCGACGCCACCACCGGAAAGAAGCTGCACAGCTACGAGGCGATCGAGACCGGCACCGGCAACAGCCAGTACAGCGGCGAGGTCGAGATCACCACCACGAAGTCCGACGCGGGCTTCGAGCTGACCGACGGCGAGCGCGGCGGCCACCGGACGTACGACCTCAACCAGGGTTCCTCCGGCACCGGCGACCTCGTCACGGACGACGACGACACCTGGGGCGACGGCACCGGCGGCGACCGGCAGACCGCCGCCGTCGACGCCCACTACGGCGCGGCGCAGACCTGGGACTTCTACAAGTCGGCGCTCGGGCGGGACGGCATCGCGGGCGACGGCAAGGCCGCCTACTCCCGGGTCCACTACGGCGAGAACTACGTCAACGCCTTCTGGGACGACAGCTGCTTCTGCATGACGTACGGCGACGGCGAGGGCAACAGGAACGCCCTCACCTCGATCGACGTCGCGGCCCACGAGATGACCCACGGCCTCACCTCCGCCACCGCCGACCTGGACTACGCGGGCGAGTCCGGCGGCCTCAACGAGGCGACCAGCGACATCCTCGGCGCCTCGGTGGAGTTCTTCGCCGACAACGCGTCGGACGCCGGGGACTACCTCATCGGCGAGAAGATCGACATCAACGGCGACGGCACCCCGCTGCGCTACATGGACCAGCCCTCCAAGGACGGCAACTCCGCGGACTTCTGGGACGAGAACCTCGGCGACCTGGACGTCCACTACTCCTCCGGCGTCGCCAACCACTTCTTCTACCTGCTCGCCGAGGGCAGCGGAAAGAAGACGATCAACGGCGTCGAGTACGACTCCCCGACCTCCGACGGCTCGACGCTGACGGGCATCGGACGGGAGAAGGCGTATCAGATCTGGTACAAGGCGCTCTCGGTCTACATGACCTCCACCACCGACTACGCGGGCGCGCGCGTCGCGACCGAGAAGGCGGCGACCGACCTGTTCGGCGCGGACAGCGAGGAGCTGAAGGCGGTCTCGGCCACCTGGACCGGGGTCAACGTCGCGTAACCCCGGCCGTACGGACCACGGAAGCCGGTCAGCCCTCCCGGGCGGGCCGGTTTCCGCCGTACAGCCAGGCGTCCCACAGCCCGCTGAGGTCCCGGCCGGTCTCCTCCTCCACGTACGCGGTGAAGTCGTCGGTGGAGGCGTTGCCGTGCCGGTACTTCGCCGTCCAGCCCCGCACCAGCGCGAAGAACGCCTTGTCGTCGTCCATGGCGAGCCGGACGCGGTGCACGACCATGGCCCCGCGCCCGTAGACCGGCGGGTCGAAGAGGTCGGGGGCGGCGGGCGGCCGGGCGGGCGGGAACGCCCAGTTGGCGTCGGAGTCGTACGCCTCGTCGAAGCTCTCCTGGACCGGTACGTCGTCGTGGTCGGCGGCCCAGAGCCACTCCGCGTACGTGGCGAAGCCCTCGTTCAGCCACATGTCCCGCCAGGTCTTCGGGGTGACGGAGTTCCCGAACCACTGGTGGGCCAGCTCGTGGACGAGGAGGCCGGTGTCGGGCGGGCCGGGGAAGACGGGCCGGTTCTGGGTCTCCAGGGCGTACGCCGCGTCGCCCGTGCGCTCCACGATCGCCCCGGCGGAGGTGAAGGGGTACGGCCCGAACCTGGCCCGCGACCACGCCAGCACCTCGGGGATCCGGGCCAGCACGTCCTCGCTCGCCGCCGCCGACTCGGGGTCCACGGCGGTGAACAGGCGGATGCCGTCGGGGGTGCGCGCCTGCTCGGTGGTGAACCGGCCGACGGCCACGGTCGCCAGATAGCTCGCCATCGGCTCGGTGGTCCGCCAGTGGTAGGCGGTGCGGCCGTCCTCCGTACGCCGGGCGACCAGCTGCCCGTTGGAGACGGCCGTCAGCGGATCGGGGACGGTGACCTCGATGTCGTACGCGGCCTTGTCGCTCGGGTGGTGGTTGCCGGGGAACCAGGCCAGGGAACCGGTCGGCTCGCCGAGGGCGACCGAGCCGTCCGCCGTCCGCAGCCAGCCCTCCTCCTCGCCGTCGGCGTCGGTGATGGCCTGCGGGGAGCCGGAGTAGCGCACGACGGTGGTGAACGTGCGGCCCTCGCGCATGTGGTCGTCGACCGACGCGGCGGGGCGGATCGTCAGCTCCTTGCCCGCCCGGTTCACGGCGGCGGGCTCCCCCTCGACGGTGGCGCTCTCCACGTCGAGCCCGGCGAGGTCGAGGTGGAAGGCGCTCAGGTGCTGGGTGGCGCGGGCGGTGATGGTGGCCGTGCCGCGCAGCCGGCCCGCGGCGGGGTCGACGTCGAGCTTCAGGCCGTAGTGGGTGACGTCGTAGCCGCCGTTGCCGAGCCCGGGGAAGTACGAATCGCGCAGGCCGACCGCGCCCGGGGTTCCCTCGACACCACCGGTGCAGCCCGAGCCGAGGAGCGCGATGGCCAGGGCGAGGAGAAGGGGGGCGGCGGCGGGGGCGCGGGGCTTCACCGGACGATTTTAGGGCGTCTCCGGTACGGGAAGGAGCCGCCCGCCTCGGGGGACGCACGGGCGGCTCCGGTTCAGAGGACGGCGATACCGAGGGGCCGGTCGCCCGCCGGCAGGCGGACGGGCTCGCTGTCCTCGTCGTCCAGGTCGACGACCGTGATCGCGTTCCCGTATCCGTCGCGGGTGAAGCCGCCGGTGACGTACGCCGTGCGGCCGTCCGCCGACACCGCCACGTCCTCGTGCGGCCCGTCCAGCGGAACGATCCGCTCCGAGCCGTCGGGGGCGCGGACGGTGAGCGAGGGGCCCTCGTCGTCCGGGCCGATCGGGCCGGTGCCGACCACGAGGAGGGTGCCGTCGGGGGTCAGCGTCGCGCCGTGCTGGTGGGTGTCGGCGGTCATCCGCTCGACCGTCACCTTCCCGGTGCGCGGGTCGAGCACGGCCAGCCGCTCCCCCTCGAAGGGCAGCAGCAGCTTCCCGTCAAAGGGGCGTACGACGGCGTAGTGCGGCTTCAGCCAGGAGCCGAGCCCGCCCTCCGTGCCGTACGGGGCGACCTGCATGCGGCGGGTCTTCAGCGTGTCCGCGTCGACCGCCGTCACGTCGAAGGAGTCGTGGTCGGTGGCGTACACCTCGCGGCCGTCCGGCGAGACGTCCACGTCGAAGGGGCGCATGCCGACCCGCGCGGTGCCGGTGACCTCGCGGGTCGCGGTGTCGATGACCTCGACCGTGCCGTCCTCGCCGGGCACGTTGACCCCGACGTAGACCTGGCTGCCGTCCGGGGCCAGAGCGATGCCCATGCCGCCGCCCCGGTACTCGCCGGTGGTGACGGGGCCGGACTCCGTCGCGTACGGGATCAGCGCGAGCCGGGTGCGCTGCCGGGTGTCGACGACCGCGACGCCCTCGGCGGTGGCGACCCAGGCCCGCCCGTCCTCGCCGACGACGAGTCCGTAGGGCGCGGTGCCGACCTTCACCGAGGCGATGGGCGCCCCGCCCTCCCCGGAGCCGTCCCGGCCGGGGTCGACGAAGGTCACGGTGTCGCTGCCGAAGTCGGCGACGAGGAGGGTGCCGTCGGGGGTGCGGCCCTCGGGGGCACGGGAGGGTCCGGGGGTCGCCACGGTGCCGGACGCGGCGGACGAGGCGTCCGGGTCCCCCGGGTCCGCTTCCGTGGTGCCGGTGGCGCACCCGGCGAGCAGGGCGGCGGCGACGAGGGCGAGACCGAGGCGGCGGGCGGCGCGGGGGCGGGCCGCCTCGACGTGGCCCCCGAGGAGCAGCGGCGTACGCGACTCCTCGTCGCGGACGTCGACCCGTGCGCCGCCCTCGATCGCGGCGCGCACCCGGTCGGTGTCACCGGTGCGTGCGGCGGTGAGCAGATCGTGATCGAGGGCGTCCATGGGTCTTCCTTCCGCTGGGAGCTTCCGCTGCCGTACGGGCGTGACTACCGGGCGAGCGAGGCGACGCCCGCCTGGGCGAACTTCTCGTCGAGGTCGCCGCTGGGCGCGCCGGCCACACCGATGCCCGCCACCGGGGCGCCCTTGACCTGGACCGGGGCGCCGCCGCCGAGGAACAGGGTGCCGGGGATGTCCTTCAGGTTCGGGGCCTGCTCCAGGCGCTTGACCAGCTCGGAGGTGGGGGCGTTCCAGGAGACGGCCGTGTACGCCTTCTTCACCGCGGACTCGGGGGACTGCGGTCCTGCGCCGTCGCCGCGCAGGGAGACGATGGTGTTGCCGTTGCGGTCGACGACCGCGACGGAGATCCGCTGGTTCTCCTTCTTCGCCGCGTCCAGCGTGGCCTGCGCGGCCTTGGTGGCGGCGGCGACGGTCAGGTGCGTCGTCTGCTGGAGGTTGCGGTTGCTCGTGTCGGCCTTGACGGCGGCGGCGGGGGCGGCCGCCGGGGAGGAGGCGCTCGCGGACATCGCGCCGAACGTGCCGGCCCCGAGGGCGGCGACGACGACGGCGCCGGTGACGACACGGGTGCGCGGCGACAGCTTCTTCATGGTGGCTCCTTGGTGATCCGGGTCGGCCCGGTGGCGTGGGGTGCGAGGAGGTCCGGAGTGGTCCGGGCGTTTCGCTCTGGTATCGATCCTCCCGGCGGATCCGGCACCGTACGGTCGACGTACCGGCTGGAAGCGGCGGGCGGGACGGTCGACGCCCCCGTCAGCCGATCGGTTGATGCGGGGGTGGCCGGATCGGTTCACCATGGAGGGGTTTACGCAGGTCAGCGACGGACGAGAGGGACATGGTGGAGCACCGCAGCGGTTCGCCGGACCGCGGACCCGGCGGCGGCCCGGATGCCGGCGGGGCCCCCGGGGGACCGGCCGGCGGCGGCACCGAGGCCGAGCGGCCCGGGGTCGCCGGGTCCGACCCCGACGCCCGCTGGCTCGCCCTCCTCATGCACGCCGCGTTCTTCCTGCTGCTCGGCGCCTCGCTGACCCGGTTCCTGATGCGGCACCCCGGCGAGGCCCGCACCCCGTGGATCATCGCCCTGTCGGTCACCCTGGCGGTGCTGTACCTCCTCGGCCCCGTCCTCGGCTCGCGCCCCACGCCGCGCCGGCTCGCCTGGCTCGCGGTGCTCGTCGTCGTCTGGATGGTGCTGGTCGTCCTGGCCCCGAGCTTCGCGTGGTGCGCGGTGCCGCTGTTCTACACCGGGCTCAGGATCCTGCCGCCACGCGCGGCCCTCGCCCTGGTCGCCCTGCTCACCGTGTTCGTCGTGGCCGCCCAGCTGCGGCTGGCCGACGGGTTCGACCCGAACCTGGTCCTCGCCCCGCCCGCCGTCGCCGCCGTGGCGACCGCGGTCTTCGTCCATATGCAGCGCCAGGCGGTACGGCAACGGGAACTGGCGGCCCGGCAGCGCGAGCTGATCGACGACCTGCTGCGGACCCGGCGCGAGCTGGCCGCCACGGAACGCCGTGAGGGGACCCTCGCCGAGCGCCAGCGGCTCTCCATGGAGATCCACGACACCCTCGCGCAGGGCCTGTCCAGTCAGCAGATGCTGCTCCAGGCCGCCGACCGCACCTGGAGCGCCGACCCGGACGCCGCCCGCCGCCATGTCCGTACGGCCACGGGCATCGCCGAACGCAACCTCGCCGAGGCCCGCCGCTTCGTCCACGACCTGGCCCCCGCCGACCTGGCGGAGGGCGGCGGACTGGAGGCGGCCCTGCACGCGCTGGCGGCCCGCGAGAGCGCCCAGGCGGAGGGCGCGCTCACCGTCCACTGCCATGTGGAGGGCACCCCGCACGCCCCGCTGCCGGACCGGGTGCAGTCCGCCCTGCTGCGCATCGCCCAGGGGGCCCTGGCCAATGTGCGGGAGCACTCGGGGGCGAGCGCCGCCGGGCTGACCCTGACGCACCTCGACGACCGGGTGGTCCTGGACATCGGCGACAACGGCCGGGGCTTCACCGCCGAGCCCGAGGGCGTGCGCGGCGGCCGCACCGTACGCGGCCACGGGCTGCCGGCGATGCGGGCCCGGGTGCGGCAGCTCGGCGGGACGCTCACCATCGAGTCGGCGCCGGGCGAGGGCACCGTGCTCTCCGCGGAGGTTCCGCTCACCACCACGGAGGACCCCACATGACCGAGGCATCCCCGGCCCCCGCCCGCGTGCGCATCCTGCTCTGCGACGACCACGTGGTCGTCCGCGCCGGGCTGCTCGCGCTCCTCGGCAGCGAACCGGACATCGAGGTCGTCGGCGAGGCGGGCAGCGGTGAGGAGGCCGTGGTGCTCGCCGCGCGCCTGAAGCCGGACGTCGTCCTCATGGACCTCCAGCTCGGCGAGGGCATCGACGGCGTCGAGGCGACCCGCCGCATCGCGGCCGACGGCACGGTCCACGTCCTGGTGCTGACCACGTACGACACCGACGCCGACATCACCCGGGCCATCGAGGCGGGGGCCACCGGTTATCTGCTGAAGGCGGAGCGCCCGGAGGAACTGTTCGCCGCGATCCGGTCCGCCGCCCAGGGCCGCACCACGCTCTCGGCCCCCGTCGCCAGCCGGGTGATGGCCCGGATGCGCAGCCCCCGCCCCAGTCTCACCGACCGCGAACGCGACATCCTGGCCCAGCTCTCCCAGGGCCTCGGCAACCGGGACATCGCCCGCGCCCTGTTCATCAGCGAGGCCACGGTCAAGACCCACCTGGGGCGGATCTACGACAAGCTCGGCGTCGACACCCGGGCGGGCGCGGTGTCGGTGGCGAAGGAGCAGCGGCTCCTGCCCTGACGGGGCCCCGGGCGGCCCGGGCCGCGCCCCCGGGTGGAGCAGTGCTGCTGGCAGGGGCGGGGAACCCGGCGGAGGCTGGGGGCGGACCCGAAGGGAAGCGGGGAACCCATGGCCGAGGACGCTCCGCCCCGGTCCGCCGATCTCAAGGGCGGGCCCGGCCACACGATCCTGCTCGCCCTGCTCCTCGCGGTCCCGGTGGTGAAGGTCGCGTACACCGTCGGGGGCGGCGGCTCGGCCCGTGACGTGTTCGTCGGCATGGAGCCCGCGAACTGGCCGGACGTCCTGATCGGCATGGTGCTCACCGACCCCCTGCTCGCCTCCGTCCTCGCCGTCGTCGTCTCCCGGGTGGTGTTCGCGCTGTTCGCGGCGCGCGGCGCGATCCCGAGAGGCGGCGGCCTCCTGCGCGCGCTCCGGCGGACGGCGCTGACCCTCGTGAACCCGGTCGCGATGGGTGTGGTCGACGCGTGCTTCTTCGGGCCCTGGTGGGGTCTGGGCACCGGGCTCGCCGCCTACGTGCTGCGCAAGGGCGTCGTCGTGGAGTACCTCACCGGCCGACGGCGGCCCCACGGACACGGAGCGAAAAGCGGCGCGCACCCCGTCGCCGCGGGCGGCCCGCACCCCGGCCCGGCGGGCGGCCCGCACCACGACGGCCACCGGCCGCCCCCGTGGCTGCGCCGGGCCGCGGCCTTCGAGCAGTGGGTGGCGCTGGGGCTGACCGCCGTCGCGCTCCCGGTCCTGGCGTTCGTCTCGGCGCTGGACGGACGGGCCTGGACCTCGATCGTCCGCTGCGAGGTCACCGACGGCGCCCGGGCCGAACGCGACCGTCTGATCGAGCTGAGCCGCAAGGGCAACGGCGTGGTGGGCTGGAACCTGGACGCCCACGAGATCTCCAACGGCCAGGGGTGCACGGGCGAGGAGAGCCTGTACGTACGCGAGCCCTGGTGGCGCTCCTGACCCCGTCGGCGGACGCAGAGGCCACCGAGCCACCGGGGCCGGCGTGGCGCCCGGTGCGCGAGGGGGCCACCGGGGTCGCCCAGGCCACCCGGATCGCCCGGGCCGCCCGGGCCGCCCGGCATGACACCATCGGACCGTGCTCGACATCGGCTACTCCCTCTCCCGTCGCTTCCCCGATCCCCCGCAGACCGACTACCGCCGCGCGGACGTCCGGGCGCTGCGGCACGATCTGTTCTCCGGCGACGTCTACCTCGCGGACACGAAGGCGGACCGCGAGCTGTCCACAGCCTGGGGATGGGTGCCGGTGCTCGACTTCGCGTGGGCGCTGTGCGACATCGTCGAGCAGATCGACCAGGACCCGCGCGGCAACCGCTCGCACCGGCGGCAGTACGCGGAGCTGGACTTCACCGAGTCCTCGGACGTCATGATCTTCGAGCGGCGCTTCGGCTGGGTCGACATCGAGGCGGACTGGATGCCCGGCGACGAGCCCCCGCTCACCTTCGGCCACTCCCTCCTGCGCCGTGAAGCCCGCGACTTCCTGCACGACCTGATCGCCGACCTGGCCGACCTGCACGACGGCCTCGCCGACAACCCCGTGATCTGGGACCTCCAGGCCCGCTTCCCCCGTATGTGAGGCCGTGGAGGACGGCCGCCCTCACGCCTCCACCCGCACCCCGATCTGCGCCGCGAACGCCGGAGCCAGCTCCATCAGCTGCGCCGGGCTGATCACCGCGCCCGCCAGCCGGTCCACGCCCCGGGCGATGTCCAGCTCGGCCACCGCGCGCAGGTCCACCGACTCCATCCGGGCGCTGCTGAAGTCCGCCCGCTTCAGCACGCAGTCCCGGAACTCGACCCGGACCAGGTGCGCGTCCCCGAAGTCCGGCTCGGCCAGCACGCAGCCCTCGAAGACGACGTCCTTCAGCCGGGCCCTGCGCAGATTCAGGTAGTCGATCTTGCCGCCCCGCACCACCACCCGCTCCAGCACCGCCCCGTGCAGCTGCACCCCGCCCAGGCGGGCGTCCACCACCTCCACGTCCCGCAGCGACGCCTCCGCGAGGTCCGTGCCCACGCCCCGTACGCCCGTCAGCACCGCGTCGATGAAGCGGGCCCGCGCCAGCTCCGCGCGGTCCAGGACGCAGCCGTCCAGCGCGCAGTCCATGAACCGGGCTCCCCGGCCCGAGGCGTCCGTCAGGTCCACCCCGTCGAACCGCACCCCGTCGTAGTCGCCGTCGGGCTCCAGGCCGTCCCCGTCCCACGGAACGAGCGGGGGCAGCCGCACCTCCGGCCGCCGCGCCGCCGTCACACCCGTCGTGCTCTTCTTCCTGCCGCTCGCTGCCATCCCCCCATCGTGACGCAGACCACCGACAACGCCCTGCCGCCGATGTCACGGGCAGCCGCCCCCGATCCGTCGCATCATCAAAGAAGCGAAGGAGATCCAGCCATGGGACACAGGGAACACCCGGGATCCACGGAGCACACGGGATCCACGGAATCCACTGGCCGCACCGGATGCACGGGGCACATCCACGTCGTCGGCGGGGGCCTCGCCGGGCTCACCGCCGCGATCACCGCCGCCGAGTCCGGTGCGCGCGTCACCCTGCACGAAGGACACCGGAATCCCGGCGGCCGGGCCAGGACGGCCGACGGCCCCTACCGGGCCAACGAGGGGCCGCACGCCGTGTACCACCGCGGGCCGTTCGGCACCTGGCTGGCCCGGCGTGATCTGCTCGGTCCCGTCGTCTCCGTACCGCCCCTCGAAGCGCTCCGCTTCCGCTTCCGGCGGGCGGGGGCCCTTCGCAAGCTGCCGCCCGCCGCGCTGCTGCGGCTCTCCCGCCGGGACCCCCGCACGGCCCCGGTGGACAGCACCTTCCGGGAGTGGGCCACGGGTCAGGTGGGCGAGGCGGGCGCCCGGGCCGCCGCGAACTTCGCCGCCACCGGGCTCTTCCACCACGACCCCGGCGCGCTCTCGGCACGGTTCGTCCAGGAGCGCCTGCGCCGGCTGGCCTCCCTTCCGCCCGAGGCCCGCTACCCGGTCGGTGGCTGGGCCCGGCTCGTCGAGCGGATGGCCGCGCACGCCCGGGGCCTCGGGGTCGCCGTCGAGACCGGCTCCCGTATCGACACCCGTACGCTCGGCGGCCTGACCCGGACCGGACCGGTGATCGTCGCCACCTCCCTCGACTCCGCCCGCGCCCTGCTCGACGACGCCTCCCTCACCTGGGAGAGCGGCCGCACCGTCCTGGTGGACCTGGCGGTGCGCACCCGGCGCGGTGACGCGTTCATCGTGTCGGACCTGGACGCGCCCGGCTGGCTGGAGCGGTTCACCGCCCAGGACCCCTCACTCGCCCCGGCCGGCGAACAGCTGCTCCAGGGCCAGTTCGCGATCGGCCCCGGCGTGCGGCGGGCGGAGGGCGTCGCCCGCGCCGAGACCCTCCTCGACCTCGGCTTCCCCGGCTGGCGGGAGCGCACCACCTGGCGCGTCGAGGCCCTCGCCGACGGCCGCACCGGAGCCGTCGACCGCCCCGGCACCACCTGGCGGGACCGGCCCTCCGTGGTCCGGGGCGACGACGTCTTCCTGGCGGGCGACCAGGTCGCCGCACCCGGACTCCTCAGCGAAGTCTCCTTCACCAGCGGCCTCGAAGCCGCGATGCTCGCGGTGAAGGCCGCCGGGCGGCGCTCCGGATCCGGGGTTGACCTCAACCGAACCTGAGGTACGAGGGTGGGGGGCGAGGGGGTGTCCGGCGGATCAGGACCGGACGCTCCCCGGCCCGCCGCAGCGGTGGGCGAGCCCGCCAGGACCGCGACCAGGGGAGCCCTTCATGCACGCCGTACGCCTCCACGCCTTCGGCCCCGCCGGCAACCTCGTGTACGAGCGGACCGAGGACCCCGTTCCCGGCCCCGGTCAGGTCCGTATCGCCGTGGCCGCGGCCGGGGTTCACCTCCTGGACACGGTCCTGCGGGAAGGGGAGCCGGGGCCCTTCCCGGCCCCCGTCGCCCTGCCCACCGTCCCCGGCCGCGAGGTCGCCGGGACCGTCGAGTCGCTGGGCGCCGGCACCGGCCCCGGCTGGCTCGGCAAGCACGTCGTCGCCCACCTCGGCTCGGCTCCCGGCGGGTACGCCGAACTCGCCGTCACCGACGCCGACCGGCTCCACGAGATCCCCGAGGGGCTCGACGCCGCCGCGGCCGTCGCCATGATCGGTACGGGCCGCACCACCCTCGGCATCCTCGGGTCCACCCCGCTCGGCCCGGACTCCGTGGTCGTCGTCACCGCGGCGGCGGGCGGCATCGGCACGCTGATCGTCCAGTACGCCAAGAACGCGGGCGCCACCGTGATCGCGCTGGCCGGGGGCCCGGCGAAGGTGGCGCGGGCGACGGACAACGGGGCCGATCTCGCCCTCGACTACACCCGCCCCGACTGGCCGCGCCGGGCCCGGAAGTACCTCGACGCGGCGGGCCTGCGGGCCACCGTCGTCCACGACTCCGTCGGCGGGGCCACCGCCCGCGCCGCGGTCGATCTCCTCGGCCCCGGCGGCCGGCACGTCGTCTACGGCTGGTCCGGCGGCGAGCCACTCACCTTCACCGCCCCGGAGCTGGCCGAACGCTCGATCACGTCCGGCTCCGTCCTCGGCCCGAAGATGATCGAGCGGGGCGGCGGCCTGCGCGCCCTGGAGACCCGCGCCCTCGCCGAGGCGGCGGCCGGCCGGCTGCGCCCCGCCGTCCAGCGCTTCCCGCTCGCCGAAGCCGCCGCCGCACACCGCGCGCTGGAGACCCGGGGCACCATGGGCAAGGTGGTCCTGGAGCCGTGACGGACGGGCGGGGCCCGGCGAACCGGTCAGGCGCGCCCCAGCAGCCGGCGCGCGATCTCCGCGTGGTCGGGGGCCAGCCGGGCCTTCCCCTCCGCGGCCCCCCACAGCCCGTTCTGGAGCACCCGGCCCAGCGTCCAGGCCCGTGCCCGCTCGCGCTCCAGGCCCAGCGCCTCCGTCAGCGCGTCGAACCGCCACACCACCTCCTCCGCGTCGAAGAGGTTGTCCAGCGCCGGGAACAGCTCGAAGCCCGGGTCCCCCGCCAGCGGCTTCGGGTCGAGCGCGATCCACTCCCCCGCCCGCCCCGCGTCCGCGCGCCCGGCCAGGACGTTGTCGTAGTGCAGGTCCCAGTGCAGCAGCCGGTCCCCCGGCTCCCCCGCGACCTCCCGCACCGCCGCCGCGCAGTCGACCAGCAGCCGCCGGTCCGCCGCGTCGGCCAGCAGGCCCACCCGCTCCGGCACCGCCGCGAGCATCCGCTCCACCACCTCGCCCAGCGTGCGCAGCCCCTCGGGCGCGGGCACCGCCACCAGCCGGGCCAGCACCGCGCCGAGCGCCGTCACCGCGCCCCGCACATCGGCCTCGCCGGACAACGGCCGCCGCTCGTCGAGCCGTTCCAGCAGCAGCGCACCGCTCTCCGGGTCGTGGTCGAGCAGTTCCACCGCCCCGGCGCCCGCGACGCCCCACGCCCTCAGCGCGACCGGTTCGCCCGCCGTCTCCTCGTCCACCGCCTGAAGCTTCAAGGCCGCGGGCCGCCCGTCCGACTCCCGCACCACCGGCAGGACCAGGGCGCACATCCCGTACATGGACGGGCCGTCAGGCCTCAGCCCCCACCGCTCCAGGCATCGCTCGGCGAGGTCCGGCAGGGCGGCGACGAAGGCCCGCCCGGCGGCCCCGTCGAAGGCGGACCGGGTGGCGGCCAACTCGTCCGGAATCTCGATCACGCCACCGATCCTAGGGACGGGCCGGGCGGCGGGAGACGAAACGGCCCCGCGCGCAGTAACGTCCCGCCACACGTACGCTCGGCATCTCACCGGACAGGGACACCAGGGGCATCATGAGCACCGTCAGTACCGTCGTCGGCGGCATATCGTTCTGGTACGCGCAGGAGGGCACCCCCGCCCCGCGCGAACCGCTCCCCGGCGACACGAACGTCGACGTCTGCATCGTCGGCGGCGGCTACACCGGCCTCTGGACGGCGTACTACCTGAAGAAGGCCGTCCCCTTCCTCAACATCACCGTCCTGGAAGCCAAGTTCTGCGGGTACGGGGCCTCCGGCCGTAACGGCGGCTGGCTGTACAACGGCATCGCGGGCCGCGACCGGTACGCCGAGCTGCACGGCCACGACGCCGCCGTACGGCTCCAGAAGGCGATGAACGAGACCGTCGGCGAGGTCGTCAGGACCGCCGCCGAGGAGAAGATCGACGCGGACATCCACCAGGGCGGCGTCCTGGAGGTGGCCCACACCCCGGCGCAGCTCGCCCGCCTGAAGGACTTCCACAGCGTCGAGATCGCCTTCGGGGAGACGGACCGGATCCTGCGCGGCGCCCGCGAGACGGCCGAGCGCGTCCGGGTCACGGGGGCCGTCGGCTCCACCTGGACCCCGCACGGCGCCCGGCTGCACCCGGCGAAGCTGGTCACGGGCCTCGCCGCCGCGGTGGAGGCGCTCGGCGTCACCATCCACGAGTCGACCCCGGTCACCGAGATCAAGCCCAAGCACGCCGTCACCCCGTACGGCACGGTCCGCGCCCCGTACGTCCTGCGCTGCACCGAGGGCTTCACCGCGAGCCTCAAGGGCCAGAAGCGCACCTGGCTCCCGATGAACTCCTCCATGATCGCCACCGAGCCGCTGCCCGCCCGGGTCTGGGACGCGATCGGCTGGCAGGGCCGCGAGACCCTCGGCGACATGGCCCACGCCTACTTCTACGCCCAGCGCACCGCCGACGACCGCATCGCCCTCGGCGGCCGCGGCTACCCGTACCGCTTCGGCTCGGCCACCGACAACGACGGCCGCACCCAGGCCTCCACCGTCACCGCCCTGCGCGACCTCATGGTGCGGCTCTTCCCCATCACGGCCGGCGTCCCCATCGCCCACGCCTGGTCGGGCGTCCTCGGCGTCCCGCGCGACTGGTGCGCCACCGTCACGCTCGACCGGTCGACCGGCCTGGGATACGCGGGCGGTTACGTCGGCTCCGGCGTCGCCACCGCCAACCTCGCCGCCCGCACCCTGCGCGACCTGATCCAGCAGGACTCCGGCCAGGCCGGCCCCACCGACCTCACCGCGCTGCCGTGGGTGAACCACAAGGTCCGCCGCTGGGAGCCCGAACCCTTCCGCTGGCTCGGCGTCCACGGCATGTACGCGGCCTACCGCGCCGCCGACCGCCGCGAGACGGCCTCGCCGCGCCCCGGCACGGACCCCCTCGCGAAGGCGGCGGACCGCATCGCGGGCCGCCACTGAGGCCGTGTTCCCGTACGCCACTGAGGCCGTTCCCGTACGCCACTGGGGCCGTTCTCGTACGCGACTGACGCCCGGGCCCGGCCTCAGTCGCGGGGCCAGGGCCGCCCGTCGAGACGTTCGATGGAGAGGTTCAGCCGGCTGAGGGAGGCGGCGAGCTGCTCGGCCTCCTCCGGGGTCCAGTCCGCGAGGACCTTCGCGAGGCCCGCCAGATTCCTGGTCCGGTCGTTGTCGAGGCGGCGCTCGCCCTCGTCGGTGATGGCGAACTTGCGGGCGATGCCGCCGTCGGGGTCCGGGATGCGCTCGACGACCCCGGCCCGCAGCATCGCGGCGGTCTGCCGGTTGAGCGTGGAGGCGTCGAGACCGAAGGCCTCGCTGAGCTGGCCGATGGACATGGGGCCCTCGACCTGGATCCGGCTCAGCAGGATGTAGGCGCTGCGGTCGAGCCGCCACTCCACACGCGGGGTCAGCAGATGCATGTACCGGCCGAGCAGCATGGTCTCGCGCTCGATCCGGTCGATGGGCTTGTCCACGCGCTCTTCCTTCGTCGACCAGAACTATCACGATAGATGTGCACTATGCATTAACTATGCACGATACATATTGCATGTATCTTGCATAGTCGAACACCGAAGGCACATCGGCCGACGAACCGCCCGGAAGGGCAAGAGGGAGAGCAGTACCCGTGGAGAGTTCACCCCCCGCAGCCCGCCCGGGAGCCGTCGTCGGCATCCTGGCCTTCGCCGGGATCGTGGCAGCGCTCACGCAGACCCTGGTGGTGCCGCTGATCGCGGAGCTGCCGAAGCTGTTCGACACCTCCGCGTCCAACGCGTCCTGGGTCATCACCGCCACCCTGCTCGCGGCCGCCGTGGCCACGCCCGTCGCCGGCCGGCTCGGCGACATGTACGGCAAGCGGCGCATGCTGCTGCTCTCGCTCGTCCCGCTGGTCCTCGGCTCGACGGTCTGCGCCCTGTCCTCCTCCGTGGTCCCGATGATCGCCGGACGCGGCCTCCAGGGCCTCGGCATGGGTGTGGTCCCGCTCGGCATCAGCCTGCTGCGCGACGTGGTCCCGGCCGAGAAGCTCGGCCCGTCCATCGCGATCATGAGCGCCTCGATGGGCGTGGGCGGCGCGCTGGGCCTGCCGTTCGCCGCCGCCATCGCGGAGAACAGCAGCTGGCGGGTGCTGTTCTGGGTGGTCGCCGTGCTGGCCCTCGCGGTCGGCGCGCTGATCCTGGCCCTGGTCCCCGGGGACCGCCCGGCCGCCCGGTCCGGACGCTTCGACCTGCCCGGGGCCGTCGGCCTCGGCGCCGCCCTGATCTGCCTGCTGCTCGCCGTCTCCAAGGGCGCCGACTGGGGCTGGGGCAGCGCGACGACGCTCGCGCTCTTCGCCGCCGTGGTGGTGCTGCTGCCCGCCTGGGGCTGGTGGGAGCTGCGGCTGACCGACCCGCTGGTCGACCTGCGCGTCACGGCCCGCCCCCAGGTCCTGATGACGAACACCGCCTCGATCCTGGTCGGCTTCGCGATGTACGCCCAGTCCCTCGTCGTGCCCCAGCTGCTCCAGCTGCCCGGCGCCACCGGGTACGGCATGGGGCAGTCGATGCTCGCGATGGGCCTGTGGATGGCCCCGGCGGGCCTGATGATGATGGCGATGTCCCCGGTCGGCGCGAAGCTGTCCGCGGCCAAGGGCCCGAAGGTCACCCTGGCCGTCGGCAGCCTGCTCATCGCCGTCGGCTACGGCCTGTCCGTACCGCTGATCGGCTCGGACTCCCCGTGGAGCCTGCTGGTCGTCACCCTCGTCTGCAACTCGGGCGTCGGCTTCGCGTACGGGGCCATGCCCGCGCTCATCATGGGCGCGGTGCCGCAGTCCGAGACCGCGTCGGCGAACAGCTTCAACGCCCTGATGCGCTCGATCGGCACGTCGTTCGCGGCGGCGGTGATCGGCGTGGTCCTGGCCCGGATGACCACGGACTTCGGCGGCTTCCCGCTGCCCTCCGAGGACGGCTTCCGGGCCGCGATGCTGATCGGCTGCGGGATCGGCCTCGCCGCCGCGGTCGTCGCCGCGCTCATCCCCGTACGCCCGGCGCCCGCGACGCTCCGGCCCGCCGCCACCGGACCGGCGGCTGTGCCGGAGGAGACGCGGACCAAGGCCTGAGCGGCCCCCTCCCACGGCGTGCCGGCCGGGGCAAGGCGGCCGGAACTGCCTTGCCCCGGGCCGCACTTGTCGCGCCGCCGATACGGGCGTACGGACATGAGGGCGGCGGGACCGGAGGTCAGCGGGCCACGAACCACCGGCTCACCGGGCCACCGGGCCACCGCGCCGCCGGGTCACCCCGCCGGGTCACCGGGTCAGTCGCAGCAACCGTCCCGATCTCGCCGTGGCCACCAGCTCCTCGACGGTGGCGAGCTTCACCCGGGGCCGGCCGTCGCGCCGCCCCCGGTCCCGTTCGGCGCGGTCGATCGCAGCCAGACCCCGGGCGTCCACGACCCGGCGGTTGCGTTGCCGGGCGAGCCGCCGGAACGCCTTGGCGTCGCCCTTCGGCGCGGGCAGCTCTCCGGCGACCGCGTCGGCCAGGAGCGTGCCGACCGTCTCGGCCGCGCAGGTGCGGTTGGCGCCGATCCCGCCGGACGGTCCCCGCTTGATCCACCCGACCACATAGCTGCCGGGCAGCCCGGCCACCCGGCCGCCCTGGTGCGGGACGGTGCCCGACGCCTCGTCGAACGGCAGCCCGGGGACCGGGATCCCGCGGTATCCGATGGCCCGCAGCATCAGCCCGGCACTCAGGTCCACCGTGCCGCCGCCGTCCGTGACGCGTACGGAGCGCACTCCGCCGCCCTCGCCCGGGATCTCCACGACCTCGGAGTGGAAGCGGAGCACGATCCGGCGCTCACCGCCCGCGGGGGACGCGGCGTCCGTCCGGGCCCGGGCGAGCCCCTTGAGCACCCCGGCCCGGTCGCCCGCCCCGGCCGCCTCGATCGCCGCCGCCGTCCGCGGATCGTGGTCGTCCACCACCAGTTCCACGCCCGGCACATGCTTCAGCGCGAGGAGTTCGGAACGGGTGTACGCGGCGTCCTCCGGGCCCCGCCGCCCCAGCACCACGACCTCCCGGACCCGGCTCGCCCGCAGCGCGTCCAGGGCGTGGGCGGCGATGTCGGTGGCCGCGAGTGCCTCCGGGTCGGCGACCAGGATCCGGGCGACATCGAGGGCCACATTGCCGTTGCCGACCACGACGACCCGCTCGGCGGAGAGGTCGACGCCCTGCGCGACGGCCTCCGGGTGGGCGTTGTACCAGGCGACGAACGCGGTCGCCGACAGACAGCCGGGCAGCTCCTCCCCCGGCACCCCGAGCCGCCGGTCCGTGGAGGCGCCGACCGCGTAGATCACGGCGTCGTGGTGGGCCGACAGCTCCTCGGCCGTGACGTCCCGGCCCACCTCGATCCCCAGGTGCATCCGGACCCGGGGGTGGGAGTGGAAGCGGGAGAAGGTGTCGCCGACCTTCTTCGTCGCGGGGTGGTCGGGGGCCACCCCGTACCGGACGAGCCCGCCCGCCACCGGCAGCCGGTCGATCAGGGTCACCTCGGCGGCGGTGTGCAGCAACAGGTCCTGTGCCGCGTACATCCCGGCGGGCCCGGTGCCGACGACGGCCACCCGCAGCGGCCCGAAGTCGGACGGCAGACTCCGCTCGAAGACCGGCTCGCCCCAGGCGTGGAAGTTCGGCCCCTCGACCTCGGCCGCGGGTGGTTCGGCGCCCTCGTAATAGGCGGCGTTGATGTCCGCGTACTCCCGCTGCCCGGCGGACAGCGAGTCCACCGGGAAGATCGCGTCCACCGGGCAGGCGTCCGCGCAGGCCCCGCAGTCGATGCACGCCCGGGGGTCGATGTGCAGCATCTCCGTGGAGCCGAAGGCGCGTTCCTCCGGCGTCGGATGGATGCAGTTGACCGGGCACACGGCCACGCAGGTGGCATCGTTGCAGCAGGTCTGGGTGATGGCGTAGGTCATGGCCCCGGCTCAGATCAGGTTCGCGCGCTTGTAGAACGCGAGGGCGGGCTTGGTGAGCAGACGGGCGGAGGCGAGGAAGTCCATCAGCCCCGAACAGCTGGACCGCATCATCGACTTGTGGTGCTCATTGGCCTTGGCGGCGGCCAGCGCGCGCCGCTTGTCGAGGCCGGCCTGCCGGTAGACCTCCGGGTTCACCATGCTGGTCACGATGAAGTACGAGGCGACGGCGACGACGAACGCGTTGATCTGCCGCCGCGCCCACCCCGCGCCCGCCAGCCGCTTGAGGGTCTCGTCCCGGGCGAACTTCATGTGCCGGGACTCCTCCACCACATGGATGTTGTTGATGGTGCGGACGAACGGCACGACCCGCTCGTCGCGCATCCAGTCCCGCTGCATCACGTCGAGGACCTCCTCGGCGACGAGGATCGCCGCGTACGCCGCCTCGCCGAACGCCAGCGTCTTGAACGCCCGGCCCAGCTCCATCACCGCGCGGCGCGGCCGGTAGTGGGGTGCGCCCAGCTTCTGCGCACCGCGCGCGAACATGATCGAGTGGCGGCACTCCTCGGCTATCTCGGTGAGCGCCCACTGGAACTCCGCGCCCGCCGGGTTCTTCATGTAGATGTCCCGCAGCACCATCTGCTGGAGGATCATCTCGAACCAGATCCCGGTGCTGGCGACCGAGGCCGCCTCCTGCCGGGTCAGTTCCTTGCGCTGTGCCTCGGTCAACTCGCCCCAGTAGGCGGTCCCGTAGAGACTGCTCCACTCCGGGCTCGCGCCGTGGAACTCCTTGTCCAGCGGCGTCTCCCAGTCCACCTCGGTGGCCGGGTCGTACGCCAGTTGCGCGGCCGAACCGAGCAGCCGCCGCGCGACGTCGTCACCCTCGGGACTTTCCTGGACCTTCGACGGAACGGTGCTGCCGGCCATGCTGCGGCTCCTTGGGTCGAGTGCGGTGATCCTTGATCGTGGTGGGGACGCGGACGGCGACGGCCCTGCCGTACGGGGCGGCCGCGCCGGAGCCTGACACCGGCCGGGCACCCACCCGCTTGTTAGACGCAAGGTATAACAAGGATCCCGAGCCGCCTACCCCTCGGTAGAAATCGGCCCGGGACCTCACCACATCTCCGCACATCTCCGCACGGAGCAAGGGGACTTCACCCTTCGAGCCACCCAGCCCCTGCGCGCCCCTCCCCGCGTCCCGCCCCACTGCCCTCCCCGCGCGGTCCCGGCCCCGTGTCCTTCTCGGCTCTCAGCGGGCGGGGTCCCGGCAGGCCCCAGCTCCAGCTCCTGCCCGCATCCACGTGCCGGTCCCGGCGGAGCCCGAAGCGGGTCCGGCCGCGAGGCCGGTGGCGGTACCCGGCACCTGCCGCCGGTCGAAGTCCGGCAGCAGATCCAGCAGTCCGCGCCCGACGAGCGCCGTACCGGGTGTTTCGAAGAGGGCCAAGGCGATGGAGTCGGCGCTGACGACCGTGCCGTTGCCGTCGACGAGGACGAGGCCGTCGGGCAGCGCGTCGAGCCCCGAAGCACCCCGCTCCCTGGGGAGAGCGGGGTGATCCGGATCTTCAGGAGTGCCTTGACGAGCCCCCGTACCTGCCCTGGCGTACCGCCCGCGCGGGCGGCCCGGCCGGCCGGCTACCGGGGGTCCTGCGCGAACTTCGCGGTCGACCAGAAGTAGCCGAGGACCACCAGACCGACGCTCCAGCCGACGGCCAGCCAGCCGTTGTGGCCGATCTCGGTGCCGAGCAGCAGGCCGCGCAGGGTTTCGATCGCCGGGGTGAAGGGCTGGTACTCCGCGATCGGCCGGAACCAGCCCGGCATCGTCTCCACCGGGATGAAGGCGCTGGACAGCATCGGGAGCAGCACCATCGGCAGGGCATTGTTGCTGGCCGCCTCCGCGTTCGGGCTGATCAGGCCCATGCCGACGGCGATCCAGGTGAGGGCGGCGGAGAAGAGCACGAGCAGCCCGAACGCGGCCAGCCACTCCAGGACCGTGGCGTCGGTGGACCGGAAGCCGATGGCGACGCCGACCGCGCCGACCACGACCACGCTCAGCACGCTCTGGAGCACGCTGCCGACGACATGTCCGACGAGCACCGAGCTGCGGTGGATGGCCATCGTGCGGAAGCGGGCGATGATGCCCTCGGTCATGTCGTTGGAGACGGACACCGCGGTCCCGACCACCGTGGAGCCGATGGTCAGCAGCAGCAGACCCGGCACGATGTAGGCGATGTACGCGGAGCGGTCGGCCCCCGCGCCGCCGATGCCCGCGCTCATCACATCGCCGAAGATGTAGACGAAAAGCAGCAGGAGCATGACAGGTGTGAGGAGCAGGTTGAGGGTGAGGGAGGGGTAGCGGCGGGCGTGCAGGAGGTTGCGGCGCAGCATGGTGTTCGTGTCGCGGACGGCGAGGGTGAGCGAGCTCATCGGGCGTTCTCCTTCGGCTGGTCGTTCCGGGCGGGGGCGGTGGCGGAGCCGGTGAGGGCGAAGAAGACGTCGTCCAGATCGGGCGTGTGCACGGTCAGCTCGTCCGCCTCGACACCGACCGAGTCCAGCCAGTCGAGGACGGAGCGCAGTTCGCGCTGGCTGCCGTCGCTGGGGATCTGGAGCGCCAGCGCCTCGTCGTCGCGCACGGCATCGCGCAGGGCGGAGGCGGCGGACCGGTAGCCGTCCGGGTCGGTGAAGCGGAGCTTGACGTGCCCGCCCGGGACGATCCGCTTCAGCTCTTCGGCAGTGCCCTCGGCGGCGATCCTCCCGTCGTTGAGAACGGCGATGCGGTCGGCCAGCTCGTCGGCCTCCTCCAGATACTGGGTGGTGAGGAAGACGGTCACACCGTCGGCGACCAGCTCACGGACGATGCCCCACATGGTGTGGCGGGAGCGCGGGTCCAGGCCGGTGGTCGGCTCGTCGAGGAAGATGATCCGGGGCCCGCCGACCAGCGTCATGGCGATGTCCAGACGGCGCTTCATGCCGCCGGAGTAGCCGGCGGCGGGCTTCTTCGCCGCCTCCACCAGATCGAAACGCTCCAGAAGCCGGGCGGCCACCCGCCGCCCCTCACGCCTGGACAGATGGTGCAGGTCCGCCATCAGCAGCATGTTCTCCTCGCCGGTGATCAGCCCGTCGACGGCCGAGAACTGCCCCGTGACCCCGATCGCGGCCCGCACGGCCTGCGGATCGGTGGCCAGGTCGTGTCCCCCGACGCTCAGTTCACCGGCGTCGGCGGCGATGAGCGTGGAGAGGATCTTGACGGCGGTGGTCTTGCCCGCGCCGTTCGGACCGAGCAGGGAGAACACGGTGCCCTGCGGCACCGACAGGTCGATGCCGTCGAGCACGACCTTGTCGCCGTAGGACTTGCGCAGTCCGGTGGCGCTGATCGCCTGCGGCGCGGCCTGGGCGGCACGCGGCGCGGAGGCCCGGGTGACAGTCATGCTGGTTCCCTTTCGCAAGCGGTGAGTGGAGCGGGGCGGGGTCAGGCGCGGCGGACGGTGATGTCGCCGGCCCCACTGCGGGCGTGCACCTCGACGGTCTCGTCGGAGTCCTCGGGACCGGCGGCGGCGCCGAGCGAGTTGCGTACGGTGCCGAACCTGGGGTTCAGGTCCAGCCAGGCGGCGGTGCCCTCGTGGATGCCCACTTCGAGGTCGCCGACCGACGTCCGCAGGGCGATCCGCCCGCGGATCACGTCGCCGACCCGGATGCGGCCGTTGGAGGACGTCGCCTCCACCCCCGCGTGGGCGACGCCGATCTCGATCCGGCCGTTGGCGGACTTGGCGACGACATCGCCGTGCGCGACGCCCACCGAGATGTCGCCGTTGGCCGCGTTGACCCTCAGCTCCCCGCCGACCTCGTCGATCTCGGTCGTACCGTTGCCGTTCTTGACGACCGCGGCCCCGGCGACCGACCCGATCTCGACCCGGCCCGAGCCGACGGCCTCGGCGCTCCCGGTGCAGCGCCCCAGGCGGAGATCGCCGTGGTCGGTGGAGAGCTCGACGAGGGCCGCCTCATCCACCTGGAGGTCACCGAGCGAGGTCTTCAGCCGCACCTCGCCGAGGGGCCCTTCGCAGAAGAAGCCGCCCAGGGCGGAGGCGCCCCGCACATCGGAGCCGGCGGGCAGTTCGATGCTCACCACGACGGAGCCCGGCTTGCCGAACAAGGTCCGCTTCTTCGGGGTCCTGACGGTGAGGCGACCGCCCGAGCAGGTGACCTGGGTCTGCCGCACGGCGCGTACGTCGTCCTGGTCGGCTCCATTGCCCGGCAGCACCTCGACGACCGTGTCGGTGCGCTTGCCGGCGGCGATCCGGGCGGTACCGGCGTCCAGCTCGACGACGACGGAGATGGGCTCAGGGGTATCGAAAGAAGGCATGGCTGTCCCGTCCTCTTGGCTCGGTGAGTTGATGAGCGATCAGTGGTGATCGATGGGGAACGTCGGCCGGATCGGCGATCCGCCGGTGAAGAAGGGGGTGAGGCGCGAAGTGGCGGCCGCTAACGGACCCAGCCGGTGAAACCGCGACCGCCCGAGTCCTTGCCCCGGCCCGGTGCGCTCGCGCGCCCCCCGCCGTCGAGGGCGACGGACACGGCCCGTACGAGCCAGGCGTTGACCGACAGCCCCTCCTCCGCCGCCGCACCCTCGGCGCGGCCCTTGAGATGGGCGGGGAGGCGGAGGTTGATCCGGACCATGGTGCCGTCGTCGGTCTCCGCGGCGGGCGGCGCCGCCACGACGGGAGCCACCACGGGCTCCCGCTCCTCCCGCACCGGCTCGGACACCGGCGGCGGTGTCACCACGAACTCGGGATCGAGCCCGCGCAGCCGTACGTCGACCGAGCCGGGAGCCAGCTCCCGGGTGACGTCGCTCATGGCCGCGGAGAGCACGTTGAGCAGGGTCAGCCGGGCAGCGGACTCCAGGGGAGCGCTGAGCCGCTCGGCAAGGGCGCGGGCTTCGTCACCGCCGGCATCCGCGGCGACGGCGAGTTCCCGCCGGAGGTTGTCGACGTAGGGGGTGAGGTCCATGACGCCATCATGGCACATGAATGGCACCACGTCGAGCCACTTTGGCACATCACCCTCAAAGAGGCCCCTGACCTGCACACACTCGACCACCAGCCGCACCGTGACGCCACAAAGACACCCCACAGCCCCAAGATGGCACCACACGTGACACCACCTCGGCACACGCGCGCCTCCGCGTGGCACACCCAGCCCCGCCACCGAACCGGATGTACTGACGACAAGCGCCCGCACGCGACGCTAAGCCCGCCCCCTCCCACCACCTCAGCCCCAGCGCCGCCCCGGAGGCCCCCCCACATGCCCCACCCCAAGACCTACCTCGCCCTCTGCACGCACACCCACCTGTTCCCGGGCGCGCGCTGCCGCCTCCAGGGGCTGCCCCACCCAGCAGCCTTCGCGGCGGCCCCGGAGCCGATCGAGGTCCACCTGCGCCTGTCCGACGGAGCGGCCACCGCGGCAGAGCTCCACACCGAGCCCCCGACAGGCCCGGCCCTCACGGTCGCCGCCTACACCACCGCGGCCGGCACCCCCATCCACGACATCACCTGGACCGTCGAGGCGATCGCCCGGAAGGAGGACGAAGTGGAACTGACCATCGGCGTCCCGAAACGCACCTGAACACCGCTCTTCGCCCCCCGCCGGAGTGGACAGGGCCCCCTGAACGCCGACGCGACCAGACCCGTCAGCTCAGCTCAGCTCAGCTCAACGCGCCCGCCCTCAGCCGCCTCGCCCGCCGCACTCCGAGCCGCACGCAGAACAGACGCACCGGCAGGGGTGAGCGTATGCAGAACGGCCGGCCCCATGCGGGCGGTCGTCAGGAGCCCCGCGTCACGCAGCACCGTCGCATGCCGACTGGCACTGGACGCCGAAACCCCGGCCGCCCGGGCGATCTCCCCCGTCGTGGCACCACCGGCCGCCACCCGCAGGGCGACCGCCCGGGCCCGGCCGAGCAGATGGACCAGAGACCGCTCAGGATCCTCCTCCCGCAAGGGACGCCCCGCCGGCTCGTGGAGCAACGAGTACCAGAGCACCGGCGGCAGCCCCGGATCAGCGAACGCGACCGGCTCACCCCAGTTGAAATACGAGGGGACAAGGGTCAGCCCACGCCCGTTCAGATACAGATCCCGGTCCCGCGTCTGCCGCGGATACGCCACCTCCAGCACCGGCGGACACCACCGGAACATGGCCCCGAGCCCCGCGAGCATGCCCTCGACCCCACCGTGCAGCAGCCCCCGCCCCCGCACCGCCCGCTCAGCCTCGATCCGCGCCTGGATCCGCTCCTGGTGCGGCACGACGACGGCACCGTAATAGGCCCGCAGCACCCCCACGAACTCCTGCCGCACGTCCTGCTCGGCCAGCCGCCCGGCCCACCCCGGCGCCCCGATGAGCCGGTCCAGCATGCCGACCTCCTCCGCGACCCGCTCCGCCGGCGTGGCCAGCAACGCCTCCAGCCCCGCTTCCAGACCCTCCACCCCGGTGGCCGGGGTGAGAAAGTCCGGGTAATACGCGGCCCTGGGATACATGGGCAACAACACCCGCCGCAGGGCCCGCTCCAACCCCTGCTCCCGCAGCTCCCGCCGCGCCGCCCGATACCACCCGGCATACGCCCAGCGGCCCCGGCCGGACTGCAGCCGGTGCATGCTCGCGGCGACCTCGAACAGGGGATCGGGGGCGGGGGCGAGTCGGGTCCTGGCCAGATCCGCGTCGTCGAAGTGGATGCGGAGCATGTGGTTCCCCCCATGGAGTCGGCTCAGTGCGAGCCTGGGGCATCGCGATGAGGAACCACTGAACAAGGACTAAACGGGCACGCGTCGCACAGCGAAGAAGCCCGGGTCGGAGGACATCCGACCCGGGCTTCACGGTGAGCCCCCTGTCGGATTCGAACCGACGACATCCGCCTTACAAGGGCGGCGCTCTGGCCAGCTGAGCTAAGGAGGCAAGGACACACGCCGCAGACGCGCGCCAAGACGTCACAACTCTACACAGCCCCGCTCCCCCACGGGCATGCATATGGGGCAGCCGTAACCTCCCACTCACCTGTTCGTTGAACGCACTGCAGTGCCATCCGAATATCGGACAGAGGGAAGGGCCGTGGTCGAGGCCGCAGGGAGGGAAAAGCCGATCCGCGTCACCGGCGCGGAGGCCAAGCTCCTCAAGCGCGAGGTGCTTGGCGTTCCCGACCGGATCAAGCATCAGCAGCGGATGGCCGTGCCGATGCAGCGGCGGACTCCAGGGGCTGACACCCACCAGCGTGTCTACCGCTACCGCTGCTACCCCACCCCCGCGCAGGCCGACCAACTGGTCAAGACCTTCGGCGCCTGCCGCTGGGCTTACAACGAGGGCCTCGCCCTGCGGGACAAGGCATGGCGCGAGCACCGAGTGTCCTTCGGTCATGCCGACTCCTGCCGGGCGCTCACAGGCTGGCGGAACGCCGAGGAGACACGCTGGCTGCAGGAGATTTCCTCCGCCGTGCTCCAGCAGGCGCTCCGCCATCTCGGCGCCGCGTTCGGGCGGTTCTTCCAGGGCTCGGGGAGACAGCCGAAGCGTAAGAGGAAGGGCCGTTCCCGGGACTCCGCGACCTACGTGCGTTCAGGCTTCCGCTGGGCGGAGGACCCGGAGCGGCCGGGTACGGGGCTGATCGCCCTGGCCAAGCAGTCCGGGCCGCTGCGTATCCGCTGGTCCCGTCCGCTTCCGGCGGGCGTGCTGCCGGTGAAGCTGATCGTGAGCCGGGACCGGGCGCGTGCGGTGGGTGCGGCACGAGGCACGACCGAGATGTGAACGCGGCGCGGAATCTGCGGGAGGAAGGGATGCGGTTGTACCAGCTGACGGCCTCCGCTCTGCCGCCCGGGCGGGCCATGCCTTCGATGATCAAGGCGTCCGAGATGTCAGATGTGGTGCTGACGGCGTAGTCGGATCAGGGATACACGAGACAGTGTGCGTCGGACCGACGGGCCGTCGGTCGCAAGGCCTGTGGAGTCCGTGTGAGACCGGCGGGGTATCGCCCTCAGGGCGATGTCCTGTTGGCGGTGGACGCCGAAGCAGGAAGCCCCGCAAGCCGCGGGGCGGGTCAAAAGTTCGGTGCTCTGGCTCTTCTTCCGCGGGCTGCCGGGTCGTTTTCGTCACCCAACAGGTACTGACAGAACACATGAACGCCAGGTAGCGTCACGGCAGGTTCGCGTCTGTGGACCAGACCACTCCCTACTCGGATCGTCCGGCACGTTCCTGCCGGTTGAGGAGAAGATCCATCATGGCCAGTGTCACGTTCGACAAGGCGTCCCGCGTCTACCCCGGCTCCACGAAGCCGGCCGTGGACCAGCTCGAGATCGACATCGCGGACGGTGAGTTCCTCGTCCTCGTCGGCCCCTCCGGTTGTGGCAAGTCGACCTCCCTGCGCATGCTCGCGGGTCTTGAGGACGTCAACGGCGGCGCGATCCGTATCGGTGACCGCGATGTCACGCACCTGCCGCCGAAGGACCGGGACATCGCCATGGTGTTCCAGAACTACGCGCTCTACCCGCACATGACCGTCGCGGACAACATGGGCTTCGCGCTCAAGATCGCCGGTGTGAACAAGACCGAGATCCGGGCGAAGGTCGAAGAGGCCGCCAAGATGCTGGACCTCACCGAGTACCTGGACCGCAAGCCGAAGGCGCTCTCCGGTGGTCAGCGTCAGCGTGTGGCGATGGGCCGGGCCATCGTGCGGGAGCCGCAGGTCTTCCTCATGGACGAGCCGCTGTCGAACCTCGACGCCAAGCTCCGTGTCTCCACCCGTACGCAGATCGCCTCGCTGCAGCGCCGTCTCGGCATCACCACGGTGTACGTCACCCACGACCAGGTCGAGGCCCTCACCATGGGTGACCGGGTCGCGGTGCTGAAGGACGGGCTGCTCCAGCAGGTGGACTCGCCGCGCAACATGTACGACCGCCCGGCCAACCTCTTCGTCGCCGGCTTCATCGGCTCGCCCGCGATGAACCTCGTCGAGCTCCCGATCACCGACGGCGGTGTGAAGTTCGGCAACAGCGTGGTTCCGGTCTCCCGCGAGGCGCTCTCCGCCGCCGCGGACCGCGGTGACACCACCGTCACGGTCGGCATCCGGCCCGAGCACTTCGACATCGTCGAGCACGGTGGCGCCGCCGCGAAGTCGCTGACCAAGGACACGTCGGACGAGCCGGCCGGTCTCGCCGTCGCCGTCAACGTCGTCGAGGAGCTCGGCGCCGACGGCTTCGTCTACGGTTCCACGCAGGTCGGCGGCGAGCACAAGGACCTGGTCGTCCGTGTCGGCGGCCGGGCCGTCCCGGAGAAGGGCACCGAGCTGCACGTCGTCCCGCGCCCGGACGAGCTGCATGTCTTCGCGACCTCCACCGGCGAGCGGCTCACCAACTGACCCGCCCCCGCCGTACGCACGGCCCCGCGCCCTCCGGCAACGCCCGGCGGCCGCGGGGCCGTTTGCGTGGTCCCGGCGGGTTTGGGTTTCGGAACCGAGCGGCGCCAAATACCCTGGCACACTGGGCATTTCACCCCGATCCGTCAACCTCGTATTCGAAAGGGCGCGTCGAACCATCCCCCGCGAGGGTGACAAATTGTCGCCAAGTCATCACCGGCCGCTACGCTCGCTGCGTGACCCACACCGCGCGCCGCATCGGCCGATCCCTCGCTCTCGTCCTGCCCGTCGTCATGGTTCTGTCCGGGACCCTCGCGGTCACCAGCGTTCCGTGGGCGGCGTCGGACAAGGACTCCCAGCTGCTGGCCGCCTCCTCGGAGACCGTGTCCAAGCCCGCGAAGCCGCACGCCCCGCAGGACGTCCTGCGCGAGAAGCTGCTCGTGGAGCTCCAGGAGAAGGACCCGGGCGCCGCCCTCACCGGTCTCCAGCGGGCCGTCGAGCAGCGCCCGTCGCTCGCACGTCACTGCATGTCGATCGCGAAGGCGCTCGGCAAGGCGGCCGTCGAGCAGTACGGCCCGACCCGGGCGCACCGCTTCTCCCGGCCGGTCTGCGACACCTCCTTCGCCTCCGGCGTCGCCCAGTTCAGCTGAGCCCGGGAGGTTCAGCCCCGGAAGCTGAGCCCGGGAGGCGGTCGCGCGCGCAGCGCAGCCGCCTCCTGTCGGCGGGCACCGCATATCGTGCCTGCCATGCATACGTATCCGACGCAGGCCGTGATCCTTGCCGGTGGCCAGGGGTCGCGGCTGCGGCCGTACACCGACGACCGCCCCAAGCCGATGGTCGAGATCCCCGGGACCGGGACTCCGATCATCGGCCATCAGCTGTCCTGGCTGGCCGCCGAGGGGGTCACCGACGCCGTGGTCTCCTGCGGGCATCTGGCCGAGGTGCTCCAGGAGTGGCTGGAGGGGGCCGTGCTGCCGCTCCGGGTGACCACCGTCGTGGAGACCGAGCCGCTGGGGCGCGGCGGCGGGCTGAAGTACGCGGCCGGGCGGCTGCCTGATCCTGAGCAGCCCTGGTACGCCACCAACGGCGACATCTGGACGCGCTTCTCCCTGCGGGAGATGGCCGCCTTCCACGCGGAGCGCGATGCCACCGCCACCCTTGCCCTGGCCCGGCCGCGCATCCCGTGGGGTGCGGTGGAGACGGACGCGTTCGGGCACATCACGGACTTCATCGAGTCGCCGCCGTCCCCGTATCTGATCAACGCCGGGGTGTACGTGTTCTCGCCGGCGTTCACGAAGCTGCTGCCGGACCGCGGCGACCATGAGCGGACCACGTTCCCCCGGCTCGCGCGTGAGCGCCGACTGGCCGGGTATCCGCTGCCGAACGGGGCGTACTGGCGGGCCATCGACACCGCGAAGGACCTCACCGAGGCGGCCCGCGAGCTGGGGTCCCAAGGCGCCTGACAGCCGTCGTACGCAGGCACACGAAGGGCGGCGCCCGACCGGTGGGAGAAACCGGTGGGCGCCGCCCTTGCCGTTGTCGTACGGGTCAGCCGAGGAGGCCGCCGATGGGGTTGCGGCCGCCGCCCGAGGTCGACCCCTCGCCGCCGGAGGAGGTCGAGCCGCCGGTGGGCGCCGGTTCGCCGCCGCCGCCGGAGGAGGAGTCGTCGCCGCCGGTGGAGCCGGAGGAGGTGGGTCCGGCGCTGGTGGCGGCCGGGGGCTGCTGCGGGGTGGACTGCTGCGGGGGCTCCTGGCCGGTGCCCTGGGTCTCGCTGGGCTGGGTGCCCGAACCGGCGTTCTGGCCGCCGGAGTCGCGGGTCGCGCCCGGGGTGACCTGGCCGGTGGCGGGGGTGGTGGCCGTGCCGGAGCGGCTGGGCTCCGGGCGACGCTCCTGCTCCGGCGTACGGGAGGCCTGGCCTTCGCCGGTGGACTCCTGGGGCAGGGGCATGCCGGGGAGGCGGTTGGTGGGGTTGTCGTTGCGGCCGGGGACGGTGACGACCTCGGTGGAGCGGACGGCGCCGCCGAGGATGGAGCCGATGAGGAGGGTGAGGCCGATGACGACGGTCGCGGCGACGGTGCCCCGGCGCAGGACCCACCGGCGCAGGTCCCAGATCTCCGAGCGGGGGCCGAGCTTGCGCCAGGCCTCTCCGGCGAGGCGGCCGTCGATGGAGTAGACGGGGGCGCCCGCGATGATCAGTGGGCTCCAGGCGGCCAGCAGGATGATGTCGGGGGCGTCGTACACCGGGACCTGGCGCCAGCTGACCGTCACCAGCAGTGCGGCGGAGAGCACGGCGCCGAACGCGGCGGCGACCCGCTGCCAGAGGCCGAGGACGGTGAGGACGCCGACGACGACCTGGAGGAAGGCGACGGTCAGTCCGGCGCCGACCGGGTGGGAGAGCGCGAAGTCGCGCAGGGGTTCGGCGACCGCCCACGGGTGCAGGGAGGTCAGCCACGTGACCATCGAGCCGCGTTCGCCGCCGTCGAAGTAGACGGGGTCGCACAGCTTGCCCATGCCGGCGTAGATCGAGATGAAGCCGAGGAGGACCCGCATGGGGAGCAGGACGACGCCCAGGTTCATCCGGTGGCCGGGGTAGTAGGCGTGCCGGACGGGGTCGCCCGTCCCGCGACGGGCGCGGGTGTCGGCGGCTTCGGCGGAGTCCGGGGAGTCGGCGTCGTAGTCGTCGCCGGAGCCTTCGGGTGCGTCGAGCGGGTCGTCGTACGCGCCGACGGCCTGCCGCATGGGCGGCAGCAGGGGGCCGGTGCGTCCCGGTGGGTGGGGGGCGGTCAGTACGGGGTTGGGCTGCGTCTCCTCCAGGAGCGGGATGACCTGGGTCACGCCCGCTTCGTGGCCGAGCCCGCCGCCGGGGGCCGCGCCGAGTCCGGCGTCGAGGTGTCCGGCGGTGGAGTTGCGCACGGCCTGGAGGAGGCCCGTAGCGCCGGGGTCGCCGGGGGCGGACTTGCCGCTCCAGACGACGGGTGCCCGCCTGCGGCCGCCGCCGGCGCCGCTCATGGCGGGGATGCGGGCCGTTTCCGCGGGGGCACCGCGCAGCCGTGCGCGCTGGCCCGGGGCGAGCTGCACCCGGAAGCTGGCGTGGTTGACGATGACCTGCGCGGGGTCGCTGTCCACCTTGGTCATGCTCAGGGCGGGTTGCTCGTCGAACCGAGGCGTTCTGGTGTCCACACTCATCTAACCGAGTGATGTGTGTTTAGGACACTGCCTCGACCGCACCGGATGTGTCCGAGACCCGTCAAGATCAGGCCAAACTCGGGCATCCGGGATGGATGTTCGGCGTTCGCGCGTCGACTCGCCCGGCGGGCGGGCCTGTCGACGGGCGAACGCCGTACGTCCGAGGCGTCCTAGGCGCGGCGGCGGGCCACCTCGTACAGCACGATGCCCGCGGCGACACCGGCGTTGAGCGACTCGGCGCCGCCCGGCATCGAGATCCGCACCCGGTAGTCGCAGGTCTCGCCGACGAGGCGGCCGAGGCCCTTGCCCTCGCTGCCGATGACGATGACGACCGGGCCGTTCAGCTCTTCCAGGTCCTCCACCGTGTGCTCGCCGTCGGCGGCCAGGCCGACGACCGTGAGGCCCGCCTTCTGGTAGCCCTCCAGGGCGCGGGTGAGGTTGGTGACCCGGGAGACGGGGGTGCGGGCCGCCGTGCCGGCGGAGGACTTCCAGGCTCCGGCGGTCATGCCGGCCGCGCGGCGCTCGGGGACGACGACGCCGTGGCCGCCGAACGCGGAGACGGAGCGGACGATGGCGCCGAGGTTGCGCGGGTCGGTCACGCCGTCGAGCGCGACGATCAGCGGGTCCTCGTGGTTGTCGTCGGCGGCGGCGAGCAGGTCGTCCGGGTGCGCGTACTCGTACGGCGGGACCTGGAGGACGAGGCCCTGGTGGTTCAGGCCGTTCGTCATCCGGTCCAGCTCGGGGCGCGGGGCCTCCATCAGGTTGATGTTGCCGCGGTCGCCGGCGAGCTTGAGGACGTCGCGGACGCGCTCGTCGTTGTCGATGTACTGCTGGACGTACAGCGTCACGGCGGGGACGCCGTCGCGCAGGGCCTCGTAGACCGGGTTGCGGCCGACGACCATTTCCGAGGTGCCCTTGGCGCCGCCGCGGCGGGGTGCGGGGCGGCGGGCGGCTGCCTGCTTGGCCTGGGCGTTGGCGACCCGGTTCTTCTTGTGCCCCTTGCGGGCGGAGGCGGGCGGGGTCGGGCCCTTGCCCTCCAGGCCACGGCGTCGCTTGCCACCGCTGCCGACCTGCGCGCCCTTCTTGTTGGACGTGCGGCGGTTCCTGCGCTGGCTGTTCCCGGCCATGACCTTGACCTACCTGTTCCTGTAACTCTGCGATCCGCATGCAGATGCAGATCGTGTACGTCTCATCAGTGTGCCGCCCGGATCGCCGGGCGGCACCATTGCCCTGCTCAGAGGGTGCGCTCAGCGCGGTCCCAGCGTCCACCGGGGCCCGGTGGGGCTGTCCTCGACGACGAGGCCGGACTGGCCCAGCTGGTCGCGGATGGCGTCGGCGGCGGCCCAGTCCTTGCGGGCGCGGGCCGACTGCCGCTGGTCGAGGACGAGGCGCACGAGGGTGTCGACGACGCCGTGCAGATCCTCGCCCCGGTCGTCCTCGCCCGCCCACTGCGGGTCGAGGGGGTCCAGGCCGAGGACGCCGAGCATGGCCCGGACCTCGGCGAAGCGGGCCGCGGCGGCTTCCTTGTCGTCGGCGGCCAGTGCGCTGTTGCCCTGGCGGACGGTGGTGTGGATGATCGCCAGCGCCTGCGGGACGCCCAGGTCCTCGTCCATCGCGTCGGCGAAGGCGGGCGGGACCTCGGCGGCGGGGGCGACGGTCTCCCCCACCTTCTCGGTGACCCGCTGGAGGAAGCCCTCGATGCGGGCGAACGCGGACTCGGCCTCGCGCAGGGCGTCCTCGCTGTACTCGATCATGGACCGGTAGTGCGGGGTGCCGAGGTAGTAGCGCAGGACGATGGGGCGCCAGTGCTTGACCATCTCGCCGACGAGGACGGAGTTGCCCAGTGACTTCGACATCTTCTCGCCGGCCAGGGTGACCCAGCCGTTGTGCACCCAGTAGTTGGCGAACGTGTCGCCGTAGGCCTTGGCCTGGGCGATCTCGTTCTCGTGGTGCGGGAAGATCAGGTCGATGCCGCCGCCGTGGATGTCGAAGGCGGAGCCCAGGTACTTGTGGGCCATCGCGGAGCACTCCAGGTGCCAGCCGGGCCTGCCCCGGCCCCACGGGGTCTCCCAGCTGGGCTCGCCCGGCTTCACGGCCTTCCACATGGCGAAGTCGCGCGGGTCGCGCTTGCCGGTCTCGCCCTCGCCGGAGGGCTGGCGCAGATCGTCCAGCTCCTGGTTGGAGAGCTCCAGGTAGCCGGGGAGGGAGCGCACGTCGAAGTAGACGTTGCCGTCGGCCTCGTAGGCGTGACCGCGCTCGATCAGGCCGCGCATCATCTCGATCATCTCGGGGACGTGACCGGTGGCGCGGGGCTCGTAGGTGGGCGGCAGGCAGCCGAGCACGTCGTAGCCGTCGTTGAACGCGCGCTCGTTCTCGTAGCCGATGGACCACCACGGGCGGCCCTGTTCGGCGGACTTCGCGATGATCTTGTCGTCGATGTCGGTGACGTTCCGGATGAACGTGACGTCGTAGCCGCGGTAGGTGAACCAGCGGCGCATGATGTCGAAGTTCAGACCCGAGCGGATGTGGCCGATGTGCGGTGCCGCCTGGACGGTGGCGCCACAGAGGTAGATCGAGACACAGCCCGCGGTGAGCGGGACGAAGTCACGGATCTGCCGGGCGCTGGTGTCGTGCAGGCGAATAGTCACGCCTCAAGGGTAGTAGGCCGACACCAGTGCCCCGCGACCCTTGGGGATCGCGGGGACAACTTTCTGGTACCGGGATGGTTCCGGGCTCCCCGGAGAGCGTTTTCCGGCCGTACGAGGGTGAGTCTGCGGGGTCTTTGGGCCTCAGATGCTGCCGACGACCTTGCGCGGCGAGATGCGGACGACCACGCGGGGGTCGTCGGCGCCGGAGTTCGGGTTGAACTCGGCGTACGGCTTGCCGGTGTACTTCACGGAGAGCTCGTCGATCAGCTCCTGTCCGCCGTCCGTCGTCAGCGTCGCCTCGCCGCGGATCTCGGCGTAGCTGTACGGGGCGTCGAAGGGCTGGACGACGACGGTGACGCGCGGGTCGCGGCGGAGGTTCTTCTCCTTGCGGCGGCCGACGGTGGTGGAGATGAGGACGTCGTCGCCGTCGCGCTTGACCCAGACCGGGGAGACCTGGGGGCTGCCGTCGGGCTGGATGGTCGCGATGTTGACGAACACGGGGGTGTCGAGCAGGTTCTTGAGCTCGGTGGAGAGTGCGGCGGTCATGCGTACGTCCTCCTGTGCGCTGCGGGTTCGGTGGCACCGGTCCGGTGCTCCGATGCTGCTCCTACCCGGCAACGGCGCGCGGCCCCGCTTCCTTCCCGCCGCGTCCGGCCGGAAGGGTGAACGCGAGGACCGCCCCGGTGAGCGGGACCGCTGCGAGCACCGCCCACCGCACGGGCGCGGGCGCCTCCAGCAGGGCGCCGGTCGCCGCGCTGCCCCCGAGCACGGCGAGCCCGGAGACGGAGGAGAGCGCCCCGGTGGCCAGGCCGAGCTGCCGGTCCTCGACCAGGTCCGGGACGAGGCCGCGGGCGGCGGGGACCAGCAGCATCTGGCCCAGGGTCAGCAGGACGACGAGCGCGGCGCCGGGCAGCAGTCCGCCGGGCCCGCCGGGCGTGAGCGGTACAGCGGCGAACCCGGCGGCCACGACCGCGAGACCGGTGACGAGCGCGGTGCGCGGGGCGATGCGACGGGCGGACCAGCGGGTCAGGGGGACCTGGGCGGCGACGACGAGCAGCGAGGAGAGGGCGAAGAGCCAGCCGAGCGCGGCCTGCGACCCGGTGGCCCGCTGCACCTCGACGGGGAGCGAGAGGTAGAGCTGGTTGTAGGCGACGAGATAACTGCTGTACGCGAGGCAGAGCAGCAGGAACGCCCGGTTGGCGAACACCGCCTGCCAGGACGACCGCCCCGGTTGAGCCGTACGGGTGGCATCGTCCGGGGCCCGCTCCCGTTTGCGGTCCCGTACGCGGTCGGCTTCCGGCACCCGGTTCCGGTTCCGTACGCGGTCGGCGCGCGGCGTCAGGCGGGCGTGTGCGGCCAGTACGCCGACGAAGACGACGGCCCCGGCGAGGCATGCGGCCCGGAAGCCGCCGCCGAGCAGCAGGAGCAGCGAGCCGAGCAGCGGCCCGAGGAACGCCCCGGCCTGTCCGGCGGCGGAGAACAGGGCGAGGACGTGGGCGCGCGGTTCGCCGGTGGCGCGTTCGTGCCGGACGGCCTCGCGGGCGGCCTCGGACTCGACGGCCGGGGAGAACAGCGCGGCGGCGAAGCCGATGAGGAGGACGGCGGCGATGACGGTGGCCGTGGATCCGGCGAAGGCGAGCCAGCCGAATCCGGCGATCCGCAGGCCGCAGCCCGCCAGGACGACGGGGCGGGGTCCGTACCGGTCGGTGAGTGCGCCGCCGATGACGAACAGGCCCTGCTGGCTGAAGGTGCGCAGCCCGAGGACGAGTCCGACCAGCCAGCCCGCCATGCCGAGGCCGCTGCCGAGGTGGGTGGCGAGGTAGGGCAGGACGGCGTAGAAGCCGATGTTGAAGGCGAACTGGGTGGCGGTGAGGAGCCGGAGGCGGGGGGTGGGGGCGCTCGCGAGCAGGGGCCGACGGGTCCTCGCCGTCCCCTCGACGTCCTGGGCGGGGGCTTCGGGGGAGGTCTCGGTGGGCCGGGAGGTCATTTCCGGCCTTTCGGGCCCGCTGGAGTGCTCCCGCGTACGGCCGCCGAGGTGAGGACGGCCAGCGCGCCGAGGACGGCGAGGGCGGCGGCGGGGGCGAGGACGGCCCACGGGGCTCGTTCCGCGTACGGCATGTTCTCCGACAGCATGCGGCCCCACTCCGGCGCGGGCGCCTGGGTGCCGAGGCCGAGGAAGCCGAGGGAGGCGAGGGCGAGGGCGACGGCCGGGACACGGAGGAGGGCGTGGCGGGCGACCGGTGGCAGGACCCCGGGCAGGACGTGGCGGCGCAGCAGGTGGGCCCGGTCCGCGCCGAGGGCGGCGGCGGCGGCGAGGTGCGGGGCCGCTTTCTCCTGGGCGTACAGGGCGGCGGTGTGCGCGGCGAGCGGGGCCCAGGCGACGGCGGCGACGGCTGCGGCGGCGCCCCCGGGGCCGGGTCCGGCGATGCCCGCGACGACGAGGCCGGCGAGGACGGCGGGGAGCGCGTTCACGGTCTCGGTGAGCGCCCCGGCGCGCAACGCGCCGAGGAGCAGCCCGAGGGCCAGGGTGACGGCTCCGACGGCGACGGCGGCGAGCGCGGTGCGGGCGGCGCCGTGGCCGAGGCGGGCGAGGACGTCGCGGCCGAGGTTGTCGGTGCCGAAGGGGTGCGCGGCGGAGGGCCCGGCGAGGCGGGCGGCGGTGTCGACGTGGAGGGGGTCGCGCAGGAGGCCCGCGGCGATGACCGCGACGAGCAGGGCGCCGAGGGCGAGTGCGGCGACGGTGAGCGCGCGGCGGCGGGGCAGCCGGGGTGCGACGAGGGCGGGCAGGGCGCGGTCGGTGAGCGCGGGGCCGAGGAGGACGCGGACGGCGAGGCGGGAGGCCAGGCCCGCGGCGACGCCGAGGAGCAGGAGCAGCAGCACGGCCGCCTGGAGGACGGGCAGGTCCTGGGCGAGGGCGGCGGCGAGTGCCGTACCGCCGAGGCCGGGGATCGCGTACAGCGTCTCGACGGTGACGGCGCCGCCGGTCAGTCCGACCGCGACGAGGCCGAGCTGGGGCAGCAGGCCCGGCAGCGTACGGCGCAGGGCGTGGCGGGCGACGGTGCGACCCGGTATGCCGCTCGCGGCGGCGGCCCTGGCCCAGGGTTCGGCGAACGCGCCGGGCAGGGCGTCGTCCAGCAGCCGGCCGAGCAGGGCCCCGGCGGGTACGCCCATGGCGAGGGCGGGCAGGACGAGTTGGCCGGGGGCGCCCCAGCCGAGGGCGGGGAACCAGCCGAGGTGTACGGCGAGGACGGTGGCCAGGACGGCGGCGAACAGGAATTCCGGCAGCGCGGCGAGCACCGCCGCGCCCGCTCCGGCGCGCACGCGCACGATCCGGCGCGCGGCCCCTCGCCGCAGGGTGCCCGCGCTCAGGGCGAGGGCGAGGAGCACGGCGACGGCGAGCGAGACGCCCATGAGCGTGAGGGAGTTGCCGAGGGCGGCGACGGCATCGGGGGCGACGGGCTGTCCGGAGACCCAGGAGTCCCCCAGGTCGCCGCGGAGCAGCCCGCCGAGCCAGTCGCCGAGTACGGGGAGCGGGCCGCCGTCGAGCCCGGTCTCGGCGCGGATCGCGGCGAGGGTCTCGGGGGTCGGGGCCCGGTCGGCGTACCGGGCGTGCAGGATCGTGCGGGCCGGGTCGGTCCGGGTCAGCCAGGGCAGCAGCCCGATCACCGCGACGACGGCGAGGAGCGTGCCGAGCCGTCCGGCGAGGTACTTCACGGGGTCACCCGACGCGGGTGTCGGCGGTGATGAGGGTGCGCTCCATGGGGTCGAGGGCGACACCCCGGACGCGGGTCTCGTCGTAGCCCTGGACGAAGCGTTCGTGGACGAGCGGGACGAGGGCGTCGGAGCCGAGGACCGCGGCCTCGGCGGTCATCTCGGCCTTGTGCCGGGCGTCGGTGTCGGCGAGGGAGGCGGCGCGGTCGACGGCGGCGTCGACGGGCCCGGCGCAGAGCTGGGTGATGTTGAAGCTGCCGTCGCAGGTGAAGTCGGAGGCGAGGTAGGAGAGGGGGTCGGCGGTGTCCAGGAGGGTGTTGCGGGCCTGGATGAACGCGTCGTACTTCCCGGCGAGCGCGTCGGCCTCCATCTGCGCGTAGTCGCGGACGACCTGCTTGACGGTGAAGCCGCGCTTCTCCAGCTGCTGCTGGACGACGGTGGCGGCCTCGGGCAGCTCGGGCCGGTTGGTGTAGGTGGCGAGCACGATCTGCCGGGCCTTCCTCACCTCGGCCGGGGTGGCGGCCTCCGCGCGGCCGGTGGGGGCGGTGCGCAGGCCGGCGGCCCAGGGGACGCCGGGACCGAGCAACCCTTGGGCGGTGTCGGCCCGGCCTTCGTAGACTCCGTCGACCAGCGCCCGGGAGTCGATGGCCTCGCGGGCGGCGGCGCGCATCGCCGGGTCGGCGAAGACGCCCCGTTCGGTGTTGAGGGAGAGGCCGTTGGTGCGGGCGGAGGGGAACTCGTGGACCATGCCGTCGCCGAGCAGCGAGGCCTGGGAGATGGGGACGTACTCGGCGACGTCGACGGCCTTGGTGCGCAGGGCGTTGGCGCGTGCGGTGCCGTCGGCGACGAACTTCACGTCGGCGCCGGGGGCCTTCGCCTTGGCGCCCCAGTAGGTGTCGTTGCGCTCCAGGGTGGCGCTGACCGCGCCGTTGACCTCGGTGAGGGTGAAGGGTCCGGTGGCGTGCCCGGCGGGGTTCACCTTGCCGCCGCCCTTTCCGTAGGCGGCGGCGGACAGGATGCTCAGCGAGGGGTTGGCGAGCCGCTGGGGCAGCAGCGGGTCGGCGTCCTTCGTGGTGATGCGTACGGTGCCGGCGCCCTCGGCCGTGGCGGTGAGGGTGGTGTCGGAGAGCACCCGGGGCTTCGGGGAGGCCTTCTGCGCCGCGGTCAGCGAGCGGGCCACGGCGGTGGCGTCGAGCTCCGTGCCGTCCTGGAAGGCAATGTCCCGGCGGACGGTGAACTCCCAGGCGTTGTCGCCGTCGCGCTTCCACGCCGACGCCAGCGCGGGCTTGGCCTCGCCGTTCGCGTCGAGCCGGGTGAGTCCCTCGACGACGGCGAGCCGGCTCAGGATGACGGCGTCGTCGCCGTACGGGGACATGGCCTGGGCGGGCGGGAAGGCCAGGGCCACCTTCAGCCGCTGGTCGCCGCCGGTCCCGCCGGAGCCGGATCCTCCGGAGGAGGTGCAGGCGGCGGTGGTGAGGAGCGCGGCCGCGGCCAGCGGCAGGGCGGCGCGGTGGAGGCGGCGGGACGTGAGCATGGGAGCGACCCTATATGAAAACGATTGTCATCTAACCTGCGGGGGTGCCGACCACGCCCGGGACCGCACCAGGGACCGCGCCCGGGACCGGCATCGGCAGCTCGAAGTGGACGATCCCCTGCCCGCCTCCGGGCAGCGTCCGCTCGTCGCACACCTCGCGGGCCAGCGAGCGCCAGAAGGGCTCGGCACCCGGCACGGCGGGGTCGGTGTGCAGGTACAGGGCCGTGTAGCCGCCCGCCCGCACCGCGAACTCCCCCAGCTCGCGCACCAGCTGCCGGGCGAGCCCGTGCCTGCGGTGCTCGGGGCGGACATAGATCCGGCAGAGTTGCGCGGTGCTCCCGGAGGGGAAGCGGTCGGCGACCCACTGCGGATTGGGCGGCGCCTGCGGCCCCCGGTCGCGGACGGCCCCGGTGGCGACGATCTCGCCGCGGTGCTCGACGACGAGCAGCGTGCAGCGTTCCGGGCGGAGGTAGGCGGCCTCGGGGTCGATGATGTCGGCGTGCCAGCGGGGTACGTAGCCGGACTTCAGGTCGCGGTAGACGGTGTCGAGCATCACAGCCCGGGCTCCGCCGAGGTCGTCGGGGGTGGCGGTGCGCAGGACGTACCGGGTCCCCTCGTGACCGGCCTCCCCGTGGCCGGTGTCGGCGCGACCGGTGTCGGCGCCTGCGTCCGTCCGGTCGAGCGTCGTCCCCGTCATCGCCGTGGTCGCACTGGTCACCGGTGCCACTCCCGCCACTCCCGCCTCGCGCGGCGCGCCGCACATCGCTTGCACCTTCAGCGTACGTGCAAACGATGTGCAGCAGGCAGCCGGTACGGCTAGCGGGTCCGGTAGACCAGGGCGGTGGCGATGCCCGCGATGCCCTCGCCGCGGCCGGTGAAGCCGAGCCCGTCGGAGGTGGCGGCGGAGAGCGAGACCGGGGCGCCCACGGCGGCGGACAGCACCTTCTGGGCCTCCTCGCGCCGCTTGCCGATCTTCGGGCGGAGGCCGACGACCTGGACGGCGACGTTCCCGATCTCGAAGCCGCCGGCGCGGACGATCCGGGCGGCCTCGGTGAGCAGGGTGATGCCCGCGGCCCCGGACCACTCGGGGCGGCCGGTGCCGAAGTGCTGCCCGAGGTCGCCGAGGCCGGCGGCGGAGAACAGCGCGTTGCAGGCGGCGTGCGCGACGACGTCGGCGTCCGAGTGGCCGGCCAGGCCCGGGCCCTCACCCTCCCACTTCAGGCCCGCGCACCACAGCTCGCGGCCCTCCTCGAAGGCGTGGATGTCGGTGCCGATGCCGACGAGCGGGATGACGGGGGCGGGCCCCGTCGCAGACGTGTCAGAAACCATCGTTGGCCCTCCTGCGGGCGAGTACCGCTTCGGCCAGCACCAGATCGAGCGGCCGGGTCACCTTGAACGCCTCTTCGTGGCCGGGGACGACGACCACGGGCCGGCCGAGGCGTTCCACCATGCCCGCGTCGTCCGTGGCGCCCTCGCCGTCGACCGCGACCTCGGCGTGGGCCCGCTCCAGCGTGTACCGGTCGAAGCCCTGCGGCGTCTGCACCGCGCGCAGCCTGGCCCGTACGGGGGTGGCGAGCACCGGCTCCGGCTCCCCGGGCGTGGCGGCGGGCTCGACCTCCTTGACGGTGTCCGCGAGCGGCAGCGCGGGGACGACGGCGGGCGCCCCGCCCCGTACCGCGGCGGCGACGGCGTCGACCGTGTCGACCGGCACCAGCGGGCGGGCGGCGTCGTGGACCAGGACGACGGCGACGTCCTCGGGCAGCGCTTCGAGACCGAGGCGGACGGACTCCTGGCGGGTCTCACCGCCCGGCACCACCAGGTAGTCGGTGCGCTCGGGCAGTGCGTGCTCGTCGAGGAGGTGCTTCACCTCGGGCGCGCCGCCCGGCGGGGCGACGACCACGACGAGGGAGACGGCGCGGGACGCGGCCATGGCGCGAACGGCGTGAATCAGCATGGGCGTCCCGCCGAGCACCCGGAGGGCCTTGGGCGCGCCCGGGCCGAGCCGCACGCCCCGCCCGGCCGCGGGAATCACCGCGGCCGTACGGGGAGGGCGCGGCCGGTCGGTCGGGGGTGGCGTCGATGACATCGGTTGCACTCCGAAGGTCCGAAGGTTCGGCAGGTTTGTTTCCACGACCGACATGGGTAGGGGCCCAGCGAGCCGGGTGCGACACCCTGACTCGCACCGGGCCCCTTCCGTGAGCACCCGCCCGGTCGAGTAAGCGCCGCATCGGGCTCACACAGCACGGGGGCCGCCCTCGCTCGACGGCCCCTTGCACACGGAGACGGATGCGGTTGTTCGCGGAATCCGGCACCGCGGCAGACTCGGATCCGGGTCCGAACATGCCGCAGCGCCCGACGACACAGCGTGGAAACGACTGGTCAGCGGGCACCGCGGCACATTCATACGACCGGTGTGATCCGGTTTCAGGACGCGAGGACCTCGTCGAGCAGGGCCTCGGCCTTGTCCTCGTTCGTGTTCTCCGCGAGGGCGAGCTCGCTCACCAGGATCTGGCGGGCCTTGGCGAGCATGCGCTTCTCTCCGGCGGAGAGACCGCGCTCGCGCTCCCGACGCCACAGGTCACGGACGACTTCCGCGACCTTGATGACATCGCCGGAGGCGAGCTTCTCGAGATTTGCCTTGTAACGCCGGGACCAGTTCGTCGGCTCCTCGGCATACGGTGCACGCAGCACCTCGAAGACCCGGTCCAGCCCGTCCTGCCCGACCACGTCGCGCACGCCCACGAACTCCGCATTGTCCGCCGGCACACGGACCGTCAGGTCGCCCTGGGCGACCTTGAGCACCAAGTAGGTCTTGTCCACGCCTTTGATCTGGCGAGTTTCGATAGCCTCGATCAGCGCGGCCCCGTGATGGGGATAGACCACGGTGTCGCCAACCTTGAACGTCATGTGACAGGTACCCCTTCCGTGGCTATCCAGAGTAACACGAGAATCGCCTCTCCTGAATGGCGTTTTCGCAGGTCAGGGCATATCTCGGGGCTTGACAACAGCGACACGAACGTGCTGCGGAAGGCATCCGGAGGACGGTATTCGCAGGTCGGAGCCGCTGTGCGCCCGGAGCGAAACATCCACGTCACACAGCCCGGAAGCCCCGCAGAAGAGGACGAAAGTCCCGTTTTGTCGGTTTCGAGATAGCGATCTTTCCCTACTCCGTTCGGTGATCGCTCACTCGTACGGGCGTAACTGTCCGGCCGCAATGAATTTGATCAAGCCAAGTGCCGGTCGGTGCTTTCCGTCGCGGAACACGAAGGCGAAGAAGCCGGGAACCGGAAAGGGGAAGAACCGGTGGGGCGTCCGTGAAGAATTGATCACGCGGATTATGTGAACGGCACATGACCTACCGCCCGGTAGAACGCCCCGGCGGCGGCCCGGTCCGGCCCTCGACCCCCGCTCGGGCCAACGCCCGGCCGACGCGACACCGCCTAGAGGCGGGTCGGGTGCGGGGCGGGCGCGGCGGCTCGGTAGCCTAAGGCCGCTGACACACCCTTAGGGCGGCTTTACACCACCGCTCGACGCCCGACGTCCGAAGTCCGCAGTCCGAACGTTCAAGGAGTTGCCGCCGCCGTGAGCCGCAGCCTTCGACACGGCGCTCTCGCCGCCACCGCCACCGCGCTCTCGATCTTCTCCCTGTCCGCCTGTGCGGCGGGCAACAACGCCGAGACGCTCAAGATCCGGCCGGACAACCCGGCCACCTCGGTGGGCAACATCAAGGTCCAGAACGCCAACGTGATCACGCAGCCCGGCGCCGGTACGGACGGCCCCGCCGTCATCGCCGCGACGCTGTTCAACGACGGCACCGAGCGCGAGGTGCTGGAGGCGATCACGCTGCCCGGCAGCAACGTCGAGGTGAAGCTCCAGGCGGCCGGCGGCAAGGGCCCCATCGTGGTCCCGGCCGGCGGTCAGGTCATCATCGGCGGCAAGGGCAACGCCGCCGCCGTGATCGAGAACAGCGGCGAGGCCGCGCGTAACGGCGACGTCCAGCAGGTCGTCTTCAAGCTCAGCCGGACCGGCGACGTCGGCCTCGGCGCGAGCGTCTACCCGGCCGAGGGCTTCTTCAAGGACTTCGGTCCCAGCCCGCAGGCCGAGCCGCCCGCCCCGTCGCCGTCCGGCAGCGCGACCGGCGACGCCGAGAACCCCGGCACGGCCGAGGGCGCGACGGGCGGTACGCCGGCGGACGGCGCGACCGCCGAGGGCGCCACGGGCCAGGGCGAGACGGGCGCACAGGGCGATGCGGCCACGCAGGGCACGGGTGACGCCGCCCCGGTGCCCGCGGCCCACTGACCCGGGCGCTCCGGCCCCGTAACGCACGCGCTCCGGCACAGCGCACGCAGCACCTACGCCGAAGGGGCGTCTCCCGGCCGGGAGACGCCCCTTCGGCGTACACGGGCTCGCGCACGCGCTCACGTGGCTCGCGGTGGTCTACGGCTCGAACTTGTACCCCAGGCCGCGCACGGTGACGAGGTAGCGCGGGGCGCCCGGGTCGGGCTCGATCTTGGCGCGCAGGCGCTTGACGTGGACGTCGAGGGTCTTGGTGTCGCCGACGTAGTCCGCGCCCCAGACCCGGTCGATGAGCTGCATGCGGGTGAGCACGCGGCCCGCGTTGCGCAGGAGCATCTCCAGGAGGTCGAACTCCTTGAGCGGGAGGTCGACCTTGCCGCCGGAGACGGTGACGACGTGCCGGTCGACGTCCATCCGGACCGGGCCCGCCTCCAGGGCGGCCGGCGTGACCTCCTCCGGCTCTCCGCGGCGGCGCAGGACGGCTCGGATACGGGCGACGAGCTCGCGGGAGGAGAAGGGCTTGGTGACGTAGTCGTCGGCTCCTATCTCCAGCCCGACGACCTTGTCGATCTCGCTGTCCTTGGCGGTGACCATGATCACCGGGACGTTGGAGCGGCTGCGGAGCTGGCGGCACACCTCGGTGCCGGGCAGGCCCGGGAGCATCAGGTCGAGGAGGACCAGATCGGCGCCGTTGCGCTCGAACTCGTCGAGTCCGTCGGGGCCGGTCGCCGCGATGGCGACCTCGAAACCTTCCTTGCGCAGCATGTAGGACAGGGCGTCGCTGAAGGATTCCTCATCCTCGACGACAAGCACTCGGGTCACGGAAGAGCCTCCGGGGCGGGGAAGGGGTCAAAGGTGTCGGTCTCGTACGGCCCCTCGTCGTCGCCGTTGACGATAAGCGGTCCGCCGGTGTTGCGCTCCCTCGTGGCGCCCGTTTCGGGCAGCCGGAGGGTGAAGGTGGAGCCCTGTCCCTCGGAGCTCCAGACGGTGACCTCCCCGCCGTGCGAGGCGGCCACGTGTTTGACGATGGCGAGGCCGAGACCGGTGCCACCGGTGGCCCGTGAGCGGGCCGGGTCGACGCGGTAGAAGCGTTCGAAGACCCGTTCGCGGTCCTTCTCGGAGATGCCGATGCCCTGGTCGGTGACGGCTATCTCGATGAGGTCCCCGCCCGGCGAGGCGAGGCGGCGTGCGGCGATGCCGACGCGGGTGTGGGCGGGGCTGTAGTTGACGGCGTTCTCGACGAGATTGCCGAGCGCGCCGACCAGCTGGCCGCGGTTGCCCCAGACCGTGAGGCCCTCGGCTCCCGCGGAGGCCATGGTGATCTGCTTGGAGCCGGCCTGCTGGCGGCAGCGGTCGATCGCCTCGGCGACCAGCGTCTCCACCTTGACCGGCTCGGCATCCTCCAGCGGGTCGTCGTTCTGCACCCGGGAGAGGTCGATGAGTTCCTGTACGAGGTTGGTGAGCCGGGTCGCCTCGATCTGCATCCGCCCGGCGAACCGCTCCACCGCCTCCGGGTCGTCGGAGGCGTCCATGACCGCCTCGGAGAGCAGGGAGAGCGCTCCGGTCGGGGTCTTGAGCTCGTGGCTGACGTTGGCGACGAAGTCGCGCCGTACCGCTTCTATCCGGCGGGCCTCGGTGAGGTCCTCCACCAGCAGCAGCACCAGCCGTGAGCCGAGCGGGGCGACCCGGGCGGAGACGGCGAGGGTGTCGCCCCGGCCCGTACCGCGCCGGGGCAGGTCCAGCTCGACCTGCCGTATCTCGCCGTCCCGGCGGGTGTCCCGGGCCATGTTGAGCATCGGCTCGACGGCCAGCCGGCCGCCTCGCACCAGGCCCAGGGCGTACGCCGCCGAGCTGGCCTTGACCACGCTGTCGCTCTCGTCGAGGACGACGGCGGAGGAGCTGAGGACGGAGAGGACGGTGTCCACTCCGGGGGGAAGGGCGGCGTTGCTGTCCGGCCGCAGTGAGGTGCGCGTGGGCCGTTTCAGGTCGCGCTCGCTCCAGCGGAACGCCAGCATGGCGATCACGCCGGTCAGGAGACCGGCGATCGCCGCAGCTGCGGCGACCGCCGCGTTCACGTCCATGCTTCAAGGTTATGCGGGTGCGGCGAGTCCCTCCCAGCCGTCCGAGTGCCATCTCGAACACTCGTCGCCCAGAGTTCACCGAGGGGTAGGAGCCGGTTCACTTAGGGGGCCGGATCCGGACGCGTTACGGCCCCACCGTGGCACCGTGGGGGTCGGTCCGAGACCCCGGCCTCAGTTCGGAACTGGAGAGGGACTTCCATGCGCGACGCTTACCACGAGGAACTCGATTCGATCGGAGAAGGCCTGGTCGAGATGGCCCGGCTGGTCGGCTCGGCGATCGGGCGGGCCACCACGTCCATGCTCGACGCCGACCTGACGCTGGCGGAGAACGTGATCGCCGGCGACCAGAAGGTCGACGACCTCCAGCACGACCTGGAGGCCCGCGCCATCGCGCTCCTGGCCCGCCAGCAGCCGGTGGCCACCGACCTGCGCATCGTGGTGACCTCGCTGCGGATGAGCGCCGACCTGGAGCGCTCGGGCGACCTCGCCCAGCACGTGGCGAAGCTGGCCCGGCTGCGCTTCCCGCAGTCGGCGGTCCCGCACGACCTGCACGCCACGATTCTGGAGATGGGCCAGCTCGCCCAGCGCCTGATGGCCAAGGCGGCCGAGGTCATCATCACCAAGGACGTCGATCTGGCGCTCCAGCTGGAGCAGGACGACGACGAGATGGACCTGCTGCACCGCACGCTGTTCCAGCACCTGATGGACGACCGCTGGAAGCACGGCATCGAGACGGCGGTCGACGTGACGCTGCTGGGCCGCTACTACGAGCGCTTCGCCGACCACGCGGTGTCGGTCGCCAAGCGCGTGGTCTACCTGGTGACGGGCGAGCACGCGGACGAGATCCAGGCGGCGGCCCCGGTCGAGGGCGCGTAGGCGAGGGCGCGCGGGGAACGCCACGCGGGGACGGCCTGCACGGACGGGCGGGGCGGTCGGGCGGGGCGGACGGGCCGGGGCCTCCGACGACCACCGGCGCTCACCGGCGGACGCGAGTCGCACATACGTTCCTGCGCGCGTGCGCCGTTGATGCGCCTGCCGGGGTGGGCATGCAATGGGACGGGGGCGTCGCCATGGCCGGGAGCGGTGGGTCGTGCCGTACGTCCCCGGCGGCGGCGCACCGGCGTCCGCCGCCCAGCCGTATGCCCTGAGGAGGGACCATGGCCGATTCCCCCACGACCGAACCCCAGCAGGAGACCCCGACCGAAGTGGTGCACCGAGTCGTGCTCGGAGCCTGCGGATGCGGGGCGGGCTGCGGGTGCGGCTGCCAGTCCGGAGCCCCGTGCCAGTGCGGCGGCTGCTGCGGCTGACCCGTACCCGCGGGTACACGCACACAGGTGCGCGTAGACGTGCGAACGCGCGGTGCCCGCCCGGACCCCCGTTCCGGATGGGCGCCGCGCGCCGCGTTTCAGCAGGCCCGCTCGACCGCCGCCGCAGGTGCGGCCTCCGGTTCGGCCTGGTCCGGCCGAGCCTCGGCCGGGACCGGCGCGGGCTCCGGCAGGACGTCCGCCGGGGGGTGCTCCCCGCGCGGCAGATTGCGCATCAGCAGCCAGTAGCCGAACCCGGCGACGGTGCCGATGACGGCGCAGGCGGCCCAGAGCCAGGCGGCGCCGTAGTGGTCGATCACGAAGCCGGACATCAGCGGCGCGACGAGCGCGGCCACCGACCAGGACATCGTGTACATGCCCTGGTAGCGGCCCCGGCCCCTGGCGGGCGACAGCTGGACGACGATGCCCGTCTGGGTGGGCGCGTTCACGATCTCGGCCAGCGTCCAGACGCAGACGGTGAGGGCGTACGCGGCGACCGACCCGGCGAAGGCGGTGAGCCCGAAGCCGTACCCGGCGAGCAACGACGAGATGATCAGCAGCCGGCGCGGGTCGCGGTCCTGGATGAAGCGGGTGACGGGGATCTGGAGGACCACGATCAGCACACCGTTGACGGCGATGGCGGTCCCGAAGTCGGAGCTGGACAGTCCGTCCGTACCCATCGCCACCGGCAGCCCCACGTACCCCTGCTGGAAGATCAGCGCCACCAGGAACGACAGCCCCACGACGCCCATGAACCGGCCGTCGCGCAGGACGGTGGTGAGCCGCACCTCGTCCTTGGGCCGCTTGCCGCCGACGGTCTTCACCACCGCTTCCTCGGGCCGCGACTCCGGCACCTTCACGAAGACGAGGACGGCGCAGACGAGCGTCATCAGGGCCTCGCCGAGGAAGCCGGCGAGGTAGCTGTACTCGGCGATGAATCCGGCCCCGGCGGAGGAGATCGCGAAGCCGAGGTTGATGGCCCAGTAGTTCAGCGAGAAGGCCCGGACCCGGTCCTTCGGGGGCACGATGTCCGCCATCATCGCCTGGACGGCGGGGCGGGACGCGTTGCTCGCCATACCGACGAAGAACGCCACGGCGGCGATGGCGAACGGGTGCTGCATGAACCCGAGCACCGCCACCGACACGGCAGTCGACGTCTGCGCGATCAGCATGGTGGGCCGCCGCCCGAGCCGGTCGGTCATCACGCCCGCGCCGAGCGAGGAGATGACCCCGCCGAGCCCGTGGAGGGCGGCGACGAGCCCCGCGTACGAGGCGGAGTAGCCCCGGTCCAGGGTCAGGTAGAGGGCCATGAAGGTCGCGACGAACGCGCCCAGGCGGTTGACGAGGGTGCTGGTCCACAGCCACCAGAACTCGCGGGGCATCCCGGAGACGGTCTCGCGGGCGGCTGTGCGCAGACCGGCGACGGACATATGGATTCCCCCCACGGGACGTACGGATGATGCGGAGACGGGCCTTGGGTAACACCTCCCGACCCGTTCGAGACATTACGAAGCCCGACTCCCCGCCCGCCACTGGATTGACGCCCCCCGTCAATCGTCCGCACGCCGGGCGCCGGGACCCGGCGTGCGGGACCGGCGCTGTCCGCGTTACGGGCGGGCGCGCGGGGGTCGCACGGGTTCGATTACGCTCGGGCTCATGGCCGACGCACCGTACAAGCTGATCCTCCTCCGCCACGGCGAGAGCGAATGGAACGCGAAGAACCTGTTCACCGGTTGGGTGGACGTCAACCTCACCGAAAAGGGCGAGAAGGAAGCAGTCCGCGGCGGTGAGCTGCTCAAGGACGCCGGTCTGCTCCCCGACGTCCTGCACACCTCCCTCCAGCGCCGCGCGATCCGCACCGCGCAGCTGGCCCTGGAGTCCGCCGACCGCCTGTGGATCCCGGTCCGCCGCTCCTGGCGCCTGAACGAGCGCCACTACGGCGCGCTCCAGGGCAAGGACAAGGCGCAGACGCTCGCCGAGTTCGGCGAGGAGCAGTTCATGCTGTGGCGCCGCTCGTACGACACCCCGCCGCCGCCGCTGGCCCGCGACGCGGAGTACAGCCAGTTCGACGACCCGCGCTACGCGACCCTCCCCCCGGAGCTGCGCCCGGACACGGAGTGCCTGAAGGACGTCGTCGTCCGCATGCTCCCGTACTGGTTCGACAGCATCGTCCCGGACCTCCTCACGGGCCGCACGGTCCTGGTCGCCGCGCACGGCAACAGCCTCCGCGCGCTGGTGAAGCACCTGGACGGCATCTCGGACGAGGACATCGCGGGCCTCAACATCCCGACCGGCATCCCGCTCTCCTACGAGCTCGACGCCGACTTCAAGCCGCTGAAGCCGGGCGGCACGTACCTCGACCCGGACGCCGCGAAGGCCGCGATCGAGGCCGTGAAGAACCAGGGCAAGAAGAAGTAGGTTTCTTGATCATGCCCCCGACCTGCGCGTATGGCGCGGATCGGGGGCATTTTCACGGCCTGGGCCCACTGTGGGACCTCAGCGGGGTGAATCCCCCGGCGGCCGGAGTGCCTCCCCGAGTGCCTTCCGGGCCCGGTCCCGGCTGCTCGGCATGAGGTGCGCGTACACCTTCAGCGTCAGGCCGGGGTCGGAGTGCCCGAGGTACTCGCTGACGGCCTTGATGCTCTCCCCCGCGTCCAGCAGAACGGACGCGTAGAAGTGCCTCAGCGCGTGCATGCCGTGCTCCCGGGCAGCCGTGTGCTCCCGGCTCTTGGCCTTCGGGATGACACCGACGGACGCCAGGGCGGGCTTCCAGTGGTCCTCATTGAGTGAGGTGCGCCAGACGTGCCCACCGTTGGGCCCGGTGAAGATCAAACGCTTGGTCACCGGCCGGCCGTTCGCGCGCATCCACGGCAGCGTGATCTCAACGGGCGGGAACCGCTTGATGTGCTCTTTGAGCGCTTCGGCCACGGGATCGGGCAGCGGGACGTCGCGAAGCTTGCCGCCCTTAGGCGGTGCGAACACGGGCTTGCTCAGACTGAGTTTGAGCTGCTGCACCACGTGCAGGGTGCCGCTGTCGAGGTCCAGCTCATCCACGGACAGCCCGAGGATCTCGCCCTGCCGGAGGCCGCATCCGGCACCCATGTCCACCATGGGCCGGAAGCGCTCGACCATGGCACCCCGCATGGCGAAGACGCGGTCCGGCTGCCACGGGACAACTCGGCGCGTCCCCATCTCCGGGAGCGTCACCGTGCGCGAGTGGCAGGGGTTCCGGCGAAGGTAGCCGTCTTCGACAGCGGCGGAGAGGATGGCGCGGACGTTGGAGAAGATCACACGGGCGTAAGCGCCGGACATGCCGGACTCTTCGAGCTGCGTCACGAACTCCCGCATGTGGCTGGGCTGGAAGGAACCCAAGGATCGGGCCCCAATGCGCGGGAAGGCGTGCAACTTGAGCTGAGACTGCATCGATGCCCGGGTGTTCGGGTCCCCGCTCTGGCTCGCAAGCCACCCGTCGGCAAACTCCTGGAACGACTTCCGGGACGCGTTCGGGTCGATGTAGTCGCCGCGTGCGACGTCCGCCGTGACCTTGCTCAGCCACTGCTCGGCGAGCCGCTTCTGTCCGTCGGGGAAGGACTTCCCCTTGCGCTTTCCGTCGGGCGCGAAGTAGCGGGCCCGGTAGCGCAGGCCGGACCCGTAGCGCTCGGTCTTAACGCGGACGGTCTTGCCGTCGGCGTCGGTCTCGGTCTTGAACCAGCGGTCTTGGATGCTGCCTGCCATCGGAGGCGAGTCCCTTCTCGACATGGATCAGGGGTGGCCGGTGACCGGCCACCCCTGGCGGTGCGTATGGCTGCGTCAGGCCGCGACGCGGTCGACGTTCTTGAGCTGGATGACGTAGGCCTGCACTTCGGCAGGGTCGTAGCGCACGTGCTTGCCGATGCGGAAGCCGGGAGGCCCGGTGCGCTTCCTGCGCCACTGGTAGACGGTTTCGAGCGGCACACCGAAGATCTCGGCGATGTCGCCCGGGGTGAGGTAGCGGTCGGGTAGCCCTCTGCGGAGGGTGGCGCGGGGGTCCTGAGCAGTCGTGGTGGCCACTGCGTCTCCTCGTCGGGGTGCAGGTCTGTCCGAGGTGTGGATTTCTGCGTCACCGCGTCACCCGCGTCATCCGAGGCTTTGACCTGCGGCTTTAGGTGACGCAGCGGGTTGGGTGTGCGTCACCCGTGCGTCACCTTCTGCGTCACCGGGTGACGCGGGTGACGCACGGGTGACGCAGGATTCGCCGTCTGCGTCACCCCTGCCGGTGCAGGTCAGGGACCGTTTTCCGTCCCTGGTGACGCAGGTGACGCAGACCTTCCCTACTTAGGAAAAAGGAGGGGGTGCCTGTAGTAGTGGCGGTGATCCTTCAGGCGAAGTGAGGGGCCCTTCGGGCACGCCTCTTGGCCGGCGTTCCGCCGAACAGCAAGAGGAGCACCCGGCGGCGGCGTGCTCCTCTTGCTTGTCCCCCGGGTGATCGGTGCGGTCAGAACGCTGCCGACTGCTCCGGCTGCTCAGGGGGCGGGGGCGCGGCCTGGCGGGTCATTTCGAGGTACCGGCCCGCTTTGGTGCGTCCGCTGTCGATGAGGACGCCCCGGGCGGCGAGGGTGGGTTGCAGGCGCTTGAGCCGGTCGGAGAGCACCTTGCCCGTGGTCGGCCACCCCTTCGGCAGGGGCCGTAGCTCCTCGCCGCTGTAGAGGCGGCTCAGGGCGTTCAGCCATTCCGTGGACGTCATGCGCTGCTCGCGGCCGGGGCCGAGGGTCTCGGCGTGCTGGAGGACGGTCTGCGCCAACAGGTCGCCTTCGATGACGTCGTCGTTCAGGTCGTCCAGGCTCGCCCGGTACGCAGGCAACGCCCCGAGCCCGGTGGCGGTGTCGAGTTGGGCGCAGAGGTGTGCGAAGTCCGCCATCCGCAGATCGGTCGGTGTCTCCGCCACGGCGGCCCGGACCTTGACCGTGAGATCGAGCAGCGAGCCGAGGACCACGGGCAACACCTCTTCGTACTCCGCCCACAACTCCGCCTCGGTCCGCCGGACCGTGGGCCGCTCCAGGCGCAGCGGCAGGAGCCGTTCCGCGAGGTCGGGGCGGATGACGCCGACGTCGATCCCGGTCAGGAGGAGCGGGCGGCGGTAGCGGGCCCGGTGGACGTCCCCGTCGGTGAACAGGGCGCGCTTGACGGATTCGGCTCCGGTGACGATGCAGCACATGGCGTCGGACAGGTCCGGGGTCATGTGGCTCAGGTTGTCCAGGGCGGTGACCCATCCGGCGGCGACGGCCGCGATCAGGTTCTCCTCGTCTTTCGGGGCCCGGCGCAGGTCCCCGCTCATGCCCTCCACGATCCGCACCAGCATCCGTCCCCCGGTCGACTTCCCCGCGCCTTGCGGGCCGGTGAGGAACGGGGCCGGGACGGGCACGCCCGGCCCCAGGCAGCCGATCAGCCACGCGATGGCGAGGCATTCGGTTTCCGCGTTGGCGAAGTTGCACAGCCGCATCAGCAGGTCGATGCCCTTGCCGTCGGTGTCCTTGGCCGGCAGGGGCAGTTCCCCGGTGAGCTGGGTACGCCGCCAGCACACCTCACGCGGGTCCGGCACGGTGATCTCCCACCCGTTGGGGTGGATACGGACCGACTGCCCGTCGGCGCGACCGAGGTCGAGCCAGGTGGCTCCGTCGAAGCCGGGGGCGACGCGGATGTGCACGGCCTGGGTGGTCTCGGTCATCGCCAGTGCCTCGATCAGGTCCAGCGCCTCCTTCAGGGCGGTGCCGTTGAAGACGCCGACCCCGTCTTTGAACATGCCGACCATGAGTTCCTGCCGGTGGCTTCCCGTGGTGCCCTGCGAGCGGATCGGACGGGCGACGGGGTGGCCGTTCTTCTGGGCGTAGACGGTGCCGTCGGCGGTGCGGAAGTACCGGAAGTGGGACTGCGCGTAGTCGCTGATGACCTCACGCGCCGGGTTCTTCTCGTCCTCGGACATGACTCACATCCCCAAAGCGGTAAGGGCGTTGGACCACGCATCGGCGCAGTGCCGGGGGCTTTCGCCCTTGGTCTGCGCGGCGGCGAACAGCCGGGCGGCGTGGGTGTCGGTGAGGCACCCGCACCGGCCGTGCGTGGAGAGCACGGCGAGGAACGTGCGGTAGACCGTGGCGTGCACGCCACTCGTCGCGGCGGTGATCCGCTGCTCGGCCATGGCGATGCCGCGCTCCAGGTAGGCGGGAGTCCGGTGTCGGCACTCCCCGCCCCCAGCCGGAACGGGCACGATGACGAGCCGGACCGCTACCGGCTTCTTGACGATCAGGGCCCGCACCACGTCGGGGAGGGCGGTCATGGTGCCGGTGCCGGGGCCGAGCCACCGGGCGTAGACCATGGCCGACTTGATGTCGACACCGTCCCGCACATCGTTCGCGGACCCCATGGCCCCCTGGTAGATCCAGTGTTCACCCCGGGTTGTGGGCACGGTCCGCGTGGTCGGGAGCGTGCGGCGGGCCCACGCGACCGCATCGGCGTGGTCCAGGTCAACCACCGTCAGCCCGATACCGCCGGGGTGGTAGGCGACGGCCGCCGCCTGCTTCCACGCCGGGGCCCATGCGGGGCCGGTGAGGGTGTCGGGGTCGGTGGTGGCGGCGGCCCATGCGTGGCAGGGGCGGGGGCAGGTGCAGGGGCCGGGGGTCTTCATGTTCGGCCGGCCGCCGCAGACGTTGTCCCGGCAGGTGGGGCAGTTCCCGAACGGGACCTTCCCGGCGCGCAACGGCAGCACGGGCACGCCCCGGGCGGCCAGGTCCAGGGCAGTGCGCAGGTGGTCGGGTACTCGCCGGATGGGGGTGGGTTGGGTCATGCTGGAGTCCTCCAGTTCGTTGTGCTGGATCACAAGGGCGGCCCGACTTCATTGGCGTGAGGGGGCCGCCCTTGGCGTTGCGTGGTGGGGGTGCTCAGGCCGCTTGCTGGCCGGGCAGGATGCGCCCGTCAGCGGTGCGCTGAAGTGCCCCGGACGCGGTGAGTGCTTTGATCTCGCGGGAGACGGTGCCCTTGTTCAAACCCGTCGCGTCGGCCACTTCCTTGGCCGTACGTGCACCCGCCTGCACCGCGCCCAGCACCTTGTCCCGGTTGGACGCGATCCCGGACGGGGCGATGTTCTTGACCAGCCGCAACGGTGCCGGGACCGCCTGGTTGGTGGTGGGGTGGCCGGGGGTCCAGATGGATTTGGGCAGGGCTCGGACGCCGGTGTCGTCCAGGGTCCAGGTGCGCAGCATGCGCGGCCCGTAGCCCTTGAGATAGCCGTGCCCCCGATACTCGCGCCCGTCGGGGATCTGGTGGGGGGCGTAGTGGGCGCAGTCGTCCAGGGCGACCTGCGCCTGAGTCGTGCCGGCCACCCGCAGGGAGAAGCGGGTCAGCAGGTTCGGGGCGATGAGCTTGTGCACGCCCGGGGCGGCCCCGTCGGTGAGCGGGTACTGCGTTGCCCACCACAGCACCACCCCGCGCGAGCGGCCCAGCGAGGAGAGTTCGATGAGCCGCTGAAGGCGGTCCTTGTCCCGCTGGATCAGGGCGAGGACGACCTGTCCTTCGTCGATGACGACGGTGAGCTGTCGGCCGTCCCAGACGCTGATGCCGCGCTTCTTCATGTCGTGCTTGCGGCGGGTCATCTCCGCATGCCCATCGTCCACCGCAGTGGTGATCTCGTCGGCCTCCACGGCGACGCGGCAGACGTTCTCCCAGATGTTGGCCTCTTCGCCCTTCCCGTCGATCAGGACCACGTCACCGCGCAGGTGGGCGGTCGCGATCAGCGGACGGAACGACCACGACTTGCCCGTGCCGGACGCACCGGAGACCAACAGCCGCTCATCGAACGGCACCAGCACCTCATCGCCGGTCTCGGTGTCCAGGCCCAGACTCATCATCAGCGGGTCGGCGGGGATGCGGTCGGGGGTCCACAGCGAGGAGACGCCCGCGGCTGCCGACCGCGTCGCCAACGACACCACCGCCCACCCACCACGAGACGCCGACGTGATCCGGACCCGCAGCGCGGTCCGCGCCCCGAGCAACGCCCGCACCGAGTCCGCCTTGTCCGCCAGCGTCTTGACCGTCCACGTGCCATCGAGCCGGATCTCGCAGCGGATACCGCCCGGCTCCAACAGGGGCGGGGTGGTGACCGTGCCGAACAGACCACGGTCCGGAGCGTGCTCCACCCAATACGAGGGGTCGAGGCGCTCCATGAGCTGGCGCTCCTCCAACGACAGCGACTCATCCACCACCACCCGCGCCCGACGCCGCCCGAGCCCGAGCGCGGCGGCGTTCGCCCCGATCAGCAGCGCGGACGTCGTGGCCGGCCACAGCGTGAGGTGCTGAGCGGACATGAGCACGGACGCGATGACGCCGGGCACGGCGTGCAGGGAGTGCGCCTGGATCGCGCGGGCCTTGAGCGTGGTCGGGTAGTTCACCCGCGCCTCCTTGAGCTTGCCCCGGGTGTCCCGCTCATGCGACGACGCCGCCTTCGTCGCCACCCGGGCAGCCCGGCGCGACGCGGCGAACGGGTTGCTCGACCCAGCGCGCGCGGTGGTCTTCTGCGCCCTGGCCGTGGAGAGGGTGGAGCGGGCGGCGTTGTGCTCCTTCTGCGCCGCCATGAGCGCCTTCAGGTGCTCGGGGGTGCGGAGCTTGGTGCGGCGCTCGGACTCCAGGTCCCAGCGCACCGCGAACGGCACGAACACCGGGGAGACCGCGTCCAGTGCCGTGGTGGTGGTGTTGGTGGTGGTCGACCATGCTTGCTTCCAGTCCACGAGAGTCCTCCAAGACCGTGGATAAGGGCCGGTGCGCCGTTGCGTGGCGACACCGGCCCGCCCTAGTTGCACAGGTGGCCACTGCTGGTTGCGTCAACAGCGGCGGTTGAACCCCCGCAACCGGCCCTGACCTGCGAAGTTGCAGAGTTGAGCCGTTCGGGGGGTGGGGGCCCTACGCGCCCGCGCGCGTAGGGCGACCGAAAACCGGGCCATGCAACCCCCTGGCAGGCCCCTGAACGGCCGCCCAGGGAGCCGGGGGTCAAACCCCATGTGTGAGGGGGTGCGGCCCGCCTGCGGGGCGTTGGGCGGTTTCAGTGGGTGGAGCGGCCGAACCACCGGTTGTGGACCGTGGTGTTGTGCACCGTCGCGGGTCGCCCGGTACCGAGGACGGTGGGGGCGATGCGGGAGGCGACGACGGCGATGGCGGCCCACATCACGAGCGACCCGAGACCAGCGGCGGCGCTCACGAGCTGACCGGCCCCCAGCAGGAGCTGACCGGCACCCCACCCGGCACCACCGGCGAGCAGTCCGCCGGCGGCGATGCGCTGGGCGCGCGGATCGAACAACGGCAGGGGCGTCAGGTCCCGGGGCTGGTAGACGGTGGGGGTGGTGGGCAGGTGCTCGCGGAGCACGGCCACCATGACCCCGTCCGGGCCGGGGACGTAGACGACCGTCCCCGCCCGCTCCGTGTGGAGCTGCACCGTGCCGGTGGTGGGGGTGGTCGGCGCGGTGGGCCAGCCCGGCAGGACGTGTTCGGTGGGCGTCATGGGGGCGTGTCCTTCCTGGTCGGCGGGGTGTCGTGGCAGGTGACGCACATGCCGAGCGAACGCGGGATGCAGTACCCGACATCACGGCGGCAGTTGGGGCAGGTGCGGCGGGCGAGCATCGCCGCAGCGAGCGCGGCGGCGCGGGCCGGGGTCATGGGGCGTACGGGCTTGGCCCGGTCGACGCGGTAGAGGTAGGCGACCAGCGGCCCGCGGCGACGCCGGGGCCGGTGGACTTCCGCGACGACGTCCTGACCACCCGGCCGCAACCCCAGCGCGCGGAGCTGACGGCGGGTGGCCAACCCGTCGGGGGCGAGACGCCACCGGTAGCAGGGCAGCGTGCTCACGACGCGGCCTCAAGGACGAGGCCGGTGCCGTCGCGGTGTTCCTGGTAGCGGGCGGAGACCCACCCGGTCGACCAGCCGCACAGCTCCGCAGCCGCCCGAACCGGCAGGCCCTCACCGAAGGAGGCGTGGACGACGAGCCGGGCCTTGTCCTCGGGAAGCTTCTCGTTCACCGGACCAGCGGCCAGCAGCTCCGCGCGTTCACGGGCCTCACGCTCGGCCCGCTCCTGCTGCTGCCGGCGCGCCTCCTGCTCACGCTCCAACCGGTCCCGCTCACGACGCTGGGCGGCCTCGCGTTCAAGGCGTTCACGCTCGGCCTGCTGCTGTTCACGCATCTGCTCACGGCGTTCACGGGCCTCACGCTCAGCACGCTCCCGCGCCTCCGCCCGCTCGCGCTCCTCACGCCGCGCCGCGTCCTCGCGGGCGGTCTGTTCACGGGCGATCAGCGCTTCATGCTCACGCTGTTCACGGGCCAACTGGGCCGCGTGCTCCCGCTCCTCACGCTGCCGCCGCTCCTGCGCCTCACGGCGTTCGGTGGCGGCCTGCTCGCGTTCTGCCCGCTCGGCCTTGAGCTGTGCTTCGCGGGCGCTCTGGGCGGCGGTGATGGCCCGCCGGTAGGCGAGTCCGGTCTCTGCGGTGACGATCAGCAGGAGCGGTGCGACCGCGTGGACAGCGGCCCCGACCAGGTCCTTCTTGAGCGCGGAGTCCGCGACGTTCAGGGCCAGGGTCATGCAGCCGGTCATCCATCGCAGAGCGATGGGCCACCGGCCTCCGTGCCCGCCCATCCCGGCCAGGACCGAGTCCAGGCGGACCACGATGACCACCGCCGCGTCCACGACGAGGGGCAGGATCGGGGCCGTCCACTCCCACCCCTTCGGGCTGTGGCGCTCCATCAGCGGCGTCACCGTGAGGATCGAGAACAGCATCGCGCCGCCCACGATCAACCAGGTCCCGACCGACAGCGCCTTCTCCGCTGAACGGATCTGAACAGCGTTCACGACGCCACCTCCCGCACCCGTGCCGAAGCGATCAGGCGCACCGGCCCGGCAGCGTCGTCGCTCGGAAGGTGGTCCTCGGTCCACTCCCAGCCGGGAGCGTCCGTGAACGCGTAGCCGAGCGCTTCCAGCGCCCGTGAACGGTCCTGAACGCTCGGCACCGCGTCCCCGTCGAGGACGTACTCGGGCCACTCGGAAACGGGCACCCCGAGAACGACGACGAACAGTCGCCACCGGCCTGTGGTCCGGCTCACCGACATCAGCGCCGTGAGCGCGTCAGCCGCGCTCATGCCGCACCGCCCGCCTGAACGGCACGGTTGGCCAGGTCCCGGCGGGCGGCCAGCACCCGTCGGCGGGCCCGGCGGATGCGCTGCTGGTCCAACTCAGTCGGGGTGCGGTCGATGGTCATGATCTGCGCGTCCAGCAGATCGACGTCCGCCAGAATGGCGGGCATCTCCCGGTCGATCACGTCCAGCTCCGCGTCCGACGGCTCACCATCGAACGCGGCGGCGGCCGTAACGGCCGCCTGAAGTGCTGCGATGCTCTCCATGGGTCTGTTCCTCTCAGACAGGAACGGCTCAACACGAACCCCCGGAGTTCCCGCTCCGGGGGTTCTCGCCGTTGGAACCAGGAACCGGCTCCCCTCAGCCCCGCCCGTACGACCCCAGGGGGCCGGACGGGCGGGGGAGGCAACCGGCCGCAGCGGCTATGGGCACTGCGGATGGTGTGGACGTGCGGGTGTCTCCTTCGGGAACACGAGCTCCCGGGTAGGCGTATGGAGACGTGACCTTTCGGTCTAAGCCCTCCGGTTGACCAGGGGTCCGGGTCCCTCGGCCCGCTCTGTCCCGGGCCCCTACGCCCCGAGCAACCCTGAAGAAGCACAGGAATGCCCGAGCCGCTGTAGCCATTGTCCGTACAATGGCTACAGGCAGGATGTTGGCAGAGCGGCCAGCGCATCGCAAGGGCATTGGCCACATTGACTAGACAATGGTGCGGACAAGCAGCTTCCATGGGAGGCATGACAGTGACTCGTCTCGGGCGGAACCCGATGTATCAGCAGATCGCGGACGCGCTGCGGGCGCAGATCACGTCCGGAAAGCTCGAACCAGATGCGAAGCTCCCGACTGAAGCTGAGCTTCGCGAGCAGTACGGCGTGTCACGAGAGACCGTGCGCAAGTCGCTCGCTCTGCTCGTGAACGAGGGGCTCGTCGTATCGGCGCGTCCGCAGGGCCACTTCGTCCGGCGCCGGCGGCCGATGGTGTTTCGCCCCCAAGCGGAGTTCCGGAAGCGGCCGTACTCGCCGGAGATGGACGCTTTCACGACCGAGTACGCGGCTGAGGGACGCGAGCCACGGCAGGAGATCGAGGTGGCCATCGTGGAGCCACCGGATGAAGTGTCCAAGAGGCTCCGGCTGGAACCGGGCGAGCTCGTCGCGGTGCGGAAACGAGTGCGCTACCTCGACGGGGAGCCGTTCAACATCAACGACAGCTACTTCCCACTCGCCCTCGTACGGGATTCAGAGATCATGCGCCCGGAGGACATCGCTCGCGGCGCCAACCAGGTTCTGGCCGAACTCGGGTACCGGCAGGAGAGGGCCCTAGATGAGTTGTACGTCCGGATGCCCACCCCTGAGCAAGTGCATCGACTTGACCTGGGTCCCGGGACGCCGGTCGGGATTCATGTTGTCACCGGCCACACAGCCGAGGGGAAGCCTGTAAGAGTCGCAGTGACTGTGCTCCCCGGCGACAGGCATGTGATCTCGTACGAGCGACAGCGCGAAGCGCCGAACGAGGACGCATGAAAGACCTACTCGTTCGCGCCGGCCGCCCTGATGAATTGGACGTTGTGGAAGCGTTGCTGCGCGAGGCCTCAACCTGGCTTGCCTCGCGCGGCATCGACCAGTGGCAGTACCCGCCCCACCGTGACCGCATTTTGGAAGCCCTTGAACGAGGGGTGTGCTTCCTCGCGTTCGAGGAGGGGGAGCCGGTCGCAACCATCCAAGTGGATGACTTCGCAGACCCTGAGTTCTGGACCCCGGAAGACCGGCCAGATGCAGCCCTCTACGTTCATCGCATGGCCGTAGCGCGCACGGCCTCCGGCGCGGGCATCGGCGGCCTGCTGCTCGACTGGGCGTCGGAACGTGCCTCAGCTCAAGGCAAGCGATGGTTGCGGCTGGACGCATGGAAGGACAACAAAGGATTGCACCATTTCTACAAGGACGCGGGCTTCACACTTCTTCGCATCGTGGATCTCCCACACCGCAGATCAGGTGCCCTATTCCAACGGTCGACCGACTGAGCGAGACCCCGGTACAGCTTTCGCTACCTCACCAAGGCCTGCGCACAGCTAAGCCAATCCATGGAATAACCTCTCTGCGACAGAGTCGGTCAACTGCACGACTAGAGACGCGGCGTCACCCGAAGATGATGTCGAGGAGGAGGGAGCCAGTACACGCTACGAGCGACAGGCCGAAACACCCCAAGGCAAACCGAATGAGCTCGTACTTTATATTGGCCACTCGGGATACCTCATACAGCTGGTCAAGCACCGGCATTTTAGGGCTCGCAAGAGTCGCCTTGATTAGACTTTCCAAGTCCTCCTTCTTATTTGTCGCAACGTCTCTGAAATAGGCAATCGAGGGCGTTTGAGGTTCTACGCTCCTGCGAGTTCTAGGGAAAACCGCAAAACCTAGACCAATCACCCCAAAAAGGGAAAGAGCGGTACCAATCCACCAGATCCATTCGAATCTATTGTTAAGTTGAAAAGGTACCCAATCACCGCCCAGGATCGCGCTCAGCACGGCACCTAGACCGATGCCTGACGCCGCAAGGAGCAGCGAAGCCTTCGCGTCTGCTCGATTCACCTCTTCCCTGGAATGCACCAACAATGAGTGCGCGTTGTCGCGCACGTCTGCGTCTGTGACCGGTTGGGCTCCCGCCCCGGACTGTGCCGTCATTTGCAGTTCTCCTGATACCAGGCTTCCATATCCTTGCGGATTACATCACCGTGCCAACAATTCCTATTCGCATTCCAGGTCAGCAGCTCCTTATTTTCATCACTCAGGTTCTGATGGAATACCTCAGACACCATGATCGCCTTGTCAAAATATCCCTGATTGCCATGTGCCGCCAACTTCGCCGCTTGATTTACCACGTCGCCCATGTAAACCACATCACTGATTCCGCTCCCCGAGTATCCGGCCTTAATCATCAGGGCGCGACCGTAAGACATACCGATCCCTACTTCAATCGGATCAAGATCTTTCTTCACAAGTTGATAATTGAGAACCTTGATCATGGAATTAAGGGCATACGAGATCGCGAAAACGTCATCGATATCAGGTCGGCGCGGAGTGTTGTAGACCGCCCAGGCGCCATCGCCGACGATGTTCACCTCCCGGCAATAAGGGTCGCTGTTCAGGATGGCCACGACTTCACTGACGTATGCACGGTAGAGGCGGGCTAGAGTAGGTCGGCGATATTTTGAAGGCAACTTAGAGGAGCCGCGAATATCAATGAACAGGGCTGAACAGTACGCATAGAACCCATTTGAGTACGTCAGCTTTTCTCGGTCGGGCAGGGAATCGGTCTTTTCGTAATTTACGTCCGCCTGATTCAGGATGTCCTTTAGGCGCTTGAAGCTGGCCTCGTAGTCGTACGGTCTGAAGTTGCTGTCCATGCCACTCCTCTAGTTCGCATTCACTAGCTTGCCGGAGCTAGACCTGTGTGACCATAGATCTGAGGCAAGTTCCTTGAATAGCACATTTGTGCATATTTGCGAACAGTCTCGTCGTCAGGCTGTGCGAAGGGGGACGATCTTCGGTCGGCGAGATTGAATGCAGCGCTGACGCCAACGACGAGAGCGGCGGCTCTGGGCGGCGGGACATGATGGCGGCACGAAGTGATCCAACCAGCCGACCGCCCGTCCCCGTACTCTGCAAGGGCCAGGCAGCGGCTGCTCCTCTTCGCGGCACGGGACCTGAGGTATCGCCACCGGGCCCTCTATGGGCCCTCCGAGGGTGACAAGCAACGCGCAACAACGACCAACGATGACAGCCCAACCGCAGGTCAGGTACGGCGGGCACCCTGCTGACCAGGACCGGAAAACGGGCCCGCCAGACCCAGGGCAAGAAGAAGTAGCCCGCATCTCGCTCATTGCCCGGGCCCCCTGCCGGCGGTTTCTCCGCGGGCGGGGGGCTCGTCGGTGTTCCGGGCCGGGAGGGCTGGTCGGCGCTCCGGGCGGGGGGCCTCAGGCCGTCGGCTTGCGCCACACCGAGATGTGCTTGGCGGAGTCCGGGCCGAACGGCGTCCCGTCCCAGTCCTCGACCCGGCTCTCCAGCTCCAGCCCGGCGATGCGGGCCATCAGGTCCAGCTCGGCCGGCCAGGCGTAGCGCTGGCGGCAGGTGCCTCGGCGGTAGCGGCCGTCGTCGCCGTCGCGGGTGAAGTGGTGCGAGACGAGGGTCTGCTCGACCAGGTCGAAGGTGTCGAAGCCGAGGTGCCGCTCGGACACGTCGAACGGCACCGCGACCTGGCCGGGCGGCAGGAACCGCAGCGGCGGTACGGTCAGTTCGATGACGAACCGGCCCCCGGGGGGCAGATGGCGGGCCGCGTTCTCGAAGCACGCGACCTGTTCGTCCTGGGTGAGCAGGTTCCCGATGGTGTTGTAGACGAGGTAGACCAGGGTGAACTCGCCGGGGACGACCGTGGTGGCCATGTCCCCGATCACCACCGGGAGCGTCACCTCGTCCACCTTGCGGCGGAGCACCGCCGCCATCGGCTCGGAGAGTTCGATGCCCGTCACCGGTACGCCTCGTTGCCGCAGGGGCACGCCCACGCGGCCGGTGCCGATGGCGAACTCCAGGGCCCGGCCGTCCCCGGCGAGTTCGGCGAGGAAGTCGAGGGTCGGTTCGAGTGCGGCGGGTGAGGAGTTCTCCGCCTCCTCGGCGTCGTAGCGGTCGGCGGTCTCTCGGGTCCACAGTTCGCTGCTGGTCACGGGCGACCACTCTGCTGGATACCCGCAGCCTCTGTCGACGTGATTCCCGGGGACAATGGGGGCGGTCGGCGTCGCCGGACGGCGGGCCGAAGAAGTGGGGTTGAAGTGGCCGGGAAGCGGTCGTATCTCGACACGCCGGGCTACCCGGCGTTCCTCGCCGTCGTGGCACTCTGGGCTGCGGCGAGCTCCGGAAGCCCTCTCTGCGTACGGGTGTTGGCAGGCATCACCGCCGCCCTCGCCGCGGGCCACCTGGCCGTGACCCTGGTCGGGCGGCGGCGCGACCGCCGTACGGCCTCCGGTGGCGGCTGAGGTGCGGAGCGACTGTCTTGTCAGTGCCGCCTGCCACGATGGCCACCATGACGATTCACCTGCTCACCGACATCGAACAGGCCGTGCGCGGCAGTTGGAGCGCCGAGACCTGTACCCCGGAGTACCGCGACCGCTGGACCCCGGACAATCCGGCACGTGACCAGTGCGGGGTCACCGCCATGGTGCTCAACGACCTGCTCGGCGGGGAGCTGATCCGGGGCGAGGTGCATGTCGACGGCGTGCGCACCGACTTCCACTGGTGGAACCGGCTGGGCATGGGCGTCGAAATCGATCTGACCCGGGAGCAGTTCGGGCCCGAGGAGACAGTCGTCGGCGGTGAGGTCGTCGTCCGGCCGCCCGGCGAGCTGCCCCGGCTCCAGGAGGAGTACGCGCTCCTGCGCGACCGGGTCGCGGAGCGGCTCGGACGGGGCTGAGCCCGAAGTGCCGTGCCGCACCTGATCCGTGGCCGATCCGTGCCCGGCCACAACGGCCGGAACACGCCTCGTACGCACTACGGTGAGCCCATGCCGTCACGCCGTCCGTGACGGCACCCTCCAGGGCAAGGAGATCGGGGAGAGCGATCATGGGTGAGTCTCTGAAGACCTTCGTCGGCGGTACCGAGGTCGAGGTGCCCAACAGCATCCCGGACATCCGGGCCACGCTTCCCGAGGAGAGACGCGAGGAGTTCGACCTCGCGATCAACGGGGCGGGGGTGCACGAGATCCAGGCCGTCATGCGGCACTGGATGCTGGAGGCCGTCCCCGATCCCGAGGCCGAGAAGATCCTGGACCGGCTGGCGCGGGACGAGGCCGAGAGGCGGAGCGTCGCTTGAGCTTCCGCATCTCCTACGCACCGCCCGCCGACGACACCCTGGCCAAGATGCGCGGCGGCGAGTCCTTCCGGGACGAGATGGTCCGCACCCTCGGCGAGGAGCCGTACGGCCACGCCTCCTCCGCGGTCAAGAGCGAGCGGGACCGGCGTGAGGCGACCGTCGCCGGGGCCATCGTCCTCTACTACGTCTCCAGGTCCGTCCTGACCGTGACCGTCGTCCGGCTCGTGCCCCTGCCCTGATCCCCCACGGCCGCGGCGCCCCTGCCCCGTGGTGGATCAGGACAGAGGCGCCGCGGTCGTACGTCAGGCGAGCTTCTTGTCCTGCGCCGCCACGACCTCCGCCGGCACCTCGAACTTCACGTCGCCGCCGGCCGCCGCCAGGTTGAAGGCGAAGAACGTCGCCACGGAGCTTCCCTTGCGCAGCGCCACCAGCTTGAACGGGGCGGTCTCGCCGTCGTCCTCGGAGGTGACCGTCCAGGCCGCGGCCTCGTCGCCGCCGGTGACCTTCTCCTCGGTGATCGACGCGACCTTCGTCGGCGCGTTCGCGACCGTGGCGGTGAAGCCGCCCGCGCACTCCGCGGCGGCCTTCTTCAGCGCGGCGAAGGTGTCCGGGCCCGCGGTCCCCTCGTAGGAGGTCAGCGCGACGAAGGTGGACGTCAGGTTGAAGGCGTCCTTGAACGCGTCGGCGCCCCCGCCCTTCGCCACGTCCTCCAGCGACTTCTTGCCGTCGGCCTTCGGCTCGTCGATCACCTTGCGCTTCGTGGTGGCCACCGCGTCCTTCTGCGCCACGCCGTACATGGCGTGGGCGACCGGCAGACAGGCCTCCTTGTCGGCCTTGACGCCGTCCGCCGGGACCTCGTCGGCCGGACCCGCCTTGGTGATCTTGGTGCCCTTCACGTCGCCCTGGGCGAGGGTGGCCGTCTCCAGCTCGGCGGCGGTGAGCGCCTTGGCGGGGGCCTCCGGGGCCGAGCTGTTGCCGTTCGCGGCGCCCTTCTCGTCCTTGCCGCCCTTGGCGTCGGCGTCCGACGAGCCTCCGCAGGCGGTGGCCAGCAGGGCGAGGGCGGCCGCGGAGGCGGCGAGAGCGGTACGTCGTACGGCAGTGGCGCGCATGGTTCTTCTCTCCGGTTCGAGGAGCAATCGCCCTTTCCCCGTACGGCGATTCGACGCCGCCTGGGACGGGCCGTCGCAGTGATCCACACTTTACGATCGAACCTGTGAGCGAAGACCGGTTCGGCAACGCCCTGCCGTGATCGTCATTTGGTTGTGATCATTCTGTGAATGCACTGTGCGGACCGGCCGTGCAACCCTCCTGCGCCTTCCCGAACCCGTCTGGACCTCTCTCAACCTTCCCGCAGGGACGCCGCCTTCCGGCGCCGCCGGGAGGGCGGGTGTCAGCTGTCGGAAGCGTCCCGGGTCAGGTGGCTGAACGCGTCCAGGTTCCGGGTGGACTCGCCGCGCGCCACCCGCCAGGCGTACTCCTTGCGGATCGAGCTCGCGAAACCCAGCTCCAGAAGGGTGTTGAACGCCCCGTCGGCCGCTTCGAGGACCACGCCGAGCAGCCGGTCCAGCTCCTCGGGGGTGACCACGGACAGGGGCAGCTTGCCGACGAGGTAGACGTCGCCGAGCGAGTCGATGGCGTAACTCACCCCGAACAGGCGGAGGTTGCGCTCCAGCAGCCAGCGGTGCACCTCGGCGTCGTTCTCGTCCGGGTGCCGGACGACGAACGCGTTGAGGGAGAGGGAGTGCTTGCCGACGATCAGGGAACAGGTCGTCGACAGCTTGCGGGTGCCCGGCAGGGTCACGACGTAGTTGCCGCGTTCCGGGCTCTCCCATACGAGCCCGGCATCGTTCAGCGTCGCCTCGATGACCTGGGCCGCTGCTGTCTCGTCGGGTGCGTCAGCCATGCAGCGAGCGTACGACAGCCCGGGGCCGGCGGCAGGAGGGGCCTCGGCCGGGGTGCGCCGCCGGGCGGTCAGCCGTGGTGCGCCCGGGCTCGGCGGCGGTGGTCGCAGAGCGCGGCCGTGTACACGTCGGCGGTCGCCGACGCGGAGGCGTCCCAGCCGAAGGACTGGGCGTGTGCCGCGGCGGCCGCCCCCATGCGTTCGACCAGTTCCGGCGCGTCCGCGAACCGCCCGAGTGCGCGGGCGTACGCCTCCGGCTCGTGCCCGGGTATCAGAAAGCCGCTGACCTCGTCGCGCACCGCCACCGGGAGCCCGCCCACGGCCGCCGCGACCACCGGCGTGCCGGTCGCCTGGGCCTCGATCGCGACCAGGCCGAAGGACTCGCTGTACGACGGCATGACCAGCACCGACGCGGCCCGGAACCAGTCCGCCAGCAGGTCCTGGCCCACCGGCGGGCAGAACCGTACGACGTCGGCGATGCCGAGGCGCGCGGCCAGCTTCTGGAGCCCCTCGGGCTTGGCGAGACCGCTGCCGCTCGGGCCGCCGACCACCGGCACCACGATGCGCGAGCGCAGCGACGGGTCCCTCTCCAGCAGCACGGCCACCGCGCGCAGCAGTACGTCCGGTGCCTTCAGCGGCTGGATACGGCCCGCGAAGAGCGGAATCAGCGCGTCCTGGGGCAGCCCGAGCCGGGCGCGCGCGGCGGCGCGGCCGTCGGCAGGGCGGAAGCGGTCGAGGTTGACGCCGGGGTGGACGACGGCGACGGCGGCCGGGTCGGCGCCGTAGAAGCGGACGAGTTCGTCGGCCTCCTCGGCGGTGTTGGCGATCAGCCGGTCGGAGGCGTTCACGATCTGGGTCTCGCCGATGACCCGGGCGGGCGGCTCGGGGGTGTCGCCCTCGGCGAGCGCGGCGTTCTTGACCTTGGCCATGGTGTGCATGGCGTGCACGAGCGGGACGCCCCAGCGCTGGGCGGCGAGCCAGCCGACCTGGCCGGAGAGCCAGTAGTGGGAGTGCACGAGGTCGTAGTAGCCGGGGCGCTGACCGGCCCAGGCCTGCATCACCCCGTGGGTGAAGGCGCAGAGCTGGGCGGGCAGGTCCTCCTTGGCAAGACCTTCGTACGGTCCGGCGTCGACGTGCCGGACCAGGACGCCGGGGGCCAGCTCGACCGCGGGGGCCAGGGAGCCGGTGGTCGCCCGGGTGAAGATCTCGACCTCGATGTTGATCGCGGCGAGGCGCTTGGCCAGCTCGACGATGTAGACGTTCATCCCGCCCGCGTCACCGGTACCGGGCTGGTGGAGGGGGGAGGTGTGCACGGAGAGCATCGCGATGCGGCGCGGCTTGCGGGACGCCCCGGAGAAGCCTCCGGGGAACCTGAGGCGCGCGGCCGTGCGGGTGGAGCCGAGCCGGGAGACGTACTGGCTCACCTCGTCGGTCCTCCTCGATAGGGGCAAGCTGCGGGAGAGGGCGTGAGGTCCCTCCGAGGTCGAGAACAGGGGAACGCCGCCTTTCATTTCCGCTTTGCCAAATCATTACGCGGTCGGCGGCGCGTCACAGTGGTGCCCGCCCGGCCGGGCGGGGCCCACTGCGGCCGGGCGCTCCGCGCCGCGTCGCATACGCTCGACCCATGCGCCAGCGCCCCATCGGCACCGCCACCCGCGGGACCACCAACCCGAACCGGCTGCGCCGCATGGACCGCTGGATCGCCGACGCGCACGGCCCCGCCCTGCGCCGCGCGGGGACGCCCGTGGCCGTCGATCTCGGGTACGGGGCGGCCCCCTGGACCGCGGTCGAGCTGCTGGACCGCCTGCGCACCGCCGAGCCGCGCACCGTGGTGGCGGGGATCGAGATCGATCCGGACCGGGTCGCGGCGGCGAAGCCGTACGAGCGTGAGGGGCTCACCTTCGTGCACGGCGGCTTCGAGGTCCCGCTGGCGGTGCGGCCGCTGCTCATCCGGGCGGCGAACGTGCTGCGCCAGTACGACGAGGACCAGGTCGCCGAGGTCTGGGCGCGGTTGTGTTCCCGCCTCGATACCGACGGGCTCCTGGTGGAGGGGACCTGCGACGAGATCGGCCGCCGTCATGTCTGGGTGGCCCTGGGGCCCGAGGGGCCGCGCACGGTCACCTTCGCGACCCGGCTCGGTTCGCTGGAGCGCCCCTCCGACCTGGCGGAACGGCTGCCGAAGGCGCTGATCCACCGCAATGTGCCGGGCGAGCCGGTCCACGCGTTCCTGCGGGACTTCGACCGGGCGTGGGCGGCGGCCTCCCCGTACGCCTCGCTCGGCGCGCGGCAGCGTTGGATCGCGGCCGTGCGTGCGGTGGCGGCCGACTGGCCGGTGACGGACGGGGTACGGCGGTGGCGGCAGGGCGAGATCACCGTGGCGTGGGACGCCCTGCGGCCCGACAGCCGCTGAACGTTCCCCCTCACCGGCGGATCACGGACAGAGATCGTCCGTTCCGGGAACGCCGCGGGGGCATCGTTCGTCCCTGAGGGTGGGGATGAGGCAGCCCAGGGGGGGGTTCCTGGCGAACGTGTCCCGTGCGGGCGGTATGTGACGTGCCGGGTGCCGTCGGCCTCTGTTGCTTTGGAGGGCGACATGGCACGATCGCGACGTTGCCGAAAAGTTACTGACGGTAAGTCAGATATGCGCCCGGAGGGGGAGCTCGTGAACCGACGCCACTGCGCCACTGCCGCCATCACGCTGGTCTGTGCGCTGGCCCTGCTGACGTCCACGGGCCAGGCCTCGGCCGCCCCCGTTCCGGAGCCCTCGCCCTCGTCCTCCGCCCCGGCCGACCCGTCGCAGCGCTACTCCAACGCGGACCTGGAGAAGGTCCGTGAGCAGATCGAGACGCTGTACCGGAAGGCGGGCGCGGCGACCGACGCGTACAACCTCGCCGAGGAGCAGACGAAGAAGCAGTCCGGCGAGATCGTGAAGCTGGCCAAGGCGATCGTCGACGGCCAGGCGCGCATCGCAGCGCTGAAGGACCGGGCCGGCGCCCAGGCCCGCGAGCAGTACCGCAACGGCGGTCTGCCGCCCGGCGCGCAGCTGGCCCTGAGCAACGACCCGAAGCTCTTCCTGGACGGGATCAACAAGGTCCGCCAGAGCCAGCAGGCCTCCAAGTCGCTGCTGACCGAGCTGAACCAGACGCAGCAGGACCTGGAGACGTACACCCAGGACGCCAGCGCCAACTGGGAGAAGCTGGAAGCCAACCGGGTCAAGCAGGCCAAGGCCAAGAAGAAGATCAACGCCCAGATCAAGGCGGCGGAGAAGCTCGAGTCGCGTCTGGAGAAGGAGGAGCGCGACCGGCTGCGCCAGTTGGAGCGGGACGCGGCGAACAGGGCACAGACCGCCTGGCTCTCCTCCGGCGCGGTCAAGGACGTCAGCGGCGAGGCGAGCGAGGCCGGAGCGGCGGCGGTGGCCTTCGCGACGGCGCAGATCGGCAAGCCGTACGTCTGGGGGGCCGAGGGCCCCGGTTCGTACGACTGCTCCGGCCTGACGTCCCAGGCCTGGCTGGCGGCGAAGCGGCCGATCCCGCGCACCTCGCAGGAACAGTGGCGGCTGCTCCCCCGCATCGACATCCAGGACATGCGCCCCGGCGACCTGATCATCTACCACGCCGACGCCAGCCACGTCGGGATGTACGTCGGCGACGGCGCGATCGTCCACGCCCCGCGCCCCGGCCGCAACGTCACGCTGGCGGGCGCGGGTTCGATGAAGATCCTCGGCGTGGTCCGCCCGGACAAGTAGGCAACCGCCGGGACACGTAGGGAGCCACCGGGACAGGCAGGGGGCCCACCGAGGTGACCCGGGCCACGTGAGCGGGGCCACGCCGCCGTCGGTGGGCGCGTGATGTTCGTCATGGGCGCTTCCGCGCCCGTGCGGTCGCCCATCGCGCCGGATCCGTGTCGGGACGCGGCTTATGACGGCGCATATGACGGGGGCCGGTCCCCGTGTGCCATTCCGTTCCCCCACCGGGGACCGCTATCGTCCCCGACTGGCGGGTCGTCGATCGTCGACCCGCCGCGCCCTCGGGGGGAGGGAAGGAAACCTGAACCGATGCCCGTACCCGTACCGCGGCAGCGAGCCGTTCCCGCTGCGGAGGCCTCCCACGGCGACCTCACCCTGCTGGTGATCGAGGACGACCCGGCGGGCACCACCATCACCGTCCCCGAGCTCTCGGCAGCGGCCGGGACCCGGGTCCGTGTCCGTACCGCCCGCAACCTCACCGAGGCGGCGCGGCTGCTCACCGACGACGTGGACTGCATCCTGCTGGACCTGGCACTGCCGGTCGCGAGCTCCGACGGCGGCCCCGACGACGGCCCCGTCTCCGGCCGGGCCGCCGAGCTGGCCGCCCTCACCCACGTCCTGCGGATCGCCCCGCTGCACGCGGTCCTGGCGCTGACCGCCGAGGACGACACGGAGCTGGCGGCCGAGGCGGTTCGCGTCGGGGCGCAGGACTACCTCTTCCGGGGCGAGCTGGACGCCCGCGTGCTGAGTCGCGCCATCCGGTACGCCGTGGAGCGCAAGCGCGCCGACATGGCCCAGCACCAGCTGACCGAGTCCCGACTGCGCGCCCAGGAGAACGCCCGACTGGAACGCGGCCTGCTCCCCACCCCGCTGCTGGACGGCTCCGGCCTGAGCTTCGCCGCCCGCTACCGTCCCGGCCGCAGCCGTGCCCTGCTCGGCGGCGACTTCTACGACGTCGTCCGCACCCCGGACGGCACGGTGCACGCGATGATCGGCGACGTCTGCGGCCACGGCCCGGACGAGGCGGCGCTCGGCGTCGAGCTGCGGATCGCCTGGCGGGCGCTGACGCTGGCCGGGCTGTGCGGGGACGAACTGCTCTCCACGCTCCAGCAGGTGCTGGAACACGAACGGCAGAGCGAGGAGATCTTCGCGACGCTCTGCACCGTCGACATCGCGCCCGACGAGCGACGCGCCGGACTCTGCCTGGCCGGCCATCCCGCACCGCTGCTCGCCCGCCACGGCCGGCCGGCCCGGCTGCTCCCGTACGAGGACGGCGGCCCGGCGCTGGGGCTGCTGCCGCGCGCCCGGTGGCCGCGACGCCAGGTCGAGCTGGGCGGCGCCTGGAGCCTGATGATGTACACCGACGGGCTCATCGAGGGGCGCGTGGGGACCGGCGGCAGCGAGCGGCTCGGCCAGGACGGCATGGTCGCGATGGTCAACGGCCGGCTGGAGCAGGGCCTGGCGGGCGAGGAACTGCTGGAGGCGGCCGTCGCCGAGGTGCGGGAACTGAACGGCGGCGAGCTGACCGACGATGTGGCGGTCCTGCTGCTGGGCCGCGATCCGGAGCGGACACGACGAGGGGGCGGCAGCGCACCGCGCTCCCGCCCCGCTTCACCCGTCGTCGCGCGCCCCCTGGGCGCTCAGCGCCCGCCGTTGTAGGGGCCGTACGGGCCGTCGCTGCTGGAACCGCCCCTGCGGCCACCGCCGCCGCCCGAGACCTCCTTGAGGGCTGGGCGCACGTCGACCATGAACACGATCGACGCGACGACGCCCGCGAGCTGCAGGAACAGCATCGGGATGAGCAGGTTCACGGCGACGGCGATGCCGAGAATGATCAGCCAGAACGACTTCTTCTTCTTGTCGGCGGCACGGTAGGCGTCCTCACGGGCGGTCGCCGCGAAGACGAACGCGACCACGGCCAGCACCAGCATCGCCAGATAGAGCAGCTGGAGAATCGTGCCGAATCCTGAGAGCAACATGCTGTGTACCGCCTAGTGAGTGGATGAGCGCCCTGCGGCCGAGAGGGCCAAGGTACCGGGACAACGAACCGGCCCCCCGTAAAGGTGCCCGCCCCGTGTCCCGGTCACGCGTACCGCGCCGGGGTCCCGCTTCGGGGTCCCGCGTGGGGGCCCCGCTTCGGGCAGAAGACCCGTGAGGGTCACTTGCCGTCGGTCGGCGGGGTCTTCCGGGCAGCGGGCTTGCGCGGCGCGGGCGTCTTCTTGGCGGGCGCGGCCTTGGCCTCGGCGGGCTTGGCCGGGGCGGCCTTCACGGAGCCCCCGGCGGCCGGCGCGCTCTTGGCCTCGCCCTTGGGGGCGGCCTTGGGCGTGGCCTCGGAGGCGGCGGGCTTGGGCGTGGCCTTCGGCTCGGCCTCGACGACGGCGGCGATCTCGACGATCTCCTCCGCGGTCTCCCCGCGCCAGGTCCGTACGGTCTGCTCGCCGTGCTCGGCGACCTTCTCGTACGTCTCACGGGCCTTGATCGCGTACTCGGCGGCCACGCCCACACTGCGGAGCGCCAGGTCCTGAGCGCTCTCGCCGAGCTTCTTCAGGTCGGCGGCGTCGAACGAACCGAAGACCTCGGTGACCTTCGCCTGCACGCTGGCCTGGGCCTCCTTGGCCTGCGTGGTCACCTTCTCCTGCACGGCCTTGGGGTCGGTGTTGCGCACGGCGTCGATCCGCTCGGGCGCCTCGGCCCGCAGCTGCTCGATCAGCGCCGGAACCTTGCGCGCCTGCTGGACGGCCAGGTCGGCCGTGCCGGCGGCGAAGTAGAGGGGGGTGGGGTCGGTGAGGGTCTTGCGCAGGTCATCGGTGATGGCCATGACTGTGGTCCTCCCGGATCATCAGGTCCAGCTGCTAGCTGTGAGGGTCTTGGTCCTTGGTGGTGCCCGGACCGGCGTCGTCGCCGTTACGGGTCCCGGCATCGACGCCCGCGTCACCACCGGCGCCGGCGTCCGCGCTCGCACCGGCGTCCGCTGCCGCATCCGCGAGCGCTTCCGCGTTCACGTCCGCGTCGGGCCCGGGCGGGAATCCGTTCTCGCGGCGGAAGGAGTCGTAGATCTGGAGCAGAACGTTCTTCTGCCGCTCGTTGATCGACGGATCGGCCAGAATGACCGCCCGCGTCTCCAGCTCCTCCCGCTCCCGCTCGTCGAGGATCCCCGCACGGACGTACAGGGTCTCGGCCGAGATCCGCAGCGCCTTGGCGACCTGCTGGAGCACGTCCGCGCTGGGCTTGCGCAAGCCGCGCTCGATCTGGCTGAGATACGGGTTCGACACCCCGGTGGCATCGGCGAGCTGGCGCAGCGAGAGCTGCGCTGCACGGCGCTGCTCCCGCAGGTACTCACCGAGATTGCCGACGTTGAGTGATGCCATGACTCGATAGTGCAACACCCTTGCTAACTTTTGCAAGCACATGCTTGCAAAAGTGTCGCGCGCCACGGGTCGCCATCATCCATACGGCGCTGCGGTGACCGCACGATGTGCTCAGGGTTCGAGCAGGAGCGTGAGCGCGTGGGCGAACTCCGCCGGCTCGGCGCTCGCGCCGAGGTGGTTGCCCGGCATGTCCATCAGGGGCAGCCCCAGGAGTCCGGCGAGCGCCTGGGTCGCCCGGCGCGCCATCTGGTGATGACTCTGCGAGCCGGCGCACAGCGTCACCGGAACGCGACGGACGGCCTGGACGTCGGGGACGTAGAAGACCGTGGGGCCGGCCATCCGGCCCAGGAAGTAGCGGTTCTTGTCGAGTTCCTCGACCGGCAGGCCGGGCAGCGCCACGGAGGCGGGAGGCGTCTGATCGGGTCCTGTGCGGTGGGCGGCGCCGCTGAGGTCGAAGAACTCCTGCACGGCCCGCTGGGGATCAGCCTCCGCCACGCTGAACGCCGCAGCGGCCCGGGCGGCCAGGTCGGCGTCGTCCAGGAGGGACACCAGGGGCGGCTCGTGCAGGACCGCCCGGCCGACGAGGCCGGGATGCCGCTTGGCCAGCTCCAGCAGGGTCACGGCACCACCGCTGGTGCCGACGTACAGGGCGGGCCCTCCGGTGAACCTGTCGACCAGCGCGGCAAGGTCCTCGGCCAGGACCTCCGGCGTGGGCTCGGCCATCCCCGGGACCGCGCGGCTGGCGCCGATGCCTCGTGGATCGTGGGTGACGACGGTGAACCGGCCGGTCAGCTCGTGCGCCAGCGCCGCGAACCCGGCCCGGCCGGCCGGCGCGCCGACGAGGAAGAGCAGGGGCCCCTCGCCCCGGACATCGAAGGCGATCGTGCAGTCCGGCCGGTCGAGGAGGTGCGCCGGGCCTGTGATCCGATCGCTGAAGTCCGCGATCTTCCGGGTGATCACGTCGAGCGCACGGTCCAGCTCCTCGCGCCTGTCGTGGATGCGACGGCGATGAGCTGTCAGCAGCTCCACCCGGAGCCCGGCCGGATCGGCCGCCTCGTGGTCGGCACCGGTGAACTGCGCGATGTCGGCCAGCGGCATACCCGTCCCACGGAGATGGACCAGCATGCGGATCAGCTCGACGTCGGCCGTCGTGTAGCGGCGACGCCCCGCGCCGTCGCGCCGGGGAGACGGCACAACTCCCTGACGCTCGAAGTATCGCAGTGTGTCCGGCTCCAGGCCGATCGACGTCGAGACCTCCGCGATACCGAACAGCTCATCTGTCTCACTCATGCCGGAAGCCTCGCCCCTGAACCCCGGTCCAGGTCAAGCGGGGCGGAAGTCCGCGCCCCGCTCCCGGTCCCGCTCCCGGCCCTTGTTCCGAAGATCGTTCTGTTGGAGGCTGAAGCATGCAGAATCCACCGACCTTCGTCCTCGTCCACGGAGCCTTCGCGAACTCGTTCTCCTTCGCGCCGCTCCAGGCCGAACTCGCCCTGCTCGGGCACCGATCGGCCGCCGTCGACCTTCCGGGGCACGGTTTCGGGGCCACGTACCCCGCCGCCTACCAGACGCCCCAGGACCTCGATGCGCTCGCCGCCGAACCGGGAGCCATCAAGGGCGTCACCCTCGCGGACAACGTGGCCCATGTGATCGAGGTCCTCGAACGGGCCAAGCGGAACGGGCCCACCATCCTCGTCGCCCACAGCCGGGGCGGCGCCACGGTCACCGCCGTCGCCAACGCCCGGCCGGACCTCATCGACCGGCTCGTCTACGTCTCCGCCTGGTGCCCCGTCGATCTGGACGTGAACGACTACTACGCCGAGCCGGAGATGGCCGACGTCGACGCGGGAGCCCTGGCCCTCGCCCTCGTCGGGAACCCGGCCGAACTCGGGCTGCTGCGGGTCAACTTCCGTACGGCCGACCCGGCGGCGCTCGCCGGGTTCCGGCAGGCTTTCGCCGCCGACCTCACCGACGACGAGTTCCGGACCTTCCTCAACACCTTCCAGCCCGACGAGAACCTCGACGTCGGCACGTCGGCCGACCGGGCGCAGGCCGCGACCTGGGGCCGGGTCCCCCGGACCTATGTGCGCCTGGCCGCCGACACCAGCCTTCCGCCCGCCGTGCAGGACCGCATGATCCGCGAGGCCGACGCGCTCACCCCCGACAACCCCTTCGACGTCCGGACCCTCGAGGGAAGCCATCTGCGCTGGCTCGTCCGCCCGAAGCCGGCCGCCGAGCTGCTCGCCGGACTCGCCGCGCTCTGACGCGCCCTCCGGGGCGGCCGACCGGCGTCGGAGGAGGCGTCCCGCCGCCTCTGACGCCGACGGCGTGGGCCCGGAGCCGGCCGCCCCGTCACGCCCCGGGCAAAGGGCCGCCGTGGCCTCCGCCGCGCTGCGCGGGCCCCGCCGGACGGGCCCCGATGGAGGGAGGCGGTGATCACCCAACACGGCCTACTGGTAAGCCCGTTGGGCCCGAGCGTAGGCCCGTGGGCCCCTGACAGGGCGGCCGGACGACCCTAGCGTCTATGCGGGTAGAACCTCGTACCCCCGCTCGTGACCCGCGCCCCGCCGACCACCCGCTGCTTCCGCCTGCTTCCGCCTGCTTCCGCCTGCTTCCGCCTGCTTCCGCCTGCTTCCGCCTGCTTCGAGGGAGACATGATGTGCCGATCCTGCGCAACCACTACCGCACCGGCCGAAACCCCGGTGGACGCGAAGAGTCCGGCCCACGGGCTGTCACGTCGAGGGCTGCTGGCCGGGCTCGGTCTGGGCGCGCTCGCCGTGAACCTGAGCCTGTCGACCGGAGCGTCCACGGCGGAAGCGGCGGAAGCGGCGGAAGCGGTTGAAGCGGCGGCGACGGCGGCCGCGAAGAACGGGGCGTGGGCCAATCCCGCCCTGGGGCGGTTCCCGGCCGGCGGCCACTACGGAGCGCCCAGGGGCGGCGCGTCCCACGCCGGGCAGGACATCAGCAACTCCACGGGCACCGCCGTCCACGCGGCGGCCGCGGGCACGGTCGTCCGCCGCTCGTGGGGCGGAGGCCTGCCGGGCCGGACCGGTAACGCCCTGGTGATCGCCCACGGCGGCAACCAGTACACGTACTACGGGCACCTCAGCGCCTACCGGGTCGCCCTCAACGCCAGGGTCACCGCCGGACAGCGGATCGCCGACATGGGGGCGACCGGCAATGTGACAGGGCCGCACCTCCACTTCGAGACGCACTCGGGGAGCCTCGGTACCACGGTGAACCCGGTCCGCTTCCTGGCCGCCCGGGGCGTGGACCTGGCCGGCGGCTGGTCGAGGATCGACCCGGGCGCGAGCGGCGCCACGGTCGTCGTGATCCAGCACCTGATGACCCGGCGCGGCCACGCGCTGGTCGCCGACGGACGGTACGGCTCCGTGTCGGTCGCCGCCGTCAAGCGGTTCCAGAGCTCCAAGGGACTGGTGGCCGACGGCCAGGTCGGCCCGGCCACCTGGCCCGCGCTCGTGTACACGCTGCGGCAGGGCGCCGGCGGGGACCACGTCCGGGCCCTGCAGACCGCGCTGAACAAACGCGGCGCCCGGCTGGCGGTCGACGGCGCCTTCGGTTCCGTCACCACCACCGCCGTCCGTGCCTACCAGAGCGCCAACCGGCTGGTGGCCGACGGCGAGGCGGGCCCGGTGACCTGGCGGGCGCTGACCGGCTGACCCACCGCCGCCTGGGGGCACGCCGTGACCTGTACTGTCCCGCAAACCGCTCGGAAGGGCGGTGCCGTGGTCGGCCAGGAACGGTCCGGCGGCCGCTCGTGGCCGACCACGTCCTCGCAACGTCGAAGACCACGCAGGAGACCAGCCATGAGCACGCGACACGCCCCGGCCCGGGACCGCACCCCGATCGCCTCCACCGCGCCCCCGCCCGCCGCCGCACCGGCCCCCGACGGCCCGGCCCCCGTCGGCCGCGCCTTCGACGCCGTGCTCTGCGATCTCGACAACGTCATCCGCTTCTACGACACCGCCCCTCTCGCCGCCCTGGAGCGGGCCGCCGGACTGCCGGAAGGCACCACGGCCGACATCGCCTACGCGCCCGGGATCGACCTCCCGCTGCTGCTCGGCCGGATCACCCCGGACGCCTGGGTGGAGTCCATCGCCGCCGGGCTCACGGAGCGGGTGGGCGCGGAGCGGGCCCACGAGCTGGGCCGGGCGCTCGCGGACGCGCCGTTCCACGCCGACGAGGAGGTGGTGTCGCTGCTGCGCCGGGCCAGGGCCCACGTCCCGCTGGTCCTCGTCACCAACGCGACCCTTCAACTGGACGCGGACCTGGAACTGTTGGGCCTGTCCGACCTGGCCGACGCGGTCGTGAGCAGCGCGCTGGAGCAGGTGGCCAAGCCCGACCCGGCCATCTACCGCATCGCGGCCGAGCGGGCGGGCGTACCGATGGAGCGGTGCCTGTTCGTGGACGACCGCCAGGAGAACATCGACGCGGCCGCCGCCCTCGGCATGGCCACCGCCCTCTACCGCGAACCGGCCGACCTCCGGCGGGCGTTGGGGCCCTGCGCGGAGGAGGCGGTGGAGGCCCAGCGGTGGGGGCAGCGGTCGAGGCAGCGGTGAAGGCGCAGCGCGCCGGGCGGAAGCCGTGAGCCCTATGGACCGTGAACCGGAGGTGGACGGGGACCCGGAAGAGGGCGGCGAACCGGAAGAGGGCCGGGACCCGGAAGTGCTCTCCGGCGGGCTGGCCAACGCCGGAGCCGTCGTGCGCCACGGCGATACCGTCGAACGTCCCGCCCCACCGCACGCCGCCCTCCTGCACGCCCACCTCCGGGCCCTCCGGGAGCAGGGGCTCGACGGTGTGCCCGTCCCTCTGGGAGTCTCCGTCTCCGGGCAGCGCGAGCGACTCTCGTACGTTCCCGGCGAGGTCGCCGTCAGTCCCTACCCGGACCGGGTCTGGGCGGACCACGCCCTGCGCTCCGTGGGGGCGCTGCTCCGGCGCATGCACGACGCGGCGGCGGGCGTACCGTTCGACCGCACGGCCGGATGGCCCGCCGACCTGGCCGATCCGGAGGGGGCGACAGCTCCCGGCGCGGTGATCTGCCACAACGACGCGTGCCTGGAGAACGTGGTGTTCCGGGGCGGTCGCGCCGCCGCCCTCATCGACTTCGACCTGGCCGCGCCCGGCCGCCCGGTGTGGGACGTGGCCATGGCGGCGCGTTACTGGGTGCCGATGCGGGGCCGCGCAGGTCTCGACCCGGCGCTCCGGCTGCGCGTCCTGGCCGACGGCTACGGACTGGGGCGCGCGGACCGGGCCGTTCTGCCCCGGGTGATCGAGCAGGCCACCGCGGCGTGCCGGGTGTTCGTCGAGCGGCGGGTGGCGCGGGGGGACGCGGCGTACACGGCGGCGTACGAGCGGAGCGGGCGCGCGGCGTGGGACCGGCACCAGAGCTGGCTGGCGGACCACCGTCCCGCACTCACCGCCGCCCTGCTCGCCGACTGAGCCGGCCCCCGCCTCCTCGCTCCTCGCCCCTCAGGCGCGCGGCTGCGACGGGGGTTCCAAGCCCGTCCGCAGCTGGACGAACGCCTCCTCGGCCGCCTGCACCGCCCCCGCGTAGACCCGGTCCGCGCTCTCCCCCGCGTCGATCCGCCGCCAGTTCTCCAGGGCCAGGATGCGCTGGACGGCGATGATCTGCCCGGCCGCCAGGCGGTCGGGAACCCGGCCGCCGAGGGCGCGCGCGAGGGCCGCCTCGGAGCGGCCCTGGTAGGCGTGCAGACGGGCGACCAAGGACGGCGTTCCGTACAACAGGCGCAGGAACGCCAGCACGTGGGGTGCGTCGCAGAGGCCGGTCACCGGGTCGCGGCGGTCGAGGCCGTCGAGGAAGTGGCGACGCAGGGCGTCCAGCGGGGTCTCGTCGGGGGCGCGGTCCGTGACCACCCGGGCCGCCTCGTCCTCGTGGTCGGCGAACCGGTGCAGGACCAGGTCCTCCTTGGCGGGGAAGTACCGGAACAGCGTCGGCTTGGAGATGTCCGCCGCGGCCGCCACCTCCGCCACCGACACCTTGTCGAATCCCCGCTCCAGGAACATCGTGATCGCCGCGTCGGAGACCGCCTGGTAGGTCAGCCGCTTCTTGCGCTCCCGCAGCCCGACCGGCGGCGACCCGTCGCCGGCAGCGGAATCGGAACGGTCGCCGTTCCCGGGGTTCTCTCCGTTCATGACCATGAAGCGTACGCGCCCGGCCTCAAGCGGAATTGGCGCCCTCGGCCGGGGCCGGAGGCCGGGACCGGGGCGGTCGCGGGGACGCGTAGCGCAGAGCCGGACCGCGCCAGCCGAGCCGCAGAAGCCGGACCGCGACAGCCGGGCCGCTCAGAACACGTCCGGGCACCAGGGCCGCCGGCCCGTGCGGAACACCGCGTCCGCCGTCGTCGCCGCACCCGGCCTCAGCTCGTCCGCCCGGCCCAGGTCCACCAGCCGCCGCACCGACTCGTCGCCCAGATACAGCGTGGCCAGCTCCGCCGCGTCCAGGGCGAGGTCGGCGCTCCGCGTGGTCGGGGTGCAGCGGGCGCCGGAGTCCGAGGCGTCCAGCAGGAAGCGGCCCCCGGCCAGGCCCGCCGGGTCCCGGACGTCCAGGACGAGCGAGGCCTCGACCGCGTACGTCCGGGCCTCCAGCGCGCGCGGTACGTCCAGCATCCGCAGCCACAGCCAGTCCGCGTGGGTGACCATGCGGGCCGCACGCGGGTCGGGGAGCAGCAGCGGGAGCAGGTCGTCGGGGGCGCGGTGGCCCGAGCGGACCGTGGTGATCCAGTCGACCGAGCAGAGGTAGTGCCACAGGGCCCGCTCCGCCGCCGGGTTCAGCGCGATCATGTCCCGTACGGAAGCGGTGTTCAGGGGCTGCTTGGAGTCGCCCCACTTGTCGTCCACGCCGTACACCAGCAGGCCGTCGACCTCGCCGTTCGCGGCGCGGTGCACCACGTAGAACGGTTCGGTCCACGTCTCGTGCTCCGCCCGGGGTGCGACGCCCGTACGCGTCCGCCACCAGCGCTCGCCGCGGCCGACGACGCCGGGGTGCCGGGCCGCCAGCGCCGCGTGCACCTCGGGGCCGGTCTTGCGGACGTCGGCGCCGTCCACCAGCTCGATCCGGCCACCGTCCGCCGGCTGCCCGGAGCGGCGCGGGTCGAGCCCGGCGCGGGCCACCGAGATCTCCCACTCGGCGGTCCAGGAGGCGGGGCCGAAGCCGTACCGTCCGTAGATCGGGTACTCCGCGGCGATCAGCGAGGCGACGACCTCGCCGCGCTCCTTGGCCGCCGCCAGGTCCGTGGCCATCATCCGGCTCAGCAGTCCGCGGCGGCGGTGCGTGGGCGACACCGTCACCCCGGTGACCGCGTCCGCCGTCACGGTGGCCCCGCCGACCACGGTGAGCTGCTGGGCGAACGAGCGGAACGTCGCCACGCACCGCCCGGCGTCGAAGACGCCCTGCATACGCGAGAGGTCCGCATCGCCGAACCGGTCCGCGACCAGTTCCTCGCCCGGCTTCTCGGCGGCGGGGGTCAGGAAGCCGACGCCCACCGCCTTCATCCAGTCGGCGATCTCGGAGCGGGTGACGGGGCGGACATCGAGGCTCATTCCTCCACGCTAAGCAGGCACGGTTCAGAATGTCGCGCGAATTTCCCCGACCTCGGCCGCCCCGCCGAGCAGCGGCGAACGTCCGATCCTGGCGACCACCGGGGCATCGACGCCCAGCAGCTCCAGGGCGCGGGCGAGCACCGGGCCGAGCGCCCGGACCGCCCCGTCGTCGATCTTGAAGGCGAGGGCCCGCCCGTCGGCGAGGGCGACCGCCTGGACGGCCTCGGCGCCCATCTTGGAGAGCGTCCCCGGCACCTCCCGCATCAGCCAGGTGTCGGGGCGCCGGGTGCCCGCCACGTACTCCGGGTGGGCGCGCATCGCGTCGGCGACCCGGCGCTCGGCGCTCCCGGGCTCCGCGAGCACGAAGGAGCGGAAGGCGCGGGCCAGGCCGGTCAGCCCGATCGCCATCAGCGGGGCCCCGCAGCCGTCCGTGCCGACCGCCGCGACGGGCTCGCCCGCGGCCTCGGCGACGACCTGGCCGACGAGCCGCTGGAGCGGGTGGGCGGGGTCGAGGTAGGTGGCGGTGTCCCAGCCGTTGCGGACGCAGACGGCGAGCATGGCGGCGTGCTTGCCGGAGCAGTTCATCGTGATCCGCTCGCGTACGTTCCCGGCCGCGAGGTACGTCTCCGCCTCCACCGGGTCCAGCGGCAGGTCGGGCGGGGTCTGGAGGTCGGCGGTGCTCAGTCCGTGCTCGGCGAGCATCTTCCGCGCGAGGTCGAGGTGGAAGGGCTCCCCGGAGTGGCTCGCGGCGGCCAGCGCCAGCCGTTCGCCCGACAGGTCGAGACCCGCCCGCAGGATCGCCGCGGCCTGCATCGGCTTGTTCGAGGACCGGGGGAAGACCGGCGCCGCCGGATCGCCGATCGCCCGCTCCACGCTGCCGTCGGCGGCCAGCAGGACCAGCGACCCCCGGTGGTGGCCCTCGGTGAACCCCGAGCGCACGACCTCGGCCAGGACGGGCGGGGCGGGTGCCGGGACGGAGGGTATGGCGGTCGGGGCGTCGGTCGACGTCATGGGTGGCCTTCCGGGGACGGGGTGCGGGACCCGCGCCCGGAAGGGTCGCTTCAGGCGAGCAGGTCGTCCACTTGTGCTTCCCCGTCACGGTACCTGCGGGCGATCTCCGCGCCGCAATCGTCGGCCGTGCGCTGGAGCTCGTGACGACGCCGGGAGACCTGCTGTTCGTAGCGGACGAGCCGGCCCATCGCCGTGTGCAGCTCCTCGTCCGTCCGGGCGTCCAGGTCGGACAGCCCGACCTCGGCGAGGTTCTCGGCGGCGAGCTGCCGGAACTCGTCGCCGCGCGGCGTCGTCAGCGTGACGTGCCGGGCGGAGGAGCGGTGCCGGGACGGGGTGTCGGCCAGGATCTCCGAGAGCCGGTCGACCACCGGGGCGTCCTCCACCGGCGCCTCCGGGTCCCGGCGGCGGGCCAGTTCGGCCCGGAGGATGTCGATCCGGCCCTGCACGAGCCGGCGTACGTAACTGAGATCGGCCTCGTCGCGCTGGGCCTCCCGGCGCAGCGTCCGCAGCTCCGGCAGCCGCAGCCCCCCGAACCCCGCGTCGCCGCCGGCCTGCTCCGGCACGGTGGCGGTGGCGGGCGTGGCGGGTGGCACCACGGGAGCATGTCCCGGCAGACTGCGCTGTACGGGTGACCTCAGGGTGCTGGTACGGGCCCCCGGAACGGCACCGGGAGATTGTCCGGCTCCATATGTACTCATGCTGTTTTGTCCCCTCGACCGGTGCGTCGGCACACCGACATCGTGCATCGTGCCACCCCTGCCCACGCCCCCGCTGACGTCTTGTACCCGTTCAGCCCAAGATAGGTTGGTCTGTATGCGTGCAGTGGTACAGAGAGTGGATGGCGCGAGCGTCTCCGTCGCCGGCGCGACGGACGACCCGTCGGTGCCGGGCACCGTCGGGGAGATCATCGGCGAGGGCCTGTGTGTGCTGGTCGGGGTCACCCATGACGACACCCCCGAGAAGGCGGCGCAGCTGGCCCGCAAGCTCTGGTCGGTGCGCATCCTGGAGGGCGAGAAGTCCTGTTCCGATGTGAATGCGCCCCTCCTGGTGATTTCTCAGTTCACTCTCTACGGGGACGCCCGCAAGGGTCGCCGGCCCACCTGGAACGCCGCCGCGCCGGGCGAGGTCGCCGAGCCGTTGGTGGACGAGGTGGTGGCGCGGCTGCGGGCGCTGGGGGCGCAGGTGGAGACGGGCCGGTTCGGAGCGGACATGCGCGTCTCGCTCACGAACCACGGCCCGTTCACGGTGATCATCGAGGTGTAGCCGTACGCCGCCGGAACAGGGCTCTACGGCTCGACGACCGTCTCCTGGGCGGCCGCCGTGTCCCCGGCGATCAGCTCCGCGTCGACGGCCACGTTCCGCTTGACCAGGGCCAGGGCGATCGGGCCCAGTTCGTGGTGGCGGGCCGAGGTGGTGATGAAGCCGAGCTGGCGGCCTTCCTGGCCGTCGGCGGCCAGCCGTACCGGTGTGCCGTGGCCGGGCAGGTGCACCTCGCTGCCGTCGAGGTGCAGGAAGACGAGCCGGCGCGGTGGCTTCCCCAGGTTGTGGACGCGGGCCACGGTCTCCTGGCCCCGGTAGCAGCCCTTCTGGAGGTGGACGGCGGTGCCGATCCAGCCCAGCTCGTGCGGGATGGTGCGGTGGTCGGTCTCGAAGCCGACGCGCGGCCGGTGCCCCTCGACGCGCAGCGCCTCGTACGCCAGGATCCCGGCGGCGGGCCCGTGGGCGGCGGCGAACGCCTCCAGCCCCTCGCGCGGCAGGAACAGGTCCCGGCCCTGCGGGGTCTCCCGTACGGCCACCCCGTCCGGGGCCCGGGCGATGGACCCGGCCGGGAGCTGGACGACGGCGATGTCCGGGGTGCGGTCGGCGACCTCGACCCGGTAGAAGAACTTCATCGACTCCAGGTAGGCGATCAGGTCGGCCTGGGTGCCGGGCTCGACGTGCATCCACACCGTCGTGCCGTCGTCCACCAGATACATCGCGTGCTCGATGTGCCCGTTGGCGGAGAGGATGAGGGCCTCGGTCGCCCGGTGCGGGGCGAGGTCGCTGACGTGCTGGGTGAGCAGCAGGTGCAGCCAGCTCAGCCGGTCGTCGCCGGTGACGGTGACGACGCCCCGGTGGGAGAGGTCGACGAAGCCGTTGCCGTCGGCGAGGGCGCGTTGCTCGCGGAACAGGTCGCCGTAGTGCGCGGCGACACCTTCGTCGCGGCCTTCGGCGGGGACGGCGCCGGGCAGGGACAGCAGGGGGCTCTTCATGCCGCCCAGCCTACGACTTGGCGGAGGTGTCCTTCGCGGCCATCGCCCCTGTGCAGTCCGCGCAGCGGCCGAAGATCGCGAAGTGCTTCATGTCGGTGTCGAAGCCGAAGTCGGCGCGCAGCTTCCGCGTGAACTCGGTGACGACGGACAGGTCCGCCTCGATGACGTCCTTGCAGTCCCGGCAGACCAGGTGGATGTGGTGGTGCCGGTCGGCCAGGTGGTACGAGGGGGCGCCGTGGCCGAGATGCGCGTGGCTGACGAGCCCGAGCTCTTCGAGGAGCTCCAGGGTCCGGTAGACGGTCGAGATGTTCACGCCGGACGCCGTCTTGCGCACCTCGCACAGGATGTCGTCCGGAGTGCCGTGCTCCAGGGCGTCGACCGCCTCCAGGACGAGCTGCCGCTGGGGCGTCAGCCGGTAGCCGCGCTGCCGAAGATCGGTCTTCCAGTCGGTGGTCACCACACGCCCAGTCTAGGACGTGTGGTCAAACCCCGGCCGGTCCCGCGGTCCCGGCGGCTCCTACTTGAAGAAAGCGATGCCGTCGTCGGGCATGTCCTCGAGGTTGCGCGCCATCTCGGCGACCTCCTCGGGGGTGACGACCTTCTTCAGGTGCGCCGACATGTACGGGCGCAGCTCGACCTCGGGGGTGGCCTTCTCGCCGACCCACATGAGGTCGCTGTTGACGTACCCGTAGAGCCGCTTGCCACCGCTGTACGGGCCGGAGGCCGCCGTGCGGGCGACCGCGTCGGTGACCAGGTCGATCTGCGGCTTCTGGTCCGCCAGCTCGCCGTACCAGATCTCGATGACGCCCTGGTCGCGGGACATGACGACCTCGACCTTGCGGTCCTTGTCGATGCGCCAGTAGCCGCTCTCGGTCTCCAGCGGCCGGACCTGCTTGCCCTCTTCGTCCAGGACCCAGGTGTGGGAGACGTACTCCAGGAAGTCCCGGCCGTCGTGGCTGAAGGTGACTTCCTGGCCGAAGTTGCACTTCTCCGCGCCGGGGAAGTCGGACACGCCCGCGCCCGCCCAGTTTCCGAGGAGGAAGGCCAGCGGGACGAGGTCCGGGTGAAGGTCGGACGGAATCGCGATCATGAGCGGCTCAGACGATCTGTGAGGGTGCGAGGGGTGGGCGGGAACCGACGGCCGACGAGGGTCAGCGCTGGCCCTGGTACAGCTTCTTCACGGTGATCGCGGCGAAGGCGGTGACGCCCACGCAGACCAGGACCAGCAGGGCGGTGAAGAAGGCTTCAAGCACGGGGAGCTCCTCGTGACGGGCGGTTGGGCGGCGGTGACAGGGCCGGGACCCAGCCTAATGGGTGGAGGCCCGGTCTTCTCGTTCAGGTGTCGGCCCGGCAAGGAGGCTGCCGCCCGGACGGACCCGGATGGATACAGTTCGAGACATGCCGAAGAAGCTTGTGATCAAGGTGACCGCCGGACCCGAGGCCGCCGAGCGCTGTTCGCAGGCCTTCACCGTGGCGGCCGTGGGGGCCGCCAGCGGGGTGGAGGTCTCGCTCTGGCTGACCGGCGAGTCCTCGTGGTTCGCGCTGCCGGGCCGGGCCGCCGAGTTCGAACTGCCGCACGCCGCCCCGCTGCCCGACCTTCTGGACTCGATCCTCGCGGGTGGCCGGATCACCCTGTGCACCCAGTGCGCGGCCCGACGCGACATCACGGAGAAGGACGTGCTGGAGGGCGTGCGCATCGCGGGTGCGCAGGTCTTCGTGCAGGAGGCCATGGCGGACGGCACACAGGCGCTCGTCTACTGATCCCCCGCTGCTCCCCCGCCCGGGCGCGGGCGGTCTCAGTGGCGCTTCTTGCCGTCCAGCTCGTCCCACCACGCGTCGGACTCGGGATCGCCGGAGGGGTCGTCCCACCAACGGTCCTCCGGGCCGCGCCGGTTGGCGATCATCGCGGCGATCGGCGGGATGACCATGGCGACGACGCACATGCCGATGGCGACGGGCATGGACCACAGGCGCACCACGGCCCAGGCGGACACGAAGAGCGCGATGCATCCGCCCATCATCAGGAAGTAGTTCCTCCTGCGTCGGGCGTACATGCTTCCAGCGTAGGACTCCGGCCGCCGGACGGCACGAAGGGCCGCACCCCGCGTCAGGTGGCGTCCAACCCCCTGGGGTGCGGCCCTCCGGCCGTTCGTTGTGCCGGGAAAAGCACGACCCGGCGTGCCGTGATCCCTGAGGATCAGACGGCGATGGCGACCTCGGAGAGCCCGCCGGTCTGCGCGACGACCGTGCGGTCGGCGCTGCCGCCCGGAACCAGGGCGCGGAGCGTCCAGGTGCCCTCGGCGGCGTAGAACCGGAACTGTCCAGTCGCCGAGGTCGGGACCTCGGCGGTGAACTCGCCGGTCGAGTCCAGGAGACGCACGTAGCCGGTGACGGGCTCGCCGTCGCGGGTCACGCTGCCCTGGATGGTGGTCTCACCGGGCTTGATCGTCGAAGCGTCGGGGCCACCGGCCTGTGCTCCACACATGGTTCTGTCCTTCGGGTCGTCGCGGTGCTGGTCGGTGGGGTTACTTGTTGGCGCCGAGCTCGATCGGCACGCCGACGAGGGAGCCGTACTCGGTCCAGGAACCGTCGTAGTTCTTGACGTTCTCCTGGCCGAGCAGCTCGTGGAGCACGAACCAGGTGAGCGCGGAGCGCTCGCCGATGCGGCAGTAGGCGATGGTGTCCTTCGACAGGTCGACCTGCTCGGCCTCGTAGAGGGCCTTCAGCTCGTCGTCCGACTTGAAGGTGCCGTCGTCGTTGGCGTTCTTCGACCACGGGATGTTGCGGGCGCTCGGTACGTGGCCGGGGCGCTGCGACTGCTCCTGCGGGAGGTGGGCCGGGGCGAGCAGCTTGCCGCTGAACTCGTCGGGCGAGCGCACGTCGACCAGGTTCTGGTTGCCGATGGCCTTGACGACGTCGTCGCGGTAGGCGCGGATCGACTCGTCCTGCGGCTTGGCCTTGTACTGGGTGGCCGGGCGCGTGGGAACGACGTCGGTCAGGTCGCGGGAGTCCAGTTCCCACTTCTTGCGGCCGCCGTCGAGGAGCTTGACGTTCTCGTGGCCGTACAGCTTGAAGTACCAGTAGGCGTAGGACGCGAACCAGTTGTTGTTGCCGCCGTAGAGGACGACCAGCGTGTCGTTGCCGATGCCCTTCTCGCTGAGCAGCTTCTCGAAGCCGGCCTGGTCGACGAAGTCACGGCGGACCGGGTCCTGGAGGTCCTTGGTCCAGTCGATCCGGATCGCGTTCTTGATGTGGTTCTTCTCGTACGCCGAGGTGTCCTCGTCCACCTCGACGATCGCGACCTGCGGGTCGTCGATGTGGGCCTCGACCCAGTCGGCGTCTACCAGGACGTCGCTGCGGCTCATGCTGTTCTCCTCCGGGGCAGTCTGCGGCGGGGTGGTGCGAGATGCGGAGTTGCTGGGTGCGGGTGTACGCGCGGAGGCACGGAAAGCGGCGCGTACGGGGCACGGGGTCGGCCCTGGTGACGGTCGGGGGTGACGGTCGGAGGGCCGGGGGAAACGGGGCGGCTGCGACGGTGCGAGCGGTCCCGCTCAGAAGGTGCGACAGAGCATGGCGGCGACGCGGCACAGGTCTACTGCCCGCCGCTTCGTGAGATCCGCCTGTCGCTTCATGCGTCCGATCGTAGGGAGGTACGGACGGAGATGTCACCGTCGTGTCGCATGGTGAGACACGATCATCCGTGATGCGAGACGGGAGAGCGGGGATCCGCCCCGGCATCCGCTGCCGTGCTCCCCCGGACCTTCCCCGCATCTGCGGACCGGACACGGTTGTCTCACCATCCGGATCCACGCGGATTCATCCGGAGCGAGCGGTCGGAGCGAGTGGTCGGATCAGGCCGTCAGCCGGTCGCCGGACGGCCGTCAGGCGACCGGCGTCAGCCGTCAGTTGTCAGCCGGTCAGGGAGACGTTCGAGCCGGTCACCGCGATCTCCAGGCCCTTCTCGGTCACCTTGACCTCCTGGAGCTCCAGCCCCCTCGGCAGCCCGTCGATGTCGCCCTCGAAGTCGGTCTTCTTGCGGACCAGCTCCTCCACGCCGGGGATCCCCTCGCCCGGCACCTTGTCGGCGCGCACCTTGATCGTGTGGCCGTCGACACGGGTCACGGTGGAGAGCACGCTGCGCGAGATCGGCCGCCCGAGGACCTCGACCGTGCCGGTGACCTTCGCCTTGCCCTTGCCGCCGTACTCCACGACGACGCCGTCGCTGGCCGCCGCCGTGAGGTCCTCGTAGCTGACGAGCGCGGTGCCGGTGGCGCGGGTGGCGGTCGCGGTCCGGTAACCGGAGCCGAGCTTCACGTCGTGGAGCCGGGCCCGGACCTCGCTGACCCGGATCGTGCGGCCCGCGGCGCTGGTCTTCATGCCGGTGAGGTTGACGTCGACCCGGTCGAGCTTCGATCCGGCGAGCTGGGTGAGAAAGGGAAAGCCCTTGATCGAGATGTCCGTCGTGGCGGGGCCGCCCCCACTGATCGTGACCCGGTCCTCGGCCTCGGACTCGGCGAACCAGACGGCCGCGCGGTCGACGGCGAGGAAGAGGCCGCCGAGCACCACCACCAGGACCAGCAGTATTCGCAGTGCGCGCATGTCTCGATTCCCCACCCTGAGCCGATCGGTCTCCCTGGCGCCCGCGAGCCTACTGCGGCAGGAATGGACACCCTGGATGATCGACGACCGACGGCCCCCCGGTGGTTCCCGAGGGGCCGTCAGCAGCCGTACGAAGCAGCGGTCAGCGGTCAGAGGAGGGCGCGGCCGACCACGTAGACGGCCGGGGCCGCCAGGGTCAGCGGCAGCGCCACCCCGGCGGTCATGTGCACGAACCGCGACGGGTAGTCGTAGCTCGCCACGCGCAGCCCGATGAGCGCGCAGCCGGCCGCCGCGAGACCGAGCAGCGTGCCCTGCGGCCCGAAGTCGGTCGAGTTGCCGAGGACGAGGCCCGTGCCCACCCCGGTGACCAGTGCCATCACGAGGGAGACCGTGCCGGGCAGCGGGAGGGCGCGGACGAGGGTGGCCGCCGCCACGGCCGCCCCGCCGACGACCACCGCGTCCGGGTCCGCCGCGAGGAATCCGCCCGCGAGCACCGCGAGGGCCGCGGAGACGACGGTGGCCATCAGGCCGTACATCCGCTCGTCCGCCCCCGCGTGGCTGCGGAGCTGGAGAACCACGGTGAGCAGCACCCAGACGCCCAGGGTGCCCAGCAGCGCGGCCGGACCGTGCTCCCGGCCCGCCACGAGCAGGGCGACATCGGCGGCCAGCCCCCCGGCGAAGGCGAGCGCGATGCCCTGGCGAGCGGGCCACATGCCGTTGAGCCGGAACCAGCCGGCGGCCGTCACCGCCTGGAGGAGCACCACCGGGACGAGCAGGGCGTACGTCCCGATCGCCGCGCCGCCCGCGAGCAGCAGGCCGAGCGCGGCGGTGAGCGCCGCGGGCTGGATCCCCGGCGCGATGATCGGCGAGCGCCCCTCGGCACGGGCCCGCTGGGCGTCGGTGATGCGGGCGTTGCCCAGCGTCGTGGGCGCGCTGTAGCCGGTGTCGCCGGGGCCCGACTGCGCGGTGGCGGGCGCGGGCGCGGCCACCGGCTCGGGTGCGGGAGCGGGCGCGGCCGGTGCCACGGGTGCGGCGGGCGTGGCCGGCACCTCGGGCGGCAGCGGGTAGGAGCCCGAGGCTCCCTGGGGCGGCAGATACGCGGTGTCGGCGGCCGAGGGCGGGTACGCCTGCTGCTGGTGCTGCCCCTGGTACTGCTGGTGCTGCTGGTACGGAGGGTGCGGCTGAGGCTGAGGCATCCCGTACGCATCGGGCGTCGGCTGCTGGTACCCGTACGGCTCCGAGTGCCGCGGCTGCTGCTGCCCGTACGGCTCCGGCTGCTGCTGCTGCCCGTACGGCTCCGGCTGCTGCTGCTGCCCGTACGGCTCCGGCTGCTGGCTGTACCCAGGGACCTGCCCGTGACCGTGCGCCCGCCCCGGCCCCTCGTCCGGGCGGATCGTCGGCTGGTACTGCGTGTCCCAGGTCGGCGCCTGCCACGTCTGCGTGCCGCCCTGGTCGAAGGCGGCCGGCTCCTGGGTCCCGGCGTGCTGCCCGGCCGTCCCGTCGGGCCAGTGCGGCGGCGCGGGCCGCTGCTGGTGCTCGGGGTCGTACGGATACGGGTACTGCTGATCGCTGCTGCTCATGGCCTGCGGTTCACCCTCCTGCGAACGGCGGGAGCACCTCGACCGTGCCGCCCTCGGCAAGGCGTACGGTCTCATGCTCGCGGGTCCCCACGGGGTCCCCGTCGACGAGGAACGAGCACCGCCGGAGCACCTGGCTCAGCTCGCCGGGGTGCCTCTCGCGCACCGCGTCGAGCGCCTCGGCGAGGGTCGCCGCCGCGTACGGCTCCTCCGCGGTGCCGGCGGCGGCCTTCGCCGCGGCCCAGTAGCGGATCGTCCCCGCTGCCATGGCGCCACTCCTTCGGTCGGTCGGTTCGTCGGACGCCTCGTGCGTCAGCTCTCCATGATGGGTCACGCGGGCGCCGGGCCCGTCGCCCAGTCGGCGATGCGGGCCAGGAGGGCGTCGTCCGCCGCGTTCTCCGCGTGCCCCATACCGCGCTCCAGCCACAGCTCCGCGCCGCCGGGACCGGCCGCCTCCGCCAGCATCCTCGGGTGGTCCAGCGGGAAGTACGGGTCCCGGTCGCCGTGCACGAGCAGCAGCGGGGCGGGGGCGATGAGCGGGACCGAGGCGACCGGGGAGAGCGGGACGGGGTCCCAGTCCTCGGTCGCGATTCGGGTACGGAATCCGTAGCGGCCGACGAGGCGGCCCGAGGGTCGGGTGACCACCCAGTGCAGCCGGCGCATCGGGGCCGTCCCCCGGTAGTACCAACGGGCAGGCGCACTGACGGAGACCACCGCGTCCGAGTGCGCCCCCGTGCGCTGCATGCGCCCCTCGCGCTCCGGCACGCGAACGGCTGTATCCCCCGCCTCGGAATCCGGACCTCCGGCGACGGGGTCCGCCGTATACAGAGCGCCGTGCCGGAGAACCACCGAGCCGCCCATCGAGAACCCGACCGTCACCACCCGGGTGTGCCCGAGCTGCCGCGCCCAGGCCACCGCCGCCGCCAGATCCAGCACCTCGCGGTCGCCCACCGTGGAGCGCCCGCCGGACCGCCCGTGCCCCCGGAACGAGAACGTGATCACGGCCGCACGCTGGGCGAACACCCGCGCGGCACGACGTACGGCGGGGCGGTCGGCCGACCCGGTGAACCCGTGCGCGACGACGATCGCGGAGGTCGTCGCGGGAGTCGTCGCCGGGGCCGCGGCGGGGGTCCCGGCGGCCCCGCCGCCCGGGGCCCGGAGGCCCGCCGTACACGGTTCGTACACCGCCTCGACCGGCACGCCGTCATCCGTCAGCAATGTGGCGAATCGTGGGGGTGGCGTGAGCAAGGGAACAGAGGAACCCCGGAATCGGCCCTCGGACACGGAACTCATGTGGGCTATTCTGCTGCGAAGAGGATCCGGGCAATGCAGCCCCCGGGTCCTTTTGTGCTTTACGGGCGTTGTTACGACGACGTTTCCACAAGCTCAGCGGTCCCCGGGGCGCGGGGCCGCACGCAGGACCCGCTTGACGTACGAAGCAGTGCCGCATACTCCCCCGGGTCCGGCCCGGGAGTGCCCCTCTCGCAGGGAACGAGGAGGACCGACGTAATGGGCGAGCGAACCGTGCAACACGATCGACCGAACCAGGCAGGTGGGCGGCGATGAGTTCACTGCTGCTTCTGACGAACGCACTCCAGCCGTCGACGGAGGTGCTCCCCGCACTCGGTCTTCTGCTCCACAGCGTGCGGGTGGCCCCCGCCGAGGGCCCGGCCCTCGTGGACACCCCGGGCGCCGACGTGATCCTCGTCGACGGCCGGCGCGACCTTCCGCAGGTCCGCTCGCTCTGCCAGCTGCTGCGGTCCACGGGACCCGGCTGCCCGCTGATCCTCGTCGTCACCGAGGGCGGTCTCGCGGCCGTCACCGCCGACTGGGGCGTGGACGACGTCCTGCTGGACACGGCGGGACCGGCGGAGGTCGAGGCGCGGCTGCGGCTCGCCATGGGCCGCCAGCAGATCACCTCGGACGATTCACCGATGGAGATCCGCAACGGTGATCTCTCCGTCGACGAGGCGACGTACAGCGCGAAACTCAAGGGCCGGGTCCTGGACCTGACCTTCAAGGAATTCGAACTGCTGAAGTACCTGGCCCAGCACCCGGGCCGGGTGTTCACCCGCGCCCAGCTCCTCCAGGAGGTCTGGGGGTACGACTACTTCGGCGGTACGCGGACGGTCGACGTCCACGTACGGCGGCTGCGCGCCAAGCTCGGCCCCGAGCACGAGTCGCTGATCGGGACCGTCCGCAACGTCGGCTACCGCTTCGTCGTGCCGGAGAAGGTGGAGCGCGCGGCGGAGGAGGCGAAGGACCGGTCCGCCGCCCGGCAGAAGCCGGACGGGCCCGTCGCCCGTTCGGAGCAGTCCTCTTCGGCCACGGCGGAGCAAGAAGCCCCGGTCCGGGCTGCCAAGGGATAGGTCCATCCGCGTAGACTGCCGCGCGTGGCCAAGGTGACGCGGGACGATGTGGCGAGACTGGCGGGGACGTCGACCGCGGTCGTCAGCTACGTCATCAACAACGGACCCCGGCCGGTCGCCCCGGCCACGCGCGAGCGGGTGCTCGCCGCGATCAAACAGCTGGGCTACCGGCCCGACCGGGTCGCCCAGGCCATGGCCTCGCGCCGCACGGACCTCATAGGCATGATCGTGCCGGACGCCCGGCAGCCGTTCTTCGCGGAGATGGCGCACGCGGTCGAACAGGCCGCCGCCGAGCGCGGGAAAATGGTGCTGGTCGGCAATTCCGACTACCGCGACGAGCGCGAGGTCCACTATCTGCGGGCCTTCCTCGGAATGCGGGTCTCCGGGCTGATCCTGGTCAGCCAGGGCCCCAGCGAGCGTGCCGCCGCCGAGATCGAGGCCTGGGACGCCCGGGTCGTCCTGCTGCACGAGCGCCCCGAGGCGATCGACGACGTCGCCGTGGTCACCGACGACGTGGGCGGCGCCCAGCTCGCCACCCGCCACCTGCTGGAGCACGGCCATCCGTACGTGGCCTGCCTCGGCGGTACGGAGGAGACCCCGGCGGTCGGCGACCCGGTCGCCGACCACGTCGAGGGCTGGCGGCGGGCGATGCACGAGTCGGGCCGCTCCACGGAGGGCCGGCTGTTCCAGGCCCCGTACAACCGTTACGACGCCTATCAGGTGGCCCTCGGTCTGCTGTCCGGGCCCGACCGGCCGCCGGCGATCTTCTGCGCCACGGACGACCAGGCCTTCGGCGTGCTGCGGGCCGCCCGCGAACTGCGCATCGACGTGCCGGGCGAGCTGGCGGTCGCGGGCTTCGACGACGTGAAGGAGGCGGGCCTCACCGATCCGCCGCTGACCACGGTCTACTCCGACCGTCCGGCGATGGCGCGGGCCGCCGTGGACCTGGTGCTGGACGACGCGCTGCGGGTCTCGGGATCGCGGCGGGAGCGGCTGAAGCAGTTCCCGTCGGCGCTGGTGGTCCGGCGCTCGTGCGGCTGCGGAGAGCCCACGCCGTCCGTCTGACCGTCGGTGCCCGCCGAGCCTTTACAGCGGGCATACGCGGTTCTTCCGGGCTTCTCAGGACGTACTCAGGCCGTTCTCATCTTCGCCGACCAGCCTGATGGACATGACGGAGAACCTTCGCCCGAGCGGCGCGCACTCGACGGGCCAGGACCCGGCCTCGTACCCGTACGCCTCCTCCTACGGAACGGCGTACGACAACGCTACGGGCGGATACCCGCCGCCGCCCGCGTACGCCCCGGCCACCGGCAGGCGCAAGGCGAAGCGGCCGGTCGCGCTGCTGGCGGCGGTGGCGATCGCGGCGGGCGTGATCGGCGGCGGCACCGCCACCCTCGTCGGCCGGCTGAACGGTCAGGACTCCGCCGCCACCGGTTCGGGCGGAGCGGTCAACGGCACCACCGTCTCGCAGAGCAGCAAGGGGACCGTGGCGGGCGTCGCGGAGGCCGTGTCGCCCGCGATCGTGGAGATCGGCGCGGCCTCGTCGGCGGGCAGGTCCACCGGTTCGGGCGTGGTGATCACCGAGGACGGCGAGATCGTCACCAACAACCACGTCATCTCGGGCGCGCAGCAGATCCAGGTCACCCTTTCCACCGGCAAGACGTACACCGCCGACGTCGTGGGCACCGACCCCGACAAGGACCTGGCGCTCATCAAGCTCCGGAACGCGAGCGGACTGAAGACGGCGGCGCTGGGCGACTCCTCCAAGGTCAAGGTCGGCGAGCAGGTCGTGGCGATCGGTTCGCCGGAGGGGCTGACCGGCACCGTCACCAGTGGGATCGTCTCCGCGCTCGACCGGGACGTCACGGTCGCCAGGGACGACTCCGGCAGCTCCGGACAGGGGCAGGGCCGGGGCCGGCAGGGCGGCGGTCAGGAGTGGCCGTTCGAGTTCGGCGGGCAGCAGTTCAACGGCGACACGGGCGAGGAGACCACCACGTACAAGGCGCTCCAGACCGACGCCTCGCTCAACCCCGGCAACTCCGGTGGCGCGCTGATCAACATGGACGGGGAGATCATCGGCATCAACTCCGCTATGTACGCACCGAGTTCTTCGGCCGCGGGCAGCGGCTCCTCGGCGGGCAGCGTGGGCCTCGGGTTCGCGATCCCGGTGAACACGCTCAAGGCCGATCTGGACACCCTGCGCGCCGGGAACGGCTCCTGACCGTGCAAGGCTGAGAGCACCCCCGCAGGGCGGACGGACCCAGGTCGACACGAGATGAGGACGAGACAGCGATGAGCCCCGCCGATGACGATCCCCAGCGCATCCTGATCGTCGACGACGAGCCGGCCGTGCGCGAGGCGCTGCGGCGCAGCCTCGCCTTCGAGGGGTACGGGACGCAGGTCGCGGCCGACGGGTACGACGCCCTGGCGATGGCCGAGGCGTACGCACCCGACCTCATCGTCCTGGACATCCAGATGCCCCGGATGGACGGCCTCACCGCCGCCCGGCGCATCCGGGCCACCGGTTCGACCACGCCCATCCTGATGCTCACCGCCCGCGACACCGTCGGGGACCGGGTCACCGGCCTCGACGCGGGGGCGGACGACTACCTGGTCAAGCCGTTCGAGCTGGACGAGCTGTTCGCCCGGATCCGGGCCCTGCTGCGCCGCAGCTCGTACGCGTCGGCAGCGGCGGCGGGCGCGGAGGTCCCCGACGACGACGTGCTGTCCTTCGCGGATCTGCGCATGGACCTGGCGACCCGCGAGGTCACCCGGGGCGAGCGGCGGGTGGAGCTGACCCGTACGGAGTTCACGCTGCTGGAGATGTTCCTCTCCCACCCGCGCCAGGTGCTGACCCGGGAGCAGATCCTCAAGGCCGTCTGGGGCTTCGACTTCGAGCCGAGCTCCAACTCCCTGGACGTGTACGTGATGTACCTGCGCCGCAAGACGGAGGCGGGCGGCGAGCCGCGGCTCGTCCACACGGTGCGCGGGGTGGGGTACGCGCTGCGGACGGGCGGGAGCGGGGAGGCGTGAGCGGGTCGACGCCCGGCGCGGACGGGCGGGGGCAGGACGGCACGGTCGGGTCGACGGCCGCCACGGCCGGGCGGGATCGGCGGGGCGGGGGTCCGCTGCGCCGGTTCCGGGCGCTGCCGTTGCGCTCGCGGCTGGCGCTGCTGGTGGCCACGGCGGTCGCGGTGGCGGTCGCGGCGGTCGCGGTGGCCTGCTGGTTCGTGACCCGGGAGCAGCTGGAGGACCAGCTCGACGACTCGCTGCGCAACGCGAAGATGGACAACGGGCCGATGCGCGATCTGCTGTCCTCGTGCCTGAGCGGCGGCCAGTTGCCCGCCCAGGAGTTCCCCGGCCAGTACACGGTGCAGATCGTCGCGGCGAACGGCGACTACTGCACGGCGCCGAACACGACACCCGTCCCGGCCCAGCCCAGCGACATCGCGGTGGCGGCGGGGCGGGAGGCCGACGCCCTGCACACGACGGAGAACGACGCCGGACAGGAGATGCGGGTCCACACCCGCAAGCTGCCGCCGGTGGTCAGCTCCGGCCAGGCCAACAACGAGCTGGCCGTCTCGGTGGCCCGGCCGCTCAGCGAGATCGACGCGCCCCTGTCCACGCTCGCCTGGGTGCTGGCCCTCGTCGGCGGCATCGGCGTCGTCGGCGCGGGCGCGGCCGGACTGTGGGTGGCGCGGGCGGGGCTGCGCCCGGTGGACGAACTCACCGACGCGGTCGAACACGTGGCACGCACCGAGGACTTGACCGTACGGATCCCGGTCGAGGGCGAGGACGAGATCGCCCGGCTGTCGAACTCCTTCAACTCCCTGGCCGCCCGGCTGGCCTCCTCGCGCGACCGCCAGTCGCAGCTGATCGCGGACGCGGGGCACGAGCTGCGCACCCCGCTGACCTCGCTGCGGACGAACGTGGAGCTGCTGGCCCGCAGCGACGAGACGGGCCGGGCGATCCCGGCGGAGGACCGCAAGGCGCTGATGGCCTCGGTGAAGGCCCAGATGACGGAGCTGGCCGCGCTGATCGGCGACCTCCAGGAGCTGGCCCGCCCGGACGCGGCCGAGCCGGGCCCGCTCCAGGTGGTGGCCCTGCACGAGATCGCCCGCACCGCCCTGCGCCGCGCCCGCCTGCGCGGCCCGGAGCTGACGATCACGGAGGACCTGGCCCCCTGGTACGTACGGGCGGAGCCGGCCGCGCTGGAGCGGGCGATCGTCAACGTCCTTGACAACGCGGTGAAGTTCAGCCCGCCGCGCGCCACGATCGACGTGCGCCTGCACCGGGGCGAGCTGACGGTACGGGACCGGGGCCCCGGCATCCCCGCCGAGGAGCTCCCCCACGTCTTCGAACGCTTCTGGCGCTCCCCGACCGCCCGCCGGCTCCCCGGCTCGGGCCTGGGCCTGTCCATCGTGGCCCGTACGGTGCACCAGGCGGGCGGCACGATCGCCCTGCGCCCGGCCCCGGACGGGGGCCCCGGCACGGTGGCGGCCCTGACGCTGCCGGGGGCGCCGACGCCGCCGCCGGAGATGTGAGGCCGAGCGGGCTCACCCCGCCGGGTTGTGCCGGATCAACGACTCGACGAGCCCGGACCGCTGGTTCGGGTAGTCCAGCGGGACGATGCCGAGCCCCGTCCAGCCGGCGGCCTCCGGGCGCTCCAGGAAGGAGTGCACCTGCGGGTTGAGCCGGTCGGCGTTCCAGCGGGGCGGCATGAGAGCTGCGGTGGAGACGTAGTTCATGTAGAACTTGCCCGGCTGTGAGGCCGCCTTGCGGAACTGGGCTTCGATCTTCGGGTACTTGGCGAACGGCTCCGCCATGTAGTCGTCCTGGATGTCGAAGAGCGCCGGGTCCGCGTACCGCACCCCGGGGAGCCCGCCGTTGTTCGCGAGCAGCACCACCTTGCCGCGGGCCCCGCCGAGGTCGGGAAGGGTGGAGTCGAGGCGGAACAGGGAGCGCCAGCCCCGCCGGTCCAGGTAGTCGTCGAAGACCGCCCGGAACGCGGCGTCGCTCGCGGAGGAGTGCTCCTGCTTGACCCGCATCAGCACGGTCTCGGTGGGGCGCGCGGCGAGGAAGTCCCGGCAGGCGATGAGGACATCGCCGAACATCATGTTCTGGAACGACGCCCCGTGGTGGATCGCGAACGAGCCGTCGATGAGCCGGCAGCGTACGTCGAGGAAGCGGATGCCGCTGGTCAACTGCTGCGCGATGGTGGTGTTCTGGCACTCCGACCAGGGCCCGCCGAACCGGGCCCCCGAGTCGTGCGTCCCCGGGATCGTCAGCCGCTGGAGCGCGATGCCGTCGGGCAGCGCGGCCATCCAGTCCTGCGTCCCCCGGACCGCCCGGGCCTTCTCCCGCGTGGCGGCGACGGCGGGCGCCGCACCCACGATCGCGGTGGCGGATACGGCGAGGGCGCCGGCCAGAAATCCTCTGCGGGAGGGCCGGGACAGGGACGCGGGCTCGGGCGTGCGCGCGGGACTGGACATGCGGGGTGCCTCCAAGGGCCGTGGGGGAGCCGGACCGGGCCGGGCCTGACCGGACGGACCTCTGGATTCTGTCGGGTGCATGCCACGCAGGAAAGAGGACGTACGCCCCCGCCCCGCAGAGCCGCGCCAGGGTGAACGGAATACCACGGAACAGAATATTCAATATGTCGCCGGACGGAATTGCCGAAGCCGCATAAAAGGATTGCCGGAAATAGTGAAACGCCTCTATTCTGAACCCACTTGACCGGCCTATTCGACCGGAACCACCGCGCGGAGAAAAGGCGATCTTCGGCAAGCTCACGAGCAATGGCCGGCGCCTTCGTTTCCCTCCGTCACGGAATCCATCGACCCCATGCGAGGAAGACCTGTGCGACGTATGACCTCCGCCGTCCTTTCCCTGAGCGCCCTGCTGGCCGCCTCCGTCCTCGCCGCCCCCGCGGCGAGCGCCGCACCGCGGACCGACAGGCCCGCCGCCGCGCCCGCCGGATGGGAGAAGGTGGACGGGACCGAGCTGGCGAGAATCGCCGCCGACGACGGGAGAACCGAGGCCCCGGCCGCCACGGGCCGCAGCGCCTCCGCCCAGGCGGACGACTCCGGAACGTTCGCCCTGAAGTCGGTCCGCAACGGGAAGTTCACGGCCGCCGAGAAGAACTACGCCGCCCCCAACACCGGTGTGCTGCGGGCGCGTTCCGCCGCGGTGACCGGCGCGTGGGAGGGCTTCGCCTTCGAATGGCACGAGGCCACCGAGACGTACGCGCTGAAGTCGTTGGCGAACAACCTCTATGTCGCGGTCGAGCGGAACTACACCGGCAACGCGCAGAACATCCTGCGCGCCCGCTCGACCGGCGTGGGCACCTGGGAGCGGTTCACGCTCTACTACAACGAGGACGCGGACCGCTGGGCGCTCCAGTCCGCGCTGAACGGCCGCTTCGTCGCCATGGAGAACAGCTACACGGGATCGCTCCAGTACGCGCTGCGCGCCCGGTCCCTTGAGGTCACCGGCGCCTGGGAGCAGTTCGAGCTCTTCCAGATCGGCGACTGACACCACGGGCCGGGCCGCAGCGCGGGAGTGCCCCCATCCCCCGACCCGTCCGCCCGGTCCCCTGTTCCGGGCGGACGGGTCGGCGTGTGTGCGGGGCGGCCGGCCCCGGGCTCAGGCAACCAGGCCCTCCCACGCGTCACGCCCTCAGGCGCTCAGGCGCTCAGGCGCTCAGGCGCTCATCAGCGAAATGCCCAGCATCCGCGCCCCCTTCTCCGTGCGCGGACGGTGTTCGCTGCCCGGCGCGAACACGATGTACGCCCCCGGCCCATGGCGCTCGCCGCCGTCGATGACCTCGCCGCTCAGGACGAAGTACCGTTCCTCTGTCGCGTGTTCGTCGACCTCGGGCCACTCCGTGCCCGCCGCGAAGTCGATCAGCCAGCCCCGGGCGTACGCCGTGGCGGGCAGCCTTCGGCGCCAGATGCCCGGAGCCACCTCGTGTGCCTCGACGTCGTCGACCTGGACGACGGTCTTCAGGTCGCCCGCTTCCGGGGTGCTCGCCGCGTTCGTTCGGGTGTCCTCGCTCATGACTCCACCGTCGCGCGGGACGATCACCCGGGGCGAGTGTCTGTCCTGACATCCTCGGGTACTTTCCTGCCATGCCCCCGCCCCTGCCCGCACCCCGGCCCCATCACGTGGTGGCGCTGCTCAACGATCCGCAGTCGCCCTTCGAACTCGCCTGTGCGGCCGAGGTGTTCGGGGGCGTCCACGCGGAAGTGCCCGCGCGCTACACCTTCGAGATCTGCGCGCGGCGGCCCGGCCCGCTGCCGACCACCACCGGATACCCGCTGCTCGTCGAGAGCGGCCTCGACGCCCTGCGGAGGGCGGACACCGTCGTCGTACCGGGCTGGCAGCCGCCCGGCGGACCCGTGCCCGGCGACGTCCTCGACGCACTGCGGGCGGCCCACCGGCGCGGGGCGCGCACCGTGTCGATCTGCTCCGGCGCCTTCGTCCTCGCCCGGGCCGGGCTGCTGGACGGCCGGCGCGCGACCACGCACTGGCGGCGGACCGGGCAACTGGCTGACGCCTTCCCCGAGGTGAGCGTCGTCGAGGACGTGCTGTACGTCGACCACGGCGATGTGGCGACCAGCGCGGGAAGCGGAGCGGGCATCGACCTCTGCCTCCACCTCGTACGGTCGGACCTGGGCTCCTTTTACGCCGCCCAGGTGGCCCGGAGCATGGTGTTGCCGCCGCACCGGGACGGCAGCCAGCTCCCGTACGCGCCCCCGCCCGCCCTCACGGACCCGGGCACCGGCCCGGGAACCGGCACCGGCACCGACGCGTCGCTGGCCCCCGTCCTGGAGTGGGCCCTGACCCGGCTGGCGGCGGACCTCTCCGTCGGCCGGCTGGCCGCGTACGCCGGACTCTCCCCGCGCACCTTCGCCCGCCGGTTCGTCCGCCAGGTCGGGGTCAGCCCCGGGCAGTGGCTGCTCCAGCGGCGCATCGACGCGGCCCGGTCCCTGCTGGAGCGGACCGATCTGCCCGTCGAGACGGTCGCGGCCCGGGTGGGACTGTCGTCGGCGGTCAACCTGCGGCGGCGGTTCCGTACCGCTGTCGGGACGACGCCCGGCGCGTACCGCCGCCTCTTCGGCGAAGCAGGGACAGCAGCGAGTGCGGTCGACCGCTGAGCCACCGGGACGCTCCCGCATGGCCTTCGTCACAGGGAAAACACAGAAATCGAGGGCAACTGCACGCTTTGGCGACGTCTGTCCGCTCCGCCTGCCCCCGCCCCGCCCCCGGGCCTCCGAATATTCACCCGGCACCGTCACAGAACCCCCATACGATCGGTGCAGGCAGCCCGCGTGATCCATTCCGCCGTGGCAGCCGCCTCTCCGTGCTCACGCACCCATGACCTCAACTCCACACCGCCGGAACGCCGCTCGCCGCACCATCGTTCGACCTCCTTCCGGAGCCGACCCAAGGGAACCTGTGAAGATTCGCCGCGTACTCGCCACCGCCGTCGCCCTCGCCGTGACCACCCCCGCTGCGCTGCTCGCGGTCAGCCCCGCGTACGCCGACGCCAAGCCGGCGGCGCAGACGCAGGACCAGCGGAAGAACAAGCCGAGTATCAAGGAGCTGGAGGAAGCGGCCGCCGAGGCCCAGAAGGCGTACGACAAGGCTGCCAAGGCGGAGGCCGCCGGGCGCGTCGAGCTGGAGAAGACGCTCGATGACCTCAGCGAGGTCAACGGCACCCACCCCCTCGCGGTGGCCTCGGCCGCCGCCAAGCAGGCCGCCACGGACGCCGCTGCCGCGAAGACCGCCGCCGACCAGGCCGTGACCGACGCGAAGGCGGCCCTGGACGCCCTGACCGAGACCGCCACGGAGGAGGAGAGGACCGCTGCCGAGACCGCGCTCTCCGAGGCCGAGGCGACCGCGACGGCGGCCGCCACCGCCAAGACGGCCGCCGACACCGCGGCCGCCGAGGCCCGGGAGAAGCTCGACGACGCACGCGTCGCGGCGGTCCGCGCCTACGGCGTGCTCCAGAATGCGGCGGAGGACGCGCTCGCCGCGAAGGTCGCGGCCGACGCCGCGCTGGCCAAGGCCATCAAGGAAGCCGAAGAGGCCGGGGAAGGCGAGGAAGGCGAGGAAGGCGGGGACTGCGAGCCCGAGCTCGACCTCACCGCCGAGGTGACCGGTCTGCCGAACAAGCTCGTCGCGGGGACGTCCACCGACTTCTCCATCCGGGTGACCAACGGCTCCGACCGGCACATGGACGAGGTCCTCACGTTCGTCTCGGTCCACGCGACCGACAAGAGCGGACTCAAGGACACGGAGAAGTTCTTCCGCCTCCAGTGGTCCTCCAAGTCCGCCCCGAAGTGGCAGAACGCCGACGCGGACGACTACATCGACGGTGTGGGCGCGCTGAAGCCCGGCGCGCACGCCGATCTGAAGCTGCGCCTCACCCTCGACAAGGCCACCCCGGCCGGCAACGGTGTCGCGTTCATCGCGGCCGACTTCTTCAACGAGGACGGCACCTGCGGCGGAGCGCCCGGCCTGGACATGTACGAGTTCGACGTCAAGGCCGCCGGCAGCAAGCCCGGCAAGACGGAGGACGCCAAGCCCTCCAAGACCACGAAGCCGGGCAACACCGGTACGACGCCCCAGGGTTCGTCGTCGGCCACCCCGGTGGCCACCGGCACGAACGGCAGCCTCGCCGCCACCGGTTCGTCCTCCGCCACCACGTCGATCGCCCTCGCGGGCGGTGCGGCCGTGCTGCTCGGCGCGGCGGCGGTGTTCGTGGTCCGACGCCGGAAGACGGGCTCGGACGCCTGACCGCGAGAGCCGTAGAAGGGTGCTGAGGGGGCGGGGTCCTGCGGTACGGACCCCGCCCCCCTGTCAGCGGGAGGCCCGGAACCGGCTCCGGTACTCCGTGGGCGTCGCGTTCAACCGTCGCCGGAACGCCCGTACCAGCGTGTCCACGGTTCCGAACCCGCAGACGGACGCGATGCGTTCGAGGGTGGCATCGGAGGACTCCAGCTCGTTACGGGCCTTCTCGACCCGGACGGACTCGATGTAGGCGTGCGGGGTCGTCCCGAGCTCGGTCTTGAAGATCCGGGTCAGGTGGCGGTCGCTGACGTGCGCGTACTCCGCGAGGTCCACGACGGTGAGCCGGCGGCCGATGTTGCGCAGGATGTGGTGCCGGAGATCTTCGATGCGTCGGGTCGCCGAGATCTGCTCCAGCGGAACGCTGAACTGGCTCTGTCCGCTCTGCCGCTTCAGGTACATCACGAGCTGCCGGGCGACGCGCAGTGCGACGGCCTCGCCGAGGTCGTCGGCGATCAGGGCGAGTGAGAGATCGAGGCAGGCGCTGATCCCGGCCCCCGTCCACACATCGCCCTCGCGGATGAAGATCGGGTCGGCGTCGACCTCGATCTCCGGGTGGTCGGCGGCCAGTTGCCGCGCGGTCGACCAGTGCGTGGTGGCGCGCTTGCCGTCGAGCAGCCCGGCGGCGGCCAGCAGATGGGCCCCGACGCAGACGGAGGTGGTCCGTCGCGTCCGCGCGGCGAGCGTCTTCACCCGTTCCACCAGCCCGGGATCGACGAGGGCGTGCACGCGCCGCTCGCTGTCGACCTCCACCGAACCGGGCACGATGAGGGTGTCGATGCTCCGACCTGCGGCCTCGTCGAAGGTGAGATCCGGCAGGATGCGCACCCCGGCCCCGGTGGTGACGGGCTTCAACGTCTCTGCGGCCAGGACGACTTCATACCCAGCGGCGTCGTCGGTCTCGCGGCGAGCGAGCGAGAAGACCTCCGGAGGCCCGGTGACGTCGAGCAGGTCGACGCCGTCGAAGAGCACGATGACGACGAGCCGTCGGACGGTATCCATGGGTGCCCTCCTGTCTCCGCTCCCCCGCCCCCATGTCGGTATCTGCATGCTAGACGTCATTGTGGACATGCGGGGCGGCTCCTAGCGTGGAGAACAGCTCGCCGCACGGAACGGGCGAGCACTTCCCCGACCTACGACTTCCGAGGCGGTACACCCATGTCCCGAACCACCCTGCGCGAACTCAACGGCTTCGACGCGGCCCCGGCCACGCTGACCGGCTCGACGCTGATCCTCGTGGACTTCCAGAACACCTACACCCGTGGCGTGATGGAACTCGACGGCTGGCAGCCCTCGTTGGAAGCGGCCGCAGACCTGCTGGCCCGGGCCCGCGAGGCGGGGACGAAGGTCGTGCACGTCATCAACGACGGGGGCGAGGGCAGCCCGTACGACATCCGGGCCGAGATCGGACAGATCCACCCGGCGGTCGCCCCGGCCGACGGAGAGCCCGTCGTCGTCAAGCAGGCCCCGAACGCCTTCCACGGCACGGACCTCGGCGAGCATGTGCCCGCCGGCCAGGACGTGATCGTGGCCGGCTGGATGACACACATGTGCGTGGCGTTCACCGCCCAGGGCGCATTCCTGCGCGGCAACCGCCCCACGGTCGTCGCCGACGCCTGCGCGACGAGATCCTTGCCGGTCCTCGGGTCCGACCTCGACGCCGCCCAGGTGCACGACGGCGCCCTGGCGACGATCGCCGACCTGTACGGGGTGGTCGTCGCGGGACACAAGTCCCTGAAGTAGCTCGGGCGTTCCCCACTCCACGCCGCAGACTGGCCCCCGAAAACACGGCGTCCCAGCATGTGATGACAGCGGCGGGCATGCGGCAGGTCGGCGAGGACGAACGCGTCAAGTACTACGCGGTCTCATGGAGTCGGTGAGACCCGGATCCCGTGGCACTACGTTCTTGGCGCGTGCGGCCCCGCAGGGGTGCACGCGATCTGCATCCGGGCGGGGCGGTCTCGTAGCTCGCGGCCATGACCGAATGCGTGCAGGTATCGACAGAGACCCGAGAGCAGGCGGTTGCTCTGGCCGGTGGCACCGTTCAGGAGCACTCGCGGCAGGCGCTCAGGTTGTGGGGCCCGCCCCAGCGCCTCTTCCGTGTGCGTGGTCGTCAGGCCGACAGCGACGCAGCCGGCAGCCACCGCAGCCTGAACACCTGCGGGCGCGTCCTCCACGACCAGGCACTCCGATGCGGGGGTTTCCTGGGCCAACAGGCGGTCGAGCGCACTCCGTTCGGCCTCCGGGTCCAGATGCGCGGCCACGTCCCTGACCGTGTCCTCAGGACGCCGCCCGAACGTCAGCTCCCACACCTTCGCAGGGTCCAGGCCTCGTGCCGCCGACCACGCGTCCCAGACCCTGCGGTGCGCGCCCGCCGAGTCCAGCAGGACCCCGTCCACGTCGAAGAGCACGGCAGAGATTCTCATTCGGGCATGCTCGCAGAGGTCTAATTGAGCTTGTACGAGCAGGGCTTGCCCGAGCCTTCCTCGCTCTCCACGACCTTCTTGCCGTCGACGGTGATCGAGCACTGTCCCGCGCCGAGCTTGCCGTCCGGCAGGGTCACATGACCGGGCGTGAGGATCACCAGGCGGCCCACCTCGCGCTCCGCACCTCGCGCGGCGATGGTGGCCGTCTTCTTCCAGGGCAGGGTGATCTGCTCGAAGTCGGAGTCGTCGAGGGTGTACATGACGGTGCTCGCGCCGGTGCCCTTGACCTCGATCGTCACCTCGTGCGGGGTGCCTTCACCGTTTCCGCCGGATTCCTCGGGCTTACCGGTGGCCTCCGCGGCCGGGCCTTTCGCCTTGCTGTCCTTCACGGGTTCTTCCGCGCCGCATCCCGTGAGCAGGACCGCGGCCATGGCGAGGCTCGCCCCGATATGTATCTTGCGCATCATTCCCCCGTACTGGGCATTTCCGGCGGTACTCGGCCCGCCAAGGTTTTCCGAACAACCCTATAAGGCCCATGGATCGCGCCTCGCCAGCCGCTCCATCCGCGAGGCTCCTACCGGGTCGCGCGCCGCCACGACCCGGTAACTCCCCGTAAAGCTCCCACCGGATCGTTCGCCACCGCGACGCGGTGAGGCGCGATGTTAACTACTAAAGAACCAAGAGAAATAACCAAACCCAACCCAACCCGGCCGGTGGGAACCTGACGCGTCCCAGAGCGCCTTGACCGGCTTCCGGGGGAATTCGCGGCTCCATCACTCACACGGGTGACATTTCCCAACTCAGCTCGCTTTCGGGCAGGTTGCCCGGCATATGCTCACGCCAGAACCACATCCCACACATACGTCGGCCCCCGACCGGGACTGCAATCCCAACCGGGGGCCTGACCACCAAGGAAGAAGCACCCTTCCCGATGGATACCCAGCAGAATACTGCCCTCACCCGCGCCCTGGCGGAGGTTCCCGGACCTCTCCCCACCTCCGGCGTCATCCACATCACCATCCCCCACACCGACCGCTTCACCGTCGTCGGCAACCACCTCGCCCAGCACCCCCACCTCAGCTGCACCGCCGTCGGCATCGCCGTACGCATCCAGTCCCTGCCCCAAGGGACCGAGATCAGCATCAAAGCCCTCGCCGCCCGCTGCAAAGAAGGCGAGAAGCGCATCGCCGCAGCCCTCCGCGAACTCGAAGCCCACGGCTACCTGCAACGCTTCCGCCACCGACTGCCCGGCCAGAAGGTCATCACCCGCACCGTCTTCTGCAACCAGCCCGCCGCGCTGTCGCACCCTCGCAGCCAGGCGCCCGTAGCGGCCCCGGCACAGGCACCGATCCCGGCGCGGTCCCTGACCCACGTGCCGGATCCGGACCCGGACCCGGCGCCTGTGCCGCCCGTTCCGCCGACGCCTCCCGAACCCCCCGGAACGTCCGCGCCGGAAACCCCCGCACCCCTTCCCGTACCGCCCCCGACGCCCCCACCGCCGCCCTTCGTACCGCTCGTACCGCCCCCGACCGCGCCCAAGCCGCCGCGTCCGCCCCTCCCCCAGCCCAGCCTCCTCACCCCTGAACTCGACCGCGCCGCCACCGCGCTCCTCAGCGACCTGCGCCGCCACGCACCTCAGTTCACCCTCTCCGAGGACGACATCCGTCACCTCGCGCCCGCGGTCGCCGCCTGGCTCGAACGCGACGCACACCCCGACGCCATCCGTCACACCCTCACCAACGACCCGCCCCAACCCCTCCGCCACCCCGTCAAACTCCTCAGGCACCGGCTGACCGCCCTGCTGCCCCCACCGCTCCCCGGAGCAGGCGACCTCGTCGCCCCGGCCCGGCCCCGCATCCTCGTCACGCCCTTCCAGACCTGCGACGACTGCGACCGGGCCTTCCGCTCCCCCACTCCAGGCCACTGCCGCGACTGCCGGACCGAGCACCCGAGGATCGCGGCCTGAACCGGGCACGTAACAGCTCCCGACAACACGACGGCTCGGATTCCATCGGCCTCGGAACGCCACGGTCGAATGACCAAGAGCATATCCATTAGGGCGCTTTGTCACCCTGGCTCGATGCGACTGGCAGAAGCGTGCTCCCGTGAACTCCTTGATTCGCTCCGAGCGTCGACAAGGATGAAAAGCGCTTACCCGAGCAGTGAATCTCCCGAATCAGCATGTGCGCTCAGGTAATTCAGCATCACTCCGAGGGATCTGAGTCATACATGGATTGGGACGTCGTCCTCGTGCTGCTCGCCGTGGCAGCCATGGCCGGATGGATCGACGCGGTGGTCGGCGGCGGCGGACTCCTGCAACTGCCGGCGCTGCTCATCGGCGCCAGTCATCTGCCGGTGGCCTCCGTGCTCGGCACCAACAAACTGGCCGCGACCTTCGGCACCTTCGCCGCCGCCCTGGCGTACGGCCGCAAGCACCCGATGTCGCGCAAAGTGGTGGCCGTGGGCGGCAGCGCGGCCGTGGCCGGTTCGGCGGGCGGCGCGCTGGTCGCCTCCGCCGTCTCCTCCGACTTCCTCCGTCCGGTCATCCTCGTCCTGCTGGTCGGAGTGGCCGGCTTCGTCCTGCTGCGCCCCAGCTTCGGGGCGGGTCAGCCCGGAGCGAGCGCGGAAGGCCCGGACGCCTCACGTCAGGCTCCCGAGCGGCGCAGGGCTGCCCTGCTGGTGCTCCTGGCAGGGGGCGGGATCGGCTTCTACGACGGACTGGTGGGCCCGGGAACCGGAACCTTCCTCATCGTCACCTTCACGACCGTCCTCAGCCTGGAGTTCATCCGGGCGCTGTCCACCGTGAAGATGATCAACGTCGGTACCAACCTGGGCGCGCTGCTGGTGTTCGCCTCGCAGGGGCACGTGCTGTGGCTGCTGGGGCTCGGCATGTCGGCCTTCAACGTGGCCGGAGCCCTGGTCGGAGCGCGGATGACGTTGGCGCGGGGCAGCGGCTTCGTCCGGGTCGTGCTGCTGGTCGTCGTCGCGGTGATGATCCTGCGCCTGGGGTACGACCAGTTCAGCTGAGGCCCACGGGGCCGGTTCCCCGGTGGCAGCGGAGCGGCGCCTGCCGGACCTTGCTCGGTCCCGGCAGGCGCCGCTCGTCGTCAGGCACCGTTCTACATCAGGCGCCGCTCGACGTCAGGTGCCATTCGAGATCAGGCGCTGATCGGCGCGGCGATCTGCACCCGCTTGAGGTGCCGGGACGGGTCGTCGAACGCGTTACGGGAGTGCAGCATCCGCCAGTTGCTCCAGACGATCATGTCGCGCTCCTCGTACTGGACGGCGACGTGACCCTCGTCGTAGATCTCCTTGCCGCGCTCCACCAGTCGCCGTGCGAGCTCGTCCCCCTCGGGCACGACCAGGTTGTTGTAGGAGAAGCGGAAGACCAGTTCACCGTCGACCTCCTCCAGCACCGGGTGCTCGGCGTGGTGCTGGACGCCGCGGCGCGCAAGGCCCTCCGTCGACTTCCACTCGTAGGTGGTGTCGAGGAAGTGCTGCTTCTCCTCCTCGGTGAACTCGCGGAGGATCCGATTGCCGTCGAGCATGGTGGTCTCACCACCGAGTCCGGATGCGGGCTTGACGCACCACAGGGCCATGTACCGAGGAGGGGTCCCCCGGAACTCGTAGCCCTCGGTGTGCGGAACCAGCGGCCGGCGGTTCTGCGCGTGGTAGACGTCGTCCATGTCGGACTCCGGCTTCAGGTCGCCGATCACGGTGCCGGTGGGGGTCGGCTGGAAGTCACCCAGCTCCTTGAGGAACGCCACATGGTCGAAGCTGTCCGGCACGTTGACGATCTGAACGTATCCGTTATTTCCCAGCAGCTGACGGAACGCGTACTTCAGAACGCTGTCGGGCAGCGGGTCGTTGTTGACATCAGAGCAGGAAAGGACGCTGTCAGGCATCTTCGCCACGGTGACTTCCTCTGGTTAATTCAAAGTTCACAGACCGGGGTTTCCCGCTCCGAGAACTCATCCTTGTCACCCATGGCCCCGCAGATCCAGGCTCTCAATCGTCGCTCATCGGACTGTCCACACGTCGCCACAGGGACGCTCTGCGTGTATGGCGTATTTCGGGCCAGTGGGGCCACTCGGGGCGCGATTTCGCGGCGGGTCGGCCGTCGGCGGCACCCCACACCGAGCCCGGAAAGCAGCACGGCCGCTCACGTCCGTCGAGAGGGTGACTCCCGACAGGAAGTGAGCGGCCGCAGTGTGCGGTTTACGAGTTCCGGCCTCCCCAACCGGTATCGCGCACCGCGGTGGCGAGCAGCGCGACCGAGGGACGTTCCGGGACGGATCCGGCCGGCACAAGAAGGGCGCACCGACGGGCGGAATGCACGGGACCAGGAATGACGGAAGGCTCCCAACGATGAGTCATATGCCAAGTATTCAGCAACCGGGCGAGCGCACAACCCTATTCATCGGGCGCGATCCCGATGCAAGGGAGCCCTGGTGCGCACGTCCGACAGACGCGATACGACAGGAGGCCAAACCCGTCGCTATGGGTTGACTGGGGCATGTTTGGCGCCGTCGGGCCTCTGGCCCTTCTCAAGGAGCCCGCTGCGATGGATCAGGTACCCGGCCTGAAGCCGGCTGTTCGCTCCGAGCTCCTTCGAGATCCTGACGAGACGCCGTTGCAGGGTGCGTATCGAGATGCCGAGCCGGCGGGCCACCGCGTGATCGCTCTCCCCGCTCACCAGCAGTCGGACCAGCGCGTGATCCATGTCCTCGGACACGGTCCGGATCTGACCGGAATCGTGACCGACCGGGAACAGGTCGCTCTTCAGCCAAATATGCTCGAACGCCTGCACCGCGAAGTCCACGACACTCCGGTCACGGATCACCATGGCGCCCCGGTCGTGACCGGCGAGGGACACCAGGGCCGCCTTCCGGTCGAAGATGATGACCCTCATCAGGTTCGCGCTCGTCGTGCGCACCTCACCGCCCAGGCCGGTCAGCCGCTCGGTGTACGCGACGGTCGCTTGGTGGTAGCGCGCGGGATGCTGATAGAGGGTGCGCATCCGTATGCCCCGGCGCAGCATCCCTTCATCCCTTTCGATGGCCTCCGTCAGCTCTTCGACGTTGCGGCGACCGCCCGGCTGAGCGGTCAGCACCTCCTCCTGGCACTCCGCCGCCAACTGCTCGATCGTGGCCAGTACGTCGCCGAGTTCGGGAAGGGCCTGCAAAGGCTGGGCTCCGCCCGTCTGGCAGTGCTCGAAAAGCGGAAGCAGCCCCAGCAGTTCGTGCCGGAACCGCTCCACCTCCTCCATCCTGCGCCGCAGCCCGTTCTCGATCGGGGTGGCGACCAGAGCCACCGCGGAGGACGGACTGACGGCGGAGACACGGTTCTTCGATCCGGGCTTCGCATTCAGCAGTCGCAGCGCCAGCAGACGGCGCACCGAACTCTCGGCCTCGTTGCGGGATATCCCGAGTCTGGTCGCCAGCTCCGACGCCTCCGCGTGGCCGCTCTCCAGTACGCACTCGTACAAACAGCGGTCCACTTCGGTCAGGTAGGCCTCGCTGGTCGGGGCTGTTTCGGGAATGCCTAGCACGTTCTCTCTCCCCCTGCCGGGAACGGACAGTCCGCCCGATGATCCCACGGCAAGATCACTCTTCCCCGAGTGAGAAAAAGCTCGGGTTCCGCATGATTACCGGGGCGTGAGTGGTTCGTGGGGGCGCGTGTGCCCGGAACTCGGTTGTATGCGACGGAAGCTGAGGCAGCGTCGGACGAGCCCGCCCGGTCGGGGGTGGACGGAAAAGTGACGCGTCCGACAATCGGCCCTCTGCTTTCGGAAACCGAAGGCCGAAAACCGAAGGCCGAAAACCGACGCCGGGAAGCCGGGTTCGGAAAACCGGGACCGAAAGTCCGGGAGAACGAGAAAGGGGCGGCGGGCCTTCTGGCCCGCCGCCCCTCCTTCACCGGGGAGTTACCGGATGACCGTGATCCGGTCCGTCGCCGGCGGGGCCAGCGGTGCGGTGGCCGAGGAGTGGGCCGCCAAGTAGGCGTTGAACAGGTCCAGGTCGGACGCGCCGACCAGCTTGTTCGTACCCTCGCCGAGGGCCGGGAAGCCGTCGCCGCCGCCCGCGAGGAACTCGTTCATCGCGACACGGTAGGTGCGCGCCGGGTCGATCGCCTCGCCGTTCAGCTTGATGGTGTCGGCGACCACGCGGTCCGCGCCGCTCTTCGTCAGGTCGAGCGTGTAGGTGAGGCCCCTGGAGACCTGGAGGATCTTCGGGCTGGCCTCGTTCGGGCCGCTGACCTGCTGCCGGAGCGCGGTGACCAGCTGGGCACCGGTCAGGTCGACGACGTTCATCATGTTGGTGAACGGCTGCACGGTGAACGCCTCGCCGTAGGTGACGACCCCGTCGCCCTCACTGCCGGACGCCTTGTGCACCAGGTCCGCGCGGATACCGCCCGGGTTCATGAACGCGACTTCCGCGCCGCCCTTGTCGGCCGGGGCGAGCCCTTCGAGCTGGGCGTCGGCGATGACGTTGCCGAGCGGCTTCTCGGGGGCCGTGGAGCCGCGGCCGTTGATGTCGGCGCTGATCCAGCCCTGCGGCCTGTTCGCGATCGGCGCCGCGAGCTTGTTCCAGCGGTCGATGAGACGGGTCATGTCGGGGGCCTTGGGCTGGTCCCGGGTCACGACGTGGTTCGCGGACTTCACCGACGTACGGACGATGTCCTTGGTGCGGCGGTCGTAGGTCAGCGTGGTGTCCGTGTACAGCTTGCCGAACGACGAGGCCGACGTGACCATGCGCGGCTTGCCGGACGGGTCCGGGACCGTGCACACGTACGCCTGGTGGGTGTGGCCCGTGACCAGGGCGTCCACCTTCGGCGTGATGCCCTTGGCGATGTCGACGATCGGGCCGGAGATGCCGTCGCCCGCGCCGGGGCTGTCGCAGTCGTAGTTGTACGAGGTCGAGGCCGGGGCCCCGCCCTCGTGGATCAGCGCCACGATGGACTTGACGCCCTTGCGGTCCAGCTCGCGGGCGTACTTGTTGATCGTCTCGACCTCGTCGTGGAACTTCAGGCCCTTGACGCCGTTGGCCGTGACGATGTCCGGGGTGCCTTCCAGGGTCACGCCGATGAAGCCGATCTTGACGCCGTTCTTCTTCCAGACGGTGTACGGCTTCAGCAGCGGCTTGCCGGTCTTCTCCTTGGTCACGTTGGCCGCGAGGTAGGGGAAGTCCGCTCCCTTGAACTTCTTGCCCTTCTCGTAGCACCCCTCGACCGGGTGGCAGCCACCGTTCTGGAGGCGGGCCAGCTCGGTGGCGCCCTCGTCGAACTCGTGGTTGCCGACCGCCGTGACGTCCAGGTCGAGCTTGTTCAGCGCCTCGATCGTCGGCTCGTCGTGGAAGAGGCCCGACAGCAGCGGACTCGCGCCGACCATGTCACCGCCGGCCGCCGTGACGGAGTACGGGTTGCCCTTGCGCGCGGTGCGCAGCGAGGTCGCCAGGTACTCGACGCCACCGGCCGGGATCGACTCGACCGTGCCGTCGGGGTGCGTCTTCGAGACGTTCCCCGCCGAACCGGCCGGCGGCTCCAGGTTGCCGTGCAGGTCGTTGAACGACAGCAACTGCACGTCGACGGTACGGGGCTTGTGGCCGTGGCCGTTGCCGTGCCCGTGGCCCCGGTCATGGGCCCCGGCCGGCATCGCGGCGACGAGCGCGCCCACGGTGGCCAGACCGGCCGCGGCGGCGAGCACCCGCCGGGAAGCGCGGTTCTTCTGTGGAGTCGCTGACATCGGTCCCCTTGTGGTGTCAGTGGTCATCAGTCAGTGGTGCCGGCGGCCAGCCAGTGGTGGCGCTGGTTCCACTTGTCTGCATCCTGCGTGCGCAGCCTAGAGTCAACGCGCGTAGCGCAACAGATGTTCGGGGTTACGGACTGGTTGCCATCCGGGGATTCATCTGTCCGTCGGCCTGTTGGAGACACGTGCGCACCAGGCTGCCGCGCACGTGCTCCTCCACCCGTAGGCCCCTCGGGGGCCCGGCCCGTCCCAGCCCGCCGCGCCGCCGCCCGGCGTGCCCGTCGCCGTACGCTCGGACGCATGACGACTGACGCACCCCTCCCCGCTCCCGGACGCGAGATTCAGGCCCTCGACGCACTCGACTCCGCACAGGCCGGGGCCGTCCTCGCCCTGCTCGCCGAGGCTGCCGCGTCCGACGGCCGACAGGCGGTCTCCGAGCAGGGCAGGCTTCGGATCCGGGGCGGACACCGCGACGGCGTACGGCACTTCCTGCTCACCGTCGACGGCACGCTCGCCGGATACGCCCAGCTGGAGGACACCGACCCGGTCGAGGCCCCGGCCGCCGAGCTGGTCGTCCACCCCGACCGGCGCGGCTGCGGACACGGCCGGGCGCTCGGGGCCGCCCTCCTCGCCGCGACCGGCAAGCGGCTGCGGGTCTGGGCGCACGGCGGCACCTCCGCGGCCCGCCACCTCGCCCAGGTGCTCGGCCTCTCCCTCTTCCGCGAACTGCGCCAGCTGCGGCGGAGCCTGATCCCGCTGGACCTCGCCGAGCCGGTCCTGCCCGAGGGCGTCACCGTGCGGACCTTCGAGCCGGGGCGGGACGACGCCGCCTGGCTCGCCGTGAACCGCGCCGCCTTTGCTCATCACCCGGAGCAGGGATCGCTGACCCAGCAGGACCTGGACGACCGCAAGGCGGAGCCCTGGTTCGACCCGAAGGGCTTCTTCCTGGCCGAGCGGGACGGCGAGATCATCGGCTTCCACTGGACGAAGGTGCACGCCGAGGAGCAGGTCGGCGAGGTGTACGTCGTCGGGGTCCTGCCCGAGGCCCAGGGCGGCGGCCTCGGAAAGGCGCTGACCTCGATCGGCCTGCACCACCTGGCCGCCGAGGCCCTGCCCACCGCGATGCTCTACGTGGACGCGGACAACACGGCGGCCGTGACGGTGTACGAGCGCATCGGCTTCACCACGCACGAGGTGGACCTGATGTACCGCACGGAGTCCTGAGGTCTCTCGCCACAACGGCTCCGGGACGTCGGCCCCATAGAAGTGCCTCGTCCGACTCGGCAGAAAATCTATCGTGGCGGGAGTAGACATCTACCCCTCGGCAGGGTTAGCGTTTCCTCGTAGCCGGAAGGAAAGAAGGCACGGCAGACACGAACTGCCGCGCATGCAGGTCAGAGCAGTATGCGGAACGGCAGTGGAGCGAGGGAGCCGGAAACGGTGGGTTCCCTCACTGACTGCCGGGCCGGGCGGCCCCAGGGGCCGCATGCGTTACCGCAACATCCGCAGTACCGAGCAGTACCCGCAGTGAAGCAGTACCCGCAGTATCGAAAGAGTGAAACCGAACGAGGTAAGGAGCAGACGCCATCAGGATCGCCTGAGCGAGGAGGATTCCGCTCGGGTACCGCAGAGACCCCGGAACGGAAGGTGGTCCCCGGTCACGCATTCGCGATCCCCGCTCACCCGCCCCCTCGGGCGGACCGGCGGAACAGATGAGCCGGCACAGTCGGCCGGCAGATGGTGTTGAAAGCTCGGGGCCCGAGCACCGTGAGGTGCTCGGGCCCCCCGACGTGTCCCCGAAAGAAGAGGTGCTATGCCCCCTCGCAGTACCCGCCCCACCGACAAGTTCGACGATGACGACTACCCCGCCTACACCATGGGCCGGGCCGCCGAGATGCTCGGCACGACCCCCGCCTTCCTCCGCGCGCTCGGCGAGAACCGCCTGATCACCCCGCTGCGCTCCGACGGAGGCCACCGCCGTTACTCCCGCTACCAGCTGCGCATCGCGTCCCGCGCCCGTGAACTGGTCGACCAGGGCACGAAGATCGAGGACGCCTGCCGCATCGTCGTCCTCGAGGACCAGCTGGAAGAAGCACAGCGCATCAACGAGGAGCTGCGGGCCGACCGCACCCCGGCCCCGCCGGCCGCGTAACCGCGGATCCGTGCACGCGCCCGGTCCTCGGGTCGCGTAACCGCACAAGCGCCGGGTCGCCGGGAGACGCCCTGCCGCCCGGCAAGCTCTTCTTCGAACACCTCTCGGGGCGGCGTCACTTGACGCCGCCCCTTCCTTGCACCACCCTTTCACTACTCAATTAGTGAAAGGGTGGTTCTGCGCATGGCAGCCGAGTCCGCAGCGGTCGAGTTCCGCATCGACCGGCGCAGCGGCGTCGCCACCTACCTCCAGATCGTCCAGCAGACGAAGCAGGCCCTGCGCCTGGGCGTACTCGAACCGGGCGACCGCCTGCCGACCGCCCGCGAGGTCGTGGAAGCCACCGCGATCAACCCGAACACCGTCCTCAAGGCCTACCGGGAGCTGGAGCGCGAAGGGCTCGTCGAGGCCCGCCGCGGGCTCGGCACCTTCGTCCGCCGGGCGCTGGGCGGCGCGCCCGACGCGACCGCCGCCGACGCGCCCCTGCGCACCGAACTCGCCGACTGGGCCCGCCGGGCCCGGGCGGCCGGGCTGGAGAGAGACGACGTCGGCGCGCTCTTCACCGCCGTACTGGACAGCACGTACAGCACGAACGGCACGGATGCCACAGACCGTTCACACGAGGGGGACCAGGAACGATGACCGGCGTCGCGATCGAGGCACACGGCCTCGGAAAGACCTACGGGCGCAGGGGAGGCGGCCACCGCGCCCTGCACGACTGCTCGTTCCGGCTGCCCGCGGGACGCGTCTGCGCCCTCGTCGGCCCCAACGGCGCGGGCAAGTCGACGCTGTTGAATGCGGCGGCGGGCCTGGACCGCCCCGGCGCCGGGTCCCTCGCCGTCCTCGGCTCCACCGATCCCGCCGCCGTACGCGACAAGATCGCTTACGTCGCCCAGGACAAGCCGCTGTACCCGCAGCTCACCGTCGAGGACACGCTGTGGGCCGGCGCCGAGCTGAACCCCGGGCGCTGGGACCCCGCCACCGCGGACCGGGTCGCCGGGGCGCTGCCGCGCGCCGCCCGCGTCCGTACGCTCTCCGGCGGGCAGCGCACCCGGCTCGCACTGGCCCTCGCGCTCGGCAAGCGGCCCGAGCTGATGCTGCTGGACGAGCCGATGGCCGACCTCGACCCCCTCGCCCGGCACGAGCTGATGGGCGTACTGATGGCGGAGGCCGCCGAGCACGGCACCACGATCGTGATGTCCTCGCACATCCTCACCGAGCTGGAGGGCGCCTGCGACTACCTCCTGTTCGTCGACGGCGGGCGCGTCCGGCTCGGCGGCGAGGCCGAGGACATCGTCGACGCGCACGCCCTGCTCACCGGCCAGGCCCGCGACCTGGCCCCGCACACCGTCGTCGAATCCCGTACGACGGGGCGTCAACTCACCGCGCTCGTCAGAAAGGAGGGCCCCGTGGACACCGCCGCCTGGGCCGTCACCCAGCCCTCCCTGGAGGAGCTGCTGCTCGCCCACCTGCGCTCCCCGGACGCACCGCCGCTGCTGACGCCGAGCGCTTCGGCGGCCGGGACGCTTGCGGAGGTGACGTCCGCATGAGCACGCTCACGAACGTCCGCACGCTGCGGGGGCCGTCCCGCGTGCTGCTGCGCGTCCACCGGCGGACCCTGTGGGCCTCCGGGGCGGTCGCCGCCGTTGCGGTCGTCGGCATGATCGTCGTGGTTCTCCTGGCGGACCGGCTCACCGGGGGCTTCGCCGACATCGGATGCACCCTGAACAGCTCCGCCGAAGCCTGTTTTCAGCCGGCCCGCGACTACTCCGACCGGATGCTCGACCTCGGCCGGATGCTGACCTACCTGGGGCTGGCCCTCATCGCGCTGCCCGCCGTCATCGGTGCATTCGTAGCGGGGCCGATGGTCGCCCGGGAGTGGGAGAACAACACCGTCAAGCTGTCCTGGACCCAGTCGTCCCCGCCCTCCGCGTGGCTGGCCGGGCGGCTCGCCGTGCCCGCCGCACTGGTGGTCTGCGGGATCACCGTGCTGTCCGCCGTCCTGTCCTGGTCCCGGGACAGGCTCGGAGGCCCGTACCCGATCTTCTGGCACGACGTGTCGGTCTTCGGGGCCTCGGGGACGGTTCCGGCCGCCGGCGCTCTGATGAGCATCGCGATCGGCACCTTCGTCGGCCTGGCACTGCGGCGCACGGTTCCCGCGATGGCGGTCAGCCTGTTCGTCTCCGGACTGGTGACGGTCGTCCTGGGCATGCTGCGCGACAGCTTGTGGCCGGCCGTGAGGGATACCTTCGCCCCGGGCGACGGCTACCTCTGGCCCGATGGGGCCGCCATCATCGAGTGGGGCTGGGCGACGAACGGGGGCGTGCTGCCCGCCGACATCTGCGCCGACGCCTCCGTCGACCACGAAGTCTGCCTGGCGGAGCGCGGCGTGACCCACGGCTACCTCGACCACCACCCCGCCTCCCACTACTGGCCCCTCCAGCTCGTCGAGACCGGCATCCTCCTCGCTCTCGCCGCCCTCGCCGTGTTCGCCGCCTTCCGGGTCCTGCGCCGCCTCCACGGCTGAGCGGACGGCCCCGGCCAAGACCGTCGTCCGGGCCCCACGAGGGGTGGGCCCGGACGACGAAGACGTACACCGGGCCGGCGGGCGGTCCGCGGCGACGAACACGTACAGTGACCGTGAGGGTCCGGCGCGGCCCACCCGCAGGCACACCGCTTCCTGTACGTCATGTCGTCGTTACCGGCCATTCAGACGCCCTTGCGACCCTCACGGGATGCAGCCAGCTGTGCCCGCCCCCCGCCGCAACGGGAGAGCCCGTGACCCAGGGTTTCCCGGGCCTTCCGCGATCTTTCCCGGCTCCGACGCGCCCGCGGGGCCCTCCACGCGGAACAATGGGCCCATGAGCCAGCAGCCCAGCTCCGAGGTCCCCGTCCAGCCCGCCGCCCAGCCGTCGGTCGGCTCGCTCGCCGCGCACCGGCCGCACGCCACCCCGGCGTCCAACGGGGTCGGCTTCTCCACCGCCGCCGACCTGGATCCCGATCTCGACGCCGACGCGGACGCCTACGAGCCCGACCGGGACGGCGACGAGCTGCCCCAGGGGCGTTTCCTGGACCGCGAACGCAGCTGGCTCGCGTTCAACGAACGGGTCCTGGAGCTGGCCGAGGACCCGGCCACGCCCATCCTGGAGCGGGCCAACTTCCTCGCCATCTTCGCCTCGAACCTCGACGAGTTCTTCATGGTCCGGGTGGCCGGCCTCAAGCGCCGCATCGCCACCGGCGTCGCCACCCGCTCCGCCTCCGGCCTCCAGCCCCGCGAGGTCCTGGACCTGATCTGGACCCGCTCGCGCGAGCTCATGGCCCGGCACGCCGCCTGCTTCCAGCAGGACATCGCCCCGGACCTGTCCGACGAGGGCATCCAGCTGATCCGCTGGCCGGACCTGACCGAGAAGGAGCAGGCCCGCCTGTTCACCTTCTTCCGGCAGCGTGTCTTCCCCGTCCTGACCCCGCTGGCCGTCGACCCCGCGCACCCCTTCCCGTACATCTCCGGGCTCTCCCTCAACCTCGCCGTCGTCGTCCGCAACCCGGTCAGCGGCCACCGCCACTTCGCCCGGGTCAAGGTCCCGCCGCTGCTGACCCGCTTCCTGGAGGCGTCGCCCCAGCGGTACGTCCCGATCGAGGACGTCATCGCGGCGCACCTGGAGGAGCTGTTCCCGGGGATGGAGGTGCTGGCGCACCACATGTTCCGGGTCACCAGGAACGAGGACCTGGAGGTCGAGGAGGACGACGCGGAGAACCTGCTCCAGGCACTGGAGAAGGAGCTCATGCGCCGCCGCTTCGGCCCGCCGGTCCGGCTGGAGGTCGAGGAGTCCATCGACCCGTACGTGCTGGACCTGCTGGTCCGCGAGCTGAAGGTGTCCGAGGCGGAGGTCTACCCGCTGCCCGGGCCGCTCGACCTGACCGGGCTGTTCGCGATCGCGTCGCTGGACCGGCCGGAGCTGAAGTTCCCGAAGTTCATCGCGGGCACCCACCGGGACCTGGCCGAGGTGGAGTCCGCGTCCGCGCCCGACATCTTCGCCGCCCTGCGCGAACGGGATGTGCTGCTCCACCACCCGTACGACTCGTTCTCCACCTCCGTCCAGGCGTTCCTGGAGCAGGCGGCGGGCGACCCGGACGTGCTGGCCATCAAGCAGACGCTGTACCGGACCTCCGGCGACTCCCCGATAGTCGACGCCCTCATCGACGCGGCCGAGTCCGGCAAACAGGTCCTCGTCCTCGTCGAGATCAAGGCCCGCTTCGACGAGCAGGCCAACATCAAGTGGGCCCGCAAGCTGGAGGAGGCGGGCTGCCACGTCGTCTACGGGCTCGTCGGGCTGAAGACCCACTGCAAGCTCTCGCTCGTCGTCCGCCAGGAGGGCGACACCCTGCGCCGGTACTCCCACGTCGGCACCGGCAACTACCACCCCAAGACGGCCCGGCTGTACGAGGACCTCGGTCTGCTCACGGCGGACCCACAGGTCGGGGCGGACCTCTCCGACCTGTTCAACCGGCTCTCCGGCTACTCCCGCCGCGAGACCTACCGCCGCCTCCTGGTCGCCCCGAAGTCGCTGCGGGACGGGCTGATCGCCCGCATCAACAAGGAGATCGCCCACCACCGGTCGGGCCGCCCCGCCTACGTCCGGTTCAAGGTCAACTCGATGGTCGACGAAGCGATCATCGACGCCTGCTACCGGGCCGCCCAGGCGGGCGTCCCCGTCGACATCTGGGTGCGTGGGATCTGCGCGATCCGCCCCGGGGTCGCCGGGCTCTCCGAGAACATCCGGGTCCGCTCCGTACTCGGCCGCTTCCTCGAACACTCCCGGATCTTCGCCTTCGGCAACGGCGGCGAGCCCGAGGTGTGGTTCGGCAGCGCCGACATGATGCACCGCAACCTCGACCGCCGGATCGAAGCTCTGGTCCGGGTCACCGACCCCGCCCACCGCGCCGCACTCAGCCGACTCCTGGAGACCGGTATGGCCGACACCACCTCCTCCTGGCACCTGGGCCCCGACGGGGACTGGACCCGGCACGCCACGGACGCGGACGGCCAGCCGTTGCGGCACGTCCAGGAAATGCTCATCGACGCCCGGAGGCGCAGGCGTGCGACGCCCTGACCAGCAGACGACGACCCGGTCCACGACGGATCCCGCCCCGGGGGCAGGCGCCGAGACACCGGCGGCCGGGACCGGCGCCGACGCGTCGCCGGGCACTCCGCCGGACAAGGCCGACGAGCGGGGCCGCCTCACCGCGGCCCGCGCCGCGGAGGGCCACTGCGCCGGGGACCTGACCACGGAGGCGGTCCTCGCGCCCTACCTCCGGGGGCAGGCCGCCGACTTCCTGCGCAGCCTGCGTCTGCACCACGAGCACAGCGCCCCCGCCGAATCCGGCGGCCACGACGCCGCGGCCGCCACCCGCGCCCTGCGCCGCGCGGCCCGCCGGATCAGCGGCTCCCTGCACACCTTCCGGGCCGCCCTCGACCCGCACTGGGCCGACCAGCTCCGCGCCGAGCTGGCCTGGCTCTCCGGCGTACTCGCCCGCGAACACGCCTACGCCAACCGGCTCACCCGGCTCGTCGAGGCCCTGCACCAGCTCTCCGGCCCCGCCCTGCCCGCCGCCCGGGGGGCCAGATCCGCCGGCGGGCAAGCCGCCGCGTCCGACGCCCAGGGCCGCGCCGCCCTCGGGGTCGGGGCCGCGCGGGCCGGGGCGCTGCTGGAACGCCGCCTCACCCTCGCCCGGACCCGGTCGCACTCCGCGGCCCTCCAGGCGCTCGGCTCCTCCCGGTTCCACGCGGTCGCCGACGCCGTCGCGCTCCTGGCCTCCGACGTACCGCTGGCCCCCGGCGCCACGGGCCGGACCGCCGAGGCCCTGCTGGAGCCCGCCGAGCGCGCCGAGCAACGCCTCCTCGCCGCCGTGGCCGCCCTCCCGCCCGCCGACTCCGAGCCGTACAACGAGGCGCAGGACGCCGCCTGGCACCAGGCCCGTCTGCTGCTGCGGCTCCACCGGTACGCCCACGAGGTCGTCCTCGGCGCCGCCGCGCCGGCCCTCGCCTCCTGCGGGCACGCCCTCGATCTGCACCGGGACGCGGTGGAGGCGGCCGCGGCGGCGGCCGCGGCTGCCCGCACCCCTCGGATCGCCCCGGCCACGGCGTACGCGCTGGGCGTGCTCCACGCGGACCAGCGCCACGAGGTGGAGGCGGCGCGGGCGGTGTTCCGCGAGGCCTGGCCGTACGCCACGGCGCTGACGGCGTCATGAGCGGCGGCTCGCGCGACCTCGTGATCCGCGCCGCGGGATGCGTGCTGTGGCGGCGCGTCCCGGGCGGCGGCGTGGAGGTCTGCCTCGTCCACCGCCCCCGCTATGACGACTGGTCCTTCCCCAAGGGCAAGCTGAAGCGCGGCGAGGACCCGCGCGCCGCCGCCGTACGGGAAGTGCTGGAAGAGACCGGCCACCACTGTGCCCTCGGCGAGCCGCTGCCGGCCTCCCGCTATCCGGTGGACGGCCGGCCCAAGGAGGTCGCGTACTGGGCGGCCGAGGCGACCGGCGGCTCGTTCACCGCCAACGACGAGGTGGACCGTGTCCTGTGGCTGGCCCCCGACCCCGCCCGCGCCCTGCTCACCCAGCCCCGTGACGTCCGGCAGCTGACCGCGTTCCTGGACGTCCTCTCCACGTCCTGACCACCGCTTCGGACCGGCCCCGCACCCGCCTGCCCGACACGGTTCACCTGCCGTTCACTCTCCCCCGTCGACGGCTTCACCTGTTCTGCCTAATTTCGGACGTACAAGGTGCGCGGCGGCAAGCCACAGCACCCCTCCTCATCGCACGCCGTCGTAGAACGAAACGACCACGGCGGCTCCTGGAAGGAACACCCGAAAGTGAAGCTTCAGCGCAAGAACCGGCTTCGTGCCACCGCGCTCGGTGCCCTCGCCGTCTCCGGCGCCCTGGTCCTCACGGCGTGCGGTTCGGACGACAACACGGGCGGCGGCACGGCCGGCGCCGGCGAGAAGACGACCGCCGCGTCGAACGTCGACTGCGGCAAGGCCAAGGGTCAGCTGCGCGCTTCCGGCTCCAGCGCTCAGAAGAACGCCATGGACCTCTGGGTCAAGAACTACATGGCCGCCTGCTCCGGTGTGGAGATCAACTACAACTCGTCCTCCTCCGGCGAGGGCATCGTCGCCTTCAACCAGGGCACCGTCGGCTTCGCCGGCTCCGACTCGGCGCTGAAGCCCGAAGAGGTCGCCGACTCCAAGAAGATGTGCAAGACCGGCCAGGGCATCAACCTGCCGATGGTCGGCGGCCCGGTCGCGATCGGCTTCAAGCTGGAGGGTGTCGACAAGCTCACGCTGGACGCCCCGACCCTCGCCAAGATCTTCGACAGCAAGATCAAGAAGTGGAACGACCCGGCGATCGCCAAGCTGAACGACGGCGTCGACCTGCCGGACAAGGCCATCCAGGCCTTCCACCGCTCCGAGGACTCCGGCACCACGCAGAACCTCGGCAAGTACCTCGGTGCCGCCGCTCCGGACGACTGGAAGTACGAGGCCGAGAAGAAGTGGCCGGCCCCCGGTGGCCAGGCCGCGTCCGGCTCCTCCGGCGTCGCCGCCCAGGTGAAGCAGGTCGACGGCGCGATCGGCTACTTCGAGCTCTCCTACGCCAAGTCCCAGTCCATCCCGACCGTGGACATCAACACCGGCGGCTCCACCCCGGTCCAGGCCACCTCGGAGAACGCCTCCAAGGCCATCGCCGCCGCCAAGATCAAGGGCACCGGCAAGGACCTGGCGCTCGACCTCGACTACACCACCAAGGCCGAGGGCGCCTACCCGCTGGTCCTCGTGACGTACGAGGTCGTCTGCGACAGCGGCAACAAGCCCGAGACGCTCGACACCGTCAAGTCCTTCCTCTCCTACGCCGCCTCCGACGACGGCCAGAAGATCCTGACCGACGCCGGCTACGCCCCGATCCCGGCCGAGATCAACGCCAAGGTCCGCGAGACCATCGGCTCCCTCTCGTAACACCCCGAGGCGGCCGGGCCCCTCGCGGACCCGGCCGCTCCGACCATCCGGTGCACCGCCGCCAGGGGAGCCACGGCTCCCCCACACAGACCGGAAAGACCATGGCTTCCACCACTCGCATAGACATGCCGCCGGCCCCGCCGGCCCCGCCGGAACGGCCGGGCCTCCCCAAGTCCACCGGGCGCGCGGGCGACAAGATCTTCCTGGGCCTCTCCCGCGGCTCGGGCATCCTGCTGCTCGTGATCATGGCGTCGATCGCCGTGTTCCTCACGTACCGCTCCGTGATCGCCATCTCGAAGAACGAGGGCAACTTCCTCACCACCTTCGACTGGAACCCGGCCGGCGACCCCCCGGTCTTCGGCATCGCGGTCCTGCTCTTCGGCACGGTCGTCAGCTCGATCATCGCGATGCTCATCGCGGTTCCGATCGCTGTCGGCATCGCCCTGTTCATCTCGCACTACGCGCCGCGCAAGCTGGCCGCCCCGATCGCGTACGTGGTCGACCTGCTCGCCGCCGTGCCCAGCATCGTCTACGGCATCTGGGGCGCCCTCGTCCTCGTGCCGTACCTGGAGGGCCTGAACCTCTGGCTCGACCAGTTCTTCGGCTGGACGTACATCTTCGAGAAGACCGAGGTCGGCGTCGCCCGCTCGCTCTTCACCGTCGGCATCCTCCTCGCGATCATGATCCTGCCGATCGTGACCAGCGTCAGCCGCGAGGTCTTCCTCCAGGTCCCGAAGATGAACGAGGAGGCCGCGCTCGCGCTCGGCGCCACCCGCTGGGAGGTCATCCGCCTCTCCGTGCTGCCCTTCGGCCGCTCCGGCATCATCTCCGCCTCGATGCTGGGCCTCGGCCGCGCGCTCGGTGAGACGATGGCCGTCGCCACGGTCCTCTCCCCGAGCTTCCTCATCTCGCTGCACCTGCTCAACCCGGGCGGCGGCACGTTCGCCCAGAACATCGCGGCCAAGTTCGGCGAGGCCGACGCGTTCGGGCGGGACGCCCTGATCGCCTCCGGCCTCGTCCTCTTCGTCCTCACCCTGCTGGTCAACGGCGCGGCCCGGCTCATCATCGCCCGCCGCAAGGAGTACTCGGGGGCCAACGCATGAGCCACGCACCCACCGGCGTCATGGAACGCCCGTCGCCCGCCTCGCCCTCCCCCAGCAGCAGCCTCGGCAGCCGCTCCCTGCCCCGCCTCGCGCCGCTCGGCTTCGCCGTCGTCTCCGTCGCGCTCGGCGTCGGCCTCTCGCTGGCCGCCGGCTGGGAGAGCCGCATCCAGTGGGGCCTGATCTCGGCCCTGTTCTTCCTGGCCGTCTCCTACGTCGCCACGACGGTCGTCGAGAACCAGCGCCAGGCCAGGGACCGCCTCGCCACCAGCGTGATGTGGGTCTGCTTCCTGGTCGCCGTCGTCCCGCTCGCCTCGCTGCTCTGGACCACGATCGTCCGCGGCGCCGAACGCCTCGACGGCTACTTCCTCACCCACTCGATGGCCGGCGTGCTCGGCTCCGAGGCCAGCGGCGGCGTCTACCACGCGCTGATCGGCACCCTGGAGCAGGTCGGCATCGCCACGGTGATCTCCGCCCCGCTCGGCCTGCTGACCGCCGTGTACCTCGTCGAGTACGGCAAGGGCTCGCTGGCCAAGGCCGTCACCTTCTTCGTCGACGTGATGACGGGCATCCCGTCCATCGTGGCCGGTCTCTTCATCCTGTCGATCATGCTGATCGCCAACCTGGAGCCCTCCGGCCTGATGGGCGCGCTCGCCCTGACGATCCTGATGATCCCCGTCGTGGTCCGCTCCACCGAGGAGATGCTCAAGCTCGTCCCCAACGAGCTGCGCGAGGCCTCCCTCGCCCTCGGCATCCCGAAGTGGCGCACCATCCTCAAGGTGGTCCTGCCGACCGCGATCGGCGGCATCACCACGGGCGTCATGCTCGCCATCGCCCGTATCGCCGGTGAGACGGCCCCGATCATCCTGCTGGTCTTCGGCAGCCAGCTGATCAACGCGAACCCCTTCGAAGGCGCCCAGTCCTCGCTGCCGTTCTACATCTACGAGCAGTACAAGATCGGCGAGGCCGCGTCCTACGACCGCGCCTGGGCGGCGGCCCTGGTGCTGATCGCCTTCGTCATGATCCTCAACCTCGTGGCCCGCGGCATCGCCCGCTGGAAGGCCCCGAAGACCGGTCGCTGACGCGGCCATCAGCGACCTCCGAAAGAAGCAGTGATTCCCATGGCCAAGCGCATCGACATCAGCGGCCTCACCGCCTACTACGGCAGCCACAAGGCCATCGAGGACATCTCGATGACCGTGGAGCCCCGCTCCGTGACGGCCTTCATCGGCCCGTCCGGCTGCGGCAAGTCCACCTTCCTGCGCACCCTGAACCGGATGCACGAGGTCACCCCCGGCGGCCGCGTCGAGGGCAAGGTGCTGCTGGACGACGAGAACCTCTACGCCTCCAACGTCGACCCGGTCACCGTGCGCCGCACGGTCGGCATGGTCTTCCAGCGCCCCAACCCCTTCCCCACCATGTCGATCTTCGACAACGTGGCGGCGGGCCTGCGGCTGAACGGCAGCTACCGCAAGAGCGAGCTGAACGACGTCGTCGAGAAGTCCCTGCGCGGCGCGAACCTCTGGAACGAGGTCAAGGACCGGCTCAACAAGCCCGGCTCCGGGCTCTCCGGCGGCCAGCAGCAGCGTCTGTGCATCGCCCGCGCCATCGCGGTCGAGCCGCAGGTCCTGCTGATGGACGAGCCGTGCTCGGCGCTCGACCCGATCTCCACCCTCGCCATCGAGGACCTGATCGGCGAGCTGAAGGAACAATTCACGATCGTCATCGTGACGCACAACATGCAGCAGGCGGCCCGCGTCTCGGACCGCACCGCGTTCTTCAATCTCGCGGCGGTCGGCAAGCCCGGCCGGCTCATCGAGATCGACGAGACCGAGCGGATCTTCTCCAACCCGTCGGTCCAGGCCACGGAGGACTACATCTCCGGCCGCTTCGGCTGAGCCGTACGCCGTCGCCCCGATACGGCCTTGCGGTGCTGCATGGCGGTGCCACCACAAGGCGAAAGGGTCCGCCCCCGTACTCGTACGAGTACGGGGGCGGACCCACACGTGTCAACGGCGGGGGTTCCACTCCCTCAGCCGAAGAGCAGCAGGACGGCCCCGTAGCTCAGCGCCGCGACCAGGGCCGCGGCGGGCATGGTGATGAACCAGCCCAGGATGATGTTCTTCGCGACGCCCCAGCGCACGGCGTTGACCCGCTTGGTGGCGCCGACGCCCATGATCGCGGAGGTGATGACGTGAGTGGTCGAGATCGGCGCGTGGAAGAGGAACGCCGAACCGAACATGATCGAGGCGCCGGTGGTCTCCGCCGCGAAGCCCTGCGGCGGGTCCAGCTCAATGATCTTGCGGCCGAGGGTACGCATGATGCGCCAGCCGCCCGCGTACGTACCCAGCGAGAGCATCACGGCACAGGCGATCTTGACCCAGATGGGGATCTCGTCGTTCGGGCCCTCGATGTCGGCGATGACCAGGGCCATCACCACGATGCCCATCGTCTTCTGCGCGTCCTGGAGGCCGTGGCCGAGCGCCATGCCCGCCGCCGAGACCGTCTGCGCGATCCGGAAGCCGCGCTTGGCCTTGTGCGGGTTGGCGTTGCGGAAGATCCACATGATGCCGACCATCACCAGATAGCCGACGATCAGGCCGACGAACGGCGAGATGAACATCGGGATGACGATCTTCTCCAGCACACCGGACCAGATGACGTCCGTGCCACCGGCCAGCGCCGCCCCGACCATGCCGCCGAACAGGGCATGCGAGGACGAGGAGGGGAGGCCGTAGTACCAGGTGATCAGGTTCCAGATGATCGCGCCGACGAGCGCCGCGAACAGGATCCCCATCCCCTTCTGCCCGACGGGCGTGGCGATCAGGCCCTCGCTGACGGTCTTGGCGACCCCCTGGCCCAGGAAGGCGCCGGCCAGGTTCATCACCGCCGCCATCGCCAGAGCCGCACGCGGGGTCAGCGCCCGGGTGGAGACCGAGGTGGCGATGGCGTTCGCGGAGTCGTGGAAGCCGTTCGTATACGTGAAGCCGAGCGCGACACCGATGGTCACGATCAGCGCAAAGGTGTCCACGAGGTTCAGGACTCCTTGACCGCGATGGTCTCCACGGTGTTCGCGACGTGCTCGAACGCGTCAGCCGCCTCTTCCAGCACATCCACGATCTGCTTGAGCTTCAGCACCTCCATGGCGTCGTACTTGCCGTTGAAGAGGTGGGCCAGCAGCTTGCGGTGGATCTGGTCGGCCTGGTTCTCCAGCCGGTTGACCTCGATCCAGTACTCCGTGAGGTTGTCCATCGTCCGCAGCCCCGGCATGGCCTCGGCGGTCAGCTCCGCCGCCCGGGCCAGCACCTCGATCTGCTGCTCGACACCCTTGGGGAGCTCCTGGACCTGGTAGAGGACGACCAGGTCGACGGCCTCCTCCATGAAGTCCATGATGTCGTCGAGCGAGGACGCCAGTTTGTAGATGTCCTCACGGTCGAACGGCGTGATGAAGGAGGAGTTCAGCTGGTGGAAGATCGCGTGGGTCGCGTCGTCCCCCGCGTGCTCCGCTGCCCGCATACGCTCCGCGATCTCGACTCGGGAGGCAGAATCCGCCCCGAGCAGTTCCATCAGGAGTTTCGAGCCCGTGACAATGTTGTCCGCGGAGGCGGAGAACATGTCGTAGAAGCTCGTCTCCCTGGGGGTCAGACGAAAGCGCACGTGGGGTCCTCGGGATGCTCTGGATTCGGTCAGGCTGATGCTAGGCGCATCATCCGGCCACGGCTAACCGGCGTTCTTCAGTGTCGCCCATCGGACAGGGCGATCAACACGGACCCCCGGTCACGTTTGGGCAGGATTCGTTACGATATACCCGGCAGGGGTATATCAGGACAACGGGAGGACGCAGATGACCACGACCGGGACCGGGGCCGAGGCCGGAACCACGGGGACGGAAGCGGCCGGCACGGCTGACGTGGCGGCTCCGGACACGGGGGCGACCGCACCTGTGGACATCGTCACGGACCACGACCGCGGCATCCACGGCTACCACCACCAGAAGGACGAGCACCTCAAACGCCTGCGCCGGATCGAGGGCCAGATCCGCGGCCTGCAGCGCATGGTCGACGAGGACGTCTACTGCATCGACATACTCACGCAGGTGTCGGCCTCCACCAAGGCGCTGCAGTCCTTCGCCCTCCAGCTGCTGGAGGAGCACCTGCGCCACTGCGTGGCCGACGCGGCGGTCAAGGGCGGCGAGGAGATCGACGCGAAGGTCGAGGAGGCCACGAAGGCGATCGCCCGGCTGCTCCGTACATGACGCGCGACCGCGCGGGAGGTTCCGGCGGCGGGACGGGTACGGGCCTCCCCCTCGGCGGGCGTCACCGTCGACGGGCGGCCTGCCGGGGGACCGTCGCCCAGGACTCCGCGCCCCGGACGTCGAGCACTTCGTCGATACGGTCGGGACTGAGGCGCTCCTCGCCCGCGGCCGACGCGGCGATCATCAGCTCGCCGCACAGCTCGATCTCGGCGAGGGCCACACAGTCCTGAGCGTTCGGAGCGCTGAGCGTCACCACGTGCGTCACCTCTCTCTGCCGTCCTCCCGGCCGTACCCGGCCTCTGGCAACACCGACATCCCAGCCTAGGGAGCGCGATACGTGCCGCGCATGGCACGGACGGACCATTTTGAGCCCCCTCCCAACCGGCCCCACCCCCGGCCCGTCCCGGTACCCGAGCCTCCCCGCCCCGCCCGGCGCCCCCGCCTCGCCCGGCACCCCCGCCTGGCCTGGCACCCCCGCCTCGCCCGGCACCTTCGTCCCCTTCGGCCGGCACCCCCTCAGCCCTGCCGGATCTCGCCGGTGTAGATCGCGTCCTCGTCCGGCAGCGTCACCGTGACCGGCAGCCCGAACCCGTACAGCAGCAGCGTCGAGACCACCGACACCTCCGGGCCCCGGGCGTCGGAGGAAAAGGTGAAGCGGTGCCGGACCTTCCGCAGCCGGCCGTCCTCGTCGAGGTAGGCGTCGAAGGGCACGGCGTCCTTGCGGAACCCTTTCGCCGCCGCACTCAGCGCCCCGCGCGACTGCGGCGAAGCGGCCCGCGCGGCCCGGCCCAGGTCGGCGACGCCCCGGTAGTGATGCACCGTCACCCCGGCCAGCTCCGTCTTCCCCGCGTACGTCACATCGGCCGCGCCGCGCAGCAGTTCGGCCGCCGCCATCGGGTCGGTGACCCCGCCGGAGACGAGGTTGCCGTCCTTCAGCCCGGTGGTGTCGATCCTGACCCACTTGCCGTCGGGCACCCCGGCGCCGCGATTCTTCATGTACAGCGCCCCGGGGGCCAGCAGCTCGGTGATCGGCCGGTGGTCGCCCGCACCGGCGGCGTCCTTGCCCGCGGCGTCCTTGGGGAGCACCACCCGCAGCCGTCCCATCTGTCTGCGGAAGTCGTACGTCCCCTGTCCCCGGATCGTCACCCGCGTACCGCCGGCTGCCGTCTCCATCGACGTACGGGTCTCCGCACCGCCTGCCTCGACGAGGACGTCCGCCGCCTGCCCGAGCCGGTCGAGCGGCCGGTCGGCGGCCACGGAGCGCTGCCCGGAGCCGTCGGCGGCACCGCCGCCGTCCCCGCCGAAACACCCGGCGGTGACCGCGAGCACCCCGACCGCGGTGAGGGCGCGGACAGCACGGGCCCGGCCTCCGTCCCTGTACTGCTGCACCACCATCGCCTGCCAACCCCCAACGACTGCCGCCCGGCCGAGCCCTGACCCGCTCCGCATAACGACCGCCGCCGTCCCCCGTCACGCCACGGGGGCTCCGGGGCCAGTACCGTGGACGGGTGCATGAGGATTCCCCCGCCGCGGCCAGCACCACCGCCGCGCCGCGCACCCCCGTCCGGACCGCCCCCGCCCTCTCGGAACCGCTGTCCGCGTCGCTGCCGGAGCCTCCCCCTCCGGGCTCGCCCGCCGGGCACAGCGCCACGACGATCGAACGAGGCTCGTTCTGCCTGGCCCGCTGCAGCTGCGGCTGGTCGGGCCCGGCACGCAGATCCCGGGACCGGGCCCGCACGGACGCCGCCGAACACCTCGCCGCCCCCTGATCCACCGCGCGGGTCCGCCGTAAGGCTGCGCCGCACCCGGGCCCGTACAGCACGAACCCCCAGGCGCGGAAAGCACCTGGGGGAACGAGGGGAGCGGGAGGCGGAGGCAGGGACCCCGGAAGGGTCAGGCGGCCAGGTCCTTCTCGCCCGGGTCGCCCCGCCGGGACCCGGGCCGCGGCTCGGGGATGCCGACCGCCTCGCCGCGCTCGTCCGCGTACGCGACGGCCGCGCTCTTCGACCGGACGAACCAGCCGACCCGCGGCGAGCGGGCGACCGCCGCCATCAGCGGGGTCAGCAGCGCCATGGCGAGCGGGGCCAGCAGCAGAGTGACGGCCGTACCGAGGGCGAAGCCGCCGATCACGTCGGTCGGATAGTGGACGCCCATGTAGACCCGGCTGAACCCGGCGAAGAGCGCGAGGCCGATCGCGTAGAAGCCGAACTTCCGGTTCGCCACGAAGATGCCGACGGCGATGCCCATGGCCAGGGTGGAGTGGTCGCTGACGAACGAGAAGTCCGTCTTGCCGTGGATCAGGACCTCAAGGCCGTCGTGGTCGTTGAAGGGGCGCGGCCGTTCGACGAAGCCGCGGATGGGGATGTTGATGAGGATCGCGATGGCGGCGGCGAGCGGCGCCCAGACGATGGCGGCGGCGGACGTCACGGCGTCCTCGGCCGTCCCGCGCCCCCGCATGCTCCACCAGCACCACAGGCCCACCAGGACGAGACCGAACATGATCCCGTACTCGCCGACGTACTCCATGACCCGGTCGAACCAGGTCGGAGCGGCCTTCGCGAGGCCGTTGATGTCGTAGAGCAGACTGACGTCCGGGTTCGACCCGTCGAGTTCGAGTCCAGCCATCTGCTGCGGCCCCTTGCCTTGTCTGCTTCTCTGCTGCGACGCGCGTCCTTGCGCGCCGCCCTGGTCGAACCCCCGTATCCGGTGCGATCCGTCACCGCACTGCACCGCACAGCGTCACTGCGACGCATGGTCAGGGCGCGTGGCGTTCCGTTCCCTGTCCAGGGAACGGCCCGGGCGTCGCGTGCGTTCCGTTCTCCACCGAATGATCACTATGACGTTATCGAAGAGTGACTCGTCGTCGCAGCTCAGGGCCCAGGCTTCACGGAGAGTTCCCGCCGGGGCCGACTGCCCGTCAGCACCCTTCGCCGCTCCGGAAGCCCGCGCGAGACGTACGTCACCCCGTGGGCAGGTCGGTCGGAAGGGCGGCGGCACCGTCCTTGGTGACCCGGGTCGCACCGAAGTAGTCCGGTGTGTCGATCTTGTCGAACCGGATGACCGCCCCGGTGAACGGCGCATTGATCATATAGCCGCCCCCGACGTACAGCCCGACGTGCCGGATGGCCCGCGAATTGGTGAGGTCGTCGGAGAAGAACACCAGATCCCCCGGGAGCAGCTCGTCCCGCGAGGGATGCGGCCCGGCGTTGTACTGGTCGTTGGCAACGCGCGGCAGCTCGATCCCGACAGTCCGGTACGCGGCCTGGGTCAGCCCGGAACAGTCGAACCGCCCCTGCTGCTCGGGCGTCCCGTTGCCGCCCCACAGATAGGGCGTGCCGAGCTTCTTCTGCGCGAAGTAGATGGCCCCGGCGGCCTGCCGGGAGGGCGCGACCCGGCCGACGGGACGGGCGAAGCTCTTCTCCAGGGACCGAATGATCTTGACGTAGTTCTGCGTCTCTTTATAAGGAGGCACACCGCCGTACTTGATCACCGCGTAGGCACCGGCGTTGTACGCGGCGAGCATGTTGCTCGTCGGATCGCCCGGCACCTTCTTCACGTACCCGGCGAGCTCGCAGTCGTAGGAAGCGGCCGAGGGGATCGCGTCGGCGGGGTCCCACACGTCCCGCTTGCCGTCGCCGTTGCCGTCGATCCCGTGCGTGGCCCAGGTGCCGGGGATGAACTGGGCGATGCCCTGCGCGGCGGCGTGGCTCTGCGCCCTCGGGTTCCAGCCGCTCTCCTGGTACAACTGCGCGGCCAGCAGGGCGGGGTTGATGGCGGGACAGAGGTTGCCCCACTTCTGCACGAGGGGCTGGAAGCGCGCGGGCACCGCCCCCTTGGCCAGCGCGACGGCCCCGCCGCCCCCCGACCCGGCGAGCCCGGCGGCGGCGGAGTACGTACCGACGACGAGCAGCGCCAGGAAGCACAGGACCATGCCGACGCCGATGCCACCGAACACCCAGAATTTCCGCACCCCTCAACCATCCCCCATCGGGACGTGCTTCAGAGGTGTTTTCGACGGTGTGTACGAGTCATCCGCGGCACACCACCGGCGCACCCGAAGCACACGGGGGCGCCGCCGGCTCACCGGCCACAGAGCTGACGATGCCTCATCCCCCCTCTCCCGACCAGAAGTCGGAACGGACGTTGGGCCGGGGCAGCGGGTAGACGTCCTCGTAGGCCGGACCGTTCGGCGCGGAGGTGGGGGCGGCGACCTTCGACTCCTTCACACAGGGACTGTCGGCCTCCAGGAAGGCCTGCCCCTTCCCCCGGAAGGAGACGCTGACACCGAATCCGCTCCGGGTGACCGCGTAGACCGCCGGGAACTTCTCGTCCTTGTTGACCGCCTTGATCCGGTAGTCGTTCTTCCGCCAGAACGTCTCGGCGCGGTCGAGGAAGGTCTGCCGGCGTTCCGGAGAGACGACGGTCATGACCGTACGCCGACGGGTCACCCCGCAGGCCCGGGTGGTGGTCGGCCCATGGGCCCACTGCACATCGGGATCGATGCCTTCCAGAACGGCATCGAGCATGGCGTCGGACCGCTCGGCGGCTTCCTGCATATCCATGCCCTCCTCCTTCCCGCTCTCCTCCCCGGCGCTCACACCGTCCCCCGCGAACCGCTCTCGCTCCCGCACCCGGCCAGCGGAACCCCGAGGGCCAGGACCAGGACCACCGCGACGGGGGGCAGGGCCCGCTTCGCTCGCCTCACTTCGGTTCCTCCATCTTGAGCCGGTCGGCGTTGCCCGACACGATCAGGGCGATGCTGTCCGCGGACACGGCGTCGCGTTCCGGGCTGAAGTAGTTCGAGTGCGAGTCCAGGCTGATGCCGCTCCCGCTGACGAGGGGCGGACCGTCGGCCACCGGGAAGCGCCGCGCCCCGAACGCCTTGCTCGCGGGATCCTTCCCGAACCAGAGGTCGTCGTCACCCGGATCGGCCAGATCTCCGGCGATGTACGCCCCGCCGGGACCGCCCAGGGCCAGCCCGAGCCCGCCCACCACGACCTGGGTCTTCGAGGGCAGCTTGGTCACCGGGTCGTTGGCGGCAGCCCCGACGAAGACGTGCTCGCTGCCGACGCCGAGGTCCACGGCGTGATCGACGCCGACCCCCGGGCTGCCGACGAGGATGATGTCGTCGACCCCGGGAATCCCCCCGGGCCGGGCCGCGGCCGCGCCGACGGTCCGGGACCCGTAGGAGTGCCCGATGGCGGTCAGATGCGGGTCCTTGTTCTGGTTGGTGACGGAGATCCCGCCCATGAAGTCGCGGTACGCCACCCCGCCCTTCTCGGCACGCCCGGTGCCCATGACGGCGAAGTAGCCGGCCACCCCGTCCTGGTCCGGCAGCTGCGGGGCGTCGTACCCGAGCCAGACGATGGACGCCGTGGACTCGTCGTACCCCTGCGCCCCGATCGCAGTGTCCCGGGCCCGCCCAAGGTCGTTCTTGGCGAACTCCTCGTCGAGGGAGGTGTTGAGCCCCGGCACATAGGCGGACACATGCTGCGAGGCATCAGGATTCCCGAAGGACACGATGGCTCGCCCATTCCCTTCGTCCCCGATCCCGATGAGATACATGGGCGGCTTCCCGTTCTCGTTCAACTGCCGCTCGATCTCGCGCAGCCCGGCCAGCTGGTCGCGGGCCTTGTCGGTGTCGACCTTCTCCAGCTTGTCGATGAGCGCCGGAAGGTTACGGCGGTTGGCGGCGTCCCGGGCGAGGACGGGGATGCCGTCGAGGTTGCCGATCCGCTCCGGGACGAGCTCGATGTACCGCTCCCGCTCCTCCGGCGAGAGCCCGTCCCACCAGGCCTTGCGCTGGGCGGGCGTGGCGTTCTGCGGGATCCGCTCGCCGAGGTGCGCGCGCTCGGCGTCCCGCACCTCGGCATCGACCCGCGCCCCGGACCCGGGCATCGCCAGCCCGGCGCCGGCACCGCCGACGGCCTTGTTCCAGTCCCAGGCCGCGCCGATGTAGTCACCGCGCGCCCACTTCTGCTCCGCGCCGCGGGTGTCACGCCCCCACTGCTCGACGATGCCCCGCCCGGTCTCCCCCGGCCGCAGCACGGCATCGACGACCCCGCGGACATCACCCCCCAGCCCGTCCCCGAGAAACCCGCCGACGAACCCGCCGCCGTTGGCACCTGCGGGTCTACCCGCGTCAACCGGCACGATGAAGTCGCTGTGGGGGAAGGGGGTGCTGCCTTGGGGGGTGCCGAGGGGGGCGGTGGGGTGTCGCCGGCGGTGGCGTGGGAGTCACCAGGGGTGCCGGGGCGGCCGGTGCTACCGGTGGTGCCTGTAGTGCCTGTAGTAGTGCCTGTAGTGCCAGTGCTACCGCTGGTGCCAGGGGAGCCAGCGCTACCACTGGTGCCAGTGGCGCCATTGCTACCGCTGGTGCTTGTGTCACCTGAGTCACCTGTGTCGCCGCTCTCACCCCTGGTACCGGTGCTGCCGGTACCACCGGTGAGGCTGGACTCGCCGACTGCACCAGGGCCCTCGGCGTCGGCCCCGGGGGCGTCTTGAGGGCCGCTGCCCCCGGTGCTCCCGCCAGTGCTGCCACCACCGGCCACGACGTCGCGCCCCGGCGCCGGGCACGAACTGCCGGTCAGTTCACAGATCGCGCTGCGGATCTCCGCGGTGAGCTGCTGCCCGGTCCCCGTGGCCATGAGCCCGCCGACGAGAGCGACGACGACCAGGACGAGGCCGAGGTACTCCAGCGCGGTCTGCCCGCCGTCGCGGCGAAGCTTCATCATCCCGGCGAAGCTGAACAGCCGTTGCTCGGCGCGTTGCTCCACGCCGCTGCGGAACCACCGGCGGCTACCCGGTCGGCACAGCAGGACGACGGCGGCCACCGGTATGGCCAGCCGCGCGAGGCCCAGGCCCTCGGCCCCGCCGCTGAGCTCGGCAAGGGCACCGAGGACGATCCAGGCCAGCACGGCGAGGAGCCCGTACCAGACGCGAACCCCGCCGTGACGGACGCACAGCGACAGCACGAAGACGGCGACCCCGGGTAACGACGCGTAGAGCAGCAGCCCGAGGAGGTACGCGTCGACCGCGTCCACCGAGGAGGCCGTCGACAGGGCCCGGACGGCGCCCACCAGGGTCGCCACGAAGAGAACGTGAAGCAGAATCAGGGCCGCCTGCAACGGCCGGGGCATCAACCGCCCGCCGGAACCCGCTACGGCAGCGCTTACATCGACGCCAACAGGGACCACGCTTCTTCGTATGCCGGACAAGAGCAGTCCCCTACCTCGTGAGTGGGCGAAACGGGCGACAGATCAGTCACTCCGCGTATGCGACCACAGGAGCAGGGGACCCGACATGGGCCCCAGGACCCAATGCGGGGCTCAAAGCCCTTGTGAGCCAGCCCAGTTGAGCCAGGGTGGCCTGATCACGACCCACCTGCCGACCAGAAGTCGGAGTGGATGTTGGGGCGGGGGATGAGCTCCGCGTCGGGGTCGAGGAACGCGGTGGCCGGGCTGGTGGAACGGGCCACTTCGGAGTGGCGGACGCAGGGGCTGTCGACGTCGAAGTGCACTTGACCCTCGTCGGCGACAGTTAGGCTCACTTGAAATCCATCGTGAGTCCGCACGAAAATCGCGGGGGCGTCGGCATGGCTGTTGATGGCGGTCACTCGGTAGCCACTCTTGCGCCAGAACCTGTCCACCACGCCCAGCAAGCTACCTCTCCGCTGGGGTGATACGACCGTCATGACCGTCCGCCTCCGAGTGACGGTGCAACTCCCCGTCGTGGTCGGGCCATGCACCCACCGCACACTGGGTTCGATTTCGGCCAGAACGCTGTCGAGCATCTCATCCGCACGTTCGGCGGCATCCTGCATATTCATGCCTTCACCCCGACCTCCGGCGCACCCCGCCAGTAGAACACTTACCAAAACGGCCACCACTACCGAACGAAATCGAGCCATCAACGCGGCTCTTCTCCCTTAATTCTGCCCGCATGACCCGCAATGATTAATGCCATGTTTTCGACTGAAGCTCTGTCGATTTCAGGATCGAAGTACTCCGAATGCGCGTCGACGTTGAGCTTGCCCTTCTCGATCACAAATGGGCCATCACCCACCTCGAACCGCCTCGCCCCGAACGATTCGCTGGCCGGGTCCCTGCCGAACCAGACGTCATCGTCGCCTCCGTCGGCGAGGCCGCCAAGGATGTATGCAGCAGCAGGACCGCGATACAACATCTCGACCAGCCCGGTAGCCGATTCCTCCTTGGAGGGAACTTTCGTGACGATGTCGTTGGCAGCCGCTCCGACGAACACGTGCTCCCTGCCTACGCCCAAGTCGTCGGCGCTATCCACGCCCACCCCGGGGCTTCCGACGAAAACAATCTCGTCCACACCTGGAATGCCACCCGACTCCTGAGCAGCAGCACCCACTGTCCTAGACCCATAAGAATGGCCAATAGCCGTCATATGCGGATCCGCATTCTCATTTGCCACTTCCATGCCATTCATGAATTCACGGAAGGTCGAGCCACCCTCGTTCGCCCTGCCTCCTACAGCCACGGCTAGGCTCGCAAGCCCATCCGGCGATTGCGGTGCGTCGTATCCGAGCCAGGTGATCGCAGCGGCTGGCGCTCCGTGCCGATTCGCCACGATGGCAAGATCACGCGCCCGCTTCAGATCCCCCTCCGCAAACTCCTTGTCCAACGACGTATTCAACCCCGGCACATAAGCCGCCACATTCCGCGACGTATCCGGATTCCCGTACGACACGATGGCCCGGCCGTTCCCCTGATCCCCGATCCCGAGCAGGTACATCGGCGGCTCCCCCACCTCCGGTACCGCCCGCAGCTGCCGGTCGATCTCCCGCAGCGCCGCAAGCTTGGTCGCCGAATCGGCGTCGTCCCGCCCCTCCAGCTTCCCCATCAGCAACTGGAGGTTGTCCCGGTTCGCCGCGTCCCGCACCAGGGCCGGAATCCCGTCCAGGTTCCCGATCTGGTCCGGGTACACCGCGAGGTACTCCTCTCGCTGTTCGTCCGTCAGGCCCGCCCACCACGCCTTCCGCTCCGCCGGACTCGCATCGTGCGGGATCGCGCCCTTCAAATATCCACGCGCCGCGTCCCGTACCGTCACCGCATCGGCCGCCGCGTCCGTCCAGGTCGCCACCGGAACGCCCAGCCCCTCGTGCGCCTTCAGCGACCGCAGGATCCTGGCGTACCGCCAGTCCGCATCGGCTGCCGCCCGCACCGCCTGCGCCACCCGGTCCGCGATGTCCTGGGCCTTGCCCGCGTTCGGGTTGGGAGCGACGAGCCCCGTAGGCGGGACCATGCCAGGGTTCGGCACCCCCGACGCCGTCCCGCCCGCCAACGGCTTCCCGTCGATCAGACCTTCCCCCGCCGCCGGATACGTCACCGAACCGTCCGCCTGCACCGTGAACCTCAGCGCCGCCGCATCGTCCAGCGCCCCCTGCAACACCCGCTGCTGGGTCTTGATCTCGTGGGCCAGGCTGTTCAGGGTGGTCCGCAGCAGCCCGCATTCGGTGTAGATGTACTGGAAGTTCTTCCCCAGCCGCCGCAACCCCCTCACGGCCGCGTCCGGCGCCTCCCCCTTCTGCGTATCGCGCAGGCCCGGCAGAAGCTCTCCCTCGATACGGTCCCGGACCGCGTCCGCCCGGTTGCTGACCCGCCCCCAGCCATCCGCCGCCTGCTCCAGTTCGGCACACTTCACCGCACGTAACGCCGACCAGGTCAGGGCGGAACCCGCCCGACCGATCCGCCCGCTCACCCCGCGCCACCGACGCTCGGCGTCTTCACCCCGTCGAAGCCGCTCCTCACCGTCTCGTTGGCCTGCGTCTGGCCCTGGACGACCGCACGCATCTTCCCGCCGAGGCTCCCGCACTCCTTACGGGCCTCCTCGATCCGGCGCTCCCACGAGGTCCGCACGGTGCCCAGTTCCGCCAGCGCGGACAGCGCTCCGGCCCCGGCGGTCAAGCCCTGGTGCGCCACCTCCAGTTCGCTCTTCACCGGGCCGAGGAGCGTGACCAGCTGGTCGGCCCCGGCGGCGGCCCGCAGCCACGGGCCACGGCTGTGACGGAGATCCCCTCCCCCAGCCGCCCCCGCCGATTCGGCAGCACCCGCCGGCCCGACCGGCGCCCCCGCCCACTCCCGGCCGTCGTTCGGCTGCCCCACCACGGTCACTCCACCCACACCGCTCACCCCGTTCTCCTGATCGTGGAGCGGCACTGTGCCAAATCCGCCGTACGCGACATGCCGTACGTCAACACGCGGGGCCGCAGCTCCCTGCACGCCCCGGACACACCCCGGTCCCAGGATTCCCGGCCGGGGCGAAGCAGAGGCCCCGTTCCCGTTGAGCCCACCCGGTTCACCCGAACGAAGGGGCGGCGGACATCGGCGCACACACCGGCGCACTGTGGCGGTCGCTCGCACGGCCCCGGGCCGAGGCCCTCTCCGCCGCTCGGCGGACCTCCGCCCCCGGGCCTCGTACCGCAGGACCGGAGACTCTGGAACAGAAGCTGACGCCCCACCACGCCCCGCGAACCACGATGGAACGCATGCGAACCCGAGAGGAACAGCCCGCCGGCCCCACCCCGACCCCCACCTCAACCCCGACCCCCGCAGCACCTCTCCCCCCGCCCCGGTGGGCGGTTCGCGCCGCGCAACTGATCACGCTGCTCGCGCTGCCGACCGGGCTCTGGCGGCTGGCGATGGTGTGCGGGTTCCCGTCCGGATACACCGCGGTCGGGTTCGTACCGTTCGACACCCCGGGCGCCAAACTGTGGATGCTGACGCTGACCGTCGCGAGCGAGCTGCTCGCCCTGCTCTCCCTCGGTCTGGTACGGCCGTGGGGCGAAACGGTGCCCCGCCGGATACCCGTCATCGGTGGCCGCCCCGTTCGCCCGCTGGCCGCCGTCGTACCGGCCGCCGCCGGGGCCCTCGCACTGACGGCGCTCTGGGCGGCCATGCCGCTGTGGTGGACGTACCCCCACCCGGACATGACCCCCCTCGGCCGTCTGCTGGTCGGTGTCATCTACCAGCCGCTCGTTCTCTGGGGACCGCTCCTCGGGGCCGTCACGCTCTCCTACTACCGGCGCACCAACGGCTCTCGAACGGCGCATACGAACACGCCGTGCCCCGCGAACGCTGCAACCGCATCAGAACCCATGGCCACCGTCGTTGCTCCTGGTCACGGCCCGTGATACACAGAGTGACCGATCATATGCACGAGGAGCGGACGAGCCGCAGGTCAGGGTCGCCACCCCGGTCACACGTGCGAGATTCCGGGTAAAGAGACCCCGGAAGGCGTCGTGCGAGCGCGGTTTCATCAGCGAAGATAGAAGGCGACCCATGCCGGACGGCACGGGCAGCGAACTACCCAACAGGGGCGGTGACTTACATGATCCTGGCAGCAGAGAAGGGCGACATCACCACCATCATCGGCGGAATCGCTCCGGACTGGGGGCCGTTCGGGACGCTGGGCAACGAGGCGCGCATCATGATCGAGGTGGTGATGGCCATCGCCATCCTGCTCTGCCTCGGCATCGCGATCTGGGGTGCTGCGAAGCAGCGCATCGGAGCGACGGCACTGCGCGACACGTTCAGCGCGGAGCAGGGCAAGGGCCTGATCGTGGCGGGGCTGACAGGGGTCTTCATCATCGGCTCCCTGGGGACCCTGTTCACCATCGTGTACGGAATGGCCGTCTGATACGGAATGGCCGTCTGACCCACCGCCGACCAGTTCCCGCCGGGCCGTCCCAGCCCGCTCCCCACCATCCGCCCGTCGCGCCCACCGGCTGAGGTTGCGTTTCCCTGATGTCGAGTCACCACACCGCGTTCAAGCGGCAACCAGCACGGCTACCGTCGTCCTGCGCGGATCTGCACACGACCGAGGGAGCGAACGCGGCATGAATCCCGGTGACGAGCACGACTACCGCGGCAAGGACCAGGGGGGCCGGGCGGACGACCCGTACAGCACGCTCGGCGGCACCCGTCAGACCCGTACCCGTCTCCCCGACGGCGACCCGGGCAACCCCGGCGCGCGCCGCCCCGTCCGCAACTCCCGCTCCCTCGTGACGATCACCGGCATCGTCGTCCTCCTCGTCGCCGCCATCGCCTTCGCCAACCGGGGCGGTGGCAGCGACGACGACGCGGCCCCGGGCGCCAAGAGCCCCGGGACCGCGGGAAGCGCCCCCACCGCGGCCACCGGCACCAAGCCCGTCGAGGGCAAGAACGGCACGATCCCCTCCGGCTTCGCCCACGACGAGCAGGGGGCGCAGAGCGCGGCGGCGAACTACTCCGTGGCGTTGGTTTCCGACGGCATGTTCTCTCAGGAACAGCGCCGAGAAATTTCCAGAGTGGTATATGCGCCGGACGTAGCAAGCGCACGACAAGATGACCTGGACAAGGTCTACTCCGACCAATCTTTCCTGGAAAGTATCGGATTGAATCCGGATGGCAGCGCTCCAGAAGGCCTGACATTCATCTCTCGTGCCAACCCTGTGGGCACCAAGGTGGAAAAGTACGCAGGCGATACGGCGAGCGTGGCTGTCTGGTACTCCGCCCTGTTCGGCCTGGCCGGCGAAGGCTCCAAGAACCCGGTCTCCGAGAGCTGGTACACCACGACGTACGAGCTGCGGTGGGTCGATGGGGACTGGAAGATCTCCGACTTTCAGCAGAAGGACGGTCCCGTGCCCGTTGGTCGCGACCAAGCCGCCTCTTCCGCGGAGGAGATGGCTGACGCCGTGCAGCAGTTCGGAGGGTTCACGTATGCCAGGTAAGCGATCCCTTCGCGGGCTTTCAGTTACTACTGCCTTCGTCAGTGTTCAAGCGGCAGTCGTCCTGTTCGCCGGCCGTGCAGTCGCCGACCCCACCCCAACACCCTCCCCTTCGCCCAGCAACGACGCGTGCGACCTGATCCGCGGCCCCGCCAAGGACTACTGCGAAGGCGGCGAAGGCGCAGGTTCCCGTACCCAGGACGTCCCCTCCACCGACGCCCTCGACCCCCTCTCCTCCCTGGCCCGAGGCTGCGCCGACGCCGCCTCCTGGATCGTCGGCAAGCTCAGCGAGGCCGTCGACTCCACGGCCAACGTCGACTTCACCAACCCCAAGTTCCTCCAGCAGTACGCCGTCATCTTCGCGGCCTCCACCATCCTCACCCTCGTCCTCTGGCTCCTCGCCGTCGCCAAGCGCGCCATCCGCGGCGTCCCCCTCACCACCGCGATCTCCGAGGCCGTCGGCTACCTCTGGCTCACCGTCCTCGCCTCGGCCTTCACCCCGCTGATCCTCTACACGATCGTCTCCGCCACCGACGGCGTCACCGAGATCATCGCCTCCGCCACCGGCGGCCAGACCGACGTCTTCTTCGGCTCGTTCGCCGAAGCCCTCAAGAAGGGCGAGGACATCGGCGGCGGCCCCATCATGCTGATCGTCGTCTCGCTCGTCTCGATCCTCGCCGCCGGGATCCTCTGGCTGGAGCTCGTCATCCGCGCCGCCCTGCTCTACGTCGGCGCGCTCCTCGGGATCGTCGTCTACGCCGGCCTCGTCGACAAGAACATGTGGGGCCACGTCCGCCGCTGGGCCGGCATCATGATCGCGGTGATCATGGTCAAGCCGGTCATCGTCATCGTCCTCGGCCTCGCCGGCGCACTCTCCTCGGGCGACGGACCCGACGCCTTCTCCGCCGTCGTCTCCGGCCTCTCCATCATCCTGCTGGCCATCTTCGCCTCCGCCATGATCTACCGCTTCGTCCCCGGCTTCGGCGACGAGATCCAGGGCGCCCGCACCAACCGCAAGCAGGCCACCGACGGCTCCCAGGCCGCCGCCCTCATCAGCTCCCCGGCCGCTCTCGTCTCCCAGGGCATCAAGACCCACAGCGGCCGCAACGACCAGAACAGCGGCGGAGGCGGCGCCCGCCCCGCCAACCCGGCCAGCGGCGGCGTCGCCGCCCACAGCTCCCGCACCTCCGGCGGAAGCGGAGGCGGCGGCGGGGCCGGCGGCGGATCTGTCCCCTCCGCCGCACCCTCGCCCCGCAGCGGCTCCGCGCCCACCTCCGCCACCCCCCACAGCAGCCGCTCCTCGCGAGGCGGAGGCGGCTTCGGCACCACAGGTAACTCGAGCACAGGAGGTGGAGGGCGTTGACGACCCAGTCCCACACGATGACGCCCCGCCGCACGTATCTCATCGGCCGTGCCCGGCCGAACGCGATCGTCGGCAAGAACCGCGAGACCGGCGAGATCGCCCTGATCATCGTCGGCGCGTTCCTGGGCATGATGAGCGGACTCCTCGTCCCCGTCCTCTCTCTCCGCATCGTCTGCCTCGTCGGCTTCCCGATGCTGGCACTCGCCGTCGTCTACGTCCCCTACAAGGGCCGCACCTACTACAAGTGGTTCGAGATCAACCGCACCTTCAAGCGCTCCCTGCGCCGCGGCACCACCTACCGCTCCGGGGCCATGGAGGCCGGCGTCAGCGTCGACGGCCGCGAGGTCGAGATCGGCCCGCCCCCCGGCATCGGCCGGATCAGCTGGCTCGCCGCCCCCTTCGGCCCCGACGAGATCGCCGTACTCCTCCACGCCGACCGGCGCACCGTCACCGCCGCCATCGAGATCGAAGGCCCCGGCGTCGGCCTCCGCGACAGCGAGGACCAGGAAGCCCTCGTCGACCGCTTCGGCACCCTCCTCAAGCACGTGGCCAACGGCGACGGCTTCGTCACCCGCCTCCAGATGCTCGCCCGCACCCTCCCCGCCGACCCCGACGCCCACGCCAAGGACGTCGCCCAGCGCGGCGACAAGGCGTCCCCGGCCTGGCTCCAGGACTCCTACGACCAGCTCCAGTCCATGGTCTCCACCTCCAGCGAGCAGCACCGCGCCTACCTCGTCGCCTGCATGCACTACAGCCGTGAACTGGCTGCCGAGGCCAACGCCGTGGCCCGCGCCGCCCGCCCCCACGGCGGCCGCAAGCTCGACCGCGACGCCGGCCTCGCCGCCGTCATGGCCCGCGAGCTCACCGACATCTGCGCCCGCCTCGCCGAGGCCGACATCCGCGTCCGCCAACCGCTCGGCCAGAGCCGCGTCGCCTCCCTCGTGCACTCCATGTACGACCCCGACCACCCCATCGACCACATCCAGGCCATGACCAAGCGCAACGCCTGGCCCGCCGAACTGGACGCGGTCGAGCCCACGTTCCTCCAGGCCAAGACCCGCGAGTCCACCACCCGCGCCCCTTGGTGCCACGCCACGGCCTGGGTGAAGGAGTGGCCGATGACCCCCGTCGGCGTCAACTTCCTCGCCCCGCTCCTCGTCCACACCCCCGACGTCATCCGCACCGTCGCCGTCTGCATGGACCTCGAACCCACCGAGGTCGCCATCGAGCGCATGCTGACCGAGAAGACCAACGACGACGCCGAGGCCAGCCGCCAGGCCAAGATGAACCGCACCGTCGACCCCCGCGACATCGCCGCCCACGGCCGGCTCGACCAGCGGGGTGAAGATCTCGCCAGCGGTGCGGCCGGAGTGAACCTGGTGGGGTACATCACGGTGTCGTCCCGCTCACCCGAAGCGCTCGCCCGCGACAAGCGCACGATCCGCGCCTCGGCCGGCAAGTCGTACCTCAAGCTGGAGTGGTGCGACCGCGAGCACCACCGCGCCTTCGTGAACACGCTCCCGTTCGCCACCGGCATCCGCCGCTGACCCGAGCACCCGCACAGAACACCGAACCCACCCAGCCCCACCCACCCACCCCGCCCAACCCACCGGAAGAGAGGGCACCCACGCCATGCGAGACCCCCTGTCCGCATTGTCGGATGCCTTCACCTCCTTCCTCTTCGGCAAGGTGGAGACGACCCGCCTCCCCGTCCGTACGTCCACGGGCCAGGCCCAGGCCGTCTACCTCCCCACCGCCGCCCCCGGCCTCGGCGACTCCGGCGTGATCATCGGCCGCGAGGTCTACAGCGGCAAGGGCTACATCTACGACCCCTTCCAGCTGTACGGGCAGCAGCTCCCCGCCCCCCACTGGCTGGTCCTCGGCGAGTCCGGCAACGGCAAGTCGGCACTGGAGAAGACCTACGTCCTGCGCCAGCTCCGCTTCCGCGACCGCCAGGTCGTCGTCCTCGACGCCCAGGGCGAGGACGGCGTCGGCGAATGGAACCTCATCGCCCAGGAGCTGGGCATAACCCCCATCCGCCTGGACCCGACCGCAGCCCTCAACGGCGGCATCCGCCTCAACCCCCTCGACCCGTCCATCACCACCACCGGCCAGCTCGCCCTGCTCCGTACGATCATCGAGGTCGCGATGGGCCACGGCCTCGACGAGCGCTCCGGCTTCGCGCTCAAGGTCGCCCACGCCTACGTCACCGCGACCGTCACCGACCGCCAGCCGGTTTTGATGGACATCGTGGAGCAACTGCGCCACCCCGAGCCCGAGTCCGCCGAGGCGATGAACGTCGACATAGACGATGTACGGGCCTGGGGCCTGGACGTCGCCCTCGTCCTGGACCGCCTCGTCGACGGTGACCTGCGCGGCATGTTCGACGGCCCGACCACCGTCGGCATCGACCTCGACGCGCCGCTCATCGTCTTCGACCTCTCGCACATCGACCGCAACTCGATCGCGATGCCGATCCTGATGGCGATCGTCGGCGTCTGGCTGGAACACACCTGGATCAGGCCCGACCGCAAGAAGCGCATCTTCCTGGTTGAGGAGGCGTGGCACATCATCAACTCGCCCTTCGTCGCCCAGCTCTTCCAGCGCCTGCTGAAGTTCGGGCGCCGCCTCGGCCTCTCGTTCGTCGCCGTCGTCCACCACCTCAGCGACGTGGTGGACGGAGCAGCGGCGAAGGAAGCGGCGGCCATCCTCAAGATGGCCTCCACCCGCACGATCTACGCCCAGAAGACCGACGAGGCCAGAGCCACCGGCCGGGTCATCGGCCTGCCCCGCTGGGCCGTCGAGATCATCCCGACGCTCACCCCCGGCATCGCGGTCTGGGACGTCAACGGCAACGTACAGGTCGTCAAGCACCTCATCACCGAGGCCGAACGCCCCCTGGTCTTCACCGACCGTGCCATGACCGAGGGCTCGGCCGCGGACCCGGACGACCTGCTCCCCGACGACATCCGCGCCGCCGAACTGGAGGCGGAGCAACGGGCGGCCCGGATCGAGCACCAGCAACGGATGAACGAGTCGTCAGAGTCAACGGTGGCCTGACATGGCACGCCAGGCACCGCGCGGCCGGAGCAACGGACCCGCCCATCAGGACAGTTACGAAGGACGCTCCCAGGGCGGCGGAGGCATCCCGGACGGCCTGCTGATCGGCCTCCTGGCCCTCCTCCTCGCGGCCACCATGGTCACCTGGACGGCCACCGGCCTGGCCTGCCTCCTCGCCCACGGGGCCTGGCCGGACGGCGTGACGTTCATCCGCGCCCCGCTCGCCCTGCGCGAACTGGTCACCGCGCCCCAGGACCTCCCCGCGGCCTGGCCGGAGACACCTCCGGCCCAGCTCTCCGGATACGGCCTGTTCTGGGGCCTGTTCATCGGCGAACTGATGGTGCTGCTGGTCCTCACGGTGTTCGCGCTCGGGGTCGTGTCCCGGGGCCGTGCCGTACGGGAACGACGCCGCGAGGAACGGTCCCTCAAGGCACACGGGTCACAGCTGCCCCCGGGCTGGCCGGCACCGACCCCGCCTCAAGAGCAAGAACAGGTACACCCCCAGCCCCAGCCCCAGCCCCAGGCGCCAACCCACACGCCGGCCAGAACCCCACCACCAGCACCAGCACCTCCAGCATCAACACCACCTCCGACCGAGAAGACGCCCCCTCCCCCGGAAACGGGCACGGCGCTTCTCCCGTCCCCCGCACCCCCCTCCTCGTCTACGCCCCCGCCTCCGCCCGTCGGCCCACCGTCGTCCAGGCGATCCACGAGGCCGAGGGCCCCGCCCTGGTCGTCACATCGGACCCGACGGTCTGGGCCGAGACGAAGAACGCCCGGGCCAAGCTCGGCCCCGTCCTCGTCCACGACCCGGGCCACCTCTGCGACACCCCCGCCCGCCTCCACTGGTCGCCCACCGCGGGCTGCGAGCTGCCCGACACGGCCGCCGCCCGGGCGGCCGCCCTCCTCGCCCCGGTCCGCCCGCAGGCCAGGATCGACGCGGCGGTGGCCGACACCGCCCAGACGCTCCTCCAGTGCTGGCTGCACGCCGCGGCGGTGGACGGCCGCCCGTTCCGCCAGGTCGCCCGCTGGGCCTCGGGGTCCGCCGCCCACGAACCGGTACGCCTTCTCCGCACGCACCCCAAGGCCGCGTCAGGTCTCGCCGGGCTCCTGGAGTCGGTGCTCACGGCCTACCCGGAACGGCGGGAGGTGGCCCAGGAGTTGACCGTACGGGCCTTCTCGGCGCTCTCCTCGGTGCACATCCGCCAGGCCTGCACGGCCAACCGATCGGATACGGCCGCGCTGGAATCTTTTGCCCGCGAGGGGGGAACGCTCTACCTGGTGGGCGAACCGATCGAGGATCCCCGCTCACACCCCGGCGCGATGCCCCTCCTCACCGCGCTGGCCGCAGACGTGGTCGAGCACGGCCGCCGCATGGCCGCACGGTCAACCGACGGTCGGCTCGACCCACCAATGACCCTCGTCCTGGACGACGTCGCGGCCGTGGCACCGTTCCCCCAACTCCCGGAACTGCTGGCGACCGGCGGAACCCGTGGCATGCCCGCCCTGGTCCTGCTCCGATCCCAGGAACAGGGCCGGGCCCGCTGGCGAGAACCCCTGCACGCCCCTGCCCCGGGCATCGGCTAGCCAAGGCGAGCAACCGGACAGCAAGCAAGCCGTCCACCCGGCTACCCGGCCAGAATCGTTCAGCCAACCGGCTGCCCGGCCTGGAGCGCCCCCTACCCCTCCCGCCCCAGGACGTACTCCACCTCCCGCTCGCCCCGGTCGCCCGGGGCAAGAACCCACCGGCCCGAGGGGACGAAGCCGAACTTCCGGTAGAACGCGGCGGCCCGCGGGTTCTTCTCGTGCACGTAGAGGCGCACCCGCTCCATCCGCGGCGCGGACAGCGACCACGCCCACGCGACGGCCTCCCGGAACAACGCGTCGGTCACGCCGGTCCCCCGCACCTCGGGCCGGACGAACACACCGACCAGGTGAGCCTGGTGCACCGGTGCGGCCTCCCCGAAGCGCACCTCGTCATCCGGGCTCTCGACGAGTACGGTGACCGACCCCACCCACTCCCCCTCGGGCGACTCCGCGACGAACTGGTGGACACGGCCGGGTCCGTCCTCAGCGGCATCGGCAGCACGCTGCTGCCAGAACACATCCGGCTTCGCCGCAGCGTCCTCGTACGACTCCAGGAACGCAACCGGGGCCGCCGGATCCTGCAGAGCCTCCAACCGCAACCGTCTGACCTGCGGCCATTCGTCGGCCCGCACCACCCGCAGCACATAGTCCATACCGCGATCCTCACCCGCGCCCGCCACACGTTCAACCGAGTAGTCCGCCGCACCGGCACCCGTCGTACCCCGGTACTACACCTGCCCCCACGTCCAGCCCTCGGTCGGACGACCGGCCGTCACCGGCTCCGTAGCGTCGACCGCATGATCACGGCACACGGACTCACCAAGCGGTACGGCGACCGAACCGTCGTCCACGACCTCGGCTTCACTGTCCGCCCCGGTACGGTCACCGGCTTCCTCGGCCCCAACGGCGCCGGAAAATCGACGACGATGCGCATGCTCCTCGGCCTCGACGCCCCCACACGGGGCCGTTCCACCGTCAACGGGCGCTCCTACGCCACCCATCCCGCACCCCTCACCCAGGTCGGGGCCCTGTTGGAGGCCCGGTCCGTCCACCCCGGCCGGTCCGCCTTCAACCACCTGATGGCCCTCGCCCTGACCCACGGCATCCCACGCCGCCGCGTCGAGGAGGTCATCGACCTCGCCGGGCTGACCGACGCCGCCCACCGCAGGGTGAAGGGCTTCTCCCTCGGCATGGGGCAACGGCTGGGCATCGCCGCCGCCCTCCTGGGCGATCCCGCGACCGTCATCCTGGACGAACCGGTCAACGGCCTGGACCCCGAAGGCGTCCTGTGGGTCCGTACGCTCCTGACCTCCCTCGCCGCCGAAGGCCGTACGGTCCTCGTCTCCTCCCACCTGATGAGCGAGATGGCCCTCACCGCCGACCACCTGATCGTCATCGGCCGCGGCAGACTCCTCGCCGACACCACGGTGGCCGAACTGATCCGGTCGGCCGGCGGGGCATCCGTCAGGGTCGTCACCCCGCAACCGGAAGACCTGAGAGCCCGGCTCACCGCCCCGAACATCACCGTCACCGCAGCCCCCGCCCCCGGCCCCGCATCGGAAGCACACGAACTCCGGATCCGAGGAGTGGACGCAGTACACATCGGACACGTGGCCGCCACGCACGGGATCACCCTGCACGAGCTCACTCCGCAGACCGTGTCGCTGGAGCAGGCGTTCATGGACCTCACCCAGGAATCGGTCGACCACCGCCCGCAAGGCCGGCATCGGCCGACACCCGCCACCGGAGCAGCAGCATGACCACGACGCACCCCACCGCCTCGCCGCAGTACCGCATCACCCCGCCCCGCATCCTGCACGCGGAATGGCACAAACTCCGTTCTCTGCGCTCCACCTGGATCGCCCTCACCTCGGCGGTCGTCATGGTGCTCGGCGTCGGCCTGATCATGGGCGCGACCTACACCTCGGGCGGCGGGGACTCCGATGTCGACACCGTCGTCCTGTCGCTGTACGGCAGCATGCTCGCCCAGATCTTCCTGGTCGTCCTGGGCATCCTCATGACCGCCGGCGAGTACGCGACCGGCATGATCCGCTCCTCGCTCACCGCCGTACCCGCCCGGCTCCCCGTCCTGGCGGCCAAAGCCGTGGTCTTCGCCGCCACCGTCTTCACGGTCATGCTCACGACGTCGGTGGTGACGTTCGCGGCGGCCCAGGCCTTCCTCCACGACACCGATCAGGCTGCCTCGTTCACCGACCCGGGCGTTCTGCGCGCCCTGGTGGGCAACGCCGGAGCGCTGACCCTGATGGGCCTGCTCGCCCTCGGCCTCGGCGCGCTGCTGCGCTCGGTGCCGGGCGCGATCGGCGCGTTCATCGGCGGGGTCATGATCCTGCCGGAGATCCTCGGAATGCTCCCGTACGACGTCGTCGAGCGCGCCATCATGTACTTTCCCACCCAGGCCGCCGGCGCCCTCGGTTCTGCGACCCCCATCCCGGGCACGATCTCCCCCGGCCCCGCCCTGCTCGCACTGTCCCTGTGGGCGGGGACGACACTGGCCGCGGCAGCGCTGACGCTCAAGCGCCGCGACGTCTGACCCACGAGGAGCGACCAGGTGAGCACCCCACCAAGGGACCGCGACCAGAACCGCGACCGCGGCCGTGACCGGAACGCCGAGGCCACGGTCCCTCCCCTCACCCGGATCATCCGCGACGCCCTGGACCGGCTCCGCGCCTTCGACCGGCGCCGGCCGCGGGTCTGGGACGCGGCGCTCACCGGGTTCTGGACCGTGGCCGCGGTCCTCGACTACACCTCCGGCGGCTGGCGGACCACCGCACACGACAACGTGACAGCCCCCGACCTCCTCGTGCTGCTGATGAGCCTCGGGTTCTCGCTGCCACTGCTGTGGCGCCGCACGCACCCCTTGCCCGTACTTCTCCTGATGGCGCCTATATCCGTCGTCAACATCTGGACGGGGGCCGTGGTGCAGGCCTCTCTCCTCCAGCTGATCCCGGTCTTCCAGATCGTCCTGCGCTGCTCGTTCCGTACGGTCGGGGCAGCGGCCCTCGTGTTCGTGGTCCCGGTCCTGTCGGGCGGCGTCCGCATCCCGGACACCTGGGGTCAGGAAGTGGTCTCGTACGTCTGGGGTCTGGTCTTCGTCATCCTGCTGGGGATCGCGGTACGCACGCGGCGCGAGTACACCGAGGCCCTGGTCGAACGCGCCCACCGGCTGGAACGCGAACGCGACCAGCAGGCCCGGCTCGCGGCCGCCGACGAACGCACCCGTATCGCACGGGAGATGCACGACATCATCGGCCACAACCTGTCCGTCATCACGGGCCTCGCGGACGGCGGAGCGTACGCGGCCGGGAAGAACCCGGAACGCGCGGCCAGGCCCTGGAAGCCATCGGCACGACCAGCAGGCAGGCCCTGTCCGAACTCCGCCGTCTCCTCGGTGTCCTGCGCGACGACCACCCCGACGCCGAACGCACCCCTCAGCCGACGCTCGACGAACTGGCCCCGCTGATCGAACGCGTACGCAGCGCGGGCCTGCCCGTCCACCTGGAACTGACCGGCGGCCCCACCCCGCACGCCCTCACCCCCGGCCGCCAACTCACCGTGTACCGGGTGGTCCAGGAGGCCCTGACCAACACCCTCAAACACGCGACCGCCCCCACGTCCGCGACGGTCACTCTCACCTACTCACGCACGCACCTGGAGGCCCGCATCACCGACACGGGCACCGGAGTCGGCAGGGCCGCGGAAACGGAGGAACCACCGCCGGCAGCCCAGGGCATCATGGGCATGCGCGAACGCGCAGCACTGTACGACGGCTCCCTCGAAGCGGGGCCGCTTCCGGACCACACCGGATGGCAGGTACAGCTCCGCCTTCCCCTGGAGGAATCGCACTCGTGACGACGGTTCTCATCGCCGACGACCAGCCGATGCAGCGCTTCGGGTTTCGCATGCTGCTGGAGAGCCAGGACGACATGACCGTGGTCGGCGAGGCGAGCAACGGCACCGAGGCCGTCCACATGGTCGCCCGCCACCACCCGGACGTCGTGCTGATGGACATCCGCATGCCGGGCCTGGACGGCATCGAGGCGACCCGGCGCATCATCGCGTCGGGAGCCCGCACTCGCATCCTGATCGTCACGACGTTCGACCTCGACGAGTACGCGTACGACGGCCTGCGCGCCGGCGCCAGCGGCTTCCTGGTCAAGGACGCCCTCCCGGAGGAACTCCTCGCCGGAATACGCGCCGTGGCCGCCGGGGACGCGGTGGTCGCCCCGACCCTGACCCGCCGGCTCCTCGACGCGTACGTCCACCATCTCCCGGTCGTCCCCGGCACCCGCGTCACCTCGGATCCACGCATCACCGCGCTGACGGAACGAGAACGCGAGATCCTCACCGTCATAGGGCAGGGCTGGTCCAACACCGAGATCGCCGCCCGCCTCCACCTCGCCGAATCCACCGTGAAGACGCATGTGACCCGCATCCTCGCCAAGACCGGTGCAAGGGACCGCGTCCAGGCAGTCATCCTGGCCTACGACACCCGCCTGGTCACCCCCCTGTGACAGTACGTAAGCGCCCGAAAACGCAGAAAAGCCCCGCACCAGAAGGTGCGGGGCTTTCCCATAATAATTGTTCGGCGGCGTCCTACTCTCCCACAGGGTCCCCCCTGCAGTACCATCGGCGCTGAAAGGCTTAGCTTCCGGGTTCGGAATGTAACCGGGCGTTTCCCTAACGCAATGACCACCGAAACACTATGAAACTATGAACACCGGGCAACAACACAGCTGTTCGTTATTTCAGAACTAACACAGTGGACGCGAGCAACTGAGGACAAGCCCTCGGCCTATTAGTACCAGTCAGCTCCACCCGTTACCGGGCTTCCACATCTGGCCTATCAACCCAGTCGTCTACTGGGAGCCTTAACCCCTCAAGAGGGTGGGAATACTCATCTCGAAGCAGGCTTCCCGCTTAGATGCTTTCAGCGGTTATCCTTTCCGAACGTAGCCAACCAGCCATGCCCTTGGCAGGACAACTGGCACACCAGAGGTTCGTCCGTCCCGGTCCTCTCGTACTAGGGACAGCCCTTCTCAATATTCCTACGCGCACAGCGGATAGGGACCGAACTGTCTCACGACGTTCTAAACCCAGCTCGCGTACCGCTTTAATGGGCGAACAGCCCAACCCTTGGGACCGACTCCAGCCCCAGGATGCGACGAGCCGACATCGAGGTGCCAAACCATCCCGTCGATATGGACTCTTGGGGAAGATCAGCCTGTTATCCCCGGGTACCTTTTATCCGTTGAGCGACAGCGCTTCCACAAGCCACTGCCGGATCACTAGTCCCGACTTTCGTCCCTGCTCGACCCGTCGGTCTCACAGTCAAGCTCCCTTGTGCACTTACACTCAACACCTGATTACCAACCAGGCTGAGGGAACCTTTGGGCGCCTCCGTTACTCTTTAGGAGGCAACCGCCCCAGTTAAACTACCCATCAGACACTGTCCCTGATCCGGATCACGGACCCAGGTTAGACATCCAGCACGACCAGAGTGGTATTTCAACGACGACTCCACAACCACTGGCGTGGCCGCTTCACAGTCTCCCACCTATCCTACACAAGCCGAACCGAACACCAATATCAAACTATAGTAAAGGTCCCGGGGTCTTTCCGTCCTGCTGCGCGAAACGAGCATCTTTACTCGTAGTGCAATTTCACCGGGCCTATGGTTGAGACAGTCGAGAAGTCGTTACGCCATTCGTGCAGGTCGGAACTTACCCGACAAGGAATTTCGCTACCTTAGGATGGTTATAGTTACCACCGCCGTTTACTGGCGCTTAAGTTCTCAGCTTCGCCACCCCGAAGAGCAGCTAACCGGTCCCCTTAACGTTCCAGCACCGGGCAGGCGTCAGTCCGTATACATCGCCTTACGGCTTCGCACGGACCTGTGTTTTTAGTAAACAGTCGCTTCTCGCTGGTCTCTGCGGCCACCCCCAGCTCACCGAGTAAATCGGATCACCAGTGATGGCCCCCCTTCTCCCGAAGTTACGGGGGCATTTTGCCGAGTTCCTTAACCATAGTTCACCCGAACGCCTCGGTATTCTCTACCTGACCACCTGAGTCGGTTTAGGGTACGGGCCGCCATGAAACTCGCTAGAGGCTTTTCTCGACAGCATAGGATCATCCACTTCACCACAATCGGCTCGGCATCAGGTCTCAGACTTATGCACGACGGATTTGCCTACCGTGCGTCCTACACCCTTACCCCGGGACAACCACCGCCCGGGCTGGACTACCTTCCTGCGTCACCCCATCGCTTACCTACTACAAGTCTGGTTCATCGGCTCCACCACTACCCTCAACTCCGAAGAGATCGGGCCGGCTTCACGGACTTAGCATCGCCTGATTCAGTACTGGGCGTTTCAAAGCGGGTACCGGAATATCAACCGGTTGTCCATCGACTACGCCTGTCGGCCTCGCCTTAGGTCCCGACTTACCCTGGGCAGATCAGCTTGACCCAGGAACCCTTAGTCAATCGGCGCACACGTTTCTCACGTGTGTATCGCTACTCATGCCTGCATTCTCACTCGTGAACCGTCCACAACTCGCTTCCGCGGCTGCTTCACCCGGCACACGACGCTCCCCTACCCATCCATACAGGCGTTGGCCCTATGTGTATGAATGACACGACTTCGGCGGTACGCTTGAGCCCCGCTACATTGTCGGCGCGGAATCACTTGACCAGTGAGCTATTACGCACTCTTTCAAGGGTGGCTGCTTCTAAGCCAACCTCCTGGTTGTCTCTGCGACTCCACATCCTTTCCCACTTAGCGTACGCTTAGGGGCCTTAGTCGATGCTCTGGGCTGTTTCCCTCTCGACCATGGAGCTTATCCCCCACAGTCTCACTGCCGCGCTCTCACTTACCGGCATTCGGAGTTTGGCTAAGGTCAGTAACCCGGTAGGGCCCATCGCCTATCCAGTGCTCTACCTCCGGCAAGAAACACACGACGCTGCACCTAAATGCATTTCGGGGAGAACCAGCTATCACGGAGTTTGATTGGCCTTTCACCCCTAACCACAGGTCATCCCCCAGGTTTTCAACCCTGGTGGGTTCGGTCCTCCACGAAGTCTTACCTCCGCTTCAACCTGCCCATGGCTAGATCACTCCGCTTCGGGTCTAGAGCGTGCAACTCAAACGCCCTGTTCGGACTCGCTTTCGCTACGGCTTCCCCACACGGGTTAACCTCGCTACACACCGCTAACTCGCAGGCTCATTCTTCAAAAGGCACGCAGTCACGACGCACCGAGCAAGCTCGATGCGCGACGCTCCCACGGCTTGTAGGCACACGGTTTCAGGTACTATTTCACTCCGCTCCCGCGGTACTTTTCACCATTCCCTCACGGTACTATCCGCTATCGGTCACCAGGGAATATTTAGGCTTAGCGGGTGGTCCCGCCAGATTCACACGGGATTTCTCGGGCCCCGTGCTACTTGGGTGTCTCTCAAACAAGCCGCTGATGTTTCAGCTACGGGGGTCTTACCCTCTACGCCGGACCTTTCGCATGTCCTTCGCCTACATCAACGGTTTCTGACTCGTCTCACAGCCGGCAGACTATGAAAGAGAGATCCCACAACCCCGCATGCGCAACCCCTGCCGGGTATCACACGCATACGGTTTGGCCTCATCCAGTTTCGCTCGCCACTACTCCCGGAATCACGGTTGTTTTCTCTTCCTGAGGGTACTGAGATGTTTCACTTCCCCTCGTTCCCTCCACACTGCCTATGTGTTCAGCAGCGGGTGACAGCCCATGACGACTGCCGGGTTTCCCCATTCGGAAACCCCCGGATCAAAGCTTGGTTGACAGCTCCCCGGGGACTATCGTGGCCTCCCACGTCCTTCATCGGTTCCTGGTGCCAAGGCATCCACCGTGCGCCCTTAAAAACTTGGCCACAGATGCTCGCGTCCACTGTGCAGTTCTCAAACAACGACCAGCCACCCATCACCCCACCCGCAAAGGTGAGTTCACTGGGACCGGATCAGAAGGAACAACCTTACGGCCGCACCCTCAGACACCCAACAACGTGCCCGACACAACCGATCCCTCACCACGTTCCACGCCGAAGCAGTACTAGCAGTAATGAACCTGTCGTGCCGAATAGTCAACGTTCCACCCATGAGCTGACCACCGTCGAACATTTGCCGACGTAGTGGCTCTGGATTCCTTACGGAATCTAGATGCTCCTTAGAAAGGAGGTGATCCAGCCGCACCTTCCGGTACGGCTACCTTGTTACGACTTCGTCCCAATCGCCAGTCCCACCTTCGACAGCTCCCTCCCACAAGGGGTTGGGCCACCGGCTTCGGGTGTTACCGACTTTCGTGACGTGACGGGCGGTGTGTACAAGGCCCGGGAACGTATTCACCGCAGCAATGCTGATCTGCGATTACTAGCAACTCCGACTTCATGGGGTCGAGTTGCAGACCCCAATCCGAACTGAGACCGGCTTTTTGAGATTCGCTCCGCCTCGCGGCATCGCAGCTCATTGTACCGGCCATTGTAGCACGTGTGCAGCCCAAGACATAAGGGGCATGATGACTTGACGTCGTCCCCACCTTCCTCCGAGTTGACCCCGGCAGTCTCCTGTGAGTCCCCATCACCCCGAAGGGCATGCTGGCAACACAGAACAAGGGTTGCGCTCGTTGCGGGACTTAACCCAACATCTCACGACACGAGCTGACGACAGCCATGCACCACCTGTATACCGACCACAAGGGGGGCACCATCTCTGATGCTTTCCGGTATATGTCAAGCCTTGGTAAGGTTCTTCGCGTTGCGTCGAATTAAGCCACATGCTCCGCTGCTTGTGCGGGCCCCCGTCAATTCCTTTGAGTTTTAGCCTTGCGGCCGTACTCCCCAGGCGGGGAACTTAATGCGTTAGCTGCGGCACCGACGACGTGGAATGTCGCCAACACCTAGTTCCCAACGTTTACGGCGTGGACTACCAGGGTATCTAATCCTGTTCGCTCCCCACGCTTTCGCTCCTCAGCGTCAGTAATGGCCCAGAGATCCGCCTTCGCCACCGGTGTTCCTCCTGATATCTGCGCATTTCACCGCTACACCAGGAATTCCGATCTCCCCTACCACACTCTAGCTAGCCCGTATCGAATGCAGACCCGGGGTTAAGCCCCGGGCTTTCACATCCGACGTGACAAGCCGCCTACGAGCTCTTTACGCCCAATAATTCCGGACAACGCTTGCGCCCTACGTATTACCGCGGCTGCTGGCACGTAGTTAGCCGGCGCTTCTTCTGCAGGTACCGTCACTTTCGCTTCTTCCCTGCTGAAAGAGGTTTACAACCCGAAGGCCGTCATCCCTCACGCGGCGTCGCTGCATCAGGCTTTCGCCCATTGTGCAATATTCCCCACTGCTGCCTCCCGTAGGAGTCTGGGCCGTGTCTCAGTCCCAGTGTGGCCGGTCGCCCTCTCAGGCCGGCTACCCGTCGTCGCCTTGGTAGGCCATTACCCCACCAACAAGCTGATAGGCCGCGGGCTCATCCTTCACCGCCGGAGCTTTCAACCCCGTCCCATGCGGGACAGAGTGTTATCCGGTATTAGACCCCGTTTCCAGGGCTTGTCCCAGAGTGAAGGGCAGATTGCCCACGTGTTACTCACCCGTTCGCCACTAATCCACCACCGAAGCGGCTTCATCGTTCGACTTGCATGTGTTAAGCACGCCGCCAGCGTTCGTCCTGAGCCAGGATCAAACTCTCCGTGAATGTTTACCCGTAATCGGGTGCACACACACGAGAGCGGAACAACCGGTCGGAATAAGACCCGTTGTCCACAGCGTCCTCGCTGTGTATTGCCTACCGCCGCACATGGCGACCGTAGGACTTTCAAAGGAACCACCAACCTGCCGAAGCAGGCCGGGGTATCAACATATCTGGCGTTGACTTTTGGCACGCTGTTGAGTTCTCAAGGAACGGACGCTTCCTTCGGTCCCGTATCACCGGGGCCCTCCGGGCGCTTCCCTTCGTTTACTTCTTTGTCCTGCTGTCTTGCGTTTCCGACTCTACCAGACTCTTTCGTGTCCGATTCCCGGTCGAAGCGGGCCATGCAGTTTCGCTTTCCAGGTTCTTCGCTTTCGCGTTTTCCCTTTCCGGCGAGTCCGACTCTATCAGATCCTTTCGGGCCTGATTCCCAGTCAGCGGGGCTTGTCCTCCCGGCTGTTGGGCCGTTCCGACGCTCAAACTCTAGCGGATTCTCCCGGCGGCTCATAATCGGGCCCTCGTCATGAATTCCGGCATGCCGAAATCATCCCGAGTGGGAGATCGTGCTGAAGTTTGGTTGCCGCGTTCGCGGCGGGATCGGCTGCCCCGGAACCGTCCGGCTCCGTGACAACTCGGAGAACTTTACGGATCCATCAGGGGTGTGTCAACCCTCCCCCGACGTCCTCCGCAGGGCCTCTCCCCGGCCCTCAGTCCAGGTCCGTGAGGCGGCCGCCGGCGTCCGGCTGGGCGTGCTCCACCCGGCGCAGGAGGCGGACGAGGAGTTCGCCGAGGACGCCGCGCTCGTCGCCGGACAGGTCCTGGAGGAGGTCCTCCTCGAAGTCGCTCGCCATGCGCATCGCCTCGAGCCACTTCGTACGGCCCTCGTCGGTCAGCTCGACGATGACGCGGACCCGGTTGTTCTCGTCGCGGTCGCGGGTGACCAGGCCCTCGCCCGCCATCCGGTCGATGCGATGGGTCATGGCGGCCGGGGTGAGACCGAGGCGCTTCGCCAGTTCGCCGGGGCCCAGCCGATAGGGGGCGCCCGAGAGGACCAGGGTCTTGAGGACCTCCCACTCGGCGTTGCTGATGCCGAGTGCGGCGACCTGCCTCCCGTACGCGACGTTCATCCTGCGGTTCAGGCGGCCCAGTGCGGAGACGACCTGCTCGACCTGGGGGTCGAGGTCGCGGAACTCGCGTTGGTAGGCGGCGATCTGTTCGTCGAGGCTCGGCTCGCTGGGGCCGGGCTCCTCGGTGCTCTCAGACATGGCGGGCAGTATGGCACGCCTCCACCACCCTTGAAGTCCTTCAGGCTTAAGTTTTCACCTTCTAAGTTTAGTGCTAAAGTCTTCGAGTCTGATTCCTTCAAGATCTTGAGGTAGGTGAGTGTGACCAGGGAGATGGGCGCAGCGCTGCGGCGGATCCAGCTGGGCAGCGCGCTGAGCGCGTTCGGGCTCGGGTTCACCGTTCCGTATCTGTACGTCTACGTGGCGCAGGTGCGGGATCTGGGCGCCGGGACGGCGGGAGTCGTCCTGGCGGTCTTCGCGATGGCAGCGCTGGCCGTTCTGCCGTTCACCGGGCGGGCCATCGACCGGCGGGGCCCGTTGCCCGTGCTGGTGGTGGCCTCCGCGCTGGCTTCCGTGGGCGCCGCCGCCCTGGGGTTCGCGAGCAGTGTTCCTGCCGCGGTGCTGGCCGCCGCGGTCCTGGGTGCGGGCACCGCCGTCATGCAGCCGGCCCTCGCCACGATGCTCGTGTGGTGTTCCAGCACCGCGACCCGTACGCGCGCCTTCGCCATGCAGTTCTTCCTGCAGAACCTGGGGCTCGGCCTCGGGGGGCTCGTCGGCGGGCAGCTCGTGGACGTGGACCGTCCGGCGAGCTTCACGATGCTCTTCCTGATCGAGGCCGCCATGTTCGTGGTGCTCGGTGTCGTCGTCGCCACGGTGCGGATGCCCCGTACGGCTTCCCTCGGCGGGGCCCGGCCCTCGGGCGACGCCGCTGCCAGGGGCGGCGGGCTGCGGGCACTGCTCTCGCACCGGGCCATGGTGCAGCTGTGCGTGCTGGGCTTCGTGCTGTTCTTCGCCTGCTACGGGCAGTTCGAGTCCGGGCTCGCCGCCTATGGCACGGAGGCCGCCGGGATCCAGCCCTCCACCCTGGGCTTCGCGCTGGCCGCCAACACCGCGGTCATCGTCGTCGCGCAGTTCGTCGTGCTGCGGCTCGTGGAGCGGCGGCGGCGCAGCCGGGTCATCGCCGCGGTCGGTCTGATCTGGGCGTTCGCCTGGATCGTGGCCGGGTACGCGGGGCTGGGCCACGGCAGCCAGGCCATGGCGACGGCCGCGTTCATCTCGACGTACGCGCTGTTCGGACTGGGTGAGGCGATGCTGTCGCCGACCGTCGCCCCGCTGGTCGCCGATCTGGCGCCGGCGTCGATGGTCGGGCAGTACAACTCGGCGTTCGCCCTGTGCAAGCAGCTCGCGCTGGCGGTCGGTCCGGCCGTCGGCGGTCCGATGGGGGCGTCACTGCACGGCCCGTACATCGTGACGTTCGTGCTGTTCTCGCTGGGCATCACCGTGCTCGCGCTGCGGCTGGGGCGCCGGCTCACCCCCGTACAGGATCAGCCGTCGCTGGCAGCCGTCCCCTCGCGGGTGGTGGCGGTGTCACTGCCCGAGGGTGCTGATGGCGCGGTGCCCGTCGCGAACGCCGCCTCCGCTCCCGCCCCCGCCGGTCACTGACCGGGCCTGACGCGCAACGTTCGCCCTGCCGCCCTGTTTCACTGCGGCAGGGCGAACTCGCACCAGACCGCCTTGCCGCCGCCCGGTGTGCGCCGGCTGCCCCAGGAGGTGGCGATCGAGGCGATGATCGAGATGCCGCGTCCCGCCTCGTCGGCCGGTTCGGCCTGACGGCGGCGCGGCAGGTGGTCGTCGCCGTCGGTGACCTCGACGATCAGCCGTCGGTCCGTACGCCGCAGTCCCAGGCGCATCGGCGGTGTGCCGTGCTGGAGGGAGTTCGCGACGAGCTCGCTGGTGGCGAGGACGCCGAGGTCGCGGAGCTCGACGGGGAAGCGCCAGGAGGTCAGGACTCCGGTGGCGAAGGCGCGGGCGCGCGGGGCGGCCTCGACGCCGCCGAGGAGATCGAGCGCGGCATTGTGGAACAGCTCCGCGTCCGCCCCCGTACGGGCGGGGTGCTGGACGACCAGGACCGCCACGTCGTCGTCGTGCTCGGCGGTGACGCCGAGGGAGCGGATCAGCCGGTCGCAGACCACCTGGGGTGATCCCTTGGCGCCGGAGAGGGCCCGGGCCAGGGAGGCGACGCCCTCGTCGATGTCCTCGCTGCGCCGTTCGACCAGGCCGTCCGTATAGAGGACCGCGGTGGAGCCGGGCGGCAGAGCGATGGTGCCCGAGGTGTGGACCCAGCCCCCGGTGCCGAGCGGAGGTCCGGTGGGGTCGGCGGCGCGCTCGACGGTGCCGTCCTCGTCGCGGACGAGGATCGGGAGGTGTCCGGCGGAGGCGTAGACGAGCTGTCCCTCGTTCGGATCGTGGACGGCGTAGACGCAGGTCGCGATCTGGCTGGCGTCGATCTCGGCGGCGAGGACGTCCAGCAGCTGGATCACCTCGTGCGGTGGGAGGTCGAGGCGGGCGTAGGCGCGGACGGCGGTGCGGAGCTGGCCCATGACGGCGGCGGCCCGGACCCCGCGGCCCATGACATCGCCGATGACGAGGGCGGTGCGGCCCGCGCCGAGGGTGATGACGTCGTACCAGTCGCCGCCGACCGCGGCGTCGGTGCCGCCGGGCTGGTAGGTGGCGGCGATGCGGAGGTCGTCGGGCTGTTCCAGCTCCTGCGGGAGCAGGGAGCGCTGGAGGGTGACGGCCGTCTCGCGGTGGCGGCGCTCGCTGGTGCGCAGGCGTTCGGCGGCCTCGGCGTGGTCGGTGACGTCGGCGGCGTAGACGAGGACGCCGCCTTCCCCGGCGATCGGGGTGCAGGTCACCGTGTACGAGCCGCCCTCGGTGGTTCTGCGGGACTTGACCGTGCGGGGGGTGCCGCTGCGCAGGACCTGGTCGAGCAGCGGGAGGACGCTGAGCCGGTCGAGCTCGGGCATGGCCTCGGCGGCGGGGACGCCGGCCGGGCGGGGGCCGAACGTGGCTTCGTACGCGTCGTTGACGTACGCGACCCGGTGGTCCGGCCCGTGCAGCAGGGCGACGGGGGCGGGGAGCCGGCCGAGGATCTCGCGGGCGGAGAGGTCGTCGAGGGCGGGTCCGGCCGGGCCCTCCGTCGGCGCGGGGGAGGAAGGCGCCGGGGCGGCGTCGTCCGGCTGGGCGGGCGTGCCCTCCGGGCGGGCGTGCTCGGCTCGGGCGGCCGGCACGGAACTGCGGTCGTCCCGCGCGGCGGCTCGGCGTTGCGTTCCGGGGAGGCGGGCGCTCCAACGCGTGAAGTTCACGGTATTTCTGGCCTCGTGTGTCGGTCTGGTCCGCTCGGGCGGGCTGCTTCTTCTGCCGTTTCCTCGGCCGTGTTCGGGGCTCCGGGGGCCGTACCCCCGGGAAGGCGCAGCCGGGCCTCGTCGTGCTGTCGGTGCGTCGCTGCTGGTCACTGATGGTCACTGCCGACCGGGTCACTCTGTGCAGGTGTGGGCCCACCTATGGTCACACGTCCAGTGTGACCGACCGTACTGACAGTCGCCGCCGGGCCGTCCGGCCGACGGCCCGTCAGCCGGCTCTCCGGCCGGGCCGTCAGCTGTCTCTCCGGCCGTCCCTCGGCGGCTCTCCGGCGTCCCGCGGCGGTTCCCCGGGGCCCTTCGGGCGGCTGGGGCCGGGAAGTCCCGGGGCGCCGGAACCGCCGCCGCCCGCCGCGAGTTCGAATTCGGCTCGGGGGTGCTCCAGGGAGCCGAGGGAGACGATCTCGCGTTTGAAGAGTCCGGACAGGGCCCATTCGGCAAGGACGCGCGCCTTCCGGTTGAACGTGGGTACCCGGCTGAGGTGGTACGTACGGTGCATCAGCCAGGCGGGGTACCCCTTGAGCTTGCGGCCGTAGACGTGGGCGACGCCCTTGTGCAGGCCGAGGGAGGCGACCGAACCGGCGTACGCGTGGCGGTACTCCGTGAGCGACCTGCCGTCGATGGCGGCGAGGACGTTGTCGGCGAGGATCTTCGCCTGGCGCACGGCGTGCTGGGCGTTGGGGGCGGTCTCGCGGCCGGGTTCGGAGGCGGTCAGGTCGGGTACGGCCGCGGCGTCGCCGGCGGCCCAGGCGTGCGGCGTGTCCTGGACGCCGAGGGTGGCGGTGCAGCGGAGCCGGCCGCGTTCGGTGAGGGGCAGGTCGGTGGCGGCGAGCAGGGGGGCCGGTTTGACGCCCGCGGTCCAGACGAGGGTGCGGGTGGGGAAGCGGGAGCCGTCGCTGAGGACGGCGACGCGGTCCTCACAGGTGTCGAGGCGGGTCTCCAGGCGGACGTCGATGTTCCGGCTCCGCAGCTCGCCGATGGCGTAGGTGCCCATGGCCTCGCCGACCTCGGGGAGGATGCGCCCGGACGCCTCGACGAGGATCCATTTCAGGTCGGACGGCTTGATGTTGTGGTAGTACCGCGCCGTGTAGCGGGCCATGTCCTCCAGTTCGGCCAGCGCCTCGACGCCCGCGTAGCCGCCGCCGACGAAGACGAAGGTCAGCGCGGCGTCGCGGATCGCGGGGTCGCGGGTGGCGGAGGCGATGTCCATCTGTTCGATGACGTGGTTGCGCAGTCCGATGGCTTCCTCGACGGTCTTGAAACCGATGCCGAAGTCGGCGAGGCCGGGGATCGGCAGGGTGCGCGATACGGACCCGGGGGCGATGACGATCTCGTCGTACCCGATCTCCAGGGCCCCGGTGCCGTCCTCACCGGTGGCGAGGGTGGTGACGGTCGCGGTCCGTTTGGCGTGGTCGATGCGCTGGGCCTCGCCGATGACGATCGTGCAGTCCCTGAGGACCCGGCGCAGCGGCACGACGACATGGCGAGGCGAGATCGAGCCGGCCGCCGCTTCGGGGAGGAAGGGCTGGTACGTCATGTAGGGCTCGGGCGTGACGACCACGATCTCGGCGTCGCCGCTCTTGAGTCTCTGCTTCAACTTCCGCTGGAGACGCAGCGCTGTGTACATCCCGACGTAGCCGCCGCCGACGACGAGAACGCGCACACCTGGCCGGGTGCCGGGGGTCGTCCCCCGGAAATCTGGAGCCATCACCACCCCATGACGCAACGGAGTCAGTGGTTTGTCCACAGGCCCGGCAAATTGTGTGACCGGAGGGCCGACAGCGTCGCTCGGGGCCCGTCGGCGGCGGGAAGCGACAGCCGTGCAGGTCAGGCGGTACGTGTGGGGTGAGCGGAGGGGCGATGTTCCGGCGCGGATCGGATGGTGGTCCGACCGGGGGGCGCCCCATGCGGAACAACCCCCTTCTGAATTGACGCGGGCTCAACTATGTTCGTAACCCGTCGGGGTGTCGGGTGCGGATTTCGTATGGCTCCGCTCCCCGGCTGAAACGGCGGGAAGTCTCCGGGGGGAGACGTCATAACCGGGGGAGTTATGCATATTCAGGATACTCATGGCCAGGCTGCGCTCTCGCGCGCTTCCGATGACACAGGACGCCTCGGCTCCGTGGGTGCGCTGGGCGTCATGAGCTCGGCCGACGCTGTTCGTTCCGCGGCCGCGGTGAGTGCCGCGGCGCTGAGTTCGGCCGTTGCCGGACAGGCCCCGAACGGGGCGACGACGACCGGAACGGCGACGACGGGGGCCGCGGGCGCGTCGCGCTCGGCTCCCCTGCGGGTCGACGCGCAGCGCAATCTGGAGCATGTGCTGCGGGCGGCCCGCGAGGTGTTCGGGGAGCTGGGTTACGGCGCCCCGATGGAGGACGTGGCCCGTCGGGCACGCGTCGGCGTGGGCACCGTCTACCGGCGTTTTCCCAGCAAGGACGTGCTGGTGCGCCGGATAGCCGAGGAGGAGACCGCCCGGCTGACCGAGCAGGCGCGGACGGCGCTGGGGCAGGAGGAAGAGCCCTGGTCGGCACTCTCCCGCTTCCTGCGTACGTCGGTGGCGTCGGGCGCGGGCCGGCTGCTGCCGCCGCAGGTGCTGCGGGTCGGGGTCGACGGTGAGGAGCAGCCGGGTGTGCCGGCGGCTTCGGAATCCGTGGACGAGGCCCGGGTTCCGCAGCAGCGGCAGGGCGTGGGCCAGGACGAGCTCCGCGGCGCCGGCCGTCGGCCCGCCGGGGGCGGTGACGGGCTGGACGGCCTCGGCGAGGAGACGGGCGCGGTCGAGCTGCTGGAGGTCGTGGGACGGCTGGTGGAGCGGGCGCGGGAGTCCGGAGAGCTGCGCCGGGACGTGACGGTGGCCGATGTGCTGCTGGTCATCGCCACGGCGGCTCCCTCGCTGCCGGACGCCGCTCAGCAGGCCGCGGCCTCGGCCCGGCTGCTGGACATCCTGCTGGAGGGGCTGCGGTCGCGGCCGGCGTGACGGCCGGGGTCGGCGGTCCTGCGTGCCGGTCCGCGCTCGCCCGTATCGCTCGGACGCGTCAACTCGCTCGGACGCGTCAACTCGCCCGGACGCATCGGCATCGCTCGGCCGCGTCAACGGGAGGGCATTCCCCGAAAGAGAGGGCTCCAGTACTCACATTCGGGAAAACGCCCCGGATGAGTGGTTGGCGGGACTGAGAGGCCAACACGATTGAGCCATGTGGCAGTCTTGGCCGGTATTCGGGTCCGAGGGTGTATACGGGGGCTTCCGCGATGAGCGGTAACGAGCAGCAGGAAGAGCCGCTCGGCGAGATCTCTGCGGGCGACGGGGACACGAAGGCGGACGGGCTGTCCGCCGGGCAGGTGCCGGTCCAGGCCGTGCGCGGCCCGTCGGGCGGCGAGGCCGAGGGCGGCACCGTCCTGCCCGGCCCGTGGCCCGCCGTCGCCGAGGAGGACACGCCCGGCGAGGCTGCCGGTGCGGGCTCCGGCCCGCACGCGGTTCCGCAGCAGCGCGCCGGCCGCAGCGGGGCCCCCGAGGCCGGACCCTCGGACGCCCGGCTGATCGAGGACATGCGGGCGGGCGACGACCAGGCCTACGAGGAGCTGTTCCGGCGGCATGCGGGCGCCGTGCTCCGCTACGCCCGCAGCTGCTGCCGGGACGCGCACACCGCCGACGACCTGACAGCCGAGGTGTTCGCCCGCACGCTCCAGGCGGTACGGGGCGGAAAGGGGCCGACGGAAGCGGTCCGGGCCTATCTGATGACCGCCGTCCGCCATGTCGCCGCCGCCTGGACCAAGAGCGCCAAGCGGGAGCATCTGGTCGACGACTTCGCGGTGTTCGCCGCGCAGGCGACCCGTTCCTCGGAGCTCTCCGACGACGACACCCTCGAACTCGGCGCCGATGTCCTCGCGATGCACGAGGCCGAGCAGTCGATGGCGATGCAGGCGTTCCGGAGTCTCCCGGAGCGCTGGCAGGCGGTCCTGTGGCACACGACGGTGGAGGAGGAGTCGCCGAGCGAGATCGCCCCGCTGTTCGGCCTCACCGCCAACGCCACCGCCGTTCTGGCCGGCCGTGCCCGCGAGGGGCTCAAGCAGGCGTACCTCCAGGCCCACGTCAGCCAGGCGCTCACCACCGGCGGGGACTGCGCGCAGTACGCCGACCGGCTCGGCGCCCATGCCCGGGGCGGGCTGCGCACCCGGGCCGAACGCGGGCTGCGCAAGCATCTCGACGAGTGTGCGAAGTGCCGGGTGGCCGCGGGCGAGCTGGACCACGTGAACGCGGGCATTCCGGCGCTGCTGCCCGTCGCGGTCATCGGCTGGTTCGCCGCCGGGTTCTCGCTCAAGGCCGCGGGCGTCGTGGCCGGTGGTGCGGCCGGGGCCGCGGGGGCGGGTGCCGCCGCCGCGGCCACGGGGTCCGGTTCCACCGGCGGGGCCGCCGGTGGAGCCGCGGCCTCCGAGGGGCTCGGGGCACCCGCGAAGGCGGGGATCGCCGCCGCCGTGGCGGTGGCCGCCGCGGCCGGCCTGGTCTGGGCGCTCGTCGGCGACGACCAGCCGAAGCCGGAGCCCAGGCCGGTCGCGAAGCCTCCGGCCGTGGCGCCCGCCGTGCCGACGCCGGAGCCTCCGCCGCCGTCCCCGAAGCCGGCGCCGAAACCACCGGCCGCGCCCGCGCCGCCCGCGCCCCCGGCACCGTCCCCGTCCGAGCCGGCCCCGAAGCCCTCGCCGACGCCGAGTCCCACGCCCTCGCCCCAACCGCCGCCGCAGCCCGCTCCCCCGGCGCCGAGCCCGCCGCCGTCCCCCAAGCCGACGCCTGAACCGCCGAGGCCCACACCGCCGCCGCCCGCCCCGGAGGTGTACCAGGTCAGCGAGTTGGCGTATTCCGTGTTCGGCGACCACACCGAGCCGGAAGTGGCGATGGGCCCGAGCAGTTGGGTCTGGCAGCGGTCGAACGTGTCGATCGCCTCCACCCGTTACGCGCACGGGGTGACCGTGCACGCCCGCTCCTCGGTGACCATCCAGCTGAACCGGTCGTGCACGCGCTACGAGGCCATGGTCGGGGTGGACGACATGACGCTCGGGCTCGGTGCGGTGCGCTTCTCCGTGTTCAACGGGGACGGGGCCCGGCTGTGGCGTTCCCCGGTGATGGAGGGCGGCGCGCCCGCCGTCCCGGTGAGCGTGGGCATCGCGGGCCAGTCCTCGATCCGCCTCGTGGTGGAGCCGGAGGGGCCGATGGGCGGGGTGGCCCTGGCCGACTGGGCGGAGTCCCGGATCAGCTGCGTCTGAGCCGTACGCGCGTCGCGCCTCCCGCGGTCGGGGCAGCCCGAGCCCGGCTGGCCGGTCAGCACAGCCGGGTGGCGGCGCCCTGCCGGCGTTCTCCCCCGGCGGATTCCGGTCAGGGCTGGAGGGTGCGCCGGGCGGGGATCACACCGCCCGCGACCGCGCGCTGGCGCGGGGCGGCCGTCCCCGTCCAGCAGGTGCCTCGACGGGTCACCAGGCGGCGCAGCCACAGTTCGGTGGAGGCCAGGTCCGCCAAGCCGTCCAGGGGCAGCGGCTCCCCTTCGGACGCGGCGCGCAGGGCCTTGCGCACCACCCGGGCCTCGACCAGGCCCGCGTCCGCCAGCAGCGGGGCGTCGAAGAGGGCCATCAGCTCGGGCAGCGCGGTGCGCAGGCCGGTCCGGGTGACGGCGGTGGAGGTGGCCTGGGAGGGCGTGCCCCAGCCGGGTGGCAGATCGTGGATGCCCGCCCCGCCGAGCACCCGGCGCAGGATCGCGGCCCGTGCGCCGGGCTGGACGCGCAGCGACTCGGGCAGGGCGCGGGCCGCCCGGACGACCTGGTTGTCGAGGAACGGGGCGTGCAGTCGCTGGCTGCGGATCTCGGCCGCCTGTTCCAGGATGCGGTGGTCGGCGGCGGCGCGGGCGAGGGTGGCGCGGGCGCGGGCCTCGCCGGGGCGCTGCACGGAGGTGGGCCGGATCGCCGCTTCCTGGAGGCGAACCGATACTTCGGCCAGCGCCTCCCCGGTCAGCCAGCGTGCCGCGGGCCCCGGGCGCGACCAGGCGAGGGCGGCGAGCGAGGCGTCGGCGGGGGTGGCGAGGTCGGGGGCGTGACGGTTGGCGTCGGGGAGGAGTCCGGCGGCGGACTCCAGGCCGGTGCGGTACGACGTACGGGCCAGGCGGCGGGCGGCGCGGTAGACCGTCAGCGGGACGAACAGGGAGTGCGCCGTGGGGCCTTCGGCCTTGGTGAGGGCGGCGACGGGGCGCAGGAGGTGGCGTCTGCGCCGGTCCATCAGGAGGTCGGCGAGGCGGGCCGGGTGGGCGTCCAGCACCTGCCGGGCCCCGGTCCCGACGAGGTGGTCGGCGCTGCCCGCGGAGAGCCGGCGGCGGTGGCGTTCGGCGAGGACGAGGGAGGGAGCCGGTTCGTCGGTGAGCGCGCCGGTCTCCAACGCGGCGTACGGCAGGGCCTCTTCGCCCGCCGCGACGACCACATGGTGCAGGCGCGGGTTGGCGGCGATGGCGCGGGCCCGCTCCATCTCGTCCTCGTTGCCGCGGGTGGTGAGGTCGTTGAAGGTGACGGCGAGCAGCCGCTCACCGGCGCCGGTGCCGTGGCCGAGGAGGGTGCCGGGCAGTCCGGGCAGTCCGGAGGCGAGCAGGGCGAGGGTGGCGGACGCACTGCCTCCGGAGAGGTCGGCGCCGATGCCCGCGACGGGTCCGCCCCGGGCCGCGCGCCGGTCGGCGGGGCCCATGCCGGGCACCGGCCCCGGGTCCTGCGGCATGCTCTCCGGCGCGTGGCGCGGGGCCGTGAGCCGGGCGCGTACGGCTTCGACGAGCGCGTCCCGTACGCCCTCCACCGCGTGCACCGGGTCGGCCTGGGGCGCGGCGACGGCGAGCGAGGCGACGGCCTCGTACCCCGTGATCTCCCGCGAGCCCTCGCGCAGGATCAGGGCGTGGCCCGGCGGGACCCGCCGCACGCCCTCGTAGGGCGTGCCGTCGCCGAGGGCCTCGGGGGTCTCCGGGCAGGCGAGCAGCGCGGCGAGGTGCCCGATGTCGAGCTGGGCCTCGATGAGGTCGGCGAGCGGCAGGGCGGCGGTGGCGTAGGCGGTGCCGCCGGCCCAGGGGGTGTGGAAGACGGGCCGGGCGCCGGCGAGATCGCCCGCGACGGTGATGCGGCGGCCGATCTGGACGACGGCGGTGTAACTGCCGGGCCAGGCGGTGAGATGGCGCATCGCGCCGCCGCGTGCGGCGAGCAGCCCGACGCGGAGCTGTTCGTCGGTGGCGCCGCAGCAGCCGAGGACCGCGAGGCGGACGGTGGGGGCGCCTTCCGGGGTGGCGACGCCGATGACGCGGATCTCGTCGGGGCGCCAGTCGCCGACCGCCCACAGCGGATCCGGGTCGCCCCACAGGAGTTGGGAGCCCACGGGGTGGACCGTGCGCCCCTCTCCGCCGTTTCCGACGGCGCCGACGGTGCCGAAGCTCGCGGCGATACTGCTCCATCCCACCAACCAACGCATCGCCGCCTCCACAGGCTGTGGACAAACGGCGCACGAGATGAGCGAAAACGCCGCTGCGGGACATGCTGCCACGACAACGCCGCAGGAGAGGGTGTACGGGCAGCGCACGCCGGAAGAGCATGCGCCCCTGGCAAAGGCCCGACGCGGTCTTCACCGCGACGACAGCAACGGAATTGCCGGTTCCGGGAGTTGTGAAGGTCGGGCCGTACGGTCGCCGCGCCGCCCCGGCCCGCCCCCCGAGGCAGGGGAGGGGCCGGCGCCGCCCGGAAACAGCGACGATATCCGGCCATAGTCGGACCGTTGGCCAGACCCTCACCGGATCGTCGCTATTCGGCCATTCTCTCGAAGCGCCGCCCTGCGCGCATACCGTGCCGCGCCCCCCTGGCGACCCCTCCACGCACAGTCCGGGAGGTGGGCCTCACCTCCCGGACCGGTCCGCCGCCCGCGGGGAATGGAGCGGCGGTTTCCCCCAGCCCACTGAGTCCAGTGCAGCGGGCCGACCCACGCAGGACTCAGCCAAGCGCCACGCGACAGGGCGGGCCAGAGCGCACGGCCGGGCGCACGGCCACACACCGGGAGCACGCCGCACCCCGGCCGGTACACCCCCGCCCGGGCACCCGGACCGCCCGCGCGAACAACAATCCCGCCATCCGGACGTCTGCCCCTTAACGGTAGGGATAGGGAGAACTACGCTGTGTTTACTGGTGTTCTCGACAGGGGGGCATATTCCTCGGGGCTCAGCCACATGCGTGTGCAGGCGGAGTACGAGGGTTCGAACCTGGGGAGGCATCGGTACGAATGCCGCGCGCCGTCCTCGGTGACGCGGCGGCCGTCTGTGTGTCGAGGGGTGGCGCATGTCCAGGGAGCAACGCGGGCCGAACGAGAAGCTCGGCACGGTTCTCGCCCTCGCGGGAATCAGTAACGCCGGGCTAGCCCGGCGGGTCAACGACCTCGGAGCACAGCGCGGTCTGACACTTCGCTACGACAAGACCTCGGTGGCCCGGTGGGTCGCCAAGGGAATGGTGCCGCAGGGCGCGGCGCCGCATCTCATCGCGGCGGCGATCGGGGCCAAGCTCGGCCGCCCGGTGCCGTTGCACGAGATCGGTCTCGCCGACGCGGACCCGGCCCCGGAGGTCGGTCTCGCCTTCCCCCGGGACGTGGGCGAGGCGGTCCGGTCGGCGACCGAGCTGTACCGGCTGGATCTGGCCGGGCGGCGGGGCGGCGGCGGGATCTGGCAGTCCCTGGCGGGATCCTTCTCGGTGAGCGCCTACGCGACGCCCGCCTCCCGCTGGCTCATAACCCCCGCCGACCCGTCGGTGGCCCGGGACCCGACGGCGGCGCAGGCGGCGATCCTCGGGGCGCGCGGCGGCGCACCCGAAGGCCCCGGCACGGCCGGAGCCCAGGGGCCGGGGAGCGCACCGGACTCCCGGGGAGCACACATCCTCCACACCGGCGGCGCCGCGCCCGGCGCGGCGGGCTCGGTCCCGGTCCAGCCCGGGCCGGAGTCCGTGGCGGACGCCACGCCGTTGCGGGTCGGCCACAGCGATGTGTCGAAGCTGCGCGAGGCGGCCCAGGACGCCCGGCGCTGGGACTCCAAGTACGGCGGCGGCGACTGGCGCTCCTCCATGGTTCCCGAGTGCTTACGCGTCGACGCCGCTCCCCTGCTCCTCGGCTCGTACACCGACGAGGTCGGACGGGCCCTGTTCGGCGCCTCCGCCGAGCTGACCCGGCTGGCCGGCTGGATGGCCTTCGACACCGGCCAGCAGGAGGCCGCCCAGCGCTACTACATCCAGGCCCTGCGCCTGGCCCGGGCCGCCGCCGACGTGCCGCTCGGCGGCTATGTCCTCGCCTCGATGTCCCTCCAGGCGACCTACCGCGGCTTCGCCGACGAGGGCGTCGACCTCGCCCAGGCCGCCGTCGAGCGCAACCGGGGCCTCGCCACCGCCCGCACCATGAGCTTCTTCCGGCTGGTGGAGGCCCGCGCCCATGCGAAGGCCGGCGACGCACCGGCCGCGGGGGCCGCGCTCAAGGGCGCCGAGAGCTGGCTGGAGCGGTCCCGGGCGGGCGACGCCGATCCGTCCTGGCTCGGCTTCTACGGCTACGACCGGTTCGCCGCCGACGCCGCCGAGTGCTACCGGGACCTGAAGGCCCCCCGCCAGGTGCGGCGCTTCACCGAGCAGGCGCTGTCCCGGCCGACCGAGGAGTTCGTCCGCAGCCACGGACTACGGCTCGTCGTCTCCGCCGTCGCCGAGCTGGAGTCGGGCAATCTGGACGCCGCCTGCGCCGCGGGCACCCGGGCGGTGGAGGTCGCGGGCCGGATCTCCTCGGCCCGCACCACGGAGTACGTGCGCGATCTGCTGCACCGCCTGGAGCCGTACGGGGACGAGCCCCGCGTCGCGGAGCTGCGCGAGCGGGCCCGGCCGCTGCTGGTCACCCAGGCCTGACCCGGACGCACACTCCGCCCACCGGGCCGGTGCCGGGCGGAATGTGCGCCACGCCCCGCCCATCTCGGGTTTGAGCCGGTTGTCAGTGGGTCAGTGCACTATCGGGGTGGGAGGTGGCGTGATGATGACGCACGCGGCGTACGACTGCGATGTGCTGGTGATCGGCGGCGGGATCGTCGGTCTGTCGACCGCGTACGCGCTGACCCGGGCGGCTCCGGGCACCCGGGTCACGGTCCTGGAGAAGGAGCGCGGCCCCGCCCGCCACCAGACCGGCCGCAACAGCGGCGTGATCCACAGCGGCATCTACTACCGCCCCGGCTCCCTCAAGGCGCGGTACGCGCTGCGCGGCTCGGCGGAGCTCGCGGACTTCTGCGCGGAGCACTCCATCGCGCACGCCACCACCGGCAAGCTGATCGTCGCCACCGAGCGCTCCGAGCTCCCCCGGCTGCACGCCCTCGTGCAGCGCGGCCGCGAGCACGGGCTGCCCGTGCGGGAGCTGGGCCCGGCCCAGATCGCGGAGCACGAACCGGAGGTCCGGGGCCTGGCGGCGATCCGGGTCGGCACGACGGGCGTCTGCGACTTCACCGCCGTGGCCACCCGCTTCGCGACCGAGGTCACGGCGGCGGGCGGCATCGTGCGGTACGGCGCGGAGGTCACCGCGGTGGACCGGCGCCCCTGGGGCGTCGCGGTGCGCACGGCGGACGGCCCGGTCGTGCGGGCCCGGGTGCTGGTCAACTGCGCGGGGCTCCACAGCGACCGGGTGGCCCGCCTCGCCGGGGACGATCCGGGGGTGCGGATCGTGCCGTTCCGGGGGGAGTACTACGCGCTGGCCCGCCCCGAGCTGGTGCGCGGTCTGGTCTACCCGGTGCCGGACCCGGCCTTCCCCTTCCTCGGCGTCCACCTCACCCGCGGTTTCGACGGTTCCGTCCACGTCGGGCCGAACGCGGTCCCCGCCCTGGCCCGGGAGGGATACACCTGGCCCCGGGTCAGCCCCGCCGAACTGCTGTCCACGCTGAGCTGGCCGGGCACCTGGCAGATCGCCCGCCGCCACTGGCGGTACGGGGCGGGCGAGGTGCACCGCTCGCTGTCCCGGTCCGCGTTCACCCGGGCCGTCCAGCGGCTGCTGCCCGCCGTCACCGAGGACGATCTGCGCCCGTCGCCCGCCGGGGTGCGGGCCCAGGCAGTGCTGAGGGACGGCACGCTGGTCGACGACTTCCTGATCCGCGAGGCCCCGCACACCGTGCATGTGCTCAACGCCCCGTCGCCCGCGGCGACGGCGTGCCTGCCCATCGGACGGGAGGTGGCACGGCTCGCGCTGCGCCGGGCTCGGGGGACGGGGTGGAAGCCGCCCGCCGTAGAATCCGGTCATTGTGTCTGAGCAGCCTCTGAACCCCACCCCCGCCGGATCCCCCGCCGGATCCCCCGACGCGACGCCGACCGACGAGACGCCGGCCGGCCCCGCGCGGACCGGCTCCACGGCGGCCGACGCGCTCGCCGACGCCGCGACCGACCCCACGGCGGCCGACGCCAGGGCCGACGAGGCCCCGGCCACCGACGCCACCTCCGACGAAGCCGCCGCGCTGCGGGCCGCCTCCTTCGAGCGGGCGCGCCGGCTGCGCATGGAGCCGCGCTTCCCCGGCGGCCCCGCCGCCGACCCGGCCGGCTCGCACCACGAGCGCCGGATCCGCAGCTTCCAGCCGCGCCGCAGCCGGGTCACCACCGGCCAGCAGGAATCCCTGGAGCGGCTGTGGCCCAAGTGGGGCCTGGACATCGACGGCAAGCGCGTCCTCGATCTGGCCGAGCTGTTCGACGGGCTGCCCGTGGTCCTGGAGATCGGCTTCGGCATGGGGGAGGCCACCGCGCAGATGGCGGCCGACGACCCGGGCACCGGCATCCTCGCGGTCGACGTCCACACTCCCGGCCAGGGCAATCTGCTGGGCCTCGCGGACAAGGCGGGCTCGACGAACGTCCGGGTGGCCAACGGCGACGCGGTCATCCTGCTGCGCGAGATGCTGGCCCCCGAGTCCCTGGACGGCCTGCGGGTCTACTTCCCCGACCCGTGGCCCAAGGCCCGGCACCACAAGCGGCGGCTCATCCAGCCCGCGTTCCTGGACCTGGTGGCCCCGGTGCTGAAGCCCGGCGCGATCGTCCACTGCGCCACGGACTGGGAGCCGTACGCCGAGCAGATGCTGGAGGTCCTCACCGCGCACCCCCGCTTCGAGAACACCGCGGCCGACGGCGGCTACGCCCCGCGTCCCGCGTTCCGGCCGCTCACCCGCTTCGAGGGTCAGGGCCTGGACAAGGGGCACGTCGTCCACGACCTGCTGTTCGCCCGCGTCTGACGCACCGGCCGGCGGTCGGGCGATGGCCGGATGCGCCGTCGCCGGTTGTCGGTGCTCCTCGTTAGGGTCGAGAGGTGTCCGACCCCTCCGCGCAGCCCCAGCAGGCGCACCCCGCCGTCCCGGTCCTCCTCCACGAGCAGCGGCTCGACGAGGTCCTGGGCTCCGCGCCGGAGCACGGCCGGGCGCGTTACCGGCCGCGCCGCGTCGGCATGGTGTGGCGCAGCAAGGTGTTCCGTGCCGGGGCCGTGATCGTGGCGCTCCTGCTGTGCGGGCTGCTGATCCTCGCCCTCGTCCGTGAACAGACCGGCCCGGAGGGGTTCCTCGTCGGTCTGGGCCTGGCGGTGCTGCCGGTTCCGCTGCTGATGGCGGCGTTCCGCTGGCTGGACCGGGTCGAGCCGGGCCCCTGGCGGAATCTGAGCTTCTCCTTCGCCTGGGGCGCGTGCGCCGCCGCGCTCGTCGCGATCATCGCCAACTCCTTCGCGACGCGCTGGATAGCCACCGCGACGGCCGACCCGGCGAGCGCCGACACCCTGGGGGCGACGGTGATCGCCCCCGTCGTCGAGGAGAGCGCGAAGGCGGTGGCCGTGCTGCTGATCTTCCTGTTCCGCAGACGGGAGTTCAGCGGGGTGGTGGACGGCATCGTCGTCGCCGGCTTCACCGCGACGGGCTTCGCGTTCACCGAGAACATCCTCTATCTGGGCAACGCCTTCGGCGAGGACCAGCAGCTCGGCAGCTCCGGGTTGGCCTCGGTGACGGCGGGGACGTTCTTCGTGCGGATCGTCATGTCGCCGTTCGCGCACCCCCTGTTCACGGTTCTCACCGGTCTCGGCTTCGGCTTCGCGGCCGTCAGCGCCCGCCGCCACCGGGTCCGCCGGATCGCCCTGCCGGTGCTGGGCCTACTGCTGGCGATGGGGCTGCACGCCCTGTGGAACGGCTCGTCGGCCTTCGGCCCGTACGGCTTCTACGCGGTGTACGGGATCGTCATGGTCCCGGCGTTCGCGCTGGTGACCTGGCTGGCGATCTGGTCGCGCCAGCGGGAGCTGCGCACGCTCGCCGCAGAGCTGCCCGCGTACGCCGCGGCCGGCTGGCTCACCCCCGCCGAGCCGACGGCGCTCTCCTCCATGCGGGCCCGGGGCATGGCCCGCGATCTGGCCCGCCACTGGCAGCGGGACCGGGCCCGGGGGCGGGCGGCGGCCCGCGCGGTCGCGGAGTACGAGTCGTTCGCGACGTCGCTCGCGGGGTTGCGCCGGCGGGCCCGCCACGGCGCGGTGGGCCCGGACTTCGGCGCCCGGGAGCGGGAGTTGCTGCACCACCTGTGGCAGCGCCGGGACATCGCGGCCCCGGCCCTGACTCACGCGGCCCGCCTCACCTCCCACCGTGGCCCGCACCACGGCCACCGCGCGCCGATGCCGTACGGCCGGCCCCCCGCGCAAGGGCACGGCCCCGGGTACGGATACGGCCCGGCGTACGGATACGGCCCGGCGTACGGGCAGTCGTACGGTCGGCCCCCCGCGCAGCACCACGGATACGGTTACGGGTACGGCGACCCCGGCTCCGTCAGGCCGACGCCTCGGTGAGCAGCGCGATCTCCCGGTCCGTCAGCCGCAGGCCGGCGACCGCGACGAGGGCGGGGAGCTGTTCGACCGTGCGGGCGGAGGCGATCGGGGCGGCGACGGTCGGCCGGGCGGCGAGCCAGGCGAGGGCCACGGTCGCGATCTCGGCGTTCCGTTCCCCGGCCACCTGGTCGAGGGCGGCCAGCACCTTGCGGCCCTGCTCCGACTCCAGATGTCCGCCCGCCTTCGCGGAGCGCGCGCTCTCCACCGTCGTACCGGGGCGGTACTTGCCGGTGAGGAATCCGGAGGCGAGCGCGTAGTACGGGACGGCCGCGAGGCCCGCGGCGGCCGCGGTGTCCTGGAGGGCGCCCTCGTAGGTGGAGCGGGAGACCAGGTTGTAGTGCGGCTGAAGCGCGACGTACCGGGCGAGGCCTTCTCGCTCGGAGAAGGCGAGGGAGGCGGCGAGGCGCTCGGGGCTGATGTTGGAGGCGGCGATGTGGCGCACCTTGCCGTCCTTCACCAACTGGTCGAGGGCGGTGATGATCTCCTCGACCGGAACGGTCTCGTCGTCGAAGTGTGTGTAGTAGAGGTCGATGTGGTCGGTGCCCAGCCGGCGCAGCGACGCCTCGGCCGCGCCCTTGATGGTGCCGGCGGACAGGCCCCGGAAGTCGGGGTGGGCGCCGGCCTTGGTGGCGACGACGATGTCGGACCGGTTGCCACGGGAGGCGAGCCACTTGCCGATGACGGTCTCCGACTCGCCGCCCCGGTTGCCGTCGGCCCAGGCGGAGTACGCGTCGGCGGTGTCGATGAAGTTGCCGCCGGCCTCGACGTACGCGTCAAGGACGGCGAAGGACTGGTCCTCGTCCGCCGTCCAGCCGAAGACGTTGCCGCCGAGGGCGAGGGGGAAGACCTGGAGGCCGGAGGTGCCGAGGGGGGTGCGCGCGGAAGTCATGTGAGGGTTCAACGGGCCGGGCGGGGGCCGGTATTCCTCACCGTGCTCCATCCGGGCATGCCCGTCCCTTCCCCGGACAGACCGGCAGCCCTGACGTCGGGGGGTGTGCGTCAGGGCTGCCGGGGTTTCGGGGGCGGGCCGCCGGGCAAGGGCGGCCCGGGGGCTCAGACCGAGAGGCCCTTGCTGTTCAGCCAGGCCATCGGGTCCATCGCCGAGCCGCCGGCGGTGCGGACCTCCAGGTGGAGGTGGACGCCGGTCACGTTGCCGCTGTCGCCCATGCGGCCGATGGTCTGGCCGGTGGTGACCTTCTGGCCGACCGAGACCTCGATCGAGGACTGGTGGGCGTACCAGATCTCCGTGCCGTCATCGAGCTGGAGCACCGTGCGGTAACCGTACGAACCGGACCAGCCGGCCGACGTGATCGTGCCGCTGTGCACGGCCTTGAGCGGCGCGCCGGCCGACCCGGCGAAGTCGAGACCGGTGTGCTGGCCCGAGGACCAGAGCGCACCGGACTGACCGTAGGTCGAGGTGATCGTGTACGAGGAGGTCGGCAGCGAGAAGCTGGCGGCGAGCTTGGCGAGACGCTCCTCCTCCGCCTTCTTCTTCGCCGCTTCCTCTTCGGCCTTCTTCTTCGCGGCGGCTTCGGCCTCGGCCTCGTCCTGCTGCTTCTTGGCCTCCGCCGCCGCCTTCTCGGCCGCGGCCTTCTCGGCAGCCGCCTTGGCCTCGGCGTCGGCGCTGGCCTGCTGCTGCTCGGCCTGCTGGAGGATCCGGGCGCGCAGTGCCTCGCCGGCGTCGGTGCCCTGCTCGGCCTCGGCGCTGGTGAGCCCGGCGGTGGTGAGCGGCGCGGCCGCGGCGACCGGGACGGCCTCCGCGTCGTCGGACATGAAGGACCCGACGCCGGGAAGGGACTTGGCGTCGGGGAGGTTGTCCGCGATGGAATCGGGAAGAGAGATGGAGACGGGTGCCTTGTCCTGAGCGGTGGCCATGCCACCCGCTCCGACGGCCGCTATGACGCCGACCCCGAGGACGGTGGAGCTACGGGCCAGACCACGCTGCTTGGCCACGCGGTGCCTGCCGCGTACGGGCCGGATGGAGTCCTCGGTGGGATTCCACTCCCCCACGGACCGTTCGGCGCCACCGTAGCTGTCGGGGCTGAAGGGTGACGGGACCTCAGGGGCAGGCTTGTTGGACGCCACGTGGGCGCACTCCTTTCCTTCCTTCTCGCCTACCGGGTTAGCTGACGGGTTCGGAGCAGGAAGGTCTCCTACGGGCCCCTCCGCCTCTCACGAGACGCAGGCGTCCGATTCACCCCATGGAGGTGGTTCCCCGGTTTCCTTGCGGAATTCGGCGCTCGCGCGCGGCGCCGTCCCTGACGACGACTGTGACGACCGCGCTGCGTTATCGAACGTTAATAGACACCCGGGCCCGATTCCAAGCTGTTCCTGTTGATCATTAACGAACAGGGGCGGGAGGTACGGGTCATAAGCGGGTGGAATCGGACGGCCTGACCGTGACTCAGCCACATGCCTTTTTCTGACGGTGTATCAAATGTTATGCGGAGCGGTGCGCTTCGATTACGTACCGTGTCACCCCGGCCGTCTCAGCGGGCCGCGTCCTCGTCGCGCCGCCCCACGATCTTCACCGTCGTCCGGCGCACGGGCTGCCCCTCCGCCGGCCGGCCGACCGCGATCAGCGCCATGTCGTCCGTGGCCCGCCCGCCGGTGTGCAGCCGTACGTCGTCGGTCAGCGCCGACAGCAGCTCCTCCGGCCCCGGGAAGATCCGGCCGCGCAGCCGGGCCGCCGGATCGTAGAAGACCCCGTTCGCGTCCCGGGCCTCGGACAGACCGTCCGTGAAGGCGAGGAGCGTCGCCCCCGGAGGCATCGCCCACTCGTCGGCGCGGTCCGGCCACACCCCGAGGTCCATCCCCAGCGGCAGGGCGGGCACGGAGGGCGCCAGCACCTCCAGGGCCCCGTCCGCGTGGAGCAGGATCGGCTCGGGGTGACCGCGGTTGACCAGGCGGACCGTGGCCGCCCCGGGCGGGATCTCGGCCAGTACGGCGGTGATGAAGCCCTCCATGGCGTCGAGCCCGTACCGCCGCGTCTCCTCGCGGGCCAGCGCCCGCTCCAGCCGCTGGGCCACGCCCTCCAGAGACCGCTCCTGCTCGGCGGCCTCCCGGAACGCCCCGATGATCACCGCCACCGCCTCGACCGCGTCCAGTCCCTTGCCGCGGACGTCGCCGACCACGGCCCGTACGCCGTACGGGGTGTCCGCGACGGCGTACAGGTCGCCGCCCACGAACTCGTCCGCCTGGGCCGCCTCGTACCGCGCGGCCACCTGGAGCCCGCCGATCCGCTCGGCCGGTGTCGGCAGCACGGCCCGCATGGCCGTCTCCGCGATGACCCGGGCCGAGGCCAGCTGCTCGTTGCCGCGCCGCACGACGCCGTTGATGACGAGGGCCAGCGCGGCGGCGGTGAGCACGGTGACCATCTCGATCACGGGGACGACCTGGGTGGACGTCCCGTCGGAGATCCGCATGACGGTGACGGAGACGACCGCGGCGATCCCCGTGCGGACGGTCCGGGACCGCGAGAAGAAGGGGGCGGCGATCAGAGGTGCCGCGACGAAGAGGGGGACGGCGCTGAAGTTGGGCGGGGACAGCGCGTCGAACACCAGCCCGCCGATGATCAGCAGGGCGGGCAGCAGCCGGACGAACCGTCCGGTGCCCCGTCCGCCGGACGTCAGCTCCCCCTCCCGGGATCCGAACACCGCACGGCCCACGGCGTCCACACCCCCCGCCGCTCCGCTGCGCCGTCCCTCGGCCATCCCCACCTGTGCACTCCTGCCCGGTCCACCCACGGCTGCGGACGGTACCGCGCCCCGTCCAGGCTTCCCGGAGCCGCGCCGAGCGGCGACCGGGCATCGGCCGAATAGGGGGAAATCGCGGTGGCGGCCCGGCCCGCCGTGGTCAGTCGGAGAGCCGGTGCCGCGCGTAGACCGTCAGTGCGTCACGTACGAAGGCGGCGGTGCCGTCCCCGTGGCGATCGTAGTTCCTTCCGAAGCGAGGGTCGGCGACATACATCTCCCCGAGCCCGATCACGTACGAACGGCTGGGCTCCTTGGCCGAGGACAGCCAGGCGCAGTGCCGCCGCGCGAGCTCCTGCGCCTCGGGCCCGTCGGCGGCGAGCCCGGCCTCCCTGGCCCGGCCCCAGTCGCGGGCGATGGCCTCGTGCTCGTCCTGGAACGCCTTCTTCTCCCCCTCCCCGAGCGAACGCCACCAGCGGTCACCCTCCTCGTACGCGTCCCGGCCCCAGCGCTCGGTGACCTCCTGCTCGTGGGCGGTGTGGTCGAATCCGTCGAACACCTCAGCGGCCATGAGTTCCATCCCCTCCTGGGTCTTGTGGAGCGTGGTCCGCACCGAGGCGATCTGCCGTCCGATGCGCGCCTGCTCCTGTTCGAGCAGGCGCAGATGTGCCCGCAGCGCCACCGCCGTGTCCCGCTGCCCCTCCAGTACGTCCTTGATGGCGGGCAGCGACAGCCCGAGCTCCCGCAGCAGCAGGATGCGCTGCAGCCGGACGAGGGCGTCCTGGTCGTAGTAGCGGTAGCCGTTGCTTCCGATCCGGCTCGGCGCGAGGAGACCGAGGTCCCCGTAGTGCCGGAGCGTGCGGCTCGTGGTGCCGGCCTGGCGGGCGATTTCCTGAATGGACCACTCCATGCCGGAAACGCTAGATCTTTACGTTGCGTCAAGGTCAAGGCGTCCTCGGCCGGACCCGGAGAACGACTCGGACCCGGGAAACGACTCGGGCCCGGCACGCTGTCTGCGTGCCGGGCCCGGATCTTCAGTAGCGGGGACAGGATTTGAACCTGCGACCTCTGGGTTATGAGCCCAGCGAGCTACCGAGCTGCTCCACCCCGCGTCGATGAACACAACTGTACGGCATTCCGGGAGTGCCGTTGACCAATCGCTCGGGGCGCCCCTGCTCGGGATGCCCCTGCTCGGTGCACCCCGGCCAGGTCGTCGTCCGCGTCTTCGGGCTGCCGTATCCGGGCGGGCCGGCCATCGACCGGGCCGCGCGCGAGGGCGACCCCCGCGCCGTCGGCTTTCCCCGGCCACCTCTTCCCGAAATATACCCCCGGGGGTAATAGTGTTAGAGTCCATGACATACCCCGGGGGTAATTTCTGCACGGAAGGAGTATCGCGGTGTTCTTCGTTGACGTGATCGAACTGGAGGGCCTGGGCAACCGCAGCTACCTCGCCGGCGGCGAGACCGCGGCGGTGGCGGTCGACCCGCCCCGGGACATCGATCAGGTGCTGGCCGCGGCCGCGCGGCGCGGGGTGCGCGTCTCCCACGTGGTGGAGACCCACATACACAACGACTACGTCACCGGCGGGCTGGAGCTCGCCCGGATCACGGGCGCCGCCTACCTGGTGCCGGCGGGGGCGAACGTGTCCTTCGCCCGGACCCCGGTCTCCGACGGCGACACGGTGGACGTCGACTCCGCGGCAGGACTGACCCTCAGCGCCGTCGCCACTCCCGGACACACGCCGCATCACACCGCGTACGTACTGGCGGAGGCGGGCCGCCCCGTGGCCGCGTTCACGGGAGGATCGCTGCTCATCGGTACGGTCGGCAGGCCCGATCTCGTCGAGCCGCGGCTGACCGAGCAGCTGGCCCGCGCCCAGTACGCCTCGGCCAACCGGCTCGCCGACGCCCTGCCCGACGACACGGCCGTGCTGCCCACCCATGGGTTCGGCAGCTTCTGCTCGTCCGCGCAGGCGGACGGCGACGCGACGACGATCGGCAGGGAGAAGACCGCGAACACGGCACTGACCGTGGACGTGGACACCTTCGTCGCCGAGCTGCTCGCCGGACTGGAGGACGTTCCCGCCTACTACGCGCACATGGGCCCCGCCAACGCGACCGGCCCCGACCCGGTCGACCTGACCCCGCCCGCCGTAGCCGATCCGCAGGAGATCACCGCACGGCTCGCGGCCGGGGAGTGGGTCGTCGATCTCCGCAACCGCGTCGCCTTCGCCGAGGGGCATGTGGCGGGTTCGTTCAACTTCGAGGCGGACGGCAAGCTCGCCACGTACCTCGCCTGGATGATCCCGTGGGGCAGGCCCGTCACCCTGCTCGCCAAAAGTCCCGAACAACTGGCCTCGGCTCAGAGGGAGTTGGTCCGAGTCGGTATCGACCGGCCGGCCGCCGCCGCGACCGGAGGCCCCGAGGCGTGGCTGCGCGACGGTGAGCGTCCGGCCTCGTTCCCGCGAGCCACGTTCGCGCGGCTCGCGGCCGAGCGCACGGAAGAGACCGTGGTGCTGGACGTGCGCCGGGACTCCGAGAGGGCGGAGGGCTGGATCGAGGGCTCGGTCCACATCCCGGTCCACGAGGTGCACCGCAGGCTCGGCGAGGTGCCGGACGGCACGGTCTGGGTGCACTGCGCGGGCGGCATGCGCGCGGGCATCGCCGCCTCCCTGCTGGACGCCGCCGGACGGCAGGTCGTGGCCGTCGACGACGGCTTCGACGCCGCCGCCGAGGCCGGGCTGACCGTCGTCACCGGCTGAACCCACCCCGAGCGCAAGGCGAAAGAGAAAGACGAGAGCGACGATGTTCCTCTTCAGCAGCAAGGCGCCGCGCCTGTCCGTGCGCGAAGCGCGCGACCGTACCAGCGGTGAACGGCCCGAGTCCGTCCTGCTGGATGTGCGCGAGAAGCCCGAGTGGAGGGCCGGGCACGCCCCGCACGCCCTGCACGCCCCGTTGACGGAGCTGGCCGCGGGCGGTGCCCTGCCCGCCTCGGCACGGGGACGGGCACTGGTGGTGATCTGCCGTAGCGGGCACCGCTCGCGGCAGGCCGCGAAGCTCCTGGCCGAACGGGGCGCGGACGCGGTGGACGTGGAGGGCGGCATGAACGCGTGGGCCGCCGCCGGATATCCGGTCGTCGACGAACGCGGGAACAGCGGCTCGACGGCGTGAGCACCCTCGTCCTCGCCCTGATCACCGGGGCCGTCGTCGGTCTGGCCCTCGGCGCCCTGGGCGGCGGTGGCAGCGTGCTCGCGGTCCCCGCCCTGATCTACCTGCTCGGCTTCTCACCGGCGTCGGCGTCCACGGCCGCCCTGATCATCGTCACCGCGACCTCCGCCACCGCCCTGTACGCCCATGCCCGCGACGGCGACGTCGCCTGGAGGACCGGTGCCCTGTTCGCCCTCGCGGGCGTCGGGCCCGCCTTCCTCGTCGGAGCCGCCGCCGGACACCTCCCGGCCGCCGCGCTCACCGGGGCCTTCGCCGTCGTCGCGTCCCTGGCCGCCCTGCGGATGCTCCGCCCGGCCGCCACCGGGACGCCCGAGCGGGTGCGTCCCGCCAAGGCGGCCGGTGCCGGCGCCGGACTCGGCGCCGTGACCGGGCTCCTCGGCGTGGGCGGCGGGTTCCTCGCGGTCCCGGCGCTGGTGGGAGTCCTCGGCCTGCGGATGAAGCGGGCGGTGGGCACCAGTCTTCTGGTCATCACCGTCAATTCCCTGGCCGCGCTCACCTCGCGGACGGGGACGGGCGGTGAGCTGCGCTGGGAGGTGATCGCCCCGTTCGCCGGGGCCGCGATCCTCGGAGCCTGGGACGGCAAGCGGCTCGCGTCGAGGATCACCGGACGGACCCTGCAGCGCGTCTTCGCGTTCGTGCTGCTGGCGGTGGCGGCCGTCATGCTCGTCGACGTGGTCGTCTGAGCCGGCCGCCCGTCGGCTCAGGCCAGCGACAGGAACAGCTTCTCCAGCCGACCGCGCATCGCGTCCCGGTCCTCGACGGTGCGGCTCCCGTCCTCCACCTCGGTCAGGCACTGCTGGAGCCCGGTGGCGATGATCGCGAAACCGGCCCGGTCCAGCGCCCGGGAAGCCGCCGCCAACTGCGTCACGACCTCCTCGCAGTCCCGCCCCTCCTCAATCATCCGGATCACTCCGGAGATCTGTCCCTGTGCCCGGCGAAGGCGGTTCAGCACCGCCTTCAACTCCGCACCCGCCAGATCAAGCTCCATCATCACTCCTCACCGGATACCCCCAGGGGTAAATATACTCCGCGCGAGCGGGGCCCCGCCGACAGCAAAGGATGACACCTGCCATGACCCGGCCCACCACTCTCGGCACCGGCGAAGCCCGCACCCGGCTGCACGAACTCACCGTGATCGATGTCCGCACCCCCGGCGAGTACGCGAGCGGGCACCTGCCCGGCGCCCTCAATATCCCCCTCGACCGGCTCCAGCAGGCCCTGCCCGACATCCGGTACGCCGCCGAGCGCGGGGACATCCTGGTCGTCTGCGCTTCCGGCGCACGGTCCGAGAACGCCTGCCGCATGCTCGCCGAGCACCACATCGCCGCGGCCACCCTTTCCGGGGGCACCGGCGCCTGGGCGTCCAACGGCCACGACCTGCACCGCCCCCAGGCCACGGCCCGCGCGACCTGGGGCCTGGAACGCCAGGTCCGCTTCACGGCGGGAACCGCCGTCCTGACCGGCCTCCTCCTGGGCGTCCTCGTCCACCCGGCGTTCCAGTTCCTGTCGGCCGGCATCGCCGCCGGGCTGGTCTTCTCCGCCCTCACCAACACCTGCGGCATGGCGGCCCTGCTGGCCAAGCTGCCCCACAACCGTCCCCGCGCCACCGAGCTCGCCGCGACCCTGGCTGAACTCCGCAACCGCTGAGCAGACGGCGAAGCGTCTCCACCCGGACCGGGTGGAGACGCTTCAGTGAGCCCTTTTCCAACCTGCCGGTGGAGTTCCGGTGTTGGTCGGTGCGGGCTGTACGGAACGACGCTCTGTAGCGGAACTGTTCTCCAAGCCCTGCCTCGTCCGCTTCAAGACGGGTGAAGGTCTCCGCCGGTGCGCGGCCGGCCGTATCGCTCGACGAGGGCGTTGCCGATCGAGGCCAGGTGGTCCCGGACCCCAGGAGGGCCGGTCACCTCGACCCATTCGACCAGCCCGGAGAGCTCGCCGGCGAGGATGTACTCGTTGGGGCCGCGGATCACGACCTCGACGCGGCCGTCGGTCGTGGGACCTCCCACGTCGAGCCGGTCGCCGAGCGCCATCCGGAGCATGCCTGTCCCGTCGGGTGTGCATACCGCCTGGACCTCCAGCGGCGTTCGTTTGCGATCGACCTCTTCGGCGATCTCCTTCCAGCTCTCGGCAAGGTCGAAGTCCCCGGGCCGGTGCACGGGGTCGCCGGTCGGGTCGGCGGACGACACGCGGTCGATCCGGAAGACCCGTCGGCCGGTCTCGGTGTCGGAGATGAGGTACCACACGGGGCCTTTGGCGACGATGCCCAGCGAGTGAACGGTTCTCCGGGTTTCGACGCCTTTGCTGTCGACGTAGCCGAGCGACACCTGGACGCCGCTGATCACCGCGTCCTGGAGTTCGTCGAGGAAGCGAGGCGGCCGGCGCTCGATCCGGGTCGCCCCCCATCGCTGCGGGTCTACGATCAGCGACGCCGCCGCTGCCTCGGCCCGCACCTGGAAGGGCTTCGGCAGAGCATGGACGAGCTTGCGCAGAGCCGTCTTCATCGCCGGCGTCGTATCCGAGGCCGAGCCGACAGCCAGGAACAGGGCGCGTGCCTCACTGGCGGTCAACCCGGACAGGTCGGTACGAGCACCGCCCACCAGGCGCCAGCCGCCCCCTCGGCCCTGGACGGAGTACACGGGCACCCCGGCCATGGCCAGGGCGTCGAGGTCACGGCGGGCGGTGCGCTCGGAGACACCCAGCTCTCGGGAGACCTCTGCGGCCGTCACCTGCTCACGCCGTTGGAGCAGGAGGAGCAGGGCCACCAGCCGCTCGGATCGCATACCGACAAAACTCTCATAAAAACCGGTCATGGGGTGACCGGTTTGGGAAGCAGGGTGGCGGCATGCCCTCATCGAGAAGGTCGACCGCCGGCGAGCGCCCCCAGAGAGGAAATGCGGTGTTCCATCAAGCGGAATTTCCCGAGCCCACCTTCATCCAGGTCAACGGTGTGCAGCTCGAAGTCTTCGAGGCAGGCCGAGAAAACAAGGGCAAGCCCATCGTTCTCTGCCACGGCTGGCCGGAGCACGCCTTCTCCTGGCGTCACCTGATGCCCGTCCTCGCAGCGGCCGGCTACCACGTCATCGCACCGAACCAGCGGGGTTATGGCAACTCGTCCCGCCCGACCGAGGTGACGGACTACGACATCGAACACCTGACGGGCGACCTCGTCGCGCTCCTGGACCACTACGGCTACGAGGACGCCGCCTTCGTCGGCCACGACTGGGGCGCGTTCGTCGTCTGGGGACTGACCCTGTTGCACCCCGACCGGGTGAACAAGCTGATCAACCTGAGCCTGCCTTACCAGGAGCGCGGAGAAACGCCGTGGATCGAGGTCATGGAAACCTTCCTCGGCGGCGACTTCTACTTCGTCCACTTCAACCGGCAGCCGGGCGTCGCGGCCGCCGTATTCGATGCCCGTACCTCCCCATTCCTGCGCAACCTCTACCGGAAGAACGTGCCCCCCGCACCGCCTGAGCCGGGCATGGCATTCATCAACCTCGCCAAGGCGGAAACACCACTCGGTGAGCCCGTCATGAGCGACAGTGATCTGGCCGTCTACGTCTCCGCGTTCGAGACGTCCGGCTTCACGGGCGGCATCAACTGGTACAGGAACCTCGACCGCAACTGGCACCAACTGGCGGACGTGGACCCGATCATCAAGCAGCCCGCCCTCATGATCTACGGCGACCAGGACTTCGCGATGCCGAGGTTCGAAAGACTGGCCGAGTTCGTCCCCAACGTGGAAGTGGTCGGCCTGGACTGCGGTCACTGGATCCAGGAGGAACTGCCAGAAGAAACCAACCAGGTGATTTCTCAGTGGCTGGAACGGCAGGGCTGACGACCTCGTGCGTGGTGTGCGGTGGGACGCCGAAGGGGCCGGCGAGACTCGACCGCATCACGGAGGAGCTCGGCCGAACTCCTCGCGGCAGCCCCCTGCGCCCGCCGCGTACGCCAGCGGCGTACGGAGCGGTGGCCGCCGTCACCCGCGGAACGATCCCCCGGAGCCCAGGACGACGACTCGCCGCCCGTTACCGCCCTAGCGGGATGAACAACGGTCATCGACCCGCTGGAAGCTCTCCCCGCTGAGAGATCGGGGCAGGAACCGCATGCCGAAGCGCCTCCACCCGGACGGGACCGGATGGAGGCGCTTTTTCGCAGGTGGCGGGCTTGCACCCCGACCTGCTGTCGGTAGGCCGTGTGGGACTCGAACCCACAACCAACGGATTAAAAGTCCGCTGCTCTGACCAATTGAGCTAACGGCCCCTGCGACATCACCCCCCGAGCATAGCCCGCCCGGTCCCGGCAGCCGATCCGGTATCGGTCTCGGGCCCGTCGCGCCCGTTCCGGGAGTCCGGCGCGCGGGCCCGCGCGAGCGGGACGCGGGGGTCGGGAACAGCAACAGGGCCCGTACGTCACCGAGTCGGTTCGGTGGCGTACGAGCCCTGCCGGTCTGTCAGGCGGACCTGCTCGGCCGGTCATCGGCCGGGCTGGGGTCAGCCGTTGCGCTTCCAGCGCGGCTTGTCGTCGCGGCGGCCGAACGAGCCGGTGTTGGTGCCGGTGTTGGCGCCACGGTGGTCGTCACGGCGGCCGGTCGGGCGGTCGCCGCCACCGGAGCGGAAGCCGCCCGAGGGACGGTCGTCACGACGGTCACGGTTGAAGGGGCGGTCGCTGCCACCGGAGCGGAAGCCGCCCGAGGGACGGTCGTCACGACGGTCACGGTTGAACGAGGGGCGGTCGTTGTCACGACGCTCGAAGGAACGGCCACCACGGTCGTCCCGGCGGTCGTTGCCGCCGGAGCGGAAACCACCGGAGGGGCGGTCGTCACGACGGTCACGGAACGACGGACGGTCGTTGTCACGACGCTCGAAGGAACGGCCACCACGGTCGTCCCGGCGGTCGTTGCCGCCGGAGCGGAAACCACCGGAGGGGCGGTCGTCACGACGGTCACGGAACGACGGACGGTCGTTGTCACGACGCTCGAAGGAACGGCCACCACGGTCATCGCGACGGTCGTTGCCGCCGGAGCGGAAACCACCCGACGGGCGGTCGTCACGACGGTCGTTGCCTCGGTAGCCGCCACGGTCGCCACCGCGGTTGTCGCGGCGCTCGTAGTTGCCCCGCTCGTCGCGGCGCTGCTCGTCGCGGGCGGCCGGCTGCTCGGGCACGGAGACGGCGGCCACGAGGGCGGCCTCCGCCTCGGCGGCCACCTCGGCCACCGCAGCCTCGGGGTCGTCGCCCCGCTCGCGGGCGGCACGGGCGACCAGGCGGTCGGCCTCCTCGCGGAGCTCGACGGCGCGGCGCTGGACGCGCTCCAGCTGCTTCGTCAGGTCGGCGGCCTCGCGCTCGGCCTGCTTGGCGGCGTTGTTCGCGGAGTCGGCCTGGACCTCGGTGAGCGAACGGGCGCCGGTGATCTCGGCGACCTCCGGCTCGAAGACGCCCGCGCCCTGGACGATGTGGCGCGAGGCGTCGACGCCCGCGTCCTCCATCAGGCGGAAGATCTGGCGGCGCTGGTGCGGGAGCGCCAGCGAGACGACGACACCGGACTTGCCTGCGCGGGCGGTACGGCCCGAGCGGTGGAGGTAGTCCTTGTGGTCGCCGGCCGGGTCCACGTTCAGGACCAGGTCGATGCCGTCGACGTGGATACCGCGGGCGGCGACGTCGGTCGCGACGAGCGCGTTGACGTAACCCTTCTTGAAGTCCTCCAGGACCCGCGTACGGGCGCCCTGGGTCATGCCGCCGTGCAGTGCGTCGGCCTTCACGCCGGACTCGATGAGCTGCTCGGCGATGCGGTCGGCGCCCAGCTGGGTGCGGACGAAGATGATGGTGCGGCCCTTGCGGGCGGCGATGGCGGCCGTGACCGGCGCCTTGTCCTTCGGCTTCACGACGAGGACGTGGTGCGACATGGTCGTGACGTTGCCCTGGGCGCTGTCGACCTCGTGCGTGACCGGGTTGGAGAGGTAGCGCTTGACCAGCGTGCCGATCTCGTTCTCCATGGTGGCGGAGAAGAGCATCCGCTGACCGCCGGCCGGAACCTGGTCGAGCAGCTCGGTGACCTCGGGCAGGAAGCCCAGGTCCGACATCTGGTCGGCCTCGTCGAGGACGGCGACCTGGACGTCCTCCAGGGAGCAGGCGCCGCGGTTGATGATGTCGCGCAGCCGGCCCGGGGTGGCGACGAGGACGTCGACACCGCGCTCCAGGGCGTAGATCTGGTTGCCCATCGACGTACCGCCGCAGACGACCTTCATCTTCAGGCCGAGCACGTCGCCGTACGGCTGGAGCGCGTCCGCGACCTGCATCGCGAGCTCACGGGTCGGGGTGAGGATGACGGCGCGGGGCTTCTTCTTCTCGGTGCGGCCACCGGCCAGGGCGGCCAGGGTGGGCAGACCGAAGGAGAGGGTCTTGCCGGAGCCCGTACGGCCACGGCCGAGGATGTCCTTGCCGGCCAGGGCGTCCGGGATGGTCGCCGCCTGGATCGGGAAGGGGGTGGTGACGCCGTTCTGCGCGAGCTTGCGGACGATGCCCTCGGGCAGGCCCAGCTCGCCGAAGGTGACGGTCGGCTCGGCGGAGGTCTCGGACGCCTCGGCCTCGGACGCCTCGGCCTCGGGGGCCTCGGCAGCCACGGGGGCCTCAGCGGCCTCTTCGGTCTTCTCGGCGGCCGGGGCGCTCGCACCGGCGGGGGCCTCGGTCACGGCGGACTCGACCAGCTCGGCGAGCTCGGCGTTGTCGACGTTCTCGGGCATGACGGTGCGGTCAGAACTGGAAATTGACATGCGAAATGCGAAACCTTCCGGAGTCTCGGCACGCGCCCATAACTCCGTGATTCGCAATTTCGACCGCCTCAATGCGGTCCAGCCACGGCAAGGGAGAGTACGCGCCACACGGCGCTCTTCTGTGTCGGCGCCGGGCAATGGGATCAAACGATCTACCACCATACGCACTCTCACCCACCTTGCGCAAATCACCCTCCTTGTGGCCCCGGCTACACCGGCCCCACCTGCGGCGATGCCTCCGGCGTCCGCAGCGGCCCGCCCCTCTCCGGCCCGCCCAGCCCCTGGGCCCGGAACTGCGCGGCGGGCGAGGCCGACGGGGGCGGCTCCGGCGGATCGGTGGGCTCCGGATCGGGGTCGGGGTCCGGGTCCGGGGCGGGCGACGGCGGGGCCGGCGGCTCCGGGGTGACCGGCGGCGGCTCCCCCGGCCCCGGCGTCGAGGGCGTCGGCGTGGGCTGCGTCCCGGAGCCGCCACGGGTGGGCTGCCCGGGAGCGGCCGGTTCGGGGCGGGCGTCCTCGGGGGTGGCCGACGGCGCGGCACCGGAGGCGTCCGGTCGCGGGCTGCCGCCGGGAACACCCCGGTCCGAGTGAGGGTGGGCGCCCCCGCCACGCCCCCCGGACCGCCCGGAGCCGGGAACCGTGTCCCCGGCCGGATCGGCGGCGGAGCCCTTCGGACCGGCGGACCGCGAGGGCCCCGGGCCTCCGGCGCCGTCCTCGCCGACGCTCATACAGCCGGTGGACGCGGCGATCGTCAGCGCGGTGACGGCCGCCCAGCGGACAGGGGCGGGGAACTGGCGCACGAGGGGCACCTCCGGGGCGAGGGAGCGGGAGCGCGGCGAGGGGTGGAGCCCGCGACGCCGGAGCGAGGCTTCGCACCGTGCCCAACTCCCCCGACCCCGCCGGAGACACGCCCGAGACCCCAACGCCCCGTCACGCCACGCCGGACTCCCGGAGTCCGCGTCCCCGCGCCGGCCACCCAGGCGGACGCCCCGGACCGCACGGGCCGCACGGCCCCCACCGCGCGACGCCCCGCTACACCCCGAACCCGCCCGCCAGTTCCGCTCCCAGGAACACCGCGCCCAGCCCTGCCAGCAGGGACGCCAGCACCTGGGCCGCGGCCAGGAAGGCACGGCCCGTCTCGGCCAGGCGGAGCGTCTCGTACGAGAACGTCGAGTACGTCGTCAGCGCCCCGCACAGGCCCGTCGCCAGCAGGGCGTGCGCCGGGGAGGAGACCGCGGCGCCGGTCAGCACGCCGAGCAGCAGGCTGCCCGCGATGTTCGCCGTGAAGGTGCCCCACGGGAAGACGTACGGGACGCCCGGCCCCTGGTGCGCCTGCACCGCACGGTCCGTCAGATAGCGCAGGGGCGCGCCCACCGCGCCGCCGATCGCCACCAGCAGCCAGGTCACGCGGTCCGCCCCTCGTCCCGCGCGCCCCAGGGGTCCCGCAGGCCCTGGGAGTCCCGGCCGCCCCCGGGACCCCCCGCGCCCCGCGGACCCGGGCGCTCGCGCCGGTCCAGCCAGGTCCGCGTGGCCACGGCCGCCGCCCACACCGCTCCGAGCGCGGCCACCGCGGTCGCCACGGTGTACGCCATCGCCACCGCGACCTCCTGACGGACCAACAGGCCCGAGACGTCCGCCGCGTACGTCGAGAAGGTCGTGTAGCCGCCGAGCACCCCGACGCCGAGGAAGGGCCGCACCAGCGGGTGGGCCACCCGGCCCCGCTCGACGGTCAGCACCATCAGGACGCCGATGAGGGCGCAGCCGGTCACGTTGACGACGAACACCGTCCAGGGGAAGCCGCGGCCGGGCGTCGGCCACAGCACCAGCGCGCCGTACCGGGCGAGGGCTCCGAGCGCGCCGCCGGCCGCGGCCGCCGCCAGCACCCGGCCCTGCGGCGCGGACGGCGGGCCGGGCTCCGGCAGCTCCCGCGGTTCCCGCTCGCTCATCCGTACCCCAGTGCGTGCAGCCGCTCGTCGTCGATGCCGAAGTGGTGGGCGATCTCGTGGACCACGGTGATCTCGGTCTCCGCGACGACGTCCTCCTGCGTCTCGCACATCCGCAGCGTCGGGCCCCGGTAGATGGTGATCCGGTCCGGCAGCACCCCGGCGTACCACTCGCCGCGGTCGGTGAGCGGGGTGCCCTCGTAGAGCCCGAGGAGGTCGGGATCGCCGGGGTCCGGTTCGTCCTCGACGAACACCGCCACGTTGTCCATCAGCCGCGTCAGCTCCGGCGGAATCCGGTCCAGAGCCTGGCTCACCAGCTCCTCGAACTGTTCGCGCGTCATCTCCAGCACCCGGCCATTGTCCCGTACGGGGACGGGAACGGGCAGATGGCGACCGCGCGGCATCGCGGCGACCGGGTCCGTACGGACGCATGACCGGTGGAGCCGCCCGGCATGGCCGAGGCCGTACCGGGGCATACGGGCCCAATGGTCCGCGTCCCGTTCCGTGCCGCAGCCGACCGCGTCCGGCACCGCCTCAGCCAGCCCTTCCGCCCGGCGTCCCGGAGCCGTACCGCCGCCCCCGGGGCGCCCCGCGCGGCGGCCGCCGACGCCCCGCGGGCATCCCGCCCGACGGCCCCCGGCGACCTGACGGCCCCCGCCCGCAGTCCCTGGCTCCGCGCCCTCGGCATGCTCGCCGTCGTCGTGCTGGGGGCCTGGTTGGGGCTGCTCGCCGTGGGCTCCGTCCGTACGCCGGTCGGCCCCATGGACACCAACATGACGCTCCGCCCCTCCCTCACCGGCGGCAGCAAGATCAACGTGGCCCCGCTCGGCGCCCTGGAGCTGGACTCGCACATCGCGCCACTGCGGCTGGACGTGGACGTGGACCGCCTCGACCCCGAACGCTCCCAGGCCCTGGTCGACCAGCCGGAACGGTTCTCCGGCCTCCAGGACGAGGTCACCCGGGACGTCGCCGCCGGGACCAAGGAGCTGGCCGTGCGCTCCTGTGTCGCCGTGATCTCCGGCGCGACCGCCCTCGGCCTCGTCGTCTACCGCCGCCCCCGCCGCGCCCTGGCCGCCGGTGGGCTCGCCCTCACCCTGCTGGCCGCGTCCGGCGTCAGCGCGTACGCCACCTGGAACCCGAAGTCCGTCCTGGAGCCGAAGTTCTCCGGGCTGCTCTCCAGCGCCCCGTCCCTGGTCGGCGACGCCCGCTCGATCGTCACCGAGTTCGACATCTACCAGCAGGAACTGGCCCGCCTGGTCACCAACGTCACCAAGCTGTACGACGCGACCTCCACGCTCCCCGTCTACCAGCCCGACCCCGGGACCATCCGGGCCCTGCACGTCTCCGACATCCACCTCAACCCGGCGGCCTGGCACATCATCGCCTCGCTCGTCGAGCAGTACGAGATCGACGTGATCATCGACTCCGGCGACACGATGGACCACGGCTCCGCCGCCGAGAACGGCTTCCTCGACCCGATCCGCGACCTCGGCGCGCCCTACGTCTGGGTGCGCGGCAACCACGACTCGACCGTCACCCAGGACTACCTGAAGAAGTTCCGGAACGTCCGCGTCCTCGACGACGGCAAGGCCGTGAACGTCGGCGGTCTGCGGATCGCGGGCACCGGCGACGCCTCCTTCACCCCGGACCGGACCGCCCCGGTCGGCGGCAAGGCAGCCGCCCAGCTCGAAGGCGCGCGCCTGGCCTCCGCGCTGCGCGACCAGGAGCGCGCGGGCACACCGGTCGACATCGCCGTCGCGCACGACCCGAACACCGCCCGGGAGACCGACGGCACGGTCCCGCTGGTGCTCTCCGGCCACCTCCACCGCCGGATCAACGAACAGCTGAAGCTCGGCACCCGGCTGAAGGTCGAGGGCTCCACGGGCGGCGGCGGACTGCGCGCCGTGCAGAACGAGAAGCCTGAGAAGGTGCACGCCTCGGTGCTCTACCTGGACCGTTCCACCCGCCGCCTCCAGGCCTGGGACGAGATCACGCTCGGCGGTCTGGGACTGACGACCGCCGAGGTCAGCCGCCACCTCCCGGAGGAGAACCTGAAGAAGGACTCCTCCGTCCCGCCCTCCCCGTCGCCGTCGTCCGCGTCCTCCCCGCCCTCCGCGACCCGCTCCCCGGGCCGCCCGACCCCATCGCCGTAAACCGTTTTGGCGATAGCTCCACCCATCCCATATGCTTCTCACGTCCCCGACGCGCTGCAAAGCGAACCGGCGGGCCAATAGCCCTCATCGTCTAGTGGCCCAGGACGCCGCCCTTTCAAGGCGGTAGCACGGGTTCGAATCCCGTTGGGGGCACGTTTCACCGTGTGCGAGACTTGTTTCGCGCATTGCTTGGTCCTGTGGAGCAGTTTGGAGTGCTCGCCACCCTGTCAAGGTGGAGGCCGCGGGTTCAAATCCCGTCAGGACCGCTTGCAGCCCCAGCGGCTGCGTGGCTGGGTAGCTCAGTTGGTACGAGCGATCGCCTGAAAAGCGATAGGTCGCCGGTTCGATCCCGGCCCCAGCCACTTCTCGAAGGCCCCGTCCCCTGGACGGGGCCTTCGCCGTGTCACACCTTCTCGGTCTCCGCCGGCTCCTTCTGCTCCACCGGTACGTCGGTGTCGCGCCGCCGCCAGGTCCGTACGCCCAGGACCAGCAGCGCCACGAGCACCACCGCGACCAGCGCCACCCCGTCCGGCACCCGCTCGCCGAGCTTCTGCGCCCACTGCTCGACCGCGAACGAGTCGTCGACCCCGAGCAGGCCCGGCAGCGCGGTCGTCCCGTCGTAGACGAGGAACAGCGCGCCGAGGCCGATGAAGAACAGCCCCGACAGCAGCGACGTGGTGTGCAGCTCGAACCGGCCGAGCCGGACGGCCCGGCCGCGCAGCCAGGTGCGGCGGCCGAGGTCGAAGCGTTCCCAGAGCAGGGCGAGGAGGAAGAGGGGAACGGCCATGCCGAGCGCGTACACCGCCAGCAGCAGGCCGCCGTAGACCGGGCTGCCGCTCACCGCCGCGACGGTCAGGACGCTGCCGAGGATGGGGCCCGCGCAGAATCCGGCCAGGCCGTAGACCGCGCCCAGCGCGTAGACGGAGAACGCGGTGGTGGGGCGGATCCGGCCGCTGAGCTCGGCCATCCGCCGGGAGGCGAAGCCCAGGCCGACGATCTGCGCGAGACCGAGCACGATGATCAGCCAGCCCGCGCCGGTGACGAGGGCGTCGCGGTGGCCGTAGAACAGCCGCCCGGCGTACGAACCGGCCGCGCCGAGCGGCACGAGGGTGGTGGCGAGCCCGGCGTAGAAGATCCCGGTACGGGCCAGCAGCCGGGAGGCGGAGTCGATGGAGTACGCGAAGAACGCCGGCAGCAGCAGCGCGCTGCACGGGCTGACCAGGGCGAGCAGCCCGCCGAGGAAGGCGGCGAAGTAGCCGATGTCCGCCGTCACTTGGCGGGCTCCCCGGCCTGGCCCGCCGCCCCCGTGGTCTTCGCCTGCTCGGCGGCGGCCTCGATGGCCCGGGTGAACGTCTCGTCCGGCTGGGCGCCCGCGATCGGGCGGCCGTTGATCAGGAACGACGGGGTGGACGTGGCGCCGATCCCGTACCCCTGCTCCTGGTCCTTCTTGACCGACGCCCGGGCCGCGTCGCCGTCGAGGTCCTTCATGAACCGGTCCAGGTCCTTCACCCCGGCCTGCTCGGCGAGCGCCTTCACCCGGTCCTTGCCGAAGCCCTGCTCCTTCGCCCCCTCGGCGTACGCGGCGCGGTGGAACTCCCAGAAGCGGTTCTGCTGCCCGGCGGCCCAGGCTCCCCGGGCGGCGTTCTCGGACTCCTCGCCGAAGATCGGGAAGTTGCGCCACTCGATGCGCAGCGTGCCGTCCTTCACGTACTTCTCGATCAGCTCCGGCTCGGTGTCCCGGGCGAACTTGCCGCAGTAGCCGCACTTGAAGTCGGCGTACTCGATCAGGACGACCGGGGCGTCCGCGGGTCCGATGGCCAGCTTGTCGTCGGCGTCCCGGCGGGCGAGCTTCGCCAGCTCCGGGTAGACGCCCTCGTTCGGGTCGGTGGAGACCTCGGCGGCGGGGCCGGTGGCAGTGGTGTCCTTCGAGGCGGTGTCGGGGGAGGTGGCCTTGTACGAGGCGAAGCCGAGGAGACCGGCCGCGACGACGACCACCGCGCCGTAGACGAGGGGCTTGCGCCTGCTCGCGGACGGCGAGGAGGGCGAGGACTTCGGGTTCTTGGGCGTGGGCATGCGGCACTCCGTGCTGGTGATGCGGGAGGAAGGGCGGACGGTGCGGGGCGGGCCGGGGCCCGCCGGACGCGTCTACACCCGCAGCACGGAGAGTTCGACCGGGGTCGGGGTGTACGGGACCGGGGCGCGGGCCCGTATCCCCGGCGGCGGCTCGGTCGGCAGCGCGCCCGTCGCGGCGGGCAGCCCCCACGGCGCGAGCCCCGGCGCGTGGTCGTGGACGGACCGGGCGCGGGAGGGGACGGCGGGCTCACCGCCGTGATCACGGAGCTTCCCGCAGCCGGGCACCGGGGCGCGCTCGCCGTGGGCCTCGGCCACGGGGGCGTGGATCTCGGCCTCGGCCGCGAGGGTTTGCGCCTGCGTCACGTGCGCCACCGGCACGGAGAAGGCCCCCGCCCCGGCGGCCGCGGAGGCCGTGGGCCCGCACAGCAGCCCCAGCACCACCGCGAGCAGCGCCGTCAGGCTCCACCACTGGGTACGGGACACGTGACCGGGCCTTTCTCGCGTGATCGGCGGTGACGAGGCGTTCGACTGCCCGAAATGGTACGTGCCGCGTGACGCAGCCCGCGCGAAATGAGGTCGCCACTGGCCGGGCCCGGGTGAGATCCTGGGATCCGTATGTCTACTTCCTTCGCCGATCTCCAGTCCCAGCTCGGTCAGCTCTCGCTCCGCGACGCGAACCGGCTCGGCCGGCGCCTCGAAGGAGCGCGCCGCATCCGCAAGCCCGAGGCCCGCCAGTCCGTGCTGGACGAGATCGCGGCCGAGGCGGGAAAGGCGGCCGACCGGCTCGCGGCGCGCGCGGCCCGGCTGCCCGCCCTGTCGTACCCGGAAGAGCTGCCGGTCAGCCAGAAGAAGGACGAGATCCTGGAGGCGATACGCGACCACCAGGTCGTGATCGTCGCCGGGGAGACCGGGTCCGGGAAGACCACACAGCTCCCGAAGATCTGCATGGAGCTGGGGCGCGGTGTCCGGGGCATGATCGGGCACACCCAGCCCCGCCGGATCGCCGCCCGTACGGTCGCGGAGCGCGTCGCGGACGAGCTGAAGACGCCGCTGGGCGAGACCGTCGGCTGGAAGGTCCGTTTCACCGATCAGGTGAACCCGGAGTCGACGTACCTGAAGCTGATGACGGACGGCATCCTGCTCGCCGAGATCCAGACGGACCGCGAGCTGCTGGCGTACGACACGATCATCATCGACGAGGCCCACGAGCGGTCCCTCAACATCGACTTCCTGCTCGGCTATCTGGCCCGGCTGCTGCCCCGCCGCCCCGATCTGAAGGTCGTCATCACCTCGGCGACCATCGACCCCGAGCGGTTCGCGCGCCACTTCGGGGACGCCCCGATCGTGGAGGTCAGCGGTCGGACGTATCCGGTGGAGGTCAGGTACCGCCCCCTCCTCGAAGAGGACAGCGACGACTCCGACCGGGACCAGATCACCGCGATCTGCGACGCCGTCGACGAGCTGGGCCGCGAGGCCCCCGGCGACGTCCTGGTCTTCCTCTCCGGTGAGCGGGAGATCCGGGACACGGCGGACGCGCTGAACAAGCGGAACCTCAGACACACCGAGGTGCTCCCCCTCTACGCGCGCCTCTCGCACGCCGAACAGCACCGCGTGTTCCAGCGCCACACCGGACGCCGCATCGTGCTCGCGACCAACGTCGCCGAGACCTCGCTGACCGTCCCCGGCATCAAGTACGTGATCGACCCCGGCAACGCCCGTATCTCCCGCTACAGCCACCGCACCAAGGTCCAGCGGCTGCCGATCGAGCGGATCTCCCAGGCCAGCGCCAATCAGCGCAAGGGCCGCTGCGGCCGTACGTCGGACGGCATCTGCATCCGGCTCTACTCCGAGGACGACTTCGTCACCCGGCCGGAGTTCACCGACCCGGAGATCCTGCGGACCAACCTGGCCTCCGTCATCCTCCAGATGACCGCCGCCGGGCTCGGCGACATCGAGAAGTTCCCCTTCATCGATCCGCCGGACCACCGCAACATCCGCGACGGCGTCCAGCTCCTCCAGGAGCTGGGGGCGCTGGACCCGGCGGAGAAGGATCCGAAGAAGCGGCTCACCCCGCTCGGGCGCAAGCTCTCCCAGCTCCCCGTCGACCCGCGCCTGGCCCGCATGGTCATCGAGGCCGACAGGAACGGCTGCGCCCGCGAGGTCATGGTCATCGCCGCCGCGCTCTCCATCCAGGACCCGCGTGAGCGGCCGGCGGAGAAGCAGACGCAGGCGGATCAGAACCACGCCCGGTTCAAGGACGAGACGTCCGACTTCCTGGCGTACCTGAATCTCTGGGCGTACATCCGCGAGCAGCAGAAGGAGCGCGGCTCGTCCTCGTTCCGCCGGATGTGCAAGCAGGAGTACCTGAACTTCCTGCGCATCCGGGAATGGCAGGACATCTACGCGCAGCTGCGGACGGTCGCCAAGCAGATGGGCATCACCGTCGAGGAGCCCAAGGCGGAGGCGTCCGTCCCCGAGCAGGCGGTGCACACCTCGTTGCTGGCCGGGCTGCTGTCGCACATCGGGCTGAAGGACACCGAGAAGAACGAGTATCTGGGCGCGCGGAGCGCCAAGTTCGCGATCTTCCCCGGCTCGGCGCTGTTCAAGAAGCAGCCCCGGTTCCTGATGTCGGCGGAGCTGGTGGAGACCTCCCGGCTCTGGGCGCGGGTCAACGCCAAGGTCGAGCCCGAGTGGATCGAGCCGCTCGCCCAGCACCTGGTGAAGCGCACCTACAGCGAACCGCACTGGGAGAAGGACCAGGCGGCGGTGATGGCGTACGAGCGGGTCACCCTCTACGGTGTGCCGATCGTCGCCCAGCGCAAGGTCAATTTCGGACGTATCGACCAGGAGGCCTCGCGGGATCTGTTCATCCGCAACGCCCTGGTCGAGGGCGACTGGCGCACCCACCACCAGTTCTTCCACGACAACCGCAAACTCCTCGGCGAGGTCGAGGAGTTGGAGCACCGGGCCCGTCGCCGCGACATCCTCGTGGACGACGAGACGCTCTTCGACTTCTACGACCGGCGCATCCCCGAGCACATCGTGTCCGGGGCGCACTTCGACTCCTGGTGGAAGCACAAGCGGCGTGAGGAGCCGGACGCGCTCGACTTCGAGCGCTCCATGCTCATCAACGAGAAGGCCGGGGCCGTCACCAAGGACGACTACCCGGACTCCTGGCGGCAGGGGAAGCTCAAGTTCAAGGTGACGTACCAGTTCGAGCCCGGCGCGGACGCGGACGGTGTGACCGTGCACGTGCCGCTCCAGGTGCTCAACCAGGTCACCGCCGAGGGCTTCGACTGGCAGATCCCGGGGCTGCGCGAGGAGGTCGTCACCGAGCTGATCCGCTCGCTGCCGAAGCCGATCCGCCGGCACTACGTCCCCGCGCCGAACTACGCGGAGAAGTTCCTCGACCGGGCGGTCCCGCTCCAGGAGCCGCTGCCGGTCACCCTGGCGCGCGAGCTCCAGCGGATGGTCGGCGTCCCGGTCACGGCGGACGACTTCGACCTCTCCCGCGTCCCGGACCACCTCAAGATCACGTTCCGGATCGTCGACGAGCGGCGGCGGAAGGTCGCCGAGGACAAGGATCTGGAGGCGCTGAAGCTCAAGCTGCGCCCGAAGGCCCGCCAGGCGCTCTCCAAGGCGGCCGCGGCGACCGCGGGGCCCACCGGGGAGTCCATCGAGCGTTCGGGCCTCACGGACTGGACCATCGGCACGCTGAACAAGGTCTTCGAGACCCGTCGGGCCGGTCAGCCGGTGAAGGCGTACCCGGCCCTGGTCGACCAGGGCGACACCGTCGCCGTACGGCTCTTCGACACCGAGGCCGAGCAGCAGCAGGCGATGTGGCGCGGCACCCGGCGGCTGATCATGCTGAACATCCCGGTGAACCCGGCGAAGTTCGCGTCGGACCGGCTGAGCAACCAGCAGAAGCTGGCGCTGTCCCGTAATCCGCACGGTTCGGTGCAGGCCCTCTTCGAGGACTGCGCGACCGCCGCGGCCGACCGGCTGATCGCCGCGCACGGCGGGCCCGCGTGGGACGAGAAGGCGTTCCGGACGCTGTACGACAAGGTGCGCGCGGACCTGGTGGACCTGACCGTCCGCACGATCGACCAGGTGCAGCAGATCCTGGCCGCGTGGCAGGCCTGCGAGCGCCGGCTGAAGTCGACGAACAGCCTGGCGCTGGTGGCCAATGTCGCGGACGTGCGGGCGCAGCTGGCCCGTCTCGTACCGTCCGGTTTCGTTACGGCCACGGGGCTGCGCCGGCTGCCGGACCTGATGCGCTATCTCGTGGCGGCGGACCGGCGGCTCCAGCAGATGCCGACGGCCGTCCAGCGGGACACCACGCGGATGGAGAAGGTCCACGAGATGCAGGACGAGTACGCCTGGCTGCTCGAACAGTTCCCGCAGGGCAGGCCGGTGCCGCAGGAAGCGCTGGACGTCCGCTGGATGATCGAGGAGCTGCGGGTGAGCTACTTCGCCCACGCGCTGGGGACCGCGTTCCCCGTGTCGGACAAGCGGATCGTGAAGGCGATCGACGCGCTCGCGCCCTGACGCGGGGCGCCGGAGGGGCCCGGGAGGCGGGTGACGGAGTCACCACCAGGAGTGAAGTCGACCTGGGCCTCCCACCTCCTGTACAGTCTGGTTTCGCAGCAAGCCGCAAGGCAAGCGGCGAAAACCTGGTCCTGTGGAGCAGTTTGGAGTGCTCGCCACCCTGTCAAGGTGGAGGCCGCGGGTTCAAATCCCGTCAGGACCGCAGTAGAGGAAAGCCCGGATCGTTTCGATCCGGGCTTTCTCGCGTCTTGACGGCTCCGTCCGCCGCGGGTACCCCGGAGGAGCAGAGGCCGTATCCGTACCCCCGGCGCTGCTCGCGGGCGGGGGACGGCCGGGACCACCGGGAGGTGGCTCGTATGTCCGCGTCCACAGCACGACACGAGACCCGCGCGCTGTTGCGCGCCCATCTGGCGGCCGCTTCCGCCTACGGCCATCTCACCCGCCACTGCGCGGTCTGCCATCGCCTCCTGCGGCTCGCCATGGAGCCTGGGGCGGCCTCGGAGCCCGAAGGAGCGGCCGAGGCCGCCACGGCCCCCGCCGGCGCCCCCGCCGCTCCGGAGAACGCCCCCGGGCGGACGGTCGAGAACACCGGGCGTCCGGTCGGGAACGAGGACGAAAGACCCCCCGCGACACGACCATCGGCCGGGTGACTCCGCGTTCGCACAGTGGCACGCTCGTAGTTGGCAAGCATCAGGCGATGTGACGGTAGTCACCGAAAGAGTTTTCAGACCGGGGGATTTTACGCCTCCCCTACAACTGGTGAATTTAATATGTGCAATTGCACGGGGTTCGTGGAGTTGCGGAGACCGTTCCGTCCGGGGCTGTCCCACCGCGTCCGGGACGCTCACCCACACTCCCGCACAGACCCGCTCACAGACTCACGAACGCCCCCGTCGCCCCCCTGAAGCCGACCGACCGCCCGGTTCTGACCCCGGGTCGGTCCGGGCGCGGGAGCGGCCGGGAGAGCGCTGCCCAGGGGCCGTCCGGGCGGCCCGGGGGCCGGCCGGAGAGGCCTCGTCCGGGCACAAAAAGATCGCGCTGGACCCGGCGGAGTCCAGCGCGATCGATACGACGAAACCCGTGGAACACAGGTATGACGCCCGTTGGGGCAGGCGTCCGTCGAGTGGAGCTATGGGTGGGCGACTGGGGTTGGGGGACCTGGCAGCTGCCCGGATGTTGTGCTGTGCTGCGGTACTGCTGTGCTGCTGTTATTGCTGGTCGGCAGGGGTGTGTCAGGCCTCGCTGCGCTGCTGCGGAATACCCGCAAGCAGTGCGCGGACCTCTGCCTCGCGGTACCGGCGATGTCCACCGAGCGTGCGGATGGACGTGAGCTTGCCAGCCTTGGCCCAACGGGTGACCGTCTTCGGGTCCACGCGGAACATCGTGGCAACCTCAGCCGGGGTCAGCAGCGGCTCGGCATCAGGGGTGCGAGCGGTCATGAGCGGCCTCCTCGGGAGAACCGAACCTTCTCGGTTCTTTCCTCTAAATTCTGCACCTTGACCCGCGTTGCCCGAAATGGCGGACGCGGGCCGAGTCGGTTATAGGACGAACGGCTTGTCCTCGGCACTACAACTACACCATCCGTCCAGCCACGTCGGCCAAACCGATGGAATTGCCCTCCCAGGTGTTCATCAGCGACGGAAGCCGATGGACCATGCCATAGCGGACAGTCACGCACCAGTGACGATCAGTCACAGAGTGAGCAGGAGTCGTCAGACCCCCCATAGAGTGCAATGTCGAGCATCCTGCCCTTACTTGGACAGAAGGAGCCCTCCCCGGACTCCTTGTCCTATTTTGGCATGAGGGTTAGGGATAGACGCAAGGGCCCCGTTAGTGCTGTCCATCACGCTTGAGGCAAAGGCCCGGTTCGGGACGTAGGTCCCGAGCCCCGTGACGTGCACCTCTGCCTCACCCGTCCCATGAGACCTCACGTGTCACACGGAACACCGGTTCACAGAACACCGGTTCACGGATCACCCGTCGGTTCACGGTCCGTCCGTGCCGCCTCCTCCCTCCTTTTCGCGTCCCGGCCCTTCGTCCTGGATGAAGGATGCCCCGGTTCCGTCGCGTTGATGCCGCTGTGGGCCTTTTCACGTCAATTGGTGAATTGGCGGTCCCGGACCGCCCGCCAGCGCTCGGCGAGCCGCGCGTACGCCTCCCCCGCGCCCTCGCTGTCGCCGTCCCGCAGCGCGGCGAGCCCCTCCGCCACATCCGCCGCCGACCGGTCCCCGGCGAGCCGGTCCGCCGGCAGCGCGTGGACGAGCCCCCCGTAGTCCAGCTCGACCAGCGAGCGCGGATGGAACTCCTCCAGCCACCGCCCCACGTCCACCAGGCCTTCGGTGAGCGGCCCTTGCGGAGCGCTCTCCCGCAGCGTCCGCAGCGCCCGGGCCAGGCGGCGCCGTGCCTCGACCATCGGGGTCCGGTACCGCAGGACGGGTCCCGCTCCCGCACCGTCGGCCGCCGTGTACTCCCGCTCCTCGTCGTGGAAGAGGACGAACCAGCGCACCGGGACCTGCCACACCGTGGTCCGGATCCACGGCCGCGCGTCCGGGTGGAGCCGCCGCCAGCGCTCGTGGTCCGCCGCCGCCTGGCCGCGCACCACCGCGGGCAGCACGGCGTCGAGCACGTTGGCCGGAAACATGCCCCCCAGCTCCTCCAGGGCCAGCCAGCCCCGCAGCCGGGTCCGCCACGGGCAGACGCACACCACCCCGTCCAGCTCCGTCACGAACGCGTCGCCGCTCTCGTGCACGGGCACCGCGACCGGCGGCGTCGACGCCAGGTCGGCCAGCGAGCGGCGCAGTTCGTCCTGGGCCGTGGGGAGCTCCTCGCGCTGGGCGTACCGCGCCCAGTGGCTGCGCTCCGGCTCGGCGAAGGCGGCGAGCGGCTCGTAGATCCGGAGGTAGGACGTGTAAGGGACGCGCACCGAAGACACCACCGACATGGAGCGCATCGTGCCACGGCCGCGCAGGCCCTGGAGGGTGATCCTTCGCGCGGGGGCAGATACGCGGCGGCGGAGGACTTACGCTCTTGCCCATCGGACCGGCCGTGCCGGTCGGTCCGGGGCCCTCCCCACCCCTAGGAGGGCCTCCGCCGCTTCGTTCTTTGGGAGTCACCACAGTGACCGATGTGACTAGCGGGCACGTTGACGTACTGCAGACCCTGTTCCACTCGGATCAGGGGGGCCACGAGCAAGTCGTGATCTGCCAGGACCGTGCCAGCGGCCTCAAGGCCGTCATCGCCCTCCACTCCACCGCCCTGGGCCCCGCCCTCGGCGGCACCCGCTTCTACCCGTACGCCTCCGAGGCGGACGCCGTCGCCGACGCGCTGAACCTGTCGCGCGGGATGTCGTACAAGAACGCCCTCGCCGGCCTCGACCACGGGGGCGGCAAGGCCGTCATCATCGGCGACCCGGAGACGGTCAAGAGCGAGGAACTCCTCCTCGCCTACGGCCGGTTCGTCGCCTCGCTCGGCGGCCGCTACGTCACCGCCTGCGACGTCGGCACCTATGTCGCCGACATGGACGTCGTCGCGCGGGAGTGCCGCTGGACCACCGGCCGCTCCCCCGAGAACGGCGGCGCGGGCGACTCCTCGGTGCTCACCGCCTTCGGCGTCTTCCAGGGCATGCGGGCCTCGGCCCAGCACCTGTGGGGCGACCCGACGCTGCGCGGCCGCAAGGTCGGCGTCGCCGGCGTCGGCAAGGTCGGCCGCCACCTCGTCGAGCACCTGCTCTCCGACGGGGCCGAGGTCGTGATCACCGACGTCCGCGAGGAGTCGCTGCGCGCGATCACCGACCTGCACCCCGAGGTCACCGTGGCGGCGGACACCGACGCCCTGATCCGTACCGAGGGGCTGGACGTCTACGCGCCGTGCGCGCTCGGCGGCGCACTGAACGACGACACGGTCCCCGTGCTCACCGCGAAGGTGGTGTGCGGCGCGGCCAACAACCAGCTGGCACACCCGGGCGTGGAGAAGGACCTGGCCGACCGGTCGGTTCTCTACGCACCGGACTACGTGGTCAACGCCGGTGGCGTGATCCAGGTGGCCGACGAGCTGCACGGGTTCGACTTCGACCGGTGCAAGGCGAAGGCGACGAAGATCTTCGACACCACGCTGGAAATATTCGCACGTGCGAAGACGGACGGGATTCCGCCGGCCGCGGCGGCCGACCGGCTCGCCGAGCAGCGGATGGCGGAGGCGCGCTCGCGCTGACCCGGTGGCCGCCCACGACCGGCCGACCGGCGAGACAAGACTCACGCCGGTCGGCGGGTCGTACCTCCACAAGAGGTTAAAATCGCAGTTGACCAGCGAGGACGGGGCTCCTCACTGGCCCTGTGCCGGGGACCGGGATGCGGGCGGCGTACCGTATGGCCACGGAAGCAGGTACCGTTAAAGCCCTACGGGCGCGGTCTCTCTGCCGAGAGTCCGTCCTGAAACATGAACGCGTGTCAAGACTCTGGGGCCGTCGAGCCCCGTCACCGAGGGGGTCGAGCCATGGGGCGCGGCCGGGCAAAGGCCAAGCAGACCAAGGTCGCCCGCCAGCTGAAGTACAGCAGCGGCGGGACGGACCTGTCGCGTCTGGCCAATGAGCTGGGCGCATCGCCTTCGAGTCAGCCACCGAACGCTGAGCCGTTCGAGGACGACGACGAGGAAGATGACCCGTACGCACAGTACGCGGATCGCTACAATCAGGACGATGACGACGATCAGGACGACCAGTCCGGCCCGTCGTCACAGCGCCGCGGCGCTTGACCTCGCGCTGACACTTCAACCCGGCCCGGGCTTGCCCCGGGCCGGGTTCTGTGTGTCCCGGTCCGGGTTGCCCGGAGTGCGATCCGGTCTCCGTTCCGTGCCCGGTGCGCCGGGCACGGAACGCCCGGCGCACCACCGTGTGAGCGCGCTCAGCGTGCGTAGGTCCCGGTCAGCTCGGCGCCCGTCGCGTGGTCTCCGCGGCCGGTGATCTCACCGGCGACCCAGGAGTCGACCCCGCGGTCGGCCAGTGTCGTCAGGGCCGCGTCCACCGAATCGGCCGGGACGATCGCGATCATGCCGACGCCCATGTTGAGCGTCTTTTCCAGCTCCAGCTGCTCGACCTGACCTGCCTTGCCGACCAGGTCGAAGACCGCGCCGGGCGTCCACGTGGAGCGGTCCACGGTGGCGTGCAGCCCGTCCGGGATGACCCGGGCGAGGTTGTTGGCCAGGCCGCCGCCGGTGACGTGGCTGAAGCCGTGCACCTCGGTCGTACGGGTGAGGGCCAGGCAGTCCAGGGAGTAGATCCGGGTGGGCTCCAGGAGCTCCTCGCCCAGCGTGCGGCCGAACTCCTCGACCTCGCGGTCCAGGGACCAGCCGGCCCGGTCGAACACCACGTGGCGGACGAGCGAGTACCCGTTGGAGTGAAGACCGGAGGACGCCATGGCGATGACGGCGTCACCCTCGCGGATACGGTCCGGGCCGAGCAGGCGGTCGGCCTCGACCACGCCCGTACCGGCTCCGGCGACGTCGAAGTCGTCCGGGCCCAGCAGACCCGGGTGCTCGGCCGTCTCGCCGCCGACCAGGGCGCAGCCCGCCAGGACGCAGCCTTCGGCGATGCCCTTCACGATGGCCGCGACACGCTCGGGGTGCACCTTGCCGACGCAGATGTAGTCGGTCATGAACAGCGGCTCGGCGCCGCACACGACGAGGTCGTCCACGACCATGCCGACCAGGTCGTGGCCGATGGTGTCGTACACGCCCATCTGGCGGGCCAGGTCCACCTTGGTGCCCACACCGTCGGTGGCGGAGGCGAGGAGCGGACGCTCGTAGCGCTTCAGCGCCGAGGCGTCGAAGAGACCGGCGAAGCCGCCGAGCCCGCCGAGGCCGGCGACCTCGGGGCGCTGGGTCTTCTTCACCCACTCCTTCATCAGCTCGACGGCGCGGTCACCGGCTTCGATGTCGACGCCGGCCGCCGCGTAGGAAGCACCTGTTGTCTCAGACATGGCCTGGGATCTTTCGTGTGGAGATACGGGGCTGGTGGGGGATGCGGCGGCGCGTCCGGGTCACGGACGGCGCAGCGCGTCGGCCGCGGCGGTCGCCGCGGGGCCCGCCGCCAGCTCGGTCTCCAGCAGCTGCTTGCCGAGCAGCTCCGGGTCCGGGAGGTCCATGGGGTACTCACCGTCGAAGCAGGCACGGCAGAGGTTCGGCTTGTCGATCGTCGTCGCCTCGATCATCGAGTCGATCGAGATGTACGCCAGCGAGTCGGCGCCCATGGAGGTGCAGATCTCGTCGACGGTCATGCCGTTGGCGATCAGCTCGGCGCGGGTGGCGAAGTCGATCCCGAAGAAGCAGGGCCACTTCACCGGCGGCGAGGAGATCCGGATGTGGATCTCGGCGGCGCCGGCCTCGCGGAGCATCCGGACCAGGGCGCGCTGGGTGTTGCCGCGGACGATCGAGTCGTCGACGACCACCAGGCGCTTGCCCTTGATGACTTCCTTGAGCGGGTTGAGCTTGAGCCGGATGCCGAGCTGGCGGATGGTCTGCGAGGGCTGGATGAAGGTCCGGCCGACGTAGGCGTTCTTGACCAGTCCGGCGCCGAAGGGGATGCCGCTGGCTTCCGCGTACCCGATCGCGGCGGGGGTGCCGGATTCCGGGGTCGCTATGACGAGATCCGCCTCGACGGGGGATTCGGCGGCCAGTTTGCGGCCCATCTCCACGCGGGAGAGGTAGACGTTCCGCCCGGCGATGTCGGTGTCGGGGCGGGCCAGGTAGACGTATTCGAAGACACAGCCCTTGGGCTTCGCTTCTGCGAATCGAGAGGTGCGGAGACCGTTCTCGTCGATGGCGACGAGCTCGCCCGGCTCGATCTCGCGCACGTAGCTGGCGCCGCAGATGTCGAGCGCGGCGGACTCGGAGGCGACGACCCAGCCGCGCTCCAGGCGGCCCAGGACCAGCGGGCGGATGCCCTGCGGGTCACGGGCGGCGTAGAGCGTGTGCTCGTCCATGAAGACGAGCGAGAAAGCGCCCTTGACGTCGGGGAGCACCGTGGCGGCGGCCTCCTCGATGGTCAGCGGCTTGTCGTTCTCGTCGCGCTGTCCGGCGAGCAGCGCGGTCACCAGGTCGGTGTCGTTGGTCGCGGCGACCTGGGTCGCCCGGCCGTCCTTGCGCGGGAGGTCGGCGACCATCTCCGCGAGCTGGGCGGTGTTGACCAGGTTCCCGTTGTGGCCGAGGGCGATCGAGCCGTGCGCGGTGGCACGGAACGTCGGCTGCGCGTTCTCCCACACCGAGGCACCGGTGGTGGAGTAGCGGGCATGACCGACCGCGATATGGCCCTGGAGGGAACCCAGAGACGTTTCGTCGAAGACCTGCGAGACCAGTCCCATGTCCTTGAAGACCAGGATCTGGGACCCGTTGCTCACTGCGATGCCCGCGGATTCCTGTCCGCGGTGCTGCAGGGCATACAGTCCGAAATAGGTGAGCTTGGCGACCTCTTCACCCGGAGCCCAGACACCGAAGACGCCACAAGCGTCCTGGGGGCCTTTCTCTCCGGGGAGCAGGTCGTGGTTGAGTCGTCCATCACCACGGGGCACGGCACCGAGTGTAGGCGAGATCGACCACTGGTCCGAATTGGGGACCGGGGGGCAAACGCGCGGTGGAGCACGGGGAACGGGCCCGCCCGCCGCCCGGGGCGGGCGATTCGCGGGACTTCGCCCGGTGACCCTGTGTGACGCCCGCCCGGAGGGCGCGAAGCGTCCGGGACGGACGCGGCGCTCACTTCCGGGCCGAGCGGCTGGTTACCGACGGGTAGCCGGGGTGGGCGGTGGACGGCGGCCGTGGCGCTCGGTGAGCCCGGCCGATCTTCGCCCGGACTGCTGGCCGAACGCTCGTTTCGTGGTGAGCCTCACACCGAGGAGCCGGGTTCAGCCGTGCTGGGAGCTGTTTTCGGCCCCGGCGGGAGCGGCTGTGGCCCCGATCCCCTTGCCGTCGTCGGCGGCCAGGGTCAGTGTGCTGCCCTTGATCGTGTACGTCTTCGTGCCCTTGAGGGCGGCGAGCACGGCGCGCTCGGTCTCCATCTGGGCCTCCGGGCACATCTTGCGGGTGCTGACCGTGGGCCCGAAGACGATCGTGGAGCCCTTGACCGTGGCCTTGCCGCTGAAGGAGTTGCAGCCGGCGTTGCCGCGTACGGTGCCGTCCTCGGCGAAGGTCAGGTGCGGCGTGCGCTCCTTCGGCAGATCCGCGGGCACGGTGGTGGCGGTCTGCCCGTCGAGCAGCGTGTCGACCGTCCACCTGGTACCCACCAGGTCGGCCGGCTTCTCCTCGCTGAGCGCCATGGTGTCGCCGCTTTCCGTGGTGAGGGTCAGCTTGTCGCCGGAGAGCTTCGCGGTGTGCTCGCCGCCCATCGCGTCGATGGCGGCCTTCTCGAACCTCTCGATCTTCACGTCGCACGCCATCTGGGTGGTGACGGGCTTGCCCAGGGTGATCCGGTCGCCCTTGACCTGCGCGTCCACGCTGATGTGGTTGCAGCCGAAGTCCGCGGTGGCCCGCCCCTTCGGGTCGATCTCCAGGCGGGCCCCCTCCGGGGCCTCGGTCTTCTTCCCGCCGACGGTCACCGAGTCGACGCTCCACGCCACGCCGGTGACGGGGACATCGCTCCGCACGGTGTCACCGCCGTCGCCGGATCCCTTGCCGGAGCCGGAACCCGACTCCGTACCGCAGGCGGCGAGGGCGAGGAGGGCCAGGACGCTGACGCTGAGAGTCATCCGTTGTGTGTGCATGGCGATGGGACGGTACGAGGGTCCGATCCGGTTCCGCCCGCTCCGCTTGGGCGTACGGAACCGGGGTGCCGCCTCCTGGAAATGCCCTGGCCGCCGGGCGGCCCTGCTCAGCGCAGCAGCGGGAGCAGGGCGGCCAGATCGGCCCGCTCACCACTGGCGCTGACCTCGGCGTCCTCCAGGGCCCGCGCCCACTCCGTACGCCCGGTGGCGAGCCGGATCCAGGTCAGCGGGGAGGTCTCCACGACGTTGGGCGGGGTGCCCCGGGTGTGCTTGGGCCCGCCGATGCACTGGACCACCGCGAACGGCGGGACGCGCACCTCGACCGAGCCGCCCGGCGCCCGGTCCGCGAGGGTGTCCGCCAGCAGCCGGGTGCAGGCGGCCAGCGCCTGCCGGTCGTACGGGACCTCCAGCCCGAGCGCGTCGTTGAGGTCGTCCGTGTGGACGACCAGTTCGACGGTCCGGGTGACCAGGTAGTCGCTCAGCCGCATGGAGCCGACCCGGGTGGGCAGCAGCCGGTCCCCCGTGCCGGCGGCGGGGACGTCCGCGAGGAAGGCCGCCTCGACCTCCCCGTACAGCGCGAGGAGATCGGGGAGGCCGGCCGCCGGGGCCGGGGCCTCGGGGTCCCGGACGACCGCGGCGACGGCCGGCGGCCACTCCAGGAGGGTGGTCGCGGGCTTGGGTCCGGGCGGCTCCGGCAGGGCCAGGTCCCGGCTGACCGAGCCGAGCCCCTGCGCGATGTGCGCGACCAGATCACGCACCGCCCAGTCACCGAGCCGGGTCGGCCGGGCGAGCTGCTGCGGCGTCAGCGCGGCGACGGCGTCGCGCACATGGGCGTACTGGGCGAGGACCGCCGTCCGGGTCCTGCGGTGGTCGTAGACGCGCGGGCGCTTCTTGGCCGGGGGCATGGGCCGAGACTAACCGGCACCGCCGACATCGCCCGGCCGGGCTTCCGCGATCCGCGCCTCGGCTTCGTCGACCGTGAACGTCTCGCCGTTCGCCGGAACCCCGATGCCCCGCCAGGTGAACGGGATGCCCCGGGCGTCGTCGAGGTCCGGGCTGTCCATGAGGTGGAGGTGGAGGTGCGGTTCGGAGCTGTTGCCGGAGTTCCCGCACCGCGCGATCCACTGCCCGGCCCGGACCGTGTCCCCGGCCTTCACCCGGAGCGAGCCGCGCTGGGCGTGGGCGTAGACGGCGTACGTGCCGTCGCCGAGGTCGAGGACGACGTGGTTGCCGACGACCCGGTGCACTCCGAGGATCGAGCGGACGTTGCCCTCGACGAACATCAGGTAGAGGAGGCCCAGGAGTGAGTTCCGGCTCAGGTGGTCGCGCCGGCCGTCCCTCGCGGTCACGACCGTGGCATCGGCCACCGCGAGCAGCGGGGCGCCGAAGGCCGGGAAGGCGCTGTTGCGGCGGAAGAGCGGCCAGAGCCAGCGGAACGCCGGCCGGGCGGGGGCCTCGCCCTCCGCCGTCTCCGGGTCGGCCACGATGTCGATCGCGTACGTCTGCCCGTACACATGCGTCCCGTGGCTCGGCACCTTGTCCGCCGGGCTGTTCAGGGCGCTCCAGCGGCCGGTGACCGGCGGTTCGACCTCGACCGGGGGCCTCGGCTCGCCCCGGGGCGCGGCGGCCCGGGCCTGCAGGGTGGTCGTGGCCACCATGAGGGCGAGCACGACCATCGCGGGCAGGAAGGTGGTCGTCCAGCCCGGTCCGGGCAGATCCGTGACGAACTCACCGGCTATCAGCGCGAGCAGGACCAGCCAGGACAGCCGCATGGCGGCCGGAACGGCTTTGCGGACGGACATGATCGTTTCCCCCTGCTGTCTGCGGTTCTCAAGGCCGCGCCGCCGTCAGCACCACCAGGAGCGGTACGACCCGGGCGGGCGGTACCTCGTACCGGCCGCGCCCCGCCGCGTGCAGCCAGCCCGCGCCCGTCAGTTGGCGCAGGTGGTGGTAGATCTGGCCGGTGGTGCCGGCGCCGTCGAGCGCGGCCAGCTCGGCGGCCGTCCTGAGGCCGCCGAGGATCTCGCGGAGCAGGCGCAGCCGGACCGGGTGGCCCAGGGCGGCGAACGACTCGGCGGCGTCCGTCCAGTCCCCGTCGAACAGGGCCTCGGTGAAGGCGCCGTACTGCCATCCGTACTGCTCGCCGGTGGGCAGCCGGACCGAGCCCGTGTAGAGCACTCCCCCGTCGGCCCCGGCCTCCCCGACATCGGCGAGCTGCTGTTTCAGCCCTTCCAGCGCCCAGAAGTCGCCGTCGCCCAGGCGGGGGGACTCGGGGTCCCGTCGCTCCAGCGCCGTGAGCCGCCTCTCCAGCTCGGCGACCCGCTGCTCCAGCTCCATGACACCAACCTTACGTAATTACGTAATTTCCATCAAGAGGGTTCGGGGGAAGGCCGAAGCCCCTGCCCGGGCGGCCCGGGCAGGGGCTTCGTGAGACGCCGGTCGGCGCGCGGCTCAGGCGAGCAGCGCGGGGATCGTCGCCTCGTGCGCCGTACGGAGCTCGCTCAGCGGGAGGGAGAACTCGCCCTGGAGCTCGATCTCCTCGCCGTCCACGACACCGATGCGGGCGACGGGCAGACCGCGCGCCCCGCACATGTCGGTGAAGCGGAGCTCCTCGCTGCGCGGGACCGCGACGACCGCGCGGCCGGCCGACTCCGAGAAGAGGAACGTGAACGCGTCCAGGCCGTCCGGCACGACCAGCCGGGCGCCCTTCCCGCCGCGCAGGCAGGACTCGGTGACCGCCTGGATCAGGCCGCCGTCGGACAGGTCGTGCGCGGCGTCGATCATGCCGTCGCGCGAGGCCGAGATGAGGATCTCCGCGAGCAGCTTCTCGCGGCCGAGGTCCACCTTGGGCGGCAGGCCGCCGAGGTGGTTGTGGACGACCTCGGACCAGGCCGAGCCGCCGAACTCCTCGGCCGTGTCGCCCAGCAGGTAGAGGAGCTGGCCCTCTTCCGCGAAGGCGACGGGCGTACGCCGGTTCACGTCGTCGATCACACCGAGCACGGCCACGACCGGCGTCGGGTGGATCGCCGTCTCACCGGTCTGGTTGTAGAGCGAGACGTTGCCGCCGGTGACCGGGGTGCCCAGCTCCAGGCAGCCGTCCGCGAGACCGCGCGTGGCCTCGGCGAACTGCCACATGACGTCCGGGTCCTCGGGCGAACCGAAGTTCAGGCAGTCCGAGATGGCGAGCGGCTTGGCGCCGGAGGCGGCGACGTTGCGGTACGACTCCGCCAGCGCGAGCTGCGCGCCGGTGTACGGGTCGAGCTTGGCGTACCGGCCGTTGCCGTCGGTCGCCAGCGCCACACCCAGGTTCGACTCGGCGTCGATGCGGACCATGCCCGCGTCCTCCGGCATCGCGAGGACGGTGTTGCCCTGCACGAAGCGGTCGTACTGGTCGGTGATCCACGCCTTGGAGGCCTGGTTCGGGGAAGCGACCAGCTTCAGGACCTGGTCCTTCAGCTCGGCGCCTGTCCGCGGCCGGGGCAGCTTGCCCGCGTCGTCCGCCTGGAGCGCGTCCTGCCAGGACGGGCGGGCGAACGGGCGCTGGTAGACCGGGCCTTCGTGGGCGACCGTGCGCGGGGGCACGTCGACGATCTGCTCGCCGTGCCAGAAGATCTCCAGCTGGGAGCCGTCGGTCACCTCACCGATGACGGTGGCGATGACGTCCCACTTCTCGCAGATCTCCAGGAAGCGGTCCACGTGCTGCGGCTCGACGATCGCGCACATGCGCTCCTGCGACTCGCTCATGAGGATTTCCTCGGGCGAGAGGGAGGAGTCGCGCAGCGGCACGGTGTCCAGCTCGACGCGCATGCCGCCCGAGCCGGCGGAGGCCAGCTCGCTGGTGGCGCAGGAGAGCCCGGCGCCGCCGAGGTCCTGGATGCCCGCGACGAGCTTCTCCTTGAAGATCTCCAGGGTGCACTCGATGAGGAGCTTCTCCTGGAACGGGTCGCCGACCTGGACGGCGGGCCGCTTGGCCGGACCCGTCGACTCGAAGGTCTCCGAGGCCAGCACGGAGACGCCGCCGATGCCGTCGCCGCCGGTGCGGGCGCCGTACAGGATGACCTTGTTGCCGGGGCCCGACGCCTGCGCAAGGTGGATGTCCTCGTGCTTCATGACGCCGATGCAGCCGGCGTTGACCAGCGGGTTGCCCTGGTAGCAGGAGTCGAAGACGACCTCGCCGCCGATGTTGGGCAGGCCCAGGCAGTTGCCGTAGCCGCCGATGCCCGCGACGACGCCCGGCAGGACGCGCTTGGTGTCGGGGTGGTCGGCCGCGCCGAAGCGCAGCGGGTCCACGACCGCGACCGGGCGGGCGCCCATGGCGAGGATGTCGCGGACGATGCCGCCGATACCGGTGGCCGCGCCCTGGTAGGGCTCGATGTACGAGGGGTGGTTGTGCGACTCGACCTTGAAGGTGACCGCGTACCCCTGGCCGACGTCGACGACGCCCGCGTTCTCGCCGATGCCGACGAGCATCGCGTCGTTCTCGGGGACCTTCTCGCCGAACTGCTTGAGGTGGACCTTGCTGCTCTTGTACGAGCAGTGCTCGGACCACATCACGGAGTACATGGCGAGCTCGGCGCCGGTGGGACGGCGGCCCAGGATCTCGCGGATCCGGGCGTACTCGTCCTCCTTGAGGCCGAGCTCCTTCCAGGGCTGCGCGGCGTCCGGGGTCTCGGCCGCGTGCTTGACCGTATCCAGGCTCATGCGTTGACCAGCTTCTTGATGATCGAGGTGAAGAAACCCAGGCCGTCGGTGCGGCCGGTGCCGATCAGCGGCTCCACGGCGTGCTCCGGGTGCGGCATCAGGCCGACGATGTTGCCCGCGGCGTTGGTGATGCCCGCGATGTCACGGAGCGAGCCGTTGGGGTTGCCGTCCAGGTAGCGGAAGGCGACGCGGCCCTCGGCCTCCAGCTCGTCGAGCGTGCGCTCGTCGGCGGTGTACCGGCCGTCCATGTTCTTGAGCGGGACGCTGATCTCCTGGCCGGCGCTGTAGTCCGACGTCCAGGCGGTCCCCGCGTTCTCCACCCGCAGCTTCTGGTCGCGGCAGATGAAGTGGAGGTGGTTGTTGCGCAGCATCGCGCCGGGCAGCAGATGCGCCTCGGTCAGGATCTGGAAGCCGTTGCAGATGCCGAGGACCGGCATCCCGGCCTTCGCCTGCTCGATGAGGGGTTCCATCACCGGCGAGAAGCGGGAGATGGCACCGGCGCGGAGGTAGTCCCCGTAGGAGAAACCACCGGCCAGGACGACCGCGTCGACCTGGTGCAGGTCCTTGTCGCGGTGCCACAGGGACACGGGCTCGGCGCCCGCGATACGGACGGCGCGCAGGGCGTCCTGATCGTCGAGGGTGCCGGGAAAAGTGACGACGCCGATACGGGTGGTCACTTCTCCTCCACCTTCACGACGAAGTCCTCGATGACGGTGTTGGCGAGGAACGTCTCGGCCATCTCGTTAATACGGGCGAGGGCGGCGTCGTCGACCGGCCCCTCGACCTCCAGCTCGAAACGCTTTCCCTGACGAACGTCCGCGATTCCCTCGAAGCCGAGACGGGGCAGTGCGCGCTGCACCGCCTGTCCCTGCGGGTCGAGGATCTCGGGCTTGAGCATGACGTCGACTACGACGCGTGCCACTGGCACTCCCGGTGTGGTGGTGTGGTGCGGCTGTCTCTCCGGGGGGTTCCCCAGACCCCCGCGGGTCCACTCAGCGTACCTGGCCAAAATTTCTACGCGGGTAGATATCGGGCGGGGCCCGCCCGGCGAGGGCACCCCGTAGATCACGTCCGTATATCGGCCGCGACACCGCCCGGAAAAGGTCTGGAAAAAACCCACCCGGATTGCACACGGATTGCACACGGACACGCGCACCTAATTGGTGGGGCTTCACAATGCGGCACCCGCCGCTGTACAAATGATTACCGGGGAAAGCACCATTGCCCCGGGGACAACGGAACAGTCGACACCTCGTCGATCCGCTTCCGCCCGCCGGCAGCCGGAAGGCCGGCATCCGCGCACGCAGAACGCGCCGGTGCCGCAGGAAAGGACCGATATCCGTGGCTCAGCGCGTAGTGGTGACACTCTCCGACGACATCGACGGGGGAGCGGCGGCGGAAACGGTGACCTTCGCCCTGGACGGGAAGACGTACGAGATCGACCTCAATCCCGCCAACGCGAAGAAACTGCGGAAGACGCTCGCGCCTTACGTGGCCGCCGGCCGTAAGCAGACAAACGCCGGCAAGCACGGCAGGACGCCCACGGCCTACCGTCACACCTCCCTCGCCCCGGACCCGGCGGCCGTCCGCGCCTGGGCCCGCTCGCACCGGATGGACGTGCCGGCCCGCGGCCGCATCCCGAAGAAGGTCTACGAGGCGTTCGCCGCGGCGGGTTGATCCGACGGTCGCGCGACGCCCCGTCAGGCCGCCCCGGGCGGACCGCCGGAGGGCCGGCCGGCCCTCCGGCGGGTGCGCTCCGCGAGCCCGGCGGGGAGCCGACTTGCGCGACACCCCCGCAGGTCGGCTAGAGTCTGGAGCACGCCGAGGGGCGAGGCCGCAAAGCCGAATCCCACGCAGCGTGCGGGTGTAGTTCAGTAGTAGAACAGCCCCCTTCCAGGGGGAAGGCGCAGTGTGCAATTCCTGTCACCCGCTCTGCACGACTCTCCGGACCACTTCGATGGATCAGGTAGAGTAGTGCTCGCTCCACCGGTGAAAGCCGAGTGGCTGCACTGCGGACGTAGCTCAGTTGGTAGAGCGCAACCTTGCCAAGGTTGAGGTCGCCAGTTCGAACCTGGTCGTCCGCTCAGAGGCAAAGGCCCCGATCGTTTTCGATCGGGGCCTTTGGCGTTCTTCCGTCACCGTATGACGTTTGTCATGAGCGGTGATGACAGCGCGCACTGCTCTCGGGCCCGATCCGGCGGAAGCCTGGAGGCATGACCAGCGACGACATTCTCAGCGACCGCGCGAACGGTCCCGTGATCGAGGCGAACGGGGTCCGCCGCCGTTACGCCGACGGCTTCGAGGCCGTGTCCGGGATCTCCTTCTCCGTGGCCCGCGGCGAACTGTTCGCCCTGCTCGGGACGAACGGCGCGGGCAAGACCTCCACCGTGGAACTCCTGGAGGGCCTGGCGGCACCGTCCGACGGCACGGTCCGGGTCCTCGGCCACGACCCGTACCGCGAACGCGCCGCCGTCCGCCCCCGTACCGGCGTCATGCTCCAGGAAGGCGGCTTCCCCTCGGACCTCACGGTCCTGGAGACCGCACGCATGTGGTCGGCCTGCACCACCGGCGCCCGCCCCGCCGCCGAGGCCCTGGAGATGGTCGGCCTGACCGCCCGGTCGGGCGTCCGGGTCAAGCAGCTGTCCGGCGGCGAGAAGCGCCGCCTCGACCTGGCGCTCGCCCTGACCTCCCGGCCCGAGGTGCTCTTCCTCGACGAGCCGACGACCGGTCTGGACGCCGAGGGCCGGCAGGAGACCTGGGAGCTCGTACGGGCCCTGCGGGACAACGGTACGACCGTGCTGCTCACCACGCACTACCTGGAGGAGGCCGAGGCGCTCGCCGACCGCCTGGCGATCATGCATCAGGGGAGGGTCGTCACGACCGGGACGATCGCCGAAGTGACAGCGCGGCAGCCGGCCCGGATCCGGTTCGTCCTCCCCGACGCGGTCCCCGCGGCCCGGCTCCCGCTCTCGCTGCGGGCGGCGGCCGAGGGGCCCCGGGTCGAGATCCGTACCCCCTCCCTCCAGGAGTCGCTGCACGAACTCCTGGAATGGGCCCGGGAGTCCGGCGTACGGCTGCACGGCCTCGACGCCCGCTCCGCATCGCTGGAAGAGGCGTTCCTCGACATCGCGAAGACCCAGCACGCCCCCCGGGACCAGGACCCCCGCCAGGTCCCGGGCCGCCCCGCCCGCTCCGGCTCCACGACGAAGGTGACGGCATGACGACCACCACGACCCCCGTCCGCGACCGGACGCCCGCCGCCTCCCCCACGGGTGCGGCGGCCGTGGCCCGGCGGCTGACCGCTCTCGGCCGCGCCGAGATGCTCCTTCTGCTGCGCAACCGGACCGCGATCGCCGTGGCCCTGCTGCTGCCGCTGGTGATGATCTTCGCCATCCGGTCCTCGCTCGAACAGGTCGACCTCGGCGGCACCGGGATGACCGTCGCGGGCGCCACCCTGACCGGCGGCATCGGCATGGTGCTCGTCCAGGTCGTCTACATGAACCTCGTCTCCGCCTACGTGGCCCGGCGCGAGGAACTCGTCCTGAAGCGGCTGCGCACCGGCGAGATCTCCGACCGCGAGATCCTCATCGGCACCGCGCTGCCGTCCGTCGCCCTGGCGCTCGCCCAGTGCGTGCTGCTGGTGGCGGCCGGGGCCATCGCCTTCGACCTGAGCGCGCCGCACCGCCCCGACCTGCTGGTGGCCGGGCTGGTGCTGGGCTTCGTCCTGATGTCCGCGCTGGCGGCGGCGACCGCCGTGATCACCCGGACCGTGCAGACCTCGCAGCTCACCACCCTGCCGCTGTACTTCGTCTCGCTCTTCGGCTCCGGACTGTTCGTGCCGCTGGCGGTCTTCCCGGACAGGCTGGCCTCCGTACTGGAGCTGCTGCCGATGACGGGCGTGATGACCCTCGTCCGGCACGGCTGGCTCGGCGGCGTGGAGAGCGGCGATCTGTTCACGGCCGGGGCGACCGCTTTGGCCTGGACCGCTTTCGGCGTGTTTGCTGTGCGACGGTGGTTCCGCTGGGATCCGCGCGGCTGACATGAAGGGGCTGAAGGGCGTGATCGGTCGGGTACGGGGCTGGCGGCGCAGCTGGCACGAGCGCAGCAAACTCCAGCGCATCGACCTCTACACCCGGGTGACGCTCTCCTCGATCACCTGGCTCTTCGCGGTGTCCTGGGGTCTGCTGCCGCTCTCCGAGGCCCTGGACGAGGGAGCGGTGGCCATCGCCCTGGGAGCAGCGTTCCTCGTCGCCAACATCGCCCAGTCCGTGCTGAGCAGCCGCAACCTGACGCCCGCCTTCGACGCCTATCGGGGTCTGGCTCCGTTCCCTCCCGGGCGGCTGCGGCTGCCCGCCGCCCTCCAGGTGGCGATGACCGGCCTCGTGGTGGCCCTCGCGGCGGTGGGAGGCGTCCGGGACGAGGGGCTCGTCCTGCTGGTTCTGGACCTGCCGGTGGCGTTCTCCATCCCGTACGTCCTGATCGTCCCGGTCCGGACGTTCCTGCTCCACGCCGCCGCCTTCTCGGTGGCCGGCACGGCCCTCCTGGCGGCCGTGGGCGTACCGGGCGGGCAGTTGTTCGGCGCGGTCGTCTCCCTGGTCGTCGTCACCCTGCTGGTGCTCGTCTCGGCCCGTCCGAGCGCCTGGAGCCTGTCCGTGATGTGGCAGGCGGAGGAGGCGCGGGACATGCAGGCCCGCCTGGCGGTGGCGGAGGAGCGGCTGCGGTTCGGCCGGGACATGCACGACGTGCTGGGCCGGAACCTGTCGGTGATCGCCCTGAAGAGCGAGCTGGCCGTGGAGCTGGCCCAGCGCGGCAACCCGGCGGCGGTGGACCAGATGGTCGAGGTGCAGCGGATCGCCCGGGCCTCGCAGCAGGAGGTCCGCGATGTCGTACGCGGCTACCGGGAGGCCGATCTGCCCACCGAACTCATGGGGGCGCGGGGCGTGTTGCAGGCCGCCGGGATCTCGGTCACCGTCGAGGGCGCGGACGGCCCGGCCGGTATCGGTGCTCCGGCCGCCGTGCAGGCGGCGCTCGGCTGGGTGGTGCGCGAGACCGCGACGAACGTCCTGCGCCACGGCGACCCGCGCCACTGCTCGATCCGGCTCGCCCGGACGCGGGACGCGGTGGTCCTGGAGGTCGAGAACGACGGGGCCGGCGCCGCCGACCCGCTCGGCGGCGGGGGCGACGGCGGCGGTTCGGGCCTGGCGGGGCTGCGCGAACGGCTCGGGGCGCTCGGCGGAACCCTCACCGCGGGACCGGTCGGGGACGATCTGTTCCGGGTGACGGCAACGGTGCCACTGACGGCCTCCGGCCGGGGGGCGGGCGGGCGTACTGTTCCGGCCCGGGCCGGGCGCGCCCCCGGGGCCCCGGACGGGCTGCCGGGCTCGGGCGGGCCCCTGCCCTCGGAGGGACAGCCCGCCTCCTCGGGCTCGGGCGAACAGCCCGGCCCGGACGACGGCCCCCCGGCCCCCTCCACCCCCTCTCCCTCTCCCGCCCCTTCCGCCCTCCCGGAGGAACGATGACCACCGCGCGGCCCCTGCGCGTCCTGCTGGCCGACGACGAGCATCTGATCCGGGGCGCGCTGGCCGCGCTGCTCGCCCTGGAGGAGGACCTCGTCGTGGTCGCGGAGGCGGCGAGCGGGCCCGAGGCCCTGGCGATGGCTCTGGCGCACCGGCCCGACATCGCCGTCCTGGATCTTCAGATGCCGGGCGCGGACGGTGTGAAGGTCGCCACATCGCTGCGGGCCGAACTGCCCGACTGCCGCACCATGATCGTGACCAGTCACGGCCGTCCCGGGCACCTCAAGCGGGCCCTGGCCGCCGGCGTACGCGGCTTCGTGCCCAAGACCGTCAGCGCCCGGCGGCTGGCCGAGATCATCCGTACCGTCCACGCCGGAAACCGTTATGTGGATCCGGAGTTGGCCGCCGACGCGATCTCCGCGGGGGACTCCCCGCTGACCGCCCGGGAGGCCGAGGTGCTCGAACTGGCGGCGGACGGGGCGCCGGTCGCGGAGATCGCCGAGCGGGCCTCGCTGTCCCAGGGGACCGTACGCAACTACCTCTCCTCGGCCGCCTCCAAGATCGGTGCGGAGAACCGGCATACGGCAGTGCGTCTCGCACGCGAGCGAGGATGGGTATAGTAGGCATCGCGCTTCGGCGCACTGCGGACGTAGCTCAGTTGGTAGAGCGCAACCTTGCCAAGGTTGAGGTCGCCAGTTCGAACCTGGTCGTCCGCTCCGCAGGAAGAAGGCCCCGGACCTTTCGGTCCGGGGCCTTCTCCGTGTCCGCCGTTCGTTACGCCCAGCTGGTGCCGGTGAGCACCTCGAACGCCTCGATGTACTTGGCGCGGGTCGCGTCCACGATCTCCTGCGGCAGCGCCGGCGGCGGCTGCTCGCTCCCGCGGTCCCAGCCGGAGGCCGGCGAGGTCAGCCAGTCGCGCACGAACTGCTTGTCGTAGCTGGGCTGCGCGCGGCCGGGCTCCCAGGTGGCGGCGGGCCAGAAGCGGGAGGAGTCCGGGGTCAGCACCTCATCGGCGATGATCAGCCGCTCGGTTCCGTCCTCGGTGGTCTCGAAGCCGAACTCGAACTTCGTGTCGGCCAGGATGATCCCGCGCTCGTGCGCGATGTCCCGGGCCCGGGCGTAGACGTCGAGCGTGGTGCGCCGCAGCTCGGCGGCGGTCTCCACACCGACCTCGCGGGCGACGTCCTCGTAGCTGACGTTCTCGTCGTGATCGCCGACGGCCGCCTTGGTGGCCGGGGTGAAGATCGCGCCGGGCAGCTCGGACCCGTTGACCAGACCCTCGGGAAGGCCGATGCCGCACACCGTACGGGTGGCGTCGTACTCCACCAGACCGGAGCCGGTCAGATAGCCGCGCGCCACGCACTCGACCTCCACCATCCGCAGCGACTTGCAGATGAGGGTGCGGCCCGCCCAGTCGGCCGGGGCGCCCGGGGGCAGCTCGGTGGAGATGACGTGGTTGGGGACGAGGTCGGCGAGCTGGTCGAACCACCAGAGCGAGAGCCGGGTGAGGACGCGGCCCTTGTCGGGGATCTCGGTCGGCAGGACCCAGTCGTACGCGGAGATACGGTCGCTGGCGACCATCACGAGGTCGCCCGCCTCGTTCCGGTACAGGTCACGCACCTTGCCGGTGTGCAGGTGGGTGAGGCCCGGAACCTGTACGGGCTCGGGCTTTTCTACAAAACCGGACACGGTGCCTCCGCGTAGATTGATCCAGGAGCGGTTCCGATTGTCCCGTACGGAGGACGTGGAGCGCGCGCCGGGCCCGGTGCCGATGCGGTGGCGCCCGTCAGTCGCGCTTGCAGATCCGGTCGAGGAGGTTGGCGGTGGCCCGCTGGATCCGGGGGTCGGTGTGGCCGGGGCGGTCCAGGGCCGGGGACCAGGCGAAGGTGCCGGAGGCGAAGACGAGGGCGCCGGAGGGGGCCTGGTAGAGCGAGGTCTCCTGGTGGCGGGTGGCTCCCTCGGAGTCCTCGTACGGGGAGTGGGCGAGCAGGATCCGGTTGTCGTGCTCGGGCAGGCTGGTGCGCGGGAAGTAGCGGTCGGCCTCTCCGGCGACCAGTCCCGGGATCTCGTCGCCCTCGACCGCGCCCGTGGCGTCCCAGAGCCAGTGCTCGGCGTTGCGCACGACCATCGGGCGGGGATCGGGGACCCGGCCCGCGTACTGGATGCCCAGGAGCTGCTGCTCGGGGCGGTCCACCTCGCGCCACAGGGCGGACTTCCCCGGCCCCCGGCGTTTGCGGCAGGTGAGCAGCCGGTCGGGCTCGCCGGACGCGGAGGGGGCGAGGCCCACCTGCCAGTACATGGTGTTGGCGGAGAGGAAGACGAGCGAGGTGCCGGAGTCCCGGGCTCGCTCGGCGGCCCGGCGCATCGGCAGCGACCAGTACTCGTCGTGGCCGGGGAAGACCAGGCCCCGGTAGCGGCTGGGGTCGACGCGGCCCGCGTGCAGGTCGCGGGCGTCGGCGTAGGCGAGGTCGTAGCCGTACCGCTCGGCCCAGCGGATGAAGTCGTACGCGTGCCCCACGTGCAGCGGCAGGCCCGATCCGGCGTACGGGCGGTCGAAGGAGATCGTGACGGCGGCGTCCTCCTCGCCGAGCAGCCGGCCCCGCTCGTCCCACGCGTGGTAGAGGCTGGCGCCCGTGCGGCCGTCCTCCGGGTAGAGGTTGTACGCCTGCCAGGTGATGTCGGGCAGCAGGAGCAGCAGGTCGGCGGGGTGGTCGTGGCGCACGGTGAAGGGGATGTGCGAGCGGTAGCCGTCGGCGGTCGTCAGGACGGCCACATACGCGCCGACCGACCAGTAGCTCGGGATCTGGAGCCGCCAGGACATCCACCAGTGGTGGCAGGAGACGGTCCGGTCGGCGGCGAGCGGCGGGGGCTGGACGATGCCGGAGAGCCGCGGGCTCGTGGTGATCTTGGCCGCGCCGTCGCCGCCGTAGTGACCGATCCGGTAGACGTCGACCGAGAACTGCTGGGGCGGGTCCACGGTGATGTGGAAGTCGATGGCCTCGCCCGGGGCCGCCGCACCGGGCGAGACGAAGCCCTTGATCTGGCGGTGCACGTCGTCGGCGGTGCGGGTGCCACCGCCGGTGGAGCGGGCGAGGTCGGCGTACCAGGGGACGACCTGGCCGGTGTCGTCGAAGTAGTTCTCACTGCCGCGCAGCCAGGGCAGCGGGCCCTGGCCGAAGGGGTCGCTCACCGCGTGCGCGAGGGCACCCGACTCCCACCGGCGAATCTGCTCCGCCCCCATGCCGCGCCCCTCCCTCGGATCCCCCGGACAGCTCGGGCGATCCCCCGGACAACTCTGGTGCGCCGAATGTCAGCGCCGATCCCCAGCACATCACATAACGCACGCGGCCCGTCACCCTTCGTCGTGAATTGACGGGAACGGAACCATTCCTTCCGAACCTTCGGACCGTGGGCTCCGCACTCCGGACGGGGCGGCCCGCGGCACGGCTCCGGGTCGCCCCGGTCGGCCGGCATTCGCGGTCACACCAGCCGGACCGGCTTGTCGGAGCGCACCCCCACCTCGGCCAGCCAGTTCAGCAGCGGGTCCGGATCGCCGTCCTCCACCAGGCTGAGCACCGGAGCCGCGAGGTCCGCCCGCCGCTCACCGCCGACGAGCAGCGCGGGACCGTCCAGCCAGTCCAGGCCCGGGGCCGCGCCCGCCGTGTCCACGGCGGCACAGCAGACCATGGCCGCGACGTGGTCGGCGAGCAGCTCGGTGCCCGTACGCGGCGGCTGGAGCGGGAAGAGGGGCAGCGGGCCCGGCCCCCAGAGGTCGAGGGGATCGTCGGCCGCACCGCCGTATGCGGGACCGCCCTGCTCCGGACCGCCCGGGACCGGGGCCTCGACCTCCTCGCGGGCGACCGCGGCGCCGATGCCCGCCGCGAGCGCCTCGCCGGGTCCGCCGGGTCCGCCCGGTCCCGACAGGTGCTCCATCACCCGGGCCAGCGTGGGGACGGCCGGGTCGGCGGCGGAGGCCCGGGGGACGCCCAGGGTGTCCAGGACGCGGTGCAGCCGCGCCGCCTCGCTGCGCCACTTCCGGTCGACGACCTCGTCGGGATACTGCTGCCAGTCCACCGGTGCCCAGCCCGGACCGCTCTCGGCGGGCCCGCCGTGGAAGAGCCGGGCGGCGAGCAGCGACGCGGCCTCGTCGGCCACCCCGGGCTCCTCCAGCAGGTCGCACGCGGGCCGCTCGCCCAGCCGCAGGGCGAAACCGTCCGCCAGCCGGTCCCGGCGGGAGAGCTCGGTGAGCGCCGAGACGACCCCGGCGTCCAGTCGGGAGGGCCAGCGGCCCATCCGCCAGGCGGGCAGCGCCACCCGGGTCAGCAGCCGGTCCCAGCCGGCGTAGGCGAGGCCGACCTGCTCCTGGGCGGCGATGCGCAGCCCGTAGTCGACCGTCTGGGCCCGCATGGACGCGGCGGCCGCCACACAGCGCTCCATCTCGGCGGCATGGCTCCGGCAGGCCCGCAGCAGCAGCCGGGAGACCCGGCCGGCGAAGGCGAGCGGCGCCCCGCGCACCAGGCCCCGGCCGGGGGCGGCCGCGTCGGCGATCGCGGCGTCCAGCCCGCGGACGAAGCGGCGGGCGGCGGCTATGTCGGGATGCGCGGACGGGCCGGTGCCCGCCACGACGGGGGCGAGGACCGCGCGGAGCTCGGCGACCCGCATCCACCACAGGAACGGCGAGCCGATGACCAGGACGGGGGCGGTGTCCGCGGCCTCCACCGAGGCTTCCGGTCCCTTCCGGGGCGACGCTCCCGGGCCCTTCCGGAGTGCTGCTCCCGGGCCCCTCCGGAGCGCGCGGTGGGTGCGGTCCTCCAGCCAGCTGTCGCAGTCCGGGGTGAGCGCCACGGCCGAGGGCGCGGGCACGTCGAGCCGGTCCGCCAGCTCGCGCACCAGGCGGTAGAGATCGGGGGCGCCCTCCTCCGGCACGGGGACGGTCGGGCTCATGGCGGGCCGCGCGCGGGCCACCGAGACGGCGACCAGGACGGTCACCAGCAGCACGACGACCGCCACGCCGAGGACCGTCCAGCGCACGGCGTCCCAGGCCGGACCGGCCAGATGCCCCTGCGCGTCCGCCGCGAACAGCACGACGGCGACGGCCGCGGGCAGGATCGCCACGGCCAGGGCCCTGCTGCGGATCCGCAGCAGGGCGAGCGCCCGGGCCTGCGCGGCCCGCGCACCCAGCTCCTCACCCACGTCGGTACCGGACACGGCCGGACGTCACCCCCTCTGCCCTCATCGCGGACCTCTTGGCCCTCGCGGCGGTGTTGCTCACTCCCCCACTGTGGCACCCGTCACCGACATCGCAATGCCGGTGGGCCAAGTGCCGGAACGCTTGCGCCGCACCCTAGTTGGGGGTCCGGCGGCCGTCATCCGGATAGCCCAGTCGTCACCCGATGGAATGGCTTTGGGCAAAGCTGCTGACGTGTTCGCGCCCATGAGGCAGGCCCCCCGGGAGGAGAGGAGCGGTCCGGTGGCATGCGGCAGCCCCTCGCGCCCGCCGCGTACGCCGGTGGCGCACGGGGCGGGCGGAGGGGCTGCGAAACCCTCGTATGCCGGCGGTCAGCCCTGGGAGGCCTTCAGAGCGATGTCCGTACGGTGCTGGGAACCGTCCAGGCGGATCCGCCCGAGCGCGGTGTAGGCGCGCTCGCGGGCCGCCGTGAGGTCCTTGCCGGTCGCGGTCACCGAGAGCACCCGGCCGCCCGCGCTGAGCACCGTGCCGCCCTCGGCGCGGGTCCCGGCGTGCAGGACGTACGCGTCGGGCGCATCCTTGGCGGCGACGTCCGCGAGCCCGTCGATCGGGTCGCCGGTGCGCGGGGTGTCCGGGTAGTTGTGGGAGGCGATGACCACGGTGACGGCGGCGTCGTCGCGCCAGTTCAGCGGCGGGAGGACGTCCAGGGTGCCGTTGGCGGAGGCGAGCAGGACGCCGGCCAGCGGGGTCTTCAGCCGGGCCAGGACGACCTGGGTCTCCGGGTCACCGAAGCGGGCGTTGAACTCGATGACCCGGACGCCGCGCGAGGTGATCGCGAGGCCCGCGTAGAGCAGTCCGGAGAAGGGGGTGCCGCGGCGGCGCAGTTCGTCGACGGTGGGCTGGAGGACGGTGTCGAGGACCTCGTCGACCAGCTTGGGGTCGGCCCACGGGAGCGGGGAGTAGGCGCCCATGCCGCCGGTGTTCGGGCCCTCGTCGCCGTCCAGGGCGCGCTTGAAGTCCTGAGCGGGCTGGAGCGGCACGACGGTGGTGCCGTCGGTGATCGCGAAGAGGCTGACCTCGGGGCCGTCGAGGAACTCCTCGATGACCACGCGGTCGCAGGAGAGCGCGTGGGCGCGGGCCACGTCCACGTCCTCGGTGACGACGACGCCCTTGCCGGCCGCGAGGCCGTCGTCCTTGACGACGTACGGGGCGCCGAAGGCGTCGAGGGCCTCGTCGATCTCGGCGGGGGTGGTGCAGACGTAGCTGCGGGCGGTGGGAACTCCGGCGCCTGCCATGACGTCCTTGGCGAACGCCTTGGAGCCTTCCAGCCGGGCCGCTTCGCCGGAGGGACCGAAGCAGGGGATGCCGGCCGCCCGCACGGCGTCGGCGACCCCGGCGACGAGCGGCGCCTCCGGGCCGACGACCACCAGCCCGGCGCCCAGCTCGGTCGCGAGGCGCGCGACGGCGTCACCGTCGAGCGCGTCGACCGGGTGCAGTTCGGCCACCTCTGCGATGCCGGCGTTGCCGGGGGCGCAGTACAGAGCGGTGACATCGGGGTCGAGGGACAGAGAGCGGCACAGGGCGTGTTCGCGGGCGCCGCCGCCGATGACGAGGACCTTCACGGGGTGCAGCCTAGCCGCCGGACGCGCGGAGCCCCGACGGCCGCCGGTCCGCGGACGGGCGGGAGGCCCGCTCGACCGGGAAGCCTACGCGGGGTGGGCGTCGGGAGCCCGCCTCACTGCTCGTTGGCGAACTCGTCGATCACGGTGGCGCCGAGCTCGCGGACGATGAGGTCGTGGCCGGAGAGCGCGGAGTCGACGAGATCCGGATCGTCGTCCTCCGGGACGTCGTCCTCGGGGGCGACGGAGCGCGGCGGCTCCGCCCCGTACGAACCGTGGGAGGCCTGGGGGGCGGGCGCGGCATCCCGGCCCTGCGGCGGCGCGGCGGCAGGCGGCTGCTGCTGGACCGGCGGGGCGGACTGCCCCTGCGGCGCGGGCGCGGACTGCTGCGGGGGCGCGTGCTGGGGCCGGGGCTCGTACGCGACCGGGGCGGCGGGGGCCGGGGGGCGGGCTGGTACTGCGGGGCGGGACGTCCGCCGCCGCCGGACTGCGGGGGCATGCCGCCGCCACCGGAGGTGTCGATGACGGCTTCGATGCGCCACTGGGCGTTGAAGCGCTCGGCGAGGGCCTGCTTGAGGACCTCCTCGCTGCCGCTGCTGGCGAAGTTGTCGCGGGCGCCCGCGTTGAGGAAGCCGAGCTGGAGCGTCGTCCCGTCGAACCCGGCGACCTGGGCGTTCTGGCTGAGCAGGATCCAGGTGAAGCGGCGGCGGTTCTTGACCGCCTCCAGGATGTCGGGCCACATGTTCCGCACCTGGACGGCGCCCTGGGCCATGCTCTGCCCGCCCTCGGAGGCGGCCTGCGGCGCGGCGGGGGCCGCCGGGACGGCAGGGGTCGCGGCGGGCGGCGGGGTGGCGGCGGGGGCGGGCCCGCTGCCGGGGGCGGACGCGGTGGGCCAGCCACCGGGGCGACGGGCCTGCTCCCCGGCCCCGGAACCTGCCCCGGATCCGGCTCCCGCGGCGGCGGGCCAGGAACCGGGCCGCTGGCCGGGCTCGGGGGCGGGCGCCGGGGAAGCCTGCGGGGCGGGCTCGGCGGCGGGCGGGGCGTAAGCGGCCGGGGCGTGGGCGGCCGGAGCAGCGGGCGGGGCCTCGCCCCGTACGGCGGCACGAGCGGCGTCCGGACCGGCGGGCCCCCCGAGCACAGGGCCCTGAGCAGCATGGGCCTGGGAAGCATGGACGTCCGGCCCCGGTGCGTACCCCATGGGGGCGGCGCCGGCGGGCGGGGCGGCGAACGTGGCGCCGGCGGCGGCCGAGGCCCCGCGCTCCAGCCGGTCGAGCCGGGCCTGCAGCGACCGCTCGTCGTCGTAGGCGGCGGGCAGCAGGACCCGGGCGCAGATCAGCTCCACCTGGAGGCGCGGCGAAGTGGCACCGCGCATCTCGGTGAGCCCGTCGTTGACGAGGTCGGCGGCGCGGCTCAGCTCGGCGGCGCCGAAGACGGAGGCCTGGGCCTGCATGCGCTCGACGACGTCGGCGGGCGCGTCGATGAGCCCCTTCTCCCCCGCATCCGGCACGGCGGCGAGGATCACCAGGTCCCGCAGCCGCTCCAGGAGATCGGCCACGAACCGACGCGGATCGTTGCCGCCCTCGATGACCCGGTCCACGACCTCGAAGGCGGCGGCCCCGTCGCCGGCGGCGAAGGCGTCGACGATCGAGTCGAGCAGCGAGCCGTCGGTGTAGCCGAGAAGCGAGGTGGCCATGGCATACGTCACACCGTCGTCGCCCGCGCCGGCGAGCAGCTGGTCCATGACGGACATCGAGTCACGCACGGACCCGGCCCCGGCGCGCACGACGAGCGGAAGGACGCCGTCCTCGACCGGGCTGTTCTCCCGCCCGCACACCTCGGCGAGATAGCTGCGCAGGGTGCCGGGGGGCACGAGCCGGAACGGATAGTGGTGCGTACGCGACCGGATCGTCCCGATGACCTTCTCGGGCTCGGTCGTCGCGAAGATGAACTTGAGGTGCTCCGGCGGCTCCTCGACCACCTTCAGCAGGGCGTTGAAGCCCGCCGGGGTGACCATGTGAGCCTCGTCGATGATGTAGATCTTGTAACGACTCGAGGCGGGCCCGAAGAAGGCCTTCTCGCGCAGATCACGGGCGTCGTCCACACCACCGTGGGACGCGGCGTCGATCTCGATGACATCGATGGACCCCGGCCCGTTCCTCGCGAGGTCCCGACAGGACTGGCACTCCCCGCACGGGGTCGGCGTGGGCCCCTGCTCGCAGTTCAGGCAGCGGGCGAGGATGCGCGCGCTGGTCGTCTTTCCACAGCCGCGCGGCCCGCTGAACAGGTACGCGTGATTGACCCGGTTGTTCCGCAGGGCCTGCTGGAGCGGGTCAGTGACATGCTCCTGACCGATGACCTCGGCGAACGACTCGGGGCGGTAGCGGCGGTACAGCGCAAGGGACGACACATCTACGAGGTTATCGGGACCGACTGACACCCGGCCCCACAGCACCGCACGGCAAACGCAAAGGGCCCCCCACGCACCCGCCAGAGCCAACCTACCCTTGCTGCCTTCCGGCCCTGGGGGAGTTCAGTCAGATAGCGCCACGTGAGGGGCTGACGCCCACCTTAGCGGATCCCCACCCCCCGCGGTCCACCCGCCCTCCCCCGACGAACGGCCTGCGACGCCCCCGAACCCCGCTGGCGGACGATCTCCGGGGAACGTGTTCGCGAGCACCCTCAAACGTCTTGTATTGTTTGCGGCGGAGGATTCGCCTAGTGGCCTAGGGCGCACGCTTGGAAAGCGTGTTGGGGGCAACCCCTCACGAGTTCGAATCTCGTATCCTCCGCCATTGCTCTCACCGGGCAATACGTCGAAGGCCCCCGCAGTTCGCTGCGGGGGCCTTCGGCGTTGATGGTCTCAGTCCTGATCTCATTATATTTCCGTGGATGTGACCGGAACGGAGAGCGCTCGCGGGCTGGGCGCGGCCTTGGAGGCGCCGGCCGACCGCGCACTCGTCTGGCCGGACGGCGAAGGGCTGCTACGAGCCGCCACTACGATCGCCGACCATGGACTGGGTCGAGCGCACCGCGCAGTTGAGGCAGTGGACGAGGGGCGGGACGCGGGCTCCGCACAAGCCATTGCTGTTCCTGTACGCGCTCAGCCGGTTCCAGCAGGACGCCGATGACGAGCTGCGGTACAGCGCCGTGGAGGAGGACCTGCGGGGACTGCTCGCCGAATACGGTCCTGGTAACCGGACGACGCCCGCCTATCCCTTCCATCACTTGGTGAGTGACGGCGTGTGGGAGGTGCGCACCGAGCGCGGGCCGGGCAGCCCCGGGACCGGGGTCAGGGAACTGCGCGCAACCGGCGCCGCTGGGCGGCTGACGCCGGAGCTAAGGGCGGCGCTGCGGCGGGAGCCGTCTCTTCTCGGCCGGATGACACGGGTGCTGCTCGATCTGAACTTCCCGCCCTCCCTCCACGGCGAGCTGTGCGAAGCCGTCGGCCTGGAGCTGGAGGAGGCCGAGACCGCACCGCTCTCGGTCACACGCAGGCAGCGGGACCGGCGGATGCGGGAGATGGTCCTGACGGCGTACGAGTACCAGTGCGCCTTCTGCGGGTATGACGGCAGGATCGGCGCGGTGCCGGTCGGGCTTGAGGCCGCCCATGTGCGCTGGTGGGCGTTCGACGGACCGGACGACGTCGAGAACGGGCTGTGCCTGTGCTCGCTGCACCACAAGCTGTTCGACAAAGGCGTACTCGGTCTCGGCGAAGGCCATGGCAAGGGCCACCGCATCCTGGTCTCGCAGAGCTTCGTCGGCCACAGCACCGCCGCCCGCGAGCACGTCATCACGCTCGCCGGCCGTCCGCTCATCGGCCCTCAGCCGGGCGTCCGCCCCATCGCCGCCGCCCACCGTTCCTGGCACACCAGCCAGGTCTTCCATGGCAGCCCACGTCCCGCCACGACCGCATGACCGCCGACCTGGCGGCCACGAGACTGCGCTGGCAAGGGGCGTGACGCCACGAGTATGGTCTCTTGTATGGCGACGAAGAAGGTAACGGTGACGATTCCCGAGGATCTCCTGGACGAGATCCGTGCGGAGGCGGCAGAACGGGGGATGTCGGCGTACGTCGCCGAGGCGCTGCGCTTCAAGCGCGACCGGGACCGACTGGGGGAGCTGTCGGACTGGCTGCAGGAGGAGCACGGCCCTCTCACCGAGGAAGAGCGCACCACAGCGTTCGAGGAGTTGGAGGGCCTCGACGCCGAGCACGAGCGCCGGCGCGCCACCGGAACGCACGGCACCGGAGAAGCCGCGTGAGAAAGCGGTCCGGTGAACCCGGGCAGCGGCCGCTGCGCGTCTTCGTACTGGACCGCCAAGCTCTGTCCCAGGCCGTGCGCGGCGACCGGAAGATGATCGCGTGGCTCGACCTCGCAGCCCGGGGTGAAGCCGAGGTGGTCACGTCTCCTATAACGCTGGTCGAGGCGTACGACGGCAGAACCACCGAGCAGCGCTGGGACTGGGTACTCTCCCGGCTCAAAGTCGCCGACATCGGGAAGGACGAGGCCCGCCGGGCCCGCCGCCTACTGTCGGATGCAGGGCTGCACGGCCACAAGTACGCGATCGACGCGATACTCGCCGTCATCGCGCGCCAGCAGAAGGGGCAGGTCACCGTCTTCACCTCGGACGTGGACGACCTTGAGAGGCTGGTTCCGGAGTCGATCGTCGTCAAGAAGGTGTGACCCGGCGCTCCGGTCTCAGTCCTGCTCCCATTCGCCCCCGCCCAGTGCCGTTCACCATCCCTCCGACGCGCGGCTCCGTCCCAGGTCAGAACAGTCCCGCCTCTCTCCGAACCCTCGGACGAACATGTGGAAAGCGTGTGGGGGGCAGCCCCTCGCGAGTTCGCGTCTCGTGTCCTCCGCCATTGCTCTCACCGGCAATACGTCGAAGGCTCCCGCAGGAAGCTGCGGGAGCCTTCGACGTGTTCCGGCACAGGTCTCCGCCGTCACAGGGGAACAGCACCCCCTCACTCCGATCCTTGCCTCGACGAACCAACGGTGTCACCATTGGTTCAAAATAAGCGGGCGAGCCTTTGCGAGGTGCGGTGACATGGTGGGCGACCGGAAGTGGGCGGCCCGGGCGGGGATGATCGCGACGGCAACGGCTGTTGCGGCGGGTGCCGCGGGGGTGCGGTGGGTGTGGCGGCATCAGGACGAGCTGATGCTCCGCCCGCCGTTGAACGAGTGGACGTTCGCGCACATGTCGCTGCTGCTGCCGACGGAGACCGTCCCGCGCGCCGACCGGCTGAGCGTCCTGCCGCGGGCTCCCCGGCCGCTGGAGTTCACGTACGAGTGGGACGGGGCGACACGGACGCTGTCCGACCTGCACACCCGGACGCATACGACGGGGTTCGCGGTCGTGCACCGGGGGCGTCTGGTGCACGAGGCCTACCCGGGCCGGTTCGCCGGGCCGCACCGTCGGTTCCAGTTGTTCTCGCTGACGAAGTCGGTGACGTCGATGCTGGTGGGGATCGCCCTGGCGGAGGGCGCGATCGGGTCGACGGACGACAAGGCCGTCACGTACTGCCCGCAACTGGCCGGTTCGGCGTTCGACGGCCCGACGGTCGAGGACCTGCTGCAGATGAGCAGCGGGGCGGGCGGCGAGGAGGACTACGAGGATCCGGACGCCCCCGTCAACCGGCTGATGCGCGCGGTGGCCGGGCAGGGGGGCACCGTGCTGGAAGCCGTACGGTCGGTGCGGCCGCACAGCACTCCGGGCACCTGGTTCAACTACTCGACGCTCGACACCCAGGTGCTGGGCTGGGTCCTGGAGGCGGCGACCGGCCGGACGCTGGCGCAGTACGCCGCCGAGCGACTGTGGGGGCCGATCGGAGCGGAGTCCGACGCCTACTACGCGCTGTCGCGGAGAGCGCCGCGTACGGCCGTCGGCGGCGGTTCGTTCAACGCCACGGTGCGGGACATGGCCCGGCTCGGGTTGTTGATGGCCCGTGGCGGCCGGTGGGGCGGGGAGCAGATCGTCCCCCAGCAGTGGGTCGAGCGCAGCCGCGGGGCGGGCCTGCCGCACCTGGAGGGCGGTGCGCTCGGTGAGGGGTACCCGGCCCATTACGGGTACTCCAACCAGTGGTGGACCCTGGGCGGGGCGCACCGTGCATTCACCGGCCTCGGGATATACGGGCAGCATCTCTGGGTCGACCCGGAGGCCGACGTGGTGGTGGTGAAGACCAGTGCCTGGCCGGTGGCTGACGACCCCGCGCTGGACGGCGAGACCGTGACGGCGTTCACCGCGCTGGTGGCCCACCTCTCGGCGGACGGGTAGTCGTCCCCGGGGCCCGGTGGTCACGCGCCTAGGATGGGAGCATGACGGATCCTGACAGCACGGCCCCCAGATCCGTCGGCTCCAGGCGAGGGCGACCGCCCTCGAACGCGCTCAGCCGGGAACGCATTCTGGACGCGGCGCTGGCGGTGCTGGAGCAGGAGGGCCCGGAGGCCCTGACGCTGCGCAGGCTCGGGGCGGATCTGGGGTCCAACCACACGGCGGTGCTGCGCTACTTCTCCGGCAAGGACGACATCCTGCTCGGCCTCGCCGAACAGCTGATCGCCGAGGCCGTGGACGGCTTCGAGCCCGGTCCGACCTGGCGGACGACCCTGACCGAGCTGGCCCGCCGGGTGCGCCGGGCCTGCCAGGCGCACCCGGCCCTGGCCGTGCTGGTCGCCTCCCGGGTGTCCCGGCGGGACGCGGAGTTCCGGGGAGCGGACCTGGTGATCGGCGCGCTGCTGGAGGCGGGTTTCGGCGCGCGGGAGTCCGCCCGCTACTACCGGGCGCTGGTCGACGTCACGCTCGCGATGAGTTCTTTCGAGGCCGCGGCGGCGGTACCGGACGGGCCCGAGCGGGAGGGCGACCGGATGGCCTGGCAGCGCGAGTACCTGATGGCTTCGCCGCGGCGTTTCCCGCATCTCGCCTCCGTGGCACCGTATTTGGCGGAGGCCGACGAGGACGATCAGTTCGAGTTCGTGATGGGGCTGCTGCTGGACGCGGTGGAGGCACGCTCCGGTCGCCCCGCGTGACACGGTCCCACCGCCGCTTCCGCCGCCGGCGGACCAAGCCGCCACGAGGGCCCCTCGTAAGGCAATCCCACACGAGAAGGGGAGGTCCTCAACCCTGGGGGCCGACCCGGGGGCTTGGGAGGAAGGCCCTACCTACCCGCGGACCTGGATCAGGGCATGCGTACCGCTCGTTCGCCAAGCGGCACCGGACCGTTCCAGAGCGTCCAGCGTCTCCTGCTCCAACCCCACCATCACGTCGGACTTCAGTGTGCGCAGCGCCGCGACGGCCCCGGGGAAGTACGCCGTGCGGTCCGCGAACGACGTCGTCCCGGCCCACATCCGGTCGCCGACCAGCCGGCGGTAGTTGAGGTCACCCTTCAGGATCGTCAAGGTGGCCGCCGCGAACTCCGCCCGCAGGTCCCGCGGCATCTCCTCGTACGGCAGCGGCGCGCAGAAGAACGGATGGGCCCGGACCTCCAGGCGCCCCGTCGCCATGGCGTCCCAGAGGCGGCTTCCGGCGCGGCCCGCCTCACCGGGCGCCGCCACCAGCCGGCGCAGGCATTCGACGACGTCGGCCGTCATCGCGTCGGAGACGTAGTACGGGTAGGGCTTCACGTGGAGCACGATCCGCTCGGCATGACGGTGCAGGAGGAGGTGGTCGATGAGGATGAGGTCCGGGATCAGCTCCCGCCCCGCGTTGTCCGCCACCACGGCGACCGTGGAGCCGGTTTTGGCGGCCAGGAGCCGCCAGAGCTGGGCGCTGTCGTCAGCGACCAGGTCATCGGCCGCGGCACCGGGCGCGGCGGCCCCCTCCGTGACGCGGAAGCCCAGGTCCGCGCGGTTGCCCCAGACCGAGGCGCGGAGCAGGGCCGTGGCCCGCTCGTCGGCCGGTACGTCGGCGAGCGCGTCCAGGGCGCGGAGTTCCTCGTCCACCGCCGTGCCGCGAAGCTCGGCCTGCTTGAAGGGGGCGAAGGGGTCGACGCCCTGCCACGGGCCCGTACCGAAATATCCGACGGCGCCGAGGAGCCTGCGGTAGAAGTAGCTCTCCGCCCACAGGAACGGGGCATCGAACCACGATCGCCCGAAGAGCTCCCGCCCCCAGACCGACCACTGCTCGTGGCCGGGCTCCGAGGGGGCGAGGGGTTCGATCACCCCGTTGTTGTTCGCCTCCAGCAGGGCATCGAGAGCCTGGTGCCGGCGGGGACCGTACGGAAAGGCGCCCCGTACCTGCCGGATCAGGGCCGGATGGCGCTCGGCCAGGACGCTCCGGGCGAACGAGCCGGGCACGTTGCCGAGGATGACCCGTGCGTCCCGTCCGGGGGCCCGCCGGGGGCCGTGGTCAGTGCCGCCCTCCGGTCCGTGGGCCGTCCCCTCCGCCATGCTCCACGCCTTCCGCTTGCCGCTCACGCGCCTTCGGCCTTCAGGGCCATCAAACGGGTGGCCACCGCCTCGGGCTCCGACGGCGAGGGGGTGAGGCCGAAGTGCTCCACCAGTTCGGTCCGCAGGAAGGCTGCGATCTCCGCTTGGTCCGCGCCACGGCCGATCCTTCCCAGGAGGGGCGCGAGCATGCAGTCGTACTCGTCCGGCGCCTCGTCGGCGACGCCGATCGGATCCCACTCGTTGAGGAGCTGCCGCAGGTTCTTCTCGGTCAGGCCGGTCCCGGTTCGCATGGTTGCAGGATGCCATCCGGAGCGGGCAGCACGCCGCTCGCCGGCTTCCGGCCTCGCCGGGCGGGTCAGCAGGGGCTGCCGCCCGTGCTCATCGCCTCGCCCTCGTCAGCGGGTGAACCGGCTCGCCCTGAGGCGGTGTTCGCGCGCTACGCCCTCGGCGGGCGGGTGCCGGGGGCAACTACCACCCTTTTCGGACAACCCTGCGCCACTCGGGGGACACCAGACAACCCGACCCGCCTGATGCCGCATCTCATAGACCGGACACAGCGTCGCCACAGGTGAGTTGAGTGGGGGCCGTGCTGATCGTCCACGTTCCATCGCGCACTCGGAAGCCGGAAGTACGAGGAATGATGACCAGATCCCCGCAGGCCCGCACCAACCGCCTCACCCGCCCCTCGATCGCCGTTGCCGCGGCCGTCGCCGTGACGGCGGGCGTCGTCGCCGCCGCGCCCGACGCCAAGACGGCCGAGCCGACGCCGAAGCTCAGTCTGATCGCTGCCACCACCTCGGTGACGCTCGACTCGTGGAAGGAGGATCCCGGTGTCTATCTCGATCTCGGGACCTATCTGACCTCGGAGAACGGCGCCTTCGAGCTCAAGGTGACCCGTAAGTCGTACAAGGATCCGGTCGTCGCGACGCAGGTGTTGCGGAACGGGAAGAAGACCACCACCAAGGCGCTTCCCGCCGGTCTCGTGAAGGACTTCTCCGGGCTGCCGGACTTCGCGCAGATCTCCGTCACCGACGCGGCCGGCAAGACCGTGCTGAAGCAGACCGAGGCCTTCTGCCCCAACAACGCCTCGGGGCGGATCCGGCCCGACGCGCCCGCCAAATCGAAGTATCCGCAGAGCTGTCCGGTGAACCCCTTCACCCTCGGCTCGGTGTGGGGCGTGGAGAACGGCTGGGCGTCCAACACCTACGCCGGGTACTACGCCAAGCCGGTCCAGCTGGCCGCCGGGACCTACACCGCCAAGATCTCCGTGACGAAGAAGTACCGCGATCTCTTCGGCATCGCGAACAAGCCGCGGTCGGTCAAGGTGACCGTTCGTGAGCGCAGTTGGGAAGAGGAGGAGAGTCAGGGCGCAGACGCCTCAGCCCGCAGCGCGGCTCCCCAGTCCTCCAAGTCCGCCGCCGGACACCAGGGGCACCAGGGGCATGACGGGCACGGGCAGGGCGCCGACGCGCCCGCCGCCTCCGCCCATGCCGCGCACGGTGCTCCCGCCCGCCCCGAGGCCCCCGCCGCCCGGACGGCCGGCGCCACCCCCACGTTCAACGTCGGTCACGGGCCCTACCCGCCCGCGCCGCCCGCCCTGCCCTGGGCGCTGAAGAAGGAGTCCCTCCAGCGGCAGGCCTTCTCGGCCGCCACGGTCGGCGACCGGCCCGGGCAGACCGACGGGTCGCGGCAGGCGCCCGCGGCCAAGCCCAACGCCAAGCGGCCCACCGGCAAGGCGACCGTTCCCGACGTGCCCAAGCCGGACCTGCGCTCGCTGCCCGCGTACGGCATCACCGTCAGCGACGGTTACGAGAACGTCCCCGGCAAGGACTACCTCGCCTTCAGCGCCAACGTGTGGAACGCGGGCCCGGCCAAACTCGTCGTGGACGGCTTCCGCTCCCCGGGCAAGGAGCTGATGGACGCCTACCAGTACTTCTACGACGCCAAGGGCAAGCAGGTCGGCTACACCCCGACCGGCACCATGGAGTGGGACCCGCGCCCCGGCCACGAGCACTGGCACTTCACGGACTTCGCCAGCTACCGGCTGTTGAAGGCCGACAAGAAGGAGTCCGTGCGCAGCGGCAAGGAGGCGTTCTGCCTGGCCAACACCGACGCCGTCGACTACACGGTGAAGAACGCCAACTGGCACCCGGACAACACCGATCTGTCCACCGCGTGCGGCCAGGAGAACTCGATCTCCGTCCGCGAGGTGCTCGACGTCGGCTCCGGTGACACCTACACCCAGGACCTGCCGGGCCAGTCCTTCGACATCACGGGGCTGCCGAACGGCACCTACTACATCCAGGTCCTCGCCAACCCGGAGAACCGGCTCAAGGAGACCAACTACAAGAACAACAGCGCCCTGCGCAAGGTCGTCCTCGGCGGCAAGAAGGGCGCCCGGACCGTGAAGGTCCCGGCCCACCACCTGGTGAACGCCAACTAATCGCGCTCAGCGGGGCGTCGACACGCTCCGTGCCACACGATCCGTCGGCCCCGGGAGAGTTGACTCTCCCGGGGCCGACCGGTCTCCGCGGACCGGGCGCGTCAGTCCTCGCCCTCCAGGTTCCCTTCCGTCTCCAGGTACACCTGGCGCAGCGCTTCCAGCACCGCCGGGTCCGGCTCGGCCCACATGCCGCGGGACTCGGCCTCCAGCAGGCGTTCCGCGATGCCGTGCAGGGCCCAGGGGTTGGCCTCCTGGAGGAACTGCTTGTTCTCCGGGTCCAGGACGTACGTCTGGGTGAGCTTGTCGTACATCCAGTCCGCGACCACGCCGGTCGTGGCGTCGTAACCGAAGAGGTAGTCGACCGTGGCAGCCAGCTCGAACGCGCCCTTGTAGCCGTGGCGGCGCATCGCCTCGATCCACTTGGGGTTGACCACACGGGCGCGGAAGACGCGGGACGTCTCCTCGACGAGCGTGCGCGTGCGGACCGTTTCGGGGCGGGTGGAGTCCCCGATGTACGCCTCCGGGGCCGTGCCCTTCAGCGCCCGTACGGTGGCCACCATGCCGCCGTGGTACTGGAAGTAGTCGTCGGAGTCCGCGATGTCGTGCTCGCGGGTGTCGGTGTTCTTCGCGGCGACCTCGATGCGCTTGTAGGCGCTCTCCATCTCCTCGCGGGCCGGGCGGCCGTCGAGTTCGCGGCCGTAGGCGTAGCCGCCCCAGACCGTGTAGACCTCGGCGAGGTCGGCGTCGGTGCGCCAGTCGCGGGAGTCGATGAGCTGGAGGAGGCCCGCGCCGTACGTGCCGGGGCGGGAGCCGAAGATGCGGGTGGTGGCCCGGCGTTCGTCGCCGTGTTCGGCCAAATCGGCCTGGGTGTGCGCCCGTACGTAGTTGCGCTCGGCCGGCTCGTCCAGCGAGGCGGCCAGGCGTACGGCGTCGTCGAGGAGGCCCACCGTGTGCGGGAACGCGTCGCGGAAGAAGCCCGAGATGCGGAGCGTGACGTCGATGCGGGGGCGGCCCAACTCCTCGTACGGGATGGGCTCCAGGCCCGTCACCCGGCGCGAGGCGTCGTCCCAGACGGGGCGGATGCCGAGCAGCGCGAACGCCTCCGCGATGTCGTCGCCCGCGGTGCGCATCGCGCTGGTGCCCCAGAGGGAGAGACCGACCGAGGTGGGCCAGTCGCCGTTGTCGGTGCGGTAGCGGGTCAGGAGGGAGTCGGCCAGGGCCTGGCCCGTCTCCCAAGCGAGCTTGGAGGGGACCGCCTTGGGGTCGACCGAGTAGAAGTTGCGGCCCGTCGGGAGCACGTTGACCAGGCCGCGGAGCGGCGAGCCGGACGGGCCCGCCGGAACGAAGCCGCCGTTCAGCGCGTGGACGGCGTGGGTCAGCTCGTCGGTCGTCGCAGCCATGCGCGGGACCACCTCGGTGGCCGCGAAGGTCAGGATGTCGGCCACGGCGCCCGGCAGCCCCGCGGCGACCCCGGCCACTGCCTCCGGCTTCCAGTCCGCGTCGTCCATCGCCTGGACCAGGGCGCGCGCCTGCTCCTCGATCGCGTCCGCGTCGGTGCGGGTGGCCGCCGACTCGTCGAGGCCCAGCGCCTCGCGGAGGCCGGGGAGGGATGCCGTGCCGCCCCAGATCTGGCGGGCGCGGAGGACGGCGAGGACCAGGTTGACCCGGTCGTTCCCGGCGGGCGGGTTGCCCAGGACGTGCAGGCCGTCGCGGATCTGGACGTCCTTGATCTCGCAGAGCCAGCCGTCCAGATGCATGATGAAGTCGTCGAAGCCCTCGTCCTCCGGGCGGTCCTCCACCCCGAGGTCGTGGTCGAGCTTCGCCGCCTGGATCAGCGTCCAGATCTGGGCGCGGATCGCCGGAAGCTTCGCCGGGTCCATCGCCGCGATCTGGGCGTGCTCGTCGAGGAGTTGCTCCAGACGCGCGATGTCGCCGTAGCTGTCGGCGCGGGCCATCGGCGGTACGAGGTGGTCGATCAGGGTGGCGTGGACGCGGCGCTTCGCCTGCGTGCCCTCGCCCGGGTCGTTCACCAGGAACGGGTAGACCAGGGGAAGATCGCCCAGGGCCGCGTCGGGGCCGCAGGCGGCGGAGAGGCCCGCGTTCTTGCCGGGCAGCCACTCCAGGTTGCCGTGCTTGCCCAGATGGATCATCGCGTCCGCGCCGAAACCGTTGTCCTCGGCCGAGGCGGCGATCCAGCGGTACGCGGCCAAGTAGTGGTGGGACGGCGGGAGATCGGGGTCGTGGTAGATCGCGATCGGGTTCTCGCCGAAGCCGCGCGGCGGCTGGATGAGGATGAGGAGGTTCCCGCGCCGCAGGGCCGCGAGGACGATGTCGCCCTCCGGGTTGGCCGAGCGGTCCACGAACATCTCGCCGGGGGCCGGGCCCCAGTGCCGCTCGACCGCGAGCCGCAGCTCCTGCGGAAGTTCGGCGAACCAGCGGCGGTAGTCGGCGGCCGGGATGCGGACCGGGTTCTTCGCCAACTGCTCCTCGGTGAGCCACTCCTGGTCGTGACCGCCCGCTTCGATCAGCGCGTAGATCAGCTCGTCGCCGTCGCCGGAGACCAGGCCCGGGATCTCCTCCTCGGGGCCGAAGTCGTACCCCTCGGCGCGCAGGCGGCGCAGCAGGGCCACGGCGCTGGCGGGGGTGTCGAGGCCGACCGCGTTGCCGATGCGGGAGTGCTTCGTCGGGTAGGCCGACAGCACGAGTGCGATCTTCTTGTCGGCGTTCGGGATGGTGCGGAGCTTCGCGTGGCGTACGGCGATCCCGGCGACCCGGGCGGCGCGCTCGGCGTCGGGGACGTACGCCGGGAGCCCGTCCTCGTCGATCTCCTTGAAGGAGAAGGGGACCGTGATCAGGCGGCCGTCGAACTCCGGCACCGCGATCTGGGTGGCCGCGTCCAGCGGGGAGACGCCCTCGTCGTTCTCCTCCCAGGCGGTACGCGGGCTGGTGAGGCAGAGCGCCTGGAGGATCGGTACGTCGAGCTGGGTCACCGCGCCCGCGTCCCACGACTCGTCGTCGCCGCCGGCCGACGCCTCGGCGGGCTTGGTGCCGCCCGCCGCGAGGACCGTGGTCACGATGGCGTCGGCGGAGCGGAGCCGGTCGATGAGGTCGGCCTCCGGGGTGCGCAGAGACGCGACGTACAGCGGGAGCGGGCGGCCCCCGGCGTCCTCGACCGCCGTGCACAGCGCGTCCACGAACGCGGTGTTCCCGCTCATGTGGTGGGCGCGGTAGTAGAGGACGGCGACGGTCGGCGCACCCTCGGGCACCGCCCGGGCCTCCCGCTCCAGCGGGCCCCACGCGGGGGCCGGGGCGGGCGGCTCGAAGCCGTGGCCGGTCAGCAGCACGGTGTCGGAGAGGAACCGGGCCAGCTGCTCCAGGTTGGCGGGCCCGCCGTGCGCGAGGTAGGCGTGCGCCTCGGCCGCGATGCCGATCGGCACGGTGGAGGCGGCCATCAGCTGGGCGTCGGGGGCCTGCTCACCGGTCAGCACGACGACCGGGCGGCCGGTGGCCAGCACCGCGTCGAGCCCCTCCTGCCATGCCCGTACGCCACCGAGGAGCCGTACGACGACGAGGTCGACGCCGTCCAGCAGCTCCGGCAGTCCGTCGAGGTCCACGCGGGAGGGGTTGGCGTACCGGTAGCTGACGGGTCCCTCGGAAGCGCGGGCGCTCAGGAGGTCGGTGTCGGACGTCGACAGGAGCAGGATCATGCTGCGTCAGGCCTTCCTCGGGGTGTCCACGCCCCGGGCGGGTGTCGGAGGGTCTCCCCGGGCGGCCCGGTGGCTACCGGGTGCTCGGAGAAGGGAGTTCCTGACTCGTCCGGCAGCCGGTGGTGGCGGCGACCGGACTCACAGTGGCGGGACCGCGCCGGAATCTCACCGGGCTTCCTCCCCTGTCGCCGTCTGGCGATGGCGGCCTGAACGGACCACCGCCTGCATCCTAAGCGGCCGGGGTGGGGGCGGGGCAGGGGGCGGGGGTGCGGTGGTGATCACTGTTTGCGGGGACGGTGGCGCGGGGCGTGGCGGCCGCTGCCCGGTGTGCCGCGGTTCCCGGTGCGAGGCGGGCCGCTCCCCCGTGACCCGCTGTCCCGCAGGTCACAGCCGCGGGCCCATCGCCGGCACCGGCCCGGTCGGTATGCTCGCCGCCATGCCCGATTCCGCCCCCTCGCCCCTTTCCGCGGGCGGCCCAGCCCTCCGCGGCGGCGGCGACGCCTGCCCGGGGACGCTGCGGCTGCACCGGGCCGACGACGGTGCGCTGGCCCGGGTCCGGGTGCCCGGCGGGGTGCTGAGCGCGGACCGGGCGGACGCGCTGCTCGCGGCGGCCGAACGGTTCGGGGACGGTGAACTGCACCTCACCTCGCGGGGCAACGTCCAGCTGCGCGGCCTCGGCGCGGAGTGCGGGGGCGCCCTCGCCGAGCTGCTCACCGCCGCCGGGCTGCTGCCGTCCGCCGCGCACGAGCGGGCCCGCAACATCGTGGCCTCTCCGCTCGCCGGGCTGGACGGATCGACCCCGGTCAGCGGCTGGTTGTCCGAACTGGACCGTCTGGTCTGCGGATCGGCCGCCGCCGCCTCGCTCTCCGGCCGCTTCCTGTTCGCCCTGGACGACGGCCGCGGTGACGTGGACGCGCTGGGCGCCGACGTGACCCTGATCGCGGCGGGCGACAGCTGCCTCCTGCGGATCGGGACTGCGGACGAGGTGTTCCGGGTGCCGAGCGGGGAAGGCCCGCGCGCCGCGCTCCTGGCCGCCGAGGCGTTCCTCCGCGCCGCCCGGGACTCCGGCGCGTGGCGCGTGAAGGACCTGCCCGACGACGTACGGGCCGCACTGGTTCGCGCGGTCAAGGCGGCGGCCGGTCCGGCGGTGGACCGGCCCCGTCCGTCTACGGCGACTCCCCCCGCCCCGGGCCCGCACGGCTCCTCGAACGCGATCAGCGTCGACGTACCCCTCGGACGGCTCACCTCCGCGCAGTGGCGGCCGCTCACCGAAACGGCCCGCCGGCACGGCGGCGAGCTGCGGCTCACCCCGTGGCGCGGGATCGTCGTCCCCGGGCCGTTCGGGCGGCCGGAGGACGCGGCGGCGGCGCTCGACGCCCTGGCGGCGGCCGGGCTGATCACCGCCCCCGACTCCCCGTGGGCCGGCGTCGGCGCGTGCATCGGCCGCCCCGGCTGCGCGAAGTCCCTGTCCGACGTGCGGGCCGAAGCGGGGGCCGCCGTCGGGCCGGTCGGGCGGCTCCCTGTGTACTGGTCCGGGTGCGAACGCCGCTGCGGCCACCCCCACGGGGAGTGGATCGACGTGGTGGTCACCCCCGACGGGCACCGGATCTCGCACGTACGGGGAGAGCGGCGGGACCCCCCGCGGGCGGTCCGGGACGACCCGGCCGCGCTGGCGGCGGCGGTGGCCGCGGCCCGCGCCCTCTGACGCAACACCCGACACACCCGATGCCCCTGCCGTATCAGCGGAAGAAAGCGACAGCACTGTGCACCAGTACGAGAAGGACGGACCGGCGATCTACCGCCAGTCCTTCGCCACCATCCGCGCGGAGGCGGATCTCGCCGGGCTGCCCGCCGACGTCAGCCAGGTCGCCGTGCGGATGATCCACGCCTGCGGCATGGTCGACCTCGTCAAGGACCTCGCCTTCTCGCCGAACGCCGTGGCCGACGCCCGCGCCGCCCTGCGCGCCGGCGCACCGATCCTCTGCGACGTGGCGATGGTCGCCAGTGGGGTCACCCGCAAGCGGCTGCCCGCCGACAACGACGTGGTGTGCACGCTGTCCGACCCGTCCGTGCCCGAGCTGGCCGCCCGGATGGGGACCACGCGGAGCGCGGCGGCCCTGGAGCTGTGGCGGGACCGGATGGAGGGAGCGGTGGTCGCGGTCGGCAACGCCCCGACGGCCCTGTTCCGGCTGCTGGAGATGATCGAGGAGGGCGCCCCGCGCCCGGCCGCCGTGATCGGCGTCCCGGTCGGCTTCGTCGGCGCGATGGAGTCCAAGGAGGCCCTGGCCGAGCACCCGTCGGGCCTGGAGCACCTGATCATCCGCGGCCGGCGCGGCGGCAGCGCGATAGCGGCGGCGGCGCTCAACGCCATCGCGAGCGAGGAAGAATAGTGACTTCTCCCTTGAAGGACGCCGGCCGCCTCTACGGTGTCGGGCTCGGCCCCGGCGACCCGAACCTGATGACTCTGCGGGCCGTTCAGGCCATCGGCGAGGCCGACGTCGTCGCGTACCACAGCGCCCGGCACGGCCGCTCGATCGCGCGCTCGATCGCCGCCGCGCACCTGCGGCCGGACCACATCGAGGAGGCCCTGGTCTACCCCGTCACGACGGAGACCACGGACCATCCCGGCGGCTACCGGGGCGCGTTGGAGGAGTTCTACGAGGAGGCCGCGGCCCGTCTCGCGGCGCATCTGGACGCGGGGCGCACGGTCGCGGTGCTCGCCGAGGGCGACCCGATGTTCTACGGCTCGTACATGCACATGCACAAGCGCCTGGCGGACCGGTACGCCACCGAGGTCATCCCGGGGGTCACCTCCGTCAGCGCGGCGGCCGCCCGGCTCGGCACCCCCCTCGTCGAGGGCGAGGAGATCCTGACGATCCTGCCCGGCACGCTGCCGGAGGAGGAGCTGACGGCCCGCCTCGCCGCGACGGACACGGCGGTCGTGATGAAGCTGGGACGGACGTTCCCGGCGGTGCGCGGGGCGTTCGAGGCGTCGGGCCGGCTGCCGGAGGCACGGTACGTCGAGCGGGCCACGATGGCCGGGGAGCGTACGGGCGAACTGGCGGACGTCGACCCGGAGTCGGTCCCGTACTTCTCGGTGGCGGTGCTGCCGAGCCGCGTCGACGCGCCGCGTCCTTCCGGAAGAGCCGGCGGCGAGGTCGTGGTCGTCGGCACCGGCCCGGCGGGCCCGCTGTGGCTGACGCCCCAGACGCGGGGCGCGCTGGCGGCGGCGGACGACGTGGTCGGCTACACCACCTATCTGGACCGGGTGCCGGTACGGCCCGGCCAGGCGCGGCACGGCTCGGACAACAAGGTGGAGTCGGAGCGGGCGGAGTTCGCACTGGACCTGGCCCGGCGGGGCCACCGGGTCGCGGTGGTCTCGGGCGGCGACCCCGGGGTCTTCGCGATGGCGACGGCGGTGCTGGAGGTGGCCTCGCAGGACGCGTACGCGGACATTCCGGTCCGTGTGCTGCCCGGCGTCACCGCGGCGAACGCCGCCGCCGCCCGCGCGGGTGCGCCGCTCGGCCACGACTACGCCACGATCTCCCTCTCGGACCGGCTCAAGCCGTGGGAGGTCATCGCGGAGCGGCTCCGCGCGGCGGCCTCGGCGGACCTGGTGCTGGCTCTGTACAACCCGGGCTCCACGTCCCGTACGTGGCAGGTCGGCCGGGCCCGCGACCTGCTCCTGGAGCACCGGTCGCCGGACACCCCGGTGGTGCTGGCGCGGGATGTGGGCGGGCCGACGGAGTCCGTCCGTACGGTGCGGCTGGCCGATGTCGATCCGGCGGAGGTGGACATGCGGACGCTGCTGATCGTGGGCTCGTCGCAGACGCGGTGGGTGAAGCGGGGCGAGGACGGCCGGGGCATCGTCTGGACGCCGCGCCGTTACCCGGAGGCGTAGAACCGATGCCCGCCGGGCCGCTGCCGAGAGGCGTAAAGCCGATGCCCGGCGGACCGGTTCCCGGGAGAGGGGAGCCGGCCCCGGCGGGCCGGTTCCCGCGGGCCGGGGTCCGCTACCCGGAGGCGTGGAGCCGCGCCACCCAGCGGGCGGCCTCGTCGGGCGTACGGGCCACCGGCACCCCTTCCGGTACCGGTGGCCGCCGGACGACCACGACCGGAATCCCGGCCTCACGGGCGGCGGTGAGCTTGGGGGCGGTGGCGTCCCCACCGCTGTCCTTGGTGACGAGAACGTCGATGCGGTGGCGCCGGAGGAGTTCCCGCTCGCCGTCGAGGTCGAACGGCCCCCGGTCGAGGAGCACCTCCATCCGGGCCGGGCAGGGCGGCTCCGGCGCGTCGACGGACCGCACGAGGAACCACAGCGCGTCGAGGCCCGCCCCCGCGAAGGCGGCGAGCCCCATCCGTCCGGTGGTGAGGAAGACCCGCTCGCCGAGTGCGGGCAGCAGCCCGGCGGCCTCGGCCAGCGATCCGGCGGAGTGCCAGCGGTCACCGTCCTGGGCGACCCAGCCGGGCCGGCAGAGGGCGAGGAGGGGAACATGGGCCAGGGCGGCGGCCTCGGCGGCGTTCCGGCTCATGGCGGCGGCGAAGGGGTGGGTGGCGTCGATGAGGGCGTCCACGCCGTGCTCACGTACCCAGGCGGCGAGCCCCTCGGGTCCTCCGAACCCGCCGACGCGGACATCGCCCGGCGGCAGCCGGGGGGCGGCGACGCGACCGGCGAGCGAGGTGGTGACCCGGACGCCGCGGTCGCCGGCCAGGCTCTCGGCCAGCCGGCGCGCCTCGGTCGTACCCCCCAGGACAAGAACATGCACGGCAGCAGGCACAGGCATCGGAACGGACTCTTCTCGTGAACGCTGAGACGCAGGGCGGTCGCAGTGCCCAACTCAAGCACACCGGTCTGCGCCCGGGCTGGACGACCGGCGCCTGCGCGACGGCGGCGACCACGGCCGCGTACACGGCGCTGCTGACCGGCGACTTCCCGGACCCGGTGTCCATCACGCTGCCGAAGGGCCAGTCACCGTCGTTCGCGCTGGCGGTGGAGGAACTGACGCCGCAGGGGGCGTGCGCCGGGGTGGTGAAGGACGCGGGCGACGACCCGGACGTGACGCACGGCGCGCTGGTGCGGTCGACCGTACGGAAGCTGCCGCCCGGCTCCGGCGTGGTGTTCCGGGCGGGCCCGGGTGTGGGTACGGTGACGCTCCCCGGCCTGCCGCTGGAGGTGGGGGAGCCCGCGGTGAACCCGGTGCCGCGCCGGCTGATGCGGGAGCACGTGGAGCGGGTGGCGGCGGAGCACGGTGCGGCGGGCGACGTGGAGATCACGGTGTCGGTCGACCACGGCGAGGAGATCGCCCGCTCGACGTGGAACGGGCGCCTGGGCATCGTGGGCGGCCTGTCGATCCTCGGTACGACGGGCGTGGTCGTCCCCTACTCGTGCTCGGCCTGGATCGACTCGATCCGCCGGGGCGTGGACGTGGCGCGGGCGGCGGGCCTGACGCATGTGGCGGGCTGCACGGGCTCGACGTCGGAACGGACGGTGCGCGCGGAGTACGACCTGCCGGACATCGCGCTGCTGGACATGGGGGATTTCGCGGGGGCGGTGCTGAAGTACGTGCGCCGTCACCCGGTCGACCGCCTCACGATCTGCGGCGGCTTCGCCAAGCTCTCCAAGCTCGCGGCGGGCCACCTGGACCTCCACTCGGCCCGCTCCCAGGTGGACAAGGCCTTCCTGGCCGGACTGGCCCGCCTGGGCGGTGCGGACGAGGAGCTCGCTTCCCGGATCGCCACCGCCAACACGGGCCTGGAGGCGCTGCGCCTGTGCGAGGCGGCGGGCGTCCCCCTGGGCGACCTGGTGGCGGCCCGCGCCCGGGACGAGGCCCTGTCCGTGCTCCGGGGCGCGCCGGTCGCGGTGGACGTGCTCTGCGTCGACCGGGCGGGGGCGGTGGTGGGGCGGGGGTAGGGGCAGAACCCGTCGCTACGGCCCGTGGGCCAATCACGGGGGAGACGAGCGCCAGCCCGCTCCGCTCCTACTCCGCCCCCGCCTCCACCTGCGTCAGCGCCTCCGTGATCATGCGGGTCGCGAAGTCGTGGTCGTCCGTCATGCGGTTGATGTGTTCCGCGAGCAGGAACGCCGTCGCCTCCAGCGGGGCCAGTTCCGCTTCCGTCCAGTCGCCGTACTGGTTGCGCCACAGGGTGGGGCTCAGGCCGATGGCGGCCGCGATGGCCAGGCCGGCCATGGTGGGGACGACCTGGGGCGGGACGCTCCTCGGCATCATCTTCAGGGAGGTGACGAGGGTCGGCACCACGTATTCGACGACGTCCTTCTCGTGCGCCTCGTGGGCCTCCCGGAGCCACTTCATGTACAGGTAGATGAGCGTGCACGTTCCGTCCAGCACGTCGTCGACGCCCTCCGGGCCGAGCGACGAGAGGAGGTGCTGGACCAGCTGCTCCTGTTCGGGGTCGGTCCCGCTCTTTCCCGCGTGAACGGTCCTGATCCGGGAGTCGACCAGCATGAGCGCCGCGCCCACATCGCCGGCGGGAGCGTGTCGAGGTTCGAAGGGCGACAAGGCGAAGGTCCTTTTCGGGGTGGCTGCGGGTGGGCAGCGTGCGGTGCCCGAGCGCGCTTCGTACCTCTGCGCACTCGGACGACTACACAATCGACTCTCCACGATTGCCGGCGTCGTCGTCGGGCACTTCACGGATTTGCCCCCGAATCGCGCTTCGTGAGCCGGGCTCGCACCTTTGACACCGCGGTCACCTCGGCCTTTTCGGTCAGCTGCAACAGCGTGGCCGAGCGGGCCGGAAGAGCGCCACAGTGGCTCACACCGGAACACGGGGGCACGGGGACCCGAAGGCGCCTTCGAGCCCGACCGTGAACGATCCCGAGAACCCTGAAGGGGGAGGAAACCGCATGAGGAAATTCCAGGGCGTGAGAATCAAGGCGGCCATCGCGTCGGGGGCTGTACTGCTGGCAGGACTGGGGATGGCCGCGACGGCCTCACCGGCCCAGGCGGCGAAGTCGGACTGTTCTTCCGGGGCGCTGTGCGCCTGGCTCGCCACCTCCTACGCCGGGACCCCGGGCCAGGTGTGGGGCAACAACACGGACCTGCGGCAGTACAGCAAGTTCAACAGCGCCGCCTCGGTCTACAACAACGGCAACTCCTGCGACGTCCGGCTCTACACGCTGAAGGACTACGACGGCCGGACCTACCTCCTCAAGCGTGGTTCCAGCATCGCCGCGCTGAAGACCTACTTCGATGACGGCCGGTTCAAGCACGGCATCGCCTCGAACAAGTGGGTGTGCTGATCTGATGCGGCGGCTGTTGTGGCTTGCCGCCGCGGCATGCTTCCTCGTGGCCGGATGCACCGCGTCCGGCCACGAGGGCCGTGCCGGCGGAGAGCTCCCCCGGCCGTTGTCGGGCGCCGTCCACTTCTCGGCCGGCCAGGCCGACGCGTTGCGCGGGATGGAGGAGAAGGAGATCCGGTCCTGCATGCGGGAGCGGGGTCACGTCTACCGCACGGCCCCCGTCTCCGATCCGCGCAGGCTCGCCGCGGAGAACCCCTACGGACTGCTGGACGCCGACTGGGCCGAGGACGACGGCTACGGCATCACCGCCGGGCACCTGGCCGGTCGGCCGCAGGACCCGAACGCCTCGTACGTCTCCTCACTGCCGAAGGCCGAGCGCGCCGCCTGGGAGAAGGCGCTGCTGGGGGAGGAGGAGAACCACCGCACGCTCGCCCTCCCGGACGGCATGGAGATCGGATACGACCCCCGATCCTGTGTCGAGGTCGCGAGCAGCACGGTCTACGGGAAGCGCTGGACGGAGCTGCGCTACCTCATGGAGAGCCTCACCAACGACATCGTCACCGCCGTACGGGACACCCCCCGCTTCCGGGACGCGGAGCGGGCCTGGGCAGACTGCATGGCGGAGCGGGGACACGGGTACCGGAAGCTGTCGGAACCGCGGTCCGAGACAGAACGGCGGCTGGAGAAGACCGGCCAGGACCCGGTCGCGCAGCGGTCCGTCGGCCGCGACGAGCTGGCGCTCGCCCACGACGACCTGGCGTGCCAGCGTGACACGGACCTGGCTCGGGCGGTGGCCGAGGCCCAGGCGAAGGTGGAGGCGAAGAGCCGCGGGCCATGGCGGCGGGAGATCGAGGAGTACCGGACGCTGAAGGCTTCCGCACTCGTCACAGCGGAGCGCGCAGCGGCGTGAACCGCCCGCTCCCGCGCCTCCCGGGGCTCCGCCACGCTCTCCACCCCACCCGTGGACGTCACTTCCGCCAGAACAGGTGGTGTGTCATGCCGCTCGGGCTCGGAACGACGTCCACGTGGTAGCGGTCGCGCAGGTCGTCCGGTGAGTCCCACAGGCGCAGGCCGCTGCCCAGTTTCACCGGGGCGACCGCCACGTGCAGGGTGTCGACCAGGCCGGCGTCGAGGAACTCGCGGATCGTGGTGACTCCGCCGCCGAGCCGGACGTCCTTGCCGCCCGCCGCTTCCCGCGCCCGGTCCAGGACCGTCGCCGGGTCGGCGTCGACGAAGTGGAACGTGGTGTCGGAGAGCGTGAACGAGGGGCGCGTGTGGTGGGTCATCACGAACACCGGTGTGTGGAAGGGAGGTTCGTCGCCCCACCAGCCCTGCCACTCGTGGTTCTCCCACGGGCCCCGCTGCGGGCCGAACTTGTTGCGGCCCATGATCTCGGCCCCGATGTTGTGCGTGACGTCCCGTGTGAAGTAGTCGTCCAGGCCGCGACTCCCGCCGGGTTCCGAGCGGTTCGGCCAGCTCGCCGTGGCGCCCGCCCAGGAGAAGAGCTCCCCGGGGTCGACGTGGCCGAACGGCCGCTCCAGCGTCTGGTTCTCGCCGGCGGCGATGCCGTCGCTCGACACCGTGAAGTTCTGAACTCGCAGCAGCTGAGCCATGCCGTCCTCCTGTGCTCCGTGGTCCGGTGATCCCGGTGGTCCCGGTCGTCTGCGTGGGTAGACCGGGGGCGCCGCCTCAACTCATCGGTGCGGTCGCGTCCGCAGGCCTCTCCCCCACTATCGCTGTCCGCCCCCCGTACGCTGCTGAGCCGCACCGCCTCAGCCGTCAACAGGGGGACCCACACCCATGAGCGATCAGCCGGACCGGCCGGACCGGAAACCGTTCCTGTACGTCGTCGTCTGCGCGGCCGGCGTCGCCCGTGACGTCGACCGGCTCCTCGTCGCGGCGCGGGACGCCGGCTGGGACGTCGGCGTGGTCGCCACCCCGCAGGGGCTCGGCTTCCTCGACGCGGCGGCCGTCGAGGCGCGGACCGGGTACCCGATCCGCTCCGGCTGGCGCGCCCCCGGCGACCCCCGGCCGTTTCCGGACCCGGACGCCATCGTCGTCGCGCCCGCCACCTTCAACACCATCAACAAATGGGCGGCCGGGATCGCGGACACCCTGGCCCTCGGCATCCTCTGCGAGGCGTACGGACTCGGCGTCCCCACCGCCGTACTCCCGGCCGTGAACGCCTCCCTCGCCCAGCACCCCGCGTACGCCGAGAGCCTGGCCAGGCTGCGCAGCATGGGTGTCCGGGTCAGCGCCGGCGTACCGCACACCCCCAAGTCCGGTGAGACCGCGCAGTTCCCCTGGGGAGAGGCCCTGGAGCTGCTCGCCCATGGACCGGATTCGGCCGCCCGATAAGGTCATGGCCGGATAAAGAGATCATCAAGTGCGCGCACCGCCGCACGTTTCGGAGGAAGCCATGGGAACCCGCCGTACAGCGCTGCCCGGAGTGGGTGCCCAGTACGACTTCACGACCGAGACGGGACAGCACATCTCGGTCGTCGTCCACCATGACGGACGCCGGTTCATCGGGTTCTACGAACAGGACGATCCTGATGCGTGCCGACTCTCCGTCCCCCTGACGACGACCGAGGCCACCGCGCTCGCTCACCTCATCGATCCGGCGCCCATCGACGCCGTACGGACCGAGGGCATCGACCTCGTCACCGAGCACATCCCGCTCGGGTCCCGCTCCCCGTACGGCGGGCGGCTGCTGGGGGAGACGCGGGCGCGGACCCGGACCGGGGCGTCCATCGTGGCGGTGCTGCGCACCCACAGCGCGCACCCGTCGCCCGACCCGGGTTTCCGACTGGCCATCGGGGACACGCTCGTCGCCGTCGGCACGCGTGAGGGTGTCGACGCGCTCTCCGAGATCATCGCGGAGGGCTGACCGTGCACGACACGACTGCGTTGCTGGTGGAGCTGGGTGCCGTCATCCTCGGGCTGGGGCTCCTGGGGCGGTTCGCCGGGCGGATAGGGCTCTCCCCCATCCCGCTGTACCTGCTCGCCGGGCTGGCGTTCGGGCACGGCGGGCTGATTCCGCTCAAGGCCAGCGAAGAGTTCACCATGGTGGGCGCCGAGATCGGCGTCATCCTGCTGCTCCTGCTGCTGGGTCTGGAGTACAGCGCTTCCGAGCTGGTCACCAGTCTCAAGACGCAATATCCGTCCGGCGCGGTGGACTTCGTGCTCAACGCGACGCCCGGCGCCGTCGCGGCCCTGATCCTCGGCTGGGGGCCCGTGGGCGCCGTCGCACTCGCCGGTGTCACCTGGATCTCCTCGTCCGGGGTGATCGCCAAGATCATGACTGACCTCGGCCGGCTCGGTAACCGCGAGACCCCCGTCATCCTCGGCGTCCTCGTCATGGAGGACCTGGCGATGGCGGTGTACCTGCCGCTGCTCACCGCCATGCTCGCCGGGGTCGGCCTGGCGGGCGGCAGCCTCGCGCTCGTCATCGCGCTGGGGGCCGTCGGACTCGTCCTCTACCTGGCGCTCCGCCACGGCCGCCTGATCAGCCGTGCGGTCTCCTCCGACAACCCGGAGATGCTGCTCCTGGTCGTCCTCGGCCTCACCGTCCTGGTCGCCGGTGTCGCCCAGCAGCTCCAGGTGTCCGCCGCCGTCGGCGCGTTCCTCGTCGGCATCGCGCTCTCCGGTGAGGTCGCCGAGGGCGCCCGCAAGCTGCTCACCCCGCTGCGGGACCTCTTCGCCGCCGTGTTCTTCGTCTTCTTCGGACTCTCCACGAACCCGGCCGACATTCCGCCGGTGCTGCTGCCCGCGGCCCTGCTGGCCGTCGTCACTGCCTTCACCAAGATCGGCACCGGCTACTACGCGGCCCGCCGCGCGGGGATCGGCCCGCGCGGCCGCTGGCGCGCGGGCGGCACGCTCGTGGCGCGCGGTGAGTTCTCCATCGTCATCGCCGGTCTGGCCGTCGCCACCGAGCCGCGCATCGGCCCCATCGCCACCGCCTACGTCCTGATCCTCGTCATCGTCGGCCCGCTCACCGCCCGGTGGACGCAGCCCATCGCCGCGAAGATCGAGGCCCGTCGCGGCGGGGGCGGAGGCGGGAAGAGCACGGGCACGGGTGCGGTGGTCGAGAAGGAGCCCGTCGCGAAGGCCGCACCCGAGCGCCGGCTGCCCGCGCACGACGGCCTCGCCCCGGAACCGGTGGGCGAGAAGCACGAGTAGCCCGAGCCACAGGCACCGCGGCCGGAGCCCCCGGACGCCCTGACGGGCGCGCCGGGGGCTTCGGCGTACCCCGGCATACCCGGCACATCCGTCTCTACACTTCTGTAGAGTTGACCGCGTTCCGGCAGTGCACCGCAACGTAGGGAGATGTCATGGCTCTGTGGGATCGCATCAAGGAATCCGCATCATCGATGCAGGCTCAGCTGGAGGCGAAGAAGAACGAGCTCACGTCGGGGTCGTTCCGCGACGCGAGCATGGCCATGTGCGCCCTGGTGGCCGCCGCCGACGGTTCCGTCGACCCGTCCGAGCGCCAGCGCGTCGCGGCGCTCATCGCGTCCAACGACGTCCTGCGGAACTTCCCCGCCGACGACCTCCAGCGGCGCTTCAACACGTACGTCGACCAGCTCACCGCCGACTTCGCCCTCGGCAAGGTCGGTGTGGTCCAGGAGATCGCCAAGGCGAAGAAGAAGCCGGCGGAGGCCCGTGCCGTCATCCAGATCGGCATCGTCATCGGCGGCGCCGACGGGGACTTCGACGCGACCGAGCAGGCCGTGGTGCGTGAGGCGTGCTTCGCGCTCGACCTGCCGCCGCACGAATTCGACCTGTAGCGGTCCCTCGGCGCGGCATCGGCCGGCCGGGCGCGTCACAGCTCCTTGGCCGGCCAGTCCAGCAGCCGGGCGCCGATGACCGCCGTCTGCAGGCTGTAGCGGTGCATCGGATCCGAGGGGTCCGCGCCGGTCAACTGGTGGATCCGCTCCAGGCGGTACGTCAGCGCCCGCACGCTGAGCGCCAGCCGGCGGGCGGTCTCGGCGGCGACGCAGCCCGCGTCGAAGTAGACCGCCAGCGTGTTCAGCAGCGGCTCCGCGCCGCCCCTCGCCTTCTGGAGCGGTCCCAGCTCGCTGCGCACCAGGTCGGCCATCGCCTGCCGGTCCCGGGTCAGCACCGGGTAGACCAAGAGGTCCGAGGCGTACAGCACGGGGTCCTCCATCCCCATCCGGTTCGCCAGGTCGAGGGCTTCGAGCGCCTCGTCGTACGAGTGGACCACCCCGCCCGGGCCCTTGTGCGGGCGGCCGACCGCCACCTGCCCGCCGTCCGTCGCCGCGTGGGCCTGCTTGGCGAAGTAGCGCAGGACGTCCGGCTGGCTGCCCGGCGCGATGCAGACGATCCGGCCGTCCTTCGTCGTCAGCAGGATCTTGCGCCCGCTGAACCGCGTCAGCAGCGCCGCCTCCACACTGCGCGGCACCGCGTCCGTCTCCGTGTACGCCTCCGGGCCCGACGCCACCGCGACCGCGTGCGCCCGGGAAAGCCGCAGGCCGAAGCGGGTCGCCCGCTCCGCGAGCCGGACCAGGTCGCTGCGACCGTAGAGCAGGTCGTCGATGAACTCGCGGCGCGCCGCCTCCTCCCGCCGTACGGTGAGGCGCTGGGCCCGCTCGAAACCTTCGGCGAACGCGTCGACCGCCTGCTCCACGGCGGCCAGGACGGCATCGGTCACGGCAGGGGAGTTTCCGGCAGCCGCCCGGGGCCAGGCTTCACGGGTCCGCACCAGATGCATCGTCACCAGGGCACGCAACTGATGCCCCCCGTCCGCCGCCGCGCGACCCAACGCGCGGCGTTCCTCCAGTTCGTCACGTGTCAGGCGGCGGCCGGTGAGGGCGACTTCGCCCAGAATGCGGGTGTAATCGCCCAGCACCTCCTCGGGAATCCTCGGCTCGTCCACGCACTCTCCTTCAGCCTTGCAACGGTTCTGCCGTTTCCCCGACGCACACGGGGCGGTGCCGGTGTCCGGCATGAGCACAGCGTAAAGATTGCCGGGATCCGGCAATGCATCGGGCAGGCCCTGGATGACAGGATCAGGTCAGCAACAACACGGGGGAAGCACGGGGGAGCAGGGGGAACAACCCGGCCGCTGCGGCAGGTCACGACCACGCCGCAGCAGCCGGGCCCTGTCAGCCGCGGGCAGGCCGCCGGCCACCCGCCGGCCGCCCGATCGCCTTCCCCGTACCGGATGACGGAAGCGCGCGCCGCAGGGCAGCCGCGCCGGGCCACAGGGGGTGGGATCGATGGACGAGTTCCTGAGCGCGGCAATCGGATTCCCCGCCGTCATCTTCGGCGCCGCTCTGGTCGTCATCGTCTGCTTCTGGCTGCTGGTACTCGCCGGGGCCGTCGGCCACGACTCCTTCGACGCCGACGTCGACACCGCACCGGTCGGCCTCGGCGGTGTCCCGGTCTCCGTCTCCATCTCCCTGCTGATCGTCTTCGCCTGGTTCGGGAGCCTGACCGGTACGCTCCTGCTCCGCCACAGCGGCACCGACAGCGCCACCCGGGCCGTGCTCGCGGTCGCCGTGCTCGCCGGGTCGCTGCTGCTGGCCTGGGCGGCCGTCCGCCTCCTCGTCGACCGCTTCCGCCGGTTGTTCCCGGCCGAACCTCCGCCGTCCCGGCTGGACTTCGTCGGGAGCGTCTGCACGATCCGCACCGGCACCGTCACCACGACGTTCGGCCAGGCCGAGGTCGTGTCGCGCGACGGGTCGACGGCCGTCGTGCAGGTCCGCCGGGCCGAGTCCTTCCCGTCCGCCGCCCGCTCCCCGGTCTCCGGGCCGGAGGCCGAGGACGCGCCGCTCGTCATGGGCGGCTCCGGGCTCCTCTACGCGTACGACGACGACGGCGAGTTCTTCTGGGTCGCGCCCTACGACTCGGCGCTCGATCCGGGCCCCAACACCTGACGTCCGTCCGGCCGTCTCCCTGAACCGCTGGTCACCCGCTACCGCGCTGTGGCCCTTCCGCACCAACCTGCCGCCAAGGACTCTTCTATGGATGCCATCTCCCTGAGCATCGGCGTTCTCGTCGCCGTCGTCCTGCTCATCGTCATCGCCATCGCCTTCGTCGTCACCCGGCTGTTCCGCAAGGTCGAGCAGGGCAAGGCACTGATCATCTCCAAGACCAAGAAGGTCGACGTCACCTTCACCGGAGCCGTCGTCCTGCCCGTGCTCCACAAGGCCGAGACGATGGACATCTCGGTGAAGAAGATCGAGATCCACCGTGCCGGGCGCGAGGGGCTGATCTGCCAGGACAACATCCGCGCCGACATCCAGATCACCTTCTTCGTCCGCGTCAACAAGACCGTCGAGGACGTCATCAAGGTCGCTCAGGCCATCGGCACCGAGCGGGCCAGCGACCGGGTCGCCATCCAGGAGTTCTTCGCCGCGAAGTTCTCCGAGGCCCTCAAGACCGTCGGCAAGCAGCTCGACTTCGTCGACCTGTACACCAAGCGCGAGGAGTTCCGGGACCGGATCATCCGGGTCATCGGCACCGACCTGAACGGCTACCACCTCGACGACGCGGCGATCGACTTCCTCGAGCAGACCCCGATGGCCCAGCTCGACGGCTCCAACATCCTGGACGCGCAGGGCATCCGGAAGATCACCGAACTGACCGCGATCGAGCACGTGCGCACCAACGAGTTCCAGCGCACCGAGCAGAAGGAGATCACCCGGCAGGACGTCGACGCCCGCGAGACGATCCTGGAGCTGGAGCGCCGGCAGGCCGAGGCCGAGATCAAGCAGCGCCGCGAGGTCGACACCCTGCGGGCCCGCGAGGAGGCGGCCACCGCCCGGGTGCAGGAGGAGGAGCGGCTCGGCGCGCAGACCGCGTTCATCAAGACCGAGGAGCAGCTCGGCATCCAGCGCGAGAACCAGGCGCGGGAGATCGCCGTCGCACAGAAGAACCGCGAGCGGGTCATCGCCGTCGAGAGCGAGCGGATCGAGAAGGACCGGATGCTGGAGGTCATCGGGCGCGAGCGCGAGACCGAGCTCAACCGGATCGCCGCCACGAAGGAGGTCGAGGCCGAGCGGCGCGAGGTCGCCGACGTCATCCGGGAGCGGATCGCGGTGGACCGTACGGTCGCCGAGCAGGAGGAGTCGATCCTCACCCTGCGCGCCGTCGAGGACGCCGAGCGGGCCCGCAGGTCGGTCATCATCGCGGCCGAGGCGGAGGCGCAGGAGAAGCTGGTCAAGGACATCAAGGCGGCCGAGGCGGCGGAGGCGGCCTCCACGCACCTGGCGGCCGAGCAGCTCACCCTCGCCGAGGCGCGGCTGAAGACGGCCGACCTGGACGCGCAGGCCAAGCTGCGGCTGGCGGAAGGCATCCAGGCCGAGACGGCCGCGCCCGGGCTCGCCGCCGTACAGGTCCGTGACGCGGAGGCGGACGTCACCGAGAAGGCCGGCCTCGCGGAGGCCGAGGCGACGGCGGCCCGGCTCAAGGCCGAGGCGGAGGGCGCGCGGCTCAAGGCCCTCGCCGACGCCGAGGGCACCCAGGCGCAGGCGACCGCCGACGCGGCGGTCATCGGCGAGAAGCTGAAGGCGGAGGCCGCGGGGCTCACGGAGAAGGCGGCCGCGATGGCGGCGCTGGACGAGGCCTCGCGTACGCACGAGGAGTACCGCCTGCGGCTCGACGCGGAGAAGGAGATCCGGCTGGCCGGTCTCGAGGTGCAGCGGCAGGTCGCCGAGGCGCAGGCGACGGTGCTGGCGACGGGCCTGGAGAACGCCGACATCGACATCATCGGCGGGGAGTCCGTCTTCTTCGACCGGCTCGTCTCGTCGGTCTCGCTCGGCAAGGCGGTCGACGGGTTCGTCGACAACTCGCGGACCGCGCAGGCGCTGGCGGGGCCGTGGCTGGACGGTTCGTCCTCCTTCACGGACGACCTGAGCCGGGTGCTGGGGTCGGTCTCCACGGGTGATGTGCAAAACCTGACGGTGTCGGCGCTGCTGATGCGGCTGATGGGGTCGTCGGGTGCGGCATCGGGCCAGGTGGAGCAGTTGCTGGCGGCGGCGAAGGAGCTCGGGCTCGCGGATCTGCCGGTGTCCTCGGTGGCCGGTACGGAGGCGGCTCCCGCGGTGTCGTTGAACGGGGCCGGGGCGAAGGCGTAGGCCCGGGGCAGCGGGGCGGGCCGCCATTTCAAGCCCGTCCGGCGTTTGAGGACGGACCCTTGGCCCGGGGGCCGGAAGGTCGGGGTGTGCGTCCCACGGGGGTGGGCGCACCAGGGCCTGGTCTGCCGGGCAGGCGGGCCCTCCGGATCAGGGGTTCCGTCCTCAAACGCCGGACAGGCTGGATTACCGGGCCCGCGCCCGCACGCCGGCAGCGGGCCCAACAGCCTCGGGGTTCCGTCCTCAAACGCCGGACGGACTGGAGTTCGGGCCCACGGCACATGACGAAGCACAGAGGGAGCCGTACGCATGGACAGCGACATCACCGACACCGAGCCCCAGGGCCCCCGGGCCGGCCAGGGCGATGTGGACGCCGGTGCCTACGAGGTGCTGCGGCGACGGCTCTCGGCGCAGGCCGGGGAGCTCGTGCGGCGCGCCGAGGCGCTCAACGCCCGGCGGACCGAGGAGTTCGGCTCGACCGGACTGCGGCTCCTGGCCACCGAGCAGGTGCGCACCGAGCACCCCTCCGTGCCGCGTGACCTCGTCGCCGTCGGCGGCAAGCTCCTCTTCGGGTTCGAGCGGGGGCCGGGGGCCCGGGGCGAGGCGGGGGTCGACGACGTACTCCTCGTACGGGATGCCGAAGAGGACGACGGCACCGCCCCGCCGCCCCGCAACACCCTCCTCGACGACGACGGGTTCCGGCGCGAGTTCGCCTCCCTCCACCGCTACTTCCGCGACGCCCGCCTCCTCCGCCTGCGCCGAACCGGCGGCAAGCTCCTCGCCGTCTTCCGTACGGGCGAGAACGCCGAGGACATCCGCGTGCTGCGCTGGGCCCTGGGCGCGGACGGGTCGCCCGGGGCGTTCCTGGACGCGCAGGGCGAGCGTGACCACGTGTTCCCCGCGTCCCACGACTTCGACTGGACCGTCGCCGGGCGCGAGGCCCACCGCACCGGCCGCCACCCGCACATCGCCATCGGCAAGGGCGGCGGCCTCTTCGTCGACACGCTCGGCGGCACCCTCACGGTCAAGGTCACCGACGACACCGAGTCGCCGGACGGGATCTACGAGGAGCCCGTCGACGAGCTGTTGCAGTCGCTGGCCGACGCCGACGTCGAGTACGCGGAGGTCGGGCCGCTGACGCTGCTGCGCGTGCGGCCGTACAAGGAGACCGACTGGCGGTATCTGGTCTTCAACTCGCTGCTGGGAAGCGTCCAGCGGCTCGACTCCATCGGGCCCGCCTGCCACCGGCTCCCCGAGGACCAGGGGATCATCTTCCCCGGCGGCTACTACCTCACCACCGGCACCGCGAAGACCTTCGACACCGCCGAGGAACTGACCGAGCCGGTCTTCGAGGGCGCGGTCCGCTCGCCCAACGGGGAGGACGTGCTCTACGTCTTCCGCTCCCGCGACGGTCTGCGCAGTCTCCTCCTCCCCTACAACCTGATCCGCCAGGAGGTCGCCACCCCGCTCACCGGGCGCGGGCACGCGCTGCTGGACGACGGGACGCTGGTCCTGCTGCGGGACAACCCGGACGGGCCGGCCCGCGTGCACCCGTTGCAGCGCTGGCAGACGCCGTACGTCTCCGACACCTACGCCGCCGCCCGGCCCGCCGGGACCGGGCCGCTCGCCCGGACCGGCAACGCCGACCTGGTCCGCGGGATCTCGGACTGCCTCGCGCTCGCGCACGGCGTTCAGGACATGACGCCGACCACCGCCGTGTACGGGCAGCTCGCCTCCGACTGCGCCCGCGCCCAGGACCGCTACCACTGGCTGTCCGACCCGGAACTGGGCGCGCTCGGAGAGCCGTTGGCCGAACTGCGGGCGACCGCCCAGCAGGTGCTGGCCGAGTTCACGGCCGTACAGGACCTGACCCGGCGGGCCGCCGACGCGCTGGAGGAGACCGCCGGACGCATCACCGCGCTCGTGCGGCGGGTACGCGGCGAGGTGCCCGGGTCGGCGTCCGCGTGGGTCGAGCGGCTGACCGAACTGCGGCAGGCGCACGGCCACTTGGCGACGGTCGGCGAGATGCGGTACGCCGATGCCGAGCGGATCGCGGAGCTGTCGGCCCGGACCGAGGACGACATCGCGTCCGCCGCCCAGCGGGCCGTGTCCTTCCTCGCCCGGGAGGACGCGTTCGACGGGTACCACGCGGACATCGCGGGGCTCGTGGCCGACGCGGGGGCGCTGGAGACCGTCCGGGACGCCTCCGCCGTGACGGACCGGCTGGCGGCGATGACGGAGGGGCTGGCCACCGTCACGGACGTCGTCGCCGGTCTCGACATCGGCGACGCCACCGTGCGCACCTCGATCCTGGAGCGGATCGCGGAGGTCCTGGGCGGGGCGAACCGGGCCCGCGCCACCCTGGACGCGCGCCGCCGGGAGCTGCTGTCGAAGGAAGGCCGGGCCGAGTTCGCCGCCGAGTTCGCGCTGCTCGGGCAGGCGGTGACGGGCGCACTGGCCGCCGCGGACTCGCCGGAGTCCTGCGACGACCAACTGGCACGGCTGCTCCTCCAGCTGGAGAACCTGGAGTCGCGGTTCGCGGAGTTCGACGACTTCCTCGCGGAGCTGGCCGAGCGTCGCACCGAGGTGTACGAGGCGTTCTCGGCGCGCAAGCAGACCCTCCAGGACGAACGGGCGCGGCGTGCCGAGCGGCTGGCCGGGTCGGCCGACCGGGTGCTGGAGACCATCGCCCGGCGGGTGGCCGCGCTGGGCGACCTCGACGCCGTCCACACCTACTTCGCCTCCGACCCGATGGTCGCCAAGATCCGGCGGACCGCCGACGAGCTGCGCGAACTCGGCGACCCGGTACGGGCGGAGGAGCTGGACGGGCGGCTGAAGGCGGCCCGCCAGGAGGCGGGCCGCGCCCTGCGCGACCGCACCGAGCTGTACGCCGACGGCGGGTCCGTGATCAAGCTGGGCCGTCACCGCTTCGCGGTGAACACCCAGCCGTTCGACCTGACGCTCGTGCCCTCCGGGGAGAGCCTCGTCTTCGCGCTGACCGGGACGGACTACCGGGCCCCGGTCACCGACCCGGCGTTCTCGGCGGCCCGGCCGTACTGGGAGCAGCTGCTCCCCTCGGAGAACGCCGCCGTCTACCGCGCCGAGCACCTCGCCGCCCGGCTCCTCGACGAGCACGGGGCGAGCCGTCTGACCGCGTTGTCGGAGGCCGAACTGGCCGGGCTGGTGCGGGAGTCGGCGGCCGAGGCGTACGACGAGGGGTACGCCCGGGGGGTCCACGACGAGGACGCCACCGCGATCCTGACCGCCCTGCTGCGCCTGCACGCGGGCGCCGGACTGCTGCGCCACGAGCCGGGGGCCCGGGCGGCCGCCCAGCTGTTCTGGGCGTACGGCGTGGACGCGGCGCAGCGCACGGCCTGGGCCCGGCGGGCGGTGTCGCTGGCCCGCGCCCGCGACACCTTCGGCCTGGCCCCGGCCATCGCCGTGCTCCAGGAGGAGTGGGCGACGGCGATCGGGTGCGGTCCGGCGGCAGCGGACGGGGTGCGGCCCGAGGCCGTCGCCGCGTACCTCTTCGAGGAGCTGACGAGCGGGCCGGCCGGGTTCGTCCGGTCCGCCGCGGTCCGAACGTTCCTCGACGGGTTCCACCGGGCCGCCGGGCCCGATGCGTACGCGGAGGACCTGGCGGCCCTGGGCGACGACCTGGCCGCCCGCAAGCAGCTCGTGGAGGGCTGGCTCGTCCCGTACGCCGAGTCCACGGGGGCCGCCGGAGCCACGGGAGCCGCCGGAGCGACGGGCGCGGCCATCGGCGGTGGCGATCTGGCGGAGGCCGTCGCGGTGGAGCTCTGCCCGGAGCTGGAGCGGTACGCGTGCGACGCGCCGCTCACCGAGCGTCTTGAGGGCCTCCTCGGCGACCACCCGCGCATCGCGGGCGGCGGGGCCCTCACCGTACGGCTCGACGAACTCCTCGCCCGTACCGCCGAGTTCCGCAACGACATCGTGCCCGGGTTCCGCGCCTACCAGCGGCTGCGCACCTCCCTGGTGGACGCCGAGCGCGGCCGGCTGCGGCTGGAGGACCACCGGCCGCGCGTGATGTCGGCGTTCGTCCGCAACCGGCTGCTCGACGAGGTGTACCTGCCGCTGATCGGCGACAGCCTGGCCAAGCAGCTCGGCACCGCCGACGCGGACCGGCGCACCGACTCGCAGGGTCTGCTCCTGCTCGTCTCGCCGCCCGGCTACGGCAAGACGACGCTGATGGAGTACGTCGCGGACCGGCTCGGCATGGTCCTCGTCAAGATCAGCGGCCCGAACCTGGGCCACGACGTGACCTCCCTCGACCCGGACCAGGCCCCGAGCGCCACCGCCCGGCAGGAGATCGAGAAGATCAACTTCGCACTGGAGGCGGGCAACAACACGCTCCTCTACCTCGACGACATCCAGCACACCTCGCCCGAACTCCTCCAGAAGTTCATTCCGCTGTGCGATGCCACGCGCCGCATCGAGGGCGTGCGGGACGGCGAGCCGCGCAGCTACGACCTGCGGGGCAAGCGGTTCGCGGTGTGCATGGCGGGCAACCCGTACACCGAGTCCGGCGAGCAGTTCCGGATCCCCGACATGCTCGCCAACCGGGCAGACGTGTGGAACCTCGGCGAGGTGCTGAGCGGCCGCGAGGACGTCTTCGCGCTGAGCTTCGTGGAGAACGCGCTGACCGCGAACCCGGTCCTCGCCCCGCTCGCCGGGCGCTCGCGCGACGACCTGACGCTCTTGGTGCGGCTGGCGGGCGGCAGCGACCCGGCGGCCCGCGCCGAGCACCTGGAACACCCGTACAGCGCTGCCGAGTTGGACCGCATCCTGGCGGTGCTGCGCCATCTCCTCACGGCCCGGGACACCGTGCTCGCGGTGAACGCCGCGTACATCGCGTCGGCCGCGCAGACGGACGCCACCCGCACCGAACCGCCGTTCCGGCTCCAGGGCTCCTACCGCAACATGAACAAGATCGCCGAGCGGATCGTGCCGGTGATGAACGACGACGAACTGTCCGCCGTCATCGACGACCACTACGCGGGCGAGGCCCAGACGCTCACCACCGGGGCCGAGGCGAACCTGCTGAAGCTGGCCGCCCTGCGCGGCACGCTCACCGCCGAACAGGCGGAGCGGTGGGCGGCGATCAGCGGTTCCTACGTCCGTACGCAGGCGCTCGGCGGGCCGGAGGGCGACCCGATGACCCGGGCCGTGGCCGCGCTCGGGCTGCTCGCGGACCGGATCGCGGCGGTCGAGACGGCGATCCAGCGGGCGGCGGACCCCCGGCACCTGCTCGCGGGCGCCCAGGGAGGCGCCAACGGCGCGGCGGTCAACGGCGCGGCGGTCGACAGCGCGTCGGTCAACGACCGGCCCACCCCCGGCCGTCATGCGAAGATCACCAACGCTCCACACTGATCGGCACTGATCGGGAAGACCGAGCCGGAAGGATCACGGCATGCTGGGTTTCGTGCCTCCACTTCCTCAGCAGCCGGGACGGCCGCCGTCCTCCGGCCACATGATCGTCTGCGGTGACGACGCCCTGGCGCGCCGGCTCGCCGTGGAGCTGCGCTTCATCTACGGGGAACGGGTCACGCTGCTCCTGCCGCCGGGCCGGGACGCGAGCGGACCGCAGACCCCGATGACCCAACGGGGCCGGGCGGCCGCCCTGTTCGGCCGGATGTCGGCGGCGATGAACCGCGCGGGCAACGGCAGCGGCGACACCAACGCCGGGGTCGAGGCCGTCCGCATCATGGAGGCCCCCGAGCCCTCCGACGACGTCCTGGAGGAGGCGGGCATCGACCGGGCCGCCGCCCTCGCCCTCGTCTACGACGACGACGAGCGCAACATCCGCGCCGCCCTGACCGCCCGCCGCTTCAACCCCCGTCTGCGACTGGTGATCCGGCTCTACAACCGCAAGCTCGGCCAGCACCTGGAGGAGCTGCTCGACCAGGCGGCGGCCGTCGCCATGCCCGGGATCGACCCGGCGCTGCTGGACGCCTCCACCACCGTCCTGTCCGACGCCGACACCGCCGCCCCGGCCCTCGCCGCCACCGCCCTCACCGGCAGCAGCAAGGTCATCCAGGCCGAAGGGCTGCTCCTCCGTGCCGCCGAGCGCCCGCCACCCGGCCCCGGCGAGAGCGCCGACCCCGGCCTGTGCACCCTCGCCCTGCTCTCCTCCACCACCAACGACCCGGCGGGCGCCGAGGGTTCGGACAGCAGCGGCGACGAGGCCCCGCAGCTCCTGCCCGACGAACGCGCCGTCGCCGAGACGACCGGCCGGGGCACAGTGGTCCTCGAAGCGATCAGCCGGGCCGACCCGGACCGGCCGGCGACCCGCATGGGAGGCAGGGGCGCGCCGCTCTCGCAGGTCTTCTCCCGCAGGCTGCGCTGGTCGGCCCTCGGGATCGCGCTCGCGGCACTCGCCCTGGTGGCCGCCTCGCTCCTCACCACCCGGGACGGCCTGGTCCACTCCACCTATCTGACCCTGCTCGACCTGCTGGGCATGAACGACCCGTCGGAGGACGGCACGACCGCCCGGAAGATCATCCAGCTGCTCTCCGGCGTCGCCGGGCTGCTCCTGCTGCCGCTGCTGATCGCCGCCGTCCTCGAAGCGTTCGGCACCCTGCGCACCGCCTCCTCGCTGCGCCGCCCGCCCCGTGGCCTCTCGGGACACGTGGTGCTGCTGGGGCTCGGCAAGATCGGCACGCGCGTCCTCATGCGCCTGAGGGAACTCGACATCCCCGTGGTCGTCGTCGAGGAGGACCCCGAGGCGCGCGGCATCCCGCTGGCCCGCTCCCTGCACGTGCCGACCGTCATCGGCGACGTCACCCAGGAGGGCGTCCTCGAAGCGGCCAAGATCTATCGCGCCCGCGCCCTCCTCGCACTCACCAGCATCGACACGACGAACCTGGAAGCCACGCTGTACGCCCGCTCGGTGAAGCCGGACCTGAGGGTCGCGCTGCGGCTGTACGACGACGAGTTCGCGACCGCCGTCTACCGCACCCTGCGCACCGCGCACCCCCAGGCCCTGACCCGCTCGCGCTCGGTCTCCCATCTCGCCGCGCCGGCGTTCGCGGGCGCCATGATGGGCCGCCAGGTCCTCGGCGCGATCCCGGTCGAGCGCAAGGTGATGCTGTTCGCCGCCCTGGAGGTCGCGGGGCACCCGCAGTTGGAGGGCCGCACGGTCGAGCAGGCGTTCCGGGCGGGCGCCTGGCGGGTCCTGGCCATCGACGCCACCCCGCCCGGCGACCGCAACCCGGACCTCGCCGCCCCGCCCCCGTTCGACCCGGAGGGCGCCCCGCCCCCGCCGCCCTCCGGCCTGGTCTGGGACCTGCACCCCGGCTACGTCCTGCGCGCCCAGGACCGGGTGGTGATCGCCGCCACCCGCCGGGGCCTCGCGGAGCTGCTGCGCCGGCAGCGGTCGGCGGTGCCGGGGCGGTAAGCCGGTTCACGGGCAGGCGGATCGCGGGCGGGCGGTTTGCGCGGACGGGCGGCACAGCTCGGGCGGGCGGATCGCGCGGGCGGGCGGGCGGATCGCGCGGCGGGCTACCGGAACGCGCCCATCGCCTCCCGGACCTCGTCCAGCGTGGCCTCCGCCAGTGCGTTCGCCCGCTCGTTGCCCGTGCGGAGCACCGACCGTACGTACGTCAGGTCCTTCGCGTACTCCGCCCGCCGGGCCCGGAAGGGCGCCAGGTGGGTGTTGACCGCGTCGGTCACCGTCCGCTTCAGGGCGGCGGCTCCGCCGTCGCCGATCTCCGCCGCGACCTCGTGCGGGTCCCGGTCGAGGCAGAGGGCGGCCAGCAGGACCAGCGAGGAGACGTTGGGGCGGGCGTCGGGGTCGTACGTGATGTGCCGGTCGGTGTCCGTCGTCGCGCCCTTGATCAGACGGGCGGTCTCGTCGGCGGTGGCGGAGAGCGGGACGGAATTCGCCCGGCTCTTGCTCATCTTCGTACCGTCCGTGCCGAGCAGCAGGGGAGCGGCGGAGAGCAGGATGTCCGGTTCCGGGAAGACCTGGCCGTACCGCTCGTTGAAACGGCGGGCGATCGTCCGGGTGACTTCCAGGTGGGGCGCCTGGTCCCGGCCGACCGGAACCAGGTTTCCCTTGCAGGACAGGATGTCGGCGGCCTGGTGGACCGGGTAGGTGAGCATCAGCCCGCTGACCGTGGACTGCCGGGAGTGGGCGATCTCGTCCTTGACCGTGGGGTTCCGGTTCAGCTCCGCGACGGAGACCAGGCTGAGGAAGGGCAGCATGAGCTGGTTGAGCGCGGGGACGGCGCTGTGGCAGAAGACGGTGGACCGGGCGGGGTCGATGCCGAGGGCCAGGTAGTCCAGGAGCAGCCCGTCGGTGTACTCCCCCAGCCGCTCCGCGGTGTCCCGGTCGGTGATGACCTGGTAGTCGGGGATGAGGACGATGACGTCCACGCCGAGATCCTGGAGGCGGACCCGGTTGCGCAGGGAGCCGAAGTAATGGCCCAGGTGAAGGGAGCCGGTGGGGCGGTCCCCGGTGAGGACCCGGAAGCTTCCGGGGTCCCGGGCGATGCGGTGCTCCAGCTCGGCGGCACGGTTCTCGGGGCTGCGGGACTCGGCGGTGGTCGTGGTCGTGACCGTGGTCATGGTGGCTGTCTCTCCTCGCGTGAGTGCGGTGTGAGGGACGGCCCCGCCGGTGAGCGCCGCTGCGCTCCGTCTCCGTGTCCGCGCCGTACGAGGGCAGCAGAAAGGGCCGTCCATGTCGAACGGCCCTGGTTCCGTGCAGATGCTGTGGCCGCTCCTACGAGGAGCGCCACCAGCCGCGGCACGGGACGGAGGTCATGAGGGGAAGCATACCGACCCCCCGAGGAGGCCCTCGGGACGCCTGGAGGGCTTCGGGACGTCTGGGGGCCGCGGGCCCTACTTCGGGGCGTGCTCACCCACGTAGAAGAGGAGCCAGACGAACCCGGCGAAGAGGTGGGTCACGAAGACATAGACGAAGACGCGCAGGAACACTCCGCGCGCTTTCCACTCCTCGCCGTTGCTCTTCAGCTCGCCCACCGCTCCAGAGTACGCCCGCCCGGGAAGGCCGCCCGGCCGCGCGGAATAGGACGGGGAGGGGTCCCGTTGTAGGGTGTAGTTCAATGTTCAACTAAATTGTCAGGGCCTCCGGTCCCCGGTTCCCCGGATTCCAGGGCTCCCGGCCAGGTCTCAGGAAGGCGGACGCCATGCAGTTCGGGATCTTCACCGTCGGGGACGTCACGACCGACCCGACCACCGGCCGGACCCCCACCGAGAACGAGCGCATCAAGGCGACCCTGGCCATCGCGCAGAAGGCCGAGGAAGTCGGCCTGGACGTCTTCGCGACCGGCGAGCACCACAACCCGCCGTTCGTCCCGTCCTCCCCGACGACGACCCTCGGCTACATCGCCGCCCGCACCGAGAACCTGATCCTGTCCACGTCCACGACGCTGATCACCACCAACGACCCGGTGAAGATCGCTGAGGACTACGCCACCCTCCAGCACCTCGCGGACGGCCGCGTCGACCTGATGATGGGCCGGGGCAACACCGGGCCGGTCTACCCCTGGTTCGGCAAGGACATCCGCCAGGGCATCCCGATGGCCATCGAGAACTACGCCCTGCTGCACAAGCTGTGGCGCGAGGACGTCGTGGACTGGGAGGGCAAGTTCCGTACGCCGCTCCAGTCCTTCACCGCCACCCCGCGCCCGCTGGACGGCGTCCCGCCGTTCGTCTGGCACGGCTCCATCCGCTCCCCGGAGATCGCCGAGCAGGCCGCGTACTACGGCGACGGCTTCTTCCACAACAACATCTTCTGGCCCATGGAGCACACCAGGAAAATGGTGGACCTCTACCGGCGCCGCTACGCCCACTACGGGCACGGCACCGCCGAACAGGCCATCGTCGGGCTGGGCGGCCAGGTGTTCATGCGGAAGAACTCGCAGGACGCGGTACGGGAGTTCCGCCCGTACTTCGACAACGCGCCGGTCTACGGCCACGGCCCGTCCCTGGAGGACTTCACCCGCGAGACCCCGCTGACCGTGGGCTCCCCGCAGGAGGTCATCGAGCGGACGCTGACGTTCCGGGACGCGGTCGGCGACTACCAGCGCCAGCTGTTCCTGATGGACCACGCGGGGCTCCCCCTGAAGACGGTCCTGGAGCAGCTCGACATCCTCGGCGAGGAGGTCGTGCCCGTGCTGCGCAAGGAGTTCGCCAACCTGCGGCCGGCCGGCGTTCCGGAGTCCGCGCCCGTCCACCCCGCGGTGACCGCCGCCCGCAACGCCCGTACCGCCGACGCCCCTGAGCAGACGAAGGAGGCCTGACCTCGATGTTCGCCACCACACCGCTGCGCATCGTCGCCGTATCGGCCGGGCTGAGCCAGCCGTCCTCCACCCGGCTGCTGGCCGACCGGCTGGCCGCCGCCACCCGTGAGCGCCTCGCGGCGGAGCAGGACAGACACGTCGAGGTCCACGTCATCGAGCTGCGCGATCTCGCCGTGGACATCGCGAACCACCTGGTCAGCGGGTTCCCGTCGGCCGGGCTGCGCGAGGCGATCGACGCGGTGACGGAGGCCGACGGGCTGATCGCCGTGACGCCGGTCTTCACCGCCTCGTACAGCGGTCTGTTCAAGTCCTTCTTCGACCTGATCGACCACACCGCGCTGACCGGCAAGCCCGTCGTCATCGCCGCGACGGGCGGCACGGCCCGCCACTCACTGGTCCTGGAGCACGCCCTGCGCCCGCTCTTCGCCTATCTGCGGGCCGTCACCGTGCCCACCTCCGTCTACGCGGCCTCGGAGGACTGGGGTTCCTCGGGCGACGAGTACACCGAGGGCCTGCCCTCCCGGATCCGGCGCGCGGGCGGCGAGCTGGCCTCCGCGGTCCTGGGCCGTACGGTCTCCGGGGCCTCGCGGACCCCGGGCCCGGACGACGGGGAGGACGCGGTCGTCCCCTTCGAGCAGCAGCTCGCGGACCTGCGGCTGGACTGAGGCGGGACGCGGAGCGCGCAGCAGGGCGGGGCGGTCGGGGCGGATCACATCGACCCGCCCCGTTTGCCCTGCTTGATTACAGTGAGATCGGATGCTGTACCGAGCGCGACCGAGCTGGAGGCAGATATGGGCAGGATCGTTGTGGGCGTCGACGGCTCCGACTCCTCGATCAAGGCACTGCACTGGGCCGTACGCCAGGCCGAGCTGACCGGCGCGACGGTGGAGGCCGTGAACAGCTGGGAGTATCCCGCCACCAGCTGGGCGTCGATGATGCCGGGCATGCCGGAGGACTTCGACCCGCAGGCCGTGGCCACCGTCTCCCTCAACGAGGCGCTGGAGGAGGCCCTCGGCGCCGCGGGAGCCGCCGCGGTCAGCAAGGTCGTGGTCATCGGCAACCCGGCCCAGGCCCTGCTGGACCGTGCCCAGGGCGCCGAGCTGCTCGTCGTGGGAGCCCGCGGCCACACCGGTTTCAAGGCCACCCTGCTCGGCTCGGTCAGCCTCCACGTCACCCAGCACGCGCCGTGCCCGGTGACGGTGGTCCGCGACTGACGGAGGAGGGGGACGCCTGACGGAGGGGCCGGGCGGCTGACGGAGGAGTGGGCCGGCTGGCGGAGGAGTCGGGCGGTCCGCTCCGCGAAGAAACAAGGGGCCGTTGTCAGTGGGGGCTCCTATCGTGTGGTCATGACCCCTGCTCTCTTCGGGCGCGACCACCCCGCAGGCGTCCTCCGCTCGGAGATCGCCCGGGCCACGGACAGCCACGGCGGTCTCGTGCTGGTCACCGGCGAGGCGGGGATCGGCAAGAGCACCCTCGTCACGGACGCCGCACACGAGGCGCGGCGGCGCGGGGCGCTGGTGGTCGGGGGTTCCTGCTGGGACTCGGACAACACCCCGGGGTACTGGCCCTGGGTCCAGATCCTGCGCGGCCTGCGCCGCTCGGCCACGGCGGCGGAATGGGCGGCGGCCCAGGAGGCGTCGGACGGCCGGCTCGCCGTGCTCCTCGGCGACCCGGCCGGGGTCGCCACAGGTGGCGCTCACGGGGGCGAGCCCGGCGCGGAAGCCGGTGCGGTCGGTGTTCACGGCGGCGGGCCCAGGGCGGACGGGGGGCCGGGCGAGGGCTCGCCCAACCGGGGCACGTCGGAGGCCCCACCGGAGGGCCCGTCGGAGGGCGCCGAGGCCTTCGGGCTCTTCGACGCGGTGACCACGGCCCTCGTCGCGGTCTCCCAGAGCCGGCCGCTGGTGGTCGTCCTCGACGATCTGCACAGCTCCGACCCGGCCTCCCTGCGGCTGCTCGAATTCGCCGCCCAGCACGCCTGGTTCGAGCGGCTGCTGCTCATCGGCACCTATCGGGACGTCGAGGTGGAGGCCCCGGGGCATCCACTCCAGCAGCTGATCCTGCCGCTGGTCTCACGCGCCGCCGCGACCCTCACCCTGACCGGCCTCGGCCGGGACGAGGTGGGCGCGCTGATGACGGTGACGACGGGCCGCGAGCCCGCGCCGCGGCTGGTCGACGAGGTCCATCGGCGTACCGGCGGCAACCCCTTCTTCGTCGAGCAGACCGCCCGCCTCTGGCACAGCGGAGCCCCGGTCTCCACCATTCCGCCCGGTGTGCGGGAAGCGGTCCGGCAGCGGCTCGCCCTGCTGCCCGAGCCGGTCGTCTCGCTGCTGACCAGCGCCGCTCTGCTCGGCCGGGAGTTCCGCCGGCAGGTGCTGGCCGTCGTGCACGGCGCGCCGGTCCCCCTCGTGGACCGGCTGCTGGAGTCGGCCGTGGTCGCCCGGGTCGTCACTCCCCGCCCGTCCGGCCGGTACGCCTTCGCCCACGACCTCCTGCGCGAGACGCTGTACGCCTCGCTGGACGACGCCGAGGCCCGCGAACGCCATGCCTCGGCCGTACGCGCCCTGGACGCGCACGGCGGCCTCGCCGACGCGGTGCCACCCGGCGCCCTGGCCCGGCACGCCCATCTCGCCGGCGACGCGCTGGAGCGCGACCGCCGGATCGACCTGCTGCTGGCGGCCGCCCGGGACGCCTCGGGGCGCCTGGCCGACGAGGAGGCCACCGAACACTACCGGCGCGCCCTCGCGGTGGCCTGCGGCGAGGACCCCGACCTCCGGCGGGCCACGCTGATCGGTCTCGACCTCGCCGGACAGCTCCGGCACGCAGGGCAGGCCGCCGAGGCGCAGCGCCTGCTGGACGGGGCGGTCGCCCGGGCCCGGGAGCTGGACGACCCGGAGCTGCTGGGCCGGGTCGCGGTCACCCTTCACGGCGACGGGTTCCTGGGCAACCCCGGCGTGTCCACGAAGGGCCTGCTCGCCGAGGCGCACCGCAGGATCACCGGCAAGGAGGGCCAGGAGAGCCTCTCCGACGACCGGCTCGCCCAGGAGCTGGCCATCCACTTCATGGCACTGGCCCGGAGCGGCTCGGACGACGAGGCGCTCGCCTTCTCGCTCTGGGCACGCCACGACTCCGTGTGGGGACTCGGTTCGGCGGTGGAGCGGCTCGGGCTGACCGACGAGATGACCGTCGTCGGCCGGCGCTCAGGGCACCAGGACATGGAGCTGCACGCGGCGTCCATGCGCTGGGTGGCGCTGCTGGAGCTGGGCGACCCGGCCTTCCTCGACCAGTTCCGTACGTTCGTCCGGCTCGCGGAGGTGACCGCGCTGCCCCGGTTCGCCCTGGGGGTCGCCGTCGACAGCAGCCTGATCGCTTCCCTGCAAGGCCGGTTCGCCGAGGCGGCCACCGCGCTGGAGGACGACTCGCTCGACCCGAAGAACAACGACCACGCGGCCTTCCGATTCATGGGGCACCACCTGCGCTGGGCGATGCACCTGCTCCGGGGCCACTTCGCCGAGGCCGAGGAGGTCCTCGCCGAGCTTCCGGCCTCCGGGTATCCCTTTCCCGCGCTGCTGGAGGCGGTCACCGCGGTGGAGCAGGGCGACGCCACGCCCGCGCTGCGCCTGATCGCCGAGCACGCGGAACGCCCCGCCCCCTACCCCCGGACGTTCATGCCGCTCTGGCTCAGGCTGCTGGCCCAGGCGGCGGCGGTGACGGGCGACCGGCGTCTGATCGCCCGCGCGGAGGACGAGCTGACCCCGTACACGGGCCAGTGGGTCGTCTCGCTGTACGGGTGTGACATCGGCGGCCCCGTCGACCTCTGGCTCGGGATGCTCGCCGCCGCACGCGACGACCAGGACGCGGCTGTCGCGGCGCTCACCGAGGCCGCCGCCTCCTCGGACCGCCTCGGCGCCCGCCCCTGGGCCCTACGCGCCCGGCTCTGCCTGGCCCGTTCCCTGCTCGCCCGCTCCGGTGCGGGTGGTGCCGGAGTGGGCGGTGCCGACGTGACCCGGGCTCAGGGCTTCGGCGCGGACGACGTCGGGCAGGCGCGTCGGCTGCTCGGTGAAGTGGCCCGGGAGGCCGGCGAGTTGTCCCTGGACCACGTGCAGGCCGAGGCCGCCTCCCTCCGTACGGCCCCACCCATGGCGGCCTCCGGGACCACGGCCGCCGCCACTGCCGTCCTTGCGCCGACCGCCGCGGCTGCCGATGCCTCCGCAGCCACTTCCGTCTCACGGACCTCGACGCCGGGGCCGGGGCCCGGTCCGGGGCCGGGATCGAACGCGAACCCTGCGTCGAGCCGGAGCGCCGCCGGGGCAGGCCGCGGGGAGGCCTCCGCCTCGGCCGGGCCGTCCGCCGAGTTCCGGCGGAACGGGCCGGTGTGGCAGCTTCGGTGGGACGGGGTGACGGTGCACGTCCCGGACGCCAAGGGCCTGCGGGACCTGCACAGCCTGCTGGGGCTGCCCGGCGCCGACGTCCCGGCCGTCCGGCTCCTCGCCCCCGAGGGCGGGGACCTCGTCGTCGCGGCCGGACAGCTCGGCGGCGATCCGGTGCTCGACGAGGAGGCCAAGCGCCGCTACAAGGAACACCTGGACCGGCTGGACGCCGAGATAGACCGAGCGGCCGCCCGGGACGACACCCAGCAGGTGGAGAAGTACGACCGGGAGCGGCAGGCCCTCCTGGACGAACTGCGCACCGCGGCCGGGCTCGGCGGCCGGACCCGTCGGCTGGGCGACCAGACCGAGCGGGCCCGCAAGACAGTCACCGCCCGGATCCGTGACACCCTGCGCAAGCTGGAGAACCTGCACCCCGCGCTGGCCGCCCACCTCAAGGCCTCCGTGACGACCGGGACCACCTGCGCCTACCGCCCCGAGCACGCCCCCGACTGGCGCCTCTGACCCACGGGGCCGACGCCCTGGCCCACGGGGCCGGCACCGCTATTCCTCGACGACCACGTCGGCCACGGCACACGCCACGTTGTCGGGGGCGCCCGCCTCGCGGGCCAGGCCGACCAACCGGCGTACCGCCTCCTCCGGGTCGTCCGCCGCGAGCCGGTTCAGCGGCATGCCGATCCTGCGCAGCCACGCCACGAGCCGGGCCCCCTCCACCTGCGCCGGGTCGTAGTACCGGTAGCCGTTCACCGGGTCGACCAGCGCGGGCCGGAGCAGACCCAGTTCGTCGTAGCGCCGGAGCGCCTTGGCGGAGAGCCGGGACAACCGGGCGAACTCCCCGATCGTCACCAGCTCCCCGCCGGCGGCGCCCGTCGCACGGCCTTCGCGTTCCACCCCGTGCCTCCTCGTACCGGGCGCCTTCCGCCCGGCCCCACCGATGCTGGGCCTTCCCCCGCGGGGAAGGTCAAGGACGCCGGAGCGAACCCTGCCGGAGCCCGGTCACTTGCGGTTGTACAGCCGCATCGTCACCACGCCGAAGACCACCAAGAGCACCCCGGCCCACCCCAGCGACCAGGCGATGTCGGCGGCCGGCCAGTTGCCCGCCATCAGCTCACGCACCGCCGTGGCGAGGTGGGTGACCGGGCTGTTGTTCACGAAGGCCTGGAGCCAGCCCGGCATCGTCCTGGGGTCGACGAAGACGTTGCTGAGGAAGGTCAGCGGGAAGATCACCATCATGCTGACGCCCATCACCGACTTCTCGGAGCGCAGCAGCAGCCCGAACATGGTCCAGATCCAGGAGAACGCGAAGGAGAACACGATCAGCAGGGCGACACCCGCCAGCACGCCGAGCACCCCGCCCTCGGGACGGAACCCGATGAGCATGCCGATGGAGAGCATGACCGCCGACGCCAGCAGATAGCGCAGGACGTCGCCGAGCAGATAGCCGACCATCGGGGCGGGGCGCCAGATCGGCAGCGTACGGAACCGGTCGAAGACGCCCTTGGCGATGTCCGTGTTCACCGCGACACCCGTGTACATCGTGATCATCACGACGCTCATCACCATGATGCCGGGCAGCAGGAACTGGATGTACTCCTCCGTGGAGCCGGCCAGCGCCCCTCCGAAGAGGTACGTGTACATCAGGACCAGCATGATCGGGAAAGCCGTCACATCGAAGAGCTGATCCGGCACATGCTTGATCTTCAGCATGGCGCGCCAGCCGAACGCCAGCGATGCCGACAGGGCGCTGGGCCTCGGCGGGCGGTCCTGGCCCACCAGGAGCGCCGAGAGGCGTTCCTGGTCGGGCGCGGCGAGCGCGACGTCCTCGATATCCGTCTTGGCGGTCGCGGTGCTCATGCCGCCACTCCCTTCTTGTCCGTGAGTGCGAGGAAGACCTCGTCGAGGCTGGGCTGTCCCAGCGAGAAGTTGTCGACCGTGATGCCGCACCGGGCCAACTCGGCCAAGGCGCGCCCGGCGTGCTCCGCAGCGCCCTGCTCGGTGCTCTGCCCGTCGACCCGGGCGGTCAGCGCCACCGGGTCCGCGTCCAGCTGGACCTCCGCGTTCAGCGCGATCGCCAGCACCTTCTGCGCCTCGGCCCGCTGATCGGCGTCCCGCAGCCGCAGATGGACGGTGCCGGCGCCGACGGAGGCCTTGAGCTCGCCCTTGGTGCCCTCGGCGATGACCTTGCCCTGGTCGATCACCGCGATCCGGGAGGCCAACTGGTCGGCTTCGTCCAGATACTGCGTGGTCAGCAGGACCGTGGTGCCGTGGGCGACGACCGCCCGCACGATGTCCCACACCTGGTTGCGGCTGCGGGGGTCGAGTCCGGTGGTCGGCTCGTCCAGGAACAGCAGGTCCGGGGTGTTCAGGATGGACGCGGCGATGTCGATGCGCCGCCGCATGCCTCCCGAGTAGTTCTTCACCTGCTTGCCCGCCGCCTCGCTCAGCCCGAACCCGTCGAGCAGCTGTTCCGCCCGGTTCCGGGCGGAACGCTTGGAGTGGCCCAGCAGCCGGGCGAGCAGGATGAGGTTCTCCGTGCCGGTCAGGTCCTCGTCCACCGAGGCGTACTGGCCGGTCAGGCTGATCCGGCCGCGGACCGCGTCGGCGTCCTTCACGACGTCCTTGCCGAAGACCCGGGCCGAGCCGCCGTCGGGGCGCAGCAGCGTCGCGAGCATACGCACGGCGGTGGTCTTGCCGGCCCCGTTGGGTCCGAGGACGCCGTAGACGGTGCCCTTGGGGACCGCGAGGTCGATGCCGTCCACCGCGCGGTTGTCGCCGAAGACCTTCACCAGCCCCGTGGTCTCGATGGCCAGTTCAGTACTCATGATCCATTCCTTGGTGGTCGTCGGTGGAAGTCTGTGATCCGCGTCCGAGATCCGCGTCCTGACGCGTGCTGCTCCTGCTCCGGCTCCGGCTCCGGCTGCTCGTGAAACGTCATCGTTCAGGAGACGCAGCCGCTCATGAGACATAGGGGCGGACGGCGCGCGCCTCGCGCAGGGCCCAGCCCCACCAGCCGAGCTGGTCGAGCATGAGACCCACGGACCGGTCCCGCCCGGTGTCGCCGGGGTGCTCCTCCAGCGGCTGCTGGAGGACGTCGAGCGCGACCCCGTTCCGCAGGGTCACCGTGTGCAGCTCGGTGAAGACCGAGCGGAGCTGCTCCACGGCGTACAGCCCGGCGGAACCGTGACCGTAGCTCACGAAGGCGACCGGTTTGGTCTGCCACTCGTCGTAGGCGAAGTCGATGGCCTGCTTCAGGGAGGCGGGGAACGAGCGGTTGTACTCCGGGGTGACCACGACGAAGGCCTCGGCCCTGGCGATCTCCTCGGTGAACGCCGTCATCTGGTCGGTCGCCCGCCCCGGGTAGTGCACGGGGAAGTCGAAATCGGCGAGGTCGAGCACGGCGAGATCCAGCTCGCTCCGGTGCTGGGCCCGCTCCATGAACCAGCGGCCGACCGCATCGCCGATGCGGCCCTCGCGGGTACTGCCGATGATCACCGCTACCCGCAGCGGAGCGCTGTCCGTCGCCATCGCTCGTTCCTCCTCCCGGTCCGGCCGAGCCGTTCCGCTCCCTCACCTCATGGGCGCCAGACGCGGAGGCGCGGCCGCCAGATTCAATCTGGCGGCCGCGCACACGGTCGGAGAGCCCGTACACCCGACGGGCCTCAGGTCTCCCGCGAGTAGAGGTAGTAGTACGACACGACGAGGACGCCCGCCCCGACGGCCAGCCCCAGGCCGGTCGACCGCAGCACGCTGGTATCGGTGAGGCTCACCAGGAAGCCGATCGCACACGCGGTCAACGCACCGTACGCGGCGGCCCGCAGCTCGCGCGGCAGAGAGCGCTGGATCCGGCCCAGCGCGAAGCAGAGGGCCGCCAGTGCGACCCCGGAGACGAGACCGAGCAGAACCTGCCCGCCGGTGCTGGGACCGCCGTCGCGGCGGATGAACGCCGCGTAGAACCCGTAGATCACGCCGAGCACCAGAGGCAGTGCCCAGGCGAGGGGGGTGTGGTGACGGGGCCGCGCGTGGGCGCGGGCCCCCCTTCGGCCGGGCATGGCTGCGTGTGTGGCCATCGCGGACAGCTCCTTCCGTCGCCCCCGTCGCACGCCCCCGTTCCTCCAGAGCACACCCACCCGCGCCACCCGGCAACTCGAATGGCGTACCGTCCGGAGCGGCCCGGCCCCGGACGGGATTGTCTGGAAACGTGCGGACCTCTCCCCCGGCCACATCCCCGCCCCCCTCCCCCGGCCTCGGCGTTCTCGGCGACCTCGGCGGCTCTCTCGGCGGTTCTGCTTGTCCTGCTCACCGTCCTCGTGCCGCTGAGCGCGCTCTCCGCCTGGGTCGACCTGGAGATCGACGACACCGACCGGTACGTCGCCGCCGTGTCGCCGCTCTCCTCCGACCCGGCGGTCCAGGCCACCGTCGCGGACCTGGTCACCGAGGAGGCGATGCGGCAGATCGATCTCGGTCCGCTCCAGGACACGGTCCAGGAGTTCCTGCACGAGACCGTGCGGTCGTTCACCACCACCGAGGCCTACCGCAACGCCTGGGACAGCGCGAACCGCGCCGCCCACCGAGCGGTGAAGGCCGCCCTGGACGGCGACAGCGGACAGGCCGTCACGATCGATCTGGCCCCGGTGATCGACCAGGTCAAACAGGACCTGGTGCGCGACGGAGTGCCGTTCGCGGACCAGATCCCCGTCGAGCGTACGGAGATCACCCTGCTCGGCCCCGGTCAGGCCGACGAACTCCGGGACTCCTTCCGGTGGCTCCGCTACTGCAGCATCTGGCCGGCCGTCGCCACGCTGGTGCTCCTCGTCCTGGTCGTGGGCATCGCGAGCGTGCGGGGCGGGCTACGGGCCGGGCTGCGGGCCACTGCGGTCGTGGGTGCGGGGTTCGTGCTCGGAGCGGTCGTGCTCCGGGTACTGATTGCGATCGGCCGCAGCCGGGTGCTGGACGAAGTGCCGGGCAGCGACCGGGACGCGGCCGCCGCGGTGGTCGACGCCCTGACCTCCTCGCTGCGGACCACGGTGTGGTGGGTGCTGGCGGTCGGTGCGGCCCTGCTGGTTGGGGCGGTGCTGGCCCGGGTGCTCCTGGGGCGCGGGAAGGCCCCGGCCGACGTGCGATGAGGCGGTGGCCGGGTGAGAGTGGGATCCGCGGCCGCCACCGAGCGACGACCGCCCCCGAACGAACCCGAAAGAGGCGTCATGGCCGACAGCGACATCTTCGCGCACATCGACGAACTGGTCTCCGAGGAGCGCGTTCTGCGCGACCGCTCCGTGGCGAAGATGGGCCTGTCGACGGACGAGAAGGCCCGACTGCGCGCGGTGGAGGTCCAGCTCGACCAGTGCTGGGACCTGCTGCGTCGGCGGCGGGCGCTCAGCGAGTACGGCGAGGATCCCTCGACGGCGAAAGTCCGCCCTGCGAACGAAGTGGAGGGGTACCAGAGCTGACCCGGCGTTTCACGTGAAACACCGGGTCGGGTGAACCACCGGGTCCGTGAACCACCGAACACGAGAGACACCGAGCCCGGAGTCCGCCGTGGCCTCCGTTCTCGCCGCGGCCTCAGCTCTCCGGCGAACGGCCCTGAAGACGTTCCATCTCCCGGCGGTCGCGCTTGGTCGGGCGGCCCGCGCCCCGGTCCCGTACGGGCACCTGGATCGCGATCTCACGGGGCGGCGGGGGCGGGCTGTGGTCGACGAAGCACTCCACGGCCACCGGCGGGCCGACCCGCTTCTTCACGATCTTCGAGACGACCACCACCCGGTCCCGCCCCGCGTGCCGGAGCCGCACCTCGTCGCCGACGCGTAGGGCCTGTGCCGGCTTGGCCCGATCCCCGCCGACCTTCACATGTCCCGCCCGGCAGGCGGCGGCGGCCTGGGCACGGGTCTTCGTCAGCCGGACCGACCAGATCCACACGTCGACCCGGACGCTTCCCTCCGCCTGTGGCGCGTCACCGGAAACCATGACTTCGACTCTAATGCGGACCGGGCGGCGGGCGAGAGGCAATAAGCCCCCGCCCGCCGCCCGGCCCCCTGATTCCTGCCGGGCCTCACGTGATTCCTGCCGGGCCTCACGCGTACTCCCGGCCGGGCCTACACGCCGATGTCGCGCCCGTCCTTGCGCCAGACGGCGACGACCGAGGGGCGGACGATCCTGCCCGGTCCGTCGGGCCAGACGCTCGCCGGCTTCTCCACGGAGGCGCCGTCGATCTCGCCCGGGTGCTGGACCGCCACCAGGACCCGGCGGTCCTGGATGACCGGACCGCAGGTCTCGGCCCCGGTCGGGACGGTGAGGAACTGCTTCAGCTCGCCGCGCCGGTCACCGTGGGTCGCCACGCCGAACAGCCCGTCGTGCGAGCCGAGCTTGTTGCCGTCCGTGGAGATCCACAGGTTGCCGTGGGCGTCGAACGCCACGTTGTCCGGGCAGGAGATGGGGCTGACGCTCTCCTTGGGGAAGCCGGCGAAGTACGTCGCAGGGTCGTCCGGGTCGCCCGCCACGAGGAACAACCGCCAGGCGAAGCCGTCGCTCGTCGGGTCGTCCCAGTTCTCCGCGAGCTCCAGGATCTGACCGTGCTTGTTGGCGTTGCGCGGGTTCGCCTCGTCCGCGCCGGGCTTGCCCTCCTTGCCACGGTCCGAGTTGTTGGTGAGCGCCACGTAGACCCGGCCGGTGCGCGGCGAGGGCTCGACGTCCTCGGGGCGGTCCATCTTGGTCGCGCCGACCTTGTCACCGGCGAGCCGCGTGTAGACGTACACCTCTTCGGCGGTCATGCCCGGGACGTGCGAGGTGGTGCCGGTGGCCAGCGGGATCCAGACCCCGCTGCCGTCGAACTCCCCGTCGTTGGGAAGCTTTCCGGTGCCGTCGATCTCGTTGACCGGCGAGTCCCCGGTCAACTTGGCGACGTACAGCGTGCCCTCGTCGAGCAGCGTCAGGTTGTGCTCGCGGGCGGCACGCGAGTTCCCCTTCTTCATCCGCTTGCTGGAGACGAACTTGTACAGGTAGTCGAACTTCTCGTCGTCGCCCATGTAGACGACCGGGCGGCCGTCGGAGGTGAGCCGGGGCTCCGCCGCCTCGTGCTTGAACCGGCCCAGCGCGGTCCGCTTGCGCGGGGTGGAGTCCGGGTCGTACGGATCGAGTTCGACGACCCAGCCGAAGCGGTTGGCCTCGTTGGGCTCCTTCGCCAGGTCGAACCGCCGGTCGAACCGCTCCCACTTGCGCTCGGAGGCGCCCGTGCCGATCCCGTACCGCTTGTGCATGGCGGTGGTGCCGTTGGCGAAGTACTGGTTGAAGTTCTCCTCGCCGTGCAGCGTGGTGCCCCACGGAGTGGTGCCGCCCGCACAGTTGTTGAGGGTCCCGAGCACCTTGCGGCCGGTGCGGTCGGCCGACGTGCGCAGCAGGGCGCTCCCCGCTGCCGGACCCGTCATGCGGAACTCACTGGTCGCGGTCAGCCGGCGGTTCAGCGGGTGCCGGTTGACCGGGCCCAGCTTGCCGGTGCGGTGCTCCTCCTGGACGACGACCACGGAGAGTCCGTGTGCCGCCCAGGCGATCTCCACCTGCTCTCGGGTCGGGTTGGCCGGATCGTAGCCGCGGAACATGAGGATCTCGTCCGTGTACTCATGGTTCGCGACCATCACCTGCCGGCCGCGCTCGCCGCGCAGCGGGAGCAGGGAGAGGAAGTCGTTGTTGTAACCGAACTGGCCCGCCTGCGCCTTCGCCGTCTGCTTGTCCGGGTCGAAGGCGGGCGCGCCGCGCAGGATCGGCTCGCCCCAGCGGATCACCACGTTCTGGGCGTACCCGTCGGGGACCGTGACCTTGTCGTCCTTGTTGGGTGCGACCGGCGAGAACCGCAGGCCACGCGCGCCGGACGCCCCCGGTTGGTGGGGGCGGCCCGGTTTGTTGCCGTGTCCGGCGAGCGCGGCGGCCTCGGCCTGCGGGGCGCTCGGGCCGGCCAGCGCGGCGGTTCCGGCAGCGGTGGCGACGGTGACCACGGCGGCGGCGCGCATCATCGAACGGCGCGACACGGCACCGGCGATGATGTCGCCGGCGTACTCGTTGTCACTGTTGTTGGGCGTCTCCTTGAAGCAGGCGTCCCCACAGCGGAAACGGCAGGTCAGGGCGGAACGCCCACCGGGATGCGGGCTGATGAACGGCAGCAGATGACGCACGTGGATTCCCTCCGTCTGGTGTCGTGCGTGACGGTAGGTGTGCCTCCACCCGGTCCGAGGGACTCCCGGTGAACGGCGGGTGAAGTCCGGGCCACCGCTGTTCCTTCGGGGGGCGGTGGTGGACACCGTCATGGACACCACGGTGGACTCGGTCCGGGAACGGTTTCGGCTCGGTTGACGCAGGGGTGGGCCGCACCGGCGTACGGCCGGATCCGGCCGCTAACCTTACGTATCCGTCCTGGCCAGGGATGAATTCACCTCAGGTCGGACATTCACCGCACTCAACTCATGCGAAAGGCCTCGCCCATGGGCATTCGGAGCTTGCTGCGTAAGGTGTTCGGCCGCACGGAGCAGGACGAGCCGACCACGGCCACCGTCCCGCCCCAGGCCGAGCGCACTCAGTCCAAGGAGACGGATACGGAGACCACTTCGGCGGCCGAGCCCGCGGCGGAGCCGAAGGCGTCGATCCCGGCCCCGGCTTCGCCCTCTGTCTCACCCTCGCCCTCGTCCTCCGAGGCCGGGTCCACGGACCGTGACGGCTCACTGGCCGTCGACCTGGTGGCGGAGGCCTTCGACAAGGCGTCCGCCACGTCGGCGTCACCGACCGTCCCGGCACAGGGGCCGGCCCCGGAGGGCGCCCTGGACGACGCTCCGGCAGAGGTCCCGAAGGACACCCCGAAGGCTGAGCAGCCCGAGGAGCCGGTAGCCGCCGAGAAGGCCCAGGAGCCCGTACCGGCGGACGAGCCGGTGGTCGTCGAGGAGCCCGTCGCGACCGGGGCGGCCGAGCCGGCGCCGGCGCCGATCACGATCGACCTCGACCTCGACGAGCCCTCGAAGGACGCACCGGCTCAGGAGTCCACGCCCGAACCGACGTCGGCGGAGGCGGAAGCACCGGCGGAGGCCCCGAAGAGCACGCCGGAGACGCCCCGGGCCACCGAGGCCCCGGACGCCCCCAAGGCCACCGAGGCCCCCGAAGCCGCGACGGCACCGGCCACCGCAGAGTCCCCGGCCACCGCAGAGTCCCCGGCCACCGCGGAGACCACGGTAGTCCCGGAGACCCCGGCGGTCACCGACGTCCCGGCCGTCGCGGAGACCCCTGCGGCACCCGCCGCACCCGCGACTCCGGAGCCGACGGCGGTCGCAGAGACCCCGGTCGTCGCGGAAGCCCCGGAGGTCGTGGAGACCCCGGCGACACCCGTCGCAGCCGAGGAGCCGCCTCCGGCCGCATCGGAGCCCGCCCCCGGCAAGCCCGCCACCACGCTCGCGCGGGTCAAGTCGCGTGCTCCGCAGCTCGTCGCCCCGTACAAGGCGGCCCAGGCGGCGCTCAAGGCGCACGGGCTGACCGGGCTCCGCGCCCGCGTCTACCTGGTGCTCGACCGCTCCGGCTCGATGCGACCGTTCTACAAGGACGGCAGCGCCCAGCACCTGGGCGACCGGACGCTCGCGCTCGCCGCGCACCTGGACGAGGACGCCACCGTGCGGGTCGTCTTCTTCTCGACGGACATCGACGGCACCGGATCCCTCGAACTCTCCGGTCACGAGGGCCGCGTCGACGAACTGCACGCGGAGCTCGGCCGACTGGGCCGGACGCACTACGAGCGCGCGGTCGAGGAAGTCGTCGCGGACTACGAGAAGGCGGAGGCCACCGGCCCGGCTCTCGTGATCTTCCAGACGGACGGCCCGCCGGACGCCAAGCAGGCCGCTCGGCAGGCCCTCGCGGACGCGGCACGACTGCCGCTGTTCTTCCAGTTCGTCGCCTTCGGCGACCAGGACGCGAAGGGCTTCGACTTCCTGCGGAAGCTCGACGCCCCGAACGCCGGCTTCTTCCACGCGGGACCGGCTCCCCGCGAGGTCGCGGACGCCGAGCTCTACCGGGAGGTCCTCGCCGGGCTGCCGGAATGGACCACCACGCGTGAGGCCGGCTCCGGGGCCTGATCGACCGGCAGTCGTACGGTCACGGCGAGGCCGCCGCCCCCCGGGCCCGGCACCGCCGTGACCGTACCGCCGTGGGCCACCGCGATCGACCGGACGATCGACAGACCGAGGCCCGACCCCGGGCCCATCCGGTCCCGGCCCTCGCCCCGCCGGAACGGCTCGAAGAACCCCGCGACATCCGCCTCGGAGACCACCGGCCCGGTGTTGCGCACCAGCAGGGCCCCCTCTTCGCTCAGGCAGACCTCCACCGAGCCGCCCGGCACGTTGTACGTGACCGCGTTGGCCAGCAGATTCGCCACCAGCCGGGCGAGGAGCAGCCGGTTGCCGCGCACGGAACAGGCGGCCACCGCGACGTTCACCACCGGCCCGTCGCCGCCCCTGCCCCGTACCGTCGGATTCGGGTACCGGGCCGCTTCCTCCCTGACCACGTGATCGAGGCGGACCGCCTCGCGTTCGTCCGCGGCCAGGCCCCGTTCGCTGCGGGCCAGCACGAGCAGCCCCTCGATGAGCCGCTCGCTGCGCCGGTTGGTGTCCAGCAGGGTCTGCCGGGTGCGGACGAGGTCCTCGGGGGACGGGTCGTCCAGCCCGATCTGGATCGCGGCGCGCTGGGTGGCCAGCGGGGTCCGCAGCTCGTGCGAGGCGTTCGCGATGAATCTCCGCTGGCTGTCGAAGGCCTTCTCCAGCCGCCCCAACAGCGCGTCCAGCGTCTCGCCCAGCTCCTTCAGCTCGTCGTCCGGGCCGCTGGAGGCGATCCGCTCGTGCAGGGTCTTCTCGGAGAGCCGACGGGCCTTCGCGGTCATCGCGTGGACCGGCCGCAGCACCCGGCCCGCTATCCACCAGCCGACCCCGACCGCGCCCGCCGTCATCACCAGCAGCGCGGCGAACGACCAGTTCAGGAGCTGCTTGCCCGCCGCGTCGCTGACATGGTCGGTGAGCTCGTAGGCGGTGGACGATCCGATGGAGCTGCGGGCGATGAAGGGGCCGTCCACGGCGTAACCGGGCGGGACGACGACGACCGCCGTGGAGGCGATGGCCCGTGCCTCGGTCTCCGTACCGGCGCGGGAGGCCAGGTTGACCGTGGCCAGCAGGGCAGTGCCGAGCACCAGGAAGGCACCGCCGTACACGAGGGCGATGCGGGTGCGGATCGTCGAGTGCGGCAGCTTCGAGGCGTCCACCAGCCGCCGCAGCGGGGACGGCCGCCTCACAGGGCGTACCCGACGCCCTGCACGGTGCGGATCAGCGCGGGCTCACCGAGCTTGGCGCGGAGCTTGCTCATGCAGACGCGCACGGCCCCGGGATGGGGTCTCCCCTGCTCGAACGACAGCTGAGAGCCTGGGGAAGGGTCGGCGTTGGCGTCCCAGGCCCGCTCCAGCAGCTCTTCCGCGCTGACCGTGCCGCCGTCGGCCTCCAGGAGCAGTTGCAGCACGGTGAACTCCTTGGGGGAGAGGTCGAGGTCCCGGCCGTCGCGGAGCGCGGACCGCCGAACCGTGTCGAGCCGGATGCCGTGCCGTTCCAGCTGGGGCGGTACGGGCCGGGCGCTGCGCCGACGGAGGGCGCGTACCCGGGAGACCAGCTCGGGGAACTCGAACGGTTTGCTGACGTAGTCGTCGGCCCCCAGATCGAGCCCGGCGACCCGGTCCTCCATGGCTCCGGAGGCGGTGAGCATCAGGATCCGGGTGCGGGAGCCGGAGGCGACGAGCCGGCGGGCCACGTCGTCGCCGTGGACCCGGGGGAGGTCGCGGTCGAGGACGACGACGTCGTAGTCGTGGAGGCCGAGGTAGGCGAGGGCCGCGTCCCCGCTGTACACCGTGTCGACCGCGAATCCGGCCCGGCGCAGTCCGGTGGCGACCAGCTCCGCGAGGATCTCCTCGTCCTCGGCGACCAGTACCCGCATGGTGATGTCCCCTGCCTCGTGCACGCTTGTCCGCTCCCTCCCAGGATGCGACTTTGCTACGGGAACCATGACGTGAGGGGATGTTTCGCAAAGCTCTCCACCGGAGGGCCTTCCTCCGTCCGCGCACGGACCGCCGCTTATCGATGTGAGTGGATGTTGATCGGGCCGTTAGGATTTCGACCATGGCGGCCACTGGATCCGAGAAGCAGGGGGCGACGGCGTACTACGTCTCGACCCCCATTTACTACGTCAACGACGCTCCTCACCTGGGCCACGCCTACACGACCGTCGCGGGCGACGTGCTCACGCGCTGGCACCGCCAGCGCGGCGAGAAGGTGTGGTACCTCACCGGCACGGACGAGCACGGTCAGAAGATCATGCGCACGGCCGAGGCGAACAACGTGACTCCGCAGGCCTGGGCGGACAAGCTCGTCGAGGAGGCGTGGAAGCCCCTCTGGGAGCATCTGAACATCGCCAACGACGACTTCATCCGGACGACGGAGAAGCGGCACACCGACCGTGTGCAGGAGTTCGTGCAGGACCTGTACGACAAGGGCGAGATCTACAAGGGCGGGTACGAGGGCCCCTACTGCGTGGGCTGCGAGGAGTACAAGCTCCCCGGCGATCTGATCGACGGCGAGGGCGAGTTCGCCGGTCAGAAGCTCTGTCCGATCCACAAGAAGCCGGTGGAGCTCCTCAAGGAGGAGAACTACTTCTTCAAACTCAGCGCGTACGGCCCGAAGCTGCTGGAGTTCTACGCGGCGAACCCGGACTTCATCCAGCCCGAGTCGGCTCGCAACGAGGTCGTGAACTTCGTCGAGCAGGGTCTGCAGGACCTGTCGATCTCGCGCTCGACGTTCGACTGGGGCGTCCCGGTGCCGTGGGACGACAAGCACGTCATCTACGTGTGGGTCGACGCGCTGCTCAACTACGCGACGGCGGTCGGCTACGGCGCCAATCAGGAGAAGTTCGACGGGACGTTCCCGGCGAACGTGCACCTGATCGGCAAGGACATCCTGCGCTTCCACTCGGTGATCTGGCCCGCGATGCTGATGGCGCAGGGTCTGCCGCTGCCGGGCAAGGTCGTCGCCAACGGCTGGCTGATGGTCGGCGGCGAGAAGATGTCCAAGTCGAACCTGACCGGCATCAAGCCGCAGGACCTGACCTCGCACTTCGGCGTGGACGCGTACCGCTGGTACTTCCTGCGGGCCATCTCCTACGGCAGCGACGGGTCGTTCTCCTGGGAGGACTTCTCCGCCCGCTACACCTCCGAGCTGGCCAACGACTACGGCAACCTCGCCTCGCGCGTGGCGGCGATGGTCGGCAAGTACTTCGGCGGGGCGCTGCCTCAGGACACGGCCGCCGGTGACGCCGAGCAGGCCGTGCGGGACGGTCTGGCGAAGGCCGTGGCGACGGCCGACCGGAAGATCGGCGAGGAGCTGGACTTCCAGGGCGGCATCCTCGCGATCTTCGACTTCGTGAAGCAGGTCAACGGCTACATCACGGAGCAGGAGCCGTGGAAGGTGGCCAAAGACACCACCCCGGAGGGCCAGGCCCGCCTGGCGACCATCCTCTACACGGCCGCCGAGTCGCTGCGCGGGATCGCGGTGCTACTCAACGCGGTGATGCCGGAGACCTCGCAGAAGCTCTGGGAGTCCCTGGGCGCCGGAGAGTCCCTGGGCGCCCTGGCCGACCAGAAGGTCCAGGACGCGGGTGCGTGGGGTGTCCTGCCCGCGGGCGCGACGGTGACGAAGGGCGCGGTGCTGTTCCCGCGCCTGGAGGAGAAGTCGGCGTAACCCCTCCATACAGACGCCGGGAGCCCGGAACCGCGAACAGCGGTCCCGGGCTCCTCGCGTTTTCCCCCTGCTCCCCGGCTTCCCTCACCGCCTCAGCGACACCGCATCCCCCATCACGATCACCGGGTTCATCTCCGGGTCCAGGGTGCGCAGGAGTTCCTCCATGCGTTCCTCGGGAAGGGAGACGCAACCCTGGGTCGGGCCCTCGTGGTCGACGTGGATCCAGATGCCGCCGCCGCGTTCCAGGCCGAGCGGGCGGGTGCGGTTCAGGGGGCTGACGCCCTCCTTGCGGTTGTAGTTGATCGCCACGACGTAGTCGAAGGAGCCTTCCAGCGGCTCGCCGAAGAAGCCCTCGCCGTCGACCGCGAACCGGGGGTGCTCGTCGTACGGCAGCAGTGACCCGGGGTCGGGGAGCCGGCCGCCCGCGTCGGTGAGGGTGTAGACACCCGTGGGCGACCTGCGGTCGCCCGCCACATGGTGGTCCGTCCACCCGTCCATGCCGTTGTGGGCGGGCCAGGGTCCCGCGACCGGCTCCCAGCCCTGGGCCGGGTCCGCGCGGCTGTACAGGACCGCGCTGGAGCGGTAGGAGTCGGCCTCCTCGCCGGTCACCACGAAGGCCTGCCGGGCCTCGGCGGGGATCTGGGCCAGGGTCTCCGGTCCCAGGTCCGGGATCTCGGCGGGGCTCGGGACCGGCACCGGGCCGGGGGAGGTCCGGAGCGTGGACGCGGCGTCGGACTGCGGGCCCGCGGCACCCTGTCCCGGGACGCCGACCGGGGCCTTCTCCGGAGCGGTGCCGGAGGAGCAGCCGGCGAGCAGGAGGGCCAGGGCGAGGAAGAGCGCGGCGAGCAGAGCGGGTGGGCGGCGGGGGAGGGACACGTCGGTGGGCTCCTCGGATGGCGGCGGGCGGCGCGACACGGCAGGACGGGCTGTGAGAGGGGTGTCTCGGTGCCAGTCTTTGCCGGGCCCGCCCCGGCCGAACCCGAACCGGGGCCATCCGGCTGTACGGCGTCGCCCGGCCGTCACCGGCGCTCGCGGGTAGGCAACGAAACAGCCCCCGATCGGGTGATCGGGGGCTGTTTCACGTGAAACATCCGTAGGGCGGGCCCGTACGGACTACTTGTCGGCGGGCTTCTCCGACGCGCCCTTCGCGGCGACCGGCTTGCGCAGCTGGATGTTCAGCTCGCGCAGGCGGGTCTCGTCCAGCTCGGTCGGGGCGCCCATCATCAGGTCCTGGGCGTTGCCGTTGAGCGGGAAGGCGATGGTCTCACGGATGTTCGGCTCGTCCGCGAGCAGCATGACGATGCGGTCCACGCCGGGGGCGATGCCACCGTGCGGCGGAGCCCCGAGGCGGAACGCGCGGAGCATACCCGCGAACTCGTGCTCGACGGTCTCGCGGTCGTAACCGGCGATCTCGAAGGCCTTGAGCATCAGCTCGGGCTCGTGGTTACGGATGGCGCCCGAGGACAGCTCGATGCCGTTGCAGACGATGTCGTACTGCCAGGCGAGGATGTCCAGCGGGTCCTTCTCCTCCAGGTCGGCCAGGCCGCCCTGAGGCATCGAGAAGGGGTTGTGCGAAAAGTCGATCTTGCCGGTCTCCTCGTCCCGCTCGTACATCGGGAAGTCGACGATCCAGCAGAACCGGAAGACGCCCTCCTCGAAGTGGCCGGCGCGCTTGGCGGCCTCGACCCGGACCGCCGACATGATCTTGGAGACCTCGTCGAACTCGCCCGCGCCGAAGAAGACGGCGTGGCCCGGGACCAGCGAGAGGCGCTCGGTGAGCGTCTTGACGTCGGTCTCGGTGAGGAACTTGGCGATCGGTCCGGCCAGCGTGCCGTCCTCGCCCACACGCACCCAGGCCAGGCCCTTGGCGCCGTGCTCGACGGCGTACTCACCGAGGCCGTCGAAGAACTTCCGGGACTGACCCGCGGTGTCGGGGACCGGCAGAGCGCGGACGTGCTTGCCGGCGAACGCCTTGAAGCCGGAGTCGGCGAAGACGTCGGAGATGTCGACGAGCTCCAGCTTGGCGCGCAGGTCCGGCTTGTCGTTGCCGTACTTCAGCATCGACTCGCGGAACGGAATGCGCGGGAACGGCGAGGTGACCTCGCGGCCGTTACCGAACTCGGTGAAGAGCTCGGTCATCAGCTTCTCGATCGGCTGGAAGACATCCTCCTGCTCGACGAAGGACATCTCGACGTCGAGCTGGTAGAACTCGCCCGGCGAGCGGTCCGCGCGGGCGTCCTCGTCGCGGAAGCAGGGCGCGATCTGGAAGTAGCGGTCGAAGCCCGAGATCATCAGCAGCTGCTTGAACTGCTGCGGGGCCTGCGGCAGCGCGTAGAACTTGCCGGGGTTCAGCCGGGACGGGACGACGAAGTCACGGGCGCCCTCGGGGGAGGTCGCGGTGAGGATCGGGGTCGCCATCTCGTTGAAGCCGAGGGCCACCATCTTGGAGCGGATGGAGGCGATCACGGCCGAACGCAGCATGATGTTGCGGTGCATGCGCTCGCGCCGCAGGTCGAGGAAGCGGTACTCCAGGCGCCGCTCCTCGTTGACGCCGTCCTCGGTGTTGATCGTGAAGGGCAGCGGGGCGGCCTCGCCGAGCACCTCGACCTCGGAGACCTCGATCTCGATCTCGCCGGTCGGCAGCTCCGGGTTGACGTTGTCGGCGCCGCGCGCGGAGACCTTGCCGTCGATCCGGACGACGGTCTCCTTGGTCAGCTTCGCCAGGGCCTCGTTGCCGGGGGTGCCGGGGCGGGCGACGAGCTGCACCAGACCGTAGTGGTCGCGCAGATCGATGAAGAGGATGCCGCCCAGGTCTCGGCGATTGTGCAGCCAGCCGCTCAGCCGGACGTCGGTGCCGACGTCAGAGGCGCGGAGCTCGCCGCAGGTGTGGGACCTGTACCGATGCATCGTCGTTCATCCAGTCTTCGCGGTTAGGTGTGGATTGAGCCTCCCCAGGCTACCGCCCGGCGCCGGGAGGCTTCATTTCCCTTCGTGCCGCCGCACCCGTCCGCCCCTGGGCAGGTGGCGGCCTCTCGGTGGCGTCCACCGAGCACATCTTCCTAAAGTGGGGCAATGCGCACCGAGGAAGTCCTGGCCGCGATCGCGACGGGCCTGTGGCGCTGGGACAACGCAGCCGGCACGGTCACGCTCGACGCGGAAGCGGCCCGGCTGATCGGCCTGCCTCCCGAGCCCGGCAACTACCGGGAGTCCGCGGTGCGCTCCCGTTTCCACCCGGTCGACTGGAACGAGATCTACGGCGTCGTGAACCTCGCGGTCGCCGAGGGCAGTCTCGCCGAGGCGCGGCTGCGGATCGTGGACGAGCGCGGACAGGTCCTGCGTACCGTGCGCAGCCGCTCCAAGCCCGTCCACCGGACGGGCGAGGAGGCCGACAGCGAGGCCTACGTCCTCTACGGCACGCTCCAGGAGGTCGCCGAACCGCAGCCCGGCGCCACCGACGCCGCCCACACACCGATCACCGGGGACTGGCGGCGGTCCCGGGAGGCGTTCCTCCTGGACGCCGGACGCGCGCTGGCCGAGGCCCGGTCCACCGCGGAGGTGCTGCGGGTCGCCGGGTCCCTGTCCATGCCGGGCTTCTCCCCGGACGGCCTCGCGGTCTTCGGCGCCGCCGGGGAGCGGCTGACGATCATCGGGCATCACGGGCACAGCATGGGGGACGAGGAACCCTTCACCGACATGCCCCTGGACACCGACTACCCGGCTGCCGAGGTCGTCCGCACCGGCCGCGCGATCTACCTGCCCTCCCCCGACGAGTACCGCCGTCGCTACCCGGCCACCTGGCCGCTCGCCCGCCGCTTCGGACGGCAGTCCTGGGCCTTCCTGCCTCTGGTGTCGTCCGGCCGCACGATGGGGGCCTGGATGGCCGGGTTCCAGCACCCGGTGGCGTTCTCCCCGGACGAGCGCGCGGTGCTCTCGACGGTCGCGCGGATGCTCGCCCAGGCCCTGGCCCGCGCCGGGGTCGCCGAGACGGAACGCGAGCTGTCCCTGGGGCTCCAACGCTCGATGATGCCGACCCTGGGCCCGGAGATCCCCGGGATGACGGTGGCCGCGCGGTACGTGCCGACCGGTGGCGGGCTCCAGGTGGGCGGCGACTGGTACGACATGATCCCGCTGCCCAACGGCCGCATCGCCCTGGTCATCGGCGACGTCCAGGGTCATGACGTGCGGGCCGCCGGCCTGATGGGCCAGCTCCGCATCGCTCTGCGCGCCTACGCGTCCGAGGGGCACCGCCCGGACGCCGTGCTCGCCCGGGCCTCCCGCTTCCTGTCCGGGCTCACCGACGCGTACGAGAGCGTCGAGGGCGACGAGGAACCCGCGGCGCCGCGCTTCGCGACCTGCCTGTACGCCGAGGTCGACCCGGAGGCCGGGACCCTGGACATCGCCCGCGCGGGCCACCCCGACCCGGTGGTGATCAGCGCCGACGGGACCGCGGTGATCCGGCAGACCGCCGGCGGGCTCCCGCTCGGGATCGAGACGGACTCCGACTACCCCACCACCCGGGTGGTCCTGGAATCCGGCGAGACGATCATGCTGTGCACGGACGGCCTCATCGAGACGGGCGGGCACGACATGGCCACCGGCTGGTCCCGGCTGCGCCCGGTCCTGGAGAAGCCGGTCGAGGACCTGGAACAGCTCGCCGACTCGCTGGTCCAGGCCGTCCACGGGCCGACCTCGCACTACACGACAGGGCCGCTCGCGGACCGGCGGGAGGACGACATCGCGGTCCTGGTGCTGCGGCGCGAGAGTGCCCGGGCCCCGGAGACGCCGCCCCGCCGCAGCGTCCTGACCATCGCGCAGGCCGAGCCGGAGCGGATCTCGGTGGGGCGGCAGCTGGTGCGCGAGCTGCTGCACGACTGGAGCGATCCCGAGCAGGTCGACTCGGCGGTCCTGATGGTCTCCGAGATGGCCACCAATGTGCTCGTCCACACGGACGGGGACGCGCTGATGGTGGCGGAGGTCTCCGGCGAGCAGGGCGAGCGGCGGCTGCGGGTCGAGGTCGCGGACGCCAGTGACGAGCTGCCGCACAAGCGGAGACCGGGCGAGATGGCGTCCAGCGGGCGGGGGCTGGTGCTGATGGAGATGCTGGCGGACGCGTGGGGGGTGGACCCGCGGGGAGAGGGGAAGTCGATCTGGTTCGAGCTGTACGAGTCGGATGAGCCGGGGGTTTCCTGAGCGGGTGAGGGCCCCGGGCCCCCGGAGCGCGGGCCACCGCCCCAGGGGCTCCGCCCTCAAACGCCGGACGGACCGGGGTGAGCGCCCGGCGGGCCGGAATGGGCGCCCGGCGGGCCGGAATGGCCTCTCCCGCGCAGTTCACCCAGGACGCCGAACGCCGCCGCGCACAGCGGGACCGCCAGCAGCATGCCCAGCAGTCCGGCCACGCTTGCTCCCGCCGTCAGGGCGATCATGACCATCGCGGGATGCATCTGGACCGTACGACTCTGGATCATCGGCTGGAGCACACGGCCCTCCAGCACCTGGACCGCGAGCACCACCCCCAGCGCCCACAGCGCGATCACGAACCCCCGGTCGGCCAGTGCGACCAGCACCGCCACCGCGCCGGAGAGGAACGCCCCCAGGTACGGGATGTACGCGCCGACGAACACCAGCGCGCCGAGCCCCACCGCACCCGGAACGTCCAGGATCAGCAGGCCCACCGTGATGCACACGGCGTCGATGAGGGCGATGGTCCGAGCAGCGCGGTGCCGAGCAGCGCCAGCAGCACCGGGGTGACCGCGGTCTTGAGGACGACGACCAGCCAGATCGCGACGGCGGCGACGCCCACGACGAGCAGGACGACACCGCACCAGGCGGCGGCGCGGCGGGCGCTGTCGGGCAGGAGGGGCGTGGATGCGGGCACCCTCCCGGCCGATCACGGTGTGCGTCGGCGGGCTCTCCGACGCACACCGTACGGGTGACGCGTCGTCACATGCCGTGGACCGCGGGGACCGTACCCAGGCGGCCGGCCTGGAAGTCCTCGAAGGCCTGCTTCAGTTCGGCCTGACTGTTCATCACGAACGGTCCGTAGTGGGCCATCGGCTCCCGGATCGGGCGGCCGCCGAGGAGGACGACCTCCAGGTCCGGGGTGTGGCCGTCCTGCCGCTCGTCCGCGCGGACGGTCAGCGAGCCTCCGTTGCCGAACACGGCGGTCTGGCCCATCGCGATCGGACGGCGTTCCGCGCCGACCGTGCCGCGCCCGGCCAGGACGTACGCGAGGCCGTTGAAGTCCTCGCGCCACGGCAGGGTCACCTCGGCGCCGGGCCGGACGGTGGCGTGGATCATCGTGATCGGGGTGTGGGTGATGCCCGGGCCCTGGTGGCCGTCGAGTTCACCGGCGATGACCCGGAGCAGCGCGCCGCCGTCGGGGGAGGCGAGGAGCTGGACCTCGCCGCCGCGGATGTCCTGGTAGCGGGGGTCCATCATCTTGTGGGCCTTGGGCAGGTTCACCCAGAGCTGGAGGCCGTGGAAGAGTCCGCCGGACTGGACGAGCGACTCCGGCGGGGCCTCGATGTGCAGCAGGCCCGAGCCGGCGGTCATCCACTGGGTGTCGCCGTTCTCGATGGTGCCGCCGCCACCGTTGGAGTCCTGGTGGACGAAGGTCCCGTCGATCAGGTACGTGACCGTCTCGAAGCCGCGGTGCGGGTGCCAGGGGGTGCCCTTCGGCTCCCCCGCGGCGTACTCCACCTCACCCATCTGGTCCATCATGATGAACGGGTCGAGGTGCCGGTAGTTGATCCCCGCGAACGCACGGCGGACGGGGAAGCCCTCGCCCTCGAAGCCGCTGGGCGCGGTCGTGACGGCGAGCACGGGACGGGCCGCGGCGTCACCCGAGGCGGCCACCTTCGGCAGGGTCAGCGGGTTGTCGACAGTCACTGCGGGCATGGGAGCCACCTCCGGGCGAGTGTTCTGGAATCAATTTAGTTGAACAATGAACATCTTGCAAGGCATCGCGCATTCCCGGAGGGCGGCCACGAGAAGGGCGAGGGCCCGCGCCATCTCGGCGCGGGCCCTCGCCCGACAGGAGAATCCGCAGGTCAGCGACGCACGGACATCGAATCCCTACCCGTACATCCGGCGCATCGCGAAGTCGACCATCTGCTCGACAGCCTTGGCGTCGAAGACCATCCGGTGGTCGCCCTCCATGTCCAGGACGAAGCCGTACCCCGTCGGCAGCAGGTCGATCACCTCGGCCCCGGTGATCACGAAGTACTTGGACTCCTTGCCCGCGTACCGCCGCAACTCCTTGAGCGTGGTGAACATCGGGATCACCGGCTGCTGCGTGTTGTGCAGCGCCAGGAAGCCGGGGTTGTCGCCGCGCGGGCAGTAGACCTTCGACGTGGCGAAGATCTGCTGGAAGTCCTCGGCGGAGAGGGAGCCGGTGGTGAAGGCCCGGACCGCGTCGGCCAGGGAGGGCGGCGACGGTTCGGGATACAGCGGCTGCTCCCCGTAGCCGCCGCCCATCTGACCCATCTGGCCCATCTGACCCATCTGCTGCTGAGCACCAGGGTTCTGGTCGTAGCCGTACATGCTGCAAAGAGTAATCGGACACATCTACGGCTTGAGGGGTTGCGCCTTATTACTGACGGGTAGCATCATCGGAGAGGTCAGCTGATAGACCTACGCCTGCCTGTCACCCGACCGCATCACTCCCCGGGGCGCTGTGGCGCCACTGCTATTGATTACGGAGCCTTCCCATGGGGCACTACAAGTCGAATCTCCGCGACATCGAGTTCAACCTGTTCGAGGTCCTCGGGCGCGACAAGGTGTACGGCACCGGTCCGTTCGGTGAGATGGACGTCGACACCGCGAAGAGCATCCTGGAAGAGATCGCCCGCCTCGCGGAGAACGAGCTCGCCGACTCCTTCGCCGACGCCGACCGCAACCCGCCGGTCTTCGACCCGGAGACCAAGACCGCTCCGGTCCCGGCGAGCTTCAAGAAGTCGTACCAGGCCTTCATGGACTCCGAGTACTGGCGTCTGGGCCTGCCCGAGGAGATCGGCGGCACCACCTCGCCCCGCTCCCTGATCTGGGGCTACGCGGAGCTGCTGCTCGGCTCGAACCCGGCTGTGTGGATGTACTCCTCCGGCCCGGCGTTCGCCGGCATCCTCTTCGAGGAGGGCAACGAGGAGCAGAAGAAGATCGCGGAGATCGCCGTCGAGAAGCAGTGGGGCTCGACGATGGTGCTGACCGAGCCGGACGCCGGCTCGGACGTCGGTGCCGGCCGGACGAAGGCAGTGCAGCAGGAGGACGGCTCCTGGCACATCGAGGGTGTGAAGCGCTTCATCACCTCGGGCGAGCACGACATGTCCGAGAACATCATCCACTACGTGCTGGCCCGCCCCGAGGGCGCGGGCCCCGGCACCAAGGGCCTCTCGCTCTTCATGGTCCCGAAGTTCCACTTCGACTGGACGACCGGCGAGCTGGGCGAGCGCAACGGCGTGTACGCGACGAACGTCGAGCACAAGATGGGCCTCAAGGCGTCCAACACCTGCGAGATGACGTTCGGCGACCAGCACCCCGCCAAGGGCTGGCTGATCGGCGACAAGCACGACGGCATCCGCCAGATGTTCCGCATCATCGAGTTCGCCCGCATGATGGTCGGCACGAAGGCCATCGCCACCCTCTCCACGGGCTACCTGAACGCCCTGGAGTACGCCAAGGAGCGCGTCCAGGGTCCGGACCTGGCGAACTTCATGGACAAGACGGCGCCCAAGGTCACCATCACGCACCACCCCGACGTGCGCCGCTCGCTCATGACGCAGAAGGCGTACGCCGAGGGCATGCGCTCCCTCGTGCTGTACACCGCCTCCGTCCAGGACGCGATCCAGGAGCAGGAGGCCGCGGGCGAGGACGCCAAGGCGCTGAACGGCCTCAACGACCTGCTGCTGCCGATCGTGAAGGGCTACGGCTCCGAGAAGTCCTACGAGCAGCTCGCGCAGTCGCTCCAGACCTTCGGCGGCTCCGGTTACCTCCAGGAGTACCCGGTCGAGCAGTACATCCGGGACGCCAAGATCGACACCCTCTACGAGGGCACCACGGCGATCCAGGGCCAGGACTTCTTCTTCCGGAAGATCGTCCGTGACCAGGGCGCCTCGCTCAACACGCTCTCCGAGGAGATCAAGAAGTTCCTCGCGGGCGCCCAGGGCAACGAGGAGCTGGCCCCGGCGCTGGACTCGCTCGCCAAGGCCGCCGTGGACCTGGAGGCGATCGTCGGCACGATGATCACCGACCTGACCGCGACCGGCGAGGACGTCAAGAACATCTACAAGGTCGGCCTCAACACGACCCGCCTGCTGATGGCCTCCGGCGATGTCGTCGTCGGCTACCTGCTGCTCAAGGGCGCGGCCGTGGCGGCCGAGAAGCTGCCGACCGCCTCCGCGAAGGACGTGCCCTTCTACCAGGGCAAGATCGCCGCCGCGAAGTTCTTCGCCGCGAACGTCCTGCCGGGCGTCTCGACCGAGCGCGCGCTCGCCGAGTCGATCGACAACTCGCTGATGGAGCTGGACGAGGCCGCCTTCTAGGACCTCTCAGCCGCTCAGCACATCCGACAGCGCCGCCGCCCGGAGACCGTCCGGGCGGCGGCGCTGTCGCACGTTCGGCCGGCCGGGCGGCGGGGCCGCCGATCTCGCGGTCACCGGATACCGGACCGCGAGCCCTCGTTACAGTGAAGAACATGAGTTCCCCTCCCCGGTTCGACCGTGCGCACACCGATGACCTGATGACCTTCCTGGCGGCCAGCCCGTCGCCGTACCACGCCGTGGCCAACGCCGCCGCACGGCTGACGGAGGCCGGCTTCCGGCAGGTCGAGGAGACCGCCGCCTGGGACGGCTCGACAGGCGGGAAGTACGTGCTGCGCGGCGGGGCGATCGTCGCCTGGTACGTGCCGGAGGGCGCGCAGGCGCACACCCCGTTCCGGATCGCGGGGGCGCACACCGATTCCCCGAACCTCCGGGTGAAGCCGCTGCCCGACACCGGGGCGCACGGCTGGCGCCAGATCGCCGTCGAGGTCTACGGCGGCACCCTGCTCAACACCTGGCTCGACCGGGACCTCGGCCTGGCCGGGCGGATCTCGCTGCGCGACGGCACCCACCGCCTGGTCAACATCGACCGGGCGCTGCTGCGGGTGCCGCAGCTCGCCGTCCACCTGGACCGGTCGGCCAACACGGAGGGGCTCAAGCTCGACCGGCAGAAGCACATGCAGCCGATCTGGGGACTCGGCGATGTCGAGGAGGGCGACCTGATCCGCTTCGTCGCCGAGGAGGCGGGGGTCGACGCGGAGGACGTCACGGGCTGGGACCTGATGCCGCACGCCATCGAGCCGCCCTCCTACCTGGGCCGGGACCGGGAGCTGGTGGCCGGGCCCCGGATGGACAACCTCCTCTCGGTGCACGCGGCGACCGCCGCCCTGGCCGCCGTCGCCGCTCTGCCCGACGCCGACATCCCGTACATCCCGGTCCTCGCGGCGTTCGACCACGAGGAGAACGGCTCGCAGTCCGACACCGGGGCCGACGGTCCGCTGCTGGGTTCCGTGCTGGAGCGCTCGGTGTTCGCCCGCGGCGGTACGTACGAGGACCGCGCCCGCGCCTTCGCGGGGACCGTCTGCCTCTCCTCCGACACCGGCCACGCCGTGCACCCCAACTACGCGGAGCGGCACGACCCGACGCACCACCCGGTCGCCAACGGCGGGCCGATCCTCAAGGTCAACGTCAACATGCGGTACGCCACCGACGGCAGCGGCCGCGCGGTGTTCGCCGCGGCCTGCGAGAAGGCGGGCGTGCCGTGGCAGAGCTTCGTGTCCAACAACGCGATGCCCTGCGGCACGACCATCGGACCGATCACCGCCGCCCGGCACGGTATCCAGACCGTGGACATCGGCGTGGCGATCCTCTCGATGCACAGCGCTCGTGAGCTGTGCGGCGCGGACGACCCGTATCTGCTGGCGAACGCGCTGGTCGCGTTCCTGGCGGGCTGACCGAAGGCCACCCGACCGCCCGCGCGCACATGGTTGTTACCGGGCCGGGTACGCGAGTCGTACACCGGCCCGGACTCACCGGGCGGTCGAGGAGGCGGAATTCATGGGACTCGGAGGATGCATTCTTCTGATCGGTGCGGGCGCGATCCTGGCGTTCGCCACCGACTGGAAGATGGACACCGTCAACGTCGACCTGGTCGGCTGGATCATGATGCTCGTCGGTCTCGTCGGGGTCTTCGTCTACATGAGCATCGCGCGGCGCCGCCGGATGGTCGTGCCGCCCAGCACCACCGTCGTCCAGGACGACGAGCGGCGCTACCACTGACGGCCCGCGACGACGGCCGCATCGCCCGGCGGCTCCGCACCCGCGCCGCGTCCGCCCTGCGGAGACCCCGATATTCTGGGACGGATCCCGCGCCCCCACCGTGGGTGCGTACCGCCCGGAAGAGGAGCCGTTCGTGGAGTTCCGGCTGCTCGGCACGGTCTCCGTCGAAACGCTCACCGGGCCGCTGCCGCTGGGCCCCGCCAAGCGCCGCAGCCTGCTCGCCGCACTGCTGCTGTCGGCCAACACCCCGGTCTCCGTAGCCCGTCTGACGGACTCCCTCTGGGACGACGCCCCGCCGCTCCAGGCTCGCGGCGTCATCCAGGGACATGTGTCGCGGCTGCGCGCCCTGCTGGTGGGCGCGGACGCGGAGGCGTACGGGGTCGAACTGGCCACCCTCGGCGACGCGTACGTCCTGCGGGTCCCGGAGACGCTGATCGACGCGCAGCGGTTCGAGGAACTGCTGATGCTGGCGCGGGAACAGCGCGGCCCGGCGGACACCGTGCTGATGCTGAAGGAAGCCCTGTCGCTGTGGCAGGGCCCGGCTCTCAGCGGGGCGTTCACCGGGCCGCCGCTCCGGGCCGCCGCGCACTCCCTGGAGGAGTCGCGGCTGGCTACGGTCGAGCAGCTGGCCCGTACGTACGGAGTGCTCGGCGAGCACCACCGGGCCGCGGCCCTGCTGGCGGCGGAGACCGCGGCGCATCCGCTGCGCGAGTCGCTGGCCGCGGAGCTGATGCTGGCGCTGTACCGGGCGGGGCGCCAGTCGGAGGCCCTGGATTGTTTCCACCGGACGAGGCGGCTCCTCGCCGACGAGCTGGGCATCGATCCGGGGCACGAACTCGCCGACGCGTACGCGCTGATCCTTCGCGGTGACCCGGGAAGCGGCGAGCCGGGGCCGGTGCCGGGGCCCGTGACAGCTCCTGTCCCGGATCCGGCCCCCGCCCAGGCGTCGTCCCCGGGCCCGGACCGTACGGCTGATCCGGCCCGTGCCGCGGCCCAGGATTCTGCCGGGGTGACGGTCAGTGCGGTGGGCCCGACCGCCCCGACCGCCGCGTCGCCTGTCCCGCACCCCCCGCACCCCGGCGAGCCACTCCCCGTCGACCTGCTCCCCCGGGCGCCGCGCGGCTTCCACGGGCGGGCCGCCGAACTGGCCGCGCTCACCCGGGCGGCGGCGGGCGAGGCACCCGTCTGTCTGGTCACGGGTCCGGCCGGGGTCGGCAAGACCGCGCTGGCGCTCCAGTGGGCGCACCGCAGCGGCGCGCTCTTCCCGGACGGCCGGCTCTTCGCCGACCTGCGCGGGTTCAGCGACGCCGGCGAGCCCGCGCTCATCGACGTCCTGCGGGAGTTCCTGCTCGCGCTCGGCGTCGCACCGCGCCGGGTCCCGGAGTCCGCTCCGGCGGCCGCTGCGCTCTTCCGCTCGCTGACCGACCGGCGCAGGGTGCTGGTCGTCCTCGACAACGCCCGCGACTCCGCCACCGTCAGGGCTCTGCTGCCGGGCGGCAGCGACTGCGTCACGCTGGTCACCAGCCGGCACCGGCTGGAGGGGCTCATCGCCTCGGACGCCGCCCGTCCCGTCCCGCTCGACACACTGGAGGCCGACGACGGTACGGCGCTGCTCGCCGGGGTGCTGGGGGAGGAGCGGGTGCTCGCCGAACCGGTGGCGGCCCGCCGGCTCGCCGAACTCTGCGGCGGGCTGCCGCTCGCGCTGCGCGTCACCGCGGCCCGGCTGGCGGGGCGGCCGCGCTGGACGCTGGCCGCCCTCGCCGACGAACTCGCCGACGAGCAGGGCCGGCTGGCGTATCTCGACGTGGACGACACGGGCGTCGCGGCCGCGCTGCGGCTGACCGTCCAGCACCTGCCGCCGGACGCCGTCCACCAGCTCGCGCGGCTGGGGCACCATCCGGGCGGCCATTTCGATCCCTACGCGGCCGCCGCGCTCGCGGGGACGGACCCGGTCGCCGCGGCGGCAGCGCTGGAACGCCTCGCCGCCGCCCATCTCGTCGCCGAGACCGCCCCGGGCCGGTGGATCCTCCACGACCTGGTGCGCCTGTACGCCCGCGGCCTCGACCCGGAGTCCGCGCACGAGGCTCTCACCGGGGTGCTCGACCACTGCATCGCCACCGCGCTGGCCGCCGCCGACACGGCGGAGCCCGGCGGCGAGCCCTGCTTCGTGCTCCCGGACGGCTACCGCAGGCCCGCCGCCGTACGGGACTTCGCCGACCGTGCGGAGGCGATGCGCTGGCTGGCGGCGGAGCGCGAGAACCTGGCACTGGCCGCCGTAGCGGCGCGGGAGGCGGGTCTCGAGGACCGGACCTGGCGGATCATCCTGCTCCAGTGGCCGCAGGTGGTGTGGCGGGTCCGGGACAACTGGACGCCCCTGCTGGAACTGGCCCTGGATTCGGCCCGCGCCGGGAAGGACGCGTACGCCGAGTCGCGGGTGCTCACCCTGCTGGGCTGGGTGCTGACGGAGGAGGGCCGGACCGCCGAAGCAGCCGCCCTGCTGGAGCGCTCCCCGGTGCTGGCCCGGGAGGCCGGCGACCCGCTGGGCGAGGCGACCGCGCTGATCAACCTGGCCGTCGTCCAGGCCGAGCTGGGCGACCTGCCCGCCGCGTCGGAGAACTGCACCCGGGCCGTGGCGCTGTGCCGCGAGGAGGGGGACCGGCACACCGAGATGCTCGGCCTCCAGCACCTCGCCCGGATGCGGCTCACCGCGCACCGCCCGCAGGAGGCGCTGGACTGCGCGCTGACCGCGCTCGATCTGGGCCCCGAGCACGAGGAGGCGGTGCGCCGGTCGCTGCTGCTGGCGATCTGCGGAGAGGCGCGCCTGGCGCTGGGCGAGGAGGAGGACGGCATCCGGCTGCTGGACCGGGCCGCGCGGGAGGCGGAGCAGGCCGGTTACGACGACGGGGCCGTACGGGCGCTGGAGGCGCTGTCGCGAGTCTCGGCGCGGGCGGAGTACCGGCGGCGGTACGACGAGGCACTCCGGCGGCTCACCGCCCAGAGCTGACCCGCTGACCCGCTGACCCGCTGACCTGCGGTTCGTCGCTGCCGCCCGGGACATCAGCGGTACGTCAGCGATACGGCAGCGATACGTGAGCGGCGGCGGTCAGAGTCGTTCCTGTCAGCAGTTCGCGGCGGGCGCCTCGACCGGGCGTCCGCCTCACCGTCTCCCCGGGGGAATCTCCATGCGTACCTTCCGCAACCGCACCACCGTCCTGGCCGCCGCGACCACGGCCGCCCTCGCGCTCGCCCTCACCGCCTGCGGCGACAACGGCTCGGGTACCCGCTCGGAGGGGGCGGCGGCCGGCACGTCCGCGACCGTCGCCGCGTCACCCGCCGCGTCCGGAAAGGGCGCCGGGGCCGAGAAGGCCGCCGACGACACGGCCGGGACCGGCACCACGGGCTCCACCGGCGACTCCACCGGCACCGGCACCGCTCAGCCCGCGGGCGCGGCCAAGAGCTCCGGAAACACCGGCGGCACGTCCGCCAAGGCGACCGTCACCCTCTGCACGGCGCAGGGCTTGACGATCACCGCCGAGCGTCAGGACGGCCCGCCCTACACCCACCTGACGCTGTCCGCGAAGAACACCTCCGGCACGAGCTGCGAGATGAGGGAGTACCCGCACATCCACTTCCTGGACAACGCGCGGGGCGTCGTCCCGCCCGTCGCCAAGAGCAAGCCGCAGGCCCCGGTGGTCCTGGAGCCCGGCCAGTCCGCCTATGCCGCGGTCCGCATGTCCGAGGGCGGCCGCAAGGAGACCACCGAGACGGTGAAGGAGTTCACGGTCACGCTGAAGGCCAACGGCGGCGGCATGGCGGTCGTGAAGTCCCCCGCCGCCGAGGGCCTCGCCGTCAACCCGCAGAAGTGGGCGACCGGTTACTGGACCCCCGAGCTGCGCAACGGCGCCGACGAGTTCTGATCCGTCAGGCGGTCACGAAGCGACCGGCAAGTGCACCAGCAGGCGGTCACCAAGCGACCAGCATGGGCATCAGCAGGCGGTCACGAAGGGCTGTCCATTCCGGCGAGCACCAGTGCCAGCCGGGATTCGCCCTCCGCCGTGACGCGGACCGGCACCCCCCAGTCCTGCTGGTGCACATGGCAGGCCGGGTACTCGTTGGCCGGGTCGTCGTCGCAGGACGCCGCCATCGCGGAGACGTGCAGCACGCCCTCGGTGACGCCGTCCGCGAGGACCAGGTCGCGCCCGAGATCCGTCCCCGCGCCGGAGCCGTCCGCCAGTAGCTCGGGCGGAGTGGCGGAGACCAGGAGCCGGGTGGAGGGCCCGTAGCGGGTGTCCAGCTTCTGCCCGGCCGGCGCCTGGAAGACCACGTCGAGGCGGAGGGTGCCCGGGGCGATCTCGGTGGCGGCCCGCTGGGTGCGGTGCGCCTGGTCGGCGACCCGGACCGCCTCCTCGGGCAGCCGGAGACGGGTCAGCCGGTGGCGGGCCGATTCGACGACGACGAGATCGCCGTCGACCAGCACCGCGTCGCTGGGCTCGCGGACATCGGTGGCCAGCGTGGTGACCTCCCCGGAGTCCGGGTCGTACCGGCGCAGGGCGTGGTTGTAGGTGTCGCTGATCGCGACGGACCCGTCGGGCAGCGCGGTCACGCCGATCGGGTGCTGGAGGAGCGCCTGGTCGGCGGCCCCGTCCCGGTGGCCGAAGTCGAAGAGGCCGGTACCGACGGCGGTGTGCACGTGCTCGTCGCGGTCGACCCAGCGCAGCGCGGAGGTCTCCGAGTCGGCGACCCAGAGCCGCTCCCCGTCGGCGGACACGGCGAGCCCGGACGGCTGGGCGAACCAGGCCTCGGCGGCGGGCCCGTCGACCAGGCCCTCGTTGGTGGTCCCGGCGGCGACCCGGACGGTCGCGCTCTGCGGGTCGTACGTCCACAGCTGGTGCACGCCCGCCATGGCGATCCACAGCCGGTCGCCGAACCAGGCGAGGTCCCACGGCGAGGAGAGGTCCACCTCGCGCGCCGGGCCGCTGGTCGGGGCCCCCTGCCACCACTGGCGGCCGGTCCCGGCGAGGGTGCTGGTCACCCCGGTCGTCAGGTCCAGGGCGCGGAGGGCGTGGTTGACGGTGTCCGCGACGGCGACGCGGCCGTCCGGGAGCACGGCGAGCCCCTGCGGTTCGCTGAACCGGGCTTCGTCCGGGCCGCCGTCGTTCAACCCGCGTTCGCCGGTGCCGAAGTGACGTCGTACGGTCTCGCCATCGGCGTCCAGCTCGACCAGGCGGTGCCGGGTGGTGTCGGAGACCAGGAACCCGCCGTCCGGCAGGAGCAGCGCCTTGCCGGGGAAGCGCAGATGCGTGGCGACGGGCTCGGGCGCGACATAGGGGCCGTCGCCCCGGCGGAGCGTGCCCTTGGCCGCGTGCTCGGCCTCCAGCTCCTCGACGAGCTTCTCGATGGCGTGCGCGTGGCCCTCCCCGGCGTGCTGGGCGACGACATAGCCCTCGGGGTCGATGACGACGAGCGTCGGCCAGGCGCGGACGGCGTACTGCTTCCAGGTGGCCAGCTCGGGGTCGTCGAGGACGGGGTGGTGGACCTCGTAGCGTTCGACGGCGTCGACGACGGCCTGGTGCTCGGCCTCGTGGACGAACTTGGGCGAGTGGACGCCGATGATCACCACGGTGTCGCGGTGCTTCTCCTCCAGCTCGCGCAGCTCGTCCAGGACATGCAGACAGTTCACACAGCAGAACGTCCAGAAGTCGAGGATGACGATGCGTCCTCGCAGGTCAGCGAGGGTGTACTGCTGGTCGCCTGTATTGAGCCAGCCGCCCTTGCCGATGAGTTCGGGGGCGCGGACGCGTGCACGTGTAGCCATGTCACCAGTCAACACCGTCCCGGCCTGCGCGCATTCCGCCGGGCCCCGGGGCAACCTGTGCCCCATGAGACTTCTCGTACGTGAGCGGATGTTCGCCATCGGCGACGACTACTGGATCGAGGACGACGGAGGCCGGAAGGTCTTCCTGGTCGACGGCAAGGCGATGCGGCTGCGCGACACCTTCGAGCTGAAGGACGCCGACGGCCGGGTCTTGGTCGAGCTGCGGCAGAAGCTGATCAGTCTGCGCGACACGATGCTCATCGAGCGGGGCGGCGAAGAGCTGGCCAAGGTCAAGCGCAAGCGGCTGTCGCTGCTCCGCAACCACTACCGGGTGACGCTGGTGGACGGTACGGAGCTCGATGTCAGCGGCAAGATCCTGGACCGCGAGTTCGCCATCGAATACGACGGTGAACTGCTGGCCCAGATCTCGCGCCGGTGGCTGACCCTACGGGACACGTACGGCATCGACGTCGTCCGGGACGACGCCGACACCGCGCTGCTCATCGCCGTGGCGATGTGCGTGGTCGTGCTGGCGGAGAAGGAGAACGAAGGCTGAGCCCCGCCGGGCGCGGCGGCCTTGTTTCACGTGAAACGTGGTCGGAGGCCGCCGGACCATCCTCAGTGCGGGCGTCCTCGGAGCGGGGACGTGAGCCCCAGGCGGCGATCCTTCAGGGCCGGGAACTGCTCACGGGTCGCGCGTACCTTGTCCGCGTCCAGCTCCACGGTCAGGACCTCCTCGTCCGCGCCCGCCTGGGCCAGCACCTCGCCCCAGGGGTCGACGACGATGCTGTGGCCGGCCTGCTGGACGTCGCCATGGGTGCCCGCTGTGCCGACGGCGAGCACGTACGCCTGGTTCTCCACGGCGCGGGCCTGCGCCAGGAGCGTCCAGTGGGAGCGGCGGCGCTCGGGCCAGCCCGCCGCGACGACGAGCGTCTCGGCGCCCGCGTCGACCAGCCCCCGGAACTGCTCGGGGAAGCGGAGGTCGTAACAGGTGGCGAGGCCGAGGGTGGTGTCCGGCAGGGCGACGGTCACCAGCTCCTCGCCCGCGCCCATCATCACCGCCTCGCCCTGGTCGAAGCCGAAGCGGTGGATCTTGCGGTAGGCGGCGACGCGCTCACCCTCGGGCGAGAAGACCAGGCTGGTGTTGTAGAGGGTGCCGTCCTCCGCGCGTTCGACGAAGGAGCCCGCGTGCAGCCAGACTCCGGCCTCGGCCGCCGCCTTCGCCATCGCCTCGTGCGTGGGGCCCTCCAGCGGCTCGGCCTCCGCCGCGAAGGCGGTGTACGCGAACGCCCCGACCGGCCAGAGTTCGGGAAGAATCACCAGGTCAGCACCGCGCTGGGCGACCACCAGGGAGGCGGCTCGTACTCTGCGGGCCTCGACGGATTCGTCCGGGTCCACTGCGATCTGGATGAGGGAGGCGCGCACACTACCACCGTCCTGGCATTGAAGCCGTCAACACGGGCCTACGATCGTCACACGAAAGCACTGCCGGGGTGCCTGCTCGCAGCGTAACTTAGCCACCGAACCTCCCACGCAGCTCGCCGACAGTGCCGTCAGAGCCGGCCCACCCGCCAGCACTCCCTGCTCTCTTCAGCCCATGCACCGCAGAACCGCACGAGGGGTCCCGTGACCGTCCATCCCAGCCTCCAGCCCTACACCGACGCCGCGACCCACTCCATCGAGGCGATAGCCGAGCTGGTGAAGCCTCTCGCCGAGAGCGAGTGGAACCGACGTACGCCCTGCCCGGGGTGGTCGGTGCGCGACATCGTGTCGCACGTCATCGGCATGGAGTGCGAGATGCTCGGCGATCCCCGGCCGATCCACACCCTGCCGCGCGACCTGTACCACGTACAGAGCGACTTCGCCCGGTACATGGAGATGCAGGTCGACGTCCGGCGGCACCACACCTCCCCGGAGATCACCGCCGAGCTGGAGTACGTCCTCATCCGCCGGGCCCGCCAGATCCGCAACGAGTCGCGCAGCCCCGAGACCAAGGTCCGCGCGCCCCTGGGCACCGAGCAGACCCTCGAAATGGCACTGAATCTGCGGGCCTTCGACGTGTGGGTGCACGAGCAGGATCTGCGCACCACGCTCGGGCAGCCGGGCAACCTGGACTCCCCCGGCGCCCTGATCACCCGGGACATGCTGCTCGCCGGGCTGCCGAAGGTGGTCGCCAAGAGCGCGGGCGCGCCGGCCAACTCGGCGGTCGTCTTCGACGTGCACGGCCCGGTGGAGTTCCTGCGAACGGTCCGGGTCGACGCGGAGGGCCGCGGTTCGATAGACGGCGCACCGTCGCTGGGCCCCGCCGTGACGCTGTCGCTGGACTGGGAGACGTACGTCCGCCTCGCCTGCGGCCGGGTCCGTCCCGCGGCCGTCGCCGACCGGATCAAGATCGAGGGCGACCAGGAACTGGCCGCCGCGATCCTGGACAACTTCGCCGTGACCCCGTGACCCCGTTATCCCGTTCCCGCTTCACGGACACGTGCCCGCGCCCCCGGCCGAGGGTTACGCGGGCACGTGCACTGCCTCGACGCGGCTGACCACGTGGTGCTCGCGTTCCCGGCGGGCCGCCCGGCGGCGCAGCCGCAGGATCTGGGTGACGCCGAGCGCCTCCAGGACGAAGACCGAGGCGAACGCGACACGGTAGTTGTCGCCCGTGGCGTCCAGCAGGACCCCTACGGCCAGCAGGGTGGTCATCGAAGCGATGAACCCGCCCATGTTGACGATGCCGGAGGCGGTGCCTTGGCGCTCGGGCGGGTTGGCCGGGCGGGCGAAGTCGAAGCCGACCATCGAGGCCGGCCCGCAGGCGCCCAGCACCAGGCACAGGACGACGAGCAACCACATCGGCGTGTGGTCGGCCGGGTAGAAGATCGCGGACGCCCAGAGCAGGGCTGTCGTCACCACCGTGCCGAGCGCGATCGGGGTCCGCGCCTCGTGGTGGCGGGCGATGATCTGCCCGTAGACGAGACCCACCACCATGTTGGACAGCACCACCAGGGTGAGCAGCGTGCCCGCCGTCCCCCGGCTCAGCTCCTGCGCCTCGACCAGGAACGGCATCCCCCACAGCAGCAGGAACACCATCGCCGGGAACTGCGTGGTGAAGTGCACCCACATCCCGAGCCGGGTACCCGGCTCCCGCCAGGCGGCGGCGATCTGCCGGCGGACGTACGCGGCCCCGGCGTGCTCGGCGGGCGGCGGCTCATGGCCCTCGGGGTGGTCCTTCAGGAAGAGCAGCAGGAGCACGAGCACCACCACGCCCGCCAGCGAACTGCCGACGAACGTCGTGGTCCAGCCGTAGCTGTGCAGCGCCCGCGCGATGAACAGCGTCGAGACGAGGTTGCCCGCCATCCCGAACAGCGCCGCGACCTGGCCGATCAGCGGTCCGCGCCGGGCCGGGAACCAGCGGCTGCCGAGCCGCAGCACACTGATGAACGTCATCGCGTCCCCGCAGCCGAGCAGCGCACGGGCCGCCAGCGCCATCCCGTACGAGGGGGAGAGCGCGAAGCCGAGCTGCCCGACGGTGAACAGCACGACCCCGATGGTCAGGACCTTCTTGGTGCCGAGCCGGTCGACCATCAGCCCCACGGGTATCTGCATGCCCGCGTAGACCAGGAGCTGGAGTATGGAGAACGTGGAGAGCGCCGAGGCGTTGACGTCGAACCGGTCGGCGGCGTCGAGTCCGGCAACGCCCAGGCTCGTACGGAAGATGATGGCGACGAAGTAGACGGCGACGCCGATGCCCCAGACCCAGGCGGCGCGCCGGCCGCCGGGCGGGTCACCGGGCAGAGGGAGCGTGGGGGTGGCCGAACTCACCGTTCCTCACCCCGCACCAGCTCCCGCACCCGGCCGACATGGCGGCGCACGACCAGGGCCGCCGCTTCCGCGTCCCCGGCCCGGATCGCTTCCAGCAGCTCACCGTGCTCGGTGATGTTGGCCTCGATCCTCCCCGGGTGCGCCTCCATCACCGCGACACCCATGCGCAGCTGACGGTCGCGCAGCTGGTCGTAGAGGCGCGAGAGGATCTCGTTGCCCGCGTGCTTCACGATCTCGGCGTGGAAACAGCGGTCCGTGACGGCCACCGCCGCCAGATCGCCGGCCTCCGCCAGCTGCCGCTGCTCCTCAAGGAGCTGTTCCAGGCGCTCGATCAGTCTCGGGGAGGCGGGCACCGCCTTGCGCGCCGCGAACTCCTCGACCAGCAGCCGGGTCTCCACGACATCCTTGATCTCCTGTGCGGAGACGGCGAGGACGAGCGCGCCCTTCTTCGGGTAGAGCTTGATCAGCCCCTCGACCTCCAGCCGGAGCAGCGCCTCGCGCACGGGGGTCCGCGAGACCCCGACCGCGTCCGCCAGATCCCCCTCGGTGAGCAGCGTTCCGCCCTCGTAACGCCGGTCCAGCACGGCTTCCTTGATGTGCGTGTAGACCCGCTCGGCGGCGGGCGGGGGCTTGAGGGAGGAGGACGTGGACCGAACGGGGGCGGAGGAGGGTGCGGCAGGCATGCGCACAGCATAGATACAACATGCGTGCATGGAGGCCGACGTCCGGATTCTGGACCTCCGCATCGCCCGGAGAGCACCGGAAGTCACCGCCGTGACAGTTCAGGCTTCCCTGAATTCATGTATCGCTGTACTGTCGCGCCATGCTGACCGCCACTTCCGATATCGAGGTGCTCGCACGGTTCGGCCGCGCGCTCGCCGATCCGATCCGCTGCCGCCTCCTGCTCGCGCTCCGCGAGGCCCCGGCGTACCCCTCCGACCTCGCCGAAGCCCTGGGCATCTCACGCACCCGGCTCTCCAACCACCTGGCCTGCCTGCGCGACTGCGGCCTGGTCGTCACCTCGCCGGACGGCCGTCGCACGCGCTACGAGCTGGCCGACGAACGCCTCGGCACCGCCCTGGACGATCTGCGCTGCGCGGTGGTGGCCGTCGAGACCGACCGCACCTGCCCGGACGCCGGGACGGAAGGGTGCTGCTGATGACCGCGCTCCCCCTCGGCCTCTCGCCGGCCCGCCGGGACGCGCTCGCCCGCCGGATACGGCTGCTGGTCGCCGCCACCATCGTCTACAACGTCATCGAGGCGGTCGTCGCCCTCACCGCCGGAACGCTCGCCTCCTCCAGCGCGCTGATCGGCTTCGGCCTGGACTCCGTCATCGAGGTCTCCTCCGCCGCCGCGGTGGCCTGGCAGTTCTCCGCCCGCGAGCACGCGGTGCGCGAGGCCCGGGAGCGGACCGCCCTGCGGATCATCGCCGTGTCGTTCCTCGCCCTCGCCGCGTACGTCGCCGTCGACGCGGTCCGCGCACTGACCGGACCCGCCGAGGCCGAATCCTCCCCGCTCGGCATCGTCATCGCCACGCTCTCGCTGGCGATCATGCCGTTCCTGTCGGCCGCCCAGCGGCGCGCGGGGCGCGAGATCGGCTCCGCGTCCGCCGTCGCCGACTCGAAGCAGACCCTGCTGTGCACGTACCTCTCCGCCGTCCTGCTCATCGGCCTGATCCTCAACGCCTCGTTCGGCTGGTCCTGGGCGGACCCGGTGGCCGCGCTCGCCATCGCCGCCATCGCCGTCAAGGAGGGCCGCGAGGCATGGCGCGGCAAGGGCTGCTGCGCACCGACGACCCGGGGTCAAGCCTGCGGAAATTCACCCGTTCGATAACACATCCATTGCCCCTCCTCAGGAGTCTCATCCACCGAGCGGCACCCATATGTGGCCGCATATCAGGGGCATTTGGGAGCGTTCAGTTGAAAATCGGCATCAAGCGCATCAATCGCGTCTCCGTCACGGCCACCGTGACGCTCACCGCCGGTGCGGTGCTCGCGGGCGGCTCCTTCGCCTCCACGGCACACGCCGCCACGCCGCCGGCTCCGAAGATCGTCGCCAAGGGCGGCTTCCTGATGAACGACGGCACCGGCAAGACCCTCTTCACCAAGTCCGCTGACACCCGCCGGGCCACCGGTTCGACCACGAAGATCATGACGGCGCTGGTCGTCCTGTCCCAGAAGAACGTGAACCTGAAGTCCAAGGTCACGATCCAGAAGGCGTACAGCGACTACATCGTCTCGAAGAACGCCTCGTCGGCCCGGCTCATCGTCGGCGACAAGGTCACCGTGGGCCAGCTCCTCTACGGTCTGATGCTTCCCTCCGGCTGCGACGCCGCGTACGCCCTGGCCGACAAGTTCGGCACCGGCACGACCCGTGCCGCCCGGGTGAAGTCGTTCATCGGCAAGATGAACTCCACCGCGAAGAGCCTGAAGCTGAAGAACACCCGCTTCGACTCGTTCGACGGCATCGGGAACGGCAACAACTACTCGACGCCCCGCGATCTGACGAAGATCGCGAGCCAGGCGATGAAGAACTCCACGTTCCGCTCGGTCGTCAAGACCAAGTCGACGAAGCAGAAGGTGACCACCAAGAGCGGCGGCTACCGCTACATGTCGTGGACCAACACCAACAAGCTGCTCGGCAGTTACAGCGGTGCGACCGGCGTCAAGACCGGCTCCGGCCCGACCGCCAAGTACTGCCTGGTCTTCGCGGCGACCCGCAAGGGCAAGACGGTCATCGGCACGGTGCTCACCTCGACCTCCGAGGCGAACCGCACCGCCGACGCGAAGAAGATGATGGACTACGGCTTCAAGAAGTAGGGCCTCCGTCCCTGGGCGGACGAACGGGCCGGTGGGCCCGCGCGGTCGTCGCGCGGGCCCACGCATCACGGATCCAGCGACAGAATCTTTGCCATCTCCGCGTACATCCTTGCGGTCCGCTCGCGAGTCTCGTATCGGGGCCTCCCCATATCCCGGCCCCTCAATGCATTCGCGAACTCGGAGCGTTCATTGATATCGAGCCACACGACCCGCCCCCAGGCCGGTCACAAGGCCCGCAGCAAGCGCCTGCGCAACTCTGTCGTCGCAGCCGTCGTATCCGGTGGCGTGATGCTTGGGGTCATGCCTCTCGCGTCGCCCGCCCAGGCCGCCGCCGCCCTGCCGACGCTCAGCGCCAAGGGCGCGTTCCTGCAGGACAGGGCGACCGGCGCCAAGAAGTACGGCAAGGCCGCCGACATCAAGCGGCAGATGGCCAGCACCACCAAGGTCATGACGGCCGCCGTGGTCCTCTACACCCCAGGCGTCGATCTGTCGCGCAAGGTGACCATCTCGCAGACCTACCGCGACTACGTCACGGCCCAGGGCGCCAGCACGGCGGACCTGAGGACCGGCGACAAGGCCACGGTCCGTCAGCTGCTCCACGCCCTGATGCTTCCGTCCGGCTGCGATGCGGCGTACGCGCTCGCCGACACCTTCGGCGTGGGCTCCACCCGGGCCGCCCGGACCAAGCAGTTCATCGGCCAGATGAACGCCAAGGCCGCATCGCTCGGGATGACCAACACCAAGTTCGACTCGTTCGACGGCATTTCGGCGACCGGGAACAACTACTCGACCCCGCGCGACCTCGCGCAGCTCGCCAGCTACGCGATGCGGGGCTCGACCCTGCGCGGCATCATGAGCACCACCAAGTACGTGGCCCCCATACCGACCAGCACCGGCGCGGTGCGCACGTACACCTGGTACAACACCAACCAGCTGCTCGGCTCCTACAGCGGAGCCGTCGGCATCAAGACCGGCACCGGCACCGCGGCAGGCCCCTGCCTCCTCTTCGCCGCCACCCGGGGCGACAAGACGTTCGTCGGCGTCATCCTGAACGGCACCGACCGCTACAACGACGCCGCCAAGCTGCTCGACCACTACTACGGTTCCACCACCGCGGCGACCATGAAGCTGCGCACGCTGCCCCAGGGCGCACAGCGCGACTGATCCGGCACCGGACACGACAGAAGGGTGCGGCCACCGGCGGTGGCCGCACCCTTCGTGCCATCCGTTCCGGAGGAACGCGTCACGCCCAGGTGATCAGGCGCTTCGGCTGCTCCAGGATCGCCGCCACATCGGCCAGCACCTTGGAGCCCAACTCGCCGTCGACCAGGCGGTGGTCGAACGAGAGGGCCAGCGTGGTGACCTGACGTGGCTTCACCTTGCCCTTGTGGACCCACGGCTGGAGCTTGATCGCACCGACCGCCAGGATCGCGGACTCGCCCGGGTTGAGGATCGGCGTACCGGTGTCGACGCCGAAGACGCCGACGTTGGTGATGGTCACCGTGCCGCCGGCCATCGCCGCCGGGGACGTCTTGCCGTCCCGGGCCGTGGTGACCAGCTCGCCCAGCGCTTCCGCGAGCTGCGGCAGCGTCTTGTCGTGCGCGTCCTTGATGTTCGGCACGATCAGACCGCGCGGGGTGGCCGCCGCGATGCCCAGGTTCACGTAGTGCTTCTGCACGATCTCCTGGTTGGCCTCGTCCCAGGCGGCGTTGACCTCGGGGTTCCGCTTGATCGCGACGAGGAGGGCCTTGGCGATGATGAGGAGCGGGTTGACCCGCACCCCCGCCATGTCCTTGTCCTCCTTGAGCTCGGCCACGAGCTTCATCGTGCGCGTCACGTCGACCGTGACGAACTCGGTGACGTGCGGCGCGGTGAACGCGCTGCCCACCATCGCCTGCGCGATGGCCTTGCGGACGCCCTTGACCGGGATCCGGGTCTCGCGGGCGGAGTCGGAGGCGCCGGCGGGAACAGCGGCCGCCGGAGCCTCGGGGGCCACCGGGGACGCGACCGCCGCGGGAGCCTCGGGAGCGGCCGGGGCCGCCGCCGCGTGGACGTCCTCACGGGTGATGATGCCGTCCTTGCCGGTCGGCACCACCGTCGCCAGGTCGATGCCCAGGTCCTTGGCCAGCTTGCGGACCGGCGGCTTGGCGAGCGGCCGGCCGGCCTCCGGAACACCGGTCCGCGCCGGGACGGCGGCCGGTGCAGGCGCCCCGTGCCCGTTCAGCTCGGCCTGCACCGCCGCCGCGACGGCGGCGGCCTCGGGCGCGGCGGCCGCACCCTTGCGCGGGCGGCGCTTGGTGGAGCTCTCGGCGACGCCGTAGCCCACGAGGACCGGCGTACGGCCCTTCGGCTCGGCTTCCGCCTCGGGCTCGGACACCGGCTCCTGGGCCGGGGCGGCGGCGGCCGGCGCGGGCGCGTCACCGCTGCCCGGGGCCACGTCGATCGCGATGATCACCTGACCCACGTCGACGGTCGTGCCCTCGGGGAAGCGCAGCTCGTGCACCACCCCGTCGAACGGGATCGGCAGCTCGACGGCCGCCTTCGCGGTCTCGACCTCGCACACGACCTGGCCGTCGGTGACGGTGTCGCCGGGCTGGACGAACCACTTGAGGATTTCGGCCTCGGTCAGTCCTTCGCCCACGTCGGGCATCTTGAACTCACGGAAGCGAGCAGACGTTTCGGTCATCGTCGTCACGAACCCTCTCCTCAGAACGCCAGCGAGCGGTCGACGGCGTCGAGCACCCGGTCCAGGCCGGGCAGGTACTCGTCCTCCAGCCGGGCCGGCGGGTAGGGGACGTGGTAGCCGCCGACCCGCAGTACGGGGGCCTCGAGGTGGTAGAAGCAGCGCTCGGTGATCCGGGCGGCGATCTCCGCGCCGGAGCCGTAGAAGACGGGCGCCTCGTGGACGACCACGACCCGGCCGGTCTTCTCCGCCGACTTCTGGATGGCGTCGAAGTCGATCGGGGCCATCGAGCGCAGGTCCAGGACCTCGATCGACTTGCCCTCCTCCTGCGCGGCCGCGGCCGCCTCCAGACAGACCTTGACCATCGGCCCGTACGCGACGAGCGTGAGGTCGCTGCCCTCACGGGCGGTCACGGCCTTGTGCAGCGGGCCGGGGATGGACTCGGTGTCGACCTCGCCCTTGTCCCAGTAGCGCCGCTTGGGCTCGAAGAAGATCACCGGGTCGTCGCTCTGGACGGCCTGCTGCATCATCCAGTACGCGTCGCTCGCGTTGGACGGCGAGACCACCTTCAGGCCCGCGACGTGCGCGAAGAGCGCCTCGGGGGACTCGCTGTGGTGCTCGACGGCGCCGATGCCGCCGCCGTACGGAATGCGCACGACGACCGGCAGCTTGACCTTGCCGAGCGCGCGGGCGTGCATCTTGGCGAGCTGCGTGACGATCTGGTCGTACGCGGGGAAGACGAAACCGTCGAACTGGATCTCGACGATGGGCCGGTAACCGCGCAGGGCCAGGCCGATGGCGGTGCCGACGATGCCGGACTCGGCGAGCGGGGTGTCGATCACCCGGTCCTCGCCGAAGTCCTTCTGGAGCCCGTCGGTGATCCGGAAGACGCCGCCGAGCTTGCCGACGTCCTCACCCATGATGAGGACCTTGGGGTCGGAGTCGAGGGCGAGGCGGAGCGACTCGTTGAGCGCTTTCGCGATGGACATCTTTTCCACGGCCATGGCTACTTGCCCTCCTCGGCAGAGTCGGCGAACGATGCCTGGTAGGCCGCGAACTGGGCCCGCTCCTCGTCCACGAGGGAGTTCCCGTCGGCGTAGGCGTGGTCGAACAGGGACATCGGCTCCGGATCGGGCATCGCGCGTACCGCTTCCCGTACCCGCTTGCCGAGGGTCTCGCTCTCCTCGTCCAGGGCGGTGAAGAACGCCTCGTCGGCGTGGCCGGACTTCTCCAGGTACGTCCGCAGCCGCAGGATCGGGTCCTTGGCCTCCCACGCGGCCCGCTCCTCGTCGGCCCGGTACTTCGTCGGGTCGTCGGAGGTGGTGTGGGCGCCCATGCGGTACGTGAACGCCTCGACCAGGGTCGGGCCCTCGCCGCGACGAGCCCGCTCCAGGGCCCACTTGGTCACGGCCAGACACGCGAGCACGTCGTTGCCGTCGACACGGACACCGGGGAAGCCGAAGCCCTGCGCACGCTGGTAGAGCGGCACACGGGTCTGGCGCTCGGTGGGCTCGGAGATCGCCCACTGGTTGTTCTGACAGAAGAAGACGACCGGGGCGTTGTAGACCGCGGAGAAGGTGAACGACTCGGCGACGTCGCCCTGGCTGGAGGCGCCGTCACCGAAGTACGCGATCACCGCGGAGTCCGCGCCGTCCTTGGCGACGCCCATGGCGTAGCCGGTGGCGTGCAGCGTCTGGGAGCCGATGACGATCGTGTACAGGTGGAAGTTGTTGCTGTTCGGGTCCCAGCCGCCGTGGTTCACGCCGCGGAACATGCCGAGCAGGTTGGTCGGGTCGACGCCGCGGCACCAGGCGACCCCGTGCTCCCGGTAGGTCGGGAAGACGTAGTCGTCGTCGCGCAGGGCGCGGCCACTGCCGATCTGGGCGGCCTCCTGGCCGAGCAGCGAGGCCCACAGGCCCAGCTCGCCCTGACGCTGGAGGGCGGTCGCCTCGGCGTCGAAGCGGCGCGTGAGCACCATGTCCCGGTACAGTCCGCGCAGTTCCTCCGCGCTCAGGTCGATGCTGTAGTCCGGGTGCTCGACGCGCTCGCCCTCGGGCGTCAGCAGCTGTACGAGCTGGGGCTCGGCGCTCTGCGGCTTCTTCGCGGCGCTGGTCCGCTTACTGGCGCGTCGCGGTTTACGCGCGGCGGCAGTGCTCTCCACGGTCACGTGCGTGCTCCTCCGTCGGTCCGGCCCCCGGGGTCCGCCGGGAACCAGTGCGGCTCGCCTGAGTCCGGAGCCGTGCACGGGGTGGGTGCCGGTCGGGCCGGGATCAGGCGTGACAGGTGCCCCGGCGAGCGCCCTGTCATAGGCACGTTACCCAGTGCTTCGCATAACTGCGAAACCCTATCTGACCTGCGATTTTGCTTGGATTTCCAAGTAAATCGAAAAAAACGCGAAGCGCTGCTGGTCAGGGCACTGGAAACAGCCTTGCAGGCCGCCGGAACAACGGCACGTTATCCCGCGGATCAGCGTCAGGGAAGAGCGGAGGGGAAGCGAGTATGTGAGACTGCGATCGTGAGCGAAGATGGAAAAATCACGGTATTTCTGCTCGACGATCACGAGGTTGTCCGGCGCGGCGTCCATGAGCTGCTCGCCTCCGAACCGGATATCGAGGTGGTCGGCGAGGCCGGTACGGCTGCGGACGCCCTGGCGCGGATCCCGGCGACGCGGCCCGATGTGGCGGTGCTCGACGTGCGGCTGCCGGACGGCAGCGGGGTGGAGGTGTGCCGGGAAGTCCGTTCCCAGGACGAGAACATCAAATGCCTCATGCTCACCTCGTACGCCGATGACGAGGCACTTTTCGACGCGATCATGGCGGGCGCCTCGGGTTACGCACTGAAGGCGATCCGCGGCAGTGAGCTGCTGAATGCCGTACGGGACGTGGCGGCCGGAAAATCCCTGCTGGACCCGGTGGCGACCGCCCGGGTGCTGGAGCGGCTGCGCGACGGCGGGACCGCCAAGGGCGACGACCGGCTCGCGGGCCTCACCGAGCAGGAGCGCAAGATCCTGGACCTGATCGGGGAGGGGCTGACCAACCGGGTCATCGGGGAGCGGCTGCACCTCGCCGAGAAGACCATCAAGAACTACGTGTCCAGCCTGCTGTCCAAGCTGGGCATGGAGCGCCGCTCGCAGGCCGCCGCGTACGTCGCACGGCTCCAGGCCGAGCGACGCTGAACCGCCCCGGACGGCGGGGCCCGCGGCGGGACTTTGGTCCCGCGCCACCCGGGGCAGGCGACTCTTACGCGGCCCCTACGCCCGGGGGACAGTGGAAGCCATGTCCTTCGACTCCCTCGGATCCCCCCGCGAACGCCGCGCGGTCGGCACGGTCGAGCGGCCCGGGCCGGCCGAGCCGCTCGATCTGCTCGGCCGGGTCCCCTACGGCCGTCTCGCGACCAGCATGCGGGCCCTGCCGTTCCTGACGGTGGCCCGGCACATCGTGAGCGACGGCCACATCCTGCTGCGGATGCACCGGGGCTTCGGCCACCACGAGGCGTGCGACGGGAGCGTCGTCGCGTACGGGGCGGACAACTACAACGACGCGGCCTCGGGCGACGGCGGCAACCTGTGGTCGGTGCAGTTCACCGGGCCCGCCGAGATCGCGCAGCTCTGCCCCGAGCAGGAGGAGCTGTTCGGGGCGGCCCCCGTGAGCGTCAACGGGGAGCCCTACGCGCCCGCGTACCTCCGGGTCGATCCGCACTTCGTCACGGAACACCGGCTGGACTTCTGAGACGTCGGCTCCGTGGTGCCTTAGCGCACCGGTGGGCGTCACCGCAAGTCCGCGAACCGGCCACGCAGAGTGATCTAACATCTGGTAAGTGCCGCGCTCATATGTCACTCGTCCACCTGTTCCCCCGGTCGGCAAGGTGCTGCGCCGATATCCGGGCGTGGGCGAGCCGCTCGCCTGCGAGCCGATCACCAAGGGCCTGCTGAACCACGGATACCGCGTCTCCACCACGAGCGGTTCCTACTTCCTCAAGCATCATCTCGACAAGAAGCACCTGGACGACACCAGCGGCGAACGCGCCGCGATCGTGCGCCAGCACCGTGCCACCCAGCGCCTCCAGTCGCTCGGCGTCCCCGTCGTCCCGCCCCTGTCGGACACCCGGGGCGAGACCGTCACCGTGATCGGCGAACGCTGCTACGCCCTGCACCCCTGGGTCGACGGCCTCCACCGGGCCGGCGCCCAGCTGACCCTCGCCCAGTCGCGCCGGCTCGGCACGCTCCTCGGCACCGTGCACACCGGCCTGGAACAGGTGATGGCGCCGCGCGACGGCCCGCCGCGCGCGAGCCCGCCCGCCCGGCCGGGGCACCGCAGCCCGGACCCCGCCGACACCTTCGCCCTGATCGACGATCTGCTGGCCGCCGCGCGCGGCGAGGACGGCCGCTCCACCCCGCGCGACGCCTTCGACGAACTCGCCGAGCACCGGCTCGTGGAGCGCCGCGCCCTGCTCGAACAGCACGCCCACCGCCGCCCGCCCACACCGGAGGGGCCCGCCACCGGCTGGGTGCACGGGGACTTCCACCCGCTGAACCTGCTCTACCGGGGGGCCGACCCGGTCGCGATCGTGGACTGGGACCGGCTGGACGTACAGCCGCGCGCCGAGGAGGCGGTACGGGCGGCGGCGATCTTCTTCGTCCGGCCGGCCGGGGAGCTGGACCTCGCGAAGGTCCGCGCCTACGCCCGGGCGTACCGCCGGGCCACCGGGGCGGGGGCCGGGGAGCTGGCGGCCGCGGTGCACCGGGTGTGGTGGGAGCGGCTCAACGACTTCTGGATACTGCGCTGGCGCTACCGCCTGGACGACCGCAGGGCCGACCCGCAGTTTCCCGCGGTGTCGGCCCTGGCGGTGTGGTGGACGCGCGAGTACGAGGCGGTGTGCGCGGCCTTCACGGAGTGACTCAGCCCGTCGTGGCGCCCAGCGACGTGTCGCCGGGCGTCGTCCCCGTACCGCCGTCGTCCCCGCCGGCCCCGCCGTCGGCGGCTCCTCCGCCCGGGGTGCCGGGGTCGGTCGTCGGGTCCGTGGGCTCGCCCGTGGGCTCCCCGGTGCCGCCCTCGTTGGTGCTGCCGTCCGATGTGCCGCCGTCCGTGTCGCTCGGCGTCGGGGACGGGCTGAAGGTGGGCTCGCTCGGGGTCGGGTCCGGGGTGAAGGGCGGCGGGTTCGGCTGCGTCTGGCCGCCGTTGGAGGTGTCCGGCTCCTCCGGCTCCTCGCTCTCCTCCTCGGTCGGCTCGTCCGACGGCTCCTCCTCGGACTGGCTGACCGAGGTGGACGGGGTGACCGGCTTCTTCTTGTCGCCGTCGCCGTCCTGCGCCGCGCTGATGGCGAAGGCGACGCCCGCGCCGATCGCGACCAGCGCGAGCAGGACGAAGAGCCACATCTTGCCCCGCCCGCCGGGACGCCCCTGCCCGCCGTCGTACCCCCCGTCGTCCGGGTTGTACGGGGGCAGGATCGGGCCCTGCGAGGTGTCCCCGTGCATCGGGTGGCCCGCGCCCATCACCTGGGTGGAGCCGGCCATACCGTGCGGCGGGGTCCGGCCGCCCTCGTGCAGCGCGACCGGGCCGGTGTTCCAGGTGCCCGTGTGGCCGCCCTGGGCCTGGAGCATCTGCAGGCTGTACTGGACGAGCCCGCGCATCTCCTCGGCGCTCTGGAACCGGTCGTCCGGGTCCTTCGCCAGCGAGCGCATCACCATGCCGTCCAGCTCCGGCGGCACCACGTCCGAGACCTCGGAGGGCGGCACCGGGATGTCCTGGACGTGCTGGTAGACCACCGAGAGCGGGGTCTCCCCGGTGAACGGGGGCCGCAGCGCCAGCAGCTCGTAGAGCAGGCAGCCGGTGGCGTACAGGTCGGACCGGTGGTCGACGGCCTTGCCGAGCGCCTGCTCGGGGGAGAGGTACTGGGGCGTGCCCATGACCATGCCGGTCTGGGTCATCGTCGACTGCGCGCCGTGCAGCGCGCGGGCGATGCCGAAGTCCATCACCTTGACCGCACCGGAGTCCGTGATGATCACGTTGGCAGGCTTGATGTCACGGTGCACGATGCCGTGCTGGTGCGAGTACGCGAGGGCTTCCAGCACGCCGGAGACGATGATCAGCGCCTGCTCGGGCGGCGGGGCCTCGGCGGTCAGGAGCAGATCGCGGATGGTGTGGCCCTCGACCAGCTCCATCACGATGTACGGGACGGTCTGACCGCCCACGACGTCCTCGCCGGAGTCGTACACGGCGACGATCGCGTGGTGGTTGAGACCCGCGACGGACTGTGCCTCGCGGGTGAAGCGGGCCTTGGAGACCGGGTCCTCGGCCAGATCGGAACGGAGCAGCTTCACCGCGACCGTGCGTCCGAGCCGGACGTCCTCCGCCGCGTAGACCTCTGCCATGCCGCCCCGGCCGAGCCGGTGGGTCATCCGGTAACGGCCGTCACCGACGACGCCGCCGACGCCCCAGGAGTCGGTGCCATCCGAAACTCCGCCGCCGTTTGCTTCGGAATCGGGTGCCATCAGTCCTCGCCGTCGTATCTGTCCGCGCGTCCGCGGGTTCTCACGGTGCCTTGCTGCATTGCCACGTCACGCTACAGCCTCCGCCGGACACCCCGGTTCCGCTGCGGCAGGATCATCGGTCCGCCCGGCGCGTCCTCCCCACGCATGTGATGCGTTTCCTGTAACGCTTCCGAGACGCTTCTTGTGCGTAGGGTCACGGAACGGGCACCCGGCTTGACGTGTCGGACCCCTACGGCAGACTTGGCGCGTAATCGCGTTGTACGGGAACCGCGCCGCACGCAATCACGTCAGACAGAAAACACGTCGGGCAGAGAAACCGCGTGCGACCGCGCGCCGCCGAGGGGGATGCAAGTCATGAGCCAGGACGGCGCACAGGGCCGCTATGCGGGCGGGGCGGTCGCGGGAGGCCGCTACCAGCTGCGCGACCTGCTCGGCGAGGGCGGGATGGCTTCCGTCTACCTGGCCTACGACTCCGCCCTGGACCGGCAGGTCGCGATCAAGACCCTGCACACCGAGCTCGGCCGCGAGCAGTCCTTCCGCGAGCGCTTCCGGCGCGAGGCGCAGGCCGTCGCCAAACTCCAGCACACCAACATCGTCTCCGTCTTCGACACCGGCGAGGACGAGCTCGGCGGCGCGCTGATGCCGTACATCGTCATGGAGTACGTCGAGGGGCAGCCGCTCGGCTCGGTGCTGGCCGCCGACATCCGTCAGCACGGCGCGATGCCGGCCGACAAGGCCCTCAAGGTGACGGCGGACGTGCTCGCCGCGCTGGAGACCAGCCACGAGATGGGCCTGGTCCACCGGGACATCAAGCCGGGCAACGTGATGATGACCAAGCGCGGCGTCGTCAAGGTCATGGACTTCGGTATCGCCCGTGCCATGCAGTCCGGCGTCACCTCGATGACCCAGACCGGCATGGTCGTCGGCACCCCGCAGTACCTCTCCCCCGAGCAGGCCCTCGGCCGCGGCGTCGACGCCCGGTCCGACCTGTACTCGGTGGGCATCATGCTCTTCCAGCTGCTCACCGGCCGGATCCCGTTCGACGCGGACTCGCCGCTGGCCATCGCGTACGCGCATGTGCAGGAGGAGCCGGTCGCGCCCTCCAGCATCAACCGGTCGGTCACCCCGGCGATGGACGCCCTCGTGGCCCGCGCCCTCAAGAAGAACCCGAACGAGCGCTTCCCCAGCGCCGCCGCGATGCGCGACGAGATCGCCCGCGTGCTCAACGCCTCCGGCGGGCAGACCGGCGCCCCGATGATCGTGTCCGGCGGGGGGCCCGCCAACAGCGGCTCCGGCGTCGGCTCGGCGGTGTTCCCGCCGGTCGACCAGAGCGCTCCGGCACCCCAGAGCGTCCAGACGCCGTACCAGCCCCACCCGCACCAGCAGCCGGGGCCGTACAGCCAGCCCACCCCCGCGCCCGCCCCGAGCTACGGCTACCCGCAGTCCGGCCAGGTACAGGGCTACCCGACCCCGGGTCCGCTGTCGCACCAGACCCCGCCGCCGTACTCGATCAGCCCGCAGCACGCGACGGCCGTCGGCACCACCGACCGCGCCGGCTCCAAGCGGAACATGCCGGTCATCGTCGGCTCGATCGTCGTGGCCCTGCTGGCCGTCGGCGGTCTGATCACCGCGATCGCCCTCCAGGGCGGCGGCAAGGACGACGAGGCGGGCAAGGGCGGCGAGACGGGCACCGAGCAGGTGGAGGGCTACCGCCCGCCGGAGCGCAATCGGACGATGAAGGAAACGGAGTGCTCGAACGCCTCCGAGGACTCCAACGACCCGAAGAAGGTCCGCGCACCGAACTTCATCTACAAGGACATCCTGTCGGCGAAGTCGTGCGCGGCCGCGGCGGGCTGGACGATCAAGGTGATCGAGGAGCCGGGCAACACCTACGCCGAGGACCAGGTCGTCGGCCAGTTCCCGTCCTCCGGTGCTGCGGTCGACGAGCGTGGCGCCCACTTCGAGCTGAAGGTCTCCACCGGCAAGCCGTCCTGAACCACCGGCAGACCGTCCTGAACACCGGTAACCCGTCCTGAAACGTCGGTGTCCGAAGGTGATCGTTACGGTTCACGGATCTCGCCGGATCTTCGTCATGGACCGGTACGTGGACCGTTAACAGGCCCCTGCCTTCCGGATACCGCGTCCGGGATGCCGGATGCGGGGCCCCGTGTGACGCTGATCTCATGGGTCCAGGACTTCCGGCCGCATGGTCGTCGAGGTGTGCGGTCTGTCTGCTGGCGGCGGCCGGAGCGGCGCTGGGGCCGTCGGTCGGCCCCGCTCACGGTTCCTCGGCGCCCGACGGTCCGCCTTCCGTCACCGCCGCGGGACCGGGAACGTCGAGCCCCGCCGCCGCCGCGTCCTCGCCCCCCGGCCCGTCGGGCTCCGCCTCACCCTCGGCAGTCCCCTCCGCGCTGCCCCTGCCGTCCGGCGTTCCGGCTTCGGGAGCGTCGGGGACCGGGCCGGCCGCGTCCGCTTCGGTCTCCCCGGCGGCGACCGGTAGCGGGGCGCAGATCCCCGCCGGAGCCGGTTCCGGGCCCGAGGGCGACGCGCCGGAGCCCTCTTCCTCCCCTTCCGCCTCGCCCGAGGTGTCCGGTTCGACCGCACCCCTGGCCGGGCGTGAGGCCGGAGCGGGCAAGACGCGCCCCGGGCGGTCGCTGTCGCCGATGGAGCTGGCGCGGGCGGAGGACCCCGTCGCGGAGGAGCCGCCCGAGGAGGTCGGCGAAGGGCTCGCGGACCCGGTCGACCTGCCGGCTTCCACCCCGCCGGCCGACGCCTTCAGCGATCCGGGGCAACGGTCCGGGCAGGCGCTGGACGCCGCAGCCGTGCGGCGGGTGCAGGAGGTCTCGCTCGGTACGGGCATCGCCCTGGTCGGGCTGGGACTGGGCTTCCTCGCGTTCCGTATGCGCCGCGCGAACTGAGGCGGCCTACGCCACTGAGCGTCATGCATCGCGCGAACCGGGCGTTCATCGCCACGCGCATGCGGCGTCGCGCCCCCTTCCGTCCGGCTCCCGGGAGACTTGCCAAGGCGAACATACTCGGTATACATACTCAGTATGTCCATTCGTCACGGCCTGCTGGCCCTGCTGGAGCGGGGCCCTCGTTACGGGTCCCAGCTCCGCACCGAGTTCGAGTCGCGCACCGGCTCCACCTGGCCCCTGAACGTCGGCCAGGTCTACACGACGCTCAGCCGGCTGGAGCGCGACGGCCTGATCGTCCAGGACGGTTCGGACGACGCCGGGCACGACCTCTACACGATCACCGACGAGGGCCGCACCGAACTGCGCAGCTGGTTCGAGACGCCCGTGGACCGCACCAGTCCGCCCCGCGACGAACTGGCCATCAAGCTCGCCATGGCCGTGGGGGCCCCGGGCGTCGACATCCGGGACGTCATCCAGTCCCAGCGCCACCACACGCTCAAGGCGATGCAGGACTACACCCGGCTCAAGGCCCAGGCCCTCGCCGACGTCCCCGCCAACCGGGACGAGGTCGCCTGGCTCCTCGTCGTGGAGCAGCTGATCTTCCAGGCGGAGGCCGAGGCCCGCTGGCTCGACCACTGCGAGTCCCGGCTCGTCCGCCTCGCCGAGGCCGCCGCCACCGAGCCCTCCACCGAGCCCGGCCCCACGGCCACCCGCGGTCCGGCCCGGGCGCTGGCCGACCGGGCCCGCTCCAGGCGCTGACACACCGGCGCCGCCGCTCCTGCCCGACCCGGACCATCCCTGCTTCGTCACCAGCTGTTCCTAGGGGGAACCACCCGTCATGCCCGCGTCCGCCACCCAGCCGCCCCCGTCGTCCTCCGGGACGCCCGGCGGCAGCCCCGTACTCGAACTGCGGGCGCTGACCCGTACCCATGGCTCCGGCGTCGCCGAGGTGCACGCCCTGCGCGGGATCCACCTCTCGGTGCACCCCGGCGAACTGGTCGCCGTGATGGGGCCCTCCGGCTCCGGCAAGTCCACCCTGCTGACCCTGGCCGGCGGGCTCGACACCGCCACGAGCGGCCAGGTCGTCATCGAGGGCCAGGACCTCGCCGCCCTCGGCCCCAAGGGGATGGCCGCCCTGCGCCGCCGCAGCGTCGGCTACGTCTTCCAGGACTACAACCTCATCCCCGCCCTGACCGCCGCCGAGAACATCGCGCTGCCCCGCGAACTCGACGGCGTCTCCGTGCGCAAGGCCCGCCAGGAGGCCCTCGCCGCACTGGCCGAGATGAGACTCGAAGCGATCGCCGACCGCTTCCCCGACGAGATGTCCGGCGGCCAGCAGCAGCGCGTCGCCATCGCCCGCGCCCTCGTCGGCGACCGGCGCCTCGTACTCGCCGACGAGCCGACCGGAGCGCTCGACTCCGAGACCGGCGAGGCGGTCCTCGCCCTGCTGCGCACCCGTTGCGACCAGGGCGCGGCCGGCGTCATGGTGACCCATGAACCCCGGTACGCGGCCTGGGCCGACCGGGTCGTGTTCCTCCGGGACGGCTCGATCGTCGACCAGACGGCGACCGCGGGAGCCGACTCCCTGCTCGCCGCCGGAAGCTCCGAGGCCACCGCGTGAGCCCTCTCTCCGGTTGGCGCGCAGCCTTCCGCATAGCCCGGCGCGACGCGGCACGGGCCAAGGGCCGCAGCGCCCTGGTCGTCGCGATGATCGCCCTGCCGGTCCTCGGCGTGACCGCCGCCGACCTCACGTACCGCAGCGCCCTGCCCACCAAGGCCGAGGAGCTGACGGCGGAACTGGGGTCGGCCGACGCTCGGTTCATGTCCACGAGCATCGGCCCGGTGAAGCTTCAGCAGATGCCCGACGGCATCAACTGGAGCACCCCCGAGGGCGCCCCGGACCCGACCCCCGAGGAGCAGGCGAAGCCGGTCGACGTGCCGGCCGCCTTCCCGGAGGGCTCGCGGTATCTGACCGAGCGGAGCCTCCCGGCGTCGGTCACCACCCGGCACGGCATCACCGACACCGAGATCAGCGAGCTGCGCATCTCCGACGCGATGCTGCGCGGCCGGATCGAGCTGACCGACGGCGCCTACCCGCGCAAGCCGGACGAGATCGCCGCGACCTCGGACTTCGTCAAGGCCTCCGGGCTGTCCATCGGCGACTCCGTCACCGTGCGCGGACCCGAGCTGACCTACACCCTCACCGGCACGGTCGAACTCCCCGCCGACCTGCGGGCGGACGCCCTCTACGCGCTCCCCGGATCGGTCATCGCCCCGTGGCAGAAGACCGCCGACCGCGACAAGACGATCCTGCCGCCCCAGCCGAGCGACCCGAAGTGGCTGGTGAAGGGACCGGCCGGGGCGGGTGTGACCTGGCAGGACATCCTCGCGGCCAACGAGAGGGGCGTGGTGGTCAAGTCCCGCCAGGTCGCCCTGAACCCGCCGCCGGACTCCGAGGTCCCGATGTCCTTGATGAGCAGCGGGTACTCCACCGAGGCGGAGACGACCGCCGCGGTTCTCACGGTGTCCGCCATGGCCGTCCTGGAGATCGTGCTGCTGGCCGGTCCGGCGTTCGCCGTGGGCGCGCGGCGTTCGCGTCGCCAGCTGGGCCTGGTCGGCTCGTGCGGCGGCAGCCGGGCCCAGGTCCGGGCCGTGGTGCTCGCGGGCGGCGTGGTGCTCGGCGCGGTCGGCGCGGTGGCCGGGGTCGGCGCCGGGTTCGGCCTGACCGCCCTGTTCCGCCCGATGATCGAGGACTTCACCGGCAACCGCTTCGGCGAACTGACCGTACGGCCCTGGGAGATCCTCGCCATCGCCGCGCTCGGCCTGGTCACCGGTGTCCTCGCGGCGCTCGCCCCGGCGATCGTCGCGGGCCGCCAGTCGGTCCTGGAGTCGCTCACCGGCCGGCGCGGCACCCGTCGCGGCTCCCGCGTGCTGCCCGTGATCGGCGTCATCGCGCTCACGGCGGGTGTCGGCGTCGCGGTCTACGGCGGGGTCGCCGGCGACACCGCCTTCGTCGCCGGCGGTTCCGTCCTGGCCGAACTGGGCGTGCTCGGCTGCATCCCGGTGATCGTCGGCTTCCTCGGCCGGCTCGGCCGACGGCTCCCGCTGACGCCCAGGATCGCCCTGCGGGACGCGGCCCGCAACCGTGGCCGCACCGCCCCCGCCGTCGCCGCCGTGATGGCGGCCGTCGCGGGCAGCGTCGCCATCGCCACGTACACCAGCAGCAGCGCCGCGCAGCACGCGTACGACTTCGAGCCCAACCTGACCCCGGGCACCGTCGCGCTGGCGGCCGCCGACATCGGCGCGGACGCCGAACTCCCCCGCTCCCGGGCAGCCGTCGAGCAGAACTACCCGGTCAGCGGCAAGGCCGCCGACTTCGGGCGGGTCTGGGCCGGCAGCGACTGCTCGGTCTACTACGAGGAGGAGAACGGCTGCGGCACCCTCGAACTCGTCAAGCCCACCGGCAAGGGCCACAGCTGCCCGCTCAAGGGCAAGGGCGCCAAGGAACTCGCCCTGCGGCTCTCCGCCGACGAGCACAAACGGATGATGAAGTCCCCGGCCTGCACGGACGAGAACTACACGATGGTCGCGTTCGGCACCGGAGACCACAAGATCATCATTGGCGGGGCGGACGTCCTCGCCACCTATGTGAAGCTCGACGACCCGGCGGCGGCGAAGGCCCTGGCCGACGGCACCCCCGTCCTGCTGAACTCGGCGTACGCGAAGAACGGCGAGGTCACCCTCAAGGCAACCCACCTCTACAACGACCGGGACAAGGAGAACCGGGCCCAGCACCCCGGCAAGGCCCGCACCACCACCGACCGGCTGAAGGTGTACGTCGCGTCGGACCGCTTCGCGGCGACCCCCGGCATCCGCATGGTCATGCCGGAGAAGACCGCCGAACGGCTCGGACTGCACGTCGAGGACTACGGCAGCTTCTACGCGCTCGGCCGCGATGCCACGGACGCCGAGAGCCAGGCGGCCTACGCGGCGCTCGACCGGGCCGGAAACCGTGCCTACCTGATGAGCTCGAACGAGATGTTCCGGACCCAGGACGACACGATCCTGCTGATCCTCGCCCTCTTCGCCGGAGTGGTGACCCTGGGCGCGGCGGCCATCACCACCGGGCTGTCCAAGGCCGACGCGGAGGCCGATCTCACCACGCTCAGCGCGGTGGGCGCGCCCCCGGGCGTACGGCGTTCGCTGTCCGGCTTCCAGTGCCTGGTCGTCGCCCTGACCGGGGTCCTGCTGGGGACGGTGGCGGGGCTCGTCCCCGCGGTCGCCCTGCGCCTGACCGACCTGCGCGCGGCGCTGGAGGACATGCGGGCGGATCCGATGCAGTCGGCGTACACGCCGATTGTGATGCCGTGGGAGACCGTCGGGCTGCTGGCCCTGGTCGTCCCGGTGCTCGCCGGACTGCTGGCCGCCGGTCTCACCAGCTCCCGGCTGACCCTGGCCCGGCGCGCGGGCTGACCGCCGCGTCCGGGTCTCCCGGAAGGGTACGGTGCCCCCGAGGACGGTGGATCTTCCGTTCTCGGGGGCACCACCGTGGTGTACGGCATGTGTGCGAGACAATGGCGGCATGGAAATGCCGAGGAATGACCGGTCGCAGGAGCACCCGCAGGTCCTTGTCGTGGGCCAGGACGGAATGGCTATCGGCGGCGGTGCCAGTGACGACGAGTCGCGCGAGGTCCCGGTGACGGAAATGGTGGAACAGCCCGCGAAGGTCATGCGCATCGGCAGCATGATCAAGCAGCTTCTGGAGGAGGTCAGGGCGGCTCCTCTCGACGAGGCGAGCCGGGTCAGGCTCAAGGAGATTCATGCCAGCTCCGTGAAGGAGCTGGAGGACGGGCTGGCGCCCGAGCTGGTCGAGGAGCTGGAGCGGCTCTCCCTGCCGTTCACCGAGGAGTCGGTGCCCTCCGAGGCCGAACTGCGCATCGCTCAGGCCCAGCTGGTGGGCTGGCTGGAGGGCCTCTTCCACGGCATCCAGACGGCGCTGTTCGCCCAGCAGATGGCGGCCCGCGCCCAGCTGGAGCAGATGCGCCGCGCCCTGCCGCCCGGCATGGCCCACGAGGACGAGGAAGGCGGCGCGGACCCGCACGGACCGATCCGCTCGGGCCCGTACCTGTAAATCCGCGTCCGTTCCCGATCCGGGCCGCGCCCGGATCGGGAACGGTCCTGATCAACCGGCCGACGGCCCCACCAGCAGCACCTTGCCGATGTGCGCGCTGGACTCCAGCACCCGGTGCGCCTCGGCGGCGTCCGCCATCGGCAGCGCCCGGTCCACCACGGGCTTGACCACCCCGCCGCCGATCAGCGGCCACACGTGCTCGCGTACGGCTGCGACGATGGCGGCCTTCTCCTGGAGCGGGCGGCCCCGCAGCGAGGTCGCGGTGACGGCGGCCCGCTTGGTCAGCAGGGCGCCGAGGTTCAGCTCGCCCTTGGCGCCGCCCTGGAGACCGATGATCGCGAGGCGGCCGTTGACGGCGAGCGCCTGAACGTTCCGGTCCAGGTACTTCGCACCGATCAGGTCCAGGATGACGTCGGCCCCCGCCCCTGCGGTGTTCTCCCGGATCTCCTCGACGAAGTCCTGTTCGCGGTAGTTGATGAGGATGTCCGCCCCCAGCTCGGCGCACCGCGCGAGCTTCTCCGGGCTGCCCGCCGTGACCGCGACCCGGGCGCCGACCGCCTTCGCCAGCTGGATCGCCATCGTGCCGATGCCGCTGGAGCCGCCGTGCACCAGGAAGGTCTCGCCGGGGCGCAGATGGGACACCATGAAGACGTTGGACCACACCGTGGCGGTGACCTCGGGCAGCGCAGCAGCCTCCACCAGGCCGACGCCCTCCGGTACGGGGAGGAGCTGGCCGGCAGGCACGGCGACCTTCTCCGCGTAACCGCCGCCCGACAGCAGGGCGCACACCTCGTCGCCGACCGCCCACCCGGTCACCCCGGGACCGAGCGCGACGATACGGCCCGAGCACTCCAGTCCGGGGTAGGGGGACGCGCCGGGCGGCGGATCGTAGAAGCCCTGCCGCTGGAGCACGTCGGCACGGTTCACAGCGCCGGCGACGACCTCGACGAGGACCTCGCCGTCGCCGGGTACGGGATCGGGCACCTCGGCCCACACGAGCGCCTCGGGGCCGCCGGGTTCGGGAATCGTGATCGCATGCATGGCCGCGAGGCTACCCCCGCCGCGCTCGCCCGGGCGGACGCCTCGTCGATCAGGGTCGCTGGTGCGGAGGCATCGGGTTCTTCGGGGCCCCGGCCGAACTGGGGCTCGCCCGGACGATGGTGATGACCCGGTCCGTCAACTGCAGGGGGCTGGCCGCCGGATCGTCGTAACCGAGCAGCCGGTGTCCGCGCAGCACACTGACGACCAGGTCATCGGTCTCCCGTACGTTCTTGCCCACCTCGGCCTTTATGACCGGCCGTTCGACGAGATCGAGGCCGCTGCCCTGCTGGATCAGGTCCTCCATCACGGTGCCCGCGCTCGGACTGAGCACGGAGAGGCCGAGCAGCCGCCCGGCGGCACTGGCGCTGGTGATCACCGCGTCCGCGCCGGACTGCCGGAGCAGGGGCGCGTTCTCCTCCTCACGGACCGCGGCGACGATCTTCGCTCCGCGGTTCAACTGGCGCGCGGTCAGCGCGACCAGGACGGCGGTGTCGTCGCGCTGGGTCGCGATGATGATCTGACGCGCCTTCTGGAGCTCGGCGCGCAGCAGCACATCGCTGCGGGTGGCGTCACCGAGAACGCCGGTGTATCCCTCGGCGTTGGCGGCCTCGATCACCTTGGAGGCCGGGTCGACGACGACGATCTGTTCCTTCGACAGGCCGGTGGTACAGAGGGTGAGAATCGCCGAACGGCCTTTCGTGCCGAAGCCGACGACGACGGTGTGGTCTCGCAAGTTGGATCTCCAACGCTTCAGCCGGAAGTCCTCCCGAGTCCGTTCCGTGAGGACTTCGAGAGTGGTACCGACCAGGATGATCAGGAACATGACGCGCAGGGGTGTCACGAGCACCACGTTGATCAGTCGTGCCCCGTCGCTCTGCGGCGTGATATCGCCGTACCCGGTGGTGGAGAGGGTGACCGTCGCGTAGTAGATCGCGTCGAGCAGGTCGACCTCACCGTCGGCGTTGTCGTTGTAGCCGCTGCGGTCGAGCCAGACGATCAGCACGGTCGCGGCCAGCACGAGCAGCGCCATCAACAGGCGTTTGGCGACCTGGCGGGCCGGGCCCACGGTCACCCGGCGAGGCAGCATCACCCGCGTCGGCAGGACCAGTTCGTCGGCCTGCCTGGCCATCGCATCGTGGCCGGGAAGTTTCACGTGAAACACCCTTCCGTCCACGGCGTCGCCGGGGCCCATGGGAGATCCAGAATCTCCACCTCGGTGCCGGACCGTACCCCGCCCGGCGGCACGACGGCCAGCCCGTCCGCCCCTGCGACCCCCCGCAGCATCGCGGGCCCGTTGTAGCGCAGCGGCGCGACATGGTCCCGGCCGCCCGCCCGGCCCGGCCGGTGGACCACGGGGACGAGGCGGGTGTCGTGCGGATGGCCGTGCACCTCGGCATGGACGAGGGCCCGGTACGGATCCTGGGCGGGGCGGCCCGCGATGCCCGCGAGCAGCGGTTCCGCGAGCGTCAGCAGACCTGATACGGCCGCGAGCGGATTGCCCGGCAGCCCGACGACATACGGCCCGTCCGGCGACAGCCGGGCCAGCACCATGGGGTGGCCGGGACGGACCGCGACCCCGTCCACCAGTAGTTCGGCCCCGAGGGCGTCGAGGACCGGGTGCACATGGTCGACCGGACCGGCGGCGGTGCCCCCGGTAGTGACGATCAGGTCGGCGTCGGAGGAGGCGAGGGCATCGCGCAGGGCCCCGGCGTCGTCTCCGAGCCGGCGGGGGCCGGAGACCTCGGCGCCGAGGGCCCGCAGCCAGGGGCCCAGCATGGGACCGAGGGCGTCCCGGATCAGCCCGTCGTGCGGCAGACCGGCGTTGAGCAGTTCGTCGCCGAGGACGAGGATGTCGACGCGTGGACGAGGCACGACGGGCAGCGCGTCGTACCCGGCGGCCGCGGCGAGGCCGAGCACCGCCGGGGTCACGACCGTCCCGGCCGGGATGAGCTGCTCGCCCGAACGGCATTCCTGGCCCCGGGCCCTGATGTCCTGCCCGGTGACCACGGACCGCCGAGCGTGCAGCAGCCCCCTGGCCTCGTCGACATGGGCGTGCTCGCTGCGGATGACCGCCGTGGTGTCCGGCGGCACGCGGGCGCCGGTGGCGATCCGTACGGCGGTTCCGTCGGGCAGCGCGGCGGCCGGGGCGCGACCGGCGAGGAGCCCCGCCCCGGTCTCGAACGCCCAGGGCCCGGGCCCGGCGACCGCCCAGCCGTCCATCGCCGAGGTGTCGAAGGACGGCAGATCGGTGAGCGCGCCGAGCGCCTCGGCCAGCACGTGCCCCAGGGCGCGGTCGAGCGGCAACCGGATCGTCGGGGTCGGGCCGCCCCGCCCCGCCCGGGCCGCGATCGCCCGCGCCCGGTCCCAGGGGGGCGGTGGGGACGGGGGCTTTGCGGGGTCCTTTGGGGAGGACCGGTCGGGGAGGAGCGGCTGTTCGCTGCTGGGGGCCGGGGTGGTGGACGCGGCGTTGGTGGTGGTATTGGCGGTGGCGGCGGTGGTGCGACCGTCGCGCGGGGCGTCGTCGCGGTCGTTGTAGGGGGCGCCGTCGCTGCTCGGCCCGGGGTGCGGGTCCTCGTCCCGGGGGCCTTGGTGGCCCCGGGAGTCGTGGTGGCCCCGGGAGTCCTGGTGGCCCCGGGGGTCTTGGTCGCCGCGATGGTCCTGGCTGCGGTTGGGGCGCCCGCCCGACCCGCCGGTGCGGTCGGACCCGCCGACCAGGGCGAGGGCCTGCTCGACGGCCCGCTCCTCCTCCTCGCGTGCTCGTTCGCTCGCGGGCCCGGCGGGACGGAAGTCGCTGCCGGACTCGCGGTGCGGCCCGTCGGAGCCGGTCACGGTGTCCCGGTCCCCTCGCGGCCCCTGTCGGGCTTCGCCCCGCCCGCCGCGCCGCCGCCCTCACTCGCCGATGTCGCCGACTCATCCGCCTCCGCTGCTTCCGCCGTCTCCGCTTCCCAGCGCAGAGCGAGGGCGGCGGCCTTGCGCGAGGCCTCCGCGACCGCCGCGGCGGCCTCGTCCGGGCCGGCGCCGACGCTCGCCCTTGCCGCCGCGTACCCGACCAGGAAGGTCGTGAGCGGGGCGGCGGGCCGGGCGACTCCGTGCGCGGCGTCCCTGGCGAGGTCGAGCAGGACACCGGAGTCGACGTCGAGTTCGATTCCCAGTTCGTTCTTGACCGAGGTGATCCATTCGTCCAGCACGGCCCCATGCTCCCTGATCCGGGCTCGGGCGGCGGCGATGTCGTCCCAAGTGTCGCAGTCGAACGCGGCGTCAGCGCCCGCGTCGACCCGGGCGAGGTCCAGTTCGGCCGTCAGCATCCGGAGCGGAAGCCCGGCGAGGCTTCCGTGCTCGGTGGCGATCAGGGCCAGCTCACGGCGGAGCGGCTCGGCCCGGTACGCGGCCACGAGCGGCTGGTCGCGCCCGTCGGAATCGGTGCACAGGGCCCCTTCCCCGCCGGGCTGTACGGCGGCGGCGAGCAGCGCGTCGACGGTGCCCGGGCCGAGGAACGGAAGGTCGGCGGAGAGAACGAGAACGTGGTCCGCCGTCGTCAGCCGCAGCCCCGCACCCAGCGCCGCCAACGGTCCGCCGCCCGGGGGCACTTCCCGGGTCCAGACGACCGGCCGGACGGTCGCGCGACGGTCGCCCACCACGACGGTACGAGCCGCGCCGTCGCATGCTGCGAGGACCCGGTCGAGCAGCGCCCGGCCGCCCACCCGGACTCCTGGCTTGTCGGCGCCGCCGAGCCGCTTCGCGGCCCCTCCGGCAAGGACGATCACGTCGTAGGCGGTCATGCGTCGAGTATGGGCGGTGCCCTGCGGCGACGCCCCCGCCGGGGTGGCCGGAGAACCGGCCACCCCGGCGGGGGCGTCATGGGTAGCCGCAGGAAACGCAGGCGCGCCTAAACGGTGCGCAGCAGGATCGCCGGCTGCTCCACGCAGTCCGCCACGTACCGGAGGAAGCCACCCGCCGTTCCGCCGTCGCACACCCGGTGGTCGAAGGTGAGGGACAGCTGGACGACCTGACGTACGGCCAGTTCGCCCTGGTGCACCCAGGGTTTGGGCATGATCCGGCCCACGCCGAGCATCGCCGCCTCCGGGTGGTTGATGATCGGCGTCGAACCGTCGACCCCGAACACCCCGTAGTTGTTCAGCGTGAACGTGCCCCCGGTCAGTTGTGCCGGGCTGAGCTTCCCGGTGCGCGCCAGCTCGGTCAGCCGGGCGATCTCGGCCCCGATCGACTCGGCGTTACGGGTGTGCGCGTCCCGGACCACCGGGACGACGAGGCCCCGCTCGGTCTGGGCCGCGAACCCGAGGTGCACGCCGGGCAGCCGGACGATCTCCCGGGCCTCCGTGTCCACGGTGGCGTTGAGCTCGGGGAACCGGGCCAGCGCCGCCGTGCAGATCCGCGCCAGCAGGGCCAGGACCGACACCTTCGGCCCGGCGGACGGGCCCGTGGCCGCGTTCATCGCGGCCCTGACCGCCATCAGCTCGGTGGCGTCGGCGTCGACCCAGCAGGTGGCGTCGGGAATCTCGGTCCGGCTGCGCGACAGCTTGTCGGCGACCGCTCCGCGCACCCCGCGCAGCGGAATCCGCTCGGCGTCCGCAGCGGCGGCTACGCCGTTCGGGGCTGCGGCCGGGGATGCCGACGGGGTCGCGGACTTCGGCTGCGACCGGGCCGGTGCCTGGGCCGCGCGCGCCGTCGCCGCCGCGGTCTCCTCCGCCGCCCGGATCGCCCGGTCGACGTCGGCGCGCAGGATCAGCCCGTCGGGGCCCGAGCCCGCCAGCCTCCGCAGATCGATGTCGTGCTGCCGGGCCAGCCGGCGTACCAGCGGCGAGACCACCGGCACGGGCCCCTCATGCACCGGGGCATCGGCGACCAGGATCTCGGCCACCGGGGACTCGGCGACCGGGGCCCCGAGCCCCGTGGACTCGACCACCGCCCGGTCGAGCCGGCCCGGACGGATGCGCCGACGGCGTGCGGCCGGGGCGCCGGTCCCGTACCCCACGAGCACGTTCCCCGAGCCGCCCGAGGACGCCGTGTCGGAGCCGGAGCCCTTGTCGGAGCCGGAGGGGGAGGACGTGTCGGGTCCGGAGGACAAGGAGGGGGCGGAGACCGTCCCCTCCGGGGCTCCGACGGCGACCGTCAGCAGCGGTGCTCCGACCGGAAGTTCCGTGCCTTCCTCGCCGAAGCGCGCGGTCACCACGCCCCCGTAGGGGCAGGGCACCTCCACCATCGCCTTGGCCGTCTCGACCTCGACGACGGGCTGGTCGATGGCGACGACATCGCCGACCTCCACCAGCCAGCGGACGATCTCGGCCTCGGTCAGTCCCTCGCCGAGGTCCGGCAGCTTGAATTCGAGCACCTGGGCCATCAGCTGTCCGCCTCCCACTGCAACCGGGCCACCGCGTCGAGCACCCGGTCCACTCCAGGCAGATGGTGCCGCTCCAGCATGGGCGGCGGGTAGGGGATGTCGAACCCGGCCACCCGCAGCACCGGAGCCTCGAGATGGTGGAAGCACCGCTCGGTGATCCGGGCCGCGATCTCGCCGCCGGGACCGCCGAATCCGGGGGACTCGTGCACGACGACAGCCCGCCCGGTACGGCGCACCGACGCGGCCACCGTCTCGTCGTCGAACGGCACCAGCGAGCGCAGGTCGACCACTTCGAGGTCCCAGCCCTCGGCGAGGGCCGCCTCGGCGGCCTCCATGCAGACCGGCAGCGAGGGCCCGTACGTGATCAGGGTGGCGCTGCGCCCGGGCCGGCGCACCACGGCCTTGCCGATCGGCTCGACCGCGGCGGGGGCTTCGGGCGACCAGTCGGCCTTGGACCAGTAGAGCCGCTTCGGCTCCAGGAAGACCACCGGGTCGTCCGAGGCGATCGACTCCCGCAACAGCCCGTACGCATCGTCGACCGTGGCCGGTGTGACGACGTGCAGGCCGGGGGTGGCCATGTAGTACGCCTCGGAGGAGTCGCTGTGGTGCTCGACCCCGCCGATTCCGCCGCCGTACGGCACCCGCACGGTGATCGGCAGCGGCATGGCTCCGCCGGTGCGGTTGCGCATCTTGGCGACATGGCTCATCAGCTGCTCGAACGCCGGGTAGGCGAACGCGTCGAACTGCATCTCCACCACGGGCCGCAGCCCGTACATCGCCATGCCGACGGCCGCGCCGAGGATGCCGGCCTCGGCCAGCGGGGTGTCGGTGCAGCGGTCGTCGCCGAACTCCTTCGCCAGCCCGTCGGTGATCCGGAAGACCCCGCCGAGCGTGCCCACGTCCTCACCGAGCACATGGACGGTGGGGTCCTCGGCCATCGCGTCACGAAGCGCGCGCCCGAGGGCCTGCGCCATCGTGGCCGGTTTCGCCTTCGCGGGGCGCCCGTCGGCCGTCACTGCCGCCGTGGTCATCGTCCTGCCTCCGGGCCGTGCTCGTCGTGATCCTGCTCGGCGTCCAGTTCGGCGCGCAGGGCGGCGGCCTGCTCCCGGAGCTGGCTCGTCTGCTCGGCGTACACATGGGTGAAGAGGTCCATCGGGGTCAGCTCCGGATCCGCGTTCATCCGGTCGCGCAGGGCGGCGGCCATGCCTTCGGCGGCCTCCTTCGCCTGCTCGATGCCCGCGTCGTCCAGCAGCCCGCGCTCCGTCAGCTCACGCTCCAGCAGCCGCACCGGGTCGTGCGCCTTCCACGCCTCCACCTCGCTGTCGACCCGGTAGCGCGTGGCGTCGTCGGCGTTGGTGTGGGCCTCCATGCGGTAGGTGACCGCCTCGACCAGCGTCGGGCCCTCGCCACGCCGGGCCCGCGCCACGGCCTCACTCAGCACCTGGTGCACCGCCGCCGCGTCGTTGCCGTCGACCAGGCGGCCCGGCATCCCGTATCCGACGGCCTTGTGGGCGAGGGAGGGGGCGGCGGTCTGCTTGGCCAGCGGCACGGAGATCGCGAAGCCGTTGTTCTGGACGAAGAAGACGACCGGGGCCTTCCAGACGGCCGCGAAATTCAGCGCTTCATGGAAGTCGCCCTCGCTGGTGCCGCCGTCGCCGACCATGGCGAGCGCCACCACGTCGTCGCCCTTGAGCCGGGCGGCGTGCGCCAGCCCCACGGCGTGCGGGAGCTGGGTGGCGAGCGGGGTGCACAGCGGGGCGATGCGGTGCTCGCGCGGGTCGTAGCCGGTGTGCCGGTCGCCGCGCAGCAGGGTCAGCGCCTCGACCGGGTCCAAGCCGCGCGCGACGGCCGCGAGCGTGTCGCGGTAGCTGGGAAAGAGCCAGTCGCGCTCCTCCAGCACCAGGGCGGCGGCGATCTCGCACGCCTCCTGACCGGTGCTCGACGGGTAGACCGCCAGCCGGCCCTGCTTCGTCAGCGCGGTGGCCTGGGCGTTGTAGCGGCGCCCGCGCACCAGCTCCGCGTGGAGGCGGAGCAGCAGCTCGGGGTCGACATCGGCGACCGCGTCCGTACCGAGCACCCGATAGGGCTCCGGGTCCGGGAGCAGCGGGGCGGGGTCGGTGATCGGCTTCCAGGCCGGGGGCGGCGTGGGCCGGTAGGCGGCCGCGCCGGGCAGCTCTTGGACCGTCATGAGAAGCACCTCCTGGCATCGGGGGAGATCGAGGGGTGTCGATCGGCGGTGTCGAGTCGATCGGCGGTGTCGATGGGTGTCGAGGGTGTCGATCGGAGCGAGACATCGGGAGCTGGGCGAGGCACGGGTGTGGCGCGCCTCACCTACCGATTGTTCGGTCGCAGGCGCATTTTGGCTACAGGCACCGCCAGCCTGTGGACAAACGGTTCTCCACAGCCTGGGATGGGTACAGGTCGTCCACGACAGGGAGGCGCGGGCCGATGGCAGCTGAACAAATGGCCGACAGGGGCGAGGAGCAGGAGCGGACCCCGCCGGCCCCGGCACCGTCGGCCGCCGCCCCCGCGAGCCCGGAGCCGGTGCCGGTTCCGCCCGCGCGGCCGCTGGACGCCATCGACCGCGACATCCTGCGCATCCTCCAGACGGACGGCCGCGCCTCGATACGGTCCGTGGCCGAGCGGGTCCACGTCTCGCGCGCCAACGCCTACGCCCGGATCAACCGACTCGTCGAGGACGGCGTGATCCGCGGCTTCGGCGCCCGGCTCGACCACGAGCGGGCCGGCCAGGGCGCATCCGCGTACATCACGCTCAAGATCGTGCAGAACTCCTGGCGCACCGTGCGCGAGCAGCTCCAGGCGCTGCCGGGGGCCTCACACCTCGCCCTGGTCAGCGGCGACTTCGACGTACTGCTTCTGGTGCACACGCCGGACAACCGGGCACTGCGCGAGCTGGTCCTCACCCGGATCCAGTCCATCCCCGAGGTGCTCTCGACGCGCACGCTGCTGGTGTTCGAGGAGACGGACCTCGGACCGCTCCCGGACCGGCCGGCCGAACTCGCCTGACCGTGCCGTGCGCGGTCGCCGGACGGTGAAACGTACGGCCACCGGACCGTGCCGTGCGTGGTCGCCCGACGACGATACGTACGGTTACCGGACCGTGCGCGGGAGCCCGATGCCCGGCGGGCTCAGCGGGCGCCGCTCGCCCGCATGCCCTCGAAGGCCAGCTTGACGACCGTGTCCGCGAGCTGCTCCTCGCCGGGGAATCCGCCCGGCTGCGGCCGGTACCACTCGACCAGCGAGTTCACCATGCCGAACAGCAGCCGGGTCGCCAGCCGTATGTCAACGTCGGCCCGGAGGTCGCCCTCGGCGACCGCGCCCTGGAGCAGCTCCGCCACCCGCTGGTCGAACTCGCGGCGCCGCTCCAGCGCCCAGCGCTCCGTCTTCGTGTTGCCGCGCACCCGCAGCAGCAGGGTGACGTAGGGGACCTCCTCCATCAGCACGTCCACGGTCCGGCGCGTGACGTACTCGACCCGCTCCACCGCGCGCCCGCGCTGCGCCCCCGGCTCGTCGAGGATGGCGAAGAGCCCGTCGAGCGCCCGGCTCACGGCCAGGCGCAACAGCTCCTCCTTGCCCGCTACATGGTGGTAGATGGAGGATTTGGAGATACCCGCCGCCCGGGAGAGATGCTCCATGGACGTGCCGTCGTAGCCGCGCTCGTTGAAGACACGGACGGCGACGGTGAGCAGGGTCTCCGGTGTGTACGTGTCCCGCTTGGCCGTGGTCATGTCCGCGATCCTCCCCCATGAGGGATCAGCCCCGCACAGGCGGGGACCGTCGAAGTTGTCCACAGGTTGCCGAGGACCCCTTGTCCCGACCGATCGTTCGGTTACTCTAACTCCGTCCGTACGTCCCCGCCCGGCTCGATGAGGAGTTGGTCCGCCATGGCCTCCGCGCTCACCCCCCAGCAGCTGTCCGAGACCCACCGGCCCACGCTCGACCAGGCCCTCGACGTGATCAGTACCCGCGCGTACTGGTCGCCGCACCCCGAGCACCCGAAGGCGTACGGCGAGGGCGGCGCCCCGGGCAGCCTCGGGGCGGCCGAGGGCAAGGCCGCCTTCGACGCGCTGCTGGGCACCCGGCTCGACCTCGGGCAGCCGGGCACCGACGGCTGGGTCGGCGGTGAGACCTCGCCGTACGGTCCCGAGCTCGGCGTCGAGTATCCGCATGCCGACCCGGATGTCCTGCTGCCGGCGATGAAGGCCGGCACCGCCGCCTGGCGGGCGGCGGGACCGGAGATCCGGGCCCTGGTCTGTCTGGAGATCCTGTCGCGGATCAGCGCCCGCACCCATGAGCTGGCCCACGCCGTGATGCACACGAGCGGTCAGGCCTTCATGATGGCGTTCCAGGCGGGCGGCCCGCACGCCCAGGACCGCGGCCTGGAGGCCGTGGCGTACGCCTATCGCGAGCAGGTCCGCACCCCCGACACGGCCGACTGGTCGAAGCCGCAGGGCAAGCGCGACCCCCTCAAGCTGCACAAGTCGTTCATCACGTCCGGCCGCGGGATCGCGCTGGTCATCGGCTGCAACACGTTCCCCACGTGGAACGGCTATCCCGGCCTCTTCGCCTCCCTCGCCACGGGCAATCCGGTGCTGGTCAAGCCCCACCCGCGCGCCGTGCTCCCCCTGGCCCTCACGGTGTCCATCGCCCGCGAGGTCCTGGGCGAGGCGGGCTTCGACCCGAACCTGGTCGCGCTGGCCGCCGAGCGGCCCGGCGAGGGCATCGCCAAGACCCTGGCGGTCCGCCCCGAGATCCGGATCATCGACTACACCGGCTCCACCGCGTTCGGCGACTGGCTGGAGGAGAACGCCCGCCAGGCCCAGGTCTACACGGAGAAGGCCGGCGTCAACACGATCGTCGTCGACTCCACCGACGACTACCGGGGCATGCTGGCCAACCTGGCGTTCTCGCTCTCGCTGTACAGCGGCCAGATGTGCACCACCCCGCAGAACCTGCTGATCCCCCGGGACGGCATCGCCACCGACGACGGCGCCAAGTCCTACGACGACGTGGTCGCCGACCTCTCGGCCGCCGTCACCGGACTCCTCGGCGACGACGCCCGCGCCGCCGGCCTGCTCGGCGCGCTGGTCAACCCCGATGTCAGGGCCCGGGTGGAGGCGGCGGGAGAGCTGGGCGAGGTCGCGCTTCCCTCGCGTACGGTCGCCCATGCCGAGTTCCCCGACGCGGTCGTCCGTACACCGGTCGTCGTGAAGCTCGACGGCACCAAGCCCGACGACGGCGCCGCCTACCTCTCGGAGTGCTTCGGGCCGGTGTCCTTCGCCGTCGCCGTGGAGTCGACGTCCGCCGCCCTGGACCTGCTGCGCCGCACGATCCGGGAGAAGGGCGCCATGACGGTCGGCGCGTACACCAGTTCCCCCGAGGTGGAGCGCGCGATCGAGGACGTCTGCCTGGACGAGTCGGCCCAGCTCTCGCTGAACCTGACCGGCGGGGTGTTCGTCAACCAGACCGCCGCCTTCTCCGACTTCCACGGCTCCGGTGGCAACCCGGCCGCCAACGCGGCCCTGTGTGACGCGGCGTTCGTCGCCAACCGCTTCCGTGTGGTGGAGGTGCGCCGCCAGGCGTGACTAGCGGGTCCCCCGCGGGTCCGGGACGTCGGCGTACCGCTGGATCCACGCGTGCATCGCGATGGCCGCGGCGGCTCCGGCGTTGATGGACCGGGTCGAGCCGAACTGCGCGATCGAGCACACCGTCGTGGCGTGCTCACGCGCCTCCTCGGTGAGGCCCGGCCCCTCCTGTCCGAACAGCAGGACGCAGCGGCGCGGCAGTTCGGTGCGCTCCAGCGGTACGGCGCCGGGGAGGTTGTCGATTCCGATGATCGGCAGCCCCTCGGCCGTCGCCCAGGCGGTCAGGTCCGCCGTGTCGGAGTGGTGGCGCACGTGCTGGTAGCGGTCGGTGACCATGGCGCCGCGCCGGTTCCAGCGCCGTCGGCCCACGATGTGGATCTCCTTGGCCAGGAAGGCGTTGGCGGTCCGGACCACCGAGCCGATGTTGAAGTCGTGGGTCCAGTTCTCCACGGCCACATGGAAGTCGTGCCGCCGCAGGTCGAGATCGGCGACGATCGCCTCCCGCGTCCAGTAGCGGTAGGCATCACCGACGTTGCGCCGGTCGCCCTGGGCCAGCAGCTCGGGGTCGTAGCGCTCGTCGTCGGGCCAGGGCAGCGGGTGCGGCCCGACGCCGATCGGCTGGCCGTAGCCCTCGTCGTACTGGAGGGGTTCCGCCGGGGGTTCTTGGGTTCTGCCGGTCTCACTGCTCACCCGACGAGCGTATGGCCCCCGCCGCCGCCCTGGAGCCGGGGCTCCTCCGTACCGCCGTGGCCGCCCCGCGCCGGGCCGTCCGCCGGCCGTCCGTCCGTACCGTCCGCGCGGGCGGGCGTCCCGGTATTCCCCTGCGTACGGGACCGGCCGGGCAGCCGGGAGAGCAGTCGCCGCCTGCCGATCGTGGCCCGGGTGCCCAGCCACACGAGGAAGGCCGTCGGCAGGAACACCGCGTCGGCCGCGATCATCGCCATGGAGAAGAAGGGCAGCCCGAGCAGCAGGGCGATCCCCGCGTGCTCACCGATCATCACGATCAACAGGACGTTCTTGACCCGCCGGTTGAACAGCGTGAACGGGAAGGCGACCTGGACGATGACCGTGCCGTACGTCAGCACCATAACCATCAGCCCGCTGGCGCCCAGGATGTCCGAGAGGGCGGGCCACGGGGTGAAGTAGTCGAGGTTGAGCGGGTAGTAGAGCGCGGTGCCGTCCTGCCAACGCGAGCCCTGGATCTTGTACCAGCCGGCGGTCGCGTAGATCAGGCAGACCTCGGCCATGATCACGGCGAGCGTGGCGTTGTGCGTGAGATTGGCCAGCACGTCGAGCAGGGTGCGGGGCTCGCTCTGCGGCGCGTAGCGGTTCACGACCCACCACGCGGCAGCGGAGAGCCAGAGGATCCACAGCAGCGTCGGCAGCCACCAGGTGCCGCCGAGCCCGCCCATCACGGTGGCCGTCACGAGAACGTGGCCGAGGACCACCCAGAGCACCGGGCCCACGATGTCCCGGAGGGGCGGCAGGCCCTCGGCGGCCCGCCGCGCGTTGCGCGCCGCGCGGCGGGCGTCCAGCGACCAGACCTGGGCGCAGCGCGTCAGCACCAGGTAGATCGCCATGAGGTGGACGACGTTGTCGCCGCCGTCGCCCATGAAGATGCTGCGGTTCTGCACCGAGAGCACGCCGACCATGAAGAGGACGGACATGGTCCGGGTCCGCCAGCCGAGCATCAGCGCCGCGGCGGACAGCAGCGTGAGGACGTAGACCGCCTCGAACCACACCGTGCTGTCGGTCCACATCAGGACGGAGAAGGCCCGGTTGCCCTCCGTGAGCTGGCGGGCCAGATCCCAGTGCCACGGGCTGTCCGGACCGTACAGCTCATGGCGGTGCGGCAGCTCGCGCAGCAGGAAGAAGAGGTAGGTGGCGGCGAAACCGATCCGGACGACGGCGCTCTGGTACGGGCCGAGGGCCGAGGCGGTGACACGCTGAAGGCCACGGGCCAGACCACCACCGGGGCTGCCGGAACGTGGTGCCCGGGGCCCGGCGGACTGCGGGCCGGTCAGCCGCGGTCCGGCCGGCAGTGGGGCCGGCTTCCGCGGAGCCGCGTCCTGCGAGACCGGGTCCTGGGGGGCCGGACCCTGGGGGGCCGGATCCTGGGGGCTCTGGGGCGAGGGGATGGTCACTGGTTCGCCTCCGCACGTGCCGCGTCCCGGCGCTTCTCTGCCGCATGCTCGGGAAGATCGTCGGAGGTCACGGTCCACCAGGGGAGTACCCGGTAGACGGGCCGGGTGCTGATCTTCTCGGTGCTCCACGGGGGCGGTGCGATGGAGCTGGTGGCGGAGCGGAGCTGGATGCGTTCGATCGTGCCGCCGTAGTCACGCTCGCTCAGCCGCAGCATCGCGATGCGCCGTACGTAGCGCTCGGAGAGGTCCCCGCGCAGCCCGTTGGGGCGGTTCTCGCTGTCGTGGGAGTTGATGTAGAAGTCCCAGCCCCGGCGGAGCTCGTTCTGGTTCACGTGGCTGGGGAAGAAGTTGCCGCGTATCCCTTTGGCGTCCTCGTGGGTCAGGTTCATCCACCGGGTGGTGCGGCTCCCGCCGGCATCGACCACTTCGGCCCGCACGTGGACGGCGACGTTCTGCTGGAGCGGGTTGGGCGCGAACAGCTTCCAGTTCTGCTCGAACTCCGGGTAGATCCAGCGGTCGATCGTCTTCCCGTGCTCCTTGGTCAGCGTGTTGGACGGGGCGACGTGCAGGAACACCATGGCCACCTGCGTGCAGGCGAGCAGCCCGATCAGGGACAACGCCAGGGCCGCGACCACCTGGTACGGAGACGAGAGCCCGGCTATGCCCCGGCCGGTGGCAAAGGGCTCGGCCGGCGGCGTCGGGGGCGTGGTGAGCGCGTGGTTCGGCGGTACGGCTCCGTTCGGCGGCATGACGTCGGGGGTGTCCCGCGCCTCCGTCGGCCGGTTCAACGCCTGCGGCCAGGCGTCCTTCCCCCCGCCCGCAGAGCTCCCGTCGTGGTCCGAATCCATCCCGCCCCGCTCACCGTCGATCACCACTCAGTTATCCACAGGGTTGACACCCTACGGGCCTCCGACTCACCATTGAAGTCAAGGAACCGAACGATCGGTCGGTAGGGAGCCCGGGATGGCGGCAGTGACTGCGCACCAGACGACGCAGAAGACGCTCGGCACGGCGAATGCGGCGGGTGGAGCGGGTTCGACCGGTGCGGCGGACGCGACGGACGCGGCGGTTGCGGACCACCTCGCGGCCTTCGACGCGGCCGTGGCGGCGGACGAGCGGATCGAGCCGCGCGACTGGATGCCCGATGCCTACCGGGCGACGCTGATCCGCCAGATGGCCCAGCACGCGCACTCGGAGATCATCGGCATGCAGCCCGAGGCCAACTGGATCACCCGGGCGCCCTCGCTGCGCCGCAAGGCGATCCTCATGGCCAAGGTTCAGGACGAGGCGGGCCACGGCCTGTATCTCTACAGCGCCGCCGAGACCCTGGGCACCAGCCGCGAGGAGCTGCTCGACAAGCTCCACGCGGGCCGTCAGCGCTATTCGTCGATCTTCAACTACCCCACGCTGACCTGGGCCGACGTCGGCGCGATCGGCTGGCTGGTGGACGGCGCGGCGATCACCAACCAGGTGCCGCTCTGCCGCTGCTCCTACGGCCCCTACGCCCGCGCGATGGTCCGCATCTGCAAGGAGGAGTCCTTCCACCAGCGCCAGGGGTACGAGCTGCTGCTCGCCCTCAGCCGTGGCACCGAGGCCCAGCACGCCATGGCCCAGGACGCGGTGAACCGCTGGTGGTGGCCCTCCTTGATGATGTTCGGCCCGCCCGACGACGCCTCGTCGCACTCCGAGCAGTCGATGGCCTGGAAGATCAAGCGGCACTCCAACGACGAGCTGCGCCGGCGCTTCGTCGACATCTGCGTGCCCCAGGCCGAAGCGCTGGGCCTGGAGCTCCCGGACCCCGACATCCGGTGGAACGAGGAGTTGGGCAGCCACGACTTCGGCGCGATCGACTGGTCGGAGTTCCAGGAGGTCCTCAAGGGCAACGGCCCCTGCAACGAACAGCGGATCACCCAGCGGCGCAGGGCCCACGAGGAGGGCGCCTGGGTCCGGGACGCGGCAGCCGCGTACGCCGCGAAGCACGCCCCGGCACAGGCATCGCCCCGGGCACAGGCATCGGCATCGGCATCGGCATCGGCACAGACCAGCGCGCCCGCGCAGCATGTGGAGGAGACGGCATGAGCAGCTCGACCGACTGGCCTCTGTGGGAGGTGTTCGTCCGCTCGCGGCGCGGGCTGTCCCACACCCACGCGGGCAGCCTCCACGCGCCGGACGCCGAGATGGCCCTGCGCAACGCCCGCGACCTCTACACCCGCCGCTCGGAGGGCGTCTCGATCTGGGTGATCCCATCCACCGCGATCACCGCCTCCTCCCCCGACGAGAAGGACTCCTTCTTCGAGCCGGCCGGCGACAAGCCCTACCGCCACCCGACGTTCTACGAGATCCCGGACGGGGTGAAGCACCTGTGAGCGCCGCACTCGCCCTCGGCGACGACGCGCTGGTGCTCTCGCACCGGCTGGGGGAGTGGGCCGGTCACGCCCCCGTCCTGGAGGAGGAGGTGGCGCTCGCCAACATCGCGCTGGACCTGCTGGGGCAGGCACGGGTGCTGCTCTCGCTCGTCGGCGACGAGGACGAGCTGGCCTACCTCCGCGAGGAGCGCGCCTTCCGCAACCTCCAGCTGGTCGAGCAGCCGAACGGGGACTTCGCCCACACCATCGCCCGGCAGCTCTACTTCTCCGTGTATCAGCATCTGCTGTACGAGCGGCTGGCGGCCGGGGGCGGCGAGTTCGCCGGTCTGGCGGCCAAGGCCGTGAAGGAGGTGGCCTACCACCGTGACCACGCCGAGCAGTGGGTCCTGCGGCTCGGGGACGGCACGGAGGAGAGCCACGGCCGGATGCAGAGCGGACTGGACGCGCTGTGGCGGTTCACCGGTGAGATGTTCCAGCCGGTCGAAGGGATCGACTCCCCGGAGTCCGGGGTCGACCGGCAGGCGCTGGAGAGCAGTTGGCTCGCCGCCGTCACCGATGTCGTCGAGCGCGCCACGCTGACTCTCCCCGCGGGCCCGCGGTCCGGGGGCTGGGCCGCGGGCGCGGGCCGTCAGGGCCTGCACACCGAGCCGTTCGGCCGCATGCTCGCCGAGATGCAGCACCTGCACCGCAGTCACCCGGGGGCGTCATGGTGACCGACACGCTGCTGGAGGCGGAGCTGCGCGAGCTGGCCGGCTCCGTGCCCGACCCCGAGCTCCCGGTGTTGACCCTGGCGGAGCTGGGTGTCCTGCGGGATGTCCAGGTGGAGGGCCCGGGCCGGGTGACCGTGCGGCTCACCCCGACGTACACCGGCTGCCCGGCGATCGAGGCGATGTCCGCCGACATCGAGCGGGTGCTGCACGACCACGGCGTGCCCGAGGTATCCGTGGTCACGGTCCTCGCGCCGGCCTGGTCGACGGACGACATCAGTGCCGAAGGGCGCCGCAAGCTGGCGGAGTTCGGCATAGCACCGCCGCGCGCCCACCGCGCCGACGGCGGCCCCGTGCCGCTGACGCTCTCGGTGCGCTGCCCGCACTGCGGCTCCACGGACACGGAGTTGCTCAGCCGGTTCTCCTCCACGGCGTGCAAGGCGCTGCGTCGCTGCGTCGCCTGTCGTGAACCGTTCGACCACTTCAAGGAGTTGTAGATGTTCCATCCGCTCCGGGTCAGCGCGATCGAACGGATCACGGACGACGCGGTGGCCGTGACGCTCGCCGTGCCGGCCGAGCTGCGCGAGACCTTCCGCCACACCCCCGGCCAGCATCTGAACGTGCGCTACACCGTGGACGGCAAGGAGGTCCGCCGTTCCTACTCGATCTGCGCACCGGCCACCGAACAGCCCGGCGAACCCGTGCTGCGGGTGGGCATCCGCATGGTCGAGGGCGGAGCGTTCTCCACGTACGCCCTGAAGGAGCTGGCCGTCGGAGACCAGGTGGAGGCCATGCCTCCGATGGGCCGCTTCGTGCTGAAGCCGCGCCCGGGCCTGTTCGCGGCGGTGGTCGGCGGCAGCGGCATCACCCCGGTGCTGTCGATGGCGGCCACCCTGCTCGACCGGGAGCCGACGGCCCGGTTCTGTCTGATCCGCAGCGACCGCACGGCGGCCTCGACGATGTTCCTCGACGAGGTGGCCGACCTCAAGGACCGCTATCCGGACCGCTTCCAGCTGGTCACCGCGCTCTCCCGGGAGGAGCAGTCGGCCGGCCTCCCCTCCGGGCGGCTGGACACCGAACGGCTCACCGGTCTGCTGCCCGCCGTGCTCCCGGTGCCGGAGGTGGACGGCTGGTTCCTGTGCGGGCCACTGGGTCTCGTCCGGGGCACGGAGAAGGCCCTGAAGGCGCTCGGCGTCGACCGTTCCCGGGTCCATCAGGAGATCTTCCACGTCGACGAGGGCCCATCCGACGCGACGGTGGCCAAGGTCGCCGCCCCGTCCGACTCCGTGCTGACGGCCACCCTCCACGGCCGCTCGGGCAGCTGGCCCGTGGAGAACGCGGAATCCCTGCTGGAGACGGTGCTGCGAAGCCGCTCGGACGCTCCGTACGCGTGCAAGGGCGGGGTCTGCGGGACCTGCCGCGCGTTCCTCGTCTCGGGCGAGGTCCGGATGGACCGCAACTTCGCCCTCGAACCGGAGGAGACGGAGGCGGGCTTCGTGCTGGCCTGCCAGTCGCATCCGCTCACCCCTGAGGTGGAGCTGGACTTCGACCGCTGAGGCCCAAAGGAGCCACAGCACCGTTCCCTTCCCATCCCATAGAACCTGTTCTGTCTTGACGGTCCGTCAGCTAGCTCAGGGTCAACGGGAGGTTGGGACAGTGGACTTCACCTTCACCGAGGAACAGCGGGCGGCCGTCGAGGCGGCCAGGGCCGTCTTCTCGGATGTCGCACCCGACCGCGCCCCCAGCCCCGCCCTGGCCCCGGGGGCGGCGGCGGAGGACATCGACCGGCAGTTGTGGCACGAGCTGGCGCGCACGGACCTGCTGGGGCTCACACTGTCACCGGCAGATCGAGCTCTCCCTCGGCCCGGCGGCGGCCCACGAGGAGGCGCTGGGCGACCTGCTGGCCGCCCACCAGCTCGGCTGACACGCTCCGGCTCGGGCTGACACCGTCCGGGCCCGGAGGCCCGGAGGGCCGAGTCAGAGGACGAAGGCGGGCGTCCCGTTGTCCGTGACCATCGGGCGGCCGGCGCCGTCCCAGGCCTGCATGCCGCCTTCGATGTTCACCGCGTCGATGCCCTGCTGGACCAGGTACTGGGTGACCTGGGCCGACCGGCCGCCCACCCGGCACATCACATGCACGCGCCGGCCGTCCTCGGCCGCCTCGGTCAGCTCGCCGAACCGGCCCACGAAATCGCTCATCGGAATGTGCAGCGCACCCTCGACGTGACCGGCCGCCCACTCGTCGTTCTCACGGACGTCCAGGACGAAGCCGTCCGACGGCACCGCGGCGGCGTCAACCGAGGGCAGCGGGGCGAAATTCATGGGTCATGCCTTCTCTCGTACATACGCGGAAGAGTCATCCGGAACGCTACTGCACCCCGCCTCCCGCACCCTGCCCACTGCGCCCGCTCCGCCTACTGCGTCATCTCCGCGAGCTCGGCCTCGCGCCGGGACACCTCGCCCAGCAGCTGCTCCGCGATGTCCTCCAGCAGTTGGTCCGGGTCGTCGGGGGCCATCCGCAGCATCGAGCCGATCGCGCCGTCCTCCAGCTCCTTGGCGAGCACCGTCAGCAGCTCCTTGCGCCGGCTGAGCCACTCCAGCCGGGCGTAGAGTTCCTCGCTCTCGCTCAGCGGGGCCGGCGGCTGCACCGGACCGGCCTCCCACTCCGCCACGAGCTCCTTGAGCAGCTCGACGTCACCGCGGCCGTAGGCGGCGTTCACCCGGGCGATGAACTCGTCCCGGCGCTGCCGCTCCACCTCGTCCTGGGCGAGGTCCGGGTGCGCCTTGCGAGCCAGCTCCCGGTAGAGCCTGCGGGCTTCCTCGCTCGGCCTGACCCGCTTCGGAGGCCGGACCGGCTGCTCGGTGAGCATGGCCGCGGCCTCGGGGGAGAGCCCGTCGGTGTCCATCCAGTCGTGGAACAGCTCGTCGACCCCGGGCATCGGCATGACGACCGCCCGCGCCTCGCGCGCCTTGCGCTGGTCCTCCGGGTCCCCGGTCTTCGCCGCCCGCGCCTCCGCGATGAGCGCGTCCAGCTCGTCGAGACGCGTGTACATCGGACCGAGCTTCTGGTGGTGCAGCCGGGAGAAGTTCTCGACCTCCACCCGGAAGGTCTCCACCGCGATCTCGAACTCGATCAACGCCTGCTCGGCGACCTGCACCGCCCGGGCCAGCCGGGCCTCGGGCCGCTGCTCGGCGTCCTCGGGAGCGGCGGCCTCCCCGGCCTCGTCCTGCCGGACGTCCTGGACGTCGTCGCTGTCCTGCGGGACGTTGTCCTGCCGGTCTTCATCGTTCCGGGTGGTCGGCACCCCGGCGGCTTCGTGGGTCACCCGTCCAGCGTATGGCCACAGCCCGGCGGCACGGCACACGCGGTGGGCCCGAACCGGACCCACCGCTTCACGCGCGCGCCGGACCCGGACCGGTCACACACCGAACTCGGCGGCCAGCCTGCCCGCCTTGATCCCCCGCAGCAGCTCGGCGTGGTCCGCTTCCGTACGGTCGGCGTACGTCACCGCGAAGGCGGCCACCGCCTCGTCCAGCTCGTCGTTCTTGCCGCAGTAGCCCGCGAGCAGCCGGGGGTCGGCGCTGTGGGCGTGCGCCCGGGCCAGCAGCGCACCGGTCATCCGCCCGTAGTCGTCGACCTGGTCGGCGGCGAGCGCTGCGGGGTCCACGCTGCCCTTGCGGTTCCGGAACTGCCGGACCTGGAACTGCCGGCCGTCGACGTCCGCCCAGCCGAGCAGGATGTCGCTGACGACCTGCATCCGCTTCTGTCCGAGCACCACCCGGCGGCCCTCGTGCGCCACCTCCGGTACGTCGAACCCGACCACGGGCAGATAGGGGGTGAGCACCGAGGGGCGCGCCTCCTTCACCTGGAGGACCAGCGGCTCTCCCCGGTGGTCGAGCAGCAGCACCACATACGACCGGGTGCCCACGCTGCCGGTGCCGACCACCCGGAACGCCACGTCGTGGATCGTGTACCGGGCCAGCAGCGGCAGCCGGTCCTCGGAGACGGTGGAGAGATAGCCGCCGAGACCGGCCGCCACGACCGCGGCCTCGGCGTCCGGCACCCGGCGCAGCACGGGCCGCGCGTCGACGAAGCGACGGCCGCCGTCGGGGCACTCCTCGGTGGACCGGGCGGCGAACCGAGCGCTGGTGTTGTTGCGGGCCTTCTCCGAGACCCGCTCCAGGGTGCCGGCCAGGTCGCGCGCGTCCGTGTGCGAGACCAGTTCCTCGTCCGCGATCGCGTTCCAGGCGTCGAGAGCGGGCAGCCGGGCCAGCAGCCGCATCGTGCGACGGTAGGCGCCGACGGCGTCGTACGCGCCCCGGCGGCAGGTGTCCTCGTCGGCCCCGGTGGCCCGGCCCGCGAGCACCAGGGAGGTGGCGAGCCGCTTGAGGTCCCACTCCCACGGCCCGAAGACGGTCTCGTCGAAGTCGTTGAGATCGATGACCAGGCTGCCCCGGGCATCGCCGTAGAGGCCGAAGTTGGCCGCGTGCGCGTCACCGCAGAGCTGGGCGCCCACACCGGTGACCGGGCTGCCCGTCAGGTCGTGGGCCATCAGCCCGGCCGCACCCCGCAGGAAGGCGAAGGGCGTGGCCGCCATCCGGCCCACCCGTATCGGGGTCAGCCCCGGCACACGGCCCTGGTTCGACTCCTCGACGGCCCGCACCGCGTCCGGCCGTCCCGGCGGCAGGACCAGCGAGGCGTGCGAGGACCGCGGCACCCGGTCGCGCAGCGCCTTGCCCGCCGCCTTCGGCGAACTCGCGGCCCCGCGCCGGGCGAACCCGGGCACGACGGGAATACGCGGATCCGACTCCTCGGCACACTGTTCAGGCATCGTCGTCCCGGTCACGCCCATGGCGCGTCGCCTCCCCCACCCTCGTACACGCTCTTCGGCTGCCCGGCTGTCCCGCCCAGCAGACGGCCCCCGCCCAGCAGTGGCCGAGCACGACGGTACCGCCGATTCGTCAGCGTGTATCAGCAGCCGCCACGGGCCTCCGGGGACAGATAGGTGTCCGCCCACCGCCCCAGCTCCTTGAGCGCGGGTTCCATCGCGCTGCCTGCCTCGGTGAGCCGGTACGCGACGCGCAGCGGCGGCCCCTCGTCGACCTCGCGGATCACCAGGCCCGCGGCGCCGAGTTCGGTCAGCCGGTCCGAGAGCATCCGCTCGCTGATCCCGGGAATCGCCCTGCGCAACTCGGCGAAGTGCACCGGTCGCTGCATCAGCACCGAAACGATCGGGCCGGTCCAGCGCTTGCCGAACAACTCGAAGACCCGACTGATCCCCACATCGACCCGCCGACAGGCCTCTTCGTTGTGATCCGCCATACCCCCAGCGTACTGCGCCGACGTCGGCAGCTTACTAAAAATAAGTAGCTATGTTATTAGTAGTTACGTACGCAACGGCTAGCCACGGACGCCCCCGAGGTCTCGTCGGCCCGCCCGCACCCCTTTCCCCCTCTCTGTGGAGATCCCCATGGCCACGCTTCTGCACCTCGACTCCGCCGTCTTCCCCCAGGGCTCCGCCTCCCGCGACATCACCGCGGTGTTCGTCGAGGCCTGGCGCGAGCAGCACCCGGACGGCACCGTCGTCCACCGCGACCTCGCCGCCGATCCGCTGCCCCACCTGGACGCCGGCGCCACGGCCGCGGGCGCCGACGACCCGCTGCGCCGCGAGCTGGCCGACGAACTGGCCGCGGCGGACGCCGTCCTGATCGGCGCACCGATGTACAACTTCACGATCCCGTCCACCCTCAAGGCATGGCTGGACCAGGTGATCATCGTCGGGCACAACACGGGACCGGACTCCCCCGTCGCCGGGACCTCGGTGACCGTCGTCGCCAGCCGCGGCGGTTCCTACGCTCCGGGCACTCCTCGCGAGAGCTTCGAATTTGTCCAGAATTACTTGGAGAAGGTGTTCGCGGGCATGTTCTCCGCCGAGGTGGACTTCATCGTTCCGGAGCTGACCCTCGCCCACTCGCAGCCGTCGATGGCCGAACTGATTCCGCTCGCCGAGGCCTCCCGCACCCAGGCGCTCGAAGACGCCCGTAAGAAGGCGAAGGCCCTGGCCACCCGCCTCGCCGACTGAGGAACCGCGGACGGCAAAAGGCGGCGGGGCCGCGGAGTTTCTTCCATGAACTCCGCGGCCCCGCCGCATCACGATCAATCGGACGTTTCACGTGAAACATGGCACGTGCGCATGGCGCGTGGCCATGCCGCTTGTACGTGGCATGTGGACGTGGCACGTGGACGTGACAGGTGAAGGTGGCACGTGGACGTGGCGCGTCCCGCGGATCAGGCAGACCCTCCGGCCGCCGCCACCCCCGCGCCCGCGGGCTCCTCGTCGCTCTCGTCGCCGCCCTGCCCGGCCCGCGTACCACGACCGGGTCCACCGCCCCGCAGGCCCGCCCCGCCCGACCGGGAGCCCGTGTCCGTCGCGGGATCGGAACCGGCCTCCTTGGCCTCCGCGGCAATCCGGGCTTCCTGCTCCTCCCGCTCCGCCTTCTCCCGCGCCTGGGCCGCCAGATCCACCCGGCCCTCGGGCTTGATGTGGGCGATGACACCCGGGTGGGCGATCGACGGGAGGATGTGCCGCCACATCTCCGCGACCTGCTCCCGCAGATCGGCGCGCCCGGAATCGGCCTCCGAGACCAGCTGGATACCGGTGAACGAGGCGACGATGATTTTGGCCGACACCATCGGGTCGATCTGCGGGAACACCTCGCCCCGCTCCTGCCCCAGCTCCAGCATCCGGGCCGTCGCGTCGATCCACTCGCCCCACGGATGCGGTCCGCCGAGGAAGACGCCCTCGATGGAGAGCCTGGTGCCGGCCCGGGCCATCGCGTTGTGGCGCAGGGCGAAAGCGAACTGCTGGCCGCCGTCCACCAGGGACTGGAGCGGCGATCCCTCCTGCTCGAACTCGACCGTGGAGGTCTGCTCGTCCATGATCGCCTGTGCGATCGCCTCCTTGGAGGCGAAGTGGAAGTACAAGGCCCCCTTGGTGACCTTGGCGCGGCGGAGAATCTCCGAGATGGCGGCACGCTCGTAGCCGTAGTCGTCGAAGACACTCGCCGCGGCGTCCACGATCGACCGCCACGTCTGGACCGCGCGAGCCTGCTTCGCCATTTCCTGCCTCCGGGACGTTCTGTGCGCTCAGCCCTTCACCGCCGAGCCGCCGTCGATCCAACCTCTGCGGCCAGCGTATGCAAGTGCGCCGTTGCACCGGCCATCGGTCTGTCCGGAAACCGTGCCCACACCCGCTGTCCGTACCCCGCCCGTCCACCGAAAACACGGAATCGACACCGACGAGACTGTCGCGAACACGCAACGACGAAGAACCCCCGCTCCGGATCTCTCCGAAGCGGGGGTTCTCCCGATTCAAGCTCGGCAGTTGCAAGCACCTGCCGTTGTGCGCGAGGGGGGATTTGAACCCCCACGTCCCTAAGGACACTGGCACCTGAAGCCAGCGCGTCTGCCGTTCCGCCACTCGCGCATGAGTGGTGTTTTCAGACTCTCACCTTGGGGGGTGAGCGCCTGGCGACAAACGGAAGATTAGCACGCTGGACAGGGTGGATTCACATCCGTTGTTTTGTCGGCTCCGGGAGGGGAAGCGGGAACCCCGAACCGTCGCCCCCCACTCCTCCTGAGTGCGTCCCGGGTGCGGGACACTGTGAGGAGGCCACCTCTACGATCCGTGTGAGGGGTGACACTCATCCACAGGCCGGACAAGGGGAACCAGCCGATTTCCCGACGCGTGGATACGATCAGTAAGCAGTACAGGGACGATGACAACGGAGGAGGTGCCCCATGGGGGTCATGAAGCGTTTCGAGCAGCGCCTCGAGGGGCTGGTCAACGGCACCTTCGCCAAGGTCTTCAAGTCCGAGGTGCAGCCCGTCGAGATCGCCGGCGCCCTCCAGCGCGAGTGTGACAACAACGCGACGATCTGGAACCGCGAGCGGACCGTCGTCCCCAACGACTTCATCGTCGAGCTCTCCACCCCCGACTACGAGCGGCTCAGCCCGTACTCGGGTCAGCTGGGCGACGAGCTCTCCGGACTGGTGCGCGACTACGCCAAGCAGCAGCGCTACACGTTCATGGGCCCGATCAAGGTCCACCTGGAAAAGGCCGACGACCTCGACACCGGGCTCTACCGGGTCCGCAGCCGCACGCTGGCGTCGAGTACGTCACAGCAGGACCCGTCGGCCCTCCACCAGCCCCCGGCCGGCCGCCCCGGCGCCCCGCAGGCCCCCGGTGGCTACGGCTACCCCCCGAGCGCCGCTCCGCCGATGCCCGCGGCCCCGCCGCCCGGCACCGGACGGCCCTCGGCCCCCACGAGCGACCGGCGCCCGCCGGCCGCGCCCGGCCCCATGCCGGACGCCCGGACGCGGCGCTGGATCGAGATCAACGGCACCCGCCATCAGATTTCCCGCCCGACGTTGGTGATGGGACGATCCACCGACGCCGACGTGCGGATCGACGACCCCGGCGTATCGCGCCGGCACTGTGAGATCCGGACCGGAACGCCCTCGACGATCCAGGATCTCGGGTCCACCAACGGCATCGTGGTGGACGGGCAGCACACCACCCGCGCTACGCTCCGCGACGGCTCGCGGATCGTCGTGGGCAGCACCACCATCGTTTACCGGCAAGCCGAAGGGTGAAGCGGGGGCAATGTCAGAGCTGACCCTGACGGTCATGCGGCTAGGTTTCCTGGCTGTTCTGTGGCTGTTCGTCATCGTGGCCGTGCAGGTCATCCGCAGCGACCTGTTCGGAACGCGTGTCACGCAGCGCGGCTCACGCCGCACCGCCGCCGACACGCGCCCCCAGCAGGGCCGCCAACAACAACAAGCGGCGCCGCCCCAGCAGCGTCAGCAGTCCGGTCGGCAGCGCCGCGGGGCGCCCACCAAGCTGGTCGTGTCCGAAGGCACGCTCACGGGCACCACGGTCGCGCTCCAGGGCCAGACCATCACCCTGGGCCGGGCCCACGACTCAACGATCGTGCTGGACGACGACTACGCGTCCAGCAGGCATGCCAGGATCTACCCGGACCGTGACGGCCAGTGGATCGTCGAGGATCTCGGGTCCACCAACGGCACGTATCTGGAGCGGACCCGGCTCACCACCCCGACACCTGTTCCGCTGGGCGCGCCGATCCGTATCGGCAAGACCGTCATCGAGCTGCGGAAGTAGTACGACAATGAGCGAGCGGAGCGAGCGAGCCGCGGCGGTCCCGACCGTGGACGCTGCCCGGTTCCCGACCGGAGGGTGGGCAGTGTGGCTCGAGACAGGCTGTACCCCGAGCCGACGGGCGAGGTGCGCATGAGTCTGTCGCTGCGCTTCGCCGCCGGGTCGCACAAGGGCATGATCCGGGAGGGCAACGAGGACTCCGGCTACGCCGGTCCCCGGCTCCTCGCCATCGCCGACGGCATGGGCGGCCAGGCGGCCGGTGAGGTCGCCAGCTCCGAGGTGATCTCCACGCTCGTCCCGCTCGACGACGACGTGCCGGGATCCGATCTCCTGACCTCGCTCGGCTCCGCCGTGCAGCAGGCCAACGACCAACTGCGCGTCATGGTCGAGGAGGACCCCCAGCTGGAGGGCATGGGCACCACGCTCACCGCCCTGCTCTGGACGGGTCAGCGCCTCGGCCTGGTGCACGTCGGGGACTCCCGCGCGTATCTGCTGCGCGACGGCGTCCTGACGCAGATCACCCAGGACCACACCTGGGTGCAGCGCCTGGTCGACGAGGGCCGGATCACCGAGGAAGAGGCCACCACCCACCCGCAGCGCTCCCTGCTGATGCGGGCGCTGGGCAGCGGCGACCATGTCGAGCCGGACCTCTCCATCCGCGAGGTCCGGGCCGGCGACCGCTATCTGATCTGCTCGGACGGCCTCTCCGGCGTGGTCTCGCACCAGACGATGGAAGAGACCCTCGCCAGCTACCAGGGCCCGCAGGAGACCATCCAGGAGCTGATCCAGCTCGCCCTGCGCGGCGGCGGCCCCGACAACATCACCTGCATCGTCGCCGACGTCCTGGACGTCGACAACAACGACACCCTGGCCGGGCAGCTCAACGACACCCCGGTCGTCGTCGGCGCGGTCGCGGAGAACCAGGCCCAGCTGGGCGACGGCGGGGCCATGCAGACGCCCGCCGGACGCGCGGCGGGCCTCGGCCGCCCCGTGCCCCCGCCCTCCGGCGGCTTCGGCCCGCCCGGCAGCGGCGACACCGGCTACGACGGCATGCCGGACGGCTCGTACGACTCCTATGCGGACGACGACTTCGTCAAACCGCGCGGCGGCCGTACATGGCTGAAGCGTTCCGTCTACATCGTGCTGGCGCTGGCCGTGATCGGCGGCGGTCTCTACGGCGGCTACCGCTGGACGCAGACGCAGTACTACGTCGGCGCGAAGGACGAGAACGTCGCGCTGTTCCAGGGCATCAGCCAGGACCTCGCCTGGATCTCGCTCTCGAAGGTCGAGAAGAACCACCCCGAGATCGAGCTCAAGTACCTGCCGCCGTACCAGCGCAAGCAGGTCGAGTCGACGATCGCCGAGGGCAACATCGACGACGCCCGCGAGAAGATCGCCGAGCTGGCCGCCCAGGCCTCCGCCTGCAAGAAGGACGCACAGCGCCGCGCGGCCGAGGCCGAGACGCGGGCGCGTACGGGCGAGGGCGAGGCCGGCGGTACCGCCGGAGCCCCCGCCACCAGGACTTCCGCCACGTCCTCCGCCAAGGGGACCAAGCCGACCACCGCTCCCACACCCGGCCCCAGCCTCTCGGAGGAAGAGAAGAAGCTGGTCCCGCAGTGCGGTAAGCAGTAAGCCGTAGGGGGCCTTCAGCACCATGAGCGTTGTCACCAACACGACCACCATCGGCGCGATCGACGCGCCGAGCCGCCGCAACACCGAGCTGTTGATGCTGGTTTTCGCCATCGCCATCTCGGTGTTCGCCTACGCCAACGTCGGGCTGGCCCTGGACGGTTCTCTGCCGTCCGGCATGTTCGGCTACGGAGCCGGGCTGATCCTGCTCGGCGGCGTGGCCCACCTCGTGGTGCGCAAGTTCGCGCCGTACGCGGACCCGCTGCTGCTGCCGCTCGCCACTCTGCTCAACGGGCTGGGCCTGGTGCTGATCTGGCGGCTGGACCAGTCGCCCCGGCTGATCCAGCGGGCCGAGGCGGCCTACGGGGCGTACAGCCCCGACGCCCCCAAGCAGCTGCTGTACTCGGCGATCGGCGTCGCCTTCTTCGTGGCGGTGCTCATCGTCCTCAAGGACCACCGCATCCTGCAGCGCTACACCTACATCTCCATGGTGGTCGCGCTGATCCTGTTGATCCTGCCGATGTTCTTCCCCGCCGTGAACGGCGCGAAGATCTGGATCAGCCTCGGCCCCTTCTCGATCCAGCCGGGCGAGTTCGCCAAGATCCTCATCGCGGTCTTCTTCTCCGGCTATCTCATGGTGAAACGGGACGCCCTGGCACTGGCCAGCCGCCGCTTCATGGGCATGTATCTGCCGCGCGGACGCGACCTCGGGCCGATCATCACCATCTGGGGGCTGTCGATCCTGATCCTGGTCTTCGAGACCGACCTCGGCACCTCGCTGCTCTTCTTCGGCATGTTCGTCGTGATGCTCTACGTGGCGACCGAGCGGACCAGCTGGATCGTCTTCGGTCTGCTGATGTCGGCGGCCGGCGCGGTCGGTGTGGCCTCCTTCGAGATCCACGTACAGCAGCGTGTGAACGCATGGCTCGAACCCTTCTCCGAGACCACCTGGGCACAGAGCGAACAGCTCGGCCAGTCCCTGATGGCCTTCGCCTCGGGCGGGACGCTCGGCACCGGCCTCGGACAGGGCCACTCCGACCTGATCATGTTCGCCGCCAACGCCGACTTCATCCTCTCCACGGTCGGCGAGGAGCTGGGGCTGGCCGGGATGATGGCCGTCCTGATGGTCTACGGCCTGATCATCGAGCGCGGCGTCCGTACGTCGCTGGCCGCCCGCGACCCGTTCGGGAAGCTGCTCGCCATCGGCCTCTCCGGCGCGTTCGCGATCCAGATCTTCGTGGTCGCCGGCGGCGTGATGGGCCTCATCCCGCTCAGCGGTATGACGATGCCGTTCCTCGCGTACGGTGGTTCGTCCGTACTCGCCAACTGGGCGCTGATCGCCATCCTGATCCGGATCAGCGACACCGCCCGCAGGCCCGCCCCCGCCCCCGCGCCATCCACCGACGCCGAGATGACCCAGGTGGTCCGACCGTGAACAAGCCCCTGCGCCGGATCGCCATCTTCTGCGGCGTCCTCATGCTGGCGCTGATGGTGCGGACCAACTATCTCCAGTACGTCCGCGCCGACGATCTGAACACCCGCGACGAGAACCGCCGCATCCGCATCGAGCGGTACGCGCACGAGCGCGGCGACATCATCGTCGACGGCAAGGCGGTCACCGGGTCCGTCGAGACCAACGGCAGCGACTTCAAGTACAAGCGCGTCTGGAAGGACGGGCCCCTCTGGGCCCCGGTGACCGGCTACTCCTCGCAGGCCTTCGACTCCTCGCAGCTGGAGAGCCTGGAGGACGGCATCCTCACCGGCAACGACGACCAGCTGTTCTTCAACCGCACCCTCTCCATGTTCACCGGGGAGAAGAAACAGGGCGGCAACGTCGTCACCACCCTGAACGGCGACGCCCAGCGAGCCGCCTTCAAGGGGCTCGGCGACAAGAAGGGATCCGTCGTCGCTCTCGACCCGAAGAGCGGTGCCATCCTGGCGCTGGCGAGCACCCCCTCGTACGACCCCTCGGTCTTCGCGGGCAACTCCAACAAGGACTCCGAGGCGCGGCAGAAGCTCCTGAAGGACAAGGACAAGCCGATGCTCAACCGGGCATTGCGCGAGACCTACCCCCCGGGCTCCACCTTCAAGGTCGTCACCGCCGCCGCCGCCCTGGAGAACGGGCTGTACGACGACATCGACGCCAAGACGGATTCCCCGCTGCCCTGGACGCTGCCGCAGACCGACAGGCATCTCCAGAACGAGGGCAACATCCCCTGCGAGGACGCCTCACTGCGGGAGGCCCTGCGCTGGTCGTGCAACACCGTCTTCGGGAAGGTGAGCGACGACCTCGGCAACGAGAAGATGATCGAGCAGACGGACAAGTTCGGCTTCAACAAGGAAGTCTTCACGCCCGTCCGCGCCGACGCGAGCATCTACCCCGAGGACAACAGGCCGCAGAACGCGATGGCCGGCATCGGTCAGGCGTCGAACCGGGCCACCCCGCTCCAGATGGCCATGGTGGCCTCCGCGATCGCCAACGACGGCAAGCTGATGCAGCCGTACATGGTCGCCGAGCGCCAGGCCCCCAACCTGGACCCGGTCTACACCCACGAGCCCGAGGAACTGGGCCGCGCGGTCTCCGGGGAGAACGCACAGAAGCTCCAGCAGATGATGGAGACCGTCGTCAAGGACGGCACGGGAACCAACGCGCAGATCCCCGGCGTCACAGTGGGCGGCAAGACCGGTACCGCCCAGCACGGTCTGAACAACAGCGAGAAGCCGTACGCCTGGTTCATCTCGTACGCGAAGACCGACAACGGCTCCCCGGTCGCCGTCGCCGTCGTGGTCGAGGACGGCAACGCCAACCGGGACGACATCTCCGGTGGCGGCCTGGCCGCCCCCATCGCACGCGATGTGATGAAGGCGGTCATCGACAGCAAGAAGTGAGAGCTGTCACGGCCGTCGCCCGTCATACCGGACATCGCATACCGGTCGGATATCGGCTGACGGGTGCGGGCTGATCACTTCACCCGTGCCCGGTAGCGTATGCGCGAACAGCGCACCGCCGCGGACCACACACGGGTGCGGTCGGGACTGACGGAGAGGGCTGGAACAGTTATGGAAGAGCCGCGTCGCCTCGGCGGCCGGTACGAGCTGGGCTCGGTGCTCGGCCGTGGTGGCATGGCCGAGGTCTACCTCGCCCACGACACCCGGCTCGGCCGCACCGTAGCTGTGAAGACGCTCCGGGCCGATCTGGCCCGTGACCCGTCGTTCCAGGCCCGGTTCCGCCGAGAGGCCCAGTCGGCCGCCTCGCTCAACCACCCCGCGATCGTCGCCGTGTACGACACCGGCGAGGACTACGTCGACGGGGTCTCCATCCCGTACATCGTGATGGAGTACGTCGACGGGTCGACCCTGCGGGAACTGCTGCACTCCGGCCGCAGGCTGCTCCCCGAGCGCACGCTGGAGATGACGGTCGGGATCCTCCAGGCACTGGAGTACTCGCACCGCGCCCAGATCGTCCACCGCGACATCAAGCCGGCGAACGTCATGCTGACCCGCACCGGCCAGGTCAAGGTCATGGACTTCGGCATCGCCCGCGCCATGGGTGACTCCGGGATGACGATGACGCAGACCGCCGCGGTCATCGGCACCGCCCAGTACCTCTCCCCGGAGCAGGCCAAGGGTGAGCAGGTGGACGCCCGCTCCGACCTGTACTCCACCGGCTGCCTTCTCTACGAGCTGCTCGCCGTGCGGCCCCCGTTCGTCGGGGACTCGCCCGTAGCGGTGGCCTACCAGCACGTCCGCGAGGAGCCGCAGCCGCCGAGCAACTTCGACCCCGAGATCACGCCCGAGATGGACGCGATCGTGCTGAAGGCGCTCACCAAGGACCCGGACTACCGCTACCAGTCCGCCGACGAGATGCGCGCCGACATCGAGGCCTGCCTCGACGGCCAGCCGGTCGCGGCCACGGCGGCGATGGGCGCGGCCGGGTACGGGGGTTACGACGGCTACAACCCCGACCAGCCCACGACCGCCCTGCGCCCGGCCGACCCGAACAACGCGCAGACCTCGATGCTGCCGCCGGTCAACCCGGACGACGGCGGCTACGGCTACGACGACCGCCAGGGCCGCCGGGGCCGGCAGAAGAAGAGCAACACCTCGACGATCCTGTTGGTCGTCGCGGGCATCCTGGTGCTCATCGGCGCGATCCTGATCGGCCGGGTGATCTTCTCCGACAACGGGGGCGCCGACGAGGTCAAGGCCCCGAACCTGGTGGGCTCCACGCTCGAGGAAGCGCAGACGCTCGCGTCCAGATCCGGCGTCACTGTGCAGAAGGGCGCCGAAGAGCCGTGCGAGGAGCAGGAGAAGGGACAGATCTGCTCCCAGGATCCCAAGGCCGACGCGATGATGGACAAGGACGGCACCGTCACGGTCGTCGTCTCCTCCGGAGCGCCGAAGGTCGAGGTCCCCAACGTCCTGGAGAAGTCCGAGGACGGCGCCCGCGAGGTGCTGGAGAGCAAGGGCTTCTCGGTCAACGTCACCACGGCGGAGTCCGAGGCGGCCGAGGGGACGGTGATCAAGCAGGACCCCAAGGGCGGCGCGAAGGCCGACGAGGAGGCCGAGGTCACCATCACCGTGGCCAAGAAGACGACCGAACCGATGCCCGACGTGCTCACCCGGCAGTACGACGACGCCGTCGCCCAGCTCAGCAAGCTCGGGTTCACCAACGTCTCGCGGGCCGACGTCGACTCGGACAAGCCGGCCGGAGAGGTGATCGAACAGACCCCGGCGGGACCGAGCAACCAGGCCAAGGACGTGCAGATCGTCCTCAAGGTCTCCAAGGGGCCGGCCGAGCCGGAGAAGGTCCAGATCCCCGGTGACATCGCGGGCAAGTCGTACCAGGACGCGAAGGGCCAGCTCGAAGGGCTCGGCTTCGTGGTCCAGCTCGCCCCGGGTTCGGTCGACAAGCCGAACGCCAAGGTGATCACCAGCAACCCGGGGCCGAACACCGAGGCGGACAAGGGCAGCACCGTCATGCTGGTGACCATCGAGAACGGTGGGGGTGGCCTCTTCGGAGGCCCGGGCGGCTGAGCCCCCCGCGCACCCCGCGACGTACGACGGAGGGGCCCCGGTCACCACGATGGTGACCGGGGCCCCTCCGGTGTGCGGGGGCCCGGGCGAGGGCTCAGCCCAGCAGTTCCACCGGCTTCGTACGGTCCTTGTCGACCTTCTCCGTGCGCTCCAGCTCGCCCCACACGATGTACCGGTACTTCGAGGTGTAGACCGGGGTACAGGTCGTCAGCGTGATGTAGCGGCCGGGCTTCTTGACGCCCGACTCCTCCGGGACCGGCTGGATGACGTCGACGTTGAACTTCGAGGTCTCGGGGAGCGTCTTGTAGACCTTGTAGACGTACCAGGTGTCCTTGGTCTCGAAGACGACCGGATCACCGTTCTTGAGCTTGTGGATGTTGTGGAACTTCGCGCCGTGCCCGTCGCGGTGCGCGGCCAGCGTGAAGTTGCCCTCGTCGTCCCAGGGGAGGGCCGACTCGACGGGATCGGTGTAGTAGCCGGCGATGCCGTTGTTGAGGGTCTTGGGGTCGGTGCCCTTCTTGACCAGGATCTCGCCGTTCTCCATGGCGGGCACGTGCAGGAAGCCGATGCCGTCCTTGGTGTCCAGGGCACCGGGCCCGGCGTCCGCCCACTGGTCGCGCACGGTGTCGCCCTGCCGGTCGGCCTCGCGGTCGGCGAGCACGTTGGTCCACCACAGGGAGTAGACGACGAACAGCGCGAGCACCAGGCCCGCGGTGATGAGCAGTTCGCCGAAGACGCTGACGGCCGTCGCCACGGGATGGCGGACGCGGCGGCGTGCCGGGGGCGGCGACGCGGACGTGTCGGTCCGCTCGTCGTGCTCGGTCCTCGCTGCCACCGCACCGTCCCTGTCGTGAGGATGTTCAGCCGACGAGCGCGTCGGGCTTTCCCTCGCTGCGTGGCCGTTCGTCGACCATCTTGCCCCAGACGATCAGCCGGTACGTACTCGTGAACTCCGGCGTACACGTCGTCAGCGTGAGGTACCTGCCCGGCTTCGTGAACCCGGAACCGACCGGGATCGGCTCGATCACCGAGATGTTCGACGGCGAGGTCTGCGGAAGGATGCTGGCCATCTCGTACGTGTAGTACGCGTCCCGGGTCTCGACCACGATCGGGTCGCCGGGCTTGAGCTTGTTGATGTAGCGGAACGGTTCGCCGTGGGTGTTGCGGTGACCGGCCACGGAGAAGTTGCCCTGCTTGTCGGAGGGCATCGCCGTCTTGAGCTTGCCCTCGCCGTAGTGGCCGATCATCCCCCGGTCGAGCACCTTCTCCTTGTCGATGCCCTCGGCGATCGGGGCGACGACGTCCAGCTTGGGGATGTGCATGATCGCGAAGCCTTCGCCGGGTGCGAACACCCCTGGTTTCCGGTCCCCGTTGGCCCATGCGTCCTGGATCCGGCTCGTCTCCTTGCCGGCGATTTGGTCGGCCCGGATGTTGGTCCACCACAGCTGGTAGGTGACGAACAGCAGCATCAGGACGCCCAGCGTGATGAACACCTCGCCGACCGCCCGGCTGGCGATGACCGCCGGGCTGTCCTTCGCCGCCCGCGCCGCGCGCCGGGCCTCCACCCGGGACATCGGGGCGGCGGCCGGAGCGGACTGCCCCGCCGCGGGAGCCGGGCGCCGACGCCCGCGCCCCTTGGCCGCCCGCCGCCGCTCGGCCCGCCCGCCGGGTGCGGGGGCGGGGTGAGGAGACGGGGTGGGGTCGGGCTCCGACTGAGGCTCGGGCTCCGGCTCCGCCGGTATGCGGGCCATGACTTCGGTACGCGGTTCGGCGTGGAGGTCCGGTCTGCCCGAAGTGTCCGGGACCGGGGCCGCAGCCGGCCCCTCGGCCGGAGCCACGAAAGCCACCGGGGCCACCGGGCCGGCCGCATCCGCCGCAGCCATGCCCGTAGACGGCTCCTGAGGCCCGTACCAGTCGCGTCGGTACCCGGCGGGGTCGTACCACTCGTCCGGGGCTCCCTGGGGCTGCTGAGGCCCTGGAGGAGGCGCTTGGTGAAGTCCTTGGTGGGTCGCGTACCCGCCCTCGTACGAGGATGGCGCCGCGGACCGCACCGCGTGCGGCGCCGGGGGTTCCGCCGCCGGGACGTTCTCCGACCGGAACCACGGCGACGTGTGCCCGCCGGGCAGCGGATCGTTCAGCGGATCCGCGAGGCCGTCCACCGCCGCCACGAACGCGCCGTCGGAGCCGTACGCCCCGTGCGCGTCGGGGCCTTCCGGTCCGGCGGCGTGCCCGGGGCGGCCTGCGGTCACGCGGCGGCCTTGCCCACCACCGGCGCGAGCCCCGCCGAGCGCGCGACGGCCCCCTGGTCTCCGCACTGCTCCAGCCAGTTGGCGAGCATCAGGTGGCCGTGTTCCGTGAGCACCGACTCGGGGTGGAACTGCACGCCCTCCACCGCCCGGTCGCGGTGGCGCAGCCCCATGATGATGCCGTCCGCCGTGCGGGCGGTGACCTCCAGCTCGGGGGGCAGCTCACCGGGTGCGGCGGCGAGCGAGTGGTAGCGCGTCGCGGTGAAGGGGGAGGGCAGTCCGGCGAAGACGCCGTTGCCCTCGTGGGTCACGGGGGAGGTCTTGCCGTGCAGCAGCTCGGGGGCCCGGTCGACGACACCGCCGTACGCCACCGCCATCGACTGCATCCCCAGGCAGACGCCGAAGACCGGAACACCGGTGTCCGCGCAGTGGCGCACCATCTCGACGCAGACGCCCGCCTGCTCGGGTGTACCGGGGCCCGGCGAGAGCAGGACGCCGTCGAAGCCGTCCTGGGCGTGGGCGGGGGTCACCTCGTCGTTGCGCAGTACCTCGCACTCGGCTCCGAGCTGGTACAGATACTGGACGAGGTTGAAGACGAAGCTGTCGTAGTTGTCCACGACGAGGATGCGTGCGCTCACTGGCCGGCTCCTGCTCCACCGGCGCTCGCGCCGTCGACGGTCACATCACCGAACGGGAGCAGCGGCTCCGCCCACGGGAACACGTACTGGAACAGCGCGTAGACGACCGCCAGAACCAGCACGAGCGCGATGACGCTCCGCACCCATGCGTTGCCCGGCAGATGCCGCCAGATCCAGCCGTACATGCTGACCCCTCCATTCGGTACCCGCACCAGACTAGAGGGCCGCGACAGAAGCGGGGGTCCCCTGTGGAAAACCACGAGTCGGGGGGGCGGGTCAGCCGACGAGCTCCGGCGGCTCGCCCTCGCTCACCGGCCGCGTCGCGTCCAGATGGGCCCAGGCGATCAGCCGGTGGCTGCTGCCCCATTCCGGTTCGCACGTAGTGAGGGTCAGATAGCGGTCGGCGCCCTCGAAGCCGGAGCCGCGGGGCACCGGGTCGACGACGGCGGTGTCGGTGGGCACGGTCCGGTGGGGCCTCTTCGCGATGCGGTACGTGAACCAGGTCGTGCCGTCGTTGACGACGACCGCGTCCCCCGGGCTCAGCTCCGGGAAGTCCTATGAAGGGGTCGCCGTACGTCCGCCGGTGCCCGCGCCCACGGTGACGCAGAGTTCGCTGAAGGTCCTGACGACGAGTCGCACCGACACCGGACCGGCCTCCCCGGGGCTCAGCCGGCGCTCGGCCAGGGCTCACTGCACAGGCTGTGCGTGGTGCAGATCCACCGTGCCCGAGTACCCGGGAAGAGTCACCGCCTCGTCCTCGTCGACTTTCCAGCCCAGCCCGTACGCCTTCACGTACAGCAGATAGTTCTGGATCGCGGTGGAGCCGTCGAGCGCCCGCTTGAGCTTGCCCGGGTCGCCGACCGCGGTGACCTTGTACGGCGGGGAGTAGACGCGGCCCTGGAGGATCAGGGTGTTGCCCACGCAGCGGACCGCGCTGGTGGAGATCAGCCGCTGGTCCATCACCTGGATTCCGCGCGCCCCGCCCTGCCACAGCGCGTTCACCACGGCCTGCAGGTCCTGCTGGTGGATGACCAGGTCGTTGGGCTGGGGCTCGGGGTAGCCGGGGTTGGCGGTGGCGTCGGGAGGGGCGTCGTTGAGGGTCACGCTGACGGAGTCGCCGGTGATCTCCGTCGTGCCGGCCGCCTTCTCCAGGGCCTTCAGCCGGGCGTCCTCGGCCCGGGTGGAACCGTCGTCGCGCTGGGCGAGGGCATCGATCTCCGCGCGCACGGACGCGGCCGAGTCGTTCAGCTCGGCGTTCTTCTCGCTGCGCTCCCTGATCAGGTCGGAGAGCTTGAGGAGCGAGGAGTCACTGCGCAGATTGGTGCCCTTGGCCGTGTTGGCGCTGGTGACGAAGATGAGTCCGGCCAGGGCGAAAACCGCAGCGGTGAGCCCCCGGACCGCCCACACGGAGGTGCGCCGGGCCGGGCCTTCGGGGGAGTCGGCAGAATTGCTCAACGTACCCTTATCTCATCAGGCGCCAGGGAAGCACTACGCTAACGGACGCTCGGGGGAGGCAGCATTCCCCCTGGCATCCCCGGGCACCCGCCCCCGGCGCCCGCCACAGATCCCTGCGCGGTCACGCAGCGCATCGACAGGAGAGTCCCTCGTGCCGAAGTCACGTATCCGCAAGAAGGCCGACTTCACGCCGCCCCCGGCGAAGCAGGCAACGGCCATCAAGCTGACCAACCGCAGCTGGGTCGCTCCGGTGATGCTGGCCCTGTTCCTCATCGGGCTGGTCTGGATCGTGGTGTTCTACGTGACCGAAGGCGATCTGCCGGTCGACGCCCTGGGCAACTGGAACATCGTGGTCGGCTTCGGCTTCATCGCCGGCGGCTTCGCCGTGTCGACCCAGTGGAAGTAGCGGACCCCTTCCGCTCCGTCACCCCCGGGCCGGGTACGGGGTCCGTACCTGGTCGGCGCCCTTCCACGCAAGCCTTGCCCTGAGTTACCCACAGCGTTATCCACAGCTGGGGGAAAAGGTCAGACGATCTGTGGATAACTTCCACTCACGTTGACGCCGGTGTGACTGCAGCCTCCCTCGCCGAGGGGGGCTGCACCCCGTTGTCCGGGCGGAAAATCCCAGATCAGCGCCGATGGGCACACCTGTTCCTCTTGCCATGCACAAGAATCCGCGCATACTGTGGACAACTTCGGTCAGCCTGGGGGTGGAGAGCCCCTTCTCGCCGACACATCCGCTCAGGTGAGTGCGATCGTCCGGGCGATGATGATCCCGAGGGACGCCAGCAGGACGAGCGCACAGGTGCCGAGCTGCACGGCCGAACGCCGCCCGCGCGGGGCGTGGACCATGCCGACGGCGATGGCGACGCCCGCGATCAGACCGCCGACGTGGGCCTCCCAGGCGATGCCGCCCCAGGTGAAGGTGAAGACCAGGTTGAGCGCCAGCAGCACGAGCACCGGGCGCATGTCGTAGTTCATCCGCCGCATCAGGACGGCGGTCGCGCCGAAGAGGCCGTAGACCGCGCCGGAGGCACCCAGCGAGGGCTGGTTCTGCGCGGCGATCAGATAGGTCAGCGCGCTTCCCGCGAACCCGGACAGCAGATAGAGGGCGAGATAGCGGGAGCGGCCGAGCGCCGCCTCCAGCTGTCCGCCGAGCCACCAGAGACCGAGCATGTTGAACCCGATGTGCATCAGTTCCTGGTGGAGGAACATCGAGGTCACCAGGCGGTACCACTGGCCCTCGGCGACGCCCTCGATGGACCCCGGCGGCGGGCTCGGGTCCCAGGCCCGGCCGAGCAGCGTCAGATCGCCCACCAGCCCGGGGCGGACGGCGACCAGGAGGAAAACGGCCAGATTGATGCCGAGCAGGATCTTGGTGACCAGGCGCGGATCAGCGGCCACCGTGCCGCCCGCCAGCGTCCGCGGCCGACTGGCCGCCGGGTGGTGCCCGGTGCCCGAGCCCTGGCGTACGCAGTCGGGGCACTGGAAGCCGACCGACGCGCTGACCATGCACTCGGGGCAGACCGGCCGCTCGCAGCGCGTACAGCTGATGCCGGTCTCGCGGTCGGGGTGGCGGTAGCAGGTCGGCGTCGGCACACCGCTTCCCGCGGCGGCACGGTCTCCCGGCGGCTGCTGGTCCATCGGTCCTGGCCTGCCTCTCGGTCCTCGTCCCTCGTCGCTCGGGCGGCGGCACGGACAGGGCCGCCCCGCTCGTCCGCTCTGTATGACTACGGACGGGCAGGGCGGTTGGTTCCCGCGGGGCGTCCCACGACGGGCTCCCGCGAGGCCCCCGGCGCGCGGGGACCTTCAGCGGGTCTCGACGACCACGGACTCGATCACCACGTCCTGAAGCGGGCGGTCCGTGCGCGGATTGGTCGGGGTGGCCGCGATGGCGTCGACCACCTTGCGGCCCGCGTCGTCGGCGACCTCGCCGAAGATGGTGTGCTTGTTGGTCAGCCAGGCCGTCGGCGAGACGGTCAGGAAGAACTGCGAGCCGTTGGTGCCCGGCCCCGCGTTGGCCATGGCCAGCAGATACGGCTTGGTGAAGGCCAGATCCGGGTGGAACTCGTCGGCGAACTTGTAGCCCGGGCCGCCGGTGCCGTTGCCCAGCGGATCGCCGCCCTGGATCATGAACCCGCTGATCACGCGGTGGAAGACGGTGCCGTCGTACAGCGGGGTTGTGGTGGTCTCGCCGGTCTCCGGGTTGACCCACTCGCGCTGCCCGGTGGCCAGTTCCACGAAGTTCTTCACCGTCTTGGGGGCGTGGTTCGGCAGCAGCCGGATCTCGATGTCTCCCCGGTTGGTCTTCAAGGTGGCGTAAAGCTGCTCGGCCACGATCTGCCTTCCTCTTTCCTCGCCTGCCGTCAAATCCTTCGCTGACGTCCGGCGATCCTCCCACGGACCGGGAAATGTACGGCCGGATGCCTGGTGAACCGGCGCGTTCACCGCCGAACCATGGCATTGTCGTCGGCACACTTCACATGGACCGTTTTGACCGCAAATGACGATCATGACCCGGATGCCCGTCCCGCGTGCCGGGCATGGACCCAACAGGCATGATTTTGGACTGGGCGGACAGGCGGAGTACCTACCCGCCACCAAGGAGGAGGATCTCGTGACCCGCATCGACAGCGTGCGCGCCGCAACCGACTCGGCGAAGGACAGCGCGCAGCACGCCGCGGAAGTGGTGGCGCCCTACGCCGGCATGGCCAAGGAGCAGGCGGCCCACTACGCACACGAGGCGCGCGCACGCCTCGCGCCCAAGGTGACGAAGGCGGCCCAGCAGGCCCGTGTCCAGTACGCGTCCCAGCTCGCTCCGCGCATCGAGCAGGCCCGTACGCACGTGCCTCCCCGGATCGACGAGGCCGCGCAGCGCGCCGCGGTCTCCACCCGGAAGGCCGCGCGGAGCGCCGCCGACTACACCGCACCCCGCGTCGAGCACGCCCGGGCGGTGGCCGTGCCGGTCGCCGAGCAGGCGTCGGCCCGCAGCGCGGCCGCCCTGGCGGCGCTGCGCACCCAGGTGACGGCCAAGGAAATCCAGAAGCTGGCCCGGAAGCACCAGCGGCGGGCCAAGGCCGGCCGGGCCGCGAAGGGGTTCCTGGTACTGGGCGTCCTGGCGGGCGGCGCCTACGCCGCCTGGCGCTGGTGGGACAAGCAGGCCAACCCGGACTGGCTGGTCGAGCCGCCCGTCGCCACCGAGGTGGGCGACGAGCGCTCGCCGCTCAGCTCGGTCGACGGCAGCCCGCGCGCCGACCTCGACCCGGAGGTCGAGGCCAAGCAGGCCGAGGCCGAGTCCGGCGAGGGGGACACCCCGGGCCTCGACGACCGGCCCTGACAGACCGAAACCGAGCGCGGCTGCGGGAACCGCTCAGGCGGTTCCCGCAGCCGCGCTCGCGTGTGCCAACCGCCGCGTACGCCTACGAAGGCGATGCCCAGGGGACCCCCAGGGAGGGAACGCCGAACGGACCGACGGAAGGGACGCCTACGGAGGGGACCTGCGGAGGGGACGCCTACCGGCTGACGGCGAAGCGCATCAGGGCGTGCTCGTCGCCCTGCTTGATCTTCCCGGTCTCGTTGATCACCTGAAGCTTCCAGCCCGCGGCCTCACGGATCGCCTTGGCGACGGCGACGCCGTTGTCCTGGGTGAGCATGCTCGGCCAGATGTCGGCGACCTGCTGCGAGCTGCCGCCCGTCGCGTCGTACACCTTGAAGCTGATGTTGCGCGCGTTGCTGAACGAGCTGCGCTTCTTGTAGGCGGCCGCGATGAAGACGATCGACGTGATGTTCGAGGGGATCCTGGCGAACTCGACGGTCACCGTCTCGTCGTCGCCGTCGCCGTGCCCGGTCTGGTTGTCCCCGCTGTGCACCAGCGAGCCGTTGCCCAGCGGGTCCAGGGAGTCCAGTCCGGCCAGCCGCACCGGGTCGCCGCCCTGCATGGCGATGGCGATCAGGTCGAGGTCCGTACCGGCCTTCTGCCGGATCTTCCCCATCAGACCGCCGCTGCTCCCGACGGTCGGGTCCCAGGACGCCCCGATGGTCAGGTGAGTCACCCCGCCCAGGTCCGCCGGGCCGTCTTCCTTCGTCAACGTGATCATGCCTGAGTCCTTTGGTGGCTCGACTGTTCTGTGTATGAGTGTGGCTGGTGCCCCCGGTAGTCGGTGCCCGAAGACAGCCCGTCTGGAAACGACTCCTGACGCCGAGACGTTCCACGGCCCCGGCAATGTGACGCGGCCACCCCCAGCACTCCGGCGGTCAGGCACGGGGCAGCGCGGGGGATGCAGAGAAAAAAACACCCCCCTGACCGCGTTTTCGCAGGTCAGAGGGGTGTGAAGCAAGTGGAGCCTAGGAGATTCGAACCCGAAACGAGCGACGCTCTGACCTGCGACTTTACCAAGTCTTTGCGACCGAATCGGACTTTCCCACCTGTTTCCGTCCGGCTCCGTCTCGCTCGATCCCGCTGCCCCGACTCGATGTGCCCACTGATGGGCACACCCTCAGAACCCGTTGCGGCTGCAACTCGGACGTGAGCCTCGCCCCCAGAATCATAGGCTTTCAGCTCTCCATGTCTGGCAAACCCGCAAAGAGCGTGTGAAGGGCATGAACCTGGCGACCTCACGTAATCCTGAGTCGCGGATTCCCAGTGTGTGAGGGGCGCCCGGGAGGGAACCGTCGCCCATTCCTCCGGGTGTCCGGAGCATGACCTGGCGTCAGCTGGCCGACACGTACACCGCGTCAATGTCGCCGGTGTAGACGATCGCGTCCTCATCGGGGGCCGGGGGCTCGAAATGGGCTCGCCACCAGTTGTTCGACGCCCCTCGCCCTTCACGATCGATGCAGGGGCGACGGCGGCTGCCAGCCAGGTCACTGGTGTCTACTGGTTCCGGCACCGGCTTCGGCCCTGCACTCACCTCCACTTGATCACGACCGCTCCTTTGCGGGCTCCTTGCCGTTACGCGGCCACCGATATGACGCACCGCTGCGGAGCAGCCACCGCCTGCTCTCGACGGAAGTGCGCCAACTGCATATCGACGCGCGGGGCAGGCGTGCAGCACGGCGCTGCTTCGGGCGGATCCATGAACGGTCCTGTGCGACATCTCGCCCATACCCAAGCATCGTCAGGCCGGAAATCCCCCAAATTTGCCGTTTTCTTCCTGGGTAAAGTAATCGCCAAGTCGTCACCTATGTGGGCCTCCATTGCTGCCTGCATCCACACCGCAAGGAGATCCGTTGTGCCCGCTCCGCGTATGAGCAGTACGCCGTTGCCCGGGATCGGGGTCCGCTACGACCTCACCACCCGCGAGCACCGCCGCCTGTCGGTGGTCGCCCATCGCGACGGCAGCCGAAGCTTCAACGCCTACCGGCGGGACGATCCTGACGAGTGTGCACTGGCGTTGAAGCTCACCGCGGGTGAGACGGAGGCGCTGATCGACGCACTGATGCCGTCGCATCACAGCCCGAACCTCCTGTCGACCACGGATCTCGGTCTGGTGGCGGAGCGCGTCGAACTGACGTCGACCTCGCACTGGAACGGCCGGGTGCTGGGCGAGACGCGGATGCGGACGGAGACCGGGGTGTCGATCGTCGCGGTGCTGCGCCGGGCTGACGCGATCCCGTCGCCGGGACCCGAGTTCCGGCTGGCCGGCGGGGACACCCTCATCGTGATCGGCACCCGCGAGGGCGTGGACGCCGCCGCCGCGATACTGGGACGGGAGTGATCCGGTGCACTCGTCCGCTGTCTTTCTGATCGAGTTCGGCGCGATCATCCTCGGCCTGGGACTGCTGGGCCGATTCGCCGGACGCTTCCATTTCTCCCCCATCCCGCTCTACCTGCTCGCCGGGCTCGCCTTCGGCGAGGGCGGTCTGCTGCCGCTGGGCGCGAGCGAGGAATTCGTCGCCATCGGCGCCGAGATCGGCGTCATCCTGCTCTTGCTGATGCTGGGCCTGGAGTACACGGCCAGCGACCTGGTCTCCAACCTCAAGACCCAGTACCCGGCGGGACTGGTCGACGCCACTTTGAACGCGCTGCCCGGTGCGGCGATGGCTCTGTTGCTGGGCTGGGGCCCGGTCGCCGCCGTGGTACTTGCCGGGGTCACCTGGATCTCGTCCTCCGGCGTTATCGCCAAGGTGATGGGCGATCTCGGGCGGCTCGGCAACCGCGAGACACCGGTCATCCTGAGCATCCTGGTGCTGGAAGACCTGGCCATGGCCGTCTACCTGCCGATCGTCACCGCCCTGCTCGCCGGTGTGAGCCTGGCGGCCGGCAGCATCACCCTGGCGATCGCGTTGGGAGTCGCCGGCCTGGTGTTGTTCGTCGCCGTCCGGTACGGGCGGGTCCTCTCCCGCTTTGTCTCCAGCGACGACCCCGAGAAACTGCTCCTCGTCGTGCTGGGTCTGACCCTGCTGGTCGCCGGTATCGCCCAGCAGCTCCAGGTGTCGGCCGCCGTCGGCGCCTTCCTGGTGGGCATCGCCCTGTCGGGTGAGGTCGCCGAAGGCGCGCACAACCTGCTGAGCCCGCTGCGGGACCTGTTCGCGGCGGTGTTCTTCGTCTTCTTCGGGCTGCACACCGACCCCGCCAGCATTCCCCCGGTCATCCTGCCCGCGCTGGCCCTGGCCGTGGTCACCGCCGGTACGAAGATCGCCACCGGCTACTGGGCCGCCAAGCGCGCAGGCATCTCCGCGAAAGGCCGGTGGCGAGCCGGCGGCACTCTCGTCGCGCGAGGCGAGTTCTCCGTCGTCATCGCCGGCCTCGCCGTCACGGCCGGCATCGAGCCCGCGCTCGGCCCGCTGGCCACCGCCTACGTACTCGTCCTGGTCATCATCGGGCCGCTGACCGCCCGCTACACCGAGCCCATCGCCACCCGCCTGACCGCGCGGCGTGGCAAGTCCGTCTCGGTCGTGCCGACGGACGTGGAAGCCCCGCACGGGGAGACGCTGGAGCCGGTGGACGACGGCAGTGCAGGACGCGCGTGAGCGACGACGTGTGGACGGCGATCACCAGTCGGGAAACGGTGCTGGTGCTCGCCGCCCTGTCCGTCTACCTCGGCGGTACGGTCGGGCTGGCCCGGAGCCTGCCTCGGCTCCTGCGCCGTAACGCGGGATGGAGGCGCGGCACAGAACGCGACCCGGTTCCCAGCACGGTGGTACTGGCGCTGATCGTGGTGCTGTGGCCGGTGAGCGTCGTGTATCTGGGCTGGCGCGTAGCTCTCCGGCTCCACGCGAACCGTGCCCGGCGATGAGGCAGCACAGCACCATCGAGTGCTGTCGGCGCACACGCAGGGGCTGGTTCGCTGGGGTTTAGGCGTCAATGCGGGTGGTGCTGGGCTCCAGGTCTCCTTGTTCGCCCAACCAGCGGGCCAGCTTGCCGCGACGGCCGATGGCGCGCAGGCGTCGTTCTGCCTCTTCCCTTACTTCTGGGGTGGTGATGAGGAGCAGTTCGTCTCCCGTACGGAGCCCTGTGTCCTGGGTGGGGACGATGGTGGTGCCCTCCCGGACGATGAGGGTCAGGGCGGTGGGGCGTGGAAGGCGCAGCTCGCGGACCGTGACGCCCTTGAGGCGCGAGCCCTCCGGAACGGTGAGGGTGAGCAGGTCGGCGTCAAGTACGTCGAGCGGGGAGGTCTCGACCTGGATGTCACGCAGGGCGCCGGGGCGGGTCAGGCGGAGCAGTCGTGCGACGACGGGCAGGCTCGGCCCTTGGACGAGAGTGAACAGGACGACCAGGACGAACACGATGTTCAGCAGGTCGCGGGCGCCTTCCACCCCGGAGACGATGGGGAAGGTGGCGAGCACGATGGGGACGGCGCCGCGCAAGCCCGCCCAGGAGATGAACGCCTGCTCGCGCCACGGCAGCCGGAACGGCAGCAGGCACGCGAGTACGGAGACGGGCCGGGCCACGAGCAGCAGGACCAGGCCCACAGCGATGGCCGGAAGCACGGCGCCCGGCAGCTCGCTCGGGGTGACCAGTAGGCCGAGCATGACGAACAGGCCGATCTGGGCGAGCCAGCCGGTGCCTTCCGCGAAGGAGCGGGTGGCGGCCCGGTGCGGAAGCTTGGCGTTGCCGAGGACGAGTCCGGCCAGGTAGGCGGCGATGATGCCGCTGGCGTTGGCGGCGCCGGCCGCGGCGAAGGCGACGATGCCGAAGGCGACCGTCGCCAGCGGATACAGGCCGGTCGACGGCAGGGCGATGTGCCGCAGCGCCGCGGCTCCGAGGCGGCCGATGCTCAATCCGAGAAGGCCGCCCACGACGAGCTGGTAGAGGACGTTGCCCGCGATGTGGGCGGGGTCGGGCATGTCGGTGGCGGCGGTGCTGAAGACCAGAACGAGGATGATCGTCGGGGCGTCGTTGAAGCCGGATTCGGCTTCCAGCAGGCCCGTGACCTTCTGCGGCAGGGGCAGCGAGCGCAGAACCGCGAAGACGGCGGCGGCGTCCGTGGAGGACACGATCGCGCCCAGCAGGAGAGCCAGGTGCCAGTCCATTCCCAGCAGCCAGTGCGCCCCTGACGCGGTGACCAGGACGGACAGCGCGACGCCCATAGTGGCCAGGACGCCCGCGGGCAGCAGCAGCCGCTTGATGTCGCTCCATTGGGTGGTCAGACCGCCCTCGACCAGGATGACCGCGAGCGCCGCCGTGCCGAGCGACTGGGCCAGTGCCGCGTTGTCGAACTCCAGGCCGAGGACGTCCTCGCCGGTGATCACGCCGACGGCGAGGAACAGCAACAGGCTGGGTAGGCCGATCCGGTGGGCCGCTCGGGCGGCGGCGATACTGGCGAGCAGCACCGTGCCACCGACCAGGAGGGCGAGGTAGAGCTCCTGGAGCGTCACCCAGTTACCCCGCGCCCCGCGTGCCCGCTCTGCGTCGGGGCGTTATCGGGGAGGTTCGAAAAGGTCGCCGGCGATTCCGGCGGCCACAATCCCGGAGGCGAGCAGCAGACCATGGGGGAGGATGATCCCCGCCGCGAATGCCGCCAAGGCCAGGGCGAGCACGCACCACGCCGCTTTTCGCCCGTGTGGACGCCGCCGGTATTCGCGCGGCGCACGGGGGCGTCCGGTGGACAGTGCCCGTACGAAGGCAGGGTCGTCCCGGCGGGTCCTTGCCGCCAGTGATTCCAGCGGCCGATCGTCGAAGACAGCCATGGCTCCTCCTTCACTACCGCGCGGCGGCCATCCACGTTCGTTGTGTGGCCGACCGACCGCACTCCACGCCCCACCTGCTCCTCCTTCAGCACTCGCCCCACCGTGACTTCCATCATCGCGGGCATTCAGGCCGACCGGTATCGGGGCCAGCACCCATTCGGCCGCATGTACGCAGATCCACCACGGCGGGCGACGCCGGGGCGCTGATGGGTGGTGCCACGGATGGACGCGGACCTCGAACGCTGTGAGGCTGAGGGCATGGGTGAGGAACAGACGCGAAGTCCTGCGGACGCTGGATGTCCGGGAAGCCGTCCTCCCCGGACATCCGGCTTGTCCCTGTTCTGGCGCGTGTTCCTGCTCAACGCCGTCGTGCTGGTGGCGGCGGCCGTCGCGCTACTTCTCGGTCCGGTCACGGTGTCCACGCCCGTGCTCCTCACCGAGGCGGTCGTCCTCGCCGCGGGTCTGGCCGTACTGCTCGTCACCAACGCTCTCGTCCTGCGCGTCGGCCTCGCGCCCCTGGCTCGGTTGGGCCGCGCGATGAGTACCATCGACCTGCTCCGCCCGGGTCCTCGCCTCGCCTTCGCCGGCCACGGCGAGATCACCGCGCTGATCGCGGCGTTCAACGACATGCGCGACCGGCTCGAAGCCGAGCGCGCGGCCAGCACGGGCCGCGCGCTGTCCGCGCAGGAGGCCGAACGCCGGCGCATCTCCCAGGAACTCCACGACGAAGTCGGCCAGACCCTCACCGCCGTCCTGCTGGAACTCAAGGGTCTCGCCGACCGCGCCCCCGAGCCCCTGCGCGGCGAACTCCACGAGGTGCAGGAGACCACCCGTAACAGCCTCGACGAGATCCGCCGCATCGCCCGCCGCCTGCGCCCGGGCGTACTGGAGGAACTCGGCCTCGCCAAGGCTCTACGGGCGCTCGCCACCGAGTTCACCGGTCCGTCCCTCACAGTCCGGCACCGCATCGAACCCGACCTGCCGCCCCTCACCCACGAGACGGAACTCGTCCTCTACCGCGTCGCCCAGGAAAGTCTCACCAACACTGCCCGCCACGCCCACGCACGCCACGCGGAGATCCACCTCCGCCGCCTGCCCGGGGCCGTCGAGCTCCTCGTACGCGACGACGGCCGCGGCATCGGGCACGCATCCGAAGGCGCCGGCATCCGAGGCATGCGCGAGCGCGCCCTCCTCGTCAACGCCAACCTCGACCTTCGTCCCGTCCCCGGCGGCGGCACCGAAGTCCGCCTGACGGTCCCCGTACCCGAACGGAACACACCGGCATGACCGCACCCACCCGCGTCCTGCTCGCCGACGACCACGCCCTGGTACGCCGCGGAGTGCGCCTCATCCTCGACAGCCAGCCCGACCTCACCGTCGTCGCCGAAGCGGGGGACGGCGCCGAAGCCGTCGAGGCCGCCCGCACCCACGACCCCGACCTCGCCATCCTCGACATCGCCATGCCCCGGCTCACCGGCCTCCAGGCCGCCCGCGAACTTGCCCGGCAGCAGCCGGACCTGCGCATCCTCATGCTCACCATGTACGACAACGAGCAGTACTTCTTCGAAGCACTCGCCGCGGGCGCCTCCGGCTACGTCCTCAAGTCCGTCGCCGACCGCGACCTGGTCGAAGCCTGCCGCGCCGCCATGCGCGGCGAACCCTTCCTCTACCCCGGCACCGTCAACGCCCTCATCCGCAGCTACCTCGACCGCATCCGCGACGGCACGGACCTCCCCGCCAAGCCCATCACCGACCGCGAGGAGGAGATCCTCAAACTCGTCGCCGAAGGCCACACGTCCAAGCAGATCGCCGACCTCCTCTACATCAGTGTCAAGACCGTCGAACGTCACCGCGCCAACTTGCTCCAGAAACTTGGCCTCCGCGACCGCCTCGAACTCACCCGCTACGCCATCCGCGCGGGCCTCATCGAACCCTGACCACCCGCGCACCACGGGCAGTGCCGTGCACCGATCACCTGTGTCACCTGATAGCCGGGGATGTCATTGTTGGTGACGACCAAAACATCCGCCTGGGGCGCCTGACCGCCGCCGAAATCCTCAATGCCCATGTCTCCGGCGGCGAACGCCAGCGCATCGCCAGCGCCCGCGCTCTGCTGCGCCGCCCCCGCCTCTGTGGCACCCCCCAGTGCTCAGCCTCGCCCCGCTTCGCAGGATGCGCATCCCCGCTGAGCGCCACTGGAACTAAGGGCGTTCAGCGGGCGTTGATAGCTTGGGGCTGCCACACAGCCGCCCGTCGCACGCATCCTGGAGCCCGGACCCTTGAATACGCTTGCGCTCGGCCCGAGCTGGCTGGACCCGGACTATCTGCTCAACACGTTCGGCCTCCCCGGCCTTCTTCTCATCGTCTTCGCCGAGTCTGGACTCCTGATCGGCTTCTTCCTGCCTGGTGACTCCCTGTTGTTCACCACGGGACTGCTGGTGACCACGGGGCAGCTGAAGTACCCGCTCTGGCTCGTCTGTACCCTGATCGCCATCGCCGCCGTCCTCGGCGACCAGGTGGGCTATCTCTTCGGTCGCAAGGTCGGCCCGGCCCTCTTCAAGCGCCCGGACTCCCGCCTCTTCAAGCAGGAGAACGTGGAGAAGGCGCACGTGTTCTTCGAGAAGCACGGCCCGAAGTCGCTGGTCCTGGCGCGGTTCGTGCCCATCGTGCGCACGTTCACGCCCATCATCGCCGGCGTGAGCAGAATGAACTACCGCTCGTTCATCACGTACAACATCGTCGGCGCGCTCCTGTGGGGCGTCGGTGTCACGGTGCTCGGTGCGCTGCTCGGCAAGATCGCCTTCGTGCACCAGCACATCGAGAAGATCCTCATCCTGATCGTGCTTCTCTCCGTGCTGCCGATCGTGGTCGAGGTCTTGAGGGCCCGCAGCCAGTCGAAGAAGGCCGACGCTGATGCGCGGGACAACGCCGGTGGCCCCCCGGCGGGTCCGGCCTCCGGCCAGCGCGGCCGCCACGCCAAGCGCTGACCCCTCCCCGTACGCACGAAGGCGCCTCTCCCCGAGTCCTGGGGGAAAGGCGCCTCCCGTTTCGGCGCACCCGCACCCTGCGCACCGTCACCGGAAACCTCGGCACCCGGACGCCCCTGAACGAGACCGACATCCTCGCGCGCGCCGTCCTCCACCCCAACCTGCACGCACTCCGGCTCATCGGCTTCGCCGCCGCAGTCACCTGACCGAACTGCCACCCACAGACGTCTACCTCCGGCGAGCTGCGCCAGCGCCGACAGCCTGACCAGTCCTGCCTTCGTCCGCTCAGCACACATCTTCATCGGCGTCCTCCTCGGCCAGACACGCGTCTCCTTGTGGGGCGCGTATCACCGCTTCTTCAGCCGGCAGCAGCGCCAGCCGAAGCATGAATTTGCTACTGACAAGTAATCGGGCGGACGAGGAAGTCTGGCGTGGGCTGCAACCTGCGCCAGGCTCCTGACGCAGATCAAGCCCGCGAGCACCCAGTACCTACTGGTCACTCTTCGTAACGAAACGGGCCGGCGGTGCCCCATCCGCTCGCTACGGCAGATGCTCGGCACCGCTACAAGCGAGAGTTTCCACACGCGCAGATTCGATCACTTTTCCCAGCAAGTACCGACCTAGCGTCGGGTTTAGATCGCGAAATATCTCACACCAGCAACAATGCCATCCTTAGGGTGCAAATCTTGACATGTGCACTATCAGGGCAAATCTGCACGTCAAAGCTTGATCGACAATCGATGGAGGTAATATGTCCCTTTTGCGATGAACTTCTGACGCTGCGTTAATACCGACCGCAGGTCAGCTTTTGGACTGATCACGCCCACCCCTTCGCGTAATGTCCGGTACTGGTTCCCGGCACATGACCGAATCGATCAGGTCAACACGTTGCTGATTCGCTACAGCGATGCTCGTCGTAGGTGCGCACATTCCGCATATCGGCTCCCAGCGCTTCGCTGGTCAGGCGAATCAGGATCGCTCCGGCTGGCCGCAGGTCACCAGATCGAGTGGCTGTCCCGGGTGTCCACGAACTCCGACCTCGCGAAGGTGTGGGCGAAGGAGGGCATGGACGTCGAGGCATACCAAGAGCAGATGACCGCGAACCGGATGTTCTGCCAGCTCAGCCTGCGGCACCGCCTCGGGCTCGTCAGCGATCGGCAGCTTTCCTTCTACGCCCGCGTGCTCATGGAGAACGAGGCGTGCAAGAGGTACTGGGCCCAGTTCGGCCGCCTTCGAGAGGAGGAGGCCGAGGGCGACAAGACGGGCGCGAAATTCACGAAGGCCATGAGCCTCGCGGCTCACGCGGCTTAGGCAAGGCTCAAACTCGCCGAGGTTGAGAACCGCGCGGATAGCGTCATGTCAGCCCGGCCAATCCGAACGATGGGAAGGAAGCCTCACGTGTTCATCGACATCCCGAGAGAACTCGAATCCGCCCTGATCGATCTTCCCCTCCCGGCATGGAAGCTCGACGGCTCGTTCCTGGCGAAGTCCACCATGGAGCGGTACCAGGCCGAGCTGACGGCGGCCACTCCCCGGTTCGAGGAGACCGTCGCGACGCTGCGTCACGCGCTGGCAGGGGAGGGCGCCGGATACGCCGTGCTGCGCCTGGGGAACCTCGTCAAAGCGCTGGGGGCCGACGACGAACGGTTTCTGCGGCTGGCGACGGGTTTCGCGGCCACGGTGGGGGCCCCCTTCTCGCCCTTCCCCCGGTGGCCCCTGTGGAAGGACATCGGGGTCAAGGTCGACAAGGACCCCGGCAAGTCCAGCGGAATCGGGTACAACGCCTTCCACATGGACCTTGTGAACGCGAGCCGGCCCCCGGACTTCACCACTCTCCTGTGCGTTCGCCCCGACTCGCTCGGCGGCGGCCACAGCATCCTCTCCGACGCGCACGCGGCGGTGGCGCGGCTGTCGGAGGACACCCGCGCCCTGCTGGCCGAGTCGGCCTACCACTACGGGACCTTCTTCGACCTGTTCGGCGTGGGCGAGGAGTACAAGCCGTTCCCGGTCCTGGACGGCTCCGACCCGGGCGAAGGGTTCGTCCGGTTCACCGCCAAGATGCTGGAGCGGTCCCGGATCAGACAAGCTCACGCCAACGCCGCCAGGGAACTCGCCGAGGAACTCGTCTGCGGGCAGGTCTCCTTCATGCTCCAGGCCGGGGATTACCTCATCGTGAACCAGCGCCGCTACCTGCACGGCCGGGAGGCGCTCCACATCGGTCAGGAGACCGTCCCGATCGCCGACCGGCGACTGCTCCTCCAGATGTTCCTGCGCGCGGGGACCGGCGACGGCTCGGTCGCGTAGCCGGCCGACGGCACCGGTGATCCACCGAGTCCCACCTCCAGGTCCGGCCCCGGAGCCCGCGGCACGGCCACGGGGCGGGGCCCGGTCGGACGCCCGCGGAAACGGTCGCGCACCGGGCTCCCCGGGCCCGTGCCCGGAGTTAGATGCGCGAGTTGCGCAGCGACTGCCACACGGCGCCGGCCAGTGCCCGCGATGCCCGCGGGACCGACAGATGTTCGTGCTCGCGGTACAGGGCCCAGTTGTATTGCACGAGCGAGAGCTTGTTGGAGGACAGCGATCCCGCCTGTTGGGCCCGGTACACCGCCAGCGGCTCAGCCAGGCCCCGCGCGTCGGCGCCGTCCCGCATGATGCTCAGCCACAACGCGTAGTCCTGGCGCTTGCGCATCTCCGGCATCAGTCGCTTGCCCAGGACATTGCGGTCGTACATGGCGGTGAGAGCACCGACGTGGTCCCTGACCAGCATCGCGCGGTAGTCCACGTGCCCGCGCGCACGGACCACCCGTCCGTTCGGGACCCAGTCGGTGCTCTCGCCGTCGTAGTCGGCGTCCATCTTGTAGTAGCTGGTGAACGTCAGCGGCGCATCGCCCTGGGCGGCGAAGGCGAGCTGCTTCTCCGTCTTTCCCGGAAGCCACATGTCGTCGGAGTCGAGGAAGGCAATGTAGTCCCCGCGGGCCCGCTCGATCGCGAGGTTGCGGGCCCGGCCCGCACCGCCCTGTTCGGGTGCCGACTCGGGCAGGACGCGCTCGTCCTGCCCGGCGAACTCGCGGAGCAGATCCATGGAGCCGTCGGAGGACTGGTCATCGGTGACCAGCAGCTCCAGGTCGCTGTGGGTCTGCGTGAGCACCGACCGTACGGCCGCGCCGAGGGTGGCCGCCGAGTTGTACACGGGCATCACGACAGACACCAAGGGCACAGTGCTTCTCCTTGCCAGACCAGGAACGACGGTCCATTCAAACACTCCGATCGAGTAGGAGCTGCCATGCAGATAGTCATCGCTGGTCAGGGCTACGTAGGGCTTCCGCTGGCCGTACGCGCCGCCGAGGTGGGCCACCGTGTCATCGGCTACGACGTGGACGCTCACCGCGTCCAGCAGCTCGCCGCCGGTCAGTCCTACGTCGAGGACGTGGACTCATCGCGGCTGCGCGCAGTGCTGGACTCCGGGAACTACTCCGCGACCACCGACGCTGCCGCGCTGGCCGGCTTCGACATCGCGGTGATCACCGTGCCGACCCCGCTGCGAGACGGCGTGCCCGATCTGACCTACATCGAGTCCTGCGCCCGGACCCTGGGCGAGCACCTTCGCCCCGGCGCGACCGTGGTCCTGGAATCCACGACCTATCCCGGCACCACCGAGGAACTGCTGCTGCCGATCCTGGAGAAGGCGTCGGGTCTCAAAGGCGGGGACGACTTCTTGGCCGGATTCAGCCCCGAACGCATCGCTCCGGGAAACAAGCGCTGGTCGTTCGAGGGGACACCGAAAGTGGTGTCCGGAATCAACACCAAATCGCTCTCCGTGATCAAGGGTTTCTACGACGGCATCTTCCAGACCACGGTTCCGGTGTCCGGGACCAAGGTCGCCGAGCTGGCCAAGCTCATCGAGAACACCTTCCGGCTCGTCAACATCTCCATGATCAACGAGCTGGCGACGCTGACTGACCGCCTCGGCGTGAACGTCTGGGAGGCGATCGACGCCGCCGCGACCAAGCCCTTCGGATTCACGCGGTTTACTCCGGGGCCGGGAGTCGGCGGGCACTGCCTGCCCGTCGACCCGCTGTTCCTCGCGTGGAAGATCCGGGAAGACCTCGGCGTCCCGTTCCGGTTCGTGGAGCTGGCCGACGACGTGAACCGGCACATGCCCGACTACGTCGTCCGGCGGCTCGTGGAAGCACTCGACAAGCGCAGCGTCCCCGTAAACGGATCTCGAATCCTCCTGCTCGGCCTGACCTACAAGTACAACGCCACCGACCTTCGCAATTCACCTTCGGCACGTGTCGCCGAACTCCTCGTCAGCCTCGGCGCCGAGGTCCGCGGCTCCGACCCCAACATCCCGGACGGCCACGACACCAAGCTGAACGTGCCCCGGGTCGATGCGACCCCGGAGGAGATCGCGGCCTCCGATGCCGTGGTGCTCCTCATGGACCACACCCGATTCGACCTCGCCATGATCGAGGAGAACGCCCCCTACGTTCTCGACTGCCGAAACCGTCTGTCCGGAGCGAACGTCGAGGTCCTGTAGCACTCCGACTCCCCCCGGCCCGCTGCCGCTCTTCCACCCCAGGAGTTCCCTTGCGCGACGAATGGGAGCACGCCCACACGGACTACACCAGGCCCGCGCAGCGTCAGATCCCTGCCTCGCTGGCCGAAAGCGAAAGCGACTGGCGCCACCACCTGGAACGCTCAACCCCGAACGGCTGGCTGATACAGAACAACGCGATGACCGAAGCGCTCGTCAGCGGAAAGCCGATGTACCTGATGCACACCACCAAGGACATCGACGCCATCCGTACCAGCGGGGAGTTACACGTCTCCACCGGATGCCTGGTCGGGGCCCTGTACTGCTCGCCTCTCGTCAGTCAGCGCGAGGGGCTGCGCCCGCACAACCTCGGCGCCTACCTGCTGCGGACGAAGCCTTCCACCACGCCCATGGTCTTCGAGGTCGTCCCGGACGCCCCGACCCGCCCCAAGGGTGTCGACTACCTGCATCTCGGTGCCATCCACCTGCGTACCTACCTGCGCTACCAGAGCTTCCTCACCCCAGCAGAGAACGACCAGCTAAACCACGCCGTGCTGACTGGGCTGCGCGCCGCGGCCGTGTTCCTCGACGTCGCCCTTCGCAACGCCGCCGGCCGCGCCACCCCGGCACCCGAGTTCATCGACCGGTTAGCCACCGCCGTGCCCCACGTGCCGTTCCTCGGGTACCTGTACTTCGAAGTTCTGTCCGAGTACCTGATGCTCCACTCCGCCACTCCGGAGACCAAGACCTATGCCCTCGCGGGGGAGCTGAACAACTGGCTCTACAAACGTCTCGCCTTCGCCGCCGTGGCCGACATGGACCAGCTGTTCGACCTGGCCCGCTTCAATCCGCGCCATCACCGGCTCGTCCAGCTCGTCGAAGGCATGGAACCGGCTCTCGGCCCGGGAGTCGCCGAGTACGTCCGGCGACGTCTCTCCCACCTGTTCGCCCGGACGGCGCTGCACCCGTCCCAGGACGCGGCATCGTTCACCTTCCAGGGGGCTGATCTCAGCACGCTCCGACAAGCCGCGCCTGGGCTGATCGGCCAGATGATCTTCCGCGAGATCCGGTACATGTCGCGCTATCAGCAGCTCTACCACTGCTTCGAGAAAGCCAAGGCTCTTGAGGCGTGGGACTACTGGAACAACGAGGGCATACCCACACCCTTCAATGGAACCCTCCCCAAGGGCGAGATAGGGATACACCCCGTCTACCCCAGGTCGGCAGTCAGAGTGTGGACGGCGGAACAGGACAGCAAGGGCTACTTGCATCCGGCCAAGGAGGTCAAGGCCGTCTTCACTCCGCACCTGGCGTCGTGGTGGGCGCCACCTCGTCAGCGCGAGAGACAGATTGCCACCGCTGACTCACGAGTCGAGGTGGCACGGGGAACCCGGCCTCCGCTCCCCACCCACCGGTCGTCCATCAAGGGGATCTCCGCATGACCACCAAAGTCGTGAACATCGTGACTGGCATCAACCGCAGCGCCGCGCCTTCGTCTGGCAGCCTGATCCTCGTCAACGATCTCTACGACGCGATGCCCGACGTCCATACGACCTTCCTGGGCAGGGCACCGGTCGATCAGGCGTGGAAGGCCGCGTTCGATCATCTGATCACCCTCTCCACCACGAAGCGCCCTCAAGGTCCCGGCTTTGACCGCTACGTGGACGAGTTGACGCGAGAGGTCGGGGCACTCATCGAGCAGATCCAGCCGGACGCCATTCACGCCCAGTACCTCGGCCTCGCACTCAGCCTCGCCTTCGCCCGAACCGCCGGCACCATCCCGATCATCGCCATCGCCCACGGCCCCGACGTGATGGTGGCTGAACGCAGCTCGGCAGAACGCGAGGCCATGAACGAAGTCGCTGCCGCAAGCGCCACGATCGTCACCCCGACCCCTGTCCTCGCCAACCGCATCGACCGTCTCACCGGACGCCGATTCACTGATCGTCTCGCCGTCATCCCGTGGGGGATCCGTCTGGCCGACACCCAGGTACGCGATCAACCGCCCACTGCCGGGCCCCTGTCTCTGGTGCACGCCGGTCGCCTGGACGACAACAAATCCACGATCACCGCCGTGGAAGCTCTCGCTCTAACCGATCAACCGCACAACTTGACCGTGATCGGCACAGGACCCCTGCGGGAGCATCTGGAGAAGCGGACTATCGAACTCGGGCTACGGGACCGGGTCCGCTTTGAACCGTTCCTGCCCCGCGCCCACCTGTGGCGCCGTCTGCCAGACTTCGACGCCTTCGTGTTCACGACCAGAGGTCTGGAGGCTTTCGGGCTCGTCCTCATCGAGGCCCAAGCCCACGGGCTTCCGGTCGCCTACTCCGATCTTCCCGGTGTGAAGGAAATCCTCGGGAACGCGGGCGTTCCCTTCACTCCTGGGGACCCGCGCTCGCTGGCCGCAGCCCTGGACGAGATGGGCCGAGACGTGAATCGGCGTAAGTCCCTGACCAAGGCAGCTCTCTATAACGCGCACCGATACGACATCTCTACCACCGGCCGCCAGCTTCGCGAATTGACGCTCCGCGTTACCTCCTAGCGCAAGAACGGGTGGGGTCGACCGGGACGACCGGCGGGAGCGAAAAGCGGCGGGCTTCGGTTACACAAGTGGTCCAACGGGTGGCTCATTCGGTCCATCGTGCGGCTGATACACATGCACGTCGGCTTGCCCGAAGTAGGGAGAGACAGGTGCCCGATCTCGCCCATGCTGGTGACGGGGCTCGTCACCAGACGTCGGCGGCTTCCCTTCGGCCCGCGCTGACAACTCATTCCGAAGACCGGCGACTCGGTAGGCCGCACCGTTAGACGTGTTGCGCGCCTTGGCTGCCTCGGCCCGGTTTTGCCTAGCTGCCTGGTTGTCCTTCTCCTGGGCTCGCCGAAGGAGCAGGGCCTTCTTCTCCTGCGGCATGTCCACTTCAGTGAGCACGGCTTCCTGCTCACTGAGCGGCCCGGCCTGCTGGGTGACCTCGTAGAGCCGCATGCTCATCTGCTCCAGCTCTCGCGTGCCCTCCTCGCGCGTACGGAGCAAACCGTCACGGGCGGCCTCGACCGCAGCCCGATCCTCCCCACGCAGCACCGGCCGCCCGAAGCGGCCCTTCTCGGCCAGCCGCTGTTCAAGTTCTTGGATATGAGCCTGCGCGTGGAGGAGTCGGTCAGTGCACTCCGCGATCGTGCCGCCCAGTGCTTGGACTTCGCGGATCGCCACGGCACGCTGGGCAACTGCGTAGTGCACGAACTGTCGCTCCGGCATCCGGGTCCAAACGGGTCCTGGGCCAGTCCACCGCTCGCGCTCCTCAGGGCCGACGCCCCCATGGCGGGCGATCTTCTCCTCGGGCCAGCCGTCTGACCGCATAGTCTCGATCTCATCCGCGTGGTCGTCATTCCACTGGTCGGCTACGTCCTGTGCGTGCTCGCGGTCCGCGAACGGCACTTCCCGGCCGCCCAGCGTGACAACGAAGACTAGGTCGCTCCTGTGCTCCGCATCGTCCTGCGTCATGTCGCTGGCGTCCTTCCAGGTCTCTTGGGCCAGCCCGGAAAGCTGACGGGGAACATGGGGGAGCCCGTCCGTCGCGGCTGCCAAGCCGGAGTGTTCCAGGAAGCCGGGCAGCGGGGCTGTCGGGTCCATGGCCCATTCGACGGCGGCCATGACCTCGTCGTCCAGCGCGTCCAGGAGGTGGCCGTAGCGGTCCACGGTGGTGGTGATGGACTCGTGCCCCAGCCGCCCCTGGATGGCCGGCAGGGGAACCTTCGCGGCGATCAGCCACGAAGCATGAGAGTGGCGGAGGTCGTGGATGCGCGGTCGCTTGAGGAGTCCGTACTTCTCAGCCGCCAGTTCGATCGCGGGCAGCCAGCGCAGACGGCGGAATGTGCCGGGGTCCCACTTGCCCCCTTCAGGGCCGGTGAAGCCAAGCCCTTGGCACGGCGTCGCAGCATCCGGTCAAGCTTGTGAGTGATGACGACGGTCCGCCGCGCCTTCCGGGTCTTCGGGGCGCCGAGGATGGACTTACCGTCCTCATCCTTCTTCCAGGCCCTCTGGACACGGATGGCGGGTCGGCCGTTACGCCGCCGAAGGTCACGGGGCTGGAGTGCCGTTGCCTCGCCCCACCGAAAGCCGGTCTCCGCGATGGCCTCGCCGAGATCCTTGGCATCGTCGCTGAGGCACTCGTAGATCCAGGCCCATTCCTCGCGTTCGAGGAAGACCATCTCTTCTTCGTCCTCAGCGCCGTCGAGCCGCGGGAGACGAGTCTTCCCGCACGGATTCGAGGCCCGCAGCGACGGCTCCGCGTCCACCGCTGACTGAAGGATCGAGAAGAGCAAGCCGTGCTCGTTCTGAATGGTTTTCGGCCGGTACTTCGTTCGAGGCTTCCGGTCTGAAGGATCGAGCGGGGCGGGCCGTCCGGCCTCCAGGTCGTTGACCCAGTCCTGCACCATCTCTCGGAGGATGGTGCCCTCGCCGTCCTCCACGGAGTAGGGACCGAACCAGGGCGTCATGTTGGCACGTATTCGCGTCTTGTACTTACTGCGTGTGTCGCCCTGGATACCGGTGAGGCGGTCGACGTAGGCGAGCGCGAAGGGCTCGAACATCGTCTCCTTGCGGCGGCGGTCTGCAACGAAACCGTGCCCGCGGGTCCACCCGGGCGGCCAGTGTTCCCCGTGCGCCTTCACGAGGTCGCGGAACTTCTCAGCGGACGGGAGATCGTCGAACGACTCCGACTCCCGCTTGCCGTTCCGGGCGCCAGCTGAGCGCCAGCGGACGACGAAGGTGGTGTCTCCGCCCCTTCGCTCCTTGGTTTCGATGTAGGCCATGAAACGACCGTAAACGACTCGATGTGCCCACCATGTGCCCACCGGCGGAGACAAAAAACACCCCCCCCTGACCGCGTTTCCGCAGGTCAGAGGGGTGCGAAGTGAGTGGAGCCTAGGAGATTCGAACTCCTGACATCTGCCTTGCAAAGGCAGCGCTCTACCAACTGAGCTAAGGCCCCGGGTCACCGTCGGGGACCAGAGTACCGGGTACCCCCCGGGTTCTTCCAAAAGGATAGGGACTCCCCCGGAACGACCACGCTCCGTAAGATGCTCGCAAGGTTCGCAGCAGCGAAGCCGCAGCGATGGGGAGACGCCATGGACGCAGCGCAACAAGAGGCGACGGCAAGAGCCAGAGAGCTTCAACGCAGTTGGTATGGAGAGCCGTTGGGGGCGCTCTTCCGTCGGCTGATCGATGATCTCGGCCTGAACCAGGCCCGGTTGGCCGCTGTTCTCGGGCTCTCCGCCCCCATGCTCTCGCAGCTGATGAGCGGCCAGCGGGCCAAGATCGGGAACCCCGCGGTGGTCCAGCGCGTACAGGCGCTCCAGGAGCTGTCGGGCCAGGTCGCGGACGGCAGTGTCAGCGCGGGCGAGGCCACCGACCGGATGGAGGAGATCAAGAAGTCGCAGGGCGGGTCCGTCCTGACCGGCACCGGCCAGACCACCTCGACCGGCGGTGCTCCCACCGTCCGCCGCGTGGTCCGCGAGATCCAGTCCCTGCTGCGGTCGGTCGCGGCGGCCGGCGACATCATCGATGCCGCCGACGCCCTCGCCCCGACCCACCCGGAGCTGGCAGAGTTCCTCCGGGTGTACGGAGCGGGCCGTACCGCGGACGCGGTCGCGCACTACGAAGGACACCAGAGCTAGCCGATCGCAAGCACGACGGCACAGCCGCAGGACGACGGACCAGGGCCTCGCGCACAGCCGGGGCCCCTGGTCCCCGCAGAAGCCGCGGCGACAACGGAAACGGGGAGCGGGCGCAGCGCAATGGGTGAGGTTTTCGCCGGTCGGTACGAGCTGATCGATCCGATCGGGCGGGGTGGGGTCGGCGCCGTCTGGCGGGCCTGGGACCACCGGCGCCGCAGGTACGTCGCGGCCAAGGTGCTCCAGCAGAGCGACGCGCACACGCTGCTGCGCTTCGTCCGCGAGCAGGCGCTGCGCATCGAGCACCCGCACGTGCTGGCCCCGGCCAGCTGGGCCGCCGACGACGACAAGGTCCTGTTCACCATGGACCTGGTGAGCGGCGGCTCGCTCGCCCATGTCATCGGCGACTACGGCCCGTTGCCCCCGCGCTTCGTCTGCCTGCTGCTGGACCAGCTGCTCTCCGGACTCTCCACGGTGCACGCCGAAGGGGTGGTGCACCGCGACATCAAACCCGCCAACATCCTGATGGAGGCGACCGGTACGGGCCGGCCGCATCTGCGCCTGTCCGACTTCGGCATCTCGATGCGCAAGGGCGAACCCCGGCTGACCGAGACCAACTACGTGGTCGGTACGCCCGGTTACTTCGCCCCCGAGCAGATGATGGGCGCCGAACCCGACTTCCCCGCGGACCTGTTCGCGGTCGGCCTGGTCGCGCTCTACCTCCTCCAGGGCCAGAAGCCGGACGCGCAGGCTCTGGTGGAGCACTTCGCCGCGCACGGCACCCCGGGCGCTCCCGAGGGCATTCCCGAGCCGCTGTGGCAGGTTCTCGCCGGTCTCCTCCAGCCCGACCCGCACGCCCGCTTCCGTACCGCGACGGGCGCGCGCAAGGCCCTCACCGCGGCCGTCGAGATGCTGCCCGAACCCGGCCCGGACGACGAGCCGGTGGAGGTGTTCGACCAGATCGGGCCCCTGCCCGAGGGATTCGGCCCCGACGGGCCCGTCACCACCCCGCAGGAGGCCCCACAGCCTCGGTCCGGGCAGACCCCGTCCGGACAGACCCCGTCCGGTCAGCAGGCCTCCGCCCCGCCCCCCGTATCGATGTCGGAGACGGGCAGCTTCCACCTCGCACCCCCGCCCGCGGCCCCCAGCAACAGCCCTACCCGCAGCCGGGGTTCCAGGAGCAGCCGGCCGCACCCTCCGCCGTCGACGCGCCGCCCGCGTACGCCGCCGACGCGCCGGACCCCTCCCGGGCGCCGACCTCCGGCGTACCGCACGATCCCTCCGCCACCCGCCCCTACACCGCCCAACACCAACAGCACCAGCAGCTCCCGCCGGTGCCGGCCCCTCCGGTGCAGCACGCGGCACCCCACCCGCCCGTACGGCGAACGCGCCCGGGACCGCCCCCGAAGGTGGCGGTCCCGGTGCTGGTGGTGGCGCTGATCTGCTTCGCGGTCGGCATCTGGGCCCTCACCCAGGTCTGACGGCTACCAGCCCCGCGGCGGCGGCTGATAGCCCCCACCAGCCGCGGGCCCGGCGGCCGGACCGGCCGCCGCGCGGCGGCGGGCCAGCAGCGTCCAGACACCCAGACCGAGCACCAGCACCGACCCCGTGCCGATCCCGGCCGCCGCGACCACGGTCATCGGACCGCTCTTCGCGGCCTGCTCGGCGTTCTGCCCCTTCCGGGCCACTTCCCGGTCCTGGTCGGTGACGCCGAAGACCCCGGCGTCACCGTCGTACGGGGATTCCTCGGCCCGGTTCTTCACCTGGACCGACAGTTCGAACGGGATCGGCTCGGCGCCGTAGGAGTCCTTCAGCTTCGGGCTGAGGGAGACCGAGAGGTAGTACCAGCCCGCGAAGCGCATGGCGCTGACCTGGGACGAGGAGTCGAACCGGTTGCGGTAGGCCACCGGCGGCAGCGGCCGCAGGGACGCGGACGCGGGGCCTCCGGAGTACGAGAGGGTGGCGTCGGAGACCGGCCCCTGGGCGGGGTTGGCCAGCGCCAGGGTGAGCGCGCTGCCCACGAACTCCGTGGTGGCGCTCGTGCTGTTGGAGAGCCCGGCGGTGGCGTGGATCTGCTGGCCCCAGTCCACCGGCACCCGGAAGAAGCGGGTCTGCCCCGGGGCGACCGTGTCCTGCCAGCGGCCGTTCTCCAGGCTGGTGGCCTCGGAGAACCCGGACCCGCCGGACCGCTTCTGCTGCTTCCCGGTCAGTGGCTTCGCCGAGGCCGAGGGCCAGCTCTCCGGGGCTTCGGTCGGCATGGACGTACCGCTCCTGAGCCTCGGCTCCTGGAGGAAGCGCAGTTCCAGGTCCCAGGCCTCCGGGCTGGAGCCCGCCTTGCTCTCCCGCTCGACGAGGACGTCGTACGGACCGCCCTCCTGGCAGCTACTGCCGCCCTCCTTGACGGCCCGGGAGGCGTACGCGGTGATGGGACGGGCGTACGCGCCCGGGCCGAAGTTCGCCCGCCCCGCGTCGCACTGGGTGTTGTCGGTCTCCCGGAGGCTGATGCTGATGCCGTCGCCGTAGGCGACCGCGCCGCTGTCACCGGGCACCGCGACCGCCGAGACGTAGGCGGCGGAGACATCGTCCAGCGTGACCCGGTAGTAGAGCTTCTCGCCCGGCTTGATCGTGCTGCGGTACGGAACGCCCTCGTCCAGCGTGGACGCCTCGACGTTGGTCACCGCGCCCTGCACGTTCTTCGCGTCGGGGTCGAACGCGTACACCCCGGGGCCCGCCGCGTGCGCCTGCCCCGGCAGGACCACCGCCGCGCACATCGCCGCGAGTGCCGCGGCCGTCACCCGGCCCCTGTTGCGCTGCCTGTTCACGCGCTTCCCCTCGTCGTCCTCACTCACCGGTACCCCTCGGCCGCCCAGCTGCCCGACGCCCCGACCGCTCAGCCGCAGCGGCCCCTGCGGCCACGACTGCCGCGACCGCGACGGCGGACGAGGAGGGAACCTCCGGCCGTGGCGACCAGGGCGCCCGCCCCGGCAGCGGCCGCGATGCCGGTCCATCCTGCCCCGCCCGCACCGCCGCTGTCTCCGGCCACAGCCGCATTGCCCCTCTTGCCCCTGTTCCTCCCCTCGCCCTCCCGACCCGGACCGGCGCACCGCGCTCGGGGCCCGCCAACTCGCCGCCGAGGACGGCGACCCGCAGCACCACACCGGACCGCGGCTTCTCCGCGATCTCGGCGGCCCGCGCGCGCAGCGCCGGGGCATGCCCCCCGCTGCCCACGCTGCCGCCACCGGCCCCGGGCTGCCCCGCGAACCGGTAGCTGTCGGCGGTCAGTTGAGCGGCGCGCTGGAGTTGGCGGGCCGGCGCGTCGGCTTCGTGGGCGTCGCTGTGACGGCCGTTGCCCGCCGCGGCGACGCACTCCCACTGCCGGCTGCCCACCGGTGCGAGCGTCACGGCCGCGACAGGAAGCGCGCCCGCCGCCAGGGGGAGAAGCGACACGCCGCCCCCTGCCTCCCTGGCGCGGCTCGACGCTGATGACGCGTCATCACCTGGTGCGCCCTCAGTCATGAAGCCGGACCTCCCGCCAGGCCCTTTGCTTCAGCAAGTCAACAATTCGCTCCGGTGAATTCAGGGGTGGTGCGTCACGGGCCCGCCATAGCGAAAGAGGCCGACGCGTCAGCGCCGGCCCCGGACAGCACGAAGCCCCGGCCGCTCAGCGACCGGGGCCCGTAACAGACTGTGTCGTCTCACACACCCGAACCTGCGGGCACGGAGTCGGTCGCCTCCGTCCACAGATCCTGCTCGGCGCGATCCGCCTGGATCTGGCGGTACACGAGGAGCCCGCCGATGGCGGCCAGTGCGACCAGGAGAAGCTTCTTCACCGCGCGACCTCGTCTTTCCTTGGCGTAAGGGCCTTATGTCGCCGACTATACACACCGGCCGATACCGATCGGTGACCTGCCCGGACCCCCGTGACACCCCCTCCACGGTGTCGGAAACCACCTCCCGACGCCCCCTTCACGCCGCCCGGGAGGGCCTGTCCAGCCCGGTTGCACCATACGAGTGGTGTTAATCCGAAGATCGGCGCAGAGCGGGCGTCGCTCCTCGGAATCGCGGCCGGGATCCACATGATCGGAGGAGTCAGCAACCGGACCGTCCGAAAGCGAGGGGCCATGAGCACCTTCAAGCCCAAGAACCTCTGGACCGCCTTCATCACCGCCTTCTTCGCCCTCCTGGCGTCGCTGGGCCTCGCCACCGCCGCGGCGAGCACCGCGAACGCCACGAACGCCGCCGCGCAGCCGGGCCCCACGACCCACGAGCACACGAGTGCCACCGCGGCAACCCCGATCGCTCCCTCGGTCCGATGGACCCTTCCGCGTGACCGGGCCCTTCCGCCCACGATGAAGCAGCGCATCCGGGCCGAGGCGCACGGCTCCTCCCCGGCCACCCGCCACCTGTCGCTCGACCCCGCGCAGACCGCCCGCACGACCGCACAGAGCGGCTCCCACCACACAGCCCCGGAAGGCGACTCCCCGGCTCCGCCCCCCTGACCTCGGCGGTCCACCGCACTCCGGGGCCCCTGGTCCGGTTCACACCGGCCGGGGGCCTTTTCGTGTGCCCCGGGGCCTCTCCCGTACGTCCAGAACGCCGACGAGCGGCACACCACAGACCGGACGACCATGGAAGGAGCCGGCGCCCCGCCGAAAGGACCCTTCGATGAGCTCTCGTGGCAGTACCCTCGCGGCCCTCGGCGCCGCCTCCGTGCTCCTCATGGTCACCGCCTGCGCGGCGGCCACCTCGCCCGATACGACGTCGAGCCCCGGCAGCGCCGTACCCGCGGCGGCGACGACCACCGACCCGGACGTGGGGGCCCCGCCGGGCGCGGAGATTCTGGGCCGGGCCGCCCTCGGAGAGCCGTTCGAGCTGACCATCGGTTCCTCGGACGAGGCGCGGCCCGAGGAGTTCGAGATCACCGTCGAGGACGTCACCTGCGGCGAACCGCTGGACCCCAAGGTCCTGGCGCACGACTCCCTGAGCGCACCGACAGAGCCCCCGACACCGGAGGACGGGAAGCAGTTCTGCGTGGCCCGCATGGAAGTGCTCAACGTGGGCAAGGGCGAGGCCAGATGGACCGCCGAGGACACGGTCACCCTCAACGTGGGCGACATCGCCTACAGCCAGACCCGGAACGACGTCCAGCTCACGAGCGCCTACGAGGAGTACTGGTACGACCAGGGGAAGCCCCGGCCCTCGTTCGGTCTCAACCCGGCGAGCAAGGGCCCGGTGAACGCCGTCTTCCAGATCCCCACCGCCGACGAGCCCACCAGCCTCTGGTTCGCGGCCGCCAGATGGCTGGAGCTCACCGGCCCCGAGCCCGGCTACCTCGTCCAGCTCCGCGACACCACCCAGAGCTGACCCCGCCCATGCGAAAGGCCCCCCACCGTCTCCGGTGAGGGGCCTTCAGTCTGGTGGGGCTAACAGGATTTGAACCTGTGGCCTCATCCTTATCAGGACCCGGCCCTATATAGGGGACAAGCCCAGGTCAGGCGCATGGCCTCCTGACCTGGCCCTACCTCGATCTACATCGACAAGCATTCGTAGAACCCTGCCCGGCTTGCCTCGGTGCCGGGGTACCTCTGGGGTAGCTATGGGGCACAGGGAGAGCCACGCTGGCCAGCTCCCGATCACCGAAGCCTGTAGGCATCCAGAATCACTTCCTCGTCCGGCACCGGACCTCCAGAGAACACGCTGTACGGGCCCTCGTCCCCCACCGGGAAAGCGCCGCGATACTCCGAATAGAAGTCGGCGGGAGAGACCTCCAAGTCGATCTCCTTCGGGAACGGCTTCTTCAGCATCCCCAGTTCCCCCGCCTCAAGGTGAAGGTCGCACGCGGGGCATTCGAAGACGAAGGGGGTCATCAGCACTGTGTCAGCCGTCTCAGAGCTGCTCGTCTCGCCACTGAGCCAGCCCTGTGAGTCGCAGGCGGGGCAGGCCGCCGACTCATCGTGCTCGATGTATCCAGGTGAGGTCACGTTCGCAATTGCCGCCAGCACGAGGGCGCGGTCCTGCATGCTGAAGTGTCCATAGCGCTCGGAGAAGATCTGCCGGGCTCTCGCGAGCTTGCCCTCCAGGTGAACACGCGCCTCCTCGACCTGTATGTCCAGCAACTTGTCGTGCAGCCCCTGATATTGGCCCCAGAAATCGCCGAGAGGTGGAAGCACCGGAAGCAGGCTGTCAGCCATTCGCAGACAGGTAGTGAAGACGGCATTGACCTGCTCTTCGTCGTGAAAGGCCGCGTGCGCAACGCCGTTACGAGCCTCAGCAAGCGGCAGGAGCTCCTGGCGGGAGACGGGCATGCCACCCTTCAAGATCCCCGCAACTCGGACATAGGCCTCGACGAGTCCGATCGTCTTGGCCTGGCTGCGGGGTCCGGAGGCGTGGGCCCCGTGTCCCGTCGCGTGAAGCAGCGAGCTGAAGTCTCTGCCTTCCACGATCAGCGCAGGGTGGAGGTGGGCCAGATACGCCTTGAGGAGGTGCTCAGCCGCCACACCAGCGTGGTGGACCGCCATGTCCTTCGTCATGGGTCCGTCGGAGAACGCCGTGAACGCGGCGGTCATCCACTTCTTCGAGGAGTACCAAAGTCGCTGAGCGTCCTTATTCATGACCTGGAGAGTAGAGTCCCAACTGCGTGGTGAGGGCTCCATTTTCGGAACTTACGCCACCAGGCGAAGCGGCTTCTTCGCACCTGACCTCCCCGGCTTCTTTTGCTCCAGGGCGGCTAGCACCTGACCGGCGAAGTCGGCAGCGGCGTGGGTGTAGAGCCAGGTGACCTTGCCGGCGCGCTCATGCCCAAGGACCTCCTGCACGATCACCTCCGGCACGCCGCGGTCGTGGAGCCGCGACGCATACGCATCGCGCTGGTCGTGGAAGTCCGGCCAGTAGTCGGTTCGTTCCTTCTCCACCTTCCGCATCCGGCCAGTCTCCGGGTGCGGCTCCTCGGCCCAGTACTTCTTGACCTTCATCCGCGCAACCCCGGCCGCCTTGATCGCCTTGATCCACAGCCGCCGGAACGCAGACCGGCGGATCGGTGCCCGATACGGCTGCCCCTGACGACTCTTCTTGTTGCGGCCGTGGAATACGAGCTCGTTCTCGCGGAGGCCGTCGACCGGCTCGGAGACGGCGGTACTCGCGTCCGGCTCCTCCGCGAAGAGTTCGCGCAGGACCCTGCACGCCAGCCCGGTAAGCGGCACGGTGCGCAGGCCAGCGTCAGACTTCGGGTACGCCTTGCGCTTGATCTTCCCGCGCACCTCCGTGAGCACCTCCCTTACATGCAGGCGCCGGGCCTTGAAATCGACCCAGCACCAGCGCAGACCGGCCAACTCACCCCACCGGAGTCCAGTCTCCTGGGCAACGATCTGGAGTGCGTGCATGTAGTCGGGCAGGTTCGCGCGGATCAGCCAGAGCTGCGCGTACGTGGGCGGCCGCCGGTCCTCGGGGTGCTTCTTCTTCACCCGGGGGAGCTTCACGCCCTCCGCCGGGTTGAAGGGGAGGCGCCGGTCGAGCTTGGCGGCCTCCAACATCCGGTCGAGGATCTGGAACGCTTTCACGACTGAGGACGCGGCGAGCGGCCCCCCGTTGGCGTCGTGCAGGCCGTTGACCCAGGTCTGGATGCCGAGCCAGCTGAACTCGTACAGCTTCGTTTTGCCCCAGTGCGGCTCGATGTGGTTCCGGTAGCTCCGACTGTCTCGGTCGAGAGTGGTTTCCTCGCCGGTTTGCGTCGGCCACCACAGGCGGTGCCAGGCGCACAGGGTGATCTCGGAACGGGCAGGGTCGACCCATGTCCGCTGACGCATCTCGGTGCGGACTTGCTCCAGGAACTCGATGCCCGCGGTCTCTGTGGGCCAGTTCTTGCTGCGGCCCTTGCCGGTCGGGTCTGTGTACCGGGCCTCCCACGATCCGGCGTGCTCCTCGATCGGAACCGGGGTGCGCGGATTGCGGGGGTACTTCTTGAGGCACGGCGGGCACCCGCACTTCATCGACGGGTTGGGGCGCGGGTTTCGTGGTGCGGTCGTCGTCTTGGTGGGCACGGCGTACTCCTGATCAGAGCGGGCCGGCGGCGATGGCGTTCTGCGGGATGGTGATGGGGTCACCGCAGAAGCAGGTGAGTCCGCCGCCGGGTGTGGTGGGTGCGCCGAGGTCCGCCAGGAGCGCCGCGAGTTCTCTGATCAGGGTGTGACGGTGGGTGCCCCCTTGGACAGTGATGGTGATCTCGTCCGGGTCCCAAGTTGCGGTGTCCGACTGGGCGTTGTCGGCTACGGCGATGAGAGTGCACACAGATATCCCCAGGGCTCGCATAGGTGCGGTAGCCGCTACGGGAGGACAGCGGAGGTTGAAGATTACATCTGTGTGCGGATGTGGTGTAGGTGTTTCGTCATATGCATTCGGAAGAGCGAATTCCCCCTTGGATTAGGCAACCCTCATTTACTACGTTGAGGCACGAGCCGCCCCGAGCATGACCTCGGCAGTCTCAATGAGCGTGCGCTGAGCCCTCCGAGGGAGCTGACGGTAGATCTCCAGGAGGCGCTGCTCCCGTTCCTCATCGGTCGGGCCCGGGATCGGGCGCCCGGAGGCCTGGAAGAGCTGGCGCGGTGTCACCTCGACACCCCACTCACGCATCACGTTTCCGATCGCGCGGAGGTCGTCCGGGTTGATCCGACTGGTCCCCCTGGTGCGATTCATCCAGGCGTTGAGAGTGGGGTACTTGATGCCGGCGGATTCCGCCAGTTCCTTCTGCGACCGGTCGCCCGCCTCTTCGAGGAGGCGGGTGAGGAGTGCTGCCAGGTCCTCGCCGGTGGGGGCGGGGTCCTCGGCGGCGCGCACATGGTCGCCGGGGTGGTTCGGGCCTGTAGTCACACAGCGCAGAATCCCGCATCTGCATCTACATCCGCAAGTAGATCCCAGCACGTTGACCCGTATTTGACCGCGCACCGGCGCACCTACATGACCCCCGTGCGCCCCCCTTGAGCTTGCCCTCGCCCTCGGTGAGCCCCTTGACGAAATCTACATCTACATTGCAGACTGTAGATAGCGCAGGTCAGCAAGGTCTGCGGGACCCCTATTCGGCCATGCGCCGGAGGATCACCATGCGACGACTGGACAAGGGAGCCCCGCTCCGCGCCGCCATAAGGGCGGCCGGGCTGGACATCCCGCACCTCGCCGCCCGAACGAAGGAGCTGGACCCGACGGGCCGCGGACTGAGCCCCGCGTACGTCGGCTTCATCGCCGGGACCGGCAAGAGCGCCCGCGAGGACTGCTCCCAGCGGGCCGCCGAGCTCATCGCCCAAGCCCTCGACCAGGAGGTCACCGCGCTCTTCGAGCCGGTCTTCTTCACGGTCGTGGAATCTACATCTACAAGCAGATCGACCGTCGAGGTTTCCGGAAAGTCGGCGGCGCGGAAGGCCGCACCGCTGCCGGAGCAGCTGCTCGACCAGCGCGAACTGTCGCACTTCCTGCGGAAGTCGCCGAGCTGGATCGACGCACAGATCAAGGCCGCGCGGGACGCGGGCCGGCAGTGGCCGGGCCTGCACTACGTCGGCCGTAGTCGGCGCTTCGACGCCCACGCGGTCCTGGCGGGGCTGCGCGAGCAGCGCACCCAGGTCTCCGCCTGACACACCGCGGGGTCGCCCGCACCGCCAAGTACCGGACGACCCCCAGACCCACCACCACACCAGAGAACGGGAGGCAGGCCGTGAAACCACAGGCTAGCCCCAAGATCAGCACCCTGCCGGGAGCGGGACGGGAGCCGGAGCTCCTCGCCCTCGCCCGCAGCGGCGACCGGGAGGCATTCGCCACCCTCTACAACGAGCACCACGCCGAAGTGTCCCGGTACATCCGGGGGCACATCGTCGATGCGTACCTCGCCGAGGACCTGGTGCAGGAGACCTTCCTCCGAGCGCTCCGCCGTATCTCCACCTTCACCTGGCAGGGCCGCGAGTTCGTGGCCTGGCTCGTGACCATCGCTCGCAACCTGATCGTCGACCACTTCAAGGCCCTGCGGACGCGCCTGGAGACGCCCGTTGGCGATCTGGTCGACACAGACGCGCTCGTCGACAGTGCCGAGGACACCGGGCTGCGCAAGCTGGCCGCAGTCGAAGCCGCCGACACCGTGCACGGCGCGCTCCTGGCGCTCACGCCCGACCAGCACGCAGCGATCCAGCTTCGGTACCTCAACGAGTTGTCGATCTCGGCAACCGCGAAGGCGATGCGCCGAACCGAGGGCAGCGTCAAGCAGCTCACGTACCGGGGCCTGACCGCGATGCGTCACCTGGCGGTGGCGGCATGAACAAGAACCTCCCCGCCGCGATCACGATGGTCCGCGAGCTGCTCGCCGGTGACGGCGACGTCGCGACCACCATCGGTCACGCCCTCGACGGGGCCGGCCTCCTGGTCGACCCCGAGCGCACCTTCGGCGCGGTGCTGCGCCGGACCCCGCAGGGCTGGGCTCCGGTCGCTCCGGCCACGCAGCCCGCGCCGCCGGAGCCGACGGAGTTGGAGCAGCAGGCGTCGGACTGGGACGCTGCGTGCCAGCGCGCCGCGCAGCTCGTCGAAGCCATCCGCTCCACCTACGCCGCCGAGCCCGACTTCGTGGGTGTCCGCGCCGACCGCGACACCGTCGTCATCAGCCTCCAGATCACCGACCTGTCCCGGTGGGCCGGGTGGATGTCGACGCTCGGCATCGTCGAGCACCAGCTGACCGGCCTCGACTATGTGGTCTGCGGCCGCACGACGATCGGCGACGTGCCGGTCAGCGTGCTGGCGTACGACGTGCCGGAGGTACAGGCCGTCGCCCAGGCGAAAGCTCGCCGCCCGTACCGGCACGCCGGGCTCATCTACGACCTGGCCGTCGGACACAAGGACATCACCGGCGACACCTGGTACTTCCACGGGGACTACTCGGCGGAGGGGATGCCGCTGCTGTCGCAGGACGGGCGCCCCGAGCGCTGCACCCTGGCCGCCGTGGTCGACCTGCTCGGCCCGATCCTTCCCGTCCGTGAGCCGGTTGCGGCCGCGCAGGGCGGTGAGCGCGGATGAGCGACGTCATCACCACGCCCGCGACGGTCGAGCTGTTCGACGGCACGGTCACCCTGACCGACTGGTCGCTGACCGAGCTCTCGCCCGATCACTACGGGCACAGCTACATGCAGATCGGCGGCTGGCTGCCCGAGGGCTACCAGCCGGGCCCGATCTCGCAGGGCACCAACCACATGGTCCGCGCGGACCTGCCGGGCATCACCGACGTCGCCCAGGCCGTGAACGTGACGGTCGAGACGATCAGCTACGGGGGACCGCAGCGGTTCATGAAGATCCAGTGGCGGCACCTGTCCTACCCGGCCAACTGGCTGGAGGTGCTGCACGAGACGGGGAACTTGCCCGCCCCTCTCGCCCCGAAGTCGGAGGAGCCGTCGCGTGTCGACGGACTCAGCTACCGGGCTCAGCAGCTGCTCGCCCACATCCACGCCGACCCCGGCACCCGGTGGAAGACCGGACGCGCGGAGCAGGTGTACGCGGACCTCGGCTACCCGACGCGCGGCCGACGCCACAACGCCCGGACCGACCTGAACAACCTCGCCACCCGCGGCCTCCTCACGGCCCACGGCCCCGACGACGGCCGGTACTTCCTCCTCGCCCAGCCCAAGGACGGTGCCTGATGGCAGCCAAGACGACCGCGAAGGCCTGGAACGGTGGCCTGGTCGGCGAGCCCACGCCGCCGCGCGACGTGCAGACGACCGCCCGGTGCACGACCACCGGGTGCGGTGCCCAGCCCGGCGGGGTGCGCCGCATCCCCGGCTGGGTCGTGATCGACGTGGTCGGGAGCAGCGAGCCGAAGCGCCAGTTCTGCTCCTGGGACTGTGCCGCGTACGGGTCCGCCCTCGCCGAACTCCGCGTCGGAGGTGTCCGGTGAACGGTCCCCAGCACTACCGCGAGGCCGAGCGTCTCGCCGAGCGCGCCCACCACTTCACCTACGGCGACGGGGCAAATCCGGTCGTCGGTGCCGCTCTCGCCGCCGAGGCGCAGGTACATGCCACCCTCGCGCTCGTCGCTGCGACCGCCATGCAGGCCGCCGTGGACGGCTCCGAGCCGGGCATGAGCGGCCCCGAGTTCGCCGCCTGGCACAAGGCCGCAGGTGTGAAGCCGGGTGAGTGCGGATGAGCGCCTACTCCCGGGCCTACCAGGGCCTCGTCAAGGGCGGCATGCCCGCCACTCAGGCCGCGAACCTCCTCGGTGAGCTGCGGAGCGAGACGGGGGCGGAGCTGTCCGCCGGCCTCCTCGCCCGGGCCGCCGAGATGTACGGCCAGAAGCAGCCGCACGACAGCAAGGCCATCGCCCGGCGCCGTACCGCCCGGTTCGGCGCGGTCCGCGACGCCGCCCAGTGGCTCGTCGCCGCCACCGCGACCGGCCGCCTCACCACCACCCCGCAGCAGCGCGCCCCCCGGAGCAACACGTGACGACCTTCACCTTCACCGATGCCACCCGCGAGACCGCGAAGGCCCGGATCGCCATCCAGGGCCCGGCCGGGTGCGGCAAGACCAAGACCGCGCTCCGCATGGCCGAGGGCCTGGCGAAGAACGGCGTGATCGCCCTCGCCGACACCGAGCGCGGCTCCGCCAAGAAGTACGCCCCCGTCCCCGGACGGCCGGACCTCGGCGGCCACCGCTTCAAGCACGTCGAGATGGACACCCACGACCCCCGGCACCTGATCGACCTCGTCCGCCAGGCCGAGGAGATCGGCGTCGAGGTCCTCATCATCGACTCCTACAGCCACTTCTGGAACGGCAAGGGCGGCCTCCTGGAGATCGTCGAGACCGCCGGAGCCAAGGCGGGCAGCGGCGGCACCTTCGGCGGCTGGCGCACCGGCAACCCCATCGAGCAGCAGATGCTCGACGCGATCCTGAACTTCCGGGGTCACCTCATCGTCACGATGCGCACCAAGGGCGACTACGTGATCGAGGGCAAGAAGGTCACCAAGGTTGGAGTCAAGGCCGTCCAGCGCGAAGGCGCTGAGTACGAATTCGACGTCGTGATGGACATGATCGAGGGCACCGCCACGGTCACCAAGACCCGGTACACGCCCCTCGACGGCCTCTGCATCCACCACCCCGGCGAGGAGATCGGGGAGACGATCCTCGACCAGCTCGGCCAGGGCGTCGACCCCGTCGCGGCGATCGTAGACGCGGCGGCCGCCGACGAGCTCACCCTCGACGCCGTCCTCCAGCTCTCGGCCGACGCCGCCCGCCGCAACCTGCGCCAGGCCGGTGTCCTCCACCCCACCGGGGGTCAGCCGACCACGGTCGATGCCCTGCTCCGTGAGCGCCTGGGCGACGTCGTCACCGCCCTCCTCGCCGACGATTCGATGACGTACGACCGCGCGATCGAGCTGCACCGCCGAGCCGAGGCCGGCGGATGGATCGCGGTTGAGCGGATGGTCGAGGAGGACGGCGACCTGGTCATGTTCACCCTCGGCGACCTGATCAAGGCCCGTGGTACGGCGCTCAGGCCCACGCCGCAGAAGGCACCGGAGAACTCGGCCCCGAGCACCGGCAACGCCACTGCGGGGGCAACCGGCGGCCGGCCGGGCAGCGAGGCGGTGACGGCCCCGCAGTCGCGGAAGATCTTCGCCACCCTCGCCGGGCTCGGCCTCGACAACTCCGACCGCGAGCGCCGCCTCCGCGCCATCAGCCTCATCGTCGGCCGCCAGGTCCCCACCCAGAACGACCTGACGTTCGGGGAGGCCGCCGTCGTCATCGAGACGCTCGACGGCTTCACCGGCGACGACGCGGCCGACCGGTTCCGGGAGCACCTGAACAAGCTCCTGGACGCCGCCCGCGAGCCCGTTTCCGCCTGATCCACCACTGGCTGCGGGCCCGGCCGCCGACTCCCGGCCGGGCCCGCACCACCCCAGAGAGGAGGAACACCCAGTGGTGGACCCCACCCCCGAGCAGCGCGACGCCATCGACACCTACGGCGACGGCATCGACCTCGTACTCCAGGCCGGCGCAGGCTGCGGGAAGAGCTCGACGCTGAAGATGATCGCGAAGTCGGACCCACGCCGTCGGATGGTCTACGTCGCGTACAACAAGGCCATCGCCGCCGAGGCCTCGCGCTCCTTCCCCGCGACCGTGCTGTGCAAGACCGGCCACGGCCTGGCCTACGACCCCCGGTACAACGAGCGGCTCTTCGGCCCTCGCCAGACCGCGCACCAGGCCGCTCAGGCCCTCGGTGTGAAGGAAATCCTCGGCATCATCGGCGCGACTCCGTCCATCGCGACGGACCTCGGCCCTCGGAAGCCGATGACCGGCAAGATCATCATGCGGGCGGCGCTCGACACGATTACCCGCTGGTGCCACAGCCCCGACCCTGAGATCCGGAAGTGGCACGTCCCGCAGTACGACGGCCTCACCGGCGAGCAGCCCCGCACCGAACTCCTCGCCCTGGTCCTCCCCGTGGCGCTCGCCGCGTGGGCCGACCTCACCGACGAGGACGGCGTGCTCAAGCTGTCCCACGACCACTACCTGAAGATGTGGGCGCTCAGCGGCCCGAAGCTCCAGACGGACGTGGTGCTCCTCGATGAGGCACAGGACACCAACGACGTCCTCAGCGCGGTGCTCCTGGAACAGGACCACGCCCAGCGGATCGCGGTCGGCGACTCCGCCCAGCAGATCTACAGCTGGCGCGGCGCGAACGACGCCCTCCAGAAGTTCGTCCGGACGCTCGGCGCACCCGAGCTGACGCTCTCCCAGTCCTTCCGATTCGGCCCGGCCATCGCCGCCGAGGCGAACCGCTGGCTCCGCGTCATCGACGCACCCCTCCGCCTCACCGGCTACGACCAGGCCGACTCCACCGTCGGCCCCGTCGGCAACCCGGACGCGATCCTCTGCCGCAGCAACTCCGGCGCCATGGGCATCGTGATGGAGGGCCTGGCCGCCGGCCGTAAGGTCGCGCTCGTCGGCGGAGGCGGGGACATCAAGTCGTTGGCCTGGGCCGCCGAGGCGCTCCAGTCCGGGCAGCCGACCGACCACCCCGAGCTGATGGGTTTCCCGTCCTGGGACGCGGTGTGCGAGTACGCCGAGGAGGAGGACGGCTCGCTCAAGACGCTCGTACGGCTGATCAACGACCACGGCACCGGCCCCATCCTCGCGGCGGCCGACGCGCTGGTCTCCGAGAACCGCGCGGAGCTCGTGGTCTCGACGGCGCACAAGGCGAAGGGCCGGGAGTGGCCCGCCGTCCGGATCCACAGCGACTTCCGGGCCCCGAAGTCGGACCCCACCAGCGGGCACATCCTCCTCCCGCGTGAGGAGGGCCGCCTCGCGTACGTCGCGGTGACCCGGGCCCGCCAGCAGCTCGACGCCGAGGCCCTCGCCTGGGTCGACACCATCACGGCGGTGAGCTCATGAGCATCGTCGAGTGGGTTGTCATCGGCCTCGTCGCCGCCTGGGCCGCCGTGATCGCGGGCGCCGCCGTCCTGTTCCGCATCGCGTACGTCTCCCTGGCCGACGAGGACGACTTCGCCGCCGGCCTTGACCGCCTCCGCGCCGCCATCGCCACCGCAGACATCGAGACCGAGCCCGGCGGTCCGTCCGCCGACCTCATCGACTGCTGGGGCATCTGGCCCGACGCCCCCATCCACACCGGAGAGGACGACCTCCGATGACCCCGATCGACGTCCCGTGGGGACTCGCCGCCTGCCTGGGCTGCGACACGGACACCTGGTTCCCCGAGGGCCGTACCAGCGCGGCGAACACCACCCGCGTGGAAGCCAAGACCACCTGTCTCCGCTGTCCGATCCGCGACGCGTGCCTGGAGTCCGCCCTCATCGAGGAGCGCGGGCTGGGGGCATCGAGCCGCCACGGGATCCGGGGCGGGAAGTCCGGCAAGCAGCGCTTCGAGCTGGCGACCCGGACCGGCGCGCCGCCGAAGCAGCAGCGCGCCTGCTGAGCACCGGGTGCGCGGACGTTGACCCGCTCCGTCCGCGCACCCGGCCACCACCCACCAAGCAGTGCCCGAAAGGAAGCCAGAAGTCATGAGCACCACGAAGCCCGCCGCGGAGGAGACCGAGGAGCGCACGGTCCGCCCGTTCGCCGCGTTCCTCCAGGAGCAGTCCGGCGGCCAGCTGCACGACGAGCTGTCCACCCGCCTGCACGAGCTCATCGAGGCCGTCCGCGAGACCGGCAAGGCCGGGGCCATCGCGCTGAAGATCGACGTCAAGCCGATCGCGGGCACCGACGGCCGGACCGTCACCGTCACGGACACCGTCACCTCGAAGGTCCCGAAGACCGAGCGCCCGAAGTCGATCTTCTTCGTCGACGACACCGGCAACCTCTCCCGCACCGACCCGCGCCAGCCCGTCATCACCGGGCTCCGCGAGGTCGAGCCCACCCCCGCCCCCACCCAACTCAGGAGCGCCAAGTGACGCTGAACCGCTACGACGCCGCCATGCCGTCCGACCTGAACGGCACCCAGGCCGTCATCGACGTCGCCATGCGCGCCGCCCAGCCCCACCAGCTCGAACCCGGCTTCATCTACACCCTCGTTACCCCGGGCGGCGGGGTCCAGAAGGTTGACCTCACCGGCCCCGAGCACACCGGGGTCCCGGCACGGAAGAGCGGCACCACCGTGGTCCGCGACGTCGAGTCCTTCCTCGCCTACTTCGACAAGCACGGCAACGACGACAGCGAGGTCTACGCGGACGTCGAGCGCCGCACTATCACCGCGGTCCTCGACGCCCACACCGCCGAGGACGCCCGCTGGGGCGGTCACCGCGTCGAGCTCCACCTCCGCGAGACGTCCGCCTGGCGGGCCTGGACCTCCATGGACGGCCAGCTGATCCCGCAGGGTCAGTTCGCCGAGTTCGTCGAGGACAACCTCGTCGACCTGGTCGAGCCGACGGCCGCCACGATGCTGGAGCTCGCCGAGTCCTTCGAGGTGACCACCTCCGCCGAGTTCCAGTCTTCTCAGCGGCTCGACTCCGGTGCCCGGAAGTTCTCGTACGTCGAGGAGCAGACCGGGAAGGCCGGCCACAAGGGCGACATCACCATCCCGGCGACGCTGACCCTGGCCCTGCGGCCCTTCGAGGGCACCGAGCCCTACAAGGTGATCGCCCGCTTCAAGTACCGCCTGGACAAGGCGAAGGGCGAACTGCGCCTCGGCTTCAAGATCGAGCGCCCCGGCGATGTCCTCGCCGCGGCCTTCGCCGACATCCGGACGCTCATCGATTCCGACGTCCCGATGGCCGTGCTGAACGGCGCACCGGCTCGTATCTGATCCCCGCTCATGGTGCGGCCGGGTCACCCCCGGCCGCACCCCGCACCACCCCGAAGGAGCCCTGTGGGCGGCCGCCTGTACGTCGAGGTGCTGGACTACGCGCCGACGACGCTGACACACCGCGAGAAGCTCGCCCTCGCGGTGCTGGCCGACGACGCTCGGGACTCGACTCGGATCACTTGGTCCAGCGTCGAGTCGGAGAAGATCCTCCGCCGCGCCCAGGTCTCCCGCGCCCAGATCTACGCCCTGATCAAGGCGCTGATCGCGAAGGACTGCCTCAAGCGGGTCTCCGCCGGCCAGAAGAACGGCACGGCGAAGTACATGATCCTCCCCCTTCAGCGTCCGCAACTTCCGGACCCTGAGAACGACGATCAGCGTCCGGATTCCCCCGACACTGACAGGGGCTCTCAGGGTCCGGAGAACCCGGACACTGACGCTCAGAGTCCGGAAATCCCTGACACTGACGACTCTCAGCGTCCGGACTCTGCGGACACTGACCAGTGTCAGGAAAACCCGGACACTGACGAGCCTCAGTGTCCGCAAATCCCTGACGTCAGTGTCAGGGAATCCCGGACGCCTACTCTCTCTCCTCTCTCTACAAGACCTCTCTCTTCTCGCGAACCGTCCGTCTCGGCTGACGCACAAGCCGCGCCAGAAGACGACGTCGTCGATGCCGAGGTCCTCGACGAACCCGCGGACGAGCACCCGGGCAAGGTCACCACCCAGACGATCGTCGGCGAATGGCTGGACCGCTGCGCCACCCGCCCGCCGTCCCGCGTCGTAGGCCAGATGGGCAAGGAGATCCGCGTCCTCCTCGAGGAGGACCGCATCCACCCCGACACCATCCGGCGCGGCATCGCCACCTGGATGACCAAGGGACTCCACCCCTCGACGCTCCCCTCCGTCGTCAACGAGGTCATGAACGCCTCTCGTGCCGCTGCCCCCCGTCAGACCGGCGGCCAACACGGCTACGACCCCGACACCGGCATGGACCTTTTCGACCGCGCCCTCGCCCGCGCCCAGGCCCGACAGCCCCAGGAGGATCAGTGACCCCCGAGGAAGCAATCCTCATCGCGAAGTACGTCGCCAGCGTCTGCCCCCAGCAGCGCTTCAACGAGCACACCCCCGACGTCTGGGGCGACATCCTCGCCCCGTACACCGTGGACGACGCCCGCGCCGCAGTCATCGCCGTCGCCGCCCGCCAGGCCTTCGTAGCCCCCGCCGAGATCGTCACCGAGATCAAGGCACGCAGGGAGGAGCGCATCGAGCTGGCGCACGTCGTCTACGACGGCAACCCCGACGAGACCGGCGCCCAGTCCGCCGCCGCCCGCCGCGCCCTCATCACCGCCGCCGCCGACGGCCTCCTCCCTGCCCGCACCCCAGCCGCCGCCCTCGGCACCGCCGACCGCCTCGCCCTCCCGCCCGGCGAACCCGGCCCCTACACCAACCGCGTCGCCGCCATCCGGGCCGCCGTCGGCCAAGCCACCCCCACCGCCCGCGAAGGCGTCGTCAACCCGCGCGCCATCGGCTGCCGCGTCTGCCAGGCCCTCCCCGGCGTCAGCTGCGACGCCGGCGGCCGCCGCATGCGCGACGTCCACCCCGGCCGCCTCGAAGACGCGAAGCGCCAGGCCGCCGGCCTCCCCCCGATCGACCCCGACGAAGCCCGCGCCGCCGAAGACCGCATCCGCGCCGCCTCGGCCGCAGCCCTCGCCCAGCACGACACCACCGAGGAGCCCTCCTGATGCGCACCGCCCGCTTCCCCCAGCTCGCCGTCCGCTGCCCCTGGCCCCCATGCACCGCCCCCGTCGGAGAGCTCTGCTCCAACGCCGCCCTCGGCACCACCTGGCGCAACAAAACCCACGACGTCCGCCGCATCGCCTGGGTCATCCACACCACCACCTGCCCCGTCTGCGCCGCCGCCCCCGACAGCCCCTGCATGACCCAGCCCCCCGCGCTCCGCACCGCCCTGCCCGCCCCGCACCCCGAGCGCATCGCCGAGGCCGACACCAACCACACCGCCACCCACAGGACCCCGCCATGGCCCCACAGTGCCCCGACTGCCACAAACCGATCCGCTGGACCCGCACCGAAGCCGGCCGCCGACTCGCCGTCGATCCCGACCCAGACCCGACCGGCAACGCCGCCGTCTGGCGCGACGGCAACGGCACCCTCCGCTCCCGCCGCCCGACCGCCGACCTCCCCCTGACCGGCTGGGAACGCCTCCACCTCCCCCACATCGCCACCTGCCCCGCCCGCCAGGAACAGACCGCCCTCCCTCCCGGCCGGAGTCACCCGACTCTCCGACCACCGCAGAAAGAAGAACCGGTGACATCAACCCCCGTACCTCAAAGCAAGATCAACGCCACGCTGGCCGACCCCGGCAAAGGCGAACACCTCTGGATCATCCTCGCCATGTACAAGGTCGGCGACGACACGATCCGCCGAATGAACAACGGAGAAGACCCGGGGCCCACCCTCCTCGACCACGAGAACCTGCTGACCACCGAAGGGGTCGGCTGCTTCAAGTGCGAGCAGCCCTACAGCAAGTTCATCGCGCACCGGAAGTGCACCGGATCGATGGGAGACCCCTCGTGACCAAGCCCGAGACCACCCACGAGGGCCCCGACCCGTTCTACGGCGGCCTTAGCACCCACGTCGGCACCCGCGAGAAGTGCACCGCCCCCGACTGCGGCCCCCTCGACCCCGAAGACGAAATCCGCGACGCCGTCCTCGACCTCGAAGCCCTCCACGAAGCCGCGCACGGCACGAGCTGGCGCGTGGCCCGCGAAGACGAGGACGTCTACGACACCTCGTGCCGCGCCATCGGTATCGAGCCCACCGACCACGACGACCTCGTCTTCCAGGCCGAGAGCATCACCGACGAGGACGCCGCCTACATCGCCGCCATGGGGCCCAACGTCGGCCGCCTCCTCGCCAACCTCCTCCACGAGATCGCCGAGGACCACGGCCCCGGACTCGACAACCGCCAGGCGATCCACCAGGCCGCCCACAAGCTCGCCACCACCATCAACAACCGCCCCCAGTGATCATCGTCGCCTTCGTCGCCCTCGTCACGATCACCACCGGCCTCATCACCGGCACCTGGACCAACCTCCCCAACCTCAAGATCACCAAGCGATAGATACCCACCGCGTGAACCGGTTCCGATCTGGTTCGCGCGCAGGGAGAACAGGAAGATCACATGGCACTGCCCACCCTCACCGGCGTCGGCCGCCTCACGAACGACCCCGAGCTCCGCTTCACCCCGTCCTCGAAGGCCGTCGCCTCGATCCCGCTCGCCTTCAACTCGCGCCGGCTGAACCGCCAGACCCAGGAGTGGGAGGACGGCGACGTCCTGTACGTGCGGGGGACGGCGTGGGAGCGCCTGGCGGAGAACGCCGCCGAGACCCTGGCGAAGGGGATGGAGGTGATGGTCTCCGGCGAGCTGCGTACGGAGAGCTGGGAGAAGGACGGTCAGAAGCACGAGCGGACCGCGCTGCTGATCCGCTCGATCGCCCCCAACCTGGCGTTCGCGACCGCCGTGGTCTCCAAGGTCACGTCCGGTCAGAACGGCGGGCAGGGAGGCGCACAGCCGGGCGGGCAGGCCCAGCAGGGCCGACCCCAGCAGTCCCGCCCGACCCAGCCCCCGGCCGACGACCCCTGGGCCATCGACAACGCCAAGGGCTACAGCGAACCCCCGTTCTGATGGCCGCGCTCCTCCGCCTCCCCGGCGGCGCGGGCGAGGCCTCGGAGATCGTCGAGGCGCTCCTCGTCGCCGCCGGGGCCCGCGACACCACCGCCCCCAAGCTCGCCGCCCGCTGGCGCCAGATCGCCGACGACATCGGCGACGCCCTCGACCTCTTGCCCGTACCGAAGACCACCCAGGAGCAGAACTGATGCGCATCTTCTACGACACCGAGTTCCTCGACGACGGCCGGACCATCGACCTGATCAGCATCGGCATGGTCGCCGAGGACGGCCGCGAGCTCTACGCCGTGTCCTCCCAGTTCGACCAGGGCGCCGTCCGCCGGCACGGCTGGCTCATGGCCAACGTCTGGCCGTCCCTGCCGATCCTGAAGAACCCGCCCGGGCAGCGCGGCATCGACCGCATCGACGTCACCGACCCCGACGTCCACCCCCGCGCCCAGATCGCCCGCATGGTCGAGCGCTTCATCCTGGAGACCCCGGACCCGCAGCTCTGGGCCTACTACTCCGCGTACGACCACGTCGCCCTGGCCCAGCTCTGGGGTCCGATGTCCAACCTGCCGCACGGCATCCCGATGCAGACCGACGACCTGGTCACCGAAGCGAAGCGCCTCGGCCTCACCCCGGGCGAGCTCCCGACGCAGGTCGACGGCCACCACAACGCCATCGAGGACGCCCGCCACAACCTCGTCATGGCCAGGTACATGGACTCCATCACCCGCAAGGCCTGACCCACCCCTCCGTACGACCGGACTTGGGGCCCTACGCGAGGGCCCGCCCCCGGCACACCGCCAGGAGCACGCACCATGTTCGGACTCACCACCACCCGACGCCTCCGCGCCGAGATCGACGCGCACGTCGTCACCAGCCGCCGCATGACAACCGCCTGGGACGATCGCGACACCGCCCAGAAGGCTCTCAACGACGAGATCGACGCACACCTCGCCACCATCCGGAACGCCCTCGCCGCCGAGCAGGCCGCCGCCGAGCCGCACCCCGTCCAGCACCCCGACGAACTTTGGTCTCTCATCGACTGGACCCTCTGGGGCTCCGGCATGGGCGACACCTTCCGCGAGCGCCTGGCCGACACCTTCCTCCAGGCCATCACCTCCGACGACCACGCCCAGGCCCTCGAACTCATCCGGTGGTGGACCGAGGACCGCGGCCGCGAACCGCTCGGCCGCCGCCGATACGAGGACCTGAAGCGCCGCCTGCACCGGGCCCTGGCGAACGTGGTCCGGTGGCGCACCGAGGCCCATCGCGCCCGAGGGGAGGCCCGGCTCCTCGCCGAGCAGCTGCTCAACGCGACCAGCAGCCAGTCCACCGCCGCTCGCAAGGTGCTCGGCCTCCCCGACGAGGGCCCGTGGCAACGCGCAGTCGACGGGCTCAACGCCCTGGTCGACGCGGAGATCCCGTTCCACATCGAGCCCGACGGGCACATCAGCAACCCCTGCGGCGACGAGCACATCGAATGGGACCGCAAGGCCGGCCGCTGGCGCCTCGTCCACGACGACGACACCGACGTCACCACCACGGTCGACGAAGTGCTCACGGCCAACGTCAAGGCCGACACCGATGGCTGAGCTCACCCCCGAGCGGCTCTCCGAGATTCGGAGCCTTGCCCCGACGTCCGACCCGATCGACTGCTGGGCCGCCGTCCAGGACCTGCTGCGCGACCGCGAGCAGCTGCTCAAGGCGAACGGCGCGGCGGCCGAGGAGCTCGCGACCTGGACCGGGTCGCTGGCCCTGTGACCGACACCTGCGGGGTGTGCAACCGGCCGCTCCACGACCCCGAGTCGAGGGCGGCCGGCATCGGCCCCACCTGCGCCAAGAAGTTCCACGTCAGCACCGCGACCGCGAGCTCCCACCAACTCACCTTCGAGGAACCCATGACCGACCCGAAGCCCACCGGCCGCTGCGGCAACGACCCGCGGACCGTGCTCAGCCCCGGCGACCAGGCCGCCGTCGCCGAGTTCAAGGAGTACCTCGCTGAGAGGGCCCGCGCGGACCGGGCCGAGGCCGCGATCAAGCGCACCGTCGACCAGATGCGCGCGTACGTCGCCGCCTCCGGCAGCGCCGGGGTGAACCCCCAGCGGGTGATCGACCTGCTCTCTGCGACCTGGCCCAACGGTCCGACCGAGCCGATCACTCCACCTCACATGAACGGTTGAGCATGCAGCAGGGGCGCATCCACCGTCCGCCAAGACCGGATGCGCCCCCAGGTGATCATCACGATAGCCCCACCGCACACCCGGAGCGCCCGATGACCACCACCGCCACCCACACCAGCGAGCGCCACCTCTTCACCATCGCCCACCACTGGCGCGACCTCCGCGAACACCTCGCCACCCGCGGCACCACCTGGCCCCCCACCATGGGCATCGCCACAATCAGCAACCGCGACCAGGACGACGAGCAGGCCGAGGCCGCCACCTGGCGGGCCGAAGCCCTCCGTGCCCTGGAGCGCGACCCCGCCCAGCCCGGCTGGACCGCCGCCCCACTGCGCCTCGACGTCCTCGACACCATGGTCACCGTCGAGGCCGGCCTCCTGGAGCTCGCCGACCAGACCGCGGCCGCCGTCCAGCACGCCCCGATCACCCCCGCTCCAGCACGCCGTTCGTGGCCGGACGACCCGCGCGCCCGCCGTACCGCCGAGGCGGACGACCGGCGCCGCAACCAGCTGGCGCTCCGCGAGTCGAAGAACCCGCGCCGCTGGCGGTACACCGGGGAGCAGCGCACCGCACCCCTTGCCGCGCTCTGGCTCCTCGCCCGCATCCAGGGCGTACGGGGCCCGTGGCGACCGCTCACCGACGCCGAGCAGCAGCGCATCGACGTCGTCGCCCGTACGTCAGCCGACCTCGTCGAGCGGGCCCTCGACGTCGGCGAAGGCCTCGTGCGCCTCGCCGCGCTCTGTCCGGTCTGCTCCGGCTGCCTTGATATGCAAGGCGGCTCGGGAGCGGTACCCGTGGTCCGATGCGGGTCCTGCGGACGCATGTGGAGTGGCAGCGGTGAACAGGGGCTTTGACCGTTCTATGCGGCTAAGTTACTGGTCCGCCGCGTAGCACAGAGGACCGACATCTTCAGCTCAATGCCCCACGACACGACGGCATTCGAGACATGGCTCACGTCGCGGGACTAAAAAGGAACAAGGGTGACACTCTGTGCCAGGGCTGATTGCCCGTCACCTTGGATTCTTAAGTAACTCATCGGTACGCGGCACCCAGTGTCGAACGCGATACCGGTTTCGTGTCAACCCGATGGCGTAACCTGAACGTCACAAGGCCGCCTTCGATCCGAAGGCGGCCTGGGAACAGCTATGTGCGGGGTGCCTCCCGCCGAAGCTACGACAGCAAGGATGGAACCCTTGACTGACTCTTATGACACTACAGTGTCGCCCCTCTCTGGCAACAGTGGGGGGTCTAGTCCATTCGACCGGATCATGCAGCTCGACCACTATGGCGAGGAGTGCTGGTCCGCCCGCGATCTCCAGCAGCTCATGGGTTACGAGCGCTGGGAGCGCTTCGACGACGTGGCCAACCGGGCCAAGGAGACGATCAGCGCCTCCGGCCTCGACCCTCTTGATCACTTTCGCGGTGCCGCGAAATCGATGCCGGGCGGCCGCTGGGGCAAGCAGACGGTGACCGACTACCGCCTGACTCGCTTCGGTGCGTACCACGTCGCCCTCGCAGGTGACGGCCGCAAGCCTGAGGTCGCGGCGGCGAAGACGTACTTCGCCGTCAAGACCCGCGAGGCCGAGCTCGCCCAGCCCCCCGCGCCCGACGTGACGAGCCCCGAGGGCGTTCTCGCTCTCGCCCAGCGTTACGTCGTCGCGGCGCAGGAGCTCGTCACCACGAAGAAGGAACTCGCGATCGCTGCGCCGAAGGCTGGCAAGTGGGACGCCTTCTGCGACAGTGACGGACTGATCGACATGGGGACGGCCGCGAAGGCGCTCACCGACGTCACCGGGGGGCTGGGGCGGACGAAGTTCATGAACCGGCTCAGGGAGAGCGATCTGCGCTTTCTCCAGGTGCAGAACCCTCGGATCCCCTATGAGGTGCACATCCAGGCCGGGAGAGCCCAGGTCAAGATGGTCCAGGCTGGCTACCAGTGGGTGGAGCAGACCTTCCTGACGCCCAAGGGGCTCGACTGGCTGGTGGACCGCCTGGGCGGAACGGCCCTGCCGGCCGCCTGACGTACCTGGGGTCCCTACTGCCGCGGCAGTAGGGACCCTTCGCGTTGTCGGCTGGTCTGCGCGGAGACCAGCTGGCACGGAGGAGCCGGAGCCATCCCTGTCGTACGGTGCGCCAGCTGCGGGCGGGCATGGAGCCACCGACCGACCTGACCGCTCACCCTGGGACGGCCACAGCGACCTCCTCGGTCTGGCCGTCCCAGGTGACGTACAGAGTGCCAGGAATCGGCGCCCCTGCGGCGCCCACCATGGTGAACGGAAACGCTTCCCTGGGTACCAATGCCACATCGTGGATCCGGCCCATGATGTAAGGCTCGTCTCGGGCGGCGACCGTGATTCCAGTTGCGGGCCCCGTTCCCACATTGCGCAAACGGTATTGATTCCGTCCAATGATCTCGATCAGAAAGCGAGGGCGGGGCCTGTTGGCTTCCTCCTCGGCTGCGCGGCGTTCAGCCGCCTCCCGGCGCTGGTCGGCGAGTGTCTCCTCGGCCACGGTTGCCGATCGCTCCGATGCGAGACGAGAGAGACGCGCCTCCTCGACGGACGCTTGCGCGGCAGTTACGGACGCCTGCGCGGCGGTTGCCGACGTCTCCGAGGCGTTCGCTGAACGTCGCCCGTCCTTCTGTGCCCTGATGCTGATCCACAGAGCGATCGCCGCGAACAGGCAGGCCAACCAGGCGGGCCAGTCTCCCCACTCCAACGATGCGGCCCATGACCGCGCGTATCCCCAGTTCATGGCGGGACCGTACTCCGGTGGTCGACCTGGCACACCCCGATCGCCAAACGGAAGCTTCCGTTCACGCCACAACGTCGAGCGACTCCGGCAAACTCGCCTTATGGACGCAGGACTTGCCGCAGTGATCGCGGGAGCAACTGGGGCGGGAGGAGCAGCGCTGGCAGCTTTCGCCACCAGCCTGGGGCTCCTGAAACAGGCGAAGACCCAGGGTGAGCAGGCCCATAAGCAGTGGCTGCGTACTCACCAGCAGGAGGCTTACGGCGAAATGCTGAGCGTTCTGGAAGCGGTTCAGCTAGCCAACCAGGATGCCCTTTTTGCCGCGCGGGGTGAGCTCCGCCAGCAGGTCGCCGCTAACGCCCCTGGGCGCGGTCTGGATGTTGCGCCATCACAGAGAATCCAGGCCCAGGCGCGTCTCCTGAAGGCCACGGCTCAAAAGGTTCAACTTCTCAGCGACAACGAATCAGGACAGGCTGCCGTAGACGGAGCGAAAGCCATGATCACGCTGGGTCAACACACCGTGGGTTTGATCGGGGAGATGAATAGCTCCCGGGAAGAACCTGCTTCGCTCGAGACCTGGGATCAGTTAAATCTCGAAGCGACCATGGCTTATGGCAGGTTCATCGGCGCTGCGCGTGCTTCTCTGCGCGCCAGTTGAAGGGCTGATGTTTAGACCGCGTCCCACTCTTGGGCCCGGCCGCCCCGCCACTCGACCCACGTCGGATCGTCCAGCAGAAGGTCCGGGCCGAGGAGGCCCGCGTCGGCGAGGAACACGACCAGGTCGTGGTCGGAGTAGGCCAGCCCCAGGATCTGCCCGCGCAATGACGCGCCGGCCGCCCGTAGGCGACGGCCGGTGCACGACGATCGGCGCGTGCTCCATCCCTCCAGCGTGCCGCGAGTCGCTGATCACAACAGCCCGAGGGCAGTGTCGGGGCGGCAGACCTGGCAGGCGAAGGTGACGTCTGCGTGCAGTAGGCGTCGGGCGTCGTCCGCTGTGACGGCGTGAACGTCGGCACCGAGTGGCCTGCATGTGCCTTTGTGGATCATGCCCATCGCGGGCCCTGAGCCGTTCTGAGCAACGTACTCCGGAACCGCTGCCCCCTGGGCGAGGCGCTCCTCTTCCCTCTTGATCCATTCGCGGGTGCGGGCGAGGTCCATCTCCTGGACGCGCTCCAGGAAGAGCAGCATGTCCAGGCGGGATGGCCCCCCGGGTTGCCATTCGCTCATATGTTCGAGTCTACGCGCTACTCTCCATCGGACACCTTCGGGCGATCCCCCCACGACCCCGAATGACCCCGAAGAATGTCCTGGACCGTACCCAGCGACGTCCCCACCCGCACCGCGATCTTCCGTAGCGACACCCCCTCCTCGCGCAACGCGTGGACCAGATCGTGACGCTCCTTCTTCCACTTCGCGTTCCGCCTGACCTGCGCCGCCATGACTCGACTCATGGCCTGGACGCGCGCCTCCGGGTCCGCGATCTGCTCCACGGCATCGAGAGCATCAGCCACCTGCCGCACCTCCTCCTCGTCCACGCCCGCACCTTCCTCCCGGGCGGGTACTTGCATCGAGTGTATGGGACCCATACAGTCGACGGAAGTAGCCCCGCGCTGCCTACGCACAAATCCCCCGGCCCGGCGCTGCGAACGCCATATGGGCCGGGGGTGCCCACCCTCAACCACGACGAAGGGGCAGGCATGCCCGACCCTACCGATCTCTCCCAGCCGGACGAAGCCCTCCGCCAGACTCGCGCCATCGAGGAGGCTGGCGACCTCCGCCAGCTCCTCAACCGCATCGCCGACCGGCTCGTCGAGAACCTGCCGGACGCCGCGATGCGCGACGTGAACCGCCTCGCCTACGCCCGCGACTACGCCGAGAACGAGCACGGGCGAAGCACCGACATGGCGCGCGCCGTCGAGCGGGCCCTCCTCCGGCAGATGCCCCGCATCGACGACCGGACCATCACCCGCGGCGAGTACGCGCTCCTCCTCCGCGCCCGCGCCGGGCGCACCACCCGGGCCGAGCGCGTCGCCGCGCTTCAGCGCGAGGCCGCCGAGGCGTACACCGGCGCCCGCCCGCGCGAGGACCAGGCGCTCGCCGCGGTCGTCTGCGCGCGCATCGATGGCAACGCCTCCGCCTGATCACCCCGGCCGAACGCGCCACCGCGTTCGGCCGCACCACGCTCCCGGAGATCCCCATGCCCCGCACTCGCACCGTCGAGCGCAGCCGCCTCGTCCCGCACACCATCGACGGCACCACCCACCTCGTCCTCGACCGGTACAAGGTCGACGTCCCGCAGCCCCCGCGCGACTGGGACCGCGTCGTGCTGACCGGGGTCACCGCGGCGGCCGCCGTGATCGGCGTCGCCTCGATCGTCTGGTCGACCGCGAGCATCGGCAGCCTCCTCGCTCTCGTCGTCCCACTCACCGCCGCCGCGTACGCCGCCGCCCTCGTCTTCGACCTCGCATGGCTGTCCTGCATGGCCCTGGAGTGGCTCGCCCGCTACGACCAGGAACGTGCCGTCCTCCCGCGCCGCGCCGGGTATGTGGCTCTCGGCATCGCGATGGTCGCAGTCGGCACCCACGGCTGGATCTCCGGTGAGTTCGCAATCGGCGGCGTCGCCGCGACCGTGTCCGGCCTCGCCAAGATCCTGTGGACCGTCGTGCTGCGCCACCACGCCAAGCCCCTCGACAGCCACACCCAGCAGTGGGTCGACGCCGAGCGCGCGAAGGCCGGCGGCCGCCTCGCGATGGTGTCCGTCCGCCGCGAGTTGACCCGCGCCGAGCAGGCCGTCGCCGCCGAGCGTGCCGCGCTCTCCGGAGCCTCCGGAGAGAATCCGGAGGCCGGTCCGGATCATCCGGAGGATCGAGCGGAGCGTCCGGACGACGAGGACGCGCCTGCCGCCACCGGGCCGATGACCATTGCGGATGCCGTCCGGACGGCCGTCTCCAGCGGCATCACCGATCCGGACGCCGTCCTCCGCTACGTCCGGAAGGTCGCGGACGCCAACGCCAAGGAGAGCAGCGTCGAGCGGTACCTCCGGACCGTCCGGAAGCCCGCATGAGCGCCCCGGAGAAGGACACCGAGAGCAAGCTCCGCGGCTGGCTCCGGGACCGGATCGACGGCCCCCTCATGAAGCCCGAGCCGGAGCCCGAGCCGCTCGTCAAGGTCCGCTACGTGCCCCCGGCCGGTCCGCCAGCCCCGGCCGAGCCGGACGACCAGGAGCCCGAGGACGACGAGCCGGAGGAGGAGCCCGAGAGCCCGTGGTGGTCCCTGCCGCCCAGCCCGTTCGGCCACCGCACCCCGGAGCCCGAACCGGCCCCCGCCGAGCAGGAGCTCGCCCCTGGGTTCTACGTCACCGTGAACCAGCCGCAGCAGGCTGCGCCCCCGTGGCTGGCACCGGACCCGGCCGCCGAGCGCGCCGCCGAGCGCCTGCACCGGCGCCGGATCTGGCTCGCCTACCACGGTGGCGCGGCCGGAGCCGGGTGGGCGTTCGGCCTCGTCGGCATGATGCGCGACCTCCTGACCGACGCGGGCCCGGCCGCCGCCGGCGTCGGGGTCGCCATGGGCCTCGTCTCCTGGATCTTCGCGAGCTACCTCCCCGGCCTGCCGTACATGCCCCCCGCGCTGCGCCCCGTCCTCGTCTGGGCCGCCCGCATCCCCGTCTGCTCCGCCGCCCTCGCCCTCGCCCTGCACGCGCCTGGCCTCTAAGGACTCCTGACCATGTACTCCATCGCAGCACCCGGCAGCGCCAGCAGCGTGTTCGGCTTCCTCGGCTCCGGCGGCCTCGCGGTCTGCCTGACCCTCTGGCTGATCTTCGGCGTCATCGGCAAGGGCAAAGTCCAACTCACCACCTTCAAGGCCGGCCTGAGCGCGTTCGCCACCGGCGCCTCCTACAACGCCGCCGGGAAAATCTGGTCCAGCCCACAGCAGGTCGTCGAGCAGGGATGGACCGGCCTCGGGGTCGGCGGTGGCCCCGGCGCCTTCGGAGAGATCGGCATCGGCGCCGCCTGCCTGGCCCTCTTCATCCTCATGCTCGTGGCACCGCTCAACCCCGTACGGGCCGCCATCCTCTACGCCACCGCCTCATTCACCTGGCCGTCCGCCGGAGTCGGCTCCATCTGGGACGTCCCGAGCCAGTTCACCGCCGCCCTCTTCCTGATCTTCGGGGCCTGACCCATGGAGACCTGGATCCGCTTCTGGACCGCCCTCTGGCTCGGCTCCGAGAAACTCACCCGCCGCACCGTCGACTGGCTCTGCAACGCCCGCCCCAAGCCCTCGAGCGCGCCAAAGAAGCCCGCGAAGGAGAAGCCCGAGGGCACCCCGAACAGCACAGAGGGGGAACCCGAGAAGGCCCCGGGGGAGCAGGCCGCGAAAGAGCCGGCGGACGCCGAAGGGTCCGCGCTGCTGCGCTGGTTCGGGCTCGGCATCGCCCTCAGCGTCACGAAAGCCACCCCGTGCACCACCGTCGCCGCCATCATCGCGGCCGCGGCCTGGGTGGTCACCGCGCTCGCCCTCGGCTACCTCGCACTCCCGCCCGCGCCAGGCGCCGAGCCGGAGCAGCCTGCCGACGGCGACCAGGAGCAGCCCGAAGAGGAGGCCCCGGAGCCCGAGCAGCACCCCTCTGAGCTGCTCCCGCTGTCGTACGTCGCCGTCCTGCTGAACGACGCCTACACCAAGGGCTCCGGGGTACACCTGGCGACCCTCGCCGAGCGCCTCACCCGCACACCCCTGATGGGCCTCCCCGCCACCCCCTGGAGGACGGCCCATGTCCGCGCCCTCCTCACCCGCCACGGGGTGCGCGTACGGCCCGGCGTACGGGTGCCCCCGCTGGGCGGCAGGGAGGGGGTGCACCGGAAGGACTTCCCTCCCCTCCCCCCAACCTCTCCCAGGCCCCCCGTTGTTGCCGGTGTTGTCGCAGGTCAGCCCAACAACAACAACAACCCGGACAACACCCCCTCGCCCCCCTTCCGGATCACCCCCGACCCCCACAACCCCGTCCGCCACCACGTCCACCACGAAAGGGCCTGACCCATGGAATTTGTCCGCTATCGCGTTGAGGACGCCGACGGGACGTTCCTCGATGAGTTCGCCACGAACGCCCCGGACTTCGCGAAGGAGCGCATCGATCGCATCCGGAAGTACCGCCCCAACTTGACGGTCACCGAGACCGACGACAACTGATCCCGGGGCGGCCGGTCGCCTGGCAGTGAGTCGGCCGCCCCGGACCCCATCCCCAACCACGAGACAGGACGCACAGCATGGCACTCCAGACCTCCATGAGCATCGGCGAGCTGAAGAAGCGCAACGAGGCGAGCAAGGCCGCCCGCGCGGCTGAAAGGAGCGGCTCCGCTCCCACTGGCCAGCAGCAGAAGGGACGATGACCCCATGACCGACCTTCACCCCACATTCGCGGCAATCATCAAGCGCGACCGCAGCGAGGAATGCCGGGCCCTCCCCGGCCAGACGCTCACCGCAAGCCACTGCCTCACGTTCGAAACCCCCGACGGCACGCATCTGGTCCAGCTCGACACCACGGGCACCATGCCGATCCCCGCCACCGGAGAGACGACCGTGCTCCACGACCAACCCGTCACCGTCCTGTCCGCCGAGACCGCCTACACCCGTACCGAGGACGGGCGCCCGACCCTCTACACGCAGGTCGTCGTCGATGTCGTTGCCTGACCACCCCACCCGGCCCGAGAAGGAAAAGCCCATGAGCGAGCGCGTGAACGTCAAGGTCCTGCTGCTGGTCGGTGGGGAGGCGGAGGTCGTGGCGGATGCGCCGGATGCGGATGTGCCGGCCCGGTACGCGGCGTCGCTGATCGCGGAGGAGGTCGGTGTGCCGACTTCGGAGCTTCCGGGGATGCGGCTGTCGGCGGTGGTCGGTGCTGATGACCGGCTGTCGGGGTGGCGGCGCAGGTAGCTGACGGGGAACGGCCCCAGCCTGTGGTCGGGTTGGGGCCGTTTCTTCACCCATGAGCGTTGCAAAACAATGCCGTTCAGTGTCATACTGAAGCCACAAGGGAACGGGCCGCGAACCCGAACCCACCACCCAACCGAAAGGTGAAGAAGATGTCCGACCACGAAGACCAGATGATGGGCACGGCGACACACCGCCTGGCCACCACCTACGGCGGCCTCGTCGCCTGCTGCGCGCAGCTCCCGCTGCCGATCGCCCTGCCCACCGGCCTGGTGACGAACCTGGAGATGGTCCCGGCCGTCCGGCGGATCGAGCAGCTGGCGGAGGAGCAGCCGATGCCGGAGGCGCAGCAGTCCGCGCTGTACACCGGTGCGGTCCTGTGGCTGGCTGCGGCCGACCTCTACCGCCTCCTGATCGAGGAGGACTACGTCGAGGCCCGGGCGGCCGGGCTCCTCGGGGTCCTGATGATCGCGCGTGACGCGATCCACGACCTGGGAACGTGGCTGCTGGACCAGTCCAGCTAGCGACACTCCGAAGGCCCCCGGCAGCCAGCCGGGGGCCTTCCCCTTTCTCGCCCAATAATGTTGCAAAACAATGGAGTTAAGTGTCATACTAGAGACACAAGGAAGGGGCCGCGAACCCCGACCACCACCCAACCGAAAGGACGGACAATGTCCGATTTCGAAGACGAGACCAAGAGCCACCTCTCCGGCCTCATCGCCCACGCGTACAGCGACCTCATCGTCATCTGCGCGGGCCTCCCGATCTCCATCACTCTCCCCGCCCCCAGCGGCAAGGAAATCGTCCTCTCCGACGCGATCCCCGCCGTCCGCCGGGCGATGATCCTGATCGAGGAGCAGCCGCTCCCCGAGGCCCCGAAGGACGTGTTCGTCGCTGCCTGCTGCTACTGGCTCGCGGCGGTCGACATCTTCACCCTGCTGGTGGTGAACGGCTTCCACACCGCCCGGGCGCTCAGCGCCGCGACCGTCCTCAACGACGCGGACGAGAAGCTGAAGGAGATCAGCATCTGGCTGGCTGACCGTTGGCTGGAGGAGAACGACAGCTAGTCACCCCAAGGCCCCCGGCAACCAGCCGGGGGCCTTCCCGTTTCCCCACTCGCAAGTGTTGCAAAACAGTGGCGTTGATGCCATACTGGAGACACAAGGGAGGGGCCGCGAACCCCAACCAACACCCACACAGGAAGGCGGACCACATGTCCGACCACCAGGAAGCCCGCACCGAAGACCTGATGCGGCGACTCTCCAACTTCGCCCACGGCATCAACCTCGCGATGGCAGCCCTGCCCATCCCGATCACCCTCCCGTCGACCGGCGAGGTCAGCCTCATCGGCGACTACCTCCCCGCCATCATCCGGGCGTACGAAATCGTCGACGAGCAGCCGCTCCCCGAGCTCCAGCTCGCCCAGGCGACCACCGCCCTGCTCCACTGGATCACGGCCGCCGAACTCACCGTCGGGTACACCCTCTCCGGGGCCGGGCACCGCGCCGACGGAGCGGTCCTCCTCTGCATGGCAGGCGAGCAGCACCTCGCCGACCTGATCGAGTTCCTGGTCGACCCCGAGGGCACCGAACCCCCGCAGGACTGACCATCCCGCCGCCTCGGCACCCAGCCGGGGCGGCACCCCGAACCACCCCCGGAAACGACAAAGACCGGCAGCGCCAGGCCGAAGCCCAGACACCCCGAAGGGCGCTCGCGAAACACTGCCGGTCGCACCCAGCCAGAAAGGCCGGACCACCATGGTAGCCACCCCGCCCGCCGAGGGAGAGACCCTCCGCGAGATCGCCGCCCGCTACGGCCGCTCCCACGCCACCATCGCGAACGTGTGGTCGCAGCACCCGGACTGGCCCGCCCACACGGGCAAGCGCGGGCGCGCGTACGTCTACGACCCGGTTGAGGTTGATCATGTTGTCGAGAAGCACTTCGCTCGGCCCCTGCCGTTCGAGCCGCGCCGTCTCTACACCGCTCGCGAGATCGCCGAGCTGGCGGGCATCACGGCCGGGACGATCCGTGCCGACGTGTCCAAGGGGCGGTGGCCGGCCCCTGACGACACCGACGGGCCGGCCAACCGGTGGCGCGGGGCCACCGTCACCGCCGCCCTCGCAGGCCGCCAGGTCTACCGGCGGGGGTGACAGCGGTGCGAGAACGTACCACCATCCCCGAAAACGTATTGCTATGCCATACGGCCTAGGCCAGGTACCCTCGCTGTCAGTGGGGGTGACATATTCTCACTCCCGACAAAATGCAGAGGCCCCAACCCTGGCAGGGGTTGGGACCTCCGTTGCAGTTCACGAGCCCGGTCGCGCTTCCGTAGACCGGGCTCGCTGCATGTGCAAGCGACCGGTTGCGCCGGGATCGTGCGTGAACACTCAGCTGGACTGAGCGACTGCCACCACAAGAGCGATGATCGCCACCAGAACCCCCACCGCGGCGAGCCAGATCTGCGCCTGTTCGGCGCTCGTCCACTTCGTGCGGGGTTTCTCCAGGTCGGAGCTCACTCCCACCTCCCATTCATCCGACCAGCACCTTGCAGCGCCGGACCGGCACCCTTGCGGTACCGGAATCTACGAACCCGGGCCCGTACGGAACGAGTTCAAGGATTCCTGGGAGACATGAGGGAGTTTACGCGGTTCGCGTGACACGTAGTAGTCCCTGCCATGCTGAGAGCAGCCCACGTCGCTGAACAGGCAATATGTGTCCGCTCTGTTCAGCCCCCGCTTCGAACCGCCAGACGAACCAGGGAACCACCCCCCGAGCTTCCTGGCGTCTGCGGAAAGTTCTGCGCAGGGTGTTGGGGCATCCCTGCTTGCGCATCCGCGACGAATGTCGCATCCTGTCCCCAAGTCCGGCGTGCCCGGACATAAGGGCCCGCCACTGTGCGGGCCTTCGCGTTTCCTCCACACGGTGGCCACCGGTCCGCCATGCTGGTCCCTCGATCGCACCTGTCCTGGGGGGACCATGCTCACCCGCACCACCACCGCCGTCACCGGCGCCGCTCTCCTGCTCGCCCTCGTCGCCTGCGACCCGGCCGACGAACCGACCACCGAGTCGAAGCCGTCCGCCCCGAGCAGCAGCCAGCCCGCCGGCCTCACCGCGAAGACCGCGACCGCCGGCCTCGCCGAAGCCACCGGGGTCAAGACCCTCGGCGACCCGAAGGACAACACGGCCGGCTGCTCGCAGGAGGCCGCAGGCGAGAAGCCGCACGCCAACGACTGCACGGCGCTGATCACCACCGACACGGTGTCCATCTACGAGTTCGGGACGCCGACGGTCGCCGCGCACTGGGTGAAGGAGATGCCGAAAGACGCGGACTGGCGGCAGGTTGACCGGTTCGCCCTGGCCTTCGGCGCGCGGGACCAGGCGCTCACCTCCGACGAGCGGCGCGATGAGCTGACGAAGGCGCTCGAAGCGCTGGTCGCGAAGGCCAAGTAGCCGCCCCAGACCGGCCCGGCTGCGCCCGTGCGCGGCCGGGCCTCCGCACGCCCGGGGGTGACCATGGCCAAGGGCGACCCGATCACCGACGAAAAGCGCGAGGAGATCCGGAAGCAGATCCGTGAGCTGCACGCCGAGGGCAAGAGCCGCAACGCCATCGCGAAGATCCTCGGGCGCTCGGGCCGGACGATCAGCGAAGAGGCCGGGCACATCGGCATCAGCTTCGCCGCCCGCGCCGGACAGGTCGCCGCCGCCACCGAAGTACGCCAGGCCGACCTTGCCGACCGCCGCGCCGCCTTCGCCATCAAGCTCCAGGACATCGCCGAGCGCGAGGCCGCGAAGATCAGCCAACCGCTCCTGTACTGGGACTGGGGCGGCAAGGAACACGACTTCGACACCCACCTCGCGCCGGAGCCGACGCCCGCCGATAAGCGGGCTCTGATGGGCACCGTGGCCACGGCGCTGGACCGCTCGCTCAAGCTCGTGCCCCCGAAGGACGAGTCCGGCGTCGAAGAGGGCCTGGCCCTCATCACCCAGCTGATGTCCGGACTGACGGCGGTCTACAAGGCCCAGCAGCAGGACCAGGAGGCCGACGAGGGGGCGTGATGCTCCGTAACGTCGACCTGCCCCTCTCCCGGAAGCAGATCGCTTCGATCGTCGAGTGCACGGCGCGCATCAACATCTGGCACGGGGCGATCCGCTCGGGGAAGACGATCGCTTCGTTGATCGCGCTGCTCGCCGCGGTCGCCGCCGCCCCGCGCGCCGGCCTCATCCTGATCACCGGCCGAACGCTCGACACGATCGGCCGGAACATCATGGAGCCGCTCGTCGACCCAGGCCTGTTCGGCGAGCTGTCGAAGCTGATCGTCTGGACCCCGGGCGCGAAGACCGCGGTCATCCTCGGCCGTACCGTGCACCTGATCGGCGCGAACGACCGTCGCTCCGAGGCCAAGATCCGAGGGGCCACCGTCAGCCTCGTCTACTGCGACGAGGTGTCGCTCCTCCCGAAGGACTTCTTCCGCCAGCTCCTCGGCCGACTGTCCGTCAAGGGCGCGAAGCTCATGGGCACCACCAACCCGGACAACCCCGGGCACTGGCTGAAGAAGGAGTACCTCGATCGCGCGGGCGAACTGAACCTGCGGTCGTGGCACTTCAACCTCGACGACAACCCGTCGCTGGACGCGGACTACGTCGCCTCGCTGAAGAAGGAGTACGTCGGCCTCTGGTACCGGCGATTCATCCTCGGCGCCTGGGTGCAGTCCGAGGGCGCCGTCTACGAGATGTTCGACCCGACCCGGCACGTCGTCTCGGAGCTCCCGAGGATCGACCGGTGGCTCGCGGACGGCATCGACTACGGCACCGTGAACCCCTTCGCCGATGTCCTCCTCGGGCTCGGTACGGACCGGCGGCTGTACGTGGTCGGCGAGTACCGGCACGACTCCCGGCTTTCCCGCCGGCAGATGACCGACGCCGAGTACAGCCGGGCCCGCCGCACATGGTTGGCGAGCGTTCGGCACCCGCACTCGACCGCCGTGGGGGTCACCCCGGAGTGGACGGTCGTCGACCCGTCCGCGAGCTCGTTCATCGAGCAGCTGCACCGCGACGGGGTCACCGGCGTGACGTACGCCGACAACGCGGTCCTCGACGGCATCCGCACGGTCAGCTCGCTCCTCGGCACCGGTGAACTCCTGATCCACGAGTCCGCGACCGGCCTGGTCGAGGAGCTGCCCGGCTACTCGTGGGACGACACCGCGGCCGAGGCGGGCGAGGACAAGCCGATCAAGGAGAACGACCACAGCTGCGACGCGCTCCGGTACGGCGTCCGTACAACCGAGGTCCTGTGGCGCCCGTACATCCCGACCCGCCTGGAGGTGGCCGCGTGACCGCGTCGCTGAACCTGCCCGTCTACCTGCGGGTGGGTTCCACCCCCGAGGTCCGCCTCGGCGACTTCACCGTGGACCTCGACGGCGAGGGGACGCTCAAGTACGGACGGCCCGAGCTCGCCCAGCTGCTCCGCGCCGCTGCCGACGAGATCGAGAACCCCAGCCGGGACGAAGGGGGCGACGATGCCGCTGCCGACGGGTAACGTTCCCTGGCCGCCACCGAAGTTGTCGCCCGCTCTCACCGCGATGAACACCTGGGACACCTGGTGGGCCGGGGACCCGGACCGCCTGGAGTCCCTGTACGGAGGCGGCTCCGGGGCCGGTACGCCGGACCCGAAGCGTCTCCAGTACGCCTCCGGGGCTATCGGCCGGATCGCCCGCTGGTGGTGGGGAACCCCGACCGCGCAGGGCGAACGGCGCACGAAGATCCACGTGCCGATCGCGGGCGACATCTGCGCCGGCTCAGCGGACCTTCTGTTCTCCGAGCCGCCCCAGTTCACCGTCGAGAACGAGGCGGCACAGCAACGCCTGGACGCCCTGACCGATGACGGGATGCTGGCCACGCTCCAGACTGCGGCCGAGGTCGGAGCCGCGCTCGGCGGTGTCTACCTCCGCCCGGTCTACGACAAGAAGCTCGCGGATCAGGCCTGGCTCGACGCCGTCCACGCCGACGCTGCGGTCCCCGAGTTCCGCTGGGGCCGACTCTCCGCTGTCACCTTCTGGAAGGTCGTACGGGAGCAGGACGGACAGGTGTGGCGGCACCTGGAGCGCCACGAGCCCGAGGGCATCCAACACGGCCTGTACCAGGGCACGTCCGGCAGGCTTGGCCATCCGGTCCCGCTGGAGGAGAGCGAGGCGACCCAGGGCTTCGCGGCCGCCGTGAACGCGGAGGGAGTCATCGAGACCGGCTTCAAGGGCCTCGACGTCTCCTACCTCCCGAACCAGGCATCACGCCGGTGGCGGAAGGACGGGTACCTCCGGGACTTCGGCCGATCGGACCTCGACGGCGTCGAGTCCCTCATGGACCAGCTCGACGAGACGTACGCCAGCTGGATGCGGGACATCCGCATCGGCAAGGGCCGCCTCGTCGTACCCGACTCCTACCTCCAGTCCAACGGCCCCGGCCGGGGCGCGAGCTGGAACCCGGACCAAGAGGCGTTCGCCGGAGTCAACGCGCTCGCGCGAGGCGACGGCATGGCCCTCACAGTCTCCCAGTTCGCGATCCGCGTCCAGGAGCACCGGGACACCTCGGAGGACCTGATCAACCAGATCCTCCGGTCGTGCGGCTACTCGGCACAGACCTTCGGAATCGGCGCTGACGTCGCCGTAACGGCCACCGAGGTCGTCTCGAAGGAGCGCAGGAGCATGACCACGCGGGGGAAGAAGATCCTTCGCGTCCGCCCCGGGCTCGCCAACGCGGTGCACGCGCTCCTCGCAGTCGACCAGTACGTTTTCGGCACCAAGGGGGAGCCGCAGCGGCCGAACATCGAGTTCCAGGACGGCGTCCAGGAGGACCCGCTGGCCCTCGCCACCACGGCGGAGATGCTGAGCCGGGCGAACGCGGCCTCGACCGACACCCTCGTCCGCATGACTCACCCCGAGTGGGACGAACCGATGGTGGCCGCCGAGGTCGAGCGCATCCACCAGGAGGGCGGCATGGCCGTGCCGGACCCGATGCAGTCCGGCGCCCTGCCGTAGGAGGCTCCGATGCCCGTGTCCCCCGCGCTCGCCGAGGACCTCGCGGCGGCCATCGCCGACCTGTACGAGGCAGCGCAAGGCACGATCATCGAGCGCATCCGCGACGCCCTGGCCGCCGACATCGAGTCGCCCCTGTGGCTGGAGCTCAAGGCACGCTCCCTCGGCGACCTCCAGGCGGCGATTCAGGCCGTCATCGACGCACTCCAGCTCGACGCGTCCGGAACGATCCAGCAGGCCGTCGCGGAGGCATACGAGCGCGGGCAGCAGGCGGCAGTGGCGGAGCTCGGCGCGCTCGCCGTCGGCCAAGCCGCAGCAGCCGCCTCCGCAGTACCGGCGGTCGCCGCAGTCGACCGGCTGGCCAACGCGCTCATCGCCGACACCGGGCCCGTACACCTGCGGATCCTCCGGCAGACCATGGACGTCTACCGGGAGGTCGTCGCCCACGCTTCATCGGCCCCGCTGCTGGGCGCGCAGACCCGCCGCCAGGCCGCGCAGACCGCCCTCGACCGCTTCACCGCGCGCGGAGTCACCGGATTCATCGACCGAGCCGGCCGCTCGTGGGACATGCGGTCGTACGTCGAGATGGCCACCCGCAGCGTCGTCGGCCGGGCTGCGGTCGACGCGCACACCGACCGCCTCGGCGCGGCCGGGGTCGAACTGGTGATGATCTCGGAGGCCCCGGAGGAGTGCCCGCTGTGCCGCCGCTGGGAGGGGAAGATCCTCGTTCGCGATGGTCCCCCGGGTGAGCGCGACGTCGAGCTGGAGCACGCGACGGAGGACGGGCGGATGGTCACCGTGTCGGTCGCCGGGTCGCTGCCCGAGGCGCGGGCAGCCGGGCTGTTCCATCCGAACTGTCGTCACGACGTGCGCGCGTACCTGCCGGGCTTGACGAAGCAGCGGCCGAAGCCCGAGGCACGCGGGACGTACAAGGACACGCAACGGCAGCGCTACTACGAGCGGCAGACCCGCCGGTGGAAGCGCGAGGCCGCGGGCGCGATGGACGAGCAGAAGGCAACGGCCGCGCGCGCGAAGGTCCGCGCCTACCAGGCCCGCATCCGGGACCTGGTCGACGAGACCGGCCTCCCGCGCAAGCGCCGCCGCGAACAGCTGGAGAGCGCCCGTTAGATGGGCTCGATCACCGACTCGAACTTCTCGCACTCCTCGTTCTTGCAGAAGTAGACGGCGCGCTGAAACTCCCGGCCTTTGTGCCCCACTGCCGAGGTCTCGATCGGCCCCTCGGTATAGGCCCGCGAACCACACTCGGGACAACGGCGCACATCATCCCGTCCTGTCATGTTCATACATCGACGGTACGCCCGCCCCTCTCTCAGCGCCTGTCAGGCCGATGTCATAAAGCTTCCGCCCGCCGGGTGCGGGCCGGATTGCAGTACAGCCTCGCCGGGTGCGGGGCCTCCACCTACGCGCACCAGGAGTGCACGATGCAGCAGCGAACCCTTGCCCGTCACCGGCCCGGATGGTCCCACCCCTACGGTGCCGGCCCTTTCGACCCGTTCCTCTACGCCGACGGCGGGGACGGAGACGACTCCGGCTCCGGCAACGACGACACCGGCGATGAGGGCGACGGCGCGGGCGACCAGGACGACGAGGACACTGGCGGGGCCGGTGACGGCGACGGCCAGGACGACGACGCGGCGAAGGGCGAGAAGCCGAAGCCGAAGGCACCCGCGAAGAAGCCCGGTGACGAGAGTCCCGAGGCGACGATCGCGCGGCTCCAGAAGGAGCTGAAGGCGGCCAACGGCGAGTCGGCGAAGGCCCGTACGACGGCGAAGAAGGCGGCCGCTGACGAGGCCCGCGCGGAGATCGTGCAGGAGCTCGGCAAGGCTCTCGGCCTGATCAAGGACGAGAAGGACACTCCGCCGGACCCTGCCGCCCTGACGGCCAAGATCGAGCAGGCCACCGCCGCGCACCGTGAGACCGCGGTCGAGCTGGCGGTGTACCGGGGCGCGGGCAAGCACGGGGCGGACCCCGACGCGCTCACTGACTCCCGGGCGTTCCTCAACTCGATCAAGGGCCTTGACCCGGCCGACGACGGGTTCGGCAAGGCCGTGTCCGCGGCCATCAAGAAGGCCGTCGAGGACAACCCGAAGCTCAAGGTCGGCACCCAGGCACCCGACAGCTCCGCCGGTGACTTCGGCGGCGGCACCGGGGACGGCGACGGCTCCGACCCCACCGATATCGACGAGATCCGGAAGGCGCGCCGTAAGCGCCGCACCGGCTAAGAAGGGACACACCCCATGGCCAACACCTTCCTGACCGCGCAGGTCATCGCGCGCCAGGCCCTCGCCAACCTGTACGAGACCACCGTCATGGCGTCGCTCGTGCACCGGGACTACGAGCCGGAGTTCGCGCGCAAGCAGGGCGACGCGATCACCATCCGGAAGCCCGCCGTGTTCGAGGCCCACGAGTACAACCGGGCGACGGGCATCATCGTCCAGGAGGCGACGGAGACCAGCGTCAACATGACGCTGAACCATTTCGCCGACGTCTCCTTCGCCGTCACGTCGGAGGACATGACGCTGAAGATCGAGGACTTCGACGAGCAGCTCCTCACCCCGGCCATGGAGGCGATCTCCCAGAAGATCGACAACGACCTGCTCCTCCTGCGGGACGACATCGTCCAGGAGGTCGGCGGCGTCGCCGAGAACGTCGCGGGCGAGGACTACAACTACCCGGGCGGCCTCTACCCGTACAGCGACTCCCGTGTCCTGGTCGAGGCTGGAGCGCTGCTGAGCCGCAAGAACGTGCCGCTGTCCCAGCGCAGCGTCGTCGTCGGCCCGACCACGCAGGCCCGCTGGACCGCCGAGAAGACGTGGCGGCAGGCGGACAAGCGCGGGTCCACGGAGGGTCTGCTGGAGGCGTCCATGGGCGGCCGGGTGTCGGGCTTCGACCCGTACATGACGCAGAACGTCGGCCAGCCCGCCGCCTCTCCGGCCCCCGGCGAACCGACCTCCGAGGTCAACCTCGCTTTCCACAGGACGGCTTTCGCCCTCGCATTCCGCCCGCTGGAGCTCCCCAAGGGCGCACAGAACGCCGCGATCATGAACTACAAGGGCTTCGCCCTGCGCGTGATCTACGGATACGACCAGGACAAGAAGCAGGACGTCGTCAGCATCGACACCCTGTACGGCGCCAAGACCCTCGACGCCAACCGCGCTGTGCTCATCAAGGGTGCCGACGCCGCCTGATCCCCGGCGCATCGCGCGCCACCCGACCCAGCAGGGCCCGCCACGGCGGGCCCCTTCGCATTCCCGGAGGGGAGATCATGACGACCTACTTCAACGAACGCACCGGCGACCGAGTCGAGATGAACGGCCGGTCCGCCCGGCTGGACTCGCTGGACAACTGGAAGCGGCTCAGCGACGACGAGGCGAACCCGCCCGTGGTCGACGACGGCATCCTGTCCCGCCTCTCCCTGGCTGGCCCCCGGGCCGCGCAGGGCCCCGGCCAGGACCTGGTGGAGACGACGCCCTCGACGCCCGGCGAGGTAGCGACGCAGGACACGTCGCCGGTCGAGCTGACCCCGGTCACCCAGGCCGCGACGGACGAGCCTCGCCAGCCTGCCAAGTCCGGTTCCAAGGCGGACTGGCTGGCGTACGCCCGCACGCGCGCCCAGGACTCCGCCGAGGAGGCCGAGCTTGAAGGCCTCACCCGCGACGAGCTCGCGGCCCGGTACGGGGGCGACAGCTGATGCCGCTGTCTGGAGCCATGCTTGCCGTGTCCGCGTTCGCCGAGCAGGTCAACGCCATCGAACTCGGGACCAGCAGGGCGCCCCAGGCACTATCCAGGTCCGTGTCCCTGGGGAGCGGCACGGGGGCGGGCAAGGCGGACCGCGTGTTCTCCGACCGGCGCACGCTGGCCGCGTCGGGGACCGAGGACCTCGACCTGGCGGGCGTCCTCGTCGATGCGTTCGGCGCGACGATCAGCTTCGCCCGAATCAAGGGCCTGGTGATCGCGGCGGCGGCCGGGAACACGAACAACGTGGTCGTCGGGGCGGCAGCATCGAACCCGTGGTCCACCCTGCTCGGTGCCACGCACACGCTGACCCTGCGCCCGGGAGCCTTCGTGGCCGTGGGCACGGGGGCGGCCGATGCGACCAGCTACGCGGTCACCGCGTCGACCGGCGATCTGTTGAAGGTCGCCAACTCCGGTGCGGGGTCGGCGGTCACCTACGACATCCACATCATCGGCGCCAGCGCGTAGCCGACCTGGACCATCCCGTAGGTGCGGTGGTGGAGGCGGGGGCGGTCGGAGCCTGGGCGTACGCGGAGTGCTGTGGTGGGCGCTCTCGTACGGCCGGCAGGGCTCCGGCCGCCCGCGCCACTGAACAGGAGGATTCGATGCCCGATGTGGGAGACCTAGTCACGGCCCGGCTGGAGGTCGGCGAACACGACGAGACGACCGCGGTGACGCTGGTCCTGGCCGCCCCGGACGGCACGGTATCCACACCTGTGGTTACGCCTGTGGACGACGGCGCAGCGTGGACTGCTCCGGTGGTCTACACGGCGGCCGGGGTGTGGCGTCTGTCGTGGTCAGTCACCGGTACCGGCGCGGGCATTGAGCAAGAGCTCGTGTCCGTCGCTCCGGCCCCGGGCGCGCGCGGGGACGGCCGGGTGTACGCCACGACGACCGACCTCGCCAACGCCCTCAAGGAAGCGCCCCCGCTGAACGCCCAAAAGCTGCTGGAGCGGGCCTCCGAACTCCTGGACTCAGACTTCCTGCTCACCGCGATCTACGACGTGGACGAGGACGGGATGCCCACCCACCCCTTGGTGGCCGCCGGATTCCGCGACGCGGTGTGCAGCCAGGTCGAATTCTGGGGCGAGGTTGGCGAGGAGACCGACATCTCCGGCCCTCTCAAGGCAGCCCAGATCGGCAGCGTGAATCTCCAGTTCGGGAGCGGAATCGACGGGTCTGGTCCGTCGTACTACGCGCCCAAGCTCCTCCGCGCACTACGACTCATCCCGGAGGACCACATCCGCTTCACGGCTCTGGCGAGCTGCTGATGGTGGCCGTCCCGCGCCGCTTCCTGCGGCATCGGATCACTGTCGAGCCGTACGCCGGCCGGTCCAGCACGGGCCCGCTGTACGGGCCGCCCGTCGAGGTCCGGTGCCTCCTGGACCAGAAGACACGAAACGTACGGACCCCGACCGGCGACACGGTCGTCTCCTCGTCGACCGCGTACGCCTCCCCGGGCACCACGGCCCCGCCCCTGTCCCGGGTAACCCTCCCGGGCGGCCGCCAGACCCGGGTCATCCAGGACGCGCCCCGGGACAGCGGCGGCCTCGGAGCACCCGACCACGTGGAAATCCAGCTCGAATAGGGGGCCGCCGCATGCCCGCGCGCTACAGACTCCGCTTCAACGGCGACCAAGTGGTGCGCGCGCTCCGGCCCGCCGCCGCTCGTGGCGCGTTCCTCGCCGCGGAGTACGTCCTCGGCGAGACCCAGGCCGTCGTCCCGCTCGACGAGGCCGCCCTGTCCCGGTCCGGGACCGCTTCGGTCGACGAGGCGATGCTGACCTCCGCCGTCAGCTACGACACCCCGTACGCGATCCGGCAACACGAGGAGTTGGACTTCCAGCACGCGCCCGGCCGGCAGGCGAAGTACGTCGAGGAGCCGCTGAACCAGGCCCGGCAGCAGGTGGCCGCGATCGTCGCGGCCGAGCTCCGGCGGGCGATGCGATGACGTACACCGTCAACCTCCTGGAGGGCCTGGCCGAGCTGATGGACGGCGCGGGCCTGGGCGTCTACCGGCCCGACAGCCCGATCGGCCCGGGTGAGACCCCGATCGTCCTGGGGGCGATGCCCGAGGAGCCCGCCCGGGTGTACGTGCTGACGCCGTACCCGGTCGAGGACACGGACACCACGGACGCGATCACGGCCGTGCAGATCCGATACCGGGCCGGTCCCGACCTCCGGGAGGTCTGGGGCCTCGCGGACGGCGCCTTCCGGCTGCTGCACGAGCGGCGGAGATACCGGCTCCGCGACGTCTACGTGGCCCTGTCCTGGCGCGAGTCCGCCGGACTCATGGGCCAGGACACTGCTGGCCGCAACGAGCTGACCAGCAATTTCTACTTCCGGACCACCAGGCCGGGCCCCTTCCTGAACGAGTAGGAGCAGCACATGTCGACACCCACCCCGGAGACCGCGCTCGCCCGCCGGTGGCGCTGGCAGCTCAACATGGGCACCGCCGAGGCCCCGGAATGGACGACGGTGATGGGCGTCACCGACTTCAAGCCGCCGATGCCCGACCCCAACATCGAGGACTCCTCGGACTACGAGTCGGAGGGCTGGAACGGCAACACCAAGACCGCGCAGTCCTGGGAGTTGACCACGACCCTGAACCGCAAGGTCAACGACCAGGTGAAGGTGTACCACCCGACGCACGAGAAGCTGAGGCTGGCCGCTTTCGAGTTCGGTTCCGGCTCGAAGGTGCACTCGCGCTGGTTCGATCGCGAGGGCTACCCCGAGGCGTACGAGGGGACCGGCATCGTGAAGTGGGAGGAGTCCGGCGGGGAGCACACCGCGCTCGGCCAGGTGGAGATCACCATCACCGGTGACGGCAAGATCACCCCGATCACGAACCCGATCGCCTGATGGCCGGCGACTTCGAGGCGCTCGACGCCTTCCTCGATGACGTCCTGGAGCTCCCGGTCACGGGCAAGGACGGGGTCGAGCGGGTCTACCGGATCGAGGACCCGGCAGCCGAGGACGGCGTCAAGATCGAGAAGATCACGACGCTGGCCGCCCGAATGGTCGCGGGCGGGGCCCCAGTCGACTCCCAGGCCCTTGACGACCAGGAGGAGCTGGACCTCTACAAGATGTGCCTCGGCGACCAGTACGACGTCCTCCTGAAGGACCTCCGCTGGAGCCGCTTCAAGCACGTCGCGATCACCACGATGATGTGGATCACGGTGGACCGCGAGACCGCCGCCCAGTACTGGTCGACCGGGGCGCAGCCGGGAAAACCGAATCGCGCGGCACGGCGGAAGTCGGGCGCGCGCGCCTCCTCGGCAAAGGGTGCGGCGACTACGACCCGGAAACGGGCCTCTACGAGTGGTACGAAGACGGCGTCCCAGCCCAAAAAGCCCAAAAAGGCGGCGGCCCGCAGCTGACCTGGGCTGGCCTGCTGGAGCAGTGGGCGCTGATCGAGGCCGACTTCCAGCAGACGTACGGGATCGACCTCGACACCCCGGGCTCATGCGGGCGCGCAGCTGGCGCTGGCTGAAGACCCGCATCTACGGGCTCCTCTCTGCGGAGACCCGGATCAACCGGCACTTCGCGCCTCCTGAGCGCCGCAGCAAATAGGGGGCCATCGTGGCGTTGACCGTCGGCGAGCTGGTGGGATTCATCCGGCTCGACGACGAGGAAGTGCGCCCTGCCCTCCGGCGGGTGGAGGGCGACCTCAACGCGTCCGGCCGGCGGATGGCGGACGATGCCGAGCAGGTCGGGCAGCAGGCGGGCCAGGCCCTCGGTGACGGCTTTATCCAGGCCGCCGACGGCAGCATCCGGGATGCCCGGGGCCGTTTCGTCGCGGCTGCCCGCCGGTCCGGTGACGCCGCCGGGGACGCCCTCGGCGACGCGCTCCGCGACGGGGCCCGGGACGGGGCTGACGACGCGGTCCAGGCGGCCGAGGGGGGCCTGTCCCGGCTCCAGACCATCGCGGCCGGCGCGGGCATCGCCGCCGGCGCTGCCCTCATGGTCGGGATCACCGACTACCTGGACCAGTCCCAGATCCTGGGGACGCTGGAGGGGCGGATCGGCGGAGCTCCGGCGGTCGCCCAGAAGTACGGCAAGGCGGCTGGCAGGTTGTTCGCCAGCGCGATGGTCGAGGACTTCCAGACCGCCGCCGACACCATGGCCGCGATCAGCCAGAACGGGCTGATCCCGACCGATGCGACCGAGAAGCAGCTCGACGCACTCGGTGTCCGCATCGCGACCACCGGCAAGATCCTCGGCGAGGAAGTCGCCCACGTCTCGACGACCGTCGGGAAGATGATCAAGACAGGGATGGCCCGCGACGCCGAAGAGGCGATGGACATCCTCGTTAAGGCCCAGCAGAAGGGCCTGAACGCGTCGGAGGATCTCCTCGACACGTTCGACGAATACAGCACGCAATTCCGTAAGGTCGGAATTGATGGCCCGACGGCAATGGGCCTTGTGTCGCAGGCTCTTGCCGGGGGTGCGCGCGACACTGATATTGCGGCTGACGCGATCAAGGAATTCTCGCTTCTGTCTATCGACGGCAGCGAGGCGGCGGCCGATGCGTACAAGGCACTTGGGCTTGACGCCGACAAGATGATCAAGGTTCTCGCCGGTGGCGGCCCCAAGGCCACCAAGGCGATGGACACGATCTTCGACAAGATCCGTGGACTCGACGACCCCGTCAAGAAGAACACGGTCGCGCTGGGCCTTTTTGGGACCAAATTCGAGGATCTCGGTGGGGCCTTCGACACCATGGACCCGTCGAAGGCGGCCGCTAAATTCGGCACCTTCTCCGGCGCGGTCGACAAGGCCGGGAACTCCATCCAGGAGTCCGCCGGTGTCAAGGTCGAGGCTTTCAAACGTGGCGTGACACAAGGCATCGTGAATGTCCTGGGCACCCAGGTCATTCCGGCGCTGGCGCGGTTCGGGCAGTGGGCGCAGAGGAACGGCGTCACCCTGCGCGTCGTGGCCGGTGTCGTCGCGGGTGTGCTCGTGCCGGCGCTCGTCCTGATGGGCGTTGCGGCCACGGTCCGGGGCGCGCAGGTGGTGGCCGGGTGGGTCATGTCCGGTGTCGCCGCGCTGCGGTCGGCTGGGACACAGGTGGCGGCCGGCAGTCGCGTCGTCGGCGTGTGGCTGCTGATGGCGGGCCGCGCACTGCTCAATGGGGCCAGGGTGGCGGCCGGGTGGCTGATGGCTGGGGCGGGGGCTGCGGCCTCGGCGGCTGGCCAGGTGGCCGCAGGTGCGCGCGTAGTCGGCGCCTGGCTGCTGATGGGGGCGCAGTCCCTACTCCAGGGCGCACGCATGGCGGCGGCCTGGGTCCTCGCGATGGGCCCGGTGGGCTGGGTCATCGCCGCGGTCGTCGCACTCGGCATCCTGATCTGGAAGAACTGGGACAAGATCGTCAAGTGGACCACCCAGGCGTGGGGTTGGGTCTGGTCCAAGATCAAGTCCATCGGCGGGCAGATCCTCTCCTTCTTCGTGAAGTGGTCGCTCGTCGGAATCTTCCTGCGGCACTGGGACGCCATCAAGACCGGTGTCGTCACCAAGGGCGGCCAGCTCGTCAACTGGGTCTCGGGGCTCCCCGGCCGCATCACCCGCGGCATCGGCTCCCTCCACAGCCTCCTGCTGGAGAAGGGCCGCAACGTCGTCCAGGGCCTCTGGTCGGGCATTCAGTCCATGGGCGGCTGGATCAAGTCGCAGATCATGGGCTGGGCTCGGAGCGTCATCCCGGGGCCGATCGCGAAGGCCTTGGGCATCGCGTCGCCGTCGAAGGTGACGAAGGCCCAGGGGCGTTGGATCGCCCGCGGCCTCGTCGACGGGCTCACCGGCAGCACGAAGCAGGTGAAGTCGGCGGCCGCGAAGTTGGCGGACATCGTCACCGACAGCCTCCGCCCGGGGAAGACCCGGTCGAAGGCGCTCGGCCGTATCAGCTCCGACAGCAAGAAGCTGATCAAGCTGGCGACCCGGGAAGCCGTCGTCGCGGCGCGGCTGAAGACCGCGCAGAAGAAGCTGGCCGACCAGATCAAGGCCCGCGACACCCTCGCGGCCGACGTCAAGAAGGGCATCCTCGAAGCCGGGAACATCACGGCCGACGGCGGGCCGACCTCCGCCGACCAGATCATCCAGACGCTCGACGCCCAGGTCTCCCGGGCGCAGACCTTCGAGGCGCACCTGGCGGCGCTCCGCAAGAAGGGCCTCAGGGCCGACCTGATCTCTCAGATCGCGCAGGCCGGGGTCGAGCAGGGCGCGTCGGCGGCCGCCGCACTGGCTACGGCGTCGAAGGCCCAGATCAAGCAGGCCAACAGCTCTCAGGCGGCGCTCGTCAAGGCCGCGGGGAACGCCGGGACGACCGCGGGCAATGCGATGTACGGCGCGGGCATCCAGGCCGGCCAGGGGCTCGTCCGTGGGCTCCAGCGGGAGCAGGCGGCGATCGAGCGCCAGATGCTCAAGATCGCCACCGGCATGCAAAAGGCCATCAAGAAGGCGCTCGGGATCAAGTCGCCCAGCCGCGTCATGGCGCTGATCGGCCGGTTCATCCCGCAGGGCCTGGCCGAGGGCATCGACGGCGACCGCGGCCTCGTCGACCGGTCGATGGCCGGCCTTGTCGACCCGGACGCGGTGCTCACGCCGCCGGGCGCGAGCTCGTACAGCGGAGGCTCCGGCTCCGGCCCCCGGGGCGCGGCGGCACCGACCGTGATCGAGATCCGCTCCGACGGATCCCGCCGGTCCGACTGGCTCATCGAGGAGCTCCGCAGCTCCGTGCAGGCGAAGGGCGGGGACGTGCAGCTCGTCCTCGGCGGAAGGAGGTAGGCCATGGCCTTCCCCGAGGATCCGCTCGGGCTCCGCGCGGAGCTGCGGATCGGTACCACCTGGGTGGACGTGACGAAGCGCGCGTACACGCGGGACCCGATCCGGACGGTGGCGGGGATGAGCGCGCAGGGCACCGGTGTGGACCCGGCAGCCCTGTCGCTCACCCTCAACAACAAGGACGGGGTGTTCAGCCCCAGGAATCCCCTGTCGCCGCACTACGGGCGGCTTGGGCGAAACACGCCGGCCCGGGTCTCCGTCCCCGGAACCGAGACCTACCTCGGGCTACGCGGGTCGGGGGCACGGGCAACCGCGTCTGCCACGGGGCTGCCGAGCGGCACCACGGACCTGGACGTGCGTATCGAGCTCACCCCGGATACGTGGTCTCCGGCGGTCGGCGGGGACGCTGAGTTGATCAGCCGGTGGGGTCTCGCCCCGAACCGGGGGTGGGTTCTCGCGCTGGTGTCCGGCGGTCGGCTCCAGTTCAGCTGGTCGGCGGACGGGTCCATTTCGCACAACGTCATCTCTACGGCGCTGGGCCTGACTCCTGGGGAGCGGGCAGCCTTGCGGGTCACCCTTGACACGGACAACGGGGCCAGCGGCCGTACGGTCACCTTCTACAAGGGGCCTTCCTTGGCCGGCCCGTGGAGCATGGTGGGGTCTCCGTGGGTCCAGGCCGGGACCACTTCGACCCACCCTGCGTCGGCGCCGCTTGGGGTCGGTGACCTCGGGTTCATCGGCTGGGTGGGCGTGCCGGATCGCATGCACGGGGCGGAGGTTCGGGCGGGCATTGGCGGCACGGTGGCGGCCCGGGTCGATTGGTCGACAGCGACGGTCGGTGCGACGTCGCATACGGACACCACGGGCCGCGTGTGGACCCTGGAAGGGGCTGCGGGGTTCACCCGGCTCGTCTCCATCTTCATGGGGGAGGTGGCTTCCTGGCCTTCCCGATGGGCACCGTCCGGTCAGGACGCCTGGGTGCCCGTCGAGGGTGCTGGGATCCTGCGGCGTATGCAGCAGGGCCGGAAAGCTCTGAACTCGACGCTTCGCAGGAGGATCCCGAGCGCGGCTCCTGTGGCGTACTGGCCGATGGAGGAGGGCGACAGCGCCACCCAGGCGTACAGCCCCGTCCCCGGCTGCCGGCCGCTGATCGCGCCAGGGCTGGACTGGGCGTCGGCCGATACCCTGCCGGGCTCGTCGCCGCTGCCGACCATTACGACGGGGTCCACGCTCAAGGCCGCGGTGCCCACGTATCCGGCATCGACCAGCTGGCAGCTGGAGTTCGTGTACTACCGGGCCACGGAGCCGACCCTGCTGATGCCCATCCTGGAGCTCACGACAGGGGTCTCTCCGTGGCCTCGGCTGTCCGTGCGGATGGGCCCGGGCGGCGGCGTGACGATCATGGGGATCAGCGCTGACGGCGAGAGCTCGTCGGCCGTACTGACCGGCGGATCGGGTCCGATCGCCGGTCAGTGGAACCGATTCCGGCTGACTCTGACCCAGGACGGATCACTGGTCCGGATCGCCGTGCTGATCATCCCAATCGGCGGTACTGGAGCAGTCTGGGAGCAGTCCTTCACCGGCACCGTGGGCCCGCTGCGCAGTATCAGCGGCACCTACACCTCCGTCCTGGACGGGACCGCAATCGGGCACGTCGTCGTCTTCAACCGGCCTGGTGTGCAGGTGATGGACTACGCGGACCACGGGTACAACCGCGAAACCGCGGGTGCCCGAGCGCTCCGGCTTGCAGGTGAGGAGGGCATTCAGCTCGGCCTCCTGGGTGCTGCGGCCGACACTGCCCTGATGGGTCCGCAGCGTCCGCAGACCCTCGTCGAGCTGCTGCACGAGTGCGCGGAGGCCGACGGCGGGATCCTCATGGAGCGGCCGGACGCCCTGGGCCTCATCTACCGCACGCGGACCTCGCTATACAACCAGGATCCGGTGCTCGTGCTGCCGTACGGATCGATCGCGCCGGCGCTGGAGCCGGTCGAAGACGATCAGGCCGTACGGAATGATGTCACGGCCAGTCGGCGCGGTGGCGGGTCCGGGCGTGCGGTCGTCGAGACCGGTCCGCTGTCCGTTCTGCCGTCCGAGCAGGGCGGCGTGGGCATCTACGACGAGTCCGTCGAGCTGAACCTCGCAGACGACTCGCAGGCCCAGCCGATGGCGTCCTGGCTCGCGCACCTCGGCACCGTGGACGAGGCCCGCTACCCCGGCATCCGAATCGACCTGCACCGCCACCCCGAGCTGATCGCGGCTGTACTTCGCCTCCGAATCGGCGATCTGATCCGGCTGACCGGTCTGCCGCTCTGGGTGGGTGAGTCGACGACAGACCTGCACGTGATGCAGATCCAGCACGATCCGCGCCCGCGCGCCTGGACAGTCACCCTCGTCTGCACGCCGGCGAGCCCGTACAGGGTGGGGGTGGTGGGTGATCGAGTGCGCGGCAGGGTAGACACCAGCGGGTCCCAGTTGGGTGCTGGCGTGACCTCGGACGCCACGGTCCTGCCGGTCACCGTGACGGCCGGGCAGCCCTGGGTGAGTAGCCTCGTGCATCCGACCGACTTCCCGTTCGACGTCGTCGTGGGCGGTGAGCTCGTCACCGTCACCGACATCGTCGGCGCGAGGGGTGACCGCTTCGACCGCAGCGTCACGGGCGGCTGGGGTACCGCCACATCGGGGCAGACGTGGACGACCACGGGGGGGCCGGACTCCCAGTTCTCAGTGCAGGGAGGGTGACCCGTGGCTGATCTGTACGCGAACTACGCCGCGCTGGCGGCGGCCGAGACGGAAGGCGTCGCCTACTCCCGCACCGCCGTGGCCCCGGCGGGGGCGACGTGGGCGGCGATCGCGATCCACGGCGGCGGCATCGAAGGCGGCTCCGGAGAGATCGCCCGCGAGGTCTCTGGAGCTGGGGCGCGCATGGCGTACTACGAGTTCGCCGGGCTGAAGAGTAGCGGCAACAGCGACCTGCACATCACCAGCACCAACTTCGACGAGCCGCAGGCCATCAGCTTGGTCGGTGCCGTTCGTCGGTGCCTCAGCTTCCACGGGTACGTGGGGACGGCCGGGGTGCCGGTCACGGCGATCGGCGGACTCGACACCGAGCTCGTCGCCCGAATCACGGCCTCGCTGACCACCGCTGGGTTCACGGTGACAGACGCCCCTTCGGAGATCGCGGGCACCAACCCGAACAACATTTGCAATAAGACGGCGACGGCTGCGGGCGTGCAGCTGGAGCTGTCCCGCGCCCAGCGGGACCGGTTCTTCCCGGACGGGCAGAACACGCGCGCGGTCCGGGACTCCGGCGCGAGAACGGAGGAGTTCTACCGGTATGCCGCGGCGATCCGCGCCGCCTACACCGGCCGCGGGCTGATCGCGGTGAGTGCCATCAACGCTTCCCGGTACTGCCTGCTGCCCGCCCCGGCCGCCGACGTCGACCTGTACGCGACCGTCGCAACCGACGTCCTGGCTGCTGGAGGCGGGCATTTCCTCGCCCTTGTCGCCCGGTACACCGACGGCAACAACATGTACCTCGCCCGGGTCGAATTCACGACGGCGCAGGCCGTGGTCCTGACCCTCCGCAAGCGGGTCGGCGGCAGCGAGACGTTCCTCGTGCAGCACACCACCGGGCTCACGCACACAGCTGGGGGGCGGGTCGCCGTCCGCTTCCAGCTGGCGGGGTCAGCGCTCCGGGCGAAAGCCTGGCAGGCCGGTACCGCCGAGCCTGCCGGGTGGCAGCTGGAGACGACGGACACCGATCTCACCGCGGCCGGAGAGATCGGCTTGCGCACGATTCTCTCTAGCGCGAATACCAACGTGCTGCCGGTCACGGCGAGCTGGGGAGAGTTCACGACGCTGGGTGGCCCGCAGTCGATGACGGTCACCCGCTCCGTCAACGGCATCGTGAAACCTCACCTCACGGGCGCGGACGTGCGTCTCGCCGAGCCCACCATCGTCGCCCTGTAGGAGGACTTTATGCCCGTTCCCGCGACGCTGTGGCAGCCGGGCATGCGTATTACGGACAGCAGGCTCAACGCGAAGGACTACCAGGCCGGGGTCATCTCGGTGTCCTTCACCAACCAGAGCAGCTACACCCAGGTCGTCACGTTCCCGGAGCCGTTCCCCGTCGCGCCGATTATGAGCGCCGAAATCGCCTCGGGCGCGGGAGTCACCGGCCGGTTCGAGGCTCGGGCGATCTCCGTGAACGCCACCGGCTTCACGCTGTTCATCCTCCTCACGGACGCCGCCGAAGGTCCCGACACCTGGTCGGGCCAGCCGGTGCACTGGACCGCACGCATGCCCACCGCCTGACCTCTCGCTCAGCCGCCAACGCCCCGTGCCACCAGGCCGGGGCTTAGTCATGCCCTGGAGGCACCCGTATGGACACCACCGGCAGGCACCCCAGCACCGCCCAGGCGGTTCGGGGCTTCGCCTACGACCACCTGCCCAAGCATCTCCAGGAGGTGAGTAAGCCCTTCCACGACCTCGCGGAGACCATGCTCAACCGGTTGCCCGACGATCCCGAGCTGAGCGCGGCTCTGCGGAAGTTGCGGGAGGCGAAGGACTGCGCGGTCCTCCTGGCCGCGGTCGTCCGGTCCGATGAGCGGAGCGGATGATGGCGACGCCGCTGTCCGCCGACAAGCTGCTCAAGGCCCTCCGCGACGAAGGCCTCCACGTCGTCGAACACCGGAGCTGGCGTACCAACAACCGGAACCACAAGGGCTCCTGGGGCCCGATGCACGGGGTGATGATCCATCACTCCGTCACCTCGGGCACCGCGTCCTCCGTCGAGCTCTGCTACAACGGCCACTCCGCCCTGCCGGGACCGCTCTGCCACGGTGTCATCGCCAAGGACGGGACCGTCCACCTGGTGGGGAGCGGGCGGGCGAACCACGCCGGGCTGGGCGACGACGACGTCCTGCGCGCCGTCATCGCGGAGAAGGCGCTGCCCCCGGACAACGAGGCCAACACTGACGGCAACCGGCATTTCTACGGCTTTGAGGCCGTGAACCTCGGTGACGGCAAGGACCCGTGGCCCGAGGAGCAGCTGCTCGCGATCGAGCGTGCGGCCGCCGCGGTGTGCCGGGCGCACGGCTGGTCCGAGCGGTCGGTGATCGGGCATCTGGAGTGGCAGCCGGGCAAGGTCGATCCGCGCGGGTTCGGGATGGACTGGATGCGGGGCCGGATCGGCACCCGGCTGGGTGGGGCCCCGAATTGTCCGCCGTCCGAACCGTCGAAGCCTCCGGCCTCGAAGCCGACGTACGAGCCGTTCCCGGGGGCCGCGTTCTTCAAGGTCGGCCGCAGCAGCAAGGTCATCACGGCGATGGGCAAGCGGCTCGTCGCGGAAGGCTGCGGCCGGTACGCGGTCGGCCCCGGGCCGCGCTGGTCGGAGGCGGACCGCAAGTCGTACGCCGCCTGGCAGCGGAAGTGCGGATACAGCGGGGACGCCGCCGACGGCATCCCCGGCAAGGCCAGCTGGGACCGGCTCAAGGTCCCGAACGTCTAGGAAGGACGCACCATGGCACGTTCCACGGACCCGATCGAGAAGAAGGTCAAGGCCAGCTCCGCCGTCACCTACCTGGCGAGCCTCGCGGGCCTGGCGATCCTCGGCGCGGTGACGGACGACCCGTCGCTGATCTCCGGCATGCCGGACACCCTGGAGCCGTTCGTCCTCGCCCTGGTCCCGGCCGCCGCGGCCGCGATCGCCGGGTGGGCGGCACCGCACACCCCCCGTACGGGCGCCTGATGCGCGCCGCGCTGGCCTGGTGCTGGGCGCGGCTGGGCTGGCGCGGCCTCACCCTCCTCATCACCGGCATCTCCTGGGTGACGTACGGGGCGAGCCTGACCGTGCAGCCCCGGTACGGCACCGTTCGGGGCATCAGCGTGCTGCTCGGCTGGGTTCCGATGCCGGTCTGGGGGTGGGGCTGGATCGTGTGCGGTGTCATCGCCCTCGTCTACGCGGTGGCCCGCCCCGGGCGGGACCTGCCGGGGGTCGCCGCGAGCATGGCCCCGCCGCTGCTGTGGAGCCTGGCGTACGCGCTCGGCGGCGCGTCCGGGGCGTCCGGCACCGCGTGGGGCGCGGTGATGCCCTGGGGATCACACGCCGTCCTGATCGCGATCGTCGCGTACCTGACCCGACCGCGATTGATCGTCCCGAGGGTGGTGAGACATGGAACCGAGTAGCTGGCTGGGCCTCCTGGCCGTGCTGATCACGACGCTGGGCACTGTCTGGGGAACGTGGCTGGGCCGGACCCGCACCACGGTGCAGGAGATCCCGGCCGAGGGAATGGCGCCCGCGCCCGCGCAGCCCGAGGGCACATGGACGGTCAGCCCGGAGATGTATCGCTGGTTCCAGGACCAGATGGCCGGGCTGCACAGCCGACTCCGGGCGCTGGAGGACGCCGAGCGGGAAGCCCGGACCCGCGCGGACCGTACGGACCGGCTGCTCGGCCTGGCGCTCGACCACATCAGCCAGCAGGACGCCCGCCTGACCGCAGCCGGCATGCCCCTCGTCCCGATGGACCCCGAGCTCGTCGCCGCCCGCGACGCCCGATGAAACGCCCCCGCCCCGGCTTCGGCCGGAGGCGGGGGCGTCTTCGTGTGTTCCAGGTCAGGCGGCTTCGTCCGGGTCGGGGTGCCGAACGATCTTCTTCACCGTGCTCTCCAGGTCGTATCGGGACTGCCCGGTGGCGGCGGCGTGCTTGGTGTAGGCCGCCTGTACGGCCGCAGCAGTCTCGACGGTGAGTGCGCCGGCCTCCTGCTCGGCCCAGGCTTTCCGTTCCAGCTCGATCAGGGACTCAGGGATGTCGGTATCGGCCACGGCCGAAATCGTATGGCCCGCCCGCTCCTTCTTCCGTTCCGCCCCACCGGGGCCCTTCATGGCTGCACGATGGAGCGGTACAGCCGTAGAAACTCGCGCAATTCCCGACCAGCGGAGGCGGCCATGACCCTACATTTCATCGCAAAGGACCCGGAGACAAACGGCGATCACTGCCCGACGATCTGGTTCGACGACGAGGCGCAGGAGTTCGTGATCCAGGGGTGGAAGGCGGACGCGGCGCTCCAGGCGAAGTGCTTGGAGGCCGGGCCGATTCCAGAGAACGAGGCCGTTGTGCGGCTGCCGGCCCGCATGAGCGAGGTCATGAAGGAGGCGCTCGGTGTCGCAGCAGCTGCCCCCGTTCGCTGAGCTCCTGGCGCAGTGCTCTACGTCCGCCGTGCACCTGGAGACGCGGGACGTCTACGCGACCGACGTGGAGGACCAGGACCTCAAGGCCTGGCGCACGGGCGTGCTGGCGGGCCTCGACGACCGGTCGTCGTGGTGGGGCTGGTTCCACGACGCTGTGGCCGATGCCGTCGCGCGCGGGGTGACCGTCCAGCGGGCTCGCGTCGTCAGCCTGCCCGCCACGGAGTACATCCGCTTCGAGCACGCGTGCACGCCCCGGAACCTCGCCGCGGGCGAGGATGTCCGCTGGCTCCCGCGCGACCAGGCGCTCGGGCTGCTCCTCCCGGCTCACGACTACTGGCTCTTCGACGGCCAGCTGGTCCGCTGGCATCACTTCGCCGGGGACGGTACGCACCTCCGGGACGAGCTGGACGAGCGCCCGGTGTCGGCGGACCGTGCCGGGCAGGCCTTCGCGGCGGTCTGGGACCGGGCCGTACCGCACGCGGAGTTCGTGCTCGACTGATGCCGGCCTCCTCGTCAGCCCGCGTCCAGGAGGCGCGCGACCGGATCGCGTTCCGGTTGCGCGGCCTCCGCTCCGACGCGGGTCTGACGGGGAAGCAGCTGGCGAAGCTCACCGGCTGGCAGGGCTCGAAGGTCAGCCGGTTGCAGAGCGGCCGGTCCCAGCCCAGCGACGAGGACATCCGGGCCTGGTGCCGGGCGTGCGGCGCGGAGGACGAGGCTGCGGACCTCATCGCGTCGGCTCGCCAGGCACAGCAGATGTACACGGAGTGGAGGCGTGTCCAGGGGCGCGGCCTCAAGGGCGTGCAGCAGGCGCGTACGCCGCTGTACGAGCGCACCAAGACGATGCGGGTGTACAGCTCCAGCGTCATCCCGGGGATGCTCCAGACGCGCGCGTACGCCGCCGCGCTGTTGGCCGAGATCTCGCGATTCAACCGGACCCCCGACGACTCCGCCGCGGCGGCCGACGCCCGGGTGGAGCGGTCTCGGATCATTCGGCGCGCGGGCCGGCGCTTCCCGATCCTGATCGAGGAATCCGTCCTCCGGCGCCAGGTCGGCAACACGGAGACGATGGCCGAGCAGCTCGGGTACCTGCTCCAGGTGGCCGCTCTGCCGACGGTGACTCTCGGCATAGTGCCGTCGCGCGCGATGCCCCTGTGGCCTCTGGAGACCTTCACGATCTTCGACGAGGAGCAGGTAGGGGTGGAGCTGCTGACGGCAGCAATCACGATCACGACGCCGTCGGAGGTCGCGCAGTACCTGGCGGCGCACGAGGAGCTCAGCTCCGGTGCGGCGCACGGGCCAGCGGCATTGCGACTGATTGCTCGGGCCGTCTCGGAGCTCGCGTAGAAACCGATAGAAACTTTCCACCGGGCTCGTCTCGCCAGCCCTACGGTCGGCGTATTCCTCACCGACTGCGACGGGGGGCTTACCCGTGATGACGATCAAGGTGTACGAGGTGAACCGCGACGGGCTCACCCGGGTTGTGCGCGAGGAGGCCGAGGTTGTGCCCCTCGAACAGCCGGAGGCCTCTCACCAGTTCCCGGCCTGCACGTGCCCGCAGTGTCAGGAGACGGCGCGGTGAGGCCGGTTGCCGAGCGCGCCCAGCCGGACCAGGCGTACCGCACGCTCCTCGGGCACACCACGACCTGCGTTGCTTGCCGGGCCGCCGGGGGCCCCTGCCCGACCGCCGCCCGGTTGACGCGAGCCTGGCGGAGGGACCGCCGGTGAGCTCCCCGGAGAAGCCGGATCCCGAGCTGGACGACCTGATGTGGCTTCAGAGGACCCGCGAGAGGCGGCTCGCCGACGCGAGGCGCGAGACCTGAGATTCCCGCCCCCGCCGCTGTCCTTGCAGGGAGTGAGCGGCCGGGGCGGGTCACCACCCATCCAGCAGGACGGAGGCACCTCCATGCGTACCACCGACATCCGCCCCAGCGCACCCCCCGGGCGGCACCCATGACGACCACCACGGTGTCGCCGACCGCCGTCACCACCTGCGAGGCCTGCTGGGTGAACCCGGTAGAAGGCGTTCGTGTCACCACCGACGGAGCGGATCTCCTCTGCCGGCCGTGCGCAGTGGGCGGCTACCCGCGGCGCGTAGACCTGTTCCCGCCGTACGGAATCTACGGGCTGACGGAGCGGCGTGTTGAGCAGGGCCGGCACGGGAGCGGGCCGCCCCAGACTCCGCCGAACCCGGGGCCGCCGCTGCCGCACCCCCCGCCGACCCCGTCACCGCCGGGCACCCCGCCGGTTTAGGCGACGAGCTCGGCGAGCTCGACGTCGAGGGCGGCCGCCAAGCGGAGCAGCATGCTGAGGCTGGGGTCGCTGGTCGCGTACTCGATGCGGTGGACGGTCTTGTGGTCCATTCCTGCGCGCTCGCCGAGCTGGATCTGCGTCAGTCCGCTTTCCTCGCGGAGTTCGCGGACACGGCGACCGATCCTCTGCCGCCTGGGGAGCACCCAGTCCGGGGGCGGTTCGGTCGTCACCGATCCACCGTCAGACGATCATGATCGAATGTCTTTACCTGGCCAGGTAAATTCGACGATCATGGACAGCGTGCGGTCGGGTTGTGATGGGCATCCGACACCGACCGCACCTCCCCGGCCAGATTTGGCCGGGGTACGCCGCCCCACCCCTCTCGCGGGGTGGGGCGGTTTACTGTGTGCAGCACGACGCCCCCCTGCCGATTTCACCGGCAGGGGGCGCGCTCTCCGACCCGGAGCCTCCCGAGCATCCGGGCCGGGCCTGTCTGGGGAAGGGCATCAGACGGGGGCCGGGGGTGCCCGCCGTCTCCCCACCGGGCACTCTACGCACGGCAACTCCCGATCTACAGGGGGTAGACCGGGTGCACACAGAGTCGTGACACCGTGTGCGAATTACGGAAGCGCTCGCTCCGGTGACCGGCCCCACCAGGCCATGACCTGGTACAGCGTGCGGACACCGAGTCGATCTCGCAGCGCGGCGAGCTCCTTCGTCACGGTGCGTTCCGCGAGCCCGAGTCGAGGGCCGGCCTGCTGCTGGGAGTACCCGGCCTCCAGCTCGTGCAGGATGGCCCGCTGACGGGCCGTCGTCACCGCTCCTTCCGTGGCCTTGCCGAGGGCTTGCCACGGGGTGGCACGGTCCCACATCAGCTCGTAGATCATCCGCGCCCACATTACGGCGGCCCGGTCGGAGACGTGCCAGCCCGAGTGCGCTTCGGCTCCCTCGACGACGAGGTTGTCGATGAACAGGTGCTGACGATCGAGGAGGACGAGCCGGGGGAAAGGCCCGCCGATCACTCGGACGTCGACGCCGGCCTGGACCAGGACGTCGATGTGTTCCCGGGTCTGGGGGTGCTCGTGGGCGCGGGCGTTGTAGAGCGAACGGACGCGGACCCCTCGTCGGCAGGCGGCGGCGGTGCGCTCGGCGCCTTCGCGGAGGATTTCGGGGTCACGGTCGGCTGGCTCTCCGGGCTGGGAGCTGTAGACCTCGGTGGTGGCGGCGTCGGTGAGCGGCAGGATCCTGGCGTTCATGAGGCCGGGTGTGCCGAGGTACTCCGATCCGGGGCCGCCGTACCAGCGGTGCGGGTCGTAGTCGGCGGCGAGGGCCTCGACGGTGGGGATCTGTCCGATGCGGTGGACGGTGGCGGCGAGGTCAGCGAGGGCGGCCGTCATGAGGTTCTGGGCGACGGCGCGCGGGTCGTGGGCGATGTACTGGCCGGGCGCGTACGGATCGGGGGCGACGAGGCCGAGGTCGACGAGGTGGGCAACCCCGGTTTCGTCGGGCGGAGTCCCTGCAGAGACCGCCCGGTAGGTTTCTGTGGCCGTCTCCGCGAGTAGAGGCGGGTATTTTTGCCCATGTTTCGTCACGTTTCCCCCGTTTGGCGCGACACAGAAATCCGTACGTGCGGATTTCAGCACGGCGCGCCCCTTGGTGTCACCAGGTCGGCATGGGAGCCTACGTAGAGCAACGGGGAAGCGAACATGCTTTCGATTAAGGGGTACCCATGGCCACATCCAGGATCGGTCTGCTCGCCGCGTCGCTGCTCGTGGCCGCCTCCGCCGCCGTCGGAGTGGCTGCCACCGCAGCCGCCGACGAGGCGTACCCTCCCCCACCAGCGAGCGGGACGGGCCAGGGACCGGCCCCCGCGCCCGCCCCCACATCACTCCCCTCGTCGACCGCCTCACCCGCTGGCGACGTCGGCTGGGGCTGAGGCCCCCACAGGACGTCCGGCCAGGATCGGGAGGCCCCGGCCGGACAGCAGCAGGCCCCCGCCGCGGAAACCGGCGGGGGCCTGCTGTGTTCTGGCCACAGAGTAGCGGCGAACCGGCCAGACGGATACAGACCGGACCGAGCAGGAAGTTACGGGGTAGTAGTGGGGTATCAAGATCGTCAAATGTAGAAGGCCGGTAGATCCTGGGGATCTACCGGCCTTCTGACCTGGCGTTACGCCTCGGTGGGGCTAACAGGATTTGAACCTGTGGCCTCATCCTTATCAGGGATGCGCTCTAACCAACTGAGCTATAGCCCCGCCGCGCTGTACTGCTCCGCGCTGACCTCTGAAGATTAGCGCACGTCGGGGCCAGTCCCAAAATCGATACCCGCGGCCCTACTCGTCCTCGGCCAGCGTGAGCTCGACGCCGCCCACGAAGCCCGCCGACAGGTTGTAGATGAAGGCGCCCAGCGTCGCCAGCGCGGTTGCCAGGACCACGTCGATCACCGCGATGACCGAGGTGAAGATGAGCACGCGCGGCAGCGACAGGAACGACTGCAGATCGAAGCCGTTGCTCTCGTTCGAGCCGGTGGCCTCGCTGATCGTGCCGCCGACGGTCTCGAAGACGCCCATCGCGTCCATGACCATCCACAGCACCGCCGAAGCCACCACCGTGCAGATGCCCAGCGCGATCGACAGCAGGAAGCTGACCTTCATCACCGACCACGGGTCGGCCTTGGCCACCCGCAGACGGGCCTTGCGGGTACGGGGCGTGGTACGCGCCCCCGTGCGCGGCTTGCGCGTCGCCTGGGCGCCGCCCACGCCCTGCGCACCGCCCAGCGTGCCGTCGCCCTGTCCGGGGCGCTGCCGGCCGCCCTGGGTGCCGCCGCCGGGCGCCTCGTACGCCTGGGGCGGGTGGTACGGCCCCGACGGCCCCGGTGCGGGCTCACGCTCGCCGGGCAGGGGCCCGGTCGCGTAACCCTCGTACTGGGGCTGAGGCCCTCGTGTGTCCGTCACAGTGCCCCCTTGGGAGTCCGTGGCAGGGCCACGGGCACCGTTCGCTCCAGCTCCGGAAGCGGCCGAACCGGCGCCCGTGGCTCCACTCACGCTCTTACTCCTCGTGCTCCCCGGTCGAGGGCTCCGTGCCCTCGACAGTGCCCTCTGCCGTGGTTACGGCGAGGGCCTCGGCCGTCTCGCCCTCGGCATCATCGGTCCCTTCGACCTCTTCCGCCTCACGGCCGGCCTCGGCGTTGCGCGCGATGCCGACGACGGCGTCACGCTTGCCCAGATTGATCAGTTGAACGCCCATGGTGTCACGGCCCGTCTCCCTGACTTCATTGACTCGCGTACGAATCACACCACCGCCGAGCGTGATGGCGAGGATCTCGTCGGTCTCCTCGACCACCAGCGCACCGACGAGCGATCCGCGGTCCTCCACGATCTTGGCGGCCTTGATACCGAGGCCGCCGCGGCCCTGGACGCGGTACTCGTCGACGGGGGTGCGCTTGGCGTACCCGCCGTCGGTAGCGGTGAACACGAACGTACCGGGCCGGACGACATTCATCGAGAGGAGTTCGTCGCCCTCGCGGAAACTCATCCCCTTCACGCCCGAGGTGGCGCGGCCCATCGGGCGCAGCGCGTCGTCCGTCGCGGTGAACCGGATGGACTGGGCCTTCTTGCTGATGAGCAGCAGATCGTCCTCGGCCGAGACCAGCTCGGCGCCGATCAGCTCGTCGTCGCCGCCGTCCGGCATCTCGCGGAGGTTGATCGCGATGACACCGCCCGAACGCGGGGAGTCGTAGTCCTTGAGCGCGGTCTTCTTCACGAGACCGCCCTTCGTCGCCAGGATCAGGTACGGCACGGCCTCGTAGTCACGGATCGCGAGGATCTGGGCGATCTTCTCGTCCGGCTGGAAGGCCAGCAGGTTGGCGACGTGCTGGCCGCGCGCGTCCCGCCCGGCGTCCGGGAGCTCGTACGCCTTGGCCCGGTAGACCCGGCCCTTGTTCGTGAAGAACAGCAGCCAGTGGTGGGTCGTCGAGACGAAGAAGTGGTCGACGATGTCGTCTTCCCTGAGCTTCGTCCCGCGCACGCCCTTGCCGCCGCGCTTCTGCGAGCGGTAGTCGTCCGTCTTCGTGCGCTTCACATAACCGCTGCGGGAGATCGTGACGACGATGTCCTCCTCGGCGATCAGGTCCTCGATGGACATGTCGCCCTCGAAGGGCACCAGCTTGGAACGCCGGTCGTCGCCGAACTTCTCGACGATCGCCGCCAGCTCCTCGCTCACGATCGATCGCTGCTTGGCCGGCGAGGCCAGGATCTCGTTGTACTCGTTGATCTTCGCCTGGAGCTCGTCGTGCTCGGCGGTGATCTTCTGGTGCTCCAGTGCGGCCAGTCGGCGCAGCTGCATCTCCAGGATCGCGTTGGCCTGGAGCTCGTCGATCTCCAGCAGGCCCATCAGGCCCTCACGCGCGATCTCCACCGTGTTGGAGCGGCGGATGAGGGCGATGACCTCGTCGATGGCGTTCAGGGCCTTGAGGAGGCCGCGCAGGATGTGCGCCCGCTCCTCGGCCTTGCGCAGCCGGAACTTCGTCCGCCGGACGATGACCTCGATCTGGTGCGTCACCCAGTGCCGGATGAACGCGTCGATCGACAACGTGCGCGGCACCCCGTCGACGAGCGCCAGCATGTTGGCGCCGAAGTTCGTCTGGAGGTCGGTGTGCTTGTACAGGTTGTTCAGGACGACCTTGGCGACCGCGTCCCGCTTCAGGACGACGACCAGGCGCTGCCCCGTACGCGAGGAGGTCTCGTCGCGGACGTCCGCGATGCCGCCGACCTTGCCGTCCTTGACCAGGTCGGCGATCTTCTGCGCGAGGTTGTCGGGGTTGGTCTGGTACGGCAGCTCCGTGACGACCAGGCACTGACGGCCCTGGATCTCCTCGACCGCGACGACCGCGCGCATCGTGATCGAGCCACGGCCGGTGCGGTACGCCTCCTCGATGCCCTTGCGGCCCACGACCAGCGCGCCGGTGGGGAAGTCGGGGCCCTTGATGCGCTCGATCAGCGCGTCCTGCAGCTCCTCGTGCGAGGCCTCCGGGTTCTCCAGGTACCACTGGGCGCCGGCGGCGACCTCACGGAGGTTGTGCGGCGGGATGTTGGTCGCCATACCGACCGCGATCCCGGCGGAGCCGTTGACCAGCAAGTTCGGGAAGCGCGCCGGCAGGACCGTCGGCTCCTGGTTGCGGCCGTCGTAGTTGTCCTGGAAGTCGACGGTCTCCTCGTCGATGTCCCGGACCATCTCCATGGACAGCGGCATCATCTTGCACTCGGTGTACCGCATGGCGGCGGCCGGGTCGTTGCCCGGGGAACCGAAGTTGCCGTTGGAGTCCACCAGCGGCATCCGCATCGACCACGACTGGGCGAGGCGCACCAGGGCGTCGTAGATGGAGGAGTCACCGTGCGGGTGGTACGTACCCATGACGTCGCCGACGACGCGGGCGCACTTGTAGAAGCCCTTCTCGGGGCGGTACCCGCCGTCGTACATCGCGTACAGCACCCGGCGGTGGACGGGCTTGAGACCGTCCCGGACATCGGGCAGCGCACGCGAGACGATGACGGACATCGCGTAGTCGAGATAGGAGCGCTGCATCTCCGTCTCGAGCTGGACGGGCTCGACACGCATCCCCACGCCGGGGATGGTGCCCTCCTCCTCGGGCGTCACGGATTCAGGTGTCACAGGGGTGTTCTCGTCGGCCATTGCTGGTCAAAGTCCTTTCGAGCTGCGGCGGGGCTGGTGCGGCCGACTCAGATGTCGAGGAAGCGGACGTCCTTGGCGTTGCGCTGGATGAACGAGCGCCGCGCCTCGACGTCCTCACCCATGAGCACCGAGAACAGGTCGTCGGCCTGCGCCGCGTCGTCCAGCGTGACCTGGCCGAGGACCCGGTGGTCGACGTCCATGGTCGTGACGCGCAGCTCCTCGGCGTTCATCTCGCCGAGGCCCTTGAAGCGCTGGATCGAGTCTTCCTTGATCCGCTTGCCGTTCTGCTTGCCGAGCGCCACCAGGGCGTCGCGCTCCCGGTCCGAGTACGCGTACTCGAAGTCGTCCCGGCCCCACTTGATCTTGTAGAGCGGCGGGCGCGAGAGGTAGACGTGCCCGGCCTCGACCAGCGGCTTCATGAAGCGGAAGAGGAAAGTCAGCAACAGGGTGTTGATGTGCTGGCCGTCGACGTCGGCGTCCGCCATCAGGATGATCTTGTGATAGCGGAGCTTCTCGATGTCGAAGTCCTCGTGGACCCCGGTGCCGAACGCCGAGATCAGCGCCTGGACCTCGGTGTTCTGGAGGATCTTGTCGATCCGGGCCTTCTCGACGTTCAGGATCTTGCCCCGGATGGGCAGGATCGCCTGGTACATCGGGTTGCGGCCGGACTTGGCCGAGCCACCGGCGGAGTCACCCTCGACGATGAAGATCTCGCACTTGGTGGGGTCGTTCGACTGGCAGTCGCTGAGCTTGCCCGGCAGCGAGGCGCTTTCCAGCAGGCCCTTGCGCCGGGTCAGGTCACGCGCCTTGCGGGCCGCCACGCGGGCGGTCGAGGCGGCGATGCCCTTGCGAATGATGTCGGCGGCCTCGTTGGGATTCCGGTCGAACCAGTCCGTCAGCTGCTCGTGGACGACCTTCTGCACGAAGGTCTTGGCCTCCGTGTTGCCCAGCTTGGTCTTGGTCTGGCCCTCGAACTGCGGCTCGCCCAGCTTCACCGAGATGATCGCGGTCAGACCCTCGCGGACGTCCTCGCCCGTGAGGTTGTCGTCCTTCTCGCGCAGCAGCTTCTTGTCGCGCGCGTACCGGTTGACCAGGGAGGTCAGCGCGGCGCGGAAACCCTCCTCGTGCGTACCGCCCTCGTGCGTGTGGATCGCGTTGGCGAAGGAGTAGACGCCCTCGGTGTACTGCGTGTTCCACTGCATGGCGATCTCGGCCGAGAGGAGCCGGTCCCTGTCCTCGGCCTCGATGTCGATCACCGACTGGTGAATGACTTCGCCCTTGCGGGAGTTGAGGTACTTGACGAAGTCGACGATGCCGTTCTCGTAGTGGTACGTGACGGACCGCGTCGCCTCCTCCTCGGGGACCTCGGTCGCCTCGGCGCTGTCCGCGCCCGCCGTCGCCTTCGCCGACTCGCGCTCGTCGGTCAGCTTCAGGGTGAGGCCCTTGTTGAGGAACGCCATCTCCTGGAAGCGGCGCGAGAGGGTCTCGAAGCTGTACTCGGTGGTCTCGAAGATGTCCCCGTCGGCCCAGAACGTGACCGTCGTACCGGTCTCGTCCGTGGCCTCCTGCTGGGCCAGCGGGGCGGTCGGGACGCCGAGCTTGTAGTCCTGGGTCCAGCGGTAGCCGTCACGCTTGACCTCGACGGCGACCCGGGTGGACAGGGCGTTGACGACGGAGACGCCGACGCCGTGCAGACCGCCGGAGACGGCGTAGCCGCCACCGCCGAACTTGCCGCCCGCGTGCAGCACGGTCAGCACGACCTCGACGGCCGGCTTCCCTTCGGACGGCACGATGTCGACCGGGATACCGCGGCCGTTGTCGATCACGCGCACCCCGCCGTCGGGGAGGATCGTGACGTCGATGGTGTCCGCGTGACCCGCCATCGCCTCGTCGACGGAGTTGTCGACGACCTCCTGCACGAGGTGGTGCAGGCCGCGCTCACCGGTCGAGCCGATGTACATGCCAGGTCGCTTGCGGACCGCGTCCAGCCCTTCCAGCACGGTGATCGCGCTGGCGTCGTACGAGGCGTCGACGGCGGCGGCGACTGCTCCCGCCTCAGCGGCTGTGGACGGAATGTTCTCGTTGGGGTTGCCGGAATCGGCCACGAAGCGCCCTTTCTGGCACAGCACAGGCCGTTCTCCGGACAGGCGGGAGCGGCTGCGTCGTTCGGCTTGTATCGACGACTCCCGCCTCGGCGGCGGGATTACTCACCAGTCTACCGGTAGCGCTGACATGAGTGGGGGTTTGCCGGTACCTGAGTACGCATGTGCCGCCCTGAATGAGCGGCTGACGACTCCCCATATTCGGGAAGGGGCTTCAAGAGGCCCTGAAGGGCTTTGAGCGCTTCGGCCTGTCAACCCACCGCTACGGTGAGGGACGCTCCGGCCGTACCGTCCGGTTTCCTGCCGCGCGAACCCTGACGAACCCACCCACAAGCTCGCCCGGTACACGACAATTCTACGCCGAAAGTGCAGCTCAGCCTTGCCGAGCGATGATCCGTACGGGAGGAGAGGGGGAGCGGGGAATCCGACCGCGGCGCGCATCGGGGCCTGAGCGCGCCCCGGCCCCGATGCGCCGGCCCGGCCGCCCTCGGCCGACGCCCCGAGGCTCAGCCGTAGGTGTCGCCCGGGCCCTTGCTGCCGGGGGCTCGCAACGGTCCGTACCGGCGCTCCGGGCCCCCCGGCCCGACCACCTTGATCATCCGTACGGTGCCCTGCCCCAGATCCGCGTTCAGCCGGGCCACCAGCTGAGGGGCCAGCAGCCGCAGCTGCGTCGCCCACGCCGTCGAGTCACAGCTCACCGTCAGCACCCGGGCGGCCGGATCGTCGTCGTACCGCAGGGGTACGCAGTGCTTCGCCAGATCGTCGCCGACGATCTGCGGCCACCGGCCCATCACCCCGCCGACCGCCGCGGGCGTCTCCCAGCCCCGCTCGGTGATCAGCCGGCTGATCGCGGAGCCCAGCGCCTGCGGATCCCGGCCGTCCGACCGGGCCCCCGAACGCAGCCCGCCACCCCGCCGGGCCTGCTTCTTCTGCTGCGCCGCCGCACCCCGCGCCCTGGCCTGCTCCTTCGCCGCCCGCAACGCGACCCGGGCCAGATCGACCCCGGACACCTCCGGCGGCTTCGGGCTCCCGGCCTCCGGCGTACCGCCGACCGCGCCCGCCTCGCCCGACCGCTCGTCCCGGCCGGTCATACGCGCTCCACCTCGCCCGCGGTCACCGCGTACCGCGTCCCCGCCAGCACACCCGGCACGTCCTCCGCCACCGCGGCCGTCACCAGCACCTGCTCGCCGGGGGCGACCAGCTCCGCCAGCCGCTCCCGGCGGCGGGCGTCCAGCTCGGCGAAGACATCGTCCAGCACCAGCACCGGCTCGTTGCCCTCGGAGCGCAGCAGCTCGTAACTGGCGAGCCGCAGCGCCAGCGCGTAACTCCAGGACTCGCCATGGCTCGCGTACCCCTTGGCCGGCATCCCGCGCAGGCCCAGCAGCAGATCGTCGCGGTGCGGGCCGACCAGGGTCACGCCCCGCTCGATCTCCTGCTTCCGAACGCCCGCGAGCGCCGCGATCAGCTGCTCGTACAGCTCGTCGCGGGTGCGCTCGGAACCCACGCCCTCGCCGACCGAGCTGCGGTACTCCAGCGCGACCGGACCACCGCCCGGCGCCACGTCCCCGTACGCCTTGTCGGCCAGCGGCTGGAGCGTGGCGATCAGATCGAGGCGCTGGGCGAGCAGCTCGGCGCCCACCCGGCCCAGGTGCTGGTCCCAGACGTCCAGGGTGGACAGATCCATCGAGCGGCCGCCGTGCCGACGCGCCATCGCCGCGGACTTCAGCAGGGTGTTGCGCTGCTTGAGCACCCGGTCGTAGTCGGAACGGACCCCGGCCATCCGGGGCGAGCGCGCGGTGACCAGCTCGTCCAGGAACCGCCGCCGCTCGCCGGGATCGCCCTTGACCAGCGCCAGATCCTCCGGGGCGAACAGCACGGTCCGTACGATGCCGAGCACGTCACGTGGTCTGACCTGCGAGGACCTGTTGATACGGGCCCGGTTCGCGCGGCCCGGGTTCAGCTCCAGCTCGACCAGCTGCGAGCGCTCGCCCTGGGTCACCGCCGCCCGGATCACCGCCCGCTCCGCGCCCATCCGCACGAGCGGGGCGTCCGAGGAGACGCGGTGGCTGCCGAGGGTGGCGAGATAGCCGACGGCCTCGACGAGATTGGTCTTGCCCTGCCCGTTGGGCCCCACGAACGCGGTGACGCCCGGGTCGAGAGGGACCTCGACCCGGGCGTACGAGCGGAAGTCGGCCAGCGAGAGATGCGTGACGTGCATGGTGGCCGACCTCTCCCGACGGTGCTTCGCAGGTTGTTGTGTGCCGGCGCGTGACCGGCGGGCCGATCAGTTCTCGGACTTGGACTCGACCGCGTGGCCGCCGAACTGGTTGCGCAGTGCGGCGATCATCTTCATCTGCGGCGAGTCGTCCTGGCGCGAGGCGAACCGCGCGAACAGCGACGCCGTGATCGCGGGCAGCGGCACCGCGTTGTCGATCGCGGCCTCCACCGTCCAGCGGCCCTCGCCCGAGTCGGCGGCGTAGCCCCGGAGCTTGTCCAGGTGCTCGTCGTCGTCCAGCGCGTTGACCGCGAGGTCGAGCAGCCAGGAACGGATGACCGTGCCCTCCTGCCAGGAGCGGAAGACCTCGCGCACATCGGTGACGGAGTCGACCTTCTCCAGCAGCTCCCAGCCTTCGGCGTAGGCCTGCATCATGGCGTACTCGATGCCGTTGTGGACCATCTTCGCGAAGTGGCCGGCGCCGATCTTGCCCGCGTGCACGGACCCGAAGTCGCCCTCGGGCTTGAGCGCGTCGAAGATCGGCTGGACCTTCGCCACGTTCTCGTCGGTGCCGCCGTACATCAGGGCGTAGCCGTTCTTCAGGCCCCAGACGCCACCGGAGACGCCGCAGTCGACGAACCCGATGTCCTTCCGGCCCAGCTCGGCGCCGTGCTTCTCGTCGTCGGTCCAGCGCGAGTTGCCGCCGTCGACGACGACGTCGCCGGGCGAGAGCAGCTCGGCCAGCTCGTCGATCGTGGACTGGGTGGCGGCACCGGCCGGGACCATGACCCAGACGACCCGCGGGCCCTTCAGCTTGCCCACAAGCTCTTCGAGACTGTGGACATCGGCGACATCCGGGTTGCGGTCGTATCCGATGACGGTGTGGCCTGCGCGGCGGATGCGCTCGCGCATGTTGCCGCCCATCTTGCCGAGGCCGACGAGACCGAGCTCCATCAGAGATTCCTTAAGCGTCGTGGCGATAAGCGTCGGGGCGTTTGCACCCACGACCGAGCCTACGCCCGGCGGGGGACAGCGCGGCGGGCCCGCTCCGCGCCGAGCGGGCCCGCCGGAAACTGCCGCGGAAAACGTCCCCCGATCGGGCGGGGGACGCGGGATCAGCCGGAGAGGCGCACCGGCATGATCAGGTACTTGTACGTGTCGTCCGCCTCGGCGTCGACGGCCGGGCGGCCGCTGAGCAGGGCGGGCTTGGTGGACGTGGTGAACGAGAGCTGGGCGACCGGGGAGTCGATCGCGCTCAGCCCGTCCAGCAGGAACGTCGGGTTGAAGGCGATCGAGATGTCGTCGCCCTCCAGCACCGCGTCGACCCGCTCCACAGCCTGTGCGTCGTCGCTGGAACCGGCCTCCAGGATGAGGACACCCTGCTCGAAGCTGAGCCGTACGGGAGTGTTGCGCTCGGCGACCAGGGCCACGCGCTTGACGGCCTCGACGAAGGGGGCGGTCTCGATCACCGCGACGGAGTTGAACTCGGTCGGGAACAGCGTGCGGTACTTCGGCAGGTCGCCTTCGAGCAGCCGCGTCGTCGTGCGGCGCCCGGCGCCCTCGAAACCGATCAGGCCCTCGCCCGCACCGGAGCCGGAGAGCGCCAGGGTGACCGTGTCACCGCTGGTGAGTGCCTTGGCGGTGTCCAGGAGCGTCTTGGCGGGCACCAGGGCGACCGCGGAGGCGTCGGCGTTCTCCGGCTTCCACAGGAACTCGCGGACCGCGAAGCGGTAGCGGTCGGTGGAGGCGAGGGTGACCGTGTCGCCCTCGATCTCGATCCGCACACCGGTGAGCACGGGCAGCGTGTCGTCGCGGCCGGCGGCGATGGCGACCTGGGCGGCGGCCGAGGCGAAGACCTCACCGGGGACGGTGCCCGTGGCGGTCGGCATCTGCGGCAGCGCGGGGTACTCCTCCACAGGCAGTGTGTGGAGGGTGAAGCGGGAGGAGCCGCAGACGACCGTGGCCCGCACACCGTCGGTGGAGATCTCCACCGGGCGGTTGGGGAGGGCGCGGCAGATGTCGGCGAGCAGCCGGCCGGAGACGAGCACCGTGCCGTCCTCGTCGATCTCCGCGTCGACGGAGACCCGCGCGGAGACCTCGTAGTCGAAGCTGGAGAAGCTGAGAGCCCCGTCCTCGGCCTTCAGCAGAAGGCCCGCGAGAACGGGCGCCGGCGGACGGGCCGGGAGGCTGCGGGCCACCCAGGCCACCGCCTCCGCGAGTACATCGCGCTCCACCCGGATCTTCACCGGAACCGCCTCCTGCTGTTGCTCGCTCGCCCTGCTGGCCTTCGTCGTCTGGACCGGAGCCCGCTGCCGAGACGGCGGAGGCTCCGGGGTCCAGTCTGACGTACGGCACCGACAGCCGTTGCTGCTCGGGGTCAAGTCGGGCCAAGAGGTTCGCGGCGGTCGACGGTCGAGTTGTACACAGGCCCCACTTCGAAGCGGATTCCTGGCTAACTCTGGGTGGTAGTAGTAGTAGGCCTTGTGGATACCGTGGATAACGTCGTTTGCGCAGGTCAGCGACTGTTTTTTGTCCACCGGTCCTGTGGGTGGGGCCCGTGGACAACCTGGGCCTTCTGTGGACGGACGGAAGTTCTGCACACCCGATGCACAGGAGGGGTCCACTTCTCCCCAGACCTGTCCCCAGCTTTACCCCTGTTCCCCACAGCCCAACCCAGCCCCTTGGTGTGACGCCTTTCACTCCGGGCGGTGAGAGCGGGTGTTGCGTTGCCGAACAGTGGACAGGGGTGTGGAGAAACGGGGCCAAGCTGGGGACAACACCGCCCAGCCTGTGGGCCGCCGGTGGACAACGTCGACGACCCCTTGTGGACGAAGATTCTGTCCACAGCCTGTGGATCATCGTTGGCCACAAATCCCCAACCACGTGACCTGGCCTGATGGAGTATCGACAGCGGGCCCTGTGGACGCAATATGGACAACTTCCCGGTCCCCAGGCTGTGGACGGAAGATTGTTCGCACATCTGTGGAGAAGGGCCTCTGAGCTGCCCGTATTCGAACAGCGGGGGTGCGGAGGGGCGCTCGTCGCGGGCTCCGGAAACGCGAAAAGCGGCTGCCGCGGACCGTGGGAGGTCCGCGGCAGCCGCCTCGGAGGAACGCTTCAGGAGAAGCAGGCGGAGCCGGGTCCGACCGGGTGAGAGCCGGCGTGAGGGCTTGCAGGAGGGCTTGTGTGAGGGGCGGCGGGGCGGGAGCCGGGGTCAGCCGTTCTTGATGCGGTTGGTCAGCTCGGTGACCTGGTTGTAGATGGAGCGGCGCTCCGCCATCAGCGCCCGGATCTTCCGGTCCGCGTGCATCACCGTCGTGTGGTCGCGACCGCCGAACTGCGCGCCGATCTTCGGCAGCGAGAGATCGGTGAGTTCACGGCACAGATACATGGCGATCTGGCGCGCCGTCACCAGGACCCGGCTGCGCGAGGATCCGCAGAGGTCGTCCACGGTGAGCCCGAAGTAGTCCGCGGTGGCCGCCATGATGGCCGGGGCCGTGATCTCCGGGGCCGACTCCTCGCCTCCCGGGATCAGGTCTTTGAGGACGATCTCGGTCAGCCCGAGGTCCACCGGCTGCCGGTTCAGCGAGGCGAAGGCGGTCACCCGGATCAGGGCGCCCTCCAGCTCACGGATGTTGCGCGAGATCCGCGAGGCGATGAACTCCAGTACCTCCGGCGGGGCGTTGAGCTGCTCCTGCACCGCCTTCTTACGGAGGATCGCGATCCGGGTCTCCAGCTCGGGCGGCTGGACATCGGTCGTCAGACCCCACTCGAAGCGGTTGCGCAGCCGGTCCTCCAGCGTCACCAGCTGCTTGGGCGGCCGGTCGGAGGAGAGCACGATCTGCTTGTTCGCGTTGTGCAGCGTATTGAAGGTGTGGAAGAACTCCTCCTGCGTCGACTCCTTGCTCGCCAGGAACTGGATGTCGTCGACCAGCAGGATGTCCACGTCGCGGTAGCGCTTGCGGAAGGTGTCGCCCTTCCCGTCGCGGATCGAGTTGATGAACTCGTTGGTGAACTCCTCCGAGCTCACGTACCGCACCCGGGTTCCCGGGTAGAGGCTCCGCGCGTAGTGCCCGATCGCGTGCAGCAGGTGGGTCTTCCCGAGCCCCGACTCCCCGTAGATGAACAGGGGGTTGTACGCCTTCGCGGGCGCCTCGGCCACGGCGACGGCCGCGGCGTGCGCGAACCGGTTGGACGCCCCGATGACGAAGGTGTCGAAGAGGTACTTCGGATTCAGCCGGGCATGCGGTTCGCCGGGACCCGGCGCGGGGGCCGGCTGAGCGCCCATCGGGCCGGGGACCGAGCCGCCGGTGCGCCCGGGGCCGTGGCCCGGACCCGTCTGGCGGTGCTGCGGCTGCTGCTGGTCCTGCCGGTCGGGGCGCTGCTGCTCGTACCCCTGGTGCTCGGGCGGCTGCGACCGGTAGTCGTGGCTCGGCTGCTGCGGACGCCCGGTGCCGTAGGGCTCGCGCCACTGCTCGGCGGACTGGTCCCGGTACTGCTCGGCGGGCTGCTCCCGGTACTGCTCGCTCTCCCGGTACGCGTCACTCTCGCGGTACGGCTCACCGGCGGGCTGCTCGCGGTCCTGGTAGCCGCTGTGCCGTGGCTGCTGCCAGGAGAGGTCCTCCTGGGTACGCGGCCAGGCGCCGGGCTCCGGGCGCTGCTGCTGGTAGTCGGGGTAGGCCGGACGGGCCGTCGGCATCCCGTCGTCGGAGGGCCGGTGGCCGTATCCGTCGTACGCGTCGCCCCGAGGAGCGTCGTCGCGCGGCTGCGCCGGGTAGCGGTGGTCCTGCTGGCTCCCGTGCGGCTGATGCGACTGGTGCATCGGAGGCGCCGGCGGAGCGGGGGGTTCGCCCGCCGAGTCGTCGACGGTGATCGCGATCCGGATGGGGCGGCCGCACTCCCGGGTCAGCGATTCGCTGATGAGCGGCGCGAGCCGGCCCTCCAGGACGCGCTTGCCCCATTCGTTGGGGACGGCCAGCAGTGCGGTGTCGGCGACGAGTGCCAGCGGCTGGCAGCGCTCGATCCACTGCTTGTCCTTCGGCTCGATGCCCTGCTGGCCCTCCCCGAGGAGTTGTTCCAGCACTCGCGGCCACACTGCGGCAAGATCGGCAGGTACGTCAGCCACAAGGCACGCTCTCTCGCATGTCCCACGAATGTGTGGTTCTCGGGACGGGATGGGTCGGGTGGGGTGAGGCCCGGCAGTCGGGAAGGAAAAGAACCGGAGTTCAGCCACGGTAGTCAGGCCGACCCGCGCGGTTCAAGTTGTTGTCCACAGGCTGTGCACAATGGGGGGTCGCGCGGAGCTGGTTTGACCGGATGGCGTAGCCGCGCGTACCGTGACCAGGTCGAGTTGTCGATGGCTGCTGCCGCCTGCCTCCGATGGGCAAAGATCACGATCTGTGATTGTGAAGCGGTGCACTAAGGCGTTTACGCGAGTTCCTCGTGGGCGCACGGTGACAGCCAGGCGATGTCCCGCCAAGACACGAATCATTTCTGGAGCCCCCGAGTGAGCAAGCGCACCTTCCAGCCGAACAACCGCCGCCGCGCCAAGACCCACGGTTTCCGTCTGCGCATGCGTACCCGTGCCGGCCGTGCGATCCTCGCGAACCGCCGCGGCAAGGGCCGCAGCAGCCTGTCCGCCTGATCGCTAACAGGTCCATGACGTGCTGCCTACCGAGAATCGGCTGAGGCGGCGCGAGGACTTCGCGACCGCGGTACGACGAGGACGTCGAGCCGGACGTCCGCTGCTCGTCGTCCATCTACGCAGCGGTGAAACGGACCCGCACGTGACAGGGGAGACTGTTCCCCGCCGCGTGCGGGTTTCGTTGTCAGCAAGGCCGTGGGAGGCGCCGTCGTCCGCACCGCGGTGAAACGGAGGCTTCGCCACCTGGTCCGAGACCGGCTGGCTCAGCTGCCCCCCGGTAGCCTTGTTGTCGTACGGGCGCTGCCCGGTGCGGGCGACGCCGACCATGCACAGCTGGCCCGAGACCTGGATGCCGCTCTTCAGCGGCTGCTGGGAGGGGGCGCGCGATGAAGTACCCGCTGCTTGCTCTCATCAAGCTGTACCAGTGGACGATCAGTCCACTCCTCGGGCCTGTCTGCCGTTATTACCCGTCGTGTTCCCACTATGGATATACGTCGATCGACAGGCACGGTGCCATCAAGGGAACAGCGCTGACCGCCTGGCGCATCCTGCGGTGCAATCCGTGGTCACCCGGTGGTGTGGATCATGTTCCGCCTCGTAAGCGTCCGCGGTGGCACGAGCTGCTGCGCAACGCCCTGCGCGGCGAAAAGGGCGGGGAGTCCGCCGCTGAAGTGCCGTCCGGGGGGTCGGTCTCCGAACCTCCGAGCCCGGCCGCAGAGACCTCGCCCAATGCTCAAGGAGCCTGATTAGTGGACACGATTGCCAGTCTGTTCAGCTTTATCACCACACCTGTCTCATGGATCATCGTCCAGTTCCACAAGGTCTACGGAGCGCTCTTCGGCGATGACTCCGGATGGGCCTGGGGCCTGTCGATCGTGTCCCTGGTGGTGCTGATCCGGATCTGCCTGATCCCGCTCTTCGTCAAGCAGATCAAGTCGACCCGCAATATGCAGGTGCTCCAGCCGAAGATGAAGGCGATCCAGGAGCGCTACAAGAACGACAAGCAGCGTCAGTCCGAAGAGATGATGAAGCTGTACAAGGAGACGGGCACCAACCCGCTCTCCTCGTGCCTTCCCATCCTGGCGCAGTCCCCGTTCTTCTTCGCCCTGTACCACGTGCTGTCGTCCATCGCCTCGGGCAAGAAGATCGGCGCGATCAACCAGGACCTGCTGGACAGCGCGCGTCAGGCCCACATCTTCGGCGCCCCGCTGGCCGCGAAGTTCACGGACAGCGTCGAGAAGGTCACCTCGCTCGACGCGTCCCTCACCGACGTCCGGATCGTCACCGCGATCATGATCGTGCTGATGTCGGCCTCGCAGTTCTTCACCCAGCGCCAGCTGATGACGAAGAACGTCGACCTGACGGTCAAGACCCCGTACATGCAGCAGCAGAAGATGCTGATGTACATCTTCCCGGTCATCTTCGCCGTGATGGGCATCAACTTCCCCGTCGGTGTCCTCGTCTACTGGCTGACCACCAACGTCTGGACCATGGGTCAGCAGATGTACGTGATCAACCAGAACCCGACGCCGGGCAGCAAGGCGCAGGACGCCTACCTTCAGCGGGTGCTCAAGAGCGTGACCTCCCACGGCGAGGTGCGGGGCCGTACCCGGCGCAAGATGGTCAAGGCGATCGTCGCCAAGGGCTCCGACCGCAACGACATCGAGCGCAAGTTCATCACCGGTCTCGGCAAGCTGGGTCTCGCGGCCCAGGAGGACGGCACGGTGGCGAAGAGCGAGGCCGCCGTGGCCGACGCCGAGGGAAGCCAGGCGCACAGGCGCCAGCAGCCCAAGCGCCAGACCAAGGCGAAGCGCCAGACGGCCGGTCCCGCGACGGCGGGAGCCAAGGCCACGGAGTCCGAGGCCGCCGGCTCCAAGACCTCGCTCGAGAAGGACGCACCGCAGGACAGCAAGCCGAAGTCGGCGGGCAAGTCCGCCTCCGGCTCCTCACGCCAAGCCAAGTCCGGACAGCGCAAGGGTCCGCAGCGGCCCAAGCACCCGTCCAAGAAGTAAGAAGGAGTCCATCCGTGACGGAAGGCACCACCTCCACGGCCCCCGCTGAGGCGGGCAGCGACACCCTGACCCGCCTGGAGCAGGAGGGCGAGATCGCGGCCGACTACCTCGAGGGACTGCTCGACATCGCCGACCTCGACGGCGACATCGACATGGACGTCGAGGCGGACCGGGCCGCGGTGTCGATCATCAGCGAATCGGCACGCGACCTCCAGAAGCTCGTGGGCCGCGATGGTGAGGTCCTGGAGGCGCTCCAGGAGCTGACGCGGCTGGCCGTGCACCGGGAGACCGGTGACCGCAGCCGTCTGATGCTGGACATCGGCGGCTTCCGGGCCAAGAAGCGCGCGGTCCTCGCGGAACTGGGTGCCAAGGCCGCGAACGAGGTCAAGAGCACGGGCGAGCCCGTGAAGCTGGACCCGATGACGCCGTTCGAGCGCAAGGTCGTGCACGACGCGATCGCCGCGGCCGGTCTCCGGAGCGAGTCGGAGGGCGAGGAGCCGCAGCGCTTCGTCGTCGTTCTCCCGGCCTGACCGGATCCTTGTACTGTCGGCCCCGTCTGTACGCAGGCGGGGCCGATCTTTGTCAGCCTGATAGTCAGCCACCCACAGTGCGCTAGTGCGGTATGGAAGGACGGTCCCCGTGACGGAGGCAGCAGAGCTCCCCCAGGCACCTGCGGAGGCGCGGGAGGTGTTCGGAGAGCTCTTCCCGGAGGCTGTCCGGTACGCGGAGCTTCTGGCGGATGCCGGGGTCAAGCGCGGTCTGATCGGCCCGCGTGAGGTCCCCCGGCTGTGGGAGCGGCACTTGTTGAACTGTGCGGTGCTCTCCGAGGTCGTGCCCGAGGGCGTCACCGTCTGCGATGTGGGCTCGGGCGCGGGCCTGCCCGGCATCCCGCTGGCCCTGGTGCGTCCCGATCTCAAGATCACCCTGCTGGAGCCGCTGCTCCGGCGGACGAACTTTCTCCAGGAGGTCGTCGAGCTGCTCGGCCTGGACCATGTGACGGTCGTGCGCGGCCGGGCCGAAGAGGTTCTCGGGACGTTGCAGCCCGTTCAGGTGGTGACCGCGCGTGCGGTGGCGCCGTTGGACCGGCTGGCGGGCTGGGGCGTTCCCCTGCTGAAGCCGTACGGGGAGATGCTCGCGCTCAAGGGCGACACCGCGGAGGAGGAGCTCGCCGGCGCCAGGGCCGCGCTCAGCAAGCTGGGTGTCGTGGAGACCGAAGTGCTTCACGTCGGTGAGGGTGTGGTCGATCCGCTCTCCACGGTGGTCCGTGTCGTGGTGGGCGAGAGCCCGGGCGGTGTGAGGTTCGCCGCAAAGAGGGCCAAGGCCGCTCGCACGGGGCGCACCCGCCGACGTCGCTGAGACGCGCCGCGCAGCGGCGTCGCCATCCGGTCGAGCGCTCCGGACGGTCGACGTGCGGAGTGTCGTGGCCTGGTAGTTGCTCCGCAGGGGCATCGTGTTTCACGTGAAACGTCGCTCTCTGCTGCAGGGAATCATCAGCCGCGGTCGTGCGGCTGCCACGCCGCGCGACCGCAAGCCCGGACGGGTGGCCGAGTTGTCCACACGCACGGATTCATCCACAGAACAGCGGGCCTCGCTGGTTCACGACCCCGAAAGCATGGCAGGCTCTGTTCATTGCGAGCCTGAAGTCGAGGAGAGTGAATCCTTGCGGTCCGACGCCAACATCGCGGGACCGATGACCGACCCGGTCCCCGGTCCCCGAACCGAGTCCGTGGGTGAGGGTGTTTCACGTGAAACACCGCCGCCGATGGACGACACACCCATCGGCCGTGCCGCTCAGCTGGCGGTCGAGGCCCTTGGCCGCGCCGGCGAAGGGCTGCCCCGGCCAGACCGCACCCGCGTCATGGTGGTGGCCAACCAGAAGGGCGGGGTCGGTAAGACGACTACGACGGTCAACCTTGCCGCGTCCCTGGCCCTGCACGGTGCGCGCGTTCTGGTGGTCGACCTCGACCCGCAGGGGAACGCCTCCACGGCTCTGGGCATCGATCACCACGCCGATGTCCCCTCGATCTACGACGTTCTGGTGGACAGCCGCCCCCTCTCCGAGGTGGTCCAGCCCGTACCGGACGTCGAGGGTCTCTTCTGTGCCCCCGCGACCATCGATCTCGCCGGTGCGGAGATCGAGCTGGTCTCGCTGGTGGCACGGGAGAGCCGCCTTCAGCGAGCCATCCAGGCGTACGAGCAGCCGCTGGACTACATCCTCATCGACTGCCCGCCCTCCCTGGGACTGCTGACGGTGAACGCACTGGTGGCCGGGGCCGAGGTGCTGATCCCCATCCAGTGCGAGTACTACGCGCTGGAAGGCCTGGGACAGCTCCTGCGCAACGTCGATCTGGTGCGGGGCCATCTCAACCCGGAGCTGCATGTCTCGACGATCCTGCTGACGATGTACGACGGCCGGACGCGGCTCGCCTCCCAGGTCGCCGAGGAGGTGCGTACCCACTTCGGCAAGGAAGTGCTGCGGACGAGCATCCCGCGGTCGGTGCGTATCTCGGAGGCGCCGAGCTACGGGCAGACCGTGCTCACCTACGACCCGGGATCCAGCGGCTCGCTTTCGTACCTCGAAGCCGCCCGGGAGATCGCCCTGCGGGGCGTCGGCGTGCACTACGAGGCTCAGCACGCCCACACGAGCAGTCAGAACAACCAGCAACACGTTGCGGAGGGCCTTCAATGAGTGAGCGTCGTAGAGGACTGGGGCGTGGGCTCGGTGCGCTGATCCCCGCCGCTCCTCAGGAGAAGCAGGTGCAGACGCCCGGAAACGGCGCGGCGTCCGGCACGGGCCCGGTGCTGACGGCGGAGCGCGGGGTGGCGGCCGCGAAGGTGACCGCGCTGCCGTCCTCCCCGGTGGTGCCGGAGCCGGCGTCGGCCCTGGAGGACCGGTCCGAACAGGGCGTCGGGACGTCGGGGGCGTACTTCGCCGAGCTGCCGATCGGGGCGATCACCCCGAACCCGCGTCAGCCCCGTGAGGTGTTCGACGAGGACGCGCTGGCCGAGCTGGTTGTCTCCATCAAGGAGGTAGGTCTTCTCCAGCCGGTCGTCGTCCGCAAAGTGGGCGCGGACAGCTATGAGCTCATCATGGGTGAGCGTCGGTGGAGGGCCTGCCGTGAAGCGGGCCTGGAGCGGATTCCCACGATCGTTCGCGCCACGGACGACGAGAAGCTGCTGCTGGACGCGCTGCTGGAGAACCTTCACCGGGCTCAGCTGAACCCGCTGGAGGAGGCCGCTGCGTATGACCAGCTGCTCAAGGACTTTCAGTGCACCCATGACCAGCTGGCCGACCGTATCGGTCGCTCCCGGCCGCAGGTGTCGAACACGCTGAGGCTCCTGCGGCTGTCCCCGCCGGTGCAGCGCCGGGTGGCCGCAGGGGTTCTCTCCGCCGGTCATGCCCGGGCCCTGCTGTCCGTGGACGACTCAGAGGAGCAGGACCGGCTGGCCCACCGGATCGTGGCCGAGGGGCTGTCGGTGCGGGCGGTCGAGGAGATCGTGACACTGATGGGCTCGCGGCCCACGAGCTCCCCGAAGTCCAAGGGGCCGAGGGCCGGCGGGCGTCTGTCCCCCGCCCTGACCGACCTGGCGACGCGTCTGTCCGACCGCTTCGAGACCCGGGTGAAGGTCGACCTGGGGCAGAAGAAGGGCAAGATCGTCGTCGAGTTCGCCTCGATGGAGGATCTGGACCGCATTCTCGGCAGCCTTGCTCCCGGCGAGGGTCGGGTGCTGGAGCGCCGACTCACCGAGGCGTCCGAGGAGGGCGCCGAGGACTGAGCCTCAGGGATTCATCGAAGGGCGGGCCGTGTGCCGGTGCATACCGGAACACGGCCCGCCCTTTGCTCTCTCGGTATCCGCATCACCTCTGGGTGGATACGATGCGGTCTGGGACGGTGCATCCACGGTGATCGATCTCAGAGGAGGGCGGAGGCCTTGCGAAGAGTGAGCCGCAGTCGGCTCGTCACAGTCGGACTCGGCCTGGGCGCCGTCGGGGGGTTCGTCGGCAGCCTGTTCCACGAACGGAGCGCGCTGGCAGCCGCACGTGGTGCGGCGGGCGAAGGAAGTGAGGAATCGCCGTCATGGGGCGTCGGCTCGTACCACTCACCCTGGACAACCTTCCGGATCTCCCCGAGCGTTGCCGCTCGTGCGTCTTCTGGGAGCTTGACCCGGTCAGTGGGGAAGCCGCAGTAAAGGCGGGCAAGCCCGAGCTGGAGAAGGAAGCCTGGATTTCCGCGGTTCTCCTGGAGTGGGGCTCCTGCGGCCGGGTGGTCTATGTGGACGACGTGCCGGCCGGGTTCGTGCTCTACGCTCCGCCCGCGTACGTGCCCCGCTCGACCGCGTTCCCGACCAGCCCGGTCTCCCCCGATGCCGTTCAGCTCATCACCGGCCTGATCGTTCCCGAGTACCAGGGCCAAGGGCTCGGCCGTGTCATGGTCCAGACGGTGGCCAAGGACGTTCTGCGCCGGGGCTTCAAGGCGATCGAGGCGTTCGGAGACGCACGGTCGGAGCGGGGAACGTGCGTCCTTCCTGCGGATCACCTGCTGGCCGTCGGCTTCAAGACCGTGCGGCCGCATCCCGTGCACCCACGGCTGAGGCTGGAGCTGCGGACGACGCTCTCCTGGAAGGAAGACGTGGAGATGGCGCTCGACCGGCTTCTGGGAGCGGTTCAGAAGGAGCCGGTGTTGCGGCCGTTGTGAGTCGCCGCGCTTCCTGTTGCTATGCGAAACGGGCCCGCCCCCTTCAAGGGGTGGGCCCGTTTCACGTGAAACATCGCGCCGGGGCGCCGCTGGGCGGTCAGGCGCTGATGAAGCCTTCGAGGTCGCGGAGGATCGCGGCCTTCGGCTTGGCGCCGACGATGGTCTTGGCGACCTCGCCGCCCTGGTACACGTTCAGGGTGGGGATGGACATCACGCCGTACTTGGCGGCGGTGGCCGGGTTCTCGTCGATGTTGAGCTTGACGATCTCGATCTGGTCGCCGTGCTCGGCCGCGATCGCCTCCAGCGAGGGGGCGATCTGGCGGCACGGGCCGCACCAGGCGGCCCAGAAGTCCACCAGAACCGGCTTGTCGCTCTTGAGAACGACGTCGTCGAAGTTGGCATCCGTAACGTGCTTCAGGTCGCCGGCCACGGCGGCCTCCTTAGTCTCTCGGGGTGGTGGGGTGTGGTGCGGGCGTTCAGACGACCGGGGTCTTCTCCGGCTCGGCGGGCTCGGCGTCGGCCAGGGCCGCGAGGAAGCGCTCGGCGTCCAGGGCGGCGGAGCAGCCGGTGCCCGCAGCCGTGATGGCCTGACGGTAGGTGTGGTCGACCACGTCACCGGCACCGAAGACACCGGTGAGGTTAGTCCGCGTGGAGGGTGCCTCGACCTTCAGGTAGCCCTCGTCGTCGAGCTCCAGCTGGCCCTTGAAAAGCTCGGTACGCGGGTCGTGGCCGACGGCGATGAAGAGTCCGGTCACGGGAAGGTCGGAGGTCTCGCCGGTCTTGGTGTTGCGCAGGGTCAGACCGGAGAGCTTCTGGTCGCCCTTGATCTCGGCGACCTCGCTGTCCCAGGCGAACTTGATCTTCGGGTCGGCGAAGGCACGGTCCTGCATGGCCTTGGAGGCACGCAGGGTGTCACGGCGGTGGACGATCGTGACGGACTTGGCGAAGCGGGAGAGGAAGGTCGCCTCCTCCATCGCGGTGTCGCCGCCGCCGATCACGGCGATGTCGTGGTCCTTGAAGAAGAAGCCGTCGCAGGTGGCGCACCAGGAGACGCCGCGTCCGGAGAGGGCGTCCTCGTTGGGCAGTCCGAGCTTGCGGTGCTGGGAACCGGTGGTGACGATGACCGCCTTGGCACGGTGGACCGTACCCGCGGTGTCGGTGACGGTCTTGATGTCACCGGTGAGGTCGACCGCGACGACGTCGTCGGGAACCAGCTCGGCGCCGAAGCGCTCGGCCTGGGCCCGCATGTTGTCCATGAGCTCGGGGCCCATGATGCCGTCCTGGAAGCCGGGGAAGTTCTCCACGTCGGTGGTGTTCATCAGCGCTCCACCGGCCGTGACGGCGCCCTCGAAGACCAACGGGTTCAGCGAGGCACGGGCGGTGTACAGCGCGGCGGTGTACCCGGCCGGTCCGGAGCCGATGATGATCACATTACGGACGTCGCTCACGGGTTTCTTCCTCGTTTCTGCAGACTGCCTAACTGCCTACGGGGTTGGTCAACGACTCACACCCCACCCAACGGATCCTACGGCTGATGCATTCCCGAACATGCCGCAGCGGTCGTGGGCGGCCTTCAGGGGCGGCTGTAGGACCGTGTGAGCAGTAGCCGGCCGGAGGACTCCGGGGCGGTGTCCACGCAGGCAGAGGCGACGAGGTAGGCCTGTACGCGTGAGGAGTCGCTCGTGTGCGGAAGGACGACGAGATAGGTGTCCGTTCCCCGGTACGTTCCCTCCTCCAGGGCGAGGGCCGGCGTGGTGCGGCCGGTTGCCTTCTGGACGCAGGGGGGCACAGCGACGACGGGAGCCTTCATGGGGCTCCTGGACGGCTCGGCTTCGGGAGTGAGGGCTTCGCTCGACGACTTGGTGTCGGCCTCCGGCTCTACCTTCTTGGCACCCGGGCTCTTCCGGCTCGCCTCGTCGCCGAGGAGGTTTCGGACCTGGGCTTCGAGTGTGCCCTCCGCGTAGGCGGGCGCGCTGCTGTCGGCAGCACTGACCCCGCCGTCGGTGACCGACTTGGCCGCGTCGCCGGAGGGCGCGAGGGATTGGAGGAAGAAGACGCTCATCCCGATGACTGCGGCGCCGAAGGCGGTGCCGAGAACCACGGTGCGCCGACGACGGCGGGCGGGACGGCGGCCCGGCCCTGTCGCGGCTGAGGACCGGCCCGCAGGGCGGTCCGGGGCGGTGGTGTTGCCGGGGACGGAAGCGGGCCCGGTCGTAGCCCTGCCGGTCGGCGCATCTTCAGCGGTCGTTGTTTCACGTGAAACAACGACCGGCTCGTCCTCGGGGGAAAGGGTGGGGTGGGCTTCCGCCGCGAGAGCCGCGTCGATGCGGGCGGCGATGTCCTCGGGCATGGGCTCGGGGTCGGGCATCGTCCCGAGCAGTCCGCGAATCTCCTCCAGAGAGTTCCGGACCTCTGCGCAGAGATCGCACTCCGCGAGGTGCTGCTGGACTTCCGCCGCTCGGGAAGGGGCGAGCAGTCCCTCGGTGAGATCGGAGATCTCGGAGACCTCCGGGTGCTGAGCCGTGTCGGCCGTGGGTGTCACGGGCGCCCACCTCCTCCCTTCGTGGCGGCAGGATCGCTTGCTCCTGCGTCTCTGGGGCCTGACGCAGGTGGGACGGATGCTTCGCGCGTCCGGTTCCTTCCCTCCGCGCCGTTCTCCTCGTCGGGGCTCTGGCCCTCGGTTTCCGCGCGCAGATGGCGGACCAGAGGGGCCAGTCTCGCCCGGCCCCGGGCGCACCGGCTCTTCACGGTGCCGACCGGAACCTCCAGGATGACGGCGGCCTCCGCCACGGGGTAGCCCTGCATATCGACGAGGACCAGGGCGGCCCGCTGCTCGGGGGGCAGCGTGTCCAGGGCCTTCTGGAGCTGACGGTGGAGGTCCTGCCGCACGGCGGGTGCCTCGGCGGATTCGTGGGGCTCCAGGAGCTGATCGAGCCGTTCGGCATCGTCCACGGGGGATGTCTTGCGGGAGGCGGCCTTGCGTACCCGGTCGAGGCAGGCGTTGACGGTGATGCGGTGGAGCCAGGTGGTGACGGCGGACTGGCCGCGGAAGGTGTGGGCGGCGCGGAACGCCTTGACGAGGGCGTCCTGGACGGCGTCGGCCGCTTCTTCCCTGTCCCCGAGGGTCCGTAGCGCCACGGCCCAGAGCCGGTCGCGGTGACGGCGTACGAGCTCACCGAAGGCGTCGGGGTCGCCCGCCACATGCTGGGCGAGCAGGTCCGAGTCGCTCGGTGCCTCTGGTGGAACGGAATCCACCGTGCTCCCCCTCCGAACCGGATCCGATGTCGCATATGGTCCCGCCCGGTGAAGCGGTGCGACGGGAGAAGCCTGCCGTCACGGGCGCGACGGCCGCAACCCTTGTCGCCGCGGGTGCTCGGCGGGGAGGGACGGTCCGCCCCACAGTAGCGGGCGGGCGGGGGCGGTGATCACGGGCCGGTACGCGAGATCCCGCGTACCGGCCCGTGATCAGCCGAGGACAGAGATGTCGGTGATGCCGCCGCGGTATCCGCCCGTGCCGTCCGACGGGAGTTCCGTGATGTGAATGAGGACGTAGCGCGTGCGGACGGGTTTGTCGAGCGTCTCCTTGAGCGTCGACCCAGCGACCGTCCGCTTGACGATCTGCTGGTCGAAGTCGGCTGTCGTGGAGGGGGACGTGGCGTCCGGGGGCGCGGCGGAGACGGTTGTCGTCTGCCCGCTGCGGTACATGGACACATCGACTCCGGAGACGTCCCGTACCTTGCCGAGGTCGACGATGATGCCGCTGCCCTGCTTGCGCTGGGGGAGGTTGCCGAAGTTGGCGAAGCCCTTGTACCGCGGGGTGACCCAGCGGGTCCCCCGGTCACCGTCCACGGTGTTCGCCGCGTCTCGCTGCTTGATTCCGGAGCCGTCGGGCATGAACTCCGTGGCCCCCGCGATGTCCAGGGGTTCGGCGGACGGGGCGGGCTTGTCGTCCTTGTTCTTGTCGTCCTCGTTCGGCTCGGTGACGCCGGTGTCGTCGGGGCCCTTGGCCCGGTCGAGCAGCGCTTCCGCGAGCTGCCAGCTGCCGAGGCCCAGGGCGGCGATGAGGAGAGCGGACACGGTCCACTTGAGCACGCGGCCGGTGCGGCTCTGCAGGGGCGCCGGTGGGGCCGCCATCACCGGCTGCGCGGCGGGGGACGGGTGGGAGGACGGACGCCCGTACGTGCCCTGCTGATAGGTCGTGCGCTGATAGGCCGGCGGCGCGGTGAACGTGGGCTCGGGCGGAAGGATGCGCGGCATGGCCGCGACGGCCTTGGCCAGCTCGTCCGGCGTCGTGCAGGGCGGTTCCTGGCGGGAGGCGGTGGCACCGTCGTTGGCGAGCGCCCGCATCGCGATCTCGGAGAGGCCGCGGTGGACGCCGGCCCGGACCTGGTCGGGGGCGATGAGCCCCAGGCCCTTGGGCAGCCCGGCGAGCCCGTGGGCATCGTCCCCGTAAGGCCAGCGGTGGGTCAGGGCTGCGTACAGGAGGGCCCCGATGGCCTCGGTGTCCGTACGGAGGGGATGCTCGGCGGTGATGCCCCGCAGGGCGGCGTTCACGGCGAGGCCCCGAATGCGGTACTGCCCGGTGGAGCTGCGCAGAACCGCGCCCGGGGTGAGGCGCAGATGGGAGAGGCCCTCGCGGTGGGCGGCGGCCATTGCCTGGGAGAGCTGACTGACGAGCTGGTAGGCGTCGTGGGCCTCCATCGGCCCGGCGGCCAGCACAGCGGTGAGCTCGGTGGCGTCCGGCAGCCATTCGTGGACCACGTAGACGAGGTCGTTCTCCTCGACGGCGTCCAGGACCTGGACGAAGCGGGGGTCGCCGAGCAGGGCCGAGGAGCGGGCGGCGGCCAGCACCGAGCGGGCCCGCGGATGGTCGGCCGGAAGCAGATGGACACCCACGGCCCGGCGGAGCTTCTCGTCGACCGCGCGCCAGCTGCTGAAGCCGTCCAGACGGGTGACGCACTCCTCCAGGCGGTAGCGCCCGGCGAGTTTGTCACCGCTGTGCAGGTCGGGTGACGCCGGAACGGTCTCGGAACGCTTCTGCCCACCGTCCGTGTTCTCGGTGTTCTTGGGGCTCGCGCCCTTGGTGTCCTCGGCTTCCGCCGTCCCGTCGGTCGTGGCCTCGTCCGCCTTGGCGGCCAGCGGCTTGTCACCGCTGTTGTCGGCCACGTCGACGGCAGCCGTGCTACGTTCCGCCACCGTCGTTCCTGCCTCCCCATCCGTTGCGCGATGCCAGCCAGCTCTGCACAGTCACGCCAATTGTGCCCACACTCCAGCGCTATGCACGACACGCGGAGTGCGGCGATGGTTGTGCGGGCGGGTGCTCATTCAGCGTCCGAGCCGTCCACGGACCATGCCGACCAGGCCGTTGACCTCTTCGATGCGCATCTTCTTCGCCGCGACGAAGAAGATGCCCAGGAGGAGGACACCGCCGCAGATCAGTGCGGCCAGGGAGCCGAGGGCGCCGGTGCCGATCAGTTCAAGGATCCCGAAACCGACGGCGCCGCCGGCCAGCGCGGCGGGCACCGCGGCCATGCACAGACGGGCGTAGGTCCGCACGATGTGCGCGCCGTCCAGGTCACCGCCCAGCCGGTTGCGCAGCCGGCGCCAGGCGACGCCGACGCCGACCGCGTAGGCCAGACCGTAGGAGAAGGCCATACCGACGACCGCCCAGCGGGCGGGCAGGACGACGTAACAGAGGGCGGAGGCAGCGGCGTTCACGGCGGCCACGATGACCGTGTTGTAGAAGGGGGTGCGGGTGTCCTCGTAGGCGTAGAAACCGCGCAGCACGACGTACTGCACGGAGTACGGGATCAGTCCGAGCGCGAAGGCCATGAGGATGAAGCCCATGGACCGGGCGGCCTCGATGCCGCTGGAGGCGTACAGCAGGGTGGCCATCGGGAGGCCGAGCGCGAGGAAGGTGAAGGCCACCGGCACGATGGCGACGGCCGAGTTGCGCAGTCCCTGCGAGATGTCGTCGCGGACCGCACCCGGGTCGTTGTCGTGGGCCGCCCGGGAGATGCGGGGCAGCAGGGCGGCCATGACCGAGACGGTGATGATGGCCTGCGGCATGCCCCAGATCAGCTGGGCGTTGGAGTAGGCCAGGAATCCGGTGCCGTCGTGGCCCGAGGCGGTGCCGGCCGCCGTGGCGAGCTGAGTGACGACCAGAACGCCTGCCTGGTTGGCCAGGACGAAGAGCACGGTCCATTTGGCCAGCTTGACGGTCTTGCCGAGGCCGTGGCCCTTCCAGTCGAAGCGGGGGCGGAAGCGGAATCCCGTCTCGCGCAGGTAGGGGATCATCGCCAGGGACTGGACGACGAGTCCGAGCAGGGTGCCGATGCCGAGCAGTCGGACACCTTCCGGCGGGATGGTGTCGACGCCCATCCGCGATTCGGCGGAGGTGCCGTAGACCCAGATGAACAGCCCGAACGTGATGATCATGACGATGTTGTTGAGGACCGGGGTCCACATCATCGCGCCGAACTTGCCGCGGGCGTTGAGGATCTGACCCATCACCACGTGCACGCCCATGAAGAAGATCGTGGGCAGGCAGTACCGGGCGAAGGTGACGGCCACGCTGTTGGCGGCCACGTCGTCGGCGATCGTGCTGGACATCAGCTGGATCAGCACCGGCGCGACGAGGACCGCGGCGGCGACGATCAGGCCGAGCGCGACCATCACCAGGGTCAGCAGCCGGTTGGCGAAGGCCTCGCCGCCGTCCTCGTCGTCCTTCATGGCGCGGACGAGCTGGGGGACGAAGACCGAGTTCAGACCGCCGCCGACGGTGAGGATGTAGATCATCGTCGGCAGGGTGTAGGCGATGGTGAAGCTGTCGCCGAGCATTGCCGCGCCGAGCGCGGCGGTGATCACCAGGGAGCGGACGAATCCGGTGAGCCGGGAGACCAGGGTGCCGGCTGCCATGAGCGCGCTGGACTTGAGGAGTCCGGAGACCTTGCCGCCGCCGCTCTTGGCGGGTGCGGGGGCCGGTTCGGGCTGGGGCGGTACCGGAGGCTTCCCCGATCCCTCCTGGTCCCGGAAGAGGTGGGCGAAGGCGTCCGGTTCCTGCCGGTCGTCCGAGGCCTGGGTCACGAGGTCGTCGACGCCGACGAACTGCGTGGTCGCCGGGCGGTCCCCGTACGGCAGGTGCCGGGAGGGACCCGCCGGCTCGGGGGGCGGGGTCTGGGCCCAGATGCGCGGGTCCGGGGCGTACGGGGCGGGGGGCGGTTGCTGGTAGAGGGGCGCCGGCTCCTGGTAGGTGCCGGGCGGCGGCGGCGGGTGGGCGGCGCGGTCGTAGAGCGCCTCGCCCACCGGGTCCTGGGCGGTCAGGTCCTGCGCCCGGTAGGGGTCGTCGTCGTAGGCGTGCTGGAGGTACGGGTCGGGCGGCACGGAGCCGTCCTGGCCCGCGCTCGGAGGAACCGGAGGCCCGCCCGGAGACGCTGCTCCGCCCGCGCCCTGCCCGCGGTCACCGTCGTACGGCGCGTTCATCGAAACCCCTACCTCATCGTCCCCGGCCGACCGGCCACGACAGACATCGCTCAACGGTCCACTTTCTCACCCGTTCCCGACGGGGCCCCGCTTTCCGGTCCGGTGTCCGGAGCCGGGTCACTCGGCTGCTCGGGTTCGTCCCCGTTGCCGTCCGCCGTGTCGCTTGCCACGGCGCGCTTGCGGTGGGTGTACATCCTGATGCCCGCCAGCACCAGGAGCAGCAGTCCGCCGGCGATCACGAGCAGCACGGTGGGCGTCACCTCGGAGACCTTCACGGTGAAGGTCATCTCCTTGCCGTACGGCGTGCCGTCCTCGGTGAACAGCCGGGCGGTGACCTGGGCCCGGCCGTTGGCGCTGGTCGCCGTGTCGAACTTCACGGACTGGCTGTGCCCGCCCGCGATGCTGACCGGCAGTCTGGCCGTGGTCCCGTCGTCGTTGAACTTGAGTCGGAGGTTGTCCGAGGTCAGCTGGAGAACCAGCCGGTCCACGCCCTGCACCAGCTTGTTCTGCACGGTGACCGGGATGGTCGCGCTGCGCCCGGAGAGGGTGACGTCGGACTTCTCGATGAGCTGCACCTCGGAGGTGAGGCTCTGCAGGTAGTCGCGGACCGCGTCCCGGTACTGCTGCGCCTCCAGGGACCGCCCTCGCCAGGACGTCGACATCGAGCGGTTGACGGCGTTGCCGAAGGGCGTCACCACGCGCTCGGGCTGCGTCAGGATCGTCTCGAAGCTGTCGAGGGACCCCTGGGTGGTGCGGATGTCCTGAAACGCCTGTATGGGCAGTTCCTGGGCGCGGAGCTTCTTCGGGTACGCGGAGGCCGGGGGAACCTTGGTGGTGGCCCGTGGGTCGGGCTTCACCTCGGCGGCATCGACGAGGTCGAGGGGCTGCGTCCACCGGTTGCCGGACAGCCCCTCCAGGGCGCGGGCCATCGTCTGGGCCTGCGCGGCGGTGGGCATCCGCGGCGGGGCCACGACGATGCTGCGCTCGTTGTCCGGTGCCTGCTCGGTCAGCGCGAGGGTCTGGGCCAGGAACCTCTGGACCGCGAGGGTGGAGGCGCCCGCTCTCGACATGTCGCCGTCGAACAGGGTCGACAGCCGGGCGTCCGCGACGACCGCGGTGGTGCCGCCGCCGATCGGCCGCGCCGCGCTCGGCGTGTACGGAAGCGCCGCGGTCTCCCGGAAGCTGTCGCTGCGGGCGATCACGTTGTGAGCGCCCGCCGACGTCGCCACATCGACGATGGAGGAGTCCACGGCGCCGTTCACGGGCCAGGCGAAGTCGGTGGAGGGTTTCACATGGAGGATGGTCTCCACGGTGGTCGCAGCCACCGTGGAGGCTTTCTGCAGATGGCTGAGCGTCCCGGAGACGGCTTTGCCGCGGTGGGCGATGGAGGCCAGGTCCGGGTCGGCGAACGGCAGCGCGATCACCTTGCCGTCCTCGGCCACCTTCTCCAGAGCGGTGAGCCACTGCTTGGCGACGGTCTGGTTCCTGCCCGGGACGGTCGTGTCACCCGACTCGACCTCGTACTTCCCTGCCATCGCGGCGACGCTCGCCAGGAGGTCCGGGTCGATGACCCAGGTCACGGGGAGCCTGCTGCCCAGGGCCACCATCTGCTCCAGGCGGCCGCCGGGCGCCAGCTCCTTGGCGAGGTCGTCATCGGTGAACACCGGGGTCTGCTGTTCGTCCGAGCGGGTCTCAGCCGTGACATGGGGAGACGCGATGAGCGGCCAGAGGAAGGTGAGCTTCGTCCTCTTGTCACTCGCCTCGGGCTGCCAGGGCAGGAACGAGCGCTCGATGCCCAGCACCTGCTCGTAGGGGACGCTGGGCGTCCGGCCGGAGACCGATACGCCGAGCTGGTAGACGCCCGGGTCGTCGAGGCCCAGCTTGTCGACGGGGACGGTGAGCGTGAAGTCCTGGCTGATACCCCTGGCGAGCTTGGGGAACTTCACCGTGTACTTGCCCCCGACGGCGGCCGGGTCGACGCCGGGGACGTACGCGGAGCGCTTCGCGGCGTCGTCGACCTCTCCGCGCCCGGTGAGCTGTGGCCCGACCCGGAGATCGACCTCGGCGCTGCTGATCGTCTCCTTGCCCCTGTTGGTGACCGTCCCGGAGACGGTCAGGGTGTCGTCCTCCGAGGGCACACTCGGGGCGAGCGTGTTCAGGGACACATCGACCGTGCGGGAGCCCGTGGGGGCCTTGGAGGGCTCGGTGGTCGGGGCGGCACCCGTGGCCGGGACGGCCAGGAGGCCGGCCAGGAGCGGCGCTCCGAGCACCGCCGAGGCCGTGCGCCGGAGCCACCGGCGGGCAGGAGAGGGACGAGTCCCCTGGAAATCTGCCGCCTCGGCCACGCGCCTACCCGTCCCTCGTCGTCGTCAGCTGCTGTCGATCGTTCGGTTCTGCGTCCCCGCATGGTAACGAGACGCGGCGGGCCGAAGTGCTGGGGTCCATCGCACATGATCGCGGGTATCCCGCAGGGCCGCCGTAAACGATGACGCCGCGACGGGCCCGTGCACGTACCCTTTTCTGTTGTGCCGAACGCCAACGAAGAGAACGCCAGTGCACTGAGCCAGGTGCAGCACCGCGCGGTGAATGAGCTGCTGCGGGTGTCCCCGGTCGCCGACGACCTCGCCCGCCGATTCCAGGAGGCCGGATTCGGCCTCGCGCTGGTCGGCGGATCGGTCCGCGACGCTCTGCTGGGCAGGCTCGGGAACGACCTGGACTTCACCACCGATGCCCGCCCCGAGGACGTGCTCAAGATCGTCCGCCCCTGGGCCGACTCGGTGTGGGAGGTCGGGATCGCCTTCGGCACCGTCGGCTCCCAGAAGGACGGCTACCAGATCGAGGTCACGACCTACCGGTCCGAGGCCTACGACCGGACCTCGCGCAAGCCGGAGGTCTCCTACGGCGACTCCATCGAGGACGACCTCGTCCGCCGCGACTTCACGGTCAACGCGATGGCCGTCGCGCTGCCGGAGAAGGAGTTCGTCGATCCGTACGGAGGGCTGAAGGATCTGGCCAACCGGGTGCTGCGCACTCCGGGCACGCCCGAGGCGTCCTTCTCCGACGATCCCCTGCGCATGCTGCGTGCGGCCCGCTTCGCCGCGCAGCTCGACTTCGAGGTCGCCCCCGACGTCGTCACCGCCATGACAGAGATGGCCGCGCGAATCGACATCGTCTCCGCCGAGCGGGTCCGCGACGAGCTCAACAAGCTCCTGCTCTCCCAGCACCCGCGGAAGGGTCTGGGGCTCCTGGTCGACACCGGGCTGGCCGCCCATGTGCTGCCCGAGCTTCCCGCTCTGCGGCTGGAGAGTGACGAGCATCACCGCCACAAGGACGTCTACGAGCACTCGCTGACCGTTCTGGAGCAGGCCATGGATCTGGAGGAGGACGGCCCCGACCTCGTCCTGCGCCTCGCCGCGCTCCTTCATGACATCGGCAAGCCGCGGACCCGCCGCTTCGAGAAGGACGGCCGCGTCTCCTTCCACCACCACGAGGTGGTGGGCGCGAAGATGACGAAGAAGCGCATGACCGCGCTCAAGTACTCCAACGAGCTGGTCAAGGACGTGTCGAGACTGGTGGAGCTGCACCTGCGCTTCCACGGGTACGGCGATGGCGAGTGGACCGACTCCGCGGTGCGCCGGTACGTGCGCGACGCCGGTCCGCTGCTGGAGCGGCTCCACAAGCTGACCCGGTCGGACTGCACGACCCGGAACAAGCGGAAGGCCAACGCCCTCTCCCGCACCTACGACGGACTGGAGGAGCGCATCGCTCTGTTGCAGGAGCAGGAGGAGCTGGACTCGATCCGCCCCGATCTGGACGGCAACGAGATCATGCAGATTCTCGGCGTCGGGCCGGGGCCGGTGATCGGCAAGGCGTATGGCTTCCTGCTGGAGCAGCGCCTGGAGCACGGGCCCATGGAGCGGGACGCCGCGGTGGCGGCGCTCAAGGAGTGGTGGGCGCGGCAGGACTGAGCCGGACCGGGCGATGTTTCACGTGAAACATCGCCGACTGAATGTGCCGAGGGGCGTTGTTTCACGTGAAACAACGCCCCTCGGCACATTCATGACCGGCTACCGGTGGGCATCGGTGCGCCGCCAGCGGAACATGGCCCCCGCGACCGTCGCGTACAGCACCGCAACGACCACCACGACGGTGACCGATCTGCCGTCCGGCGGGAGCATCAGCGCCGCCACCCCTGCGGCGCTCACGAACGCGACGTTGAAGAGCACGTCGTAGAGCGAGAAGACCCTGCCGCGGAAGGAGTCGTCGACCGAGGTCTGTACGACGGTGTCGGTCGCGATCTTCGACCCCTGCGTCACGACGCCGAGCACGAACGCGGCGATCAGCATCGGGGCGGGAGCGAAGGAGAGGCCCAGGGCGGGCACCAGGGCCGCCGCCGCCCCGGCGCAGCCCACGATCCATCCGTACCGGCCTAGTCGGCCCACGGCCCAGGGGGTGAGAACGGCGGCGATGAAGAACCCGGCGCCGGACACCGCGACCGCCAGGCCGAGCAGGGCCAGCCCGTCGGACTCGGTGTCGGACCAGGAGTAGCGGCACAGCATGAGCACCATGACGGTGAGCGCGCCGTAGCAGAAGCGGATCACGGTCATGGCGGCCAGGGCCTTGGCGGCATGGCTCCGCTGCGCCAGATGGCGCAGACCGGCGGCGAGCCCACGGGCGGTGACGGCGAGAGCTGCGCGCAGCCGCATCGGGCTCCCGTCGATGTCCGGACCCAGCAGCGTGCGGGGGAGGCTCAGAGAAGCCAGCGCGGAGAGCAGATAGAGCATCGCCCCCACCAGGACGACCGCAGCGTCGGACTCGTCGGCTACCAGCCGTACGACGAAGGCGAGGCCTCCTCCCGCGGTGGCCGCCAGGGTGCCGGCGGTCGGGGAGAGGGAGTTGGCCACGACGAGGCGGTCGGTGTCGACCACGCGGGGCAGGGCGGCGGAGAGGCCCGCCAGCACGAAGCGGTTGACGGCGGTGACGCAGAGAGCCGAGGCGTAGAAGAGCCAGTCAGGCACCGAAGCGAGAATCAGCAGGGCCGTGGAGCAGGCCAGGGCGGCCCGCAGGAGGTTCCCGTAGAGGAAGACCTGGCGCCGGGGCCAGCGGTCAAGCAGCACCCCCGTGAAGGGCCCGATCAGGGAGTAGGGCAGCAGGAGCACGGCCATGGCGGAGGCGATGGCGGCGGCCGACGTCTGCTTCTCCGGGGAGAAGACGACATAAGCGGCGAGGGCGACCTGGTAGACGCCGTCGGCGGACTGGGACAGCAGCCGCACGGTGAGCAGGCGGCGGAAGTTCCGCAGGCGCAGCAGGGTGCGCAGATCACGCGCGACAGACATGGGAGCAAGCGTCACACACGTCGGGGGTCCGCGGGCGGATTGCCCGGGGACCCCCGACGTGCGGCAGGAAGAGATGAGCGTCTCCGCTCAGCGCTTCGGTGAAGCAGTCAGTGCTTCGGTGGAGTTGTCAGCCGAGAGGGCTGGTTCAGCGCTCCGTCTCGCCCTTGATGAACTTCTCGACGTTCTCGCGGGCCTCGTCGTCGAAGTACTGGACGGGCGGCGACTTCATGAAGTAGCTGCTGGCCGAGAGGATGGGGCCGCCGATGCCGCGGTCCTTGGCGATCTTCGCCGCACGGACGGCGTCGATGATGACACCGGCCGAGTTCGGGGAGTCCCACACCTCGAGCTTGTACTCCAGGTTCAGCGGAACGTCGCCGAAGGCGCGGCCCTCGAGGCGCACGTACGCCCACTTGCGGTCGTCCAGCCAGGCCACGTAGTCCGAGGGGCCGATGTGGACGTTGCCCTCGCCGAGCTCGCGGTCACGGATCTGCGAGGTGACGGCCTGCGTCTTCGAGATCTTCTTGGACTCCAGGCGCTCACGCTCGAGCATGTTCTTGAAGTCCATGTTGCCGCCGACGTTCAGCTGCATGGTGCGGTCCAGGATGACACCGCGGTCCTCGAAGAGCTTCGCCATCACGCGGTGCGTGATGGTGGCGCCCACCTGGGACTTGATGTCGTCGCCGACGATCGGGACACCGGCCTCGGTGAACTTGTCCGCCCACTCCTTGGTGCCGGCGATGAAGACCGGGAGGGCGTTGACGAAGGCGACCTTGGCGTCGATGGCGCACTGCGCGTAGAACTTCGCGGCGACCTCGGAACCGACGGGCAGGTAGCAGACGAGAACGTCGACCTGCTTGTCCTTCAGGACCTGGACGACGTCGACCGGGGCGTCCGTGGACTCCTCGATCGTCTCGCGGTAGTACTTGCCGAGACCGTCGTGGGTGTGGCCGCGCTGGACGGTCACGCCCGTGTTCGGCACGTCCGCGATCTTGATGGTGTTGTTCTCGCTGGCGCCGATGGCGTCCGCGAGGTCGAGACCGACCTTCTTCGCGTCGACGTCGAAAGCGGCGACGAACTCGACGTCGCTGACGTGGTAATCGCCGAACTGGACGTGCATCAGGCCGGGCACCTTGCCGGCCGGATCGGCGTCCTTGTAGTACTCGACGCCCTGCACCAGCGAGGCGGCGCAGTTGCCCACGCCTACGATGGCTACGCGAACCGAACCCATTCCGGTTGCTCCCTGTGTAATCGGTGTTTCCGATGAAGTCGTCGCGGAGTGCGATGACTTCACTTGGCGGTGTCGTCGGACGGATCCGGCGGGGTGTTGTCCCGGTGCCGGGGCAGGCCGCCCGTCTCTCCAGGTTTGTCCTGTTGAGCAGAGCCCTCGGGCGAGGATCGTCGCCGATCCCGTCCCGACCGCTCGCTCTCGATGAGCTCGTTCAGCCAGCGCACTTCGCGCTCCACGGACTCCATGCCGTGCCGCTGCAGCTCAAGTGTGTAGTCGTCGAGTCGTTCACGGGTGCGGGCGAGAGAGGCACGCATCTTCTCCAGGCGCTCCTCCAGCCGGCTGCGCCGGCCTTCGAGCACCCGCATCCGCACATCGCGTTCGGTCTGGCCGAAGAAGGCGAAGCGCGCTGCGAAGTGCTCGTCCTCCCAGGCGTCCGGACCGGTGTGCGACAGCAGCTCCTCGAAGTGCTCCTTACCTTCTGCCGTCAACCGGTAGACGATCTTCGCCCGGCGTCCCGTCAGTGAGGAGGAGGAAGCGGCCGTGCGTCCGGTGACCGGCACGGTGTCCGCCGAGTCCCCTGCGGGCTCCTCGATCAACCAGCCGCTGGCAACCAGCGTCTTGAGGCAGGGGTAAAGGGTCCCGTAACTGAACGCACGGAAGATCCCCAGCGAGGTGTTGAGGCGTTTGCGCAGCTCATAGCCGTGCATCGGCGATTCGCGGAGCAGGCCGAGCACGGCGAACTCGAGGATGCCGGAGCGTCGGCTCACCGGTGCCTCCTCCTTCTCCCGCTGCTTCGGTCGGCAGGGTCCACCGGAAACACCGGCGTACTTATGCCGTGCTGATGTATCGACTCGATACATCAGCACGATAGATCGGTCAGCCTTGTTCGACAAGGGTGACCTTCGTGAGCGGCGTCACATCAGCAATTCCGAGGGTTCGACTTGCGTTGTTTGGGGTGAAGTTCGGCCCTAGGCGGGTTTTGACCGTGCGTAGTCTGTGCGGCATGCAGACCACCGGGAACCGCGAGACGCTGACGCGCGTCAGTCATCGCGGACTGCCGGATGTACTGCGGATGAGCCTTCCGCAGTGGCTTGTCCGTAATTCGGGGGGACCGGATCTCAACTGCCGCTTCCAGGCGCTCTCGCCTGCCCGAGGAGTAGTCGTTCCATGAGCGAGCACCGTCGCAAAACGCCGCAGCCACAAGGTGGCGGGCGTGCCGCGGCCAGACGAGCCGCCCAGCAGTCGACCGGACGCCGAGCGGCTCCGTCACGCAGAGCCACTTCCGTATCACCTTCCGAATCACCGTCCGAGGCGTACGGCGAGGAGCGCCCGTACGGCAGCCGCGCCGAGGCCCGCCGCGCGGCGCAGCGCGGCGGCCGCCGACGTGGAGGCGACGGCCCCGGGGGCCGGGGGCGCGACAACGGTGGCCCCGGCAAGAAGCGGATGATCGACTACCCGCGCTACGGGAAGTACGGGTTCCGTCGCTGGGTGCCCTCGTGGAAGCTGGTCTCGGGACTCTGTCTGGGGTTCCTCGGGGTGCTGATGGGCGTGGCGGGCATCGCCTACGCGCTGGTGGTCCCCCCGGAGTTCAACAAGACCGCCAAGGCGCAGAACAACGTCTACTACTGGGCCGACGGTACCCAGATGGTGGCGACCGGTGGTGCGGTGAACCGCCAGGAGCTCAAGTACGAGCAGATCCCGGAGGCGATGCGCAATGCCGTGATCTCTGCCGAGAACAAGAGTTTCGAGACGGACCGCGGTATCGACCCGATGGGCATCGGCCGTGCGGTGCTCAACATGGCCACGGGCGGCGAGACCCAGGGCGGGTCGACCATCACTCAGCAGTACGTGAAGAACTCGATGCTCTCCCAGGACCAGACCCTCAAGCGGAAGGTCCAGGAGCTCTTCATCACGCTCAAGGTCGCCGGCCAGCAGCCGAAGGAAGAGGTGATGGCCGGCTACCTCAACGTCTCGTACTACGGACGAGGAGCTTCCGGTCTGCAGGCGGCCGCCCGGACCTACTACAACAAGGACGCCGACGAGCTGGACGCGAGCGAGTGCGCCTTCCTGGCCACTCTGCTCAAGGGCGCGAGTTACTACGACCCCGCCGGCGCCACGCACATCGACAAGGTCAACGCGACCAAGAAGAAGAACACCAAGCGCGCCAAGGAACGGTGGGCGTGGATCCTTGACGAGCAGGTCAAGGACGGGCGGATGACGGCGGCTGAGCGCGCCAAGTACACCGAGTTCCCGGACCCGCTGCCGCCGAAGCAGGACGCCAAGCTGGGCGGCCAGACCGGCTACCTGGTGGAGCTCGCCAAGAATTACTTCGTCGCCAACAACGACAAGGGCATCACCGCAAAGGACCTCGATCTGGGCGGCTTCGAGATCCACACCACCTTCCAGAAGAAGCGGGTGGAGCAGCTCGAAGCAGCGGTGAAGAAGGTCTACAAGGCGAAGATCCGGCCCGAGGAGCGTCCGGAGACGGACACGCACGTCGAGTTCGGCGGGGCGTCCGTGGACGCGAGGACCGGCGCCATCATCGCCACGTACGGTGGCCAGGACGCCACCACGCACTTCACGAACAACGCCGACGCCACCGGCGCCCAGGTCGGTTCGACGTGGAAGCCCTTCGTGCTGGCGGCGGCCATGCAGTACGGGGTGAGGGACCCTGCCGGCCCCAAGGAGCAGAGCGAGTCCCAGCGCACCCAGATCTCGCCGAAGAGCATCTACAACGGTGACGACGGCCTGCGGATCAGGGACTACACGGGCAAGATCTGGCTCAACGAGGACGACGAGGAATGGCGTCAGACCAACGACGGCAACTACGACTACGGTGAGATCGACCTGCGGACGGCCATGGAGAAGTCCGCCAACTCTCCGTTCGTGCAGCTCGGCATGGATGTCGGTACGGACAAGGTCAAGGACGTCGCTGTCGCCGCCGGTCTGAAGGACGACAAGTTCATGGCGGACGCGACCGTTCCCTCGTTCTCCATCGGTACTTCGTCGCCCAGCGCCATCCGTATGGCCGGGGCCTACGCGACCTTCGCCACGAGTGGTCAGCAGAACGACACCTACTCGGTGACCGAGGTGAAGCAGGGAGGCGTGGTCGTCTTCCAGCACAAGAAGAAGCCCAAGCGCGCCTTCAGCCCGATGATCGCCGACAACGTCACGGACGTCCTGAAGAACGTCGTGGAGAACGGGACGGGCGAGCCCGCCCGTCTGGAGGGCCGTGAGGCCGCGGGCAAGACCGGTACGACGGACGGCAACCGGTCCGCCTGGTTCGTCGGGTACACCCCGCAGATCTCGACCGCCATCAGCATGTTCCGGCTCGACGACGACGAGACGAACAAGGCGCGCGAGTTCGAGAAGATGTTCGGAACGGGTGGCGAGGAGAAGATCCACGGAAACTCGTTCCCGGCCTCCATCTGGCACGACTACATGACCGGGGCGATGAAGGGCAAGAAGGTCATCTCTTTCCCGGAGCCGCAGGACCCGGGCGAGGTCGTGTGGGGCGGCGGCGCGGTCAGCCCCAGCCCGACCCCCAGTCCCACGCCCTCGAAGGAGCCCTCCGAGGAACCGACGCCGACGCCGACGCCCACCCAGACCACCCCGAGCCCGACCCCGACGCCGACCAGGACCTGCGGCATCTTCGACCCGAACTGCCAGGCGGCCGACGGCGGGGCGAACGCGGGGGCTGACGGCGGAGGCCAGAACGGCGGCGCGGACGGTGGCGGCGACAGTGGCGGAGCCGACGGCGGTGGCGACACCACCGGAACGACCGACGGCGGTGACAACGGCGGATCCCAGGGAGCCAACGGCAACCCGGGCGGTGGAACCGGCTCGATCTGGGGCAACTCCGGATAGCCGGACCGTCGGCCGTGCCTCTCAGGGAACGGCTCGGCGCAGCGGCGAGGGCCGCCGTACCCACCCGGGTACGGCGGCCCTCGCCGCGTTTCCGGCGGCACACGGCCCCCCGCGTGCTCCTCCCGTGTCCCCCGGGCGGTCCTTGCCCCGGACACAGCCCCGTACGGCAGGATGTGCGGCATGCCAAGCCCCAGCGCAGAAGACACGAGCGTGCACCAGGAACCGCCCGTCGTGCGGCCCACCGATCAGGACGAGGTCGCGGCGGCCGGCAGCGAGCTCTTCGGCGGCCGGGTGGGGCGCTGGGCGCGGCTGGGCGACGGTCCGCTCACGCCCGTACGCGTCGTCGCGCTGGTCATGATCGGGATGTTCGCCCTCGGCATGGTGCAGAAGATTCCCTGCTACGAATGGGCCTGGTTCCGCGGCGCCACCTCGCAGTACACGCACGCCTGCTACTCCGACATTCCCCACCTCTTTCTGGGACGCGGCTTCGCCGACGGCCTCGTGCCGTACTTCGACCGCCTGAGCGGCGATATGCAGTACCTGGAGTACCCCGTGCTGACCGGGGTGTTCATGCAGGTGGCGGCCTGGCTGACGCTGACGCCCGACAGCGACCCCATCCAGCAGCGCGAGCAGATGTACTGGATGGTCAACGCGGGCATGCTGATGATCTGCGCGGTGGTCATCGCCGTGTGCACCGTCCGTACGCACCGGCGTCGCCCCTGGGACGGTCTGCTGGTCGCGCTGGCACCCGCGTTCGTTCTCACCGCGACCATCAACTGGGATCTGCTGGCCGTCGCGCTGACGGCCGCGGCGATGCTCATGTGGTCCCGGGGCCGGGTGCTCGCCTTCGGGATCCTCATCGGCCTGGCCACGGCCGCCAAGCTCTACCCCGTCCTGCTGCTCGGCCCGCTCCTGGTGCTCTGCTGGCGGGCGGGCCGGTGGCGCGCGTTCGGGACGGCGCTGCTGGGCGCGGGCGGGGCCTGGCTGGTGGTGAACCTGCCGGTGATGATCTTCGCCCCCGAGGGGTGGCGGAAGTTCTACACCTTCAGCCAGGAGCGGCCGATCGACTTCGGCTCGTTCTGGCTGATCATCACGCAGCGCACCGGCAAGCCCATCGACGTGGAGACGGTCAACACCGCCTCGGTCGTCCTCATGGTCGTCTTCTGCGCGGGCATCGCCGGTCTGGCGCTCTCCGCGGCCCGCAGGCCGCGCTTCGCCCAGCTGGCGTTCCTGGTGGTGGCCGCGTTCATCCTGACGAACAAGGTCTACTCACCGCAGTACGTGCTCTGGCTGATTCCCCTGGCGGTCCTGGCCCGGCCGCGCTGGCGCGACTTCCTCGTCTGGCAGGCCTGCGAGGTCATGTACTTCCTCGGGATCTGGTTCTACCTCGCCTACACCAGCGGAGGGGACAAGCACCAGGGGCTGCCGCAGGAGGGCTATCAGGTCGCGATCGCCCTGCACCTGCTGGGCACGCTGTACCTGTGCGCGCTGGTCGTCCGGGACATCCTGCTGCCGGAGAAGGACCCGGTGCGCGCGGACGGGTCGGACGACCCGTCGGGCGGTGTGCTCGACGGGGCTCCGGACGCGTTCGTGCTCGCGCCCGATGCCCGTCCGTCCGGGCACGCGGCTCGGACGGACGGGCATCGGGCGGAGTGGGGTGCGACGCCCACCCGGAACGGCTGAGCCGGGGGGCTTGTCGGAAGGGCCGGTTCAGGCTCAGCGGTCGACGAGCCGGTCGTACTGGGTGGTCGTGTGGCGGAGATGGGCGACCAACTCGTCGCCGACTCGCGGCTCCTGGGCGTCCGAGGGGACGAACAGGATCGACACCTGCATGTGCGGCGGCTCGGCGAACCACCGCTGCTTGCCCGCCCAGACGAACGGCGACAGGTTGCGGTTGACCGTGGCCAGGCCCGCGCGGGCGACGCCCTTGGCCCTCGGCATCACGCCGTGCAGCGCTTTGGGCGCCTCCAGACCGACCCCGTGGGACGTACCGCCGGCGACGACGACCAGCCAGCCGTCGGACGCGGCCTTCTGCTGGCGGTAGCCGAAGCGGTCGCCCTTGACGACCGGCGTGACGTCCAGGACGGCCCCCCGGTACTCGGTGGCCTCGTGGTCGCCGAGCCAGAGCCGGGTGCCGATACGGGCGCGGAAGCGGGTCTGCGGGAACTGCTGCTGGAGCCGGGCCAGCTCCTCGGCGCGCAGATGGCTGACGAACATGGTGTGCAGCGGCAGCCGGGCCGCGCGCAGCCGGTCCATCCAGCCGATGACCTCCTCGACGGCGTCGGAGCCGTCGGTGCGGTCCAGCGGCAGGTGCAGCGCGAAGCCTTCGAGCCGTACGTCCTCGATCGCCGCGTGCAGCTGCCCCAGCTCCTCCTCCTTGACGCCGTGGCGCTTCATCGAGCTCATGCACTCGATGACGACCCGGGCGCCCACCAGGGCGTGCACCCCGTCGACGGAGGAGACGGACCGGATGACACGGTCCGGCAGCGGTACGGGCTCCTCGCCCCGCCGGAACGGGGTCAGGACGAGCAGGTCCCCGCTGAACCAGTCCTTGATGCGGGCTGCTTCGTAGGTCGTCCCGACGGCGAGGGTGTCGGATCCGAAGCGGATGGTCTCGTCGGCGAGGCGCTCGTGGCCGAAGCCGTAGCCGTTGCCCTTGCAGACGGGGACGAGACCGGGGAACTGGTCGATCACGGACTTCTGGTGCGCCCGCCAGCGCGCGGTGTCGACGTAGAGGGAGAGCGCCATGGCCGGCCCGGAACCTTTCTGGTGGCTGCGGTGGATCAGGGAACGAACGGGTGGTGCCGCGAGGGATATTGAAGCCGGTCAGCGGCGGGACATATAGATGTCGAGCGCCTTGTGGAGCAGCTTGTTGAGCGGGAAGTCCCACTCGCCGACGTACTCGACGGCCTCGCCGCCGGTGCCGACCTTGAACTGGATCAGGCCGAAGAGGTGGTCGGTCTCGTCCAGCGAGTCGCTGATGCCGCGCAGGTCGTAGACGGTCGCGCCCATCGCGTAGCTGTCGCGCAGCATGCGCCACTGCATCGCGTTCGACGGCCGGACCTCGCGCCCGATGTTGTCGGAGGCGCCGTAGGAGTACCAGACGTGTCCGCCGACGACGAGCATCGTGGCCGCGGAGAGGTTCACGCCGTTGTGGCGGGCGAAGTAGAGCCGCATCCGGTTGGGGTCCTCGGAGTTGAGGACGGTCCACATGCGCTGGAAGTACGAGAGCGGGCGCGGCCGGAAGTGGTCGCGCACGGCGGTGATCTCGTAGAGCCGCTGCCACTCGGCCAGGTCCTCGTAGCCGCCCTGGACGACCTCGACGCCGGCCTTGTCGGCCTTCTTGATGTTGCGGCGCCACAGCTGGTTGAAGCCCTTGAGGACGTCCTCCAGGGAGCGGTTCGCCAGCGGCACCTGGAAGACGTAGCGGGGCTGTACGTCGCCGAACCCGGCGCCGCCGTCCTCGCCCTGCTGCCAGCCCATCTTCCGCAGCCGGTCCGCGACCTCGAAGGCGCGCGGCTCGATGTGGGTGGCCTCGACGTCGCGCAGGCGCTTCACGTCCGGGTCCTGGATGCCGGACTTGATGGCCGCGGAGTCCCAGCGGCGGATGACCACCGGCGGGCCCATCTTCACGGAGAAGGCACCCTGCTGCTTGAGGTGGGCGAGCATCGGCTGGAGCCAGTCGTCCAGGTTCGGCGCGTACCAGTTGATCACCGGGCCCTCGGGGAGGTACGCCAGGTAGCGCTTGATCTTGGGCAGCTGGCGGTACAGGACGAGGCCCGCACCGACGATCTGGCCGTCCCGGTCGAACCAGCCCAGGTTCTCCGAGCGCCATTCGGTCTTCACGTCAGCCCACGCCGGGACCTGGCAGTGACTGGCCGAAGGCAGGCTCTGGATGTACGCCAGATGCTGCTCTCGGCTGATGGTCCTCAGGGTCAGGCTCATGCGGGGCGCTCCTCGGCAGGTGTGTCCCCATCGGTCAGGGGCTCCGGCTCTCGCGCCGAAGCCTACTGTGACCGAGGGGCGCCCGGCCTGGCCCCGGGGGGACCGGACGCGGCACCGGCCGGTGCGGACGCCCGGGCACCCGCACCGGCCGGTGCCGCGCCGGTGCTCCGGTCAGGTGATCACGCCGCCGAAGAGACCGCCGTGGGCCATGCCGAGGAAGAAGCCGACGGCGGACGCGCCGAGCCCGATGATCAGGCCGAACCGTTCGCCGGTGGTCCTGGAGACGTACATCCCGTATCCACCGGTCAGGATGCCGACCAGCCCGGCCCACGAGCTGATCAGGTGGAGGTGGTGGAACATCGCGGTCACGAAGGCGAGGGCACCCAGGACCAGGGTCACGGCGAGCAGGGTGTCCTGGAGCGGGTGCGGCTTGCCGTCGGTCGCGAAGAGCGAACCGGTTGCGGGGCGGATGGTCTGTGCCATGGAGTACCTCCTGGCCGGACAGGTGGGGCGGGTGGATCCAGCGCCTCAGCCGCTGCGGCGGGTGTAGCGCCTCTCACACCGCATCTGTCTCGATTGTGCCCTCTGAGCTCCTGATTTCAACCGGAAGCCGGTCTACGGGTACTCTGTACGGTCTGCACCGGTGTCTGCCCAGGCCACCACGGCGAGCCTCTCCCCGAACCTCCTCCACGGGATCGTTTCGGGAGTGGATTCCCGTGCCGGGTGTTCTCCTCGGAGACGCCGTTGCATCACGCATCACGACCCTCCTGCCACGGAACGACCGTGGCCGCTGAGTCCAAAGGAGGTGGGTTCCACATGCGTCACTACGAGGTGATGGTCATCCTCGACCCCGATCTCGAGGAGCGAGCAGTCTCCCCGCTGATCGAGAACTTCCTCTCCGTCGTCCGTGAGGGCAACGGAAAGGTGGAGAAGGTCGACACCTGGGGCCGTCGTCGGCTCGCCTACGAGATCAAGAAGAAGCCCGAGGGCATCTACTCGGTCATCGACCTGCAGGCCGAGCCTGCGGTCGTCAAGGAGCTCGACCGCCAGATGAACCTGAACGAGTCGGTCCTCCGGACCAAGGTCCTCCGTCCCGAAGTCCACTGAGCATCTAGCTCAGCGGTTTTCGGGTCCGAGTAGCAGCAAGCAGCCAGAAGCAATCCCCGCCGAGAGGTTCACCCATGGCAGGCGAGACCGTCATCACGGTCGTCGGCAATCTCGTCGACGACCCCGAGCTGCGCTTCACCCCGTCCGGTGCGGCGGTCGCGAAGTTCCGTGTCGCGTCCACTCCCCGCATCTTCGACCGGCAGACCAATGAGTGGAAGGACGGCGAAGGCCTGTTCCTCACCTGCTCGGTCTGGCGTCAGGCGGCGGAGAACGTCGCGGAATCGCTCCAGCGAGGCATGCGCGTCGTCGTGCAGGGCCGGCTGAAGCAGCGGTCCTACGAGGACCGCGAGGGCGTCAAGCGCACGGTCTACGAGCTGGACGTCGAGGAAGTCGGCCCCAGTCTCAAGAACGCCACGGCCAAGGTCACCAAGACCACCGGTCGCGGTGGTCAGGGCGGCCAGGGTGGATACGGCGGCGGCCAGCAGGGCGGCGGCAACTGGGGCGGCGGTCCCGGTGGCGGTGGCCAGCAGGGCGGCGGCGGTGCACCCGCCGACGACCCGTGGGCGACCGGCTCGCCGGCCGGCGGCCAGGGCGGGGGACAGCAGGGCGGCGGGGGCGGCTGGGGCGGAAGCTCCGGCGGTTCCGGCGGCTCCTCCGGCGGCGGCTACTCGGACGAGCCTCCCTTCTAGGGCAGCTCGTACCCCCACTTCTTGATCACACAGGAGAAACACCATGGCGAAGCCGCCTGTGCGCAAGCCTAAGAAGAAGGTCTGCGCGTTCTGCAAGGACAAGACCCAGTACGTGGACTACAAGGACACGAACATGCTGCGGAAGTTCATTTCCGACCGCGGCAAGATCCGTGCCCGCCGCGTCACCGGCAACTGCACGCAGCACCAGCGTGACGTCGCCACGGCAGTCAAGAACAGCCGTGAGATGGCGCTGCTGCCCTACACGTCCACCGCGCGATAAGGGAAGGGTGACAACAGCATGAAGATCATCCTCACCCACGAGGTCTCCGGCCTCGGTGCCGCCGGCGACGTCGTCGACGTCAAGGACGGGTACGCCCGCAACTACCTGGTTCCGCGTGGCTTCGCCATTCGCTGGACCAAGGGCGGCGAGAAGGACGTGGCGCAGATCCGCCGCGCCCGCAAGATCCACGAGATCGCGACGATCGAGCAGGCCAACGAGATCAAGGCCAAGCTCGAGGGCGTGAAGGTCCGTCTGGCCGTTCGCTCCGGCGACGCCGGCCGTCTCTTCGGCTCCGTGACCCCGGCCGACATCGCCTCGGCGATCAAGGCTGCCGGTGGTCCCGACGTCGACAAGCGTCGCGTCGAGCTCGGCTCGCCGATCAAGACGCTCGGCGGGCACCAGGTGTCCGTCCGTCTGCACCCCGAGGTCGCAGCGAAGCTCGGCGTCGAGGTCGTTGCTGCCTAAGGGCAGAGCTCAGCAGAGCCACTGAAGGGCCGCACCCCCTGGGTGCGGCCCTTCGCTGTGTCTGGACGCCTCGGATTCGGACGTGCTGCGGCCGGACGTGCGGTGTTTCACGTGAAACGGGGGGCGGTTGACCCAGGGGCTGTTTCACGTGAAACACCCTCCTGGGAAAGACGACGGAACAGTCGGCGGATCGAGCGGATCAGCGCGTGGCTCCGGTCACGATCCACCGGCCCGACCGGGTGCGCAGCCAGAGCGTGATCAGACGGACGGCCATCATCAGCGTCATCGCCCACCAGAGCGCGGTGAGCCCGCCGCCGAGTGAGGGAACCAGGAGTGCGACGGGAGCGAAGACGGCGAGCGTCACCAGCATCGCCCAGGCGAGATAGCGCCCGTCACCGGCTCCCATCAGGACGCCGTCCAGGACGAAGACCACGCCGGCGATCGGCTGTGAGACCGCCACGACCAGGAGCGCGGGGAGCAAGGCGTTCTTCACCGAGGGGTCGCTCGTGAAGAGCGGGATGAACAGAGGCCGCGCGAGCACGATGAGGACGCCGAGCACGATGCCGCAGCCGATACCCCACTCGACCATGCGGCGGCAGGCCTCGCGCGCGCCCTTCTCGTCGTCCGCCCCGAGATACCGGCCGATGATCGCCTGACCCGCGATGGCGATGGCGTCGAGCGCGAAAGCGGTCAGGCTCCAGAGGGAAAGGATGATCTGGTGCGCGGCGATGTCGACGTCCCCGAGCCGGGCGGCTACGGCGGTGGCGATCATCAGGACGGCGCGTAGGGAGAGGGTCCGGATCAACAGGGGTACGCCCGCCCGTGCGCTGGCCCGGATCCCGGACGCGTCGGGGCGCAGTGACGCACCGTGCTTCCGGGCGCCGCGGATCACCACGACCAGATAGGCGGCGGCCATACCCGCCTGGGCGATCACCGTTCCCCAGGCGGATCCGGCGATGCCGAGCCCGGCGCCGTAGACGAGGGTCACGTTGAGGATGGCGTTCGCCGTGAAACCGGCGATGGCGACGTACAGCGGGGTGCGGGTGTCCTGGAGGCCGCGCAGTATGCCGGTGGCGGCGAGCACGACGAGCATGGCCGGGATGCCGAGGATGGAGATCCTCAGGTACGTGATGGCGTACGGAGCCGCGGTGTCGGAGGCGCCGAAGACGTCGACGAGCCAGGGCGCCGTCGGCATCGCGAGGGCGACCACGACGGCTCCGAGCAGCAGGGCGAGCCAGATGCCGTCCATGCCCTGGCGGATGGCGGCGGGCAGATCCCCCGCCCCCACGCGCCGGGCGACGGCCGCCGTGGTCGCGTAGGCGAGGAAGACGAAGATGCTCACGGCCGTCATCAGGAGGGCTGCGGCGATGCCGAGGCCGGCCAACTGTGGGGTGCCGAGATGGCCGACGACGGCGCTGTCGACCATCACGAACAGGGGCTCGGCGACGAGTGCGCCGAACGCCGGGACGGCGAGGGCGATGATCTCGCGGTCGTGTCGTCGGCGGCCGTTCTTCGGGGTCGCGGAGGCCTGGGTCATGGGGGCCAATCTAATCTTCCACAGGTAAGAGATGCAATTGCATGTTGGCCCTTACTTGGGTGCGGCCGTGACCCGCTGTCGCGGGCCGTTTTCGGTGATCTTGAAATGAGGGCGAAAGTTTTTCTCCCCCACAGTCAGTGGACGGAGAACGTGCAGGTCAGGGTGGGTAAGGTGCTGCTGCTATGAGTTTGTCCACAGTGCTGTCCCCCGGTCCGTGCACAGGTTCGGCAAGGTTCTCCACAGCATCTGGTCCGTCGTCCACACGCCCTGTGGATAACCAGATTGGCTGACGGTGCGGAGGGGCCTACCGTGGTGCGGCGCCCGCACTCCGTTCCGGCACCGGAATCCTCCGAAACCAGACGCGCCGGAAGTGGAGTCGGGCGACCTGTTTGTCGGTGCCGTGCCGTAAGAAAGAGTGGCACGGCTAGGTCCGCGACGCGGACGGGAGGAGGCGGCCCGGTGAGCATTCCCGAGCCTTTGGACGACCCCTGGACCGAGACCGGTCCCGGGGACCGTCTGCCTGTCTCCCGCCAGCGTCGCGGGGACCGCAAGGGGCGCGAGGACCGCCATGACCGCGGTTCGGACGAGGCCTGGGACAGCGGCGCCCCCAGCTTCGAACGGGTACCGCCCCAGGATGTCGACGCCGAGCAGTCGGTACTCGGCGGCATGCTGCTGTCCAAGGACGCGATCGCCGAGGTCGTCGAGGTCATCAAGGGCCACGACTTCTACCGCCCCGCCCACGAGACCGTCTTCACAGCGATCCTCGACCTCTACGCCAAGGGTGAGCCGGCCGACCCGATCACGGTCGCCGCCGAGCTGGTGAAGCGCGGAGAGATCACCAAGGTCGGCGGAGCGCCGTATCTGCACACCCTTGTGCAGTCCGTGCCCACCGCGGCCAACGCGTCGTACTACGCGGAGATCGTCCACGAGCGTGCGGTGCTGCGGCGGCTGGTCGAGGCGGGCACGAAGATCACGCAGATGGGATACGCGGCGGACGGGGACGTCGACGAGATCGTCAACTCCGCCCAGGCCGAGATCTACGCGGTCACCGAGCAGCGCACCAGCGAGGACTACCTCCCCCTGGGCGACATCATGGAGGGCGCGCTCGACGAGATCGAGGCCATCGGCTCGCGCAGCGGCGAGATGACCGGTGTGCCGACGGGCTTCACCGACCTCGACGCCCTGACGAACGGCATGCATCCCGGCCAGATGATCGTCATCGCGGCCCGCCCCGCGATGGGCAAGTCCACGCTCGCGCTGGACTTCGCGCGCGCCGCGTCGATCAAGAACAACCTGCCCAGTGTCATCTTCTCCCTCGAGATGGGGCGCAACGAGATCGCGATGCGTCTGCTGTCGGCCGAGGCGAGGGTGGCCCTGCACCACATGCGGTCCGGCACGATGACGGACGAGGACTGGACGCGGCTCGCGCGCCGGATGCCCGAGGTCTCGGCCGCACCGCTCTACATCGACGACTCCCCCAACCTGTCGATGATGGAGATCCGCGCGAAGTGCCGTCGGCTGAAGCAGCGCAACGACATCAAGCTCGTGATCATCGACTATCTGCAGCTGATGCAGGCCGGTGGGTCGAAGCGGTCCGAGAGCCGTCAGCAGGAGGTTTCGGACATGTCCCGAAACCTGAAGCTGCTGGCCAAGGAGCTGGAGGTCCCGGTGATCGCGCTCTCGCAGCTGAACCGTGGCCCCGAGCAGCGTACGGACAAGAAGCCGATGGTGTCCGACCTGCGTGAGTCCGGCTCCATCGAGCAGGACGCCGACATGGTCATCCTGCTCCACCGCGAGGACGCGTACGAGAAGGAGTCACCGCGCGCGGGCGAGGCCGACATCATCGTCGGCAAGCACCGTAACGGCCCGACGGCCACCATCACCGTGGCGTTCCAGGGCCACTACTCCCGCTTCGTGGACATGGCACAGACCTAGGGTCCGCGAGCCCGACCTGATCCAAACGAAAGGCCCTTACTCAGCCCTTCGCCAGGGAGAGGGTGAGGAGCGGGAGCAGGCGGTCCCAGTGGGGCCGCAGGGCGGCGTCCGGGTACATGAGCACCCCGGGATACCGCTCGCCGTGGTCGGGACAGGCGACGAAGGCGTCCGCCAGGCCGTCGGTGGTGGGGATCTGCACGGTCTTGGTGGGGATGGCGGCTCTCCTTTCTCGACTGCTGTCAGGGGTCCCTCGACTCGATGGGAGCAGGTCGGGGCTTTTCCGGAAAAGGGTTCGTCAAGGGGCGGCCGGTCGGATAAGGGTTGGACCATGACTTCTCTCGGCGAAGACCTGCTTCCCAGTACCCGGCGCGCTCTGCTGCACCGCATCGCCGTCGCCCAGCGGGACGGGCGTGCGCCGTCCCTCGTGGCTGCGGTGGGGCGGCAGGGACAGAAGGTGTGGAGCGGGGCGCGTACGTGTGTCGACGGGCATGCTCCGGACGCCGATACGCAGTACCGGATCGGCTCGATCACCAAGACGTTCACGGCCGTTCTGGTGCTGCGGCTGCGGGACGAGGGGCTGATCGACCTGGACGACCCCCTGGAGAAGCACCTTCCCGGCACCGGCGTGGGCGGGGTGACCATCCATCAGCTGCTCTGCCACAGTGCGGGGCTGGGAGCCGAGACGCCGGCCCCCTGGTGGGAGCGGACGCCCGGCAGCCTGCGGCCGGAGATCGCCGATGTGCTGGGCGACCGGCCGCAGATGCATCCGGCCGGGCATCGGCATCACTACTCCAACCCCGGTTACACCCTGCTCGGTTCGCTGGTGGAGGCGGTTCGCGGCATCTCCTGGGATGAGGCGTTGCGCCGCGAGATCCTGGAACCGTTGGCCATGCACCGTACGACGAGCGGCCCCGTGGCACCGCACGCGGGCGGCTGGGCCGTCCACCCCTGGGCGGACGTCATGCTGAGCGAGCCCGCCGAGGACCTCGGGATCATGGCGCCCGCCGGCCAGCTCTGGTCCACCGCGGAGGACTTGCTGCGGTTCGCCGCCTTCCTGGCCGAGGGTGACGACCGGGTCCTGTCGGCCTCCTCCGTGCGGGAGATGCGGACGCCCGCCGTGCCGGTCGAGACGGGCGGGAGCGGTTACGGTCTGGGGCTCCAACTCGTCGGCGGTGAGGGGCGCGTGCTCTTCGGGCACTCGGGCTCTCTGCCCGGATTCGTCGCCGGCCTCTGGGTGTGCGCGGAGGAGGGCGTGGCGGCGGTCGCCCTCGCCAATGTCACCTCCGGGCTGCCCGCTGCGACGGTGGCCGCGGAGCTCCTGGGCATCGTCGTCGAGGCCGAGCCACGGATTCCGGAGCCCTGGCGACCGCTGCCCGAGGTGGACGACGAACTGCTCGCGCTGACCGGCGTCTGGCACTGGGGTACGAGTACGTTCACCCTGAGCCTGATGGGGGACCGGGGCCTCCAGCTCACGCCACTCGGCGGCAAGGGGCGCGGTGCGGCCTTCACCTATCGGTCGGACGGCACCTGGACGGGCCAGAACGACTACTACGCGGGGGAGACCCTGCGTGTCGTGCGCAAGGACGACGGTTCGGTGGATCACCTCGACCTCGGCTCCTTCGTCTTCACACGTGAGCCGTACGAGGTGGGGGCAGCCGTGCCCGGCGGCGTGGACGCGGAGGGTTGGCGGGGGCTCGGCGGCTGAGTTCAGGGCCGGTGAACGGGGGGGTGTTTCACGTGAAACACCCACCCGGCTTTGTCTGTCAGAGCGCCAGCTTGAAGCCCACATGGCTCGCTGTGAAGCCGAGCCGCTCGTAGAAGCGGTGCGCGTCCTCGCGGGTGACATCCGAGGTCAGCTGCACCAACTGGCAGTTCTGGCGGCGGGATTCGTCCACCGCCCACTGGATGAGCTGGGTACCGAGGCCGCTGCCGCGCTCGTCACCGTGAATGCGGACGCCCTCGACGATCGAGCGTGTCGAACCCCGGCGGGACAGCCCCGGGATGATGGTGAGCTGAAGGGTGCCGACGACGCGGTCCCGGCGGACAGCGACGACCACGTGCTGGTTCGGGTCGTCGGCCAGTCGCCGGAACGCCTCCTGGTACGGGGTGAGGTCGTCCGGTGACTCGCGCTGGGCGCCCAGAGGGTCGTCGGCGAGCATCGCGACCACCGCGGGCAGGTCGTCCGGCGTGGCGGGGCGTATTTCGAGATCGCTCATGATCGGCAGCATAAGGCGATCCCGGGTGGGTCAGACCGGAGCCTTCAGCTCTTCGACCGCCCTGACCAGAGGGGCGAGCTCCGGGTTCTCCGCCGCCTCGTCCAGGGCCGCCCGCAGCGCACTGTCGTTCGTCGGCCGGGCGTCCTTCAGCAGTGTGAGCCCGGCCTCCGTGACGTCGGTGTAAATGCCCCGACGGTCGGTGTCGCACAGATACCGGGTCAGCAGCCCACGGTCCTCGAGCCGGGTAACGAGACGCGTGGTGGCGCTCTGGCTGAGGACGACGGCGTCGGCGACCTGCTTCATCTGGAGATGCCCGCCGACGCCATTGTGCTGTCGGCTCAACACGTCGAGCAAGGAGTACTCGCGTGCGCTGAGCCCGTGGCCGGCCTGGAGGGCCCGCTCGATGCGGGCCTCGATCTTCCCGTGGAGCAGCGAGAGCGTGCACCAGCTCTGGGCAATGGCGGTCAGGGCGGGGTCGGTCGCCGTCATGTCTCTCTCCTCCGTACGGGAGCCGCGTGACTCCAGGATAGGGGACATCTGCAATAGCCCGCGTTTGCAATTAACCAGCGTCTGCAATTATTGTGGACGCCCGTAAGGCGCAGACGCAATCTTCAAGGAAGGTCACACCCATGCCGCTGGCGCTCCTCGCTCTCACCATCGGGGCATTCGGGATCGGAACGACCGAGTTCGTGATCATGGGGCTGCTCCCCGAGGTCGCCGGTGATTTCCAGGTCTCGATCCCGACTGCGGGCTTCCTGGTGACCGGCTACGCGCTCGGTGTGGTCCTCGGAGCCCCGCTGATGACGCTGCTGGGCACCCGTGTCTCCCGTAAGCGCATGCTGATGTTGCTCATGGGGCTGTTCGTCGTGGGCAACGTGGTGTCCGCGCTCGCCCCGGTCTTCGGCGTCATGCTCGCCGGCCGTGTGATCGCTTCCCTCGCGCACGGTGCCTTCTTCGGCATCGGCTCGGTGGTCGCTGCCGACCTGGTCGCCCCGCAGAAGAAGGCCGGGGCCATCGCCATGATGTTCACCGGACTCACCGTCGCCAACGTCGTCGGCGTTCCCCTCGGCACGTATCTCGGACAGACCGCGGGCTGGCGGACCACGTTCCTCGTCGTCGCCGCCCTGGGCGTCGTGGGACTGCTCGGCGTCGCCAGGCTCGTACCGGAGCAGCCCAGGGCGGAAGGCGTACGCATCCGCCACGAGCTGGCCGCCTTCCGCAACGTCCAGGTCCTGCTGGCGATGGCCATGACCGTCCTGGGCTTCGGCGGAGTCTTCGCCGCCATCACCTACATCACCCCGATGATGACCGAGGTCGCCGGCTACTCGGCGTCGTCCGTCACCTGGCTGCTGGTTCTCTTCGGCCTCGGCATGGTGGGCGGCAACCTGATCGGCGGAAAGCTCGCCGACCGCCGTCTGATGCCCCTGCTGTACGTGTCACTCGGCGCGCTCGCCGTGGTTCTCGGCCTGTTCACGGTCACCGCGCACAACAAGGTCGCCGCGGCCGTCACCATCGTCCTGATCGGCGCCTTGGGCTTCGCGACCGTGCCGCCGCTGCAGAAGCGGGTCCTGGACCAGGCGGCGGGCGCGCCGACGCTGGCCTCCGCGGTCAACATCGGGGCCTTCAACCTCGGCAACGCCCTGTCCGCGTGGCTCGGCGGTCTCGTCATCGCGGCCGGTCTCGGCTACACGGCCCCGAACTGGGTCGGCGCCGTGCTCGCTGCATCGGCGCTGCTCCTGGCGGTGCTCTCCGGCCTGCTGGAGCGCCGGGACACCGGGAAGGGCCGGATCGTCGCCGGGAACAGCCCCGAGCCGACCCCCGTGGCAGCTGCCCGGCACTGACCTCGGCGCTTCCGGGTCCGCGTGACGTGACCGGTCGTACCGCGCATCGGCCACACCGCGACAGCCCGACCGCGCTCCAGCCGCACCGCCCTCGCGACGGTGCGGCTGTTTCCGTGTCAGCCCGTCGCGACGGTGAGCGGGGCGAACCTGCGGGCGGCGTCACCGGGCAGATCCGGGATGCCGTACGTCATCACCGTGGTCCGGGAGAGGGGCTCAAGGCCGCGCTCCATGAGCCAGCCGAGCAGCTCCTTGTGCCGGGCGTCCACATCGGCCCGGAGCGGCCGGTCCGTCGTGGCGGCCAGGGCCGCGACCAGGGCCTGCGCGGTGGCCCAGTCCCGGGCGATCAGCGGCCCCACCACCTCGGCCTGCCCGCTCGGCCAGAGCGCCGCGTAGCCGACCAGCTCGCCGTGGTCCTCGGCGACCTGCAGCCGGTCGGCGAAGGCGGGCAGCCGGGCGAGGAGATGGGTCCGGTCGGTGCCGAACGCGGGGAGGTCGAGCCGGACCATCGCCTGCAGATCGTCCGCCGCGGCCGGCCGGGTGGTCACGGAAGAGGAAGCCGATGGGATCAGCGACGATGCGTGGGCGGCCGAACCCGAGCCGCCGGGGCCGACGGCTTCGAAACGGCCGCCGACGCGTTCGGCCCGGCCCACGGGGGAGAAGCCAAGGTTCTCGTAGAGCGGCTGCCCCTGTTCCGTGGCGTACAGGGCGAGCGGGGTGTCCTCCGCCGTCTCCATGACGTGCTGCATGAGTCGGCGGGCGATCCCCTGACGTGCGTAGCGTCCGGCGACGAGCATCATGCCCACGGCGGTGAAGTCGGATCCGTAGGGCATGGTGAGGCAGGTCGCCGCCAGACCCTTGCCGTCCGGGGCGTCGATCCCGTACCCGGTGCCGGCCGAAAGCAGCAGCCCCCACCGGTGTTCGTCGCGCGGCCAGCCGCGGTCCTCGCAGAGGTCGGCGCAGGGGACCAGGTCTCCCCGGTTCAGGCGTCGGATCGGCAGGTCGACGAGGGAACGGGGTGAAGGGCTGTGCATGGGGTCAGGCTGTCTGACGGGATGATCGCGCGTCCACCGATTTCGCGGAACTGGCCGAGAACCGCAGCCGCCTGCCTCGCCGGGTGAGCCCCCAGGGCTTGAGGATCGAGATCGCGGTGATGAAGAGAAAGGTGGTGATGGCCACCGACGGCGCGATCACGAGGTTGACGTCCACGGCTCCGTCGGCGGCCGCCGCGTCGATACCGGGGCGCAGGGAGAAGATCGACAGGCCGGTCGTGATCAGAGTCAGCCAGAACTTGGTCCACACCCAGTGATGCCGGGCAGGGGCGACGAGGAGCCCTCGGTGTACGGGGCGCTTGAGTGGTTTCACGTGAAACACGATGCCGAGCCCGACCGCCCGGGGCGTCCGACAGCGGGAGTATCCACGGATACCGGCCGAGGAGTAGGAGCCCTGGCCGGTACGGGGACGTGTACGCGCCGCGGGGGTGTCAGCCCAGGTCGGGGGCGTGCATCGCGCGTACGCCTTCGATGTTGCCGTCCAGGTAGTGCCGTAGGGACAACGGAACGAGGTGCACTGCCGCGATCCCGACCCGGCTGAACGGGACCCGGACGATCTCGTACTCCCCGGTGGGCTCGTCGATTTCCGGGCCGTGCCGCAGGGAGGCGTCCATCGACGCCAGCCGGCAGACGAAGAAGTGCTGGACCTTCACACCCGTCACGCCGCCGTCCGCGATGTGCTCCACGGTGTCGACGAAGCACGGGACCACGTCGACGATCTTGGCGCCGAGTTCCTCGTCGACCTCGCGGTGCAGTGCGTCGACAACGGTGGCGTCCTCCGGCTCGACCCCACCGCCGGGCGTGAGCCAGTACGGATCGACTCCCGGCTTCGTGCGCTTGATGAGGATGAGATCGTCGCCGTCGAGCAGGACGGCGCGTGCGGTGCGCTTGACCACAGGACGTTCGGTCATGGCAAGAGAGTGGCCCGCGGAGAGCCGTCTGAAACTCCCCCAGGTCCAGTACCTGTCCTACCGGCCCGACCGGACCGCCGCGTCCAGCGCCTGTCCGACATCGGCGAGCAGGTCCTCGGGGTCCTCCGCGCCGACCGAGAAACGGATGAAGCCCTCCGCGACGGCGTCACCGCCCCAGCGGCCGCGGCGCTCCGCGGTGGACCGGACGCCCCCGAAGCTCGTCGCGTCGTCGACCAGCCGCAGCGCGGTCAGGAACTGTTCCGCGGTGTCCCGGTCGGCCAGCTCGAAGGAGACCACGGACCCGAAGCGCCGCATCTGGCGGGTGGCAACGGCGTACGAGGGGTCGGTGGGCAGCCCCGGATACCGCAGGCCTGTCACCTCGGTCCGCTCGGCCAGTGCCTCGGCGAGGGCGAGGGCAGTGGTGCACTGCCGGTCGATGCGCAGCTGAAGGGTGGACAGCGAACGGTGGGCGAGCCAGGCCTCCATCGGTCCGGGGATCGCCCCGACGACCTTGCGCCAGCGCCGTACGTCCGCCGTCAGGCGGGGGTCGCGGCAGGTCACATGGCCGAGCAGGATGTCGCCGTGGCCGGTCATGCCCTTGGTGTCACTGGCGACCGAGAAGTCGGCGCCCAGCTCCAGCGGGCGCTGGCCGATCGGGGTGGCCAGGGTGTTGTCGACGGCGACGAGGGTGCCCGCCGCGTGCGCGGCCTCCACCAGCCGCCGGATGTCGCAGACGTCCAGGCCCGGGTTGGACGGGCTCTCGATCCACAGGAGCTTCGCCCCGGTCAGCAGGGCCAGCTGGGCATCGCCGCCGGTCGGCGCGGTCCGGACCTCCACCCCGTACGCCGTCAGTTGTTCCCGTACGAGGGGGAGCGCCTGGTAGCCGTCGTCGGGCAGGACCACGGCGTCGCCCGAGCGGACCTGGGAGAGCAGTACCGCGGTGATCGCCGCCATGCCCGAGGCGAACACCGTCGTGCCCACCTCCTCGCCGGGAGCCTCCAGCTCACCGATGGCCCGCTCCAGGTGGGTCCAGGTCGGGTTGGTCTCCCGGCCGTAGGTGTACGGGCCCACCGGTTCGCCGGAGAGGTGGAAGTGCGCGGCGAAGACGGGGCCGGGCAGTGTGGGCTCGAACTGCTCCGGTTCCGGGAGCCCGGCGCGTACCGCACGTGTTCCGTCGCCCATGGTGCTCATGCCCTGCTCCTTCGCTCTTCTCCCCGGGTGGAGACCGGTGTCCCCTGCACTCTTCCAGAGAGGTCAAGGGCAGGCTTCCGCCGCGTACCGAAATCCCGAATGCTGGGATCCGCGGGTGCCGGGCCTCGGGTTCCCGGATCAGTTCTCGTCGGGCAGGACGACATTGAGCGCCCAGGACACCACCGAGATGATCAGTCCGCCGAGCACCGCCGCCCAGAACCCCTCGACGTGGAAGCTGAGATCGACCACGCCGGCCAGCCAGGAGGTCAGCAACAGCATCAGGGCGTTGACCACCAGGGTGATCAACCCCAGCGTCAGGATGAACAACGGGATGGTCAGGAGCTGGACCACCGGCTTCACCACGGAGTTCACCAGGCCGAAGATCAGCGCCACCAGGACCAGGGTGAGGGCCTTGCGGCCCGTGCTGCCACCCTCCAGTGTGATGTTGTCGATCAGCCAGATGGCAACGGCCAGCGCACCCGCGTTGGCGATCGTCTTGACTACGAAATTCTTCATGTGTCTGATCGTGGCAGACATGATCGGTGGTGGACACCGGCAGCGCAGGTACAGCCGACAGCACGGGCACAAGGGGCGGGACGGGCCATGAAGGCATTCAGACTGGACGAGCTGGAGGCGGAGCGGGCCGCCAACGACGGCGCCTATCTGCAGTTCGTGCGGGAGCGCAATATGTCGGTCGGTCTGTACGCCCTGGACGCGGGGGAGCTCGATCCGCAGCAGCCCCATCAGCAGGATGAGGTCTACTTCGTCGTCAGCGGGCGGGCGTCGATCACGGTGGGGATGGAGACGACCCAGGTCGGCAGAGGGAGCGTCGTCTATGTGCCCGCGGGCGTGGCCCACAAGTTCCACCACATCACCGAGGACCTCAGAGTGATGGTCGTCTTCTCGCCGCCGGAGGGCTGAGCCGCCTGCTCGGACCCTGCCGGGGGAGGGCGTTCCTGTCGGGTATCCCTAGGGGCTCGATCAGGGGTCTTCAAGGGCTGCGCGGCGCCCACCGGACGCCTTCGCGCCTTTAGCATCGAGGCAAGGACTCACAGAGACGAGGTAGAGGCGATGGCCGTGCGGGAGATATTCGCGGGAATGCCCTGGTGGGTGAAGTGGATCGCGGTGCCCGTCATTGCGATCTTCGTGTTCGGCGGTCTGATCGCCAGCGTGGTCGGCTTTGTGATCAGCCTGCTCTTCAAGGCGCTGATCTTCGTCGTGCTGGTCGGCGGACTGATCTTCGTCGTCCGCAAGTTCATGTCGTCGTCGTCCTCGCGCGGTGACTGGTAGCCCACGGACCGCGGGCCGGCACGGGGGCCGGCCTGTCCCGTCCGATCCGGGCGGGATTAGCCCAGCAGAGCTAAGTCCCGGAGGAAACCACTCGTCTGCCGCAGACGGCCGATACAGTGGCGAATCGCTGCCGCCATCCGGAATGTGACCTTCCGTCACCTTGTCGATCGCCTGATCGCTCCTGGGTACGACAGTCCGGTCGTTGGCCTCCGATCGCCGGCGCCCGGATCGGTCCTCGCCGGTCACGGTCACCGGATCTCCGGTCCCCTCCGGTCCTCGGGATCGCGGCAGGCCCGTGGGGGCGGCCCCCACGGGAGGGCCGACGGCCCGTCACCATGCCTGGGGGTGACCTTTGACCACGGCATCGAGTACCGCTGTCCCGACGTTGATCGGTTCGGTTCAGCGGGCGTTGAGGCTGCTGGAGGCTGTGGGCGCTCATCGGGACGGGGCTCCCGCCAAGCAACTGGCGCGAGAGGCGGGGCTTCCGCTCCCGACCGCCTACCACTTGCTGCGCACCCTCACCCATGAGGGCTATCTCCGCCGTGAGAACGGCGTCTTCCTCTTCGGCGCTGCCGCCGAGAACCTGACCGCGGCGCCCGCGGTCAGGAGCCGCCCGCGCCCCATCTCCGTGGCCGACTCCCTCGACCGCTGGCGGGACATCATCGGAGCGCCGGTGTACTGCGCCGTCTACTGCGACGGCGAGATCGACCTCATCGCGGTCGCGGACGCCCCCGACACCCCCGCGGTGGAGGAGTGGGCCTCGTTCCGGGAAACCGCCCATGCGCACGCCATCGGGCAGTGTCTGCTCGCCCAGCTCGACGAGAGGGCCCGCGAGGACCACCTCGACCGGCATCCCGTTCGGCCCCTCACCCGTTACTCAGTGCGAGATCGCGCCACACTTCTGGAACGGTTGCGCACCCTCCGACGAGGTGAACCGGTCATCGAACGCCAGGAGTACGCACTGGGCACCGTCTGCGCCGCGATTCCGGTCACGGCCGGTGCCACCATTGCGGCGATGGCCATTTCCGTACCCCTGGATCGGGAAGATCGGTTGCTGCCCGCAGTCGAACAGCTACGTGGCGAAGTCGCCAGCCTCTTGCGTTCGTTCGTGTTCTCTATCAGTATCTGAAAAATCACTCCTTGTGATCTGCTATCGCGTGCACCACGATGGCGTCAATAGGGCCATGGGGGATCATTCCTGGCCAGATTCATCTACTGCGGGGTTGAACGATGCGCGAGTCGGTTCAAGCAGAGGTCATGATGAGCTTCCTCGTCTCCGAGGAGCTCTCGTTCCGTATTCCGGTGGAGCTCCGGTACGAGGTCGGTGATCCGTATGCCATCCGGATGACGTTCCACCTGCCCGGCGATGCCCCTGTGACCTGGGCGTTCGGACGCGAGCTGCTGCTGGACGGGATCAACAGCCCGAGCGGCGACGGAGATGTGCACATCGGCCCGACCGAGCCCGAGGGGCTCGGCGATGTGCACATCCGGCTTCAGGTCGGCGCGGATCGCGCGTTGTTCCGGGCGGGGACGGCGCCGCTGGTGGCGTTCCTCGACCGGACGGACAAGCTCGTGCCGCTCGGCCAGGAGCACACGCTGGGTGACTTCGACGGGAACCTGGAGGACGCGCTCGGCCGCATCCTCGCCGAGGAGCAGAACGCCGGCTGACCGGGCGCACTCTGCCGTTCGTCGCCCGCCCGTCCCCGGGGCCTGCCCTCGCGTCCCGGCGGCCCGTCACCCCGTCTTGCGGCGGCGGCCCCTGCCGGTCCGCGCGGGTGCGGCCGTAGCCGCCTGTGCGCCGTCCGACCCCGCGCGGTCCGCGGAGACGACCAGCGCGGCGAGCACCGTGGTCACCGGCACCGAGGCGACCAGTCCGATCGAGCCGACCAGCGTGCGGACGATCTCCTCCGCGACCAGCTCGCTGTTGGCCACCGTGCCCACACTGCTCTGGGCGATGGAGAAGAGGAGGAGTAGGGGCAGCGCAGCGCCCGCGTACGCCAGCACCAGGGTGTTGACCACCGAGGCGATGTGGTCTCTCCCGATTCTGATACCTGCCCGGTAGAGCCTCTTCCAACCCATCTCCGGGTCGGCCTGGTGCAGTTCCCAGACGGCGGAGGTCTGGGTGACCGTCACATCGTCGAGCACGCCGAGCGAACCGATGATGACGCCCGCCAGCAGCAGACCGCTCATGTCGATGTCCGGGTAGAGACCGTGGATCAGGCCGGTGTTGTCGTCGGTGTTGCCGCTCAGGCTGGCCCAGCCGATGAACAGGGAGCCCAGCAGCCCGATCAGCAGCAGCGAGATCAGCGTGCCGATGACCGCGACCGAGGTACGGGCCGTCACCCCGTGGCACAGATAGAGGGCCGCCAGCATGATCGCGCTGGCCCCGATCACCGCCACGACCAGCGGATTCGAGCCCTGCAGGATCGCCGGCAGGATGAACAGCGTCAGCACGGTGAACGACACGGCCAGCGCCACCAGCGCCATCACCCCGCGCATGCGGCCCACCAGGACCACCGCCAGGGCGAAGATCCCGGCCAGCAGCGCCATCGGGACCTTCCGGTTCACATCGGTCACCGAGTACTGGAGGTCACGCGGCGCGTCGGGGGCGTACGCGACGACCACGCCCTGACCCTCCTTCAGCTGGCGGGGCGCGTCCGGCTGGACCACCTCGACGAACCGGCGGCCCTTGTCCTCGCCGCTGGTCACCTCGATGGTGGCCTTCGCGCACTCCCCCTCCTGCTCGTTGACGGCCTCCCGCCCCGAGGGCGTGGAGGTGTCACCGGTCGGGGGCACCTGCGCGGCGTTGACGTCCGCGCAGTCGACCTTGACGACCTGGACGACCTTGCCGTCCTGGGTCTGCCGGTCGAATCCGACACCGGTGCGCTCGTGGTCGGGCACGCCGCCGGGCCAGAACGCGATCAGACCGACGACGACGGCCGTCGCGAACGGGATCAGCACGGCGGCGATGACCTTGCGCAGATGGCGGGAGACCGGGGCGGCCGGGCCATGGCTGTGTGTGTGGGCGTGGGTGTGGGTGTGGCCCTGGGGCGGCTGGGGTGCGGGGTCGCTTTGAGGGGAGGTCACGGGGCGATCATCGCAAGAACGGGAGGGCCCTCTGGTCAGCTCGCCGGAAAGGACGCTAGCGTGGAGGCACCTTTGCACACGCGGGAGCTCGGAGCACCGGGCTGAGAGGGCGCTGGGATCGCCGTACATCCGTACGGGACACGCTGCGCCGACCGCCGAACCTGTTACCGGGTAATGCCGGCGTAGGGAGTAGGTCTCATGACCACATCGGACGCACGCACGCCTGCCTCGAAACAGAGCGCCGAGAACCAGGGCGACGAGGCCGGGAAGTCCATCGGCTGGCACAAGGGGTACGTCCAGGGCTCGCGCCCGGACCTCCGGGTGCCGGTCCGACAGGTGCACCTCACCAACGGCAAGGATGTGACGCTGTACGACACGTCGGGGCCGTACACGGATCCCGCCATCGACACCGATGTCCGCCGGGGCCTCGCGCCGCTGCGGGAGAACTGGATCGTCGCCCGCGGCGACACCGAGGAGTACGCGGGCCGCCCGGTCCGCCCGGAGGACGACGGGGTCAAGCACACCTCGCCGCGCGGCGGACTGCGCAACCTCGACGCCGTCTTCCCCGGCCGCCCGCGCCAGCCGCGCCGCAGCCGCGACGGACGGCCCGTCACCCAGCTCGCGTACGCCCGGCGGGGGGAGATCACCCCGGAGATGGAGTACGTGGCGATCCGGGAGAACGTCGAGGCCGAGGTCGTACGGGAGGAGATCGCGGCGGGCCGGGCGGTGCTGCCGGCCAACGTCAACCACCCCGAGATCGAGCCGATGATCATCGGCAAGCGGTTCCTGGTGAAGGTCAACGCCAACATCGGCAACTCGGCCGTCACCTCCTCCATCGAGGAGGAGGTGGACAAGATGACCTGGGCGACCCAGTGGGGCGCCGACACGGTCATGGACCTGTCCACCGGCCGCAACATCCACACCACCCGTGAATGGGTGCTGCGCAACTCCCCCGTGCCGATCGGCACCGTCCCGCTCTACCAGGCCCTGGAGAAGGTCGACGGCCGGGCCGAGGAGCTGACCTGGGAGATCTACAAGGACACCGTCATCGAGCAGGCCGAACAGGGCGTGGACTACATGACGGTGCACGCCGGAGTGCGCCTGCCGTACGTTCCGCTGACGGCCCGTCGCAAGACCGGGATCGTCTCGCGCGGCGGCTCGATCATGGCGGCCTGGTGCCTGGCGCACCACAAGGAGTCGTTCCTCTACGAGCACTTCGAGGAGCTCTGCGAGATCCTCGCGACGTACGACGTCACCTACTCGCTCGGTGACGGGCTGCGTCCCGGTTCGATCGCGGACGCCAACGACGAGGCGCAGTTCGCGGAGCTGCGCACGCTGGGCGAGCTGAACACGATCGCCAAGCGGTTCGGTGTACAGACGATGATCGAGGGCCCCGGGCATGTCCCGATGCACAAGATCAAGGAGAACATCGACCTCCAGCAGGAGATCTGCGAGGAGGCGCCGTTCTACACGCTCGGCCCGCTGACCACGGACGTCGCGCCCGCCTACGACCACATCACCTCGGGCATCGGCGCCGCGATGATCGCCTGGTGGGGCACGGCGATGCTCTGTTACGTCACGCCCAAGGAGCACCTGGGGCTGCCGAACCGGGACGACGTGAAGACAGGCGTGATCACCTACAAGATCGCCGCCCACGCGGCCGACCTGGCCAAGGGGCACCCGGGTGCGCAGGAGTGGGACGACGCGCTCTCCGACGCGCGGTTCGAGTTCCGGTGGGAGGACCAGTTCAATCTGGCTCTCGACCCGGACACGGCCCGGGAGTTCCACGATGAGACGCTGCCCGCCGAACCGGCGAAGACGGCGCACTTCTGCTCGATGTGCGGGCCGAAGTTCTGCTCGATGAAGATCTCCCAGGACATCCGCCGTCAGCACGGCGGTTCGCAGGAGGAGATCGAGGAGGGCATGGCCGCGAAGTCGAAGGAGTTCGCGGCCGCCGGGAACCGGGTCTACCTGCCGATCGCGGACTGACCCGTCCTGTCGCGTGAGGTGGGCCCGGCGGCCGAGTCCGTCGGGCCCACCCTCGTCGGCCGGCCCGCTCCGGGTCGTCCGCCGCGGTGCCGGACGGGTTGTCGGCGACGTACCGCCAGAACCCATGGGGTCCCCGGCGGGCGACGTCGGTCGCCCGTGCCCGCGATCCGGACCTGCCCGCCGTGCGGGCGGGGCCCTGCTCGCCGGGGGGCCGGAGTTGGGGCTTTCCGTGCCTTACGAGTAACTCCATCTGTTGCGGGGCGGTTTGGCATGGTTGATTACCTTGTTAAGCGACAGTATGGACACAGTCGTGCGGCAGCTCTGTGTACGTTCAGGTAACGGGTCAACCTGACTTGACCCGTTCCTTATCTGTGGCTTACTTTCCGGCTTGCTTGGCTGAAAGTTGGCGGCCCTGGAACAAGGGCCCGGGGAGGGGAATCACAATGAACTGGTACCTGGCCGTACTCAAGAACTACGCAGGCTTCAGCGGACGTGCGCGCCGCAAGGAGTACTGGATGTTCACGCTCATCAACTTCGTCATCAGCCTGGTGCTCACGATCATCGGCAGTGCGATCGGCGCGGAGTTCATCTCGTACATCTACTCCGTCGCGGTCATCATCCCCGCGCTCGCGGTCGCCGTCCGCCGTCTGCACGACACCGGCCGGTCCGGCTGGTGGCTGCTGATCGCGCTCGTCCCGCTGGTCGGTGCCATCGTCCTGATCGTCTTCCTCGCCTCGGAGGGCAAGCCGGAGACGAACGAGCACGGCGTCAACCCGAAGCTGTCTCCGCAGGCCATCTGATCCACCGCTCCGGTCCGTCCGGAGCGTCCCCCGGGCCGGGCGCGGCACTTGCCGCCCCGGCCCGCGGTGTGTCCGGGGCAGCGCGTCGGTCTCAGTCCGGCTGGTGCTCCGGGCCGCCGAAGTCCGGGCTGGTGAAGTCGGGGCTGGTGAAGGTCGGCCGGGGGCCGGCCGCCGGGCCGTCGTCCGGACCCGAGAAGTCCGGCCTGCTGTACCCGATCTTCGGGATGCGGTGGGGCGAGCGGTGCGGGGTCCGCGCGGCGGGCCCCGCGGTGGGGTCGGCCAGGGCGTCCCGGAAGAACGGGAGGATGCCACGTTCCAGCAGGGCGTGGCGCCACGCCTCCCTGGCCCGCGCGACCTCCTCCGGAAGCTCCTGTTCCTCCTCCTCGGCGGCGAGGGACGTCGCGCCGTTGCGGAGGGCGGTGACGAGCAGTCCGACGGCGGCGACGAGGATCGCCGCGGCGGCGACGCAGGCGAAGAACCATCCGGCCGTGACCATGGAGCGGCCGAACGTCAGCGACGGGCTGACCGCCTTCAGCAGATAGCCGACGAGCAGGAAGATGAGCGCCGCGGTGCCGGCCAGCAGCGGGGTCAGGACCGTGATGACCGCGCCGATGCCCGCGCCCGGTCCGGCCGAGGTGCTCTGTGGTCCGTCCAGACCCGGGAGCCCGTCGGCCCCTTCGGCGGCCGCCGCCCGGCGCAGTTCGCCGCGGGCCTTGGTGTAGTGCTCGTACTCGGTGGCCGCGGCGGCGGTGATCAGCGCCGTGGCGCCGAGCGCCATGGTGCGCAGCTGTTCGGTGTTGAGCCGGTCCCCGACGCCCTCCAGGTCCGGGCGTTCGTGAGCGTGGCGCAGTGCGTCGCCCAGGATCCGCTCGTACTCGGGTCCGTCCTCGGCCAGCAGGTGCGGAGCGCTTGTCATCTGCATCCCCCGATGCTCCGTCGGTGCCCGGCTGCCCGCGTTGGACCGGGCGATCGGGTGGAAACGGAGGAGAGCCTGCCACTGATAGGCCGATGGTAGAGCGCTCACGGCAAGGGGTGACAGGGTGTTTCCAGAATTGGGCCCGCTGACGGGCCCGGCGATCGGCGAGGTCGGCGCGGACTGAACCTGAAGCGCCTTCCCCGCCGACGGTCAGTCATGCAGGGGGAGTTGGACCACCAGCAGTTTTCCGGCCATGGTCACTCCGCCGTCCATGGCGATGGCGAGGCCGTCCGCGTACACATGGGGACCGTTGATCACGGGCCCCGCGCCGTCCTCGCCCTCCTCCGTTCCGACCTCGCCCAGAAGGTAGGGAATGGGGCTGTGACCATGGACGACGCGCTGTCCGCCGTATGTCGTCAGCAGGTCGCGCACCGCCTGGGAGCCGCCCTCGTCACGGAAGGCGAACCGCTTGGTGAGCTTGCGGAAGAGGTCCCAGCACTCGTCGGCGTCGTTACGCGTGAGAATGGCCGTGATCGTGTCGTTGACGTCCTCGATGGTGGACCCGTAGTCGAGGTAGGCCGTCGTGTCGGAGTGCATCAGCAGATGCCCGTCCTCCTCGACGACCGCGTCGAGCCGGGACATCCACTGGAGGTGGACGTCCTGGAGGCGTTCCATGTCGGTCTTCTGCCCGCCGTTGAGCAGCCAGGCCGCCTGGAAGGTGGCGGTGCCCGCCCCGGAGTTGACGGGGGTGTCGGCGAACCGCTTGGCACCGATCAGCAGCAGTTCGTGGTTGCCCATCAGGGCCTTGCAGTAGCCGCCGGCCGCCGCCGCCTCGGCGGAGAGCCGCATGACGAGGTCGATGACCCCGATGCCGTCGGGGCCGCGGTCGGTGAAGTCGCCGAGGAACCAGAGCCGGGCGTTGCCCGCGGCCCAGTTCCCGTCGGCGTCGATGAGGCCCTGCTCGCCGAGGGCGGCCAGCAGCTCGTCCAGATAGCCGTGGACGTCGCCGACGACGAAGAGCGGGCCGCGGCCGTCGTCGGACGCGGGGTGCGGCTCGGTGACCGTCCGGACCTGGACCGTGTCGCCGCGGCGGATGACCGGGAGGTCCCGCTCGGTCGGGGTGTAGCCCTCCGGCTGCTCATCGCCCACGACGGCGTTTCCGGGGTGCGGCGGGTGCGGCGGCGCGGGGGTGTGCGGCGGGGCGGCCGCGGCGGGCGGCGGCACGGGCGCGCCCGCTGCCGGGGGATGCTGATCCGGCGCCTGCGGCGGCACCGAGGATGGGGGCGCCCCCTGAGCCTGCGGTGGCACGGGCGTCTGCGCGTACGGCGGAACCCGGAAGTCACGCAACGTCGCCGTCCGCACCACGGGTTCCTGACCGGCCCCCTGAGTCATCGACCCCTCCACCACCGTCGCGCCGCCGTACACCTGACGGGCCCTGCCTGGTAGAGGTGGTCCGCGGTGTCGTGCGCCCATCATAGGAATGCGGATCGATCTGTGTGACGCACCAGGGGTGGTGAATCCGGGCGCACGCACGGTTCACCGGCCGATTGGTCCGAAAAGAGATGATCAATCCCCGCTGGGGGAGCGTGGCGCGCTGACCGTGGTGCGGGGTGGGCGGCGTTGCGAGGAGGTCCGGACGATGAGCTCTGTCGGTATGACCTGCTCCACCGGCCCGTCGTGCTCGACCCCTTCGATGGCGTCGATGAGGAGCTGGACGACGGCCGTGCCGATCCGGCGGGGCTTCAGCGAGAGCGTCGTGATGGGCGGCTCGGTGGCCGCGTACACGGTGGACTCGCTGCAGCAGACCAGCAGCAGGTCCTCGGGGACGCGCAGCCCGTAGCGGCGGGCCGCCGCGAGGAGGTCGGTCCCGTTGGGGTCGAAGAGCCCGTAGACCGCGTCGGGGCGGTCCGGGCGGGCGAGCAGCCGGTCGGCGGCGACGGCCCCCGCGCAGGGGTCGTGGGCCGGGTAGGACTCGTAGACGGGATCCTGGCCGACCCGCTCGCACCAGTGGAGGTAGGCGGTGGTGGACAGCCGGGTGTACGTGTCGGTGGTGTTGCCGGTCAGCAGGCCGATGCGGCGGGCCCCGGCGGCGGCGAGATGGTCGAGGAGGTCGAGCACGGCGGCCCGGTGGTCGTTGTCGACCCAGGCGGTGACGGGGAGCGTGCCGGCCGGGCGGCCGTCGGAGACGACGGGCAGCCCCTGGCGGACGAGTTCGGTGACGACCGGGTCCTGGTCGGAGGGGTCGATGACGACGGTTCCGTCGAGCGCGACGTTCGACCAGACGTCGTGCCGGGAGGTGGCGGGGAGGATGACGAGGGCGTAGCCGCGGGCCAGCGCCGCGGAGGTCGCGGCTCTCGCCATCTCCGCGAAGTACGCGAATTCGGTGAAGGTGAAAGGTTCATTCCCGTACGTGGTCACGGTCAGGCCGATCAGTCCCGACTTGCCCGTACGGAGGGTTCGGGCCGCGGCGGACGGGCGGTAGCCCAGGCGCTCGGCGACCTCGCGGACATGGCGGCGGGTGGCGTCCGGGAGCCTGCCCTTGCCGTTGAGCGCGTCGGAGACGGTCGTGATCGAGACCCCGGCCGCGGCGGCCACGTCCCGGATCCCCGCCCGTCCTGGCCGACCGCTGCGCCGGGGGGTCTCCGTCCGGCTCACCTGGTGCTTCCCTGCTGCTGTCATGGCGAGCCGATAGTAGGGCTCCGAGGGGTGGTCGGTCCGGTCGCATATGTGCACGTTGACAGGCACGTTTCTGCAAGGTCACTGCCCATCAAATTCCTTTCAATGCAAGGCAGTTGAAGAATATTGCATGCATGTGTCAGGTTTCGAAGGGCGGGGGCCTGCTGAATGTGCGATGTCTCGAAGAGGTCTCAACTCACCACTTCGGGGGACGCGCGCCACGGCGTGAGCCACCGGCGCGCGCCGAAACCGGAAACGCTCCCCCGGGCGGAGTCCTCGGACCGGCCCCGGGCGAGGTCCCATTCCCGGGCACTGCGGTCGATTTCCCGCTCGGGCCATTCGCAGCGGGGCTCAATCCTCATAAGGTGTGGAGTATTGCTGTGAACGGACGGTCGAGGAGGACCTGCGGTGAGCGAGACGAGCCCCAAGCTGCGCGCCGAGCTGGACGGCGTTCCCGCCTATGTGCCGGGCAAGCCTGCGGCGGCCGGCGGACCGGTCGCGTACAAGCTGTCCTCCAACGAGAACCCCTATCCCCCGCTGCCGGGCGTGCTGGAGTCGGCGCTCGCCGCCGCGGAGAACTTCAACCGCTACCCGGACATGGCGTGCACCGGCCTGATGAACGAGCTGGCCGAGCGTTTCGGCGTGCCCCTCTCGCACCTCGCCACCGGAACGGGGTCGGTAGGGGTGGCCCAGCAGCTGCTCCAGGCCACCTCGGGCCCCGGCGACGAGGTCATCTACGCCTGGCGGTCCTTCGAGGCGTACCCGATCATCACCCAGGTCAGCGGCGCGACCTCGGTCAAGGTGCCGTTGACCGCGGGGGATGTGCACGACCTCGACGCGATGGCGGAGGCGATCACCGACCGGACCCGGCTGATCTTCGTCTGCAACCCCAACAACCCCACCGGCACGGTGGTGCGCCGGGCCGAGCTGGAACGGTTCCTCGACCGGGTGCCGAGCGATGTGCTGGTGGTGCTGGACGAGGCGTACAAGGAGTTCATCCGCGACGCCGACGTGCCCGACGGCATCGAGATCTACCGTGACCGGCCCAATGTGGCCGTGCTGCGGACCTTCTCCAAGGCGTACGGCCTGGCCGGGCTGCGGGTCGGGTTCGCCGTGGCGCACGAGCCGGTGGCCGCGGCGCTGCGCAAGACCGCCGTCCCCTTCGGCGTGAGCCAGCTCGCCCAGGACGCGGCGGTGGCCTCGCTCCGCGCGGAGGACGAGCTGCTGGGCCGGGTCGGCTCGCTGGTCGCCGAGCGCGCCCGGGTGAGCGCGGAGCTGGCGCGCCAGGGCTGGACGGTGCCGGAGTCGCACGCGAACTTCGTCTGGCTGCGGCTCGGTCAGCGGACCGTCGACTTCGCGGGGGCCTGTGAGCGGGCCGGTGTGGTCGTCCGCCCGTTCGCGGGCGAGGGCGTACGGGTCACGATCGGCGAGACCGAGGGGAACGACCTGTTCCTCAAGGCGGCGGAGGCGTTCCGCGCGGAGCTGTAGGGCTTCCCGGCGCGCCGCCGGTACGGCCGGGTGGGGCCCCGGACCTCGATCGACGAGGTCCGGGGCCCCTTTCTTGTCGGGCCGGGTGCCGGCGGCAAAGGCCGGTAGCACGGGGTGGGTGGCCGAAAAGGGGTACCCCCGGCGAAGGCTCCGAAAGTGTGTGCGCCATAATTGCTTGTGAATGTGAACGCGTTCACAAGCGTGCCCTGTTTCCTCCCGTAATCAGGGGGATCAAAGGGGCACAGTGCCGGGATGACCACGGCGATGTAAGGAGACTGACGACGTGGACCTAGCTCTGGCGCCGGAGACCCTGGCGCGATGGCAGTTCGGCATCACCACCGTCTACCACTTCCTCTTCGTCCCCCTGACGATCTCGCTCGCCGCGCTCACCGCCGGCCTGCAGACCGCCTGGGTGCGGACGGAGAAGGAGAAGTACCTCAGGGCGACCAAGTTCTGGGGCAAGCTGTTCCTGATCAACATCGCCATGGGCGTCGTCACGGGCATCGTCCAGGAGTTCCAGTTCGGGATGAACTGGTCCGACTACTCGCGCTTCGTCGGCGACATCTTCGGCGCTCCCCTCGCCTTCGAGGCACTGATCGCCTTCTTCTTCGAGTCCACCTTCATCGGGCTGTGGATCTTCGGCTGGGACAAGCTGCCGAAGAAGATCCACCTGGCCTGCATGTGGATGGTCTCGATCGGCACGATCCTCTCCGCCTACTTCATCCTGGCCGCCAACTCCTGGATGCAGCACCCGGTGGGCTACCGGATCAACGAGGAGCGCGGCCGCGCCGAGCTCACCGACTTCTGGCGGGTGCTCACCCAGGACACCGCGGTCACCCAGTTCTTCCACACCATCACAGCGGCGTTCCTGGTCGGCGGGGCCTTCATGGTCGGTATCGCCGCGTTCCACCTGGCGCGCAAGAAGCACATTCCGGTGATGCGGACCTCGCTGCGGCTGGGGCTGATCACCGTGGTGGTCGCCGGACTGCTCACCGCCGTCAGCGGCGACAGCCTCGCCAAGGTCATGTTCCGGCAGCAGCCGATGAAGATGGCCGCCGCCGAGGCCCTGTGGGACGGTCAGGAACGGGCGCCGTTCTCGATCTTCGCGTACGGGGACGTCAGCAAGGGCCACAACTCCGTGGAGATCTCGCTCCCCGGGGTACTGTCCTTCCTCGCCAACAACGACCCGAACTCCTATGTCCCGGGCATCAACGACCTCAACAAGGACTCGCAGGAGAAGTACGGGCCCGGTGACTACCGGCCCAACATCCCGGTCGCGTTCTGGAGCTTCCGGTGGATGATCGGCTTCGGGATGGCCTCCTTCGGCCTCGGCCTCCTGGGGCTCTGGCTGACCCGGAAGAAGTTCCTGCTGCCACCGGCGCTGCGGACCGGTGAGGACGAGGTGCCGCATCTGGTCCTGTTCCGGAACACGGCGCTGAGCCCCAGGCTCACCAAGCTCTACTGGCTCGTCGCGCTCTGGACGCTGCTCTTCCCCCTGATCGCCAACTCCTGGGGTTGGATCTTCACCGAGATGGGCCGCCAGCCGTGGGTGGTCTACGGAGTGCTGGAAACCCGTGCCGGGGTCTCCCCCGGTGTCTCGCAGGGCGAGGTCCTCACCTCGATGATCGTCTTCACCCTGCTGTACGCGGTGCTCGCCGTGATCGAGGTGAAGCTGCTCGTGAAGTACATCAAGGCCGGGCCGCCGGAGCTCACCGAGGACGACCTCAACCCGCCCACGAAGATCGGCGGTCACGACGACGAAGACGCCGACCGGCCGATGGCCTTCTCGTACTGAGCACACAGGAGCTGAGAGATGGAACTCCACGACGTCTGGTTCGTGCTCATCGCCGTCCTCTGGACCGGCTACTTCTTCCTGGAGGGCTTCGACTTCGGCATCGGGGTCCTCACCAAACTGCTGGCTCGCGACCGCAAGGAGAAGAGGGTCCTGATCAACACGATCGGGCCCGTCTGGGACGGCAACGAGGTCTGGCTGCTCACCGCGGGCGGCGCGACCTTCGCCGCCTTCCCCGAGTGGTACGCCACCCTCTTCTCCGGCTTCTACCTGCCGCTGCTGATCATCCTGTTCTGCCTGATCGTCCGGGGCGTCGCCTTCGAGTACCGCGCCAAGCGGCCCGAGGAGCGGTGGCAGACGAACTGGGAGACCGCGATCTTCTGGACCTCCCTGATCCCCGCCGTGCTGTGGGGGGTGGCGTTCGGGAACATCGTCCGGGGCGTGAAGATCGACGCCGACATGGAGTACGTCGGCAACTTCTGGGATCTCCTCAACCCGTACGCGATCCTCGGCGGCCTCGTCACGCTCACCCTCTTCACCTTCCACGGAGCGGTGTTCGCCGGCCTCAAGACAGCGGGCGACATCCGGGCCCGGGCCCGCGCCCTGGCGCTGAAGCTGGGACCCGTCACCGCGCTCCTCGCGCTGGGCTTCCTGCTCTGGACCCAGGCCGACAACGGGGACGGTTGGAGCCTGGGAGCCCTGATTGTGGCGGTGGTGTCGCTGCTGGCCGCGATCGGAGCCATCGCCAAGGGACGTGAGGGCTGGTCGTTCGCGTTCTCGGGCGTGACGATCGCGGCGGCGGTCGCGATGCTCTTCCTGACGCTCTTCCCGAACGTCATGCCCTCCTCGCTGAACGACGCCTGGAACCTCACGGTCACCAACGCCTCGTCCAGCCCGTACACGCTCACGATCATGACCTGGTGCGCGGGCATCGCCACGCCCATCGTGCTGCTCTACCAGAGCTGGACCTACTGGGTCTTCCGCAAGCGCATCGGCACCCAGCACATCGCCGACGCGCACTGACTCCGGCGAGCTGCTGCGGGCCTCGCGAGATCCGCAGCAGCTCCCGATCCCGCAGAGCTCACCGACCCCGCCGGGGGATGTTTCACGTGAAACCGATCGATCCGCGTCTGCTCCACCACGCACGGGCCACCCGCCTCTTCCTGGCGGCCGTGGTGGCTCTCGGCCTGGTCGGTGCCCTGCTGGTGATCGCCCAGGCGATGCTCATCGCCGAGATCGTGGTGGGCGGTTTCGAGGACGGGCTCACGGTCACCGAACTGCGCACCCCTCTTCTGCTGCTCGCGGCGGTCGCGCTCGGCCGGGCCCTGGTCGCCTGGCTCACCGAGCTGGCCGCCCATCGCGCCAGCGCGGCCGTCAAGTCCGAACTGCGCGGTCGTCTCCTGGAGCGGGCCACACACCTGGGCCCGGACTGGCTGGGCGAACAGCGCACCGGTTCGCTGGTCGCGCTGGCGACCCGGGGGGTCGACGCGCTCGACGACTACTTCGCCCGCTATCTCCCGCAGCTCGGCCTCGCGGTCGTCGTGCCGGTGGCGGTGCTGGCCCGGATCATCACGGAGGACTGGGTCTCGGCGGCGATCATCGTCGTCACCCTGCCGCTCATCCCGCTGTTCATGATCCTGATCGGCTGGGCCACCCAGTCCCGGATGGACCGTCAGTGGCAGCTGCTGTCCCGGCTCTCCGGGCACTTCCTGGACGTCGTCGCCGGGCTGCCGACCCTGAAGGTCTTCGGGCGGGCCAAGGCCCAGGCCGAATCGATCCGTACGATCACCTCCGACTACCGCCGGGCCACCCTGCGCACCCTGCGGATCGCCTTCCTCTCCTCCTTCGCGCTGGAGCTGCTGGCGACCCTGTCGGTGGCCCTCGTCGCGGTCACCATCGGCATGCGGCTCGTCCACGGCGAACTCGATCTCTACACCGGCCTGGTGGTCCTGATCCTGGCCCCGGAGGCGTATCTGCCGATCCGCCAGGTCGGGGCGCAGTACCACGCGGCCGCCGAGGGGCTCGCGGCCGCCGAGGAGATCTTCGCGGTCCTGGAGACCGAACCCCGGTCCTCGGGCTCCGAGGACGTCCCCGACACGCTGGGCCTGGAGCTGGCGGACGTGACCGTACGCCACGAGGGCCGCGCCGGACCGTCACTGGACGCCGCGTCGCTCTCCGTGGAGCCGGGGGAGACCGTCGCCCTGGTCGGCCCGAGCGGCGTCGGCAAGTCCACCCTGCTGAACGTGATCCTGGGCTTCGCCCGGCCCGACGAGGGGCACGTACGGGTCGGTGGCCGGGACCTCGCGGACCTGGACCTCGAACGCTGGCGGAGCCGTATCGCCTGGGTCCCTCAGCGCCCCCACCTCTTCGCGGGCACGATCGCCGAGAACGTCCGCCTGGCCCGGCCCGACGCCCGCGACGAGGCGGTCGTCGCGGCGCTGCGGGACGCGGGCGCGTACGACTTCGTCGCCGCGCTCCCGGACGGGATACTGACCGTGCTCGGCGAGGACGGGGCCGGGCTCTCGGCGGGCCAGCGCCAGCGCATCGCCCTCGCCCGGGCGTTCCTCGCCGACCGGCCGCTCCTGCTCCTGGACGAGCCGACCGCGAGCCTGGACGGCGAGAGCGAGGCGGGCATCGTCGACGCCGTACGGCGGCTGGCAGCCGGGCGGACCGTGCTGCTGGTCGTCCACCGCCCGGCGCTGCTGGCGGTCGCCGACCGTGTGGTGGCTCTGGAGCCGAGCACCGACGCCCGGACTGAGGCGTACGGGGAGCCCCTCGCGGGCCTCGCGGCCCCCGGGCCGGCCGTACCGGAGCCGCTCGCCGGCGGCGAACCGCCGACCGCCCGCCCCATGGAGTCCCTGGGCTCCCCCGCCCCGGCCGGGGCCCGCCCGGGGCGGGTGCTCGCCCGGGTCCGCGCGTCGGCCGGGGACCGGCGCGGACAACTGGCCCTGGCCCTGCTGCTGGGCAGTCTGGCGGTCGGGTCGGCCGTGGGGCTCATGGCGGTCTCCGGCTGGCTGATCTCCCGCGCCTCCGAAGAGCCGCCGGTCATGTACTTGATGATGGCGGTCACCGCGACCCGGGCCTTCGGTATCGGGCGAGCCGTCTTCCGCTACGCCGAGCGGCTCGTCTCGCACGACGCCGTGCTGAGGCTTCTCGCCCAACTGCGCGTCGCCGTCTACCGGGGCCTCGAACGCATCGCCCCCGCCGGTCTGCGCACCACCCGGCGCGGCGATCTGCTGTCCCGCCTGGTCGCGGACGTGGACGCGCTCCAGGACTACTGGCTGCGCTGGCTGCTGCCCGCCGCCACCGCCGTCGTGGTGGGGGCCGCCGCCGCCGGGTTCACCGGCTGGCTGCTCCCGGAAGCGGGCGTGATCCTGGCCGTCGGCCTGCTGCTCGCCGGGGTCGGCGTCCCGCTCGTCAGCGGCGCCTGCGCCCGCCGTACGGAGCGTCAGCTCGCACCCGCCCGCGCCGCCCTGGCCACCCGGGTCACCGACCTGCTCGGCGGTACCGCCGAACTGACCGTCGCGGGCGCCCTGCCCGCCCGGCAGGAGCAGCTGCGCGCGGCCGACACCCTCCTGACCCGGATCGCCTCCAGCGCGGCCGCCGCGACGGCGCTGGGCGGCGGTCTCTCCGCCCTGGTCTGCGGGCTCACCGTGGTGGCCGCCGCGGCCGTCGGCGTTCCCGCCGTCGACGACGGACGGCTGTCCGGGGTCGCGCTCGCCGTGGTGGTGCTGACGCCGCTCGCCGCCTTCGAGGCCGTCGCCGGGCTGCCGCTCGCCGTGCAGTACCGCCAACGGGTCGCCCGGAGCGCGGAGCGGGTGTTCGAGGTGCTGGACGCCCCCGTACCCGTACAGGAGCCGCAGACTTCGGCCGAGGAGCCCGGCTCGCCCTTCCCGCTGGAGGTACGAGGGCTGAGCGCCCGCTACCCGGGGGCGGGGCAGGACGCGCTGGCCTCGCTCGACCTGACGCTGACACCCGGACGGCGCATCGCGGTCGTGGGGCCTTCCGGCTCCGGCAAGACGACGCTCGCCCAGGTCCTCCTGCGCTTCCTGGACGCCTCGTCGGGGACGTACCGGCTCGGCGGCGTCGCGGCGTCCGCGCTCGACTCGGACACGGTCCGGCGCTCGGTCGGGCTGTGCGCCCAGGACGCCCATGTCTTCGACAGCACGATCCGCGAGAACCTGCGGCTGGCCCGGCCCGGGGCGACCGACGCCGAACTGCGCGACGCGCTCTCCCGGGCCCGGCTCCTCGACTGGGTGGGCGCCCTGCCGAAGGGCCTCGACACGGCCGTCGGCGAGCACGGCGACCGGCTCTCCGGCGGCCAGCGCCAGCGCCTCGCCCTGGCCCGCGCGCTCCTCGCCGACTTCCCCGTCCTCGTCCTGGACGAGCCCGCCGAGCACCTCGACCTGCCGACCGCCGACGCCCTCACCGCCGATCTGCTGGCCGCGACCCGGGGGCGCGCAACGGTCCTGATCACCCACCGGCTGACCGGCCTGGAGGCGGTCGACGAGGTGCTGGTGCTGGACGCGGGCCGGGTCGTCCAGCGTGGACCGTACGCCGAACTCGCCGCAGAGGACGGGCCGTTGCGCCGCATGCTGGAGCGCGAACGCGAGACGGTGGGGGCGGGGGTGTAGGGAGACGGTGGACGCAGGCAGGCGTCGGGCGGTCTCCGCCCTTCCGGTCGTGGGGCACGCGGCACGAGTGTCGCGCGGCCACCGCGCTTCCGGCCATCAGGCGCATTCTCGACTTTCGCCTCATATCGGCACTTACTAGGCTCGGGTCATGGCAGAGCCCGACCCGAAGGACTCCCTCGACGCCGCCACCCGGGCCACCCGCAGCCTTCAGGGGCTGTCCACCGAACTGACCGCGCGGGTGCCGCAGCTCCTGGAGGCGATGCGGTCTGTCGGCGCGGGGCTGGAACTGCACTCCACCCTGGACCGGATCTGCGAGACGGCCGCCGAGCTGGCCCACGCCCGGTACGCGGCCATCGGCGTCGTCGACGAGCTGGGCGAGGGTCTTTCGGACTTCGTCACCCACGGCGTTCCGCAGGACGTGGCCGAGGAGATCGGGCGACGGCCCGACGGCCACCGGGGCCTGCTCGGCGCGCTGATCCACGACCCCGCCCCGGTCCGGCTGGCCGATCTGTCCACCGACCCGCGCTCCGCCGGGTTCCCTCCGGGCCACCCTCGGATGCGGTCCTTCCTCGGGGTGCCCATCCGGGTCCAGGGGGAGATCTTCGGCAACCTCTATCTCACCGAGAAGCACGGCGGCGCGGAGTTCAGCGACTACGACCTCCATATGGTCCGGGTGCTCGCCACGGAGGCCGGGATCGCCATCGGCAACGCCCGGCTGTACGAGGCGGCGCGGCAGCGGGAGCACTGGATCGACGGTTCGGTGGCGGTCACGACGGCGCTCCTGTCGGGCGGCGACGCCGACGAGGCCCTGTCCGTGGTCGCCGAACAGGCCCGTCGGCTCGCGGACGCCGCCGCCGGGATCGTGCTGCTGCCGGCCGAGGAGGGCGGTCTGGAGATCGTTGCCGTGTCGGCCGACGACCCCTCGTCCTCGCTCGGGGTGATCATCCCGGGCCGGAGCGCGGTGGCCGCGAAACTCCTCGCGGGCGAGGCGGTGTTCATCGACGACTCCGCCTCCGACAGCCGGATGGTGACCCGGCTGGCCGACCGGTTCGGCCCCAGCATGCTGCTGCCGCTCCAGAGCGGCGGCCGGGTGCTCGGCGCGCTGGCCACTCCGCGCTCCCGGGGGGCGCGCCCGTTCACCGAGCCCGAGCGGACGCTCGCAGCGCAGTTCGCCTCCCAGGCGGCACTCGCGCTGATGATGGCCGAGGCACAGCGGGACCGGGAGCGGCTCGCGGTGTACGAGGACCGCGACCGGATCGCTCGTGACCTCCACGACCTGGTCATCCAGCGGCTGTTCGCCACCGGGATGATGCTGGAGAGCGCCCAGCGCAGATCGGTGGTGCCCGAGGTACGGACCGGTGTCGGCCGGGCGGTCGACGAGCTGGACGTGACGATCCAGGAGATCCGTACGGCGATCTTCGCCCTGCAGCAGGAGCCGGCCGAGGCCCCCTCGGGGCTGCGCACCCGCGTTCTGCGGGAGATCAACATGGCGGCCGTCCCGCTCGGCTTCAAGCCCGCGCACCGCTTCCTGGGGCCGGTGGACTCGCTCGTCGGCGAGCTGACCGGCAAGAACCTGGTCGCCGCGTTGCGCGAGGCGCTCTCCAACGCCTTCCGGCACGCGGAGGCGTCGCTGATCGATGTGGTCGTCGACGCGACGGTGACGCTGCCGGACGGGCGGGCCGCGGTACGGCTCTCGGTCGCCGACGACGGGGTGGGCATCCCGGAGGGCGGCCGCCGCAGCGGACTGCGCAATCTGGCCCGCCGGGCCGAGTCCCTGGGCGGGTCGAGCCGGATCGAGCCGGGCATCGGGGAGGGCGGCGCCGGTACGACGGTGGTGTGGGAGGCGCCGCTGTGAGCGGTCGCCTCCCCGTTGTGCCGAAAGGTTTCAGCGGGCTTGGGTGCGGCCGGCCTGGGTGCGGTCCTCCGCGCGGGCGGCGAGGATCCGCTCGATGACGAGGGCCACCCCGTCCTCCTCGTTGGTGGCGGTTCGGCCCGTGGCGGCGGCCAGCGCGTCCGGGTGGGCGTTGCCCATGGCGAAGGAGGCGCCGGCCCAGTTGAGCATCTCGATGTCGTTGGGCATGTCGCCGAAGGCGACCACCTCGGCGGACGAGATACCACGCTCGGCACAACAGGCGGCCAGGGTCGTGGCCTTGGAGACGCCGAGCCCGCTGACCTCCAGCAGCGCGGACGGGCTGGAGCGGGTGATGGCCGCCCGGTCGCCGGCCGTCGCACGGGCCAGGTCGAGGAAGGCGTCGGGCGCCAGCTCGGTGTGGTGGGCCAGCAGCTTGAGCACGGGCGCGCCGGCCCCGGGGGTGTCCTCGTGCAGCAGCTTCTCCGCGACGGCGACCGAGGCCCCCGGGTCCAGGTGGAACGGCGGGTAGGCCGGTTCGTAGTTGATGCCGGTGGTCATCTCGACGGCGAACGAGGTGCCGGGGGCCGCCTCGCGCAGGGTGCGCACGACGTGGAGGGCGGCGTCGCGCTCCAGCGCCCGTACGGCGAGGAGGTCGCCGTCCGTCCGCAGATCGGTGACCACGGCGCCGTTGGCGCAGATCGCCGTGCCATGGCTCTGTACGTGATTCCGTACGACGTCCATCCAGCGGGCGGGCCTGCCGGTGACGAAGAAGACCTCGATCCCGGCCTCCTCGGCCGCCGCGAGGGCCGTGACGGTGCGCGCGGACAGTGTTTTGTCGTCGCGGAGCAGGGTGCCGTCGAGATCGGTGGCGATCAGCCGGGTCACGGCGGGAAGAGGCGTAGCGGTCACTGAGGTCACCGGGCCATTCTCGCCCACGAGGGTGCACGGGCGTGCGAAGGGGCGCACATGTGAGTAGGTGGAGGCGCTGATCTGCGGAAAGGTCCAGAGGCATATGCCAACGCCATCGGGTGGTCGCGGAGCGTGCGCACGGTCGTAGGCTCAGGGGCATGAGCCCCCGCCTGAGCACCGTGATCCTTCCCGTCCACCGCTGGAACGAGGGCGGTCGTGACCGCTGGCAGCGCGCGGAGGAGCTGGGCTTCCACACCGCTTACACCTACGACCACCTGTCCTGGCGGACCTTCCGGGACGGCCCGTGGTTCGGGGCCCTGCCCACGCTCACCGCCGCGGCGACGGCCACCGAACGCCTGCGGCTCGGCACCCTCGTGACCTCGCCGAACTTCCGCCACCCGGTCACGCTGGCCAAGGAGCTCATCTCCCTGGACGACATCTCGGGCGGCCGGATCACGCTCGGCATCGGCGCCGGAGGCAGCGGGTTCGACGCCACCGCGCTGGGCCAGGAAGCCTGGACCCCGCGCGAACGTGCCGACCGGTTCGCCGAGTTCGTACCGCTCCTGGACCGTCTGCTCACCGAGGACGCGGTGACCGAGCGCGGGACCCACTACACCGCGGACGAGGCCCGCAACATTCCCGGCTGTGTCCAGCGGCCTCGGCTGCCCTTCGCGGTCGCCGCGACCGGGCCGCGCGGGCTGAAGCTCGCCGCCCGCCACGGGCAGGCGTGGGTCACCACCGGCGACCCGAAGCTGTACGAGAACGGCACCCCGGAGGAGTCGCGGGCCGCGCTGCGGGCGCAGAACGAGAAGTTCACGGCGGCGTGCGCGGAGATCGGGCGAGACGCCTTGGAGCCGGACCGGATCCTGCTGACCGGCTTCACCCCGGACCGCACCGCCCCGCTGGAGTCCGTGGACGCCTTCGTCGACTTCGCGGGCCGCCATGCGGAGCTGGGCTTCACCGAGATCGTCGTCCACGCCCCGATCCCGGACTCGGTCTTCGACGTCGACCCGAAGGTCTTCGAGCGCATCGCCACCGAGGCGCCCGCGCAGCTGGCGTGACCCCCGAGGCTCCCGCTGCCGAAGTCCTCAGTCGCGCAGGAGCAGGAACTCGGGGGGTACGGCATCGGCGAGCCAGACACCGTTGGCGCTGACCCGGAAGACATGCCCGGCGCGGTGCATCGCGCCCGCGTCCACGGTGAGGACGAGGGGGCGGCCGCGGCGGGCGCCGACCCGGGTGGCCGTCTCCCGGTCGGGCGACAGGTGCACATGGTGGCGGGTCATGGGGCGCAGACCCTCGGCCCGGATCGCGCCCATCACCCGGGCGACCGTGCCGTGGTAGAGGTACGCGGGCGGTTCGGCCGGCGGCAGGTCCAGGTCCACGGCGACGGTGTGGCCCTGGTTGGCGCGGATGCGGTCGCCGTCGACCGCGAAGCGGCGTTTGTCGTTGACGGTGACCACGTGGTCGAGCTCGGCGCGGCTGATGACGAAGCCGTGGGAGGCCGCCGCGCTCAGCAGCGTCTCGATAGCCACCCAGCCGTTCTCGTCGAGGGTGATGCCGATGCGCTCCGGCTGGTGCCGCAGATGTTTCGAGAGGTACTTGGACACCCTGACGGTGCGACGTTCGTCCATGGCGTCAGAGTGCCCCTGCGCGGTTCATCGGTGCATCCGGATTTCTTACAGGCTTCTTTTCGTCTTTCTCCGTACCGATGTTTGATCCACAGCCAACTCGGCTTATCCACAGGCAATGTGACGGATCTGTGGACAACTGGCAGGCGATTTAGCCGTTTTGGTCAACTTTATTGCCTTCTGTATGAGATGCGGTGAGCGCGTCCAAGGTGCGGGCCTGCACCTCGCGTTCGGCGGCCGCCGCGACGAACTCCGCCACCCGCTCCGCGCCGACCAGCTGCTGCACGGCCTGTGTTGTCCGCGCCGGCAGCAGCACGGGGCGGGTGGTGTTCTCGGTGATCGCCGTCTCCTCGGCGCCGAGGTGGTGATGCAGGTGGCGGGTGGCGAACGTCCTCATGGCCCGGGCCAGTTCGGCGTCGACCGTCTGCTGGGCGAGCGGCCGCAGCCGCCGCACCAGCGACGCCGCCTCGGCCGCGTCGGCGTCGGTGGGCGGCCGGTGGCCGAGATAGCGGGCGAAGACGTGCTCGGTGGTGAACTCCAGGAAACGGGAGGCTATGTGCTCGACCTGGCCGCGAAGCTCCCGCAAATGGCCGGAGATTGCCGTCAGCGGCACTCCGGCTGCGTACAACTCGGCCGCCACCGACAACTCTTGTGGACTGGGCACGAGGAACTCGTCGTCCCGGCCGGGCACGCGCTCCAGCACGCCGAGCGCCACGGCCTCCGCGATCGCCTCGTCGTCCTGCGCGCCGCCGAACTTCGCGTCCAGCTCCGTTCGGGTGATCCGGTCCGCCTCCTCGTCCGTCCACGGCCCCTGCACCTCCGCGACGAGCCCGAGCACTCCGCCGAGCCCCCGCCCCGCGTCCCACGCCTCCAGCAACTCCTTGATGCTGGCCAGGGTGTACCCCCGGTCGAGCAGGTCCGCGATCTGCAGCAGCCGGGTCAGGTGGGCCTCCCGGTACACATTGGCCCGTCCGCGCCGCTCGGGCGTCGGGAGCAGCCCCCGGTCCTGATAGGCACGGATCGTGCGCACCGTGGCCCCGCTGGCGTGAGCCAGGTCCTCGATCCGGTACTCGGCGGCTCCGGCCCCCGCGCCCGCCCCGGTCCCGGTCACAGCGGCGGCTTCAGCCGGGCCACGGAGCGCAGCGCCCCCGGGCTCAGCCGGGACAGCAGCCGGGCGCCGCGCGCCTCCGGGGTCACCGGGACCACGGCCTGGTTGCGCACGACCGCCCGCAGGATGGCGTCGGCGACCTTCTCCGGGGGGTAGTTGCGCCGTCCGTAGAGCCGGCTCGTCCGTTTCTGCAGCCGCTCCTCCTCCGCCGCGTCAGCCCCGGCGAACCGCGTGGTGGCGGTGATGTTGGTGTTGACGATGCCGGGGCATATCGCGCTCACCCCGATCGACTTCCCCGCCAGCTCGGCCCGCAGACACTCGCTGAGCATCAGCACGGCCGCCTTCGACGTGCTGTACGCGGGCAGCGCCCGGGAGGGCTGGAAGGCCGCGGCCGACGCGGTGTTGACGATGTGGCCGCCCTGGCCGCGGTCCGCCATCTGCTTGCCGAAGAGCCGGCAGCCGTGGATGACTCCCCACAGATTGACGTCGAGGACCTTCCTCCACTCCTCGCTCGTGGTCTCCAGGAAGGACCCGGAGAGGCCGATCCCGGCGTTGTTGACCAGGACGTCGACGATTCCGTACGCGGCGGCGACCCGGGCGGCGAGCTTCTCCATCTCGGCCTCGTCGCCGACGTCGACGGCCTCGCCCCAGGCCGCGGGCGCCCCGATCAGCCGCGCCATCTCCGCGGTGCGGGCGGCGCCCTCCGCGTCGCGGTCCACGGCCACGATCCGGGCGCCCGCCTCGGCGAACGCGAACGCCGTGGCCCGCCCGATGCCGGAGGCCGCGCCCGTCACCAGGACCAGCTGACCGCCGAACCGCTCTGCGTAGGGTCCCCGCGCCACGGTCTGCTGCACGGGCGCGCCGTCCCGCGCGTCGGACTCGTTCGCGGTGACGAACTCGTCGATCCAGGAGGCGAGCTGGTCGGGCCGGGTCCGGGGCACCCAGTGCTTGGCCGGCAGCGAGCGGCGTACCAGCGTGGGGACCCAGTCCTCAAGACCGTCGTAGAGCCGCTCGGAGAGGAAGGAGTCCCCGGTCGGGGTGATCAGCTGGACCGGTGCGTGGGCGTAGGCGTCCGGGCGGGGCCTGCGCAGCCGGGCACGGACGTTGTCGCGGTACAGCCAGGCGCCGTGCGCCGCGTCGTTCGGGAGGGAGGCGGTGGGGTAGTCGCCGGCGGGCACCTTCTCCAGCCGCTCCAGGATCCCCGGCCAGCGCTTGCCGAGCGGCCCGCGCCAGGCGAGCTCCGGCACGACGGGGGTGTGGAGCATGTACACGTACCAGGATTTCGCTCCCTGGCCGAGCAGTTGGCCCACCTTGCGCGGAGTGGGGCGGGTCATCCGGTGCTTGATCCAGTGGCCGAAGTGGTCGAGGGACGGCCCGGACATCGAGGTGAAGGAGGCGATCCGGCCCTCGGTCCGGCCGACCGTGACGAACTCCCAGGACTGGACGGATCCCCAGTCGTGACCGACCACGTGCACCGGCCGGTCCGGGCTGACCGTGTCGATCACGGCGAGGAAGTCGTCGGTCAGCTTCTCCAGGGTGAAGCCGCCGCGAAGCGGCTTCGGGGCGGTGGACCTGCCGTGCCCCCGCACGTCGTACAGCACCACGTGCCAGTGCTCGGCCAGCCGTGCGGCGACCTCCGACCAGACCTCCTTGCTGTCCGGGTAGCCATGGACCAGCACCACGGTCGGCCGGCCCGCGTCGCCCAGCTCGGCGACGCACAGCTCGACGCCTCCCGTACGCACGGTCCGCTCACGTGCCTGAGACAGATTCACGCCGCCACCTTCTCCTCGGCCCAGCGCCGCACATGCGGCAGATCGTCGTCCAGCCAGAAAGCGCTCTGCTCGGGATCCCTGGAGTCGGTGACGACCAGAATCTCCTCGAACTTCGCGCCCGTACCCCGGAATCCGAGGTGGGGTTCGACCGCCCACAGGCCCGGCTGCGGCGGGTGGTCGGAAAAGCGGTAAGGGCTCCACAGCGGCGACCAGCCCTCCCGGTGGCCGTGCAGCGCGTCGCTCACGAGCCCCTTGAGAGCCTGGGTGCCGAAGCCGAACACCTGCGGGGACCAACGGCGTTCGGCGACACGGTCGACCTTGTGGGCGATCACGCCGAAGGGGTAGGCCCGGTGCCGGTTCGCGTATCCCTGCGCGTTCATGAGGCGTTCGACGTCCTCGTAGATCTCGCGCAGCGAACGGCGCTCGCGCACCTCGCGCAGGATCAGCTCGCGGTGGGCCTCCAGATCGGCCAGCAGCCTGTCGTGCAGCGGATTGAGGCCGAGGCATCCCGCATACCCGACGTCGGCGGTGAACCCCCTGTACACCGGGGCCATGTCGAGGATGAACGGCATCCCCGGCTCCAGCTTCCGGTCGGTCGGGAAGAACTGCAGCGGCACCTTGAACCCCGCGAACGCCGTACGGTCCCCGAACCAGGCGAACGGGAGGTGGAACCAGTCGCGCACACCGCGCTCGCGCAGCCACACCCGCTGCATCCGGGCCGCCTCGCGCTCGGTCACGCCCGAGCGCAACTGGCCGGCGACCGCCTCCGCGCAGGCGTAGGCCAGGCGCTGAACCTCTCTGAACCCCCGCAGCTCCGGGGTGTTGGTGTCCTGCACTGCCTTGGCCAAGCCGGTCATGCCACCGTCCGTTCCCTGCCGTGTGCGGTACGTGTCCGTAACGTGACACTGATGAATGTGACAATGTCCGGCGGCTGCGTCAAGAGGTGCGCACGGCCTGGGGAAAACCCGGGCTTCGCGGCGGATCGAGGCGTATCCCCCTACGGGCGTGTACGCCTGGAGTCTGACGCGGATCCAACCGTCAGGGCTGACGACCTCTGTGGTACGCGCCACTAACGTCATTTCCGTGACAGCCGTAATCGCTACCGAAGCCCTGAGCATGCGGTTCCCCCGGGTGACCGCGCTTGACCGGCTCACGTTGGACATCGGACCGGGTGTGACCGGTCTGGTGGGTTCCAACGGAGCCGGCAAGTCCACACTGATCAAGATCCTGCTGGGTCTTTCCCCCGCCACCGAAGGCCGGGCCGCGGTGCTCGGGCTCGACGTCGCGACCAGCGGCGCAGCCATCCGGGAACGGGTGGGATACATGCCCGAGCACGACTGCCTGCCGCCCGACGTCTCGGCGACCGAGTTCGTCGTGCACATGGCGCGCATGTCGGGGCTGCCGCCCACCGCGGCCCGCGAACGCACGGCCGACACCCTGCGTCACGTCGGCCTCTACGAGGAGCGCTACCGCCCCATCGGCGGCTACTCGACCGGCATGAAGCAGCGGGTCAAGCTGGCCCAGGCCCTCGTCCACGACCCCCAGCTGGTCCTGCTCGACGAGCCGACCAACGGCCTCGACCCGGTCGGCCGGGACGAGATGCTCGGTCTGATCCGCCGGATCCACACCGACTTCGGCATCTCCGTCCTGGTGACCTCGCACCTCCTGGGCGAGCTGGAACGCACCTGCGACCACGTCGTCGTCATCGACGGCGGAACGCTCCTGCGCTCCAGCTCCACCAGCGACTTCACCCAGACCACCGCGACCCTCGCGGTCGAGGTGACCGACAGCGACACCCACCCCGACGGCACCGGCGCGCTGCGCAAGGTCCTCACCGACGCCGGGGTCACGCTCATCGGCCACGACGGGATCGACACGGAGGGGCTGCCGGGCGCGGGCCACATCCTCCTGATCGAGGCGACGGGCGAGGAGACGTACGACGTGGTCCGCGACAGCGTCGCCGGGCTCGGGCTCGGCCTGGTCCGCATGGAACAGCGCCGCCACCAGATCGCCGAGGTCTTCCGTACCGAACAGGGCGCGGCGCAGGCAGCCGCCGTCCCGGCCGCGGCCACCACCGCCGGGGCCGTCCAGCAGAAGGGAAGCGGTCGCGATGAGCACTGAGACCAAGGCCGCGGCCGGGCGCGACGCCTCCCGGATCCACAACATCGGCTACCGCTCCTACGACGGACCGCGGCTCGGCCGGGCCTACGCCCGCCGCTCGCTGTTCTCGCAGACCCTGCGGGGCTCCTTCGGACTGGGCCGTTCCGCCAAGTCCAAGGTGCTGCCCATGCTGCTGTTCGGCGTGATGGCGCTGGTCGCCGCGATCCTGGTGGCGGTCTCCATGGCCGCTCCGGACGCCACCAAACTGGTGGTCAAGTACACCTCGTACGCGATCTACCTGCAGGCCGTCATCGGTCTCTTCATCGCCGCCCAGGCCCCGCAGGCGGTCTCCCGGGACCTCCGTTTCAAGAGCGTCCCCCTGTACTTCTCGCGGCCGATCGAGCACGCCGACTACGTGGTCGCGAAGTTCGCCGCCACCGCCTCGGCGCTCTTCATCCTCACCGGTGCGCCGCTGCTCATCCTCTACGTGGGCTCTCTGCTCGCGAAGTTCGACTTCGCCGATCAGACCAAGTGGTTCGGCCAGGGGCTGGTGTCGGTGGCGCTGCTGTCCGTGCTGTTCGCCGGGCTCGGCCTGGTGATGGCCGCCCTGACCCCGCGGCGCGGCTTCGGCGTCGCCGCGGTGATCGCCCTCCTGACCATCACCTACGGCGCCGTCTCCACGGTCCAGGCCATCGCCTGGGAGACCGGTTCGGAAGGGGCCGTGCAGTGGCTCGGCCTCTTCTCGCCGATCACCCTGATCGACGGCGTCCAGACCGCGTTCCTCGGCGCGACCTCCGCCTTCCCCGGAGGGGAAGGCCCCGGCGCCGGAGTCGGCGTGGTCTACCTGATCGTTGTTCTCGCGCTCGTCGTCGGCTCGTACGCCGTCCTGATGCGCCGCTACCGGAGGGTCGGGCTGTGACCACCATCGAGATCGACCACACTTCGCGCTGGTTCGGCAACGTGGTCGCCGTCAACGACGTCTCCATGACCGTGGGCCCCGGCGTCACCGGACTCCTCGGACCGAACGGCGCCGGGAAGTCCACCCTCATCAACATGATGGGCGGCTTCCTCGCCCCCTCCACGGGAAAGGTCACGCTCGACGGCCGGACGATCTGGCGCAACGAGGCCGTCTACAAGGAGATCGGCATCGTCCCGGAGCGGGAAGGGATGTACGACTTCCTCACCGGCAGGGAATTCGTCGTCGCCAACGCCGAACTCCAGGGTTTGGGCGGTGCCGAGGCACAGAAGGCGCTCGCCACGGTCCAGATGGAGTACGCGCAGGACCGCAAGATCGCCACGTACAGCAAGGGCATGCGCCAGCGCGTGAAGATGGCCTCCGCGCTGGTTCACGAGCCCTCCGTGCTGCTCCTGGACGAACCGTTCAACGGAATGGACCCGCGCCAGCGGATGCAGCTGATGGAGCTGCTGCGGCGGATGGGCGCCGAGGGCCGTACGGTCCTGTTCTCCTCGCACATCCTCGAGGAGGTCGAGCAACTGGCCTCGCACATCGAGGTGATCGTGGCGGGCCGGCACGCCGCCTCCGGCGACTTCCGCAAGATCCGCCGGCTGATGAAGGACCGGCCGCACCGCTATCTGGTGCGCTCCAGCGACGACCGGGCCCTCGCGGCCGCGCTCATCGCCGACCCTTCCACGGCGGGCATCGAGGTCGACCTGAGCGAGAAGGCGCTGCGCATCCAGGCCGTCGACTTCGGGCGGTTCACCGAACTGCTGCCGAAGGTCGCCCGGGAGCAGGGCATCCGGCTGCTCACCGTCTCGCCGTCCGACGAGTCCCTCGAATCGGTCTTTTCCTATCTCGTAGCGGCCTGAGTAGTGGCCTGAAAGGAGCTGTGCACCGTCATGTACGACCCCACAGTCGCCCGGCTCACCTACCGGGCCCTGCTCGGCCGGCGCCGGGCCGCCATCCTGTTCGTCCTGCCCGCCCTGCTGCTGCTCATCGCCGCGGCCGTGCGCATGTTCGCCGGGGCCGACGACCAGATCGCCTCGAACGTCCTCGGCGGCTTCGCCATCGCCACGATGGTGCCGCTGATCGGCGTGATCGCGGGCACCGGGGCGATCGGCCCGGAGATCGACGACGGCTCGATCGTCTATCTGCTCGCCAAGCCGGTGAAACGGCCCACGATCATCTTCACCAAGCTGATCGTGGCCATCGCGGTGACCATGGTGTTCTCGGCCCTGCCGACACTGCTCGCGGGACTGATCCTCAACGGAAACGGCCAGCAGATCGCCGTCGCCTACACGGTCGCGGCGCTGGTCGCCTCGATCGCCTACAGCGCCCTGTTCCTGCTGCTCGGCACGGTCAGCCGGCACGCGGTCGTCCTCGGCCTGGTCTACGCGCTGGTCTGGGAGGCCCTCTTCGGCAGCCTGGTGGCCGGTGCGCGGACGCTCAGCGTCCAGCAGTGGTCCCTGGCGGTCGCCCAGAAGGTCGCGGGCGACGGCGCGGTGACCTCGGAGGTCGGGCTGCCGCTCGCCACGGTCCTGCTGGTCGTGGTCACGGCGGCCGCCACCTGGTACGCGGGCCAGAAGCTGCGGGCGCTGAAGCTGGCGGGCGAGGAGTGAGGCCACCGGCCTGAGCCCCCTGCCGCGCCCCGACGACCCCCGCCCTTGTTCCGGAGCAAGGGCGGGGGTCGTCGTATGACCGGACAGGCGTCCGCGTGACGTTGTGTTTATCGGGTCGTTGGGCAGGGTGCGTGGAGGCAACTGGAATCCGTGGCGTCGTAGCGATCGTGAAATCGGGGAATGCCGGCACCGGGTGAGGCTCGGCCCACCGGACCGGTCATCGAGTGAGTGGCAACCGTGAGCGTCCTCCACCCCTGAAGCCCGGGGTGTGGGCCGCCCTCGTCATTCCCTCGTACGAAAGGCACATCCATGCCCACGGAAGTCGCCCTGCTCGAATCGCGCGCGCTGCGCGGGGAGCAGATGGGGCGCGTCGATGTCCTCGACAAGGTGAAGAGCCTTGTCATGCTCCCGGACGGAATTCACGTTCGCACAGAGGATGTGGCTCATTACTTCGAGGTATCCACAGAGGCCGTGAAGAAGGTGACGCAGCGGCACCGGGCGGAGGTTGAAGAGAATGGCCTCATCCTGCTGCGCGGCGCTGAGCTGCGCGTCTTCCATAGGGACATGTTGTCCCTATGGGAGGAGAGGCGAGAAAGTTATCCACAGGCTGCGACGCAGTTGACCCTCTACACCCGCCGCACCGTCCTCAACATCGCGATGCTTCTTCGCGACAGCGACATCGCCCGCTGCGTGCGTACGTACCTCCTCGACGCCGAGGAGTCGCTCCGTACGCAGTACGCCTCCCTCGACCAGCGCGTCACGCGCATCGAGAGCTGCCTCACCGGAGTCGGCAGTGCGCTGCAGGAGCTCGGGCCGGTGCTGGTGCGCATGTCGGAGCGGCTCGACAGCCTGGACCGGAAGGTGGAGATGACCCATCAGGTGGTCGGCGCGATGAGTCTGCGGCTGACGGATGTGCAGCAGGATGTCGTGCGGCTCGACGGGCGGATGGACGCCTTCGCGGGGCAGCTGAAGGATCTGCGTCGCCGTGACGGGCAGCGCTGAGTGAAGCGGCCCGGCACCGTGGGAAACGGTGCCGGGCCGCTGTCGCGCTTTCCGGGGTGCAGGTGGGGCGGCCTACCGCAGGCTCGTCCTACCGTGCGGGCTGTACGGGCGCCGAGCGGAGCAGCTCCTCCAGCACCACCGCGATGCCGTCGTCCTCGTTGGACGCCGTGATCTCGTGGGCGACGGCCTTCAGGTCGTCGTGGGCGTTGGCCATGGCCACGCCGTGCTGGGCCCAGCCGAACATCGGGATGTCGTTCGGCATGTCACCGAAGGCGATCGTGTCGGCCGCCTTCACCCCGAGCCGACGGGCGGCCAGCGAGAGGCCGGTCGCCTTGCTCAGTCCCAGCGGCAGGATCTCGACCACACCGGCCCCGGCCATGACCACGTCGACCAGGCTGCCGACGGCCGCCCGCGCGGCGAAGGCCAGGGCGTCGTCGTCCAGCTCCGGGTGCTGTATGTAGACCTTGTTGAGCGGGGCCGTCCACATCTCGGTGGCGTCATCCACGAAGAGATACGGAAGCGGCCCCTCCTGTACCTGGTAGCCGGGGCCGACCAGGACTTCGCCCTCAAGACCGTCGCGGCTGGCCGCCAGGTGCAGCGGGCCGACCTCCGCCTCGATCTTGGACAGCGCGAGACCGGCGAGCTGCCGGTCCAGGGTCAGCGACGTCAGCAGCTTGTGCTCGCCCGCGTGGTAGACCTGCGCGCCCTGACCGCAGACGGCGAGCCCCTCGTAACCGAGGTCGTCCAGGATGTGCCGGGTCCAGGGGACGGCGCGTCCGGTGACGATGATGTGCGCGGCACCGGCCGCCGTGGCGGCGGCCAGCGCCTCGCGGGTGCGCTCGGAGACCGTGTCGTCCCCGCGCAGCAGCGTGCCGTCGAGGTCGGTCGCGACGAGCTTGTACGGGAAGGTCACTTGGCGACCGGTTCCAGGACCTCGCGCCCGCCCAGGTACGGACGGAGCACCTCGGGAACCCGGACCGAGCCGTCGGGGAGCTGGTGGTTCTCCAGGAGCGCCACGATCGTGCGGGGTACGGCGCAGAGCGTGCCGTTCAGCGTGGCCAGCGGCTGGACCTTCTTGCCGTCGCGCATCCGGACGGACAGGCGTCGGGCCTGGAAACCGTCGCAGTTCGACGCGGAGGTCAGCTCGCGGTACTTGCCCTGGGTCGGGATCCACGCCTCGCAGTCGAACTTCCGCGAGGCCGAGGCACCGAGGTCACCGGTGGCGACGTCGATGACCTGGAAGGGCAGTTCGAGACCGGTGAGCCACTGCTTCTCCCACTCCAGGAGCCTGCGGTGCTCGGCCTCGGCGTCCGCCGGGTCGACGTACGAGAACATCTCGACCTTGTCGAACTGGTGGACGCGGAAGATGCCGCGGGTGTCCTTGCCGTACGTGCCGGCCTCGCGGCGGAAGCACGGGGAGAACCCGGCGTACCGCAGGGGCAGCTTGTCGGCGTCGATGATCTCGTCCATATGGTACGCGGCGAGCGGGACCTCGGAGGTGCCGACCAGGTAGTAGTCGTCCTTCTCCAGGTGGTACACGTTCTCCGCGGCCTGGCCCAGGAAGCCGGTTCCCTCCATGGCGCGGGGACGGACCAGCGCCGGGGTCAGCATCGGGGTGAAGCCGGCCTCGGTGGCCTGGGCGATCGCCGCGTTGACGAGGGCGAGCTCCAGGAGCGCGCCGACGCCCGTGAGGTAGTAGAACCGCGAGCCGGAGACCTTCGCCCCGCGTTCCATGTCGATGGCGCCGAGCGCCTCGCCGAGCTCCAGGTGGTCCTTGGGCTCGAAGCCCTCGGCGCCGAAGTCGCGGATGGTGCCGTGCGTCTCCAGGACGACGAAGTCCTCCTCGCCGCCGACCGGCACGTCCTCGTGGACGATGTTGCCGAGCTGGAGCAGCAGCCGCTTGGCGTCGGCGTCGGCCTCGTCCTGGGCGGCGTCGGCCGCCTTGACGTCGGCCTTGAGCTGCTCGGCCTTCTTGAGGAGCTCGGTGCGCTCCTCGGGAGTGGCCTTGGGGATCAGCTTGCCGAGCGACTTCTGTTCGTTGCGGAGTTCGTCGAAGCGGACGCCGGACGACCTGCGCAGCTCGTCGGCGGAGAGCAGGGCGTCGACGAGGTCGACGTCCTCTCCACGGGCGCGCTGGGAGGCGCGAACACGGTCGGGGTCCTCACGGAGCAGGCGAAGGTCAATCACCCCTCCAGGCTACCGGTGCGCGGTTCTGGCACTCGAACCGATATTGCCGAGCGTGTCTCTATGACCGAATTGCCTGAATTGATATTTCTGTGGGGGAATCGCGGACGGTCGTGGCGTCGGAGCGGGAGGGGGGCGTCGATAACGGCGGTTAACTCCCCTGAACAGGGCAGAAGGTGCGGCTCCCGTTGACGTACCGACCGTGGGCGGGGCGGGAGTTGGGGGCGTTCCGGCCGCCGTTGTCCACAGGAGGGTGGATGTCGGAATAGTTATCCACAGGCTGTGTGGAAGTTCTGTGGATGCCGGAGGGCATTGTTCCGGAAGCTGGACGAAGCCCCCTGGAATCTCCGTTCAAACCTGGCTCGCGTGCTCATTCGGATGGGATTCCGTCGCCCCAAAGAGTTGATCAAGGGAATTGAGGTGACACGCGATGACTCGTGCCGCCTCAAGCGTCTGTGGACTGCCCTGAGGGGACTGGATCGATTTGTCGACGATGCCGCATTGAGGTGTCGACTTGTCCCCAGGTCGAGCCGCCTTCCTGTGGATAACTCTCCGGAGTGCGTGACTATCTGTAGATCGCACCGCTGCGGAGCGCGCGAGAAGGCTGTCGGCAGCGCTTGTGCCGGGCTTCTCCCCGCCCTTCCGTCAGATCCGGCCGTCCTGGCTGCGCGCCAGCCAGTCGGAGGCTTCCGTGAACGCCGCGTCCGACGTGCCCGCCCGCAGGGGCCGCACCTCGTCCGGCGAGACACCCGCCCGCGGGTACGAGCCGAGGAATCGGACCTTCGGGCTGATCCGCTTCAGCCCCATCAGGGCCTCCCCGACCCGCCGGTCCGCGATGTGCCCCTCCGCGTCCACGGCGAAGCAGTAGTTGCCGATGCCCTCGCCGGTCGGGCGGGACTGGATCAGCATCAGGTTGACGCCACGCACCGCGAACTCCTGGAGGAGCTCCAGCAGGGCGCCGGGATGGTCGTCGGTCAGCCAGATCACCACGGAGGTCTTGTCCGCGCCGGTCGGTGCGGAGGGCCGGGCGGGCCGGCCCACCAGGACGAAGCGGGTCTGGGCGTTCTCCGCGTCGTGGATCTCCGTCACCAGCGGCTCCAGGCCGTAGGTGGCGGCGGCGAACTCCCCGGCGAACGCGGCGTCGTACCGCCCCTCCTGGACCAGCCGGGCCCCGTCCGCGTTGGACGCCGCCGACTCCCACAGGGCGCCCGGGAGGTGCTCCGCCATCCACTTGCGCACCTGCGGCTGGGCGGCCGGGTGTGCGGTGACCGTCTTGATGTCCGACAGCTTGGTCCCGGGCCGGACCAGCAGCGCGAAGGTGATGGAGAGCAGCACCTCGCGGTAGATCATCAGCGGTTCCCCGCCGGCCAGCTCGTCCAGGGTCGCGGTGATACCGCCCTCGACGGAGTTCTCGATCGGTACGAGCGCTGCCGCCGCCTCTCCGATACGTACGGCGTCCAGGGCGGCCGGTACGGACAGCATCGGGACGAGTTCCCGGGTGGCGGCCTCGGGGAGCGTACGGAGGGCGACCTCGGTGAAGGTGCCTTCGGGGCCGAGATAGGCGTAGCGCGTGGCTGACATACGGTCACCCTAATGCGCCCCGAGCGGCCCGCCGCGCTGTCTCAGAATGCGGTCGAGTGCCCTACCCGGCCGTACGCGGGCCTACGACTCCAGGAGCCGCTGTCCCACGTACTCGCCCTCCGCCGCCCCGCCCGGGACCGCGAACACCCCGCTCGCCTCGTGCCTCAGGAACGGCGACAGCGCGTCGCCCCGGTCGAGCTTGCGCTGCACCGGAACGAAGCCCCGGAACGGGTCCGCCTGCCAGCAGATGAACAGGAGCCCGGCGTCCGGAGTGCCGTCCTCCGCGATGCCGTCGTGGTACGAGAACGGACGGCGCAGCATGGCCGCCCCGCCGTTCTCCCCGGGCGAGGAGATCCGGGCGTGGGCGTTGTCGGGGATCACGAGCCGGCCGTCCGGGCCCGCCTTGTCGAGGTCCATCTCCGTGGTCTCGGTCCCCCCGCTCAGGGGCGCCCCGTCCGCCTTCCGCCGCCCGATGACCCGCTCCTGGCGCTCCACCGGAAGCTTCTCCCAGTCGTCCAGGAGCATCCGGATCCGGCGGACGACGGCGTACGAACCGCCCTCCATCCACTCCTGCGGCTTCCCCGGGGACGCGGGCACGAAGACGCGCCGGTCGAAGTCCCCGTCGGACGCTTTCGGGTTGCCGGTCCCGTCGATCTGGCCCATCAGGTTGCGGGCGGTCATCGGCCGGGCGGTCGCGCCGGGGGTGCGGTTGAAGCCGTTCATCTGCCACCGCACCCGTGCCGTGCCGGCGGCCTCCTTCTGGAGGGCCCGCAGTGCGTGGAAGGCGACCAGCGCGTCGTCCGCGCCGATCTGCACCCACAGGTCGCCGTTGGACCGCTTGGCGTCGAGGGCGTCGGCGGAGAACGCGGGCAGCGGGTCGAGCGCGGCGGGCAGGCGGTCGTTCAGCCCCGTACGCCCGAAGAACGTCCGGCCGAAGCCGAAGGTGACGGTCAGGGACGACGGACCCGCGTCCAGGGCGATCCCGGTGTCGTGCCCGGGGCCGTCCGCCGCACCGGCCGCCGGGCGGCCCGCCATCAGCTCCTTCGCCACCGCGGACCAGCGCCGCAGCAGGGCCGCGGCCTCCTTGCGCCCCGCGCCCGCCACCAGGTCGAAGGCGGTGAGATGGCCCCGGGCCTGAAGCGGAGTGGTGATTCCCGGTTGATGTTTCCCGTGAAACATCGCCTCGGTCGCCCCCACGGTCGTCAGCGCGACCGGCTCATCGGGTCGGGTGGCGGCATACCCGGCGGCCCCGCCCCCGGCGCCCAGCACCAGCCCGGTGGCGCCCGCGGCGCCCGCCGTCCCCAGCAGCCGCCGCCGCGAGACGCCGACGGGGGCGGCACCGTCACCAGCGGCGCGGTCAACAGCGGCACCGTCGCCGCCGTCCGGGCCGACGGCCGTGGCGGCCCGGGCCGGGGTCTGCTTCTTGGTCTTGCTCACGTACTCAGCCGATCTTCGCGTTCTTGTCGATGGTGACCTGGTCGATGTCCGACGTCCGTACTGTCACGTCGATCCTCCAGTCCCCGGCCATCGGAATCTGTACGGCGCTCGCCGACCAGTGCCCCTCGGCCAGCCGGTCCGGGACGACCGGCAGCGGGCCGATGTCCTTCGACTCCAGGGTGAGGGCGAGCTTCACCTCGGGGACGTCCATGGGCCTGCCGTCGCTGCCGTCGATCCACACATGCAGATCGTTGGAGCCGGTCCGCCCGGGTTCGATGTCGATGCGGACGGTGCCCTTGCCGTTCTGGCCGCCGGTGTCGAACGGCATCTTCAGGTTGACCGGGCCGCCCGCCGCGGGAGCGCTCGCGGCCGGGGTGCCGTTCGCGGCCTCCTCCTCCGTACGGCCCGGCTCGGTGGACGTCAGCATGGTGGTGACGGCCAGCAGGACGACGGCGACGGCGGTCTCGGCCAGGACCGAGCGGCGCAGTCCGGAGCGCTCCGCGTCGGCGTCCCGTATCCGCTTCTTCTTCGTGGCGGTCAGGGCGGCCCGCTGCCGGGCCAGTTGTGCGGCGCGCTCGGGGTCGGTGTCGGCCGGGATGTCCTCGACGTCCTCGGGAGCCTCCGCGGCCTCCTCGTCGGTGTCCCCGGAGGCCACCGCCGGGTCCGTCAGCCGTCCCGTCCAGCGCCGGGAGAACCAGGCGACCGCGAGCAGGACGGCGATCAGCGCCACCTTGAGGACGAGCAGTTGCCCGTACCGCGTACCGGTCAGCGCCGACCAGGAGCCGACCTGCCGCCAGGACTGGTAGATCCCGGTCGCCGCCAGGACCACGACACTGCCGAACGCGACCGTCGAGAACCGCCGTACCGCCGCGCTCCCGATGTCCGGCGTCCGGTACAGCGCCACCAGCAGCGAGGCGAGTCCGCCGAGCCAGGCGGCGACGGCCAGCAGGTGGAGGACGTCCACCGGCATGGCGATGTTCGCCTGGATGCCGGTCGAGGCGTGCTCGGACATGGCCCAGGTGGCGGCGATGCCCGTCGCGACCACGCCGCCGCCGACGGCGAGGCCGAAGGTGAGGTCCTTCTTCTCGCGTTCGTCCTCGCGCCGCGCGTACGTACCGAACAGCACGGCGATGAACAGGGCGGCGGCCCCGAGCAGCAGGAGGCGGGAGACGAGGGCGGCGCCGGGCTTGGTGTCCAGGACGGCCTGGAGTCCGGCGAGGTCGAAGGCGTCGGCGAACTTCCCGCTGCCGGTGTACGGGTTGCGCAGCAGCAGCATGACCAGGGTCGCCGCGGTCAGGGCGAGCCAGCCGCGGACCACGAGCCGCTGCATCGGCAGGGCGGTCGCCCCGCCCCGCCAGCAGACCAGGACGAACGCGCTGCCGCCGACGAGCAGGACGAATCCGCCGTACGCCGTGTAGCGCGCGATGTCGTAGACGACGCCGACCGGGCCGCCGCCCGCCTCCTGGGAGGGCAGGGCCACCGTGGTGTCGGACGGGGCGCCGATGGAGAACGTGAACGCGCCGGAGATCGGGTGGCTGTCGGCGGAGATCGCCTGCCAGGCCACCGTGTAGGTACCGTCCGGCAGTCCGGAGTGGAGCGATACGCCGTAGCGGACGGTGCCGCCCTCGGACAGATCGCGCGGCTCGGCCTCGGTGTCGGCGCGCTTGCCGCTCGGGTCGAGGACCCGGATGGAGTCGTCGCCCACGGCGATCGCCTCGGAGAAGCTGAGGGTGACCTCCTTGGGCGCGGTGTCCACCACCGCCCCGTCACTCGGGTCGCTCCCGGTGAGGGCGGCGTGCGCGGACGCCGGGCCCGCGCCGGCCAGCAGCAGCCCGAAGACCAGGCCGGCCAGCGCGGCGAGGAGCGCGGCGGCGGCGAGCGGCCGTCGTCGTATCGGGGAGGGCCCGGCGTACGGGGCGGTGGCAGACATCTGGATTCAGTCCCTCACTGCTTCTTCGGGTTGTGGGTGGTTTCCTTCACCGGCAGGTCGACCGTGATGGGGTCGGCCTTCTCGAAGTGCAGCTCGACGGAGACCTTCTCGCCCTGCTTGGGCTTCTGCTTCAGCTTCATGAACATGATGTGGTTGCCACCGCGTTCGAGATCCAGCGAGCCGTTCGCGGGCACCTCGAACGAGGAGACCTCGCGCATCTTCTGGTTCTGCGTCTCGTGGATCGTGACGTCGTCGGAGAGCGGGCTGGTCACCGAGGTGAGCCGGTCCGCGGTCCCGCCGCTGTTCTGTACGACGAGGAATCCGGCGGCCATGTCGCTGACCGGCTGCGGCATGAAGGCACCGACGACCTTGAGCTCCGGCTCGCTGCCCGACCCGCCGTCCGACGAGCATCCGGCCAGCGTCAGCCCGGTGGTGAGGGCGAGGACGCCGGCGAGAGCCGTGCGGCGGCGGTTCACGGGGCCTCCCCCTTGATCAGCTTCGGGAGGTCCTTCGTGTACTCCTCGGCGGAGGTGTCCTCGCCGTAGAGCACATACCCCTTGTCCGTCTTCGGGGAGAAGGCGATGACCTGGGCGCCGTGCATGGAGACGACGGTCCCGTCCTTCTCCTTCTTCGGCGCGTCGATGCCGATGCCGATCTGCCGCGCCCCGGCCTGGATGGTCGGGAAGTCGCCGGTGAGACCGGTGAAGGTGGGGTCCTGGGCGGAGAGCCACTTGCCGAGCGAGGCGGGGGTGTCGCGCTCGGGGTCGGTGGTGACGAAGACGACCTGGAGCTTGTCCTGGTCGGCCTTGGGCAGCTCCCGCTTCGCGAGGGAGATGTTGCTCATGGTCAGCGGGCAGACGTCCGGGCAGTTGGTGTAGCCGAAGTAGATGAGCGTCGGCTTGCCCTTGGTCGCCTCGCGGAGGTCGTACTCCTTGCCGTGGGTGTCGGTGAGGACGAGGTTCGGCTTGGTGAACGGCTGGTCGAGGACGGTGGCGGCCTTGTCCTTCGGCGGGGCGCTGACGTCGGCGACGGCCGAGGAGCCCGCCTTGTCGTCACCGGTGCCGCAGGCGGAGAGGGCCAGTGCGGCCGCGGCGGCGAACGCCACGGCCGTCACTGCTTTTCTGTTGCGCATGAAAGAGATGTCCTGAACGTGGTGCGGGTGGGGGAACCGGCCGGTCAGGCCGAGCGGCGGCGTCCGGCGAGCACGCCGAACGCGACACCGGCGACACCGATGACGATGCCGATGATGCCCAGGGTGCGGGCGGTGGTGTCGCTGGAGGAGGAGGACGCGGCGGCGTGGGTCTCCTTGGCCGGCGCGGCGGTGTCGGCGGCCTTGTGGTCGTCGCCCTCCTTCGCGTCGTCGGCCTTCTTGGCGTCGTCGGCCGCGCCGCCACCGTGGTGGTCGTCGGTGGCGGCGGTGAGCTTCAGGACCGGGGCGGGGCTGTCGGGCTCCTCGCCGCCCTCGGTGGGCTCCTCGATCCAGCGGACGACTTCCTTGTTGTCGTACGTCTGGATCGCCTTGAAGACGAGCTGGTCGGCGTCCTCGGGGAGCGCGCCGACGGAGACCGGGAACTGCTGGAAGTAGCCGGGGGCGATCTCGCTGTCGTCCGCCGTCCACGTCACCTTGGAAACGGCCTCGGTGATCTTCCGGCCGTGCACCTCGAGAGGCTTGTCGAGCTTGCTCTTGTCGATCTTGATCTTCCAGCCGGGGACGGCCTGCGGGGTGACGGAGGAGAGCGGGTGGTCGGCCGGGAAGTTCACTTCGAGCTTCACCGTCGAGGCCTGGTCGCGCTCGTTGGGGACCTTGAAGTTGAGCGTGGCGTATCCGCCCTTGGCGGCCTCGCCCACCGGCTGGACGCTGACATGCGCGGCGGCCGGGCCGGCGATCAGCAGGACGGTGGACGCGGCGACGCCGCCGGCGAGGGCGATACGGGAAAGCTTCATGGCAGGAATCTCCACAGGTAAACGGAACACGGTGGTCCGGCGCGCGGATGCGCGGCGGCATCACGACACCTCGGGGTGCGGTTCCGTGCGGGGAGCGCGCGTGCACAGGGATGTGCGTGAGCGGTCCGCGGGGCCCGGTGGAGGCGTCGCGTCAGGCTGCGAGGGCGTACGGGGCCGACGGAGGCCCGCGCCTGATCACCAGGTGCTGCAGAGGATCCCCGGCGGTCGGCAGGGGGATGTCGTCGCCGTGGCGCGGAGCGCGCGGTCCGGCCACGAGCTGCTCACGCTCCCCGGCCCGCAGCGCGCGGACGAGGGCGAGCGCGGCGCGCAGGGACCGGAGCCGGGCCCCGGCGGCCAGCGCCTGGGCGGTGTGGGCGGAGAGCCGGGCCAGCGCGAAGAGGGCGATCTCGCCGCGGCGCAGCAGCCAGCCGGTGGCGAGCGCGACGAGGACGTGGGCCAGGAACATCGGCAGGCTCGGCAGCATCGCGGTGACCGCGGCGCAGACCTGGGCGATGCCCGAGGCCCCGTCCGGTCCCGCCGAAGCCGCGGCCTGGGCCGCGCCGGACGCGCCGCCCGTCCCGGGATGGGCGTGCGCCCCCGGAAGCGTCGACGGGTCGATGCCGGCCGAGGAGACGATGCGGTGGGCCTCGGCCGCGTTCAGCCGGACCGGTCCTTCGCCGCACACGAGCCCGGACGCGAACCGGATGAGCGGGTTGTCGCCGCCCGTGGTTCCGGCGGCGGACGGGCCGCCGTCGTGGCTGCCGTACGCGAAGAGCACATGCAGGAGGATCTGTCCGCCGGCCAGCGCGCCCACGATGCCCGGAAGGGAGCGTTCCCGTCCGGCGAGGAGGGCGGCGACGGTGAGGACGCCGAGGAATCCGGCGAGCAGCGTCCACGCGGGGACGGCCGTACCGGCGGCGAGCGTGTGTCCGGCCGCGGACAGCACGACGCAGACCGCGGTGAACACCGCGGCCCTCATGAGCCGCAGACCGGCTCCGGCGCGTGCGCGAGGCGTGGACATGGCCGGGACATCATCGCACTGCGCCCCCGGGTGCCGTACGGCAGGTCCGGAAGATCAGGTTCCGTCCCCAACCGTGCTTGTTGCGCCTGTTCGCGGGGGATGTACGGACCGGGGGCACGCAGGTCAGGTGACCAGGAGGGCGCACCCCCGGCCACCGGGGTGGGACTCCGGTGACCTGCGACGCGGCCGATCCATACACCGGGCGGCCGAATATCCGCATCCGCCGAACGAGGGCTCTCCCACCCGATCCGTGCTTACGAAGTGCCGAGGGCGGCAATACGTACCGATACGTCGAGCCGCAGCCAGGAGGCTGAAAGATGAGCATCTGGTGGTCTCTCCATTTGCGGCGCGAAGCTGCGAGCGTTCCGCTCGCCCGTCGTTTCCTGCTCGGCACGATGGAAACCGCGGGGGTGGATCCGGACATCTCCTTCGACCTGTCGGTCGCGCTCAGCGAGGCCTGTGCGAACGCCGTCGAGCACGGCGGCGACCGGACGGTGCCCGGGGAGCCCGGGGATTCCGTGGAGTTCGGGGGTCCCGGGACCGGACGTCCCTACGCGGACTCCGGGCAGTACCGGGTCACGGCCTATCTGGACGGCGAGAAATGCCGTATCGAGGTCAGCGACTCGGGGCCCGGATTTCCGTCCCGCCGCGCGCTTCGCCCAGCCGCGCATTCCCAACGGGTCGAGGCCGATGCCGAGAGCGGCCGGGGCCTCGACCTGATCCAGCAGCTCTCCGACCACGTCCAGTTCGGCAACCGGCCGGGCCGCGGCGCGGTGGTGAGCTTCGACAAGGTACTGAAATGGCGCGAGGGCGCGCTGCTCACGGTGTAGTGAGCGGCGCGCCCCGGCGCGTGCCGTACGGCAGTACGGGAGGGGCTCAGCCCTTCAGCCGTGCCATCCAGCTCTCGACCTCGTCCGCCTGACGCGGCAGCGAGTCGGAGAGGTTCCGGTTGCCGTCCTCGGTGACGAGGATGTCGTCCTCGATCCGGACGCCGATGCCCCGGTACTCCTCGGGCACGGTCAGGTCGTCGGCCTGGAAGTACAGGCCGGGCTCGACCGTCAGGCAGACGCCCGGCTCCAGCGTCCCGTCGACGTACGTCTCGGTCCGCGCGGCGGCGCAGTCGTGGACGTCCATGCCGAGCATGTGGCCGGTGCCGTGCAGGGTCCAGCGGCGCTGGAGGCCCAGCTCCAGGACCTTGTCCACGGACAGGTCGCCGAGCAGACCCCACTCGACGAGCTTCTCGGCGAGCACGCGCTGCGCGGCGTCGTGGAAGTCGCGGTAGGCGGCGCCGGGCTTCACGGCGGCGATGCCCGCCTCCTGGGCCTCGTACACCGCGTCGTAGATCTTGCGCTGGAGCGGCGAGAACGTGCCGTTGATCGGCAGGGTCCGCGTCACATCGGCGGTGTAGAGGTCGTTGGTCTCGACCCCGGCGTCCAGGAGCAGCAGCTCGCCGGCGCGGACCGCGCCGTCGTTGCGGACCCAGTGCAGGGTGGTGGCGTGCGGACCGGCGGCGCAGATCGAGCCGTAGCCGATGTCGTTGCCCTCGATACGGGCGCGCAGGAAGAACGTGCCCTCGATGAAGCGCTCGCTGGTCGCCTCGGCCTTGTCGAGGCTCTTGACGACGTCCTCGAAGCCGCGCGCGGTGGCGTCGCAGGCCTTCTGCAGCTCGGCGATCTCGAAGGCGTCCTTCACGAGGCGGGCCTCGGAGAGGTAGACGCGCAGTTCCTCGTCGCGCTCGGCGGTCACCTTGTCGGTGAGGGCGGCCTCGATGGCGGCGTCGTGGCCGCGCACGTTACGGACCGGGCCGGTGGCCTCGGCCAGCGCGGCGGGCAGCTCGCGGACGTCCTTCGCGGGGATGCCGAGCAGCTGCTCGGCCTCGGTGAGGGAGTTGCGGCGGCCGACCCACAGCTCGCCCTGGCCGTCGAGCCAGAACTCGCCGTTCTCCCGGTTGGAGCGCGGCAGCAGGTAGAGGGTGGCCTCGTGTCCGGTGGCGCCGGTCGGCTCCAGGACGAGGACGCCGTCCTGGGTCTGGTCACCGGTGAGGTACGCGTACTCGGTGGAGGCGCGGAAGGCGTACTCGGTGTCGTTGGAGCGGGTCTTCAGGTTGCCCGCGGGGATGACCAGGCGCTCGCCGGGGAAGCGGGCGGAGAGCGCGGCGCGGCGGTTCGCGGTGTGCTCGGCCTGGGGGATCGGCTGGAGGTCGTGCAGCTCCGTGTCGGCCCAGCCCGACTTCATGTTCTCGGCGAGCTCGTCGGAGACGGCCGGGTAGAGGCCGTTCTTCCGCTGCTTGATCGCCTCCGCTGCTTCGTTCTCTTCGGTCTCCTGCTCCGGGGTCTCCGGGATGAGCTCCTCAGACACGATTTGTCTCTCCTTGATACGACACTGGACCATCACCCATCGTACGGGCGTACGGAAGGGGGCCCAGGGCCGAAGGACCTGTTACCGGAAAGGGCCGCCGGACGTCGGCCGGTGGTCAGTCGAAACGGGCGGCGAGGATCACGACGTCCTCGGTGGCATCGCTCCGGTCGAGGCCGTCGGGGAGCACCGTGCGCAGGACGTGGTCGGCCACGGCCGCCGGATCGTGCCGGTCCGGCTTCGGTACGGAGGCGGCGGCGGAGTGCAGCCGGGCGAAGGCGCGGTCCATCGCGTCCCCGGTGCGGCGCAGCAGCCCGTCCGTGTAGAGCAGCACCGTTTCGCCTGGCGCGGGGCTGAACTCCACGCTCGGCGCCTCCCAGCAGGCGAGCATCCCGAGCGGGGCGGAGAGCGTCGTCTCGACGTACTCGCAGCGCCGCTCGCCGAGGATCAGCGGCGGGGTGTGCCCGGCCCCGGCCAGCACGACCTTGCGGGCGGCGGGCTCGCAGTAGGCGAACAGGGCGGTCGCGGTCCGCGCGGGTTCGGTGAGCCGCAGCAGCAGTTCCAGGTCGGAGAGTACGGCGACGGGGTCCTCGCCCTCCATCACCGCGTACGCCCGCAGGCTGGCGCGGAGCCGGCCCATCGCGGCCATCGCGCTCGGCCCGGACCCGCCCACGGAACCGACGGCGAGGCCGAGCGCGCGGTCCGGCAGAGGCAGCGCGTCGTACCAGTCGCCGCCGCCGCGGGGGCCGGTGCGGTGCCGGGCGGCGAGCTGGACGCCGGGGATCCGGGGGAGCCGGCTGGGCAGCAACTCCTCGGCGACGGCGGCGACGTCCGCCCGGGCGCGCTCCAGCTCGATCAGGCGGGCCAGGTGCTCGGTGGCGTAGCGCGCGTAGAGGCCGGCGAGGTGGCGCTGCTTCTGTGCGGGCTCGGCCGGTTCGTCGTAGAGCCAGAGCGCCGCGCCGATGCGGCCGGTCGACTCGGAGGCGAGGGGGAGGGCGTAGCTCGCGGCGTAGCCGAGCCGGGTCGCGACCTCGCGGTGCCGGGGGTCGAGGCCTTGTTCACCGAGCAGATCGGGGCTGGCGATCCCCTCGGCCGTCTCCGGCAGCCCGTCGAGGACGCGGCCCAGCGCGGTGGCCGCGCGCGGCACGGTCTCGATGTGCCCGAGTTCGGCGTGGGTGAGGCCGAGACCGCGCGTGGCGGAGGGGCCTTCGCCGTTCGCCGGTTCCAGAACGAGAAGTCCGCGGCGGGCCCCGACGAGGGCGGCTCCGGCCTGCAACAGCTCGTGCAGGGCGGTTTCGAGGGCGCTCGTCCCGGCCAGCCGCTCGGTGAGTTCGTGCAGGGTCGTGAGGTCCGAGACCCAGCCCGCCAGGCGGTCCTGGATGAAGGCTCCGGGCGGTCCCGGGACCTCTGTCAGGGGTGCGGGAGTGTGCGTTGAAACCGGAACCTCTGGATCGATTCCAGCCACTTTCGGCAGGTGTGGGGCGCTCATGGCAGCCAGCTTTCCGACCGGTGCGATTCGTCGAATAGCATCGCAAACCCCCATGTGATTCTGCGCCACTATCAGTGCATCCACATGTACACGCACAAGTAACCCGATGTCCAGCATTGTCCCTTCGGGATCCGGGCGATTCGTGCTCTCTCAGTGTCGGTTAACTTGGCCAAAAAATGCACCCTATGGACGCTATTTGCGATCGACTGGGGCCGCTCGACAGGGGTACCTCCGGGGTCAGGTCGCCGGAGGAGCGTCATCCCGGGCATGCTGGGTACGTAAACGGTGATGCGCGGGTGCGGTTGTGATCGCCCGGGAACCCGGCAGCGGGTTCGGGCGTCCTCACCCGTGAACGTGACGCCCCCGCCCCGGACGGTGGGGTTCGCACCAGGGACGGCAGGCGAGGCGCAGGCCACCCTCGCCCGGCGACCGCCGGCCCGGCTCGACCCGCTCGGTTCGACCCGCACGACTCCGCCGGAGCAGCACGACTCCGCTCGACTCTGCTCAGTTCGGCTCGGCTCTGTTCCACCCCAGATCGGTTCTATTCGGATCGGTTCCACTCGGCTCGGCTCGGCTCACGCTCGGTATCGACGGCACGCCCGTACCGCAGAACTGATGAGCACGTACGCACAGCGAAGAGATACGCACGTGGTGTCACACACGCGTGGTGTCATGTGGACTCGGCGTTCAACGGAAAGGAACGAGCGCTCATGCGCGAGATCCTCGGAAGGCGACGCAGGCTCCGGCTCCGGCGCAAGGAGGCGACCGCCCGGCTCGACGCGGCCCTGACCTGCGCCACCGTATGGCAATGGCCCGTGCTTCCCGGAGTGGGGACGGCGCAGGCTGCCGCCCCGTACGGCGAGAGCACCGGCCTCGGCTGCGCCTGCCCCGAACCCGACTGCGCCGTACCGGGCGCACACCCCTTCGACCCCGGCCTGCTGGCGGCCACCACGGACGAGCGCATGGTGCGCTGGTGGTGGACCAACCGCCCGACCGCCCCCGTGCTGCTGGCGACCGGCGGCCGCGCGCCCTGCGCGGTCAGCCTGCCCGCCGTGGCCGGCGCCCGAGCGCTGAGCGCCCTCGACGCGCTGGGCATGCGGCTCGGCCCCGTCGTGGCGACGCCCACCCGGTGGTCGCTCCTGGTGGCCCCGTACACCCTGGAACGGCTCGGCGAACTGCTGTACGCGAAGGACTGGGTGCCCAGCTCGCTCCGGTTCCACGGCGAGGGCGGTTATCTCGTCCTGCCACCCTCCCGGACCGGCGCGGGCCAGGTCCGCTGGGAGCGGCCCCCGGCACCGCACGGAACCTCCGCCTCCACGGCCACCCCGGTGTCGCGAGGGCGGGCGGAGGGCGGCGCTCCGGCGGCCGGGGCCCCTTGGCTCCCGGATGTCGAAGCGGTCCTGGACGCCCTGGTCGAGGCGAGCACCGGTGCGCCGGGCGGGGGCAGCCGGCTCGCCCACTGACCTCCTGGGGCTTTGGGAGGGGGCAGCCCGGCGTCCGGCTCACTCGAACGGGTGTGAGCCGGACAGGATCCGAGGTAATCGGGTGCCGGGCGCCCCGGCGGCACGCGTTCCGTCGATATCGTCGGTCTGTCGCCAGTCCGTCGTCAGTAATTCCGCGCAGGTGCCAGGTGGGGCCCACCATGAATCTCCGCATGATCGGTCTCACAGCGGCCGTGGGGTGCGGAAGTCTTGTTCCGCTCGTTGCTTCCGCGCACCCCGCCGTTGCTCCGAATGCCGTATCGGCTGACCCGGTCGCCGGAAAATCATCTGGCGGTCCGCCAGAAAGTCTTAGGGCAAAGGTTTCTGATCGGCTCTCCGGAGATGATTCCGCCTCCCTTTCTTCGGCATTGCCGAAATCGCCATCGGGAATGAACACGGAAGCCGGTTCCCTGCCGGAGTTTGATCGTCCGGGCGCGGCGGCGGCGTTGGAGGGGGCGGGCGCGGCGGCGTTCGGCCGGTCGGGCGCGGCGGCGGCCCGATGCGGGCCCGAGGTCGTCGCACCGGAGGGTGTCGAAGCGCAGACCTGTGTCATGGCCCGGGGGAACACGGTGTGGGCGCGCGTCTACTACCGGAACGCGACCGGTCAGGAACTCCGTTCCGTGCTCACGCTGATGGGCCCGGGCGGGCGGACCGTGGAGCTGCACTGCGCGCCGACCGCGCACGACGAGCCGGGCACCTGCGAGACGCCGGGCGTCCCCACCTCGGGTGCGCCAGGATCCGCCACGGCGATCGCGGAGTTCGTGGGCGCGGGGCCGGTGGAGGAGGCGCCGCTGCTGCTGCGCGCCGGATCGGAACGGGCCCCGGCCGCCGGGGGTTGAGGGCCGCGCCGGGGGTGTCACAGGGTGGGCCGCAGCCGGAAACGAGGACGCCCGGTCGCTGGCGACGGGGGATGCACCAGCGACCGGGCTTCTAGAACCGTAACAAGAGATCTGCTGTTCGCAAATTCGATCTCGCCTGTAGGGACGCGTATTTACTTACGAGTACGGTGAGTTGTGACGCGGGTCACCCTCTGTGTCGCCTCGTCGTCACCGTCAGCTGAGCGTGACCTGACGGTTGGTGAGACCGCCCCGGGCGCGGCGTTCCTCGGCGGTGAGCGGGGCGTCGGACGCGAGCGCCGTGGCCAGTCGCTCGGCGAATTCGACGGCGGGCTTCTCGCACGCCTCGGCCCCCATCGAGCTCGGCAGGTCCCAGACGGGCACCACCAGCCCGTGCGCCCGGAACGACCCGACCAGCCGGGTGTCGTCGCCGAGCGAGGAGGTGCCCGCGGCGTGCAGCCGGGCGAGCGCGTCGAGGAGCTGCTCCTCGGGGTGCGGCATGACCCAGCGCAGGTGGTTCTTCTCCGGGGTCTCGCACCAGTACGCGGCGTCGACGCCGGAGAGCAGCGTCGTCGGGATGGCGGCGGCGTTCGCGCGCTCCAGCGACGCGGACACCTCGGCGGTGGCGTTCTCCGCGTCCGGCACCCAGAACTCGAAACCCGAGTGCACCTCCGGCTCGAAGGCGGCGTCCGGGGCGAGGAGGTCCTGGAGGCGAGGACCGTCGGCCGGTACGCGGCGGGCGGCGACCGGGGAGCCGGGCTCGGCCTCCAGGGCGCGCTGGAGGGTGTCCGCGAGGTCGCGGCTGAGGTCACCGGAGGAGGTGTCGTTCTGCAGGGCGAGCAGGACGGAACCGTCGTCGCGGCGCAGCGCCGGCCAGGCCATCGGCAGGACCGTCGCGAGCTTCACCGACGGAACCCCTTCGGGCAGCCCGTCCTTGAGGGTCAGTTCGACTGTGGCGGCGGGCACCAGCTCGCGCAGCGCGACCCAGTCGCACTCGCCCGCCAGTCCCTCGAAGGGGCGATGCACGAGCTCGGTCACGGCCTGGGCGGCGGCGCGTCCGTGACACGCCTTGTAGCGGCGGCCCGATCCGCACGGGCAGGGCTCACGGGCCCCGACGACCGGAATCTCACCGTCCTTGAGCTGCTGCTTCCCGGCCTTGGACTGAGGGCGCTTCTTGGCCATGGTGGGCATTCTCCCGATTGCGACAGTGCGGACTCGGCGCGAGCCTAGCCGCCCGGGGAGCCGTGTCCCGCCCCCGTACGCGATCGGACCCTGGGGGCTCGCTCTCAGCCCACGTCGTCGAGGACGTCGGAGAAGTCCAGGCCCTCGAACCCGGTGAGCCCGCCGACCCCGTTCGCGGAGACACCGTCCGTACCGCGGCCGTTCCTGACGGCGCCGTTCGCCGCGGAGCCGTTGGTGGCGGAGCCGCTGCCCGAGATGCCGGGCGGCTTCTTCGAGGAGACCAGGGCCCAGACGGTGACCTCGCCGGGGGCGTCGTCCCGTACGCCCCACTCCTGGGCCAGGGCGCTGATGATGTTGAGGCCCCGGCCGCCGCGTGCCGTCACCGAAGGGGTGGCCGGAACCGGTCGGGTCGGGCCGCCGCCGTCCGTGACCTCCACGGTGAGCCCTCCGCCGGTGTCCACCCGCCAGGCGGCGCGGATGTCCCCGTCGCCGACGTCGGCGTGCCGACCGAGCGGCCTGCCGTGCCGGCAGGCGTTGCTGAGAAGTTCGGAAAGGATCAGAACAGCGTCGTCGACGACCGCGTCCGACACCCCGTTGCCGCGCAACTGCTCACGCATCCGGTGTCGTGCCTGCCCCACGCCGGCAGGGCCATGAGGAATGGCCATGCTCGACGACGCGGGCACCTCTTGTGCCACCACCAACGCCACCCCCGAGACCTCCTTTGCCCCACGCCAGGGTTGGATGCCCCACTGGGCTGGACCGGAAACCGGCCAATGCGCTACGGGTGACGCACTCGTGACGATCGAACGCGCAGCGAATGCGCCGGAGCACACCCCGTAACGGTCGACGCCGGGGCGCGGACTGTCACCTTCCGCGCCGATTGCCGTCTACATGCGACCCAGTTGGGACAGCACCTGCTTGGGGCGATTGGTGATGATCGCCTCGACGCCGAGTTCGGCACACAGCTCGACATCGGCGGGTTCGTTCACGGTCCACACGTGTACCCGGTGCCCCGCGCGGTGCAGCCGTTCGATGTATCCGGGGTGGCTGCGCACGATCCGCATGCCGGGCCCCGCGATCCGGGCCCCGGCGGGCAGCCGTCCGTCACGCATGCGGGGGGAGACGAACTGCATCAGGTAGACCGTGGGCAGGGTGGGGGCGGCTGCCTGGACGCGGTGGAGGGAGCGGGCGGAGAAGCTCATGATGCGGAGGGGCGAGGGCCCACCGGCGGGCGGCTCGGCCAGCCCGAAGCGCTTCAGCAGCTGCAGCAGCCGCTCCTCGACCTGTCCGGCCCAGCGGGTGGGGTGCTTCGTCTCGATGGCCAGCTGCAGATCCCGCTCGGTGGCCCGCACCTCGGTGAAGAGCTCCAGGAGCCGCTCCAGGGTGAGTACGGAGGTGAGCTCGCCCGGCACCGGATCCCAGTCGGGCGACTCCTCCCGGTCCTTCCAGGAGCCGAAGTCGAGAGCGGCGAGGTCGGCGAGCTCCAGGGCGGACACGGCGCCGCGCCCGTTGGACGTGCGGTTCACCCGCCGGTCGTGGACACAGACGAGATGGCCGTCGGCGGTGAGCCGGACATCGCATTCCAAGGCGTCGGCACCGTCCTCGATCGCCTTGCGGTAGGCGGCGAGGGTGTGCTCGGGGGCGTCGTCGGAGGCCCCGCGGTGGGCGATGACCTGGATGGAGGTGTGCGCGCTGCGCTGCCGTGCGTGGGTCACCCGCGCCATGGTGTCACCGCTGCGGGGGCGGCTGAGCACATGTCACCCTGGAGGTCTGTTTTGTCGGATGTAAAGATTGGTGTGCGGATGCACAGGTCCTGCTTACAGTGGCCCGACGTGTTGTGGGAAAAGCTGACCGCAGACACGTGCACAGCGGATTTCTTGCCGAATGCCGACTGGATGCCGAGTGGAACCGAGGAGTAAAGAGCTGTGAGCACCGAGAACGAGGGCAACGAGGACCGCGCGGTACCGGCCGTGCCGTCCGTTCCGTCCGCACCTCCCGTGCCGGCCGACGCTCCCGAACCGGCCACCGGCGACGCGACGGAGGGCGCTGAGGGCGGTGACGGCGCGTCTGCCGAGTCCGGGGCGGGGGGCACGGTCCCCACCGCTCCGGCGCACGCGGAGGCGCCGCGTCACAACCCCACGCACCAGGGCGCTCCGGCGCACCAGGGATCCTCGGGCGCGCCCGCGTACGGCCGGGGCGCCGCACACCCGACCTCGAACCATCCGCCTCAGCCGTCGCAGCCGCCGCAGCCCTCCCCGTACGGAGTGGCCCCCGGCGGCGGCCACGGCGCGGGCCCCGGATACGGAGCGGAGCCCGACCTCCCCGCGGGCGCCGCTTCCTGGCCGCCGCCCCCGCCCGCCGTCCCGTCCTACGCCGGCGATGCCGGTCACGCGCCTGGCTACGCGTCCGGTCACGCGTCCGGAGGTATCGGCAACGGCGGTGACCACAGCCCGGTCTGGGGCGCCCCTGTCCCGCCCGGCACCCATCCCGCGGGCGGCAAGAACGGCAAGGGCAGGGCCGGCGGGCTGGTGGCGGCGGTAGCCGTGGCGGCGCTCGTCGCGGGCGGTATCGGCGGAGCCCTCGGCTACTGGGCGGCCGACCGCAACGACAACGGCTCGTCAGGCAGCTCGACCACGGTGTCGGCCTCGGACACCCCGAGGGACCTGAAGCGCCCGGCGGGCACGGTGGCCGGGGTCGCGGCGAAGGCGCTCCCCAGCGTGGTCACGATCGACGCACAGGGCGGCGAGGGCGAGGGCGGCACGGGCACCGGCTTCGTGTACGACAAGGAAGGCCACATCCTCACCAACAACCACGTGGTGGCTTCCGCCGCGGAGTCCGGCGAACTGTCGGCGACGTTCTCCGACGGCAAGAAGTACGCCGCCGAGGTGGTCGGCCGCGCGCAGGGCTACGACGTGGCCGTGCTGAAGCTGAAGAACCCGCCGCAGGGCCTGACGCCCCTCCCCCTGGGCAACTCGGAGAGCGTGGCGGTGGGCGACTCGACGATCGCGATCGGCGCGCCCTTCGGCCTCTCGAACACGGTCACCACGGGCATCATCAGCGCGAAGAACCGCCCGGTGGCGTCGGGGGACGGCCAGAGCAACAAGAACTCGTACATGAGCGCGCTCCAGACCGACGCCTCGATCAACCCGGGCAACTCCGGCGGCCCGCTGTTGGACGCGACGGGCGCGGTCATCGGCATCAACTCGGCGATCCAGTCGACCGGCGGCGGCCTCGGCCAGTCGCAGGCCGGCTCCATCGGTCTCGGCTTCGCGATCCCGATCAACCAGGCCAAGAACGTCGCCGAGCAGCTGATCAAGACCGGGAAGCCGGTCTACCCGGTGATCGGCGCGACGGTGACGATGGAGGAGAAGACCGGCGGCGCCGCGATCTCCGCCGAGGGCGCGGGCGGCACCCCCGCCGTCACCCCGAACGGCCCGGCGGCCAAGGCGGGCCTGAAGGCGGGCGACGTGATCACGAAGTTCAACGACACCGTGATCGACAGCGGCCCGACCCTGATCGGCGAGATCTGGACCCGCAAGCCGGGCGAGAAGGTGACCCTGACGTACGAGCGCGACGGCAAGGAGGCCACGGCCGAAGTCACCCTGGGCCAGCGCGAGGGCGACAGCTGACCGGTTAGGCTGTCCCACGCGTCGAACCGGCCCTCGCGGGCCTGACGGCCCATCGGCTTGCACAGCGACCGGGCGGCCGACGCGGGGTGGGTTGCCCGAGCGGCCTAAGGGAACGGTCTTGAAAACCGTCGTGGCAGCGATGTCACCGTGGGTTCAAATCCCACACCCACCGCAGGCGAGAGGCCCCCGACCAGTACGTATGGTCGGGGGCCTCTGCCATGCCTGCTCCCTGCCGGGAACCGCTGTTCCCCCTGGTTTCCCGCTCTGTCGGGCACGGAAGGGGCACGCGGGGGGCACGGCTGGGCCATGGCTTTGGAGCTGCCGGGGACAGCTCGTCAGCGGTTGATCGGGATCTCGTAGACGATCTCGCAGTGCGCTGCGGGCACCACGATGTCCGCTGTCTCCACGGGACGGCCCTCGTCGCTGTAGTACGTCCGTCGGATGTGCGTCACGAGTGCGGCTTTCTGGATGCCGAGTAGCGATGCTTCCTCGGCGGTCGCGTGCCGGGGTTCGGGCTGTTCCACCGCGTGGCTGATGGTGACTCCGATCGCGGCCATCCGGTTCACGACCCCGGCCCCCGCGTGAGGCCCTCCCTCGGGAAGAACGACGAGGGTTCCGCCGGTGACGGCGTACGGCTCCCAACTCGTCGACAGCTGAACCGGCTTCCCGTCCGCAAGGAACTCGTACGTCGTCCGCACGCACGGCTCGCCTTCGGCGATCCCGAGCCGCGTCGCGATCTCCGCCGGGGCCGGCACCTTGGCGTCGGTCCGGCTCTCCCAGTCGCTCTGTAGGCGAAGGGCGTTCATGTCCTGGCGGAACGGGGATCCGCTGGGCTGCTCACGTGCCGACGACCGGACGACTCTCACGCGCTCCCGGGGCTCGGCGACGTAGGTGCCCGATCCGGCCCGGCCTTCCAGCACGCCTTGGGAGATCAGCAACTCCTGTGCCCTGCGCACCACGTTCTCACCCACGCCGCACTCCTGGCCGATCTGGGCGCGGGATGGGAGGCGGTCGCCCGGTTCCCAGACGTGCTCCGCGATGCGTTGCCGGAGTTCGTCGGCGATGCGGAGGTACGGCGGTTGCTCAGACATATGGAAAATCTAGTCCACTAGCTCTAATCAAGTTAACTAACTTCACTGAAAGTAATCACTGGCAACGGAGGGTGCGCTGTGTCCGCTTCGCAAGTGACCGCGGCGGCTATCGCCGCCCGCTTGTCCGCCGCTGGCCTCCGCCCGCGTGTGGAGGAGGACGCCCAGTTCACGACGGTCGAGGCAGAGGTACCGGACACGCTCTCCGCCGACTCATGGCGGGAGATCCTGGACGCGGTGGCCGATGCCGATCGGTTTGGGCTCGTGGCCACCAGCTTGAACGGCCGCACCTTCGGCCCGGTACGCGGGATCCGCCACCGGGTCACCCGAAGGTGCGCGTCGTTGCGGCACAGTTCTCACGAAGGCTGTCCCGCCCCGGGACTACGCGGACGGGGCGGGACAGGGTGCCGAGTTCTGGGCAGGGCGACCCGCCCCCCTCGGCGGGTTACCCGATGCAGATGAGGCCGGCGTTCGCGATGCAGGGGCGAGGGCGGGGGCCACCCGGCGAGACTGCCACGCCGCGCGGTGCGGGCAGGCCGGTACCCCGGCCTGACTCCTCCCGGGGGCGGGCCGGTGCCCCGGCCCGCCCAGCGGCCCAACTGCAATGACAAGCCGTCCAGGTTCACTCTCACCGGGCTGCCTTGAACGGCGGAAGAGCACAATGCGCTGTGGAACAATCACGCTCTGTCATGTGTTTGTGTAAGCGTGAAGGATGTCCCATGCGCATCTTGAAGAGGATGAGGTCGGCCGTCACGGCGATGGCGGTCGTGACCGGCACGCTGGCGGGGATGGTCACCGGTGCCCCTGCCTCGCACGCGGTGACGGTGGCGGACGGTACACCGCCGGCGTCGGGTCCCTTCCGCGGCATGGTGATGGCGAAGAAGACCGCCTCGGTGGGTGACGACCAGGCGGTGACAGTCAGCTGCCCCCCGGGGCAGGTCCCCATCTCCGGTGGCGCCTATGCGACGGTCGGCCAGCCGCTGTACTCCAACATGGTGGCCCTCGTCGAGAGCATGCCCGCCCAGAACACCCAGGGGGCGTACGGCTGGACCGCTTCGGCCCGCAGCGGGCCGAAGCCGCTGACCGTGACGGTCCACGCGGTGTGCGTCTACGCCCCGGCCGGCTACGAGGTGGCCGAGCAGTACCATTTCACCATCGACCGCAACGCCCCGCTTGTCACCACCTGCCCCGCTGGCAAGGTTGCTTTCGGCGGCGGCGGAACGGTCTACGGCGGGACCCGGAACCTGAACCAGTCGTACCCCGGCCCGGCCGGGAGCGCCAATCCCAACCAGTGGATCGTCTCCGGCTACGACGTCCATGCGGAGCAGTTGCGGGTCGACGGCTACGCGATCTGCGCCGATCCCATCGCCGGTCTGACGACGACCCGCTACACCCACACGACCTCCGACGACGTCGCCGGAGGCGTCTTGCAGTGCGCCACCGACAAGAAGGTCGTCGGCGGCGGAGCGGCTGTCACCGGGTACGACGACACACTGGTGACCAGCAGGCCCCTGACCGCTGCGGAGAGCGGCGGCCGTGACGGCTGGCAGGTCCAGGCGACCGGTAACAACACGCCGCACGGCGTCGACCTGTACGTCACCTGCTACTGACCGCAGACCGAGCACGGCCGGGGTCCGGCAGCACTTCGCTGCCGGACCCCGGCCGTTTCGCGACGACCTGCTCGCTTGGCCCGATCCGACTTCGTCGGGAGCGCCAGTGCAACACGCCTATCAGCGGCAACTACAACCTGCGAAGCGCTGATTGTTGGTCAGGCGGCGCCCTGGTGGGGCTTGTTGACGAACGTGACGTCACCCCCGGCGGGATCGCTGGTGAAGCAGGCGCGGGCACGCGGGTCCCGCCCGGTCAGGCGATGGTGAGGTCGTACGGGCCGGCGAGTGGGGTGTAGCCGTCGTTGGCCAGCAGCCAGAGCTGGTAACGGCCGGCGCCGAGTCCCTCGGAGTCGGGGATGCCGACGGCACCACGGGCGTCCGGGGTGTACTGCCAGTGCAGGGAGCCGGAGTTGATGGCGGCGCCCGCGGGGAAGATGCCGACCCAGTTCTTTGGCATGACCAGTTCCGGCGGGACGGTGTAGCCGACGCTCACCTGGGTGCCCCGGGGGGAGCTGGCGGGCACGGTGAGTGCGGCGCGCGCGGGCGCGGGCTGCGCGGGCGTGGTCGGGGTGGCGGGTGGTGCGGTCGGGATGGTGGTGGGGGCGGGCAGGACCAGTGGGTCGGTGGTGTCGGGGAGCTGGTGGTAGGCGGCGAGGCGGTCGATGATCGTGGCGGTGTGCGGGACGAGGGTGGGGAAGTGAGCCTTGAGGGCGGTCGTGGCTGCTGAGGTCAGGTCGGCGAGGGAGCCGGTGGCGCCGGTCAGGTAGGGCTGGAGCTTGGTGAACAGCTGGTGGTCGCTGGCGAGGCCGAGCGCGCCGAGTGCCTGGGCGTAGCCGGTGGCGCCGCCGGACGTGGTGTCCAGGACGCGGCTGACGTAGGTGACGCGGTGCAGGACGCGCCAGCATGGGGGCTTGCGGTCGCCCTGCCGGGCGCGGGCCAGTTCGCGGGCGTGCGCGCTGGTGCCGGTCTCCAGCCATTCGGGGTCGACGACCTTGCCGTAGAAGTCCTCGAAGTTGTCGCTGGAGGTGTCGAGGTAGAAGGTCATGAACCGGTAGGCGTCGACCCGGCCGGGCACCAGCACGGGCCGGTTCTTCGCGTCGTAGACCGGGTTGCCGGCGTCCTGCTTCTGCAGGTTGCTGCCGGGCTTGGCGGTGACTTCGAGGCTGAAGGTGCGGGTGGCGTCTTTGCTCTTGCGTCGGGTGGAGCTGTACCCGGCGCCGAGGGTGATCTCGTATCCTCCGCTGACGCCGATGCCCTTGAACTCCATGGAGCCATCCACGCTGAGGGTGGCGCTGCTGGAGACGCTGTACTCGCCGGTGGTGGTCTGCGTGACTTGGTCGGTGGTGTTGGTGACTTCGGAGAACAGGCCGCCGGCGGCGGTCCACACGTAGGTGTTGGCGATGTTGCGTTTGGCCGCCGACCTGCTGGCTGTGCGGGCCTCGGCGGTGTTCCCGCCTCCTGTGGTGTTCAGGCCGGTGGTGCCGGTGCCGCCCATCATGCCCTTGAGTACCCTGTCGGCGGCCGCGGCGATCGGATCGGGCGTCATCGGGTTGGCGCTGATGGAGTCGTAAAAGCCCTGGAGCTGCCGCTCCTCGCGCTGGATGCGTCGCTTGAGGGCGTACGCCTCGCGGGGCCGGTAGTAACTGAACGCGTCGCCGCCCCCGGCCTTCGGAAAGTCGGGGTCGGGGAAGGGATTCAGGGCGCCGGTGGCCGGGTCGGCGAAGTAGCCGACCAGGCCGTCGAGGGTGCCCTGCTTGGTGTACTGCGGGTTGATCGGAAACGGGATGATGTTCCAGTCGGTGGGGATGTCGGGATTGGGGACCATCCGGTAGGCGACCAGGGCGCCGTTGTGCGTCAGGCGCAGCGCGTACTGGTCGGCGGTGTCGGACTGGACGAACGCGAAGCCGGTGTTGGCGGGCACCCACCGTCGGCCGACGGTCGGATTGACCTGCTTCTTGGCGTCGTCCGGCTCCCAGTACCCGGACAGGGTCACCTCGCTGGTGCGGGTGGTGGTGGCGCCCTGGACGACCTGGACTTCGTCGTTCCAGCCGCCGCTGGACTTGAACTCGGCGCTGACGCCAACGTTCAGCGACATGGAACTGGCGGGCGTTGCGACGCCGGCGCCGAGGGGGGCCGCGACGAGGTAGGTGTCGTCGCTGAACGTCGCCTTGATGAATGCCTTCGCAGAGGCGTCGAAGCTGGTCTTGTTGTCGGAGGCGAGGGTGTTGGTGACGGCGTTGGCCTGGACGAACTTGACCGACGAGGCGTCCTTGAAGTCGTCTCCAGCGCCCTTGACCAGGTTCTCCGAGGGGACGGGAGGCGCGCCTTCGAGGTAGCCGACCAGCTGCGGGGCGAACTGGGCCTGGCCGACCCAGGTGGTGGCGAGGTCGCCCACCTTGTAACCGGTGGTCAGCGTCCAGGCGCCGTCCCGGATCGCGGAGTAGGCGCGCTTCATCACGCCGAAGCGCAGCCCCTCGCTGTCGGTCTGCAGGTCGGCGTACTCGCCGGCCTGCGGGGTGGCGCTGATCAGGCTCTGGAAGACGGTTCGGGCACCGGTCAGCGCGGAGCGGACCTGGGCGCTGTCGTCGCTGATCGGGGCGTGCGAGATCGCCACGCCGGGAGCGGAGTTGGACGGGTACAGGTGGCAGCCGGCCGGTCCGGCGTCGGTGACGGTCGCGCCGGGCTTCGCGGAATCCGGGTCGATCGGATAGTAGGCGAGCAGGTCCTGCTGTTCGCCGCGCAGGCGGGTGAACATGTTGTCGAGGATCTGCTCCTGGGTACGGCAGGTGCGCCAGATCCGCAGCTCGTCCAGGCCGCCGCCCAGCAGGTTGGTCCAGCTGCCGTCGTCGCGCTGCATCGCGCCGACGGTGACCTGCGGCTTGCCGAGCAGTCGGAGCACGCCGTTCGGGGGGGCAGGATCGGAAGCGGAGGGCACGCCGTTGTGGTAGAGGGTGATGCGGTTGCCCGCGGGGTCGGGGGTGCGGACCCGGTTGGCGCCGCGGACCTGCGCAGGATAGGCGCCGCAGGCGTCGGCGGTGACGGCGCCGGAGCGCTCGGGGAAGCGCCACCAGGCGACCAGCCCCTTGGTGTCGGCGGCGATCGGTACGCCGATCTGCTCCTCGGGGCGGGCGATGTTCCAGATTCGTACCTGTGCCAGGGTGCCGCGCAGGCCGTAGGCGCTGCTGCGGACCCGGAAGCGGCCGATCTCGCAGTTGGCGTCGTTGCCGACCGGCTTGGCGCCCTTGTATGTGAACGGGTTGCTGCCGACGAGTTTGCCGTCGATGTAGAAGCGGATCCCGGTGGCGCCGAGCACGGTGTCGCCGGGGCGGCGGGTGACGGCGACCTTGGTGAACGCGCCGAGGGGGACGGCGGTCCCCGACTTGTACGTCTGCTGGGAGCCGGAGAGGCCGTCGCCGCCCTCGAAGGTGAATGCCAACTGACCGTCGGAGTCGATGAAGAACGCGTACGGCACCGCGTCGCCCGTCCCGGTCCCCAGCGCGCCCTTGGCGACCAGGCCCTGGGGGGTACCGAACGAGTTGACCTTGATGAACGCTTCGATGGTCAGCTCGTCGGTTAGATCGAGGCCCTCGGGCCCGCCGGCGTCCAGGTATCCGGTGCCGTCCAGGGCCAGCGCCCAGTCCTGGTGGAACGTCGCCGCCACGTGCGACCAGTCCGCGAGCGGGAACGCCGCCCGGCTGGCCACGACCTGGGAGCCCACCCCGGCCACCACGCGGAAGCTCCACGGCGCGGAAAGATCAGTGCTCCACCACTTCTGCCCGGTCGGTGTTCCGTCGTGTCCGTGTCCCGACCGGTCAGTGATGTCGCTGTCGGTGAACGTCCAGTAGGCCGCCAGGTCCCTCTCGCGTCCGGTGATACGCCGCTTGGCCATCACCTTGATCTCGTCCGCACTGCGGGCCTTCCCCCAGACCCGGATCTCGTCGAACTTGCCCGTCCCGGAGCACACAACGGCCCTGCCTGCGCCCTGGTAGGGCGTTGCGGCGTTGTCTTGGGCGACCTGCACGCCGTCGCGGTACAGCGTGCGGCGGCGGGTGGCGGCCTCGTACACCGCCGACCAGGAGTGCCAGCCGTTGTCGTCGGTACCGCCGATCAGCAGGTCCGATCCCCATCCGAAGTACGCCCGGTTGTCGGGGCGGATGCCCATCACCAGGGCGGGCGACCCATCAGAGTTGTGCCGAAGCGGTACGGATTCTTCGCCCGGGTCTCGGTGCACCCAGGCTTCGATGGTGAAGTCCCTCCCCGCAAGAGCGAGCCGGCTGCCGACGTCGAACCCTCCGTTGGAGGACCAGACCGCGCTCTTCTCCGTGGCTTCCTCAATCGCCAGCGAGTACGGGAGCTGCCCGGCGTTGGCGTGCCAGATGCGGCTGTGGTCGTTGACGGAGACGGGGCTGATCCACGCCTCCACCGACACGTCCCCTTCCGGCGAGACCTTTGGCCACTGGGCCTGCGGCAGCGTCAGGTGCTGGTCGTTGCTGCCGAAGGTCAGCGCCCGGCCAGGGGCGTCGCCGCGCCAGCGCGGCAGCAGCGGCTGAGCGCCGTCGCTGGCGCTCCCGTCGGCGACCTTCTCGTCGGGGGCGACCCCGGCGGTGGTGACGCCCACGATCCGCGAGCCCGCGGACAGCGAGGCGCCCGGCACGCTGCAGGTCGCCCGGCCGTAGTCGTACAGCGCCCCGTACACGTCGGTGCCGCTGGTGTCGCCGAGTCCGCCCGCGGTCAGCGTGATCCTCTTGCCGCCGGCCGTGACCGTGGCCTTCACCGTCCGCAGCCGCCCGCCGACCGTGACGGCCGTACCCTCCGGCAGGTTGCGCACCAGCGGCTCGGCGAGCTCCACTGCGGTGTCCTGGGCGGTGGCGACCTTGCCCAGGAGCGCGCCCTGGACCCGGCGCCCGCCGAGCACCCGGGCGAAGTCCGCGGCCGCGCGCGGCACGTCGGGGAAGCGCTCGGTGCCCGCCGCCGCCGACACCACCTCGACCGTACACAAGGAGGCCGAGGTGCTGGGCGAGACGGTGAGCGAGAAGTCTCCCGTCCTGGCGCCGGGGTCGCGCGACACCAAGCTGAGGGCCCCGGAGCCTGCGGTCAGCCGGCGGGTGGCCCGGGAGACGGTGGTGGGGTAGTAGACGGAGAAGAACTGCCCGTCGACGCCTGCGTAGTAGAGCACCACGTCGCCGTTGGCGCTGTCCAGCAGGGACGGCGCACGGTTCGTCCAGGCGAAGGTCAGCAGCGCCCCGTAGGCGCTCAGTCCGGCCCGGTCGACGGCGATCCTCGGCATCGGGAGCACCACGTCCGCGCCGCCGCGCATGCCTCCCGACAGCCTCGCCAGGTCTGCCTCGGCCGCCGTCACCTCCGCCCGGTCCTGGCCCAGGCGAGCCTGCGCCAGGACCATCTCCGGCAGCGTCCGGACCAGCCGGTCGCGCTCGGCCCGGCGAAAGCCCATGTTCCAGATCGAGGTGAGGTAGTTCAGGAAGGCCGGCAGGTCGTCGGCGAGCTTCCAGTCCGCCCCCAGCTGGGCGCGGGCGGCGGTGACCTTGGCCTCGGCGGCGGCCAGCAGGTCGAGGTCCTTGGTCGGCTCCGGCACACCGATCGGATCCAGCACCACCTCCCTGGGCAGGGCGGCCAGCCGCCCGCCGCGGCCGAGCGCGAGGTCGAGCGTGCACAGGTGGTTGCGGCCGGCGGCGCTGTTCTGCGGGGGCGGCCCGGAGGTGGCGCAGGCGAGCAGCACCCGGGCCTGACGTTTCTCGGTGGCGACGGTGCCGTAGCCGGAGGACTGCTGCTCCTGCTGGTAGTAGAGGGTGGCGGTCAGGCCGCCGACCACTTCGCGGTCCTTGATGGCGAACAGGTCACGGGACAGGCCGGGCCCGTCGCCGACGGGGGCCTCGGAGGTCGTCCAGGCGGCGCCGTTGACGGCGGCGTCGCGGCGGCGGTCGACCAGGTTGGCGGCGACCAGGCCCGCCCCCTCGTCCAGGCGCAGGTAGGTGACCAGGCCGGGCTCGGTGCCCAGCAGGCGGCGGCCTCTGTCGACGAGGTCGGCGGCGGTGCGGGCCCGGTTCCAGATCCGCACCTCGTCGATGTCGCCGACGAGTCCGGTGGCGGGGTCCCAGGTACCCTGCCGACCCAGAAGCTGTGCGGACGCGGGGACCGGGGCGGTGGGAACGGTGGTGCGGGCGGTCTCGACGCCGTCGACGTACAGCACCGCCTCCGTGCCGTTGGCGACCAGCGCAAGGTGCGCGAACGCGCCCGGGGTGAGGACGAGGCGGCTGGTCAGCTGCCAGCCCTGGGAGGCGCCCGCGGCGTAGGGCTGGTACTGGCCGTTGATGCCGAAGCGGAAGCCGGTGGGGGCGCTCTCGTCGAGGGAGGCCAGCACCGTGCCGCCCGGCGCGGTGGGCCTCACCCATGCCTCGAAGGTGGCCCCTCCGCTCGGCGCGGGCAGGGCGTCGACGGCGATGCGCACCTCGGGGCAGACGTTCGGGTAGAACTGCAGCGCGGTGCCGGCCCGGTCGGTGGTGGCGGGGACGGGGACCAGCGGGCGGCCTGTGTTGGGGTCGGTGCCGGGCTCGCGTTCCAGCACCGACCTGCGGAACTTCGGGTCGGGGCTGGTCCACAGCTGGGTGCCGGCGACATCGAACAAGCCGTCGGCACCGCGCTCGCAGTTGAACGACTCGATCCGCTTCTCCGCCGCGTTGTTGACGAACAGCTGCCAGCGCGAGACGCCCTCGACCTCGGTCGGCAACAGCAGCACCGCGAAACCGCCGCCGGTCAGCCGGGGCAGGAACGACAGCTTGGCGGTGGGCTCGTAGAACTGCTTGCCGTCCATGTCACGGGTTCCGAGCGTGTCGGTGCCGCCCGCCGCCGGCGTGTACTTGCTGCGCGAACGCTGATAGCGGGCCTCCACCACCGGCTTCAGCTTCGAGCCGACCAGCACGAACCGGTCGCACAGCAGCGAGGCGTCCGCGGCCGCCACCTTCGCCCCGCCCGCCAGCGCGTAGTCGCTCCGAGCGGCGTCGCCCGACAGCGCGTTCCCGGTGGTGCGGTACACCGCGTCACCGTGCCCGGCGGCGATCGACTGCCGGAACACCAACAGGTACCGACCGTCGGAGACCACCTGGATCGGCGCCGCCTCGGTCAGCCGCGCCGTCGTGGACAGGAACGGGTCCCTCTCCGCCCCGAACAGCTCCTGCGGCCGCACCTCGGCCGACCCGCCAGCTTTCACCACCGGCATCCCGTAAACGACGGGCACGTCCGTGAACGAGTCGACGAACTCGGACGGGAACGGCAGCAGCGCCGGCTCCGCGTTCCAGTACGCCGCGTCCAGCTCACCCTTCGCAGCCGACGCCTGCTCCAGGTCGAGCACGCTGTAGTAGATCCGGCGCCTGTCGTCCATGGCGAACGCCACAGTCGTCCCGTTGTGCCGCACCATCGCCGTCGACACGTACGTCCGGTCCCGGTACGACCTCACCAGTGCCTTGTCCCGCAACGTCCCCACCCCCACATACGGCGGTCCGGCACGACGCCGGGACCGGTCTTCCGTCAAACAGCACGTACACGCCCCGCGCGGGGCACTTGAACCCGCGGCACCCGACCCCACACGGCGCCGCGACAGCGCTGATCATCAGACCCGTCCGGCTCCCCCCAGTGAGGCCGGCCCAAGACGACTGCCCGAGACTCCGCGCAGCCCGGCCGTAACAACCGGCCACTTCGCGCATCCTATGCAGCAACTGCCCACGCAGATAAGGAGTTTCAGCTTTTCAACTGCTGCCGGGCATCAGACCGAGACTGCTCCTTACCCATTGATCAGCACGGCCCTCTTCCGGCCCCGATGACTCCACCGGGCGCTGGCGCACCACTGGCCGAAGCACCATGTGTGGCCAGCCTGCCAACGGTAGGCAAATCCCCAGTGCATGCTCAGCCCACCCGGGTGGTGGTACAGCGCTTCAGAAGGGTCGGGTCTTCTCAGGTATCGGGCCCTGGCAGGGTGCGGCACGGCGCGAACATGGGGATCGCGCCCGGCCTTCATCCACTCAGGCACGCTGGTCGTGAACGGCGGTATTGGCAGTGCTGCGTGTCCGCCATCGACCGGCGCCGAGCCATGGCATCAGGTTGGCGGCAGTGACCTGCTCGGTGCCTGACCGCGATCGAGGGCGGCGCTAGTGAAGGCACCCACTGGGACCACCTGAGCGTCGGGCCAGCGAGACGATCCGCCCCTTGCCGAAGTCGACCTCGGTGTTCAGTGCGAAGCGCGACAGGGAGGACGGCGCCGCGCATTCAAATACGTTCCTGTGGCTGAACTGCGTCCCCGATCAGCCGGGTGTTCTCGGCAATCAGGCGCTGGACGACGTTGCGCTGCGCAAGAAGATCCGCCTCCCCGCGCCGCACCGCGGCCAGGGCCTCGTCCCGTTCGCGACGCAGCGCCTCGATCTCGGTGTCGCGCGTCGGGTGCGGGACGAGGTCGCCGCGGGCGTTCGCGGCGAGGTCTCGAACACGGATGGCACGCAGCTCCGCTCGCACGGCCTCCAGGTCACGGCGCAGGTCCGCGTTCTGGGCGAGCAGCATGCGGTTCTCCACCGTCAGCGCCGCCTCCCGGTCGGCGGTGGCGGCGGCCTGCGCGCGCGGGCGGTCGGCGGCGAGGTGGGCGCGAACGGCCTCCGCTTCCGCCTTCAGGTCGCGGTGTCGTTGCAGGTACTGCGGGTTGACCCGAGGAGGTCCTGGACGCGCCGGGCACCGAGGGCCTGGCCGCCCGGCTCACCGGTGGGCCCGGGGAACGAGACGAAGGCCCAGATACCACTCTGCGCGTGGGGGATGGTGGCCCGCTCGCGCATCCAGTCCGCATAGAGCATCGTCACCGGGTCGGGCACGGGCACGATGACGGTGCTGCGATTCTTGTTCGCCGCGCCCCGTGGGTGGCCGTCGCGCTTCATCAGGTGAAGGTGGGGACCAAGCACGTACGGGCAGTCGGGCATGACGGTCCCCGGCGACACGAGGTGGACCTCCTCCCGGCACAGAGAGACGAGCTGACCCACCCGCAGGGCGCACGCCCCGAGCAGCGCGACCTACAGCGGTCCCGGGCCGTCGTGGCGGCCCGGAGGAGCGCGGCGAACTCGTCGGCGGTGGCCGCCAGCGGCCGGCCCGAACCATGGCTGGGCCGGGCGTCCACGCGCAGACGCGGCTTAAGGACGAGCCTCCCATCGCCCCGCGGCTGCGGCACGGTGACGAACAGGGCGTCGACCACGGTCTCGTCCACCTGCCCGATGTCGGCGAGGTGCAGATACAGGCCGTGCACGGCCGCCAGCGCCGGGGCGAGGGAGGAGTCCTGTGGCGTCTTCCCCTGATTGCGGCCGCTGGTCCGCCGAGGCGTGGTTCGCAACTGCATCAGGTAGTGGGGCAGTTCGAGGGCCGCGGTTGACCGTGTGAGCGTGTTCTCCTCGCACCAGGCGTGAAAGCGCCTGAGGTGGCCGGCGTACGTCTTCGTCGTCGATTCCTCGCGGGCCCGGCCGAACCGCAAGTGGCGCAGGAAGTCGTCCACGTCCTCGACGACATCAAGGGTCGGCCCCGAGAGGACCCTCCAGTAGGCCAGCGTGTCGGCGACTTCCACCCTCAGGAGCTCGCTGACAGGCCCTCTAGCAAGGATCATGTACGGAATGTACCAATGAGACTACTTAGGGTGGCCACCTTGTGAGCATAAGTCGATCAATGCTGGATGTCGTCCTTTGTCTCACAGGAGAGATTTCGTGGAACGGTACGAGTGAGTCGATCAGTGAGAGTGGTGCGCAGAAGGAGCCTGATTGAGGATTCACTTGGCGAGCGCGCTTGCTGGTTACGTGGACAGCCCACCTGACCAGACACGGCGCGATCACATGTTGAGGGGCACGCTGCGGGCACGATGACGACGGCAACGGTGCGATCGGGGCGGGGCCTACCCGTCTGACCTGCGGGGGAGTCCAGAAGCCGCCTGACCACCAAAAGGTCTTGAAAACCGTCGTGGCAGCGATGTCACCGTGGGTTCAAATCCCACACCCACCGCAGGCGAGAGGCCCCCGACCAGAAGTTTCGGTCGGGGGCCCTTCGCGTCTACGCGCGGGAGGGGGCGTGGCTATCGGCTCATCCGGTGTGTACGCCAGGCCTCAGCGGCCGTAGCGAGGCGCAGCGTCCATGGGCCGGGGTCGGCGGCGCTGATCTCGGCCCACACGTTCGCGTTGGCGGCGGGGAAGGCTGTGATGCCTTCGGCGGGGGCGGTGTGCCAGGCCTCGGAGGTCTGCCCCTTCGAGGCGGACCCTACGTGCTTGACGCGGCCGTACCGGGGCATCAGGCCGGTGACGCGATCGGTAAAGCGTCGTGAGGTATCCGGGGTGTGCGTAGCCGGGTGGCAGTGAGGAGACGTGGCTGTGGGCGATGTGTGGGCGTTCGGGCGGGACAGTGGCTTCGTCGCGGGGCAGGCGCTGGTGGGCTTCGACGTGGAGTCCACCGACGGGGTCATCGGGCATGTGGAGCGCCTGGAGGACGAGCCCGGTCGGCAGCACCTGGTGGTCGACACCGGGGTGTGGAAGTTCGGCAGGAGCGTGTTGATTCCGGCCGGGGCGGTGACCGTCGTGGACGGTGAGGAGCGGAAGGTGAAGGTCGCGGCGTCCCGGGAGGAGATCAAGTCGGCTCCCCGGTTCACCACCGACAGTGAGACGACCGACCACGGTTACCTGGCCGAGGTCGGGGCGTACTACCTCTCCCTGCGCACCTGAGACCGCCCAACGGTGCTGCCGCCTCCGGTGTCGGAGGCGGCAGCACCGCTTGGTCCCGCGAACGACCCGCGTATCAGAGCCGTTCGATCCAGATGTTGCGGAACCTCGGGTTCTCACCCGGGTCCCCGTGGTCCTGCAACTTGATGTGGCCCGGTGTGGGGCCCTCGGGGCGGCCCGCTCCCGTCGGGCCGGCTATGGCTGCGTTCCTGTGGACCGTCTTGCCGTTCCAACGGAGGGTCACCCGCGCGTCCTCCATCTTCTTGCCGTCGCTGTCGAAGCGTGCCGCCCGGAACTCGATGTCGTAACTCTGCCAGGTGCCGGGCGGCGTCGCCGCGTTGGTGTCCGGGGCCTTGCGCAGGTAGATCGAACCGGCGTCATTCGTGGCGGGTGTGTCGATCCCGAAGGACTCCAGGATCTGGAGCTCGTACCGCTCCTGGATGTAGACCCCGCTGTTGCCCCGGGCCTGTCCGGTGACGTCCGGCGGGTAGGGGGGCTGGTACCACTCGGCGTGCATCCGGAAGTCGCCGTACCTCTCCTTCGTGCGGATGTCACCGCCCAGGGACTCCATGGAGCCGTCTTCCGCCACCGGCCACTTCGCCGGGCCGCCGTCGTTCGATTCCCAGGCGTCCAGGTTCGTGCCGTTGAAGAGCGTGGTGCGCTTCGTCGGGGTGACGGTGAGGTTGTCGAGGTTCACATGGCCGTCGTCCTCGGGTTCGTAGGCGTACGTGATCGTGTTCGCGCCCTTCCGCAGGGGCACCGATTCGGTGTGGGTCGCCCACGTGTTCCAGGCGATGGTGGAGTTCAGCCAGATCTGTTTCCGGCGCTCGCCGTTGACGTACAGGGTCATCGAGCGGGGAGTCGGTTGCGGGTCGGCGTTCTGGCCGTTGGCGTACCGCAGGGTGAGGTCGTGCTTGCCCCGCTTGTCCGCGCGTACGGCGAAGGTGGTGCGGGAGCCCGGCTCCCAGTTGTTGTCGATGAAGCCGGTACCGGAGTAGCCGGAGTGGTTGTCGTTGAACTTGGTGCCGCCGGACAGTGAGGCGGACTCCGCCTCGTAGACCGGCGGCGGTTTCGACCCGTCGGGCAGCGTGTTCAGGCTGTACCAGGCCTCGGTGCTCCACAGCTCCGCCCCGGACTCCGCCGCGAAGGGGCGCGGGGACTGCACGTGCACCACCCTGCCCGGGCGTAGGCCGTCCAGCTTGAGCGTCACCTTTGTGCGGTCCTTGGAGAGCGTCGCGGAGGTGACGTCGAGGGCCTCCTCGTCGGCCTTCGGGCCGCCGTAGCGCGGGCTCGCCACGTAACGCCACTGCTGGGCCTCGTACTTGGAGGCCAGGTTTTCGGCGGTCCCAGCGGAGACCGGCTGCGTGTACTCGATCTCGAAGCCGCCGTCGACCGCCCGCATGGCGCGCATGTCGAAGGCCTCGTCGCCGGTGAGCGTGAGCTTCTGAAGGCCGAACTTGAGCTTGCCCTCCTGGCCCCAGTTCCCCGCGTCGCCGATGCCGCCGGCGTAGATCGCCCCGTCCGGGCCGAGGCTGATCCGGTTGACCCCGGCCTCCAGGCCCTGCGTCATCCGGAACACCGCGCCCTGGTACTCGCCGCCGACCTTCTCCAGGTAGGCCCGCTGAAGGCCGCCGTAAGTCACGTCGCCGAAGACCATCTGCCCGGCGAAGGGCCCTTCGGGCAGGAGGAGGGGGTTGCTCGGCGAGTTGGAGATCTCGCCGTGCGGTAGCCAGAGCACGGGCTCGGTCACCGGCTGGTCGTCGTACACGCCGTCCGGGTTGGTGTGGTGGTTGTAGAAGGCGCCCTGCTTGATCCGGACCAGCTTCGACGTCGGCACGTACGCGCCCTGGTTGTCGGTGGCGAAGATCTCCCCCTTCGGGCCCCGGCCGAGGCCGTTCGGCGTCCGCAAGCCCCCGGCCACGTACGACACCTTGCCGGTCTTCTTGTCGATCTTGAGGGTGGAGCCTCGGTTGGGCACGTTCTGCGGGTCCTGGGTCGCGCCACCCGGCACCATCGCGATGCCCGTGCTGACGTAGAAGTGCCCCTTCTCGTACAGCAGCCCGAACGCGAACTCGTGGTAGTTGCCGCCGAACGGCCAGGTCGCGATCCGGCGGTACTCGTCGGTGACCTCGTCACCGTCCTGGTCGACCAGCGCGGTCAGGCCGTCCTTCTCGGAGACGTAGATCGTGCCGTCGACGTACTTGAGCCCCATCGGCTCCAGCAGGTTCTCGGCGACCAGCTTCCTGGTCACCTTCGACGGGTCGGTGTTCCCGGTGACGTTGTCGAGCAGATACACCTGCCCGAGCTCGCTCTCCCTGCTGCCGCCCCAGGTGCTCACGGCCAGCCGGCCGTCCGGCAGCCAGTCCATGCCGGTGACCTGCGGTTCGAAGCCGTCCGGGCGCAGATCGGTCAGCGTGTAGTCGGGGTGCACCCCGGCCAGCGGCAGTCCGTCGCCCGGTGACTCGTCGATGCCCTCGCACAGCTTGCGTCCCGGGGAGGTGACCCGGGTGACGTCGGCGTCGGTGCTCAGTACGGAGGTGGGGACGACGGAGAACGCGTCCGACCCGGGCGGCCGCCATTCCAGCAGGAGACGCTGGTCGTACTCGCCGTCCCAGTGGTCGATGCGCAGCGCGTGGTGGCCCTCGCTCAGCTCGGCCGACCCTTCCTTGGGCCGGGCGCCGTGCTTGCCGCCGTTGTCGATGATCTGCGTGCCGTCGATGATCAGCCGGGATCCGTCGTCGCTGGTGATGCGGAAGTCGTACGTCCCGGCCGACTCGACGTTGAGGTACGCGGTGACCTCGGTGACGAACTTGCCGCTCAGCCCGAAGTCCTCGGCGGTGGTCCAGTCGATCGTCTGCTTCAACTCGTCGACGTTGGGCGTCTGTCCCGGCTTGAGCGTGCAGAAGTCCTCCAGGGCCATCTGTACGTCGAAGACCCGCATGGTCACGCCCGGTTCCTGGGGCGGTAGGCCGGGAGGCTGGGCGGCGGCCTGTCCCTGGACGAGGGTGGAGAGGAACACGGCTGAGACGAGTACGGCCAAGCGCCGCATGGGCCTGCCTCCTTGGGGGCCGAGGCAGCCGGCGGTCGGTGGCTGACGGGCTGCCGCACACCAGTGAAGGGCTGCCTCCGGAGGAAAGGCAACAGACCTGCAAGCGCTTTCTGTTTTATCGTTGCAGAGGGGATGCGTGTTCGATCATCGCGGCCTCTTGTCTCAGTCTTCGTTTACTTGCCAGTTCGGAGCTTGTGACGTGGCCGACCAGTTGTAGAAAGCGCTGTCTGTATCGGCTCTTGCCCCTGCTCTTCTCCTTGCTTTCGTCAGGCCGCGCCGTTCGTCTCCTCGCCCCGCCTCGATGTCAGCCGTGCCGCCGAGGCGATCGCGGCGCGGGCCTCGTGTTCCGGCAGGCCCGTGCGGACGGCGGCTGCGGTGAGCCCGTCCGCCAGGGTGTCGCCGAAGCCGTGTTCGTACGCGCGGCAGGCCGCCCAGAACAGTCGGGTGTTGCGCTGGCCCTCGTGGGCAGCCAGCACGAACTGGATCAGGCCCTCGCCCCGCCGGTCCGGGGTGGGGGTGAGGCCCGCAGCCCCGGTGCCCGCGTTTCCGGTGCCCGCGTTCCCGGAGTCCGCGTCTTTGGTGGCCGAGGGCGGGCGGCGGGGCTGGGTGAGGAGGCGGAGCAGGGCGCGGGGGCACGGGGCCGGCGTGAGGTGGGCCGTACCGGGGGCCAGGCGGTAGCGGCCGTGGGCGGTGACCGAGCCAGGACCGACCAGGTAGCCGCCGGTGCCGCGGATGTCGATGCCCGGGGCGAGGCGGCCGGCGGAGTTGGGGACCGTCGCGTCGGCGGGGCCGGTCAGCCAGAGGTGGCGGCCGCCGCTCGGGGTGAGCACCGTGACCGTCGGCGGGATGGTGAACAGGTGCTGGAGGGCCAGCTGCCGCAGCGCTCCCGTCGCGTCGCTGCCGTACGCCGGGTCGACGTCCAGGTCGATGCCGATGAGGCGGTGCGGGGCGCGCCCGCAGGCGATGCCGTAGCCGGTGGCCCGGGGCGCGGCGGCGAAGAGGGCGCGGACGGCCGCGGGGTCGGTGGTCGCGTCGTGCACCCCGTGTCCCGGCAGCCCGCACTCGCCCCGGCAGTGCGTCGGCGGCTGCTCGCCGCGGTGGGGGGAGCGCAGGGCGGGGAGCTTGGTCGCGGAGAGGGGGAAGACGGGGAGGCCGCGCCCGGCGGCGGCGAGGGCATGGGCGAGGGCCAGGGTGGGGGTCTGCCGGTCGATGGTGGCCATGGAATTAGTTTCGTACATATGTTCGAAGAAAGGAAGAGGGGGTGCGGGGAGGCGGCTGGGGGGTGTCTGGTACGGGTCGGTGGCGGAACGCTTCTTCTCCGGCGCGCCATCGGGTCGCCGCGCCGGTCTCGCTGACCTGCACTTCCCGTGGCTCAGGAGGTTTATCAGCCCTTCGTCATACGTGAGAGGGAATCGGGCGATGGTGAGGGGTTCGCCGGGGATGCGCTGGGCAACTCTGGTCTCGCGACGTTGTGAACAGCGCCGGGGTGGTCGGCCGACTCCCCCGGGATCAGCCGAATATGAAGCCGCAATTCCGTTTTATGGAGGACATGACATGGCAAGTATCCGTACCGCTCGCGCTCTCGCCGCCGTCGCCGCTCTGCCCCTGGCCGTCGCGCTCTGCGGCGGGGTCGCCGTGGCGGACAACGGCTCCTTCGCGAACGACGGATCGAACGCGGCCGTGGCGACCATCGGCGGCAGCGGTGTCGGCGGCAACAACTCCGGCAACTCGTCCACGACCCAGCAGCAGGCCGTCGGTGCGGGTGCGTCGAACCAGAACACCTCCGCCCAGGTCAGCAACTCGGCCTTTGTGCCGATCGATCAGTCCGACCACAGTGTCGCGGTGAACTTCACGCCCTTCTTCTGGTGATCGTTCCCCGGTGAACCGGCCGTCGGGACCTCCCGGGGGGTGGGTCCCGGCGGACTGAACGGCAGCCCGCGCGAAGGCACTTCGGTGCCCTCGTGCGGGCTGTCCGTGTCTTGACAGCCGCTGGTGTCTGACGGTCAGTCAGAAAACTGATCGGGTGCTGTGTGCCGGGGAGTCGGCCGGTGGCGCTCCGGTGTCTGATCTGTCCGCAGCCCGCGTCACGGCGTACGAGGCGGCCGGGCGGCCCGACGAACAACTAGCTTACGGAGCGCAGGCGTGGCCATCGCCTCGCGCGACTACCAGGACGTCCACCACGACGCGGAGCTGGCCCGGGAGAAGGGCTCCCCCGACATCTTCATGAACATTTTCACCACCAACGGGCTCGTCGGCCGCTACATCACCGACCACTTCGGCCCCGCTGCCGTCCTCCGCAAGGTCGCGATCCGGCTCGGTGCCCCCAAACCATGGCCGTCGAGGCCGTCCGTGCCGCCCTCGACGACGCCGGCCTCACCCCCGCCGACGTGGACGGGCTCGTCACCTTCACCATGGGCACCAGCCCCGAGATCACCGTCGCCCAGGCGGCCGGGATCGGTGAGCTGTCGTTCTTCTCCCGGATCCACTACCGCGGTGGTGCGGCCTGCGCGACCGTGCAGCAGGCCGCCCTGGCGGTGGCGAGCGGCGTCGCGGACGTCGTCGTCTGCTACTGGGCCTTCAACGAACGTTCCGGCCGCCGCTTCGGCTCCGGCGTCCAGCGGCGCGAGCCCACGGCCGAGGGCGCGGCGCTCGGCTGGAAGCCGCCGTCGTCGTCGCGGCGGCGCAGGGGGCGGGCCGGTCGCAGGAGCAGATGACGAGCTTCTACCGGGACGGGCTGACCGGCCTGCCGGAGACCGCCGTCGTCGCCCGCCGGCTCTGGCGCACCTCCGGGCTGTCCCCGGCCGATATCGACCGGTGCATCCTCTACGGCCATTTCACCCCATCGTCCTGATGCGGTTGGAGGAGTTCGGCTTCTGCGGGCCGGGGGAGGCGGGCGACTGCGTCGCGGCGGACGCTCTGCCCCTGAACACCCATGGGGGTCAGCTGCGGGAGGCGTACCTCCACGGGATGAACGGCATCGCGGAGGCCGCCCGGCGGATCCGGGGAACCTCGGTGAACCAGGTGGCGGGCGGGGCGAGGGCCCTGGTCACGGCCGGTACGGGCGTCCCGACGTCGGGCCTGGTCCTCGGTGCGGACGGCTGAGCGGCACCGCGTGGCCCCGGGATCCCCCGGCGGCCCCCGGAGACTCTCGGGGGTGGACCCTGACGGAGGTGCGCAGGCCCGTCCACCTTCAGGAGGTTCAGGGTGGACGCCCCCTACAACCTGAGGCGGACAGCGCTTCGGGACCTGGGGCCGATCCCCTCGGCGGCGCTCGCTCCTAGCGTTGGGTACATGACCACGCCAGTCTGCACGGGCGCCTCCAGGGCGGCCTCCGCCACCGCCGGACACCACCCCCATACGCCCTACGCGTCGTTCTCCTCGTACGTACGGGCCCGGGGACCGGTCCTGCTGCGTACCGCGCGCTCGCTCACCGCGAACCCGTGCGACGCGGAGGACCTGTTGCAGACCGCGCTCGCGAAGACGTACGTGGCGTGGGAGCGGATCGAGGACCACCGGGCGCTGGACGGTTATGTCCGCCGGGCCCTGCTGAACACGCGGACCTCGCAGTGGCGCAAGCGCAAGGTCGACGAGTTCGCCTGCGAGGAGCTGCCCGAGCGGGAGACCCTTCCGACGCCGGACCCGGCCGAGCAGCAGTCGCTGCACGACGCGATGTGGCGCGCGGTGCTCAAGCTCCCGGACCGCCAGCGTGCGATGGTCGTCCTGCGCTACTACGAGGACCTGAGCGAGGCCCAGACGGCGGAGGTCCTCGGCGTGTCGATCGGTACGGTCAAGAGCGCCGTCTCCCGCGCCCTCGGCAAGCTCCGAGAGGACCCTGAGCTGACGCCGGTCCGCTGACCGGCACCACCACCGGGGGTATCCGTACGGCCCCCGGGGGGATGTCCCACAAGGCCCCGGTCAGGAATTTTCTCCCGCGAGTAGTGACATACCGCGTGGTATGTGCGCAGAATCAGCGGAACCTTACTGCCGCGTAGCGCCCACCGGGAGGACGCCGTGCTGAGCACCATGCAGGACGTACCGCTGACTGTCACCCGCATCCTGCACCACGGGATGACGATTCACGGGAAGTCGCAGGTCACGACCTGGACCGGCGAACCCGAGCCGCACCGCCGTACCTTCGCCGAGATCGGCGCCCGCGCCACCCGGCTGGCCAACGCGCTCCGCGACGAGCTGGGCGTCGACGGCGACCAGCGGATCGCCACGCTCATGTGGAACAACGCGGAGCATGTCGAGGCCTACCTCGCCATCCCCTCCATGGGCGCCGTGCTCCACACCCTCAACCTCCGGCTGCCGCCCGAGCAGCTCGCCTGGATCGTCAACCACGCGGACGACAAGGCGGTGATCGTCAACGGTTCGCTGCTGCCGCTCCTCGTGCCGCTGCTGCCCCACCTGCCGAGCATCGAGCACATCGTCGTGGCCGGCCCCGGCGACCGCTCCGCCCTCGCCGGGGTGACGCCCCGCGTGCACGAGTACGAGGAGCTGATCGCGGGCCGGCCCACCACGTTCGACTGGCCCGAGCTGGACGAACGCCAGGCCGCCGCCATGTGCTACACCTCCGGCACGACGGGCGACCCCAAGGGCGTCGTCTACTCGCACCGTTCGATCTACCTGCACTCGATGCAGGTCAACATGACCGAGTCGATGGGGCTGACCGACAAGGACACCACCCTCGTCGTCGTGCCTCAGTTCCATGTGAACGCCTGGGGTCTGCCGCACGCCACGTTCATGAGCGGCGTCAACATGCTCATGCCGGACCGCTTCCTCCAGCCCGCCCCGCTCGCCGACATGATCGAGCGCGAGCGCCCGACGCACGCGGCGGCGGTCCCCACCATCTGGCAGGGCCTGCTCGCCGAGGTCACCGCCAACCCGCGCGACCTCACCTCCATGGCCAACGTCACCATCGGCGGCGCGGCCTGCCCGCCCTCGCTGATGGAGGCGTACGACAAGCTCGGCGTCCGGCTCTGCCACGCCTGGGGCATGACGGAGACCTCGCCGCTGGGCACCATGGCCCACCCGCCCGCCGGGCTGAGCGACGAGGAGCAGTGGCCCTACCGGGTCACCCAGGGCCGCTTCCCCGCTGGGGTCGAGGCGCGGCTGGTCGGCCCGGGCGGCGAACACCTCCCGTGGGACGGTGAGTCGGCCGGTGAGCTGGAGGTCCGGGGCTCCTGGATCGCCGGTGCCTACTACGGCGGGTCCGACGGCGAGCACCTGCGCCCCGAGGACAAGTTCAGCGAGGACGGCTGGCTGAAGACCGGCGACGTCGGCGTGATCAGCGCCGACGGCTTCCTCACCCTCACCGACCGGGCCAAGGACGTCATCAAGTCCGGCGGCGAGTGGATCTCCAGTGTCGAGCTGGAGAACGCGCTGATGGCCCACCCGGACGTCGCGGAGGCGGCCGTCGTCGCCGTACCGGACGAGAAGTGGGGCGAGCGGCCGCTTGCGACCGTCGTCCTCAAGGAGGGCTCCGCCGACGTCGACTACGAGGCGCTCAAGGCGTTCCTCGCCGAGTCGGGCATCGCCAAGTGGCAGCTGCCGGAGCGCTGGTCGGTGATCCCCGCCGTACCGAAGACGAGCGTCGGCAAGTTCGACAAGAAGGTGATCCGCAAGCAGTACGCGGAGGGCGAGCTGGACGTCACCCAGCTCTGAGCTCCGGTTCCGCCTCGGGTTTCACGTGAAACAGGGCGGGGGCGGTACGGAATCCCGTACCGCCCCCGCCCTGTTCTGCTTCTCGCGCGCGGTCAGTTGGTGCCGATCTTCGCCAGCAGGTCGACGATCCGGGACTGCACCTCGTCGCTGGTTGACCGTTCCGCCAGGAAGAGAACGGTCTCGCCCGACCCGAGCCGCGGCAGCTCCGCGGGGTCCATCCCGGCCGAGGTGTAGACGACCAGCGGGGTGCGGTTGAGCTGCCCGTTGGCTCGCAGCCAGTCGACGATCCCGGCGCGCCGACGGCGTACCTGCATCAGGTCCATCACCACGAGGTTCGGCCGCATCCGGCCCGCCAGGTCGACGGCCTCGCTGTCCGTCGCGGCGCGCGCCACCTGCATGCCGCGCCGCTCCAGGGTCTGCGTCAGCGCCACCGCGATTTCCTCGTGCTCCTCGATCAGGAGCACCCGCGAAGGGTGCTGCTCGCTGTCGCGCGGGGCCAGCGCCTTGAGGAGGACGGCCGGGTCCGCGCCGTACGCCGCCTCCCGGGTCGCCTGCCCGAGACCGGCGGTGACCAGCACCGGGACCTCGGCCGCGACGGCCGCCTGGCGCAGCGACTGCAACGCGGTACGGGTGATGGGGCCGGTCAGCGGGTCGACGAAGAGCGCGGCGGGGAACGCGGCGATCTGGGCGTCGACCTCCTCGCGGGAGTTCACGATCACGGGACGGTAGCCCCGGTCGCTCAGCGCCTGCTGGGTCGGCACGTCGGGGGCGGGCCAGACCAGCAGTCGGCGCGGGTTGTCCAGTGGCTCGGGCGGCAGCTCGTCGTCGACCGGGTGCGGGTGCGGCCGGTTGGCGACCTCGACCGCGCCCCCGGGCCCGTCCAACGGCTCGGGGCCCTCGGCGCCCTCGTCGGGCGCCCCTATGGCGTACGCACGCCCCTCCGCGACGGGCGGCGCGAGCAACTGCCCCTCGCCGTAGGCGGCGCCGGGGCCGGCACCTGTGTGACCGGGCTGACCCGGCTGGGGAAGCTGGCCCGGCGCGGGGAGCTCGTGCGCCGGACCGTGAGGCGCCGGCGGGGACGGGGGCTGGTTCTGCTGCGCTCCGGGCGTCGTCGTGGGCGTGGGCGCGTTGGTGGTCGCGGGGGCGGGCGTCGGCCCCGGACCCGTGGGCTGCGCGGCCCGGCGGTCCTGCTGCGGCGCGGCCTGCTGGCTGCCGGTGGCCCGGGCCGGGGTGCGGTCGCCCTCCGGCGGAGCGGCGAGTTTGCGACGCCGGCCGGCCCCGCCGAGACTCTGGTGCGGCTGGTTCTGCTGATGCGCGAGGTGCTGGGCGAACGGCACGCCCTGGCCCAGCGTGCGCACGCTGAAGGCCCTTCCCTGCGTCGAGTCGGGGTTGGTGCCCTCCGGCATCGGCTCCTCGGCGGGCAGCGGCTGCCGCCGCGCGTCCGGGGCGGGAACGCCGGGGTCACCGTCGGCCGGGTGCGCCCCGGGACCGGTGACGGCGGCGACGCCGGTGGTGTGCGCGGTCTGCCCGGTCTGCCCGGTGTCGCTCCAGGAGTCGGCAGTCTCCGGGCCCTGCGGGAGGAAGCCGTTCCCGGACGTTTCCGGCCCGGGGGCTGCCTGCCCGGGGGCACCCTGCCCAGGGGCGCCCTGTCCAGGGATGCCAGGCCCGGAGGTTGCGTCCGTCTGCTGGAGGTTGTGCGCCGGGGCGACGGGGTGCGCCTGCGGAGAGGTGTGGCCGGCCTCCGGTGCGGTACGCGCGTGATGGGCGCTCGCGTCGCCGCCGGGGCCCACCGGGGCGTCGGGGACCACGGGCGCCCGGTCCGCGTCGGCGGGAGGCAGGGCGAAGGCGGTACGCGGACCGGCGTCCGCCGCCATGCGCTCCTGGGCGGCGGCCAGCGCGCGCCGGGCCCGCCGGCCACCCGGCTGCTGGGCCGGTTCGGGGAGCCCGCTCGTGCCGCCGGTGCCGGACGCCAGGGCGGGGAGGGCGGCGGCGGGCTCGCCCTCCCGACGGGCTCGCCGTCCGGTGGGCGGGACGGGCTGCTGCGGATCCACCGGGACGCCCTGGGGCGGCACGGTCGGCCCGAGCTGCGGACGGCCGCCGCCCTGGGCGTTCTCGGCCGCGGTGACGACTGACCCCTCCGAGAGGGCGGCGGGGGCCCCGGACGGGGCGGAGGCCAGGGCCAGGGCCTGGCGTTGCGGCTGCTGCTCCCGCACGGTGTTCCCGGCGTCCGCCGCGTTCCCCGCGTTCCCCGTATTACCGGGAACGGTGTTCAGGGCCGCCTCGGCAGGGCTGGGCCGGCCGCGCCGCCGCCCGGAACCCTCGCCCTGCTGGGCCGGGATCAGCTCGGGGGCCTGCTGCTCCTCGGGCGCGGCCGGTCCACGGCGCGCCCGCCGCCGCCCGGTCGGCTCGGCGACGGGCCGGTCGTCGGCGACGGGAACGGAAGCGGCAGGAGCCCCGGGGGCCACGCCCTCGGCCGAGGTGCCGTCGCCCGCGCTCTCCGGCGTACCGACCGGGCTGTCCAGGAACGCGTCGGTGGAGGACCTGCGCGCCCGGCGCCGGCCGCCGCTCGTGACACCCGGCGCTCCGACGCCTTCCGGCGACGACGAGGACATCGGGGCGGCGGTCTCCGGCGACAGGCCGCTCGCGTCCGGCTCCGGCGGCGCGATCGTGCCGGACGCCGCGCCGATGGGCACGTCGAGGACGTACGCGCTGCCGCTCATCCCCGGCATCTCGTGCGTCTGGAGGACCCCGCCGTGGGCCTGGACGATGCCGCGCACGATCGGCTCGTGCACGGGGTCGCCCCCGGCGAACGGTCCGCGCACCTCGATGCGGACGACGTCACCGCGCTGGGCGGCGGCCACGACCACGGTGGAGTCGACGTAGCCGCCCCCGGGGACGGCCCGGGTCTTGCCGGTCGAGTCGACACCGCAGACGTCCGCGACGAGGTGGGCGATGGCGGTCGCCAGCTGCCGAGCGTCGACCTCGGCCTCGATCGGCGGGGCGTGCACGGCGAACTGGGCGCGCCCGGGACCGATCAGCTCGACCGCCCCGTCGATGCCGCCCTTCACGATCCCCTCGACCAGGGCGGGGGCCTTGCGCAGTCCCTCCACCCCCGCGTCGAGGCGCTGGTAGCCCAGGACGTTGTCCACGAGCGTGGTCATCCGGGCGTACCCGGCGGCGAGATGGTGCAGGATCTGGTTGGCCTCGGGCCACAGCTGACCGGCCGGGTCGGAGGCGAGCGTGGACAGCTCGCCGCGCAGCTCCTCCAGGGGCCCGCGCAGCGAACCGCCGAGGACGGCGGTGAGCTGGGCGTGCTGGGCGCTCAGGGACGCCAGCAGCTCGGCCTGCCCCTCGATCTCGGCGGCGTACCGCTCGCTGCGGTCGGCGAGCTCGGCGGCGTGCGCCTCCTTGAGCGCCTCCAGCTCCTTGGCGTGCGCCTCCTTGAGCGCGGTGACCTCGGCGGAGTGGCTCGTGGTCAGCTCGGCGACGACGTTCTTGTGCTGGGCGGACAGCTCCTCGTACGGGCGGCGGTCGGTGAACGTCATCACCGCGCCGACGAGCTGGTCTCCGTCGCGGACCGGCGCGGTCGTCAGGTCCACCGGCACCCGGTCGCCGCTCTTGGACCACAGCACCTGCCCGCGCACCCGGTGCTTGCGCCCGGACTTGAGGGTGTCGGCGAGCGGGGAGTCCTCGTACGGGAATGGCTCGCCCTCCGCCCGCGAGTGCAGGATCAGGGGGTGCAGCTCCTGGCCGCCGAGATCGCTGGCCCGGAAGCCGAGGATCTGTGCGGCGGCGGGGTTGACGAGGACGACGCGCCCGTCGGTGTCCGTACCGACGACGCCTTCGGACGCGGCCCGCAGGATCATCTCGGTCTGCCGCTGCGAACGGGCCAGCTCGGCCTCGGTGTCGACGGTGCCGGAGAGATCCCGCACGACGATCATGAGGAGCTCGTCGCCGGTGTAGCTGGAGTGGATGTCGTTGTACGCCGCCTGTCCGCTGTCCAGGCTCGCGCTGGTGACCTCGACCGGGTACTCGTGGCCGTCGGTGCGCCGCGCGGTCATCCGCGTGGGCTTGGTCCGGCCCTGCTCGTCCGCAGCCTCGGGCCGTCGCATCGACCCCGGGATCAGCTTGGAGTCGAACTCCGGCAGCAGATCGAGCAGTCCGCGACCGACGAGCGCGGTGCCCGGGGTCTCGAACATCTCGAGGGCGATGGCGTTGGCGTTGACGACCGTGCCATTGCAATTGACGAGCAGAAGCCCGTCAGGAAGGGCATCAAGTATGGCTGCGAGGCGAGCAGTGCCTCGGGATGGCCTGCTGCTCACGACGACGCTTCCTCCCTGATTACCGCACCTTGCCGACAGCGGGCCCCATCTTGCCCCTCGGGCCGCAGACTGTCACTGGAGGAGTCTAAGGCCAGGGGAGGCCCCTGGGGCGGCGGATGAGGGGGAGCTCTCACCAAGGTTCTGTGCGCGCGGTGTACGCCACGAGCCCATGCCGTCAGCGTCCGCACACCCTGTGACGTGCGCGGACGCGGGGCCCGGCGGTTCCTCCCGGAGCCTGGGAACGCCCGGTTCCCCTTCGCCGGTGCGAACGTCTTTACGCCGCCGAGGGGCCGCATGGGGACCGCCTGAGGACGGTCCGGCCGCCGACGGGCTACCGGACGTCGGGGAGCACCGGCACGAGGCTGTTCCAGCGCGCGATCTCGCATCCGTCGCGGCGGGTGGCGGTGGTGTCCACGGCCCGGCCCTCCCAGGTGCCGACGATGCGGGCGAAGGCGTCACCCCCGTGGATCATCGTGCACATCGTGCCCTCGGGGGTCTCCCGGAACAGCTCCTGCCGCCCGGCCCGGGTGGCGCCGGCCTCCGCCAGCCGGTCACAGGCGGCCCGCCCCTCCGGGTGGGTGCCCCCGGTGGGCCCGCACTCCAGCTCGAACGTGCCGTCGGCCCCGGGGACCCCGGTGTTCTCCACCCGCACGGTGAGCCGCGTCCGTGCCTCGTCCGCCTCACCGGACCCCGCCCCCTCCCCGCCGTCCAGGAACCCGGGCAGCGGAAGGGGCATGGGCAGCGGGCCGAGGGCGGGCCGGGCGGCGGCGAACGGCCCGGAGGTGGGCACGGCGGAGGGCACCGGCCCGGAGGCGGCGGGCCCGGAGGCGGTGGCGGTGGACGCCGGCACGGCGGTGGCGAGGACGGCCAGCGGGACGACGGCGGTGAGGGCGAGACGGCGCAGCATGCGAAAGCTCCAGGATCTCTGCGGCGGGGCCGGCCGCGGGCGACGGTCCCGGACGATCACGGACCCGCCCCGGCACCCCGCCGACGGACGACGAACGGGCGACGACTGGACGACTGGACGACGGACGGAGACCCGAGGCCCCCACCCCTCTCTAACGCGCACCGCGCCCGGACGTTGCGCCACCACGCCGAACTGCTTTGCCCTGGCCCCCGGAGGCCTAGTAACGTGGTCGGCGATTGGTGGCACGACGCTCGACTGTGTCATCATCTGCACGCACCACTCGCGTCCGCGCGAGGCGTGTGGAGGAGGCGTCGCCTAGTCCGGTCTATGGCGCCGCACTGCTAATGCGGTTTGGGTCTTAAAGCCCATCGAGGGTTCAAATCCCTCCGCCTCCGCTCCATCCCGAAGCCCCGTGCCCCAGGCACGGGGCTTCGGTCGTTCCGGGGCGGGGGAGTGCGCGGAGAGGGGGGTGTCGCAGCCGCGCCCGGACGGGGCACCAGAGGTTGTTTCTGCAGCTCAGCGCTGGTGCGGCTAATGGATTTCGCGTCACGGCGCAGGTCATGTAATGTTGTTCTCGCAACGCCGACCGGGAAGAAAAAGCCCGGAACGCCAAGCACTCGTAGCTTAACGGATAGAGCATCTGACTACGGATCAGAAGGTTGCAGGTTCGAATCCTGCCGAGTGCACAGCAGGCCAGAGGCCCCGGAGAAATCCGGGGCCTCTGGCGTTTCGGGGGCGGGCAGCAGCGACGTACAGCACCTGTGGAGGCGTCGTGTTCTCCATCCTTCAGAGGCTAGGCGTGTGTCGTGTGGCTGAATCCGAGGGAGGCCAGCCCCTCTGAGCGACACAGCCCATCCGAAGGGCCGCCGACCTCGGTCTGGAGAATCTGGTAGGCGGTGCCATGGGATTGCCCCAGTGCATGGCCGCCCGCCACAGGACGCGTCCCAGGCCCTGGCCTCGGGCTCTGCACGGCGGCCGGCCAGGCGGCGATCGGGGGCCGGCGGTGAAGTCCTTCAGCTGGATGCGGGTGCCGCGCGGGTGTGCGGTCCCGGGCCCGAGGGAGCGTACGACCCGGGCGTCGGCCACGTCGTGCGCAGCGGCGAGTGTAAGGGGTCTGTGGTCACTCATCCCGGCGCAGTTCCAGCCCGGAGCCGATCCGCCGACTGTGTCGCGCAGCGCCCTCTCATGGCCGCAGAAATGAATCTGCGACCGCTGAGCGCTGTGGAAGGGTGCATGCATGTCCGTTGACGTCGCGTATCCCGTCTTCCACACCCCCGACCCCGCCCTCGCCCTCCGCGTGGCACGTCAGTTGCTCAGCGTCGGTGATCAGGATGATGCGAAGGTGGACGTGGACGTTGAGCTCCCCCGAGCCGAAGACGTCCTGCTCATCCTGCGGGCGATGCCCGACGCCTGGTTCAGGAAGGAGGACGTCGACGACTGGGTCCGGGATACGAGCGATCCGACTGGCCTGCACGCAGGCGTTCACGGACCGCAGCTCTCCACGGACACCGCCTTCCTGTCCAGGCACCTCCCGCTGTGGGCTTCGATGCTGGATCAACCCGTGGGGAGCATCGAGGACACCTTCACAGCAGTCGCCAGCAAGTACGTGGCAGAGATCCGGTGGAACTTTCTCGGGTGGCCGGAAGTCGCGGAGCACGATCTGTACGCGGACTCCAAGCATGCCGAAGTCAGCGTGCTGTTCAACGCCGCGACCCGTGAGATGGACGAGTGGTCCAACGGGCACACCGTCCTGGTCCACGTTCGCCGGAGGAGCGGTGAGGGGTACGAAGAACGGCATGCGTCCTGGCTTGCCGGGCAGATCGGCCGGACCGTCATCGGCCCGCCCCAGTTCTCCTAGGCGCTGGGGCACTGCGGTACGGCCCCGGGCAGCAACTGTGTCGGTCCCGTCGAGCCCTCATCACGGTAGACGTGGTGAAAGCACGCTTGGAGGGGGCTGACGCACCGGTCACGACCGCGTGGACAGCCCTGTCTCAGCGGTGGGACCCTCGATAGTCTCTTCCGGTACGTGTCCGCTCGGCCGGAGGATGAATCGCGTTGTTCCTCGAGCGCGCCACCGCGGAGGACCTGGACGTACTGCTGGCGTTCCGCCGGGAAGCGGCGATGTGGCTTTCTGCTCGTGGTACGGATCAGTGGCAGCGCCCGTACCCCGCCGCCCTGCTGTTGAGCACGATCGAAGCCGGGTCTGTGTTCATGGTCCGCGACGGCTCGACCACGGCGGCGACCATCACGCTGACTCCGGAGGCGGGAGAGGGGCTCTGGAGCGAGGAGGAGCTTCGGGAGAAGTCCCTGTTCGTGAACAAGCTGACGGTGGCGCGGACGCACGCCGGTCGAGGCCTGGGCGGGCGGCTGCTCGACTGGGCCGGCGGCCAGGCGCATCGCTCGGGCGCTGTGTGGCTCCGGCTCGATGCGTGGAGCACGAACAGGCAGCTTCAGAACTACTACCTTCGGCACGGGTTCCAGCACGTTCGCACGGTCATGGACGGTGAGGCGGTGAACGGTGGGCCACGCGTCTCCGGCTGGCTTGCCCAGCGGCCGGCACATCCTGTACGTGACGACTCTGCGGACGCGTTGCGTGGCCCCCAACCGCCCTGAGCCGGCGCCCCCGGCCTATGCGGTCGCGGATTGACCCTGCGGAGGCAGGACACCATCTGCACGTGTCGGAGACCGCCGTGGTGTCATTGCGTCAGCCAGCCAGTGAAGGTCCTCATACAGACGCGGTTCGCTGTGAGCCTGGCGCTGTGCCTCCAGCCATGGGCCGTAGTTGGAGCGAACAGCGATGATCAGGCCGCCCCACGCCTGATCGATGACCGCTCGATCGAAGGCATCCGTACGCGCTCCGACACCCAGGTAGTTGAACGCCGTCAGGTAGGACGTGATCAACTTGGTCGCTGAGACGTCACCTGCCAGAGAACGGCTGATCAGCGCTGAAACGGCGGCGTGATTCCGTTCATCGGGTATCCCTTCCTCGTAGAGCTGCCTCCGTCGGTCGATGATGGCCGTGAGGTACTCCATGGTCGCTTGTTTGCGGCGCCTGTCGTGATCTCGGGTCGTGCTGCGAGCCAGCATGAGAAGTTGCCACGCCAGTGCGCCGAAGGCCACGACACTGACGAGCAGGGTGCCGAAGGATGCGGCGAGAGACCATCGCTCATAGGACGTCACGGCCCGATACCTTACGGACGACGGCCGCTCGGCGACGGGGTTTTCGGCATCCATGTCTGACATTCACCGCCACGGATCCTGGCGGACGCCCGAGACGAAACACGGCTCGGGCGGCGCTCGGGCTTTCCGGCGGGCCAGCAGTCCGGGGGCCGTGTGGGGCTTTCGGCCCCGGGCTCAAGCGGACGTGACGCTGGTGCGCGTCCCGTCCGCCGTCACCCTGCGGCGGCGGGTCGGCAGGCCCATGGTCGGGTTCGCCACACCCCAGGCGGCGCCCTTGCAGACCAACTCCTTGTAGAGGGCGGCCAGGCGGCCGGTCAGGGCGGCGCTGACGGCTCGGTCGTCGGCGGTGACGTACTGGATCAGGCCTTCCTTGCGGCCCAGGGAAATGCACTGGTTGAAGTAGCGGGCCGAGATGGTCGGGAGCTTGGTGCCGGTCAGGCGGGCCGCGATGGCGTCGGCGGCCTGCCAGGCGGTGGGGACGCCCGAGGCGCACGACATGCGCAGCGGCTTGTCGCCGGGGCCGGCCACCAGGGCCGCGTCGCCGATGGCGTACACGTCCGGGTGGGAGAGCGAACGCATCGTGGCGTCGACCACGATCTGGCCGGTGTCGCCGGTTTCCAGGGTCGTGGCCCGGGCGATCGGGTGGACCGCGAAGCCCGTCGTCCAGATGGTGACCGCTGCCGGGATGTCGCCCTCGGTGGTGGTGACGCGGTCGGCGTGCACGGCGGTGACGGTGGTGTGTTCGTGGGTCGTGATCCGCAGGGTGGTGAACACCTTTCGCAGGTGTCGCGCGCCCTTGGGGGAGAGCCAGTCGCCCAGTCCGGCCCGGGCGATCAGGGAGACATCGAGGTCCGGGCGGGTCTCGGCCAGTTCCGTCGCCGCCTCCACGCCGGTGAGGCCGCCGCCGACGACGGTCACGGGGCTGCCGGGGGCGAGGGCGGCCAGGCGGTCCCGCAGGCGCAGGGCCCCTTCGCGGCCGGCGATCTCGTGGGCGTGCTCCGTGACGCCGGGGACGCCCCGGGTGCTCCAGGCGCTGCCGAGGGCGTAGACGAGGGTGTCGTACTCCAGGTCCGAAGGCCCGTCCGAGCCGGTGACGGTCACCGTCTTGCGGTCGGCATCGATACCCGTCACCCGTCCGAGGCGCAGCTCGACGCCCGTACCGGCGAACATCTCGTCGAAGGGGCGGGGGCGGAGGGTCTGGCCCACCGCCAGCTGGTGCATCCGGACGCGCTCGACGAAGTCCGGTTCGGCGTTGACGAGGGTGATGGAGACGTCCTCGCCGCGCAGTCGCCTGGCGAGGCGTCCGGCGGCCGTCGCCCCGGTGTATCCGGCTCCGATGACGACGACGCGGTGCTGCTGGATGGTCTGCCGCATGTTCTGCATGTCCCTGCACTCCTGTCTCGCGCGGTTTCGCCCCTTGAACCGGGCAGGCCGTCGATTCCTGACAGGAGGTGACTGTGATGTGGGTCACATGTTCTGGTGGATGCGGAAGAGCGGGTCCCCGTGGTCCGTCGCCGCCCACTGCCGCGTCGCGCGTTCGAGCTTGTCCGGGTTGACCTGGCTGCGGAACGCGGCGATGCCGTCCGGCGTGAACTCCAGACAGATCACGCCGATGACCCGGTCGTCGACCAGGACCACCAGGGCGGGCAGCCCGTTGGCGGACGAGACATGGATCTCCGCGGTGCCGCCGATGAGCCGGCGGGCGGCCTGGTTCGGGGTGAACAGGCTCCGCATGAACGTCGCGACGGCCGCGGCCCCCTCGAACGCCTTCGCGCGGGCCGGTACCTTTCCGCCGCCGTCGCCGATCGCGATGGCGTCCGACGTGAGCAGCCGCACCAGCGGTTCGGTCCGGCCGCTGGTGGCCGCCGTCAGGAACTCCTCGACGATCCGCCGGGCCGCCGCCTCGTCGATCCCGGTACGGGCCCGGCCCGCCGCGATGTGCTTCTTGGCGCGGTGGAACAGCTGCTGGCTCGCGGACTCCGTGATGTCGAGGATCTCGGCGATCTTCCCGTGCGGGTACGCGAACGCCTCCCGCAGCACGTACACCACCCGCTCGTCGGGGGTCAGCCGCTCCATCAGAGTGAGGACCGCGAACGAGACCGATTCGCGCTGCTCGGCGGTGTCGGCCGGGCCGAGCATCGGGTCCCCGGGGAGCAGCGGCTCGGGCAGCCACTGGCCCACGTACGTCTCGCGGCGGGCGCGCGCCGAGGTGAGTTCGTTGAGGCAGACGTTGGTGAGGACCTTCGTCAGCCAGGCCTCGGGGACCTCGATGCGGTCGATGTCGGCGGCCTGCCAGCGCAGGAACGTGTCCTGTACGGCGTCCTCGGCGTCGCTCGCCGAGCCGAGGAGGCGGTAGGCGATGGCCTTGAGGCGGGGCATGGCAGCCTCGAACTGGTCCATCTGGTTCCCGGTCAGCGCCATGGTCCGGATCCTAACGGGGACGGCAGCGGGGACGGGAGCGGAAGCGGGCGTCGGCCGTTCGTCGTGGCAGGGGCGGGGTAGCCGACGCATTACGGGGCGTGCTGGGCGCCCCTCCGTTCGGAGGTGGGCACGATGGGAGCGAAGGGGCAGACGGGGCGGGGCGGTGGCGCGACCAGTGGTGGGCCGTGGGGCTGCTGGTCCTGGTGATCGGGGTCGCCGTCCGGCTGGCGTTCCGGGGCTGGTCGGCGTGGCCGGAGGCGTTGGCCGGCGGTGTCTTCTACGCCGGTTTCCTGACGTGGTTCCTGATGTGGCGCAGGCGGCGGGATGCGAAGGCCGTGGGCACCGACCCCGACAGGGTGCCGGAGCTGGAGCGCCGCATCGCGAAGAACGGTGAGCTGCCCGACGACCCGGCCGAGCAGGAGGCCATGATCCGGCTGATCCGGCGGCGGGAGGAGAAGCTGCGGCGCAGTCGGCGGTGGGCCTTCCCCCTGCTCGGGGTGATCTTCCTGGGGGTGCCGTTGCTCTGGTTCGCCTCCGGCGATGAGCCGGCGGGGCTGTGGACGCTCTGCTTCGGCGTGGCGTTCATGAGCTGGATGATCTGGTTCAACCGGCGCTTCGTGCGGCGCATGGTCGCGATGCGGCAGCGGATCGAAGGTGTCGGCGGCGTCGGCGGTGTCGGTGGGATCGAGGGTGCCGGAGGGCGCGCGTAGCATCCCCGGATGACGTGCGAGGTCCGGGAATCCGGTGGCGGGTGGTGGTGTGCCGGGGTGCGGTGGCCCCGGGAAGTGCCCGAGCTGGGGTGGAGCAGGGGCGGGCGGCGGCGGGTGAGTGTGCTCGCGTACGGGGCCGGCCTCGGGTTCCGGGCCGTCGGGGAGCGGCACTGTGTGGGGGCCCGGGGGAACGTGTGCCCATTGGGGGCCGTGGTGCCGGGGCGCTCGACCGGGGGGCGGTGCGCGGAGTGTGCGCGGCTGGACCGGGCGCATTCGGTGGCCGCCGACACGATGGCGGACGACCCTCGGACGTACCGCGTGTATCTCGCCTGGTTCGGGCCCGGCATGGTCAAGGTCGGGATCACCGGGGAGGAGCGCGGGGCCGCCCGGCTGCGGGAGCAGGGGGCCGTGGTCTTCAGCTGGCTGGGGCGCGGGCCCCTCATGGCGGCCCGGCGGACCGAGGAGGTGCTGCGGGCGGCCCTCGGGGTGCCCGACCGGATCCCGTACGCCAAGAAGCGGGCCGTGCGGGGGCGGTTGCCGGGGCCGGAGGAGCGGGCCCGGGCGGTGGCGGAGCTGTACGCGCGGGCGGCGGCGCTCGAAGGGCGTGGCTGGCCGGAGTCGTTGGAGCGGCTGCCTCTCGAAGTCGTCGATCAGATGGGCATTTTCGGGCTCGACCGTGCGCCCGAGTCCACGTCCGCACCCGAGTCCGCGTCAGTGTCCGAGTCCGCGTCCGGGCCCGTCCGGGCGGTGCGGGAGCTGGTCGACGGGGGAGTCGTCGCGGGGCGGCTCGTCGCGGCGGCCGGGCCCGATCTGCACCTCGCGGTGGCGGGCGGGGGCGTGGTCGTGCTGGACACGCGGTTGATCACCGGATGGGATCTGACGGCGGTGCCCCAGGTGGGGCAGGTGGGGCAGGTGGGCCAGGTGCCCCAGGTGGGCCAGGGGACCCAGGGGTCCCATATGTCCCTGGTGCCCCACGCGATCGGGAGCGATGTACGTGTCCCCCTCATCGACATCGGCGGCGGTGGTGTGCAGGGTGGGTTGTTCTGAACGACCGGGTGGGTTGTTCCGGACGACCGGCGAAAGGGCTGCGCATGGAGACGGGAAGCGATGACGTGGTGCGGTTCCGGGAGCGGCTCGGGCTGCCCGGGATCATCGACGTGCACACCCACTTCATGCCCGAGCAGGTCCTGCGCAAGGTGTGGGCCTACTTCGACGCGGCCGGCCCGCTCACCGGGCTGGAGTGGCCGATCACCTACCGGTACGAGGAGGAGCGCCGGCTCGCCCTGCTGCGGGCGTTCGGGGTGGTCCGCTTCACCGCCATGCTCTACCCGCACAAGCCCGGCATGGCCCGCTGGCTGAACGGCTGGGCCGCCGGCTTCGCCGCCCGGACCCCGGACTGTCTGCACACCGCGACCCTCTTCCCGGAGGAAGGCGTCGAGGTGTACGTGAAGGAGGCCGTCGAGGCGGGGGCGCGGGTGTTCAAGTCGCACCTTCAGGTGGGTGCCTACGACGCCAATGATCCGTTGCTGGACGCCGTGTGGGGGCTGCTCGCCGAGGCCGGGATTCCGGTGGTCATGCACTGCGGGTCGGGGCCCGCGCCGGGGAAGTTCACCGGGCCCGGGCCGGTGGGGCGGCTGCTGGCGCGGCACCCCCGGCTGCGGCTGATCGTCGCGCACATGGGGATGCCGGAGTACGCGGAGTTCCTGGCGCTGGCGGAGGCGTATCCGGAGGTCCGGCTCGACACGACCATGGCGTTCACCGACTTCAGCGAGCGGCTCAGCCCCTTCCCGGCGGCCGAGCACGGGCGGCTCGCCGACCTCGGGGACCGCATCCTGCTGGGCACGGACTTCCCGAACATCCCCTACCCGTACGTCCATCAGCTGGAGGCGCTGGAACGGCTCGGGCTCGGCGACGCGTGGTTGCGGGCGGTCTGTTACGGGAACGCCGCCGCGTTGTTCGAGCTGCGGGACGCCTGAGGCAGCGGTCGACCTGTTGTGGGGCGCCCCAGGAGAGTGGCGCCCCACAACGGCCCGCCCTCCACGGATCTTTCACCTTGGGGGGCGAGACGAGGTTCCCCCGCAGCCAACGGGGCGACCTCGTCGTGTGCGGGGCCTCCTCCTGACGCCCGCTCACATCCGGTATTCGCCGCGGCAGGGGCGTCGGATTGGTCGGTCCCGGCATGACACCCGTACGGGCTAACCGAGGCAGGGTGCCCGACGGCCGGGGCGCGACGGACGAAGTTTTCTCGTCTTACGACCAATCCGTCTGCGCGACGGCTCCGGATAGCTGACATGAGGATCAGAGACGCACAACCGATCCGCAGCACAGCGGACGTCGCCCCCCACCCGCTTCACGGACGAGCGCTCTGAACCGAGCCGCCCCGCGCCCGGGGCGGCACCCGACCTGACGTCAGCACTGCGGGACACGGAGCCGATCCCCACCTGTCGGCCACCACGCAGCGCTACCGATAGAACACGCAGGAGATATCTCATGACTGCCTTCCGTTACCGCCGCGCCGCCCTCGCCCTCACCGCCGCCGCGGTCCTCCCGCTCACGCTGACCGCCTGCGGCGGGGACGACAGCTCCTCCGACGCCGCCGCAGACAAGGCATCGAGCTCCGCCCCCGCGGAGGACAAGTCGAGCGCGCCGGAAGAAGGCGCCACCCCGGCCGACGGCCCGTTCGGCCCGGCCTGCGCCACCGTCCCGAAGGACGGCGCGGGTTCCTTCGACGGCATGGCCCAGGACCCGGTGGCCACCGCCGCCTCGAACAATCCGGCCCTGTCCACCCTGGTCACGGCGGTGAAGAAGGCCGGTCTCGTCGACACCCTCAACAACGCCGAGAACATCACCGTGTTCGCCCCGACCAACGACGCCTTCGCCAAGATCCCGAAGGCCGACCTGGACAAGGTGCTGGCCGACAAGGAGATGCTCACCAGCATCCTCACCTACCACGTCGTCGGCGAGAAGCTCTCCCCCACGCAGCTGGAGAGCGGCACCTACGACACCCTCCAGAAGTCCTCCCTCACCACCAAGGGCTCCGGCGAGAACTACACCGTCAACGACACCTCCAAGGTCGTCTGCGGCAACGTTCCCACCGCCAACGCCACCGTCCACATCGTCGACACCGTTCTCATGCCCAAGAGCTGAGGCCTCCCGCCTCGTACGGGACCGGCCCCGAGTCAGCCTCGCCGACTCCGGGCCGGCTCCTGGGCGATGCCCTCAGCCGTGACGATTTCTCAGGGAATTCACAGGAACGGGTCAGGCTTCTCTCACGGGCGCCTCACAGGGTGGGTCCCATGACGACGACGACCTCGCCCCAGCGGCGTACCGAACTGCTCAGGCCGGACCGCACCCCCGTCCGGGTCCTGGTCGTGGACGACGAGGCTCCGCTCACCGAGCTGCTCTCGATGGCCCTGCGCTACGAGGGGTGGGAGGTGCGCAGCGCCGGGGACGGGGCCGCGGCGCTCCGGGCGGCACGCGACTTCCGCCCGGACGCGGTGGTCCTGGACGTGATGCTCCCGGACATGGACGGGCTGGCCGTGCTGGGCCGGCTGCGCCGTGAGTACGCCGATGTGCCCGTCCTCTTCCTGACCGCCCGGGACGCCGTCGAGGACCGGATCGCCGGGCTCACCGCGGGCGGCGACGACTACGTCACCAAGCCGTTCAGCCTGGAGGAGGTCGTGGCCCGGCTGCGCGGGCTCATCCGCCGCTCGGGTTCGGCCGTCGCCGCGGGGCGCGGCGAGTCCACGCTGACCGTCGGGGACCTGGTGCTCGACGAGGACAGCCACGAGGTGTGGCGGGGCGGCGAGGCGATTCACGTCACCGCCACCGAGTTCGAGCTGCTGCGCTTCCTGATGCGCAACCCGCGCCGCGTGCTCAGCAAGGCCCAGATCCTCGACCGGGTCTGGAACTACGACTTCGGCGGCCAGGCCAACGTCGTCGAGCTCTACATCTCCTACCTCCGCAAGAAGATCGACGCCGGGCGCACGCCGATGATCCACACCCGGCGCGGCGCGGGGTATCTGATCAAGCCCGGTGAGTAGGGGCCCGTCATGAAGGCGATGAGGGCCGTGCAGGCCATGAAGGTGCTGCGCAGGCCCTGGACGCTGCGGACCCGGCTCGTCGTCTCCGCCGTGTCCCTGATCGCCGTCGTCGCGGCCGTCATCGCGTCCGTCACCGCGACCGCCTTCCACAGCTACATGTACGGCAAACTCGACGATCAGCTGCACTCCGTCGTCGAGCGGGCCGAACGGCCACCGGGCCCCCTTCCACTGCCCGACGCGACGCGCGAGGCGGGCCCGCTCGGCTTCGTCGGCGGGGGCGGGCAGCCGCTCGGCACGTTCGGGGCGCTCGTCGACGGCGACGGGGACATCACCGCGTCGAAGGTCGTCGAGGACAGCGGGCTCCGCGCCCAGGAGAGCGCCGAGCCGCTGACAGCGGAGCAGCGGAGCGCGCTGGAGGCTGCCGGTCCGGGGAGCGGCGAAGGGGCCCGGAGCGTCGAACTGCCCGGGCTCGGCGGCTACCGGGTCGAGGCCACGACCACCGCCGAGGGGCACACCGTCCTCGTCGGCATTCCCAGCGCCGAGGTGAGCGGGGCGCTGACCACCCTGATCGTCGTCGAGATCTGCGTCACCGCCGCCGGGCTGATCGCCGCCTCGATCGCCGGCACCGCGCTCGTCGGGGTGGCCCTGCGGCCGTTGCGCAGGGTCGCCGCCACGGCCACCCGGGTTTCCGAACTCCCCCTGCACAGCGGTGAGGTGACGCTCCTCGAACGCGTCCCGGACGCCGAGGCCGATCCCCGTACCGAGGTCGGACAGGTGGGCGCGGCGCTGAACCGGATGCTGGGGCACGTCGGTTCGGCCCTGGCCGCCCGCCAGGAGAGCGAGACGCGGGTCCGGCAGTTCGTCGCCGACGCCGGCCACGAGCTGCGTACGCCGCTGGCCTCGATCCGGGGATACGCCGAGCTGACCCGCCGCGCGGGCGGGGGAGGGCCGGGCCCGGGCGGGGGAGGGCCGGGCCCGGGCCCGGAGCCGGTCACCCGGCACGTGTGGACGCGCCCGGAACCCGACCCCGTCACCCGGCACGCGCTGGGGCGGATCGAGTCGGAGGCGGACCGGATGACGGGGCTGGTGGAGGATCTGCTGTTGTTGGCCCGGCTGGACGCCGGACGCCCGCTCTCGTACGGCACGACCGATCTGCTGCCGCTGGTCGTGGACGCGCTGAGCGACGCCCGGGCGGCGGACCAACGGGGAACGGACGCGAACGCCCGGCACCGCTGGCGGCTCGAACTGCCCGGGCCCGCCGAGCCCGTGACCGTACGCGCCGATCCCGACCGGCTCCGGCAGGTGCTGGTCAACCTGCTCGCCAACGCCCGGACGCACACCCCGCCGGGGACCACCGTCACGGTCTCCGTGCAACCGCCCGTACGCGCCGGGGGACCGGTCACGCTGGAAGTGCGCGACGACGGGCCCGGGATCCCGGCCGGGCTGCTGCCGCACGTCTTCGAACGGTTCGCCCGCGGGGACGCCTCCCGGGCACGGGGCGCCGACGACGGCGGAGCGACCGGTTCCACCGGGCTCGGCCTCGCCATCGTGCAGGCCGTCGTCTCCGCGCACGGCGGCCGCGTACGGGTGGAGTCCACCCCGGGCCGGACGGTCTTCGCGGTCGAGCTGCCCGCGGACCGCGTCCCGACGGACCGTGTCCCGGCGGGCGACGACGTGATCGGCGCGGACTCACAGGTCCGGAACAGGATGGCCGTGACGTACGCGGCCGGGATCAGAACCCGGCCGCGTACGTCCAGAAGTCCCGCATCACCCCGGGCGCGGCCGGTCCGCTCATCTCCATCTGGGTGAGCAGGACGGCGACCGTGCCCGTGGCCGGGATGACATGGGCCGTGGTGCCGGTGCCGCCGACCCAGCCGTAGCGGCCGAGTACGTTCCAGGGGGCGGCGATCTCGACGTCCACCGCGCCGCCGAACCCCCAGCCCTGGCCCTCCGTGAACAGCCCGCCGGCGGTGCGCTGTTCCGCGGTCAGGTGGTCGGTGATCATCTGCCGGACGGACTCGCCGGCCAGTACCCGGTCACCGGCGTCGTTCAGACCCTCGGCGAGCAGCATCCGGCCGAAGGCCCACCAGTCGTCGACGGTCGAGACGAGGCCTCCGGCGCCGGACGGGAACGGGGGCGGGCTGCTCCACTGCCCGTCCGGGGCGTCGATCAGCTCGGGCCCGCCTCCGCCCCCGCCCCCGCCCCCGGCATCGTTCCCGCCGCCGTCCCCGCCCGCCCCGGCCCGGTAGTAGCCGGTGAACCGGTCCAGCGCGGCGGGCCCGACCCAGAACCCGGTGTCCTTCATGCCGAGGGGCTCGAAGATCCGCTCGGCCAGGTACGCGGGCAGCGGCCGGTCGGCGACCCGGGCGACGAGGACGCCGAGGATGTCGGAGCACGTGTTGTAGAGCCAGCCGTCGCCCGGCTGGTGCAGCAGAGGGACACGGGAGAGCGTGGCCATCCAGGCGTCCGGCGCGGGCACCGCCAGCGGCTGTGGCGGGCCCTGTTTCAGCTCGGCGAAGAGCGGGGCCACGGCCGGGAGCGAGAAGTCGGACGGGAAGCCGTAGCCGGCCCGGAAGGTCAGCAGGTCCAGGAGGGTGATCGGGCGGACGGCCGACACCACGTCGTCGACCGGGCTCTCCGGCGTCCGGACGACCAGGGGCGAGGCCAGCTCGGGCAGCCAGGCCGCGACCGGGTCGGCGGGGGCGATCAGGCCGTCGTCGACGAGCGTCATGGCGGCCGCCGCCACGATCGGTTTGGTGATCGAGGCGAGGCGGAACAGCGAGTCCCGCCGCATCGGCGCGGACCCTGCGAGGCCGGTCGTACCGGCGGACACGACCTCGACCCGCTCGCCCCGGGCGACCAGTGCCACCGCGCCCGGCATCGACCCTTCGGCGATGTGGGTGCTCAGCAGTTCGTGCAGGGTGGTGGTGGTCATGACCGTCCTTCGTCCGTCCGGTACCGCGAGGTCTTCCACGGCGGCCTCGGTGAGGAGGACGCGCCCCAGCCGCAAAAGGAAGCATTCGAGCCGAAAAAGGAGACTCCGGGAGCGCCCTGAACTCATCGCCCCGTCGTCACCGCCTGCGGAGCAGCAGGTCCGCCACCACCGCCCGGTGGTCGGACGCAAGGCTCTGAGGCACCCAGGCCTTCCGCACGCCGATCCTGTCCTTCGACACCGCCACGAAGTCGATCCGCTTGACCGGGTCCTGGGCCGGGAACGTGGGAGCGCCCGGGTCCGCGTCCGCCAGCTCCCGCCACAGCGGGGCCAGTTCGGGGGCGGCGGGCTCGGCGTTGAAGTCGCCGAGCAGGACCTGGGGGCCCCGGTCCTCGGCCATGATCCGCCGGGTGTCGGCGACCTGGGCGACGCGGACGGCGGGGTCCGGGCGGTAGTCGAGGTGGGTCACGTACACGTGCACCGGCAGCCCCCGTACCCGTACGACGACCTCGCCGAACCCCGGGGCGGGCGCGGGCACCGGGTCCGGGTCCTGGGTCGAGAGGCGGGTGATCTCGTGGTTCTCGGCGCTCACGATCCGGTGCCGCGACAGCACGGCCACCCCGTACTCGGCCCGGGGCCCGCCCGGTTCGGCCGGGTCGAGGCTGTAGATCGGCGCGAAGGAGACGTGCATCCGCAGCCGCCGGGCCAGTTCACCCGCGAGATCCCGCCATTCGCTGCGGGAGCCCCAGTGCCGGTCGACCTCCTGAAGCCCGATCACATCGGCTTGTAGTGACCGGAGATCGGCTGTCTGGCGGTCCAGGTCGAAGACGCCGTCCATGCCCGCACCGGCATGGATGTTGTACGTGGCGACCCGCAGCGGCAGGCCCCGGCCGCCGGCCCCGACCGCTTCACCGGAAGGGGAGCGGTGGGCCGACGCGGCAGCGGCGGGCGGTGCGAGGAGCGCCCCCAGGAGGGAGGCGGCGAGGAGGAGTTGAGGGACACGAGACGAACGGCGACGCAGCGACATGGCTCTCCCGAGGGCCGGAAATCGCGCACTTTGTCAGAAAACTTGTCAGGTAAGCGTCGAGAACCGTACCGCCGGGTCGCCGGTCGGGTCCCGGCGGCGCGGCCGGTCCGGCTCCGGAAAATCGACTTGTACGTCGTACAGGAACTGCCTTACGGTGTACGAGACAGGGTCCTGTACGCCGTACAACAACTGCTGTGCGGCCACCGCCGTGCGGCAACCGCCGGCCGGGCCGCCACCGGCCGCACCAGCACGGGCCACCACCCCATGGAGAGCGAGGAGCCCGCATGACGGCGCCCGCCGCAGAGCGACCCGACACCTCCCACCAGGGATATCCGCAACGCTGGCTGATCCTCGGCGTCATCTGCCTGGCCCAGCTCACGGTGCTGCTCGACAACACCGTCCTCAACGTCGCGATCCCCTCCCTCACCTCGGAGCTGCACGCGTCCACCGCCGACGTGCAGTGGATGATCAACGCCTACTCGCTCGTCCAGGCGGGTCTTCTGCTCACCGCGGGCAGCTCGGCGGACCGCTACGGGCGGAAGAAGATGCTGATGGTGGGCCTCGCCCTGTTCGGCGTCGGCTCGCTCGCGGCCGGGCTCGCCCAGTCCTCCGGTCAGCTCATCGCGGCCCGTGCCGGGATGGGCTTCGGCGGTGCGCTGCTGCTCACCACGACGCTCGCGGTCGTGGTCCAGATCTTCGACGAGACCGAGCGCGTCAAGGCGATCGGCATCTGGTCGACCGTCTCCTCCCTGGGGTTCGCGGCGGGCCCGCTGTTCGGCGGGTTCGTCCTCGACCACTTCTGGTGGGGCGCGATCTTCCTCATCAACATCCCGGTCGCCCTGATCGCCCTCGTGGCCGTCGTCCGGCTCGTACCGGAGTCCAAGTCCGGCCAGGGGCAGCGGCCCGACCTGCTGGGCGCGCTGCTCTCCACGATCGGTATGACCGCCGCCGTCTTCGCGATCATCTCCGGGCCCGAGCACGGCTGGGGCTCCGGCCGGGTGCTGCTGACGGCGTTCCTCGGCGTGGCCGTGCTGGCCGGGTTCGTGCTGTGGGAGCTGCACATCCCGAACCCGATGCTGGACATGCACTTCTTCCGGAACCAGAAGTTCACCGGCGCGGTGGCGGGCGTGATCCTGGTCGCCTTCGGGATGACCGGCTCGCTCTTCCTGCTCACCCAGCACCTTCAGTTCGTCCTCGGGTACGGGCCGTTGGAGGCGGGTCTGCGGACGGCCCCGATGGCGCTCACCGTGGTCGCCCTCAACCTCACGGGACTGGGCGCGCGGATGGTCCAGAAGGTCGGCACTCCCCTCGTCATCGGGGCGGGGATGAGCTGCCTGGCGGCCGGCCTCGTCGCCATCGCGGTGCTCGGCGGGGGCGACGGCGGGTACGGCGGCATGCTGTTCGGCCTGATCGTGATGGGCGCGGGCGTCGCCCTCGCCATGCCCGCGATGGCCAACGCGATCATGAGCGCCATCCCGCCGGAGAAGGCCGGGGTCGGCGCGGCGGTCAACGGCACGCTCGCGGAGTTCGGCAACGGGCTCGGGGTCGCGGTGCTCGGCGCGGTCCTCAACGCCCGGTTCGCCGCGCTCGTACCGGCCGCCGTCGGCGCCGCCTCGCTGCCCGCGGCCCTGGCCGCCGCCGACGGGCCCGCCGCCCGGGAGCAGATCAAGGACGCGTTCGCGGCGGGCCTGGAGACCAGCCAGCTCGTCGGCGCGGTGGCGGTGCTGGCGGGCGGCCTGCTCGCCGCGCTGCTGCTGCGCCGGGCCGAGCGGGTGCAAGCGACAGCGGAGGAGCGGGCGGTCGACGCTTCGCAGGCGGGGGACCGGGCAGAATCGACGGGACCGGCGGCATAGCATCGGATACGAGGCGCGTACCGGACCGTCAGCGTCCGGTAGGCCGTTTTCCGGCGGGGCCCCCACGGCCCGGCGTTCGGCAGGACCGCTCGGTGGCCGATCCGAGCACGACGAGGAGAGTGCGCCATGGTGTCCGGGCCCGGTTCCGAACCCGATTCCGCGTCTGAGCCGACGTCAGGCGCTGGTTGCCCGACCGGATCAGCGGCTTCCGCTTCCGCTTCCGCTTCCGAGCCCCCTCCCTCTACTGCTTCCGCTGCCTCCTCCGCTTCCGCTCCCCCTTCCGCTTCCGCCTCGTCCGGCGGTTCGAAAGGCGCCGCCGTGCAGACCAGCGTGTGGCTGGGCCGCACGGCCCCCTCGCGCTCGCGTCGGACCGAGTCCCCGGCAGGCCTGGACCGCAACCGGATCACCGAGGCGTCGGTGCGGCTGCTGGACGCCGATGGACTCGCCAAGTTCTCGATGCGCCGGCTCGCCGCCGAGCTGGACGTCACCGCGATGTCCCTCTACTGGTACGTCGACACCAAGGACGACCTCCTGGAGCTGGCCCTCGACTCGGTGTACGCCGAGATCGACCGGCCCCGCGAGGACGCCGACTGGCGGGACCGGCTGCGGGAGCTGGCCCGCAGCTACCGCGAACTCCTCGTCCGCCACATCTGGATCTCGCCGCTGGCCGGGACGTTCCTCAACATCGGCCCGAACTCCATGCTGTTCTCGTACGCCGTCCAGGACGTGATCCGGGACACCGGTCTGCCCCTGGAGCGGCAGACGGGCGCGCTCTCGGCGGTCTTCCAGTTCGTGTACGGATTCGGCACCGTCGAGGGCAACTTCAAGGCGCGGTGCGACGCGACCGGGCTCACCCAGGACGCGTACCACCAGCGGGCGATGGGCACGATCCGCGCGGAGCCGCGCCTGCGGGAGATCTCCGACTACTCCGACGAGATCATGTCGGCCCGGGGCGGCGAGACGGTCGAGGAGATGCGCGAGCGGGACTTCGTCTTCGCGCTGGACCTGGTGATCGCGGGCATCGAGGCGGTCCGCGACCGGTCGGGCTCCCCGGCTTCTCAGTAGCCGCGTCCCGTGTCCACCGTCAGCCCGGGGCGGCGGCCCGCCGTCACGTCCTCCCAGCAGGCGGCGAAGTCCACGGCGATGTCCTCGTCGGTGGTGATTCCCGCGGAGTGCGAGGTGATGACCGTACGGGGAAGCTTCCACACGGGGTCCTGGGGCGCGGCCGGTTCCGCGGGCAGCACGTCCAGTACCGCCCGCCGCACCCGGCCGTCCCGCAGCGCCGCCTCCAGCGCCCCCATGTCCACGGTCGCGCCCCGCCCCACGTTGACGAACGTCGCCCCGCGCAGCGCCGCGAACCGCCCGGCCCCGAAGAAGCCCTCCGTGGCCGCCGTCAACGGCAGGGTGGAGATCACCCAGCGGGCCTCACCCAGCGCCCCGGTGTCCTCGGCGGCCCCGATCACCCGGTCGAAGCCCGGCGGCACCACGCGGGCGGTGCCCGGAGCCGGCCCGTACCGCGCGGTGCGGGCGACGCCCACGGTCCGCACCCCGCAGGCCGCGAGGAGCCGCCCGACCGCCGCGCCGATGCGGCCGGTGCCGTAGACCAGGGCGGTCTGCCCGGCGACGAGCTCGGAGGGGAGGCGCTCCCAGTGCGCGCGGGCGTGCCGGTCGGTGAACTCCGGTACGGACTGGCATTCGGCGAGCATCCAGCCCAGGACGTACTGGGCGATCCGCTCGCCCATCCGGCCCACGGTCCGGGTCAGGAGCGCCGGGGCGGGCCAGGGGCCCCCGGCGAGCAGCGGGTCCGTCCCCGCGTTGACGCTGTGGAACCAGAGCAGCCGGTCCGTCCGCAGGGTGTCGGGCAGCGCGTCGCCCACGCAGAGGAGGGGCGCGTCGGACGGGGGCGGAACATCCGTCAGGGGCTCCGCGCGCCGCCCGGTGATCCGCTCCAACTCCCCCACGAGGCCGGCGTCCAGCGAGGGCGCGACCAGCAACCGGGCCAGAGCCAGGGCACCGGCGGCGGGCAGCGACGGGGGCGGCACGGGCAGCCCGCACGCGAGAGGCGAGTAAGGCTGCCCGGCGACGGGGTTCTCCGGAACGGGCCCGCTGCTCCCGCTCACCGCGTTCGCCGCTCCGCTGCTCTCGCTCATGGTCGGCTCAGCTCCCCGGGGCCAGGTGGGCCGGAAAGCCGCCGGTGGCGACGGGGCCCCAGCGCTCCGGGGTGACCCGGATGATCGACTTGCCCTGCTTCAGCATCGCCGCCCGGTACTCGTCCCAGTCCGGATGCTCCCCCGAGATGTTCCGGAAGTACTCCACCAGCGGCTCGACCGAGTCCGGGGCGTCGATGACCTCCGCCGCGCCGTCGACCTGCACCCACGGCCCGTCCCACGCGTCCGACAGCACGATCACGCTGACCCGCTCGTCGCGCCGGGCGTTGCGGGTCTTGGCGCGCTCGGGGTACGTCGACATGACGATCCGCCCCGCGTCGTCCACGCCACACGTCAGCGGGGACCCCTGAGGGCGGCCGTCGGCCCGGGTGGTGAGCAGGACCGCCCGGTGCCGGGGGCGTACGAACGCCAGCAACTCATCGAGGTCCACGGCGGTGTTGGTCGCGATGTTCGGTGCCATGCCCACCACCCTACGACCGGGCCGTGCGGCCACTCGGGAAGCGCCTCGCCCACGCCAGGCACGACGCGGGCCGGCCCACGCCAGGCACAAGGCGGGCCGGCCCACGACCGGGGCGAGGCGGGCGGGTCACGCCATGGGCAGTGCCTCGCCCTGCACCGCCTGGATGTCCAGCTCCACGCGCAGGGTCGTGCCGATCGCGGAGATGCCCGCCTGGACGACCTGGTTGTAGTTCATCGCGAAGTCGTCGCGGCGCAGTTCGGCGGTGGCGTGGAAGGCCGCGCGCACCCCGCCCCACGGGTCGGGCCCGGTGCCGAGGTAGGTCAGGTCCAGGTCGACGGGGCGCGAGACGCCGTGCATGGTCAGCTCACCGTGCACGGTCCAGCGGTCGGGGCCTGCCGGATCCAGCGCGGTGGAGCTGTAGGCGATCTCCGGGTATCGGTCCACGTCCAGGAAGTCCGGTGAGCGCAGGTGCTTGTCCCGCATGCCGTTGCCGGTGTCGATGCTGGCCGCCCTGATGACGGCGTCGACCCGGGAGCCGCCGATCTCCTCGGCGATCTCGATCCGGCCGCCGAAGTCGGTGAACCGGCCGCGCACGCTGGAGATCCCCAGGTGCTGGGCGACCGCGCCCACCGAGGAGTGCGCGGGGTCCAGGGACCAGGCGCCCGGCGGCGGCAGCTCCACCCCGCCCTGCCGGGCCAGCACGATCTGACCGGCCTCGATCCGGCCGCTCGCGGTGACGAGGGCGGTGGAGGCGGCGGGGGCGTACCCGACCGCCGTGACGATCACCGTGTACGCGCCGGCCGTCAGGGCACCGTCCGTGCGGACGGCCCCGTCCTCGTCGGCCGCGGCCCGCAGCACCTGGGCGCCGGTCATGTCGGTGACCGTCACGACGGCGTGCTGGACCGCCCAGCCGTCCCGCGTCCGTACCTGTGCGCGAAGTCCCATCCGTATCTCTCCCAGAAGCCCTAGCCCGATGACCCGACGGAACGTGGGGGTCACATGAGTCGGGCCCCGGGGCGGTCACGGTCGGCCGTCCCCTGCCTGCCGTACCCGCCCCCGGGGCCCCTATCCACCCGGTCGTGACAGCCTCTCCGCTGGAAGTGCCGCCCGACCAGGGGTCTTCGCGATCCCTTCACGTGCTCACGCGCTTTTCACGCGCACATCAGCCCGTGCGTACGTGAGCCCGTGAGCCCGTCCGTACGTGAGCCGTGAGCCCGTGCGTACGTGAGCACGTGAGGGGCCGTCACTCGCCCGGGTGGGCGAGCTCGATGTCGTGGCCGTCGACTCCCGTACCGCTGACGGTGAGGGAGCCCGCCACCGGCGGGTAGCCGGTCGCGATGACCGAGTACTCGCCCGCGTCCAGGTCGGTGAAGGCGTACGCCCCGTCCTCGCCGGTCGTCGCGGTGGCGACCACGTTGCCCGCCGCGTCGATCAGGGTGACCCGGGCGTCGGCCAGCGGGCCCCGGGCGGACCCGGCCCGCACGACGCCCCGGACCAGCGCACCGGACCGCAGCGCGGCCTCGACGCGGGTGACGCCCTGGCCGCCGATCTCCACGGGCAGTGCCAGCGGACGGAAACCGGCCGCGTTGACCGCGACGGTCACAGAGCCCGGGATCAGCTCGCCGAAGGCGAACTCACCGGCCGGGCCGGACGCGCCGGTGGCCAGTACGTCGCCCCGGACGTCGGTCACGATGACCATCGCGCCGTCGACGGGTGCGCCGGACTCGGCGGCCCTGACGGTTCCGGCCAGTCCGCTCGTACCGGACAGCAGGATGTCGAAGGCCAGCGGTTCCTCGCCCACGACCACCGTGGACGCCTGCGGCTGGAAACCGTCGGCGGAGGCGATCAGGACGTAGCTGCCTGAGCCGGGGGCGTCCAGGGTGTAGCCGCCGTCGGACCGGGCCACGGAGCGGCCGAGCTGCCGGCCGCCCAGCGAGATCAGGGTGACGGCCGCGCGGGCGACCGGGGCGCCCTCCGCACCGCGCACCACACCGTGGACGGGGGTGCCCTGGACGATGTCCTGAGGGGCTTCCGCCGTGTCGACCGAGGTGACCCCGGCCGCGCCCTCGGAGACCGGACCGGCCGCGCCGACGGCGGCGGGCACGGGGACCTCGGCGGTCTCGACGGCGGCCGGAGCCGGAGCCGAAGTCGCAGCCTGAGCCGATGCCGGGTCCGACGCCTGATCAGACGTCTCGGTGGGGGCGTCGTTCGCCGCGCTGGTCTTCAGGGCGACCTCCTTGATGAAGATCGTCACGATGAAGGCGACGAGCGCGGCCGGAGCGGCGTACAGGAAGACGTCGCCGACGCCGTGCCCGTACGCGGCCTCCATGACCAGCCGGAACGGCTCGGGCAGCTTGTCCAGGTCGGGGATGCCCCCGCCGCCGGTGCCGCCGTGGCCGAGCTTGGCGCCCTCGGGGCCGAGCGCGGCGAGGCCGTCCTCGACGTAGTGCGTGACCCGGTTGCCGAGGACCGCGCCCAGCGCCGAGACACCGATCGCACCGCCGAGGGAGCGGAAGAAGGTGACGACGGAGCTGGCGGAACCGAGGTCCGCGGGAGCGACCTGGTTCTGCGTGGCGAGGACCAGGTTCTGCATCATCATGCCGATGCCGAGGCCCATGACGAACATGAACACCGCGACGTGCCAGTACGGGGTGTCGTACCGGATCGTGCCCAGCAGCCCGAGCCCGGCCGTGACCAGGAAACCGCCGGTGACCAGCCACGCCTTCCACCGCCCGGTCTTGGTGATGACCTGGCCGGAGATCGTCGAGGAGAGGAAGAGCCCCGCGATCATCGGGATGGTCATGACGCCGGACATCGTCGGCGACTTGCCGCGCGCCAGCTGGAAGTACTGGCTGAAGAAGACGGTGCCGGCGAACATCGCGATGCCGACGAACAGCGAGGCGATCGAGGCCAGCGTGATGGTGCGGTTACGGAAGAGGCGCAGCGGGATGATGGGTTCCTTGGCCCGCGACTCGATGAACACGAAGATCAGGCAGAGCAGGACCGAGCCCGCGACCATGACGTACGTCTGCCACGACAGCCAGTCGTACTTGTCGCCCGCGAAGGTCACCCAGACCAGCAGCAGGGAGACGGCGGCGCTGATGAAGAACGCGCCGGCCCAGTCGACCTTGACGCCCTCGCGCTTCACGACGGGGAGCTTCAGGGTCTTCTGGAGCACGATCAGCGCGATGATCGCGAAGGGCACGCCGACGTAGAAGCACCAGCGCCAGCCCATCCAGCTGGTGTCGGTGATGACGCCGCCGAGCAGCGGGCCGCCGACGGTGGCGACGGCGAAGACCGCGCCCAGGTAGCCGCTGTAGCGGCCGCGCTCGCGCGGGGCGATCATCGCGGCCATCACGATCTGCGCCAGGGCGGAGAGACCGCCGACGCCGATGCCCTGGACGACGCGGCAGGCGATGAGCATGCCGCTGCTGGTGGACAGACCGGCGACGACCGAGCCCAGGACGTAGATGACCAGGGCTATCTGGACCAGCAGCTTCTTGCTGAAGAGGTCGGCGAGCTTGCCCCAGAGCGGGGTGGTGGCGGTCATGGCCAGCAGCGAGGCCGTCACGACCCAGGTGTAGGCGCTCTGGCCGCCGCCGAGGTCGGAGATGATCTCGGGCAGGGCGTTGGAGACGACCGTCGACGACAGGATCGCGACGAACATGCCGAGCAGCAGCCCGGCCAGCGCCTCCATGATCTGCCGGTGTGTCATCGGCGTGCCGTCGGAGACGCCGGAGGCGTTGCCGCCGCCGTGCCCTCCGTGCTTGGCGTGGCCGCCCCGCACACCGGTGGGTGTGGTCGTAGCCATTGAGTTCCTTATCCGTGCGTATTTGCTTCTGTTACACAGGTGTACGGGCGTGAGCCTCGTCGCCGAGGCCGGTCCTGCACTCGCCGGTGTGACGTCCGGGGACGCAGCCACCGGATCCGCGACAGGCGAAGCTGTCGCGCAGCCGGGACAGCAGCGCGATGAGCCGGCCGACGTCGTCGTCGGACCAGTCCTGCAGGTTGTGGGCGAACACCTCGGTGGTCCGCCGGGTCAGTTCGTCCAGCTGTGCGTGCCCGCCGGGGGTCAGCCGCAGGATGCGGGACCGCTTGTCCGCCGGGTCCGCGGACCGTTCGATCCAGCCGCGGTCAGCCACATGGGCCACGTGGCGACTGGTCACCGACATGTCCACGGACAGCAGCTCGGCGAGCCGGCTGATCCGCATCTCGCCGTGCCGGTCCAGGAGGGTCAGTACGGCGGCGGATCCCGCGGGGCACTCGGGGGGCAGCGCGCGGGCGAGCCCCCTCTTGACGGCCCCGACGGCGCTGAGCTGTCGGGCCAGTTCCTCGTAACTACTCCGTGCGGCCACGGGAACCCCCAGCACGCTCACGACTATGTTGTTGCTTAGGGCAACGATAGAAGCTGTTGGTTGCTACAGGCAAACGAAAATGGCCTTGCAGAAGTAAAGGAACGCAAAAGCCTCCGTAGGGTCGAGGTCAAGCGCGTGCGCCCCCGGCCCGCCACTGGCCCGCCTCCGGTCTGCTGCCGCTCTGCCGCCGGCCTCCCGCCCTGTCATCCGCCCCGTCGTCCGTCCGTGGACTGCGCGTCGTCCCTGCGATTTTCGGACGATCTTCAGGTGCGCCGCCGCAGGTAGGGCGGGGTGTCCGGGTGCCCCCGGGGGTTGGGTCGGGGGCCCGAGTTCGCTAGGGTCCTGCCCCATGGCACACAACCCCCACGCCCCTCAGCCGGGCCCCGAGGGCAACCACGACCCGGCGGGCAGCACGCAGATGTTCCGCGCCTTCGTCGACGAGGGCGAGCCGCAGCGCCGGCAGCAGCCCGCGGCGACCTCGTCCGGGCCGAGGGCCGGGGTGATCGCGGCCGTGATCGCGGTCGTCGTCGTCCTCGGCGCGGTGGCCTGGCTCGCACTGAGCTGACGAGCGGCCGTACGACGGTGCTGCCGAGCGGCGGCACCGTCGGCGCGCTGACACGACACACGCCGCGGGGTCACACCCCCCCCCACGCCGTGGGGGCCACTCCCCCCGCCGCACGCCGTGGGGGAGCCCCGGCCGGCCTCGGCGTCGACTGGACGACCATCACCTCGTCCCAGCCCCTGCCCGCCCCGATCGGCGCGGTCACCTTCTCGCACAACCGCTTGTCCGCCGCCGCGCGCTGCGGGGCGCTCAGCGTGAGCGCGGCCGGGGTGGCCGGCGGAGCGGGAGGTTTCGGGCTGCCGGGCGCGCCGGGGCTGCCGGGGCCGGGAGGCGACGGGGTGCCGGGGCTGTCGCCCGGCGGGGACCCGGTTCCGCCGCCGCTGCCGCCCGACTTCGAGGGCGCGGAGGGGTCTGCGGGCTGGGAGGGGGTCTTCTCCGGCCCGCCGGACGAACCGGCCGCCCGACGCCCGCTCGGAGCCCCGCCGGGCCCCTCCTGGGTTTTGTCGGACCCGCCGGGGTACCCGGGGAACCGGCTCGGAGACGTACCGGGGCTCGGCGACGTACCACCGCCACCACGCCCCCTGTCCCCAGCGCCCCCACTTCCGCTCCCGCTCTCGCTCCCGTCCAGGGGCGTGAGCGTCACGTCGCCCGAGGGCGATCCGTCCGGGGGAGCCTTCGAGCTTCCGGCGGCCGCGCCCACGGCCGTGTAACCGTCGCCCGGCCCGCTGCCGCAGCCGGACAGCAGACCGGCGCCAGGCAGAGCGCGGCCGCCGAGGCGGCGATGGCGGTGCCTCGGCGGCCGGTGGAGCCGCATGTCTGACGTCGCATCGCGTCAGCGCATCTGACGCACCGTCACATAAGAACCCCGGTGAACCGGTTCTTCCGTTCTCGGGCTCCCGGTTCTCCTCTTTCGCCGGCTCCTCAGTCGGCGATGAGCCCTTCCCTGAGCTGGGCGAGTGTGCGGGTCAGCAGCCGGGAGACGTGCATCTGGGAGATGCCGACCTCCTCGCCGATCTGCGACTGGGTCATGTTCGCGAAGAAGCGGAGCATGATGATCTGGCGCTCGCGCGGGGCGAGTTTGGCCAGCAGCGGCTTGAGCGACTCGCGGTATTCGACGCCCTCCAGCGCCGTGTCCTCGTACCCGAGGCGGTCGGCGAGCGAGCCCTCGCCGCCGTCGTCCTCGGGGGAGGGGGAGTCGAGCGAGGAGGCGGTGTAGGCGTTGCCGACGGCGAGACCGTCGACCACGTCCTCCTCGGAGACTCCGAGCGCGCGGGCCAGCTCCGGGACGGTGGGCGAGCGGTCGAGCTTCTGGGCGAGCTCGTCGCTGGTCTTGGTCAGGGCGAGCCGCAGCTCCTGGAGGCGGCGGGGGACCCGCACGGACCAGGAGGTGTCGCGGAAGAAGCGCTTGATCTCGCCGACGACGGTGGGCATGGCGAACGTCGGGAACTCGACGCCGCGTTCGCAGTCGAACCGGTCGATCGCCTTGATCAGGCCGATCGTGCCGACCTGGACGATGTCCTCCATCGGTTCGTTGCGGCTGCGGAACCGCGCCGCGGCGTACCGCACCAGCGGGAGGTTCAGTTCGATCAGTGTGTCCCGCACATAGGTCCGCTCCGGACTGTCCGTTCCCTCGGGGCCCGAGGCCGGGCCGAGCGCGGCGAGCCGCAGGAACAGGGAGCGGGACAGCGTGCGGGTGTCGATGGCTTCCGGTGAGCTGGTGAGCACGGCGGGTGCCGGCACGCTCTTCGTGAGCGTGAGCACCTTCGAGCTGCCCTGTTCTTCGGACATGCCACCCCCTTGAGGTCGCGGACGGTCGCGGTGGCCGCGACCATCGGAGGAACGCAGCCTCCACCTGAATACCGGAGGCGGGGCTGCGGCAAACGCGCTTCGAGCAGAATGTCACATGTCGGCAACACGCTGTAGTGACATGTCGACAAGTCAGCGACGAATCCGCCCTGGAAACAGGGGGTGTAGCCCTTTTATGCCGTCAGAACTGCTCTGTGGACGGTCTACCCGTTCCGGTTACGCCTCGATCCTGTTTGCGGATCTCAGTCGGGCGAAACTTCTGGCGAGGAGCCTTGACACATGCATCTGGGAGACGCCCAGTTCCGCGCTGATCTGAGACTGGGTCAAGTTGCTGTAGTAGCGCAGCAGGAGGATGCGCTGTTCGCGCTCGGGAAGCTGGACGAGGAGGTGCCGGACGAGGTCGCGGTGCTCGACACCGGCGAGCGCCGGGTCTTCGTAGCCGAGCCGGTCCAGCAGTCCCGGCAGCCCGTCGCCCTCCTGGGCGGCCTCCAGTGAGGTGGCGTGGTACGAGCGCCCCGCTTCGATGCAGGCCAGCACCTCGTCCTCGGAGATCTTCAGCCGCTCGGCGATCTCGGCGGTGGTCGGGGACCGGCCGTGAGCGGTCGTCAGGTCCTCGGTGGCGCCGGTGACCTGGACCCAGAGTTCGTGCAGCCGGCGGGGGACATGGACCGTGCGCACGTTGTCGCGAAAGTAACGTTTGATCTCGCCGACGACGGTGGGCATCGCGAACGTGGGGAACTGGACGCCGCGCTCGGGGTCGAACCGGTCGATGGCGTTGATCAGCCCGATGGTGCCGACCTGGACGACGTCCTCCATCGGCTCGTTGCGGCTGCGGAAGCGCGCGGCGGCGTACCGCACCAGCGGCAGGTTCGCCTCGATGAGGGCGGCCCGGACCCGGCGGTGTTCCGGAGTGCCCGGATCCAGGTTCTTGAGCTGGCCGAAGAGGACCTGCGTGAGCGCTCTGGTGTCGGCGCCGCGAGCCCTGGCGGGCCGCGCCGAGGAGTCCGGGGTCTCGGTCTGGATGTCGTCCTCGGCCTGGACGGTCGGGACGGCTTGGACGGCCTGGGGAGGCACTTGAGGCGCTGTACTGGCCGGCACGGTGACGCCACCCCTTTGCGGTCAACTACGGTCAACTCATCCGTCAAAAGCGGTCATAGCATCACAAGACATGTCCACTGTGTGCAAGCACCGCATAGTGCCGTGTTGACGGCATAAGGGTTTAAACGCAACAGAGAAACCCCCCGCCTGGACGGCGAGGGGCCGACGGAACCGGGACGGGCCGGTCTCCGCGAGTGAGATCAGAAGGGGTAGTCCGCGATCACCCAAGTGGCGAATTCGCGCCACTGTCCGGCGGCGGCCTGGTGGGCCGGGTGCTCGATGTACCGCTTGAGGGCGTCCTCGTCGGCGACGGCGGAGTTGATGGCGTAGTCGTACGCGATCGGCCGGTCGGTGATGTTCCAGGCGCACTCCCAGAACTCCAGCTCCGGAACCTGTCCGGCCAGCTCCCTGAAGGCCCGGTCCCCGGCGACGACCCGCGGGTCGTCCCGCTCGACGCCGTCGTTCAGCTTGAAGAGGACCAGGTGGCGGATCATCGCGAGGCTCCTACTTCACCAGTTCTGACATGAATTCACCCACGCTGCGGGCTGCGGTGGAGACGCCTTCGAACCCTACCCCTACCAGCTCGGCGGACCGCCTGGGATCGGTGATGATCGTGTACAGCACGAAGACCACCAGCATGTAGATGATGATCGTCTTTGCCTTGGCCACAACCATGCCTCCCCGTCGACCTGACGTGTGATTCTATCCGCACGAATGGCCGTATCCAGTGGTTGTTTTTGATCACTGATGCGCCTTTTAAGGACCTACGACCCAGCCATCGAGGTCTTTCGCCGGGCCTCGGGAGCCTCGCCGCCCGGCACGATGGAAAGCGAGCCCGACGGGACCAGGCAGGACCCGGAAGGCCGGAACAGGGCCTCTCTGTGGGGTCGGCCGCCGCGCGATTCCCCCCCTGACCGCGACGGACGACCAGCAGGCCCTGTTCCCACCGGGGGAAGCGGCTTGTCCCCCCGATGCCGCTTCCCCCGACCTGACCTTCCCGGCAGACACGCGCCGGTCAGGCGAGCCCGCTCGTGTCGATGTCGAGTTCGAACGGCGCCGGAAGACGCACGGCGGCCCCGAACGGGTAGGGTCCGTCCACGCGGGTATATCCCAGTTTTCCCGGCTCCGAGAACAACGTCACGCAGTGGTCGATGCGGTCCACGAGCAGATACAGCGGTGCCCCGTACTCGGCGTACCTGCGCCGCTTGACGATCCGGTCCGTCTCCGCGTTCGACTCGGACGTCACTTCCACGATCAGCAGTGTCTGGTCGGGGAGAAGCGCGCTGCCTCCCTTCGCCAGTTCCTCCGGTACGACAGCGATATCGGGGATGTACCAGTTCGACGAGCCGGGCAGATCCAGATTCCCGGACCCTTCGACGCAGCCGAGTTCGTCCACCCGCTTCTCGATCTGACGGCGTACGAGCTTCGCGGCGCGCTCGTGGTCCCACGTCGGTGACACCGGTTCGATGATCCCCTCGATGATCTGTACGCGATCCCCACGGATCCGCTGCACGGCGAACTTCAGGGCGCGCTCGGCGTCGATGCCTTGGCTGTAGTCCGGTGCGCTGGTCATGACACCCTGCTTCCCTCTGTGGGCCCCGCACCCGCGGGGGCGTTCCTGGTTTATCTGACCAGATAACCCGAGCGCCCCCGGCGGTCCCCGCGCCGCGCCTACGGGGGTGTTCCCGGCGTTTGTGAGACAGCGCGGCAGTACCCCTCATGCTCCCCGCCTCGACAGTGATTCTGCCTTTGGTGGCGGTACTGCACGGCTTCCTCGTAAGAGAGACATCCGTCATCGTCACGAATCGGCCAGGAGTGTTGGTCTTGCCGGGGTAGTTTCGCTCGGCAATTCCGCCAACCGGACAGTGGTGGGCGGGGCATCTGGGCCGGGACCTCAGACGGGTTTGAGGAGGTTGCGGAGGTTGGCCATGTGGGCTTTGACGGCGGCGATCTGGGTGGGGTCGGGGGGTGTGGTGTTGTCGTGGGCGGTGTGGGTTTGGTGGCAGGGGTGGCAGAGGCCGTCGGGGAGGGCTTCGGGCTGTCCGGGGCGGCCGCAGTCGGTGCATTCGACGAGGAGGCGGCGGGTGGGGGTGGGGGCGTCGGGTGGGGTGCTTGTGGTGGTCGGCAGGTGTGGGGGCAGTTTGTCGGTGAGGCGGCGGCGGAGGAGTCCCACGGGGGAGTCGACCTGTGCGGGGAGTCCTGCGGTGAGGGTGCTGGTGAGGTAGTCGGTGGTGACGCCTCGGTCGAGCCATTGCGCTGCGAGGGGTTCGAGGGCGGTGCAGTCGTGGGCGGAGAGGGCCAGGCGGTGGTCGTCGCGGCCGAGGCGGGCGAGGGCGAGGTAGGCGGGGGTGGGGGCGGCTTCCCGGGTCGGCTGCGCGGGCGGCGCGGACTCGGCGGCCGGGGCCTGGTGCGGGGTGCGTTGGGGCGGTACGGGGGCGGGGGCCGGGGGCTGCTCGGCAGACGGCGGGGCCTCCGGCCGCGTGGGCAGCGCTTCCTCGGCCGGGGCCCACGGGGGTGGTGGGGCCGTGGTGGCAACGGGCGCTGCGGTCTGGGCGGCGGTTTCGGTGGCGAGGTAGGTGGTCCACCACTCGTTGTCGCGGGCGGTGCGGGACCAGAAGGTCCGGAAGACCCAGCGGGTTTCGTCGCCCGCGCCGACAGGGCACCGTACGCGCCGCAGGTGCCCGGCGACGGAGAGGGCGTTGAGGGCGGTGGAGATGGCCTGCTGCCCGTAGAGCGGGAGCTGCTTGGCCAGTTGCTTCACGCTCATCGCGGCACCGTCGGGGAGGTGGTCGACGAATCCGGCGACGTACCGCTCACGGGTCGGCAGCAAGGCGAAGTTGTCACGCGTTCGCGGCTGTTGGTCGGGCGCGGAGCGTTTGCCGTAACCGGGCTTGGCCATCGGGTACGCGGGCGAGACTGCGGGGACAGGCAGGCCGGAGCTAAAGTGCTGGGTAGCCACGGGATCGTCCTTCTAGGTGCTGGATCTTGTGGTGAGACCCCGGCCTGGTGCTTCCAACACCGCGTCGGGGTCGTTCAGTTCTCGCACCGTAAGCGGCCGTCACGCTGCGCCGCAAGCTGTCACGATTAGTCATACCGGCTGGCCGTGACGGGGTGGGGAGGGAGGGAAGGTTTTCCCAACCACCCTCTTCTACCCCCAGGTTAAAGAAGGCGCTCGTGTCACGGGTCTCGCATCTCGATGCCCGAATCCCGGGCCCCTAGCTTCGGGCCGGAGTCCCATTCACGTACCCCCGGAAGAGTGACCCGACCGACCCCGAAGCCCGAGTCCAGTGGCTCGGAGCCCGAGCTTCGGGGGACAGCGGTCCCGCCCCGGACCCTGCTCAGGATCCGTCCCACAGGCCCAGACGCTTGAGCCTGCGCTGCCGGAGTCGTTCCGCGACTGCGGTGAGACCGAAGACCACGTGCATGGACAACCCGGCCGCCGCAGCGAACAGGAAGGTCAGGCCTGCGAGGCCCCAGGGGCCGCCGGCAGCAGGATTGATACGGTCCGCTGCCGTGAGCGGGGCAGTTCGGTCACCGCGGCTTGCTGGGCGGTCAGGGGCCTGAGGTACGCCGTGAGCACGTTCCTCCGCCATCGCCCTCTGCTGTCAGGCTGATGGCCATCGGCTTCGGCTCCCGGCAGTGGGGGACCCTGGCCGGCAGCGTGCTCATGGTGACGGGCGTCCTCGTGATCGCGATGAGCCAGCGCTCGGCCGGTCGTCGGCAGCGTCGTACCGCGCAGTGATCAGGGCAGTCCCAGGTGGCGGCTGTCCTGCCCGAGCGGCTCCGACAGGCGGCAAAGCGAAGGGCCCGGCTCACTGAGTCGGGCCCTTCGTCCACAAGCGGTAGCGGTGGGATTTGAACCCACGGTGACGGGTTACGCCACACTCGCTTTCGAGGTCTGTTCATGCTGCTCAGAGCGTGATCCGAGTCCGTACGAACCCGTTCACAGCCGTCTGCCCACGCTGCGCGCGGACACCTCCGGCCGCCCCTGAACGGGACTGAATGAGACGGAAACTGAGACGGCCCGGTGCCCGCGTCCGCCAGTAGGCAGGAGGGCGGCCGCGCTGAGCGTGACGGCGCTACTTCTGTTCGCGGGGCACTTCGGCAGCTGCGGGGGATGGCGTCTCCGTAAGCGAGACTCGCTTAGCGATGGCCGCAGCGATCGCCTCCGTCAGTTCTTCAGAGTTCCCCCAGAGCCAACGAGAGAAGGCTTCCTCAGCAGCCGCGCCGAGTGTCTCGGGGACGCTCACATCGCGGAAGCGTAGCCAGTCGGCAAAGGCTTCCTTGACGCCCTGCTCTACGGCAGCCGGCGCCTCGGGCGAACTTGCCTCTGCCGCCACCCGTGAGGGGCGAGCACTCTGTGATTGCTTCGCGGCGGCTCGCTCCTTGGGGGGAGGGGCGTCTAGAGGTCCACCCCATGCCCGCTCTGTTAGCTCCCCACAGACCCGTGGGGCCACCGTTCGAGGGTCGACCGCTTCCGATGGTGCGCCGGAGCTATAAGCCCCGTCAGGTTGTTCGGATCGATCGTGCTCCTTCACCCAGAACACGCGCCGCGTGAACATGCCCGGCCCATCGCGGTCACTAGGCGCGTTGGACTTGAGAAGTGCGTAGCCGACTCGGCGTCCTGCCTGGCCACGCCATGAGACGGGACGCCGCCGAGTGCCGACACCGTCGACTAAGGTCTCGCGGACGTAGTCGAATGAGCTGACGTCCTCTGTCCATACGATCTCGTCCTCGTGCTTGATGTCCTCAGGTCGACTTCGCACGCTCCGCCCCTCCCACAGGTCTTTGAAAACGCAGCCTCCCCAGGCCGGCTCCGCTTCAACCAGACAGCCGGACACCTGAGAGACCCACTCGCGAGTTCAGTGCCCCGAGCCCGGCCCGTCTGTCTGGGCTTCTACCTGTTCCATCCCTCACGCTTTCCAACTGTGCGAGTACCTGTTCACCAGAGTCCGTGTGCGGTCGTTTGGCAGCTCAGCGAGGGTCGGCGTACGACGATGAACCACTGCAGGCACGAGCGAACTGGACAAAGAACAGGACAACGAGCACCGGCAGCCTGAACCTCTACTGGACGATGTTGTTTCGGTGCCAGGCGAAGTACGGGGCCCGGTGTTCGCTGTACCCACCGACCGAGTTGCCCGCGAGCTGGGCGGCGGCTTCCTTGAGCGCGGGATGCTCCCCAACCTTGTCGCTGACAGCTACGTGGCCGGTGTCGGTGACGTAGATGTAGCCGTGCTCGAAGAGTTCGTCGCAGCCCAGGAGGCAGGCAGGCATGATGTTCGACATCTGGAGGCGCTCTTCACGACTGGCCTGGCTGCGGCGCTTGATGTGAGCGGCTCGGATGAAGCGGACCGGGAAGTCACGTCCGCACAGGGCACAGGTGAAGGTGTCAGCGCCGCTCAGCATCCTCTTGCGTAGCTTGCTCTGCTCACGGCGAACCAGGACTTCAACCAGCGCGCTGTCGGTGCCGGAATGTGTCACGGTCTCGGGTCCGTTGGGGAGCTGCGGCTGCTGCGCACCTTCGTCTGCGGTCGGCAACTCGGTGACGAACTGAGCGAGTGCGGCGGTGCCGGGATAGACGAGTGCCGAGCCCTGCTTGTTGGCGGACAGCCGGAGTGCTTCGGCGGCCTGATCCCCGAGGACCAGGCCGGTGACATTGGCTTCATCCGCGAGAATGTCGATGCCGATGCGCTCGGGGTAGGTGTCGTCGGGCCAGACCTCCGTGGTGTCCTGGAAGTACGGCTGGGTGATCTGGGTGACGATGACGCGCTTCAGAGTGGCGTTCGCCCAGCCGCCGGCCGGGACGCGGGCCTGCGGGCCGATGTGGGCGAGGACGAGGTAGTCGCCCGCCTCAAGGCTCTGAACGTCGGGACGGCCGGTTGCCCGGTCGAGGGTCGGGCTCTTCCACCCCCAGAGTCCACGGTTGAGGCCGATCTCGAGGTTCTTCTTCGAGGGCGCGGGGACGTAGATGTACGCGGTCTTCGACATGCTGCTCCTGCACTCGGCCTCCTCGATGGGAGGGTTCAGTGGCGGTCGGCGCTTCTGGTCCGGTCTCCGGCACGTGCCGGCGGAGAGGAAGTTCCGTCCATAGCCCGGTAGTCGGGTTGGCTGTGATCGTACATGGCCCGTGAGCGCTGGGAACTGAGATGGGGCAGTTGCCGTTATCTCGCAAAGCATCCTGCGCTTGGACTCGCGGCCGCCCGCAGCACGACGGGTTTCAAGACCGGGCAGCGAAGCCAACTGACACCGCACCGACCTGCGCTTATTTCCGATGTGGCTCTCCAGGCTTATGGCCTGGCCCATATATGGCCCACGCCAGGCGACGCGGCTGGTCCTCGGCACTACATCACCAACACGCTTTCCAGCTCTGCATGGCCGAGTACGTCCTGGTTCGTAGTCGTTCATTCGCCAGGCCACGAGCAGCCATGCCGGGAGGGTGAACGACCGTGTACGGCTACGAACGAGACTACGGATGAGACTGTGCGGAGAGGTAGAAGCGCCAATCCCGATTGCCAGCTCTGGTAGAACATGTGCCGTTCAGCTTTGGCGTCCTACTCCTAGATGGGCGCATCGTCTGAGGCCTTCTCAGGATCGGAGCCGAGGCTTGAGGACCGAGCTGTGTCGATGTCACCTTTGATCCACCGGGTGATGAACTCGGAGACATCTGGGCTGAAGTTGAGCCCGCGCAAAGTAGCGAGGGCGCTCGGACGCTCTTCGGGGTGTACTCGCGCTCTAGCCCACTTGAGAACGACCCGCCTCATCCTTCCGCCGGTGCGAGTAGGCGCAGAGATCCGGTTACTTTGCTGACGACGAACGACGCCCGGTCGGGCCATAACTAGTTCTGCGATCGGGAGGAACATCAGAATAGACCCCTCCTTCAGTCGACCGGACTTTCCAGCGACTGGGCCGTCACAGACCCGGAGTAGCGGCATCAGAATGTGATCTGGCAGCTCGGTACCGCTTACCCAGGGGCACGGAGCTGCAGGAAGCAGCTCCGCCAGGGCCCTGACACATTCGTCAGACGCGGCAAGTCCAAAGAAGTCCGTAGGATCAATAAAACCGTTACCCTCGTTGAACGAGGCGTGAAGCAGGAATGCGGGAATCGCCGCGGCCCAGTAGGAGGTGTGGAAGGCCCACAGTTGAGATGTTCCAAACCTTTCAAATAGGGCAGCCATTGAGACGTCGCCACTTACGGCGCCCAGTCGGGCCGCCCAAAATGCTGATTCATAGTGTTGGGATATTAGTGGTGCCAAATCTCCTCGGAGATTACTCTTTACTTCGGCCCATACCTCCATGCTGCTAGCTGATAGCGGGCTGGCGTAGGCGATCTTATAACTAGCAAGCTCATGGAAGAAGAGCGCCATAAGAAGTGCTTTATCATTTTCTGGATCCCTTGCCACAGAAAGCCGTAGCACTTCCTTTAGATTCTTGGAAACCAACTCGAGATTCTCTGGGCTGCATTCCATCAGTAAGGCGATAGGTTCAAAGTTGAAGGCCGAATCGCTGATGGAATCCAAGGACAGGAAGACGGCTTGCTCGCAGATATTCTGAATGATTTTCGGGCGCGGTACCATGAATCCCAGCGACCGTGCCGCAAACGAAGTTAGATTGATCTTCTGGCTAAGGGAGTCGGTGTCCTGGATTGCAGATAGAACGAGGTCAAGAAAGTCGTCCCCGCCGTCATCGACGTTCTGACTCAAAATCTGCAGGGAAAGCTGTGCAACAACCTCCCATTCCTGGGAAGAAATGCGCCCATGGAGTACGTCGAACAGCTTCTCTGGCGTGTAATGCTTACGTACTAGCTGGGTGGCGGTAAAATACTCTAGGAATGTTCTATGGGTGAACGCGTAAAGGTTCTGCTGTGTGTCCGATCCCATGTCGGTGAGCACCCAAGCTCGCCCCGTGCAAAAATCTACAAACTGGTTTGCGGCATCCTCTGCCACCGCCTCGTCATCGAAGCGCTTTTCAACGAGGAACTCGGTCATAAACGCCACGAGACGCGCACGCGTGAGCCCATTCTGGGCCTTGGGGTCAGAGTACATGCGGAGTGCGAGCGCGTTGAGGGCCTGTCGCACATGGGCGTTAAAAGGCAATGGAATACTAATCCCTCTTTGCTTGTCCCACCTTTCGAAGAGAAGTTGTGCGCATTTCTGGTAGAGGTCCGGACGATTAGATGGAATGTAGTGCTCGCTGGCGTAGATCCCGCACATCAAAGAAAGCATGAGCGGATTCTTGCGCAGATCGGCCACAAACTGGCTTTCGCGCACAAAAGCGGCAGCGAGTTCAGCCCGCCGTTTTCTCTCTACCGACTGATCAAGAGAGAACCATTTTTCTGCGTACGTAGCTACCTGACTGTCGCTGAGTTCTGCCAGCGTGACTGCTGTAAAAAGGCTGTCGTCAAGCGGTGCTTCGTTGTACCCTACGCGTCTTGAGGTGACGAGTACGGGCACGGAGGGGTAGCGGTAGACGAAGGATTCGACAAATTCCGTTACCTTCCGACGCAGAGATGTGTCGGTGAGTTCGTCGAGGCCGTCGAAAATTACCAACGCTCGCCCACTACTGAGAAGATACTCAATGGCACCCTCGGGTGGTTCCACATTGTAAGGGTTGCGGCAGATTGATTCTAGAAATGTGACCATTGAGTCTTTGCTCGCCCTAAAAGCCTCAACATAATCACGGAGGACGAACAGTAGTGGGATTCGCGCTGTAGATGCAGGAAAAGAGGATCGAGCGATATCGTATGCAAGTTTGAGTGAAAGTGTCGACTTTCCCCCTCCTGGATCACCCAGAATTACCACTCGGTGGTTATTTGCGATTACCTCGTCGAGATCGCTTACATGGGCATTATGTGATTCGTTCTTCTTTGTGGCGCTCCTTAGCTTAGGTTCAACGAAGAGTTTGCTGTATGGGACCTTTCGGGTTGTTCCGGCATGTGGAAGTCGCATAGTGGAGTGAAGGTTCTTGATCTGATCGGCTAGCTGAACCTCAAAGTCGTGGTAGCTGACGAGGCTATCAAGAGTTGACAGCTGGTCTGCAGATTTCGCGTCGGCTGCGGCATAACAGGCCGCAATCTTCAGCATCGAGGCGCGCGATTCGGGGCTGAAGGTATCTGAAGCCTTGACTGTCTCTACATGAGAAATGACTTTTTCAAGCAGAGCATTCCAAATTGCCTGGGCGACCTCGGCTGTGATGTCTGCGTCTAGGACGCGAAGTGTCACGAGTTGACGAAGCCGCTCTAGAGTGGAGTCAAGTTCCTTTTTCTCGTTCTTTGCTCCTGCATTAGCATAAACTTGTGTAGCGACAGAAAGAGCAATCGACTGAAAGTCGGGAGATTCTAGCAACTCGGCGATCTGCTTTGCAGACTCCGGAGTGAGGTGGGGGCAGAGTGCGTCATAGGTGATCCCTGCCAGCGCTTGGCGCGTCTTGCGGTTCTTCCAACGCGTTGCCACTCCCGCCATAGGGGCGGCCGCCAGTTTCGCCGCTGCGCCGCCGGCCGCACGACCAGCAGCCGGTCCGCATGCGCCTGCCAGTACAACGCCCAGTCCGGTCAGCACCTGATGCCTCCAAGCTGTCAGTCCGCAAGTAAGCGGATTTGGCGGCACGTTAGCAGGCCAGTGGGGTCAGCGGAGGGAACATCATGGACATCCAGCCCGTCGTGGCTAGACGATGCGTTGGGGGACGAGCAGGTGCCTCTTCTCCCGCGCCCCCCTTCGGCGGATGACTGGGAGGCCAGGCCAGTGCTTCAGCTGGGCAAGGCGGCCAGTGTCGAGTCAGTTGAAGTTCGAGCTGTCGTCGGAAGGATCGTCTGTAAGGATCTGGGGCACCACACCAGAATGGTCCACGTGGCAGGCTTGATGGATGGCGACGTAGGAGGGGTTTGATGGTGCCGCGGCAGGCTAACCCACGGGGGACCTACCTGAAGATTGCCGATGTTCTCCGGGAACGGATTGAGGCAGATGAGGAGATGACCGAGCTGCCGTCCGCTGTAGAGGTGATGCGGGATCATGGAGTGTCTCGAGGTGTCGCCCTGCGGGTCTTCGCGGTCTTGCAGAGGGAAGGAGTGGCTGAGCCAGTGCCTGGAGGCCGATGGAGGGCCGTCAGACAGGGACAAGCGGATCTTCGTCGGCCACTGGCTGAGCGTCTAGCTGAGGTCATCACAGATGAAGACCTTTCGGTCGGGGCACCCTTTCCGAGTACCACTGAGCTCAGCACTCGGTTCAGGGTCTCGCGACCAACGGTGAGCAAGGCGCTCGACAAGCTGGAATCTGCCGGCCTGCTGTCGGAGGCTCGGCAAGGCAAGCAGCGCACTGTTCGGGCGCTGCCGAAGCGAACGGAGTCTCCAGAATCTTGATGGCCACAGGATTGACCGAGTGGGCGTACCCCCTTGCGGAGAAGCTGCTTGCCGAGCCGTTGCCGCGTCGATGGGCGCATTGCCAGGGTGTGGCTGAGCGAGCCCGCGCCCTTGCCCCTATCCTTGGGGATGATGCCGAACTGCTCGAGGCCGCAGCCGTTCTGCATGACATCGGGTACGCGCCGGACCTGGCTAAGACCGGCTTTCACCCGCTGGACGGCGCCCGGTACCTCCGGGACCTCGCGCACGCGGACGAGCGCATTGTGCGCCTGGTCGCTCACCACTCCTGCGCGTGGATGGAAGCCGAGGCGCGCGGGATGCGCGACGAGCTGGAGGCCGAGTTCCCGCGCGAGCACCCAGACCTTGCCGACGCGCTCTGCTACTGCGACATGAACACCACGCCAGACGGAACCTCGACGAACCCCGTGGACCGGGTGAACGAGATCACCGGCCGGTATGGGCTAGACAGCCTCATCGGTACGTTCATCCGTCGGGCGGAACCGGAGATCCTCGCCTGCACGGCGCGGGTCGTGCTGCGGCTCGCAGACGTCAAGCGTCAGCCGATGTAGGGCGCCGACCGTGCCTCGTCTATGGCGTGCTCGATTCGGAGGCGCATGGTCGAGTGGATGTCGTACGTGGGCAGGTCCGCTGGAGAAACCCAGCGGACCTGAGTCGTTTCATCGCTCGCTCGGACGTCACCACCGACGGGGCGAGCGCGGAAGCAGATGCTGAACTGCTGCCGTGCTTCTCCGTCGTCGTAGAGCATCACGTGCCCGGGGTCGGTGTAGATCCCAGAGATGTCTATGACTTCGGCCTTGATACCGGTCTCTTCCCAGACCTCGCGGACAACCGTGTCACTGATGGACTCACCGACGTCGTGGCCGCCACCGGGCAGCGCCCAACGGCCGTTGTCTGAGCGCTGAATGAGTAGGACGGCGCCTTCGTCGTTCCGCACGAACGCCACGACGGACGGCACCACCGAGTTGGCCGGCGGGGCGTCTGGGTCGTGAAGGTAGTCGATGCGTCCCATGTTCAGGCTCCCACCATGTCGTCGTCGGTGACCGGGCGTGCGCTGCCCCAGGTCTGTTCGATGCTATGGGCGTAGGTGTCGAAGAGCCCGCCGCCCGGCAGTCGGCGCAGGTGCAGGACAGGGGCCATGTAGGCACCGATTCCGTAGACGTGCGTGTTCACGAGCATCTCGTCGTCGGATCGGAAGAGCGAGTTGTAGAGCGTGGCGTCATGGAGCCGGAAGCCGATGTCTGGGTGGCTCGTGAAGAGCGGCTGGTAGTTCACCAGGGCATTGCGGATCTTGCCGTCCATGATGCGGTGCCCCTCGTCTATGCCGCGCTGCCGCACCGCGTCGCAGCCGGGGTCTCCCAACATGATCCGCACCTGCGCGTTGCCCTCAACCTTGGCTTTCAGTAGGCCGTGGAAGAGAGGGTCCTCCGAGAGCCAGAGTCCGGAGTAGACCAGGACGTCGAGGTGGGTGCGGGCCCGTGCGTACAGCTCCCGCCATAGCCCGTTCGGGACCATGTGGCGGTGCGGGTAGACCGTGACGATCTCCGCCTTGCTCAAGTCGGTAGCGCTGTCGACAGCCCTGCCATCGTCCCACAGAGTCGTGATGTCCACGGCGAGCACAGAGGCCGTCGCGTACTGGTGCCGGCGGTACGGCACCTTCCCCTGTGTGATCCAGCGCTCAACCGTCTTGGCGTTCACGTCGATGGCTTCGGCCAGGTCGCGGACGGTCATGCCCTGAGCGAGCAGGGCCGAACGTAAGCGCTCGTTGGTCATCTCTACCCCCGGTGGGACGTCTTGGGACTTCTCGACGGTAGCCAGATCGACCCAAGGTGTCCACGGAAGGGGTAACCAACGCCCCTGAGCTGCACCGATGCTGATGGTGCGCCAGGAAGTCCCGGCGCAAAGTCCAGAGGTCCCGCCGATGGGCTTGACGGTGATTAATGCAGTACCTGTAATAGAGGTACTGCATCTCCTCGAAGAGGGATCGCGGTGAACTGCTCTACCTGCGCCCGGAGGGCCCCGTGAAACGGGTTCGAAGGAAGCGCCTGTTCCTTGACAACTGAATGGGGATCACGCCGCTTCTCCTCGGCCAAGTAGGCGGCCACGCGGGTCTCCGCGTGCTGTACAGCGCAACCCCTTCCTGTTCGCAGCGCCTCATGCTGCGCCGGTTGCCTCCCCTGCCCGTCCGGCCGTTTCGGCTGTACGGGCAGGGCCGAGGGGAGCCGGAAGTTACGGGTTCCACCCCGGGGCGGGTCGTCTCTCACCACAGGACCACGACCGCCCTGGACTCCTCCTTCCCTTCGCTCGCATAGGAGCTCCAGCAATGACTGTTCGTACCTTCGTTTCCGAATCGGTCGGCCCCGTCGTTCTCGGGCTGGGCCTTCCGGCGGGCAGCGTCCACGTGGATGTGGTCGACGGCCTGTCCCGTGCCGAGGTCAGGCTCTGGACCGCTGACAGTTCGGGCCCGGCCGCCGACGCGGTCCACGCGGCGCGCTTCACCGAGAGGGGCCAGACCATCGCGGTCGAGGTCCCCGAGATGCCCGGCAGCGTGATGACGCAGAGCGTCCGAGGCAACCGGATCACGCAGACCATCGGCACCGTTCACGGGTCGGTCACCGGAGCAGTCATCATCAACGGCCGCGTAGTGAGCGGCGGTTCCGGTGGCATGGCCACGGTCAGCCCGATCGAGGCCCGGATTTCCCTGCCGGACCGCTCTTCGCTCGCCGTGGTCTCCACCTCCGCCGACGCGGTCGTTGACGGTGAGGTGGACCGGATGGAGTTCCGCTCCACCTCCGGCAGCCTGCGGGCCTCGGGAGCCCGGACCGTGTTCGCCTCCACCACCTCCGGCGACGTGGCCTTGCGGCGCGTCGAGGAGCGGATCACCGCTCACTCGGTCTCCGGCGATCTGGCCATCGACCTCTACGGCGGCCAGCAAGCGGAGCTGAGCACCACGTCCGGTGACGTACAGAGGTGCGCCTCACTCATCGCCTCCGGCCCCCTGCGCCACCAGCGTCTCCGGTGACGTACATGTCAGCGGCGACGTCCGTACCCGCTGAACTCCTCGCTCCACCTTCTGCCGGGGCGGTCGCCTCTCACCACAAGATCGCGACCGCCTCGGCTCTCCGTCCCTTCGCCTCTCAGGAGATCCACCATGCGTTCGTACATCGGCACCCACCAGGTGCTCAGCCCCGCCGAGTTCGAGGAACTGGCCCTGGGATTCGATGAGTTGCCCGGCGGCCTGGACCGTGACCTGTTCCGGGGCCCGCTTACCCACGAGTCCCCCGAGGAGCGCGCGGCCCGTCTGGACGTGGCCCGCGAGGTCATCAAGGAGCTGGCCGCCGAGGGGGAGGGCGGCGACGAGATCGCCGCGTGGGACGCGCTCTACGCCGACGTGCTGACCCGCACCGTCCCCTTCCTGCGCGCCGCCCAGTCCGCCGGCCGTTTCTCTGGGGCGGGGGAAGCGGCATGAGTCACGCCCTGACCGCGCTGTCGGCCGCTCTGCCGCTCGCCTCCGGGTGGGCCGTGCACGGCCTGCGGATGCACCGCCGGTTCGAGAACGCCCGCCGCGACCCGCTGTCGAACCTGTGGACGCGGGACGCGTTCGAGGAGCAGGCCTCACGCCTCCTCACTCGACACCCGCACGTCGCCGTGGTCCTGGTGGACCTGGACGGCTTCAAGGCGGTCAACGACACCCACGGCCACGCGGCGGGAGACGCCGTGATCCGGGCCACCGGGGCGAGTTTCGCTGACGCGCTCAGCGGCCACCGGCGCTCGGTTGCGGGGCGGATTGGGGGCGATGAGTTCGCTGCCGCTGTCGCCCTGCCCGACCCGGCCGCCCTGCCGTGGCTGCTGGGAGGTCTCCACGGCGAGATCACCGCACCCCTCCACCACGACGGACGCAACCTCAACGTCGGTGCCTCCATCGGTGCCGCGCTCTCCAGCGACGCCCCCGAGGGGCCTGCCCGGGAGCTGTCAGCGCTGCTGCGCCGGGCGGATGAGCGGATGTACCGGACCAAGCAGGAAGGCGGGGGTTGGAGCATCGCTCCGGCGCCCGGTTCGGCCCCCGAGCTGCGGACGGTCAACGGCCGCCGCGAGGGCCGCTCCGGCACCACCAGCGGGACGGGGGCAGCAGCATGAACCGCTCCGCCAAAGGGCTGCTGGTCGCCGCTCTGGTCGCCGTGGTCGGCATGGCCTTCCGCGTCTCGTGGAACGCACAGCACGACGTGGCCCGCACGGTCGGAGCCGACGACACCGCAGCCTTCCTCTACCCATTCGTGGTGGACGGCCTGATGGCCCTGGCCCTCGTCGCCACCCTCGTCCTCACCGGCAAGGACCGCACCTTCGCCCTGCGGGTGCTGGCCGGATACACCGCCGCGTCTCTCGTCCTCAACTACGTGCACGGCCTGGTGCCCGCACTACGAGGCGGCGAGGCCCGGATGCAGTTGGCCGACTGGGCTCCCGCCAACTGGGCCCTCGTCCTGCTGGCGACCTCTCTTCCGGTCGGGGCCATCTTCTTCGGCTCCGACCTCGTCGCCAAGGTCCTGCACCACCGAACCACCCCCACCGCAGATCAGGACGAAACCGATCAGTCGCCAACAAATCGGTTGGGTTCTGACCTGCAAGAGTCGGCCCCCGAGCCCCCTCCCGCCGTGGCCGAGTCACCGGCCCCCGAGTCGGCTGACCCGGCCCCGGTGGTCGCCTCGGAGCCGGTGGGCGGACCGGTCGCGGAAGTCGAGCCGGTGAAGTCGGCTGAACCGGTCGTGTTGCGGCCGGTGGCGGCTGTCGAGTCGGGTCCGCGCCGGGCGACCGGTCGGGTACCGCAGGCGGCCCGTACGCCCCGGCCGACCCGCACCCCGGATGAGCTGCTGGCCGAGGCGCGGTTGGCAACGGCCGACTGGCCCGACGAGAAGCTGACGGCCGAAGCGATCCGCAAGGTGGTCCGTACCTCGTCGGCCAACGGCCGCCTCTTGCGGGACGCGCTGAAGGCTGAGCGGGCCGAACGGGCGGTGTCTGAGGCACAGGCCGCCTGATGGGCAGCCACCGCTTCTACGACCCGACCGGTTCCCGCTACGGGGTGCCCACGTTCCCGTGGCGCATGGCCCCGGACGGCTATGCCACGCGCCGCCAGCTCAGGGCCGTGGGGCTCCGGCCCGGTGGGCAGGACATCGCCGCACAGGTCCTGTGGCACTCGCGCCGCTACTGGGCCAAGGGCACCAGCCCCGTCCGCGTCGCCTACCTCTACCGGATCGACTTGGCCAAGACGGTCCGGCCGATGACGCCGGCCAAGTGGGCGGCCCTCGCCAAGGCGAACACCGCACGGCAGGTCTGCCCCGAGTGCCGCACCGATGCCGGATACCGCATCCCCACCTCGCTCGGCATGTGCGTGACCTGCGCGGACTCCCCGCAGCTCGCCGCCTGACCCGACGCGATCCCCGCCCCTCGGGCCCGGACGGCTCCCCGCCCCGTCGTCCGGGCCCACACCCACCCTGGAGAACGGACTCACCGTGTCTGACACGCATGTCACCGAACCGGTTGAAGCGCCCGAGCGTCCCGACGCCGAGGTCTTCGACATCACCACCAAACGCCCCACCACCCCCGCCCCGGAACCGGCCGAAGCAGCCGTTCCCGCCCCGCCGACCGAGGCGGACGACGAGGAGGAGTCCCCGCGGCTTCGCCCGGTCGACTCGCCCGCCCTGCCCGGCCCGGGTATCACCACCTACAAGCGGCTGCCGATCCTGCCGAGTTGGCTGACCTCGAAGCCGGGGTTCGTGTCGACCACCCAGCGCGCCACGTCGAACGCGTTCTACGCCACCGCCTTCCACGGCATCCGCACCCCCTGGTACGCACTCCAGTTGGGGTTGCGTGCCCCGCAGGGTGCGGCCCGGCTGGTGAAGGAGACCAACCAGTGGATGTGGGACGCCGAGGCCGCGCCCCTGCGGGCGTACGAGGTCTACAAGGAGAACACCGCCGAGTACCTGAAGCTGTCGCGGCAGCGGGACCGGCGGGTGAGGCTGCGGTCGTTCGTGACGCTGGTCTCCATCGTCTTCGGTACCGGCCTGGCCCTGACCCTGTACGTCATGGCCCCGGCGCTGCTGGTGGTGCTGGGGTCGGCTGCGGTGCTGGTCGCCGGGTACTGGGGCTCACCGCAGGATCAGCCGGTCATCGGCCCGGCCGTGCTGAAGACCGAGTTGCAGAAGCTCACCGGGCCGATCGTGCTGCGCGCCCTGGACAACATCGGCAACGTGAAGCTGTCGGCCGCCATCAAGAAGGGCGGCGACATGAACGGGATGCGCTTCACCTCCGAGATCACCAGGGACGGGCCCGGATACCGCGCTGACCTGGACCTTCCGTGGGGTGTCACCCCGGAGGACATCATGGAGGCCCGCAAGCCGCTGGCCTCCGGCCTGCGCCGCAAGGTCGGCTGCGTGTGGCCCTCCTCCGACCCGACCGAGCACGAGGGCAGGCTGATCCTGTGGGTGGGCGACAAGCCCATGAACGAGACCACCAAACCGGCCTGGCCGCTGCTGAAGTCCGGCAGCGTGGACCTGTTCAAGCCGGTCGTGTTCGGCAACGACCAGCGCATGGGCGACGTGGCCGTGACCCTGATGTTCGCCTCGGTCATCGTCGGGTCCATCCCGCGCATGGGCAAGACGTTCCTGATGCGCCTGTTCCTGCTCATCGCCGCTCTGGACCCGCGTGCGGAGCTGTACGCGTTCGACTTCAAGGGCACCGGCGACTTCGGCGCCCTGGAACCGGTCTGCCACCGCTACCGGGCCGGAGACGAAGACGAAGACATCCTCTACGTCCTGGAATCCCTGAGGGAGCTGCGCGCCGAACTCCGCAGGCGCGCGAAGGTCATCAAGTCCCTTCCGCGCTCGCGCTGTCCGGAGTCCAAGGTCACCCCGGCCCTGGCCAACGACAAGACGTTGGGGCTGCACCCGATCGTCGCCGGGTTCGATGAGTGCCAGGTCCCCTTCGAGCACGACAAGTACGGGCCGGAGATCGAGGAGATCTGCACTGACCTGGGCAAGCGTGGTCCTGCGCTGGGGATGACGATGCTGTTCGGCACCCAGCGGCCCGACGCGAAGTCGCTGCCCACCGGCATCAGCGCCAACGCCGTACTGCGGTTCTGCCTCAAGGTCATGGGCCAGCCCGCCAACGACATGGTGCTGGGCACCTCGATGTACAAGGCCGGATACCGGGCCACGATGTTCTCCCGCACCGACCGGGGCATCTGCTGGATGGCCGGTGAGGGCGACGACCCGCGCATCGTCGCGTCCGCGTTCGTGGACGCGGTCGGCGCGGAGAAGGTCGTGGCCAGGGCCCGGAAGATGCGCGAGGAGTACGGCAACCTCACCGGCCACGCCATCGGTCAGCAGCCGGAGAACGGGGAAGCTTCCTTCGATCTCCTGGCGGACATCCTCAAGGTTGTGCCGGCCGATGAGGACAAGGTGTGGAACGAGAAGATCGCCGCTCGCCTCACCGCCCTGCGGCCCGAGGTCTACACCGGGTGGAAGGCCGAGACGGTCACCTCGAACCTCAAGCCCCACGGCGTCACCGCACAGGACGTCTGGGGCACCAGCGACAAGGGCAAGGGCACCACCCGCCGGGGCATCGCCCGCGCCGACATCACCAAAGTAGTCACCCGGCGTGACGGAAGCCGGTCCGGGAGCTGACTCGGGGCGCTGCTAGACCTAGCAGCCACCGCTGCTAGGTCTAGCACCCCCGCTAGCACCCCGAACCGGCCCCCATCAGCGATCTCGCACCTAGCACCCCACCTGCGCAAACACCCGGAACCCCGCCTGGAAGGCACCCCGTGACCCCCGTTCTCCTTGCTAGCGCCTGCCTGCTCATAGTCACCCTCAGTTACGCCAGTCTGTGCGCAGCCAGCCCGTTCGGGGACTGCCGCAAGTGCAAGGGCTTCGGCTACGCCCTCAAGACCAACCGGCGCGGCAACCTCCGGCCCGGCAAGACCTGCCGCCGCTGCCGAGGCGAGCGCAAGCGCATCCGCGTCGGCCGCCACCTCTACAACCTCTGGCTGCGCCTCTACCGCGACGGCACCGACACCCCCAACAAGCCCGCCTTCAAGACCACCCAGAAGGGACAGTCCCGATGACCCTCACCGTCTCCCTCGTCGCCCTGTTCGGCCTCGTCCTGTTCTTCCTCCTGCGCTCCAAGACCCTCGGATGGGGCTCCGCCTTCATCGCCGCCATGTTCGGGTTCTTCCTCGCCTCCACCGGAGCCTCCGGCCCCATCAACGAACTCACCACCGCAGTCGTCGCCGCCATCCCGGACCTGTAGGAGGCAACGCCATGAACGAACCCCTCACCCAACGCCACTGGCTCACCCACGCCGCCCCCAAGGTCGCCCCGGCCGTGGCCACCTCAACCGTGCTGATCCTCGGGCGCATCTGGAACGCCAACGGAGCCGAACACAGCCTCGGCAACGCCGCGTTGATGGTCGTCCTGACGGCCGGAGCGGCAACGGCCGGCGCTTTCGCCGCCACGGGTCGCGGGGGCGGTGACGGGGTCCTCGCGGGGACCGCGTTCGCCACCTCCGGAGCCCTCGCCCTCGCCGGGGTCTCCGGATACGCCGACGGGTGGTCGCTGCCGATCCTGCTGTGGGCGGTGGCCACCGCCGTGGCGTACGGGATCGCCTCCCGGTACTGGCGCACCGACCGCCGTGACCGCGCCGCCCACGAACGGCACACCACCGTGCGGCGTGAGGAACAGGCACACGTCGAACGCGTCGAAGCCCTCCGGGCCGGAGCGCAGATCGAGGTGGCGCACGCCGAGGCCGCGTATGCCGAGCAGCTCGCCACCGCGCTCATCACCCGCGCCACCCTGCCCGGCTACGACCCCGCCGCACTCACCCGCGCCGGGTTGCCGGAGCTGCCCGCTCCCACCGAGCACCAGTAGCTATGCCCGGGGCGGTCGCCTCTCACCACAAGACCGCGACCGCCCCGGCTCCCTTGTCCCTTCGCAGAAACAGGAGAACCCCCATCATGGCAGCACTCCACAACCCCGCGCTGCTGGGCGCGGCCCTGGCCGCCGCTGAGCGCGGCTGGCCCGTCTTCCCCGTCCGCCCTGGCGACAAGCGCCCTGCCGGGCACCCGGAACGCACCTGCCCCGGCACCGGTCGGTGCTCAGACGGTCACCGCACCCCGGAGCAGCGCGCCACCCTGGACGCGGACAGCATCCGCGCGTGCTGGGGGTCGGCCCCGTACAACGTGGGGATCGCCACCGGTCCCGCTGGTCTCGTCGTGGTGGACCTGGACCTGCCCAAGAACGCCGACGACATCGCACCGTCGGAGTGGGCGGGCATGGCCGATGGTCTGGACGTGTTCGCCGCCCTGTGTGAGCGGGCGGGGGTGAGGCTGCCGACCGAGACGTACACCGTGCGCACCCGCCGTGGCGGACAGCACCTGTACTTCACCGCCCCCAAGGGAAAGACGCTACGCAGCACGGGCGGCACCCTGGGGTGGAAGGTCGACACCCGAGCCTGGGGCGGGTACGTGGTCGCGGCCGGCAGTACGGTCGGGGGCGCCTCGTACGAGATCATTTACGACGCGCCCCCGGCCCCCTCCCTGCGTGGCTCGGTGACCTGCTCACCACCCCGCCCGCACCGGCCCCGATGCCGCTCTCCGAGCTGTCGGCCCGGATGCGCAACGCCACCGCCTACAGCACCACCGCCCTGCGCGGGGAACTGGAAAAGGTGCTGTCCGCCCGCGAGGGCGGTCGTAATCGGTCGGTGTACTTCGCCGCCTACGCCCTGGCCCGCCTCATCCGGACCGAGGACCTGACCGAGGCCACCGTCACCAGTGAGCTGATGAGCGCCGGACAGTCGGCGGGCCTGTCCGCTTCCGAGTGCCGTACCGCGATCCGCTCCGGCCTCGTCCGTGGCGGCACACGGGAGGCGAGTGCGGCATGAGCACACAGCCTGTGGACAGTACGGACCTGTGGGCCGGATTCGCCGCCCTGGACGCACAGCAGGAAGCCGCGGCCGTGTGGGACGACCCGATCCCGCTGACCGCCCGCCGGGAGCTCCCGGCGTTCCCCACCGAGGTCTTCCCGCCCTGGCTCGGTGACTTCGTGCGCGGGGTCGCGGAGGAGACACAGACGGCCGTTGATGCTGCGGGATCGCTCGCTCTCGCGGTCCTGGCGACCGCTGCCGGAGGCCGCGCCACCGTCCACGTCCGGGGCCGGTGGCGCGAGCCGCTGAACCTGTTCGTCGTCATGGCCCTGCCTCCGGGCAGCCGCAAGAGCGCCGTGTTCGGGTTGATGACGGACCCGCTCTACACGTGCGAGAAGCTGATGGCGTCAGCGGCGGCCGGGGCCATCATCGAGGCCGAACTCACCGCACGCCTCGCCAAGGAAGTCGCGGACAACGCGGCGGCCAAGGCAGCCCGCGCGGACGCCGACAAGCGCGACCAGCTCATGGCCGAAGCCATCAGCCTCGGACAAGCCGCCGAGGCCATCACCGTGCCCAACAAGCCCCGGCTGCTGGCCGACGACGCCACCCCGGAAGTCATCTCCTCACTGCTCGCGGAACAGGGTGGGCGGTTGTCGGTGATGTCGGCCGAGGGCGGGATCTTCGACATCATCGCCGGACGCTACTCCGGCACCCCCAACATGGAACCCTTCCTCAAGGGCCATGCAGGGGACCGCCTGCGGGTGGACCGCCGTGGGCGTGAGGAGTTCATTGACTCCCCCGCACTCACCATGGGCCAGACCGTTCAGCCCTCCGTCCTGGAAGACATCAGCCGCATCAAGGGAGCGGGGGACAGGGGCCTGTTGGGCAGGTTCCTGTACTCCCTCCCCGAAGACCTCGTGGGCTATCGGGAAGTCACCCCCGAGCCCCTGGCCGAGGACGTGGCCGACCTCTACGAGGAGCGCGTGACCTCCCTGGTGATGTCCCTGGCGGGCTGGACCGACCCGGCCGTACTCCAGCTCGCCCCCGACGCCAACGAGGCCCTGGCCGCTTACGAGCGCAGGCAGGAACCCCGGCTGCGGAAGCGGGGCGGGGACCTGGGGCACATTAGGAACTGGGCCGCGAAGCTGGGCGGTGCGACCGCCCGATTGGCCGGGCTGCTCCACCTGGCCGCGCACACCGAGAACGGGCACACCCAGCCCGTCACCGCCGACACCATGCGCGACGCCATCAAGCTCGCTGACTACTTCACCGGCCACGCCCTCGCGGTTTTCGACCTCATGGGAGCCGACCACACCGCCAACCGCGCCCGCACCGTCCTGGACCTGCTCCGGGCCAACCAGCGGGCCGAGGTCAGCAAACGCGAGGTCATGACCAAGCTGTCGCGCGCCGAGTTCCCCACCGTCGCGGACCTCGATCCCGCCCTGGACCTGTTGGAGGACCACGGGTACGTCCGGGCCCTACCCGTCGCCAAGACCGGCGGGCGCGGCCGGCCGCCCTCCCCGCGCTACCTCACCCACCCCCAGCTCAGCGAACCCACCGCCTGAACCCCGCCACAGAAACCACAGAATCACAGAAATAACCCCGCACCACCCCTGACCTGCGACAACACCGCCCCAAGCGGTCCCGGGGCGGCTGCCACAGAAACCCGCAGAAGAACCACACAAATACGCGCCGCCCACCGGCCTCTTATTTCTGTGGAACTTCCCGCGCTTTCTGTGGCAGCCCACCCCCACCACCAAACCCCCAGGTCAGACCACCCAACCAGGGTTTCTGTGTATTACGTGGTTTCTGTGGCGGCCCGCCAAGGAGCGAGCCCATGCAGAACAGTCCCGCACCCGCGACGGCACACGACCCCACCCTCGTTCTCCTCACCGTCGAAGAAGCCGCACGTCGACTCAGCGTTGGCCGGACCACCTGCTTCGCGCTGATCGGCTCGGGCGCCCTGGAGTCGCTGATGGTCGGCGGCCTGCGCCGCGTACCCGCCGACGCCCCGGCCGCGTACCTCGCACGCCGCCGCGCTGAACAGCGCGCCGCCTGAACCACCCCGCACGCACGGGACGCCACCTCACCTGGTGGCGTCCCGTGATCACACCCACCCCGAAGGAGTCCGCCCGTGGCGGAAGAGAAGAAGCGCACCCGGCAGCCCAACGGGCGCTCATCCATCTATCAGGGCAAGGACGGCAAGTGGCACGGCCGCGTCACGGTAGGGACTCGTGACGACGGCAAGCCGGACCGGCGCCACGTCGAGCGCAAGACGCGGGCCGCAGTGACGGCTGCCGTGCGCGAGCTGGAGAAGCAGCGCGATAGCGGAGCCGTACGCAAGGCCGGGCGTGCCTGGACAGTAGAGGCTTGGCTGACCCATTGGGTCGAGACCATCGCGCCGCTCGCGGTAAACGAGAACACGATGGTCGGGTACGGCGTCGCGGTCCGCAAGCACCTCATTCCCGCGCTGGGAGCGCACCGCCTGGACAAGCTCGGACCTGAGCACATCGAGCGGTTCTACGGCCGCATGCAGACCGACGGCCGGCGCGCCGGGACGATCCACCAGATCCACCGCACCTTTCGGACGGCCCTGAACGAGGCGGTCCGCCGGGGGCACCTCACCCGGAACCCTGCCCAGCTCGCCAAGGCTCCGCGACTGAGTGACGAGGAGATCGAGCCGTACACCGTCGATGAGGTGAAGCGCCTCCTGGTGGCCGCCGACAAGCGGCGGAACTCGGCACGGTGGGCTGTGGCGCTCGCGCTGGGTCTTAGGCAAGGGGAAGCGCTGGGACTGAAGTGGGCAGACGTGGACGTAGATCGGGGCGTCCTGATGGTCCGCCGAAGCCGTCGGCGTCCGCGCTACGCCCACGGATGCGGCGACCCATGCGGGCGGAAGGCTGGGTTCTGCCCTCAGCGCAAGCGAACCAATCCGGAGACCGCCGACACGAAGTCACGCGCCGGGCGCCGGGTGGTCGGTCTGCCGGCACAGCTTGCGGACCTGCTGACTGCCCATCAGGTGAAGCAGGAAGCTGAGCGCCTGGAGGCGGGCATCAAGTGGGCGGATGAGGGATGGCTGTTCGCCACGCCGGACGGACGCGGTACCTCGACGCGCACCGACTACGACGACTGGAAGGAACTACTGGCCGACGCCGGAGTCAGGGACGGCCGCTTGCACGACGCCCGCCACACCGCCGCAACCGTCCTGCTGATCCTCGGTGTCTCCGAGAGGGCCGTTATGGGGCTCATGGGATGGTCCACCACCGCTATGGCGGCGCGGTATCAGCACATGGTCGACACCGTGCGGACGGACGTGGCTCGGCAGGTCGACGGACTTATCTGGGACCGTGCCGTGCGGAACGAGGGAGACCTGCTGGACTAGGCAGTGTCCGGCGGATCATGTGACTGTCGGATTGCTGGCTCGTTGTTCCCGGCATGGGGCGGGGTGATCTGACGAATGCCGAGTGGGTCCGGCTGGAGCCGTACTTGCCGGCGTCGGGGCAGCGTGGCGGCCGGTGGAGCGATCACCGCAGGGTGATCAACGGGATCTTGTTCCGGGTGCGGACGGGCATACCCTGGCGGGATCTTCCGGAGCGTTTCGGCAGTTGGAAGACCGTCTATGAACGGCACCGACGTTGGTCGGCGGACGGTACGTGGGACCGGATCCTGCGTGCTGTCCAGGCGGACACTGACCTCGCGGGCCGGATCGACTGGAGCATGGTCAGCGTCGATTCGACGTCCTGCCGTGCCCATCAGCACGCGGCAGGGGCCCGAAAGAAGACGCCGCGTGTCCCGAAAAAAGGACAACGCCCCGGCACCACCGCCCCGATGAAGGACTCGGACGGTCCCGGGGCGGTCTGACCTGCAAGATCCATCTCGCCGGTGAGGGTGGGTGCCGACCGATGGCCTTCCTGGTCACGCCCGGCCAGTGGGGCGACGCTCCGCAGATGATCGAGGTCCTCGAACGCATCCGCGTTCCCCGTCCGCAGGGCGGTCGCCCCCGCACGCGGCCGGACCACCTGGGCGGCGACAAGGCATACAGCTCACGTCGGAACCGGCGCTACCTGCGTAGACGCCAGATCAAGCACACCATTCCCGAACCGAAGGACCAGCGGGGCAACCGCAAACGGCGCGGCAGCAAGGGCGGCCGGCCCACCGGCTTCGACAGCGAGATCTACAAACGCCGCAACGAGGTCGAGCGGACGATCAACCGGCTCAAGAACTCCCGGGCCGTCGCCACCCGCTACGACAAGAGGGCCTACGTCTTCCACGGCACAGTCACCACCGCGGCGATCCGCTTATGGCTCCGGCCATGATCCGCCGGACACCCCCTAGTCGACTCACGTAGGTCAGCCTCGACACCAAATAACGGGACCACCGCTGGGCGCTGGCGCTGGCAAGACGAGCTTGCGTATGGACGGGGCTGCGTGAGTCGACTCACGCGGCTCCATCCATGCTGGTCACAGCAGCATTGAGGTTCACATAGAGGTCCCCGCAACGCGTATCACATAGCAACTTTGTGGGTCCTTCCTCCCTCGCAAGGGAGGCGAGACCGCTACTCTGACCGTGAAGGCCTTGTGTCGCTTACTAACGCACGGGCTCACCAGTTCCCTGGAGAGCAACCAGGGAGACCCGAACAAAGGACACCGCGAACGGGCATCACGCCCGCCCCATGCCGTTAGGTCACCCTCGCTTAACGCCGTCCTCCAAAGACGGAGGCCGCAGCACCATTCGGCGTGCGGCCTCCGAACGCGTCGGGCCTGACGCGTTCAGCCTGCCTCGCAGCAGGCGGACTGCTTACGCAGTCACCTTGGATGGGCCTGAGCTGAGGCCTCGGTTACTCACCTGCGTTCAACGCGTCGCGCAGTGTGCGCCACGCGGTGAGCACGAATGAGCCCGCAGCCCAGTTCAGGCCCTTCTTCTCCTCCTTGGGCGTCTCTGTCTTCCGAGACGGCTCGGAGGGGGGAGGTGCGCACTTCTTGCCTTCCATGTATCTCCTTCAGATCGAAGCCCGTGAGTCGGGCATGGACGCGATCTGGGGAACTTGATGGCGTGGCGTGCGGCCACCCAGATGGCAGCCTATGGCGGTCTCCTGGGTATAGGAGGGCGGATCGCCAAATGCGGCGCATCGGTGACATCAGATGATGGCGGCGGAGTCCTGCGGGGGTCGCTAGCGGATCAACTGAGACGGAAACTGAGACGAACACCAGAAGGGGCGACCGACTGAGATCAGTCGGTCGCCCCTTCTACCAGCGGTAGCGGTGGGATTTGAACCCACGGTGACGGGTTACGCCACACTCGCTTTCGAGGCGAGCTCCTTCGGCCGCTCGGACACGCTACCGAGAGAGAGCTTAGACCATCCCGGGCCGTGGACAGAAATCGGTTCTCCGGAGCCCCGTTCCACCTGGTCAGAGGGAGCGGAAGAACGTCGTCAGCTGTTCCGCGCACTCCCGCTCCAGGACGCCCGCGACGACCTCCGGGCGGTGGTTCAGACGGCGGTCGCGGATCACGTCCCAGAGGGAGCCCGCCGCGCCGGCCTTCTCGTCCCGGGCGCCGTAGACGACGCGGGCGACGCGGGACTGGACCAAGGCGCCCGCGCACATCGTGCAGGGTTCCAGGGTGACCACCAGGGTGCAGTCGGTCAGGCGCCATTCGCCGTGGGCCCGGGCCGCCCGGCGCAGGGCCAGGACCTCGGCGTGGGCCGTCGGGTCGCCGGTGGCCTCGCGTTCGTTGTGGCCGGTCGCCAGCTCCGTACCGTCGGGGCCGAGCACGACGGCGCCGACCGGCACATCGCCGGCCGACGCCGCCCGCGCGGCCTCGGCCAGCGCGCGGCGCATCGGGGCCCGCCAGGGATCGCGTACGGGATCGGGATCCGGGGCGGGCACGGAGGTGGGGTCGGGTGAGGGGTCCGGCGGTCGTGCGGTCACTCGCGGACCCTAGCGGACGGGGTGGGGTGGGGCGGGTGGTGGGAGAGGTGGACGGTGGGTGGGGGTGCGGGGCCTCAGCGGCCCGTGTGCCCCCTCAGCGGACCGACTCCAGGACCTCCGCCGCTCCCACGGCCTCGGCGATCTCGGAGAGTGCGTCGGTCTGCAGGGTCAGCAGCTCCTTCTCGGACATCCCGAGGTCGGCCAGGACCCCGAGTTCGCCGATCGGGCCCGCCGGGACGGCGTCCGGGTCGGGGGCGTCGTCGTCCGCGTCGGCCGCGGGGGCGGTCCGCTGCGGTTCGCCGTCCTCCGTGCCGTCGAGGTCGACGAGCTCCTCCAGAGCGGCGATCTCGTCCTCGGCCCCTGGTTCGCGGCCGAGCATTTCGTCGGTGAGCAGGATCTCCCCGTAGGAGGAGCGGGCGGCGGCGGACGCGTCCGATACGTAGATTCGGGGGTCCTCCTCACCGTCCACCCGGACGACGCCGAACCAGGCGTCCTCCTGCTCGATGTAGACCAGGACCGTGTCCTCGTCCACCGAGGCCTCCCGGGCCAGGTCCGTCAGATCGGACAGGGTCTCCACATCGTCGAGCTCCGTATCGCTCGCTTCCCACCCGTCTTCGGTGCGCGCGAGCAGTGCGGCGAAGTACACCGTGACTCTCCCACTGGTCATAGGCGAATCGGTCCGACGGGAGGGCGAACGGTGATCCGTCCGTCCTGGGCCCCGCCCAATCGGCATCGTGGCAGAAACAAGCGCTGCGCGAGACCTCTTCGACCGTTGCGTCGGCCATCAGTTCCAGGAGTGCCTGGTCGGCCCTCACCCTGACGCGCCGATCGGGAGGGGAGTGCGCCGGTGGTACTCGGAGGGCTCGCCCGGAGATCGCCCGGCTTTCACCAGCGATTTCGCGAGCAACTTCGCCAGGGGAGTCGGTGGATGATCTGTCCGTCGCCGTTCCGCCGATCACCAGCGGAACGTGCGCATCCGCATTTGTTGGCGCATTCGGGCGGCCCGTGCCCGGCGTGGCTGCACGCGGTCCCGCAGCTGTTTGGCCTCATGGAGCTCGCGGAGGAACTGGGCGCGCCGGCGGCGGCGGGCCGCGTCACTCTCCTGCGCGTCCTCGACATCACCCGTCCCGCCCGTCACGCCCTCGGCGTCGCGCCCCTCGCGCGGTCCGCGCGGGGCCGGGTTGTCCCGCAGATCCCCGTCAGCCATCGACACACCACCCCAGTGCTGGGTCCGTATGCCCCCACCTTCCCCCCGAACAGGTGGTTGATGCCAGCGCAGAGTGCCGGGCGGCGCGGTTACTGTTGACGCATGCGGATCCACGTCGTCGACCACCCGCTGGTGGCGCACAAACTCACCACGCTGCGCGACAAGCGCACCGACTCCCCGACCTTCCGGCGGCTCGCCGACGAGCTGGTCACCCTCCTCGCCTACGAGGCCACTCGGGATGTGCGTACCGAGCAGGTCGACATCGAGACCCCGGTGACGCCCACGACCGGCGTGAAGCTCTCGCACCCCCGGCCCCTGGTCGTCCCGATCCTGCGGGCCGGTCTGGGCATGCTCGACGGCATGGTCCGGCTGCTGCCGACCGCCGAAGTGGGCTTCCTCGGCATGATCCGCAACGAGGAGACCCTCCAGGCGGAGACGTACGCGACCCGGATGCCCGAGGACCTCTCCGGCCGCCAGGTCTACGTCCTCGACCCGATGCTGGCCACCGGCGGCACCCTCGTCGCGGCCATCCAGGAGCTGATCAAGCGCGGCGCCGACGATGTCACCGCCGTCGTCCTCCTCGCGGCGCCCGAGGGCGTCGAGGTGATGGAGCGCGAGCTGGCCGGGACCCCGGTCACCGTCGTCACCGCCTCCGTCGACGAGCGGCTCAACGAACACGGCTACATCGTGCCGGGCCTCGGCGACGCGGGCGACCGGATGTACGGGACGGCCGAGTAGGACTCGGACGCCCTTTCCTTTGACGACTCTGCGCCCCGCTCCGGCGCGTACGTACGGCCTCGCGGCCTCGTACGTACGCGCCGGAGCGGGGCGCTTGCGTGTGCGCCGGGATGCGCCCCGTCAGCAGGAGGGGGACGGTGCCGGGGCCGGTTTCGTCAGGGCCGTCATCGCCGCCGTGGCCTCCTTCGGCGTGCTGAAGGCCTTGAACTTCGCCCCGAGGATCAGGTCGACCTCGCCCGTCTTCCGGGTGTCCGTCTTCTGCACCGTGCCCGCCAGCTGGGTGCCGAGCACCGTGAAGCTGCCGTTCTTCGCGGTCGGTGCACCGAGCAGCACGCCCGCGCCCGGCACCTTCTTGTCGTACTCCTTCGACGCGTTGCCCACCTCGCCGATGGTGAAACCGCGCTTCTTGAGCTCCTCGGCGGCGGCCTTGGCCAGTCCGGTGCGCGTCGTCGCGTTGTAGACGTTCACCTTGATCGAGGCCGGTTTCGGCAGCGCCTTGACGGGGGCCACGGACGGCTTCGCGGTGGGGCAGTCCCGCTTGCGGTCGGCCGCGCTGGCGCTCTTGTCGCCGCCGGTGAACACCTCGATGAGCTGCAGAGTGCCCCAGCCGACGAGGCCGAGGACGACGACGGCTCCGATGCCCGCGAGGACCAGCCTGCGGCGGTGCCGGGGGCGGCGCATTCGGGGATAGGTGTCGCCCGTGATGCGGTACTTTCCGCCCATGCCGGGGGGAGTGAGCATGCTCATGGAGGCAGCGTAGTGCGACCCGGTGATGATGCGTACTAAATGATCAACGTATGGCACCCGGATGAGCGTGAATGCACCCGAAAGCCCGAATCAGGGTTTCGGGGGGGGCGCCTCGGAGTGCGTGAACCCCAGGGGGTGCGTGGTGCCCGCGGCGGAGGGCCGTCGGCCTCGGAGCGTGTCAGCCCAGGTCGAGGACGCGCGCGTGCAGGACCTGGCGCTGCTGGAGCGCGGCGCGGACCGCCCGGTGCAGACCGTCCTCCAGGTAGAGGTCGCCCTGCCATTTCACGACGTGCGCGAACAGGTCCCCGTAGAACGTGGAGTCCTCGGCGAGGAGGGTCTCCAGGTCCAGCTGGCCCTTGGTGGTGACGAGCTGGTCCAGGCGAACCGGACGCGGCGCGACATCCGCCCACTGGCGGGTGGATTCCCGGCCGTGGTCGGGGTACGGCTTCCCATTTCCGATGCGCTTGAAGATCACACGGAAAGCCTACCGGTCAAGAGCCACCGGGCGCAGCCACGGAAGCTCACCGCTGGGCCGGTGCAAAGGGCGTATAGGGCTGGATAGGGCGGGATACCGGGGCAGGAGCCTCCCCGTACCGCTTCCGATCGCCTGGTTCCGTCGGTGCCGCTTCGGCCCGCGCTGCTGAGGGATCCGCGCTGAGGGGCTCCGCGCTCAAGGGCTCCGGCTCCGGTGTCGGAGCCCTTGAGCCGGTCGTCAGTCGGCCGCTACTCCGTCACGCGGCCGTGGCCCTCGCGCAGGCCGCCCCCGCTGCCTCCGCTGCCGGGCGTCCCGGTGCCGGTGTCGGGGTCGACCGGGCGGGTCAGCGAGCGCAGGTCGTGCGCGTACGTCCCGACGGCGTTGGCGATCACGTCGATGTTGGTGTCGAAGTGACCCATGTCGATGTTGTCCAGGTCGTCGCAGGCCGAGTGGTAGCAGGGGTCGTACGCGATCCCCTCCTCGCCGCCGAACACCTCGGCCTGGGCCGCCGTCTTGATGCCCTCCGCGCCGGTGTCCGTACCACCGGAGGGGATGCCGACCTCGATGAACGGGCCGTAGTCAGAGCGGCCGGTGAAGTCCGTGCCCTCGTGCGGCTTGCCCTTGCCGTCCAGGAACTCGTTGATGTCCCGCTCCAGTTGGGCCGAGCCCTCCGGGCCCGGGCCCTCGCCGACCCCGTCCGAGTCGTCGCCGTCGAAGACGAACTGGACGCCGTTCGGCGAGGCGATCATGTCGAAGTTCAGGTAGAGCCTGATCTGCTCGCGCTGCTTCTCGGTGAGCGCCGCGACGTACTTCTCCGAGCCGATCAGGCCGTTCTCCTCGGCCGACCACCAGGCGAACCGCACCTTGTTGGCCGGCTTGCTCTTCGACTTCGCCAGCTTCAGCGCCACGTCGAGCAGGCCGGCGGAGCCCGAGCCGTTGTCGTTGATGCCGGGGCCCTCGGTGACCGAGTCGAGGTGGGCGCCGAGCATCACGGTCTTTGCCGCGTTGCCGCCGGGCGTCTCGGCGATGACGTTGCGGGTGGGGCGGTCCTCCTGGAGCTCACGGATCTCGAAGGAGACCGTGACCTCGCCGGCCGCGAGGTCGGCGACGAGCTTCTCGCCCTCCTCCTGGGTGAGCCCGCCGGTCGGGATCCTCCCGGGGGCGACCTCGCCGAGCGTGCCGGACAGCGCGCCCTCGACGTTGTTGTAGACGGCCGCTCCGGCCGCTCCCGCGGTGGCCGCGGCCGCGGACTTCTCGGCGAAGGAGCAGCCGCCGCGCTTGATCAGCGCGATCGCGCCGGTGAAGTCCGCGGCGGCGTAGTCGGCGGCCTCGCAGCCGGTCGTCCCGTCGACGGGTACGGCGACGAGCCGTGCCGTCAGGCCGCCTTCCTTCGTCGACGGCGTGTACGTCATGGCCTTGATCGTCACGTCGCGGGGCGTCGGCGACACCACGGCGAGCTTTTCGGCCAGCGTCTCCGTGTAGGTGAAGCGGAAGTTCTCGTACGAGACCTTGTACCCGGCGCGCTGGAGCTGCCGGTAGACGTACGCGGCCGAGGCGTCGTGACCGAGCGAGCCGGCGGCCCGGTGGCCGTCGGCGGAGTCGGCTATCGCCTGGAACTGCTGGAGGTGTTTGTAGGCGTCGCGTGCGGACGCGGTCCTCACCAACTCCCGCGACAGCTTGGCCGCTTCCTTCCCGGGGTCGTGCGGCGCGGGGCGTCCGGGGTGCGGGGACGCGGCCAGGAGGAGCGGTGTGGCCAGGGCGGTGGCGGCCACGACAGCCATGGCTCTGCGACGTGTTGCGTGCACAGGAGTCCTTCCGGTCTGAACGGTTGGTGCCCCGAGCCGCCGGTACGTCGAACGGCTCGGTGACTGAACGGCTGAACGGCTGAACGAATGTGCTGCGAAAGCTAGCGAGTGAGGTGACGCCTGTGAACCGGTGTGGCTGATTCCGATCGGTGGGGTGGGGGTGTCGGCCTGTTCCAGTGCATGGGCATGTCACTTCCGCCCCGGCCCCGGGGAGACGTCTGCTGCCGTGTTCCTTCTCCCGTGACGACCTGCTTCGCTCGTGACGACCTGCTTCGCTCGTGACGACCTACTTCTTCCGTGACGTCCCGGGCTTCTTCGCCGCCTTGGCGGCCTTGACCGCCGCCTTGGCCTCCTGTTTGTACGCGCGCACCTCGACCAGCGACTCCGGGCCCGTGATGTCGGCGACCGACCGATGCGATCCGGCCTCTCCGTACGGGCCCGCCGCCTCCCGCCAGCCCGGTGGACGTACGCCCAACTGCTTGCCGAGCAGCGCCAGGAAGATCTGGGCCTTCTGGGCGCCGAAGCCGGGCAGGGCCTTGAGGCGTTCCAGCAGGTCGTCGCCGGTCGCGGCGTCCCGCCACACCGCGCTCGCGTCGCCGTCGTACTCCGCGACCAGGTACTGGCACAGCTGTTGCACTCGCTTCGCCATCGAGCCGGGGTAGCGGTGCAGGGCGGGTTTGGTGGTGAACAGTTCGGTGAAGGCGTCCGGGTCGTAGGCGGCGATCCGTCCCGCGTCCAGGTCGTCGGAGCCCATGCGGTCCGCGAGGGTGTACGGACCCGTGAACGCCCACTCCATCGGGACCTGCTGGTCCAGCAGCATGCCGACCAGGGCGGCCAGCGGGCTGCGGCCCAGGAGCTCGTCCGCCTCCGGGTTCTGGGCGATGTGCAGGGTGACGGCCGGGCCCGCGCCCGTCTCCGTCCCCTTGGTCCTGCCCTTGCCCTTGCCGCCGGTGCTGCCGTTGCCGCTCGTGGTCATGCTGCCGATCATCGCGAGCGCGGCGGGCGGCGGCGACCGGGGCTGCGCCGATGGCCTCTTCCCTGTCGGCCGAAGGGAGTACCCCCGTCCCTCCCCTTATCCCTCCAGCCGGTCCGCGCGTCGGCGCAGGTAGCGGGCCTCGGGTTCGCTGAGGGTGGCATCGGCGGCCGCGCGGTAGGCGGTACGGGCGGCGTCGGGCTCCCCGGCCCGTTCCAGGAGGTGGCCGCGTACGGCGTCGAGCCGGTAACTCCGCTGCCCGGCCGTACCTGCCGCACCTGCTGTCCCCGCCGCCTCCGCGAGCGCGTCGACCTCGGCCAGCCCCGCCCGGGGGCCGTGCACCATGGCCACGGCGACCGCCCGGCCCAGTGCGGCGGCGGGGTCGGGGGTGCGCCGCACGAGGAGGTCGTACAGGGCGAGGATCTGCGGCCAGTCGGTGTCCTCGGCGCCCGCCGCCTCGTCGTGCAGGGCGGCGATCGCGGCCTGGAGCTGGTAGTCGCCGGCCGGCCCCTGGGCGAGCGCCTCCTCGGTCAGGGCGGTGCCTTCGGCGATGGCCGTACGGTCCCAGAGGGCCCGGTCCTGTTCGTCGAGGGGGATGAGCTCGCCGTCCGGGCCGGTGCGCGCCGGGGTGCGTGCCTCGGTGAGGAGCATCAGCGCGAGCAGCCCGGTGACCCGCCCCTCGTGGGGGAGCAGCCGGCGGACGGCGCGGGTCAGGCGGATCGCCTCGCGGGCCAGGTCCGTGCGGTGGAGGTCGGGGCCCGCGGTGGCGGTGTAGCCCTCGTTGAAGATCAGGTAGAGGACCTGGAGCACGGCGGCGAGGCGTTGGTCGCGGTCCTGCGCGTCCGGCTGCCGGAACTGCGTACCGCGCACCGCCCGCTTGGCCCGGCTGATCCGCTGCGCCATCGTCGCCTCGGGCACCAGGTGGGCGCGGGCGATCTCCGCGGTGGTGAGGCCGCCGACCGCGCGGAGCGTCAGCGCGATCTGGGCGGCGGGGGAGAGCGCGGGGTGGCAGCAGAGGAAGAGCAGGGTGAGCGTGTCGTCCTCGGAGGGGGCCCGGCCCAGGGCGGAGGGTCCCGCTCCGGAGGGGTCTTCCCCGGGCGGCGGGGCGACGAACGCGTCGGCCGGGGTGAGGGCCGCCGCCGTCTCCTCGCGCCGCCGGGCCTCGTTGCTGCGCAGCCGGTCGGTGAGGCGGCGCGAGGCGACCCGGATGAGCCAGCCGCGCGGGTTGTCGGGGATCCCGTCGCGGGGCCACTGTTCGGCGGCCGCGATCAGGGCCTCCTGGACGGAGTCCTCGGCCGGGTCGAAGTGCCCGTACCGGCGTACCAGCGCGCCGAGGACCTGCGGCGCGTGGCGGCGCAGCAGGTCCTCGATGTCGTCCGTCGCTCGGCCCACCTGGACCTTTCGGTTCGGTCAGTCGTCGATCCCGCCGCCCACCGGCCGGATCAGTACCGGGTATTCGGGCGCCCCGGCCGGCTGCGGACAGCGTGCCACGCGGGCGGCGATCTCGGTCACCCTCTCCAGGCTCTCGCAGTCGAGGATCCAGAACCCGGCGAGCAGCTCCTTGGTCTCGCTGTACGGCCCGTCCGAGATCACCGGCCGGCCCTCGGCGTCGACGCTGACGGCCCGCCCCTGCGCGGGCTCCGTGAGCCCGTACGCGGTCACCAGCTCGCCCGACTCGGCGAGGTCGTCGTTGATGCTGCCCATGTAGGCGAACATCTCCTGCATGGCCTTCTCGTCCCAGGCCGGGCTGTCGGCGCTTCCCGTGCCGCTCTGCGCGTTGTAGTCCGCCTGGCTGCCCTGGACCATCACCAGATACTTCATGACCGTCGCCTCCTGGTCGCTCGTCATCGTTCGTGGTTGCTCTGTGGTCGTTCTTCCTCTTGCACAGGGGACGTCGGGGCCGATGGCGGCTTCTCGACACCACGCGCGAAGTTTTCTCGGATTCACCCGGCGGGGCGGGTGGAAAGGGGCGTTCAGTAAAGTTCGGCTGCGCTTCGTTTCCACTCGTTGCCCTTCGTTTCCCCTCCCACATGACGAGGTCCCGGCCCGTGCCCCCATCGCCCTCCCCGGCCCCGCTTCCGTACCCCGTCGCCGTCGTGGGGATCGGCGCGGACGGCTGGGCCGGGCTGTCCGGCACGGCGCGGGAGGCGCTGCGCGGGGCGGAGGTGCTGATCGGAGGGGCGCGCCAGCTGGATCTGCTGCCGCCGGAGTGCGCCGGGGCGCGGGTGGCCTGGCCGTCCCCGCTGCGGCCGGCCGTACCCCGGCTGCTCGCCGAGCACGGGGAGCGCCGGATCGCGGTGCTGGCGAGCGGAGACCCGATGTTCTACGGGATCGGGCGGGCGCTCGCGGAGGAGCGGGGGCCGGAGGGGCTGCGCGTGCTGCCGCACCCGTCCTCGGTCTCGTACGCCTGCGCGCGCCTGGGCTGGCCGCTGGAGGACACGGAGGTCGTGACGCTGGTGGGCCGCCCGGCGGCGCGCCTGGCCGCCTCCCTGTACGAGGGCCGGCGGCTGCTCGTGCTGAGCGCGGACGCGAGCACTCCGGCCACGGTGGCGGCGCTGCTGACGGACCGGGGCTTCGGCCCGAGCAGGCTGCGGGTGCTGGAGCAGCTGGGCGGTGAGGACGAGGAGCACGTCGAGGGCGTCGCGGAGGCCTGGGCGCACGAGCCCGGGGACCGGCTGAACGTCATCGCGGTCGAGTGCCGGGCATCGGCGGAGGCGCCACGGCTCGGCACGGTGCCCGGTCTGCCGGACGAGGCGTACGAGCACGACGGCCAGCTCACCAAGCGGCACATCCGGGCCGCCACCCTGGGCACACTGGCGCCCGCGCCGGGGGAGTCGCTGTGGGACGTGGGCGGCGGATCGGGCTCGATCGCGATCGAGTGGCTGCGGGCCCACCGGACCTGCCGGGCGGTGAGCGTGGAGCGGGACCCGGTGCGGGCCGAGCGGATCACCCGTAACGCGGAACGCCTGGGCGTCCCCGGCCTGCGGGTCGTCACCGGACCGGCGCCTGCGGCCCTGGCCGGACTCGACGCGCCCGACGCGGTGTTCATCGGCGGCGGGCTGACCGCGCCGGGCGTGCTGGACGCGTGCTGGGAGGCGCTGCGGCCGGGGGGCCGGCTGGTCGCGAACACGGTGACGCTGGAGTCGGAGGCGCTGCTGGCCGAACGGCACAAGGCGTACGGCGGCGAGCTGGTGCGGCTGTCGGTCGCGCACGCCGTACCGGTCGGCGGGTTCACGGGGTGGCGGCAGGCGATGCCGGTGACGCAGTGGTCGGTGACCAAACCCTCATCTTCAGACGTAAGTTCGCACATGGGAGACAGACGATGACCGTGTACTTCATCGGCGCGGGCCCCGGCGCCGCCGACCTGATCACGGTGCGCGGCGCCCGGATCCTGGCCGCCAGCCCGGTCTGCCTGTACGCGGGCAGCCTGGTCCCGGTGGAGCTGCTGGCCGAGTGCCCGAAGGACGCCCGCCTGATCGACACGGCGAACCTCGACATCGACCGGATCACGGAGGAGCTGGTCCGGGCCCATGCGGAGGGCCACGACGTGGCGCGGCTGCATTCGGGGACCCGTCGGTGTTCAGCGCGGTGAACGAACAGATGAAGCGCCTGGACGAGGCGGGTGTGCCGTACGAGGTCGTCCCCGGCGTCCCCGCGTTCGCCGCTGCCGCCGCCGCCCTGAACCGCGAGCTGACGGTCCCGACGGTCGGCCAGACGGTGATCCTGACCCGCGTCGCCCAGCGCGCCACGGCGATGCCGGAGGGCGAGGACCTGGCGACCCTGGGCCGCAGCGGCGCGCTGATCGTGCTGCACCTGGCGGCGCGGTACGTGGACCGCGTGGTCGACGAACTGCTCCCGCACTACGGGGGGGACTGCCCGACGGCGGTGGTGGCGATGGCGTCCCGCCCGGACGAGATCATCCTGCGCGGCACCCTGGACTCGATCGCCGGCCAGGTGAAGGCGGCCGGAGTGATCCGGACGGCGGTCATCATGGTGGGCCGCACGCTGGGCGCGGAGCAGTTCCGGGACAGCCATCTGTACTCCCCGGAGCGGGACCGCCACGTGTGCTGACGGAGGCAGGGGAGGGCGGCATGCGAGGCGACGCGAGCGCGGGGACGAACGGCAGGATGAGCCGCGGCGAGGCGCTGTCGTTGGTGCGGCGCCTGCTGAACGACCCCGGCGACACCAGCGAGGCAGAGGCGGACGAGATCCTCGACGCCCTGGAACGCGGCCTCGCCTGCCCGCACATCAGCGACTACATCTACTGGCCCCCTCCGAGCTTCGAGCCCACCCCGGAAGAGATCGTCGAGCGAGCACTGGCCTATCGGCCGACAGCGCTCTGAGTCGGACCGTGCGCTGACCGTTGCCGAGGCTCAGGCCCCGGGGAGATCCGACGCGGAGACGCTGGGCGTCGAGGGGTGGGGCGACGTGGTGGCCGTGGCCGGGCGGTTGGCGCAGGTCATGGTCGCCCATGACCTGCGCGAGAACCCTGCGCTGCATGAGGCCTGCCGCCGAGGCGTGAGCCGGCGGCGGCAGTGGAGAGTTCCGGCGGACACGGGTGTGCCCGGGGGCCACAGTGTGGCTCCCGGGCACCGGTGCGCGCTTCGTGCTCGCGTCAGCCCTTGATCTCGATCTCGCCGTTCGCCGCGGAAGCGGACGCGTCCGGGGTGGTGGTCGGGGCCGGGACCGTCGTCGTGCGGTTCTTCAGGTTCTCCAGGAGGGACGCGAGGTCCACGCCCGTCGTCGAGCTGAGCAGTTCCATGCCCTGCGAGACGTTGTCGGTGACCGTGCGGGCCAGCTGGCTCGCGCCGTCCGTGGAGATGACCGTCATCTTGTCGATGGCGCTCAGCGGCTCCGAGGCCTTCGCCACGACGCTCGGGAGGACCTCCACCAGCATCTGGAGGACGGCCGCGTCGCCGTACTGCGCGAACGCGTCGGCCTTCTTCTGCATGGCCTCGGCCTCGGCCGCACCCTTGGCGGCGATGGACGCGGCCTCCGCCTCACCCTCGATGCGGACCGCGTCGGCCAGGGCCGAACGGTGCAGCTTCTCGCCCTCACCGGTCAGGCGCGAGCGCTCCGCGTCGGCCTCGGCCTCCTTGACCAGGGCGATGCGGCGCGCCTCCGCCTCCTGCTCGGCCTGGTAGCGGGCGGCGTCGGCGGGCTTACGGACCTTCGTGTCCAGCTCGCGGTCGGTCAGGGCCGCCTGGCGCTCGGCGACCTTCTCCTGCTCGCTGAGGACTTCCTGCTGGCGGGCCGCTTCGGCGAGCGGGCCGGCCGCGTTGGCCTTGGCGGCCGCGGCTTCCGTCTCGGCCTTGATCTCGGCCTGCTTCAGGTAGTACGTCCGCTCGGCGATGGCGATCTCCTCGGCCGCCTTCAGCCGGGCCTGCTCCGAGGCCCGCTTCGCGATGGCCTCGGCGATGTCCGCCTCCTGCTTGGCGCGGGCGGCCTCCGGGCGGCCGAGGTCCTCCAGGTAGGAGCCCTCGGTGGTGATGTCCTGGATCTGGAAGGCGTCCAGGATCAGGCCCTGGCCGGAGAGGCTGGCCTCGGCCTCCTCCGCGACCTGGCCGGCGAACGCGGCCCGGTCCCGGATGATGTCCTCGACCGACATGCGGCCGACGATCGCGCGCAGCGCGCCGGAGAGCACTTCCTGGGTGAAGCCGACGATGCCGTCCTGCTGCTGGAGGAAGCGCTGGGCCGCGGCCCGGATCGCGTCCTCGCTGCCGCCGACCTTGACGATCGCGACGCCTTCGAGGTTCGACTTGACGCCGCGCAGTGTCACCGCGCCGCGCACGGCGACCGGGATGTGCCGGCTGGACAGGTCCAGGGTGAACTTCTGCTGGACGAACGGCACGACGAAGACGCCGCCACCGACGACGACCTTCTGGCCGCTGTTGTCGATGCTGATACGTCCGGTGACCGGGTCCGTCGACTTCTTGCCGCGGCGGCCGGTGATGATGAACGCCTCGCTGGGGCCGGCCACCTTGTAGCGCGTGATGACGACGAGGCCGAGCAGAACGAGGAGTACGACGATGCCGATGACGGCGATGACTACTGGACTCATGAGGTTTGTCCCCCCTGCCTCCCTTGGGGGACGGCAGATCGTTGTGGAGCGGGCCGTGCTGTGGAGTTGATCGCGGTGCGGGGCGGTGGAGTCGGACGGACAGGCGGACGGGTGGGACAGGTTTGCCTGTGGGGCGTGGTCAGCGCTCCACGGGGCGTACCGCGACCGATGTGGTCGACAGCGCCTCTTCCACCCAGATCTCGGTCCCGCGCGCGACGGGGGTGGCCGATCTGGCCGCGTACTTCACCGGCTGGCCGCCCAGGCGCAGCAGCACCTCGCCGTAGCCTTCGGCCGGAATGGCCGTGACCACGGAACCCGAGGTGCCGACCAGGTCGGAGTCGCGCGGTGTGGCGTGCGTCTGGTCGCGCATCAGGGCCTTGCTGAGTTTCCAGGTCAGCCAGCCCGCCACCAGGCCGGCGGCGACGCCGACCACGGTGGCCACGAGCGTTCCGGCGCTGGTCGCGCCGAGCACGATCGCTCCGCCGAAGCCGAGCATCGAGATGAAGCCGGCGATCACCGGAAGCGAGAGCAGCCCGTCGAAGAGGCCGTCCACCACACCGTCGAAGAGTCCTTCGAGGACCCCGTCGAAGATCAGGGAGAGGGCCAGCAGGACGACTCCCGCAATGCCGAGACCGAGAAAGAAGGTCACGCGATCACTCCCCTGATGGTCGACTTCCCCCGAGCGTTTTTCGTCGATCTGGCTGGATGATCCCATACACGACCTGCATCGGTCACTGCCGGGTTCCGGCAATCTTTACGCGCCTTTGATGCCGGAAAGACGGTTCGTGAGGGTGTCGAGTGACTGGAAGGTCGCTCCGAGCAACGCCACGTGCTTCCAGCGCAGGACCCCGTCCGGGCCGATGAGGAAGACCGCGCGTCGCACTCCGATGCCCGGCGCGGAGACTCCGTACGCCTTGGCGATCTCGCGGCCCTCGTCGGCCAGCAACGGCATCCGCAGACCGAAGGCCCGGGCGAACGACTCGTGGCTGTCCACACCCTGTGGACTGATTCCCCAGACGTCGGCGTCGAGGTCCTCAAGGGCCTCCATGCCCGAGGAGTACGAGCACAGCTGTTTCGTGCAGACCGTGGTGTTGTCCCCCGGGTAGAACGCCAGGACCACGGACCGGCCGCGGGCGGACGACAGCCGGTACTCGGAGCGTTCGAAGGTGTCGCCCGAGGCGGACAGGACTCCGCCCGGGAGGGCGAAGTCCGGTGCTGCGCTGTCGAGTTGAGGGCCAGATGCCATGGGAGGCTCCTTCGATGTCGGATACGGGGACGGCGCGGGCGGCACGGATGGTTCCGTGGCCGTGACCGTACAGTGGACGGCACTTCACCCATCCGGAGCGGCCGCGGCGCCGAATACGGGGAGAGGGGCCACCGCGCCCCGGACCCGGACCTGGAGGTACGCGTGGCCCCACGACCGCCGTCGGCAGCGGTTCTCGTACTGCACGGAGGGCGCGAGACCGGCACGGAGCCCCCGCCGCCCGGGCTCCTCAATCTGCCCGGCACCCGGATGCGCCCCTTCGTCCGGGCCGTCGACCGGGCCGCCCGCGCCGCCGGCGGGAACGTGCGCGTGACGCCGGTGCGGTACGCCCACCGGGGCTGGAACGGCGACCGCGCGGACCCGCTCCACGACGCCGTGACCGCCCTCGACGCGCTGCGGGAGGAAGCGGGCGACGACCTGCCGGTGGTGCTCCTTGGCCACTCCATGGGGGCGCGCGCCGCCCTTCGCGCCGCCGGGCACCCCCTCGTGCGCGCCGTCGTCGGGCTCGCTCCCTGGTGTCCGCCCCAGGACCCGGTCGCCCAGCTCGCGGGCCGTGACGTCGTCCTCGTGCACAGCGACCGGGATCGGCTGACCAGCCCCCGGGCCACCCGGTCCCTCACCGCCCGGGCCCGTCGCGCCGGAGCCCGTACGTGCATGGTCACCGTCCGGGGCGGCGACCACGCCATGCTCCGCCGGGCCACCGCCTGGCACCGGCTCACCACCGGGCTGGTCATCGGACTGCTGGGTTCCGGCAGTCTGCCGGGCCCCGTCGGCGCGGCCCTCGCCCTGCCGCGCACCGCCGCGGCCGACGAGGGCACCCTCGATCTGGACATCGATCTGGGCCCCGGCCCGGGGCCGGACCCCGGGCGGTCCCGGGCCCGGGCGCGCTCCCGGGCGAACTGACCCGGATGCGCCCGCCTGCCGTCCTGCGGATGCGGTACGGGAGCGGGCAACCGACGATGGAGGCTCGGGAGCCGACGAGCGGCGGGAGGCATGGTCTTGCAGGCCGAGACGTGCGACGACGGCATGCCCTCGTTCTTCGACCCCAGGACGGTCGCGGCCCTGTTCGACGGCAATCCGGCCGCCGTCGCGGTGCTCGACCACGAGCTCCGCTACACCTACGTCAACCCCGCCCTCGAACGGCTCAACGGCCTCCCGGCCCGCTCCCACATCGGGCGGACCTTCTCCCAGGTGCTGCCCGGGCTGCACGGCCAGGCCACCGCCCTGCGCGAGGTGCTGACCGACGGCATGCCCCGAGAGGTGACGATCAGCGGTCGGACCTGGGCGCCGACCGAGGAGGAGCAGCAGCTCTGGCGGGCCTCGTACCACCGGCTCGACGCGGAGGGGGAGGGCTGCGGGCTGATGGCGATCGTCGTCGAGATCACCGACATCGCCCGGCAGCGCGAGGAGCTGGAGCGGGCCCGCGGCCATGTCGCCCTGCTCTCCACCGCCGCCGTCAGGATCGGCACCACGCTCGACATGGACACCACCTGCCGGGAGCTGGCCGACTTCGTGGTGCCCGACTTCGCCGACGTCGCGGTGGTCGACGTCTTCCCGGCCGATGTGGGGCACACCGTACGCCGCCCGGAGCCCGGTGTCGTACGGCTGCGGCGGGCCGCGCTGCGGGGCGACGGCGACCTCAACGAGCAGGTGCAACGTTTCGGCCACCCCGGCGAGTACATCGACTTCGCCGCCGACGCGGCGGTGACCCGCTGCCTGACCCAGAACGAGCCGGTCATCGACGACTGGGACGACCGAGCCGGGGAGCGCAGCGCCCATACGGCCGACCGGATCGCCGCCTCCCGGGCCCTCGGGCTGCGCCAGGCGCTCGTCGTCCCGCTCACCGCCCGGAGCCGGCCGCTCGGCACGCTCAGCCTGGTCCGGGCCGAGGGTTCCCCCGCCTTCGGCGACCAGGACGTGGCCGTCGCCCGCGAACTGGCCGTCCGGGCGGGCGTCGACATCGACCACGCCCGCCGCTACGACCACGAGCACAGCATCGCCCGCGAACTCCAGCGCTCCCTGCTCTCCGAGCCCTGGGGGCCCCGCCCGCACGTCGAGATCGCCACCCGCTACCTTCCCGCCGACGAGGACGTCCTGGTGGGCGGGGACTGGTTCGACGTCGTACCGCTCCAGGACGGCCGGCACCTGAAGGCGATGGGCGACGTGATGGGGCACGGGGTGGAGGCGGCCGTCGCCATGAGCCAGTACCGCTCGCTCCTGCGGCTGCTGGCGCAGGAGGATCTCCCGCCGCACGAGATCCTGGAGCAGCTCGACACCATGGTGGAGCGGTCGGGTCTGGACCGGGCGGCGACCTGTCTGCTCGCCGTCGTCGACCGGTTCGGCGGGGTGTGCGAGGTGGCCAGCGCGGGTCATCTGCCCCCGGTCTTCATCGACCCGGGCGCCGCCGGGGCCCGGGTGGTTCCGGTGCCGGTGGGGCCGCCGCTCGGCACCGGGTTCGGCGGCTACCGGACCGCGTCCGTGCCCTGTGGCCCGGGGACCGTGCTGTTCATGTACACCGACGGTCTGGTGGAGCGCCGGGGCGAGGACATCGACGTCTCCGTGCAGCGGCTCGCCTCGCTGACCATGCCGCCGGGCGGACGCCTGGAGGACCTGCTGGACCAGGTTCTGGACCGGTTCGGCGAGGACGCGGAGGACGACATCGCCGTCCTCGCGTCCCGGATCCGCGAGGGGCCGCCGGTGGTGCGGCCGACACCGGCGGAGTGACGGCCGCCGTTTCCCTCTCCCCGGGCCCCGGGTTCAGCCCAGTTCCGCGCGTCCGGCGAGGCGCGCCGTGCCGGCCTGCCAGGTCCGCAGCCCGTACCCCTGTCCGCGCAGGTGGGGGCGGGTCAGACAGAAGCCGAGGAAGCCGTACGCGCTGCCGTAGCGGACGACGGAGACGGCGGTGACCGGCTCGCCGTCCAGCCGGCCGAACAGGGAACCGCCGGGGTCGGTCGCGAAGAAGACCCCGCCGTCATGCAGGCCGGGGTTCCCGCCCTCCTCGTGGGCCCACGCGCCCAGCGTCACGATGTCCTCGGCGCGGGCGGCGGTGATCTCGAATGGGTTCGGCACGGCACCTTCGTACCCCGGCCCGGCACCGTTCAGTGGCCGGGAGCAGGGCGATTTCCGGTCTTTCGGGCGAGCTGCCCAGGCCTTTCGGGGCGGGTCACCGAGGAAGGGCTCGCTCAGGCCGCCTCCGGGGTCTCCCGCTTCCGGCCGCGCAGCTGCCGCAGGACGAGGGCGGCCGAGGTGATCAGCGGCAGCATCCCCGCCACCGCGTCGGCGGTGTTGAGCTTGTCGTGCGTGCCCTTGGCCCGGCGGACCTGCTTGGACGCCCTGATGACCGCGAGCGCGCTGCTGCCCAGGCTCAGGGCGAGCCCGGCCTTGCTGCCGCGCAGGCCCTTGGCGGGCCTCGCGGAACGGTTCTTCGCCATCGGGGACACCTCCAGCCGGTGGGGCCCGCCCGTTCGCGGGCGCCCTCCCCGTCCACGTAACCGGGTCTCCGCCGCCCCCGCAAACGCGGGGCCGGTCCCGGAGCGCCGCCCCGCGAGCGCGGCGGGTCCCGGCGTGGCACCCCGGCGCCGCCCCGCGTTCACATCACGTCCGCACGGGGGTCGCCGGGCCTTGCGATGGTCCCCCGCGGAAGACCATTTCGCGGGAGGGGACGTTCATGAACAGAGCGCAAGCGCTGCTGCTGGCCGGGGTGCTGGCCGCGGGCACGGTCGTTGCCGGGGCGGGCACCGGGGCGGCCGCGGCCGACCCGTGCACCGGGGGCGGGCCGCTGCCGCGCCTCTGCGCGCAGCCGGGTGACCTGATCGACGTCACGCTCGGCGAACTGCGCCCCACCCAGGCGGTCCTCGGCTTCGACCAGGTCTTCTACAAGCTCGGCCGGTACGGCGGCGACCGCGACGAGGCGGCGGGCGACGCCAACAAGCGCTTCGACGACTGGTGCGAGACCAACGGCCAGGGGGAGGCGGCCTCGGCCGGTCCCGGGGCCCGGCTGGACGACCCGGCGAGCTTCTCCTGCACCGTGCCCGTCGGGCGGGAGACCGCCGAGACGGTCGCCCCGATGAAGACCGCCGTGATCGGTCCCGGCGGGAAGCCGTACCTCACCGACGGGCACCACACGCTCACGTCCTTCCTGGAGGGCCCCGACGGCTCCCCGCGGATGCGCATCCGGCTCCGCGTCACCGACAACTTCAGCGCGCTGTCCCCGGCCGCCTTCTGGCAGCGGATGACCGCCGAGAAGAAGGTGTGGCTGCGCGACGAGAACAACCGGCCCCTCGGTGTGGAGCAGCTCCCGGACCGGCTCGGCATCACGCACTTCCGTGACGACCCGTACCGCAGCCTCGTCTACTTCACCCGGAACATCGGGTACGAAGTCCCGGACGGGGCTACGGAGTTCCTGGAGTTCTCCTGGGGGGCGTGGCTGCGCGGCGAGCACGACACGGGCGCGTACGACCTGACCGCCCCGGGCCCGTACCTCGACCTGGTGAAGCGCGCCTCGAAGTCGATGGCCGCGCTCGCCCCCGACGCGGTCGTCGACGACGGGAAGACCGCCGCCCAGCTCGGCCGGATCGACGAGTGGAACGGCGGCAAGAAGGAGACGGGCGGCGAGTTCGCCAAGCTGGGCAGGCCGCTGAGCGACCCCAAGCCGGGCAAGCTCGCCGAGTCCCTCGCCTACAAGGCCCGCGTCCTGCCGCTGCCCGCCTGCACCACCACGGTCACCGGGCCGCGCAACGGACCCCTGGTCGTGACGGGCGGCGTCACCTGCCTGGAACGGGCCGCCCAGCGCGGGCCCGTCGTCGTCCGCCCGGGGGCCGCCCTCGTCGTCACCGGCTCCACGGTGGACGGCCCGGTCCACGCCGACCGGGCGACGGAGGTCCACCTGTGCGGTTCACGCTTCGGCGGGCCCGTCGTGGTGAGCCGCAGCACCGGCCCCGTACGGATCGGCGGGCCGGGCTGCACCGCCAACACCGTCGCAGGGCCCGTCGTGCTCACGGGCAACGCCGCACTCCGGTAACCCTCTCAGGCGCATACGTACGCCACCGTCGTCGCCGCCCCCAGGCCCGCGCCCGCCAGGGTCTGGGCGACGGTGTGGTAGCCGAGGGCGACCCGGGACCAGCAGACCGCCGCGGTCAGCGCGTACGCGGCGGTCCACCAGGGGGAGTGCACGACGGCGAGGAGCGAGACGGCCGCCGAGGCCACCGCCGAGTCGACCGAGATCTTCCAGACCGTGTTGACGGCCAGCAGGCCGATCGTCATCACCCACAGCGCGAGCATCGCGACGAGGATCCCGGTCGGCGCGTTCCCGAGCACCATCACCACCGAACCGGCGCCGATCGAGCCCAGGATCACGAAGAAGATCGGCGCCCGCTTCGTACGGTCCACCACATGGCGGTCGCCCCAGGTGCCGCGCCCGCGCTCCCACTCGATGTACCCCGCCGGGATCAGCCCGGCGCAGAGCGCCCCGAGGAAGCCCCAGAGCAGCCCGGTCCAGTCGCCGCCCGCCGCCGCGAGGCCGAGGCCGAGCATGCCCGCCAGCAGGACGTTGCGCGGCTGGAGGACGTCGGTGACGGTCCGGGCCGCCGATGCCGTGGCAGCGGCGTCGGCCGTGGCCGTGGCCGTGCTCGTGGTGTCGTCGGCGGTGGTGCTCATGCGGTCTTCTCCGTCGTACGGGTCGGGGCGGCCGGATCGGCCGTGGCGGCGGCGAGCACGGCGCGGGCGCGGTCCTCGTCGAGCGTGCGGTACGCGGCGGCCACCCGGACCAGCCGGGCCACCTCGCCGTCCTGGTCCGTGGCCTGCTGGGCGGCGACCGGCGAGGCGGGGCCGGCAGGGGCGCCGGAGGCCTTCGCGAGCAGGGCGGCCCCGATCCAGTACGCGTCGGTGAGGCCCTCCCGGCTCCGGGGGCCGGAGGCGGCCCGTTCGGCGGCGGCGAGCAGTCCGTCGGGGGCGTAGTGGCGCAGCTTCTCCACCGCGTCCGCGATGTCGGCGGCCCAGCGGTCCACCCGCAGGTCGGCCGGGACGTTGAACCGGGTCAGCTCGCGGGCCAGCGAGGCGGGCGGGTCGAAGGGCTGCTCCGGGAACGCAGTCATCAACTCGTACCAGAGGGCGTGCAGCCGGACCTGGGCCCGCCACAGCCTGGCCCGGCGCGCCCCGGCCGCGAACGCCGGGACGGAGGCGCCCAAGGCGAAGAAGGCGAACAGCACCAGCTGCGCGGCCTCGGTGATCCGGTCGAAGCGCAGGGCGAACGCCTCGGTCGGCTCGTCGGCCACGCTGATCCACAGGAAGAGCGTGCGGCTGACGGTGTAGCCGACGCCGATGAACATCGCGAACGTCATCATGCCGAGCCCGATGCGCAGATGGCGGCGGCGGGCGTCGAGGGTGGCCAGCGCCCACTGGAAGGCGCACACGGCGGACGCGGCCCCGAGGTAGAGGTAGAAGACGCTCATGTAGAGCGTGGCGCCCCACTCCCCGGCGTGGTCGGAGACGAAGCGGTCCGAGGGCTCGGAGCGGTCGACGACGGTGAAGAACAGGACGGTCAGCAGGATCAGCGTGGCGACGGAGGCCTTGGCCGCGAGCTTCTGGACGAGCCGCGCGAACCGTACGTGGCGGGGGACCGCGCCCTCTTCGGGGTAGCTGCCGTAGATGGCCACGATGTAGCTGAGGATGGCCAGAATTGCCACCGTGGCGGTGTAGTGCTTGATGAGGACGGCGAGGTCGGTGACGGCGCTGTTGTTGAGACCGATGCGGACCGCCTCGGTCTTCGTCCACAGGGCGATGGCGAATCCGGCGTAGCAGCCCCACAGCGCCCGGCGTCTGCGGTCCTCCTCGTCGCCCCACAGGGCAGCGGGCATTCGCCACAGGGCAACGGCCGTCATCAGGCCCGCTATGAGGTAGCCGGCGAGATCGAGGGGGGTCACGGCGGTGTTCGTCCTCGGATCGGGGTTCGGGATCGGGGGGCGGGGTGAGGCCCGCGGGCGGAGAGCGGTGGCACGTGTCAGGTGCCGTCGGACCGTCTTCGGGGGAAGAGGCCGCGCCGCCGGTGGGCCACCGGGCGGGACAGGGAGTTGTCCAGCCGCCCCACCATGTCATCGGTGGTGAGGTCCCGCGCCATCCGGGGGATCAGGGAGGCACCGAATTCGGCCATGCGTTCGTCATGGGTGTCGTACTGGGCGCGGGCCTGGACGGTGCCGCCGCCGGAGGCGAAGGACTCGGCGGCGGCCGGGGAGATCAGCCGGGCGATCAGCGAGGTGTCGAAGACCGGGAGGAGCGTGCGCAGCCGCTCCGCGTCGAGGGTCGTGCCGTGGTCGAACCACTCGTGGCACAGCTCGTGCAGGATCACGTGCTGGGTCTGGTACGCGGTCGGCCTGCGGCGGTAGAGGACGAGGCTGGTGGAGCCCGCCTTCAGGCGCAGCCCGCAGGCGGTGTTGACGCGGGCGAGACGGTCCGGCATCTCGTGCAGCCGGATCGTGCGCCCGCCGGCCTCCTCCATGTTCGCGACGAGCCCGTCCAGCGTGAAGGGAACCGGGAGGGGAAGGTCGGCGAGCCCGGCCTCGCACTCTTTCCGCAGTTTCCGCAGGGACATGACGAAGACGCTACGCTGCCGGGCCCGCGGGGCGGGGCCTCACCGCGGAATCTCTCCCACCGCTCCCGTCGCTCCGCCCGCTTCCCCGCCGCCGGGGCCGTCCTTCTCCCGGGCGGCGTCCTCCAGCAGGGACAGGGCGAACCGCAGCAGTTCCGGGGGGAGACCGTCGTCGTCCAGGCCCCGGCCGGCCACGCCGCTGATCTCCCCGGTGCGCCGCTTGGCCAGGAACTGGAGCCCGGCGACGACGTCGTCGACGACATCGGACTCCTCCTTGAAGAAGCGCCAGTCCACGCCGAACCCCAGCCCGAGGGCCTTGAGGATGTCCTCGGAGGGCTGGGTGACCTTGCCGGCCAGGATGTTGGAGAAGTAGCTGTGCGACAGCGAGCCGCCGCGGTCGCGGACCAGTTCGGCGAAGACCCGGCCCGAGATCTTCCGGCCTGGGAAGGTCTTCTCGACCATGTACTCGACCTTTTCCCGCAGCGAGTCGAGGTGGGGCAGCTCGTCCGGGCCGGGGGCGCCGACGGGTTCCGGACCGCGTTCGTCGCCGTCGTCCATGGCCATCCGGGCCTCCACGATCACCTCGGAGTCGGAACTGAGCTTGCGCAAACACTCTACGTCACTGTTAACTCGAAAAAACACGGGCAGGGGACCACGAGGGGAGTCCCTTGCCCGTGAATGAGCCCGCGCCGCCCGGACAGGGGTGTAGCCCTTCACGACGGGGGATGCGTGAAGGGCTACGCGTGCATTATGGCCCCGCGGCACTCCTGACGACAACTGACCGGTCGGTCAGTGATCGGCCGCTATCGGCCGGGGGCACGGTCGGGCATCGCCCGGTGGCCGGCCGGTGATCCGTGGAAGGGCCGCGAAGGGCAGACCCGCCCTGCCCTTCGCGGGCACCCGAATCTGTTCCGGCCGCGATAGACATGGCCTGGCGGGGCGATTAGGGTTTCTTGTGCAGTCACGTGAAACAGCGGTACGCGGCCGAGGTGCAACCCGCAGGCGTACGGCGCCCGGCTCCTCCGGGCGAGCGTGACGGAAGAGGTGCAGATGCCCCCGAAGACCCCCTCGCACGCCACCGACCGGCTCGACGACGACGATTACCCCGCTTACACGATGGGGCGGGCCGCGGAGATGATCGGTGCGACGCCGGGGTTCCTCCGGGCGATCGGCGAGGCCCGTCTGATCACCCCGCTGCGGTCCGAGGGCGGCCATCGCCGCTACTCCCGCTACCAGTTGCGCATCGCCGCCCGCGCCCGCGAGCTGGTCGACGGCGGCACGCCCGTCGAGGCGGCCTGCCGCATCGTCATCCTGGAGGACCAGCTGGAGGAGGCCCTGCGCCTCAACGAGGAGCTGCGCGGCCACTCCGGATGAATATCTGCATTCGGCAGCACAGAATTTCGCGCAATGTGCGATGAGGCTTTTTATGTTCCCGTACGGCCGGTTATATGAGGCACTACCTCTCCCTGGATATCGTGCTAGTGTTGATCTCAGTTGCAGTTGTGGTTCCCAAAAAACTTCAAGTGCTCCTGCCGACCGGATGTCGGCGGGCGCACTTTTGTCTTTCCGGTGTTCTTGTGTTCTTCCGGACGGGGTAATCATCGCGGCGACGTGGGGTCCGCACAGTGTGGACCCGCGGGCTCTGCCCCTAAGAAGGAGATATGACATGGCTACTGGCACCGTGAAGTGGTTCAACTCGGAAAAGGGCTTCGGCTTCATCGAGCAGGACGGCGGCGGCGCCGACGTCTTCGCCCACTACAGCAACATCGCCTCCAGCGGCTTCCGTGAGCTGCAGGAAGGCCAGAAGGTGAGCTTCGACGTCACGCAGGGCCAGAAGGGCCCGCAGGCCGAGAACATCGTCCCCGCCTGATCACTCGGGCAGCACGGCGCAGCTGGGGCCCGCACCATGGGTGCGGGCCCCGGCTCGTTGTCGTTTCCGGGCCCCGCGCCCTGTTTTCTTTTGTCATTTCATCGGCTCGTTCTTGCGATTCCGGGCGCCGTTCACGGTCGCTTCCCGAAAAAGAATCCCTCGATACGTGCCCATCGAGGAAAGGTTCTGCATGAATCGCGAACGCACCCCCCGCTCGAACGACCGGTTCTCCCGGACGCGTTCCGGCGGCGCCCCCCGCTTCTCCGGCGGTGGCGGCGGTGAGCGCCGCGCCGCGGGCTTCGGCGGCGGCCCCCGCCGGTCCGGTGGCTCGGGCGGATCCGGCCGGTCCGGTGGCTACGGCCGTCGTTCCGCCTCCGGCGCCAAGGGCGAGTTCGCCCTGCCGGTGACGCTGACCCCGGCCCTCCCCGCCGTCGAGACCTTCGGCGAGCTGGAGATGCCCGCACCCCTGAAAGAGGCGCTGGCCGCCGAGGGCGTGACCGTGCCCTTCCCGATCCAGGCGGCCACCCTGCCGAACTCGCTGGCCGGCCGGGACGTCCTGGGCCGCGGCCGCACCGGATCCGGCAAGACCCTCGCGTTCGGCCTCGCGCTGCTGGCCCGCACGGCCGGCCGCCGCGCCGACGCCAAGCGCCCGCTCGCCCTGGTCCTCGTCCCCACCCGGGAGCTGGCCCAGCAGGTCACCGACGCGCTCACCCCGTACGCCCGGTCGCTGAGGCTGCGCCTCGCCACCGTGGTCGGCGGCATGTCCATCGGCCGTCAGGCGAGCGCGCTGCGCGGCGGGGCCGAGGTCGTCGTCGCCACGCCCGGCCGCCTCAAGGACCTCATCGAGCGCGGCGACTGCAAGCTGGACCGGGTCACCGTCACGGTGCTCGACGAGGCCGACCAGATGGCCGACATGGGCTTCATGCCGCAGGTCACCGAGCTGCTCGACCAGGTGAACCCGGACGGGCAGCGGATGCTCTTCTCGGCCACCCTGGACCGCAACGTCGACCTGCTGGTGCGTACGTACCTGAAGGACCCGGTCGTGCACTCCGTCGACCCGGCCGCCGGCGCGGTCACGACGATGGAGCACCACGTGCTGTACGTCCAGGGCACCGACAAGTACGCCACCACGACGGAGATCGCGGCCCGCGACGGCCGCGTGATCATGTTCCTGGACACCAAGCACGCGGTGGACAAGCTCACCGACCACCTGCTGCACAGCGGGGTCCGGGCGGCGGCGCTGCACGGCGGCAAGTCCCAGCCGCAGCGCACCCGCACCCTGGACCGGTTCAAGACCGGGCACGTCACGGTCCTGGTCGCCACCAACGTCGCGGCGCGCGGCATCCACGTCGACAACCTCGACCTGGTCGTCAACGTGGACCCGCCGACCGACCACAAGGACTACCTGCACCGCGGTGGCCGTACCGCCCGGGCGGGGGAGTCCGGCAGTGTCGTCACCCTGGTGCTGCCGAACCAGCGCCGGGAGATGACCCGGCTGATGGCGGACGCCGGGATCACCCCGCAGGTGACCCAGGTCCGCTCCGGCGAGGCCGAGCTGAGCCGGATCACGGGTGCGCAGACGCCCTCCGGCGTCCCGGTCGTCGTCACCGCCCCGCCCAAGGAGCGCTCCGGCCGTGGTGGCGGCGGCGCGTTCATGGGGCGCGGCACCCGGCGCGCCGGCGGGGCCCCGGCCCGGCGCGGCCGCCCCGGAGTGCCGACGCCCGAGGAGCGGGCGGCCGCGGCGCAGCGCCGGAAGAACCGCGCCGCCTGATCCGTACCGCCGGATCACTGAAACCCTTGCCCGCCCCCGGCCGCTCGGTGCGTCTCAGGACGCCCGGGCGGCCGGTGGTTTCTGCCGGGCCCACGCCATACGCGGTTCCAGCAGCGGGCGCAGCAGCCGCCGGACCGGGGGTGTGCAGAGCAGGGTGATGACGGCGATCGCGCCCAGGGTGACCGTGACCGTGCCCAGCGTGGTGGCGAAGAACGGGTCGTCGTAGAAGCCGCCGTACTTCAGGCCCCGGACGACGAAGCCGTGGAGCAGATACCCGTACAGCGTGCAGGTGCCGAGTGCGGTCATCCAGCTTCTGCCCTTGGGCACCCAGGCGAGGAAGCAGGCGCCCAGCACGATCGCGGCCCCGAACAGCAGCACGGTGACGGTCGGTCCGGTCCACTCGGCCATGTCCAGCCGGTCGGTGCTGCTCTTGCGGTAGAACCACCCGGTGGATGTCCGGGGCACCAGCCAGTACGCCACGAGCAGCCCGACGGCGAACACCGGCACCGACACGATCCGCACCCAGGTGGAGCGCAGCAGCTGGAAGTGTTCCGGGCGCAGCCGCAGGCCGAGTACGTAGAACGGCAGGAACTGGAGGATGCGCTGGATCTGGAGAGACCCGTCGGCGGCCGGTGACAGCGTCGCGAGGGCGGCGATCGCCAGGGAGACCAGCACCGGGAAGCGCACGGACTGCCAGAGGGGGGTGGACAGCCGCCAGAGGAACAGGGCGGGCAGGAACCACAGCAGCCAGTAGGGCGACAGCAGCGAGAGCGCGTGGTCCGGCCGGTTCGCCGCCCGCTCGAAGAGCGTGTAGAGCGCCTCGAACAGGAGGTAGGGCACCAGGAGGCTGGTGACCAGCTTCCACACCCGGTCCGGCCGCAGCTCGAAGTTCCGCGAGAAGTAGCCCGCTATGAGGATGAACACGGGCATGTGGAACGTGTAGACGAAGGTGTACGCGGTTTCCACGAGGCGGCCCGACGGCAGCGGCTCCCACGCGTGTCCGATCGCGACCAGCACGATCGCCAGGTACTTCGCGTTGTCGAAGAAGTGGTCCCGGCCGTCGGAAGGCGGCTTTCCGGTCTCCGGGGCGCCGGCAGCGGCGGTGGGACGCGGCTGCTCGGAGGTGAGGGGCAGCTGAGGCATCCTGACACCCTAGAACGCGGAGAGGTTCCCTCCGCCCACTGTGCCTTGTCTCACTTCAGGGTGGTCCGTGCTGCGGCCGCCCGGCTCGGGTGCGTGCTTCACCGGTGCGGGGGCCCGGGCCCGGGCAGAGGGTGTCATAACAGGTGATTTACGGGCTCTCCTTGCTATACACGAGCGATGGAGCACCCGGGCACCCTCGTTCTGATCATGGCCCTGGCGGTTCTCGCCCCGCTGCTCGGCTATGCGACCGGGCGGTGGCTGCCGGTTCCCGTCGTCATCTTCGAGATCGTGCTCGGGATCCTGGTCGGGCCCGATGTGCTCGGCTGGGCCCATCACGACCAGGTCATCGACACCCTGTCCGACCTCGGGCTCTCGATGCTGATCTTCCTGGCGGGGTACGAGATCCGGTTCGCCGAGGTCCGCGGCGACACGTTGCGCCGGGCCGGCGGGGCCTGGGTGCTGGCGTTCGCCGCCGGGCTCGGTGTCGCGCTGCTGCTGAGCGGGGCGGACCTGGCGAAGAGCCTCGTCATCGGCACCGCGCTGACCAGTACCGCGCTGGGCGCCGTGCTGCCGATCCTGCGGGACTCGGGGCGGCTGGAGGGGCGGTTCGGGTCGGTGGTGATGGCGTTCGGGTCGGTGGGGGAGTTCGGGCCGATCATCGCGATGGCCCTGCTGTTCAGCGGGCGCAGCCCGGGGGCGGCGAGCGCGGTGCTGGCCGTGTTCGCGGTCGTCACGGCGGGCGCGGTGTTCTGGGCGTTGCGGCCCCGGCCGCCGTGGTTCGCCCGCATCGTCGCCGTGACCCTGCATTCCAGCGGCCAGTTCGCCGTGCGCTTCGTGATGCTGCTGCTGGCCGGGATGCTGGGGCTCGCCCACGTCTTCGGCCTGGACACTTTGCTGGGCGCGTTCGCGGCGGGGATGCTGACCCGGCTCGTCCTCCAGGGGTCGGTGCCCGAGCGCAGCGACGCGGTCCTGGAGCGGGTCGAGGCGATGGGCTTCGGCTTCCTCGTGCCGTTCTTCTACATCGTCACGGGCATCGACTTCGACCTCGCGGCGCTCCTGGACGGTGGCCGCCCGCTGGTGCTCCTGCCGGCCTTCCTGCTGCTGTTCCTGCTGGTGCGGGGGGTTCCGGCGTATCTGCTGGCCCCGCGCGACCTGTCCGGGCGCCCCTCGCGGGCCGCGCTCGGGCTCTTCTCGTCCACCTGTCTGCCGCTGGTGGTCGCGATCACCGCGATCGGCCTGGACGAGAAGGTGATCGGGGCGGGGGAGGCCGCCGCCCTGGTCGCTGCCGCCATGGTGTCGGTGCTGGTCTTCCCGTTGCTGGCGTTCCGGCTGCTGCGCGGGGAGGAGGGCGGGAGCGGGGGCGGGGCCGTTCCGGGGCGTGCGGCGGAGAGCGGGGAGGCGTGGTGACCGGCTCGCCCGTGTCCGCGGCTGTTCCGGGCCCGGCGGCCGCCCGGGTCCGCGGCTGTTCCGGGCCCAGTGGCCGCCCACGTCCGCGGCTGCTCCCGTACGGCCGACTAAGGCTGTGGCTGCGGCTGTGACTGTTCCGGGCCCTCCTCCTCCGTCGGTACGCACAGCACCGGGACCGTCGACATGTGCAGCAGCTTGTGCGGCGTCGAACCCAGCAGGGCCCCGCGCATCGGGCTCTCGCCCCAGGTGCCGACCACGATGACCCGGGCCCCGTGCCGTTCGGCGGCGTCCAGCAGGGCCTGTGCGGGCTTCTCGTCCAGCACCTCCACCGAGGCCGGTACGCCCGCCTCCTCGGCGGACGTGAGCGCGTGCTCCAGGCCGGTGCGCCCGGCCTGCCGGATCGCGTCGTAGTGGCTGCGGTACTCCGCGCCGTCGCGCAGCCCGGGGGCGGCGGCTCCGTAGACCATCACCAGCTCCTCCCCGTACGCGGCCGCCACCTCGATGGCGATGCGCAGGGCGCGGGCGGCGCCGGGGGATTCGTCGTAACCGAGGACGACCGACATCTCACGGGCCCTTCCGGGTCGGGGCGTGTACCAGGTCCGGGTCCGCGACCCCCGGCCGCTCCTGCCAGAACGCCGCGTCGCGCAGCCGCCGGACCACCATGAGGACCACGCCGGCCAGGGCGATCGCGATGCCGATGACGAGCGGCGGGCCGAGCCCGAACCAGGAGGTGCCGCTGTAGGAGTTGGCCGGGTCGGACATGTCGATGACCGAGCGCACCAGCAGCCAGGTCAGCAGTCCGGCTCCGACCACCGGGCCGAGCCCGATGAGCAGGAAGTTGCGCAGGCTCTCGGTGAGATGGCGCCGGTAGTAGACGGCGCAGGCCACCCCGGTGAGCGCGTAGTAGAAGGCGATCAGCAGGGAGAGCGCGGTCAGCGAGTCGAAGAGGGCGTTGGCGGAGATCTGGTTGACGATCAGATACCAGGCGATGGCGATCCCGGCGACCCACCACGTACTCACGTCCGGGGTGCGGAACCGGGGGCTGATGTGCCCGAAGTGCCGCGGCAGCGCCTGGCGGCGGGCCATGGACAGGGCGGTCCGGGACGCCGGGATGATCGTCGTCTGGGTGGAGGCGATCGCGGAGGTGGCCACCGCCAGCAGCAGGATCCAGTCCCAGCCGCCCAGGACGTCCCCGGCGAGCTGGGCGAAGACGAACTCCTCCTCGCCCGCGTTCTCCGCCAGGAACGCCGTCCCGGCGAAGGCGACGACCGCGACGGCGACCGACAGGTAGGTCACCAGGAGCACGACGGTGGACCACAGGCCCGCCTTGCCGGGGGCGCTGGCGGAGTCCTCGGTCTCCTCGGTGAGGTTGACCGCGGACTCCCAGCCCCAGTAGATGAACACCCCGAGCAGCAGCCCGCCGGTCAGCGCGGCACCACCCGCGCCGAACGGGTCGAGCCAGCCGATGGACGGTTCGATCGAGTCGAAGCCGGTCGTGCCCGCGTACACCCGGTAGAGCGCCACCGCGACGAAGACCAGCAGGAACGCGATCTGGAGGAGGATCAGCACGTTCTGCACCTTGGCGGAGAGCTCGGTGCCGATGACGCAGAGCCCGGTCATGACGATGATCAGCAGCACGGTCAGGGCCTGGCGTGCGAAGTCGTTCTCGACCCAGCCGTCCAGACCCACCGCCAGCAGGGTGAAGCTCACCGCCACATCGGCCAGCGAGCCCACCACCAGGACACCGGTCATGGTGATCGCCCAGCCGCCCAGCCAGCCCGCCCAGGGGCCCATCGCCCGGGTCACCCAGGAGAACGTCGTACCGCAGTCCTGGTCGACCTTGTTCAGGTAGTAGAACGCGGAGGCGATCAGCAGCATCGGCACGAACGAGGCGAACATGACGCCCGGGGCGTAGATCCCCACCAGGGCGACGATCGGGCCGATGACGGCGGCCAGCGAGTACGCCGGAGAGGTCGCGTTCAGACCGATGACAAGGGCGTCGACGAACCCGATCGCATTCGGCTTGAGGCCGACATCCGGTTCGTCCCGCACACGGTCGTGGGCCATGGTTCCTCGCTCCGCCGGGCACCCCCGCCGGGAGCGGGCGATGAGCCGGATCTCATCGTAAGAAAAGCCGATGAAACGCGCATTTCCGCACGGAACGCCCGGGCTGTGGGGGCCCGGGGCCCTGTCACCCGAACGGCCCGCTCCTCTGCGAACCCGGAGGCCGGGGCGCAGGGTGGAGTCCATGTGGTCCCGCCGACTCGTCCTGGGCGTTCTGGTCCTGCCCCTGGCCCTCCTGGTGTTCGGGGACGGGCCGGCGTTCCGCGCGCCGGGGGCGGAGCTGGCCACCGGGCCCCGCCCGCCGCGCGGCCTCCCGCAGCCGGCCATGGTCAGCCGCCGGGACTGGCACGCGGACGAGAAGCTGGTCCGGGAGGGCCCGCACTACACGGGCGCGGCGCGGGCGGTCTTCGTCCACCACACCGGAAACCCCAACGACTACGACTGCGCGGACGCCCCCGGGCTGATCCGGGCCGTCCAGCGCGACCACATCCGGCAGGACGGCTGGGACGACATCGGCTACAACTTCCTCGTCGACCGCTGCGGCACCATCTACGAGGGCCGGGCCGGGGGCGTCGGCCGCTCGGTGCTCGGCGCGCACACCAAGGGGTTCAACGCCGACACGGTCGGCATCGCGGCGATCGGGAACTTCGGCCCGGGGGCGGAGGTGCCGAAGCCGATGATGGACGCGCTGGTGAGGCTCGCCGCGTGGAAGCTGCGGCCCGGGGCGGATCCGCTGGGCGGGGTCGACCTGGTCTCGACGAACGACGAGAGCCGCTTCGACGAGGGCCAGGTGGCCCACCTGCACGTCATCTCCGGGCACCGCGACAGCTTCGAGACCCGCTGCCCGGGCGACGCGCTCTACGCGCTGCTGCCCGAACTGCGGGAGCGCGCCGCGAAGCTGCGCGCCACCGTCCCCGGCCACTCGGCGGCGGCCCGGCTGCGCCCGTCGCTCTGACCCTCGTGCGGCGAAGGGCTACCGGGCGACGGACTGCGCGAGGATGGCCTGGACCTCGTAGATGTCGACGCCCTTGGTGAAGGTCTTCTGGATCGGCACCGCGTTGCCCGAGACCCAGATGTTCAGCTCGGCCTCAAGATCGAACGTACCGGCCGTCTCCACGGAGAACTGCGTGATGCTGCGGTACGGGATGGAGCGGTACTCCACCTTCTTGCCGGTGATGCCCTGCTTGTCGACGAGGATCAGCCGCCGGTCCGTGAACAGGATGCTGTCGCGGACCAGCAGGAACGCGGCGTGCACCTGTTCGCCCTGTCCCAGCAGCCGCGCGTAGTCCTGCTGGGCGGCGGCCGGGTCGATCGTGTGGGCGTTGCCGAACAGTGCCATGGGTCCCCGATCCTCGTGGTGATGTACGTACAGGAGTACGTGCGGGGAGGGCAGGTGGTTCCCGGGGCTACAGCGGTACGACCGTCACCTCCGTCGCCTTCACGCTGGTCCAGACGGCGCTCCCGTCGGCGATGCCCAGCTCGGCGGCGGCTGCCGGGGTGATCTCCGCGACCAGGTCCGGTGCCTCGGCCGAGGTGATCAGCAGCCGCAGTCGGCTGCCGCCCGAGGTGATCTCGCGGACCGTGCCCGGCCAGACGTTGCGCGGCGATCCGGTGGGCCGCTCCCGGTGTACGGAGACGGCTTCCGGCGCGATGACCGCGAGGGCGTCCGTGCCCGCCGGGAGGGGTTCGGCGACCACGAGGTGGCCGCCGCCCTCCAGGGCGAGCCCGTCGGCGGTGGCGGCGCCGGGCCAGGCGTTGCGGCCCAGCATCCGGGCCACCCAGGGCGAGCGCGGGTGCCGGGTGACCTGGGCGGGCGGCTCGTCCTGGAGGGCCCGGCCGTCCTCCAGCACCAGAACCCGGTCGGCCAGCGAGACCGCCTCGACCGGGTCGTGGGTGACGATCAGACAGACCCCGCCGAACTCCGCGAGGTGCCCGCGCAGGGTGTGCCGTACCCGGGCCCGGGTGGTCTGGTCGAGGGCGGCGAGCGGTTCGTCCAGCAGCAGGAGGCGCGGGCGGGCGGCGAGCGCGCGGGCCAGGGCGACCCGCTGGGCCTGGCCCCCGGAGAGCTGGGCGGGCTTGCGGTGGGCGAGGTGGCCGACCCCGAGCCGGTCCAGCCAGCCCTGGGCATCGCGACGCGCCTCGGCCCGCGGCACACCGTGGGCGCGGAGCCCGTACGCCGTGTTGGTGAGGGCGCTCAGGTGCGGGAAGAGCGCCCCGTCCTGGGGGACCCAGGCCACGCCCCGGCGGTGCGGGGGGAGGCCGGTGACGTCGTCGTCGCCGAGGCGGAGTTCGGCGCGGGCGCGGGGGGTGAGGCCGAGGAGGGCCCGCAGGAGCGTCGTCTTGCCCGCGCCGTTGGGGCCGACCACCGCGATGGTGGTGCCGGGACCGGCGTCCAGGGTGAGGCGGGTGAAACCGGTGACGTCGGCGTGCAGCGGCCAGGGCTCGGGCGGGTTCTTCTCGAGCAGGTCGGCGGAGGGTTCGGGGAACGGGTCCGGGGCCGTGGCGGCCGGGCCGGCCGCCACGGCACGGCTCGCGGGGTCCCGGTGGTCGCCGGGTGCGCCGGTCCAGCGGCCCCGCAGGGCGACGAGCACGACCATCGCGATGGCCAGGAGCAGCAGCGACACGGAGGTGGCGGCCTCCGGCGAGTCCTGGAGCAGCAGGTAGACCTGGAGCGGCAGGGTCTGCGTGGTGCCGGGGAGGTTCCCGGCGAACGTGATGGTCGCGCCGAACTCGCCGAGCGCCCGTGCCCAGGTCAGGGCGGCTCCGGCGATCAGCCCGGGCGCGACCATCGGCAGCGTCACGGTGAGGAACACCCGGATCGGGGACGCCCCCAGGGACGCGGCGGTCTCCTCGTACCGGGGGCGCAGTCCGCCGAGCGCGCCCTCCAGCGAGATGACGAGGAACGGCATGGCGACGAACGTCGCGGCGAGCACGGCCCCCGAGGTGTGGAAGGGGAGCGTGACGCCGAAGGTGTCCTCCAGCCAGGGGCCGAGCAGCCCGCGCCGTCCGAACGCCAGCAGCAGCGCGACACCGCCGACCGTGGGCGGCAGCACCATCGGCAGCAGCACCAGCGAGCGGACGAACGCCTTGCCGGGGAACGGCACCCGGGCCAGCAACCAGGCCAGCGGCACCCCGAACAGCAGCGAGAGACCCAGCGACCAGAGCGAGACGAGCAGCGAGAGCCGCAGCGCCTCGGTGGTGGCCTCGGCGGTGAGGTGGTCGCCCAGCCCGCCCCAGGAGGTGCGGGCCAGGACCCCGACGAGCGGCAGCATCAAGAACGCCACGGCCAGCAGCGCGGGCACCGTCAGCAGCAGGGGTGCGCGGCTCCCGGGCGTACGGCGGAGCGCCGGTCGTTTCATGGTGACCTCGTCGGGCGGCGGCGGGGGGCGGGCTGTGCCCGGCGGGCCCGTAGGACGGTACGGGCCCGCCGGGACGAGCGGGGTCGTCGGGCGGTGAGCGGGTGTCGGGACGTACGGGGTGCCGGGCGGGCGCGGTTACGGCTGCTGGAAGCCCGCGCCCCGGAGGATCTTCCGCGCCTCGGGCGTGGAGAGCCAGGCGACGAACGCGGTGGCCGCCTCGCCGTGCTTCGACGCCTTCAGTGTGGCGGCCGGGTAGGAGGCGATGGCGTTCTGCGCGTCCGGGATCTCGATCGCGTCGACCCTGTCGGTGGCGGACGCGGCGTCGGTCCTGTAGACGAGCCCGGCGTCCGCCTCGCCCAGCTCGACCTTGCTGAGGACCGCGCGGACGTTGGGCTCCTGGGAGACCGGCTTCACCTCGATCCTCTGCGCGTCGAGGACCTGCTCGCCGTAGCGGCCCACCGGCACCTCGGGGGCGGCCAGGACGACCTTCAGCTTCGGGTCGGCGAGGTCCTCGATGTTCTCGACCTTCTCCGGGTTGCCCTCGCCGACGGCGATGACCAGGCGGTTCTTGGCGATGACGGTGGGCTTGCCGGTGTCGGCGGAGAGGCCGTCCATCGTCGTGGTGTCGGCGGTGACCAGGGCGTCGGCGGGTGCGCCCTGCTTGACCTGGGCGGCCAGCTCCTGGGAGCCCGCGAAGGAGAACGTCACCCTGGTGCCGGGGTTCTTCGCCTCGTACGCGGCCCCCGCCTCCTTGAAGACGTCCGTCAGGGAGGACGCGGCCAGCACGGTCAGATCGGCCTGCGGGGCGCCCGGATCGGACCCCGAGCCGTCGGCCGTGCCCCGGTCCCTGCCCTTCGCGGTGCCGGAGTCGTCGGCGCCGCAGGCGGCGAGCGGCACGAGGAGCGCGGCGGTCAGGACGGCGGCGGCCGCGCGGCGGCGGGTGGGCAGGAGAGACATGAGGGTGAGGCTCCTTGGACGCATGGGCGTGAGGCGCAGGACCCGGGCGTACGCGCGGGTGCGGTACGGGAGTGCGGGGCGGGCTCAGGTGCGGTCGATGTGCACGTTGGTCGACTTCACACGGGCGGTCGCCCGCATGCCGACCTCCAGGCCCAGCTCCTCCACCGCTTCCCGGGTCAGGAGCGAGACGAGCCGGTGAGGCCCGGCCTGGATCTCGACCTGGGCCGCGACGTCGCCGAGTTTCACCGCGGTGACGATGCCGGGGAACGCGTTGCGGGCCGAGGTGTAGGGGGCCTCGTCCTCGCCGCCCGCTCCCTGGCCGACCTCGATCGAGAAGGCGGCCAGCGCGCGGCCGTCGATGACACGGCGGCCGGCCTCGTCGCGATGGGTCGCGACCCGGCCGGCGTCCGCCCAGCGGCGGGCGGTGTCGGGGCTGACCCCGAGAAGTCGTGCTGCCTGGCCGATTGTGTAGGACTGCATGTGCGACACGCTAGGCCAGTTCTGGTGGCATGTGCGATTCTCTGGACGATGTTCCATCGCAGATGCGAGGAGTATCGGAGGAAGCTACGGATGTTCCGGAGCCTGCGGAGGTGCGTGCGTCGGCGCGCCGGGCGGGCGAACGGGCCGCGCCGGTGCTCCGGTCGCGGCCCGTGGGTGGCCGACAGCCGGCGTCAGGTCACGTCGCCGGACTCATCGCCGGCATCTCGCCCTGGGTGGTGGTCACGTCGATCACGGAGAACGCGACGCCCTGAGGGTCGCCGAGCACCGCGAACCGGCCGAACGGGCTGTCCATCGGTCCGTAATGCAGCACCCCGCCGCGCTCGGTCGCCCTCGCCACCGCCGCGTCGCAGTCCGGGACGGCGAAGTACACGTTGACGTAGGAGGGCACCTCGGGCGGGAAGCCGCTGTCCATCGCCATCCGGCCGAGCACCGGCTGCGCCTGGACCTCGAAGACGGCGAAGTCCATCGTCGCGTCGTCCATCTTCCGTTCCGTGTACGGGAAGACCGCAAGGTAGAACGTGTCCACCGCCTTCGCGTCCCGGGTGAAGACCTCGGCCCAGCAGTACCCGCCGGGCGCGCCCATCTCCGTCTCGAAGCCCTCATGAACGTTGCCCTGCCAGATGCCGAACACGGCTCCGCCGGGGTCGCGGGCCAGCGCCATCGTGCCGAAAGCGCCGACCTCCATCGGCTCCACCAGGATCTCGCCGCCGTTCTCGCGGACCCTCGCGGCGGTCGCGGCGGTGTCCCGCGAGGCGAGGTAGAGGCACCAGGACCGAGCTCTGCCTTCGGCCCCCACCCGTGGGGTCCAGGCCAGTCAGCCGGGGGCCGGCCCGCGCGTCGGGCGGACCGGGCCGGGCCGGCCGGGGCGTCAGTGGTGTGAGCGGTGCCGGGCGCGCCACTCCCGGGCGGTGGTGTATTCCGGGCAGTCGGGGTTCTCGCAGGGGCCCGCGCGCCATACCGGGACGAAGATCCCCAGGGACTTGTGGCGGTGGATTTCGGCGGGGACGGACTGTTTGCAGGTGGGGCACATGAAAGCGGCCCGCTGATGAAGGTCACGCTTTTTGCTGTCCATTCACTCACGATAGGCCCGGCAGAGGATTTGGGAAAGTCTTTCCCTTTGCTTTGCCTTCGCCCTATTTGCCCGTATCGGTGCCGGAGGCGTCCGTGCTGTTCCGGTCCGGCGGCGGGCGGCGCATGCTCAGGGTCACCGACACCGCCAGGATGACGACGATCACCGCGAGGCTCACCGGCGACGGAATCTCCGGGATCGAGGTGCTGATCATCTTGTGGCAGGCCTGGAGGACGAGCTTGACCGCGATGAAGGCGAGGATGATCGCCAGGCCGTGGCTCAGGTAGTGGAACCGGTCCAGCAGTCCCGCCAGCAGGAAGTACAGGGCCCGCAGCCCCAGGATCGCGAAGGCGTTGCTGGTGTAGACGATGAACAGGTCGTCGCTGACCGCGAGCACCGCGGGCACGCTGTCGACCGCGAAGATGAGGTCGGCCGCCTCGATCGCGGCGACCACCGCGAGCAACGGCGTGGCGATGCGCCGCCCCTCCTCGCGGACGATGAAATGCGTGCCGGAATACTCGTCCTGGACCGGCATGACCTTGCGCAGCAGCCGTACCGCGTAGCTCTTGCCCGGGTCGAAATTCTCCTCCTGGCCGCTGAGGATTTTATAGCTGCTGTAGAAGAGGATCGCGGCGAAGAGGAACAGGACGAACGTGAAGCGGTTCACCACCGCGACACCGGCGGTCAGGAAGAGCGCCCGGAACACCAGGGCGCCGATGACGCCGAAGAAGAGCACCCGGTGCTGATACTCCCGGGGCACTTTGAAGTACGCGAAGATCAGCGCGAAGACGAAGAGGTTGTCGACCGAAAGGCTCTTCTCCAGCAGCCACGCGGTCGTGTACTCCGTCCCGGCGGTCGTCCCGAGGGTCAGGAAGACGACTCCGCCGAAGACCAGCGCGAGACCGACCCACAGGGCGCTCCACAACCCGGCCTCCTTGAAGCCGATGACGTGCGCCTTGCGGTGCGCCAGGAGGTCGACCGCCAGCGAGACGACGACGGTCACGGCGAACACGATCCACAGCCACACCGGTACGTCCACGCCGGAGACCTCCCACTCGGGTTTTTACGAGTGTGACCCGCCCGTCCCGTCGCCGCCCGCCGGAGAGCGCCGGGTGGCGGCCGCGACCGAGGCCATCAGCTCCGCGTCGAGGAACGAGGGGTCGGCCAGCCGGGTGGCGGCGGCGTAGGAGTTCAGCAGCGCCTTGGTGACCCGCAGCGCGGCCTCCGGGCGGCGGACCACCGGCTTAGCCCAGGCGGCGACCGCGTCGTCCAGTTCCGCCTCGGGCACCACCCGCTGGAGCACCGACAGCTCGCGGGCCTCGGCGGCGCCGAACGCCCGGCCGGTCAGGATCAGCTCGCGGACGCGGGCCGCGCCCACCTCGTGGATCAGCCGGGGCAGCAGCCCGCCCCAGGCGGTCGGCAGCCCGAGCGCCAGCTCCGGCAGCCGGAAGGAGGCGTTCTCCGCGCCGACCCGGAGATCGCAGGCGAGGGCCAGCGCGAACCCCGCGCCGACCGCCTTGCCCTGGACCCGGGCGATCGTCACCGCCCGGCCGCCGGAGAGCGCCTCGCAGACCCGGCGGGCCTTCTCCCCGGCGACCCGGATGCCCCGGCCCGTCGGGTCCTCCTCCAGCCACTGGCCGAACTCGGTGCGGTCCCCGCCCAGGCAGAAGTCGTCCCCCGCCGCGCCGAGCACCAGCACCCGCACCTCCGGGTCCGGGGCGGCGACGACGTCCAGCAGTTCGTCGAGCATCGCCTCGGTCACCGCGTTCCCGCTCGCGGGCGCGTTCAGCTCCACGTGCAGGACGGCGCCCTCGCGCCGGGTGCGTACCGTCGTGGAGCGGTCGTTCGAGGTCAGGAAGTCGGGCAGCGAGAGCTTCACAGCGCCACGCCCAGCGAGGTGATCCGGCGGAAGACCATCCGGGAGGCGTACTGCGGCGGCGCGACCGTCCGCAGGGTGGGGAAACGCTCCAGCATCCGCGCCAGCAGGGTCCGCGCCTCCAGCTTGGCCAGCGCCGCGCCCAGGCAGTAGTGCACCCCGCCGCCGAAGGTGAGGTGGCTGCCGCCGCGCAGGATGTCGAAGCCGTCCGGGTCGGGATTCCGCCGCGGATCGTGGTTGGCCGCTCCGTACAGGACGTGGATCATGCTGTCCTTCTTGATGGAAACGCCGGCCAGGACGGTGTCCTCGGCGGCGATCCGGGTGTTGATGTGAATGGGCGGGTCGTAGCGCAGCACCTCGTCCACGGCCGCGTCGATGTGCTCCGGGTACTGCCGCAGCCACGCCCACCGGGTGGGCTCGGTCAGCAGGTGGGTCATCGAGGTGAGCAGCGTCGCGGTGGTCTCCAGCGAGGCGATGGTGACGAACATGGTGAGCCGGTAGAGGATCTCGTCCGCCTTCTCCCGGTCCGGCTCCATCGCGTCCCAGGTGTGGATCCAGCCGGTGAGCACGTCGTGGCGGGGCTCGGCCCGGCGGCGGGCGACCAGTTCGGTGAAGTACGCGCGCAGCGCCAGGGTCGCCTCGGCGGAGACGGCCAACTGCGACTTGGTGGGGAGCAGTTCCTGGGCGTACACCTGGTTGTGGGTGATCTCCAGAATGTGCGGGTAGTCCTCGGGCGGTATCCCCAGCCAGGAGCCGACGGTGCTGACCGGCAGCTGTTCGCTGACCGTGGAGACGAAATCGGCCTCGCCCCAGCGGAGCTTCTCCGCCAGCTCGTCCAGCAGCCGGTCGGCGTCGCGCTCGACGTCGGGGGCGAGGCGTTCGATGGTGGAACGGTCGAAGAGGTTGCCGAGCGAGCGGCGCTGGCAGGTGTGCTCGGGGGCGTTGAGCCGGGCGAGGGTGGTGGTCATCTCCCGGGTCGCGATCGCGTCCCACTGCTTGGAGTCGTCCTGCCGCTCCTGCCAGGCGAGGTCCGGTGCGAGCCAGTTACGGCCCCTGAGCACCGTGCTGCAGGTGTCGAACCCGGTGACGAAGTATCCGTTCCACGGAGCTCGGACGACGTCACCCATCGTCCGCAGCTCCGCGAGTATTCCGTACGGTTCGGCCTGGCCTCCGGGTGAATTGAGTCTGCGGAGCAGATTGATGACCGCGCGCCGGCCGTCCGGGGTCCTGCTTGTACCACCAGTGATGCTCACGCAGAGTTCCTTGACCTAGGCCCGTGGTTACCGAACTGAACCTACCCCTCCGGATATCTGCGCCAAGCATCGATCTTTGTTGCCCCCGTCACATGCAATCGTCACGAATGCCCGTTCTCACCCGCGAATTGTCGGGCTGTGAGTCATACGCGGAACACGTCCAGGAACGAACTCCACCAGCCCTTCTGCTTCTTGGCCGGCTCCGGTGCGTGACGGGGTGTCACCGGCGGGGAGGCGGGGGCGTTCCGGTACGGGTCGGGAAGCTGGGCCGAGGTCTGGGCCGGCGGCTGCACCCCGGCCGACGCCCGCCGCGCAGCCGTCGGCGTGAACCGTACGGGCAGCGCGATCAGGGCCCGGTGGAACGGGCCCGGACGCCAGGCCACCCCCGAGGCGGGCACGGCCAGCGAGAGGTCCGGGACGGTGTTGAGGATCTTCTCGATCGCGGTCAGCGCGATCAGCGTCGCGGGCGATTTGGCCGGGCACACGTGCGGGCCAGCGCCCCAGGCCAGATGGGCGCCCTTGCTGAGGGTCTGGCGGGCGTCGGTGAGCCCCGGGTCGCTGTTCGCTGCGGCGAAGCTGATCAGGACCGGGGTGTCCGCCTTCAGGACCACCCCGTCCAGCTCGATGTCCCGTACCGGGTAGTGCGTGGCGTAGTTGGCGATCGGCGGGTTGTTCCACAGGACGTCGTCCAGCGCGTCCTCGACGAGCATCCCCGAACCGCGCCGCTCGGGCGCGCCCGGCTGCTCGCCCGCGAGCATCAGCAGCAGCGCGTTGCCGATCAGATTGCGCTCCGGTTCCACACCCGCGCCCATCAGCATCACCAGCTGGTCCTTCAGCTCCTCGTCCCGCAGCCCCGCCGGGTGCTGGATGAGCCAGGAGGTGATGTCGTCGCCGGGCTGGCGGCGCTTGATCGAGACCAGCTCCATCAGGCACTCGGTCAGCTCGGCGTTGGCGCGCAGCACGTCCTCGCCGTCGAAGATCGCCGACATCGAGCGGGTCAGCCGGTCGCCGATGTCACCGGGGCAGCCGAAGAGCTGGTTGAACAGGAGCAGCGGCAGGAGCTTGGCGTACTCGTTGAGCAGGTCGGCCGTGCCGCGCTCGATGAACTGGTCGATCAGGTAGTCGGCGATCCGCTCGACGTCCCGGCTCAGCCGGCTGCTGTTGAGCCGGGCCAGCGACTCGGTGACCGCCTTGCGCAGCCGCAGGTGCTCCGCGCCGTCGGTGAACAGGCAGTTGGGCCGGTAGATCATCATCGGCAGCACCGGGCTGTCCATGGGGACGGCGCCCTCGCGCAGCGCGGCCCAGCGCCGTGAGTCCCGGGCGAACAGCGCCGGGTTCTGGAGGACCCGCAGCGCCGCCTCGTGCTGCACGATCAGCGTGGCGTCCACTCCCGGGGCCAGCTCGATGGGCGCGGCCGGGCCGTGGGTGCGTGCCGCCTCGTAGAAGCGGTGCGGATCGGCGGCGAACTCCGGTCCGTACAGCGACGTCTGCTGCTGGTGCATGGGGCACCCGGCGGGGGCGCTGTACGGGGTGGCTCCCGGCTGCGGATCCATGTCGGCTTCCTCGGTGTGATCGCGGGGCGGTCGGGCCCCGGCTTCGGGTACGTCTACGTCGTGGGGTGCGCGTCGGACCGCGTACGGGCCGGGCCGTGCGCGCGTCAGGTCGCGTGCGTCAGGAGGTGGCGGACCAGGGTGATCAGGGCGTGCGCGGAGGACTTCTGGTCCCGGGCGTCGCAGAAGACGACCGGGGTGTCCGGCAGGAGGTCGAGCGCCTCGCGCAGTTCGTCCTCGGCGTGCTGCGAGTACGGGTCGAAGCTGTTGACGGCGACCGCGTACTCCAGCCCGTACGTCTCCACCAGGTCGATGACGGGGAACGTGTCGGCGAGCCGCGCCGGATCGACCAGGAGCAGCGCGCCCAGCGAACCGCGCGCCATGTCCTCCCACAGCTCCACGAACCGCTGCTGCCCCGGCGTACCGAACAGGTAGAGGACCAGCTCGTCGCTGAGGGTGAGCCGCCCGAAGTCCAGGGCGACCGTCGTCGTCTTCTTGTCGGGCGCGCCGCGCAGGTCGTCGACCTGGGCCGCGGCCTGGGTCATCCGCTCCTCGGTGCGCAGCGGCGTGATCTCGGACAGGGTGCCGATCAGCGTCGTCTTGCCCACCGCGAAGTGCCCGACGACGAGGATCTTCGCCGCGCGCTGGACCGCTTCCGGCACATAGATGCTCTCAGCCGAACCGGACTTGGAGTCCATGCAACACCTCTTCGAGGATCTTCCTGTCAACGAGCTGGGCCGGCGGCGGCGCCTTCCGGCGCAGCAGGTGTCCCTGCTGGTGTAAATCCTGGAGCAGGAGACGGGCCACCCCGACCGGCAGGCCGAGGTGGCCGGCGACCTCGGCCACCGAGAGATAGCCGCCGGAGCACAGCTCCCAGATCGCCTTGACCTCGGGGCTCGGGTTCGGCGGCGGCTGGCTCTCGGGGGCGAGGGTGACCAGCGTGACGAGGGAGAGATCCTCCGCGTCGGGCAGCCCGCGCCCGCCGGTGATGACATAGGACCGGACGAACCCGCTGCTGACCTGCTGCTCCTCGCCCGGCGCCGTCATATCTCGCTGTCCGCGGTTCGGCGGGGCGGTGTGGTCATCGCCTTGCCCAGTGCGGTGACCTGCTGCTGCATCCGGAAGGACATCGCCTCCATGTCCACATCGGCGGCGGCGGTGGCGGCGAGGTAGGCGCCGGTGCCCGCGGCGATCAGGAAGATCCAGCCGTCCTCGTACTCCAGGAGCGTCTGGCGCCATCTGCCCGGGTCACGGGTGCCGATGAAGGGGGCGACGGCCCGGCTGAGGGACTGCATGGAGCTCATGGCCGCGGCGACGGTCTCCGCGTCGTCCCGGCCGATCTCGCTGGAGTTGGCGAGCAGCAGGCCGTCGGCGGACACCAGGATCGCGTGGCGGGCGCCGGGTACCTGGAGCAGGTCGTTGAGTACCCAGGACAGATCGGGGTTCACTGGAACTCGGGTCCTTCCGTCGTCGTCGTGTCGCGCCCGGACCGGGTGCCGCGCTGGAACGCGCCGAGTCGTGACGCGGTCTCCTCGTTGCTGCGCACGGGCCCGGGTTCGGCCGATGGCACCGCGGAGACCGGGCTTTTGCGACGACGCTTCGGCAGCCCCCCGGCGGTGGTGGTGATCTGGGCGAGCGGCTGGGTGGCGGTGTCCGGCTGGGCGCCGGGCGGGAAGAGCGGGGTCGGCGCGGGGGCCGGGCTCGGCGCCTGCGCCTGGGGCTGGGGCTGAGCCGGGGACTGGGCCCTGGCCTGCCACTGGTCGGGCTGCCGGACCTGCGGCGCCGGGGAGAGCGCCGCTTCGGGCGCCTCGGCCGGTGCGGCGGCGGGCGGCGCCTCGGTGGTGAGCAGTTCGTCGGGGATGAGGACCACCGCGCGTACGCCTCCATAGGGGGAAACGGAGTCCACCGAGACCCGGAAGCCGTAGCGGGCGGCGAGCATCCCGGAGACGGCGAACCCGAACTGCGGCGGAATACCGAGGCTGGAGACGCTGATCGCGGCCTGGGGGGAGAGGAGGGCCGCCGCGCGGTCCTTCTCCTCCTGGCCCATGCCGAGACCGGCGTCGTCGACGATGAGGCAGACGCCCGTCGGGACGGCCTGGATGTTGATCTCGACCGGGGTGCCGGGGGCGGAGTAGTTCGTGGCGTTGGCGAGCAGCTCGGCGAGGACCACGGCGACCGGTTCGACCGCGCGGCTGACGACGGAGAAGTTCACCTGGCCGTTGACCCGGACCCGGTCGAAGTGCCGGATACGGCCCTGGGCGCTGCGGGCCACGTCGAAGACGGAGGCCACGGTCTCGCGCCGGCCGAGCCAGCCGCCGCAGAGCACGGCGATGCCCTGGGCGCGCCGGCCGAACTGGCTGTTGGCGTGGTCCACGGCCATCAGATCGGCGAGGATCCCGGGGTCGTCCCCGTACTTGCGCTGGGCCTTCTCGATCACGACCTGCTGCTCGTCGGCGAGGCCCTGGAGGGTACGGACGGCTGCCTTGAGGACGGCCTTGGTCTCCTCCTCGGCGTCCTTGCGGACCTCCGCGAGTTCGGCGGACTGCCGCTGGAGCAGGGTGTTGTGGACGACGTGGAGTTCGTCCCGCTGGTGGAGGAGGGCGTCGCGCTCCTGGCGCAGCTCGGCGTGGTTCCTGCGCAGTTTGACGTTGATCGCGCGAGCGCGCAGAACGGCACCCACGGCGACCAGGGCTACGACAACCAGCGCCCAGACGACAGGGCCCTGTGCAAATGTCATGAGACTCACTTCAAGTGCCATGGCGGAAACGGCTTGACACCCCGTCATGCGGCACGCAGTCAGGGCTCGTTCGCCACGACCGTGCGCCGCTTCGGGAGGTGCCCCTCCGAAGGTGGGGCCGAGGAATCCATTCCTCCCGGAATGCCCCCATACGCCATCAGCCCACTGGAAGTAAGATGATCTTATCATCGGCCACGCGACGGAATGTCAAGGCCGCCACGCCCATGGCTACTTGACGCACAACGTTCACGTTGCGGAGATCTGGGGGAGGGGCTCCCGATGCCGCCGGTGCGACGGCCGGCCCGCCCGGGAGGTGCGGCGGGCGCGGCCGCCGACGGGAGCGGGAAGGTCTGGAATTCAACATTCCGCTTCCCCTGGAGTGCTCCCCGCTCCTGCCGTACCCTTCGGTGATTCCTGGTCGGCCGGGCGGAGGGGAGCGTCGTGATTCGGGTTGCCGTCGTGGACGACGAGCAGCTGGTCCGGTCCGGGCTGAAATTGATCTTGGGAGCGGCCCCGGACATCGAGGTGGTCGCCTGCTGCGACGGGACCGACGCCGTCGATCGTGTACGGGAGCTGCGCCCCGATGTCCTGCTGCTGGACATCCGGATGCCCGAGGTCGACGGGCTGACCGTGCTGCGGCAGGTGGGCGCGCTGACGGCGCCGCCCGCCGTGGCGATGCTGACCACCTTCGACGCGGGCCGGCACATCGAGGACGCGCTGCGCTCGGGGGCGGTCGGTTTACTGATGAAGAACACGGCCCCGGAACAGCTCGTCCACGCGGTCCGCGTGCTGGCCGCCGGCGGCCGGATTCTGGCGCCCGAGGCGGTCGGCCCCGTGATCGAGGGCTACCTCGCCGCGGGCCGGGGCAAGGGTGCGGCCGACCGCACCGGGGCCCTGACCGACCGCGAGGGCCAGGTGCTGGCCCTGGTCGGCGCGGGCCTGTCCAACCGGGAGATCGCCCGTGAGCTGCGGCTCTCCCACGGCACGGTGAAGGACCACGTCAGCTCGGTGCTGTCCAAGCTGGGCGGGGTTAACCGGGTCCAGGCGGCGGTGCTCGCGGACCGGGCGGGCCTGATCGACGGGGCGTTGTGAGCCGGTCCGATCGGCGGGGCGCGGGGGGCCGATCCGGCCGGCGGGGTGTCATGACGTACGTCCGCCGCATGTCTCTCACCTGCCGTACGTCTCTCACCTCCCGCCGGACGCGGGCCGTCGGCCGTGCCGCCGTGCCGGTCGGGATCGCCGTGGGCGACGGTCTCCTCGTCAACGGCTTCGGGACCGGACCCGGCCTCTGGGTCGCGCTCGCCGCGGCGGGCGCGCTGGTGCTGCGGCGGCGGTGGCCCGAGGTGGTGCTGCTCGTCGGCCTGCCCGGCATGTACGTCGGCCACCTGGCCTTCGCCCCGCTGATCGCGCTCTACTGCCTCGCCGACCGCCGCCGCAACGTGGCCGTCGGAGCCGTGGGCGCCGTCGCGGTCGCCCTGGCGCAGTTCCTGCCGTACCCGGTCACGGACCTGCCGGAGCTCGCGGTCGACCGGGAGACCCTGATCATGGCGATGGACTCCTGCGTCCTGGCCGTCGGGGCGCTGGTCCTGGGGCGTACGGCCCGGGTGCGCCGCGAGCGGCAGCGGGAGCTGGCGGAGGGCCGGGAGCGCGAGCACCGGCTCCTCGCCGAGCGGACCCTGTCCACCGAACGGGCCTGGCTGGCGCGGGAGATGCACGACGTCGTCGCCCACCAGGTCAGCCTCATCAGCCTCCAGGTCGGGGCGCTCCAGGTCGGCGAACCGGACGCGGCCACCGTACGGTCGACCGCCGGGACCGTCCGCGAGCTCTCCGTGAAGACCCTCACCGAGCTCCAGCACATGGTGGGCGTCCTGCGGGCGGCCGGCGGTCCCGCGCCCGGCCTCGACCCGCAGCCCCGGCTCACGGACCTGCCCGCCCTGGTCCGCGACTGCGGTCTGCGCGTCACCCTCGCCGCCCCGGACACCCCCGGCCACTGGTCGCAGGCGGTGGAGCGGGCCGCCTACCGGACGGTCCAGGAAGCCCTCACCAACGTGACCAAGCACGCCCCCGGCGCCGAGGTGGACATACGGGTCCAGCCTCTGGACGGCGGTCTGCGGGTCGACGTCCGCAACACCGCCGACGACGGTTCCGCCGCCCCCCTCGGCCTGCCCGCCGGCGGCCACGGTCTCATCGGTCTGCGCGAACGGGCCCTGCTGCTCGGCGGCACCTTCGAAGCCGGGCCCGAGCCGGGCGGCGGATTCCGGATCCAGGCCGTGTTTCCTTCCCGGCAGACTTTCTGAGGGTGTGTCCACCGGCACGGAATCCGTCTTTCCGGTCCTTCTCCGGGAGGAGATCGAAGATCCCGGACCCCGCCGACCGGCGGGGGGTGCCCCCGTCAATTGACCGGATAATTCGGACCCCGCTCCCTTAAGTGTATGGCTGCTTGCTGTCATTTCCCTGGGAAAGATAGGATCGCTGCGCGCCTTGACCAGCGCACGCCGTGCGGGGGCCGTCGTGACGGATCCGCCCTGCCGGCGGCCGTACGGGGGAAGTAGGGCAGAAATGGCAGATGACTGTATAGCCGTGGGGCTGATGGTCGCCAGATTGTCGTTGCGGCGGAGACTCACCCGGCTCTTCGCCCATCGTGGCTGGAACGCCGTCGCGTGCGAGGGGGCCGGGGGGCTCCTGTCGTCCGGCGACCGGTCCGGCGTCTCGTCGGGGGTTTCGCCCGGGCTTCCGTCCGGGGTTTCGTCCGACGTTCTGGTCGTCGACATCGACCGGCTCGACGAGATACGGGGCACCACGCCGGTCGTGGCGCTGACCTACGGCTCGGAGATCGACCGTCTCGGAGCGGTGAAAGCCGACGTCCGCGCGGTCGTGGACCGGGACGACCTGGACGAGGCCTTCCTGGAGGCCGTGCAGGAGGTCGCCGCCGGGCACGGGTGGATATCGCCCACGCTCGTCCGTCCGCTGCTGCGCGGGCAGCCGTCGGCACCGGCGGGGGCCGTCCGGCCGACCGTCGTTCCCGCACAGGTGCACCGGCCGGGCCGGCCGCACGATCCGGCCCTGACGGCACGGGAGTACGAAGTGGTCTCCCTGGTGTCGAAGGGAATGAACAACAGTGAGATCGCCGGCGCCCTCTATATCGCGGAGAGCACCGTGAAGTTCCATATGTCGAACATTCTGCAGAAGACCGGATTCCGTAACCGCGGTCAGCTCGTGGCGCGTATGCCGGTGGCCGGCTGAACCGGCCGCACACAACATGGAGGAGACCGTCATGGGAAATGTCGTGGGGAAGAAGAAGGAAGCCCTTCGCTGGGCGCCGGTGGTCATTCTGCTGGTGTTCGCGCTGATCGCGCCGCTCTTCGGGGACAGCCCGACCGGCGTGGTGATTCCGCTTCTGCTCGCGGTGATGCTCGCGGGTGTCAATGTCACGGTGCAGAAGAAGGAGCGTTCGGCCGGCGGAACGGAGTGATCCGGGCGGGGGAATGACGACGCGTGCCGGGGCCGCCGCACCTGACCAGTGCGGCGGCCCCGGCATGGCATCGGTCATGAAGCCCCGGTCACGGCGTTCCCGTCACGAGGCCTCGTACCGGGTGAAGCGCGTCGCGCCCACCGCCCCGATCACCACCGCGTAGAGGAACAGGACCAGGAAGCCGAGGCCCTGCGAACCGCCGTCCGCCTCCGCCGCGGCCGTCATGATCGTGCCGCCGCCCGCCAGGTCGCCCGCCCCGCCGGGAAGCAGGTTGCCCAGCTCCGCGTTGCCGAGCGAGGAGGCGAGGATCCGCAGGGTCGGCTCCACGAACTGCGTCACCAGCAGGATGCCGACGATCGCCGCCACCTGGTTGCGCACCAGCGCACCCACGCCGACGCCGATCGCGCCCCACAGGGTCATCACCAGCACGCTGCCGCCCAGCGCGCCGAGCACCGTGCCGTCCGTGAGGTACGTCGGCTTCCCGTGCCCCGCCAGCAGCGCCGCTGCCACCAGGGCGCCGGAGAGCACCGCCACCGCTCCGTAGACGAACGCCGTGCCCAGCCCGACGACGAGTTTGGCCCCGTACACACGGGCCCGGCGCGGCTCGGCCAGCAGCGTCGCCGAGATCGTGCGCGCGTGGTACTCCTGCGTCACCGTGATCACACCGATGGCCAGCGGGAAGACGTACGCGAGCGCCACCGGCAGGTTGTACGCCGGTACGGCGTCGCCCGCCGCGCCGAAACTCAAGGGGCTGCGCGGGGCGTTGAGGCCGCCGAAGACGATCAGCGCGGTGAATCCGGCACCGCACGCGACGACCGCGAGCAGCAGGATCCACCACAGCCGGGTCGTGGTCAGCTTCAGCACCTCGGACCGCAGGAGATCGGCCGTGGAGACCGCGCCGGAGCCGGGTGCGGAGTCCGTGGCCGGGCTCGCGCCCCGGCCCGTCCGCGCCACCGCAGCCGTGCTCGTACCCGTACCCGTGCTCATGCCCGTACTCCGTTCCCGGCCCGTGTCAGCCGCAGGAAGGCCGACTCCAGGCGTTCGCCCGGCTCCAGCAGACCGTCGAGAGGGCCGCTGATCAGCAGCCGCCCGTGATGCATCAGCAGGACGTCGTCCACCGTCTGCTCCATCTCGCCGAGCAGATGGCTGGAGAGCAGCACCGTCCGGCCCGAGGCCGCGAAGTCCCGCAGGAACTCCCGTAGCCACAGCATCCCTTCGGGGTCCAGGCCGTTGGCCGGCTCGTCCAGGATCAGCAGCTCCGGATCGCCCAGCAGCGCCGAGGCGAGGGAGAGGCGCTGCTTCATGCCCGTCGAGTACCCGGCGACCGGCCGGTCCGCCGCACCCGACAGGCCCACGTCCGCCAGCAGCCGGTCGACCCGTTCGGGACCGCAGCCGGCGGCCGGTGCGTAGCAGCGCAGATGGCCCCGTCCGGTACGGCGGCCGACGAACGCCCCGCCGTCCAGGCCGACCCCGATCCGCCGCGTGGGGGCGGCGAGCCCGGCGTACGGGCTGCCCCACAGCAGTGCGCTGCCCCCGGTCGGGCGGATCAGCCCGAGGATCATGCGCAGAGTCGTCGTCTTGCCCGCGCCGTTGGGGCCGAGGAAGCCGGTGACACGGCCCGGCCGTACGTCGAAGGAGACCCCGTCGACGGCTCTCGTGCCCCGGAACTCCTTCTGGAGATCCCGGACCGTGATCACCTGCTGCCGCGCGTCCTGTCGGTTCTGCGTGTGGTCCTGCGTGGTGTGCGCGTCCTGTGCCATGCGGCGGTTCCTCCTTCTCTTATCGGACCGTGTTGAGGTCGACCTGGGAGCGGACCAGGTCCCGGTACGGGCCGGGTTCGGTGATCAGCTCCTCGTGGCGGCCGGTCTGGACGACCCGGCCGTGCTCCAGCACCACCACGAGATCGGCGTTCACGATGGTCGACAGCCGGTGGGCGATGATGATCCGCGTGCACTCCAGCCGGTCCAGCGCGGCGGCGATCCGGGACTCCGTGACGGTGTCCAGCGCGCTCGTCGCCTCGTCGAGCACGAGGACGCGGGGGCGGCGGGCGAGCGCGCGGGCGAGCGCGATCCGCTGGCGCTGGCCGCCGGAGAGGCTGCCGCCCATCTCGCGGACCGGGGTGTGGTAGCCCAGCGGCATCGCCGCGATGTCGTCGTGCACATGCGCCTGGCGCGCGGCGTCGACGACCGCCTCCATCGTGGCGTCGGGGACCCCGAAGCGGATGTTGTCCGCGATGCTGCGGTTGCTGAGGACGATGTCCTGCGGGACGTACGCGGCGTTCCGGTAGAACGTGTCGGCGTCGATCTCGCCGATCGACACCCCGTCGTAGAGGACGTCGCCGGACCGGATCGGGTACAGACCCATGAGGAGTTTGCCCAGCGTGCTCTTGCCCGAGCCGGAACTGCCCACGATCGCGACCCGTTCGCCGGGCCGGATGTCGAACGTGACGTCCGCGAGGGCCGGGGTGCGGGAGCCGGGGTAGGAGAACCCGACGTTCCGCAGTCGCACCGCGCCCCGCACGGCGACCGGCCGGTCGCCGAACGCCCCCGGGTCCTCCGGCTGGTGGAGGATGTCGCCGACCCGCGCGACCTGCGCGTTCGCCGTGATCAGCTGGGTGAACGCGCCGGACAGCGACATCACCATGCCGAGGCTCGTCGCGGTCAGGGTCTGCGCCGCCACGGCCGAACCGAGGTCCAGCGAACCGTTCAGCACGAGCCACAGCCCCACCGCCAGCACCAGCAGCGGACCGAACACCTGGAACACCGCGTAACCGCTGGTCGCCACGCCCTGGAGGACGATCCGCCGCCGGGTCTGTTCCATCCCCGCCGCGTAGACCCGCTGCCAGTCCCGGAAGAAGGTGCCGGTCATCCCGGAGACCTTCAGCGTCTCGATCGAGGACAGCGCCTCCATCTGGAGCGAGGAGGACTTCGTCGTCTCGCTGATCTCCCGCTCGGTGATCCGCCGGATCGGCCGGTACGTCCCCACGGCCACGGCCAGCATGGTCAGGAAGACCGCGAACGCCGTCGCCCCGAGGGTGAACGAGCGGTAGAACATGTAGCTGAAGATCGCGATCAGGCTGCCGAGATCGAGGAGTACCACCGACAGCTGGCTGGAGATCATGTCCCGTACGGACGTGATGCTGGAGAGCCGGTAGAACAGCTCCCCCTGCGAGCGGTTGGCGAAGTACTTGTAGGGCAGTTCCAGCAGCCGCCGGAACGTCTTCCCCATCATCGCCTCGCCCAGGCTCCGGATCACGGACGCCAGCGCCACCGTTCTGAGCAGCGAGAGCAGGAAGAACACCGTCATCGGGGCGAGGAACGCCACCAGGACCAGGGCGATCGGGGCCCTCTCCAGATAGCCCGCGTAGTCGTTGACCGCGTACTGGGTGGCGATCGGCATGAAGATGGTGAAGGAGTACAGCACCAGGGACATCAGGAACGCCTGGAGCAGCGGCTTCCGGGCGCCGGTCAGAGAGCGCAGGAACTCCCGCCAGACACTGGGCTCCCGGTGCCGCTCGGGCCGGTGGTCCGGCGTCGGTACGGCTTCGAGCGCGAGGCCGGAGTAGTGCTCGGCGAACTCCTCCGCCGAGTACCTCCGCCGCCCGCCGCCCGGGTCGACGACGGTCACCCGGTGCTCGTCGATCTCCTCGACGACCACGACATGGCTGTCGTCCCAGTACGCGATGAGCGGCAGCTCCAGCTGATCGAGCCGCTCCACCCCGGCCCGGAACGCCCGCACCTCGAAGCCCCGGCCGCGCAGGATGGCCGCGATCTGCTTGATGGTGAGGCCGTCGCGCCCCACCTCGTGGTCCCGGCGCAGCCCGGCCACCGAATCGCGGGAGCCGTACGCCGAGAGGATCATCGCGATGCAGCACAGACCGCATTCGGCCTGGGCGAACTGCTGGACCTCGCGGACCCGTCGGACTCTGCGCATACGCCATGCCATCAGCGGCCTCCGAGGCAGCGGGGAAGGCCGGTTCCGGGGTGGTCGAGCATCGCCTGGGCGGCGAACCAGCCGGAGAGGCCGAGGAAGTAGGACGGCAGGAGGGGTTCGGTGCCGATCCCGCAGGACCAGCCGCCGTTCCCGTACCGGTCGAGGAAGGCGGTGTGCAGCGCGGCGGCCGCGTCGCGCAGGTCGGGCCGGGCGAGCAGGTCCGCCAGGTGGCACAGGACCGCGATCCGGCCGGCGAGCCCGTGGCAGAGGCTGAGGTCGGGGGCGATCGCGGTGCTCCGTCCGGCCCCGGCGGGCTCCGTGACGCGGGCGATCTCCGGGGCCACGGCTTCCGCGATCCGGCCGGCCGGTTCGCCGAGGGCGGTGAGCAGAGCGGCGTGCGCGTACGCGATGCCCGCGTACCCCTTGCACCAGCCGCCGTTGCCGCCTCCGTCCCCCGGTCGCGCAGGCCCGCGTCCTGCCAGCGGTGGCGACCGTACGCCTCGGCGAACCGCTCCAGATGGGCGCGGGCGCCGCTGTCCTCGTCGAGGCCCGCCGCGACCATCGCTGACAGGGCGGTGATCCGGCCGAACCTGCCGTGGGCCAGGCCGAGTTCATCCCCCTCGGGGTGCTCGGCCGGGTCGCCGTCCACCGTGACGAGGCGGCGCAGCAGCCGTTCGGCCCCGGCCCCGGTGACCTCGGTCGCGCCGTGCTCGGTGTGGGCGGCGAGGTGGACGAGGTAGCCGCCGTAGCCGTTGAGGTGGTCGAAGTCGGCGGCGGAGAGGCCGTCGACGTCGAACGCGCCCTGGCCCGGGTGGAACCGGACGTGCTCCTCGCCCGCCCGGAACCGGGCGTCGGGCGAGGTCAGCCGCCGGATCTCCCAGTCGGTCACCAGGTCGGAGAGCGCGCCGGTGAACGGCGACATCGACAGCGGCGTCCCGTCGAGCACGGCCGGCCGGGAGCGCACGGCCGAGGCGCAGACCCGCTCCGGGTCCACACCCACGGGGGACACGCCGGTGCGGGCCGCGCTCTGCGCGAGGTGCAGCAGCAGCCCGCCGCCGTCGTACAGCGTCGCGTCGATGCCGCCGAGGCGGAGCCCGTCGCCCCGGAGGCGGGGCGTCAGCCAGGTCGGGGCGTCCGCCCCGCCGACGACGAGGTCGCCGAGCAGGGCGTGCCAGCCGGCCGGGTCGGCGAGGTGGACGGGTGAGGTGGTCGGGGCGGGCCCGGTGGCGGGCTCCCGTCGCTCCCACACGTCGTCGGCGGAACCGGCGAGTGCGTAGCGGAGGTAGAGCGGGTCGCGGTCGGCGGGCCGGGCGAAGAACGATCGTACGGCGGCGAGCGCGGACTCACGGGGTGTGAGCCGGGCGGCGCTGCGGATCTCCTCGTCGAAGTCGCCGCGCAGCAGCCCGGAGTCGCAGTCCACGGTGAAGAACGGCACATCGAGGTCGAGGAGGGCGGCGACCTCCTCCCGGTGGACCGCGTCGGCCGATGCGGCGGCGGTGCCCCGGTAGTGGCGCGGAAGTTTCCCGAGCAGCTCGGCCCGGTCCTGCCGGCTGCCCAGGTGCACGGGGTGCGTGGAGGCCTCCAGGAACCGGGCGTAGACGTAGGTCGGGCGGACGACCTGGCGCACGGCCCACCCGGCGGATTCCCGTACGGTCGCTTCCACGGCGTCGCGGTGGGCGGCGAGCAGGGTGCGGGCCTCGCGGAATCCGGCGACGAGCTCGTCCGTCCAGCGGCGCGGGTCCAGCGGCTCGCCCGCCACGGTGGCCATGTTGGAGCCGTGCTCGACGACGACCTGGCTGCGGTCGAAGCGGATGTCGTCCGTGCCCGCGTCCACGACCAGGTACGACTGGAGGTGCTCGGAGGCCCCGGGCCGCACGCAGCCGATCCCGGAGATGTCCACGTCCAGCTTGGATGCGGCGTAACGGGCGGGAAAGAGCAGGGTGTTGAGCACCGAGTGCTCGATGTCGCGGTTGAGGGCGGCCGCGGCCGGCATCGAACCGCCCTGCTCCGGTGCGGTGTTGGGCAGCGACACCAGGGTCTCGGTGTCGATGACGACCGGGCCGGCCGGGGTGGCGATGATGTTCTCGTGGTGCAGGTCGGTGGCGCCCAGCATCGACAGGAGCGCGGCGGACCGGCCGAAACGGCGGAAGTAGCGGGCGCTGTGCTCCGCCGTACCGTCGAGGTCGGCGTGGACCACGAACTCCTGCCAGACGTGCGCGGGCCGAACGAGGGTGCGGGGGTGCAGCGGACCGAAGAACGAGCCGTCCGCGTCGAGGAGCGTACGCAGCGAGGTCAGGAGCTGCTGGCAGTTGTCCTGCTGCGGCTTGTACACGGCCCGCGTGCCGTCGTCCCGGACCACCAGGCAGACGGTCCGCCCGCCCCGGTGGGCGTCGCCGAGGCCCGGGGTGACCGAGACGATCCGGCCGGGCCCGCCGAGGAGCGCGTCCAGCTCCGCCCGGTCCGCGACGGCGGCGTGCAGCACGTCGGCCACCGTGCGTGCGGTACGGGCGGTGGCGAGGCGCAGCAGCCGGTCCAGCTCGGGGAAGCGGTCGAGCACCGCCTGGCGGCCGGTGGCCCGGGCGAGGCGGGCGTGGAACGCCTCGTACCCGGTGTCCTGGGCGCGGAAGGAGGCGATGAGGGTGCGGACGCCGGTCTCGACGCAGAGGCCCATGAGCGAGCGGAGCGCGGACTCGGCGACCCCGGCGAGGTCGGCTGTGTCCTCCATCGTGTCCGGGCCCGGGAGGGCGGCGGCGAGCCCGGCGACGCGCTGGGCGCCGTCCCGCAGATACGGCGTGTAGAACGCGCCGAAGACGTCTGACCTCTCGTCGGTGATGCGCCGCACCAGGTCGTCGAGGAACGCGTCGCTCAGTTGCACTCGGGGACTCTCTTGCCGTCGTCGAAGGTGGGAGGGTGGGGACGGGCGCCCCGGAAGTACCAGTTCCGGGGCGCCCGCACCGCACCGGCTCAGCGGGTTCAGCAGCGCTTGGTGCAGCCGCTCGTCGGGCAGCCGCCCTGCATCGCGGCGCTGGCGCCGACGATCACGGTGGTGACGGCGGTGGCCGGGACGATGGTGGGCGTGATGCCCGCGGCCAGCGAGTCCGGCGCGTCCGCGAGCTCGACGAGCTCGTCGGCGCTGACGTATCCGGTGGCGTCGTTCATGGCGATGTCGCCCATGACGGTTCCTCTCTGTTCTTCCTGCGTGGATGGGTGGTGCAGGGCCCGGCAGGATGCGGGCCCGGTTCGTGGGTGCGCCGTCGTGTCCCGGCCGTGGCCTAGGCGAAGCGCAGCAGGGAGGGGTGGCCCTCCGGGTCCAGGTGGCGGAGGACGGACCAGGCGAGTCCGGCCTCCCCGACCATGAGGCTGTTGGTGTAGGCGTACTTGGTGTCCGAGCGCTGCCCGTACCGCTCCACGACCTCGTCGAAGAGCCGCGGATACAGGTCGTCGAGGCCGTCGCCGTGGCTTCCCGCCCGGCTGCCCTCGCCGGTCCGGTCCACGGCCGCGCCGAACAGCCCGGGGACCAGCTGCTGCCCGAGACCGACGATCTCCGCGCAGGCCAGGTCGCCGTGGCAGTAGGTCGGGTTGTTGCCGAAGCCGCGGGCCAGGGTCAGCCCGGCCAGCCGGTCCAGGACCGGGCGGGACACGGCGCCGGGCGCGTGCTCGTTGCTCATCAGCGCTCCCAGCAGCATGCCGGGGGCCCCGTGGCACCAGCCGTACGAGCGCTCCGGCTCGCCCCAGACGCGCGGCCAGTCGCGGTCGCCGTCCTCCTGGGCGTCGAGGACCGCGCCGAGGATCCGCAGCCCGAGCCCGTGCACGTCCCGGTCGTTGAACTCGGCCCCGTAGCGCAGCAGTACGGGTGCGATGCCCATCGCCCCGTGTGCGTAACCGGTGTACGGGGTGACCCGGGGGTCCTCCAGGCCGGGGCCGCCGAGCGCCTCGGTCTCCCGGGCGGCGATCGTGCGGACCGCCTCGGCGACGACCGCGCGCTCCGCCGGGTCGGTGGCGCGCTCGTGCAGGGCGAGGCCGACGGCCATCGCGCCCGCCATACCGCTGAGGAAGTCGGTGCCGGCCTCGGCCCCCGAGCACCGGGCCAGCTCCCGCGCCAGCTCGCCGAGGCGCCCGGCGTCCGGCTCGTCCAGCAGCCCGCGGGCCACGACGAGCGCGTACGCGGTACCGGCCATCCCGGTCATCCCGCCCACGGACACCCCCTGCTCGGCGAGCCGCCCGCCGCGCAGTTGCTCCTCGACGGGGTCCAGCACGCTGCGCGCGGCCGCCGCGAAGTCGGCCCGGCCCGTCTCGCGGGCGAGTGCGGCGAGGACGAGGGCGGGGCCGGGGCTGCCGCCGTACAGGTCGTAGCCGAGGGTGCCGGGGCTCCACTGGCTCTGCGAGTCGGTGGTGACCTGCGGGGCGATCCAGGTCGCCGGGTGGCGGGGCTCGGTGCTCGCCACCCGGGTCGCGAGCAGCCGCTCCCCGATCCGTACGGCCTCACCGACGAACCGGCCCCGGTCCACGGTGACGGCGGGCTTTCCCGCCGGGCGCACGGGGACGAACCCGGTCTCCTCCTGGTCGGTGGGCAGTTTGTTGACGAACGAGAAGTCGATCAGGCGCAGTTCGCGTTCGATGACGGTCTCGTCCAGCCCGTGGATCCGCTCGCGCACGGTGGTCAGCGGCGGCTCCGCCAGGGCGTCGGCCCGTACGGTCCCGTCCGTCGAGCCCAGCGCGCGCGACCTGGCGGTGTACGAGAAGTACGGCACGTCGCCCCGGGCCATCTGCCGGACCTCGGCGTCGGCGATCGCGGGGGAGTCGCCGGTGCGCAGGACGACCCGGTTCAGGACGGCGGAGCGGACGACCGGGTCCGCCATGGCGTGCGGGTGGGTCGCCATGCGGAGCAACTGCGTGTAGAAGATCGTCGCCTGGTTGACGTGCCGGAACTGCACATCGCCGAGGAACTCCTCCACGGCGTGGACGACCGCGTCCGGGTGGTCCGCCGCATACCGCAGTACCCGGCCGAACTCCCGCTTGACGAGGTCCCGCTGGTCGTTGACGGGCAGCTGGGTGGCGCGCTGTACGGCGAGGTTGGCGTTGGCGGCCGTGGTCGTCGTGGTCACCATCCCGACGAACATGTCGTCGCGCCCCGGGTTCTGGAGGCTCAGCGACTTGTACGGGGAACGCTGCCCGGTGTCGTAGCCGATCGCGCCGATGTCCATGCCCTCGTCGTCGTCGCCCGAGCGCACGACGAGCGGCAGCAGCCCCGACCCGATGATCGACTCCCGGAGCGTGAGCGCCCCGATCGTGGAGGCCGCGCCGTCGTCGTACGCCTCGGGGAGGTTCAGCCGGGGCGACAGCAGGGTCTCGGTGTCGATGACGACGGGCCCGGCGGCGCAGGACACCATGTTCTCGAAGTGGATGTCGGTGGCCCGCAGGAGGAAGAGGATGCCCGCGAGGGTGCCGATCCGGGCGAAGTAGTCCTTCTGCTCGCCCGCGTACTCCTCGGTGGGGATGAACTCCACGAACCCGCCGTGCTCGGTGGGGACCACGGCGACGGTCGGCAGATCGGTGCCGATCCGGCCGTTCATCCAGGAGACGAAGGCGCTGTAGCCGGCCTCCGCGCCGATGGGGTGCGGCTTGTAGAGCACCCGGGCGCCGTCGGTGAACAGGACCTGCGCGACGGAGCGTCCGCCGTTGTGGGTGTCGCCCTCGCCGAGGACGAGACGCTCGACGCGGGGCAGTTCCGGACCGCCGGCCGGCAGGAGCGCGCCCAACCGCGTCGCGGAGGAGTCGAGTTCCTCGATGATCTCGACGACGTACCGCGCGGACGCCTCGACCTGGCGGCTCACCGTCGAGAAGAGGTACGGATAGCGCGCGGTCAACTCGCGGTGTCCGCCCGGACTGTTGGTCCACCGCCGGAAGGCGGCGTACCGCTCCTCGGGGGTGTCGCCGTCCAGCAGGCCTGCCGTGCGCCGCCGGTGGAGCTCCTCGACCAGGGTCCGGATCATCAGCCGGGAGACGAGTCCCGTCTGGTGCGTGACGAAGTCGTCGACGATCCGCCGCGGCGCGGCGATCACGGGCGACTGCGCGGCGGCATGGCGTACGAGGCCGGTCCGGGGCGCGACGAAGTGGCGGAAGTAGTCGTGGAAGAGCCCGTCGGGGTCGACGGAGGGGTCGTAGGCGGGGGGCGCGTCGGGCAGTTCCTGGTTCTGCTCGCCCTCGTCCGCTGTCGCCGCCGCCCGCAGCCGTTCCTCGACGTGCGCGATCAGCTCGGGGTCGGTGAGCTCCGGCAGATACGTCCGCAGCGCTTCGGCGGTGCCGGGGGAGACGTCGTGACTGTTCATGAACACCGGATCCAGGACGGGGCGGGGCAGGGCGGGGGGGTCCCCCTCGGGAGGGGAGGGGGGGTGACGCCGGGAGGTGGGTCCCGGCGTCATACGGTCACTTGCAGTTGTTCTGGCACTCGGCGGTGGCCGTGCAGAAGTTCCCGTTGTTCCCCAGGACGTAGCTGGCGCCGTAGCAGCTGAGGGAGGACACGATGGTTCCCCAGCCCTGACCGGCGGCGCTGACGGCGTCGAGGTTCTGGTCGTCGATCTCTTCGAGGATGCCGACGTTGGGGTTCGCCATGAGGCTCACACCTTTCACGCGAGGAAGCGGCGCGGCTGTGCGGCCGGGCCGTTCCGAATGGATCTTGACCCCATGAACGCTAGGGATCCGATCCGCGATGCACCCCCGCCCGGGGACGGGTTCCGCCCCCGCCCTGGGGCGTGTTGTTCCCCTACCGGATCCTCGCCGGGCGGGGTGGTGGGGGGCGTGGTGTGTTGCTCAGGCGGGGCCGGTGGAGGCGCGGGTCTCCAGGGACCAGGCGTGGCGGCGGACGGTGTCGGGGGCGGCCCGGTCCGCGAGGATGTCGCAGAGCAGCTCGGCGCAGGCGCGGCCGTAGGCGGCGGGGCGCAGGTCGACGGCGGTGACGGGCGGCTCGGCGTTGCGCGTGGCGGGGCCGTCGACGCAGGACGCGACGAGCAGGCCGGCACCGGTCGTACCGCTTCCGCCGGTCCGCCCGACTTCGAGACCAGCTTCGAGGCCGACTCCGTGGCCGGCCCCGTCGCCGACCTGGCCGGCATCCCGGCCGAGAGCGGCCGCCGCGCGCAGGACGCCCGGGGCCGATCCGTCGGGAGCGCAGATCACGGCGTCGACGGCGGGGTCCGCGGTGAGCAGGGCCCGGGTCGTCTCCTCGGCCTCCGCCGGCGTCGCCGCGAACGGCACGGTGCGCAGCGCCACCTCCACCCCGTGGGCCCGCCCCCATGACCGGGCCGTCGCGCGCAGGGCGGTCGCCCAGGCGGAGGAGCCGGACGGGGCGAGGACGGCGGGGCGGCGGGCGCCGCGCTCGGTGACATGGTCGAGGAGGGCGGTCAGCGAGGCGGCGTTGTCGCAGACCACGGCGGCGCTGGGGCCGGCGGCCGGGCCGAGGTAGCGCTCACCGGTGACCACCGGGACGCCCGCGTCGAGCAGCCCCGGCACCGCGCTGTCGCCCGCCTCGGGGTCGATCACCAGCAGCCCGTCGACGCGCGAGGCGATCCGCCCGCCCGCCGCCCCCGACGGCGCGAGCAGCACCATGTCGAGCCCGTCCTCCTGGGCGCGCTCCACCGCCCCGAAAGCGAGGTTCATGTAGTAGTCCAGCCGGGTCGCGGTGGCCGGCAGATGCAGGCCGACGGCCCCGGTGCTGGCGCGGCGCAGCCGCCGGGCGGCGCTGTTGGGGCGGTAGCCCAGCTCCTCCGCCACCGCGCGGACCCGGTCCCGGGTGGCGTCGGCGACCCGCCCCGAGCCCTGGAGCGCGTCCGAGACGGTGCTCTTGGAGACCCCGGCGGCACGGGCTACGTCGAGCAGGGTCACGGTGCGGGAGGTCACGGGGGTGAAGTCTAGACGTCGGCGGCCGTACGGCCCGGAGGGTTGCCGGAACGTTCCGGCAGGGTTAGATTCGATCCGTTGCCGGAACGTTCCGGCAGGCTTCGCCGCCCCAGTCCTCCCCTCAGCCCTCCCCCCGTCCCCTCGCCCCTGGAACCGGTCATGCGTCTGATCACCGCGTACAACCCGCCCGCCTCCCCGACCCGGACCCGCCCCGCCGAGCGCGCGCCCCTGCGCGTCGCGGCGGTCCAGCAGCGCTGGCACCGCGACCCGGCCGAGCACCGCGCCGCCCTGCTGGAGGGCATCCGGCTCGCCGCGGGGGAGGGCGCCCGGGTGGTCTGCCTCCAGGAGCTGACGCTCTCGCCGTACTTCGCGGTCGTCCGCCGCGCCGACCACCCCGAGCCCGCCGCCCCGGAGGAGCTGCTGACGGGCCCCACCTTCACGTTCGCCGCCGAGGCCGCCCGGGAGCACGGGGTGTACGTCCACGCCTCGCTGTACGAGAAGGCCCCGGCGCCCGGCGGCGAGGACGACGGCCTCGGCTACAACACCGCGATCCTGGTCGCCCCTGACGGCACCCTCGCCCAGCGCACCCGCAAGACCCACATCCCGGTGACCGAGGGCTACTACGAGGACGACTGGTTCCGGGCCGGCCCGGCGGGCGACGACGCCTTCCCGCTGGTCGAGGTCGACGGGGCCCGCTTCGGCCTGCCGACCTGCTGGGACCAGTGGTTCCCCGAGCTGGCCCGCGCCTACTCGCTGGCCGGCGCCGACGTCCTCGTCTACCCGACCGCCATCGGCTCCGAGCCCGGCTTCCCCGGCTTCGACTCCCAGCCGCTCTGGCAGAAGGTGATCACCGGCAACGCCATCGCCAACGCCACCTTCATGGTCGTCCCGAACCGCATCGGCGCCGAGAACGGCCTCACCTTCTACGGCAGCTCGTTCATCGTGGACCCGTACGGCCGCGTCCTGGCCCAGGCCCCCCGCGACGAGCCCGCCGTCCTCGTCGCCGACCTCGACCTGGATGCCCGGCGCGACTGGCTGGAGCTGTTCCCGTTCCTCACCACCCGTCGCCCCGACGCGTACGGCCCGCTCACCGAGACCCGCTGATCCGCCGGGCCGGGAAAAGAGCGCCGCAGGCGTACAGGTCTCGGTGCGGCCGGTGAGCGCCGCTTCGTCGCCGCACTGCACCGATACGCACCTGAAACAGAGCCGCGCGGTGCTCGAAGCACGCCCCTGACCGGCCGGAAGCGGCGTTCCCGGAGGCTGTCGGCGTACCCGATCCCCGGTGTACGCGACCGTCAGGAGACCTGTGCCGTGCTGAGCCCAACGGAATCCGCAGCGGCTTCCACGGACGGGACGCCCGCTCCCAACGGTCCCGAACCGACCGCGTCGGATTCCACCGGCTCCGATCCCGCAGGGCCCTCTCCCGCCCGGTCCGCCGCCCGCCGGCGCGGGGCCTGTCGGGTCCTCGCCGGGGCGGCGGTCGTCTGGGCGGCGGCGATGGCGCTCCACGCCTCGATCCCGAACGCGGGCGTCAACGCGGGCAGCCTCTTCCAGACGCTGCTGCCCTGGACGGGCCTCGGCGTGCCGTTCCTGCTCGTGCTCGCCGCCGTACTCCGGTCCCGGCTCGCCGCCGTCGCGGTCCTCGCGCCGGCCGTCGTATGGGTCACGCTCTTCGGCGGAGCCCTGGCCGACAAGCGTTCCGGCGGCGGCGATCTGACGGTGGTCAGCCACAACGTGGACGAGGGGAACCCCGATCCTGCCGGGACCGCGCGCGTGCTCGCCGCCGCCGGCGCGGACGTACTGGCGCTGGAGGAGCTGTCCGACGCGTCGGCCGCCGTCTACTCCCGCGAGCTGGCCGCCGCCTACCCGCACCACGCGGTGATCGGCGGGGTCGGCATCTGGAGCAGGCACCCGCTGGCGGACGTGAAGGAGGTCCCGATCATGCCGTGGACCCGTGCGATGCGGGCCACGGTGCGGGCCCCCGAGGGACCGCCCGTCGCCGTGTACGCGGTCCATCTGGCGTCGGTACGGGTCTCGGCGGCGGGCTTCACGACGGGCCGCCGCAACGAGGCCGCCCGGGAGCTGGCGGCCGCGCTCCGGGCTGAGCCCGCGCCCCGGGTCGTGGTGCTGGGCGACCTCAACGGGACGTACCGGGACCGCGCGCTGGCCCCGGTGACCTCGCGGCTGCGGTCCGCGCAGGGAGAGGCGGGCGCCGGCCTCGGGTTCACCTGGCCCGCGGCGTTCCCGGCGGTCCGCATCGACGACGTGCTGGTACGGGGGATGACCCCGCGCGCGGCCTGGACCCTGCCCGCCACCGGCAGCGACCACCTCCCGGTGGCGGCCAGGCTGAGTCAGTGAGTCGCTGAGCCGGTGAGCCGGTCCTCGGCCCTCCCCCCGACTACGATGCGAGCGACCGCCTCCGCATTGCCCCGTCGACCGATGACCTCGAAAGCCCAGGTAGGCAGCGTGTCAGAAGCACGAGGACCGGCCCCCGGCCCCGGCCCCGCCCCCGTCGGCGTGCTCGTGGTCGAGGACGACGCCACCATCCGCCGCGCCGTCCAACTGGCCCTGGAGCGCTACGGCTACCGGGTCGATGTCGCCGCCGACGGGCTCAGCGGTCTTGAGGCCTTCCGCGCGGGCGGGCACGATCTGCTGATCCTCGACGTGATGCTGCCCGAGCTGGACGGCATCGGCCTCTGCCACCGGATCCGTGAGGAGAGCCCCGTCCCGGTCCTGATGATGTCCGCGCGAGGCGACGCCCTCGACGTGGTCGCGGGCCTGGAAGCGGGGGCGGACGACTATGTGATCAAGCCGGTCGACACCGCCGTCATGGTCGCCCGCATCCGCGCCCTGCTGCGGCGCGCCACCTTCGGCCCGGACCCGGAGAACCCCGCGTCCAAGAGGCCCGACCGGGCCCCCGACCACATCCTGACCTTCGGCGACCTGACCGTCGACACCCTCGGCATGGAGGTCCGCCGGGCCGGCGCGACCGTGTCGCTGACCCCCACCGAACTGCGGCTGCTGCTGGAATTCGCCGCCGCGCCCGGCTCGGTCCTCGACCGCCGGCGGCTGCTGCGCGAGGTGTGGGACTACGGCTGGGAGGGCGACACCCGGGTCGTTGACCTGTGCGTGCTGCGGCTGCGCAAGAAGATCGGCAGCGGGCGGATCGAGACCGTACGCGGCTTCGGCTACAAGCTCGTGCGCGGCTGAGCGGCCGCCGATCGCCGTGGACCTCCTCAATCCCCGCGCCCTGCGCTGGAAGATCGCCGCACTCGCCGCCGCCGCGTGCTGCGCGGTCGCCGCCGTGGTCGGCTTCCTGGTGCACGACGCGACCCGGGAACGCGGTCTGAGCGTCGGCACCGACCGGACGCTGACCCGGCTGATCGCCGCCGAGCGGGAGTACGGCCGTACGGGGAAGGCGCCGGCCGACATCGACGTACGGAGCAGGGACGAACTGCCGGAACCGCTGGCGCGCGACCTCGCGACCCTCGCGGAGAAGGAGACCGGCCCGCCGGACACCGGCGCCTACGCCACCTGGTACGACGCCGATCCCCCCAACTGGTTCTGGATGTGGGGCGCCGTGGCCGTCGACGAGGACCGGTTCCTCGTCGTCCGGGACGACATGAGCACCGAGGTCCGCAGCCTGCAGCTCCTGGACCGCAGCATCGTCAAGTCCGTCCTCGCGGCCCTCCTGTTCGTCGTCCCCCTCGCCGCCCTCGCCACGGAACCGATCAACCGGCGGCTGCGCCACGGGGCCCGTACCGCCCGCCGTATCGCCGACGGCGACCTGGACGCCCGGATCGGCACGACCGGGCGGGCCCGCGACGAGATCACCGAGATGGCGTCGGCCGTCGACGACATGGCCGCCGCTCTCCAGCGCAAGCTGGAGAACGAGCGACGCTTCACCGCCGACGTCGCACACGAACTGCGCACCCCGCTGATGGGTCTGGTCACCGCCGCCGGGCTGCTGCCCGAGGACGACGAGGCGGCCGGCCTCGTACGGGACCGGCTGCGGTCCCTGAACGCGCTGGTCGAGGACCTGTTGGAGATCTCCCGCCTGGACGCGGGCGCCGAGCGGGCCCGCCTCGACCCGGTGCCGCTCGGCGAACTGGTCACCGACGTGGTGCGGCGTACGGGCACGGACACCCGCGTCACCGTGGCGGAGGCCGCAGTGGTGGAGACGGACCCGCGCCGGGTGGAGCGGATCGTGGTCAACCTCGTCACCAACGCCCACCGGCACGGTGCGGCCCCCGTCGAGGTGGCGGTGGCCGGGGCGCGGATCACCGTACGCGACCGGGGCCCCGGCTTCCCGCCCGACCTGCTGGAGCGCGGCCCCCAGCGGTTCCGCACCGGGGCGAGCGAACGCGGCCGGGGCCACGGTCTCGGCCTGACCGTCGCCCAGGGCCAGTCCGAGGTGCTCGGAGCCCGGCTGACCTTCGCGAACGCCCCGGACGGGGGAGCGGTCGCGACCCTCGACCTGGCTCCGCTCCCACCCGCCGCCGCCTGATACGGAACCGAAACGCACTTTCACGGCCGTCGAAACGGTGCTGTACGGGTCCGGAAGAACGACTCCTCGAAGGTGGCACCGGTACGGGAAACCGCACCGGTGCCACCTGGAGGAACCCATGCCCGCCGTCCCCGCCGTCCCCGCAGTTTCCGCTGTTCCCCCTCCCACCGGAAGGGAGGTCCTGCCCACCGGAGATGGCGTCCGCCTCCGTGCCCGGCTTCGCCGCCTCCGCCACCGCTCGGTCCTCGTACCCCTGACCGCCGCCGTGGTGCTCGTGGCCGGCACGGGAGGGTGGTACGCGGCCGGGGGCGGCGGCCGGTCCACGACCGCGCCGGGCGGCGACGGCAGCCCGGGGGAGGGGGTGGCGCCGCTCGCCCGGTCGCTGCACCTGCCGTGGCCGCGCGAGGGGCAGGCGAGCGTGGCGGTGGAGGGGATCGGCAGCCTCGGCACCCGGGGCGAGCAGAAGCCGGTCCCGATCGCCAGCGTCACCAAGGTCATGACGGCCTACGTGATCCTCCAGGACCACCCGATGCGGGCCGACGCCCCCGGCGCGACCGTGGTCGCCGACCAGCGGGCGGCCGACGAGTCGTACTCCTCCGTCGAGACGACCGCTCCCGTGCTCGCCGGGCGGGAGTACACCCAACGCCGGTTGCTGGAGCTGATGATGGTGCCTTCGGGCAACAACGTGGCCCGGCTGCTGGCCCGTTGGGACGCGGGCGACGAGAAGGCGTTCGTCGCGAAGATGAACCGGACCGCCGCCGGGCTCGGCATGCGCGCCACCACGTACACCGGGGTGAGCGGGATGGAGGCGAGCACGCGGAGCACGTCGGCCGACCAACTGACCCTGGCCCGTGCCGCGATGAAGGACCCGGCCTTCCGGCAGATCGTGGCGACCGCCTCCGTCGCGGCCCCGGGCGCCGGGGTGACCTTCCGCAACACCAACAAACTGCTCGGCCACGACGGGGTCATCGGCCTGAAGACCGGCTCGTCCACCCCGGCGGGCGGCAACCTCGTCTGGGCCACGCGGCAGAAGATCGCCGGGGCCGACCGACTGGTCCTCGGGGTCGTGCTGCACCAGCGCGCCGGCACCACCCCCGCCGAGGGCAGCGCCGCCGCCCACGAGGCGAGCCGCGCCCTGATCGCCGCGCTCCGGGCGGAGCTTCCGGCAGCGGCGAACAGGGCTTAGGAACAGCTCCGTTGCCGGTCAGTGCAGAGTCTTCAGCATCTCCGCGGCGAACGGTGTGATGTCCTCGGTGCGCCCGCGCAGGGTCTTCGCCGCCCACTCGGGGTCGGCGATCAGCGCCCGTCCGACGGCGACCATGTCGAACTCGTCGCGCTCCATCCGGTCCAGCAGCTGCTCGATGCCGGTGACGCTGGAGTCGTTGCCCTGGAAGGCGCTGAAGAAGTCGCCGTCCAGGCCGACCGATCCGACCGTGAGGGTCGGCCGGCCGCTGATCTTCTTCACCCAGCCGGCCAGGTTCAGGTCGGAGTCCTCGAACTCCGGCAGCCAGTAGCGGCGGGTGGACGCGTGGAAGACGTCGACACCGGCCTCGGCCAGCGGTGTGAGCAGGGCGTCCAGCTCCTGCGGGGTCTCGGCGAGCTTCGCCTCGTACGCGTCCGCCTTCCACTGGGACATCCGGAAGAAGAGGGGGAAGGCGTCGGACACGGCGGCGCGGCAGGCGGCCACGATCTCGGCCGCGAACCGGGTGCGGGCGACCAGGTCCCCGCCGTAGGCGTCGGTCCGCCGGTTGCTGCCGGACCACAGGAACTGGTCGATCAAGTAGCCGTGGGCGCCGTGCAGTTCGGCGCCGTCGAAGCCGAGGCGCTCGGCGGCGGCCGCCGCGTCGGCGAAGGCGGCGATGACGTCGTCGAGGTCCTTCTGCGTCATGGCGCGGCCCTTGGGCTCGCCGCTCAGGGAGATGCCCGAGGGCCCGACCGGCTCGGCGTCCGGGACGGGCCCGGCGCCCTCGGTGCGGGTGACGCCCACGTGCCACAGCTGCGGGATGATCGCGCCGCCCGCCCGGTGCACGGAGTCCGCGACGTGTCCCCAGCCCGCGAGCGCGGCTTCGCCGTGGAAACGGGGAACCCGGTCGCTGGTCCCGGCGGACTCGTGGTCGACGTACGTGCCCTCGGTGATGATCAGCCCGACGTCGGCGGCGGCGCGGCGGGTGTAGTAGTCCGCCACGTCCTGCCCCGGAACGCCGTCCGGGGAGAACTGCCGGGTCATGGGCGCCATCGCGATCCGGTTCCGGGCGGTGAGTCCGCGCACCGAGAACGGCCGGGAGAGGGCACTCGCGGCACGGGCGGTGGCGCTCACGCCGCCCGCCGTCGCCGCGCCCGCTGTCGTCGCGTCTTCCGTCGTCGTCTCTGTCACGTCGATGTCCTGTCCGTAGCCGGGGTGTCCACCCGGGGCCAACACGCCCGGGCGGCGTGGACATCCCGGCTCCGGCCGCGACGACGGTAAAGAGTGGGCAAAGAACGGAGTCACCCTCCGGCGGCCGGCCCGGACCGGGTCACCCGGGTTCGTCGGCGAACGTCGGGGCCAGCGCCGCCCGCAACCGCCGGGCGAACTCCTCCCCGCGGCCCTCGAACCGCGGGTACTCCCCGGCGAAGTGATGCCATTCGACGTAGCCCAGCCCCTCGTCCAGATCCTCGCGCCCCACCCACGTCCGCCCGGTCTCCGGCCACTCCCCGCCCAGCCGGAACACCTCCTGGAGCAGGGCGAACGGGAGCGGGTGCCGCTCCGCGAGCAGGGTCGCGTCGTAGAGGTCCTTGCCCTGGGCGTACGCGTCGTTGATCAGCCACATCACCTTCCAGGCCAGGGACAGCGCGGGGGTGGCCCCGTACAGCACCGCGCCGGACGGCAGGACGATCCGCTCGGGCGGCTCGGGCAACTGCTCGCCGAACACGAAGTCCAGCTGCACCCACCCGCCCGGGGTGCCGGGAGCCTCCCAGGGCAGCATCATGCGGCGGCCGGGCACCCGCTCGTACGTCCAGATGTCCTCGCACACGGCCCCGGCGGCGCGGATCCGCACCCCGTGGGCTCCGCGCGCCGCCCGCGCCTCGGCCGCCGCCGCGACACCGGCCAGCAGCTCCGGGGTCCGCTCCTCCTCCATCCGCCACGAGGCGGGAGCGACCACGAAGTCCAGGTCACCGGGCTCGCGCGCCTCCTCGCCGAACCACAGGGCCATGAGCGCACTCCCGCGCACCACCAGCGCCTCGGCCCACGGGGACGCGGCCACGCCGTCCTGTACGGCGGCGAGCGCCGCGGCCCGGGCCCGCTGCCAGGCCCGGGTTGCCGCGGGGGAGGGGAAGACGGGGTCGGTGGCGCGGAAGGCGTTCGGGAACTGCTTGAGCGCGGGGTCGAAGACGGTGCGCTGCACGGCCTCGTCGTCCATCACCCGCAGCATCGTCCCCGGCACGGCGTCCAGGAAGCGGCGCCGTGCGTCCAGCCCGGCGGAGGGGGGCACGGGGCCGGAGGCCGGCACCACCTCGGGAAAGGGCGGGCGCTGTTCGCTGCTCATATCGCTTCCAACCATCCTTCGTCCAGCTCCGGACCGCTGTCCAGGAGCACGTACTCCCGCTCCACGTCGACCACTTCGTAGGCGTGCGCGGCCAGTTCCGCGAGCAGCGCGTCCAGCGCGAGCGCCGCCCGCCGGTCGCCCGTGCGGTGGCAGCGCTGGGTGACGAAGCGTTCCTCCCGGCCGTCCGCCCGTACGCGGCGCGCGTTCCAGGAGACGTGCGCGCCGTGCCGGACGGCCACCGCGACGAGGCCGGCCCGATCGCCGTCGCTCTCTTCGAGCAGGAGCTTCACGTGGTGCTCGAAGTGCCGTCGGCCGTGGGGATGCCCCTCCCCCACGGCATCGGCGTCGTCGCGCGGCACCTCCACCGCCCACGGCGCGCACTCGACCTTCACGCGCGCCACGGCGAACCCGTCCCCGGCCAGCGCCGCCCCGGTCTCGCGGACGGCGGCGAGCTCGTCCTCGTAGGACGGCCGGCTCCCGCGCAGCGTCAGCATCGGCTGGGAGGCGGCCCGGCCCCGGGCCAGCGCGATGTGCGTGAACTTCACGTCGGGCCGGAGGGCGGCCCAGCGTTCCAGCCTGCGCAGTTCGTCGCCCTCGCACAGCACGGTCATATGGCTCTCGTACACCGGGACAGCATGCCGTAGCCGAGGTGAACGGGCGCGCGGATTACGGGCCGCCGACGAGACCGATCCGTGACCTGACCGTCGGCCACAGACCGATGACTTCTCCGCCCGGCGCCGGTCATACATACGCGCGACACCATCGGCACCACCTCCGAACCACACGCACACCGAAGACGGGACAGACACCATGAGCGACAACGCCGTGAAGGGCCCTGCCAGCTACTTCCCCTCGATCGAGAAGAAGTACGGCCGCCCGGTCGCCGAGTGGAAGGACCTCATCCGCACCTCCCCGCTGACCAAGCACATGGAGCTGGTCGGCTGGCTCAAGTCCGAACACGGTCTGGGTCACGGGCACGCCAACGCCCTGGTTGCCCACACGCTCGCCGAGGACAGCGCCCGCTGACCCGGGCGGACACGGCAGAGGTGCGGGCGGCCACCCCCGGACGAACACAGAATCTGCACGCGCCAGTAGAGTGCGATGCTTGTTCGATTCGCCGGGAGGCGGAGGGGGAGGGATCGTGGGGGCACAACTGCGCGACACCGCTACGGAATTGGCGGGCGTGCTGTGGCGCGAGCACACCGTGTACCGGGAGCGGTCCGGGGGGATGGTCATCCGGGGCGAACACGTACGGCGCTGGATCAGCCTGGCCCCGGCGGGCGGCCGGGACGAGATCCTCGTACGCGCCGGGCGCATCCTGGACGGCGGCACCACCGCCCCGGCGCGCTCGGAGGCCGTGGTGCCTCTCTCCGCCGGTACGGACGTACTCGCCGCAGCCTGCCGACGGCTGCTGGCCGATGCGGCGTCCGATGCGGAGCGGGTCCCGCGGGGCGGGGCGGCGCCCGGGTCCGGCCGGGCCCGCCGGCCGGGAAAGACGGCGCGCCGCAAGAGCGGGGGACGGCACACCGGGTTCGGCTCGTGGGTGATCGTCATCTGCGTCGTCGGGGTGATCGGCCTGTACGTCTACAGCAACGCGACGCTGCACGGCTGACGAGACCGGCCGGGCCGCGCTCCGGCCGCAACGGGTTCACCGTACAGAGGCTTCACGGCGGAGCATCGGAGAATGGGCCGGCCGTCCCACCCCAGGAGAAGGCGAACCCGCCCCGTGAAGCGTCGTACGTGACGGCGGCACCTGAGCTCTCCAGATCGAACCGCTCATGGAGCCACCCGTCCATGGCCAACGCCGCCGCCTCGGATCGGTAGTCACTCAGCGGATAGTCGAGTGAGGACGCGAGAACGAGAACGCCGTCGGGTACGAGCTCACTCAAGGTGCCGGCGTTGAGAGACACCCCGAACGCCAGCCAGGCGGCGTCCTTCCAGTGCAGGCCGGATGCCGGTAGACCGAGCCAGATCTTCCTGTGGATCTGCATGCTGTGCGGCGGGGTCCCGCCTCCGAGCGGAGCGACTTCGGCCCGCAGATTCACGGCGAGCCCGCCCGCCGGGCCTCGGAAGCGGAACGCGAACGCGTGGATCACGGATCCTTCAGCCAGTGGGGGTGTCCGTCTGCCCGGCCTCGTCGGCAGCGCCCGCCTGCCCGGAGCTCTCCGCCACGCCCGGCTGCCCGGCACTCCCGCTCGCGCCCGCCTTCTCCCGCATCTTGCGCACCAGCTCCGCCTTCTGCTCGGCCGCGTTCTTGCGGTCGAGGTTGCGGTGCGGACCGTTGTTCTGCCGTTCGGCGCGGGACTGCCGCTTGCGCTGGCCTCCGCCCATCCCCACGGGATTGTTGATGTTCTTGCTGTCGGTCATGAGTTCTCCCGGAATGAGACGGAAATAAGATGCAGCGGTCTACGGATTCGGCTGGGAAGTCCGCTCCGCGGACCACACGGCGGCCTTCTGAACCGTCGGCCCCGCGACGCGGACCGCCCCGGCCGTGAATGCGGCCCAGAGCAGATCCTGGCATCCGAAGAAGGACTCCCCCCAGCTGTCCACCCAGACATGGACACGGGACGGACCGGCCACCGTGGCGTCCCACCACTCCCAGCCCCGGGAGTCCTCGTCCGGGTCGAAGCGGTACAGCCAGTCCTGGAGATCCCAGGGCCGCCCGCCCCCGGTGTGCTCCGCGTACGCCCCGCGGCCCGTCCGGGCGAACTGCGGTACCCGCTCCTCGCCCCCGGAACCCACCGCGGCGAACCACCCCGGCACCTCGTCGACCGGCAGGCTCTCCTGCTCGAAGTCCGCCGTGCAGCCCAGCCGTACGGCGGGCGCGAGCACCGAGCGCAGGCGCTCCACGTAGGCCGCGGCGTCCCCTGGGACATCGATGACGAAGAGGGAGAGAACCGGGGGCGCGGCATCCGTGTCCGGACGCTCCCGGACACGCCGGAACTCGGCGGCCAGGCTGTCGCTGGTGTGCATCATCTGAGGTGGGTCACCCTTCCTGGACCACGCGTCCCGAACCGGGGACGATAGCATCCCGCAAGCCGTCGAGCAGTTTATCGGGAATGCCGTACAGGTGCGGCCCCTTGGTCGGGTCGGATATCTCTGGGTATTCCTTCAGAAGTGCTTTCCATTCCTGTCGGGTGAATGCGTCACCGTCAGGGTGGTCGGCCTTGTTCTGTGGGAGCGCATTCTCGTGAATGGAATCGCGATACGACTTCGGGATTTCGTACGACACGATCTGTCCGCCGTCCGAACGGAATTCGACGGTGTGCTTCATGTCGCCGCTCATATTGAGGTAGAGCTTCCCGTGCCCGGTGATCGTCACCTCGCCGTTCTCGCCGATGTGGACGCGCTGGCTCAGGGGATGATCCGTCTGCTTGCGGTAGACCGTCACCGTCTCGTCCGGGCAGTCGACGGGCGCGAGCCCGAGCGGGTCGGCCGAGGTGTGGGGGTTGGTGACGTACGTCGAGGGGTTCGGGGCGGGCAGGAGCCCGAGCGGGTCCGGCGTCAGATAGCGGGCCGTCTCCGGGTCGTAATGGCGGAAGTAGTTGTAGTGCAGCCCCGTTTCCGGATCGAAGTACTGACCGGGGAAACGCAGCGGGGTGTAGGCGGTGGAGGTGCGCGACCATGTGGTCGTGCCCCACAGCGTGGCGCGCGTGCGCCAGGCGATGTCACCGGACTCGTCGACGAGTTCGGTGGGCGTGCCGACGAGGTCGGTGACGATGGCGAAGAAGCGCCGGTCCACTTCCTTCTGGGAGGAGTCGGCCGTCACGATGCGCTCGGTCTGGGCCAGCGGACGCAAGCCGGCGTGGTCCCAGGTGAGGACGACCGGGTGTGGCAGACCGGTGGAGGTCGTGGTCTGTTCGCAGAGGGTGTTGCCGTCCCAGGTGAAGGCCGTCCGCTCGACGACGGTGACGCCGTCGGGAGCGAGCCGCTGCTTCTCCGTACGGCGTCCGAGCGGGTCGTAGAGGTAGCGCCACCGGGTGCCGTCCGGGGTGACGACGGCCGTCAGGCGGTCCTCGGCGTCCCAGGTGTAGCGCCAGGTGTCGGGCTTGCGCGACAGCCGTGTCCGCTGCCGCAGGACGATGCGGCCCGCGGCGTCGTGCTCGTAACGGACGTCCCCGGCACGGGTGATGCGCGTCCCGGAGTACGCGCGCGGGCCGGTCGCCTCCTGCCCGGGCATGGACGCGGGCCAGGAAGCGGCGGTCTGGTTGCCCGCCTCGTCGTAGGCGTACGTCTCGCTCCAGCCGTCCGCGTGCACCGAGGTGACACGGCCGGCCGGGTCGAGGTCGAAGCGCCGGGGGCCGGACAGCGCGTCGTCGATCCCGGTCAGCATCCCGTCGGAGCGGTAGGCGTACGTGCGGCGGTTGAGGCTGCGTCCACCGGACGCGGTCTCCTGCCCGGCGACGCGTCCCGCCGCGTCCCACTCCGTCGTGAACGTGAGCATCTCGCCGAAGCTGCGCACCAGTTCGCGACCGGCCGCGTCACGGTCGAACGTCACCTCGTGCCCGCCGCTGGTCTGCCGGACGAGCCGCCCCGCCACGTCGTACGCGTACGTGGCGACCTGCCCGGAGGGGGTCACGCGGCGGGTGCGGCGGCCCAGGGCGTCGTAGGCGTACGTGGTGACCCTGCCGTCGGCCAGCTCCGTCTTGACCCGGCCGCTGCGGTCGTACTGGTAGCGGAGTTCCCCGTCCGGGCCTGCGGCGTGCAGCAGTTGGCCGCCGGGGCCGTAGGTGAAGGCGGTGGTCCGGCCGCCCGCGGTCTTGCGGATCACCCGGCCGGCGTGGTCGCGCTCGTAGTCGACGGTCTCGCCCAGGGGCGTGGTGCGGCGGACCACCTGGCCGAGGGGGTCGAGCTCGTAGCGGAGGTCGCGCCCGTCGAAGTCCGTCTCGCCGATCACCCGACCCCCGGCGTCGTACGCGTAGCTCCACTCCAGGCCCTGCGGATTGGTCACCCGGGTCAGGCGCAGCTCCGCGTCGTGGTCGAACGTGTGGCGGCACCCGTCCGGGCCGGTGCGGGCGACGAGGAGGTCGAAGTGGCTGTACTCGTAGCGGGTGGTGCGGCCCAGCGGGTCGGTGTGGGTGAGGCAGTTGCCCTCGCCGTCCCAGGTCCACGACTCGGCGGTGCCGTCGGGCGCGGTGCGGCGGGCGAGCTGTCCGTCGGCGTTCCACTCGAAGCGGGTGACCCCGCCCGAGGCGTCGGCGGACTCCAGGAGGCGGCCGAAGGCGTCGCGCCGGTAGCGGACCGTGGAACCGAGCGGGTCGGTCACCTCCAGCGGCAGGCCCGCGCGGTCGCAGCGTACGGTCGTGACCTCCCCCGCGGCGTCGACGACGGTGTCCGGGCGGCCGTATGCGTCGTAGGTGTAGCGGGTGGTCCGCCCGGCGGGGTCGGTGATGGAGAGCCGGTTGCCCCGGTCGTCGAACTCCTGCCGCCACCGGGCACCGCCGGGCGCGGTGATCCCGGTCGCGTGCCCCGAGGTGTCGCGCTCGGCGCGGATCGTGCTGCCGTCGGCGCGGGTGAGGGCGGAGAGCCGCCCCTCCTCGTCGTAGGAGTAGAGGGTCGTCCGGCCGAGCGGGTCCGTGGTGCCGGTCCGGTTGCCGCGGTCGTCGTAGGTGAAACGGGTGGTGTGGCCGAGCGGGTCGGTGGTCGCGAGGATGCGGGACCCCGGGCCGATGAGGTGGCGTGTGGTGTGGCCCTCGGCGGTGGTGAGGGTGGTGGTGCGGTGCCCCGTCGCGGGATCGGGCTGACCGTGGTCGAGAGTGACGCGGAAGTGGCCCGCCTCGCCGCCCTCGGAGGTCACCCGGTGCTGGTCGTCGTAGGTGTAGGCGTAGCGGCGGCCGTTGGAGTCGGTCCAGCCCGTGACGCGGTGGTGGGCGTCGTACGCGAAGGCGAGAGTGGCGCCGGAGGGCTTGGTGACGGTCGTGAGGTCGCCGTCCGTGTACCCGTAGGCCATGACAGGCCGTTCCGTCCGGCCGCCGGGCCCGTCGTCCGTACCGGTCAGCGTCAGTGCGGTGACGCGCCCGTCGGCGGTGGCCAGGGACAGGTGGTAACCGGCCGAATGGACCAGGGCCAGCGGGGAGCCGTCGTCCGTCCGGTCCACGGTGATGGTGTTGCCGTTGCTGTCGGCGATCTGGACGAGCCAGGCTTCGCCGTCCTCCCCGGGCTCCGTACCGTCGGGGCCGGCGAAGTGCTTGGTCAGCCGGGTCTCGGGGTCGGCGAGCGTGTAGTCGCCGGCGTCGTCGCGGCTCAGGATGGAGCGCGAGGTCCCGCTCTCGGGGCGGGTGGCCAGCCCCGGCACGGGGTGCGGGTAGGTGATGAGCAGGCCGTCGTCGGTGACGTGGATGACACCGTTGGCGTCGATCTCCAGGCGTTCGTCGACGGTGGAGGACCAGGAGGGTCCGAAGAACCGGCCCGCGGTGTAGCCCGACTCCACCCGGCGGGTGAAGGCCAGGGGCAGCACCCCGGGCAGCACCACGTCGGTCTGGGGGAGGAACATGCGCCCGGAGGCGAGGTCGACCGGGTCGGTGCCTTTGCACGTCCGCTCGCCGTCGGGCCGGTTGTGGGTGCCGTCGGGTGCGGCGCGCTCCAGGTTGCGCGCGTCGGAGGCGAGGTCGGCGGCCTCCTTCACCACCCGGGCGCCCTTGACGCCCGCCCCCGCGCCGCCGGTTGCGGCGGTGAGGGCCAGGTCGGGCAGGAGCCGGCCGAACCCCTCGGCGGGGTCCTTCATGAACCCGTCGATCATCTGCTTGCCGGTGCCCCAAGGGTCGTTGGCGACCCGGACGAGCCCGGCGGCGGTGTTGTTGAGCGCGAGCGCGTACTCGGCGGGGTGCGTGATGTTGTACGGGTCCGTCGGGTTGACGCTCCGCGCGAAGTTCACGATGCCCGCCGCGCCCTTGACGACGCCGCCCGCGATATGGGTCTTGATCACCTGGTACTCGGCGAGCCCGTCCATGGCCTGCTCGGCGTAGCGCGGCTTCGGCGGCGCGGCGTCCCGGGCCGCGGTCACGGCCTTGCGCGCGGTCTCTGCCGCCGTGTTGCGCTGCTTGCGCGCCTCCGCGAGCAGTTCCTGCGCCTCCTCCATCCGCCCGGTGCCCGGGTCCTCGAAGGCACCCGGCTTGGGCGGCAGAGTGGAGGGGTCGCGTTCGTCGGCGGGCTTGGCGTTGTAGGCGTCGACGGCCTTGTTGTACGTGTCCGCCTTCGCGTTGTACGCGTCCCTGGCCTCCTCCGACGCCTTGGTCCCCGCCTTCCACTTGTCGATCGCGGTCTGCGCCTGCCCCTGCGCCCACTCCACGGTCCCGGCGAAGGAGTCGAGCGCGGCGGCGGCCTTCTCGAAGGCGTCGGCGGCCTTGAACCACTTGGGCGGCTCGATCGACACGGAGTCCCGGAAGGCGTCGGCCGCCTGCCCCTTGATCGCGGAAGAGTCCACGCCCTTGAGCCCGCCGCCGACCTGGTCGAACGACCCCTGCAACTTCCGCAGATGGGTGGCGGAGGCCCGGATCGTGGACGGGCTGCCGTAGATGAGCTTGGTCTTGTCCTCGGTCTGCCCGAGGTCCATCTCGTCGACCTCGGCGCCCATCCGGTTCGCGACGGACCGGGACTTCTCCCGGACCCAGTCCGCCCCGGACTCCCAGCCGGCGTCATCCAGCCGGTCACCGGCCCAGTTCCCGGCGTCCTCGACCCGGTCACCGGCCCACTCGACACCGTCCTCGACCGCGTCCTCGACGACATCGGGCGTGATGTCGCTGACGAAATCCTTGAACCCCATGTCCTAGTTCCCCCCGCCACCCTGCTGCTGTCGGGCCCGCTCCTCGGGCGATGGCCCGAACATGTCGTCCACGGACCGGTCGAACGCCTCCTGGTCCACGCCGAACAGCTCGTTCAGCTGCTCCGCCTGACGCCCGCCGTTCCCCTCGGTCACCAGCGCCCGCCCGGTGTCCTTCCAGGTCTGCCCGGCCTCGTCCGCCGCCCGCTCGAACGACTCACGGCTGTAGTCGGGGCTCAGATAGTCCGGGGTGAGCACATCGCCCCACCCCTGCTTGACGATCTCGTCCTCCGAGGCATGCGGATTCCCCACGCCCGCGTTCACGGCGATCTTCAGCGTGCCCTGGACGTACTGGTCCTCCTCCCACACGATCCCCGCCGCCAGCCCGAGCTTGGCCGCGATCGCGTTGGCGTCCTGGACGAGCGCTCGCACCCCCCACTCCCACCGCTCGCAGAAGTCCTCGAAGTCCACGGACAGCCCGTGATGCCCGGCCTCCATCCCGGTCATCGACAGCTCGGACAGCCCTTTGCCCAGCACCGCACCCGTGCCGTCGCCGATCTCCTTCAACTCGGCCACGGCCCCGCGCAGCCCGGAGGTGATCTTCTGAACGCTGACCGGATCGACGTTGAGGTCTTCAGCCCCCGTACCGCTCACAGCTCCCGCCCCCCGCCGGGTACGCCGCCATCGACGGCGACGGCATCCGGCACGATCCCCACGACCGGCGGGAACAGCATCGACCCGTCCGGATCGGCCACGTTCACCGCGACCCCGGCCGGCACCCCCATCGCCGGAATGACCTCATCCAGCAGCCGGGCCCCGCGAAACGCCGCGTACTCCCAACTCCCGGAGGCCGCCCCGGCAGTCCCCTCCACCACCGCCCGCTCCTCGGCGAACCGCGCCAACGCCGCCTCATCGGTGAACCCGCACACCCACCGGATCCCCCCGAACTCCGCGGTCCACAACCCGCCCCGGTCGTACGGCACGAGCACGAGAGCCCGCCGCAGCTCACCCACCAGAGCCCCCGGATCCCCGACCCCGGCCCGCCGCTCGGCTATCCGATCCACCAGCGCTGCCCCGTCACCCACTGGAAGCCCTCCCCGCACGTGAGCTCTCGCCCTTCACTACTGCACACGCTAGGACACCACGCACAGCGGGGACCAACGGTTCCGTCCGCCTCACGTCGGCGGCGGTCGGAGGCGGGAGCCGTACGGCGGCACAGGTCGAAGGGGTAGGGGGCGGCGTCGGGCTGTTGTGTCACGTGGCCTGGCCTGCTCCCGGAAGAAGGCTGCCGTTCGTGAATCACTCCGACCTCGAGCCCGGCTCCCGGCTCCCGGCCCCCGGCGCTTCGACCTCGACCCGGCGGGCTGCCCCGGCGGAGGTGATCAGGGGCAGCCTCCGGCTCAGGGGAAGAGGGCGCGGGCGGCCGTGCGGAAAGCCTCTTGCGTCATCGGCGTGAGATCGGAGAAGTCGACCAGTCCGCCGTCGCGCAACGCCGGGTCGTGCGGGATGCGCACCGTGGTCCGTACGCGGCTGCCGAGTCGGCCCTCCGCTTCGGTGAGACCGGACCGCCCTTCGGCCGTTCCCGTCACGTCGGACAGGACGAGGACGGCCTCGGAGACGAGCCGGGCGTGTCCGTGCTGGTCGAGCCAGGTCAGCTCCGCCGCGGTGTCCGCCAGCTGGCCGGGGTCTCCGGAGCAGGCGACCACGAGCCGGTCGACGTCACCGAAGGTCCCGCGCAGGGACGGCCCGGGCGGCGCGAAGCCGCCTGCGTAGTCGATCACGAGGGTGCCCAGCCCGCGCATGCGGGACAGGATGTCCCGGTGCTGCCGGGGCGGGGGCGGTGGCTGTCCGGCGGGAGCGTACTGGTGCACGAAGTCCGCGCCGTTGGAGTCCTTGAGCGTCACCCAGCCCCCCGAGGGGGAGAGGGCCAGGGCGTCGGGGGAGATGGTCGCCGCCACCCGGGGGCCGGGGGAGACCTGCCGGTACCCGACGGCCGTCTCGTCGGTCGCCATGCGGTATCCGATGACGTTCGCCGCGGGACGGAACGGCAGCATCAGTACGGGGGGACGCCCGGGAGCGGGTTCGGCCTCGGCGACGGCGGAGGCGAGCTGCACGGCGACGGTGGACCGCCCGCAACCGGTTCCCCCGCCGAAGATCAGGGCGAGACGGCCCTGGTGGCCCGTTCCGCTGTCGGCCGGCCGGATGACCGCCCGCGCGCCCGCCCTCCTGCGGCGGAGGAGACCACGGCGAGGGACCTGCTCGGGGCGGCCCGGCAACCGGAACCACTTCGTGAGCTGCCGTCCGCGCCGCCCGGGCTCATGGACGTCCGTGTCCTCGTCGTCCGTGGCGAGTTCCCTCCCCGGGACGAGAGGGACTTCGGCCTCGGGCGGCAGCGGCACCGGGTGCAGGAGGTGCGGATCCGGCGCGGCCCGGGAGGACAGGTCGAGCCGGGCGTCGTCGATGAGGACCCTGGTGCTCTCGGGGAGCCACCAGGAGAACGGCTGCAGGAACGCGTCCCGGGGGACGCGGTCCCGGAAGGCGGCCAGCAGGGACTCCGCCGACATCGCCCTGTCACGCGCGGGCAGCGTCAGGAACGGGCGCAGGACGGCGGCCAGGCACGGGTCCGTGATCTCCTCGGCAAGCTCGTGACCCACCGCCTGTGCCCGTGCGTCGTCGTCCCCGGTCAGCAGGGGGGCAAAGTGCTCCCCGCTCGTCGGGTGCCAGTCCGTACGGGCCCCGAGCAGCCCGAGCAGAGCGGCGAGCGCGCGCACGTCCGCCCCCGTCCGGCCGGGTGCGGGGGCGGTCCCCGGGTCGGCGATCCGGGAGCGGTGCCAGCCGACGAGCAGCGGTCCGTCGAGGGTGAGCAGCACGCGGTCCGCCGACAGATGGCCGTGCACGACTCCCGCGTGGTGGCTGTGATCGAGTGCCGAGGCGAGCCGCTGACCGAGCACCAGGATCAGGTCCGTGCCGAAGCTCTCGTGGAGCCGGAGCCCCCGGGCGAGGGTGCGCAGTGTCGGTGCGCCCTGCCCGAGCCGGGTGAGCGCGCCGGTGGCGGCGGCCCAGGGGCCCTTGGCGCCCAGATCGGCGTCGAGGAGCGAGGGGAGGCAGGGGTGATCGAACCGGGCGAGGGCGAGGGCTTCCCGGCGGACCACGGACGCGCCGCGCGCCGTGCTCGCACGGATCACCGCGGTGTGCCGGCCGTCGGTTCCGGCGTAGAGGGAGGGCCCGCCCGGTTGCCTGGCCTGCCAGGTGAGCCGGTAGTCACCGAGGGACTGGACGCCGTCGGTGGCTGACCAGGTGGTGTTCGTCTGCGAGTAGCCCACCATCGGGAACTGCGGGTAGATGCTCCCCGGGGGACTGAACCGGATCTCCCGTGGCAGCGTGGGCTCTTTCGCCCACTCCTGTGCCGAGAGTCCGCTCAGCCCGAGCCGGTCCTGGAGCGCGGGGCTCAGCCAGGCGAAGGCCGTGGTGTCGTCGGCCAGCCGGCTCGTGCCGTCGGGGCGGCTCAGCCACGCGGGGAAGTCCGGTGACCGGCCCACCAGTTCGGCGATGTGCTCGGACACCCGACGGGTGGAGGCGAGCACTTCGGTGGTGGGGACGGCGTCCAGAAGGATGTCCCGGGACCGGCTGGTGAACGCGAAGACCCGCTGCTGGGGCAGGACCGCGGCGGCGGGTGATCCGGGTCCGGCCTCGGCCGGACGGAGCATGCCGCTCAGGAACACCTCGGCCAGATGGGCCGTGGTGACCGGGCGGGGCAGGGAGCGGGCCACCAGCCGCATCACCGGGATCGTCAGCGGTGACACCGCCGCCAGGTGGGCGGCCAGGCGGTAGGCCTCGGGGGAGACGGCGCGGCGGAACCGCTGCACCTGTGCGTCGGGCCGGACGCGGCGAGCCCGCCCCTTCGTGCGCGAGGAGGCCCCGGCCCCGGGCGGACGCTGTTGCTCCGCCGCGTCGGCGTCCCACAGGGCGAGCACCCTGCTGGAGCCTCCGGACGCGGTGACCACGGCCCACTCGGCGAACGCCTCGGGCGACGGCGTCAGGACCGGGACGGGGGTCATGCCGAACGGCGCGAGCGCCTCGGGCAGGACCGGATGACGCACCCGCCAGGTGGCGTTGGCGGCCCCCGGCCCCGGTGACTGCACCGACCAGCGCCGGGTGGGCAGTCCGGAACCGCGCCACATCCGGGGCGGCAGCGTGTGGATCACCGCGGTCGGGCCGCAGGCGGCCCAGCGCGAAAGTACGGCGCGCATGGCACCGGTGCGCCATCCGGGTCCGGCCCCGTCGGAGATCACCAGGGTCATGGTGCGGCCCGACGGGTCGGTGAGGACCTCGGCGGACACGGTCGGCGCGTCGGGGACGAACGGCCGGGAGCTCAGCCGGGGCATCCGGCCGGGCCGCAGCCGCAGTCCGTAGGTGCGGATCTGGCGGAAGGCGCCGAGGTGGGCGAGCAGCGAGTTGAGCTCCGAACACAGCTGCTGCCACAACAGCATCGAGACACCGTCGTCGACGACCACGGTGAGGTCCAGCCAGCGGTCGCGGGCGGGGCGCGTCACCACGTCGAGGAGGCCCGAGTGGGCGATCTGCGCGGCGGTCCCGGCTTCGTCCAGCCGCTCGGCCGAGGGGTGCGGGCGGTACTGCTTCAGGGGGCGCAGCGCGCGTGCCGTCCGTAACGGGAGGGCGAGTGCGTGCGGGTGGGGGATGCGTACGGGCAGGGCGCGGCTCCGGTCCTCCTCGGGCCGCTCGTTCTCCGCCGCCGCCCCGGGATCCGGGGCGTCGGATCCGTCATCGGGGCTCCGGCCCCCCGTGATGCGGTCGTCGGGGCCGGTTCCGTCGCTTCCGTCGGCCGGGGCCGGTTCCGCGGGCGCGGCCTCGGCGGCGTGCAGTTCGGCTCGCGGAGGTCCCGCCGCCGGCGACTCCGCCCGACCGGCCCTCCCCTTCGTCTCCGGCCACGTCGTCACCGGCGGAGCACCGGGTTCCCCGGCGGTGCCGGGCGAACGGGCGTCCCCGCCCAGGAGGCCGGCGGCCAGCGCCAGAGGCGCGTCGGCGGGCATCCGCTCGGCCAGCCACAGGCAGTCGACCAGCTCCTCGGCCGTGACGTCGAAGCCGACGTCCCGCAGCAGGGAGAGCAGACGGTCGGGCATGCCTACAGAGCACCCCCCAGCCGGTGCAGCACCGCTTCCAGCAGTCCTTCGGCGTCCAGATCGACCCCGCCCAGCCGAAGGAACGCGGCGTTCAGCAGTTGGTCCGTGGCCAGCTCGCCGGGGGCCCGCTTGGCCAGGAACGCCCGTACCAGATCGTCGACCTGGGGCAGCGCGTCCGCGCCCAGATGGGCCGCCACGATGGCGCGCAGCCGCTCCTCGTCGGGGTCCGGCAGGTCCAGCCGCAGGCAACGGCGCAGGAAGGCGGGAGGGAACTCCCTCTCGCCGTTGCTCGTGATGACGACGACCGGGAACTCCTGGCAGCGCACGACACCCCGGTGGACGGTCACGGTGTCGCCGCCCCGCGCGCTGTGGACCTCGATGTCGTCCTCGCCGGGCGGGAGCCGGGAGAGTTCGGGGATCTCGAACTCGCCCTCCTCGAAGACCGTCAGGAGGTCGTTGGGCAGATCGACGTCTCCCTTGTCGAGCTCGTCCACGAGCAGTACGCGGGGAAGCCCGTCCGACACCAGCGCGGTGCCCAGCGGCCCGAGCCTGATGAAGTAGCCGATGCCGGGGGCGTCGCCGTCCCCCTGCCGCCGGAGGTTCGTCTCGCGCAGCCTGCCCACCGCGTCGTAGTGGTACAGCGCATCGGCCAGCGTGGACCGGCTGTTCACCGGCCACCGCAGGACGGGCCCCAGGGAGAGCTCGTGGGCCACCGCATGGGCCAGTGACGACTTGCCGGTGCCCGGGTGGCCGGTGACCAGCAGCGGCCTGCGCAGGTGCAGGGCGGCGTTGACGATGTCCCGCTGGGCGGGCCCGATCAGATAGGGGCGGGGGTCCCCGGGGGCGGTCGTTCCGAGGGCCCCGGTGTGCTGCCGCTCGCCGAACCGCCGCCAGGGCGGCGCCGCCGGCATGTCCACCCGGCGCGGTGGTCCTTCGCCGCGGAACAGCCGCCAGCTGCCGGGGTCCTGCGGAGGGGTGCGTTCTGCTGCCGTCATGAGGTCGCGTCCTCCCAGGACGGGTCGCTCCAGTAGGGCTCGGGCGGGGTGCGGGACGCGTCGTCCCACACGAGTACGGGGGCGACCGCTTCCTCCCCGGCGCTGCCCGGCGTCCGCGCGCGGTGCGCCCGGACCCGTTCGGGCAGGCTGCGGGGGTGACCGTTGAGCATGAGTGCGGTGAGCTGGTCGATCCGGCGCGGTGAGTCGTTGCGGTCCCACAGCGCGACGGGTATCCCCTGCGCCAGGCAGACGACCTGGAGCCGGGGGCGGTGCTCCGGCGAGCAGCCGATGGCGAGCCGGCCCGTCTGCTGGTCCTGGTGCAGGAGCCGGTACACGTGCTCCGGCTCGCTGTGCTCCGGCATGAGCCGGGTGAACGCTCCCGCGGGGAAGCCCACGGACCGCGCCTCCCAGGCCCTGAGCCTCTTCAGCGACTGCGTGCGCAGCTCCGGGCACCGTACGACGACGGCGTACTCCACCCCGAGGACGGAAGGGAAGCCGCCGTCCGCGTCGCCGTCGTCCCAGCGGTCCACCGGGAGGTCGAGGTCCTCCGGTTCGACCACGAACTCGACCAGAGGGGACCTGCGTGCCCGCACGGCGGCGGGGACCTCCCGCAGGAGGACGTCCTGGACCAGCCGGGCCACCTCCTGTGGACCACGCGGCTCGTCGTCCGCCAGCACCTGCCGCACCACACCGTCCTCGCCGGTGCCGGGGTCGTACCAGACGGTGCAGAGGTGACCGCCCGACGGGGACCTGGTCAGCTGCACGGTCAGACGCGGTTCGGCGGGTGTCGTACGGGCCCTTCTGACGTGGGCCCAGTCCTCCGCGTCGGTGCGCCGGGACAGCAGGACCGACTCGTGCACGCCGATCCTCGCGGCCACCGCCGCGACCCACTCCCGCAGCTCGTCCCGTTGCGCGGTGGCCGTCAGGGCGGCGACGTACTCCACCGCCGTGAGCAGGGCGGGCACCCGGTGCGGGGTGTCGGTGGATCCGCTGTCGCCCCAGTAGTTCTCCAGGGCGAGCACGAGACGGCGCACGGCGTCGTCCGGTTCGCCGCGGCGCGCTTCGAGCGGCTCGTCCCAGAAGGTGGTGTTGACCAGTGCGTCGCGCGCCGCCTCTTCGAGCAGCCGGCCGGGCTCCCCCTCCAGAAGGGCCAGCAGGGAGGCGAGTTCCAGTGGTGTGAGGATGCCCGGGACCAGAGCGCCGCGGCACAGCGAGAGCAGCTTCAGCGCCGTCTCGCGCAGGGCGCGGGGCAGTTCGTCGGTGAGGACGGCGGCGGCGCGGGGCTGGGTCAGTACGAGCTCCACCAGCGAGGCGACCGACGCGTCGGCCCTGGAGCCGCCCGGCAGCCCGAGAGCCGAGAGGACCCGGTGGGTGTGGCGCAGCCGCTGGTCCTCGTCCGGCAGGAGGTTCAGGACCACGGTGTGGAGTTTGTGCCGCAGCACCGGGGCGACCGCGCCGGACGGCCTTCGGGTGTCGCCGTGCGCCGGGCCGGCGGGGATCTCCGTGGCGTCCAGGAACCGTTCGACGGCCTGCCACGGGGCGACGATGGCCCGGCGCAGCACGTTCTCGCCGCGGAAGGGACCGTCCGGCGGTGACATCACCCCCAGCACGAGCCCGACCGACGCCTGTTCCTTGTCGCACCACAGGGGGCCTCCGCTGTAGCCGGGGCCGATCGCGGCGCCACGCGGCGCACCGTCCACGAATCCGTGGTCGTGCTGGACCGAGCCGACGCTGCTGTCCGCGTACGTGAACGAGGAGCCGTCCCCGTACCACGCGCGGACCTCCTGACCACGGTCCATGTACCGCCAGGACGCGGCGGCAGCGGGAGCCGCGGGCTCCACCGCCAGCTCCAGCACGGCCAGGTCGCCGCCCCAGAGGGGCTCGCCCAGCACCACGGGAATGTCGGGAGCTCCCGCGCGGTGCGCGGCTTTCCACGCCACGAGCCGTGCGGGGAGCGCGGGCCCGTCGGGCAGGCAGGGGAAGCGCACCCGCAGGGAGGTGTCCTCCGGGGCCCGCCGCGCGAACATGGTGCGGCCCAGCGCCTCGTTGACCACATGGGCGCAGGTCAGCAGCTGCCGTCGGCCCAGGTAGACGCCGCTTCCCACGACCCGGGCCGTGCCGGAGCTCAGGACCGACACCAGGGACAGCCGTGCGGCGTCGCGATCGGACGCGTCACGATCGCCCCGTCCGCGCATCTCAGCGGTCCGTGGCGGTCTGCTGTCCCAGGTGCCAGTTCGCGGTGACGGTCAGCGTCGCCTCGCCCGCCACGCCGACGACGCCCAGCTTGAGGTCGTTCCCGATCCTGACCCCGAAGCTGACGGATATCTCGTCGGGAGCATCGGGCACGGAGGCGGCGGTGTCACGGATCTGCTGAAGGAGGGGGATCAAGGGGGACAGCACCCCCCGCAACGCGGTTCCGGCGACGGCTCCCAGCCGCGATCCTCTCGCCACGGGTACGGACGTGCCGAAACCGGGCGCCGAGGTCTCGTCGGGGGCGGCTGCCGGGAAGACCTGAAGCGCCAGCGACGACCCGTCTTCGAACGCGAATTCCATGAAGTCTGACACGGAGCAATCTTCTCCCAACTGGCCGATCGATAGGCGCGATCAGGCAAAAAAGATCGGCTGGGAGAACGGCCGCGAGGGCGCTCGCCGGAGCCGTCACGGCTGGGGCTCGTACAACCAACCGACCTCCTCCGTGGTCTTGCTCGACGACGCCCGATGATCGACATCGGCCGCCGGACAGGACTGAAGGACTTGATGAACCCAGCCAGACGCATGACCGCCACCGCCCTGGTTCTGACCACGGCCGGCGGAGTGCTCTACACCACCGCCGTACCCGCCTCCGCGGCGGTGAGCTGCACCTCCCCCGTCTTCAAGAGGCAGTTCTTCGCGAACACGACGTTCTCGGGTACGCCGAAGAAGACGGACTGCGATTCCGCGGTCGACCAGAACTGGGGCACGGGCGCGCCCGCCTCCGGCGTACCGTCCGACAACTTCGGCGTGCGCTGGTCGGTGACGCGCGACTTCGGCTCCGGCGGCCCCTTCACGTTCACGGCCTCCGCCCGGGACGGCATGCGGGTCTACCTCGACGGCGTCCGCAAGATCGACGTCTGGAAGAACGGCTCCGCGACCGTCAAGAAGACGGTCAACGTGACGATCCCCCAGGGCAAGCACACGCTCCGCTTCGACTACGTCAACTGGACGGGGGCCGCGAACGTCTCGTTCGCCTACACACCGCGCACCTCCGCCACGTATGACAAGGTCAAGCCCCTCGCCCCCACGGGCACGGCCGTCTCGTACAACTCCTCCACCGGCGCGGCCAAGGTCACCTGGAGCAGGAACCAGGAGATGGACCTGGCGAACTACCGGGTCTACCGGCGGCTGAAGGGCACGCCGTACGGAAGCAAGCAGCTCGCGACGACCACCGCCAGGTCGTACACCGACAGCACGCTGCCCAGGACGGGCGCGACCTACTACTACGAGGTGCGGGCCGTCGACAAGGCGGGCCACGTCTCCGTTGGCAGCGCCGACAAGCCCGTCACCACGATCGACAGGACGCCGCCCGCCGCGCCCTTCCTCGAATGGGACTCCTGCCCGGCCGACCAGCCGTACGCGGCACCGCAGTTGGTCACCACCCCGAAGAACGCGGCCGACATCGCCCGGTACGAGATGCAGCGGCTCGACGCCGCGACGAAGAGCTGGAGCACGATCTACTCCGGCACCAAGGGGGCGATCTGCGACACCGGCTACCGTGCCGACGGCAGCAAGGTCACCTACCGGGGCCGGGCCCGGGACGCCGCCGGGAACTGGTCGGCGTACTCGGCCGCCACCACGTTCACCACCCCCGACCTGACCCCGCCCGCCGCCGTCACGGGGCTCCGCGCCGAGTACCGGTCGGGCGTGCCGCATCTCGTGTGGTCGCCCGTCACCGACGCCGCTTCGTACCAGGTCCTCCAGTACGACCCGGCGACCGGCGGCTACAGCGACGCCCGCCCCGCGGGGACCCCCGGCACCCGGACGGACGTGGTGCCGCGCCAGTCGGCAGCCGTCGCCGACAGCTACCGCTACGCGGTGCGCGCCGTGGACGCCAAGGGCAACGCCGCCGCGCCGGTCGAGATCACGCTGAAGATGGCCGACCGGCCGGAGGCGATCCCCGCGTTCAAGACCACGGCGACCAGGTTCGACGAGGGCGTGATGGTCGCGTGGAGCGGCGTCGACCCGTGGACCGTCGACGAACGCCCCCTCCCGACCTACAAGATCATCCGGACCGACACCGCGACCGGCGAGACCGCCGTCGTCGACCAGTGCAAGCCGTTCACCTCGGTCGACCAGCCGTTGACCGCCCCGGACACGTACTGGACCTGGGCGGACGACGACGCTCCGCTGTCCGCCCGCAAGCAGGTCAACGGCAGCTGCTGGGACGTCAGGGGGAAGTCGGAGACGACGTACGAATACCGAGTCGTGACGACCGACCGCTACGGGAAGGCATCACAGCCCGGCCCGCAGGCCAAGGCGACCACCCCGGACACCCGGCGCCCCGCCCCGGTCGAGAACCTCACCGCGGAACGGGTCCCGCTCGGCGTCCGGCTGACCTGGACGCCGCCGGCCGACACCGACGTACGCGGCTACCACGTATGGCAGGGCGTCACCGACCCGGAGAGCGGTGAGACGGTCTGGAAGGAGAACTGCTGGTTCGGCAGCTCCCTGGCCGAGACGGAGATCCTCTGCCCGACGGTCGCCGACGGCGCCACCCACGTCTACAAGGTGGCAGCCACGGACGACCGCCTGCTCCACGACGACAACCCCCTCGACGTCCTCCATCCCGCCGAGGTCTCGGTCACCCTGCCCGACACCCGCCCGCCGGGCTGGACGGAGACCGACGTCCGCGAGGGCCAGTACCCGAATCTGTACGTCGGCTGCTCCGAAAGCTCCGGCCTGGGGGACTGCTCCCGCTTCACGAACTACCGCGTGGAACGCTGGGACCCCGCCACCGCCTCGTACGCGACCCTGACGGAGGGCACGACGGGCGACGCGGCGTTCTTCATGGACACGACGGTGCACGAGGACCGTCTCGGTCTGTACTACTACCGCGTCGTACGCCTGGATGCGGCGGGCGCCGAGGCCGCGACGCGGTCGACGGCGTACGGCATCTGGGACTCCTGGCTCTGACCGGGCGGGGGCAGGGGAGGGGACCGAAGGCTTCTTCGGTCCCCTCCCCACGCGGCGGACGACGAGAGGCGGGACCGACCCGCAGGACTTCGGCCCGGGCGCGGCCTCCCGCCGCCGTCGGCCGATCGGCGTCCGGATCAGGTGCTCGGCCCTGGCCACCTCGCAGGCCATGGGCCGACGCGGCGGTCGGTCGACGATCACCGGGCGGCGTCGCTGTTCCCGAGCCTGCCGAGTTGAGCCTTCGTCCGATCGGCGTAGCGTGGAACCGGACCGATCCAAGCGGCGGACGGGTCGCGGAGCGGCCGGAAGCGTCGCATCCCGACCGGTGTCGAGGGCCCGCCCTTCCGGAACGCGTGGCAATGGCGCGCAAGGAGTGAGACAGATGGGCAGCTCATCGATCGGAAGTCTGCGGGAACGTGTACGGGGCCCGGTGGTCACCGCTGACAGCGAGGGCTACGACGAGGCGCGCAAGGTTTACAACGCCATGATCGACCGTCGGCCGGCTGCCGTCGTGCAGTGCGCCCACGCGGGCGATGTCATGGCGACGGTCGACTTCGCCCGCGAAAACGAACTGGATCTCGCGGTGCGCGGCGGAGGGCACAGTGTGCCCGGCTTCGGGACCTGCGACGACGGTGTGGTGGCCGACCTCTCCGGCATGCGGGGCGTCCGGGTCGATCCCCGGCGGCGGACCGTGCGTGTGGAGGGCGGAGCGACCTGGGGCGACTTCAACGCGGCGACACACGCGTTCGGTCTGGCGACCACGGGCGGGATCGTCTCCACGACCGGGGTCGGGGGACTCACTCTCGGTGGCGGCATCGGATACCTCGCCCGCGGCCTGGGCCTGAGCTGCGACAACCTGATCTCCGCAGACGTGGTGACAGCGGACGGCACGCTCCTCGTCGCGAGCGAGGACGAACATGACGACTTGTTCTGGGCCCTCCGCGGTGGCGGCGGCAACTTCGGCGCGGTCACATCGTTCGAGTTTCGGCTCAGCCCCGTCGAGGACGTCTACGGCGGGCCCTTGGTCTACGAGCTGGAGGATGCCGGCACCGTTCTGCGCTCGTTCAGCGAACTCATCTCCGATGCCCCGGAGCAACTCGGCGGCTTCCCCGCCTTCCAGATCGCCCCGCCGCTGCCGTTCATCCCGGAGAACCGGCACGGCGACACGTTCATCCTGATCGTGGCGTGCTGGGCCGGGCCGATGGACGAGGGAGAGCGAGCCGTCCAGCGGTTCCGCGATATCGCGCCGGTGGTCGCCGAGCACGTCGGCCCGATGCCGTATCCCGCGCTCAACAGCGCGTTCGACGCACTCGTACCGCCCGGCCTGCAGCACTACTGGAAGGCCAACTTCGTGACGGAGCTCAGTGATGCCGCGATCTCGGCGCACCTCGAGCACGGGCCTCGGGTACCCGCCGTGAATTCGACGGTGCACATCTACCCGATCAACGGAGCCTGCCACCGGGTGGCACCGGAGGACACGGCCTTCGCCTACCGGGACGCCACGTTCGCCACCGTCATCGCCGGAATGTGGCCGGACCCCGCCGACAACGAGGCCAACACCGCCTGGGTGCGCGACTACTACCGGGCCACCGCTCCCCACTCGGAGGAGGGCGGGTACGTCAACTTCATGGCCGAGGACGACCAGGACCGCATCAGGGCCAACTACCGGGGTAACTACGAACGCCTCGTCGAAGTCAAGAGGACGTACGATCCTGGCAACCTGTTCCACGTGAACCAGAACATCACGCCGTAGCAGGGGCAGGCGTCGGCATGGCGCGCGGATGGACGGGCCGGGCGGCGGCCCGACCCGCGCTGCGGGGCGGGTGACGGGAAGCGAACTCGCCCTCCGGGCATGGCAGTCACCGTGGCTCCGGCCGTCAGTATCTCCTCCGGGCTGCGCACACGGATGGCGGCGGTCCGCGCCGCCTCGACGCCCCGCGCGCTGTCTTCGACGACCACGGTCGGGGCGGGGTCGGCTCCCATGCGGGCGTCGGCCTGGGCGCGTGGTGTATCGGGGAGCGCTTGGTTGTCCATCGAATCCGTGCTCCAGGCCGCGGGTGAAGGGGGCCACAGCACATCCGAGTGTCTGGACCCGGCCACTGTCCGGGCCGGTGCCACCTGATCTGACCTGGAGTTTCGGTGGGCCGCGGCCGACGGTCTCGAAGGGCTGGAGGCCTTCCGGGACGAGCGCTTCGACCTCCTGATTCTGGACGTGATGCTGCCCGGACTGGACGGGATCGGTCTGTGCCGCAGAGTCCGGGAGACCAGCTTGGTGCCCGTTCTGATGATGTCCGCCCGTGGCGACGGGCTCGACGTCGTCGCCGGGCTTGAGGCCGGAGCGGACGACTACGTGGTCAAGCCCGTGAACACGTACGTACTGGTGGCGCGTATCCGTTCCCTGCTGCGGCGGGCGACCTACGCGCCCGCACCGGGGGCCGGGCGGGCCGGGGACGAGCTGCCGCCCTCCGAGGGGGACGTGCTGGTGTTCGGGGAGTCGGAACGACAACAGCAACTGACCTGTACTTGGCTGTGACGCCATGCCATCGGCTGACAAGGTTCGGCCGGGCGGGTGACAGCGGCCTCCACAAGCCGCTGCCGGACGAACCGGTGTCCCAAGATCGGTGCCGCCGCCGTCTCCGGCGACATCTGCTCTCCACCGCGCCCGTGCCGTGTGATCGGATCGACCACGGCTGTTCGAGGAGTCTCTCCCCATGCGTTCACGCGTCATCGCCGTGACGGCCGCCGCGCTCGCGGCCACCGCGGTACTCGCGCAACCCGCCCACGCCGCTCCGCTCCCCGACGGGGTCTACCGGTTCGCGGCCCTCTCGGACGGCAAGTGCCTGGTCTGGCCCAAGACACACTCGAATATGGGCGTGGTGTCGCTGGGCGACTGTACGGAGAACGCGTCCACCTCGGCGAACTGGCAGGTGCTGCGCCGCCCCGACGGAATGATGGAGGTCTCTCCGTCGGGCGCGGACCCGCGCACCTGCCTGAGGGTGACGTCGCAGCACAGCGTGTCGGTCGCCGGCTGCGGGGACAGGTACACCGAGTGGACCGTCTCCTACGGCTCCGCCGGGCCCGGCAGCGTGGTGTGGGCCGACATCGAGCACACGCCCGGCGACTTCTCCCCCTCGTACGGGAAGATCGTGGACGATCCCGGCGTGACCGGCCGGATCGTGGTCAGGCGGGCCTCCATCGAACCGCACTACTGGGCACTGCAGCCGGCCGGATAGCAGTCGTCGGGCCGATCGCTGTCCTGGATACCCACTCCCCTTGCCGCCTCGTGCCGCAGGTGGCGCTGCACCCGGTACACCGTCCTGCGGCGGAGCCTCTGGCCGCTGGTCAGCAGCTCCCCGCAGGGCTTCAGCGGCGTCCACCTCCGGCCGGCACCCGGCAGTTCGGGCGACGGCCTCGTGGAGATCCGGCGGCGGGTGCGCCGAGCCCCGCCCCACTTCCGGGTGGGGCTGGGTGTCTCCGCGACGAGCCGTGCCCCGGAGGGCGGGCGGTGGGGCCCTCCGCCCGCGCCTCACCGGGCATGCTGCCATCGCGGTCGCTCCGTCTCCTGTGGGAGAACGGCGGTGAGGGCCCGTGGCAAGCCCGAGCAACTGCGGCGACTGTCATACCGACCCCGAGCGGCGGGTAAACCCGCCGGTCAGCGCGCTTCACCAGAGCCGCTACCACCGTCCAAGGCCGGCGGCGTCCACGACGCATGCTCGTCGGCTCTGGTGAAGCGCGCCTCAACTGTTGCGACGGCGACTGCGGCAGAGACGGCCACGAGGCCGACTAGGAGCGGCAGTCTGACGTTCGCGCCTGTCAGGGAGCCGGCCAACGCCGTTCCGGCGGATCCGGACGTGATCTTCAGTGCCGCGACCCAGATGAAGACCTGGCTACGCGCGCCGCGCGGTGCGTACTCCGTGCGGGCGGCGAGGGTGGAGGCGAAGAAGCAGGAGTTGAGGATTCCGGTGAGCGCGTAGGCCGCGATGGTCGCCGTGAGGGTGGGGCCCGCGGCGACGGCAAGGAGGCTGACGGCGACGCCCAGGGCGAGGCGACGCATCAGCCGGTCCGGACTACCGGTGAGGGGGAGGAACATGACGGCTAGGGAACCGGTGAGATTGCCGAGGCCGTAGGACGCGGTCAGTGCGGCCGCGGTGGCCGGCTCGCCGCCGAGGATGTGCGTCATGTGGACTGCGGTGACGGGCAGTGCGGCGACGCTCAGGGCGACGACCATTGTCAGGTATACGGTGCGCCGGAGGTGGCCGGTGCGGGCTATCAGTGCGAGGGTTGCTCCCGGTTTGAGGATCGTTGTCCTGTCGCCACCGTGGGACGGCGCGGTGAACGGCAGAAGCAGGACGCCGCCTGCCGCCGTGGCCGCCACCGCCGCGAGTGCCAGAGCCGCCGCGGTCGGTGAGACCCACGCTGACAGGGCGGCCACCAGGGAGGGGCCGACGGTGCCGCCGACGCCGTAGGTGGCCACGTCCCAGCCCTGGGCCCGCCGCTGCGTGCGCAGTCGAGGTCCGACGATGGCGGGCAGTCTGCTGCTGATGCCGCCGGTCAGCAACGGACCGCACGTGCCCGCTGTGGCGAGCAGGAGCCCGGTCAGCACGGCGGGGACGTGACCGTAGGCCAGTACTCCTGCGGTCAGCGCGGTGGCGTACAGCAGGCAGGCCGCCGCGATGACCTTCCGGCCGTCCTGGGCGAGGTCCAGCGACCGGGCGACGAAGGGACCGAGCAGGTGCGGGGCGGTGATGCACGCACCGAGTACCCCGGCGAGCGTTCCGGAGCCACCGGACGAGGTGACGAGCAGAACGACGGCGACCACGGCTCCGCCGTCGGCGGTACGGGCGAGGGCCGCGGCGACGACGTAGCGTGCCAGGCCGCCCCTGTTCCTTCCGGGCGGGGGCGGGGCTTTCGCTTTCCTCGGCGTGCTCGCTGTGTGCTGTTGGCTCATGGTGTACGTGTTCAGAAGGTGAGCTGGAGGGCGTCCAGTGCGGCGGCGACCCGGCGGCGTGCGGTCTCGTCCAGTGCACGCAGGGGGCGCGGCAGGTTCGTTGCCTCCGTCAGGCCGAGGTGGGAGGCGGCGGCGGACATGACGCGCAGGCTGCCGTGCTGCCGGAAGAGGGCCCACAGCGGTTCGAGGCCTTCGGACAGTTCCGTGGCCTTGAGTGCGTGGCCGGCCTGTGCGGCGCGGGTGAGGGCGAGGGCTGCCTGCGGGAAGGTGCCGCCGATGACCGAGTACCAGACGTCGCACCCGGCGGTCAGGCCGCGGGCGGCCATCCAGTCGCCGCTTATCCCGATGGTGACGGTGTCGGGTATCAGCGCGCGCAGCGCGTCGACGCGGAGCTCGGCCGCGGACGGATCGTCGGGCACGCTGGGGATCTTGATCGATGCGACGTTCGGCAACTGCGCAATGCGGCCGTGCAGTTCGTCCGTGAAGTGAACGTGTGTGGTGGCCGGGTTGTCGTACACGCACAACGGTACGGAAAGTTCGCGGGTGACGTCCTCGTACAGCCCGAACACCTCGTCCTCGGTGAGCGGCTGATACGTCATCGGGGCGAGCAGCAGCGCCGAGGCGCCGGCCTTCTGCGCATCCTCTGCCAGCTGAAGCACGTGCGAGGTGCGCAGCGCGCCGATGCCGACGATGACGGGTACCCCGCCGGCGGCCTCGACCGCGATCTGCGCTGCGTGAGCGCGCTGCTCTCGGGTCAGGTAGGCGTAGCTGCCGGTGGAGCCGAGCGCGCCGATGGAGTCCACCCCCGTGGTGGCGAGACGGGTGACGAGCGCGGTGTACGCCGCGGTGTCGATGCGCTGCTCTGTGGTGGGGGTGAGAGGGAAGGCGCTCAGGCCGTGGAACACGATGACTCCTCGTGGTGGGTGGGAAGGGTGATGGTCAGGTGGTCGTCGCGCGCAGTTCCGCTACGACCGCGGCGAGTTCGGCCGCGAACGCCCCGGCCTGCGACTCGGTGAGGGTGGCGGTGGTGACCCGGACAGCGCCCCGGTGGGCGGCCGGGTCCGGTGCGAAGAGGTGACCCGGGCGAACCGCCCACCCCCGCTGGGCCAGCGCCTCGACCGCGGCCCCGGCATCGACGTCGAGTTCGACCCAGACGTTCAGCCCGTCCGGACGGTGCGAGACCTCGATGCCATGGTCGTGCAGCCGCTCGACGAGCAGGCCGCTGCGCCGGGCGTAGACCTCACGGGCCCGCTCATGGAGTTCGTGGACGCTCGGATCGAGCAGCAGCTGGCGGGCGGCGTGTTGCAGCAGGCGGCTGACCCACGTGGTGCCGGCACTCAACCGCGCCTCCAGGTGCGCGGTGCTCTCGGCGTCGGCGGCAACGAGCGCGAGACGCAGATCCGGTCCGAGGAACTTGGACACGGACCGCACCAGCGCCCAGCGCGAGCTGCCCGGTGGCGTGATCCGGTGGTACGGCCGGGCGGAGACCGCTGAGAAGTGGTCGTCCTCGATCACGAGGACCTGGGGGTGCTCCGCCAGGATCGCCCGCAGGTCGGCCGCCCGTTCCTCGGTGAGACTCGCGCCGGTCGGATTGTGGGCCCGGGGCGTGCAGACGACCGCACGGGCACCTGCCTCCAAGGCGGCCCGCAGAGCGTCGGGGCGCATGCCGGCGGCGTCGACCCCGACAGGTGCGGAGCGGTAACCGTTCAGGCGCAGGGTGCCGATGCTCGCCAGGAAGCAGGGGTCCTCGATCGCCACCAGATCCCCACGGGTCAGGTGAGCATTCAACAGCCGCTCGGTGGCATCCACGGCTCCGGAGGTCACCAGCGTGCGAAACGAATGATCGATGTCCTCGGCGAAATCGGCACGCGCCCAGGCGTCCAGCCCGGCGTCCACGGCCGGCGCGCCGTACAAGGGCTGGTTGTAGTCCCCGCGCCGGGCGGCGGCCAGAATGTCGGGCAACAGGCTCGGGTCGGGGTTGCCGCTGGCCAGGTCGATGCAGTCGTCACAGGTGCCGACGCCTTCGCGCGCGAGCTGCGGTACCGCCGCGACCACCGTGCCACCGCGGCCCCGCGTCTCGGCCACCCCCGCCTCGACGAGCCGCCGGTATGCGAGGGCAACCGTGTTCCGGTTGACTCCCAGCTCAGCTGCGAGCACGCGCACGGGGGGCAGACTCGTCCGCGGTGCCAGAACACCCGAAGCGACCTGATCGCGCACGCTCCCCGCGATCTCGGCCGCGGTGGCGCCCTTGATGCCCACGTGATCACCTCTTCCCAAACTCAAGATACGTCCTATGCCAAAGATTGTCCTATGCCAATATAGAGTGCAAGTGGCGGAGGCACCCGCATCGCCCACAGGGCTCTGCCGCCGGTCGCCCGACCGCGGGCCGGGCGAGCTCCTGCAGGGCCGTGGCCAGGGCGCCAGCGGCCAGGCCGAGGGAGCACCGGCGGCTGCGGCCTCACCCCAGATCGCCCATGGCCGCCACGCCCCGAGGACCGAGGATCATGGTCGCGGCCGATCACCGACATCGAGGAGGAAAGCCGAGGATGAACGGAATAGTCACGGCCGTCAGCAGCAACGGCGAGTACACGTTCACCAAGCCGAACCGGGACAGCATCACACTGCTCGCCGGGCTTGGCGTGGAGGGCGACGTACATGCCGGCGTGACGGTCAAGCACCGCTCCCGAGTCGCACAGGACCCCACCCGGCCGAACCTGCGCCAAGTGCACCTCATCCATGAAGAACTCTTCACCGAGGTCGGCTCCGCGGGGTTCAAGGTGGTGCCCGGTGACCTCGGCGAGAACATCACCACCAGGGGTATCGAACTGCTCGGCCTGCCGGTCGGCACGCTGCTGCGCATCGGTGACGATGCCGTGCTGGAGGTGACCGGCCTGCGCAATCCCTGCCTGCAGATCGACAACTTCCAGGAGGGGCTTCTGAAGCGGGTCGTCGGCCGTGACGAGCTCGGGAACGTCGTACGCAAGGCAGGAATCATGAGCATCGTGAAACAGGGCGGCGTGGTCCGCCCGGGCGACACGGTCAAAGCGGAGCTCCCCGGCGGGCCGCACCGGCCGCTGGAACGAGTCTGACGTTTCCGCCAGGCGAGGGGGGGCTGGAACGATGTACAGTCCCCGCCTCGGGCCGGCGTGCGCTTCATCCGCCGCCTCGTCTGTGGGCGACGCATCCGGTACGTCAAGCTCGGCAAGCACGTCCGTATCGCCGAGAGCGTCCTGACCGCGGACGTCGAGGATCGGACTGGGGAACCCGTCCGTGGCCGACGTGTCGGCATTGGGCCGGTGGCGTGATGGCGCGGCCCCGCAAGAAGGGGCTGCGCCGCAGCTTCGGGGCGATCCGCAAGCTGGGCCGGATCGACGAGCGCGGCGTCGCCGCCACCACCGAGGAGCTGTGCCGGCGACTGCCTCGCCGCCACCCGGCGCCGGCCTTCGGCGAGCAGCACGTCAACGCCATCAGCCCGGCCATGGGGAGGAGGTGGCGCGCGGAACGGCGCAAGGCGACGGTGCCACAGCGACGGCGAAGACCTGCCGGCTGCTGAAGGCCATCATGCAGACGGCTGTCGAAGACGAGCTGATCCGCCTAAACCCCTGTGCCATCCGCGGTGCGGGGCGCGAGAATGCGGACGAGCGGCCGGTGGCCACCGTCGCGCAGGTCTTCGCTCTCGCCGGGGCCCATCGGGATTCGATGGCGGCTGACGGTCCTCCTCGGTGCTTTCGCCTCCATGAGGCCAGAGGAGCCCGCCGAGCCACGTATCTCGGCATTCGAGCCGCCCTCGCGCGGAGTTGCTCCGAGTGGCGACGTGGCGGCCGACCTGACGCCCCGTGAGGGTGCCTACGGCGCGCGCGAGCCCCGAGAGGCATGTTGTGGCACGGCGTCCCTTCGAAGGGGCGGGCAGGCGCGCTCCCTCAGCCCGGGCGGGGCCGCAGGCCGTCGTGCCTGCGGCCCCGCCCGGGCGTCGGGGTCAGGACGGGTCGCCGTACTGGAGGCCGCGTCCGTTGGTGCCGACATAGACGCGCCCGTAGGTGTCGGGAGCACGATTTCTGGACGCTCGCGGACGCGGCGGTGGACGGGTGACGCGTCAGCGGACCCGGAGACCGAGCGCCAGCGTCAGTTCGAGGACCCGGTGTGGTGATGCGAGATCGGGAAACAGCTCCCGCAGCTGCGCCATCCGGTATCGGACCGTCTGGGGATGGACGAACAGAGCCGCCGCGACCTCGTCCCGCCTGCCCTGGTGCAGCAGCCACTCCCGCAACGTCTCCTCCAGCCGTCGTGCGGTTGCGGCAGGCAGGGCCTGCAACGGTGCGAGGGCCCGGGCGCGCAGGTCTGCGAACGCGTCCGCGTCGGCGCTGAGCACCAGGTCGGGCAGGTGGTCCTCGGTGTCGCGAATGTCGGAGGAGAGGGAGCGCGCGCGTAGGGCTCGTGCGTACGAGGCGGACGCGTGGATCCATGGCCGGGCCGGGCCGACCACGGCGGCGCGGTCGGTCAGCTGCCGTAGGAGACGTGACCGGTCGGCATCGGGGACGAGGAGCACACCGGTGGCATCCGGCAGATCGTCGAGGACGAGGGTGCTCGGGTCGAGTGTCCGATAGGCAGGCCGGGCCTGGGCGGCGGGCAGCAGGACGGCGGTCAGCGAAACCGGAGGCTGCCACCTGGCCCGTTGGCGGGAGGCCAGCAGCACGTCCGGGCTCGCGCCGGCGAGGAGGTCGCGGGCCAGGTGTTCCAGGTGGCGCTCGTGGGCTCTGCCCCGGGCGGCCAGTTCGTCGGCGTGGCCCGCGGCGCTCGCGGCGGAGAGCTCGTCGATGTAGGCGAAGGTCAGCTCGGCGAACTTCGCGACCTCGGCGGCGGGCAGACCCGCGGGTACGGCCCCCGCTGCCAGACACCGCCAGGCCACCCGGGCGCCGACGCGGTAGGCGCTGAGCAGGGCGTCCATCGAACGGCCGTCGCGCACCTCGCCGCGGCCCAGCTCGTAGGCGGCGTCCCCGGCGTCGCCGCCTGTGGCGTTCCCGCTCGCAAGGTCCAGGTAGTGCCCCAGGGCGGTGCGGACGGCTCTGCGGATGGTGGCGCCCATGCGGCCCGACAAGGCACGGGCGTAGGGAGGAACCTCGTCGATGATCGCCTGGACGACTTCGTCCGCGGTGGTCTTCAGTGCGGCTCGGAGGGCGGTGATCGTCGTCTCGTCCAGGGTCAGTTCGCTGGCTCTCCGGATTGCATAGCTCATTTTTTGTTCCCTGCGAACAATTCAGCCGACCAGATTTACGTCCTGTGGTCAGGACTTTACGCCTGGAGGCGCAGCAAGCTGGAGTCATGACGAGTACAGCCCTCCGCGGCAGGGCGTGGAAACTGCTGGAGATGGTCACGACGCCGCTGCTGCCGTCGGACTACCTCGACCTGGTCAGCCCGCTCCGTACGGGCGCTGACCTACGGGGGCGCATCGAGGCCGTGCACCCCGAGACGAGTGACGCCGCGACAGTCGTGATCAGGCCGGGACGGGCGTGGCGCGGCCACACAGCCGGTCAGTACGTGCGGATAGGGGTCGACGTCGACGGAGTGCGCCTGTGGCGTGCCTACTCCATCACCTCGCCGGCAGACCGCCGGGACGGCCGCATCACGATCACCGTGAAGGCGATCCCGGACGGCAAGGTCAGCAACCACCTGGTCCGCAGGGCGAAACCGGGCACGCTGATCCAGCTCGACCAGGCGACCGGTGAATTCGTCCTGCCGCGGGCCAAGCCCGCCAAGGTGCTATACCTGACGGCCGGCAGCGGCATCACGCCGGTGATGGGCATGCTGCGCGACACCGAACTCGACGACGTCGTCATGGTCCACTGTGCGCCACGGCCGCAGGACGTGATCTTCCGCAAGGAACTGCACAGCCTGGTCGTGGACAAGAAGCTCCGGCTCACCGAGGTGCACACCGACGCCGATGGCAAGCTCGACATCGCCCGTCTCCAGGAACTCGTGCCCGACTGGGCCGAGCGCGAGACATGGGCCTGCGGCCCCGCGGGTCTGCTCGACGCCGCCGAAGAGCACTGGACCGAACAGGGCGTCCAGGAACGCCTGCACACCGAACGGTTCCGCCCCGGCGTCATCGTCGCCGGCGAGGGCGGCGAGGTCACGTTCAGCACCACCGGCAAGACCATCGACGCGGACGGCGGCACGCCGCTGCTCGACGTCGGCGAGGAAGCCGGCGTGCTCATGCCCTCCGGGTGCCGTATGGGCATCTGCTTCGGCTGCGTCACGCCACTCAGGGCCGGCGCTGTCCGCGACCTGCGTACCGGTGAGATCACCGAGGCCGAACCGGGCGTCCTCATCCAGACCTGTGTGTCCGCCGCGGCGGGCCCCTGCGACATCGAACGGTAGGAGCAACTTGACCGCCATCGACCCCACCGCCCACCTGACCGCGGAGCAGATCGAGGAACTGGGCCGCGAGCTGGACGCCATCCGCGACGAGGTGATCGCCGACCGCGGCGAGAAGGACGCCGCCTACATCCGCCGGGTCATCTCGGCGCAGCGCAAGCTGGAGCTGGTCAGCAGGGGTGTGCTGCTGTTCTCGATCTTCCCGCCCGCGTGGCTGATCGGCACCGCCGGGCTGTCGGTGGCGAAGATCATGGACAACATGGAGATCGGCCACAACGTCCTGCACGGCCAGTGGGACTGGATGCGCGACCCGAAGATCCACTCCACCACCTGGGAGTGGGATCACGTCTCGCCGTCCGATCAGTGGAAGCACTCGCACAACGAGCTGCACCACACGTACACCAACGTGATCGGCAAGGACAACGACCTCGGCTACGGCATCATGCGCGTCGACGAGGACCAGAAGTGGCACCCCTTCCACCTCGGCCAGCCGCTGTGGAACTTCCTCAACGCCTGCTTCTTCGAGTACGGCATCGCGGCGTACGACCTGGAGCTCGGCAAGAACCTCACCAAGCGCCGCCGCAAGAACCCGGAGTTCCGCGCGCGGGCCAAGGCCGTGGGCCGCAAGATCCGCAAGCAGGTGCTCAAGGACTACGTGATCCACCCGCTGCTGTCGGGCCCGTCCTTCCTCACCACACTCGCCGCCACGTTCACCGCGAACCTGGTCCGCAACCTCTGGACCCACTCGGTGATCATGTGCGGGCACTTCCCCGAGGGTGTACAGGTCTTCGAGCGCCGGTCGATCACGGGCGAGACGCGCGGCCAGTGGTACCTGCGCCAGATGATGGGCTCGGCGAACATCAGCGGCAGCAAGGCCATGCACTTCATGACCGGCAACCTGTCGCATCAGATCGAGCACCACCTGTTCCCGGACCTGCCGAGCAACCGGTACGCCGAGGTCGCGGTGAAGGTGCGCGCGCTGTTCGAGAAGTACGAGCTGGAGTACGTCACCGGCCCGCTGCCCAAGCAGGTGTTCTCCGCGTGGCACAAGGTCTTCCGGCTCGCACTGCCGAACAAGCGGCCCAAGGCCGGAACGCCGGACCGTGAGCATGACCTCATCGCCGCCTGACTCCCCGGGCCGCACCTCAAGCCCTTGGGCGCCGTCACTGCTGCGACCCGTACCTGACCGTGACCGCTGTTGTCCGCTCCGCCGGGCACGGATGGGGCACAGCCGCTGAGGTAGAGAGGCAAACGCAAGACCCGTCCCGCTCACCCGTTCTCGTAGTCCTCGATCAGCCGGGTCACGAGGCGGTGGAGCGCTGCTGCCCTGTTCAGGTCCTCCCGCTGTTCGCGCAGGGCCCGCTCAGTCGTCCGGAGCCGGTGCCAGGCGTCCGGTTCCTTGTCCATCACGGCGTCCACCAAGGGCCGGGTGATCAGCGCGAGGCACTCGGCCAGCCGCAGCCTGGTGGATGGCGCCGCCGGCGCTGGGTCGGCGACGGCGTACCCGGTCGTCAGATACTGGACCGGATCGGTCAGACTCCAGCCCACGACCTCCCCCACCTGGACCACGAGAGCCAGGCCGGGGGCGATGCCGAGCCGGGCGTCCAGCGAATCGTCGAGGACCGCGAGATCCCGCAGGCAGGTCAATTCCGTCGCTTCGGGGTCGCAGTACAGCACCGTTGTCTGCGCGAGGGAGAAATCGCGAACCTCCTGGGCGCGGAGGCCGCTGCGGACGGGCCGAGGCTCGGCGGGCAGGCGGACGCCGACGTGTGGAGGGGCTGACGCGGCGGGCAGATGCAGCCCCACGCCGACCAACTCGCGGCTGCCGTTGTCGAACAGAAGGTCGTCGTTCTCCGACCCCAACCACTCCTGGCTTCCGAAGGTGCGGGGGAGCAGCCGCTCGAATCCCGCTTGGTCGGTGAACTCGCCCAGAATCAACTGGGGGATGTCCAGGGCGAGGCGCGGGCGGGATGTGAGCGTCGTGTCCGTCACCACGGCTCGAAGGGTGTTCAGAGCTATTTCCACAGGAGTGCCCCCTCACCGGATCTGCTCGACGGGCACCATCGTGCCGCCCCGGCGTGCGGAACGTTGCCGTTCGCAACATCGTCATGGGCCACTGGCAGGCCGGGGTCGTCGGCCGAGCCACTGAACGCCTTGGCGCCGCCTTCTCTCTCTGATTCCCGACGGACCGTACGCGGTGAGGGCATCGCCCGCGCCTGCCCCCGGCCACTTGGAGATCACGACGTCTTCCAGGAGTGCTCGGGGTGGGCCGGCGGGCAGAGACAGATGATGCGGACCTGGTTGCCGCAGAGTTTGGTCATCTCGTCGCTTTCGGTGGTCAGGAGGGCGACGCATTTCGGCTGCCGCAGAGCGACTTCGGTGATAGTGGCTGACGGGTACACGATGAGAGGTGGCGGTTCGGGTGCCGAAGCGGCCGCTCAGAGACGACCTTCCAGGAACCGCCGTACCTCGTCGATGGTCATGGGCCCGGCGGCGTGTGCCACCGCCTCTTCCTCCTTCAGCAGGAGGCAGGACGGGGCTCCGGTGATTCCATATCGCTCGGTTGCCGCCGGGCAACGCGAGATGTCGACACGGACGACCGTCAGGCGGCCCGTGTAGTCGGCGGCGATGTCGCCCACGACGAGATCCATGACCCGGCAGGGTTCGAGCGCCTTGGGCCATGCCCCGGTGAAGTACGCGAGGACCGGAACCGCGCTTCTTCCGAGGATGAATCTGAACTCCGCGTCCTCACGGGGCCGGTGAACCAGCTTTGCCATGGAAGCTCCTGACCTCACGTCTTGTATGCCGACCCATGATCCCTCGCGATGTGCCGGGTCGGCCCCGATCGGCCGTCCGGCCGGTCTGGAGAGAGGAAGGCACGGGGCGGTCGCTGAACGGCCTTGGTCCCTGGGGCGAGCGGCCCGGTTCCTCGTACCTGGCGCCCCGGGCCTGCCCGCCCTGACCTGCAGTAAAGCGCTCTGTTGACACTCGTCCCGCAGACCCGTGGGCACCGGTGTCGACCGCTGCTGTCCGTCCTGAAGGGCACGGCTGGGGTGCGAGGTGCGGGTTGCCCGCGGGCCGGATCGTGGGCGTTGCGTACATGAACCACGCGGCGATCGCATGAAGGAGGGCCGGCGTCGGGACCGCGCTGATCCACCTGAGGCAGTCGTCGTCACCGGCCGCTACAGCGGCGTCGGGCCGATCGACACCTCCTGGTGCTGCTCGGAGCTGTCATGGCCGCTACGGGAGAAGAGCGATGAACAACCGCCCCGGGACCAGGTACAGGGTGGCGGCGGCGCTCAGGGTGAAGACCGGCAGCGCGACCAGAACGGCGACGGGCAGCCCCAGAACGGCCCAGGGGCCCAGCACCTTGCCCCCGTCCTCGCGTCCCGGGACGTACCAGACGCGCCGATGCGGCAGGGGCTTCACGGTGGGACCGCTCACCTTCCGTACGTGCTCGTACCGTCGTCCGGAGACGTCGGTGACGACGTGGACATGCTTGTGCTCCGACGAGGTCTTCTCCGAGCGGTCGAAGGCCGCTTCGGTCAGGTGGCCCCGGCGGGTCAACGCCCACAGCGCGGACGCCGACGAGAAGAGCGCGATGCCCGACAGAAGTGCGAAGCTCGCCGGGACGTGGCCCGCAGCGAGGTAGACGACGGCCCACCCCGCGTCGCCGACGGCGAACAGGGCGAGGGCGTACCCGAGGAATGCGGCGATGATTCCCGGCACGGCCAGCTTGTTCCAGTCGGCACGGTCACGCAGCGCGAGCGACGGCGTCGGGGTGGCCGGACGTCGTGCGGGGTGGCCGCTGGCGATCGGAAGCGAGCCCTCGCGCAGGCGTACCTCGTCCGCCGCGCACACCGGGACCCGGCGCGGCGTGCCATCCGGCGGCGTCCACGACACTTCGGCGGTCGACGGCCCGTGCCGAGGGTCGAAGAAGCAGAGCGGGAGCCGCATGGGCAACGGCCCACCCGTCAGGCGGGACTCCAGGCAGCCCATGGCGTGCATGCCGTCGTCCAGATGCCGGAGGACGTCCTCGCGGCCGTCGCGGCGCAGGGCCCGGCCGGCCGCCTCGTACGCGTCGAGGGCGCGTGCCCAGTCCGCTACCGCCTCCGGCGGCGTTCCAGGAGTCCCAGGCTGGAAGGGGTACACGGCCAGCAGCTCACCGAAGGCCGTCACCTCGGCCGCGAGTTCGGGACCCCGCCCTCCCTTGTGCTTCCTGCTGTATCGCACGATCCCTCCCGCGGTCGGTGCGGCACGACGTGCGGTCCGGGACGAGGCCGGAGGGCCGCACTGCGCTCCTGGCCAGCCGGTGTCTCGCCTCCGCGCCGGTCCCCCGCGCTGCTCCTCATGCTCCCCGAGCCCCCGAAAGCACACCATGCCGTCGACCGGCAGGATTCAACCGCTTTCGTTGCCGGAACGGCCGAGGCTGCAGCTCCGCGCAACACCGGACAACACGGAAGCGCCAGGTATCCGACCTGCGCTTTCCTGCGAGAAAGCCCGGTTCGCCATGATCTCTGGATGCACCTGTCCGTTGGTGTCCGCTTTGCTGGGATGGGGCACGGTCGTGGCAGTACTCAAACGGTTGCGGACGGCGGAGACACCTTGTCCAGCACCCTGCGGGTGGTGGTCCCGCGCTGCGCGGCGCGCAGGGCCGCGTAGCCGAGGAGGCCGCCGATGGTGTTGGCGATCAGGTCGTTGACATCGACGGCGCGACCGTTGGCGAAGACGATGTACTGGATCAGTTGTACGGCCTCGATGCCCAGGCTGATGAGCGCGCTGACCAGGACGGTGCGGCTGCGGTCGAGCCGGGGGAGGAGCAGCGGCAGGATGAAGCCGAGCGGCATGAACATGATTACGTTGGGGACCATGGTGAGGTCGGCCATGATCAAGGGGATCGGCTGAATCTGCCCGACCCATTCCGCCTGGTTCCGATAGTCCCCGCCGTAGATCCACAGAGGGAAGAAGGTGAGTGAGGCGACCGCTGCGGCGTAGAGCGCGGTGACGACGCGCAGCACCACCGAGCCGCCTTGCCAGCCCGGGAGGCCGCGTCGGTGGCGTACCCAGGCCACGAGGGCGAAGACGGCGAGCGCGGGCCCGAGAATCGCAGCGGTGGGGATGTGGATCTGAAAGGTCATGGTGCTCCTCAGGCTCGCGTACCGATCGTCTTGAGCGATGGTCGTCCGCTCAGGCGTCGTGGCGGATCTGCCGAAGGACGGAGCCTGCGCGGAGCACTATGACTTTCGGCGGAGGGGCTCCCGGTCCCGGATACGTACGCTGCCCGTATGGATTCCCCGCACTTCGGCAGAGGCTCTTCCCTGATGCGTCGTGTCCTGTTCCGCCTCGGCATCATGCTTGTCGGGGCGGTCTTGGTGCTGGCGCTTGCCGCCGACTACCGCACCGGGGTTTACCGGTCCGTCCTCGCACCCCAGGCACTCCTCTCAGCGGTCGCACCCGTTCTCGCGCTCACGATCGGGGCGGTGCGCCGGTGGCGACGTGATCCGCGGCTCGTCGCGGGGGCCGGCGCCCTGACAGGGGCCGTATCCCTCGGGTGCAGTGCGTGGATGCATGTCGCCGTCGGGTCGCCGGAGGCGACGGCGCGGCACGCCGACGCCTACACCCTGTTCGAGATCACAGCACTCATCGTGGTGCTGGTCCTCACTGTCCGGTACGGTGCCGCTCGGCCTGCAGCGGTGGCGTCTCTCCTCTTGTGCCCGGCCGCGGTTCTGCGCCCGGTAGCGGTGGAGACGACGGAGAACGGCCTTGTCCTGGCGCTGCTCTGCACATTCGCCATCTGTGCCGGATCGACCGGGGCGATCGTCGCCCGGCTGGCAGCCGCCGATCGGCGGCGTCACGCTGAGCAGGTCCGTCTGGAGCAGCGGCTCACCTTCGCCCGGGACCTGCACGACTTCGTCGCACATCATGTGACAGGCATCGTCGTGCAGGCCCAGGGGGCACAGGTGGTCGCGGCATCCGACCCCCAGAGGACGGTTTCGGCTCTGGGACAGATCGAAGGGGCGGCCTCGGAGGCACTCCGGGCCTTGCGGCACATGGTCAGTGGGCTCCGGACGGAGGCACCGCTCGTACCGGCGGGCGAAGCGGAACACCTGCGAGCTCTGGTGGCGACCTTCGCGCTACGAACCGGCCGACCTGCCCGGCTCGAGGAGGAGGGCCCCGTCGACAGTGTGCCGACAGCGCCCATGGCGGCCGTGCACCGGGTAGCCCTGGAGTCCCTGACGAACGTTCGTAAGCACGCGCCGGAATCCCGTCACGTCTCCGTGATGCTGCGAGCCCTCCCCCGGTCCGTGGAGATCGACATCACCAACGATCTGTCCGTGGCCGGAGCAGCGACGGCGGTGGGGTACGGTCTCGTCGGACTTGAGGAACGCGTCACTGCCGAAGGCGGCGTCTTCCAGGCGGGTCCCGATGGCAGCGGACGCTGGCGGGTGTACGCCCGAATCCCCTTGGAGAGCGCGTGGAGGGACGGCCCGTGATCCGGGTGCTGCTCGCCGACGACCAGGAGATCGTCCGCACAGGCATGTCCATGATTCTCTCTGCCGAGGACGACATCCACGTCGTCGCCCAGGCCCAGGACGGCCTCCAAGCCCTGGAGATGGCCGAACTGCACCGACCGGACGTCGTGCTGATGGACATCCGGATGCCCCGCCTGGACGGTCTGGACGCCCTGCGCCACCTCACCCGGCCCCATGCCGCGCACCGGCCTCAGGTCGTTATGGTGACGACCTTCGACGACGAGGACTACCTGGCCCGCGCGGTGGAAGCGGGGGCCAGCGGATTCATCCTCAAAGACTCCGGCCCGCGCCTGCTGGCCGAGGCGGTCCGTGCGGCTGCGGGCGGTGACTCGCTGGTCAGCCCTTCGATCACCGTGCGGCTCCTGAAGCAGCTCCGAACGGCGCCCCGCGGTCCGGAACCTGCCACCAAGCTCTCGCCGCGAGAGAAGCAGGTAGTCGTGTTGCTGGCCGAAGGCATGACGAACGCCGAGATCGCCGCCGACCTGTCCATCACCGTGGGAACGGTCAAGACACACCTGACCAATGTGCAGTCCAAGCTCGGGGCAAGAAACCGCGTGGAGATCGCGGCCTGGGCCTGGCGCAGCGGGCTGATCGGACGCGGGGTTTGAGCGGTCGGCTCTTCGCGCGGTGTGCAGGTGTGTTCGGGCAGGTAAAGAGCCCCGGTGGCTGACCGGGGCTTTTTCATGGAGCGGTGACGAGAATCGAACTCGCGCTCTGAGCTTGGGAATCAGCGGTGCTTAGGCCGTTGAATGGGATCTGACCTGCAACTTCGTGCCAGAAGAGGTGTATGGCTACGGTCTCGGGGAGCCGTACCTGACCGCCGTTGTCCGCTCCGCTGGGCACGAATGGGGCACGTCAATGGCGGGTCATCAGTTCGACGTTCTGTGCTGGAGCGGGTGAGGAGAAACGGAACAGAGGCCAACTATTCCTGCAGACGCTCCGGTGGCGCAGTCGTCAGCCCAGAAGGCTTCGGTGACGATGATCTGTGGGTCGGCGTGGCGCTGCATGAAGGTGTAGATGAGCCAGCCGCGTCCACCGGCCAGGTCCACGATGTGGGGGCCGCCGGGGCTTGTAGAGGCCAGAGGCCAGAGGTCGGATGGTCATGCAGTGCGGGAGCGAGGCATCGGCGTCGATCCCCCGGAAGTAAGGGTCTTCGGCCGTGATCAGTTCCGCACGGGCGCTCATACTCAGGTCACTGCCTTCGGCGGGCATGTTCTGGAACCACGCTACCGCCACGTGATCAGCCGCGCATAGGGATGCATCCTTGCTCCCGACGGTGTAATCACAGATCGTCAGGGGTGCCGTCGACGGCAGGCCCGCAACCGTCGGGAAGGCTGGCGGCGACCAACGCGTAGGCCTCTTCGACGGTGTCGACCACGCCGAGGAGGGACTTGTCGGACTTGCGACGCACTCGGTATCCACCCTCGACCAGCGGGTAGGCCGTACCGACATCGTTCGTCCAGGGCCACCGGGTGCATCGGCTCAGATACAGAACGCCGTGGCTGACCATGGGCCAGAGCTCGCGCAGCGACGGGTGCTGGTAAGCAGCTCGGGGAACGGCCGGATTGATGAGGTCTGTCTCGTAGGACAGGACATCAGACCACTCCGCCGCGACTATCGCGGCCGCGTTTCGGGGCTCTTCGCTACTAGCCGGTGTGTTCACAGGTCGTGAACAGACCCGTCGATGGCCGGCCCGCAGCCTTCGGGAAGGTTGGCAACGATGAGGGCCACCGCCTGCTCCACCGTGTCGGGCTCCCCCAGAACCGTGCCGTCGGACTGGCGGATCACCATGAACCCGCCACCGCCGCGTCGGAACAGGGCGCCCACGTCTCGGGTCCACGGAGAACGGATGCATCGGCTGAAATACAGGGCACCGTGGCTGACGATGGGGAATAGTTCACGCAGGCGCTGGTCCGCATATGCTGCCCGGGGCATGGCGGGATTGATCAAGTTGGCTTCGGAGTCGAGGATGGTTCTCCACTTCTCCGCGACAAGCTCCGCAGCTCGCTCAAGGTCTTCGTTGTTCGTCATTCTGTGCATCATCCCTTCCTGGGCTTGGGAGGCTGTATCTCGGGAATATCAGGCTTCGGGACATCGATTTTCTCATTACCTGAGTACCAGCGGATCTCCTCCCAGGGGCGCCCGAGCGGATCGGACTCGTTGAACATCACATCTGACTCGTACATGCGCACACTCCGCGCGACGACGCTCATTTCCCATGCCGTCCCCAAACCTGGACCCGGCAGGTTACCGGGCATCGGGCTGAACGGCTGCCCGTTCCGTGCGGCGGTCTGGAATGCATCCACGATCGTCTCCGGGGTATTCCAGTTGCCGTACTCGCCTCTACTGTTCGGCATCCCGTCGAGCGTGATGGACAACGTGGTGTTGCGGTCGCCCACTGCGGCCATGACGTTCGTCATCCAGACGGGTCCGCTCTGCTCGACTTCGGCGTAGTCGTCCCCGTTATAGGTGTGAGCTCCTGGATCACCGTTGGCGCGGAGATGCTCGGCCAGTGAGTTCGAGGCGTTGGTGGGCTCCTGATTCACCCCCAGTACCACACTGTGCTTGTGCTCCGCGCTCCGGTGCGGGCACCCCGCAAGACCCAGAGGGTCGATCCACCGCGTCGGGTCGTCGACATAGGTGACCGCGTTCGGGGCCGGGGTCAGACCGAGCGGGTCGGGGGAGAGGTAGCGGCCCGACTCGGGGTCATAGTGGCGGTGACGGTTGTAGTGGAGGCCCGATTCCGGGTCGAAGTACTGGCCGGGGAAGCGCAGGGGGGTGTACGCGTCGGCGTCGCGGTTCCACGACGTGGCTCCCCACAGGGCGGTACGGGTGCGCCACGCCACCTCGCCCTGTTCGTCGACCAGTTCGCGAGGCGTGCCGATGAGGTCGGTGATGATCGCGAAGAAGCGGCTGTCGACTTCCGCCCGGTCCACGAGCCGGCGTTCCACCTGGGTCACCGGCTTCACGCCGTCGTGGTCCCAGGTGAGGGCGACGGAATCCGGGGAGCCCGTCGTGGACGTGGTCTGTTCGCAGAGAGTGTCGCCGTCCCAGGTGAAGGTCGCCTCCTCGACCACCGTCGCCCCGTCCTCGGCAAGGCGCTGCTTGGCCGAGCGCCGTCCCAGGGCGTCGTAGAGGTAGCGCCAGCGCGTACCGTCCGGCGTGGTGACCGAGACGAGGCGGTCCTCCGCGTCCCAGCCGTAGCGCCAGGTCTCGGGCTTGCGGGAGAGGCGGGTCCTCTGACGCAGAATCACCCGGCCTTGGGCGTCGTGCTCGTACCGGACACGGCCCGCACGGGTGATGCGCGTTCCGGCGTACTCGCGCGGGCCGGAGGCGTCGCCCGCACCGGGCCAGGAGGCACTGGTCTGGTTCCCGGCCTCGTCGTAGGCGTACCGCTCCGACCAGTTCTCCGCCGTGACACCGGTGACCCGGCCATCACGGGAGACCTCCAGTCGCTTGCGGCTCCCGGTCAGCTCTTCGGCGGAGGCGAGATGGCCGTCGGGGCGGTACGTGTACGTGCGGCGCTGGAGGACCCGGTCACCGGTCGTCCGGACGAGCTGGTCGATCAGGCGCCCCGCCGGGTCGTACGCGAGGTCGACGGTCAGCGCGTCACCGATCCGGCGGCCGGTCTCGCGACCCGTCTCGTCGAAGTGGAAGCCCAGCCGGTGGCCGGAGGCGGTCAGCTCGGCGGTGCGACCGGCCGGGAAGGACCAGGAGCTGACGGCACCGGACGGGGTCACGCGACGGGTGCGCCGCCCGGTCTCGTCGTAGGTGTTGACCAGTTCGCGGCCGCCGCACACCTCCCGGAGGACCCTGCCCGAGCTGTCGCGGACGAAGGAGAGGTCAGTGTCCGGCCCCGTCGCCGAGGCGAGGCGGCCGTGGATGTCGTAGGCGAAGCGGGTGACGCTCCCGTCGGCGTCCTTGGCGGTGACCCGGCCCGCGATGTCGCGTTCGTAGCGGACCGTCTGACCGAGTCCGTTCGTACGGGAGAGGAGTTGGCCGCAGGCGTCGTGGGAGTAGCGGAGGGTGCGGCCGTCGTAGTCGGTCTCCGCGCTGGTGCGGCCTGCCGCGTCATAGGTGTAGTCCCAGGTCAGACCCTGGGGGTTGGTGACCCGGGTGAGGCGCAGTTCGGTGTCATGGGTGAACTCCTGGCGCGCGCCGCCTGGTGTGGTGCGGGCGGCGACAAGATCGAAGTGGGTGTACTCGAAGCGGGTCTCGCCGCCCGTCGCGTCGGTGTGCACGAGGCAGTTGCCCTCGCCGTCGTACGTCCACGACTGCTGCGATCCGTCGGGGTCCGTCCGGCGGGCGAGCTTGCCCTCGACCGTCCACTCCAGGTCGGTGGTGCGGCCCTGCGGGTCGGTGATGCGCACCGGGCGTCCGAATGCGTCCCGGACGTAGCGGGTGACCGTACCGAGTGGCCCGCGCACCGCCAGCGGCAGACCGGCCGCGTCACAGCGCAGTCGGTCCAGCGCGCCCAGGGAGTCGTCGACTCCGAGGAGCTGGCCCTGCGGGCCGTGGGTGAGCCGGGTGGTGGACCCGTCCGGCCGGGTGAAGCGCGTCGGGTTGCCCCGGTCGTCGTACTCCTGTCGCGATGTCGCGCCGTCGGGGCCGGTGACGGTGGCGAGCTGGTTCAGCTCGTTGTACTCGATCCGGGCGATGGTGCCGTCGGGGTGCTCGACCCGGACCGGGTTTCCGCGCTCGTCGTAGGTGTACGTGGTGGTACGCCCGAGGGGGTCGGTCCGGGACAGCAGCCGGTCGTACCGGTCGAAGCTGCGGTGGGTGACGCCGCCCAGCGCATCGATCTCCGCGACGGCCTGGAGCCGGTCGTTGAACTGGTGGACCTTGGTCGCACCGAGGGAGTCCGTGTACCGGGTGACGCGGTCGCCCGTCTCCGGATGGACGTCGTAGGCGAACGTCGACGACAGATAGCCGTCCGGGCCGACCGTGCGGACCACGCGGCCCTCATCGTCGTACACATAGCGGAACGTGGAGTCGTTACGGTCGGTCCACGAGGTGATCCGGTCGTCGGGGTCGTACGTGAAACGCAGCGGCAGGCCGGACGAGTTGATGACGGCGTCGAGGTTGCCGCGAGGGTCGTAGCCGTAGCGCATGACGGTGACGGGGCCGTCCGGCGTACGCAAGGACAGCTCCCGTATGCGGGAGTCCTCGACGGCCAGGGCGACCCGGTAGCCCCCGGAGTGGACGACGGCGGTCGGACTGCCGTCCCCGAGGCGGGCGAAGTCGATCCGGTTGAGGTTGCGGTCCTCGATCTCCCGGAGCCAGTAGGCGGAGGACGCGCTGTACGGGCCGCCGCGGAAGGAACGCGTCAGCCCTGAACGGGGGTCGGAGACGAGATAGGTGGTTTCGCCGTTGCCCTGGCCTCCGTGCCGGAGCGGCAGCCGGGGGCCTTCCACGGGGAGCACCCCGTCGTCGTCCTCGGGCAGGGGCAACCGCGGATAGACGAGGAGCGAACCGTCCTCCCGGGACCACACCGCGCCCCCGCCGAGGGGGTCCAGCTCGATCCGCTCGTCCAGCGTGGAGGCCCAACTACGCCCGAAAAACTGGCCGTAGCGGTAGCCGGAGAGATGGGTCCGGCGAAGGACCAGAGGAAGAACTCCGGGCAGGGCCAGATCGGTCTGCGGGAGGGTCATCTCGCCGGTGGCGACGTCCACCGGGTCGTTCTCGCAGGTCTTCTTCTCCAGCGAGATGGCGTTACGGCGCGGCTCGTCCTTGGCGTTCTTCAGAGCGTCGGCCTTGGTGCGGGCGGAGTTCCGGGGCGCATCGGGGCGCGGGCCGTCTTCCTTGTCGCCCTTCTGCACCTTGACGCCCTTGGACATCATCTCCTTGATGTCCAGTTCGATCTTCTTCTGGTTGTCGGAGATCTCCTTGACTGCCTTCGGCAGTGCCTTGCCGACGTGGTCGCCCATGGCCTTGTTGGCCTTGCCGAGCGCTTTCATGGCCTTGTCGATCACGGGGTCCAGGGCGCCGGCGATGTCATCCTTGCCGCGGGTGCGTCCGTGGGACGTCCTGGCCTTGGAGAGCTTGCCCGCGGTCCTGCCGTGCACGTTGACGCTGACGAGGTTCAGCTGGGTACCGGCGCGCGTGTGCTCCGCGTGCTCGATGTGCACGCCCTTGCCGGGCGCGGGGCCGGGACCGGAGCCGTCGGCCGAAGCGAGTTGGAGGGAATCCTTGGCTCCCGCCACCCCTTCGTTGAAGCCTTCCTTGCCCGATTGGCCGACCTGGTTCATGTCGACGCCGTCCTGGAGGCCGAGCGCGTTGGCTCCGACCTGTACGGCGAGGTCCGCGGCCATGTTCTCCAGCGCGGCGACGGCCGGCTCGGTCAGGGCGGAGACGATATAACCGACGACCTCCTCCATGCACTCCTTGATGATCCGGCGAATGGCCTGCTGGGCGACGGCGATCGCCGCCCCGCCGATGAGCATGGAGAGCCCGCCGGTCACCGGTATCAGCGCCATGGAGATGCCGGCCTTGCCTGCCAGCACGCCGAGGTGGACGAGTGCGGCGTACTTCATGGCCTCGATCGCCGTGGCCGCGTTGTCCAAGGCGCCGGCGATCGTCCGCGCACCGCCGGCCAGGTCCTTCACGTGCTTTTTCTGAACCTTGCCCCAGTGGCCCTTGAGCGCGTCGAGAGCTTCGCCGCTTCCGGAGGACAGCAAACGTTGCACGTGCTGGTTGGCAAGGTGACCGTCGTCCTCGACGTCGTCGGCGAACTCTCGGAGAGCGTCGGCCATGTCCCGGTACGCGTCTTCGTCGACGTTCGGCCAGTTGATCCCGATGAGGTCAAGCATGGTGTCGGCCCAATCGGGCACGGTGACAGCCACAGTGCGAAATCCCCCCGTACAAAGCTGCGTTCATTGAACGCACGTGCGAACAGGATCTCATTTCCGGGCCGCGTTACCAAGATCGTTCACGGTCGGCGGGCACGGACGAGCGGGCAGCGCGAGGTGAGACCGTGGCTGCCCGGAGCCTGGGCTATCGCAGCGAGATATGGCGGCGCTGGGCGGCGAGGCGGTGGGAGGGAGCCCCGTGGGCGGCTGCGGGGGCGCCCACGGTCGAGGTGAGCTGCCTGGAGGGTCGCCCGGTGGTTGTTCGAGTCACACGAGGGCGCACTGCCTGCCCCGGATCTGGCGCGCGACACCTGGAGTGGACCAGACAACAAACAAGGCCCGGGTCGATGACCTGGGCCTCAGTCGTGGAGCGGGTGACGAGAATCGAACTCGCGCTCTGAGCTTGGGAATCAGCGGTTCCTGGGCTGGTAGAGGGGCTCTGAACTGGGGCTTTGCAGCGGGCAGCGGATGCTCCCCGGGGTCTCTGAGACCGTATCCGACCGCTGATATCCGCTCTGCTGGGCACGGATGGGGCACAGTCGGCGTGGGCTGAGCGCGTCCGGCCTCCATGCGGCCTTCAGTCTTCGTGCGGAGTCTCCAGCTCTTGGAGCCGTTCGCCGATGTCGGTGGCCCATGCCTGTGCCCACTGACGCAGCCCGGTGATCGCTAGTTCGTCGAGTCCGTAGGCGGCAAATTCCGTGTCATCGATCCAATCGGCTCCACCCAGTCGCGCTTGCAGCTCGCTCAGGTCGAAGGAGTCGCGGGCGTGGCGCCGACCGAGTTCTTCGAGTTCGACATGGCTCCAGCGGTTCGCGGCAGCCTGCACGTCGATCAGGTCCCTGGCGAGTCCGCGGTCGAAGAGTGCGCGGACTTTGGTTCCGACGACATCTTCGAGGGACAGCACCAGGCCGTGCTCGGTGTGTACGGGCGGTCGCCAGAGCGCTTCCTTGAGGATGTCGACCTCGCACTCTTCGTGACTGACGGGATCGGTGACGATCAGGCGTGCGGAGAGGGGGTCTGTTTCCAGCGCGCTGACCTGCCACCCGTGTTGTTCCAGGCCGGCGCGCACGGCAGTAGCGATGTCCTCCATGCGACCGGGGTTCTCGGTCGCTACGTCGAGGTCCTGGCTGAGCCGGTCGACCAGGCCGTGTGCCTGAACTGCGTAGCCGCCGGCTAGGGCCAGAGGGTAGGCACCGCCCACGGCGAGTACATCCGCCAGCAGGCGACGGTGCAGGTCGGTGAGGTTCACGCAGCAGCCTGGGTGCTGTGAGCGAGCTCCTCGAAAGAGTGTTCCCAGACTTCACGTACATCACGGCTGATCAGTGTGCGCAGTGTGGGCCACAAGCTGACGAGTAGGCCGCGATTGAGGAACCGGACCAGGTCGTCGTGCTGGCCCTCGGCCAACACGATGCGGTAATAGCTCATCCGCAGCCGGGGCTGGTCGAGGTCGAACGTGGTCAGCCCCGACCATGCCAGGTGAAGGGGCAGGCGCACCGTGCCGTGCTCGGGGCCGACAAGCTCGGAGAGTGCCCTGGGCAGGCGCCGGGCGAACTTGGCACGGCGGAGATCGGAAAGACTGGGCTGTGATGCCATACGTCGATTATCCAGGGAGAGGCCACCGAAGCCGACCGGACGCATCCGAGGTGGTGACCCGAACGAAGAAGCCCCGGGCCGCTGGCCTGGGGCTTTGATGTGGAGCGGGTGACGAGAATCGAACTCGCGCTCTGAGCTTGGGAATCAGCGGTGCTTGAGTTCCAGAAGGGCCCTGACCTGCATTTTCCTGCGAGGAAGCTGGGGTCGCCATGGTCTCTGGAGGCTTTATCCGACCGCTGTTGTCCGCTCTGCTGGGCACGGATGGGGCACGAGGGCTGCGATGAGGCGGACCTTGCCTGGGGGGCTCGGGGTGGGCCGGCGGGTCAGAGAGGGATGATGCGGACCTTGTTGCCGCAGAGCTGGGTCATGTCGTCGCTGTCTGAGGTCAGGAGGGCGACGGGTTTCGGCTGGCGCAGGGCGACTTCGGCGACCGTGGCGTCAATGGCGTACTTGTGCCCGTGCAGTCCGGCACCCTTGAGCAGTTCTGCAGCTGCTTTCGCCGCCTGTTCGGTGACGGGCTCCACCTTGACGCGGGACAGGGCCCAGTTCAGGCGGGGCATGTTGGTGCGGGAGTGAGTCACTTCCACGATGGTGTTGGCCCCGATCACCAGGTCCGCCCCCATGTCATGGAAGACCTGAAGCATCGCGAGCAGCTTGCGGTCCTGCGCGATCCAGGCGGAGAGCCCTTCCGAGTCCAGGACGACGGTCTCGATGCGCTCGCTCACGCGGCATCCGCGCCCGTGGAGGTACCGGCGGAGCCAAAGATCTTCTCGCGCGCCTCGGCGAGCTCCTCGTCGCTGAAGGGTCCGTGCTCCTCCTCGTGACGGCGGAGGTCGTCGCCCAGGAGCTGGTGCCGGATCTGGCGGGCTACGGCTTCCGCCACGTAGCCGGAGACGTTGTCCGTGAGCTTGCGGAGCTCCGCCACCTGGTCGCTGGGTAGCGTGACGGTGATGCGAGTCGTTGAGGACATGAACCCAGCATACTGGAGTATGCACAATTTGGTTCAGGTCACTGCCTCGCCTTGACGACCGCATCCGGATGCTCGGTGTGGAGGCATGAGCAGCGGTCGCTTCCGGCTTCTCACTGCAGGGTGAGGGCCCGGGCCGCTGCCGCTGGTCGGCAAGCCAAAGCCCCCGGCCACCGACCAGGATCTTCATTCATGAAGCGGTGACGAGAATCGAACTCGTGCTCTGATTAGGAATCACCGGTCGGCACACTGCCCCGAGTTTCTGACGTGAGACGAACTGACCACGCCCCAGGAAGAGCGTGGTCGGCGCAGCCTGATTTAGCAAGATTATGAATCTCGCATAGGCGGTCTACGTACTAGCAGCCTTGTTTAGGTTATCTAGCGAAGCGTTTAGACATAGCGAGTGCTTCACTGGTCGTCATCTTACGCAGATCCTCTCCGTTCCGGACATAGTAGTCATCATTGTAACTTGAGAGTTCCGCCTGCTGGGGAACTCTGATGACGACGTACGATCTCCCAGAGTAAGAGATTGTGTCGACATTGGCCAATACCGCCCCTTTGAGAGGGTCGCTGAGAGGAGACCCTTGGATTGCTTGAAGAATCTTTCTTGCGTATTCGCTCAACTGAATTCCCAAGGATCGACATTCGCGGTCGACTCCAACAAGTAGTTGACTACCCATTCGGAGAGGCACTACAGAGTCAATTTGCTGAATCCTATCTGCGTCCATTTCTGTGTCTGCGACGCCAAACACGATGTAGCCGTCTGCTTCTGGCCCGACATTGGCGATGGCCGAGATAATCTTGGGCAGCTTTTCGAGGAACCTTCGATTAATGGCCCGCTTGCCATCCAGAGAGGCGATTCCCTGTTTGAACTCGTACCGTGCGCTCTCGATGGGGGCGCGCCTGATAATATTGGGGAATTCGATCTCCATTGCGGGTCCGTGCGACAGTGAGGGCCGCGGTGCGCTGGCAAAGTGTTTCTCGAGGAGTCCGCGGGCAATGTCGATATTTTCTTGACGCTGCTGCTCGGTCGTGGTGTTTCTACTTGGGGTCAGCTTCGCTGAGATCTTCCGGATAGCGCTGAATGCAGCCTTCGGGGCTACGAGCTGCTTCTGCTGTCTAATCATTAGATCATAGAAAGCCATGAATACGGCATAGAAGGGTGTTTTTGCGGAAGTGAAACTGCTAGTGCTCACATGGGACCTAAACGCCCCGCTGACCCCCGGACGCTCCGATTCAACCATTGTCTTCATGGCGCCGAGTACATCTTTTACGTCTGTAGAGAGAGAATCCGTTCCATAAGCGTTTAGGTCAATATTGAGCGAGTTGCTTTCAGGTGTGGTGAGATCAAAATATTTATCAAGCACATCGGAGCTAACGCTAAATGTGTTACCTCTGACCACGGAAATGCAAATATCCGATAGAAGTTGCTCGTCCTCGCTCTGCTGTAGTTGGCGGGGATTCAGTACTCCCAGACTGCACCAGAAAGTCTCTTCAGCAGCGATTCCGTACCCAAGTCTTTCGCGGGCGGAGTCGATTGATACTACTGGCATCTTGGTGAGGGGGAGAATGTCAGGCGACCCGTCATATCTGAAGTCGGAAGCTAGCCGCCTTACCATTTTTACAAAATCACTTACAACTCCTGCCTGCCGCTTTTCTTGTGCACTAAGTTGACGTCCGCCTGAGTTGATTCGCCGAAACACTTCTGTCACCTGCGTCTCTTCCTTGGAATCGAAGATGGTGACAGCTAGTTGATAGTCGAGCAAATCGGCGCACTCGGTCGCCGAGATTAGGTCGACATCTTCGGGTGCTCTCTCGAAGGCCCCAGCTTCCGAAAATTGACGTGCGCGAGAGAACTCCTGCAAGTCAAAGAATTCCCTTTTATCGCCCCTCGGGATTGCGTACTTGTGCTCAATAAAACCAAAGATGGCGTCTAGTCGCTGCATGCCGTCGATGATTTCAAAATTCCCATCCACCGTTTCCGCGAGGAGGAATAGCGGGATCGGGAAGCCTTTAAGGATGCTATCGATCAGGTGGACCTTTTCGTCAACCCCCCAAACAAGTTTTCTCTGATAGTTCCTATTTACTATCATCTTTTCGCTTCGATACAAGCTGTAGGCTTCTTGAATGGACATACCGCGAGGGGTGATGGACATGGGTGCCCTTTCTCCTGCTGATTGATTTGCGAACCAACGGAGTGTCATCTTCGCAGGGCGCCGAATGACGGATGGCCGGTGTGTGTTCTTGTGGCATTTTGTGAATATGTGGGAGAGAGGTCGATCGCCCTAGCCGCAGCGGGTCCCTCCCCGCCATGGTGCTAGTTCCAGTCGCGTGACTGGCTTAGCCGGGACCAAGACGGGCCAGAGGTAGGAACGGTGGGACCCGGCGGCGCGCGGCGAGCGGAGCGAGTCGCCTTGATGGAGTAGAGAAAGTTCTGCCGCGCTGGGAGCAGGTGCCTGCCGCAGCTTGTGTGTCGGACGTTGCCGTCGATCGCGCTCACCTGAAGCGGTCGACGGCAACGTCTGGAGCCCGTCAGGCTGCCGCAGCGGCCTCACGGCCCCTTCGCGTCCGACGGTGCAGGATGTCATCGAAGGTGGCGTGGGCGCCCATGGGGTCGATGTAGTGCATGGCCAGGAGCGCTGCAATGACGGCGCCGACCAGGTCGTTCTGGACCTCGGACCAGGTGTGGTCGTCGCCGCAGGTGGTGAGGCCCTTCAAGCCGTGGAGGGCGTGCATGGCCTCGCCGGCCTCCTCGGCGACCTTGCCGACCTGGAGGGCTTTGAGCTCCTCGTCGGGGAGGTGGGCGCCGGCTGCTCGGCAGACGGCGGAGAGCTTCTCGATGTTGTCCCACAGGGTGTCCACGTCGGACCTCCGATCGATGGGTTCGGCTATTCCTGTGCGGGTCGTCCGAGCTGGCGTACAGTCCATCCGGCCATGCGCCAGGCGTCGGCGTCGATGAGGTTGCGGAGGTCGACGAGGACCTGGTCCGCGACCAGTGGGGCGAGTGCCTTGGGATCCGCCTCGCGGAAGTGGGGCCATTCGGTGGCCAGGACGATCAGCTCGGCTGCCGCGAGGGAGTCTTCGAGGTCTTCGCAGTAGTCGAGTTCGGGGTGGCGGCGCAGTGCTGTGGGGACGGCGTGCGGGTCGTGGACGGTGACGGTCGCGCCGCGCTGGTGCATGAGCGCGGCGATCGCCAGGGCCGGGGATTCGCGGACGTCGTCGGTACCGGCCTTGAAGGAAGCGCCCCAGACGGTGATGCGTACGCCGTCGACGAGGCGGCCGAGCGTCTGCTCGATGAGCTTCAGTGCGGCGGTGGGGCGGGACTCGTTGACCTCCTCTGCCGCGCGCAGCATGGTCGCTGCCTCAGCGGCGCCCAGGGTGCGCGCGGAGGCGGTGAAGGCGCGGACGTCCTTGGGGAGGCAGCCGCCGCCGTAGCCGGGGCCGGCGTTCAGGCCGCCGCGGCCGATGCGGGGGTCCAGGCCGATGGCCTCGGTGAGCTGCTGGACGTCGGCTCCGGCGGCGGTGCACATGTCGGCGACGCCGTTGATGAAGGAGATCTTCATGCCGAGGTAGGCGTTGGCGGCGCCCTTGATGAGTTCGGCGGTGGCAGGGTCGGTCACGAACAGCGGGATGCCGTTCGCGAGCAGTGGTGCGTAGACCTGGCGTACCGCGTCCTCGGCGCGGGCCGAGGGGACGCCGACAACGATCCGGTCGGGGCGCAGGGTGTCGTCGATGGCGTGGCCCTCGCGCAGGAACTCGGGGTTCCAGACCACCTCCACGTCCTCACCGGCCGGGGAGAGCCGGGCGAGAAGAGCACCGAGGTCGCGGGAGGTGCCGACGGTCACCGTGGACTTGCCGACGATGACGGTCGGGCGGGTCAGGTGCGGGGCGAGGGCGCGGGCGGCGCCGAAGACCTGCCCGGTGTCATAGCTCCGTCCGTCCGCGTCGATCGGCGTGCCCACGGCGAGGAAGTGGACGTCGGCGAACTCGGCCGCCTCTGCGAGGCTGGTGGTGAACCGCAGGCGTCCGGTGGCGGTGTGGGTGCTGAGGAGTTCGGGCAGGCCGTCCTCGTAGATGGGGCACTCACCGGCGTTGAGGCGGTCGATCTTCGCCTGGTCCAGGTCCACGCCGATGACCTCGTGGCCGATCTCGGCCATGGCAGCGGCGTGGGGGATGCCCAGGTGACCACAGCCGATGACGGATACGCGCATGGGTCGACGCTCCTTTCCTTATCCCTCGCCCGCCCAGGGGAGTCCGGGCCGGCCGGGTGCGTCACGCTAGCGCCAACACCCGGCGCGACCCTCTTCGTGCAGGTGGATCAACCAGCGTGCTGTTTGAGCAGGTTGACGAGGGCGGGCAGTGCCTCGGCGGCGGTCGCCCGGCACACCAGGTCGCCGTCCTGGGGGCCTTCCAGCGGGTACGGCATGAACTGGCCGTCGTGCCAGAAGCCCTCCGGGTCCAGGTAGACGACCTGCATGCCGCGAGCGCGGGCGCGGGCCTGGACCTTGCGGCGGTCGGCGTGCAGGCCGACGACGAGAAGGGCCTTGGCGCCGTCCACCCACTCGACGTCGGGTACGGCCTGGTCGTAGCGGCGCATGAAGCACTCGTCGAGCCCGGCGCGCGCCGCGAGCACGTCGAAGTTGTTGGTGATGACCGGGCCGACGAGGTGACCGGCGTCCTTCAGTTCCTTCAGCGCCCACATCGCCGGAGTCGGTTCGGCCAGGAAGCAGGCGCGGAACATCTCCACGAATTCCGCAGTCTTCTCCTCCGGCTCCGTCAGCACCTCGTGGAGGAGCGTGTTCGCTGTCGGGGAGAGAGTGAAGCGGTGTTCCCGAGGCTCGTGGCCCTGGCGGTCGGTCACCCGGTAGATCTCGTGGAGCCGGTGCAGGGGCGGGATACCCGCCTCGACCGACGTACCGCAGCCGATCTCCACCTGGAACGGCAGCAGGTCCGTGAGGACGGACAGGTCTGGGACGCGGGTCGGCGTACCCGGGCGGTCCTTGCACCTGATCCCGGTGGAGAGGACGTTCCACGGCAGTTGCCGGACAGCGGGCGGCGGTGCGTAGGACACCGAGGCGATCTGCACGTCGAGGCTCCGGTAGCCGACGGGGAGGGTACGGCCCGCCGCCGCGTCCTGGGGGTGGGCGTCGTGCTCGGTGATCCGGCACTTCAGATCCCGGCGTGTCCATAAGAATCCGCCAGGAGCCTCCTTCCAGCCGCCGGTGGCGAGCGAGTCCCACAGGGCGTCGTGGTGCGCGTCGATCTCATCCGCTGGAGCGGTAGCGGAGTGGTAGAGGTACAGGTCGGTCAGGCCGATGGCCGGCGCGGCAGTGGTGGGGACCAGGCCGTACCGGTAGCGGTAGTGGATGATCCGCCGCCGAGCGTCGTCGGCGGCCGTCCAGCCGCTCTGTTCGGCCGTGGCCTTCTCCTGCGTACGACGCCAGATGCCTTCCTCGATGTAGCGGGGTCGGTCGGCGTCGCCGAAGTAGGTCTTCCAGACCTGCTGTTGGTCGGGGGTGAGCTGGTCGATGACGATGTACGGGATGTCCACGATCTCTCCCTGGAGAATCACGGATGTTCCGGGTGCATGGCAGGCTCCGTTTGCTGGGAACGTGGGGTGAACGTCCCGGACAGCGGAGCGGAGTCAGTGGTCGGAGGGCGAGCTCGCGTCCGCCGAGACGGCGGCGGGCTGATGACCGAGGCCGTTGAGGAGCGGGTCGGCCTGCTCACGCAGTGCCCAGGCCGGGCCCACCAGGCCGGCGACCGCCAGAAGCGTGAGCGCGATGCCTCCGCCTGCGGGGCGTACGGAGCGCGGCGCGGCTTTTCGGGCGTGGCGTCGCCGAGCCCCATTCACGGGGTGCCGCCGAGGGCCCGTCCGTGTGCGTCGACGAGGCGGCTGGTCTGCTGGTGCAGCCACTCCAGCTCGACAGAGGTGAGGATGAGCGCGCCATCGAGGGTCGAGCCGTCATCCAAGTGGAACTCGATGGGAACCGATCCCTGCCGGGCACGCGGGTCGTAGACCGCGTCCCGTCCGGCCGAGAGCGTGGCGTGGGTGGCCCTCACCGGCACGGGACTGAGCGTCGTCCCGTCAGCGGGCGCGGACCACGGGGCCCCGCCCCCGGGCGGACGCAGGTGGTACGTCGTAGCGGAGCCCTCACCGGGGAGAGCGACCACGACCCCGACACGGCCATCGCGAGCGCTGTCCGTCGCGAGGTCGCCGAGCCGTGGAACGAACGGTGCTGCCGTACCTAACTCGGCTCCCTGCGCGGGAAGATGAGAAAAGCGTCGTCGCGTCATGCCCCGAAGTTAGGGACAGGACGGGCCTCGAATATGAGCCGGAGGAATACGACCCCTATCCGTCCAGGTGAAAGCGGTCGGACATGTGCCGCAGCTTCTCCCTCGTGGCTGCTCGTTCCGCGTAGACGATGCTGCGAAGCGTTGAACGGGCGATGGGATGGTTCCGCACGAGCTGCGGCGCGATCCGCTCAGCCGCCTCCAGCTCGGTGAGGGCCTTTGCCCGGTTTCCGTCCCACAGCCAGGCCCGCGCCACGTCCATGTGGTGGTGGCCCTGACGTGAGTTTGGCAGTGCCCCGACCAGGCTCGGGCTGGTGCGGCGGTTTATCTCCAGAGCTTTGCCCTGCTTGCCCATTTCCAGGGCCACGCTGATCGCGTGGATCTGCACGTTCCCGGCGGAGAACGTCAGCGAATGTCGGTCGTACACCGGTGCCCCGACGTACGCGTCCATGCGTTCCGCCGCGTCCTTCGCGTGCCCGATCCGGTCCTCCGCTTCCGACGGGCGGTTGGCCCGAGCAGCGGAGATGGCCGCCCGAAGCTGAAGCGTGCCCCAAGCCCGCACGGCCAGCGGGTCACCCTGCTCGTACGGCTCAGCTCACGGCCGAAGCCGAGATCATGATCTCCGCGATCCTCTCCGACCCCGATTACCTGCCGAGCGTGGCAGCCAGGGCCTGGCGCTGGGCGCCGGAGATGGAAGAGATCGCCGATACGCTCCGCGCGGCTGACCTGCCCACGGACATGGCCGAGGCCACGGCTCGGGTACTCGCTTTCTGGGAGCAGGACAAGGACCAGTACGGCTTGTCGGTCGTGCACGCCCTCGCTCAGCTTCGGTCAGGGAGGCGCACCTAGACAGGTCCAGACAACAAACAAGGCCCGGGTCGATGACCTGGGCCTTAGTCGTGGAGCGGGTGACGAGAATCGAACTCGCGCTCTGAGCTTGGGAATCACTGATCGGTTGAGAATGAAGAGGGCCCTGAACTGGGGAAACGACTCAATCTAACGTGAGCTGAGTAGTGCCTGAGTGGCTCGTGGTGACCGCTGTTGACCGGTCATTCTGGTGCCAATCTGGTGCGCTACGGTTCGTCCTCGACGGGCTTGGGAGGGGGGCGGTCATGGACGTCGTGGAGCTGATGGAGTGGTTGGCCGAGCAAGGATGCTCGGTGGTCTTCAAGGCTGATGGTGAGCGCACACAAGGGCAGCGTTGGATGGTGATCGTCTCCGGCGGCGCTCTGGGGGCGGAGGGGTTCTTCCGGGTTGACCTGTCGTCCGCCGATGCGTGCGTTAAAGCCACCCTTGAGCACTTGGCGGGACGGCGGATCTCACCCTTCGCCTGAGCTTGGAAAGCCGCAGCACCCTGAGGAGGCTTGCTGGAGTGCTGGACCGGGCAAAACTCGGGCGACGGAAGGCTGCCGTGACACTAGTGTGCGGCGATGATGAATGAGGGAGCACGCCTTGGCGCGGAGGCCGCGCGTCGCCTGGCACAGACAAACCTCTATGAGTTCGAGCCGGGGTTGACGGACGCTGAGTTTGCGCGGATCGAGCGGGAGTACGGGTTCCAGTTCGCGGACGATCACCGAGCATTCCTCGCGGCGGGCCTTCCGATCAACGTTGCTCCCGAGGATGGCCAGACCTGGCACAAGCCTTGGCCCGAGTGGCGCAGCGGCGATCCGGACAGGTTGCGCGATCAGTTGGGCTGGCCCGTTGAGGGTGTTCTCCTCGACATCGAGCACAACGATTTCTGGTACCGGCCATGGGGCGAGCGACCGGGCGATGATCTAGCCGCCCTGGCCACAGCGCGGCGCCGTCTTGCAGAAGTGCCGGTGCTGGTGCCCGTGTACGCCCACCGGTACCTTCCCGCCGGCCAGGGAAGCTTCGGGCATCCCGTGCTCTCGATGTGGCAGACCGACATCATTTACTACGGGCAGGACCTGGTCGATTACATGCACCAGGAGTTCAACGAGGCACGGGGCGACGTCGACGAGAGTTGGAACCCGAGAGCGACCGCCACATTCTGGCGGGACTTTCTCTGACTCCTGGCGCTCACGGAGCGGGCGGGCGCTCTGAGCTTGGGAATCACTGGTGATTCAGCCTCGGGCCGGTGATTTGGGTTAATGGAGGCCGTCCCCCCTCCCCCACCGGGCAGCCCGGCGATGGCCCTTGTCTGACCGCTGCGCACCCCACGACGTGACACGGTTCCTCACTGAACGAGGGAAAGTCGTGGCCTTTCAGTCTCAAGATACCCCGAGTCGCGCTTTTCTCCGCTTCGGATGGTGAAAACTAGGCCGAATACCCAACTGCTCAACTCTTCGGCGTTTACATGCAGCTCTTGGGCCAGATCGCGAAGATTAGTATTCTTGGCCTGAGTTAGTCTGAAAACTTTTTCGAGGAGTTGAGATTTTTCCCTAGCGGGAAGCCCGTTTGGCTCGCCCGTGCGGAACCCCCGCTTTCCGAGGTCGATGCAAGTTCGCCTGTAATGCCAGTCCGACAACATTTCGAGTTCGTGCAACCTGTAGGTCAACGCCATGGCGGAGACCATCCAGATGCTCTTTGCCTTCACGATTTGTGAGACCATCGGTGTCTTTGGCATCCTTGCCACGATGCTCGATTTAGGCATAAGGAATGCGCTGGCGAAGGCGTTCGCATCCCTCTCGGCTTGTGGGCCTACCAGGGAGTGCTCCTCCCCATGTAGGACCAAGTGCGCCAGCTCATGAGCGGCATCGAACCTGCCGCGCTCCGGGGTCTTTAGAGTGTTGAGAAATACGAAAGGGGTGCCATCTCGCCACATCGAGAAGGCGTCCACGTCCTTGTATTCCGGTGGCAAAGAAAAGACTCGGACGCCATGGGCTTCTAGTAGGTGGATCATGTTTGAAATAGGGGCACTGTCGAGCCCCCATCGCGCGCGCAAGACCTCGGACGCGGTTTCCGGATCGAATTGCCCCAAGCTGGGAAGCTTATTCTCTGGCAGCTTGTATCGCTGCTCTATCCAGTTATTAAGTTCTAGGGCTAGCCGACTTGCGGCGAGCGCTCCGTCCCTAGGTCCGGCGCTTAGCTTGCTTCGCGCCCGAAAGGAGACATTTTCGGGCGGGATGAAATCAATTTCTGGCGCCCGGAAGAATGATTCCGGGAACCTCAATGCCGACGACAGGCGGGACAGAGTCTCGTTAGTGGGCTCTGTCCGCCCTCGCTCATAGTTTGAAAGACTTTGGACGCTTACATCTGCCAGGTCGCCAAGCTCCGCAAGCGTGAGCCCTCTCCTCTTTCGGGCGACCGCGATGCGCGAGGATGAGATCATGTTGCCCTCGCCATCCTTGTAAGTGGTCGTTTGTCCTATTTCACCATTCCTCGACTGGCACGTCGAAGTCGGTGGCACCGTCAGCGTAGTCGAACACCTTTTTGAATCGGATGGTGGGCAGAAGGATCCTCTGCTTCCAGTCGTCGATCTTGCCGCGCGGGCCAATGCTACTGGGCAGGGAGAGTTCGCTTCGGACCTCAACGGTGCCGCGCTCGCGCGCCTCGTAGCGGTAGGTGAGGAGGTACCAGGTTGCCAAACGGGCGTACTCATCGTCATTGAGCCGGACCTCGCCTCGCCTCGGGGGCTCCGGCGGGAGCGGGAAGAGCGCAAGGTCCTGGTTTCGGGCCACGAGCGCTTCCTTGGCTACTCCCGCCGGCCGGTGGCTACGGGGCTGCGGGTTGCCGGGAAGGCCGGTGCGAGCGTCACCCAACAGGACCCCGATCGCGACCGTCTTGTCCGGGTTCACGGACAGAGGTGACTGTTGCGGATCGTGCCGAAGCCAGCCTTCCTCGGTCCGAAGGGTTTCCCGCAGTGTCCTTACGCGGGCGAGGTAGTCAAGCGTCCCTGGCGCGTTGTTGGCGTCATCCTGGGTTGCTCCGTCTCGAGCGTCCTCCCCAAGACGAACGGTGCGGTCGAAGTACTCAGCTCTAAGGCCTAGTTCGGCGAGCTGCTGGACGTGATTACCCTGCTCGTCATGCCTGAACGGGACGACCTGGGACACGTACGCCTCCTGCGCGGCTTATAAGAAGGGCTCCTCAAGTGAGGGGCCGTTTTTATAAGAGTAGCGTCCGGCGCTGACAACCAGGCTTGGAAACACCGCTGTTGCTGCGCGGCGTGTCGTGAGCGCACGCCACCAGCCCAACCGGCAGCTCACCCCCAGCTCCCATCCCGTCCGCCTTCGACCCACACACCGTGGAGCGGGCGTGGTGCAGGGCGTCAAGGTGGAGCGCGCCACTGTACGAACGACCTTGACGCCCTGGGCCACGACTGCTCGGCTCTGCCTGGGTCGAAGGTGGTCGGGATGGGAGCCCCCACCACGCTCACCACGAATCCGCCGGCACCCGCAAACGGCGCCCCTCCCATCCCGGAGTCTGAGCGCCCCCGCCGGAGGCATGTCCTTGAGCCGCGGAGGTCTTCCTCGCTTCCGCCCGCCGCACGTAGCGCGCCGCCGGGCGCGGCCAGCCGGGGCGAAGACAGAGGCAGGCCGCGCCGCTGAGGCGGCGCGCGCCCGCGCCGTGCGCGGGTCTTGATGAAGTAGAGAAACTCTTACCGCACGGTGTCTTGCTCGGCGTCGTCGCGTTCGGCGCGGAACTCGTCCAAGAGGCTGAAGAACATGTCCAGGGGCGGGGTGCCAGCTGTTTCAGCTGCCCGCCTGATCTCGACCTCCCAGCCGAGGCTCGAGTGCTGCATGCCAAGGCGCGGCCAGAGCCACTCGCTGAACGGCCCGAGCTGATCGAAGTCTGTCACCGCCGGAACCCCGTGGATCTTGCAGGCGACGCTGTACCCGTACAGGATCGAAGAGAGGTCCAAGATCGAGCGGTTTCGCAAGTACATGCCTGGCCATAGGCGCACGTCGTCAAGGAAGTCGTGCACCGTGTCCAGCTCATGTAGTGGCCTGGGTCTGGGGAGTTCACTCTTCCCGGTCATGCCCACTCGCCCTGGATGTGTCGGCCGTCGTGGCTCCTGACGTGAGGACCTGCTCCGTCCAACGCGTCGAGCAGGCGGACCGCGTAGACCTCGGCCATTCGCTCGCGGACCTCTTCGGGCGTTAGCCAGTCAACTGCCGTCGACTCTGCAGATGTTCGCTCCAGGCCACCTGATGGCTTGCACCGGAACACCAGGGCGACGATGCCGCGCGTTGTGTTCTTGTAGACGCCCGTGAGCTCGTCGACCTCGACGTGAATGCCGGTCTCTTCCCAGACCTCGCGGCTGACGCCCTGCTCCGGGGACTCCTCCAGCTCCAGCACTCCGCCCGGCAGCTCCCATGTCCCGTTGTCCGCGCGGCGAATCGCCAGGAGTCGGCCGTCCTCGCGCACGACAGCCCCCGCCACGGACACACTGTGCTTCGGCGTTGACGGGGCTTCTTGGGCGCTGTTACTCATGTACAGGAGCATAGGAGAGTGAGTAGGTCGATGGGAACAGCAGTAGGAGGTGGCAGGGCCGTACCTCGGTACGTTCAGATCGCCGACGAGATCGTTCAGCAGATCCGGGCAGGTGTCCTCAAGCCTGGTGACATGGTGCCGAGTGAGTCCGAGTTGGTCGACCGCTACGGCGTATCCGGCGGCACGATCCGCAAGGCCATGGTGGAGGTCCGCGCGAGTGGCCTGGTCGAGACCCGGCACGGCAAGGGGTCCTTGGTAAAGGCTCGGCCTCCGGTACGTCATCGGTCTTCGGACCGGTTCCGGCGCTCGCACCGCAAGGGTGGCAAGGCCGCCTACCTCGCGGAGTCGGAGCAGGCCGGGGCGACTGCCAAGGTAAGCGTGCTGTTCATCGGCCCGGCCGACGCGCCCGACGACGTCGCGGAACGCCTTAGCGTGGATCCTGGAGCCAAGGTGCTGGCCCGTCGCCGCCTCTACTTCCGCAACGGCACGCCGGTCGAGACTGCTACGTCCTACCTGCCGTGGGACGTCGTGAAGGACATCCCGGAACTGTTCTCTGAGAACCCAGGCCCCGGTGGGATCTACGCCCGACTTGAAGACGACGGCCATGTCTTCGCAGAGTTTGTCGAGACTCTCCAGGCGCGGCCGGCCTCGAAGGCGGAGTCCTCCGAACTCGCTTTGAGCCCCGGATCCCCGGTCGTTCACCTCATCCGAGATGCCGTGACCGAAGAGGGCCGCGTGGTCGAGGTCTGCGACACCCTCATGGCCGCTGACCAGTTCGTCTTCAGCTACAGGATCCCCGCCACCGACTGACGCGCACTCAACTCACCTCAGCCCGCTGCGATTTCTTCTTCGCAGCGGGTTGACTCATGTACAGGAGTGCTGCACTCTTCTTCATGTCACTCATGTACATGAGTGACAGAGTTGGGCACCTACAGAGGAGTGATCTGCTGTGCGTCAGATTCCCGTCGACACCACGAACGCGACCGTGATGGTCGCCAAGGCCCCGCAGCCGAAGGTCAAGGACCGCCGTACCGGTGAGATCGCGCTGGACAAGGACGGCGTGACGCTGATGACGGTGGAGGTCATGTTCTCCACGCCGGACGAGGTGGAGATCCTCAAGCTCACCGTCCCCCAGCCGGGCGTCTCCGAGGACCTGGCCATGGGCACCCCGGTCGCGCTGACGGGGCTGGTCGCCTCGGCGTGGGAGAACGAGTTCAACGGGCAGAAGCGGCACGGGATCGCGTTCCGCGCGGTCGCGGTCACCTCGCTCGCCAACGCGGCTTCGGCCTCGAAGGCGGCCTGATCATGACCGGCTTCACGGTCGCCCTGGTGCTGGTTGTCGCTGCCGCAGTGATCCTGCGGTGGCGGCGCCCCGCCTCGTACTGGCTGGCCTTCGGCGCGGTCCTCGCCGCTGTGCGGGTTCTGGTCCGCTACGTCTCCGTGATGGACGCGTGCGGACTGACCGTCCCGCCCTCCCGCTGGCGCCTGGCCTTAGCCCGGATGACCAACCGGCCCGTGCCGGAGTCCCGCGCCCCGCGCATCCTGCGCGTCCACCCCACCCGCACCGGCCTGGTGCTCCGCCTCAAGCTCCGCCCCGGTCAGGACGCCTTCGACGTCTCCGCCGCCTCGGACCGGCTGCGGCACTCGTTCGGCATGTACGGCGTGACCTCCCGCGAACTGCGCTCAGGCGTCGTCGAAGTACGCATGACCGGCTACGACGTCCTCAAGCGGGTACAGATGCCCGCGAAGATCGACCCGGCACCGATGCGGGTCCCGGTCGCCCTACGCGAGGACGGTGCAGTCCACTACCGCGACTACCGTGCCGTGCCGCACGGGCTCACCCTCGGTGCCACCGAGTCGGGGAAGTCCGTCTATCAGCGCAACCTGGTGGCCGGCCTCGCGCCGATGGACGTCGCGCTGGTCGGGATCGACTGCAAGCAGGGGGTCGAGCTCTTTCCGCTGGCTCGCCGGTTCTCCGCGCTCGCCGACAACCCTGACACCGCCTTGGACCTCCTCGATGCGCTCGTCTTGCACATGGAGGACGTCTACCAACTGATCCGGGCTGAACAGCGGATCACGGTGAACGTGCCGGACGCGGCAATAGCCGCTGACATCTGGGACCTGCCCGAACACCTGCGCCCGGTGCCGGTCGTGGTCCTGGTGGACGAGGTCGCCGAACTGGCCCTGTTCGCGTCCAAGGACGAAGAGAAGCGGCGGGACCGGATCATCACCGCGCTGGTCCGCCTCGCCCAGCTCGGCCGTGCTGCCGGGATCTACCTGGAGATCTGCGGACAGCGCTTCGGCTCCGAACTCGGCAAGGGCATCACCATGCTCCGCGCCCAGCTCACCGGCCGCACCGCACACCGCGTGAATGACGAGTCCTCCGCCAACATGGCCTTCGGCGATATCGCCCCGGACGCTGTCCTGGCCGCTATCCAGATCCCCACCGAGACACCCGGCATCGCCGTCACCGGCGACTCCTCCGGCGGCTGGGCCCGCATCCGCGCCCCGCACACCTCGCTCCGTACGGCCGTGAACGTCTGCAACCGGTACGCCGACCGCACCCCGGACCTGCCCGTCCTCGCGGCTTTCCGGCCCGTCGTGGGTGCCCTGGCCCCGGCCTCCGAGCCGCTCGCCAAGCCTGCCTCCGTCACAGCCTGACGTCTCCCCGCACCGCCGGTTGGCGCGACCGCATCGCGCCAGGTCCCTACCCGCTCCATGCCTCAAGGAAGGGAGAGCGAATCCCATGTGTGAGCACATCGAGGACTTCCACCGCACCGTGCTGATGCTCGGCGCCCTGGCCCTGTACGCCGAGATCCCCGGCGCCGATGACGACTTCATCGACACCATCGGCCCGTCCCTGGCCGTATCGCTTCCGGAGCCGCCGCCGGGCATGTTCCCGCCCGGATACGACCCCATCGGCGGCGTCTGATGGCCCGCCCCGCCTTCCGCGTGGACGCCGTCCTGGTCCAGGCCGTCATCGCAGGTGCCCTGTCCTTCGCCCACCTCCACGACCTCGCAGCCGCCGCCGGACAGGACGGCTGGAAAGCCTGGGCCTACCCCATCTCGGTGGACCTGCTCCTGGTCGCCGCCTGGCGACGCCTGCGCAGTGAGGGCCCGTCCCGGCTGGCCTGGTGCTGGTTCCTGATCGCGCTGTTCGCCTCGCTCGGCGCGAACGTCGCGACCGCCGGATTCCTCGACCTCGCCCACCCGCCGGCCTGGCTGCGGTTCGGCATCGCGGGATGGCCCGCCCTCGCCTTCCTCGGCGGCACCCTCCTCGCCCACTCCCACACCACCGAGGAGCCGGAGCCCGAGCCGGTTCCGCCGGCACCCGCAGCCCCGGAGCCCACTCCGGAAGTCGAGCGAGAGACCGCCCCCGCTCTGCGACCGGAGCCTGAGCCCATCGCCGCGGCTGCCGAGGACGTCCCGGCACTCGCTCCCGCTCCCGTCGCTCCGGCTGGTCCGTCGGTCCCGGCCGCGCTGGTCGACCACGCCCGCAAGCTCGCCGACGACCACCACGCCCGCACCGGTGCCCGGATCGACACCGACACCCTGCGCGCCCGCCTCGGCGTCCCGCCCCAGCTCGCCGAGACCATCGCCGCCCAACTCGCCTGACCAGAAGGGAGAACCTCCGCCATGCCCGCTCGTGACCACTTCCACTCCGTGATGCGGATCGGCCCCGTGCAGATCGGCACCCACCGCGACCGCCACGGCCACACCAAACACGCCGCCGTCTGCAGCGCCGACCGCTGCGGCTGGTCCGCCGACTACTCCAGCCAAAGCGCCGCCCAGCTCGCCGCCCGCACCCACCGCTGCACCGCCCGATAGGAGACCCACCCGTGGATGTCCCGCTCTGGCTCGCCCTGATCGTCGTCGGCGCTCTCGGCATCAAGCTCATCCGCCCGCCGCTGTGGCTCGTCGCCGTCCTGCTCTTGGGCGGCTACCTCCTCGCGGACAGCTTCCTCGCCCCCGCCATCGACACCGTCACCAAGTAACCGTCCGCGAAGGGAGATCCACCATGTTCAAGCCCGAGGTCCCCACCATGCCCCAGCCCACCGGCCTCATCACCCCGCCGGCCCTCATCGAGCCGACCACCGTGCTCCAGCACACCCCGCAGAGCCCCACCCCGCTGGCTACCCAGCCCCCTACGACTCGGCCGACCGTCCAGCTAACGCCCGGCTCCGTCCTCGCCCTCGTGGGTGGTGGGGCGGCTGTCGTCCTGGTCGTCGGCGCGGTCCTGGTCTCGATGCTCCTCGCGGTCGCCATCACCGGCGCATCCGTCGCCATCTGCGCCCTGGTCATCCGCTCGCTCATCGCCTCCGACAACCAGCACCGCTGACCGGCCTCCGGGCGGTGCCACAAGCCGCCAAGCATCGCCACTGCCCGGACGGCCCACGCACTCCCTTCCAACCGCATCGAAGGAGAACCGTGGACACGCAAGCGCTCGCCCTCGCCTTACCGCTCATCGGCTGGGCCTCGCACACCGCCCTGCTCACCCACCGGCTCGCCACCGCCCGCCGGGACCCCCTCACCGGCCTGCGCACCCGCGCCGGATGGACCGCCCTCGCCGAGCGCATCATCCGCCGGCACCGGGACGCCGTCGTCCTGCTGCTCGACCTCGACGACTTCAAGAACCTCAACGATTCCCACGGCCACGCCGCCGGGGACTTCGCCCTGGTCGTCACCGCTGAACGCCTCGCCGCCTGGTGCGGCCGCAACGGCATCGCCGGACGCCTCGGCGGAGACGAATTGGTCGCCATCGCCCGCCAGGCCCCCGACCTGGACCTAGAGAGCCTCCACCGCGCCCTGAACCAACCCGTGGCCTACGCCGGGCGTCGGCTCCCGGTCTCCGTATCGGTCGGCTCCTGCCACGTGAAAGACCTGCCGGTCCGCAGCCTCTCCGACGCGCTCGCCACCGCCGACAGCGCGATGTACGCGGCCAAGGGAACGTCAGGCCGACGCGGCCCCCGCACGCTCAACCGCTGATCTCAGCACTCTGACCGGCCTCCGGACGGCGCACAAGCCGCCAAGCATCGCCGCCGCCCGGACGGTCCGGCCCCTTCCAACCGCAATCGAAAGGACCACCATCATGGCCCAGCACACCCTTGTCCCGACGCGCATCTGCCCGGACTGCGACGGCTTCCCCGCCGTCGCCATCGACACCGGCACCCTGCTCGACGACGGCACCCGCGCCACCCTCACCGTCACCTGCCGCCCCTGCCACGGCACCGGCACCACCCGCACCACCGCGGCCCCGGCTCCGGTCGTCCAGCGGGAGCACGCGTGACGGACACGATCCTCACGGGCCTGGACCCGGCCACCCTCGGCGACCTGCTGCGGGTGGCCGGGTCCACCGGCTACGACCGCTGGCAGGACCAGATCCGCCGCACCGGCGGCTGCTCCAACCCCATCCACCTCTCCGGCTGGACCCTTACCAAGGACCGCACCACCGGCCAGACCCTGCACCGCTACTCCACCGACACCGAGCCCGGCGGACGGCTCCGCGTCGCCTGCGGCAACCGCCGTGCCTCCCGCTGCCCGGCCTGCGCCTGGATCTACTCCGCCGACACCTACCATCTGATCCGCGCTGGACTCGCGGGCGACCAGGACAAGGGCGTCCCCGCCACCGTTCGCGACCATCCCCGCGTCTTCGCCACGCTCACCGCCCCGTCGTTCGGCCCGGTCCACAACCGCCCCGACACCGGCCGCTGCCGCTGCGGCACTACCCACCGCCCCGACGACGACACCCTCGGCACCCCGCTCGACCCCGACACGTACGACTACGCGGGAGCGGTCCTCTTCAACAACCACGCCGGGAACCTGTGGCAGCGCTTCACCAACCGCCTCCGCCGCGAGATCGCCGCCCGCGCCGGCCTCACCCAACGCGAACTCAAAGAAACCGCACGCGTCTCCTATGGCAAGGTCGCCGAGTTCCAGAAGCGCGGCGCCGTCCACTTCCACGCCGTCATACGCCTCGACGGCCCGGACGGACCCGACAGCCCGCCACCCTCCTGGGCCTCCGTGCAGCTGCTCGACGACTCCATCCGCGCCGCCGCCGCGCATGCCTACACGACCATCACCGTCCCGGCCGCCGCCGGCCAACCCACCCGCCCACTGCGCTGGGGAACCCAGCTCGACATCCGCCCCATCCGCGCCTTCGACGCCGGGACCGATATCACCGAACAGGCCGTCGCCTCCTACGTCGCCAAGTACGCCACCAAGGCCGCCGAGACGACCGGCACCATCGACCGCCGCGTCGGCAACCGCGAGGCCCTGGTCCTCCTCGACGTACCCGACCACCCGCGCCGCCTCATCGAAGCCTGCTTCGACCTCGACCCGCTCTACCCCGACCGGCGGCTGCGGGCTTGGGCTCACATGCTCGGCTTCCGCGGCCACTTCTCCTCCAAGTCCCGCCGCTACTCCACCACCCTCGGCGCACTCCGCCAGGTCCGCGCCGACTACCGCGCCGCCCAGCAGCGCGAAGAACTCGGCCTCCCCGACCCGGCCCAAGACCCGACCGTCCTCGTCCTCACGGACTGGCAGTACGCCGGACATGGCCACAGCCCCGGCGAATCCGTCCTCGCCGCCTCGATCGCCAGAGACCTGCAACTCAACCGAGAAACCGCCCGCGAAGCCCTCGCCTTGGAAGGAGACCGGTCGTGACTGACCCCCTGCTCACCGTCGACCAAGCCGCCGAACGCCTCGGCACAACCGCACGCTTCCCGCGCCGCCTCATCGCCGAACGCCGGATCGCGTTCGTCAAGGTCGGCAGCCACGTGCGCATCAAGGCGAGCGTCCTGGAGGCGTACATCGAGGGGAACACCGTCGAGCCGATCCGCCGTCGCCGCTCCCGCTACGGAAGGGCTGCCTGATGGGGAACGCCAAGGGAAGCCGCCGGCGCTTCGGTGCCGTCCGTCAGTACAGGTCCGGCCGCTGGACCGCGAGCTACCTGGGCCCGGACGGACAGGACTTCCGAGCACCCGAGACCTTCGACACCAAGAAGGACGCCGAAGTCTGGCTCTCCCAGATCGAGGCAGACCTCACGCGCGGCAACTGGCAGGACCCGGACGCCGGGGCGGTGAACTTCAAGGACTACGCCCTCCAGTGGGTGGACGAGCGCGGTCTCTCCGCCACCACCGATGAGCTGTACCGGCGTCTCCTGCGGCTCCACCTCCTGCCCACCTTCGAGGGCCTGGACGTCGACGAGATCACCGCACCCCGTGTCCGTACCTGGCGAACCGAGCGGCTGTCGTCCACTGGAGCAGCCACGACCGTGGCCAAGGCCTACCGGCTGCTCAAGGCCATCATGGAAACCGCGGTCGATGACGAGCTGATCCGCCGCAACCCCTGCCGCATCCGGGGCGCCGGTAAGGAGTCGTCCGCCGAACGTCAGATCGCCACCGTCGCCCAGGTCGACGCGCTCGCGGATGCTCTCGGGCCCCGCTGGCGGCTGATGGTCTACCTCGGCGCATACGGTCCGATGCGCCCGGAGGAACAAGCCGAGCTCCGGCGTAAGGACGTCGACCTGGACGAGATGACCATCCGGGTCCGCATGGCGGCTCCCGAGTTGACCACCGGTCGCCGCGCTCCGGGCGACACCAAGTCGGACGCGGGCAAGCGGGTCGTGGTCCTGCCGGCCTTTCTGCGGACCGACCTTCGGCGACACCTCGACTGGTACGCCGAGAAGGGCCCGGACGGACTGCTGTTCGTGGGGGAGAAGGGCAAACCGTTTCGGCGTTCCACCTTCGGGCGGAAGTGGCGCCGGGCCCGTGTGCTCATCGGCATGCCGGACGGCTTCCGCTTCTACGATCTTCGTCACACCGGTCACACCCTGGCCACCCGATCCGGGGCCACCCTCAAGGACACGATGGTCCGCGCCGGCCAGTCGTCGGAGAAGGCGGCGCTGATCTATCAGCACTCGGATCTCGAGCGACAACAGGAAGTCGCGAGCGGGCTGGATGACCTCGTGCGCACCGCCCGCAAGAAGGCTGATCAGAGGCCTTCTGGTGCGGATCTGGTGCGGGACCCCTGAAATGGTCCAGACAACAAAGAAGCCCCCGGCCGCTGGCCTGGGGCTCTTTCATGGAGCGGGTGACGAGAATCGAACTCGCGCTCTGAGCTTGGGAAGCTCATGTTCTACCATTAAACTACACCCGCGAAGCATGCCGATCACCGGCTCTGCATCGTTCCATACTGTACCCCATGCCAGGCCCCCGGCGGATGCGCCGAGGGGCCTTCCTGTCATTTGTCGGGGGAGGAGCGATGTGTGTACGGGGGTGTGATGGGCGGGAGTTGGGGGCGTAGCGTGGGTGGTCGGAGTGCCGCGTGGAGTGGCGTCCCGTTCATCCCCTAATGTGGCGTTCTCGTCCAGATGTGGTTGGGGAAGGGACTTGATGGAGTCGATGGAGCGCACCGTCGTCCGCTGTGCCGAAGGGCACGTTTTCGCTACCTCGTCGTTTCCGATGCAGCAGCTCGGGGCCGACAGGATCGGGCCGGGGCGGTTGATCCGGTGTCCCCGGTGCGCCCGGTTGCGGCAGGCCGTTCCCGTGGCGTTCGAGAAGCGGTAGCGGCAGGGATGTCGGTCGTCGTGACGAACAGTCGTCGGCGGTAGCGGAGTGGTAGTCGAGCAGTAGTCGCAGAGACATGGAGCAGGGGCGCGCGGGTGGTCCGGTTGGGGCGGGCTCGCGCGTTCTGCGTATCCTCGGGGCGTGCTTCTCTCAGACAAGGACATCCGGGCCGAGATCGACGCCGGGCGAGTCCGTATCGATCCGTACGACCCTTCGATGGTGCAGCCGTCGAGCATCGACGTGCGGCTGGACCGCTACTTCCGGGTGTTCGAGAACCACCGGTACCCCCACATCGATCCGGCCGTGGAACAGTCCGATCTGACGCGGACCGTCGAGCCCGAGGGCGATGAGGCGTTCATCCTCCACCCCGGAGAGTTCGTGCTGGCGTCCACGTACGAGGTCATCTCGCTCCCCGACGACCTGGCCTCGCGGCTGGAGGGCAAGAGCTCCCTCGGCCGGCTCGGTCTGGTGACGCATTCGACGGCCGGGTTCATCGACCCCGGGTTCTCCGGGCACGTGACCCTGGAGCTGTCGAACCTCGCCACGCTGCCGATAAAGCTGTGGCCGGGGATGAAGATCGGGCAGCTGTGTCTGTTCCGGTTGACCTCGTCCGCCGAGTTTCCTTACGGGTCCGAGCGGTACGGGTCGCGCTACCAGGGGCAGCGGGGGCCGACGGCTTCGCGGTCCTTCCAGAACTTCCATCGGACCCAGGTGTGATCGACCATGGCTGCTGACGTGCGGGAAAACCTTACCTACGAGGGCTTCGGGCGGGCGGTGCGCGAGCTCGCCCAGGCCGTTGCCGATGACGGGTACGAGCCCGATGTGGTGCTGAGCATCGCTCGCGGTGGGGTCTTCGTCGCCGGTGGGCTCGCCTACGCCCTCGACTGCAAGAACATCCACCTCGTCAACGTGGAGTTCTACACCGGGGTCGGCACCACCCTGGAAATGCCCGTCATGCTGGCGCCCGTCCCCAACGCGATCGACTTCTCCGACAAGAAGGTTCTGATCGCTGATGACGTCGCCGACACGGGCAAGACGCTCAAGCTCGTCCATGACTTCTGTGTCGACCATGTCGCCGAGGTTCGCAGCGCCGTCATCTACGAGAAGTCCCACTCCCTCGTGAAGTGCGAGTACGTGTGGAAGAAGACCGACCAGTGGATCAACTTCCCCTGGTCGGTCGAGAAGCCCGTCGTTCGGCGGGACGGGCAGGTTCTCGACGCGTAGGGCCCGTCAGGACCTGTGCGGAAGGCCCCGGAACGCGGAAGCGTCCTGGGGCCTTCCTGCGCGCCACTCGCTCAGATCGTGCCCAGCTTGATGATCGACAGCAGCGCGATCAGCTGGATCGCCGACGCTCCCAGCGCCTTCGGCCACGGCAGGTCGTGCGACTTGCTCACCATCGACGTGAACAGTGCGCCCGCCGCCAGCCAGGTCAGCCAGCCCACGATCTGGACCAGGGAGTTCTCGCCGCCGAGGAAGAGGGCGAAGAGCAGGCGCGGGGCGTCCGTCATCGACATGATCAGCATCGACAGGCCCACCGTCGGCTGCCACGAGCCCGTGCCGCCGAGCTGGCGGGCCAGGGTGTGGGTCACCGCGCCGAGGACCAGGCCGCCGATGACGAAGCCGACGCCGGTGAACAGGACGTACGGGATGGCCGTCGAGATCGTCGCGTTGATCGCTTCTTCGCGCGCCTGGTCGAAGCCGAAGAGCGCCAGCAGACCGTAGAGGAACGTGACGATCAGCGCCGGGCCCCAGACCGGGTAGTCCCGCATCTGCCAGAACGTCGGCCCCGGGCGCATCACGATGCCGCTCAGCAGCTCCTTCCAGCGCAGCCGCGGGCCCGCCGGCTGGGCGGGGGCGGCACCGGCACGGTAGGTGTTGCCGTCGCCGTACGGGTCCTCGTCGACGCGGAACGCCTGCGTGTGGCCCGGGTTGTTCGCGTACGGGTCGTGGGGCGCGGGGGCTGTGTACGGGTCGCCGAAGTACTCCGGCTCGCCCTGGCCGCCACCCCCGTGACCGGGATGGCCGCCGTGGCCCTGCGGGGCGTAGCCGCCCGCGTTGTACGGGGCGCCCTGCGGCGGGCCGTACGGCGGTGGCGCCGCGCCGTTGCCCGGGCCTCCTGCCGTCGGCCACGGCTGAGCACCGTACGGCGGCTGTGGTGCCTGCCCTCCGTACGGCTGCTGCCGCTGCTGCTGCGGTTGTTGCGGGGTGCGGTTGTCCCGGCCGCGTCCGATCCTGAATCCAGCCACCCGTCGAACGTACCTGGTCCCCGGGGGCGGGGAGCGGGGGCCGGGGCAACCGGGGGGCCATTGCGGCCGAGCTGTGACATCCCCTAGGGGCCGCACCCCGGGCCCCCGGAGGGGGAGTTCAGGGGAGGAACAACGTTGTGGAGAAGGTGACGACGGGCTCGTCCGTGGTACCCGCCGGGTAGAGCGCGATCAGGTCCTGGCGCTCGCCCCGGTACGTCCGCACCACCGTGTCCGGCCTCTCGTCGCCGTCGTAGTCGCCGTGGTTCAGGAGCGTCGTGCGGGTGGTGCCCGACGTCTTCAGCGGTGCGGTGGGGAGGTCCTCCGCGACGAACGCGTACGCGCTGCCCGGGCCCGCCGGGCCCTTCGCGGAGCCGAGGAGGAGGGTGCCCTTGCCCGCCTGTCCGGGGGCGTGCGGGCGGGCGGCGGCGACGAGGTCGTCGTAACCGTCCTTGTTGGTGTCGGTCCGGGGCTCGGGGGCGTAGAGGTACGGGCCGCCGTCGGGCAGCAGTTCCGCGCTGCGCGGGGCTCCGGCGCGGGTGAAGGGGCCGTGCAGGAAGGTGACCTGGCCGGCGCTGGCGGTGACCGCGAGGTCGGCCCTGCCGTCGCCGTCGAAGTCGCCGCAGACCGGCTGCTCGGGCCACTCGTTGCCGAACCGGGCCTGCTGCGGGATGCGTACGGTGACCGCCTTGCCCGTCAGGCCCTGCGGGGAGCCGAAGAGGATCTGGAGCGGTACGGGCGGGGCGCCGATGCCGTTGTACGGCGGGTCGGTCGAGACGATCAGGTCGGTGAAGCCGTCCCTGTCCAGGTCGCAGGCGGCCTCGGAGTCGAACGCGGCGGGCAGGGTGTCGCCGGACTTCGCCGCGTTCGCCCGGGCGCTCAGCAGTTGCCGGGTGGCCGGGTCCAGGGGGCGGTCGCGGTCCTCGGAGCCGTACACGATGCCGATGCCCGCGTCGTCGCCGTGGCTGTTCTCGGGGGCCTTCACCAGGTCGTCGATGACCAGGTCGCGGTGGCCGTCGCCGTTGAAGTCGTACGGGACACGGCTGCCGGTGCCGCGGGGGACGGGGGCGCTCGCCGTCTCCGCCCGGGTCCGTGCCTGCGCCGGGGGCGGGGTGTCGCCGTTCTTGCCGTCGGAGGCGGAGGACGGGCCCGTACAGGCTGTGAGCGCCAGCAGCAGGGCCGTGCAGCCCACGGCCAGGGAGGCCGTCACCCTGCGGGTGACCGCTGCCTGCGGGTGCTCGGTGCGGGTGCGTGGGCGCACGGTGGCCTCGTTCGGTGTTCGGGCTGCCTAGGCCGCCCCGTCGGTGCCGGGGCGGTGTTCCGGGGGCCCTGGTGGGCTTCTCCGGGGCACATGATGCTCCAGTCGCGTCGTCGCGTACATGTCCGAGTTCACAGTTCCTCTGCGGCGGTCGTCACGTCGCCCCGGGCCGTCGAGGCCCCGGACACGAAGAAGCGGCCGGTCCTGCCCCCGAGGCAGGTCCGGCCGCTCATCGCGCCGATGCGTTACGTCACTGTGCCGGTTCCGGCTCCGGTGCGTCCACCGGCCCCGGCTCGCCGGTCGGGTCGATGGGCGTCTTCACGGACTCCAGCAGGAGCTGCGAGACGTCCACGACCTGGATGGACTCCTTGGCCTGGCCGTCGTTCTTCTTGCCGTTGACCGAGTCGGTGAGCATGACGAGGCAGAACGGGCAGGCGGTGGAGACGATGTCGGGGTTGAGGGCGAGGGCTTCGTCGACGCGCTCGGTGTTGATGCGCTTGCCGATCCGCTCCTCCATCCACATCCGGGCGCCGCCGGCGCCGCAGCAGAAGCCGCGTTCCTTGTGGCGGTGCATCTCCTCGTTCCGCAGGCCCGGGACCTTCGCGATGATCTCGCGCGGCGGGGTGTAGATCTTGTTGTGCCGGCCCAGGTAGCACGGGTCGTGGTAGGTGATCAGGCCCTCGACCGGGGTGACCGGGATCAGCTTGCCCTCGTCGATGAGGTGCTGGAGCAGCTGGGTGTGGTGGATGACCTCGTACTCGCCGCCGAGCTGCGGGTACTCGTTGGCGATGGTGTTGAAGCAGTGCGGGCAGGTCGCGACGATCTTCTTGGACGACTTGGGCTTCTTCGTCGTCTCGTCTTCGTCGTCCTCGCCGTAGGCCATGTTCAGCATGGCCACGTTCTCCTGGCCGAGCTGCTGGAAGAGCGGCTCGTTGCCCAGGCGGCGGGCGGAGTCGCCGGTGCACTTCTCGTCGCCGCCCATGATCGCGAACTTGACGCCGGCCATGTGCAGGAGTTCCGCGAAGGCCTTGGTGGTCTTCTTGGCCCGGTCCTCCAGGGCGCCGGCGCAGCCGACCCAGTAGAGGTAGTCGACCTCGGTGAGGTCCTCGACGTCCTTGCCGACGATCGGGACCTCGAAGTCGACCTCCTTGGTCCACTCCACGCGGGCCTTCTTGGCCAGGCCCCAGGGGTTGCCCTTCTTCTCCAGGTTCTTGAGCATGGTGCCCGCCTCGGACGGGAACGCGGACTCGATCATGACCTGGTAGCGGCGCATGTCGACGATGTGGTCGATGTGCTCGATGTCGACCGGGCACTGCTCGACGCAGGCGCCGCAGGTGGTGCAGGACCACAGGACGTCCGGGTCGATGACCCCGTTCTCCTCGGCGGTGCCGATCAGCGGGCGCTCGGCCTCGGCGAGGGCGGAGGCGGGGACGCCCTTGAGCTGTTCCTCGGTGGCCTTCTCCTCGCCCTCCATGGTCTTGCCGCCGCCTGCCAGGAGGTAGGGGGCCTTGGCGTGCGCGTGGTCGCGCAGCGACATGATCAGGAGCTTCGGCGAGAGGGGCTTGCCGGTGTTCCAGGCGGGGCACTGCGACTGGCAGCGGCCGCACTCGGTGCAGGTGGAGAAGTCCAGGATGCCCTTCCAGGAGAACTGCTCGACCTGGGAGACGCCGAAGACCGCGTCCTCGGCCGGGTCCTCCCAGTCGATCTCCTTGCCCGCCGTCGTCATCGGCTGGAGCGCGCCGAGCGCGACCTCGCCGTCGGCGTTCCGCTTGAACCAGATGTTCGGGAAGCCGAGGAAGCGGTGCCAGGCCACACCCATGTTGGTGTTGAGGCCGACGGTGATCGCCCAGATCATCGTCGTGCCGAGCTTGATCATCGCGAAGAGGTAGACCAGGTTCTGCAGCGTCTCGACGCTCAGCCCCTCGAAGGCCAGGACCAGGGGGTACGAGGCGAAGTACGCGGGGCCGTAGCCGTCCACGTGGTGGAGGGCGCCCTCCAGACCGCGGAGCACCATGATCGCGGCGCCGATGATCAGGATGATCGCCTCGACGAAGTACGCCTGGCCCATCTTGGAGCCGGTGAAGCGCGACTTGCGGCCCGCCCGCGAGGGCAGGTTCAGCTGGCGGATCGCGATCAGGACGAGGATGCCGAGGGTCGTGCCGAGCGCGATGAACTCGATGTACACCTCGTACGGCAGGAAGGTGCCGATGTACGGCAGCACCCAGTCGGCCTTGAACAGCTGGCCGTACGCCGTGACGATCGTCAGGCCCAGGGTCAGGAAGCCGACCGCGACGAACCAGTGGGCGACGCCCACGATTCCCCAGCGGTTCATGCGGGTATGGCCGACGAACTCCTTGATCAAGGTGATCGTCCGCTGCTTGGGGTCGTCGGTGCGGCTGCCTGCCGGTACCGCCTGTCCGAGGCGGACGAAGCGGTAGATCTGCGCGACGGCTCGGGCGACGAGCGCAACGCCGACGACCGTCAGCACCAGCGACACGATGATCGCGGCGAGTTGCATGAGTGGGGCTCCTCGGGCCTGCGAGAGCGGGATCCGGTTGGTTGCGTGATACTGCCCGCTACTACTAAGCAGTAACTTAATTAGTCTGTGCTGACACTATCCACTTAGTCCACCCTCCTGCAGGCGGGCGGGCGGTGATCTGCGTCGCTCAGGTGTGCCTTGGTTCGGCGGGCCTTCCGGAGCCGGCCCCGCAGAGGGCTGCGGGCGGCTTCGGCGAGGATCGCCAGGTCGAGCACCACTCCATGGTGCTCTGCGTAGTGCTGGTCCAGCAGGGCGGGGTCGTCCCACGGCATGCCGGAGCGGGCGCGCACCTGTGCCAGACCCGTCAGGCCGGGCCGCAGTTCCTGCCGCCACCGCCGGGCGCCGGGTCCGGTCACCCGGGGGTCGCCGGGGGCCAGCGGGGCGGGGCCGACCAGGGCGAGATCGCCGCGTACGACGTGCGGCAGCCGGGAGAACAGGTCGAGGCGGAGCCTGCGGGTGCGCAGGGTGCGCAGCTCGAAGACCCGTCCGCCCAGCCCCGCCCGGGGCCGGCTGGTCCAGGCGCCGCCCGGGGTGCGCCGCGCGGTCAGGACGAGCGCGGCCACGGCGACCGCCGGGTAGGTCAGGGCGAGCAGCGTGGCCCCGAGCGCCACGTCCAGGGCGCGTTCGGCCGTCGTACGGGGGAGGGCGCGGTCCGCGAGCCGCCGCATCCGGTCGGTTGCGCCCGCCAGGCGTGCGGCGGGGCGGGAGGGGAAGTGGCCCCGCGCGGTGCCGGACTCGGTCGCGTACGCGGGTGAGTGCGGCCGCCCGGCAGGTGCCGTCCGCCGGCTCTCCTGTCTCGCCTGTCGTACGTGCCGCTTCCTCGTGTTCTGCATCGCGCCCGCCCGGGGTTCGAGGTTCGATGGGGTTCGGGTGGGTGGCGACCCACCCGGAAAGACGATCCACACGGAAACCTGCCGGTCGGTGACGGTTGTGGCCGTCTCGCGGCAATTTGTGACAGAACGATCCCATGGTGGGACGGTGGGTCGGGTGGTGCGCGAGGGGTGTGGCGTGCGCCGGTGCGGTGGCGTGGCGGACGGGTCGGCGTGGATAAGTTCTACGTAAGCTCCGTGTAGCACTTAAGTTGAGTGGGTCCGACTCAGGTCTGTTGACTCATGGGCGGGCGTCATGCATTCTTGAGTCAGATCCACTCAAGTAATCCGTTGGAGGAATTGAAATGGCACGTGCGGTCGGCATCGACCTGGGCACGACTAACTCCGTCGTCAGCGTTCTCGAAGGCGGCGAGCCCACCGTCATCACCAACGCCGAAGGCGCCAGGACCACGCCGTCCGTCGTCGCCTTCGCGAAGAACGGCGAGGTGCTCGTCGGCGAGGTCGCCAAGCGCCAGGCGGTCACGAACGTCGACAGGACCATCCGCTCCGTCAAGCGCCACATGGGCACGGACTGGAAGATCGACCTCGACGGCAAGAGCTTCAACCCGCAGCAGATGAGCGCCTTCATCCTGCAGAAGCTGAAGCGCGACGCCGAGTCCTACCTGGGCGAGAAGGTCACGGACGCGGTCATCACCGTTCCGGCGTACTTCAACGACTCCGAGCGTCAGGCGACGAAGGAGGCCGGCGAGATCGCGGGCCTGAACGTCCTGCGCATCGTCAACGAGCCGACCGCCGCCGCCCTGGCGTACGGCCTGGACAAGGACGACCAGACGATCCTCGTCTTCGACCTCGGTGGCGGCACCTTCGACGTGTCCCTCCTGGAGATCGGCGACGGCGTCGTCGAGGTGAAGGCCACCAACGGTGACAACCACCTCGGTGGTGACGACTGGGACCAGCGTGTCGTGGACTACCTGGTGAAGCAGTTCGCCAACGGGCACGGCGTGGACCTGTCCAAGGACAAGATGGCTCTCCAGCGTCTCCGCGAGGCCGCGGAGAAGGCGAAGATCGAGCTCTCGTCCTCGACCGAGACCACGATCAACCTGCCCTACATCACGGCGTCCGCCGAGGGCCCGCTGCACCTGGACGAGAAGCTCACGCGCTCGCAGTTCCAGCAGCTGACCGCAGACCTCCTGGACCGCTGCAAGACCCCGTTCCACAACGTCATCAAGGACGCGGGCATCCAGCTCTCCGAGATCGACCACGTCGTTCTCGTCGGTGGCTCCACCCGTATGCCCGCCGTCGCCGAGCTCGTCAAGGAGCTGACCGGCGGCCAGGAGGCCAACAAGGGTGTGAACCCGGACGAGGTCGTCGCCATCGGCGCCTCGCTCCAGGCCGGTGTCCTCAAGGGCGAGGTCAAGGACGTCCTGCTCCTCGACGTCACCCCGCTGTCCCTCGGCATCGAGACCAAGGGAGGGATCATGACCAAGCTCATCGAGCGCAACACCACGATCCCGACCAAGCGTTCCGAGATCTTCACGACGGCCGAGGACAACCAGCCGTCCGTGCAGATCCAGGTCTACCAGGGTGAGCGCGAGATCGCGGCGTACAACAAGAAGCTCGGGATGTTCGAGCTGACCGGTCTGCCGCCGGCCCCGCGCGGTGTCCCGCAGATCGAGGTCGCCTTCGACATCGACGCCAACGGCATCATGCACGTCGCCGCCAAGGACCTCGGCACCGGCAAGGAGCAGAAGATGACCGTCACCGGCGGCTCCTCGCTGCCGAAGGACGAGGTCAACCGGATGCGCGAAGAGGCCGAGAAGTACGCGGAGGAGGACCACGCCCGCCGCGAGGCCGCCGAGTCGCGCAACCAGGGCGAGCAGCTCGTCTACCAGACGGAGAAGTTCCTCAAGGACAACGAGGACAAGGTCCCCGCCGACGTCAAGACGGAGGTGGAGACCGCGGTCGAGGAGCTGAAGGAGAAGCTCAAGGGCGAGGACACCGCCGAGATCCGCACGGCCACCGAGAAGGTCGCCGCCGTCTCCCAGAAGCTGGGCCAGGCGATGTACGCCAACGCCCAGGCCGAGGGTGCGGCCCCGGGCGCCGAGGCCCCGGGCGACGCCCAGGGCAAGGCCGATGACGATGTCGTCGACGCCGAGATCGTGGACGACGAGAAGGACACCAAGGGCGGTGCGGCGTGACCGAGGAGACTCCGGGCTTCGAGGAGAAGCCCGACGTCCCCTCCGGCGCCACCCCTGATGACGCCGAGCCGAAGGCTGCCGCGCCCTCCGAGGAGGAGGCGGCGGCCCCGGCCGGGGACACCGATGAGAGCGTCGGTCTGACGGCGCAGCTGGACCAGGTCCGTACGGCGCTGAACGAGCGCACCGCGGATCTCCAGCGGCTCCAGGCCGAGTACCAGAACTACCGCCGCCGCGTCGAGCGGGACCGGGTCACGGTCAAGGAGATCGCCGTCGCGAACCTCCTGTCCGAGCTCCTGCCCGTGCTCGACGACGTCGGCCGCGCGCGGGAACACGGCGAGCTGGTCGGCGGCTTCAAGTCGGTGGCCGAATCGATGGAGACCGTCGTCGCGAAGCTGGGCCTCCAGCAGTTCGGCAAGGAGGGCGAGCCCTTCGACCCGACGATCCACGAGGCCCTGATGCACAGCTACGCGCCGGACGTCACCGAGACGACCTGCGTGGCGATCCTTCAGCCGGGGTATCGCATCGGCGAGCGCACCATCCGCCCCGCGCGGGTGGCCGTCGCCGAGCCGCAGCCGGGCGCCACGCCCGCCGCGGCGAAGGAAGAGAAGAAGGCAGACGACGAGGAGAGCGGTGGCACCGAGGAGGTCTGACGGGAAGACGTCTGATCACCGCGGTGCACACCGACCGGCCCGGCGGCCGGCCCACGGGCCGGCCGCTCGGCCGATCGTCCGGAAGGAGGGACGTCGATGAGCACGAAGGACTTCGTCGAGAAGGACTACTACAAGGTCCTCGGCGTCCCCAAGGACGCCACCGACGCCGAGGTCAAGAAGGCGTACCGGAAGCTCGCCCGCGAGTTCCACCCGGACGCCAACAAGAACGACGCCAAGGCGGAGGAGCGCTTCAAGGAGATCTCCGAGGCGAACGACGTCCTCGGTGACCCCAAGAAGCGCAAGGAGTACGACGAGGCGCGCGCCCTCTTCGGCAACGGCGGCTTCCGGCCCGGCCCCGGTGGTGCGGGCGGCAACTTCAACTTCGACCTGGGCGACCTCTTCGGCGGCGGCGCCCCGGGTGGCGGACAGGGCGGCGCGGGCGGCGGCTTCGGCGGGGGCGGTCTCGGCGACGTCTTCGGCGGGCTGTTCAACCGCGGCGGAACGGGCACCCGAGTCCAGCCCAAGCGCGGCCAGGACATCGAGTCCGAGGTGACGCTCAGCTTCACCGAGGCGGTCGACGGGGCCACGGTCCCGCTGCGGATGTCCAGCCAGGCGCCCTGCAAGGCGTGTTCCGGCACCGGCGACAAGAACGGCACCCCCCGGGTCTGCCCGACCTGTGTCGGCACCGGGCAGGTCTCGCGCGGCAGCGGCGGCGGCTTCTCGCTCACCGATCCCTGTGTGGACTGCAAGGGCCGGGGCCTCATCGCCCAGGACCCCTGCGACGTCTGCAAGGGCAGCGGCCGGGCGAAGTCGGCGCGCACCATGCAGGTGCGGATTCCGGCGGGCGTCTCCGACGGCCAGCGGATCCGGCTGCGCGGCAAGGGCGGCGCGGGCGAACGCGGCGGTCCGGCCGGCGACCTGTACGTCGTCGTCCACGTCGACGCCCACCCGGTCTTCGGCCGCAAGGGCGACAACCTCACGGTCACCGTGCCCGTCACCTACCCGGAGGCGACGCTCGGCGGCGACATCAAGGTCCCCACGCTCGGCGGACCGCCGGTCACGCTGAAGCTTCCCGCCGGTACCCCCAACGGGCGTACGATGCGCGCCCGGGGCAAGGGCGCGGTGCGCAAGGACGGCACCCGCGGCGATCTGCTGGTCACCGTGGAGGTCGCGGTCCCCAGGGACCTGGGCCAGGAGGCCAGGGACGCCCTGGAGGCCTACCGGAAGGCGACCGCGGACGAGGACCCGCGGGCGGAACTGTTCCAGGCCGCGAAGGGAGCTTGAGATGGACGGCCGTCGACGCAATCCGTACCAGCTGACCGATGAGACCCCGGTGTACGTGATCTCGATCGCGGCCCAGCTCTCGGGGCTCCACCCGCAGACACTGCGCCAGTACGACCGGCTCGGCCTGGTCTCCCCGGACCGCACGGCCGGGCGCGGCCGGCGCTACTCGGCCCGCGACATCGAGCTGCTGCGCACCGTGCAGCAGCTGTCGCAGGACGAGGGCATCAACCTCGCGGGCATCAAGCGGATCATCGAGTTGGAGAACCAGGTGGCCGCGCTCCAGCAGCGCGTCGCCGAGCTCTCGGCGGCGGTGGACGGTGCGGCGGTCGCCATGCAGCAGCGCGAGGCCCAGGTGCACGCCTCGTACCGGCGGGACCTGGTGCCGTACCAGGACGTGCAGCAGACGGGCGCGCTGGTGGTGTGGCGGCCGAAGCCGAAGCGGCCTACGGAGTAGAAGCCTTTCGCACGAAGGGGCCGGGAGAGCGGCGGTTGAACGCCCTCCGGCCCCTTCGGCGTGTCCGGGGGAGTGTTTCGCGTGCCCGGGGGCGTGGGCCTACGGCAGGAACTCGCTGACCGCTTCGATCGCCATCATCCACATGGGCTGTCCGCCGGTGCCGAAGGCCGCGGCCAGGGCGTAGCCGATCGCCGCGTCGGCCGGCTCGACGACGGCCCCGTCCCGCCACTCCGCGATCACCCGCCGGTCGCCGCCGACCGAGGAGAAGTCCCCGATGCGCTTGCCGTTCCGGGTCAGCCGGCTGCTCGGGATCGAGTCGGGCACGAGCCGGTAGGCGGTGCCCGCGCAGCGGACGTCGACCCGGTAGGTGCGGCGGCGGAGCTTCCCCTTCCCGGGCTTGATCGCGGCGTCCCGGCCGTCCACGGTGAGCGTGAGCCGGCGGGGGTCGCGGGTGCCGATGAGGATGTGGTCGTCCACCTCGGTGCCGGGGGCGCGGGTGAGGACGACGCGGGGTATCCCCTCGCCGCTCACGACGAGCGTCTCGCGCTGCTCGCCGACGAGTTCGACGCGTATGTCCCCGTGGCGGTCGTCCTCGACGGTGGCGGGCAGGGGGGCGGGTGCGGGGGTGGTGTCGGTCATCCGGGCTTCGTGGTCCTTCGCTCGCGCGGGGTGTTCGTCAGGTCGGTCAGGGCTGACGTACGGAATTCTCGCAGGTGGCGGGGGAGTTCGGTGTTTCGGAGAAGCCCGAGCGGACGAGGAGGGCGCCGAGGCGGGTGCGACTGGTGGCACAGGGGGCTGTGCGGGTGTCGGGGGAGCGGGGAACTTCCCCCGGCTCACCTGGGCGCGGCCGTGCTCTCCCCCGTGTGCGGTCACGCCCCGGCGCCGGGGGGCACCGCATGGTCGGGGTCGGATTCCAGGATTCCTGATCGTGCGATCAGGTAGCCGAGTTGGGCACGGCTGTTGCTCCCCAGCGCGACGCTGAGCTTGGCGATGTGCGAACGGCAGGTCCGTACGTTCATGCCGAGGCGTCGGGCGATCGCCTCGTCGACGTGGCCTTCGACGAGGAGCTTCGCGATGGAATGCCGTACGCCGGAAATCCCGTCCGACTTGGAGTCGTACGGAATCTGTTCCTGAAGGGGCACCGCACGGTGCCAGAGCTGCTCGAAGACTTTGGCGAGGTACTCCACGATGCCGGGGTGCCGCAGTTCCAGGGCTACGGTTCGATCGTCCGTGGCCGGGATGAAGGCGACGGTGTTGTCGAAGATCATGAGTCGCTCTATGAGTTCTTCGAGCGTTCGGATCTCGACCTTGCTCTCCGCCATCTGAGCGGCATAGCTGAGAGTTCCGTGGCTGTGCCGAACGGTGTGCTGATACAGAGTGCGCATGCCGACGCCGCGTGCCGTGAGCATCTTGCCGCGCTCCATGGCGATGGTCAGCGCGTTCTCGCTGCGCCCGCCGCCGGGTTGAATCGTCAGGACCTCCGAGCGGCACTCGGCCAGGGCGAGCTCTATCGACGCGTTGATGCGGCCGATGCCTTCGAGAACCGTGATGGCGTGCGTCGTCGGCGGCACCTGCGCACTGATGGCCATGAAGGGTTCGAATGCTTCGGCGAGCTCGACCGAGAGGCGTCTGCGCTCCTGTATCTCTCGCTCGATCGGGTGAAGCCGCTGCGTCAGCGCTGCCGAAGGTGGCACCGGTCGGAGCCAGGTGGGATCGTCGGGATCGGGGTGCAGCAGGGCGAACTCCAGCAGGCAGGGAGCGTCCTCCGTCTCGACACGAGCTATCTTGCCCACGCTCAGCGCACTGGCGTAGAGCCGCGCCCCCTCGTCGCACATGGCGCTTACCGCGTGGGGATGTGTCGCTTTAGTTCTTTCTGTGGTCAATTCTCCACCCCCAGGAACATGAATCAGCAGGAACATGATGCATCGGTTCTGTGGCATTGACGTGCCTGGATGGGCCATCGTCTTGTTTGCGGGGGAGAGGAAACCTTGGAAGTAAGGACGAAGCCCATCATGAGTTACAAAACGCTTCGCTCGGTGCTTGCTGTTGCCCTCTCCGTCGGGGTGACGACCGGGGCGCTGAGTGTTCTTGACCTCGTTGAGGGCGGCGTGACCAACGGTGCGGCCGGTGCGCATGCGCTGGCGGCTCCGCCTCCAGACCTGGCTTGGGATCTGATGCCTGCGAAGGCGACGGGAACGGAAGCGGCGCTCGGTGCGCCGTCGGGCGCCGCTTCGTCGGATGGAGCCCGCGCATGAGCACCCCGCCGGACGACCGCACCTTCCGGCGCGAGATGGCAACCGCCTATCGCTCAGGGTGGCATTTCATCGATCTGCTCACGGCCCTCCCCCGCCGTGGCGACTCGTTGATGGTCACCCTGTTCGGAGAGCCGATTGTCGTGGTGATGGAAGAGGACGAGGACGTCCGCGCCTATCGCTGTCTCCGTCGGCCCCGCGGTGCGCCGCAGCCGGTTCGCTGTGCCGTCAGGTACGGCATGATCTTCGTCAATCTCGACCAGCGCGACCACGAGCTGTTCGACGCAGAACCCCTTTCCGCCACCCCCCGCAGTGCCTGAGCGATTCCCCCGTCGTCACCTGTCGCTCCAGGCGCTTCCCCCACACAGCGGCGCCACCGTGACCTGAACACGGTGGCGCCGTTGTGCTGTCCCGGGCCCGGGCCCGGGCCCGGGAACGCGGCCGGCCGCGACGAACGGTCTCAGGCCCTGCCGAGCGCCCGGTCGAGGGTGATCTCGATGACGACCCGCGTCGGGTTGATCCGCGGCGGACGGCCGTAGCGCTCCTCGTGGCGGGCCTCCGCGTCCCTGACGGCCTCCGGTTCGGTGCGGATGACCGCGCGGCCCTCCAGGGTCGCCCAGCGGGCCCGGTCGATCTGGCAGACGGCCACGCGTGCCCCGTCCGGGCCGGCCGCGCGGATGTGGGCCACCTTGCGGCTGCCCCCGTCGGTGATCACGCGTGCCACCCCCGCCTCCGGGTCGTACGTCACGCACACCGGGACCACGTGCGGCGTGCCGTCCGGGCGGGGGGTCGTCAGTGTGGACAGGTGGCTCTCGCGCCAGAACGCGACGTATTCGGGGGAGGGATTGCGTACGTCTGCCATGGGGGCAGCGTACGAGAGCCCTCGCCGGGCGCCCGCGGCGCGTGCGATCATCGCCTTGAGTGGAATAGACTCAACTTTGTGCACGTTGATTACGTCAATGCGGGCTGTACCCCTGACCCCAGCTGCGAGGAGGAGTAACCACACGTGGACGCCGAGCTGACCAACAAGAGCCGCGACGCGATCAACGCGGCCACCAACCGGGCCGTGAAGGACGGGCACCCCGACCTGACCCCGGGGCACCTGCTGCTCGCGCTGCTGGAGGGGCAGGACAACGAGAACATCGTCGATCTGCTCGCCGCCGTCGAGGCCGACCTGGCGCTGGTACGCGGCGAGACCGAGCGGCTGCTCGGCGGGCTGCCCAGCGTCACCGGATCCACCGTCGCCCCGCCGCAGCCCAACCGCGAGCTGCTCGCCGTCATCCAGGACGCGGCCCAGCGGGCCGAGGAGCTGGGCGACGACTACATCTCCACCGAGCATCTGCTCATCGGCGTCGCCGCGAAGGGCGGCCGGGCCGGTGAGATCCTCGACGGACAAGGGGCCGGCGCCAAGAAGCTGCTGGCCGCGTTCGAGACGAGCAGGGGAGGGCGCCGGGTGACCACACCCGACCCGGAGGGCCAGTACAAGGCCCTGGAGAAGTTCGGCACCGACTTCACGGCCGCCGCGCGCGAGGGCAAGCTGGATCCGGTCATCGGCCGCGACCAGGAGATCCGCCGCGTCGTGCAGGTGCTGTCGCGCCGGACGAAGAACAACCCCGTGCTCATCGGTGAGCCCGGCGTCGGCAAGACCGCCGTCGTCGAGGGGCTCGCCCAGCGCATCGTCAAGGGCGATGTGCCGGAGAGCCTCAAGGACAAGCGGCTCGTGTCGCTGGACCTCGGGGCGATGGTCGCGGGCGCGAAGTACCGCGGCGAGTTCGAGGAGCGGCTGAAGACCGTCCTCTCCGAGATCAAGGAGAGCGACGGCCGGATCATCACGTTCATCGACGAGCTGCACACCGTCGTCGGCGCCGGCGCGGGCGGCGACTCCGCCATGGACGCGGGCAACATGCTCAAGCCGATGCTGGCCCGCGGCGAGCTGCGCATGGTCGGCGCGACCACGCTCGACGAATACCGCGAGCGCATCGAGAAGGACCCCGCCCTGGAGCGCCGCTTCCAGCAGGTCCTGGTCGCCGAGCCGTCCGTCGAGGACACCATCGCGATCCTGCGCGGTCTCAAGGGCCGGTACGAGGCCCACCACAAGGTCCAGATCGCCGACTCGGCACTGGTGGCCGCCGCCACCCTCTCCGACCGCTACATCACCTCCCGCTTCCTCCCCGACAAGGCCATCGACCTGGTCGACGAGGCCGCGTCCCGGCTCCGGATGGAGATCGACTCCTCGCCGCTGGAGATCGACGAACTCCAGCGCTCCGTCGACCGGTTGAGGATGGAGGAGCTGGCGCTGAAGAACGAGAGCGACGCCGCCTCCAAGGAGCGCCTGGCGAAGCTGCGCCGCGATCTCGCCGACAAGGAGGAGGAGCTGCGCGGCCTCAACGCCCGCTGGGAGAAGGAGAAGCAGGGCCTCAACCGGGTCGGTGAGCTCAAGGAGCGCCTCGACGAGCTGCGCGGTCAGGCCGAACGCGCCCAGCGCGACGGCGACTTCGACGCCGCCTCCAAGCTGCTCTACGGGGAGATCCCGGGGCTGGAGCGGGAGTTGGAGGAGGCCGCCGAGGCCGAGCAGGAGGCGTCCAAGGACAAGGACACCATGGTCAAGGAGGAGGTCGGGCCGGACGACATCGCGGACGTCGTCGGCGCCTGGACCGGTATCCCGGCCGGGCGGCTGCTGGAGGGCGAGACCCAGAAGCTGCTGCGCATGGAGTCCGAGCTGGGCAAGCGGCTGATCGGGCAGACCGAGGCCGTGCAGGCCGTCTCCGACGCCGTACGCCGGACCAGGGCAGGCATCGCCGATCCCGACCGGCCCACCGGGTCGTTCCTCTTCCTGGGCCCGACCGGTGTCGGCAAGACCGAGCTGGCCAAGGCGCTGGCGGACTTCCTGTTCGACGACGAACGGGCCATGATCCGCATCGACATGAGCGAGTACGGCGAGAAGCACAGCGTCGCCCGCCTCGTCGGCGCCCCGCCCGGTTACGTCGGGTACGAGGAGGGCGGCCAGCTCACCGAGGCCGTCCGCCGCCGCCCGTACAGCGTCGTGCTCCTGGACGAGGTCGAGAAGGCCCACCCCGAGGTCTTCGACATCCTGCTCCAGGTCCTCGACGACGGCCGGCTCACCGACGGCCAGGGCCGCACGGTCGACTTCCGCAACACCATCCTGATCCTCACCTCCAACCTCGGCTCCCAGTTCCTGATGGACCCCCTGGTCAAGCCCGAGGTGAAGAAGCAGCAGGTGCTGGACGTGGTGCGGGCCTCCTTCAAGCCGGAGTTCATCAACCGCCTCGACGACCTCGTGGTCTTCTCCGCCCTCTCCGGCGACGAGCTGGCCCACATCGCCGGGCTCCAGGTCGACCGGCTGGCGAAGCGCCTCGCGGACCGGCGGCTCACCCTGGACGTCACCCCCGAGGCGCTGGCCTGGCTCGCCCAGGAGGGCAACGACCCGGCCTACGGGGCGCGCCCGCTGCGCCGGCTCATCCAGACCGCGATCGGCGACCGGCTCGCCAAGGAGATCCTGTCCGGCGAGGTCCGCGACGGGGACACCGTACGGGTGGACCGGGCCGAGGACGGGCTGATCGTCGGCCCCGCCTCGTAACCGAAGGTCACGGACCGTCGCAGTCTGTAGGTGAACACCCGGCGAGCCCCGTCCCCACACGCTGTCTGTCAGCTTGTGGCGGATCGGGGCCGCCGGGGCTTGCCATGCCCCGCCCGCCATGGGAGAGGATGGCCGCACTCGTCACGAAGGGAAATAACGGTGAGCATCGATCCGTCCTCGATTCCTAATTTCGGGGGCCAGCCCGAACCGCAGGCGGCAGGACCGGAGGGCCCCGTCGTCCCGGACCAGGACCTCGTCAAGCAGCTCCTCGACCAGATGGAGCTGAAGTACGTCGTCGACGACGAGGGTGACCTCGCGGCGCCGTGGGAAGAGTTCCGGACGTACTTCATGTTCCGCGGTGAGGCGGAGCAGCAGGTCTTCTCGGTCCGTACGTTCTACGACCGCCCGCACGACCTCGACCAGCGTCCCGTCCTGCTGGACGCCATCGACGACTGGAACCGCCGCACCCTGTGGCCCAAGGTCTACACCCACGCCCACGAGGGCGAGGAGGGCGAGACGGGTTCCGTCCGGCTGATCGGTGAGGCGCAGATGCTCATCGGCACCGGCGTCAGCCTGGAGCACTTCGTCTCCTCGACGGTGAGCTGGGTGCGCGCCTCGATCGAGTTCGACAAGTGGCTCACCGAGCGCCTCGGCATCCAGCCCGCCGAGGGCAAGGCGGACGGCGAGGAGCCCGCGGGCGCCTGAACCAGGGTTCGTCACGGCAACGGCCCGGGCAGCGGTCATCGCGACCGCCGCCCGGGCCGTTCGCGTGCTCAACCCAGCCGGGCCAGCCGCTCCGCCGCCTCCTGGAGCACGTCCTCCCGCTTGCAGAACGTGAAGCGGACCTGGCTGCGACCCCTCTCCGGGTCGTCGTAGAAGACCGAGTTCGGCACGGCCGCCACCCCGCAGCGTTCCGGCAGCGCGCGGCAGAAGGCGTAGGCGTCCTCGTCGCCGAACGGGGAGATGTCGGTGGTGATGAAGTACGTCCCCTCCGGCTCGTACACCCGGAAGCCCGCCGCGCGCAGGCCCGTCGCCAGCAGGTCCCGCTTGCGGCGCATGTCCTCGCGGAAGCCGGTGAAGAAGGCGTCGGGCAGGGCGAGCGCCTCGGCGATCGCGTACTGGAACGGGCCCCCGCTGACGAAGGTCAGATACTGCTTCGCCGCGCGCACCGCCGCCACCAGGGGCGCGTCGCCGGTGATCCAGCCGATCTTCCAGCCGGTGTACGAGAACGTCTTCCCCGACGAGGAGATGGACACCGTGCGCTCGCGCATCCCGGGCAGCGCGGCGATGGGGTGGTGCGCCCCCGTGAAGACCAGGTGCTCGTAGACCTCGTCGGTGACCACCAGGAGATCGTGCTCCACCGCGAGGGCCGCGATCCCGGACAGTTCGTCGGGGGTGAGGACCGTGCCGGTCGGGTTGTGCGGGGTGTTCAGCAGCAGGAGGCGGGTGCGCGGGGTGATCAGGGTGCGCAGTTCGTCGAGGTCCGGGCGGAAGTCCGGGGCGCGCAGGGGGAGCGGTACGCGCGTGGCGCCCGCCATGGCGATGCAGGCGGCGTACGAGTCGTAGTACGGCTCGAACGCGATGACCTCGTCGCCCGGTTCGAGGAGGGCGAGCAGGGAGGCGGCGATCGCCTCGGTGGCCCCGGTCGTGACCAGTACCTCTGTCTCCGGGGACCAGGTCAGGCCGTAGAAGCGCTCCTGATGGGTGGCGACGGCGTCGCGGAGTTCCGGGACCCCGGGGCCGGGCGGGTACTGGTTGCCGTGGCCCGCGCGCAGTGCCCGGACCGCCGCCTCCCGGATCTCCTCGGGGCCGTCGGTGTCGGGGAAGCCCTGGCCGAGGTTGATGGAGTCGGTCCGCGCGGCCAGCGCGGACATCTCGGCGAAGATCGTCGTGCCGAACGTGGCGAGGCGGCGGTTGAGCAGCGGTCGTCCCTGTGTCATGGGCGCCATCCTGGGCCGAAGCTCTGGAGTTGCTCAAGTCCGCTTTGGCGCGCGCGGGCTCTGGGAATCCCCCTTTCACACAACAACGGGGAAGCGACGGGGGACCTCGCTTCGGGGGAGAGAAAGGCGGGTGGGGGCCATGGTCGTCTTCATCGCGACAGTGATCGCCGCGGTCGTCGTCGGCGGGTTGGTGCTCGTTCTGCGGGCCACCGGTGGCGGGAGCGGCTCGTCGTCGCGGTCCGGACGTCGGCGTTCCGCGAGCAGGACCTCCGCCGGTGGCGCCGGTGCCGGCTGGTGGGCGGGCGGAACCGACTACGGCGCGTCCTGCGGAAGCGGTAACTCCGGCGGTTCCGGCGGGCACTCGGGCGGCCACTCCTGCGGCGGCGGTTCGTCGTGCGGGGGCGGCGGGGGCGGCTCGTCGTGCGGGGGCGGCAGCTGACCGGCTGCCCCTGTGCACGGTCACCGACAGTGACCCGGTGGCGGGCGTTCGGAGGGTGAACTCCCTCCGGACGCCTTTTTGTTGAGCGACGCGGTCGTGTTCGGTTGAACAGGTGAACCGTGGGGCCCCCGAGGGGATGGAAACCACGGCAAGTTGGGCGAAAACGCTGTGAGTGCAGCGTACTTCGTGATTCCCTCGTCGAAGAGAACATTCAGCCCTCGGACCCCAGTTGGACCAGATCGGGCGCCCCTCACCTCCCACACGCAGTCATGCGAGGGCGTTCCGCTGTCCCGGTGTCCATGTGTGTTTGCGGAGCCCACCCATGCTCACCACCCTCCAGACGGCCTATTCCGATACCCGCGCCGCCGACCTGGCCTGGATGCTGGGGCGGGAGCCGCTGCCCGCCCTGGCCGTCCTCGACCTCCGGCTCGACGGCGCCGAACTCCAGTTGAGGCTGCTCGGCGCCTCCCACCAGGTGCTCCTCCAGGAGGAGCACGGGGTCTGTTCCGAGACCGTGGCCTGCCTGCCCGGCAGCAGCACCCCCCTGCCCCTCGGCGTCTCGAAGCGACTCGGGGACCGGGAGTACGAATTCGCCGCCCGTGTCGAGACCCTGACCCAGGGCCAGTTCGCCGGGCGCGCCCAGGAACTGCTCGCCCTGGTGAGCGACCACCCGCACGGTCTCGTGGGCACCTTCCCCGGCAGCCCGTACGCCTTCACCGCGATGCTCGCCCAGCGCGCCGAGGGCCAGGTGCGGTGGCGCACCTGGCACGCGTACCCGCAGGAGGGGCAGTTGGTGGTGACGCGGACCCGGGTGGGTGCGCGGATTCCCGCCGCCGCGGCCTGAGTGGCAGGGGCACTTACACCCGTGTGGGTGACAAGGTGCGACGGTGTCGTGACGTAGCGTTCGCGACATGATCGACCAGCAGGTTCCGCTGCGAGGGGGCGCGGCGCGGCTTACCGTACGGCCGAGGACCGGCCGGTTCCTCGTGCTCGCCGCGGTCTTCGTCTGCGCCGCCTGCGGTCTCGTCTACGAGCTCGAACTGGTCGCGCTCGCCTCGTATCTCGTCGGCGATTCGGTCACCCAGGCGTCCGTCGTGCTCTCCGTGATGGTGTTCGCGATGGGCATCGGATCGCTTCTCGCGAAACGTTTGCGCTGCCGTGCCGCCGTCGGTTTCGGGATCATCGAGGCGGCCCTCGCCCTGATCGGCGGCTCCTCGGCGCTGGTCCTGTACGCCTCGTTCGCCTGGCTCGGCGATTCGCAGTACGCCCTGGTCGGGTTCTCGCTGGCGATCGGGGTGCTGATCGGCGCGGAGATCCCGCTGCTGATGACGCTGATCCAGCGCGTCGACCGGCAGGACGCGGGCGGGGCCGTCGCCGATCTCTTCGCCGCCGACTACGTGGGCGCGCTGGTCGGCGGGCTCGCGTTCCCCTTCCTCCTGCTGCCGATGCTGGGGCAGTTGACCGGCGCGCTGTTCACCGGCGCGGTCAACGCGGCGGCGGGCGGGGCGCTCGTGCTGTGGGTCTTCCGGCGCGACCTCAGCCCCCGCTCCCGCTGGCTCCTCGTCCTGGTCAACGTCTCGGTGATCGCGGTGCTGGCCACCGCCACGGCGCTGGTCGACGACTTCGAGCGGGCGGCGCGGCGGGCGGTGTACGGGGACCAGGTGCGGGTCGCCGTGCAGACCGGGGTGCAGGAGGTGGTGGTGACCGGCACCGACCGGGACTCCCTCGGCCTCTATCTGGACGGCCGGCTGCGGGTCAGCGCCCGCGACGAGTACCGCTACCACGAGGCGCTGGTGCACCCCGCGATGAACGGACCCCGCGCCCGTGTGCTCATCCTGGGCGGCGGCGACGGGCTGGCCGCCCGCGAGGTGCTGCGCTACGGGGACGTCCGGGCGGTCACCGTCGTCGAGCTGGACCCCGCCGTCACCCGACTGGCCCGTACCGACCCCGCCCTCTCCGAGCTGAACGGCCACGCCTTCCACGACCCCCGCCTCACCGTGGTCGGGGCGGACGCGTTCCCCTGGCTCCGGGCCGACCACGGCCGGTACGACGTGGTGATCTCCGACCTTCCGGACCCGGGCATCACCGCCAGTACGAAGCTCTATTCGGCCGAGTTCTACGGGCTGATCGCCGAGGCCCTGGCCCCGGACGGGCGGCTCGCGGTGCACGCCGGACCGCTGGGGGCCCGGCCGCGGACCTTCTGGACGGTGGAGGCCTCGGTGCGCGCGGGCGGCCTGGTGACCCGCCCGTACCGCGTCACCGGCCGGTACGCGGGCCTCGCAGCGAGCCCGGACCGGGGCGGCGGGGAGAGCCGGGGCCGGGAGGACTGGGGCTTCCTCCTCGCCGCACCGGGCCGGGCCCCGCGGGCCGCGCTGGCCCCCGACGGGCCCGAACCGCGCTCGCTGCGGGGCCGGGAGTTGCGCGAGGGGGCGCGGGCCGCGGCCGAGGCCCGGTTGCCGGGGCTGCTCCCGTCGACGCTGATCCACCCGCGGTACTGGGAAGACGCGTGAACCCGCCGTGTGCAGCCGCTCGGCTTTCGGCGGCCCTCCGGCGCTCATCCGGCTGTCCTCGGGCGGCGCTCCGGCGGTCCTGTGGCGGTCCTTCAGTGGTCCTCCCGCGGGTCGAAGCGCTGACGTCCCGGGCCGTGGCGGATTAGGCTCGGTTTCCATGGAGCATGAGGTGTTCGTTCCGGTTCCCGTCCCGACTCTGCTGCGCACCCTGGGCGATCCCGCCCGGGTCGCCCGCTGCGTCCCCGGCCTCCAGCAGGACGCCGACGCGTCGGCGTCGCCCCTGGCCGGCCGGCTGAAGCTGCGGGCCGGTGGCCACACCATCACCTACCGGGGCGAGCTGCGGCTCACCGGGCCGGAGAGAGACCGCTTCTCCGTCACCGGGGAGGGCGTGGAGGCCCGGGGCACCGGTGCGGTCGAGCTGGCCCTGACCATCGGCCTCACGGCGACGGACGGCGGGGCGACGATCGCCTACAGCGGTACGGGCGACGGGGACGGGCGGCTGGCCGAGCTGGAGGAGGGCGCGGCGCTGGCGGCCGTCCACCGGCTCCTGGACCGCTTCACCCAGCAGCTGGTCACGGAGTCGCTGGCGGCGCGGGACGGCGAGGACGGGACCACCGACGCGGACGCGGGTGCGGGCTCCGACGCGGAGGCGGGTGCCGACGTCGATACGGACGCGGGCGCCGACGCCGATGCGGATGACGCCGCGGCCATGGAGGGGCTTGAGGGCGACGAGAGCGACCAGGGTGACGCCGTGGCCGCGGAAGGACGTGAGGGGGACGAGAGTGAGGGGGGCGGCGACGGCTCCGGGGCCGTCTTCGACTCGCCCGTGCCGCCGCCCTCGCTCGACCCCGTCGCCGGGGTGGAGTTCGCCGTTCCGGACGAACCGCCCGCCGAGGCCGCGCACGCCCGCCGCACCATGATCGGGCGCAGCGCCGAGGAGGTCGACCACGCGCCTCCGCGCGGCCGGTACGCCCCCGTGCCCTCCCCGGAGGCGGGCGGTGCGAGCACCACCCTGCGGTGGGTCGCCCCCGCCGCCGCCCTCGCGCTTGCCTCCGCCGTGGTGCTGGGCCGGGCGTTGCGGCGACGGAGGCCGTGAGCCGCCAGTAGGGTCGTCGGGTGAGCAGGAGCGAAGAGAACGTCAGGCTGACCGTCGGCGCTGCCGAGTTGACCGTCGACCCCGTGCACGGCTGCCGGATCAGCAGCCTGCGGATCGGGTCCACCGAACTGCTCCGCCAGGGCGATCGGTACGGCTGCTTCCCGATGGTCCCCTGGTGCGGGCGCACGGGGTACGGGCAGTTCCGCAACGGCGACGAGCTCCACGAGCTGCCGCTGAACTCCCCGCCGCACGCCATCCACGGCACCGGCCGGGACACCTCCTGGCACCCCGCGTACACGGCCGCCGACCTGGCTGAGGGCCGGGCGGCCTTCTACTACGACCTCGCGAAGCCCTGGCCGTACGAGGGCCGGGTGACGCAGACCTTCGAGCTGACCGAGGACGCGCTCACGCTGGGCCTGGCCGTCGAGACGTACGGCGACTCCTTCCCGGCGCAGGCGGGCTGGCACCCCTGGTTCCTCCGCACCCTCGACGGGCGGGACGCCGAGCTGTCCTTCGACGCCGACTGGCAGGAGGAGCGGGGTGGGGACCATCTGCCGACCGGGCAGCGCATCGACCCGCGGCCCGGCCCGTGGGACGACTGCTTCGGGATGCCGGACGGTGTGGACGTGAAGCTCACCTGGCCGGAGCGGCTGGAGCTGACCGTGAAGAGCCGCAGCGAGTGGGTGGTGATCTACGACGAGCAGGAGGAGGCCGTCTGCGTGGAGCCGCAGTCCGGTCCGCCGAACGGGCTGAACACCGCGCCCCGTCTGGTGACCCAGATCGACCCGCTGGAGATGACCACGACCTGGAGCTGGACCCGGCTCTGACCCGGTGCCCGGCGGTGGCCCGGGCACGGGGTCCGGGCGGCACGGCTTACCCTCGTGGACATGACTGACGTACGCGCTGACCTGCTCCAGCAGATCAAGGACAAGGCCGTGGTGCACGGCAAGGTGACCCTCTCCTCGGGGCTGGAAGCCGACTGGTACATCGATCTGCGCCGGATCACGCTGGACGGCAAGGCCGCCCCGCTGGTCGGACAGGTCATGCTCGACGCCACCGCCGAGCTGGACTACGACTGCGTCGGCGGGCTGACGCTCGGGGCCGACCCGGTCGCCACCTCGATGCTGCACGCCTCCGCCGCCCGGGGTAAGAGCCTGGACGCGTTCGTCGTCCGCAAGGCCCAGAAGGCGCACGGGATGCAGCGCCGGATCGAGGGCACGGACGTGAAGGGCCGCCGCTGCCTGGTCGTCGAGGACACCTCGACCACGGGCGGCTCGCCGCTGACCGCCGTCGAGGCGGTCCGTGAGGCCGGTGGCGAGGTCGTCGCCGTCGCCGTGATCGTCGAGCGCGGAGCCGCCCCGGCCATCGCCGAAGCCGGCCTGCCGTACGTCCACGTCTACTCGGTGGCCGACCTCGGCCTGAGCTGAACCCTCCCCGGACCCGGTTTCACGTGAAACCGGGTCCGCCGGGTGGAGCCCGGGGGCAAGTCTGGGAAGATGGGGGCGACGATGACGTCGCCCCCAGGTCAGGGACTCACAGCCTGCACACCCGCACATCCCAAGGAGCGGTCAGATGCCCATCGCAACCCCCGAGGCTTACGCCGAGATGCTCGACCGGGCAAAGGCGGGCAAGTTCGCCTACCCGGCCATCAACGTGACCTCGTCCCAGACCCTGCACGCCGCACTGCGCGGCTTCGCGGAGGCCGAGAGCGACGGCATCGTCCAGATCTCCACCGGTGGTGCGGAGTTCCTGGGCGGCCAGTACAACAAGGACATGGTCACGGGCGCGGTCGCCCTGGCCGAGTTCGCGCACATCGTCGCGGCGAAGTACGACGTCACCATCGCGCTGCACACCGACCACTGCCCCAAGGACAAGCTGGACGGGTACGTACGTCCGCTGCTCGACGTCTCCGCCGAGCGCGTCGCCAAGGGCCTGAACCCGCTGTTCCAGTCCCACATGTGGGACGGTTCGGCCGAGACCCTCGCCGACAACCTGGCCATCGGTCAGGAGCTGCTGGCCAAGGCCGCCGCCGCCAAGATCATCCTTGAGGTCGAGATCACCCCGACCGGTGGCGAGGAGGACGGCGTCACGCACGAGATCAACGACGAGCTGTACACGACCGTCGATGACGCGCTGCGTACCGCCGAGGCGCTCGGCCTGGGCGAGAAGGGCCGCTACCTGCTGGCCGCCTCCTTCGGCAACGTCCACGGCGTCTACAAGCCGGGCAACGTCGTGCTCCGCCCCGAGCTGCTGAAGGACCTCCAGGCGGGCGTCTCCGAGAAGTACGGCAAGCCGGCCGGCAGCCAGCCGTTCGACTTCGTCTTCCACGGCGGCTCGGGCTCCACCGCCGAGGAGATCGTCACCGCGCTGGAGAACGGCGTCGTGAAGATGAACCTGGACACCGACACCCAGTACGCCTTCACCCGTCCGGTCGCGGACCACATGTTCCGCAACTACGACGGTGTCCTGAAGGTCGACGGCGAGGTCGGCAACAAGAAGACCTACGACCCCCGCACCTGGGGCAAGCTCGCCGAGGCCGGCATGGCCGCGCGCGTCACCGAGGCCTGTGCGAACCTGCGCTCCACGGGCACGAAGCTGAAGTAGTCCACCCGTCCGCACGGACGGTACGGACGCACGGCAGCGGGCCCGGTCCTCCTCCTCGGAGGGCCGGGCCCGTTGCCGTGCCGGGAGAGAAGAGGATGAGCTGTGGGCGCGCCCTACGATTTCGATACCGTCGTCGACCGCCGGGGAACCTGGTGCGTCCAGTGGGACGGGGTCGCCGACCGTTTCGGCGTCGACGGTCTGCTGCCGTTCACCATCTCCGACATGGACTTCGCCACCGCTCCCGAAGTCCTCGCCGCGCTCCGGGCGCGCCTGGACCACGGGGTGTTCGGCTACACCACCTGGCAGCAGGACGACTTCCGCTCGGCGATAGCCCACTGGTACGCCACCCGGTACGGCACCGAGATCGACACCGGGCAGCTCGTCTACGGGCCCTCCGTGCTCAGCCAGCTCTCCCAACTGCTCCAGATGTGGACGGGGGAGGGGGACGGCGTCGTCGTCCACACCCCTGTGTACGACGGTTTCCGCAAGGCGATCACCGGGCTCGGGCGGGAGCTGCGCGGGGTGCCGGTGGGGGACGAGGAGGCGCTGGAGCGGGAGCTGGCCCGTCCGGACGCGAAGGTACTGGTGCTGTGCTCGCCCCACAACCCGACGGGCCGGGTGTGGACGGCCGACGAGCTGGCCCGGACGGCGGCGCTCGCCGAGCGGTACGGGGTCGCGGTGATCAGCGACGAGATCCACGCGGACTTCGTGCACGACGACGGTGCGGGGCGCGTCCACGTGCCGTGGACGCGGGTGGCGGGCGAGGGCCGGTGGGCGCTGATCACGTCCGGGTCGAAGACGTTCAACTTTCCGGCGCTGACCGGGTCGTACGGCTTCCTCGGGGATCCCGGTGACCGGGCGGAGTTCCTGCGCCGGATGGAGACGGCGGAGGGGCTGGCGTCGCCGGCCGTCCTGTCGCTGACCGCGCACATCGCGGCGTACCGGGAGGGGGCCGCGTGGCTGGACGCGGTGCGGGGGTACGTGGCGGGGAACCTGGGTCTCGTCGCGGAGCGGCTGGGGGCCGCCTTCCCCGAGCTGGGGTGGGTGCCGCCGCAGGCCGGATACCTGGCGTGGATCGACCTGCGGCCGCTGGGGGTGGAGGAGTCCGCGTTGCAGCGGGTGCTGGTGGAGCGGGAGAAGGTGGCGATCATGGGGGGTTCCGTTTACGGGGCGCCGGGGTTCGTTCGGCTGAACGTGGGGTGTCCCCGGGGGAAGGCGGAGTTGGGGGTGGAGGCGTTGGTGCGGGCCGTAGGGGCGGTGCGGACCGTGTGAGCCGTGCGGTGGTCGCTGGTTTCGGGGGCGCCGCCCCCGGGCCCCCGCTCCTCAATCGCCGGAGGGGCTTGAACTGCGGGCACGTGTCCCGTGCGGGCACCTTGCCCCGCGCGGGCGCTCCGGGCCCTCGATCGCCGGAGGGGCTGATGTGGGGCACGCTGGCCCCATGGCTGCTGCTGGCTCCGCCCCCGGCGAGATCCGGGTCGCCTCGCCCGCCGGGCGCTGGGTCGTGCTGACCACGGTGCTCGGGTCCGGCATGGCGATGCTCGACTCGACCGTCATCAACGTCGCCCTGCCCCGCATCGGCGAGGACCTGGGCACCGACATGGCCGCCCTCCAGTGGACCGTCAACGCCTACATGCTCACGCTCGCCGGGCTGATCCTCCTCGGCGGGGCGCTCGGCGACCGGTACGGGCGGCGGCGGGTGTTCCTGGTGGGGGTGGTGTGGTTCGCCGCCGCTTCGCTGCTCTGCGGGATCGCGCCGAACGCGGGCGTGCTCATCGCCGCCCGGGCGCTCCAGGGCGTCGGCGGGGCGCTCCTCACGCCGGGGTCCCTCGCGCTCATCCAGGCCGGTTTCCATCCGGACGACCGGGCGCGGGCCGTGGGGCTCTGGTCCGGGTTCGGCGGGGTCGGGGCGGCCGTCGGGCCGTTCGTGGGCGGGTGGCTCGTCGACGGGCCCGGGTGGCGGTGGGTGTTCCTGCTCAACCTGCCGCTCGCCGCCGTCTGCGTACCCGTCGCGCTCCGGCACGTACCGGAGTCGCGGGACCCGGCGGCGCACGGGCGGTTCGACGTACTGGGAGCCGCCCTCGGGGCGCTGGCGCTCGCCGCGGTGACGTACGCGCTGATCGAGGCGCCGGAGCGGGGCGCCTCGCCGGTGGTGATCGGGGCGGCGCTCGGCGGGCCGGCCCTCGGAGCGGCGTTCGTCCTCGTCGAGCGGCGGCGGGCGGACCCCATGCTGCCGCCGTCGATCTTCCGCTCCCGGCTCTTCACCTCGGTCAACCTGGTGACCTTCTGCGTCTACGCGGCTCTCGGCGGCTTCTTCTTCCTCTCCGCGATCCAGCTCCAGGTCGTCGCCGGGTACTCGGCGCTGGGGGCCGGTACCGCGCTGCTGCCCACCACTGTGCTGATGCTGCTCTTCTCCGCCTCGGCCGGTGAGCTGGGGCGGCGCATCGGGCCCCGAGTCCCGCTCACCGTGGGTCCGCTGCTGGCCGCCGCCGGGATGCTCCTGATGCTGCGGGTCGGGCCGGACAGCGCTTCCTTCGGCGGGTACGTCACCGAAGTGCTGCCCGCGGTTTTGGTGCTCGGGACCGGGCTCGTCGTGGTCGTCGCCCCGCTCACCGCGACCGTCCTGGCCGCCGTGGACACCGGGCGGGCCGGTCTGGCCAGCGGTATCAACAACGCCGCCGCCCGGGCGGCCGGGCTCATCGCGGTGGCGGCCCTGCCGCTGCTCGCCGGGATGGGGCCCGAGGCGTACCGGGACGCGGGCGAGTTCGCCACGACCTTCCGGCGGGCGATGCCGATGTGCGCGGGGCTGCTGGTGGCGGGCGCGCTCCTCGCCTGGGGGACGGTGCGCACCCCGGCCGTCACCGCCGCCGCCCGGAGCGAGCGGCCCGAGTGCGCGGTGCACTGCGGGGTCGTCGCCCCGCCGCTGGAGCCGGAGCGGCGGGAGGGGTGAGAGCCGCCCGGGGCGAGGTCCCGCCGGAGCGTGACGGCAGGCACACTTGAACCATGTCCATCCACGAGAACCTGCTCGGGGGCCCCGCCCCGACCCACCTCCCCGACGACCCCGAGCCGCGCGAGCTGCTCGCCGCCGGCACCCCGCCCACCGAGGTCGCCGCGAAGTACCCCACCTCCTCGCTCGCCTGGGCGCAGCTCGCCGACGAGGCGTTCGAGGGCGGCCGGGTCGTCGAGTCCTACGCGTACGCCCGTACCGGCTACCACCGCGGCCTCGACTCCCTGCGCCGGGCCGGATGGAAGGGCCATGGGCCCGTCCCGTTCGAGCACGAGCCGAACCGCGGCTTCCTGCGCGCCCTGCACGCCCTGGCCCGGGCCGCGGGCGCGATCGGCGAGACGGAGGAGCACGAGCGCTGCACGACGTTCCTGCGCGACTCCTCGCCGACCGCCGCCGACATCCTGGGCTGAGCCCGGCCGCGCACCAGCCGGGCCGCGCAGGGCTAAGCCGCTCCCCTCCCGAGCACGCCGGGCGGGGAGCGGCTTAGTATGCGAGCAGGGGACCGGAGCTCCATCACCTCACGGAAGGGGCGGACCGCTACCCGGAAGCTCGTGTCGAGGAGACAGAAATGTCGACCAACCACCCCGACCCCGAAGCCACCGGTGCGGACACCCCGTACCTGGACTTCGCGGGAACGACTCCGTACGAGGACTATGTCCAGGCGGATGTCCTGACCCACCTCCAGCACCTGCGCTCGGACGATCCCGGCGAGATGGTCTTCCTGGTCACCACCCAGGTCATGGAGCTGTGGTTCACCGTCATCGTCCATGAGTGGGAGACGGCCACCCGCGCCCTGCGCGAGGACCGCATACCCGTCGCGCGCGACGCACTGAAGCGTTCGCTGCGCGAGCTGGAGGCGCTCAACGAGTCCTGGCGGCCGCTCGCCGGACTGACCCCCGCCCAGTTCAACTCCTACCGGGGCTCCCTCGGTGAGGGATCCGGGTTCCAGTCCGCGATGTACCGGCGGATGGAGTTCCTCCTCGGCGACAAGTCCGCGTCCATGCTGGTGCCGCACCGGGGCGCGCCCCGCGTGTACGCCGAGCTGGAGAAGGCGCTCGGGGAGCCCAGCCTCTACGACGAGACCCTCGCCCTGCTGGCCCGGCGCGGGTACGCCATCCCCGAGGCCGTCATCACCCGGGACCTCACCAAGCGGTACGAGCCGTCCCCCGAGGTCGAGGCCGTGTGGGCGGAGATCTACGCCTCCGACGACCAGAACGACGAGCTGGTCCGCCTCGGTGAGCTGCTCACCGACGTCGGCGAGCTGGTGTGGCGCTGGCGCAACGACCACCTCGTCGCCACCCGTCGCGCGATGGGTTCCAAGACCGGCACCGGCGGGTCCGCCGGGGTCGCCTGGCTGGAGAAGCGCGCCACGAAGAACGTGTTCCCCGAGCTGTGGACGGCGCGCAGCCATGTCTGAGACGGCCACGACCACGTCCGCGTCCGGGACGGAAGATCTCCTGGTACGGGCGCTGGAGCTCGACGCCGCCGATCCGCTGGCCGACCGTCGCGAGCTCTTCGCACTCGACGGTGGTGTCTACCTCGACGGCAACTCACTCGGCGCGCTGCCCCTCCACGTCCCCGCCCGCGTGCAGGACGTCCTCACCCGCCAGTGGGGCGAGCTGCGCATCCGGTCCTGGGACGAGAGCGGCTGGTGGACCGCGCCCGAGCGGATCGGCGACCGGATCGCCCCGCTCGTCGGGGCCGCCGCCGGGCAGATCGTCGTCTCCGACTCGACCAGCGTGAACGTCTTCAAGGCCGTCGTGGCCGCGGCCCGCATCGCGGGCGAGGGACGCGACGAGATCCTGGTTGACGCGACGACCTTTCCCACGGACGGGTACATCGCGGCGTCCGCCGCCCGGCTCACCGGCCACCGGATCGTGCCCGTCGCCCCCGCCGACGTACCGGCCGCGCTCGGGCCCCGTACCGCCGTGGTCCTGCTCAACCACGTCGACTACCGCTCCGGCCGGCTGCACGATCTGCCCGGGCTGACCGCCGCCGTTCACGCGGCGGGCGCGGTCGCGGTGTGGGACCTCTGCCACAGCGCGGGCGCACTGCCCGTCGGGCTCGATGAGCACGGGGTGGACCTGGCGGTCGGCTGTACGTACAAGTACCTCAACGGCGGCCCCGGCTCGCCCGCCTACCTGTACGTCGCCGAGCGCCATCAGGCCGCCTTCGACTCGCCGTTGCCGGGCTGGAACTCGCACGCCGACCCGTTCGGCATGACTCCCGGCTACGCCCCGGCGGACGGTTCCGCACGGGGCCGGGTCGGCACCCCCGACATCGTCTCCATGCTGACGCTGGAAGCGGCGCTCGACGTGTGGGACGGGGTGGGGGTGGACGCCGTACGGGCCAAGTCCCTCGCGCTGACGGACTTCTTCCTGGCGTGCGTGGAGGCGTATGTTCCGGCGGGCCGGGTCACCTCCGTCACCCCGACCGCGCACGTCGAACGCGGCAGCCAGGTCGCGCTGCGCTGCGACGACGCCGCTTCGGTGATGCGCCGCCTCGTCGAGCGGGGCGTCGTCGGCGATCTGCGGCGGCCGGACGTGCTGCGGTTCGGCTTCACCCCGCTGTACGTCGGATTCGCCGACGTGGAACGGGCGGCGCGGGTACTGGCCGAGGTGCTGGCGGAGAACCCGGGCGACTGACAGCCCGTCAATGGGGCTGCGGGCGGGCGGGGACGGTGCCGAGTGCTGGTACCGTCCCCGCAGGTCAACCCAGTTGGGAACCTGACACAGGCACAGAACACAGGCGCAGAGCACTGGCGCGGAGCACAGGCGCAGGCCACGGGCAGAGGACGGTTGAGCGGCATGTCGGATTCCCCCGGTTCCCCGGACGCTGCGGCGCGAGCCCGGGACGAGGCGGAGGAAGCGTCGGCGTTCGCCCATCCTCCCGTTGCCCCCGACGCCACCGCCGGCTACGGGGACCACCCCGACCAGGTCGTCGACTTCTACGCCCCGCGCGACGGCCGCGCCGCCGCCCCGCTCGTCGTCCTCCTGCACGGCGGCGCCTGGCGTGCCCCGTACGACCGGGCGCATGTCTCCCCGCTCGCGGACTTCCTGGCCCGCCGGGGCTTCGCCGTGGCCAACGTGGAGTACCGGCGCGGCGGCGACGACATCCCGCAGCAGCGCGGCGGGGAAAGGGCCGGGGCCGCCGGTGCGGGCCCGGTCGCGGGGCGCTGGCCGGAGACCTTCGACGACGTGGCCGCGGCCGTGGACGCGATGCCCGTGCTGGCCGCCCGCGCCCTGCCGGGCGCCGATGTGCGGCGGATCGTGGTCACCGGGCACTCCGCGGGCGGCCACCTCGCGCTCTGGGCGGCGGCGCGGCACGTCCTGCCCGAGGGGTCGCCGTGGCGGCTGCCCGCCCCGCCGCCGCTGCGCGGGGTCGTCGCCCTGGCCCCGATCGCGGACTTCGCGGCGGCGGTCGGCCTGGGGGTGTGCGGCGGTGCGGTCACGCAGCTCCTGGGCGGGGAGGCCGGCTTCGCGGACCGGGCGGCGCACGCCGACCCCGGGGTGCTGCTGCCGACCGGGATCGCCACCGCGATCGTGCAGGGCGTCGAGGACATCGTCGTCCCACAGGCCGTCTCCGAGGCGTACGTCGACGCGGCGGCCAAGGCCGGTGAGACGGTCGGGCTGACGCTGCTCGGCGGCGTCGGGCACTTTCCGCTGATCGATCCGGCCGCCGACGCCTGCGCTGTCGTCGCCGAGGAGATCACCCAGCTCGCCTGGTGAGTTCCCTGCCGGGCGGGGCAACACCCCCTCGCCCTGAAACCGCTGCTGACCTGGTATTTTCCGGTCCCTGGCGCAGGGCGGCGGAGCCGGGTAGTCCTTGAGGGGGACGGCTCGGAATCGGTAGTGATGGTGACGACCCGCCGTTCGCCGCCGCCTACCGTGGAAGCGTGACCGAGACCCAGACGAAGACCAGTAGCCCGGAGTTCCGGGCAGCCGCAGGGGCGATAGACGGCCTGCGGGACGACCTCCTGCGCAATGTGTTCGCCTACCGGCCGCTTCCGCCGCTGAGCCCCGACGGACGGGTCGTCCGGCGGCTGCCCGAGGGGCTGCGCAAGGGCGTCGTCTGGACCCCGCACGCCCTGGTGCTGTTCGCCGCCTTCATCGTGATGATGGCCGGCTTCGCCGAGTGGGACTACCGCTTCCTGATGGGCGTGGTGCCCGCGATTCCGGTGGCGATGACCCTCATCAGGCCGGTCGCCGCGTTCTGGGCGTCGATGCTGGCCACCGTCTTCTGCGGGATCCTGGCCGGCCAACTGTGGGGGCCGAGCGCCTTCGTGGCCCAGGTGGTGGTCCTGGTGGTCGTGGCCGCCCGGACCCGTCCCCGTGCGGCCGTCTGGATGTGGCTGCTGACGCTGTTCTTCGGGATGCTGCTGGAGGGCGGCGACCCGTCGATCACCGCGCCCGTGGTCACTCTCTCCGCCTTCGCGCTGCTCGTCGTCGCCGTGGTCCAGATCCGGCGCGACGCCGAACGCGAGGTCACCGTGCAGCGCACCGTCACCGCCGTCGAGCGCGACCGGCGCACGCTGCTGGAGGAGCGCACCACCATCGCCCGGGAGCTGCACGACGTGGTGGCCCACCACATGTCGGTCGTCGCGATCCAGGCCGAAGCCGCCCCCTACCGGGTCGAGAACCCGCCGCCCGAGCTGGAGCAGGCCTTCGTCACCATCCGGGAGAACGCCGTGGCCGCCCTCACCGAACTGCGCCGCGTCCTCGGAGTCGTCCGCGCGGAGGACTACGAGGCCCCCGACGCCCCGCAGCCCACCCTCGCCGCGCTCGACGGGCTCCTGGACAACGTCCGCGAGACGGGCCTGGAGACGGAGAAGGTGATCACCGGGGCCGTCCGCGAGCTGCCGCAGGGCGTCGAGCTGTCGGCGTACCGGATCGTCCAGGAGGCCCTGAGCAACAGCCTGCGCCACGCGCCGGGCGCCTCGGCCCGGGTCGAGCTCGGTTACGTCCTCGGCGGGCTCGGGCTGCGCGTGGTCAACGGGCCCCCGCGGGGCCTGGTCAAGCCCTCGCCCGGGGCCGGGCACGGGATCACCGGGATGCGGGAGCGGGTCGCGATGCTGAACGGCGAGATGACGGCCGGGACGACGGCCGACGGCGGCTACGAGGTCGCGGTGTTCCTCCCCGTACCGCTGTCCGAGCAGCCGGAGCGTCCGGAGCGCCCGGAGGTCCGGGACACGGCCGAAGGCGACGGCGAGACCGTCGTCATCGAACGCGCACAGGACGGCCGGGCATGAACGGCACCGACATCCGGGTCCTGATCGTCGACGACCAGATGATGGTCCGCGAGGGCTTCTCGGTCCTGCTCAACGCGATGCCCGGGATCACCGTCGTGGGCGAGGCGCTGGACGGCCGGCAGGCGCTCGACCAGGTCGCCGCCCTGCGCCCGGACGTCGTCCTGATGGACATCCGCATGCCGGAGATGAACGGCATCGAGGCGACCCGCGAGATCGTCGCGCGCGACGCCGACGCGAAGGTCCTGGTGCTGACCACCTTCGACCTCGACGAGTACGTCTACCAGGCGCTGCGGGCCGGGGCCTCGGGCTTCCTCCTCAAGGACGCCTCGGCCCGGCAGCTCGCCGACGGGGTACGGGTGGTGGCCTCGGGCGAGGCGCTGCTCGCCCCGACGGTCACCCGGCGGCTGATCACCGAGTTCTCCAAGCTCGCGGAGACCCCGCGCCCGCCCGCCCTGGCCCGGATCGGCGATCTCACCGAGCGCGAGACGGAGGTGCTCGTTCTCATCGCGCAGGGGCTCTCCAACGCGGAGATCGCCTCGCATCTGATCGTCGCCGAGTCCACGATCAAGACCCATGTCAGCCGCATCCTGGTGAAGCTGGGGCTGCGCGACCGGACCCAGGCGGCGGTGTTCGCGTACGAGGCACGGCTGGTCACCCCGGGGTAGCCGGAGCTGCCGGCCTGTGCCGGACCCCTTGCGGCGAGCGCGAGCGCGGGTAGCGTCGGGCCATGCACGTGTCCTTCGATCCCTGGTCGCCCGCGTTCGTCGCCGATCCCTACCCCGCCTACACCGCGCTGCGCGCCGCCGGCCGGGCGCACTGGTTCGAGCCGACGGGGCAGTGGCTGATCCCGCACCACTCCGACGTATCGGCCCTGCTGCGCGACCGGCGGCTCGGGCGTACGTATCTGCACCGCTTCAGCCACGAGGAGTTCGGCCGGACCCCGCCGGCGCCCGAGCACGAGCCGTTCACCACGCTCAACGGGCAGGGCATCCTCGACCTGGAGGCCCCCGACCATCCCCGGATCCGGCGGCTGATCTCGAAGGCGTTCACCCCGCGCACGGTCGAGAACCTCGCCCCGACGGTGCGGCGGCTGGCGGCCGAGCTGGTCGACGCGTTCGTGGCCAAGGGCGGCGGCGACCTGCTGGCGGAGGTCGCGGAGCCGCTGCCGGTCGCCGTCATCGCGGAGATGCTGGGCGTCCCGGAGACGGACCGGGGGCTGCTGCGGCCCTGGTCGTCGGCGATCTGCGGGATGTTCGAGCTGAACCCGTCGGAGGAGGTGGCGCGGGCCGCCGTCCGCGCCTCGGTCGACTTCTCCGCGTATCTGCGCGGGCTGATCACCGAGCGGCGGGCGAACCCCGGCGACGACCTGATCTCGGCGCTCATCGCCGCCCACGACGAGGGCGAGCGGCTGACCGAGCAGGAGATGATCTCGACCTGTGTGCTGCTGCTGAACGCGGGCCACGAGGCGACGGTGAACACCACCGTCAACGGCTGGCGGACCCTCTTCCACCACCCGGAGCAGCTGGCCGCCCTGCGCGCCGACCCCGCGCTGCTGCCCACCGCGATCGAGGAGCTGCTGCGCTACGACACCCCGTTGCAGATGTTCGAGCGGTGGGTGCTGGACGACATCGAGATCGACGGCCAGGTGATCGGGCGGGGCGCGGAGGTGGCGCTGCTGTTCGGCTCGGCGAACCGGGACCCGGAGCGGTTCGCGCACCCGGACACCCTGGATCTGTCCCGTACGGACAACCCGCACATCACCTTCGGCGCGGGCATCCACTTCTGCCTGGGCGCCCCGCTCGCCCGGCTGGAGCTGGCCGCGTCCTTCGGGGAGCTGCTGCGCAAGGCGCCCGCGCTGCGGATGACGGCGGAGCCGGAGTGGCACCCGGGGTACGTGATCCGGGGTGTGAAGGAGCTGCGGGCGGAGGTGTAGGCGTCCGGCCGGGGCGGGGTCAGCAGGGGTCGTAGCACTCCGGCCTCGGGGCCCCGGCCAGTGCGTCCGCTGCGACGCCGAGGGCGAAGAGAACGGCGATGGCCGCGACGAGCCCGAGCGCCCGCTTCCAGTCGCGCCGGACGAGGAAGAACACGGCCAGGGCAGCCGCGGCCCCGCCGAGGATCATGAGGGGCAGGCCGACCCAGAGCACGTTCCAGTTGGAAGCGCCTTCGAAGCCGTCGAGCAAACCGCCCTTGCCGTGCGGCGCCCAGAGCACGATGCCCGCGAGCGCTCCGGCGAAGGCGGTCGCGCAGCCGGCGGTTCCGGCAACGGCTTCGCGGCGCGAGTTCTGGATCTCCATGAGCGGGGAGACGCGACGGACGCGGGCGCGGTTCCGTTCTTCACGCTCTTCGCCGGTCGGGGAGCGTGCCGGGGCGGAACCCCGTCACGGGGCCAGCGGGTACGACGTGCGCCCCGACGCCTCGTCGATCTCGTCGTGCGCCTTGGTCAGCAGTTTCATCGCCAGTTCGTTGAGCGCCCTGGCCCCCGCGATCTCCTCGCCCACCCGCTGCTGGTCGGCGTCCGAGGGGTGGCGGCTGGCGTAGCCGTGGGCGCGTACCTCTGTTCCGTCGGAGAGGCGGACGAGCGCCGCCGCGCGCGTGCGGTGGGTGTCCTCCTCGAATTCGAGGTCGATGTGCCATCCGACAGCGATCCTGGTCATGACGGTCACCTCCGGGACCGGGAAGGAAACGGGACGGCTCGGGGCCGTCTCCTACCAGCGTGCGCCCGCCGCCGCGTCCGCGCTCGCCGGGCCCGGCAGCATCAGCCCCCAGGCGCCTGCCCGGACCGTCCAGGTCCGGGTCCGCACCGGCCCCCCGGTCTGTATGTCGGCCCGGTAGCGGAAGTCCGCGCCGGAGACCGTGACGGCCTTGGCCTCCGCCGTCACGTCCTCGCCGGAACCGGTGCGGACGACGACGTCGGCCAGGCCCCCGCCGCCCTGGGAGGTCACCGAGAGGCCCCGGACCGGCGTGTCCAGATCGCTCAGCAGCACCCCGTCCGCCTCGATGCGCAGGCGGTGCGTGCCCGGGTGCGTCGAGGCGGCGACCGGGACCGGGCGGACCAGGGACGACACCAGCGAGCGGCAGGTGTCCCAGACGGCCGTGACGCCCGCGTGCGGGTTCCCGGAGGCGGGCGGCGGGGGAGGAGGCGGGGCAGGGATGCGCAGGCGGCCCAGGACCACGCCGTCGCTGTCGTCGACCAGCAGGTCCAGGCGGCGCACCGCACCGTCCAGCGCGGTCCGGGCGGCCGCCACCGCGCCCCGGGGCACGCCGAGGGCGTGGGCCACCTCCAGCGCGTGCGCCGCGCCGACGGGGATCAGGGAGAGGACGCCGGCGGCCAGCTCCCGCTCGCGGTGCAGCTGAGCGACCGCGCGCAGCAGCGCATGGTCGTCACCGACGACGACGGGCCTGCGCGCACCCCGCCGGGACAGGGCCCGGGCGAACTCCTCGGGGGTGTCCGGAAGGCAGATCTTGGCGTGCGCACCGGCGCTCAGCACGTCCTTGGCGATACGGACGGACTCGCCGTCGCTCCGGCGGGCGACCGGGTCGATGACCACCAGGAGCTGGTCGTCGCCGTCGCCGGGGGGCTCTGCAGCCGACACCTCGGTCCTTCCTCGGGTAGCATCTTGGTGCAAGAGCCCCTTGCGCTATTGCGCCAGGGGCTTCGTCTATTCCGGGGCACCCGGTTCGACGGCTCAGGCTCTGCCGTACATCGTCGTACGGCAGGTACGACCTTGACGTACGCCCCCTGACCTTGGACATGCCCCGCCCGGAAGGGGTGTACGCCTGTGCCCGCACTTGTGCTGCTCGGTGCTCAGTGGGGTGACGAGGGCAAGGGGAAGGCCACCGATCTCCTCGGTGGATCCGTGGACTATGTCGTGCGATACCAGGGCGGTAACAACGCCGGTCACACGGTCGTCGTGGGCGACCAGAAGTACGCACTTCATCTCCTCCCCTCCGGAATCCTGTCGCCGGGCTGTACCCCGGTCATCGGGAACGGTGTCGTGGTCGACCCGGCGGTCCTGCTCTCCGAGCTGAGCGGTCTGAACGAGCGAGGCGTCGACACGTCCAAGCTTCTGATCAGCGGCAACGCTCATTTGATCACTCCGTACAACGTCACGCTCGACAAGGTGACCGAGCGCTTCCTCGGGAAGCGCAAGATCGGTACGACGGGCCGGGGCATCGGCCCGACGTACGCCGACAAGATCAACCGGGTGGGGATCCGCGTCCAGGACCTCTACGACGAGTCGATCCTGGAGCAGAAGGTGGAGGCGGCCCTGGAGCAGAAGAACCAGCTCCTGGCCAAGGTCTTCAACCGCCGGGCGATCGAGGCCGGCAAGGTCGTCGAGGACATGCTCCAGTACGCGGAGCAGATCAAGCCGTTCGTCGCCGACACGACCCTGATCCTGAACGAAGCCATCGACGACGGCAAGGTCGTGCTCTTCGAGGGCGGCCAGGGCACCCTGCTCGACGTCGACCACGGCACGTACCCCTTCGTCACCTCGTCGAACCCGACGGCGGGCGGCGCCTGCACCGGTGCCGGTGTCGGCCCGACGAAGATCAGCCGCGTCATCGGCATCCTCAAGGCCTATACGACGCGGGTCGGCGCCGGTCCGTTCCCGACCGAGCTGCACGACGAGGACGGCGAGGCACTGCGGCGCATCGGCGGCGAGCGCGGTGTCACCACCGGCCGTGACCGCCGCTGCGGCTGGTTCGACGCCCCGATCGCACGGTACGCGACCCGGGTCAACGGCCTGACCGACTTCTTCCTCACCAAGCTCGACGTCCTGACGGGCTGGGAGCAGATCCCGGTCTGTGTGGCGTACGAGATCGACGGCAAGCGCGTCGAGGAGCTCCCGTACAACCAGACCGACTTCCACCACGCGAAGCCGATCTACGAGACCCTGCCGGGCTGGTCCGAGGACATCACCAAGGCCAAGACCTTCTCCGACCTGCCGAAGAACGCGCAGGGTTACGTGAAGGCGCTGGAGGAGATGTCGGGCGCCCCGATCTCCGCGATCGGCGTCGGCCCCGGCCGGACCGAGACGATCGAGATCAACTCGTTCCTTTAGCGCACCCGGGCATCACCGCGGCGGTGGCCCCCAGCCTTCCGAGGCTGGGGGCCACCGCCGTTCTCGTTGTCCGGCGCGCCCGGGGCGGTACGGCCGGGCTTGACACTTAAGTGCATGATCGTGCAACCTTCCTGAGATCCCTTCCATCACTCGTCAATCCGTCGAGAGATGTTGTTGCTTGCGCGATCAATTAGATGGAGCCTGGCATGGCTGATCCCGTGAAGATCAAGATCTGGTCCGACTACGTCTGCCCCTTCTGCATGCTGGCCGAGGGGCCCATCGAAGAGGCGATCAAGGACGTCGGCGTCGAGGTGGAAGTCGAGTGGATGCCCTTCGAGCTGCGTGCCCACCCCCAGCCCACCCTGCGGCCGGAGGACGAGTATCTGCCCGCCATCTGGGAGCGGGCCGTCTACCCCATGGCCCGTCGGCTGGGCGTCGACATCACGCTCCCCACCGTCTCGCCGCAGCCCTACACGGCCCTCGCCTTCGAGGGGTACCAGTACGCGGCCGAGCACGGCCTGGGCGACGCCTACAACCAGCGGATGTTCCGTGCCTTCTTCCAGGAGGACCAGGACCTGGGAGAGGTCGACGTCCTCGCCGCACTGGCCGTCGGCATCGGCCTGGACGAGGCCGGGTTCCGTGCCGCCCTGGCGGACGGCACCTACCGTGCCCGGCACCAGGAGGCGCTGCGGGAGGCCGCCGCCCACCAGGTGCGGTCCGTCCCCACGCTGCTCGTCGGGGACATCAGGATCGAGGGCGTCCCGCGCCCCGCCCAGCTGCGCAAGGCGATCCTGGACGCGCAGGCCCGGCAGGCGGAGGAAGCCGGCTACGGCGCGGCCTGCGGCATCGACGGGACGTGCTGAGGTGAGCGACACCCGCACCAGCGCGTCGCGCGCGCCCCATCCCGCCCTCGCCGCCTGCCGGTTCGCGGGTCTGGAGCTGCGCAACCGATTCGCCGTCGCCCCCATGACCCGGGTCTCGGCCACCGAGGACGGCCGGGCCACCGAGCAGATGGCCGCCTACTACGGCGCCTTCGCCGAGGGTGGTTTCGGGCTCCTGATCACCGAGGGGACCTACACCGACACCGCCTTCGGCCAGGGCTACCTGCACCAGCCCGGCATCACGGACGAGGCGCAGGCCGCCGCCTGGCGGGGCGTCGTCGACCGCGCGCACGCCGCCGGCGCGCGCATCGTCCTCCAGCTGATGCACGCCGGGGCCCTGGCCCAGGGGAACCGGTTCCGGGACCGGACCGCCGGCCCGTCGGCGGTCCGTCCGATGGGTGAGCAGCTGGCCAAGTACCGGGGCAGCGGCCCGTGGCCCGTACCGCTGGAGATGACCTCCGACCAGATCGGCGAGGCTGTCGAAGGGTTCGCCACCGCAGCGGTACGCGCCCGTGGCGCCGGCTTCGACGGCGTCGAGATCCACGCCGCCAACGGCTACCTGCTCGACCAGTTCCTCACCCCGTACACCAATCTGCGCACCGACGTGTACGGCGGGGAGATCGAGGGGCGCTCACGGCTCCTGCGGGAGGTGACGGCGGCGGTCAGAGCCGCGGCCGGACCCGGCTTCACGGTCGGCGTCCGGCTCTCCCAGGGGAAGATCAACAACTTCGGCTGGCGGTGGCAGGGGGGCGACGCCGAGGCGGCCGCACTCTTCGGGGCGGCGGTCGGGGCCGGGGCCGACTATCTGCACCTCGCCGGCAGCGGACGGGACTGGCTGCCGGACGGCCCCACGCTTCCCGGGCTCGCCCGGAAGGTCACCGGAGTGCCCGTGATCGCCAACGGCGGGCTCCACGAGGAAGCGGTGGCACGGCGCGTCCTGGACGAGGGGCACGCGGACGTCCTGGCGATCGGTACGGGCGCGCTGGCCAACCCCGACCTGCCGCACAAGGCGGCCGCGGGGGCTCTGCCGACGGCGTTCGACCCGCAGGTGCTGGAGCCTCTGGCGACGTTGGACAACGCCCTTACGTATGCGTCCGCTTGACACTCGTTATATGCACATGCAAGATTAAGGCATCGGGTCGCGCCGCTGGCGGAGATCCACGCAAACTATATGCTTGCATGTGCAGGCAAAATGGATACAGGGCAACTCGGGAGACGAACTGCTCATGGGTACACACGACAGCGAACTGATGGGCTTCGCCCACGAAGCGATCCGGCTCAGCCGCGAGCACGTCGCCCAGGGCGGCATTCCCTTCTCCGGTGTCGTCGTGGGCGGCGGACGCATCCTGGGTACCGGCTTCAACCGGGTCCGCGAGGACAACGACCCGACCGCGCACGCCGAGGTCGTCGCCCTCCGGCAGGCCACCGCGCGGCACGGCATGCGCGCCGTGGCGGGGGCCACCCTGATCGCCTCCGGCGAGCCCTGCGCCCTGTGCTACATGGCGGCGCGGTTCGCCGGCATCGGCCACATCGTGCACACCGCCGACCGCCGGACCGCCGCCCGGTACGGCTTCGACTACACCGGCTCGTACTCCCTGTTCGCCGAGGACCCCGAGCACTGGCCCATCAAGGTCACGGCGCTCCAGCTCCCCGAAGCGGAAGTGCCGTTCCAGGACTTCCTCACCATGAGCCGGCCCCGGCACTGACCCGGACCCGGTTCCGCGACACCGCCGCACGCCGTCCCCCACGCCCGAACTCCTCCTCACCCACCGCCCGGAAGGACCTCCCATGCACTGGCTCTACCTCGCCATCGCCGTCGCCTTCGAGATCGCTGTCGCCATCGCCGCCGGAAAGGCGGAGGGCTTCAAGAACCGCAAGTGGACCGCCATCACGCTGATCAGCGGTGCCCTGGCGACCTTCTTCCTCAGCAAGTCGCTGCTGACCTTCGACGTCGGCGTCGGCTACGCCCTCTGGACCTCCGTGGCGGGGGTCGGCATCACCATCCTCGGCGCGCTCTTCTTCGGCCAGCGCCTGAACTGGAACAAGGCGATCGGCATCGTCCTCGTCATCGGTGGCGTCGTCGGCCTCCAGCTGAGCGGTTCCGCCTGAGCCCGGGTGCACCACCCCCGACCGCACACGCGGTGCCTCCCGCCCACCATCTGACGCCACCCCAGAGAGGATCCACCTCCCATGTCCAACGAAGCCAAGACCTCCACCAACGCCTGGCTCTCGCTCCTGCTCGCCGGAGTCTTCGAGATCGGCTACGCGCTGGCCGTCGGCGGCAGCGAAGGGTTCACCGTCCTGACCTGGTCCCTGGTCGCCGTGGTGTTCTTCCTGCTGACGCTCTACGCACTGAGCCTCGCCCTCCGCACGATCGAGGTCAGCATCGGATACGCCGTCTGGGCGGGCATCGGCGCGGTCGGCGCCGCCGTCCTGGGCCCCGTCTTCTTCGACGAGACCCTGACCCTGGCCAAGGGCATCTGGCTGTCGGTCATCATCGTCGGTGTCATCTGGCTGAAGCTCGCCGACCGTACGAAGCCCGAGACGGCCGCCCCGGCCCCGGCGGCCCAGCAGGTCGCGGACCGGCCCGGCGCGCTCCAGGTCTGACGCCCCGCGAACGTACGCCCCCGGCGGCTGCCTCCCATCAGGAATGGGCGGCAGCCGCCGGGGGCGTGCCGTCGTACCGCGCGCCGCTGTCCTCACGAGGCGGTCCGGGCCGTCCCGGGCGTGGGCTCCGTCGTCATTTCGCCGTCCGTCCACCGTCCACCGCGAGGGCGGTCCCGGTGGTGAAGGAGGCGGCGTCCGAGCAGAGCCAGGCGGCGGCGCGGGCGATCTCGACCGGATCGGCCAGCCGCCGCTGGATGCCCTGCGAGCCGAAACCCGCGTCCACGGTGAGGCCGGTGGAGCGGAAGGAGTCCATCATCTCCGTGTCGGTGCCGCCCACCACGAGGGCGTTGACCCGGATGCCGTGCTCGCCGTACTCGGCGGCCGCCGCCCTGGTGAGGCCGATGACCGCGTGCTTCGCGGCCACATAGGGCGCCGACGCGGCGGTGGCCCGTACGCCCGCGACGCTGGACGTGTTGACGACCGCTCCGGCGCCGGCCTCCAGCATGGCGGGGATCTCGGCGCGCAGGCAGTTCCACACACCGCGCAGATTGACGTCCAGGGTGCGGTCGAAGACGTCGTCGGGGAGTTCGTGCAGGACCGTTCCGGCGCTGGCGTACCCGGCGTTGTTGAACGCGCAGTCGAGGCTGCCGAACCGGTCGACCGCCGTGGCGACGGCCCGTTCCATGTCCGCGGGGCGGGTGACGTCACCCGGTACGGCCACGGCCCGGCCGCCGTCCTTCCGGATGCGCTCGGCGACCTCCTCCACCTGGGCGGCCCGGCGGGCGACGAGCACGACGGCGGCTCCCTCGGCGGCGAAGTGGCGGCCGGCCGCGGCGCCTATGCCGCTGGAGGCGCCGGTGATCAGCGCCACCTTGCCGGACAGCAGCGGTCCGCCCGGCGTCACGCCTGTCTCTCCCGGCCGGCCGCCACGAGGGCGGGGCTCCAGAACGTGCCCGTGCTCATCTCCTGGTCGATCCGGTGCAGCAGACCGTCGTCGAGCGCGTCCAGGCGGTCGACCATGTGGCGTACGCCCGCCTCCCGCATGAGGGTGCGCTGGTGGCTGTGGGCGAAGGCGGAGGGGTGACCGACGAAGGCGGTGCCCAACGCGCGGGCCTCCTCGGCGACCCGGGCGACGTCGTCGACGAAGAGGGCCTGGGCGGGACGGAGCCCGAAGACGTCCTCGGTGATCTCCCGGAGACCGGGGCGGATGTCGTTGGTGCTGACGTAGCCGGGGCCGTCGAACAGGTGGGCGTAGCGGCCCAGATGGCGGTCGAAGTGCTCCTTGCCCAGGCCCCCGTAGCAGACCGTGCGCAGGCCCGCGCTCCGCAGCCGGAGGAGCAGGCGGTGCGTGCCCGGGGTGATCGTGACCGGGTGCCGGCCGACGTGGGCGGCGCGCTCCTCGAAGTAGGCGGCGAGCGCCGCCTCGCCCGTCATGCCGCCGCCCACGGCGGCTGCGAGCCGTTGCCCGGCTATGTGCTGCGACTGGGAGAAGACCGATCGCTCCAGCGCGGCCGAGTAGGTCCCGCCCCGGCTGACGACGAACTGGTGGATCACCGGGCTGAAGGTGTCGTTGAGCAGGACACCGTCGATGTTCAGGGCGGCCAGGCGTAAGGAAAGCATGGGGCTCCTTGAGGCTCGTTCGAGGCGGGAGGAACGGTCGGCGGGCTGAGCGGTCAGGGCGTCATCGCGGCGCCCCGGGCAGGGGTCGCGTCGGCGCGCGTGATCACGGACGGGACCGCGATGCCCGGAAGGATGAGGTTCCACATCTGCTGCGTGCGCTCGGGAAGGTCCTGGCGGCCGCTGACGACGTTGGAGTACATCTGCATCCCGGTACAGGCCGCGACCACGAACTCCGCGACCACGACCGGGTCGACGCCGGGCTGGAGCTCGCCGTCGTTCTGGGCGTCCTGGAGGCACCCGGTCATGATCGCGCGGAACTTCTCGTACGGGTCGGCGTTGGCCGGACCGCCCACGGAGGTTTGCTCGTTGGTCAGCCGGACGCCGGCCCGCAGCAGTGGATCGCGCTGGAGCTGCCACGACCAGACGAGCGTGATGTCGATGAGCCGTTGCAGGCCCCCGGCGGCCACCAGCGGGACCAGGGTCTCCGGCTGGCTGTTCATCACCGCCTTGGCGAGGTCCTCCTTGGAGCCGAAGTGGAAGTAGAGCGCTCCGGCCGTCACACCGGCGCGCTTGAGGATGCGCGTGATGCTTGCACCCGCGTAGCCGAACTCGTCGAACACCTCTGCTGCCGCGTGGAGGAGAGCGCGGCGGGTCTGCTCCGCTCGCTCCTGTTTCGGTTGTGCCATGCCCTGTCACCTTCCCAAAAAGAATGACCCTTATGTTATCCGGCCCGACCGGCGCCAGGGCAAGTCCCGTTTGTTCCAGTTAAGTTGCTTATGCATACTCCTGGACGCCAAAAAAAGTCAGGCTCGCGTTGCTCTTGACCCAGCAAAACAAAAGAAACATTATTTTTGAGTCGGCACGGGGGGTGCTCATGTCGCTCCTCTGCGCAGTCATCCGTGAGCAACGACCGATCGTGGGGGGTCCACGTTGTCTGTTTCCGTACTGAGCCGTGGCGTACAGCCGGTCCAGCAGTCTCAGGTGCACCAGTGGCAGGTGCACAAGCTCCGGGGGGAGGAAGTACTGCTCAGGACGTGGACCGAGGAAGACTCCGGACGCTTCGTGATCACGGCCCGCTGGCCGAAGGGGCACGCGTTCTACCAGCCGTCGCAGGGCGCGTACGATCCGCTGCTGCTCGCGGAGACCGTGCGCCAGACAGTGCCGCTGCTCTCCCACGCCGTGCACGGCGTTCCTCGGGAGCACAAGCAGGCGTGGGAGTGCTTAGACTTCGCGGTCGAGCCGCTGGCCGCCCTGGTCACCACCGCCGAGGACGAGGTGCGTCTGGTGGTGTCCTGCTCGGACGTGGTCCGGCGCGGCAACAGGTTCGCGGGCATGACGATGGACATCGACGTCCACCTCGGCAAGCGACTCATGGGGATCGCGCACACCCGCTTCAACGACCAGCCCGCGGCCGTCTACCGGAGAATGCGCAGGGGCTACGCGGACATCGACGCCGCACTGGAGAACCGCCTCCCGGCGGGCCCGCCGGTGGAGCCGCACCGGGTGGGCCGCGGTTCCCCGGCCGACGTGGTCCTCTCGCCGGCCCTGGGGGGCGAGAGACCCGGCCGGTGGCTGCTGCGGGTGGACACCGCCCACCCGGTGCTCTTCGACCACCCGGTCGACCACGCGCCCGGGATGCTCCTGCTGGAGGCCGCCCGGCAGGCGGCGCGCGCCGTCGGCGGGGCCACCGCAGCGGTCATCGGAATGCGGACGAACTTCGTCCGGTACGTCGAACTCGACGCTCCGGCCGTGGTCGTGGCCGGTTCCCCGGCACCCGTCGGCCCCGGCAGGCGCCGGGTGCCCGTCTCGATCGAGCAGGACGGCGTCCAGGTCTTCACCTCCGAGGTGACCATCGCCGGATGAGGGCCTGCTCCCCGGGGCCCACGACGTGACGCGGCGGGCGGTCCGTACCTCCTCGCTCGGAGGTACGGACCGCCCGCCACCGGTCAGACCGGCTCCAGCTCCGCCTCCGGCATCGGGTGCGGGAGGTCCTCGTACATGATGACGTCCACGTGCACCGACGCCGGAACGGCGAAGCTGGCCTCGTACCCGGGTGGGGCGATCAGCTGCCTCACCCGCCAGCCGAGCGGCTGTCCGGTGAGGTCGAGCCGGTTCATGACCGCCGCCATGCCCTGGCCGGTCGCCTTGGCCATGGCCTCCTTACGGGTCCACAACCGGGCGAAGTCGCGGACCAGTTCATCGGCCGGACGGCCGCCCAGCCACTGCTGTTCCCTCGGGTGGAGAAAGGGCAGATAGCCCGCCACCGACTCCGGGGTCGGATGGCACTCGATGTCGATGCCGATGGTGGCCTCGGCCACCGCGATGGCGACGTGGTCCCCGCTGTGCGACATCGAGAACTCCGGGGGTTCGCCGCCCCGGTCCGGATCACGGATGGCCGGCCTGCCGTGCGCCCCGCCGCAGCCGGGACACGGCTGCCGCAGGAAGGCGACGCCCCGGGGCGGGCAGCCGAGTGAGGAGCCGAGGACGCTGCGCAGCGCCCAGTGGGCGAAGGCGTAGGCCTCCTTGCCGGAGCGCTGCGGTATCGCGGCCAGCCGGCTCCGTTCCTTCTCGTCGAGCCAGCCGGGCGGTGACCCGTCGGGCGGCAGCCGCTGCCCGGCCGGGGCCCGGACGATCCAGACGCCCACCTGGTCGCGGACCTCCCCCGGGGGCGCGTCGGACCACTTGAGGTCGTGTGTCATGTCGATACGGCTCCTGATGTGGCGGGGACCCGGCCGGCCCCCGCCACGGGTCGGATCAGGCGGTTGCTGCGAGCAGCGGCCACGGGCCGGTCGTGGCGTACTGTTCCAGACCCTCGGCGGCGAGATAGCGCCGGAACCCCGGCACCTGCTCCGCCGGGCGCAGTGCCCCGCGGTACAGCACCAGGCCGCGCACGCCGTTGTCGTCGTCGTGCCAGCACACCAGGGGCATGTGGTACTCGGGGGTGTCGCAGGTCTCCTGCACGGCGGCCTGGTAGCCGTACGCGGGCAGCAGGCTCATCCGGTCACGCTCCCGGGTTCCGGGCGGACGCCGAACAGGGCGCCGTAGTCGCTGATCCGCGCGGCCGCCTCGGTACCGCCGGCGAGGTGCAGCGCGTGCCAGAAGAGCACCTGGTTGGCGGTCAGGACGGGGAAGCCGATCCGCTCCTCCAGGCCCGCGATGGTGCCCACGGCGCGGATGCCGTTGCCGGCGACCAGGACCGCCTGCGGCTTCTGCGGGGCGACGGTGGACTCGATCCACTGCACCAGGGCCTCCGGGGTGATCAGCTTCTGGTTGCTGGGGAGACCGCAGGGGGCGTGGTGGACGACGTCGAAGCCGCGCTCGCCGAAGTAGGAGGCGCCCAGGGCGGACAGCTCGTCGTCGAACCACGGCGGGTTGACCAGCGCGATCCGCTCGGCCCCCAGGGCCCGGAAGCCGGCCGTGGCCGCGTGGGTGGTGCCGGTGAGCGGGATGCCCCGGGTCCGCTCGGCGAGCCGCTCGAAGAGCTTCTGCTCGCCGTCGGCGCCCAGGACGTAGGCGGAGCTGGTGAACCCCAGGGCGATGGAGTCCAGCGGGGAGGCGGCGAGCAGTTCGACCGCGTCGTCGATGAAGGGCGGGTCGATGAAGGCGCGCACCGGGTCGTGCGGGATCTTGGGGTCCATCTCGCCACCGGGCCGCATCGCCCCGAAGTGGACGCGGGAGCCGTGGATGTAGACATCGCGCGGGGCCATGGCCTGGAGCTCGGACTCCGGCCCGACGTCCGCGTGCGGAACGACGACACCGACGCGGGCGACGGCGCCCCAGCCGTCCTCTCGGGCCTGGAACTGCGTCATGGGGTGCTTCTCCTCTTCTTCTGCCGTTCTTCTCTGCGGGGGAGGGGGGAGGGGAGGGCTCAGTTCGCCTCGTCGGCCAGCGAACCGCCGCTGACCGTGCCGGTGCCGTCCGCGTCGAGGAACTTCGGGTGCTTGCGGCGCATGTTGTCCAGGACGAACTCGTACGGCACGTCGTCGAAGTCGCCGTGATCGGTGAGGAACTCCATGCTCTGCCGCCCCTGGGCGTCGAAGGGGTGGTAGAGGCTGTCCGAGCGTCCGTCGAACTCCAGCGGGGTCATGCCGTACAGCCGGCACAGGAGCTTGTTGAAGACCGGGGTCACCTGAAGCCAGCGGCCTTCGAGATACACGGTGACCAGGCCGTGGAAGAAGACGTCGCCGCCTATGTAGGAGCGCAGCCGGTCGGAGGCGAGGTGGTTGCGGACGTCGCTGTAGTGCAGCCGGGCCGGGATGCCGACGGAGCGGCAGGCGGCGGCGTAGAGCACGGACTTGTGCAGGCAGAAGCCCTTGCCGCCGGTGATGATGCTGGACGCCTTCAGCCCCTCGGGCGAGAGGTCGGCGCCGTAGACCTCGTAGTGGATGCCGTCGCGCACCGCGTAGTAGAGGGCGACGGCGAGTTCGACCTGGCCGGCCTTCTCGCGGTCGATCCCGTCCAGGGCCTTGTCGACGAAGGCGCGCACGGTCCCGTGCTCGTGGTCGAGGAAGTCGGTGGCCGCGGTGAGGCGGTCCAGGTCCTCGGGGGCCGGGGGTGCGGAGACGGTGTCGGTCAGGGTGTCGGTCATGGCGGATACCTCTCGTCACAGGCCCATCAGGGCGGCGATGCAGTTGCGCTGGATCTCGTTGGTGCCGGAGTAGATGGAGCCGGAGGTGGCGTTGCGCAGCTCGCGCTCGATGCCGGTGTCGGTCAGATAGCCGCGGGCGCCGAAGATCTGGATGGCGTGCTGGGCGGTGAGCTGGTTGGCCTCGCTGACCACGATCTTGGTGGCGGCCACGTCCAGCGAGGCGTCCGTGCCCTGCTCGACCTTGCGCCCGGTGTCGTACAGCCACTTCCGGGCCGTCTCCACGGCGATCCTCATGTCCGCGATCTTGTGGGAGACCGCCTGGTTCTTGCCGATGGCGCTGCCGAACTGCTGGCGCGTGGTGGCGTGTTCGACGACGCGCTTGAGACGGTGGGTCATCTCTCCGAGGTTGACGGCGAAGGAGAAGAGGACCTCCCGCTTCATCACGTAGTCCATGATCAGGAAGCCGGCTCCCTCGCTGCCCAGCCGGTTGGCGGCGGGCAGCCGGACGTTCTCCAGCGTGACCTCGCTGATGGGTGAGGTGCGCAGCCCCATCGTCTCCAGCGGCTCGCCGATCTTCAGGCCGGGCGTGGAGCGCTCGGCGAGGAAGGTGCTCAGTCCGAAGGCGCCCGGCTTGCCGGTACGGACGTACAGCAGGAAGAGGTCGGCGACGGGGGCGTTGGTGATGAACATCTTGCCGCCGTCGATCACGTACTCGTCGCCCTCGCGGACCGCGGTGGTCCGGATGTTCATGACGTCGGAGCCGTGGCTCGGCTCGGTGATCGCGTGCGCCGTGATGGCCTCGCCGGAGGTGACCCGCGGCAGGTACCGCGAGCGCAGCTCCTCGGAGCCGAACGCCTGGAGCGGGATGCCGACGCTGACGATCTGGGTGGACGCCGAGAAGTTGAGGCCGGCGTCCCGGCTGGTGTGGCCGAGGCCCTCCAGCGCGGACATGGTCTCGGTGAGCGTCCGGCCGGCGCCGCCGTACTCCGGGGCGAAGGGGAGGGTGAAGAGGCCCGAACGCTGGAGCGGCTTCCACTTCTCGCGGGGGAACTCGCCGGCCCGGTCCCAGCGGGCGACGTCGTCGTTCAGCTCGTCGCCGTACGGCGCTGTGACGCCGTAGGTGTCTGTGTCCTTCTCTGCTGCCATGAGGGCTCTGCCTTGCCTTTCGCCGGTCGCGGGGTGAGCCGGGTGCGGGGCCGCGCCGTCGCGGCCCCGCACCCGGCGGCGGTGATCAGTAGCGGGAGAAGCCGTCCTCGGAGAGCGAGTGCTTCTCGTCGCCCCGCAGCGCCGGGCTGAAGACGGAGACGAGGAGCAGGTCCTCGTCGTCGGAGGCGAGCAGGTGGTGGGCGTCGTGCTGGTCCAGGGCGTAGATGGTGCCGGTCTTGATCTTGTGGCGGACGCCTTCGGTGGTGACGACCTCGCCCGAGCCGCCTATGCAGTAGCAGGCCTCCAGGTGACCGAGGTACTGAAGCCCGCTGGAGGTGCCCTTGCGGACCAGCGTCTCGCAGACGGTGAAGCCCATACCGTCGGCCTCGGTGAGCAGGCGGTGGCTGGTGCCGCTGCCCCACTCGACCGCGGGGACGTCGGAGAGAGAACGGACGATCATGGAAGTACTCCTGTCATCGTTGTGTTCTGGACGTGTGCTGGTGCGCTGGAGCGTGTGGGGGGGGCGGGCGGTGCGGGGGTGGAGCTGTGGGGTCAGACGGAGGCCGGGGCGGCCTGCTCGACGAAGCGGCGGATGTCCGCGAGCGTGCGGTAGGCGGCCGGCTCCAGGGGGATGTCGTCGACGGGGATGCGGTAGGTCTCGGATATCCAGGAGATGAGGCGGACCAGGCCGAGGCTGTTGACGACGGTGCTCTCGATGAGGTCGAAGTCGTCGGTCAGGTCCTCGGCGTCCTCGCCGGCGAGGAACTCGCTGACGATGTAGGCGCGGATCGGGTCGCTGGCGGTGGTGCTCATGAGGTGTCTCCGTTCAGTCGGTTCTTCTTGATCGAGTTACGGTCGGGCTTGCCGGTCGGGGTCTTCGGCAGCGGTGTGCCGGCGAGCCCGACCGAGCTGGGCACGGCGTGCCGCGGCAGGTGCTTCGCCGCGTACGCCCGCAGTCCCAGCGAGCTGAGGGAGGCCCCGTCCCGGCGCACCACTTCGGCGTGCAGCCGGTTGCCGGCCTCGGGGCAGGGCAGGGCGACGACACAGGCCTCGACGACGTCCGGGTGGGCGCCGAGGACGGTCTCGACCTCCATGGTGTTGGTGCGCACGCCGCGCACCTTGACCTGGAAGTCGGTGCGTCCCTGGAGGAAGTAGCGGCCGTCGGCGTCGCGGTGGACGAGGTCGCCGGTGCGGTAGAACATGGCGCCGCCGCCGCGCGGGTCGGGCATGAAGGCGCGGGCGTTACGGGCCTGTTCGAGGTAGCCGCAGGTCTGGAAGGGGGTGTGCACCAGCAGTTCGCCGGTGCCCGGCCCCTGGAGGACCTCGCTGCCCTCGGGCCCGTCGATCAGCAGGACCGCGTCGGTGCCGTCGACCGGGGTGCCGATGGGCAGCGGATGGACGTACGCGTCGGGGTCGATGTCCTCGATGAAGCTGTCGTTGGTCTCGGTGCAGCCGAAGACGTTGTGGAAGCGGGCGCCCGGGCAGGAGGCGAACGCGTCCCGCAGCCCCTGCTCGGAGACGGCCTCCCCGGTGAAGACGACCGTACGGACCGCCGGGTAGCGAGCCCCTTCCGCGGCCAGCAGCCGGTGGAGGAGGGGCACCCCCTGGACGAGGGTCACCTCGTGGGCGAGGGTCAGTTCCCGCAGATAGCCGGCGTCCCCGCTGGCCCCGGCGTCGGCCAGCACGACCGTGCCGCCGGCCTCCAGGACCGTCCAGACGTCGAGGAGCGCCAGGTCGAAGTTGAGAGGCGAGAAGCTCAGCGCCCGGGTCGTGCCGTCGATCCCGAACTTCCCGGTGGCCCAGTCGGCGAACCGGTCGAAGGCATGGGTGCGGATCGGGACGAGCTTGGGTACGCCGGTGGACCCGGAGGTGGTGAGGGTCAGCAGGGACTCGGCGGGGTCGGGGACGCTGAAGCCGTCCGCCGCCGCGGGGTCCGTCTCCTCCCGCACCAGGCTCACACCGCCGCCGGGGACCGCCGTGGCCGTCAGCGGGCCGTGGGCCTGGGCGGTGAGCGTGGCCAGGGCGGCGGCGCCCAGACCGGGGGAGGGGACCAGGGTGTTGATCCCCTGACGCCAGGCCGCCAGCAGCAGGGCGATGGTCTCCGGTGACTTGTGGGCCGGGACGCACAGGGCGCGGACGGATCCGAAGCCGGCGCCGTCCAGGTCGGCGGTGGCGCGGCGGGTCAGCCGCTCCAGCTCCGCGTAGCTGACCCGCTCGCCGGCGGCGACGAGTGCGGTGCTGTCGGGCTGTTCCTGCACATGTCTGCTGAAGGCCTGTAACAGGCGAGGCGATGGCAACGGTCCCCCTCGGTGGATGGGCGATCTCACGGCGGGATCCGGCCGTGCGAGTGAGCCGCGCGGTCCGACTGCGAGATCCGGCTGCGAGGCCGCGAGATCTGGCTACGAGAGAGAACCTACGCGGTTCTATTTGCATGGTCAAGCAAATAGATTGGGCGTTCGTGTGATCCAGGCCACACCCCTGTCGCCTTCGAAGGAAGCCCGAACATGCAAAGGACGGCGGGAGGCGGCCGGGTTGCCCCGGCCGCCTCCCGCCGTCCTCGTGGTCGTGTCAGGCGGCGCTGCGCAGCGCCTGCACCGCCCGGGCGAGCTGGGCGTCGGTGCTCGCGGTGTTGAGGGCCGAGCTGAGGACGTCGGCGTACGTGGCGCGGGCTTCCTGGTAGCGCTTGCGGCCTTCTTCGGTGATGACGGCGAAGACGCCGCGCTTGTCGTCGGCGCAGCTGTCCTTGTAGGCGTAGCCGGCGCTGTCCAGCCGTCCCACCAGGCGTGTGACCGAACTCTGGCCCAGGCCGATGTGGTCCGCCAGTTCCTGCATGCGGCACTCGCCCTTCTCGGCCTGGTGGAGGGTCTCCAGGGCCCGGTACTCGGACAGGCCGACCCCGTAGCGGCGCTGGAGGGTGTGTGCGAGCTGGCGTTCCACGAAGGCGTGCAGACCGAGAACGGCCTCCCACATGGTCTGATCGGAGGCGGCGCGTGGCTGCTGGTTGATCGTCATGGAACAGCTCCCCTTCTCGACTGCGATACCAACAAGATACATGCCCATGCAATCATTTGGGGAGGGCTGGTGCCTGCGGGAGCGGGTGCTGGCCGATATTTACTTGTATGCGCAATGAAGAGTCAGGGGTTCATGCCTTCGAGAGTGGCACACGTGTAGGCGGCCGAGACGAGTGTCATGTGCCGGTGCCAGCCGGGGAAGGAGCGGCCCTCGAAGTCGAGCAGGCCGAAGTCCTCGCCCATGCGCCGGACCGCGGACTCCGCGCCCCGGGGCGAGTGGGCCAGCTCCAGCAGTTCGGCCGGATGGCGGTCGGTGATGTTGGTCAGCCAGATCCGGCCCGGGCGCCCCGCGTCCGCGTCCCACTCGGCCAGCAGCCGGCCGGGCCCGTGGGTGCTCTCGCCGCTCGGGCGGAGCCCGGGCACGGGGGTCTCGTACGAGATGATCCGGCGGCCCGCCCCCGCCGGGTGCCGCACCCCGCGGCGCAGCAGCAGCGCCCGCGCCGACGGCCGCTCACCCGGCGGCAGTTCGGCTGCGCCGATGGCGGTCTGGCCCGGGACGGCGAGCACGAAGGAGTGCCCGCTGCCCTGGAGTCGCCGCGCCAGCTGCGGGGTGTCGCACAGGGCTGTCAGGTCGGCCACCACGGGCGCGGTCTCCCCGTCCGTCCAGGACGTCATCTCCTGGACCAGCTGCAGGGCGTGGTCCCCCGGTGACTGCGGCCGGGCCGTCGCCGGGATCTTCGCCCGGTCCCGTACGGCTGGGTCCTGGGTGAAGCGCGGCGGCAGGAAGAGCTGCCAGTCGACCGGGAGGTGTGCCTGCCCGGTGTTCAGGAAGAGGCCCAGCCCCAGCTGGCAGTTGACGGTGCGCCCCGACTCCGGCAGGAAGCGCTGGTGCACGCCGGGCGAGTGGTTCCCCCGCTTGGGCAGCACCGTCGGCGCCAGGGTCCAGCTCCGCACCGGCAGCGACCGGGTGGCCCAGCGGGCCAGCCGGCCGCGGACCGGGGCCCACTCCCAGGGGCTGGCGTTCACGAACTGGTGCAGCGACGACGACGTCGCCTCGGAGCCGGTCACGGTGGCGGCCATGCGCCGCACGGTCTTCTTGCCGTGCGTACGCAGCAGGCCCTGTAAGTACACATGCCCCCAACGCTGCTGGTCGGAGCGGTGCAAGTGGCCGAAGAGGAGGCGGGACAGGTCGTCCAGCGCTCGGCCCGTCGCCATCTCGGGCGTTTCGTGCATCGTCGTCACTGCAAGTCCCTCCCAGGTGAGCGTCGCTGAGCAGACTAACAAACATAGAGAATGTTCGTTATATTTCTGAGGGAGAAGAGTGGCGACTTACCGAGGTTCAAGGAGAAGGCGCATGCAGGAACGGGCGGCCAGGACCCGACAGGCCGTGCTGGAGGCGGCGGCCGAGGAGTTCGCCGAGCGGGGTTACGAAGGCGCCTCACTCCAGCGGGTGGCCTGTCGGGCCGAGACCTCGATCGGCGCTCTGACCTTCCACTTCAGGAACAAGACCGCCCTGGCCGAGGAGGTGCGGCTCACCGGACGTGCGCGCTTCGACCGCTCCCTGGCGGGACTCGCCCCCGCCGCCGACCCGTTACGGGAGCTGCGGGTCCTGATCGGCACGCTGGCCCGGCTGGCGCGCGAGGACCGCTTCGTCCGCGCCGTACGCCGCCTGGAAGCCGGTCCGCCGGACAGCGCTCCGCCGTTGGCCGAGACCTGGATGCCCGTCCTCCGTGCCGTGCTCGACCGGGCCCACGGTGCCCGGCGGCTCCGCCCGGGCGTCGCGCCCGAGGAGGCGGAGGCCATGCTGGCGCACCTGGCGGAGGGGGTGATGGCCGCCCCCGGCACGCCCCGGAGCGCGGCGGGGGGCGCGGTCTGGGACTCCGTCTGGGACGTCGTCCTGCACGGCCTCGCCGCGGACCGGGGCGAGGGGTCCGTCCGCGACGACCGGGAGCCTTCGCGGGCGGAGAGCTGACGGGCCCCGGCCCGACGGCGGCCGGGGCCCGTCTCGCACCGCTCCCGCCGGCGGGCCGGCGGATTCCTCAGCCCGCCCGCAGCGACCGGTCCACCGCGTCGGCCACCTCGTCCAGCAGCCGGGCGCCCGGGCCCGCCGTCAGCCGGCCGCGGACCCAGGCGGCGCCGGTCCGGGCCCGGGGCCAGGCCTGGTAGGTGACCGACCCGGGGCCCTGGTGGCCGAAGGCGCCGGAGCGGACGGCCGGGTGCAGCCCGTCGTCGAGGAGCTGGAGGCCGCCTTCGCCGTAGGCGCTGACCCCGCCGAGCAGCGGGTCCAGGCCCTCGGCCCAGAAGCTCCGCGCCTGGTCGAGCGTGCGCCGCGACAGCAGCAGCGGCTCCTCGCCCGGAGCCCGTACGGCGTCGGCGGCCAGGACGCCCTGGAGCCGGGCGAGGCCGCGGGCCGACGCGTACGCCCCCAGCGAGGGGATGACCGCGTAGCGCCGCCGGCTCTCGCTCCACACCCCGGCGTCCGCCGGGAACGGGCACGGGTTGTTCCACACCCGCCCGGACAGCTCCGCCGCGCCGCTGTCCTCCCCGCCGTCCGGCGCCGGGAAACGGGAGCGGAAGTCCGCCCCGTACGAGATGCGGGCGGTGTGCGGCAGTTGGTCGGGTACGAGACCGAAGTGGACGTCCAGGCCCAGGGGGCCGGCGATCTCCTCCAGGAAGAACAGGTCGAGATCGCGGCCGTCGACCCGGCGGACCACCTCCGCGACGATCCACCCCGCGGTCCACGGGCTGTGCAGCACGCCCCCGGCCCGGGGATCGTCCTCCAGGCCGTGCAGTTCGAGGAGCGCGGCCATCATGCGCGGGTTCTCCACGTCCCGCTGGTCGAGCCCCGCCTCCACGGCCGGGAGCCGGGCGGTGAAGGTCAGCACGTCCCGCAGCGTCACCGCGCTCTTGCCGCGCGTCGCGAACTCCGGCCAGTACTCCGCGACCGGCCGGTCCAGGGCGAGCGCGCCCATGTCGGCGAGGAGCAGGACCGTCGTGGCCAGAACGGCGTGGGAGCCCGTCAGCAGCGGTACGAGGGTGTCGCCGCTCCACGCGGTCCCGGTGACCGGATCGGCGGTGCCCTGCCACAGGTCGACCACCAGTTCACCGTCCTGGACGACGGCGAGCGCGGCTCCCCGGGTTCTCGGGGGGCCCGCTTCCCGGCAGGCCTGTTCGAAGGAGTGGCGCACCGAGGCGAACCCGGACGCCGTGGTGCCGTGGACGTCGGCGGTCGCCGCCCGCGGCCGGGGCCGCGGGAGGACCTGCCGTACCAGTGAGGTCGTCATGTCAGGAACTCCAGAAGTGGTGGAGAGTCGGGGGCAGCGGTGCTCGGGTGGTCCGGGCCGGGCTCACACCTCGGCGGACCCTGCCGGATAGGGCAGGAACTCCAGGTCGGTCAGGTCCTGTTCGGTCAGCCGGACGCGGGCCCCGCCGAGGTTCTCCGCGAGGTGGTACGACGCCCGGGTGCCGGGCAGCGGCACCACGTGGTCACCGAGCCGGAGCAGCCACGCCAGGGCGACCTGGGCCGGGGTGGCCTCGTGCCGGGCCGCCACCTGTGCGACGGCCTGTGCGAGGGCGTGGTTGTGGCGGATGGCCCGCGGGGCGAAGCGCGGCTGGGTGTGCCGCCAGTCGCCCGGCGGCAGGTCCTCGGGGCGGGACAGCGCGCCGGTCAGCAGACCGCGCCCGAGCGGGGCGCCGGCCAGCAGGGCGATCCGTCGCTCCACCGCGTACGGGACGACGTCGTCGAGGCCGCACCGCGTGAACAGGGAGACCTCTGCGCCGATCGCCGCCGCCTCGTGCACGGCCTCGGCCTCTCGGGCCTGCTCCACGGTCACGACGGGCAGCCCGAGCATGCGGATCTTGCCCGCCCAGACCTGCTCGGCCAGCGCGCCCCAGCTTTCGGTCAGCGGGACCGCGGGGTCGATCCGGCGCAGGAGATAGAGGTCGATGTGATCCACCTCCAGCCGGCGCAGGCTCTCGTCGACCGCGTCCCGCAGTGCCTGCGGTCCGCCCGCAGGCCGCAGCACCCCGTCCGGGTTGCCCAGCAGGCCGCCGCCGGTGCAGAGCACCACCTCGTCCCGTCGGCCGCGGATGGCCTCGCCGATCAGCCGCTCGTTCTCGCCGTCCGCGTAGGCGTCGGCCGTCTCGACCAGGTTGACCCCGAGGTCGACCGCCTCCTGGACGAGTGACACCGCCTTGGTCCGGTCCCTCGTTCCGGGGGCGTAGCGGTACGAGAGGCCCATGGCTCCCAGTCCCAGCCGGCCGACGACCGGCCCGTCCCTGCCCATCGTTGTGGTCCGCATCCCGGGCGAACCCCCTTCTCCACAGAGGAATGTGACCCCCTCATGGCAGCAGCCCGAGAAGCCGGAGCACAGCATTCCGTTCCTACTTGCCGACCTTCGACGACTTCGGCAAGTCCGGCGGCTTGTCACAAAAGATGGTCTAGACCTTGACAGGTCCAGACCATCTTCGCTTGGGTGTCGGGCACCCCCACAGCGGCGCACGGCCGGACGTAGCGCCGCGTCCAAGGAGTGTGATCACGTGATCCGACGTGTCATGAGCCTGCTCGTCGCGCTCGGCGCGGTCGTCGCGGCGCTCGTCGTCCTTCCCGCCGCCACTGCCCAGGCCGCCACCTGCGCGACGGCCTGGAGCTCCTCCGCCGTGTACACGAACGGTGGCTCTGTCTCGTACAACGGCCGTAACTACACGGCCAAGTGGTGGACCCAGAACGAGCGCCCGGGTTCGTCGGACGTATGGGCCGACAAGGGCGCCTGCGGTACCGGCGGGGGCGGTGAGGACCCGGGCCAGTCCAACGGATTCGTCGTCAGTGAGGCCCAGTTCAACCAGATGTTCCCGAACCGGAACCCCTTCTACACCTACCGGGGCCTGACCGACGCCCTCAGCGCCTACCCGGCCTTCGCCAACACCGGCAGCGACGAGGTCAAGAAGCGCGAGGCCGCGGCCTTCCTCGCCAACGTCAGCCACGAGACCGGCGGGCTGTACTACATCAAGGAAGTCAACGAGGCGAACTACCCGCACTACTGCGACGCGAGCCGGCCCTACGGCTGCCCGGCCGGCCAGTCCGCCTACTACGGCAAGGGCCCCATCCAGCTGAGCTGGAACTTCAACTACAAGGCGGCCGGTGACGCGCTCGGCATCGACCTGCTGAACAACCCCTATCTGGTCGAGCAGAACGCCGCCATCGCCTGGAAGACCGCCCTCTGGTACTGGAACACCCAGTCCGGCCCCGGCACCATGACCGGCCACAACGCCATCGTGAACAACGCCGGCTTCGGCGAGACGATCCGCTCCATCAACGGTGCGATCGAGTGCAACGGCGGCAACCCGGCCCAGGTCCAGAGCCGGATCAACAAGTTCACGCAGTTCACCCAGCTGCTCGGCACGACCACGGGCCCGAACCTGAGCTGCTGACTCCAGGCCCTCGACGGAACCCGAGGACCCCACCCGAGCGGGGGGTGTGTCCGGCGCGAGCCGGGGCGCACCCCCCGTCCCGGCGTCCGGCCCCCGTCACACCAACTGCGGCCGCACCGACATCAGCAGATGCCGGTGGGTGTCCGGTCCACCACCGCCACGGCCGGGTCCTGACAAGGGGACCCGGCCCCGGTGCAGCTCGTGCGCGGCCCACGCGCCCCGACATGCGGGAACGCGGCAACCGGCGACAGCGACCACCCCCGTGAGCCGCTGCCGCCGCGTTCCCGCGTTCCCGTGTCCCGGCCTCCCCCGTCCTCCCCCGACGTGCCGGAACACGTTCGGACGATAGATCGGGGGGTAGGGGCACCGGGAGGTTCAATGCGCCCAATGGGGCGGCCGCCGGGGTATCGGTCCGCACAGTCAGAATGGCCGGATCACCGGTGATACGGCTGTGTCCTGGGCGGAACGGGGGGACTGATGCGTTCAGGGGAGCGTGCGGACGATCTTCTGCGGATGCACCGGCTGGCGCGCACCGGCGGCACGGCCGGGCTGCTGCGCTGGCTGGCCGGGCGGACCGAGGGCTGGGCCGGGCTCGTCGGGCCGGACGGGACGGTGCTGCATGCCGCGGCCCGTACGGCGGGGGCGATGGTCCCCGATGTCGCGGGGCTGGTCGCCGAGGGGGCGAGCGCCCTCACCGAACGCGGGGTCCAGGCGTATTCCGTGGACACGGGTGCGTACACCGCCCTGTTCTTCCCCCTCGGCGTCTCCCCTCCGGGCGTCGCCGACCCCGCCGCTCCCGTGCTCGCCGTCGTCACGCCCCGGCCGGTGGCCGCCGGGCTCGCCATGCTGCTGGCCGACGTGGTGCTGCCGCTGTCCCTGTGCCTCCGGGCCGAGACGCTGGAGCGCAAGCGCCGCCGGGTGGACCTCGCCGAGTCCCGGGGCCGCGAGGCGGTACTGCACCTGCTGATGACCGGTCAGCTCTCCATCGCCCAGCAGGTCGCCGGTGCGCTGCGCCCCCGGCTCCCCGACCCGGTGCGGGTGTGCGTCGTGGAGTGCTCCGGCGGCGACCGCGACGAGGTGGCCCGGGTCTGCGTGGACGCGGACGGCGGCCGTTCCTGGATCGTGCGGTGCCCCGTCTACGCCAGCCACCTCATCCTGGTCATGCCCGCGGAGGAGAAGCGGCCGGAGCCGGGGGCCGTCCCGACCGACGAGGCCGTCGCCGCCCGGGTGGGCGACTGCGTGGTGGGCGTCAGCGAGCCCGTGCCGCTGGCCGATACCGCGACCGGCTACCGCCAGGCCTTCCACGCCCTGGCCGTCGCCCGCGAACTGCCCGGCCGGCATGCCCGGTTCGGGGTCTCGCCGGATCCCGCACTCGTCGTCGGACCGGCCGGCCGCCGGTGGGCGGACGAGCTGCTGAACCCGCTCCTGACCCATGTCCCGCGCCGCGCGCAGGACCCCGGCAGCCAGGAGCTGCTGGCCACGGCCACCTCCTGGCTGGCGTTCTCGTCGCACGCGACCGACCACCTCAAGGTCCACCGCAACACCCTCGCCGCCCGGTTGCGGCTCATCGGCGAGCTGCTCGGCCTCGATCTGCACCGGCTGGCCGACCAGGCCGCCCTCGACCTGGCACTGCGCGTCCGCGCCACCCCCGCCCCGGCGTGCACCCCCGAGGTCCCGTCGCCGGCCCCGCCGGTCCCGCACGCCTCCGGTACGTCAAAGGCGGCGGGCGGCCTCGACGCGATCCTGTGCCGCCCCGCCGTGCGCGACTGGGCCGACCAGCAACTGGCCCCCGTTCTCGGCGCGGAGGAGACCCTGCGCACCTGGTTGCGGTGCGAGGGCCGCCTCGGCCCGGCCGCCGCCGAGCTGGGCATCTCCGTACCCGGGACCCGTAAACGCCTCACCCGGCTCGAAACGGTGCTCCAGCGCTCCCTGCTGCGCCCCCCGAGCGCCCGCTACGACCTGTGGCTGGCGCTGAGGTCCCGGGACCTCAGCGCCGGTGGGTGAGAGGGGTCAGGGAGTACACCACCTCACCGCCCCGGCGCGTACTGGTGACGAGCGTCGCGGTGCGCAGCACCGAGGCGTGCTTGCTCGCCGTCCCGCTCGACACACCGATCCGCCGGGCCGGTTCGCCCGTCGCGCACGGCGAGGACAGCGCGCACAGGGCCATGGCCCTCCAGGCGGGCTACTACCGCGGCCTCGACATCACGCCGGTCAACTCCATCAAGCTGACCAGGTGACACGGACCCGGTGACACCGGCCGGGTGACACGGCGGCGCGGGAACTCCCCGAGATCCCGCGCCGCCTTCCCGTACGACGGGGCGGGCTAGTGCCGGTGGTCGCCACCCAGGTACAGCCAGTCGCCGCCGGAGAGCCCGAGAGAGCCCGGGCCGAAGGACGCCGACGACGTGTAGAGAGGCAGCCCGGACTTGCCGCCGGGCAGGACCCACACCGCGCCCCGGCCGTTCTCCTGTGCCGCGCCCACCACGACGTCGGGCCGTCCGTCCTTGTTCAGGTCCCCGGCGCTCACCGTCGCGCCGAACCGGTCCCCGGCCTCCACCGCGCCCGGCACCCCGGCGGTGCCCTGCGTGAACGCGTAGGAGCCCGATCCGAGTTGACCCGTACGGCGGCCAGGAATGACCACGACGCCCCCGGCGTCCGCCTTCTTGCCGATCGCCTCGCCGGGCGTCCCGACGATGATCTCGGCCGCGCCGTCCTTGTTCAGGTCGGCCACCGCGACCGACGCCCCGAACGCGTCGTCGCGCTCCCCGCCGCCGGGCACGCCCGCCGTGTCCTGGTGGACGGTCATCGGTGCCTTGTCGTACGCCACACCCGTCTTCGACCCGAACCACACGTGCACCGCCCCGCCGAGGTGGCCGATGGGCCCCTCCACCGGGTGCGGGTCGTCGGGGTCGCCGAGCACGACGTCCCCGTAGCCGTCCCCGTTGACGTCCCCCACCGCAGCGATGAGCCCGTCGCCGCCGTGCAGCCGGTTCGGCCTCTCCATGGAGGAGTTCACGTACACCGGCCCGCCGCTCCAGCCTCCCATGCGGCCGTTGACGAGAACACGGTCGGCGGCCTTGTCGCCGTTCAGGTCCCCGTACGCGGCGGCGTTCATGTAGCCGGTCTCGTCGTGCAGGTAGGACGAGGCGGCGACCTGCCCGGTCCGCTTGAACGGCCCGTTCAGACGCGTGGCGTTGTTGTTGTTCACCACGAGGACCTGCGCCCCGTCGGGGCCTGACCAGGCGGCGACGTCCCGCCCCGCCTGCCCCTGCTGTTCCAGCAGCGTCGGCAGCGCCACGCCGGAAACCGGGCCCGGTTTCCCGCCCCACAGCACCACGACTGCTCCGGCCGACCGCGTGGAGCCGATCTTCTCCTGCGGCGATCCGACGACGATGTCCGCGAACCCGTCCTTGTCGAGGTCCGCGAGGGCGATCGACGCCCCGAAGGAGTCGCCCTCCTCGGCCGCCCCCGGTACGCCCGGCGAGTTCTGCGTGATCACGGCCCGCTTGGCGGCGGAGACGCCTTTGGCCGACCCGTAGAGGACGACGATCGCGCCGGCGTACGCCTTTCCGGCGACGGTGGCGCCGGGCGCGGGGAGGACGATGTCCCCGTATCCGTCCCCGTTGATGTCGTGCGGGACCGGCAGCGCCGTGGCCCCCGCCGGTCCTCCGGACAGCGTGGTCGCGGCGACGGTCATCGCGGCGGTCGCGGCCAGCGCGGCGAAACGTCTGGTCCGAGCGGTGTGTCCTGCCATGTGCGTGGTGCCCCCCACCTGTGAGTTGCCTATGTACGAGGGATATTCAGCCACGAGCCCTCGTGCGTCCGTCACGCGGGGCCCTCTGATCACCGTGCGCTACTAGTACAGTGTGTTAGTTTGGATCGGGAGGTTGAAGTAGCACACCGTATTGGTCGCGATCAGGGAAGGCGTCACCATGGGGCTGAGCTGGAACGACCGACGACTTGAGCGCCGAGTGAAGCCGGGTGACGGGAAGCCGCTGAAGCCCTTCCGCTGGTGGCAGATGACGCGCCGATCCCTGCTCTCCCTTCCGCTACCGGTGGGCGGCGGCATCTCCGCGACGTACACGGTGGAGGTCAAGCACGGCGGCGACCCCGAGTCGGGCGTGGTCCGGGCGCGGCTGTACCGCGACGGGCTCTGCGAGGCCGAGTCGAAGCTCCCGGCCCGCTTCCCCGTCCCCGGCGGGACCATCGAGGTCCGCAGGAGCGAGGTGGGCATGCGCCGCTGTCACTTCGTCGCCGACGGTGACGGTTCGGAGACGCGCCTCGTCCCCGACCCCCGCTCGGCGGAGTGGCGGCGCATGAACTTCGCCCGCGAGCACCCGGCGGCCAGCGCTCTCATCGGGGCCGTGTCCGTGGTGCTTCTGCTCATCGGGGTCGGCCTCAATCTGCTCCAGGCGGCGCAGCCGATCTCCGAGATCCCGGCCATAGCGGACTCGTTGGGTACCTTCGAGTCGCCGTTGCGGTTGCCGGTGTGGCTGAACGTCACGCTGGGCGTGGGCGCGGCGTTCGGAGCGACGGAGCGGGCGATGCGGATGCGCTACCACTGGCTCCTGGACGGCGGGGCCGGTACCTGACGCACGCGGAGGTCCGGCTCAGACCCGGTTGTCCAGCACGAGGTCGACGCCGGTGCGCAGGACGTCCAGCTCGGTGGCGATGTGCGCGTTCTCGCTCGGCAGCACCTGCTCGATCGCTACGCCGTTGGCCAGCGTCAGCAGGAACCGCGCGCGCCGGGTGGTGTCCCCGGGGGCCAGGGCCCCCTCCTCGACCAACACGGTCAGGCACTCCTCGACCCGGCGGGTCACCTCGCGCTGCATCGCCTGGTACTCCGCGCGCATGGCCTGGGTGGGCTCGGAGGCGATGTACCGCTCGTGCACGGTCAGCCACGCCTCGCGGGCGCCCCGCGTGCTGTCCGGCGGTACGAGGAGGCCCTGTACGCAGCCGAGCAGGCGGTCACGCGGAGAGATGGACGTGTCCCGGAAACCGGCCTCGGGCAGGACGAGGTCGAAGACAACCTTCAACATGGCATCTATGAGCGCGCGTTGCGTGGGGAAGTGGTGCCGCAGGGACCCTGTGCTCACCCCCGCCCGCTCGGCCACGGCGCGCACGCTCAGCGCCGACCCCGCGCCCTCACCGAGCATGGTCGAGGCGGCCCACAGGATCCGGTCCCGGCTCTTGAGCCCCTCGGGCGGCGTCGGGTGCGCCGGTTCGGGTTCGGGATCCGGTTCCGCGTCACCAGCACGCTGTACTGCCATGACGCCGACGCTAACACGGGCGCCACCAGCGGGTACGGCAGGCCGGAGCGCTCTTGGCTCACTCCGCCCAGGTGACGAACGCCGACCAGGCGTCGGGCGCGACGGCGAAGACAGGCCCGTCGGTGACCTTGGAGTCACGGACGTGGACGGAGTGGGGGCAGGCGGCGACCTCGACGCACTCGCCGCCGCTCCCGCTGCTGTACGAGGACGTGCGCCAGTCGAAGGCGACCTCGATGCAGTCACCGCCGCTGTCGTGGCTGTAGCTCGACTTGAACCATCGGAGGTTGCCGCTCATTCCGTCACTCCTGCCAACTGCATGATGAGGTCCAGCGATTCACGAGGACCCAGGGCCTGCGCGCGGATCTTCGCATAGCGCTGAGCGTAGACGCTCACCTTTGCCGGGTCACTGATCAGCAGAGTCTCGTCCTGCGGCTCCAGATAGGCGAGGCGTTCGTGCTCCGGGGTCTCCAGCAGGTTCATCGAGCCGCGACCACCTGCGTACTCGCCGTACTTCCCGGCGTCCAGGGGCAGCACCAAGAGTGTGACATTACGTCGCCGGGCGCACTCCAGGAGATGGAGCAGCTGCTCCCGCATGATCTCCTCGCTGCCGATGACGCGCCGCAGGACGGACTCGTCGATGATGATCTCGATCATCAGGAGCGGGTCCCGGTCAAAGAGGGCTTTGCGGGCCATCCGGAGCTGGACCAGTTCCTCCACGCGCTCGTCGGAGAGCGGCGGGTGCCCGCCGCCGATCAGCGCTCGTGCGTACGCCTCCGTCTGGAACAGCCCGTGGACGACGTTGGCGGCGAACAACTGGAGGCTGAGCGCGGCCTCCTCCAGCAGCGCGTAGTCCTTGAACTGCTCGGGAAGCCGCTCCATCCGCATGTACTTCCGTGCCGTCTCGAAGATGCGCGTGCCGTTGCCGTGCACCCGTTGCAGCTCGACCAGCATGGCGTCGCTGGCGGGCTGGGCGCAGGTCTCCATGGCGCTGATCGCCGCCGCCGAGTAGCCGATCTCCTTGCCCTGCTGCTCCTGCGTCCACCCGCGCTGGATGCGTAGCGTCCGGGCCATCTCGGCCACCATCCGGGCCATCGGGCTCGCCGTTTCCTTGTTCTCAGCACTCGCCATTACGCGATCTCTTTTCGACTCAACCGAACTCAACCGGTCATTACTCGATGCCATCGAACTCAACGCGGATCCAGCGGAGTTCACGCAGGTCAACGGCTTTGCGACGCACCTCGGCAGACATGGTTAACGCTAGGTGATCGGGGTCACAATCGTCCCGTGAACGCAATCAACGGTGGTGTGACGGCGGACTGGATTCCGGAGTACGGATTCCACCTCCGCAAGGCGGGCGTGCAATTCGACGCGGTCCGCGTGGACGGTGACGCCGGGCGGCGGCTGGCCGATCTGATGGAGGAGTTGGTCGGCGGCGAACCGGGGCCCGTCGTCAGCGAGTCGAACGGCCGGCGCGGGGTGTACTTCCTCGTCCCGCCCGGGTCGACGGCGGGGCGGCCGTGGCCGCGCGAGGTGACGACGTTCAACTCGACGACGGGCCGGATCAGCTACGTACCCGTTCCGGCGCTCGGGGGTGACACGTGGCCGCTGATGTGGCGCTACCCGCCGTCGCGGGCGGGGCGGTTCGTGCACACGTTGATCCTGTTCAACGCGGCGTACGCGTTATTGAGTTGAGGGCGCTGGCCGGTTGTGGGACCACTCCCTTGCCGCTGTGGCGGTTCACCGACCTCGGCGAGACGTACCGGACGCGCCTGCGCAACGGGGTCACCGGCGACCTGGGTGTTCTGACCGTCCTCATGTCCGTCCTCGACGATCCCGACCCCGGCTTCGCCGTCGTCACGCCCTGACGGCGTCCTGCCGACCTCCTCAGGGCGCTTTGAGCAGGGTGCGGAGGTTCGCCATGTGGGCCTTTACGGCGGCGATTTCGGTGGGGTCGGGCGGGCCGGCCCGGTGGCCCTCGGAGTGGGCGGCGCGGCAGGGGCGGCAGAGGCCGTCGGGGAGCGCTTCGGGTTGGCCGGGGCGGCCGCAGTCGGTGCATTCCATGAGGAGGCGAGGGGCCGGGGTGCCGGTGCTGGGGGAGGTGTTCGGGGTGGTGGGTCGGGTGGGCAGCCGGGGCGGGATCTTGTCGGTGAGGCGGCGGCGGACGAAGCGGGATGGGCAGTCGACCTGGGCGGGGAGCCCTGCGGTGAGGGCGGTGATCAGGTAGTCGATGCTGACACCCCGGTCGAGCCATTCCGCTGCCTGCGCCTCCAGGGCGGCGCAGTCGTCGGCGGACAGAGCCAGCCGGATGTCCCGGCGGCCCAGTTCGGCCAAGGCCAGGTAGGCGGGGGAGGGGGCGGTCGTTGCGGCCGCAGCAGTCGTTGTCGGAGCCGTCGACGGCGCCCGTGGTCCCGGTGGCCGTGCCGGAGCCTCTGCCGGGCTCGTGGGCTCGGGCGCGGTGCGTTGCCGCGGTACGGCGGCGGGGGTGGGGGCGGACGGTGCCGGGGCGGCCGGGGGTCCCGCAGGGGCTGCGGTCCGGGCGGCCTTCTCGGTGGCGAGGTAGGTGGTCCACCACTCGTTGTCGCGGGCGGTGCGGGACCAGAACGTGCGGAAGGCCCAGCGGGTCTCGTCGCCCGCGCCGACGGAGCACCGTACGCGCCGCAGGTGCCCGGCGACGGACAGGGCGTTCAGGGCGGTGGAGATGGCCTGTTGCCCGTACAGCGGGAGCTGCTTCGCCAGGTGCTTGATGCTCATCGCGGCCCCGTCGGGGAGGCGGTCGACGAATCCGGCGACGTACCGCTCACGGGCCGGGAGCATGGCGAAGTCGTCGCGCGTGCGCGGCTGTTGGTCGGGCGTGGAGCGTTTGCCGTAGCCGGGTTTGGCCATCGGGCACGCGGGCGAGACTGCGGGGACGGGCAGGGCGGGGCTAAGGTGCTGGGTAGCCAATGGATCGTCTTTCTAGTGGGTTCGATCTTGCGGTCAGACCCCGGCCTGGTGCTGTGAACACCGCGTCGGGGTCGCTTAGTTCTGGCACCGTAAGCGGCCGTCACGCTGCGCCGCAAGCTGTCACGATTAGTCATACTGGCTGGCCGTGACGGGGTGGGGAGGTGGGGCGGTTTTCCCCAACCCCCCTCTTTTCCCCCCGGTTAAAGAAGGCGCTCGTGTCCGGGGTCTCGTATCTCGACGCTCGGGTCCCGGCACCCGAGCTTCGGGCCCGGACCTCACGCACGTACCCCCGGACGAGTGAACGCCACGCTCCGGCACTCGTGTCCTGAGTGCCGAGCTTCGGGGTTCGATGCTCGGGATCCGGGGCGGGCGGCGCGATCGCGTCAGGCGGCCCTTGTCGGCGTACCGGGCGGGCCTACGAGCGCGGTGCGGTGATGCGCGCGATCGCCTCGGCCGTGAGGGCGCGCTCGTGGGGCTCGGTCTCCAGGGCGCGGTGGATGGACAGCCCCTCGATGAGCGCGTCGAGCTGGCGCGCGGTGGCCGCGTCGAAGTGCCATTCCAGGGCACGGCGGCTGCGGCTCATCCAGGTGCGGGTGAGCTCGCGGTAGGCGGGCCGGCGGGCGGCGAGGGTGTAGAGCTCGTGGGTGAGGATCAGCTCGCGCTGGTTGCCGCCGGAGAGGTGGTGGACGAGATCGGCGACGGCCTCGCGGGCCTCCTCGGGGGTGGCCGCCGCGCCGAGCCTCTCCTCGAAGACGGCGACGATCGTCCCGGAGAACCGGGTGAACGCCTCGTGCAGCAGCTCGTCCATACCGGAGAAGTGGTACGTCATCGAGCCCAGCGGCACGCCCGCGCGGGCGGCGACCTTGCGGTGCGAGACGCCCGCGACGCCCTCGTCGACGATGAGGTCGAGTGCCGCGTCGATGATGCGGTCCCGCCGCTCGGGGTCGGTGCGCCCTGTCGCCACGCGGGTGCCTCCTCGGGGTCGGCCTCGGGTCGGCCTCGGGTCGGCCTCGGCTTTGGTTTCCGGCCTCGGTCGGCCGGGTCTCGTCCTTCGTCGCAGCATAGAGCGCGGGGCACGGGGGCCGGTCATGCGCTCGCTCGGGCTCGGTCGCGCCGGCGCGCGGTACGGGTCGGGGCGTAACGGGTACGCCGTTCCGCGTCCTCAGTCCGCCTTGGTGTAGATCAGGCTCTCGCCCGTGCCGGTCGTGGTGCGGCGCAGGGTGCCGTCCGGGAGCAGAGTGAGATCGGTGGGCTTCCCGGGGGAGCAGGAGGAGGCCGGGCTCCCGGAGGACACCGTGGAGGGGCCGATGCGGACCGGGCCGTTCCCGGCGGGGCGGTCGGCGAGCGGGGCGCTGAACTCGCAGTGATACGTGGATCCGGAGGCGAGGGGCCCCTCGGCGGTGAGGGCGAGGACCTGGTCGCCGACGTCGCCCTGCCGGATGGTCAACGTACGGGTGGATATGCCCTGTTGGCCCGGTATGGAGCCGGACCAGGTGCCGAGGAACCCTTCGGGGACGGCTCCTTCGCCGGCTCCCTGCTGCCCCTTGCCGCCGCTGCCCGCGTCGCTGGAGCCCGAGGGGCCGGGGGAGACGGTCGTGCCCGGCCCGTCGCCCTTCATGAACGCGTACACCGATCCGCCCGCCCCTGTCGCCACGATCGCGGCGACGGCTATGAGCGCGACGGTGGCACCGGCGGAGCGGCGTTCGCGGGCGGCCGGGGGAGGCGTGGCGGCGAAGTGGGCCGGGGCGATGGGGTGTTGGGCGGGGGCGCCGTACGGCGGGTGGTGCGACGCGTGCGGGTGGGGCCAGGGCGGTATCGGGGCGGTGGGCGGCGCGGGCGTCGGAGGGCTCGCCGGGGTGCGCGGGCCCTCGGGCTCCTGCGGGGCTGCCGGATGCGCGGAGGCCGTCGGCACGTCCGGGCCTCCCCGGCCTCTCGGGCCTTCCGTGGCTCCAGGCTCCTCCAGCTCCTCCGGGTCTTCCGGATCCTCCGCGTCGAGCAACCCCACCGCCTGACGGCCGAGTTGGGCGAGGAGGGTGGCGGGCAGCCAGGGATCGTCCGCGTCCGCCTCGCCCAGGCGGGCCAGGATCTCGTCCGTACCGGGGCGGTCCGCCGGTTCTTTCGCCAGGCAGTCCCGGACGACGTCGGCCAGCTCCTCCGGGACCCCGGTCAGGTCCGGGTCCTCCTGGGCGATCCGGAACATCAGGGAATGGACCCCGCCGCTGTCCGCCGTACCGAACGGCAGCCGGCCCGACGCGGCGTACGCGAGGACGGACCCGAGGCAGAACACGTCGCACGCGGTGGTCACGCGCTCGCCGCGCACCTGCTCCGGGGCCATGAACCCGGGCGAGCCGACCAGGACCCCGGTGCGGGTCAGATCGCCGTCGGCCACGGACTCCAGGGCGCGGGCGATGCCGAAGTCGATGACCCGGGGCCCGTCGATGGTCATCAGGACGTTGGAGGGCTTCAGGTCCCGGTGGATGAGCCCGGCCCCGTGGATGTGCTGGAGGGCGTGGGCGAGCCCGGACCCCAGGAGCCGTACGGAACGGGCCGGCAGCGGCCCGTACGCCCCCGAGGCCGTGACCGGGGCGCCGGGGCGGCCCGAGACGACGCGCTGGAGGGAGGGCCCGGCGACGTAACCGGTGGCGACCCACGGGACGGGGGCCTCGGTGTCGGAGTCCAGCACCGGGGCGGTCCAGGCGCCGCCGACCCGGTGCGCGGCGTGCACCTCCTGGCGGAAGCGGGCGCGGAACTCGGGCCGCTCGGCGAGCTCGCGGCGGACGAGCTTGAGAGCGACGGTGCGGCCGCGGTCGGAACGGGCGAGGAAGACCTGGCCCATGCCGCCCTCGCCGAGTCGGCCGAGGAGCCGGTACGCGCCGATGCGGTGCGGGTCGTCGGGCCCGAGCTGGTCCATGGTGCGCTTCCTCCCCCGTGCGGCCCGCACGAGAATAGCGCCGGACCCCGCACCGCCCCCAGCCCGCCTGGCGCCGACCCTCAGCCCGTCCGGCGTTCGAGGACAGGGCGGTCGAGGTGGCGGGGCTCGGGCTGAACGTACCGGGTACTCCGGGGTCCGCCCCGGCCCGCGCACCGCCCTCGTGTGATCAAGGGTTCCGTCCTCCATCGCCGGACGGGCTCGAAGCACCGCGGTCCGCGGCCTGGGCGCCGGGCGGGCCGGAAGTGCCCCGGTCCGAAGTGGACAAGGTCTCCAGGGCTTCCGACAGGCGTTCCAGTGCTCCCACCGTCTCCGCCAGGTCCGCCGCCCCCACCTCCCCGGCCAGCCGCGCGGCGAACTCCGCGTGGGGCCGGCCGATCCGGGACACCGCGTCGCGCCCCGCCCCCGTCGCCCGCAACAGCTTCGCGCGGCGGTGGGCCGGGTTCTCCGCGTACTCCGCGAGGCCCCGCTCGACCAGGAGATCCGCGATCCGCTGCACGCTCTGCCGGGTGATCCCCATCGTCCGGGCGATCCCCGCCACCGGCAACGGCTCCACCAGCACCGCCCCCAGCACCTGCCACCAGGCCGACGTGAGGCCCCCCGGCCGCGCCAACTCGTCAGCCACCGACAGGAACTGGCCGTTCAGCCGGAACACCGTCAGCGCCGCCCGGCTCAGCAGCTCCTGCTCGGACGGGAGACTCCGCGCCCCCTCGCTACTCACCCTGCAACACCTCGTACGCGCTCGCGTCCGAGTCGTGGAACAGCCGGTACCACGCGTCCAGCTTCTTCTCGTCGTACACCCCGAGCAGCGCGAAGACCTCCCGCGCGAACGCCACCGGCTCCGTCGGCCCGGCCGTGATCAGGCGCCCGGCCCCGTCCCTCCCGGCGTCCGTGACCGCGTCCACCTCCACGTACCGCTCGCCGCCCGCGTACCCCGTCGCCGCGAGGTAGAAGGAGACCGCGCTCGTGTGCGCCCGGTCGTCCAGCAGCCCCTCGCGGGCCAGTCCGGCCGTCGCCCCGCAGATCGCCGCGACCGGCACTCCCGCGTCCAGGAAGGAGCGGGCCGCTCGCGCGAAGGGGCTCAGCGCCTCGCCCGTGTCCCAGCCGGCCGCGCCGGTCAGGATCAGCAACGCGCTGTCCTGCGGCCGCAGTTCGTCCAGCGCCAGATCGGGCTGGACGCGCAGGCCGCCCATGGTCGTCACCGGCTCGCGGGAGAGCCCCACGGTCCGCACGGTGTAGCCGTTCTGCGTGAGATGGGCGGTCGTGTACCCCGTCTCCCAGTCGGCGAAGGTGTCGTAAACGGCGAGATGCACGGTGGTGGCGCTGCTGCTGGTCATGATGACCTCCTCGACTCGATGACAGAAGGCTGTCATATCGACAGCATGCTGTCAAAGGTGTGGAGGGTGAAAGGTGAGGGGAGTGAGGGGGCGGAGGTGAGGGGCGAGGGCGACACCTTGCCGAACCATCCGGCCCAGGCCGTACAAGGTGGCCATGGAGGCCACCCCCCACCAGCACTTACGCTCGGCCGCATGACCCCTCATGCCCCTCATGCCCCGTACGCCGACCCCGCGGCCGGTGCGGCCGTGAAGGCCGCGGACCGCGCGCACGTGTTCCACTCCTGGTCCGCCCAGGGCCTCATCGACCCGCTCGCCGTCGCCGGCGCCGAGGGGTCCTACTTCTGGGACTACGACGGCAACCGCTACCTCGACTTCACCAGCGGGCTCGTCTACACCAACATCGGCTACCAGCACCCCACCGTGATCGCCGCGATCCAGGAGCAGGCGGGCAAGCTCGCCACCTTCGCGCCCGCGTTCGCCGTCGAGTCGCGCTCCGAGGCCGCACGCCTCATCGCCGAGCGCACCCCCGGTGACCTGGACAAGATCTTCTTCACCAACGGCGGGGCCGAGGCCGTCGAGAACGCCGTCCGCATGGCCCGGCTGCACACCGGCCGTCCCAAGGTGCTCTCCGCCTACCGCTCGTACCACGGCGCCACCTCCACTGCGATCAACCTCACCGGGGACCCGCGCCGCTGGCCCTCCGACAACGGCTCGGCGGGTGTCGTCCGCTTCTGGGCGCCGTTCCTCTACCGCTCGCCGTTCCACGCGCAGACCGAGGCCGAGGAGTGCGCCCGCGCGCTCCAGCACCTGGAAGACACGATCGCCTTCGAGGGCCCGTCCAGCATCGCCGCGATCATCCTGGAGACCGTCCCGGGCACGGCGGGCATCATGACCCCGCCGCCGGGCTACCTCGCCGGCGTCCGCGAGATCTGCGACCGGTACGGGATCGTCTTCGTCCTCGACGAGGTCATGGCCGGATTCGGCCGCACCGGCGCCTGGTTCGCCGCCGACCACTTCGACGTCGTGCCGGACCTGCTGACCTTCGCCAAGGGCGTCAACTCCGGTTACGTACCGCTCGGCGGCGTCGCCATCAGCGCCGAGATCGCCGCGACCTTCGAGACCCGCCCCTACCCCGGCGGCCTCACCTACTCCGGCCACCCGCTGGCCTGCGCCGCCGCCGTCGCCACCATCGGCGTGATGGAGGACGAGAAGGTCGTCGAGCACTCCGCCCGGATCGGTGAGACCGTCCTCGGGCCCGGCCTCCGCGAACTCGCCGAACGGCACCCCTCGGTGGGCGAGGTGCGCGGCCTCGGCGCGTTCTGGGCGCTGGAGCTGGTCCGCAACCGCGAGACCCGCGAGCCGCTGGTCCCGTACAACGCCTCGGGCGAGGCCAACGCCCCGATGGCGGCCTTCGGAGCGGCGGCGAAGAAGCAGGGGCTGTGGCCGTTCATCAACATGAACCGGACCCACGCCGTCCCCGCCTGCAACGTCTCCGAGGCCGAGGCCAAGGAAGGGCTCGCGGCCCTGGACGTGGCGCTCTCGGTGGCCGACACGTACACGGTTCAGGGCGCGTAGAGCGGCCCGTGTCCGCTTCCGATCCGTACGCGGAGTAACCGGACGATCCGATTCCGTACGCGATCGACCCCGTACGTCGTCCCGCCGTGCCCGGAATCGGGCACGGCGGTGGCCCTGGCTTAGGGTGACCCGAACCACGACGGGTACGCGGGGACGTACGGGGACGGACGGAAGAGGTCGGCATGAGTCCGAGCGCAGGTGTGACGCGCAGTACCCTGCGCCAGCAGATCGCCGACGCGCTGCGCGACGAGGTGCTGGCGGGCCGCCTGCCGCCGGGCCGCGAGTTCACCGTCAAGCAGATCGCCGAGCAGTACGGGGTCTCCGCGACGCCCGTCCGCGAGGCGCTCTTCGACCTCTCCGCCCAGGGGCTCCTCGCCTCCGACCAGCACCGGGGCTTCCAGGTGCGGGAGTTCACCGTCGCCGACTACCGCGCGATGGCCGAGGCCCGGGCGCTCGTCGTCGAGGGCCTCTTCCGCGACCCCGCCGAACGGGTCGCCGTCCGGCCCGAGGGGCTTGCCTCGATCCGCCGCCGCGCCGCGGAGGCGGTCCGCGCGGCGAAGGGCGGCGACCTCGACGTGCTGATCGGCTACGACCTGCGGTTCTGGCGGGAGCTGGGGCAGTTCGTCCTCAACCCGTACATCGCCGACTTCCTCGCCCGGCTCCGCGTCCAGGCCTGGGTGTTCGCCGTGCACCGGCTGCGCCGCGACGGCATGGACGAGAACGTGCTGTGGTTCGGCCACGAGGAGCTGGTCGAGGCCATCGCCCGCGGCGACCACGAGCAGGTCCACGCCGAGATGCGCTCCTACTACGGGCACGCGCTCGCCTGGGCGGACCGCCTGGAGGCGCGGGAGGCGGAGGGGGGCGTGGCGGGGAGCGAGGCGGCGGGGAACGTGGAGAGGAACGCCGAGGGGCCGCCGGGGCCCGGTTCCGCGGTGGCTCCGGAGCCCCCGGGGGCTCCGGGATCCCCGGGGCACTGTGCGTGAGGTTCGCCCCGCATTACGCTGTCCCGACGATCGCCCTAACCCTTCCGAGAGCGAGACTTCGTGGCCTGTGACCTGTGGCTGGTCCCCCTCGTCGACGTGCTGTGCCACAGCGCCGACAACCCCTTCGCCGAAGAGATCGCCGTCTACGACAAGGCGCTGAACGACGCCGGGCTGCCGCCCGTCCCCGTCTACGCCTACATGCCGGGCCTCACCGGGGACGTCGCCCCCGTGGCCGGGTTCGACTACGACGCCCTGCACTTCCTGCGCCGCGCCTATCTGCTCCAGCTGAGCGGGCTGGCCGTCACCCCGGTCGCCGGTCTCGACGGCGACTACGAGCAGCTGCTGGAGATGTTCGAGCAGGGCGCGCAGCAGTCGCACCTGGTCTGGCACTACGACCACGCCGGGGCGTACGTCCCGGTGGACTTCCCGGCCCCGCTCTCCGACGACGACCTCCTGGCGGGCGGCGGCCCCCTCGGCTCCGCGCACGGACTGCTGCGGGAGCTGGAGTTCGTCGCCCCGGCCATCGGCATCGACCCGGCCAACCCGCCGGCCGCCCCGCAGCCTCCGTCGGGCCCCACCGCCCTGGAGGAGCCGGCGCACCCGATGCCCTACGACGACAGCCCCTTCGCCCGCGAACGCCACGTCTGGCTGGGCCTGCACGCGGCGGCGACCCGCAGCCTGGCACAGGGCTCAATGATCATCTTCAGCTGAGCCACACCCGGCCCGCCCTCGCGCCCCACGGGCCGGGGTGCCACATCCATCACGCCCCCGAACCCAGCTCGTCCGGCGACCGAGGGCCGGGGGCCCGGCGCAGGCCCCCGGGGCAGGCCCCGGGAACACCTCACCGGGGCGGCGACTCCGGCGGCCGCTGCCGCGGCATGTTCGGCCGCGCCGCCACCGACGGCATCGAGAACCGCCCCGGCGCCGCCCCCGGCTCCCCCCGCCCGCCCGCGCTCCCCGCCGCCAGGGCCTGCATCCCCATCGGCGCGGGTCCCGCCCGGAACTCCACCATCCAGTCCGCCGTCTCCGACCGCACCAGCTCCGTGACGTCCTCGGAGAACCTCCGCAGCACCCCCAGGCACCGCTCGGTCGCCTCGCTGGCCGTGCCCTCGGTCGGCCCGAGCATCTCCCGTACGCACTCCGAGGCCCAGTCGAACTGGAGCACCTGGAGCCGCCGCTGCACGGCCTGGGCCGTGGCCAGATTCCTTATCCACCCGGAGGTGAGGCCGAAGTACCGGTCGCAGGCCATGCAGGCGGCCCCCAGCAGCAGCGACAGATAACCCCAGCCCGCCGAGCCGCTCAGCGTGCCGGTCAGGTCGAGCAGGGGAGGGCGGCACCGGCGACCACCCCGGCGGCCGTGCCGATCCGCAGGGCCCGGGCGGCCCGGCGCTTCCAGACCCGGTCGTTCAGATACCAGTCGGCGGTGTCCAGGGCACCGGTCTCGACCCAGCGGTAGAGCTCGTCGAGCCGCTCGGCCGGCTCACCCCAGTCGCCGAGGGGGAACGGGCGCCCGGTCAGATCGCGCCCGCCGGCGTGCCACCCGGCACGGCCGCCGGTGCGCCCGGCGGCGGCCCGGCCCCCGGCCGGGGCTCCCGTAGTGGAATGCTCAGCTCCGTTCTCACCGGATCCCGCATCGGACTCCTTGCGGGGCGGCCCCTCGGGCTGCATCTCCGGCTGACTCACCGGGGCACTCCTCTGCACTCTGACGGACGGGACGGACGCACAGGGGGTAACTGTGCGTCACCGTGCATGCACGCTCGTGTGCCGAGGTGCATGCCCTTCCTACCGCCGAATGGTGGGCCGCGGGGTCGAAATCGCGGGATTCCCGCCTGGGCAGGGCCCCTGGTCAGGTATAGGAACCCTCACGCCGGTTCGGAGATCTCACTCGAAAGAGTTGGTCCCCGGCGGGTGGAGCGCGGTGACCGGGGAGCACGTAGGCTCGGCTTACCGAAACATTTGTCGTCGAAATGCCAGGAGTGACCGTGATTCCCGGTGGTGGCCAGCCCAATATGCAGCAGTTGCTCCAGCAGGCCCAGAAGATGCAGCAGGATCTCGCCGCGGCCCAGGAGGAACTGGCCAGGACCGAGGTCGACGGACAGGCGGGCGGCGGTCTCGTGAAGGCCACCGTGACCGGCTCCGGCGAGCTGCGCGCCCTGGTCATCGACCCGAAGGCGGTGGACCCGGAGGACACCGAGACGCTGGCCGATCTCGTCGTCGCGGCCGTCCAGGCGGCCAACGAGAACGCGCAGGCGCTCCAGCAGGAGAAGCTCGGCCCGCTGGCGCAGGGGCTGCGCGGCGGGGGCGGCATCCCGGGTCTGCCGTTCTGACCCGGCCGGCCGCGGGGCCGTAGGTTCCGCGGGCCCTCCGGGGCCTACTGGTACCGACCCGTACCCATTACGGTACGGAGCAGGAAGCGAAGAAAGGCGTTCCGTTGTACGAAGGCGTTGTTCAGGACCTCATCGACGAACTGGGCAGGCTGCCCGGCGTCGGTCCCAAGAGCGCGCAGCGGATCGCCTTCCACGTCCTGCAGGCCGAGCCCACCGACGTACGCCGGCTCGCCCACGCCCTCCTGGAGGTCAAGGACAAGGTCCGGTTCTGCGAGGTGTGCGGCAATGTCGCGCAGCAGGAGCGGTGCGGGATCTGCCGGGACGCGCGCCGCGATCCGAGCGTCATCTGCGTGGTCGAGGAGCCCAAGGACGTCGTGGCGATCGAGCGGACACGGGAGTTCCGGGGCCGCTACCACGTGCTGGGCGGGGCGATCAGCCCCATCGAGGGCGTCGGCCCGGACGACCTGCGCATCCGCGAGCTGCTGGCGCGGCTCGCGGACGGCTCGATCACGGAGCTGATCCTCGCGACCGACCCCAATCTGGAGGGCGAGGCCACCGCGACGTACCTGGCGCGGATGGTCAAGCCGATGGGCCTCAAGGTGACCCGGCTGGCCAGCGGTCTGCCGGTCGGCGGCGATCTGGAGTACGCCGACGAGGTCACCCTGGGCCGAGCCTTCGAGGGGAGGCGGCTGCTGGATGTCTGACACCGAGGACACCGAGACCGACACCGACGTCGGGACCGCCGCCGCAGGCCCCAGGTCCGGGCCCGGGCCCGGACCCCTGCACGTACTGCCGTCCGCTCCACCGTCTGTGACCGCGCCCACGGGAGGTCCCCTCGATGTCTGACGCCACGCTGAACTCCGTCACGCAGGACCCGGGCGACTTCGCCGTCCAGATCGCGGACCAGATCAAGACGTTCATCGTCGCGGTCGCCGAGGTGTCCAAGGTCGACGAGCCGGAAGAGGCTGTTCCGGTCCTGCTCCTCCAGGTCTCGCAGCTCCTGCTGGCCGGCGGCCGCCTCGGCGCGTACGAGGACGTCCTGCCCGACGAGCGGTACGAGCCGGACCTGGGCGCGGAGCCGGACGCGGACGGGCTGCGCGAGCGGTTCGCGGCGCTGCTGGAGCCGATCGACGTCTACTCCGAGGTCTTCGACCCGTACGAGCCCCGCAAGGCCCCGGTCCCGCACCGCATCTCCGACGATCTGGCCGACCTGGTCACCGACCTCGGCCACGGCCTCGCGCACTACGAGGCGGGCCGCACCGCCGAGGCGCTGTGGTGGTGGCAGTTCTCGTACTTCTCCAACTGGGGCTCCACCGCCTCCGCCACCCTCCGCGCCCTCCAGTCCCTGGTCGCCCACATCCGCCTCGGCCAGCCCCTGGCGGAGCTGGACGGCCTGGACACCGACCAGGACCCGGGCGAGGAGAACCTCGCCGAGGAGGCGGGCCGTGTGATGCTCCAGGAGATCGCGGGGCCGCTGGGGCTGCGGCCGGTGAAGTAACCGCCCACCTGCCGCCCGCCGCCCGCCGTCCGCCGCCGCCCGCCGTCCGCCGCCGCCTGCCGCCCGCCGTCCTTCGCGCCCGCGCCGTCCTCCGCCGCACCCCGGTTCACCGGAACGCGTCGGCGTTCTCCTCGGCCCAGCGGCGGTAGGTGCGGGCGGGCGAGCCGGTGACCCGGGCCACGGTGTCGTGCACGGCCAGCAGGGCGTCGTTGACGTCGCCGCCCATCAGGTCGAGGACGCTGTCCGCGACCTCGGCCCCCATCATCGCGGCCATGGGCCCGTACGCCGCTTCCCTCCCGATTCCGACGCAGGCCACCTCCCGGCCCAGCACCCGCCCCAGCTCGTGGGCCTGCTGTCGCGGGGAGATCCTCTCCGGTCCGGTGAGCGGGTACGTCCGCCCCCGGTGCCCCGGTCCGGTCAGCGCCGCGTGGGCCACCGACGCGATGTCGGCGGGGTGGACGGCCGGCAGCCCGACGTCCGCGTACGGCACGCGCACGACGGACTCGTCGCGCACGGACTGTGCCCACCAGAGGGTGTTGGAGGCGAACTGCGTCGGCCGCAGCACGGTCCACGCCATCCCGCCGGCCCGCAGCCGGCGTTCGACGGCGAGATTCGCCCGTGCGGGAGCGAGGTGCGGATGGGTCTCGACGGTGATGGAGGAGACCAGCACCACGTGCTCCACCCCCGCCTGCCGGGCGGCGTCCAGAACTCCGGCGTCATCGCCGACGCCCGAGACCAGGAACAGTGAACGCGCCCCGTCCAGCGCGGACTTCAGCGACTCGGGCCGTTCGAGGTCACCTTCCGCCACAGCCACCCCGTCGGGCACCGCCGCCCCGACCCGCGCCGCGTCGCGGGTCAGCGCCCGGACACCGGGCCCGAGCCCGTCCACGGCCAGCTGCCGCAGCAGCTCCCTGCCGATGTTCCCGGTCGCACCGGTCACCACCACTGTCATCGCTGAGCGCCCCTCTGTCCGGTAACGGCGTGCCGAGCGCCGCCTGTTCGACACCGGGAACGCTAGAACCTCAACCGTCCTTCAGATCAAGCCGCCGGTTTCGAGCCGTCCTCCGGCAGCCGGGTGCGGGGAGCGCCGCCGGGTTGATTGCTCCTTGACCTCAACCGCGGTTGACGGAACAGGGTCAGGGGCGAACGGCCGACCCAACGGCCTTACCCCGCAAGGAGATGTCCGATGAGCGCCACCACCCCCGCCGCACCGGCCCCCGCGCCCACCGTCATCGGCGTCCCGGCCCCGCAGGAGGACGTCGACGCCATCGTCGCGTTCGTCGCCGGTGTGCAGGAGGCCCAGTTGAACGCGGATCCCGATGCCTTCCTCGCGGGCTTCCGCGAGGACGCCATCTGGACCACGGCCCACGGCAAGCGGCTGACCGGGCTGCCGGAGATCAGTGCCTTCACCCGCAAGGTGCTGCCCCCGCAGGCGGATTCGCCGGTGATCGCCACGTACACCGCCGACCTCATTCTCTTCGTCCGCCCCGACATCGCCGCCGTGAAGATCCGTCAGCGCCCGGCGGAACGTGCCGGAGGCGCATACCTGGACGAGATCTTCCACGGCCAGGAGGACCCCGCCGAGCTCATGGCCGCCCGGCCCGAGGCGGTCCCGGGCACGCCGACCTATGTGCTCGCCAAGGACGACGGGGTCTGGCGCATCGCGGCCGCGCAGAACACGCAGGTCCTCGACGTGGAGACGCTGACGGCGGGCTGAGCCGGTCGCCCCGGTCCCGGTCACCCCGGCCGCCCGGATATCCGGGGGCGGTCGGCGCGGGCGGTTGTTAGTCTCCCTCAGCTCTTGGAGTCCGATCTTCAAGGGCCGGACAGGGGAGGGAAACACGCATGACAGGACGTGCAGGACGTACAGGGCAGGGACGGGCGAGACGGGCGGCCGCCGCAGCGGTCATCGCCGCCGGGACGGTGCTGGCGACGCCGGGCACCGTACTGGCGGCGGCGGGTGCCGGGCTTCCGCCGAAGCAGCCGCGGATCGCCGATCTGGCGGTGGGCGGCGCGGAATGCGTCACCGGGGAGGACCGGCCGTACGTGGGGACCGTTCCGCAGGTGACGGCGCGGCTGTACGGGCCCGGGGGCGGGCAGCCGGGTGAAGCGAGCCAGGTCCGGGGCGAGTTCGAGGCCTGGTGGCAGGGTGAGGGCGGCGCCGAGGAGCGCGTGTCCATGACCACCTCCATGAAGCACGACACCGCCCCGTTCAGCTGGCAGTTGCCGAGCACCGTCCCCGACGAGACCGTCGTCTCCTGGCGGGTCCGGGCCGTCAACGACGACGGGGCCTCCGCCTGGAGCAGCGAAGGGGCGGGCGCGCCCTGCGAGTTCGTGTACGACCGCACGCTGCCCGACGCCCCGGTCGTCACGTCCTCCGACTATCCGGACGACAACACCTGGACGCCCGGCGCCGGGGTCCGGGGCACCTTCCGTTTCACGGCGCAGGCCGAGGACGTCGTCGCCTTCGCCTACCACTTTCTCGGCGAGCCGCTGAGGACGGCCGACATCCGGCCCGACGGTTCGGCCGAGATCAGCTTCGTGCCGAAGGGGTCCGGCGTCCAGGTCCTCTCCGTCCAGGCGCAGGACCGGGCGGGCAACCGCGGCCCGCGCACCGACTACACGTTCCGCATCGGGCAAGGGCCCGCCCCGGTGGCCCGGTGGAAGCTCGCCGACGCGGCGGGCTCCCGCTCGGCCGCCGCAGAGAACGGCACCGCGGCCCGGGCCGGTGCGGGGGTCACGTTCGGCGCGCCCGCGCCCTCCGGCACCCCGCTCACCTCCACCGCCTCGCTCGACGGCACGGGCCACGGCTTCCTGACCCCGGGCGCCCCGGTCGTCGCCGACACCGCGAAGGACTTCGCCGTCGGCGGCTGGGTCCGGCCGGCGCGCGTGGACGGCACCCGTACGGTCCTCTCCCAGGACGCCGGTACGGGCCGCGCCTTCACCCTGGGGCTGACGCAGGCCGGCTCCGACCCCGCCTGGTCGTTCGCCGTCGGCGGGGCCCGGGTCACGGGCGGACTGCCCGAGACCGGCGACTGGGCGTACGTACTCGGCCAGTACGACGCGGAGACCGGCACGGCCCGGCTGTACGTCAACGGCCGCGCGGTCGGCGAGGAGACGGCCGCCGTCCCCGTGGCGGGCGAGGGAGACTTCCAGATCGGCCGGGCGCGCGGGGCACAGGGCTACCGCGACCGCTGGAAGGGCGAGATCGGTGACGTACGGGCGTACGACCGGATCGTCGTGCCGGACGAGCTGACGGCCCTCGCCACCCGTGCCGCGCAGCGGGTCGGCCACTGGGCGCTCGACACCGCGCCGGACGGCCTCGCCCCGGAGTCGGGCGGCGGAGCGCCGCTGAAGCTCGGCGCGGGGGCCTCGGTCTTCCGCCTCGACGGCCCCTGCGACCCGCTGGACCCGGAATGCGGCCAGGACTGGCCGCTGGAGGGTGACGGGCACCTGCGCCTCGACGGGGTCTCGGGCCACGCGGCCACGGACGCCCCGGTGGTCGACACCTCGGGCAGCTTCACCGTCAGCGCCCGCGTCCGGCTCACCGACGACGCCCCGGCGGCGCCCATGACGGCGATCTCGCAGGGCGGGGAACACGGCGACGCCTTCAAGGTCCGCTTCGACCCGGAGAACTCCAGCTGGGACCTGGTGCTGGCGCACGCCGACGAGCCGGATGCGCCGGAGACCGTACTCCGCCGGATCGAGTGGCCGGACGGGGACTTCGGGGTGGGCCACCGGGTCACCCTCACGTACGACGCCTCGGCGAACCAGGTGTCCCTCTACGTCGACGGGTGGAAGGAGTCCGACGGCGGCACCGCCGCCTTCGACGCCGCCTGGAAGAGCACCGGCGGGCTCCAGCTCGGCCGCGGCCGCACCGCCGACGGCTGGGGCGAGCACCTGAAGGGCGTGGTCGACAGCGTGTACGCCTATGCGGGTGTGCTGTCCGAGACGGAGATCCGGCAGCTGCCGTAACCGGACGTGTCCCGGCTCGCGCTTTTCCTGCGGATCGTGTGGGCTGGGACACAAACGGGAGTGTGCGCGGTCCGGCTGGGCAACAGCCTCCTACGAGCGGTTCGGGGCGACACGCCGTATCGGGTGATGAGCGGGACATCTCACCATCTGGTAATGGACGGGTCGATTCCGGGCTGCTCGTTAAACTGAGCCGACCGCAGTAATGACTGAGCGAGGAGCGCACGTGGGCCTTGTCGTGCAGAAGTACGGAGGCTCCTCCGTAGCCGATGCCGAGGGCATCAAGCGGGTCGCCAAGCGAGTCGTCGACGCCAAGAGGAACGGCAACCAGGTGGTTGTCGTGGTGTCCGCGATGGGCGACACGACGGACGAGTTGATAGATCTCGCCGAGCAGGTGTCTCCGATGCCTACCGGTCGGGAGTTCGACATGCTGCTGACCGCGGGTGAGCGGATCTCCATGGCCCTGCTGGCGATGGCGATCAAAAACCTGGGCCACGAGGCCCAGTCGTTCACGGGCAGCCAGGCCGGTGTCATCACCGACTCGGTCCACAACAAAGCGCGCATCATCGACGTCACGCCGGGCCGCATCCGGACCTCGATCGACGAGGGCAACATCGCCATCGTCGCCGGGTTCCAGGGCGTGAGCCAGGAGGGCAAGAACATCACCACCCTCGGCCGCGGCGGGTCGGACACGACCGCCGTCGCGCTGGCCGCCGCGCTGGACGCCGAGGTCTGTGAGATCTACACCGACGTCGACGGCGTCTTCACCGCGGACCCCCGGGTCGTGAAGAAGGCGAAGAAGATCGACTGGATCTCCTTCGAGGACATGCTGGAGCTGGCCGCGTCCGGCTCCAAGGTGCTGCTGCACCGCTGCGTCGAGTACGCACGCCGTTACAACATCCCGATCCACGTCCGCTCGTCCTTCTCCGGACTGCGCGGAACCTGGGTCAGCAACGAACCGCAAGGGGACCAGAAGGTGGAGCACGCGATCATCTCCGGAGTCGCCCACGACGTCTCGGAGGCCAAGGTCACCGTCGTCGGCGTCCCGGACAAGCCGGGCGAGGCGGCCGCGATCTTCCGTGCCATCGCGGACGCCGAGGTCAACATCGACATGGTGGTGCAGAACGTCTCCGCCGCGTCGACCGGCCTGACGGACATCTCCTTCACCCTGCCCAAGGCCGAGGGCCGCAAGGCCATCGACGCCCTGGAGCGCACCAAGGCCTCCATCGGCTTCGACTCGCTGCGCTACGACGACCAGATCGCCAAGATCTCGCTGGTCGGCGCGGGCATGAAGACCAACCCGGGCGTCACCGCCGGCTTCTTCGAGGCGCTGTCCGACGCGGGCGTCAACATCGAGCTGATCTCGACATCCGAGATCCGTATCTCGGTGGTCACCCGCGCCGACGACGTCAACGAGGCCGTGCGTGCCGTGCACACCGCCTTCGGGCTCGACAGCGACTCCGACGAGGCCGTCGTCTACGGAGGCACCGGCCGATGACCGAACACCGCCCTTCGCTCGCGGTCATCGGTGCGACCGGGGCGATCGGCGGTGTCATGCTCCGGATCCTCTCGCAGCACGCGGACGTCTGGGGCGAGGTCAGACTCGTCGCCTCACCGCGCTCGGCCGGCCGCAAGCTGGCCGTGCGCGGTGAGGAGAGCGAGGTGCTGGCCCTCACCGAGGACGTCTTCGACGGCGTGGACGTCGCCCTCTTCCTCGTACCGGACGAGGTGTCCGCCCACTGGGCCCCGATCGCCGCCGCCAAGGGCGTCGTCGTCATCGACGACTCGGCGGCCTTCCGGCTCGACGACGACGTTCCGCTCGTCGTCCCCGAGATCAACGCCCATGCCGCACGGCTCAGGCCGCGCGGCATCGTCGCGTCCCCGAACTGCACCACGCTGTCGCTGATCGTCGCGGTCGGCGCCCTGCACGCCGAGTTCGGGCTGCGCGAGCTCATCGTCTCCTCCTACCAGGCCGTCAGCGGTGCGGGCCGGGACGGCGTCGCCGCCCTGCGCGAACAGCTCGCCCTGGTCGCCGGTACGGAACTGGGCACCCAGCCCGGAGACGTACGCCGGACCCTGGGGGACGAGGCCGCCACGGCGGACAGCCCGTTCGCCGCGCCGATCGCCCTGAACGTGGTGCCCTGGGCCGGTACGGACGCCGGGGACGGCTGGTCCTCCGAGGAGATCGCCATCCGCGAGGAGTGCCGCAAGGTGCTGGGCATGCCGGACCTGAAGACCACCGCGACCTGCGTGTACGTCCCGGTCGTCGCCACCCACTCGATGTCCGTCCACGCCCGCTTCGAGAACGAGGTCGCGGTCGGCAAGGCGCACGAGATCCTGGCGACCGCCCCCGGCGTGGTCCTGTTCGACAGCCCGGCCTCGGGGGACTTCCCCACCCCGTCCGACGTGGTCGGCACCGATCCCACCTGGGTCGGCCGCGTCCGGCGGTCGATGGACGACCCGCACGTCCTGGAAATGTTCCTTTGCGGGGACAATCTCCGAAAAGGCGCGGCTTTGAACGTGGCGCAGATCGCCGAATCCGTCGCCGCCGAATTCCCCCGGTGATGATCGAACCTGTTTTGTAGGATCTGTGAACGCCCTATGAGGAATTCGCTGGTCTGAACCTCTTGAGCTGGGACGTTGTCATGTCCGACGATGATCTCCCGGCCTTCTGCAACCGCACCTCGGCCGGGTTGCGTCTATGCCGTCACTTTGTGCGTGGCCAGACGCCGTAACGGGGCATTTGGGGAAGAGCAGGTACGTATGAGGGCATGTCGCACAGCGTCGAACGTGGCGCCGTCCGCGTACAACCCTGACGGGGGGCAGCGTGTCCAACAGGCGTGGCAGAGGTTCTCGACATCACAGTGGTGGGCCCGTTGCGAGGCGCTTCGGTGCGCCCGCTCCGGCGGCCCCGCGCGCCCGGCGGCATGCCGGTGATCGCGCCCATGCCCGCTGCGCGCCCGGCCTCGCTGCCCGCGCAGCGCGGGGGTGCTGACGAGACGGTGGCAGCAGGAACCACGGTCGACCATCTCACCGAGACCTACCGCGCCCACTACCGCTCCCTGCTCGGCCTCGCGGCCCTGCTGCTGGACGACACCGCGTCCTGCGAGGACGTGGTGCAGGAGGCGTTCATCCGGGTGCACTCCGCGCGCAACCGGGTCCGTGAGCCCGAGAAGACCCTGGCCTACCTCCGGCAGACCGTCGTCAACCTCTCGCGCTCCGCACTGCGCCGCCGCATCCTCGGGCTGAAGCTGCTCTCCAAGCCGATGCCGGACATGGCGAGCGCGGAGGAGGGCGCGTACGACCAGCTGGAGCGGGATGCGCTGATCAAGGCCATGAAGGGGCTCCAGCGACGCCAGCGCGAGGTGCTGGTGCTGCGCTACTTCGCGGACATGACGGAGGCCCAGGTCGCCGAGACGCTGGGGGTCTCGCTGGGCTCGGTGAAGGCGTACGGTTCGCGGGGCATCGCGGCGCTGCGTGTGGTGATGGAGGCCCAGACATGAGCGGGCGGCCGGATCAGCGCCCGGGGCAGGGCCCCGAGCCGCGTCCCGACATTCCTGAGCACAGGCACGAGACTGACCCGACGGGAAGCGGAATGGTGAACGACGGGCCGGAGAAGACTCCGCACACCGATCCGGACCGATCGCAGGGCGAGGGCGAGGGCTCCGGAGGGAGCGGTGCGCCGGAACCGGACTCGCCGCCCGCGCGCGTGGACAGCGAGTCCGCCGAGGACCCCGACGAGCGGGACCCGGGGCCGAAGGCGGCCTCGCCGACCGTGTCGGACCCGGCTGCGAAGGCCCCGGCGGACGCGGCCTCTGCGGACCCGGTCGCGGAGGCCCCGGCGGGCGGCGGCGCGGACGCGGGTACGGAGTCCGACGACGACGACTTCCTCGCCACGCTGACCGACCTCTTCGCCGACGACAGACGCGCCCCCGCATCCCACCGGTCCGTCTCCGACCGGTCCGGCGAGCTGGACGAAGTGGCCCTGCGCCGCATGCTGCACGGTGCGGTCCGCGACATCGCCCCCTCCGAGGGGACCCTCGACCATCTCCACCGTGCCGTTCCCGCCCGCCGGGCCCGGCGGCGGCAGGCTGTCGTCGGGGCGGCCGCGGCGGTCCTGCTGATCGGTACCGCCGTCCCCGCCTTCGTCCACGTCGCGGCCTCGGACGGCTCCTCCACCGCCCGCCCCGCCATCGCCGGCCACGGCGAGCAGGCCCAGGGCGGCAACGGGGAAGAGCCGGGCCCCGAGGAGCCGGGCCGGCGGAGCGTGCGGCCCACCGAGCGCGAGAGCGAGGGCGGCAAGGGCGAGGCCGCCCCGGACCCCAGCCCCTCCCGGGGCGAGGGGAGCGACCCCGACGGGGCGGTGACGGGCAAGGAGTCCGGCTCCCCGAGCGCGGACCTGGCGTCCGTGCCCGTCTGCGACCCCGGCCAGCTCGGCGTCGCGTCCGCGAGCACCGACGCGCCGGGGGCCGACGGCACGGTCTACGGCAGCTTCAGGATCGCCAACGTGTCCGGCACGGACTGCGCGGTCAGCAGCAACGGCACCGTGGGCTTCACCGCCCTCGGCGCCGCCGACTCGCAGAAGATCGTCGTGGTCCAGCACGCCGCGGGCGACGCGGCCCCCGGCCTGCCCGACCCGTCCCAGGAGCCGGGCACGGTGCTGCTGAAGCCGGCCATGGCGTACGAGGTGCGGTTCGCCTGGGTGCCGACCGACACCTGTCCGACCGTGGGCCCCTCACCGACCCCGAGCCCGTCGGCGGACGGCGCGGGCGGCACCGACGGCGAGGCCCCCGAGAACCAGTCCGGTGTGGACACGCAGTCGCTGTACGAGGACGGCGGCGGGACCACGGCCGAGGGCAGCGTCGCCGTGACGCACACCCCGGAGTCGGGAGCGCCCACCGCGCAGACGGAGATTCCCAACGCCTGCTCGGGCACGATCTACCGGACGGGCGTGCTCGCCACGTCGTAGTCCGGCGCGGACGGGTCCTCGGGGGCGCCCTTCGCGGCGCTCTCCGGACCCTCCCGGGTTCCCGGTCCTTCCTCGGCGTCCTGCGACCCCGCGCCGGGTTCCTCCGGTACGAGACCGAGGGCGACGTCACGCGCGGCCTCGGCCTCGCGCCGCACCAGCCGGAACCACATGAAGAGCACGAACGCGGCGAAGACGAACCACTCACCCGTGTAGCCGAGGTTCTGGAAGGCCTTCAGATCGAGGCCGCTGCCCTCCGGGGCCGCCGCGGGCACGGGCTTCATCGCGCCGCCCGCACCGCCCGCCTCGGCCTCGGGAAGCGTCACCCAGGCGTCGTACACGTCGTAGGGGACGAGGTTCACCAGGGTCGCCGCGCTGATCATGCCGACCTGGCCCGAGGGGAGCCCGCCCCGGGCGTTCACGCCGGCGCTGTGGGTGTTCTCGGAGGCCTGGAGGTCGCCGACCACCGTGACCTCGCCCTTCGGCGCGGCGGGGACCCGGGCGTCGGTCGCGGACCCGGGCAGCCAGCCCCGTACCACCGGCAGGGCCTTGCCGCTGTCCGTACGCAGCATGTTCAGGACGTAGAAGCCCTTCCGGTCGTCCAGCTCACGGCCGGGCACCAGGAACTGGTCGGCGTACGTTCCGGTGGCGGTGGCCGGACGGCCGGACGTCACCTTGTCGACGGGCAGCAGCTCGTCCAGGGGTTTCGCGGCCCGGGTGCTCGGATCGGGGGCCTTCTCCGCCTGTTCGTGCGACTGCACGCGGTCCTCGAAGCGGCCGAGCTGCCAGGTGCCCATGAACACGCAGAACGGGATGGCCAGCACGACGAAGAGGTTGATCCCCCACCACCGTGGGGTCAGCAGGAACCGGTACACCCCTCAAAGGTACGGTTCCCCGCCCCGGGTACCCGGGGCGGGGTCCGTGATGTATCCGGCCCTTACGCCCACGGGCGGGTCGCAAGGGCCGGGTTCACGCGGCCGGACCGAGCACCGGACCGCCCCCCAGGTGCTTCAGGGCGAACTCCAGCTCCAGCCGCACCTGCTTGATCCGCTCCTCCACCACGAGCGAGCCGTGCCCGGCGTCGTAGCGGTAGACCTCGTGGACCGCGCCGCGCGCCGCCAGCCGGTCCACGTAGTTCTCCACCTGACGGATGGGGCAGCGCGGATCGTTGACGCCCGCCGAGATGTAGACGGGAGCGCGCACCGCGTCGACGTACGTCAGCGGGGACGAGGCCTCGAAGCGCTCGGGAACCTCCTCCGGCGTACCTCCCAGCAGCGTGCGGTCCATCGCCTTCAGGGCCTCCATCTCGTCGTGGTACGCCGTGACGTAGTCCGCGACGGGGACGGCGGCCAGGCCCAGCGCCCAGGCGTCGGGCTGGGTGCCGAGGCCGAGCAGGGTCAGATAGCCGCCCCAGGAGCCGCCGGCCAGCACCAGGCGCTCCGGATCCGCGAGCCCCGACTCCACCGACCACTCCCGTACGGCGGCGATGTCCTCCAGCTCGATCAGGCCGACGCGGTGCTTCAGCGCGTCCGTCCAGGCACGGCCGTATCCGGTGGAGCCGCGGTAGTTGACCCGTACGACGGCGAAGCCGTGGTCGACCCAGGCGGCGGGGCCGGAGGCGAAGGCGTCGCTGTCGTGCCAGGTGGGCCCGCCGTGGATCTCGAAGACCGTGGGGAAGGGGCCCTCGCCGGTGGCGGGCTTCTGCACGAGAGCGTGGATCCGGCCGCCCGGCCCGTCCACCCACGCGTCCTCGACGGGCACCGACGGCGGGGCCTTCGCCCCGGGGGGATCCAGGACCACGGCACCGCTCGTCGACCGCACCGCGGGCGGCTGCTCGGCCGAGGACCACAGGTACTCCACCGTCCCGTCCGGGCGGGCCGTGGCGCCCGAGACCGTACCGGCGGGGGTCTCCACGCGCACGGGGGCCGCCGCCCCCGGCTCGTACCGCCACAGCTCGCTGCGGGCCTCGAACTCGTGCTCGACGAGCAGCGCGGAGCCGTCCGGATACCACTCGGCCCCCACGTCACCCGGCAGGTCGATCGGCAGCGGGGTCTCCGTGCCCGCGACCGGGTCCCAGATCATCGGCTCCCAGCGGCCCCGGCGCTGATGTCCGACGAGGAGCCGGGTGTCCCCGGCGACCGGCGCGAAGCCCAGCACGCTGAGCCCCAGCTCCTTCGTGCCGCCCTCGGTGTCGTCCAGCTCGGCCACGGTCGAGCCGTCCGGGCGCACCACGCGCAGCGCGGAGTGCATGGCGTCGCCGTGCTCGGTGTGCTCCAGGGCGATCAGCGTTCCGTCGTGGGAGAGGTCCCCGACACCCGCGGACTCCCGGTGCCGGTAGATCTCCACGGGTTCGGCGCCCGGGGCCGCCCGCACCAGGTGGACCGTCGTACCGTCCTCGTCGGTCGACCGCCCGATCACCGCCGAACCGTCCCGCCCGATGGCCAGGCCCGCCGGGTAGGAGGGCGGGAGGCCCGGGGCGGCCGGCTCGTCCTCGCCGCCGCCGAACGGCTGGCGCATCCATACCCCGAACTCGTCGCCGTCGGTGTCGCTGAACCACCAGATGGCCTCGCCGTCCGGCGTCAGCACGCCGTCGGTGGTCCCGTTGGGCCGGTCGGTCACCTGGCGCTGCCGCCCGCTCGCCCGGTCCCACGCGTACAGCTCGTAGGTCCCGGTGGCGTTGGAAACGAACAGCGAACGGTCGGGGGCGTCCTCGGCCCAGCCGGGCAGCGAGACACGGGGCGCACGGAACCGCTTCTCCCAGTCGGGCGCGGCTGCTGCATCAGTCGTCGTCATGCTCCCATCCAACCCGATGACCCGCGGGGCTCCCGAGGGCGCCGAGCAGCCGCGGATAACCACTCGCGCCCCCGCCCGGCCCGTGGGTAGCGTCCCGGGCATGTACTCCCCGACCCCCGACGACTGGCACGCGACCAACCGCGCGCGCTGGGACGAACGCGTGCCGATCCACGTGGCGAGCGACTTCTACGAGCTGGACGCGTTCCTGGCGGGCAAGGACGTGCTGCGCGCCTTCGAGCTGGCCGAGGTCGGTGACGTCCGGGGCAAGACCCTGCTGCACCTCCAGTGCCATTTCGGTTTGGACACCCTGTCCTGGGCGCGGCACGGCGCGGCGCAGGTCGTGGGCCTCGACTTCTCCGAGCCCGCCGTCGAGACCGCCCGGGGCCTGGCCGGTTCGCTGGGACTGGGCCCGGACCGGGCGGCGTTCGTCGTGGCCGACGTGTACGACGCCCCGGCCGCCGTCCCCGATTCCGCGTACGACATCGTCTACACGGGTATCGGCGCGCTCGGCTGGCTGCCCGACATCGACCGCTGGGCCGAGACCGCGGCGTCGCTGGTCGCGCCCGGCGGGTTCCTCTACCTGGCGGAGTTCCACCCGCTGACCGACTCGATGGACGCGGCCGGTTCGGTGGTCACCGACGACTACTTCAGCCGGGACGCCTGGGTCGACGAGACGCCGGGCACGTACGCCGACCTGGACGCGCCGACCGTGCACAACCGCAGCGTCGAGTGGCAGCACCCGGTGGGCCGGGTGGTGACGGCGCTCGCCGCGGCGGGGCTGCGGATCGAGTTCCTCCATGAGCACGATGTCTCGCTCGTCCAGCGGTTCGACACGCTGGAGCGCCACGCGGACGGCCACTACCGCTTCCCGGCGGGACGGCCGAGGATCCCGCTCATGTACTCGATCAAGGCGTCGCGCCCGGCGGAGCGTCAGGGATAACCGCAGGTCGACGCCGCCCCGCAGGGCTTCTCCGGTCGACTGTCAGTGGTGGGGGCCACACTCTTCTCCATGACCGACAAGAGCGGAAGCAGCGCCCCGGGACCGACGACGACGGCTGCGCTGCGCGGGGCGGTGGAGACGTACTGGGCGGCGGCCGAGGCGCGCGACTGGGGCGCGTTCGGGGCGACCCTCGCCGAGGACGTGGTGTACGACCTGCCGCAGACGCGTGAGCGGATCTGCGGCAAGGAGCGGTATCTCCGGTTCAACGAGGAGTATCCGGGCGACTGGCACGTCCGGGTCGAGCGGATCGTCGCCGACGCGGAGGGCCGGCAGGCCGCGGCGCGGACCGGGTTCACGGTGACGGGGGAGCAGGAGGGGGAGGAGGCCCAGGAGTTGGACGCCATCCACTTCTTCACGTTCGACGAGGCGGGTCTGATCACCGGGGTGACGGACTTCTGGCCCGAGTCGTACGAGCCCCCGGCGGGCCGGGAGCACCTGGTCGAGCGCTACTGAGTACGTCGAGTACGCCGAGTACGGCGAGTACGGCGAGAGCGACGAGAACGGCGGTTCACCGGTCGCCCGGTGAACCGCCGTCCTGGTGCCGCTCCGACCCGCCCCTACACCGCTGAGCGGAAGGCGGGCAGATAGCCGCCCGACTGCCCCGCGGCCTTGGGGTGGTAGGAGTTGTGGACCGGGACGGTGACGCTGTGGAGCCAGGCGTCGCCCGAGCACAGCTCGTGTCCGGTGAACTCGTCCACCACGCTGGAGAAGGCGAACCCGGCGTCGGCGGACCGCTTGGCGATGACGTCGTTCAGCACGTCCGACGCGTTGTTGATCGCGGCCCGTTCGGCCTCGCTGAGCCCGGCGATGCAGCTGCCGGACAGCTGGTAGAAGCGCGGGTAGCCGAGGACCACGACCTGGGCCTGCGGGGCGCGGGCCCGGATGTTGTCGTAGAGCGAATCCAGGCTGCCGGGCAGGATGTTGTTCATCTTTCCGACGGCCGCGTCCACGCTGCTGAGGCAGGTGGCCTCGCTGCCGAGGACACAGTCCTGCATGACGTCGGCGAACCCGACGTCATTGCCTCCGGCGGTGACGCTGACCAGCGAGGTGGACGCGCTGAGCACGCCGAGCTGACTGCTCGCCACGGAGGAGGTCGTCGCCCCCGAGCAGGCGACGAAGTCGAACGAGGCGGGTGAGTTCGCCGCCTGCCACAGATAGGGGTAGGCGGCGGTGCTGCGCCGGCAGTCGCCGCTGTCGGAGATGTAGCTTCCGGCGCCGACGCCCGAGGAGTAGGAGTCGCCGAGCGCGACATAGCCGCCGGCGGCGGCCGAGTCGGCCGCGGAAGCCGGCCCGGCGACACCGATGGCCGCCACGGCGGCGAGCGCGAGAGTGGAGAGAGATGCCCAAATTCTCCGTACTGACATGGCTGCCAGCCCTTCGAAGCGTGGGGGGATGTGGGGATGGGCAGTTTCTAGCAGCTCTCGGTACCCGCCGGTAATGCCCGTGCGAGAAGTCGTCTGATATGCCCGAATGATCGTTCGGTGGGTCAAGCTCCGCGCGTAGATAAACCTCAACTCGGTGACGGAGCAGGCGAGTTCGGGGAGACTCTGTGCGCCTCAGGGCTGGTCGGGTTCATCCGGATGGCTCAGCATCCTTGCCCGCATCTCCCTGGAGATTCAGTCTCCCGCGCACCACTCACTCTCGGCATACGGGCGAAGCCGGGAGGACCCGATCCGGTCCGGGTCGTGGAACGGACGTGGTGAACGCGGCCCTTGTCGGCACGGAGGCAAGGCGGGGCCGCTCGGACGACAGGACGCCCGGCCCTTGTGGCGGCGGCCCGCTGACGCCGGCTCACCCCGTCGTAATCTCGCCCCATGTCCCCGGCCGATGACACGACGTACGAGATCCGCACCGCGACCCCGGAGGACACCGGGCTCGTCGAGGCGCTGGACGGTTCTTTCACGACGGCCACGGTCTTCCGGGTGGAGATGGCCGAGAACGGCTTCACGCTGCGGGAGACCCCGGTGGACCCGCCGTTGACCAAGGTGTTCCCGGAAGACGAGGACGCGGAAGCTCAGGAGGACCGAGTGGAGGAAGGGCATCCCACCTTCCTGGCCCTGGCCCCCGACGGCTCCCTGGCGGGCTTCGTCTCCGTCTCGTACGCGCGGTGGAACCGCCGCCTCACCGTCGAGGACATCGAGGTCGCCCCCGGCCACCGGGGCCGAGGGGTGGGCGGGGCGCTGATGTCCCGGGCGGAGGAGTTCGCCCGGGAACGCGGCGCGGGGCACATCTGGCTGGAGGTCACGAACATCAACGCCCCCGCCATTCATGCGTACCGCCGGATGGGTTTCTCGCTCTGCGGGCTGGACACCTCGCTCTACGAGTTCACCGCGTCGGCCGGCGAGTACGCGCTCTACCTGAGCAAGTCCTGCCGCTGAGGCGTACCCGCGAGGCCGGAAGCGGGCCTGCCGGGCGCCCCGGTCCTCTCCGTTGGTACGAACGTCTGTGCAAAGGTCGCACGCGGCAAGAGGAACTTGCCGGTCGAACAGCCCGGGTGCGGGAACGGAGGGACGTTCACCGTGCAGAAATCCCCGGCTCCGGTCAGCGTGGCCCAGGTCGGCGGAGGCCGGCGACCTACCGCGCGCGTCGATAGGGGCTGTCCCCGTATGCCACAGCAGCAGAGACATCCGGCGGTGGACGCGGCCCTCGGCCGTCGTCGCAGCCGCCTCGGAACCGCCTGGACCGCCGGTCTCCTCTCCCTGCCCTTCGTCGGGCTCGCGCTGTCCGCGGCGGCCGGACTCCATCCCGGTGTGCCGCTCGGCGTCACCGGGCCGGCCGCCCTCGCCGGGTTCGTTCTGATCACCGAGATGCCCACGGGCCGGGACCGGGGACAGACCAGCGGCAGCCTGCTGACGGCACGGACCGTCACGGGCCTTCGTACCGTCGACCTGGCTCAGATCCGGCGCGTCCGGCTGCTGACGAGCGTCTCCCGCGGCGGAGTCTCGGATCGGGTCGTTCTGATACGCGACAGCGACGGCGTGCTGCTGGGGCTGAGAGTGCGGACCGATGTGCGGCGCGTGCGCCGCGCACTGGAGCAGAGTGTGCGGCGCGATGTACCACCTCGCGTGAGCGGCGCCGCGGCCGCCCACCTTGGCATGACCCCCGGCGGAACGGCCCGGCACACGGTGCTGAGCTGGTTGGTGACGGTGCTCGGCATCTGCTGCTACCTCAGCGCCGTCGCGGTGGTCGCCCGCGCGGTCTAGACGGACCCCGGCGCACTGATCAGGAGCGTTGCCGATGACCGGGCCGGTGCGGAACTCCGGCGGGTCCGGCGAACATCAACGCCGGTCCGGGCATGAAGCCCGCCACCAGCGAGGGGAGGAAGAGACGGCGGCCCCGGCGACGGGCGACGCAGGAAGGCCGCGCCGCTACGGGTGCGGTGGCAGGAGTGCTCCAAGCGATTCCCCCCCGGGAGGGCGGGCCGTCCGGGCCGGGTGGGAATCCCGGCGAGCTTGTCGATGGTCCCCGGCAGCGGCCAGCGGTAGACCCAGGTGCCGCGCCCCTCGCAGTCGAGAGCCCGGCCTGCCGCGGCGGCTTGGGGTGGTGGGAGATCGTCGGCCGGGAGAGGCCGAAGGCCGGGCTGGGGTCGCGGACGCAGGTCTCGCCGCCCTCGCGCGAGGCGATCATCGACAACAGGCGGAGCCGCACCTGATCGCCGAGCGCCTGGAACACCGTGGCGAGTTCGACGGCCTGCTCCTCGTCGGGCGGCGCGGTCATTCACGGAGTACCGAGAGGACCTGGCGGCCGCCGGCTTCACGGACACCGACCTCACCCCCACGCACGCGGTAGCCGACGGCATGCACTCCGCCACGGTCCGGGCCACCAAGCCGACGACGGCCGCGGACACCACCGCCCGCCCCCCGCCCGGCCGACGAGCACCACCTCCTGCTGCGGCGGAGGCGGCTGCTAGAGGCGGCGCGCCGCGACAACCACGGAAGTGGTGGACGTCGTCAGCACTTCGGTGGCGTCCAGGGCGGGATGGGTGAGGTAGAAGAACCGGAGCTCATCCACCACGCCCTCGAAACGAGGCGGCCAGTGAGGCGACGGGGTGAAGTCGTCCAGGACGAGAAGCCCGCCGGGGGCGAGCAGCTCGACGACCCTCTCGGGATCGTGGTTGGTTGTCAGAGCGGTCGTGCCGAACGTGGCGGCTCAGGCCAGGTTGCCGGGGACCGATTGCTGCTGTGTGGCCGTCGAGGCGGGGCCATGTAGGCCGGACTGGTTGTCCGCCTTGGTCGCCAACCAGGTCGCCCGTACGAAGCCGACGCTATGCCCCTGCCACGGCAGGACCTACGTGTTCCGCGAACAGGGTGCAGCTCGTACCGGAGGGCACCAGGGCGCGAAACTCGTCGATGTCGCACGCCGGGCCGCAGTCTCCACTGGGACGGTGTCCGACGTCCTCAACCACCCCGATCGCGTCACCGAGTCGATGCGAGTACGAGTGGAGGAGGCCATCACGCATCTTGGGTTCGTACGAGGCGGCACGGTGGTGGAGCCTGCGGCCCACTGGCGCAGGAACGGATTCGCGACGTGGCTGTTCACCCCAGCGGTATCGGGCTGGTATCCGAAGAAGGCACCGCAGGAAACACGCCCCGTACCGCTACTCGGCGAGCCGTGGCCCGGAGCCCCCGCACGAGGACGCGGTGCCGACCAACGAGCCGACGCCTGCTGGCTCCCGATCGCCAAGGGCCTCACGCCCCACGGACTGCGCCACACCCACAGGACCATGAGGGAGGACCTTGGCACCGAGAAGGTCCTCATGGACCAGGGCATGGGACACATCGACGGCTCCGTTTCGGCGCGCTACGCCCATGTCACGCCAGGCATGCGCAAACGCCTCATGGTCGGCTTGACCGAGCAGTGGGAGGCAGCGCTCGCTGCGCGCCTGTCGATGTGTCCCACGTCGCCCGTGCACGTGCTCGACGCCCTCCTGCGCGTACGCCGGTAACACGGACCGAGGCGAAGTCTGGGCGGCGCGAGGCGCCCGGGCTTCCCGATCGCAGGGGTGAAATCCGGGCCGGACCGCCCGACCATGCTGGAAGTTGCTTCTCGGGTCATGCGGACCGCCTCTTTGGCCTCGGGCGATGAGGAGGGTGCATAACCACGGACATACGGGCCTAATATGAGGACCGCCTCGGCCGTTCGAGACTCGCTTGGCCGCCTGTCTCGGACGGCCGAGCGCCTTTCCGTGCGAGCCCGGCCGACGGTAAACGACTCGGCGGAGTGGCGCCCGGGTGCCATACGATTGCGGCGGCTTGCAGCTCCGGCGCCGTCACCATGCGTGACACGGTTGAGCGACCCTGCGCGGTCACGCCTGCTGCACTCTCCCGACTTCGGCCCGCCGCGGCACCGCCGCCGGCGCCAAACGTACGAAATGGAGCATCCAAGGATGGCTCGACACCTGGTAACCAGCGCGCTTCCCTACATCAACGGGATCAAGCACCTGGGCAACATGGTCGGGTCGATGCTTCCGGCGGATGTGTACTCCCGGTACCTCCGCCAGCGTGGTCACGACGTCCTGTACATCTGTGCGACCGACGAGCACGGGACGCCCGCCGAGCTGGCGGCCAAGGCGGCCGGCACGTCGGTGGCGGAGTTCTGCGCGCAGGCTCACGACGCGCAGAAGGCCGTGTACGACGGCTTCCAGCTGGCCTTCGACTATTTCGGACGTAGTTCTTCGCAGCAGAACGTCGAGATCACCCAGCACTTCGCGCGGCAGCTGAACGAGAACGGCTTCATCGAGGAGCGGGCGATCCGCCAGGTGTACTCGCCGGTCGACGGTCGTTTCCTCCCTGACCGGTACGTCGAGGGGACCTGCCCGCACTGCGGTTACGACAAGGCGCGCGGCGACCAGTGCGAGAACTGCACGCGCGTCCTGGACCCGACCGACCTGCTGGACCCGCGCTCGGCGATCAGCGGCTCCACGGAGCTGGAGGTCCGCGAGACCAAGCACCTCTTCCTGCTCCAGTCGAAGCTCCAGCACGAGGTCGAGGCGTGGGTGGCCCGGCACGAGGCCGACTGGCCGCAACTGTCCTCCTCCATCGCCCGCAAGTGGCTGACCGAGGGCCTGCACGACCGGGCGATCACCCGCGACCTGGACTGGGGTGTACCGGTCCCGGCGGACACCTGGCCGGAGCTCGCGGCCGAGGGCAAGGTCTTCTACGTCTGGTTCGACGCCCCGATCGAGTACATCGGCGCGACGAAGGAGTGGGCGGACGCCGCCCCGGACGGTGAGAGCCGCGACTGGAAGTCCTGGTGGTACGAGGCCGACGACACCGTCCGCTACACGCAGTTCATGGCGAAGGACAACGTCCCGTTCCACACGGTGATGTTCCCCGCCACCGAGCTGGGCGTGCGCGAGCCGTGGAAGAAGGTCGATGTCGTCAAGGGCTTCAGCTGGCTGACGTACTACGGCGGCAAGTTCTCCACCTCCCAGAAGCGCGGCATCTTTACTGACGCCGCGCTGGAGACGCTCCCGGCCGACTACTGGCGCTATTTCCTGATCGCCAACGCCCCCGAGTCCGACGACTCCTCATTCACCTGGGAGCACTTCGCGGCTACGGTCAACAAGGACCTGGCCGACACTCTCGGCAACTTCGTCAACCGCGTCCTGTCCTTCTCCCGCAAGCGTTTCGGCGACGAGGTTCCCGCAGGCGCGGCGGCCGGCGAGGGGGAGACGAAGCTCGGCGAGGAGATCGCGCGGCTGCTGGCCGAGTACGAGGAGCACATGGACGCTCTCCAGTACCGCAAGGCCGGCGCCGCGCTGCGCGCCCTGTGGTCGGCGGGCAACTCCTACCTGGAGGAGAAGGCCCCTTGGCTGGAGATCAAGACCGACCCGGACGGCGCGGCCCTGACCCTGCGCACGGCGATGAACCTCATCCACCTCTACTCGGTCGTCTCCGAGCCGTTCATCCCGGCCTCCGCCGCCGCCATGCGCGGGGCCTTCGCCCTGGAGAACGACACCGCGACCTGGGTGACCGCCGAGCAAACGAAGTCCCTGGACGCTGTCCCGGCCGGCACGCCGTTCACCGTGCCGCCGGTGCTCTTCGCGAAGATCACAGAGGAGGACCTGGAGTCCTACCGCGAGCGCTTCGGCGGCGCTGACGCCTGAGCCAGGGACCGGTCACGATGGGCTGAGGGCTTCGAAGGGCTCTCAGCCGTCGAGGAGTTGCCGGAGCTCGTCCTCGTGCAGGCGCTGGTCAGGGTCGGCGGATTCTCCGTTGAAGCGCACGCCTTCCCCGATCAGGACGGTTGCGGCAGTGTCCGTGCGCGAGGGGTCGGGCCATTGGAAGCCGGGGCTGACCTTCCCGGCGGCCGTGAGGACGCGCCAGGGGTTGGGGCATCGACCGCAGGTGCCGAGGTGCTGACCTATGGGGACAGCATGGCTCCCGACCACCGCCGCCAGGTCGCCGTAGGTGGTCCACCGCCCAGCCGGGACACCGCTCAGCAGAGTGTGCAGCCCGGTCCAGTCCTTGCGAGTGCCGCTGAGCTGCCTGGCCAGACCGGTCAGGTCGGACCCTGCCAGCGTGGCCCATTCCCCAGGGTCGACGCCGTCGGGCACGTGGGTGGTGTCCACGTCCCACCACGTCGTTCCCTGTACGACGTCCAGGCTCCGACCGGTCACGCTCGTGAAGATGTGCTTGGCCAGCCCGGTAGGGGAGTATGAATCTCCGTCCGCGTTCCAGACCAGTGGCTTCTCGGTGTCATTGGTCCAGGTGACAGTCCCCCGGTCGGCGTCCTGCGCCACCCAGGACCGGATCTCGGCGCGGATGGCCTCCGTCACACCGTGACGTGGTGTCATCAGCAGCCTCGTCCCGTCGGGCAGCAGGCCCGCACCGACGAGCACGTGGACGGCGTTGCGTGAACGCGAGCGTTCCTGCAGCTTCTTGGCCGCCGCCTCGCCTTCGACCCGGGCCGGGGTGAGCGTGAACTCCTCGACCTCCGGGGTCGGGTAGACCTTGGTGAACCCGGCGACGAGGTGTCCTTCCACCCGCCACAGGCCGACCTGGACGAGGTCGATGTCGATGCCCATCTCCGACAGCCAGACCACGGAGTGGGTGACCTGCTTGGGGAAGTCGGCGGCGATGATCACCTGCCGGGGTCGCTGGAGCAACGCTGGGCTCCACTCGCCGTCCACGTGGTCGAGCAGCCGCTGCTTGCACGCGTCGATGTCGAGGGTTTGCCCCCTGCGGGACAGGAAGTCACGGTGTGCCTGGGTGAGGGTGTCGAGGTCGAAGCGGGACACCAGGGCGGCGTAGGTGATCGCCTGGAGGTGCACGTCCCGATCGGCCGTCCCCCGCTTCAGCTCGACCACGACGAGGCGTCCGGTCGCGTCCAGCCCCAGCACATCCAGCCGGTCGCGGGCCGGCACCCCGTCGGTGTCGGCCCACCGGTCGTACTCCGCGGTGATCACGAGCACCGACTCCCCGAGTACCTGGGGATGGGCGATCACCCACTCCTGGAGGTGCTGCCGCTCCAGCAGGCTCTCGGCGGCGAGCCCGGTGCGCGATATCGGCGTGGCCGTCCGCCCGTCGACGGTGAAGAGATGATCCACGGTGCCCCCTCGTGCGCCCGGCGCGGTGCGTCGGACGCCCAGAGCGTACGCGGACGGGACCGCCCCCGGGAGCTGTCTCGCCGAATCATCGAAACGCCGAACCACTTCGGGAGCCGATGGGAGCCGGGTTCCGAGATTGGCTCCCAAACGGCTCCCAAGACGCCCCCGGAAACCACTCAGGGGCCTGATCCACTAAGTGGATCAGGCCCCTGACCTGGTGTTTCAGCTGTCGGGGTGGCGGGATTTGAACCCACGACCTCTTCGTCCCGAACGAAGCGCGCTGCCAAGCTGCGCTACACCCCGATGCCCACCGGTCTCCCGGCGACATCGATTACTTTAGCCCACCGGCGGCCGGAGGCGAAATCCGGTTTCTTCGGTGCTGGATCCACCCCGCCACGTTCGGCCGGAGATGGTCCGCGGCGGTGATCAGCGCGGCCAGGGCGGTGAAGAGGAGGCCCAGGGCGAGGGCCTGGGTGAGGGCGCCCGCGTAGCCGTACGTGTCGACGTCGAGGAACGGGTACGGGTAGCGGGCCGGGGAACCCGGGGCGAGCAGGGCGCCGCGGGCCAGGGTCAGGGCCAGGTAGGCCGCGGGGGCGGTCAGCCAGAGCGGGATGTGGGCCAGGCGCAGGGCCCGGGGTGCGGTCAGCAGGAGCCAGTCCGCGGCGACGGTCAGCGGGGTCACCGTGTGGAGCAGGATGGTTGCTGCGAGGGACAGGCCGGTTGCGGGGGCCGGGGTCTCCGCGTAGTTCACCAGCACCAGGTGGTGCATCAGGCCGGTGATCGCCGCGAGCAGGAGCACCCCGCCCGTCAGGCGCGGCGGGAGCGGCGGAGCGCCACGCCAGGAACGTACCGCCGACCAGCCGAAGGCCACCGCGACCAGCAGGTTCGCCAGGACCGTGAAGTGGAGCAGGGGCGGTGGGGAGGACCCGGTCGCCAGGGTGATGGCCGGGCCCGCGGTCGCCGCCCCGCACGCCAGGGTGCGCAGGGCCGCGGTCCAGGGGCGGCGGGGAGCGGTGGGGGCCGGGAGCACCTCTGCCGCCCGGGGCGGGGGAGCAGGGCGGTCCGGGGCGCGGTCATGATTCGTACCGTAAGGGGGTGGGAAGACCCCCGCGATTCGTCGGCCGCCGTCCTGCGGACCTGTTGTCCGCCGTTCTGCGGACCTGTCGCCCTGCGGACCCGACGCCTGCCGTCCTGTGGACCCGCTGTCCGCCGTCCTGCGGACCCGCCGCTCCTCAGGCCTTCGGCGCCAGCGTCAGCAGCGTCGCCTCCGGCGGGCAGGCGAAGCGGACCGGGGTGTAGCGGTTGGTGCCGCAGCCCGCCGAGACGTGGAGGTAGGCGCGCTGATCGCCGACCGTGTGGGTGGAGAGGCCCTTGACCCGGTCCGTGTCCAGGTCGCAGTTGGTGACCAGCGCCCCGTAGAAGGGGATGCACAGCTGGCCGCCGTGCGTGTGGCCCGCGAGGATCAGGGGGTAGCCGTCGGCCGTGAAGGCGTCCAGGGAGCGCAGGTACGGGGCGTGGACGACGCCGATCGAGAGGTCGGCGCCGGTCTCCGGGCCGCCCTGGACCTCGGCGTAACGGTCCCGCTTGATGTGCGGGTCGTCCAGGCCGGTGAACGCCAGCTCCAGGCCGTCGAGCTTCAGCCGGCCCCGGGTGTTCGACAGGTCCAGCCAGCCCGCCTCGTCGAAGGCGTCGCGCATGGGCTCCCACGGATTGTGGACGACGCCGACCGCGGGGGCGTTGCCGTTGAGGCCGTGCTTGCCCTGGACCTTCTCCAGGAGGTAGCGGGCCGGGTTGCGGAGCTTCGGGCCGTAGTAGTCGTTGGAGCCGAAGACGTACACGCCCGGGAACTCCATCAGCGGGCCCAGCGCGTCCAGCACCTCGGGCACCGCGTCCGGGTCGGAGAGGTTGTCGCCGGTGTTCACCACGAAGTCGGGGCGCAGACCCGCCAGCGACTGGAGCCAGGCGCGCTTCTTGCGCTGACCGCACACCATGTGGATGTCGGAGACCTGGAGCACGCGCAACGGACGTGCCCCGTGCGGGAGTACGGGAACGGTGACCCGTCGCAGACGGAACGAGCGGGCCTCGAACCCGGCGGCATAGGCGAGTCCGGCGGCGCCGACCGCCGCGCCGACTGCCGTGACTTTCAGGGGTACTCCGTAGCGTGCGCGCATACGCCCATCGTCGCAGAAGCGGAACGCCGAGAGAAAAGACGAGCGAAAGGTGGGAGGGGAGGCGACAGGGGGGTGACAGGAAAACCCGTGGGCGGTTCCGGCCCCGCACCTGTCACAATCACGGCATGACCACGCTCAAGTCCAAGCTCAAGGAAGACCTCCACACGGCCATGAAGGCGCGTGACGAGCTGACCTCGTCCACCCTTCGGCTCACCCTCACCGCGATCACGAAGGAAGAGGTCAGCGGCACGTCGGCGCGCGAGCTCTCCGACGACGAGGTGCAGAAGGTGATCGCCAAGGAGGCGAAGAAGCGCCGTGAGGCGGCCGAGGCCTTCGCCCAGGGCGGCCGGACCGAGCAGGCTGAGCGGGAGAAGGCGGAGGGCGAGCTGCTGGAGGGGTACCTGCCCCAGCAGCTCAGCGACGACGAGCTGAACGTGATCGTCGCGTCCGCCGTCGAGGAGGCCAAGGCCGCCGGAGCCGAGGGGCCGCGCGCGATGGGCGCGGTCATGAAGATCGTCAACCCGAAGGTCGCCGGGCTCGCCGACGGCGGCCGGGTCGCCGCCGCGGTGAAGAAGCTCCTCGCCGGCTGAGCCGACGCCGAAGAAGCAGCAGTAGGGCGGAGAAAGAGCGGTGGGCGCCCGGTCCTCGACCGGGCGCCCACCGCTTTTCGTCTCACCGCTCTGTACGGTCACGGGCCGTTCTGGCCGCCGTCCTGGCCGCCTCGGCCGCCGCCGCCCGGTCCGCCGATCACGCCCTCCGGCAGCTCGATACCGGGGAACCGGTTGCCGTCGTCGCCGGGCTTCTCGTCCTCGTCGCCGCGGTCACGGTCGCGGCCCCGGCCCCGGTCGCGGTCGCCCTTCTCCTTGTCCTCCTTCTCCTTGCCGCGGGGCACGGAGACGGGGTTGAAGCCGGGAGTCTCGGAAGCGTTCAGCGCCCCGGTCATCGCGATGCGCCAGATCGGTCCGGGCAGACAGCCACCGCAGACCTTGTCGTAGTACTGGCCGCCGATGGTGACGTTGAACATCGAGCTCTTCTCGCCGACGTCGTCACCGACCCACACCGCGGTGGAGAGGTTCGGCGTGTACCCGACGAACCAGGCGTCCTTGCGGTCGTTGGTCGTACCGGTCTTGCCCGCGTTGTCCCGGTCGCTGAGCCCGGCCTGTGTACCGGTGCCGTCCTCGACGACGCCCTTGAGCATCTGGTTGATCGTGTCCGCGGTCCGCTCGCTCATCGCCCGCGAGCAGGACGTCTTCGGCACGGGGATCTTCTTGCCCTGCGGGTCCTTGATGGACTCGATGGCGATCGGCGTGCAGTACGTGCCGCGGTTGGCGAACGCGGCGTAGGCGCCGGCCATGGAGAGCGGGGTGCTCACCTCACCGCCGAGGGTGATCGAGGGGTACTCCCCGATCTTCTTGCCGTCACCGCGCTCGTAGCCGACCTTCTTGGCCATCTCGACGGTCTCGCAGAGGCCGGCCTTCTGCTCCAGCATCGCGAAGTAGGTGTTGATGGACTTGCCGAGCGCGCTCGTCATGTCCCAGGTGCCCTTCTCGGACTCCAGCTCGTTCTGGAGCTCCCAGGGCGCGTAGCCGGCGGGGGAGCCGGAGCAGTTGCGGAAGTCCCGCTCCTGGAGCGTCATCTTCCAGTCCGAGGAGAACGTCGTCGCCGGGCTGATGCCCTTCTCCAGCGCCGCCGCCGCGGTGAACGGCTTGAACGTGGAGCCGACCTGGAAGCCGTACGTACTGCCGCCCATCTTGTTGCTGACGGCGAGGTTCAGGACCGTCTCGTTCTGCTTCTGATCGAGGCCGTACGGGCGGGACTGGCCCATCGAGAGGATCTTGCCGCTGCCCGGCTGGACCTGCACCACGGAGGCCGCGAACTTGTCGTCCTTGTTGACCCTCGCGGTGGCCGCCTCGTTGGCGGCCTTCTGGGCGCGCGGGTCGAGCGTGGTCCGGATGGTCAGACCGCCGAGGTTCCAGAGCTTGGCCCGCTCCTCGTCGGTCTTGCCGAAGGCGGGGTCGGTGAGGATCGTCTTGCGGACGTAGTCGCAGAAGAAGCCGGAGCCGCTGACGGCGGTGATGCAGCCGTTCTTCGGCCGGGACACCTTCAGCTTGATGGGCGTCTCCATGGCCTTGTCGGCCTCGGCCTGCGAGATGCTCTTGACCGCGGCCATCCGCGTCAGCACGGTGTTGCGGCGCTTGGTCGCTTCCTCCGTGTCGTTGACCGGGTCGTACCGGCTCGGGGACTGGACGATGCCGGCGAGCAGCGCGGCCTCCTCCAGCTTGAGGTCCTTGGCGTGCTTGGAGAAGTAGCGCTGGGAAGCGGCCTCGACGCCGTACGCCTGCTGCCCGAAGAACGTGATGTTGAGGTAGTTCTCCAGGATCTTCTTCTTGCCGAGCTCTTCCTCGACCTGGATCGCGTACTTCAGTTCGCGGACCTTGCGGCCGAGCGTCTGCTGCGTGGCCTCGGCGACCTTCTCCGGGTCGTCCCCCGCCTCCTCGACGAAGACGTTCTTCACGTACTGCTGGGTGAGGGTCGACGCGCCCTGCGCGGTCCCGCCCACCTGTACGTTGCGGTTCATCGCTCGCAGGATGCCCTTGAGGTCGACCGCGCCGTGCTCGTAGAAGCGGGAGTCCTCGATCGCGATGATCGCGTCCTGCATGTACGGCGAGATGTCCTTGAGCGGGACGACCGTGCGGTCGCGGGAGTACACCGTGGCGATGGTGCCGCCGTCGCGGTCCTGGATGGTCGTCCGCTGACTGAGCGGTGGCGTCTTGAGGTTGGAGGGGATCTCGTCGAACCCTTCGACCGTCCCCTTGGCGGCGAGCCCCAGCGCTCCGGCTGCGGGCAGCGCGATGCCCGCCAGGACAGCTCCGGAGAGCGCGGCGACACCGACGAACTTGGCGGCCTGCTGAGTCGTGGTGAGACCGCCGCCCGAGCGCTTCTTTGGCATAGAGGGCAGCCTAATCCGTAGTGATGAACGTGTCGCAGGAGCAGGGGGCTCTCGGAGCGTTCCCGTACCAGACCGTGACATCAGGGCGGCGGATCGGGCCGTGCGGAGACATGGCGTGCCGTCGCGGCGCGGGCACGCGGACGTGAGCGGCCTGCGTTCGCATTCGCCGGACAGACGGGCAGGCGTTGGCCTAAGCTGCTCTCAACTGTCACAGCAGTCCGGTTCCGTATCAAGCCCCCTGCCGCCCCATGCGCATCTTCTGGTCATTCTTCGTCCGGTCGATGTGCCACCGCACCGCCCTTCCCGTATCCATCGAGGCGCTCCCGAAATCGCCCCGTATGTGGCGAGAAGTCCGTTGCGACTTGAGTGAAACTGTCCCCTTTTGACGGCGATAGTCTCGTATGTCCTCGGCTCACTCCCCTGGGTGATCTGCCGCATACGCATAGTCCGTTCGGACCATTCAAGATTGGGCCCGAAGGGGGTGTTGTGCTGTCCCCACCTTCCGTAACGTCCTCAACTGGCAGCGGTGAATATGCCGCTACCGCCGTGGGGGAGCCTCGATTCGGGAGAGGACGGCGCCGGCATGGGCTGGGTAACCGACTGGAGTGCGCAGGCAGCCTGCCGCACTACCGATCCGGATGAACTGTTCGTACAAGGGGCAGCGCAGAACAGAGCCAAGGCGGTGTGCACCGGATGCCCGGTGCGGACCGAGTGCCTGGCCGATGCGCTCGACAATCGCGTCGAATTCGGCGTGTGGGGCGGAATGACGGAGCGGGAGCGCCGCGCACTGCTGCGTCGTCGGCCGACCGTCACGTCCTGGCGCCGACTGCTGGAGACCGCACGCAGCGAGTACGAGCGGTCCACCGGCATCCTGCCCGGAGTCATCGGGCTGGAGGACGAGGAACTGCACGAGACGTACGCCGCGGTGGGATAGCGCCGTGGGACAGCGCGGCGGGACAGCGCTCCGGCCACGCCGTGCGGCGCGCCGACGCTACGCCGCTCCGGCAGGGTCCGGGGTGGAACCGTCCGCCAGCCGGTCGCCGATGGCCCGGAGGCCGTCCAGGTCGTGCACGTCGCCGGGCAGCGCCTCCACCGCCGTCACCGGCACCTCCGGGTGGAGCGCGGTGAAGCGGTCGCGTGTGCGGTTCTCGCGGGCGACGACCTGCATGCGCTCGGCGTGCAGGCGCAGGAGACCCGCCGTCAGTTCCTCGATGCTGATGACATCGATCGCGCCGGCCACGTCCACCACACGGGCGGCGTCGGCGGCGTCGGCGGTGTCGCCCTCAGGGGCGGTCGCGGCGTGCGCGTTGTTCTCGTGGGGCGGTTCGTTCTCCGTCGTGTCCTGGTGCTCGGCTGAAGCGTTCGGTCCGGACGCCTGCCCGGCCTCGGGGGAGAGGGGCGGCTCGGTCGTTCCGGAACCGGAAGCGGTGAGCGCCGGGTCGGGGGCTACCCGGTCACCAAGGCCAGCTTTCCCGGCCCCCTGATCCACAATGCGGGCGTCGTCAAGATTTTCTGCGGCGGCCAGCGCCTGCTCCGCGGAGAGCCGCGAAGCCTCGCTGCCGTGCACGCGGTTGAGGACCAGACCGGCCAGGGGCATGTCCTCGGCGGCCAGCCGTTCCACGAAGTAGGCGGCCTCGCGCAGCGCGTCCTGCTCCGGCGTCGCGACCACGAGGAAGGCCGTGCCGGGCGCCTGGAGCAGCTTGTACGTGGCGTCCGCGCGGCTGCGGAAACCGCCGAACATGGTGTCCATCGCGGCGACGAACGTCTGGACGTCCCGCAGGAACTGCCCCCCGAGCAGCTTGCCCAGCGTGCCGCTCATCATCGACATGCCGACATTGAGGAACTTCATCCCGGCCCGGCCGCCCACCTTCGCGGGGGCCATCAGCAGCCGGATGAACTTCCCGTCGAGGAACGACCCGAGCCGCTTCGGCGCGTCCAGGAAGTCCAGCGCGGAGCGCGAGGGAGGAGTGTCGACGATGATCAGGTCCCACGCGTCGCGTGCCCGCAGCTGCCCGAGCTTCTCCATCGCCATGTACTCCTGCGTACCGGCGAACCCGGCCGACAGGGACTGGTAGAAGGGGTTCTCCAGGATGGCCTTCGCCCGTTCGGCGTCCGCGTGCGCCTCGACGGTCTCGTCGAAGGTCCGCTTCATGTCGAGCATCATGGCGTGCAGTTCGCCCTCGCCCTTGATGCCGTCGATCCGGCGGGGCACGTTGTCCAGCCGGTCGATGCCGATGGACTGGGCGAGCCGGCGGGCCGGGTCGATGGTGAGGACGACGACCTTCCGGCCACGCTCGGCCGCCCGTACCCCAAGGGCCGCCGCGGTGGTGGTCTTGCCGACGCCGCCGGAACCGCAGCAGACGACGATCCGGATGCCCGGGTCGTCCAGCAGCGCGTCGGTGTCCAGTCCGGCTCCGGTCGCAGCGTCGGTGTCCGATCCCGCTCCGGTCGCCGTGTCCGTGCCCGTGTCCGGCCCGCCTCCGGCCGCCGGGCCCGTGTCCGCGCTCATGCGTCCCCCTCTTCCCCCGCGCCCTGCTTACGGAGCCCCGTGGCCAGGTCGTGCAGCGCGGCGAGGTTCACCCCGTCGCCCATCAGCGGCAGCTCCGCCGTCGGCAGGCCGAGACCGGCCAGCACCGCGCGCTGCTCCCGCTCCAGGCCGACCCGCTCCGCGTGCTCGGCCGCCTGCGCGACCAGAGGACGTACGAGGGCGGCAGAACCGGTCACTCCGGCCCGGGTCAGCGCCTTGGCGATCTCCTTGCGGCGGCCGCCCGCCGCGGTGCGCAGGGCGTCCTCGTCCAGCAGATGCGGGCGGACCATGTTCACGAAGACGCTGCCCACGGGCAGTTCGGCGGCGCGCAGCTCGGCGATGCCGTCCGCGGTCTCCTGGACCGGCATCTCCTCCAGGAGGGTCACCAGGTGGACCGCGGTCTGCGGGGATTTGAGGACCCGCATCACCGCCTGGGCCTGGTTGTGTATCGGGCCGATCTTCGCCAGCCCGGCCACCTCGTCGTTGACGTTCAGGAAGCGGGTGATCCGGCCGGTCGGCGGGGCGTCCATGATCACGTGGTCGTAGACGAACCGGCCCTGCTTGTCCTTGCGGCGTACGGCTTCGCACGCCTTGCCGGTCAGCAGGACGTCCCGGACCCCGGGCGCGATGGTGGTGGCGAAGTCGATCGCGCCGAGCTTCTTCAGCGCGCGGCCCGCGCTGCCGAGCTTGTAGAACATCTGGAGGTAGTCGAGGAGGGCGCGTTCGGCGTCGATCGCCAGCGCGTACACCTCGCCGCCGCCCGGCGCGACGGCGATCTTGCGCTCCTCGTAGGGCAGCGCGTCGGAACCGAAGAGCTGGGCGATGCCCTGCCTGCCCTCGACCTCGACGAGGAGGGTCCGCCTGCCCTCGGTCGCGAGGGCGAGCGCGAGGGCGGCGGCCACCGTGGTCTTACCGGTACCGCCCTTGCCGCTGACGACCTGGAACCTGCTCACGTATTCGAGCCTAACCAGTCCTGCCCCGGCCTACGCACGGGACCGTGCGTGCCAGGCGTTACAGTCGGGCCCATGACCAAGTGGGAATACGCGACCGTGCCCCTTCTCGTGCACGCGACCAAGCAGATTCTGGACACCTGGGGCGAGGACGGCTGGGAGCTGGTCCAGGTCGTTCCCGGCCCGAACAACCCCGAGCAGCTCGTGGCCTACCTGAAGCGGGAGAAGGCGTAGTGGCGGGCACCGTCGAGTCGCGCCTCGCCGAGCTGGGCCTGGCCCTGCCCGCCGTGGTGCCGCCGCTGGCCTCGTACCAGCCGGCCGTTCAGTCCGGGGTGTACGTGTACACCTCGGGCCAGCTGCCGATGGTGGACGGCAAACTCGCCGTCACCGGCAAGGTCGGCGCCGAGGTCACGCCGGACGAGGCGAAGGAGCTCGCGAAGACCTGCGCGCTCAACGCGCTCGCCGCCGTGAAGTCGGTCGCCGGTGACCTGGACCGGATCAAGCGCGTCGTGAAGGTCGTCGGCTTCGTCGCCTCGGCCTCCGACTTCACCGGCCAGCCCGCCGTGATCAACGGCGCCAGCGAGCTGCTGGGCGCGGTCCTCGGCGACAAGGGTGTGCACGCCCGCAGCGCCGTGGGCGTCGCCGTGCTGCCGCTGGACGCCCCGGTCGAGGTCGAGGTCCAGGTGGAGCTCGTCGAGGCCTGAGAACCCCTGCCCCGTACGTTTCCGATCCCGCCCGGTCCTCATGACCGGGCGGGATCGCGTGTGTACGGGTGCCGTGAGCGGCCTGGTCGCGTGCGTACGGGGCAGGGCGGGCGCGTACGGGTATGCCGGGTCGCCTGATGGTCAGGGAGCCTCTCGAACATCGGCGCGGTTCCGGATAGCCTCCGGCCATGTCCCAAGGTCAGTGGTACCCCCCGGAATGGCCCGACCGGATCCGGGCCCTCGCCGCCGGTGAGCTGACGGCCGTGCCGCCCCGGAGGGCCGCCACGGTGATGCTGCTCCGCGACGGCGGGCCTCAGGCGCCGACGCCGGGGCCCGCCGTGCACATGCTGCGCCGCCGTACGTCGATGGCGTTCGCCGGAGGCGCGTACGCCTATCCGGGTGGCGGAGTCGATCCGCGCGACGACGACCGGCTGATCGGGTGGGCCGGGCCCCCGTTGGAGCACTGGGCCGGCCGGCTCGGCGTGGCGACGGTCACCGAGGCGCAGGCCGTCGTCTGCGCGGCGGTGCGCGAGACGTTCGAGGAGGCGGGCGTCCTGCTCGCCGGGCCGACCGCCACGACCGTGGTCGGCGACACCACCGGGGGCGACTGGGAGGCCGACCGGGAGGCGCTGGTCGCCCGGGACCTGTCGTTCGCGGAGTTCCTGGACCGGCGCGGCCTGGTGCTGCGCTCGGACCTGCTGGGCGCCTGGGCGCGCTGGATCACCCCGGAGTTCGAACCGCGCCGCTACGACACCTGGTTCTTCGTCGCCGCGCTCCCCGAGGGGCAGCGCACCCGGGACGTCTCCACCGAAGCCGACCGTACGGTGTGGATCGCCCCGGCGGAGGCCGCCCGCCGCTACGACGCTGGCGAGCTGCTGATGATGCCGCCCACCGTGACCACACTGCGGGCCCTCGCGCCGTACAGGACGGCCGCGGCGGCCCTGGAGGCCGCCGACGCGCAGGACATGACCCCCGTCCTGGCGCAGGCCCGGCTGGAGGGCGACGAGCTGGTACTGACGTGGCCGGGACACGACGAGTTCACCAAACACGTGCCCGCGGCGGGTGGGGGAGGCGGGGCCGCATGAGCGACGCAGCAGCCCTGCCCGGACAGCCGCGCGGAACCGTCGTCTCCGGCCCCGCCACCACCCGTACGGTCAACGTCCTCGCGCCCAACCCGTCCGCGATGACGCTCGACGGGACGAACACCTGGATCGTGGCCGAGCCCGACTCCGATCTCGCGGTCGTCATCGACCCCGGGCCGCTCGACGACGTACACCTGCGGGCCGTCATCGACGCGGTGGAGCGGTCGGGGCGGCGCGTGGGCCTGACGCTGCTCACCCACGGTCATCCCGACCACGCGGAGGGCGCGGGCCGGTTCGCGGAGCTGACGGGGACGAAGGTACGGGCCCTGGACGCGGCGCTGCGGCTGGGCGACGAGGGCCTCGCGGCGGGCGACGTGATCACCACCGGCGGCCTGGAGCTGCGCGTGGTGCCGACGCCGGGGCACACCGCGGACTCGCTCTCGTTCCATCTGCCCGCCGACCGGGCGGTGCTGACGGGCGACACGATCCTCGGCCGCGGTACGACGGTGGTCGCGCACCCGGACGGGCGGCTCGGCGACTACCTGGACTCGCTGCGGCGGCTGCGGTCGCTGACGGTCGACGACGGCGTCCACACGGTGCTGCCGGGCCACGGGCCGGTGCTGGAGGACGCGCAGGGGGCGGTGGAGTTCTACCTCGCCCACCGCGCCCATCGGCTCGCCCAGGTGGAGACGGCGGTGGAGGCCGGGCACCGTACGCCGGCGGAGGTGGTCGCGGCGGTGTACGCCGACGTCGACCGCTCCCTGTGGCCGGCCGCCGAGCTGTCCGTGCGGGCGCAGTGGGAATACCTGACCGAGCACGGGCTGATCCAGGGCTGAGCCCCTGATCAGCGCCGGGGAGCCGGATGAGGGCCGGGGGGCCCGGGATCAGCGCCGGACAGCCGGATGAGCGGCCGTAAGGGCGCCGGTGGGGCGCCCCGTGGGCTCGTCTCAGCGCGAGCGCTTCGCCAGCCGCTCGACGTCCAGCAGGATGACCGCCCGGGCCTCCAGCCGCAGCCAGCCGCGGCCCGCGAAGTCCGCGAGGGCCTTGTTGACCGTCTCGCGGGAAGCGCCGACCAGCTGGGCCAGCTCCTCCTGGGTGAGGTCGTGCACGACGTGGATGCCTTCCTCGGACTGGACGCCGAAGCGGCGCGACAGGTCCAGGAGGGCGCGGGCGACACGGCCCGGCACGTCGGAGAAGACCAGGTCGGACATCTGGTCGTTGGTCTTGCGCAGCCGTCGGGCGACCGCGCGCAGCAGCGCGGTGGCCACCTCGGGCCGGGCGTTCAGCCAGGGCTGCAGGTCGCCGTGGCCGAGGCCGAGGAGCTTGACCTCGGTCAGTGCGGAGGCGGTCGCCGTACGCGGGCCCGGGTCGAAGAGCGACAGCTCCCCGATCAGCTCGCCGGGGCCGAGCACGGCCAGCATGTTCTCGCGCCCGTCGGGCGAGGTGCGGTGGAGCTTCACCTTGCCCTCGGTGACCACGTACAGGCGGTCACCCTGGTCGCCCTCGTGGAACAGCGCGTCTCCGCGCGCGAGGGTCACCTCACTCATCGAGGCGCGGAGCTCCGCGGCCTGCTCGTCATCGAGCGCCGCGAAAAGCGGGGCGCGCCGCAGAACGTCGTCCACGAGTTCTCTCCTTGTCGGCCTGTCCAGGGAACCGTGGTCCCCATCATGCCGGACGGTAAAACAGTGCGATCAATCACAAACCAGTTTGACGCACGGGCGTGCCGGACCCTACGGCAGGGGGCCGATCGGGGGCGGATGCGCCGTGGCAAGGGTGGTTGTCGGTGCCTGGCCCTAGGCTGGACGGGTGTCCGGATCACCGGGGAGAGCGCAGGCCGAGGGGGCTGACGGGGTGGCGGAGGGCGACGATTCCGCTGTGGGCGAACAGCCTCTCCCGCGCCCGAAGAATGCCGCGAATGGCTCCGCCGGAGACGCGCAGGGGTCCCCCGGAGGGCCGGGGAAGACGTTCGGGAAGTCGGCCAGGAGGTCCGCAGTGTCATCGTCAACGCCCGGCACAACAGGAAAGAAGACGCCCGGCACGACCGGAAAGAAAGCGAAGGCGGCCCCTGAGGCCAAGGCGGCCCCGCGTAAGGCGCCGAAGGCCGAGTCCCATCTCGCGATGGTCCGCCGGGCGCGCCGGATCAACCGCGAGCTCGCCGAGGTCTATCCGTACGCCCATCCCGAGCTGGACTTCCGTAACCCCTTCGAGCTCCTCGTGGCCACGGTGCTCTCCGCCCAGACCACCGACCTGAGGGTCAACCAGACGACGCCCGCGCTCTTCGCCGCATACCCCACGCCCGAGGACATGGCGGCGGCGGTGCCGGAGGAGATGGAGGAGATCATCCGGCCGACCGGGTTCTTCCGGGCGAAGACGAAGTCGCTGCTGGGCCTCTCGGCGGCCCTCCGGGACGAGTTCGGCGGTGAGGTCCCGGGACGTCTGGAGGACCTCGTCAAACTGCCCGGCGTCGGCCGCAAGACCGCCAATGTCGTCCTCGGTAACGCTTTCGGAGTTCCGGGGATCACGGTCGACACGCACTTCGGGCGCCTGGTGCGGCGCTGGAAGTGGACGGACGAGGAGGACCCGGTGAAGGTCGAGGCGGTCGTCGCCGGCATCTTCCCCAAGAGCGAGTGGACGATGCTCTCGCACCGCGTCGTGTTCCACGGCCGCCGGATCTGCCACGCCCGCAAACCCGCCTGCGGGGCCTGCCCCATCGCCCCGCTGTGCCCGTCGTACGGGGAGGGCGAGACCGATCCGGAGAAGGCCAGGAAGCTCCTGAAGTACGAGATGGGCGGCTACCCGGGCCAGCGGCTCAGCCCGCCCGCCGACTACCCGGGCAAGCCCGCGCCCGCGCTGGGGGCCGGGTGAGCGCCGAGTGAGGGCGAGTGAGGGGACGGAGTGAGGAGCCGGGCGAGGGGGCGGATTGAGGTGCCGGGCCAGGGGCCTTGGAACGGATCGCCCCGGAAACGGATAAACCCCCGGACGGATTTCTCCCTCAGGTTCACCCTCAGGGCGGATTCCTTCCCCAGGACGGAGCGGCTCGGAACGAAATGGCCGACGACAGGCGTTGGGAATCGACGGGGGTGCCTATGACGCACACGCACGCACACAGCACGACGCAGGCCAGGAACAGCCCCGCCGCGGAGCCGGGACACGGGCCGGCGGCGGGGCCGGGCCACGGCCCCGTCAGCCGTGTTCCCGACACGGCCGTCACCGTCAGCACCGACGGCCTGCCCGCCTGGCTCGATCCCGTCGCCGATGCCGCGCGCAGTGTCCGGCCGCAGCAGCTCAGCCGCTTCCTGCCGCCCGAGAGCGGGGCCGGCCGGCAGTCCGCCGTCCTGATCCTGTTCGGCGAGGGGGAGCGCGGACCCGAGCTGCTGCTCATGGAGCGGGCCGGGACCCTGCGCTCCCACGCCGGGCAGCCGTCCTTCCCCGGGGGCGCGCTGGATCCCGAGGACGGCGACCAGACCACCACCGGGCCGCTGAGGGCGGCGCTGCGCGAGGCCGAGGAGGAGACCGGGCTCGACCCGCGGGGCGTGCAGCTCTTCGGGGTGCTGCCCCGGCTCTACATCCCGGTCAGCAGCTTCGTCGTGACACCCGTGCTCGGCTGGTGGCGGGCGCCCAGCCCGGTCGGGGTCGTCGATCCGGCCGAGACGGCCCGGGTCTTCACGGTCCCCGTGGCGGATCTCACGGACCCGGAGAACCGGGCGACGGCCGTCCACCCGAGCGGGCACAGCGGCCCGGCATTTCTGGTCGAATCGGCCCTGGTCTGGGGTTTCACGGCCGGAGTGATCGACCGGATTGTGCACTACGCGGGATGGGAACGCCCCTGGGACAGGACCAGACAGGTGCCGCTCGACTGGCGCGCATGACACGCTGGCTGTTCTGCTGCGCTGTTCCGGGCCCGGCCCGGACCCCGTCACCACCGACGGGCCAGGTGACGAAACTGCGAGGCTACAGACGGTGAACGTGCTGGACATCCTGCTGCTGCTGGCTGCCGTGTGGTTCGCGGTCATCGGCTATCGCCAGGGTTTCGTCGTCGGCATCCTGTCGGTGATCGGCTTCCTCGGGGGCGGGCTCGTCGCCGTCTACCTGCTGCCGGTCATCTGGGACCGGGTGACCGAGGACGCCGAGGTCTCCACGGCGGTCGCCATCGGCGCGGTCGTCGTCGTGATCGTCTGCGCCTCGATCGGCCAGGCGTTCACCACCCACCTGGGCAACAAACTCCGCCGGTACATCACCTGGTCGCCCGCGCGTGCCCTGGACGCCACCGGCGGCGCGCTGGTCAACGTCGTGGCCATGCTGCTGGTGGCCTGGATGATCGGCCTGTTGCTGGCGGGCACTTCGCTGCCGACCCTCGGCAAGGAGGTCCGCAACTCCTCGGTGCTGCTGGGGGTCGACCGGGTGATGCCGGACCAGGCGCCCACCTGGTTCCAGGACTTCTCCTCCGTCCTCGCGCAGAACGGCTTCCCGCAGGTCTTCAGCCCGTTCGCCAACGAGCCGATCACCGAGGTCAAGGCCCCTGACCCGGCCCTGGTGGGCAGCCCGGTGGCCGCCCGCGCCAAGAAGTCGATCGTCAAGGTCGTCGGGACGGCCCCGAGTTGCGGCAAGGTCCTCGAAGGGACCGGCTTCGTCTTCGCCGAGCGCCGGGTCATGACCAACGCCCACGTGGTCGGCGGTGTGGACGAGCCCACCGTCCAGATCGGCGGCGAGGGTCGGCTGTACGACGCGAAGGTCGTCCTCTACGACTGGCAGCGCGACATCGCCGTCCTGGACGTCCCCGACCTCCAGGCCAGGCCGCTGCAGTTCACCGGCCCGGACGACGACGCGGAGACCGGCGACAGCGCGATCGTCGCGGGCTTCCCCGAGAACGGTGCGTACGACGTGCGCTCGGCCCGCGTCCGCGCCCGGATCAACGCCGACGGCCCGGACATCTACCACCGGGGCACGGTGCGCCGCGATGTGTACTCGCTCTTCGCGACGGTGCGCCAGGGCAACTCGGGCGGCCCGCTGCTCACTCCGGACGGAAAGGTGTACGGCGTGGTGTTCGCCAAGTCGCTCGACGACCCGGACACCGGCTACGCGCTGACGGCGGACGAGATCCGCGAGGACATCGAGATCGGCCGCACCGCCAACCAGCAGGTCGACAGCCAGGGCTGCGCCCTGTAGAGCCTGTCTGATCACTCCCGCCTGCCCCACGACGCCATGCGCGCACTCTCGCCGCACCGGCCCCAGAGCCACGTACGTCCAGTACGAGGGCCCGGGGCCGGCACGCCGAGAGCACGTACCTGACACCGTGTGGCCGCCCTGCGGGCGACGACGGGAACGGTCGGACAGGCCCTGGGCGCCGCAGCCGGGCGCGCGCGTCCTGGGGAACTCCACGAGCCCCCGAGGGCCTTGGGCGAGAGTCAGTTACGGGGGTGTCGGAGCCGTGCCGAGACCCAGCGGGCCCGGCGGCGGAGGATGCGGGAAATCCCGAGACGGGAACGGCGAAGGTCATGCACGTGGTGCACCCGGCCCCGAGGGCCGCTCCCCTCATGAGTGCTCACACCGGTCGAGGCGGCGGAGCGGCGGTTGCGTGCTTCGTCAGTGAAGTCGTGCGTCCAGCCCATACCCCGACGTCTGCCCGTGACCCAAGGTCGGTAATCGTGCGCGAGTCAGCCAATTGGCCTATGCGGCAGGCAATTGGCTGTTCGTCGGACACCTGTGCCCGGGCGGGCCCGGCGGCTACCGGTCCGGCTCGGGGTCCTTGAGCCAGTTGATGAGTTCGGTGGAGAAGCCGATCGGATCCTCCTCGTGCGGGAAGTGCCCGACACCGTCGAAAAGTCGCCACCGGTAGGGCGCCTCGACGTACTGGCCGGACCCGGCCGAACTACGGGTGCGGACCGCCGGATCGAGCGACCCGTGCAGGTGCAGCGTGGGCACCCGGACCGGGCGCTTCATCCGCCGGTTGAACTGGATCCCGTCCGGACGCGCCATCGACCGCACCATCCAGCGGTACGGCTCGATCGAGCAGTGCGCGGTCGAGGGGATGCTCATGGCCCGCCGGTAGACGTCCAGGGTCTCCTCGTCGGGGAACTCCGGGGTGCGGGGGCCCGCCCAGTCCTGGATGAGGTTCCCCACCAGGGCGGCGTCGTCCGCGAGGAGTTGACGCTCCGGCAGCCACGGGCGCTGGAATCCCCAGACGTACGAACCGGCCCGCGACTGGGCGAAGTCGGACAGCATCGAGGAGCGCCAGCGACGCGGGTGCGGCATCGAGGAGACGACGAGTCGGCGGACCAGCTTGGGCCGCATCACGGCGGCCGTCCAGGCGAGGTAGCCGCCGAGGTCGTGACCGACCAGGGCCGCGTCGGGCTCACCGAGGGAGCGGATCACACCGGTGACGTCGAGGGCGAGGTTGGCGGGGTCGTAACCGCGCGGCGTACGGTCGCTGCCGCCCACCCCGCGCAGGTCCATCGCGACCGCCCGGAAGCCGGCGTCGGCGAGCGCGGTCATCTGGTGGCGCCAGGTCCACCAGAACTGCGGGAAACCGTGCAGCAGGAGCACGAGCGGCCCTTCGCCCAGCTCGGCGATGTGGAAGCGCGCACCGTTGGCCGCCACGTCACGGTGGGCCCAGGGGCCGTCGATCCGCACCGGCCCCCGGCCGCGGCCCGGCCCGAGGGGCCCGCGGCCGGGCCGGACGGGGCAGCCGGGCCCTCCGGGTCCGCGGGACCCGTCGGACCGAATGCGCTGGAATCGGGGGGAACGGTCATGTGGACGAGCGTGCCACAGACCCGGCCTTCTCCTGACCCGAGCCGCCCTCGACACCCTTCTTCGCCAGCGAGCTGCCGGAGGCGGCGGAGCGCTCGATGATCGCGGCGGCCTCGATCGAGGGACGCGGATGGGGCTTGGCCTTCTGCAGCACGGCGGCGGTCTGCTTGGCGGAGGCGATGGACTTCTCCGGCGGCTTGACCTTCTTGAACTTCCGGATGCCCAGGAACGCCAGCAGCCCGCCCAGCGCGATGAACGCCACGCCCACGATCAGGAACGACCAGGCGAGCCCGAGGCCCAGGTTGTGGATGCCGTACGCCGCGGCGAAGCTCAGCACCGGGATCGAGAAGAGCGCCAGCACGCCCGCGACGATGAACGCGATGCTGCCGATCGCCCCGCGCCTGACGTCCTGTCGCACCTCCGCCTTGGCCAGGGCGATCTCGTCGTGCACCAGCGCGGACATCTCGGCCGTCGCCGAAGCGACCAGCTGTCCGATGCTGCGGTCCGTGCTGCCCGCGTAGTTGCCGGGGTCGCTCATCCCTGACTCCCTCTCCGTCTTCGACACATCCGATGTCAGATCATGCCGGACTGTTCGGCTTGTCGCTCGCTGCCCCCGCCCGCTCTTCGGCGAGGCGGCGGTGTTCGGCCGCCTTGCGCTCAAGGATGGCGGCCATCCGCAGGTGATATTCCGGATCATCCTGCTCGTAGACGTCCGGTACCCCGGATTCGTCCTCGTCCCGCTCCTCGGCCTCGTACAACTCCTTGTACTTGCGCACCCGGAGCCTGAGCAGCACGGCGGCGAGCAGGGCCGCGGTCAGCGAACCGATCAGGACGGCGGCCTTGATCTCGTTGATCATCTGCGTGTCGCCCTCGAAGGCCAGCTCGCCGATGAGCAGCGAGACCGTGAACCCGATGCCGGCGAGGGAGGCGAGCGCCAGGACATCGGCCCAGGCCAGGTCCTTGTTCAGCTCCGCCTTGGTGAAGCGGGCGGCGAGGTAGGTGCCGCCGAAGATGCCGACGGTCTTGCCGACGACGAGACCGAGGACGACGCCGAGTGTCTCCGGCCGGGTGAAGACGTCTGCCAGTGACTTCCCGTTCAGCGCGACCCCGGCCGAGAACAGGGCGAAGAGCGGGACGGCGATCCCGGCCGACAGCGGGCGGACGAGATGCTCGATGTGCTCGCCGGGGGAGTGCTTCTCGCCCTCGCGTCGGCTGCAGCGCAGCATCAGGCCCATGGCGACACCGGCGATGGTCGCGTGGATGCCGCTGTTGTACATCAGGCCCCAGATGACCAGGGCGAGCGGAACGTAGACGTACCAGCCCCGGACGTCGAAACGGAGGAGGAGGTGGAAGACGACCAGGCCGAGGACGGCTCCGCCGAGAGCCAGGAAGTTCAGGTCCGAGGTGAAGAACACCGCGATGATCAGGATCGCGAAGAGGTCGTCGACGACGGCCAGGGTGAGCAGGAAGGCACGCAGCGCGGACGGGAGCGACGTACCGATCACCGCCAGAACGGCGAGCGCGAAGGCGATGTCGGTCGCGGTCGGGACCGCCCAGCCGTCCGTCGAGCCGCCGCCGACGACCACGGTGAGGAAGTAGACGAGAGCGGGCACCGCCATGCCGCACAGGGCCGCCACCACGGGGAGGGCCGCGGCCTTCGGATCGCGGAGTTCGCCCGCGACCAGTTCGCGCTTCAGCTCGACACCGGCGACGAAGAAGAAGACGGCGAGCAGCCCGTCCGCCGCCCAGTGCGCCACGGAGAGGTCCAGGCCCAGGGCGCCCGGACCGAAGTGGAAACTGCTGACTTCCTTGTAGGAGCCGCCGAAGGTGTTGGCCCATACGAGTGCGACGACGGCAGCCACCAGGAGCAGCATCCCGCCGACCGTCTCGGTGCGCAGGGCCTCCGCCACGTAGTTCCGCTCGGGCAGCGAGAGCCTGCCGAACAGTGAGCGCTGAGGCGGTGTGGGGGTGGGTGGGGTGGGCGGTGCCACGGAAGATACCTCCAGGTCGGGACGGTGTTCGGGCATGACCGGTCAGGTGCCGACCAGACTTCCCGGCGCCCCTGTGGAGATGTTCTCTGAAGTTGTGGATGAAGCGCCCACTCTACCGGGAGGCCGAAGATCGGGATCGTACGAGGTGATCGTCGTACTGGAGGTGGTCCTCGGATCACATGCCTGATGGGCACCCGGCGCGTCGCCGGATGCCCATCGGAGCCGCACTCGTGCGGTGGTTCAGCGTCGGCCTCGTCAGTCCTCGTCGGCGGACGAGGAGGACGGCAGCTGGGTGGTGATCAGGTCCATCACCGAGGAGTCGGTCAGCGTGGTGACGTCGCCCAGCTCGCGGTTCTCGGCGACATCGCGCAGCAGTCGGCGCATGATCTTGCCGGAACGGGTCTTCGGCAGTTCGGCGACCGGCAGCACCCGCTTGGGCTTGGCGATCGGGCCGAGTGTCGCCCCGACATGGTTGCGCAGGTCCGCGACCAGCTCGTCGGAGGTGGTCGCCGTACCGCGCAGGATGACGAACGCCACGATGGCCTGGCCGGTCGTCTCGTCGGCGGCGCCGACCACGGCGGCCTCGGCGACCGAGGGGTGGGAGACGAGGGCGGACTCGACCTCGGTGGTCGAGATGTTGTGCCCGGAGACGAGCATGACGTCGTCGACCCGGCCGAGCAGCCAGACGTCGCCGTCCTCGTCCTTCTTGGCGCCGTCGCCCGCGAAGTACTTGCCCTCGAAGCGCGACCAGTAGGTGTCGATGAAGCGCTGGTCGTCGCCCCAGATGGTGCGGAGCATGGAGGGCCACGGCTCGGTGAGGACGAGGTAGCCGCCCCCGCCGTTCGGCACCTCGTTGGCCTCGTCGTCCACGACGGTGGCGGAGATGCCCGGCAGTGCGCGCTGGGCGCTTCCCGGCTTCGTCTCCGTCACACCGGGCAGCGGCGAGATCATCATCGCGCCGGTCTCGGTCTGCCACCAGGTGTCCACGATGGGGCACTTGTCGGCGCCGATGTTCTTCCGGTACCACATCCACGCCTCGGGGTTGATCGGCTCACCGACCGAACCGAGGACGCGGAGCGAGGACAGGTCGAACTTGGCGGGGATGTCGTCGCCCCACTTCATGAACGTACGGATCGCCGTCGGCGCGGTGTAGAGGATCGTGACGCCGTACTTCTGCACGATCTCCCAGAACCGGCCCTGGTGCGGGGTGTCCGGGGTGCCCTCGTACATGACCTGGGTCGCGCCGTTGGCCAGCGGCCCGTAGACGATGTACGAATGGCCGGTCACCCAGCCGATGTCGGCGGTGCACCAGTAGACGTCGCTCGAAGGCTTGAGGTCGAAGACGGCGTGGTGCGTGTACGCCGCCTGGGTGAGGTAGCCGCCGGAGGTGTGCAGGATGCCCTTCGGCTTACCCGTGGTGCCCGAGGTGTAGAGGATGAAGAGCGGCTGCTCCGCGTCGAACGCCTCGGGGGTGTGCTCGGCGGACTGGCGGGCGGTGATCTCGTGCCACCAGATGTCGCGGCCCTCGGTCCAGGCGGTGTCCTGGCCGGTACGACGGACGACGAGGACGTGCTCGACGGTGTCGAACCGGGAGACGGCGTCGTCGACGGCGGGCTTCAGCGCGGAGGGCTTGCCGCGGCGGTAGCCGCCGTCGGCGGTGATGACGACCTTGGCGTCCGCGTCCTTGATCCGGGCGGCGATGGCGTCGGCCGAGAAGCCGCCGAATACCACGGAGTGCGCGGCGCCGATGCGGGCGCAGGCCAGCATCGCGACGGCGGCCTCGGGGATCATCGGCAGATAGACGGCGACCCGGTCGCCCTTGCCGACGCCCAGCTCGGTGAGCGCGTTGGCGGCCCGGGAGACCTCGTCCTTCAGCTCCGCGTAGGTGATGGCCCGGCTGTCGCCCGGCTCGCCCTCGAAGTGGATGGCGACCCGGTCGCCGTTGCCCGCCTCGACGTGGCGGTCGACGCAGTTGTACGCGACGTTCAGCTTGCCGTCCGCGAACCACTTGGCGAAGGGCGGGTTGCTCCAGTCGAGGGTCTCGGTCGGCTCGGTGGCCCACGTCAGGCGGCGGGCCTGCTCGGCCCAGAAGCCCAGCCGGTCCGCCTCGGCCTGCTCGTACGCCTCTGCGGTGACGTTGGCGTTGGCGGCCAGCTCGGCAGGCGGAGCGAACTTCCGCTCTTCCCGAAGCAGGTTGGCCAGGCTCTCGTTGCTCACGACTTCTCCCAGTCCCAGGGTGTCCGTTGTGTCCCGGGGCATAGCTCATCAGGCGCGAGGCCGGGTGACAAGAGCCTTCCGGGAATTGGTTTAGACCTGTGTTCTCGTGTATGGGGCCATGATCCCGCTCCGCGTTCGAGAGCCGCTGGACGACGCGTGGCGCGCGACATTTCCGGCCATCCGAACGGGGTCATCTGATGGCACGGCCCCTGGGCCCGTCCGGTTCAGGCCGGAGGCGTTCGGGCTATTCGATAATTCTTATCGGTGAATAAGAAGCTTTTCATTCGGTATGTCGCCCTTGCTTGTGTGGAACCGCGTGCGAACTTGGCCGCGCCGCCGTCGGTACTTCGACGCACTTCGTCGCACTTCGGCGTACTTCGACGCAAATGACCTGCAAGGAAGAGGGTGGGCGGATGATGGCCGCCACGAAGAGGATCGCCATGGGCGTCATGTCCACGGCCCTGGTCGCCGTTCTCGCGGGCTGCTCCGGCTCTGTATCCGGATCCGGCAATGGAACCGGAGCCGCAGGATCGGCGTCCGGAGGCGCGGAGGGCGACGCGGAGAAGGGTGCCCACGGCGCCAAGGAGAACCCGCCGGCCAACGCCCCGAAGAACGCGGTCAAGCTCATCGGGGACGGGTCCACCGCCTTCACCGGGGTCCAGCCGAACATGCCGGCCGTCGAGCGCCTCGCTCCCGGCGAGAAGCCTCCCCAGTTCGTGGTGTTCTCCTGGGACGGTGCCGGAGAGGACAGTCAGAAGCTCTTCTCGCACTTCCGTGGCGTGGCCAAGAAGTACAACGCCACGATGACGTACTTCCTGAGCGGCGTGTACCTGCTGCCGGAGGAGAAGAAGGACCTCTACAGCCCGCCCCAGCACGCGCCGGGCCGCTCCGACATCGGCTTCAACGACACCGAGGGCATCCGCGACACCCTCACCGAGGTTCGTGCCGCCTGGAAGGACGGCAACGAGATCGGTACCCACTTCAACGGCCACTTCTGCGGCGCGGACGGCGGCGTCGGGACCTGGTCCGTCGATGAGTGGAAGAGCGAAATCAGCCAGGCGAAAGCTTTCGTCAAGGGCTGGAAGACCAACGCCCCGGAGCTGAAGGGTGAGGCCCCGCTCCCCTTCGACTACGACAAGGAACTGATCGGCGCCCGCACCCCCTGCCTCGAAGGGAAGGAGAACATGGTCGCCGCCGCCCGGACCATGGGCTTCCGCTACGACTCCAGCGGCGTCGGCAACCAGGTCTGGCCCCAGAAGAAGGGCGGGGTCTGGGACATTCCGCTCCAGCTCGTCCCGATGCCCGGCCGCGCCTTCGAGACCCTCTCGATGGACTACAACTTCATGGTCAACCAGTCCGGCACGACCACCCAGGGGGACCCCTCCCAGCACGAGTTCTGGGGGAACCAGATGCGGGACGGGCTGCTCCAGGCCTTCGACCGCTCGTACAAGGGCAACCGGGCACCTCTGATCATCGGCAACCACTTCGAGTCCTGGAACGGTGGCACCTACATGCGCGCCATCGAGGAGACCATCGCGAACGTGTGCACCAAGGAAGGTGTGCGCTGCGTGTCCTTCCGGCAGCTCGTCGACTGGCTGGACGCGCAGGACCCGAAGACGCTGGCCAAGCTCACGAAGCTCGGCGTCGGCGAGGCCCCCAAGGCAGGCTGGCCGTCCTACCTCGGCAACCAGCCGGGCGCGGCGAAGCCCGCGGAGAAGCCCGCAGAGAAGCCTGCCGCGTAGGCCGCGTAGGCCGACGCGGGTGAGCCTCCCGCCGGGGCGGCCGACCGAGGCCCCGGCGCAGCGCCCGACCGGCCGAAGGGCCGGCTGACCGCACAACGCCCCCCCACATCACCTCACCGCCTCACCGCCTCACCGCCTCATCGTTCGCCGGCCGCCCGGGGGTGGTCGGCGAACGAGGTCCGGTGGCGGCGTTCGGGAGCCGCTGCCCGGGCCCGGCGCTCGGGGGCCGCTGCCTGGGTCCGGCGTTCGGGGTGCGACGCTCGGGTCCGGCGTTCGGGGTGCGACGCTCGGGCCCGGCGTTCGGGAGCCGCTGCCTGGGTCCGACGTTCAGGGGCCGACGCTCGGGCTCGGTGTTCAGGGGCCGACGTTCCGCGGCGGCTCCCGCGTCGGCACCGCTTCAGGCGGGTGCTGCGACGCCCGCCCCGACGCCCGCCCCGGCGCCCGCCCCGGCGCCCGCCCCGGCGCCCGCCCCGGCGCCCGCCCCGGCGTGCCGTTCGTCGAGCACGAAGGCCGGGTCGACCTGGGCGGCCAGGTCGGCGCCGGTCTTCTCGTTGCCCCAGCTCTCGGCGTTCTTCAGGTGAAAGTGCACCATCTGGCGCGTGTAGCGCTCCCAGTCGCGGAGCCCGTACGAGTCCTCGGCGGCGTCCTGCAGCGTCTGCAGGGCCATCCGGTTGTCGGCCTCCAGCAGTTCGAACCTCGACGGCCGCCCCTTCTCCATCGACCGGACCCAGTCGGAGTGACCGACCCCGATCAGCAGGTCGTCGCCTACCTCCGCGCGCAAGAACTCCAGGTCGTCCTGGCTCTGCACCTTGTTCCCGACGACCTTCAGGGCGACTCCGAAGTCGCGTGCGTATTCCTTGTACTGGCGGTACACCGACACCCCCTTTCGCGTCGGCTCCGCGACCAGGAACGTCATGTCGAAGCGGGTGAACATGCCCGAGGCGAACGAGTCCGAGCCCGCCGTCATGTCGACCACGACGTACTCGTCGGGGCCGTCGACCAGGTGGTTGAGGCAGAGCTCCACCGCCCCCACCTTGGAGTGATAGCAGGCGACTCCGAGATCGGACTCCGTAAAGGGGCCCGTCGCCATCAGCCGGATGTCCCCGTCGTCGAGCCGCACCGTCCGCGCACAGGCATCGAAGATCGGGTTGTCCTCGCGGACCCGGAGCAGTCGGGATCCCTCGCCGGGCGGAGTCGTCTTGATCATCGTCTCGGCGGAAGCGATACGGGGGTTGGCGCCCCGCAGATAGTTCTTGATGAGGGGGAGGTGGGCACCCATGGCGGGCAGCGCGGCGGCTTCCGCGTCGTCCAGCCCGAGGGCGGCACCCAGGTGCTGGTTGATATCGGCGTCCACGGCGATGACGTGGGCTTCGTTGGCGGCGAGGTGGCGGATGAAGAGCGAGGACAGCGTGGTCTTGCCGCTGCCGCCCTTCCCGACGAAAGCGATCTTCATGTTCACCTAGGGTAGCGGGTCGATTGCTTTGTGCAGTCATCGTTCGTGAAGATGGCCACTTGAGGGTGGTCCGGGAGGGGCGGGCGCGTAGCCTCGCTACTTATGAGTACGACTGCCTCAGACCCGCTTGCCGCGCTCGGTTCCCTGCCCGGCGTACCCGAAGCCGTGGACTCCGTGCGCAAGGCCGTCGACCGGGTCTACGGACACCGCGTCATGCGGCGCCGCAGCAATGAGGTCACGGCCGAAGCCGCACTGCGAGGCTCTCGTGGTTCGGCCGCACTGGCCGGTGCCGACTGGAACCTCGAAGAGGTCCGTCGGCGTACCGACTTCAGCGGAGAGGATGAGGCGCGCACCGTCGGTGCTGCGTTGCGGCTTACCGCGGAAGCGGGGCAACTCCTTTCCATCTGGCGGCAGTCGCCGCTGCGGGTGCTGGCCCGGTTGCATCTGGTGGCAGCCGGCGGGGCGGCTCCCGACGACACGGTGGGGCGTCCGCGCCTGGCGGGTGAATCCGTCGACGAGCCGCTGATCGAGGCGCCGCTGCCCGGGGCCGATGAGGTCGCCGGACGACTCGAAGGTCTCTCGCAGCTGATCATCGCGGGCGGTAGTGCTCCGGCCCTGGTCACGGCGGCCGTGGTGCACGGCGAACTGCTTGCGCTGCGCCCGTTCGGTTCGCACAACGCTCTGGTGGCCCGGACCGCTGAGCGCATCGTGCTGATCGGCAGCGGGCTGGACCCGAAGTCGATCTGCCCGGCCGAGGTGGGCCACGCGGAACAGGGCCGGGCGGCCTATGCCGCGGCGTTCGAGGGCTATACGGCCGGCACCCCGGAGGGCATGGCCGCCTGGATCACCCACTGTGGACGCTCGGTCGAACTGGGCGTACGCGAGTCGACCGCGGTGTGCGAGGCGCTCCAGCGGGGCGCTGCCTGAGGATCCGGTGATCGCCCGCGCCGGGCGGGCGATGGCTCGGCCCGGGGCGGCGGCCCGGGTGCACAGAGGGGGTCGAGCCCGAGGGCGATGGTGCGGGTGCAGGGGGGGCGACCCGTGCCCGAGGGAGTTGGCTGAGGCCCTAGGGTTAGCTGGGGCGCGAGAGGGCGGCCGGGCCCAAGGGCGACGGTGTGCGGGCGGCCGGCCTGGAAGCGTCGGCCCGGTGCAAGGGTTGCGGCGGTACCGGAGTGCGGTACCGCCGCTGGCACGTCGGCCCAGTTACCAAGCGTCCTCGTAAATTGCCCATCAGGTCGGGTACTTTGCCCGTCACCTGGTGCGGCTGGCCCGTATTCGACGGGTCGACGTCGCGTGGGTGCTCGGCTTTCGTGCGCGGTCCGTGGGGCCGTTCTGCGTACAACAGGTCATCCTCGCGGATGTCCTTGGTCTCGCGGGCCGTTATGTCCTTTGTACTCCAGGACCAGGGGAACGGAAACCCCTGGCCCCGCTTCTTTACTTTTAGGTTCAATCAAGGGTGAATCGGGCGGCGGTCGCCGACTGGGTCATGCTTCACCCGGGCAGGGCGACGCCGACGGTACGACGGCGGCTGGCGTACCAGACGAGCCCGGCGGTGACGGCTGCCGCGCCGACTGCGGCCGCCGCCACGAGGGCGGGGCGGGGCGGCATCGAGAAGGTGGGCAGGCGCTGCTTGAGCCGGACCGGGCGGTTGAAGACGAGAATCGGCCACTCGCGAAGGGTCGCTTCGCGGCGCAGCGCGCGGTCGGGGTTGACCGCGTGCGGGTGGCCGACCGACTCCAGCATGGGCACGTCGGTCGCCGAGTCGCTGTAGGCGTAGCAGCGCGAAAGGTCGTACCCCTCCGAGACTGCGAGCGCCCTCACGGCCTCGGCCTTGGTAGGGCCGTAGGCGTAGTACTCGATCTCTCCCGTGAAGCAGCCGTCGTCGCCGACGACCATGCGCGTGGCGACGACCCGGTCCGCGCCGAGCAGTTCGCCGATGGGTTCGACGACTTCGGCGCCGGAGGTCGAGACGATGACCACGTCGCGTCCTGCCGTGTGGTGTTCCTCGATGAGGGTGGCGGCCTCGTCGTAGATGATCGGGTCGATCAGGTCGTGCAGGGTCTCAGCAACGATCTCCTTGACCTGCTGGACGTTCCACCCCTTGCAGAGGGCGGAGAGGTATTCGCGCATCCGCTCCATCTGGTCGTGGTCCGCGCCCCCGGCGAGGAACACGAACTGTGTGTACGCGGTGCGCAGTACGGCGCGGCGGTTGATCAGTCCGCCTTGGTAGAAGGACTTGCTGAAGGTCAGCGTCGAAGACTTCGCAATGACCGTCTTGTCCAGGTCAAAGAAGGCTGCTGTGCGCGGCGAGAAGCAGTTTTCCACAACGCTGAGCATAGGGGCCCACCATTCGGCGTAAACTCCGGCGCGTGGGTTTGCCTGAGAAGGGCCTCGGGTACACCATGGAAGTCACGGATCGTTCGCGACCGTGCTAACCCGGTCCGACTCCTCCCCCCCCCGAGTCGGCCGTGGGGACGACCCCCGCTCTCCCCCCCGGCGGGGGTCGTCGCATGTCCGGACGCGTTTTAGGGGTGGAAACCACCTTATGTCTCCCATCCGGCCGTCATCGGCCTGATCGTGTGAGCCGACCTTCGTGCGACTCGTCTCGTCACAGTGTGTAGCCAAGAGGCTGCTCTCCGGAAGTCGCTGGTATGGGTGACGAAGTTATTCACAACCCCGGGGTTGTCCACAGTTCTTCATCAAGATCCACATGTTTTTCCGTGGTGCTGCACGTTGATTCCACCCGCGAAGTCCGCGGGTGCCGGACTCGCGCATCTCGGAAACGCTCCGAGAACACCGCGAACCGCACTGAAGGGGCAGTGAGAAGGGGGCGGAGATCGTGGCTGGATCCCTCGCAGGAGAAGAGGCGGCGGTCGTCGGCGGGCGGCGCGGAGGCCCGCTGATCGTGACGGAGGACGTGGAGCTGCTGGATGACCTGCTGCGGCTGTGCGCGGTGGCCGGTGCCGAGCCGGAGGTCCATCACGGGCCGCCCGGGCGCCGTGGCAGCTGGGAGCGGGCTCCGCTGGTGCTGGTGGGCGACGACGCCGCCGCGCGATGCCGGGGCGCCGACCGGAGGAAGGGGGTGATTCTGGTCGGCCGGGACCAGGACGATCCGGACGTCTGGCGGCGGGCGGTGGAGATCGGGGCCGAGTATGTGCTGCGGTTGCCCGATTCCGAGGGCTGGCTCGTCGATCAGATCGCCAACGCCGCCGAGGGTGTGGGACGGCCGGCGCTCACCGTCGGCGTGATGGGCGGCCGGGGCGGCTCCGGCGCATCGACGCTGGCCTGCGCCCTTGCCGTGAGTGCGGCGAGGGCCGGTCGGCGGACGATGCTGATCGACGCCGACCCGCTGGGGGGCGGGATCGACGTCCTGCTCGGCGGCGAACGGGCCGAGGGCCTGCGATGGCCGGATTTCGCGCAGTCGAAGGGGCGGCTCGGAGGCGGAGCCCTTGAGGACTCGCTGCCCGCGCTTCACGGGCTGCGGGTGCTGAGCTGGGGACGCGACGACGAGGTGGTGATCCCGCCGCAGGCGATGCGGGCGGTGCTCGCCGCCGCGCGCCGGCTCGGCGGAGTGGTGGTCGTGGACCTTCCGCGCCGGGTCGACGAGGGAGTCGCCGAAGCCCTGGCCCAACTCGATCTCGGGCTGCTCGTGGTGCCGGGTGAACTGCGCGCGGTGGCTGCGGCCAAGCGCGTTGCGTCCACGGCCGGAATGGTGTTGGACGACCTGCGGGTAGTACCTCGGGGCCCGTATGCGTCGGGGCTGGACGGGCGCTGGGTCGCCCGGGCCGTCGGCCTTCCGCTCGTCGGTGAACTCCCGTGGGAACCAGGCCTTCTGGACTCCCAGGACGACGGAATCCCGCCCGGCGGCAACGCCCGGAGCTCCTTGGCCCGGTTCTGCGCGGCCTTCTGGGACCAGGTGGCGGCAGCGGGAGACACGAGTCCCGTGGCCGGCCCGCCCGGAGGAGGAACGGCATGACGGACGAATTGCTCGACGCCGTCCGTCAGCGGCTGGCACGCAGCGGTGCCGCTCCCACCCCGGCCGGAGTGGCCGCCGCCCTACGGGCCCAAGGGCGGCTGCTGGGAGACGCCGAGGTGCTGGGAGCAGCAGCGGAGCTGCGCGGTGAACTCGTCGGCACAGGCGTGCTGGAGCCGTTGCTCGCAGATCCGGAGGTGACCGATGTGCTGGTGTCCGCACCGGACCGGGTGTGGGTGGACCGGGGCGGTGGGCTCCAACTGACGGGGGTCACCTTCCCGGACGCGGCGGCTGTCCGCAGGCTGGCCCAGCGTCTCGCGGCGGTGGCCGGCAGGAGGCTGGACGACGCACGGCCCTGGGTGGACGCACGGCTGCCCGACGGCACACGGATGCACGCGGTGCTGCCCCCGGTGGCCGTCGCCTCGACCTGCCTCTCCCTGCGCGTGGTGCGGCCGCGAGCTTTCTCGCTCGCGGAGTTGGTGGACGCGGGCACGGTGCCGCCGGGCGGCGACCGGATCCTGCGGGCCCTCGTGGAAGCCCGGATCTCCTATGTGATCAGCGGAGGTACCGGGGCGGGCAAGACGACGCTTCTCTCCAGCCTGCTGGGCGCGGTCGGAGTGAACGAGCGGATCGTGCTCGCCGAAGACTCCGCCGAACTGCGACCGGACCATCCGCATGTGGTCCGCCTGGAGTCCCGCCCGGCCAATCAGGAGGGCGCGGGCCGCGTGACATTGCGCGATCTGGTCCGGCAGGCGCTGCGGATGCGGCCCGACCGGCTGGTCGTCGGCGAGGTGCGCGGAGCTGAAGTCACCCAACTGCTGGCTGCTTTGAACACCGGGCACGAAGGGGGCTGTGGCACCGTTCACGCGAATGCCGCCGAGCATGTCCCCGCCCGGCTGGAGGCCCTGGGCACCGCCGCCGGTCTCGACCGGGTCGCCCTGCACAGCCAGTTGGCGGCTGCTCTCTCGGTGGTCGTCCATCTCGTACGGGATCGCGCGGGGCAACGACGCGTCGCCGAGGTGCACGTCCTGGAGCGGGATGCCGCGGGGCTCGTCTTCACGGTTCCGGCCCTGAGCTGGGGCGTCGGCGGCTTCGTTCCGGAGCGGGGCTGGGAACGGCTGCGGTCGCTGATCGGCGGTGCGCTGTGATGGCGATGGCGACGGTTACCGCGACGACAGCGACTGCGACGACAGCGGTGACATCGGCGTACGCCGCCCACGCGGTGGCTCTCTGCGCGGGATCGGCGGTGTGGCTCGCGATGATGCGGGACCCGGGCGTGCGGCGGGCGCGGGTGCTGTTCGTGGACGCTCCGCCCCAGCCGCGTCGGTCGTGGAGTTGGTGGTCACGACTGATCGAGGCCCGGGGGCGCGTTGCCGAGACGGCCCGAGTGCGTCGGGAGTGGTGGTGCGTCCCGGGCGCGGTCCTGCTCGCGGTGCTGGGAAGTTCGGTGCTGCCGCTGGTCGCGGGGGCCGTCGCGGTCCCGTTGGTACGCCGATGGCTGCGGAGGCGGGCCGGAGCGCGGGAGGCGGAGAAGGGCGCGACCGCGGTCGTGGCGCTGTGCGGAGCCGTGGTCGGGGAGTTGCGGGCCGGGCGGGAGCCGGGGCAGGCGTTGTCGGTCGCGCTGCGAGAAGGCATCGCGGAGGAGGGCCCTGCGGCAGCGACCGTTGCCGGCGGCAGGCTGGGGGAGGCGGAGGCCGCCGTGCTGGCGGCGGCACGGTTCGGCGGTGATGTGCCGGCCGCGCTGCGTCAGGCGGCGGAGGGCCCGGGGATGGGTGGCCTGTCCGGGATGGCCGCGTGCTGGCGAGTGGCCGTGGACGGAGGGGCGGGCCTGGCGGGCGGGCTGGAGCGCCTGGAGGCCGCGCTGCGGGAGGACCGGCGCAGACGGGAGGAGTTACGCGCCCAGCTGGCGGGGGCGTGGTCGACGGTCGTGGTCCTGGCGCTGCTCCCCGTCGCGGGTCTGGGGCTGGGTGCGGCCCTCGGCGCCGAGCCCTTGCGCGTACTGCTGCACACCCCGGGCGGTCTGGCCTGTCTGGCGGTGGGCTCGTTCCTGGAGGCGGCCGGGCTGTGCTGGGCCCGCCGGATCGTGCGGGGAGGGGAGGCGGTGTGAACGGGGTGGGCGGAGAAGTTCTCCACAGCCTGGGGATGTCGGCGGCGGTGTTGGGGGCGACGGCCCAGGTGGCAGCCGTGATCGCTGCCAGATACCGGAAGCGGGCGGTTCGTGGGCGGGGCGCGCGGTTGTTGGGGACGGACGCGGTTTCCCGGTCCGGCGGGTGGGGCCGACTGGTCGCACGGCTCCGGTCGGGGGGTGGTCCGAGCCGTTCCGAGGCCGTGTGGCGATGGGCGGCGCCGGGCGGGGCCTGGCTGACCGGATGGATCCTGGTCGGCGGTGTGCTGGGCTGCGCGGTCGGGGCGGCCGCGGCGTACGGGGCGTGGCGGTGGCAGCGAACCCGCCCCCGTGGCCGTCCCTGCCAGAGCCCTCCGGAGCGTGCCGCGATCGCCGGGCAGCTCCCCCTGGCCGCGGATCTGCTGGCCGCCTGTGTCGCGGTCGGGGCGGGTCCCCGGGAGGCCGCCGAGGAGGTGGGCCGGTCCATCGGCGGCCCGGTCGGGGACCGGCTCGCCCGAACCGCCGTCGAGATCCGCCTCGGCGGCGAACCGGCCGAGGCGTGGGGTCGGTTCGGGGAGATACCGGGCGCGGGCTCGCTGGCCCGCTGCCTGTACCGGGCGGGTGCGACGGGGGCCCCGGCGGCCGATCCCATCGCCAGGCTGGCCGCGTCGATACGCGCCGAGCGAGCCGCCGCCGCGGTGGCGCGGGCGCAACGGGCTGGAGTGTTGATCACCGCGCCGGTCGGCCTCTGCTTCCTCCCCGCCTTCCTGGCGGTCGGGGTGGCGCCGGTGATCATCGGCCTGGCCGGCGACCTGCTCGCGACCGGCGGTCCGGGCCGGTGAGGCTGTGCGCGGTCCGTGGCCGACGGCTGCCGACGGACGCCGTCGGGTTGCTCTGCCGGTCATTCACTTTCGCTGTCAATCGCGGGTGTTCCGTTCGGGCTCCCGCTCGTCATCGATGTTCATCGGGGGATGAAATGGAAACGAAGTTCTGGGACCGCGCCGTCGGCGCTCTGCGCCGGGGGCGGCTGGTCGCGGGGGCGCCGGACCGGCGGGCGAGGTGGTCCGCGTGGTGGGCGGGTCGGCTCGGACGGTCCGATCGGGGGATGACCACCTCCGAGTACGCGGTGGGAACGATCGCGGCGTGTGCCTTCGCGGCGGTGCTCTACAAGGTCGTGAACAGCGGGCCGGTGCTGTCGGCACTGCAGTCACTGGTCGAGGACGCGCTCGATGCGAAGTTCTGAGATCAGGTCGGGGCCCGGCCCGGGGGCCCGCTTCCGGGCGTGGGGCCGGTGCCTCTCCCGGTCTCTCGACCGAGGTCTCTGCCGGCGGCTCGACCGGGGTCGCGAGCGTTGGTGGCCCCGGGGCCCGGCCTCAGGTGGCGGCGGAGCTCGGGGCGGCGATCGGGGCGCGGTGACCGCGGAGGCGGCTGTGGTGATCCCGGTGCTCGTGGCGTTCGTCTTGGCTCTGCTCTGGGCGTTGCTGGCCGCTGCGGACCAGATCCGGTGCGTGGATGCGGCGCGGGCGGGCGCTCGGGCCGCGGCCCGTTCGGAGCCGGAGACGGCCGTGCTGGGCGCCGCGCGGGACGCGGCGCCCCAGGGGGCCCGGGTCGAGATGGGGCGGGCGGGAGACATGTGGCGCGTCCGGGTGGAGGCACCGACCCGGGGGCCGCGTGTGCTGGCCCTGACGTTGAGCGCCGAGGCGGCCGCCTTGGCGGAGGACACGGTGGGGGTGCCGGACCATGAGGGCGAGGAGAGCTGGAGGCCGGGGACTGGAGCCGGACAGACGTCGCCGGTGGGGCGTGCTCCGGGGGCGGAGCTGGGGTGCGGGCCGGGGGTGGAGTGCCGTTGGCCGGGACCGGGACCGGGACTGGGACCGGGGAAGAGGCCGGGGCCGGGGCATGTGTGAGGGATGGTGCCGGGGCATGGGCGGGGGACGGGGCTGGAGCGTCCTTGGTCGGGGCCTGGCCCGACGTGGGCGCTGGGGCCGGGGTGGCGGCGCTGACCGCGGCGTGGCGACCGTGTGGGCGGCTGTCACCGTGGCCGGCCTGTGCACCGTGTTCGCGGTGGTGCTCGCGCTGGGGCAGGCCGTGGCTGCCCGTCACCGTGCGGGCGGGGCCGCGGATCTGGCGGCTCTCGCGGCTGCGGACCGGGCATTGGAGGGGGCGGAGGCCGCGTGTGCGGCGGCCCGGAGAGTGGCCCTGGCGCAGGACGCCGTGGTCGTTCGCTGCGTGGTGCTGGGAGAGGTCGCCGATGTGACGGCCCGCTCGGGATTCGGGCCCTACCTTCCCACCGTCAGAGCCCGGGCCGGGCCTCCCACAGGCCCTTCGGCCAGGGGCCCGGCCGACACCCCCGTCCGACCTCCGGCAGATCCTTCTGGCGATGCTCCGGCTGAGCCTCGTGCCGAGCTCTGACGTCTCGTCGGTATGGCGGTCCGGGGGCCGTCGGTTTCCTTCTCGTCGGGTCAGTCCTCCGGGGCGTTCGGGCCGTCCGGTTCTGCGGGAGCGGCTCTGAGGAGTTCGGTGAGGAGGCGTACGGCTCCGCGTTTGTGCAGAGGCTCGTTGCCGTTGCCGCACTTGGGGGACTGGATGCACGAGGGACAGCCCGCCTCGCACTCGCAGGAGGCGATGGCCTCCCGGGTCGCCGTCAGCCAGGCACGGGCGGTGTGGAAGGCCCGCTCGGCGAATCCGGCTCCGCCGGGGTGGCCGTCGTAGACGAAGACCGTCGGCAGGAGGGTGTCCGGATGCAGCGGTACGGAGACGCCGCCGATGTCCCAGCGGTCGCAGGTGGCGAAGAGGGGGAGGAGCCCGATCGAGGCGTGTTCGGCGGCGTGCAGGGCACCGCCGAGGATCTCCGGATTGATGCGGGCGGCGTCGAGTTGGTCCTCGGTGACCGTCCACCAGACGGCGCGGGTGCGCAGCGTGCGGGGCGGCAGGTCGAGCTTGGTTTCGCCCAGGACCTCCCCGGTGATCAGTTTGCGGCGGAGGAAGGAGACGACCTGGTTGGTGACTTCGACGGAGCCGTAGCAGAGCCGCCCCTGGCCCCAGGGGATCTCGGTGTCGGTGTCCAGGACGGTGATGGCCGTGGTGTCGCGGGCGACCGTCGAATACGGGGTTCGGCCTGCTCGACGAGGGCCACGGAGTCCTCCAGGTCCAGTTTCCGGACCAGGTGGGTGCGGCCCTGGTGGAGGTGGACGGCTCCCTCGTGGACGGCCGTGTGGGCGGCGGCCGCGTCGACGGTGCCCAGCAGCCGGCCGGTGCCCTCCTCGACGATCTGGACGGGGCGGCCGCCCCCGCCCCGGATGTCGGCGAGATCGGCGGCCCGTTCGCGGCGGGTCCAGTGCCAGCCCGACGCGCGCCGGCGCAGCAGTTTCGCCGCCTCCAGTTGCGGCAGCAGCTCGGGAACGGCAGGGCCGAAGAGGGCGATGTCCGCTTCGGTGAGGGGGAGTTCGGCAGCTGCGGCGCAGAGGTGGGGGGCCAGGACGTAGGGGTTGTCCGGGTCCAGCACCGTCGACTCGACGGGCTGCCGGAACAGCGCCTCCGGGTGGTGCACCAGGTAGGTGTCCAGCGGGTCGTCCCGGGCCACCAGGATGGCCAGGGCGCCCTGCCCCGAGCGGCCGGCGCGGCCCGCCTGCTGCCAGAGGGAGGCCCGTGTGCCCGGGTAGCCGCAAATGACCACCGAGTCGAGGCCGGAGACGTCGATGCCGAGCTCCAGGGCGGTGGTGGCCGCCAGGCCGAGCAGTTCGCCGGAGTGCAGAGCCCGCTCCAGGGCCCGGCGCTCCTCGGGAAGGTAACCCCCGCGATAGGCGGCGACCCGCTTCGGCAGCGAGCGGTCGACCTCCGCGAGGCGTTCCTTGGCGATCACCGAGATCAGTTCCGCGCCGCGCCGGGAACGTACGAAGGCGACCGAGCGGACCCCCTGGAGGGTCAGGTCGGTCAGCAGGTCGGCGGTCTCGGCCGTCGCGGTACGGCGTACGGGGGCGCCCTTCTCACCGTGCAGGTCGGTCAGCGGGGGCTCCCACAGGGCGAAGACCAGCTCGCCGCGCGGGGAGGCGTCGTCGGACACCTCGACGACCGGCAGGCCCGTCAGGCGTCCGGCTGCGACCGCGGGGTCCGCCGCGGTGGCCGAGGCGAGCAGGAAGACCGGATCGGCCCCGTAACGGGCACACAGGCGGCGCAGGCGGCGCAGCACCTGGGCTACATGGGAGCCGAAGACGCCCCGGTAGGTGTGGCACTCGTCGATCACGACGAACCGCAGGGCGCGCAGGAACGAGGACCAGCGGGGATGGGAGGGGAGGATGCCGCGGTGCAGCATGTCGGGGTTGGTCAGGACGTAGTTGGCGTACTGCCGTACCCATTCGCGTTCCTCGACCGGGGTGTCGCCGTCGTAGACCGCGGGCCGGACGGCGTTGCCGAGCGGGGCCGCGAGCGCCTTCACCGAGCGCCGTTGGTCGGCCGCCAGGGCCTTGGTGGGGGCGAGGTACAGGGCGGTGGCCCCGCGGCCGTTCGGGGCCTCGGAGCCGTCCAGCAGGGTGCTGAGGACCGGCGCCAGGTACGCGAGGGACTTTCCGGAGGCCGTGCCGGTGGCGATCACGACGGAATCGCCGTCCAGAGCGTGCTCGGCCGCAGCCGCCTGATGCGCCCACGGACGGTCGATCCCGGCTTTCTCGATCGCCGAGATCACTTCTGGCCGCACGCGATCCGGCCAGATGGCATGGGTTCCCGATCTCGGGGGCAAGTGCTCCGTATGAGTGATGCGCGCGGCCCGGCCCGCCCCTACGGCGAGCCGGTCGAGGATCATGGCGGGAGAGGGGCGCGAGCCCCTGCTCTCGGCTGGTTGTCCGGGACGGTGATTCTTGGCCATCGGCACCGAGTGTGTCACTGGCGTGACGGACAATGGTCCCAAGGCGTCGTGCATGGCTGCTGGTAAGTGATTGAATGCCATCGCGGCTGGCGATCCGTCCCCTGGCCTCCGTCGGGGAGACCGAGGGGCGACCGCTCGATAGCAAGGTGCTGGAGGATCCGTGGACCTGTCCTTGTCGACTCGCAATGTGTCCGGCCCTGGTGGCGACCGTACGGTCGTCGAGGTCGGTGGCGAGATTGATGTGTATACCGCGCCCAAGCTGCGCGAGCAGTTGGTCGAGTTGGTGAATGACGGCAGCTATCACCTGGTTGTCGACATGGAAGGCGTCGACTTCCTCGACTCCACCGGCCTCGGCGTGCTCGTGGGTGGCTTGAAGCGTGTCCGGGCCCATGAGGGCTCGCTGCGCCTGGTCTGCAACCAGGAGCGCATTCTCAAGATCTTCCGGATCACGGGTCTGACCAAGGTGTTTCCGATTCACACCACGGTCGACGAGGCTGTCGCCGCCACCGACTGAGGTCGGAGCGGACCGGCCTCCGGGCCGGTCGGCAGGCGGTGAACAGGCCGGCAGCGGCAGCGCATGGGCCGCGACGGGCAGGCGGTCGACCCTCGGGTCGGCTGTCGGCTTTGTCGGCTTCCGGAGGAGGAGAGAGCAGGGGTGCCGGGCGACACGCCCGGGGCCCCTGAGGCGTACGCCCGAACGTTCGAGGGGGATGGCATGGCCACCGTTGAACTCCGCTTCAGCGCCCAGCCTGAACATGTCAGGACGGCCCGCCTGGTGGCGGCCGCCGTGGCGCGCCGGGCCGGCGTGGACGAGGCGGTGCTCGACGAGGTCAGGCTCGCCGTCGGTGAGGCGTGCAGCCGTGCGGTCGGGCTGCACCGCAGTCACGGCATCACCGCGCCGGTCAGCGTCGCGCTGACCGAGGAGGAGAAGGCGTTCTCCATCGAGGTCGGGGACAGCGTTCCCGGCCCCGGCGCCGATCCCGCCGAGTCCGGGGCGGGTGACGCCTCCGGTGGTGGGTCCGGAGCGGGGTCCGCGCGACCCGACTCCGAGGCCGACGGTGAGGGCGAGGACGAGATGGGCCTCGCGGTCATCAGCGGCCTCGTCGACGATGTGGAGGTTCGTTCCGGTGCAGGCGGCGGAGTGATCCGTATGAGCTGGCCGACAGCCGACGCCGCGGTACGGCCCTGAGGCTGCGGCGCGGGCTTGGGGCCGCGGTGCGGATGTGAAAGCCGCCGTCCCGGCCTTGGAGCCCCCCGTACGGCCGTGAGGCCCGCGCTCGTGTCCGCGGGGTCGAACCTGCGTGCCCGAAGCCGTGTACTCGTGCCCGTGTACTCGCGCCTGTCCCTGCGCCCGTGTCACCAACCAGGTCATGCCCCTATCTCTGTGTTCGCGCGCGAGGCGGTCGGTGCTGAGGTCCGGCTCGCGGGCCCCCAGACGTCCGGGTGACGTGATGTCTCGTTTTTCCAGGCCCTGTTGAGCAGGGCCTTTTTCATCGAGGGCTCGGCGAGGAATCGTCGAAGTTTTCCGGGTAATGCGTCTGCCTCATTACTGCATTCGAGCAGAATCACTCCGCTGATCTTTCGGCGTTGGAGGGAGAGCGATCAATTCTCTTCCCGCCCACTGTTTTGATCAGGTTCCGCTCCCTACAATCCGTCCACGACTTGAGCGCTGAGCGTCAAGGAGGACGTATGGCGGAGTTCTTCACCACCCCAATGGCAGTACTGACTCAAGAATCCGCACTTTCCGACCGGCCCGCTTCCCTCGCGGCGGCTGTACTCACGGACGGCAACCGGCTGATCGTCATCGTCGTGGCGGTCGTCGCCGTCGCCGCGCTGATCGCCGCCCAGCTGCTCGTACGCCAGGTTCTGGCGGCCGGCGAGGGCACCGAACGGATGAAGGAGATCGCCGCGGCGATCCAGGAGGGTGCGAACGCCTATCTGGCTCGGCAACTGCGCACGGTGGGTGTCTTCTCCGTCGTCGTGTTCTTCCTGCTGTTCCTGTTGCCGGCCGACAACTGGTCACAGCGCGCAGGGCGTTCCCTCTTCTTCCTGGTGGGTGCGCTTTTCTCGGCGGCGACCGGATACATCGGCATGCAGCTCGCCGTCCGGAGCAATGTGCGGGTTGCCGCAGCCGCGCGGGAGGCGACTCCGGCGGAAGGCGAACCGGAAAAGGATCTCACCTCCGTCTCGCACAAAGCGATGAAGATCGCTTTCCGTACCGGTGGTGTGGTCGGAATGATCACGGTGGGACTCGGTCTGCTCGGGGCCTCCTGTGTCGTGCTCGTCTATGCCGCCGACGCGCCCAAGGTGTTGGAGGGGTTCGGCCTCGGTGCGGCGCTCATCGCCATGTTCATGAGGGTCGGTGGCGGGATCTTCACCAAGGCCGCGGACGTGGGCGCCGACTTGGTGGGCAAGGTGGAGCAAGGCATCCCGGAGGACGATCCGCGTAACGCCGCCACCATCGCCGACAACGTGGGCGACAACGTCGGGGACTGTGCGGGCATGGCCGCCGACCTCTTCGAGTCGTACGCCGTGACGCTCGTCGCCGCGCTGATCCTCGGTACGGCCGCGTTCGGGGACTCCGGTCTCGCCTTCCCCCTGATGGTCCCGGCGATCGGTGTCGTCACCGCGATGATCGGGATCTTCGCCGTCGCCCCGCGCCGCGCCGACCGCAGCGGGATGACCGCGATCAACCGAGGCTTCTTCATCTCCGCGCTGATCTCGCTCGGACTCGTGGCCGTGGCCGCCTTCACCTATCTGCCGTCCTCGTACGCCGAGCTGGACGGGGTCACCGACGGGGCGATCACCGCGCACGGCGGTGATCCGCGGGTCTTCGCGCTGGTCGCGGTGGCCATCGGGATCGTCCTGGCCGCGCTCATCCAACAGCTGACCGGCTACTTCACCGAGACCAACCGCCGCCCCGTCCGGGACATCGGGAAGTCCTCGCTGACCGGCCCGGCCACCGTGGTGCTCGCGGGGATCTCCATCGGTCTGGAGTCGGCCGTCTACACCGCGCTGCTGATCGGCCTCGGCGTCTACGGGGCGTTCCTGCTGGGCGGTACGTCGATCATGCTGGCGCTCTTCGCGGTCGCGCTCGCCGGAACGGGGCTCCTCACCACGGTGGGCGTCATCGTGGCCATGGACACCTTCGGCCCGGTCTCCGACAACGCCCAGGGCATTGCCGAGATGTCCGGCGACGTCACGGGGGCCGGCGCCCAGGTGCTCACCGACCTGGACGCGGTCGGCAACACGACCAAGGCCATCACCAAGGGCATCGCCATCGCCACCGCCGTGCTCGCGGCCGCCGCGCTCTTCGGGTCCTACCGCGACGCCATCGCCACGGCGGTCGACGACGTCGGGGCCGGGGCGGGCGAGCTCGGGCTGAGCCTGGACATCTCGCAACCCAACAACCTCGTCGGCCTGATCCTGGGCGCGGCGGTCGTCTTCCTGTTCTCCGGGCTCGCCATCAACGCCGTGTCCCGGTCCGCCGGATCCGTGGTCTACGAGGTCAGGCGGCAGTTCCGTGAGCGCCCCGGGATCATGGACTACTCGGAGAAGCCGCAGTACGGGCGCGTCGTCGACATCTGCACCCGCGACGCCCTCCGTGAACTGGCCACGCCCGGCCTCCTCGCGGTACTCGCGCCGATCGCGGTCGGCTTCACCCTCGGCGTCGGCGCGCTCGGCTCGTACCTCGCCGGCGCGATCGGCGCCGGAACGCTGATGGCGGTGTTCCTCGCCAACTCCGGCGGGGCCTGGGACAACGCCAAGAAGCTCGTCGAGGACGGCCACCACGGGGGCAAGGGCAGCGAGGCCCATGCGGCGACCGTCATCGGTGACACGGTCGGCGACCCGTTCAAGGACACGGCGGGTCCGGCGATCAACCCGCTCCTCAAGGTGATGAACCTGGTCGCCCTGCTCATCGCCCCGGCGATCGTGCAGTTCAGTTACGGCGCGGACGCGAACCCCTGGGTGCGGGCGCTGGTGGCCGTCGTCGCCAGCGGGATCATCGTCGCGGCGGTGTACGTCTCCAAGCGGCGGGGCATCGCCGTGGGCGACGACGACGTCCCGGGGGACGGCGGCCCCTCGGTCCCGGCGCCGGATCCGGCGGCGGCTCCGTGACCCGTAGGCAGGGGAGGGGGAGGCTCTGGATGTCGGTGGTGGCCTCGTCGTGAGGTGACGGTCCATCAAAAAGGGGGCGGACGGCCCGTGCTGATGTGCCGTCCGCCCATCTTTTCTTGCGGGGGCCCCAGCCTCCCCTCCCCAGGGACCGCTCTCGTCCGGCGCCTTCGGCGTGCGGGCCCCCTCCTGCTTCCTTCCTGTCGGACACCGCCAACGCGAAAACCTTCATTCGGATGAGTGACCGCTCACACGTGCGGTTCTCTTCATGAGTGGCATCTCCCTCATTTCCCTTGATGCAAATGGCTTCAAAAGGGTGCATAAAGGATGACCGGCACCCGGCTGTCGTCCCCTCGCCGTGTAAGTTCCGGGCCGAGAGCCTTGGAAGGGACCGATCCGGTGAACAAGAAGCTTGCAGCCGCACTGTCCGGCGGTGCGGTACTCGTGCTGACGCTGTCGGGCTGCAGCGACGACAGCGACAACAAGGTCAACGACTGGGCCAAGAAGGTCTGCGACCAGGTTCAGCCGCAACTCCAGAAGATCAACAACGCCAACGCGTCGATCCTCGAGAAGACCGGGGACAACAACAAGCCCGCCGACGTCCAGAAGGCCGACTCGGTCGCTTTCCAGGAGATGTCCGAGGCGTACAAGGCGCTGGGGACGGCTGTGGACTCCGCCGGTCCGCCGCCCGTCGACGGCGGCGAGGCCACGCAGAAGGCGGCGGTGAAGGAGCTCAACGCCTCCTCCAAGGCATATGCGGACCTCAAGACCCAGGTCGACGCACTCGACACCAAGGACCAGAGCAAGTTCGCCGACGGGCTGAAGACCATCGCCGACGAGCTGAACAAGATCAGCACCGGTGGTGACAAGGCGCTGAGGAAGCTCCAGTCCGGCGAGGTCGGTGTCGCGATGTCGAAGCAGGAGGGCTGCCAGAAGCAGACCGCTTCCACCGGCCCCTCCGGTTCCGGGGCGGCCGGTGCCGGCGACGACGCGTCCCCGGAGGGCTCGGCCGACGACAAGAAGGAGTCCGACGACAAGGACTCCGAGGACAAGGGCTCCGCGGACAAGGAGCCGGCGGACAAGGAATCCTCGGAGAAGAAGTCCTGAGCGCTGTTCTCCCGCTGACGGCCCGGACACCCGGTGGGTGTCCGGGCCGCTGCCGTTGTCGGTGCGACCGGACACAATGGGAGGGTGAGTAAGAGCAGCCTTCCCGCACCCGACCACGCCGCCGCCCTCCGTGAGGCCCTGCTCGCCGCGGACTTCACCGCGGACGGGCTCCTCGACCGCCTCGGCGCGCCCGCCTACGCCGCCCTTGCGCGCAGCGAGACCGTCCCCGCCCTGCGGGCCACCCGGGGCGACACTCCGCTCGACACGCTGGTGCGGCTGTTCCTTCTCCAGCGCCCCGTCACCGAGGAGCGGGCCCGTGAAGCCCTTCCGCTGGATGAGTGCGTCGAGGACGGCTGGGTGAATCGCGAAGGCGGTGCGGGCGGGGAGATCCGTGCACGCGTCGACGTACGGCCGTACGGGGGGCCGGACGGCGAGGACTGGTTCATCGTGTCCGACCTCGGCTGCGCGGTCGGCGGCGCGGGCGGGATCGGCTCGCGCGAGGAGGGCGTCGTCCTCGGCGTCGGCGGAGCCTCCACCACCCTCGCCGGGATCACCGTGCGTACGCCGGTCGCCTCGGCGCTCGATCTCGGTACGGGCTCCGGTATCCAGGCGCTCCACGCCGCCCAGCACGCGACCCGGGTCACCGCCACCGACCTCAACCCCCGTGCCCTGGAGTTCACCCGGCTCACCCTCGCCCTGTCCGGCGCCGCCCCCGCCGACCTGCGCGAGGGGTCCCTCTTCGAGCCGGTGGGCTCCGACACGTTCGACCTGATCGTCTCCAACCCGCCGTTCGTCATCTCGCCCGGTGCCCGCCTCACCTACCGGGACGGCGGCATGGGCGGCGACGACCTGTGCCGCACGCTGGTGCAGCAGGCGGGCGACCATCTGAACGAAGGGGGTTACGCCCAGTTCCTCGCCAACTGGCAGCACGTGGAGGGCGAGGAGTGGCAGGACCGGCTGCGCTCCTGGGTGCCGTACGGCTGCGACGCCTGGATCGTCCAGCGCGAGGTCCAGGACGTCACGCAGTACGCCGAGCTGTGGCTGCGGGACAGCGGCGACCACCGCAGCGACCCCGCCGAGTACGACGAGCGGTACGAGGCGTGGCTCGACGAGTTCGAGGCCCGGGGCACCACGTCCGTCGGCTTCGGCTGGATCACTCTGCGCAAGTCCTCCGCGGCGGCGGCCGGGAACCCCTCGATCGTCGTCGAGGAGTGGCCGCACGCGGTGCAGCAGCCGCTGGGCCGGGCGGTGGAGGAGCACTTCGCCCGCCAGGACTACCTCCGCGACCAGGACGACGCGGCGCTGCTCGCCGGGCACTTCACCCTTGCCGCCGAGGTCGTCCAGGAGCAGGTCGGCCTGCCGGGGGCGGAGGACCCCGAGCACGTGGTGCTGCGCCAGCACCGGGGCATGATGCGGGCGACCAAGGTCGACGCGGTGGCCGCCGGGTTCGCCGGTGTGTGCGACGGGTCGCTGCCCGCCGGGCGGATCCTGGACGCCATCGCGCAGTTGATGGCGGAGGACCCGGTGCTTCTGCGTGACCGGACACCGCAGGCGATCCGGCTGCTGGTCGAGGAGGGCTTCCTGGAGCCGGCGTCCGGCGTCGGGGCGCGGGGGGAGTAGGGCGGCCGTGCCCGGGGGCTCGGAGTGCGGGACTCGGGGTGCCGGTCGGTCGGACCGACGCCCGGGTCCCGGTCGTTCCGGTCGCCCGGGTGCCGGTCGTCCCGGTCGCCGGGGCTGTCGGGGGCACCCTTCGCCCCGGACGCCTGGAGCCCCGCATACCGGGAGGTTCGCAGCCCCGGGCGCCCGGGTGTCGAATGCCCGCCCGGCCGGGGCGTGCCCGCCGCCCCGGCCGTGCCGAGTGCGGCCGGTCGCCCCGAGTGCGGGCCGGGTGCCTTCCGGTACTGACCCGTGCTGGTCGTTGTCCGAGGCGCGCTGTCCTTATTGACCAGCGTGTTCGTGTGCCGCACTTCCCGCGTGGCGCGCCCGGACCGTACATTCCGGTCACGGGCGTCCCCGGCCCGGGCCAGGACCCGCCCCCGGCCCCGGCCCCACCCCTCCGCGTCCCGCCGAAAGCGTTCCGCCGGTCGGCGGGGGAGTGCTGTTCACCCGGGGTTCGTGTGGGCGACGCCCCCGGGTGACAGCCTCCCCGTGCCGGGCCGCCCAGGTCCGGCTCCGACGGGCCGGCCCGGCCCGTCCCGGGCGGCTCCCCGACGAGCCGTGCGACGGGTCACACGACGGTCCAGGGGAACGACATGGAGAGCGCCACCGCAGTCTTCGCCGGTACGGCCCTGGCCCTGTTCGGCGCCGCCCTCCTGATCTGGACAGGGGCGCGAGCCCTGCACCGCGCGCCGGTGGCGCACGGTGTGAGCCCGGTCGCCTCCACCGCTCTCACGACGCTCTTCGGCGTGGTTTTCCTCGGCCTCGGTGTGTGGGTCTTCACGCACGTCTGATCCCCGCCTCCGGCCGGGCGACGCCAGGGCCGACGGGTCTCCCGGCGGACACCGCCACCGTCTCCGAAAGGCCGCGGGCCGAAGCCCCGCGTGGCGCGGACCCGGCGGTCCGGGCGGCAGGAATGGCGGAAGTCGGGTTACCGTTCGAGTGGCCGTTGCGGGCTTTTGCCGTTTGACACGGGGGCGGGTTGTACCGTCACACTCCGCAGCGACAGCACCGCGGGCGGCGTCATGACGCCGCCCGGATGCCCACCGAGTGTCGACCGGAGAGAAGAGCGAAGTTGTCCCCGACCAGCGAGACCGCACAGGGCGGCCGCCGACTCGTCATCGTCGAGTCGCCTGCCAAGGCGAAGACGATCAAGGGCTATCTCGGCCCCGGATACGTCGTCGAGGCGAGCGTCGGGCACATCCGCGACCTCCCGAACGGCGCGGCCGAGGTCCCGGACGAGTACACCGGCGAGGTCCGCCGCCTCGGCGTGGACGTCGAGCACGACTTCCAGCCCATCTATGTCGTCAACGCGGACAAGAAGGCCCAGGTCAGGAAGCTGAAGCAGCTGCTGGCCGAGTCCGACGAACTCTTCCTCGCCACCGATGAGGACCGCGAGGGCGAAGCCATCGCGTGGCACCTCCAGGAAGTCCTGCGGCCCAAGGTCCCGGTTCACCGGATGGTCTTCCACGAGATCACCAAGGACGCGATCCGGGCCGCCGTGGCCAATCCGCGCGAGCTCAACCAGCGCATGGTCGACGCCCAGGAGACCCGCCGCATCCTCGACCGTCTCTACGGCTACGAGGTTTCGCCGGTCCTGTGGAAGAAGGTCATGCCGAAGCTCTCGGCGGGCCGCGTCCAGTCCGTCGCCACCCGCCTCGTCGTCGAGCGGGAGCGGGAGCGCATCGCCTTCCGCTCCGCCGAGTACTGGGACCTCACCGGAAAGTTCGCCACCGGCCGCACCGGCGACGCCTCCGACCCCTCGAACCTCACCGCCCGCCTCAGCTCGGTCGACGGCCGCCGGATCGCCCAGGGCCGCGACTTCGGCCCCGACGGGCAGCTCAAGGCCGGCTCCGCCCAGACCCTGCACCTGGACGAGGCGAACGCCCGGGCGCTCGCCGCCGCGCTCGCCGACTCCGCCTTCACGGTCCGGTCCGTCGAGTCGAAGCCGTACCGCCGTTCCCCGTACGCCCCCTTCCGGACCACGACCCTCCAGCAGGAGGCGAGCCGCAAGCTGGGCTTCGGCGCGAAGGCGACCATGCAGGTGGCGCAGAAGCTGTACGAGAACGGCTTCATCACCTATATGCGTACGGACTCCACGACCCTCTCCGACACCGCGGTCGCCGCGGCCCGGGCCCAGGTCACGCAGTTGTACGGGGCGAACTACCTCCCCGAGAAGCCGCGTACGTACGCCGGCAAGGTCAAGAACGCGCAGGAGGCGCACGAGGCGATCCGCCCCTCCGGCGACCGCTTCCGCACCCCCGCCGAGACCGGGCTCACCGGCGACCAGTTCCGGCTCTACGAGCTGATCTGGAAGCGGACCGTCGCCTCCCAGATGAAGGACGCGACGGGTAACTCGGTCACCGTCAAGATCGGCGGCCGGGCGAGCGACGGGCGGGACGCCGAGTTCTCCGCCTCCGGCAAGACGATCACCTTCCACGGCTTCATGAAGGCGTACGTCGAGGGCGCCGACGACCCGAACGCCGAGCTGGACGACCGCGAGCGCCGGCTGCCGCAGGTCGCCGAGGGCGACGCGCTGTCCGCCGACGAGATCACGGCCGACGGGCACGCCACCAAGCCCCCGGCCCGCTACACCGAGGCCTCGCTGGTCAAGGAGCTGGAAGAGCGCGAGATCGGCCGCCCCTCCACGTACGCCTCGATCATCGGGACGATCCTGGACCGCGGTTACGTCTTCAAGAAGGGCACGGCGCTCGTCCCGTCCTTCCTGTCCTTCGCCGTGGTCAACCTGCTGGAGAAGCACTTCGGCCGGCTCGTCGACTACGACTTCACCGCCCGGATGGAGGACGACCTCGACCGCATCTCGCGGGGCGAGGCCCAGTCCGTGCCGTGGCTCAAGCGCTTCTACTTCGGCGCCAAGCCCGGAGACGACACCGCCGGAGCCGGAGCGGCCTCCGACGCGGGCAACGGCGACGGCGACCACCTCGGCGGTCTGAAGGCGCTGGTCACCGACCTGGGCGCGATCGACGCCCGGGAGATCTCCTCCTTCCCCGTCGGCAACGACATCAAGCTCCGCGTCGGCCGCTACGGCCCGTACATCGAGCGGGGCGAGAAGGACGCCGAAGGCCACCAGCGCGCCGATGTGCCCGACGACCTGGCCCCCGACGAGCTGACCGTCGAACTGGCCGAGGAGCTGCTGGCCAAGCCCAGCGGCGACTTCGAGCTGGGAGCCGACCCGGTGACCGGGAACCAGATCATCGCCAAGGACGGGCGCTACGGCCCGTACGTCACCGAGGTGCTGCCCGAGGGGACGCCGAAGACCGGCAAGAACGCGGTGAAGCCGCGCACCGCCTCGCTCTTCAAGACCATGTCCCTGGACACGGTCACCCTCGCCGACGCCCTCAAGCTGATGTCGCTGCCGCGCGTCGTCGGTGAGGACGCCGAGGGTGTCGAGATCACCGCGCAGAACGGCCGGTACGGCCCGTATCTGAAGAAGGGCACCGATTCCCGGTCGCTGACCTCCGAGGACCAGCTCTTCGACATCACCCTCGAAGAGGCCCTCGCGATCTACGCCCAGCCCAAGCAGCGCGGCCGGGCCGCCGCCAAGCCCCCGCTGAAGGAGCTGGGCACCGACCCCGTCAGCGAGCGGCCCGTGGTGGTCAAGGACGGCCGCTTCGGCCCGTACGTCACCGACGGCGAGACCAACGCGACGCTGCGGACCGGCGACAGCGTCGAGGAGATCACGCCCGAGCGCGGCTACGAACTGCTCGCCGAGAAGCGCGCCAAGGGGCCCGCCAAGAAGAAGACGGCCAAGAAGGGCCCCGCGAAGAAGGCGACGGCCAAGAAGACGGCCGCGAAGAAGACGACGGCCACCAAGACCACGGCCGCCAAGAAGACCGCTGCGAAGAAGACGACGACGGCCAAGAAGGCGACGGCCACGAAGACCGCTGCCAAGAAGGCGACGGCCACGAAGACCGCCTCGTCCTCCGTTCCGTCGGACGACTGACGGCCGCACCGAGCGGACAGCACCCCGCCCGGCGCCTCGATCCCCGTGATCCCGGCGCCGGGCGGCGGCGCGTCAGGGCCCGTGAGGGCCTGGCCGAAAGGTGTCCACGTCCATATGTTCGGACGGGCCGACAGTCACCGCACCGCTGCCGATAGGCTGGGCGGATGACGCGAGCCGAGCAGCCAACGGTCGTGAGCCCCACCTCCGACACACTTGCCGCAGACTCACGCGAGCGCGCCGTACGGGCCCTGTTGCGCATTCCTCCGCTGAAGCGGTTGTGGAGCGCCCAGCTCGTCGGCGGTATCGGCGATGCACTCGCCCTTCTCGTGCTGGTGCTGCTGTCGCTGCAAGCGGCGGTCCTTGAGGGCTCATTCGGCACCGGATACCGCGGGGCGGCCTTCGCCGTCGCCGCCGTCTTCGGTGCCCGGATCCTTTCCACCCTGTTCTTCGGAGCCGTACTCCTGGGACCCCTGACGTCCCTCACGGGGCCCGGCGGAAAGCTGGACCGACGATGGCTGATGATCGGGGTGGACGGGCTGCGCCTGGCGCTGCTGGTCGTCGCCCCGCTGTGGATCGACTGGACGCCCGACAAGGCGCTCATGATGATCCTCATCACCGTCTTCGTGACCGGCGCCGGTGAGCGCCTGTGGGCCGTGGCCAAGGACAGCGCCGCCCCGGCGCTGCTGCCCGGCCCGCCCCTCGAAGGCGCGGCCGTACGCCCCCTGCCCGACCACCTCGACGCCCTGCGCCGGCTGTCGCTGCGGACGAACTTCCTCGCCGTGCCCGCCGCCGCTGCGGTCCTGCTCGTCGCCACGCTGGTCGGCAACCTCCTCGGCTCGGGCCTGGAGTGGTTCTCCTTCCACCAGGCGGCCCTGGGGTCCTACGTCGCGGCGGGGCTCTTCTCCGCCTCCATCTCCACCCTGTACTTCCTGGAGTTCCCCGCCGACCGGACGCCCCGGCCGCGCTCCCCGCTGGAGGGCCTGCGCCGCCCCGCCACCGGCACCGGCCCCGACAAGGGCCGCACCGGCGCCGTCCCTCTGCTGGTCGCGGTCTGCGCCGCCGTCGCCGGAGCCGTCGCCGCCGCCGCGGCCGTCTCCGTCCTGCACGCCTACGACCTGGGCGGCGGGCCGGCCACCTTCGCGCTGCTGATCCTCGGACTGACCGGCGGCACCGCCCTCGGCATCCGCACCGCACGCCACGTACTGCCGACCCTGTCGCGCCGCCGTCTGCTGGCGCTGGCCACGGCCGTCACCGGCCTCGCGCTCCTCGCGCTCGGCCTGGTGCCGGACACCGCGACCGGGATCGCCGTCTCCCTGCTCGCCGGTTACGCCGCCGGGGTCGCCGCGAACACCGGGCACACCCTGATCGACCAGGAGACCGAGGCGTTCCGGCAGGCCCGGACCACCGAGCACCTCCAGGCCGTCGTCCGGGTGCTCGTCGCGCTCGGTGCGGTCGCAGGACCGCTGCTGGCCGCCGCGATCGGGCGGCACCGCCTGGTCGCCGGTGACTTCGTCTTCGCCCACGGCGGGGCCGCCTTCACCCTGATGCTGCTCGGCGCGCTGCTGCTGCCCGTCGCCGCGTTCGTCCTCGCCAAGGCGGACGACCGGGCGGGCGTGCCGCTGCGCCGGGACCTGCGCGAGGCGCTGCGCGGCGACGAACCGGCCGTCGCGCCCGCCGCCACCGGCTTCTTCCTGGTCCTGGAGGGCGGCGACGGAGCGGGCAAGTCCACCCAGGTCGAGGCGCTCGCCGACTGGATCCGGTCCAAGGGCCACGAGGTCGTCGTCACCCGCGAGCCCGGGGCCACCCCCATCGGCAAGCGGCTGCGGTCGATCCTCCTCGACGTGTCCTCCGCCGGTCTCTCCAACCGGGCCGAGGCCCTGCTGTACGCCGCCGACCGCGCCGAGCACGTCGACTCCGTCGTCCGCCCGGCGCTGGAGCGCGGCGCGATCGTCATCTCCGACCGCTACATCGACTCGTCCGTGGCCTACCAGGGCGCGGGCCGGGACCTGGCCCCGACCGAGATCGCCCGGATCTCGCGGTGGGCGACGAGCGGCCTCGTACCGCATCTGACGGTGCTGCTGGACGTCGACCCGGCGACCGCGCGGGAACGGTTCACGGAGGCGCCGGACCGGCTGGAGTCGGAGCCGGCGGAGTTCCACGAGCGGGTACGGTCCGGGTTCCTGACCCTGGCCGCCGCCGACCCGAACCGCTATCTGGTGGTGGACGCCGGCCAGGAGCCGGAGTCGATCACCACGGTCGTACGTCACCGGCTCGACCAGCTCCTCCCGCTCTCCGAGGCCGAGATCGAGGCCATCGAGGAGGCCCGGCGCAAGGCCGAGGAGGAGGCGCGGCGCAAGGCCGAGGAAGAGGCCGCCCGCAAGGCCGAGGAGGAGCGCCTGGAGAAGGAGCGCCAGGAGCAGCTCGCCCGGCTGCGCGCGGAGGAGGAGGAGCGCAAGCAGCGCGAGCTGGAGGAGGCCCGCCGCCGCGAGGCCGAACGCCAGGCGGAGGAGGCCCGGCAGCGTGCCGAGGAGGCCCGCCGCCGCGCCGAGGAGGACCGGCTCCGGCTGGAGGCCGAGGAGCGGGCCCGCGAGGCCGAGCAGGAGCGGCTGCGCCTGAAGGCCGAGGAAGAGGCCCGGCAGCGCCAGGAGGCCGAGGCGCTGCGGCTGGAGAAGCAGCGCAAGGCCGAAGAGGCCCTGCTGCGCGCCGAGGAGGCCCGCCGCCGGGCGGAGGCCGAGGCGGCCGCGCGTACGGAGGCGGCGCGGGCCGAGGCCGAGCGCGCGGAGGCGGAGCGGGCGTCCCGTTCCCGTACGGATTCCCGTCCGGAGGCATCCTCGCGTTCTGAGGGCGCGGCGGGGCCGACGGTGCCGGAGAACGAGATCACGGTCCCCACGCCGATCGTGAACCCGAACGAGATCACGCAGCCGGTTCCGGCGGCGCGACCGGAGGACGGTGGTCCTACGGGTTCCGGTTCCTCCGGTTCCGGACGCTCGGGCTCCGGTTCGGCTTCCGGGGACGACGAGACGGCGATGCTGCCGCGCTACACGGACCAGCGGCCGACGGGGCCGGCAGGGTCGGCGGGTCCTCGGCAGGCCCGGGACGCCGACGAGACGGCCGTGCTCCCGCCGGTACGGGGCGACCAGCCGTCCGACCGGGTGCCCCAGGGCTTCTTCCGGGACGAGAGCCCGGCGCCCTCGCCCGCGGAGAGCGAGAACGAGCGCACCCGGGAACTGCCGCAGGTCGAGGACCCGAACGCCCCGGCTCCGGACCGCCGGCGGGGGGCCCGCAAGCGCCCCCGCCCGGACTGGGCGGAGGAGACCCCGCTGGACGATCTGCCGACCCTGGCGGACGAGCTGCTCGGCGGCCAGGACGACGAGGACCGCGGCGGCAGGGGACGCCGCCCGCGCGGCTGACGCGTCGGCCGAGGCGCCGCGGAGAAGTACCGGCCCGTCCGTCCCTCCGGGGGCGGGCGGGCCGGACTGTCAGTGGCGTCCTCCACAATGGAGAGCGACGACGCACCGCGGTTCGCGGGCAGTGCACGACACCACCGGAAGGGCGGTGACCCATGACCGTATGGGACGACCTGGTCGGACAGGACCGAGTGCAGGAACAGCTCGCCGCTGCCGCCCGGGACGCCGATGCGCTGGTCACCGCCGTGTCCGACGGCAAGCTGCTGGACCAGGGCTCGAAGATGACGCACGCCTGGCTGTTCACCGGACCGCCCGGTTCCGGCCGGTCCACGGCGGCGCGGGCGTTCGCCGCCGCGCTCCAGTGCACGAGCCCGGACCGGGCGCTGGGCGGAGCCCCCGGCTGCGGATTCTGCGACGGCTGCCACACGAGCCTGGTCGGTACGCACGCCGACGTCGAAGTGATCCGGACGGACCTGCTCTCCATCGGTGTGAAGGAGACCCGGGACCTGGTCAGGCGCGCCCAGCTCTCCCCGGCGGTCGGGCGGTGGCAGGTCATCGTCATGGAGGACGCCGACCGCCTCACCGAGGGCGCGGGCAACGTCCTGCTGAAGGCGGTCGAGGAGCCCGCGCCGCGCACGGTCTGGATGCTGTGCGCCCCCTCGCTCGAAGACGTCCTGCCCACGATCCGCTCCCGCTGCCGGCACCTCACCCTGAGCACCCCACCGGTGGAGGCCGTGGCCGATGTGCTGATCCGCCGCGACGGCATCGACCCCGAGCGGGCGCACAACGCGGCGCGCGCCACCCAGGGGCACATCGGGCGGGCCCGCCGTCTCGCCACGGACGAGCGGGCGCGGGCGCGGCGGGCGGCGGTGCTGAAGGTTCCGCTGCGGGTCGCCGACGTGGGCGGCTGCCTCAAGGCGGCCCAGGAGCTGATCGACACGGCCACCGACGACGCCAAGCAACTGGCGGAGGAGGTCGACGCCAAGGAGACCGACGACCTCAAGGCGGCGCTCGGCGCGGTGGCCGGGGGCCGGATGCCGCGCGGTACGGCGGGGGCCATGAAGGAGCTGGAGGACAGGCAGAAGCGCCGCAAGACGCGTACACAGCGCGACAGCCTGGACCTGGCGCTGACCGAGCTGACCGGGTTCTACCGCGATGTGCTGGCGCTCCAGCTGGGTTCGAAGCTGGCCATCGCCAACGTCGACGTACAGGACTCCCTCGACCGGATCGCGGAGTCCTCGACGCCCGCGCAGACCCTGCGCAGGATCGAGTCGGTGATCGCCTGCCGGGAGGCGATGGACCGGAACGTGGCGCCGCTGCTCGCGGTGGAGGCGATGACGATGGCGCTGCGGGCGGGCTGAGGTCTCACGGGGTCTGTTCAGCTGCGGGGCCCTGCTCGCCTGTGCGGCCCGGTTCACCCGAATGAGCAGGGAATCGTACGACTCGTCACCCGGCGGATACGCTCCCTGAATGGATACCAGGCGCCTGCTCCGCACCTTCGCCATCGGGATCGGCACTGCCGGTCTGCTCATCTCCGGCTGCAGCGGCAGCGGCTCGTCGCCGAACGCCTCGGCCACCGGCACCGCGGCCCCGGAGGGGCTGACGGCGTACTACACGCAGAAGCTGAGCTGGCGCGACTGCGGGGTGGAGGGGTTCGAGTGCACCACGATGAAGGCGCCGAGGGACTACGACAAGCCCGACGACGGGGACATCGAGCTTGCCGTCTCCCGTAAGAAGGCCACCGGCCCCGGCAAGCGGATCGGTTCCCTCCTGGTGAACCCGGGCGGCCCCGGCGGCTCCGCGATCGGCTATCTCCAGGGGTACGCGGCACTCGGCTATCCCGCCCCTGTGCGGGCCCGCTACGACATGGTGGCCATCGATCCGCGCGGCGTGGCCCGCAGTGAGCCCGTCGAATGCCTCACGGGCAAGGAGATGGACGCCTTCACCCAGGTCGACCAGACACCGGACGACGACGCGGAGGTCCGGAAGCTCACCGCCGCCTTCGAGAAGTTCGCGGCGGGCTGCGAGAAGCGGTCCGGCGAGATCCTCCCGTACGTCTCCACCGTCGACACGGCCCGCGACATGGACGTCCTGCGCGCCCTGCTCGGCGACGAGAAACTGCACTACGTCGGAGCGTCGTACGGCACCTTCCTGGGCGCCACGTACGCCGACCTCTTCCCGCAGCGGGCCGGCCGACTGGTCCTGGACGGGGCGATGGACCCGTCCCTGAAGGCGATCGACATGAACCGGGACCAGACGGCGGGCTTCGAGGGGGCCTTCCAGTCCTTCGCCGCCGACTGTGTGAAGCAGCCGGACTGCCCGCTCGGCACCACGAACACCGCCGACGCGGCAACGGCCCTCAAGCAGCTCTTCACGGACCTGGACGCGAAGCCGATCCCGACCGGCGACGACCGCGAGCTGACCGAGTCCCTGGCCACCACCGGCGTGATCGCCGCGATGTACGACGAGGCGGCCTGGCCGCAGCTCCGCGAGGCACTGGAGGGCGCGCAGCGCAGCGACGGCTCGGGCCTCCTCTCGCTGGCCGACAGCTACTACGAGCGCGAGCCGAACGGGAAGTACGCGAACCTGATGTTCGCCAACGCCGCCGTGAACTGCCTCGACCTGCCGCCCGCCTTCGACGGCCCCGACGCGGTCGAGAAGGCGGTCCCGGACTTCGAGAAGGCCTCCCCGGTCTTCGGGCGCGGCTTCGCCTGGGCCTCCCTGAACTGCGCGTACTGGCCGACGAAGGCCACCGGCACCCCCCACCGCACCGAGGCGAAGGGCGCCGCGCCGATCGTCGTCGTCGGCACCACCCGCGACCCGGCCACCCCGTACACGTGGTCCAAGGCGCTCGCGGACCAGCTCTCCTCCGGCACGCTGCTCACCTACGAGGGCGACGGCCACACCGCGTACGGCCGGGGCAGCGACTGCATCGACACGGCGATCAACACGTACCTCCTGGAGGGCACCCCGCCCGCCGACGGCAAGAAGTGCACCTGACCCACGCTGACCAGGACAAACGCCTCCGGGGATGCCGTGTGCGGAGCACCCCCGGAAACTGTGTAGACTTGGCTCCGCTGCTGATCGCACCATAGTGCGACAGGGCGCGCCGCCTTAGCTCAGTTGGCCAGAGCAACGCACTCGTAATGCGTAGGTCTCGGGTTCGAATCCCGAAGGCGGCTCAGTTGAACCCCAGGTCACATAGTCTGTGACCTGGGGTTTTCTGTTGCTCGAGGCATGGCAGGACACATGGTCGAGGTACCGTGGTTTCGCCTGCGTGACCAGGGCGGGGGCTTAACCTCGGCGGAAGAGCCTGCTCTGGCCCCGATGCTTGCCGGTTCTCTTGCCGGAGGTCGACTGCCCCACCTCGGCGGATTCGCTTGGCCGGGTGGACCCGGAGGGCGGTTCTCGTTGAAGAAGGGTTGCCAGACCCGTTCCTGCAGCTCGCCGATGCAGGCGCCGCACGCGTACATCGGGGCTTGCGCCCCGGCGACTCTGGCGGGGCCGATCCACAGGACGCGCGTCCACCGCTGCCCGCAGTAGAGCCAGCAGAGTCCGTCGACCCACTCGTTGCCGTCGTCGGTGGCCGCCGGTGAGGGCAGTCCTCCTCGGGCGAACTCGGCGATCCCGGGGATCACCCTGTGCTGTAGGGCGACTTCCGTCAGCACCGCTCGCCTCTCTCCGTGATCAACAGTCCTGGGCCGTGGGAGAAGCGTCCTTCTGCTTCTCGGCTTCGGAGAACAGCAGCGTGGGCTCGGCGAGGATGTCGCGGCTGGACTCGCTCTTGTAGATCTCGTCGACGCTGCCGAACCGGGCCTCGGAGTAGTCGAGGTCCAGCAGCGCGGCGGCCTGGCGCACCGACGCCTCGTGGGGTCCTTCGATCTCCAGAAAGGTGGGAAGGTCCGGCCAGGTGTCGAAGTCGAAGGCGACCTCTCCCAGGCGCCATTCCTCGCGGTAGTTCTCCTGGTACCGGACCTCGGTGAGGCCGACCCGGCGCAGGATATCGGCCATGGCGTGCAGGTCGGTGACCTCGGTTTCGATCTCCTTGGTGCCGTCGATCGTCGTGGCGTCGGTGACCTGCTTGAGCGTGAGCGTCGAGCGGGTGCCCTCGTCCCGCAGGCGGATCCAGGCCCCGCCGTCGAGGGAGTCGTTCTCGAAGATCTTGCGGGTGAGGAGAGTGCGGGGGAACGCCTGGACGGCACCGAGGGCGCTCAGCTTGGTCTGGAGGTCGGCGACGTCCACGGACAGGAACTTCGCCTCGTACTCGTGCTTCATGGGGCCTTCTCTCAGAAGTGGTCGGTGAGGGTGGACGTCCGGGCCGCGAGCAGCAGGCCCATGCGGTGGGTGTGGTCGTGCAGCTGGCCGACGTGGGGCCGCTCGGTGAACTCGGTGGTGCGCAGAGTGAGCAGTACCTCCCAGTCGCCGATGAAGTGGGGGTGAAGGCGTTCCGGGGAGGTGTAGTGCTCGATCATGTGGTGGCGTCTTTCGACGGGCATCATGAACTCCGCGCCGAACACACCGCCCGGGCGGACCAGGCGCTGCATGCGGTCGACGAACTCGCCGAGCGGGCGGTGGTGGTTGGCACTGTAGTGCCACGAGCAGCTCGTCCAGACCGCGTCGCACTGCAGGCCCAGAGGTTCACCGTCCAGGAAGTCGTCCTCAACGACCTCGACGCGTTCGTGGAGTTCTTCGAGCTTCAGTCGATCGATCAGTCCCAACGCGTGGGCCTGGCTGTCACCCGGGAGGTGGACGTCGCCCCCATGGAGGGCGACCGCGTCACGTTCGACGGCGACGACGCGGTAGCCGGCGGCGGCGAGGGGCAGGACGAACTTGCCGTCGCTCGCGCCGACCACCGCGACGGTGGCGTCAGGGGCGACACGTTCCCGCAGCGTGGCGAGAAACTGCGGGAAGAACGTGAGGGTGTGCTCCCACAGGCTTTGGGTCTGCATGGGAGTGCGCTCCTTGCGTATCGGTATTCATGATCACTCGGAGAACCTCGTCGGGACTGCGCCCCGTGGTGTCGACGCGATGCATGGGGAACGAGGCGTAGGCGTCCGTCACCCGGTCCGTAACGGTCTCGATCAGTGAGTCCCACCGCGACACCGGCTTGTTCCGCCCAGCGAGTCGACGCTGTCTCTCGTCCTCGTCGCAGACGAGGTGGTATGTAGCGGGTGTCGGCAGCCAACTCGGCAGGGTGATACCGAGCCGTGCCCCCAAGGCCCGGTGAGTGGCGAGGCACCGGGCGAAGTAGCTCTCGACGACGACCGGGACGCCGACGTCGAGGTGGTGCTGGATCTCCTCGGCCGCGGTGAACAGGCCAGAGAGGTAGAAGCACATCCGTGCCTCTACGTTCGTCCGCTCGTCCAACGCCTGTCTGAGCGGCTGGTAGGGCAGCGGGACGGTAGCGACGAGGACGGCCTGCCGGGCGGCGGCGAGCATGGGCGCCAGAGTGGATTTGCCGGTGCCGCGTAATCCCTCCAGGCTCTCGAAGCGCGGGTGATCAGGCACGGCCGTACACCACGTCCGGTACCGCGAGGGTGAGCTCGTCGACGGACGAGGGCTTGTGGACGATGCGTCCTGCCGCCTTCTCGTACCAGAAGGCGTGCGCGTCCTTGCCCACGGCCTTGCAGGACATGGTCAGCGCACCGCGCGGGTCGACCTCGACGCGGTCGATTTCGCGAGGACCGTCGGAGGGGGCGCACACCTGCGGGGCACCGTCCTCGGAGAGGTCCTCGTCGACGACCACCTCCAAAGGCAGATCGGCTGACGCCAGATCGTCCCGGAGCCGGCCGTAGGCGGAAGGGGAGGTGACCAGCAGTTCGGGGTGGTCGGCGGCGTTGCCGACCGGCCGCAGGTGGTGGAGTTTGAGCTGCCGGACCCCGAGCTGCGCCAAGGCCCTACCGAGGGGCAGTACTTCGGCGATGTTCCGCGAGGTGACGGTCATGGTCGCGCCGGTCGGAACGCCGAGATCCCGAGCCAGACCGAGCGCGTTCAGGGCGCTCTGGTAGCTGCCCTGCTTTCGGATGCCGTCGTTGGTCGACCCGACGCCCTCCAGCGAAACCCTGAGCAGGTCCAGGTAGGGGGCGATCTCGGTCAGACGGCGCTCGATCCGGTACCCGTTGGTGCAGATCTCGACGCGCAGGCCCAGTTCCTCCTTGGCGTGGAGGACGACCTGCGCGAGGTCCCGGTGGACGAAGGGCTCTCCGCCGAGCAGTGTCACGGCCTCGGTGCCGTACTGGTCCCGCATCAGGGTGAGGAGATCCGCGGCTTCGTCGACGGTGAAGGCGTCGGCGTACTGGAGCCGCTTGCCGTGGAAGCAGTGCAGGCACGTGAAGTTGCAGCGGTAGAGCAGCTGCAGGTACAGCATGCGGATCTTCTTGATCCCGGTGACTTCCTCGATCACGTCGGCTCCTTCGGCTGGTTGCCTGGTGGGAGCCTGATAGTGGCCTTCTGCTCGGGGACCTCGACACCGCGTTCGGGGACGGTCCAAGGACGTCCTGGGACGTTTCAGTGACCTGCGAAGGACTCCAGGATGCCGAGGACACGCTTCGTGTCCGACAGGTCGGGCAGGACTTCGACGGCTCCGGCGGCGGTCAGTTCCTCCTGGCTGTGGATGCCGGAGGCGACAGCGAGGACGCCGGAGCCTGTGGTCAGAGCCGCTTCCACATCACGAGGGGTGTCCCCCACGAGGACGGTGGGAATGTGGGCCGGAACACCATGAAGCCGCTGTGCGCGCTCGCGGGCGACAGCGACCAGGTGGGGGCGGAGTTCGGCGTCCGCTCCGTAGGCGCCGACCGGTAGATCAAGCAGGGAGTCGAGGCCGAACGCAGCAAGCTTCACACGGGCGTTGGCGGAGATGTTGCCGGTGAGGACTGAGGAGACCCAACCGGTCTGAGCCGAGGCGGCTTTCAGGGCGTCGTGCACACCGGGCAGGGCGGTCCCGCGCCTGCGCAGCTCCTCCTGGCGCGCTTCCCCTGCCTGGGCGAGCGCCGTCTCGACGAAGTGCCAGTCGGGCACGGGTAGCCCATCGCGGACGAACATGTCGCGCATGATCAGTCGATCCGTACGCCCCTCAGTACGCGCGGGCTCCGTGGGCTCCCGACCTGAGAGGCCACGAAAGGCAGCGGCGTAGATCTCCTTGCTGACCCCCGCGTTCTCGATGAGGGTGTGGTCGATGTCCCACAGGACGAAGAGCTCCATGCCGCCAGAGTAGGCAGTCCGCGAGGTTCCACTACAGCGGACTGCGTCCCAAAACGTCCTTGCGCGATCACGCGCCGTGCCGATTCGATGGCTGCTGTGAACAACCGACTGCGCACTGTGCTCGGCCAACGCGGCGTCTCGCCCGATGCACTCGCCGAGATCTGCGAGGTGGATCCCAAGACGGTCAGTCGATGGCTGGGCGGACGGATTCCCCATGCACGGCACCGATTCCGCGTCGCGCGACACCTGCGCGTCGAAGAGACCTTTCTCTGGCCCGAGCCGTCCAAGCGTCCAGGCCGGCCAAGGGACGGGTTAGGCACCGAGCTGGTCGGCACCTACCAGAACCGGGCCAGCGTGCCCCGGGATGTATGGCTCGCACTGCTGCGAGAGGCGCGGCACGAGATCGGCGTCCTCGTCTTCTCCGGCACCTTCTTCGCTCAGTCCAACCCCCACGTCGCCAAGATGCTCTCCGAACGCGCCGCCGACGGCGTCCGGGTTCGCCTGTGCTTCGGCGATCCCGGTGGACAGGCAGTCGCCGTACGCGGCCGCGAGGAGGGAATCGGCGACACCCTCGCCGCCAAGATCCGCGCCTCACTGACGTACTACCGCCCGCTGCTGGGCGAGGCCGGGTGCGGCGTACGACTCCACGACACCACCCTCTACACGTCCATGTTCCGCTACGACGACAACCTGCTCGTCAACCCACATATCTGGGGTCAACCAGCCAGTGCCAACCCCCTCCTGCACCTCAAGAGGGCGGGCGATACGGGGTGGTTCGACAACTACGCTGAAAGCTTCGACGCCGTCTGGGCCGCTGCGAGGCAATGGACACCCGACCAGGAGAGGACCGCCGACCATGGGCAGGACTGAGTACTACAACGACCCCTCTGCCCCGAAGGCGAACACCCTTATCCCTGCCAGCAACCTGCTCGTCGCCGACGAGACAGGCGCCATCCTCCTCCAGCGGCGCCGCGACACCGGCCAGTGGGCCCTCCCCGGCGGAGCACAGGACATCGGTGAGACCGCGGCCGAGTGCGCGGTGCGCGAGTGCCTGGAAGAGACCGGGATCATCGCGGAGCTCACCGGGTTCCTCGGCGTCTACACCAACCCGAACCACATCGTCGCGTACACCGACGGCGAGATCCGCCAGCAGTACGAGAACACCTACATCGGCCGGCCCGTCGGCGGAGTGCCCACGATCAACGACGAGGCCGACGGCGTCCGCTTCGTCCAGCCGACCGACCTCGACCAGTACGACATCCACCCGAGCATGCGACAGCAGATCGGGGACTACCTCGCCGGTACCTACCCCTACCTCGGCTGAGCCGCCAGGGCGGCTTCCACCCGCTCCACGGAGGCAAAGATCTCCGGGGCCGCCCGGCGGATGAACCGCCCGACCACGCTGTCGTCCCCGTAGCGGCTGCGGATCTCCGCGACCCGGTCCTGCGCGGTGGTTCGGTCGCCGTCAGGCGTGGTCGTCATGTCGCAGTACACGAGGGCGTCCACCAGCAGCGGCTCCTCCAGCAAGGGGAACTCCGCCGCGAGCTCCTCGCGCAACCCGCGCTCCTCTGCCTCAAGGAGCGCAAACGAGTGGTTCGCGACCAACCGCACCAGCCGCTCGTCGGCCCTGTGCTCGTCCCGAAGGAACCGGGCTCCGTCCAGGGGGTGGAAGCCCGTCACCGCCAGGCGAGGCGCATACCCAATGTCATGCAGCGTGGCGGCGGCGACAAGAAGACTGGCATTTTGGTTGAGGACCTGGCCTACTTCGGCCGCGCGGTTGGCCACTCCCTGCGTATGCGCCCACCTCCGTGGAAGCGACCTGCTGAGCTCGGCATCGGCGACCTGCGCCGCCCACTCCTCGATCAGATCGGCCATGTCGGGCCTCCCGCCCCCAATCCTTCTCGAACACACCACGGCGAGCTGACAGTGATCATGGACGTTCGCGGCGGGCCCACGCCCGTCTAGCCCCATCCGCCACTCGCACGACCCGAGGGCGGTCGGTGTCGCTAGCGAGAGGGTGGTTGCTTGCGTGAAAGCACCACCGAACGAACACGCTCAGCTGCCAGAAGAACATCCTCATGCTCCCAGATGCGAATGGGCTCCCAGCCAGCGTCGCGCAGCCGCTGATCAGTGTCGGCGTCGCGCGCCTTATTACGCGCCACTTTGTCAGCCCAGTACTGGCCGTTCCGGACGGCCACGGTGTGGTGTTCGGGGCAGCCGTGCCAGAAGCACCCGTCGAGGAAGACAGCAACCCTAGCCCTTGCGAAGACGAGGTCGGCTGTGCGCCTGACGGTAGGCAGGGGCCGCGCAGCAACGCGATATCTCATCCCGAGTGCGTGCACAGCGCGGCGCAACGCGAGTTCGGGGGCTGTGTCCCGGCTCCGGTTTGCCTTCATGCTCGCGCGTACAGCCTCGTTGGAGGCCCACGACGGTTGATCCTGGTTCACACTCCATCGTAGGTCGCTACGGGCTGCGATGGGCAAGGGTCGGCAGGTTGCCGAGCGGCCCGGCCGAAGCTCGCGGGCCGTGCCATCCACTCCCATGATCAATAAGCTGTGACCTAGGATCTAGCCTGTGACTCTTGCACCGGCATCCACCTCTCTCATCCCTCGCGTCTCCGTCGGCGAGGCGAATGGTTCGGCAGCGAAGCTGGAATACGCCGTAGCCGAGTTCTTCGCTGGCATCGGTCTGGCCCGGCTGGGGCTGGAAGGCGCTCGCTGCGGTTTCAAGGTCACGTGGGCCAACGATCTCGAAGAGAGTAAGCAGAGCACTTACCTCGGCCACTTCGGCCAGGACGAGGCTAAGCGCTATAAGGTCCAGAACATCAAGGACGTCGCCAAGGACATCGACGCAGCCGGTGTGCCGAGGAACCTTGACCTCGCATGGGCGTCCTTCCCGTGCACGGACCTGTCTCTGGCCGGAGGCCGTGAGGGACTCGCTGGCAGTGCGTCGGGAACATTTTGGGATCTCACGGACATTTTGGGGTGCCTAGGATCCGACAAGCCTCGAGTGGTGGCCTTGGAGAACGTCAACGGGTTCGCCACCAGCCACGGCGGTGAGGACATCAAGGCCGCCGTGCGTAAGCTCAATCTTCTGGGCTACTCGGTCGATGTGATCACCCTGGATGCCCGCCGCTGGGTTCCGCAGTCCAGGCCGAGGCTCTTTCTCGTCGCCAGTCTGGAAAAGCCACTGCGCCGGGACGACGCTCGTAACACCGAACTTCGACCGAAGTGGCTCGACACCGTTCTGGACGCTCCTGGGCTCGTCACGCATCGCGCTCTGCTTCCCTCGCCACCCCCCTTGCTGACCGAGGGCTGGACGGACTTGGTCGACGGCGACTCGGACGACGGCGTCGAGTGGTGGGACAAGGAACGGACCGCGAAGTTCACAGCCGAGCTGTCGAATATCCAGAAGAAGCGCAAGGGCGAAATTGCAGTCGCCGGGAAAACGATCTATCGAACCGCGTACCGGCGTACCCGGGGAGGCGTTCCCGCGTGGGAAATCCGCGCTGACGACATCGCTGGCTGCCTCCGCACCGCAGGGGGTGGCTCATCGAAGCAGGCAGTCGTGCGGATCAGGAAGAACCAGCCGCTCAAGGTGCGCTGGATGACGGCACGTGAGTACGCCAAGCTCATGGGTGCCCCGGACTACACACTGCCGGAGAGTCGCAATCAATCGATCATGGGCTTCGGTGATGCCGTGTGTGTGGACGCGGTCCGGTGGCTGGCCGAGAACTACCTCGAACCGCTTCTGTCGGGCAGGATGCTGTCGCCCACCGAGGGGTGCGATGCGGAACCAGCTGACGAGACCCTGCGCGAAGTCGTGTACGCGTGATCCGTGAACCGGCTGAGGTGGTCGTCCGGGCTGACGGCAGGGTAGAGCTCCCGCTGGGACTTCTTGCCGAAGCCGGCGTCGATCTCGGCGAGCGCCTACTCGCTTTCAGCGCTGATGACGGGTTGATCGTGCTCCGGAGGTTGGAGGACGCTACCCGCGACCTCCTTGATGGGCAAGGGCTCTGATCGAGCAAGACCGTTAGCCCGTCGTTCTTGAACCGCCGAAGCACGACGCCGTCTTTAAGGGGAGCCGTCAAGTGGTATCGATCGAGAGTCAGCAGCCTTCTGAGGCCGTGAACAGCGCCGCCGACGCGATGATCAAGCAGATAGAGCCCTGGTATGAGAGTCGACGCAGCAAGAAAGGGACGGTCGACTCCAACGTCATGTGTGCCGGGCTCTACATCACAGAGTTCCTGTCTACTGCGTTTCCGCTTGCACATGGTGACTATAAGGCGGACTCCCAGGTCAAGGGGGCAAGCGGTTCGAAGGCCAAGGCCCTTCTGGCCGATCATGCTGAAACCCGGCAGTTCACCAGCGAGGGCGGTCGAACTTCGCGGCTCACAATCAAGCACGCTGAGACTCTCGCCGAGATAATCAACCTGGCAGGCTCCCAGGAAGGTGTGGAGGGGTTCACTCCCTTGGAACGGAACCTCCTGGCGCGCATCTTGCAAGGCTGGTTCGTCGCCCGAATTCAGGAAGACTATTTCGGCAAGCAAAAGGTAAGCGCGGAAATCGACCCGAACTTCTCCGTTCGCACGACCGTCGCAAATCTGCTGGAGGCAGGGCGTGAGCGCGGCGGAAACACTGCCGGTGCCATCGCACAGCACCTGGTAGGGGCAAAGCTTCAGATCCGCTTTCCGAACGAGAAGATCAACGTCGAGAGCTACACGACAGCTGACGTGCAGACTGGACGGGCTGGAGACTACGAGGTCGGTGATACGGCCATTCACGTGACGATGTCCCCCGGTGAGAAAGTCTTCAGCGAGCGATGCGCCGGAAACCTCAAGAATGGCTTCAGGCCACGGGTTTTGGTGCCGGAAAACGCCGTGGCAGCTGCTAGCCAGATCGCGCGTTTGGCCGGCTTTCACAAGCAGGTAGCTGTCCAGTCCATCGAGGACTTTGTAGGTACGAATATCGAAGAGGTCGCCGGTTTCGCCAACGCTGAGATCAAGGCTCAGTTGCGGAAGCTCTTGGAACTCTACAACGATCGTATCGATGCAGCCGAGGCGGACAAGTCCCTCAAAATTGAGATCCCTACAAACCTGTGATGCTGCTTCGAAGGGGTGCCGGACGCACCTATGGCGCGGATTGGCAGCCAGGTGGAAAGCTGCACATGCGACCACTCGGCGCATTGTGTGAGGCGGATATGAAACGGCGGCGCGAGGCGTCGGCCTCGCTGAACGAGAGGCCCAGACGGCGATGGTGACGATTAACGACGAAACGGAGATTTCTTCGCGCGTTCGGAATGCCGCCGATCTCATGCTGGAGGCAATCGAGGCGTGGTACGAAGTCAAGCGCGACAGGAAGGGAAATGTATTCTCGAACGTCATGTCGACGGGGCTTTACATGACTGAGTTCCTGGCCTCTGGTTTCCCTCTTGAGGAGGGGTTTTACGCAACGGAATCACAGTTGAGAGGAGCGAGTGGCCGAAAAGCGAAGGAAATCTTGGCCGGTCACGGTGAAACTCGCAAATATCCAGCGATGGGCGGTCGGACCTCCCGGGGAACGATTGGTCACGCTCGTGAACTGGCCCACGTGCTCAACACGGCAGGCGAGGCTGCTGGGGTAATTGATTTCGACGCCGTAGACCGTGGTTCGCTGGCCTTTCTGCTTCAGCAGTGGTTCGTCGGGCGGGTGCGCGAAGACTACTTCGAAAAGAAGAAGATCACCGCTGATCTCAACCCGGACTGGTCGATCCGTGCCGTGGTCAGCTCGGTTCTCCATGCTGCGCGCCAGAGGCCCGGCAACGCAGCCGGTGCGGTGGCGCAGCACCTTGTGGGAGCCAAACTCAAGATTCGTTTCGACGGTACCGGCGTCCGGATCGATGGAATAAACGATGAAAGCTACACAACGGCCGATCAGCAGACTGGTCGAGCTGGCGACTATCAGCTCAACGACACTGCCATTCATGTGACGATGTCGCCCACGATGGAGCTTTTCTCCGGGCGTTGCCAGGATAACCTGAATAACCGTTTTAGGCCGCGAGTGCTGGTCCCGAGCGACCAGCTTGGACGCGCCACCACCTACGCTCAAGACGCAGGAATTGACAATCTCGTGGCTATCCAGTCCATCGAGGATTTTGTAGGCACCAACATCGAGGAGACTGCCAGCTTCTCTCAGGCAGAGATCAGAAAGCGGCTGAGGGATCTCGTGGTGATCTATAACGACCGTATCGAGGAAGCCGAAGTCGACATGTCGCTCAAGATCGAGATCCCGCACAATCTTTGAACCGTCGGTCGTTGGTGCAGTAGTCTCCCCTGCCCGGAACGCGCCCTTATCTGCGTGAGCGCTGCGTGAGCGGACAGGGTGGTGCAGGATGGATTAGGCGGTACGCGGGTGCCTGGCCGCACCTTCCTGAACTGCGGAAACGGGATTTGACGGCACGTCCCGGCACGCCTCGAGACGATCTTGCAGGCCCTCGTAATGCGTAGGTCTCGGGTTCGAATCCCGAAGGCGGCTCAGAGAAGGCCCAGGACAGACATCGTCTGTCCTGGGCCTTTGTGATGTCGTGGTGGAACCGGCCGGCCGTCCCGCCGGGTGACATACGGGACGGCCGGCCCATCTCGGATCTCGTCCCTGCCCCCGCTGTTCGCGATGGGGGCAGGTCAGGAGTCCGTTCCCCTCGGGAGTGCCGCGCTCAGTGCGAGGTCGGCGTCCATCAGGGCGCGGGAAGGGGCGTGGGGGGACGGGATGTAGTGGTTGTAGTAGCTCGAACCCTCGGTGTACGGGCCCAGGAGGAAGATCCGCTGTTGCACAGTGCCTTCGGAGTCCACCAGTCGGCCCTCCCGGGTGACGTCCAGCCCCGGGAGGCCGGTGCCGCGGTGTGCGAGTGTGCGGGCTCTGCCCGACTTCACCAGGTCGGCGAGGAGGGATCCGGCGGCCTCTTCCACGCCCGGTTCCACCAGGTGGCCGGTGATCACGCGGTCCGCTCGCAGGACGGTCGGGGTGCCGAGGGTCGTGGACTCCAGGGTCCAGGGGCCCCGCTCCCCGTCCCGGCTGAGGGTGGGGCCGGCCCCGGGGGCGAGGCGGACGATTCCGGCCCGGATCAGTGCCAGCAGCTCCACCGAGCGGTCCAGCTGGGGTCCGGTGACCATGCGGTTGACCGTGGAGGCGAACTCTCCGAAGAAGTAGCCCGTCGACTCGTCGTCCAGGCCCGGTGAGTCGATGACCTCGCGCAGCACGTCGCGGTGGTCCCGCAGGACCTCCAGGGCCTCCTTCAACGGGCTGTTGCCGAGTCCCGCCCGTGCTTCGGCGAGGTCTTCGGCGACCTGTTCCGTGAACCAGTCGGCGTAGTCCTCGTAGGTTGCCCAGCGCCGGGGTTCGGAGCGACGCGACAGGAACCCCCGCACCGGCGAGGCTCCGAAGCGCTCTCGGCTGTCCGTCAGCAGCGCCTCCGTGCCTTCCTCGGCCGCGCGCTGTGCGAACTCCCGTCTGGCGGACTCGGCATCGCCGGTCTGCTGGGCCAGGAGGGTGCGATAGTACGTGAGTTCGATCTCCGTCTCCACGAGAGGGAGGATGTCCTCGGTGAAGTTCAGCCGGCCGTACGGCCGTCGATCGCGCAGCTGTTTCACCCGCGTGGAGGTGAGGGCGAGTGGTGCGGCCTTCACCCGGCCGGGGTTGAGACGGGGACGGCTCCGGGCGGGCAGGCCGGTGCGGCAGGTCAGGATGATCTCCGGTTCGCGTCCACTCGGTTCGTACCGGCTCCGACCGTCGTCGATCACATGCCGGCCGCCCCGTCCCAGGGTCAGACTGGCGACGATGTCCATCGCGGTCAGGCTCATGCCCAGCAGCACCACGCGCTCGCCCGCCCGCACCGGGTCGACGGCTGCGGGAAGCGGATAGGGGCGCCTGATGTACGGGGCGTCGGGGGTTTCCTCCGGGGGCAGATACAGGGTGTGGTGCCCGATGGTCACGAACACGGCGTCCGTCGTGAAGCTCGTGCCGTCGGCCAGGGCGACCCTTTCTCCCGCTGGGTCGGGGCGCACGCTCGTTGCCGTCGTGCTGTGCCACTGGAGCCTCAGGGAGGCGGGGGCCGCGGCGAGAATGCGTTGCGCCGCCCAGCTCAGATATTCGCTCAGCAGCCGCCGGGGCAGATAGTCATTGGCCCGGACCGGCCGGCCGGCACCGGTGCTGACCGTGTATCCGTCGTCCGAGAGACGCAGATCGCGCTCGACGCACCACTCGTACAGACTCGGTCCCGGTACCGATGCCGGTCCGGTCACCATGGAGGCGTCGGAGAAGGCCGTCAGCTGGGAACAGACCGTGTTGAGCAGGAGGTAGTCGGGCTGGTCCGGGCGGTGGAAACCGGCTCCGGGCGGCTGCGCGTCAACGATGTGCACGGTGACGTCGAACGGATCGGCCAGGCATCTGCTCACCAGCCTTTCGAGCACCCCGAGGCCGCGCGAGCCCATTCCGATGATGGCGATGCTCGGACAGGTGGAGCCGGCTATGACCTCGAAGGTGAACAAGGGCTCGTTGTTCCTTTGATTCTCGGATGTGGTGCGGGAGAGGACAGGGAGTGCCAGGAGGCGTCGGTGAGCAGCTCAGCTCCTGGCGAGGAGGCCGCGGCTGCGCAGCACGTGACGTTCCAGGGGCGAGAAGAACAGCAGGTCGATACCGATGCCGACGACCAGGATCAGCAGGATCGTGGCGAGCACTCCCGGCATGTCGCTGTAGGTACGGAAGTTCTCCATCAGCTGGCCCAGCCCGGTGCCGAGGTCCGGCGAGCTGGCGATCAGCTCAGCGGCCATCAGGGAGCGCCAGGAGAACGCCCAGCCCTGCTTGAGCCCTGCCAGATAGCCGGGCAGTGCGGCCGGGAGCAGGACGTGACGGACGGTGTGGATGCCGGTCGCGCCCAGGGTGCGGCCCGCCCGCAGGTACAGCGGCGGGATCTGGTCGACGCCCGCCACCAGGCCATTGGCGATCGACGGGACGGCGCCCAACAGGACCACGGCGTAGATCGTCAGGTCGGTGAGGCCGAACCAGATGATCGCCGCCGGGACCCAGGCGACGGAGGGCAGCGACTGGAGGCCGGAGAGGATCGGGCCGATCGCCGCGCGTACGGTCTTCACCCGGGCCACCAGCAGCCCCAGCGGGGTGCCGATCGCGACGGAGACGACGAAGCCGAGGGCGCCGCGGGAGACGCTGGTCCAGATGTGGCCGAGGAGGGTGCCTTCGAGCCACATGGTCCTGATGGACCGCCCGACGTCGAGCGGTCCGGGCAGCACGTAGTCCGGCTTGAGGTCCCAGGCGGCGGCGCACTGCCACAGGGTGAGCACGATCGCCACGGCGACCAGGGGCGGGACCGCCTTGGCGAGGACGATCCGGCCGATCGGTACCCGTTCCACGGTGGGGGATTCGAGGGCGTCCAGTCCGGCCTCGAGCCCGGCGAGGTCGGAGTCCCGGGAGGGGCGCGGGCTCGTCCGGGGGGTCTGCCCGGCCCCGGGTGCGGTGTCGGTGTCAGTGCTGGCCATGTCGGCGGATCTCCCCACGCAGCTGTTCGGTGATCTCTACGGACAGTTCGGCCACCGCCGCATCCTCGATACGGCGTGGCTGCGGGAAGCCGACCTGCCATTCGCGGGCGATCCGCCCGGGGCGCGAGGACAGCAGCACGACCCGCTCCGCCAGCCGCACGGCCTCGCGCACGTTGTGTGTGACGAACAGGACGGACACCGAGGTCTCCGCCCAGATCCGGGTCAGTTCCTCGTGGAGTACGTCCCGGGTGATCGTGTCCAGGGCGGCGAAGGGCTCGTCCATCAACAGGAGCCGACTGTCCTGGGCGAGCGCCCGGGCGAGCGCGACCCTTTGCCGCATGCCGCCGGAGAGTTCGTGCACCCGCTTGCCGTGCGCGCCCTTCAGCCTGACGAGTTCGAGGAGTCGCTCCGCCTCCGAGCGGCGCTCCGTCTTGGCCACACCGCGCAGCTTCAGCGCCAGCTCGACGTTCTTGCCGGCGGTCAGCCACGGGAACAGGGCGTGTTCCTGGAACATCAGCGCCGGACGCCCGCCGGGTACGTCGATGGTCCCGGCGGACGGCTGGTCGAGCCCCGCGACCAGATTGAGCAGCGTCGACTTGCCGCAGCCGGACGCTCCCAGGAGGGTCACGAACTCGCCCGCCCCGACGGTGATGCTGATGTCGTCCAGGACGAGCTGCCTGCCCGGTCCCGGTCGGCCGAATGACTTCGAGACGTGGTCGATGCGTACGGCGTGCGACGTCGGGCGTGCCGCCTTCCCGTCCGCGACCGACGCGTCGGCGGTGTTCTGCTCGACGAGTGTGGTGGCCAAGGGTCTCACTTCCAAGGGGCGTGACAGATGGTCGTAACGGGCATGGCGGGGCGCTACTTGACGCCAAGTCCGGCGTCGGGGACGGCCGGTCCGCCCGCCGCCTTCAGGACCCTGTTCAGCGGGCGCAGGTCGTAGATGCCGTCCAGAAGCGGGTCCTTGAGCAGGCCCGTGCCGACCGCGTGCTCGGCCGAGTCGCGCAGGCTCGCGGCCAGCGGGTCGTCGGTGACCTCGACGTTCTTGAACGCCGCGTCCAGCACCTCCGCGGGCAGCTCCTTGCCGGCGTCCCTCTTCAGCCTGGCGTTGACGCTGGCCTTCGCCTTCTCCGGGTTGGCCTTGATCCACGCGTTGGTCTTCACCGAGGCGCGCAGCAGCGCCTCGGCGACGTCCGGATGTTCGGTGAGGAAGTTCTGTGAGGCGATGACGTTGGTGATGACGAACTTGCCGTCCTTCCACAGCGTCCGCTCGTCGAGCAGGACCTTCCCGCCTTCCGTGAGCAGCCGGGACGCGGTGGGCTCGGGCACCCAGGCACCGTCGATGGCACCGGACTTGAAGGAGTTCGGGATCTCCTTGTTGTCCTGGCGCAGCACGGTCACCTCACCCTTTCCGGTGGTGGGGTCGACCGTGAGCTTCTTCTCCGCCAGGTAGTGCAGGAGCGCGACGTCCTGGGTGTTGCCGAGCTGCGGGGTGGCCAGGCGCTTGCCCCTGAGCTCGTGGAGCGACGCGATCCGGTCGGGGTTGACGACGAGCGAGACGCCGCCGGAGGCGGAGCCGGAGATGATCCGCAGGTTCCGGCCCTTGGACCTGGTGTAGCCGTTGATGGCGGGGGAGGGCCCGATCCAGCCCACGTCGACCGCCTCGGCGTTCAGCGCCTCGATCTCGGAGGGGCCCGCGTTGAAGACCTGCGGCTTGATCCTGGTTCCGCCCAACTCTTTCTGGAAAAAGCCTTCCTGAAGTCCCACCAGGGCCGTGGCGTGGGTGATGTTGGCGAAGTAGCCGACCTTCACCTCATCGAGGCCGCCGACCTTCTCGCCCTTGGCGACGGGAACGCTCTTGTCCTCGCCCTTGGCCTGTGAGCCGTAGCCGCAGGCGCCGAGCGCACTGATCAGCAGGGGGAGCGTGAGAGTCGCGGCGAGGGAACGGCGCAGGGTGGTCCGGGGGGCAGGCATGGCAGACGGTCCTCAGGTCTTCGTCGGCGTGCGCGCGAGGCGTGCGGGCGGAACGGCGCGCGGGAGGCGTACGGGCGGAACAGTGCGCGGTAGACGTACGTCATCGCGCATATCGCCCCATACCGCCCTGGCCGCTGCCGAGCGTCCCGCTGCCGATCCGGCCGCCCTCCTTCGCGAAGGACGTGTACACATCGATGTCCGTCATGATCAGAAGTTCCAGCCCTCGTCGGCCGCCACGACGGTTTCGGCGGCGGCCCCGGCGAACGCGGCGCCCGCCATGCCGGCGCTCAGCGTCGTCCCGTCCGCCGGGTCGATCAGCAGGAACGAGCCGGTGCGCCGGGAGTCCTCGTACGGGTCGAGCGCGAGCGGCTCGGCGGTGCGTACGACGACCCGCCCGATGTCGTTGGCGACGAGCTGCCCGGGGGCCGGGTGCTGGGAGAGGTCGTCCAGGGTGAGCCGGGACGGGATGTCCTTGACGATCGCCTTGACGGTGCGGGTGGTGTGCTTGAGCAGCACCCGTTGGCCCACCGAGAGCGGCTGGTCGGCCACGTGGCAGACGGTCGCCTCGACGTCCTGGGTGACCGGCGGGGCGTCGTCGGCGGGGGCGATCAGGTCACCGCGCGAGATGTCGATGTCGTCCGCCAGCCGGAGCGTCACGGACTGCGGGGCCCACGCGGTGTCGACGGCCTCGCCGAGCGCGTCGATGCCCTCGATGGTGCTGGTACGTCCCGAGGGCAGCACCGTCACCTGCTCGCCGACCCGGAACACGCCGTCCGCGATCTGACCGGCGTACCCGCGGTAGTCGGGGTGCTCGGCGGACTGTGGACGGATCACGTACTGCACCGGGAGCCGGGCATGGCCGGCGGTCAGGTCCTGGGCGACCGGCACCGTCTCCAGGTGCTCCAGGACGGTCGGCCCGCCGTACCAGTCCATGTGCGCGGACGGCTCCACCACGTTGTCCCCGGCCAGCGCCGAGATCGGGACCGCCGTGATGTCCGGCAGGCCCAACTCCCGCGCATAGGCGGTGAACTCCTCGGCTATCGCGGCGAACACGGGCTCCGCGTAGTCGACCAGGTCCATTTTGTTGACCGCCAGCACCACGTGCGGGACGCGCAACAGGGCCGCCACGGCCGCGTGCCGACGGGTCTGCTCCACGACTCCGTTGCGGGCGTCGACCAGCACCACCGCCAGCTCGGCCGTGGACGCCCCGGTCACCATGTTCCGGGTGTACTGCACGTGCCCGGGGGTGTCGGCCAGGATGAACCGGCGCCGGGCGGTGGCGAAGTAGCGGTACGCCACGTCGATCGTGATGCCCTGCTCCCGCTCGGCCCGCAGGCCGTCTGTCAGCAGTGCCAGGTCCGGGGTGTCCTGACCGCGGCTGAGCGAGGTGCGTTCCACGGCCTCGAGCTGGTCGGTGAGGACCGACTTGGAGTCGTGCAGAAGGCGTCCCACGAGAGTGGACTTGCCGTCGTCGACGGACCCGGCGGTGGCGAAGCGCAGCAGGGTGGTGGCGCTCACCTGCGCACCCGATTCGAGGTGTGTGGTCATCTTAGAAGTACCCCTCGCGCTTGCGGTCTTCCATCGCGGCCTCGGACATCTTGTCGTCGGCCCGCGTCGCTCCCCGCTCGGTCAGCCGGGAAGCGGCGATCTCGGCGATGACCTGGTCGAGCGTCACCGCGTCCGAGTCGACGGCACCGGTGCAGGACATGTCGCCGACGGTGCGGTAGCGCACCATCCGGGTCTCGACCGTCTCGGATGCCTTGGGCCCGCCCCACTCGCCGGCGGTCAGCCACATCCCCGAGCGCCGGAACACCTCGCGCTCGTGGGCGAAGTAGATCTCGGGGAGTTCGATCCGCTCGCGGGCTATGTACTGCCAGACGTCCAGCTCGGTCCAATTGGACAGCGGGAACACCCGCACATGCTCGCCCGGCGCGTGCAGGCCGTTGTAGAGCTGCCACAGCTCGGGCCGCTGCCGGCGCGGGTCCCACTGGGAGAACTCGTCCCGCAGGCTGAACACCCGCTCCTTGGCCCGTGCCTTCTCCTCGTCCCGCCGCCCGCCGCCGAAGACCGCGTCGAACCGCTCCGCCCGGATCCTCTCCGTCAGCGGCAGCGTCTGGAGCGGATTGCGCGTACCGTCGGGCCGCTCGCGCAGCACACCCCGGTCGATGTAGTCCTGCACGGAGGCGACGTGCAGCCGCAGCCCGTGCTTCTCGACCGTACGGTCGCGGTACTCCAGGACCTCGGGGAAGTTGTGCCCGGTGTCCACGTGCAGCAGCGTGAACGGCACCGGCGCCGGCGCGAACGCCTTCTGCGCCAGGTGCAGCATCACGATGGAGTCCTTGCCGCCGGAGAACAGGATCACCGGCCGCTCGAACTCGCCCGCCACCTCCCGGAAGATGTGCACCGCCTCGGACTCCAGGACGTCCAGGTGCGAGAGCGTGTACGGGCTCGCCCGTTTCTCGTCCGTGGCCACGGTCCCGCCCATCAGGCCAGTCCCCTCTCCGCGAGCAGGCCGGCCAGCTCGCGCACGGAGTCGCCGACGGAGTGCCGTTGGGTATCGATGCGCAGGTCGGGAGCGATCGGCGCTTCGTAGGGGTCGTCGATACCGGTCAGCCCCGACAGCTCGCCGGAAGCCTGCCTGGCGTACAGGCCCTTGACGTCGCGTACGGAGCACACCTCGACCGGGGTGGCGACGTGAACCTCCAGATAGGGGGTACCGGATGCCTCGTGGCGAGCCCGGACGGCCGCGCGACTGTCGGCGTAGGGAGCGATCACCGGTACGAAGACGAGTACACCGTTGCGTGCGAGGAGGTCCGCCACGTATCCGACCCGGCGCACATTGAGATCGCGGTCCTCCCGGGAGAAGCCGAGCCCGGCGGAGAGGAACGTGCGGATCTCGTCGCCGTCCAGCACCTCGACGGGCCGGCCCGTACCTCGGCACAGCCCGGCTGCCGCGGAGGCGATGGTGGTCTTGCCCGCACTCGGCAGTCCGGTGAGCCACACTGTTGCGCCCTGACGGGACGGGTGGTCAGGGGTGGCCGACGCCATGGGCTCGGCCGCTGGTGACCGGGTGGGGACGTTCACTGCATCTCTCCGTTATGGATCGGTTCGCCCGTGCGTAGCGGCGGGCGGGAAGGAAGTACGGGAAGTCGGCCGGTGGCTCGGACGTCACCGAGGAGGAGGTGTCGGGCCTATCGCCGAGTGTCCGAAGGACTCGGACACCCACACGTCGTTGTAGAGGGTGTCGACGTAGCGGTCGGCGAGATCGGGTGCGATGGCCACTGCTTTCGCATCCGTGCCGGCCGGAAGCCGGTTGAGCGCGGCGCTGACGACCGTCCCTGTCGATCCACCGAAGAGGAAACCCTTTCGGGCCAGTTCCCGGCACATGCGGACGGTGTCCGCTTCGGGAACCAGAATGACCTCGTCGACATAGCTCGCGTCGAGGATTTCAGGACGCCGACTGGTGCCGAGTCCGGGAATGTAGCGAGGACTCGGGGCCGCGCCGAACGTGACGGACCCGACGCTGTCGACGGCGACGATACGGACATCGGGGCGGCGTTCCTTGAAGTACCGGGCACAGCCCATCAGGGTTCCCGTCGTTCCGGCCCCGATGAACAGGTAATCGAGCTTGTCATGGTGTTTGTCGATGGCGGGAGCTGTCGTCTGGTAGTGCGCCTCCCAGTTGTTCTCACTGGCGTATTGGTTGAGCCACACGTAGTCGGGATTGCTCTCGCACGATTCCTTGACGTAGCGAATTCGGGATCCGAGGAACCCGCCCGCCGAATCGGGCTCCGTGATGATGACCAGGTGGGCGCCCGCAGCCTCGATCAGCCGGCGGCTTGCCGGGTTCGATCGCGGGTCGGTGACGCAGACGAACTGGTAGCCGCGCGCGGCGGCCACGATGGCGAGCGCTACGCCGAGGTTGCCGGAAGACGATTCGACAATGACCGATCCCGGCCTGAGCCGACCGTCCTGCTCGGCTGCTTCCACCATGGCGGTCGCGGCCTTGAGCTTGACCGATCCGGCGAAGTTGAACCCTTCGCACTTGAGGACGAGGGGCTTCGAGAAGGACGGCTCCAGGTCCACGTAGAGGTCATCAAGTATCAAGTCGACCGGCGACTGGACTATGCGCATGCTGAACTCGACCACCTGTGGCTTTGAAGGCTGATCGCATACGTGTTGCACGTGCGTATGCGGATCATCCGGCGAACTTCTGCAGATAGGGGAGATTGCGCTCCTGAAGGAGTTCCAGAAGCCTTCCGATTCTGTCCAGGGCTTCCGCGTCAGGCGTCCAGAACCACATGACACGCGGTTCGACGACGGCTCCTCGTCGTGCCTTTGCTTCGAAACCCTCAAGCCCGAGGCGTACCGCGCCGATGCCGTTCTCGATCGCCGTGCGGACAGGCCGGTAGAAACAGGCCCACGGGTACGCGGTGCTGCGGTCCTCGACCGCGTAGTCGCAGCCGTACGCCATGAACATGCTGCTGCGGGGCCCCATCAGGTGGAGGGCGCAGGCAATGATCCGGCCGTCGTCCTCGACCGCGGGCACCCGGACCTCGTCCGGCATGGTGCTGCCGAGCAGGGTGCGGGCCCGGGCGATCGTGAGCGGGTCGGGACGGCCGCCGTGCTTGGCCAGGGTCTGTGCTTCGAGGTCGGATATACGGTCGACCTCGTCGATCAGATTGACCTCGCGCAGCAGCAGGCCGGACTCCTCGATCCGCTTCTCCTCGCTGCGGTACTGGCGGCGGCGGCGGCTGGGAAGCCGCCCGAGGTACTCCTCGTAGCTCCCACAGCCGTCCGTGACGAACGACGAGGCCCCGGTCACCACACCCCGGCGGAATCCGTGCGCGGTCAGCGCCTCGGTCAGGATGTGATCGCCGGGAGGCACGAAGGGGAAGGCCACGGCTCCGGCACCCTGGGCGAGCGCTGCCTGCTGTGCCCCGCCGACGAGTTCGCGCGCGGTCCGCTCGCGTTCCGCCTCCTCCGTGTCCGGAGCGTGGAAGAGCTCACTGCGGTCGAACCCCCTGACGACGAAACAGGATCCGATGTCTCGGGCCAGGGCCTGCCAGTTGGGCTCGTCGTCGCCGGCTCCTTGCCCAGCCGCCCCACGGGCGAGATCACGTTGCCGGCGACGCAGCGCAACGGCCTCCGCGCCGCCGTCGGTGCCGTCCGCGTCGAGGCGCAGCATGGCTTCCGAACCGAGCAGCTTGAACGGATTGCTGGCCAGCCCGGTGGCCGGGGTGGTCAGAGCACCGTGCAGCGCGCCGCGCAGCGCCTCCGACGACCGCACCGTAACCAGGAGGTTCCGGCCCGGTTCCAGATGCTCCCGGAACCGCAGATAGCGGCGGTCCGCGTCGATGTCGGCCGCGCCGGTCAGCTCGGACCACTGGGCCTCGCCGATGTCGTCGACGCTGTGCAGCGTCTCCACTCGCCTGGTCGTGGGCATCCTCAGCCCTTCGGGAGGATCAGCTTGGGGTCCTGTCGAAGGTCCCGGTAGTACTCCAGCGCCCATTCGACGTGTCCGCGCAGCCCGCCCTCGACGGGGAACTCGTCGACCTCCGGCGCGGATTCGACCGGCGGTTCGATGCCCCGGCTGCTGAGTACCCGGGTGAAGAAGTGGTCGACTCCCGAGGTGCGGTGGTTGCTCAGGGCAAGGTCGGGCCTGGGCTCCCAACTGAGCTGAGACGTGTCGAAGTCGAGCCCCAGGCGGCTGCTGACCTGCGTCATGACGGACTGCGGCCGGGACCGGAAGTCGTAGGCGTCGACCAGGACGTAGTCGATGCCGTGCGTCCTGCAGTGCGCGATCTGGCGCTCCAGGGCAAGCCAGCCGGTCTCCTCCAGGGGGAACTCCAGCGGCTCTCCGGACCTGCGCTTGACCTCGCGCCGGGAACTGATACTCAACCGCGGGTCACGGATCAGGAAGATGGGCACCGCCGTGCCGACATCGAGGAGTTCACCGATGCGGTCACCGGCCTGGAACGCGATTTCCTTGATCAGGAGCGCGTTGCCGGCCTTGGGGCCGGTGACGGCCGACAGGTCCACGGCGTTCTCGACCGACTCCCAGGCGTGCGAGGCGTCATGGCCGTCGAAGTGCGCAGCCTCGAAGGGCTCGTGCGCGTAGTAGCCGATCCTGGGGTTGTTCCACAGGACGCGGGCGAAGGCGGTCGACGCGGTGCGCGGGGGCGCGATGACCACATAGACATCGTCGTGCTTGGACGCCAGGTGCGCTGTCCGGGGGGAGGCCATCTCTCTCCTTGCGTGGTGGGGTCAGCTCGACGATCGGTGCGGGTCCATCCGCATCACGAGTCCGAGCGGTGGCTTGAGGGGGAAGTTCGTGGACTTCTTGGGCAGTCGACGGCCATCGGTCGCCGCTGCCCAGATGGCCGACTCGTCGAGGGGGTTGAGCAGTACGGCGAAGCCGCCCGACGCGGCCGCTGTCGCGATGGCGTTCGGGACCGAGTCGACGCATGCGGCGTTGGCGGCGGCGGCCTCACCGACCGCGTCGGGGAGCAGGCCACCGACGATCAGCTCCACGTCGGTGGGCCGGCCCGGGTACGCGGTGGCCGGCCGGGCCCGTGCGAGTCCCACCAGGTGGTGCCGGTCCCCGTCGCTGAGGAGCGCCACGGGCCCGCTCCGCCGTGCGGCCAGCAGGCCGAGAGCGTCGGACAGTGTGCCCTCGCACGGTTCGAGCGGATAGTCGGGGAGCAGCCGGTCCACGGCCGCTCCCAGCGGGACTCCGTGCACCACCCGGTGGAAGGCGGCCGGTGAGAGGGGATACCTCCGGGAGTCGACCAGGAGGGCCAGACCGTGCTCCCAGAAGCCGGGTGTTTCACCGGCCGCCCGCTGGAGGTCGCGCAGTGCCAGCTGCGCGGAGAACCGGTGGTGGCCGTCGGCGATGACGGCGCGGCTGCGTGCGAGTTCGTGGCGTACGGTCTCCAGCCCGTCCGGCGCGGTCAGCTCCCAGACGCGATGCAGGGCGCCGCACTCGGTGGCCGCCTCCAGGAGCGGTGGTTGTTCGGTCGTGAGGTCCACCACGTCGGAAGCGGCACCCTCTCCGTGGTACCGGAGGGTCAGCGGTTCCAGGTCGGCCCGGAGTCCACGGAGCATGTTCCGGCAGCGGTCGACGACATGGGGCAGGACGTCTTCGTGCGGGTACACCGCACTCGTGGTGGGAGGCCCGACGCGGAGCGCTCCGATCAGTCCCCGCTGGAGCTTCCCGTCGGCGCTCTTCTCCTCGTGCACATAGAGTGCGGGGCGATCGCCGGTGAGCAGGAAGCCGGAGGACAGCCAACTGCGCATCAGCCGGCCGCTGTCCACGTAGTCGGAGCCGCCGGACGGCAGGGCCAGTCCGAGCACCTGATGGAGACCGTGTCCGGCCACCGCGCCCGAGGGCGCGTCGGCAGCCCTGGCCACCTGCGTGGATGTAGCGATGAACCGGGCTGCCCCGCCGGGGTCCGCCGGGTTGCGGAAGACGCCTTGGAAGGGTTCGAGCCGCAGTCCGGAGTGGTTGCCGGAGGCTGCTTCTCGACGTGCGTGTGCGGTGTCGTAGAGCATCGAGGCAATTCGAGACGAGGGGCGGGGGAAGCCTCCGGGCGAGCGAAGCAAGAGTTCGCCGACATCGGGAGGGGAGACGGAAGTCATGCGGCTCTCGCCGCGTCCTGCCGCAATATTGCCTGCCGATGGAGGACCGAGGTACCCCTGTGAGTGATCATGTTTATGCACTGCCTGATTAGGAGGGCAGTGCAGGCGAACGGGGGATTCGTGAGTGGTGAAAGGTCTGGCCTTCCCGATGGCACGGTCCGGGGGGACGACCCCCTGGACCGTGTGAAACGCGAGGTCCGTGAGATGGCCGAGCGGTTGCGGACGCTCGATGAGGTCCTGGAACAGGCCTCATCGGCCCGTGAGTCCGTGGAGGACCGTCGGCGCCCGGACACGTGGTTGAGCGTGATCAGCGGGTTGGGCCGGATCAATGCGACGCTGGATCTCGCCACGCGCCAGTGCGAGCGGGAGGTGCTGACCGCGCAGCCCGGGGGGCCGCGTGATCGCGAGGTCCTCGAACAGGCGCTGCCCCGGGACAAGGCGCTGCTGGAGCGCGGGGTCAGGATGCGGACTCTCTATCAGCACACGGCGCGCTTCAACGCCCCCACCCAGGCCTACGTGCGGGACGTGTCGACGCTCGGCGGGCAGGTCCGCACACTGGACCAGTTCTTCGCCCGGCTCATCGTCTTCGACCAGCGGGTTGCCTTCATACCTGACCCGGAGGACAGGAGCACCGCCGTGGTCGTACGCCACCAGGCGGTCGTCTCCTTCCTCACCGGGGCGTTCGAACGCGCCTGGCAGCTGGCTGAGCCGTTCAGTTCGGCGTACGAGAGCCGCACCGACGGAAAGATCGTCCCCGAGATGCAGCTGGCGATCGCACGGTTGCTGCTGCACGAGGACAAGGACGCGACCATCGCGCGGAGTCTGGGCATCAGTGAGCGCAGCTGCCGGGGGCACATCGCCAAGATGATGAAGGAGCTCGGGGCCAGGAACCGAACGCATCTCGGCTATCTGCTGGCCTCGTCGGGCGTGCTGGGGGCGTCCGCCTCTGATCGGCAGGACGCCCCCGGGGCCGCTGTCCCGCACCGCGGAACGACCGCGGCTACGGGCGGGCGCCGGTCACCGCGTCACCGATGACGCGTGCTCGGGCTGCCGGACCCGCCTGCGTGGTGCGCCGGCGAGGACGAGGAGCGAGAGCGCGGCGGCCCCGCCCATCATGAGGAGCCAGTAGCCGTCGCCGAGCCGGTCGGCGCCCGCGAGTGCGGATGCCGCGGCGTTCGCCCCCGTACCTCCGACGGCGATACACATCCCGACCAGGCCGAAGGCCGCGCCGCGGTGTTCCGCGTCCACCGCCCCGGCGACCTCGCCGTCCAGTCGGGGGTCCACGATCACTTCGCCGAGCGAGAACAGGACGACCCCGGCCACCAGTGCGCCCATGGAGCCGAACCCGAGGAGTCCGAAGCCCGCCGCCATGGCGATGAGTCCGCCGGATATGACGAGCGCCGAGTTGGCGATGTTGCCCATCGGCCCGGTGACCAGGAACTGGAGGGCCACGACAGAGACCGCGTTCACGGTGAACAACACTCCGACGAAGCCCGCACTCTGATGCTCCGCCACCGTGACCGGCAGCGCGTACTCGACCTGTACGTAGCAGAACCCGAAGGCCATGGCGGTCAGTACGACCCACCGCATGCGCGGATTGTGCCGCAGGAGTGCCGGGATCTCCCGGAGCGAGGACCGTCGTCCGTCCGCCCCGCGGGTCTTCGCGTCCATCCCGCTTGCCGGGCGGGGGGAGGCCAGGCGCCCTCGGACCCGCCAGAAGGCCAGTGCGAGGGCGAAGAAGACGAGCGATGTGGCGGCGAGGCCGATGGAGGGGTTCCCGAGCAGGAGCACGCCGCCGACCAGCGGGCCGATCGCCAGGCCGGCGTTGTTCGTCGCACTGCGCAGCGCGAAGACCGAGGCGGTCTTCGACGGATCACCGACGAGGCCGGCAAGCGCGGCTTTCCCGGCCGGGATGTAGAGGGCGCTGCCGAGGCCGAGCAGCCCGCAGGCCGCGATCACCGCGATGCTGGAGGAGAGCCCGGCGAGGAGGACGTAGGACGCCCCGCGCAGGACCAGGCCGAGACACATCGTGTTCATCGGGCCCAGCCGGTCGGACACCGCCCCGCCCACCACCATCAGGCCGAACTGCGCCCACAGCCGCACGGTGAACGCCATGCCGACCGCCCACGGGGACATCCCGTGCTCGTGCACCAGATAGATGGCCAGGTACGGAAGCACGATGCTGCTGCCCACGGTGATGCAGAAGTTCCCGAGGAGCAGCAGCATGCAGCCAGGGGTTCGGCGGACGAGGGCCAGCGTCTCACGCACAGGGTCTCCGGTGGGGTCGGTGGGTTGACGGCCTGTCGGGCTGCGAGAGGCTCAGGCGCCTTCGGCCACGACCTCGATCTCGTAGGTCCGATAGACCCGGCGTACCGCTTCATCGACGTCCTCGGGCCGGTCCACCCGCAGGTACACCAGGCAGCTCGCCGCAGCGGAGTTGAGGTGATCGGGCACCACCTCGCCCTTCTTGCGGATCACGTCGACCTGGACCACGGAGGGCAGGGCTTCGAGCTCCTCCGCCGGTGTCTGGGTGACGATGCGGCCGGGGGACACCGGGAGATAGCAGTGCGCGAGCACGCCCTCCTCGGAGGTCGGATCGAGCCGGGGGCTGAGCCCGAGGGCGAGCTCCAGCGAGGCCTGCCACAGGTCGACACCGGTATGCAGCCGCACGGCTTCCGGGATGCCTCCGCCGGCCGGGCGGCAGGCGATCTCGCCCGCGATCAGGCCGTCGGGGGTCTCGAAGAACTCCATGTGCGTGACGCCGGACTCCAGTCCGAGGCTGCGGACGCTCTGCTCGTGCATCTCCTCCATGCGGCTGCGCACGGGGTCGCCGGGGGGCAGGATGGAGGAACCGAAGGTGGTGTCCCGTTCGAGGACGGGTACGAGATAGCGCGACGAGGCGGCGAAGACGACCTTGCCGTCCTCGACGACCCCGTCCAGATGGCACTCGCCGGTCATCGGGACGAACTGCTCGACCACCAGCGGCACCGGCAGCGCCCTGATGCGGTCCGCGGCCGGAGTCCGGCTGAACTGCTCGAACTGCTCCGGCCCGTCGAAGAAGCAGACGTTGATGGAGCCGCCGCCGATCATCGGCTTGACGACCACGGGCCAGCCGAGCTCGGCGGCCGCCTCGGGGACGTGGTGCAGTGCGGGGGCGATCCGGAAGCCGGCCACCGGAAGCCCGCCCGCCGCCATCCGCTGCTTCATCGCGTACTTGTTGGAGAAGTTGTTCGCGACGTCGTAACTCTGCCCGGGAATCCCGAAGTGCGAACGGAGATAGCCTGCCGCGCCCTGACCGAGCTCGAAGGGCGAGAAGATCCGGTCGATGGGACGTTCCCGGAGGACGGCGAGCAGTTCCCGCCGCATGGCGTCGATGTTCTGAACACTGTCCACGAGTCGTACATCGACGTCCGGACCGTAGCTCTGCACATGTCCTGGTTCCGTGATCACGGTCAGGTGATCGATGGCCTCCGCCGTTCGTATGCGGTCCGGCAGGACGTTCTTCATGACATGCAGCAGCAGGACGTTCATACCCGTGTTCACCTTCTGAGGGAGCGGTGTGTTGCGACGCTCCCGTGTTGCTGCGGTCGAGCAACGGCGCGTGGTACAGGCGCGCAAGCCGAGAAGGGAAGCGCCAGGAGAATACCTCCCGGCTCGGCGAATCCGGAGGAGAATATCAGGTTGATCTTCCCATCGGCGGGAAGAAGGGCACAGGTATGTTGGGGATCATGTTTGAACCTGGCGTGAATACGACGCGAATGCAAAAGGGATTGAATCCCCCTGAATGGGACATGTTGTCGAGCCTGAGGCTTCAGCCCTTGGATCTGCAGGTCTACACCTATGCGGTCGATTGCCGCCGGTTCGACGAGCAGGGCGTGGCCGAGGAGCTCGGTATCGACGCGGAAACGGCGAGGGAGTCCGTTCTGCGATTGTTGACGCTTGGACTTCTGCGGCCCTCTCCGTGCAAGGAGGGCGGCTATGCGGCGGCCGGTCCCGAATCGGCGCGAATGCTGTCCCTGTACCCGCTCGAGAACGAACTGCGCAGGCGGGCCGAAGCCGTCGGACTCATTCGGCGGGACCTGGAGACGCTGAGTCCCATTTATCAGGACAGCTCTGCCTGGAAGCGCAGGAGCGGGGCATTCGAGGTGCTCGACGATGTCGCATCGGTGCGCTCCCTCCTGGCCAAGGAGGCGGCGGAGTGCCGCGAGGAAGTGCTGGCCGCCCAGCCCGGCGGCGGGCGGCGGGTCGAAGTCCTGGCCGAGGCCATCGAGCGCGACGAGGACATGCTGCGCCGGGGCGTCCGGATGCGCACCCTGTACCAGCACACCGCCCTCTTCGACGGGCCGGCCGAGGCCTACGCCGAGCGGCTCACCGGGCTCGGCGGTGAGGTCCGGACGACGAGCGTCGACTTCATGCGTCTGATCATCTTCGACCGGAAGCTGGCGATCATCTCCTACGCCGAGGATCCGGAGGGGGCGGTGGTCATCAGGGAGCCGAGCACCGTGCGCTTCGCCGTCGCGGCCTTCGATCTCATCTGGCTGAACGCCGAACCCGTCGAAGCGGCGTCGGGTCGCGAGAAGATGCGGTCGGTGTCGAAGGACCTGGACCAGGCCATTCTGCGGCTGCTGGCGGAGGGGATGGACGACCGGGGAATCGCCCGCAAGCTCGGCATGTCGCTGCGGACCTCTCAGCGCCGCGTGTCGAGGATCATCGAGACGCTCGGTGCCAGGAGCCGTTTCGAAGCCGGATATCTGATCGGCAGCGGAGGCCTGCTCGACGACGCTTCGGCCCGAGAGGTACAAGCACCGCGGACCGCGGGAGAACAACGGATGAGCCATTCCCGGTAACCGCCGTCGCCGAGCGTGAGTGGTCCGGAGTTTCGCGGGTACGGCGTTCCTGGTCGGCCGCCGTCATGAACCGCAGTCCCTTCGGAAGGCGTACGGCGTACGGCGTGCGCCGAGCGGCCGTCGAGGCCGCGATCCCGTCGGGCAGATGGTGAATCATTGCTTCTGGTTTATCCGCGTGCGCCCGTTTCATTCCTTATATTCTGCAGGTGTGTTGCGCCAGGCTAACTCACGCCACCCTTCTTGCTGGAAAACCGTCCACCATGCGAGCCAGTATGGAGTTGAGCCGGATGCGTGCGAGCTCGGGCTGCGCGCATCACAGACCAGAGTTCCAAAGGATCTGAAATGCTTAACGGGGACCTCCAGAATTTCCTTTCCTATGTCACTGCGACCTCAGTGACAATGCCGCCGACCGGTCACGCGGTGGACACGGGTTGGGGATGGCCGGTGGGTAGGAAGAACGCTTCGAATGGGCGCGCCCGCGCGCTCACGCAGACCGTGGACACGGGGTGGGGTTACAGCCCGGCGGGTTCGTAGGGCTGCCTGAGTACCGGTCCCCGCCGCCCGGGACGGTCACCGTCCCGGGCGGCGGATCTCCGGGTTACCCGTGCGGCGCGGCGGATGCCGCGTGCCGGATCCAGATACTGCAATCGACATTCGACAGAGGTCTCACGTGAGTGAATTGCGCTTCCACTGGTGCTCGCCGCTGGAAAGCGGCCAGAAGAAGGCATCCGGGCAGTACGACGCGGGCAGTCTGGACTTCGACGAGATCCTGTCCTTCGTCAAGGAGGCGGAGGAACTCGGTGTCGACTCCCTGCTGATGGCGATCAGCTACCACATGCCGGACCCGCTGCCCATGCTCGGGGCGCTGTCGCACCTCACGGACCGCATCAAGCTGCTGCTCGCCTACCGGCCGGGGCTGCTGTCGCCCACGCTGTTCACCCAGGTGGTCAACACCGTCTCGTGGATGTCCGACAACCGGATCAGCCTCAACCTGGTCGCGGGCATCTCCCCGGCGGAGCAGGCGTACTACGGCGACTTCCTGAAGCACGACGAACGCTACGAGCGGGCCGGGGAGTTCCTGGAGATCCTGCACGAGCTGTGGTCGGAGAACGGCCCGGTGACGTTCGAGGGCAAGCACTACCAGATCAAGGACGCCCAGCTGGGGCTCCGTCACAAGGGCGGCGGCCGGCCCCGGATCTACATCAGCGGCGCGTCCGGTGTCGCCCAGGCCACGGCGGTCGAGCACGGCGACTGCTGGCTGCGATACGCCGACACTCCCGCCGAGATGGCCAAGGCGGCGCAGCCCGTTCTGGAGCAGGGCTGCGAGGTCGGCCTGCGGATGCAGGTCCTGGCTCGCGCCACCCGTGAGGAGGCCCTCGCCCAGGTCGCCGAGATGATGCGTGAGCCCGACGAGAAGCACCGCAAGTGGATCGCCGACTTCGTCGCCAACTGCGACTCGGAAGCGGTGAAGAACTCCTTCCGGCTGGCCGACACCTCCGGTGACGACTGGCTCTCGCCGTATCTGTGGACCGGCGCCGTCGCCTACCGGGGCGGTCCCGCGCTGTGCATCGTCGGCAGCTACGAGGAGGTCGCCGACTACATCATGGAGTACAAGGCCGCCGGCGTGAGCGAGTTCATCTTCTCCGGCTGGCCCTCGCGCGAGGAGATGCGGATCTTCTACGGGAACGTCCTCCCCCTCGTCCGGGCGCGCGAGGCCCGCCTCGCGGCCCTGGACACCACTGTGGGAGCACCGGGCCAGGTGGCCTGATGGATCGCGGTGGACGTGGGCGCACGTCGCTCTTCGGAGCCGGTGTCCTCATGGGCCTGGTGGCGGAACAAGTGGTGCTGTTCAGCGTTCCGCTGATGTTGTTCCAGGAAACCGGGAACCTCTCCGTCCTCGGGTTGGCGTTCGCCCTCGAATGGCTGCCCGGCCTGCTGGCCTTCCCGTTCGCCGGGATTCTGGCCGACCGTGACGGCGGGCCCCGGCTGTTCTCCCGGGTCAACGCCCTGCGGGCCCTCGTCCTCGCGGTCGTGCTCATCCTCTGTGCGGCGATGCCGTCCTGGACCACGGCCGCGCTGATGACCAGTGCGGTGTTCATGTCGCTTCTGATGGCGCCGATCCGGCTGTCCGTCGAGAAGGGCGTCCTGCTGCTCGCCGAGGGCGAGCGGATCCCGCGCATGCAGTCGCTCGTGCAGAACATGGAGCTCCTGGCCATGGCGATCGGCCCGGGGCTGGGCCTCGTCGCCGCCCTGGTGATCGGCAAGCTGTGGCTGCTCGCCATCTCGGCCGTCCTGTTCGTCCTGGCCGCCCTGTGCTGGCTGCCCCTGCCGCGAGGCGTACGGCAGCCCGGTACGGGCAGCGTGGCCAGGACCCTGGGCGAGCTGCGCCTGGGCTGGTCGCTGCTTGCCGGCAACAAGCCGGTCGTCCTGCTCGTCAGCGTCAACTTCGCCATCAACCTGGCGTTCGCCACCGCGCTGAGCGTCAACGCGGCCGTGGTCACCGGGGTGTTCGACGCACCCGAGTCATCGTTCGCCCTGCTGAACACGCTGGTCGGGGTGACCGGCCTGGTGAACCTGATGCTCGTGCCGTGGCTGTTGAACCGCTTCGACGTCAAGGCCCTCGGAGTCTTCGGGTTCACCGTGCTCACCTCGGCGCTGCTCGGCCTCGCCGCGGCCCCGTCGTACGCCGTCTACGCGACGGCGTACGTGGCGGCCCTGATGGGTGTGGCCTACTTCAACATCTTCAACCGGACACAGCGCGTCAAAGTCATCCCCGCCGATCACCTCGGCAAGGTGATGGGCCCGTTCTACCTGCTCAACACCTTGTCCTACCCGGTCGGTGGACTGTTGATCGCCGTCGCCGGCACCTCGGTGGGCCCTCAGCGGCTCGTCGGCATCCTCGCCGTGATTCTGGGGCTGTACGGCCTGGCGGTACTGCCGCTGACCATCCGCGGGTTCGCCCGGGCCATCGCGGCCAAGGAGGACGAGAAGCGCCTCGTCGAAGCCGTCGCCGACTGATCCCCCCAGACTCTCGCGTCCTACGGAGCACCCCATGCACATAGTCATCGTCAACCGCTGGCCCAGGTTCACCGACGGTGTGCGCTGGGACCACGAACTCACCCGGTACGAGGAGTTCGTGGACCACACCGCACACCAGGTCAGCTACGTGGTCGACCCGGCCGGCGCGACCGGTGTGCGGGCCGCGCGGGAGCAGATCGCGGCGCAGGTCGTGGTGGCGGACATCAGCTCCTTCGACGAGGTGAGCGCGGCCGTCGCCACGGTCGTCGACGAGGTCGGACGCCCCGTCGACCGGATTCTCACCCTCTCCGAGTTCACCCTCGACACCGTCGCGCGGGTGCGGCAGGCACACGGCATTCCCGGTCCCACGCCCGAGGACGTCGCCGTGTACCGGAACAAGGTCAGGATGAAGGAGCTGCTGGCCGCGGCCGGGCTGCGCACCCCGCGGTTCGCGCCCTGCGAGGACGTCGAGCAGACCGTTTCCTTCGCGCGTTCCTGCGGCTACCCCGTGATCGTCAAGCCCGTCGACGGCGCGGGCAGCATCGGCGTCCACCGCGTCGCCGACGAGGAGGAGCTGCGTGCGCTCTGGGCCGGGCAGTCGCTGCACGGCACCGAGATCGAGGAGTTCATCTCCGGCACCGTCCACCACGTCGACGGGTTCGCGGACGCCGACGGCAAAGTCGTCTTCCAGGTCGTCTCGCGCTATCTGAACGACTGCCTCTCCTTCCAGAACGGCACCCCGCTGGGCTCCGTCGTCATGCAGAGCTCGGCGCTGCGTGACCGTATCGAGGACTTCGCGCGGGACTGCGTCGGCGCCCTGGACATGCGAGGCATGCCCTTCCATCTGGAGCTGTTCGTCACGCCGGCCCAGGAGCTCGTGTTCCTCGAAGTCGCGGGACGCGTCGGTGGGAGCGAAGTGCCCTATGTGATCCACAAGCTGTTCGGCGTCAACCTCTTCGAGCTGTGGCTGCGGCACCTGTCCGGCGACCCCCTGCCCGCGGTGGCGCCGAAGGACGGCGACCCCTCGGGCGGCTGGCTGATCATGCCGAAGCCGCAGCACCTGCCCGCGGAAGTGGTCACGTCCTCGTCGATGCGTGCCTCCGTGAACTCCGTCTGGCGCGAACTGGTGCCCGCACAGGGGCAGGTGCTGGAGGCGAGCGGTGGCTACGACTCGCTGCAGAGCGGTCGGTTCATCGTCGTCCACGACTCCGAGTCCGGGGCGGAGGCGGACATGCGGCGGCTGATGGCCGACTTCCGGATCGAGCTGGCAGGGCACCCGCAGTCCGCCCCGGCTCAGTGACCCCCATGAACGAGTACGAGGAGAGAACGCTGTGAGCGATCGCCCCCTGGTGGCCCTGGTGTACCAACGACCGGGTATGCCCTGGATGTTCGAGGGCGCCGAGCGGGCCGGCGTGGACGTGGTGCTGATCCATCGCCCCGACCCCCGCCCCGACGAGGCGCTGCCGGCCGAGCTTCCCCCGGCCGTGGTCCGCGCCCTTCCGCTCGACATCTTCGGGGACGAGGCGGGATCGCTCGCCGCCCTGGAGGAACTGCACCGCGAGCGGCCCCTCGCCGCCTTGGTCACCGCGCTCGACGTGGCGGTGCCCTTCACCGCCAAGGCCGCCAGGTCGCTCGGCCTGCCCGGGCTGAGCGAGGACGCCTCGGTGGCCGTGCGGGACAAGCGCGAGATGCGCCGCCGGATCGAGAAGGCCGGGCTGAACACCCCTGCGTACGCCGCTCTTTCGAGTCCTGAGGAGTGGAAGCTCGCCGCAGACCTCGACTTCCCGGTCGTCGTCAAGCCCGCCGGCGGCTTCACCAGCCTCGGCGTGACCCGCGTCGATTCCCGGGACGACCTGGAGGACGCCGTGTCGTCCGTCTGGGAGGTGTGCAGCCGCCACCTGGGCTACGGCAAGGACTCCGCGGCGTTCGAGGGACTCGTCGTGGAGGAGTATCTCGACGGCGACGAGTACTGCGTGGAGTCCCTGTCGTACGGCGGCGAGACACGCATCCACACGATCGGCTACAAGGGGCGCCCCGAGGGCCCGTACTTCGAGGAGACCGTCTACCGCGCGCCCGCACCCCTGACGCCGGCGGTCGAGCGGTCCATCACCGAGCAGGTCACCGCGGCCCATCGCGCCCTGGGAGTCACCGACGGGCCCACCCACGCCGAACTGCGCCTGCGCGGCGACAAGGCGTACCTCCTGGAGATGGGCGCCCGGGTCGGTGCCTCCGGCGGCTCGCATCACATCGTGGAGTCGGTCACCGGCGTCGACTTCGCGGGGGAGACCTTCCGGATCGCCATGGGCCGGGAGCCGGTGAGCTGGAGCAGGCCCGTCGTGCGGCCCGGCGTCGGCGCCATGTACTTCGTGCCGGTCGGCGGGTCGGGGCGTATCGCGGACATCGAAGGCCTCACCGAGGCCGCCGACGATCCCCGCGTGGACCGCGTCATCCAGCTGTTGCACCCGGGCGACCGGGTCCTGCCCTACCCGGAGTACTCCGGGTACCCCGGCTTCGTCCTCTCGCACCACGGCGACTACCCGGACGCCGAACGCTTCCATCAGGGGCTCGACGCTTCGGTGTTCGTCACCTACGAGTGAGTCCCGTCCGGTGCGCGCGGCGGACCCGCGTGCACCGGAGTCAAAGGAGCCCAACATGTCTGCCGCCGTATCGGCCGCGGCCCCCGCGGTCGCGTCCGCATCCGCTGCCACCTCCGATGCCGCCAAATCCGAACTCCGGCGCACCCTCGGCCGCTTCGCGACCGGCGTGGGCGTCATCGCCGCTCAGGGGCCCGAGGGTCCCGTGGGAGTCCTGGTGAACTCGTTCACCTCGGTCTCCCTCGCTCCGCCCACGGTGCTGTTCTGCATCGCCACCACGTCACGCACCTGGCCGCACATCGAGCGGGCCGGTACCTTCGCCGCCAGTTTCCTGCGCGAGGAGCAGCGGGAGACCGCCGAGCGCTTCTGGCGTTCCGAAACGGACCGGTTCGCCGGGGTCGCGACGACCACGGCGGCCACCGGAGCGCCCGTGCTCGCCGACTCCCTCGGCTACGTCGACTGCCGGGTCCGTGAGGTCCTGCGCCGCGACGATCACTACCTGGTGCTGGGCAGCGTGGTCGAGGCGCGCCCGCTCGGGGCGGGCAGCCCTCTGCTGTTCTTCGACGGGTCCTGGAACACCGTGCGGGAGGCCGCGTCATGAGCGCACACGCCGCGGACGAGCTGCTGCTCATCGGCGTCGGCCTGATGGGACGGCCGTACGTCGAGGCAGCGCGGAGGCTCGGCCTCCGCGTGCGCGCCGTCGAGGCCGAGTCCCGGGCCGACGAGGTCCGTGACCTGGTCGACGAGCTGGAGGTGTGCCAGGGCCGGTACGGCGAGCTCGACGAGTTGTGGGCGGAAGCGGCCTACGCGGCCGTACGGCGTCGGCGTCCCGCCGGCGTTCTCGCCTTCACCGAGTCGCATGTCCTGGCGGCGGCCCTGGTGCAGGAGCGGTTCGGGCTGCCCGGCCCCTCCCTGGAGGCGGCCGTGATCTCCCGGAACAAGGCGCTTCAGCGCGGCCGCTTCCCGGAGCACGGGATCGGCCAGCCCGCGTACCACCTGACCAGCGCCCTCGCGGAGGCGGGGGAGTGGGCTGCCGAGCGATTCCCCGTGGTGGTGAAACCGCTGTCCTCCGCGGGCAGCGCGGGCGTGGAGCTCGTGCCCGACGGGGCAGCTTTCCACGATGCGGCCCGACGGCGCGCGGCGGAGACACCCCTGCTCGTGGAGGTGTGCGCGCAGGGCCCCGAGTACAGCTGGGAGGCGCTCGTCCGGGACGGTGAGGTCTGGGCCGCCAACGTCACCGCCAAGGACACCACCGGCCCACCGGACTTCGTCGAGGTCACCCATCGCGTCGCCGCGCAGCTGACGCCCGAGCAGTCCGCCCGGGTGGACGGGCTCGGCCGGGCGGTGGTCGACGCGATCGGCATGCGGACGGGCGTGGTGCACCTGGAGTTCCGCCTGACCGCGTCCGGCCCCGCCGTCATGGAGGTCGCCGTCCGCACCCCGGGCGACCATCTCCTCGACCTGTGCTCACTCGCGTACGGCGTCGACTGGTTCGAGATGGCGGTCCGCCTCGCGGTCGGCCTGCCGCTTCCCACCCCGCCGCGGGGGCCCGTCCGCTACGCGGCCAGCCACTTCCTCGTCCCCGACCCCGGCGCCGTCGTGGCGGTCGAGGGCCTGGACGAGGTGCGGGCCCACCCCGCCGTCCTCCGCGCCGAGGTCGGCGTGGCACCCGGCGACGTCCTCGGTACGGCCTCCTCCTCGGCGCAGCGCGCGGGCTACGTCCTGCTGGTGGCGGACTCTCCCGATGAGCTCGAAGAGGCACTCGCTCACGTGCGGAAGGCGCTGTCGGTGATCACGGTGCCCGACAACGCTCCCGGCGCCACCCCGAGCCCGGCCGAAGAGGCCGATGAAGCCCCGACCCCCCTTTCACCCCAGGAGTAGTGCGACACATGTTCGATTTCAATGTGGTCGGCGGTACGACGGCCCGAGAGATCATCGCCGCATCGCGGTCCGAGCTCGTCTCCGTGGTCCGTGACGCCTACCTCGCCCACCACCAGGGCGACTCGGTCAACCCCAACAGCTACTTCCTGCGCTTCCCGGAGAAGCCCAGCGCCCGCATCATCGCCCTGCCCGCCTACCTGGGCGGCAACGACAACGTCGCCGGCATCAAATGGATCGGCAGCTTCCCCGAGAACATCGAGAGCAACATCCCCCGGGCCTCGGCCGTCCTGCTGCTCAACGACTACGCCACCGGCTACCCGTTCGCCTGCCTGGAGGCCTCCCAGATCAGCGCGGCCCGTACAGCGGCCTCGGCGGTCCTCGGCGCCCGCGAACTGCTCGGGTCGGTCGTAGCGGAGAAGATCGCGGTGGTCGGCTCCGGCATCATCGCGCGCAACATCATCGAGTTCTTCGCCGCGGAGGGCTGGCGGGTCGGTGACTTCGCCCTGCACGACAAGGTGCCCGCCTACGCCGAATCCCTCGCCGCCCACACCCGTGATGCCCTCGGCTACGGGGCGAGCGTCCACGACGACCTGGGCGGGGCGCTGAAGGGCGCCGATGTGGTGGTGCTGGCGACGGTGGCGGGCGAGCCGTACATCACCGAGCCGGACGCCTTCGCCCCCGGTCAGGTGGTCCTCAACGTCTCCCTGCGGGACATCGGCCCCGAGATCATCCTGAACGCCCACAACATCCTGGACGACGTCGACCACTGCCTCACCGCGAACACCTCCCCGCACCTGGCCGAACAGCTCACCGGCAACCGCGACTTCGTCGACGGTGTGCTCGCCGACGTCATCCGCGGCGACATCCGGCCCGACGCGACCAAGCCGCGGATCTTCTCGCCCTTCGGACTCGGAATCCTCGACCTCGCCGTCGGCTCCTACATTCACCGACGCGCGGTCGAGACCGGTCGGGCGACGGCCATCGACGGCTTCTTCGGGGAGACCCGGCGATGGAGCTGACGGCCCCGAAGGACCCGCGGCCCGTCCTGGTCACCCGGCGTCTCGCGCCCGGTACCGTCGAGCGGCTCACGAGCCGCCACCGCACCGTGCTCCACGACAGCGACCAGGTGATGCCCCGCGAGCAGCTGCTCGCCGCGCTGCCCGGCACCGAGGCGGTGCTCACCACCCTCGACGACCGGGTCGACGAGGAGTTCCTCGACACGGCGGGCCCGAGCCTGCGGATCGTCGCGAACCATGCGGTGGGCGTGCACAACATCGACCGGGCCGCCTGCGCCGCTCGCGGTGTCGTCGTGACGAACACCCCGGGCGTGCTGACGCAGTCCACCGCGGACCTCGCCGTCGCCCTGCTGCTCGCCGCCGCGCGGCGCATCGGAGAGGGCGAGCGCATCGTCCGCTCCGGTACGCCCTGGAACTGGGCGCCCGACTTCCTCCTCGGCGCGGAACTGACCGGACGGCCCCTCGGCATCATCGGCATGGGCGCCATCGGCCGGGCGGTGGCGCACCGCGCCCGCGCCTTCGGACTGCGCATCGCCTACCACAACCGCACCCCGCTCTCCGACGAGCTGAGCGGGGGCGCCCCCTGGCGACCGCTCGACGACCTCCTCGCCGAGTCCTCGCTGCTGGTCGTCAGCTGCCCGCTGACCGAGCGGACCCGCGGGCTCCTCGACGGGAAGCGGCTCGCGCTGCTGCCGCCGGGCGCCGTCCTCGTCAGCATGACGGCGGGCGTCGTCGACGAGGACGCCCTGGCGGCGGCCCTCGACACCGGCGCGCTGCTCGGTGCGGCCGTCGACCACCACACCCAGGAGCCCGCGGTGAACGCGGCCCTGCTGCGGCAGGAACGTGCCGTCCTGACGCCGCACCTGGGCAGCGCCACGGTCGCCACCCGACAGGCCATGGGACGGCTCGCCGTCGACAACATCCTCGCGGTGCTCGGCGGCGGCGCACCGACGACTCCGTACGCGTGAGAGGCCCTCACACGATCCACCGGCACGACTTGCTCATCCGTACGACCCGCACAGCACCCATAGGAGTACCCGATGACCGGAGCCGCCAACAGCACCGCTTCTGAGCGGGCCGTCGCCCAGCAGAAGCCCTCTTCGCTCGCCAAGAGCCTCAAAGGACCGCGGTCCGACGAGACGCTGAGGCTGTACGACCACTACTGGCCGCCGGTCGAGCACTTCGAGGGCTTCGACCCCGAGCTGATCGACTTCCTCGCCAACGAGCCCGCCAAGCAGCGCGCGATCCTGGAAGGTCTGCGACACGACCCGGAGGCCCACGGCCGGTTCCTGCACCGCCACCTGGCCGCCATCTACGCCCACAACTTCGGCTACCGCGACGGCGCCTACACCCGGCACACCGACGACGACGGCGAGATAGCGCAGTTCACCGCGAAGATCTCGCTGGAGCGGGAGCTCTTCGACCACTGGGTCACCCCGGGCGACGTACCCCGGTTCGACGACCAGCTCAAGGCGGCCGATCACCTCGACCACCTCGCGGAGACCAACCCGGGCGTCGTCCACCCCCTGTTCGACTTCATCCGGGACGAGGCGTCGCGCGAGCAGATCGAGCGGTTCCTGCAGTGCGAGCTGATCCGCAACGAGGTCGTGGACGACGAGGTCGCCCTCCTCGTCGTGGGCCTCCAGGGCATGCAGAAGGCCGTGGCGGCCGCCAACCTGTGGGACGAGTGCGGTCGTGGCAAGCTGGAGAACTTCCACACGTACTGGCTCCGCCGGCTCCTGGAGGCCTCCGATGACGGCTGGGAGGCGCTCGACCGCTACCGTGTCGGCCACCCCTGGTTCGCCAAGCTGACGTCCAACCTCAACGCCGCGCTGCTCACCCGCCCCGCGTACAAGATGATGGCGTACGGCTGCTTCCTCGTCTTCGAGAGCTGGGTCGAGCCGCACTTCGTCCGCATTCTGGAGGGCATGACCCGCGTCGGCATCCTCGACGACGAGGTGCGGATCTACTTCACCGCCCATGTGGCGATCGACCCCCGGCACAGCCGGGAGCTCTCCGACGGTCTGCGCGAACAGCGGCCTCTGCTCAGCGACGACGAACTCAGGGACGTCGTGTACGGCGCGCACCTCGCGTCGGACACCGGGCGCCGCCAGTTCGACCACATGCTCACGTATCTCCGGGCGATGCCGTCGGAGGGTGCCGCCGGCTGACCGGGCACCTCGTCACCGGACCTTCCGGGGGGAGCCGGGCGCGGGGCGGTGCCATGTCCGTCCCGCGCCCCGGAGCGGTCCATCGCGCCGCGACCGGGCGACGCCCGCGGTGGGCGCATCCGCCGGCCGGTGACCGGCCGTGAGGCGGTCTCCGGCCTATCCTGATCGCGCGCACGGCTCCGGCCGGGCGTCAACGACCGCAGGACACAAGGCCATCGGGGGATCGGGTCGGCATGGGCGAGGGCGCGGACAAGGGCAGCCGGGGGTACACGGCGATGGAGGGCATACGGCCGCTCGCGGCCGGTGATCCGGTGCGGATCGGGCCCTATCCGCTGCTGGGCCGGCTCGGTGCGGGCGGGATGGGCCGGGTGTACCTGGCCCGTTCGGCGGGCGGGCGCACCGTCGCCGTGAAGGTGGTGCACGAGGAGCACATCACGAACGGGGAGTTCCGGGCCCGCTTCCGCCGGGAGATCGAGGCGGCCCGCCGCGTCGGCGGGCGGTACACCGCTCCCGTACTCGACGCCGACGCCGACGCCGACCGCCCGTGGGTGGCCACCGGTTACGTCCCCGGCCCCTCCCTCGAACAGGCCGTGCGGGAACACGGGCCGCTGCCCGCCGCATCGGTCCACGCCCTGGCCGACGGGCTGTTGCGGGCGCTGCGCGGCATTCACGCCGCCGGGATCGTCCACCGGGACCTGAAGCCGTCCAACGTCCTGCTCACCGTCGACGGCCCCCGTGTCATCGACTTCGGTATCGCCCGCGCGCTCCAGGTCTCCGTGGAGTCCCTGCTGACCAGCACGGGCATGGTCATCGGCTCGCCCGGGTTCATGGCGCCCGAACAGATCCTCGGCGAGGAGACCGGGGCGGGGGCGGACGTCTTCTCCCTCGGCTGTGTCCTGATGTACGCGGCCACGGGGCAGCTGCCGTTCGGCGCCGGTGCGAGCAACCAGCACGCGGTGATGTTCCGGATCGTCCAGTCCCCGCCGGACCTCGACGCGGTGGAGGACGCCTCCCTGCGCGAGCTCATCGAACGCTGCCTGACCAAGAGCGCCGCCGAACGCCCGGGCGTGGACGTGCTGTTGGAGGAGCTGGAGCCCGACCGGTCCCCGGACGCGCTCCGTGGCGCGTGGCTGCCGCCGGTGCTCCTGGCCCGCCTGGCGCAGCAGTCCGCGCTGCTGCTCGACGCGGATGTGCCGGAGCGTGCGGATGTGCCGGAGCCTGCGGACGTACCAGAAGTCTCGGATGCCCCCGAGGCTCGTGACCCCGGCACGGTCGATCTGCGGCCGGCACCGGTGACGGGCAGCGAGGCGGGCAGCCCGTCACCGGACCCGGACCCGGACCCGGACCCGGACTCGGCCGCAGCCCTCCCGCCGGTCCCGTCCCCCGCCCTCGCGCCCGAACCGGCTCGTGCCGCCTCGCCTGTCGTTCCGGATGCCTCGGGTGCCGGTGGTGATGCCGGTGCCGGTGACCGGCACCGGCGTCGGAGTCGGCGGCGTGCCTGGGTTGTCGCCGCTGCCGTCGTTGCCGTGCTGGCCGCCGGGGGCACCACCGCCTTCCTCAACCGCGACCCCGGCGGCACCGATGCCCGGGGCGGAGACGCCGTCGCGCCGCCCGCCGACGGCGACGGCCCCTCCGGCGACCCGGCCGCTCCCGCCGGGAAGGGCGAGGGCGAGGGCGAGGGCGGCGAGGACGGCCCGAAGGGCAGCGGGAAGGGCAAGGGAGACGGGAAGAAGGAAGAAGGCTCGGAAGAGGGGCCGGGCGGAGAAGAAGGCGGTGGCGACTCCGGCGGCGGGCAGGGCGCCGGCGACGGTTCCGCTTCCGGCGGGGGATCGTCCGGGGCCGAGGGGAGCGGCGCTCCCGACGGAGGGGGTACGCAGGACGGCTCCGGCTCGTCGGGTTCATCGGGTTCGTCCGGGTCGGGCGGCTCCGGTGGTGCCGCGCAACCGCCCGCCCCGGATCCCGCCCCCGACGGCCGGGTGCCGCAGCACTTCGTCGGGACCTGGTCCATCGCGTCCCCGTACGACGTCCTTCAGCCGCACACCGTGGTCATCCGGCGGGTGTCGCCCGGGCAGTCGGCCGTGACCCTCATCGCCGACGTACAGGGTTCGGGGCACTGCGAGTACACGGCGAAGCTCAGCTCCGTGGCGGACGGCGGGAACCGGATCAACGTGGGCACCGCCGTGGTGGACAAGGCCCGTTCCGGCGGGATGTGCCGCGATACCGATGCCTCGTTCTTCACCGTCGCCGGGTCCGGCATCCTGCACGACGTGGGGCCCGCCCACGGCAGCGGCTACCGCTACAACCGCGCCTGAGCGGGCCTGTCGGTCAGGTGACCCGATCGGTCAGTCCGGCGCCTCGCCCGGGTACGCGCTCTCGAACGCCGCGTGGAACAGGGCCGTGACGTCCTGGCCGGTGAGGCCCTCGGCGCGGGCCTGGGCCAGCCAGTCGGTGAGGGCGGTGCGCAGCGGGGAGCCGGGGCCGGTCCGGGGCTGGGCGAGGGTGCGGGTGATGAACGTGCCCGCTCCCTGGCGTACCTCGGCCAGTCCCATGCGCTCCAGCTCGCGGTAGGCCTTGAGGGTCGTGTTGGGGTTGACCTTCGTGGTCGCGGCGACCTGGGCCGCGGTGGGCAGCCGGTCGCCCTCCTCCAGCGCACCCATGCGCAGCGCCTGCTCGACCTGCCGGACGATCTGGAGGTAGGTCGCCACTCCACCGCGGCGGTCGATGCGGAACACGACCACGGACTTCACCTTCCGCTCGATTGCCGACACTTTACGTAGGGGAGGGACGCGTGGTCACAGGGGGCGGCGCGAGGTCCACCAGAGGGTGAACGCCGTGAGCAGGATCGTTCCCGCGAGCAGGATGCCCGCCGCGGTCCACTGCATCGTCGCCATCTGTCCGTAGTCGAGGTACTCGATCACGTCGTTGACGATGCCGTGCTCCTTGATGCACGCGTTCTGCGCCTCGTCGGTCGCCTCGGCACAGGTGCCCCAGCCGTACAGCGTGCCGTCCGCGCTGCCGACCCAGCGGTCCAGCTCGTACACGTCGTGGAAGCGGGCCGGGAGTTCGGTGTCCTTCGGGTACGTGAACATCTGCGGCGACCCGAGCCGTACGCGGATCTCGTCCCAGACGAACACGGTGGTGACCGAGGTGAAGAGGAACGTGCCCACCATGGCCGGGAGCATCCGGCGGACCAGGGCGCCGATGGTGACGCCGGCGGCGGTGAGGAAGAGAAGGAAGGCGGGGAGGACGGGGCCGGTGTTGTCGAAGATGACGCCGTCGATCCACTCGCTGAGGAAGAGGGAGCGGTGCGGCTTCCACCACCAGGTGAACAGCGCCGAGAGCACCAGGCCGGAGATCAGCGCGAGGCCGTAGGCCAGGCCCAGCTTGGCGATCAGCCACTGGCGGCGGGTCACGGACTGGGTGGTGACGAGCTGTGCGGTGCCGCTCTCCTGGTCGCCCGCGATCAGCGGGGCGCCGACGAAGACGGCGAGGATCAGCGGCAGGCCGTTGATGATGTTGGTGATGTACTCGTAGCCGCGGTTGTTCTCCATCGGCCGGCCGGGGTCCTTCTCCGGCCAGCCCTTGGCGTCGAGCAGTTGCACCAGCTCGTGGCGCTCGTACGCGATCCAGAGGGCGGTGAGCACCGTGAGGCCGAGGACGCAGGCCAGCGCGACCCGGTGCTGGCGGACGACGAGCCAGGGGAGACCGCGCAACAGACGGCGTCCGGAGTCGAGTTCGGAGGGCTTCCCGGGCTCTCCGGGCTTCTCGGTGAGGGTGGTGGTGCTCATGCTGCCTGGGTCCCTTCGGCGTCGACGCGGGCGCCCTGGGTGAAGAGCGGGGGCGCGTCGGGGGAGCGGAGATGGGCGAGGAGGACTTCCTCCAGCGAGGGTTCGGCCCTCTCCCAGTCGGCCGGGAGCGGGCCTCCGGGACGGATCATCGCCTGGAACTGCCGCCCCTGGACGCGGGATTCGACGACGGTGTGGCCGGCCAGCTCGGGCGGCAGCGAGCCGTCCCGGGACACCCCGGTGACCAGGGTGTGCGCCGGTACGAGCGCGTCGGCGTCACCGGCCATGCGGATACGGCCCTCGGAGACGACCAGCAGGTAGTCGCACATGTCCTCCAGCTCGGTCAGCATGTGCGAGGACATCACCACCGTGGTGCCGCGCTCGACGGCCTCCGCCATCAGCAGGGTGCTCATCTCGTCCCGGGCCAGCGGGTCGAGGTCCGACATCGGCTCGTCCAGGAGCAGCAGGTCGGGCCGTTTGCCGAAGGCGAGCGCGAAGGCCACCCGGGTGCGCTGGCCGCCGGAGAGCGTGCCCACCTTCGCGTCCCCCGGGACGTTGCCCGCGCGGACGATCCGCTCCGCCGCGGCCGCGTCCCAGCCGGGGTTCAGCTCGGCGCCCATGCGCAGCGTCTCGGCCACGGTGAACCGCTTGAACAGCGGCTTGTCCTGGCCGAGGAACGCGACCTGGGGCAGCACGGCGGGGTCGTCGACCGGTACGCCGAAGACGCGCAGGTCGCCGGTGGTCGGCTGCACCTGGCGGGTCGCCAGCCCGAGCAGGGTGCTCTTGCCGGCTCCGTTCGGGCCGACCAGACCGCAGATGCGGCCGGCCGGAATCCGGAAGGAGCAGTCACGCAGCGCCCAGCCGCGCCGGTAGCGCTTGCCCAGGCCGCGGGCCTCCAGCGCCCAGTTGCCGGACGTCGCGTTCGGGGTGCTCGTGTCTGCCACGCGCCTCACCTCGGTTCCGTGATCCGTGATTCCATGAATCAATTAATGGAATCATGGAGTCGTGAGGGAATGACTGTCAAGCTCGGCAGCTCGGGGAGCGAGTGGGTGGGGTGTGCGGGGGAGGGCGAGGGTCAGCCGCGCAGGAAGGCCAGGACCGCCAGCACCCGTCGGTTGGTGGCGTCCGAGACATCGAGGTCGAGCTTGGAGAGGATCGAGCCGAAGTGCTTGCTGACCGTGCCCTCGCCGACGTGCAGGGCCTCGGCGACGGACGCGTTGGACCGGCCTTCCGCCATCAGGGCGAGCACCTCCAGCTCACGGGCGGTGAGCCGGGCCAGCGGATCGCGGCGGTGCCGGATCAACTGCCGTACGACCTCGGGGTCCACCACCGTGCCGCCCTCGGCCACCCGGCGCAGCGCGTCGGCGAACTCCTCGACGTGGCCGATGCGTTCCTTCAGCAGATAGCCCACCCCCGTACCGTCCGAGGTGGACAGCAGGTCCTCGGCGTAGGCGCGCTGGACGTACTGGCTGAGCACCAGGACCGGGAGTCCCGGCAGCTTTCCGCGCAGTGCGACGGCGGCCCGCAGGCCCTCGTCCGTGAAGCCGGGCGGCATCCGGACGTCGGTCACCACGATGTCCGGGCGGTGTGCCAGGGTGGCGGCGTCGAGTTCCTCGGCCGTGCCCACGGCGGCCAGGACCCGGTGCCCGAAGCGTTCCAGCAGACCGACCAGGCCCTCGCGCAGGAGCACACTGTCCTCGGCCAGTACGACGCGCAGCATCAGGTCCTCGAATCCGCGGGCGGGCAGGGGACCTCCAGCCGGAACACCGTCGGCCCTCCGGGCGGACTGGACACTAGCAGGGCCCCGCCCAGCACCGAGAGGCGATCGGCCACACCCTGGAGCCCGGTCCCGCCGGCCGTGTCCGTGTGCGTCCCAGGGACCGAGACCGCCCCGCCGCGCCCGTTGTCCTCGACCGCCACCGTCAGCCGCCCGTGCGCGGCTTCGCCGGTCACCGTCACCCGGGTCGCCCCGCTGTGCTTCGCCACGTTCGTCAGCGCCTCGCTCACCGCGAAGTAGACGGCGGTCTCGACGGCTTCGAGCAGCCGGCCCGGTACGGCCAGACGCACGTCGACCGGGACCGTCGAGCGGTCCGCCAGGTCCTCGACGGCGGCCACCAGGCCCCGGTCGGTGAGGACCTGGGGGTGGATCCCGTGGATCAGCTCCCGGATCTCCACCAGCGCGGCCGACGCCTCCTCGTGCGCCCGCCGCAACAGCCCGTTCAGGGGCTCGGCCGGCTTCTCCAGCCGGGCGAGGCCCAGCGTCATGGAGAGCGCCACCAGCCGCTGCTGCGCGCCGTCGTGCAGATCGCGCTCGATGCGGCGGCGTTCCGCCTCGAACGCGTCCACCAGCCGCATCCGCGACCGGTCCAGCTCCTCGATCCGGGAGTCGAGCGCGCCCTCCGGCGGGGAGAGCAGGGCCCGCGTCAGGACGGCGCGGCCCCGGGCGACGATCCCCAGCGGCCAGGTCAGCAGCGGCAGCAGCACCACCCCCGCGACCAGCACCGCGAACGCCTCCGGCCAGGAATCCGCCAGCCAGAGTTTCAGGACCCGCGCCTCCCCGTCCCCGCCCGCCGCCATCATCACCGGCGTCCCGATCAGCCCGCCGCACACCAGGAGAACCGTGCCGACCGCCAGCGCCTCCAACGGCCACAGCACGCACGCGAAGAGCAGCGCGTACGCCAACTCCCGCCAGGTGCACCGCTCCTGGAGCCGGGTCCGCAGCCAGGACGCCAAACCCGGCGCGGGCGGCTCGCGGTGCGGGTCGGCGAGCGGCACCGGGTCGATCAGCCGGAGCCTTCGCCGCTCCAGCGCGGCCAGCGGGATGCCGGAGAGGACGAGCGTCAGCAGCAGCGGCACCCCGATGACGACCACGGCCAGCGCGCTGCCCGCACCGGCCAGGAGGAGCAGCGCGAGGAGCGTCACGGCGCCGAGGGGCACGCTGGTCAGCAGGTAGAGCGCGGCCCGCAGGCGGGTGGGCGTGGACCCCGGTGATGACGGGGGCGATGGGCTGGGGTGAGCATGCCCGGCACGTTACGAGACGGTTCTCGCGGGCGGCCACCCTGCTTCCTGCCCCCTCGTGGTGGAGCTGGCTCCACCACGAGGACTCCGCCTGGCTGCGATGTGCGGGGCGAGCGCCGCCGGTTGAGTGGACGCCATGAATCCAGCAGCGACTACCGACCCGCCCGCGGCGCTTCGGCTCCGGTCCGTGACCCGCTCCTACGGTGGCGGCGGCCGGGGCGGCGGCGTGGTGAACGCGCTCGACGATGTCAGCCTGACCATCCGCCGCGGCACGTTCACCGCCGTCATGGGCCCCTCCGGCTCCGGCAAGTCGACACTCCTGCACTGTGCGGCGGGCCTGGACCGGCCGACCGGCGGCCGGGTGCTGCTCGGCGACACCGATCTGACCGGGTTGAGCGAGGCCCGGCTGACCCGGTTGCGCCGGGAGCGGATCGGCTTCGTCTTCCAGGCGTTCAACCTGCTGCCCTCCCTGACCGCCGCACAGAACGTGGCCCTGCCGCTGAGGCTCTCCGGGCGCCGGCCGCGCCGGGCGGAGGTGCTCGACGCGCTGGACCGGGTCGGGCTGCGGGACCGGGCCCGTCACCGGCCCGGCGAGCTCTCCGGCGGCCAGCAGCAGCGGGTGGCGGTCGCCCGTGCCCTGGCGACCCGGCCCGATGTGCTCTTCGGCGACGAGCCGACCGGCGCCCTGGACTCCACCGCCGGGCGCGCGGTGCTCGGCCTCCTGCGGGCGATGGCCGACGACGGGCGCACCGTGGTCATGGTGACCCACGACCCGGTCGCCGCCTCCTTCGCCGACCGCGTCCTCTTCCTCGCCGACGGGCGGATCAGGGACGAGCTGGACGCGCCCTCGGCGGAGCGGGTCGCCGCGCGGATGACGGCGCTCCCCGCTCCGGAGCTCCGGGCGGTGGTCCCGTGCTGATGCTCGCGCTGCGCGGGGTCCGGCTGCGCTGGGTCACCTTCGCCGGGTCGTTCGTCGCCCTGGCCCTGGGCGTGGGGCTCATCGCCGCCACCGGGCTCGCCCTCGCCGCGACGTTCGACGCCCCGGAGCGAGGCCCCGAACGGTTCGCCGCCGCTCCCGTCGTCGTCCGGGCCGACGGCCTTCTCCGGGTCGACACCCCGACCGGGACCCGGACCGCTCCTCTCGACCGGCCCGGCCCGGTCCCGCCGGGTCTCGCCGCTCGGCTGGCCGCCCTCGGGCGGACGGTGGAGGACCGTACGTTCCCGGCGGACGTCGTGGACCCTCGCGCCCGTGAGGCCGTGGACGCCCGGGTCGGGCACCCGTGGTCCGTCGCCGCTGCCGCCCCGTACCGCCTGACCACCGGTCGCGCTCCCGCGGCCCCGGGCGACGTCGTCGTCACCACCGGGTCCGGCGGCCCCCGGCTCCGCACCGGGGACCGCGTCCGGGTCCGCACCCCCGCCGGCGGCGAGACCCGGACCGTCGTCGGCACCGTGGCCGGCCGGGGCTTCGAGGACGCCGTCTTCTTCACCGACGACGAGGCCGCCCGGATCTCCCCGGCCATCGACGCCCTGGTCGTGCACGCCGACGCCGCCGCCGTACGCGAGGCGCTCGGACCGGACAGCGGCACGGACGTCCTCACCGGCCACGACCGCCGCCGCGCCGATCCCGACCCCGACCGCGACGGCCGGGCCCTGGTCTCCGTCAACGCGCTGCTCGGCACGGCCGCGGGCATCACCCTGTTCGTCTCCGCCGCCGTCGTGGCCTCGACGTTCTCCTACGCCGTGGCCCAAAGACGGCGGGAGTTCGGGCTGTTGCGCACCGCCGGTGCGACGCCCGGCCAGATCCGCCGTACGGTGCTCGCCGAATCGGTCCTGATCGGGGTGGCGGCCTCGGCGGCGGGCACCCTGTTCGGGGCCACGGGCGCGCCCCTGCTGGTCCGCCGGATGACGGAGGCGGGCCTCGCGCCGTCCTGGTTCGCCCTGGGGGACCCGTCCTGGCCGCTGCACGCCGCCTTCTGGGCCGGGGTGGCCGTCGCCACGGCGGCGGCCCTCGTCTCCTGTCACCGGGCCGGACGTACCGCCCCGACCGAGGCGCTGCGCGAGGCGGCCGTCGACAGCCGCGTGATGCCGGTGAGCCGCTGGGTGGCCGCCGTTCTCGTCCTGCTCCTCGGACTGGGCCTGCCCGCCCTGGCGTTGGCGACCGACCCCGGTGATCTGCTGGGCCGCAAGTCCTATGTCACCCGGCCCATGCTCCTCATCGTCGGCTGCGCCCTCCTCGCGCCCGTCCTGGTGCGCCCGGTCGGCCGGCTGCTGACCTGGCTGCCCGCGAGGCTGCCCGGCGCCACCGGCGTACTCGTCCGGGAGAACACCGCCGCCGGGGTGCGCAGGACCGCCGCCGTCGCCACGCCCGTCCTCATCACCGTCGCCCTCGCCGCCTCCCTGACGGGCACGGTCGCCACACTGGAGGAGGCCAGGGCCACCGAGGCGCGCACCGTCACGATCGCCGACTTCGTGGTGACGTCGGAACAGGACGGCCGGCCGCTCGCCACCGCCCTGCTGGAGCGGGTGCGGGACATCGACGGGGCCGTGGTCAGCGCCTCGCGGTCGACGGCCGTCACGGTCCTCGAAGAGGACACGGCCCTCGTCTCCTCCAAGGCCCGCGCGGTCGACCCCGCCCGGCTGGCAGACGTGGCGAAGCCGCCCGTGACGGCCGGCCGGCTCGCCGACCTCGACGACGGCTCGATCGTCGTCAACGAGGAGTGGCTGACCACCCGGGTCGGCGACCGGGTCACCGTCTGGCTCGGCGACGGGAGCGAGAGGTCGCTGCGGATCGCCGCCGTCCTGGCCACCGGCACCGGCGACAACGGCGTCTACGTCACCGCGCGCAATGCCGGGGGCGCGGAGACCGACCGGATCGACGTCAAGGTCGCTCCGGGCGGCGACCGGCGCGCCGTCGCCGCCGCGCTGAACACCGCCGCTGCCGACACCGGTACGCGGGTGGAGACCCCCGCGGAGCGGCCGGCCCCGACCGGTCCGGGGCCGGATGCCCGCCCCGCTGACGATCCGCCCGCGGCCGCCCCCGGCCCGGACGACCCCACGCGCACCGGCCTGCGCATGATCCTCGGCATCGCTCTGCTCGCCACCGGGACCGCCCTGGCCAACACCCTGGTGATGGCCACCTCCCACCGGGGGCGCGACCTCGCCGTGCTCCGACTCGCCGGGGCCACCGTCCCGCAGGTCCTGCGGCTCGTCGTGGCCGAGGCGGTGGCGGCGGTCGGGGTGGGCGCGGTGCTCGGGGGCCTGGTCGCCGCGGTGAACCTGCTGGTCGTGTGGGGCGCGCTGGCGCTGCTGGGCGTCACGACCGCCGTCGTGGTGCCCTGGGGAACGCTCGGCCTCGTCGTCGCGGCCGCCGCGCTCCTGGCCGCCGGCTCCGCCGTCCTGCCGGCCCTGTTCGCGCTGCGGCCCCGGCCGGTCGAGCTGGCGGGCTCCCCCGAGTAGGGGGCGTTCCGCCCGGGGCAGGGCTCGTGGTCGACCGGTCCAGGGCTTAGGCTCGCCCCATGGGCAGTCACCCGGAACGTCTTCCGAACCCGACCACCCCGGCCGGCCGCGAGGGGCTCGACGCCGTTCTGGCCCGGCCCGACCGCGCGGTCGTCGCCCTCGACTTCGACGGCACGCTCGCCGACATCGTCCCGGACCCCGAGCAGGCCCGCGCCCACCCCGGCACCGTCGCCGCGCTCGCCGCGCTCGCGCCGAAGGTCGCCGCGATCGCCGTGATCACCGGCCGCCCGGCGGGCGTCGCCGTGCGCTACGGCGGCTTCGCGGGCGTCCCCGGCCTGGAGCGCCTCGTCGTGCTCGGACATTACGGGGCCGAGCGCTGGGACGCCGTGACCGGCACGGTCCGCGCCCCCGCCCCGCATCCGGGCGTCACGGCGGTGCGCGCCGAACTCCCGGGCGTACTCCACGACGTCGGGGCCTGGAACGGCACCTGGATCGAGGAGAAGGGGCAGGCCCTCGCCGTCCACACCCGGCGGGCGCAGGACCCGCAGGCGGCCTTCGAGTCGCTGCGCGGGCCCCTCGGCGAGCTGGCCGCCAAGCACGGGCTGATCGTCGAACCGGGTCGGCTGGTGCTGGAGTTGCGCCCGCCCGGCATGGACAAGGGCGTCGCGCTCGCCGGGTTCGTCGCGGAGCTGGACGCGGAGTCCGTGATCTACGCGGGCGACGACCTCGGGGACCTCGCCGCGTTCGCCGCCGTGGAGAAGCTGCGCGGCGAGGGCCCGGACGGTGTCCCCGGCCTCCTGGTGTGCAGCGGCAGCGCCGAGGTGCCCGAACTGGCCGAGCGGGCCGACCTGTCGGTGCCGGGCCCCGCCGCGGTGGTGGACTTCCTGGCGGCCCTGGCGGACCGCCTGTAGACACGACCGGGCGGCGGCCCTGGCCGAGCGGCTGTGAAGCCGCGAGGGGTCTCACTCCTGCCGCAGCGCCTCCAGCTGGTCCAGGAACCACCGCTGCGGCGGGAGCGCGGTCGCCGCCTCCGCGAGCCGCTTCGTGCGGCCCGACCGCTCGTCGACGCTCATCGTCAGCGCTTCGTGCAGGGCCTCCGCCGTGCCCGTCACGTCGTACGGGTTCACCACGATCGCGTCCTCGCCCAGCTCCTCGTACGCCCCCGCCTCCCGCGACAGCACCAGGGCGCAGCCGTGGTCCGAGACGACCGGGACCTCCTTGGCGACCAGGTTCATACCGTCGCGGATCGGGTTGACCAGGGCCACGTCCGCCAGTCGGTACGCGGCCAGCGAGCGGGCGAAGTCGTCCTTGACGTGGAGCACGACCGGCGTCCAACCATCCGTGCCGTACGCCCCGTTGATCTCCGTGGCCAGTGACTGGACCGCCGCCGTGTAGTCCCGGTAGACGGAGAGGTCCTGGCGGGAGGGGTAGGCGAAGGCGATGTGGACGACGCGCTCGCGCCACTCGGGGCGGGTCTCCAGCAGCGTCCGGTACGCGTGCAGGCCGCGCACGATGTTCTTGGACAGCTCCGTGCGGTCCACCCGCACGATCGTCTTCCTGTTCTCGCCGACCTGCTCGCGCAGCGCCGCCATCCGCTCGTCCACGTCCGCCTCGTGGGAGCGGCGGCGCAGGAAGTCCGCGTCGGCCCCGAGGCCGTGCACCCCGATCCTGGTGCGGCCCGTGCCGCCGAGGATCTCCGTACAGCAGCCGATGAACGCGTCCGACCAGCGGCGGGTCAGGAACGCGGCCCGGTCCGCGCCGAGGATGCCGCGCAGCAGCTGCTCGGCGATGTCGTCGGGCAGCAGCCGGAAGTAGTCCACCGGGGCCCACGGGGTGTGCGAGAAGTGGCCGATCCTCAGGTCCGGGCGCAGCTCGCGGAGCATGCCGGGGACCAGGGCCAGGTGGTAGTCCTGGACCAGGACCGCCGCTTCCGGCCCGGCCTCCTCGGCGAGCGCCTGGGCGAAGGCCCGGTTGTACGCCTCGTACGCGGCCCACTGCCGCCGGAACTCCGTGTCGAAGACCGGCTCGACGGGTGTCTGGTACAGCAGGTGGTGGACGAACCACAGCACGGAGTTGGCGATGCCGTTGTACGCGTCGGCGTGCACCTCGGCGTCGATGTCCAGCATCCGCACGCCCGGCTCGCCGACCCCGCGGCGTACCGCCTCGCGGTCACCGTCACCCAGCGCGGCGCACACCCACAGCTTGTCGTCGACGGCGCTCAGCCCGGAGACGAGACCGCCGCCGCCGCGCTTGGAGTCCAGCGTCCCGTCCTCGTCGAGTGTGTACGTGATCGGGCCGCGGTTGGACGCGACGAGGACCTGGGCATGCGAGGAAGACGTGTGCTCGGAGACCATGTAGCGGAACCTAGCCCGTTCGGGAAGCCGTCAAACGCCTCGCAGGGGCACGCGTCCCGCTCGCGGGGGCACGCGTCCCGCCGCCCCACGCCGCGGGTCCGCCCCGGACGGCCGCCCCTCGCCCGCTCACGCCGCGTGGCGCTCCGCGTACTCCGCGATCTCCCGCATCGGCGGCCGCTCCTCCGTGTCCACCGCATGGGTGCGCGGTACGAAGCCCTCCTCGCCGCGCTCGAACTGGGTCAGCACCGGCCGCACCAGGTGGCCCCGGGAGAGCCGCAGCTGGGCCGTGCGGTAGATCGCCGCCGCCATCCGGCCCAGCGCCTGACCGTCCTGGTGGCGGTGGACGCGTACACCGACGTCGACCTGGCCCAGCGCGTCCAGGCCCACCGTGTGCAGCGCGTCCACGAGCAGCCCCAGCTCCACTCCGTAACCGACCGGGAACGGCAGCCGCTCCAGCAGGGACCGCCGCACCGCGTACTCGCCGCCCAGCGGCTGTACGAAACCGGCCAGCTGCGGCCAGTGCAGATTGAGCAGCGGGCGTGCCACCAGTTCAGTGACCCGGCCGCCCTGACCTGCGCTGCCGCCGAGCGGGCGGTCGTACATCGCCTTGACGAACTGGACCGTGGGATCGGTGAGCAGCGGGCCGACCGTGCCCGAGACGAAGTCCGCCGAGAAGTCCTTGAGGTCGGCGTCCACGAAGCAGACGATCTCCCCGCTGGTCACCAGGAGTGAGCGCCACAGCACCTCGCCCTTGCCGGGCACGGCCGGGATCCGGGGCAGGATCGCGTCCCGGTGGACCACGCGCGCGCCCGCCGCCCGGGCCACCGCCGCGGTGGCGTCGGTGGATCCGGAGTCGATCACCACGAGCTCGTCGACCAGCCGGATCTTCTCCATCAGCTCGCGGCGGATCGTCGCCACGATCGCGCCGACCGTGGCCTCCTCGTTCAGCGCGGGCAGGACCACGCTCACGGACGTACGGCGCGGGTCGGCGGCCCGGGCGTCGGTGAGCCGGTTGAGCGGGCGGTCGCCGGACGACCAGGAACGCCTGGTCAGCCAGCGTTCCACCTCTTCGAGCACGGTCGGCACTCCCTGTGTGTGATCCATCTCGCGGTTCGGACGACTATCTCAACGGTCCGGTGCTTCGGTTACAGTCTTGAACAACGCGGATGACCGTCGCATGTCGGGGTCGGAGCGCACATAAACGCCTGGATCGAAGATCCAGCGCCATAGAGCTCATCCAGAGGGACTGAGGGAACGGCCCGTTGAAGTCCCGGCAACCCTCCTGCCGACCGCGAGGTCACGGTGGGGAAGGTGCCAATTCCGTCTTGCGGCGAAATGCGTCGCGAGGAAGATGAGGAGAAAGGGCCTCCGCCATCATGGCTGTTCAGACCATTGCAGGTAATGCCACCACCGCCCCCGTGGACCTCGGTCCCGCCGCGGCGCTTTCCTGCCGCGAGTGCGGCGAGCGTTTCGAGCTCGGCCCCCTCTTCGCCTGTGCGTCCTGTTTCGGCCCCTCGAAGTGGCCTACGACCTGCCCACCGGCTCCGCCGAGGAACTGCGCAAGCGCATCGAGGCCGGTCCGGACAACATCTGGCGCTATGCCCCGCTGCTGCCCGTCCCCGCCGACGTCGCGGACAAGCCCAACCTGAACCCCGGCTTCACCAAGCTGGTCAAGGCCGACAACCTCGCCCGTGAGCTGGGCGTCACCGGCGGCCTGTACGTGAAGGACGACTCCGGCAACCCGACGCACTCCTTCAAGGACCGCGTCGTCGCGATCGCCGTCGAGGCCGCCCGCGCCTTCGGTTTCACCACCCTCTCCTGCTCCTCCACGGGCAACCTGGCCGGGGCCGTCGGCGCCGCCGCCGCCCGCGCCGGACTGCGCTCCTGCGTGTTCATCCCGCACGACCTGGAGCAGGGCAAGGTCGTCATGGCCGCGGTGTACGGCGGTGAACTGGTCGGCATCGAGGGCAATTACGACGACGTCAACCGCTTCTGCTCCGAGCTGATCGGCGACCCCCTCGGCGAGGGCTGGGGCTTCGTCAACGTCAACCTCCGCCCGTACTACGGCGAGGGCTCCAAGACGCTGGCGTACGAGATCTGCGAGCAGCTCGGCTGGCGGCTGCCCGACCAGATCGTCATCCCGATCGCGTCCGGCTCGCAGCTCACGAAGATCGACAAGGGGCTCCAGGAGCTGATCAAGCTCGGTCTGGTCGAGGACAAGCCGTACAAGGTCTTCGGCGCCCAGGCCGAGGGCTGCTCCCCGGTCTCCGCCGCCTTCAAGGGCGGGCACGACGTCGTGCGGCCCCAGAAGCCGAACACCATCGCCAAGTCGCTGGCCATCGGCAACCCGGCCGACGGCCCCTACGTCCTCGACATCGCCCGGCGCACCGGCGGCGCGGTGGAGGACGTCACCGACGAGCAGGTCGTCGACGCGATCAAGCTGCTGGCCCGCACCGAGGGCATCTTCGGCGAGACGGCGGGCGGGGTGACGCTCGGCGTGACGAAGAAGCTCATCGAGGCCGGTGTCATCGACCCGGCGCTCACCACCGTCGTCGTCAACACCGGCGACGGCCTGAAGACGCTCGACGCGGTCTCCGCCACCTCGCAGGCCACGGCCACCATCAAGCCGAGCCTGGACGCGTTCCGCGCCGCGGGCCTCGGCACCGCCTGACGACCACCCCGTAACGAAGGAAGAAGGGCACCACCATGAGCGTCAAGGTCCGCATCCCCACCATCCTCCGTACGTACACGGGCGGCCAGGCCGAGGTGCCGGCGGAGGGCACGAAGCTCTCCGAGGTCATCGAGTCCCTGGAGAAGGACCACCCGGGCATCGCGGCCCGCGTCCTGGACGACCAGGGCAAGCTGCGCCGCTTCGTGAACGTGTACGTCAACGACGACGACGTGCGCTTCGAGGGGGGCCTGGACGCGGCCACCCCGGACGGCGCCGGCGTCTCGATCATCCCCGCGGTGGCCGGCGGCTGCTGAACCGCCCGGGGCCGCTCCACGGCGGCCCCCGCCGCACCTCTGTGTGACCCCTGTTGCCCCCTCCGCGAGAGAAGCGGAGGGGGCAATTCTGCATGGTTGAGCGCGGTACAGTTGGGGAAGCCCCATCCGCTGCCCGTGCCGCCCGCATATGAGAATGCGCCCGGCCCCGATAAGAAGCAGCCAAAGTACCTGAACCTCTTGCGGCATAAGTGCCCTTTGCCTGGCCCGACTTGCCCGTAAATCTCAGCAAACCCGCATATTCGCGTGTTCCGCCGCGCCCGGAATTCTCGTCCGATTGACCTGTTGCAGAGGGCAGTTGGGCGGATACATTCAGCCGCGGTCGACGCGCTGCGGCGCCGCGCACCCTCTCCTGTCGGAGGGTGAGTTCCGACCCGGGCCCGCGAAGTGCGGTCCCGTGCAAGGGCCAGTAATAGGGGAGTTAGGCATGGCTCAGGGCACCGTCAAGTGGTTCAACGCGGAGAAGGGGTACGGCTTCATCGCGGTCGACGGTGGTGCGGATGTTTTCGTCCACTACAGCGCGATCCAGATGGACGGGTACCGCACCCTCGAAGAGGGGCAGCGAGTTGAATTCGAGATCTCGCAGGGCCAGAAGGGGCCCCAGGCCGACATGGTCAAGCTCGCCGTCGGCTGAGCTCGGCGCGGTCGTCCGACGACACCACTCACGCACGTAGGGCCCGACCCCGGGATCGGCGAATTCCAGGGGATCGGGCCTTACGCGCGTTCAAGGGGGGGCGACGACGTGCGCGCGTCCGGGAGCCGGTCGCGCTCCGCGCCCTCGACCGCATGGCGGGCACCGGCCGAAGGCGCTTGCACTCTCGGGGGTCGAGTGCTAATCATTGGCGTTAGCACTCTCCAGGTGAGAGTGACAGAAACTTGGACCGGGCCGGTGAGGCCCGCAGGCGCGGTGGGGCAAGGAACCACCACGCACGCAGGCCGTCCGTCGCGGGCGCCTCTCGGTCCGGAGCAATCCACCCCTGTCCGGGAGGACCACTTCACATGGCCAAGATCATCGCGTTCGACGAGGAGGCACGGCGCGGTCTCGAGCGCGGGATGAACCAGCTCGCCGACGCCGTCAAGGTCACCCTCGGCCCCAAGGGCCGTAACGTCGTCCTCGAGAAGAAGTGGGGCGCGCCCACGATCACCAACGATGGTGTTTCCATCGCCAAGGAGATCGAGCTCGAGGACCCGTACGAGAAGATCGGTGCGGAGCTGGTCAAGGAGGTCGCCAAGAAGACGGACGACGTCGCCGGCGACGGTACGACCACCGCCACCGTTCTCGCCCAGGCGCTCGTCCGCGAGGGTCTGCGCAACGTCGCCGCCGGTGCCAACCCGATGGCCCTCAAGCGCGGTATCGAGAAGGCCGTCGAGGCCGTCTCCGCCGCTCTGCTGGAGCAGGCCAAGGACGTGGAGACCAAGGAGCAGATCGCTTCGACCGCCTCCATCTCCGCCGCCGACACCGAGATCGGCGCCAAGATCGCCGAGGCGATGGACAAGGTCGGCAAGGAAGGCGTCATCACCGTCGAGGAGTCCCAGACCTTCGGTCTGGAGCTGGAGCTCACCGAGGGTATGCGCTTCGACAAGGGCTACATCTCGGCGTACTTCGCCACCGACATGGAGCGTATGGAGGCGTCGCTCGACGACCCGTACATCCTGATCGTCAACTCGAAGATCGGCAGCGTCAAGGACCTGATCCCGCTGCTGGAGAAGGTCATGCAGTCGGGCAAGCCCCTGCTGATCATCGCCGAGGACGTCGAGGGCGAGGCGCTCTCCACCCTGGTCGTCAACAAGATCAAGGGCACGTTCAAGTCCGTCGCCGTCAAGGCCCCGGGCTTCGGCGACCGCCGCAAGGCCATGCTCGCGGACATCGCCATCCTCACCGGCGGCACCGTGATCTCCGAGGAGGTCGGTCTCAAGCTGGAGAACGCCGGCCTGGACCTGCTCGGCCGTGCCCGCAAGGTCGTCATCACCAAGGACGAGACGACGATCGTCGACGGCGCCGGTGACAGCGACCAGGTTCAGGGTCGCGTCAACCAGATCCGTGCCGAGATCGAGAACTCCGACTCGGACTACGACCGCGAGAAGCTCCAGGAGCGCCTCGCGAAGCTGGCCGGCGGCGTGGCCGTCATCAAGGCCGGCGCCGCCACCGAGGTGGAGCTCAAGGAGCGCAAGCACCGCATCGAGGACGCGGTGCGCAACGCCAAGGCCGCCGTCGAGGAGGGCATCGTCGCCGGTGGTGGCGTGGCTCTGCTCCAGGCCTCGGCCGTCTTCGAGAAGCTCGACCTCACGGGTGACGAGGCGACCGGCGCCAACGCCGTGAAGCTCGCGCTGGAGGCCCCGCTCAAGCAGATCGCCGTCAACGGTGGTCTCGAGGGTGGCGTCGTCGTGGAGAAGGTCCGCAACCTGCCGATCGGTCACGGCCTCAACGCCGCGACCGGCGAGTACGTCGACATGATCGCCGAGGGCATTCTCGACCCGGCGAAGGTCACGCGCTCCGCCCTGCAGAACGCCGCGTCCATCGCCGCGCTGTTCCTCACCACCGAGGCCGTCATCGCCGACAAGCCCGAGAAGGCCGGCGCGGCCGCTCCGGGCGGCATGCCGGGCGGTGACATGGACTTCTGATCGGTTCCGGCTCCGCGCCGGTCGATCGAGGTTCCGCGTACGTCGAGTACGCAGGTACGTCCCCCAGGGGCGGTATCTCCTTCACGGAGGTGCCGCCCCTGGGGCGTGTCCGGGGACAATGGGGCGAGGCCGCGGTCGTACGGACACGGGGGGCGGTACGGGCATGAGCGTGCGTGCTACGGGGAGAACGGGCGGCCGGGGGCGGCTCAAGGGGGTCTCGCTCGTCGTGGGCGGGGCCGTGCTGTTCGCGGCGGGGCTGTTCGTCGTGGTGGCCGGGACGGGTCTCTCCGGCGCCCTCGGTATGCGGGTGGAGACCTTCGGCCGCATCGACTGCGACGACACCCGCACCGAGAAGGGCCAGACCGTCTGGCACTGCTCCGGCGAGACGCCCGCCCAGCAGCGCGCCAACGACGCGGAGCGCGAGAGGGTGGCCCACGAGGCCCTGCGCGCCCATGTGGACGGCGTGCCCCGGTCCGCGGAGATCAGCCGCAGCAGGATCCTCTTCGCCGACCACGACGGCCGGATGGACCCCGAAACGATCACCGCGACCCAGGTGTTCGACGGCGGACGCTGGTACGCCCACTCCTCGATGCTCGTCGGCTACGGCATGATCCCGCTGTTCCTGGGCGCGGGAACGGCGGCCTGGGGCGGCTACCGGCTGCGCGCGGGGTAGCGGACGGGGCAGCGCGGGCCCTCGGCGTGGCCGAATGACTACTTGCCGTGGCCACTCCCGTACGGCAGTGCGTTTCGGCGCACCCCTGCCGAGGGCGGTGGCGCGCCCGGGCTCCCTGGGGTAAAGCGGTCGCGGAGCCGCCCCGCGGCCCGCTCCGGCCGGTTCCCCGGGGCCTCCTGTCGGCCGCTCCCCGTCGTGGCAGCTCACCGTAGGGTCCGGCGACCACGTCCAGTCATTGGTCCAGTCCACGAAGCCCCTCCGGCGGGGCGGTGTGCGACTGCACACGGCGGACGTCAGGGCGACCGGGCCCGGGCGGAGGCCCCCGAACCGGTCCGCGACGCACCTCGCCGCTCGCGCTATCCAGCCAACTTCATGCGGTAAGTCGGAATCACGCGTACCGGTTCAACGGTCGGACATGATGGCCCTGGTGTTCGCATGACGAACACCCGTCGCACCAGTAACTCCAGTTATGCAGAAGTCCTTTGGGCATAACGGGCGTCAACCGCACAGAAGGGAAGGTGTCATGAAGCCGCAGCAGCAGCAGAAGAAGGCTTACGTGAAGCCGTCGATGTTCCAGCAGGGCGACTTCTCGAAGAAGACCGCCGGCTACTTCGTCGGCTCGTACAAGGAGTACTGGAGCCGGCGGATCATCTGATCCGCCGATCCGTTTCCTGTGCACCGCGTGAGAACTTCCGAAAGGTGAAGATGCCCGGCCAGTTGCGTGACTACTTCGTCGTCCTGCCGGACAGCGCGGCGGGAGCGGCAGCGGCCGGGCAGCTTCCCGTACCGGGAGAGGCTGCCGGGCGGTCCGCCGCGCCGGACGCCACCGGGCCCGCCCGGGAGGTGGGCGACACCCTGACCGTCGCCCACCCCTCGGGCCGGCCCTGGATCGTCGCCCGCCCGCTGGTCCGCCGGGTCAGCCAGATCGCCCGGGGCTCGGACGCCCTCGTCCTCATCGGCCCGGACCGCGTCCCCGACGCCGTACTCGCCGGGATTCTGGAGGGCGCCCGCGACCGGACCGGCCTGGAGCGCCGCCTCGCCCGGCTGCCCGGCCTCTACCACGTGGTCGCCCGGCTGTCCGGGCAGAGCTGGATCCGGGGCACCGCCACCGGACTCCGCCGGATCTACCACGCCCGGCACCCGGCGGCCGGAACCATCGCCTCCGACCGCCCCGCCGTCCTGGCCCGCCTGATCGACGCGCCCCTGGACGACAGCGCGCTGGCGCTGCGGCTGCTGGACTTCCTGCCGCACCCCCTGAGCCGCCGCCCCGTGTGGCGGGGCATCCACGAGACCGGTGCCGGGCACGGCCTGGCCCTGCCCGCCGCAGCACCGGGCACGGCCGCCGTCCCCGGTCCCACGGAGCATCGCTGGTGGGAGCCGCCGCCCGGCGAACTTCCCCTGGCGGAGGGGGCGCGAAAGGCCGGGGACGCCATCGCGGCCTCCGTACGGGCCCATGTCGGCGGCCTGGACCGGATCAGCTGCGAACTCTCCGGCGGACTGGACTCCACCGCCCTCGCCTTCGCCGCCCGCGAGACCGGCCCCGCGTCGCTGTCCCTGCTGACCGTGGCCGCCCGGGACCGCTACAGCGAGGACGAGACCTGGGCGCGCAGAGCGGTCGAGGCGGCAGGCGGCACCCCCGCGACGGCGACCCGGAACACCCACTCCGCCGCCACCCGGGGCCGCCCCTCCGCCCCCGCCCTGGACCACCACGTCATCCCCGCCGGCGACGCCCCGTACTTCTACGCCGATCTCGCCTCCACCGCAGCCGAGTTGAACGACGAACCGCTCCCCGTCGCCCCCGGCCGGGCCCGCGCGGAACTGCTCCTCGGCCGCGCCCACGCCACCGGCTCCCGCTACCACCTCACCGGCTACGGCGGCGACGAGATCTTCCTCGGCCTGCCCCACGCCTACCAGGACCTCTTCCACGGCAGCCCGTTCACCGCCTGGAGCCACCTGGGGGGCCTGCGCCACCAGCTCGGCTGGCCGCTCCTGCCCACGGTGAAGGCGCTGTTCGACCGTTCGACGTTCCCCCGCTGGCTCGCCGGGGCGGTCGCCGCCGCACCCCAGCCGGTCGCCCGGGCCCCGCTGTTCTCCTGGGGCGTACGGCAGTCCCTGCACCCCTGGCTCACCGAACACGCGACCGCCCTGATCGCCGAGGAGTTCCGGGCCGCCGCCGAGCAGGCCGAACCGATCGACCCGCGGCGGGGACGGCACGTCGACATCGACGGCGTACGGATGGGGGCCCGGCACTTCCAGGCGATGGAGGACATCGGCATGACGATCGGGCTGCCGGTCGCCGCCCCCTTCTACGACGACCGGGTCCTGGAGGCGACCCTCGCGGTACGCCTGCCGGAGCGCATCAGCCCCTGGCGCTACAAACCGCTCCTCGTCGAGGCGATGCGCGGGGTGGTGCCGGACGCGCTGCTGGCCCGGACGACGAAGGACCACATGGCCTCCGACGAACACCAGGGCCTGCGCGAACACGCTCCGGAACTGGTCGAGTTGTGGACGGGCTCCCGCCTCGCCGAACACGGTCTGGTCGACGCCCGCCGACTGCTGCGACTGGCGGCCGAGCCCTTCTCGCCGGTCCTGGTCGAACACTCCATCAGCTCCACCGTGGCCGGGGAGACCTGGCTCCGCACGGCCGAGAACGCCTGGCCCCCACCCGAGCCGTCCCTCCCCACCACCCCCAGCGAGGCATCCCTGTGAAGCTCAGAAAAGGCATCGCCGTCACGACCACCGAGTACGGCGGCGTTCTCCTCGACGAGAAGAGCGGCAGCTACTGGCAGTTGAACGACACCAGCGTCATCGTGGTCGAGACCCTCGCGGCGGGCCGCGCCCCGGAGGCCGCCGTCGAGCGGATCGTCGCCGAGTTCGACGTCGAGCGGGCCGAGGCCGAGTCGGACGTCGCGGAGCTGACCCGCCGGCTCGTCGAGGCGAGGATCCTGCGGCCATGACCACCGAGATGACGATGCCCCGCCGGGGCGCCGGGGCGGGTGGGATACGGCTGCGCACCGCCATCGCCGCCGCGTTCGTCCTGGCCCGGCTCAAGCCCGGCCGGCTGCGCCGGACGCTCGCCCGGTGCGCCCGGGGCGCGCGCCCGGCCACGTACGCCGAGACGTCGGAGGTGCTGGACGCGGTCACCGCCATCAGCCGCCGCTGCGCGAGCCGTTACGGCTGCCTGCCCCGCTCGGTGGCCGTCGCCCTGGCCTGCCGGATGTCCGGTGTCTGGCCCGACTGGTGCGCGGGGGTGTGGGCGACCCCGCCGTTCTCCCCGCACGCCTGGGTGCAGGCGGAAGGACGTACGGTCGGGGAGCAGGCAGAGGCCGCCGATCTGCGTCCTCTGATGGTGGTGACGGTACGCGAGGGGGTCCAGGGTGAGCGCGGTGACGGGGACGTCGGCGGGGGCGGGGCAGGCGGGCCCGGGCCCGGTTCCGGGGAGATCACCTGAGAGCACGGAGCGACCGGGGCCGGAGACACCTCCGGACCGGACTGTGCCCGCCCCGGCCGCCGCCCCCACGCCTCCGCCCGCCCCCGGCCCTTCGCCCCTCCGCCTGCTCCTGGCCCGGGTCCGCCCGCACCGGGGCGTCCTGATCCGGGCGGGCCTGCTCTCGCTCGCCGGGTCCGGGGCGGGTCTGGCGATGCCGCTGATGGCGAAGCACGCGGTGGACACGTTCGCCGAAGGCCGCTCGCCCGTGGCCCCGCTCGTCGCGCTGACCGCGCTCGTGCTGGCCGGGGCCTGCCTCTCCGCGTACGGGAGCTTCCTCATGTCCCGGACGGGAGAGGGCGTCGTCCTGCGCGCACGCGACCAACTGGTGTGCCGCATCATGCGGTTGAAGGTTCCGGCGGTGGACCGGCTGACGCCCGGCGACCTCCAGTCACGGGTCACGAGCGACACGACCCTCCTCCGTACGGTGCTCTCCAGCGGACTTGTCGAGTCGTTCAACAGCGTCCTGATGCTGCTGGGCACGCTCGCTCTCATGGCGTACATGGACCTGACGCTGCTCGGTGTGACGCTGGTGGTCGTCGTCGGCATCGGGGCCGTGACGTCCCTGCTGATGCCGCGCATCCAGCGGGCGCAGCTCAAGGCGCAGGAGTCCGTGGGTGCGATGGGCGCGGCCCTGGACCGGGTGCTCCAGGCGTTCCGTACGGTCAAGGCGAGCGGGGCGGAGGAGCGGGAGACCGCGGTGGTCGCGGCGGCGGCGCGGCATGCGCACGACCGGGGCGTGTCGGTGGCGAAGTGGGCCTCGGTCACCGAGGTCACGATGACGATGTCGATCCAGCTGGCGTTCCTGGCGGTGCTGGGCGTCGGCGGCGCACGGGTTGCGTCCGGCTCGCTGGAGATCTCCTCCCTGATCGCGTTCCTGCTGTACCTCTTCTACTTGATAGGCCCGATCGGCGGCCTGGTCGAGGGCTGGACGGGCCTCCAGAGCGGGCTGGCGGCGGTGCGCCGGATCGACGAGGTGGAGTCGCTGCCCGGAGAACCGGCCGAGGAGCCGGTCGCGTTGACGAAGGCGGACGGCGGCCCGCTCGGGGTCACCTTCCAGGACGTGACCTTCGACTACGGGGACGAGCGCGCCCCCGCCCACCAAAGGGTGACGTTCGACGTGCCGGCCGGCGGGATGGTGGCGCTGGTCGGCCCGTCCGGGGCGGGCAAGTCGACGGTGTTCAGCCTGCTGGAGCGCTTCTACGACCACGAGGCCGGCACGATCACCGTGGGCGGCCGGGACATCCGCGACTGGCCGCTGGCCGAACTGCGGGGCTCACTGGCGTACGTGGAACAGGACGCGCCGGTGCTCGCCGGGACGCTGCGGGAGAACCTCCTCTTCGCCGCCCCGGACGCCGGGGAGAGCGAGCTGACGGCCGCGGTCGCCCGCACCCGGCTGGACGCCCTGGTCGAGCGGCTGCCGGACGGCCTGGACACGGCGGTCGGCCACCGGGGCGTCACCCTCTCCGGCGGCGAACGCCAGCGCATCGCCATCGCCCGGGCCCTGCTGCGCCGCCCCCGGCTGCTCCTCCTGGACGAGGTGACCTCGCAACTGGACGCGGTCAACGAGCAGGCGCTGCGCGATGTGATCCTCGAACTCGCCGAGCGCACAACGGTGCTGGTGATCGCGCACCGCCTGTCCACGGTCCGGCACGCGGACCGCATCGTGGTCCTGGAGGAGGGCCGGGTGCGCACGGCGGGCACGCACGAGGAGCTGATGGCCGGGGACGAGCTGTACCGCGAGCTGGCGACGACCCAGCTGGCGGCGGAGGCGCGGTGAGAGATCCGGAGGGCGCGGACGACGGGGGCGGCGAGGCGGACGCGGACGGTGGGTGTGGCGCGAACGAGGAACTGAGAGGCAGGTTCGCCGAGGAGGTCGACTGGTCGCAGGCTGCCGGCCGTCCCGTACCGCGAAACCTGTTGAGGAAGGATCGCGGCATGACGCATACAAGCTCTTCTCCCTGGAAGTCGTCCCCCGAGTTGTCGTTCCGGCGGGCGGGGGAGGGGGATCTGGCCGAGCTCGTGCGCCTCCGGGACGATGCCGCGCGCTGGCAGATCGAGCGCGGCATCGACCAGTGGAAACCCGGGGAGCTGGGGCCGGAACACTTCGGGGCGCGGTTGCGTGCGGGCGAGGTGTGGATCGCTACCGCCGGTCCCGGCGGGCCGAACGCCGGGGCGTGGGAGCTGTGGTGGGAGGACGAGCCGGCCTGGGGCGTCCAGCCGCCGGTGGCGGGCTACGTCCACCGCCTGATGACCGACCGGCGCACCGCCCCGCCCGGGGCCGGGCGTGCGCTGCTGGCGGAGGCCGAGCGCCGGATCGCCGCGTCGGGCCGGCCGCTGTGCCGACTCGACTGCCTGACGTCGAACACCCGGCTCCGCCGCTACTACGAGCAGGCGGGGTACGTGGTGGTCGGCGAGCAGGCGGGAAAGAACGGGGACGGCGGCCGGACGTACGGGGTGACCCTGTTGGAGAAGCGGGTGGGGGCGGGTTGAGCGGCGGCTGAACCCCCGCCGGAGCGGGTTGAGCGCTGGCTGAATCCCCGCCCGGCAGGCTGAGCCCGGCTGTGACGACCGTCACCCGGATGCTCGGTCGACGCTGTAGACCGGATGCCCGACGGCAGGCGTATACCCGGTGAAGCGAAAGATCCGGGAGCAACTTTTGACCGTCGAGGAGTTCGAAGAGTTCTACGCCCAGGCGGTCGCACGTCTCACCGGCCAGTTGTACGTGATGACCGGCGACCTCCAGGAGGCGCAGGACGTCGTGCAGGAGGCGTTCGTCAAGGCGTGGGTCCGGCGGGGGCGGCTGGAGCGGGACGGGCAGCCCGAGGCGTGGATCCGTACGGTCGCCTGGCGGCTGGCGGTGAGCCGTTGGCGTTTCCGGCGGCGGTCGGCTGACGCGTGGGGCCGGGGGAGCGGTGGGGCGGAGCACGTCGCGCCGCCGGACCCGGACCATGTGGTCCTGGTCGACGCGCTGCGGGAGCTGCCCGCCCAGCAGCGGCGGACGCTGACCCTGCACTACCTGTGCGACCTCACGGTCGAGCAGATCGCCGGGGAGACCGGGCTTTCCACCAGCACCATCAAGACGCATCTGGTCCGTGGCCGGGCGGCGCTCGCCCACCGGCTGCGCGACCCCCGCATCGAGGAGGCTCCTGATGTCTGAACCGCGGGATCCGAAGGAGCCGCAGGATCCGTTGCGGTCCCTGTTCCGGGAGGCCGGTGAGTTCGGGCAGGCCCTCACCGCCCCGGACACCGCGTCGAGCATCACCCGGCGCGGCATGCGCGCGCAGCGACGCCGGATGGCCGTGGTCGCGGTGGGGGTGTGCCTGGTCGTCGGCGGGGGCGGCGCGGTCGCGGTGGGCCTGCTGCCGGTGCGGCCGCAGCCGGTGGCCCCGGCCACGAACCCGTCGCCCAGCTACCCCTCGCCCGTACCGTCGGAGGGCCTGCCCACCGAGCAGCCGTCAACGCCGCCGTCGCCGAGCACCACGGTGCCGGGGAGCGCGGGGACGCGGGGGCGGAGGGGCCGTCGGGCCGGACCACCGAGCCGGGCGGGCCGCCCACGCGTACGCGTACGAGCACGACGCCACCGACGGCATCGGCGACAACCGATGGGGGCGCGTCGACGCCCTGACGCCGCCGCGCGGCCTCGACCCTTCCCTTCTCCTCTTCTTCCCTTCCGTGCCCCGGCGGCTCTCCGGGCGATCCGGCGCGCCCCGACGTACCCGCGAGGCGCGCCCGAAAGGTGCCTGCGTTGTCCACGCTCTCCCCGGGGCTGCGGCCGTCTCCTGTCCGTCCCGCACCCGAACCCCGGGCGGCCGAGCTCCGGTTGGCACGGTTCCGCCTGGCTCCCGCCGATCGCGGCATCCTGTGGCTCTATCTCCTGACCCGCGTCTCCCTGTGGATCACGGCCCACTTCGCCCGCTGGCTGTTTCCCGCGCAGTCCGGCGTACGGGAGGCGGCCCCGGTCCTGGCGCCGTTCCAGCAGTGGGACGCGAACCACTACCTCCACATAGCCCGCGACGGCTACTTCCCGGCGGGCGCGGGACCGTGGACGAGCGGCTGGGACAACCGGGAGGCGTTCTTTCCCGGCTACCCCCTCCTGCTCCGCGCCGTGCACACGGTGGTGCCCCACTGGACGGCGGCCGGGCTGCTGATCTCGTTCGTCGCGGGGGCCGTTGCCGTACTGGCCCTGGCCCGTGTCGCGCGGGCGTATCTGCCGGAGGACGCGGCGGGCCCCCGTACGGCTGTCCTCTTCCTGCTCTCGCCCTGCGCGGTGTTCCTGGCGGCGGGTTACACGGAGGCGCTGTTCCTCGCGTTCGCGCTGCCCGCTTGGCTCGTGGCGATGAAGCACCGGTGGGCGCTCGCCGCCGTACTGACCACGTCGGCGACGGCGGTGCGCGTGAGCGGCCTGTTCCTCGCGGCGGCCGTCGGGCTGCTGTTCCTGCTGTCCGTACGTGCGGGCGAGGGCCGGCGGAGGTGGCGTGCGGCGGGCTGGACGCTGCTTCCGGCGCTGCCCCCGGCCGCGTACAGCTGGTATCTGCACGCGCGGACCGGTGACTGGATGGCCTGGAAGCACGCGCAGGAACGCGGTTGGTACCGCACGTTCCACGCCCCGTGGGAGGCGTGGGCGAACACCTGGACCGGGGCGTTCGGCGGTACGCAGTCGACCGGCTACGCGTTCATGTTCCAGGCGGAGTTGGCGGCGATGGTGGTGGGGCTCGCCCTGGTGGTGCTGCTGGTACGCCGACGCCGCTGGCCGGAAGCGGTGTACGTGGCCCTCAGTCTCTGGGCGCTGGGCACCTCGTACTGGTACACGTCCGTCCCGCGCGCGACGCTGCTGTGGTGGCCGCTGTGGATCGGCCTGGCGGCGCTGAGCCTGCGTCGGCCGTGGTTCAGGACGGCGTACCTGTGTGTGGCGGCCCCGGTGACGACGCTCGTCGCGCTGACGTTCCTGACGGGGAGATGGGCGGGGTGAGGAGGCGGGGGCCGGTTCTCCCGGCCGGTTTCCCGAACAGTCCCGGCGTTTTCCCGAACAGCCCCGCCGGTTCCCCGAACAGTTCCCCTCCGGGGCGTGACGGGCAGTCGGTGTACGTGCACGGGGACGGTCAGAGCACGGCGAGCCGTTCCACCAGGAGATCCAGTCGCTCCCCCGCGCCCTCCGGCAGGAGCCGCCCCGCCCGGGTCAGGGTGGCCAGCCCGTGCAGGGCCGACCAGAAGAGTTCGGTGAACAGCGCCGGGTGCACGCCCTCCCCGGCGACCTCGCCGAGGGTCTCCAGCAGCGCGGCGAAGGCGTCCTTCAGCGGTTCCGGGGTGTCCTCGCGCGCGAAGGCCAGGCCGCCGTCGAGCTGGAACAGGGCGTCGTAGACCGCAGGGTTCCGCTCGGCGAACTCCAGGTACGCGTGGGCGAGGGCGGCGACCCGGGTGCGGCGGCCGTCCGCGCCCGAGCTGGCGGCCCGCAGCGCCGAAGCCATCTCGGTGGCGCCTTCGAGCGCGACCGCGCCGATGATCTCGCGCTTGCCGCGGAAGTGGCTGTAGAGGACGGGCTGGCTGTATTCGATGCGCTCGGCGAGCCGGCGCGTGGTGACCGCGTCCCACCCCTGCTGGTCGGCGAGTTCGCGAGCCGTCGCCACGATGAGGCGCTCGCGGTTCGCCCGTTCCCGTTCCTTGCGTTCCTGGACCGACATGTACCGACCCTAGCATCGCTAGACAATCAAGCGGCAGCAGGTCTAGCGTTGCACCATCATCTAGCATCGCTAGATTCCGAGAGGGGTCATCATGCTCGACGTACTTGAGGTCGTCACCACCGTGATCGTCGGACTGCTGGTGGGGGTGGAGTTCTCCGTCGCCTTTGTCATCAACCGGATCCTGGACGCGCTGCCCGACGACAGTGCTCAGCGCGGGCGAAGCCACGGGGGCCGGATGCTTGGGGCGGTGATGCCGTTCTGGTACATCGGTTCACTCGTCCTGAGCGCGATCTGGGCCGTGGCCGGGTGGGGCGAGCCGGGCGCGGGGCTGGTCGTCGCGGCGGGCGCGCTGTTGCTCCTCGGCGTGCTCATGTCGCTTCTGCTGCTCGTCCCGATCAACGACCGGGGTAAGACGTGGACCTCGGAGAACCGGCCCGAGGACTGGAAAGAGCAGATGAACCGCTGGGACCGCTACCACTACGCGCGCGTGGCCGTCCTCATCGGCGCCTTCGCGTCGCTGGTCGCGGCCCTCGCCTGAGGCGGGCCCGGCACCGCCGCCTCCTCCCGGCCGCCCCTACCGGTCGGCGCTGAGCTTCCCGGCGATCCGGCCCAGCGTGGCGAGCTCCTCCGGTGTCAGGCGGTCGACGAAGTGCCGCCGTACGGAGGTGACATGGGAGGGCGCGGCGTCCCGTAGCACGTCCCAGCCCGCCGAGGTCAGGACGAGGAGGCAGCCCCGGCCGTCGGTGGGGTCGGGGGCGCGGCGGATGAGTCCGCGTGCCTCCATGCGGGAGGCGTGCCGGGACAGGCGACTGCGCGACCAGCCCATCTTGGCGGCCTGTTCGTGCAGCGTGCTGGTGCCGTCCTCGCGCTCGGACAGGGTGCTGAGCACCTCGTAGTCCGGCTCGGACAGGCCGAGTGCGGCCAGGTCCTGTGCGACGCCGACCTGGACGGCGGTCACCATGCGGAGGTACGCCCGCCAGGCGCGGTCCTCGTCGGGGGTGAGCCAGTCGACCGGGGGAGCCGTCTCGTTCGTTGACATGTAACCAACCTACCGGCTTATTTCATTTCTATGACAACGAAACGGTTGCGCGTCCTCGTTCTGGTCTGCAGTACCCGCCCCAACGCGCTCGGCCCCGCCGTGGGGCAGTGGCTGACCGACGTGCTCGCACCCGGCGCCAAGCTCCTCGGCGCAGACCTGTCCGCACCCGCCGCACCGGCACCGACCTCCACGTGGGACGCCTGGCCGTCGCCGCCCCCGACCTGCGGGGGCAGGGCGTGGGCCGCTGGCTGCTGCGCCTGGCCGAGTCGGCGGGGGAGGGGTGCGGCCGCATCGTCCTGTCGACCGGCGCGGCCAGCCACCGCAACATCGCGCTGTACCAGCGGCAGGGGTACGCACTGCTGCCCGAGACGCAGGAGGCCGGCGCGGTGGATCTGGCGAAGGCGGTGGCGTGAGCGCACGCCGTCACCGGCGCGATCTGCGACGACGCCGGGTCGGGCACACCGTCACCCGCCCATGGTCCGGAGTCCGGCGTCAACAAGGACCCCTGCCCCGGCGAGAGCGAAGGCGCCACCGATCACTCTGCATGTGACGACACTGGCGGGCCACGACCGGTAGGCGTAGGACATCGCCTGGAACCGTTCGGCCGCCCCTCGGACGTTTGCGGCCAGGAGCCCCCCGCCCACGAGCGCGACGCCACCCCACATCAGCTCGAACATCTGACTGTTCACGACTACCCGTTCAGCTTTCCTGGATTCGGTGGGCCTCGGCAACCAGTCCCGGAGGGAGTTGCGGTCCTGCGCACGCGTAGTCGATCAGCAGGTTCCGGTAGGCGGTGTCGGCGAGCGAGGGGGCCAGGGCGATCAGGGCCGTGAGGTCGTCGGCCGAGCCGACGAGGCGTGTCCGGTAGGCAGCGCTCGCCGCGCGCAGGGTGGCTTCGCGAGGTTCGTGCTGCAGGCCCTGTTCGACGAGGCTCGCGGCTGCGGCGAAGTCGCCCTGCTCGGCACGCAGGTCTGCCAGGTCCAGGTAGAGGGACCAGTTGCCGGGCTCCAGGAGCAGGGCGCGTTCGAAGGACGCGGCAGCCTGATCCAGGTTGCCCATCGCGCGCCAGGTGGCCGCTCGCGCGAGCGCTGTCCACATGACCGGATCGACGGCGTCCGCACGGTCGCACAGGGCGAAGGACAGTTCGTACCGGCCGCAGGCCCGGGGCAGCCGGGCCATGGCGGCCAGCGACTCCGGTGCCGGGTCCCGTTCGGACACCACGTCGAGGGCATGGAACCAGGGCGCGAACCGCTCCCGCATCGCGTCGGTGTCCAGGTCACGACCGTAGTCCAACGTCCGCAGACACGCCTCGGCCAGCGCCGCAGCACTCACCGCACCGAGAAACCGCGCATCGCCGAACCAGGGTGCGGCACCCCAGGCGACGTCGGGCCGCACACCCGTGACCGAACCGAGGGCCATCACCGCGTTGTCCATGTCCCCTTCGAGGAACAGGAAGTACGCCTGCGCCGGCACGGTACTCAAGGAGCCGTCCTCTGCGAGGCTCTCCCGCAGGCCGTCCGGGCGGAGGCCCTGCCACAACGCCGCGAGGGCCACATAGGGCTCCGGAGCCGCCGGCGCGGAGGCTATCACCCCCACCAGAAGCTCCACGGCACCCACGGGGCTCCCGCCGCAGTGCGCCATCACACCCGCGAGACTGACTCCCGCTGCTACTGACTGATTGGCCATCGCCAGAGAGTACCCGCACCTCAGACGGGTTTGAGGAGGTTGCGGAGGTTGGCCATGTGGGCTTTGACGGCGGCGATCTGGGTGGGGTCGGGGGGTGTGGTGTTGTCCTGGGCGGTGTGGGTTTGGTGGCAGGGGTGGCAGAGGCCGTCGGGGAGGGCTTCGGGCTGTCCGGGGCGGCCGCAGTCGGTGCATTCGACGAGGAGGCGGTGGGTGGGGGTGGGGGCGTCGGGTGGGGTGCTTGTGGTGGTCGGCAGGTGTGGGGGCAGTTTGTCGGTGAGGCGGCGGCGGAGGAGTCCGACGGGGGAGTCGACCTGTGCGGGGAGTCCGGCGGTGAGGGTGCTGGTGAGGTAGTCGGTGGTGACGCCTCGGTCGAGCCATTGCGCTGCGAGGGGTTCGAGGGCGGTGCAGTCGTGGGCGGAGAGGGCCAGGCGGTGGTCGTCGCGGCCGAGGCGGGCGAGGGCGAGGTAGGCGGGGGTGGGGGCGGCTTCCCGGGTCGGCTGCGCGGGCGGCGCTGACTCGGCGTCCGGGGCCTGGTGCGGGGTGCGTTGGGGCGGTACGGCGGCGGGGGCCGGGGGCTCCGCAGGTGCTGCGAGATCTGGTGAGGCGGGTGCTTCCGGCGTGGCAGCGGGCGCTGCGGTCTGGGCGGCGGTTTCGGTGGCGAGGTAGGCGGTCCACCACTCGTTGTCGCGGGCGGTGCGGGACCAGAAGGTTCGGAAGACCCAGCGGGTTTCGTCGCCAGCGCCGACCGAACACCGTACGCGCCGCAGATGTCCGGCGACGGAGAGGGCGTTGAGGGCGGTGGAGATGGCCTGCTGCCCGTAGAGGGGGAGCTGCTTGGCCAGGTGCTTCACGCTCATCGCGGCACCGTCGGGGAGGTGGTCGACGAATCCGGCGACGTACCGCTCACGGGTCGGCAGCAAGGCGAAGTTGTCACGCGTGCGGCGCTGTTGGTCGGGTGCGGTGCGTTTGCCGTAGCCGGGTTTGGCCATCGGGTACGCGGCGGAGACTGCGGGGACGGGCAGGGCGGAGCTAATGTGCTGTGTAGCCACGGGATCGTCCTTCTAGGGTGCTGGATCTTGTGGTGAGACCCCGGCTCGGTCTGCGAAACCGTGTCGGGGTCGTTCAGTTCTCGCACCGTAAGCGGCGGTCACGCTGCGCCGCAAGCTGTCACGATTAGTCATACCAACTGGCCGTGACGGGGTGGGGAGGTGGGGGAGGTTTTCCCAACCACCCTCTTCTACCCCCGGGTTAAAGAAGGAGCTCGGACCCCGGGTCTCGCATCCCGACGCCCGAAATCCCGGGTCCCGAGCTTCGGGCCGGAGCCCCGTTCACGTACCCCCGGAAGAGTGACCTGCCCGTCCCCGAAGCCCGGGCCTCGCGGCCCGGGACCCGAGTTTCGAGGCCTTCGCCGTGTCCTTGTCCAGGGCGGTGCGCAGCCTCTTGATGCTTTCCTGCGCGAGATGGTCATCGGCGACGCGGATCGCATGGCGGGTTCGACCTCTGGTCGGGAGGACGCACATTCCTTGCCCACAGGGACGGGCTTCAGAGAGCTTCCCGGAAGGGACGAGGCGCTCCAGGGCTGGCGACCGACGTGGCACCGATCAGGAGTCGAGAGCCGTGAGGGCCCTCGCGATGATCTCACGGGCCGCCTGCCCCCGCACGGCGTGTTCGGAGAGCCGATCGAATGCCTGGGTGTACAGCTCCACTTGGCTTGATTGAACAAGGGTCTGGGCAGCGTCCAGTGTGTCGGCGTGGACCCGCATTTTGTCGAACATGGTGAAGGTGGGCATCGGCCATACGGTCCGCTCGGCGGCGAAGGGGATGATGCCCACGGCGACCCTGGGCAGGGCCATGGCGGCCAGCAGGTGTCCGTACTGGGCGGCCATCGTCTCGACGTCGGCGACGCGGTACCGCAGGACCGACTCTTCCAGCACGATCAAAAGCCGGCGATTGCCCTCCCGGATGACCCGGTTGCGGTTCATGCGGGCCGCTACGGCCTCGCTCACGTCGTTCTTGGTTTCCCGGAAAGCCGCGATGGACGAAAGCAGAGCCGTGGCGTACTCAGGTGTCTGGAGGAACCCGGGGATCACGTCGGAGCAATAGGCGCGAAAGAGCTTGGTGCGGTCGTACAGGGACGTCCCGCTCTCCTGCAAACGTCGCAGGCCGGTCCCCTGGAGTCGTCTCCACTGGACGTACGCCTCCGCCGACTGCCGGTTGGCCGCCGCCAGGTCGTCCGCCTGCTCAGAGGCCCCACATGCGGCGCACCAGGCCCGGATATCGGCGTCCGACGGGGGTGTTCGGGCGTTCTCGATCCGTGAGGACTTCGACTCGTGCCACCCGCAGCGAACGGCCAGTTCGCGCCCTGAAATGCCGGCGTCCAGACGTATCTCCCGGAGGCGAGCAGCCAGAGCCTCGCGCGCCTCCTGGACGTTGGGGGAGGGGTGTTGGGGCAACGAACTGGCCGTTCTCTCAGATCGTGAACTGTTTGTGTGAGGTGGCGAGTGACCAGACGCTTTCGAACGCTGAGCGGCACAGCTCCACAACCGCAGGCTCGTCCGTGATCTCGTCCTCCACCACGGCACCGTCACCCGAAAAGTGGTGAACCCGCAACAAGGTGCCGTCGAACAGCCAGAAGTCGTTTCCCGGCAGCGCGATGCCGGTTGCCAGCCTCCTCGGCAACCATCGGACTTCTTCGCCTGCTGCCACGTTGGCGTGGGTGACGTAGTGCTCCCAGCGGATGTACTCGCTCACCGGCTCCGAAACGATTCGAGCCCTCCTGATGGTGACACCACGAGCCACGGTGTCAGAGATCAGTTGATCGTACGGATGCCACCAAGCGTCCCTGTCCGTCCAGTCGATGCGCTCTCCCCGCCGCCACGCCTCGAAACGTTCCGTGGAAGCGTAGGAGTCGCGCATCTCCAAGTGGACGGCGGATCGCTGGCACCTGCCCAGCAGCTCACCGAAGCTGGGAACGCTCGACGGCATCACAAGCCTCCCTGATCATCGGGATCATCCGGGCCGGAATCCGGATGATCGCTTCCGTGTCCGGCACCGAGCCGTTCGCCGGACTGGTCGCCTCGCACTGGGCATGAGTCTCCGCGTTGGGCTTCCAGCCCTGGAAGAGGACTTCCTGAGACTCCGTGTCGGCCCAGACGGTCGGGCAGTGGTCGCGGTCGGTGTTGGGGTCGATTCCCACGAACTCTACGGACATGCTGGCCTCCCGGCTCAGAGAGTTTGCTCAGACTTGCGTAAGCCCTACCCACCTGCACTGATGCATCAACTTCGTTTCACATGCAGAAAATTGGTGTGCAAACTCATGCAAGGAAGTTGAGTCCCGGTGAGCGCGGTCCCTAGCGTCTTTGCAGAGCCCGACCAGGCTCTCCCGCCACACCCGTTCACAGCCAGGGGAGAAATGACGACGCGCCATAAGACGACGCAGGAGGCACCGGTAGACCTGCCGGTGGGATTCAACGCATGGTTGCTGGACTGCGCTCCCGCTCCGGGCTGTGCGACCTGCCGGACCGAGTGGCGAAGCCTCAAGGAGGCCGAGGAGACCGGGGAGATCTGGCAGGCCGCCGACCACGCCACGAAGATCCGCGACCACGCTTCGGGGAGCCACTGATGCCGATGGATATGCATACCTACCGTGACGGCACCGTGCACTTCCGTGCCGCGACCACCACTTTCCGGCGTGGCGGATGACCTGCCTCCTCTCGGCTTGGGCCCTCGTCGACCAGTCAGTTGCATAGATCAGAGGAGATGGACGATGACCAGTACCCACGTTCCGGTTGAGGCCGGGAAGCACGGTGGGTCCCCGTCGGACAGGCCGTGGACGCCGCCGCAGGAGCCGAAGCCGTCGCCGGACGGCAGCCGTCCCCAGTTCGTGCCGCAGTCGTGAGCGGCGCGCGCGAGGCACCTTCGTACGCGGACCTGGTCCAGGATCTTGCTGATCGTGGGTTGCTCACTGGTCGTTGGCGGGAGGTGTTCGATGCTGTGCCGCGTAGCCGGTTCGTGCCGGCCGAGGTGTGGCGGCAGCTCCCGGACCGTTGTGAGCCGGTGGTGGGGGTGGATGCCTGGCTTGCGTTGGTGAACAGTGATGAGCCGGTGGTGACGCAGCTCGACGACGGGGTCGGGGGCGGGCCTGGTGTGGCGACGTCGTCGAACTCGATGCCGTCGATGGTGGCCCGGATGCTCGGGCTGCTCGACGTCCTAGACGGGCAGCGGGTGTTGGAGATCGGGACCGGCACCGGGTACGTGTCAGCGTTGCTGTGCGAGCGTCTCGGGGATGATCTGGTCCACAGCGTGGAGCTGGATCCGGTCGTGGCGCGGCAGGCGGCCGAGGCCCTGGCCCGGTCCGGGTACCGGCCGCACCTGCGGGTCGGGGACGGCGAGCGGCCGTGGCCCGGCCTGGGGCTGGTGGACCGGCTGATCGCCACCTGCGCGTTGCGGTACGTCCCGTACGCGCTGCTGCGGCAGGTCCGGCCCGGCGGGGTCGTCGTGGCCCCGCTGGCCCGGGAGTTCTGGTGCGGTGCCCTGGTCCAGCTCCATGTCCAGGACGACGGCACCGCGTCCGGCCCGTTCCGCGGCGGGGCGACGTACATGCCGATGCGCGGCCACCGTGTGCCCGACCTCCACGACGTACACGGGAAGGGGCGGGCGCGTGCGGCCGGTCTGGACCCCGCCCAGGTCCTCGACCTCGGGTTCGCCCTGTACGCGGGCGCGCGGCTTCCCGGTGTCCGGCTGATCCACCAGAACACCGGCGAGGGTGCCCAGGTGTGGGTGACTCGCGAGAACGGGAGTGCCGCGACGGCCGCCACGGGGGAGGAGGTGTGGCAGTACGGGCCCGGGTTCCTCTGGGAGGAGATCGAGCAGACCTGGTGGGAGTACGAAACGGAGGGCCGGCCCGACGCCGACCAGTTCGGGCTGACCGTCACCGACCGGGGCCAGCACGTATGGCTGCGCGACCCGAGCGAGGTCATCCGGCCTGCCAGAGTCCGGCTTGCGCGTCCCGGCGTCGGACGACCCGGGGGGTGACCTCGTCGCGCTTGGTCGACCAGTTCGTGACGATCGGCTTGTCCACCGTGGGCGCGTCGGGCAGCTCGACCTCGGCCGGGTTCGGGTGGTCCACGCCGACGGCCAGGGCGGAGGGGGTGGCGAGGCACGAGCGCATGGTGAACTCCAACGGCGGCCGATGCGGCCCTCCGGGCTGACATCGACGCCGTCAGGGGCGGCTCCATCCCGAAATGAACCTGCGTAGGTCCAGGTTCTGCTTCAGCGAATCCGTTCCATCGAAGAGTCGATCATTTTCGCCACATCGCAGCTCACGGTGCTTGTTCCGGCCCGGTGACCGCTACCGCTCCCCGTTCGTACACCCGGCACACATCCAGGTCGCCGAGCCTGGCGAACAGCAGCGGCTTCGCGTCTCAGCCCCACCCGTCCGACCTCCGGGACCGGCGGCCGTCCCCGTGGCTCCACTCATGTGCGGCCACGACCAGGCAGACGGCCACCAGTACCACGTTCTTGACGACGTACTGCCCCTCCATCGTCGGGGCGGGCGAGTGGGGTTGCCACATCGCGTCCGGGAGGAGGAAGAGGGTCGAGAACACGCCGCCCATGTGGAGGAAGAACGCGACGAGCGCGGGGCGCAGCAGGCGGCGGCCGGCTATCAGGCCGATGCCGATGGCCGTCTCGAGAGCTGCGAGGGAGAGCAGCAGCACGGTCTCCGGGACGAGGCCCAGGGTCATCTTCGTGGCTGCGTCCACGGCCAGCTGCTCCGCCGGGCTGGCCGAGGGGAACAGCTTCAGCACGCCGAAGCCGACGAAGACGAGGCCGACCGTCGCCCGCAGCAGAGTGAGGGCGTGGGTATCGACCAGCTCGGCGAGCCGTCGAGGGAACCGAGGGCCGGGCGGTCGGTGCGTTCGGTCCAACTCGCGCTCGCTTAGCGGACCTTCAGGGCCTTCGCCGGCCGGGGGCAGGCTCGGCTCTACGGTGTGGCTGCTCATGTGCGATCTCCCGTGATGTCTGTGGGGGTGGGAAAACGTGCATGGATGGGCCCGCGCGGCTCGTCGGGCGCCCGGGGAATGGGGGAGTGGGGGGATGGGGGCGGGGAGGGGGACGCGTTGCTGGGCGTCGGGGCCGGCGCAGATCAGTGCGCGCCTTGAAGCGGGGCTGGGTCGGCACGTGATCGACGTGCCCGGATCACCCTCACCGCTTGGTCTAGACCATACGGATCGGGGTTGGCAGGTCGTCAAGGGGCGCGTGTCGCGGCACCCGTCGCAAGGGGCGCATTCGCGCCATGTTGCTTCAACGGATGCAAGCGGTTGCTCGCACGGTCGTCGTACGGGGGCGGGGTGCGACCTCTGCGAGGCCCGGCAGGGTCCACCCTCGGCTCACCGGTGCGGATGGGCTTTTCGGTCACCCCACGCCCCGCTGCTCATCACGGCCGCTTCTCGCCCCACCCTCCGTGATTCCCTTCGCATTCCCCCGTATCCCCGATCTTCCATCCGGCCGAAAGCCGTCCGGCCGAATCCGGGAGGAATCAGCTGCCGTACGCCGAAGGGTCCCGGGGCGCGTACACCCCGGGACCCTTCGACGCGTTGGGATCAGCCCCGCTCCAGCCCACCCCGCCCGATCACCTCCGCGTACCACCGCGCGCTGTCCTTCACCGTCCGGCGCTGCGACGCGAAGTCCACGTGCACGATGCCGAACCGCTTGCTGTAGCCGTACGCCCACTCGAAGTTGTCCAGCAGCGACCAGAGGAAGTAGCCCCGTACGTCGACCCCGTCCTCGATCGCCCGGTGCACCGCCCCCAGGTGCCCGTCCAGGTACGCCACCCGCTCCGGGTCGTGCACATCGCCCTCCGGGTCCGCGTAGTCGTCGTACGCCGCCCCGTTCTCCGTCACCAGCACTGGCACGGTCGGGAGTTCGTCGCGCAGGCGGGTCAGCAGTTCGTACAGGCCGTCCGCGTCCACCGGCCAGTCCATCGCCGTGCGCGGGCCCGCCGCCGGGGTGAACGCCACATGCTGCTCCGCGCCCGCCCACGGGGACGGGGACTCCGACGTACCCGCCGAAACCACGCTCGGCGAGTAGTAGTTGATGCCCAGCGAGTCGATCGGCGTCGACGTGATTTCCAGGTCGCCGTCCTTCACGAACGACCAGTCCGTCACCGCCGCCGTGTCCGCCACCAGGTCCTGGGGCAGCCGCCCGTGGAACACCGGTTCCAGGAAGATCCGGTTCGCCACCGCGTCGATCCGGCGCACCGCGTCCCGGTCCGCCTCGGTGTCCGTCAGCGGGCGCAGGGCGTGGAGGTTCAGGGTGAGGGAGATCTCCGCCGTGTCCGGGAGGCGGTCCCGCAGGATCCTCGCACCCGCTCCGTGCGCCAGGTTCAGGTGGTGGGCGGCGCGCAGGGCCGCCAGGTCGCTGGTACGGCCCGGGGCATGGACCCCGTTTCCGTATCCGAGAAACGCCGCGCACCAGGGCTCGTTGAGCGTCGTCCACGTCGACACCCGGTCGCCCAGCGCCCCCGCCACCAGGCCCGCGTACTCCGCGAACCGGTGCGCCGTGTCCCGCTCCGGCCAGCCGCCCGCGTCCTCCAGCTCCTGCGGCAGGTCCCAGTGGTAGAGCGTCGCCACCGGTCTGATCCCGGCCGCCAGCAGCTCGTCCACCAGGCGGCGGTAGAAGTCCAGGCCGCGCTCCACCGCCGGGCCCCGGCCGGTCGGCTGGACCCGGGGCCAGGAGACCGAGAACCGGTAGTCCGTGACGCCCAGTTCCTTCATCAGGCGTACGTCGTCCGGCATCCGGTGCAGATGGTCGGCGGCGATGTCACCGGTGTCGCCGTTGCGCACCTTGCCGGGCGTCCGGCTGAACGTGTCCCAGATGGACGGCGTACGGCCGTCCTCGGCGGCCCCGCCCTCGATCTGGTACGCGGCGGTCGCCGTGCCCCACCGGAATCCGGCCGGGAAGCGGAGCACCGTACCGGTCTCGGGTCGGGCGCCGGGGGAGGTCGCCGGGCGGGCTTCATCGACAGCGGTCATGAGACGGACACTCCAGAGTGAGGGGAGGAGGGGGAGAGGAGGAGGGGGCGGCTGCTCGGGTCAGCCCTTCACCGCGCCCTGCATGATGCCGCCGACGATCTGCCGGCCCAGCAGGCCGAAGACCAGCAGCACCGGCAGCGTGCCGAGCAGCGTGCCGGCCATGATCACCGACTGGTCGTTGACGTAACCGCCGCCGAGCTGACGCAGTGCGACCTGCACGGTCGGCTCCTGTGAGGACAGCGCGATGATCGGCCAGAAGAAGTCGTTCCATGCCGTCATGAACGTGAGCATCCCGAGTACCGCCATCCCCGGCCGGGCGATCGGGATCACGATCGACCAGAAGATGCGCGCGGTGGACGCGCCGTCCACCCGGGCCGCCTCGATCAGCTCGTCCGGCAGCGACTGCACCAGGTACTGGCGCATGAAGAAGACCCCGAAGGCCGAGACCAGGCCCGGCAGGATCACTGCCTGGAGCTGGTTCACCCACTGGAGTTCGGCGATCAGCATGAACAGCGGGATCACCCCGAGCTGCGGCGGGATCATCATCGTCCCGATCGTCAGCGTCAGCAGCGCGTTGCGGCCCTTGAACTTCAGCTTGGCGAAGGCGAATCCGGCCAGCGTGCAGCACAGGACGGTGCCGATCGTGATCGACCCGGACACGATCAGCGAGTTCAGCAGCGCCTTGCCGATGTCCGCCTCTTCGAGGACCTGCTCGAAGTTCTTGATCAGGTTCGGGCCCGGCAGCAGGCTCGGCGGGACCTTCGCCATGTCCGCGTTGGACCGGCTGGCCGTGACGATCGTCCAGTAGAACGGGAACGCCGAGATGAGGAGGGCGAAGCCGAGGATCAGGTAGGAGAGCCAGCCGCCCTTCATCGTGCGGCCCGCGCCTCCCTTGCCGATGCGCCTGCCCGACGGCGGGGTCTGCGGCGGGTCGCCCTTCTCGGGCGCGGTCGGCGGTGCGGCGAGCGCGGTCATCGGCCGGCCTCCTTGCGTGCGCGGCGGCGCGCGATCAGGGCGTTGACCCCGACGAGCACCACGATGAGGACGAACATCACCCAGGCGATGGCCGCGGCCCGGCCCAGGTGGAAGAAGCCCCAGCCCTGCTCGTACATGTACAGGCCGAGGGTCTGGTACTGGTGCGAGATACCGCCCGAGATCGACCCCTCGAACAGCAGCGGCTCACCGAAGAGCTGCGTCGCGCCGATCGTCGAGATGATGACGGTGAAGACGATCGTGGGGCGCAGACCGGGCAGCGTGACGTGGAGGAACTGCCGCCAGCGCGAGGCCCCGTCCATCTCCGCTGCCTCGTACAGCTCGTGCGGGATCGACTGCATCCCCGCCAGGTAGATCAGCGCGTTGTATCCCGTCCACCGCCAGATCACGATCGTCGACACCGCGATCTGCGAGGCCACCGTGCCCGTCTGCCAGTCCACCGGGTCGAATCCGACCAGGCCGATCACATAGTTGATCAGCCCGAAGTCCTTGCCGAAGAGCTGCGCGAAGACGAGCGTCGCGGCGGCCACGGAGGTCGCGTACGGGAGCAGGATCGCGGTCCGGATGAAGGTCCGGCCGCGCAGCTTGTAGTTGAGCAGGTGCGCGAGGCCCAACGCCATCGCGAGCTGCGGGACCGTCGACAGCACGCCGATCGTGAACGTGTTGCGCAGCGAGGTCCAGAAGTACTCGTCGGTGAACAGCGCCGTGTAGTTGGCGATGCCCCGCCACTCCATCTCGCCGCTCGTCTGGAGCTCGACCCGGTAGAGCGAGACGAACGCGGTGTAGAGGAGCGGGAAGAGGCCGAAGGCCAGGAAGAGCGTGAAGAAGGGGGCGATGTAGGCGTACGGGGAGGCTTTACGCCAGGTGCGCCGGAGCGCGGCGCCCCGGCCGTCGTCGGGGCCGGGCCCGGTTCCGGCGGGGCTGTGGGGCCCGGCCTTCGCGGTGGCGGTGAGGGACACGGTGCGGCCCTTCGGGATCGGGGGCGGGAGAGGCGGGAGTTACGGGTGGCGAGGAGTTACGGGGAGCGCGGGCGGGTCTTGGCCGGCGGGCCCGTCCCGCCTGTGGGTCAGCGGTGCGGGGGTGGGCGCGGGTGTCGGTGGCCCCGCGCCCTGCGTCGGTTGTGCGGGCCCCGTCGGGCCCGTCCCTCCCGCTCAGCGGTACGGGGCCGGGGCCGGTCCGCCCGCGCGCTGCGGGGGCGGACCGGCCCGGGTGGGGAGCTGGGCGGCGCGTCCCGGCGTCAGCCGGTCAGGTCGCCCCGGGGAAGAGGGACAGCGCGTGCCGGCGTCAGCCGATCACGTTGTCCACGCCCTTCTTCGCCGTCCCCCACGCCTTCTCCGACGACGTCCCCTTGCGCTCGACCTCGCTCAGCGCGTTCGTGATCTGCTGCATCACGTTCTGGTCGTGCACACCCAGCACCTGGACCGGGGCCTCCTTGGCCGCGTCACCGAAGATCTGGCCGATCGGCGCGCCCGAGAAGTACTCGTCCTTCGCGTCCGCGATCTTCTCGATGGCACCCGTCGAGGACGGGAAGTTGCCCTGCTTCTGGAAGACCTTCGCCTGCTGCTCGGGGGCGGTCAGCCACTCGATCAGCTTGTACGCCTCCTCCTTGTGCTTGGCCGCACGCGGGATGGAGAGGTACGAGCCGCCCCAGTTGCCCGCGCCGCCGGGCAGCTTGGCGATGTCCCACTTGCCCTGGCCGCCGTCGCCGGCCTGGCCCTTGATGTAGCCGAGCATCCACGCCGGGCAGGGGATGGTGGCGAAGGAGCCGGCGGCGAACGCCTGGTTCCACTGCGGGGACCACTGGTCGAGCTTGGCGCTCAGGCCCGCCTCGGCCGCCTCCACGGAGGTGTCCCAGGCTTCCTTGACCGCCGGGTTCTTGTCGTAGATCAGCTCGCCGGAGGCGTCGTAGTAGCGCTCCTCCTCCTGGCCGATCATGATCCCGTAGAGCGAGCCGACGCTGTCCAGCCAGGCGCTCTTGGCGGGGGCCTTCTTCTTGTACTCCTTGCCCAGCTCCAGGTAGCCGTCCCACGTGGCCCACTTCTTGGCCAGCTCCTCGCGGTCCGTGGGCAGCCCGGCCTCCTTGAAGAGGTCCGTGCGGTAGCACATCGCCTCGGGGCCGACGTCCGTGCCGAGGCCGAGGATCTTGCCGTCCTTGGTGGTCGCCGCCGACCACTTGGCCTCGGCGAACTCGCCCTTGAGCTTGTCGGCCCCGAACTCCTTCAGGTCCTGGAACTTGTCGGACTGCTGCTGGGTGACCGACGCGATACGGCCCACCTCCACGCCCTGCACGTCCGCCAGGCCGCCGCCGCCGGCCAGCCGGGTCTGGAGCGACTTCCAGTAGTCCGCCTCGTCCTGGGTGTCGCTCTGCTTGATCGTGATGTTCGGGTTGAGCTTCTGGTACTCCTCGTAGAGCCCGGCCTCCTTGAAGCCGAAGGACCCGAAGAGGTCGACGTTGAGCGTGACCTTCCCGCCCGCGCCGTCGGAGGAGTCCGACGAGTCGCTGGATCCACAGGCGGCGAGGAGGGCCCCGGCGAGGACGACCGCGCCGAGGCGGGCGGTGGCTCTCTTGGCGGCTCGGGCGATGGGCATGGGAAGCCTCCCTTGGCTTCGGGATGAACCGAGCGCCTTGAGAGCGCTCTCAAAACCTGCGTCTGGAGCGTCCCCCACCGCCCCCGCCCCGTCAAGACTCGAACGCATAACAGCTTGGGGTTGCATCGGGTCGTCTCCCAACTGCCTCCTGTGTGCGTTCTCTTGACACTCACGTTTCAGGAGTTTTACGTTCCTTGGCACTTGAGAGCGCTCTCGAACGCGCTCTTCGCCCCCCATGATCGAGGTGCTGCTCGTGCTGACCTCCCTCTCCGGACTCGCTTCCCGAGTCACCCCCAGACCCGCGGCCGCGACGCTCCTCGCGATCGCCGTGGCCGCCGTGGGCCTGGGCCCCGCCGCTTCCCCCGCTGCCGCCGCCACCATCCCCGCCGGCGCCGGCAGCTACACCGACGCGCGCCCGGCCGGCACCCAGGGGCCGACCTCCAACACCGGGGCGCCCGTCACCCCGAAGATCACCTCCGCCGTGCGGGACAAGCCGGTCCCGACCAACGACTGGTGGTCCTCGCTGGCCTTCCAGCGCTACGGCGACAACCCGTACAGCACCCCCATGTACGGGCACCCGCTCACGTACCAGGCCAAGGCCTCCGGCCTGGAGGTCGGCTACCCGACGACGCCCGCGATCGTCGGCGACGGCCGCCAGTACGAGTACGCCCACAAGGCCGACCTCACCGTCGGGCTCTCCGGGCTGAACTCACCCGACACCAAGGCCGACGCCTGGTCCGACTGGACGGTCACGCCCTACTGGGCCGACGGATCGCGCACCTTCCGGGCCACCATCGGCCACGGCATGCCCTTCGTGTACGCCAAGGGCTCCGGCGGCGACGCCCGGATCACGACCGCCTCCGCGCCCACCGTCTTCTCCGACCAGGGCAACGTCCTCGGCATCACCGTCGCCGGTCACCACTACGCGCTCTTCGCGCCGACCGGCAGCGACTGGAACATCTCCGGTTCCACGATCACCGCCGGCCTGGGCTCCAAGGACTACTTCTCGCTCGCCGTGCTGCCCTCCACGGACGCGCTCGCCACCTACCGCAAGTACGCCTTCAGCTTCGTCACCGGCTCCCAGGTGGCCTGGCAGACCACCGGCGGCAACGTGCGGGCGACCTACAGCCTGACCACCGAGGCCAAGGAGGGCACCGAGCGCGGCACGCTCCAGGCCCTCTACCGCCACCAGTGGCTGCACACGGCCGACGCGCTGACCCCGTACACATACGTATCGCCGCGCGGCACGATGAAGGTGCGCGAGTCCGCCACCTTCACCACCAGCCAGAAGAACAACGGCGTCGTGCCCGCGCTGCCCGCGTCCAGCGGCGTCGACAGGGCCCGGCTGACCGGCTATCTCAACGAGGTCGCGAACGCCTCCGACCCGTTCTCGGGGGCCACCGACACCTACTGGACGGGCAAGGCGCTCGGCCGCCTCGCCCAGCTGGTGCCCGTCGCCGACCAGATCGGCCAGACCGCCACTCGCGACAAGCTCCTCGGCCTGATGAAGGGCCGGCTCCAGGAGTGGTTCACGGCGGGCGGGGCCAGCGAATTCAGCTTCGACAGGAACTGGAAGACCCTCACCGGGTACCCGGCCTCGTACGGCAGCGACACCGAGCTCAACGACCACCACTTCCACTACAGCTACTACGTCTACGCGGCGGCGATCATCGCCCAGTACGACCAGGCCTGGGCGGCCGACTCGGCCTGGGGCACGATGATCAAGCACCTGATCCGGGACACCGCCAACCCCAGCCGCACCGACTCCGCCTACCCCTTCCTGCGCGGCTTCGACGTGTACGCGGGCCACAGCTGGGCCTCCGGCCACCAGGGCTTCGCTGCGGGCAACAACCAGGAGTCGTCCTCGGAGTCCATCAACCTCAGCGCCGGTCTGGTGCTCTGGGGCTCGGCCACGGGTGACACCGCCCTGCGGGACCTCGGCAGCTATCTGCTGACCACCGAGTCCGAGGCGATCACCCAGTACTGGTTCGACGCCTCGCAGCAGGTCTTCCCCGCCTCCTTCGGCCACGACACGGTCGGCATGGTCTGGGGCAGCGGTGGCGCGTACTCCACCTGGTGGACCGCCAACCCGGAGGAGATCCACGGCATCAACGTCCTTCCGGTGACCGGCGGTTCGCTGCACCTCGCCCGCGAGAAGGCCGCCGTCAAGCGGAACATCGCCGAGATGGAGCGCGAGAACGGCGGGCCCGCCCAGGAGTGGCGCGACCTCCTCTGGGAGTTCGAGTCGCTGGCCGACCCGGCGGCCGCGAAGGCCAAGTGGGACGGCGTGAACGGCAATTACGAGCCGGAGCAGGGCGAGTCCAGGGCGCACACCTACCACTGGATCAACACCCTCGCGGCGGTGGGCGCCCCCGACATGACGGTCAGCGGTGACATCCCGACCTCCGCCGTCTTCTCCAAGAACGGGACGCGCACCTACACCGCTCACAACCACGGCTCCAGCGCCCGTACGGTGACCTTCTCCGACGGCAAGACCCTGTCCGTGCCCGCCCGTTCGACGGCCACGAGCACCGGTCCCGGCGGCACCGACCCGGACCCGGAGGAGCCGGGGGAGCCGGGCAACGGGAACACCTTCCGACTCAAGACCGGCGGCGTCCTCACCACCGCCACCACCGACCCGGCGGGCGCGGACACCATCGCCTCGGCCGACGGCGTCAACCGGGACGGCACCCCCTACCGGCCGACCGTCTACGAGGTGAAGAGGGTCAACGGCAAGGTCACCGCCGGGGCCGCCACCGCGTTCCGCCTCCGGGTGGACGCGGGCGCCAAGGTCGGGCTCGCCCCGCAGGTCCGGGTCAGCTACGACCTGACCGGCGACGGCACGTTCGACCGGGCCGAGACCTTCCGCTACTTCGCGACCGACCCGGTCAACGGGTGGGAGGAGTACACGCAGGCGGCCGGCGTCAAGGCGTCCACCGGAAGCCTCGGCGAGCTGAAGAACGGCACGGTCCGGCTGGAGATCTGGAACGCGCTCGGCAACGGCACGTCCCAGGTGCAGACCGGCACGGACGCGGCGGTGCTGCGCATTCCGTACCAGTGACCGTCGCCGGTCAGCGGCCGGTCGACGATCGGCCGCTGACCGGTGTGCGGTGATCTGTACCGGGCGACCACTGGGGGACGGCCGGTACGGGTGACACAGGGCGCGGCGGGTCTCCGGTTCCTCAGGCGGAGGCCCGCCGTACCAGCGTGACCGGGGTGATCACCGACTCCGGGACGTCCCCGCTGCCCGTACGCTCCCGGTCCAGGGCGCGCAGCAGCAGGCGGGCCATCAGCCGCCCCTGCCCCTCGATCTCCTGGCCGACGGTCGTCAGCGGCGGATCGGTCTCCGAGGCCACCGAGTCCATGTCGTCGAAGCCCACCAGCGCCACCTGCTCCGGCACGGAGATCCCCCGCTCGCGCAGGACCCGCAGCGCGCCCGAGGCCATCAGGTCGTTGGCGGCGAACACCGCGTCCAGGTCGGGCCGCCGCTCCAGCAGCTCCGCCATCGCCCGGGCCCCGCTCTCCACGGTGAACGCCCCGTTCGCGACGAGCGTCGGGTCCACGTCCAGCAGCACGTCCCGGTAGCCGTCCAGCCGGTCCATCGCGGAGGTCTGGTCGGCGGGCCCGGCGATGTGCGCGATGCGTCGGCGCCCCAGGTCCCGCAGGTACTGCACGGCCAGCCGCGCCCCGCCCCGGTTGTCCGCGTCCACGTACGGGACGGCCTGGTCGCCCGGGTCGGCGGTCCAGCTGGGCCGTCCGCCGTACACCGCCGGGATGCCCGCCCGCCGGGTCATCGCGGGGACCGGGTCGTCGGTGTGCAGCGAGAAGGCGAGCGCCCCGTCGACATGCCCGCCGGCCAGATACCGGGCGATCCGGTCGAAGTCCCCGGGCCCCTCCACCAGCAGCAGGACGAGCTGGGTGTCGTGGGCGGTGAGCTCCTTGCTTATGCCCCGGATCTGCTGGGAGAAGAAGGGGTCCGAGAAGAACCGGGTCTCCGGCTCCGCGATGACCACGGCCACCGCGCCGGTGCGCCGCGTGACGAGGGTCCGCGCCGCGTGGTTCGGGATGTAGCCCAGCTCGTCGACGGCCTTGAGCACCTTGTCCACGAGCGGCTTGCGGACGCCGTCGCCCCCGTTGACGACCCGGGAGGCGGTGGCCCGCGACACCCCCGCGCGTGCCGCGACGGCTTCCAGGGTGGGCCGGGACCCGGGGGACTGCTCGGGCAAGGCGGTCGCTCCTTGTCGACGGGGCGGCGATACGCGGGCCGGTGCGTGCGTCTGCGCGTACGTGTGCGTGATGCGTGCTCGGTGTCGTCGCCGGATCGTCTACAGCCTAGCGCCGGGCGCCGACAGCGTTGAGAGCGCTCCCAGGAGCTGTGCTCGCTACGCTGCTCCGATGGCCGGGGATTCCTGGCGGCTGGGCTGCCGGTGGGCCGGGCGGCGCCCCCGGAGGAGGGCGAGTCCCCGCGGAACCCGTGGCCGAACTGGCGGGACGGCGACCCGGAGAAGGGGTGGCCGGAGCCCGCCGCCGCGGCCCGGGTGCCGTTCTGGTCGGACCTGGCGGGCCGAGGGCTCAGGGCGCACGTACGAGGCGGCGGGGCCGACCCCTCCTCGGGGCCGGGCCCGCCGCCGCTCGGGGGCGTACGCCGGTGTCCGTCACATGATCCGGTACGCCAGGTAGTACGCGGACAGTTGCTCGTGGTAGGCCGGGTCCTCGGTCTGCCGTTGGCGGTCGAACTCCGGGGAGTTCTTGACCTGTTCCCTGGTGAGCTCGACGTGGACCTTCCGGTCCTCCGGGTCGATGCGCTTCACCGTGCCGGCGGGCAACAGGACGTGCTTGCCGAAGATCCAGACCCCGGTGTCGACGAGCAGGCAGGCCGATCCCACCTTGTCGGAATGCTTGTCGACCTTTCCGATACTGCCGTCGGTCGCCTCGACCGAATAGCCGGTCAGATCGATTCCCGCGGTATGCCCGCACGAGGGCTGATAGCCCCACAGGGAGTCGCTCATTGTGGCTCCTTTCTTAAAGGTCGGCCGGGCCATTCCTTCCGGTGTTCTCGCCGACTTTCTTCCGGCGATCTTTCGGCTTTGCCGCGGCGGATCATCGACGCTTCGCCGATGTCTCCGCCGGACTTCGTGTGCCCGGGGTGAGGCGGCTTACACCCGCTGCGGCTACCAGCGGTACCACCGGCCCCGTCGGCCGCCACTCGCGGCGGGGCGGACGAAGAACCCTATGAGCCAGAGCACCAGGACGATCACGGCTATCCACCAGAGAGCCTTGACCGCGAATCCGGCACCGAAGAGAACCAGGGCGAGCAGAAGAACGAGAAGCAGGGGAACCATGATTATCAACCTCCGGAAATTCAGGTTCCCGCTTACGCTTTTCCTACACGCATGGATTCCCGGGGAATTTTTGTCCGTGGGCCGGGTGACAGGAAAGGCGGAGTCGAGGGACGGAGAAGAGACGGTGTCCGAAGAGGTGCAGGGGCGCCGGCACCGGGCGGCGAGGCCGTGCTGCCTGCGCGCGGCCACTCGTTCGTGGGACGCTGTGAGGGAACGGCCGACGGCCGTGAAACCCCGATCTAGCCTGCTCGGCAAGGCCACGGAAGAAGGGACCCGCGATGACCGCAGCGTTTGTCGAGAACGGCCAGGCATCGGATGGGCGCGCGTGGGACTACCTCCTGCAGACATGGCGTGAGCTGGACGTGCCCGAGGGGTGGCGCGCCGAGATCGATGAGGGGCAGATCGCTTTGGTACCGCCGCCGCACGCACACCACAACGGGATCGCCGAAGCGGTCCAGCGCCGCCTCTACCGGGGGCTGCCTGATGGACTGGGGATCTACCAGACCCTCGGCATCCACATCGCGCCGCTCGGCAAGCTGTACGTCCCCGATCTGGTCGTCATGCCCACGGAGCTGATCGCCGCCGCCGATCCGGAGGCCAGCGACCCGATGGACGCCTCGGAGGCGATGCTCGTCGTGGAGATCACCTCGCGCGGCAACGCCCGGGAGGACCGCACCAAGAAGTACCGCGCGTACGCCCGGGCCGGCGTCCCGATGTATCTGCTGATCGACCGGTTCGACACCCGGGGGCCGATGGTCACCCTGTTCACCGAGCCGAACGAGGACGGCACCTTCAAGCACACGGACGCGGTGCCGTTCGGCAAACCGCTGACGGTGCCGTCCCCGTTCGACGCACAGCTGCCGACGGAGGAGTTCCCGGGCGCTTCGTGAGCCGTCCGGCGACTACGGCCGGGTGACCACCTTGATGTTGAAGGTGTGGGAGTCCACCCCGCCCGCGATCCCCATGAACAGGAACGCGAAGTGCTCCTGGCCGCGCGCGGTCGTGATGCCGCCGATGTCCAGCTGGGAGGAGGCCGGCCAGCCGAGGTCCGTGAGCAGCCGGCCCGTGGTGGCCTTGGCCTCGGGGTCGTCGCCGGAGAGGAAGACCGTGCCGGGCTCGGTGAGTTCGCCCGGGGCGACCATGGTGGTCGAGTCCATCGTGCAGAGCGTCTTGACGACGGGGGTCAGGGGGAAGGCCTCCTGGATCAGTTCGCCCAGGCTGCTGTTGGGGTGGGTGAGGGCGCTGAAGTCGTCGGAGAGGCCGACCCCGACGTCGATCAGCAGGGTGCCGGCCAGCGCCGGGGCCCCGATCGAGCGGAGCAGGTCCACGGAGACGCCCCCGGGCGTCGCGTTCACCAGGACCTCCGCGTGTGCGGCCGTCTCGTCGAGGCCCGCGACGGGCAGGCCGAGGTCGGTCCGTTCCTTCGGATGACGCGATCCGAGGAGGACGTCGTGCCCTGCGGCGCGCCAGCCGTTGGCCAGGGCGCGGGCGACGTTTCCGGTGCCGAGCAGTCCGATTCGCATGAGGACGACGCTAGGCGGCGGGGCGCCCGGGGCGGATCGGGCCGGAGACCGGGATGGAGCGGCCCTTGAGGTGTAGGCCGTAGGACGCGGGACGCGGGACGCGGGACGCGGGACGTGGGACGGAGGGCGTGGTCCGGAAATGCCCCGGCCCGCCGCCCCAGGGGTGGGGCGGCGGGCCGGGAACACGCAGAGCGGGCTCGGGCCGGAGGTCAGACCCCCGCCGGGGTCTTCGCCGGGGAGCCCGGGTCCGTGCCGCCGGAGTCCGGTCCGCCGGAGGGGCCGGGCGTGGTCGCCGGGGCCGGGCCGCCCGTCGCCGCGACCGTGGACGGGGTCGGCTCCTGGGAGACGTTGAATTCGGCCAGCAGGTCCTTGCCGAAGCCGAAGAAGTACGTGGCCAGGAACCCGGCGACATAGCCCACCAGCAGGCCGCCCGCGTAGATCGCGATCGTCGAGCCCAGGCCGTGGTTGCCGTCCAGGAGCGGGAACAGGGCCCAGCCGGACGGGCCGATCGCCGTCGAGCCGACCGTGTCGCCGAGCTGGTTGAACAGGCCGACGAAGCCGCCGCCGAACGCCCCGCCCACGCACGCCGTGATGAACGGGCGGCCCAGCGGGAGCGATACGCCGTAGATCAGGGGCTCGCCGACGCCGAGCAGACCCGCCGGGAGCGCCGACTTGATCGTGCGGCGGATCGACTCGTTGCGGGGGAGGCGGAAGTAGACCGCCATCGCCGCACCGACCTGGCCCGCCCCGGCCATCGCCAGGATCGGGAGCAGGACCGTGTAGCCCTGCTGCTCGATGAGGGTCGTGTGGATCGGGATCAGCGCCTGGTGCAGGCCCAGCATGACGAGGGGGAGGAACAGGCCGCCGAGGACGAAGCCCGCGCCCGCGCCGCCGTTGGAGAGCAGCCAGTCGGCGAACGTGCCGATCGCGGAGGAGATCTCCCCGGCCACGAACATCAGGCCGAAGATCGTCACCAGACCGGAGATCAGGACCGTCAGGGTCGGGGTGACCAGGACGTCCAGCGCCTCCGGCACCCACCGGCGGCACCACTTCTCCACGTACACCGCGAGCACCGCCGCGCCCAGCGCGCCGAGCACACCGCCCTGGCCCGGCGAGAGCGTCTGGCCGAAGGCGTCGATGTTCGCGACGCCCGGGAAGACGATGATCGCCGCCACCGCACCGCCCAGGATCGGCGTACCGCCGAACTCCTTCGCCGTGTTGTAGCCCACGAACACCGCGATCAGCGCCATGAAGCCCGACGCCATCGCCGCCAGCGCGGGCGTCACGGCGGGCAGCCACTGAAGGTTCACCAGCAGACCGTTGAGGCCCGCGATGATCCCGCAGCCGATGAGCGCCGGGATCAGCGGCACGAAGATGTTGGCGATCTTCCGCAGGAACAGCTTGAAGGGGGTCGCGTTCTTCGCCTTCCGCTGGGCCTTGATCGCCGCGCCCTGCGCCGCCAGATCGTCGGCGGAGACGGCGGCCGGACCACCGGGGCCGGGGGCCGGGGCGGCCTCGCGGTCCTCCTCGACCAGCTGCTCGAACTCCGGCGTGACCCGGGCGACCGTGCCCGGGCCCAGCACGATCTGGTACGTGTCGTCCTCGACGACGCCCATCACGGCGGGCAGGGCCTTGAGCGCCTCGTCGTCGACGAGGGACCGGTCGTGCAGCCCGAGGCGGAGCCGGGTCATGCAGTGGGCGATGGAGGCGACGTTCGCGGCCCCGCCGACGAGCGGCAGGATCGCGGCCGCGGAGGCGCGGTTCTTGTCTTCAGTGGCCATGGTGCTGGTGCCTTGCTGTGCGGGGGGTGGGGCGGGGTACCCGGGTGGGTCAGGTGGTGCGTACGGCCGCGAGCGCGGCGCGGAGGTGGCCGTCGGACTCGGTGAGGAGCCGGGCGGCGGTGGGGCCGTCGACCTGGCCGAGGATGACCAGGATCGCGTTCTTGACCTCGCCGTCGGTGGCGGCGAGGGCGGCCTCGATCGCGGTGTCGGACGCGCCGGTGGCCAGCGAGACGATGTGCCGGGAGCGGGCCCGCAGCTTCTCGTTGGAAGCGCGGACGTCGACCATGAGATTCCCGTACGTCTTGCCGAGCCGGATCATCGTGACCGTCGAGATCATGTTGAGGACCAGCTTCTGCGCCGTGCCCGCCTTCAGCCGGGTCGAGCCGGTGAGCAGCTCGGGGCCGGTGACGACCTCCAGGCCGTGTTCGGCCGCCGCCGCGAGCGCCGAGTCCGCGTTGCAGGACAGGCCGATCGTCAGGGCCCCCCGCGCGCGGGCGTGCTCGACCGCGCCGATCGCGTACGGGGTGCGGCCGGAGGCGGAGATGCCGACCACCGTGTCGTCGGCGGTCAGCTTCAGGGCGTCCAGGTCGGCGGCGGCCAGCTCCTTGCTGTCCTCCGCGCCCTCGACGGCCGTGACCATGGCGGAGGGGCCGCCCGCGATCAGGCCGACGACCTCGGCCGGGTCGGTGTTGAAGGTGGGCGGGCACTCGCTGGCGTCCAGCACCCCGAGCCGGCCCGCCGTGCCCGCGCCCGCGTAGATCAGTCGGCCGCCGCGCGCCATGCGCTCGGCGGTGGCGTCGATGGCCGCGGCGATCTGCGGCAGCCGCTCGGCGACGGCGGCCGGGACCGTGGCGTCCTCGCCGTTCATGATCCGCGCGATCTCCTCGGTGGACAGCCGGTCGATCTCGGCCAGTTCGGGGCGGAACGCCTCGGTGGTGAGGGTGGCCAGCTGGGCACGGAGCTCGCCGTACGTCCCGGGGGTGCCGGAGGTGCCGGGGGTGCCGGAGGTGCCGGGGGTGCCGGAGGTGTCGGTGTTCGCGTCGGTGGTGGAGGTCATGAGGTGCGGCTCAGCTTTCTCGGGGTGCTCGGTCTCGTACGCGTACGGGGGTGGGGCGGCCGGGGGCGGTCAGCGGGTGCGCGGGGTGTGGCGGTGGGCCAGCGCCTCGTAGGAGGCGGCCAGGGCGGGTGCGGCGGTCTCGTACGTCCGCTGCGCGACGCCTATGAACAGGCAGTCGACGACGAGCAGTTGGCTCGTCCGGCTGGACATGGCGGCGGGGCGCAGCTCGCTCTCGCGCGCGGTGGACGTGGTCAGCACATGGTCCGCGTACTGCGACACGGGCCCGTCGGGCCGCCCGGTGATCGCGATCGTCGTCGCCCCGTGGTCGAAGGCGACCCGCAGCGGCTCGATCACATCGCCCGTGGATCCGGAGTGCGTGATCGCGATGGCCACGTCGCCGCTGCGCAACTGCACGGCGTTGGTCACCGCGAGGTGCGGGTCCATGTGGGCGTGGGCGATCAGCCCGATCCGGAGGAGCTTCTGCGCCAGGTCCTGGCCGACCAGGGAGGACGCCCCGACGCCGTAGATGTCGATGCGGCGGGCGGTCGACGCGGCGGCGACGGCCGCCCCCAGCTGTACGGTGTCGAGCCCGGCGGCGGTGTCGGCGAGGGTCTGCTGCTCGTCGTAGGCGAGCTTGGCGACCACGTCGGCGATCGGGTCGTCCACCGCGATGTCGGCGGTGACGGCGGGGGCCCGGCCCGACTCCTGGTGCGCTGCGAGACCGGCCAGCGCGAGGCGCAGGTCCCGGTAGCCGGGGTAGCCGAGGAGGCGGGCGGTGCGGACGACGGTGGCTTCACTGGTGCCGGTGCGCTCGGCGAGACCGGTGACGGTGAGGGCGGCGCAGCCGGCCGGGTCGCCCGCCACGGCTTCGGCGACCAGCTGCATCGAGCGGGTCATGGAGGGGGCGAGGGTCCGGACCTTGGCGGCGAGGGCCGCGGGCGCCGGCGGCGAGTCGCTGCTGAAACTTTCCTTCACGTCACTGGTCACATCTGAAAGATATTTTCAACCTCGGGGTCCGTCAACCCCCTTTGGTCCCTACCTCTGGCGGGATCTCCGGACGGGCCCTGTGCGCGCGGGCGCACAATGGGTGCATGGAGTTGAACGCCCTGGAGCAGTCCCTGCACACCGCCCGCGCTCTCGTCATGGCCGACCTGGCGGCGGCCGACGTCGCCGAGGCGGACATCGTCTCGCTGGTCGAGGACGCGGTGACGCACCGGCGCTGGTGGGTGGAGCAGTGGCCCGAGGGCGCGGAGTTCGTCGCCGGTCTGATCGCCCAGGACGTCCAGGACGCCCTGCTGGAGCGGTACGGACGCTGGCCGCTGTGCCCCGCGTGCTCGCCGGAGGACGAACCGCACGCCCTGGACGTCGAGCCGGAGCTCGGGCCCGACCCGCACTGGGTCTGCACCAAGGCGGCGCTGGCGGTGGCCCCGGTGGGGGCGCTGGGCGAGGTGCTGCGGCGGTGACGCTCTACATCGACCCGCCCACCTGGCCCGGCCACGGCCGCCTCTGGTCCCACCTGGTGAGCGATGTCTCGTTCGAGGAGCTGCACGCCTTCGCCGCCGCGATCGGCTGCCCGCCGCGCGCCTTCGAGCGCGACCACTACGACGTACCGGAGGCGCACTACGCGGACGCGGTACGGGCCGGGGCGCGCGAGATCGGCTCGAAGGAGCTGGTCCGGCGGCTCACGGCGGCGGGCCTCCGGCGGCCGAAGGGGCGGCCGGCGCCGACGGGGAGCCTGCCACCGGCGGGGGGCGCTACACCGACGGGGCGTCCGACGCCCGGATAGCGCTGCCCGCAGCCCCGCTTCGCGCGCCGCCCGGCGCCGTGCTCTTCGCGATCAGCCGGGACCGCGACCCGCCGCCCCCGCCGTCGCCGCGCTGGAGGCGCAGCGCCACGCCCACCGCCGCCAGGGCCAGGGCCGTCATCGCCGCGCCCGCCCAGGCCGTGGAGGCGAAGCCGAAGTCCAGGTCGATCACCGTGCCGCCGAGCCAGGGGCCGCTCGTGTTGCCCAGGTTGAACGCGGCCGTCGTGGTGGCCCCCGCCAGCGTCGGGGCGGCCCCGGCCACGTTGAACATCCGGGCGTTCAGCGCCGGGGCCGTGAAGAAGGCGGACAGGCCCAGCAGGAAGGACAGCGCGACCACCGCCACCTGGCTGGAGGCGAACAGGGCCAGCGCCACCAGGAACACCGTCGACGCCGTGATCCCGCTCAGCAGCACCCCGAAGAGGTGCGCGTCCGCGACCCGGCCGCCGATCACCGTGCCGATCAGCGCGCCCACCCCGAACAGGCCGAGGATCCACGGCACCCAGCCCGACCCGAGGCCCGCCACATCCGTCAGCAGCGGCGCGAGATAGCTGAACGCGCAGAACACCCCGCCCGCCGCGAGCGCGGTGATCACGATGGCCAGCCAGACCTGCCGGTCCCGGTAGATCGTCAGCTCCCGCTTCAGCTCCGGCTTCTTCTCGGGCAGCGGGATGTGCGGGATGCGCGTGACCACGCCGACCAGGGCCACCGCCGAGGCCGCGCCCACCGCCCAGAACGCCGATCGCCAGCCGAGGTGCTCACCGAGGAAGGCCCCCAGCGGCACACCCAGCACATTGGCGACGGACAGGCCGCCGATCATCACGGCCATCGCCCGCGCCCGCTGGTTCACCGGGACCATCGCGATGGCCACGGCCGCCCCGACCGCCCAGAAACCCGCGCAGGCCAGCGCGCTCACGACGCGGGAGGCGAAGAGGACCTCGTACGTCGGCGCGAGCGCACCGGCGATCTGGCCCAGGCCGAACACCGAGATCAGCGCGATGAGGGTGGTGCGGCGCGGCAGCCGCAGTGTGGCGACGGCCAGCAGCGGGGCGCCGACCACCATGCCGATCGCGAACGCGGATATGAGGAGCCCGGCCTGGGGGATCGACACGTTCATGTCGTCGGCGATCGGCGGGAGCAGGCCCGACAGCATGAACTCGCTGGTGCCGAGGGCGAAGACCGAGAGGCCCAGGATGTATACGGCCAGGGGCATGGGTGCGCGGCGCGAGGGAGAGTCGGGCATGACTCGTCCCAACGCCGGAGAACGCCTCCGCATTCCCGGCGCCGGGAGGGGGCCCGCCTGTTCACACCCCTGTCACGTACGTCATCCGTCACACGGGCAGGGCGTGGAGCTTCTTGCCGTGCAGGGCGTAGACGCGCTTTCCGTCGGTGGCCACCAGCCAGGCGTGGTGGTCGCCGGTCCTGTCGTTGAACGTCCAGCGCAGGGCGCCCGTCGTCGCGTCGAAGGCGTGGATGCCGCCCTGCGGGTCGAGGTCGGTGGCCGCGTAGAGGGTGCCGCCCGCCTTGACGAACTGCCGGGGCACCTGCGCGCTCGCGTCCTTGAGGGCCGTGGACTGCCAGACCTTCTTCCCGGTCCCCGGCTGGAGGGCCCACAGCGTGCGACCGCTGTCCGCGATGTACAGCACGCCCTCCACGAGGCTCGGCTCCCGGAACAGGGCGAACTCCGCGGCCTCCACGGACCACTTCTCGGCCCCGTCGGCCAGTGCGAAGGCCTGGAGCCGCTGCCCCTGCGGGACGATCACCAGGTCCTGGTGGACGACGAACGGCCCGTAGCTCGTCTTCGTCGTCTTCTGCGTCCACACCTGCCGGCCGGTGGCCGTGTCGCGGACCGTGAGGTTGTTCTTGAAGTCGGTGTAGACGAGGTAGCGGCCCCGCACGGCGGCGTGGACGCCGTTCTGCTCGGTGCCGAGGTCCCGCTGTTCCTTCCAGGCGACCTTGCCCGTGGTGCTGTTCAGCGCGGCGATCACATTGGTGTGGGAGGAGTGGTCGGCCTCCAGGATCTCGGCGATGACGTACACCTGCTCCCCGTCCACCGCGATCGGCCGGGGCTGCCGGTACTCCTTCCCGAGACGGCTGCGCCAGGTCTCCTTGCCGGACCCCGGTACGTAACCGATGACGCTGCCGTCGTACGTGCCGCTGGCCAGGTAGAGCGTGCCGTTGCCGAGCAGCAGCGGCGCACCGGGCACCGCGCCGCCGAGCAGCGACCACCGCTCCTTGCCGGTCGCGCCGTCGAGCGCGGCCAGCGGATCGCCGCTCGCGATCACCACGCCGTCCACGGTCACCAGCTCGTCGTTGTCCCCGTAGGTCCGAGCCGAGGTCGACTTCGTCCACAGGGGGGCCGGGGCCCCGCCGTTCTTGCCCCCCTGGTCGCCCTTGCCGTCCTGGGGGGACTCGCTGCGCGGCGGCGGCGTGCTGCCATCGCCGCCGGTCGCGAGCTCGTCCTCGCAGCCGGTCAGGCCGGCTCCGAGCACCGCCATCGTGAGACCGCCCCCGGCCAGTCGCAGTATTCGCCGCCGGGAAGTTCTGCCGACCTTCATGCCGAGTCCCTTGGACATTTCGCCTTACCCCCGTGGAGTTGTGTGAGCGGAAGAATGAACGGGTTGCCTTTGCAGCGTGTGTGCATCTGCGATGCGAGACGTTAGCGGCCGATCGGCTTCACCGGTCGGGCGAGGGCGTGACCGGGACGACACCGTGAACGAACCGGAACATTCGCGGGGCGGGGCGCGTGGTCAGGCCGTGCCGGACGAGGCCAGCAGCTCCAGCTCCGTCGCCAGGTTGTGCCGGGCCCGCGCCTCCCACTCCGCCGCGCCGAACGGGGTACGGAACAGCCGGGGCAGGTCGAGGAGTTGCCGCAGCACCGCCGCCCGGCCCGCCCGGAACGCCTCGTCCGGCACGAAGCCGTACTCCTCCCGGACCTGCGCCGCGTACGCCCCGTACTCCTGCGGTCCGCCCGCCAGGACCGCCAGGTCGGCGTCGCACAGCACCTCGCCGTTGCGGTCGCCCTCGGCCGGGTCGTGCGTGACGGTGAGCCGGACCAGCCGGGCGACCTCCGCCACCGTCGCGTCCGGCACCCCCGCCTCGGCCAGCGCGCGCTCGGCGAGGGCGGCGCTCCGCTCCTCGTTCTCGCTCCGGTCGGGCCGGTACACCGCGTCGTGGAACCAGGCGGCGAGCCGTACCGCGTGCACGTCGTCGGCATGGCCGGCCAGCGTGTCGACCCGGTCCAGGACCGTGCTCAGGTGGGCGGTCGTGTGGTAGCGGCGCTGCGGTTCGGCCCAGCGGGAGAGGAGGTTCTCGGCGTACGGCAGCGGATCGGGTCCTTCCGCCCCGGCGCGCGCGGCCACCAGCGTGTCGTGCCAGCGGTCCCGGAGGCCGGCTTCGGCGTCACCGTGGGGGCCCTGGGGCGGGTGGGGGCTGTGGTCCGTCATGGGGGCGACTCTAGGACGTACGTGGCCGGTTCGGGGCGTACGGGTCGGGGGAGGGGCACGAGGAGGCGAGGGGGTCCGCCCACCGGACCGGCCCTTGTCGCCCGGCCGGGACCGCCCTAGCGTGCGCCCGTGATGATGGATCTCAACGCCGACCTCGGCGAGGGCTTCGGCACCTGGACCCTGACCGACGACGACGCGCTCCTCGCCTGTGTCACGAGCGCCAACGTGGCCTGCGGCTTCCACGCGGGCGACGCCTCCGTGATGCGGCGGGTCTGCGACGCGGCGGCGGCCGGCGGCGTCCGGATCGGGGCGCAGGTCTCCTACCGGGACCTGGCCGGGTTCGGCCGGCGGTCGATGGACGTGCCGTCCGCCGAGCTGACCGCCGAGATCGCCTACCAGATAGGCGCGTTGCGGGTCTTCGCCCAGGCCGCCGGGTCCACCGTCAGTTACGTCAAACCGCACGGCGCGCTCTACAACCGGGCCGTCTGGGACGACGACCAGGCCGCCGCCGTCGTCGCGGGCGTCCGGCTCGCGGGCGGCGGCCTGGCCGTGCTCGGACTGCCCGGGTCCCGGCTGCTCGCCCACGCGGCCGAGGCCGGACTGCCCGCCGTGGAGGAGGCCTTCGCCGACCGCGCGTACACCCCGCAGGGCACCCTCGTGCCGCGCGGCGAGCCGGGCGCGGTGGTGCACGACGCGGACGACGTCGTCCGCCGAAGCGTCGGGATGGCCGTCGAGCGGGCGGTGACCGGGGCGGACGGCAGCCGGATACCGGTCTCGGCGCGATCGCTCTGCGTCCACGGGGACACCCCGGGCGCGGCGGCGCTCGCCCGCCGGGTGCGGACCGCCCTGGAGGAAGCGGGCGTCGCGGTACGGGCGTTCACGTGAGCCGGGCGGGCGGTACGGACAACTCGGGCAGCCCCGGCGCCCCCGGCACGCTGCGGGTCCTGCCCGCGGGGCCGCACGCGCTGCTCGTCGAGCTGGCCGACGGCGAGCACGCCGAGGCCTTCCACGCCGAAGTGCTCCGGCGTCGCGAGCGCGGCGGCCTCCCCGCCGTGCGCGACATCGTCCCGGCCGCCCGCACCGTCCTCCTCGACGGGATCGCGGAGCACACGCCCGGGTCCGGGGCCCGGGACCGGCTGGCCCGGGAGCTCGTCTCGTGGCGGGTGGAGCCGCTGCGCCGCGAGGACCGCGAGGCCGTGGAGATCCCCGTGATCTACGACGGCCCCGACCTCGACGAGGTCGCCGGGCTCTGGGGCGTCGGGGCCGACGAGGTGGCCGCCCTGCACTCCCGCACCGCGTTCCGGGTGGCGTTCTGCGGGTTCGCCCCCGGGTTCGGCTATCTCACCGGGCTGCCCGAGCGGTTGCACGTGCCCCGGCGCACGACCCCGCGCACCCGCGTCCCGGCCGGGGCGGTGGCCCTCGCCGGGCCCTACACGGGGGTGTACCCGCGCCCCTCGCCCGGCGGCTGGCAACTCGTCGGGCGGACGCCGGACCCGGGGGCCCTGTGGGATCCGGACCGGGTACCGGCGGCGCTGCTGGCACCGGGGACGCCGGTCAGGTTCGTACCGGTGGAGGCGGGGAAGGCGGCCGCGCTGCCCGCTCCCCGCGCGGGCGACGTCGGAGCGGACACATGACGCCCGCCGCCGGTCGGACCCCTGCCGCCGCAGGCCCCGGAGCGCTCGCCCGCCACCAGGCCGTACGCCCCGCGGCGCCCACCCGCCACCGGCTCCACGTCGTACGCCCCGGAGCGCTGACCACCGTGCAGGACGCGGGCCGCCCCGGCTTGGCGCACCTCGGGGTGGGGCGGGCCGGAGCGCTGGACGCGCCCGCCGCCCGGCTGGCCAACCGCCTGGTGGGCAATCCGCCGGACGCGGCCGTCCTGGAGACCACCCTCACCGGGTGCGCGGTCCGCCCGGACCGGCCGGTCGTCGCCGTCGTCGGCGGGGCGGGCTGCCGGGTGACGGTCGACGGGCGGCCGGTGGCGTGGGGCGCGCCGGTCCGGGTGCCCGCGGGCGCGGTCCTGGACGCGGGTCCCGCCGGGACGGGGCTCCGGAGCTACCTGGCGTTCGCGGGCGGGCTGGTGCCGGACCCGGTGCTGGGCAGCCGTTCGACGGACCTGCTCTCGGGGCTCGGGCCCGCCCCGCTGAGCGAGGGCGACGAAGTCCCGCTGGGCGAGACGGTGCCGGGTGCCCCGCTTCCCGCCGCCGGTCCCGTGCCCTGGCCGGGCGCCCCCGCCGAACTGGTGCTCCCGGTCCATCCCGGGCCCCGCGACGACTGGTTCACGCAGGCGGCGCTCCGTACGCTCCTCACCGCCGCCTACCGGGTCTCGCCGCACAGCAACCGCATCGGCCTGCGCACGGAGGGCCCGGCGCTGGAGCGGTCCCGTACGGAGGAACTGCCCAGCGAGGGCATGGTGCTGGGCGCCATCCAGGTGCCGCCGGACGGCCGGCCCGTCGTCTTCCTCAACGACCATCCGACGACCGGGGGTTACCCGGTCATCGGTGCCGTCCCCGAACGGGCCCTCGCCGCGGCGGCGCAGGCCGTACCGGGGACCCGGCTGCGTTTCGTACGCGCCTGAGCGCGGCGGGACCGCGAGGCCCCGCCGCGCCGCTCGGTACCTCACGCCCCCTTGAACGTGCGCAGCCGCAGGGAGTTGCCGACCACGAAGACCGAGGAGAAGGCCATCGCGGCCCCGGCGATCATCGGGTTGAGCAGCCCGGCGGCGGCCAGCGGGAGGGCGGCGACGTTGTAGGCGAAGGCCCAGAACAGGTTGGTGCGGATGGTGGACAGTGTGCGGCGGGAGAGGCGGATCGCGTCGGCGGCGGCGTTGAGGTCGCCGCGGACGAGGGTCAGGTCCCCGGCCTCGATGGCGGCGTCGGTGCCGGTGCCCATCGCGAGGCCCAGGTCGGCCTGGGCGAGGGCGGCGGCGTCGTTGACCCCGTCCCCGACCATCGCGACGACGCGGCCCTCGGCCTGAAGGCGCTTGACCACGTCGACCTTGTCCTGCGGCATGACCTCCGCGTACACCTCGTCGATGCCGACCTCGGCCGCGACCGACTCCGCCACGGCCCGGTTGTCGCCGGTGAGGAGGATCGGGGTCAGGCCGAGGGCGCGGAGCCGGCGGACGGCCTCGGCGCTCGTGTCCTTGACCGCGTCGGCGACCTCCAGCACCGCCCGCGCCTCGCCGTCCCAGGCGACGGCGATCGCCGTGCGCCCGGCGGCCTCCGCGGCCTTCTTGGCCTCGGCGAGAGGAGCGGGAAGCCGGATCTCCCAGTCGGCCAGGAGCTGTTCGCGCCCGACGAGGACGGCGTGGCCCTCGACGATGCCCTGGACTCCGAGGCCGGGGACGTTGGTGAAGTTCTCGGGGGTGGGGAGGGGGCCGGTGGTGTCGGTCGCCGCGGTGGCGACGGCTTGGGCGATGGGGTGTTCGGAGGCGTTCTCCAGGGCGCCTGCGAGCCGCAGGACTTCGGTCTCGTCGGTTTCGTCGGTGGTGTGGGTGGTCTGGAGGGTCATGCGGCCGGTGGTGACGGTGCCGGTTTTGTCGAGGACGATGGTGTCGGTGCGGCGGGTGGTTTCGAGGACTTCGGGTCCCTTGATGAGGATGCCGAGTTGGGCGCCGCGTCCGGTGCCGACCATGAGGGCGGTGGGGGTGGCGAGGCCGAGGGCGCAGGGGCAGGCGATGATGAGGACGGCGACGGCTGCGGTGAAGGCGGCGGTGAGTCCGGCGCCGTTGCCGAGCCAGTAGCCGAGGGTGGCGAGGGCGAGGGTGATGACGACGGGGACGAAGACGGCGGAGATGCGGTCGGCGAGGCGTTGTGCGGAGGCTTTGCCGTTCTGGGCGTTCTCGACGAGTTCGGCCATGCGGGCGAGTTGGGTGTCGGCGCCGACGCGGGTGGCTTCGACGACGAGGCGGCCTGCGGCGTTGAGGGTGGCGCCGGTGACGGTGTCGCCGGTGGTGACCTCGACGGGCACGGACTCACCCGTCAGCATCGAGGCGTCGACGGCGGACGAGCCCTCGACCACCGTCCCGTCCGTCGCGATCTTCTCCCCGGGACGGACCAGGAAACGGTCGCCGACCTGCAACGCGGAGGTCGGGATCGTCGTCTCCCCACCGTCGCGCAGAACGGTGACCTCCTTCGCCCCCAGCTCCAGCAGAGCCTTCAGCGCCGCCCCGGCCTTCCGCTTCGAACGCGCCTCGAAGTACCGCCCGGCGAGGATGAACGCCGTCACCCCGGCCGCGGCCTCCAGATAGATGTTCCCGGCGCCGTCGCTGCGGGCGATGGTGAACTCGAACGGGTGCGTCATCCCGACCATGCCCGCCGTGCCGAAGAACAGCGCCCACACCGACCACAGGAACGCCGCCGACGTGCCGACGGAGATCAGCGTGTCCATCGTCGCCGCGCCGTGCTTCGCGTTCGTCCAGGCGGCCCGGTGGAACGGCCAGGCGGCGTAGGTGACGACCGGTGCGGCCAGCGTCAGGGAGAGCCACTGCCAGTAGTCGAACTGGAGCGCCGGGATCATCGCCATCGCGATCACCGGAACGGCGAGGAGGACGGCGGTGACCAGCCGCCGGCGCAGGGTGGTGAGCCCGTCGTCCTCGGCCGCGCCCCGTTCCGTGTCGCCGCTCCCCGGTGGCGGGGCGGCGGTTTCGGCGGCGGGCGGGGCGGGCGGCCGGGCGGTGTAGCCGGTGGCCTCGACCGTCGCGATCAGATCGTCGACGGACACGTCGGCGCCCGCGTAGGTGACCTTCGCCTTCTCGGTGGCGTAGTTCACGGTGGCTTCGACGCCGTCCATCCGGTTGAGCTTCTTCTCGATACGGGCCGCGCACGAGGCGCAGGTCATCCCGCCGATCGCGAGCTCGACCGCGGTGGTTCCGGCGTCGGAGCCGGCGGCGGTGGTTGCGGTGGTGGCGGAGTGCGCGGACACGGGGGTCCTCCCTGAAGCCGTCCCAGATACCCCTGGGGGGTATCTCTGTCTCTTCCCAATGTATACCCCCCTCCCCTATGAAGTGCAAGGTGTGGCGGGAGGGGTCCGTCACCCGCCTGCGGGGCCGGGTCGCGCTCGGCCGTACCCGTGCGTTCAGATAGAGGGCTGCGCCGTCCGGCGGCCACCCGTAGGCTGGCCATTGGACTAGACCTATAGCCGTGCCGGCCCGTAGCCGCGTATCGGCCTGTCGCTGTGTATCGGAGGAATGGGGACCCATGAGCAACCGTGCAGTCCTGGAGGTGATCGCTCTCGACGCGGAGGACGCGGTCGCCGCTCAGGCCGGTGGTGCAGACCGCCTGGAACTGGTCACCGACATGGCCGCCGACGGTCTCACCCCGTCCCGGGAGACCTTCGTGGCGATCAGGTCCGCCGTGGACATCCCGCTGCGCGTGATGCTCAGGACGGCGGACGGCTTCGCCGCCGGTGACATCGACGTCCTGGTCGGCCGGGCCCGTGAGCTGCGGGAGGCAGGGGCCGAGGAGTTCGTTTTCGGCTTCCTCGACGCGGAGGGCCACGCCGATCTCGTCGCCGTCGAGCGGCTCGTCGCCGAGCTGGAAGGCTGCCGGTGGACGTTCCACCGGGCGATCGACCGGGCCACGGACCGGGACGCCCTGCGCAAGCAGCTCGCGGACCTGCCGGGCCTCGACACGTTCCTCACGGCGGGCTCCCCGGCCGGGGTGGACGCCGGTGTCCCCACCCTCCTGGCCGAGGCGGCCCGGAGCGGCGAGCCGGGATACCAGGCGCGGATCCTGGTCGGCGGTGGCCTCCACCTGCACCACCTGCCCCAGCTGCTGGCGGCACGGATCGACGCGTTCCACATCGGCGGCGCGGCCCGCCCGGCGGGCTGGTCGGCCCCCGTCGACGCGGCGGCGGTACGGGAGTGGCGGAAGGCGCTGGACGGCTGAGGCTCGACGGGGTGCGGGACCGGACAGTCCCGCACCCGAGGGCCCTACGCCTGAACCAACGCCTCCGGCAACGGGGCCGCGTGCAGCACGGTCAGCCCCGACACCGCACGGGTCAGCGCCACGTACAGCCGCCGCAGCCCGGTCCGCTCGTCCGGCTCGCCGTCCACCACGGCCGCCGGCTCGTCCAGCACCACGTAGTCGTACTCCAGGCCCTTCGCCAGCGACGCGGGCACCAGCGTCAGCCGGGACTCGGCGGTGGTCTCCTCACCGGGGGACAGATACGCGTGCCCCGCCGCCTCCAGGGCCGCACCCAGCACCGGGATGCGGGCGTCGGCGGCGATCAGCCCGATCGACCCCTCGTTGCGCAGCGACTCCTCGCAGGCGGCGACGACGGCCGCGTCCAGCTCGTCCGCCGACGCCACCTCCCGTACGGCCAACGACCCCGGCGACTCCCGCACCGAGTCCACCGCGGCCAGCCCCGGCGAGATCGCGGGCAGCAGCCGGGAGGCGTACGCGATGACCTCGCGCGGCACGCGGAAACCGGCCGTCAGCTCCTCCACCACCGCGTCCGGCTTGCCCAGGTGGAACAGCGCCTCGCCCCAGCTCTCCGTGGACCACGGCGTCGTCCCCTGCGCGAGGTCGCCGAGGACGGTGGCCGAACCGGTCGAGCAGCGCCGCCCCACCGCCCGGTACTGCATGGGGGACAGGTCCTGCGCCTCGTCGAGCACGACATGGCCGAGCGAGTGCGTACGGGCGATCAGGTCACCGGCCTCGTCGATCAGCACGGCGTCGGCGGCCGACCACTTCGCGGACTTCACACTGCGGGCGGGCTTCGCCCACAGCAGCCGCTTCTGCTCCTCCTCGCTCAGCAGGCCTTCCGCGTGCGCGGCCAGGAACTCCGCGTCGGACAGCAGCCGCAGCACGACCTTCGCCGGGTCCACGGCGGGCCAGACCGCTTTGACGGCGGCCTTCACGGCGGGATTGCGGGCCACGGCGTTCTGCACCCGGTCGTCGGGGGCCTCCCCGGCCTCCTCCATCCGTACGAGCACGGCGTGGGCGATCCGCTGCGGCAGCGCCTCGTGCGCGGCTCCGTACCGCATGTCGCGGGAGAGCAGCTCGTCGACCATCTCCTGGATCTCGTACACCGGCACCCGCCAGCGCCGGGAGCCGCGCACCACGACGACCGGCTCGACGGGAGCGGTCACATGCGAGCGGATGGCCCGCCGGAGCACCTCGGCCATGCGGGCGTCGCCCTTGACGACGGCGGTGGCCGCCTCGTCCTCGCCCCGGACCTCGACGCCGGTGCGCACCAGGTCGTCGACGGTGGCCTGCTTCACCTCCAGCTCGCCGAGGGCGGGCAGCACCTGCTCGATGTAGTGGAGGAAGGAACGGTTCGGCCCGATGACGAGGGTGCCGGTGCGGGCGAGCCGCTCGCGGTGCGCGTACAGCAGGTACGCCACCCGGTGCAGGCCGACGGCGGTCTTCCCGGTGCCGGGCCCGCCCTGCACACAGACGGTGCCGCCGAGGCCGCCGCGGACGATCTCGTCCTGCTCGGGCTGGATGGTGGCGACGATGTCGCGCATCGGGCCGACACGGGGCCGCTCGATCTCCGCCTGGAGGAGCCGGCTGGTGTGCTCGGCCTCCGCCGGGTCGGTGAGGTGCTCGTCCTCGTACGCGGTCAGCTCGCCGCCGGTGTAACCGAAGCGGCGGCGCAGCCCCACGTCCTGGGGGTTCGTGCGGGACGCCTGGTAGTACGGCTGGGAGACCGGCGCGCGCCAGTCGATGACCATGGGGTCCCCGGCGGCGTCGTGAACGTGCCGGCGGCCGATGTAGAACCGCTCGCCGTCCGCGCCCTCGGCCAGATCGCCGCCGACGGTGTGCAGATAGTCGAGGCGGCCGAAGAACAGCGGGGTGTGCGAGAGATCGGCGAGCGCCTTGATGCGGTCGTCGATCTGGGACTGGAGCACCGCGGCGTTGACCCAGTTCGCGGTGACATCGCGGATGTCGAGGGCTTGGACGTCCTCGCGCATCCCGCGCAGTGCGGCGCGGGAGGCGGCGAGATGGGCACGTTCGTGCGCCAGGGGGTCGGTGGTGCCCGTGGTGCCGGTGGGATCGGGGGTGGAATCGCTCTCTGCTACGTGCGCGGGCACGGTGTTGCCTCCGGCTCTTCAACGCAGGACGGCGGACCGCGCGCCGACACCGGCTGAGGCCGGGCAGGGCGGTCCGCTCGGAAGGTTGGTTCGCGTGGGTGCCGGCCGGTTTCCGTCCGGCCGACGGCGCTCCCCCGGCTGCCGGCGGCGAAGGCCGGTACCACGGTGCGGGAGGCGGGCAGACCGGCGATTGTAGCCCCAGGGCGGCGTACGGTCGAAACGCATTACGGGGGCTCCGCCGACGCGGGGGACCGTACGCGGGCTCCACCCGGGGGAGTGGGTCCAAGGGATACCCGTAGGGGATGCCGGGCCCCGGCATGGCACCGCAGACCTACGCGCCGGCTCACCGGCTTCCGTCTGCGGGCCGACGCGCCCGAACGGGTGACAGGAGCACCATGGATACATGAGCACAGCCACCCTGAACCCACGCACGACCGGCCCCGCGCACGGCGCGACCGCGGCGACCGGTGACCACCGACCCCACCGCGTCGGCGACGCGCTGCGCGCCGTGAAGGTGTTCGTGACCACGGCGTTCGGCGTCGTCGTCCTGGGGGAGTACGCGGAGGAGGCGGGCATACGGCGGAACCGCTGAGGTCCCGCCGTGGAGCCCTTCGGTCCTCAGCTCTCCGCGAGCAGCTCGTCCGCGTCGACGATGCGGTACGCGTACCCCTGCTCGGCCAGGAAGCGCTGGCGGTGCGCCGCGAAGTCCTGGTCGATGGTGTCGCGGGCGACGACCGAGTAGAAGCGGGCCTCGTGCCCGTCGGCCTTCGGCCGCAGGACGCGGCCGAGCCGCTGGGCCTCCTCCTGGCGCGACCCGAAGGTGCCGGAGACCTGGATGGCGACGGTGGCTTCCGGCAGGTCGATGGAGAAGTTGGCGACCTTGGAGACGACGAGAACGCTGATCTCCCCGTTCCGGAACGCGTCGAAGAGCTTCTCGCGCTGGGCGTTGCTGGTCTCGCCCTTGATGACGGGCGCGTCCAGGTGTTCCCCCAGCTCGTCGAGTTGGTCGATGTACTGCCCGATGACGAGCGTCTGCTCGCCCTGATGCTTGCGCACCAGCGCCTCGGTCACCTTCCGCTTGGTGGCGGTGGTGGCGCAGAACCGGTATTTCTCCTCCGTCTCGGCGGTCGCGTAGGCGAGCCGCTCGGAGTCGGTGAGATTGACGCGGACCTCGACGCAGTCGGCGGGCGCGATGTAGCCCTGCGCCTCGATCTCCTTCCAGGGCGCGTCGAACCGCTTGGGCCCGATGAGCGAGAACACGTCGGACTCCCGCCCGTCCTCCCGCACGAGGGTCGCGGTCAGCCCGAGCCGCCGCCGGGCCTGGAGGTCGGCGGTGAACTTGAAGACGGGGGCGGGCAGCAGATGCACCTCGTCGTAGACGACGAGCCCCCAGTCGCGGGAGTCGAAGAGCTCCAGGTGCGGGTAGACGCCCTTCCGCCGGGTGGTCAGCACCTGGTAGGTGGCGATGGTGACCGGCCGGATCTCCTTCTTCGTACCGCTGTACTCGCCGATCTCGTCCTCGGTGAGCGAGGTCCGCTTCACCAGCTCGTGCTTCCACTGCCGGGCGGAGACGGTGTTGGTGACGAGGATGAGCGTGGTGGCCTTCGCCTCGGCCATGGCACCGGCGCCGACGAGCGTCTTGCCGGCCCCGCAGGGGAGCACCACCACCCCCGACCCACCGTGCCAGAACCCCTCGACGGCCTGCTTCTGGTACGGCCGCAGGGCCCAGCCGTCCTCGGCCAGCTCGATCGGATGGGCCTCGCCGTCGACGTAACCGGCGAGGTCCTCGGCGGGCCACCCGAGCTTGAGCAGCGTCTGCTTGACCTGCCCGCGCTCGGAGGGGTGCACGGCCACGGTGTCCGGGTCGATCCGGGCGCCGACCAGCGGCTGGACCTTCTTCGACCGGAGGATCTCCTCCAGCACGGGCCGGTCGGTGGTGGTGAGGACGAGCCCGTGCACGGGGTGCTTGGACAGGGTGAGCCGCCCGTACCGCGCCATCGTCTCGGCGATGTCGACCAGGAGCGCGTGCGGCACGGGATACCGGGAGTACTCGACGAGCGCGTCGACGACCTGCTCGGCGTCATGCCCGGCGGCGCGGGCGTTCCACAGCCCGAGCGGGGTGACCCGGTAGGTGTGGATGTGCTCGGGCGCACGCTCCAGCTCCGCGAACGGCGCGATGGCACGACGGCAGGCCTCGGCCAGGTCGTGGTCGACTTCGAGGAGCAGCGTCTTGTCGCTCTGGACGATGAGGGGTCCGGTCACGCGCTTCGGCCCTTTCTGCGGGGTACGGCCACGGCTGCGGCCAAACGTCCAGTGTGCCGCATCCGGGGGCGGGACGGGATGGGGCCGATACGCCGGGGCCCGGCTCCCCTCAGGATCCGCGGCGGGCGGCCGGGTCCGGGGCGATGACGAGACCCGGGCCCTGCGTGGCTCCGGTGATCAACGCCGTGTGCGGGTCCATGGCGTCCACCCCGCGTCCACCCCTGCCGGCGCCGCACCGGATCACCGGGGAGCGAGCCGGCCCTGCTGTTCGCACCACCGGGCAACTGGGCGGCCCCGGTGGATGGGTGGCTGATACAAAGAGATGGCGTGCCGGCAGAGTGCCGGTGCGGGGGAGGTCACGCGTGTCTCAGCCGTACGACGAGAAGCCGCCGACGCCGCAGGGGCAGCAGCCCTTCGGCGCACCGCCGCCGATGCCGCCGGTGCCCCCGGGACCCCCGCAGCCCGGCTACGGCGTACCGCAGCAGCCGGTCGACGGGAATCCGTACGCACAGCCGCAGGGGTACGGATACGGCGGCGGCCAGGAACAGCCCCACGGCCCGTACGGGGCGTCCGGCACCTTCGGAGCGGGCGGTTTCCCCCCGCCGCAGCCGGGGCCGCCCGCACCGCGGAAGAGGACAGGGCTCATCGCGGTCGCCGCCGTGCTGGCCGCGGTGGTCATCGGCGGCGGTGTCTGGTTCGCCGTGGGGCGGGGAAGCGACGGCGCGAGCGACGACGCCAAGTCGCCGACGTCCGTGGGGACTCCCGGCGCGACCGGGTCCGACGGAAGCACCGGCGAGGCCCCGGACCCGACGGACCCGACGACGGCCCCGTCCGATGAGCCGTCCGTCTCACCGCCCGCCCGCTCGGACAATCCGCTCGTGCCCCAGCCCACCGGCACCGGGCTCCAGGCGGTGTGGAAGATGCCGGACTCCACGATGCTCGGGCTGGGCGAGGCGTACACCGACGAGCCCGCGAGGATCAACGCGATCCTCAGCATTCGCGACGGGTTGCAGTGCAAGGGCCGCTGGCAGGAGGACGAGAGCGGCGACTTCCTGGAGATGGCTCTGCTGTGCGAGCAGGACGGGGTCCGGGTCGCGAGCAAGGACCGGGTCGGCAACCTGCGGCAGAACGGCGACACGTTGACCGTCACCTGGAAGAAGGGCGCCACGGGGACGGACACCTTCGAGCGGTTCTCGGACATGAACCCCGACTGACGTCGGTACGGGGCCGGGGCGCGGGGCGGCCGAGGCCTCAGGCCCCGCGCCGCTGCGGCCCGAACCGCACCGGCACCCCCGGGGAGTACAGCACGCTCATCGGCTCCCCGACGGGCGCGGGCAGCCCGCCCGCCGCGATCAGGTCCTCGTCGCACTCCAGCAGCTCCGCCCGGTGGAGCGGCCACCGGGGGTGGACGTTGGGGAGGTGGACGGTCCGCCCGAGGAGCGAGGTGTGCAGGGCCCAACGGGCGGTCAGGAAGTGCTCCAGCGGGGTGGGCTCGGCGATCGCGTCACCGGGCCGGAGCACGATCCTGCTCCGTGCCCCACGCGGACCGGGCCAGCGGCGCCCGCTCGTGTACGTGACGGTGTCGCCGGACCGCTCGATGTCCATCCGGGACCACATGTACGGCAACCGGACCGCGGCCCGCGCCACGACGACCGGAACGAGCCGGGAGGCGTCCAGGGACCGGAAGACGACCGCGCGCCGCCCGCGTCCGTCGACGGAGTAGAGCCGGACGTTGGTCTCGGGAAAGGTCCCCAGATACGGAATCCCCGGCAGCCCGAGCACCCCCACCCGATACATCCGGAACGCCACCAGCCCCACGTACGTCGTCGCCCCGTCGAACGTGTCCGGCACCGTCCCCGCCGGCAACAGCGGCGCGACGTCCGCCGGGTCGACCGCCCAGTGCAGGAACGCCAGATCCAGCCAGGACTGGGTGAGCAGCGGAGGCATCGGCGCGCCGGGCGGGTGCGGCGACACCGGTTCGGGGGAGACCGGGCCGGAGGCGGGGCGGGCTGTGGACATGCCCGCAGCATCGCAGACGGACGCGCCTGCCGACGGGGTGCGGCCGCTCTTACCCCTCCCCCTCCTCCGCCAGTTCCGCCACCCCCGTGATCCGGTGCAGCGGGTAGGTGCGGACCTCGTCGGCCGTGTGGTCGTAGGCCGTGACGAAGCCGCCCTCCACGCGGACCGGGGCGATCACGCGTTGGCTGGCGGCGCCGTCCGCGTTGACGTAGCCGATCCAGACCGTGGAGCCCGTCATCGCGGCCGCCTGGACCGTGGCCAGGGTCTCGGCGGGGGTGGTGCGGGGAAGGGCTCCGGAAGGGGTGGACCCCGTGGTGCCCTCCGGCGGCTCCTTGCGGGCCACCGTGGCGGCCGTGTCGCCGGCCCGGATGGCCCGGACCGCCGCGCCCAGGAGGGTGTCGTCCGGGGCCGGGGGGCCTTCGGGGACCGGGGCCGGAGGGGTGCGGGGCGGGGTGCGGCGGGCGCCGGCGCGGGTGATCAGGACGTCGCCCTCGGCGGATTCGGCGGCCGGTGCGTAGCCCATGTCGCGCAGGGCTTCCAGGAGGGAGCCGGGGTCGGACTGGGCGGCCAGGACCGTGGGGGCCAGGCGGCGCAGGCGCAGGCCCGCGGAACGGCGGTCGGCCAGGATCTCGTTGAGGACCGCCTCGTCGTCGCAGCGGACGTACGCGGACGCCGCCCCGATCCGCAGATGCCCGTGTCGCCGGGCCACGTCGTCGATGAGGTAGCTCAGCGGCTGCGGCACCGGCGTACGGCTGTGCGCGGCCAGGAACGCGTGCAGGTCGGCCGCCGCCTGCCCGGCGTCCAGGGCGCGGCGGACGGAGCCGGGCGTGAAGCGGTAGACCGTCGCGCCGCCCTTCGACTCGACGTCCGCCAGGACGGAGAGCGTGTCCGCCAGCGGGCGTTCCAGCGGGCCCGGCGCCACCGCCGTCAGGTCCGCCTGGAGCAGGACGTGGTCCAGGGGTTCGGGGAGGAGGGGGGCGAGGCGTGCCGCCGCCGTCTCCTCGTCCTCCTCCAGCAGCGCCCGGGCGGGTGCCGCCAGCGCGCCCCGGCCCGTGATGCCCAGCAGCTCCGCCTCGTTGAGCGTCCACAGGGCCAGGCGGGAGCGGAGGTCCGTGCCCTCCGCCGTAGGCGCCGAACCGCGCGACGGGCGTTCCCAGCGCAGCCGGCGCAGCAGCGTCCCGGCCTCCGGCGCGGTGCCCGGCGGGAGTTCGGCGAACAGGGCCAGCACCCGGCGGCGTACGTCGGGGGCGGCCGAGCGGTCCAGCTCCGGGCCCAGCGCGGACAGGGCCCGCCCCTTGGCGTCCTGGCCGCCGACCAGCCCCGGGGTCCGGGTCGCGGCGAGCCAGGCGGTGGCCAGATGCGTCCAGCGGTCCTCGGCGGACAGGTCGAGCCACTCGTCGGACGCGGGCGTCGGAGCGTACCGCTCGTCGGTCTCCCCGTCGGAGGCCAGCAGCCCCGCCCCGTAGGCCAGTTCGATCCAGAACGCGGCGACCGGCTCGGTCACGTCCAGCGCCGTCGCCGCGCGCTTCAGCTCCCGTACGCTCAGGCCGCCCGCGCGCAGGATCGTCGGGCCGCCCCCGTCCCAGAGCTTCAGCAACTCCTCGATCGTGGACAGCGCCATGAACGCCTGGCCCGCCGCCGCCCTGTCCACAGCCTGTGGATCCCGTTCGGCCGCCGCCGCGACGGCCGGGGGGACCGGTTCCGGCACCCGGTGCGCGCGCCCGGCCCGGAGATGGAGCGCCGCCTCGCGCGGCAGGACCACCGTCCGCGTGGACACCGGCAGCAACAGGCCCCGGTCGCGCAGCCACTTCACGGGAGGCGTCGGGTTGGGCGTGACCTCCCCGTACGGCGGCCCCCACACCAGCCGGTCCAGCACCGACAGCGCCTCCGCCGGGGCCGTGTCCAGCAGTTCCGCCATCCGCGTCCGGTCCGTGAACAGGGCGGACAGCGCGGCCACCGCCGAGACCGGGTCGTGCGTCGCGGGCAGGCCGGTCGCCGCCAGGATCTCCTGGAGTCGGCCCGGTGACATGCCCGCCGTCGCCTCCGCGACCGTGGGGCCCAGGCCCGTGGGGGAGGGGTGCTGCGGGGACGGGGCGAGCAGTTCGCGCGCCGTACGCACCAGCCGCAGCCGGTCGTCCTCGCCCCAGACCAGGGCCTGTTCGCGCAGCGTCGCCAGCGCGCCCGGCAGTGCGGCGGTGACCGCCGCACCCACGTCGTCGCGCTGCTCGCCGTCGTCGAGACCGTCGCCGGTGAGCAGGGAGAGCAGGGTGTCGTACGGGGCCGGGTCCGGTGCCACCGCCAGCGCCTCGGCGGTCTGCAGCGCGAACCGGTCCAGGTGCTCCAGCGCGCGGACGACGGACGCCCGGGTACCGGCCCGCGTGGCGAGCTGCGTGATGTCGTTCGGCACCGGGTTGAGGAGATCGGGGCGGGCACGCAGCAGCCCGGCCAGCGATTCGTCGCCCCGGGCGCGCAGGGCTTCGGCGAGCGTGCGCGGTGGTGTGGTCGTCCCCATCCGCCCCACGGTAGCCGCTGGAACGCTACCGTCGGGGCAGGGCCGGGTAGAGGGGACGCACCGCGTGGGGATCGAGAGCGACCAGCTCGTGTACGACTACCTGAGCCGGGTCGGCGACCTGGCTCAGCAGCAACAGCTCCCGTCGGGCGCCCGGATGCGGCTCGTCTCGACGCTGCGCGGCGAGATCGACCGCCGCCGCACCACGGAGGGCGCTGACTCCCCGGCGGCCGTGCGCCGCATCATCGGCAGGCTCGGCAGCCCCGACGAACTGGTCGCCGCGGCGGCGAGGTCCGGCGACGGCACGGTCCCGCTGCCGTCCGCCCGGACCGGGTCGGGCAGCGGCGAACCGTCCCGGCGCGGTCTGCCCCGGCCCCGGAGCGGGCTGCTGCGCAAGGAGCCGAGGGAAGCCGGCCGAGCCGGCTCCCGCGCGGACGAGGGGCGGGAGGCGACGGGCCCCCGGAAGCCGAAAGCCGGTTTCGGGCGGGGCGCGTCGCGCCGCGAGGCGAAGGGGCCGGCGGACGCGGGGACGGACGGACGGGCAACCGATGCGATCCGTGGGGCCGGCGGGGCCGGTGGTGCCGGTGTGGTCGGAGCCGCCTCTGCTGACGTTGCCGCCGCCGTGCCCCGCCCAGGGCCCGCTCCCGACGACGCCCCCGCCTTCGACGACGGCCCGGGCCCCGAGGACGCCCCCGCCCGCGCCTGGCCCGATCCGTCCGCCCCGCACATGCTCGGCCAGGACCAGGGGGGAGGCGCGGACGACGCGACCGACTGGTGGCGCCTGGAGCCCGGGCCCTTCGAGGCGGGGACCTCCGTCCCCGGGTTCTTCGGCGGCATCGAGGCCCCGGAGCTGCTCGGCAGACGGCCGGGGCCCGTCGAGATGGACAAGAAGGACACGGAGGAGGAGGGCGGCCCGGAGGGTGCGGGCGGCGCCGACGGGAAGGCCGGAGACGCCGGGAGCGGCGAGAGCACGGCCGCCCGCCGCCGGGCCCTGCGCCTGGTGAAGCTCCGCCGCCGCACGCTCGCCCCCGCCGTCGCCGAGCCCGCGGTCGCCGCCCCCGGCCCCCGCGGCGGCTTCGCCCACCCGCTGCTGCTCCTGGCCGCGGTCCTGCTCATCGCCGGCGTGGTCACCGGTTCCTGGCTGCCGCTGGCGGGCGGCTGGCTCATCGCGTACAGCTCGCGCACCCTCTCCCGTACGGAGGCGAAGTGGGCGGCGCTCGGCCTCCCCGGCGTGGTGGCGGCCGGAGCACTCGTGTGGGTGTGGGGGCGGACGGAGGGGCGCTGGGGCGAACCGATCCGCGAGGGCGCGATGCGGGACGTCCTGCTGGAGACCTGGCCGGTGGTCCTCCGCGTCGCCGCCGTCGCCTCCGCGCTCTACCTGGTGTGGCGGGCGCGGCGGCGGGCGTGACCCGCGTCGGAGCGGGCCCCGGGGCCCGTGCTCAGGCCGTGCGCCGGACCCCGGCGAGCAGGGCGGCGACCATCCGCCGGGCGTCCGCCCGGCCGTAGTCCGGGCCGGTGATGCACAGGTTCCCGATGGCCCGCATCAGCGTGTACGCGGTGACGTCGGGGTCGGTCTCGTCGGCCGCGGTGCAGGCGTCGAGCAGCGTCGCGCAGGCCGGGACCAGCGTGTCGAGCATCAGGGCGTGCAGGTTCTCCAGCCCCGGGTCGCCGGAGCCCAGTGCGGCGCCGAGGCCGTGCTTGGTGACCAGGAACTCCACGAACGCGTCCGCCCAGCGGGTCAGGGCGGTGAACGGGGACGCCGATTCCGCCAGCAGCCGGGGCGCGAGCGCGCTGCAGGTGTCGATCTGGTGCCGGTAGACCGCGGTGACCAGGTCCGCGCGGGTCGGGAAGTGGCGGTAGATCGATCCGACGCCGACACCGGCGCGTTCGGCGATGTCGCGGATCGGCGCCTGGACGCCCTGGTCCACGAAGACCGCGGCCGCGGCCGCCACCACGGCCTCGCGGGTGCGCTGTGCGCGGGCCTGGCGTACTCCGAGCGATTCCGGCACGGGTCGGTCCTCCTGCACGGGTCCTCCTTCACGGGTCCGGTTGGACGGCCCCTTCTTTACTCGCGGAACATTGTTCCGCTATTTTGACGGAACGGCGTTCCGCGAAAGTGCGGTGGCGTGCCCTCCAGAAGAAAGCGTGGCTCCCCATGTCTGCTCAGCACCCGGACCGGCCGATCGTCGCGGTCAAGCCGATCACCGTTCCCGCCCCCGGCCGGGGCGTGGACCTCCAGGTGAAGGTCACCGCCCCGCTGACCGGCCAGAACCTCCCCGTCATCGTGTTCTCGCACGGCAACGCATGGTCCATGGACGGCTACGAACCCCTCGTCGACCGGTGGGCCGCCGCCGGATTCGTCGTCGTACAGCCCACCCACCTGGACTCCCGCCGCAACGGCATCGGGTGGGACGACCCGCGCTTCGCCACGATCTGGCGCGTCCGGATATCCGACCTCCATGCCGTGCTGGACGGCCTGAGCGACATCCTCGCCCGGGCGGCCGGCCCGGCGGACCGCGCCGACCTGGACCGGGTCGCGGTCGTCGGCCACTCCTGGGGCGCCCAGACCGCCGGCACGCTGCTCGGCGCCCGGGTGCTCGACGCCGACGGGGTGCCGGGGGAGGACTTCACCCACCCCGCGGTCTCGGCCGGCGCCCTGATCGCCGCGACCGGCACGGGCGACTCCCTCACCCCGTTCGCGGTCGAGCACCTTCCGTTCATGCGGCCGGACTACTCCACGATGACCACGCCGGCCCTGGTCGTGGCGGGCGGCCGGGACCGGTCCCAGCTCTCCACCCGGGGGCCGGAGTGGTTCACCGACGCCTACCGGCTCAGCCCGTCCCCGAAGAGCCTGTTGGTCATCGACGAGGGCGAGCACACGCTGGGCGGTCTCGCCGGGGAGAAGGTCGCGGAGACCACCGACGAGGACCCTGCCCGCGTCGCCCTCGTGGCCGACGCCGTCTCCGCCTACCTCCTCGACGCCCTCGGGATCGATGCCTCGGCGTGGGCGGCCTTCGAGAAGGCCGCCGCCGCGGACGGCGTCGGCAGGAACGTCACCGGCAAGTGAGCCCGCCGGGGGCGTCCCACGCCCTCACTTGGTCAGGCTCTTGTGGAGTTCGCCGAGGATCTTGTCGGCCGCGGTGTAGCCGATGCCCTGGATCCACAGCTGGTCGTCGACCGCGAAGACCCTGCCGTTCTTCACCGCGTCCATGTTCTTCCACAGGCCGCTGCCGGTGGTCTGCGTCTCCTTGGCCTTCTTCGGGTCGCCGTACGTCGAGTGGAAGATCACGCCCGCGTCCGCCAGGTCGATCTTCTCGGGGCTGACGTCGTAGGAGAAACCGTCCTTGGCCTTGTCGGTGATCGCGGGGCGGCCCAGCCCCACGTCGGCCAGGATGGTGGCGATGTAGTTCTTCTTGCCGTAGATGCGGATGTCCGCGCCCTCGACGAAGCGGACCATGTTGACCTCGGTCGCGGCGACCTTCTCCTTGCCGCCGAGCGCCTTCGTCACGTCCGCCACATGGTCCGTGTAGCCGTCCACGACCATCTTCGCCTCGGCCTCCTTGCCGAGGGCCTCCGCGTGGACCTGGAAGTTCTCCTTCCAGGGGTAGCCGGTGTTCTCCGTCATGACGGTCGGCGCGATCTTGGACAGCTCGTCGTACTTGTCGCCGTGCCGGATCTTGCTGGTGAGGATGAGGTCGGGCTTCAGGCCGGCGATGGCCTCCAGGTTCGGGGTCATCATCTGCCCGACGTCCTTGATGCCCGCGACCTGGTCCTTCGGCAGGTAGTTCAGGAAACCCGATGCCACGTCCGCGTGGGTCGCGCCGACCGGCTTCACGCCGAGGGTGAGGGCCGAGTCCAGTTCGGCGGTGTCCAGGACGACCACCCGCTGGGGCGTCTTCTTCACCTTCACGTCGCCCATCGCCGTCTTCACCGTACGGGTGGCGTCGGAGGCGGGGGCGGAGTCGGAACCGGAGTCGTCGGACGAGCCGCAGGCGGCCAGGGTCAGTGCGGCCACGGTCGTCAGGGAGACGGCGGCCAGGGCGCGGGGGCGGAAGCTGCGCAGGGTCATGGTCAGAGGATCTTTCCGGGAGTCGGGGCGGAGACGGGGGTGGGACCGGAGGCTGGGGTGGGACCGGAGGCGGAAGGGGAAGCGGAGGAGGGCGTCGAAGGGGTCCAGGGGGCGCCCGGGACGACGAGCGGCGAGCCCGTCACCGGGTCCGGGACGATCACCGCCTCCAGGCCGAAGACCTCGCGGACGAGCTCGGCCGTCACGACGTCCCCGGGCGCGCCCTCCGCCACGATCCGGCCCTCCTTCATGGCGACCAGGCGGTCCGCGTACCGGGCGGCCTGGTTGAGGTCGTGCAGCACGGTGACGACCGTGCGGCCCCGGGTGCCGTCCTCGGCAGGGGAGGCCAACTGGCGTACAAGGTCCAGGACTTCCACCTGGTGCGCGATGTCCAGATACGTCGTCGGCTCGTCGAGCAGCAGCAGGTCCGTGTCCTGGGCCAGCGCCATCGCGATCCAGACCCGCTGGCGCTGACCGCCCGACAGCTCGTCCACCGACCGGTCGGCCAACGCCGTCACATCCGTGCGGGACATGGCGTCGGTCACCGCCCGCTCGTCCTCGTCCGACCACTGCTGCCACCAGCTCTGGTGCGGCTGGCGGCCCCGTGCGACGAGGTCGGAGACGGTGATCGCCTCGGGCGCCACCGGGGTCTGCGGGAGCAGCCCGACGGACCGGGCGATCTGCTTCGTCGGTATGCGCGCCAGCTCCGTACCGTCCAGCAGGACCGCCCCGCCGCGCGGCTTCAGCAGCCGGCCGAGCGCCCGCAGGGTGGTGGACTTGCCGCAGGCGTTCGGGCCGACGATGACGGTGACCTGCCCGTCGGGCACGGTGAGGTCCAGCTCGTGGACCACGGTGCGGTCCTCGTACGCGAGGGTCAGGGACCGGGCGGTCAGGCGGGAGCCCGGCTGCGCCGCGTCGGTCGTCGGGCTCGGGCCCGTGCTCGGACTCGGATGCGTGCTCGTGCTCGCGTTCGTGCTTCGGCTCGGGCTCATGCGGTGCCTCCACTGCGGCCACGGTGACCGCGGATGATCAGCCAGATCAGATACGGGGCGCCGACCGCCGCCGTGAGGACGCCCACGGGCAGTTCGGTGGGCGAGAACAGCCTGCGGGCCAGCAGATCGCCGAGGACGACGATCACCGCGCCCAGCAGCGCCGAGGACAGCAGGGGGATCTGCGCGGTCCGGGTCATCCGGCGGGCGATCTGCGGGGCGAGCAGCGCCACGAAGTCCACCGGGCCCGCCGTGCCCGTCGCCACGGAGGCCAGGACCACGCCGAGGGCGACGAGCCCGAGCCGTACGCGCCCCAGGCGTACGCCCAGGCCGGTCGCGGTGTCGTCGTCCATCGTGACGGTGCGCTGCGCGCGGGCCGCCCAGGCGATGGCGGGCAGCAGGACCAGCAGCGTCCAGCCGATCGGGGCAGCCTCCGACCAGCCCCGCCCGTTCAGCGAACCGGTCATCCAGATCTGCGCCTGCTGGGCGACGAGGTAGTCGCCCTTGGTCAGGAACAGCGTGGTCACCGACCGCAGGGCGACGGCGAAGCCGATGCCGATGAGGACGAAGCGTGTGGCGTGCAGGCCGCCGCGCCAGGCGAAGACGTAGACGAGCGCCGCTGCCGCGATGCCGCCGATGACGGAGAGATAGGGCAGGACGGTGTACGAGGTGATGCCGAAGGTCATCGCACCGACCGTGAGCGCGCTCGCGCCCTGGCTGATGCCGATGATGTCGGGGCTGGCCAGCGGGTTGCGGGCGACCGTCTGGATCAGCGCCCCGGCGATCCCGAACGCCGCGCCGACCAGCAGTCCGACGACCATGCGTGGCAGCCGCAGCGTGCCGACGACCAGCTCGGCCGACGACGGCTGCCCCAGGACCACCTTCACGACCTCGCCGGGCGCGACGAAGCTCTCCCCGACACAGAGGTACGCGACGCAGACGGCGGCCAGCAGCACGACGAGTCCCGCCGCCACGACGGACGCCCGCCGGTGCAGCAGGAACCGGCCGCGCGGCCCGGCCCTCACGACGGAGTACCCGGCGGGCCGGACCCGTACGGACTTCACGGCCACAGGCGTCCCGCTCGTCTCGCTCGTCATGCCGGCGCCGCCTTCCGGCGTACCAGGGTGACCAGGAACGGCACCCCGATCAGCGCCGTCATCACGCCCGCCGGGACCTCGCTCGGCGGGAACACGATCCGGCCGACGACGTCCGAGACGAGCAGCATCACGGGTCCGATCAGCGCCGCCATGGGCAGCACCCAGCGGTGGTCGTTGCCGACGACCGCGCGGGCGATGTGCGGGACGGCGAGCCCGATGAAAGCGATCGGCCCGGCGGCGGCGACCCCGACCCCGGTCAGCACGGTCGCCCCGACGCCGCCGACGATCCGGACCGCCGCGACGTTCTGCCCGAGCCCCTTCGCCACGTCCTCGCCGAGCGCGAGCGCGTCCAGGCCGCGGGCGACGGCGAGCACGAGCACCGTTCCGACGACGAGGAACGGCCACACCTGCTGGACGACGTCCGCCTCCCGGCCGGCGATCGAACCGACCTGCCAGAAGCGGAACTCGTCCAGCGCGGACGCCTTCGTGGTGAGGATCCCCATGGTCACCGACACCAACAGGGCGTTGATCGCGGCCCCGCCGAGCGCGAGCTTCACGGGCGTCGCGCCACCGCGCCCCCTCGACGCGATGGCGTACACGGCGACCGAGGCGAGGGCCGCGCCCCCGAAGGCGAACCACACGTACCCGGTGAGCGTGTGGACCCCCGCGAAGGCGATGGCCATCACCACGGCCACCGACGCGCCCTGGCTGATGCCGAGGATGCCGGGGTCGGCGATGGGGTTACGGGTGATGCCCTGGAGCACCGTGCCCGCGAGGGCCAGCGCCGCGCCGACCATCAGTCCGATGAGGGTGCGCGGTATTCGCATGGTGCGGATCACCTCGGCGGCGTCCGAGTGCCCGCCGTGCAGCAGGGCGTCGAGCACCTCGCCCGGCGGGATGGAGCGCGCGCCCACGGCGAGGCTCAGCAGGACGGCCAGCAGCAGGGCGACGACGGCGGCGGCCGTCGCGGTCGCGCGTCGGGAGAGGCGGGGCGCACGGCGTGCGCGGGGCACACCGGGTGGCGCGGCGGCCCGCACGGGCGCTGACGCTGACATGGGAACCAATCGGGACGGGCGCGGAAGGCGAGCGAGCGGTACGGACTGGCCCGAGCCGGGCCGGGCCGGTAAGGCTTGGCTAAGTGCGCGCTTCAGTCTAGGCGGCGCGATTTCGCCGCCGACGGGGGCCGGTCGGCACAATGGCGGACATGGCTTCCACGGTTCAGCACCCCGTCCACCAGCCCCTGACGGTCGGCTTCGACCTCGACATGACGCTCATCGACTCCCGCCCCGGCATCGCCGCCGCCTACCGGGTCCTGGTCGCGGAGACGGGGGTGCCCATCGACATCGACCTGGTGGTGAGCCGCCTCGGGCCGCCGCTGGAGGCGGAGCTGGCCAACTGGTTCCCGGCGGCCGAGGTGACCGCCGCCGCCGACCTCTACCGGGCGGCCTACCCCGACCACGCGATAGCCCCGAGCACGGCGCTCGCCGGGGCACGGGAGTCGGTCGCGGCGGTGCGGGCGCTCGGCGGCCGGGCGATCGTCGTCACGGCGAAGAACGAGCCGCACGCGAAGCTGCACCTGTCGTACCTCGGGATCGAGCCGGACACGGTGATCGGCTCGCTGTGGGCGGAGGCCAAGGGCGAGGCCCTGCGCGATCAGGGCGCGCAGGTGTACGTCGGCGACCACACCGGCGACGTGCGCGGGGCGCGGGTGGCCGGCGCGCTGTCGGTGGCGGTGACGACGGGCCCGTGCGACGCGGCGGAGCTGCGGAGGGCGGGCGCGGACGTGGTGCTGGAGGACCTGACGGGCTTCCCGGCCTGGCTGGCCGCCTTCGAGACGGACCGGGCGGCGTAGGAGGGAGCCCGCGCCCTCCGGGCGACGACGGGAATCCGACGACAAAACCTGTCCGACGACAAAACCTGTCCGACGACAGGACCTGTCGACGACAGAACCTAGAGGTCGGCGGCCCGTTTCGGCGAGTTCACCCATGCCGAGCGGACGACGCCCGCCCCGGCGATCAGGAACCCGACGCCCATCAGCATGCAGACGCCGTACGCGACCGGAGGGAACGGGTCCGTACCGAGGAACAGGGGGGCGACGGTGACCAGTGTGGCCAGTGCGCCGACGAAAAAGACGATCGCGCCGACCTGAACGAGCCGGTCGCCTGCGCCTGAAGGAGTAGTACTCACGCGACCAGGGTAGTTCCCAGCCCGGAGGAACTCTCCGGCGACGTCTTGTCACCGGCCGTAGGGCGATTAGCCTGGGACCGGGCGGGTCACGGTGACCCGCTGTATTGCTATCCGATGCTTTTCGGAGCCGTTTTCCGGCTCTCCCGCACACCGACGAGTACGAGGACGAGGACAGACGTGCCCACCGGCAAGGTCAAGTGGTTCAACAGTGAGAAGGGCTTCGGCTTTCTCTCCCGCGACGACGGCGGCGACGTCTTCGTCCACTCGTCGGTACTCCCTGCCGGAGTCGACGCACTCAAGCCCGGCCAGCGCGTGGAATTCGGGGTGGTCGCGGGCCAGCGCGGCGACCAGGCCCTCTCCGTGGTGGTCCTCGACCCCACCCCGTCGGTCGCGGCCGCCCAGCGCCGCAAGCCGGACGAGCTGGCGTCGATCGTGCAGGACCTGACGACGGTCCTGGAGAACATCACGCCGCAGCTGGAACGGGGCCGCTACCCCGACAAGGCCGCCGGCGCGAAGATCGCGGGCCTGCTGAGGGCGGTCGCCGACCAGCTCGACGTGTAGGTCCTGCCGTACGGGCCCGGAGCGCCGGGCCCGTGCCCGGCGCTCGCCCGTCGCTCAGGGAAACGCCAGCGCGTCCGGCCCCAGTGGCGGTACCAGTCCCTCCGCCGCCGCGCGGGTGAGCAGGCCGCGGACCGCCGCGTAGCCGTCCTCGCCGAGGTCGGCGGTGAACTCGTTCACGTACAGCCCGATGTGCTGGTCCGCGACGGCCGGGTCCATCTCCTGGGCGTGCTCCAGGACGTACGGGCGGGAGACCTCCGGGTGGTCCCAGGCGAGGCGGACCGAGCTGCGGGCCGCGTCGGCCAGGCGGCGCAGGGTTTCCTCGCCGAGGGAGCGCTTGGCGATGATCGCGCCGAGGGGGATCGGGAGGCCGGTGGTGTCCTCCCAGTGCCGGCCCATGTCGGCCAGGTTATGGAGCCCGAAGTTCCGGTACGTGAAACGGGCCTCGTGGATGACCAGGCCGGCGTCCACCTTGCCGTCCCGTACGGCGGGCATGATCTCGTCGAACGGCATCACGACGACCTCGCCGACGCCGCCCGGGACCCTCTCCGCCGCCCAGAGCCGGAACAGCAGGTACGCCGTCGAGCGCTCGCTGGGCACGGCGACGGTCCGGCCGGTCAGGTCGAGGCCCAGCTCCTTGCCGAGGACCAGCGGACCGCAGCCCCGGCCCAGCGCCCCGCCGCACGGCAGCAGCGCGTACTCGTCCAGGACCCAGGGGAGCACCGCGTACGACACCTTCAGGACGTCCAGCTCGCCGCGTTCGGCCATGCCGTTGGTGATGTCGATGTCGGCGAAGGTCACGTCCAGGGCGGGCGCGCCGGGGACCCGGCCGTGCGCCCAGGCGTCGAAGACGAAGGTGTCGTTGGGGCAGGGCGAGTAGGCGATCCGGATCGTGTCGCCGGCCGGGCTGCCCCCGGCCGCGGTGGTGCCGGTGTCGTTCGTCATGCCGGTTCAACCTTCCGGGTTGTCGTGGCTGTTCCAGCCTTCCAGTACGGGTGCCGCCGCCCCGAACGCGTCCGTGAGCGCGGCCAGCGCGTCGCCGATGCGCCAGGCGTCCCGGTCCCGGGGGCCGACGGCGTTCGAGACGGCCCGCACCTCCAGTACGGGCACGCCGGCCCGGGCGGCGGCCTCCGCGACCCCGAAGCCCTCCATCGCCTCGGCCAGCGCCCCCGGGTGCGCGGCGAGCAGGGCGCCGGCGCGTTCGGCGGTGCCGGTCACGGTGGAGACGGTGAGCACGGGGCCGGTGGCCGCGCCGGTGGCGGCCGCCACCTCCCGTACCAGCGCGGGCGGCGGGGCGAAGCGGTCCCGGCCGAAGCCGAGCGCCGTGACCGGCAGGAAGCCCTCGGCGGTCTCCGCGCCCAGGTCGGCGGCGACGATGCCGTCCGCCACGATCAGTGAGCCGAGCGGGGTCACGGGGGTGAACGCCCCGCCGATCCCGGCCGAGACGACGAGCCCGTACGGGGCGGGCGCCGAGGCCCCCGACGCCAGGGCGAACGCGGTGGCCGCCGCAGCGGCGGCCGGTCCCGCACCGCCCGCCAGGACGTCGAACGCACCGTGGCGGTGCAGCTCGGCCCCCGGCAGGGACACGCGCTCCTCAGTGCCCCCGAACGCACGCGTGACCGCGTCCCGTTCCACCGGGACCGCGGTCACGACGAGCACACGCACGGATGTCAGCCTCAAAGTCGAGGACGGGGAGCAGCGGGGAAGAAGTGATCCCGGGGCGCCGGGGTCAGCCCTTGTCCTTGTTCTTGAACTCGAACTGCCAGACGCCCGTGAGCTTCTTGCCCTTGGTCTCCACGATGGAGACGGTCGTCTTCTGGGCGGTCTGGCCCGTCTGGCTGGCCAGGAACGCGTTGCCGGGGATCGTCCGGTACGTCTTCTTGTACGGCTCCTGCTCGGCCTGCTGGCCGTTGATGAAGAGCGTCCAGCCGTTCTCGGCGATCTCGGGGTCGACGCCGAAGCGGACCTTGTCGTCCATGGAGATCTCGACGGTCTTGTCCGCCTTCTTGTTCAGGCAGCCCTGGATCAGCGATTCCTTGATCGCGTCGCCGTCGTTGTAGCAGGCGGCCTCGGTGTTCACCGAGTCGCTGCCGACCGTCACGGTCGCGAGCGGCGTCGGCTTGTCGCAGGCGGACAGGACAAGGAGTCCCGCGGACACGGCACCAAGAGCGACGCCGATTCGACGGCCCTTACCGGAGAAGAACGCAACGGTCATGGGCCGAAGGCTATCGGTCGTCTCCGCTCACGCCACGCGGGGGTGCGGCGTGCCGCGCCGCGCGGCCCCCAGGAGGCCCCGTACGGAGGTGGCCGCCCCGAGCGCCAGGATGCCCGCGGCGACCGACATGCCGAGCGCCGCGTTGAGCGGCAGGGCGATGCCGATACCGCCGCCGACCACCCAGGCCATCTGGAGCAACGTCTCCGACCGGGCGAACGCCGAGGTGCGGACCTCCTCGGGTACGTCCCGCTGGATCATCGCGTCGAGCGACAGCTTGGACAGGGCCTGGGTGAAGCCCGCGACCGCGCCGAGGGCCGCCACCAGCACGGTGGAGAAGAACACGGCGGCCAGGACCGCCACGCTCAGCGCGAGCCCCAGCACCGTGGCGATGATCACCTCGGGGCCGCGCGCCCGGAGCCAGGAGCCCACCGCCGTACCGCAGGCGTTGCCGACCCCGGCCGCCACGCCGACGATGCCGAGCGAGACCGCCGCGCTCTGCCCCGCCAGCGGGTGCTCGCGCAGCAGGAACGCCAGGAAGAAGATGAGGAAGCCGGAGAGGGCCCGGTGCGCGGCGTTGGCCTGGAGCCCGTGCAGGACGGACCCGCCGACGGACCGCAGACCCGGCGGCCGCTCCTTGGCCGGTTTCTCCCCGTTGCCGGCCTTGCCGCGGCCTCTGCGCAGCCCGGCCCGGGTGCTGCCCGTCCGCCCCGATGCCCTGCCGGGGGCGGGCCGCGAGAGGGTCTCGCCGTGGTGCGGGACGATCAGCCGCGCCCGGCGCTCGCCCTTCGCGGAGTCGACCTTGTGCGGCAGGGTGAAGGCGAGGAAGGTCCCCGCCACGAAGATCGCGCAGGCCCCGTAGAGCGGCCAGGCGGAACCGATGGTCTGGAGCCCGGCCCCGATCGGGGCCGCGATCCCGGTGGCCAGCAGCCCGGCCAGGGTGACCCGTGAGTTGGCCTTCACCAGGGAGAAATTCGGTGGCAGGAGGCGTGGCACGACCGCGCTGCGCACCACGCCGTACGCCTTCGACGAGACCAGGACGCCCAGCGCGGCCGGATACAGCTCCAGACCGCCGGTGGCGACCGCGCCCGACATGGTGAGCGCCAGCAGCGCACGGGCCAGCATCGCGCCCGCCATCGCGGCCCGGCGGCCGTGCGGCAGACGGTCCAGCAGCGGGCCGATCACCGGGGCGAGGAGGGTGAAGGGGGCCATCGTGATGGCGAGGTAGAGGGCGACGCGCCCGCGCGCCTCGTCGGTGGGTACGGAGAAGAAGACGGTGGAGGCGAGCGCGACGGTGATCATGACGTCGCCCGCGCCGTTCACGGCGTGCAGCTCGATCAGCTTGCCGAGGCCGGATTCCCCCGCGCCGTGGGCGTGCGTCGCCTTGCGGATGGAGCGCGCCGTGCCGGTGAACGGGGCGCGCAGGGCACGGCCCGTCGCCCGTCCCGCCCTGCGGAGCGGGCCGGGACCGTCGTGCGACCTGGCGGCAGTCACCCCGTCATAGTGCCCCAACCCCGGCCGGTATGAACGGTGATCGGCCGCGGACTCGCGCGGGCCGCCGAGGGTGACGCCCTGTCGGGCGCCGCCGGCGGTGCCGTACGGGGGACGGGCGCCGGTCGCCGGTCGCCGGTCGCCGGGGGGAACGGATACGGCTCGTTTGGGACGGGCAGGTGGGCGCAGGGCGGCGGAGAGGGTAGCGTGCGTAACGCGCCACCGGCGGTTGTTCTTGGCCGCGCGCCTCTCGGCGATCCCGCAGAATGGGTGGCAGAAGGCGCGCCCGAGGCAGGCACAACGGGTGTGGACGTCGACGCGGCCCCCAGGTCCGCTCCGCCCGCACCTGTCTGGCCGAAACGGCAATCGTGCAGCAGCTGGCGCGCTCGTGAGACTGGCGTATGGAGAGAAGCGAAGACCTGTGAGTGCTGCGACGACCACGCGAAGCCGTACGACCCGTGCGAGCCGTACCCCCGTTCCCGACCGCCTGTGCGCCGAGGCGGTCGACCTCGCTCGCTCGGCCGCCGAGGAGGCCGCCGCGCCCGGGGTGGTCGGTGAGCACGTCGGCGTGGTCTCCGAGGGGGACCGTGTCGTCACGCACTACTTCGAGGCCAAGGAGCCCGGCTACCGGGGCTGGCGCTGGGCGGTGACGGTGGCGCGGGCCTCCCGCGCGAAGAACGTCACCCTGGACGAGACGGTGCTGCTGCCGGGGTCGGACGCGCTCCTGGCCCCGGAGTGGGTGCCGTGGAGCGAGCGGCTGCGCCCCGGCGACATGGGCCCCGGGGACCTGCTGCCCACCGAGGCGGAGGACCTGCGCCTGGAGCCCGGCTGGACCGGCGAGGACGAGCCGCCGCCGAACTCCGTGGTCTCCGAGGAGCTGGCGGAGCTGGTCGACTCGGAGGACGCCGAGCTGACGGACCGGCCGGTGGCCGCGACCAGCCGGGGTTCCATCGCGGCGGTCGCCGAGGAGCTGGGTACGCGCCGGGCACGGGTGCTGTCGCGGTACGGGCTGTACGAGGCGGCCGACCGCTGGGACGAGGCGTTCGGGCCGAAGACGCCGATGGCCCAGGCGGCCCCGGCGACGTGTGTCAGCTGTGCGTTCCTGATCCCGATGGCGGGCTCGCTGAAGCAGGCCTTCGGGGTGTGCGCGAACGAGTTCGGTCCGGCGGACGGCCATGTGGTGTCGCTGGCGTACGGGTGCGGGGGGCACTCGGAGGCCGCGGTGATGCCGGCGCCGCCGAAGCCGGCGCCGCATGCCATGGACACGATGCGGGTGGACGCGTATTCGCTGCGACCGGAGCGGGGCGAGGGGTCGGTGCCGGCCGAGGCGGACGGCGCGTCGGAGGACTTGGGCCACTCCTGACGCTCCTGCCCGCTGAGGGGGCCGGGCTCGCGGTGCCCGGGCATCGCGGTGCGCCTTCGGCCCGTCCGGCGCGTTTTCCAGCCCGTCCGGCCACCCGAGCCCTTCCGGCGTCGGGTGAGCAGATCCAGCCCGTCCGGCGATGGAGGACGGAACCGTCGACGTGGTCCCGGGTGCCACCGCAGGGTCCCGCGCACCAGGTGCCTGTCAGGTGACCGCTGCCCCGGTCAAGGGTGCCGTCCTCAAACGCCGGACGGGCTTGAAGCGACCGCCGGTACGGCACGGGCGGCCGGCGCGGTACCTTCGGGCGCACACTGGGTCGCACAGGGATACGCGGGCCACCCACAACGCGGACGGAGTCGAGAGCGTGAGCATGAAGGCGACCGAGGAGGCCGATCCGTTCGGGACGGCACGGCTGCGGCGCGGCGTGCTCGACGCATGGGGCGCCGGGCCCGCCCGGTTCCGGGAGGACGCCAACGCCGAGGAGGACCTCGCGCTCGGCGGCTACCGCGACCGCCTCGTCGTCGAGCTGGCCCAGAACGCCGCCGACGCCGCCGCCCGCGCCAAGGTCCCCGGCAGGCTCCGCCTCACCCTGCACCCCGCCGCCCCCGGCGACCCGGACGCCCGCTGCGTGCTGGCCGCCGCCAACACCGGCGCGCCGCTCGACGCGACCGGCGTGGAGTCCCTGTCCACCCTGCGTGCCTCCGCCAAGCGCGAGGGCCACGAGTCCGCGGTGGGCCGCTTCGGCGTCGGGTTCGCCGCCGTGCTCGCGGTCAGCGACGAACCGGCGGTGCTCGGCCGCCACGGCGGTGTCCGCTGGTCGCTGGCCGAGGCGCGCGAGATGGCCCGCCAGGCGGCCGTCGGCTCCCCCGGCCTCGGGGACGAGCTGCGCCGCCGCGACGGACACGTACCGCTGCTGCGCCTGCCGCTGCCCGCCGAGGGCTCCGCGCCCGAGGGGTACGACACCGTCGTCGTGCTGCCGCTGCGCGACGGCACCGCCGAAGACCTGGTGGCCCGGCTGCTGGCCGCCGTGGACGACGCGCTGCTGCTCACGCTGCCCGGCCTGGACGAGATCGTCATCGAGACCCCCGACGGCACACGGACCCTGAGCCGGTCGCAGCACGGCCCGTACACCCACATCGACGACTCCGCGCGCGGCCTGAACCGCTGGCGCACCGTCCTCCGTCACGGGCCCGTCGAGCCCGCCCTGCTCGCCGACCGCCCGGTCGAGGAGCGGCTGCGTCCGCACTGGTCGGTGACCTGGGCGGTCCCGGTCGACGAGTCCGGGGCCCCGCTCCACCCCCGTACGGCACCGGTCGTGCACGCCCCGACCCCCACCGACGAACCCCTCGGCATCCCCGCCCTGCTCATCGCCTCGCTCCCGCTGGACACCGCCCGCAGGCACCCCGCGCCGGGGCCGCTGACGGACTTCCTGGTGGAGCGGGCGGCCGATGCGTACGCGGAGCTGCTGGGCGACTGGCGGCCCGTGTCGACCGGGACGATCGACCTGGTGCCGGGCCAGCTCGGCAAGGGCGCGCTGGACGGGGCCCTGCGCGGGGCGATCCTGGCCCGGCTGCCCCGGGTCGCGTTCCTGGAGCCCGCCGCGCCCCGGGCCCCGGAGGCGGAGAACGGCTGGGCCGACGACTGGGACCGCGACCGGGACCGGGACGGTGCGGAGGAGCCCGCCGCTGCGCTGAGGCCCGTCGAGGCCGAGGTCGTCGAGGGCGTCGGGGCCGAGACCGTGACCGTGCTCGCCGAGGTGCTGCCCTGTCTGCTGCCCGCCGGCCTGGAACGGCGGACCGAGCTGCGCACCCTCGGGGTCGCCCGGGTCCCGCTGACCGAGGCGATCGACCGCCTCGCCGGTCTGGAGCGCGACCCCGCCTGGTGGCACCGTCTCTACGACAGCCTCGCGGGCACCGACCCCGACCGGCTCACCGGCCTCCCCGTGCCGCTCGCCGGTGACCCGGAGGACGAGCGGGCGGGCCGCCCGCCGCGTACCACGATCGGGCCGCGCCAGATCCTGCTGCCCCTCCCGGACGCGCTGACCGGCCCCGTCCTCGGCCGCCTCTCCCGGCTCGGCCTGAAGGTCGCCCACCCGGACGCCGCCCACCCCCTCCTGGAGAGGCTCGGGGCCCTGCCCGCCACACCCCGCGCCGTGCTGACGACCCATCAGGTGCGCGCGGCGGTAGCGGGGTCCCTCGACGCGGGCGAGATCTGGGACGAGGACGCGCTCGACGCCGACGAGCTGGCCGAGACCGTCCTCACCCTCGTACGCGACGCCGAACTCGCCCCCGGCGACGAGCCGTGGCTCGGTGCGCTCGCCCTCCCCGACGAAGAGGGTGAGCCGGCCCCCGCCGGTGAACTCGTCCTCCCCGGAAGCCCGTTCGCGCAGATCATGCGGGAGGGGGAACTCGCCCTCGTCGACCAGGAGTTGGCCGACCGCTGGGGCGAGGGCCCGCTGGCCGCCTGCGGGGTGCTCGCGACCTTCGCCCTGGTCCGGGCCACCGACGTCGTCCTCGACCCGGACGAACTGGAGCCCCGCGACAGCGACTTCGCCGAACCCGACGACGCCGGGCTGCTGGACGCCGTCGATGTCTGGTGCGAGGACCTGCTCGACCAGCTGCCCGAGACGCCCGTACCGCCGGTCGCCACCGAGATCGTCGCCGTACGGGATCTGGACCTGGTCGACGACGACGCCTGGCCGCAGGCGCTCGCGATGCTGGCTCAGCCGCCGTTGCGCGACGCGCTGACACAGCCGGTGCGGGTGCTGCTCCCGGACGGCACCACGCAGTCCGTGCGCGCGTACACCGCGTGGTGGCTGCGCGACCACCCCGTGCTGGACGGCCGTCGCCCCGCCGGCCTGCGTTCGGCCGGCGGCGACCCGCTCCTGGCCGGGCTGTACGACGCGGTGGACGCGACCGGCTTCGACGACGCCCAGGTGCTGCGGGCTCTCGGGGTGCGCACGTCGGTCGCCGCCCTGCTGGACGAGCCCGGCGGTGCGGCCGAACTGCTGGGCCGTCTCGCCGACGAGAGCCGCCCCGTCACCCCCGTACAACTGCACGCGCTCTACACGGCGCTCGCCGAACTCGACCCGGACCAGGTGACGTTGCCGGACGAGCTGCGGGCCGTGGTGGACGGGGAGGTGGTCGTGGTCGACGCGGCGGACGCCGTGATCGCGGACGCCCCGGACGTGCTGCCGCTGACGGGCGGCCTGCCCCTGCTCCCCGTGGCCCCGTCCCGGGCCGCCGAGCTGGCCGACCTGCTCCAGGTGCGACGCCTGGGCGAGACGGTCGAGGCGGACGTCACCAGCGAGGGCGAGGAACACCGCGTACCGGAGCCGGTCCGCGTCCTCCTCGGCCCCGCCACCCCCGACGCGTACATCGAGCACCCCGAACTCCGCGCGGGCGGCGTCGAACTGGACTGGCGCCGCACCCCGGACGGGGTCGTCCACGCCGCCACCCTGGAGGGCGTGGCGGCGGGCCTCGCCTGGGCGGCGGGCCAGTGGCCCCGCCGCTTCGAGGTCGCGGCGCTGCTGGAGGACCCGTCGCGCACGGAGGAGCTGGCGCGGGACCGCTGGTTCGACTGAGGGCCGGCGGTTTCCCGGGAGTGAGCTGCGGGTTCACAGAAAAGTCACAGACCGTACAACCGTTCACCTGGTTCGCCTGTCTGTTCCTGTGAGCCAAGAGGCTCATGGACCAGATGGGTCCCGCCGGGCTGACGGTACAAGCGCGCCCCGGGGCCCCTTCTCCACTTGGGGACACATGCGTATTCGTGCCACCGTGGCCGCCGTTTCCGGCGCCCTGGCCCTTTCCGCTCTCGCAGTACCGGCCGCACAGGCCGATGACGGCCGTTCGTGGTCGGTGCCCCACCCGTTCTCGGCCTCCCAGCCCTCGAAGGCGGAGTCCGGCAAGGCGAAGCGCTCGTTCGGCGCCACCGCGCAGGGTGGCTCGGCGCTGATCACCCACGCTGTCCTCAACGGCGGCAAGCCCGCCGTGGCGGGTACCAAGACGCCGCAGACCTACAGCCTGTCGATCACGGCCACCGACGACTCCGGGATCACGGACGTCTACGCCTACGTCTGGAGGGGAAAGTCCGTCGACGACCCGGACAGCATCGGCATCTACCAGAACGAGGACGTGAACGACTGCAAGGCGGTCGACGCGAACACCCTCACCTGCAAGATGACCGTCACTTTCGACCCGGCGATGCTGTACAACTCGGACGCCGGCTCCTGGAAGATCGGCGCGGCCGCCCTCGCCAACGACGGTGAAGTCATCGAGAACCACACGGCCGGCAAGACATCGCTCCAGCGGTTCTCCAAGCTGACCGTGAACGCCTCCCCGGAGCCGGTGAAGAAGGGCCAGACCCTCACCGTCACCGGCAAGCTCACGCGGGCCAACTGGGACACCGCCACGTACAAGGGCTACACCAACCAGCCCGTGAAGCTCCAGTTCAAGAAGAAGGGCGCCACGAGCTACACGACGGTCAAGACCGTCACCTCCAGCTCCACCGGCACCCTGAAGACCACCGTCAAGGCCTCGGTCGACGGCTACTGGCGCTACAGCTTCGCCGGTACGTCCACCACCCCGGCCGTCTCGGCCGCCGGTGACTTCGTCGACGTGAAGTAGCCGAAGCGGGCGTGGAGCGGTGGACGTGCGGCCGCCTCGTGTGATCTTCACGAAAAAGTCATAGACCGCACAACCGTTCGCCTGACTCGCCTGTCTGTTCCTGTGAGCCAAGAGGCTCACAGGAACAGACGGGTCCCGTCGGGCCGGCGACGCGAGCGCGCCCCGGGGCCCCTTCTCCACTTGGGGACACATGCGTATTCGTGCCACCGTGGCCGCCGTTTCCGGCGCCCTGGCCCTTTCCGCTCTCGCCGTTCCGGCCGTCCAGGCCGACGAGAAGCCGGACGCGGGCCTGAGCCTGCCTTCCGGCGCCGATGTCTTCGCCGCCGAGTCCGCGCCCGCCGCCAAGGCCCGCGCCGCCCGTGCCGCGGAAGTGCCCGTCATCAAGAAGGTCGTCGTCAACGGCGGCAAGGACATCGTGGTGGGCACGAAGTCCAAGCAGAAGTTCACCATCGCGATCACTGCCTCGTCGCCGTCCGGCATCGACGACGCGTTCGCCTACCTGTGGCACGGCCAGTTGGACAAGGTCGACGGTCTCCTCGCTCCCGCCCAGGAGGTCGGCAGCTGCAAGGTCTCGGCCGACCCGACCACCTCCACGTGCACCGTCTCGATCACGGTCGACCCGCGGTCCGACGACCTCTACACGAGCAGCCTCGCCGGCACCTGGAACGTCGCCGCCGGCGCGCTCGCGGGCAGCCGCGGCCAGAACGACTTCGTGTGGAACGACCACCATGCCAAGTCCCGCGTGCAGCGGTTCTCCAAGCTGACCGTGAACGCGTCCCCCGAGCCGGTGAAGAAGGGCAAGACCCTCACCGTCACCGGCAAGCTCACGCGGGCCAACTGGGACACCAACACGTACAAGGGCTACGCCAACCAGCCCATGAAGCTCCAGTTCAAGAAGAAGGGGGCCAAGAGCTACACGACGGTGAAGACCATCAGGACCAGCTCCACCGGCACCCTGAAGACCACCGTCAAGGCCTCGGTCGACGGCTACTGGCGCTACAGCTTCGCCGGTACGTCCACCACCCCGGCCGTCTCGGCCGCCGGTGACTTCGTCGACGTGAAGTAGCCGAAGCCGCACGGCAGGACAGACGGAAGCCCCCGGGAGGACCACCGTCCTCCCGGGGGCTTCCGTATGCCCGCGGCCTACGCCCCGAAGCGCCGCCCCACCCAGCGCCAGACGGACTCCAGCAGAACCGCCGCCGCCACCGCGATGCCGACCGCCGTCCACGGCATCGTCGTGCCGACCAGCTTCAGCGCGAAGAAGTCCTGCAGCCACGGCACCACGAGCACGATCAGGAAGCCGAGCCCCATCGACGCCACCAGGCCGATCCGCCACCAGGTGTACGGGCGGGCGATGATCGCCAGGACCCACATCGCGACCAGGAACAGCGTCAGCGTCGCCGCGCTCGTCTCGGCGTCCAGGGCGCCCTCGCCGGTGTAGTGGTGCCGTGCCACCAGGTACGTGGTGAAGGTGGCCGCCGCCGCGATGACGCCCGAGGGGATCGCGTACCGCATGACCCGGCGTACGAAGTGGGGCTGGGCCCGTTCCTTGTTGGGCGCGAGCGCCAGGAAGAACGCGGGGACGCCGATGGTCAGCGTGGCCAGCAGGGTCAGGTGGCGCGGCAGGAACGGGTACTCCACCTGGGTGCAGACCACCAGGATCGCCAGCAGCACCGAGTAGACCGTCTTGGTCAGGAAGAGCGTCGCGACCCGGGTGATGTTGCCGATCACCCGGCGGCCCTCGGCCACCACCGACGGCAGCGTCGCGAAGCTGTTGTTCAGCAGCACGATCTGCGCCACAGCCCGCGTCGCCTCCGAGCCCGAGCCCATCGAGACGCCGATGTCGGCGTCCTTGAGGGCCAGCACGTCGTTCACGCCGTCGCCGGTCATCGCGACCGTGTGGCCACGCGACTGGAGGGCCGCCACCATGTCCCGCTTCTGCTGGGGGGTGACCCGGCCGAACACCGCGTTCTGCTCGATGGCGGTGGCCATCTCGTCCGGGTCGGTGGGCAGCCGGCGGGCGTCGAGGGTGTTCTCCGCGCCCGCCAGACCCAGCTTTCCGGCGACCGCGCCGACCGAGACCGCGTTGTCGCCGGAGATGACCTTGGTGGCCACGTTCTGGTCGGCGAAGTAGGCGAGCGTGTCGCCCGCGTCCGGCCGCAGCCGCTGCTCCAGGACGACCAGGGCGGCGGGGGCGGCTCCGGCGGCCGCGCCGGGCGCGTCAAGGGCGTCGCCCTGCACACGGGCCAGCAGCAGCACCCGCAGACCCTGCTCGTTGAGCTGCTCGATCTCGGCCAGGGCCGTGTCGCCCTCGGACAGCAGGACGTCGGGCGCGCCGAGCAGCCAGGCGGAAGCCGTCCCGTCGGCCTCGGTGAACGCCGCGCCGCTGTACTTGCGCGCGGAGGAGAACGGCATCGCGTCGGTGACCGCCCAGGCGGCCTCCTCCCTCTGCGGGTACGCGTCGATGAGGGCCTGGAGGCTGGCGTTGGGCCGGGGGTCCGAGGCGCCGAACGTCCGCAGCACCTCCTCGACGTACGCCTCGTCGCTCCCGTTCAGCGGCCGGACCTCCGTGACGTCCATGCCGCCCTCGGTCAGCGTGCCCGTCTTGTCCAGGCAGACCACGTCGACCCGGGCCAGGCCCTCGATGGCCGGCAGCTCCTGCACCAGGCACTGCTTGCGGCCCAGGCGGACGACACCGATGGCGAAGGCGACGGAGGTGAGGAGCACCAGGCCCTCGGGGATCATCGGGACGATGCCGCCGACGGTCCGGGCGACGGAGTCCTTGAAGTTGTTGTCCTTCACCACCAGCTGGCTGATGATCAGCCCGATCGCCGTCGGCACCATCATCCACGTGACGTACTTGAGGATCGTGCTGATGCCGCTGCGCAGCTCCGAGTGGACGAGCGTGAAGCGCGACGCCTCCTCGGCCAGCTGCGCGGCGTACGCCTCGCGTCCCACCCTGGTCGCGGTGAACGCGCCGCCGCCCGCGACGACGAAGCTGCCCGACATCACGGGGTCACCGGCCCGCTTGAGGACCGGGTCGGCCTCCCCGGTCAGCAGCGACTCGTCGATCTCCAGGCTGTCGGCCTCGGCGACCGTGCCGTCCACGACCACCTTGTCCCCGGGGCCGAGTTCGACCAGGTCGCCGAGGACGATCTCGGAGGTGGAGATCTCGGCGGCGACCCCGTCGCGCCGCACGGTCGGCTTCGCCTCGCCGATCACCGCGAGGCTGTCCAGGGTCCTCTTGGCCCGCCACTCCTGGATGATGCCGATGCCGGTGTTGGCGACGATCACGAAGCCGAAGAGGCTGTCCTGGATCGGCGCGACGAACAGCATGATCACCCAGAGCACACCGATGATCAGGTTGAACCGGGTGAAGACGTTGGCCCGGACGATCTCGGTCATCGAACGCGAGGAGCGTACGGGTACGTCGTTGATCTCACCGCGCGCGACCCGTTCGGCGACCTCGGCGGCGCTCAGACCGTCCGGGCGACGGGGCGGCGGTGGCTCCACGGGGTGCACGGGGTCGAGTTCCGCCCCCGCGTCGATCATGGCCGGCCGGGAGGGGCCGGGGGTCTGCTCCCCGGAGGAATCGAGTGCCCGCTGCGTCATGGCTCCGACGTTACGGGCGTCGGAGCCGGATCTCCCGCCGGGGGGTCGAAGATCCGACCAGGGGAGGACGAAGTCGGTCCCGTGGTTGTACGGAGACGCGAGCGGGTCAGGCGGTCCGGTCCGGTCGGTCGTCGCTCAGCGCCCTGCCCGCCGCCTCGGCTCCGGCCGCGTCCTTGACCTCGGCCCGGGCCGCGTGGCGCTTGAGGGCGGCGTCGCGGCCGCGCACGTACCAGATGCCGATCAGGCCGAGTCCGGCGCCGGCCAGCGGGGTCCACACCCACCAGGTGTGGCCGCGGTCGGCGAACCAGCCGTAGAAGGGGAGCTGGGCGAGGAAGAGGACGAACCAGAGGACCGTGCCGCCCACGACGGTGGCGACGACGGGGCCCTCCAGGGGTTCGGGCGCCTCGTGCTTCGGTGTCCACTTCTCCATGTGTTCAGTGTATGGGGCCCGGTGCGGGCCACCCGGTCGGCGGGTGACAGGGCGGTCGGACCAAGGGTCTACGCGCGGAGATAGCGATCTTCGCTTGATGTATTCATACTGAATCTGCTTTGGGCTGGCTCGAATTGTTCGTCTGAACATCCAAATTCGATCACCTCTCGTCCTTTGCTCCGCCTCCCCTACGTACGACTGAGGTCACCCATGCCCCCCTCGGCCACCGCTCCGGTCGACTCCCCGCCCCCTGCGGATCCGCAGCCCCAGGGCAGCCTGGACCGGTTCTTCAAGATCTCCGAGCGGGGGTCGACGGTCGCCCGTGAGTTCCGCGGCGGGTTCGCCACGTTCTTCGCGATGGCGTACATCATCGTGCTCAACCCGATCATCCTGGGCAGCGCGAAGGACATGTACGGCCACCAGCTCGACAACGGTCAGCTGGTCACCGCCACCGTGCTCTCCGCCGCCTTCTCCACGCTGCTGATGGGCGTCATCGGCAATGTGCCGATCGCGCTCGCCGCGGGTCTCGGCGTCAACACCGTCGTCGCGCTCCAGCTCGCCCCCCGGATGAGCTGGCCGGACGCGATGGGCATGGTCGTCCTCGCGGGCGTGGTGGTGATGCTGCTGGTCGCCACCGGGCTGCGGGAACGCGTGATGAACGCCGTGCCCAGGTCGCTCCGCAAGGGCATCGCGATCGGTATCGGCCTGTTCATCCTGCTGATCGGCCTCGTCGACTCCGGTTTCGTCTCGCGCATGCCGGACGCCGCCCACACCACCGTGCCGCTCCAGCTCGGCGCCGACGGCCACCTCAACGGCTGGCCGATTCTCGTCTTCGTCCTGGGTGCGCTGCTCACCCTCGCGCTGATCGTGCGCAAGGTGCCCGGCGCGATCCTGATCTCGATCATCGCCATGACGGTCGTCGCCCTGGTCATCGACGCGGTGGCGGGTCTGCCGGACGGGGCGTGGGGCCTGACGACGCCGTCGTGGCCGGGCAACCCGGTCTCGGCCCCGGACTTCGGGCTGCTCGGTGAGGTCAGCCTGTTCGGAGGCTTCGAGAAGGTCGGCTATCTGACCGGCGTGCTGTTCGTCTTCACCGTGCTGCTCTCCTGCTTCTTCGACGCGATGGGCACCATCCTGGGCGTCGGCGACGAGGCGAAGCTGATGGACGAGAAGGGCCACTTCCCCGGCATCAACAAGGTGCTGTTCGTGGACGGCATCGCGGTCGCCTCGGGCGGGGCGACCTCCGCCTCCGCCACCACGTGCTTCGTGGAGTCCACCGCGGGCGTCGGCGAGGGCGCCCGCACCGGACTGGCGAGCGTGGTGACCGGTCTGCTCTTCTCGGTGGCGCTGTTCCTCACACCGCTGGCGACCATGGTCCCGTCGCAGGCGGCCACTCCCGCCCTGCTGGCGGTCGGCTTCCTGATCATCGCGGGCTCGGTGCGGGACATCGACTGGAGCGACTACACGCTCGCCGTCCCCGCGTTCCTCGCGATGGTGATGATGCCGTTCACGTACTCGATCACCAACGGCATCGGCATCGGCTTCGTCGCCTTCTCCGTGTTGCGGCTGGCCGCGGGCCGGGGCCGCGAGGTCCCGATCGCGATGTACGTGGTGTCGGCGGTCTTCGTCTTCTACTACGCGATGCCGGCGCTCGGCCTCACGTGATCGGGTCCCTGGTCACCGCAGGGCCCGTCGGCCCGCAGAGCTTCTCCGTCTCTCCGTAGAACTTCTCCGTCTCCTCGACGGCCACCTTGAAGCGTTCGTCGAAGTCGTCGCGAATGAGCGTCCGGACCACGTAGTCCTGGACGCTCATTCCGCGTTTCGCGGCGTGCTGCCGGAGCCGGTCGAGCAGCTCACCGTCTATCCGCAGGCTGAGCACTGTCGATCCCATGTCCAGCAGGGTCGCCGCCCCGGAGCGCTCTTTGCGTCACTTTCCGCTTCCAACTCACTCGTTCGGGTGATCGGAATGTACGGGAGATGCAACCGGGTGGTATTTAGATTGGGTAATGAGTTACGCTAACGAACATGCCTGACCTGATCCACGACGGCGACAGTGCCGCCGCCGTGAGCTCCCTCCGCTCCGCCGTGATGCTGCTGGGCCGTCGCCTGAAGCACCAGCGAGTCGACGAGTCGCTGAGCCCCACCGAGATGTCGGTGCTCGGCACCCTGGCCCGCTGCGGCTCGGCCACCCCCGGTGAGCTGGCCCGCAAGGAGCACGTACAGCCGCCGTCGATGACCCGCATCGTCGCGCTGCTGGAGGCGAAGGGGCTGGTCAGGCTGGAACCGCACCCCGATGACCGTCGGCAGAAGAGGGTCAGCCAGACCGAGCAGGCCGAGGCCATGCTCGCGGAGAGCCGCACCAAGCGGAACGCCTGGCTGGCCCACCTCGCCGAGGGCCTGGACGAGGACGAGTGGGAGACGCTTCGGGCCGCCGCGCCCGTGTTGGAGAAGCTCGCCCACCTGTGACCCCACGGGCGCGCCGACGGTGATCTGCCGGGCCGTATCCCCGTATACGGCCGGACCGGATCGCCGCCGGAGCGCCCGTCGTCACGTCCTCGTCGGACCGCACACCGCAGACGTACGAGGAGATGAACCCTTTTGAGTACGGGACCCGGAGCAGACTCCGCCCCCGCACCGACTTCCACCCACGAGAGCACGACCGGCGGGACCTTCTCGTCGCTGAAGATCCGTAACTACCGCCTGTTCGCCACGGGCGCCGTGATCTCCAACACCGGTACCTGGATGTCCCGCATCACGCAGGACTGGCTCGTGCTGAGCCTGACGGGTTCCGCCACCGCCGTAGGCATCACCACGGCCCTGCAGTTCCTTCCGATGCTGCTCTTCGGCCTGTACGGCGGCGTCATCGCCGACCGCCTCCCGAAGCGGCAGATCCTGCTCGTCAGCCAGGCCATGCTCGGCCTGTGCGGTATCGCGCTGGCCGTCCTGACCCTCTCCGGGGTCGTCGAGGTCTGGCACGTCTATCTGGTCGCCTTCCTCCTCGGCATGGTGACCGTCGTCGACAACCCGGCCCGCCAGTCGTTCGTCTCCGAGATGGTCGGCCCCGCGCAGCTCCGCAACGCGGTCAGCCTGAACTCGGCGAACTTCCAGTCCGCCCGGCTCATCGGCCCCGCCGTCGCGGGCGTCCTGATCACCACGGTCGGCAGCGGCTGGGCGTTCCTGCTCAACGGCCTGTCCTTCCTGGCCCCGCTCGTCGGCCTGCTGATGATGCGGAGAGACGAACTGCACGCCTCGGTGACCGTGCCCCGCGCCAAGGGCCAGCTCCGCGAGGGCCTCGCTTACGTCCGTGGTCGCCCCGAGCTGGTCTGGCCGATCGTCCTGGTCGGCTTCGTCGGCACGTTCGGCTTCAACTTCCCGATCTGGCTGACCGCCTTCGCCGACGAGATCTTCGACGGCGGCGCGGGCATGTACTCCTTCTTCAACATCCTGATGGCGGTCGGTTCGCTGGCCGGTGCGCTGCTCTCGGCCCGTCGCCGCTCCTCGCGGCTGCGGATGCTGGTGGCGGCGGGCACGGCGTTCGGCCTGCTGGAGATCGCGGCTTCGCTGTCCCCGTCGGTCTGGCTGTTCGCGATCCTCCTGGTCCCGATCGGCATGCTCGGTCTGACGACGAACATCACCGCGAACACGAGCGTCCAGATGGCCGCGGACCCGGAGATGCGGGGCCGGGTGATGAGCCTGTACATGATGGTCTTCGCCGGGGGTACGCCGGTGGGGGCCCCGATCGTCGGCTGGATCAGCGACACGTACGGCGCCCGCGTCGGCTTCGCGGCCGGCGGCGCGATCTCGGTGATCGCCGCCCTGGCCGTCGGCTTCGCCCTCGCCCGCGTCGGCGGCCTCCGCCTGAAGGTCGACCTCCGCCCGGGCCGCCCGCATGTCCGCTTCGTTCCGCGCGAGCAGCTGGCGACGGCGGCGTGAGCGAACGGAAGGCGCCCTCCCCGGGAGCGGGGGAGGGCGCCTTTCGTGTGCCCGGGCGCGGGGTCAGTCGCGGGGGAAGGCGTCGGTCTTCAGGACCAGGTCCATGGCGGTGTCGGTGAGATCGACGTCGAGGCCGAAGTCGACGACGACCTTCTTGTGGTAGCCGCCGTCCTTCGGCTCCGAGTGGAGGAGGCAGCGACCCACGTACGGGTCGACGATGAGGAACACGGGGACGCCGGCAGCCGCATAGGCGTCCTTCTTGGGCCCGTAGTCGGCCGCGGCCGTGCCCTTGGAGATGACCTCGCCGACGAACTCGATGTGCTCGGGAAGCCAGCGGCCGTGGCTGTTCTTGGCCGCCTTGTCGCAGAGCTTCACGATGTCAGGGGCGAAGCCGTTGCCTTCGCCGAAGTCGATGCGTACGTCCGAGAGGGCCCTCACGTCCATTCCGAACCGGTCCTCCAGAGCACGGACGATCCTGCGGATGATCTCCCAGTGCGTGTCCCGCTGCGGCGACATGTGGACGGTCCCCTCGACGATCTCGACCTTGAATCCCTCGGGGGTGGGCTCAAGCCACTCGAACATCTCGTCCAGAGTGCGCTCGTCGCTGGTGTCGGCCATGTCGATCCTGTCGGTGTCTACGACGGTCATCGTGCCGCTCCTCCCCGCTGCCGCACGGGCGTGCGGGCAGCCGCGTAGGACAACGATAGGCCCGGCGTCCCGGACGCGCCCGGACCTGCCAGACTCGCGCGCATGAGCAGCAGCGATCCCGGTCGTCCGGCCACCGAGCGCCTCTTCGTCGCCGTCCTGCCGCCCGCCGCGGCCGTCGCCGAGCTCCGTGCGGCTCTCGCGCCGCTGCACGCCCTGCCCGGGGCGCCGGAACTGCGCTGGACGGGTCCCGAGGGCTGGCACTTCACGCTGGCGTTCTACGGGGAGGTGCCCGAGGACGTGCGGCCGGAGCTGGAGGCGCGCCTGGAGCGGGCCGCGCGCCGTACCGCGCCCTTCGCGCTCCGGATGCGCGGGGCCGGGCACTTCGGCGGGCGGGCACTGTGGGCCGGGGCGGCGGGCGGGCTCGACACGCTGCGGCTGCTCGCCGAGCGCGCGGATGCCGCCGCCCGGCGGGCCGGGCTCACGACGGAGGAGCACCGCCGTCACACCCCGCATCTCACCCTGGCCCGCAGCCGGCGCGCGGCGGACCTGCGACCCTTCGCCGCGGCGCTGGCGGGGTTCGAGGGGGAGCGCTGGGAGGCCGGGGAGCTCACGCTCGTACGGAGTCACCTGCCGGTGTCCGGGGTGCCGGGGGAGCGGCCGCGCTACTCGGCGGTGCGGGCCTGGCCGCTGGGCGGGTGAGCGCCGCCGTTACGCCGACCGGTGTACGGGGGCGGTCACGTCGGCCCGGTGTGCGGGTGCGGTTGCGGTGACCCGGGCGGGCTGGGCGTCGGTCCGGTGGGCGGTGCCGCTACGCTCGAAGGGTGGACCCGAAGACCAGAAACCGCATCATGGCGGCCGTGCTCGTGCTGATATTCGTCGTCGTCGCCGTGGGGGCCGCCTTCGGCGGCTGAGGCGGTCGGCGTGCGCGGCGTACCGGGCGACGCCCCCGCGCCGCGCTGCGCCAGCACCACCGCACCGATGACACCCACCGCGCCCAGCAACTGGAGCGGTCCCAGCGTCTGCCCCATGAAGAGGTAGCCGAGGACCGTCGCGGCCAGGGGTGAGCCGAACGACAGGAACGATGCGGTGAGCGCCGGCAGCCGTGCTATGCCGTGGAACCACACGACATACGCCAGCAGCGCCCCGATGATGCTCAGGTAGCCGAAGCCGCCGACGTTGCCCCAGGTCAGGCGGTCGGGGAGCGGTTCGCCGAGCAGGGTGACGGGCAGCAGGACGAGGCCGCCGACGGTGAGCTGCCATCCGGTGAACGCCACCGACGAGACCCCTTCGGGGCGCCCCCAGCGCTTCGTCAGCACGATGCCCGAGGCCATGCACACGGCCCCCAGGAGCCCGGCGAGCACGCCGACGCCGTCCAGGGCGGCCTGCGGCCGGAGGACCAGGAGTGCGACCCCGGCGGCGGCGAGCAGGCAGGCGCCGATGTGCGGGAGCCGTATCCGGGCGCCGAGCAAGAGGGCGCCGAGGACCAGCACGATCATCGGCTGGACGGCCATGACGAGGGCCGCCACGCCGCCGGGCAGGTGGTAGGCGGCGAGGAAGAGGAAGTAGAAGAAGGCGCCGATGTTCAGGACGCCCAGCACGGTCGCGCGCAGCCACCAGACGCCCCGGGGCAGAACGCGGGTCACCAGGAGCAGGATCAGCCCGGCCGGCAGGGCGCGCACGGTGGAGGCGAGCAGGGGACGGTCGGGCGGCAGGAACTCCGTGGTGACCAGGTAGGTGGAACCCCAGACGAGGGGCGCGAGGGCGGTGACGAAGGAGATCCGCACCTGGCTCTGTCGGGTCATACCGGTCTCCGTGACGTCGTCGGCGCGGGTGGCGTGAGTGGCGCGAGTGGAGTGAGTGGCGCGGGCGAGGCGCGATGGGCAGGCTCCGGGGGCACGGGGGTCCTCACCGCCCGAAGGTCTCGCTGAAGCAGGTCAGCGCGTGCTCCCGGCGGCCCGGGTGGGCGCGGGCCGTCTCCCAGATGTCGCCCCGGTCCTCCCGGTGGGCGGCCGACTCCGCGACGGACCCGAGCATCACCGGCGCCTCCTGGGGGTGGGGCTGCCCGCCGGTCGCGGCGGTGAGCGCGCGGAGGCCGGCCGGAGCGGCGACGGTGACGACGGACCGCGCCTGGAGGTTGAAGCCGGAGGGCGCCCGGAGGGCGAGGTCGGTCAGCCGCCGGAGGAGACCGGCGGGTATCGGGTCGGGCCGGTAGTGGCGGACGCTGCGGCGGGAGTGGATGACACGGGCGACGGTGTCGAAGTCGCCGGTGTCGAAGTCGCCGTTCGCGGGTCGGGCCGCGATGTCCCCGTAATCATTCGACGTCGAACTATCTCTCATGGAACGGAAAGGTAGGGCGGGAGGTAGGCTGACGTCAAACAGTTCGACGTGGAAGTACCAGGAGTGGGGCCGGGCGATGGACGAGACGGGGACGCGGACGCGGGACGCGGTCGACGACTTCCTGGACCAGTGGGCCGCTCTGCGGTCCGACCTGGACCTGGAGGCCATGGGCGCGGTGGGCCGGCTCCTGCGGCTGACCCGGCTCGTCGACAAGGAGGTCGGTCGGTACTTCGCCGAACACGGCATGGAGCGTTGGGAGTTCGACGTCCTCGCCACCCTCCGCCGCAGCGACCGCCCGCTCACCCCCAAGGAGCTGGCCGCGAGCGTCATGGTCAGCTCGGCCGCGCTGACGAACCGGATCGACCGCCTGACCGCCCGAGGCCTGGTCGTCCGGGAGGCCGTCCCGGACGACCGCCGCAGCCTGCACGTCACGCTCACCGACGCCGGGCGGGCGCTCGTCGACGACACGGTGGAGGGGCATGTGCGCAACGAGCGCAGGATGCTGGCGCGGCTGGACGAGAAGGACTGCGAGGAGCTGAACCGGCTGCTGCGGACGCTGGTGATCACGTTGGAGGGCGACGCCTGAGGCAGACGCCCGACGCCGACGGGTGGTGCCGGACGGTTGGTGCCTACGGGCGGCGCCGGGCGGGGGCATCGACGGGCGGGGCCCGTTACCGCCGGCAGGGGGCGGCGAGGGACACCCGGTCCTCGCGTCCTTGCCTGGAGTGGACTCGAAGGCGTTGGCTTGGGTGCCATGAAGTACACACAGCTCGGACGTACGGGACTCAAGGTCAGTCGGCTCGTTCTCGGAACGATGAACTTCGGCCCGCAGACCAATGAGTCGGACAGTCACGCGATCATGGACTCCGCGCTCGGCGCGGGCCTGAACTTCTTCGACACGGCCAACGTCTACGGCTGGGGCGAGAACAAGGGGCGCACCGAGGAGATCCTCGGCACCTGGTTCGCCCAGGGCGGCGGCCGCCGCGACAAGGTGGTCCTGGCCACCAAGATGTACGGGAACATGGGCGCCGACGGTGAGGCCTGGCCCAACCACGACAAGCTCTCCGCCGTGAACATCCGGCGCGCGGTCGACGCCTCGCTCAAGCGCCTCCAGACCGACCACATCGACCTCTACCAGTTCCACCACGTCGACCGGAACACGCCCTTCGACGAGATCTGGCAGGCGATCGACGTCCTGGTCCAGCAGGGCAAGATCCTCTACGCCGGCTCGTCCAACTTCTCCGGCTACAAGATCGCCCAGGCCAACGAGCAGGCCGCCCGGCGCGGTTCGCTCGGCCTGGTCAGCGAGCAGTGCATCTACAACCTGGTCGAGCGCCGCGCCGAGATGGAGGTCATCCCGGCCGCGCAGGAGTACGGTCTCGGGGTCATCCCCTGGTCGCCGCTGCACGGCGGTCTGCTGGGCGGCGTGATCAAGAAGACGACCGAGGGCGGCCGCCGCGCCTCGGGCCGCGCGGCCGACGCCCTGGCCGACCCCGCTACCAAGGCGCAGCTCCAGGCGTACGAGGACCTGCTCGACAAGCACGGCCTGGAGCCCGGCGAGGCGGCCCTGGCCTGGCTGCTGACCCGCCCCGGCATCACGGGCCCGATCGTCGGCCCGCGCACCGGCGAGCAGTTGGACAGCGCGCTGCGGGCGCTTGAGCTGGAGCTGCCGGAGGCAGTGCTCGCCGGCCTGGACGAGATCTTCCCGGGCCCGGGCCCTTCGCCGGAGGCGTTCGCCTGGTAGGGCAGGGAGCGCACAGGACAAGGGGGCCTCCCGTCACAGCGACGGGAGGCCCCCTTGCGTTGTTGCCCGACGCGTCAGCTGAGAGCCTGGAAGTCCAGCCAGCCCTGGGTCCCGACGGCTACACCGCTGCCGGAGATGTTGGGGTAGAGGTAGAACTTGTCGTCGCCGCCCGTGGCGAAGACGTCCGTCTTGTTGTCCGACCCCGCGTCAGGAACGGCGGTCACCAACGGCCGGTGGCTTCGCGTCCAGCCGGAACCGATGACAGTGGACTGGGGACCACTGCCGAGGCCCTCTCCCGAAGGGCCGGTCCCGGCGTAGAGCCGGAGTTCGCCGTTGGTCCGGTGCCGTGCGAGGAGATCGACGTGGCCGTTGCCGGTGCGGTCGCCCGGCGCGGCCAGGTCGTAGGACGACCAGGATCCGCTGCCGACGAGCACGGGGTCGCGTACGTCGTCGAGATAGAAGGAGGCGGAACCGAAGTACAGCCAGAGGAAGTTGCCTTCCTTGACCAGGAGGTCGGGGTATCCGGCGACCTCTGCGGTGCCGTCGCCGTCGGTGTCCAGGGGGCCGTCCACGTCACCGATGGCGAGGATCTGGTCGGCGTTCTGCCAGTGGTTGTTGGCCTCGTCGAAGACGGCGAGTTCCTGGCGGTCGTACTGGCAGGAGCGGGCGAACGGTGAGGTCCCAATCGGTCCAGTACTCGTAGGACTTGACGTCGTTGACACCGCCATTGCCGAGGATGAATGTCCCGGCGGTGCGAGCCTGCCCGGTGGCGGCCGGCCATCCGTCGGACCCGTCGGGGAACTCCGCAGAACTGATGGTGGGCGGCGAGCTGGGGCGCGTCGGATCGAAGGTGAAGCCACAGGTGCCCGTCGGAACCCAGGGAGAGTTGGCGGCCGAGTCGAGGGTCTGCACCTTCCAGCCGAAGTTGCCGCCCGCCGCTTCCAGATGCGTCTGGAGGGTTGCCTCGGGTACCTTCACCTTCGCGACGGTGCCGGACGTGGCGGACACGATCTGATTGAAGATCTCCGTGCCACCGGCCAGTTGGTTGGCGCGCCAGAGGCGGAACTGAGCGCGGAACGTTCCACCGTCCGCGTCGGAGACCTCCGCGGTCAGGGTGACGTCGGTGTTCCCCCGCGTACGACAAGGCCGGCAATACCATCAAGCGGACGATCGGCACGAAGGCCCAGGACCTTACGTGGGATGCCGAGGGGCACCTGGCGACGCTCACCGAGGGCGGATAGCAGACCAGCTACATCTACGACGCGGACGGCAACCGCATCGTCGCGAAGAACGGCGACGGCTCCAGTACCCTCACCCTCCCGAACGGTGACCAGCTGAACCTCGCGGCGAACGGCGCGAAGACCGCCACCCGGTACTACGTGCACAACGGCGAAACGGTCGCGGTCCGCAACGGCAACGCCATCGCCTACCTGATCAATGACCACCAGGGCACGGCGATGACGGCCATCGCGGTCGGCACACTCGCCCTGACCCGCAGGAAGCAACTGCCCTTCGGCGGGCTGCGTTCCGGGCAGTCGACGGTCTTCGGTAACCGCGGCTTCGTCGGCGGAACAAACGACCCTACGGGCCTCACGCACCTGGGCGCCCGCGAGTACGACCCGGTCCTGGGCCGCTTCCTCTCCGTCGACCCGATCATCGACTTCCGTGATCCGGCCCAGATGAACGCCTACAGCTACGCCCACAACAGCCCGCTCACGAAGTCCGACCCGACGGGCCTGCGCCCGGACGGTCCGGTGGGTGGCAACTCGTACAACGACGAGCGGTGGGCCAGTGACCGGGGAATGACGGCGGGGTACACGAAGAAGAGCTCGAAGTGGGTGTGGAAGCAGACGCCGAAGAAGGACGTCGATTCGGTTCGCTACTACGGAAACTACCGGGCGAGCCCGTCGACCTTCATGATCCCGCGCATTCCCAAGCGAGTCCCCGGGTACAAGGTTTACTATCCGAAGAAGTACCAGAATGGACCGGATGTGGCAGGCGCGGTCAAGCGCGAAGCGGCGAAACTGAAGAAATTGGCGGTCGATTCCGTTTCGACGAAGGGCGAGAAAAGGACACGCGGGGTGTGTGCCGGGTTGTCGGGCGGTGTTGTCGCGCTGGGCAGCGCTGGGGCTTGCTTCATGTGGAGCAAGGATGCCAAGGGTGAACGAAAGTACGGTCTTAGCTTCTCCGCTGGCGTCGGATTGTTCGATGGAGGCCTGGCCGGAGACGGGAGTTACGTGGAAAGCAATGCGGACGACCTCGATCAGCTCGCCGGTTACGGAATAGACAAATCGGTCTCGGCTCATTACTTCGGAGGTGTGACTGCCGCTCACGAGGCCGCGGTCAATACGGATCGTACTGCTGTCCGCAACTTCCGAAACGAGCCGGTGTGGGCGACCAGTTATGGTGGCGGCCCGGGAGTCGGAGCCGGATTGGGAGGCGGATTGAATCACACATGGATGTTCAAGCTGAACTGACGCCTTGAGGGTGTGTCCGTCCGAACGGGCTGAATCGGTCGATGGCGGGCGCCCCAACTCCAGGAGTTGGGGCGCCCGCTGCCTAATGGGTAGATCCTGAGTGGGTGGTTTGTCGTGCTTCTCTTCTTTTCTCTCGTCATGGTTCTGATGGGGTTCTCTCTGAGGAGGAACTGGTGGGGTATGGCGGATCAGATGTCCGGCAGGCATCTGGCTGCGAGTTCGATCGAGCACGAAAGGTCCCGCCGGCTGGGGGCGGTGAGAGTCTTCGGTGGGATTCTCATCGCCTTCGGTGTCTTTATGGCTTTGGCCTTCTTTTATCTCCTGATGCGTGGAGTCTCCTGAATGATGCTCCTTTGTGTCCTCCTGGCCTTCCTGCCCATCGGTGTTCTGGTGCAATACAGCCCGCGAGGATGGGGGAGGGATTTCAGGGAGGCTCTGCGCGGGACGGGGCTCTCTGATTTTTCGATAAGCGCCTTGGCCGCTGGATGGATGGTGGTCGGCGTTGCGTCGCTTGCCGCTCTGCTCGCACGCATCTTTTGAGGATCGCCCGGGGCGGCCCGGTGCAGCTTCGATCCGCCAAGCGCGTTCACAAGGGCACCCCCAGGGCTCGAACTGCCCGGGTCCTTCGCCGGAGGCGTTCGCCTGGTAGGAGCCGCACGCCCCGCGTACGGGCCCGCCCCCGGAGTGCTTCGGCCGGGGGCGGGTTGGCCTCACCGCTTCCCCGCGAACCCGTCCAGCGCCGCCAGCACCGCCCGCCGGGTCTCCGTGCCGCCCATGTGGCCCGCGTTGTCGATGATCGTGAGCGTGGCGTCCGGCCAGGCCCGGTCCAGTTCCCAGGCGGTGATCAGGGGGCCCGCGAGGTCGAAGCGGCCGTGGATCAGGGCGGCCGGGATGCCGGAAAGGCGGTGGGCGCGGGCCAGGAGCCGGCCCTCCTCCAGCCAGGCTCCGTGGGCGAAGTAGTGGGCGCAGATCCGGACGAACGCCAGCTGCTCGCGGTCCGGGCGGCCGCCGTACGGGGCCGGGCCCCCGGTCGCTTCCATCGAGACGACCGCGTCCTCCCAGGCGCACCAGTCCGCCGTCGCCTTCTCCCGTACGGCCGCGTCCTCGCTCTCCAACCGGCGGGCGTACGCCGCGACCAGACCGGCCGGGTCGCTCGTCTCGGGGACGCCCGCGCGGAAGGCGGCCCAGGCCTCGGGGAAGAGTTGTCCCACGCCCCGGTAGAGCCAGTCGATCTCGCTGCGGCGGGTCGTCGTCACCGCCTGGATCACCACCTCCGTGACCCGCTCCGGGTGCTCCTCGGCGTACGCCAGGATCAGGGTCGAGCCCCACGAGCCCCCGTACAGCAGCCACGTGTCGATGTTCAGGTGCTCCCGCAGGCGTTCCATGTCGGCGATCAGGTGGGCCGTCGTGTTGTGCCGCATGTCCGTCGCCGGATCGCTCGCGTGCGGTGTGGAGCGGCCGCAGCCCCGCTGGTCGAAGAGGACCACCCGGTAGCGGTCCGGGTCGAAGTACCGGCGGGAGCCGGGCGAGCAGCCGGACCCGGGGCCGCCGTGGACCACGAGGGCCGGCTTGCCGTCCGGGTTGCCGCACACCTCCCAGTACACGTGGTTGCCGTCCCCGACATCCAGCATCCCGCTCTCGTACGGCTCGATCGGCGGATACCGCGTGTCGTCCCGTGCCCGGTCCATTCCTATGCCCTCCCTGGTAAGCCGGCCGGACAGCCTACGGCAGCGGCGTAGCCTGGATGCCGTGAACGCTGCTCCCCGGGTCCTCGCCGTCATCGACGATCTGCTGTCCGCAGCCGCTCCCGGCGAGCGCGGCGCGCTGTGGCATCTGGCCGAGCCCGGGCGGGAGTTGGATGCCAATCTGGTGCGGCTGCCGTCCGGCGCCGAGGTCGGTGAGCACCAGGAGGACGTGCTCGATGTGCTGCTTGTGGTGCTGGAGGGGGCGGGCCTTCTGAGGGCCGGCGGCCAGGCCCTGGACCTCGCGCCGGGCACCGTTCTCTGGCTGCCCCGCACGTCCCGGCGCGCGCTCGCGGCGGGACCGGACGGGCTCACCTACCTCACCGTCCACCGCCGCCGCCCCGGCCTGGCGATCAAGCCGCCGAGCGGGGCGTACGAGGGCGGCGAGGGGCCCTGCATGCTGGACCGGGTCTGCCCGGAGTGCGGGCGGCTGTCGCAGGACCCCTCGCCGGTGTTCTGCAGCCGGTGCGGGGAGCGGTTCCCGGAGCGGTGAGCCGGAGCGGTGGGCCGGGGGCCTCCAGCACCGCCGCGACCTCGCAGGCCCTGCGGTACCGCGGCCTCAGAAGCCCTCGCACTCCGTCAGTTCCGGCCGTCCCGGCGGGTTCTTGTCGCCCACCAGGCCCGACAGGTTCTCCTTGTACATGTCCTCCCAGACCCGTCCGGCCAGGATCGTCCGCAGCGCCGAGCACACCTCGCCCTTCAGGATCGGCGACTCCGGCCGCATCGCCACGCCGTAGCCCTCCGCACCCCGGATGTTCTCCAGCCGCCGCACCTTGCCCGGGTTGGCCTCGACGTACCCGGCCAGAATGATGTCGTCCGAGGCCACCGCGTACACGTCGGACTTCGGGTCCAACAGCTTGTCCAGGCAGTCCTGATAGGTGTTGGGCTGCGACTTCGCCATGGTGAAGCCCTGTTTCGGCAGCGCCTTCTCGTACGTCGACTCCCGTGCCGTGCACACCTCGACACCCAGGTCCCGCAGATCGCTGGAGTCGTTGATCGTGTACTTGGCCGACTTCTCGCGGACCAGGAAGCCCCGGCTCGCCTCGTAGTACGGGCCCGCGAAGTCGACGCTGTAGCCGTCGGGGCCGGCCGTCTTGCGGTCGTCGGTGATGCTGTAGGAGGCGATGACCAGGTCCACCTGCTTGGTCTTGAGCGCGGTGGACCGGTAGTCCGTGGCGACCGTCGTGAAGGCGACCTCGCCCTTGCCGTACCCCATGCTCTCGGCGATCGCGTAGGCCAGATCGATGTCGTACCCCTGGTACGTACGCGTCTTCCTGTCGAACTTGCTCAGCCCGGGCTGGTCGTCCTTGACGCCGATCTCCAGGGTGGGGTGCGTGTCCTTCCACCGCTCCCGGCTGCCGCTGCCGTCCGAGCCCTCGCCCCGGCCCCGCGCCGATCCCGCACGGTCGTCGGCCCCGCCGCGCTCGCCGCCGCCCTGCGCGACCAGCCAGCCCGCGCCTGCCGGCAGCGCCACGCACACCAGGGCCGCCGCGATCTGCCAACTCCGGTACCGGGCGCGCCGCCCGCTCGCCGCAGGCGTCGGAGGAGCGGGTTCCGGAGACCGAACGGCCGCGCGCAGAACGGGTCTCGGGGGTGTCGGGGGTGGCGAGGGGGCCGGTGTGGAGACCGCCGTGGGCGGATGGGTCGCCGCCGCGACCGCGTTCGGCGAGGCGGGGTCGTCGAGCACCTCGCGGAGCATCGCCTCCGCCGTCGCCGCGTCCAGCCGCTCCCGGGGATCGGTCACCAACAACCCCTGGACGACCGGGGCGAGGGGACCGGCGTACCGGAGGACGGGGTCGGGGTTCTGCCGGATGTTCTCCTGGACCTCCCACACCTCGTGCCCGGCGAACGGCACGCGGCCCTCGACCGCCTCGTACAGCGTGACGCCGAGCGCCCACAGGTCGGAGGCGGGGGTGGGGCCCGGGGAGGCGGGGGCGAAGAGTTCGGGGGCCAGGTAGGAGGGGGTGCCGATGACGCTGCCGGTCCGGGTCACCCGGTCCGCCCCCTCGAAGGTGGCGATACCGAAGTCGACCAGGATCGCGAGGCCGTCGTCCCGGACGAGGACGTTGCCGGGCTTCACGTCGCGGTGGACGACCGATGCCGTGTGGACCGCCCGCAGGCCCTGGAGGACCTGGAGGCCGATGTTCGCGGCACGCGGCACGGCGAGAACCCCGTCGCGGCCCAACAGATCGCCGAGGGACCGTGCTTCGAGCAGCTTCATCACGATCCAGACCTGGTGGTCGGTCTCGACCTGGTCGTGGACCGTCACCACGTTCGGGTGCTCGATCTTGGCGATGGCCTCCGCCTCGCGCCGGGCGCGCTGCATCGCCGCCGCCTGCGTGCCCCCGGTCACGGCGGTCCGGTCGAGGAGCCCCTTGACGGCGACGAACCGGTTCAGACGCCGGTCGTGGGCCTTCCAGACCTCGCCCATCCCGCCGCTGCCGATCCGTTCCAGCAGCTCGTAGCGGCCGTCGATCACGGTCCGGGGGCCGTCGCCGTCCGCCCGGTGGTCGGCGAAGCGCCTGCCCTGCCCGTCGTCCGCTCCGCCGGCCCGGTCTTCGCTGTGCATACAACCCCCTGTGCACTACATGGACCAGGTCAGATTAGACACCTTCTAGGCGGCCGCGCCGCCGTTGCTCTTCAGCAACTGTCCGTTGACCCACTGACCTTCGGGGGAGCAGAGGAAGTCCACCAGATGGGCGGTGTCCCGCGGGGTGCCGAGCCGGCCGAGCGGGGTTGCGCGGACCAGGGACTCGCGCAGGTCGTCGGACATCCATCCGGTGTCGACCGGCCCGGGGTTGACGACGTTCGCCGTCACCCCGAGGTGGGCCAGCTCGTGGGCGGCGGCGAGCGTGATGCGGTCCAGGGCCCCCTTGCTCGCACCGTAGGGGAGGTTGCCCACGGTGTGGTCGCTGGTGAGCGCGACGATCCGGCCGGTGGCGGTGCCCGGTGCGCCGCGGAAGCGGAGACCGTACTCCCGGATCAGCAGCCAACTGGCCCGGGAGTTCACCGCGAAGTGCCGGTCGAACGCCTCCACGGTGGTGTCCAGCAGCCCCGAGTCCACCGACTCCGCGTGCGAGAGGACCAGCGCGGTCACCGGCCCGCCGAGGCGCTGTTCGGCCTCGTCGAAGATGCGGGTCGGCGCGTCGGGGTCGGTGAGGTCCGCCTCGATCGCCGCCGTGCGGGCTCCGGCCTCCGCCAGTTCCTTCGCGATGGACTCGGCGGCTCCGGCCTCGGCGCCCCATTCCATACGGCGGTCGTACGGCGTCCAGTAGGTGAAGGCGACGTCCCAGCCGGAGGCCGCCAGCCGCCGCGCGATGCCCGCGCCGATGCCGATGCTGCGGCCGACGCCGGTGATCAGGGCGATGGGCCGGGACGGGGCGGGAGCGGGGGAGGGGGAAGGGTGCGCGGTGGTCGTCACGCGGTGATCCTTCGTGACCCGCAGGCGTACGTCAATGACGTTTCCGGTCACCCGGACGGGGGTCCGTTCACCCGCGCCGACCTGCTCCGTACCGTCCGTGACCTGCGGCGACCCATCTTCCTGGTGGGGCGACGCGATCTTTCTGTTTCCCCTCGGCACGCCCCGCTCCTAGCGTGGACATCGGAACCACAACGAATGGTGCATTTCGGAGAAAGGAATCCGCTATGAGTGAGCAGCAGCAGTCGCTGAAGGGGAAGACCGCCGTCGTCGCCGGGGGCGCGAAGAATCTCGGGGGCCTGATCAGCCGCTCGCTCGGCGAGGCCGGAGCGAACGTCGTCGTCCACTACCACGGCGAGAACACCGCGGCCGATGCCGAGAAGACGGCGGAGGCCGTACGGGGCACGGGCTCCCAGGCCGTCGTCGTCCGGGAGGACCTGACCCGCGTGGAGGGGGTGCGGAGCCTCTTCGACCAGGCGCTCGACGCCTTCGGCGGGGTGGACGTCGCGGTGAACACCACGGGCATGGTGCTGCGGAAGCCGATCGCCGAGACGACGGAGGAGGAGTACGACCGCATGTTCGCGATCAACTCCAAGGCGGCGTACTTCTTCCTCCAGGAGGCCGGTGCGCGCCTCAACGACGGCGGTCGCATCGTCAGCCTGGTGACGTCCCTGCTCGCCGCGTTCACGGACGGGTACTCCACCTACGCGGGCGCCAAGGCCCCGCTGGAGCACTTCACCCGGGCGGCGGCCAAGGAGTTCGCACCGCGCGGCATCGCGGTGAACAATGTGGCCCCGGGGCCGATGGACACGCCGTTCTTCTACCCGCAGGAGACGCCGGAGCGCGTGGAGTTCCACAAGTCCCAGGCGATGGGCGGCCGGCTGACGGAGATCGAGGACATCGCGCCGCTGGTCACGTTCCTCGTCACCGAAGGCGGCTGGATCACGGGTCAGACGATCTTCGCCAACGGTGGTTACACGGTCCGCTGATCCTTTTCGGGAGTACGGGAGGCCGCGTGAGCCTGGACCTGCGCAAGCTGGAGCATCTCGTCGCCGTCGCCGAGGAGGGCGGGTTCACCCGGGCGGCCGAACGGCTGCACCTGAGCCAGCAGGCGCTGAGCACCTCGATCCGCACCCTGGAGCGGCACGTCGGCGTCCGGCTCCTGGACCGGGGCCACCAGCACGTGACCCCGACCCCGGCCGGCCAGGCCCTCATCGACGACGCCCGGGCGCTCAGCTCCCAGGCGCTCGCCGCCCTGGACCGGGCCCGCCGCATCGGGCGCGGCCGGGCCGGGCACCTACGGATCGGCCACACCCCGGCGGTCACGGCGGAGGAGGTCGTCGAGCTGCTGACCCGGGCGGGCACGGAGGAGCAGGGCATACAGGCCCACGTCCGACAGCTCTTCCCCGACGAACTGCGCGAGCAACTCCTCACGGGCGCCTGCGATCTGGGCCTGAGCCGTGCCATGCCCGCCGACACGGGGCTGACCCGGGCCCGGATCGGCGAACACCGCCTGCGGGTCGCCGTCCCCGCCGGGGACCCGCTCGCCGCCCGGCCCGCCGTGGCCCTGGCCGACCTGCGCGGCCGGCCGCTCACGGTGTGGGGCGAGGCGGGCTCGTCCGCGTACACGGACCTCCTGATCGGCCTGTGCCGTCGGGCGGGCGTCGAACCGGACGTCCGGCGCAACCCGGTCCAGGGCACGCCGCCCGTCACCGCCGTCACCGCGACCGGCCGCATCGCCTTCGTCACGACGCCCCCGGGCCCGGCGGCGGGCGGCGCGGCGTACGTCGTCGACCTGGACCCGCCCGTCCACGTCCCGGTCCACGCGCTGTGGCCCGCGCACACGACGTGCCCGGGGCGGGACGTCTTCCTGAGCCGGACCGCCGAGGGGCGGCAGGTGAGGGACGACATGCGGGGGTGAACCCGCCGACAGAGACTCGGTGGGTGGAAGACGAAGACTCGGTGGGACGAAGAAAGAGGAGGAGCACGATGACCACATCGATCAGCGACCCGGTGGTGGAGAAGTTCATCGCCGCGGTGAACGCGGGCGACAAGGACGCCTTCTTCGCCGACGTCCTCACCGAGGACGCCACCATGTCCGACGACGGCAGCGAACGGGACCTGGCCGCCTGGACGGAGAAGGAGATCTTCTCGCCGCAGGCCAACGGCCGTATGAAGGTCGTGGACGCATCCGACGACGGCCGCGTCCTCGTCGTCGACTACACGAACGACGCCTGGGGCACGATGCGGACCCGCTGGGTCTTCACGGTCACCGGCGACCGCGTCAGCCGCTTCGAGACGGGCCAGGCGCCGTCCTAGCCAGGCCTTTCGCCGCCGGTCACAGCCGGCGGTAGGTGCGGCCGCCGCGCCGGGGGAGGGACGCCGGGTCGTCGGGGCCGGTCCGGGTGGCCCGCAGCGCGAGGTGGACCTCGGCGCGCACGGCGGCGTCGCCGAGGTTCTGGGCGAGGTGCTCGGCGCACTGGGTGAGCCAGTTGGACAGGGTGGTGCGGTGGACGTGCAGTTCGGCCGCCGCCGGGGCCGTCCTGGCGTGATGGTCCAGCCAGCAGGCCAGCGCGATCCGCAGATGCGGCTCCAGGCCGCCGACCAGTCCGCGGGCCCAGGCCCGGACCGCATCGGTGTCCAGGAGGCCGGCGGGCAGCGTCTCCAGCCGGGCGGTGCCGCCGTCCCCGTGGTCGCCCTCGTCGGGGTCGGCGGAGGCGGGCGCGCGGAGGACGAGCAGCAGATGCGCCTGCACGGTGGCGTCCTCCAGGTCCGCGCGGAGCAGCCGGGACAGCTCGCGTATCCGGGCCCGTACCGTACCGGCGGACAGACCGAGCGCGGCGGCGGCGCGGGGCTTGGAGCCGGTGCGGAGCCACACGAGGAGCAGATGCCGGTGGGCCGGGGTCAGCGGGCGCAGTACGGACCCCGCCCAGCGGACGTACGGGGCGGTCGGCAGCAGCGGCACGAGCCGGGAGGTGCCGACGGCGTCGGCGGGGACGATCCGGCGGTCGGGGGTGGCGCTGTGCCGGGCGGCGGCGGCGTCGCTGTGGGCGGTGGGCATCTCGGCCAGGGGCAGTGGCCCGGCCATGCCCGCGAGCAGATGGTGGCGCTCGCTCACCCGGGAGACCAGGCGCAGGACCCGCCCGTCGTCGCCGCCGCGGTGGAGCTCGGCGACGACGAGTTCGCCGTCCAGCCGGCCCAGCAGGGTGCAGGCGTCGGCGTGCGGGGCGAGGGAGGGGCGTACGGCCCGCCACAGGACCTGGTGGGCGGTGGGGACGTCGGCGCCGGTGAGCCGGTAGACCGTGACGTGGGTGAGCCGGCTTCCGCCCAGCGTCTCGGCGACGGCGGTGGTGTGGCCGGCCAGCAGCAGCCGGACGAGGGTGGTGTGCAGCCGCATCTGCTCGCCCCGCAGCTCCGCCGCCCGCTGCCCGCGCACCTCCAGGAGGGCCGCGGTGGACGTGGCGACGCGGGCGGCCTGCTCCGGGGGACGGCGGGGCCGGGGGCCAGGACGAGGACGGCTCCGGCCGCCGGGCGGTGAAGGCAGTGCGGGTGGTCCCGCGGATCGGCGGCGGCGTGCACCCCGTCGGCGGCCGCGGCGGCGGGGGTGCTGTAGACGGCCCCGGCGATCGGGTCGGCCAGCACCGCCCACCCCTGGACGAGCAGCGCGGCCTCCGCGATCAGATGCGCACCGGACCGGGTCGCAGCCCGCAGCAGCCGGTCCGTCGTCTCCCGCGCGTGCCGGGCGCCGCCCGGGCCCTCGTGGCCGGTCGTACCTGTGGTGCTCATGGGCGAGAGCCTCTGCGGGCCGTGCGCGCCGCGTACGGGGGAGTCCCGTACGCGACACGGCAGTCGGAGGTGGGATCGGGACGCGGATCAGGGAATGCGGGCGACCGCGCCCCAGCCGGCCCGGGCCGTGGTGGTGCCGGTGTTGGCGTCGGGCCGCCAGTTCGGCCAGGACACCATCCCCGGCTCCACCATCTCCAGCCCGTCGAAGAACGCGATCGTGGTCTCCGGCTCCCGGAAGATGTACGGGATCGCACCGCTGGCGTTGTACTCGTCCTGGACGGCCCGGTGGGCCTCGTCGGAGGCGGTGGAGTGGCTCAGCGAGAGGTAGCTGCCCGAGGGCAGGCGCTCCACCAGGCGTCGTACCAGTGACAGGGCGTCGTCCCAGTCCACGATGTGCCCCAGGACGTCACTGATCACGAGGGCGACGGGCTGCGTCAGATCGAGGGTCTTGGCCGCGCCCGTGAGGACGGTCTCGGTGTCGCGCATGTCCGCCTCGACATAGGCGGTCGCACCCTCGGGGGCGCTGGTCAGCAGCGCGTGGACGTGCAGGAGCACCAGGGGGTCGTGGTCGACGTAGACGATCCGGGACTCCGGGGCTATCCGCTGGGCGACCTCGTGCGTGTTGTTCGCGGTCGGCAGCCCCGCCCCGACGTCGAGGAACTGCCGGATCCCGGCGTCCCGGGCGAGATAGGTGACGGTCCGGCGCAGGAAGTCCCGGGACTCCTTCGCGAACGTCTCGATCAGCGGGTACTTGCCCCGGTAGGCGTCGCCCGCCGCCCGGTCCGCCGGGAAGTTGTCCTTGCCGCCGAGCCAGTAGTTCCAGACACGTGCGGAGTGCGCGACGCTCGTGTCGATCTGCGCGGGCAGTTCAGGCCCATTTCCGGTCGTACTCATCCTGTAGTACCTCTCTGGTTCGGGCCGGCCGTATCGCCATCACGCACGACACGTCCAGCATTCCCTGATACGTCTGCACGGGGTGGGGGCTGTCCCACACCTCCGCCGTGCCGGGCAGCCCGCCCTCCCGCACCACATGGTCCGCGATCTCCCGGATCTCCACCCGGTAGAGGGAGAGCGCCGGAACACCGGTGAGCGGGTGCGGCGGTGCGTACTCGGGGTGCAGCTGCATCGTCACATCCCCGCGTTCGGCTGTCTGTTGAAGCATCTCGATCTGTTCGCGCATCACCTGGTCGTCGCCCACCTGGCAGCGCAGCGCGGTGACGGGCAGGACGGCCCAGAGGCGGGTCTGCTGCTCCTGGAGCCGCTTCTGACGCTCCGCCAGGAAGTCTGCACGCCTGCGCCGTTCTGCCGCGTCACGCTCCGGGAACATGACCTCGTCCACGGCCATCGCGTACGCCGGGGTGCGCAGCAGCAGCGGGACCAGTGCCGGATGCCAGGTGCGGACGACACTGGCGGCGGACTCCACGCTCATCAGGTCCATCAGCCAGGGGGCCATGGCGTCCCGCCAGGGATGCCACCAGCCGGGCATGTTGGCGGCGTTCAGCCGCCCCATGATGTCGTCGGTCTCCGCCGCCCCGGCTCCGTACAGGTCGAGCAGCGCGGACACCTGCCCGACGTCGAGGGAGGTCTGCGCCTGTTCCAGCCGTCGCAGCGTCGAGGGATGCCAGCCCAACCGCGTCGCCGCCTGCGGTACGGACAGGCCGACGCCTTCCCGCAGGTGTCGCAGGCGGGCCACCAGGACCAGGTGCCGTGCCGTACGGCCCGACCGTTCGCGTGCCACGGTTCCCCCTTCCCGCTCCGGTCCCGCTCCGGCTCGATCTGTCCGACATTCCGCGCAGGCTGAGCACAGTGCACACAGCGCACCTTGCGACGCTCGTACGGCGCTCCCAAGGTAAGCATGTCCGACTCCATCACACGCCAACTCGGTACGACCCGCCTGATCTTGCCCCGAGCCCCGCAGCAACTGCCTATCTGCTTCCTCCTTTCTCCGTCCTCCTCCTCTCCTTCCGCCCCAGCTTCTCCGCCTTTCCGCCCCGCCCGTTCTGCCGTTCCGTGCACCGTCGTTCCGGCGGCCCGTTCTCTGGAGCCCACCGCATGAACCATCCGACCGGCCTGACCGACCCGACGCCGCTGGACCACCTGGCGGACGTGACGCCTCTGATCCACCCGAAACTGCGGTCGGTCGTCGCGGCTCCCCGGCCCGCCCGGCCCCGCCCGCTCGACCTGCGCGTCCGCGCCCAGCGGATCCAGATCGACGAACTCGTCGTCGACGATCCCCACCAGGTGCTCGCCCACGCCCGGCAGGCAGCCCTCGACGACCCCGAGACGGCCGAGCGGTTGGGGTACGGCGCGACGGACACGCTGCCGCTCCCGGACGCGGCCGCGCTGCTGTGCGCCCTGTACGACACCGAGACGCTCACGACGATGGGCCTGCGCCTCACCCGCCACACCACCCGCGTCTCCGCCTCCAACCAGCAGACGGAACCGGTCTCCTTGGTGCGGTCGACCGCCCCGGACGGCCAGGAGGACTGATCCCCTCGGTCGGTGGGCAGCGTGTGGGAGGCTCATGACCGCTTCGGAGGGAATCACGGTGGGAAGACGAGCACGGGCGGCACTACTGGTCGCAGCGGGCATGGTGGCCGCGCTGTTCACGGGAGCGTCCCCCGCGGCGGCGGACGAGACGATCTGCGGCCATGTCGTACGCGGCGCGATTCTGGCCAAGTACAAGGAGACCGGCGGCCTGGAGAGGTCTCCCCTGGGCTGCCCCACGACACCGGAGCTGACGACGCCCGACGGTCAGGGGGCGTACACACACTTCCAGGGCGGCTCGATCTACTGGTCGGCCTGGACGGGCGCGCATCCGGTGTGGGGCGAGATCCGCGACAGCTGGGCGGGCCAGGGCTGGGAGCGGGGCAAGCTCGGGTATCCGGTCGGCGACGAGCTGAGGAACCCGGACGGGGCGGGCGTACGGCAGCAGTTCGAGGGCGGGACGTACTACTGGCACCCCACCAAGTCGAACGGGGCGCACGCGGTGGGCGGCCGGATCGGTGAGCTGTGGGGGCAGTGGGGGCATGAAGGCGGGAAATTCGGCTACCCGGTGACGGACGAGTACGCGGCGGTGAAGGTCGGCGGCAATCTCCCCGAGAACACCGGGGTACGTCAGCGCTTCGAGAACGACCGGTATCTGCTGTGGAGCCCCGGCCAGGCCAGCTCCTTCGAGACCTGCCACAGCGAATGCGTCGGCTACCTCGGCATCACCAACGAACCGTGGGTCAAGCAGACCGAGGTCTTCACGAACCTGGCCAACGGCAAACGCTCCGTTCACGTCACTCCGACCGAGGCCGGTTTCGAGGACGCGGACGACGACCTGCAGGAGAACTGGCGACAGGTGTGGGCCAACACGCCCTTCCTCCGCAACGCCACCCAGACCGAGGTCAACTCCCTCTCCAAGCAGCTCCTCTGCCACGCGGCGTTCGCCTTCCCCAAGCCCGGTGGCGGACGCTTCGGCGGTCCGACCTGGGACCTGGAGGCCTGGCGCTCGGACATTCCCTGGGACGCCGGGGAGGCCTTGCGGACCCAGTGCAACTGGGACTGACCGCACTGCCCGCCCCATGGTCCTGGTCTGCTGCCCATGCCTGACAGCACCGCGCCTGCGCCACGCGACGACAGTCCCGCAGAAGCCCGGCGGGTGCTTCTGAGCCGTACGTTCGACGACGACGCGGACGTGTACGACCGGGCCAGGCCCGGATATCCGCCGGAGCTGTACGACGACTTGGCGGACCTGGCGGGTGCGGTCCCCGGCAGCCGTGTCCTCGAGATCGGCTGCGGCACCGGCCAGGCCACGGTGCCGCTCGCCGGGCGGGGCTGTCGGATCACGGCGGTGGAGGCGGGCCCGCGCATGGCCGCGATCGCTCGCCGGAACCTTGCCGAGTCCCCGGCGGCGCAGGTGGTGACGGCGGAGTTCGAGAGCTGGCCGCTGCCCGCGGAGCCGTTCGACGTGGTGCTCGCGGCGACCGCGTTCCACTGGATCGACCCGGCGGAACGCGTGCCCCGGGCCGCCGACGCGCTGCGTCCCGGCGGGGCGCTCGCCGTGGTGCGCAGCCAGCATGTGATGGGCGGTACCGAGGAGTTCTTCGTCGAGGTCCAGCGCTGCTACGAACGCTTCGACCCGGCGACGCCGCCCGGGCTGCGGCCTCCGGCGGCCGGCGAGGTCGACAACGCCGACCACGCGGAGGAGGTGGCGCGGAGCGGGCGGTTCGGCCGCACGGTCTTCCGCCGCTACGAGCGGGACCTGACGTACACCACGGCGGAGTACCTGGACGTGCTGCGCACCTACTCCGGCCACCGGGCACTCCCGGAAGCCGCCAGGAACGGGCTGCTGGCGTGCGTCGCGGGCCTGATCGACGGGCGCCACAGCGGCCGGGTGACCAAGCGGTACCTCATCGAGCTGGGGGTGTCGCACAGGCGGTGAGCCGGACTGGCGGACTGTACGGGGGCGGGCGCGGGCCGCACGGCAGACTGGGGCGGCATGGACGGTCCCAGCACACCCAGCAGAGCCGCCGGCACCGCCGTGACGCCTACGCCCGCCCGCGCGGCCATCGGGCAGGCGGTCTGACCATCGCTCCGTGCCGGGGAGCAGCCGTCTACCGGGACGCTGCCCGGCGGATGCCGTACGCGGCTGCGCCGACGAGGAGGACGGCCGTTCCGGTGAGCACGGAGGGCAGCGGCAGGGCGAAGGCCAGGACGAGGCAGCCGGCCAGGCCGACGACGGGGATGATCCGGGCCGGGCGGCCTTCGGCCGGGGTCAGGGTCCAGGCGGAGGCGTTGGCGATGGCGTAGTAGGCCAGGACGCCGAAGGAGGAGAACCCGATCGCTCCGCGTACGTCGGTGGTCGCGGCGGCCACGGCGACGACGGCGCCGACGAGGAGTTCGGCCCGGTGGGGGACCTGGAAGCGCGGGTGGACGGCGGCCAGGGCGTGGGGGAGGTGGCGGTCGCGGGCCATGGCCAGGGTGGTGCGGGAGACACCGAGGATGAGGGCGAGCAGGGAGCCGAGGGCCGCGACGGCCGCGCCGACGCGTACGACGGGAACCAGCCAGCCCGCGTCGGCCGCCCGCGCGGCCTCCGTGAGCGGGGCCGAGGCGGAGGCGAGTCCACCGGGGCCGAGGACGAGGAGGACGGAGACGGCGACGAGGGCGTAGACGACGAGGGTGATGCCGAGAGCGATCGGGATGGCACGCGGAATGGTGCGGGCCGGGTCGCGGGCCTCCTCGCCGAGGGTCGCGATACGGGCGTAACCGGCGAACGCGAAGAACAGCAGCCCGGCTGCCTGGAGCACACCGGCGGCCGTGGCATCCGTGCCGATCTCCAGACGGGCCGCGTCCACCCCGTCGGACGTGAGGGAGGCGGTCGCGACGGCGGCGAGCACCGCCAGGACGACCGCGACGATGACGCGGGTGACCAGGACGGACTTCTGGATGCCCGCGTAGTTCACGGCGGTCAGGGCCACCACGGCGGCCACCGCGATCGCGTGCGCCTGGCCCGGCCAGACGTAGGAGCCGACGGTCAACGCCATCGCCGCGCAGGAGGCGGTCTTGCCCACGACGAACGCCCACCCGGCCAGGTACCCCCAGAACGCGCCGAGCCGCTCCCGCCCGTAGACGTAGGTGCCGCCCGACGCCGGGTAGAGGGCGGCGAGCCGGGCGGAGGAGGTGGCGTTGCAGTACGCCACGACGGCGGCCAGCGCGAGGCCGAGCAGCAGGCCGGACCCGGCGGCGCGGGCGGCGGGGGCCAGCGAGGCGAAGATGCCGGCGCCGATCATCGACCCCAGGCCGATCATCACCGCGTCCGGCACACCGATGTGCCGCCGGAGTTCGCCCGGGGCTGCGGCTGCGGGTGTGCGCGGGGGCTTGCTGCTCACGCCTTGTCTCCTTGCGAACATGTTCTGCGGTCCGCCGCACGATAGGCGATCGAGGTGAAGCCCTCACCGAGAAGGTGGTGGGACAGGAGGGGCATCGGGGGGCGTGAAGCTGCGCGGCGGCAGCAAGCACGCATGCTCCCGGGGCTGATGGTCGTGGGTCCCACCTGCTCGGCGAGCTATGAGGCGCGGCCCGCAGACACCAACGTCCTCTCCGACTTCTGGTTCGCCGAGTCCCCGGTACCGGGCCCCACCCCCTCGCCCTGACTCCAGCGTTAGGCGAACGTGGCTGAGGGACGGATGCGGAAGTGTCGGTCGCACGGGTTGCTAGGGTCCACGCATGACGCGCCTCAAGATCGAGATATCCGTTCCCGAGAGTCATGCGGAGGCTGTAATCGAGGCTCTCCACACGGCCGGTGCAGGACGGGTTGGCGATTACGCACGGTGTTCCAGCATCTGGAAGGTGACTGGAAACTGGCAGGCTCTGCCTGGTGCGCAGCCGTACGACGGTGAGGTGGGCGTCGTTCAGCACAGCGAAGAGTGCCGGATCGAATCTGTGTGTGACGCGGATCAGGCAGGCGTCGTCCGGCAGGCTGTCCGTGACGCCCATCCCTACGAGCAAGCGGTCATCCACTTCCTGCCGCTGTACGAGCCGTAAGCAACTCCGGTGGTGTGCTGATCGCAGCCATTCGAGGCGGTTGACCCCGCACTCGACCGCGTGCCGCTGCTTGCAGTCGCCCTAGACCAGCCACTTCCCGTCGCGCATCAGCGTACGGCCGGTCATTTCGGGAACGGTCCCCCACGCCTGCAGCACCTGCGGGGTGACCCGGAAGAAGACGTACGAGGGATGGTCCTTGCGAGGATCCCAACCGTCCTTGGCGGCGAACGCGTCGCCGACCTCGGCCGGAAGCTCCTCGCGGGTCAGCATGCGCGCTGTGCCGTGGACCAGGACCACGTCCCGGGTGTGGCCGAAGCTGAGCCGGGCCCGGCCCGAGGAACACAGGTTGCGTCCCGTCGGGTTGGTGTCACGGGTGGCCAGCCACACCGCCTCGCCGTCCCACCAGAAGGCCAGCGGAACGAGGCACGGCTCGCCGGTGGCGTCGGCCGTGGCGACCCATACGTCGTTGTCCCGCACGAGCCGTTCGAGCGCCTCACGCTTGCGCTGCTCCGGGCTGCGGGGACCGTTGGGAGGAGAGTCAACTGCCGTCATGCGGCGAGGCTATTGCGCTCCGGGTCTTTACCGCATCGGGCGGCAGACCTACGCCTCCGCCTGGCCGGCCGGCAAATTCGGTTGACGGCGGCGGGAGAATTCCTGGCATGGGCACGGATATCAGCGGCTTCATCGAGTACCGGGCGCCGGGGGACGATCAGCAGCCGATCTGGTTCGGCGCGCACGACCTCAGCTCTCTCAACGACGACGTTCGCAACTACGACGCGTTCGGCTGTCTTTTCGGGGTGCGCAACTACGCGAACTTCCGCCCCCTGGCCCCAGGCAGGGGATTTCCGGCCGATACCTCGGTCGCGCTGAGCGCTCGGTTCGCGCAGCTGACCGAGTGGTACGGCGAAGACGGCTTTCACGGCACCACCTGGATCACGTGGGCCGAGGTGAAAGTTGTCGACTGGGACGAGCCCGCGGAGAAGCCGGACAGCCGCCTTCACGAGTACCGGCAGACGCCGAGCGGGCTCAGGATGACCGGGAAGGCCTCCTGGAGCGCACAGTTCGCCGAGGCTGTCGGACTGGAGCGGGGCGATGTCCGGGAGTGGCCCGAAGGCGCCGAGTGGCTCATCGGGGACACGCTCTACAGGGCGGTCACCATCCGCCGCAGGGATGCCGTCACCGAGACCGGGGAGTGGCGACCTGTCTGGGAAGCCATGAAGGGCCTCGCGGAACAGCACGGTGACGACAACGTGCGGCTGGTGGTGTGGTTCGACGACTGATGCGGTCCGGGAGGGTCGGTCAGTCCCTCGCCCGCTGGGCGTCGGCGGTGAAGTCCACGAAGGACGTCCAGGTGGCGGGGGAGACGGCGAGCGCGGGGACGGTGAGGTCCTTGGAGTCGCGGACGTGGACGGTGTGGGGGCAGGTGGCTACCTCGACGCAGTCGCCGCCCTGGCTGCCGCTGTAGCTGGACTTGAACCAGTGGAGGTCGGTACTCATAGTTCCTCTGCCATCTTCTCGATCTTCTCCAGCGTCCTCTCCGGAGTGTATGCCTGGGCTCGGGTGACGCCATACTGACCGAACAGGTCCCCCAGCTCCGGTTGTTCCGTGACGAAGAAGCTGCCGCCCTGGCCCTCGATATAGGCGAGCTGCTGGCGCTTGTCGGTCTCCAGGAGGACGAACGGGCCGTCCAGCGCCGCGTGGTCTTCCCGGTCCGGGGCCATCAGCTGGATGCGCACGTGCCGCAGCCGCGCCACCTCTGCGAGGTGGTGGAGCTGGGCCTTCATCACGCGACGGCCGCCGATCGGCCGGGTCAGCACGATCATCTCCAGGACGAAGCTGATGTCGGCGAGCGGCCTGCGGGACAGCAGCTTCTGCCGTTCGAGCCGCGCGGCGACCTTCGCCTCGATCTCGTCGTCGTCATAGGTCGGGTAGTGGCTCGCAAAGACCGCCTGTGCGTACGCCTCCGTCTGGAGCAGCCCGGGAATGACCTGGTTCTCGTACGAGTGCCTCGCCCACGCCTTCTCCTCCTCTTCCGCGAACGGCGTGAACCAGCCCGGCAGCGGGTTGCGCCGCTCCGTCTGCTTCGGCGGCTTCGGTGCGGCGACCAACAGTGCACCTTGTGCACCCAGCACCTCGTCCGCCCGCTGCACGAAGACGTCCGTCGGCGGTCGGGCACCCCGTTCCACCATCGCCACTTGGGACTTGGAGTAGCCAATCCGCTTGCCCAACTGATCCTGGGACAGCCCGGCCAGCACCCGGAAGTGCCGCAGCAGCAGGCCGAACATCTCGGCGGTGCTTTCCGGCTGTTCACTGGAGTGCACGGGCTCACCTCGTATGTACACCACTGTTCACAAAGTGCTTGTGACCCTGGTCACCGTACGTGTCTGCCGCAACGCTGAGCGCATGGAACTGAAGAATTCACCGGATCCGGTCCCCTTCTGCCCCTCCTGGATCCCCGCCTCCGGTCACGCACTCCGCCATGTCGGCATCCACTTCGACGCGGTCCGGGCCATTGGTCTGCTCGGCGAGGAGATCGCGTACGAGGTCATGCAGTTCACCGACTTCCAGGCCGGGCCCATCGTCCGCTCCGGCATCGGCGAGCGCAGCATGTACTTCCTGCTCGCGCCCGGGACCGCCGCCGAGCACCGCTGGCCTCCCGGTGTGGAGGCGATGAGCCGGAGCGCGCGGGGCGATGCGTTCGTCGGGGTGCCCGCGCTGGGCGGGGGCACCTGGCCGCTGGACTGGCGGTCACGGCCCACGGTCCAGGACCCGTTCGTGGACGGCGCGTTGCTGCACGAGATGGCGTGGCTGCGGGCGGGGTGCGGCGTGAGGGAGTGAGCGAGGCTGCCGCCGCCTCGGCCTGCGCGAGTCCGCCGAGTCGGAGGGCGCCGTAGCTCAGTCCCGCAGTGCCGAACGGCAAGGTCAGAAGGTTCGGTAGATCTCCCGCCGATGGCTGACTGCCAGCACCCAGACGATGAGCTGACCGTCCTCCACCGTGTACACGGCCCGATAGTCACCCACTCGGAGACGCCACCGTGCGTCATGACCCTGGAGCGGCTTGACGTCGAATGCGGAGAGCTCCCCGAATCCAGGGCCTTCTGGAGGTCCGCCAGGCGGCTCAGGATGCGTCGGGCCTCCGGCAACGGGATCTTGAGCAGGTCTCGTTGGGCGTGGGCCGTGAACCGTGTGACGTGGCCCATGGGTCAGTTGGCCGACCGGAGGAGTGCGGCCATCTCTTCAAGGGATACCGACCCTTCCGTCCCCTCGGCCTCCGCCTGGTCCGCGAGCCGGTTGAGCCATTCGTCCTCGTACCGCTCGTCGACCTCGCGGAGGCGTCGGTACTCGTCGATGTCGACGAGTACCGCTTCGCTCTTGCCTCGGCGGGTGATGATCGTCGGTGTCTCGTCACGACGGGCGCGGTCGATGGCGTCCGCGAGGTGCTTGCGTACCTCCGCCATGGATTCGGTCACGGGCTCACTCATGCAATAAATGTAGCAGATGTACATCTGCTACATGCATGGAGGCGGAGAGTGAAGGGCTACCCACTCTCTGCGGTACTGTGATCAAGTCATCACGCTCTGTGCCGCCAGTGGCGCACAGGGCGGCCCCCGGGAGTGTTAGAGCACTAACCCGAGGGCCTTCACCACTAGTGGATCTGGAGTCCACCCGCGATGCTGTCGCATGTTATCCCGCCCCCTCGGGGCTACACGAAGGCCCCCAACGGGCTGATCCGCCACCCGCGCCTCGGCAGTGACGCGAAAGTCCTGGTCCTGTACATCCAGGGGCTGCCCGAAGAGGCCCGCGACAAGGCCTTGAGTGAGCACGCCCGCGCCCTGGGCATGACCGGGCGCGCCTACCAGAAGGCCAAGGCCAACCTCGTGACGTACGGGTACGTGCACGAGAAGCGGGAGAACGTCGAGGGGGGACGGTGGCGGACCGTACAGGTGTTCAGCAACGAGCCGCTGACCGATGACCAGGCCGCGCGCCTCCGTGCCGGTGTTCCCGCCAACGGGTACGCGAACACGGGCGGGTCCGGCGTGCCGGGCGCGTCGCCCGCTCCGAGTGCGCACTTTCCGACCGTCGGTGAGCCGACCGGTCGGATGGTCGGTGGTCTCCTACCCGCGGACGAAGAACAGGGCGAAGACTCTTCCCACCCACCCACCGAAGCGGACGAGGACGCCGAGGAGCCGAGCGCGGAACCGGAACCGCCCTCGCAGGAAGAACTTCTTCTCGCCGAGCGCGTGTTGCTCTCGCTCAGGCACCAGGCCCGTCAGCTCTCCCTCGGGGTGCGTGAAGCCCGCAAGCTCGCCGGGCTCGCCGCCGAGTGGTTGCGGCGGGGCGTCAGCGCCGGGGATCTGCGGCTGGCGCTCAGCAGCGCGCTGCCGGCGGAAGGGGTGCGTACGGCCTTCGGGTTCCTGGCGCACCGGCTGGTGGAGAAGCTGCCCCCGCGTCCGGAGGAGACGGCGGAGTCCACGTCTCCGCCGCCGTCATCACCTCTGCCACTGCCGCTCATCGCCTGTGACGGGCCCGGCGAGGAGCACATGTTCCGGCCGCACGAGTCGTGGGTCACCACCTGTGGGCCCTGCCACCGTGAGCAGCAGCGGGCCTACTGGGCCGACCTGATGGCCCGAGCCGAGGCCGACCCCGCGCCCACGCCGCCGTCCTGGCGGGAGCGCGTCGCCATCGAGATCCGGGCGAACGGGGCCGCTTCCGGTTACGGGACCCGGGCCACGGCCACGTAGATGCCGCTGAACTCCTGGGTGGGCGCGGGCGTTCCGTTGAACCACTCCGGGGCCTTCACCAGGCCGGGGGCGGCGATCTCCAGGCCCTCGAAGAACCGGGCGAACTCCTCGCGGCTCCGCAGGGCCAGCTGGATGCCGCCCTTCTGGTACTCGTCCTCGCTCCGCTGTCCGATCTCCTCGTTCACGTCGGAGGCGCCGTGGGAGAGCACGACGTAACTGCCGGGTGCCATGGCGTCCGTGAACGTGCGCACGATGCCGATCGGGTCCTCGGAGTCCGGCAGGAAGTGGAGGAGGCCGAGGAGGGACAGGGCGATCGGCCGGTCGAAGTCCAGGGTCTCGCGGGCCGCGTCGAGAATGATCGCGGGTTCGCGGACATCGGCGTGGACGTAGTCCGTCACGCCTTCCGGGCGGCTGACCAGCAGTGCTTCCGCGTGCCGCAGGACGATGGGGTCGTTGTCGCAGTAGACGACCCGGGCGGAGGGGCGGATCTCCTGGGCCGTCTGGTGCAGGTTCGGCTCGGTGGGGATGCCCGTGCCGATGTCCAGGAACTGCGTCACGCCCTCGCCCGCCAGCCAGGCCGTCGCCCGGTTCATGAAGGAGCGCTGCTGCCGGGCGCCCACCTTCGCCTCGACGGGCAGGAGTTCGGCCACCTGCTGGTCCACCGGGTAGTTGTCCTTGCCGCCGAGCAGCGCGTCGTAGACCCGGGCCGAGTGCGGCTTGCTGGTGTCGATCGGGGGGTGAGGCGCCTGTGCCGTCATACCGAACTCCAGATACACGTGGTGTGGACCATTCAGTCGCCGCAGTCTGTCACAGCAACACCAGTCATACGCAGGGGTGTTCGGTTGTCGGCCGGGGGCGGGAGGGGAGAGACCGGCCCGGGGTTGCCTCCTGCGCCGATTCTCGATCCACTCGTGACCATCGCCGTGCGGTGGCCGTGAGCCTGCTCACCCGCGCCGGTCAACGCTTTGACCTCGTACGCCCCGCACGCCCAGGATCGGCGGTGTGAACCCTGACGTGCCCCAGCCGCCGCACTCGTCCTCCTCGCCTCCGCCGCCGTCCTCGCCACCCCCGTCGCCCTGGGCCCCGCCGTCGTCGGCCGAGCCGCCGCGCCCGCCGGCAGCGGCCTGGCAGAGCGGGCAGGGCTGGGACCGGCCCCCGGAGTGGAGCCGGCCGCCGACCGGGCCGGTGCGGGCTCCCGCCGGGTCCCGCTACGACGAGCAGGGGCGCAACGGTCGCGGCGGGCGGTTCGGCTGGCTCGGCGAGCTGTCGGCCGTGGTGGCGCTGGTCGTGGCGGGCGTCATGATCATCAGCATCGGCGGGTTCGTCGTCGCGGAGCTGCTGGACGCGGGGCCCGCCTCGGCGGACAGCGAGCTGTTCTTCGAGGACCCCGTCGCCGATCTGGTCGTCCAGCTCCTCGGCATCGCGATCGCCCTACCCATCGTCCTGTGGGGCGCCCGCGTGATCGGCCGGCGGCCCGCCGGAACCGTGTCCTCCGTCGTCGGGCGGCTGCGCTGGGGATGGCTCGCGCGGTGCGCCGCCGTGGGCTTCCCGCTGATGGTCGTGCAGATCGGCGTGCTCATCGCCTGGACCTGGCACGACGAGCCGCTCGGGGAGTCGGGCAGCGGCTTCCCCGGGTGGCCGGTCTTCCTGCTGAGCCTGGCCGTGATCCTGGCGCTCGTCCCGTTCCAGGCCGCCGCCGAGGAGTACGTCTTCCGGGGCTGGCTGGTCCAGGTGATCGGCCGCGTCGCGCGTACGCCCTGGCCCGCCGTCGCCGTCGCGTCCCTGCTGTTCGCCCTGGCCCACGGGTTCGGCGAACTCTCCGGGTTCCTCCTGCTGCTGTACTCGGCCCTGTGGTGGGGCTGGCTCGTGATCCGTACCGGTGGACTCGAAGCCGTGATCGTCATGCACGTCGCCAACAACCTGCTGGCCTTCGGCCTCGCCGCCGGCTTCGGCGAACTCGCCAGCACCGAGACCGCCGCCGACGCCCCCTGGCAGGCCATGGCCGCCGAACTCGTCTTCGCCCCGCTGTACTGCCTCACCGTGGCCCGGATAGCCGACCGGCGCGGGATCGAGCGGGTGAGTCCCTGACACGAGCCGCGGTCCCGGAGCCGGGGCCGCTGCGGTGCACGGAGCACCTCGACCGGTGAGGGGTGCGGAGGGGTGCGGCCCGGCGCGCGCCGGGTCCGTGAAAAGCTGACGCGACAGGATCGGCCGGGGACCGGCCGGGAGCGGGGGATCGTGGAGCGTAAGCGCCTGTGGAAGTCCTGCGTCCCGGTGGCCGCGAACCTGCTGCTCGGGGTTCCGGCCATCGTGCCGGCCTTCCTGGTCTGGTACGTGCTGTCCAACGGGCCCCTGGCGGAGCTGGGGTGGACCGATCGGGAACCGACCGAGAACGACGGCATGTGGCTGTGGCTGGTCATCGTCGTGCCGGTGGTGGCCTGCTTCGGGGGTCTGTGGACCCTGCTCAACCTGTGGATGCGGCGCAGGCTGATGGCTGCCGCGCCTCCCGGCCCGTACTGGTCGCTGGCACTGACGCTGACCCTCTCGCCGTATCTGCTGGGCGTCGCCTTCGGTTGAGGAGCGCGGCCGTCGGACCGGTTCAGAACTCCACGGTCAGCTGCGACCCGACGTGCGCCCGCAGCACCCCCGCCATGTCCGTCGCGCAGTCGCTGATCAGCCACTGGATCTGGAGGCCGTCCATCAGCGCGATGAGCTGCTGCGCGGCGGCCGACGGATCGACGTCGTCGCGGAGTTCGCCCGCCTCCCGGGCCTGGAGGTAGGCGCGTTCGGTGTTGGCGACGGACGTGCGGTAGCGGGTCTCGAAGTACGCGTGGGCCGGGTGGTCGGGGGCCGTGGCCTCCGCCGCGACCACCGAGAACAGCTCGACGATCCCGCGCCGCTTGGCGTTCAGCTCGGCGAGGTCCACCAGCCGGCGCAGATGGTCCACGCCCCGGGTGACGCCGAGCGCCAGCCATGCGTCGTCCACGTCGTCACGGCGCTGGAGGACCGCGAGGAGCAGCGCCTCCTTCGTGGGGAAGTGGTGCAGGAGCCCCGGGTGGGAGATGCCGCAGCGGGTGGCGATGACGCGCAGCGACGCGCCCCGGTAGCCGGCCTCGCCGAACAGGGTCATCGCCTGGTCGAGGATCTCGGTCCGCTTGGCCCGGCCCTTGGCGTAGGTGCGTCGGGTTACCGGGGTCACGCGCATTCACCCGCTGTCATCGCCGTGCCTCTCTGCTTCCGCCCCAGATTCTCACAGGGGTGAATACTTACCAAGCGGTCGGGATTGAGCGTACGGTACTGCGAGTGCCGCCCCGGCCGCCACCGCGCGTGCCGCCAGAGCCGTCGTGGCCGTCGTGGCCGTCGTGAGAGGAAGTCCTGTGGGTCCCAAGCCGCCGTACCTCGACCCCGCGCTGCCCGTCGCGGAGCGGGTCGCCGACCTCCTGGGGCGCATGACGCTGCCCGAGAAGGTGGGCCAGATGCTCCAGCTCAACGCCAAGGAGGGCGTGCGGCACCTCGTGGAGGACCTGCACGCGGGCTCGATCCTGCACGCCTCCCCGGAGCGGGTGCGCGAGGCCGCCGCGCTCACCGCGAGAACCCGGCTGCGCATCCCGCTGCTCGTCGCGGAGGACTGCATCCACGGGCACTCGTTCTGGGAAGGGGCCACGATCTACCCGACGCAGCTCGGGATGGCCGCCACCTGGGACCCGGAGCTGGTCGAGCGGATCGCGCGGGCGACGGCGGTGGAGGTCGCGGCGACCGGGGTGCACTGGACGTTCTCGCCGGTGCTCTGCGTCACCCGGGACCTGCGGTGGGGCCGGGTGAGCGAGACGTTCGGGGAAGACCCGTTCCTGATCGGCGAGTTGGCATCCGCGATGGTGCGCGGCTACCAGGGCGAGGGCCTCGACGACCCGACCGCGATCCTGGCCTGCGCCAAGCACTTCGCCGGGTACTCCGAGACCCAGGGCGGCCGGGACGCCAGCGAGGCGGACATCTCACGCCGCAAGCTGCGCTCCTGGTTCCTGCCGCCGTTCGAGCGGGTCGCGAAGGAGGGGTGCCGGACCTTCATGCTCGGCTACCAGTCGATGGACGGCGTGCCGATCACCGTCAACAACTGGCTGCTCAACGAGGTGCTGCGCGGCGAGTGGGGCTACACCGGGACGCTCGTCACCGACTGGGACAACGTCGGCCGCATGGTGTGGGAGCAGAAGGTCTGCGCCGACTACGCGCAGGCGTCGGCGGCGGCGGTCCGCGCGGGCAACGACATGGTGATGACCACGCCGAACTTCTTCGAGGGCGCCCAGGAGGCGGTGGCGCAGGGCCAGTTGACGGAGGCGGAGATCGACGCCGCCGTACGCCGCATCCTGAAGCTCAAGTTCGAGCTCGGCCTCTTCGAGAACCCGCGCCACCCCGACGCCCGCCGGCAGGCCGAGGTCATCGGCAGCGGGGCGCACGCGGCGCTGAACCTGGAGGCGGCCCGCCGCTCACTGGTGCTGCTGGCGAACGACGGCACGCTGCCGTTCGCGGGCGGCCTGGAGGCCGGCGGGGAGGGGCGGGCCACCGGGCCCGGCCCCCGTACGGTCGCGGTCATCGGCCCCAACGCCGATGACGCGCAGACCCAGTTGGGCGACTGGGCGGGCTCCTCCGGGCAGGCCGACTGGCTCCCGGACGGCCAGCCGCGCGCCATGATCCGTACGGTCCTCGACGGCTTCCGCGACCATGTGCCCGCCGACTGGGCCGTGTCGTACGCGCCCGGCGCCCGGATCCTGGATGTCGGGCCCGACCCGGAGGGGGAGCTCTTCCCGGACGGCCAGCCCCGCCCCGAGGTCGTCCACCCGGCCGCCCCCGACGCCGCGTTGATCGCCGAGGCCGTGGCCGCCGCCGAGGCCGCCGACCATGTGGTGGCCGTCGTCGGCGACCGGATCGAGCTGATCGGCGAGGGCAAGTCGACGGCCACCCTCGAACTCGTCGGCGACCAGGTCGCGTTGCTGGACGCCCTGGCGGCGACGGGCAAGCCGCTGGTGGTCGTCGTCATCAGCTCCAAGCCGCTGGTGCTGCCGCCGTCCGCGCTCGACGCGGCGGCGATCGTGTACGCGGCCAACCCGGGCATGCTCGGCGGCCGGGCGATCGCCGAACTGCTCCTCGGACTGATCGAGCCGACCGGCCGGCTGCCGCTGTCCTTCGCCCGGCACGCGGGCCAGCAGCCGACGTACTACAACCAGGTGCGCGGCCAGCACGGTACGCGCTACGCGGACCTCACCCAGCGCCCGGCGTTCGCGTTCGGCGAGGGGCTGAGCTATTCGACGGTCGACTACACGGACCTGGAGGTGCTGACGGCGGTGGTCGGTGAGTCGGAGACCGTGCGGGCCCGGGTCACGGTGACCAACACGGGCGCGCGGCCCGCCCTGGAGACGGTCCAGGTGTACGTGAGCGACACGGTGACGTCGGTGACCTGGGCGGAGAAGGAGCTCAAGGCCTACCGGCAGGTGGCGCTGGCCCCGGGGGAGTCGCGCGAGATCGTCCTCGGGCTGCCGGTGGCCGACTGCACGCTCGTGGACGCGGAGGGCGTCCGCACGGTGGAGCCGGGCCGCTTCGAGCTGCTGGTGGGCCCGTCGTCCCGGGACGAGGCGCTGCTGCGGGGGGAGTTCACGGTCAAGGGCTGAGCCGTGGACGGTGGGCGACGGCGCCCGCCGACGGGACCGCTCCCGCGTGCGCACGCGGGGCGGTCCCGTCGGGGTGGTGTGGCCCGGGGCCCGGAACCGCCGGCAGTCGTCAGCGGACCTCGAAGAAGTCCACGTTGTGCCGATTGACCTTGATGCCGAGCTTGACGAACCCGCCGTTGCGCTCGTCGCCGGCGTACTTGCTCCAGTACTGGCAGTGGAGGCCGGTCTCGGTCTCCTCGTCCACGGCCTTGGCCACCGGCAGCTCCTCGCAGGAGAGCTTGCTGGCGTCGCTGCGGCCCTTGTACGAGGTCCAGAGGCGCTCGTAGGCGGCCTTGGCGACCAGAATGCTCTGCTTCGGGGTGCTGTTGTAGAACGTCAGGAAGCTGCCCGGCTTGTACTTCTCGCTGATCTCGATCTCGTACGGGACGGTCGCGCCCTCGTACGTCACGTTGCAGATGCTGACCGCGCCGGCCTTCTGGGTCACGCCGTCGGGGCAGTTCGCGCTGGTCTTCCCGGGCACCTTGAGGCGGCGGAGCAGGTCTTCCTGGAGCTTGTGCTCGACCTTCTCGGTGAACGACGCGCCGTTGGCGGGCTCGGGGAGGACCTTGAGCTTCGGGTCGGAGCTGGAGGCGACGACGTCGGCCTGCGGGCCGGTCACCGGCACCGCGAGGTCCGCGCCCGGCTCCGGGGCCTTGGCCTCCTCGCTGGGGGCCGTGCCGGCGGAGCCCGTCGACCCGGAGGCGCGGGCGGAGTCGTCGTCCGACGAGGAGCCGCAGCCGGTCACGAGAATGCCGATGGCGGCCAGCCCGATGAGGTTCTTCGAGATACGCATAAAGGGAGCCTAAGTTGCGCCTGTGACAACGCTGTGTGGCTGAGGAGGCCGCTGTGACCCTGCGGGCGCCTGGCCAAAAGGGGCGTGAAGGGAGGAGAACGGGATATTCCAGTTTGCTTTCCGTACGTTCTGGGTGGGTGATGGTGGCTCAGTCGGGAAGGACTCGTACCGCGAATGTGACGGTCGGCTTCCGTCAGTTTCCGGAGTTCTCGGAGTTCCCGGAGTGGCTGGAGTGTCCGTCCCCTCGGGCGCACGCCACGGCTTCCTGGTCTCCGGCCCGGCCGCGGCGGACACCCGAACGGACCGGGGGCCGCGCGGGAAGGCGACGGCCGTCGCCACCACATGGAGAACGAGCGGGACCTGCTGGACGCCCTGGAGCCGCAGGAGGCGGCGCAGCGGGAGCGGCTGTTGACGACATGGCGGGCGGAGGGGGGAACCGGTGCGCGGCGGTGCATGAGCGCCGGATGTCCGTTCGGAGCACGTACGTCGGGGCGCGTGAAGAAGAAGCGTTTCCGCGTACGGGTATTACCCCGTACGGGTGTGGCGCGGCCGTCCGGACGGTGGCGGGGCGAGCACAATGGGGCGGCGGTTCGTGCAGAGGCGCGCAGGCTCCTCTCCCGCACCTTGCGCTCAAGGAGGACCGGTGGCGGACAGCTGGACGGTTCAGCGGGCCGGGCCCGGGGACGCCGCGCGTACGCAGGCGCGGGAGCAACTTCTGGAAGCGGCCAGGGAGCTGTACGGCGTCAACGGATACCGGGCGACGGCCGAGCACGACGTGTGCGAGGCGGCCGGGGTGCCGGTCGAGGTGCTGCGCCAGGAGTACGGGTCACGGGAGGGGCTGCTCATCGCCCTCCACAACCGGGTCACGACGACCGGGCTGCGGGCGGCGGAGCGCGCCCTGCTGACCGAGGGCATCGACGACTGCTCGATCGAGGAACGGGTCCGGCTGCTCTTCGACGCGTACGTGGAGGCCGTCACCAGCGACCCGCGCGAGGCCCGCGTGACGTTCGTCGAAGTGCTGGGCGTGAGCGCCGTGGTGGACGAGCACTGCAAGCTCTGGCGGGCCCTGTGGACGGAGTTCCTGACGGGCGAGGCCGAGCGGGCGGTGGACCGGGGCGAGGCGGAGGACCGCGACCACCGGGTCGACGTGATGGTGATGGTCGGCACGGTCCACGAACTGATGGCCCACCACGCCCGCCGCTCCCGCCGGGCCCGCCCCGGCGAGGTCTCGGGCGAACTGACCCAGCTGGCCCTGACGATGCTGGGGTCGCAGCGGAGCGGGTGAGGGCCGCTCGGGGGCCGAACCGGGGTGCCCGTTGCCGACCGGGGCTCAGACCGTGACCGGGGCGGTCGTCGCGGCCGACGTCCGCACCGGCACCGGCAACGGATCCTGGAGCGCGGGACCCCCCGCGTACGGGCCGCCCAGTCCCCACGCCTGGTGCATCGCGTCCGCGAAGGTGGCCGCCAGGAGGTGTTCGCCGGTCGGGCCGGGGTGCGTGCCGTCGTACGTGTCCGTGTGGATGTCGTATCCCGGCGGGCGCGAGGCCAGGAGAACGGGGGAGGAGGGGGTGTCGAGGTCGGCCACCGCCTTGGCCAGCAGTTCGTTGAAACGGTCGCAGGAGGCGGCGAAGGGGGCGTCCGTCTCGGCCCGGATGTTCGGTATCACCGGGAGCAGGGCCATGCGGATGCGCGGGTTCGCCGTCCGGGCCGCCTCGATGAACGCGCGGGCGTTCGCCGCCGTCTGCTCGGCGTCCGTGTAGAAGCCGAGGTCTATCAGGCCCAGCGAGACCAGCAGGATGTCCGCCTCCGCCTCGCGCACCGCGTCCGCGATCACCGGGGCCATGTGCAGCCAGCCCTCGCCCCAGCCGGACAGATGACGCCGGGCTGCGGGCGGGAAGGACGGGTCGGCGTACGCGTGGGAGAGCGGGGCGTCCGCCTCGGCGTCGTACAGCGTCGAGCGCGGGCCGACGATCTCGTACGCGAGGGCGGGGTACGCCTCCAGGTGCTGCCACATCCGGTAGCGCCAGGTGAAGTCGCCGGCGCGCCCGATGGTCATGGAATCGCCGACGAAGAGGAAACGCATGGCGTCATCATGGCCGATCACGGCTCCGGCCTGCGACGTGACGATGGACACTTGGGCCATGCGTTCGTATCCGACCGGCCCGGCGGGCACCCGTGCTGCCGCCCTCGCCGCTGCTCTCCTGCTGCTCGCCGGGGCCGGTCCCGCCGTGGCCGACGACGGGCGGCCCGACCGTGACTTCACGATCGAGGACCCCCGTATCACCGAGTCCAGCGGCCTCGCCGCCAGTCGCGCCCACCCCGGCGTCTACTGGACGCACAACGACAGCGACGACGGCCCCTACGTCTTCGCCGTCGACTCCCGGACCGGGAAGACCCTCGCGACCATCACCATGCGAGGAGTGGGTGAGCCGCGCGATGTCGAGGGCATCTCGGTCGGACCCGACGGCGACATCTACGTCGGCGACATCGGGGACAACCTGGACGGTACGTGGAGCCATGTCTGGATCTACCGCTTCCCCGAGCCGAAGCAGTTGCGCGACGCCACCGTCGACGCCGTCCAGTACGACGTGAAGTACGCCGACGGGGCCCGCAACGCCGAAGCGCTGATGGTCCACCCGAAGACCGGCCGCGTCTACATCGCCTCCAAGAACGAGGACGGCGGCGGCCTCTACGAAGGACCGGCGAAGCTCACTGCCGGGGGCGTGAACACCTTCCGGCGGGTCGACGAGGTGCCGTGGGTCACGGACGGGGCCTTCTCGCCCGACGGGAAGCGGCTGGTGCTGCGCTCGTACTTCAGCGCCCGCGAGTACGCCTTCGAGGACGGCCGGCTCGGCGAGGACCGGTCCGTCGCCGCCCCGTTCCAGCGGCAGGCCGAGTCCGTGACGTACACGGCGGACGGCTCGGCCCTGATGTTCGGCTCCGAAGGGGCGCGGAGTGACGTCGTCCGGGTGGAGGTGGCGGGCGGCGGCTCCGGCGGCGATCAGGGGCGGGGGAAGCCCTCGGGGAGCGGCGGTGGCGAGGCCGGTGACCCGGACGGCGGTGGCGGGCAGGGGGCGGCAAGGGCGGTGCCGGGCTCGGTGCGGCGATCGTCGTCGGGGCGGGCGTCCTGTGGTTCGCGCTCCGGCGGAAGCGGGGGTAGGGGGCGTGGGGGCTCTCGTCCCGTCGGCCCTCGTGTCCCTCAGTCCCGGTTCCGTCAGTCCTCGTCTGTCACCGGCCACACCTCGTAGTGCAGCGTCCGGTCCCGCTTCAGCCGGTGCGCGAGCGGGACCAGCACGCCCTGCACGACCGGGTACTTGCGCGACAGCATCCGTGCCGCGTGCGTGTTCTCCTTCGTGCCCGGCCGCAGCAGCCGCGCGTGCGCCCTGATCCGCGGTCCGGTCGGGGCGCCCCGCACCGTGCAGGGGGCGAGCTCCACCTGCGGGTGGTTGCGCATCCGCTCGACCTTCCAGGCGGACGAGAACGTCCGGATGAACGCGTGATCGCCCTCGACGGCGATGTTGACCGGTGTGCCGACGGACGTCCCGTCCTGGCGTCGAGTGGTCAGCAGGACGGTGTACTGCTTGACGAAAGGAGCGAGCTCCCGGCTGGCGTCCATATATCCATTGGGGCACGGGCCGGCCGTCCTGTCAGGTTCGGGACGCCGCCCGTTCCGCCGCCCGCTCCCGGACCAGCACGTCGAAACCGGCGATCAGCCGTTGCAGCCCGAACTCGAACTGGTCGAAGTCGGAGCTGAAGGTGTCCTCCGCCATGCCCGCCATCACCGGGTACGCGCCGCTGAGCATGGCCCGCTCCAGGTAGGGACGCTGGTTGTCCCAGAACGCCTCGTCGCTCAGCCCGGTCTGCGCCACCGCCTCCGCCGCGTCGGCCCGGGTGCGGGCGAGGCCCTCCACGAAGCTGTTCACCGCGATGATCACGCCGATCAGCTCCGGGTCCCGCAGGCCCATGCCGCGCAGGCCCGTGAGCGCGAGCTCCAGTCCGCGCAGGGCGCTGGGGCCGAGCACCGTACGGGCCTGGTTGATCTTGAGCAGCCAGGGGTGGCGGCGCAGGTTCTCCAGGTGCCCCCGGGCCATCCGGTCGATCGCCCCGCGCCAGTCGGCGGGCGGCTCGTCGGGGCGGGCGGCGAACGGCTCCCCCTGTACCCGGTCGAGCATCAGGTCGAGCAACTCGGCCTTGCCGGGGACGTACCGGTAGAGCGACATCGTGCCCGTGCCCAGCTCCGTGGAGAGCCGGCGCATCGAGACGGCGGTCAGCCCCTCCGCGTCCGCGACGGCGACGGCGGCGGTGACGATCCGGTCCAGGGACAGTCCCGGTTTCGGGCCGCGACCGGAGCGCTCGCCGGTGCCCCACAGAAGCTCCAGGCTGCGCGCGATGTCGCCGCTCCCGGTGGCCGGACCGTCCGCCTTCGACGCCGCCCCGGCTGTCGTTCCGTCGTTCGTCATGGGCTCAGCGTAATGGGCCGGAATGAAACTGCGTACACCGTACTCGTCATCGGGTACGGTGTACTCAGTTCGAGCCGCGGGTCTGCGATCGACCTGCCGGTCGTCGAGCGGAATCAGGGGGTATGTCATGTCTGCATCCACACCTGGATCCACATGCGGGTCCACGTCCGGGGCCACATCCGGATACGCGGTGCTCGCCGAGGGCATCGTGAAGCCATGCCGATGGCCCCTTCAGCGTTCGCCTCGGGGCGCGGGGCGGCCGACCTGGTGGTGGCCGCCGCCGAGCTGACCATCCTGGCCGTGACGGCCCTGCTGATCGGCTGGCGCGCGGACGGCGGCGTGCTGGGCGCGCTCGGGGCGTTCGGGCTGCTCCTGCTGCTGCGGTTCAGCCTGGTCTGGGTCGGCGTCTGGCTCGGCATGCTGGTCCCGACCCCGGAGGCGGCGGGCGGGCTGTACGCGGTGGCCTTCCCGCTCACCATGATCTCCAGCACCTTCGTCTCGCCGTCCCTGATGCCCGACTGGCTCGGCTTCGTCGCGGCCTGGAACCCGATCTCCTCGACCGCGACGGCGACGCGCGAACTGTTCGGCAATCCGGTGGCGGGCGGCGGGACCTGGGTCGAGGAGAACGCGCCGCTGATGGCGGTGGTGTGGCCGCTGGCGATCACGCTGGTGTTCCTGCCGTCGGCGGTCCGCCGCTTCCGGCGACTGAGCCGGTGAGGGGCGCGTAGGGTCGGGCCTCGTGCCGACGACCGTGACCCCCTTGCCCATCACCCCGCCGCCCTTCACCACCGCCCGCCTCGACGCGCTCCCGCTCGAACCGGCGTACGCCGAGGAGATGGTGGACGTCCTCGCGGACCCGGCGCTGTACGTGTTCATCGGGGGCGAGCCGCCGGCCCCGGCCGCGCTGCGGGCCCGGTACGAGCGTCAGTGCGCAGGTTCGCCGGACCCGGGGGAGCGGTGGTGGAACTGGGTGCTCCGGGTGCGTGCGGGCGGGGAGGCGGGCGGGGGGCTCGCCGGGTATGTCCAGGCGACCGTACGGGGGCCGCGCGCGGAGATCGGCTGGGTCGTCGGAACCCCGTGGCAGGGCCGCGGTTACGCGACCGAGGCCGCGAAGGGCCTGGTGGCGCACCTGGCCTCGGCCGGGGGCGTGCGGGAGGTCGTCGCCCATGTCCACCCCGGCCACGCCGCGTCCGCCGCGGTGGCGGTGGCGGCGGGCCTCGGGCCGACCGGGGAGTGGGCGGACGGCGAGCGGCGGTGGGCCGCGAGGGTGACTCCGTCGCCGGTGCCGTGAGCCCGAGCTCCGTCAGTCGGGCTGCTTCTCCAGGTGGGCCAGGACGCGGTTCGAGATCCGGGCCAGGGTGTCCAGCTCCTCCGGGGTGAGCGCGTCGATGAACAGCCGCCGGACGTGCTCGACGTGCACGGGCGCGGCCTCCTCGATCGCCTCGCGGCCGGCCGGTGTGGCGACGATGAACGCGCCGCGTCCGTCGTCGGGGCAGTCCTCCTTGCCGACGAGACCGCGCTTGGCCATCCGTGCCACCTGGTGGGACATGCGGCTCTTCTCCCACTCCACCAGCTTGGTCAGGTCCATGAAGCGCATGCGCCCGCCGGCCTCGGTGAGTTTGGCCAGCACGATGTAGTCGGCGGGGGACATGCGGGAGTCTGCCTGGACCCGGCGTGAGAGCCGTCCGATGAGCTTCTCCTGCATGCGGATGAAGCCGTCCCAGGCGGCCTGCTGCTCCGGATCCAGCCAGCGAGGCGTCGCGTTCATGCGAGGAGCGTAGCGAGGCCGCCCCGAGCGTCACCACCGGGAGCCTGCGGTGTTCGCGGCAAGTCGTCCGCGCCCGGCTGTAGTTGACGCATCAACCGTCGCCGCCTAGGTTGGATGACACATCAACCAATTGGTGGAGGGAATTCTCATGAGCGCCCAGAACAAGGCCGGACTCGACGCGCTGCTGACGCCCGAGGAGAGCGTCGTGGTGCTGATCGACCATCAGCCGTTCCAGTTCGCCAACCTGAACAGCCATGAGCCGACGATGATCGTGAACAACGTCGTCGGGCTCGCCAAGGCCGCCAAGGCGTACGGCGTCCCGACCATCCTGACGACGGTGCTGGAGGAGCGCGGCGGGCGGCTGATCCAGGGCGTCCAGGACGTGTTCCCGGAGCAGGAGCCGATCGACCGGACGCTCATCAACACCTGGCAGGACGAGCGCGTCGTCGACGCCGTCAGGGCGACCGGTCGCAGGAAGCTGATCCTCGCCGGGCTCTGGACGGAGATATGCCTGGCGATGCCGGCCGTCCAGGCGGTGGGCGAGGGGTTCGAGGTCTACGCCGTCACCGACGCGTCCGGAGGCGTGTCGGCCGAGGCCCACGACATGGCGGTGCGGCGCATGGTCCAGGCGGGCGTCGTGCCGATCACGTGGCTGGCCGTGATGGCCGAGTGGCAGCGCGACTGGGCCCGCGAGGAGACGATCACGGGGGCCATCGAGGTGCAGGCCCAGCACGGCGGCGCCTCGGGTGTGGCCTTCGCCTGGGAGACGCAGCTCCTGGCCGACCGCGACCGGAGCGCCGCCTGACGCCGGGACGGAGGGGCAGCGGACCCCTGGGGGACGACCGGCGGACCGGGTCCTGACACCCCCTAGGCTGATGCGCCATGACCACCCCTGACCTGTCGCCCGGCTCTCTGCACGCCACCCGTGCCTCGTATGACGCCATGGCCCCCGCCTACGTCGATTTCGCCCGGGGCGAGCTGGCCGCCAAGCCCTTGGAGCGCGCGCTGTTGAGTACGTTCGCGGAACTGGCGGCGGCGGGCGGCGGCGGCCTCCCGGTGGCCGACGTCGGCTGCGGGACGGGCCGGGTGACCGGGCATCTCCACGGACTCGGCCGGGGCCTGGACGTGTTCGGGATCGACCTCTCCCCGCAGATGGTCGCGGTGGCGGGGCGGGAACATCCCGGGCTGCGGTTCGAGGTGGGCTCCATGCTCGCCCTCGACCTGCCGGACGCCTCGCTGGGCGGGCTGCTCGCCTGGTACTCGACGATCCACGTCCCGGACGAGGAACTGCCGCGTGCCTTCGCGGAGTTCCACCGCGTGCTGGCCCCGGGCGGCTACGTACAGCTGGGCTTCCAGGTCGGCGACGAGCCGCTGCGGATGACGGAGGCCTGGGGCCTGGAGGTGTCGCTCGTCTTCCACCGGCGGCAGCCGGAGCGAGTGGCCGAACTGCTGCGGGACGCGGGCCTGGACGTGGTGTCCCGGGTGTGGCGGGAGCGGGAGACGGACGGGCCGTTCCCGGAGCGGGCTCCGCAGGGGTTCGTCCTCGCGCGCAGGCCGGTTGTCAGTGGCGGCTGTGAGGATGGGGACATCAGCGCAACGGACTGACCGGGCGCGGACGGACCGACCGGCACACGGACTGAGGGGGACCCCATGGGCGCCTGGGACATCGGCCACTTCGACAACGACACCGCGGCCGACTTCGGCGGTCGGGTGGACGACGCGGAGGCGGAGAAGAAGGCGGACGTGCTCCGGGGCGTCCTGACCGCCGTGGCGGGCACCGGCCCCGAGGACTATGTGGACGGCGGGGAGGAGGCGGTGGCCGCCGCCGCGCTGGTCGCGGCCCAGTGCCCCGGCGGCGAGCCCGTCACCACGCCGTACGGCCCGAAGAACCCCCTGCCACCGCTCCCCGCCGACCTGCGCCCGCTGGCCGTCCGCGCCCTGGACCGCCTCACCGCGAAGAACGCCGAGCCCCTGGACCTGTGGGCGGACGCCGGCGCGGACCAGGAGTGGCTGGCGGGGATAGCCGCACTGCGGGCGGTGCTGGTGGCGGCGACGGGGGAGTAGGACCGGTCCGGGCCGCGTCCTCAGCGTTTCGGGCGGCCCGCGCGCACGATCCCGTCGACGTCCAGGGAGAGTTCGGCGCCGATGGAGGCGGGCAGTGGGGCCTGCCGGCCGGGGGCGTAGACCTCGTGGCGGTCGTAGCCGGCGGGGAGGGGTTCGGTCAGGACGTGGACGCGACCGTGCCTGCGGTCGACGATGACGTACACCGGGATCTTGGCCTGGGCGTAGGCGGTGACCTTGTGGCGCAGGTCGGTCTGGTAGTTCCCGGAGGTGACCTCCAGGACCAAGCGGAAGCAGGCGGGGTCGTAGCAGTTGTTCTCGATGAGGTGCTCGTCGAAGTCGGCGTCCACGATCGCCAGGTCGGGGATCACGTAGTCCTCGGGGCCACTGGGCAGCCAGAGGCCGATGCCCTGGAGGACATTCGACTCCTCGCCGTGCAGACCGGCGGAGAGGAAGGGGATCATGAGTGTGGTCAGGGCTTTGGCATGCGGGCCGTCCGGGGGTGGTGCCACGGTGACGAGGCCCTCGATGATCTCGACGCGATGCCCCGGAAGCTGTTCGGTGAGACGGTTGGCCGTTTCCAGCAGCGTCTCCGGCTCATCGTCACAGGGGTGCTCGACTGCTGCTGCAGACATTGCGGCCTCCTGGAATGGGCTGGTGTCGAGAGCATCATCGTAGGGCGGGGCTGCCCGAGATCGCGCTTCTGGCATATGCCACCCCGTCGAGTGCAGCAGAGACGGCCCGGCACCCACGTGGGTGCCGGGCCGTCTCCGTACAGCCGTACAGAACCGAAGGGCTACAGCTTCTCGATCACGTAGTCGACACACGCCGTCAGCGCCTGCACGTCCGCCGGGTCGATCGCCGGGAACATCGCCACGCGCAGCTGGTTGCGGCCCAGCTTGCGGTACGGCTCGGTGTCCACGATGCCGTTGGCGCGCAGCACCTTGGCGACGGCCGCCGCGTCGATCTCGTCCGCGAAGTCGATCGTGCCGATGACCTGCGAGCGCTTCGCCGGGTCCGTGACGAACGGGGTGGCGTACTTCGACTCGTCGGCCCAGCCGTAGAGGTGGCCGGAGGACGCGGCCGTGCGGCCCGTCGTGAAGTCCAGGCCACCCTGGGTGTTCATCCACTTCAGCTGCTCGTTCAGCAGGAAGAGGGTGGACAGCGCGGGGGTGTTGTACGTCTGGTTCTTCAGCGAGTTGTCGATCGCCGTCGGCAGCGAGAAGAACTCCGGGATGTGCCGGCCCGAAGCGTGGATCCGGGCCGCACGCTCCAGCGCCGCCGGGGAGAACACGCCGATCCACAGGCCGCCGTCCGAGGCGAAGGACTTCTGCGGGGCGAAGTAGTAGACGTCGGACTCGGTGATGTCGACCGGCAGACCGCCCGCACCCGAGGTGGCGTCCACCAGGACGAGCGCGCCCTCGTCGGCGCCCGCGACGCGCTTGACCGGCGCCGCGACACCCGTCGAGGTCTCGTTGTGGGTGAAGGCGTAGACGTCCACCCCCGCCTCGGCCTGCGGCTCCGGGTGGGTGCCCGGCTCGGAGGCGATGACGGTGGGGTCGGACAGCCAGGGCGCGAGCTTCGCTGCCTTGGCGAACTTCGACGAGAACTCGCCGAAGTTCAGGTGCTGGGACTTCGAGTCGATCAGACCGTGCGTCGCCACGTCCCAGAAGGCGGTGGAGCCGCCGTTGCCGAGGATGACCTCGTAACCCTCCGGCAGGGAGAAGAGAGCGCGCACACCGTCCCGTACCTCGCCGACCAGGTTCTTGACCGGGGCCTGGCGGTGGGACGTACCGAGGAGGGAGGTGCCGGTGGCGGCCAGCGCGTCGAGCGCCTCCGTCCGCACCTTGGAAGGACCGGCGCCGAAGCGTCCGTCGGCGGGCTTGATGTCAGCGGGAATCTGGATGTCGGCCACGGGACGGAGCGTAGTCCCTCGGTGGCGCGGCTCCGTAACCGTGTCCGTCCGATGAGACATGCGCTCCGGCCCGTGGACCCCGTACGCGGGGGCTACTTCTTGTCGCCGCCGAACGGGCAGCCCAGCTTCACCGGCAGCTCGTGCAGGTCGTTCTGCGTCACGATCGGCTTGTTGCGCAGCTCGGACGCCGGGACCGCCAGGTCCAGTTCAGGGAAGCGCTCGTAGAGGGCCGGGAGCGCGATGCCCGCCTCCAGGCGGGAGAGGGCCGCGCCGGGGCAGACGTGCGGGCCGTGGCCGAAGGCGATGTGGCGGTTCGGGGTGCGGGCGGCGTCGAACTCGCCCGCCGTCGGGCCGTACTGCTCCTCGTCCCGGCCCAGCGCGCCGAACGAGACGATCAGGCCCTCGCCCTTCGGGAGGACCCTGTCGCCGACCTCGATGTCCTCCGTCGCGAAGCGGATCAGGACGTGCGAGGTCGGGGTGTTCCAGCGCAGCGTCTCCTCGATCACGCCGTCCCACCCGATCTCGCCGTTCAGCACCTTCTTGCGCTGCTCCGGGTGGGTCTGGAGCGCCTCGACCACGTTGACGATCAGGCTGATCGTGGTCTCGTGTCCGGCGGCGATGATCAGTTGCAGCGTGTTGACGATCTCCTCGTCGGTGAGGTGGTCACCGTTCTCCGAGGCCGCGATCAGCGCGCTGGTGAGGTCGTCGCCCGGGTTCGCCCGCTTGTCGTCGACGATCTTCGTGAAGAGCGTCCCGAGGTCCGCCATCATCTGCGGGACCTCCTCCGGCGGGGTCTGCGTCGAGAAGAACTTCTCGAACAGCTCCTTCAGCCGCGGGTGGTCCGCCGCGTCCACGCCCATCAGCTCGCTGATGACGTTCATCGGCAGCGGGTAGGCGAACTCGGCCTTCAGGTCGACCGGCTGTCCGGCGGGCAGTGCCGCCAGCTTCTCCAGGCTCGCGTTGGTCAGGGCCTCGATGCCCGCCCGCAGCCGCTCCACCCGCTTCACCGTGAGCGCCTGCGCCACCAGCGTACGGAGCCGGCGGTGGTCGGCCCCGTCGACCGTCAGCATCGAGCGGCCCGGGTTGGCCAGGCCGATCAGCGGCCAGTCCATGGGTATCTCGCCCCGCCGCCAGGCGTTCCAGACGTTGATGTCCTTGACCAGCCGGCTGTCGGTCAGCAGCGCGCGGGCCTCCGCGTGGCGGGTGACCGCGTACACATGTACACCGCCCGGCAGCTCCACCTCCGCCAGCGGACCGGCGGCCCGCAGCGCGGCGCTCTCGCCGTCGAGGTCTCTGACGAAGGGGTCGAGCGCGATACGGGTCATGCGGGGCCTCCGTGGCTTCCGGGTCTGCCGAGGGCGGGGGTGGGAGTGAAGAGCACCGGCAGGTCCGTCAGACCGCGCAGCCACGGCGACGGGCGGCGGGTGAGCTGCTCGGCGGGGACGGCGAGGTCCACGTCCGGCAGCCGGTCGAGCAGGACCTCGATACCGGTACGGGCGATGACCTCGGCGGTCTCCTGGGCCGGGAACGGGCAGCGGTGCTCACCGTGGCCGAAGGAGAGGAAGGCGTTGTTGCCGCCGGTCAGCGCCGAGCCGTCGGTGCGCACCTGCGGGTCGCCGTTGGCGGCGGCCAGGCCCAGGAGCAGCAGGTCGCCGGCGCGGATGTGGCGGCCGCCGAGGTGGGTGTCGCGGGCGGCCCAGCGGCCGGCCACGTTCTGCGTCGGGGTGTCCTCCCAGAGGACCTCGTTCATGGCCTCGGCGACGCTGTGCCGGCCACCCGAGAGCGAGGCGGCGAACCGGTCGTCGGTGAGCATGAGACGCAGCGAGTTGCCCATCCAGTCGGCGGTCGGCTGGTGACCGGCCGCCATCATCACCATGAGGTCCTGGGCGACCTCCTCGTCGGTGAAACCGCCGGGGTCGGCGAGCATCCGGGTGGCCACGTCGTCGCCGGGCTCGGCGTGCTTGTCCGCCAGCAGCTGGAACATCGACGCCCCCAGGTGCTGCTGTCCGGCCAGCGCCCGCTCCCGGCCGTCGATCATGTCGTTGATCGCGCCGACCAGCGGATGGGCCTCCTCGTCGGAGAAGCCGTAGATCCTGGCCAGGACCAGGGCGGGGAGCAGCTTGGCGTACTCCGCGATGATGTCGACCGAGCCCTTGGTGCAGAACCGGTCGATCAACTCGTCGGCGAACTCCTCCGCGTACCGCTTCAGCGAGAACGGATCGACGCCCTCCAGCGCGTTGCTGATCATCATCGCCCGGACGCTGTGGCGTTCGCCGACCGTGTAGAGGATCGAGGGCTGCTTGCGCCCGATCATCGGCAGCAGCGGCCAGTCGTCGGGGATGCGGTCCCACTGGTTCCACAGGTCGGAGTCCCGGCTGAAGAGGACCGGGTCCCCGGTGACCTGGTGCAGTTCGCGGTAGCCGAGGACGAGCCAGGCGGGGATGTCGCCGTCGAGGACGACCGGGGCGATCGCCCCGTGGTCGCGCCGCAGGTCCCGGTAGAGCTGGACGGGGTCGCTCTGGAAGCGGGGCCCGGACAGCGGGACGGAGGTGTGGGTGACGGGGCAGCCGGAGACAGTGGTCACGGGGCGGGCTCCGGGGTCGGGCCGGCCGCCGCCAGGGCCGCCGTGGGCGCGGCCGCCGCGGAGGCGGTCGTGCCGGCGGCCTGGAGGCGGGCGGCGGAGAGCGCGGCGAGGTGCTCGACGAGCGTGATCAGCACGTACTTGCTGGAGGACCGGTCACGCGCGTCGCACTCCACCAGCGGCACGTCGTCCGCGAGGTCCAGGGCCTCCCGGATCTGCTGCTCGCTGTGGAGCGGGCCGCCGAAGTCGTTGCACGCCACGATGAACGGCGTGCCGTGGTGCTCCAGCCGGTCGATGGCGTACCAGGAGTCGGCGAGGCGGCGGGTGTCGACGAGGACGACCGCGCCGAGCGTGCCGGAGAACAGCCGGTCCCACAGGAACCAGAACCGCTCCTGTCCGGGCGCGCCGAAGAGGTACAGCACGGAGCGTTCGTCGAGCGTGATGCGGCCGAAGTCGAACGCCACCGTGGTGGACGTCTTGGCGTGGACGCCGTCGAGGTCGTCGACGGCCTCGCCCGCGCGGGTCATCGTCTCCTCCGTGTTGAGCGGACGGATCTCGCTCACGGATCGGACCATGGTGGTCTTGCCGACGCCGAAGCCGCCCACGACAACGATCTTGAGTCCGTTGTCGGCGGTGGAGCTCAGGGTGGCGCGGTCAGAGGTTGCGGAGTCCAACGAGCACCTGTTCCAGGATGTCGGGGTCGGGGAGCCGGTCCGCGACACGGGCTGTACGGGGGTGGCGGGCGCTGATCCGGCCGGTGTCGAGCAGGTCGCAGAGCAGGATGCGGACGATGCTGACCGGCAGGTTCAGGCTCGCGGCGATCTCGACGACGGCGGTGGGGCCCTGGCACATCCGCAGGATCGCGACGTGCTCGGACTGCATGCCCGGGGACGGGTCGCACTCGGCGACGATGAGCGTCACCAGGTCGAAGGCGGCGGAGTCGGACCGGCTGCGGCCCCCGGTGAGGGTGTACAGCCGGTCCGGATCGTCGTCGCGGCCCGGGCGGGGGCGGGGCGCCGTCGTCATACGGCCGGGGCCTCGGCGGGTTCGCGCGGCGGCGCGACGAGGTGCTCGCCGAGCTGCTCGACGAGCTCGCTCATGTTGTGGCCGACGAGGCCGACGTCGGAGTCCTCGTCGGCGACGACGGCCAGGTGGGCCCCGGCCCCCGCCTCGACGATGAACAGCACGCCGCCGTAGAACTCGGCCATCGCGGACCGTACGCCGCCGGTGCCGTCGCCGAACTCGATGGACGCGCCGTGCGACAGGCTCTGGATCCCGGCGGAGATGGCGGCCAGCTGGTCGGCCTGGTCGACGGAGAGCTCGGGGGTGCGGCACAGCTTGAGGCCGTCGCGGGACAGGACGAGGGCGTGGCGGGTACCGGGGGTGCGGTCGAGCAGCCCCTCCAGCAGCCAGTTGAGCTTCTCGTCGGTGGTCGCGGTCATCGGGTGTTGCCTTCCGGGTGCGGGGAGTTGGCTCGTACCGCCTTGCTGAAGGTGCTGAAGCGCGCTGCCTGGACCTTCGGGTCGGTGGTACGGGCCCGGGGGGAGTCGGCTCCGCCGGGGGCGGCGTGGCCGGTACGGGCTTCGGCGGCGGCCAGGGTCCGGCCGCGGCGGCGCTTGGGCAGCCCGCTCTCGCCGAACTCGGGCACGCTGCCGGTGGACTCGGAGACGGAGTCCACGGAGGGGGCCGGGGAGCCCGAGGGGGCCGCTTCCGCCGCCGGGGTCAGGGGCGTGGGGGCGCCGTCCTCGGTACGGGCCCGGGAGGTGCGGGCGGGCTCGGCGGCGTCGGCGGCGTCGCCGGGATCGGTTCCGGCGGCCGAGGCGTGCGAGGGCTCGGGCTCGGCGGGGACGGTGTCCACGGGGGCCGGGGCGGTGGCTGCCGGTGCGGCAGTCGCCGCCGCCGGTGGAGCCGGGGTCGGTGCGACCGCGCGGGAGATCAGCTCCTGGGGGAGCATCATCAGCGCGCCCGTGCCGCCACGGGCGGACGGCCGGAACGAGACGGTCAGGCCGTGCTTGCGGGCCAGCCGGCCGACGACCGCGAGCCCGAGACGGGTGCCGGAGAGGTTCGTGAGGTTCTGGTGGTCCGCGGAGACCGCCTGCTCCGCGCGGCGCAGCTGCACCTCGCTCATGACGAGTCCGCTGTCCTCGACGGTGATGACGATGCCCGCCGGGACCTCCTCCACGTACACGTGCACCTCGGCGGTGGGCGGCGAGAAGTTGGCAGCGTTGTCAAGGAGTTCGGCGAGTGCGTGCATGACGCCCTCGGCCGCGTGACCGGCGATGGCGACATCGCTGGTGGAGTGGAGGCGGACCCGCTGGTAGCTGCCGATCCGGCCCATCGCGCCGCGCAGGATCGACTCCATGACGATCGGCTTCGCCCAGCGCCGGCCGGAACGGGCCCCGGTCAGCACGGCGATGGAGTCGGCGAGGCGGCCCGCCTGGGCGGTGCGGTGGTCCAGGTGGAGCAGGTCCCCGAGCACGGACTCGTCGGAGTGCCGGTGCTCCATCTCGCGGAGGTCGGCCAGCATGCTGGTGGCCAGGGCCTGCATCCGGCCCGCCGCGTTGGCGCAGGCGGCGACGGCCGCGGAGCGCTCGGTCTCGGCGCGGGTCGCACGGGCCGTCAGCCGGTCGACGCTGAGCTGGAGGCGGGCTTGTTCGGCGGCGGCCGCCGCGACGATCCGCTCGTTCTCGGCGCGGGCCTCGGCGACGAGCCGTGAGGTCTCGGCGGCGGCGGCGCCCTTGATCCGGGCGGTCTCCGCCGTGAAGCGCTGGGCCTCGACGGCGGAGGCGGAGACCAGGCGCGAGGTCTCGGAGGTGAACCGCTGGGCGTCGGCGGCCCGCAGGGCGCGCAGCGTCCGCGCGGTCCCCAGGGTGTGGACGGTGACGGCCACGCAGACGCTCAGCAGCACGGCGGCTGCGCCCGCGCCCCAGGCCAGCGGGGTCCGTACCGTGTCGGGGGCCGCGGCGACGGCCCACAGGGTCAGCGTGCCGGTTGCGGCTGCCGATATCAGCAGGGCGAGTGCGGTGGGCCGGTGTGAGGGGCGCAATCGGAGTCCTCGGTTGCGGACGGTGCGGGGTGGCAGGGTGGTGCGAGCGGTGGTGCTGGTGTGGCGAATTCAGGACACTTCGTCACGGGTGTGGGCGATCCTGCACAACTGGAACTGATAGTTCCTGCGCAAGTCTTGGTCACTATAGGAGACTTGACGGTCTGTTTGGGAAGATCTTGTGGGCTTTTTTGCGCGACTTGTGTACTTTCATCCGTGCGCATCCCAAGAGTTCATCTGTACCGGCGGCATGCTGAAGGAATGGCCGAACAGCATCGACCGCATACCGGACCGTCCGCCGGACGGCCCGCTGGGCCGCCCGCAGGACCATTGGCCCCGGACTTCCCGGCTTTTGCCGCCGCGCTCCGCTCCGCCGTGCGCGGCGCGAGCGACTTCGGGCCCGCCGCCCGGGCGTTGACGACGATGGACGCGTCCAACTACCGCCGCGTCCCCCTCGGTGTGCTCGCCCCGCGCGACGCCGACGACATCGCGGCCGCGCTGACGGTCTGCCAGGAGTACGGGGTGCCGGTCGTTCCGCGCGGCGGCGGCACGTCCATCGCCGGACAGGCCACCGGCACCGGCCTCGTCCTCGACCTCACCCGCCATCTGCGGGCGATCCTCGACCTGGACCCCGCCGCCCGCACCGCCGTGGTCCAGCCCGGCGTGATCCTGGACGACCTGCGGGCCGCCGCCGCACCCCACGGCCTGACCTTCGGCCCCGACCCGTCCACCCACAGCCGCTGCACCCTCGGCGGGATGATCGGCAACAACTCCTGCGGCGCGCACTCGGTGGCCTGGGGCACGACGGCGGACAACGTGCGGGGGCTCTCGGTGACCCGGTACGGGGGACAGGCGCTGCGGCTGGAGCAGGGGAGCGGTACGGGCCCGGCGGGCGTCGACGCCCTCGTCGCCTCCCACCTCGCCCTCCTCCGCACCGGCTACCCCGGCCTCCCGCGCCGCATCTCCGGGTACGCCATCGACGCGCTGCTCCCCGAACACCCCGGCGGCCCCGACCCGGTGCGGGCGTTCTGCGGCAGCGAGGGCACCCTCGGCGTCGTCACCGAGGCCACCGTGCGTCTGGTCGAGGCCCCGCGCGCCCGCGCCCTGGCCGTCCTCGGGTACGCCGACGAGTCCGCCGCGGCCGAGGCCGCCCCCGGCCTCCTCCCGTACGGCCCGCTCACCGTCGAGGGCATGGCCGCCGACCTCGTGCGCGAACCCTCCGGGCTGCTGCCGCGCGGGGCCGCCTGGCTGTTCGTCGAGACCGGCGGGGCCACGCCGGCCGAGGCCCGCGCGCACGCCGAACGCGTCCTGCGGGCCGCCGACGCGGTGGACGGGGCCGTCGTCACCGACCCGGCCGGGCAACGGGCGCTGTGGCGCATCCGCGAGGACGCGGCCGGGACCGCGACCCGGATGCCCGACGGCAGTGAGGCCTGGCCCGGCTGGGAGGACTGCGCGGTCCCGCCCGCCCGACTCGGCGCCTACCTCCGCGACTTTCGGGCCCTCCTCGCCGAACACGGCCTGCGCGGAACCCCGTACGGCCACTTCGGCGACGGCTGCATCCACGTCCGCATCGACTTCGACCTGATCACCGAGGCCGGGGTGGCCCGCTTCCGCCGGTTCTCCGAGGAGACGGCCGATCTCGTCGTCGCGCACGGCGGTTCCCTCAGCGGCGAACACGGCGACGGGCAGGCGCGCGCGGAGCTGCTGCCCCGGATGTACGGGGACGAACTCGTCGCCCTCTTCGGCCGGTTCAAGGACCTGTGGGACCCGGACGGAGGTCTGAACCCGGGGATGCTGGCCCGCCCGGACCGCCTGGATACGAACCTCCGCTTCGCCGTCCTCCCGAAACGCCCGGTGGACGTGGAGTTCGGCTATCCGCAGGACGGCGGGGACTTCGCGGGCGCGGTTCGCCGCTGCGTCGGCGTCGCCAAGTGCCGTACGACGGAGGCGAGCGGCGCGGGCGTCATGTGCCCGTCCTTCCGCGCGACCGGCGAGGAGGCCCACTCCACCCGGGGCCGGGCCCGGCTCCTCCACGAGATGCTGGCGGGCGAGGTGATCACGGACGGCTGGCGCAGCACGGAGGTCCGGGACGCCCTCGACCTGTGCCTGTCCTGCAAGGGCTGCCGCAGCGACTGCCCTGTGGGCGTCGACATGGCCACGTACAAGGCGGAGTTCCTGCACCACCACTACGAGGGCAGGCTCAGGCCCGCCGCCCACTACGCGATGGGCCGCCTCCCGCGGTGGCTGCGCCTCGCCGCCCCCTTCGCCCGTCCGCTCAACGCCCTCGCCCGGCTGCGCCCGCTCGCCGCGCTCGCGAAGCGGCTGGCGGGGATCGCACCCGAGCGGACGATCCCGGTGCTGGCGCCGGAGACGTACAGCCGGTGGCTGCGCCGGAGGCAGGGGAGCGGGACGCCCGTCCTCTCCGCCGGCCGGGCGGTGCACCTCTGGGCGGACACCTTCACCGAGTACCTGTCCCCGCAGGCCGGCCGGGCGGCGGTGCGGGTACTGGAGGCGGCGGCGGGGCGTTCGGTGCTGCCGCCCGTCCCCGGACTGTGCTGCGGCCTCACGTACGTCTCGACCGGGCAGCTCGACGCGGCCCGCCGGGTGATGCGCCGCACCCTGGACCGGCTGGACCTCCCGCCGGGCGAGCCGCTCGTCGTCCTGGAGCCGAGCTGCGCCGCCACCCTCCGCACCGATCTGCCCGAACTCCTCCCCGGCGACCCGCGTGCCGCCGAACTCGCCTCGGCAGTCCGGACGTTCGCCCAGTACCTGGAGGAGTACGCCCCCGACTGGACGCCGCCGCGCCTGGACCGCCCGGCCGCCGGCCAGACGCACTGCCACCAGCACGCGGTCCTCGGCGACGCGGCGGAACGGCGCCTGCGCGAACGGCTGGGCCTGACCGGCGAACTCAGCGGCGGATGCTGCGGGCTCGCGGGAAACTTCGGCTTCGAGAAGGGCCATTGGGAGGTGTCGGTCGCCTGCGCTGAGGAGCGGCTGCTCCCCGCCGTACGGGCCATGGAACCCGGGACGGAACTCCTCGCGGACGGCTTCTCCTGCCGTACTCAGCTCGACCAGCTGGCCGGGCGGCGGGCCCGGCATCTGGCGGAGGTCATCGCGGAGGCCATCGAGGAGGGCACGGGGGAGGTCACGCCGAAGCGCGCTTGAAGGGTTGGCTCTTCTGGGTGTCATGGCCTCCGGGCGACGATCTCGCGGGCGAGGGCGGCCAGTTGCGGGAGGGCCGGGTGGCCCGGGGCGTCGCGGCGGGCGAGGAGGACCGGGACGCCCGGGGCGTCGTCGAGCGGGACGTAGGCGACTCCCGCGTGCGGATGCAGCTCCGCGGTCGACGTGGTGGACACCCCGCTGCCGCGGCCCGCGGCGATGGCGGTGAGCCAGTCGTCGGTGTTGCCGACGGTGAGGGTGGCGGCCGGGCGGGTGTCCGGCGGCCAGAGGTCCACGGTGGTGGTGCCGGAGACGGTGTTGAGGACGACGGGACCGTCCGCGAGATCGGCGAGTTCGAGCGAGGGGCGCGTCGCGAGCGGCCCGTCCGCGGTCACCGCCGCCACCCGCGCCTCGGTGAACAGCACTTCGGTGACCAGCCCCGGCGCGTCCACCGGCCCACGCAGCAGCGCGCCGTCGACCTCGCCCCGTGCCAGTCCGGCGGTGCGGTCGTCGATCCGGAGCAGCTCCAGCGGGGTGCCCGGGAACCGCTCCTGCCAGGTCCGCAGCAGCGGTGTGGTGTACGGCCCGAACGCGGACCAGGCGTGCCCGAGCCGCAGCGGCCAGGTGCGCAGCCGCCCGGAGTCGAGCGCCTCGTCGAAGGCGGCGACCGCGGCGGCGGCCTTGTCGCGGAAGGCGAGACCGTCGGGGGTGAGGGCGAGGTGGTGGGTGGAACGGTCGACGAGCCGGACCCCGAGGTGCCGCTCCAGCGCGGCGAGGGTGCGGGACACGGCGGGCTGGGTCAGCCGGAGGCGGGCGGCGGCGCGCGTGATGTTGAGCTCGTCGGCGACCGCGAGGAAGGCCCGCAGATGCCGGAGTTCCACGGGGCGGCCGGGGGAGGGTTCCTCGTTCATGCGTGGGAAGCATAACGAGAGCGTGATGGGCATTTCACGGAACGCGCGGGCGTCTTTACCGTGAAGGGAAACCCATGGCGGACAGAGTTCCTCATCCTGTACCGTCCAGTCCATTGCACTGCACCTTCTCGCCACCTACTCGCTCAGTCCGGAAGGCCCCCGTGAACGACCAGCGCAGCGCCGCCGAACCGGCCGCCGCAGCCGTCGCCGTACCCGAAGCGGTGACGGCACTCGAAGGCACCGGACGGTCCTGGGCCGACCGCCGGGCGGCGCTGGCGCCGATCGCCCTGGTGGTCGCCGGCGGCCTGTCCGTCCAGTTCGGCTCGGCCGTCGCGGCGCTGCTGATGCCGAAGGCGGGCGCGCTGGGCGTCGTCACCCTGCGCCTGGCTGCCGCCGCGCTGATCCTGCTGGTGATCTGCCGCCCGAAGCTGCGCGGCCACTCGCGTGCGGACTGGGGCACGGTGCTGGCCTTCGGCGTCGCGATGGGCGGCATGAACACGCTCTTCTACCTGGCGCTGGACCGGATCCCGCTCGGTATCGCCGTCACCCTGGAGGTGCTGGGCCCGCTCGCCCTGTCGGTGTTCGCCTCCCGCCGCCTGATCAACGTCCTGTGGGCCGGGCTGGCCCTCGTCGGCGTGGTCCTGCTGGGCGGCGGCGGCTTCGACCGCCTCGACCCGGTCGGCGCGGCCTTCGCACTGGCGGCCGGGGCGATGTGGGCGGCGTACATCGTGTTCAGCGCCCGCACCGGCCGCCGTTTCCCGCAGGCGGACGGGCTCGCGCTGGCGATGGTGGTCGCGGCGGTCCTCTCGCTGCCGCTCGGCGTCATCGAGTCCGGGTCGAAGCTCACGGTCCCGTCCACGATGGCGCTCGGCGCGGCGGTGGCGGTCCTCAGCTCGGTGCTCCCGTACACCCTGGAACTGATGGCCCTGCGCCGGCTGCCCGCACCCACGTTCGCCGTGATGATGAGCCTGGAGCCGGCCATCGCCGCCGGTGCGGGCTTCCTCATCCTGGACCAGGCCCTCTCCACGACGGACGCCCTCGCCATCGCCCTGGTCATCGGGGCGAGCATCGGCGCGGTGCGCAGCCGGTCGGGGCCGGCGCCACGACGCGAGCCCTGAGGCGCGGACGGCCGGCCCGGGAACGCCTCAGCAGTCGGCTGGCAGGATCCGGAAGGAGTCCAGCCCCGGGGTCAGCGGTGACATCGCGCGGAAGTCGCGCTGGTCCAGGGTGAAGATTCGATCTGTCCGGTAGCGGTCGGCCAGGACCACTCCGACCGCGTCGGCCAGGTCGAGCCGCAGCCCTTCGTACTTCTGACGGACCTCATGGGCGGTGTGCAGGTCCGCGAGCTTGAGCTCGGCGAGGCGGTACTGCCCGTCGTCGATGCGGGAATTCAGCGCCTCCATCACCTGCAGGGCCGCCGGGAACCCCAGGTCGCGGTGGACCAGGTGATCCAGTTCGGTGACGACGAGCGGGGAGATCGCCAGGCGCTCGTGCTCCAGGACTCCCGCCGCCGCGGCGTGCTCGGCCTGGGCGGCGTCGAAAGCGGCGTAGAGGGCCGAGGTGTCGGCGACGATGATCAACGGCGTGCGGCCCGTTCCTTGATGTGCTCGTAGACGGCGTCGTCCATCTCGTCGGGCGTACGGGAGCGTCCGCTGTCGAAGACCGGCAGCTCACGGCTGCGCTTCGGTCGCTCCGCGCTGTCCAGCAGCATGGCGATGCCGCGCCGGATGAGCTCGGCCTTGCTGACGCCGGTCGCGGACGACTCGGCGTCCAGTCTTACTTCCAATTCGTCCGGAAGATACACGGTCGTCTTTATCATGCTGCCCAATTTACCACCCTGCCCTACGTAGGGCAGGGTGGTAAACGGTGAGACCCGGCCCGACGTCAAGCCGACGCGGGGAACGGGAAGCGGACGTCGGTCAGCCGTTCCGACACCTCCCAGAGCCGCTGCCCGGTCCCGGCGTCGGTGGCCCCCGCGGCGAGCGGGACCCGGGCCGGCCCGCCGCGCAGCTCCCCGCGGCCGTCCGGGCCGATGAGCTCGCCGCCCCGCGCGCCCGGGTCCGTCGCCGCGTACAGCTGCGGGAGGGCGCCCGCGTCGGGCTGCTGGGCGAGGGGGCGCAGGACGCTGCCGAACAGCACTTTCACCAGGCCGGTCGGCCCGCTCGTCTGGAGCCGGGTGGCGGTGTAGCCCGGGTGCGCGAGCAGGCTGCGGACCGGGCTCCGGGCCGCGGTCAGCCGCCGGTGCAGCTCGTGGCCGAAGACGGCGTTGGCGAGCTTCGAACGGTCGTAGAAGGTCATCGGGCGGTAGGCGCGTTCGCCGTTCAGGTCGTCGAAGTCCAGGTGCGCCCTGCGGTGGTTGACCGAGGTGACCGTGACGACGCGGGGGTCGCGCCCCTCGGCCAGCAGGTCGAGCAGCAGCCCGGTGAGCGCGAAGTGGCCGAGGTGGTTGCAGGCGAACTGCAGCTCGTGGCCCTGCGCGCTCGCCGAGCGGGGCGGCGCCATCACCCCGGCGTTGTTGACCAGGACGTCCAGTCGGGTGTGACCGGCGTGCAGGTCCTCGGCGAACGCCCGTACGGAGTCGAGGTCGGCCAGGTCCAGGCGGCGCACCTCGACGGAGGCCCCCGGCCGCCCGGCCGTGATGCCGGCGGCGGCCCGGCGGCCCTTCTCCTCGTCCCGCACGGCGAGGATCACGTGCCCGCCCCGGTGGACGAGAGCCCGTGCGGTCGCCAGGCCGAGGCCGCTGTTGGCTCCGGTGACCACGGACACCCGGCCGGTCTGGTCGGGGATCTGCTCGGCGGTCCAGCGACGCTGCGGTGCCGGGTTCCGTGCCGTGCCCTGCGTCGGTTCCTGTGTCATGTGGCATACGTTGTCGTTGATGGCATCAAGTGTCAAGAAGCTACTGAGTGCCAACGATGGCATGGGGCTACGATGGTGGTGTGAGCCTCCGTCCCGCAGTCACCATGGCCCAGCGCAAACGTCAGCTCGTCTCCGACGAGCTGACCGAAGCGGCGCTCCAACTGATGGCACGGGAAGGGTTCGACGCGGTCACGGTCGACGCGATCGCGGCCGCCGCCGGAGTGTCCAAGCGGACGTTCTTCCGGTACTTCGCGTCCAAGGAGGACGTGGTGGTCCGGTTCCTGGCCGACATGGGGGCGGGCATGCACGCCGAACTGGCCGCCCGCCCCGCGGCCGAACCCCCCTCCACCGCGCTGCGGCACGCCGTCTGGGTCGCCATGGCGGCCTGCGCCGACGGTGCCGAGCACTCAGGCCGGGCCCTGCGGGTGGTCCAGCTGATCCTGCGCACCCCCGCCCTGCGCGCCCGCTTCCTGGAGCACCAGGCGCAGTGGCGCGACGACCTCGCCGTGGAGACGGCCCGCCGCCGGGGGCTCGACCCGGAGACGGATCTCTATCCACGCCTCGCCGCCGGGGCGGCGCTCGTCGCGTTCGACACCGTGCTGCGGCGCTGGAGCGACAGCGACGGGGCGGAGGACCCCGCCGCGCTCACGGACCGGGCGTTCGCCCTGCTCGCCCCGGCCCTGGACGCCGGCTAGTACGCCCCAGGGACGTCTCACCACATGCACGGCGGGCCCAACTCGGTGATCGAGTCGGCCAGTTCCGCCGGGCGCTCGGGCCACCCCGTCCGGTGCCAGTGCTCGATGCGCCAGGACAGCCGCCGGGGCCACAGCGGGGTGGCGGGCAGGCGCTCCACGGGCACCCAGGCCGGGGCGCCGCCGTAGTTGTCCAGCGTCTCGGGCGGGCCGACCTCGCCGGTCGCGGACACGAGGAAGTAGTGCTCGTGCCGGCCGTCCTTCCAGACCCGGGCGACCTCGGGCCCGACGGTCCCGGCCAGGCCGGTCTCCTCGTCCAGTTCCCGCAGGACGGCTGCTTCCGGCGTCTCGCCCGCCTCGACCCCGCCGCCCGGAATCTCGTAGTGCGACCCGCCGCCCTCCTCGGTGAACCGGATCAGCAGCAGGGCCCCGTCGCGGATGACGACCGCCCCGGCCCGCACCCGTACCGGCTCCACCGCCGCGGGGTCGACCAGGGCCACCGGCCCCTGCGGCGCCGCGCCCAGCGACCAGGCACGCAGGACCGCCTCCGCCGTCCCGGCGGGCCGGATGCGGGCGTGCAGGGCCTCCTCCAGGGACAGCGCGACGCGCGGTGCGGCAGCGGTCCCGGGGCGCCCGCCGGGAAAGGCGTGGTACGCGCCCTCCGCGTCGTGGTGGAGCTCAAGGATCAGCTTGTCCGCGTCGAACAGGACGGTCACCGGGCGGGTTTCGGCAGTCATCGACGGAGGCTAACGCGCCCCGGGGCGGGCCGCGCCCGGAACGAGAATCCGGCCGGGCAGAAAATCATGCAAGCGTGCTTGATTGTTTCTCGGCGCGCTGCCATGCTCCTGGGCACCACACCCGGTCCCGAGGGGGCGCACGTGTCCGCTGTCGTAGCCGTGATCGACGATCTGCGCGAAGAGAGCGATGAACTCGACAAATTGGTCGGGGAGTTGGATGCCCCGGGCTGGCGCGGACCGACCCCGGCGGAGCGGTGGACCGTCGCCCACCAGATCGCCCATCTCAGCTGGACCGACGAGGTCGCGGTGCTGGCGGCCACCGAGCCGGACCGGTTCGGCGACGAGGTGGCCAAGGCCCTGGCCGCCCCCGACTCCTTCGTCGACGAGGCGGCCGACGCCCTGGTCGCCGCCCATGCCCCGGACGCCCTGCTCGTCCGCTGGCGGGAGGGCCGGGCCCGGCTCGACAAGGTCCTTCGCGACGCCCCGGACGGCACCCGGATCCCCTGGTACGGGCCGCCGATGAGCGTCGCGTCCATGGCGAGCGCCCGGCTCATGGAGACCTGGGCCCACGGCCAGGACATCGCCGACGCCCTGGGCGTGACCCGGGCCCCGACCGCCCGGCTCCGGCATGTGGCCCGGATCGGCGTCCGGGCCCGGAACTACGCCTACGCGGTACGCGGGATCACCGCGCCCGAGGAGGAGTTCCGCGTCGAACTCGACGCGCCGGGCGGCGAAATGGTCGCGTACGGCCCCGAAGGCGCCGGCCAGCGCGTCACCGGCCCGCTCCTCGACTTCTGCCTTCTGGTCACCCAGCGCGCCCACCGCTCCGACCTCGCGGTCACCGCCGAGGGGCGCGACGCCGACCAGTGGCTCTCCATCGCGCAGGCCTTCGCCGGCCCGCCGGGACCGGGCCGGCTGCCGCGCGCGGAAGAACCGCATCGCGCGGAGCGGGAGACCCGATGAGCAGCGCCCCCGCCCCCGCCCTCCGCATCGGCAACGCCTCCGGTTTCTACGGCGACCGCTTCGACGCCCTGCGCGACATGCTCACCGGCGGCCCTCTCGACGTCCTCACCGGCGACTACCTCGCCGAGCTGACCATGCTCATCCTCGGCCGCAGCCGCCTCAAGGACCCGCGGAAGGGCTACGCCACCACCTTCCTGCGCCAGTTGGAGGAAGGGCTCGGTCTCGCCCATGAGCGCGGGGTGAAGATCGTCGCCAACGCGGGCGGCCTCAACCCGGCCGGACTCGCGGACGCGGTCAGGCGGTTGGGGGACAAGGTCGGTGTGCCCGTCACCGTGGCGCACGTCGAGGGCGACAGCCTGCCCGTCCCGGACGGGGCCCTCACCGCCAACGCCTACCTCGGCGGCTTTGGGATCGCCGCCTGTCTGCGGGCCGGGGCCGATGTCGTCGTCACCGGCCGGGTCACCGACGCGGCCCTGGTCACCGGGCCGGCCGCCGCCCACTTCGGCTGGGGTCCGGACGACCTGGACGCGCTCGCGGGGGCCGTGGTCGCCGGGCATGTCCTGGAGTGCGGTACGCAGGCGACCGGCGGCAACCACGCCTTCTTCGGCGAGTACGACCCGGCCCGGCTCCGCCGCCCCGGCTTCCCGCTCGCCGAGATCCACGCCGACGGCTCGTCCGTCATCACCAAGCACGACGGTACGGGCGGGGTCGTCGACCTCTCCACCGTCACCGCCCAACTCCTCTACGAGACCGGTGGAGCCCGGTACGCGGGCCCCGACGTCACCGCCCGCCTCGACACCGTACGGCTCACCCCCGACGGCCCCGACCGGGTCCGCATCGACGGCGTACGCGGCGAGGCCCCGCCGCCCACCCTCAAGGCCGGGGTCACCCGGCTCGGCGGCTGGCGCAACGAGGTCGTCTTCGTCCTCACCGGCCTCGGCGTCGAGGCCAAGGCGGCTCTGGTGAAAGCCCAGTTCGCCGACGCCCTGGAGCGGGGCGGCACCCGCCCGCCCGCCGAGGTGCGCTGGGAGCTGGCCCGTACCGACCACACCGACGCCGACACCGAGGAGCGAGCCAGCGCCCTGCTCCGGCTCGTCGTCCGCGACCAGGACGCCGAGGCGGTCGGCCGCACCGTCTCCGGGGCCGCCGTCGAGCTGGCCCTCGGCAGCTATCCCGGCTTCCACGTCACCGCCCCGCCCGGAAAGGGGGCGCCCTACGGGGTGTTCGAGGCCAGGCCGGTACCGGCGGCCGAGGTCGAGCACCTCGCCGTGCTGCCGGACGGACACCGGCTAATCATCGAACCCCCAGCTATCACGCAGGAGTTGGCCGAGGTCGAGCAACCGCCGCTGCCCGACCCGTACCCCTCCACAGCCACCCGGCGCGCCCCTCTCGGTCTGATCGCGGGCGCGCGCAGCGGTGACAAGGGCGGTGACGCCAACGTGGGCGTCTGGGTCCGCGACGACGCTGCCTGGCGCTGGCTGGCACACGAGCTGAGCGTCGAGCGGTTCAAGGAACTTCTGCCGGAGACAGTCGACCTGACCGTCGTCCGCCATGTCCTGCCCAACCTCCGCGCCCTGAACTTCACCGTCCACGGCCTCTTGGGCGAAGGCGTCGCCGCCCAGGCCCGGTTCGACCCGCAGGCGAAGGCGCTGGGGGAGTGGCTGCGGTCGCGCTGGCTGCGCGTCCCGGTCGGGCTGCTCGAAGGCATCGATGACCCGGAGGTGACCGCATGACCGTCCTGCCCACCGCGCTCGACACCCACAGCCCCGAGTACGCGGCGAACCGGGCCACCATGGCGGAGAAGCTCGCCGAGCTGGAGACCGAGCACGCCAAGGCGCTCGCGGGCGGCGGCGAGAAGTACGTGACCCGGCACCGGGGGCGCGGCAAGCTCCCGGCCCGGGAGCGGATCGAGCTGCTCGTCGACCCCGACACCCCGTTCCTGGAGCTGTCGCCGCTGGCCGCCTGGGGCAGCGATTACGCCGTCGGGGCCTCACTCGTCACCGGGATCGGGGTGGTCGAGGGCGTCGAATGCCTGATCACCGCCAACGACCCGACCGTACGCGGCGGGGCCTCGAACCCGTGGACGCTGAAGAAGGCCCTGCGCGCCAACGAGATCGCCTTCGCCAACCGCCTGCCCTGCATCAGCCTGGTGGAGTCGGGCGGGGCCGACCTGCCCTCCCAGAAGGAGATCTTCATCCCCGGCGGGGCGCTCTTCAGGGACATCACCCGGCTCTCCGCCGCCGGAATCCCCACCGTGGCCGTCGTGTTCGGCAACTCCACCGCCGGAGGCGCGTACGTCCCCGGCATGTCCGACCACACCGTGATGATCAAGGAGCAGTCCAAGGTCTTCCTCGGCGGACCGCCCCTGGTGAAGATGGCCACCGGCGAGGAGAGCGACGACGAATCCCTCGGCGGAGCCGAGATGCACGCCCGTACATCGGGGCTCGCCGACCATTTCGCCGTGGACGAGCACGACGCGATCCGGCAGGCCCGCCGGATCGTCGCCCGGCTCAACTGGCGCAAGGCACACACCGATCCCGGCCCGGTCGAGCCGCCGAAGTACGACGAGGACGAGCTGCTCGGCATCGTGCCGGGCGACCTGAAGGCCCCGTTCGACCCGCGCGAGGTCATCGCCCGGCTGGTCGACGGCTCGGACTTCGACGCGTTCAAGCCGCTGTACGGGACGAGCCTGGTCACGGGGTGGGCACGGCTGCACGGCTATCCGGTCGGGATCCTCGCCAACGCGCAGGGGGTGCTGTTCAGCGAGGAGTCACAGAAGGCCGCCCAGTTCATCCAGCTCGCCAACCAACGCGACATCCCGCTCCTCTTCCTCCACAACACGACCGGCTACATGGTCGGCAAGGAGTACGAGCAGGGCGGCATCATCAAGCACGGCGCGATGATGATCAACGCCGTGGCGAACTCGAAGGTCCCGCATCTGTCGGTCCTGATGGGCGCGTCCTACGGGGCCGGCCACTACGGCATGTGCGGCCGCGCCTACGATCCGCGCTTCCTCTTCGCCTGGCCCAGCAGCAAGTCCGCCGTGATGGGCCCGCAGCAGTTGGCCGGGGTCCTCTCCATCGTGGCCCGCGCCTCCGCCGCCGCGAAGGGGCAGCCGTACGACGACGAGGCGGACGCCGGACTGCGCGCGATGGTGGAGCAGCAGATCGAGGCGGAGTCGCTGCCGATGTTCCTGTCCGGGCGGCTGTACGACGACGGGGTCATCGACCCGCGCGACACCCGGACCGTCCTCGGGATGTGCCTGTCCGCGATCCACACCGCACCGGTCGAGGGCGCCCGCGGCGGCTTCGGCGTCTTCCGGATGTGAGGCCCAGATGACCACCGCTACCGATGGGGCCCGGATGACCATCACCACGTTGCTCGTCGCCAACCGGGGCGAGATCGCCTGCCGGATCTTCCGCACCTGCCGCGACCTCGGCATCACCACGGTCGCTGTGTACTCCGACGCGGACGCCGACGCCCTGCACGTACGCGAGGCGGACCTCGCCGTACGGCTGCCGGGCGCGGCCCCCGCCGACACCTATCTGCGCGGCGACCTCGTCGTGGCCGCCGCGCGGGCCGCCGGGGCGGACGCCGTGCACCCCGGCTACGGCTTCCTCTCCGAGAACGCCGCCTTCGCCGCCGCCGTGCAGGACGCGGGGCTGGTGTGGGTGGGCCCGCCGGTGAAGGCGATCGAGCTGATGGCCTCCAAGACCCGGGCGAAGGAGCTGATGGCGGGGGCGGGGGTGCCGCTGCTGGCCCCGGTGGACCCGGCGACGGCGGGCGAGGACGATCTACCGCTGCTGCTCAAGGCGGCCTCCGGCGGCGGTGGGCGCGGCATGCGCATCGTCCGCGAACTCGACGCACTACCGGGCGAGTTGCTGGCAGCGGCTGCCGAGGCCGCGTCCGCCTTCGGTGACGGGGAGGTCTTCGCCGAGCCGTACGTGGAGCGCGGCCGGCACGTCGAGGTCCAGGTGATGGCGGACGCGCACGGCACCGTGTGGGCGCTCGGCACCCGCGACTGCTCGCTCCAGCGCCGCCACCAGAAGGTCATCGAGGAGGCCCCCGCTCCCGGCCTGGACGAGGCGCTGCGCACGCGGCTCCACGAAGCGGCGGTGGCGGCGGCCCGTGCCGTGGACTACCGGGGTGCGGGCACCGTGGAGTTCCTGGTCTCCGCCGACGGCCGCCCGTACTTCCTGGAGATGAACACCCGCCTCCAGGTCGAACACCCGGTGACGGAAGCCGTGTTCGGGCTCGATCTCGTCGCCCTGCAACTGCGGGCGGCGGAAGGCGAACCGCTGCCGTCCCCCGAGCCCCCGCAGCCGTCCGGCCACGCGGTCGAGGCCCGGCTCTACGCCGAGGACCCGGCACGGGGCTGGCAGCCGCAGACCGGTGCGCTGCTCACCCTGGAGGTGCCGGAGGGCCCCGGCCTGCGCCTGGACACCGGGTACGCCGGCGGGGACACCATCGGCGTGCACTACGACCCGATGATCGCCAAGGTGATCGCCCACGCCCCGACCCGCACCGAGGCCGTCCGGCTGCTGGCCCGAGCGCTGGAGCGGGCCCGTGTCCACGGCCCGGTCACCAACCGCGACCTGCTCGTACGCTCGCTGCGCCACCCGGACTTCGCGGCGGCCCGCCTGGACACGGGGTTCTACGGCCGGCACCTGGCGGAGCTCACCGCCCCCGGAGCCGGCCGGGACCCCGCCACGGCCGCCCTCGCGGCCACTCTGGCGGAAGCCGTACGGGGCGCGGAAGCGGGCCGGGGCGCGGAAGCCGTACGAGGCACCGAAGCGGGCCGGGGCGTATCGACCCACGGCCCCGCCCCGGCCCGCTTCGGGGCCTGGCGCAACGTCCCCTCGCAGCCCCAGCGCAAGCGCTACCGCAGCGAACCCGACGGCACCGAGCACGAGGTGGCCTACCGCACCCCGCGCACCGGAATCCCGCAGCCGTACGAGACCCCCGGCACCCGGGTCCTGGCCGCGAAGCCCGACCACGTGACGCTCGAAGTGAACGGTGTGACACGGCACTTCGCCATCACCGCGCACGGCGGCCGGGTCCACGTGGACGCCGCCGACGCCTCGTACACCTTCACCGCCCTGCCCCGCTTCACCGACCCCGCCACGCACACCGCCCCCGGCTCCCTGCTCGCCCCGATGCCCGGGACCGTCGTCCGCCTGGCCGACGGTCTGACGACCGGGGTCACCGTCGAGGCCGGGCAGCCGCTGATCTGGCTGGAGGCGATGAAGATGGAGCACCGCATCCTCGCCCCCGCCTCCGGCACCCTCACCGCTCTGCACGCCGCCCCCGGCCACCAGGTCGAGGTCGGCGCGCTGCTCGCCGTGGTCCAGGAGGACCCGGCCGCCACCCCTGTACCCGTTCCCGTACCGGAGGAGACCGCATGAGCACCGCACGCACCGTCCTCGAAACCGAAGAGCACCAGGCCCTGCGCGCAGCCGTCGCCGCCCTCGGAAAGCGGTACGGGCGCGACTACATGACCACCGTCATCCGCGAGGGCAAGCACACCGACGAGCTGTGGGCGGAGGCCGCCAAGCTCGGCTACCTCGGGGTGAACCTCCCCGAGGAGTACGGCGGCGGAGGCGGCGGCATGGCCGAACTCTCGATCGTGCTGGAGGAGTTGGGCGCGGCCGGCTCTCCGCTCCTGATGATGATCGTGTCGCCGGCGATCTGCGGCACGGTCATCGCCCGCTTCGGCACGGAGGAGCAGAAGCGGACGTGGCTGCCGGGCCTCGCCGACGGCAGCCTCACCATGGCCTTCGGCATCACCGAGCCGGACGCCGGGTCGAACTCCCACCGCATCACCACCACCGCCCGCCGCGACGGCGGCGACTGGGTCCTCACCGGCCGCAAGGTCTTCGTCTCCGGTGTCGACATAGCCGACGCCACGCTGATCGTCGGGCGGACCGAGGACGCGCGCTCCGGGAAGCTGAAGCCCTGCCTGTTCATCGTCCCGCGCGATGCCCCCGGGTTCGGCCGGAACCGGATCGACATGGAACTCCACGCCCCGGAAAAGCAGTTCGAGCTAGTCCTGGACGATGTGCGGCTGCCGGCGGACGCCCTGGTCGGCGACGAGGACGCGGGTCTGCTTCAGCTCTTCGCCGGGCTGAACCCCGAGCGGATCATGACGGCCGCGTTCGGCATCGGGATGGGCCGTTTCGCACTCTCCAGGGCCGTCGAGTACGCCCGTACCCGCCAGGTCTGGAAGGAGCCCATCGGCTCGCACCAGGCCATCGCGCACCCGCTCGCCACCGCGCACATCGACCTGGAGCTGTCGCGCCTGATGATGCAGAAGGCGGCCCGGCTGTACGACGAGGGCGACGACATCGGGGCGGGCGAGGCGGCGAACATGGCGAAGTACGCGGCCGGGGAGGCGTGCGTGAAGGCCGTCGACCAGGCGGTGCACACGCTCGGCGGCAACGGACTGACCCGGGAGTACGGCCTCGCGTCCCTGATCACCGCGTCACGGGTGGCCCGGATAGCCCCGGTCAGCCGCGAGATGATCCTGAACTACGTCTCGCACCAGTCGCTGGGCCTGCCGAAGTCGTACTAGTCCCCGTTCCCCGCTGTCCGTTCTTCGTGATCCGATCCCGTCCGACCCCTCCCCCTACCTCCCCCACAGGGGTAATTCTGACCTCCACACCCGCACGGCGTCCCGTGCCGCCACCCGGGCGGCGCGGGCGACCGCGACGACAGGGGACCGCCATGGTGTTCCGCAGCGAGTACGCAGACGTAACGGCCCTCGACACACCCATCCACGACGCGGTTCTCGGCGAGGCCGCAGGGTTCGGTGACACCGTCGCCCTGATCGACGGGACGAACGGGATGTCCCTCACGTATGCCCAACTCGACGGCTTCCACCGGCGTATCGCCGCCGCGCTGGCCGAGGCGGGGCTCAGGAAGGGCGACGTCCTCGCCCTGCACAGCCCGAACACCATCGCCTACCCGGCGGTCTTCTACGGTGCCACCCGCGCCGGGGCCTCGGTCACCACGGTCCACCCGCTGGCCACGCCCGAGGAGTTCGCCAAGCAGCTCGCGGACAGCGGGGCGCAGTGGATCGTCACGGTCTCCCCGCTGCTGGCCACGGCCCGTCGCGCGGCCGAACTGGCGGGCGGTGTACGGGAGATCTACGTCTGCGACCAGGCGGAGGGGCACACCTCCATCCTGGACATGCTGTCCTCCACGGCTCCCGAGCCGGAGGTCGCGATCGACCCCGGCGAGGACGTGGCGGCCCTCCCGTACAGCTCCGGCACGACGGGCACGCCCAAGGGCGTGATGCTGACGCACCGGTCGATCGCGACCAACCTGGAGCAGCTGAGACCGTTCATCCCGATGAGCGAGGGCGACCGCATCCTGGCGGTCCTGCCGTTCTTCCACATCTACGGCCTCACGGCGCTGATGAACGTACCGCTGCGCTGCGGCGCGACGGTCGTCGTACTGCCCCGCTTCGACCTGGCGCAGTTCCTGGAGGCGATCCAGACCCACCGCATCTCCGGCCTGTACGTGGCCCCGCCGATCGTGCTGGCCCTGGCGAAGCACCCGCTGGTCGGGGAGTACGACCTGTCCTCGCTCCAGTACATCGTCAGCGCCGCCGCCCCGCTGGACGCCGAGCTGGCGGCGGCGTGCTCGGCCCGGCTGGGGGTGCCGCCGGTGCGGCAGGCGTACGGGATGACGGAGCTGTCGCCCGGTACGCACGTGGTGCCCCTCTCCGTGGAGCAGCCGCCGCCGGGCACGGTCGGCAAGCTGCTGCCGAACACCGAGATGCGGATCGTGTCGCTGGAGGACCCGGCGAAGGACGCGGAACCGGGGGCGGACGGCGAGATCCTGATCCGTGGCCCGCAGGTGATGAAGGGCTACCTGGGTCGCGCGGACGCCACGGCCGCGATGATCGACGAGGACGGCTGGGTGCACACGGGTGACGTCGGCCGGACCGACGAGGACGGCTGGCTGTACGTCGTCGACCGGGTGAAGGAGCTGATCAAGTACAAGGGTTACCAGGTCGCCCCCGCCGAGCTGGAGGCGCTGCTCCTGACGCACGAGGCGGTGGCGGACGCGGCGGTGATCGGGGTGTACGACGCGGAGGGCAACGAGGTCCCGAAGGCGTTCCTGGTCCGGGGGCCGGGAACGGCGGCGGAGGGTCTGACGGCGGACGACGTCATGACGTACGTAGCCGAACGCGTGTCTGCCTACAAGAAGGTGCGGCAGGCCGAGTTCATCGAGGCGGTGCCCCGGGCGGCCTCCGGCAAGATCCTCCGGCGCGAGCTGCGCGACCGCGAGAAGACGAGTCGTTCGGGAACATCGGAGGACCAGTGACCCTGATCGCCACATCCCGGGACCGGGGCATCACGACGCTGACGCTGGACTCCCCGGCCAACCGCAACGCGCTGTCGACAGCGCTGGTGGGCCAGCTGCGGGAGGCTCTGGCCGGCTGCGCGGCCGACGACACCGTACGGGCGGTGGTGCTGACCCACACGGGGTCGACGTTCTGCGCCGGGGCGGACCTGACGGCTCCGCCGGAGCCGGAGGCGTTCGTGGGCCTGATGCGGGAGATCGTGGCGCTGCCGAAGCCGGTGGTGGCCCGGGTGACCGGCCACGTCCGGGCGGGCGGCCTGGGCCTGCTGGCGGCGTGCGACATCGCGGTGGCGGGCGAGGGGTCGTCCTTCGCCCTCACCGAGTCCCGCCTGGGCCTGGCCCCGGCGGTCATCTCCCTCACGCTGCTGCCGCGCCTGGACCGTACGGCGGCGAACCGCTACTACCTGACCGGGGAGAGGTTCGACGCGGCGGAGGCGGCGAGGATCGGCCTGGTCACGGTGGCCGCCGAGGATGTGGAGAAGGGCCTTGTCCCGGTCCTGGACGGACTGCGCCGGGCCTCACCTCAGGGGCTGGCCGCATCGAAGGAGCTGGTCACGGCTACGGTGCTGAGGAGCTTCGACCAGTACGCCGAAGACCTCATCGCCCGATCAGCGAAGCTGTTCGCCTCCGACGAGGCGAGGGAGGGGATGACGGCCTTCCTCGAACGACGGGACCCGGCATGGGTGCGGTGACACCTTCCTTCTCTGCTTCGCGGGCTGCTCACGCGCCCAAGCAGGACCGCAGCCGGGCGACGCGGCAACGGCTGCTGGAGGCGGCGGTGGCCTGTCTGGCCGAACACGGCTGGGCGGGCTCCACCGTCTCGGTGGTCGCGGAACGGGCCGGCGTCTCGCGGGGCGCGGCCCAGCACCACTTCCCGACCCGGGAGGACCTGTTCACGGGCGCGGTGGAGTACGTGGCCGAGGAACGCTCGGCCGCCCTCCGCGCGCTCCCCGTCCAGGGCCGGGCGGAGGTGGTCGCGGCCCTGGTCGACCTCTACACAGGCCCGCTCTTCCGGGCGGCGCTCCAGCTCTGGGTGGCCGCCTCCAACGAGGCCCAGCTCCGCCCGCGCGTCACGGAACTGGAGGCGCGGGTGGGCCGCGAGACCCACCGCATCGCGGTCGAACTCCTGGGCGCGGACGAGTCCCGCCCGGGTACCCGCGAAACGGTCCAGGGCCTCCTGGACATGGCCCGCGGTCTCGGCCTCGCCAACCTCCTCACCGACGACACGGCCCGCCGGGAGCGGGTGGTGGCCCAGTGGGCGGCGCTGGTGGAGGAAGGGCTGGGCTGAGGCCGGGCGGGGCCCTCCCGGTCACTCGGCGGCCGGGACGGGCGTGGCCTGGTGGTAGTACATCCGCCAGCCCGTCTCCCCGTCCCGCCTGCGCCACAGCGAACTGCGACGGGCCCGACGCCCGCCGAAGTCGGTCTCGTACGTGAGGTGCACGATGCCGGGGGCGAGGACGACCCCGCTCATCCGGGAGGGCTCGAACCGGGCCCCGCCCCCGCTGCTTTTGCCGTCCTCGCCCTCGCCCTCACCCCCGCCGTCCAGGTCGGGGAGGGCGGCGAGCATCTCCTCGTACGTCCACCGCCGCCCCGAGGCCCCGACCTCGACGAACTCGGGCGAGGAGGCGCGCGGCGAGCGGGCGTGACGTGCGGACGAGGGGGTCCAGCAACTGGAGCTCGGCGTCGATGGCGGCGTTGACGTCGGCGGCTTCCTGGGGTTCCTGGCTGATCCGGCTCATCGGTTCATGATCGCGGAAGGGGCCGGGGAGCGCACGCCCGTATGTTCCGGGCCGCTTGCTCTAGGGCGCTTTGAGGAGGTCTCGGAGGTTGGCCATGTGAGCTTTGACGGCGGCGATGTCGGTGGGGTCGGGTGGACCGGCCTGGTGGCCCTCGGCGTGGGCGGCGCGGCAGGGGCGGCAGAGGCCGTCCGGGAGGGCTTCGGGCTGGCCGGGGCGGCCGCAGTCGGTGCACTCCATGAGGATGCGGGGAGCTGGACTGCCGGTGTTCGGCCTGGCGGGTTCGGCGGGCAGCCGGGGCGGGATCTTGTCGGTGAGGCGGCGGCGGACGAAGCGGGGCGGGCAGTCGACCTGGGCGGGGAGTCCTGCGGTGAGGGCGGCAATCAGGTAGTCGGCGTTCACGCCTCGGGCGAGCCACTCCGCGGCCTGGGGTTCGAGGGCGGCGCAGTCGTCGGCGGACAGCGCCAGCCGGATGTCCCGGCGGCCGAGTTCGGCCAGGGCGAGGTAGGCCGGGGAGGGGGCGGTGGTAGGAGCCGGTGTCGGTGCCGCCGGAGCTGTTTCGGGTGCCGGGGCGGGGTCGGGCACGGTGCGCTGCTGCGGTACGGCGGCGGGGGCCGGGGGCTCCGCAGACGCTGAGGGTGCTTGCGGTGCGGCGGTGGGGGATGCGGTCCGGCTGGCGTTCTCGGTGGCGAGGTAGGCGGCCCACCACTCGTTGTCGCGGGCAGTGCGGGACCAGAACGTGCGGAAGACCCAACGGGTTTCGTCGCCCGCGCCGACAGAACACCGTACGCGTCGAAGGTGCCCGGCGACGGACAAGGCCTTCAGAGCGGTGGAGATGGCCTGTTGCCCGTACAGCGGGAGCTGCTTGGCCAACTGCTTCACGCTCATGGCTGCCCCGTCGGGTAGGCAGTCGACGAATCCGGCGACGTAGCGCTCACGAATCGGAAGGAATGCGAAGTCGTCGCGTGTTCGGTGCTGTTGGCCGGGCGCGGAACGTTTCCCGTACCCGGGCTTGGCCATCGGGTACGCAGGTGAGACTGCGGGGGCGGGAAGGGCGGAGCTAAGGTGCTGGGTAGCCAATGGATCGTCTTTCTAGGGTATCGATCTTGCGGTGAGACCCCGACTGGTGCTCCAACACCGTGTCGGGGTCGTTCAGTTCTCGCACCGTAGGCGGCCGTCACGCTGCGCCGCAAGCTGTCACGATTAGTCATACTGGCTGGCCGTGACGGGGTGGGGAGGTGGGGGAGGTTTTCCCAACCCCCTTCTTCTACCGCCCGGTTAAAGAAGGCGCTCGAACCCCGGGTCTCGCATCCCGACGCCCGGGTCTCGACACCCGAGCTTCGGGCCGGAGCCCCGTTCACGCACCCCCGAACGAGTGATGTCGGAGGCTCGGGTCTCGGGTCTCGGGCCCCGAGCTTCGGGGGATTACGCCTTGCCCTCGCCCATGGCCGCCCGCAGCCAGTCGAGGCTTCCTTGCGCCAAAAGTTCGTCGGCGAGGCGGTTGGCGGTCTTGGTGACGAGTCGGCCTCGGCTGTTGTCGATCCACCGCTGAGCGTTCTCGTAGCCCTGGGCCTTGTACTCGATGCCCTGGAGCAAGCACTCCCAGCTTGTCCGCGTCCCGGACACATACCGCCTCCGGCGATTCCTTCGCCTCGTACTCCGCGACCAGTTCGCGGATCGCCGAGGCCAGCACCTCGGGCATTCCCGCAGTTTGGTCGGCGGTGACCTCTTGGGGGTCGCCGACGGGGGCGTACTTCTTCCCGAGGTGGTTCACGTCCCCGGTCCGTGTCTCCTGTGCGTCGTGCCAGACGGCGAGGTAGGCGGCCCGGGCGGGGTCGGCGCCCTACAGCTTCGCGATGATCGTGGCGATCAACGCCGTACGCCAGGAATGCTCGGCCACACTCTCCGGATCGCGCACCCCGGCCATCCACCAGCCGGTGCGCCGCGTCTGCTTCAGCGTGCCCGCCTCGTACAGAAAGCGGCCCACCGCGGCCAGGTCTTCGCTCACGACCCTCTCCTCTCACGCTTCGCTGAGGCGGATCGCGTACCGGTGCCTTCAGGCGTTGTGAGCCTGTGCCTGGTGCGCCGCCGCGATCCTGTCGATCCGTGCAGCCAGATCGAAGTCGGCCGCTGTGAGCCGGTGCCCGGCGTCGTGCGTCGTGATCCGGAACCGTACGTGATCCCAGCGCAGGTCGATGTCCGCGTGGTGGCCGACGAGCCGCTCGACGTCCGCAACGTTGACGATCAGCGCGACGCCGCCGTGGTACCGGACGCCGAACTCGCGGGTGATCGTGTTCCCTTCCCGGTCCCACCCCGGCAATCCAGCCAGGCACGCGGCAATCTCCTCGTCCGGCAGCGGATCCTTGCCCATCGTCAGCTCCCCTCGGTCACCGGTGCCAGGATCTCTGCGAGGTCCCGGCCGACCGGGGCATCGTGCCACGGGCGCATCGCACGCTCCAGCCTCGCCAGTTCCCGGCACATACGGGCCGAACGGGTTTCAACAGCGATGGTGGCCACTGTGCGGGCGATCTCCACCGCACGGTCCGGCTCCCGCGCCGTGGCGGCGGCGGTCGCCTGCCGGGCCATGTACACCCCGCGGTCTCGGCGGGCTGTCTCCGGTACCACCGCCAAGACCTGCGTCCACAGGGAGCCTGCTTCTGCGCTCAGGCCGAGCCGCCCGTAGCAGGTGGCTCGCTGCACCTCCAGGTACCCCGGAGTCCGGCGGCATGCGTTGCCCCATGGCAGGTCGTCGTCGACGTTCGGGAGGAGGCGGTCGGCCTGATCCAGGAGGTGATCGACTGCGCGCCGTTCGCCGGTGAGGCTGGCACCGTGGGCCTGCTGCTGCATGGCCATGATCCGCACTTTCGGTACGAGCCGGTCGGTATCGTCGAGAACGGCCTCGCACAGCTCGACGACCGCGTGCCCGTCGCCCAGATCGGTACGCACCTGGGCCTGGTTCACCAGTGAGTACCCAATCAGGTGCGGGTCACGGGACCGCGCTGCGACTTCTTGCGTAACCCCTCGCCAGAACGCGGCTCCGTCGATGTCACCGGCATCCTGGTACAGCCAGCCGACGAGAGCCGAGTAGGCCGCGCCGGCGCGGAGAAGTCCACGCCGCGTCTCACCCTTGGCGGAGCGCACCAGCTTGTCGATGAGCTGGTACTGCGCGGACACCGTCCCGATCAGATCATGGGGGCCCAGGAGCATGTCGGCCCGGTAGTGACCCTCCAACTGCTGCTGGAAGTAGTCGACGAGAGCAGGGTCCACGTGCTGCGGAGCCGTGGGCCCCATGGCGAGCGCGGCCGCGGTGACGGAGGTGAAGGTTCGGCGGTTCACCTGCTCCTCCTCATGGTGCTCCGGTCGGATCCAGCCCGGCGGGGTCGTGAAACCCAGGTCCTCGGGCCAGCGGCCGAGGGCGTCATGGAGAACGATGGCGGTTTCCTCGGCCGGCCAGCCTGGGCGTTCTCCTTCCCAGCGGCGCCACGTCCGTGCGGAGACGGTGAACTGGCGGTCGTCCAGTAACTGTTGCCCGTGCCTGGTGAGCGCCGCAGCAGCGGCCTCGATGGTCCGCCACCCACGGCGCAGGCGGGCGGCTCGTAGTGCGTCGTTGCGGCCCATGCGTTCAGTGTGAGCTGTCATCGTCCGTACTTCTGGCCGTGGCCGCCGGATGGCCGCACGTGGCCATCGCACGACCTATTTCTCACTCGACGTGCTCGCTCATCATCAGGGTGTGACAGCGGGTCCTGCGGCGGAATGGCCGAGAGCCCGATGATTGGTCAGGGAGACCGCCGTGGCGATGACGCTGAAGGTGTACGAGGTGAACCGCACAGGCACTGTCCGTGTCCTGCGGGAAGAAGCCGAGGTGATTCCGTTCGAAGGGCCGGAAGTCTCGCACGAGTTCCCCGCCTGCGAATGCCCCACTTGCACCGAAGGCACGTCGTGAAGACCACTGCCCCGGGCGACACCGCCTACAAGCCCTGGCTCGGCCACACCCAGTTCTGCGCCGCCTGTCGTGCAGGGGCCTGCTGTCCGACGGCGGTGCGTTTGGGTCGTGCATGGCGGGAGGCTCGGCGCGGATGAGGTGTTACGTGAGCGGGGACGCGCATGACGTCCCGGGCGAGGACGAGCCGGGGGCTTACTGCGCCGAGCGCGGGGTGACGTTGCTGTGGCGGGGTGATCCGATCACCGCCGCCGATGAGGCCGGAGGACGGGTCGTTGCCCTGGACGCCCTGTCGGCGGGACCGGGTGGTCCGTGCAGCATCGTATGCCGAAGTGCCCTGGTGACGGACCTGGCCGAAGTGCACGCCCTGTGCCGGCTGCCGGGGTGCGCCTGCCCGTGCCACGCGGTGGCCACCGCTCCCCGGAACACCTGATGACCCCTCAACTTGGGGCGTGGCCGCCCCGTAGGCCAGTCAGTGGTATCGAACAGAGGAGATGGACGATGACCGCTACCCACGTTCCGGTTGAGGCCGGGAAGCATGGCGGGTCGCCGTCGGACAGGCCGTGGACGCCGCCGCAGGAGCCGAAGCCGTCGCCGGACGGCAACCGTCCCCAGTTCGTGCCGCAGTCGTGAGCGGCGCACCGCAGGCACCTACGCACCCGGACCTCGTCCGAGATCTCGCTGATCGCGGGTTGCTCGCCGGTCGTTGGCGGGAGGTGTTCGATGCTGTGCCGCGTAGCCGGTTTGTTCCGGGCGAGGTGTGGCGGCAGCTCCCGGACCGGTGTGAGCCGGTGGTGGGGGTGGATGCCTGGCTGGCGTTGGTGAACAGTGATGAGCCGGTGGTGACGCAGCTCGACGACGGGGCCGGGGGTGGGCCTGGTGTGGCGACGTCGTCGAACTCGATGCCGTCGATGGTGGCCCGGATGCTCGGGCTGCTCGACGTCCTAGACGGGCAGCGGGTGTTGGAGATCGGGACCGGCACCGGGTACGTGTCGGCGTTGCTGTGCGAGCGGCTCGGGGATGATCTGGTCCACAGCGTGGAGCTGGATCCGGTCGTGGCGCGGCGGGCGGCCGAGGCCCTGGCCCGGTCCGGGTACCGGCCGCACCTGCGGGTCGGGGACGGCGAGCGGCCGTGGCCCGGCCTGGGGCTGGTGGACCGGCTGATCGCCACGTGCGCGTTGCGGTACGTCCCGTACGCGCTGCTGCGGCAGGTCCGGCCCGGCGGGGTCGTCGTGGCCCCGCTGGCCCGGGAGTTCTGGTGCGGTGCCCTGGTCCGGCTCCATGTTCAGGGCGACGGCACCGCGTCCGGCCCGTTCTGTGGCGGGGCGATGTACATGCCGATGCGCGGCCACCGTGTGCCCGACCTCCACGACGTACACGGGAAGGGGCGGGCGCGTGCGGCCGGTCTGGACCCCGCCCAGGTCCTCGACCTCGGGTTCGCCCTGTACGCGGGCGCGCGGCTTCCCGGTGTCCGGCTGATCCACCAGAACACCGACGCAGGTGCCCAGGTGTGGGTGACTCGCGAGAACGGGAGTGCCGCGACGGCCGCCACGGGGGAGGAGGTGTGGCAGTACGGGCCCGGGTTCCTCTGGGAGGAAATCGAGCAGACCTGGTGGGAGTACGAAACGGAGGGCCGGCCCGACGCCGACCAGTTCGGGCTGACCGTCACCGACCGGGGCCAGCACGTATGGCTGCGCGACCCGAGCGAGGTCATCCGGCCGAGCCGGGCGGACTGTCCACCGCGTTCGGGCTCGTTCTCGTCGCACCGGGGCCGTGGCTCGGCGCGGTGACGGGCGACGTCCGGCCCTGGCAGTCCTCGCGGGACTCCCGCGAGCACTGCGGGGCGTCGCCGAGCCACGTGTCCCGCGCAGCGACAAGGGCTCGGTGGAAGCGCCTCGCCGGGCGGTGTACGTCGTGCGGATCCGGCCCCGGGCGGGCGGGGGCGAGCTGGCCTTCCCGGGGCTCGGGCGGCCTCGCCCGGCGAGCGCCCACCGAGCAACCTGATCCCGGCGGGCGCCGGGGCGTCGGGCCGGCCGCACCGCCGCCGACGGGCCCTGACCTCAGGGAGTGTTGCGCCCCTGGGAGGCGCTGCCGTCGTAGACGTGGTCCGGGGTGGCGATCTGCGTCACCGCGCGGGCGAGCAGGGTGGACGGCTCCTGGGTCCCGCTGAGGGAGTCCGTGTTGATCATGATGACCATGGTGGCCTTCTGCGCGGGCAGGTAGACGGTCACGGTCTCGTACCCCGGCAGCGAACCGTTGTGCCCGATCCACCCGCCGGTCTCGAAGATGCCGAGGCCGTAGCTGAGCCCCGGGAACCCGGTCGGCAGGGTCTTGAGCCGCTGCGCCTGGGTCTCCGGGCTGAGCAGCTCACCTGTGGCGACGACCTTGGCCCAGCGCCGCAGGTCGTGCAGATCGGAGATCATCGCCCCGGCGGCCCACGCCCAGCTGGGGTTCCAGTCCGTGGCGTCCTCGGTCTCACCGCTCAGCGTCTGGTCGGTGTAGCCGTGGGCGTGCGGTTCGGGGAACTCGGCCCCGGTCGGGAAGAGCGTGTTGTGGAGGTGGGCGGGGCGGAGCACCCGCTCGTGGATGACGCGGTCGAGGCGCTGACCGGTGACCTTCTCGATCACCAGCCCGAGCAGGACGAGGTTGGAGTTGGAGTACTGGAACTCCGCGCCCGGCTTGAAGGTGTTCTTGTGCTGCATGCCGTACGCGAGCACGCCGCGCGGGGTGAACGAGCGGTACGGATCGCTCAGCAGGTCGTGCACGAAGCCGGCGTCGGCGGTGTACGGGAAGAGACCGCTGCGCATCCCGGCGAGCTGGCGGAGCGTGATCCGGTCGCCGTTGCGCACGCCGGAGACGTAACGGGAGATCGGGTCGTCCAGCTTGACGCGCTTCTCGTCGACGAGCTGGAGCAGCGCGGTGACCGTGAAGGTCTTGGTCTCACTGCCGATCCGGATGCGGGTGTCGGCGGACATCGGCTCACCGGTGGCGGTGTTGCCGACGCCGCTCGCGTGGACGTAGCTTCCCCTGCCCGGCATCCACAGCCCGACGACGGCGCCGGGGATGCCGGCCCGCTCGCGGACGTCGTCGATGGTCCGGTCCAGCTCGGCGGTCAGCGCGGGATCGAGGCCGCCCGGCGGACAGTCGTCCTTGCTGTGCTGTCCGTGCTGGTCGAAGCCCGCGGCGTGCACCGCCGGGGCGGGAGCCATGGCCATCGAGGCCAGGACGGACGCCGCGAGCAGCGTCGTGGCGAGGAGGCGTCGGGCGGGGGTGCGGCGTCGCATGGCGGAAGGCCTTCCAGGCGGGGGTGCGGATGGCAAAGACACCATCCGCCCACCGGACCACGCGCCGTGTCCCTGCCGCGTCCCGCCAAGTCCACTCGTTCGGAGCCGCACGGGAACGGCCCCTCACTCCTGGCGCAGGCCCGTGATCAGCTCACGCGGCAGCCCATGCGTGTCGTGCAGGTAGTGGAAGTCCTCCTCGGTCAGCGGGCCCTGGAAGCGGGGGCGGGCGAGTACGGTGCGGCCCCGGTCCAGGAGGCGGCCGAACCGGTGCTCCTCGTCGAGCAGTGTCCGGAGGACGTCGGCCGGGCGGGCGTCCTGGCGGAAGTGGTCCAGAGTGTGCCGGACCAGGTCGTCCGGCAGGTCCCCGAGGCTGCGTGAGGCGTCCTGGCGCCACAGCACCGTGAGCAGCCGTCGTACCAGGCGGCGCAGTACGTAACCCCGGCCCGTGGTGGACGGGCGCACGCCGTCGCCGAGTACCACGACGGCCGAGCGCAGATGGTCGCTGACCAGGCGCAGTTCGGGCTCTTCCAGCGGCCACAGGGGCGGGACGAGACGGCGCCATGGGTCGAAGACGTCGCAGGCGAAGACGGACGGCTTGCCCTGGAGCAGGGAGGCCAGGCGCTCCAGGCCGAGGCCGGTGTCGACGTTGCGTTGGGGGAGCGGGACGAGCGAACCGTCTTCGCGTCGGCGGTGGGTCATCGTCACGTGGTTCCACACCTCCACCCAGCGGTCGTCGAGGGTGGGCGTCGACCGCGGCGGGCCGTCGCCGCTCCAGAAGAAGATCTCCGAATCGGGGCCGCACGGGCCGACGGGGCCGTCACCCCCGTCGTCGTCCACGCTCTTCGGCCACCAGTTGTCCTCCACCGTGAGCTCAACGGGGACGCCGAGGCCCTGCCACAGATCGAGGGAGTCGGTGTCCTGACCTGTCCCCGTCCGGTCGTCGCCGGCGTAGACCGTGGCGTGCAACAGGCCGGGGTCGACGCCCAGTCCCTCGGTGAGCAGCCCGTACCCCCAGTCGAGGCTGCGCGGGCCCCCGTAGTCGCCGAGCGACCAGGTGCCCAGCATCTCGAAGACGGTCAGGTGCGTGGTGTCCCCGACCTCGTCCAGGTCCGTGGTGCGCAGACAGCGCTGCACGTTGACCAGGCGCTTCCCCAGGGGGTGAGGCCGGCCTTCCAGGTACGGGGTGAGCGGGTGCATGCCGGAGGTCGTGAAGAGCACGGGGTCGCCGGGGGGTGGCAGCAGGGTCGAGCCGGTGATCCGGCGGTGGCCGCGTTCTTCGTAGTACTCGACGAACGTCCTGATGAGCTGGTCCGTACGCATGGGGGTGGCTCCTTCGCGTCGTAGCGGGGAGGCACCGGAGAACGGAACCGTTCAGTCACCCGGCCGGGGCCAGAGGCTCCGCGGCACTACCGACGGACCGTTTCCGGTCGCCGGGGGGAGAGAACGTCAGGCGGCGGCGGCCGGCGAGCTGGTCGCTCGCGCGGTCGCGGTGGTGATTCGGCCGGTGACGTTCATACGGCAACCCTAGCGCGGCTCCGGTCGGGGGAGCATGCGCTTTTGCCGTCGGTGTCGAACGGCCAGGTCAGACCGGCGGCATCAGGTCGCTCTCGCTGATGGTGTACGTCAGCGGGGGATAGGCGAAATCCGTCTCCTGGTTCTCCCGGCGCCGCAGCCGGTAGAACTCGCTCCGCTGCTCGTCGTCCGCCAGGGTGAGCCGCGCGCCCTGCGGGAGCCAGGCGTGCCCGTCGTCACGGAACCGGACCGGGGTCTTCGACGTGCGGAACGTCAACCCCAGCCATTCGTTTTCCTCCGCCTGTCCGTGTCCGGGCGCGTCCAGGACGATCTTGTGCTTGAGTCGTCGATTCGAGGCGACGGAGAAAGTGACCACGCTGTTGTGCGTGAGGGGGATCTCGAACGTCTCCCCCTCCGTGTCCTTCGATGCGAAGACCAGCTTTCGCGGAGGGCCGGATTCGGGGTTCCGGTAGCAGGAGAAGACGGCGATGTACGACTCGTCGGCCAGGTCCAGGGCCTGGTCGGAATGGGCGCCCATGGTCCTGTACGCGTTCGTGTAGCTCTCGAACAGCGCGTTGTTGAAGCCCGTCGGGAGTCCCGCGCGGTCTTGGATCCGCTGCGCCAGGCGCTCGTGCACCGGGCGGAAGCGCTGCGCCGGGGTGCTGTACCGCGTGGTCGTACGGACGAGAGGCACGCCGCCCGTCGCGTCGACCCTGGTGAGCACAGCGCCTCGGCGGCCCTTTCCCGCGTCCTCCAGGAAGGCCGATGCCGACAGTTCCGCGAAGAGGTCCTCCTCGGCCGGCAGAGCGGATGAGAGGACCCTTTCCGCGACCCTAGATTCTGGGGGCAACGTAATCACCGGAGTTCATGCTGAAGAGGAACTTGTCGCCGTAGTCGATGAAGGACGAGGTCCTGTTCTCCTCGGCGTACAGCCTGCGCAGGTCCTCCATGCCCTCCTGCGTGGGCGGTTCCAGCTTCACCAGGTCTCCGGCCACCTTGAGGAACGTGTGCCCGTCCTTGTGCACGGCCTCGGTGCTCGAACAGCGGACCACGTACCCCAGGCGGGTCGGGAGCAGTTCGGCGTTCAGCCCCGAGGGCCGGATCTCGTGGGTGTACAGGCGGTTGGTGGACAGCGGCATGAAAAAGACCGAGCCGGGGTGGAGAGTGATGCTGAACTGCTGGGGAAGGGCATCCGCCGTGCCCCGCTTTTCGGCCGTTTCCTTGAGGCGGAAGTGGAGTCGCGTGAGTCCGCTGACGCCCTTCACGCCGTAGTCGAAGGCGTCGCCGGGCATCGGCCGCAGATGGGCGAGCCCGTCGTAGAAGGTGCAGAAGGCCATGATGCCGTTGGCCGGCATGTCCTTGGTCTTGTCGGCGTGGGCCGAGATCCTGGCCTTGGCCTGCTTGCGCTCGGCCGTGGCACGGGTGTTGCGGTAGATCTGGGCGAGAACGTGGTTCAGCGGAGCGTGGTCCCGGAAGACGGTGCCGGCCTCGCGGTTCAGCTCCTCGACCACGCACGTGTCGGTCGGCCGGAACGTCTCGGTCGGGCCCGAGAGGTTCGTGGAGCACCGGAGCAGCCGGAAGTGCCGTTCGTCGCCGTTCTGTGTGACGGGCGTCAGATAGATCCCGCTGCGATGGGACGTTCCCGGCTTGGTGGACTCCGTCAGGGACTGGAACACATGCTCCGAGCTGATCCGTCCGAAGTGGTCGGCGTCGAGGTCGAAGAAGCGGCGGTAGTACACACCGACCCCGTGCACGCGCAGGGGGACGCGGCCGAGGCCGACGGCCGTCCACGGTCGGCCGGCTCCCTCCTCGTCACCGTGCGACAGCTCCCGGATCACAAAGACCCTTGCGGCGGAACGCAGTTGATCGTCGGACATGGCCGACAGGTCGCCGCACAGGTAGACGGTCTTCCCCGTGAGGTCGGGCGGATCGGAGGCGAGCTCCTCCGGAGTGATCGTGGACCCGAAGAAATTGCTGATCGCGTCGTCGCCCCGTACGTCCGAGGGGGCCACCAAGACGTTGTCCGCCTCGTCGATACGGGCCTCCGAAGGCCCTGTCGCGTACGTCAAGACGCTCGCCGCCCTTTCGCGGACATCAAGCGCGGCCGCGCGAAGTCCGTGTTGTCCACCACCGCGTCCATCCTCGGCAGGGGGTCCACCTCGTCGAGGTAGAGACGCTCCGCCACCAGGTATCGGTTTCGGTGGATCGCCTCCGCGTCCGAGCCCGCCCAGTTCTGGTCGCGTTCCGCACCACGGCGTACGGAGAGTTCGGCGTCCACGTCCATCCAGATCCGGAAGTCCCAGTAGGCGTCGATCTCGGGCCGGAACGCGAAGACGCCGTCCACGATCAGGACCGAGTCCGGGGTGAGCGGGGTCGTCTCGGCCGCGTGGTTCTCCTGCGTCAGCGGGTCGATCGAGCACAGGGCGCACGACTCCGCCTCCGGCGAGCGGAACGGGTCCAGCAGGAGACGCTTGGCCGCGTCGTAGTCGTACGCGTTGCGGTAGTAGCCCTCGCCCGACTCCCGGTCGTACAGGTGCCGGTCCTTCCACGGGTTCTTGAAGTCGTCCAGCGTGGCCCGGAGCGCCGGGCGGCCCGACTCGGCTATGCGCGCGGCGAGTTCGTGGCCGAAGCTCGTCTTGCCCGCCGCCGTGAAGCCGTCTATGCCGACCGTGATCCGGCCCGGCCCCCGGTCCCGTACGCGGTCCGCGATCGCCGCCGTCAGCGCGCTGCGCTCGGCCGACGCCGGTGCGGGGCACGGCTGTTGCCAGGTCGAGGGGGAATGGCTCACGGATGCTGCCTCAGGTCGTCCCATCCGCCGATCCTCGCAAAGGTCCCTGGCGCGCCCGCAGGTGGGCCCGTTCCCCCTGGTGACCGAAGAGGACGAGCAGTTCCACGGTGCGGTCGTCGTCGGGGCCGAGCCAGTGCGGGACATGCGTGTCGAACTCGGCCGCCTCGCCGGGCTTCAGGACCAGGGTCCGCTCGCCCAGGATCAGGCGTAGCCGGCCGGCCAGGACGTACAGCCACTCGAAGCCCTCGTGGGTCCGCAGGGCCGGTTCCGCGCCGGCCGGGCTCGGGCGGATCAGCAGTTTGTGGGCCTGGACCCCTCCCGGGCGGCTCAGCGGTACGTAGGTGAGGCCGTCCCTCGTCACCGGGCGGAGGTGGATGCGCGGATCGCCCGTGCGGGGCGCGCCCACCAGTTCGTCCAGCGGGACCGCGTGGACCTCGGCCAGCGGCAGCAGCAGTTCCAGCGTCGGCTTGCGGGTGCCGCCCTCCAGGCGGGACAGCGTGCTCTCGTTGATCCCGGTCCGCTCCGCCAGCTCGGCCAGCGTCATGCCGTGCCTGCGTCGCAGTTCGCGCAGGCGGGGGCCCACGCCTGCCAGCACGCCTGCCCGGCCTCTGGTGCCCGACGTCGGTGACGGCTGTTCCGGTGGTGGCTGTTCTGAGGCGTCTCCCATGCGCCCCAGGTTGCCGAAACGGCATGGAAGCTTGCAAGGGCGGCAGGCCGCGGCGCACCTTCCTCCCCAGGGGACAGGGAAGCGCACCTTCCTCCCCCTCCCCCCCGGAAGCAGGGACAACGAAAGGGATCCGCCATGAGCAGCGACACCACCCGTGCCACCGACTCCGCCGCGTTCTGGGAGCACCACTACGCCGGCGTCGACCCGCAGTGGGGCACCCGGCCCAACGCCGTCCTCGCCGAGGTCGTCACCGCCCTGGCCCCCGAGCCGGGCGGCGGCGGTGACGGTGGCCGGGCACTCGACCTCGGCTGCGGGCACGGCGGCGACGCCCTCTGGCTCGCCTCGCTCGGCTGGGACGTCACCGCCGTCGACGTCTCGGCCACCGCCCTGGAACGGGTCGCCGCCGGGGCCGCCGCGGCCGGGCTGACCGGCCGCGTCCACCCGAGCCGGCACGACCTGGCCCGGTCCTTCCCCGACGGGACCTTCGGCCTGGTGACCGCCGGCTACTTCCACACCCCTGTGGAGATCCCCCGGGAGCAGATCCTCCGCCGCGCCGCCGAAGCCGTCGCCCCCGGCGGCCTCCTCGTCCTGGTCGAGCACGCCTCGCTCGCCCCCTGGTCCTGGCGGGACGGCCACGAGGACGTACGGTTCCCCAGCCCCGACGACGTACTCGCGTCCCTGCGGCTCGGCGATGGATGGCGTACCGAGCGATGCCACGCGCCCGAGCGGACCGCCACCGGGCCGGGCGGTGAGACGGCGACCGTGACCGACAACGTCATCGCCGTGCGCCGGGGCCGACCCGTCTGAGGCCGCCTGAGTCCGCCTGAACTGTCGGAGGCGGGTGGCAGAGTGGAGATCGTCCGAACAAGAGGGGGAGCTGTGGGGGATTACTTCCAGACCGTCGTCGACCGCGATGTCAGCGAGGCGGACGCCGCCCCGCTGGCCGCACGCGTCATCGCCTGGCTCGTCGCCGAGGGCGTCATCGGGCCCGACCGCACCGCGCCCGTGCTCGGCCGCGACCCCGGATATCCGCCGGGACCGCGTATCCGTGAGGTCGTCGACAGCAGTGGGTGGGGCGAGCCCTGGCAGGGCGGGGGGCTCGACGTCGCCGTCACCCGCACCGTCTTCGACGCCGGGCAGTATGCCGATCCGTCCTCGGCCAGATGCCCGCGCTGCGAGCGGGACGTCGAGTTCCGCGACAGGGCCTTGCAGGAGATACCGGGGGCCTGGGCCCCCTTCTCCGAGGCGATCGAGGACTGGGAGGCGGGTGTCGAGGCCCTCGTGCGGTGCGCGCACTGCGACGCGTCGTCCCCGCTCGTCGACTGGACCGGCATGGGGCACTGCATCACCTTCGGCGCCCTCGGCTTCACCTTCTGGGGGTGGCCCGACCTCACTCCGGCCTTCCTCGCGGAGTTCGACCGCCGACTGGACGGCCACCGTACGGTCGTCGTGAGCGGGAAGATCTGAGCCGGGCCGACGACGCGTCCGCCGCTGTCGTGCCGGGGGCGGGCCCGGGCTACGACAAGGTGTCAGGCTCCGCCTGCCGTGCCGGGGCGGCCGGGTCCGACGGGCCCGGGGCCACTGCGTCCTGGACCGTCACCCGGCCCTGCTCGGCCATCTCCCGGGTCTGCTCCGCCACCCACTCGGGGCTGATCGCCGGAGGTTCGCCCGGGGCCTCTTCGTTCACGAACAGGCAGAACGGATGGCCCACCGGGTCGAACATGACCCGTACGTCGCGCTGCGGCTGGAACTCCGCAGGCGTCGCGCCCTCCGCGACCGCGTGGGCCACGGCCGACTCCAGGTCCGCCACCTCGAAGTCCAGGTGCAGCATCGTCAGCTGGTCGCCGGGGGAGGCGGGCCAGACCGGGGGCACGTACGGCTTCGAGGTCTGGAAACCCAGGCCCGAGCCGCCACCGGGCGGGAGGAGCTTCACCCAGCCGGGCTCCTCCTGTACGGGTTCCCACCCCAGGAGGCGGCGGTAGAAGCCCGCCAGCTCCTTCGCGTCCGGGGCGTCGAGAACCGTGCTGGACAGGGCCAGGGTCGGGTGGGGCGCGGTCATGGTGTGCCTCCTCGTGCCGGGAATGCGCCGGAAACGTGCTGGTACGTCTGCCCCGTACCGGCACCTTCACCGAACGGGGACGGCCCCGGTCCCCGGCTCAGCCCGCGACGATGTCCTCGTACCCGCTGATCTCACGCGGGTCCCGCGTCCCCGGGCCCACGTACGTCGCCGACGGGCGCACCAGGCGGCCCGTGCGCTTCTGCTCCAGGATGTGCGCCGACCAGCCCGCCGTGCGGGCGCACGTGAACATCGACGTGAACATGTGCGCCGGGACCTCCGCGAAGTCCAGCACGATCGCCGCCCAGAACTCCACGTTCGTCGCCAGGACCCGGTCCGGGCGGCGGTTGTGCAGCTCCTCCAGCGCCGCCTTCTCCAGCGCCTCCGCCACCTCGAAACGCGGTGCGGCCAGCTCGCGGGCCGTGCGGCGCAGGACGCGGGCGCGCGGGTCCTCGGCGCGGTAGACGCGGTGGCCGAAGCCCATCAGCCGCTCGCCCCGGTCCAGAGCCTGCTTCACGTACGCGGTCGCGTCGCCCGTACGCTCGATCTCCTCGATCATGCCGAGGACCCGGGAGGGGGCGCCGCCGTGCAGCGGGCCCGACATCGCACCCACCGCTCCGGACAGGGCGGCCGCGACGTCCGCCCCTGTCGAGGCGATGACCCGGGCCGTGAACGTCGAGGCGTTCATGCCGTGCTCCGCTGCCGAGGTCCAGTACGCGTCGACCGCCTTCACATGCTTCGGGTCCGGCTCGCCGCGCCAGCGGATCATGAACCGCTCCACCACCGACTGCGCCTTGTCGATCTCGCTCTGCGGCACCATCGGCCGTCCCTGGCCGCGCGCCGACTGGGCGACGTACGACAGGGCCATCACCGCGGCCCGCGCCAGGTCGTCGCGGGCCGTCGCCTCGTCGATGTCCAGCAGCGGCTTCAGGCCCCAGACGGGCGCCAGCATCGCCAGCGCCGACTGGACGTCGACCCGGATGTCACCGGAGTGCACCGGGATCGGGAACGGCTCGGCGGGCGGCAGACCGGGGTTGAACGCCCCGTCCACCAGCAGGCCCCACACGTTTCCGAACGAGACGTGGCCGACGAGATCCTCGATGTCGACCCCGCGGTAACGGAGCGAACCGCCTTCCTTGTCCGGTTCGGCGATCTCCGTTTCGAACGCGACGACTCCCTCAAGACCGGGTACGAAGTCGGACATCAGGCGGCTCCCTCAGTTCGGCGGGCGGCGTGCGGTGCGCGGCGTGCTGGGCTGTGCGGAGGCCACAGCGGCCTGCCCCAAGATATTGGCGGGTTCCTCCGATGCGGGGAAGCGTGACATCCGGCACAGGGCCCCCTTTCGACGGCGTGCGGTTACGGCCCCTCGGCGCCGGGCAGACTCGGCCCCTGCGGCAGGATGGGGCCCGTGCCCACACCAGAAGGTTCCACGGGACCCCTCCCGGACGATTTCACCACCGATCCCGCGGCCATGCGCGAGCAGTACCGCTCGGAGGACTTCGTCGAGCGCGACCTCGCCGCCGATCCGATGGAGCAGTTCGCCCGCTGGTTCCGCCAGGTCGCCGTCGGCGGCGTCCTGCACGAGCCCAACGCGATGGTCGTCTCCACCGCCGACACGGACGGCCGCCCGTCCTCGCGCACGGTGCTGCTCAAGCAGTACGACGACCGGGGCTTCGTCTTCTTCACCAACTACGACTCCCGCAAGGGCCGCGAGCTGACGGCGAACCCGTACGTCTCCCTGCTCTTCCCCTGGCACCCGATGGCCCGCCAGGTCATCGTCACCGGCACCGCCTCCCGCACCTCCCGCGAGGAGACCGTCGGCTACTTCCGTACCCGCCCGCACGGCTCCCAGCTCGGGGCGTGGGCCAGCGCCCAGTCCACCGTCGTCGGGTCCCGCGAGGAGCTGATCGCCCGGTACGAGGAGCTGGCCGCCCGCTACCCGGAGGGGGAGAAGGTCCCGGCCCCGCCGCACTGGGGCGGTTTCCGGGTGGTGCCCGAGACGATCGAGTTCTGGCAGGGGCACGCGAACCGGCTGCACGACCGGCTGCGGTACGTCAGGGAGGGCGACGGGCGGGGCGGCCCCTGGCGGGTGGAGCGGCTCTGCCCGTAAGGCCCTCGCGCCCGGTCCGTACAACGCAGAAACCCGCAGGCTCTGGTTCCTCCGTGCACAGAGGAGCCGGCCGGACTTACCGGCGAGCCTGCGGGTCGGTGACTGCTGGGAATTGGCCGGCGTCCGGCCTTGCACTGCAAAAGAGTGCGACGACGGGCGTCAGCCCGCAGCCACCTCACGAGTCCGAAGAGAAATCACTTCCGGAACACCTCCTTTCCTGTGTGCGCCACAGCCTAGGAGCGCCCCGCATCGCGGTACAAGCGATTTATTCGCCCGTCCGGGCCAGAAGATTTGGGCGAAGTGGATGTGTGCTGGGTCACGTTCGAGTTGAATGGTCTGACGTGCAGCAATACACGCGGCGACGCGTGGGACGACGGCCGACACGTTCTGCGGGGGGTGCGGAGTGGGTGTTCCCAGGAGCAGGGGGGCCACCGACGAGCTCGGACCGGACGAGGATCCCGGCGGCGGGCCGCCGGGGTGCTCCGCGAGCCCCGGAGCCTCGGTCGGCGACGACGCGGTCCCCGGTGCGCCGTCCGACGGGTCCGAGCTGCTGGCGGCGCTGCTCGACGGGATGGACGCGGCGCTCTGCGCGTTCGACGCGGCCGGCACGGTCACCCACTGGAACCGCGAGGCCGAACGCGTTCTCGGCTGGTCGGCGGAAGAGGCCGTCGGCCGCAGCGGCTTCGCGGGCTGGGCGGTGCGGCGGGCCGACGCCGACGAGGTGCGGGCCCGGCTGATGTCGGCCATGGACGCGCCGGGGCGGCAGGTGCACGAGTTCGCGCTGCTGCGCAAGGACGGCGGCCGGGTGCTGGTGCGGACCCAGTCCGCCGGAGTGCGCGGCGCCGACGGGCAGCCGGCCGGGGTCTACTGCGCGTTCAGCGAGGTGCACGCCCAGATCGACCTGGAGCGGGCCATCGCCCTGAGCGAGGCGCTGCTGGAGGACGCGTCCTGGGGGGCCGTCCTCGTCGATGTCGACCTGCGGCCCACGGTCGTCAACGCGCACGCCGCCCGCGCGCTCGGCGGGAGCCGCACCGCCCTCCTCGGCCGCCCGCTCGGCGAGTTGGTCGTCCAGGGAGTCGAGGAGCTGGAGGCCGCCCTGCACCATGTGCTCGCCGAGGGGGCCCCGAGCGCGCCGGCCGAGCTGTGGGTGACGCTGCGGACGGCCGAGGGCGAGCGGCGGCGGTGCTGGCGCAGCGGATTCCTGCGGCTGGCCTCGCCACTGACGGAGGAGCCGGTTCCGCTCGGGGTGGGGTGGCTGTTCCAGGACGTCACCGCCGCCCGGCTCGCGGAGCAGGAGGCCGACCGGCTGCGGTTCCGGACGAGCCAGCTGCACCGGGCCGCGCGTACGGCCTGCGAGTACGAGGACCCGATGGAGGCCGCGACCTCCCTGCTGGACTTCGCGCTCGCCGGGTTCGCCGATCACGTCCTGGTCGACCTGATGGCGGGCGAGCGCCTGGTGCGTACGGCCGCCACCCCGTTCGACGCGCCCGGCCCGTGCCTGTTGGTGGCCGGGGGCTCCCTCCCCGCCCGGTACGCCCCCGGCCACCCGGCCCTCCAGTCGGTCGAGCGCACCGGCACCGTCCGCACGAGCGCGGGAGCCGGGGCCGCCGCGTCGCAGGCCTGGGCCGCGGAGCGCCGCTGGCCCCGGGACGCGGCGCACGCACTCTGCGCGGTGCTGCGGAGCCGCGGCCGGACGCTGGGCGTGCTGACGTTCCTCCGCGCGGCGAACCGGGCCGCCTTCGAACGCCCCGACGCGGCATACGCGGAGACGGTCGCGGCCCGGGTCGCGGGGGCCGTGGACCTGGCGCTGGTGACCCGGGCGGCGGGCACCCCTTGAGACCCCGGGCGGCCGTGAGGGGACGGGCCCCGCGCCCTCCCGAGCCCTGTCCGCCGCCCGGCCCCGCCGCGCCGCGGACACCCCTGGGGCGCACCCCGCACCCCGGCGGACACCCCTGGGGCGCACCCCGCGCACCCCGCACCGCGTGCGGTGCCTTACGCCGTGCGCCGCCCTACGCCGCGTGCAGTGCCAAGGTCGGGGAGAGCCGGGACGCCCGGACCGCCGGGTAGAGGCCCGCCACCGTGCCGATGACCAGCGTCGCGCCGAAGCCTCCGGCGACCGCCCACAGCGGCACCACCCACGGCAGCCCGCCGGAGTGCGCGTACACCCCCGTCGCCGCCGCGCCCAGCGCCACGCCCGCCAGGCCGCCCAGGCCCGACAGCATCAGCGACTCCGTGACGAACTGGATGCGGATCTGACCCCGCGTCGCGCCCAGCGAGCGGCGCAGGCCGATCTCGTACCGCCGCTCCAGGACCGAGATGATCATGGTGTTGGCGACACCGACGCCCCCGACCAGCAGGGCGATGCCGCCCAGGCCCAGCAGCAGGCTGCTGAACGCCCCCTCCGTCGCCGCCTTGGCGCGGAGCGCCGACGACGGGTCGGTGACCCGCACGTTCTGCGGGTTCTGCGGGTCGACCGTCGCGGCCATCACCTTGCGTACGTCCTCGACCGCCGCGTCCGCCGACCGCTCGTACACCGAGGTCGGGTGGCCGTCGAAGTCCAGCAGGCGTTTCGCGCCCTCCCAGCCGACCAGGGCGGAGCGTTCGATCTCCGGGGCGAGGGGGAGCGGGGCGAGGATGCCGACCACCGTGAAGTAGCGGCCACCCAGCCATACTTGGCGGCCCGGCTCGGTGATGCCCAGGCGCTCCGCCGCCACATGGCCGAGCACGGCCGAGGGGTAGCGTCCGGTCGCCGCGTTCAGCCAGCTGCCGCTGCCGACCTCGCCGCGCAGGACACGCAGCAGGCCGGCCGTCGTCGCCTTCACCGCGATCCCGCCGGTGTCGTCCTCGTCGACCTTCTCGGTGCGGCGTACGGTCGCGTCCAGGTCCGCCGTCGCGCCCACGTCCTGGACGCCCTCGATCCGTCCCACCATCCCGACCGACTCCTCCGGCAGCTTCACCTCCTCCCCGGCGAACATCGACTCGCCGGGCGAGGCGACCAGCAGGTTCGTCCCCAACGTGTCCAGCTCGCGCAGTAGTTTGGCCTGGCTGGAGGCGGAGATGCCGACCACCGAGATCATCGTGGCGATGCCGATGGCGATGCCCAGCGCCGAGAGCACCACCCGCATCGGACGGCTGCGCAGGCCGGACGAGCCGACGTGCGCCACGTCCCGGGGGCTCAGCCGGGCAGCCTTCAGCCGTTCCCGTCCCCGGCTGCGCGTGCCGTTCACAGGGCCGCCCCCGTCGTCGCCGCCGTCCCGTGGGCCACGTCCGCGACCACCTGACCGTCCCGGATCCGCACCTCGCGCGGCAACCGGGCCGCGATCTCCGTGTCGTGCGTGATCACCGCGATCGTCGCTCCCTCCCGGTTCAGGTCGCGCAGCAGCTCCATCACCGCCGCCCCCGACGCCGAATCGAGCGCCCCGGTCGGCTCGTCCGCCAGCAGCAGCGCGGGCTCGCCGACCACCGCCCGGGCGATGGCGACCCGCTGCTTCTGGCCGCCGGACAGCTGGTGGGGCTTGTGGTCGAGGCGGTCCGCGAGGCCGACCCGGGCCAGCGCCTCGGCGGCCTTGCGGCGGCGCACCGAGCGGGAGAGGCCCGAGTAGAGCAGGCCCTCCGCCACGTTGTCGCGCGCGCTGACGCCCGGCACCAGGTGGAACGCCTGGAAGACGAAGCCCACGTGCTGGGCGCGCAGCGCGGAGAGCCTGCGGTCGGAGAGCGCCGCCACGTCGTGGCCCGCGATGTGGACGGAGCCCTCGGTGGGGCGGTCCAGGGTGCCGATGATGTGCAGCAGGGTGGACTTGCCGGAGCCCGACGGGCCCACGATGCCGAGGAGTTCGCCCTCCTCCACGGTCAGGTCGACCCCGCGCAGCGCGGCGACCGGGCCCGGGTACTCCTTGGTGACGCCGGCGAGCGCGACGACCGTACGGGGACGGGGCGCCGGGTCCGCGGCGGTGCCGGTGCTCATATCTTCGGCACCCCGACCTTCATGCCCTCGCTCAGACCGCCGCCGGACACCTCGACCCGGCCCTCCGCGAACAGGCCCAGCTCGACCTTCACCTCGCGGGACGTGCCGCCCCGGACCACCTGGAGGCCGAAGCCGCCGCCGGGCAGTGCCAGCAGCGCGTTCACCGGCACGGTCAGGACGTCCTCGCGGGTCTCGCCCGTCAGGTTCACCGTGACCGGCGACTGGTCGAAGCCGCCCACCCCGTCCGGGTCGTCGAAGGAGACGGTCAGCGTGATTTTGGGGCTGTCGTCCTGCGGGTCGTCGCCGGACTTCGCGGTCCGGCCGACCGACGAGACCTTCCCGCGCGCGGTCGTGCCGTCCGGCAGCTCCACGTCCACCTTCGTGCCCACCTTCGCCAACTGGCTCTCCGCCACGTCCAGCCGGAAGGTGACGATGCGCTCGGAGCCGGTCGTGACCAGGACCGGGACGCCCGGCTGGGCCCGCTCGCCCACGCCCGCCCCGACGCTCTTGATCCGGACCTTCCCCGGGGCGAACGTGACATCCCCCGGCCCGACCTTCCCGGTCTGCCGCGCGCCGTGGGACTTCTGCCAGCGCTTGACGGCCGCCGCCGTCAGCTCGGTGTACTCCCGGTCCGGCGTGAAGCCCGTGTAGCCCAGCTCCGCGAGATTGCGCTCCAGCTGCTCCACGTCCCGGCCCTTGTCGCCCGGCTTCAGCGTCCGGTACATGGGCCCGGAGCCGTACATCAGCCGGACCGGCCGCCCGTCGACCTCGTACAGCCGCTCGTTCCGTTCCACGGTCGAGCCCGTGCGCGGGGTCCAGGTCACGGTGCCCGCCGCACCCGCGTTGACCTTGCGTTCCTCGTCGTAGCCGAGGGTGCCGTCGGCCTGGGTGGTGTCGCGCAGGTCCCCGCGCTCGACCGCGGCGGTGGCCGGGGGCAGCCCGGTGTTCTTCACCCCGCCGCCCTCCTCCTCGCCGCCGAGCCGCGTGAGGGCGACCGAGCCGGCCGTCACCGCGAGCACGGCCACCGCCACCGCCGCCGTCACGGCCCGTCCCCGCCTCATCGGCCGGTGCTTTCGCACGCCTTGTTGGCCTTCTCGAACTTCTTCATGTCCTTCGACTTCAGCGCGGGCGCCGCCTGCATCGCCCCGCCGTCGAATTTCGGGTCGGGCATGTCGAAACCGTTCTGGCGCATGCACCGGGCGTAGGCGACCATCTTGTCCTTCTCCGCCTGCGACAGATCCTTGGGCCCGCCGCCGACCGCCTTGTCCTCGCAGGCCTTGAACGCCTTCTCCATCTTCTGCTTGCTCATCGAGCCGCCGTCGATGGTCACGCCCATGCCGTTCTCGCCCGGCTTCGGCTCGGGTATGTCCAGGCCCTGCTCGCGGAGGCACTTGCGGTGCTCCAGCGCCTGGTCCTCCTCCGTCTTCCCGCTGCCGGACGCCGATCCGGCGTCCTTCGTCCCGCCGCCGTCGCCGGAGCACGCGGTGGCCGTCAGGGCGAGGGCGGCGGCCAGGGCGCAGGCCGCGGCGAGGGACCGCCCGCGTGAGCGCGCGGCGGTCCGGCGGGAAAGGGTCTGGTTCATGGAGGCTCCTCGTCGCTTGCCGACAGGTCCGTGCAGGTCCGTACAGGGACGGCCCGAGCGTGCGCGAGGACGCTGTTTCGCTTCTCTCAGCGCCGACGCTTACACCGGCGAAACATCGCTTTCGGGTACACAGAGCCCATGCGTGTGCTGGTGGTGGAGGACGAGGAATTCCTGGCGGAGATGATCGCCGAGGGGCTGCGCCGTGACGCCGTCGCCGTGGACATCGCGCCCGACGGCCGGGAGGCGCTGGAGCGGCTGCGGTTCGGCGCGTACGACGTGATGATCCTCGACCGGGATCTGCCGGGGCTGCACGGTGACGAGGTGTGCCGGCGTGTGGTCGCCCTGCGTCTGCTGACCCGCATTCTGATGCTGACCGCCGCCGGGACCGTACGGGACCGGGTGGCCGGCCTCGGGCTCGGCGCCGACGACTACCTGACCAAGCCGTTCGCGTACGACGAACTCCTCGCCCGGGTCCTCGCGCTCGGCCGCCGGGCCCGCCCCGCCCTGCCGCCCGTCCTGGAGCGGGCCGGGCTGACGCTCGACACCGCCCGCCGCCAGGTCTGCCGCGACGGCCGCTACCTGTCGCTCTCCCGCAAGGAGTTCGCCGTGCTGGAAACCCTGCTGCGGGCCGAGGGCGCGGTCGTCAGCGGCGAGGACCTGATCGAGGAGGTGTGGGAGGCGGACACCAGCTACCGCACCAACGCGGTCCGCGTCACCCTCTCCAAACTCCGTACGAAACTGGGGGCGCCACCCGTGATCGAGACCGTGCCCGGAGCCGGGTACCGCATCGGGGACAGCGGCAGCCGCCCGGCCCCCGGCGCCCCCGGGAGCGACACCCCGTGAACAGTGAACGCACCCGTCTCGCCGCGCTGTACGGCGGACTGCTGGTCCTGGCCGGCGTCCTCCTCCTGGCCATCGTCTATGTGCTGGTCAGCGAGAACGTGTACGCCGGGATCGTCACGGCCGTCGCCCCGGCCGTCCCCGCCGCCCGGCTTGACGCGGGGGCGGCCGCCCCCGCTCCCGCCCTGCCCTCCTCGGACTGGGCGCAGACCGCCGTCGTCGAACCCGGGCAGTACGCGCTCGTGCAGAAGGTCGGAACGGTGGCCGGGGACGCGGCCCTCAGCCAGCTGCTGACCGTCTCCGGGATCGCCCTCGCCCTCTACTCCGCGCTCTCCGTGGCCCTCGCCTGGTGGATGGCGGGCCGGGTGCTGCGGCCGGTCGGCGTCATCACCGCCCGTGCCCGCCGGCTCTCCGGCTCCAACCTGCACGAACGGATCGCGCTGAAGGCCCCGCCGGGCGAGCTGAAGGAGCTGGCCGACACCTTCGACGGGATGCTCGACCGGATCCAGCAGCTGGTGGCGGCCCGGCAGCGGTTCGCCGCCAACGCCGCCCATGAACTGCGCACCCCGCTCGCGGTGCAGCGGGCCGCCGCCGAGATCGGGCTCGCCGACGACCCGCCGCCCGAGAAGGTCGCCTGGATCCGGGAGAAGCTGATCGGCACCGCGGCCGACAGCGAACGGCTCATCGAGGGGCTGCTGCTCCTCGCGGTCTCCGACGAAGGACTGCGGCGGCGGGAGCGGGTCGCCCTCGACGAGACCGTCACCACGGTCACCGGGGCGCTGGCCGCCGAGGCGAAGGAGCGGGACATCACCGTCGAGGTGACCGCCCGGCCCGTGACGGTCGAGGGCGACGCGGTCCTCCTCGACCACCTCGTGCACAACCTGGTCGCCAACGCGCTGCGCCACAACCACCCCGGCGGGACCGTGACCGTCCGGGTCGGCCCGGACGGGCTGGAGGTCGCCAACACCGGGCCCGAGGTGGCCCCGGCGACCGTGCCACTGCTGTTCGAACCGTTCCGCCGGGCGCGGGCCCGCCGCCACGCACCCGGTGAGGGCGCGGGCCTCGGGCTCTCCATCGTGGCGTCGGTGGCGCGGGCGCACGGCGGTGACGTCGGCGCGCGGGCCAACCCGGGCGGCGGGCTGACGGCCCGCGTCACCCTTCCCACGCGTGCCCCGGCTGCCGGGGAAGGCTGTTTCACGCGTCACCCGGCGGCCGGGGAAGCCTCTCCCACGCGCGCCCCGGCGTCCGGAGGCCAAGACGAGCCCGCTCGCCTTCCTGTGGCGCGGGCTCAGTGCCGGTAGAAGATCCGGTCCCGGTTCTCCGTCATGACCCGGCCGTTCCACTCGTGGCCGCCGTCGACGTTCCCCGAGCGCAGCATGGGCGGCTCGACACCCCGGGCCACCAGTTGCTCGACGGCGGCCGCCAGCATCGACTGCATGATGGCGCTGGTGACCACGGTCGAGGCGGGGGCGAAGGGGGCCTCGACGCCGGGGACCGTCAGCTCCGCGTCGCCGATCGCGATCTTGCTGTCCAGGACGATGTCGCAGTGGTCCCGCAGGAAGCCGCCCGAGGCGTGCCGGGAGCGGGTGTTCTCCGCGTACGCGACCGAGGTCACGCCGATGACCTTCAGCCCGAGGGCCCGGGCGTTCTGCGCCATCTCGACCGGCAGGGCGTTGCGCCCGGACAGCGAGACGATCACCAGGAGGTCACCCGCGGTGAGGGGGCTGGAGTCCAGGACGGCGGAGGCCAGGCCGTCGACCCGCTCCAGCGCAGAGCCGAGCGGGGCGGGCATGACGTCCACGCCGACCACGCCGGGCACGGTGAGCAGGTTCATCAGGGCCAGGCCGCCCGCGCGGTAGACGACGTCCTGGGCGGCCAGCGAGGAGTGGCCCGCGCCGAAGGCGAAGAGCCGGCCGCCCGCCTCGACGGTGTCCGCGACGGCCGCGCCCGCGGCGGCGATGCTCTCCGCCTCCTCGTCCCGCACCCGCGTCAGCAGGCCGATCGCCGCATCAAAGAACTGACCGGCCAGCTTGCTGTCGCTCATCGGGGGGAGCCCTTTCGACGGAATGCGCGGAGTGCGCGGAATGCGAGGGGAGGGTGGGGCGGTGGGGTGGGGCGGGCGTGCGGCGGCCCGGGAATGCCCGTGCCGCCGATCACGTTGCGGTCTGGACCAGTGGACTGTCAATACCGCCCGGTGCCCGTACGCGCACCCACTTCCACCGGTCTTCCACGGGGGCGGCACGGTTGCCGGTGCCATGCGTCAGAATTGGTGCAGGGCCATCGCACGACGTTTTCTAGTCACAGCATCGAGGGGCACGTATGTCCGGACTGATCGACACCACGGAGATGTATCTCCGCACCATCCTCGAACTGGAAGAGGAAGGCGTGGTCCCCATGCGCGCCCGGATCGCCGAACGGCTGGACCAGAGCGGTCCGACCGTCAGCCAGACGGTCGCCCGCATGGAGCGCGACGGACTGGTCCAGGTCGCGGGGGACCGCCACCTGGAGCTGACCGAGGAGGGCCGTCGCCTCGCCACCCGCGTCATGCGCAAGCACCGGCTCGCCGAGTGCCTGCTCGTGGATGTGATCGGCCTGGAGTGGGAGCAGGTCCACGCCGAGGCCTGTCGCTGGGAGCACGTGATGAGCGAGGCGGTGGAGCGGCGGGTGCTGGAGCTGCTGCGCCACCCGACGGAGTCGCCGTACGGGAACCCCATCCCGGGCCTGGAGGAGCTGGGCGAGAAGGCCGAGGCCGAGTCGTTCCTGGACGCCTCCATGGTGAGCCTGGCCGAGCTGGACCCGGGCACCGAGGGCAAGACCGTGGTGGTGCGGCGGATCGGGGAGCCGATCCAGACCGACGCCCAGCTGATGTACACGCTGCGCAGGGCCGGGGTGCAGCCCGGGTCCGTCGTGAGCGTCACCGAGTCGCCCGGCGGGGTGCTCGTCGGCTCCAGCGGTGAGGCGGCCGAGCTGGACACCGAGGTCGCCTCGCACGTGTTCGTCGCCAAGCGCTGACCGCGCCGCCGCCCGGCGGCGGCGCTGTTGCCGCGCGGCAACACAACCGTGATGTGCGCTCGCCGGTTTCCGTCCGGAACGGCAGCGCCCGGACGCTGTCGCATGCCAGGCTGATGCCAGGCAGAGGACCTGAGGGTGTCGGCCGGCTCCGGTCGGCACGGTCGGGGAGGGAGCAGGGAATGCGCCCGTCGCAGCAGGACGCGCACCGCACGGCTGCCATCGTTGTCGGGATCGTCGGCGGCGGTCCCCGGACGAGGGGCGGTCGTCCCCGGACCAGGGTCGGCCCCGGCGTCCGCAGACGCCGGGGCCGTTCCTCCCCTGTGCTGACCCGGAGCCCCGAGCTCTCAAGGTCAGTTCCCGCGGGCCCCTGTCCCCGAGCGGCCCGCCTCCCGCTGAAGATCTCCCCAGGCCGGTCGGCATCAATCCTTGACCGGTGTCACTCGAACGTGGGGTGTTGGGTGGCGGAACCCCTTTTTCGAATATGAGTTCGATAGCCTGGCGACGCGACCACACGGTGACCGAGGAGCAGAAGGGGGTGCCAGGACTATGGTGCGGCGCATCGACGTAACCGGAACCGACGGCGTACGCCTCGCGGCATGGGAGTTCGCCGACCCGCCCGAGGAGCGCGCGGAAGTGGTCGGCGCTCCCGGGGTCTTACTGCTGCACGGGCTGATGGGCCGGGCCTCGCACTGGGCCCCGACCGCGCGCTGGCTCGCCGAACGGCACCGCGCGGTCGGCCTCGACCAGCGCGGCCACGGCCGCAGCGAGAAGCCCGCCGGCGGCCCGTACACCCGCGACGCCTACGTCTCCGACGCCGAGGCCGCGATCGAACAGCTCGACCTCGGCCCGGTCACCGTCGTCGGCCACGCCATGGGAGCGCTCACCGGCTGGCAGCTCGCCGCCAAGCGTCCCGACCTCGTCCGCGCCGTCGTCATCTGCGACATGCGGGCCTCCGCGCTCGGCGCGGCCTCCCAGCGCGAGTGGAGCGACTGGTTCGACTCCTGGCCGCTGCCCTTCGCCACCCTCGCCGACGTACGGAAGTGGTTCGGCGAGGACGACCCCTGGGTGGAGCGGCCGAACCCCGCGCGCGGCGAGTTCTACGCCGAGGTGATGGCCGAGGGCGAGGACGGCTGGCGCCCCGTCTTCTCCCGCCGCCAGATGCTGCGTTCCCGCGCCACCTGGGTCTTCGACGCCCACTGGGAGGAGCTGGCCCAGGTCCAGTGCCCCGCCCTGGTGCTGCGCGGCCTCGACGGGGAGCTGGGCAGGGCCGAGGCCCAGGAGATGGTCCGGGTGCTGCCCCGCGGCCAGTACGCGGAGGTGGCGGACGCCGGCCACCTCGTCCACTACGACCGGCCGGAGGGCTGGCGGGCCGCGGTCGAACCCTTCCTGGAACAACTCGCCGAGGACAACCGCGACAACCGCGAGCCGGTCTCGCCGTAGAGCCTGTCGTCCCACCGCTGCCCGCCCCCGCCGAGGGCGGCGGCTCAGCCCTTGCTGACCGCCGCCAGGATCTCCGGCAGCCGGTTCGCCGTGCGCCCGGCCGCGATCCGCAGCCCCGCCCACCCGATCAACACGCCATACACGAGCCCGCCCGGCACCATCAGCCACAGCGCGTCGTGGCGGTCCGTGACATGCATCCAGATCGTCGGCACGATCACCGGCGCGGACAGCAGCGCGGCGGCCAGCATGCCCCCGAGGATCGAGATCCAGGCCAGACCGCCCTGCCCGGGCGCCGCGTTCTTGAACGCGCCCTCCTGCGGAATCGAGTACGGGAACAGCGCCGAGGCCACCGCTCCCGTCGCCACCATCGAGCTCAGCAGCGCGAACGACAGTCCCAGCGCCCCCGGCAGCGACCGCCAGTCACCGAGCATCGCCGCCGTCACCACACACACGAGCAGCGTGAACGGCAGGGTGAGCAGCAGCAGGACCAGCGCCCGCGCCCGCAGTTCGACGTACGCGTCCCGGGGCGAGGAGATCGTCAGCGCCACCATCCAGAAAGCCGAGGTGTCCTGGCCGAACTGGTTGTACATCTGCATGCCGAGCATCCCGGCGGCGAAGCACGCGAGGTAGACCGAGCCGGTCCCCTGGACCGCGTTGAGCAGCGGCACGATCGCTCCGATCGCCAGCGCCGTCACCCAGGCCGCCTTGGTCTTCGGGTCCCGGGCCACGTACCGCAGGCTGCGCTGCATCACCGTCGCCGTCCGGCCCTCCGGCAGCAGCACCGAAAGCCCGCCCCGGCCGGACGCCTTCTCCCGGGCTGGCTCCGCCGCCGCCAGCGTCGAGCCGTCCGGCGCGGTCATCAGCTTCACCAGGCTCCGCTGCCACATCCACATCAGCGCGGCCAGGGCCGCCACCGTGATCAGGAGCTGGGCGACGGCGACCCCGTACGCACCGTCCGACGCCGCGTCCACCGACGCCACGGCGGAGGCGCCGGGCAGCCAGCGCACCACACTCGCCGCCGGGTCCAGCGCGGAGAGCCCGCCCGCCTCGCCGAGCCGCTGCGCACCGAAGTTGACGAACTGGATGCCCACGGCGATCACCAGCCCGCTGAGCACCGCGAGGTCGCGGCCCTTGCGGGAGTTCAGCAGCTGGACGTTGGCCGTGGCCACCGCCCTCGACAGCGCCACGCACAGCAGCATCGCCGACGGGACCGCGAGCACCGCGAACACCACGCCCGCCGCCCCGTGCGCCAGCGCGAGGACCGAGCCGACGACCAGGCACAGGGTGAACAGCGGGCCGATGCCGATCATCGAAGACACCAACAGGGCCCGGATCAGCGGCTCGGGGCGCAGCGGCAGCATCACCAGCCGGGTCGGGTCGAGGGTGTCGTCCCCGCTCGGGAAGAACAGCGGCAGCACCGCCCAGCCGAGCGCCACGACGCCGGTCAGCAGCACGACGACGGTGCCCGCGTGCTCGTTGCCGCGCAGCAGGACCAGGCCGAGCACCTGGCCCGCGGCGACCAGCAGGCTGACGACGAGGGAGGCGATGAACGCCGCCCTGCGCCCGGCCGACTGCCGCAGCCCGTTGCGCAGCAGCGTGAGCTTGAGGCGTACGAAGACCGGGGTCAGGCCCGTCGTCGGCGCGGCCGGGGCGGCCGCGGTGACCGAGGTGTCCAGCACGCTCATCGGGAGCCGCCCAGCCAGTCGAGGGAGTCGCCGTTGTCCCGGCCGCCCGCGCCGACCAGTTCGAGGAAGGCGTGCTGCAGCGAGGGCGCGTCGCCGCGCACCTCGTCCAGCGTGCCCCGCGCCTTGATCCGGCCCGCCGCCATCACGGCGACCCAGTCGCACAGCGACTCGACCAGCTCCATCACATGGCTGGAGAAGACCACGGTCGCCCCGGACCGGGTGTAGCGCTCCAGCACCCCCCGGATGGTCTGCGCCGACACCGGGTCGACGCCCTCGAACGGCTCGTCCAGGAAGAGCACTTCCGGGTTGTGGAGCAGGGCGGCGGCGAGCCCGATCTTCTTCCGCATGCCGGTCGAGTAGTCGACGACCAGCTTGTGCTGCGAGCCGGAGAGGTCCAGCACGTCCAGCAGCTGTGTGGCCCGCTTGTCGACCTCGTCGCCCGGCAGCCCGCGCAACCGTCCGTTGTACGCCAGGAGTTCACGGCCCGACAGCCGCTCGAACAGCCGCAGCCCCTCCGGCAGCACCCCGATCCGGGACTTCACCTCGACCGGGTCCGTCCACACGTCGTGGCCCGCGACCTCGATCTTCCCCATGTCGGGCCGCAGCAGCCCGGTGACCATGGAGAGCGTCGTCGTCTTGCCCGCCCCGTTGGGACCCACCAGGCCGATGAACTTGCCCGCGGGCAGCTCCAGATCGATCCCCGCGACGGCGACCTGCTCCCCGAACCGCTTCCACAGTCCTTGCACACGGACGGCGGGCCGCACCTCGTGCGCCCCGCCTGTCACCGTGTCCGTCGTCGCGTCTGTCTTCGTACGTGCATCTGCCCGGTCCGGCATGGCACAGCCTTTCGATATCCCCACGTGGTGAGGACACCCTACGAAAGGCCCCGGGGTCCTATGCGGTCCGGGCGCGGGCGGCGGCGGCCTCCCGGGCGCAGGCGTACGCCAGCGGGCTGATCAGCTCGTCCACATCGGGCAGCCAGCGGTTGGCGTTGGTGGGCCCGCAGGCCCACTGCACGGCGCCCCGGCCGCCGACCCGGGTGGGCGGGGCGGCGATGTACTGGCCCTCGCCGCGTCCGGTCAGATCGATCGCCTCGGCGTTCCAGCCGAGCGAGCGCACCAGCTCGGCGGCCTTGGCCGCGCCGCCCTGCAGCACGAAGAACAGCATCCGGCGGTCGGGCGTGCAGGTGACCGGGCCGAGTGTCAGGTCCATCCGCTCCATCCGGGCCAGTGCCAGGAAGCCCGCAGCCTCGGGGACCTCCAGGGCGTCGAAGGCGCGGCCGGTCGGCAGCAGTACCGAGGCGCGGGGCTGCCGGGTCCACATGCGCCGGGCCGCGGCCCCGCTGCCGGTCGCCTGGCCCGCCCAGTCCGGCCGGTCCGCGTGGGCCCCGGGCAGGGCGCAGTCGGCATCGCCGCAGGAGCACCGCTCCGCGCCGCCCACCGCCTCCAGCCAGGTGCCGGGGAACACGTCCCAGTGACGCTCTTCCGCATACCGCACCGCGGCGTCGAGCAGCAGCTCGCTCCGCTGCTGGGGGACCTGTGCGGCTTCCGTGACTCCGATGGGCTTCTCCACGCCCAGCACAACTCCCGCCGTCACCAGGGGTTACGGCCTCCCCTGAACCGGAGCCCGGCGCATCGGTCCTGCACGCGGGGCGCATCGGTGCACGGGCGGGGGCGCGCGTGAGGCGTCGCACCGAAGGAGGGGTAACCACCTCCAGGACCGCCGCCCAGGACCGCTCCCGGCCCGCCGCGACGGTGCGACGCCCCATGTCCGTACCGAATGCCGATGGAATATGCGCATTTCTTGTGTATGTGCCGGGCAGTGATCCCTTTCACCGATCACTGCACATAACCGATGTTTCAGGGGGACATATGGCTGCAAGGCCTCTCGTAGCCCGCCAGCCCAACGAACGGCTCCAGACGCTCATCCAGGAGGCCGCCTGTTCCAACGCGGGCCTCGCGCGCCGGGTGAACATGGTCGGGGCCGAACGCGGGCTCGATCTGCGCTACGACAAGACCTCGGTGGCCCGTTGGCTGCGGGGACAGCAGCCCCGGGGCCGGGCTCCGGGGATCATCGCCGAGGCGCTGGGCCGCAAGCTGGGCCGTACGGTCACGATCGACGAGATCGGCATGGCCAACGGCAAGAACCTCTCCTCGGGCGTCGGCCTCCAGTACGCGCCGACCGTCGCCGGGGCCGTCGAGCAGGTCTGCGAGCTGTGGCGCGGCGACGTGGGCCGCCGGGATCTGCTCACCGGGTCGGCGGTCGCCGCGTCCGCGCTCGTCGAGCCCAGCCGGGACTGGCTGATCTCGGGCCCCGACGCCCAGGTCGAGCGGACGGCGGGGGCCCGGGTCGGGATGTCCGACGTGGAGGCGGTGCGGGCGATGACCACCGCGCTCACCGACCTCGACCACCGGTTCGGCAGCGGCCAAGTCCGGCCGGTGCTCGTGCACTACCTCAACAGCGTGGTCTCCGGGCTGCTTTCGGGGGCGTACCGCGAGCAGGTGGGGCGCGAGCTGTTCGCGGCCGTGGCACGGCTCACCGAGCTCGGCGGATACATGGCGGTCGACACCGGCCAGCCCGGCCTGGCCCAGCGCTACTACATCCAGGCGCTGCGGCTCGCGCAGGCCGCGGGCGACCGGGCGTACGGCGGTTATGTGCTGGCCGCCTCGATGAGCCACCTCGCCGCCCAGCTCGGCAACCCCCGCGAGATCGCCCAACTCGCCCGCGCCGCACAGGAAGGGGCCCGGGGCCAGGTCACCCCACGCGCCCAGGCCATGTTCTACGCGGCGGAGGCCCGGGGGCACGCGCTCCTCGGGGACGCCCGGACCTGCCACGCGGTGGCGGGGCGGGCCGTCGCCGCTCTGGAGCACGCCGATCCCGACACCGCCGACGACCCGGTCTGGATCCGGCACTTCGACACCGGCTACCTCGCGGACGAACTGGCCCACTGCCACCGGGATCTGGGGCAGCCGCACGAGGCGGCCCGGCGGGCCAAGGAGGCGCTGGCCGCGCTGCCGGAGACCCGGGCCCGGCGCCGGGGCATCGCGCTGGTGCTGCTGGCCTCGGCCCAGGTGCAGCAGCGGGAGGTGGAGCGGGCCTGCCACACGGGGACCCGGGCGATGGAGCTGCTGTCGACGGTGCGCTCCAGCCGGGGCGCCGAGTATCTCGACGACCTCCAGCAGCGGCTCACGCCTTTCGGGGAGGAGCCCGCGGTACGGGAGTTCGGCGAGCGGCTGGAGCTCCAGGCGGCGTGAGGAACAGGTGGTCGTCCGGGGTGGCCCGGGCCGCTTCCGGGGCGGTCCGGGGGCCCGGCGCGGCGGTACGGCCCCATAACAGCGTCGTCGGACCGCGGGATGTTACCCACCCTGTGAAGGGGTGGTGAGCGGTACCACGCGCTTGGCGGAGACGGGCGACCACCCGATAGCGTGAGCCGACGATTCCGTAGGTTCACACGTAGGAGTCCCGGTGACGCAGAGCGGACAGGGCGGACAGGGCGGCGAGCATCAGCTCCCCGCCGCACGACCCGCGCACGAGGGTGTCGTGCTGCCCGCCGACGGCGGAGCCCCCTGGGCCCCGGGGGCACCCCCGGCCGGGCCGGGCGGGCAGGGCGCTCCCGCGGGCGGTCAGCCGTGGGGGCAGACCTGGGGACCGCAGTCCGCCGGGGCGCCGCAACCGGACCAGCAGGCGCAGGGGGGCTACGGCTACCCGCAGGCGCAGCCCCTGCCGCCCGCGCAGCAGCCGCCGGGCCCGGAGTCGTACCAGCAGCCCGGCGCGTACCAGCAGCCCCAGCGGCCCGGCTCCTACGAGCAGCCGCAGCAGCCCGGGCCGTACCAGCCGCAGTACCAGCACCAGCCTCAGCACGACCAGCACCAGCACCAGCCTCAGCACGACCAGCACCAGCACCAGCCTCAGCACGACCAGCCCCAGCACCAGCCGCTTCCCTACGCGCAGCCGCTTCCGCCGGAGGCCGGGCCGGGTGCGCCGGGCGGTCAGGGGGTTTTGGGCGGGGACGCGGACGCCACGCAGTACATCGCGCCCGTCCCGGGCGACCCGGGGCCCGTGGGGCCGCAGCCGGGCGGCGGGGACGCCGACGCGACCCAGTACATACCCCCGGTGCCGGGCGGAGCCCCGTACGGGATCAGGCCGGGCGCGCCGGCGGACCGGCAGCCGCCCGCGGAGTTCGACAACCTGTTCCGCAGCGAGGAACCGGCGGGCGCCACCCAGCAGATGCCGCGGTTCGACGCGGGGCAGCAGCCCCCGTCCGCGTACGAGCAGCAGGGCTACCAGCCCCAGCAGCCCCAGGGCGGCCAGTTGCCGCCGCAGGCGCCCGGCGGCTATCAGTCCGGCCTCCAGGGCTTCCAGAGCCGCGCGGAGGACGACGGACCGGTTCCGCAGCAGAGCGGCGAGGCACCGCGTCGACGGTCCGCGCACATTCCGCTGATCGCGGCGGTCGTCGTCGGCTGCGCGGTCATCGGACTCGGCGCGGGCGCGCTGATGAGCGGCGGCGACGACTCGGGCAAGGACGACAAGCAGCCGGTCGCCGCGCAGAGTTCACCGGTCGCGGCGGAGCCCACCGAGAAGGCGGCGGTCGATCCGGCGAAGCCGCAGGCCGAGGCGTTGGACAAGCTGCTGGCCGACAGCAACAACAGTCGGGCCGCGGTGATCAGCGCGGTCGAGAAGATCAAGTCCTGCAAGGACCTGGACCAGGCGGACAGTGACCTCCGGGGCGCCGCCCAGCAGCGCCGCGACCTCGTGACCCGGCTCCAGGGGCTGACCGTGGACAAGCTCCCGCGGCACGCGGAGCTGACGGCCGCGCTGAACCGGGCCTGGAAGGCCTCGGCGGCGGCCGACGACCACTACGCCACCTGGGCGCGGCAGGCCAAGAAGCAGAAGCACGTCTGCAAGGGCGGCCAGGCCCGGACGACCAATGAGACGGCCAAGGGGAACAACCAGAGCGGCGTGGCCACCGAGGCCAAGCGCGAGGCGTCCAAGCTCTGGAACGCGATCGCGGTGAAGTACGGCCTGACGAAGCACGCCTACACGGAGCTCTGACCCCGGCCCGTGAGGGAGGGCTTCAGCTGCGCGGGGCGTCCGTCAGGGCGTCCGCGACGTCCACGAAGCCCTTCCGCTGGGCGGTGAGACGGCCCTCGCGGACCACCTGGAACGTCACCTTGGTGTTGACGATGCGCGGGTAGCTCAACGTGCCGACGAGGTCTTTGAAGCGCCAGCGGAGCGTCGGGGTCAGGCCGCCGGTGTCGACCTCGACGCCCCCGTTGAGGGCGGCCACGACCCGGCCCGGGGTGGCGGGCTCGTCACCGATCGCGCGGACGGCCGCCCGCAGCGCGGTGTACGCGATCCAGGTCGTCTGGACGGTGGTGTCGTCCGGGTCGATGCGGTTGTCGCCGAACGCGTACTTCTCGATCACGTCGCGCATCTGCTGCCAGCGGGCGTTCCTCGCGTCCGGGTACCAGCCGGTGACGTAGGCGCCCTCGAAGGGGCTGTTCCGGCCGCCCGTGCGGTTGATGAGCGGCTGGCTGACGCTGCCCAGCACGGAGGAGATCCTGACCTGCTTGCCGTCCGGCTCCAGCCGGCGGAAGGAGTCGAAGAACGTCTCCGTACGGGCGCCGAGCACCGCGGTCACACAGCCGCCGCCGGACCGCTCCAGGGCCTGCGCGGCCTGCTCGTCGTAGGACGTGGCGTCCAGGGGGGCCAGGATGTCGGTGGAGGCGGGCCGGTTGGCGGCCAGCAGCCCGTTGTTGAGGAGCGGCGGCATGCCGTCGCCGCCGATCGAGTCGGGCCGCACCAGCGAGACCCGGGTGCAGCTGCCGCCCAGCTGCCGCCCGTGGCCCGCCAGCAGGGCCGACTGGCCGCCGTTGACCGGGTAGGAGAGGTAGCTGCTGAACTCCTCGGTGGAGGCGCCGTACCCGCCGATGTACGGGACGCCGCCCGCCTCCAGCGCCGGCATGAAGCTCTGCCCGTGACGGCTGTACGAACCGACGACGGCGGCCACCTTCTGGTCCACGGCCTCCCGCGCGCACCGCTCGGCGCCGATCGGGGTGTCGCCCTCGTCGCAGACGATCACCCGCAGTTCGCGCCCGTCGATGCCGCCGGTGTCGTTGACCCAGCGGGCGTACGTCTGCGCCATCGCGGGCACCCCGGCCATCTTCACCGCGTTGATGTCCTCGGACCGGTCGGGGCCCAGGTCATCACGGTGACGGGCTCCCTGGAACCCCCCGTGGCTCCAGGGAGCACGCCGCAGCCGGACAGCAGGAGCGCCCCCGCCGCCGCCGCGCTGATGACGCCCGGGAAGGGGCGGGGAAAGGTGGGGCGTCGCCGTCCGGTCATGGAAAAGGACCCTTCCGGGCCCGGGGTAACGGCGCGGTGTGCCGTTCTCAACGCTCGGTGACGTCCAGGTGAATTGCGGGGGCCCGTGCGGAGGTGCGGTGAAGGAACGTACGATCGAGCACCGTGCAGCAAGGTTCGGAGAACTCTTCCCGTCGCGGCCGTCGCTCCTCCACCATGGGCGGCATGCCGCTCACTGACATGCCGTGGTGGCGCTGGCGCACCAACGTGCGCTCGGCGCTGCACATGCTCTCCGACCCCGTCTTCCACCACGAGTGCTGGCTCGCCGGCCGGGAAGGGTACGGGGACGTCACCGACGCCGTGTACCGCCTGGTCGAGGACACCTGGCTCGACAACTGGTCCGCCGAGAAGTACGTCGGCACCATATTCAGGGACTCCGCCGAGGCCGCCGCCGTGGACGCCGCCGCCCTGCGGGTGCTGCGAATCATGCACCAGGTCGGCGCGGACGCCCCCGTCTCCGCCTATCTGGAGCACCACGGCTGGCCCGAGGCCGTCCACGCGGCCCGCGAGGCCCATGTGATGCTCGCCACCAACGACGCGGAGGATCCGGACATACCGCCCCGCTCGCTGGATGTCATCCGCATCATGACCAGGGCCGCCTGAGACCGGGAGGGTGTGGCACGCTACAAGGATGACCGCGCCACAGCCCGCCCCCGCCGCCATCCCGGACGCCGCCGCGACCGAGCAGTACGTCCTCACGCTCTCCTGCCCCGACAAACAGGGCATCGTGCACGCCGTGTCGAGCTATCTCTTCATGACCGGCTGCAACATCGAGGACAGCCAGCAGTTCGGGGACCACGACACGGGTCTGTTCTTCATGCGCGTCCACTTCTCGGCGGACGCCACCGTGACCGTGGACAAGCTGCGCGCCAGCTTCGCCGCGATCGGCGAGGCCTTCCGGATGGAGTGGCAGATCCACCGGTCCGCGGAGCGCATGCGGGTCGTGCTCATGGTCAGCAAGTTCGGCCACTGCCTCAACGACCTGCTGTTCCGTTCCCGTACCGGTGCGCTGCCGGTCGAGATCGCGGCCGTCGTCTCCAACCACACGGACTTCGCCGAGCTCGTCGCCTCGTACGGCATCCCCTTCCGGCACCTCCCGGTGGCGAAGGACAACAAGCCGGAGGCGGAGGCGGCGCTGCTGGAGCTGGTCCGCGAGGAGAACGTCGAGCTGGTGGTCCTCGCCCGCTACATGCAGGTCCTCTCCGACGATCTGTGCAAGCAGCTCAGCGGCCGGATCATCAACATCCACCACTCGTTCCTGCCGAGCTTCAAGGGCGCCAAGCCCTACCACCAGGCGCACGCCCGGGGCGTGAAGCTGATCGGCGCGACCGCCCACTACGTCACCGCCGACCTCGACGAGGGCCCGATCATCGAGCAGGAGGTCGAGCGCGTCGGCCACGACGTGACCCCCGACCAACTGGTCGCCATCGGCCGGGACGTGGAGTGCCAGGCGCTGGCGCGCGCGGTGAAGTGGCACGCGGAGCGGCGCATCCTGCTCAACGGCCGCCGTACGGTGATCTTCGCGTAACCGACGGGTTCGACCTCGGAGACGGTGGGGACGTCGGGCCCGGCGTCAGAGACGGCTGAGCGAGGCCGCCGCGAACAGCACGTCGCGGATGGCCTCGCGGTCGCCCTCCTGGCCCGCCGCCGCTTCCACCGGCGAGATGTGGCCCGCGACGAGCCGGCAGAACTCGACCCCGTCCAGCGCGACCTGCGCCACCGCGCGCTCGGGCGCGCCGACGGCGGCGGGGGAGTCCAGCGCGATGTACCAGTCGCCTCCGCCGTGGCCCTCGATCTCCAGATGGAGCGAGCGGCCCGGCGCCCCGGCCGTGACCAAATCCTTCGCCGGTCCGGCCAGTCCGGCGCCGCGGCGGCCCGCGAGGGCGCCCGGCAGCATCCGGGCCGCCAGGTCGATCATCCGGTGCAGATGGCTCGCGGACGGGGCCGGGTACGGGTAGTCGACGGCGTCGGCGATGTCCCCGCCGTGCACCCAGCACTCGAACGCCCGGTCCAGGGCCGCGTCCTGGAGCGGCAGGGCGAAGGCGCCGTAGGAGACGGATGTCTCGGCGACGTTCCGCCCGGCGAAGGACGCCGTACGGATGAGCTCGTGGCTCTGGGCGCGCCAGGGCTCACGGATGGCCCGGGTGGGCGGCCGTGAGCCCTGGCGCGCCCAGTACGTCTCGGTCCGCCCGGTGGGGTCCAGCGGTGCCTCGCCGCCGTCGAGCGGGTCGTCGAGCCCGAGCGCTGCGGACAGCAGCCCGTCGACGGCCATCAGATGCCCGATCACACCGGCGACCGTGGTCCGGCGGCTGACCTGACGCTCCTCCTCGAACCACTGGAGCCGCACCGGGGCGTGCCACTCGGAGTCTCCGATGTCGCGGAGCAGCGCGTCGAGCCGGGCGGTCTCGGCGTCGTACGGGACGGCCCACTCCGGCACCGGTATCCGGGCCGGACGGCGGCCGAAGCAGCCGTCCAGCACCCGGGTGCGGAGCGTCGGGTCGAGGTCCAGCGAGCCGTCGGTGTGCAGCAGCCCCACCGCGTCCCGCAGCCGCAGCGCCTCGTCCGCGCACGGGGCGCACCCGGTGAGGTGGTCCTCCACGGCGGCGGTCTCCTCCGGAGAACAGGCGGACAGCGCCCAGGCGCCGAGGAGGGCCTTGAGGACCCGGTGGGGGAGGCCGGCCCGGGCGGAGCTCACGAAGGGCTCCGGGGAGCGGGCCGCCGGACCGTCGGCGGCCACCCTCGGCCCGGGGTCGGGGTCGGACCCGAGGGCGGGGTCGGGGCCGGGAACCGGTTCCGAGGCCGCCGGCCCGGGTTCGTTCCGCTCCGGTTCCGAGGCCGGTGGCCCGGGCACATCCCGTTCCGCGGCCGCAGGCTCCGGTTCGCCCTGTTCCGCCTTCGGAGCCGACTGTTCCGGCACGGCCCGGTCCGGGGCGGTTCGGCCGGGCTGCGGCAGGGGAGGCAGCGGGACGGAGGCCAGGTCGAGGTCGTCCGCCGCCCCGCGCGGGCCCGGTATCCGGCGAGCGCCGCGCACCTCCTCCTCGCCGTCCTCGCTCTCGCGTCCGTCGCCGTTCACCGGCCCCGTCCGTAACCGGGTGGCGCGGACCCTTCGAGCGGGCGGGCGCTCGCCGTGGAGAGCAGTTGGAGTCCCAGCCGGAGCCGACGGCGCGCCTCGTCCTCGGTGACCCCGAGATCGGCGGCGGTCTGCCGGTAGTCCCGCCGGTGGATGTACGCCAGCTCCAAAGCCTCCCGCAGCGGTACGGGCATCGAGGAGGCGATGTAGTCGGCGCGGGCGGCGGCCGTGGCGCTGCGCACCCGCCGCTCCAGCTCCTCCGGGTCGGGCACCGCGCCCTCGCCGTGCTCCGCCTCGTAACGGGAGGTCACTGCGTGGCGCAGCCGCTGGACGGACCGGAGGTGGGTGAGGCGGGCCACCCAGGAACGCATCGAGCCCTGCTTCGGGTCGTATGCCTCGGGGTTCTCCCAGACCTGGGCGAAGACCTCGCGGGTCACCAGGTCGGCGGCGTCCTCGTCGTCGAGCATCCGGTGCGCCTGGCTGTGGACGAGGGCCGCGAACCGGTCGTAGAGCTCGCCGAGGGCCGCCGCCTCGCCGCGGGCCAGCCTCTGCTGCATCCTGCGGTCCCAGCGGGGTGCTGTGTCCTTCGCCATGAACCCCCCAGCCCCCGGCCCTGTCCTGCCCAGCTCCGTGTTCTGCCCAGTTCCGTGCTTCACCCTGTGCCCGTGAGGACCGAATGTAGTCCGCCGGGTGTGCGGTGCACGCGCCTTTCAGGCAACTCTCCTGCCGCGGCGCGTGGCCGACGACGGTAGTCGATTTTCGGCCCGAATGGATCCCCGGCCACTCTGAGCAGCGGAAACGGGCCGAACTGCGCCTTTCCGCCGGAAACCTCCTGGGCCTTGACGGGCGCTTCGGTGTTTCATGGGGGTGCGGTTGGGCAGCCGCGAGGAGGAACGGAAACTTCCGGACGACCGGGAGCCCTGGAACGAGAGGTCCAGTCGTGACGCTCAAGGTGGACGAGGCGGAGCAGGGGTCCTGGGCCGTGCTGCGCATAAGCGGTGAACTCGATCTGGTGACCTCGCCCGTCGTGCGCCAGTCCGTCCACGACGCGGTCGCGGAGGGGCAGCACGATGTGGTGCTCGATCTGTCCGAGGTGTTCTTCTGCGACTCCAGCGGCGTCGGTGTGCTGATCGCCTCGCGGCGGCTGATGAAGTCCTGCGGCGGCCGGCTGCGGCTGATCCTCCCGGCCCGGGGCGCGGAGGACGGCTCGCACGTCAACAAGGTGCTCGGCGCGCTCGGTGTGCGCCGGCTCTTCGACGTCTACCCCGACGCGCTGTCGGCCACCGACGAGGAGTGCAGGCCGCTGAGCGCCTGAAGCGGGGGCCGCCGATGCGAGGTTGTCACACAGGAACAGCTTCTCGGTGACACGTGATCCCTTCCGGCGACGTACGCTCCCCGCATGGACAGCGCAGAGTACGAGCGAAAGATCGCGCACCGTTTCGCCGCCTTCGACCAGGACGGCAACGGCTACATCGATCGCGCCGATTTCAACGCCGCAGCCGCCCGTCTGCTCACCGAGTTTGGTACGACGGCCCGTTGCGACAAGGGGCAGGCGCTCTACACCGGGGCCGAGGCCTTCTGGCAGGGCATGGCGGGGATCGCCGACGTGGACGGGGACCAGCGGGTCACCCGCGAGGAGTTCGTGGGCGGGGCGGTGAAGCGGCTCCGGGACAGTCCCGAGCGGTTCGCCGAGATCGCCCGGCCGTTCCTGCGGGCGGTCATCGCGGTCGCGGACGGCGGAGACGGCAGAGCGTCGGTGGCGAACGTGGAGCGGGCGCTCCGCGTTCTCGGGGCCAGCGCCGAGATCGCGGGCATCGCCGCCCAGAGTCTGGACACCGACCAGGACGGGAAGATCGCCGAAAGTGATGTGGTGGCGGCGTTCGCCGTGTACTTCACGGTGATCGAGCCCGACGCGTAGCCGTTCGCGGTGTTACGGGGACGGCGCGCCCGTCCCCATGACGCCTCGCCGCCCCCTCGCGCTCAGCCGCGGAACCGCTCCCGCAGTTTGTACTTGAGCACCTTGCGGAGCGTCTCGTTGCGGGTTCTTCGCGCTGCGGCTGCCGGAGGCGGCGGGCGGGGTGGGCCTCGGGCTGCCCGAGACGGTGCTGCTCTCCGAGGAGGCGGGCCGGGCGCTGCTGCCGGGCCCGCTGGTCGTCACGCACCTGGCGGCGGGCCTGGTGAAGGGGGCCGCGGAGGGCGAGGCGGTGGTGTCGGCGGTGGACGTCGACCTGCCGGGGAGGCGCTGCGCGCCTTCGTGGCCGCCGCCCGGCCCGTACGGTCGATGGACCCGCTCCCGCCGCTGCACCGCGCGCCGGCGGCGACGGTGGACGACACGGTGACGACGACGGCGGGGCGCGTGTCGGTGACGGAGGGGTCCTGGGCGGAGGCGGAGCGCACGCGGGCGGATGCGAACCGTGGCCCGGTCGCTCCGGAGCGCACCCCGGCGCACGCCGGGCGATTGGGCTTCGAGGCCGCGCCGCCTGCCGCCGCCGAACAGCTCGGCAGCGCCGCCCGGACCACCGAGGCGGCCGTCCAACACGCCGGGGAGCGCGAGCAGTTCGGATCGCCCATCGGATCGTTCCAGGCGGTCAAACATCTCTGCGCCGCCGCGCTCGCCCGCACCGGACCGGCCCGCGCCGCCGTGTACGCGGCAGCCGTGACCGGCGACCCGGTGGAGATCGCGGCGGCCGAACTCCTCGCCGACGAGGCGGCCGTACGCAACGCCCGCGACTGCCTCCAGATCCACGGCGGTATGGGCTTCACCTGGGAGGCAGATGTTCACCTCCACCTGAAACGGGCCCGGATCCGGGCCGCCTCCCGGCTCTCCGGGGCCGGCGCCGAGGAGCTGCTGACCGCCGGTCTGGGGGCGGTGGGGCGGCTTCGGCGCAGCTCGACGGCGTACGGACGGCCGACCCCGGAAGCAGGGGGCGGAGGGTGACGCAGCGCATCCGCCCGGTGGCGATACCGGGTTGTGTCCTTTGCGTGATTCGTCACCGGGTGGAGTCGGGGCCCGGCTCGGGTACGCTCCGTGGGATGCGAGTGGTTCTGGAACCGGGCGATCCGGGGGCGGCCTGTGCGGCGGCTCCGGTCCGGAGCGAGGGCTCTCGCCGGAGATGTGCCGGGCCTGCCCGAAGAGCGTTTCTCGCAGTCTCTGCGCGCTCCTGTTCGACTCCCCGCAGCGTGCGTCGCACAGTATGCACCACGCGTACTCCTTCGCGCTGGAATATGCCCGAAGCGCTTGTTGCGGTGACTGTACGTCAACCATGCTGTCGCGTAAGGGAATCACGTTCCGTGACCCTGAGGAGGCGCGAGGCGATGTGTCCGCCGGTTCGGATGGTGTGAGCGGTGCAGGTGCTTCAAGTTCAGCTGGAGGTCGGTCCGGATCCCGCAGAGGTCGGGCGGGCCCGTAGGTGGGCGCGGTCGCGCCTGATCGGTTCCGGGATAGGGGATGACGAGCCGCTCGCCGAGACGCTCATCCTGCTGATCTCGGAGCTGGTCACGAACGCCGTCGTCCACACGGGCTGTCCCGCCGTGCTGCGGATGCTCTTCGGAGGGGGCGGGGCCTCCGGCGCGGCCGGGACCGTCCGGGTCGAGGTCGCCGACGCCAGCGACTGCCCCCCGCTCCAGCGGCACGCGGCGGGCGAGGACACGGGCGGCCGGGGCCTGGAGCTGGTGGACGGGCTCGCCGACCGCTGGGGCTGGCTGCCGGAGGGTGCGGGCAAGCAGATCTGGTGCGAGGTCGACCGGAGCGGGCCGGTGCGGGCCGCGGAGCTGCCCACGGTGGTCGTCCAGGGCGGCGGCGAGGTGTGCGAACCGCCTTCGTGCGTCTTCACCGACAACCTGGCCTGAACCGCTCGCCCTTCTCTTCTACAGGACCGCGACCGGGGCGACCGGCGACCCGGTGGCCCCGGTGAACGGCTCCGGCGTGGCGGTGAGCAGGAAGGCGTACCGGCCCTCCTCCGCACAGGCCGCGGACAGCGCCTCCAGGTTCCAGTTCTGGCCCTGGAGCAGGCCCATTTCGACCAGGTGCAGCGCGTGCAGGGTGGTCGCCGTGACGGACAAGTCGATCCTGAGCTGCCGCTACGGCTCCTCGCAACCGCAGCGCGACACCGTCCTGTACGCGGACCTCTACCGGGAGGGCCGGCTGCTGCTGGACGAGCTGGTGACGGAGACGTACCCGGTGGAGGACTTCGCCAAGGCGGCCGACGACGCGCACCACGGGCGGGTGGCGCGGGGGGTGCTGGTGTTCTGAGCCGGTGGGCCCGCAGGGGCTTCCTGATAGCTTCTAACGAAACTTTGAGTAGGTAGCAGGCAAGCGAGCCGGGGAAGGTGGCAGTCCATGGCCGGGTCCGAGGCGAAGACTCCGCGCGAGCGCTACCGCGCCCAGGTGCGCGCCGAGATCAAGCAGCACGCCTGGGAGCAGATCGCCACGGCCGGGGCCTCCGCGCTCTCCCTCAACGCGATCGCCAAGCGGATGGGCGTCAGCGGACCCGCGCTCTACCGCTACTTCGCCGGCCGTGACGAGCTCATCACCGAGCTCGTCCGGGACGCTTACCGCAGTCTCGCCGACGCCGTCCACGCGGCGGCCCTCACCGGCGCCGACCCGGCCGCCCTCGCGCACGTCCTGCGCGACTGGGCTCTGGCGGATCCCCACCGGTACTTCCTCGTCTACGGCACCCCCGTCCCCGGCTACCAGGCGCCCGACGAGATCACCGGCATCTCGCAGGAGATCATGACCGACCTGCTGACCGCCTGGACGGCCTTCGAACCGGACCCGCCCGCCTCACCGTTCGCCGCCCACCTGGCGGACCACCGCGACTGGGCCGGCGACCACCCGGCCCCGCCCGGGGCGCTGCGGCGGGCTCTCGCGTTCTGGACCCGGCTGCACGGGGTGCTGTCCCTGGAGCTGGCGGGCCATTTCACGGGCATGGGCTTCGATCCGGCCCTGCTGTTCCGGGCCGAGCTGGACGATCTGGTGGGGCGCACGGGCTGAGGCTTCTGGGCCGGGGCTCGTGGGCAGGCCTAGGCGTCGGCCGATGACCGGAACGTACGCCGGTAGACCGTCGGCGGCACGCCCAGGGCCGCCTGGAGGTGCTGGCGCAGCGAGGTCGCCGTGCCGAAGCCCGCGTCCCGGGCCACCTGGTCGATGGACAGGTCCGTCGACTCCAGCAGCTGGCGCGCCCGCTCCACCCGCTGCTGGGTGAGCCACTGGCCGGGGCTGATCCCGACCTCCTCGCGGAAGCGGCGCGTGAACGTCCGTACGCTCATGGCCTCCTGTTCCGCCATGTCCCGCAGCAGGATCGGCCGCTCCAGCCGGGCCAGTGCCCAGGCCCGGGCGGCGGTCGTGGTCGCGAACTGCGGTTCGGGGAGCGGGCGGTGGATGTACTGGGCCTGCCCGCCGTCCCGGTGCGGGGGCACCACCGTGCGGCGGGCGATCTCGTTCGCGACGGCCGCCCCGTGGTCGCGCCGCACCAGGTGCAGGCAGAGGTCGATCCCGGCCGCGACCCCGGCGGAGGTCAGGACGTCCCCGTCGTCGATGAACAGGACGTCCGGGTCGACGCGGACCTGCGGGAAGGTGCGCTGGAAGTGGTCGGCGGACGACCAGTGCGTGGTGGCGGGGCGGCCGTCGAGGTATCCGGCCGCCGCCAGCACGTAACTGCCGGTGCAGATGGAGACCATCCGGGTACCGGGCCGGACCAGGGCGAGCGCGGCCGCCAGCTCGTCGGTGAGCCGGCCCTCCTCGAAGACCGGGCCCAGCTCGTAGGAGGCGGGGACGACCACGGTGTCGGCGGTGGCGAGCGCCTCCGGGCCGTGCTCCACGAGGACGGCGAAGTCCGCGTCGGTCCTGACCGGGCCGGGAGGGCGGACCGAGCAGGTCACCACGTCGTACAGCTTCCGGCCGGCACCGTCCGCCTCCGTGCCGATACTGCGGCCGAAGATCCGCTGCGGGATGCCCAGTTCGAACGGGAGCAACCCGTCGAGAGCCAGGACGACGACGCGGTGCGGCATGACGACCTCCTCGGAGATCAGCGGCGGCGGGTATTGGTATAGACCAGGAGGTGGTACAGAGTAGCGACGTGATGGAGAAGCCGACAGAGCCCGCGTCCATTCCCGCAGCGGATCGTGACACCCGTACGTCCCCGCCACCGAACCCGCCGTGGCGCCCGCGCGATCTCAGGGCTCGCTCGGTCGCGGCGGTGGCGGCCGTCGGCACCGTCGCCGTGGGCCTCGTCGTGCGCACCGGGGCCGACGGGGCCTTCGCCAAGTACGCCGGGAGCGCGCTCTACACGGTGCTGCTCTGCGCGCTCGTCGCCTTCTGCGCCCCCCGCGCCCGGCCTGTCGTGGTGGCCCTCGCGGCGCTCGGTCTGAGCTGGGCGGTGGAGTTCGCGCAGCTCACCGGCGTACCGGCGGAGCTGTCCGCACACAGCACGGCGGCCCGGCTGGTCCTCGGCTCGACCTTCAACGCGCCGGATCTGTTCTGGTACGCGGTGGGTGCGGCCGGTGCGTGGGCGGTGCTCCGTGCGGCGGCCCGGGCCTGCGGCTGACGCCGGCCCGGGTCCTCACTTCTTGCCGCGGGCCCGTTCCTCGCTCGCCTGCATCTCCAGTATCGCGAAGACATGGGCGCTGGTGCGCCGCCGGGAGGTGCCGCTGACGACGAGCGCCGCGCCCGCCACGGCCGTGGGGACGGACAGGGCCAGGATGCCGACGAGTTCGGGCCAGTCGCGCTCCCCGGCGCACAGGGAAGGGCTGGTGTGCGAACGGCCGTACGCGAGCGGGGACTCGCACTCCAGCTCGCGGCTGGGGGAGGACGCGATGGTGTACGGAGCCAGCAGCAGGTAGCCGAGCCAGAGCAGCAGCCCGGCTGCCACGGCGGACAGGCCCACTCCCCAGGCCACGCGGGCCCCGGCTCGGCGGTCGAACTCCTGACGGACGGCCCAGTGCATGTCGCTCCTCGTGTCGTGTCGTGCCGGGGTCCGGCGGGCAACCTCTCTCGTTCAGGCGGCGATCGTACGCAGTGCCCGTGACCGCGCCCGTCCGCCCCGGAGCATGCCGTCGTGGCCCGATTCCTGCGAACCATGTCTTTCAGGCCACTCGTAGGGAAAGCCCAAGGCCAAGAAGCTGGTCCACGTGACCGAGACCATCGAAAGCGCAGCCCGGGACGACCGCCGTCCGCCCCGCGAGGAGCGGCCCCGTCCCCGCCCCCGCATTCACCGGGCGTGGCTCGTCGCCGCAGTCACCTTCGTGACGATCATCGGCGGTGCGGCCTTCAACTCCCTGCCCGGCCTGCTCATCGACCCGCTCCACACAGAGTTCGGCTGGTCGCGCGGTGAGATCGGGCTCGCGGTCTCCATCGACATGGCGCTGTACGGTCTGACCGCGCCGTTCGCCGCCGCACTCATGGACCGCTTCGGTATCCGGCGGGTCGTGGCGGTCGCGCTCACCATGGTGGCAGCCGGGGCGATCGCCAGTGTCTGGATGACCGCGTCCTGGCAACTGATGCTCTACTGGGGCCTGTTGGTAGGCCTCGGCACCGGCTCCATGGCGATGGCGTTCGCCGCGACCGTCACCAACCGCTGGTTCGTCGCCCGCCGTGGCCTGGTCACCGGCATCCTCACCGCCGCCGGGGCCTCCGGGCAGCTCGTCTTCCTCCCGCTCTGCGCCTGGATCGTCGACGAACACGGCTGGCGGCCCGCCTCGGTCACCGTCGGTCTGGCGTCCCTCGTCGTCGTCCCGTTCGTCTGGCTCCTGATGCGCGACCACCCGGCCGATGTGGGGCTCGCCCCGTACGGCGGTGCGTACGTGACGAAGCCCGCGCCGGCCCGGGGTGCCGCGCGCCGTGCGCTGCGCGTGCTGTTCGACGCGGCCCGCACCGGTCCGTTCTGGCTGCTCGCGGGCGCCTTCGCGATCTGCGGGGCCTCCACCAACGGCCTGATCCGCACCCACTTCGTGCCTTCCGCGCACGACCACCACATGCCCATCACCGTGGCGGCCTCGCTGCTCGCCGTGATCGGGGTCTTCGACGTCATCGGCACGATCTTCTCCGGCTGGCTCACCGACCGCTTCGACGCCCGCAGACTCCTCGCCGTCTACTACGCGCTGCGCGGGATCGCGCTGCTGTTCCTGCCGATGCTCATGGCCCCCGACGTGCGCCCGCCGATGGTCTTCTTCATCGTGTTCTACGGTCTCGACTGGGTCGCCACCGTCCCGCCGACGCTCGCGCTCTGCCGTGAGCAGTACGGCGACGACAGCGCGATCGTCTTCGGCTGGGTACTGGCGTCGCACCAGGTGGGCGCGGCGGTGGTCGCGTTCCTCGGCGGAGTCGCGCGGGACGTGTTCGGCAGCTACGACGTGGTCTGGTACGCGGCCGGGGCACTGTGCGCGATGGCGGCGCTGATGTCGCTGGTGGTCCGCCGCGTTCCGGCGCCGGGGGAGCCCGCCGCCGACCGCTGAACCCGAAGCCCGGCTGCCGGCCGCCGAGGCCGCTGAACCGCCGGCGGACGGCGGTGGCGGCCATGCCTGCGTGTCCCATCACGCCGTCCATGAGAACTGACGGGGCGTCAGATGTGAACCCGTGTGCGGATCGGCCGGGCCCGGGCCCCGGGTCTTACGCCCTCGTGCGCCGGGCGTAGTGGCGCTGCGCCTTCGCGCGATTGCCGCACCCCGCCATGGAGCACCAGCGGCGCGTGCCGTTCTTGGACACGTCGTGGAAGTGCAGGACGCAGGCGTCGTTCGCGCAGTGGCGGATGCGGTCGGGGCGGTCCGCGACGAGCCGTAGCCAGTTCTCCGCCGCGTACCAGGCGGGCAGCCAGGACGGCTCGTCGACCTCCACCACCGACTCCGGCACCCCGCCGGGGCCCAGTGTGCGGCGGATCCGTCCGTGGGTGAGGACCTCGTTCAGCCGGGCGCTGTCCTCGGGGGTGGCCGGATCGCGGCGTACGGCCGTGGCGGCGAGGGCGTCGAGCGCCGTGCGGGCGGCGAGCAACCGGTCCAGCGTCGCGCGGTCGGCGGCGAGGAGGGCTTCGGGGGTGCGGTCGGCGGAGGCGCCGGGGGCGAGGTGCTCGCGCACCGGGGGGCTGCCGAGCCAGATGGCCAGGCCCGACACGGTATCCAGCAGGTCGTGCCGCCCGTCCCCGTCGATCCAGCGGGTGTTGAGCAGGTCGATGGCGAGCGGCTCGCCGGTCAGCGGCCGGGGGTCGGGCCCGGGAGGCTGCGTCACGGTCGGGCTCCTTCGTCGTGGAGGAGGGGCGGGGCGGGGGCGGATGGCCCATCGATGATAACCGGCCAAATGGAGATCACCGGTTTGCGCTGGCTGTTTCTAACCTGCAAAATGAATGACAACGGTTACGAGATGACCTCGTGGCCCCGACCTAAGGCACGGGATCGACCATGAGCAAGGCCAGGAACCTCCGGACCGGCCACGTCGGCCTCAACGTCACCGACCTCGACCGCTCGACCGCGTTCTACCGGGAGGTCTTCGACTTCGACGTGCTGGCCGAGGGCAAGGACGCCGACCGCCGATGGATCTTCCTCGGCCGTGACTCCCGGCTCCTGGTGACCCTGTGGCAGCAGAGCGAAGGGACGGCTCCCACGGCCCTCCCCGGCCTCCACCACCTCTCGTTCGAGGTGGACACGGTGGACGAGGTCCGAGCCGCCGAGGAGGTCCTGCGGGGGCTGGGCGCGGAGTTCTCCTACGAGGGCGTCGTCCCGCACGGCGAGAGCGGCACCTCGGGCGGCGTCTTCTTCGCCGACCCCGACGGCATCCGCCTGGAGATCTACGCGCCCACCGGGGCCGACCCGGCGGACGCCCCGACCGCGGGTGCTCCCACCTGCGGATTCTTCTAGGCGTCGGCGGCTGGGCGCGAAAGGGCAGGGTGCGGACCATGAGCGGATATCACCGGGGCGAGGTCGCCGTGCAGGAGCGGGCGGGGCTGGCCCGGCGGGCGGCGAGTGCGGAGCGGGCCATCCGCTCCGACATCCCCGAGGTGGCGGCGGAGTTCCTCGGCCGGCAGCCCTTCCTGGTGGTGGGCGGCGCGGACCGGCAGGGGCGGATCTGGGCGACCCAGCTCACCGGCGAACCGGGCTTCCTGGCCGTCCCCGCGCCGGACGTCCTGACCGTCGACGCGCTGCCGCCGCCCGACGACCCGCTGGCGGGCCTGCTGTCCGGTGCTCACGGGGGTGGCACCGGCGCGGCGGGACCCGCCCGGATCGGGATGATCGCCATCGAGCCCGCCACCCGTCGCCGGATGCGGATGAACGGCCGGGCGGTCCGCGAGGGGAGCGGGCTCCGCGTCACCCTCGACCAGGCCGTCGCCAACTGCCCCAAGTACATCCAGGAACGCCACCCCCACCGGATCGCACCGGGCGGGGCGGGCGAGGGGCGGCGCAGGGTCACCGACGGGGGCGCCCTGAGCCCCGCGCAGCAGGAGGCGCTGCGGTCCGCCGACACCTTCTTCGTCGCCACCGCCTCCGACCGGGGCGACGCCGACGCCTCGCACCGGGGCGGTAACCCGGGCTTCGTGCAGGTCGTCACGCCCTGGCTGCTGCGCTGGCCCGACTACGCGGGCAACGGCATGTTCCTGACCCTGGGGAACCTCGAACTCAACCCCGCAGCCGGGCTGTTCGTGCCCGACTGGGACAACGGCTCCGCCCTCCACCTGACCGGCTTCGCCCGCACGGTCTGGGACGCGGACGAGGTGGCCCGCATCCCGGGGGCGGAGCGGCTCGTCGAGTTCGAGATCACCGCCGTGCGGGAGATCGCCGCCGCCTCGCCGCTGCGCTGGTCGGCCCCGGCGTTCCACCGCTTCAACCCGCCGGTGGCGTCCTGAGGTCTCGTACTTCTGTCCGTAGCCTCGGTACTCCGGCGTACGGCGCTCGACGAAGGAGGCCACACCCTCGTTGGCGTCGCGCGTGGTCATGTTGATCTCCTGGGCGGCGGCCTCGGCCGCGAACGCGGTGGCCCGGTCGCCGTCCAGTGAAGCGTTCACCAGCTGCTTGGTCAGGGCGACGGCCCGGCTCGGCCCTTCCGCCAGCCAGCCCGCCCACTCCTTGGCCAGGCCTCCAACTCCCCGCCCGGCGCCGTACGGTTGACCAGGCCCATCCGTTCCGCGTCCGCCGCCGACAGCGCGTCGCCGAAGAACCCGGTAGGCGTCCCGGACCGCGGAGTGAGGCCGCCCTCCGGGGACTGTTCTTCGGTAGAATCGGCGGAACGACCCTCCACCGAAGCGTCGGCAACGGCCGGCACGCCGACAGGCAAGCACGCACTGCGCATCGACAGGTTCGGGGCAGGGGCTCGGGTACGGCCGGGACTGGCCTCGGTGTTCGGCGTCGAGGGAAGAGCGGTAGCTCGACCTTCAAGCCCGCCTGGTGCGACCTGTGACGCAGGTGCTGCACGCCGTAGCCGTCGAGGGAGGACGGAGGGGCCGTGAGATCCGAGCCGGATTCGATGTCCCGTCTTCGCAGTTCCGAGTTCGGCGTTGGGGTGGTGGGGCTCTGCTTCTCGGTCGCGCTGGGCTTCTTGCTCGTGGCCGTCCAGCCGGCCGGTGAGACGCTGCCACTCCGGCAGCGGTCACTCCACGGGCTCCCATGGAGCCTGGCACTGGGATATCCGGCCTGGTTGCACCTCAGATGCCGGGTGGTCCTGGGCAAGGACGGGCTGTTGATGCACAACAGGCTGACGGACATCCGGGTGCCGTACGGTCTCATCCAGCGCGTCCTCACCACGAACGGGCTCGCCGTCGAACTCAAGGACGGCCGCATCCTCACAAGCCCGGCGGTATCGCCGTCGTTGAGCGGGAGGATCGGCGGATACCAGGCCGCGAAGCAACTCCGGCGGGCGGTGCAGCCCCGGCTGACCCCGGCTGATCCCGCGCCGGAGGGCTCGGACATCGAGCGGCAGGTACAGCTGTCCTGGGCGTTCTTCCCGGCGATGACCGCCGTTCACGGATTCTGGTACCTCCTGCTCCTCGCCCGGGGGGCATGACAGGGCGCGAGGCGGGCGGCGCAGCTGCCCCGTGGGGGCGATGCTGTCGGGCGGGCCCGCCGGGGCGGCGTACGAGGGGGACCAGGCCGTTGCCGACCAGCTGAACGGCCCGCCCTCCGGCATGACCAGGGAGTGGGTGACGGGGGCTTCGGCGCGGGCGGTGGCGTGGGCCGAGGCGCTGGTGCGGGCGTCGGAGCGGGGGCGGGCGTCGGAGCGGGGTGGGCATGCGGGCCCGGCGCCCGGTGCCGGACGCTCGGACATCCCTCCCGGACGCTGACCCATGGGCGGGGGCCGCCCCGCCGCGTGAGGCTGGTGCCATGACTCAGACAGACGTGACCGCGGCAGCGGCCTCCGTGCAGGGACCCGTACTCGTGACCGGCGGCACCGGCAAGACCGGCCGCCGGGTGGTGGCCCGCCTCCGTGAGCTGGGGGTGGAGACCCGGGCGGCCTCGCGGTCCGGGGACACCCCGTTCGACTGGACGGACCCCACCACCTGGCAGGCCGCCCTGGACGGCGTCACCGCCGTCTACATCACCCCGCTCGACGCCTCCCCCTCCCCGACCCCCGCCTTCGTCGAGCAGGCCGTCGCGAGCGGGGTGCGGCGGCTGGTGCTGCTCTCGGCCCGGGGTACGGACGTGCCCGGCTACTTCGGCCCCGCCTACGAGGACGGCGGACCGCACGGCGAGGGGGAACGGGCCGTCCGGGCCTCCGGGGTGACCTGGACGATCCTGCGGCCCGGCTGGTTCGCCCAGAACTTCAGCGAGGGCGTCTTCCTCGACGGCGTACGCGACGGGGAACTGGCCCTGCCCACCGGGGACGGGAGGGCCGCGTTCGTCGACGCCGACGACATCGCGGACGTGGCCGTCGCGGCGCTCACCGAGGACGGCCACGCGGGCGAGGAGTACGGACTCTCGGGCCCTCGCGCGCTCGGCATCGCCGACGTCCTGGACGAGATCGCGAAGGAGACCGGAAAGCGCGCAGCGTACGTCCCCGTCGAGGCCTCCGTCTTCCGGGCCGGACTCACCGCCCAGGGCTTCACGGACTGGGAGGCCGACCTCTGGACCGACGCGCTGGACCCGATCACGTCGAGCCGGGAGGCGCCCGTCCTGGACGGGGTTCGCCGGGCACTCGGCCGGGAGCCGCGGGACTTCGCCGACTTCGTCCGGGAGGCGGCGGCGCGGGGGGTCTGGGGCTGACGCCCGGGGCGGGGCCGAGGCTGAGCAGTGGGGCCGGGCCCCTGCGGGAGGAGCCCCGGCGCGGAGGGCCCCCGGGGCGACTCCCGAGGCCGGTCCACCGGAAGGGAACCCGGCCCCGGGGCGGGGCCCCAAGCCCCGGTCGCCCGCCCCCGCGCTCTGCCCGCCGGCCTACCCCGCCGGGGCCTCCGCCTCCGCCTCCACCGGCCCGGACGCCAGGGCCTCCCGCCGGAACGCGCTCGGGCTCTCGCCCCGCACCCGCTTGAACGCCGCGCTGAATCCGAACGCGTCCGCGTAGCCGACCCGGCGGGCCACGGCCGCCACGGTCAGCTCGGGGCGGGTCAGCAGGTCGGCGGCGAGCGTCATCCGCCACTCCGTCAGATACGCCACAGGCCCGTCCCCGACGAGTTCGGTGAACCGCTTCGCCAGGGTCGTCCGCGACACCCCCGCCCGGCCCGCCAGCTCCGCCGTCGTCCAGGGGTGCGCCGGGTCCTCGTGCATCGCCCGCAGGGCCGGGCCCGCCACCTCGTCGCCGAGCGCCCCGTACCACCCCGGCGGGTTCGCCTCGGGCCGGTCGAACCAGTCCCGCAGCGTGCACACCAGCATCCAGTCCAGCAGCCGGTCGAGCACGGTCTGGTCCCCGGGCCGGCCCCGGCCGAGCTGTGCCTCCAGGTAGTCCCGCAGCGGCGCGCAGTCCTCCTCGTCGGGCACCACGAGGGCCGGGGGGAGCGCCCGCAGGAGCCGCTGGGGAAGCTGCTCCTGTACGTCATAGGCGGCGGCCAGCAGCACGGTGGCGCAGTCGAACTCGGGGACACCGCCCGGCGCTGCGCCGGTGTCCCGGGCCTGGTCCCAGCGCACCTCCCGTACGCCCCCGGCCCGCGCCGGCCCCGTACCGTCCCCCGGGGCGTCGGTGAAGACGAACGGGGCCGGACCCCGGACGATCGCCGCCTCCCCGACCTCCACCCGCAGCGGCTCGCCGCCCTCCGGCACGATCCACCCCGCGCCCCGCAACGGCAGGCACAGGGTCAGATACGCCCCGTCCGTGAACCGCAGCGACCAGGGTGCGCACAGCACCGAACGGCCGAACACCGCACCCCGGCCCCGCACGCCCCGCAACAGCTCGTCGAACACATCCATGACGCCAGCCTAGGCAGAGGCGACCCCGTTCCGGGCGTGCCCGGCAGCGGACCGGGCACGCCCGGAACGGAGTTCAGCGGTGACTCAGCACATTGACCACCCGGCCGTCGGGGTCCCGGACGAAGAACCTCCGCACTCCCCACTCCTCGTCCTGGATCGGGTGGACGATCTCCGCCCCGCTCTCCCGGACGACGGCGTACACCGCGTCCACGTCGTCGACCTCGACGCTCAAGTCGGGGACGACCGGGCCGGTGAGGTCGTGGGTCATGAAGCTGACCTGCTCCTGCGGGCGGGACGGCGAGGCGACGGTGGTGATCCAGCCGAGGTTCATGACCTCCTCGAAGCCGAGCAGACCGTAGAAGTCCCGGTTCTCCTCGACCGTTTCCGTCCGGAGGTTGGGCACGACACGGCGAACGGTCATCATGGACTCCTCTGGAGAAGGGCTCGCGTCAGACCGGCCATCACGATCAGTTCACGGATGACGGCCGTGGGCCGGACCCTACCCACCGGCACCGACAGCCCGGTCCGTCCCGGCGCACCCTCAACGGGGCGCCCGGGCCACCCTCTTGGCGATCTTCTCGGCGTCCAGGGCCATCTCCCGCAGCATTCCGCTGATCGGGTTGGTGAACCCGGTGAAGTAGAGCCCGGGGGCTTCCTTCGGGGACCGGGCGCCGTGGGTCACCGGGCGGCCCCGCCCGTCCAGGACGTCCAGGTGGCCGAGGAGCGGCTCCAGCGCGCGGTGGTAGCCGGTGGCGGCGATGACGGCGTCGGGGGTGAGCCGGGTGCCGTCGGCCAGGACCACCGTGTCCTTGTCGAAGGAGGCGACCGTGGCCACGGGGGCGACCCGGCCGGTCTTCACGGCGTCGATCAGGCCGACGTCCTGGACCGGGATCGCCCCTTCGCGGACCCGGGAGTAGAGCCCGGTCGCGGGGCGCGGGAGGCCCCTGTCGGTCAGGTCGGGCACGGCGACCTTCGCCATCAAGGCTCCCGCGCGGTCGACGAGCCGTACCGGCAGGCGGCGGACCAGGATGCCCGTGGCCTGGGCCGGCCAGCCGGCGGTGGAGCGGCGGACGATGTGCGGGGCCGTCCGGACGGCGATGCGCACGGCGGACGCCCCGCCCTCCGCCAGGTCCGCGGCGATCTCCGCGCCCGTGTTGCCGATGCCGACGACCAGGACGTCCTTGCCGGCGTACGGGGCCGGGTTCCGGTACGCCGCCGCGTGCAGCAGCTCGCCCGTGAACGTGTCGCGGCCCGGCCAGTCCGGTATGCGCGGGGTGTGGTTGAAGCCGGTGGCGACGACGACCGCGCGGCCCCGCAGGACCCGCCCGCCCGTCGCGGTGAGCTGCCAGTCGCCGGAGCCGTCGGGGGCCGGGTCGACCCGGGTCACCTCGACGCCCGTCACCACTTCCAGCCCATGGTGCTCGGTGTACTTCTCCAGGTACCGCACCACGTCGTCCCGGCCCACCCAACGCCCGAACTTCCGCGGCATCTTCAGCCCCGGCAGCGCCGACCAGCGGCGGGTGGTGTGCAGGTGCAGCCGGTCGTAGTGGCCGCGCCAGGACGCCCCGACCCGGTCCGACTTCTCCAGGACCACCGCCCGTACGCCCCGGGCGCGCAGCGCGGCCGCGGCGGCGAGTCCGCCGGGACCGCCGCCGATGACGTAGACGGGCCGGTCCTCCGTACGGTCGGTGAGGGTGACGGCGTCGTGACTGTCCGCGGAGGGCGTGCTGTTGGGCATGGTTCGGAGCGTAATCGTCCGCTCTGTTGATGGGTCTCGGTCAAGAGGGAAATCGGTTGCGAATTGATCACGAGTGGGTGAGGGGGCTGTGAGCCGCGCGGGTCCTGTTCCGTCGGCCGGGGAAGGCAGGCCCCTCCGGGCTGTACGGGGACGGGTGCGGGCCCCTTGCGCGGTGCGGCCCGTATCCGCTGAACTGACAGGTCGTCAGATGTGCATTGCGGACAAGCACCGTTGGGGCGTGGTCCGCACGGGTTTCCGGCGGGTCGTCGAACCCCGCCCGAAGCTGATCGCGTACGTCGCCGTCTACGCCGAACTGGGCCGAGCAGGGGCAGAACGCGATGATGGCGTTGATCTCGCTCGTGGCCCTGTTCGCGATGGCGTGGCAGACCTGGTCACTGGACGCGGTGATCGGACTGTTCCTGTGAGCGCCGAACGCGCGTCCGCAGGCCCCCGCTTCGACCTCCCGGAGCCGGACGCGTTCACCCGCCCGTACTGGGACGCGGCGGCGGAGGGCCGGAGGCTCCGCGCGTCGGGATGCGGCTGACCGTTGCTTTCCGGGGGGCGGGAGAGGGCGGAGCGGGGGAGGCCGTGGCGGTGTTTTGGCCGCGGGGCTGAGCGGCGGCCTCGGTGAGGGCCGGCCGGCTGCCGCCCGTCCCCGGAAGTCGTCCGCTCGCCGGCGGCGCGTGTGGAAGGCTGGTCAGCGCCACGATCCGGAGGCGCGAGGGGGCGGCGTGCGACTGTCGGGGGATGTCACGGGCTGGGCGTTCGTGGCGGAGGCGGACGGTGTCCGGCACGCCGGGATCGCGGTGGGGCAGGCGGGGCTGGGCCCGTTCACCGGTGCCGGGGCGGGCGGGAGCCTGGCCAGCCTGGCGTACGTCCGGGGGCTGCCCACGCTCACCTCCCTGGACGCGTTGCCGTTCGCGGGGCCCGTGGACGCCCGGTGGTGCGTTCAGCGGGACGCCGGGGGTGTCGTCTCCGTCCACGGCCCGGGCGGCCTGGAGCTGGCCCGTGATCTGGACCTGGACCTGCCGGCCGGCTGGCTGGAGTCGGTGGCCGCCACGGGATCGCTGGTGCTGGTGGTGTCCCATGTCATGCCGCCCTCGGACGACATGGCCGCCGTGCTGACATACGAGACCCAGCACGGCAAGGTCTGCGCCGGCCGGGTGCGGTTCGGCCCGCCCGGTCACGAGGCCGCCGGGCCGCCCACGCTCACCTACGTCCTCGACCCCGTCTCCATCCTGCTGGAACTGGTGCTCCACGTACGGGACCGGGTGCTGCCGCTCGATGCCGCCAAGCGGCGAGCGCGTGAGCTGGAGCGGGTGCGGCGGAGCCTGGAGGAGGCCCACGGGCTGTCCGCCGGGGCGCTGCTGGAACCGCTGGTCGCGGAGGGGAGCCGGAGCCGGGGAGGCGCGGCCGATCTCCTCCACCTCTACTGGCGGTTGGTGGCCGAGGTCGCCGAGGAGTGCGGGGCGGAGGCGGTCTGGCGGGAGGCGGCGCTGCGGACGGTCGAGAGTGCGGCCCCGGTCCTCGCGGAACGGTGCGATCGCCCGGTGTTCGAGGACGCGGACGAGCTGGCGGGTCGCCTGATCGAGCGGCTTGCGGGCCCCCCGAACGGCCCCCCGAACGGCCCCCCGAACGGCTCCCCGGACGGCTCCCCGGACGGTTCACCGGGCCTGGCGGCGGCGCTCCTGGCGGCTGCCCGGCTGCGGCTGGCGGTCCGGGGCCCGGAGGACCTGGGCGGTGACGCGTACGCCGGGGAGGGAGGGACCGTACGGGCCGCCCGGCTCGCCGCCGATCTGTACCGGTCGCCGCTGTACCGGCCGTGGTTCGGCGGAGCGTGGCCCTTGCGGTTCGACGCGCGCCTGCGGGACGAGGCCCGGGAACTGCTGGTACGGGCTGCCGAGTCGGACGAACGCGAGGGCGGTCCGGGCAGTCCGCTGCGCCCTCGGATCCTGGCCGCGCTGGCGCAGGTCGTCACGGAGGAGGAGGGGGAGGGGGAGCAGGAGGGCGGCGGTGTGGACCGGGCGACCGCGCGGGCCGCGTTCGACGCCCTGTTCGCCGTAGGCGCCGCCGCTCCGCCGGATCTGCTGCTCCTTCTCCTCCGGTCGGTGGACGACGCGCCCGCGACGTTCGTCGACGCCGTACGGGAGAACGTGTTCGGCTCGGACGTGGATGCCTTCCTCGCCGCGCACGGCGGAGACGTCGCCGCCCGGACCGTGGACCAGGGGATCAGCCTCGCCCGGGAACGCGGGGACCGGCCTCTCCTGCGCGCGGTGCTGGACTGGGCCGACCGCTCGCCCCTCGCCCCGGGCCCCGCGCACCGCCGCCAACAGATCGAGGCCCGGCTGCACGCGCTGCCCGACGACCCCACCGACTGCCCGGGCCCCGACCTCCTCCCGGAGCCCTTTCCGGCCGACTGGTCCCCGGCGCAGCGCTCCGCCGCTCTGCTGCACGCGGCCGCCCACGCCCGTGACCGGGGGCAGCCCGCGCTGGGCGTCGCCCTCCTGCGGCAGGCGCGAGCGGGAGACGGCGCGGGCGTCAGACTGCTGACGGCGGACCTGTACCGCCTGGCGGTCGAGCGGGGCGAGCCGGTATCCGACCGGGTCCCCTTCCCGTGGGGCCACTCCACCTACGCGGCCCTCTCCTACGCCTCACTGAACCAGCAGGACCTGGCCCAGGCATGCCTGCTGCCCGTCCTCCGCGATCTGCCCGACCTCGGCGGGGACGCCCTGAGGAACGCCGTGCACGCGATCATCGTCGACGTACCGAACTTTGACACCAGCGGCGCCCCCGAGCTCGGCGAAGTGCTCCGCGACCTCGTTCACGCGGCCGTATGGCAGGTGACCCTCGGGATCGAGTCGTTGCCGGTGGCGCTGATGCTCGGCCTCCACCAGGCGGGCAAGGGGCCGGAGGCCGGGGCGTGGCGGAGGATCGACGGCCCGATCGCCCGCCCCGCGCACATCGAGAACTACATCGGGAAACTCCGCGCCGCCGAGAACCCCACCGCCGTCGGCGGCGCGACGGCGAACCTGCTGAACGCCCTCGACACGGATCCCGGGGAGGAGCACCACGACGACGACCGGTTCGTACGCGGTCTGCGTCGGCGGATCTCCTCCTTCATCGACGACGAACTGCGGGCCTGCTCGGCGGCCTTCGCGGACGACCAGTACCTCTGGGCGCGCACCGGCGAACTGCTCGACGAGCGCAGCGTGCTGCTCACCTGGTTCCTGCCGACCGCGGTGAACGGCGCCGCCGTCCTGCTCGCCGTCACGCGCGAAGGCAGCGCGATCACCGTGCAGTTGGGTGATCCCGGTTCCGATGCCGCTGCCGGCGGACGGGAGAGCGCAGCAACGTACGCCGACCGGCACCCCGTCGCCGACCTGGTCGAAGCGGTCCGTACGGAGGTCGAACGCGACCCGCTCTTCGGCGAGGTGACACCGGAGGGCCGACGACTGCTGACGGGGTCCGAGCTGCCGCTCGCCCTGGGCGACCTGTGGGCCGGGTGGCGGGCCCAGGGCAAGGACCGCCTCCTGCTCTGGCCGCACGGCGCACTCCACTACCTGCCGGTCGCGCTCTGCTCCGTCGACGGCCGCCTGATCGCGGACGACTGGACGGTCACGACCATCGCGGGCCTCGAAGCGCTCGTCCCCGCCGACCCCTCCGCCGGCCTCCCCGTACGCCCGCGCCGCACCGCCGTCATCGCCTCGGCCACCGGTGGCGTCCCCTACGGCCTGCCCGCCGAACCCGCGCTGGAGGAGCACGCCCGGACGGTCGCCGCGGCGGTCGGCGCGGACGCGGTGACCGGCCCGGCCGCGACCAGGGCCGGACTGCTCGCCGAACTCGCGACGGCCGACGTCGTCCACCTCGCCGTCCACGGCACGATGGATCAGGACGCCCCCTGGCTGCACTGCCTCCACCTCACCCCGGACGAGGACGACGACGGCCGGGTCTTCGCCCACGACTTCCTCGAACTCGACCTGAGCGGGGTCCGGTTGGTCACCCTCGCCGCCTGCGAATCGGCACTGGGCCGCTTCGACCGGGCGGACAACGTGCGCGGCGTCCCGGCCGCCCTGATCACCGCCGGGGCCCAGGCCGTCGTCGGCTGCGTGTGGGCCGTACGCCCCGAACCGGCCACGTACTTCTTCCACCGCCTGCACCAGCGGGCCGACCTCGCCGACGCCCCCGAGCGGGCGTTCCGCGCAGCCCAGACCGCCACCCGGGCGCGGTACCCGCAGTACCGCGACTGGGGGGCCTTCACCTTCCTACGGGGCCGGAGCACGGGAGCCACCGCATGACCGAGATCCAGTTGCACGACATCGCCCTCGAACCGGAGCGCACGCTCGGCGCCCCGGCCGACGACGGACCCTTGCGCGGCCGTCTCACCTTCGGCTGGGACCTGCTGCCCGCCGATCACGCGAGCGCCCCCGCCGACTGGCACGCGCACGTCCGGTCCACGCCCGGGCGGGACTACCGCCACCTCCTGCTGGTGTGCTCGTTCCGCCCGGAGACCCCACAGGCCCCGGGCACGTTCCGGCACGCCTCCCTGGCCCTCTCCCTTTCCACCCCCGACCCGGCCCTGCGGCCCGTGGCCCGCCTCATCGACCCGGGGGAGCGCACCCGCCCGACGGCGGCCGGCCCCGGCACCGGGCTCAGCTTCACGGTCAGCACCGGCGTCGTCGACCTCGGCGTGGAGCGGCAGCAGCCGGAGCCGGGTCCCGCCCGGGAGGAGTGGATCGTCCGCGGCCACGGGGCGTCCCAGCCGGACCCGCAGTGGGAGTTCCGCGGCCTGCGCCGGCTGCCGCTGGTCGGCGATCACCCGGTGTCCGCGCTGGTGGAGCTGGTCCCCGGCCTGCCGAACACGGCTGACGTCCTGGTCGCCGCCGAACTGGAGCACCGCAGCTGGGGCATCCGCCGCTACCGGGCGCGCCTGGGGCCCACGGCCCACGGCATCGCGGTCACCAACGGCTGATCACAGCCCTGGCGCCCCCCACACCGGGAACCACCGGGACAGGTCCTTCTCCACCCGGAGATCGTCCCCGAGGGCGCCCCGGACCTGGAGCTCCCGCTGGTTGTCCCGCTTCTCGGCACCGCCGGGCAGCGGGGCGAACGGGTAGAACGTGCCGCGTTTGTAGAGGTAGACCAGCGCCAGCGACCGGCCCTCCGGGTCCCGGAAGCCGATCAGCGAGCACAGCAGGTGCGGGCCGAAACCGCCGTCCTGGAGCATCGTGTTGACCGCGTGCAGGTCGTTGACCAGGCCCGCCGTGTCGTCGGCCGGGTGGGTGGCCAGCAGCCAGGTGTAGCCGTACGAGTCCCGGCTGAACTCCACCGGGATGCCGCCGCGTTCCGTGTCCGCGTCCAGCAGTTCGCGTACGTCCTCCTGGAGGCGGGCGAAGCCGCCGCCCTCCACCCCGGCGAAGCAGACCGAGCCCCGGCCGGTCGGGGTGAGACCGGTGGCGGCCTGGAGGGTGAGGGCGGCGGAGGGCACGGCGAAGAGCTGGTCGAGGTCGGGGCGGACCGGTTTGCTCCGGCCGAGGATCGCGTCGAGCAGGCCCACGGGCGTAACTCCTTCAACGCTCGATGGTTCGTCCGGGCGGTTCAGCGGGACAGGTCGGTGGAGATGCGGGACAGCTGGTCCAGGCGTTGTTCCAGCGTCGGGTGCGAGGAGAACAGCCGGCCCATGCTCTCCTTCGCGGAGAACGCGGGCATGAAGTAGAACGCGTTGTACGGCTCCGCCTTCCGCAGGTCCTCCGTCGGGATGCGGGCCATCTGCCCGCTGACCTTGGTGAGGGCCGAGGCGAGCGCGGAGGGACGGCCGGTGAGCAGGGCGGCGGCCCGGTCGGCGGAGAGTTCGCGGTAGCGGGAGAGCAGCCGGGTCAGCAGGAAGCTGATCGCGTACACGACGGCGCTGATCAACGGGATCAGGAGCAGCAGAATCCCCGCCGGGTCGTTGCCCGGTCGGCTGCGCGCGAAGCCGCCCCACAGGGCGATCCGGGTGATGATCCCCGCCAGCACGCCCAGGAACGAGGCGATGGTCATGACGGCCACGTCCCGGTGCGCGACGTGCGACATCTCGTGGGCGAGGACCCCCTCCAGCTCCTCCGGCTCCAGTCGGCGCAGCAGGCCCGTCGTCGCGCAGACCAGGGCCGTCTTCTCGCTGCGGCCGGTGGCGAACGCGTTCGGTACGTCGCTCTCGGCGATCGCCACCTTCGGCTTCGGCATGTCCGCCAGCGCGCAGATGCGGTCGATGGCGCCGTGCAGCTCGGGAGCCTGCTCGGGAGTGACCTCGCGGGCCCCCATGCCGTACGCGGCGATGCGGTCGCTGAACCAGAACTGGGCGATGAACATCCCGCCCGTGATGATCAGGATGATCGGCCAGGAGCCCCTCAGGGCCGCGAGGAGAACGCCCACGAAGACCACGTAGAGCAGACCGATCAGGAACATGGTGGTGACCATGCGGCCGGTCAGGCCCCGGTCGGGGGCGTAACGGGAGCGGGCTCGTGGCATCGGTGCCTCCCAACAGCTCAGCTGTCTCCCATAGTGCCCCTTTGCGGTGAGAACCGGATAAACGTGCCGTGTGCAGCTTCCTGTGCCGGTCAGGGCCAGAGCAGCTCCCGCGTCCAGTCGCCCCCGCTCCCCGCGCCCGCCTCACGGCGGTAGCGCAGCCGGATGTGGCGGCGTCGTGCGTCGCCCTGGAAGAACTCGACCTCGGCCGGCTCGACGACGTACCGGGTCCAGGTCGGGGCCTCCGTGTCCGGCTCCGCCACCGCCCGGTCCCAGGCCGCGTCCGCCGTCCGGTGCAGCTCCGCCACCGAGCCGACGACCTGGCTCTGCGACCCGGTCAGTGCGGCGGCCAGCGCCCCGGTGGACCGGGCGTGCAGGTCGGCGTGGCTCTCGGCCGGGGTGCAGGGGACGACCGGACCCCGGACCCGTACCTGCCGGCCCTGCGCGGGCCAGTAGAAGCCGAGCGCGGCGTGCGGGCGGGCGGCGAGCTGAAGGCCCTTGGCGCTGGTGGCGTGGGAGGCGAAGTGCCAGCCCCGCTCGTCGGCGCCGTGCAGGAGCAGCGTGCGTACGTCGGGGAGGCCCTCGGCGTCGGCCGTGGCCAGCGCCATCGCGTGCGGCTCGGGCTGCCCCGCCGCCACGGCCTCGGCGAACCAGGCGTGGAAGAGGGCGAGCGGCGCGGGCGGGGCCGACTCCGGATCGAAGGCGGGCAGCTCGGTGTCCCAGACGCGCTGGGCGTGCAGGAGCTCGCGGAAGGGGCGCTGGGCGGTGTCGTCGTCGGCCATGGGGCCATTGGACCGTACGGGGCGGTGGGGCGGACCGTCCGGGTGTGGGAGGCCGCGCTCGCGTTCTGGCCGCCGTGCACGGCGTACCAGCGGCGGGTGGAACGGGAGATCCGGCTGTTCCGGCTGGAGCGGCGGTAGCGGAGGGGCGGCGGTGGCCGGGGGTGCGGCGGGGGCCGGGGGTGCGGCGGGGAGGCGGGGAGGCGGCGCGGGGAAGGCCGCCGAGAACGTCCGGGGACGCCGACGGCGGACCACCCGCAGGGGCGCGTGGGGTGGTCCGCCGTCGGTGAGACAGGACGTGGCGGGGGCGGGCCTACTTCGTCGGCTTCTTGCCGGTGATGCCGAGGTGGACCAACAGGGCGAGATTGGGCCGGAGTTCGGCCTGCTTCACACCCCAGGTGGTGAACCCCTTCTGGTGCGAGGCGACCGCGGCCAGCATCGCCACCAGGGAGCCCGCCATCGCCGCCGGGCTGACGTCCTTGTCGACCTTGCCCTTGCTCTGGAGCTCCTTCACCGAATCCGTGAGGGAGTTGGTGACCGAGTTCAGGATCTTCATGCGGATCTTGTAGAACCGTTTGTCCCCCTCGGCCGCGCCGAGGTCGATCACACGGAGGATCGCGTCGTTGTGCCGCCAGAAGTCGAGGAATCCTTCGACGAGTTGCTCGGAGGTGGTCCAGCCGGCCTTGCCGACCCAGGAGCGTCCGGCGACCAGTTCGGTCAGTCCGGCACCCTCCTTGGCGACTTCCTCGGCGATTTCGAGGACGGCGCCCTCCACGTCGGGGAAGTACTGGTAGAAAGTCGCGGGTGAAGTCCCGGCCTTCCGGGCGACGTCGATGACTTTGACGTCCCGGTACGGCGAGGAGCTGAGCATCTCGCTGAGGCAGTCGAGCAGCTTCTGCCGCGTCGCCTGACCGCGTCGACCGGCTACGCGGCCGTCGACGGTGCGTACTTGTCCTGTCATGCCGTCAGCTTACCGAGGGGGGATGAGAGCGCGATTCGGCCGACTGCAAATGGGGAACGGCGCAGGACCGGCGGGGTGTGCGGGGGCGGGGAGCGGCGGTTTTCGGCCGCCGCCCGCGAAGGCGGCGGAGCTGGGGGTGTTACGTACGGTAAATGTTATCAACAGCCTGTGGATAACTTCGGTGGACAACTTTCGTCCACATGCTGGGCGCCCCCTTCACCGGTCGGTCGCATGTTCCCTATGGGGGTATTCGCCGTGCATCGGCTGTGCGTGCGCCGCGCCTCGGGGCGCGCGGGGCCCGGGGCGACGTTACGTTGACTGTGACGGGCGTCACCGCTACGGAAGGACCCGGTCCCATGGCCGTATTCGCGCATTCCGCGCCGTGCTGGGCGGACGTGCAGCTCTCCGACCTCGAAGCGGGCAAGCGCTTCTACGGCGGGCTCTTCGGCTGGACCTTCCGCGCGGGCGACGGAATGCCCTTCGCGGACGCGCTCAGCGATGGCCGCCTGGTCGCCGCGCTCGCCGCGAAGAAGGACGGCCGGATGCCCACGGCATGGGGCGTCTACTTCTCCACCGACGAGATCCGGGCCACCGTCGCCTCGATCCGCGAGCACGGCGGCCAGATCATCACCGACCCGGTACGAGCGGGGCGCGCCGGCATCGTGGCGGAGGCGGCCGACCCCGGGGGCGCGGTCTTCGGGCTCTGGCAGCCGGAGGAGCGCGCCGGCTTCGAGAAGCAGAACGACCCCGGCTCCTTCTGCTGGACCGAGGTCTACACCCGGCAGCCGGACCGCGTGGACCCCTTCTACGAGAAGGTCTTCGGCTTCCACAGCACCGACCTGGACGAGGCCGGCCACGACGTCTCCGACGACACCGAAGCGCTGGTCGACTTCCGGATGTGGTCCCCCGAGGGCGTCGAACCGGGCCCGGACACCGCCGTCGGCGGCCGCAGCGTCATCACGGACGCCTTCCCGGCCGAGATGCCGAGCTACTTCCTCATCTACTTCGCCGTCGCCGATTGCGACGCCGCCGCCGAACTCGCCGTACAGCTGGGCGGCCGGGTCGCCCAGCCGCCCTTCGACATCCCCTACGGCAGGATGGCCGTGCTCCACGACGACCAGGGGGCCGCCTTCGCCGTACTGCAGCCCAGCGAACTGCTCCCCTGACCGGTGCGGGCGGACCCGGTGTGGACGCATACGGGATGAAGTGACATGGGACACCCCGATCCGCCCCCGGGTTCGCAACCGGGGCCCGGGCCAGGAAGAATCGGGGTGCGCGCAGGGCGGGATTCGACCGGGCGGTAATTCGCGGACTTCGTCGCCGAGGTCCGTACGGGGAGGTGGCAGGCAAGTGGTGGAGCAGCTGACGCAGCACGACCCGAGACGGATCGGCCCGTTCGAGGTGCTGGGACGACTCGGGGCCGGCGGCATGGGGCTGGTCTATCTCGCCCGCTCGGCGTCCGGCCGGCGGGTGGCGATCAAGACGGTGCGGACCGAGCTCGCCGAGGACCAGCTCTTCCGGGTCCGCTTCACGCGAGAGGTCGAGGCCGCCCGCGCCGTCAGCGGGTTCTACACCGCCGCCGTGGTCGACGCCGACCCGCGCGCCGCCGTGCCCTGGCTCGCCACTGCCTATGTGCCCGCGCCCTCGCTCGAGGAGATAGTGAACGAGTGCGGGCCCATGCCGACGCAGGCCGTGCGCTGGCTGGCCGCCGGCATCGCCGAGGCCCTCCAGTCCATCCACGGCGCGGGCCTGGTCCACCGCGACCTGAAGCCGTCCAACGTCCTCGTCGTCGAGGACGGGCCCCGGGTGATCGACTTCGGCATCGCGTCCGGCGTCTCCAATACCCGCCTGACCATGACGAACGTCGCCGTCGGCACGCCCGCGTACATGTCGCCCGAGCAGGCCCGGGACTCCCGCAGCGTCACCGGGGCCAGCGACATCTTCTCGCTCGGCTCCACCCTCGTCTTCGCCGCCACCGGGCACGCCCCCTTCCACGGGGCCAACCCGGTCGAGACGGTGTTCATGCTGCTGCGCGAGGGCCCCGACCTGGAAGGGCTGCCCGACGACCTGCGGCCGCTGATCGAGTCCTGCATGCAGATGGACGCCACCCAGCGGCCCAGCCCCGCCGATCTCCAGGCCCAGCTCGCCCCGCACCTCTTCGCCTCCGGCGGCGACGACAGCGGTACGGCGTCGGCCTGGCTGCCGTCCCGGGCCACCGCGATGATCGAGGCGCGCAGGGGCGGCGGGCGGACCGCGCCGCCCGCGGCCCCGGTGTCGCCCCCGCCGCCCCCGCGGCAGCCCCCCAGGGCCCCGGAGCGGGACCCCGCCTGGCGCAGCGGGGCCGATCTGCGCTCCCCCTCCCCGCTGGCCTCGCCCTCGCCGATGTCCGGCGGGCCCGCCCCGGCCCCCTCGGCGGGACCGTCCGCCGCACCCGACAGCGGGCCGGTCCGGCTGCCCGGCGCGAAGGTGCCGATCGGGCCCGGTCCGCGTGCGGGGGACGGGCGCGGCGCGGCCGCCGCGCATCCGGCCCCCGCGACCGGCTGGGTCCGCCCGCCCGCCGGGGGCAACGGTTCGTCGGCCGCGGCGGCGGCCACGGCTCCGACCGCCCCCGTCCCGGCCCCCGGCCCCGCCCCGGAGGCCCCCGCCCCCGACCGCTGGCGGCCTTGGCGCTTCCGCATGTCCAACGACGTGTGGGGCACGCCCGTCGTCTCCGGCGATCTGCTGTACGTGACGTCCTTCGAGGTCCACGCGCTGGATGTGGGCAACGGCCGACGCCAGTTCAAGACCCGGGACGTGGCCTGGGCGATGGCCGTCGAGGGCGGCAGGATTCACGCGTCGGACGGTCCCTCGCTGTACGCCCTGGACGCCACGACCGGCGCCGAGCAGTGGCGCCTGTCGACCGACGCCTGGGTGTACGCCCTCAAGGCCGACCGGGGCACGGTCCTGACCGCGACCCGGGGCGGCGGCGTACAGGGCTGGGAGGCGTCCAACGGCGAGAAGCTGTGGGAAGTCACCGGCGCGCAGACCGACTTCGAGACGGCGGAGGCCGGGCCGGTCATCCACGACGGCACGGTGTACGTCTGGCAGGACGCCCGGCTGCGCGCGCTGGACGCCCGGACGGGACTGGAGCGCTGGTCGTACCCGATCGGCGACGCGGCCTCCTGCGGCGGCGTCCCGGTCCGGGTCACCCCGGCCAACGACGGCTACGTCTACATCGCGGCGGGCACCCGCGTGCTGGCGGTGGAGACCGGCTCCGGCCGGGTGCGCTGGCACTTCGAGGCCCCGGCGGTCTTCCTCTCCCCGCCCGCGTTCGCGCCGGGCCCGGCGGTGACCGGCGGCGGGGTGTACCTCGCGGACTACCTCGGCACGGTGTACGCGCTGGACGCGACGACCGGCAAGGACCGGTGGCGGATCGCCACGGAGGCCCGCTCCTCCATCGAACCGGTGCTGGTCGCCGTGGGCAACGTGCATGTCGGCAGCGGCAGCGCGCTGTACACCCTGGACGCGGTCACCGGCACCCCGAAGTGGCGCTTCGCGGCGGGCGGCGACGTGGTGGGCGCGCCGGTGGTGGCGGACGGCCGGGTCCACTTCGGCTCGGCGGACCATGTGCTGTACACCCTGGACGCGGCGGGCGGCCAGCTCCGCTGGAAGCTGGCGACGGGCGGCGAGATCACGGGATCGCCGGTGGCGCGGGCGGGCGTGGTGTACGCGTGCAGCAAGGACCGGTGCGTGTACGCGCTGGACGCGCTGAAGGGGACGGGCACGGGGAACCGCGCGCGGACCTGACCCGATCGCCCTTCTGTCCTCGATCGCGGGAGAGGCCCGGGCAAGCCCGTCCGACGACCTCCCGGCCCGTCCCGGCGTACGAGGACGGAAACCCTTGGCGGGGGCGGGCGTCAGCCCTGTGGGGACGGAGGCGGCTGCGGCGGGTGTACCGGGTCCCGGGGGTCGTCCTCCGGGTGCGGGGCGGCCTGCGGATACGACCGCGTACGGGGATCACGGGGATCGGGCCCCGTGTACGGGTCCACCTCCGGCTCCGGCCACGGCGACGTCTGCACGGACATCCCCGGCTCCTGTGTCGGCGGCCACGTGTCCACCTGATCCGCCGCCGGCACGGCGAACGGCTCCACCGGCTCCCGCCCCCGCACCGTCCTCCGCTCCCGCCGGCTCCGCCGGCCGCTCATCAACAACGCCCCGATCAGCATCAGCACCCCGCCCGCCAGCGCGTTCACCACCCCCACCTGCAACCCCGCCCCGTCCCCGCCCACCACCAGCGACCCCGCCGCCTGCCCCTGCCGGACCATCCACAGGATCGTGAAGCCCAGCACCACCAGGCCCGCGAGGGCGACCACGAGCCGCGAGCGGAGCACCATGCCCAGGACCACCAGCAGCGCCGCCCCCAGGAACGGCAGCAGGATCGAGACCAGCACCCCCGACTCCCCGGCGGTGATCCCCTCGAAGAGGTCCGCCACCCGGTAGTCGCGCCCGGCCCGCCCGCCGTACCAGTCGCGGAACGGGCTCAGCACGGCGGAGGCGGCCCCGGCCAGGGCGACGGCGGAGCCGAGGACGTTGCGGATCATCGTCAGCCTCCAGGGGCGTACGCGAACGGCCCCCGTCACCGACGCTACGCCGGGACGATCACCCCCGCCACGCAGACCATGACCGGACCGTGACAGGGTCATGACCTGAACAGGGGGTCCCGCACGGCAAGCTGAGGGTCACAACGCACGCCACCGGCCCGACATACGGCAACGAAACGCAAGGGGGGCTGCATCCATGATGCGGCGACAGATGAAGCTCGCGGCGGTCCTGGTCGTGGTGGTGCTCGCGCTCACCGGATTCTCGACCTCCAGCAGCGGCGGCAAGAGCGGCAAGAGCAAGAGCGGCAGTTCGAGCGGCGGCGGCTGCTCCAGCTCGAAGAAGAGCAACGACGGCTACCGCGACCACGACTACGACGACGACAGCGACGACTCCTCGTCCTCCGGCTCGTCCGGCTCCTATGCCACCCCGACGCCCACCGCGTCCGACGGCGCACCCGCCGTCCGGGTCATCCGCTGTGCGGCGCCGCGCAAGGGCAAGCGCAAGGCGGTCACCTCGGCGCTGATCGAGGTGGAGGCGAACGACCGGTACACCCAGGAGTACGAGATCGACGTGCGGTTCGTCGACGCCCTCGGCAAGACCGTGGACACGGCCGAGGCCACCACGACCCTCGACGGCGGCGACTTCCGGAGACTCACCGTACGGATGGAGAGCCCCGGCAAGGTCTCCCGGGTCAAGCGCTGCGAAGTGACCGCCAAGGTGGTCTGACCGCACGGCACACCCGCTCACCGCACCCGAGGCTCCCCGGTAGCATTTTCTCTGCCATAAGGCCGGCGTCGCCCGGACACGCGTGAGGGGCCCGAGCGTTTCCCCCGTCTCGGGCCCCTCACACATTCCCCCGTACCGCGACCGCGGCGGCTCCCCCTCGGCGCTGCCGTGATCGCTTCCCCCGTATCCCCGTCGGGAAGGTCTAGGCGGGCTCGCCCGTCGCGTGGTTGTCGAGCGGCTTGACCGTGCCACCGGTGGCGTGGTTGTCCAGCGGCTTCAGCACACCACCTGTCGCGTGGTTGTCCTGCGTCGTGGCTTCCCCGCCGGTGGCGTGGTTGTCGAGCGGCTTCACGACCGGCTTCTTCTGCGCATCGCTCATGGTGTTCTCCAGCTCCCTGAATGGCTGTGCTCGGACTCGACGAGCCCGCCCGGCAACTCCCCCGTCGGGTTGCCGGGCAGGTGTCGTTCGGCCGCTCAACCTACCTCTGCGGCCGAGGCCGGCCCGTCTGCCCCCCGACGCGACGGAACGACTGGAACCACCATGTCGGGGCGCGATAAACGAATGATGAACGCCTCGCGGGCTCACGCGGGCAGCGTCGGCGCCAGCAACTTCCGTACGGCTTCGACCTCCGCCGAACCGAGCGCCTCGTATATGTCCAGCGCCTCACGCCAGCACACCTGGGCCCGACCCGGCTGGCCGATGTCTTTGAGTGCCTGGCCCAGGACGGTGAGGACATTGCCGCGCCGCCACTCCCCTCCGATGCCGCGCAGCACCGCGAGAGCCTGCTCGGCCTTCGTGGCGGCCTGAGCCGGAAGACCGGCGGCCAGATCCACCTCCGCGAGACGGAACGTCGCCATACCCTCCCAGAGGCGCTGTCGGCTGTCCCGGAACACCGCCAGCGCGTTGTGGAGTTGCTCCGTCGCATCGGCGAACCGGCCGCTCTGCGTGAGAGCCAGGCCGAGAGCGTAACGGCCGTTCGCACCGCGCAGCGCGTGGCCCAGCTCGTCGTAGATGTCTATGCCCTGCTGGGCCAGGGACACCGCGCTCGTGGTGTTCCCCATCGCCAGATGGATGCGGGAGAGGTTGCACAGGGCGCTCGCCTCGCCCGGGCGGTTGCCGTCGGCCCGGAAGTTGGCGATGGCCTGCTCCAGATACGCCTCCCCCTCCGCATGGCGGTTCTGGTACAGCGCGATGATGCCGAGGTCGTTCGGAGCCCAGCAGCTCGGCAGCGGATCGTCCACGGCGCGGGCGAGCCGCATGGCACGCTGCGCGTCCCGCTCCGCCTGGTCGAAACGGCCCGCGACCAGACGTGCGTTGGTGAGCGTGATCAGCGCCCGCCCCTCGGCCCGCGCGTCGTCGCTGGACCGCGCCAGATCGCGCATCGTGATCGCCGCGGCCTCGTACTGCTTGGAGTTCGCGCCCGACTCCGCGAGGTCCTTGGTGGCCCAGAGCAGATCGACCGCCCGGCGCACCGCACCGGGCCCCGACGACTGACGTACGCAGGCGAGCAGGGAGTTGGCCTCCGTGTAGAGCCAGTCCTGAGCGCTGTGCCGGTCGGCGAACGTCAGCCCGCTGTACTGCGTGGGCTCCCGGTGATCGGCCAGCCGGTCCCCCGGCCGCTCCAGCGCGTACACCCCCGCGGCCGTAGCCAGATAGAAGTCCAGCAGCCGCGACAACGCCGACTCCCGCTCCGCCGCCCGCTCGTCCCGTTCCGCGCACGCACGCGCGTAGAGGCGGACCAGGTCGTGGTAGCGGTAGCGGCCCGGGGCGGCGGATTCCACCAGGCTCGTGTCGACCAGGGCCTCCAGGAGGTCCTCCGCCACGTGCGGGTCCAGGTTCAGCAGGGCCGCCGCCGCGGCCAGGGAGATGTCCGGCCCGTCCGCCAGGCCCAGGAGGCGGAAGGCCCGGGCCTGGGCCGGTTCCAGTTGGCCGTAGCCGAGCTCGAACGTGGCCTTCACCGCGAGGTCCCCCGCCTGGAGCTCGTCCAGCCGGCGCCGCTCGTCCGCGAGCTTCGCGGCGAGGACCGACACCGTCCAGGTGCGGCGCGCCGCCAGGCGGGAGGCGGCGATGCGGATCGCCAGGGGCAGGAAGCCGCACGCGGCCACCACGTCCAGGGCCGCCTCCCGCTCCGAGCCCACCCGCTCCGAGCCCACGATCCGGGTGAAGAGCTGGAGCGCCTCCTCCGGCGACATCACGTCCAGGTCCACCAGATGCGCCCCGGCCAGGTCCACCATCCGCACCCGGCTCGTCACCAGCGCCGCGCACCCCGGCGTACCGGGCAGCAACGGGCGGATCTGGGCCGCGTCATGGGCGTTGTCCAGCAGGATCAGGATCCGGCGGCCGTCCAGGGTCGAGCGGTACAGCGCGGCCCGCTCGTCCAGCGTGTCCGGGATCGCCGAGTCCGCCGTGCCGAGGGCGCGCAGGAACGAGCCGAGGACCGTCTCCGGCTCCGCCGCCCGCGCCCCCGCGCCCTGGAGGTCGACGTACAGCTGTCCGTCCGGGAAGTGCTTACGGGCCTGGTGCGCGACGTGCACGGCCAGGGTGGTCTTCCCCACGCCTCCGATCCCCGCCACCGCGGAGACCGCCATGACCGAGCCCTCCGCCGTGGCCAGCCGGCCGCTCAGCTCCGCCACGAACGCCGAGCGGCCGGTGAAGTCGGGCACGGTGGCGGGCAGCTGCGCCGGCTTCAACGGCGCGGGCGCGGGCGCCGGTTCGTCCGCCGGGCGGGCCAGCTCGTCGTCCGCGCGCAGGATCCGCTGCTGGAGCTGGGCCAGTTCGGGGCGCGGGTCGACGCCCAGCTCCTCGGCGAGGAGACGGCGTGTGTCCGCGTACACGGCCAGCGCCTCCGCCTGCCGGCCGCTCCGGTACAGCGCCACCATCAGCAGCTCGCGCAGCCGCTCCCGCAGCGGGTGCGCCGCGGTGAGCGCGGTCAGCTCGGAGACCGCCTCCGCGTGGCAGCCCACCTCCAGGTCCAGATCGAGCCGCGTCTCGGTGAGCTGGAGCCGCCACTCCTCCAGCCGGGTCCGCTGGTTGTCCGCGTACGGGCCGGGCACGGAGGCCAGCGCCTCGCCGTCCCACAGGCCCAGCACCTTGTTGATCAGGGTGCGCGCCTGGCACCGGTCCCCGGCTGCCCGCGCCTTCTCCGCCTCGGCCGACAGGTCCTGCGCCAAAGTCAGGTCCAGCGCGCCCCGGTCGATCCGGATCGCGTACCCGCCCGACTCGCTCACCAGCGTGTCCTGGCCGAGGATCTTGCGCAGCCGGGAGGCGTACGTCCGGATCGTGGCCAGCGCCTGCGAGGGCGGGTCCTCGCCCCAGAACGCGTCGATCAGCTCACCCGCCGTGGCCGTCCGGCCCTCGCGCAGCAGCAACGCGGTCAGCAGGGCACGCTGCTGGGGCGACCCGGACGAGAGCAGCTCCGAGCCCCGCCAGGCCCGTACGGGGCCGAGCACGGTGAACCTGAGAGCGTCCGCCGTACCCGGTTTCTCCGGAGCACGCTGCTCCGGTACGCGCACGCGTGGCCCGCTGTCACGGTCCATTGATGCCCCCTGTCCTGCTCGCCTGCCGGTCCCGCTCGGCTGCGGATCCTGCCGGTGGTGCCCGCGCCCGAATGTCCCCCGTGCGCCGAAGTGCGGTGTGCATCCGGATGGCGCGGTACCGCTGGTATCGCGCTCAACAGTCTGCCTTGTCTCGGGCGGACTCGTCAGCAGTGGGTGACGCTCTGCACAAGCCCTCGACAACGATTCGGGAACCACGCCCCGTCGCATGCTCCCCGGCGCGCGCACGGGCCGTGTCCCACGTCCATGCCCGCACGATAGCTGGCGGCCCATCAGGTCGGCGTGTCCGTGGAGCGCATGGAGCCCTTCCCGAAGATCATCTCGGTGGACGCGACGACGGTCCGGTCGGCGACTGGTGGGTGTACGAGGACCTGCACCGGCCGCTCACCCGCCTGGACACCGCCGTCGGCTACGACAGGGACGAGATCAGGCTGGAGATCATCACCTACGAGCAGATGCGTCCCGGGACGGGCCCTGGGCGGGCCCGTGAGTCGCAGTCCGTACGGGGAGGGCCCGGCCCTTCCCCGTACGGACCGCGTACACACCGCGTCTTAGACCTTCGCCACCGGCTCCTGAAGCTCCGTCACCCACTGCTCCCGGTCGGGCGGGCACTCCAGGTTGACCTCGCGGGCGTACCCCGTGGAGCGGTAGCCGTTGGCCTCCAGCCAGCGGGCCAGGGTGTTGGCCGCCGGCAGCACGTCGTCCATCGCGCCCCGGTGCACGATCGTCGCCGCCTCGAACGCCGGCAGCTCCACCACCCGCACCCCCGTGTCCCCGACCGTGCCCACCGGCGCCGACACGGTCACCCCGGCGTGCACGACGATCCCGCCGCCACCCCCGGGCTCGTCCTCGTACCGGGCGATCCCGGGGCCGGTGGGCCGGACGCCCGCGCCCTCCAGGAGCGGGAAGAGCCGCTCGTACAGCGGGCCGATCACCGGCCCGATGTCCTCCGGCTGGTAGCTCGCGGCCGTCCCGGTCAGCTCGGCCACCCGGACCGCCGGAACGGTCTTGATCACGACGTCGTCGGCAGGCATGTGCCCCTCGCTCTCGATCGACCGGAGCCTCGCCTCGACCCGGGCCAGCCGCGCCGTCGCCGCTGCCGCCGCCTCCGCCAGCTCCGCCCGGCGCAGCCGCAGCATGCCGCGCAGCTGCTCCGGGCCCACCTGCTCGTCCAGGACCGCCCCCACCTGCTGGAGCGTGAAGCCGAGGTCCTTGAGCGCGATGATCCGGTTGAGCCGGGCGAGCTGGGCCGCGCCGTAGAGGCGGTAGCCGGTGGCGGGGTCGGTGCGGGCCGGGCGCAGCAGCCCGATGGCGTCGTAATGACGCAGCATCCGGGGCGACACCCGCCCGTACCTGGCGAAGTCTCCGATGGTGAACATGATGGCTCCCACTGCACCGCCTCACACGGTGTCAAGGTCAAGGCCGACATCCAGCGGCTCCGGCCGCCCCGGGCCGTATACAGGCAGGAGCCCCGTTCCTCCGCCGAAGCGGGGGAGCGGGGCTCCTTGGGTACTGCTATGTGCGGCCGCGATCGACCGACCCGGGCAACTAGGCCGGGGTGACGTTCTCAGCCTGCGGGCCCTTGGGCCCCTGAGTGACGTCGAAGTTCACGACCTGGTTCTCCTCGAGGGAGCGGAACCCGGACGCGTTGATCGCGGAGTAGTGAACGAAGACATCCGGGCCGCCGCCGTCCTGGGCGATGAAGCCGAAGCCCTTTTCAGCGTTGAACCACTTGACGGTTCCGGTAGCCATAAGCCCTCCTTGGGCCAAAGGGTTGCCCTGCTCCAGAACCTGCAAACAAGTCTGAAAACTACAAAAGCCTGCGGGTTACATGCTCCGCAGGCTCTGTACTGCAAGGGAAACCAAACTGCAACTTGCGGGCGAGCCTAGCACGCAGTCTCCGGAGAGCGGTAGAGGGAAAGATCACTTCACCCGAAGGTTTGATCGGCCCGTCGGGCGCCCGGCGAGAGGCCCCCGGAAGCGTCCTGGGAAGCGCTGCGGAAGGGCCCCGGGACGGGCCCCGGGAAAGGACCTCGGGAAGGGGCCCCGGGAGGGCCCCGGAAGGTCTCCGGAGCGGGGCGCGGCGAAAGGGTGCGCGGGCCCCGGTCGTGCTCGTTGCCGGACGCGGGTCTAGCCTCGCGATGTGGACAATTCAACCGTCTCCCCCCGCGAAGGCGACGACGACCGTCGCAGCCGGCCCCGCGTCGGCCACATCCAGTTCCTGAACTGCCTCCCCCTCTACTGGGGCCTGGCGCGGACGGGAACCCTGCTCGACCTGGAGCTCTCCAAGGACACCCCGGAGCGGCTCAGCGAGCAGCTGATCAGGGGAGACCTGGACATCGGTCCGGTCACCCTCGTGGAGTACCTGCGCAACGCCGACGACCTGGTGGCTTTCCCCGACATCGCGGTCGGCTGCGACGGACCCGTCATGTCCTGCGTGATCGTCTCCCAGCTCCCGCTGGAGCAGCTCGACCGGGCCCGGGTGGCGCTCGGCTCGACCTCCCGCACCTCGGTGCGGCTGGCGCAGCTGCTGCTGGCCGAGCGCTACGGCGTCCGGCCCGACTACTACACCTGCCCGCCGGACCTGGGCCTGATGATGCAGGAGGCGGACGCCGCCGTGCTGATCGGCGACGCCGCGTTGCGCGCCAATCTGCACGACGCCCCCCGGCTCGGGCTCCAGGTCCACGACCTGGGCCAGATGTGGAAGGAGTGGACGGGGCTGCCGTTCGTCTTCGCCGTCTGGGCGGCCCGCAAGGACTTCCTCGCCGCGCACCCCGAGCGGGCGGCCCAGGTCCACCAGGCGTTCCTGGCCTCCCGGGACCTTTCCCTGGAGGAGGTCACCAAGGTCGCGGAGCAGGCGGCCCGCTGGGAGGCCTTCGACGCGAAGGTGCTGGAGCAGTACTTCACGACGCTCGACTTCCGCTTCGGCCCGGACCAGCTGGCCGGTGTCCGCGAGTTCGCCCGCCGTACGGGCGCGGACACCGGCTACCCGGCGGACGTCCGGGTGGAGCTGCTCGGCGGCTGAAGTCGGCGGCCCCACCCGGGAAAGGAAGGAATTCCCTTATCCCCTTCCCGGAACAGGTCTGCCGGATAGGCGCGCGGGGCAGTGAATGGTGGGCTGCGGAACAACACATTCGCGCCTTTCCCCGGGGCGAAAAGATCCCCTCCTGACCGGAGAAGGGGGAATGGTCCGGCCGTTTCCCGGTGACCACGCCGGTGGCGGCCCCTAGGCTTCGGTCCGGGTCCGGGCCGACCACAGGATTACCGTCCACGGTTTCACCGTCCGCAGGGATCACAGGGTTCACAGGGGGAGTCCATATGCAGCCGCTGGAAGCGGGCGAACCGCACACCATCGGTGCCTACCGGCTGCTCGGCAGGCTCGGCGCGGGCGGGATGGGCCGGGTCTATCTCGGCCGCAGCGCGGGCGGACGTACGGTCGCGGTCAAGGTGGTCCACCCCCACTTCGCCCTCGACGAGCAGTTCCGCGCCCGGTTCCGGCGCGAGGTGGAGTCCGCCCGCCGCATCGGCGCCCAGTGGACGGCCCCGGTCCTGGACGCCGACCCGGACGCCCCGGTGCCATGGGTCGCCACCGGTTACGTCGCGGGCCCCCCGCTCTCCCAGGCGATCACCGAGCACGGCCCGCTGCCCGAACACGCGGTACGCACCCTGGGCGCGGGCCTGGCCGAGGCGCTCGCCGTCGTCCACGGGCAGGGGATCGTCCACCGTGATGTGAAGCCCTCCAACGTGCTGCTCGCCCTCGACGGCCCCCGCCTCATCGACTTCGGCATCGCGCGGGCCCTGGGCGCGACCGTCTCCCTCACCTCCACCGGGGTCTCCGTCGGCTCGCCCGGTTACATGGCGCCCGAGCAGATCCGGGGCCGGGACGTCTCCGGCGCGGCCGACGTCTTCTCGCTGGGCGCGGTCCTGGCGTACGCGGCGACGGGTGCCGCACCCTTCCCGGGCGACTCCTCCGCCGTACTCCTCTACAAGGTGGTCCACGAGGAACCCGAACTGGGCGATCTGGAGGGCGAGCTGCGCGAGGTGGTCGCGGGCTGCCTCGCCAAGAACCCGGGGGACCGGCCCGCCCCGGCCGAGCTCGCCCGGGCGCTCGCCCCCGGCGGGGCGGCGGCGATGGTGGCGGGCGGCTGGCTACCGGGCCGGCTGGTGCGCGAGGTGAGCCGGTCGGCGGTGGCGCTGCTGGACCTGGAGCCGCAGGACGCCCCGGTGCAGTCGGGGCCCGTGCCGTTCAGCAGCGCGTCGCTGGGGGCGGGGATGGGGCCGGGGCCCGGCCCGCGGCCCCGGCCGGGGGAGGCCGCACCGGGGCGGGCCGGGGAATTCGGCCCGCCCGCCGCGAACCCGCAGGAAGCGGCCTACGGGACACCGCGTCCACGGGAAGCCTCACAGGAAGCGCCGAACAGGACACCCCATCCGGCGGAAGCCCTGCGGGAAGCCCCCCAGGAAGCGCCCCAGCAGGCGTCCCAGGACGTGCCGTTCCGGGCGCCGCACCCCCAGGACGACGTGTACGGGACGCCGCATCCGCAGGACGACGCCTATGGGACGCCGCCCCCTCCGCCGCCCCCGACGCCTCCGCGCGCGAAGCCCACCGCGCCCCCGCTCCCCACGCACGCCGGGACCTACCGGCAGGACGGCGGCGGTGCGCACGGCGGCCACGGCGGGAGCGGGCTGCCGGGGCAGCGCGGCGGCGACCCCCGCCTCTCCCTGACCGTCAGCGCCGAGAACCGGCGGACCCCCGGCGAGCGGCGCGGCCGCCGGGTCAGCTGCACCGTCGCCCTGGCCGTGGCGGGCGCGCTCGCCGCCGTCACCCTCGGCACGGGTGTGCTCGACGGGCTCCTCCCGGGCGGCGACGCCGACCAGGGCAACGACAGCGCGGCGAACCCGCCGTCCGCGACCTCCACCGCCTCCCCGCCGGCGGGGGAGAAGCCGACGCCCGCCGAGTCCGACGACGACGGGAGCGAGCCCTCGGCGACCGCCCTGCCGAAGGCGTACGTCGGCACGTGGAAGGGGCCGGTCACCGAGAAGACCACCGGTCAGCCCCACGGCACGCTCACCGCCGTCTTCACCGAGGGGAAGCGCGGGGAGCGGGTCGTCCGGATGAGCACGACCATCTCCCAGCTCGGCATCACCGTCACCTGCAACAGCGTCGGCACTCTCACCTCCGGCACCGCGAAGGAGCTGAACATCCGCGAGGCCACCGACCCGGACCGCCCGAGCACTCCCGGCCTGTGCACCACCACCGAGGCCGATCTGGTCTTCCGCCTCGCGGAGGACGGCACCCTGGACTACCGCTCGAAGGAACGCGCCGCGGGTCTCCCGTACGGGAAGCTCACCCGGTCCGGCGACTGATCGCGCAAGGGGCTGGCGTACGCTGGATCGGTCCGTGGATCCTCAAAAAACCGCCGAAAGGTGACAGCCCGGTGACCGAGAAGGCCGACCTTCAGCCCGTCCTCGACCGAGCCGCCGAAGGCGGTCGGATCACCCCGGAGGAGGCGCTCGACCTTTACCGGTCCGCGCCGCTGCACGCGCTGGGCGCCGCCGCCGACGCCGTACGCCGCCGCCGCTACGCCGGTACGGAACACATCGCGACGTACATCATCGAGCGCAACATCAACTACACCAACGTGTGCGTCACGGCCTGCAAGTTCTGCGCCTTCTACGCCCCGCCCAAGGCCACCGACAAGGGCTGGACCCGCGACCTCGACGACATCCTGCGCCGCTGCGCGGAGACCGTGGAGCTGGGCGGCACCCAGATCATGTTCCAGGGCGGCCACCACCCGGACTTCGGCGTGGAGTACTACGAGGAGCACTTCTCCGCGATCAAGAAGGCGTACCCGCAGTTGGTCATCCACTCGCTCGGTGCCTCCGAGATCGAGCACATGGCCCGGATCTCCAAGGTCTCCGCCGAGGAGGCCATCAGCCGCATCCACGCCGCCGGGCTCGACTCCTTCGCCGGCGCGGGCGCCGAGCTGCTGCCGGCCCGGCCGCGCACCGCCATCGCCCCGCTCAAGGAGTCCGGCGAGCGCTGGCTGGAGATCATGGAGATCGCCCACGGCCTCGGCGTCGAGTCGACCTCCACCATGCTGATGGGCACGGGCGAGACCAACGCCGAGCGCATCGAGCACCTGAGGATGATCCGGGACGTCCAGGACCGCACCGGCGGCTTCCGCGCCTTCATCCCGTACACCTACCAGCCGGAGAACAACAAGCTGAAGGGCCGCACGCAGGCCACGCTCTTCGAGTACCTGCGGATGATCGCGATCGCCCGGCTCTTCCTCGACAACGTCGCCCACATCCAGGGCTCCTGGCTCACCACCGGCAAGGAGGTCGGCCAGCTGTCGCTGCACTACGGCGCGGACGACCTCGGCTCGATCATGCTGGAGGAGAACGTCGTCTCCTCGGCAGGCGCCAAGCACCGCTCCAACCGGCTGGAGATCATCGACCTGATCCGCAAGGCGGACCGGGTCCCGGCCCAGCGCGCCACGACGTACGAGCACCTCGTCGTGCACGACGACCCGGCGAACGACCCGGTCGACGAGCGCGTCGTCTCGCACATCTCGTCCACCGCGATCGAGGGCGGCACGGCCCACCCGGAGCTGAAGCTCCTCAACGCCAACTAGGCCCTCGCCCCGTGCTGACGATCCATGCCGCGCCCCTGGTCCTCCCGGTGGGCGCGGCGGCCGTGGTGGACGGTGCGGTCGCGGTGGACGGCGACCGGATCGCCGCCCTCGGTCCGTACGGAGAGGTCGTCGCCGCGCACCCGGCCGCCCGCGTCCGCCGCTGGCCCGGCCTCATCGCCCCCGGACTGCGCCAGGACCGGGCTCGGGAGCTCCTCACCCGCTGCTATCACCCGGACCCGCGCGAGGCCGGCGCGCTGGGCGAACTCCCGCTGTGGGGCGAGGACTTCGAACGGCTGGCGACGACGATGGACGCGACCCGGCGGGCCGGCAGCGTACGGCGCGGGCTCCAGCGGATGCTGCGGCACGGCACCACGCATGTGGCGGGCCCGTTCGGCGCGGACGACCCGGCGCTGCGGGCGGCCGTCTCCCGGTCGGGGCTGGTCCGGGTCGCTGCCCTACCCGGAGAGCCGCCGCTCGTACGCGAAGGCGTGCCGGACCTGGACCCCTTCGCGGCGGGCGGCGACCTGGCCCGTACGGCGCACGGACCGCTGACCGCGGGCGGCCGGGCCGACCTCGCCGTCTTCGACGTGCCCGACGAGGCGGCGCTGTACGGGGGAGGGCCCCGGCCCTGCGTGGCGACCGTGCTCGCGGGGCGGCTGGTGCACCGCGTCCGCTGAGGCCGCCTCCGTACGGGTCGGGCTCACGGCACCTTCGGGCCGCCCAGGTAGCGCCCCTTCGCGTCGTACGGCCAGGCGTTGGCGACGCAGCCCTTCAGCCCGTTGATCTGCTGCATCATCGCGGGCGCGGGACGCCCCTTCCCCGGGCAGGTCTCATGGCCGCGCCCCAGCCAGTGGCCGACCTCGTGGTTCACGATCAGCGCCCGGTACTCGGAGACGGGCCCGTCGAACTGCGGTGAACCGAGCTGCCAGCGCTTCAGGTTGACCATCACCTTCTCGCCGCCCCGGCAGTTGACCTCGCCGCGCGTGTTCAGGCCGTAGGCGCCGCACATCCGGTCCGTGGTCGCCGGGGTCGCGATCCGGATCACCAGCCCGGCCGATCCGTCGGCGACCTGGCGGAACGAGCGGTCACCGCCGTGACTCCAGCCGCGCGGGTCGGCCAGGATCGCGGCGATGTCCTCGGCGGCCCGGTCGGGGTCGACGCCGATGCCGTTCTCCACCTCGACCCGGTAGGCGCTGCCCCTGCCCTTCGACGTGACGCCCGCACGGGCCACGGTGAAGGTCCCGGGGCCCGAGGCGGGGATGTCCTCGGGGCCGAGGGCGTCACCTTCCCGGGACCCGTCCGTGTCCGCGTCCGCATCGGCCGAGGCGGACGGCGTCGGAGCCGGCGGGGGAGTGGGCTCGGGGGCGTCCTCCAGCGGCTCCGACGCGTTGTCCGGTCCGCCCGCCGGGGCGGTACGGGACGGGGCCGCGTCGGCCGGGCCGCCCCCGTGGAGCCAGGGGCGGCCGACGAGGAGCGCCGCGCCCGCCGCCACCGCGAGTGCCAGCACGGCCAGCGCGAGGACCCGCCGCCTGCTCCGCTGCCGCCGTCGCACCCGCGACCGCGCCGCCGCCCGGGACCGGGGAGCGGGGACCGGCCAGGCCCGGGGCGGCGGTACGCGCAGCCGGAACGTGTCCTCGTCGCGGACCGGTTCCCCGTACGGGGGCGGCAGCGTGCCGGTCGTGCGGCGGCGCGTCACGAGCGGCCCTCCGGGCGGCGGGTCTCCTCGGGGCCGGGCCCGGGCGGGACCGACAGGGAGGGCGTGGGCGGCCCGGGGGGCGCGGGCGGCACGGCCTCGGACTCCGTCGGCACGGGGGTGGTGGGGCTCGGCATGTCGGGGGGTTGCTCCGTAGGTCGGGGGGACGGGGTGGGTGAGGCGGCGGCGGGGGGAGGGGCGGGCCGGGAGACGGTCGGTACCGAGGGCGCGGCGGGCCCCGTGTCCGGTCCCGGCAGCAGCCGGGGGCCGAGAGCGGAGAGCCCCAGGGTCAGCGCGGTGACCGCGACGAAGGTGCCCGCGACCGCGAACCCCCGGCTCCTGGACCGCCGCCGGTGGCCCTCCCGTACGGCGTCGGACACCAGATCGGGCTGGAGGGACAGGGCGCCGACGGTCCGGTGCAGGGCGTCCCGGAACAACTCCTCGTCCCGGCCCGGCTCCTCGTCCCGGACCTGTTCTTCGGCCCGGCCCGGTTCTTCGCCACGGCGGGGGCGCGGCAGGTGCTCGTGCGGTTCAGGGGTCATGACCGGCCCTCAGCTTCCGGTGGAGTAGAGCTGGACGTCGCCCATCCGGGCGCGCAGGCGGACGAGCGAACGCGAGCACTGGCTCTTCACCGTGGACTCGCTGCACCGCAGCAGCGACGCCACGGTCGCCACGCTCAGATCGTCCCAGTAGCGCAGGACGACCATCGCCCTTGCCCGGGGCGGGAGTTCGGCGAGGAGCGCGAGCAGGGTGACCCGGAGGTCGGCGCCCGGCGCGGGATTGGGGTGCGGGCGGGGCACGTTGCGGTTGTGGGCGAGCAGGTCCCGTACGGAGCGGCGGCGTTCGGCCACGAAGGTGCGCACCAGCACGGTCTTGGCGTAGGCGTCGAGGTTGTCCGCCCGGCTCGCCCTGCGCCAGTGCTGGAACAGCTTGGCGAGCGTCGTCTGCGTCAGGTCCTGTGCGCCCTCGGTGTCTCCGCACAGCAGGTAGGCCGTCCGGTACAGCCGGCGCTGCCCGGTCCTGGCGTACGCCTCGAACGCGGCGCGCTCGCCGTCCGCCATGGCGGGCTGAGCCCCTGCCGGCATCCGCCCTCCCCTCTCTCTCCTCGACCCCCACCCGTTACAGAGCACCCGTGTGCCGAAAAGGTTGAAGAGGAGTGAAGATCAGTTCGAGACGGTTGGGCGTGCCGGCCCGGCCCCGGCCCTGGCCCCGTCCACGTACCCGTCGGAGCCGTCTCACCGGCTGGGGCTCCCGCGCCTGCTGTTCCGGCAGGCGCGTGGCCATCGCGGGCGACCGCCCTCACTGATACCGGTGGCGCGGCTGCTTGAATGGAAGGGTGACCCGAGCCTCCCTGGAAAAGCAGCCGCACGAAGTCGCCTCGATGTTCGACGGGGTGGCGGCCAACTACGACCTGACCAACGACGTGATCTCGCTCGGCCAGGCCCGGCTGTGGCGCAAGGCGGTCGCGGCGGCGGTCGACGCCCGCCCCGCGCAGAAGATCCTCGACCTGGCGGCCGGTACGGCGACCTCCTCGCAGCCCTTCGTGAAGGCGGGCGCCTACGTCGTACCGTGCGACTTCTCTCTCGGGATGCTCAAGGTCGGCAAGGAGCGCCACCCGTGGATGCCGTTCACGGCGGGCGACGGGATGAGGCTGCCGTTCAAGGACGAGACGTTCGACACCGTCACGATCTCCTTCGGGCTGCGCAACATCCAGGACACCGATGTCGCCCTGCGCGAGCTGTACCGGGTGACGAAGCCCGGCGGCCGGGTCGTGATCTGCGAGTTCTCCCAGCCGACCTGGACCCCGTTCCGCACGGTCTACACGGAGTACCTGATGCGGGCGATCCCGCCGGCCGCCCGCGCGGTGTCGTCCAACCCGGACGCGTACGTCTACCTCGCCGAGTCCATCCGCGACTGGCCCGACCAGCCCGCCCTCGCCGCACTGCTCCAGAACGCGGGCTGGTCGAAGGTCGCGTGGCGCAACCTGACCGGCGGCGTGGTGGCCCTGCACCGGGCCACCCGCGCCTAGGTCTGTCGTTCGGATCGGGCCGGGCTCGCGGGCCCCGGCACGCACATCTGCGGCGTTGTCGTCGGTCGCCAATGCTCCGCAGTGACTCCCTCCTCCGCCTTGCAGCTGCACGCACCGGACCCCGCTCCCTGATCCGGCCTGATCCGAACGACAGGCCCTGAGTCACCTCCGGGGCCTCACAGCTCCAGCCGGAAGCAGACCGCCTCCTGGCCGCGCGGGGTGTCGTACGACTCCGCGCGCCGCATCCCGAGCCGCTCCGCCACCGCCATCGACCGGGCGTTACGGGAGTGGATCATCGCGACCACCTCGTCCACCCCGGCCGCCCGCACCCGCTCCAGCGTGGCGCGGGCGGCGGCGGTGGCGTACCCGCGCCCCCAGGCCGTACGCCCGAGCCGCCAGCCGATCTCGATCGCGCCGACCGGCCCGTAATGCGTGTGCGGCCACGGCTGCGCCCCGGTGAAGCCGAGGACGGTGTCCGCCTCGTCCGTGAGCGTCCACAGGCAGTAGCCGAGCTCGGCGTCGTGGCGGCGCTGGCGGGCGGTGAGCTCCTCGTAGACGGAGAAGTCCGCCCGTCGGCCCCCGAAGAACTCCATCACCTCGGGGTCGTCGAAGACCCGGTACCAGGTCAGGGCGTCCTCGTCGGTCGGAACACGGAGGCGTACGGTGGGGGCCGAAGCGTGGGGCGTGGCAGGCGCGATCGACATGAGGGAGCCCTTCGGAGGGTTGTTTCGCAGGCCCCCATAGACTGCACGGGACATGTGCCGCGCGGCACGCGAATTCGAGTCTTCGGGAGATCCGACCGTGACCGAGCCCCTCTCCGAGCACAGCGCGGATGTCATCGTCGTCGGAGCGGGCCCTGCCGGCTCCACGACCGCTTACTACCTCGCCAAGGCCGGACTCGACGTCCTGCTGCTGGAGAAGACCGCCTTCCCCCGCGAGAAGGTCTGCGGCGACGGGCTCACGCCCCGCGCCACCAAGCAGCTCGTCGCCATGGGGATCGACATCTCCGAAGAGGCGGGCTGGCTGCGCAACAAGGGCCTGCGCATCATCGGCGGCGGCGTCCGCCTCCAGCTCGACTGGCCGGATCTGGCCTCCTACCCGGACTACGGGCTGGTCCGTAAGCGCGACGACTTCGACGAGCAGCTGGCCCGCCAGGCGCAGAAGGCCGGTGCCCGCCTGTACGAGCGCTGCAACGTGGGCGCCCCCATCCGCGACGAGCGCACGGGCCGCATCACCGGCGTCGAGGCGAAGATCGGCGAGGAGAAGACCCCGGTCACCTTCCACGCCCCGCTCGTCGTCGCCGCCGACGGCAACTCCACCCGGCTCTCCCTCGCCATGGGCCTGCACCGCCGCGACGACCGCCCCATGGGCGTCGCCGTCCGTACGTACTTCACCTCGCCCCGCCACGACGACGACTACCTGGAGTCCTGGCTGGAGCTGTGGGACCGGCGCGGCGCCGAGGACCGGCTGCTGCCCGGCTACGGCTGGATCTTCGGCATGGGCGACGGCACCTCCAACGTCGGCCTCGGCATCCTCAACTCCTCCTCCGCCTTCAAGGAGCTGGACTGGCGCGAGGTCCTCAAGGCCTGGTGCGCCTCGATGCCGGCGGACTGGGGCTACACCCCGAGAACATGACCATGCCCATCCGGGGCGCGGCCCTCCCCATGGCCTTCAACCGCCAGCCGCACTACACCAAGGGCCTCCTCCTCGTCGGCGACGCGGGCGGCATGGTCAACCCGTTCAACGGCGAGGGCATCGCGTACGCCATGGAGTCCGGCCAGATCGCGGCCGACGTCATCGTCCAGGCGCACGCCCGCGCCACCCCCGCCCAGCGCGAACTGGCCCTGAACAACTACCCGAAGGTGCTCAAGGAGACCTACGGCGGCTACTACACGATGGGCCGCGCCTTCGTGAAGCTGATCGGCAACCCGAAGGTCATGAAGGTCGCCACCCAGCGCGGCCTGACCCACCCGCTGCTGATGAAGTTCACGCTCAAGATGCTCGCCAACCTCACCGACCCGCAGGGCGGCGACGCGATGGACCGCATCATCAACGGGCTGTCGAAGGTGGCCCCGAAGGCCTGAAACGGCCTGTCGGAGGTGGCTCCGAAGGCCCGACGGAAGCCACGACCGGTGCGGTCGGGCGGTTTCGTTCCGCCCGCCGCACCGCCGGTTCCGAATCCAGGGGAGTGGTCGGCCCTGTCCGTGGCCCAGGTGGGGGCCTTGTGGCCGCGTCGCGCGCCGGCGCCGCGACCAGCCGTACGCCCGGGTCGTCCTCGGCCGACAGCACTCCTGATGCGGGCGGCCCGCCGACCGGGACCAGCCGCCCGGCCTGGCCTTCCACGTCCTGGGCGAGGACCGGCGGCTGACCACCCACTTCCGTGTCGTCCTCTGATCCGGACCACAGGTCTTAATCCTCGGCCCGCCAGGTGATCGTGTGCGATGATTTGCGCGCCTGCCGGGCCCGTCGGTGGCCCGGGCCGGCCGTGGCGGCGCGCGGTGCGTGCCACTCTCTTTGACGCACCCCCATATCGCACCCTCATATATCGCACCCCTTTATCGAACGCAGGCCTGCGGGGCACGGAACAAGCCGCTACAGCGCTGCTCGACCCCGAAGGACAGACAGCCATGACCACCGCTTCCCTGCCCCAGCACCAGGACCTCTTCCTGGAGCCCCGCTTCGCCGTGGACCTGACCGCGCCGGACGACGACGAGGACTTCGACGCCGCCTACGACGCGCTCCCCGCGCCCACCACCTCCGCCCGGGAGCAGGAACGCCCGAACCGCCGCCCCCGCCGCCGGTAGGATCTCGCCCATGACGAGCCCCGAGTCGGACAGACTCCGGCCACCGGTGCGCCGGTGGCCGTGCCCGTGCTGAGCTCCGCCGACTGACCCCTCCCGGGTCACCGGCCCCTCCGTCACGGTTCCACGCCCGCCGGATCACCGCGGGCACGGGCCGTTCCCCCTCGCGTATGTGCTGAAGCACCGCCGTACGCGGAATTCGTGCCACCGGCCGATCACCGCCGGGCACTTCTTCGCGCCGCCCCGCCGGACCTCCGGCGCGGCCGTCCGCGCGGCCCGTATCCCCGCACCCGGTCTGTCTGTCCATCCGACGGTTCCGTCCAAGGGGCTACTCACCCATGCCATTCGCCGTCTACGTCCTCGGGCTCGCGGTCTTCGCCCAGGGCACCTCCGAGTTCATGCTGTCCGGACTTCTCTCCGGCATCGCCGCCGACCTCGACGTCTCCCTCTCCGCCGCCGGCCTCCTCACCTCCGCGTTCGCCGTCGGCATGGTCGTCGGCGCACCCCTCATGGCGCTGTTCAGCCGCGCCTGGCCGCGCCGCCGCGCGCTGCTCCTCTTCCTCGCGGTGTTCGTCGCCGTCCATGCCGTCGGCGCTCTCACCCCCGGTTACGGGGTACTCCTCGCGAGCCGTTTCGTCGGGGCCCTCGCCAACGCGGGGTTCTGGGCGGTCGCGCTGAGCACCGCCGTCGCGATGGTCCCCGACCGGCTGAAGGGCCGGGCCACCGCCGTGGTGGTCGGCGGCGTGACGGTCGCCTGCGTGGTGGGCGTACCGGCCGGCGCGGTGCTGGGTGAGCGGTGGGGATGGCGGTCGGCCTTCTGGGCGGTCGCGATCGTCTCCCTGCCCGCCTTCCTCGCGGTCCTGCGGACCATCCCGGGCGGCCGGGGCGACCGGCGTGCGCGGGGTGGTACGGACGCGGGCACGGCTCCCGTCTCCGAGGCCACTCCCGCCCCCGAGGCCGCTTCCGTATCCGTACGCGACGAACTGCGCGTCCTGACGGGCCCCCGGCTGCGGCGGGTCCTGCTCACGATGGCCCTGGTGCAGGGGGCGACCTTCTGCACGTTCTCCTACCTGGAGCCGCTCCTCACCCGGGAGACGGGGCTGGGCGCGGGATGGGTGCCGGTGGCCCTGGCGCTCTTCGGGGCGGGGGCGTTCGCCGGGGTCACGGTGGCCGGCCGGTTCGCCGACGCCCGCCCGGTCGCCGTCGTCGCCACGGGCATGGCCGCTCTCGCCGTCGGCTGGGCGGCGCTGGCCCTGGCGGCGGGCAGCCCGGTGCTCACCCTCGCCCTGGTCCCGTTGCTCGGCCTGCTCGCCTTCGGTACCGGCACCGCCCTGATCACCCGGGTCCTGGGGCTCGCCCCAGGAGCCCCGACGCTGGCGGGTGCCTTCTCGACGACCGCGTTCAACCTGGGCGCGACGGTGGGCCCGTGGGCGGGCGGCCTGGCCCTGGACGCGGGGTTCGGCCACCGGGCGCCGGCCGGGGTGAGCGCCCTGCTGATGGTCGCGGCGCTGCTCGTCGCCGCGACGACGGCGAAGAGCCGCCGCCCCCGAGCGGGGGAGCGGCGGCTCTCAGCGGTGAACAGGGGCGCCCGGGGGCGGTGGTGATTCAGAGAACGCGGACCGCGCCGGTCGGCCGGTCGTAGTCCAGGGAGCGCTGCACCGTGCCGGTGCTGGAGTTCTGCGCGCCGACGAACTCGCCGCCACCGACGTAGATCGCCACGTGGTACGCGCTGCCCGCGCCGCCCCAGTACAGGATGTCGCCGGGCTGGAGGTTGTCCAGGGAGACCTGGGTGCCCGCGGTCGACTGGGACTGCGAGACGCGCGGCAGGTCGATGCCCGCCGTGCGGTAGGCGGCCTGGACGAGGCCCGAGCAGTCCCACGCGTTCGGGCCGGTGCCGCCGGAGACGTACGCGTCGCCGACCTGGGCCTTGGCGAACGCCACGATGGAGGCGGCGGAACCGCTCACGTTCGACGAAGAAGACGAGGACGGGGCGGAGGCGGAGGCGGAGCTTCCGGAGTCCGAGGAGCCGGAGGAGGCGCTGAGCGTCGTGCGCTCGGAGGTCCGGGAGGCGCGCTCGGCGCGCTCCTGGGCCTCCGCCTCGGCCTGGGCCTTCGCGGCGGCTTCGGCCTTCTTCTTGGCCTCGGCCTTGCGAACGGCCTCGGCGTGGGCCTTCTTGGCCGTCTTCGCGGCCTTCTCGGCGGCGGCGTCCTCGCTGGCCTGGATCTCCAGGTCGAGGGCGACCTGCTGCGTCGCCTGGGCGGAGGCGGCGACAGCGGTGGAGAGGCCGTCCGTGATCGTGGGCATCTCGATCGTCTGGGTCACCGGCTCGGCCTGGGCCGGACCGGCGGCACCCGCGACCGCGATGGTGCTGAGGAAGCCACCGGCAACTCCGGCCCGCAGTGCCGACTTCGAGGCGCGCTGACGGGGCTTCCGGTGGCTGGGTATGTGAGCGGTGTGGGACATGGGTACTAGCGCTATCAGGGCTGTAGGGGTCCCATCAAGAAACGTGTGTTGCGACACAGTTACGTTCGGAATCTGTGAATCCGCTTTCTGGGGCCCTTTATTGACGCCGTAACGGGCAAATCGGGCAGTCGTGATCAGGCCCGTGATCACTGCCTTTCGGTAATACGCCCGAATTGCCCGTCGCTTACCATCCGTTCACACCGATGGCCAAGCCCGGTTTCCTGACGCGAGGCGGAGGGTGGCGCAGGTCACAGAGTGCGTGTGTCGTCACAGGCAACCCTCGCGGGCGCGATGCGCGTGGACGGGTCCGAGGGCACGTGCTCCGGCGCGCGCTCTTCGGATCCCGACCCGGGCCCCTCTCCGAAGGCTCCCGAAGCGCCCGTTCCGGAAGTTCGTGAATGCGCGCACATGTCCCCTTCGGTCCCGGTCACCCCTCGTCCGGGTGAGCCTCGAAGGGAACGGGACCCTTTATCACTTCAGGGGCGTCCGCCGCCAATTTGCTTGTACAGGCCGTCCATTGATAGCGCGGCACACCTTTGACCAGCGGTGACACCATCGAATGTCACGTCTCGTGATCACTCGGCCGCTTCGCGTACGAAGATCACCGCTCATACGACTTCATGATCGTTCGTCAGGTGGTGGAGATCACAAACTCGTTGGCGTACCCCGTGTCGCAGATCACAGGGGACCGGGCATAGGATGCGGGGCAGTCGGGCTTGTGAACTGCCTCACATGTGCACGATCTTGGTGAGGTGGCGAGCCGGTCGCCCGATGCGGTCCAAAGGTCAAGGACGACTGGAAGGAGCGAGGAGCGTGAATGCCTACGCGCCCATCCTCGTGCTCGGCGCCCTCGGGGCAGGGTTTGCGATCTTCTCCGTGGTCATGGCCACGCTTATCGGCCCCAAGCGCTACAACCGGGCAAAGCTCGAAGCGTACGAGTGCGGTATCGAACCCACCCCGACTCCGGCCGGAGGCGGCCGTTTTCCCATCAAGTACTACCTGACGGCGATGCTTTTCATCGTCTTCGACATCGAGATCGTCTTCCTCTATCCCTGGGCGGTCTCCTTCGACGCCCTGGGGATCTTCGGGCTCGTGGAGATGCTGCTCTTCGTGCTCACCGTCTTCGTCGCCTACGCGTATGTGTGGCGGCGCGGCGGCCTGGAATGGGACTGAGGGGCTGAGGGGCACACCATGGGACTCGAAGAGAAACTGCCGAGCGGCTTCGTCCTGACCACGGTCGAACAGGCCGCGGGCTGGGTGCGGAAGGCCTCCGTCTTCCCGGCCACGTTCGGACTGGCCTGCTGCGCCATCGAGATGATGACGACCGGCGCGGGCCGCTACGACCTGGCCCGGTTCGGGATGGAGGTCTTCCGCGGATCGCCGCGACAGGCGGACCTGATGATCGTCGCGGGCCGGGTGAGCCAGAAGATGGCGCCCGTCCTGCGGCAGGTCTACGACCAGATGCCGAATCCCAAGTGGGTCATCTCCATGGGGGTTTGCGCGTCATCTGGCGGCATGTTCAACAATTACGCCATTGTGCAGGGTGTTGATCACATTGTTCCGGTAGATATCTATTTGCCGGGTTGTCCGCCCCGTCCCGAGATGCTGCTGGACGCCATCCTCAAGCTCCACCAGAAGATCCAGGACGGCAAGCTCGGGGTCAACGCGGAGGAGGCCGCCCGCGAGGCCGAGGAAGCGGCCCTCAAGGCACTGCCCCTGATCGAGATGAAGGGGCTGCTGCGGTGAGCGACCACACCCACGGCGAGGGACAGAACGGCAACGCCGTACCCGCCCCGCGCGACACCGGCGGCGAGGTCATCCGCGTCCGCAAGGGCATGTTCGGCGCGAACAACGGCGGCGACACCTCCGGCTACGGCGGTCTCATCCGCACCGTCACCCTGCCGGGAGCCGCCTCCCGGCCCTACGGCGGCTGGTTCGACGAGGTGGCCGACGAGCTCGAAGGGGCCCTGGAGGAACAGGACCTGCTCCCCGAGAACGCCATCGAGAAGACCGTCGTCGACCGCGACGAGCTGACCTTCCACATCGCCCGCGAGCACCTGCTCCAGGTCGCCCGCACCCTGCGCGACGACCCCGCCCTGCGCTTCGAACTCTGTACGGGCGTGAGCGGCGTCCACTTCCCGGGCGACAAGGGCCGCGAGCTGCACGCCGTCTACCACCTGCGCTCGCTCACCCACGGCCGGCTCATCCGGCTGGAGGTGTCCGCCCCGGACAGCGACCCGCACATCCCGTCGCTCGTCGAGGTCTACCCGACCAACGACTGGCACGAGCGCGAGGCCTACGACTTCTTCGGGCTCATCTTCGACGGGCACCCGGCCCTGACCCGGATCATGATGCCGGACGACTGGCAGGGCTTCCCGCAGCGCAAGGACTACCCGCTCGGCGGCATCGCCGTCGAGTACAAGGGCGCCCAGATCCCGGCTCCGGACCAGCGGAGGTCGTACAGCTGATGACCACTCCCCACGCAACACCTCGCGCCACGACCGAGGGGACTGTATATACCGTCACCGGCGGCGACTGGGACGAGGTCGTCGAATCCGCGGTGAAGTCCGACGACGAGCGCATCATCGTCAACATGGGCCCCCAGCACCCGTCCACGCACGGCGTGCTCCGCCTCATCCTGGAGATCGACGGCGAGACCGTCACCGAGGCCCGCTGCGGCATCGGCTATCTCCACACGGGCATCGAGAAGAACCTCGAATTCCGCAACTGGACACAGGGCACCACCTTCGTCACGCGCATGGACTACCTGACGCCGTTCTTCAACGAGACGGCGTACTGCCTGGGCGTCGAGAAGCTCCTCGGCATCGAGGACCAGATCCCCGACCGGGCCACCGTCATCCGCGTGCTGCTGATGGAGCTCAACCGGCTCTCCTCGCACCTGGTCTGCATCGCCACCGGTGGCATGGAGCTCGGCGCGACCACGATCATGATCTACGGCTTCCGCGATCGTGAACTGGTTCTCGATCTCTTCGAGCTGTTCACCGGACTGCGCATGAACCACGCGTTCGTCCGCCCCGGCGGCCTCGCCCAGGACCTGCCCCCGGGCGCGGTCGACCAGCTGCGCGAGTTCATCAAGACCATGAAGAAGAACCTGCCGGAGTACGACAAGCTCGCCACCGGCAACCCCATCTTCAAGGCCCGGATGAAGGACGTCGGCTACCTCGACCTCGCCGGCTGCATGGCGCTCGGCGCCACCGGCCCGGTGCTGCGCTCCGCCGGCCTCCCGCACGACCTGCGCAAGATTGACCCGTACTGCGGCTACGAGACCTACGACTTCGAGGTCCCCACCGCCGACACCTGCGACTCCTACGGACGCTTCCTCATCCGGCTGGAAGAGATGCGCCAGTCGCTGCGGATCATCGAGCAGTGCATCGAGCGTCTGGAGCCCGGGCCGGTCATGGTCGCCGACAAGAAGATCGCCTGGCCCGCCCAGCTCGCGCTCGGCCCCGACGGTCTCGGCAACTCGCTCGACCACATCCGCAACATCATGGGCACCTCCATGGAAGCCCTGATCCACCACTTCAAGCTGGTGACCGAGGGCTTCCGGGTGCCCGCCGGACAGACGTACACCGCCGTCGAGTCCCCCAAGGGCGAACTCGGCGTGCACGTCGTCTCCGACGGTGGCACCCGCCCCTACCGGGTCCACTTCCGCGACCCGTCCTTCACCAACCTGCAGGCCATGGCGGCGATGTGCGAAGGCGGCCAGGTCGCCGACGTCATCGTCGCCGTCGCGTCCATCGACCCCGTGATGGGAGGCGTCGACCGGTGACCACCTCACGCCAAGACGTCAGTCTGGGGATGCCGCAGCTCCCCGCCACCCCCTACCCGGCCGAGGTGCGCGCCCGGCTCGACGCGGACGCCAAGGAGGTGCTCGCCCGCTACCCCGGCAGCCGCTCCGCCCTGCTGCCGCTGCTGCACCTCGTGCAGTCCGAGGAGGGCTACGTCTCCCGTACGGGCATCGCCTTCTGCGCCGAGACGCTCGACCTCACCACCGCCGAGGTCACCGCCGTCTCCACCTTCTACTCCATGTACCGGCGCAGGCCGAGCGGTGACTACCAGGTCGGCGTCTGCACCAACACCCTGTGCGCGGTCATGGGCGGCGACGCCATCTTCGACACGCTCAAGGAGCACCTCGGGGTCGGCAACAACGAGACCACCGAGGACGGCAAGGTCACCCTCGAGCACATCGAGTGCAACGCCGCCTGCGACTTCGCGCCCGTCGTGATGGTCAACTGGGAGTTCTTCGACAACCAGACGCCCGAGAGCGCCACACAGCTCGTCGACGACCTGATCGCCGGCCGGACCGTCGAGCCGACCCGGGGTGCCCCTCTCTGCTCGTACAAGGAGACCGCCCGCATCCTCGCCGGCTTCCCCGACGAGCGCCCCGGCGCCGTCGAGGCCACCGGTGGCGCGGGCCCCGCCTCCCTGATCGGGCTGAAGCTCGCCAAGGGCGAAGCGCTCCCCAAGGCACGCGTGGTCTCCCCGCGCGCCGGACAGCCCCAGGGCGGTCAGGGGCACGACGCGCAGGTCCACGATCCGTCGCCGGCCGAGCGCCTCAGCTCGCACGACGCACCGCAGCAGACCTCGGCCTCCGACCCGGAGCACCCGGCCGGGCCCGCAGCCGAGGAGGGGGAGTGATGACCTTGGCCGCCGAGATCGACCACAACGGGACGAGCCCCGAGAAGCTGCTCGCCCCCGTCCTCTCCTCCTTCTGGGACCAGCCCGAGTCCTGGACGCTGGACACCTACCGCCGCCACGAGGGCTACGAAGGGCTGCGCAAGGCGCTGGCCATGGCGCCCGACGATCTCATCGCGTACGTCAAGGACTCCGGTCTGCGCGGCCGCGGTGGCGCGGGCTTCCCCACCGGGATGAAGTGGCAGTTCATCCCGCAGGGCGATGGCAAACCGCACTATCTGGTTGTCAACGCCGACGAGTCGGAGCCGGGGACCTGCAAGGACATCCCGCTCCTCTTCGCGAACCCGCACAGCCTCATCGAGGGCATCGTGATCGCCTGCTACGCGATCCGTTCGTCGCACGCGTTCATCTACCTGCGCGGCGAGGTCGTCCCCGTGCTGCGACGCCTGCACGAGGCCGTACGAGAGGCGTACGAGGCGGGTTATCTGGGGACGAACATCCTGGGTTCAGGACTCGATCTGGAACTCACGGTGCACGCGGGCGCGGGTGCGTACATCTGTGGTGAGGAAACCGCGCTGCTCGACTCTCTCGAAGGACGGCGTGGCCAGCCCCGGCTGCGGCCCCCCTTCCCTGCGGTCGCCGGTCTGTACGCCTGTCCCACTGTGGTGAACAACGTCGAGTCCATCGCCTCGGTTCCCGCGATCCTGAACAAGGGCAAGGACTGGTTCAAGTCGATGGGCAGCGAGAAGTCCCCGGGCTTCACGCTCTACTCGCTCAGCGGTCATGTCACCAGCCCCGGCCAGTACGAGGCCCCGCTCGGCATCACGCTCCGCCAGCTCCTCGACATGAGCGGCGGCATGCGGGCCGGTCACCGCCTCAAGTTCTGGACCCCGGGCGGCTCCTCCACCCCGATGTTCACCGAGGAGCACCTCGACGTCCCCCTCGACTACGAGGGCGTCGGCGCCGCCGGATCCATGCTCGGCACCAAGGCGCTCCAGTGCTTCGACGAGACGACCTGCGTCGTGCGGGCCGTCACCCGCTGGACCGAGTTCTACGCCCACGAGTCCTGCGGCAAGTGCACACCCTGCCGCGAAGGGACGTACTGGCTGGTCCAGTTGCTCCGCGACATCGAGGCCGGCAGGGGCGAGATGGCCGACCTCGACAAGCTCAACGACATCGCCGACAACATCAACGGCAAGTCGTTCTGCGCGCTCGGCGACGGAGCGGCCTCGCCGATCTTCTCCTCGCTCAAGTACTTCCGCGAGGAGTACGAGCAGCACATCACCGGCAAGGGCTGCCCCTTCGACCCCGCCCGGTCCACGGCCTGGGCCGACGACAAGAACACCGACGGCAAGAACGCTCACCGGGGGGTGAACGCATGACAGTCACCACGAGTGCGCCCTCCGGGGGCGGCGAGGCGGCGGTTCCGCCCGAGGACCTGGTCACGCTGACCATCGACGGCATCGAGATCAGCGTCCCCAAGGGGACCCTGGTCATCCGGGCCGCCGAACTCCTCGGCATCGAGATCCCGCGCTTCTGCGACCACCCGCTCCTCGACCCGGCCGGCGCCTGCCGCCAGTGCATCGTCGAGGTCGAGGGCCAGCGCAAGCCGATGGCCTCCTGCACCATCACCTGCACCGACGGCATGGTCGTCAAGTCGCAGATCACCTCTCCTGTCGCCGAGAAGGCGCAGAAGGGCGTGATGGAGCTGCTGCTGATCAACCACCCGCTGGACTGCCCCGTCTGTGACAAGGGCGGCGAATGCCCGCTCCAGAACCAGGCGATGTCACACGGCGGCGCCGACTCCCGGTTCGAGGGGAAGAAGCGGACCTTCGAGAAGCCCGTCCCGATCTCCACCCAGGTGCTGCTGGACCGCGAGCGGTGCGTGCTCTGCGCGCGCTGCACCCGGTTCTCCAACCAGGTGGCGGGCGACCCGATGATCGAGCTGATCGAGCGCGGCGCGCTCCAGCAGGTCGGCACCGGGGAGGGCGACCCCTTCGAGTCGTACTTCTCCGGCAACACCATCCAGATCTGCCCGGTCGGCGCACTGACCTCGGCGGCGTACCGGTTCCGCTCCCGCCCCTTCGACCTGGTCTCCACCCCCTCGGTGTGCGAGCAGTGCTCGGGCGGCTGCTCCACCCGGACCGACCACCGGCGCGGCAAGGTCATGCGGCGTCTCGCGGCCAACGAGCCCGAGGTCAACGAGGAGTGGATCTGCGACAAGGGGAGGTTCGGCTTCCGCTACGCCCAGCAGCGCGACCGCCTCACCACCCCGCTGGTCCGCAACGCCGACGGCGAACTGGAACCGGCGAGCTGGCCCGAGGCGCTGGAAGCCGCGGCGGCCGGACTCCTCGCCGCCCGCGGCCGCACCGGTGTCCTGACCGGCGGCCGGCTGACCGTCGAGGACGCCTACGCGTACAGCAAGTTCGCCCGGGTCGCCCTCGACACCAACGACATCGACTTCCGTTCCCGGGTCCACAGCGCCGAGGAGGCCGACTTCCTGGCCGCCCGCGTCGCCGGGCGCGGCCGGGACCTCGACGGCGAGGGTGTCACGTACACCGCCCTGGAGAAGGCCCCCGCGGTCCTGCTCGTCGGGTTCGAGTCCGAGGAGGAGGCCCCCGGCGTCTTCCTCAGGCTGCGCAAGGCCCACCGCAAGAGCGGCCAGAAGACGTTCGCGCTCGCCTCGCACGCCACCCGGGGCCTGGTGAAGGCGGGCGGCACGCTGCTGCCCGCCGCCCCCGGCACCGAGACCGAGTGGCTGGACGCGCTCGCGGGCGGCGTCGGACTGGAGGCCGAAGGGGCCGCGGCCGCCGAGGCGTTGCGCGCCGAGCACGCGCTGATCATCGTCGGCGAGCGGCTCGCGGGCGTGCCCGGCGCGCTGTCCGCCGCGATCCGCACCGCCACCGCCACCGGCGCGCGTCTGGTGTGGATTCCGCGCCGGGCGGGCGACCGGGGCGCGATCGAGGCGGGCGCGCTCCCCTCGCTGCTGCCCGGCGGCCGTCCGGCCACCGACCCGCGGGCCCGCGACGAGGTCGCGGAGCTGTGGCGGCTGGCCGAACTGCCCTCCCGCCACGGCCGCGACACCGGCCAGATCGTCGAGGCCGCGGCCACCGGCGAACTGGGCGCGCTGCTCGTCGCCGGGGTCGGCGTCGAGGACCTGCCCGACCCGAACCGCGCCATCCAGGCGCTGAACGAGGTCGGCTTCCTGGTCTCCCTGGAGCTGCGGCCGAGCGCGGTCACGGCCCGGGCGGATGTGGTCTTCCCCGTCGCCGCCGTCGCCGAGAAGTCCGGCACCTTCCTCAACTGGGAGGGCCGGGTCCGGATGTTCCAGGCCGCGCTGAAGCCCGAGCAGATGCCCCGGACGCTCGCGCCGACCGACTCCCGGGTGCTGCACATGCTGGCCGACGCCATGGACGTGCACTTCGCGCTCCCGGACCTGACCGCCGCCCGCCGCGAGCTGGACCGGCTCGGCGGCTGGGAGGGCGGCCACGCGGACGACCCGCGTGAGGGCGCGCAGCCGCTGCCCCGGCCCGGCGACGGCGAGGCCGTCCTCGCGGGCCACCGCATGCTGCTCGACCTCGGCCGGCTCCAGGAGGGCGACACCGCGCTCGCCGGAACCCGGCACGCGGCCGTCGCCCGGCTTTCGGCGGTCACCGCCGCCGAGACCGGCGTGAAGGACGGCGACCTGCTCGCCGTCACCGGACCCGTCGGCACCGTCGAACTGCCCCTTCAGGTCACCGACATGCCGGACCGGGTGGTCTGGGTGCCGCTGAACTCGGTGGGACGCGGCATCCCCGCCGACACCGGCGTCAACCCGGGCGGCCTCGTGCGGATCGGGCCCGCCGCCGCACCGGGCGCTCCCGTCGAACCATCGGAGGTACGAGCGTGACTGGCCTCGCCGCACTCACGACGGCGCCCGAGGGCGTCGTCCTCGCCGCCGAGGATCTCTCGATGTTCGGCACCGACCCCTGGTGGCTCATCGCCGTCAAGGCGGTCTTCTGCTTCGCGTTCCTGATGCTGATCGTGCTCTTCTCGATCGTCTGGGAGCGCAAGGTCGTCGCCTGGATGCAGCTGCGCGTCGGCCCCAACCGGCACGGACCCTGGGGGCTTCTCCAGTCGCTCGCCGACGGCGTCAAGCTGATGCTGAAGGAGGACGTGGTCGTCAAGGGCTCGGACAAGGCGGTCTACATCCTCGCCCCGATCCTCGCGGCGATCCCCGCCTTCATGGCGATCGCGGTCATCCCCTTCGGGCCGGCCGGCAACGAGATCTCCATCTTCGGCACCCGTACCACGATGCAGCTGACCGACCTGCCGATCGCCGCGCTGTACATCCTCGCGGTCGGCGCGGTCGGCGTGTACGGATTCGTCCTCGGCGGCTGGTCGTCGGGCTCGACGTACCCGCTGCTCGGTGGAATCCGCAGCTGTGCCCAGATGATCAGCTACGAGATCGCGATGGGCGCCGCCTTCGCCTCGGTCTTCCTCTACTCCGGGTCGATGTCGACCTCGACGATCGTGGAGGCGCAGGCGGACCGCTGGTACATCATCCTGCTCCCGGTCTCCTTCCTCATCTACATGGTGACCATGGTCGGTGAGGCCAGCCGGGCGCCGTTCGACATGCCGGAGTCCGAGGGCGACCTGGTCGGCGGCTTCAACACCGAGTACAGCTCGATCAAGTTCGCGATGTTCATGCTCGCCGAGTACATCCACATGGTGACCGTGTCGATGATCGCGGTGACGCTGTTCCTCGGCGGCTGGCGCGCTCCGTTCCCGGTCTCCGCGTTCTGGGAGGGGGCGAACCACGGCTGGTGGCCGATGCTCTGGTTCTTCCTCAAGCTCCAGGCGCTGATCTTCTTCTTCATCTGGCTGCGCGGAACCCTGCCCCGGGTCCGCTACGACCAGCTGATGAAGCTCGGCTGGAAGGTCCTCATCCCGGTCTCCGTGGTCTGGCTGATGCTCGTCGCCACCGTCCGCGCGCTGCGCAACGAGGGCTACGACTTCTCCCGGATCGTGCTGTACGTCGGCGCGGCCGTGATCGCGATCCTGCTGATCTCGTTCGTCGTCGACATGTTCCGCGACCGGCGGAGGCGGGCCGAGACGGAAGCGGCCGGACCCGAGCCCGCCTTCGACCCGATGGCGGGCGGGTATCCGGTGCCGCCGCTGCCCGGACAGACCCTGCCACCGGTGCCCCGGCGCAGGCCACGGCGGGAGCGGGAGCTCGTTGTCAGTGGCGGGTCGGATACTCAGAGTGACGGAAACGCGAGTGACGGAAAGGAGGCCGGCGGTGTCTGAGAAACCAGAACTCACGGGCTCATCGGGGTCCGCTGGGTCCTCGGGCGAATCGGGAGCGGCGGAGGAGAAGTTCCAGAACCCCGTGGCCGGCTTCGGCGTGACCTTCAAGGCCATGTTCAAGAAGCGGCTCACCGAGCAGTATCCGGAGACGCCGAAGACGACGGCGCCCCGCTTCCACGGCCGACACCAGCTCAACCGCCACCCGGACGGCCTGGAGAAGTGCGTCGGCTGTGAGCTGTGCGCCTGGGCGTGTCCCGCCGACGCGATCTACGTGGAGGGCGCGGACAACACCGAGGAGGAGCGCTACTCCCCGGGCGAGCGCTACGGCCGCGTGTACCAGATCAATTACGCGCGCTGCATTCTGTGCGGACTCTGCATCGAGGCCTGCCCCACCCGGGCGCTGACGATGACGAACGAGTTCGAACTGGCCAACACCACCCGCGAGAGCCTCATCTACACCAAGGACGAGCTGCTCGCGGGGCTCCAGGAGGGCATGGTCGACAGCCCGCACGCGATCTACCCCGGCATGGACGAACAGGACTACTACCGGGGCGTGGTCACCGAGGCCGCCCCCGGCACCGTCCGGCAGACGGCCGTGTCCAAGGGCGAGAGCGACAAGGCCGACGAGGACCCCATCGAGTCCACCCGGGCCGCCGACGCCCGGCAGGACAAGGGGGTGGACGCGTGAACGCGCTGGCCGCAGCCACCACCACCTCCACCGGCGAGGCCGTCCAGTTCTGGATCCTGGGCACCGTCGCCGTGATCGGCGCGCTCTCCACGGTCCTGCTGAAGAAGGCCGTGCACAGCGCGCTCTCCCTCGCCGGAACCATGATCGTCCTCGCGGTGTTCTACCTCGCCAACGGGGCGTATTTCCTCGGCGTCGTCCAGGTCATCGTCTACACCGGCGCGATCATGATGCTGTTCCTCTTCGTCGTCATGCTCGTCGGTGTCACCGCTGAGGACTCCCTGAAGGAGACCCTCAAGGGGCAGCGCTGGCTGGCGGCCGGATGCTCCCTCGGGTTCGGCATCCTGCTGATCGCGGGCATCGGCAACGCCTCGCTCTCCACGTTCAACGGCCTCGGCGCGGCCAACGCCCGGCACGGGGGCAACGTCGAGGGACTCGCCAACCTCATCTTCACCAAGTACGTCTTCGCCTTCGAGATCACCGGCGCCCTGCTGATCACCGCATCCGTGGGGGCGATGGTGCTGACGCACCGCGAGCGCACCGAACGGGCCAAGACCCAGCGGGAACTGGCCGAGCAGCGCGTGCGCGAGGGCAAGCACCTCCCGCCGCTTCCCGCACCCGGCGTCTACGCCCGGCACAACGCGGTGGACATCCCCGGTCTGCTCCCCGACGGCACGCCGTCCGAGCTCACCGTCATGCAGACGCTGCGGAAGCGCGGTCAGATCCGGGACGTCTCACAGGAGTCCCTCGCCGATCTCAAGGCCCTGGAGCAGCGTTCCGGGGAGCGGCTCGGACGTGAGGACGCGGACGCCGTGACCCGCGGGGCAGGTCCCGCGTCCGCGGCGGAGAATTCGGAGGCCGCTCAGTGAACCCGGTCAACTACCTGTATCTCGCGGCCCTGCTGTTCGCGATCGGCGCTTCCGGAGTGCTGATCCGGCGGAACGTGATCGTGCTGTTCATGTGCATCGAGCTGATGCTGAACGCGTGCAATCTGGCGCTCGTCACGTTCTCCCGGATGCACGGCAACCTCGACGGGCAGATCGTGGCGTTCTTCACGATGGTCGTCGCCGCCGCGGAAGTCGTCGTCGGGCTCGCGATCATCGTGTCGTTGTTCCGCTCCCGCCACTCGGCCTCGGTCGACGACGCCAGCCTGATGAAGCTGTAAGGGGTCGGAAACGTGGAGAACCTGATTGCGCTGCTCGTCGCGGCGCCCCTGCTCGGAGCGGCGGTCCTGCTCTGCGGCGGCCGCCGGCTCGACAAGACCGGCCACTGGCTCGGTACCGCGCTCGCCGCCGCCTCGTTCGTCGTCGGACTGATCCTCTTCACCGACATGCTGGGGAAGGGCGCCGAGGACCGGGCCCTGCACCAGCACCTGTTCAGCTGGATCCCGGTGGAAGGCTTCCAGGCCGACATCGCCTTCCAGCTCGACCAGCTGTCGATGACGTTCGTCCTGCTCATCACCGGTGTGGGCACGCTGATCCACATCTACTCCATCGGCTACATGGAGCACGACGAGCGCAGGCGCCGCTTCTTCGGCTATCTCAACCTGTTCCTCGCGGCGATGCTCATCCTGGTCATCGCCGACAACTACCTGCTGCTGTACGTCGGGTGGGAGGGCGTCGGTCTGGCGTCGTTCCTGCTCATCGGCTTCTGGCAGCACAAGCCCACCGCGGCCACCGCCGCGAAGAAGGCCTTCCTGGTCAACCGGGTCGGCGACATGGGCCTCTCGATCGCCATCATGCTGATGTTCACGACCTTCGGCACCTTCGCCTTCGGGCCGGTGCTGGAGTCGGCGGGCGAGACGAGCCAGGGCAAGCTGACGGCCATCGGCCTGATGCTGCTGCTGGCCGCCTGCGGCAAGTCGGCCCAGGTGCCGCTGCAGTCCTGGCTCGGGGACGCGATGGAGGGCCCGACCCCGGTCTCCGCCCTCATCCACGCCGCGACCATGGTCACCGCCGGTGTCTATCTGATCGTCCGCTCCGGCGCGATCTTCAACGCCGCCCCGGACGCCCAGCTGGTCGTCGTCATCGTCGGCGCGGTCACGCTGATCTTCGGTGCGATCGTCGGTTGCGCGAAGGACGACATCAAGAAGGCCCTCGCCGGCTCCACGATGTCGCAGATCGGTTACATGATCCTCGCCGCGGGCCTCGGCCCCATCGGCTACATCTTCGCGATCATGCACCTGGTGACGCACGGCTTCTTCAAGGCCGGGCTCTTCCTCGGCGCCGGCTCCGTCATGCACGGCATGAACGACGAGGTCGACATGCGCAAGTACGGCGGTCTGCGGAAGTACATGCCGGTCACCTTCATCACCTTCGGGCTCGGCTATCTGGCCATCATCGGCTTCCCCGGCCTGTCCGGCTTCTTCTCCAAGGACAAGATCATCGAGGCGGCCTTCGCCAAGGGCGGCACCGAGGGCTGGATCCTCGGCTCGGTCGCCCTGCTGGGCGCCGCGATCACCGCCTTCTACATGACGCGCGTGATGCTGATGACCTTCTTCGGCGAGAAGCGCTGGCAGCCCGACGCGGAAGGCCACGAGCCCCACCCGCACGAGTCCCCGAAGTCGATGACCATCCCGATGATCGTGCTGGCCTTCGGTTCGGTCTTCGCGGGCGGGTTCTTCGCGATCGGCGACCGCTTCGTCAACTGGCTGGAGCCGGTCACCGGTTACGACCACGGGCACTCCCCGCTGAGCGCGGCCACGGTCACCGGAGCCACCGTGGTGGCCCTGGTCGCCGGCGTCGGCATCGCCTGGGCGATGTACGGCCGCAAGCCCGTCCCCGTCGTCGCCCCGCGCGGTTCGGTCCTCACCCGGGCCGCCCGCCGCGATCTCCTCCAGGACGACTTCAACCACGTGGTCCTGGTCCGCGGCGGCGAGCACCTCACCCGCTCGCTGGTCTACGTGGACCACTCCCTGGTCGACGGCGTCGTCAACGGCACGGCCGCTTCGGTCGGCGGGCTCTCCGGCCGGATGCGCAAGCTCCAGAACGGCTATGCCCGCACCTACGCGGTCTCGATGTTCGGCGGTGCGGCGGTCGTCATCGCCGCGACCCTGCTGATGAGGGCGGTCTGATCACATGTCCTTTCCCCTCCTGACCGCGACGGCGGCGCTCCCGGCGATCGGCGCGATCGCCACCGCCGCCGTCCCCGCGGCGCGGCGCACCGCGGCCAAATGGCTCGCGCTGCTCTTCTCGCTCGGCACGCTCGTCCTGGCGGCCGTCGTCTTCCTCCGCTTCGAACCGGGCGGTGACCGCTACCAGCTCACCGAGTCCCGGGCCTGGATCGCCGACTTCGGCGTCCGGTACGAACTGGGCGTCGACGGCATCGGGGTGGCGCTCCTCGGCCTCACCGCGCTGCTGATCCCGTTCGTCATCGTCGCCGCCTGGCACGACGCCGACCCCCTGGAGACCAAGTCCACGCGCTGGCGTCCGACGCAGGGCTTCTTCGCCCTGATCCTCATGGTCGAGGCCATGGTGATCCTGTCGTTCGTCGCGACGGACGTCTTCCTCTTCTACATCCTGTTCGAAGCCATGCTCATCCCGATGTACTTCCTCATCGGCGGCTTCGGCGACCGGGCCCACGCGGGCACCGACGAGAGCGCCGCGGCCCAGCGCTCGTACGCGGCGGTCAAGTTCCTCCTCTACAACCTGGCCGGCGGTCTGATCATGCTGGCCGCCGTCATCGGGCTCTACGTGGTCGCGGGCAGCTTCTCGCTCTCCGAGATCGCCGAGGCCCGCGCCAACGGCTCCCTGGAGATGGCGACCAGCACCGAGCGGTGGCTGTTCCTCGGGTTCTTCTTCGCCTTCGCGGTGAAGGCCCCGCTGTGGCCGCTGCACACCTGGCTGCCCAACGCGATGGGCGAGGCGACCGCCCCGGTCGCCGTGCTGATCACCGCGATCGTCGACAAGGTCGGCACCTTCGCGATGCTCCGCTTCTGCCTCGGGCTCTTCCCGGAGGCCAGCAAGTGGGCGACGCCGGTGGTCATCACCCTGGCGCTGATCTCCATCGTGTACGGGGCGCTCCTCGCGGTCGGCCAGCGCGACATCAAGCGGCTCATCGCCTACGCCTCGATCTCGCACTTCGGCTTCATCATCCTGGGCATCTTCGCGATGACGAGCCAGGGCCAGTCGGGCGCCACGCTCTACATGGTCAACCACGGCATCTCCACGGCCGCGCTGCTGCTGGTCGCCGGCTTCCTCATCACCCGGCGCGGCTCGCGGCTCATCGCGGACTACGGCGGGGTGCAGAAGGTCGCGCCCGTGCTGGCCGGGACGTTCCTCATCGGCGGGCTCGCCACCCTGTCGCTGCCCGGACTCGCCCCGTTCGTCAGTGAGTTCCTGGTCCTGGTCGGGACGTTCAGCGCGTATCCGGTGGCCGGCATCATCGCCACCTCCGGCATCGTGCTCGCCGCGCTCTACGTCCTGGTCCTCTACCAGCGCACGATGACCGGCCCGGTGCAGGAATCGGTCCGCTCCATGCCGGACCTCCGGGCCCGTGAACTGGCGGTCGCGGTTCCGCTGATCGCCGTGCTGATCTTCCTGGGCGTCTTCCCCAAGCCGCTCACCGAGGTCGTCAACCCGGCGGTGGAGCACACCATGTCCGACGTACAGAAGAAGGACCCCCAGCCCGAGGTGGAGGCCGCCAAGTGAGCGCAACAGCTGTCCACAGTCTGTGGACGACGGCGAGCGGGGTGACAGCGGCGGCGCCGGGCGACTCGTTCTCGGCACCGAAGATCGAGTACACCCAGCTGATGCCGGTCCTGGTCATCGTGGTCGCGGCCGTCCTCGGCATCCTGGTCGAGGCCTTCGTGCCGCGCCGGGCCCGCTACCACACCCAGCTCTTCCTGACCGTGGTGGCGGTGGCCGCCTCGTTCGCCGCGATCGTCGGCCTCGCCGCCGGGGGATACGGCACCACGAAGGCACAGATCGCGGCCATGGGCGCCATCGCGATCGACGGCCCCACCCTGTTCCTCCAAGGCACCATTCTCCTGGTCGCCATGGTCGCGGTGTTCACCTTCGCCGAACGCCGGCTCGATCCCAGCAGCAACGGCAACCGCGTCGACTCGTTCGCCGCCCAGCCCGGGGCCGTACCGGGCGGCGAGGGCGAGCAGGCCGCGGTCCGTGCCGGGTTCACCACCACCGAGGTCTTCCCGCTGCTCCTCTTCTCGGTGGCAGGACTGCTGGTCTTCCCGGCCGCCAACGACCTGCTGACCCTCTTCATCGCGCTGGAAGTCTTCTCGCTCCCGCTCTACCTCCTGTGCGCCGTCGCCCGCCGCAAGCGGCTGATGTCGCAGGAGGCGGCCGTGAAGTACTTCCTGCTCGGCGCGTTCTCCTCGGCGTTCCTGCTCTTCGGGATCGCCCTCATCTACGGCTACGCGGGCTCCCTGTCGTACGCCGGGATCGCCAACGTCGTCGACGGCTCGGTCCTGGAGATCGACCCCGCCCTCGCCGACACCATGGGCAACGACGCGCTGCTGCTCATCGGCGGCGCGATGATCCTGACCGGCCTGCTCTTCAAGGTCGGCGCGGTCCCGTTCCACATGTGGACCCCGGACGTCTACCAGGGCGCCCCGACCCCGGTCACCGGCTTCATGGCCGCGGCCACGAAGGTCGCCGCGTTCGGCGCGCTGCTGCGCCTGCTGTACGTGGCGCTGCCGGGCCTCACCTGGGACCTGCGGCCGGTCATGTGGGCGGTGGCCATCGTCACGATGCTGGGCGGGGCGATCGTCGCGATCACCCAGACCGACATCAAGCGCCTCCTGGCCTACTCCTCGATCGCGCACGCGGGCTTCATCCTCGCGGGTGTCATCGCGGCCAACCCGGAGGGCATCTCCTCGGTCCTCTTCTACCTGCTCGCCTACTCCTTCGTGACCGTCGGCGCGTTCGCCGTCGTCACGCTGGTGCGGGACGCGGGCGGCGAGGCCACCCACCTGTCGAAGTGGGCCGGGCTCGGCCGCCGCTCGCCGCTGGTCGCCGCCGTCTTCGCGGTGTTCCTGCTGGCCTTCGCGGGGATCCCGCTGACCTCCGGGTTCTCCGGCAAGTTCGCGGTGTTCAAGGCGGCCGCCGAGGGCGGGGCCGGGACGCTGGTCGTCGTCGGTGTGATCTCGTCGGCCGTCGCGGCGTTCTTCTACATCCGGGTGATCGTCCTGATGTTCTTCAGCGAGCCGAAGGCGGACGGCCCCACGGTCGCCGTCCCGTCCCCGCTGACCATGACGACGATCGGGGTCGGTGTCGCCGTCACCCTGGTGCTGGGCCTGGCCCCGCAGTACTTCCTGGACCTGGCGAGCCAGGCGGGGGTCTTCGTGCGGTAGCCCGCGCGGGGAGCACCGCAGTACGAGCGGCAGCGACGCCGGACGGTCGGCTATCCACAGACCGTCCGGCGTTGTCGTTCCCTCCGCCTATCGTGGACGGGGACGAGAGCAGGACGGGACAGGGCCGGGCGTGCGGACCCTCGGGGGACAGAGCATTGGGCGTGACCATGGATGAGACCACCGGGCCGGTGACCGGCGCCGACACGGGCGGCGAGAGCGAGGCGCGGCGCACGTTGCACCGCGTCTTCGGGTACGAGTCGTTCCGCGGCGAGCAGGGCGCGATCATCGAGCATGTGGTGGCGGGCGGCGACGCGGTCGTTCTCATGCCCACCGGCGGCGGAAAGTCCCTCTGCTACCAGATCCCGTCCCTGGTCCGGCGGGGCACCGGTGTCGTCGTCTCCCCGCTGATCGCCCTCATGCAGGACCAGGTCGACGCGCTGCGGGCGCTCGGTGTCCGGGCCGGCTTCATGAACTCCACGCAGGACTTCGACGAGCGCCGCTCGATGGAGGCGCAGTTCCTCGCGGGCGAGCTGGACATCCTCTACCTGGCGCCCGAGCGGCTGCGCCTGGACTCCACGCTCTCCCTGCTGGCCCGGGGCGAGGTCTCCGTCTTCGCGATCGACGAGGCGCACTGCGTCGCCCAGTGGGGCCATGACTTCCGCCCCGACTACCTGGCCCTGTCCGTGCTCGGCGAGCGCTGGCCGGACGTGCCGCGCATCGCGCTGACGGCGACCGCGACGAACGCCACACACGAGGAGATCACCCGCCGGCTCTCCATGCCGGACGCCAAGCACTTCGTGGCGAGCTTCGACCGGCCGAACATCCAGTACCGGATCGTGCCGAAGTCCGACCCCAAGAAGCAGCTGCTCTCCTTCCTCAAGGAGGAGCACCCCGGGGACGCGGGCATCGTCTACTGCCTCTCGCGCAATTCCACGGAGAAGATCGCGGAGTATCTGAGCCGCAACGGGGTGGAGGCCGTTCCGTACCACGCGGGCCTGGACGCCTCCACGCGCGCCGCCCACCAGGCGCGGTTCCTCCGCGAGGAGGGACTCGTCGTCGTCGCGACGATCGCGTTCGGCATGGGCATCGACAAGCCGGACGTCCGCTTCGTCGCCCATGTCGACCTGCCCAAGTCCGTCGAGGGGTATTACCAGGAGACCGGTCGCGCGGGCCGGGACGGGGATCCGTCCACGGCCTGGATGGCGTACGGACTCCAGGACGTCGTCCAGCAGCGCAAGCTCATCCAGGGCGGCGAGGGCGACGAGGCGTTCCGCCGCCGGGCCGCCTCCCACCTGGACTCCATGCTGGCCCTGTGCGAGACGGTCCAGTGCCGCCGGGCCCAGCTGCTGACCTACTTCGGCCAGGAGCCCACGGCCCCCGCCTGCGGCAACTGCGACACCTGCCTGACCCCGCCGGAGACCTGGGACGGCACGATCGCCGCGCAGAAGCTGCTCTCCACGGTGGTGCGGCTGAAGCGCGAGCGGAACCAGAAGTTCGGCGCGGGCCAGATCATCGACATCCTGCTGGGCCGCAAGACCGCCAAGGTGATCCAGTTCGACCACGACCAGCTCTCCGTCTTCGGCATCGGCGAGGAGCTGGCCGAGGCGGAGTGGCGCGGCGTGGTCCGCCAGCTGCTGGCCCAGGGCCTGCTGGCGGTCGAGGGGGAGTACGGCACGCTGGTCCTGACCGAGGAGAGCGCGACGGTGCTCGGCCGGGAGCGCGAAGTGCTGCTCCGCAAGGAGCCGAAGAAGCCCACGTCCCGGTCTTCGTCGTCCTCGTCCGGCGGAGGCAGGGGCGGCAAGGCCAAGGCCCCGGCCGACCTCCCCGAGTCCGCCGTCCCGGTCTTCGAGGCGCTGCGCGCCTGGCGCGCGGCGCAGGCGAAGGAGCAGGGCGTCCCGGCGTACGTGATCTTCCACGACGCGACGCTGCGGGAGATCGCCACCGTCCACCCGACGACGATCGGGGAGCTGGGCGGCATCAGCGGCCTGGGCGAGAAGAAGCTGGCGACGTACGGGGAGGGCGTGCTGGAGGTCCTGGCCCAGACGTCCCCGGGAGCGGCCCCGGAGGAATCGGCGGCCCCGGCTCCCGCCCCCGCGGCCCCGGCTTCCGCACCCCGTACGACGCCGCCGCCGGCCCGCCCCGAGGGCCCGGCAGCCCCGCAGCACAGCGATCCCGAGTTCGCCTGGGACGAGGAACCGCCAGAGTACGAGTGAGGGACGTACCCGGGCGGCGGGACCTGCTCCGGGCCCGTCGCCCGGCTGCGGCGGGCCGTGACTGCGGCCGGATCCAGGCCCACGGTGAACGGCACCGACACCTTCATCCGGTCGTGGAAGATCCCGGTCGAGGTGTACGCGCCGACGGCGGGTTTCCGCTCGAAGACGTAGACCACGGCTCGCCCGTCTGACCGCTCGCGCATGGAAGAGGGTCCGCGGACTCACGAAGACGAGGTTCCCGTCGATCAGCTCCGTGTGCCGAGGCAGATTCGGGAGTGTGTCCAGGTCATCGGCGGTCCAGCCGCCCTCGGGCGGGACCGTCCACCGGGCCTCGGAGGCCTCGGGTCCGATGCTCGTCATCGCTCCCATGGGGAGGAGTCTCGCGGGCCCGACCAGCGTATCCGCCGGGAACCGGATCCGGATGGCTCGAACGGGGGAACGCCTTTCGCGAGGCTGACCGGGTGCGCGTCGCCCTGCTCGTCCGGGACGCCGAGACGTCGAGGCCGGGGCGCCGGGCGCCCGGGGCCGCCGCGCTGAGCCGGGGCCCCGGGCCGGGCCGGCCTACCGGGCCCGGTAGGCCCCGCCGCGGGTCATGAAGGCCAGACGCCCGTGACGCGCCGGGTCGCCTTCGCGCCCGATCGTTCGACGGTGGCCTTGACCACGGCGAAGATCGCGCCCTGTACGGCGGCGGCGAGAAGGATCTGCCGCCACGGGCGGTCCTCGTCGAGGGCGTCGGGGGCGTCGCCCTCGCCTTCGATGACCTTCCACGTCTGTTTGAACACGGCGCTCGCGATCATGCCGCTGGCCGCGCCGAGGGCGAACCCCATCGGCTTGTACGCGATCGAGGACGCCTTCACTTGTTACCCCCCGGCCGCGGCGTAGCAACAGGAAGGCGACCAGCACCGCACCGCCCGCGAGGAGCGGGGTCCGGTTGGCGCGGGCGGCCTTCGCCACCCGGTCCGCCTTCTCCAACAGCGGGTCGGGGGTCCGGTCCACCGCGAACTGCCCCGCCCGGGCCGCGCTTTCCCGCACCTGCGTGGCGGCCTGTGCGGTCTTCTCCTGCACGGGGTCCGGAGTCCTGTCCTTCACCGCCTGCGCGGCCTGCGCAGTCTTCTCGCGGATCTGGGCGGTCGCCGATGCGGCCTGCTCCTTGACCGCCGCAGTCTTCTCGGCGGCCTGCTTCTTCGCCGCCTCGGTCTTCTCCTTCGCCTGCGCCTTGACGTCGGCCTTGCCCGCCAATGCCTCGACGGTCTGACCGAGTTCGTCGCGCGTGCGCTCGACCTGCTCGCGCAGTTCCTCGGGGGTGGGCGAACCCATCGTGTTCTGTGACTCGTCGTTCATCGGTGAGCCCTCTCCTTGACCTCGGCCAGATCGGCCTTGACGCTGTCGATGGTCTGCTCCGGCGTGGGGGTTCCGGCGCGGGCGATCTGCTTCTTCCCCGCGAGGGCGGCTGCTCCGGCCACCGCGGCCAGCACCGCCGTGACGATGAGGGCCGCCGCCCACAGAGGCAGAGCCAGAGCGAGCGCGGCGATGCAGGTCGCCACCAGGGCCTGGGCCGCCAGGATGCCGACGATCCCAGCGGTGCCGAACAGGCCGCCGCCCTTACCGAAGCGCTTGCCCTTCTCCGCCATCTCCGAACGCGCCAGCCGCATTTCCTCGCGGACCAGTTCCGAGATCTGCTGCGAGGCACGTGAGACGAGAATCCCCACCGGTTCCTCGCCGGTGGTGGTGGGGGTCTGCCGTCCGGCTGTGCTCATGAGGTCACCGGGTCCTTCCCTGTCGGCATCGGCACGTGGAAGCGGAGTGCCGCGACGGAATCTCCGCATCCGGATGTGTGCTGCTCTCGCCCGGGTACCCGCCAACCACATTCGCACCCGTCCCCACCGCGAGGAGCGTCCCACCGACACGCGCAGGCTCGTCCGTCAGTCCCCGCCCCCTCCGCAGCCGCCACCCCCGCCCCCGTCGCTCCAGCCGCCGCTGTCGCTGCTTCCGCCGCTGGACTGGTTCTGGCGGACGTTGTGGTGGACCGCCGAGGCGAACCACAGGGCGCGGCGTGCGGTCTTCATCGCCAAGCGGCCCTCGCGGCCGGCCGTGGTGAGGGTGCCGGCCAGGCCCGTCGCCGAGACGAGGCCCGCCAGGGCGCGGCTGCGCTGGTCGGGGAAGCCCCGGGCCTCCGCCTGGCCGAAGCGCCACCGGGTCGCGCCCGTCAGGTCGGGGTCGCCCGGGAAGTGGCGCTGGTAGCGGAAGACGCCGAGGAAGCGGCGGGTCTCGCGGCGCAGGAGGCCGCGTTCGATCAGGTGGTCCAGGTGGCGTTCCTCGGCGTTGCGGCCGTACAGCCGGATCCACGCCTTGGCGCTGGTCCCCGGGCGGAAACGCTTCTTCTTGCCGGACGGCGGGTCCAGCGTGGCCAGCAGCGAGGCGAGCAGCGGGTGGGCCGGGTCCAGAGGGTTGACCACCTGGACCCGCCCGCGTTCCTCGCGTATCCGGCCCTGGAGCTCCAGCTCCGCGAGGACCGCGCCCGCCGTGCCGTACCGCAGATGCGTGCGGTCGCAGAGCGGCTTGCCGCGCTCGGGGTCCAGCGTCAGCAGGAGCAGTTCCTCGGGCAGGGTCAGGGCGGATGCGTCGTGCGTCATGGAGCGGTGACGATCCTTCCGGTGACGTCGCCGAGGCCGACGCGGGTGCCGTGCGGGCCGGGGGCCCAGGCGGTCAGCGTGACCGTGTCGCCGTCCTCCAGGAACGTCCGCTTCCCCTCGGCCAGTTCGAGCGCGTCGCGGCCGTTCCAGGTCAGCTCCAGGAGCGAGCCGCGCTGGGCCGGCTCGGGGCCGCTGACCGTGCCGGAGCCGTACAGGTCGCCGGTGCGCAGCGACGCGCCGTTCACCGTCATGTGCGCGAGCTGCTGGGCCGCCGTCCAGTACATCGAGGCGAACGGCGGCTCGGCGACGACCTGGCCGTTGATCTCGACGGTGATCCGGATGTCGAAGCCGCCCGGCTCCTCGTCCTCGGCGTCGTCGAGGTAGGGGAGGAGAGGGAAGTCGCGTGCCGGCGGCGCGGTGCGGGCCGCGTCCAGGGCTTCCAGCGGGGTGACCCAGGCGGAGACGGAGGTGGCGAAGGACTTCCCGAGGAACGGGCCGAGCGGCACGTACTCCCAGGCCTGGAGGTCGCGCGCGGACCAGTCGTTGAGGAGGGAGAGCCCGAAGACGTGCTCGCGGAAGTCGGCGAGCGGGACCGGGGTGCCGTGCGCGGAGGGTACGCCGACGACGAAGCCCACCTCGGCCTCGATGTCGAGCTTCACCGAGGGCCCGAAGACGGGCGCCGGGTCGGTGGGGGCCTTGCGCTGGCCGCTGGGGCGTACGACGTCCGTCCCGGAGACCACGACGGTGCCGGAGCGCCCGTGGTATCCGATCGGCAGGTGTTTCCAGTTGGGGGTGAGCGCGTCGCCGTCCGGCCGGAAGATCCTGCCCACGTTGGTGGCGTGGTGCTCGCTGGCGTAGAAGTCGACGTAGTCCGCCACCTCGTACGGCAGGTGGAGGGTGACCGCGTCCACCGGGTGCAGCAGCGGCTCGATGTCCGCGCGGTGGGCGGGGACCGTCAGCCAGGCGGTGAGCGCGCGGCGCACATCGCTCCAGGCGGTGCGGCCCGCCGCGAGCAGCGGCGTCAGGCTCGGCCGGTCCAGCAGCCCCGCGTACGGGGAGCCCAGCGCGTGGGCGGCGGCGCCGGCGTCCAGGACGTGGTTGCCGATGCGGACGCCGACCCGGCGCACGTCGGGGTGGTCGGGGGTGGAGAACACACCGTACGGAAGGTTGTGCGGGCCGAAGGGGTCGCCCTCGGCCAGATCGAGCGGGCTGCTCTGCTCGGGCATGTGGTGCTGCCTCGCTTTCCAGGTCGCGTTGGGGGACACGTTACGTCGGGGCTCCTACCCAGCGGCAGTGCCCTGACCATCCCCAACTGTGCGTATTGCCCGGAAAGTTCACCGGTTACCGTCGGTTCCCCCGGAAATCCGGGGGAACCGAGCGGGAAACAAGGCAGCCGCTCAGCCCGCCGTGCGCGGGATCCGCTTCTCCCAGGTGCGGTGGAAGACGACTTCCTCGCCGTCCTTGCAGATCACCTCGTCGGAGGTGATGAAGTCGTGCTCGTCGGCCGCGATCTCGGAGCGGGTCTCGATGCGGACGTCCCAGGGCATCTCCGGCCGGTGCAGCCGGATCGCCCAGTCGCTGCGGGTCCGTGCGGAGAGCGGGTCGTCCTGCTGGATCGTGTACGTCTCCAGGGCGTCCTCGGTGAATTCGAGGCCGTCGGGGTAGACGCGCGTACCGCCGTAGCGGGGGTCGACCTCCAGGCGCCACTCGCCCTTGGCGACATCGCGGACGACGAGCCGTTCCGGGCGCGGCTCCTCCAGGGTGACCGGGTGGACGACGCCGAGCGGTTCGGACTGTTCCGGTTCTCCGAAGGTGATCCCCGGGTCCTCGGTGTGGCGGCGCACCGGAAGTTCGACGAAGCTCCCGTCGGCGTCGAGCGTGAAGCCCGCCGAGCCGGCCTGCGGCCAGATCCAGGGCCAGTAGGCGGAGGAGATCGCGATCCGGATGCGGTGGCTGGGCGGGAAGGTGTGGCCGATGCCGTTGAGGTCGAAGACCACGTCCTCGGTCTCGCCGGGCGTCCAGTCGTCGGTGCGGTCGCGGCCGTTGCGGGCGGCGAGGTTGAGGACGCCCCGGGTGACGAGCGTCGAGGCGCCGTCCGGGGCGACGTCGCAGAGCCGGGCGATCGCCTGGCCGCGGGAGGCGTCCATCCGGAGGCGGAGCTTCACCCGGGGGCGGCCCAGGATCTCGATCGGTGCCTCCGTGACCGGGAATTCGAACGACACCGACTTGGCGTCCTCGTCCCGCTGGTCCGGGGGCAGATCCGCGTCGTTGCCGAACGGGAAGAAGCGGCCCGCGTCCAGCCCGGTCTGCTGCGGCGAGGCGACGATCCGCTCGCCGCCCTGGAGGGCGTACGCCACCGGGGTCACGTTCTCCGAGGGCCAGGAGGCGTCCCCTACCCAGCGGCCGGGCAGCGTTTCGTACACCGTGGCGGGCGGGTGCGAGCCGCTGATCCAGGACCGCAGCAGCGGCTCCCGCATCACGCCCGTCTCCTTGCCCTTGAGGTGCTGGTCCCACCAGCGCAGCGTCTCCTGGAGGAAGCCGATCGCGGGCCCCGGCGGCAGCCCCCGGTCCGGGTACTGGTGCGACCACGGGCCGATGATCCCGCGCACCTGCCCCGGGTCGAGGTGTTCCACCAGCCGCAGGACGGTGTCGCGGTACGGGTCGTGCCAGCCGCCGACCGCGAGGACGCTCGCCTTGATCGCGCCGTAGTCCTCGCAGACGCTGCCGTGCTTCCAGTAGGCGTCGCGGCTCTGGTGGGCGAGCCAGGTGTGGCTGAAGGGCTCGACGGCCGCCAGCCGCTTCAGCCACATCTCCTTCCAGTCGTCGCCGACCTGCGCGGGGTCCGGCGGGCGGCAGACGAAGGCGAGCATGGTGGCGGCCCAGGCGTGCATGTCCACGGCGAGGACCGAGCCGCCCATGTAGTGCACGTCGTTGTCGTAGCGGTCGTCGGCAGAGCAGACGGTGACGATCGCCTTCAGCGGCTCGGGGGCGAGCGCGGCGATCTGGAGCGAGTTGAAGCCGCCCCAGGAGATCCCGAACATCCCGACCCGGCCCGAGCACCACTCCTGCTGCGCCAGCCAGTGGATGACCGCGACCCCGTCCTCCAGCTCCTGCGCGTCGTACTCGTCGCCCGGCAGCCCCTCGCTGTTCCCGTGCCCCCGGACGTCGACCCGTACGGAGGCGTAGCCGTGGCCCGCGTACCAGGGGTGGCGCTGCCAGTCGCGCGGCGCGGTCCAGTCGCTCAGCCGGTAGGGCAGGTACTCCAGCAGGGCGGGGACCGGTTCGTCGGTCAGCGGCCGCCAGATCCGGGCGTAGAGCAGAGTGCCGTCGGCCAGCGGGATACGGACGTCCTCGTGGGTGGTCTCGTACGGGAACTCGGTCGTGATGTTCATGGGATCACCTCGGTGGGGGACGGGGTGCTTCGAGCGGGCGTGCGGGCAGGGGGCGGGGCGTGTGAGGTGGACGGGTCAGTGGACGGGGTGCATCGTGCGCTTCAGCCAGGGCGCGGCCAGGATCATCGCCACACCGGCCGCCACGGCGATGGCTCCGTTGACGCCGAAGTACGCGGGGTTGGAGACCTCGCCGTACAGCTTCACGATCTGGGCCTGGATTCCGTTGGCCAGGGCGAGGGAGAGGAACCACAGGGCCATCGTCTGGCTGGCGAACGCCTTCGGGGCGAGCTTGGTCGTGGCGGACATGCCGGAGGTCTCCAGCAGGATGTCGCCGAGCCCGAGCAACAGGTAGGACCCGACGATCCACCAGGCGGCCATCCGGTACACGTCGTCGGCGTGACCGGAGGTCGGCAGGACCATCAGCAGGAAGGAGAGTCCGCCGAGGATCACCCCGAACGCGATCTTGTTGGAGGCGTGCGGCTGGCGAGGGCCCATCTTCACCCAGACCGCGGCGACGACCGGGGCGAGCGCGACCTCGAAGGCGCCGAGGGCGGAGGCGTACCAGCTGGCCGGGAAGGTGAAGCCGAGGATCTCGGTCCGGGCGTTCGTCGACGCGAGCAGAATCATCGTCGAGTACGCCTGGAAGAGGATGAAGTTGAAGACGACGGACCCGAGGAAGAGGACGACGTACGGGCGGAGCCTGCCGCGTTCCTCGGCGGTGACGCGGGGGGAGCGGAACATCACCACGAAGTAGACGACCGGCGCGATCACCGAGATGACGGTGAGCACGTCGACGAACCGGTCCATCGTCAGCCACCCCGCCAGGGCCAGCGCGGTGGCGGCGAGGGCGACCACGACCGCCCCGCCGACGATCAGCAGGACCGCGCGGCGCATCGCGTCGGGGGCCAGCGCGAACTCGGCCGCGTGCTTACGCCCGGCCAGGTGACGTCGGCCCACGACGTACTGGATCAGGCCGAAGGTCATGCCGATCGCGGCCGCCGAGAAGCCCCAGTGCCAGCTCCAGTGCTCGCCGAGCCAGCCGGTGATCAGCGGTCCGGCGAACGCGCCGATGTTGATGCCCATGTAGTAGAGGGCGAAGCCGGCGTCGCGCCGTTCGTCGTCGGTGCGGTAGAGCTTGCCGACCATGGAGGCCACATTCGGCTTGAGCAGGCCCGTTCCGGCGCTGATCAGGCCGAGGCCCACCCAGGTCATGGCGTCGGTGGGGACGGCCATGGAGTAGTGGCCGCAGGCGATGAGGATGCCGCCGTACAGCACGGCCCGGTACGAGCCGAGGATCCGGTCGGCCAGCCAGCCGCCCGCCACGGAGACCAGATAGACCAGCGTCCCGTAGGCGGCGGCGACGGAGGCGGCGGTGCCGGGGTCCATGGCCATGCCGCCGTTCGCCACGGTGTCGGCGAAGAACAGCACCAGGATGGCCTGCATGCCCAGGAACGAGAACCGCTCCCAGACCTCCAGGCCCGACAGGGTCATCAGCCCCCGCGGCTGCCCGAAGAAGGCGTGGTCGTCCTCGGGCGGGGGCTGGGCCGGCTCGGTGGCGGCGCTGCTGTGGGACAAAGCGGAGACTCCTGATCGTATGAGCTGATCCCGAACATACCGGCGGTCATGGGAAGCCGCCCACGGTGATCCATAGCGGACCGGATACGCTGAAGTTGCCAGGAGAGACAGCGACACATCGACATTGAGTGTGATCGTCAGCAGACAGGAGATGCTCCCGTGACCGTCGTCGGGTCGTTCGGACTGCACGTGCGGGACCAGGCTCTTGAGGCCGATGTCCAGTCGGGGCTGGCCGCTGTCGAGGCAGGGCTGCTCGAAGCCACCAAGAGCGATGTCCCCTTCATCACGGACGCCGCCCAGCACCTGTTGCGTGCGGGGGGCAAGAGGTTCCGTCCCTTGCTGGTCATGCTCGCGTCACAGTTCGGGGATCCCGACGCGCCGGGAGTCGTCCCCTCGGCCGTCGTCGTCGAGCTGACCCACCTGGCCACGCTGTACCACGACGACGTGATGGACGAGGGCGACGTGCGGCGCGGGGTGCCCAGCGCCAACACCCGCTGGGGCAACTCGGTCGCCGTCCTCACCGGCGACTTCCTCTTCGCCCGCGCCTCCCACATCCTGGCCGACCTCGGCCCCGAGGCCGTCCGGATCCAGGCCGAGGCCTTCGAGCGGCTCGTCACCGGCCAGATCCTGGAGACCGCGGGCCCGCGCGACGGCCGCGACCCGGTCGACCACTACCTGGACGTGCTGAGCGGCAAGACCGGTTCGCTGGTCGCCGTCTCCGGCCGGTTCGGGGCGATGATGTCCGGCGCCGACGAGCGGACCGTGGACGTCCTCACCCAGTACGGGGAACGGCTCGGCATCGCCTTCCAGCTCGCCGACGACGTCCTCGACATCGCCTCCGACTCCCACGAGTCCGGCAAGACCCCCGGCACCGACCTGCGCGAGGGCATCCCGACGCTCCCGGTCCTGCGGCTGCGCGCCCAGGCGGCGGCCGACGGCAAGCCCGACGACCTGGAGCTCGTCGAGCTGCTCGACGGGGACCTGAGCAGCGACGAAGCCCTGGCCGAGGTGCTGCGCCGGCTGCGCGCCCACCCGGCGCTGGAGCAGGCCCGCCAGGACACCGTGCGCTACGCCCAGGAGGCGCGCGCCACGCTCGCCCCCCTGCCCGAGGGGTACGCGAAGGCCGCGCTGGAGGAGCTGTGCGACGCGGTGGTGCACCGCGCCGGCTGAGGCCGTGCCCGGCCGCATCCGGCCCTGCCCCCCCGCCGTCGCCTGACGCGCTGTCACCGAGTGGCCCACCCCTACGGGACGGCGTACACGCCCCCTCCGGTTGTCATACCGGAGCAGTAGGCGGAGTTGATTCCCCGGGCTGACGCTTCGGACCGTCCGATTTGGTCAGATGGTTACCAACGGAAGCCGCCGACCACGGAGGTAGGGCACACCATGGCACCGAACGACAGCGCAGAGACCACCGGAGAGGCCACGGGCACTGTCGTGGGCCGCCGGAAGGCGGCGCGCTACATCGTCCCCGTCGCGGTCGCGGGGGTGGCGGCCGCGACCATCGGACTCGTCCCGGCGCTCGCGAGCCCGGGCGACCCCGACCTGCCGAAGATCAGCGCACAGGAACTCATCGAGAGGATCGCCGCCTCCGACGAGGAGCAGCTCTCCGGCACGTTCAAGATCAGCACGGACCTGGGCCTGCCCCTCGATGGCCTCGCGGGCTCGTTCGTACCGGGCGGCGCGGCCGGGGACAAGGACGGCGGCGCGGCGGCCCCGCAGGACAAGCTCATGGAGCTGACGTCCGGCACGCACACGCTGCGGGTGGCCGCCGACGGCCCGGAGCGGCAGAAGCTCTCCATCCTCGGGGACGCCTCCGAGTACAGCCTCATCCACAACCAGGGCGAGGTCTGGGCGTACGACAGCAAGTCCGACGAGGTCTACCACGCCGAGGCGCCCGAGGGCCGGGACGGCAGCCACGCGGAGAAGGCCCCGAAGGCTCCCGAGGGTGCTCCGGCCACCCCGAAGGACTTCGCCGAGCAGGCGCTCGCGGCGGCCGGGGACACCACCTCGGTGACCGTGGACGGCACGGCGCAGGTCGCCGGGCGGGACGCGTACCAGCTGCTGATCAAGCCGAAGCAGTCCGGTTCGACGATCGGCTCGGTCCGGATCGCGGTGGACGCCGAGAACGGCGTACCGCTGAAGTTCACCCTGTCCGCGGCGAGCGGCGGCAAGGCGGTCGTCGACGCCGGGTTCACCAAGGTCGACTTCTCCAGGCCCGCCGCGTCCACGTTCGACTTCACCCCGCCCAAGGGCGCCAAGGTGACCGAGGCCGACGAGCTGGAGACCGGCAAGGACGAGCGCGGCGCGATGCAGAAGGCGCTGCCCGGACAGCTGGCCGAGCTGGACGGTCTCGCGGACGAGGGCGGCTTCAACGTCATCGGGGAGGGCTGGACCTCGATCGCCGAGATCAAGTCCCCCGGCGGCAAGGGCCTCCCCGAGGCGGGCTCGGGCGACATGCCGGCCGAGGCGCAGGGCTTCCTCGACGCGCTCGGCGACAAGGTCACCGGGAAGTTCGGTTCGGGCACGGTCTTCAAGACGCGCCTGGTCAACGCCCTGCTGACGGACGACGGATCGGTGTACGTCGGAGCGGTGACGAAGGACGCGCTGGTGCGTGCGGCCGACGCCGCCGCGAAGTAGAACCTTGTCCGGGGCACCCGGACACCCGGCCGCCGCGGCCCCCACGCACCCGCGTGGAGGCCGCGGCGGCCCCCGTCCCTGCTGAACCGCGCTCACTCACCCGCGCTCACGGAGAGGTGCGACCGCCCATGACGGACACCGAGGCCGAGGCCGGCATCCCCGCGCCGTACGCGCCCCCCGCCGTCCCCGTCATCCGCACCCGTGGCCTGACCAAGCGCTACCGGGGCGGCCGGCTCGCCGTGGACGGCCTCGACCTGACCGTGCCCGCCGGCAGCGTCTTCGGCTTCCTCGGCCCCAACGGCTCCGGGAAGACCACCACGATCCGGATGCTGATGGGCCTCATCGACCCGACGTCCGGCACCGCCGAGGTGCTCGGCCGCCCGATGCCGGTGGGCGCCCGTGCGGTGCTGCCGGAGGTCGGCGCGCTGATCGAGGGGCCCGCGCTGTACGGCTTCCTGAACGGCCGGGACAACCTCCTGCGGTACGACCGGGCCGACCCCACCGCCGACCCGCGCACCCGCCGGGCCCGCGTCGGGACGGCCCTGGAGCGGGTCGGGCTCGCCGCCGCCTCCGGGAAGAAGGCCAAGGCGTACTCGCTCGGCATGAAGCAGCGTCTGGGCCTGGCCGCCGCCCTGCTCCGGCCGCGCCGGCTGCTGGTCCTGGACGAGCCGACCAACGGCCTCGACCCGCAGGGCATGCGCGAGATCCGTCTCCTGGTGCGGGAGCTGGCGGCCGAGGGCACCACGGTGTTCCTCTCCTCCCACCTCCTGGACGAGATCGAACAGGTCTGCACGCACGCGGCGGTGATGGCCCGGGGCCGGCTGATCGTCCAGGGCCCGGTCGCCGACCTCGCCGCGAGCGCCCGGGGCCGGCTCGCCGTCACCACCCCCGACCCCGGGGACGCCGCCCGCATCCTCAAGGAGCACGGGCTCACCGGCCTGAGCACCGACGGCGACCGGCTGACCGCCGACGCCCCGCCCGCCGCCGTGGACCTGGCCGACCTCAACGCGGCGCTGGTGGGCGGCGGGGTACGGGTGCGGTTCTTCGGTGTCGAGCGGGGTTCGCTGGAGGACGCCTTCGTCGCACTCACGGGAGAGGGATTCGATGTCGCAGGCTGAGAGGTCGCAGGTTGAGAGGTCGCAGCCTGGGAGGCCGCAGGCTGAGCAGGTCACACCTCCAAAGAGCGCGGGACGCCGCCCCCGTAACCCGCTCGGGGCGCCGGGCCTCCTGGGCTCCGAGATCACCACGCTGCTGCGCCGCCACCGCACCTACGCCCTGCTCGCCGTCCTCGCCGCCGTCCCCGTCCTCATCGGGATCGCGGTCCGGATCGAGACGGGCGGCGGCGGTGGTGGCGGGGAGGGCGGTCCGGACGGCGGGGCGGGCCCGGCCTTCCTCGCCCAGGTCACCAACAACGGCTTCTTCCTGGTCTTCGCCGCGCTGGCCGCGACGCTGCCGGTCTTCCTGCCGATGGCCGTCGGCGTCGTCGCGGGCGACGCGATCGCCGGCGAGGCGAGCAGCGGCACCCTGCGCTATCTCCTGGTCGCCCCGGCGGGCCGGACCCGGCTGCTGCTGGTGAAGTACGCCTCCGTCCTCGTCTTCTGCCTGATCGCGACCCTCGTCGTGGCGGTGTCGGCGCTGGCGGTGGGCGCGCTGCTGTTCCCGGTGGGGGACGTCACCACGATCTCGGGGACCCGGATCGGCTTCGGCGAGGGGCTGGTGCGGGCGGCGCTGACCGCGCTGGTCGTGGCGGTGTCCCTGGCCGGGTTCGCCGCGATCGGGCTGTTCGTCTCGACGCTGACCGGCAGCGGGATCGGCGCGATGGCGGCTACGGTCGGACTGCTGATCACGGTGCAGATCCTGGACGGCATTCCGCAGCTGAGCGGCGTGCACCCGTATCTGTTCGCGCACTACTGGATGTCGTTCGCCGACGTCCTGCGCGAGCCGGTCCACTGGGACGACCTGAGCAAGAACTTCCAGTTGCAGGGGCTGTACGTCGCGGTGTTCGGCGCGGCGGCCTGGGCCCGCTTCACGGCCAAGGACATCACGGCGTAAGGGCAAGACGGCGCAAGGTAGTACGGCGTAATGACGTCACGTCGTCAGGGGCGGCCCGGCGGATTGCGCAAGGTGGCCTGGCCGGATCGGATCGGCGGGGTCCGCACGCGCCGTCGGCCGGGCGAGCCGTCCCCCGATCGGCTCGTCGCGGCACGAACGGCACGAACGGTGCGGACAATGGGAACGACACGACACGGTACGTTCCGTTTCCGCCTGGGTATTGTTCGGTCTTTGGCGACGAGATGTCAACAAGAGATTGGCTGGAACCCCCCTATGCTCACCGAATGATCACATCGCCGAGCAGTGTGCGACGTAGCGAACGATCACGCCGCGCGATCCTGCGGTCCGCCCTCGACCTCTGTACGGAGCGCGGGTACGGGCACGTCACGATAGAGGCCATCGCGGCCGAAGCGGGAGTCAGCAAGAAGACGATTTATCGCTGGTGGCCCTCGAAGGGCGCGGTGCTGCTGGAGGCGTTCACGGACGCGCTGATCGACGCCACCCCGTTCGTCGACACCGGCGACATCGGCGCCGACCTGCGCTCGCACGTCGCCGGCGCGGTGAAGCTGCTCTCGGTCCCGCCCTTCGGACCCGCCTACGCGGGCATCCTCTCCGAGCTGCACCACGACGACCGCCTGGCCCAGCAACTGCGGGAAGAGCTCGTCGACCCGCGCGTCGAGGAGGCGATCGGCCGGCTCCGCAGCGCCCAGGAACAGGGCCAGATCCCGCCCGGCGCGGACCTCCCGCTGGCCGTGGAGATGCTGTACGGCCCCGTCTACTACCGCCATGTGCTGCGCAAGCCGGCCCAGGACGAGGAGACGATCGCCACACTGGTGGACCACGTCCTGCGGTCGCTGCGCGCGCCGGGGTACTGACGCGCCGGCCCGGAGGACCTGCGCGCTGCCCGGGTGACCGGCGCGCTAGAGGAAGCACTCCAGGATCAGCGGCAGGTCCTCCAGCCACGCCTGGAGGCGCGACCGCCTGCGGGCGGCGAGGACGCACGGGTGGGCCGTGCCGTAGTGCGGGTGGACGACGACCTGGAGGTGCTTGGGGCCCTCGGCCGCATACGTCACGGTGCGGATCTCGGCCCAGGAGTACTGCGTCTCCGCACCGACCGGACCCAGCGTGATGCCCGTGGCGTCGATCAAGAGGGAACTGCCCTGGCCGAGCGCCACGAACGTGAGGTCGGCGTCGTCCGGCGCGCCGCCGACCGGGGCGAGTTCGGTCGGGATCTGGTGCGGCAGAAGGTAATCGGACGGGGCCGGGTACGGCAGCGGGCCGTTGGGCGGGGCCTGGTGCGGGGGCTGCTGCTGGTACGGCGGCGGGAAGGCGTTGGACGGGGCGTACGCCGGTGGCGGCGGCATCACCACGGCGACGGTCGGGGCGTACGCAGCCCCGGGCGGGGACGGCACCGCGTCCGGGACGAACAGGTCCAGCAGGTCCGCCGGTGCGGGCCGCTCCTCCGGGGCCTTGGCCAGGCACGCGGCGAGGACCGGCCGCAGCTCTTCCGGCACGGCGTCCAGGTCCGGCGGCTCGTGCACCGAGCGGTACATCAGGCCCATCGGCGTACCCGCCCCGAACGCGCTGCCGCCCGCCGCCGCGACGAGCACCGCGCCCAGCGCGAACACGTCGGCGGCCCCGTCGACCTCCTGCCCCTGGGCCTGCTCCGGCGCCAGGAACCCCGGGGTGCCGAAGGCCGTACCGGTGGCCGTCAGCCGGGTCGACTCCAGCGCCCGCGCGATGCCGAAGTCCAGGACCCGGGGGCCGTCCGGCGCCATGATGATGTTGCCGGGCTTCAGATCGCGGTGCACCAGCCCGCAGCCGTGGATCGCCGCCAGCGCCTCGGCCAGCGCCGCGCCGAGCCGTCGCAGCCGCGCCTCGTCCATCGGGCCCTCGGCCTCCAGGAGCGCGGAGAGGGTGGGCCCGGGAATGTACGCCGTGGCCAACCAGGGCGCCGCCGCGTCCGGGTCCGCGTCCACCACGGGGGCCGTGTGGAAGCCGCCCACACTCCGCGCGGCCGCCACCTCGGCCCGGAACCGCTCCCGGAAGTGCGGGTCGCCCGCGAGCTCCGGGCGGGCCACCTTCACGGCCACCGCCCGCCCGCCACGGGAGCGTGCCAGATAGACGGTGCCCATTCCACCGGCACCCAACTCCCGCTCCACGATGTAGCCACCGATACGTTCCGGCAGATTCACGCCGCCCGCCGCCCCGTGCTCCATACGCTGTACGCCCCCTCGCGCTCCGGCGGATCAGTATGACGCAGGCCCGGGCGGGGTCCCGGCGGGAGCCTTCGCCGAACGGTCGCCCACGCGGTACGCCCCGGCAGTCGGGGCGCGCTGCTCACCGTGGACCGGGACTGGCCCCCGCCGCCCCCGGCACGCGTGTCGTCACACCCCTGCCGCCCTCCGGTGGCCGGGTCCGGTGCGGCGGGTGATGCTGGTCCGGCGCGTGTCGGAACCGGTACTCCGGCGGGCCGGAGGCGGAGGGCGGGTGGATCCGTGGTGGACAGCGAGACCCCGGCCGGGCCCGGGCAGGCCGTGAGGCCGGGAGGCGGCTTCGACGAGGCGCTTCTCGCGACGCTGTTCTCCCAGTCCGCCGTCGGCCTCGTCGTGCTCGACCCGCAGCTCAGACTCGTACGCGCCAACTCCCTCGTCGAGGGCGTGGGGACCCGGGAGGACGTCGGCCGGCCGATCGCCGAGGTCGTCCGGCTCGACGACCCGGACGGCTACGAGCAGCTCATGAAGCGAGTGCTGGCCGGTGAGGGCCCGGTGCGCGACCACCTCGTACGGGGCCGACTGCGGCGGATCGCCGGTGACCGGCAGTTCCTGACCTCCCTCTACCGCCTGCACGGCCCGGACGGTCCCGACGCCCCCGCCCTCGGCCTGGTGGTCGCGGTCGTCGACGTCACCGAGCGGGAACGGGCCCGGGCTCGGGAGGCCGCGCTCGCCGCCGTGCGGGACGCGGTCGGCGGCTCCCTCGACGTCGCCACCACCTGCCGTGACTTCGCCGACGCCCTGGCGCCCGGATTCGCCGACCTCGCCGTCGTGGAGGTGGTGGACGACGTCCTGCGCGGCGTCGAGCCGCCCGTGGGCCCGATGCCGCCCGCAACCCCGCTGCGCCGCGCCGCCAGCGGCCGGTGCGACGCCGTCCGGGACGCGGTGGCGAGCGGGAGCGGTGCCCGGGAGCGGGCGGCGGGTACCACCCGCCACCTCCCCGTCCGTACGCCGTACGCGCTCGCCGCCGCCGATCTGCGGGCCCGGCTCGTCCCGCTCGGGCCCGACACCCCCTGGCTCGGCACCGACCCGGACGGGGCGCGCGCCGTCGCGGAGACCAGCGCACACTCCCTGATCGTCGTGCCCCTCACGCTGCGGGGAGCCGTCCTCGGACTGGTCAGCCTCTACCGGTGCGGGGCCTCCGAACCCTTCGACGAGGACGACGTCTCCCTGGCCGTCACGGCGGCCACCCGCGCGTCCCTCGCCATCGACAACGCCCGCCGCTACGAACGCGAGCACGTCGTCGCCTCGACGGTCCAGCGGCGGCTGCTCCCGCAGGCCGAGCGGCGGCAGGCCGCCGTCGAGACCGCGCACGTCCTGCTGCCCGGCCGGGACAGCGGCTGCTGGTTCGACACCATCGCCCTGTCCGGCGCCCGTACCGCGCTCGTCGTCGGCGGCGTCGCGGGCGAGGGCCTCCAGTCGGCCATCGCCATGGGCCAGTTGCGTACGGTCATCCAGGCGCTGGCCGGTCTCGACCTGGAGCCGGAGGAGGTCCTCGCCCGGCTCAAGGACACCGCCGACCGCCTCGCCCATGAACGCGCCTCGCTGCCGCCCGCCGACGGCCTCCACGGCGAACCCCTCAGCGCGGGCTGCGTCTACGGCGTGTACGACCCGTTCACCCGTACCTGCACCGTCGCCCGCGCCGGGCACCCCGCTCCGCTGATCGTCGGCCCCGACGGGCGGGCGGTTCCCCTCGACGTACCGGAGGGGCCCGGGCTCTTCTCCGCCGACAGCGCCCTCTTCGCCCCCGCCGCCGTCACCCTGGAGGAGGGCAGCCTCCTCGCGTTCTGCACCGCCGAGGTGCTCTCCGGCGACCGTGCCCCCGAACGCATCACCCAGGCCCTCGCCCGGCCGGGCCGCAGCCTCCAGCAGCTCGGCGACGACATCGTGTACGCGCTGCCGGACGACACCCGCGCCGCCGGTGCTGCCCTGCTCCTGGCGCGTACGGGTACGGTCTCCGACCACCTGGTCGCCACCTGGGACCTCGCCGACGAGGCCACGACGCCCGCCACCGCCCGGGTGCTCGTCCGCGACCGGCTCCAGGACTGGGGCCTGGACGAGGACACCGTGGACGCGACCGAGCTGATCGTCAGCGAGCTCGTCACCAACGCGGTCCGCTACGGCACCCCGCCGCTGCGGCTGCGCGTTCTGCTGGATTCCACGCTCACCTGCGAGGTCCACGACGGCTCGACGGCCGCCCCGCACCTGCGGCACGCCCGGACCGTCGACGAGGGCGGCCGGGGCCTGTTCATCGTCTCCCGCCTCGCCTCCCACTGGGGAGCCCGCCACGGGCCGGACGGCAAGGTGCTGTGGACGGAGCAGGAGTTGCCGGACGGCCCGCCGGACCCGGTGACCCCGGCGGCTCCGGTGGCTCCGGCAGATCCGGCGGTTCCGGCCGGCTGAATCGCTCCCGGCGCGGCGGCAGCGCCCGCGCCAGTGCCCGCCGATCGCGCGGAGCGGCCCGTGTCGCGCACAGTGGTCCTCATGACGACCCCCGCGGAACTGCTCCGCTCCTTCGCCCGGACCCGCGCCTCCCTCGACGGCGAGGAGGTCACGTACTGGTGGTCCGGAGACGTCTACTCCTGGGCCCCCGACGAGCCCTACCAGCGCGTTTTCGGTTTCGAGGGGCTCAACGTCGCCCGTCTGGTCGAGGACGCCGAGGCCGGGCCCGACGCGTATCAACTGCTCACCCGGGAGGCCGCGTTCTACCTGGATCCCGTCAGCCGGGAGATCCTGGAGACGTGGCAGGACCTCCCGGTGGTGCACGTCTGGAACGACCCGGCCAACCAGAAGTGGCGCCCCTTCCCGATCCCCACGACCGACCTCGGGGACCAGGTCTGCTTCAGCCTGGAGATCCCGCTCGCCTACCCGTCGCCGCTGCCGGTCGCCCAGTACCCGGAGCACTCGGCGGGGGACACCTACAAGGCCCTGGAACTCTTCCAGTTCTTCGCGGACCGGGACGATCTGGCGGGCCCCGCCCCCAGTGTCCCGGCCACCCTGTCGTGGAGCCGGATGTCCCCGTGGCTGCCGTGGATGGCCCGGGGGCAGCGGCCCGGCGGTCTCACCTTCCACTGCCGGGGCCGCAAGCTCGGCGCGTACACCGAGGTCCCCGAGCGCACCCGGGCCCACATCGCCCGCCACCACCCGGAATTCGCGCACGCCCCCGAGCGGTGGAGCGAGCCGAACGAGACCAGCTGGACCTACTTCCGCAAGCTCAATCCGACGCAGGCGTGAGGGGGTTCGGGCGTGACGCGCGGCTCAGGGGAGCGTGATGTTCCGGCCCGGGCCGCCCTCGGCCGTGTCCTTCCCGGAGCCGCCGACGATCACGTCGTCGCCCGCCTCGCCGTGCAGCATGTCGTCACCGGGGCCGCCGAGGACGATGTCGTCGCCGTCCCCGCCCATGACGTGGTCGTCGCCCGGGCCCGCGTACACGAGGTCATCGCCGTCGTACGCCTCGATCATGTCGTCGCCCCGGCCGCCCCACAGCACCTGGTCGCCGTCGACGGCCATCAGATGGTCCATGCCGTCGCCGCCGTCCAGGACGACGCGCCCCATGACCATGTCGTCGCCCGCGTCGCCCCGCACGGTGTGCGCGGTGTGGGCGTGCAGCATGTCGTCACCGGGGCCGCCGCTGACGGTGGCGACACCGGGGTCGCTGGTGGCGATCTCGTCGTCGCCGTCGCCGAGGAAGACGTCGATCCGGTCCGGCCGGGCGCTGTCGGTGGGCAGTTCGCAGACGACGTACGTCTCGACGCCCGGCTCCAGGTACGTGCAGTGGTCGCCGGGCCGGAGCGGAACGGAATCCCGGAACCCGATCCGCCGGACCCCGTCGCCCCGGTCCATCGGGACCACGTGGAGGTCGTTGACCTGCCCCGGAGCGGCGGTGAAGGTGATCGACTGCTTCGCCCAGTCGGCGCCGACCCGCGCCCTGCCCTCGGCGGCGTTGGGCGCCGCGACGGCCGGCGACACGGCGAGGCCGGTGGCGAGCAGGGTCACGACGGCCGTCATCCTCTTGCGCTTCACGACAACTCCTCGGTGGGTCCGTGGGGTCCACCCGCCTGCCCTTGTGGAACGAGAGGAAAGCAGGTGCATGTCAAACGCCGCGCGTGGCGGTGGGGTCGCCACGCGGGCGACCGCAGCCTACCCGTCTTGGTCTAGACCAAACGGGATCCGGGGCGGGGCCTAGGCGCAGCCGGTGCCGAACAGCCGCTCCAGGACCACCGCGACCCCGTCCTCCGCGTTCGTCAGGGTCACCTCGTCGGCCGCCGCGCGCAGCTCCGGGTGGGCATTGCCCATGGCCACTCGAAGCCCCGAACCGGCGAACATCGGCAGGTCGTTGGGCATGTCCCCGAACGCGACGGTCCGCTCGGCCCCGATGCCCAGCAGCTCGGCGGCCGCCGCGAGCCCCGTGCCCTTGTCCACCCCGCGCGGAGCCAGCTCCACCGTGCCGGGCCCCGCCATGGTCACCGTCGCCAGATCGCCCACGGCCCCGCGTGCGGCGGCGGCCAGCGCGTCGTCGCCCAACTCCGGGTGGCGCACCAGCACCTTGATCACGGGATGCTCCCACAACTCCTCGCGGGAGCCCACACGTTGGGCGGGCAGTGTCGGATTCGGCATCCGGTAGCCGGCCTCGATCAGGGTCACCCCTTCCATGCCGTCCTGGTCCACGGCGGCGAACACGGCCCCGACCTCCGCCTCGATCTTGCCGAGCGCGGTGTCGGCGGCCTCCCGGTCCAGGGTGGCGGAGCGCAGCAGCCGCCCGGCGTCCGCGTCGTAGAGCTGGGTGCCCTGCCCGCAGACGACGAGCCCGGTGTACGCGAGGTCCGCGAGCAGCGCCCGTATCCCCGGGACGGGCCGCCCGGTCACGATCAGATGCCGGGCGTCCGAGGCGGCGGCGAGACCGAGCGCGGCACGGGACCGGGCGCTGACGGTGTCGTCGGGGCGCAGCAGGGTGCCGTCCAGGTCCGTGGCGACGAGGGCATATGCGGGGGGCGTGGGCATGGCCCCAGCCTAGAAGGCCCCGAACGGCCGCTTGCCCACGAGGGGTGGATCGGATATGGGGGCTCTCAGGCGGCGGTCCCTCCCGCGTTACGCACCAGCTGCCGCAGCACCTTGACGGTGGTGACGTAGTCCGCGTCGGGGATCCCCTCGTGGAGCGCGGCGCGGATCGCCGGGGCGTTGCGCCTGAGGTCGAGGCGTGCCTGTTCCCCCTCCTCCGTGATCCACAGCCGGTCCTCCGCGTCCCGCCGCAGCCAGCCCCGGCGTACGAGCACCTCGGCCTCGACCGCGAGGTCGTCCTCGGGCCGGATGTACGAGGCCATGGCCTGCTGAAGCTCGGGGAGGGTCATCCCCGCGCCGTCGGGTGAGATGTCGGCGGCCGACAGATTGCGCAGCAGCCAGAACTGGGGCTGCGTGTACCCCTTCTCGGCCTGCCGCTCCCGGGTGTAGGCGATGAGCGCCTCGTAGGCGACCCCGGTCCAGTAGGCGGCGGGCTGGGCGGCGAGTTCGGCGTCGCTGAGCTGCTGATCCGGCATGGCGGGTGCTCCCTCGGTGGCGTGACGGCCGGGTTGGTCGTACGGGCCTTACGGCGACCGTAGGACCTCAAGCGCGGTTGAGGGCAAGGGGGAGCGGGGGGCTGGGAGCGGGCGGCAACGGCAAAGCCCCACCGGGCCTGCGTGGTGGGGCTGTTCCTCGGCCGACGCGCGCGGCTCAGACGGTGCCGAAGTCCCCGGACCGGACACCCGCGACGAAGGCGCCGAACGCGGCGGCGGGGACGCTGAGGGCCGGGCCGTGCACGTTCTTGGAGTCGCGGACGGGGACGATGCCGTGCGGGGCGGCGAGGTTGGTGGCGACCTCGACGCACTGGCCGCCGTTTTCGCTGTAGGAGGACGTGAACCAACGGGGGGTCTCGGTTGTCACGGGGTGCCCTTTCGCAACTGCCTGAACATGTCAACGGATGCGGCCTGGGAGGGCGCTACCGCCTGCATCTGATGGTAGGCCGTCAGATGCTGCACCACCGAGCCACTTTCACGCTCCAGATACCCCTGCTGCGCGGACTCCGCGTACGACATGAGCGAGCGGTCGGGCATGGTCAGGATGGTGATTGGCAGGCTGAACGGACGGTGCTCTCCCATGGAGAACGGCACCACCTGGATTACCGTGTTGGGCTGCTCGGCGAAGTCGATGAGCCGGTCCAGCTGCGCCCGCATGACGTCCGGTCCGCCGACCGGCCGGAGCAGGCAGCTCTCGTCCAGCAGCGCGAAGACCAGCGGCGGCTTCTCCCGGACCAGGGCGGCCTGGCGTTCCGCGACCAGGGCGACGCGCTCCTGGGCCTGGTCCGCGGTGATCACTTGGCGCCGGACGACGCTGTCCGCCAGGACCGTCGCGTACTCCGGGGTCTGGAGCAGGCCCGGGATGACGCCGACCTCGTACAGCCGGATCTCCGCCGCCCGGCGCTCGTAACCGAGGAACTCCGGGAAGCCCTCCAGCAGGCTGCCGTGCTTGATCTGGCCCAGCTCGCGCTCGAACGACGCCTCGGTCCCGGTGAGCCCCAGCGCCCGGTCCGTACTGCGCGAAAAGCGCAAGGTCGCGAGTTTGCGACCGGTTTCCACCGACGAGATGTGGGTGCTGGAGTAGCCGTTGCGGTCTCCCAGGCCCTCCTGCGTCCAGCCCCGCTTCTCCCGTAAGTCGCGCAGACGTGCACCGTAGGCCGCTTGCGCGGAGCTTTCCGGGTTCAATTCCTTCACGTTCACGGACCCCGCCCCGATCTTCCGTGCCGAACAGGCAAGTTGAATGACTCCTCACGGTAGGTCACGCTGAATCGCCCTGGTAGTCATACGGCTACAGAGAGGAGCGATAGGTGTACGGCGAGAACGCTTGCCCGAATGCGCAGGGCCCTCCCGACCTGCCGGCCCTCGGTGCGCTCTTGGTGGATACCGGTCACGGTGACCGCGTGGGCGAGTTCCGTGGGGTCGCCGGCCCCTCCTGGTCGCTGCGGCCCGTCGGCGGCGGGGCCGAGTGGGAGGCCGAGCCGCACCGGGTCCGGCCCGCGCTCCTCATGGAGCAACTCCGGGCCAGGACCGCCCGGCTCAACGCCCGCAGTCGGGGCGAGGTTCTGTGAACGACCGCCTTCCCCCACCCTCACCGGCAAGGATGAGAGCCATGCTGCAGTGCACCGCCTTCACCGAACTCCCCGAGATGGGCGCGCGGGTCGCGCTCATGGGTCTGGAGGACGAGCCCGGCGAGGCGACGGAAGCTCCCGAACTGGACGCATTCCTGCTGTGCGAGCTCGGCGAGCACGAGGAGGGGGTCGAGCACGCGGCCCAGCTCCCGTCGGTGTCGGCTTCCGGCGGGCGCGACCTGTGGATGTTCTGGACCGACGGCGACGGACGCCGGAAGTTCCGGTTCGCCGAGCTGCTTCCGTGCCCGGCCGTCATCCACCGGCTGTCCGTCAAGGACGGCGACGCCTGCGTGCTGTACGACCGGCACCCGGCCGCGCACTCCTGGGACGTGACGGATCCGCTCGCCGACCTGATGGCGGAGCGGATCCGTGAGGAGGTGCGACGGGAGCGCGAGGGCGGTGGCGGGTCCGGCGGGGACGGGACCCGGGGTGGCAGGCCCTGAGACGTCCTACCGCCGCCTGCGGCCGACGGCGTTGCGCAGGCCGCCGGTGAGCGTGCCGACGCCGGTGCGCAGGCCGATGTAGTCGAGGGCGCTGCCCACGCCGCGAGCGGCCCACCGGAACGCCCTCACCAGCTGCTCGTCCATCGTGTCCCCGTCTCCCCTCGGCCGTGCCGCGTGCGTCGTTTTCCTGTATGACGCATCTACCGTGGTCGGGGTTGCCTGGCCGGGGCGGTCCGTGTTCCGCCCCGGGCCGGCCGGTTCAGTTCGGACGGAACCGCCCCGGGGCGGGCCGGTTCAGTTCAGACAGAATTCGTTGCCCTCCGGGTCCGTCATGACGATCCAGCTTCCGCCCTGCTCGTCGACCGTGCGCAGCGCCCGCGCGCCCAGCGCCGTCAGCCGCTCGGCCTCCGCGTCGCGCCGGCCCGGGGCGGAGTGCACGTCGATGTGGATGCGGTTCTTCACCGTCTTCGGTTCCGGCACCCGCTGGAACAGCAGCCGCCGCCCCTGCCCCGTACCGCTGACCTCGTCGTACGGATCGTCCGGGTGCCGGGCCGCCGCCAGGTCGAGCCAGGCGCGGCGGCCGTGGGCGTGGGTGGTGATGGCCTCGGGCACGGCTCCGGCCGCGAGCAGCTGCTCGACCAGCGGGCTGTTGTCCTCGACGACGTAACCCAGGGCCTGTGCCCAGAATCCGGCCTGTGCGTGTGGGTCGGCGCTGTCGATCACGAGCTTCCAGGACAGTGGCCGTGTCGGTGTCTCCGTCATGGAAACCGTTTATAGTGGTTACATGAGCGGAAAGGCAACCAACGCGCCGGGGCTGTTGCTGCGGCACCCGGACGGCAGTTCGTTCCGGTTCGATCCGGGCGCACTGTGCCTGGAGCTGCTGCCGACCGGTGGACCCGGGCCGCTGTCCCACTTCGAGGTGCTGCACGAGCCGGCCGACCTGGTGCGCTGGGCGGAGGAGAGCCGGTTGCCGGGCGGGCTCGGGGCCGCTGCCGGTCCTGGTTCCGGTGCCGGTCGCGGCTCGGGCGTGGGCGGCGGGCTCGTCGTGAGCGCGGCGGAGGTGGCGGACGCGCGGGCGCTGCGCGACGCGCTCTGGCGGATCACGGAGAGCCGGGTACGGGAAGAGCCTCCGGCCCCGGACGACCTCGCCACCCTCAACGACGCGGCCGCCCGGCCCTCGTTGACGTCCCGGCTGACCGCGGGCGGCGAGCGGGCGTGGACGCCGGGCGGCACCGGGACCGGGCTGCTGTCCACCGTCGCCCGCGACGCGATCGACCTGTTCACCGGGGCGTACGCCCACCGGATCCGCACCTGCGGCGCGCACGACTGCCGTCTGTTGTTCGTGGACACCTCCCGCCCCGGCAAACGCCGCTGGTGCTCGATGGAGCGCTGCGGCAACCGGCACAAGGTCCGCGCCCACCGCGCCCGGCTCACCGCGTCCGACGTGGAAACCATCGACTGATCAGTACCGGTGCATCGGTACGCCGACGCACCGACCGGATGAAGGGGTATCCGCCATGCCGACCGGACTCACGCAGGACGCAGGCTGGGAGATCGGCGTCTCCCGGACCATCCACCGACCGCTGACCGCCGTCTGGGACTTCGTCGCCGGCCCGGAGGGCGCCGCGCTCTGGCTCGGCCTCGACGGCCCGGTGCCCACCGAGAAGGGCGCTCCGTACCGTACGGCGGACGGCATCGAGGGCGAGATCCGCAGCTACCGCCCCGGCGACCGGATCCGCCTCACCCACGGGGCCTCCACCGTCCAGGTGGCCGTGACACCCGGCAGCTCCGAGGACCGGACCGTGCTGCGCTTCCACCAGGAGCGCCTGGCGAGCGCCGAGGAGCGCGAGGAGCGCCGTGCGCACTGGAGGAGCGTGATGGACCGGATCGAGGCCGAACTGGCCTGAGGCCCTTCCGGCTATGCCCCGTCCGGGGAAGGGGCGGGGCGGGCCGGGCAGGCGGGGCACGTGTGCCCGTCGATCGCGGCCAGCAGACGCGTCGCCGCCGCGCGGACGGTCCCAGGGGGCGAGGCCGCCGCGTCGTCCGCGGCCAGCCGGACGGCCGTGCCGCGCCCCTCCGCCACCGCCTCGTGCGCGGCGCGCGTCCACGCCGGGTGCTCGGGGTTTCCGGCGGCCAGGATCGTGGACAGCAGGTCCAGCACGCCGGCCCGGTCCCGGACCGTGTCCGTCGCCGCCAGCTCCCAGAGGAACGGCACCGTCGCCGCCGTCGAGTCGAAGACGGGCGGGGTGCCGATCCACCGTTCCAGATCGTTCAGCGCCTCGTCCGACGACGGCGCGTCACCCCAGGCGATCCGCGACAGCACCCCGGGAACCTGGGACGCGGAGCCGTACGCATGCTGCAATTCGTGCCACCGCACGTTCCTCATGGCCCCCAGGACAGTCCCCATCCGGGCACTCAATCAGCCTTTACGGGCGGCGTCCACCAATGCCGGAGAACCGTTCCGATCCGTGGAGCCGGCGCAGATACGCGTGTACGGAGCGGCCGTCGTCCGCCGGGGCGCACAGGCCCAGGTGATGGTCGGGGCGGACGACGACGACGGCGCCCGTGCCCGTATCGCCGAAGGCTCCCGTTCCGTACGCGGCGGCCGCGTGTCCCTCATCGTCGACGACCGCCGCTCCCGGGCCGGACCGCGCCCCGCCCTCGTACGACGCGTACACGCGGCAGGTCCGCACCTCGACGTCGCCGTACGCGGCCGCCACCTCGCGCAGGGCAGCCTCGCTGCCCGGTCCGAAGCCGAGAACGGTGGTGCGGGGACCCGCGAAGACGCGGTGGAGTCGGGTGCGGGCCCCGGTGGCGGCGTCCACGCACGGGGCGTCCGGGGCCCGGTCCCCGGCCTGCGGGATGCCGGTCGAGTCGTCCCCGGGCTGCCGCGAGGTGTCGGTCGAGTCGTCCCCGGGCCGCTGCGGGATGTCGGGCGAGCCGCCCCCCGGCCGCTGCGAGGCGCCGGCGCGGTCCCGGGCCAGGGAGCTCCAGCGGTACCCGACACCCAGGCCGGTCGTGTCCGGGGTGATCGCCGCGTCCAGGCCGCCACCGGGCCGGCGGATCGCCTCCAGCGTGGCCCGCAGCCGCTCCGAGGTGAGGTCCAGGGTCCGGGCCGCCACCGGAAGCCGCTCCTCCTCGTACGTGTCCAGCAGCTCCGCCCCCGCCCGACCGGCGAGCACCAGCCCCAGCTTCCAGCCCAGGTTGAACGCGTCCTGGATGCCCGTGTTCATGCCGAGGCCGCCCGCGACGGCGTGGACGTGTGCCGCGTCGCCCGCGAGGAAGACCCGCCCGGCGCGGAAACGGTCCGCCATCCGCACGTTGACCCGGTACGTCGACAGCAGCTCGGCCCGCGTCAGGGCCCGGCCGGGCAGTGCGGTGTGGCGGGCGAGCAGCCGCCGGAACCCGTCGGCGGTGGGCGTGAGCGGGCGGCCCCGCCCGTCCCGCTCCGGCCCGGCCTGGAACCACCAGCCCGTCCGCGTGCCGGGGATCGGGCAGAGCATGACCGCGCCGTCCTCGTCGAACCACTGATGCCAGCGGGTACGGTCCAGGGCGCCTTCGGCCAGGTCGACATCGCCGCAGACCATCACCTGGTCCTCGGCGGTGGTCCCCGCGAACCCGATCCCGAGCAGCTTCCGTACGGAGCTGTGGGCGCCGTCGCACCCGACGACGTACCGGACACGTTCCGTCCGGCCCTCCGCGAACGTCACGTCGACCTGCCGCCCGTCGGCCTGCTGCCTGTCGGCCCGCTCCGCCAGGCCCACGACCTCGCGGCCCAGCTCGACGCGGATGCCGTAGCCGGCCAGCCGGTCGCGCAGGATCTCCTCCAGCCGCCACTGGGCGATCAGCCGTCCCCGTGCGTAGGGGGCGTCCGGGGACGGCGCGGAGTCCGCCCACGGATCGGTCTCCGCGACCGGGAGACGGTGACGGTACTTGAGCATCGGCAGCGGGGCCGAACCCGCGGCGAGCACCTCCTCGGCCACCCCGAGGTCGTCCAGGATCTCCAGGGACCGGGCGTTGGGGCCCTTGGCGCGAGAGGTGCGTGGCGGCGCGCAGGACCGGTCCACGATCCGTACGGCGGCCCCGCGCCGGGCCAGATCACAGGCCAGCACCAGCCCGGTGGGTCCCGCTCCCACGATGAGTACGTCGGCGAGGTCGTCGGCCGTGCCCATGCCCATGCCTTTCCTTCGGTCACGCTTCTCCGGTCGTCCACGACCAGGAAAACGTAACCGAGTCAGAAAAGCAACTAGGTAATCTTTTGTTCTGCGGAGTTCGCCGGGGGCGGCCCGGGGTCCGGAACCGCGGTCGCCGGGGCGGCGGCCGCCGTCGCCAGCAGCTCCGCCGCCAGCGCCCGGTTGCGCCGCGCGGTACGCAGGGCGTCCCAGGTCAGCAGTGACAGGGCGAGCCAGACGAGGGCGAACCCGGCCCACCGCTCGGGCGGCATCGCCTCGTGGAAGTAGAGGACGCCGAGGCCGAACTGGAAGACCGGGGCCAGATACTGGAGAAGCCCCAGCATGGTCAGCGGCACCCGGATCGCCGCCGCGCCGAAGCAGATCAGCGGGAGCGCGGTGACGATGCCCGTCGCGGCGAGCAGCAACCCGTGCCCGGCGCCCCCGGCCATGAACGTCGACTCGCCGGTGGCGGCGAGCCAGAGCAGGAAGCCGAGCGCGGGCACGAAGAGCACGGCGGTCTCGGCGGCCAGGGACTCCAGGCCGCCCATGTTCACCTTCTTCTTCACCAGGCCGTACGTGGCGAAGGAGAACGCCAGCACCAGCGAGACCCACGGCGGCTTGCCGTACCCGATCGCCAGGACGAGAACCGCGGCCACGCCCGTGGCGACCGCGGCCCACTGGGCGGGCCGCAGCCGTTCGCCCAGCAGCAGGACGCCCATGGCGATGGTGACCAGCGGGTTGATGAAGTAGCCGAGTGAGGCCTCGACGACGCGCTCGTTGTTCACGGCCCAGATGTAGAGGCCCCAGTTGACGGAGATCGTCGCCGCCGCCACCGATATCAGGCCCAGCTTGCGCCGGTCGCGGACCAGCTCGCCGATCCAGGCCCAGCGGCGTACGAGCAGGAGGGCGACGGCGACGACGCCGAGCGACCAGACCATCCGGTGGGCGAGGATCTCGATCGCTCCGGACGGTTCGAGCAGCGGCCAGAACAGCGGGACCAGACCCCACATCCCGTATGCGCCGATTCCGTACAGCAGGCCCGCCCGCTGCTCGTTCTTGCCTTCCACCTGTGCCCTCCCGGCCCCCTCGTCCGCGCCGGCCGTATCCGGTCAACGGCACGACGGTAGCGCCGGAAGGGCTGTGTGTCATAGCCGTCTCACGGGGACGCTCATGACAGCCCCGGGTGGGGTGGATACGGCGGGCGGGGCTTGTGACTCAGGCGGCGGACAGGGCGGCCCGTACGGTCTCGGCGAGGGGTGTTGTCGGGCGGCCGATGAGCCGTGCGAGGTCGCCGCTCGTCCCCGCGAGCCGTCCGCGCCCGATCGCCTCGTCCACGTCGACGAGGATCGCCGCGAAGCCCTCGGGCAGCCCCGCGCCGACCAGGATCTCCTGGTGCGCGGCGGCCGGGACGTTGCTGTACGCGATCGTCTCGCCGGTCAGCTCGGAGAGCAGCGCGGCGTACTCGGCGAGCGACCAGGCGGTGTCGCCGCTCAGCTCGTAGGCGGTGTTCAGGTGGCCGTCGCCGGTGAGGACGGCGGCCGCGGCGGCGGCGTAGTCGGCCCGGGCGGCGGAGGCGACGCGGCCCTCGCCCGCGTTGGCGACGACCGCGCGGTGCTCCAGGACCGGGGCCAGGTTGGCGGTGTAGTTCTCCGTGTACCAGCCGTTGCGCAGGAAGGTGTACGGCAGTCCGGAGTCGAGGATCAGCTGCTCGGTGGCCTTGTGCTCGTCGGCCAGCGTGAAGTCCGCGTCCGGTCCGCCGAGGATGCCGGTGTACGCGAGCTGGGCGACGCCCGCAGCCTTGGCCGCGTCGATGACGGCCGCGTGCTGCGCCACCCGCCGGCCCACCTCGCTGCCGGAGATCAACAGCACCCGGTCCCCGGACCGGAAGGCTCCGGCGAGGGTCTCGGGGGCGCTGTAGTCCGCGATGCGCAGCTCCACGCCCCGGGCGGCGAGTGCGGCGGCCTTCTCCTTGTCACGCACGACCGCGACGACTTCGCCGGCCGGGACCGTGGTCAGCAGGGCGTCGACGACGAGGCGGCCGAGTGCGCCAGTGGCTCCGGTGACAACGATGCTCATGGGGGGCTCCGATTTTGATCAGCTGATGCGTCTGCGTGCTTCGAATGCGCGCTTTGCATACGTGCTTCGAGTACGCGCTTGGAACACCACCCTAGAGGAAGCGCTAACTTTTAGAAAGTGGAAGTTTCCGGGGGCGGCACGCGAGGCGTACGACGAGGCCCGGGCCTGATCCTCGCAAGGATCAGGCCCGGGCCTCGGTGATGTGCCTACGGAACTCGCCTCGGCTCAGCCGATGACCGTCCAGGTGTCGTTGCCCGCGAGGAGCGAGGCCAGGTCGCCCTTGCCGTCGCGCTCGACGGCGGCATCCAGCTGGTCCGACATCAGCGTGTCGTAGACGGGCCGCTCCACGCTGCGCAGCACCCCGATCGGGGTGTGGTGCAGGGTGTCCGCGTCCGCGAGCCGGGACAGCGCGAACGCCGTCGTGGGCGATTCCGCGTGGGCGTCGTGGACGAGGACCTGCGAGCGGTTCTCCTCCGTGACGGCCACGACCTGGAGATCGCCGGTGGCCGGATCGCGGACGACGCCCTTGGGCTCCTGGGAACCGAAGAGGATCGGCTGCCCGTGTTCGAGCCGGATGACGGCCTCCGCGGCCTGCTCCTTGTCCTTCAGGACCTCGAAAGCACCGTCGTTGAAGATGTTGCAGTTCTGGTAGATCTCCACCAGTGCCGTGCCCGAGTGCTCGGCGGCCGCGCGCAGCACGCTCGTGAGGTGCTTGCGGTCGGAGTCGACCGTCCGCGCCACGAACGTCGCCTCCGCGCCGAGGGCCAGCGACACCGGATTGAAGGGCGCGTCGAGCGAACCCATCGGCGTCGACTTGGTGATCTTGCCCAGCTCGGATGTGGGGCTGTACTGGCCCTTCGTCAGCCCGTAGATCCGGTTGTTGAACAGCAGGATCTTGAGGTTGACGTTGCGGCGCAGGGCGTGGATGAGGTGGTTGCCGCCGATGGAGAGCGCGTCGCCGTCACCGGTGACCACCCACACCGACAGATCGCGGCGGGAGGTGGCGAGCCCGGTCGCGATGGACGGGGCCCGGCCGTGGATGGAGTGCATCCCGTAGGTGTTCATGTAGTACGGGAAACGGGAGGAGCAGCCGATGCCGGAGACGAAGGCGATGTTCTCCTTCGCCAGCCCCAGCTCGGGCATGAAGCCCTGGACGGCGGCGAGAACCGCGTAGTCGCCGCAGCCGGGGCACCAGCGCACTTCCTGGTCCGACTTGAAGTCCTTCATGGACTGCTTCGCCTCGGCCTTCGGCACCAGCTGCAGCAGTTCGTTGTGCCGCAGTGCGTCGGTGTCAGGCATCGATGGCCTCCTTGAGAGCCGTGGCGAGCTGCTCGGCCTTGAACGGCATTCCGTTGACCTGGTTGTAGCTGTGGGCGTCCACCAGATACCTCGCCCGCAGCAGCATCGCTAGCTGACCGAGGTTCATCTCCGGCACGACGACCTTGTCGTAGCGCTTCAGTACCTCGCCGAGATTCTTCGGGAAGGGGTTGAGATGGCGCAGATGGGCCTGGGCGATGGGAGCCCCCGCGGCGCGCAGACGGCGTACGGCGGCGGTGATCGGCCCGTACGTCGACCCCCAACCGAGCACCAGCGTCGCCGCCCCGGCCGGGTCGTCGACCTCGAGGTCGGGAACCTCGATGCCGTCGATCTTGGCCTGGCGGGTGCGGACCATGAAGTCGTGGTTGGCCGGGTCGTAGGAGATGTTGCCGGTGCCGTCCTGCTTCTCGATCCCGCCGATGCGGTGCTCCAGGCCGGCCGTGCCGGGGACCGCCCAGGGGCGGGCCAGGGTCTGCGGGTCGCGCTTGTAGGGCCAGAAGACCTCGGTGCCATCGGCCAGGGTGTGGTTCGGCCCGGTGGCGAACGGCGTCTTGAGGTCGGGCAGCGCGTCCGTCTCCGGGATGCGCCAGGGCTCGGAGCCGTTGGCCAGATAGCCGTCGGAGAGCAGGAAGACCGGCGTCCGGTACGTCAGGGCGATCCGGGCCGCGTCGATCGCGGCGTCGAAGCAGTCCGCAGGGGTGCGCGGGGCCACGATCGGAACCGGGGCCTCGCCGTTCCTGCCGTACATCGCCTGGAGCAGGTCGGCCTGCTCGGTCTTGGTCGGCAGCCCGGTCGACGGGCCGCCGCGCTGGATGTCGATGATCAGCAGGGGCAGCTCCAGGGAGACCGCGAGCCCGATCGTCTCCGACTTCAGCGCCACGCCGGGCCCCGATGTCGTGGTCACCCCCAGCGCCCCGCCGAACGCCGCGCCCAGCGCCGCCCCGATCCCGGCGATCTCGTCCTCGGCCTGGAAGGTGCGCACGCCGAAGTTCTTGTGCCGGGAGAGCTCGTGCAGGATGTCCGAGGCCGGAGTGATGGGATACGAGCCCAGGTAGAGCGGCAGATCCGCCAGCTGCCCGGCGGCGATCAGGCCGTAGGACAGCGCGAGGTTCCCGGAGATGTTGCGGTAGGTCCCGGTGGGGAAGGCCTGCGAGGCCGGGGCGACCTCGTAGGAGACCGCGAAGTCCTCGGTCGTCTCGCCGAAATTCCACCCGGCCCGGAAGGCCGCCACATTTGCCTCGGCGATCTCCGGCTTCTTCGCGAATTTCGCCCGCAGGAACGCTTCCGTCCCCTCGGTCGGCCGGTGGTACATCCACGACAGCAGCCCGAGCGCGAACATGTTCTTGGACCGCTCGGCCTCCTTGCGGGGGAGCCCGAACTCCTTCAGCGCCTCCAACGTCAGCGTCGTCAGCGGCACCGGATGGACGTTGTAGGCCTCCAGCGAACCGTCCTCCAGCGGGCTGGTCGCATACCCCACCTTCGCCATCGGCCGCTTCGTGAACTCGTCGGTGTTCACAATGATTTCCGCACCGCGCGGTACGTCGTCGATGTTCGCCTTCAATGCGGCGGGATTCATCGCGACCAGGACGTTGGGGGCATCGCCCGGAGTCAGAATGTCATGATCGGCAAAGTGGAGCTGAAAGGAAGAGACCCCCGGCAGCGTGCCGGCGGGGGCGCGGATCTCCGCCGGGAAGTTCGGCAGGGTGGAGAGATCGTTGCCGAAGGAAGCGGTCTCCGAGGTGAACCGGTCGCCCGTGAGCTGCATACCGTCACCCGAGTCGCCCGCGAAGCGGATGATCACCCGGTCCAGGCGGCGGACTTCCTTCCCGTCGCCGCCCGTGGTTCCCGTCGTACCTGACAGGGGGGCTCGCTGGCCCCCGAGGACGGCGTCGTTGGCCTCATCGGCCTTCTCTGCCGCGCTACTGACCTGGCTCGTCACTGAACTGGACCTCCCTTGGGGCGGCGGTTCGGAACCGTCCGGCGGCCGGCGGATCCCAGAGGCCACCCTACGTCTGCGTAGGTTGTCCTCCAGGGACCGATCATATGGTGGACCCTCTTTTGAGACACCCTTTTAGTAAGGCTTGTCACGTTTCACCGGCCCTCGATCATGGGGCTGGAGATGCCCGCCCCCTGGGCCTTTCGCCCTAGGCCCTCCCTGATCAGAGGTGCCCGTCGGCTGTCCGCCGGACACCCCGGATCGGGTGGCGCCCCGAGGCACCTCCGGGGCGTCCCGGCGCATTCCCTCGCGCTCAGCGCCTGGCAGGGTGCTTAGGGCCTGGGGCTCAGGAATCAGGAATTCAGATAGGTCAGCACGGCGAGGACGCGCCGGTGGTCCCCGTCACTGGGCGAGAGGCCAAGCTTCAGGAAGATGTTGCTGACGTGCTTCTCGACCGCCCCGTCGCTCACCACGAGCTGCCGGGCGATGGCGGAGTTGGTCCGGCCCTCGGCCATCAGACCGAGGACCTCCCGCTCGCGCGGCGTCAGCCCGGCCAGCACGTCCTGCTTGCGGCTGCGGCCCAGCAGCTGCGCCACCACTTCCGGGTCCAGCGCCGTACCGCCCTGCGCCACCCGGACGACCGCGTCCACGAACTCGCGGACCTCGGCCACCCGGTCCTTCAGCAGATATCCCACCCCGCGGCTGCTCCCCGCCAGCAGCTCGGTGGCGTACTGCTCCTCCACGTACTGGGAGAGGACCAGCACCCCGATGCCCGGGTAGTCCTTCCGCAACCGCACCGCCGCGCGCACCCCCTCGTCGGTGTGCGTCGGCGGCATCCGCACGTCGGCGACCACCACATCGGGAAGCGCCTGCTCCGCGTCGAGCTCCGCCACGGTCTTGAGCAGCGCCTCCGCGTCCCCGACCCCCGCGACCACGTCGTGCCCGAGATCGGTGAGCAGCCGGGTGAGCCCCTCCCGGAGCAGTACCGAATCCTCGGCGATGACCACGCGCACCCTGTTCTCCACGTTCTCCACGACTGCGAGTCCCCCACTTTTCGAATATGCCGCGTTCCCCGCGACCCCGCACGCCCCGCGCCCGACCACTGCGCGTCACGCCCCGACCGCTCCAGCATCCCAGGACCCGGACACGGATGGGGGACCTGTGGATAACCCACCGGACCGGGGAGGGGAGGGCAAGGCGACAGGGGAGGGGCGGGCAAGGCGGCCGGGAAGGGGAGGGGGCCGACAAGGCGGCGGGGGGAAAGCGGGAGGCAGGAGCGGGCCCTGGGTGGGGAGAGGTGCCGGCCCGGATGGGAGGTGAGGGAGGGGGGAGGGGCCGGCCCGGATGGGAGGTGGGCGAAAGGGGAGGTGCCGGCCCCGATGGGAGGTGGGGGAGGGGCCGGCCCCGATGAGGAGCGAGGGAGAGCGAGGTCCGTCCTCAGCCCCGCCCGTCAGGCCGGCCGGGGGGGCGAGGTCCGTTCGAGGCGGCCCCGTCCACCTGCTCCGCCGGGCACCCTGCTCGGTCGGTGCGTCCGGGTCAGCCCCGCCAGGGCAGCTCGGCCGTAATCGTCGTCGGGCCGCCGGTCGGGGAGTCGACCACCAGGACCCCGTCCACGGCGTCCAGTCGCTCTGCCAGTCCGGTGAGGCCGCCACCCGCGGCCGACGACGCTCCGCCTCGGCCGTTGTCCGTGACCTGGAGCATCAGCCGGTCCCCCGCCCGCCACACATCGACCGAGGCCCGGGTCGCTCGGGCATGCTTGCTGATGTTCTGGAGCAGTTCCGAGACGGTGAAATACGCGATCCCCTCGATCGCCTGTGCCGGACGCGAGTCCAGGTCCACCTCGACGGCCACGGGCACGGTGCAGCGGGAGGCTATCGCGGAGAGTGCGGCGTCCAGGCCCCGGTCGGTGAGGACGGCGGGGTGGATTCCGCGGGCCAGGTCGCGCAGCTCCTGAAGTGCCACCTTCACCTCGCCATGTGCCTCGTCGACCATGCGGGCCGCGGCCTCGGGGTCGTCGGTGAGCTTCTCCTTCGCCAGCCCCAGATCCATGGCGAGGGCGACCAGGCGGGCCTGGGCGCCGTCGTGCAGGTCGCGTTCGATGCGGCGCAGGTCGGCGGCGGCGGTGTCCACCACCACACCCCGGTCCGACTCCAGCTCGGAGACCCGGGTGGCCAGCCGGGACGGCCCCAGCAGGCCGGTGACCATCAACCGGTCCACCGTCAGCAGACCCCGCACGACCCAGGGCGCCGCCATCACCAGCACCAGACCCACCGCCCCGGTCGCCGCCAGCTCGAGGGGCGAGTTCAGATACTCCGCGTGGGTGCGGTCGCCGTACAGCTGGATGCCGTCCTGCCCGGCGAACGCCGGGAAGAGCCAGAACCACAGCGGGTACGTCAGCCCCGCCAGACCGTACGTCCAGAACGAGATCGCGACGACGAACGTGAACACGGCCCACGGGAAGTGCAGCAGCGTGTACAGCAGGTGACGCCAGGACACCCCGCTCTTGAGTATCGCGCCCATCCAGGACATCGGGCCGCCGGTCTTCCCCCGCACCGGCTCCGGATCCGCTACCTCCACCCGCAGCAGCGCCCGCGCCCGGAGCCGTTCCAGCGATCCGAAGCCCCGGCACACGGCGAGCCCGACGGCGAGGACCGGTATCCCGACGAAGGTGACCATCAGGCCCGCGCTCAACGACGTCATGGTGACCGCGAAGACGAACATCACCGTGCTGAGCGGGAAGCTCAGCAGCGCGTAAAGGAGCTCGCTCCAGGCACGGGCCTCCAGCGGCGCACGCAGCGGCGCGGGGAGAAAGTGCTTCGTCCGGGTCTTCCCTCCGAAGCCGGGGGCGGAACCCTCGTGCTCCCGGTCCCGCGTGTCCGGTCCGTATGCCGTGGCCATGAGTCCCGTCCGTTCCGTCTCTGTCTCAGTCTCTCAGTGGGCTGTGCTCGTGAACTGCGCGCGCGGGCTGTGCTCGCGGGCTGCGCTTGTGGGGTGTGTTTGTGGGGTGTGACCGTGGGTTGTATGCGCGGTGCGCGCCGCCGTGGCGCCGGAGGCGGCCCGTCACCACGGACCGTTCTTCCTCCGTTCTCCCTTCCAGGGTGCTGGCCGGCGGCCTTCCGCACCATGAGGGCTCTCTCCGTATCCGACCGGGGGTTTTCCCTACCTCCGGTCGCGCCAGGGCAGCTCGGCGGTGACGGTCGTCGGCCCGCCTTCGGGCGAGTCCAGGACGAGCACCCCGTCGACCGCGTCGAGCCGCTCGGCAAGCCCCGCCAGCCCCGAGCCGCCGTCCAACCGGGCCCCGCCCCCGCCGTCGTCCGTGACCTGGAGCAACAGCCGGTCCCCCGAACGCCACACGTCGACGGCGGCCGACCGTGCGCCACTGTGCTTGCTGATGTTCTGGAGCAGTTCCGAGACGGTGAAATAGGCGATCCCTTCGATCGCCTCCGCCGGACGCCCCTGAAGCCCCACTGCCACCTTGACCGGGACCGTGCAGCGGGAGGCGATGGCGGAGAGTGCGGCGTCCAGGCCCCGGTCGGTGAGGACGGCGGGGTGGATTCCGCGGGCCAGGTCGCGCAGTTCCTGAAGGGCCACCTTGATCTCCCCGTGGGCCTCGTCGACCATGCGGGCCGCGGCCTCGGGGTCGTCGGTGAGCTTCTCCTTCGCCAGGCCGAGCCCCATGGCGAGGGCGACCAGGCGGGCCTGGGCGCCGTCGTGCAGGTCGCGTTCGATGCGGCGCAGGTCGGCGGCGGCGGTGTCCACCACCACACCCCGGTCCGACTCCAGCTCGGCGATCCGCCGCTCCAACTCGTCCGACGGAGACAGCAGCCCGCGCACCATCGCCCGGTCCACCGCCGTCAGCCCTCGCGCGATGAACGGCAGCACCGGCCACAGGACGAACAGGCTCACCAGCGTCACCCCGAACGTCAGCACCCCCCACGGCAGTCGAATGAAGGCGTACAACAACGCCCGCCAGCCCACCGGGTCCTTCAGTCCCGCCCACAGCCGGACGAAGAACCCCTCGTCCCGGTGGCCGCGCCCCAGCGGACTCGGCTCCTCCACCCGCACGCCGAGCATCCATCGGGCCCGCCGCCGCTCCAGCCCGCCCAGCAGCCGGGCCCCCTGGAGCCCGCCGACCAGCAGCGGCAGACCGATCACGGTGACGGACAGTCCGGCGCCCACGCTGATCACAACAACCGTGTAGACGAACCCGACGACAGCCACCGGCAGATTGGCCAGCAGGTAAGCGATCTCCCGCCAGGTCCATCGGTCGAGGGCGAATCGGGCGGGCGGCAACCGGTCGGGGTCCGGCAGGGAGGGGCTCATGGTCATACCCACAGCCTGCCGGGCCGCACGCACGCACACCATGGGGCTCGTGGGTGGGGGTGAAGTAGGGATAACCCCACCCGATGTCCGACGCGGCTGCTTACGCTCCGTTTAGCAGGCCCTAGACTCCCGTGCGTACAGAACCCGTGTGTACAGAACGGGCACGCGGGACAGACGCGGACGACGAGGGAGCGAGGGGCGGACGTGGCCGACGTTACGGACGTGACCGGCGTGACGGACTCGGCGGGCGCGACCAGGGTGTCCGGGGTGTCCGGCGTTCCGGTGGACGGAACCACCGCACTCGCCTCCGAGTACTTCCAGAGCTATTCGGTCATCGGCCTGCTCGCCCTGGTCGGCGTCCTGTTCGTCGCCGTGGCCTTCGGGGCCGGGCGGCTGCTGCGCCCCATCGTGCCCACCCCGGAGAAGCTGCTCACCTACGAATGCGGCGTCGATCCGGTCGGCGAGGGCTGGGCGCACACCCAGGTGCGCTACTACGTCTACGCGTTCCTGTACGTGATCTTCGCGGTCGACTCCATCTTCCTGTTCCCGTGGGCCACGGTGTTCGCGGCACCGGGATACGGCGCGACGACCCTGGTCGAAATGTTCATCTTCCTCGGCTTCCTGGCCGTGGGACTGCTCTACGCATGGAAGAAGGGCGTCCTCGCATGGGCCTGACGAGCCGGCCGACCCCCGCGTCGCAGCAGCCCGCGTCCCCGCCCCCACCCGCCGCCGACCCGGTCCTGCTTCCCGAGCCCAAGCGCCTCGGCGTGCTCTCCCGGCTCGCCCCGGAGCCGATGAAAGTCGTCCTCAACTGGGGCCGCCGCTACAGCCTCTGGGTCTTCAACTTCGGACTCGCCTGCTGCGCCATCGAGTTCATCGCCGCCTCCATGGCACGCCACGACTTCATCCGGCTCGGCGTGATCCCGTTCGCCCCCGGGCCCCGTCAGGCGGACCTCATGATCGTGTCCGGCACGGTGACGGACAAGATGGCACCCGCCGTGAAGCGGCTGTACGAGCAGATGCCCGAACCGAAATACGTCATCTCCTTCGGCGCCTGCTCCAACTGCGGCGGCCCCTACTGGGACTCGTACTCGGTGACCAAGGGCGTCGACCAGATCATCCCCGTCGATGTGTACGTACCCGGCTGCCCGCCCAGGCCCGAGGCACTGCTCCAGGGGATCCTCAAGCTTCAGGAGAAGATCGCGCGCGAATCCCTCGCCGAGCGGTACGCCTCCGGGGGGGCGGGCGGCGGCCCGTCCACCGAGGCCCTGCGCAGCGGTCTCGTCACCCCGCCGACAGCGGCCCCGACAGCCGCTTCCCGACGCGACGAGGAGGGGCGGCGATGAGCGGGCGCGACCAGCACGCGGAATCCACGGCCGCGGCCGAGGCCTACGACCGGCTGCCGGACGCGGTCGCCGACGTGTTCGGCGACGAGGCCACGGCGGAGTCGGCGTACGACCTGCTGACCGTCGACGTCCCCGCCGCCGACTGGCTCACCGCGCTGCGGACCGCCCGCGACGAACTCGGGTGCACCTACTTCGACTGGCTCAGCGCCGTGGACGAACCGGGCGTCGGCTTCCGTGTCTGCGCCCATGTCGCGGCCCTGGGCACGGGTACGGTGCGGCGGCTGATGGTCCGCACGACCGTGCCGCACGACGCGGCCGTGCTACCCAGCGCCATCGACGTGTACGCGGGCGCGGCCTGGCACGAGCGCGAGACGCACGAGATGTTCGGCGTCGCGTTCGACGGCCACCCCCATCTCGTACCGCTCCTCCTGCCGGAAGGCTTCGAAGGCCATCCGCTGCGCAAGGACTTCGTCCTGGCCGCGCGCGTCGCGAAGGCCTGGCCCGGGGCGAAGGAACCGGGGGAGCCGACGGAGGGCCACACCGGTCCCAAGCGACGCGCGATGCTCCCGCCCGGTGTTCCCGACCCGAACGAATGGGGCCCCCTGAAGGGCCAACTCCCCCGGCCGCCGCACGCCCGGCCCGGGCCACCCGCCCCGCGGCCGACCGCCCGCCCCGCCGCACCCGCACGGCGGGCGAGGGCTCGGCGGCCCAACGTGCCACGACGCCGGGCCCCGGCACGGAAGCCCCCACGGCTGCCGGTGCGGAAGCCCCTACGGCTGCCGGTGCGCAGTCTCCCGCCCCCGCGACACCGGAGGCCCCTGCGGCACCGGAGGCGTCCGCGGCACCGGAGGTGCCCGAGGCAACGGCGGCCCCTGGGGCGCCGGAGACCGCTGCGGCGGCCCGCCCGCGCCGTTCGCGGTCGGCTTCACAGGGCTCCGCCAGCCAGCAGCGGTCCGCCGATGGTCCCGCGGAGACCCCGTCCGCTCCGGCCCGCCGCTCCCGCTCGGCTTCGGAGGGCTCGGCCAGTCAACGCCCGGAGCCGGACGGGCCGGGAACCACCTCCGCCCGGCCCGCACGCCGTTCCCGGTCGGCCTCCGAAGGCTCGGCCGGCCAGCGCTCGGAGGCGGGCGCGCCCGAGGGCCCGCCGTCGCGTCCGCCCCGGGTGCGCAGCACGGACGCCCCGTGGCACGACGCCCAACCGGCCTTCGACGAACCCGCAAACCCGGAGCCCGCAAACCCGGAGCCCGCAGACCCGGAACCCGCAGACCCGGAGCCTGAGCCCCCGGCCGCGCCTGCCCCCGACAGCCAACCCCCCACCTCAGACAGCCGCACCTCAGACAGCCCCGCCCCAGACCACCCCGCCGGAGGCGATCCCGAGTGAACGACGTGTTCGACGTCGCCCTCCGCCTGGCCATCGTCTTCGTCGTGTTCCTGGTCGCCCCCCTCCTCGTGGGCCAGACGGAACACAAGGTCATGGCCCACATGCAGGGCCGCCTGGGCCCCATGTACGCAGGCGGCTTCCACGGCTGGGCCCAGCTCGTCGCGGACGGCGTGAAGTTCGCGCAGAAGGAGGACGTGGTCCCGGCCGCCGCCGACCGCCGCGTCTTCCAGCTCGCCCCCGCCGTCGCCCTCCTCCCGTACCTCCTCGTCCTCGCCGTCATCCCCGTCGGCCCCGGCGACGGCGCGGTCGGCCAGGTCGTCGACGCGGGCATCTTCTTCGTGCTCGCCGTCATGGGCATCGGCGTCCTCGGCTCGCTCATGGCGGGCTGGGCGTCCGCCAACAAGTTCTCGCTGCTCGGCGGCCTCCGTACCGCCGCGCAGCTCCTCTCCTACGAGCTGCCGATGCTGTTGGCCGCCGCCTCCGTGGCCATGGCGGCCGGCACGGTCTCGCTCACCGGCATCCTGGACGCCTTCGCGTGGTGGTGGCTGCCCTGGCAGATCGTCGGCGCCCTGGTCTTCTTCGTGGCCGGCCTCGCCGAACTCCAGCGGCCTCCGTTCGACATGCCGGTGGCCGATTCCGAGATCATCTTCGGCGCGTACACCGAGTACACCGGTCTGCGCTTCGCCCTGTTCCTCCTCGCCGAGTACGCGGGCATCGTCATCCTGTGCGCCCTGACCACCGTCCTCTTCCTCGGCGGCTGGCACGGCCCGTTCGGCGCCGACGGACTCGGCTGGCTCTGGACCCTCCTCAAGACCGCCCTTCTCGCGTTCGTCGTCATCTGGCTGCGCGTCAGCTACCCGCGCCTGCGTGAGGACCAGTTGCAGAAGCTCGCCTGGACCACTCTCGTCCCGCTCGCCCTCGCGCAGATCGCGCTCACCGGCATCGTGAAGGTGGCGATCAACTGATGCCCCCGATCCCCGGATCCGGCCTGGCCAAAGGTCTCGCCGTCACCCTGCGCACGATGACGAAGAAGACCGTCACCGCGCAGTACCCGGACACTCAGCCCGAACTCCCACCCCGCTCCCGCGGCGTCATCGGGCTGTTCGAGGAGAACTGCACGGTCTGCATGCTCTGCGCCCGTGAGTGCCCCGACTGGTGCATCTACATCGACTCCCACAAGGAGACGTCACCCCCCGCCACCCCCGGCGGCCGTGAGCGCAGCCGGAACGTCCTCGACCGCTTCGCCATCGACTTCTCCCTCTGCATGTACTGCGGTATCTGCATCGAGGTGTGCCCCTTCGACGCGCTGTTCTGGTCACCCGAGTTCGAGTACGCGGAGACGGACATCCACGAACTCACCCACGAGCGCGACAAGCTCCGCGAGTGGATGTGGACCGTGCCGGAGCCGCCCGCTCTCGACCCCGCCGCCGAGGAGCCGAAGGAGATCGCCGCAGCCCGCAAGGCCGCGGACAAGCTCGCCGCCCAGCGCGCCAAGGAGCAGCAGGAACAGCAGGACGAGAAGGGGGGAAACCCGTGATGCTGCACACCGCCCCGCCTCTGGTCGCCTCCGCCGCAGGCGACCACCCCGGCTTCCTCTCCCCGTCCGGCGTCGAGATCGCGTTTCTCCTCGTCGGCCTCGCCACCCTCGGCGCCGCCGTCATCACCGTCACCACCAGGCAACTGGTGCACGCCGCACTCTGGCTCGTCGTCGCGCTCGGCGGGCTGGCCGTCGAGTACCTCCTGCTCACCGCCGAGTTCATCGCCTGGGTCCAGGTACTGATCTACGTCGGTTCCATCGTCGTCCTCCTTCTCTTCGGCCTGATGCTCACGCGGGCCCCCATCGGCCGCTCCCCGGACGCCGACTCGGGCAACCGGTGGGTGGCCCTCGGTGTGGCCCTCGCCTCGGCCGCCGCCCTCGTCTGGGTCGTCGTGGACGCCTTCCGTACGACCTGGATCAACCTCGACGGGCCGGCCCAGGGGTCCACGCGAGTCACCGGCGCCTTCCTGTTCCGGAACTGGGTCCTCCCCTTCGAGGCGCTCTCCGTCCTCCTGCTCGCCGCGCTCGTCGGCGCGATCGTCCTCTCCCGCAAACGCGACACGGGAACGGGAACGGGCACGGAGTCGGGCACGGGGGCGGTTACGGACACCACGCCCCGCCCCGGCCCGTCCGGCACGCCGGGCACCACCGCCCGCCCCGGCAAGGGGGAGAAGCGCTGATGCACCTCGCCTATCCCGCCGTGCTCGCCGCCCTCCTCTTCTGCGTCGGCCTCTACGGCGTCCTCGCCCGGCGCAACGCGATCCTGGTCCTGATGTCCGTCGAGCTGATGCTCAACGCCGTCAACCTCAACCTCGTCGCCTTCGACGTCTGGCTCCGCGACACCCTCCACTCCGGACAGGCCCTCACGCTCTTCACCATCGCCATCGCCGCTGCCGAGATCGGCATCGGCCTCGCGATCGTCCTGGCCGTCCACCGCAACCGGGGCACCTCCGACATCGACCGGCTCCGCGACACCGCCGAGACCGACGAGGCCGAAACGCTCCCCGACACGGCGGAGACCGACACGGCGGAGATCAGCGACGCGGAGACGGCTCCCGGCCGGACGGGCGGCACAACAGGAAAGTCCAAGAAGGCAGAGGCCACCACGTGACCACCACGACCCTCGCCGCCCTCGTCCCCCTCCTCCCGTTCCTCGGCGCTCTCGGCGGGCTCGCCGTCGGCCGCACCGCCCCCGGCTTCGTCCGCCCGCTGGCGATCCTCCCGACCCTCACCGCGGCCGTCCTCGCCGTGCTCGTCGCCGTCCGCCAGGGCGGCGGCCGGGCCATCGACGCCGCGACCCAGCTGACGCCCACCGGCTCCGTCCCGATCGACCTGGCCCTGCACCTCGACGGCTTCGCCGTGCTGGTCGCCGTCCTCGTCACCGTCGTCGCCACGTGCGTACAGCTCTACTCCACGGCCTACCTCCGCGACGACGCCCGCTACCCCTCCTACGCGGCCCTCGTCTCCCTCTTCACCTCCGCGATGCTCCTCGTCGTCTACTCCGGCGACCTGATGGTGCTCCTGGTCGGCTGGGAGATCATGGGCATCTGCTCGTACTTCCTCGTCGGCCACTACTGGGAGACGCCCGAGGCCCGGGCCGCCTCCCTCAAGGCCTTCCTGGTCACCAAGCTCGGCGATGTCCCCTTCCTGATCGGCCTGTTCGCGCTCGCCGCCGACACCGGCAGCTTCCGGATCACCAAGATCCTCGCCGCCGTCGCCAACGGCGGGCTGGAGCACCCCACGCTCATCGCCGTGCTGCTCCTCGCGGGCGTCGCCGGCAAGTCGGCGCAGTTCCCCCTGCACACCTGGCTGCCCGACGCCATGGCCGGCCCCACCCCCGTCTCCGCGCTCATCCACGCCGCGACGATGGTCGCCGCCGGCATCTACTTCGTGGCCCGGCTGCTGCCCGTCTTCGCCGCCTCCGGCGCGGCGCTCGTCGTCCTCGCCGTGATGGCCGCCGTCACGATGATCGGGTCCGGGCTCGCCGCCCTCGCCCAGGACGACATCAAACGCGTCCTCGCCTACTCGACGATCGGTCAGCTCGGCTACATGTCGGGCGCCCTCGCCGTCGGCGACCGGGGCGCGGCCGTCTTCCACCTCATCTCGCACGGTGCGTTCAAAGCCGTCCTCTTCCTCGCCGCGGGCGTCGTCATCCACGCCGCGGGCACCAACTCGCTCGCCGCCATGTCCCGGATGAGCGGCCTCGCCCGCCGTATCCCGGACGCCTACTGGACGATGACCGTCGCACTCCTCGCACTGGCCGCCATCCCACCGTTCGCCGGCTTCTTCTCCAAGGAAGCCGTCCTCGTCGCCGCCGAGCACACCGCGCTGGGGGACCGGACCGTCGCCCCGGCCGCCGCGGGCTGGACGATCCTGATCGCCGGGCTCCTCGCCGCCGTCCTGACCGCCTCCTACGCCGTACGCCTCTGGCTCCTCGCCTTCCGCGGCCGCGGGGCCGAAGTCCCCGACCACGGCAAGCAGCCGCTCGCCATGACCTCCGTCCTGTGGATCCTGGCCGTCCCCACCATCGGCTTCGGTCTCACCGCAGGCATGCTCGGCGACTGGTTCGACGGGCACGCCCTCACGCCGTCCCTCACCACCGCCGTCCTCTCCACCGGCGTCACGCTCGTCGGCGGCCTCGTCACCTACGGAGCCTGGCGGCACACCACCGCCCTCGCCGCCCGCACTCCCATCGGGGCCGTGGCCGCCCATCCGGGTGCCGAACCCGCTCTCGTCGAAGCCGAGGCCATGACGTCCCACACCGCCGTCTACGGCACCATCGCGGACGCCCCCGACCCGGCCGACCCCGGCAGGCTCCTCCTGGGCCCGCTGCACCGCCACGCGGTCACCGGCTTCCACCTCGACGCCCTGTACACGGCGCTGTTCGTCCGGCCCGTCCGGGCGGCCGCCCGCCTCGTCCGCTTCCTGGACCGCGAGGTCGTCGACACCTACGTCAACGGAACGGGCGCCGTCACCCGTCTCCTCGGCACCGCCGTCCGCCGGGCCCAGACCGGCAACGTGCAGACCTACGTCAGCGCCCTGCTCGCCGGGTCTCTCGTCCTGGCGATCGCCGCCGTCGTCTTCGCCAACGTCAACGCGGGGTCGTGACCGTGATCGATATCAGCCCGTCCGTGATGCAGTTCCTTCTGGCGTTCATCGTCGTCGCCCCGCTCCTCGGCGCCCTCGCGGCCCTGCTTCCCGCCCCGCCCGGGCTCAGGGGGAAGAACCCCGACCAGGCAGTGCTCCGCCACGGCGTGACCGTCACCGGCGCCGTCCTCGTCGCCGCGATCGTCCTGGCCGTCGGCTTCGACCACGACCACCCCGCCACGATGCAGGCGACCACCGACATCAGCTGGATCCCGGCGCTCGACGTCCGCATCCACCTCGGCATCGACGGCATCTCGCTCCCCCTCCTGGTCCTGACCGCGCTGCTGACCTTCCTCTGCGCGCTGTACAGCTACTTCAAGCTGCCCGCGGGCCCCTCACCGAAGGCGTTCGTCGCCCTCGTCCTCGTCCTGGAGTCCGGCACCCTCGCCACCTTCGCCGTCCTCGACCTGCTGCTCTTCTTCCTCGCCTTCGAGATGGTCCTCATCCCGATGTACTTCCTCATCGCTCGCTGGGGCGGCGACCAACGGCAGGCGGCCGCCTGGAAGTTCATCCTCTACACGCTGCTCGGCTCGGTCGTCATGCTGCTCGGCCTCCTCCTCATCGGGCTGAAGAGCGGTACCTTCGACATGGTGGCACTCGCCACTGACAACGGCCGCGGCCTCACCACATCCGTGCAGGTCATCGCCGTACTCGCGATCGGTCTCGGGCTCGCCGTGAAGACCCCGATGTGGCCCCTGCACAGCTGGCTGCCCGACGCCCACACCGCCGCCCCGACCGTCGGATCCGTCCTCCTCGCGGGCGTCCTGCTGAAGATGGGAACGTACGGGTTCGTCCGGATCCTGCTCCCCGTCGCCCCGGACGGCATGCGTACCTTCGCGCCCTACCTCGCCGCGTTCGCCGTCGTCGGCATCGTCTACGGATCCCTCGCCTGCCTGGCCCTGGCCCGTACCGGCGCCAAGGGCGACCTCAAGCGGCTCATCGCGTACTCGTCCGTCGGCCACATGGGCTTCGTCCTGCTCGGCATCGCCACCATGACCCCCACCGGAGTCAACGGCGCGCTCTTCGCCAACATCGCCCACGGCCTCATCACCGGCCTGCTGTTCTTCCTGGTCGGCGCCGTCAAGGACCGCTACGGCACCGCCGACCTCGACACTCTCGCCGGAGCGACCGGAGCCGCCCTCTACGGCCGGGCCCCCCGCCTCGGCGCACTGCTCGCCTTCGCCGCCATCGCCTCGCTCGGCCTGCCCGGACTCGCCGGATTCTGGGGCGAGATGCTCACCCTGTTCGGCGCGTACAGCCCCGCCGAAGGCCTCAGCCGCCCCGCGTTCCGCACCTTCATGGCCATCGGGGCGTTCGGCACCCTGCTCACCGCCGCGTACATGCTCATCGTCGTCCGCCGCGTCTGCATGGGCGAGCACGCGCCCCACTCCCGGCTGTCGCCTGACGACCGGGCCCCGCAGCCGCCCGCCGGCCCGGAGCCGTCCGGAACCGCCGGCCCCCGAACGGCGACCACTACGCAGCTCGCCGACATCCACCCGTACGAAGCCGCCGCCTGGACCCCGCTCGCCGCGCTCACCGTCCTCGCCGGCCTCTGGCCCGCCGTCCTCCTCGGCCTCACCGACCCCGCCGTGCAGCAGCTTCTCGCAGGAGGCAAGTCGTGACCGCGGACCTCAGCACCACCGCCGCAAGCCTCGTCGCGCAGGCCCCGGAGACGGCGGCCCCCGGCGTCGGCACCCCCGCCGGAAGCCTCCTCGCGGCCGACGTCCCCAGCGTCGTCCAGTCCGTCGACTGGCTCGCCATCGCACCCCCCACCCTCACCGCGCTCGCCGCCCTGATCGTCCTCGTGGCCGACCTGTTCCTGCCGGCCCACCGCAAACGGCTCCTCGGATACGCCACCCTCACCGCGCTCGCCGCCGCCCTGGCGTTCCTGATCCCCCTGCGTTCCGGTGACCGGTCCACCTTCTGCGTCACCACCGGCGCCCAGGCGTGCAGTTACACCGCCGACCACTTCACCGTCGTCATCCAGGCCCTCGTCCTCGGCGGCGCGTTCCTCACCGTCCTGCTCTCGCTCGACGACACCCGCAAGCTGCCTGCCGGGGAGTACTGGTTCCTGCTCCTGTCCTCCGCCTCGGGAGCGGCCCTGCTGCCCGCCTCCCGAGATCTCGCCACCCTCGTCGTCGCCCTCGAAGTCGCCTCGCTGCCCGCTTTCGCGCTCGTCGGCATCAAGCGCGGAGACCGGCGCTCCTCCGAGGCCGCGCTGAAGTTCTTCCTCTCGTCCGTCGTCGCCACCGCCGTCATGCTGCTCGGCGTCAGCTTCGTGTACGCGACCACCGGCACCCTGCACCTCACCGAGATCGCCGCCCGTCTCGACGACGTGACCCCCGTCCTCGACACCCTCGCCAAGACCGGGGTGGCCCTCACGCTCGTCGGCTTCGCCTTCAAGACGGCCGCCGCGCCCTTCCACTTCTGGGTCCCCGACACCTACGTCGGCGCGCCCCTCCCGATCGCCGCCTATCTCTCCGTGGTGGGGAAGGCCGTAGGGTTTTCGGGCCTCATTCTGGTGACCGTCATCGCGTTCCCCTCCTACGCGGACGTCTGGGGGCCCGCTCTCGCCGTCCTGGCCGCGCTCACCATGACCGTCGGCAACATCGCGGCCCTCCGCCAGAACGCCACCCGCGCCCGCAGTGCCGTCCGCCTCCTCGCCTGGTCCTCCGTCGCCCAGGCCGGCTACCTCCTGGTCCCGATCGCCGCCGCCGCGTACTCCAGCGACGAACAGATCGGCTCCACCGTGGCGTACGCCCTCATGTACGCCGTGGTGAACCTCGGCGCGTTCGCGGTCGCCGCCCTCGTCGCCCGTACGCACCCCGGCAACCGGCTCTCCGACTACCGGGGCCTGTACGCCACCCGGCCCCTCGCGGCCCTGGCCCTCGGGTTCTTCCTGCTCTGCCTGGCCGGACTGCCGCCCGGCATCATCGGGCTCTTCGCGAAGGTCACCGTCTTCTCGGCGGCGGTCGACGCGGGTCTCGGCTGGCTCGCCGTCGTCATGGCCGTCAACGTCGTGATCGCCCTGTACTACTACCTTCAGTGGACCGCGATCCTCTTCCGCGGGCCGGACGGGGCCCCGGAAAAGACCGGGCCGGACACCGCGTCCCCCGCCCCCGCCGCAGCCCGCCGATTCCGCGCGCCCACCCCGCTCACCACGGCGATCGTCCTCACATCCACTGCCGGAATCCTGCTTTCCGGGGCCCCGCAGACCGTCCTGCGCTTCGCCGCCGTCAGCCTCTTCTGAAGGCTCCCGACCCCGCAGGACCGGTTTGCCCACGGTGTCCGCCGCAGGGCATGGTCTTGGCTGCATACGTCACGTATTCGGCGTGGACACGCCGGGGAAAACGAGGAGAGAGCAGTGCTGAACGGGTTCAAGGACTTCATCCTGCGCGGGAACGTCATCTCGATGGCGATCGGTCTGGCCGTCGGCGCCGCCTTCACCGCCGTCGTCACCGGGTTCAGCAATGCCTTCATCACTCCGCTGATCGGCCTCGCCACCCGCGGCACCGGTGACTTCAGCAAGGCCCACTACACGGTCGACGGAGTCGACTTCCCCTACGGCCTCTTCGTCAGCGCCGCCATCGCCTTCCTGATCACCGCCGCGGTCCTCTACTTCTGCGTCGTGGTCCCCATGGCCAAGGTGCAGGACCGCTTCGCGAAGCAGGAGGCCGTGGACATCAAGGCAGCCCTCCGCGACTGCCCGCGCTGCTTCAGCGCGATTCCCGCCGTCGCCTCCCGCTGCGGCCACTGCACCAGCGAGGTCGAGCCCGACCCCGAGGCCCTCTCCCTCGCCAAGCTCCCCGCACAGCAGCACTGACCCATCACGGCAGTACCGCCCCCCACCGGGGCCCCGCACCATCAGGACGGCCCGCCCCACCCGTACGGCCCAGCGTCACTCCGTACGGGGCCGGGGGCCCGACCGGCGCGAACACGCGGCACAGCCCCGCCCTCCGGCCGCACGCACAAGGGAACTAGCTCCTCTCGCCTGGCGTTGACCAGTACAGGAGGCTCCACTGGGGAGTGGAGCACCACCATGCAAAGGGTTCCCCTGCTGCACCACTTGGAGGGCGTACCGTGCACCGCCGGCACAACGGGCTCAAGACCGCCGTACTCCTCGGGGGACTGTCCGCACTCATCATCGTCATCGGCAGCTTCTTCGGACGTACGGGACTGATCGTCGCGCTCCTGGTAGCCGTCGGCACCAACGCGTACGCGTACTGGAACAGCGACAAGCTGGCCCTGCGGGCCATGCGCGCCCGCCCCGTCAGCGAATTCGAGGCGCCGCAGCTCTACCGCATCGTGCGGGAGCTCTCCACGGCCGCCCGTCAGCCCATGCCGCGTCTCTACATCTCCCCGACCCAGGCGCCCAACGCCTTCGCCACCGGGCGCAACCCGCGCAACGCCGCCGTCTGCTGCACCGAGGGCATCCTCCAGATCCTCGACGAACGCGAACTGCGCGGTGTCCTCGGCCATGAGCTCAGCCACGTCTACAACCGGGACATCCTCATCTCATCGGTCGCCGGAGCCCTCGCCTCCGTTGTGATGTTCCTGGTCAACTTCGCCTGGCTCATCCCGGTGGGCCGCTCCAACGACGACGAGGGGCCCGGCCTCCTCGGCATGCTCCTGATCATGATCCTGGGGCCGCTCGCCGCCTCCGTCATCCAGCTCGCCGTGAGCCGCTCCCGGGAGTACGAGGCCGATGCCTCCGGAGCCCAGCTCACCGGGGACCCGCTGGCGCTCGCCAGCGCCCTGCGCAAGCTCGACGCCGGAACGAAACAGCTCCCGCTGCCGCCCGAGCCCAGGATCGAGACGGCGAGTCACATGATGATCGCGAACCCCTTCCGGCCCGGTCAGGGGATGGCGAAAATGTTCTCGACGCACCCGCCGATGGCGGAGCGCATCGTCCGACTCGAACAGATGGCAGGTCATCGCCCGTGAAAACCATCCTGAACATCATCTGGCTGATCCTCTGCGGATTCTGGATGTTCCTCGGCTACCTGCTCGCGGGCGTCCTGCTCTGCATCACCATCATCGGCATCCCCTTCGGCGTGGCCGCCTTCCGGATCGGCGTCTACGCGCTCTGGCCGTTCGGCCACACCGTCGTCGACCGCCGGGACGCCGGCTCCCCCTCCTGCGTGGGCAACGTCCTCTGGCTGGTCCTCGCCGGCTGGTGGCTCGCCCTCGGCCACATCACCACCGGCATCGCGCTGTGCATCACCATCATCGGGATCCCCCTGGGCATCGCCAACTTCAAGCTGATCCCGGTCTCCCTCATGCCCTTCGGCAAGGAGATCGTCCCCACGGACCAGCCCTTCGCCACCCGCTAGGTGTATTGATCACGAGCGTTGTTAACGCTCGGGGGGCTTGATCACGGCGAAGGCCCCCGTGTGTGGTGGAGGTGTCGAATCTTCACCGCACGGAGGCCTTCCGGCGAAACCTCCGAGCAACCGAACACCTGCCCGGCGCGTCCTGGATTCCAAGACGACACAAGGGGTAGGTCAGCGACATGGGCATCATCAGTTGGATCATTCTCGGCCTGCTCGCCGGACTCATAGCCAAGATCCTTCTCCCGGGACGCGACCCGGGCGGCATCATCGGCACCACCCTCATCGGCATCGCCGGGGCCTTCGTCGGCGGCTGGCTCTCCAGCCAGTTCCTCGACCGCCCCATCAGCAACGACTTCTACGACACCGCGACCTGGATCGCCGCCATCGCCGGCTCCCTGGTCCTGCTGATCGCCTACCGGCTGCTGTTCGGCCACTCCCGCGACCGCCGCTGACCCCCGGCGCCCGGGCCGCTCTCCTACGCGTCCCCCGACGCCATCCCGGTCTCCCGCAACGTCAGGTTCAACCGGCCGGCCCGCAGCCCCGCTGCCGGGTCGGCCGTTCCCGCGTACACCTTCGGCACCCCGTGATACGCGAACCGCGACGGCCCGCCGAAGACGAACAGATCCCCGGACGTCAACTCCACATCCGTGTACGGACGTCCGCGTCCCTCCGTGTTCCCGAAGCGGAACACACACCTCGCGCCGATGCTCAACGACACCACAGGAGCGCCCGAGCGCTCCTCCTTGTCCTGATGCATCCCCATCCGCGCGGTGTCGTCGTAGAAATTGATCAGCGCGGTGTCCGGTGTGAACGCCCGGGCCGCGTCCTCGTCCCCGTACGCCTCCGCCACCGCCGACCGCCCCAGGTCGCCCAGCCAGTCCGGGAACGCGGCCACCCGGGCTCCGTTCACGTCGTCAGCCGTACGCGCGTACCGGTACGGCTGCCAGTGCCACCCCAGGCACACCGTCCGCACCGACATCACCCCGCCGCTCGGCAGCACCGTGTGCCGGAACGGGACCGGCCCCCGAGCCCATTGACGGCACGCCACCACCAATTCCGCCCGCTGCTCCACCGAAAGCCACTCCGGCACATGAACGGCCCCCGGCGCCACGACCGTACGCGGCCGCCGGAACAGACCGTCGGAGGAAGAACCGCCCGAGGAAGGGCCGTCCGGGGACGGCGGAGGAACGGGTGGCCGGGGAACAGGCGGCGGGGGCGTCACGGCTCCGACCGCCCCGCCCCGCCTTCGAGCCCCAGCAGCAGCTTCTTCCGCTCCAGCCCGCCCGCGTATCCCCGCAGGGCCCCGTCCGCCCCGATCACCCGGTGGCACGGCCGCACGACCAGCAGCGGATTGCGCCCGATCGCCGTGCCCACCGCCCGCACCCCCGCGCCCGAGGCGCCGACCTGGGCCGCGACCTCCCCGTACGACACCGTGCTCCCGTACGGGATCGACTCCAGCACCGCCCAGACCCGCCGCTGGAACTCCGTTCCCAGGCCCTCGGCCACCGGCACGTCGAACCGCGTCGAACGCCCCGCGAAGTACGCCTCCAGTTGCCGGGCGACCTCTGTGAACGCCGCGGGGGCGTTCCGCCAGCCGTCCTGGACGACCGCGCCACCCTTCTGGCCGGGCACGGACAACGAACGCAGCCGGACGCCCCCGCCGACTCGGGCTGCTCCGCCGGCCCCGCCGACTCCAACTGCTCCGCCGGCCCCGCCCGTATCCGGTCCGTCCGCCACCGCCGTCTCCTCGCCGACCAGCAGCAACTCGCCCAACGGGCTCTCCACCCGCGCGTACACCGTCGTCGTCATGCCTTCTCACTTCCCCGGTCCGTACGGCCAGTCTGCGCCCGTCCGCCCACCACCACCGGCGGTATTCGGACATCGCGTCCGCACGCCCGGCACGGGCCGAACGGGCCGCACGCCCCGCACGACCGCACGGGCCGGAAACGCGGAGAGGCACGCCGTCGAGGTCGGCCTCGGCGGTGTGCCCCGTCGCGTGCGGCAGTCGGCTGCCGTGACTACCGGTAGTTCACGAACTGGATCGCGAACTCGAAGTCCTTGCCCTTCAGCAGCGCCTGAACGGCCTGGAGGTCGTCCCGGCTCTTCGAGCTGACGCGCAGCTCGTCACCCTGGACCTGCGCCTTGACGCCCTTCGGGCCCTCGTCGCGGATCGTCTTCGCCACCTTCTTGGCGTTCTCCTGGGAGATGCCTTCCTCGATCGTGGCGAAGATCTTGTACTCCTTGCCGGAGAGCTGCGGCTCACCGGCGTCCAGCGACTTCAGCGAGATACCGCGCTTGATCAGCTTGGACTGGAAGATGTCGAGGATGGCCTTGACACGCTCCTCGCCGTTCGCCTCCATCAGGATCTTCTCGCCCGACCACGAGATCGAGGCGCCCGTGCCCTTGAAGTCGTAACGCTGGGAGATCTCCTTGGCGGCCTGGTTGAGGGCGTTGTCGACCTCCTGCCGCTCGACCTTCGAGACGATGTCGAAACTGGAGTCGGCCATGACGTGTGGCTCCTTGCGTCGAATGTGCGTGGGGATACAGGCCAAAGCCTAGCCACCGCCGCACCCTCCGGGCGCTGATCAATGAGGTGGCGGAGCACCCCTGGTCATCGGGTATTGTTTACGTCGTCGCCAAGGAGCTCACCACGAGATCCAACGCGTCGTTCGAGGCGGTGTGCCCGAGTGGCCAAAGGGAGCAGACTGTAAATCTGCCGGCTCAGCCTACCCAGGTTCGAACCCTGGCGCCGCCACGCGAACGAAGCCCCCTCCTGAACTGCGGAAACGCAGTCTGGGAGGGGGCTTTTTCGTGTTCGATCCTGCGGCGTCGAGCGAGGTCGAAATGTGCGAGTTGTCTCACCCTGTGCCGGGTGTAGACCAACCCTGATCAGCGCGTGTCCCCCAGGCGTCCCCCGGGGGACGGGGTCTCTCCGTCCCATGCGCGCAGGCCAGCCTCGATCTTCTGATTCGCTCGCTCCTGCGACCGCGCGAGGACCTTGGCATAGACGCGCAGAAGCACCGCGACTGAGTGGCCGGCCCGGCGCGCGACCTCCATCGGATCGACCCCGAGGAAAACCAGGAACGAGACCCCGGCAGCCCTCCAGTCGTACGCACGTCGAGCCAGAGGCGACTCGAACTCGTGCGGAGTCAGGGCTTCCGCGCGAGCGGCGGCCAGGACCTCGCCGTATCCCGTGTCTTGAATCACACCTCCTCGGCTGGTCCGGAACAGGCGGCCGTCGGGCGCGGTGCCGAAGCGCTCGATGTGCGACCTGAGCATGGCCACGAAGATGGGGGGAATCGGCACCACCCGGGAGTCCCGTTCGGCACGCGCTTTGAGGTGGCGGGCTTGGTGGGCCCGATCGTCATCGGTCCAGGCGTGGCCTGCGTGGACAATGCCGCCACGGAGGGTGATGTCGCCCCACCCCTCCTCGGGCAGGTAGCACTGCGCCTCGGTGAGCCCCGTCGCCTCTGCGGGGCGCATAAGTGCGTAGTAGAGGCACCCGAAGAAGGCTTCGAGGCGAGCGCCCCGCTCGCCCTGCTTCCGAACGGCAGCCAGGAGCTCCCGGATCTGCCGGGGATTGGCGACGCTCGCCGGATCGACTTCTTCAACGGACTTCGGAGCCGTCCACTTCACAGTGGACAGCGGGTTGACGGGGACACTGAAATGCCGCCGCTCGACTGCGAGCCCCAGAACGTCACTCAGGCAGGCTCGCTTCCGGCGTGCGGTGCTCCCGGCTGCGGGGGAGCCGTTCTGGAGCGTCGATAGTGCGTCGAGCGCTAGGCGGAGCGTGGCGGGGTCTTCGAGCGCGGCGATAGGCAGGGAGTTCTTCTCCACCCAGCGCAGCACGCTAGCAACCTCGGCAGGCGGCTCCTGGCCCCAGCGGCTCTTGTTGTACGCCCACCCGTACAGAGCGGCACGGACGGCACCGGGCGACGGGCGACCGGCGACGCTCTTCATGAGCGCTGGCGTGATCGTGGCGAGAGAATCGGCGTCATTGCGGCGAGACTTGGCGGGGAGACGATCCCACCTGCGGTCCACGTACGCTCGCGTGTGCTCGTACCAGGTCACGCGGCTGCCCTGAATGCGTAGCTCGGCGGTCGGGAGACCGGTCTCCACGTCGAACTGGTCACCCCTGCGGAGAGCGGACATCAGTTCCGACCGTCGACCGTCGGCTTGAGCTTTGACGGTGTAGCTCTTCGAATGCTTCTGGGGTCCGACGATCCAGCGGACTCGGTAGGGCTTCGGGCGGTCGCGTCGTGTCTCGATGCTGTAGATGCGGACGTCATAGGTGAGGGGCATGGCGCTCCGGGCTCGGAAGGGGAGGGCCGCCTCCGACGGAGGCGGCCCTCGAATCGGTAGTTGTGGTTAGGCGGCGCGCTCTTCGCAGGTCCCCCACCAGGCGTCCAGGTCCGCGCGGCTGACGCGGACGTGTCCGTTCGGCAGCTTCTGAAGACGGGGTGCCTGGCCTCGGGCGCGCATGCGGTAGAAGGCGGCGCGGCTGATGTCGATCTCTTCGAGGACTTCGCGGAGCTTGAGCATCTTGGGGCGGGCCACGGTGCGACTCCTTCGGGGGCTTGGTGGGTTGCGAGCGCGTGGTTGTCCGAGGTGTGGATTTCTGCGTCACCGCGTCACCTGCGTCATTTGAGGCTGTGAGCTGGGGTTTTGGGTGACGCAGCCGGTCCGGTGTGCGTCACCCGTGCGTCACCGGATGACGTAGGAGATGACGCGGGTGACGCAGGGGTGACGCAGGATTCGGCGTCTGCGTCACCCCTTCCGGTGCAGGTCAGGGGCCGTTTCCCGTCCCTGGTGACGCAGGTGACGCAGACCTTCCCTACTTAGGAAAGGAGAGGGGGTGTCTGTAGTAGTCGCGGTGGTCCTTCAGACGAAGTGAGGGGCCCTTCGGGCGCGCCTCTGGGGCGGCCTTCCGCCGAACAGCAAGAGGAGCACCCGCCGGCGTGGCGCGGGGTGCTCCTCTTGCTTGTCACCCGGGGTGGCCGGTGGGGTCAGAACGCTGCCGACTGTTCCGGGGGCTGCGGGGGCGGGGGTGCGGCCGGGCGGGTCATTTCGAGGTAGCGGCCTGCTTTGGTGCGACCGGTGTCGATGAGGACGCCCCGGGCGGCGAGGGTGGGTTGAAGGCGCTTGAGTCGGTCGGAGAGCACCTTGCCGGTGGTCGGCCACCCTTTCGGCAGAGGGCGTAGCTCCTCGCCGCTGTAGAGGTGGCTCAGGGCGTGCAGCCACTCCGTGGACGTCATGCGCTGCTCGCCCCCGGGGTCGAGGGTCTCGGCGTGCTGGAGGACGGTCTGCGCGAGCAGGTCGCCTTCGATGACGTCGTCGTTCAGGTCGTCCAGGCTCGCCCGGTACGCGGGGAGAGCTCCCAGCCCGGTGGCGACGTCGAGTTGGGCGCAGAGGTGGGCGAAGTCCGCCATCCGCAGATCGGTCGGTGTCTCCGCTTCGGCGGCCCGGACCTTGACCGTGAGGTCGAGGAGCGACCCGAGGACCACGGGCAGAACCTCTTCGTACTCCGCCCACAGCTCCGCCTCGGTCCGCCGGACCGTGGGCCGCTCCAACCGCAACGGCAGCAGCCGTTCCGCGAGGTCCGGCCGGATGACTCCCACGTCGATCCCGGTCAGGAGGAGCGGTCGGCGGTAGCGGGCCCGGTGCACGTCCCCGTCCGTGAACAGCGCCCGCTTCACGCTCTCGGCTCCTGTGACGATGCAGCACATGGCGTCGGACAGGTCCGGCGTCATGTGGGAGAGGTTGTCCAGGGCGGTGACCCATCCGGCGGCGACGGCCGCGATCAGGTTCTCCTCGTCCTTCGGGGCCCGGCGCAGGTCCCCGCTCATGCCCTCCACGATCCGCACCAGCATCCGGCCCCCGGTCGACTTCCCCGCACCCTGCGGACCGGTGAGGAACGGGGCCGGGACGGGCACACCCGGCCCCAGGCACCCGATCAGCCAGGCGATGGCCAGGCATTCGGTTTCGGCGTTGGCGAAGTTGCACAGCCGCATCAGCAGGTCGATGCCCTTGCCCTCGGTGTCCTTGGCCGGCAGGGGCAGTTCCCCGGTGAGCTGGGTGCGCCGCCAGCACACCTCGCGCGGGTCGGGAACGGTGATCTCCCACCCGGTGGGGTGGATACGGACCGACTGCCCGTCTGCCCGCCCGAGATCCAGCCAGGTGGCTCCGTTGAAGCCGGGGGCGACGCGGATGTGCACGGCCTGGGTGGTCTCGGTCATCGCCAACGCCTCGATCAAATCCAACGCCTCCTTCAAAGCCGTGCCGTTGAAGACGCCGACACCGTCCTTGAACATGCCGACCATGAGTTCCTGCCGGTGGCTGCCCGTCGTGCCCTGCGATCGGATCGGCCGGGCGACCGGGTGGCCGTTCTTCTGGGCGTAGACGGTGCCGTCGGCGGTTCGGAAGTACCGGAAGTGGGACTGCGCGTAGTCGCTGATGACCTCACGCGCCGGGTTCTTCTCGTCCTCGGACATGACTCACATCCCCAGTGCGGTACGGGCGTTGGACCAGGCATCGACGCAGTGCCGGGGGCTTTCGCCCTTGGTCTGCGCGGCGGCGAACAGCCGGGCGGCGTGGGCGTCGGTGAGGCACCCGCACCGGCCATGGGCAGACAGCACGGCGAGGAACGTCCGGTACACCGTGGCGTGCACACCGCTCGTCGCGGCCGTGATCCGCTGCTCCGCCATCGCGATGCCACGTTCCAGGTAGGCAGGGGTGCGGTGGCGGCACTCCCCGCCCCCGGCCGGCACATGCGCCGTGACGGGCCGGACCGGCGACGGTTGCTTGACGATCAGGGCCCGCACTGTGTCCGGGAGGGTGGTCATGGTGCCGGTGCCGGGGCCGAGCCACCGGGCGTAGACCATGGTCGACTTGATGTCGACACCGTCCCGTACCGCGTTCACGGACGGCATCGCCCCCTGGAAGATCCAGTGTTCGCCCCGCGTCGTGGGAACGGTCCGCGTGGCGGGTAGCGTCCGGCGGGCCCAGGCGACCGCGTCGGCGTGGTCGAGGTCGACGACGGTGAGCCCGATGCCGCCGGGGTGGTAGGCGACGGCCGCGGCCTGCTTCCACACCGGCGCCCACGCGGGCCCGGTGAGGGTATCGGGGTCGGTGGTGGCGGCGGCCCACGCGTGGCACGGCTGCGTGCAGTCGCAAGGGCCGGGGGTCTTCATGTTCGGCCGCCCGCCGCACGCGTTGTCCCGGCAGGCGGGGCAGTTGCCGAACGGGACCTTCCCGGCCCGTAACGGCATGGCGGGCACGCCCCGGGCGGCCAGGGCAAGGGCGGCGCGCAGGTGGACGTTCACGCGGCCCCCTCGGTCTCGGTGGGCTCGGTGTGGGCGGTGACGATGTCCATGAGCAGGGTCTCGGCGGCCATGAGGTGACCGACGAGCACGTTCGGGTTGGTGAGGTCGATGGGGCGGATGTTTGCGACGTAGGCGCGGGTGGCCTCGATCGCGACGACGCGTGCGGCCTCCCGCACGACGGTGGGGTGCGTCATGATGGATGTCTCCAGTTCTGAGTGCTGGCAGACGAGAGCGGCCCCGGTTCACTGGCGTGAGAGGGGGCCGCTTTCGTCTTGCCGGTTTCGGTTGCTGTGTGTGACAGGGAGGGAGGCGGCGAGGGGCGCGGAGACCCAGGATTCTGGGGTTTCCGCTGGTCGTCGGGGGCTGCCTCCCTGACTCCCTAACGGGGTGTTACAGCTGGTCAGGTGGGGGAGTCGGGGTGAGGGAGGCGGGTAGGGAGTTCTCCCTGCCTCCCTGGCCGCCTCCCTTCACGCTGTGTGACTGTCGGGGGTGGTGTCGGTGCGGTCCTCGGATGCTTCGAGAAGCCGGGCGCGGCTGACGACCATGACCCCGCCGGACTTGTAGGCCGGTGCCCCGACCGCGTCCAGGGCGTTGGCGAGGTCGCCGGCGGTCCACCCGTGGTACTCGCCCGGGTTGTGGGCGGCGAGGCGCTGGCGGACCTCATCGGTCCGCATCCGCTTGGCCTCGCCCAGCACCGTCAGGAAGTCGGCCAGGTGGTCGGCGGGCTCATCGCCCGGCGCGTCCGGGGCGGTCGTGACGCCTTCGCGCAGGGCGAGGGCGCGTTGGACGACGGGGGTGATCTGGTCGGTGGTGGAGTCCTTGCGGACGTAGTGGGAGCGGACCAGTTCGAACGGGTTCTTGGTGAAGCCGACCGTCAACGCGGTGCCGACGTTCTCAGCGGGGTTGAGGTTGGTGGCGGTGATCCCGGCCTTGTGCTTGCCCGTCCCGAGGAGGCCGTCGTTGGCGACGTGGTCGCCCACGGCGAACGCGACCCGGTGGGAGGTGTTGCGGGTGACGTCCTTCGGGATGCTGTCCGCCGTCGGGGACACGGTGACGAAGATGAGGGTGATGCCGACCTTGCGGGCCTTCTTCATCACCTTCACCGCCAGCTCGGCGGCCTCGGCCCCGTACTTCTTGTGCATGAACAGCTCGTGGCACTCGTCGAACACCACGACCTTCGGCCGCATCCTCGGATCCCGCTGGGCCAGAGCGCGGGTGAGGCGGACCTCGTCGCCTCCGAGCTGTTCGAGGAGCTTGCCGCGCTCGGTGACCTCGTTACGCAGGTTCCGCAGGGCCTTGACGGCTGCCTCGATCTGCTCGTCCTCGTCGCCCTTGACCAGCACCCGGAGGCGATCGCGCATCGGGTCGTAGTCGACGTTGTAGGCCATGACGTACGCCTCGATGTCCACCAGCGGATCGAGCATCGCCCCCAGCAGCAGGGCCACGACCAGAGACGACTTACCCGATCCCATGATCCCGCCGACCATGTAGTTGGCGGCCATGAGCTTGCCGAACACCTGGTCCCCACGCTGGGACACCCCGACCGGCACACCCTTGAAGTAGTCGGCCTCACCGCCAGTCAGCAGCGGCCAGTCGGGCACCTTGCCGGACAGGGAACCGGCGTCGGCCACCCAGAGGTCGAGGACGCTGGCTTCTGCTTCGGTGGGCCAGACCTCGACCGGCTTGCGCATCAGGTTGTGGGCCAGGACGGTCTTCTTTTCGCTGACCATCTCGACCGTCACCCCCATCGGGAGTTGGAGCCGCGAGTGCCAGCCGTTGCCCAGGCGGGTCGTGGGGGCGACCCATCGGGGCTGCCAGCCGTCCTTGAACGCCTGGTTGAGCTTCGAGATGCCCAGGTGCCGCAGCGCGTCCAGGATCGCGCCCTCGTCGGGGACCGTGTCGCGGTTCTCGGTGTCGGCGGTGGTGGGCATCGCCCAGGCGGGGGCGGCCTGCTGGTTGCGGCCCACCGCCCAGATCGCGGCGAGAGCGAGCCACGGGCCCACGGCGAGGAGCGGGCCCCAGACCACGGTGACGATGACGACCAGCAGTCGGATCAGGTCGACCAGGGCCATGAGCGGGGTGACGACGTCGGCGGGGTCCTTGGTGGCGATGGCGAGAGCGATCCCGACCGCCAGCAGTAACCCGAGTCCGCCGGCCGCCCCGTATCCGGCGGCCTTGACCGCCCGTTCCGGGGCGGTCAGCAGGTCCATCCGCCGCTTGTGCCGCTCGGCACGGAAGCGGTGCAGGCGCTCTTCCCACTCCTCGGCCAGCTCGGTGTTCCCCGCGGCTTCCGCCGCCCGCAGCATCTTCAGATACCGGGACGCGGTCCGCCCGTCCCACGCCCGGCGGGCCACGATCCGACCGCCCCCGACCACGTACATGCCGTGCCGGACGGTGAAACGGGCCGTGCTCCGGGTGCGGTCGTGCGTCGCAACCGTCCGGACCATGCGGGCGGTACGGACCACCCGTGACGGGCGGGGAGCGGTCGGCGGCGTGTCGGGGGTGGTGGGGTCCTTGGTCAGGCTCACCACCGGCTCGGTGTCGTGGGTGGTGGGGCGGTGGTCGTCGAGGTGGTGCACGGTCCCCATGACGGGGGCCGTGCCGGCGGGTTCGGTCATGATGAACGTGCCTCTCCTGCTCAGTGCAACGGGATGGGTGTGAAGGGGGCGGCCGGTTTCCTTGGCCGGGTCCGGCCGCCCCCGCTCAGCTCTGCTCAGCCTTGTGGACGGCCCGCTCAGCGAGGCGTACGCGCTCCTCGGCGGCCTTGCGGGCCTGCCGGGCGGCGGCCTTGTCGGCGCGCGGTGCGGTGCGTTCGGCGGCCTTGGCGGCGGCGAGGTCGTGGCGGGCCTCGGCCTGCACTCGGTGCAGCGCGGCCAGCTCCAGAGCACCGCGCTCGGCGGCGGACTGGTCGATGCGCTCGATCTTTCGCTTGATGTCCGGGTCGACGCAGTCCGCGAGGGCCTGACGGAACCCCTTGCGGAAGAGCTTGGCGCGCTCGCGGGACTCGGCTCGGGTATAGCTGTAGACGGTGGGGTTGCTCGGCACGGGGACCTCCCAGACGGGTGGGGCCGGACTGTCCGGCTCCCCTTGCCGCCCCGGGAGCCGGGGCGGCGCGGGCAACCGTCAGGCGGGCCGCAACTCGTGGGTGTGGCACAGCACGGGGCCGATCAGCAGCCCGATACGGTGCACGGTCCAGCGGCCTCCGGTGAGGGGCCCGGGCGGGGTCTCGTCGACGATCCGACCGGTACGACCGGCCGCACGCGGGTCGTCCTCACAACCGACGATCCGCACTTCCTGGCCTGCCTGGAACACGGTGTGGCTCCCTTCGGTCAGCGGCGCTTACGGGCGGCCTTGCCGTCACTCACGGACTTCACGACCGTCACCACGCCCCAGGCGCACACGGTGGCGACCAGGGCCAGCAGGGCGAGGTTCGCGGCGATGGCCGTCAGGACGCCGACCAGCAGGGGCCCGAAGTAGACGCCGACGGCGACGGCCCCGGCGCCTACGCCGGAGCCGAGCGCGAGGCGCTGCACCGTGCGGTCCGGGGGTGCCTGGTGGACGTGGATGACCTGCGGTGTTGTGTTGGCGGGTTGGTAGGTGGCGGGGAGATGGTCGGTGTAGGCGGGGGTACCGTCCGGGAGGTGCACGACGGACGGCCGGCGGGGTTCGGGCAGGTGGTCCATGACGGTCCTTCCAGGTCAGGCAGCGGTGGACAGGGTGTGGGCGTTGTACCGGTCGAGGAGGACCCGCAGGGCGGCGGTCGCCTGTTGGGGGACGACGCCGTTGCCGAGGGCGTGGAGCATCTGGTTGCGGGTGAGCCCGGGGACCTGGGTGACGTGGCCGGCGGGCAGGCCCATGAGCCACTCGACGAACTCGGGGTTCAGCCGATTTCGAGCGTCAGTTGCCCATGGGGCTCGTCGTCCGGTGGCGTGCTCCCAGCGGCGGATGGCGGGGGCGAAACGGCCCCACGCAGCGTCGGGTTGCCCCGCCCGTACGTCGGGCTGGTCCGGTCTCCGTCGGCTGCGGTCGGTGTGGGGAGCAGGTGCCGTGTCGCGTCGAGGAGCGTCGGCCCGTACCCCTGCCCGTACGGTGTCCCGTCTGGCCGGAAGTTCGCCGTGTTCGCCGAGTCCGACGCGGCCGGGGTCGGGAACAGCGGTATGACGACCTGAGACAGCGGGGGCCTGAATCCCTCCGACGCCCGGCGCCCGGGTGTACCCGTGTCCGAGGCCCGTGGGGTGGGCAGCAGGTGTTCCACCTCGTCGGCCAATGTCGGCCCATGCCCCCCGGCCTTCCGCTTGTCCGGGTGCTGCGACCCGCCGTTGACCGCCAAGTTCGCAGTGGGCGTCTTGAGCAGTGGCGAGGATGATGAGTCGGCGGCGCTGGTGGGGAGCGCCGACCTCCGACGCGCGTACAACGTCCCACTCAACATCGAACCCGAGGGCGGCAAGGTCGGCGAGGACGACGTCGAATCCGAGTCGAAGGTGACCGCCGACGTTCTCAAAGACTGCGATGCGGGGTCGTAGAACGCGAAGGGCACGGGCAATCCACGGCCAGATGTGGCGTTCATCGCCGGTTCCTTTCCGTTGGCCGGCGCTGCTGAAGGGCTGGCAGGGGTAGCCCCCGCAGAAGACATCCACCGGCTCGACGGCCGACCAGTCCACGGCGGTCAGGTCACCCAGGTTCGGCACGGTCGGCCAACGGTGCGCCAGGACCGCATTCGCCCCGGGGTCGATGTCCGACACCCACGTGGTGGTCCCGCCGAACACCGCTTCCACGGCGATGTCCAGGCCCCGGTAGCCGGAGCACACCGAACCGATGCGCAGGCCGGGGGCGGGAGCGGCGAGCTGTCCGGCGAGAACCGGAGTCGGCGGACGGTCCAGGAGACGGCGAGCTTGATGCAGCCGGTCCATCAGGCCACCCGCTTCCACGCGGCCCGCAGCCGGACCTCGGACGCGGAGTGGCCGGCGGCCCGGAACCGGGAGGACATCTCGCGATACGACAGGGCCGGGGTCTCGCTGTGCCGGATCTCGTCCACCAGCCGGTCCAGCTCCGTGTCCGTGAGCGCGGGTGCGGGGTCGAGTGCGGGCAGGGGGTTGGTGGGGCCCCAGACGGGGAGTTCCCAGGTGGGTGTGACGCAGGGTGTGACGCGGGTCGTCACGCTGGTCAGGGCCCTGCCGGTGTCCTTCCCGGACCGGGTGTTCTCCAGCATCGACCAGGCTCGGGCGAGGGTGGTGGCGGTCTGTGCCTGGACGCGTGCGACGCGCGCACCGGCCTGCGTCACAGCCGCCAGCCGCGTCTCTTCCGTGCCGGCCTCGGCCCGCAGCCGAGCACGAGCCACGGCGGCTTCGTCGCGGGCTTCCTGCTGGATGCCCTGGATCGCCTCCAGCGCGGAACCGGTCAGCGCGGTTCGCTCCCACAACCCGTGAACCAACCACAAAGCCTTCGCCGCCAGCGGCAGCCAGGCGACCGCCAACCAGGCTCCGGCGTTGGTGTCGGCGGTGACGGCGTGAGCGACCAGCACGCCGGTGGCGACCAGGCCGAAGAACCAGCCCACGGACGCGACGGGGGTGGAGTGGTCGCCCTGGGCTGCGAGGCGGCGTTCGTAGGCGAGGGTGGCGAGCCACCCTCCGTCGATCCCCAGCCCGACTACGAGGGCGACCGGCCACGGCATCGCGGTGCCGAGCCACATCACGACCACGGCCAGGGTGAGGACCATGGAAACAGCCGTCATCCCGACGGCCGGCAGAACCGTCTTCGTCGCCGTGGCGCTCATGCCGCACCGCCGGAGACCGCGACGGTGGTGGCGCGGTTGGCGAGGTCCCGGCGGGCGGCCAGCACCCGGCGGTGGGCCCGGCGGATGCGCTGCTGGTCCAGCTCGGTCGGGGTGCGGTCGAGGGTGACGATCTGCGCGTCGAGCAGGTCGACGTCCGCGAGGATCACGGGCATCTCGATGTTGATGGCGTCCAGCTCCGCGTTCAAGGGCTCCATGGAGTCGAAGCACTCGGCGGCGGTAACAGCTTCCTGAACAGTGACGATGTAGCTCATGGGTCGTGTTCTCCCTAGCAGGTGGCAACGGCCCGAACAGCGGCCCCGGGTCTAGCCACCCGGGGTCGCACGCCGTTGAAGTCGGTCGATCCGGCTCCCCTCAGCGCTGCTCGTACGAGACGAGCAGCGGAGGCAACCGCCGCAGCCGATGAGCTGCGAGAAGGTCGTGATGCGCTGTACCGCGCACGGGGCAGAGCCGTGCGCACCCGCCCGCTTATTGCGAGGTGGGGCGGGATTCCCTCGACACGCTCTTCAGTTCTCAAAGGGCGACCAACTCGGGGCCCCTCACAAGGCGAGCTATCCCGAACCGGTGTGGCCTGAGGCAGCCCAAAGAAGAACCACCTCTCTCGCTGTCCTAGGACTGCGAGCGACCTGAGAAGAAGATGGCATGCAGTCCTAGGACTGTCAACAGTCCTAGGACTGTGTTTCACTGGCTCTGTCGAGAGGAGTTCTGCGTGGCACCCAAGTGGCGAGACCTGGCGGACAGGCTCGCGGAACAGATCAAGAACGGCGAGTACGCTCCGGGCGCTCAGTTGCCCCAGATCAGAGAGCTGGTCGAAGCAGGAGAGGGCTCGAAGGCAACGGTTCATCAGGCCTACAAGGCCCTTGAGGCCGAGGGGCTCGTCACGTCCACGCGTGGCCACGGAACGGTGGTGCGGCAGCGTGCTCCGCTTAAGCGGCTCGGCATCTACCGGTACGACAAGGCCAAGTGGCGCGACGGCGACGAAGTTGCGTTCATCGCCGACCGAGTGGCTACTGGGCGTGCATACAAGCGCGACGAGCAGACTCAGACCGTCAGTCGAGTGCACGCGAGCGATCTTGTGGCGGAGGCGCTAGGCGTGCTGACTGGTTCTGAGGTGTACGCGCGCGCCCGACTTGTCCGGGAAGGAGCTCAGCCCACCCATACTCTGACTAGTTACTACAGGCCGGAGCATGTTGAGGGGACACGTCTTGTTGACCCCACGCCCGGCCCTGCCGGCAGAGGCGGCGGCTATCGAGTCCTCTACGACGCCGGGTACGAGATCGACCACATGAGGGAGTCGTTGTTCGCGCGCGTTCCGACGGCAGATGAAACGCAGCTCCTGCAACTTCCCGCTGGTGAGCCAGTGGTTGAGCTTCACCGGACTACGCGCACGGCGGATGGCACTGTGGTCGAGTTCGCAGTCGGCATCCACTCGGCCTCTCGCTTTGCGTGGGAGTACGACTTCAAAGTTCCGGACTCAGCAGGGGAGAGGGAGGAACTGGAATGATCTCAGCGGAGGCGTATGAGGACGCCAGGCTGCTCTGGGACTACCACCGTATGCACCATGCTCTCCGAGTTAGTTCGGTCGTCATCGGCTTGGGCAGCCACGATCTCGGAGTGGCAGACGTCGCGGCCCATCTGTACCACCAGGGCCTGGCTCCGGTGCTTGTGTTTACCGGTGCTACCAGTCCGACGACAAGGATGCGTATGCCTCGGGGTGAGGCCGTTCACTACCGTGAGCGGGCCCTGGAGCTCGGGGTACCGGATGAGGCCATCCTGGTAGAGCCTCGTGCGACCAACACTGGGGAGAACATTGAGTTCAGCAGGCAGGTGCTGGCGGATGCTGGCGTTGCAGTGTCCTCCGTCCTGCTCGTCAGCAAGCCGTATGAGGAGCGGCGCTCTTACGCCATGATGCGAAAGCTGTGGCCGACAGTGGATGTCATTAGTGCGTCCACGCATATGAAGCTGCACGAGTACGTCGAAACGATCGGCGACGCTTCGATGGTGATCGACATGATCGTGGGCGCGCTCCAACGAGTACTGGTCTTCCCTGGGCGGAACTTGGCGATCCCGCAAGATGTTCCGCAGGAGGTAGTTGAGGCCTACGAGCGGCTGGCGCGCCAAGGCTTCACTAGTCGTCTGATGCCTGTTGCAGAAAAGACCTGAGCGACCCCGCCGGGTGCACGCCCGCTCAAGACCCCTCCGATCCGTCTAGCTGGGCTTGAGCGGGCGTTTCTAATGCTCCTGAGGTTGTATGGGGGATAGGGGCGACGCGAGGAGGGCACGGCAATGGAAGGCTTCTTCAACGGACTTGAGCAGTCAGTGAAGGGCCGTAACTGGCATGCCTCGCTGGTGATGGCATTGACCCTGCCGGACATTTGTGTGAAGGCCAGCGATCCGGAGCGTAAGACCTCGAGGTCTCGCTACGCTGCATGGTTCGAGGCTTATGTCGCGCCGACGTACACCCGCTATGTGGGGGCGTCAAAAGACAGGGAAGAGGTCAAGTTCCTATCTGGCAAGGACTGTTATGCCCTCCGCTGCGCGTTGCTGCACGAAGGCAGTGACAAAACTACCGCCCACGAGGTACGCGAAGCGCTCGACGAGTTTCACTTCTGTGCACCGGGACGGCTTGGTAACAGCGTGCATATGAACAAGTCTGGCAGGGCGCTGAATCTCATGGTCGATACGTTCGCGCTGGATATGTTGGCCGGCGCCCGCACATGGTGGGCCACACTGCCCTCGGAGGAGCAGGATGCTGCCAGGGCGCGGCAGATCACCGTGCACAGCACGGATAGCGACATCCAGTTCGGTTAAGGCTCAGTACGTCCGGTGCCGCCACTGCGCGCGCTTTCTGAAGCGATACTTCTCAGTGTGAGGCACCCGCCTGAACGCTCTAGATGGCAATTGAGGCTATGTCCAACCCTTAGATCGTTTGCGGTCGCTAGGTGGTACGGGTAGAGGTTCGATCATCTCTATAAGGCGACATCGAATGTTCTGTCCGCCTACACGAATCCGCTTCCATCCTAGGGTGAACTCTTGACCTTCTTGGGGGTAGGGGAAGTGCTTTATTTTATGCAGCAGTTCTCGCGTTGTGCTCACCGGTAGAAGTTGTTCCACCAGTCGTAGGCTTGTGGAGGCTATTTCGCTGTCCGTGATACGGGGGTCAAGGTACCTCGCCGTTCCTACAATCCACTGCCAGTTAACCTGGTCGAAAGGTGGCCAGTTTGGTGGCAGCTTAACAGTTGCCCCCTCTCTGATCTCCTTCTGTAGGCGTAATACCTGAGATCGACCCTTATCTATGGCATCTTCCTGCTTCCATGCTTCGGAGAGATTGCGAGCGTCGATCGGCCATTTTACTTCGACGATCAGACCGCTTTTGCGGTCTGCATCCAGAACTACTACGTCCAAATCGCCGATCTTTCTGCGGTTGGGGGCTAGTACCTTCACTTCATTCGCGACACGGGCACCCGGTATGGACTCTGTGAGTCGATCTCCCCATCTCCTGCCGACTTTGCCCAGGGCACCGCCTAGAGCCCCTGAGGTTGCCGGATTGGATGCTGCGGCGCGAAGGATCATCCGCTCCTCAAGGCCTTCTGATAGCAGAGGGAATGGAATTATTACCTTGTCGCCCCAGGGCACCACTGGCGCCGAGAATGGCGTCTTGCCTCCGGGGCCTGTATAGGTGACCATTTCAATGAATCTGTCAATCGCATCATTTCCTGGGTTGTAGCGATTCAGGTATCTCCTCAGCGTCTCCGGTGACATCGAGAGATATGCTGTATTCGGGAGCGGCTCACCTCTAAATGGTGTGAGCTGGAGTAGTGACATGCCTTTGATTGTTCCTATCAGAGGGACGGCATCTCGGACCTTCAAGCCGCCGAGATCGGCGTCCCCTGGTATCTCCCAAAGGTGCTGCGCTGAATAGTTCTTCATATGTTGCACATAAAGTCCGCCGATCCATGGTGGAAGCCGCTTGTGCACGTGCAATACACCCTGTTGGGAGGCGAAGAATGAGTGAGCGGGCTCCAGGCTCGGCCCTATGCGACTTTCTTCGGGGTTGAGAGTGTCGATCTGCTCTAAAACCATGTCTAGAACTTCAATGCTGGCGTGAGATGCAGGTTCAATATAAAGACCCTCCTTGTCTTCATCTACCTGTACCCGGCCGGCGCGTCCGCCTTGAGTGCCTATCTCTACAACCTCCCAGTCAAGCGCTAGATTCACTGCTTCTTCCACAGACTTTATGTCGGGGGTGCCGCTGGAAGATTGGTCGCCATATTGATAGCTCCATTCGATCAGCCGTGCGGTAGCATTGGCGTACTGACGCCCAGATGGATCAAATTCTGTTTCTCCACCTTTCTGAGACTGGAGAAGTTCTTTCATGTATCGGACGGCAATAGATAGAAGCAAGGCGTGCAGGCTAGATTGTCCGAACTTCCAAATAGCTAAGTCTCTTGGAAGCTTCTGTGCCAAATTCTGCAGCTTGCGGTAGGCGTCCATTGACTGTTCCCCTAATCTCTTGGTGTCACCAAGGCTCAATGATCGCTCACGGCTTGCCGGGCGACTAGCCCCGCAAGCGGCGCGACGGGCAAGCGATGGGACGACACGACTCGCGTCACGCGTCGGCGGTGCGGAGACGTCCGCCGCACATCTGTTGTGCTGTGACGGTGGCGCATTGCAGGGTGGGGTGGGCCGATCTGTCCTCGGATGCGGCGGATTGGAAACGTCCAGACCCAGTGGGAGCTGCTGCGTGATCCCGAGTGCCGACATCGACGTCGTCCCCGCCTTCCCCGTGCACCTGGCGATGGGCTTGCCCGCCCCGGACGAGGTGGACGAAGAGGGGTACGGCTACTTCCGTGATGTTTGGGCCATAGGTGAGGTGGGGCGCGAGGAGGCGCGCGCCATGATCGAAGAAGAAAGACGCCTGGTCAGCCTCGTCGATCAAGCAAGCCGCAACGAGGTTGAGTTCGACTGCCTGGCCCAGGCGATAGAGAAGAGGGAACTTGAATACCTCCCAGTTGGCTACGCCGAGCAATACCCGGACAGCGAACTGGTTCGGGAAGCGAGCCTAGACTCCGACGAAGGGGTGCCCTTGGAAGCCCTGGAACTTGGGGTGGCAGGTCTTTCGTACGCCCTCACATCGATTGGGTGCTTCACGGCTGCGAGTTGCCGCAGCCACTCCGGCGAACATCCGTGGGCGGATCGGCCAGTGATCTTCTTTGCTGCTGAGCGCGATACGGTCCGCTGGCTCACGCCTCTGGTGGCTGAGAGCGGATGCGGTCTTGGAGACGGTAGCGAGCGTGCGCCCAAGCTCTTGGTTCTGGAAGCCCCATCGATCACGAACTTCATGAACCTGGCCAGATGTATCGTCCAGCGAGTCGAACGATAGTCACTCGTCGCCTGCTGTCGGTGCCTGAGGCTAGCGGCTCTGGGATCTGAGGGGCGCAAGCCAATCCCCCAGATGTCCCCCAGTAACCGTGGTCGCAGGCAAAGGTGCAGGCCGCACGTGGGGAACGCGGCCCGCTGTAAATCTGCCGGCTCAGCCTACCCAGGTTCGAACCCTGGCGCCGCCACGCGAACGAAGCCCCCGACCGGTTCTCCGGTCGGGGGCTTCCTCGTTGTCCGGAACAGTCGTACGGGGGCCGCTGCCCTAGGCCCGGTTCGGCCGTTCGCGAGGCCTCAGTTGCCCGCGACGTCCTTCACGGCCACCGTCACGGGCACGTTCCCGGAGATCGCCTCCAGGGTGAGGCCCGCCGTCGCCGGGGTGTCCAGCAGCTCCAGCAGCGTGGCCGCCACGTCGTCGCGGGGGATCGGGCCACGGCCCGTCGAGGCGGCCAGCAGGACCTGGCCGGTGCCCGCGTCGTCGGTCAGCATGCCGGGGCGCAGGATCGTCCAGTCCAGCGCGGTGCGGGAGCGTACGGCCGCGTCGGCGGCGCCCTTGGCCCGCAGATACACGTCGAAGACCTCGTCGCCGGGGTGGCCGGGGTCGGCGCCCATCGAGGAGACGACGAGATAGCGGCGGACGCCCGCCGCCTCGGCCGCGTCGGCGAACAGCACGGCGGCGTCGCGGTCCACGGTGTCCTTGCGGGCGGTGCCGCTGTTCGGCCCGGCGCCCGCCGCGAAGACGGCCGCGTCCGCCCCGCGCAGCACCTCCGCGGTCTGCTCCACGGTGGCCGATTCGAGGTCCAGCACGACGGGTTCGGCGCCGGCGTCGGTCAGGTCCTGACTCTGTTGGGGGTTGCGGATGATCCCTACGGCTTCATCCCCGCGTGCGGCGAGCAGCCGCTCCAGCCGCAGTGCGATCTGTCCGTGTCCACCTGCGATGACAATGCGCATACCCCGACCGTACGCCGGGGGGCGGGGTCGCGCTCAGTTCCTCGGCCCGGCACCGGGGTCGGGCCGGCCCTGGCGCGGAAGCCCGCCGAGGCCCGCGACGGCGTCGGCGTCCGAGTCGCAGTACTCGCGTACGGCGCTGGTACGGGCCACGACCCGGCCGCGGTGGATGACGATGCGGCTGTACGCGAGGGAGAGCGCCGCGGAGAGCCGTTCGCCGCGTACGGCGAGGAGTTCGGCCGGGAAGCCCGCCTCGACGCGCACATCGGGCAGGCCGAGGGCCGCGCGGGCGCTCGTGGAGACCAGGGCGTACGCCTGCTCGGCGCGCAGTCCCGTCTGCGAGGCGAGGAGGTAGGCGGCTTCGAGCGGATCGCCGCGGCCGACCGGATTGGCCGTGTCCCGCAGCGCGCCGCTGCCCGCGGTGACGTGCACGCCCGCGGAGCGCAGAAGGCGTACGGGGGCGGTCGTGCGGCGCTCGGAACCGGCGCAGCCGCCCTGGGGCAGGCAGACCACGGTGATCCCGGCGGCGGCGAGCCGGTCGGCGGCGCGGGCCGCGGCGTCCAGGGGCAGATGGGCCAGACCGGCGCAGGGGCCGAGGGCGACACCCGGACGCAGGCCCGCGGCCATCGTGGCCAGCCGGGCGAGCCGGGCGGGGTCGTCGGCGTCGGTGTGCAGGTCCACGGGGCAGCCGTGCTCGGCGGCGATCTCCAGGACGGCTTCGGTGTAGCCCGTGGGGTCGGGGTCGAGGTCGGGGCAGCCGCCGACGACGGCCGCGCCCATCTTCACCGCGTCCCTGAGCATCGCGAGGCTGTCCGCCCCGGCGATGCCCGTGAGGAGCCGGGGGACCGCGACCGGCATCACGTCGGCGAGGCCGCGCAGGGCCCGCCGGGCCTGGAGGACGGCTTCGAGCGGGGCGAGGCCCTGGACGTCTCCGACGCGGACGTGGGTGCGCAGGGCGGTGGCGCCGTGGCCGAGTTGGAGGAGCGCCGCCTCCGTGGCGCGGCGCTGGATGTCCTCGGCGCGGTGGGACGCGGGGCCCGGACTGTCGGGGCCCAGGCTGTCCGCCGTGAGGGCGGTGTCGCCGTGGGCGTGGGGTTCGGCCGGGGCGGGGAGCAGCAGATAGCCGCGGAGGTCGATCCGGGGGCCGCGGGCGGTGAGGCTGCCCGCGGTGCCGACGGCCTCGATCCGGCTGCCGCTCAGGCGTACGTCCACGGCCCGGCCGTCGGCGAGGCGGGCGCCGCCGAGGACGAGGGCGGGGGTGTCGGCGGTGGTGGCTGCGTCGGCGCTGTCGGGCGCGTTGTCGTCGGGCCGCCGTGGCTGGCTGTCAGGCATCGCGCTCCTGGGAGGGGTGCAAGATCACACGGAGTGACCACACCCTAGGGGCGTGCGGAGGCGGCTTCCGGGAGGAGCGGAATAGTCGTACCGGTGCGCCTGCCCCGGCTGCCGGCCGGGCCCGGACCGCATGCGGACGCGTCCTGGATCAAGGCCTGATCAGGGGGTGTGGGAGGCCCCGGACGAGGGGCCGGGGGAGGCGGCACAAACGGATTTGGGCAACCGGCCGGGGACCGTGTAATGTCTTCATCGCTCGCCCCAATAGCTCAGTCGGTAGAGCGTCTCCATGGTAAGGAGAAGGTCTGCGGTTCGATTCCGCATTGGGGCTCTGGTGATCGGGAACCCCCGCTTCGGCGGGGGGACTCATCATCAAAGCGGTGTAGCTCAGTCGGTAGAGCAAGCGGCTCATAATCGCTGTGTCACCGGTTCAAGTCCGGTCACCGCTACTAACGGTAGCCGATGGTTGGGTCGGTCCTTCGATCGGCTACCCTTTTATGCGTTCATCCGTCCAACGTCCGTCCAAGGAGCACTCACGTGGCTGCCACCGACGTCCGCCCGAAGATCACGCTGGCCTGCGTGGAGTGCAAGGAGCGGAACTACATCACCAAGAAGAACCGGCGTAACAACCCGGACCGTCTTGAGATGAAGAAGCACTGCCCGCGCTGCAACTCGCACACCGCGCACCGCGAAACGCGCTGAATCAGGCTCGTACACGAGGCCGTCCCCTCTGGGGGCGGCCTCGTGTCGTTGTATGGGGTTCGTCGTACGGGGTCGCTCCCCGCACGGGGAGCGTGCCCTCATTCGTCTTTCACCAGTTTCACCAGGTTTCTCAGGAGGTAGCGAGCTCATGGCGCTCGACCAGTCCTTCGTGGGGCGGACCTATCCGCCCACTCCGGCGTACGAGGTCGGCCGGGAGAAGATCCGCGAGTTCGCCGAGGCGGTGGGTGACACCCATCCGGCGTACGTCGACCCGGAGGCCGCCCGTGCGCTCGGTCACGCCGATGTGATCGCGCCGCCCACGTTCGTCTTCTCGATCACCTACCGGGCCGCCGGGGTGGTGGTGCAGGACCCGCAGCTGGGCCTGGACTACAGCCGTGTGGTGCACGGGGACCAGAAGTTCAGTTACGTGCGTCCGGTGCGGGCGGGGGACCGGCTGACGGTCACGTCCACGATCGAGAGCATCAAGTCCCTGGCGGGCAACGACGTTCTCGACATTCGCGGGGATGTCCACGACGAGGCCGGCGAGCTGGTGGTCACGGCGGTCACGAAGCTGGTGGCGCGCGCCGCCGAGGAGGCGTGATGACGGCGAAGATCTCTTACGGATCGGTCGAGGTCGGCACCGAGCTGCCGGCGCAGTCGTTCCCGGTGACGCGGGCCACACTCGTGCAGTACGCGGGCGCCTCGGGCGACTTCAACCCGATCCACTGGAACGAGAAGTTCGCGCGCGAGGTCGGGCTGCCGGACGTGATCGCGCACGGCATGTTCACGATGGCCGAGGCGATCCGGGTCGTCACGGACTGGGCCGGCGACCCGGGCGCGGTCGTCGACTACGGGGTGCGGTTCACCAAGCCGGTCGTCGTGCCCAACGACGACAAGGGTGCGCTCATCGAGGTCAGCGGCAAGGTCGCGGCGATGCTGGACGAGAACCTGGTCCGGGTGGACCTGGTCGCCATGTGCGACGGCAAGAAGGTGCTGGGGATGTCCCGGGCCGTGGTCCGGCTCGCCTGAGAGGTGAGCGCGGCGGCCTGAGGGGCGCTTCTCCCGCGGATCCGTCGGCGGATCCGTGCATGGGGTCCCCGACTGGATCCGATGAGGAGGGGCGCCCCTCGCCGCGTGCCCCTCCGACCGCTTCGGGGGCCGCCGGACCGTGGCCACCGGGCTCGCGCTCCAGCCGTCGGGCTTGCCCCTCGCCGACGGCGAGGGAGCCCCGGCCGGAGGCCGTGTGAGCCGCCCCGCCCAGGCATACGGTCCGTGGCCCCGCACGAGCGGCGGGGCAACGGACCGTACCCTTGTCCCCGTGCAGGAACTCCACGACGCCCCCCTCGCCCCCCTGACCACCTTCCGGCTCGGCGGCCCCGCCGCCCGGCTGCTGACCGCCACGACCGACGCCGAGGTGATCGCCGCTGTCCGCGAGGCCGACGCGAGCGGTACCCCACTGCTGGTCATCGGCGGCGGCTCCAACCTGGTCATCGGGGACAAGGGCTTCGACGGCACCGCGCTGCGCATCGCCACGAAGGGCTTCGAGCTCTCCGGTACGTCCCTGGAGCTGGCGGCCGGAGAGGTGTGGACCGATGCCGTCGCCCGGACCGTCGAGGCGGGCCTCGCGGGCATCGAGTGCCTGGCGGGCATCCCCGGATCCGCGGGCGCGACACCCATCCAGAACGTCGGCGCGTACGGACAGGAGGTCTCCTCCACGATCACGGAGGTCGTCGCCTACGACCGGCGCACCGGGGAGACCGTGACCATTCCGAACACGGAGTGCGCGTTCTCGTACCGCCACAGCCGCTTCAAGGCCGAACCCGACCGGTTCGTGGTGCTGCGTGTCCGATTCGAGCTGGAAGAGGCGAACGGGCTTTCCGCGCCCCTCAAGTACCCCGAAACGGCCAGGGCCATGGGCGTCGAGCAGGGCGACCGCGTGCCGCTGTCCGCCGCCCGCGAGACCGTCCTGCGGCTGCGCGCGGGCAAGGGCATGGTGCTGGACCCGGAGGACCACGACACCTGGTCCGCGGGGTCCTTCTTCACCAACCCGATCCTCGGACCGGCCGCCTTCCAGGACTTCCTCGGCCGGGTCCACGAACGCCTCGGGCCGGACGTGACGCCCCCGGCGTTCCCCGCCGAGGACGGCCGGACCAAGACCTCGGCGGCCTGGCTGATCGACCGGGCCGGATTCACCAAGGGGTACGGCAGCGGCCCCGCCCGGATCTCCACCAAGCACACCCTCGCCCTCACCAACCGGGGCGCGGCCACCACCGAGGACCTCCTCGCCCTGGCCCGCGAGGTCGTCGCCGGGGTGCACGCGGCCTTCGGCGTCACGCTGGTCAACGAGCCGGTGACGGTGGGCGTCAGCCTGTAGGGGGTGACGCGAGGGGCGTACGCGCTCGGTACGCGACGCCCACGCCCTGCCTCACGGCCGCCGGGCCGTCTGTCGCCCGCACGCTGCTGGGCGGAATCAGTCGGCCAGCCAGTCGTCGATCCCGGACAGCAGCTTCTCGCGTACGTCCACGGGGGCCGCCGAACCGCGCACCGACTGGCGGGCCAGCTCGGCCAGCTCCTCGTCGGTGAAGCCGTGGTGGCGGCGCACCAGGTCGTACTGGGCGGCCAGCCGCGAACCGAACAGCAGCGGATCGTCCGCTCCCAGCGCCATCGGCACGCCCGCGTCGAACAGGGTGCGCAGGGGGACATCGGCGGGCTTCTCGTAGACACCGAGCGCCACATTGGACGACGGACACACCTCGCAGGTGACCTGCCGCTCGGCGAGCCTGCGCAGCAGCCGGGGGTCCTCGGCCGCCCGGACGCCGTGGCCGATCCGCGAGGCGTCCAGGTCGTCGAGGCAGTCGCGCACGCTGGAGGGCCCCGACAGCTCCCCGCCGTGCGGAGCCGCCAGCAGACCGCCGTCCCGGGCGATGGCGAAGGCCCGGTCGAAGTCGCGGGCCATCCCGCGCCGCTCGTCGTTGGAGAGCCCGAAGCCGACGACGCCCCGGTCGGCGTACCGCACGGCGAGCCGGGCCAGGGTGCGGGCGTCCAGCGGGTGCTTCATCCGGTTGGCGGCGATCACCACGCGCATGTCCAGGCCGGTGTCCCGGGAAGCGCTGTCCACGGCGTCCAGGATGATCTCGATGGCCGGGATCAGCCCGCCGAGCAGCGGGGCGTACGAGGTGGGGTCGACCTGGATCTCCAGCCAGCCGGAGCCGTCCGCGACATCCTCCCGGGCGCTCTCCAGCACCAGACGCTGGATGTCCTCGGGGGACCGGAGGCAGGACCGGGCGATGTCGTAGAGCCGCTGGAAACGGAACCAGCCGCGCTCGTCGGTCGCCCGCAGTTTGGGCGGCTCGCCGCCGGTCAGGGCATCGGGGAGATGGACCCCGTACTTGTCGGCGAGTTCGAGCAGGGTGGTGGGCCGCATCGACCCGGTGAAGTGCAGGTGCAGGTGGGCCTTGGGCAACAGACGTACATCACGCTCCATCGGAAGATCCTGCCGCACGGGCGGGCCGGAGCGGTAGCCGCTTTCCCCTTCCGGGGGCCGCTCGAACAAAAAAAGTGCCCCGGCCGGAGGGGGTTCCGGCGGCCGGGGGGCACTCTTCGTCAGCGGTTGGCGCGGGCCTCTCAGGCCTTGGCCTCGCCCAGCAGCTTCTGGATCCGCGAGACGCCCTCGACCAGGTCGTTGTCGCCCAGCGCGTAGGAAAGCCGCAGGTAGCCGGGGGTACCGAAGGCCTCTCCGGGCACCACGGCGACCTCCGCCTCGTCCAGGATCAGGGCGGCCAGCTCGACCGTGGTGGCCGGGCGCTTGCCGCGGATCTCCTTGCCCAGCAGGTCCTTCACCGCCGGGTAGGCGTAGAACGCGCCCTCGGGCTCCGGGCAGAAGACGCCGTCGATCTCGTTGAGCATCCGCACGATGAGGTTGCGGCGGCGGTCGAAGGCGGTGCGCATCTCGGCGACGGCGTCCAGCGGACCGGAGACGGCCGCGAGCGCGGCGACCTGGGCGACGTTGGAGACGTTGGAGGTGGCGTGCGACTGGAGGTTGGTCGCGGCCTTGACGACGTCCTTGGGGCCGATGATCCACCCCACCCGCCAGCCGGTCATCGCGTACGTCTTGGCGACGCCGTTGACGACGATGCACTTGTCGCGCAGCTCGGGGACGATCGCCGGGAGCGAGGTGAAGGTCGCGTCGCCGTAGACGAGGTGCTCGTAGATCTCGTCGGTCAGGACCCACAGGCCGTGCTCGACGGCCCAGCGGCCGATCGCCTCGGCGTCGGCCTCGCTGTAGACCGCGCCGGTCGGGTTGGACGGGGAGACGAACAGGACGACCTTGGTCTTCTCGGTGCGCGCGGCCTCCAGCTGCTCGACGGAGACCCGGTAGCCGGTGGTCTCGTCGGCGACGACCTCGACCGGGACACCGCCGGCGAGCCGGATCGACTCGGGGTAGGTGGTCCAGTACGGGGCGGGGACGATGACCTCGTCGCCCGGGTCGAGGATCGCGGCGAAGGCCTCGTAGATGGCCTGCTTGCCGCCGTTGGTCACCAGGATCTGACTGGCGTCGACCTCGTAGCCGGAGTCACGCAGGGTCTTCTCCGCGATGGCGGCCTTCAGCTCGGGGAGCCCGCCTGCGGGGGTGTAGCGGTGGTACTTCGGGTTGCGGCAGGCCTCGACCGCGGCGTCGACGATGTAGTCGGGCGTCGGGAAGTCGGGCTCGCCGGCCCCGAAGCCGATCACCGGACGCCCGGCGGCCTTCAGGGCCTTGGCCTTGGCGTCGACGGCGAGGGTCGCGGACTCGGAGATCGCGCCGATGCGGGCGGAAACCCGGCGCTCGGACGGTGAAGTTGCAGCGCTCATGGCCCCCATGCTTGCAGACCGCCAAAGCCGTCGGTGCAGGGGTTTCATGGACCGGACAGGACCCGGACAGCATCCGGACAGGACCGGTCGGTAGTTGTCTGTTCGACGCAGCGGCCCTGAGCACGTACACTCACCTGTCGTTGGCCTTCACCAGCCGCACCGACATCCACACCCGTTCACCGGGGAAGATGCGGTAGGTTGGTGGAAACCACCAAGGGTCGTAGCTCAATTGGTAGAGCACTGGTCTCCAAAACCAGCGGTTGGGGGTTCAAGTCCCTCCGGCCCTGCTACACACTCCTTCGCCAGGATGTGTGCGCATGTACGTACTTCATTGCACAGCCGTGCGGCTCCACCGGGCGCGGCACGGCCACGACCCGGAATCAGGTGAGTAGCGTGACGGACGCCGTGGGCTCCATCGACATGCCTGATGCCGATGATGAAACTCCCGAGTCGAAGAAGAAGACTCGGAAGGGCGGAAAGCGCGGCAAGAAGGGCCCTCTGGGTCGGCTCGCGCTGTTCTACCGCCAGATCGTCGCAGAACTCCGTAAGGTTGTCTGGCCGACGCGTAGCCAGCTGACGACGTACACCTCCGTGGTGATCGTGTTCGTCGTCGTCATGATCGGTCTTGTTACCGTTCTCGACATGGGCTTCGCCCGGGTCGTCAAGTACGTCTTCGGCTGATCACGCGGAAGGCGTCGGACCCGGTGCCCCTTTCGCACGTTCCACCCTTTGTATCCAGGAAGAAGCAGCCATCGTGTCTGACCCGAACCTGAACGACGCCGTCGAGCCCGAGGCCGGCGCCTCAGAGTCCGCCAAGGACGAGCTCGACATCGTTGAGGCTGCTGACTCCGTGGAGCCGGACCAGGCCGAGGCCGCCGAGGGCGAGGACGCGGCAGCCGATGAGGCCGCCGAGACCGTCGAGGAAGAGGCCGTCGAGGTCGCCGACGAGGAGGAGGCCGAGCCGGCCGCCCCCGTCGACCCCATCGCCGCCCTGCGCGACGAACTCCGCACCCTCCCCGGCGAGTGGTACGTCATCCACACGTACGCCGGTTACGAGAAGCGCGTGAAGGCCAACCTGGAGCAGCGTGCCGTCTCGCTGAACGTGGAGGAGTTCATCTATCAGGCCGAGGTGCCTGAAGAGGAAATCGTCCAGATCAAGAACGGCGAGCGCAAGAACGTCCGGCAGAACAAGCTCCCCGGCTACGTGCTGGTGCGCATGGACCTGACGAACGAGTCCTGGGGCGTCGTGCGGAACACGCCGGGCGTCACCGGCTTCGTCGGCAACGCCTACGACCCGTACCCGCTGACCCTGGACGAGATCGTCAAGATGCTCGCCCCGGAGGCCGAGGAGAAGGCCGCCCGCGAGGCCGCCGAGGCCGAGGGCAAGCCGGCTCCGGCCCGCAAGGTCGAGGTCCAGGTGCTCGACTTCGAGGTCGGCGACTCGGTCACCGTCACCGACGGCCCGTTCGCCACGCTGCAGGCCACGATCAACGAGATCAACGCCGACTCGAAGAAGGTCAAGGGCCTCGTCGAGATCTTCGGCCGCGAGACCCCGGTCGAGCTGAGCTTCGACCAGATCCAGAAGAACTAGGCGCTTCCCGCCGCTTTCTGGACACATGCCTACCCAGCAGGTCAGAGGGGCTTCGCAGCCGCTCTGACCTGCTGGGTTTTTGGTCGCACAGCTATACCCGTTATCGTTGTGCGGTATGCCTCCATCCGGATGACCGGATCGGCGGCGAAACACTCTCACTAGGACCCGGAGAGAGCAATGCCTCCCAAGAAGAAGAAGGTCACGGGGCTTATCAAGCTCCAGATCAACGCCGGTGCGGCGAACCCGGCCCCGCCGGTCGGCCCCGCGCTCGGTCAGCACGGCGTCAACATCATGGAGTTCTGCAAGGCCTACAACGCCGCGACCGAGTCGCAGCGTGGCATGGTCGTGCCGGTGGAGATCACGGTCTACGAGGACCGCTCCTTCACCTTCGTCACGAAGACTCCGCCGGCCGCCAAGCTGATCCTCAAGGCCGCGGGTGTGGAGAAGGGCTCCGGCGAGCCGCACAAGACCAAGGTCGCCAAGCTGACGGCTGCCCAGGTCCGCGAGATCGCCACGACGAAGCTCCCCGACCTGAACGCCAATGACCTCGACGCCGCGTCGAAGATCATCGCCGGCACCGCCCGTTCCATGGGCATCACGGTCGAAGGCTGAGCCAGCCCCGTAACCCCCAGTGGTAGGGCCAAGCGCTGGTCCGCACCACGACTCCACACGCTGAAACCACAGGAGCAGAAGTGAAGCGCAGCAAGAACCTCCGCGCTGCGGACGCCAAGATCGACCGGGAGCGCGTGTACGCCCCGCTCGAGGCCGTCCGTCTCGCCAAGGACACCGCCACCACGAAGTTCGACGGCACCGTCGAGGTCGCCTTCCGCCTGGGTGTTGACCCGCGCAAGGCCGACCAGATGGTCCGCGGCACCGTGAACCTCCCGCACGGCACCGGCAAGACCGCCCGGGTCCTGGTCTTCGCGACCGGTGACCGTGCTGCGGCCGCGGAAGCCGCCGGAGCCGACATCGTCGGCGCCGACGAGCTGATCGACGAGGTGGCCAAGGGTCGTCTGGACTTCGACGCCGTCGTCGCCACCCCGGACCTCATGGGCAAGGTCGGCCGCCTGGGCCGCGTGCTCGGTCCGCGTGGTCTGATGCCGAACCCGAAGACCGGCACCGTCACCCCCGATGTCGTCAAGGCTGTCAACGACATCAAGGGCGGAAAGATCGAGTTCCGCGTCGACAAGCACTCCAACCTGCACTTCATCATCGGCAAGGTCTCGTTCGACGAGACCAAGCTGGTGGAGAACTACGCAGCGGCGCTGGAGGAAGTCCTCCGTCTGAAGCCGTCCGCCGCCAAGGGCCGCTACATCAAGAAGGCCGCTCTGACGACCACGATGGGCCCCGGCATCCCGCTGGACGCCAACCGCACCCGCAACCTCCTCGTCGAGGAGGACCCGGCCGCCGTCTGAGCCCTCGTGCTCACCCGGTAGCCGCGTCCACGCGTGCACTGTGTGAACGGGCCCCGCAACCTTTCGAGGTGCGGGGCCCGTCCTCGTATCCGTAAGGCCCCATGCCTGTCAGTGCCCTGTGCCACTGTTGTGCTGGGGACGACGGACGACACGAGGGGTGGACCGACAGCATGAGGACGAGCACGGCACGACGCATGGGTACGGCTCTCGCCGCCGCGGCGGCACTGACGTCGATGGCGGCCTGCAGTGGCTCCGACGGCGCCGGCGGCTCCGCGAAGGGCAAGGCGGACGCCGTCGCCAAGGCGAGCCCTGTGGCCGCCCTGAAGCAGGTCCAGCAGAAGACCGGCGGCGCCCGGTCCGCGAAGGTCGAGGGCACCACCGAGATGGGCAGCACGATGTCCATGAAGCAGTCCGGGGTCATCGGCTGGGCCGACGGTCTCTCCGGCGCGCTCACCGTCACCTACACCGGCGGCACCATGGGTGAGGCCCTGAAGAAGGCCGGCGGCGACGGATCGGTCGAGGCGCGCTACTTCAAGGACGAGTACTACGCCAACGTGGGCGGCGGCATGACGGCCAACACCGGCGGCAAGAACTGGATCCGGTACTCCTACAAGGACCTCGCCGAGCTGGGCGGCGCCTCCGGCGACGTCATGAAGGACCAGATCCAGAACAGCACGCCCGAGGAGGGCGTGAAGGCGCTCCTGGCCTCCGGCGACGTGAAGAAGGTCGGCCAGGAGGACGTCCGCGGGGTCCCCGCGACGCACTACTCCGGCACGGTCGACGTGGCCGAGCTGACCGCGAAGAACAGCAACCTGGACGCGGAGCAGCTGGCCGCGTTCAAGGAGCAGCTGGCGCTGGCCGGGGTGACCACCCAGATCGTCGACATCTGGGTCGACGAGAACGACCTGCTGGTGAAGAAGACCGAGCGCGGCGAGATGAAGACCGGCACGTTCAACTCGACGCTCTTCTACAGCGACTACGGCACGGAGGTCCCCTCGCAGAGGCCGGAGGCCTCGGACACCGTGGACTTCAAGGAGCTGCTGAAGCAGGGCGCTACCCCGGGCGGCGCCTCCTGACACCTCCCGCAAGGGACGAACAGGGACGGATTTGCTCCTCCCGCATCCGGTCGCGTACTCTCACCAAGAAGCCAAAGACCGCTGGTCGTCGCTGTGCCTCGTCAGAGGGACGGTGACCGAAGGTTCCGCTAGATCGGACGACCTGCGCAGGTGACTGTGGAACGCTCCCGGACTCTGTTCGGTCGAGCTGCGCCCTGGCACTTGTGCTGGGGCGTTTCGTCTTTCCCGGCCCCTTCTGAGCGGTCCTCATCACCCGGAAGGAGGCCGACGCTCATGGCAAGGCCCGACAAGGCTGCCGCGGTAGCCGAGCTGACGGACCAGTTCCGCAGCTCGAACGCCGCCGTGCTGACCGAGTACCGGGGTCTCACCGTGGCACAGCTCAAGGAGCTGCGCCGTTCGCTCGGTGAGAACGCCCAGTACGCCGTGGTGAAGAACACGCTGACCAAGATTGCGGCCAACGAGGCCGGGATCAACGCGCTGGACGACCTGTTCTCGGGTCCGACGGCGGTTGCCTTCGTCACCGGTGACCCGGTGGAGTCGGCGAAGGGTCTTCGTGACTTCGCCAAGGACAACCCCAACCTCATCATCAAGGGCGGTGTCCTTGACGGTAAGGCGCTGTCCGCCGATGAGATCAAGAAGCTCGCGGACCTCGAGTCCCGCGAGGTTCTGCTCTCCAAGCTGGCCGGTGCTTTCAAGGGCAAGCAGACGCAGGCGGCGCAGGTCTTCCAGGCCCTGCCCTCCAAGTTCGTCCGCACCGCGGAAGCTCTTCGCGCCAAGAAGGAAGAGCAGGGCGGTGCCGGTACTCCGGCTCCCGCCGAGGCCGCCGAGTAATCACGCTCAGCGGTCCAGCGGGCTCCACGTACGCCCGCCGACATATACATCCGGCACCTGCCGAATAGTGGAAGGACGCCTGTCATGGCGAAGCTGTCCCAGGACGACCTGCTCGCGCAGTTCGAAGAGATGACCCTCATCGAGCTCTCCGAGTTCGTGAAGGCCTTCGAGGAGAAGTTCGACGTCACCGCCGCCGCGGCCGTCGCCGTCGCCGGTCCCGCCCAGGGCGGCGCCCCGGCCGAGGCCGCTGTCGAGCAGGACGAGTTCGACGTCATCCTCACCGGCGCCGGCGAGAAGAAGATCCAGGTCATCAAGGTCGTGCGTGAGCTGACCTCGCTGGGTCTGAAGGAGGCCAAGGACCTCGTCGACGGCACCCCGAAGCCGGTCCTCGAGAAGGTCGCCAAGGAGGCCGCCGACAAGGCTGCCGAGTCCCTCAAGGCCGCCGGCGCTTCCGTCGAGGTCAAGTAACACCTCGGGAGTCCTCGGGACTCCCTGGGCACGTCAGGTGCCCGCGCCAAGGGCGATCACCCATCCGGGTGGTCGCCCTTCGGCGTGCCCGGGGCGGGTGCCTTGCTCTTCCGCCGACGACGAGTAGGGTGATCTTCGCCGTGCGCCTCCCGCGGACCCCTCCTGGGCGTCCCGCGGGGATCCCGGGGGTGGCCGGTGAAGGCTCCTGGCGGGTCCGATCGGACCGGCGGGCCTTGACGAACCGGACGCGGCGCGCAATTCTCAGGACGCGTCATCACTTCGATCCGTATCCGAGGCATGGATCGAGAGTGAAGCGGGAAGTAAAGAAGCGCGCACCCAGCGCGAGGGCTAGACATAGGTGTTGAGAACAGCTGTTGAGAGCAACGTGGGTCTCTGAGAACCCCGACTGGACATCAGTGTGCCGCTTGGCTACACTGACCCTTTGCGCTGCCTGTTAGCTGCCTCCTGCCCGTCACCAGGGGCATGCCCACGCTGAAGCACCGATGACCGACCCCCTCCGACCTGGTCGTTTGCGACCGATTCGGAACGGCCTGTCTTTGTGTCCAGAGTGGGACCGGTACGCGCGTAGTGAGTCCGAGCCCTCGGAAGGACCCCCTCTTGGCCGCCTCGCGCAACGCCTCGACCGCGAATACGAACAACGGTGCCAGCACCGCCCCGCTGCGCATCTCTTTTGCAAAGATCAAGGAGCCCCTCGAGGTTCCGAACCTCCTCGCGCTGCAGACCGAGAGCTTTGACTGGCTCCTCGGCAACGCCGCCTGGAAGGCTCGCGTCGAGGCTGCTCTGGACAGTGGACAAGACGTCCCCACCAAGTCCGGCCTGGAGGAGATCTTCGAGGAGATCTCTCCGATCGAGGACTTCTCCGGGTCGATGTCGCTTACGTTCCGCGACCACCGCTTCGAGCCCCCGAAGAACTCGATCGACGAGTGCAAGGAGCGCGACTTCACGTTCGCCGCGCCGCTCTTCGTCACGGCCGAGTTCACCAACAACGAGACCGGCGAGATCAAGTCCCAGACGGTCTTCATGGGCGACTTCCCGCTCATGACCAACAAGGGCACCTTCGTCATCAACGGCACCGAGCGTGTCGTCGTGTCGCAGCTGGTCCGCTCGCCGGGTGTCTACTTCGACTCCTCCATCGACAAGACGTCCGACAAGGACATCTTCTCCGCCAAGATCATCCCCTCCCGGGGTGCCTGGCTGGAGATGGAGATCGACAAGCGCGACATGGTCGGTGTCCGCATCGACCGCAAGCGCAAGCAGTCCGTCACCGTCCTCCTGAAGGCTCTCGGCTGGACCACCGAGCAGATCCTCGAGGAGTTCGGCGAGTACGAGTCCATGCGCGCCACCCTGGAGAAGGACCACACCCAGGGCCAGGACGACGCACTGCTCGACATCTACCGCAAGCTGCGTCCGGGCGAGCCGCCGACCCGCGAGGCCGCTCAGACGCTGCTCGAGAACCTCTACTTCAACCCGAAGCGCTACGACCTCGCGAAGGTCGGCCGCTACAAGGTGAACAAGAAGCTCGGCGCCGATGAGCCGCTGGACGCCGGGGTGCTCACCACCGACGACGTCATCGCGACCATCAAGTACCTGGTCAAGCTGCACGCCGGCGAGACCGAGACGATCGGCGAGTCCGGCCGGGAGATCGTCGTCGAGACCGACGACATCGACCACTTCGGCAACCGTCGTCTGCGCAACGTCGGCGAGCTCATCCAGAACCAGGTCCGTACGGGCCTGGCGCGGATGGAGCGCGTCGTGCGCGAGCGCATGACCACCCAGGACGTCGAGGCGATCACGCCGCAGACCCTGATCAACATCCGGCCGGTCGTCGCCTCCATCAAGGAGTTCTTCGGCACCAGCCAGCTGTCGCAGTTCATGGACCAGAACAACCCGCTGTCGGGTCTCACCCACAAGCGCCGTCTGTCGGCTCTTGGCCCGGGTGGTCTCTCCCGTGAGCGGGCCGGCTTCGAGGTCCGAGACGTGCACCCGTCCCACTACGGACGCATGTGCCCGATCGAGACCCCCGAAGGCCCGAACATCGGTCTGATCGGTTCGCTCGCCTCGTACGGCCGCGTCAACGCGTTCGGCTTCATCGAGACGCCGTACCGCAAGGTCGTCGACGGCCAGGTCACCGACGACGTCGACTACATCACCGCCGACGAGGAGGACCGCTTCGTCATCGCCCAGGCGAACGCGACCCTCAACGACGAGCTGCGCTTCACCGAGCCGCGCGTCCTGGTCCGCCGCCGTGGGGGAGAGGTCGACTACGTCCCCGCGTCCGAGGTCGACTACATGGACGTCTCGCCGCGCCAGATGGTGTCCGTCGCCACCGCGATGATCCCCTTCCTGGAGCACGACGACGCCAACCGTGCCCTCATGGGCGCGAACATGATGCGTCAGGCGGTGCCGCTGATTAAGTCGGAGGCCCCGCTCGTCGGCACCGGCATGGAGTACCGCTGCGCCACCGACGCCGGCGACGTCCTCAAGGCCGAGAAGGACGGTGTGGTCCAGGAGGTCTCCGCGGACTACATCACCGTCACGAACGACGACGGCACGTACACCACGTACCGCATCGCCAAGTTCATGCGCTCCAACCAGGGCACCTCGGTCAACCAGAAGGTCGTCGTCTCCGAGGGCGACCGGATCGTGACCGACCAGGTGCTCGCCGACGGACCGGCCACCGAGAACGGTGAGATGGCCCTCGGCAAGAACCTGCTCGTGGCGTTCATGCCGTGGGAGGGTCACAACTACGAGGACGCGATCATCCTGTCGCAGCGCCTCGTGCAGGACGACGTCCTCTCCTCGATCCACATCGAGGAGCACGAGGTCGACGCCCGTGACACCAAGCTCGGCCCCGAGGAGATCACCCGGGACATCCCGAACGTCTCCGAGGAGGTCCTCGCCGACCTCGACGAGCGCGGCATCATCCGCATCGGTGCCGAGGTCGTCGCCGGTGACATCCTCGTCGGCAAGGTCACGCCCAAGGGTGAGACCGAGCTGACCCCCGAGGAGCGCCTGCTCCGCGCGATCTTCGGTGAGAAGGCGCGCGAGGTGCGCGACACCTCGCTGAAGGTGCCGCACGGTGAGATCGGCAAGGTCATCGGCGTCCGCGTCTTCGACCGCGAAGAGGGCGACGAGCTGCCGCCGGGCGTGAACCAGCTGGTCCGCGTCTACGTCGCGCAGAAGCGCAAGATCACCGACGGTGACAAGCTCGCCGGCCGTCACGGCAACAAGGGCGTCATCTCCAAGATCCTGCCGATCGAGGACATGCCGTTCCTGGAGGACGGCACCCCGGTCGACATCATCCTCAACCCGCTGGGTGTCCCGTCCCGAATGAACCCGGGACAGGTCCTGGAGATCCACCTCGGCTGGCTCGCCAGCCGCGGCTGGGACGTCTCCGGCCTCGGTGACGAGTGGGCCCAGCGCCTGCAGGCCATCGGCGCCGACCAGGTCGCCCCCGGCACCAACGTCGCCACGCCCGTCTTCGACGGTGCGCGCGAGGACGAGATCTCCGGTCTCTTCGAGGCCACGATCCCCAACCGCGACGGCGACCGCCTGGTCCAGCCCTCCGGCAAGGCCCAGCTGTTCGACGGCCGCTCCGGCGAGCCGTTCCCGGACCCGGTCTCGGTCGGGTTCATGTACATCCTCAAGCTGCACCACCTGGTCGACGACAAGCTCCACGCGCGTTCGACCGGCCCGTACTCCATGATCACGCAGCAGCCGCTGGGTGGTAAGGCGCAGTTCGGTGGTCAGCGCTTCGGTGAGATGGAGGTGTGGGCCCTTGAGGCTTACGGCGCCGCGTACGCCCTCCAGGAGCTCCTGACGATCAAGTCCGACGACGTGACCGGCCGCGTGAAGGTCTACGAGGCCATCGTCAAGGGCGAGAACATCCCCGAGCCCGGCATTCCCGAGTCCTTCAAGGTGCTCATCAAGGAAATGCAGTCGCTCTGCCTCAACGTGGAGGTGCTGTCCTCGGACGGCATGTCCATCGAGATGCGCGACACGGACGAGGACGTCTTCCGCGCGGCGGAGGAGCTCGGTATCGACCTGTCCCGGCGCGAGCCGAGCAGCGTCGAAGAGGTCTGACGGGCCGGCCGGCCGCCTCGTCCCGAGGCGGCCGGCCCTCCCCGGACCCGTTCAGACCATTGATTGAGACGAGACCCCGAAAGAGGGATTGACGACAAGTGCTCGACGTCAACTTCTTCGACGAGCTGCGGATCGGCCTTGCCACCGCGGACGACATCCGGACCTGGTCGCACGGCGAAGTCAAGAAGCCGGAGACCATCAACTACCGCACGCTCAAGCCCGAAAAGGACGGACTCTTCTGCGAGAAGATCTTCGGTCCGACCCGGGACTGGGAGTGCTACTGCGGCAAGTACAAGCGTGTCCGCTTCAAGGGCATCATCTGTGAGCGCTGCGGCGTCGAGGTCACTCGCGCCAAGGTGCGTCGTGAGCGGATGGGCCACATCGAGCTTGCCGCTCCCGTCACCCACATCTGGTACTTCAAGGGCGTTCCCTCGCGCCTGGGCTACCTGCTGGACCTCGCGCCGAAGGACCTGGAAAAGGTCATCTACTTCGCCGCGTACATGATCACGTTCGTGGACGAGGAGCGTCGTACCCGCGACCTGCCGTCTCTGGAGGCCCACGTCTCCGTCGAGCGCCAGCAGACCGAGAACCGCCGCGACGCCGACCTGGAGGCCCGGGCCAAGAAGCTCGAGACCGACCTGGCCGAGCTGGAGGCCGAGGGCGCCAAGGCCGACGTGCGCCGCAAGGTGCGCGAGGGCGCCGAGCGTGAGATGAAGCAGCTGCGCGACCGTGCGCAGCGCGAGATCGACCGCCTCGACGAGGTGTGGAGCCGCTTCAAGAACCTCAAGGTCCAGGACCTGGAGGGCGACGAGCTGCTCTACCGCGAGCTGCGTGACCGCTTCGGCACGTACTTCGACGGCTGCATGGGCGCCGCCGCGCTGCAGAAGCGCCTGGAGTCCTTCGACCTCGACGAGGAGGCCGAGCGCCTCCGCGAGATCATCCGTACCGGCAAGGGCCAGAAGAAGACCCGTGCGCTCAAGCGCCTCAAGGTCGTCTCCGCGTTCCTGCAGACCAGCAACAAGCCCAAGGGCATGGTGCTCGACTGCGTGCCGGTCATCCCGCCGGACCTGCGTCCGATGGTGCAGCTGGACGGTGGCCGCTTCGCGACCTCCGACCTGAACGACCTGTACCGCCGTGTGATCAACCGCAACAACCGCCTCAAGCGTCTCCTCGACCTCGGTGCCCCCGAGATCATCGTGAACAACGAGAAGCGGATGCTGCAGGAGGCCGTCGACGCGCTGTTCGACAACGGCCGCCGCGGTCGCCCGGTCACCGGTCCCGGCAACCGCCCGCTGAAGTCCCTGAGCGACATGCTCAAGGGCAAGCAGGGTCGTTTCCGTCAGAACCTCCTCGGCAAGCGTGTGGACTACTCCGCGCGTTCCGTGATCGTCGTCGGTCCGCAGCTCAAGCTGCACCAGTGCGGTCTGCCGAAGGCGATGGCGCTGGAGCTCTTCAAGCCGTTCGTGATGAAGCGCCTGGTGGACCTGAACCACGCGCAGAACATCAAGTCGGCCAAGCGCATGGTCGAGCGTGGCCGCACCGTCGTGTACGACGTCCTCGAAGAGGTCATCGCCGAGCACCCGGTGCTGCTGAACCGTGCGCCCACCCTGCACCGCCTCGGCATCCAGGCCTTCGAGCCGCAGCTGGTCGAGGGCAAGGCCATCCAGATCCACCCGCTCGTCTGCACCGCGTTCAACGCGGACTTCGACGGTGACCAGATGGCCGTGCACCTGCCGCTCTCCGCGGAGGCGCAGGCCGAGGCCCGCATCCTGATGCTGTCCTCGAACAACATCCTGAAGCCGGCCGACGGCCGTCCCGTCACCATGCCGACCCAGGACATGGTGCTGGGCCTCTTCTTCCTCACCACGGACGACGAGGGCCGCAACGTCAAGGGCGCGGACCGCGCGTTCGGCTCCACGGCCGAGGCCACCATGGCCTTCGACGCCCGCGAGCTGTCGCTCCAGGCGAAGGTCGACATCCGCTTCCCGGTCGGCACCATGCCGCCGCGTGGCTGGGTGCCGCCGGTCGCCGAGGAGGGCGAGCCGGAGTACCAGCCCGGTGACACCTTCCGGCTGCGGACCACCCTGGGCCGTGCGCTCTTCAACGAGCTGCTGCCCGAGGACTACCCGTTCGTCGACTACTCGGTGGGCAAGAAGCAGCTCTCCGAGATCGTCAACGACCTGGCCGAGCGCTACCCCAAGGTCATCGTGGCGGCGACGCTCGACAACCTGAAGGCGGCGGGCTTCCACTGGGCGACCCGTTCGGGCGTCACGGTGGCCATCTCCGACGTCGTCGTGCCCGAGGCCAAGAAGGCCATCGTCAAGGGCTACGAGGAGCAGGACGAGAAGGTCCAGAAGCAGTACGAGCGCGGTCTGATCACCAAGGACGAGCGCACGCAGGAGCTCATCGCGATCTGGACCAAGGCGACCAACGAGGTCGCCGAGGCGATGAACGCGAACTTCCCGAAGACGAACCCCATCTTCATGATGGTCGACTCGGGTGCCCGAGGAAACATGATGCAGATGCGTCAGATCGCGGGTATGCGTGGTCTGGTGTCGAACGCCAAGAACGAGACGATTCCCCGTCCCATCAAGGCGTCCTTCCGCGAGGGCCTCACCGTTCTGGAGTACTTCATCTCCACGCACGGTGCCCGTAAGGGTCTGGCGGACACCGCCCTGCGTACCGCCGACTCGGGTTACCTGACCCGTCGTCTGGTGGACGTCTCGCAGGACGTGATCATCCGCGAGGAGGACTGCGGCACCGACCGCGGCCTGAAGCTGAAGATCGCGGTCAAGGGCGCCGACGGCGTGCTCCGCAAGACGGACGACGTCGAGACCTCGGTCTACGCCCGCATGCTCGCCGAGGACGTCGTGGTGGACGGCAAGGTCATCGCGCCTGCCAACGTCGACCTCGGTGACGTCCTGATCGACGCCCTGGTGGGCGCCGGCGTCGAGGAGGTCAAGACCCGCTCGGTCCTGACCTGTGAGTCCGCGGTCGGCACCTGTGCCTTCTGCTACGGACGTTCGCTCGCCACCGGCAAGCTGGTCGACATCGGTGAGGCGGTCGGCATCATCGCCGCCCAGTCCATCGGTGAGCCCGGTACCCAGCTGACGATGCGTACCTTCCACACCGGTGGTGTGGCCGGTGACGACATCACCCAGGGTCTGCCCCGTGTCGTCGAGCTCTTCGAGGCCCGTACGCCGAAGGGTGTCGCCCCGATCTCCGAGGCCAAGGGCCGCGTGCGGATCGAGGAGACCGAGAAGACCAAGAAGCTCGTCGTCACCCCGGACGACGGCAGCGACGAGACGGCGTTCCCGATCTCGAAGCGTGCCCGTCTCCTGGTGGGCGAGGGCGACGCGGTCGAGGTGGGCCAGAAGCTCACCGTCGGTGCGACCAACCCGCACGACGTGCTGCGCATCCTCGGCCAGCGTGCGGTCCAGGTCCACCTGGTCGGCGAAGTCCAGAAGGTCTACAACTCGCAGGGCGTGTCGATCCACGACAAGCACATCGAGATCATCATCCGGCAGATGCTCCGCCGCGTGACGATCATCGAGTCCGGCGACGCGGAGCTGCTTCCGGGCGAGCTGGTCGAGCGGTCGAAGTTCGAGACCGAGAACCGTCGTGTGGTCACCGAGGGCGGTCACCCCGCCTCCGGCCGTCCGCAGCTGATGGGTATCACCAAGGCCTCGCTCGCCACCGAGTCGTGGCTGTCGGCGGCGTCCTTCCAGGAGACGACCAGGGTCCTCACCGACGCGGCGATCAACGCCAAGTCGGACTCCCTGATCGGCCTCAAGGAGAACGTCATCATCGGTAAGCTCATCCCGGCCGGTACGGGCCTGTCCCGCTACCGCAACATCCGGGTCGAGCCGACCGAGGAGGCCAAGGCCGCGATGTACTCGGCCGTCGGCTACGACGACATCGACTACTCGCCGTTCGGCACCGGCTCCGGCCAGGCCGTTCCGCTGGAGGACTACGACTACGGTCCGTACAACCAGTAAGCGAGCGACTGTCGCTTGAACGCCTGAGGGCGGCCACCCCGGAACGTTCCGGGGTGGCCGCCCTCAGGCGTTGTGCCGCCCCGGGGCCCCGGGGCGGCCTCTACCGGCCCAGCAGGGCGTGGTGGACCCGGAGCAGGGCCCGGGTGCCCACGGCCAGCAGAGGGGGCACGTCGGGCAGCGGGACCCGGCGGGCCAGGGCCAGGACGTCCACGACGATCGCGTAGTCGTCGACGACGGACTGCGGCAGGCCGGGAGTGGTCATGGCCGGGGCGTAGGCGGAAGCGGCGTCACCGTATTCGATGACGGCCAGACTGACGTCGGTGTCGAGTGCGCTCGGTGCCGGGGTTACGGGGTCACGGTGGTCGGCTGTCACGTGGGACCTCCTGGGGCCGGGCCGGTCGCGGGGACCGGCCGGTCTGGTCGGCTGACCGCATTGTCCGGCAGCGTGGGGCAGGGCGGTCAGGCGGTAAAGACGCTGCGTTCGCGACGCCCGGTTGCCGGGATCCGGCAATCGCCCGGACCACGGACGGCCAGGCGTTCCGGCCCGTCGCCGGTGGTCGGCGGCCCCGCCCCGCGGGCGTGGACAGCATTTGTTTTGACCCAGCTCCGTGAGGTAGGTACGCTCAAGCCTTGTGCCTGGGGTGTGCCTGGGCTCGTGTGCGTGTCCTCAACCGCAGCGCGAGTCCGTCAGTGGCCACCGCAATCTGCGCCCCTTCTGCCCCATGGGCGGGAGTCCGCAGTATTCGACACACCCGACCGCGTGGGTCGGCGATGTTCCAGGTTAGTTTCACGAACGGCACACAGAAACCGGAGAAGTAGTGCCTACGATCCAGCAGCTGGTCCGGAAGGGCCGGCAGGACAAGGTCGAGAAGAACAAGACGCCCGCGCTCGAGGGTTCGCCCCAGCGTCGCGGTGTCTGCACGCGTGTGTTCACGACCACCCCGAAGAAGCCGAACTCGGCACTCCGTAAGGTCGCGCGTGTGCGTCTGACCTCCGGCATCGAGGTCACGGCCTACATCCCGGGTGAGGGACACAACCTGCAGGAGCACTCCATCGTGCTCGTGCGTGGTGGCCGTGTGAAGGACCTGCCGGGTGTTCGTTACAAGATCATCCGCGGTTCGCTCGACACCCAGGGTGTCAAGAACCGCAAGCAGGCCCGCAGCCGCTACGGCGCCAAGAAGGAGAAGTAAGAATGCCTCGTAAGGGCCCCGCCCCGAAGCGCCCGGTCATCATCGACCCGGTCTACAGCTCTCCTCTTGTCACCTCGCTGATCAACAAGATCCTCCTCGACGGCAAGCGTTCCACCGCCGAGCGGATCGTGTACGGCGCCATGGAAGGCCTCCGCGAGAAGACCGGCAACGACCCGGTCATCACGCTGAAGCGCGCGCTTGAGAACGTCAAGCCCTCGCTCGAGGTCAAGTCCCGCCGTGTCGGTGGCGCCACCTACCAGGTGCCGATCGAGGTCAAGCCCGGTCGCGCCTCCACCCTCGCTCTGCGCTGGCTCGTCGGTTACTCCCGCGCCCGCCGCGAGAAGACCATGACCGAGCGCCTCATGAACGAACTGCTCGACGCCTCCAACGGCCTCGGCGCTTCGGTCAAGAAGCGTGAGGACACCCACAAGATGGCCGAGTCCAACAAGGCCTTCGCGCACTACCGCTGGTAGTCGCTACCCCCATCGAGACCGAGAGAAGACTGAGCCTTATGGCCACCACTTCGCTTGACCTGGCCAAGGTCCGCAACATTGGGATCATGGCCCACATCGACGCGGGCAAGACGACCACCACTGAGCGGATCCTCTTCTACACCGGTGTGAGCTACAAGATCGGTGAAGTCCACGACGGCGCTGCCACGATGGACTGGATGGAGCAGGAGCAGGAGCGCGGCATCACGATCACGTCCGCCGCGACGACCTGCCACTGGCCGCTCAACAATGTTGACCACACCATCAACATCATCGACACCCCGGGTCACGTCGACTTCACCGTCGAGGTGGAGCGTTCGCTCCGCGTTCTCGACGGCGCCGTCACCGTGTTCGACGGTGTCGCGGGCGTCGAGCCGCAGTCCGAGACCGTTTGGCGTCAGGCGGACCGCTACGGCGTGCCGCGTATCTGCTTCGTCAACAAGCTCGACCGCACCGGTGCGGACTTCTTCCGCTGCGTCGAGATGATCGTGGACCGCCTCGGCGCGACCCCGATCGTCATGCAGCTCCCCATCGGCGCCGAAGCGGACTTCACGGGCGTCGTCGACCTCGTGTCGATGAAGGCCTTCGTGTACCCCGAAGAGGCCGCCAAGGGCGAGATGTACAACATCGTCGACATCCCGGACAACCTGAAGGAGTCCGCCGCCGAGTGGCGCGGCAAGCTCCTGGAGGCCGTGGCCGAGAACGACGACGCGATGATGGAGCTGTACCTGGAGGGCAACGAGCCCACCCAGGAGCAGCTGCACGAGGCGATCCGCCGCATCACCCTGGCGTCGAAGGGTGGCGCCGACTCCGTCACCGTCACCCCGGTGTTCTGTGGCACCGCGTTCAAGAACAAGGGCGTCCAGCCCCTGCTCGACGCGGTCGTCCGCTACCTGCCTTCCCCCCTGGACGTCGAGGCCATCGAGGGCCACGACGTCAAGGACCCCGAGGCCGTCATCAAGCGCAAGCCCTCGGACGACGAGCCGTTCTCCGGCCTGGCGTTCAAGATCGCGAGCGACCCGCACCTCGGCAAGCTCACCTTCGTCCGGATCTACTCCGGTCGCCTGGAGGCCGGCACCGCGGTGCTGAACTCCGTCAAGGGCAAGAAGGAGCGCATCGGCAAGATCTACCGTATGCACGCGAACAAGCGTGAGGAGATCCAGTCGGTGGGCGCGGGCGACATCATCGCCGTCATGGGCCTGAAGCAGACCACCACCGGTGAGACGCTGTGTGACGACAAGAACCCGGTCATCCTGGAGTCCATGGACTTCCCGGCGCCGGTCATTCAGGTCGCCATCGAGCCCAAGTCCAAGGGTGACCAGGAGAAGCTGGGTGTCGCCATCCAGCGCCTCTCGGAGGAGGACCCCTCCTTCCAGGTGCACTCCGACGAGGAGACCGGCCAGACCATCATCGGTGGTATGGGCGAGCTTCACCTCGAGGTGCTCGTCGACCGCATGAAGCGCGAGTTCCGCGTCGAGGCGAACGTCGGCAAGCCCCAGGTCGCCTACCGCGAGACGATCCGCAAGGCCGTCGAGCGGATCGACTTCACGCACAAGAAGCAGACTGGTGGTACCGGCCAGTTCGCGAAGGTGCAGATCGCCATCGAGCCGATCGAGGGCGGCGACGCCTCGTACGAGTTCGTCAACAAGGTCACCGGTGGCCGCATCCCCCGTGAGTACATTCCCTCGGTGGACGCGGGTGCTCAGGAAGCCATGCAGTTCGGCATCCTGGCCGGTTACGAGATGGTCGGCGTCCGCGTCACCCTTCTCGACGGTGGTTACCACGAGGTCGACTCCTCGGAGCTCGCCTTCAAGATCGCCGGTTCGCAGGCGTTCAAGGAGGGTGCCCGCAAGGCCTCTCCCGTGCTCCTCGAGCCGATGATGGCCGTCGAGGTGACCACGCCCGAGGATTACATGGGCGATGTCATCGGCGACCTCAACTCCCGCCGTGGCCAGATCCAGGCCATGGAGGAGCGCAGCGGCGCTCGCGTCGTGAAGGGCCTCGTGCCCCTCTCGGAGATGTTCGGCTACGTCGGAGACCTCCGCAGCAAGACCTCGGGTCGCGCAAGCTACTCGATGCAGTTCGACTCCTACGCCGAGGTTCCGCGGAACGTCGCCGAGGAGATCATCGCGAAGGCCAAGGGCGAGTAACTCTCCCGAGCTCACGCTTTAGGCTTGTCACCGGAGCCTGGTGGGCATCGGGCACAGCGCGCGAGCACTGTGCCCGGTGCCCCCGGCGCCGGCACCCCAGCAAAGATCACCTGGCGCCGATGAAGCAAGGCGTACAGAACCACTCAGGAGGACCCCAGTGGCGAAGGCAAAGTTCGAGCGGACTAAGCCCCACGTCAACATCGGCACCATCGGTCACATCGACCACGGTAAGACGACCCTCACGGCCGCCATTACCAAGGTGCTGCACGACGCGTACCCGGACCTGAACGAGGCCTCGGCCTTCGACCAGATCGACAAGGCTCCCGAAGAGCGCCAGCGCGGTATCACCATCTCCATCGCGCACGTCGAGTACCAGACGGAGTCGCGTCACTACGCGCACGTCGACTGCCCCGGTCACGCGGACTACATCAAGAACATGATCACGGGTGCCGCGCAGATGGACGGCGCCATCCTCGTGGTCGCCGCCACCGACGGCCCGATGCCGCAGACCAAGGAGCACGTGCTCCTGGCCCGCCAGGTCGGCGTCCCCTACATCGTCGTCGCCCTGAACAAGGCCGACATGGTGGACGACGAGGAGATCCTGGAGCTCGTCGAGCTCGAGGTCCGTGAGCTTCTCTCCGAGTACGAGTTCCCGGGCGACGACGTTCCGGTCGTCAAGGTCTCGGCGCTCAAGGCGCTCGAGGGCGACAAGGAGTGGGGCGAGTCCGTCCTCAACCTGATGAAGGCTGTCGACGAGGCCATCCCGCAGCCCGAGCGTGACGTCGAGAAGCCGTTCCTCATGCCGATCGAGGACGTCTTCACGATCACCGGTCGCGGTACGGTCGTCACCGGCCGCATCGAGCGTGGTGTCCTGAAGGTCAACGAGACCGTCGACATCGTCGGTATCAAGACCGAGAAGACCACCACCACGGTCACCGGCATCGAGATGTTCCGCAAGCTGCTCGACGAGGGCCAGGCCGGTGAGAACGTCGGTCTGCTCCTCCGTGGCATCAAGCGCGAGGACGTCGAGCGCGGCCAGGTCATCATCAAGCCCGGCTCGGTCACCCCGCACACCGAGTTCCAGGCGCAGTCCTACATCCTGTCGAAGGACGAGGGTGGCCGTCACACCCCGTTCTTCAACAACTACCGCCCGCAGTTCTACTTCCGTACCACGGACGTGACGGGCGTTGTGACCCTTCCCGAGGGCACCGAGATGGTCATGCCGGGTGACAACACCCTCATGGACGTCGCGCTGATCCAGCCGGTCGCCATGGAAGAGGGCCTGAAGTTCGCCATCCGTGAGGGTGGCCGGACCGTGGGCGCCGGCCAGGTCACCAAGATCATCAAGTAGTTTCTGCTTGGTCCTTGGACCTGGTGGCTCACTGAGTCGCAAGAAGGGCCCCGCACCTCGGAAGAGGCGCGGGGCCCTTCGCCATGTCTGCCGGACCCTGCTGACGCGCCGCCACGGCCTCTGCCCGCGGGACGGCCACCGTCAGGTGAAGAGCCGGCGTGTCCCGGGCGGCGACGCCCGACCCGCGACCCGCACCGCGCAGGCGGAGCAGGAAGGAAGACCCTTGAGCGGCCGAACTGGGCATCGAGGTGGTCGGAGGCGGATCGGGGGCGGGGGCGGGGGCGGAACCCGTCATCGACGACCGGATGCGCGGGGAGGAGCGGGCCGGCCCGTGCCCGCTCACCGACAAGGAGGCCGGGGCCCTGCGGCCGGCCGCAGGCGGGGCGCACTCCCGGGAGATCGCCGCCGAACTCTTCCTCAGTGTGGGGACCGTCCGCAACCGGCTCTCTTCCGCGGTCGGAGGCTTCACGCCCGTATGCTCGTCGCTGCCGTCCGGATCGCCACGCACCAGGGCCGGCTGTAGACCGCGGTCCCACCGTCGTACCCATGGCCCTCTTTGATCGTGAGGTGACCCGCATGCACCGCCTGCTCCGAGCCACCCTCGCGACCGTGGCGCTCGCGGGCCTCTTCCTCCTGCTCCTCTCTGTCCCGCGGGCGGACAACCTGCTCGTCGCTCTCGTCCTGGCCGGGCTCGGCGGCGGGACGGCCATGGCCTGGTTCCGGTTCCTCTGGGGCCTGTACCTGGCCCCCGACCGCAAGACCGGAGGCCGCGGGTGAGGGCACTGGGCGGGCCGGGCGGCGCCGGGATTCCTCGGGATCGGGGGCGGTGCCTCCGTCGGCACGTGGATCCGGGAGCGGGGCAAGCGACGACGTGGGCCCCTGCATGGCTGTAGGGCCCCGGTACCTCGGGCGGTGAGGTACGGGGGCCCTACGGTTCAGGGGGACGGCGGACCGGTCAGGTGCCCGCCGTCCCGGGTGGGCGTCCGGTCAGACGCCCGCGATCGACTGGATCCAGGAGCGGTACGCGGTGACGTTGGTGTACGCCGTCGTGGTCTGCCGGTCGCTGGTGGAGGCGACGCCGACCTGGACGCCGTTCAGCGTCATCGGGCCGCCGGAGTCCCCGCCGGCGGTGATGCCGTTGCCGCGGCGGGCACAGATCGCCGAGCCGCCGTACGCGTCACCGCAGCCGCCGGTGACCGTCACGTTGGCCACCTTCAGGTAGCGCGACTGGCAGTTCGCCTCCGAGCCGCACTGCGAGGTCGCGCCCCAGCCCCAGACCTGCACGTTCTGCCCGACACGGACCGTGCCGGGCTGGCCGAGGCGGGAGTAGGTCGTCTGCACGGAGCGGTCCAGGCGAACCAGGGAGATGTCCGCGCTGTGGTTGTACGTCTGGACGCCGTTGGCCACCACGCCGCCGCTGTGCTGGTCGAGGCTGCCGATCCGGAACGACAGGCCGCCGCCGGTGACACAGTGCCTGGCGGTGAGGATCCAGGTCGGGGCGATGATCGTCGCCGAACAGGTCTCTCTGCCGTTCGAGAAGAGCCGGGCGGCCCAGGGTGCGTTCTGGGCATAGCCGCCGCCGATGATCTGGGTGGTGGGCGGCGGGGCGTCCTGGAGCGGCGGCGCGGGTGCGGCCGTCGCGGACGGTGCGAAGAGCGAGAGGACGCAGGCCGCTGCTGCGGCGACAGCGGGCATGAGCCGGGATATGCGCATGATGCCTCGTTTCGCGCGACACGCTGGGTGGGCGTGTCCGTGGGGGATGGTGGGCAACAGGGTGCCGGAGCGCGACGAGGACGGGGTACTAACGTTTGGCCATAACACGGCGTTATGGGGCGGGAGTTGGGGGAGCCGGGCTCTTCTGCGGGCGCCACGCCCAGGGCGCCGCGTCCGGGCCGAGGCCCACGACGACCGGGCGGCCGTCCGCCGCGTCCACGTGGAGGGCGGCGCCGTCCAGGGCGACCGGGCCCCGCGACCGTACGACGGCCCCCTCGGCGGTACGCAGCTGGATCCGGCCCTCCGCGGTCCGGCCGAGCAGGACCGGGCCGGCCGGCGACGCGGCGGTGGTCACCGGACCGTACCCCTCGAACCGGGGTGCGGGGGTGGCGTCGGCGCGTACGGCCACGAGCTGTTCACGCGCTGCGGGCCTGTAGTACAGCTCCACGGACCCGCCGGGCGCGGGGAGTGCGCCGGGCGCGTGCGCGGGCACGGGGGAGCCGGTGAGCTGGGTGCGGGCGGTGACGTCGGTGTCCGGGGCGTCCTGGGTCCAGTGGTGCACGGCATGGTGCCCGGCCGCGTACACATGGACGCGCCCCGCCGTGTCCACGACCGCGGTCAGCCCGTCCTGGACCTCGCCGCCGCCCATGTCCCGCCAGCCGCTCCAGCGGCCGGTCGCCGCGTCGCGCACCCGGGTGCTGAGCCCCTTCTCCGCGTTCCGTACGAAGAGGTGGACGCGGCCGTCCGGGGCGGTGACGGCGACCGGGGTTCCGACGCGGCGGCCGTGGTCGGGGCCCGTGGCGGGGTTGCCGAGGCCCCGCCAGGCGAGGAAGGGGCCATCGGGGGAGCGCTGCTCCAGGAGCACGATCTCGCGTTCGTTGTCCGCGCCGTGCCCGCCGAGCGCCGCGAACCGCAGCCCGAACAGCAACTGCCGGCCGTCCGCCGTCGCCGCGGCGCCCAGCACCGGGGCGAGCGGACCGCCGCCGAGGTCGTCCGGCGCGTCCCAGACGCCGCTGCCGGGCGCGCTCTCGCGCCACCGTACGGCGCGCAGCCCGAGGACCCCGTAGGCGGTGAGCCGGCCGTCCGCCCCGGCGGCGACCTGGGCGCGGGGGCCCGGGTAGCGGTGGTGGGTGGAGCGCACCCAGCCCTTGCGGTTGGTGAGCGGCCGGTCGCCGCCCACGTTGTAGTCCCCGCAGCCGGAGGGGTTGCCGCACTCCCAGTCGGGGGCGCCACCGTACGGGACGAGGTGGGCGGCCTTGCGTTCCAGCACGGCGGGCGGCAGGTTCTTGGGCCAGTGCCGGTTGTAGTACCCCCGGAACGCGGCGACGACGAACCCGGGCACCGGCTCCCCGCGTCCCGCCGCCCGGGCCACCCAGCGGATCAGGGCGGCCCAGGCGAAGCACCCGGCCGCGGTGTGGTCGGCGTGGTCGGAGTACCCGCGCTGCTCGCTGTCCCGGCGGCGTTCGTACTCGCTGCTGAACTGGAGGTCCGGGTCCGGGTCCAGGGTGTGCACCAGGGTGGGCCGGTACCGCTCCAGCAGCCCCACGAGGACGTCGACGAGACCGTCGTACGTGTACGAACCCGCTCTCCCCAGAGGGGAGTTGTCGGCCACCACCGTGCGCAGCACGAGCCGCCGGTCCCGCCAGAGGCTCGGCAGCCCGAGCCGCCCCCGCCCCGTGTGCATCGCGGTGTTGAGGAAGACCAGCTCCACCCGGCGTGCCCCGTCGGTCAGCACGTTCACCTCGGCCCGGTGGCCGCCGTGCAGGGCGAGGACGGAACGCTCCCACGGCGTGAAGCGGTCCAGGCCCAGCAGGACGGCGTACGCCTGGCGCAGGCCCTGATGGCGGGAGGAGGAGTACGCCGCACGGTCGGGGGCCGGGCGGGGCGCGCCGGGGATCTTGTTGACGCCGTCCGCCTCGCCCGCGGTGAGATACACGCAGACCAGCGGGGTCCCGGCGTCCAGGGCCTCACGGGTGTCCGGGTTCATGAAGTAGAGGTCGTCGTCCGGGTGGGCCAGCAGTTGCAGGACCAGGGCCTGCCGGGTGCTCGCTATGGCCAGCCCGGGCGCCGGGTCAGCCTCCGGCCCGCGCCGCCGGGGAGCGGGTACGGCGCATCCTGCGGTGGCGGCGGCCGTGCCGGCCGCTCCGGCCGCGAGGAGCAGGGTGCGTCGGGGCAGCCGTATCCGGCCCGGGAAAGATCGATCCACCACGCCGCGCACTCCGCTCCCGCTTCCCCCGCAGCGGGCGAACGGCCGCCCTGCCCTGCGTCACTCCCGACTCTCCGCGCAGGTCAGCGGCGGTCGGGCCGCACCTGCGGGGGAGTAGACGGACGGAGGGGCGGGTGGGTTGCCCGGGTGGGGAGTGGGGTTGCGCACGCGGGGCGGGGCGGGCCGCCCCGAGGGCCCGTCGTGATCCCGCTGCCGCCGGATGCGCGCCCGCGTTTGATCGCACGCTCGCTCGGGGTAGGATTCCCGACTCGATTGGCCAGGCCCGCGCCCCGTATGGCACACTGACCAGGTTGCTCGGTTGAGTGTCAATGCTGCGCGCCTCCCGCCGGGAGGACCGGAAGCGAGTCCCACAGTACTCGTCGGCCCTGTAGGGCCGGACGTACGGGAATCTTCCGGGAAGCAATGCAGGGCGCCGGCCAGGCACCCGGTGGGTGTTCCGCCCCCGGTTCCGCGGTCCTCGGGCCCGCACCCCCTTGGTTGGGATCTTCTTCGGGAGATTTTCGTAGAGGGGATGCGACACGCCCGACCGCGTGGGTCGGAGGAGGAGTCCAGAGAACCCCCGGGTTCCAGAGCGTTAAACAGAGAGACAGGACTACTAGTAGCCATGGCGGGACAGAAGATCCGCATCCGGCTCAAGGCCTACGACCACGAGGTCATCGACTCCTCGGCGAAGAAGATCGTCGAGACGGTGACCCGCACTGGTGCGTCGGTCGCGGGCCCGGTGCCGCTGCCCACTGAGAAGAACGTGTACTGCGTCATCAAGTCGCCGCACAAGTACAAGGACTCTCGCGAGCACTTCGAGATGCGCACCCACAAGCGCCTCATCGACATCCTCGACCCCACGCCGAAGACGGTTGACTCGCTGATGCGTCTCGACCTGCCGGCCGGCGTCGACATCGAGATCAAGCTCTGAGGGGACGGGCCGAGATGAGCAAGAACATCAAGGGCGTCCTGGGCGAGAAGCTCGGCATGACCCAGGTCTGGGACGAGAACAACCGGGTTGTCCCGGTGACCGTCGTCAAGGCCGGTCCGTGCGTCGTGACGCAGGTTCGCACCAACGACAGCGACGGCTACGAAGCGGTCCAGATCGCCTTCGGCGAGATCGACCCGCGCAAGGTGAACAAGCCCCTCAAGGGTCACTTCGCCAAGGCCGACGTCACCCCGCGCCGCCACCTGGTCGAGCTCCGCACCCCTGACGCCAGCGAGTACACGCTGGGCCAGGAGGTCACCGCCGCTGTGTTCGAGTCCGGCGTCAAGGTCGACGTCACGGGCAAGAGCAAGGGCAAGGGCTTCGCCGGTGTCATGAAGCGTCACAACTTCAAGGGCCTCGGCGCCGGGCACGGCACCCAGCGCAAGCACCGTTCCCCCGGTTCCATCGGTGGCTGCGCCACCCCTGGGCGTGTCTTCAAGGGCATGCGCATGGCGGGCCGCATGGGTAACGAGCGCGTCACCACCCAGAACCTGACCATCCACGCGGTTGACGCGGAGAAGGGTCTGCTCCTCATCAAGGGCGCGGTCCCCGGTCCGAACGGCGGCCTCGTCCTGGTCCGTACCGCGGCCAAGGGGGCTTGAGGTAATGAGCACCATTGACATCCTTTCGCCGGCAGGCGACAAGGCCGGTACCGTCGAGCTCCCCGCGGAGATCTTCGACGCGAAGACCAGCGTTCCGCTGATCCACCAGGTCGTTGTCGCTCAGCTGGCGGCTGCCCGTCAGGGCACGCACAAGACCAAGCGCCGCGGTGAAGTCCGCGGTGGTGGTAAGAAGCCTTACCGCCAGAAGGGCACCGGCCGCGCCCGTCAGGGTTCGACCCGCGCCCCGCAGTTCGCCGGCGGTGGCGTCGTCCACGGCCCGCAGCCGCGTGACTACTCGCAGCGGACCCCGAAGAAGATGAAGGCCGCCGCCCTGCGCGGTGCCCTCTCGGACCGGGCCCGTCACTCCCGTATCCACGTCGTCACCGGCGTGGTCGAGGGTGCCGCCTCCACGAAGGCCGCCAAGACGCTGCTCGGCAAGATCTCGGAGCGCCAGAACCTGCTCCTGGTCGTCGACCGCGCCGACGAGGCCGCGTGGCTGTCCGCGCGCAACCTGCCCCAGGTGCACATCCTGGAGCCGGGCCAGCTCAACACGTACGACGTGATCGTCTCTGACGACGTGGTCTTCACCCAGGCCGCTTTCGAGTCCTTCGTGTCTGGCCCCCAGACCGCTGAGACCGAAGGGAGCGACGCCTGATGAGCGAGGCGACCGTTACCAGCAAGACGTACTCGGACCCGCGTGACGTTCTCGTCAAGCCCGTGGTCTCCGAGAAGAGCTACGCGCTGCTCGACGAGAACAAGTACACGTTCATCGTCGCGCCCGGCTCCAACAAGACCCAGATCAAGCAGGCCGTCGAGGCGGTCTTCTCGGTCAAGGTCACCGGGGTCAACACGATCAACCGGCAGGGCAAGCGCAAGCGCACCCGCACCGGTTTCGGCAAGCGCGCCGACACGAAGCGCGCCATCGTGACCCTCGCCGAGGGCGACCGTATCGACATCTTCGGCGGCCCGACCTCTTAAGTGAGGTCGAGTCGTCCGGAATCGGACGAGGACTGAGAAATGGGTATCCGCAAGTACAAGCCGACGACCCCGGGCCGTCGTGGCTCCAGCGTCGCCGACTTTGTCGAGATCACGCGGTCCACGCCGGAGAAGTCGCTGGTCCGCCCCCTGCACAGCAAGGGCGGCCGTAACAACGCCGGTCGTGTGACCGTTCGCCACCAGGGTGGTGGCCACAAGCGCGCCTACCGCGTGATCGACTTCCGTCGTCACGACAAGGACGGCGTGCCGGCCAAGGTCGCGCACATCGAGTACGACCCGAACCGCACCGCGCGCATCGCGCTGCTGCACTACGCGGACGGCGAGAAGCGTTACATCGTCGCTCCCCGTGGCCTGTCGCAGGGCGACCGTGTCGAGAACGGTCCGACCGCCGACATCAAGCCCGGTAACAACCTGGCGCTGCGCAACATCCCGGTCGGTACGACCATCCACGCCATCGAGCTGCGGCCCGGCGGCGGCGCGAAGTTCGCCCGTTCCGCGGGTGCCTCCGTGCAGCTGCTGGCGAAGGAGGGCACCATGGCCCACCTTCGTATGCCGTCGGGTGAGATCCGCCTGGTCGACGCGCGCTGCCGCGCGACGATCGGTGAGGTCGGCAACGCCGAGCAGTCGAACATCAACTGGGGCAAGGCCGGCCGCATGCGCTGGAAGGGCGTCCGCCCGACCGTCCGCGGTGTCGCGATGAACCCGGTTGACCACCCGCACGGTGGTGGTGAAGGCAAGACCTCCGGTGGTCGCCACCCGGTCTCGCCGTGGGGTCAGAAGGAGGGTCGTACGCGTGCTCCCAAGAAGGCGAGCAACAAGTACATCGTCCGCCGCCGCAAGACGAACAAGAAGCGCTAGGAGCGGGTTTAGATGCCGCGCAGTCTGAAGAAGGGGCCCTTCGTCGACGGACACCTCATCAAGAAGGTGGACGTACAGAACGAGGCAGGCACCAAGAACGTCATCAAGACCTGGTCCCGTCGCTCGATGATCGTCCCGGCCATGCTGGGTCACACCATCGCGGTGCACAACGGCAAGATCCACGTCCCGGTGTTCGTCACCGAGTCGATGGTCGGCCACAAGCTCGGCGAGTTCTCGCCGACTCGCACCTTCCGCGGCCACGTCAAGGACGACCGGAAGTCGAAGCGCCGCTAGCGCGGGGTGGAAACGACTATGACTTACACCGAAGGGACAACCATGGAAGCCAGGGCCCAGGCGCGGTACATCCGCGTCACGCCCATGAAGGCCCGCCGAGTGGTGGACCTCATCCGTGGCATGGATGCCACGGAGGCTCAGGCGGTCCTGCGTTTCGCCCCGCAGGCCGCGAGCGTGCCGGTTGGCAAGGTGCTGGACAGCGCCATTGCCAACGCTGCACACAACTACGACCACACCGACGCCTCTTCGCTGGTCATCAGCGAGGCGTACGTGGACGAGGGTCCGACCCTGAAGCGGTTCCGTCCGCGTGCCCAGGGCCGGGCCTACCGGATCCGTAAGCGGACCAGCCACATCACCGTGGTCGTCAGCAGCAAGGAAGGAACCCGGTAATGGGCCAGAAGGTAAACCCGCACGGGTTCCGGCTCGGCATCACCACGGACTTCAAGTCCCGCTGGTACGCCGACAAGCTGTACAAGGACTACGTCAAGGAAGACGTCGCCATTCGTCGCATGATGACGAAGGGCATGGAGCGGGCCGGCATCTCGAAGGTCGAGATCGAGCGCACCCGCGACCGCGTCCGCGTTGACATCCACACCGCCCGCCCGGGCATCGTCATCGGCCGCCGCGGCGCCGAGGCCGATCGCATCCGCGGCGAGCTGGAGAAGCTGACCGGCAAGCAGGTCCAGCTGAACATCCTCGAGGTCAAGAACCCCGAGGTGGACGCTCAGCTGGTGGCCCAGGCCGTCGCCGAGCAGCTCTCCTCCCGCGTCTCCTTCCGTCGGGCCATGCGTAAGAGCATGCAGTCCTCGATGAAGGCCGGCGCCAAGGGCATCAAGATCCAGTGCGGCGGTCGCCTCGGCGGCGCCGAGATGTCCCGCTCGGAGTTCTACCGCGAGGGCCGTGTGCCCCTGCACACGCTCCGTGCGAACGTCGACTACGGCTTCTTCGAGGCCAAGACGACCTTCGGCCGCATCGGCGTGAAGGTCTGGATCTACAAGGGCGACGTCAAGAACATCGCCGAGGTTCGCGCCGAGAACGCCGCGGCCCGCGCCGGTAACCGTCCGGCTCGTGGCGGCGCTGACCGCCCGGCCGGCCGCGGTGGCCGTGGTGGCGAGCGTGGCGGTCGCGGCCGTAAGCCGCAGCAGTCGCCGGCAGCCGAGGCCCCCAAGGCCGACGCCGCCGCTGCTCCGGCTGCTGAGAGCACCGGAACGGAGGCCTGACCGAAATGCTGATCCCCCGTAGGGTCAAGCACCGCAAGCAGCACCACCCGAAGCGCAGCGGTATGTCCAAGGGTGGCACGCAGGTTGCGTTCGGCGAGTACGGCATCCAGGCGCTGACCCCGGCGTACGTGACGAACCGTCAGATCGAGTCCGCTCGTATCGCGATGACCCGTCACATCAAGCGTGGCGGCAAGGTCTGGATCAACATCTACCCGGACCGTCCCCTGACGAAGAAGCCCGCCGAGACCCGCATGGGTTCCGGTAAGGGTTCTCCCGAGTGGTGGATCGCGAACGTCAAGCCCGGTCGGGTGATGTTCGAGCTGTCCTACCCGAACGAGAAGATTGCTCGTGAGGCGCTCACCCGCGCTGCTCACAAGCTTCCGATGAAGTGCCGGATCGTTCGGCGCGAGGCAGGTGAGTCGTGATGTCGGCCGGTACCAAGGCGTCCGAGCTGCGCGAGCTGGGCGACGAGGAGCTCCTCAACAAGCTCCGCGAAGCCAAGGAAGAGCTGTTCAACCTCCGCTTCCAGGCGGCGACGGGCCAGCTCGAGAACCACGGCCGGCTCAAGTCCGTCCGTAAGGACATCGCCCGGATCTACACCCTGATGCGTGAGCGCGAGCTGGGCATCGAGACGGTGGAGAGCGCCTGATGAGCGAGAAGACTGTGACTGAGACGAACACCGAGCGCGGTTTCCGCAAGACCCGTGAGGGTCTGGTCGTCAGCGACAAGATGGACAAGACCGTCGTCGTCGCTGTCGAGGACCGCGTCAAGCACGCGCTGTACGGCAAGGTCATCCGCCGTACGAACAAGCTCAAGGCCCACGACGAGCAGAACTCCGCCGGCGTCGGCGACCGCGTCCTCATCATGGAGACGCGTCCGCTGTCCGCCTCGAAGCGCTGGCGCATCGTCGAGATCCTCGAGAAGGCCAAGTAATTCCTGAGGGGTTTCCCTCAGGTCAGTTCCGCCAGGCTCGGTGAGGGAGCCGCGTAAGTCACTTACGTGGCTCCCCACCGGGAACCGGCAGACGATCAGGAGATAGACGTGATCCAGCAGGAGTCGCGACTGCGCGTCGCCGACAACACGGGTGCGAAGGAAATTCTCACCATTCGTGTTCTCGGTGGCTCGGGTCGCCGCTACGCGGGTATCGGTGACGTCATCGTCGCCACCGTCAAGGACGCGATCCCCGGTGGCAACGTGAAGAAGGGTGACGTCGTCAAGGCCGTCATCGTTCGCACCGTCAAGGAGCGTCGTCGTCAGGATGGCTCGTACATCCGCTTCGACGAGAACGCCGCCGTCATTCTGAAGAACGACGGCGACCCCCGCGGCACCCGCATCTTCGGCCCGGTGGGCCGGGAGCTGCGCGAGAAGAAGTTCATGAAGATCATCTCGCTCGCGCCGGAGGTGCTGTAAGCATGAAGATCAAGAAGGGCGACCTGGTCCAGGTCATCACCGGTAAGGACAAGGGCAAGCAGGGCAAGGTCATCGTGGCCTACCCCGCTCAGGACCGCGTCCTCGTCGAGGGTGTCAACCGGGTCAAGAAGCACACCAAGGCCGGTCAGACGGCTCGCGGTTCGCAGACGGGTGGCATTGTGACCACCGAGGCCCCGATCCACGTCAGCAACGTTCAGCTTGTTGTGGAGAAGGACGGCAACAAGGTTGTCACCCGCGTCGGCTACCGCTTTGACGACGAGGGCAACAAGATCCGCGTTGCCAAGCGGACCGGTGAGGACATCTGATGACTGCCACCACTGCGCCGCGTCTCAAGACGCGCTACCGCGAGGAAATCGCCGGCAAGCTGCGTGAGGAGTTCTCGTACGAGAACGTCATGCAGGTTCCCGGTCTGGTCAAGATCGTGGTCAACATGGGTGTGGGCGACGCCGCCCGCGACTCCAAGCTGATCGACGGGGCCGTCCGCGACCTCACCACGATCACCGGCCAGAAGCCGGCCGTCACGAAGGCCCGCAAGTCCATCGCGCAGTTCAAGCTGCGCGAGGGTCAGCCGATCGGCTGCCACGTCACCCTCCGCGGTGACCGGATGTGGGAGTTCCTGGACCGTACGCTGTCGCTCGCGCTTCCGCGTATCCGTGACTTCCGTGGCCTGTCGCCGAAGCAGTTCGACGGCCGTGGCAACTACACCTTCGGTCTCACGGAGCAGGTCATGTTCCACGAGATCGACCAGGACAAGATCGACCGGGTCCGGGGCATGGACATCACCGTGGTCACCACGGCGACCAACGACGACGAGGGTCGTGCCCTCCTTCGTCACCTCGGCTTCCCGTTCAAGGAGAACTGACCGTGGCGAAGAAGGCTCTGATCGCTAAGGCCGCCCGTAAGCCGAAGTTCGGCGTTCGCGGGTACACCCGCTGCCAGCGCTGCGGCCGGCCCCACTCCGTCTACCGCAAGTTCGGCCTGTGCCGCGTGTGCCTTCGTGAGATGGCTCACCGTGGCGAGCTGCCGGGCGTGACCAAGAGCTCCTGGTAACTCTCCTTCGCCCCCTGGGCGTTGGAAGTTCCCGGAGACTCTCGGTAAGCATCTGGTCGGCAGGAGCCCCACCTTTCATGCCGTAGGCTTGAAGGGTTGGGCGCCTGCCGCCCAAGACCGACTTACTACGCCGTAGGTCCCCGCACCGCACCCGTCCCGCCAGTGAGTGGGGAGAGGGATGGCGCATACAGGAAACCCCGGCGAGAGAGGCCGAAGGCCAATTCATGACCATGACTGATCCCATCGCAGACATGCTCACGCGTCTGCGTAACGCGAACTCGGCGTACCACGACTCCGTCGTGATGCCGCACAGCAAGATCAAGTCGCACATCGCGGAGATCCTCCAGCAGGAGGGCTTCATCACCGGCTGGAAGGTCGAGGACGCCGAGGTCGGCAAGAACCTCGTCCTGGAGCTGAAGTTCGGCCCGAACCGCGAGCGTTCGATCGCCGGCATCAAGCGCATCTCGAAGCCGGGTCTGCGTGTTTACGCAAAGTCCACCAACCTGCCGAAGGTCCTCGGCGGCCTGGGCGTGGCGATCATCTCCACGTCCCACGGTCTCCTGACCGGCCAGCAGGCAGGCAAGAAGGGCGTAGGTGGGGAAGTCCTCGCCTACGTCTGGTAGTCGGGAAAGGAAGGAAAGCTCATGTCGCGAATCGGCAAGCTCCCCATCCAGGTTCCCGCCGGTGTGGACGTCACCATCGATGGCCGTACGGTCGCGGTGAAGGGCCCCAAGGGTTCCCTCACGCACACCGTCGCCGCGCCGATCGAGGTCTCCAAGGGTGAGGACGGCGTTCTGAACGTCACCCGCCCGAACGACGAGCGTCAGAACAAGGCCCTCCACGGCCTGTCCCGCACGCTGGTGGCGAACATGATCACCGGCGTGACCGCGGGTTACTCCAAGGCGCTCGAGATCAGCGGTGTCGGTTACCGCGTCCAGGCGAAGGGCTCCAACCTGGAGTTCGCCCTGGGCTACAGCCACCCGATCCTCATCGAGGCTCCGGAAGGCATCTCCTTCAAGGTCGAGTCGCCCACGAAGCTCAGCGTCGAGGGCATCGACAAGCAGAAGGTCGGCGAGGTAGCCGCCAACATCCGCAAGCTGCGGAAGCCCGACCCGTACAAGGCCAAGGGCGTCAAGTACGCGGGCGAGGTCATCCGCCGCAAGGTCGGAAAGGCTGGTAAGTAGCCATGGCATACGGTGTGAAGATCGCCAAGGGCGACGCGTACAAGCGCGCTGCTCGCAAGCGGCGCCACATCCGCGTCCGCAAGCACCTGTCGGGTTCGCCGGAGCGACCCCGTCTGGTCGTGACGCGTTCCAACCGCCACATCGTGGCCCAGGTCATCGACGACATCGCGGGCCACACGCTCGCCTCGGCGTCGACCCTGGACACCTCGATCCGTGGTGGCGAGGGCGACAAGAGCGCCCAGGCCAAGCAGGTCGGCGCCCTGGTCGCCGAGCGTGCCAAGGCTGCAGGCGTCGAGGCCGTCGTGTTTGACCGCGGTGGTAACCAGTACGCCGGGCGGATTGCCGCTCTGGCTGACGCCGCCCGTGAAGCCGGGCTGAAGTTCTAAGCCCCGGTTCCTACGCACAGCGGACGTAACAGAGAGAGGTAATTCCCATGGCTGGACCCCAGCGCCGCGGAAGCGGTGCCGGTGGCGGCGAGCGGCGGGACCGGAAGGGCCGCGACGGTGGCGCAGCCGCCGAGAAGACCGCGTACGTCGAGCGCGTCGTCGCGATCAACCGCGTCGCCAAGGTTGTGAAGGGTGGTCGTCGCTTCAGCTTTACCGCGCTGGTCGTGGTGGGCGACGGTGACGGCACGGTCGGTGTCGGATACGGCAAGGCCAAGGAAGTTCCCGCGGCCATCGCCAAGGGTGTCGAAGAGGCCAAGAAGAACTTCTTCAAGGTCCCGCGCATCCAGGGCACCATCCCTCACCCGATTACGGGCGAGAAGGCAGCGGGCGTCGTCCTGCTCAAGCCGGCTTCCCCCGGTACCGGTGTTATCGCCGGTGGCCCGGTGCGTGCCGTGCTCGAGTGCGCCGGCGTTCACGACATCCTGTCGAAGTCGCTTGGCTCGTCCAACGCGATCAACATTGTGCACGCGACCGTGGAGGCCCTGAAGGGCCTGCAGCGTCCCGAGGAGATCGCGGCCCGCCGCGGTCTGCCCCTCGAGGACGTCGCCCCCGCGGCTCTGCTTCGTGCGCGTGCGGGAGCGGGTGCGTAATGGCTCGCCTCAAGATCACGCAGACGAAGTCGTACATCGGCAGCAAGCAGAACCACCGCGACACCCTGCGTTCGCTCGGGCTCAAGCGCCTGAACGACTCGGTTGTCAAGGAGGACCGCCCCGAGTTCCGCGGAATGGTGCACACCGTCCGCCACCTCGTGACGGTTGAGGAGGTTGACTGACATGGCGGAGAACAGCCCGCTGAAGGCCCACAACCTCCGGCCTGCCCCGGGCGCCAAGACCGCCAAGACCCGTGTGGGTCGTGGTGAGGCGTCCAAGGGTAAGACCGCAGGCCGTGGTACCAAGGGTACGAAGGCTCGTTACCAGGTTCCGGAGCGCTTCGAGGGTGGCCAGATGCCCCTCCACATGCGTCTCCCGAAGCTCAAGGGCTTCAAGAACCCGTTCCGCACGGAGTACCAGGTCGTGAACCTGGACAAGCTCGCGACGCTCTACCCCGAGGGTGGAGAGGTCACGGTGGCCGACCTGGTCGCCAAGGGCGCCGTGCGCAACAACCACCTCGTCAAGGTCCTCGGACAGGGCGAGATCTCCGTGGCGCTGCAGGTTTCGGTTGACGCCGTCTCCGGCTCCGCCAAGGAGAAGATCACCGCCGCCGGCGGTACGGTCACCGAGCTCGTCTGAGCCGCGGGACAGAACTGAGCCTGGCCGGCCGCCTCTTCGGAGGTGGCCGGCCAGGCTTTTTCGTGCCCGGGGCCATTTCGGTGCGATGTACGGGAACCGTAAAGGCTCGGGAAAGGTTGAACGAGTGTCCACCGCACCGGCGGTGGGGGAGCGGAGGGGCGTTCACGTCCCAAATGGTGTGGCTTGGCCGGTCTTTCGCGGCGCGGGCCGGGGAGCGGGCCGCGCACCGGTGTGCGGTGCGTGTTTCCTGCTCAGTCCCGAGCCGGGTAGGGTAGCGCCGTTAATCTTTTGTGGCCTCCTTACGATGTAGGGCTGCCTTGTATCCGATCCCATCCAGTCCCATCCAGACCCGTCGCCTCTGACGCATAGCGCGGGGGTCGCAGGAGGCACCGTGTTCACCGCGTTCGCCCGAGCGTTCAAGACGCCCGACCTGCGCAAGAAGCTGCTCTTCACGCTCGGCATGATCGTGATCTACCGGCTCGGGGCGCACATCCCGGCTCCCGGCGTCGACTACACGAAGGTCCAGCAGTGCATCGACCAGGCGGACTCGGGTGGTCTCCTCGGTCTGATGCAGATGTTCAGCGGTGGCGCCCTGCTGCAGATCACCATCTTCGCGCTCGGCATCATGCCGTACATCACGGCCAGCATCATTCTGCAGCTGCTGACCGTCGTGATCCCGCGCCTGGAAGCCCTGAAGAAGGAGGGGCAGTCCGGCACGGCGAAGATCACGCAGTACACGCGTTATCTGACGGTCGCGCTGGCCGTCCTCCAGGGCACGGGCCTCGTCGCCACCGCCCGCAGCGGCGCGCTCTTCCAGAACTGTTCCGTGGGCGACCAGATCGTCGCGGACAAGTCGGTCTTCACCACGATCATCATGGTCCTGACGATGACCGCCGGTACGGCCGCCGTCATGTGGCTCGGTGAGCTGATCACCGACCGCGGCATCGGCAACGGCATGTCGATCCTCATGTTCATCTCGATCGCCGCCACGTTCCCCGGCGCCCTGTGGGCCATCAAGGAGAGCGGCAAGCTGGCCGACGGCTGGATCGAGTTCGGCACGGTCATCCTCATCGGCTTCGTGATGGTCGGGCTCGTCGTCTTCGTCGAGCAGGCCCAGCGCCGCATCCCGGTGCAGTACGCGAAGCGCATGATCGGCCGCCGGTCCTACGGCGGTACGTCCACGTACATCCCGCTCAAGGTGAACCAGGCGGGTGTGATTCCCGTCATCTTCGCCTCGTCGCTGCTCTACATCCCGGCGCTGATCGTCCAGTTCTCCGGCTCCAACGCGGGCTGGGCCACCTGGATCACGGACAACTTCGTGAAGCAGAACGAGCCGATCTACATGGTGGCGTACTTCCTGCTGATCGTCTTCTTCGCCTTCTTCTACGTGGCCATCTCGTTCAACCCCGACGAGGTCGCCGACAACATGAAGAAGTATGGTGGCTTCATCCCGGGTATCCGCGCAGGTCGTCCTACTGCCGAATACCTGAGCTACGTGCTCAACCGGATCACTTGGCCAGGCTCGCTGTACCTGGCCCTGATCGCTCTTGTGCCGACGATGGCGTTGGCGGGCTTCGGCGGTGCCAACGCGAACTTCCCGTTCGGCGGGACGAGCATCCTCATCATCGTGGGTGTGGGTCTGGAAACCGTGAAGCAGATCGAGAGTCAGCTCCAGCAGCGCAATTACGAAGGGTTCCTCCGCTGATGCGCATCGTCCTCGTCGGGCCTCCTGGTGCCGGCAAGGGAACGCAGGCTGCGTACCTTGCCCACAACCTCTCGATTCCGCACATCTCCACGGGTGACCTCTTCCGCGCCAACATGAGCCAGGGCACCGACCTTGGCAAGCAGGCCCGCGCCTACATCGACGCGGGTCAGCTGGTGCCGGACGAAGTCACCATCGGGATGGCGAAGGACCGCATGTCCCAGTCGGACGCCGTGAACGGCTTCCTGCTGGACGGCTTCCCGCGGAACGTGGGCCAGGCCGAAGCCCTTGACGTGATGCTCAAGGACGAGGGCGTGAAGCTCGACGCGGTTCTCGACCTGGAGGTCCCCGAGGACGAGGTCGTAAAGCGGATCGCGGGTCGCCGCGTGTGCCGCAAGGACAGTTCGCACGTCTTCCACCTGTCGTACAGCCCGCCGAAGACCGAGGGCGTCTGCGACGTCTGCGGGGGCGAGCTGTACCAGCGTCACGACGACAGCGAGGAGACGGTCCGCACCCGGCTGGAGGTCTACCACACGCAGACCGAGCCGATCATCGACTACTACCGGGCCCAGGGCCTGGTGGTGACCATTTCCGCGCTCGGCGAGGTCGCTGACGTGACCGCCCGCGCCATGGAGGCGCTGAAGCCCTCCGACGAGGGCTGAGCGTCCCCCGTACCACCCGCTGTGCAAGCCGGCCGCGGCGCCTCTGGGCGCCGCGGCCGACTGCTTGCCCCCGTATCGTTGAACACGCCGAGCCGTACCCGTCACCGTCGATGCAGAGAGGCGCCGAGCAATGGTGCAGATCAAGACCCCCGAGCAGATCGCGAAGATGCGCGAGGCGGGCCTGGTGGTCGCTGCCATTCACGCCGCCACCCGTGAGGCGGCCGTGCCCGGGGCCACCACGCACGACCTGGACCAGGTCGCCCGCAAGGTGATCGCCGACCACGGCGCCAAGTCGAACTTCCTCGGGTACGGCGGGTTCCCCGCGACCATCTGCACCTCGGTCAACGAGGTCGTCGTCCACGGCATTCCGGACGAGAAGACGGTCCTCAAGGACGGCGACATCATCTCGATCGACGCCGGCGCGATCGTGGACGGCTGGCACGGTGACGCGGCCTACACCGCCTTCGTGGGCACCGGTCACGCTCCGGAGCTGGTCGAGCTCTCCCGGGTGACCGAGGAGTCGATGTGGGCCGGGATCGCCGCGATGAAGGTGAACAACCGGCTCGTCGACATCTCCCGGGCCATCGAGACCTACATCCGCCGCCAGCCTCGCCCGGCGACCGGGAAGTACGGGATCATCGAGGACTTCGGCGGCCACGGCATCGGCACCGAGATGCACATGGACCCGCATCTGCTGAACTACGTCTCCCGCAAGCGCGGTAAGGGCATCAAGCTGGTCCCGGGCGTCTGCCTGGCGATCGAGCCCATGGTCTCGCTCGGCACGGCGCGGACGGAGACCCTCGCCGACGACTGGACGGTCATCACGACGGACGGCACCTGGTCCTCGCACTGGGAGCACTCCATCGCGCTGACCGAGCAGGGCCCGCTGGTCCTGACCTCCCCGGACTGCGGCAGGGCGAAGCTCGCGGAGTACGGCATCGAGGCCGCTCCCGACCCTCTCGGGTGATGCGACCCTTCCGGAAGGTCTAAGGATCACTCCGGCTGGGCAAACTTGACGGATTCGTCTTTTGGAGTCCGCTGACGTAGACTGACTCGTCGGCTCTGGTGCATCCGTGTGTCCACATGCAAACGCATGGCGGGCACGGATGGCGGGAGCCGATCAAGGTAGCCGATTCGAAAGGCGAAGCGTGGCCAAGAAGCAAGGTGCCATCGAGATTGAGGGCACCGTGATCGAGTCCCTCCCGAACGCAATGTTCAAGGTGGAGCTCCAGAACGGTCACAAGGTCCTGGCGCACATCAGCGGCAAGATGCGGATGCACTACATCCGTATCCTCCCCGATGACCGGGTTGTGGTGGAGCTCTCTCCGTACGACCTCACGCGTGGCCGGATCGTCTACCGCTACAAGTAGATCTTGCCCGCACCTCGTTTCGGCGGGTGATGGCACTGACCCGGAGAACCTGACATCCCATGAAGGTCAAGCCGAGCGTCAAGAAGATCTGCGACAAGTGCAAGGTGATCCGCCGTCACGGTCGGGTCATGGTCATCTGCGACAACCTGCGCCACAAGCAGCGCCAGGGCTGACGCACGACCGCCTGCATCTCGCAGTTCTTCGCGCGACGCACGTAATACGTACATACGCAGTACCCGTCCAAGCCACGGCTGACGACACCTCCGGCGGGGGCCGGGGACCCGGACGTACCACTGCTCCTCGGGAGCGGTCGGCGGTCGGGAGTGGCACTGCGGAAGACCCCCGATCTAACAACTGGAGCCATTGAATGGCACGCGTTTCAGGTGTTGACATCCCGCGCGAAAAGCGCGTGGAGGTCGCCCTCACCTACGTCTTCGGTATCGGGCGCACCCGGTCCAAGGAGATCCTCGCCGCCACCGGCGTGAACCCGAACACCCGCGTTCGTGACCTGGCCGAGGAAGACCTCGTCAAGATCCGCGAGCACGTGGACGCCAACCTCCGCACCGAGGGTGACCTCCGCCGTGAGGTCCAGGCGAACATCCGCCGCAAGGTCGAGATCGGCTGCTACCAGGGCATCCGCCACCGTCGTGGTCTGCCCGTCCACGGTCAGCGCACCAGCACGAACGCGCGTACCCGCAAGGGCCCGCGTCGCGCCATCGCCGGTAAGAAGAAGCCGGGCAAGAAGTAGTCCTCAGCGGACGCACTGCCGATCTCCGGTCTTCCGGAGCACGCAGCAACCAGCGGTCTTCGCTGTAGGACCGATCACCTCCCCTCTCCATCTGGAGTCAAGACATGCCCCCCAAGGGTCGTCAGGGCGCAGCCAAGAAGGTGCGTCGCAAGGAAAAGAAGAACGTCGCTCACGGCCACGCGCACATCAAGAGCACGTTCAACAACACCATCGTCTCGATCACGGACCCCTCGGGCAACGTGATCTCCTGGGCCTCCGCCGGCCACGTCGGCTTCAAGGGCTCGCGCAAGTCCACCCCCTTCGCCGCGCAGATGGCCGCCGAGTCGGCCGCCCGCCGCGCGCAGGAGCACGGCATGCGTAAGGTCGACGTCTTCGTCAAGGGTCCCGGCTCCGGCCGTGAGACCGCGATCCGTTCGCTCCAGGCCACCGGCCTGGAGGTCGGTTCGATCCAGGACGTCACCCCGACGCCGCACAACGGCTGCCGTCCGCCGAAGCGTCGTCGCGTCTGACCCGCTACGGCCGGTGACGGCCGTGCGTCAGTAGCGCCGGGTCCGGGCGGTACACCTCTTACGGGGCGTACCGCCCGTACCCTTGTTACATCTGTCGGGCATCAAATAGTGGGTGCCCACGACTGAAGGATCACCGCATGCTTATCGCTCAGCGTCCGTCGCTGACCGAAGAGGTCGTCGACGAGTTCCGCTCCCGGTTCGTGATCGAGCCGCTGGAGCCGGGCTTCGGTTACACCCTCGGCAACTCCCTCCGCCGTACGCTCCTCTCCTCGATCCCCGGTGCCGCTGTCACCAGCATCCGGATCGACGGTGTCCTGCACGAGTTCACCACCGTGCCGGGCGTTAAGGAGGACGTCACCGACCTCATCCTGAACATCAAGCAGCTGGTCGTCTCCTCGGAGCACGACGAGCCGGTCGTGATGTACCTGCGCAAGCAGGGCCCGGGTCTGGTCACCGCCGCCGACATCGCGCCCCCGGCCGGTGTCGAGGTGCACAACCCCGACCTCGTTCTCGCCACGCTCAACGGCAAGGGCAAGCTGGAGATGGAGCTGACCGTCGAGCGCGGTCGCGGCTACGTCTCCGCCGTCCAGAACAAGCAGGTCGGCCAGGAGATCGGCCGTATCCCGGTCGATTCCATCTACTCGCCGGTGCTCAAGGTCACGTACAAGGTCGAGGCGACCCGTGTCGAGCAGCGCACCGACTTCGACAAGCTGATCGTCGACGTCGAGACCAAGCAGGCCATGCGTCCCCGTGACGCCATGGCGTCGGCCGGTAAGACCCTGGTCGAGCTGTTCGGTCTGGCGCGCGAGCTCAACATCGACGCCGAGGGCATCGACATGGGCCCGTCCCCGACGGACGCCGCTCTCGCCGCCGATCTGGCTCTGCCGATCGAGGAGCTGGAGCTCACGGTCCGTTCGTACAACTGCCTCAAGCGCGAGGGCATCCACTCCGTGGGTGAGCTCGTGGCCCGTTCCGAGGCGGACCTGCTCGACATCCGCAACTTCGGTGCGAAGTCGATCGACGAGGTCAAGGCGAAGCTGGCCGGTATGGGCCTCGCGCTGAAGGACTCGCCTCCCGGCTTCGACCCGACCGCCGCCGCCGACGCCTTCGGTGCCGACGACGACGCGGACGCCGGTTTCGTGGAGACCGAGCAGTACTGAGTCCCCTCCCGGCTGGGGGTGCCCCTGGCCGGGGCTGAGGCTTCGTCCTCCATCGCCGGACGGGCTTGATGTATCAGGCCCGAACGGCAGCTACGACTTCCGTGGGGCGTCCGCCGCACGGGAACTGACACCGGTACCTGATACGGCCGGTGCAGCACACAAGGAGAAACACCATGCCGCGTCCCACCAAGGGAGCCCGTTTCGGCGGTAGCGCCGCTCACGAGAAGCTGCTTCTCGCGAACCTGGCGAAGTCGCTGTTCGAGCACGGCCGCATCACGACGACCGAGGCCAAGGCCCGCCGCCTGCGCCCCGTCGCCGAGCGCCTCGTCACCAAGGCGAAGAAGGGCGACATCCACAACCGTCGCCTGGTGCTCCAGACGATCACGGACAAGAGCGTCGTCCACACGCTCTTCACCGAGATCGCTCCCCGGTACGAGAACCGCCCCGGTGGTTACACCCGTATCACCAAGATCGGCAACCGTCGTGGCGACAACGCCCCGATGGCGGTCATCGAGCTGGTCGAGGCGCTGACCGTGGCCCAGCAGGCCACCGGTGAGGCCGAGGCCGCCACGAAGCGCGCGGTCAAGGAAGACGCCCTCAAGAAGGACGAGGCCCCCGCGGCCGAGGCCGTCGAGGACGCCAAGCCGGCCGACGACGCGGAGTCCAAGGACGCCTGAGCGTTCTGAGACGGACCACGGGACGGGCCCGCATCACCCTTCGGGGCGGTGCGGGCCCGTTTCGCTGACCAGGGTGTGGAGAGGGAGACACGGTGAGTGACCAGGCCGAGCCCGGTTTCGTACGGGTACGACTGGACCTGTCCTACGACGGCAAGGACTTCTCCGGCTGGGCGAAGCAGACCAGCCGGCGCACGGTGCAGGGGGAGATCGAGGACGCGCTGCGGACCGTGACCCGTTCCGCGGTGACGTACGACCTGACGGTGGCGGGGCGTACGGACGCCGGGGTGCACGCGCGCGGCCAGGTGGCCCATGTCGATCTGCCGGAGGCGGTCTGGGCCGAGCACGAGGAGAAGCTGCTGAGGCGGCTGGCGGGCCGGTTGCCGCTGGACGTACGGATCTGGCGCGCGGCCCCCGCCCCGCCGGGGTTCAACGCCCGTTTCTCCGCGCTGTGGCGGCGGTACGCCTACCGCGTCGGCGACCGGCCCGGCGGGGTCGATCCGCTGACCCGGGGCCATGTGCTGTGGCACGACCGGCCGTTGGACCTGGACGCGATGAACGAGGCGGCCGCGCTCATGGTCGGCGAGCACGACTTCGCGGCGTACTGCAAGAAGCGCGAGGGCGCGACGACCATCCGTACGCTACAGAAGCTGAGCTGGGTACGGGATCCGGAGTCCGGGGTCCTGACCGCGACCGTGCAGGCGGACGCGTTCTGCCACAACATGGTGCGGGCGCTGATCGGGGCGGCACTGTTCGTCGGCGACGGGCGGCGGCCGGCCTCCTGGCCCGCCGAGGTGCTGGCGGCGAAGGTGCGCGACCCCGGGGTGCACGTGGTGCGCCCGCACGGGCTGACGCTGGAGGAAGTGGCGTACCCGGCGGACGACTTGCTGGCAGCGAGGGCCGAAGAGGCGCGAAACGTACGGACGTTGCCGGGTGCGGGCTGCTGCTGATCCTCAACCCCCGGGCATACGCTCGGGGGTTCGGCGGCCGGCTTCGGTCAGCCGTTGGGGTCGGCGACGGCCTGTGAGGCCTGGAGCTGTCCACGGCGGTGGATCTGACGGAAGGTGAAGTTCGTCAGGTCTTTGTTGACCGCGTAGACGTTCTCGTCGGCGGTGGTGACCCGCTTGCCGTCGAGGAAGCCGCCGATGGTGAAGTAGGCGTAGCGGCCGTACGAGTTGGACGTGCGCAGGCAGACCGTGCCGCCCCGGCAGAAGGTGTCGACGCCTCCGCCGCTGAGCGAGGCGAGACCGCCGGATGCCTGGTCGACGGCCTTCTTCGCGCGGGCCTCCGTCGCGAAGACGGCGACGCCGACCGTGACGGCCACCCCGTCCTTGCGGTAGGTGGCCCGGATGAGCTGCGTGCAGCCGTTGTTCGTCAGGACGGAGCCGAGGGCACCCTGGGTGCCGGTGGCGCACTTCGCGGAGCTGCTCGTCGCGCCCTTGAGGTGGACGCGGTCGCCCATGGTGAGCTTCTTGCCGGGGAAGAACCCGTCGACGGTGACCGGCGCCTTGTCCTTTTCGGCGCTGGATATGAAGTCCTTGGGGTCCGGCGGGGGCGGCGGGGCGACCGAGGAGAACGAGGGCTGGGGCGCGGAGGTGTCCTCGGGGAGGTCGGCGGGGGCGGGCAGTTGGCTCGCGTTCTTGTCGGCCTTGCCGGTGCCGCCGCCGTTCGATGTGACCACGGCGGTGGTCACGATCGCGCCGATCGCGACGGTGGCCAGGGCCCCGCCGCCGATCATCAGCAGTCTCTTGCGGCGGGCCCGCGCGGCCGACTGATCCGCCAGCGCCGCCCAGTCCGGTGTCCCGTCACCCCCGGGCCCCCAGGAGGCCCCCCCTTGCCCAAAGCTCATGCGCGCAGTTTAGGGGGTGAGGTAAACCGGTTGGGCCAGGAGTTCGTGGACCGTGACAATGCTCGGTATGGGACATCTCGAAGCGGGCCATCTTGAGTACTACCTTCCGGACGGGCGGGTGCTGCTCGGCGATGCCTCGTTCCGGGTGGCCGACGGGGCGGTCGTCGCGCTCGTCGGGGCGAACGGCGCGGGCAAGACGACCTTGCTGCGCCTTCTCGCCGGCGAGCTCCAGCCGCACGGCGGCACGGTGTCGGTGAGCGGCGGGCTCGGGGTGATGCCGCAGTTCGTGGGCTCGGTGCGGGACGAGCGGACCGTACGGGATCTGCTGGTGTCGGTCTCACAGCCGAGGATCCGGGAGGCGGCGAAGGCGGTCGACGCGGCCGAGGAGAAGATCCTCACCGTCGATGACGAGGCCGCGCAGATGGCGTACGCGCAGGCACTGAGCGACTGGGCGGAGGCGCGCGGGTACGAGGCCGAGACCGTCTGGGACATGTGCACGATGGCCGCGCTGGGCGTCCCGTACGAGAAGGCGCAGTGGCGCGAGGTGCGCACGCTCAGCGGTGGCGAGCAGAAGCGGCTGGTGCTGGAGGCGCTGCTGCGCGGGCCCGACGAGGTGCTGCTCCTGGACGAGCCGGACAACTATCTGGACGTGCCGGGGAAGCGGTGGCTGGAGGAGAAGCTGAAGGAGACCCGTAAGACGGTCCTCTTCGTCTCCCACGACCGGGAGCTGCTGTCCCGGGCCGCCGAGAAGATCGTCAGCGTCGAGCCGAGCCCGGCGGGGAGCGACGTGTGGGTGCACGGCGGGAGCTTCGCCACGTACCACGAGGCGCGCAAGGAGCGGTTCGCGCGGTTCGAGGAGCTGCTGCGGCGCTGGCAGGAGGAGCATGCCCGGCTGAAGGCGCTCGTCCTGCGGATGCGGCAGCAGGCGGCGAACAGCCCGGACATGGCCAACCGCTACCACGCGATGCAGACCCGATTCAAGAAGTTCGAGGAGGCGGGACCGCCGCCGGAACCGCCGCGTGAGCAGGACATCCGCATGCGGCTGCGCGGCGGGCGGACCGGGGTGCGGGCGGTGACCTGCAAGGGTCTGGAGCTGACCGGGCTGATGAAACCGTTCGACCTGGAGATCTATTACGGGGAGCGCGTCGCGGTCCTCGGCTCCAACGGGTCCGGCAAGTCGCACTTCCTGCGGCTGCTGGCGGGGGAGCCGGTGGCGCACACGGGGGAGTGGAAGCTCGGGGCGCGGGTGGTGCCCGGGCATTTCGCGCAGACGCACGCCCATCCGGAACTGCTGGGGAAGACCCTGGTGGACATCCTCTGGTCCGAGCACGCCAAGGACCGGGGCGGGGCGATGTCGGTGCTGCGGCGGTACGAGCTGGAGCGGCAGGGCGACCAGGACTTCGAGCGGCTGTCTGGTGGGCAGCAGGCTCGGTTCCAGATCCTGCTGCTGGAGCTGGCGGGCACGACGGCGCTGCTGCTGGACGAGCCCACGGACAACCTGGACCTGGAGTCGGCGGAGGCGTTGCAGGACGGGCTGGAGTCGTACGACGGCACGGTGATGGCCGTCACGCACGACCGGTGGTTCGCGAAGTCGTTCGACCGGTATCTGGTGTTCGGGTCGGACGGGGTGGTGCGGGAGACGGGGGAGCCGGTGTGGGACGAGCGGAGGGTGCAGCGGGCGCGGTGAGCCGGGGTGCGGGGTGCGGGGTGCCGTGCGGCGCCGTTGCGGGGGCGCTGCCCCCAGGCCCCCGCGCCTCAAGCGCCGGCGGGGCTGGGGTGTGCGGCGGGGCTGAAAGGATCGCCTCAAGCGGCCGGCGGGGCTGAGGTGCGCGGCGGGGCTGGTGCCTTCAGGGGCGTTTTGACCCCTGCGGGGGGTCGACGGTAGGCTTCCCCTTTGTTATGCGTATCGGCCGCGCCCTCGTGGCGCTCAGGGCCCTTACGTAGGTTCTCTGGAGCAGTTACCAGTGGCTCGCATACGGGCAGCGTCCCGGCATTGTGAGCCCCAGCTGCATGATCGCTTCAGGGGTGCCATGTGTCTGGACCTCATCCACTGAAGAAGCGAAGGCTACGAAGTGCGTACGTACAGCCCCAAGCCCGGCGATGTCACTCGCCAGTGGCACATCATTGACGCTCAGGACGTCGTCCTGGGCCGTCTGGCCACCACGGCCGCCACTCTCCTCCGTGGCAAGCACAAGGCGATCTACGCCCCCCACATGGACATGGGCGACTTCGTCATCATCATCAACGCCGACAAGGTGCACCTGTCCGGCAACAAGAAGACCCAGAAGATGGCGTACCGCCACTCGGGCTTCCCGGGCGGTCTCCGTTCGGTGCGCTACGACGAGCTGCTGGCGAAGAACCCCGAGAAGGCCGTCGAGAAGGCCATCAAGGGCATGATCCCCAAGAACACCCTGGGCCGTCAGGTGCTCTCGAAGCTCAAGGTCTACGCGGGCGACCAGCACCCGCACGCTGCTCAGCAGCCGGTCCCGTTCGAGATCACCCAGGTCGCGCAGTAGTTCCGGCCACCCCTAAGACGTACAGAAAGATCTGAGGAGAATCGTGGCCGAGACCACTGTTGAGAACCCCGTCGAGGGCACCGAGGGCGAGGAGACCTTCGCCGAGGTGACCACCTTCGAGTCCGAGGTTCCCGTCGAGGGCGAGTACACCAGCGAGTCCCTCGCGGGCCGCTTCGGTGACCCGCAGCCCGCCGCCGGCCTGGGCCGTCGCAAGAACGCCATCGCCCGCGTCCGGATCGTTCCGGGCACCGGCAAGTGGAAGATCAACGGTCGCACCCTTGAGGACTACTTCCCCAACAAGGTGCACCAGCAGGAAGTCAACGAGCCCTTCAAGGTGCTCGAGCTCGACGGCCGCTACGACGTCATCGCCCGTATCTCGGGTGGCGGCGTCTCCGGTCAGGCCGGCGCCCTGCGCCTCGGCGTGGCCCGCGCGCTGAACGAGGCGGACGTGGACAACAACCGCGCCACGCTGAAGAAGGCCGGCTTCCTCTCCCGCGACGACCGTGCGGTCGAGCGCAAGAAGGCCGGTCTCAAGAAGGCCCGTAAGGCCCCGCAGTACAGCAAGCGCTAAGTATCGCCTGCTCGACTGTCACGTTCGCCCCGGCGGCACACTCCGTGCTGCCGGGGCGTTCGTTTATCGACGCTCGCGGGCGTATAACGGCATGAGACGTTCATCGGTCCGGTGGCGCCGTACCCGTGTTCAGCCTGCGCCCATGCCCGCGCCGGGCCCGAGCAATGCCGTCCGGCACGCCTTTTTGTGGGTTTTCGCCGCTTTCGTTGTTGGTTTCTCAGTTCGTTTGCTGTGCAGTAGTGGTTTGTGGTTTCGGAGCACTTCGGAGGACACCAGTGGGACGACTCTTCGGTACGGATGGAGTACGGGGTGTCGCCAACGCCGATCTGACGGCCGAGCTGGCGCTCGGTCTCTCGGTCGCTGCGGCGCACGTACTCGCCGAGGCAGGCACCTTCGCGGGCCATCGCCCGACCGCCGTGGTCGGACGTGATCCGCGGGCATCCGGAGAGTTCCTGGAGGCCGCCGTCGTGGCGGGCCTGGCCAGCGCCGGGGTGGACGTGCTGCGCGTCGGCGTCCTGCCGACGCCCGCGGTCGCCCACCTCACCGGGGCCCTCGACGCCGACCTCGGTGTGATGCTCTCCGCCAGCCACAACGCGATGCCCGACAACGGCATCAAGTTCTTCGCGCGTGGCGGCCACAAGCTCGCCGACGAGCTGGAGGACCGGATCGAGACGGTCTACGAGCAGCACCGCAACGGTGAGCCGTGGAACCGCCCGACCGGCGCCGGCGTCGGCCGGGTCTCCGACTACGCGGAGGGCTTCGACCGGTACGTCGCCCACCTCATCGGTGTCCTCCCCAACCGGCTCGACGGTCTGAAGGTCGTCCTGGACGAGGCGCACGGCGCCGCCGCCCGGGTCTCGCCGGCCGCGTTCGCACGGGCCGGCGCCCAGGTCGTCACCATCGGGGCCGACCCGGACGGCCTCAACATCAACGACGGCTGCGGCTCCACCCACCTGGAGCTGCTGCGCGCCGCCGTCGTCGAGCACGGGGCCGACCTCGGCATCGCGCACGACGGCGACGCCGACCGCTGCCTGGCCGTGGACGCGGCGGGCGAGGAGGTCGACGGCGACCAGATCCTCGCCGTGCTGGCCCTCGCCATGCGGGAGGCCGGGCAGCTGCGGAAGGACACCGTGGTCGGCACGGTCATGTCGAACCTCGGCTTCAAGCTGGCCATGGAGCGCGAGGGCATCCGGCTCGTCCAGACGGCGGTCGGCGACCGGTACGTCCTGGAGTCGATGAAGGCCGAGGGCTTCGCGCTGGGCGGCGAACAGTCCGGTCACGTCATCGTCCTGGACCACGCCACGACCGGCGACGGCACGCTGACCGGCCTGATGCTGGCCGCCCGCGTCGCCGCCACCGGGCGGAGCCTCGCCGAGCTGGCCGGGGTCATGCAGCGCCTGCCGCAGGTCCTCATCAACGTCCCCGACGTCGACAAGACCCGGGTGAACACCTCGGCCGAGCTGGCCGCGGCGGTCGTCGAGGCGGAGCACGAGCTCGGCGAGAGCGGGCGCGTACTGCTGCGCCAGTCGGGTACGGAGCCGCTGGTGCGGGTCATGGTCGAGGCCGCCGACATCGAGCAGGCGCGGGCCGTCGCGGGCCGGCTGGCCGATGTGGTGAAGTCCGCGCTGGGGTGACGCCCTGAGCCATACGGCCCGTCAGCGGTCCGTCACGCTCCCACCGAGGCCCCCGGCGTGCTCGCCGGGGGCTTTCGCGTACGCCGGAGCTTCCACAGGCCCTTCTGGAGCAGCAGCGTCAGCGTGCCCGCCAGGACGATGCCGCCGAGGTTGGCGAGGAGCTGCTGGCCCGAGCCGATCGTCTGCTGGTAGTCGGCGTAGCTGAACGCGACGGCCGCGTTGGCGGCGGCCGGGACCGTCGTCACGGAGATCGCCACGCCGATCAGGGCCCCGGACTTCGCCGAGGTGAGGGAGAGGGTCCCGGCGACGCCGGCCAGGAACGCGACGACGAACGACATCCGGTCCGGGTGCCAGATGAAGCCGGTGTTCGGCCGGGGCCTGTCGATCATGTCGCGGGTGAACAGGCCGAACGCGTCCAGCAGCCAGGCGAACCCGGCCGTCACGATCATCGCCAGCGCGAAGCCGCCGATCAGCGCCCACAGCGAGCGGGCGACCAGGCGCGGGGCGCGCTGGACGACGGCCGTGGAGATCCCGGCCAGCGGGCCGAACTCCGGGCCGACCGCCATCGCGCCCACGATCAGCACCGCGTTGTCGAGCATCACGCCGCAGGCGGCGAGCATCGTGGCGAGGGCGAGGAAGGAGACGTAGGTGAGGGAGAACGTCGACTCCTCGTGCGTCGCCTCCGTCAGCTCCTCCCACAGCACCGCGTCGGCGCTGTCGCCCGGGGCCTCGCGCTCGGCTCTGTCGGCGTGCGAGGAGAGGGTGAGGTCGAGGTTCTCGACGCTGATCGCCCCGGTCCTTTCGATGCCGAGCCGGCGCAGCGCCTCGATCAGCTCGTCGCCGGCCTCGCGCGCCACGTCGCACATCACGACGTCCCCCGCGGGCGAGCGGGCGGCGCCCGGCAGGACCACGAGGTGGGCGGTGCCGACGGTGGACCCCAGGAGGGCGACAACCTCCTCCGTGGTGTCGGCGGGCACGATCAGACGCAGGTGCAGCACGCGGCACGCCCTTCCGGGCCGAAAGGTCAGAGCTTGCGCAGGGACAGCTTCTGGACCTTGTGGTCCGGGCCCTTGCGGAGCACCAGGGTGGCACGGCCGCGCGTCGGAGCCACGTTCTCCAGGAGGTTCGGCTTGTTGATGGTCCGCCACATGGTGCGCGCGTAGTCCAGTGCCTCCTCCTCGGAGACCTGGGTGTACTTGCGGAAGTACGAGGACGGGTCCTGGAACGCCGTGGCGCGCAGCTTGCGGAAGCGGTTCAGGTACCAGGTCTCGATGTCCTCGGCGCGCGCGTCGACGTACACGCTGAAGTCGAAGTAGTCGGCGAGCCCGACCCTGGTCCGGCCGTCGCTGCCGGGCAGGGCGGGCTGCAGGACGTTGAGGCCCTCGACGATGAGGATGTCGGGGCGGCGCACGGTGAGCCGCTCGCCGGGGACGATGTCGTAGATCAGGTGCGAGTAGACGGGCGCGGTCACCTCGTCCTTGCCCGCCTTGATGTCCGCGACGAACCGGGTCAGGGCCCGCCGGTCGTACGACTCCGGGAACCCTTTGCGCGAGGTCAGCCCGCGCGCCTTGAGCTCCTTCATCGGCAGCAGGAACCCGTCCGTCGTCACCAGCTCGACCCTCGGGTGCTCGGGCCAGCGGGCCAGCAGCGCCTGGAGGATACGGGCACTGGTGGACTTCCCGACGGCGACACTGCCCGCGACCCCTATGACGAACGGGGTCCCGCGCTGCGCCCCGTGCCCGTTCCCGGCGTCCCCCAGGAAGGTGTTCAGCGCGCCGCGCAGCCCGGAGGTGGCCTGGACGTACAGGTTGAGCAGCCGGGAGAGCGGCAGATAGACGTCCCGCACCTCGTCCAGATCGATGACGTCCCCGAGCCCTCGCAGCCGCTCCACCTCGTCGGCGGTCAGCGGCAGCGGCGTCTTGTCCCGCAGGGCGCTCCACTCGTCGCGCGAGAGGTCGACGTACGGGGTCGGCGCATGCTCGGTGCGGCGCTGGGGGCTCCGTGCGGGCGAAGTGATCACCCTTCATTGTTGCGGGAGTTTTGACGGAGTGGGGGGTGGGGTCGGTCACGTGGGTGGCGGCCCCCGGGAAACGGCCGTGGGCCCGGTGTCCGCTCCCCTGTGCCGGACACCGGGCCCACGCCCGGGCTTCGTGTGGGACGTACGGTCAGGGCTTCTGGCCCTTGGCGTCGACCACGGCCGCCCTGGTCCTCGCGACGTCCAGCAGGATGTCGCCGCGCTGGTAGGCGATCGGCTCGATGCCCTCGGGGCCGGTGACCTCGTGAGTCCTGGTGACGACATCGCGCTGGCCCGCGTAGCTGTAGTCCACCGGGTCGATGAAGATCTCGCTCCGGGTGTTCCGGTCGTACGCGCGGGTGACGGCGATGACCTGGCGGCCGCCGGCGTCACGGATCAGGTGGTCGGTCACGCCGATGCCCTTGATCGTGGCCAGCGCCCGGTAGATCCGGGCCAGCGCGTCAGGTGGCAGCGGGTACGACTGCAAGAGGACGGTCAGGGCGCGGAAGCTGTGGGCGTCCTCGTCCTCCCGAGGTCCGTTGGACCCGTCGCCGGTGGGGAAGACCTTCCGCAGTTCCGCGAGGAGTGCTTCCGGGTCTTCCGGCAGGCCGGCGGCGATCCGGTAGGACTCGCGGGCGGTCCGGTAGTCCGTGTCGGACTCGTCGTTCTCCGCGGCCTTGTCGTCGTACGGGATCCAGGAGTCCGGGCTGTAGGACCACGGCATCGTCTTCCGGATGTCGGCGGGCATCTCTTTCCACTGCTTCTCCTGTTCCGGGTTCTCCTCCCGGAGGTAGATCCACTGGTCCGACCGCGGTTCCGGAGGCACCTCCTGCCGCTCCAGGTAGTCGGCGGCCTCCCCCAGGGCGGCGGCCGGGCTCGACAGGTCGAGGTCGCCCGCCACGGTCGCCGGGCCCGACTGGCGGGGGTCCGAGGTGTCGACGATCTGCGTCACGAAGAGCGCCGCCGCGGTGATCGCCACCACCGCGCCGAGCGAGGCGATCCGCCAGTCGGCCCGCAGCCGGAGCGTGCGGCGGCTCCTGCCCTCGATGGCGTCGGTCAGCCGCTCGCGGCCGGGGGCCAGTGTGGCGCGGTCGGGTACGGGGGCGTCGGCACGCAGCTCCCGCAGCCGGGTCATTTCGTCCATGACGGGCTCAGCTCCTGTCCGGCCGTGGCGGGCGACGCGTCGAGCGCCGAGTCGAGCGCGGATGTGAACGCGGGGTCGGTGCTCAGGGACGCGCGGACCTTGCGGCGGGCCCGGTTCAGCCGGGACCTCACCGTGCCCAGCGGTATCCGCAGGGCCTCGGCCACCTCCTGGTAGCCGAGGTCCGCCCACGCGACCAGCAGCAGAACGTGCCGGTCACCGGGCGACAGCGCGGACAGCGCCCCCGCGAGCGGGGCCTGCACGGCGATCCGGTCGTCCGAGCGGTCGCTCCACGACGCGGCGACCGGGTCGTGTCCCGTCCGGGCCAGCGCCTTCAGCGCGCGCACCTCGGTACGGCGGTGCTTGCCGATCAGGTTGGCCGCGATGCCGTACAGCCAGGGCCGGGCCAGCCGGTGGGCCGTGTCGTAGCGGGCCCGGGTGCGGAACGCGATGAGGAACGTCTCCGCCGTGATGTCGTCCGCCGCGCCCTCCCCGAGGCGGCGGGCGGCGTAGCGGTGGATGTCCGGGGCGTGCCGGTCGTAGAGCCCGGCGAACAGTTCGGGCTCGTCGAGCGACTGGGCGATGACGTCGGCGTCGTCCCTGCCGTCGCCTCTGCCCTCGCCCGCGGTGCCCGGGCGGGCCGGAGGTGGTCCGGTCACTGCGCCTCCAGGGTGCGTCGGTCGGTGTGTCTGTCACCCCCCTGTTGTCCGCAGCGGACGGAATGGTTCACGAGTGAACGGCGGCCCCCCACGACGGAGGAGGCCGGGCCGCAGCGGACTGCGGGCCCGGCCTCGTCTCACGCGTCCTGGGGGTACCAGCGCAGTTCTACCGTGTTGCCGTCCGGGTCGAGGACGTAGACCGAGGTGGCCGAACCCCGGGCCCCGAAGCGGGGGACCGGGCCCTCCTTCACCGTGAACACCCCGGAGTCGATGACCTCCTGCCAGTCGAGCGGATCGACGACGAGGCAGATGTGATCCACGTTCGACTCGCCGCGCGGACGGTCCAGCAGGTCGATGATCGTCGTCGGGCTGACCCGGACCGACGGGAACGGGACCTTGCCCGCCCGCCACTCCTCCACCCGGACCGGCTCCAGGCCGAGCGGCCCGCAGTAGAACTCAAGGGCTCGCTCGACGTCGCCGACGTTGAGGACGAGGTGGTCGAAGTCCTTGATGCGGACGACCGGCTGTACGGACATGGCTCAGGCCTCCGACGCGTACGTGACGAAGTCCGCCCAGGCGGCGGGCGTGAAGCCGAGGCGCGGGCCGCCCGTGGGGAGTTGCTTGGAGTCGCGTACGTGGATGGTGGTGGGGGCGGCGGCGACCTCGACGCAGGAGGGGCCATCGTTGGTGCTGTAGCTGCTCTTGAACCACGTCAGCTCAGGGGTGCTCATGTCTCTCCCAGCAGTTTCTCGATGAATTCCCGCGACAGCCGGGGCGTGAGGGCCTGCGACCGGATGAGGTTGTAGCGCATCTCCAGGATCTGCACCTGCCTCGGATCGCTGATCAGCCCGCTGATGAGCTGAACCTCGTTGAGCCCGACGGTCTTTCCGTCCGTGAGCTTAAGGACGCGGTGCGAGCCGCCCAGACCCGCGTGCTCCTCCGCCTCCATCGGCATGACCTGGATCTCGACATGCCGCAACTGGCTCAACTCAAGCAGATGTTCGAGCTGGCGTCGCAGGACCATTCTGCCTCCGGTCCGCCGCCGGAGCGTCGCCTCTTCCTGGACAAAGGTCAGCAGGGGAGCGGGGCGGCGGTCGAAGACCACCTGCCTGGCCATCCGGGCGGCCACCAAGCGCTCGATGTCGTCCTCTGCGTACGCGGGCCGCCGTTCGCGGTACAGAGCTTGGGCGTACTCCTCGGTCTGGAGCAGCCCGTCGATCACGCCGTTGGCGTACGACCCGATCTCGATCGCCTCCGCCTCCAGCTTCGCCAGGTCGCGGACCTTCCTCGGGTACCGCGCCTCCTCCACGTCCTTCTTCATCGCCGAGATCTTGCCGTTCGCCCCGACGGCATCGTCCGTCTTGTCCAGGAACTCCGGCTTCGGGATGCGCCGCCCGCCCTCGACCTTGAAGACCAGGTTCTCGCTGTACCCGATGATCGAGCCCAGCTCGGCGGCGCGTAATCCGGCTTCCTCGCGCCACAGCTTGATCTGCCGGCCCACGGCCGCGATGACCGCGCCGGAGTCGTCCTCCAGGCCGAACTCGTGGTCCTCTTCGGTTCCGTCGATCATCTGCCGTTCCCGCCTTCATCCGTGCGCCCGCGCGGTGGGCACCGTACGTACGGGGACAGGCCCGTACACGCCAGGGACAGTGACGGTCCGTACCCGTGTCAGTGCTTCTCAGCGTAGGTACGGGCGGCCACGCTGAGTGACGTGAACCGAAAAATCACCCAACCGCGTGCACGCACCGGACAGTTCGCCGTCCAGCTCTCCGCCACCCGCCGGGGCGCCCGACTCGCCCGCCTGCTCGCCACCGAGCAACTGCGCTCCTGGGGGCTGCCGCTGGAGGACGCGAGCCTCGTCATCGGTGAGCTGGCGACCAACGCCGCCCTGCACGGGTACGTCCCCGGACGCGACTTCCGGATCGTGCTGAGCGTGTACGACGACGTGTTGCGGATCGAGGTCGCCGACACCCGGGGTGACCGCCTCCCGGAGAAACGCGACCCGGACGCGGACTCCGAGGGCGGGCGCGGGCTGTTGCTCGTCGAGGCGCTGTCGGTGCGGTGGGGTACGGAACACGGGCCGTTCCCGCGCAAGACGGTCTGGGCCGAGGTGGCGCTCACCGGATCGTGACGGTCGCGATCCGGTGGGCGGGAGAGGCCCCGGGAACGTGGGTCACCGGGGCGTGGGTCACCGCGACGCGGTCAACCGCGACGTGGTGGCCCACGACGTAAAAGCTTTTGAGTACGTGTCTTTGATCACTGGAGAAACAACCCGACCCAACCCCCCTCGTGGACCTCTGCGGGCCCCGGTCAGCTCGGGGGAGGCGCGATCACTCACATGGGTGAAGTGTGCCAACCGGGCTGGATTTATGACCTGTTGGCGGGCATATGCTCACGCTGACCACCACCCCAGACATTGAGACGGCCCCCGGCCGGGACTGGCATCCCGACCGAAGGCCTGACCACCGAGGAAGTAGGAGCTTCCCGATGGATACCCAGCAGGTTAGCGCTCCCCCGCGCCCTCCGTCCGCCGGAGTCGTACACATCAACATCCGGCTCACCGACGGCTACACGATCATCTCCAACCGGCTCTCCCAGCACCGCGGCATGTCCCTGCTGGCCATCGGCCTCGGCACTCACATCCAGTCGCTGCCCGACGGGCGGCGCGTCGGCGTGAAGGCGCTCGCCGCGGTCTTCCCGGAGAGCGAGACCCGTATCGCCGCCGCGTTGCGGGAGTTGGAGCAGCACGGGTTTCTGCGCCGCACCCGGGAGCGGGTCGGAGGCGGGAAGCTGGCCACGCGTACGGAGTCGTACAACCACCCGGAGGCGGCGGCCCGGGGGCGCGGGAGGGGACGGGAGCGCGTGGCTGTGCCGGTTCCGGCGCGTGCGGCTGTGCCGGTGCCTGCGGCTGGGCCTGTGCCCGCAGCTGGGTCTGGGCCTGGGCCTGTGCCCGCACCGGTGGCTGAGCCCGTGCGCGTAGCCGTGCCGGAGCCGGTGCCCGCGCCCGTCCCCGTGCCGGTCGAGCCCGCCCCCGCTCCCCGTCTCGTGCCGACGCCCACCGCTCCCCGTAAACCGCGCGTCACGCTGCCCGTCCCGCAGCGGCCCACCGAGGCCCTGTACGCGGCGGCGGCCGATCTGCTCGCCGGGCTCCCCCGGGCCGCGCCCCTGTTCCTCCTCTCCGAGGAGGACGTGCGCGGGCTCGTCCCGGGCGTCGCCGCCTGGCTGGAGCGCGGGGCGCGGCCGGATGCCGTACGGGCGGCGATCACCGATGATCCGCCCGTTCCCCTCCGGCATCCCGCCAAACTGCTGCGGCACCGGCTCGCCACGCTGCTCCCGCCGCCCCTGCCCGCCGCCGAGCCGACCGTCCCGCTCCAGAACTGCGACGACTGCGACCGGGCCTTCCGGTCGTCCGTGCCGGGGTGCTGCCGTGGGTGCCGCGACGCGCGTGCGTACGGCGACGATCGGCTGCTGAGCGCGTGACCCAGGAAAGAGGAAAGCAGTGATGCCCGTACGGATGAGCCAGGTGGACGCGGGGAGCAGGAGAAAGCGCCGGACTTTTTCGGCGTGCGTGTCGATCGCGGTCGGTCCCGTTCGTCGTCATGGTGTAAGCAGCCTTGAGGGCTGGTACCAGACAGGCGACAGGAGCCGATCATGAAGTACATGCTGCTGATCCACAGCGGGGCCGTCGACGAGCAGGGCGGCGCGCCCCAGTGCACCGTCGAGGACTGGATGGCGTACGACAAGGCCGTACGCGACGCCGGGATCCACGTCTCCGGGGAGTCGCTGGCCGACCTCGTGACCGCGACCACCGTGCGGGTCTCGCCCACGGGGGAGCGGACCGTGACGGACGGGCCGTTCGCCGAGACCAGGGAGTTGCTGGGCGGGTTCCTCGTGATCGACGTGCCCGACCTCGACGCCGCCCTCGACTGGGCCGCGCGCTGTCCCGGCTCGCGTGACGGCGGCGCGGTCGTCGTCCGGCCGGTCGCGGACTTCGGGGCCTGAGAGCCGTGGCGGACGAGGGCGCCTCGGCCGGGGAGGGCCTTCCGCCGGCCGGTGAGGGCGTCTCGGCGGGGGAGGCCCGGGTCGCCGTCGAGGCGGTGTTCCGGGAGGAGCGCGGGCTGCTGCTCGCCTCCCTCGTCCGCCGGTTCGGAGACCTCGACCTGGCCGAGGAGGTGACGTCCGAGGCGATCGAGGCGGCGTTGCGCCACTGGCCCGCCGAAGGCGTCCCCGCCCGGCCCGGGGCCTGGCTGCTGACGACCGCGCGGCGCAAGGCCGTGGACCGGCTGCGGCGCGACCAGGCGTACGCGGCCCGGCTCGCCGTCCTCCGGGCCGACGCGGAACGGGCGGAGCCGGCCCCCGCGGCGGACACGGGATCCGTATCGGGCGCGGGATCCACCTCGGGAGCCGAGACCGGTGAGCCGGCCGACGAACGGCTTCAGTTGTTCTTCACCTGTACCCACCCCGCCCTCGCCGCCGAGGACCGTACCGCCATCACCCTGCGCTGCCTCGCCGGCCTCACCACACCGGAGGTCGCCCGCGCCTTCCTCGTGCCGACGGCGACCATGGCCCAGCGCATCGTGCGGGCCAAGAAGAAGATCCGCGAGGCCCGGATCCCGTTCCGGGTGCCCGGACCCGATGAACTGCCGGAGCGGCTGCCCGGAGTGCTCCAGGTCGTCTACTCGGTGTTCACGGAGGGGTACGCGGCCAGCTCCGGTCCCCGTCTCCAGCGGCTCGACCTGGCCGAGGAGGCCATCCGCCTCGCCCGGATACTGCGCCGTCTGCTGCCCGCCGAACGGGAGACCGCCGGGCTCCTCGCGCTGCTGCTCCTCGTCCACGCCCGGCGCGACGCGCGGACCGGGCCGGACGGCGAGCCGGTGCTCCTGGAGGAGCAGGACCGGGGGCGCTGGGACCGGGCGATGATCGAGGAGGGCCGTGGGCTGGTGGTCCGGGCGCTGACCGGCGGACCGGCCGGGCCCTACGGGGTGCAGGCGGCCATCGCCGCTCTGCACGACGAGGCGGCGGACGTGGAGTCCACGGACTGGGCGCAGATCGTGGCCCTGTACGACGTGCTGTTCACCCTCGCCCCCTCCCCCGTGGTGGCGGTGAACCGCGCCGTGGCGGTCGCGATGCGGGACGGGCCGGGCGCCGGGCTCGCGCTGCTGGACGCGTTGGCGGGAGAGCCGAGGCTGCGCGCGTACCCGCCGTACGCGGTGGCCCGGGGGGATCTGCTGACCCGGCTGGGGCGGGCGGGGGAGGCGGCGGAGGCGTACCGGCAGGCGCTGGAGCAGGCGGGCACCGAGCCGGAACGGGCCGCGCTGCGACGGAAGCTGGGGGAGTAGGCGGAGACCGTGCCCGAGGCGGCTGGAGGGGTACGGGCGGCGCTCGCCGGTGATCCGCCCGTACCCCTCCGGTACCCGGCTCGTCACCGGGCCGCTCACCCGCCGGAGCTGGGCCCCGGAGGCCTACACGTCGACCAGCGTGGTGCCGCTCACGTCGGCGTCGTCGTGGGCTCCGGTCTCCTTGTTCGTCACCCGGACCACGAGGTCGCCCTTGTAGGCCGGCCGGGCCACGCCCTCGGCGGGCGGAAGCAGTTCGCTGCTGACCACCTCGTCCACGATCGGCTCGCCGTGGACCGGGAACGCGCACCGCTCGCCGGCCGGGACGTCCCAGGGTGCGGAGGGGGCCGGTTCCCAGCCCGAGCCCTGGGCGGCGGCGGTGGCGGGGAGCCCCCGGGCGCGGTCAGCGCTGCTCGCCGCGGTGGTGGTCCACGAGGCGCGTCAGCAGGCCGGTCAGTGTTCGCCGGTCGGCCGCGCCCAGCGGGGCGAGGAAGTCCTCCTGCGCGGCGGCGAGCAGTTCGTCGAGGTGGGTGAGTTCCCGGCGGCCCGCCGCGGTGATGCTGATGATGTTGCGGCGGCGGTCCTCCGGGTCGGGTGACCGGTCGAGGAGCCGCCGCTCGGCCAGCTCGTTGACGGTCGCCACCATGTCGCTGCGGTCGATGCCGGTACGGCGGCCCAGGGCGGCCTGGCTGGACGGGCCGTACTCCTCCGACGCGGCGAGCAGCGCGTAGTGGTAGCGCCGGGCGCCGGCCTCGGCGAGCGCCCGGTCCACGATCCGGTTGGCGGCCAGGGCCGCCTGGTTGGTCAGCCTGCTCGGCAGTGTGCGCAGCCGCCGCGGCGGCATCCCCTCTTCGATGTCCACGGGCGCGAATCTAGCAAGTCGTTGGCCGGACCCACGATCCGGCGTATTGTGGGTCCAGCCAACGTTGGTTCAGCCAATGACATGGAAGGTCGCGATCATGATCAAGCCGTTCCGCATCGACATCCCCCAGGCCGACCTCGACGACCTGGACGACCGGCTCTCCCGCACCCGCTGGCCCAACGAGATCGCCGACGCCGGGTGGGACTACGGCTTCCCGCTCGCCCGGCTGAAGGAGCTGGCCGACCACTGGCACACCCGGTACGACTGGCGGAAGCACGAGGCCGAGCTCAACGACCTGCCCCACTTCACCACGGAGATCGAGGGCCAGAACGTGCACTTCGTCCATGTGCGGTCCCCGAGACCGGACGCGCTCGCGCTGATCCTCACCCACGGCTGGCCCGGGTCCTTCCTGGAGTTCCTCGACGTGATCGAGCCGCTGGCCCGCGACTTCCACCTCGTCATCCCGTCCATCCCGGGTTACGGCTTCTCCGGGCCGACCCGCGAGCGCGGCTGGGACGTCACCCGGGTGGCGCGGGCCTGGGCCGAGCTCATGCGCCGCCTCGGGTACGAGCGATACGGCGCGCAGGGCGGCGACTTCGGGTCGGGCATCTCGACGGCGCTCGGATCGGTGGACCGGGAACGGGTGGTCGGGGTGCACGTCAACTACCTGCCGACCCGGCCGGATCCGGACGCCGGGGTCGACCTGTCCGAGCAGGACCGGGCCCGGCTGGACCAGGTCAGGCGACTGATGGCGAACCGGCCGCCGTACCAGGCGCTCCAGGCCGCCACCCCGCAGACCATCGGCTACGCGCTGACCGATTCGCCCGTCGGCCAACTGGCCTGGATCGCCGAGCGCTTCGCCCAGTGGACGGACCCCCGCACGCCGGTCGGCGACGAGCGGATACTCACCGACGTATCGCTGTACTGGCTGACCGCCACCGCGGCCTCCTCGGCGCGACTGCACCGCGAGTCGACGCGGCGGGGCGAGCCGTGCCCGGTGCCGCTCGGCGTGGCGGTGTTCGCCCACGACATCACGCGGTCGGTGCGGCCGCTGGCCGAGCGGCTGTACGACATCAGGCACTGGTCGGAGTTCGACCGTGGCGGTCACTTCGCGGCGATGGAGGTGCCGGAGCTGCTGGCCGGGGACGTGCGGGAGTTCTTCCTCGAGCTCGCCCGGGGCGTTGCTCAGGGGTAGCCCTGAGGGCTGGCGCGGTCGGCTGCCTTCCTGATGGCATTCCCGTTGCCTGGACCGTTCGCCGCGCAGGGGGGGGCGGAAGAGGGGTGAGCGCCGAGCCGGGTGAATCATGGCCGGAAGTCCTATCTTGACCCGCTCATGACATGGCTCCATTCTGTGCCCGTCGCACAGCTCCACCCCCCACCCCGACGGACCCAGGAGATGCCAGCATGCGACTCGTCACCCCACGGACCTCCCGGCCGAGAACCCGGCCCGCGAGGACCCGCCGCAACGCCGCCCTAGCCGTTCTGCTCGCCCTCGGCCTCGCGGCCCCCGCGACCGCCGTGGCCACCGCCGAGCCCTCCGCCCCGAACGCGGCCGTCGCCGCCGACGAGCGGGTGCTCCAGTACGAGATCGCCGGGCGCACCACCCCCGCCGCCCGGACCGACATCGCCCGCGCGGGCGTCTCGATCGACGAGGTGCACGACCACGGAGTCGTGATCACCGCGGACGCCGCCCAGGCCAGGAAGCTCCGGGCGCGCGGTCACGTCCTGGAGGCCCTGCCCGCGCCCGACGCCCATGCGCACGCCCACGGGGCGGACGGCGTCGGCGTACAGGACTTCCCGCCCGCCGACTCCCGCTACCACAACTACGCCGAGATGACGGCGGCGATCGACGCGCGCATCGCCGCGAACCCCTCGATCATGAGCAAGCGGGTCATCGGCAAGACGTACCAGGGCCGGGACATCATCGCGGTCAAGGTCAGCGACAACGTCGGCACCGACGAGGCCGAACCCGAGGTCCTGTTCACCGCCCACCAGCACGCCCGTGAGCACCTGACCGTCGAGATGTCCCTGTACCTGCTGCGCGAGTTCGCGGCCGGCTACGGGACCGACTCCCGGATCACGCAGGCCGTCAACGGCCGCGAGCTGTGGATCGTGCCGGACATGAACCCGGACGGCGGCGAGTACGACATCGCCTCCGGCTCGTACCGCAGCTGGCGCAAGAACCGGCAGCCCAACAGCGGCTCCAGCGCGATCGGCACCGACCTCAACCGCAACTGGGCCTACAAGTGGGGCTGCTGCGGCGGCTCCTCCTCCAGCCCGTCGTCGGACACCTACCGCGGCCGGGCGGCCGAGTCCGCGCCCGAGACGAAGGTCGTGGCGGACTTCGTGCGCAGCCGGGTGGTCGGCGGCAAGCAGCAGATCACGGCGGCCATCGACTTCCACACGTACAGCGAACTGGTGCTGTGGCCCTTCGGCTACACGTACAACGACACCGCCCCCGGCATGACCGCCGACGACCGCAACGCGTTCGCGGCCGTGGGCCGGAAGATGGCGGCGAGCAACGGCTACACCGCCGAGCAGTCCAGCGACCTGTACATCACCGACGGGTCGATCGACGACTGGCTGTGGGGCTCGCAGAGGATCTTCGGCTACACCTTCGAGATGTACCCGAGCTCGTCCTGGGGCGGCGGCTTCTACCCGCCCGACGAGGTCATCGAGCGCGAGACCTCCCGCAACCGGGACGCGGTGCTGCAGCTGATCGAGAACGCGGACTGCATGTACCGGTCGATCGGCAAGGAGGCGCAGTACTGCTCCTGACGGGGTGAGACCGGCTCCCCTCCGGTGCGGGATCCCCTGCGGCCCCGCACCGGAGTCTCACGCCACGTCGTGGACGCTGTGCTCGCCGAGGTCCGGGGCGTGCCGGCGACCGTGTGGTGGTCGAGGTCGTCATGAAGGACCGTCAGCCCGTGGTGGGCCGCCACTTGGAGGGCGTGAGCGAAGTGCCGGCCGATGCGTGCCGCCCTCTCCTGCTGCTCGGCGTAGAAGCGCAGGGCGATGTTGACGGTCTCCTTCTTCGTGCGGGCCCTGGACAGGGCCATCGCCTGCTCCAGAGCTTCATCGTCTAGGTCGAACTGGGCCACCGACATGTCCGGCCCTCCCGTCGGGCGTCCTGCGCCGCCATGTGGAGCATGTACAGAGCTCTGTATGGGACCAACATTCCTCCCGCGAGCCGCCTCCGGCCTTATGGTGCCGCTATGTGCGGAATCGTGGGTTATGTCGGTGTGCAGTCGGCGCAGGACGTCGTCGTCGCGGGACTCAAGCGCCTCGAATACCGGGGCTACGACTCGGCGGGTGTCGCCGTTCTCGCGGACGGCGGGCTCGCCGCCGCGAAGAAGGCGGGCAAGCTCGTCAATCTGGAGAAGGAGCTGGGCGACCGGCCGCTGCCGGCCGGGCGGACCGGGATCGGGCACACGCGGTGGGCGACGCACGGGGCGCCCACCGACGTCAACGCCCATCCGCATCTGGACAACGCGGGACGGGTCGCCGTCGTGCACAACGGGATCATCGAGAACTTCGCCGCCCTGCGGCGCGAGCTGACCGGGCGCGGGCACGCCCTGGAGTCGGAGACGGACACCGAGGTCGTCGGGCATCTGCTGGCCGAGGCGTTCTCGGCGGGCGGGGACCTCGCGGACGCCATGCGGCAGGTGTGCCGGCGGCTGGAGGGGGCCTTCACCCTCGTCGCCGTGCACGCGGACCAGCCGGACGTCGTCGTCGGCGCGCGGCGCAACTCACCGCTCGTCGTGGGCGTCGGGCAGGACGAGTGGTTCCTCGCCTCCGACGTCGCCGCCTTCATCGCGCACACCCGCTCCGCGATCGAGCTGGGCCAGGACCAGGTCGTCGAGCTGAGCCCCGAGGGCGTCACCGTCACCGGGTTCGACGGGCAGCCCGCGGACGTACGCGAGTACCACGTCGACTGGGACGCCTCCGCCGCGGAGAAGGGCGGCTACGCCTCCTTCATGCTCAAGGAGATCGCCGACCAGCCCCAGGCCGTCGCCGACACCCTCCTCGGCCGGGTCGACGGCGAAGGCGCGCTCCACCTCGACGAGGTCCGCATCCCGGACGTCGAACTCCGCGAGGTCGACAAGGTCGTCATCGTCGCCTGCGGCACCGCGTTCCACGCCGGGATGATCGCCAAGTACGCCATCGAGCACTGGACCCGGCTGCCCTGCGAGACCGAGCTGGCCAGCGAGTTCCGCTACCGCGACCCGATCCTCGACCAGCGCACCCTCGTCGTCGCCATCTCCCAGTCCGGCGAGACCATGGACACCCTGATGGCCCTGCGGCACGCCCGGGAACAGGGCGCCAAGGTGCTCGCCATCTGCAACACCAACGGCTCGACGATCCCGCGCGAATCCGACGCCGTGCTCTACACGCACGCCGGGCCCGAAGTCGCCGTCGCCTCCACCAAGGCCTTCCTGACCCAGCTCGTCGCCTGCTACCTCGTCGCCCTCTACCTCGGCCAGGTGCGCGGCACCAAATGGGGCGACGAGATCCGCACGGTGGTGCGCCAGCTCTCCGCGATCTCCGCCGAGGTGGGACGCGTCCTCACCACCATGGAGCCCGTCCGCGAGCTGGCCCGCTCCCTCGCCCACCACGACACCGTCCTCTTCGTCGGGCGCCACGTCGGCTACCCGGTCGCCCTCGAAGGCGCGCTCAAACTCAAGGAACTCGCCTACATGCACGCCGAGGGGTTCGCCGCGGGAGAGCTCAAGCACGGGCCCATCGCGCTCATCGAGGAGGGCCTCCCGGTCGTCGTCATCGTCCCCTCACCGCGCGGGCGTTCGGTCCTCCACGACAAGATCGTCTCCAACATCCAGGAGATCCGGGCCCGGGGCGCGATCACGATCGTCGTCGCCGAGGAGGGCGACGAGGCCGTCGTCCCGTACGCCGACCACCTCATCACCGTCCCCGCAACGCCTACGCTGCTTCAGCCGCTGGTCTCCACCGTGCCGCTCCAGGTCTTCGCCTGCGAGCTCGCGACGGCCCGCGGCAACGAAGTGGACCAGCCGCGCAACCTGGCGAAGTCCGTGACCGTGGAGTGAGCGAGTGAGCGAACGAGGGTGGGGGCCGTGATCATTGGGGTCGGCATCGACGTGGCCGAGATCGAGCGGTTCGGCGCCGCGCTGGAGCGTACGCCCCAGCTGGCCGACCGGCTCTTCGTCGGCAGCGAGCTGACGCTGCCGAGCGGCGAGCGGCGCGGGATCGCCTCGCTCGCCGCCCGGTTCGCCGCGAAGGAGGCCCTGGCCAAGGCGCTCGGCGCACCGGGCGGGCTGCTCTGGAGCGACGCGGAGGTCTGGGTCGAGGAGAGCGGGCAGCCCCGGCTGCGGGTCAGCGGCACGGTCGCCGCCCGCGCCGCCGAACTGGGGGTACGCGGCTGGCACGTCTCGCTCAGCCATGACGCGGGGGTCGCGTCGGCGGTGGTCATCGCGGAGGGGTGAGCACCCGCACGGCCGAACCGGTCGCCACGCCGCGCGGGGGTGGCGTCGGCCCGTGTGATCGCGGAGGGTTGGACCATGCGACGTGCCTACAGCGTGGAGACCGTACGGGCCGCCGAGGCCGCCCTCATGCAACGCCTGCCGGAGGGCGCGCTGATGCAGCGCGCCGCCGCCGGGCTCGCCGCCGCCTGCGGCGATCTGCTGCGACGCAAGGGTCGGGTGTACGGGTCCCGGGTCCTGCTCCTCGTCGGCAGCGGCGACAACGGCGGCGACGCGCTGTACGCGGGTGCCCGCCTGGCCCGCCGGGGCGCGGGCGTGCGGGCCCTGCTGCTCGCCCCCGACCGCGCCCACCCGGGCGGGCTCGCCGCGCTGCTGGCCGCCGGGGGGCAGGTCGTCGACGGGCCGGACGGGCTCGGCGTGCTCGACCTCGTCGTGGACGGCATCACCGGCATCGGCGGGCGCGGCGGGCTGCGCGAGGACGCCACCGAGCTGGTGCACACGGTGACCCGGGACCGTACGCCGGTCATCTCCGTCGACCTGCCGAGCGGGGTCGAGGCCGACACCGGGGAGGTGCACGGCGAGGCCGTCCGGGCGGATGCCACCGTCACCTTCGGGACGTACAAGCCGGGCCTCCTGATCGACCCGGCAGCCGAACACGCGGGCGCCCTGCGGCTGGTGGACATCGGGCTCGGGCCCGAGCTGCCCGAGCCGCCGGACCTGGAGGCGCTCCAGTACGCGGACGTGGCCGCGCTGCTGCCGGTGCCGGGCGCGGAGAGCGACAAGTACCGGCGCGGCGTCGTCGGCGTCGTCGCCGGGTCCGAGCGCTACCCGGGCGCCGCCGTCCTCGCCGTCGCGGGCGCGCTGCGCGGCGGCGCCGGAGCCGTGCGGTACGTCGGACCGGGCGCGGACGCGGTGATCGCCCGGTTCCCCGAGGCGCTGGTGCACGCCGGGCCGCCGTCGAAGGCCGGGCGGGTGCAGGCCTGGGTGGTCGGGCCGGGGCTGGGGGACGGGCGCGGCGCGGAGGCCGCCGTCGCCGATGTGCTGGCCGCCGACGTTCCGGTGCTCGTCGACGCGGACGGGCTGCGACTGCTGGACGCCGGGACCGTACGGACCCGGACCGCCCCGACCGTCCTCACGCCGCACGCGGGTGAGGCCGCCGCGCTGCTCGGCACGGCCCGAGAGGAGGTCGAGTCCGGACGGCTCACCGCCGTGCGCGAACTGGCCGCCCGCTACCGCGCCACCGTGCTCCTCAAGGGCTCCACCACCCTGATCGCGGAGGCCCGCGACACCCCCGTACGGGTCAACCCGACCGGCACGCCCTGGCTCGCCACCGCGGGCAGCGGCGACGTCCTCTCCGGTCTCACCGGGTCCCTGCTCGCGGCCGGGCTCGCCCCGCGCGACGCCGCGTCCGTCGGCGCCTATCTGCACGGACTCGCCGCCCGGCACGGCTCCGACGGGGCCCCGGTCTCCGCGCAGGACGTCGCCGACGGCATCCCGGCGGCCTGGCGCGACGTGCGGGCGGGATGAGGCGGGGAGATGGTGGAGGCCCAAGGAGGCCCAGGAGGCTCGGCGGAGGAAGGGCGGTTCCGGTCGTGAGTGAAGCCGTACGCGTACGCAGGGCGTACGACCCGGTCGAGGACACCGACGGCACCCGGGTGCTGGTCGACCGGCTCTGGCCCCGGGGCGTCTCCAAGGAGCGGGCAGCCGTCGACGTATGGCTCAAGGACCTCACGCCCTCGGACGAGCTGCGCTCCTGGTACCACCACGACCGCGCGGACCGGCACGAGGAGTTCGTCGAGCGCTACCGCACCGAGCTGGACGACCCGACGCACACGGAGGCCGTCGAGCGGCTGGCGGGGCTCGTGCGGGAAGGCGGGCCCGTCACCCTGATCACCGCCGCCAAGGACGTCGAGGACAGTCATGTGCCCGTGCTGGTCGACCACCTCCGACATGTGATGAAACGTACATAAGTCCGGATACCGGCGTGCGCTGCCGGGGAGGCGGACGGGGCCTCTGAGAGACTGGGCGCGATGAACGAGACAGCGTCCCTGAGAGCCCGTGCCGAGATCGACCTCGCCGCGCTGCGCGCCAATGTGCGCGTCCTGCGCGAGCGGGCGACCGGTGCGCAGCTCATGGCCGTCGTGAAGTCCGACGGGTACGGGCACGGCGCGGTGCCCTGCGCCCGGGCCGCACGGGAGGCCGGGGCGACCTGGCTCGGCACCGCGACCCCCCACGAGGCGCTCGCCCTGCGGGCGGCCGGACTCGACGGCCGGATGATGTGCTGGCTGTGGACGCCGGGCGGGCCCTGGCGCGAGGCGATCGAGGCCGACATCGACGTGTCGGTCGGCGGCCTGTGGGCGCTGCGCGAGGTCGTCGCCGCCGCCGAGGCGGCGCAACGCCCCGCCCGCGTCCAGCTCAAGGCCGACACCGGCCTCGGCCGGGGCGGCTGCCAGCCCGCCGACTGGTCCGAGCTGGTCACCGAGGCGCTGGCCGCCGAACGGGCCGGACGCCTGAAGGTCACCGGACTGTGGTCCCACTTCGCCTGCGCCGACGAGCCCGGCCACCCCTCGATCGCCGCCCAGCTCGGCGTCTACCGCGACATGGTGGCGTACGCCGAGAAGGAGGGCGTGGAGCCCGAGGTGCGGCACCTGGCCAACTCCCCGGCCACGCTCACGATCCCCGAGGCGCACTTCGACCTCGTGCGGACCGGCATCGCGATGTACGGCATCTCGCCCGCCCCCGAGCTGGGCACATCGGCCGAGCTCGGGCTGCGCCCCGTGATGACGCTCGCCGCGGCCGTCGCCCTGGTCAAGGACGCCCCGGCCGGACACGGTGTCAGCTACGGCCACCACTACACGACTCCCGCCGAGACCACCCTCGGCCTGATCCCCGTCGGCTACGCGGACGGCGTCCCGCGCCACGCGTCCGGCAGCGGGCCCGTCCTGGTCGGCGGGAAGGTGCGCACGGTCGCGGGCCGGGTCGCCATGGACCAGTTCGTCGTCGACCTCCGGGGCGACCGTCCCGAGGCGGGCGCGGAAGCGGTGCTGTTCGGGCCGGGCGACCGGGGCGAGCCGACCGCGCAGGACTGGGCGGAGGCCGCCGGAACCATCGCGTACGAGATCGTCACCCGCATCGGCACCCGGGTGCCCCGCGTCTACGTGAACGAGACGGCCGACGAGCTGACCGGAGGCGCGCCGCGGTGAGCGAGAGCAGCGCGGAGGCCGTGGTGGCCGCGACCGCGAACGCGGCGGGCGCGGCCGGTACGGCGGGCTGGCGGCGGGCCGGGATCGCCGGGGCCGCGATAGGGGTCCTCGCCGCCGGAGCGGCGGCCGGGGTCGCCGTCGAGCGGCTCACCGTCGGGCGCGGCATGCGCAAGAAGGCCCGCCTCGCGCTGGACGCGACCGGGCCCTACGGATCGCTGCGCGGCACCCCGGGCCGGGCCGTCGCCGACGACGGCACCGAGCTGTACTACGAGGTCGACGAGGTGGAGGCCGAGCCGGCGACGGCCGACGAGAGCGCCTCCTCCGGCACGCGTCGCCGCCGGCTCTTCGGGCGCAAGGCCCCCGCCCCGGTCACCGTCGTCTTCAGCCACGGCTACTGCCTCGGCCAGGACTCCTGGCACTTCCAGCGGGCCGCCCTGCGCGGCCTCGTCCGCACCGTCCACTGGGACCAGCGCAGCCACGGCCGCTCCGAGCGCGGGCGGTCCCAGGCCGACGGGGTGCCGGTCGGCATCGACCAGCTCGGCCGCGATCTGAAGGCGGTCATCGACGCGGCGGCCCCCGACGGCCCGCTGGTGCTGGCCGGGCACTCCATGGGCGGCATGACGATGATGGCGCTGGCCGACCAGTACCCGGCGCTGATCCGGGACCGGGTCGCCGCCGTCGCCCTGATCGGCACCTCCAGCGGCAAGCTCGGCGAGGTCGACTTCGGGCTGCCGGTGGCGGGCGTGAACGCGGTGCGCCGGGTGCTGCCGGGCGTGCTCAAGGCGCTGGGCTCGCAGGCGGAGCTGGTGGAGAAGGGGCGGCGGGCCACCGCGGACCTCTTCGCCGGCCTGATCAAGCGCTATTCGTTCGGGTCCCGGGACGTGGACCCGGCGGTCGCCCGGTTCGCGGAGCGGCTGATCGAGGCCACCCCGATCGACGTGGTCGCCGAGTTCTACCCGGCGTTCACCGAGCACGACAAGAGCGGCGCGCTGCCCGGGTTCCGGGACGTGCCCGTGCTGATCCTGGCCGGCGACAAGGACCTGGTGACGCCCAGCTCCCACAGCGAGGCCATCGCGGACGTCCTGCCCGACGCCGAACTGGTGATCGTGCCGGACGCCGGGCACCTGGTGATGCTGGAGCACCCCGAGACCGTCACGGACCGGCTGGCCGACCTGCTCGTCCGCAGTGGCACGGTGCCGGCCGCTAACGTTGGCGGACATGGAAGCACCGCACAACGGCCCGGCCGCTGAGACCGTTCCCGAGCCCACCGGGACGACCGTTCCCGACGCCGCCGGGGCCCTGCCCGATGCCGTCACCGTCACGCTCACCGTCACCTCCCCCGAACAGATGCAGGACCTCGGCCGCCGCCTGGCCGGGGTGCTGGCCCCCGGCGACCTGGTGATGCTCACGGGCGAGCTGGGCGCCGGGAAGACGACCCTGACCCGCGGCCTCGGCGAGGGCCTCGGCGTGCGCGGCGCGGTCACCTCGCCCACCTTCGTCATCGCCCGCGTCCATCCCTCCCTGGTCCAGGGGCCCGCCCTGGTCCACGTCGACGCGTACCGCCTGGGCGGCGGGCTCGACGAGATGGAGGACCTGGACCTGGACGTGTCGCTGCCGGAGTCGGTGGTGGTCGTGGAGTGGGGCGACGGCAAGGTCGAGGAGCTCTCGGAGGACCGGCTGCGCGTCCTCATCGACCGCGCGACCGGCGACACCGACGACGAGCGGCGCGAGGTGACCCTGGTGGGCATCGGGGCGCGCTGGGCGGGGCTGCGGGAGGCGCTGGCGTAACGCCCCGGGGGTGGCCTTCCCGACAGGGCGTCGGTAAATTGTTGCGCGGGAGACCGTGGTCATGGTCACATGGGTACGAGGCGTAGTTAGGTTTACCTAACCGCGCCCTCCACCGGAGCCCCCAGGAGGCATCCATGCCGACGCCCGAGCGCGCAGCGCGACCGCAGCCGCGACCGTCCGCCCCGTCCGTCCTGTCGATGAAAGACCTGCTGGCCTCGTGCGCCGCGGCCACCGCGGTCTCCACCCCGCCGAGCGACACCACGGACGCCGGCGAAGCGTCCGACGCGGCGGACCGGGACGGGGGCGGCGGCCACGCGGACGCCGTCCGGCGTCACGCGGCCTGAGACCCGGCGTTCTGACCCCGCTCGACGGTTACGGGACGACGACGACCTTCGCGCCGACCGTCGCGAAGGTCCACATCGCGTTGCCGTCCGCGCGCTTCATCCGTACGCCTCCGGTCTTCGACGTCGGGTCCGGGCTGGCCATCGAGCCGTCCTGCGCGGCGCTGAAGCCGATCGCCACCTCGTCCACGTTCGCGAAGCGGACCACGTGCTCGATCGGGACGCCGTCCGAGCCCTGGACCGTGCCCGAGCGCGAGGTGACCCGGTGGACGCCGGGCGGCGGGCTGACGGGGCTCGGCATGACCGTGAAGGTCCGGATCGACTCGTTGTCCTCGTTGACGAGCCACACCCGGCGGTCCTTCAGCGCGTACACCACGCGCTCGCCCTTGCCGGACGCCGCCGGGACCGCCAGCGGGTCGGCCGGCTTCGGCTTGGCGGAGGGCTTGGCCGGGGCCGTGGCGGAGGTCTTCGGGCCCGGCGAGGAGGCCACCGAGCCGGGGGCGTTGGCCGAGGCCTGGTAAGCGAGGAAGGCGACCGCGGCGACCGCTGCGGCGGTGAGCCCGGCCACGATTCCCGAGCTGCTCCTTGCCACCTGAACTCCCCTTTCGGCGGCCGTCTGCCGCATGTCGTACAAGCGTTTACGTCGTACCCGCGGATACCCGGTGACGGTAGCAGCAGCACGGGTGCGGGCCGGGACGCCGTACGGGCGCCGTAACGCCGTCGGCGGAGCCGTAGGCTGTTTGCTGTGCTCTTGCTCGCCATGGATACCGCCACACCCGCCGTGACCGTCGCCCTGCACGACGGTACGTCCGTCATCGCCTCCTCCGGGCAGGTCGACGCCCGCAGGCACGGGGAGCTGCTGCTCCCCGCCGTCGACCGGGTCCTCGCCGAGGCCGGGACGAAGCTCGACGCCGTGACGGGCGTGGTCGTCGGCGTCGGCCCCGGCCCGTACACCGGCCTGCGCGTCGGCCTGGTCACCGCCGCCACCTTCGGCTCGGCCCTCTCCGTCCCGGTCCACGGCCTGTGCACCCTGGACGGGATCGCGTACGCCGCGGGGCAGGACGGCCTGGAAGGGCCCTTCGCCGTGGCGACGGACGCCCGCCGCAAGGAGGTGTACTGGGCGCGGTACGAGAACGCCCGCACCCGTACGGGTGGGCCCGCCGTCGACCGGCCCGCCGACATCGCCGAAGCCGTCGCCGGGCTCCCCGTCGTCGGCGCGGGCGCGGTGCTCTACCCGGAGTCCTTCCCGGACCGGCGCGGCCCCGAGCACGTCTGTGCCGGGGCGCTCGCCGCGCTCGCCGCCGAGCGTCTCGCCGCCGGGCAGGAGCTCCTGGAGCCGCAGCCGCTCTATCTGCGCCGTCCCGACGCCCAGGTCCCGAAGAACTACAAGGTGGTCACCCCCAAGTGAGCGCCACCACCGCCGTCCTGCGCGAGATGCGCTGGTGGGACATCGAACCGGTGCTGGAGCTCGAACACGCGCTGTTCCCGGACGACGCCTGGTCGCCCGGCATGTTCTGGTCCGAGCTGGCCCATGCCCGCGGCCCCGGCGCCACCCGCCACTACGTCGTCGCCGAGGAGCCCGCCACCGGGCGTATCGTCGGCTACGCGGGGCTCGCCGCCCTCGGCGACCTCTCCGACGTCCAGACCATCGCGGTCAGCCGCGAGGCCTGGGGCACCGGCCTCGGCTCCGAACTCCTCACCGATCTGCTGAAGGCCGCGACCGCCTTCGAGTGCGCCACCGTGCTGCTGGAAGTGCGGGTCGACAACACCCGCGCGCAGAAGCTGTACGAGCGCTTCGGCTTCGAGCCGATCGGCTTCCGGCGCGGCTACTACCAACCGGGGAACATCGACGCCCTGGTCATGCGCCTCACCCTGCACGAACACGTAGCGGACAACGCTCCAGAGACCGGGACTGAATGATGGCTGCCGACGAACCCCTCGTACTCGGCATCGAGACCTCCTGCGACGAGACCGGCGTGGGCATCGTGCGCGGCACGACCCTGCTCGCCGACGCCGTCGCCTCCAGCGTCGACACCCACGCCCGCTTCGGCGGCGTCGTCCCGGAGATCGCCTCCCGCGCCCACCTGGAGGCGATGGTCCCCACCATCGAGCGGGCCCTGAAGGAGGCGGGGGTCAGCGCCCGCGACCTCGACGGGATCGCCGTCACCTCCGGACCCGGGCTCGCCGGAGCCCTGCTCGTCGGCGTCTCGGCCGCCAAGGCGTACGCGTACGCCCTCGGCAAACCGCTCTACGGGGTCAACCACCTCGCCTCGCACATCTGCGTCGACCAGCTGGAGCACGGCCCGTTGCCCGAGCCGACGATGGCCCTGCTGGTCAGCGGCGGCCACTCCTCCCTGCTCCTGGCCCCCGACATCACCTCCGACGTCCGCCCGCTCGGCGCGACGATCGACGACGCGGCGGGCGAGGCCTTCGACAAGATCGCCCGCGTCCTGGACCTCGGCTTCCCCGGCGGCCCCGTCATCGACCGGCTGGCCCGCGAGGGCGACCCGCGGGCCATCGCCTTCCCGCGCGGTCTGACCGGCCCGCGCGACGCCCCGTACGACTTCTCCTTCTCCGGGCTGAAGACGTCCGTGGCGCGCTGGATCGAGGCGAAGCGCGCGGCCGGCGAGGAGGTGCCCGTACGGGATGTGGCGGCGTCCTTCCAGGAGGCCGTGGTGGACGTGCTCACGCGAAAGGCCGTGCGGGCCTGCAAGGACGAGGGCGTCGACCACCTGATGATCGGCGGCGGCGTCGCGGCCAACTCCCGGCTGCGCGCCCTCGCCGAGGAGCGGTGCGAGCGGGCCGGCATCCGGCTGCGGGTGCCCCGCCCGAAGCTCTGCACCGACAACGGCGCGATGGTCGCGGCGCTCGGCGCGGAGATGGTCGCCCGCAACCGGCTCCCCTCCGACCTGGAGCTGTCGGCCGACTCCTCGCTGCCGGTGACGGAGCCGCACGTGCCGGGGGCCGCGCACTCCCACTCCCACGCGCACGATCACGACCACGTGCACGAGATCAGCAAGGACAACCTGTACTCATGAGCGGCACGGCCGTCGTCCTGATGTGGGAGGCCCGCGCCACCGAGGGCCGGGGCGCCGAACTCCTGGAGTGGGCCCGGGCCCGCTCCGCCGAGCTGTCCCGGGAGCCCGCCCGCCGTGAACTCCTGCGCGCCCCGCAGGACCGGGTGCTCGTGATGACCTGGTGGCCGGGCGCCTCGTACGGTGACGACCTCCCCGAACTGCCCGAGCCCGACGCCGACCTGGTCACCCGGGCCGTGCACCGGTGGCGGTTCGAAGCGGTGGGGTGAGGCGCGGGGTTCCGTCGCGTGTCCGATGAGTTCGGGCGGCGGGCCCGGTCTACCTTCCACGACGTCCGGACCGCCCGGCCCGGACGCGTGGACGCCCGAAGAGGTGAAGGTCATGCAGAAGATCACCCCCTGTCTCTGGTTCGACGGTCAGGCCGAGGAGGCGGCCGAGCACTACGTCGCGATCTTCGGCGGTGACTCCCGGATCCTGGACATCGCCTACTACGGCGACGAGGCTCCCGGCCGGAAGGGCTCGGTGCTCACCGTGGCCTTCCGGCTCGCCGGGCAGGACTACACGGGGCTCAACGGCGGCCCGCAGTTCCCGTTCACCGAGGCGATCTCGCTCTCCGTCGACTGCGCCGACCAGGCCGAGGTGGACCGGTTCTGGGAGGCGCTCTCCGAGGGCGGCGAGGAGGGCCGGTGCGGCTGGCTCAAGGACAAGTTCGGGGTGTCCTGGCAGATCGTGCCCAACGAGCTGCCGCGCCTGCTGGCCGACCCGGACCCGGCCAAGGCGGACCGGACCATGAAGGCCATGCTGGGCATGGGCAAGCTGGACATCCAGGCCCTGCGCGACGCCTGACCGGCAGCGCCGCCCCCGGGGCCCCATCGGTAGTGTTCCGCGCATGCCACGCCGTGCCCCGCTCCCGCCGCCCCCTCCGCCCGTCGCGATCCGGTCCTGGCCCGACCGCGACGCGCTGCTCGCCGACCGGGCGGTGGTCCTGGGCGAGCTGGTGAGGATGCACGTGGGGCCGGGGCGGCTCGGGCTGCTGTGGATGTGGGCGGCGCTCGCCGCGACCGGCTGGAGCCTGGTGGGCTCGGGGCTCGTCGTCTTCGAGCAGGAGGCCGACGTCTTCAGCGCCATCGGCGGAGTCGTCGTCCTGGTCATCGGCTTCGCGGTCCTCGTCCCGGCGGTCGCCTTCGCCTGCGTCGGCATCTCCCGGGACCGGAAGGTCCGCGTGCTGCTCGACGCGTGGGGTGCGCTGGACCGCGACCCGGAGCGCGACCGGCGGCTGCGGATGCCCGGGACGAGCCTGACCTGGCTGCTGCTGTCGTTCGTCCTGGGCGCCGCGGGGCTCGCCCTCTGCGTCATCGGGCCCGCGAGCGCACGGCCGGGGCGGGAGACCTACGGACTGGTCGCCCTGGTGATGGGCGTCGGCATGGTCGCCTGGCTGACCGCGCTGGTCGGCGGGGTGACCGCTCTCGCCCACCGCCGCTGGGTGGTGCGCGTGCTGATGGGCGGCGGCAGCGGTACGGGCACGGGGGCCGGGTCCGTACCGGTCAGCCCAGCGGGTGGCCGATCAGCATCGTCGGGGCACCCGCGACCCGGGTCAGGAACACCGTCGCCACGTTCGGACCACTCAGCTTCATCCGGCGCCGCAGCTCCTCCGGTTCCACCGCCGAACCCCGCTTCTTGACGGTCAGCACGCCGACCCGACGCTCCCGCAGCAGCGCCTTCAGCCTCTTCATGCTGAACGGCAGCTCGTCGGTGATCTCGTACCCGGCGACGTACGGCGAGGAGTACCGCCGGTCGCTCGTGATGTACGCGATCGTCTCGTCCACCAGCCGCCCGCCGCACCGCTCCACGAGGTCCGCGACCAGATGGGCCCGGATCACCGCGCCGTCCGGCTCGTACAGATAGCGCCCGACCGGGCCCACCGGCGGGGCCGGCAGCGGGGCGGGGGCGCTCAGGGCCGCCCCGGACGGCAGCAGCGTGGCCCGGAACGAACCGGGCGCGAAGCCCTCCCCGTACCAGAGCACCGCCTCCTTCACGTCCCCGCCGTCCGAGATCCACTCGGCCTCCGCCTCCGGGCCGATCGCCTCGTGCGGGATGCCCGGGGCGATCTTCAGCGCCGCCCTGGGGGCCTTCAGCGCGGCGGCCGTGGCCCAGGACAGCGGCGGTGAGTACGCCTCCGGATCGAAGATCCTGCCGCGTCCGCCGCGCCGCGCCGGGTCCACGAAGACTGCGTCGTACGGAGCGGTGTCGATCTCCGTGACATCGGCGCACCGCACCTCGATCAGCTCCCCGAGTCCCAGCGCCTCGGCGTTGGCACGGGCCACCTCGGCCGTCAGCGGGTCGCGGTCCACGGCGAGCACGGAGATCCCGGCGCGGGCCAGCGCGATCGCGTCGCCGCCGATGCCGCAGCACAGGTCCGCCACGCTCCGCACGCCGAGCCCGGCGAACCGGGCGGCGCGGTGGGCGGCGACCGAGGTACGGGTGGCCTGCTCGACCCCGTTGGGCGTGAAGTACATCCGGTACGCGTCCTCGGCCCCGAACTTGGCGACCGCCCGCTGCCGCAACCGGGCCTGGCCCAGGGCCGCCGACACCAGCTCCGCCGGGTGCGTGCGGCGCAGCCGGGTCGCGGTGGCCAGCTCGTCCGCCGGGTCGTGGTCGCGCAGCTCGGCCAGCAGCTGTTCGCCCTCGGGGGTGCGCAGCGCGGCGAAGGCGGCGCGGGCGGGGTCGTCGGCCGAGGAGGCGGAGGGGGTCGTTGCGTTCACCCGGTCCATTGTGGGCCAGGCCGGGCGCGCCGGGTCCCTGTGGGCCGCCCGGGGGACGGCGCCGGTCCGCTCGGGTGTCGGAAAGGGCACCCGGGTGGGCGGCTGGCAGGATGCGGCGCCATGCAGCTAGTACGACAAAACGAAAAATCAGCCGTAAAACGGCGCAGGTCGGGCGTCGTCGTGCTGGCGGCCCTGCTGGCCGCCGCCGTCGCCTCCGGATGCGCGGCGGAGCCGGACGGCAGCGGCACGGGGACTCCCGGCGCACCCGCGAAGCCCACCGCGGGCCGGTCGGGCGAGGCGGCCCCGCAGGCCGGGCCCGCCCGGGCCCCGGACGCGTACGCCGAGACGGTCAGGAAGAAGCAGGCCGCACGGGCCGTCGCGGCGAAGAAGTGGGGGCTGGCCAAGACCCCGCTCGCGGCCCCCGAGCCGCCGGCGGTCAAGCCGTCCATCACCACCCGCAAGGGCTTCGAGGTCCGGAACGACAAGGGGCTGCCGCCCGTCTTCACCACCGTCCCGACCAAGGAGAAGATCGTCTTCCTGACGATGGACGACGGGGCGGAGAAGGACCCCGAGCTGCTGCGGATGATGACCGAACTCGCCATCCCGTACAGCGCGTTCGTCAGCGACTACGTCATCAACGACGACTACGGCTACTTCAGGAAGATGCAGCGGCGCGGGGTGACCATCAGCAACCACACCCTCAACCACCGCTATCTGCCCGGCCTCTCCTACGCCGAGCAGAAGCGGGAGATCTGCGGCCAGCAGGACAAGATCCTCAAGAACTACGGCAAGCGCCCCACCCTCTTCCGCCCGCCCTACGGCAACTACAACCGCGACACCCTCGTCGTCGCCAAGTCCTGCGGGATCACCGCCGTGCCCCTGTGGTCCGCCGAGGCCTTCCCCGACCGCATGGAATGGCGCGAGTGGGACAAGGACCTGCACCCCGGCGACATCGTCCTCACCCACTTCCGGGGCAAGGAGGACTGGAAGGGCTCCATGCCCGACATGATCCGCCGCGTCATGAAGACCATCACGGACAAGGGGTACGCGGTGGCGAAGCTGGAGGACTACGTCTGACCCGTCCCGGTCATCCGTGCGGCTCCGAAGTGCGCGCTCAGCCCCGCTGAGCGCGCACGCGTCGCTGTCGCCGCCGTTGCGGCAGGGCGGGGAGGCGCAAGCGGGGGCCGGGGCTGATCCGACGGAGCCCCGATCGAGACGGCGCGCGGGTGGTGAATTGGCACTCCGCTTGACCGAGTGCTAATCGCGGTCATAGTCTCGGGTCTGGCACTCCCCCCTGGAGAGTGCCAGCAGCACTCTGCGCGACAGGGACAGGTCCGGCACCCGCGACGACGGATCGGTTCGGTCGCCACCCACAGACTGTTAAACCCCGTGAGATCTCCGAAGGGGGAGACCGGATCGTGTCGACCACCAGCTCCAAGGTTGCGATCAAGCCGCTCGAGGACCGCATTGTGGTCCAGCCGCTCGACGCCGAGCAGACCACGGCTTCCGGCCTGGTCATTCCGGACACCGCGAAGGAGAAGCCCCAGGAGGGCGTCGTCCTCGCCGTGGGCCCGGGCCGCTTCGAGAACGGCGAGCGGCTTCCGCTCGACGTCAAGACCGGCGACGTCGTCCTGTACAGCAAGTACGGCGGCACCGAGGTGAAGTACAACGGCGAGGAGTACCTCGTCCTTTCGGCCCGCGACGTCCTCGCGATCGTCGAGAAGTAATTCACCCACGTTTGCATGTGTTCTGCGCCCCTGGCCCCCAGCGAAATAACTAGCCGGGCGGCGAGGGGCGCAGTTCATTTTGAGAGGGATACAGCCCATGGCGAAGATTCTGAAGTTCGACGAGGACGCCCGTCGCGCCCTTGAGCGCGGCGTCAACAAGCTTGCCGACACGGTCAAGGTGACGATCGGCCCCAAGGGCCGCAACGTCGTCATCGACAAGAAGTTCGGTGCCCCCACCATCACCAACGACGGTGTCACCATCGCACGCGAGGTCGAGCTCGACGACCCGTACGAGAACCTCGGCGCCCAGCTCGTCAAGGAGGTGGCGACCAAGACCAACGACGTAGCGGGTGACGGCACCACCACCGCGACCGTCCTGGCCCAGGCGCTCGTCCGCGAGGGTCTGCGCAACGTCGCCGCCGGCGCCTCCCCGGCCGCCCTGAAGAAGGGCATCGACGCCGCCGTCAAGGCCGTCTCCGAGGAGCTGCTCGCCACGGCCCGCCCGATCGACGACAAGGCCGACATCGCCGCCGTGGCCGCGCTCTCCGCGCAGGACCCGCAGGTCGGCGAGCTCATCGCGGACGCGATGGACAAGGTCGGCAAGGACGGTGTCATCACCGTCGAGGAGTCCAACACCTTCGGTCTGGACCTGGAGTTCACCGAGGGCATGGCCTTCGACAAGGGCTACCTGTCCCCGTACATGGTGACCGACCAGGAGCGTATGGAGGCCGTCCTCGACGACCCGTACATCCTGATCCACCAGGGCAAGATCGGCGCCATCCAGGAGCTGCTGCCGCTGCTGGAGAAGGTCATCCAGAGCGGTGGCTCCAAGCCGCTCCTGATCATCGCCGAGGACGTCGAGGGCGAGGCGCTCTCCACCCTCGTCGTCAACAAGATCCGCGGCACCTTCAACGCCGTCGCGGTGAAGGCCCCGGGCTTCGGCGACCGCCGCAAGGCCATGCTCGGTGACATCGCCACCCTCACCGGTGCGACCGTCATCGCCGAGGAGGTCGGCCTCAAGCTCGACCAGGCCGGTCTGGACGTGCTCGGCACCGCCCGCCGCGTCACCGTCTCCAAGGACGACACGACCATCGTCGACGGCGGCGGCAACGCCGAGGACGTCAAGGGCCGCGTCAACCAGATCAAGGCCGAGATCGAGTCCACGGACTCCGACTGGGACCGCGAGAAGCTCCAGGAGCGCCTCGCGAAGCTGGCCGGCGGCGTGTGCGTCATCCGCGTCGGCGCCGCCACCGAGGTGGAGCTGAAGGAGAAGAAGCACCGCCTGGAGGACGCCATCTCCGCCACCCGCGCCGCGGTCGAGGAGGGCATCGTCTCCGGCGGTGGCTCCTCCCTCGTCCACGCGGTGAAGGTCCTGGAGGGCAACCTCGGCAAGACCGGCGACGAGGCCACCGGTGTCGCGGTCGTCCGCCGCGCCGCCGTCGAGCCGCTGCGCTGGATCGCCGAGAACGCCGGCCTGGAGGGTTACGTCATCACCTCCAAGGTCGCCGAGCTCGACAAGGGCCAGGGCTTCAACGCCGCCACCGGCGAGTACGGCGACCTGGTCAAGGCCGGCGTCATCGACCCGGTCAAGGTCACCCGCTCCGCGCTGGAGAACGCCGCGTCCATCGCGTCGCTGCTGCTCACGACCGAGACCCTGGTCGTCGAGAAGCCGGCCGAGGAAGAGGCCGACGCCGGTCACGGCGGCCACGGCCACTCCCACTAGTACGGCCCGTACCGCCCGTACCGCTCTCGGTACGCCTGAGGCCCGGTGCCCCCGTCGCGGGGGCACCGGGCCTCGGTGCGTTCCGGCCCTGATCCGCCGGACATCCCCAACGGGCGATCACGCGATCACAGGACGGTCGGGTGCGGCAGGGGCAGGGGCAGGGGCAGGGGCAGGGGCAGGGCCGGGGCCGAGCAACTCCCGTACCGCTACCGCGGACCGTACGTGCGCCCCGCCCGCGAGGTGACGTCGCCGAGCAGCCCCCGCGGCACGACCTTGACCAGCCCCATCAGCGCCTTGTAGCGCGGGTCGGGGATCGACACCGTCTTCCCCCGGGCCAGATCCGCCAGCGCCGAGGCCACCAGCTTGTCCGCGTCGAGCCACATCCAGTCCGGGATGTTGTCCGTGCCCATCCCGGCCCGCTCGTGGAACTCCGTCCGCACGAGCCCGGGGCACAGCGCCATCAGCCGCACCCCCGACCCGGCCAGATCCCGCGCCGCGCCCTGGGTGAACTGCACGACCCAGGACTTCGACGCCCCGTACGTACCGCGCGGCACGAACGCCGCGACGGACGCCACGTTGACGACCCCGCCCCGGCCCCGTTCCCGCATCCCGGTGACCGCCGCCGAGGTCAGCCGCAGGACCGCCTCGCAGTGCACCTTCAGCATCGTCAGCTCATCGGCCATGGACACTTCCAGGTAGCGCCCCTTGTTGCCGAACCCGGCGTTGTTGACCAGCAGGTCGATCGGGTGCGTGCGGTCCGCGAGCCGCTTCTCGACCGCCTCGATACCGCCGTCCGTGGACAGATCGGCGCGCAGCACCTCGGCCTCGATGCCGTGCCGGTCGTGCAGTTCCGTGGCCTGCTCGCGCAGCCGCTCGGTGTCCCGCGCCACCAGCACCAGGTTGTGGCCCTGGGCCGCGAGCCGCCGTGCGAACGCGGCCCCGATGCCCGCCGTCGCGCCTGTGATCAGTGCAGTCGTCATACGCGGCACGTTAGTGCCCCGCGTGGTCCGGGACCTCACCCGCCCGCTGCCCCTTCTCCACCACCACGAACTGGCCCATCATCCCGTCGTCCTCGTGGGACAGCAGATGGCAGTGGTACATGTATGGGACATCCGGATCGGACGGGCCGTCGAAGCGCAGGGCGATCCGCACGGTCGTGCCCATCGGCACCGCCACCGTGTCCTTGCGGCCCCGCAACGCCGGCTCCGGCCGCTTCCCGTTCACGTCCAGCACCCGGAACTGCACATCGTGCACGTGGAAGTTGTGCGTCATGTCGCCGCCGTTGCGCAGCGTCCACACCTCCGTCGTGCCCCGGGTGACCGTCCCGTCGATCCGGTCCATCGCCATCGGCTTCCCATTGATCCCCGACTTGCGCAGCTCGAAGTGGCGGGTGCGCACCGCGTCGTCGGCCTCCGGCAGCTCAAGGCCCCGGTCCGCGGCCAATCGGTCCGGCACCCCGGGGGAGGGGCGCAGCCGCTCGGCCGCCCGCAACTGGAGTACGTCGAAGGAGTCGTCGCCGCCGTTGAAACGCCGCTCCCAGCCGTTCCCGTCGCGCCACGGGTAGCTGCGCAGCACCGTCCGCTCGCCCGGCCGCATCGTCACGACGACCTCCGCCCGCTCACCCGGCGAGAGCTGCACCCGGTTCATCGACGCGGGCGCCGCGAGCAGCCCGCCGTCCGTCCCCACCAGGTCGAAGGCGCGGTCGTCGTCGAAGCCGAAGGTGTAGATCCGGGCGGTCGACGCGTTCAGCAGGCGCAGCCGTACGCGCTCGTCGCCGACCTGGGCGTACGGGTCGAGCGTGCCGTTGACCATCGTCCGCTCGCCCAGGAAGCCGGTGTTGGCCAGGAACCGGTGCCCGTGGTCGAACTTCGCGCCGTCGAAGGTGACGTCCTGCACCATGACCGGCAGATCGTCCACCCCGTACGTCTTCGGCAGCGCGAGCCGCCCGGAGTTCTCGTCGTCGAGCAGGAACATCCCGGCCAGGCCCCGCTGTACGTGCTTCTCCGTCGCCCCGTGCGGATGCGGGTGGTACCAGAGCGTCGAGGCCGGCTGGTCGACCTTCCAGTGCGGGGTCCAGGTGGAGCCCGCGTCGACCGTCTGGTGCGGTCCGCCGTCCATGGCGGCGGGCAGGTGCATCCCGTGCCAGTGCACACCGGACGCCTCGTCGAGGGCGTTGCGCACCCGGACCTTCACCCGCTCGCCGCGCTTCGCCCGCAGGGTCGGGCCCAGATGGTCCCCGTTGAACCCCCACGTCGGCGTCGCCGCCCCCTCCCGGAACTCCGTGCTCCCCGCCTGCATCCGCAGATCGAAGACGCGCGTGCCGTCCTCGTCCACCGTCGAGGGCGCGAGCGGCGGCACCGCCAGCTCGTTGCCGAAGCGGACCTTGCCCACCGTGCTCAGATCGGCGCTCGTCCACCACCACGCGAACGAGCCGCCGATCCCCGCCGTGAGCGCCCCCACCACGACCGTCAGCGTGATCAGCACCCGCTTCAGCCGCCGTCGTCCCCTGGTCTTCTCCATGCTCGTCAGCATTTCGAGCCGACCGTGCCCCGGGCATGGGGCAGACCCCTGAACGGCCCCCGACCGGGCCACGAGGTCCGGCCGGGGGAGATCCCTCAGTACGGGGCAGGGTTCCGTACGGGTCAGGGGGAGGCGGCGAAGGACAGCATGCGGGCCTCGCGCACGGGCTTCTGGTTCTCGTCCCCGCTCATGTGCGTCGAGGTCAGGACGAGCCGTCCGTCGACGTAGGCCGTGTGCCCCATGAACATCTCGTACTCCCACGCGGCGGTCGCCTTCGGGTGCTTCACGACCTCCGTCTCCGTGCCGGCGCCGCGCGGACCCATGAGGAAGGTCCGGCCGGGAGTGCTCGGGCCGGCCGCCTCATAGATGCGCATCGCCTTGCCGTCCTCGGCGCGCAGGGCGTACAGCATGCGCATCTCCTCGGACTTGATGCCCCACAGGAACTTCCCGCTCTTCACGTCGTACGCGCCGACCTGGCTCTGGCCGCCCAGCATGATGAGGCCCTTGTCGACCGAGGCGCCCCGGCAGGGCTGGATGTTCCCGCCGGACCCGTCCCCGGCGCACTCCTCGAAACCTTTGTCCCGGGCGTCGAAGGTGACGCGGTGCTTGCCCTTGGGGTCCAGGACCGTGATCCGCCAGTCGTTCGCGGTGTCCTCGTTGTTGAAGGTGGTGAAGACGACAGGGTCCATGGAGATCAGGCTCCCGAACCTCCAGCCGGTTTTCGTCCGGTAGCGCCACAGGATCTTGCCGGTGCGCGGGTCGAGTTCCCGCACCTGGCCGTAGTTCTCGCCCGGGTCGACGGAGACCATGCACTCCGACGTCACCAGAAGCCGGGCGGCTCCGCCCGCCACGTCGTCGGGGAAGCATGCCCCCTTCTTCTCCGACGGGACCTCGTAGAGCTTGCTCCCGTCGCCCATCCGGTAGGTGACGGCCCGTTGGCCCCGGGCGACGGAGAGGACGTCGCCGCTGATGGCGCTGTAGACGATGAGGGTGTCGTCCTCGTCACCGGGCTCGTCGAGCTTCTTGTGCCACCCCTGCTTCCCGGTCCTCAGATCGATCATCTGCATCTGGTTGCAGCGATTGCCCCGTTCGTTGTCGGGCCTCTCCTTGCGGAAGACCACGACCTTGCCGTCGGGCGTGGGGTTGGCCGGGGTCTCGCACACGGCGGAGGGAAGCGTCACGCTCCAGACCTCGGCCCCGTCCGAGAGCCGGTAGGCCGTCACCTTCCGGTACAGGGCCTGGACGGCGGTGTCGCCGACGATCCACAGGTCGTGGACCTTGTTGATCTGCTTGGGGATGTCGGTCCTGTCGTCCGCGATCCACGCCGACGACTCACCAGGCTTCCGCGCGGCCGCGACCTCCTTCGTCGTCGGAATGTGGCTCAGCTCCGGGCCGCCCGCCCCCGGCGCACGGGAAGGGGACGCCGAACCGGAGGGGCGGGGCGACTCCTTCGCCACCGGCTTCGCGGGATCTTCCCGCCCCCAGTCGGTGAGGCCGTACACCCCGTCGGCCACGACCACGAGCACCAGCGCCACGACCGCGGCGACGACCGGCCCCCGGCCGAAGCGGCGACGCGGAGGCGTCGGCGGCGGGGGCGTCGGCGGTCCGAACCCCTGGGCCCCGCTGCCCGGTTGCGCGCCGCCCTCCGAGGCGTACGGATTACCGGGAACGGGCTGCTGCGGCGGGCCCGGCGTGTACCAGGGCTGCTGCGGATCGGGCATGGTCTTCCCCTCAAGACGTGCCACTCGGCGCGAAGTCCGATTCTCGGGCGCGGGTCACTGGTGGTGGACGCGTCGCCGGACGATCCAGTTCCCGGCCGACGACCGGGAACCGGGGCGCGGGCGGCGCCGCGTCCCCGACCGGCCCCGAATGGCTTCCGGCCCGGCCCTCAGCCCTGCCGTGCCACGTACTCCCGTGCCTTGCGCAGCGCCTCGGGGTGCAGCGCCTCCCCGGCGGCCAGCAGCGAGGGCAGCAGGGTGCGTTCGGTCGTGGACGCCCGGAACTGCAGGGCGGCGGTGACCTCGTGGTCCGGCCGGTGCACGATCTCGATGGGATCCCCGGCGCGGACCGCGCCCGCTTCGATCACCCGCAGATAGGCGCCGGTCACGCCCTGCTGGGTGAACCGCCTGACCCACCCCCGCTCGCCGAGGTGCTCGGCGAAGGTCCGGCACGGGATCCGCCCCGAGGTCACCTCCAGCACCAGGTCCGCCCCCACCCGCCAGCGCTCGCCGATCCGCGCACCGCTGACGTCGAGGCCGAGCGTCGTGAAGTTCTCCCCGAACATTCCGGCGGCCAGCTTCCGGCCGCCCAGCTCCCGCTCCCAGGCGTCCAGATCCTCCCGGGCGAAGGCGTACACGGCCTGGTCGCTGCCGCCGTGATGGCGCAGGTCGCACACCGCGTCACCGGCCAGCCCGCTGCCGCCGACGCCCTTGGGCCCCGGGTCGCGCACCTCCACGGGGCCCTCCACCGGGCGCTTGTCGATTCCGGAGAGGCCGTCCGGGCCGTCGGTCTGTGCGTTGGGCCGGGGACGGCCGATGTTCACGGTCAGCAGCTTCATGCGGTCACGCTAACCGTCCCGAGCTCAAAGAGTCACGCCATTAGTTAGGTCAATCTCCAAGGGTTGCTTATGATGGTGGGGTGATCGAAGCTCGCCACCTCCGTGTCCTGCGCGCCGTGTCCACCACCGGCTCGTTCTCCGCCGCAGCCCGCGAACTCGGCTGCACCCAGCCCGCCGTCAGTCAGCAGATGAAGGCCCTGGAGGCCTCCATCGGCACCACGCTGCTGATCCGCACCGGACGCGAGATGCGCCTCACCCAGGCCGGCGAGGCGCTGGTGCGGCACGCCTCCGGCATCCTCGCGGGGCTGACCGCCGCCGAGGAGGAGGTCGCCGCCATCGCCGGACTGCGGGCCGGCCGGGTCCGGCTGGTCTCCTTCCCCAGCGGCAGCTCCACCCTGGTCCCGGGCGCGCTGGCCGCGCTGCGCGCCGAACACCCCGGCACCCGCGTCTCGCTCGTCGAGGCCGAGCCACCGCGCTCGGTGGACCTGCTGCGCGAGGGCGACTGCGACATCGCGCTGGCGTTCCGTTACGGGGCGGCCGGCGGCGAATGGGACGACCTGGTGGTCCGGCCCCTGCTCACCGACCGGCTGATCGGCCTCCTGCCGGAGGGTCACCGGCTGGCCGAGGCGCCGAGCGTGTCCATCGGCGAGCTGGCCGAGGAGTCCTGGATCGCGGGCTGCCCGCGCTGCCGCCGCCAGCTGGTCGAGGTCTGCGAGGAGTCCGGTTTCGCCCCGCGCATCGACTTCGCCACCGACGACTACCCGGCGGTGATGGGGCTCGTCGGGGCCGGGCTCGGTGTGGCGGTGCTGCCGGAGCTGGCCGTCGAGTCGGTACGCCCCAAGGGGGCCAGGGCCGTGCCGGTCGAGCCCGCCATCGAGCGGGAGATCGTCGCGCTGACCCTGCCGGACCTGGCCCGGGTCCCGGCGGTGGCGGCCACCCTGGACCAGCTGGCGCGCACGGCCGCCCGCTGAGACCGCGCGGGCCGCCACGCCCGTACGGGCGCCCGCTGGGGCCGCGCGGACCGTACGGAAGCCCTGCCGGTGCCGCGCGGGCCGCGACACCCCCCGGAAGCCCGCCGCGGCCGGTCGCGGGCCGGAGGTCCGAAGGTGTCGCAGAAACGTTTCTGCGTTGCGTTGGGGCGTACGGGTGTCAGGTGGCGCCGGAGCCCGGCCCCGCGGCGGGGACCCCGGAGGGCGCCGCGCTGATCAGCCGGTTCCTGGCCCGGCCCATCAGCTCCTCGCGCTCGTCCTCCGTCAGGCCGCCCCACACGCCGTAGGGCTCCCGTACGGCCAGGGCGTGGGCCGCGCACTCGGCCCGTACCGGGCAGCGCATGCACACCTCCTTCGCGGAGGTCTCGCGGGCGCTCCGCGCCGCGCCGCGCTCACCCTCCGGGTGGAAGAAAAGGGAGCTGTCCACGCCTCGGCAGGCGGCGAGCAGCTGCCAGTCCCACAGGTCTGCGTTGGGTCCGGGAAGGCGGGAGAAATCTGCCATTGCTTGTCCCCTCGGAGCTGTGCTGCGTCGGAAGCGGCATCCTCGACCGTCCGTGATCGACGGCCTGCTGTGTTCGGACCGTCTCTGATCGGTGTGACCGAAGTCTCGACCGTACATCTACGGTGCTAGTAGATGTAAATATGACTGATTGCGAATCTAGCCACAGACACCCCCGAAAGGGAAGAAAAGCTGCCAAATAGGGCATGCCGAGGAGTGAAGATTCGGTTGACGGGTGAATCACCCGTGCCGTTCTCCTCCGTATTCAGGTCCTCACGTAGAGTGCCGAACCCGGTCGCACGACCCGTAACTCTTTCGAGTGACCGTCGTTAAGAGAACGGATGCGGTTGACGGATATCCGGCTCGGGCACATGTCCGAGGGGGTCAACCGCACAGGTGACGACTTGTACCAGCCTGGAGGCTCAAGGTGACGCGCATCAGCTGCGGAGGACGGTCATGACATCCGTCCTCGTCTGCGACGACTCCCCGCTTGCCCGAGAAGCGCTCCGTCGCGCGGTGGCCACCGTGCCCGGCGTCGAGCGTGTGACGACGGCGGCCAACGGCGAGGAAGTCCTCCGCCGCTGGGGGGCCGATCGTTCGGATCTGATTCTGATGGACGTACGCATGCCCGGTCTGGGAGGTGTGGAGACCGTCCGGCGACTGCTCTCCGCCGACCCCGGGGCCCGGATCATCATGCTGACCGTCGCCGAGGACCTGGACGGTGTCGCGCTCGCGGTCGCCGCCGGTGCCCGCGGATATCTGCACAAGGACGCCTCGCGCGCCGAGCTGCGGGCCACCGTCACCCAGGCGTTGGCCGACCCGACGTGGCGGCTCGCCCCGCGCCGGCTGCGGTCCGCCGAGATGGGGGCCGCCCCCACGCTCACCGCGCGGGAGATCCAGGTGCTCGAAGGCATGAGCCACGGCCGGTCCAACGCGGAGATCGGCCGTGAGCTGTTCCTCTCCGAGGACACGGTCAAGACCCACGCCCGCCGCCTGTTCAAGAAGCTCGGGGCCTCGGACCGCGCCCACGCGGTTGCTCTCGGATTCCGCTGGGGCCTGGTCCGCTGACGACACGGCCCGGGCCGCGCCCCGTCCGCAGACCGGCGGGCGGGGACACGGAGCGGGCCACCGGCTCCACACCCCGCATCCGGGTGCCCGCCCAGCGGTGCCATGTGACGCTTCCCGGCCGATGACGCATCCTTGAGTCGTGGAGTTCCTCGGGAACGATTCGGTCGAGCGGAAGGGGAGGGCGCAGGACATGACATCCGGCGCACCCGCTCATAACGCTTCGGTGCACAACTCGGGGCGCGGTGCAGCGGACCGAGTGGCATCAGGGCACCATGGTTCGATGCGCGATGACGAGACCACGGTGATCGGTGCCCTGGTGCACCGCGCCGTCGACGGCGACGCGCAGGCCACCCACGATCTGCTGGCCCACGTCCACCCCCTCGCCCTGCGCTACTGCCGCTCCCGGTTGAACCGTCTCCCGGGTGATGCTCGCCACTTCGTGGAGGACCTGGCGCAGGAGGTCTGCGTCGCGGTGCTGATGGCGCTGCCGCGCTACAAGGACACCGGCAGGCCCTTCGAAGCCTTCGTCTTCGCCATCGCCGGACACAAGGTCGCCGACCTCCAGCGCGCCGCGATGCGCCACCCGGGGTCGACCGCCGTCCCCTCCGACGAGATGCCGGAGCGGCCCGACGACTCCCTCGGCCCGGAGGAGCGTGCCCTGCTCAGCAGCGACGCCGCCTGGGCCAAGAAGCTCCTCGCCAACCTCCCGGAAAGCCAGCGCGAGCTGCTGGTCCTGCGGGTCGCGGTCGGACTGACCGCCGAGGAGACCGGACGGATGCTCGGGATGTCGCCGGGTGCGGTCCGGGTCGCCCAGCACCGCGCGCTCAGCAGGCTCCGGGCGCTCGCGGAGCAGTAGAGACGCCCGTTCCGGCCCTCGCCGAGGGCTCTGTAGAAAGCTACAGAACGGCCAAGTGATCTTGATCGTGGAATGAGACACCCGTGGAGCCCGTTAGCATGGACATCCGCACCGATCAAGGCCATTTGGGGAAGGTGTCATGACTGCAAACGTCGACGGAGTGCCCGAGAAATTCGCGACGCTCGGGCTGACCTACGACGACGTGCTGCTGTTGCCCGGCGCGTCCGAGGTCCTGCCCAACGCGGTCGACACCTCGACCCTCATCTCGCGCAACGTCCGGGTGAACATCCCCCTGCTGTCGGCCGCCATGGACAAGGTGACCGAGGCCCGCATGGCCATCGCCATGGCCCGTCAGGGCGGCGTCGGCGTGCTGCACCGCAACCTCTCCATCGAGGACCAGGTGAACCAGGTCGACCTGGTCAAGCGGTCCGAGTCCGGCATGGTCACCGACCCGATCACCGTGCACCCCGACGCCACGCTCGGCGAGGCCGACGCGCTCTGCGCGAAGTTCCGCATCAGCGGTGTGCCGGTCACCGACGCCGCGGGCAAGCTGCTCGGCATCGTCACCAACCGCGACATGGCCTTCGAGTCGGACCGCACGCGCCAGGTGCGCGAGGTCATGACGCCGATGCCGCTCGTCACCGGCAAGGTCGGCATCTCCGGCGTCGAGGCCATGGAGCTGCTGCGCCGCCACAAGATCGAGAAGCTGCCGCTGGTCGACGAAGGGGGCCTCCTCAAGGGCCTCATCACGGTCAAGGACTTCAAGAAGGCCGAGCAGTACCCGAACGCCGCCAAGGACGGCGAGGGCCGCCTGCTCGTCGGCGCGGCCGTCGGCGCCAGCCCCGAGGCGCTGGAGCGCGCGCAGGCCCTCGCCTCCGCCGGGGTCGACTTCCTCATCGTCGACACCTCCCACGGCCACAACAGCAACGCCCTCTCCTGGATGGCGAAGATCAAGTCGAGCGTCGGCGTCGACGTCATCGGCGGCAACGTCGCCACCCGCGACGGCGCCCAGGCCCTGATCGACGCCGGTGTCGACGGCGTCAAGGTCGGCGTCGGGCCCGGCTCGATCTGTACGACCCGCGTGGTCGCCGGTATCGGCGTCCCGCAGGTCACCGCGATCTACGAGGCGGCCCTCGCCGCCCGTGCCGCGGGCGTCCCGGTGATCGGCGACGGCGGCCTCCAGTACAGCGGCGACATCGGCAAGGCGCTCGCCGCGGGCGCGGACAGCGTGATGCTGGGCAGCCTGCTCGCGGGCTGCGAGGAGTCGCCGGGCGAGCTGATGTTCATCAACGGCAAGCAGTTCAAGTCGTACCGCGGCATGGGCTCGCTGGGCGCGATGCAGTCCCGTGGCCAGGGCCGGTCCTACTCCAAGGACCGCTACTTCCAGGCCGAGGTCTCCTCGGACGACAAGCTCGTCCCCGAGGGCATCGAGGGCCAGGTGCCCTACCGGGGCCCGCTGGCCAACGTCCTCCACCAGCTCGTCGGTGGCCTGCGCCAGACCATGGGCTACGTCGGCGCCGCGTCCGTCGACCAGATGGAGAGCAAGGGCCGCTTCGTCCGGATCACCTCGGCGGGCCTCAAGGAGAGCCACCCGCACGACATCCAGATGACGGTGGAAGCACCGAACTACAGCAGGAAGTAACGCATCACCGCAGGTGAGGGGCGGACCGGAGTTCCCGGTACCGCCCCTCACCCATGCGTCGGGGATACTGGTCAGCGCAGACGTAGAGGGAAAGGCCACACATCGTGACTGAGATCGAGATCGGGCGCGGCAAGCGCGGCCGCCGGGCTTACGCATTCGACGACATCGCTGTCGTTCCGAGCCGCCGCACCCGGGACCCGAAGGAGGTCTCGATCGCCTGGCAGATCGACGCCTACCGCTTCGAGCTGCCGTTCCTGGCCGCTCCCATGGACTCCGTCGTCTCTCCGCAGACCGCCATCCGCATCGGCGAGATGGGCGGCCTGGGCGTCCTCAACCTGGAAGGCCTGTGGACCCGGCACGCCGACCCGCAGCCGCTGCTCGACGAGATCGCCGAGATGCCGGTCGAGTCCGCGACCCGCCGGCTCCAGGAGATCTACTCCGCGCCGATCCAGGAGGAGCTGATCGGGCAGCGCATCAAGGAGGTGCGCGACTCCGGCGTCGTCACCGCCGCCGCGCTCTCCCCGCAGCGCACCGCCCAGTTCTCCAAGGCGGTCGTCGACGCGGGCGTCGACATCTTCGTCATCCGCGGTACGACGGTCTCCGCCGAGCACGTCTCGGGCGCGGCCGAGCCGCTGAACCTGAAGCAGTTCATCTACGAGCTGGACGTTCCGGTCATCGTCGGCGGCTGCGCCACGTACACCGCCGCCCTCCACCTGATGCGGACCGGCGCGGCCGGTGTCCTCGTCGGCTTCGGCGGCGGCGCCGCGCACACCACGCGCAACGTCTTCGGCATCCAGGTCCCGATGGCCACCGCCGTCGCGGACGTCGCGGGCGCCCGCCGCGACTACATGGACGAGTCCGGCGGCCGGTACGTGCACGTCATCGCCGACGGCGGTGTCGGCTGGTCCGGCGACCTGCCGAAGGCCATCGCCTGCGGCGCCGACGCCGTGATGATGGGCTCCCCGCTGGCCCGTGCCACCGACGCGCCGGGCCGTGGCCGCCACTGGGGCATGGAGGCGGTCCACGAGGACGTGCCGCGCGGCAAGCTGGTCGACCTCGGCTCGGTCGGGACGACGGAGGAGGTCCTCACGGGCCCCTCGCACACCCCGGACGGCTCGATGAACATCTTCGGCGCCCTGCGCCGCGCGATGGCCACCACCGGCTACAGCGACCTCAAGGAGTTCCAGCGCGTCGAGGTGACGGTGGCGGACTCGCAGCACCGCCGCTGACCCTCCCGTACGGACGCGCAGGGCCCGGACCGCCGAAGCGGTCCGGGCCCTGCCGTATGTCCTGATGCCCTGCGGGGTGTCAGCCGGCCTTCTTCGCGCCACCGACGGCCGCGGCCCCGCCCAGCACGAGGAAGAGGTACGTCATGAAGTCGGCCTCTTCCGACCAGGCCTTGGTCACCGTGTCGAAGTGGTCGCCGACGACCTCGGAGAACGGGATCTGCGCCAGATCGGACAGGATCATCGAGATGCCGATGAGCTGACCGAGGTAGACCGCGCCGATCGAGAAGACCGCGGAGGCGGCGATGACCGCGGGGTTGGAGCCGCCGACCTTGCTCGCCGCGAAGCCGACCAGGAAGCCCACGCCGACCGCCGCGTAGCCGACCTCGCGCTCGATGGAGCCCGCGATCACGCCGTACAGGATGCCCGCGACGATCGCCGCGCCGAGCGCGACCGCCACGCCGAGCAGGATGTTGTTGCGGGCCGGGGGAACGGGGGCGAAGGGTGCGCCGCCGCCGAACGGGGCGCCCTGGCCGGGCTGCTGGCCCGCGAACGGGTTGCCGGTCGGGGCCGGGGGCTGCTGGCCGTACGGGTTGCCGGTCGGGGCGGCGGGGGCGGGCTGACCCGGCTGGCCGGCGTAGGGGTTGCCTTCGACGGGCTGACCGCCGAAGGGCTGCTGGGGCGGGTTCGGCGGCTGCACGGGCTGGCTCACGGTGGGACTCCCCCTGGGGCGGCTGCGCACTACTGCGCGGAATACGCACGTGTGTGCGCTCTGTGACGCCGCAGAGTAGCAGCACCCTCTGGTTTCGGTCACTGACTATCTTTCGACGGTCCGTCACCTGGTGGGCGTCCGCGTTCAGAGCCGGTGCGCCGCCCCCGCCGGAGTGGCCCCCCGGGTGTCCAGGAGCAGTTGGGCCTTCACCGCGAGGCCCTGGAGGTCGTAGGTGCGGTGCTGCTGGAGCAGTACGGTCAGGTCGGCGGCGGCCGCCGCCTCGTACAGCGAGTCGGCGCGCGGGACGGGCCGTTCGCGAACCCGCCAGTCCAGGACGTGCGGGTCGTGGTAGCCGATCTGGGCGCCCATGTCCATCAGCCGGGTGGCGATCTCCCGGGCGGGCGCGGCCTCCTGGTCCGCCGTGTCCGGTTTGTAGGTCACGCCGAGCAGGAGGACGCGCGCGCCCCGGACGGATTTGCCGTGCTCGTTCAGGAGGGTGGCGCAGCGCTGGATGACGTATCGGGGCATCCGGTCGTTGATCTCCTGCGCGAGCGAGACCATCCGCAGCGGGTGCCCGGAGGAGTGGCCGCCGTGGGGCGGGCCGCTCGGGTCGACCGGGACGCCGTGCCCGCCGACGCCGGGTCCGGGGCGGAAGGGCTGGAAGCCGAACGGTTTGGTCTCGGCGCACCGGATGACGTCCCAGAAGTCGACGCCGAGGTCGTGGCAGAGCACCGCCATCTCGTTGACCAGCGCGATGTTGACGTGCCGGAAGTTGGTCTCCAGGACCTTCGTCATCTCCGCCTCGCGCGGGCCGCGGGCCCGTACGACCTTGTCGGTGAGCCGTCCGTAGACGGCGGCGGCCGACTCGGTGCAGGCGGGGGTGAGGCCGCCGATGACCTTGGGCGTGTTGGCCAGGGTGCGGGTGCGGTTGCCGGGGTCGAGCCGGCCGGGGGAGCAGGCGAGGTGGAAGTCGCGTCCGGCGACGAGTCCGGAGCCCTCTTCGAGCAGGGGGCGCAGGAAGGTCTCCGTGGTGCCCGGCGGTACGGCGGACTCCAGCAGCACGGTGGTGTGCGGGCGCAGCCGGGAGGCCAGGGCGCGGGCGGCGTCGCCGAGCGCGGTGAGGTCGACGGTGCGGTCGGGGCCGAGCGGGGTGGGGGAGCAGATCACGGCGGTACGGACCCGGCCCAGCTCGGCGGCGTCGGTGGTGGGCCGGAAGCCGCCCGAGAGCATGCGGCGGACCTCGGAGGCCGTGAGGGAGCCCTCGACGGGGCTCCGGCCGGCTCTCAGCTCCGCGTACGGGCGGGGATCGGGGTCGTAGCCGACGGTGTCGATTCCGGCGGTCACGGCGGCCTGGGCGAGCGGCAGGCCGAGGTGACCGAGTCCGATGACGGCGAGGTCTGCGGGCATACAGGAAGACCCCCTAAGTGCGGAGAGCGAAGATCGCAACTGCTGTGGACAGCGCAATGTCAGACTAGGCGTAAATATGACCTATATGTCGCATTGTGCCGCTTCGGTCACCGGGGTGTTGTCCACAGGCGGTGGCTGAACTCGGGGAGCGCGGACAGAATCGAGAGGTGGACACGGGCGGCCGGCCCCTCGGCCGGGTGGCACTCCCGTGTCCGACCACCCCGATCCACCGGGAGGCAGCAGTGAGGACAGCGACACTGGGACCCGCCGAGCGCACCCTCGCGCTCGCCGCCATGGCCGAGCGCGAACTGGACGTGCTGGTCGTGGGAGCGGGCGTGGTCGGTGCGGGCACGGCACTGGACGCCGCGACCAGAGGCCTGACGACCGGCCTGGTCGAGGCGCGCGACTGGGCGTCCGGCACATCGAGCAGGTCGAGCAAGCTGATCCACGGCGGCCTGCGCTATCTGGAGATGCTCGACTTCGCCCTGGTCCGGGAGGCGCTCAAGGAGCGCGGGCTGCTCCTGGAACGGCTCGCCCCGCACCTGGTGAAGCCCGTGCCCTTCCTCTACCCCTTGCAGCACAAGGGGTGGGAGCGGCTCTACGCCGGCTCCGGCGTCGCGCTGTACGACGCCATGTCGGTCTCCTCCGGCCACGGACGCGGCCTGCCGGTCCACCGCCACCTCTCCCGCAAGCACGCCCTGCGGGTCGCCCCCGCGCTGAAGAAGGACGCCCTGGTCGGCGCCCTCCAGTACTACGACGCCCAGATGGACGACGCCCGGTTCGTCACCGAGCTGGTGCGCACCGCCGCGTCCTACGGCGCCCACGTGGCCAACCAGGCCCGGGTCGTCGGCTTCCTCCGCGAGGGCGAGCGGGTCGTCGGCGCGCTCGTCCGGGACGTCGAGAGCGGTACGGAGTACGAGGTCCGGGCCAAGCAGGTGGTCAACGCGACCGGCGTGTGGACGGACGACACCCAGGGGCTCATCGGCGAGCGCGGACAGTTCCACGTCCGGGCCTCCAAGGGCATCCACCTGGTCGTCCCCAAGGACCGCATCCACTCCTCCACCGGCCTCATCCTGCGCACCGAGAAGTCCGTCCTCTTCGTCATCCCCTGGGGCCGGCACTGGATCATCGGCACCACGGACACCGACTGGGACCTGGACAAGGCCCACCCGGCCGCCTCCAGCGCCGATATCGACTATCTCCTCCAGCACGTCAACTCCGTCCTGAACACCCCGCTGACCAGGGACGACGTCCAGGGCGTCTACGCCGGACTGCGGCCGTTGCTGGCCGGCGAGTCGGACGCCACCAGCAAGCTGTCCCGCGAGCACACGGTGGCCCACCCCGCCCCCGGCCTGGTCGTCGTGGCGGGCGGCAAGTACACGACGTACCGGGTCATGGCCAAGGACGCGGTGGACGAGGCGGTGCACGGGCTCGACCAGCGGGTCGCCGCCTGCGTCACCGAGGACACCCCGCTGCTGGGCGCCGAGGGGTACAAGGCCCTGTGGAACGCGCGCGCCCGGATCGCGGCCCGGACCGGACTCCATGTCGCCCGGGTGGAGCACCTGCTCAACCGGTACGGCTCAATGACCGAGGAAATTCTGGAACTGATCCTCGCCGACCCGGTCCTGGGGGAACCGCTGCCCGCCGCCGACGACTATCTGCGCGCCGAGATCGTCTACGCGGCCTCCCACGAGGGCGCCCGCCACCTGGACGACGTGCTGACCCGGCGCACCCGGATCTCCATCGAGACGTTCGACCGGGGCACCCGCAGCGCCCGGCTCTGCGCCGAGCTGATCGCGCCGGTGCTGGGCTGGGACGAGGGGCGGATCGACCGGGAGGTCGAGCACTACGAGAAGCGGGTGGAGGCCGAGCGCGAATCGCAGCGACAGCCCGACGACCTCACGGCGGACGCGGCCCGGCTCGGCGCCCCGGACATCGTGCCGATCTGAGGCGCGCCCCGCGGAGCCCCGGACAGCGGCCACCGCCTGTTGCCTCCGGGGCAGTTGGGACCCACCGGCCCGGTGGGGCGGTGCGGCGGACCGGTCCGGCCTGGACGGGGAGGACCGGTTGGTAGGAGGCTGTGGGTGATTCCCCGCCGGGCCGCGGTGCGGCGGACCCGGACCCGGCACCAGGACCGGTCCCGGGGTGAGGGACAATGAACGCTCTGCCAGGGCGGGTTGATCGCAGAGGGGACGCATGTCGGAGGCGGAGCAGGCACGGGAGCCCCAACGGGACAAGAACGGTCGTCTCCTCGCGGGGCGCTACCGGCTCGGTGAGGTGCTCGGCCGGGGCGGCATGGGCACGGTCTGGCGCGCCGACGACGAGACGCTCGGCCGCACGGTCGCGGTGAAGGAACTGCGGTTCCCCTCGGCGATCGACGAGGACGAGAAGCGCCGGCTGATCACGCGCACCCTGCGCGAGGCGAAGGCGATCGCACGGATCCGCAACAACAGCGCGGTGACCGTCTACGACGTGGTCGACGAAGACGACCGCCCGTGGATCGTCATGGAGCTGATCGAGGGCAAGTCGCTCGCCGAGGCGATCCGCGAGGACGGCACGCTGACGCCGAAGCGGGCCGCCGAGGTCGGGCTCGCCATCCTCGACGTCCTGCGCTCGGCGCACCGCGAGGGCATCCTGCACCGCGACGTGAAGCCGTCCAACGTGCTGATCGCCGAGGACGGACGCGTCGTGCTCACCGACTTCGGCATCGCCCAGGTCGAGGGCGACCCGTCGGTCACCTCGACCGGCATGCTCGTCGGCGCCCCCTCCTACATCTCGCCGGAGCGGGCCCGTGGTCACAAGCCGGGCCCGCCCGCCGACCTGTGGTCGCTCGGCGGACTGCTGTACGCGAGCGTCGAGGGCTGCCCGCCGTACGACAAGGGCTCGGCCATCGCCACGCTCACGGCCGTGATGACCGAACCGCTCGACCCGCCGAAGAACGCCGGTCCGCTCACCGAGGTCATCTACGGGCTGCTCGCCCGCGACCCTGAACAGCGTCTCGACGACGCCGGGGCACGGGCGTTGCTCAACGACGTCATCAACGCCCCCGACGTGCCCGCGCCCGCCCCCGCGGACTCGACGCAGATCATGGCCATCCCGCCGGCCCCGGCCGTGGACCTCCTCGTCAAGCGGACGCCGAAGCAGCCCAAGGCCCCGAAGCCGCCGAAGCAGTCCACCGGAACGGGTGAGTCCGGCGAAGGCGCCCGCGACCGGCTGCGCGGAGCCCTGCGGTCCGTGCGCAACGCGAAGACCCCGGCGGTGGCCGCCGGATCCGCCGCGGCCGCTGCGGCGGCGCCCGCCGTCCCCGGCCGCCTGGCCGCAGCGGCCACCGGCTCGCCCGCCGCCCCGCCCAAGCCGCCGTCCCCGCCCGGGACCCCCGCCCCGGCCGCGAAGTCGGCGGCGGCCGGGCCCGTCCCGGCGGGAACGCGGGGAGCCGTCGCGGCCCCCGCCGGAGCCTCGAAGTCCGCGGTGGCGGCGAACGCTTCCGTGCCCGGGCAGCGCCCGCCGTCCCCGGCCGCCTCCACGCGCGCCTCGATCACCGACGTGGTGCCCCGTCGCACCCTCGTGATCATCGCGGCCGTCGTCGCGCTGGCCATCCTCGGCACGATCCTCGCGATCGCCCTCGGCGGCGGTGACGCGGACCAGGGCGGCAAGGACGACACCGCCGCGTCGGCCGGAGCCTCGACGGGCGGCAGCGACGGCAAGGGCGAGGACACGGGCGGCGGTTCGTCCGGCGGGCAGGACGACGGCCGGAAGGAGGGACAGGGCAAGGAGGACGGCCGGGCCTCCGAGGGCTCGTCCGGCGAGGCCTCCGACGACCCGAAGGGCGACGACCCCAAGGGCGACGAGGGCGACGGCGGTGACAAGCCGGGCGCGGGCGACTCCCTGCCCGCCGGCTACCAGCAGGTCACCGACGCCCGGTTCCACTTCACCATGGCGATGCCCGAGGACTTCCGGCGCACCGCCATCGCGGGCACCAACTCCGGAGGCATCTACAACGCCGGACAGGGGAGCTTCCCCCGGGTCCAGGTCGACTTCAACAGCTCGCCCAAGGACGATGCCGCGGCCGCCTGGCGCGGGGCCGTCGCCAGCGCCAAGGTCCTCAGCGACGGCTACCAGCACGGCAGCATAAAAAAGGTCGAGTACAACGGCTATCCGACCGTCGCCGACTGGACGTTCGAGCGCAGCCACAGCGGCGTCCGGGTCAAGGTGCTCAACCGCGGCTTCAAGGTGGACGCCAAGCGCGGCTACTCCATCATGATCAGCTGCAAGGTGGACGAGTGGGACGGCGACGAGTGCCGGACGCTGCGCGAAACGGCGTTCGCCACCTTCACCCCCACGGACTGACCGCACGCCCGTGAACCGGCCGCCGGGCGCGCCCGATCCGGGCCGGTGTGAAACGTTTGTGCGGGCCGGGTTGGCACGACCCGTCCCGTCGGCCCGCGTTGCCACGTATCGTAAGAGGCCGGAGACCGTACGCAGCCGGAACGGCGGGTCAATTGCCCGCCGGACGACCGTGACTGACGGAATCGTGCGGCTCTGACGGCCGGGGGAACAGCGCGCTCTGGGGAGGCGTCGTGGACGACTACGCGGGTCGGGTGCTCGCCGACCGCTACCGCCTTCCGCTGCCCCCGTCCGACGGGTACGAACTGGCCGAGACCCGGGCGTTCGACACGTACAGCGGCCAGGAAGTCCTGGTCCGCCAGGTGCCGTTGCCGGAGATCGTGGACGCCGAGGTGCTCGACGCCGACGGGCGGGCCCCGGCGTCCGGGCGGGCCGGCGGGCGGGCGGTCCGCCGCAGTACGGACCCCGCGGTCCGGCGGGCGATCGAGGCCGCGCAGGCCGCCGCCCAGGTGCCCGACCACCCCCGCCTCGACCAGGTCTTCGACGTGTTCGCCGAGGCGGATTCGCTCTGGATAGTCAGCGAGCTCGTCGCGGCCCGGCCGCTCGCCGCGCTCCTTGCCGAGCGCCCCCTCAACCCCTACCGGGCCGCCGAGATCGGCTCCGACGTGCTCACCGCCCTGCGGGTGCTGCACGCCCATGGCTGGACCCACCGCAACATCACCGTGCGCACGGTCCTGGTGTGCGACGACGGCCGCGTCATGCTCACCGGTCTCGCGGCGGGCGCCGCCGAGGAGGCCCTCTGCGGGTACGCCCCCGCACCGCTGCCCGACGCCGATCCGCTGCCCGACGCCGATCCGGTGGCCGGCCCGTCGGAGCCCGGCCCCACGACGTACGGCATCCCGGCCCTCGATCCCACCCCGCCGGGTGAGCTCGGCGGCGGCTACGCGCTCCCGCCGGCCAGGAGCGACGCGGACGTCCCGGAGTACGCGGACGCGGACGTCCAGGAGTACGCCGACCACGACAGGCACGAGACCTACGGCAGCCGGGAGCTGCCCGTTCCGCCGCTGCCGCAGGGGTACGCCCCGCGCCGCGAGGACGACGGGCACGACCCGTACGACCAGCCCGACCGGTACGACCTGCCGTCGGGCCGCGAGACCGGCCCCGTCCTGGAGCAGCGGACCGACGGGCAGGAGATCGTCCCGCGCCCCGCCGCCCCCGCCGTCCCGTACACCGCCGTACCGCCCCCTGCCGAGCCGGGCGCGGCGAGCGCCGCCCAGCTGCGGGCCGCCCGCGCCGGGGCGATCGCCGCCTACCGCGCGGGGGCGCGGGCCGCCGCCCGGGCCACGGAGGACCGCCAGCAGGCCGGCCACACCCCGGCCGACCTCACGAAGCCACCGCGGGACGGACGCGAAGCCGCCCCGGACGCCGGTGCCACAGGCACCGCCGAAGCCGCCGGAAACGCCACGGACCCAGGCGCCCCCGGGGCACCGGGAGGACTCGGCGCCGATGGAGTCGCGGGCGGCGCAACGCCGTCGAGCGCCCCCGGCGCCCCCGAAGCCGACTCCGCCACCGACGCCGCCCCGGATGCCCCCGGCCCCCGCCCCCTCCCGTTCCAGCGGCCCGCCACCGGCGCTCCCGGCACCCCCCGACCGACCGCGCCGTGGGGCAGCCCCGCCGAGGACCCGTACGACGACGAGGACGACGAGGACGACGAAGAGGGCCCCCGGCCGCCGGGCCGCCGTGTCCATCTCGCCGGGACCTGGGACGACGGCCCCGGCGCCGGGCGGCCCGTCCCCGCCGGCGGATCGGGCGCGGACGCCCTGCGCGCCGACTCCCGGCGGCCCGGCGTATCAGGCGTACCGGGCGCCGCCGCGCAGGATCCGGCCCGCACCGCGCCGCTCCCGGCCGTGCGGACCACCACCCGGGCCTGGGAGGACGCCGTCGCGGGCGGCAGCGAAACGGCCGTCTACCGCGGCCCCGCCACCCCGCTCGCCGCCGAGCGCGCCCGCCAGGCCCGGATCGCCGTCGTCGGAGCCGTCACCGAGCGCTGGGCGCCCGAGCAGGCGGGGCCGGTACACGAGAACTGGCAGCTGGCACCGCCGATCGGCCCCTCCACCGACCTGTGGGCGCTCGGCGCGCTGCTCTACCGCGCCGTCCAGGGCCACGCTCCCTACCCCGAGGAGAACGCGGCCGAGCTGGTCCAGATGGTGTGCGGCGAGCCGCCCGCCTTCGCGGAGGAGTGCGGTCCGCTGCGGCCCGTCGTCGAGTCGCTGCTGCGCCAGGACCCCACCGAGCGGCCGGACTTCGAGGAGCTGCGCGGCTGGCTGCGCTCGCTGGTGCGCTCCGCTCCGGAGCCGGAGGCGGGTGCCGACGTCGTCCCGCTGCCCGCGCCCGACGCCACCCGGCTCCCCGTCGTACGCCGCCGGGGCGAGCTGGTCCGGCGACGCCGCGGCCGGTTCGGCGGCGCCGGGGCGGGCAGGCACCGCCAGGGCAAGCGCCGGCAGCGCGACGGCAAGCAGCGGGACCGCCACGAGTCCCTGTTGCCGCCCGACCGGCCCGTGCGCAGGCCGGTGGAGTCCTGGGAGGACGAGCGCCCGGCCCGCGCGCCGCGTGCGCCCAAGGGGCCCCGGGTGCTGCGGGAACCCCCGCGTCGGAACGAGGGCTCTCCGCGCAAGCTGGGCCGGCTGCTGCTCGTCCTGATCCTCCTGCTGATGGCCGCTGCCATCGCGTACGCCGTGATGTTCATGCCGAAGGCGGAACCGGGCCAGGACAACGGGGCGCCCGCGCCCACCGATTCCGCCGCACCGCCCGCCGCCTCGGGAGAGCCCGACCCCTCGGGCTCGACGGACGGTTCGACCGGGGGATCCGGTGAGCCCGGCTCCCAGCAGCCACAGACCAGCCGGTCCGCGGCCGCCCTCGCCCCCGGCTACACGCTCCGCAAGGACGCGGAGGGCTTCGAGGTCGGCGTACCGAAGGACTGGCAGCGCAGCCCGGCCAACGCCGACCGTCAGATCCGTTACGGGAGCGACGGGTTCACCCTGCTCGTGGTGCCCGGCCGGGACACCGTGAAGACGGGCGGCAGCGATCCGCTGGACTACCAGCGGGACAAGGAGCCCGAGCTCCAGCCGTTCCGGGACTCCAGCTGGTCCTCCTCGTCCGGAGTGCGCCGGGTCGACGTCGGCCGGCAGGCCATGGCCGAGGGGCAGTTCACCTGGCAGGAGAGCGGCGGGCGCGAGGTGTTCGTCCGTAACCTCGCCATGATCGTCGACGGTCGGTACCACGTCATCCAGGTCATCGGCCCCGAGAACGACCGGGACAAGGTCACCGAGATCTACGAGCAGGCGATCGCCTCGTACCGGGTCGCCGGCTGACCCCACGTCATCGGCACCGCAGCCCCCTGGGCGTTGTGCGGTGCCGACAACCATCACAGTGCGGTCTCGTGGGCGATCCCCCGTATCCCCGCCGCGCCCCGCCTCCGTAATCTGGCCATTCGAGGAACGGGGCGGGGACATCACGTGGATCGATCACAGGGCGCGGAAGCCGGACTGGTGCTGTCGGGGCGCTACCGGCTGGGCGACGTCCTCGGCCGGGGCGGCATGGGCAAGGTCTGGCGCGCCCACGACGAGGTGCTGCACCGCACGGTCGCCGTCAAGGAGTTGACCGCCGGACTGTACGTCGCCGAGGCCGACCGGCTCGTCCTGCACGCCCGGACGCAGAAGGAGGCCCGGGCGGCGGCGCGCATCACGCACCCCGGCGTCGTCACCGTCCACGACGTGATCGAGTACGACAACCGCCCCTGGATCGTCATGCAGTACGTCGACGGGCCCTCGCTCGCCGACGCGGCCAAGGAGAGCGGCGAGGTCGCCCCGCGCGAGGCGGCCCGGATCGGCCTGCACGTCCTGAGTGCCCTGCGTGCCGCCCACAGCGCCGGGGTCCTCCACCGGGACGTCAAGCCCGGCAACGTCCTGCTGGCCCGCGACGGGCAGGTGCTCCTGACCGACTTCGGGATCGCCGCGATCGAGGGCGACTCCACCATCACCCGGACCGGCGAACTCGTCGGCTCCATCGACTACCTGGCCCCCGAGCGGGTACGCGGCGGCGATCCGGGACCGGCCTCCGACCTCTGGTCGCTGGGGGCCACGCTGTACACGGCGGTCGAGGGGACCTCCCCGTTCCGCCGTACGTCGCCGATCTCCACCATGCAGGCCGTCGTCACCGAGGAGCCGCCCGCCCCGGTCAACGCCGGTCCGCTCGGGGCCGTCATCACCGCGCTGCTCCGCAAGGACCCGGCCGAGCGGCCCACGGCCGCGCAGACCGAGCAGATGCTGCTGGACGCCATGGAGGGCCGCGAACCCCGGGCCGCGCAGGCGCATGTGCCCACCCAGCGGCTCCCCGAGGAGGCCCGCTACGGCTACCGGGACGGCAGCGGTTCCGACGCCGGCGCCGTCCCGCCCGGCTCCGACGGCGCCACCGCCCGACTGCCCGGCGCGGCCTCCGCCTCCGCCGCCCCGACCGGTCAGGACCGGACCGGCCCGGCCCCCGGCCCCGCCTCCGCCCCGGTGACCCGGCGCGCCGGCTCCCGGTGGCGCACGGTCCTGGCCGTGATCGTCGCCGCGGCCGTCCTCGGCGGCGCGGCCGGGCTGATCGCGATGAAGTACGGGGAGGGGTCGGGCACCCCGGCCGCCGGGCGCACGCCGTCCGCGCCCCGGACCACTCCGGAGGCCACCGGCCCCGGGCCGAGCTCGTCGGAGATACCCGACGGCTGGCACCGGGTCGAGGACCCGGCCGGCTTCAGCCTCGTCGTGCCCGACGGCTGGGAGCGGCAGGTGAACGAGGGGCAGATCGACTACACGCCGGACGACGGTGCCCACCGGATACGCATCAGCGTCGACCCGGACCCGGACTTCGACCATCCCTATCTGCACCTGGAGAACATGGAGGAGCAGCTCTCCACGCGCCTGCCGGGGTACCGGCGGATCGGGATGGAGAAGAAGACCTTCCGCGACCGGCCGGGCGCCCTCTGGGAGTTCACCTGGAACGAGACCAAGGACCACCCGGGGCCCCGGCACGGGATCGACCAGATGTACTACGGCGGCCCCGGCGGTCCCGAGTACGCGCTGTACCTGACCGCCCCTCAGGAGAGCTGGGAGGCCAGCCGGGAGAAGTTCGACGTCATGCTGCGCAGCTGGCGCGCCCCGAAGGCGCGGCAGTGAGGGCGAGTCCGGCGAGCGCCCCGACCGTGCGGCGAACCGGCTGGGCTGCTGATCCCCGGCGAGAAGAAGAGCGACCCCCACGGGCACGAGCGGGTGCGGGTGCGGATGCCCGCGAAGGGGGAGGCGGCGAAGGACGGCGACGCGATCTTCGCCCCGCTGACCGAGGGCCTGAAAATTCACGCTTCCTGAGTGCCGCGGGCCGACCGCCGTCGGGTGACCGGCCGTAACGCCACTGATCAGCGGTTATGTCGCCAGTGATCACTGGCTCGTTCGAGGGTGGCGCCGAACGGGGGTGGCGGGTCCTGTGAAAAACTGTTACCGACGGGTACCCAAAGGCTCCGGCTGGACATACTCTCGGCCCCATGACGGACTCGCAGGCCCTTGACGCCCCTCTCGGTACGAACCCCGTGGCGGTCGCCCCCGCCGGGGTGCGCACGGCCGCCGACGTGGTCACCCCCGAGGTGATCGCCCAGCTGACCCGCGGGGTCGTCGGATCGGGCCGTACGGCCAACCACACCCCCTTCACCGGGGAGAAGCTGGCCGATCTGCCCGAGTCCACCCCCGAGGACGTGGCCACCGCCTTCGACCGGGCCCGCGCCGCACAGCCCGTCTGGGCCGCCGTCCCCGTACGGCAGCGCGCCGCCGTCCTGCTGCGCTTCCACGATCTCGTCCTGAGCCGCCAGGCCGAGGTCCTCGACCTCATCCAGCTGGAGACCGGCAAGGCCCGGCTGCACGCCCACGAGGAGGTGCAGGCCGTCGCCGTCGCCGCCCGCCACTACGGGCGCAGGGCCGCCTCCTACCTCAAGCCCCGCCGCCACACCGGCGTCGTCCCGACCCTCACCAAGGTCACCGAACTGCGTCAGCCGCGCGGCGTCGTCGGCCAGATCGCCCCCTGGAACTACCCGCTGGAACTCTCCGTGGGCGACGCGCTCCCCGCGTTCGTCTCCGGCAACGCCGTCGTGATGAAGCCCGACACCGAGACCGCGCTCACCGCCCTGTGGGCCCGCGACCTGCTGATCGAGGCCGGACTGCCCGCCGAGGTCTTCCAGATCGTCCTCGGCGAGGGCCCGGTCGTCGGCCCCGAGGTCGTCAGCCGCGCCGACTACGTCTCCTTCACCGGCTCCACCCGCACCGGCCGCGAGGTCGCCGTCGGCGCCGCCAACCGCCTGGTCGGCGTCTCCCTGGAGCTCGGCGGCAAGAACGCCATGCTCGTCCTCAAGGACGCCGACGTCGAGAAGGCCGCAGCCGGAGCCGTCCGCGCCTGCTTCTCCTCCGCCGGACAGCTCTGCATCTCCATCGAGCGGCTGTACGTCCACGAGTCCATCGCCGACGACTTCGTCCAGCGCTTCGCCACCCGGACGAAGGCCATGCGGCTCGGCAACTCCCTGGCGTACGGGGCCGACATGGGCTCCCTCGTCGGCGAACGCCAGCTGGAGACCGTCGCGCGCCATGTCGACGAGGCCGTCGAGAAGGGCGCGACCCTCGTCGCCGGCGGCGTCGCCCGCCCCGACATCGGCCCGCTGTTCTACGAGCCGACCATCCTCGACGGCGTCGAGGCCCCCATGGCCGTCTGCGCCGAGGAGACCTTCGGGCCGGTCGTCGCGATCTACCGCTTCAGCGACGAGGACGAGGTCATCGCGCTGGCCAACGCCACCCCGTACGGTCTCAACTCCAGCGTCTGGACCACCGACTCCCGGCGCGGCCACGAGGTAGCCGCCCGGCTGCGCACCGGCACCGTCAACATCAACGAGGGGTACGCGCCCGCCTACGGCAGCGTCCAGTCCCCGATGGGCGGCATGAAGGAGTCCGGCCTCGGCCGGCGGCACGGCTCCGAGGGCATCCTCAAGTACACCGAGGCCCAGACCGTCGCCCAGCAGCGGCTGATCCCGCTCGCGCCCGCCTTCGGGATGGACGACGAGAAGTACGCCGCGTTCATGACGACCAGCCTCAAGGTGATGAAGGCGTTCCGGCTGCGCTGAGACGCCGACACCGACGCCGTAGCGGCTTCCGTCCTTTTCGTACCGATTCCGTTCCGAGGAGTGCCATGTCCCAGGACAGCCCTGCCCAGAAACAGGCCGTGAGCCATGTCCCGGCCGAGGACGACGCCGCGTACGACTACGACGTCCTGGTCGTCGGCTCCGGCTTCGGGGGCGCGGTGTCGGCGCTCCGGCTCACCGAGAAGGGCTACCGCGTCGGCGTCCTGGAGGCGGGCCGCCGCTTCACCCCCGGCACGCTCCCCAAGACCTCCTGGGACCTGAAGAACTACCTCTGGGCCCCCGCCCTCGGCCTCTTCGGCCTCCAGCGCATCCACCTTCTCGGCAACGTCATGGTGCTCGCCGGGGCCGGCGTCGGCGGCGGGTCGCTCAACTACGCCAACACGCTGTACGTGCCGCCCGCCCCGTTCTTCGAGGACCGGCAGTGGGCCTCGATCACCGACTGGCAGGACGAGCTGAAGCCGTACTACGACCAGGCCCGCCGGATGCTCGGGGTCCGTCTCAACCCGACGATGACCCCCTCGGACATCCACCTCAAGGCCGTCGCCGAGACCATGGGCGTCGGCGACACCTTCCACATGACCCCGGTCGGCGTCTTCTTCGGCGACGGCAAGGACGCCGACGGCACCGCGAGGGCCAAGGCCGGCGGGCAGGTCCCCGACCCGTACTTCGGCGGCGCGGGCCCCGACCGCAAAGCCTGCACCGAGTGCGGCGAGTGCATGACGGGCTGCCGCCACGGCGCGAAGAACACCCTCAACGAGAACTACCTCTACCTCGCCGAGCGGGCCGGAGCGGTCATCCACCCGATGACCTCCGTCGTCGCCGTCACCGAGGACCCCGAGGGGGGCTACCGCGTCCTGACCGTCCCCACCGACCGCCGCCGCAGGGCGAAGCCCACCAAGCTGCGCGCCCGCAAGGTCGTCATCGCCGCCGGAACGTACGGCACCCAGACGCTCCTGCACACGATGAAGGACCGGGGCCTCCTGCCCCGGCTCTCCGCGAAGCTCGGGGAGCTGACCCGTACCAACTCCGAAGGCCTGGTGGGCGCCCAGACCAGCGACCGCCGCTACCGCAAGAAGCACGGCACCGCCAAGGCCGACTTCACCCGGGGCGTCGCGATCACCTCGTCGATCCACCCCGACGACAACACCCACATCGAGCCCGTCCGCTACGGCAGGGGCTCCAACGCCATGGGGGCGCTGACGGTCCTCCAGGTCCCCTACGGGGCACACCGGGTGCGCGGCTGGATCGCCAACATGATCAAGCACCCCACCCTCGCCGCCCGTTCGCTCTCCAACCGCCGCTGGTCCGAGCGGACCATCATCGGCCTGGTCATGCAGTCGCTGGACAACTCGCTGACCACGTACCGCAAACCGGGCGGCGTCGGAAAGGGCCTGCTCACCGCCCGCCAGGGCCACGGCGCCCCCAACCCGACGCAGATCCCGGAGGCGACCCTCGGCGCCACCCTGCTCGCCGAGGAGATCAACGGCTTCGCCGGATCCAACGTCGGCGAGCTGATGGGCACCCCGCTCACCGCCCACTTCCTCGGCGGCTGCCCGATCGGCGCGAGCGCCGAGGAAGGCGTCATCGACCCGTACCACCGCCTCTACGGCCACCCCGGCATCAGCGTCGTCGACGGTTCCGCCGTCTCCGCCAACCTCGGCGTCAACCCCTCGCTGACCATCACCGCCCAGGCCGAGCGCGCGATGTCGCTGTGGCCCAACAAGGGCGAGGCGGACCCGCGCCCGGAGCAGGACGCGGCCTACGAGCGGCTCGCCCCGGTCGCCCCGCGCACGCCCGCCGTGCCCAAGGAGGCGTTCGGCGCGCTGAAGCTGCCGTTCCTGGGCATCCCGGTGGTGCCGCCGAAGGGGACGACGGAGGCCGGGACGGATGTGGAGGGCGTCGGGAACACCCCGGTCCCCAACCCGTGACCGGGCCTCGTCATCCGTGACCGCGCACCGTCATCCGTGACCGTGCCCAATCCGTGATCTTGGGGAGGACAACTGTTCGGGGAGCTGCGCGGTCCAACCCGTACCGCGACACCTGTCACAGCAGCCACACAGCTCCTGCCGAGTCCCCGAGGTACCCGATGACACTCTGTTCCCCGAGAACCGTGCTGCACCGCGCAGCCGGTTCGCTCGCCGCCGCAGGCCTGCTGGCCGCGGCCTCGCTCGCCGGGGCGGCCGCCCCGGCGCAGGCCGCGGACACGCCGGTGTTCACGCTCGGTGGCCCGGCCGATACGGCCCTGCACCCGTATCCGAAGAGTGGCCGGCCGAAGGCGTCCACGGTCGGGATCAGCCTCAACAACCCGTCCGAGGACGAGGAGAACGGCGGCTTCGGCGGCTACTTCACCCTCACCTTCGACCTCAGCGGCGTCGCGGGCGTCGCCGACGTGAAGTTCGACGGCGAGTCGAGTCCGGACTGCGAGATCACCGGTACGAAGGCCGTCTGCGAGGACTGGGGCATCTGGCCCGGCCTCCAGGGCGCGGCGGACCTCCTCGTCACCGCCGCCGACGGCAGCGAGAACGGTGACTCCGGAACGATCACGGTGACCGGCGAGGCGGAGGGCGCCACCTTCACGCCGTTCACCACCCGGGTCACGGTCGGCGGCCCCGACCTCGTGATGGAGCGGCTGCCGTTCAGGACGGAGCTGGCCCCGGGGGAGAAGCAGCAGGCACCGATCACCTTCGCCAACCGCGGGACCCGGGACGCCGACGGCGTCCTGCTCACGCTGCGGTACTCGCGTGGCCTGGACATCCCGCAGCGCTACTCGAACTGCGAGTACACCGTGGACGACCCGGGCCAGCCGGACTTCGGCTCGACCACGGCGCTCTGCTCCGTCGAGGGGGCCTTCGAGGCGGGCGCGACGTACACGCTGGCGACCCCGCTGACGCTGGAGGCCACCGAGCGCGCCTACTACGACACCTTCCTGTACCGCATCCAGGAGGACAGCGCCGCCCAGCGTGCCGCCCAGCGTGCGGGCGCCGCCTTCGAGCGGGGCACCGGCGGCGTGCTGAAGGCGGTCCCGGTGAAGAAGGGCGCGGCAGTCAGCAGCGCTGACCTCAATCCGTACGACAACCAGCAGGATGTCGACTTCCGTACGAAGAACACGGCCGACTTCGTCGCGTACGGCGACGACGTGGCCGGGCCCGAGGGATCCACCGTCAAGGCCGACATCGGCTTCCGCAACGAGGGCCCGGCGTGGATCGGCCACATCCGTTCCGGCGAGGACGTCGCCACCGTCGACTTCACCGTCCCGCAGGGCACTTCGGTCACGTCGAAGCCGGAACGCTGCCGCGCGGTGAAGGCCGACGGTTCGTACCGTGAGGACCAGAAGAGCCCCGCGCCGCGCTACGTCTGCAACACCTCGATGACCGTGCGGGACGGAGCCGGCCTCGACCTGCCCTTCGAGCTGCGGGTCGACAAGGCCATGGTCGGCGCGAGCGGCACGGTCACCGTACGCAACACCTGGCTGCAGAACCCGAAGCTCCCGTTCGACCCGAAGCCCGGCAACAACACGGCCTACCTGGTCCTGAACGGTGAGGGCGGCGGCTCCGACTCCGGCGGCGTGACGGCGGGCGGCGACGGCGGTGGCTCCGGCGAGCCGTCCACCCCGCCGACCTCGGCCCCGGACCCGGAGAAGAGCCCGTCCGGCACCGCCAGTCCCTCGGCGTCCACCACGTCCGGCGGCTCCTCGGCGGGCACCGCCGGGGGCTCCGGCGACGGCGGCGGCCTCGCCTCGACGGGATCGGTCGCCCTGATCGCCTCGGGCACGGCGGCCGCGGCGCTGGCGGCGGGCCTGGTGCTGTTCACGGCGGCACGGCGACGGGCCGCGCGCCAGAGCTGAGAAGCGGAGGGGGCGGAGGAGGGAGCGGGCCTCCGCCCGGATGCGTTCCGATGCGGCCGACCCGGGCGTCCCCGGGATCGGCCGCATATGGGGTGACCGGGCTGCTGTCCCCTGCGGACCGGTCACATACGCCGGGTCGTGGTCCCACGACGCACCTGCAGTACGTCACACTCCCCGGCGGAGCCACGCGTGGTTTCCTACCGATGCCGCCCCTGGTTGGCACGGACATCAGGACCAACGAAGGCACCGCGCTCCTGGTCACGCGCCGTACGGGTGAGACGGGCCCCGAACGCAGATACGGCCCGTGCGAGGCGGGCGGAGAACCGTTCCGTCCGCGCGCCGCCCGCTGGGCCTCACACCCGGCCGCGGCACAGCTCCAGGAGCGTCATGGCCAGCGCGGTGCCCGGCTTGCCCAGCGCGTCCCTGTAGTGGCCGAGCACAGCCGTCTCGCGGGAGAGGTTGACCCGTCGGCCGCCCGAGGTGATCCGGGCCTCCTGGATCACCGCCGAGACGGCCATCCGTTCCTGGACGAGACCGATGATCCGGTCGTCGAGGGCGTCGATGCGCTCCCGGGCCCCGCCGATCAGGACGGCGGCCTCGTCGGTGTGGGCGCCGGTGGCGGTGGTGGTGTCCGTGGTGCCGATGCCGATGCTGCTCATGATGGTGACTCCTGATGATCGGAGGCCACCCGGGGCGAACGGGCCCGGATACGCAGAACGCCCCGGGCCTGCTGGCCCGGGGCGCCTGGAACGTTGCTTGTCAGTAGCTCAAGCAGCACGACCATGGCAGCCGGCGGGCCGGATGCCATAGGTAAAGACGAAGGTCGTGTGCTGACGCATGGCGCACATTATGGCGGTGCTTCCGTCGACCCGACAAAACGGGGCCCGGATCGTGAGACGAGCGACGGTCGCCTCCCCGGCCTCACCGGCCCGGAGGAGGGTCCGCGCACGGCCGGTAGAATCGGAAGCACCGACCCTCATCACCACCGCCGGAAGGCCGCCCCGTGCCAGCAGCACCCCCCGCCGCCCCCGACGCCACGGCCGACGTGGTCCTCGTCGTCGACTTCGGCGCGCAGTACGCCCAGCTCATCGCCCGCCGCGTCCGTGAGGCCCGGGTCTACAGCGAGATCGTCCCGTCCACCATGCCGGTGGCCGAGATGCTGGCCAAGAACCCCCGCGCGATCATCCTCTCCGGCGGCCCGTCGTCGGTGTACGCGGAGGGCGCGCCGTCCCTGGACCGCTCGCTGTTCGAGGCCGGCGTCCCGGTCTTCGGCATGTGCTACGGCTTCCAGCTGATGGCCACCACGCTCGGTGGCACGGTCGACGACAACGGGGCCCGTGAGTACGGCCGTACCCCGCTGCACGTCACCAAGGCGGGCTCGACGCTCTTCGAGGGCACGCCCACCGAGCAGCCGGTGTGGATGTCGCACGGCGACGCCTGCTCGGCCGCACCCGAGGGCTTCACGGTCACCGCCTCCACCGACGTGGTCCCGGTCGCCGCCTTCGAGAACGACGAGAAGAAGCTGTACGGCGTCCAGTACCACCCGGAGGTCATGCACTCGACCCACGGCCAGCAGGTCCTGGAGCACTTCCTCTACCGTGGCGCGGGCATCGAGCCGAACTGGACCACCACCAACGTGGTCGAGGAGCAGGTCGCCCTCATCCGCGAGCAGGTCGGCGACAAGCGCGCCATCTGCGGCCTCTCCGGCGGCGTCGACTCCGCGGTGGCGGCGGCCCTGGTCCAGAAGGCCATCGGCTCCCAGCTGACCTGCGTCTACGTCGACCACGGTCTGATGCGCAAGGGCGAGACCGAGCAGGTCGAGAAGGACTTCGTCGCCGCGACCGGCGCGAAGCTGAAGGTCGTCGACGCGGAGAAGCGCTTCCTCGACGCCCTCGCCGGGGTCTCCGACCCGGAGCAGAAGCGGAAGATCATCGGCCGCGAGTTCATCCGCGTCTTCGAGCAGGCCCAGCTGGAGATCCTCCAGGAGGAGGGCCCCGAGGTCGCCTTCCTCGTCCAGGGCACGCTCTACCCGGACGTGGTGGAGTCCGGCGGCGGCACCGGCACCGCCAACATCAAGTCCCACCACAACGTCGGCGGCCTCCCCGACGACATCGAGTTCCAGCTCGTCGAGCCGCTGCGCCAGCTGTTCAAGGACGAGGTCCGCATGGTCGGCCAGGAGCTGGGCCTCCCCGAGGAGATCGTCCAGCGCCAGCCGTTCCCCGGCCCCGGCCTCGGCATCCGCATCGTCGGCGAGGTCACCAAGGACCGCCTCGATCTGCTCCGCGAGGCCGACGCCATCGCCCGCGAGGAGCTGACGGCGGCCGGCCTGGACCGCGACATCTGGCAGTGCCCGGTGGTCCTCCTCGCCGACGTCCGCTCGGTCGGCGTCCAGGGCGACGGCCGCACCTACGGCCACCCGATCGTGCTGCGCCCGGTCTCCTCCGAGGACGCGATGACGGCCGACTGGTCGCGCCTGCCGTACGAGACGCTGGCGAAGATCTCCACCCGCATCACCAACGAGGTCGCCGACGTCAACCGCGTCGTCCTCGACGTGACGAGCAAGCCGCCGGGGACGATCGAGTGGGAGTGACCTTCCCCGCTCTCTGAGAGCCCCAGGTCGACGCCGATGCCGTCGCTCATTCGTTTGGGCGGCGGCATTGTCGTATCGGATGGGTACGCTGAGTGAAGAGACGAGACTCCGGCGTATGGGAGCAACTATGAGCGCCGCACCCGAGGACAGGCTTGAGCAGGAGCCGAACCGGTGGCCGGTCCCGCCGGAGGGCGGCTGGACGGCGGACGACCTCGACCGGATTCCGGGCCTCCCGCCCCACACCGAGCTGATTGACGGGAGTCTCGTCTTCAAGAGTCCGCAGCGGAAGTTCCACACGCGAGCCATGTGGCTGTTGGAATCCGCGCTTCTCGCCCACGTTCCCGCGGATCTGGACGTCGACCGGGAGATGACCATCAGGCTGGACGCCAGCAACCGCCCGGAGCCGGACCTGCTGGTGTACCGGGCCGACGCCGACACCGGACCCGACCAGACCTGGTACGCACCGGAGGACGTCGTCCTCGCTGTCGAGGTCGTCTCCCCCGATTCCCTGGAGCGCGACCGGGGCGTCAAACCGCGCAAGTACGCCGAGGCCGGGGTCAAGCACTTCTGGCGGGTCGAGCAGGGTGACGACGATCTGCCCGTCGTCTACGTCTACGAGCTCGACCCGGCGACGCACACCTACACGCCCACCGGAATCCACCACCAGAAGATGAACCTGTCCGTTCCCTTCCGGATCGACGTGGACCTCAGCGAGATCTACCACCGGGGCCGCCGGTAATTCCCTGGCACGGGCCCCTCCACCCGTGCCAGGCTCCTCCCTCATGTCCGCCGAAGAAGTCCACGCCATCATCTCCGCCGCCGGGAACGACCGCCTCACCTGGAACACCCCGCTCTCCGAGGAGCATGCGGCCCGGCTGATCGCCGCCTGCGACCCCGCCCCCGGGGCCCGGATCGTCGATCTCGGGTCCGGCTGGGGCGAACTGCTGATGCGGCTCGTCGAGTCCGCGCCCGGGGCCACCGGGGACGGCGTCGAGACCGACCCGGCCGCCGTGGCGCGCGGGCGGAAGCTCGCCGAGGAGCGGGGGCTCACGGAGCGGGTGCGGTTCCACGAGACGCCCGCCGCCCAGTGGTCGGACGGCGGATACGACCTCGCCGTCTCCATCGGCTCCTCGCACGCCTGGCCCGGCACCACCCGCGAAGCCCTCACCGCGCTGGCCGCCACCGTGCGCCCCGGCGGGCGGGTGCTGTTCGGCGAGGCGGTCTGGCTCAAGGAACCGACCCCGGCCGCGCTGGAGGGCATCGGGGCCGGGCCGGGGGACTTCGGGTCGCTGCTGGAGCTGATCCGGCTCGCCGAGTCCGTCGGGCTGCGCGCCCTCCAGGTCACCGTCGCCGACGAGCGCGAATGGGACCTCTTCGAGTCCGAGGGCCCCATCGGACGCGGCCAACGCTGGGCCCTGGCGAACCCGGACCATCCGCTGCACGCCGAGGTGACGGCCGAGATCGACGCCCGCCGCACCGGCTACTACGGCGGCTACCGCTCGTACCTCACCCTCGCCTATCTGGTGCTCGGCACCTGACCTACAGCTGGTCCGCGAGGCACTGCCGAGCGGCGTCGACGAAAGCCGTGCGCAGGGCCGTGCAGCGGGCCCGGACACCTTCCGGTCCATCGTCGGCGGTGGGCATGGAGCGGATGCTCCCCTCCGACCCGACGGTCGACGTCGCGGGCACGGCGTACGACTTCACCACCCCGCGCCGTATCGGGAAGCAGGCCATCGACGTCGCCTTCACCGGTCTCGACCGCGACGCCGACGGGCGCGCCTGGGTCCGCCTGGAAGGCTCGCGGCGCGCCACCCGATTCTGGCTGGACGAGGCCCAGCCATGGCTGGAGGTCTACACGGCGGACCAGGTGCCGCCCGCCCCGCACCGCCGGGGCATCGGCGTCGAGCCGATGACGGGACCGCCGAATGCCCTGGGCAGCGGTACCGACCTGATCCGGCCGGCCCCGGGCGCGTCGTACATCGGCGGCTGGGGCGTCCTCCACGGCTGACCCGGCCCGGAAACTGCGCGACGGCCGCACCCGTGTCCTCCTCGGGCCGCTCGGCCGGACGGATCGGTATCACCTGCCGGAGCGGCCATTGCGGGCGAGCGCCGCTCCGTCGTGGCCGCGGGTGGCCAGTTCATTTGTCCTCAAGCCACCCGATTGCTTCGCAACACCATCTTTTCGTCCGGGAAAGTGATGATGTGGCCAGGGCGAGCACGCTCACGACGGAGGAAGCGACATGGTCCAGGGCTTTTCCAAGGAACCGGGCACCCACGGGCCGCTCACTGACGTTCCCCCGAGGGGCAACGGAAGATCACCCGCTGGGCAGCCGCGATCGCTCTGGGCGGCTTCCTCTTCGGCTTCGACACCGGGGTTGTGTCCGGCGCCCTGCTGTACATCAAGCAGGACTTCGACCTGAACTCCTTCGAGCAGGGCAGCGTGGTCAGTGTGCTGCTCATCGGCGCGGTGATCGGCGCCACCTCGGCCGGCCGGCTCTCCGACGGACTCGGGCGGAGGAAAGCGCTCGGCCTGATCGGCGTGGTGTTCATCATCGGCACGGCGATCGCGAGCACCGCGAACGGATACCCCGTCCTCATGGTGGGCCGTATCATCCTCGGCCTCGCGGTCGGTGCGGCATCGGCGACGGTGCCGGTCTACCTCTCCGAGATCTCACCGACGAAGATCCGTGGCCGGCTGCTCACGATGAACCAGCTGATGATCACCCTCGGCATCCTGATCGCCTACCTGGTCAACCTCGCCTTCTCCAGCGGCGGGATGTGGCGGGCCATGTTCGCCGTCGGCGTGGTCCCGGCCGCCCTCATGGTGGCGGCGACCCTGTGGTTCCTTCCCGAGTCGCCCCAGTGGCTCATCGCGCACGGGCAGGCGGAGAGGGCGCGCAAGGGTATCGCCTCGGTCGCCGACGAGGCCACGGCGGACGCCTTGGTCGCCCGGGCCCAGCACCGGATCGCCGAGGACCGCGAGCAGCGGAAGCGGAACGCCGAGTCCTCCGGCCGGGCGGCCAAGAGACTACTCACGCCCGACCTGCGTCCAGCCCTCGTCGTCGGGCTCACCCTCGCCGCCGTACAGCAGTTCGGCGGGATCAACACGATCATCTACTACGCGCCGACCATCATCCAGCAGACCGGTCTGAACGCGTCGAACTCCATCTTCTACTCCGTGTTCATCGGCCTGATCAACCTGGTCATGACGCTCATCGCGATCCGTCTGGTCGACCGGGCCGGCCGCCGCCTCATGGTGCTCGTCTCGCTGGCCCTCATGGCGGTCTCGATCTTCATGCTCGGGCTCGCGTTCGTGGTCGGCATGAACTCGGTGCTGACGCTGCTGTTCATGGTGATCTACATCGCCGCCTACGCCGGCGGCCTCGGACCGGTGTTCTGGACACTGCTGGGCGAGATCTTCCCGCCGTCCGTCCGGGCGGAGGGGTCCAGCGTGGCCACGGCAGTCAACTGGATCTCCAACTTCATCGTCAGCCTCGCCTTCCTCCCCGTGGCCTCCGCCCTCGGCCAGGGCGAGACGTTCTGGATCTTCGCCGCGATCTGCGTGCTCGCGTTCTTCTTCGTCAGCCGCTACCTGCCCGAGACCAAGGGCCGCGACCCCGAACAGATCGAAACGGCGCTGAACGCCCGCTTCGGGCGCGACCAGGGCACGCCGGACAACCCCTCGAATGCGGCTACCCCCCAGAAAGGACGGTCGTGATGACCGAAACCCTCCTCAGCCCGCCCGAGATGGAACCGTCCGACGCCCTGGTGCTCTTCGGTATCTCCGGCGACCTCGCCAAGAAGATGCTGCTGCCCGCCCTGTACCGGCTCACCGAGTCCGGCAAGCTCACCGTGCCCGTCATCGGGGTGGCCGCCACCGACTGGGACGACGACGCCCTGCGCAGACACGCGCGGGAGGCAGTCACCGCCGAGGGCACGGACATCGACGAGGAGGTCTTCGCCCGGTTCGCGGCGAACCTGTCCATCGTCGCCGGGGACTTCGCCGACGCCGCCACCTTCACCCGGTTGCGCGAGGCCGTGGCCGGGCGTGGCTTCGTGACGTACTACCTGGCGATCCCGCCGTCGCTGTTCACCGAGGTCGCCGGCTCGCTGGCCGCCGAGGGCCTGAACCGGAACGCCCGGCTGGTGGTGGAGAAGCCGTTCGGACACGACCTCGACTCCGCGCGAAAGCTCCAGGACGAACTCTCCGCCCACTTCGACAACGCCCATCTGCTGCGCGTCGACCACTTCCTCGGCAACCGCGCGGTCGAGAGCCTGATGGTCTCCCGGTTCGCCAACACACTGCTCGCACCGATCTGGCACCGCGCCTACGTGGACAACGTCCAGATCACCCTCGCCGAGGACTTCGACGTCGCCGACCGCGGCTCCTTCTACGACGCGGTGGGCTGCCTGCGCGACGTGGTCCAGAACCACATGCTCCAGGTCCTGGCCCTTCTGGTGATGGAACCGCCGAGCGCCACCAACGCCCAGGCGCAGGGGCTGGAGAAGTGGCGGGCACTGCACGCGACCCGCACCATGGACCCCGCCGTGACCGTCCGCGGCCAGTACGACGGCTACCGGGATGTCGAGGGCGTCAAGCCCGGCTCCACCACGGAGACCTACTTCGCGACCCGTATGTTCGTCGACAACTGGCGCTGGGCCGACGTCCCCTTCTACCTCCGCAGTGGCAAAGCGCTGGCCGTCTCCGCCACCGAGGTCGTCGTCGAACTGCGCAAGCCGCCACTGGAACTCTTCGGCGGCGACGGCATCCAGGCGCCGCCGAACACCATCCGCTTCCGCATCGACGGCGACACCGGCATCCGGGCGGACCTGATGCTGAACAAGCCCGAAAGCACCGACGGACCGCTGGCCGTGCCCATCGGCGTCGACTTCGCGCAAGTGCTGGGGCGGCAGGAACTCCCGTACGAGAACATCCTGCACGGGGCCGTCGTCGGCGACCCCGAATGCTTCGCCTTCTTCCCCACCGTCCTGGAGTGCTGGCGCATCGTGGGCCCCGTCCTCGACCCGGTCGAGCCGCCCCTGCCGTACGCACCGGGAAGCTGGGGACCGGACGCGGGCGACCGTCTCCCGGGGCTGCGGAACTGGCACGAGCTGGGCCCCCGCCTGTTCGACGACGCCCGCCCGGCCGGGGAACGCGGGCCCGGCGTCGCGCCGGCCGGCTGAGGACCCGTCGCGGACCGGCCCGACCGGGCGGCAAGGAGGGAGGACGATGCGTGGGACGTGGCCGCGCGTCAAGGCCAACCTGTGGCCGGTGCTCCAGCAGTCGGCCGCGGCCGCGCTCTCCTGGTGGATCGCCGGGAACGTCTTCGACCACCACGTCCCGCTCTTCGCCCCGATCGCGACACTCGTCGCCCTCAACACACCGGTCGGCGGGCGCGGCACCAACGCGGTCCGGGTCATGGCCGGGGTCATCGCGGGCGTCATCGTGGGGCAGTTGGCCTTCCGCTTCCTCGGCCACGGTGACGGGGCCGTCGGCGCCGCCGTGCTGTGCGCGCTCCTCGTCGCACTCCTCATCGACGGGGAGCGCATCACGATGGCGCAGGCCGCCGTGGGCGCGGTGATCTCCGTCGCGGCCGGGCAGCAGGCCGGCGTCGACCGCGTACAGGACGCCCTGCTCGGCGCGGGCGTCGCTCTCGTGTTCAGCCAAGTCCTTTTCCCGCCACACCCGTTCACCCTGCTGAGACGGGCGGAGGCCGCCACGTTGAGAGGGCTGGGCCGCGCGATGGAGCTGGCGGCCCGGCCCCTGGACGCTTCGGCCGATGAGCAGGAGGGCCAGGCGTGGAAGGAACTCCGCCCGGTCTACACCCTGTTGAACGATCTGGGCCGCACCCGTGACGACGCGATCGCCGTCGCCCGCCGGACCCCGCGCTGGCGCGGTCGGCGGGAGCCGATCCAGCGGGAGATCGCCGCCACACGCTGTCTGGACCTGCTCGGCAACAGCTGCCTCACGCTCATTCGCGGCGCGACGATCCTCGACCCCGTGCACAGGAAGGCGCTCGCCGCCACGCTACGGGAGCTGTCCGGGGCCCTGGACGCTCTGGCAGAGGCGCGCGGAAGCCATGCCGTGTTCCAGCATGTCGCCCGGCGCACCCTCGACATCGTCCGGGACGCCCCGGAACGCGGCTCGGCCGTACCGGTCGCGGTGGGGGAAAGCGTACGGCTGGTCGCGGCGGACATCCTGGTCTTCGCCGGCGCCGACCCGGACGAGGCCGAGCGGGCGGTGCGCGACGGGTCCACCGACATCACCGTCGAACGCCGGGCACATCCCGGGGAGTAGCCGGACGGCCTCGCGCGGTGGCGGATCACTCGAACGTGTGAACTGCGCCCGTCCCCGGCTTGCCCCGATGTGAGGACCGGCCGCCCCGTACGGCACAATTCGCTGATATCGCAAGTGAGTTGGCTGTACCGGGGCGGGAAAGGGCGTAATCCTCCGTGGCGTTGGACGAAACCAGGACGAGCGGCACGTCCGGCGGCGGATGCACCTGCGGCGACTGCCCGCACGGAGCGCGTCGCGGACACCGGCACGCGGTCGCCGCGTTCCTCGCCAAGCGGGACGAACTCGCGGCGGGCAACGGGCTGCCCGCCGGGGTCGCCCAGTCCGCTTCCGCCTCCCGGCAGTGGGTCTCCGACGAGCTGACCGGGTCCGCCCGCGCCGTCGCCGAACGGGCCCGGGAGGCCGGGGACGCCTGGCTCCACCAGGTCTGGCGGTACACCCTGTTCACCGTCTGGGGCGCGGCCGGGGCGCTGCTCGTCGGCGTCTGCGTCACCGCGATCGGGGCCGGCTGGTCCACCGCCCGCACCGCCGCGCTGCTCGCCGCCCTCGTCACGGCCGGGCTGCTCACCGTCGCCGCCCGCCTCCACCGTGCCCGCGGCGGCCTCCTCGCCCCGCTGATCGGGGAGGACAACCGGCTCTCCACCTCCCGGACGGTGGCCGCCTCCTGGGTGCTGCTCGCCGTCTTCGCCGTTCTCGTCCTCGCCCTGCAGCTGGCCGGGGCCTCCGACCCGGACGAGCGGGACGCACTGATCGAGGGGCTCGACCTCGTACGCTCCGCCGGGGTCGTCGCCGTGCTGGCCCTGGTCTGCGCGGTCGCCGTCGTCGTGCGCCGCGTCGTGACCGTACGGGTGCTGGGCCGACGGCTCCAGAAGCTGCGCGCGGACCGGCCGCGCGCCGCCGACCTGCTCACCGACGACTCCGGGCGCGGGTCGTTCACCGACGTGCAGTACGTGCTGGTCAGCGCCGTCGCCGTACTGTTCGCCGGGGTTCGCCTCGCCCGCCGCCCCGAGCAGCTGCCCGATCTGCCCTGGGGGCTCGCGCTGCTGGTGGCCGTCTCGGCGGCGACCTACTTCGCCGGGAAGTACGCGGAGGGCGGGCGGCCCGTCGTGCTGTCCGTCGTGCGGGCCCGGGAGGCCGGGGACCTGGACGGCGCCATCCGGACCGGTGACGACATCGAGATCCGGGGCGCGGGCTTCGTACCGCCCGGCGCGGGCACCCCCGACCGGCTGGCCCGGCTCGTCGTCCGGATAGGGACCGTCCACGTCCACGTCCCGCTGGTCCCGGTCGCCGGGGGCTTCGCCAACCCCACCGACACGGTTCTCACCGTGCCCGTCCCGGTCGAGGTCGAGCCGGGGACCGTGGACGTCCAGGTCGTCACCGCCGCCGGGGTGGAGACCGACCGGGTCCCGATCGACGTCACCGACTGACGACCGCCCGCTTTCCCCGATCTGCCCCGCGACCCTGGTGAGCGGCGCGCCGAAGGCGTACGTATGGTCGAAGTGACGGGACATCGGGAAGTGGGGCAGCGGTCATGAACGGTTACGGCGAGCGGGGTTCGTACGGGCTGGGCGAGCGCAGGACGCTGAAGGAACAGGCGGGCACGTACGCCCTGCTGCCGCTGCGGATCTTCCTCGGCGTCACCTTCGTCTACGCGGGCCTCGACAAGCTCACCGACAGCGCGTTCCTGTCCGCGACCGGCAGCGGCTCCATCGGCGAGATGATGCGCGGGGTGCGCGACTCCTCCGCGATCCCCGCCCTCGTCGACCTGGCCCTGAAGAGCCCCGAGGGCTTCGGATACGCCATCGCGATCGGTGAACTCCTCGTCGGCCTCGGCACCCTCGTCGGCCTCTGGGCCCGCCTCGCCGCACTCGGCGGCGCCCTCATCTCGCTGAGCCTCTGGCTGACCGTGAGCTGGCAGGCCACCCCGTACTACTACGGCAACGACCTGCCCTACCTGATGGCGTGGCTGCCGCTCGTGCTCGCGGGCGCCCCGCTGTTCTCCGCCGACGCCTTCTTCGCCTCGCGCCGCCGCCGCAGCATGTAGGCGGCCCAGGTCACCGTCGCGGCCAGCCACAGCCCGCCGAGGAACAACGGCAGGAAGAACGTCCACGTGGCCTCCCAGCCCCCGGCCGCGTCCGCCGCGTAACCGGCGGCCAGGCCCAGCATCACCAGACCGGCCACGGCCCTGCCGGGCCGGAATTCATGACGTAGCACGGGTGACCTCCACCTGTCCGATGCCGACTTCCACGTCCAGCTCGACCGTTCCGGCGGGAGCCATGCCCTTCGCCGGCGGCAGCGTGCGCTCGGTCGACTCGCCGCTGTTGATCCGGACCTGGACCCGCTGCCCGTCCTCGAGACGGACCTCCCCGAGACCCGCCTCGGCGCGCACCTTCACCGTCACGTTCGCCGGAACGACGACGGCCGCCCGCCCCGCCACCACGTCCAGCTCCGTGCGCACGGTCTCGCCCTCGGGGACCTTCAGGCCGGACAGGTCCAGCCGGGCGTCGCCCGTGCTCAGTTCGTAGCTCGGCCGGACGGCGGTCACCGACGCGGGCCGCCACTCCTGGCGGACCCACGAGGTGTCGATCTCCTTGGGCAGCGCCGCCGCGCCCGCCAGCAGACCCGCCGTGACCATGGCCAAGAAGACCGTGCCGAAGCCGGTCCGCCCCAGCAGCGAAGCGATCAGCAGGCCGAGCCCGAAGACGGCGAGAGCCGCGGCCAGACCGATCTGGAGTGCCGTGCCCAGCGGCTGGTGCTCCCAGCTCAGCCCGGTCCCCAGACCGCCCGCCACCAGCGCCGTCAGGAAGACCAAGCCGCCGATGGAACGCGGCCCGCGCGGCTCGGGGGAGGGCCGCGGGGTCCGGAACGGGGCGTCCGGAGTGGGCTGCCCGGCCTTCGCCCCGGCCCGCGCGGCCTCCGCGTCGGTGTCCGACGGCCCCCACAGATAGCCGGAGCCGACCGGTCCGGTGGTGCCGTCCTTGACGATCGGGTCCCGCCACCACGACGGGCCGCCCGGCGTCGGCGGGGCCTTCACCTCCGGCGGCGCGCCGAGCCCGCCCGTGTGCGCGGGACCCGAAGAGGGGGCCGGTGTGCCGGGCGGGGCCGCCGGGTCCTCCGGGGCCGCCGTCCGCCGGGACTGCGTCCACACGGCGAAGCCGACTACGGCCACCGACAGCAGCGCGGCGAACGACAGCATGCCCCGGTTGTGCAGCATCGACAGGAAAAGACCGCAGCCGATCAGCGCCAGCAGCAGTGCCACCAGGGACGCCCCGTCGACCCGCCCCGACAGCAGCTTGCGCGCCTCGTTCTCGTCCTCGTCGTCGGCGGGCAGCAGCAGCCAGGCGAAACCGTAGAAGATCAGCCCGATGCCCCCGGTCACCGAGAGCACGCCGATCACGATCCGGAAGATCACCGGGTCCACGTCGCAGTACCGGCCGAGCCCGCCGCACACCCCGGCGACGACCTTCTGCCGTGGGGTGCGCCGCAGCGTCGGCTTCGGCGCTTCGGGGGGCGCGACGCCGGGGCCGGCGTTGGAGGGAGCGGTCATGCCTCCATGGTGACGGGCCCGACCGCCCGCCGGGAGCCGCCCCGACCCTGGACGGTCCCTGATATTGCCCTGACTCCACCCTCCACCCGGGACACGGGGGACAGCATCAGGGTCACTTCGGGGGCTTACCCTGATGCCGCCCCGCGTCCGCGCGTGTGACGATCGGGGTATGCCAGCCGCCACCGCCCGAGCCGCCAGCTCCCTCGCCGCCGACCCGGAGGAGCCGCCGGTGCGCAAGCTCTACCGCAGCGCCGACGGCCGGCTGCTCGGCGGCGTCGCGCGCGGGCTCGCCGGACATCTCGGGCTGCCGGTCGCCTGGGTGCGGCTCGTCTTCCTCGGACTGTTCGTCACCGACGGCCTCGGCGCCCTGCTCTACGCGGTGTTCTGGATCGTCGTCCCGCTCGGTGTGGGCGGTGTCGAGCCTTCCCGTTCCGTCTTCGAGACCGTCGCGGACGGCCGCCGCAGGCTCCGCAAGCCGGACAAGGGCCAGGTCTTCGCCCTGGTCGCCCTGACGATCGGGGCCGTCGCCTATTTCGTCAACGTCGACATGGGCGGCGAGACCGGCCGCTACATCTGGCCCACCCTCCTCATCGGCGCGGGCTCCGTCCTGGTCTGGCGGCAGGCGGACAACGCCCGGCGGGCCCGCTGGATGGAGGTCAGCCGCAACCGCAGGCTGCTCCACGTGGCCCGCGGCCTCGCCGGGGTCGCCCTCGTCGGCCTCGGTCTCGCCGTCTTCCTCGTCGTCCGCGGCTCCGCCGCCCAGCTCGGCAATGTGCTGACCGCCGCCATCGCCGTGCTGACCGGCATCTTCCTGCTCGCCGGCCCCTATCTCGTGCGGATGACCCAGGACCTCTCCGAGGAGCGCCTGATGCGCATCCGCGCCCAGGAGCGGGCCGAGGTCGCCGCCCACGTCCACGACTCCGTGCTGCACACCCTCACCCTGATCCAGCGCAACGCGGACGACGCCGGCGAGGTCAGACGCCTCGCCCGCGCCCAGGAACGCGAGCTGCGCAACTGGCTCTACAACCCCGAGGGCACCGGCAAGGACGAGGACGACGAACCGGAGACCCTGGCCGAGGCGGTCAAACGGGCCGCCGCCGAGGTCGAGGACAAGCACGGCGTGCCCCTGGAGGTCGTCGTGGTCGGCGACTGCCCCCTCGACGAGAAGCTGTCCGCGCAGATGCAGGCCGCGCGCGAGGCGATGGTCAACGCCGCCAAGTACGGTGGCGAGGGCGGGGCGGTCCAGGTCTTCGCGGAGGTCGAGGGCCGTACGGTCTTCGTGTCCGTACGGGACCGGGGCCCGGGTTTCGACCTGGACGAGGTTCCCGGCGACCGCATGGGCGTACGAGAATCAATCATCGGCCGGATGCAGCGCAACGGCGGGACCGCCCGGCTGCGTTCGGTGCCCGGCGGAGGCACCGAGGTCGAGCTGGAGATGGAGAGGGCGAGCGAATGACCGAGAACACCGAAGCCACCGGGGGCCCGGAGCGACGGGTACGGGTCGTGCTCGTCGACGACCACCGGATGTTCCGCACCGGGGTGCAGGCCGAGATCGGCCGCACCGAGGAGACCGGCGTCGAGGTGGTCGGCGAGGCCGCCGACGTCGACCAGGCGGTCACCGTCATCACCGCGACCCGCCCCGAGGTCGTCCTCCTCGACGTCCATCTCCCGGGCGGCGGCGGCGTCGAGGTGCTCCGCCGCTGCGCCCCCCTGATGGGCACGGCGGAGAACCCGGTCCGCTTCCTCGCGCTGTCCGTGTCGGACGCAGCGGAGGACGTCATCGGCGTGATCCGGGGTGGTGCGCGCGGCTATGTCACCAAGACGATCACCGGAACCGACCTCGTCGACTCCGTCTTCCGGGTCCAGGAGGGCGACGCGGTCTTCTCGCCCCGCCTGGCCGGCTTCGTCCTCGACGCCTTCGCCTCCACGGACGCCCCGCCGGTCGACGAGGACCTGGACCGCCTCACCCAGCGCGAGCGCGAGGTCCTGCGGCTGATCGCCCGGGGCTACGCGTACAAGGAGATCGCCAAGCAGCTGTTCATCTCGGTGAAGACGGTCGAGTCGCACGTCTCGGCGGTGCTGCGGAAGCTCCAGCTCTCCAACCGGCACGAACTGACCCGCTGGGCGACGGCGCGACGGCTGGTCTGAGGCCGGGGCGCGCTGACAGGCTCTACGCCACCCGGGTCGCCCCGGCGAAAGGCATCTGGTCGATGGGCGCGATACGCACCGGCGCCCCCGGGCGCGGGGCGTGGATCATCTGGCCGCCGCCGATGTAGAGGCCGACGTGGCTGATCCCGGAGTAGAAGAACACCAGGTCGCCGGGGGCCAGTCGGGAGCGCGGGATGCGCTGTCCGGCGTTGATCTGGGTGTAGGTGGTGCGCGGCAGGCTCACGCCCGCCGCCTTCCAGGCCGCCTGGGTGAGGCCGGAGCAGTCGAAGGCGTTCGGGCCGGTCGCGCCCCAGACGTACGGCTTGCCGATCGCGCCGTGGGCGAAGGCGATGGCCTGCCCGGCGCGGGAGTTCGGAGCGGCGACCGAGCCGCTGCGGGCGGTGGAGCGGTCGGAACGGTCCGGGCCGCCGCCGTGCCGGGTGTCGGCCGAGCGCTCGTAGTCGGCGCGTTCGGCGGCGGTCAGGGTGTCCAGCAGCTTCCGGGCGTCGGCGAGCTTGGCGCGGACCGCGGTGCGGTGCTCGCGCAGTTCGGCGCGGCGGGCGGCGAGGCGTTCGGTCTCCTCGTCGGCGCGGGCCTTGACCTGGGCGATCCGGGAGACCTGCCGCTTGATGTTCCGCAGCAGCCCGGTCTGCCGGTCGCCCGCCCGGTCGAGGTAGGAGGCGCGTTCCAGATAGGCGTCGGGGTCGGAGGAGAGCGCCAGTTGCAGAGCCGGGTCGAGGGTGCCGGAACGGTACTGCGCGGTGGCCAGCGAACCGAGCGCGTGCCGGGCGGTGTTGAGACGGCCGGTGCGGCGGGCGGCCTCGTCGGTCAGGGCGTCGACGGTGCGGGTGGCGGCGTCCGCCTTGGCCTTCGCCCCGTTGTACTTCTCGGTGGCGACCTCGGCGTCGTGGTACAGCCGGTCGACCTTCGCCTTGACCTGGGCCGCGGTGGGGGCCGGTTCGGCGGGGGCCGCGCCCGCCCCGGTGACGGAGCCGGCGGTGGCGGCCCCGGCGAGCGCCAAGGTGGCGGCGGTGCGGGCAGCAGGGCCGGTGAGGGGGCGCTGCTTGGGTTTTCGATGAGCTGACCTGCGGTGCGCTGCCACGGGGGCGGCATCCTTCCTCTCGGCTGCCCGCCGGGGGTGGCGGCGGGGTCCGGGATGGACGCTAATCCCGGCGCGGAGAAAAGGGTCGCCATGACAGCTATTGCCCTGATGTGACGTTTCGCCGGTCACGAATGATCGAAGCGATCGAGGAAGGCTTGCCTCACTGAAAGGTAAAACTTTGGCCATGGCTAGGCTCCGGAGCCATGGACGTACTCATCAATGTCTTCGTCGCCCTGCACATCATCGGCATCGCCTCCCTGCTGGGCGGCTTCCTGACGCAGATGAAGGCCATGGGGGCGGGGGCCGCCCGGTTCACCCCCGCGATGCTGCACGGCGCGCTGACCATGCTGGTCACCGGCGTGGCCCTGGTCGGCCTCAACCAGGCCGACGACCAGACCGTCAACAACGTCAAGATCGGCATCAAGCTGGCGCTGCTGGTCGTGATCCTCGCCCTGGTCTACGTCAAGCGCGACGAGGAGAAGGTCGACAAGGGCGCGTTCATCGCCGTCGGCGCCCTGACGACCGTCAACATCTTCATCGCGACGATCTGGACCTGAGGCCGGACCTGAAGCCTGGCGGTGGCGGCCGTTCACCGGCCGCCACCGCCCCGGGTCACGCCGGGCGCACGCTCCCGTAGATCGGCATGTAGTAGATCGACTCCTCGCGCACGTTCGCACCGGGCTTCGGGGCGTGGATCATCATCCCGTCGCCCTTGTAGATGCCGACATGGCTGATGTCGTCGTAGAAGAAGACCAGGTCCCCGGGCTGAAGGTCGGACGTGGCGACCCGCGTGCCGACCTCGACCTGGTCCCAGGTGGTCCGCGGCAGGGTCACGCCCGCCTCCCGCCAGGCCGCCTGTGTCAGCCCCGAGCAGTCGTAACTGGAGGGGCCCGACGCCCCCCACACGTACGGCTTCCCGATCTGGGCGCGGGCGAAGGCCAGCACCTTCTCCGCCTTGGCGGCGTAACTGCTGTCCGTACCGGAGCCGGACCCTGGACCCGTGTCCGTACCGCTGCCCGATCCGGATCCCGAACCGCCGCCGGATTCCTGCGCGGCCTCCTCGCGGGCCTTCTCCTCGGCCTCGGCCTTCTCCTTCGCCTCGGCGGCCTGGCGGGCGGCCAGCTTCGCCGCCTTCTCCTTCGCCTCGGCCTCCTTCTTGCGCTCCAGCTCCGCCAGCCGCGCCTTCTCCTCGGCGGTCAGCCGGGACAGCAGCCCGCGCGCCTCGGTCAGCTTGGCCTGGACGTCCTTCTTGCTGGAGGCGAGCGTGGCCTGCGTCTCGGTCAGGGTCTCCAGGCTCTTCACGGCCTCCGCGCGCTTCTTCGCCGCCGATGCCTGCTGCGTACGGAAGTCGCTCACGGCCTTCTGCTGCCGCTCCGTCGCCCGGTCCATCAGCCGGCTCTGGTCGAAGTACCCCTGCGGGTCGTCCGCGAAGAAGAAAGTCGCCGTGGGCGCGATGCCACCGCTGCGGTACTGGGCAGCCGCGTAGGAGCCCAGCGCCCGGCGCGCCTCGTTGATCCTCTCGGTCCGCTTCGCCACGTCCGCGAGCAGGCCGTCGACCTTCCTCTGCTGCGACGCGGAGGCGGCTTTGGCCCGGTTGTACTCCTGGGTCGCCGTGCCCGCCTGCCGGTACAGGGCGTCGACCTTCTTCTGGACGTCCTCGATGGCGGGCTTCGGCTCCGCGGGCGCGGCCGTGGCGCTCTGCGTGGAGAGCAACGTCACGGAGGCCAGCGCGGCCGTCGTCAGCCCGACGGCGGGGGTGGTGGTGCGCACCTTCGTGCGCGGCTTGCGATGCGATGCCAAGACCGGCATCTCCTTCCGTGGACCGCCTACCGGGTTAGCTGTCGGGTTCGGACGGAACGGAAGGCTGTCCTACGGTCCGCATGCGAGGGCACGGACCGATTCACCCCGGTTCTGCGTGTGGGTCCCCGGTTCCGAACTGCCAGGACGGCAGGCCGGATTCGGCAGAGGTGTCCGTCAGGCGCGGTTCGCCTCAGGGAGGTACGGATCACCTGACCGAGCACGCTAGCCAAAGCGCCCCACCGCTGGGAAGGACGATGAGCGATATGCCCGATACATTTTCGTGACCTTTCCGGATCGGGGGTCCCGCACCCCCTCCGACCGGGCGCTTTTTCACGGAACGCGTACGTCCGCTCTCCGTGCGTGGGGCTGAGGTCCCCGCTTCCCGGCTTCGGCGGAAGGTTGTCAGTCCGGCCGCCTAGACTCGGGAGGCGATGAGCAGCCTCTTTGACGACAACTTCCTGACCGGCCTCCAGCCCGCGGAGGACGGCCCCCCGCCGCCCCCCGAGGACCACGCGCCCGAAGCGGTGCCGGAGGGCCTCTTCGAGGGCGTCTACGACGCGCCCCCGCCGCCCCGGGACGGGTACTACCGGGACGGTCACCCGCGCCCGGCGATCGACTCCGCCGCGCTGCTCGACGGGCTCAACACCGAGCAGCGCGCCGCCGTCGTGCACGCCGGATCCCCGCTGCTCATCGTCGCCGGGGCCGGCTCCGGCAAGACCCGGGTGCTCACCCACCGCATCGCCCACCTGCTGGCCGAGCGCGGCACGCACCCCGGGCAGATCCTCGCGATCACCTTCACCAACAAGGCCGCGGGCGAGATGAAGGAGCGCGTCGAGCAGCTCGTCGGCCCGCGCGCCAACGCCATGTGGGTCATGACCTTCCACAGCGCGTGCGTCCGCATCCTGCGCCGCGAGTCGAAGAAGCTCGGCTTCACCTCGTCGTTCTCGATCTACGACGCCGCCGACTCCAAGCGCCTGATGGCCCTGGTCTGCCGCGATCTGGATCTCGATCCCAAGCGGTATCCGCCGAAGTCCTTCACCGCCAAGGTCTCCAACCTCAAGAACGAGCTCATCGACGAGGAGACCTTCGCCGGGCAGGCCGCCGACGGGTTCGAGAAGACCCTCGCCCAGGCGTACGCGCTCTACCAGGCCCGCCTGCGCGAGGCCAACGCCCTGGACTTCGACGACATCATCATGACGACGGTCCACCTTCTCCAGGCCTTCCCGGACGTCGCCGAGCACTACCGCCGCCGCTTCCGCCACGTCCTCGTCGACGAGTACCAGGACACCAACCACGCCCAGTACACGCTGGTCCGTGAGCTGGTCGGCCCGGCCGGCGAGAGCGACGCCCCCGCCGAGCTGTGCGTGGTCGGTGACGCGGACCAGTCGATCTACGCCTTCCGGGGCGCGACCATCCGCAACATCCTCCAGTTCGAGGAGGACTACCCCAGTGCCACGACGATCCTGCTGGAGCAGAACTACCGCTCCACGCAGACGATCCTCTCCGCGGCCAACGCCGTCATCGAGCGCAACGAGAGCCGCCGCCCCAAGAACCTCTGGACCAACGCCGGCTCCGGCGCCCGCATCACCGGCTATGTCGCCGACACCGAGCACGACGAGGCGCAGTTCGTCGCCGACGAGATCGACCGGCTCACCGACGCGGGCGACGCCAAGGCGGGCGACGTCGCCGTCTTCTACCGCACCAACGCCCAGTCCCGCGTCTTCGAAGAGATCTTCATCCGCGTCGGCCTGCCCTACAAGGTCGTCGGCGGGGTGCGCTTCTACGAGCGCAAGGAGGTCCGGGACGTCCTGGCCTACCTCCGGGTCCTCGCCAACCCCGAGGACACCGTCCCGCTCCGCCGCATCCTCAACGTCCCCAAGCGCGGCATCGGCGACCGCGCCGAAGCGATGATCGACGCCCTGTCGATGCGCGAGAAGATCTCCTTCCCGCAGGCACTGCGCCGCGTCGACGAGGCGTACGGCATGGCCGCCCGCTCCTCCAACGCCGTCAAGCGCTTCAACACGCTGATGGAGGAGCTGCGCACGATCGTCGAGTCCGGCGCCGGACCCGCCGTCGTCCTGGAAGCCGTCCTGGAGCGCACGGGCTATCTGGCCGAGCTCCAGGCCTCCACGGACCCGCAGGACGAGACCCGTATCGAGAACCTCCAGGAACTCGCCGCCGTCGCCCTCGAATTCGAGCAGGAGCGCGGCGAGGAGGAGGGCGCGGGCACGCTCGCGGAGTTCCTGGAGAAGGTCGCGCTGGTGGCCGACTCCGACCAGATCCCCGACGAGGACGAGGACGGCTCCGGCGTCATCACGCTGATGACCCTGCACACCGCGAAGGGCCTGGAGTTTCCCGTCGTCTTCCTCACCGGCCTGGAGGACGGCGTCTTCCCGCACATGCGGGCCCTCGGCCAGACCAAGGAGCTGGAGGAGGAGCGCCGCCTCGCGTACGTCGGCATCACCCGCGCCCGCGAGCGGCTCTACCTGACCCGGGCCGCGATGCGCAGCGCCTGGGGCCAGCCCTCGTACAACCCCCCGTCGCGGTTCCTGGAGGAGATCCCGGAAGCGCACCTCGACTGGAAGCGCAAGGGCCCGATGGCCGCCCCCGCCGGGCCCACCTCCGGCATCACGTCCTCGCTCTCCTCCTCGCGCTCCCGCTCCGGGCCCTCGGGCTTCGCGACCCGGCGCTCCTCGGACAAGCCGACGGTCGCCCTGGCCGTGGGCGACCGGGTCACGCACGACCAGTTCGGCCTGGGCACGGTGACGGCCGTCGAGGGCCACGGCGACCAGGCCAAGGCGACGGTCGACTTCGGCGACGAGCGCCCGAAGAAGCTCCTCCTGCGGTACGCGCCGGTCGAGAAGCTCTAGGGAACGAGTGAGGGGGAGGGCTTCGAAGCCCTCCCCCTCACTCGTGTCCTCGCTCGCGCGCCGGTCCGTCAGGCCGGGTTGAGACCCTTGCTGCGCAGCCACGCCAGCGGGTCGATCGCCGCGCCGCCGCCGGGCCGGACCTCGAAGTGCAGGTGGGGGCCGGTGGAGTTGCCCGAGTTCCCGGAGTACGCGATGACGTCACCGGCCTTCACCGGGCCCGAGCGGATCTTGGTGCTGCTGAGGTGGCAGTACCAGGTCTCGGTGCCGTCGGCGGCGGTCACGATCGCCATGACCCCGTAGGCGCTGTTCAACTGGGTGCGTACGGTGCCGTCGGTCGCGGCCATCACCGGGGTGCCGTACGAGACGGGGAAGTCGATGCCCGAGTGCACGGACATCCAGTTGACGCCCGCCTGGCCGTAGTAGGCGGAGAGCCCGTGCTGCTTGACCGGCAGGACGAACTTGGGGCGCAGCGCCTCACGGCGTGCGGCCTCCTCCTCGCGCTTCTTCTTCTCCGCCTCCTGCCGCTCCCGCAGGTCGATGCGCTCCTGGGTGCGGCTCGCGCGCTCGCGGAAGTCGTTGCTCCCCTCGGAGAGCTGTTCGAGCTGGTTGTTGAGCTTGTCGTTGGCGGCGACCTGCTTGACCGTGCTGGGGTCGGCGACCGCCAGCGAGGTGGTCGTCTCCTCCGGCTTCTCCTCGCCGCCGGGCATCCCGCCGACCGAGGCGGCCGCGATGCCCGCGACGCTCATCACGCAGGCGGAGGGCACCGCGACGGTCAGCAGGGCGGAACGCTTGGCGGGGTTGCGGCGGCGGGCCCGGTTGCGCGGGGCGGGGGGACGGGCCGCGGCGCGGTTCACGGGGTGCGGGGCGGGGAAGCCGTCCCCGCCGTCCTGCTCCGGTTCCCCTTCCGGCTCCGGCGCGGTGTCCCGGGCGAAGTCGTGGGTGAGGGCGGCGAACTCGGAGGTGGCGGACGCGTCGGGCGCCTGCTCATCCGCCGTGCGGTCCGCCTCGGTCGGCCCCTCGGGCGCGGTCGCGTCGGCCGACTGCTGTTCGTACGGCGCGTGCGACGTCTGTTCGGGTTCGTACGCGGTGTCCCCGGGCGTGGCGCCGGAGTTCCAGGCGGTCGCGTCGTAGGCGCCCGTGTCGTACGGGACTGTGCCGTACGCGCCGGTGTCGTAGGCCCCGGTGTCGTAGGCGCCGGTGGTGAAGGCCGTGGTGTCGTACGCCCCGGTCTCGTAGGAGTCCGCACCCGTCCCGTAGGCGTCCGCCCCGTGGACGCCACCGGTTCCGTAGGCGGTGTCCGCCGGGTACGTGCCGGTGGCGTGGGCGGCCGCGTCGTACGCGCCGGTGTCGTAGGCCCCGGTGTCGTACGCGTCCGCCCCGTACGCGGCGTCCGTGCCGTACGGGGCGGAGGGGAGGTCCGTGGTGGGGAACGCGCCGGTGCCGGTGGACGCCCACTGGCCGGTCAGGTCCTGGTCGTCGGCCTGCTGCCAGGCCCCGGAGGTGTCCCACTGCTGCGTGGCCGGAGCCTGCTGGGCGTGTTCCTGGACGTGGTCCTGAGCGGCGTAGCCGTCGTGGGTGAGCGTCTGCTGAGCGCCGGTGTTCCACGCGGAGGCGTCGTACTGGCCGCTGTGGTCGGGCTGTCCGGTCGCGTACGCGGTGGCGAAGCCGGAGCCGTAGGTGCCCTGGTCGTAGGTGGCGTCGCCGTATCCGGCGGTGGGGTGACCGACGTCGTAGCCGGTGTCGTGGCCGCCGGGGAGCGAGCCGAAGAGCGGGTCGGTGTCGAAGCTGCCGGTCGATCGGGCGTCGTACCCGACGTGCCCGGCGTGGGGGTGCTGGTCGTTCACCAACGTCTCTCTCGCCTCGGCAGCAGGACTGTTCTGGATCCCGGTCAGGGGTGCCCCAGGGGGAAGCAGTGGCCGCGACTGTACCCGGCGGTATGTGAGGACGACAATCTTCGACAGGTTTTGGGGCCACAGGAAACGGGCAATCGACCGTCTTTCGGTGGACGACAGACGCAGCCTTGGCCCTACGTTCGAGCGATGTTCTATTTTCAGGCCGCGGATGTCGCCCCGGTGGCGGTGGCGTCGTCCTCTCCGGCCTCCGGTGCCTCAAGAGCCTCACGGACCGCGGCGGCCACGGTGGGGTGGACGGGCAGCGCGAGGTGTCCGATACCGGTGACGCGTACGTTCACCGCGTCGAGATCGGGGTGGTCGACGCATGCCGTCCCGACGGGGACCATCACCTGGTCCAGCTCGCTCCAGAAGCTCACGAACCGGGTCCGGCAGCCGGGGGCGGGACCGCGCAGCTCCTCGATCACCGAGGAACCGGCGCGCATCTGCCGCACGATGGGGTGAACGCCCGCCCCGGGGGCGACGGCGGTGCCCCCGTGCGGGGTGCCGAGCGTCACCAGGGTGCGCACGCGCCGGTCACCGCCGAGTCGCTGTACGTAGTAGCGGGCGATCAGGCCGCCGAGGCTGTGCCCGACGATGTCGACCCGGCTCTGCCCGGTGCGCGCGCAGAGCTCCTCCACATGCCGGCCGAGCAGCCCGGCGGCGGTACGGACGTCGCGGGTCAGCGGCGAGTAGTTGAGGGATTCCGGTCGGCGGCCGTGCCGGGCCAGCGTGCGGCGCAGGACGACGAACGCGGAGCGGTTGTCGATGAAGCCGTGCAGCAGGACGACGGGCGGCGCGGAGGGCGGCGCGGTGGTTGGCACGGTGGCGGCCGTGGCCGGCGGACCGGTGATCGCGGCGGGCCCGGCCGCGGCGGGTGCGGTTCCGGGAGGCCCGGACTCGCCCCCGGGCGCGGCCCCGGTGGGCGCGGCCCCGCCCCGCTCGGGGGTGAGCCCGAAGGGGTAGACGGCCAGACGCCCGGCGAGGACGAACAGCTCCAGCGCGGTGGCGCCGAGCAGCGCGGACGACAGGCGGGGCACCGGGAGCCGGGGCAGGCGGGGGAGGGACACCAGGCGGGTGAGGTCGGCCGGCCCGGCGAGGCGGGTCAGCGGCGAGAGGGGTGGGGGGAACTTCATGGCCGGCCTCCTGCACCGGCGTACGGAGGAGGCGGCTCCCGTCCCCGTACGCCCTTGTGGGTGGCGGGACGAGGAGCGCTGCCGACCCGGCCGGGCGGCCGTGACCGGGTGCGTGGGGCCGTACCACCGTGCCGTGCGGCTGGCGGCGCGGTGGTACGGCGACCTCGCAGCGGCTCCCCTGGGGGGTGTCGTGCCGATCAGGCCGGGCTCGCGGGCCTGATCGGCACGACACCTCCCAGCGCCGAGGCCCCGCGCGGCCGGAACACCGCGTGACACCGGGGACGACGCCTGGCGAACATGTCCCACGTGTGATTTCCCCCTCCCCGCCTGCCGCGAAACTGTGGCTTGCGGGATGCTGTGGATAACGTTCGTTCACATCCCCGTCCCTTCAGACGCGGGAGACCAGGTGGAGGCAGTGATGGGTGTGACCGGTCCGATCCGTGTGGTGGTGGCCAAGCCGGGCCTCGACGGCCACGACCGCGGGGCCAAAGTCATCGCGCGGGCGTTGCGGGACGCCGGTATGGAGGTGATCTACACCGGGCTCCACCAGACGCCCGAGCAGATCGTCGACACGGCGATCCAGGAGGACGCCGACGCCATCGGCCTCTCGATCCTCTCCGGGGCGCACAACACGCTGTTCGCCAAGGTGATCGAGCTGCTGAAGGCCCGCGAGGCGGAGGACATCAAGGTGTTCGGGGGCGGGATCATCCCGGAGGACGACATCGCCCCGCTGAAGAAGCTGGGTGTCGCGGAGCTCTTCACCCCGGGGGCGACGACGACCGAGATCGTCACGTGGGTCAACGCCAACGTCCGCCAGGGTGCCGCCCAGGCCTGAACGCCGCACCCGGGACGGGCCCGCCACGCACGGGCCCGTCTTCGTCCCGGGTGGTCTGCGTACCGGGCTGTCTCCGTCCCGGCCGGTCTTCGTCGTGGGTCGTCTGCGTCCCGGGTCGTTTCCGTCCCGGCCCGTCTCCGTCCGGGGCGGCAGTGCCCCCGCCGTGGCTGTCAGGCCATCAGCTCAGCCTCCATCGCGGCGCGCAGCCGCAGGGTGGAGACCAGGCGTTGGAAGGCTTCCGACCAGTAGCCGCCCGCTCCCGGCGATGCCCCCTCCTGTTCGTCCTGCGCTGCCGTCAGGACCTCCAGCCGGTCGGCCTCGGCCGGATCGAGGCAGCGCTCCGCGAGGCCCATCACCCCGCTGAAGCTCCACGGATAACTCCCGCCGTCCCGCGCGATGTCGAGCGCGTCGACCACCGCACGCCCGAGCGGCCCCGCCCAGGGGACCGTGCACACCCCGAGCAGCTGGAACGCCTCCGACAGGCCGTGCGCCGCGATGAACCCGGCCACCCAGGAGGCGCGTTCCCCGGCGTCCAGGATCGCGAGGAGCTTCGAGCGCTCGGCGATCGATGCCGTCCCGGGGCCGCTCGCCACCGGCGCCGACGAGCGCCCGAGCAGAGCCCGGGCCCACCGTGGATTCCGCTGCCGGACCGCCGCCCGGCACCAGGCGGTGTGCAGCTCGTCGGCCCAGTCGTCGGCGACGGGCAAGGCCACGACCTCTTCGGCCGGACGCCCGCCGAACCGCTCCTCCCAGACGCCGAGCGGGGTGGCCTCCACCAACTGCCCGAGCCACCACGACCGCTCGCCCCGCCCCGTCGGCGGGACCGCCATGACACCGTCGCGCTGCATGCCCGCGTCGCACTCGTGCGGAGCCTCCACGGCGATGGCGGCGAGGTCCCCCGTACGGTCCGGGTGCACGCAGGACATCGCGCGGGCCGCCATCCGTCCGGCGAGCGCCGACTCGGGCAGGGCGGAGAGCAGTTCGGCGGCGGTGGCGCGGACATTGCGGCTGCGGTCGGACAGGGCCTGTTCCAGGAACGGCTCGTCGGCGTCGCCGAGTCCCGACCGCAGGGAATCCAGGAACATCAGCCGGTCCTCAGCCCGTTCGGCGGCCCACGTGGTCGCGAGCAGGGCGAGTCCGGCGGGCGGATCCTGCGCCCGTACGGCGTCGAGCAGCGCGACCCGTTCCGCGAACAGCCCCTCCTCCCACAGCCGGGCCACCGCGTCCGGGTCCGTGGTGTCGGTCTGCGGCGCGCCGCTCGCGGAGCCCCGCAGGGCGAACTTCCAGTCGGGATTCAGCCCGGCCAGCCATCTGCCGCGCGGTCCGGCGAACGCGAGCGCCTGCGGGCGCAGGTCCGTACGCGCGCGGGCGGCGTCCAGCAGCGGAGGCAGCAGGGCCGCCGGGGCGCGGAAGCCCCTCCGGTTGGCGATGGCCAGCCACTGCGGGATGAGCTCGGTGAGGTCGGGCGCGGTCCCCCGCCGCCCGCTGCCCGAGGGCGCGGAGCGGTCGGCCAGCAGGTGGGCGAGCCGGTGTCGGGCGGCCTCGGGGAGCGCCGGGCGCGGATCCGGGGCGGCGGGCTCGGGTCGGGTTTCCGGCGTGGCGGGGAGCAGCCCGGCCCGCCGCCGCACGGTGTGCAGGGCGGCGGCGTCCAGCAGGGCGGCGGGAGCATCGGCCGATAGGGGGCCGCCGCGTGGTGCGGGAGGACGGCGGTCGGTCCCGAGGAGCGCCGAGGTGACCAACTCCTCCCAGGGGAGGGAGTCGACGGACCCGGAGGCGGGGGGCGCGGTGGAGGTGTCGGCGGGGGTCGTTGCGGTGGGGCCGGTCGTGCGAGGCATCTCTTTCCCCTCCCGTGGCAGGGATGCGCGGATGTCGGACAGGGGGAGCGAGCAAGGGCAGTGGGGGGCAGGGGCGGTGGATGGGGGAGCGGACACGGACGGTGGATGCGGGCCGGACAGGGGTGGGGAGCAGGGGCAGGGACAGAGCCGCGAGGAAGAGAGGAATAGGTGGGTGGGCACCGGCGCGCAGGCCGATCGTCCCTGCCGCTCGGGTCAGGCCAGTTGGACGACCGACCCGCCCGTGACGCGCCCGTCCTCCTGCCGCTCGCCCGGGTCCCAGGCCGCGAACGGGTCGAAGCCGCGGTGGCCCAGCTCGCCGAAGACCGTGACCGGGCCGCCGCCGGACAGGGCGACGAGCTTCCACAGCCCCGGTCGGGACAGCGCGGCCGGGGCGATGGGCAGCGCGGATCCGGTGCGGGCGTCGGCGTGGGCGGTCGCGGGGCCGTCGGCGTGGGCTTCGGCGTGGGCGTCAGCCACTTGCCAGCCGTCCTTGGACGGCACGGGTATGACGTCACGCAAGGTCACCGGCCACGCGTCCAGCCAGGGGTCCTCCCGCAGGGCGTTCCCGTACACGGCCGGTGCGGCCGCCGCCGCGATCCCCGGCGGAGGGCCGGCCGCGGCCGTGGTCCCGAACTGCTCGCCCAGCTCCGCCCGGAGCTGCCCGCCGCCGGGATACGGCGTCAGCTCGGCGTCGACCGTCGCTCCCACCGGCAGCGCCCGGTCCGGGGACCGGCCCGCCGCGCCGAACGAGAGCAGCAGAGCGGTGCGGCCCGTTCCCCGCCCGTACAGCCAGATCCGGCGGGTGACGATCTTGCCGTCCGGGATGTCGTACTGCGCGAGGACCAGCCAGTGGTCACGGATCGGCGGGCCTTCGGCGGACATGGGCAGCCCCACTCTCGTCCGCACGGTCGCGGCCAGCGGCTCCGGCAGCCGGTCCCGGCCGAGCCAGGCCGTGGCCAGGAGATGGAGCAGCCCGCACTCCTCCAGCAGCCGGACCGGCCAGCCGGCCCCGGACCCCGTGATCGCGCCCAACTCCCGCACCCGGGCGGCGAGACCGGGGGCCTGGGCGTCGACCATGCGGGCCGCGGTCTCCTCCCACAGGCCGTACCCCGAGCGGTCCGTCGCGGCCAGTCCGCCGCGCAGCAGGTCGCCCAGGCGCTGTTCCAGCTCATGGGCACCGCCCGTGACCCGCTCCGCTCGGCGCTCCGCCCGCTTTCTGGCGGCGTCGGTGTCGACGGGGCGGCGGGCGCTGTCACCGCCCGCCGCGGCGCCGCCGCCCTTCTGTGCCGCGCGTACGCGCCGGCCCGCCAGCCACTCCTCGACCCAGTCGGCCGGCTCGGCGAGCCGGAACGCGGCGTCGTCGGACGCCCGGAGCAGCAACAACCCCAGCGCGTGCTTGCACGGGAACTTCCGGCTCGGGCAACTGCACGCGTAGGCAGGCCCCGTGGTGTCGACCACCGTCCGATAGGGCGTGCTCCCGCTTCCCTGGCACAGGCCCCACACCGCACCCGTCGCGTCGCACCCGGTGCCGGACCACGGACCGGCCGCGCCGAGCCGCGTGCCCGCTTTGCGTGATGTCGCGTCAGGAGCCAATGCCAGCACCTGTTCCACCGACCAGCGCGCCACCGGGGCACCGGTGGGCGAAGTCTCTCCCCCGTGAGATAGCTGCATGTCTCCGACGGTAGGGGGCGCCACTGACAATCCCCTCCGACCTGCTCCCGACCTGCGAAGCAGAGGTCCGAGGGGATTTGACTTTGCCCCGCCCGTGGGCTTCTCTGCGGTCTCCGTGTACGGAACGGATCCGTGCCCGGGCCGATCCAGGGGGGATCCCAGATGAACCGAACCACCCGTACCGTCCGTACCACCCGCGCCCTCGCGGTCGCCGTTCTCGTGCTCGGACTCGGGGCCTGCTCGGCCGAGTCCGTGGACAAGGCGGTCGGCAAGGCGGTCGACACCACCGTGGACGAGACCTACGAGGTCACGTACGAGGTCACCGGCACGAGCGTCGACGAGATCACGTACCACGGGGGCGGCGGCGAGGCCATGGAGCCCGAGCTGGAGACCGTCACCAAGCCGACCCTGCCGTGGAAGAAGACCGTGAAGCTGCGCGGCATCATGCCGCCCGCCGTCACACCGCTGGCCCTGGAGGCGGGCGGCGCCGACGTCACCTGCTCCATCACCTACAAGGGCGAGGTGATCAAGGAGGCGAAGGGCGAGGGCATGCTCGCGGCGGGCGGCTGTGTCGCCGTGTCGCCGATCGTGGGCTGACCGGACCGGACCGGACCGGACCGGACCGAGCCGAACTGGACCGGGCAGGGGTGCCGGGCCTCCGGGGGAGGGGGCCCACATGCTCGCCAACGGGCTCTGACCTGCGGTCAGGGACCGTTGTCAGTGGCATGGTGCACGGTGGTAACCAGATCAGGTCGACCGATCTGGAGGGGGAGCCATGACCGTGTCCAACACCACCGCGGCCGTCGAGCCGGAGGCGGGCGCGCAGGTCCTGCGCCCGCACGCGGAGGACGCGTTCGCCGACGAGCTGAAGGCGCTCGCGGCGGCCGACGACCGTCCCAGGCCCGCCCGTTGGCGGCTGTCGCCGTGGGCCGTCGCCACCTATCTGCAGGGCGGGACCCTGCCGGACGGGACGGTGATCACGCCGAAGTACGTGGGTCCGCGCCGCCTGGTCGAGGTGGCCGTGACCACGCTCGCCACCGACCGGGCGCTGCTCCTGCTCGGCGTCCCCGGCACGGCCAAGACCTGGGTGTCCGAGCACCTCGCCGCCGCGGTCAGCGGCGACTCGACGCTGCTCGTGCAGGGCACCGCGGGCACGCCCGAGGAAGCCGTCCGCTACGGGTGGAACTACGCGCAACTGCTGGCCCACGGCCCCAGTCGCGACGCCCTGGTGCCCAGTCCGCTGATGCGGGCCATGTCCGAGGGCATGACCGCCCGGGTCGAGGAGCTGACCCGCATCCCCGCCGATGTGCAGGACTCGCTCATCACGATCCTGTCCGAGAAGACGCTCCCCGTCCCCGAGCTGGGGCAGGAGGTCCAGGCCGTCCGCGGGTTCAACCTCATCGCCACGGCCAACGACCGGGATCGCGGCGTCAACGAGCTGTCCAGCGCCCTGCGCCGCCGGTTCAACACCGTGGTGCTGCCCCTGCCCGAGACGCCGGACGCCGAGGTCGACATCGTGTCCCGGCGGGTCGACCAGATCGGCCGCGCGCTCGACCTGCCCGCGTCCCCCGAGGGCCTGACCGAGATCCGGCGCGTGGTGACGGTCTTCCGTGAACTGCGCGACGGGGTGACGACCGACGGGCGCACGAAGCTGAAGTCCCCCTCCGGCACCCTCTCCACCGCCGAGGCGATCTCCGTCGTCACAGGAGGCCTCGCGCTCGCGGCCCACTTCGGCGACGGCGTCCTGCGCCCCGGCGACGTCGCGGCCGGCATCCTCGGCGCGGTCGTCCGGGACCCCGCTGCGGACCGGGTGGTCTGGCAGGAGTATCTGGAGACCGTGGTCCGCGAGCGGGACGGCTGGAAGGACTTCTATCGCGCCTGCCGCGAGGTGTCCGCATGACGCGAGGTGTCGGCATGAGCGGCGCGGCAGTGACCGGCGCCAGGGTGGCCGGCCGCACCGCGACCGGGCCGGTTGCCGGACCCGCCGGTGGGCCCTGGCTGCTGGGAGTGCGGCACCACGGCCCCGGGTCGGCCCGCGCGGTCCTCGCCGCGCTCCGGGAAGCCCGTCCGGCCGTCGTCCTCATCGAAGGGCCGCCCGAGGGCGATGCGCTGGTGCCCCTGGCCGCCGACCCGCGGATGCGGCCGCCCGTGGCGCTGCTCGCCCACGCCGTGGACGATCCCGGGCGCGCCTCCTTCTGGCCGATGGCCGCCTTCTCGCCCGAGTGGGTGGCCATCCGCTGGGCCCTCGACCACGACATCCCGGTCCGCTTCATCGACCTGCCCGCCGCCCACTCCCTCGCGCTCAAGGAGCCCGCGCCCGAGGGGCCGGGGGAGGGGCCCGAGCACGCCCAGAAGGAGAGGGAGGAGGTCACGCCGGTCGTCGACCCGATCCGGGTGCTCGCCGAGACCGCCGGGTACGACGATCCCGAGCGCTGGTGGGAGGACGTCGTCGAGCACCGCTCGCCGGGCGGCGACGGCACCGGCCACGGGCGCACCGCGGACGACGGTGATGCACCCCCCGAGGGCGCGCGCCCCGAGGGCACTCCCGGAGACGCCCTCGCACCGTTCGCCGCGCTGGCCGAGGCCATGAGCGCGCTCCGCGAGGCGTACGGGGACGGCGGGCAGCCGCGTGACGCGGTGCGCGAGGCGTACATGCGGATCCAGCTGCGTGCCGCGCGCAAGGAGTTCGGGGACGACGTGGCCGTCGTCTGCGGCGCCTGGCATGTGCCCGCTCTGGCCGCCCGCACCACCCTCGCCGCCGACCGTGCGCTGCTCAAGGGCCTTCCGAAGGTCAAAACGGATCTGACCTGGGTGCCGTGGACCCACCGCCGCCTCGCCCGGCAGAGCGGATACGGGGCCGGGATCGACTCGCCCGGCTGGTACGGGCACCTCTTCGAGGCGGCCGACCGGCCGATCGAGCGCTGGATGACCAAGGTCGCCGGACTGCTGCGCGGCGAGGACCGGTTCGTCTCCACCGCCCATGTCATCGAGGCCGTCCGGCTCGCCGAGACCCTCGCCGCCCTCCGGGGCCGCCCGCTGGCGGGCCTGGGGGAGACGACCGATGCCGTGCGGGCCGTCATGTGCGAGGGGTCCGACGTCCCGCTCGCCCTCGTCCGGGACCGGCTGACCGTCGGCGAGAGCCTCGGCGAGGTCCCGGACACAGCCCCGGCCGTCCCCCTGCAACGGGACCTGACCCGCAGCCAGCGCACCCTCCGGCTCAAGCCGGAGGCATCGGAACGCGAGCTGGACCTCGACCTGCGCAAGGAGACCGACGCCGCCCGCAGCCGCCTCCTGCACCGGCTGCGCCTCCTCGACGTCGGCTGGGGCGACCCGGTCGCCGGGCGCGGCAGCACCGGCACCTTCCGGGAGAGCTGGCGGCTGAGCTGGGAACCGGAACTGCACGTCCGGGTCGCGGAGGCGGGCGTGTGGGGCACGACCGTGCTCACCGCCGCCACCGCGAAGGCCGGGTCGCAGGCCGTGGCGGCGACCGCGCTGGCCGAGGTCACCGCACTCGCCGAGCACTGCCTCCTGGCCGAACTGCCCGACGCCCTGCCCGTCGTGATGAAGGCCCTCGCCGACCGGGCCGCACTCGACGCGGACGTAGGCCACCTCGCGGACGCACTGCCCGCCCTGGCCCGCTCCCTGCGGTACGGGGACGTGCGGTCCACGGACACGGGGGCGCTCACGGAGGTCGCCGCCGGACTTGCCGAGCGGATCTGCGTCGGCCTGCCGCCCGCCTGCACCGGCCTCGACCCGGACGGCGCCGAGGCGCTGCGCGGTCAGGTGGAGGCCGTCCACGGGGCGATCGGCCTACTGGACACCGGGGCGGAGCCCGGCCCGGGCCTGCGCGAACGCTGGGACGCGGTCCTGCACAAGCTGGCGTCCCGGGACACGGTCGCCGGAATCATCAGGGGCAGGGCCACCCGGCTGCTCCTGGACGAGGGCCGGCTGCCGGAGGACGAGGCGGCCCGACTGATGGGCCTGGCGCTCTCGCCCGGAACGCCGCCCGCCGACGCCGCCGCCTGGATCGAGGGGTTCGTCGGCGGCACGTCGGGCGGCGGCATGCTCCTGATCCACGACGAGCGGCTCCTCGGCCTCGTCGACGCCTGGCTGACCGGTGTCCCCGCCGACCTGTTCACCGATGTGCTGCCGCTGCTGCGCCGCACCTTCTCCGCGTACGAACCGGGCGTACGGCGCACCCTCGGCGAGCTGGTCCGGCGCGGGCCCGTCCCCGAGGGTGCCCGGCGGGACGATGCGGTCCCGGCGACCGGGGGCTTCGGACCCGGTCTCGACCGGGCCAGGGCCGACGCGGTCGAACCGGTGCTGCACCTGCTGCTCGGCCGTCCGCCCGAGCCCGCGGAGGCGGCCGTATGACGACGACCGGAACGGACCCGAAGACGGGCCCGAAGGCGGACCCGAAGACGGGCCCGGGGACGGAGCCGAGGACGGACCCGATGGCGGAGACGATGGAGCGGATGACCCCGGCCCGGCACACCCCGCCCGACGCCGAACGGCTGCGGCGCTGGCGGATGGTGCTCGGCGCGGACAGCGCCGACAGCACGGACCGCGCCCTCACCGGCCAGGACGCGGCGATGGACCGTGCGCTGAACGCGCTGTACGGCGGGGGCGGGGAGAAGAAGCCCAACGGCCGGGGCACCGCCGGCCGTTCGGCCGGACTCGGTGCGTCGGCGCCCTCCGTCGCCCGCTGGCTCGGCGACATCCGGACCTACTTCCCCAGCTCCGTGGTCCAGGTCATGCAGCGCGACGCGATCGACCGGCTCGGCCTGGCGACCCTGCTCCTGGAGCCGGAGATGCTGGAGGCGGTCGAGCCGGACGTCCATCTCGTCGGCACCCTGCTGTCCCTCGGCAAAGCGATGCCCGAGACGACGAAGGAGACCGCCCGCGCCGTCGTCCGCAAGGTCGTCGAGGACCTGGAGGCGCGGCTGGAGAGCCGCACCAAGGCCACCCTGACCGGGGCCCTGGACCGTTCGGCGCGGATCAGCCGGCCGCGCCACCGGGACATCGACTGGGACCGCACCATCCGGGCGAACCTCAAGAACTACCTGACGCTCCCGGCACCGGACACCGCGACGACCAGCGGGGCAAGAGGGACGACCGGGCCGGCAGGGTCAACAGGGACGACGACGGGCACGGTCGTGCCGGAGCGCCTCATCGGCTACGGCCGCTCCTCCCGGTCCGCCAAGAAGGACATCGTCCTGTGCGTCGACCAGTCGGGCTCGATGGCCGCTTCCGTCGTCCACGCCTCGGTCTTCGGCGCGGTGCTCGCCTCCATGCGCACCCTCTCGACCCGGCTCGTCGTCTTCGACACGGCGGTCGTCGACCTCACGGACCAGCTCGACGACCCCGTCGACGTCCTCTTCGGCACCCAGCTCGGCGGCGGCACCGACATCAACCGGGCGCTCGCGTACTGCCAGTCGAGGATCACCCGCCCCGCCGACACCGTCGTCGTCCTCATCAGCGATCTCTACGAGGGCGGCATACGCGAAGAGATGCTCAAACGGGTCGCCGGGATGAAGGCGTCCGGCGTGCAGGTCGTGACGCTGCTGGCCCTCTCCGACGAGGGAGCACCGGCGTACGACCACGAGCACGCGGCGGCGCTCGGAGCGCTGGGCGTACCCGCGTTCGCCTGTACGCCGGATCTTTTCCCGGACGTCATGGCGGCGGCGATCGAGAAGAGACCACTACCCATACCGGACAAGGAGCACCAACCGTAGCCAGGGACTTGCGTGACCCCCACGGGCTCGTGCAAGCATCGACACCGTCGTTCGCGGAGGGGTGCATTCCGCTGCCCTCCGCCGCCACTCGCCTGCGTACCAGGAGCCCACCCGAGGTGACCGCAACCGCCGCTGCCCGCGCAGCCGTCGATCCGCGCCCGGCGCGCGGGACGGCGGGGCGTCGCGCGGTACAGGTCGTGCTGTTCCTCGGCGGGCTGCTGGCCCTGGGCCTTCTCGCGGGCGGCCGAGCGGAAGCGCAGGAGCGTCCGGACCCGGGCCGGCTCACCGCCTCCGTGGCGGAGGCCGTGACGGGTGCCGGCCACGTCGTGGAGCCGGGGGTCGACCACGCCGTGGAGCCGGTGGCCGAACCGGCCGTGGACCCGGTGGCCGCATCAGTCGTCGAGCCGGTCGACCGCGCCGTACGCCATCAGGCCGCAGAACACCGAGCCGCAGAGCACCGAGCCGCGCAGCCCGAGCCTGAGCCCGTACGGAACGCGACTGCGGCACCGTCTGCGGCACCGGCCACGAAGCCGGTCACGGAGCCGGCCACGGAGCCGGTCACGGAGCCTGTCGACACCGTTGCGGCCGCCGATCCCGTCGCCTCCGCACCCGCCCGCGTGCGCGATGCCGGTGATGCCGTGGTCGGGGGAGCGGGCGACGCCGTCGACCGGATCGCCGGAGAGGCGCGGCCCCTGGTGGCGGCCGTGCCGGGGCTCCCTCCGCTGCTCTCCCTGCTGTCCGTGCCCGGCGGTGCCCCGGACGTACCGGGTGTGCCGGGCGCTCCGTCACCTTCCGCTCCGGACACCGGCCGTGGTGCCGGGGGCCCCAGCACGCCGGGCGACACCGGCGCGGGCGCCTCGGCCGAGCGTGCGGCCGGTGGTCATGCCCGGAGCACTGGGACAGCGGGCCTCGTCCCGGTCGTGCCGGACCGGTCCGGCACGCCGCACGCCGGGCACGCGCAGCTCACCGCGCCCACGCCGGCGCTCCCGCCCACGCGGGACCGGGCTCCCTTCGCCCCCTGCGGCGACTTCGCACGCACGGCGGCGGCCGATGCCCAGGGGCCGCGCGGCGGCGACCTGCACGCGGCCCCCGTCCCGGGGGCCCCGTGCGCCGCGCTCGTCCGGGGAGCCGGGCTCCCCGCGACCGCGGCGCCGATCACCGACAGATCCGGCGAGATCCTCGAATTCCCCGGCTAGGGCAGGCCGTTCCCCCGCCTCGACCTGCCGCGCGGGGGCGGAACAGGTCTGCCCGCGTCCGGACGAACCCTCCGGACAGCCGAACATCTTCGAAGGATCTGACACACCCATGCACAAGAACATGCGCCGATCCATAGCCGTCGCCGCCACCGCCACCGGTATGTGGGCGCTCGGCACCGCTGCGGCGAGCGCGGCCGAACTGCCCGTGTCCGTACCGCTGTCCACCCCGGACCTGGAGGCCGGGGCCCCCGACGCGACGGAGGTCGTCGAGACCGTCACCGACGCCAAGGCGGTCAAGGACGCCAAGGCCGTCACCGACGGCAAGGCGGTCGACCGTGTCGGCGACGCCGAGGACACGCTGACGGCGACCGGGAACAAGGCTGCCGGGGCCGCCCAGGCCGCTGGTGCGGCCGACGTGCGGGACAGCCTCCCGTCGCAGGTGGGCACGCCGCAGGCCCCGGAGCTCTCCCAGACCCCGGAGATCCCGGGGACCCCCGGGGTGCCGGAGCTCGGCGACGTACAGCAGGTTCCCGAAGCCGGTCACCTCCCCGACGCACAGATCCCTGACGTGCAGTTCCCCGACGCGGGTATCCCTGACGCGCAGCTCCCCGCCGCGCAGATCCCGGCCGCGCCGGTCGACGAGATCGACTACCTCTTCGGGCCGATCGAGCAGATCCCCGGCTACGCGCAGAGCCAGGTGCCGACCGCCGTACAGGGTGCGCTGGCCGAGGCCGGGCCCGTCGTCGAGCAGACGTCCGACTCCGTGCTGCCGCCGCTCGCCGCGGACGCGGTCGGCGCGGCCGTCCCGGTCGTCGGCCAGGCGGTCGGTGACGTCGGCACGCTCGCGCAGGGCGTCGTCGGCGAGGTCGGGCCGTTCGCCCAGGGCGTCGTCGGCGATGCCGCCGCCCCCTTCGTGCAGGGCGTCACGACCGAGGTCCAGCCGCTGGCGTACGGCGTCACCGGTGCGGCCGTGCCGTTCGCCGAGGGCGTCGTGTCCGAGGTGCGGCCGCTCGCGCAGGGGCTGACCGGGGACGCGGTCGCGCCGTTCGCCCAGGGGGTCACCTCCCAGGTGCAGCCGCTGGCCGAGGGCGTCGGGGCTCAGGCCCGGCCGTTCGCGGGCGGTCTGGCGGACACGGTCCGCGAGGACGCCCGCCCCGCCGTCGGCAACGCGGCCACCGGCGTCCAGGGCCTCACCTCGGTCGCCCCGTCCTTCGTGACGGACGCGGTGCCCGGGCGGTAACCGAACGAGCGGGGCGCCCACGGCGCACGCGCCGTGGGCGATTCACTGCACCGGAGTACCGGGCCCCAGGGGACCCGGGCCGGGTGTTCCGGTGCCCCGACAGCCCTTCCCGGCCCCCGGCGAGCCCCGTCCGGGGGCCGGGAAGGGCCACCCTCTGTGACCGTTATCACCGCTCAGGTGTGATCTGCGATTTAGGGTCACGCGGAGCGCGGGGATAACCTGCCGGATGGACATGCCGCGTACGCGGACACCGTGTATGCCTCCCTTGTGACAGCGCAGTCACGTTGCCCTTCGCGGCACGCCCACGCAGAAGAACGAACCGCGAGACCACTAAAAGGGACGGACGCGCGTGGACCTGTTCGAGTACCAGGCGAGGGACCTCTTCGCCAAGCACGGTGTACCGGTGCTGGCCGGTGAAGTCATCGACACGCCTGAGGCAGCCCGCGAGGCGACCGAGAAGCTGGGCGGCAAGTCGGTCGTCAAGGCGCAGGTGAAGGTCGGCGGCCGCGGCAAGGCCGGTGGCGTCAAGCTGGCCGCCGACGCCGACGAGGCGGTCGCCCGGGCGACCGACATCCTCGGCATGGACATCAAGGGCCACACGGTCCACAAGGTGATGATCGCCGAGCTGTCCCCGGAGATCGAGGCGGAGTACTACGTCTCGTACCTCCTCGACCGCACCAACCGCACCTTCCTGGCCATGGCCTCGGTGCAGGGCGGCATGGACATCGAGGAGGTCGCGGAGAAGACCCCCGAGGCCCTCGCGAAGGTCCCGGTCGACTCCAACTCCGGCGTCGACATCGTCAAGGCCCGCGAGATCGTGGCCCAGGCGAAGTTCCCGGCCGACGTGGCCGAGGGTGTCGCCGAGGCCATGGTGACCCTGTGGAAGACCTTCGTCGCCGAGGACGCCCTCCTCGTCGAGGTCAACCCGCTGGTGAAGACCAAGGACGGCCGCATCCTGGCGCTGGACGGCAAGGTCTCGCTCGACGAGAACGCCGACTTCCGCCAGCCGGAGCACGAGGCCCTCGAGGACAAGGCCGCAGCCAACCCGCTCGAGGCTGCCGCCAAGGCCAAGAACCTCAACTACGTCAAGCTGGACGGCGAGGTCGGCATCATCGGTAACGGCGCCGGCCTGGTCATGTCGACCCTGGACGTCGTCGCGTACGCCGGTGAGAACCACGGCAACGTGAAGCCCGCCAACTTCCTCGACATCGGGGGCGGCGCCTCCGCCGAGGTCATGGCGAACGGCCTGGAGATCATCCTCGGCGACCCGGACGTCAAGTCCGTCTTCGTCAACGTCTTCGGTGGCATCACCGCCTGTGACGAGGTCGCCAACGGCATCGTGCAGGCGCTCGCGCTCCTGGAGTCCAAGGGCGAGAAGGTCGAGAAGCCGCTGGTCGTGCGTCTCGACGGCAACAACGCGGAGCTGGGTCGCAAGATCCTCTCCGACGCCAACCACCCGCTCGTTCAGCGCGTGGACACCATGGACGGCGCGGCCGACAAGGCCGCCGAGCTCGCCGCGGCTGCGAAGTAAGGGACGAGGGACTCCAACACCATGGCTATCTTCCTCACCAAGGACAGCAAGGTCATCGTCCAGGGGATGACCGGCGCCACGGGCATGAAGCACACCAAGCTCATGCTGGGTGACGGCACCAACATCGTCGGTGGCGTCAACCCGCGCAAGGCCGGTACGTCCGTCGACTTCGACGGCACCGAGGTTCCGGTCTTCGGCTCCGTCAAGGAAGCGATGGAGAAGACCGGCGCGAACGTGTCCGTCCTCTTCGTCCCGCCGGCCTTCTCCAAGGCCGCCGTCGTCGAGGCGATCGACGCCGAGATCCCGCTCGCGGTCGTCATCACCGAGGGCATCGCCGTTCACGACTCCGCCGCCTTCTGGGCGTACGCGAACGAGAAGGGCAACAAGACCCGGATCATCGGCCCGAACTGCCCCGGGCTCATCACCCCGGGCCAGTCCAACGCCGGCATCATCCCGGGCGACATCACCAAGCCCGGCCGCATCGGTCTCGTGTCCAAGTCCGGCACGCTGACCTACCAGATGATGTACGAGCTCCGTGACATCGGCTTCTCCTCCGCCGTCGGCATCGGTGGCGACCCGGTCATCGGTACGACGCACATCGACGCCCTCGCGGCGTTCGAGGCCGACCCCGACACCGACCTCATCGTGATGATCGGCGAGATCGGCGGCGACGCCGAGGAGCGTGCCGCCGACTTCATCAAGGCGAACGTCACCAAGCCGGTCGTCGGCTACGTCGCGGGCTTCACCGCCCCGGAGGGCAAGACCATGGGCCACGCCGGCGCCATCGTCTCCGGCTCCTCGGGCACCGCCCAGGCGAAGAAGGAGGCCCTGGAGGCCGCCGGCGTGAAGGTCGGCAAGACGCCGACCGAGACCGCCAAGCTGGCGCGCGAGATCCTCGGCGCCTGACGCGGGCCGCTGGGACGCACGTACACGGCGCGGGCCCGCACCCCCTCTTCGGATCAGGGGTGCGGGCCCGCGCCGTTCGCGTACGCGGTCGGCCGCCGGTCTCAGCGGAGTTCCGGCACCAGCCGTTCCGGGCCGTGCGCCAGCTGGTCGCTCAGCGACTTCTGCAGCTTCAGGTCCTGCGCGGTGAGCTGCTGCGGACCGCCGCGCGGCGGTACGCCTCCGACCCGTTCGGGGGGCGAGATCGGCTGCTCGTAGTGGGTGGGCGCGGTGTGCAGGGTCAGCCCGGTCACGGCGATGAGCAGGGCGACGCCCGCGACGGCGGCCCGGGTCCACAGCCTGGCCCTGTTCTCGCTGCCGGTGCGCACGGCACGGGCCGGCTGCGGTACGGGAACGTGCTCGGCGCGGGCGAGGCCGCCGAGCCGCTCGTGCAGCAGGGCCGACTGCTCGGCGGGCGAGTCGGCGTCCGCCAGCTCGGGGAGCCGTTCGGCGACGGCGGCCCGGGCGGTCATCAGACGGCCCGCCGCCGCCGGGGTGCTGGCCTCCGTCTCGGCCGCGGTCTCCGGCAGGTCCAGCCCGACCCCGTCGTACAGGAGCAGGGTGCGCCGGTAGGCCGGAGGCAGGTCGAGCAGCGCGTCGAACAGCGCCCGCTTGCCCGGCTCAGTGGGCGGGGCGTCGGGGTGCCGGTGCGTGCGGCGCAGCCGGTGCCAGGGCGACATCGCGTACTCGTACGCCGCCGCGCGCACCCAGCCGCCCGGGTCCCGGTCGACGGCCACCTCGGGCCAGCGCTGCCAGGCCAGTTCGAAGGCGCGCTCGACGGACTCGCGGGCCAGGGCACGGCGGCCGGTCAGCAGATAGGTCTGCCGGACGAGGCCGGGGGCGGTGCGGGCGTACAACGCGTCGAACGCCTCGGCGGGGGAGACGCGCCGCTCACCGGGAGCCTCCGTCGGCGGGGCCGGGCGCGGGTCGGCGGGTGGTGCCGCGGGAGGCGCCTCGGGCAGGGAAGGGGCATCGGCCGGTTCGGGCCCGGCCGGAACCGTTGCCGCCGGACTCGACACCGCCGCTGCCGCCTTCGCTGCCGCCTTCGCGGTCACCGCCGTGTGCTTCACGGCGGGCTTCACCGCCGGTTCGGGGGCGATGAGTTTGGCGTACAGCGCGCGCTTGCGTCCGCGCGGGCTCGTGCGCCCCGTCTCCCAGGAACGCACGGTGGCACGCGTGACGCCGACCGCCGCCGCCACCTCCTCCTCGCTCAACGATTTCGCCTCGCGCAGTCTGCGGCGCTCCTTGGGGGAGGGCAGCGGCGGCACGGCGGCCTCGTCGGTCGTGCTCCGGGTCATGGACGGCCCCCGGCAGCACCGCGCTGGGTGAAAAAGTACATAAACGTATATTGAGCGACACAGCGGCTCTTCGCGCGTTACGCGAAATAAGCGCGTGTCGTTGGCAGCATGGGCCGCGTGACCCAAATGACGCAACGCAGCCCGCAGGTGACGGTGCGGCAGAACCGCACCCTCGCCCTGGCCTCCGCCCTGGTGAAGGGCGTCGTCGCCGCCGGGCTCGGCCTCGGGGCGCTGACGGTGCTGGTCATGGTGGTGTGGATCAGCTCCCCGTACCCGGACAGCGGGCCGGGCGGGGCGCTGCGCGCGGCAGCGGGGGTCTGGCTGCTCGCGCACGGCGCGGGGCTCGTGCGGCCCGACACGCTGAGCGGCGTCCCCGCGCCCGTCGGCGTGGTCCCGTTGCTGCTCGTCCTGGGCCCGGTCTGGCTGGCGCACCGCGCGGCGCGGGACGCGGCGGAGGCGCAGGAGGAGCCGCGGGAGGGGGCACGGGCGGAGCTGGGGGAGGGGGGCGTGGAGAGGTCGGCCGGGCCCTCACGGGCGGGCGTGTTCTGCGCGGTGACCGCCGGATATCTGCTGGTCGTCGCGGGGGCGGCGGCCTATGCGCGGGGCGGTCCGCTGTACGCGGATCCGGACACGCTCGCGTTCCCGGTGGCGCTGGTGGTGGCCGGTGCGGCGGCCGCCGGGGTGTGGACGGCGGCCGGGCGGCCGTTCGGGCCCGCGCCTTCCTGGTCGCCCCTGGCGGTCCAGGAGGCCGTCGCGCGGACCCTCTTCCGGCACCGGGCCGAGGCGGCGTTCCGGTCGGCGGCGGCAGGGGTGACGGTGCTGCTCGGGGCCGGTGCGCTGCTGGTCGCGGTGGCGCTCGGGCGGAACGCGGCGGCGGCCCAGGACGCGTTCCTCGGGCTCGCGGGCGACTGGTCGGGGCGCGTCGCCGTGCTCCTGCTGGCCGCCGCGCTGGCGCCGAACGCCGCGCTGTGGGGGGCGGCGTACGGGCTCGGGCCCGGCTTCTCGCTCGGTACGGGGGCCACCGCCACCCCGCTGGGCCTCGACGGAACCCCCGCGCTGCCCCGCTTCCCCCTGCTCGCGGCGGTACCGGACCAGGGATCGGGCGCCCTGCCGAACTGGGCGGCCCTCGCGGTGCCGGTGGCGGCCGCGCTGGCGGTCGCCTGGTTCACCGCCCGCAGGGCCGCGCCCGCCGACGCGCCCCGCGCCCGGGCCTGGAGCGCACGCGAGACGGTGCTGGTGACCCTGCTCGCCGCGCTCGGGTGCGGCGCGGGAACGGCGCTGCTCACGGCGGTGGCGGGCGGGCCGATCGGGACCGGGTCGCTGAGCGTGTTCGGCCCGGTGTGGTGGCTGACCGGCCCGGCGGCCCTGGTGTGGACGGCCGTCATCGGCGTACCGGCGGCCCTGCTGCTGCGCCTGTGGCGACTGCGTACCCCGGGCTGGGCCTGGCGCCGGGACGTACCGGAAGCGGACGAACCCCCGACGGCCGGAGCCGGGACCGGAGCCGCGACCCGAACCAAGACCGAAGCCGGGGGAGAAGGGGAGGGGGACGAGGAGAAGGGCGACGTTTCCGGGCGTCCGCGCCGGTGGTGGTCGCCCTGGCGCGGGCGGCGCGGCACGGCGGGCGAGGCCGGCGAGGTGGGGCCGGGCGGTCCCGCGTCACCGGCCGCCTCCTCCGTGCCGGCGTCCGGCTCGGCGCCCGAGGCGGCATCCGGCTTCGAGCCGTACGACTTCCTGCCGACCGACCCGTGGCACGAGAAGGACGGCCCCTGGCACGGGAAAGACAACAGGGAGGCCCGTTGGGCCTCCCTGAAGCAGGGCTCCGGCGGGCTCATGGCCGACTTCCCCGCCGATCGCGCGGCCGACCGTGCAGGTCGCACCTCCGATCGCACCGGCCCCGGCCCGGACCGCCCGGCGGATCCGGGCAGTCCGGCTTCTACTCCTTGACGCCGAAGAACGGCTCCAGCGGCTTCGGCAGCTTGTCGTTGCAGGCCACCGAGGCGGACTTGGTCAGGGCGTCGTTCACGCACGTGTAGTAGTCCCGGTAGACCAGCTGCACGGTGAACGACGTCCCCACGATGAGCAGCGCCAGCAGCGCGGTCACCAGACCGCCGACCGCCGTCGTGGTCTGCTGCCTGCTGCTGACGCTCGACGGCGAGGCGGGCGAGGCGGGGCCGGCGGGCGCGGCCGGGTCCACGGACGTGCCCGCCGAGCCGCCGTCCGTCGCCGTGCGGTCCGTCGCGGACGCGTTCTTCAGCGGCGTACGGAGCGCGCTGATCGCCCAGTACGTCGCGAGCGCACCCAGCAGCAGGGCGATCTCCGGGAAGTCGAAGAGGGCGAAGAAGAAGGCCCACATACCGCCCAGGGCCGCGTAGCGGGCGCGCCGCTGTGCGGGATCGGTGGGGGCCCAGCGCAGTCCGCCCGGGCCGCGGTCGTTCCCGCCCTTGCCGCCCGGGCCGCCCGAGCCGTTCCCGCCGGGGCGGCCGCCGAATCCGCCGCTGCCCCGGCCGGGCTGCCGGTCGCTCCACCGGCTGCCCCAGGCCGGGCGGTCACCGTCGGAACCGGAGCCGTTGCCGTCCTGCTCGTCCGACCCCTGGCCCTGGGGCCCGGAAGGATGGCGCGGCTGCCAGGGCTGGTCCGGCCGGTCCGCGGGCGGCGCGGCGAAGGGGTTGTCCTGCGGCTTCTCGCCCGACCCGGAGCCCGAGCCGGAGCCCTGGTCCGAGCCCTGGCCCGAGCCCAAGCCCGAGCCCGAGCCCGCGCCGGACCCGGAGCCCGGCGCGGAAGGCGAAGAGGAGGACTGGCGTTCCCGCATCAGCAGAGCGGACCGCTCCGGGAGGGGGAAGCGGAAGGCGGTGCGACGGCTTCGGTCCGGCATGTGGTGAACGTCTTCCCCATCTCGTCATGTCCGCCCGCAAGGACGGTTCTTCCGCCCGCTGGGACGGTTCGTCCGCCCGAAGGACGGTTTGGTCCGTCCGGTGGACGGCTCGCTGTCCCCTGACGCTACCTCCCGGTCACGCCCCCGTCCCGTGGGGGCCGTCGGGTGTGCCGGTATCGTTGCTGACGGTCGGCCCGTTCGTAGGGTTCCCCGTATCGGGCGAGGCGATTGCTTCGTACGACCCTACAAAGAGCATGCCGCACCTGTGTCACCACGCGGTCATCACGTGAGAAAGGGCCCCGACGTGGCCTCCCCGCCCACCCCCGCCCCTCCTGCCCGGCTGGTCGTGCTGGTCTCCGGATCCGGTACGAATCTCCAGGCCCTCCTGGACGCCATCGGCGACGACCCCGAGGGGTACGGGGCGCGGATCGTCGCGGTCGGCGCCGACCGCTTCGGGACCGGTGGCGCGGAGCGGGCGGAGCGGGCCGGAATCCCCACGTTCGTGTGCCGGGTCAAGGACCACGCGAGCCGCGCCGAGTGGGACGAGGCGCTTGCCGCGCAGGTCGCCGCACACCGTCCCGACCTCGTCGTCTCCGCCGGTTTCATGAAGATCGTCGGCCCGGCGTTCCTCGCCGCCTTCGGCGGCCGGACCGTCAACACCCACCCCGCCCTGCTGCCCAGCTTCCCCGGTGCCCACGGAGTGCGCGACGCACTCGCGTACGGCGTCAAGGTCACGGGCTGCACCGTCCACTTCGTCGACGACGGTGTCGACACCGGTCCGATCATCGCGCAGGGCGTGGTCGAGGTGACCGAGGAGGACACCCCGGAGGGCGAAGCCGCCCTCCACGAACGCATCAAGGAAGTCGAGCGCTCGCTGCTCGTCGAGGCCGTGGGGCGGATCGCCCGTGACGGCTGTCGCATTGAGGGACGAAAGGTTCATCTCGGTCATGTCGGTGAATAAGCCCATCCGCCGCGCTCTGGTCAGTGTCTACGACAAGACGGGGCTCGAAGACCTCGCCCGCGGTCTGCACGAGGCGGGCGTCGAACTCGTCTCCACCGGCTCGACCGCCGGGAAGATCGCCGCCGCCGGGGTCCCGGTCACCAAGGTCGAGGAGCTCACCGGCTTCCCCGAGTGCCTGGACGGCCGCGTCAAGACGCTGCACCCCCGCGTCCACGCGGGCATCCTCGCCGACCTCCGGTTGGACGCCCATCGCGAGCAGCTCGCCGAGCTGGGCGTGGAGCCGTTCGACCTGGTCGTGGTGAACCTCTACCCGTTCAAGGCGACGGTCGCCTCGGGCGCATCCGACGACGAGTGCGTCGAGCAGATCGACATCGGCGGCCCCTCGATGGTCCGCGCCGCCGCCAAGAACCACCCCTCCGTGGCGGTCGTCACGAGCCCCGAGCGGTACGCGGACGTCCTCGCGGCCGTGAAGGCGGGCGGCTTCGACCTCACGGCCCGCAAGCGGCTGGCCGCCGAGGCGTTCCAGCACACCGCCGCCTACGACGTGGCCGTTGCCTCCTGGTTCGCGGACGACTACGCGGCCGCCGACGACTCGGGCCTGCCGGAGTTCCTGGGCGACACCTTCGCCCGCAAGAACGTCCTGCGCTACGGCGAGAACCCGCACCAGTCCGCCGCGCTCTACACCTCCGGCAACGGCGGCCTCGCCGAGGCCGAGCAGCTGCACGGCAAGGAGATGTCCTACAACAACTACACGGACACCGACGCCGCCCGCCGCGCCGCCTACGACCACGCCGAGCCCTGCGTCGCGATCATCAAGCACGCCAACCCGTGCGGGATCGCGATCGGCGCCGACGTCGCCGAGGCGCACCGCAAGGCGCACGCCTGCGACCCGCTCTCCGCGTTCGGCGGCGTCATCGCCGTCAACCGCCCGGTGACGGTCGAGCTGGCCGAGCAGGTCGCGGAGATCTTCACCGAGGTCATCGTCGCCCCGGCCTACGAGGACGGCGCCGTCGAGGTGCTTGCCCGCAAGAAGAACATCCGCGTGCTGCGCGCCCCCGAGGCCCCCACCGCCGCGTTCGAGGTCAAGCCGATCGACGGCGGCGCGCTGCTCCAGGCCGCCGACCGGCTCCAGGCCGACGGCGACGACCCGGCCAACTGGACGCTCGCCACGGGCGACGCGCTCTCCGAAGCCGAGCTGAAGGAGCTGGCCTTCGCCTGGAAGGCGTCCCGGGCGGTCAAGTCCAACGCGATCCTGCTCGCCAAGGACGGCGCGTCGGTCGGCGTCGGCATGGGCCAGGTCAACCGCGTCGACTCCGCGAAGCTCGCCGTCGAGCGGGCGGGCGCTGAGCGGGCCGCCGGTTCCTACGCCGCGTCCGACGCGTTCTTCCCGTTCCCCGACGGCCTGGAGATCCTCACGGCCGCCGGTGTCAAGGCCGTCGTCCAGCCCGGCGGATCCGTCCGCGACGAACTGGTCGTCGAGGCCGCGAAGAAGGCGGGCGTGACCATGTACTTCACGGGCACGCGCCACTTCTTCCACTGATCGCCGCTCCTTCCACCGGTCGCGCTTTCTTCACCGGTCGCGCTTTCTCCACCGTCGCGCTTCCTTCGCGGTCGCTCCGGCGTCCCCCGGCGGCCGCACCCCTTCGCGGGGGTGCGGCCGCCGTCGTGTCCGTCGTACGGAATCCGCTCGCCGCTCTGTTCTAATGACACGGCCGTAGCAATCCCCAGCAGGGACAGTCACCGTGCTTGAGCTGAACAAGAGTGGAACGGACCGGTCCGGGCCGGGGCACCTGCCCGCCCAGGGCCCGGGGCCGGACGCCGCCCCGGACGCCCGCCCGGCGGCCGGCTCCACGGGCCCGGACGCCTCCGCCCACCGCGTACCCCTGCGTCCGTACCTCATCGCCGGTGCCGTCCTGTGCGCGCTCTACTTCCTCTACTCCGCCTTCCAGTACGCCCGCTTCGGCTCGCCCTCCTGGGACCTGGGGATCTTCGAGCAGGAGGTCCGGGCGTACGCCGGGTTCGACGCGCCGATCGTCGACATCAAGGGCCCCGGCTATCTGATCCTCGGCGACCACTTCTCCCCGATCGTGGCGCTGCTCGCCCCGCTGTACTGGATCTGGCCGTCCGCCGAGTCCCTGCTGTTCGCCCAGGCCGCGCTGTTCGCCCTGGGCGCGGTCATCGTCGGCCGCACCACCCAGCAGCTCCTCGGCGGCCGCTCCGGGCTCTGCGTCACCGTCGCGTACGGACTCTCCTGGGGCATCCAGGAAGCGGTGAAGGCTGACTTCCACGAGATCGCGTTCGCCGTACCGCTGCTGGCCCTCGTCTGCCGGGCCCTGCTCCTGAAGCGGTACACCGCCGCCCTGCTCTGGTCGCTGCCGCTCGTCCTGGTCAAGGAGGACCTCGGCGCGACCGTCGCCGTCGTCGGCTTCCTGCTCTTCGTGTACGGCCGCCGCCTCCAGGGCGCACTGCTCGCCGTGTTCGGGGTCGCCGCCTTCGTCGTCACCCTCGTCGTCCTCATCCCGGCGGCCAGCAGCGCCGGCCGCTACGACTACTGGACGAAGATCGACAAGAACGGCGAGCAGGACGTCTCGATGCTGGACTCCGTCCTCGGCGTCCTCGACTCCTCCGTCAAGATCGAGATGCTGGTCTTCCTGATCGGCATCACCGCGTTCATGGCGCTGCGTTCACCGCTGACGCTGCTGATCGTTCCGACGCTCGGCTGGCGGCTGCTCTCGCAGGACAGCAACCACTGGGGCATGGTCTGGCACTACAGCGCGATCCTCATGCCGGTGCTCTTCCTCGCCATGGCCGACGGCGTCCGCCGCAGCCGCGGATCGCGCCGCCCCTGGCTCGCCTCGTATGCGAAGGTCGCCGTACCCGTCGCCGCGGCGATCGCCGTCGCGATGACCCAGCACCTGCCGCTGCGCGATCTGCTGCGCCCGGAGACCTACCGCACCGACGACGCCCGCAGCCAGGCGGCCCGGGCGGCGCTGGACGCCATCCCGGCCGGGTCGCGGGTCGAGACGGACATCACGCTGATGGCCCACCTCACCTCCGACCGCACCGTCTACTGGGTCGGCGGGGCACCGGGCACCGCACCCGACATCGTCGCCATCAACCTGGACTTCGGCTGGTCCCGCCCGATCCAGGACCCGGTGGCGTACGCCGAGCAGCTGCATCCCGAGGCGCGCTACCGGCTCAAGCACCGGGGCGGCAGCTTCGTGGTGATGGAGCGCACGACGCCGGAGCCGGAGAGGATCCCGGGCGTACGCGACGGCTGAGCCGGTTCCGCAGCCGGCCGCCGGACATGCCGCGAGGGCCGCACCCGTAATCGGGTGCGGCCCTCGCGGCATGTCCGGAAGGTTCGGCAGGAAGCGTCAGTTGGCCTTGACGACCACGGACGAGCAGACCTTGTCCGCGAACGTCTGCTTCTTCTCGTCCCACAGCGGCCACAGCCAGCCGATGTAGCAGGCGAGGCTGTCCAGGAAGTGGGCCAGGCGGCGGACGAAGGCCATGCCGAAGCCGAGCGGACGGCCGTCGGCCTCGCGCAGCAGGCGGATGCCCACGGCCTTCTTGCCGATCGTCTGACCGGTGGTGCCCTCCTGGTACAGCTGCCAGATCGCCACGGCGATGAGGCCCAGGAAGCCGATGACGGCGAGGATCGCGCCGAACGAGTCGCCGACCGAACCGCCGATGATGACGAGGATGTACGGGACCATCATGACGAGCCCGTCGACGATCAGCCCGCCGAAGCGCAGACCCCAGTGGGCCAGCTCCGGCATGCCGCCGCCGTAGCCGGGCTGCTGGCCGCCGTAACCCGGCTGCTGCGGGTAGGCGCCGTAGGGCTGGCCGGGCTGCTGCTGCGGATAACCGGGCTGCTGCTGCGGGTAGCCGTAGCCCTGCGGCGGGACACCCTGCGGAGCCTGCTGCGGGTAGCCGTAACCGGGCTGTCCCTGCGGCGGGCCCTGGGGAGGCTGGCCGGGCTGCTGCCCGTACGGGTTGTTCGGGTCGCCGAAGCTCATAAGGGGTGTTCCTTCAACAGACGTGTGGGGACGAGATGGCCACACGGAGGAAGGACATCGATCAGCGGCCCGCCCCCCGTACAACCGCGGCCTTCATCGTTATAAGCGGAACACTCGTTTGTCCAGTCCGGGGCCCGGGACGTTGTGCAAGTGCAATGTCCTGTACGGGCGTGGCACCGGCAATTGGTATGCGGGCGGGGTCATCCGCGAGGATGGGCCCATGACTGCCCAGATTCTCGATGGCAAGGCCACCGCTGCCGCGATCAAATCCGATCTGACCGTCCGTGTGGCGGCCCTCAAGGCCCAGGGGATCACTCCCGGCCTCGGAACCCTGCTCGTCGGGGACGACCCGGGCAGCCGGTGGTACGTCAACGGCAAGCACCGTGACTGCGCCCAGGTCGGCATCGGCTCCATCCAGCGCGAACTCCCCGACACCGCCACCCAGGAGGAGATCGAGGACGTCGTCCGGGAGCTGAACGCCAACCCGGAGTGCACCGGCTACATCGTCCAGCTGCCGCTGCCCAAGGGCATCGACACCAACCGGGTTCTGGAGCTGATGGACCCGGCGAAGGACGCCGACGGGCTGCACCCGATGAGCCTCGGCCGCCTCGTCCTCAACGAGACCGGCCCGCTGCCCTGCACCCCGCAGGGCGTCGTCCAGCTGCTGCGTGCGCACGGTGTCGAGATCAATGGGGCCCACGTGGTGGTCGTCGGACGCGGTGTCACCATCGGCCGGTCGATCCCGCTGCTGCTGACCCGCAAGTCGGAGAACGCCACGGTGACCCAGTGCCACACCGGCACCCGGGACCTCTCCTCCCACCTGCGCCAGGCCGACATCATCGTCGCCGCCGCCGGAGTGCAGCACCTGATCAAGCCGGAGGACGTGAAGCCGGGCGCGGCCGTGCTCGACGTCGGCGTCAGCCGGGACGCGGACGGCAAGATCGTCGGCGATGTGCACCCGGGGGTCCGCGAGGTGGCCGCCTGGGTCGCCCCGAACCCCGGGGGCGTCGGCCCGATGACCCGCGCGCAGCTGCTGGTCAACGTCGTCGAGGCGGCCGAGCGGGCCGCCGCCGAGGCCGCCGACGCCGCCGCCGCGGGCTGACGGCCGGATCCGGAGGGAACCCCATGGGTGCTGGCAGGAGCCCGGCCGACCCCGCCCCGGCGGACCGGGCGGCGGACGTGCCGGACCGGGCGGCGGACGTGCCGGACCGGGCCGACGGGACGAGCGGCCCGGGTGAGACCGCCGGGCCGTCCCGGCGGGACGAGGCCGACGGGCAGGGCGGTCGCGAGGCGGGTGCCTCCGCCGGGGCCGCCGACGCGCAGACCGACGCGGGCGATTCCGGTGGCCCCGCCGGACCGGGCAACGCGGGGCCGGGCGATGCCGGACCGGGCGACGCGGAGCCGAGCGCGCCCGCGTCGGCCGGGCGGCCCCGCAGGTCGCGGCGGTTCCCGCGGTTCACCCGGGACACCGCCCGGCCCGAGGGCGGCGGCCGGGCGGCTTCCGGCGACGCGCCCGCCCCGGCCCGGCAGTGGCCGCTGCTCACCGTGCTCTGCGCGGCGGGCCTCGGCCTGTTGATCGTGGTCCTGGACCCCTTCGACCAGGCGTTCCGCATCGGCACCATCCTGATCGGGGGTGCGCTGATCGCCGGCGCCGTGCTGCGCTGGGTGGTGTCCTCGGTCGGGATGCTGGCGGTTCGGTCCCGCTTCACCGACCTCGTCACGTACGGGGTGATGGGCACCCTGATCGTGCTGCTCGCCCTGGTCGCCCAGCCCGAGCCGTGGCTCGACGTCCCGATCCTGGAGGACGCGGTCCGCTTCACGATCCGCTAGAGGGTGTCGTGGCCGGGCCCGGCCGACGGCCCGTCCGGATCAGGCCCGTGGTGTCCGTCCCCACCCCCGAGGGGGGACGGACACCACGGCGGAACGGGGCCACCGGGGCAAGAAGCCCCGGTATGCGGCGAGATGGGCGGCGTTGCCCCCGTCCGGAATCCAGCGTCATGGACATGAAAGACGGGGACAAGCGCTCACTGTGGCCTGTGGCACGGAAGTGACCATTCCGGCACGGTGTGATCGCCGCGCAACGATGGCAGACTGTCACGGCACACCGAGCGGCACGGAGCAGGCAGAGCAGCGGCCGGGCAAGAACCGGCACAGCGTTCGAGGCGCGTGAAGATGCGTACCCCGTCCCGAATGCTCCCGTGCGCCCCCTCGTCAGGAACTGACACCCTGGCTTCGTGCATCCTCGTGGGTAGTCCACTCGACGGTCCGTAACGGACCGGCGGTGGACGGACCGGGGGATGCGCGGGCCGGAGGACCGGTCGCAGCGGGGCACAGCAAGCACGTCCGGGGGACATGAGGGGGGAAGGGATCACGCCATGCCTCGTTGGAAGGCACTGCCCGAAGAGCTCGACCCGCAGATCAGGGAGTTCGCCAGCCAGCTGCGCCGACTCGTCGACCGCAGCGGACTGAACATCAACGCCGTGGCCGACCGCACGGGTTACAGCAAGACGTCCTGGGAGCGGTATCTCAACGGGCGGCTGCTCGCCCCGCGCGGGGCCGTCGTGGCGCTCGCCGAGGTGACGGGCACCCCGCAGCACCACCTCACGACCATGTGGGAGCTGGCGGAGCGGGCCTGGAGCCGGGCCGAGATGCGCCACGACATGACCATGGAGGCCATCCGCATCACGCAGGCCCGTGCCGCGCTCGGCGAGCTCGGCGCGACGGGCTCCGGCACGCCGGCGGGCGGCCGCTCCGGCCGGTCCTCCTCAGGCTCCGGCGGCGGCCGGCACGGAGCGTCCGGTACGGATGCCCCGCCCCGCGGCACCCAGGGCAGGGCTCCATACGGCGGCGGGGCCCACGAGCCCGGCGACGACGACACGCGCCAGCTCATCGTCCCCACCCAGCGCGGCGGCGGCCCGCGCCCCGCCGGCGACCAGGACCGCCCGTACGACGGCGGGCCGCAGCAGGGCGGGCGACGGCAGGAGCGGAACGCGGCAGCCACCGCCGCCAGCGGTTCCGGCTCCGGCCGGAACGCGCGCGGCGCCGGGCCGGGCAAGGCCGCCGGAAGCCGCGGGAAGGGCCTCATGCTCGCCGTCGGGGCCGTCGGCGCGCTGATCGTCGTGGTCGGCGCGGTGCTGCTCGCGCCGGGCGGCGACGACACCGCCAAGGCGACGCCGTCCCCGACGGCGACCCCCACCACCAAGGCCCCCGAGCTGCCCGTGGGCGTCGAGTGCAGCGGTACGGACTGCGCCGGGCAGGACCCCGAGGCGATGGGCTGCGGCGGTGAATTCGCCCGTACGGTGGCGAGCGCCGTGGTCGGCGGCAGCAAGGTCGAGGTCCGCTACAGCAAGGTCTGCTCCGCCGCCTGGGCCCGCCTCACCGAGGCGGCGATCGGCGACACCGTGCAGATCACCGGGGGCGCCGGCCCCCAGAACGGCGAGGTCATGGGCGACACCGACGCCTACACCCCGATGGTCGCGGTGAAGAAGGCGTCCGACGCGAAGGCCTGCGCCACGCTCACCTCCGGCACGAAGGGCTGCACCGGCCCGGGCGAGTGACACGGGCCCGGACCGCCGTCGCCCGTGCGTGCGGTCCGTGACCGGTTGTGTGCGGTGCCACAGGGGGGCGGGCGGTCCGGCCGGGCCGGGTCCGATAGCCTGACCGCTGGAAATCTCTTCACGTCAAGATTGGTCGTCAGGCCGGGCCGGGCGGAAGAGGTGTCCAGCACCAGGGTCCGGTACCAGGGCCTGTCGTCAAACTGCCGTCGTAGCCCGACCGGCAGGCGGCCGTTTGACGGCAGGCCCTGGGGGCCGGGGCCCCCACCGCCAGCTGTCTAACGGAGACCGCCATGACCCGCACTCCCGTGAATGTCACCGTGACCGGCGCAGCCGGCCAGATCGGCTACGCGCTGCTCTTCCGCATCGCCTCCGGCCACCTGCTCGGCCCGGACGTGCCGGTCAACCTGCGCCTCCTGGAGATCCCGCAGGGCCTCAAGGCCGCCGAGGGCACCGCCATGGAGCTCGACGACTGCGCCTTCCCGCTGCTGCGCGGCATCGAGATCACCGACGACCCGAACGTCGGCTTCGCCGGTGCGAACGTCGCCCTGCTCGTCGGCGCCCGCCCGCGCACCAAGGGCATGGAGCGCGGTGACCTGCTCGCCGCCAACGGCGGCATCTTCAAGCCGCAGGGCAAGGCCATCAACGACCACGCCGCGGACGACATCAAGGTCCTCGTCGTCGGCAACCCGGCCAACACCAACGCGCTCATCGCGCAGGCCGCCGCCCCGGACGTACCGGCCGAGCGCTTCACCGCGATGACCCGCCTGGACCACAACCGCGCGATCTCGCAGCTGGCCGCCAAGACCGGCGCCGCCGTCTCCGACATCAAGAAGCTGACGATCTGGGGCAACCACTCGGCCACCCAGTACCCCGACATCTTCCACGCCGAGATCGCCGGCAAGAACGCCGCCGAGGTCGTCAACGACGAGGTGTGGCTGGCCGACACCTTCATCCCGACCGTCGCCAAGCGCGGCGCCGCGATCATCGAGGCCCGTGGCGCGTCCTCCGCCGCCTCGGCCGCCAACGCCGCCATCGACCACGTCCACACCTGGGTCAACGGCACCGCCGAGGGCGACTGGACCTCGATGGGTATCCCGTCGGACGGCTCCTACGGCGTCCCCGAGGGCATCATCTCGTCCTTCCCGGTCACCACGAAGGACGGCGCGTACGAGATCGTCCAGGGCCTGGACATCAACGAGTTCTCCCGTGCGCGCATCGACGCGTCGGTCAAGGAGCTCACCGAGGAGCGCGACGCGGTCAAGGAGCTCGGCCTCATCTGAGCCGCACCCGCACCGACGCGGAACATCGAGCGCCCCCGGCAGCGGCCGCTGCCGGGGGCGCTCGCGCGTGGTCAGCTCTTGAAGTCGCCCGGTGTGTAGTGGCCGGGGGCCAGCCGGCCGGTGACGCCGAACCGGTTCCATGCGTTGATCACGGTGATCGCCGCGATCAGCTGGGCCAGCTCGGTCTCCTCGAAGTGCTCGGAGGCCTCCGCGTACACCTCGTCCGGGACGAAGCCGTCGGTGAGCACGGTGACCGCCTCGGTCAGCGCGAGCGCCGCCAGCTCCTTCTCCGTGTAGAAGTGCCGCGACTCCCGCCAGGCGCTGAGCTGGACGATCCGCTCGGTGGACTCGCCCGCCGCGAGCGCGTCCTTGCTGTGCATGTCCAGGCAGAACGCGCACTGGTTGAGCTGCGAGGCGCGGATCTTCACCAGCTCGACCAGGACGGGGTCCAGGCCCTGGCGGGCGGCGATGTCGAGCCGGACCATCGCCTTGTAGACGTCGGGGAGCAGCTGGGAGACGGAGATCCGCTGCGGCTCCTCGGGGGCGAGGTCGGCGGGGGCGTGGTGGTGTGCGTGCGTGGTGGTCATGGAGACGACGTTACGGTCCCGATGGCCCGCCGGTATGGTCCATTGACATGACGGATTCCTGGGCCACTTTCGGCGCGGACCTGCATCTGGAGCCGGTCGGCCAGGGCCTGCGCAGCGGACTGATGGAGGCGCTGCGGGAGGCGGTGCGCACCGGTCGCCTCGCCCCGGGCACCCGGCTGCCGTCCTCCCGGGCGCTCGCCGCCGACCTGGGTGTCGCCCGCAACACGGTCGCCGACGCCTACGCCGAACTGGTCGCCGAAGGCTGGCTCACCGCCCGCCAGGGCTCGGGGACCCGGGTCGCCCAGCGGTCCGCGCCGCGCCGCACGGACCCGGCGGCCGCCCCCGCCCGGCCGGCCCGGCCCGGCGCCGGGTACGACCTCAAGCCCGGCACCCCCGACCTGTCCGGCTTCCCGCGCACCGCCTGGCTCAAGGCCGCCCGCAAGGCGCTCACCGCCGCGCCCGACGAGGTCTTCGGCTACGGCGACCCGCAGGGCCGCGCCGAACTGCGCACCGTGCTGGCCGAGTACCTGGCGCGGGCCCGGGGGGTGTACGCCGACCCGGAGCGCATCGTGATCTGCGCCGGCTTCGCCCACGGTGTCGCACTGCTGGGCCGGGTGCTGCGCCGCCGCCGGGTCCGGGAGGTCGCCGTCGAGTCGTACGGCCTCGACCTCCACACCGACCTCCTCACCGACGCCGGGCTGCGCATCCCCTGCCTGCCCCTGGACGAGCACGGCTCCCGGACCGGCGACCTGGCCGCGCTGCGCGGCGCGGGGGCGGTCCTGCTGACCCCGGCGCACCAGTTCCCCACCGGCGTACCGCTGCACCCGGACCGGCGGGCCGCCGCCGTCGACTGGGCCCGGTCCACCGGCGGGCTGATCCTGGAGGACGACTACGACGGGGAGTTCCGGTACGACCGGCAGCCGGTGGGGGCGCTCCAGGGCCTCGACCCGGAACGGGTGGTCTATCTCGGCACCGCCAGCAAGTCGCTGGCCCCGGGGCTCCGCCTGGGCTGGATGGTGCTGCCCCGGCACCTGGTCGGCGACGTGGTGGCGGCGAAGGGCATGGCCGACCGGGTCTCCGGCTCGCCCGACCAGCTGACCCTCGCGGAGTTCATCGCCTCGGGCGCGTACGACCGGCATGTGCGCTCCATGCGGCTGCGCTACCGCCGCCGCCGCGACCAGCTCGTCGCGGCGCTCGCCGACCGCGCGCCCGGCATCGAGGTCAGCGGGATCGCGGCCGGGCTGCACGCGGTCCTCGAACTCCCCGCGGGCGCCGAGCGTTCGGTGATCCAGGCGGCGGCCTTCCAGGGACTGGCTCTGGAGGGCCTGTCCCGCTACCGCCACCCGGACGCCCCGGCCACCCGCGACGCCCTGGTGATCGGCTACGGCTCGCCCTCCGAGAGCGCCTGGGCGGGCGCGCTGGACGCCCTGTGCCGGGTGCTGCCGTAGGGCCGTGCCCGTACACGGCTTTCGAACCGGCCGCACGTCGAACTAGTCTGACAAGAGGTCCGGTTGCGGAGATGCGGCCGGTACCGGACACGCACCACGGGGGAGAGACCGAACATGGCCGGACGAAGGCTGAGGTCGAGCACGGTCGTGCTCGGCGGCATGGGGCTGCTCGCCCTGACGATCACATCCTGCGGCTCGGAGCCGGACAAGCGCTGCGCCGACCGCACGACCCGCGAGCCCCTGCCCAGTTACGAGTGCCGGGGCGGCAGCGGCGGCTCGGGCGGTTCCGGCGGTGGCCGGGGTTCGTACTACTACGGCGGCAGCACCAGCAGCTACGACGGCAAGGTGCAGGGCGGCAGCTTCGACAAGTCCGCGGTCGACCGCGGCGGTTTCGGCTGCTCGAAGTCCGGCGGGGGCTGAGCCGCGATGGAGCGCCGCACGATCGAGCCGCGCCCCGGCTGGCAGGAGACCGTGGAGTCGCAGGGCGTCGTCTACCCGCTCACCCGCTACCCGGACGACTCGCTGCGCCCGTACTGGGACGAGAGCGCCTACTACGTCTTCTCGCTGCCCGAGGTCGAGGCACTGGAAGAGGTCGTCGAGGAACTGCACACGATGAGCCTGGCCGCCGCCGCGCACATCGTCGAGCGGAACCGGTTCGCCGACCTCGGCATCACCGACCCCCGGCTCGCCGGACTGGTCGCCGAGTCCTGGCACCGCCGCGCCGAACTGCCCTCCGTGTACGGGCGGTTCGACCTGCGGTACGACGGGAGCGGTCCGGCGAAGATGCTGGAGTACAACGCCGACACCCCGACCTCGCTGGTGGAGGCGGCCAGCGCGCAGTGGTTCTGGATGGAGGACCGGTTCCCCGGTGCCGATCAGTGGAACTCCCTGCACGAGCGGCTCGTCGACGCCTGGAAGCGGCAGGCGCCCCTGCTGCCGCCGGGCCCGCTGCACTTCGTCCACTCCGACGGCGACGAGGCGGGCGAGGACCTGATGACGGTCGCGTATCTGCGCGAGACCGCCGACCAGGCCGGTCTGGAGACGCACGCGCTGTCCGTCGAGGAGATCGGCTGGGACCGGCTCTCGGGCCGGTTCGTCGACGACCGGCTGCGCTTCATCCGCAGCTGCTTCAAGCTCTACCCCTGGGAGTGGCTGGCCACGGACCGCTTCGGCCCGCAAGTCCTGGACACCCTCGACAACGGCGGCGGCTCCGGAACCACCTGCTGGATCGAGCCCGCCTGGAAGATGTTGCTCTCCAACAAGGCGCTGCTGGCGATCCTCTGGGAGCTGTACCCCAACCACCCGAACCTGCTGCCCGCCTATCTCGACGGCCCGCGCGAGCTGGCCGGACCCGGCGGGGCGGGGTACGTGTCCAAGCCGCTGCTCGGCCGCGAGGGCGCCGGGGTCGACCTGCACGCGCCCGGCTCCCCGCCCGTCCCGCGCGACGAGCCGTGCTGCTACCAGGAGCTGGCCCCGCTGCCCGAGATCGACGGCAACCGGGTGGTGCTCGGCGCGTGGACCGTGGAGGACGAGGCGGCGGGGCTCGGCATCCGGGAGTCGGCGGGGCCGGTCACGGACGAGTACGCCCGCTTCCTGCCCCACGTCATCCTCTGAACCCTCCGGCTCCACGGATACGGGTACGGGGCCGGCTCAGGCGCTCAGCACCGCCCGCAGCCGGTCCAGGCCCCAGTCCAGGTCCTCCTTGGAGATCACCAGCGGCGGGGCGATCCGGATCGTCGAGCCGTGGGTGTCCTTGACCAGCACCCCCTCCGCCATCAGCTTCTCGGAGATCTCCCGACCGGTGCCCAGCGCCGGAGCGATGTCCACGCCCGCCCACAGCCCCCGGCCGCGCACCGCCTCCACCGCGCCGCCGCCCGTCAACAGGCCCAGCTCCCGGTGCAGATGGTCGCCCAACTCGGCCGCCCGCTGCTGGTACTCGCCGGTCCGCAGCATCGCGACCACCTCCAGCGCCACCGCGCACGCCAGCGGGTTCCCGCCGAACGTGGAGCCGTGCTCGCCGGGCCGGAACACCCCGAGCACATCCGCCGACGAGACCACCGCCGAGACCGGCACCACCCCTCCGCCCAGCGCCTTGCCGAGCACGTACATGTCCGGCACCACACCCTCGTGGTCCAGCGCGAACGTCTTCCCGGTCCGGCCCAGGCCCGACTGGATCTCGTCCGCGATGAACAGCACGTTCCGCTCGCGGGTCAGCTCCCGTACGCCGGAGAGGTAACCGGCCGGCGGCACCAGCACCCCCGCCTCGCCCTGGATCGGCTCGATCAGCACCGCCACGGTGTTCTCGGTCATCGCCTCCCGCATGGCGGTGAGATCCCCGTACGGCACGATCTCGAAGCCCGGGGTGTACGGGCCGAAGTCGGCCCGCGCCTCCGGGTCGGTGGAGAAGCTGACGATCGTCGTCGTACGACCGTGGAAGTTGCCCGAGGCCACGATGATCTTGGCCATGCCGTCCGGCACGCCCTTGACCCGGTAGCCCCACTTGCGGGCGGTCTTCACCGCGGTCTCCACGGCCTCCGCCCCGGTGTTCATCGGCAGCACCGTCTCCATGCCGCACAGCGCCGCCAGCTGCGTACAGAAGTCGGCGAACCGGTCGTGGTAGAAGGCCCGGGAGGTCAGTGTGACGCGGTCCAGCTGCGCCTTGGCCGCGTCGATGAGGCGGCGGTTGCCATGGCCGAAATTGAGCGCCGAGTATCCGGCGAGCATGTCGAGGTAGCGGCGGCCCTCGACATCGGTCATCCAGGCGCCCTCGGCCGAGGCCACGACGACCGGCAGCGGGTGGTAGTTGTGCGCGCTGTGCGCCTCGGCGGAGGCGATGGCGGTTTCCGTGGTCGACACGGGATCTCCGTTCGTCGTGCGGCTGGGCGGCGGGTGGTGCCCACTTTGTATCGTCGGCCGGTCCTCGCGCCGGGAAACCTTCATCCGGCGGCGCGCCCGCCGTCGTACGCCGGGCGCGCCGGAATGTGGGGTTCGTCTCAGCCGTGCGCTCCTGTGCTCCGGGACCGTGCGGTGACGCGCCCTTCCCGCCCCGCACCGGCTGCCGGAGATACCCCGGGCACCTGAGACAATAGGGCCATGGCCTCTGATCGCCCTTCGCTCCCCACCGACCAGCCCCGGACGGGCCGCACCGGTGCGGCCGCCCGTCCGCGCGTGCTCTCCGGGATCCAGCCCACCGCAGGCTCGTTCCACCTCGGCAACTACCTGGGCGCGGTGCGCCAGTGGGTGGCGCTGCAGGAGAGCCACGACGCCTTCTACATGGTCGTGGACCTGCACGCGATCACGGTCCCGCAGGACCCGGCCGAGCTGCGGGCCAACACCCGGCTCGCGGTGGCGCAGCTGCTCGCGGCCGGTCTTGACCCGGAGCGCTGCACGCTCTTCGTCCAGAGCCATGTGCCCGAGCACGCCCAGCTCGGCTGGGTGATGAACTGCCTCACCGGCTTCGGCGAGGCCTCCCGGATGACGCAGTTCAAGGACAAGTCCGCCAAGCAGGGCGCCGACCGGGCCACCGTCGGCCTCTTCACCTACCCGGTGCTCCAGGTCGCCGACATCCTGCTCTACCAGGCGAACCAGGTCCCGGTGGGCGAGGACCAGCGCCAGCACATCGAGCTGACCCGTGACCTCGCCGAGCGGTTCAACGGCCGCTACGGCCAGACGTTCACCGTCCCCGCGCCGTACATCCTCAAGGAGACGGCGAAGATCTTCGACCTCCAGGACCCGGCGGTGAAGATGAGCAAGTCGGCCTCCACGCCGAAGGGCCTCATCAACCTGCTCGACGACCCGAAGGCCACCGCGAAGAAGGTGAAGAGCGCGGTCACCGACACCGACACGGTGATCCGCTTCGACGAGGAGAAGAAGCCGGGCGTCAGCAACCTGCTCACGATCCTCTCCACCCTCTCCGGCAGTCCCGTGGAGGATCTGGAACGCAGTTACGAGGGCAAGGGCTACGGCGCGCTGAAGACCGACCTGGCCGAAGCCATGGTGGAATTCGTCACTCCCTTCCGGGTCCGCACCCAGGAATATCTGGACGACCCCGAGACGCTGGACTCCATCCTGGCCAAGGGAGCGGAGAAGGCCAGGGCGGTCGCCGCGGAGACGCTGGCGCAGACGTACGACCGGATGGGCTTCCTGCCCGCGAAGCACTGAGTCCAAGGACCCTGGCGAGATCATGGCCGCAGGGGTCACACTTGCGGCGGAACGCGCGGGCCGGACAGCCGGCCCGCGCGACATGACCGAAAAGCGACCATCGACGACGGAGGAGAACGACGTGGGGACCGTAACGCTCGGCGTTTCGATCGCGGTCCCGGAGCCCTACGGCAGCCTGCTCCAGGAACGCCGCGCGAGCTTCGGGGACCCTGCCGCCTACGGCATTCCCACCCACGTCACCCTGCTCCCGCCGACGGAGGCGGACGCGGCGGACCTGCCCGCGATCGAGGCGCATCTCGACACGATCGCCACGGCGGGCCGCCCGTTCCCGATGCGGCTCTCCGGCACCGGCACCTTCCGCCCGCTGTCGCCGGTCGTCTTCGTCCAGGTCGTCGCGGGCGCCTCGGCCTGCTCCTGGCTCCAGAAGCGGGTCCGGGACGCCTCCGGGCCGCTGGTCCGCGAGCTCCAGTTCCCGTATCACCCGCACGTCACCGTGGCCCACGGCATCGCCGAGGAGGCCATGGACCGGGCCTACCAGGAGCTCGCCGACTACGAGGCCGCCTGGACCTGCGGCTCCTTCGCGCTGTACGAGCAGGGCCCGGACGCCGTGTGGCGCAAGCTCCGCGACTTCCCGTTCGGCGGAGGCGGCGGCGCGCCCGCCGTCCCCGCCCAGGGCGGCTACACCATCGAAGCGTCGTCACCGGCCCCGTCGCTGCGGCCCTGAGCGGCCCGGCGCGGCTGCGGGAGCTCAGACCGGCAGCCGTCGGAACAGCGGGCGCGGCAGGTGCCGCAGCGCCGCCATCACCACTCGCAGCGAGCCGGGCACCCACACGGTCTCCGAGCGCCGCCGCAGCCCCGTGACGATCGCCTCCGCGACCTCCTCGGGCCCGGTCGCGAGCGGCTGTTCCGGCAGCCCCGCCGTGGCCCGGGTCCGGACGAACCCCGGCCGGACCACCATCACCTGCACTCCGGTCCCCTGGAGCGCGTCACCGAGTCCCTGGGCGAACGCGTCGAGCCCCGCCTTGCTGGAGCCGTAGATGAAGTCCGCGCGCCGGGCGCGCTCGCCGGCCACCGAGGACAGCACCACCAGCGAACCGTGCCCCTGCGCCTGTAGTGCGCCGGCGCACACCAGTCCGGCGGAGACCGCCCCCGTGTAGTTGGTCTGGGCGACCCGGACGGCGGCCATCGGCTCCTCCTCGTCCCGCGCCTGGTCGCCGAGGACCCCGAACGCCATCAGCACCGCGTCGACGTCGCCCTCCGCGAAGACCTTGCCGAGGGTGACCTCGTGGGAGGCGGAGTCCAGCGCGTCGAAGTCGACGGTACGGACGTCGGCCCCGCGCCCGCGCAGTTCGGCGGCGGCCGCGTCCAGGGCGGGGGAGGGGCGCCCGGCCAGCCAGACCCGGCGGGTGCGCAGGGCGATCAGCCGGCGCGCGGTGGCCAGGGCGATCTCGGACGTACCGCCGAGGACGAGCAGGGACTGCGGGGCGCCGAAGGCATCCTTCACGGAAAGCTCCTGGTCAGATGGGGTGGGATTCGCCGGGGCCGATCACAGTCCGAGTCGGCGCGACAGGTCCGAGCGGAACGCCCCCGCCGGGTCGAGACGCGCCCGCAGCTCCCGGAACTCCGCCAGCCGCGGGTACATCGCGGCGGCCGTCTCCGGTCGCATCCGGGAGTCCTCCGCCAGGCAGACCCGGCCCCCGGCGGCGGCCACCTCCTCGTCGATGCCGTCCAGGAAGCGGGCCAGATCCGGCAGGGCCGCGGGCAGATCCAGCTCCAGGGACCAGCCGGGCGCGGCGAACGACAGCGGGCCGGGGGCCGCGGCCCCGAACCGCTGGAGGACCGCGCGCACGGCCGGGATCCGGCGCGCCGCGATCCGGCGCACCACCCGGTGCAGGGTCTCCTCCTGGCCGTACCCGACGGTGAACCGGTAGCGCACCAGACCGCCCCGGCCGTAGAGCGGGCGTACGTCGGGGAGGGCGTCCGAGGCGTGGAAGAAGGCGGGGACCGGTCGCGGCTCGCCGGTCCGCGCGCGGGGTGAGCCCCGGTAGCGGACCTCGTTGCACAGGGCGGCGGCCGCGGCCGCCGGGCCGAGCAGCCCGCCCGGCAGCGGCGGGAGACCGGGGAGGAGGGACCTCCCCGGCGCTCCTCCGGAGCGCTTCGCGAGTCGAATGCGCCCCGCGTGCGCCGGGCGCATACCGGGCGTCGCGTGCTCCCCCCGGGTGAGGATCCCGCGCCCGGTCGCCCGACCCCGGGCCATCAGGTCGATCCAGGCGGAGGCGTACGGCAGCCGGTCGCCGCCCGCGGTGAAACGGGCCAGCAGATCGTCCAGGTCCCCGGCGCGCTCGGTGGAGACCGACATCAGCCCGGTGGTGACGCGCCGGAGGCGCAGCGTGGCGCCCAGGATCACCCCGGTCAGCCCCAGGCCCCCGGCGGTCGCGTCGAAGAGGGCGGTGCCCGGCAGCACCGTACGCACCTCGCCGTCGGCGGTGAGCAGTTCCAGGGCGCTCACGTGCCGGGCGAACGAACCCGCCCGCCGGTGGTCGAGCCCGGGCAGATCGGAGGCGATCGCCCCGCCGACCGTCACCCTGCCGGTCCCCGGCAGGACCGGCGGCAGCCAGCCGAGCGGCAGCAGGACCCGCAGCAGCCGCTCCAGGCTCACCCCCGCGTCGCAGCGGACGACTCCAGCGGCGGCGTCCACCTTGTCGATCCGGGCCAGGCCCGACAGGTCGAGCACCGAGCCGCCCGCGTTCTGCGCCGCGTCCCCGGGCGACCGCCCCAGCCCGCGGGCCATGACGCCCCGGGGCCCACGCCCCCGGACGACGGCGGCCGCCTCCTCGTGATCACGGGGGCGAAACCGCACGGCGGTCGTGGGCGAGGTGCGGCCCCAGCCGGTCAAGGACACCGTGTCGACGGACATGAGGATGACCGTATCGCCCCAGAAATCCGCTTTGCGGCATTGGTGAATTCGCTCACCGGAACGGGTGATGGAGTTGAGTGTCAGCGCAGGGTGGCGCAGATCCGCCGGGCGCGTCCGGGAGAGTCCGGGGCGGGCCGCTGGTGTTCCGGGCCCAGGAGGGTACGCGTGACGCCATGGACTGGCTCAAGAAACTCCCGGTGATCGGCCCCCTGGTCACCCGGCTGATGGAGACGCACGCCTGGCGTTCCTACGAGCGGCTGGACCGGGTCCACTGGGCCAGGCTGGCGGCGGCGATCACGTTCATCAGCTTCCTGGCCCTCTTCCCGCTGATCGCGGTCGGCGCGGCGATCGCCGCCGCCCTGCTGAGCGACAAGCAGCTCGACACCATCAAGGACAAGCTCGCCGACCAGGTGCCCGGCATCTCCGACCAGCTCGGCATCGACGGACTGGTCGCCAACGCGGGCACGGTCGGCCTGGTGGCCGGTGCGCTGCTGCTGTTCACCGGCGTCGGCTGGGTCGGCTCGATGCGCGAGTGCCTGCGCGCGGTCTGGGAACTGGACGAGGTCCAGGAGGCCAACCCCGTCGTCGCCAAGGTGAAGGACGCGGTGCTGCTGGTCGGCCTCGGCGGCGCGGTGCTCGCCACCGTGGCGGTCTCCAGCATCGGCTCGGTGGCGGTCGGCCGGACCGCAGATCTGATCGGCGTTCCCGAGGGCGGGGCCGGCGGTGTGCTGCTGCGGGTGGCCGCCCTGGTGGTCGCGGTCGTCGCCGACTTCCTGCTGCTGCTCTATCTGCTGACCCTGTTGCCCGGCGTGGAGCCGCCCCGGCGGCGGCTGATGGTCGCGGCGCTGCTCGGGGCGGTCGGCTTCGAACTGCTCAAGCTGCTGCTCGGCAGCTATATGCGGGGGGTCGCGGGCAAGAGCATGTACGGCGCGTTCGGCGTCCCGATCGCGCTGCTCCTGTGGATCAACTTCACCGCGAAGCTGCTGCTGTTCTGCGCCGCCTGGACGGCGACCGGGAGCAAGGAGGAAGAGGGCGTGGGGGAGGAGGAGGCGGTGGACCGGGCGTCGGACCGGACGGCGGACTCCGGAGGGGGCGGCAACGGAGAAGCCGCCGGGACCGAGGCACCCGGCGGCTCCACCCGCGCCTAGGGGGCCTCTTGCCGATCAGGGACGTCTTGCCGATCAGGGGCGGATTGGCCGTGCCAGGCGTCGTGGCCCCGGCGCTGATCGGCAGGACGCCCTCTGGGAGCTGTCGGAGGCCTCACTCCGTCCGTCTACGTCCGGTCCGCGGGCTTCCCGGCGCTCTCGCCGACTGCGGCGGCCGGCTCGCCACTCTCCGCCGCGTCCGCCGCCGCGCCCGCCTCCTTCGGCTCCGGCGCGGTGCGGCCTCCCAGACCCGCCAGCGGCCAGCGGCGGTTGACCAGGAACACCGCGGCGGCCACGACCACCAGCAGGCCGCCGATGATCGCCAGGGCGACACCGACGCCGCTGGAACTCTTCGAGGCCGCCGACGCGTGCGTGGCCTCCGCCTGGCCGCCCGTGCCCTGGTCCGCACCGGCGGCGGGCACCGCGCCCTTGCCGCCGGTCGAGGTGCCGGTGCCGGTGTCCACGGACTTCGGCGGCACCAGCTCGCCGACCGGGGTCACCCTGCCGCTCGCGGCGAAGCCCCAGTCGAGCAGCTTGGCGGCCTCCTTGTAGACGGCGTGGCTCTCTTCCGCCGACGGGTTCATGACCGTGACCAGCAGGACCTTGCCGTTGCGCTCGGCGACACCGGTGAAGGTGTTGCCCGCGTGGGTGGTGTAGCCGTTCTTGACGCCCGCGATGCCCTTGTACGGGTCCACGCCGATGTCCCCGGTGATCAGCCGGTTGGTGTTCTGGATCTCGAAGGACTCGCGCTTCTTCCCCTTCTTCTTCTCGCCGGGGAAGTCGGCCGAAGCGGTCGCCGCGTACTCGCGGAAGTCCTTCTTCTGCATCCCGCTGCGGGCGATCAGCGTCAGGTCGTAGGCGCTGGAGACCTGGCGCGGCGCGTCGTACCCGTCCGGCGAGACCACCACGGTGTCCAGTGCCTGGAGCTCCTCCGCGTGCTTCTGCATCGCGGCCACCGTCTGCGGGACACCGCCGTACATCTCGGAGAGCACGTGCACCGCGTCGTTGCCCGACCGCAGGAACACCCCGAGCCACAGGTCGTGGACCGTGTAGGTGTGGTCCTCCTTGATCCCGACGAGGCTGCTCCCCTCGCCGACCCCGGCCAGCTCGCTCTCCGTCACCTTGTGGGTCTGGGTGGGCTGGAGCGCGGGCAGCACCGTGTCTGCGAAGAGCATCTTCAGGGTGGAGGCGGGCGGCAGCCGCCAGTGCGCGTTGTGCGCCGCCAGGACGTCCCCGTTCTCCGCGTCCGCGACGATCCACGACCGGGCGGTCAGCCCCTTGGGCAGCACGGGCACGCCCGGGCCCAGGTTGACCTGGCTGCCGGGCTTGCCGAGCCGCTCCCCGCCGAGGCTCGACATGATGCCCGGCGGCTTGGGCTGCTTGTCGTCGCTCTTGTCCTTGTCGGCCGCCACGGCCGGACTGATGACGAGACCGGACAACAGGGCGGCGGATGTGACCGTGAGGGCGATCTCTTTCAGAACAGGCACGGTCGGAAACGTACAGGGCGAAGATGTGGATGAGGACGCGGACCGGCTGACCCGCCGCAGGGAACGCCAGGACGGCCCCGTTCGGACGGCACCCCGGGGGAGGGGCCCGGGTGACGACGGCGATACTGGACCCATGAAGCTCAGCCGCCGCGTGTCCTGGTTCCTGCTCGCGTTCGGGGTGTGGAGCTGGTTCATCTGGATCACTTTCGTCAAGAACCTGTGGCAGGACGGCAGCGGGCTCGCCTTCGACGACGCGGGCGAACCGACCGGCTACTTCTGGGTGCACCTGCTGCTCGCCATCACGTCCTTTCTTCTGGGGACGGCGGTCGGCGTGATCGGGTTGCGCGGAGTCCGGGCTTTGCGCGACACACGCGCATGACGACGGGAACATGGGGAAGCTCGGATGGCTGCAGTGGTCTTCGCCCTGGTGGCACTCGTGGTGCTGGCGCTGCTCGGCGCCGTGCACCGGTATGTGTGGCGGCGCTTCGTCGGTGACACGACGGTGCCCGGCAGCCGGCTGCGCCGGGCGGGCACCGTCGCGGCCTTCGTGCTGCCCCTGCTGAGTGTCGGCGCCATGACGTCCGGCCGGGTGGGCGCTCCCTTCTGGCTCCAGCAGGTGCTGGCCTGGCCGGGCTTCCTGTGGCTGGCCTGCCTGCTCTATCTGACGCTGGCGCTGCTCGTGGGCGAGGTCGTACGCCCGGTTCTGCTGCGGGTCCTCGCCCGGCGGGACGCGGCGCGGGCCGGGGCGCGTGAGGCGGGTCTGGCAGGGGCGGAAAACGGAACGGCATCCGGAGCCGTACCCGAGGTCGCTTCCGAGGCCCTGGTCGCGATCCCGGACGAGCCCCGTCCCCGTACCGAAGAGCTGGTGACCTCAGGAACTGCCGGGGTATCGGCCCCCTCGGAAACGGTGGCGGGTACGGCAACCGGCGCTCCCGACCCCGTTGCGGAACCAGAAACGGAACCAGCGGGGGAATCGGCAGCCAGCATCTCCGCCACGGCCGCCCCCACCCCGGCCCCCGCCGCCCACCCCTCCCGCCGGCTCTTCGTCTCCCGGGTCGTCGGCGGCGCGGCGGCCGCCGCCGGGCTCGCCACCGTCGGGTACGGCGCGTACGGCGTGCTGCGCGGACCGAGCGTCAAGCGGGTCACCGTCCCGCTGGCCAGACTGCCCCGCGCCGCCCACGGCTTCCGGATCGCCGTGGTGAGCGACATCCACATCGGCCCGATCCTCGGCCGCGCCCACACCCGCCGGATCGTCGACACGATCAACGCGACCTCGCCCGACCTGGTCGCCGTCGTCGGCGACCTCGTCGACGGGTCCGTCGCCGACCTCGGCTCCGCCGCCGAACCGCTGGCCTCCCTGCGCGCCCGGCACGGCAGCTACTTCGTCACCGGCAACCACGAGTACTTCTCCGGCGCCGAGCAGTGGGTCGACCACGTCCGCGAACTCGGTCTCGTCCCGCTGGAGAACGCCCGGGTCGAGGTCGAGGGCTTCGATCTCGCCGGGGTCAACGACATCGCGGGCGAGACCGAGGGGCAGGGGCCCGACTTCGGCCGCGCGCTGGGCGACCGGGACCGGGGCCGCGCCGCCGTCCTGATGGCGCACCAGCCCGTCGTCATCCACGACGCCGTCGAGCACGGCGTGGACCTGCAACTCTCGGGCCACACCCACGGCGGTCAGCTCTGGCCCGGGAACCACCTCGCCGAGCTCGCCAACCCGACCGTCGCCGGCCTCGAACGCTACGGCGACACCCAGCTCTTCGTCTCGCGCGGCGCGGGCGCCTGGGGCCCGCCTGTCCGGGTGGGCGCCCCGTCCGACATCACGGTCGTGGAGCTGGCCTCCCGTCAGGCGTAGGAGCGTTGCGGGTGCGACGGCCCGGAACGCTCCGGCCCGTCATCATGAAATCCACACCGAAGGGTCACCGTCAGCTACGGAAACCCGCAGGTAGGAGACGCGAAACAGCCTTTTCGGACAGAGCTTCCCGCGCGTGTCCAATAAAAGGCTGTGAGTGCCCCATTTACTCTTCCAGATGTGAAAATCGTGTGATTGGGTAAGCGCGAACATGCGGCGACGTGCGCGTCACAAACGCGACCGCCGTGGTGGGGCTGGTAAGGGAGAGCACGGCAATGCGGTCGGTCCGGGTACGGATTCTCGCGATTCTCGCGGTATTGGTCATAGCGGGCGTCGGTGCCTGGCAACTGCTCCCCTCGGGGGAGGCGAAGACCGACGCGATCACGGTCGGGACGTCGGACGTCGTGACCTCGCTCGACCCGGCCGGCGCCTACGACGCGGGCTCCTGGGCGATCTACAGCAACATCTACCAGTCGCTGATGACGTTCAAGCCCAACGCCGTCACGCCGGAGCCGGACGCCGCCGAGAGCTGCGGGTTCGTCGGGCAGAAGCTCCAGACGTACCAGTGCAAGCTCCGTGACGACCTGACCTTCTCCAACGGTCGCAAGATCACCGCCGAGGACGTCAAGTACTCCTTCGACCGGATCTTCCGGATCAAGTCGGAGGTCGGCCCCGCGGGTCTCTTCCCGACCCTCAAGACGGTGACGACCGAGGGCCGCACGATCACGTTCAACCTGTCCGGCCGGGACGCGACCTTCCCGCAGAAGATCGCCACGGGCGCCGCGGCGATCGTCGACCCCACCAAGTACCCCGGGGACAAGCTCCGTGCGGGCAACCAGGTCGACGGCTCCGGACCGTACGTCCTCAAGGCGTACGAGGCCGGGAACCGCGCCGAGCTGGTCCCCAACCTGAAGTACAAGGGCGCGCTCAAGAAGACCGGCGAAGCGGTCAACATCCGCTACTTCAAGACCTCCGAGGAACTGCAGACGTCCTGGGACAACGACGAGGTGGACATCGCCCACCGCCAGCTGCCGTCCGAGACGCTCGCCGACCTCGACGTCAACGACCCGGACGTGCGGGTGACCGAGGCGGCCAGCGCCGAGATCCGCAACATCATCTTCAACTCCCGGGAGAACTCGCCGTTCGGGGAGAAGAAGGTCCGTCAGGCCGTCGCCGCGCTCCTCGACCGGGGCCCGCTGGTCCGGAACGTCTACCAGGGCACCGTCGACCCGCTGTACTCGCTGATCCCCACCGGCTACATCGGGCACAGCACCCCGTTCTTCGACGCCTACCCCTCCTCCGACCCGGCGCGCGCCAAGCAGCTGCTGGAGCAGGCCGGGGCGCAGACGCCGGTCGCCATCGACTTCGCCTACCGCGAGGGCGACATGTACACCAAGGAGACCGCCGAGCTGCGCCGTCAGCTGGAGAAGGACGGGCTCTTCAAGGTCTCGGTGCGGGCCGTGGAGTGGACGAAGTACCAGAAGGAGTACGCGGCCGGCAAGTACGACATGTACACCGTCGGCTGGTTCCCCGACTTCCCGGACCCCGACACCTTCAGCCAGCCGCTCGTCGGCACCGGGAACGTCCTGCACAGCGGCTACTCCAGCAAGAAGATGGACCAGCTGATCGCCGCCACGCAGCAGTTCAGCGACCGCAGCCGCACCTCGAACGACTTCAAGGAGATGCAGGCGCTCGTCGGCGAGGACGTTCCGCTGCTGCCGCTGTGGCAGAAGAAGGACTACGTCGTCGCCAAGTCCGAGGTCGCCGGCTCCCAGTACCTCTCCGACGGCACCGGCACCTGGCGCCTGTGGGAGCTGGCCTGGATCTGACGGGTCCGCCCCGGCCGACGGCCGGGGGCACCATGTCAGTCCGACGTCAGGCCGATGTCAGTGAGACGGCCGGGGCCCCGCCCCGGCCGTCGCCGTATCCGTGCCGGCACCCGGCAGGAACTCCACCAGCAGCCCGTGGATCTGCCGCACCAGCGGGCGCAGCACCCGGAACCGGGAGAGCGCGATGGCCCGGGCGGCGATCGGCGCGGTGCGCTCGACCAGGCGACGGCTGCGCTCGGCGCCCTCGCTGCGGTCGTACACCCAGAAGAGCACCAGACCCATCTGCATCAGCCACATCAACTGCGGCAGCAGCGGGGCCAGTTCCGGATCACTCTTGACGTCCGCCCCGGCGATGCAGCGCTCGTGGATGGAGATCGCCGCGTCGCGGGCGGCGGCCGAGTCCTCGGAGAACGGGGAGAGCGGGCTGTCCGGATCGGCCGCGTTCTTGAAGAACTGGGCGGCGAAGCGGTGGTACGGCTCCGCCACGTCCAGCCAGCCGAGCAGTACGCCCCTGATGCGTACGGTCAGATCGCCGTCGCCCTCCAGCACGGGCCGGACCGCCGTCGCGTGTTCGCCGGCGATCCGGTCGTAGAAGCCCTGGACCAGGTGCTCCTTCGAGGAGAAGTAGTAGTAGGCGTTCCCGACCGAGACGCCCGCCTCCTGGGCGATGGCCCGCATGGTCGTCCGGTCGTAGCCGCGCTCGGCGAAGAGGCGGAGCGCCGTTTCGAGAATCAGCGTGCGGGTCTGCTCGCTCTTCGCGGCCTTGGCCGGCCTCTTCTCCTGCACGTTCTTCTCTTCCTTCGCCACGGTCCCAAGGTTATCGGGGAGCCCACGCGCCGCCGGGCGGGGCGGCGCACTCACGCGCCCCGGGCGCGCAGGGCGGGACGGCCATCGAGCGGTAGCGGGCGGCGGCCAGCACGGTGCCCCGGGCGAAGGGCCGCCCGGCCGGGGTGGTCAGCCAGTGGGCGCGGGAGCGGTACCCGGCGAGCGCCCACAGGCAGACGATCCAGGCGGCGGTCTCCCGGTAGACCTGGCCCAGGTCTCCGACCACGGTGATCTCCTGGAGCGTCGCCGCATGGTCCAGCTCCGGGAACCGCCGCCGCGCCTCGGCCGATCCGGCCGGTACGAGATCGAGCGGTACGAGCTGCCGCTGCCGCTGGAGCCAGCCCCGCAGATGGACGCAGAGCGGGCACCGCGCGTCGTAGAGCACGGTGAGCCGCCGTACGGGGCCGGGCCAGGGAGCCCCCGCGGGCGCGGGCGCCTGCCCCGGTGGGGCCGCGGGCGCCGCGTCGGGCACCTGGTCCGCCGGCCCGGCCGGCGCCGCCTCGGCCACCGGGTTCACCGGCCGGCCGCGGGGGCGGTCCACGGGCCCTGGGCCGCGGGCGGGGTCCAGCCCTGCGGCGGGACCGGCGGGGTCTGCTCGCGCTCCAGGGCGCTGCGGCGGCGGATCCGGCTGAGCACCCACACATTGCCCAGGTGCATCACGCCGAGCACCAGCAGGACGACGCCGACCTTCACCGAGAGGGCCTCGAACAGCTCGCGGGCGTCGGCCACTCCGTCGGCGCTCTTCAGATACAGCGTGACGAACCCGAGGTTCACCAGGTAGAAGCCGACCACCAGCAGGTGGTTCACGGCGTCGGCGAGCTTCTCGTTCCCGTGCAGGACGTCGGCGAGGAAGATCCGCCCGTTGCGGCTGAGCGTGCGGGCGACCCAGACGGTGAGCGCCACGCTGATCAGCAGGTAGATGACGTACGCGACCACAGTGAGGTCCATGCCCCACCCTCCCTTGAACGCGTTCAAAAATGCTCTTGGGCATGACTGTAGACCCTTCCTTGAACATGTTCAAGAAAGGGTCTGCAGGGGGTGGGTCAGCGGGCGGCGGCCCCGTCCGGATCCGTCAACGCGTCCGCGATCTCCGCGCGCAGCGCCTCGCCGTGCAGCGGCGTCAGCTCCGCGAGCGCCGTGTTCCACTCCGCCGCCGCGCTCTCCGCCGCCTCCCGCAGGGCCCGCTCCACCGGCCGCCGGGCGAAGAACAGGACCACCGCGCCCACCGGCCGCAGCAGCCACCGCCCGCGCATGCTCAGCGCGACGGTGATCCGCCAGGAGCCGTCCTCGGCCGGCCGCGGGGTGAGAGTGAGACGGGCTTTGGCCAGCCGGTGCACCGCCCGCCCGGAGACCGGGGCCCGGGCGGCCGGGGGTGCGGCGGGAAGCCGGTCCACCGCCGCCCACCAGGCGGCCAGGTCGGCCTTGCCGCGTGCCGAGAAGCGGTACAGCGAGCCGCCCCCGGGCTTGTGCCCCGCGAAGGACAGCTCCACCGCGCGGGGCCGGCGGGGCACGCTCAGCCGCAGCCCCACCTTCAGAGACATGCCGTCCTCCTCGACGAGGCTCTCCACCTCGACGGAGTGCGACGGCCGCCAGGTGCGCAGGACGACGGCCTGGGCCGCGTCCAGGGAGTCACTCACCTCGGCACCCGCAGGCTCCGCCGGGAGTTCCCCGGCGGCCCCCTCGGGCTCCGCCGGGAACTCCCCGTACCGCGCCCCCGACCGCAGGTGACGCCCCTTCAGCAGTCGCAGGCCGTCCACCGCCCGCCCGTCCGCCAGCACGACCGATCCGCCCGGGCCCTCCCGGGAAGCGTCCAGGAGGTCCACCAGAGCACCGGCGGCCTCCTCGAACCAGCCCCGGTCCAGAGCGGTGACGGTGACCGTGTGCGCGAAACGTGCCATCAGCGGAACCCGGGTCTCAGATGCTCATGGAGCGGGCCTGGTTGAGCTGGCCCATGATCGCCGGGAAGGTGTGCGGGCCCATCGCCGGGATCATCGTGGAGTGGTGCCGGCCGCCGCTGGTGACCGTGACCTGGACGAAACCGGTGGTCCGCTTCTCCTTCATCAGCAGGAACAGCAGACCGATCAGGCAGAACAGCGCGAAGATGATCGCCAGCACGATCGCGTGCGGCGGGATCTTCTCCTCCGTACGCGACATGTCCGTGGCCGTCCAGACCGCGCCCTTGAGCGGCATCGACCCGGACGGGGTGACGATCGCGTCGTTCATCACGGTGATGTCGCCGATCGACAGCACCGGCACCCCGCCCTGGCCCGGCCCGCCCTGCGGCGCCGGGAGGTACTGGCCGGGCATCGTCGGCTGCCCGTGCTGGGGGTAGCCGTAACCGGGCCCCGGCTGGGCCGCGGACTCCGGCAGCGGCTGCGGATAGCCGTACGCCGGAGCGCCGCCCGGGTTCGGACGGCCGTACGCCTGGCCGTCCGCGACGGTGGGCTGGTGGCCCGGCTGCTGGGGCGGGCCCCACTTGTACGCGTCGTCCGCGTACGGATTCGGCTCGCTCACGACGATCCCCGTTTCCTTCTCGGTCTTCAACTCCGCTGAACCGTACCGCCCGCACGGGCCCGGTGCAGCAACAGGCCCCGCCCCCGGCAGCGGTGAGACTGCGGGGGCGGGGCCCGTCGGCGTAACCGGAGTTACGGGAAGGTCAGAAGCGACGCGTGATGAGCGCGCGCTTCACCTCCTGGATCGCCTTGGTGACCTCGATGCCACGCGGGCAGGCGTCCGTGCAGTTGAACGTGGTGCGGCAACGCCACACGCCGTCACGGTCGTTGAGGATCTCCAGCCGCTGCTCGCCGGCCTCGTCGCGCGAGTCGAAGATGAAGCGGTGCGCGTTGACGATCGCCGCCGGGCCGAAGTACTGGCCGTCGTTCCAGAACACCGGGCACGAGGAGGTGCACGCGGCGCACAGGATGCACTTGGTGGTGTCGTCGAACCGCTCGCGGTCCTCGGCGGACTGCAGACGCTCGCGGGTCGGCTCGTTCCCCTTGGTGACGAGGAAGGGCATGACGTCGCGGTACGCCTGGAAGAACGGGTCCATGTCGACCACGAGGTCCTTGAGGACCGTGAGGCCCTTGATGGCCTCGACCGTGATCGGCTTCTCCGGATTGATGTCCTTGATCAGCGTCTTGCAGGCGAGCCTGTTCTTGCCGTTGATCCGCATCGCGTCGGAGCCGCAGATGCCGTGGGCGCAGGAGCGGCGGAACGTCAGCGTGCCGTCCAGGTCCCACTTGATCTTGTGAAGGGCGTCGAGGACACGCTCCTTCGGGTCGATCTCGATCTGGAAGTCCTGCCACTGGGCCTCGTCCGACACCTCGGGGTTGAAGCGGCGGATCCGGAACGTGGCGGTGATGAAGGGCGAGTCGGCGAAGCCTGCCTCGGCCTTGTCGGTCTTGTCCAGGGTCGGGGTAGCCATCAGTACTTACGCTCCATCGGCTGGTAGCGGGTCGTCACGACCGGCTTGTAGTCGAGCCGGATCGACTCGGCGCCGTCGGCGGCCACCTCGCGGTACGCCATGGTGTGGCGCATGAAGTTGACGTCGTCGCGGTTCGGGTAGTCCTCGCGGTAGTGACCGCCGCGGGACTCCTTGCGGGCGAGCGCGGAGACCGCCATGACCTCGGCCAGGTCGAGCAGGTTGCCCAGCTCGATGGCCTCCAGCAGGTCGGTGTTGAACCGCTTGCCCTTGTCCTGGATGGACACGTTGAGGTACCGCTCGCGCAGCTCGGCGATCTTGTCGACCGCCGTCTTGATCGTCTGCTCGGTGCGGAACACCATCACGTTGGCGTCCATGCACTCCTGGAGCTCCAGGCGCAGCGCCGCGACCCGCTCGGTGCCGGTGGAGTTGCGCAGCCGCTCCACCTGGTCGGCGACCAGCTTGCCGGGGTTCTCGGGCAGCTCGACGAAGTCGGCCTTCGCCGCGTACTCGGCGGCGGCGATGCCGGAGCGCTTGCCGAAGACGTTGATGTCGAGCAGCGAGTTGGTGCCCAGGCGGTTGGCGCCGTGCACGGAGACACAGGCGACCTCGCCGGCGGCGTACAGGCCCGGGACGACGGTGGTGTTGTCGGCCAGCACCTCGCCCTCGACGTTGGTCGGGATGCCGCCCATGGCGTAGTGCGCGGTCGGCTGGATCGGGATCGGGTCCGTGTAGGGCTCGATGCCGAGGTACGTACGCGCGAACTCCGTGATGTCCGGGAGCTTGGCGTCCAGCTGCTCCGGCGGCAGGTGCGTCAGGTCCAGGTACACGTGGTCACCGGCCGGACCGCAGCCGCGGCCCTCACGGATCTCCGTGTAGATGGAGCGCGAGACGACGTCACGGGACGCGAGGTCCTTCATGACCGGCGCGTACTTCTCCATGAAGCGCTCGCCGTCCTTGTTGCGGAGGATGCCGCCCTCACCGCGGGCGCCCTCCGTCAGCAGGATGCCCATGCGCCAGATGCCCGTCGGGTGGAACTGGAAGAACTCCATGTCCTCCAGCGGCAGACCGCGCCGGTAGCAGGCGGCCTGGCCGTCACCGGTCAGGGTGTGGGCGTTCGACGTCACCTTGAAGAACTTGCCGGTGCCGCCGGAGGCGTAGATGACCGACTTCGCCTGGAAGATGTGGATCTCGCCGGTCGCCAGCTCGTACGCGACGACGCCGGCGGACTTCTTGACCCCGTCGACCTCGGTGATCAGCTGGTCCAGGACGTAGAACTCGTTGAAGAACTCCACGCCCTCCTTGACGCAGTTCTGGTACAGCGTCTGGAGGATCATGTGGCCGGTGCGGTCCGCGGCGTAGCAGGACCGGCGGACCGGCGCCTCGCCGTGGCTGCGGGTGTGACCGCCGAAGCGGCGCTGGTCGATGCGGCCCTCGGGCGTCCGGTTGAACGGCAGGCCCATCTTCTCCAGGTCGAGGACGGCGTCGATGGCCTCCTTCGCCAGGATCTCGGCGGCGTCCTGGTCGACCAGGTAGTCACCGCCCTTGACCGTGTCGAAGGTGTGCCACTCCCAGTTGTCCTCCTCCACGTTGGCGAGCGCGGCGGCCATGCCGCCCTGCGCCGCGCCCGTGTGGGAGCGGGTGGGGTAGAGCTTCGTGAGCACGGCGGTACGGCTGCGCTTGGTGGCCTCGATGGCCGCGCGCATGCCGGCGCCGCCGGCGCCGACGATGACGGTGTCGTACTTGTGGATCTGCATGGTTTTCCTCTGGTCCCTCTGTCCCGGCGCCTAGCGGATGTTCGGGTCGAAGGTGAAGATCACCAGCGTGCCCAGCAGGACGGTGAACACCGTGGCGGTGTACAGGAGCATCTTCAGCCAGAAGCGGGTGTTGTCCCGTTCGGCGTAGTCGTTGATGACCGTACGCAGGCCGTTGCCGCCGTGGAGCATGGCGAGCCACAGCATGATGAGGTCCCAGGCCTGCCAGAACGGCGAGGCCCAGCGGCCCGCCACGAAGGCGAAGCCGATCTTGGAGACGCCGCCGTCGAGCACCAGCTGGATCAGCAGGTGGCCGATGACGAGGACGGTCAGCAGGATGCCCGACAGGCGCATGAAGAGCCAGGCGTACATCTCGAAGTTGCCGCGCGAGGCCTTGGGCGTCTTGCTCGTGCGCTTGCGCGGGGGCTCGATCACCGGGGCCGGGTTGTCGACGTCGTAGAGGCTCACGCCCTCGACATCGCCGATCGCGGCTGCGGAAGAAGTCTCGCTGGACATGGGCCTCAGCTCCCGAAGACGTCGCGTACGGCGTGACCGAGGACGGGGTACAGGGCCCCGACCATCAGCACGATCCAGATGCCCAGCACGGTCCAGAGCATCTGCTTCTGGAGGCGCGGGCCCTTGGCCCAGAAGTCCACGGCGATGATCCGGAGACCGTTCAACGCGTGGAAGAGAATCGCGGCCACCAGGCCGTATTCGAGGAGCGCGACGATCGGCGTCTTGTACGTGGCCACGACGTCGTCGTAGGCCTCGGGGGAGACACGGACGAGAGCGGTGTCCAGGACATGTACGAACAGGAAGAAGAAAATGAGGACACCGGTGACTCGATGAGCCACCCAGGACCACATGCCTTCCCGGCCGCGGTACAGCGTTCCAGCCGGCACGGAAGAACCCTCCGGGAGCGGGGATTGGGGTCGGCCGGCTTGACTGTCGGTCTGACCCGGCCGGGTACGGTCCACCGGCCCCGGCCATCGTAGCGACGCTTTGTCGGTTCGTTCGCCCCGGGGCCTCTGGTGTGATCAAAGTGGCAATCAAACAGGCACGTACGGGCTAGAGGGACTCGTTCCGCCCAGGCTCCGCGGTCATCAGCTCGACGATCCGGCTCCGGGCGAGTCGGCGCAGCTCCTCGGCGGTCACCGCCCGCTCCTCGTCCACCTCGTGCTCCATCCGGAGCCGGATCCCGGCCAGCACCTGGTCCACGTGCTGGGAGGGCCCGTAGGCGTCCAGGCAGATCACGAAGGTGTGGCCGAACCTGCTTTCGTACGCCGCGTGCGCGGCCCGCAGCGCCAGGTGGGCGACGCGGGGCGCGTCGTGGTGCAGGCAGGGGGCGGGCTCGGCGGCCAGGGCCTCGGCGATGTCGCTGGGCGCGAGGTCGTAGCCCGCCTCGTCGGACGCGGCCAGTAGAGCGCCGAGATCGGGGTAGGGGCGGTGGGCGGCCATCCGGTGGGCCCAGCGCAGACTGCCGCAGCACTCCAGGAAGGCCGCCTCGGCGGCGGCGAAGGGGAGGCTGTTGAAATGGGAGAGGCCGACGGCATGATCGACCGGCGCCCCGTCGGCTTGCGCCGCCGCCCGGGCGGCGGCCGGGGCCGGGGCATCGGCCGGGACCGGGTGGCGCGGCTGCACGGGCACGGCCGACCGGCCGGCCGGGGGCGCGGATCGCTTCGGCAGGCCGGCGGGGGACTCGCTGGACCTGGACAGCGTGGACTCCTCGTATCAATGACAGCTGTGACCCGGTGGGCCCCGTGATCCCACGAAGGGCCCGCAGGGGTACGCGAAGGTCTTCCGTCCCTGAAAGACAGGCGGGAGCGCAAGGAGGTTGCGCGGGATGGGAGTGAAGAGGGAGACGAATGTTCCGCAACGCTAACGAGACCGGTCGGCGGCCGTCCGAAGCGCCGCAGAAGAATCACTCGAACGGGAGAGCTTCGGAACGTGTGATGGACGTCTGACCTGCGTCGGCCGGGGGTTCTGTCCGGTCGCCCGCCGTCCTCGATGGGCGAGGCTGCGGCAAAAATGCCAGCCTTGCACCCTATTCACTCGTTTCACTTGCCCTTGACCCCTCAACGGAGGAATCCGCCCGATGTCGCCCACGCGTGGTGCCCTTGTCACCGGCGCGGCTGTCACGGCCGCAGCCGCCGTCGTCCTCACCGTCGTCGTCTGGCCGGACGGGTCCGGCAGCGGACCGTCCGGTGACACGGCGTCGCCCTCCGGAACCTCCGCCGAGGCCGCCCCGTCGCCCTCCCGCAGCTACCCGATGTCCAGCGCCCCGAGCACGATCCCCGCGGTGCGCGAGCACACCCCGGCCCGGGGGCCCGGCTGGCAGCCGGGCAAGGACAGCACCGTCGTCATCGCCAAGGGCAGCCAGGTGCTCGCCGACGAGGCGGAGCTGCTCGCCAAGGAGCTGAAGATCCGCTACCGGGGCGCCCAGCCGGCGAAGGCGGGCGACGTCGAGCTGGCGCTGGGCGCCAAGGACGCGGGCCCCGCCGAGTCGTACACGCTCACCGTGCGCGACCGGAAGGTGAAGATCACCGGCCCCGACGAGTCGGGCGTCTTCTACGGCACCCGCACGCTCAAGCAGTCGCTCACGGCGGACGGCACGTTCCCCGAGGGCGTCGTCAACGACCGGCCCGACCGGCCGCAGCGCGGGCTCAACCTCGACATCGCGCGCAAGCACTACAGCGCGGAATGGATAGAGGACCGCATACGCGAGATGGGCGACCTCAAGCTCAACCAGCTCGGCCTGCACTTCTCCGACGACCAGGCCTTCCGGATCGAGTCGAAGTCCCACCCCGAGGTGGTCTCCGACGAGGCGCTCACCCAGGACGAGGTCCGCCGCATCGTCGGCCTCGCCAACAGCCGGCACATCGAGGTCGTCCCCGAGATCGACTCGCCCGGACACCTCGGCGCGGTGCTGGCCGCCCACCCCGACCTCCAGCTGCGCAACACCGCGGGCGTCGAGTCGAGGGGCTCCATCGACATCTCCAAGCCGGCCGCGGCCAAGCTGATCGACGAACTCCTGGAGGAGTACACCGAGCTGTTCCCGGGCCGTTTCTGGCACCTCGGCGCGGACGAGTACCAGGCGCTGACCGTCCGGAACCCCGCCGCCTCCTACCCCCAGCTCCAGCGGGCCGCCGAGGAGCGGCACGGCGCCGACGCCACCATCGAGGACCTGGCCACCAGCTGGCTGAACGACCGCGCGGACGTCGTGGTCCCCAAGGGCCGGACCGCGAAGGCCTGGAACGACGGGCTCTTCCGGGGCACGAAGGTCAAGGCCGACGAGAACATCGAGATCGAGTACTGGACCGGCAAGGAGATCGGCGCCCGCCCGCCGCAGGAGTACCTCGCCGAGGGCTACAAGATGCTGAACCTCAACGACGAGTTCCTGTACTACGTGCTCGGCGAGCCCAATGAGTTCGTCTACCCGACCGGCGAGCGGATCTACGAGCAGTGGACCCCGCTGGTCCTGCGCGGCACCGAACCCGTGGCCGAGCGCTACTCCCGGCAGATCCTCGGCGGCCGGTTCGCCGTCTGGGGCGACCTGCCGAACGCGCAGACCACCGAGCAGGTGGCCAACGGCATCAGGATGCCGCTCGTGGCGACCTCGCAGAAGCTGTGGGACCCGCGGAAGCCCGCGCTCAGCTGGGCGCAGTTCCGGGAACTGGCGAAGCGGACCGGCAGCGCGAGCTGAGGGCGGGAGCGAGCCGCGGCGGAATCGGCTGTCCCTCCTCCGCCACCACCTGCGAAGATGCGGGACGGACAGCCCGGCAGCCGCCGGCCTGCGCAGCGGCGGCCGCGCGATCCCGGGGAGGGGCGCGTGCGGGCGTGCGCCCACATCGCTTTCCCGGGGGGACTTCTCCATGCTCTGTACCCGTTGCCGTATCAGAACGGCCGTCACCGACGACGGTCTGTGCACCTTCTGCTCGGGCACCCGGCCCGCACTGCCCGACGGTCTCATGGCGCCGGTCGCCGGGCCCGGGGGCTGGGGGGTGGCCACCTGGCCGCGTTCGCCCGTCGGCCTCGCCCGGGCGGTGACGGCGCTGCTCGGCGTGGTGATCGCCGCCGATCTGTTCGCCATCGGCACCGGGCTGTATCTGCGCGGCCTCTGGCAGGGGGTGGTGGCGGACGGCGCCCTGAACGTCTACACCGGAGACGGCCGCACGGCCGAGCGGCTGTACGGCGTCGCGGCCCTCTTCCAGGGCGTGACGCTGCTGGCCACCGGCGTCGTCTTCATCATCTGGTTCCACCGGACCCGCCGGAACGCCGAGGTCTTCGACCCCTCCGTGCAGCGCATGGGTCCCGGCTGGGCGGTGGGCGGCTGGTTCGTTCCCGTCGCCAACTTCTGGTTCCCCTATCGCGTGGCGAGCGGGGTGTGGGAGGCGAGCGCGCAGACCCGCCCGGACGGCGGCTGGCGCACGGTGCCCCGTACCCCGCTCAACCTCTGGTGGGGCGCGTGGGTCGTGAGCCTCCTCTTCACCCGGGTCTCCGAGCGCCTGTGGGACCGGGCCGGGGACGCGGAGGAGATCGTGCGGGCCGGGGGCCTGGTGGCGGCCTCCGACGCGGTGGACATCGTCGCCGCGGTCCTCGCCATCCTCTACGTCCGCGCTGTCACCGGGATGCAGGTCGAACGGGCCCTGCACGGAGGGGCGCCGACTCCGGCGGCCCCGGTCCCGGGAGCGCACAGGTGACACGCACGCCAAAGTGACGATTTTCAGCCATTCGGCGCAGTAACCGGTAGACCGAGGGAGACGTCGATGAGTCTGCTGGAACTGATCGAACGCGCCGACGAACGCGCGCTGGCCGCCAGTGCCGTGGCCTGCCTGGAACGCTGCCTGCCGCTGCTCGCGGGGCGGGACGCGGAGCCCTTGCGCCCGCTCTGGGCGAGCTGTGAGAACGGACAGGATTGGGCCATCCGGCTCGCGGCGGTGCGGACGGCGATGGAGCAGGCGTCGGTCCCCGACGGTCCGGCCGCGCTTGTACGGGCCATGCTCGGCGCGGCCCCGTCCGGCTTCGCCGCCGTACCGCTGCGGGAGTGGGCCGACGCCTGCTCGCTGGTCGCGCTCCGGGTCCACGGCCGGTTCGACGCCCCGGGCGGGGAGGCGTCGCCCGACGAGGAGGACCTGCTCAAGGCGGCCCGCACCGGTGAACCCGCCGCCGTGGGCCCGCTGGTCGCGGGGGAGCTGGAGCGGCAGGTCCGGATCCTGGAGATCCTCGCGGAGACCACCGGCACGGCGGGCAGCGGCGCCGGCCTCCGCAAGGCGCTGGACCTGTCCACGGAGGGCCGCCGGGTCCTGCGCGCGGTGATGTCGCGGCGCGCCAGGGGCGGCCGGGGCTGAGAGGCACGGCCTGACGGCGCGGCAGGGTCCTCCCGCCCTGGTGCGCGGGCGGTACGGGGGTGTCGCGGACGGGTCCGTCCACGACACCCGTACGCATCGACCGGGCGCTACTTCGCCGAGTCCAGCGCGGCCAGGGCCTGCGCCCACCCGACGTACTTCAGCGCGGCGAGATCGGCGACCGTCACCACGCCGAACGCCTCCTTGAGCAGGTCACCCTGACGGTCCGATACGCCCTTGAGCGCGGACACCGGCGCCGCCAGCACCTCGGGCACGCTCTTGTCGGCCCACGCCTTGTCCAGCACCTTGTCCAGGTCGATCGAAGCCACGTGCGTTCCCCTTTTTCCAGTAGGTCTACAGGTGTGTAGAGCATAGGAGGGAGAGGGGGCGGCACACCGGGCACCGTCGGGAAATCACCGGAGAAAGTCCGAAAGACGCCCGGCCCCCCGTGCCGCGCCCGCCCCCGCCCCGCCCGCCCGCCCGATGACGCCAGGCGCACGTCAGGCGCGCGTCAAGCAGGCGTCAGGCGGGCGTCAGGCAGCCGTCAAGGGCGGCTTCGCATGCATATGGACCCCGTCAAGACGGCTTATCGCCGGGGTGAAGCCGAGGTTTGCTCGTATCGGCCGAACGGCTGATTCCCTTCCTCGCACCCTCAGGAGCTCACGATGGCCGATCTGGCCTTCGTCGCCACCACGATCGCGGTATTCGCGCTGGTGGCTCTCATTGCCCGGGCGGTGACCAGACCATGACCGCCGAGAATATCGTCGGGCTCGTCGTGGCCGTGTCCCTACTCGGATATCTCGTCCTGGCTCTCCTGTATCCGGAGAGGTTCTGAGTACCGACATGAGTTCCCAGTTCGCTGGATTTCTCCAGCTCACGGCCCTGATAGCCGCCCTCGCCCTGGCGTACCGCCCGTTGGGCGACCACATGGCCAAGGTCTACTCATCGGAGAAGCACTACAAACCGGAGAAGTGGATATACAAGGCCATCGGCGCCAATCCGGCCGCAGAAATGCGCTGGCCCGCCTACCTGCGCGGAGTGCTTGCCTTTTCGGCGGTGAGCGTTCTCTTCCTCTACCTGCTGCAACGAATACAAGGTTCGCTGCCCGGTTCGCTCGGATTTTCCTCGATCGACCCGGACCAGGCTTTCAACACCGCCGCTTCCTTCGCCGCCAATACCAACTGGCAGTCGTACTCCGGCGAACAGGCCATGGGCCACGTCGTACAGACCGGCGGCCTCGCGGTACAGAACTTCCTGTCCGCGGCGGTCGGCATGGCCGTGGCGGTGGCACTCGTACGGGGCTTCGCCCGCTCCCGTACCGGTGAGCTCGGCAACTTCTGGGCCGACCTCGTACGCGGCACCCTCCGCATCCTGCTCCCGATCTCGGTGCTGGGCGCGCTCGTCCTGGTCGCCTGCGGGGCGATCCAGAACTTCTCGGGCATCCACCAGGTCGGCCAGTTCATGGGCGGCACGCAGGAGTGGAACGGTGGCGCGGTCGCCTCCCAGGAGGCCATCAAGGAGCTGGGCACCAACGGCGGCGGCTACTTCAACGCCAACTCCGCCCACCCCTTCGAGAACCCGAACCCCCTCTCCAACCTCTTCGAGATCTTCCTCATCCTGCTGATCCCGTTCGCGCTGACGCGGACCTTCGGCCGGATGGTCGGCTCCCTGAAGCAGGGGTACGCGATCCTCGGCGCGATGGCGGTCATCTGGATCGGCTTCTCGGCCCTGATGATGTGGACCGAGTTCGCCCACCGGGGCCCGGCGTTCGAGATCGCGGGCGGGGCCATGGAGGGCAAGGAGACCCGCTTCGGGATCGCCGGGTCGTCGATCTTCGCGGTCGCCACGACGCTGACCTCGACCGGCGCGGTGAACTCCTTCCACTCCTCGTACACCGGCTTCGGCGGCGGGATCGCGATGCTGGGCATGCAGCTCGGCGAGATCGCTCCCGGCGGTGTCGGCTCCGGCCTCTACGGCATGCTCATCATGGCGATCATCGCGGTGTTCATCGCCGGGCTGATGGTCGGCCGCACCCCGGAGTACCTCGGCAAGAAGATCGGCACCCGCCAGATCAAGTTCGCCGCCTGCTACATCCTCGTCACCCCGGCGCTCGTGCTCGGCTTCACCGCGGCCGCCATGGCCCTGCCGACCCCCGCCGACTCGATGACGAACTCCGGCGCGCACGGCTTCTCCGAGATCCTGTACGCCTACACCTCCGGCGCCAACAACAACGGCTCCGCGTTCGCCGGGCTCAACGCCGACACCCCGTGGTTCAACATGACCATCGGGATCGCGATGCTGCTCGGCCGGTTCCTCCCGATGGTGTTCGTCCTCGCCCTGGCGGGCTCGCTCGCCGAGCAGCGACCGGTGCCCGGGACCGCGGGCACGCTGCGCACCGACCAACCCCTCTACGCGGGGCTCCTCGTCGGCACGATCCTCATCATCACCGGACTCACCTACTTCCCGGCCCTGGCGCTGGGCCCGCTCGCCGAAGGGCTCGCCTCATGAGCACCGTCACCCCCACCCCCACGCGCGCTCCGCACGGAGACCTGCCGCCGGCCGGCGGCCAGGGCGCCGCCGGCCAGGTCGCCGGCGGCCTGTTCGACCCCCGGCAGCTCCTGAAGTCGTTCCCGGACGCGCTGCGCAAGCTCGACCCGCGCGTGATGGTGAAGTCACCGGTGATGTTCGTCGTGCTGGTCGGATCGGTGGTCACCACCGTCCTCGCACTCACCGACCCGACCGACTGGTTCGCGTGGGCGATCACCGCCTGGCTCTGGCTGACCACGGTCTTCGCCAACCTCGCCGAGGCGGTCGCCGAGGGCCGGGGCAAGGCGCAGGCCGACACGTTGCGCAGGGCCAGGACCGGCACCGTCGCCCGCCGCCTCGCCGGCGGCAGGGAGGAACGGGTCGCCGGGACGGACCTGCGCATCGGCGACCTGGTGGTCTGCGAGGCCGGTGACACCGTCCCCGGCGACGGGGACGTGGTCGAAGGCGTCGCCTCGGTCGACGAGTCCGCGATCACCGGCGAATCGGCCCCGGTCATCCGGGAGTCCGGCGGCGACCGCTCGGCCGTCACCGGCGGTACGAAGGTGCTGTCCGATCGCGTCGTCATCAGGATCACCACCAGGCCGGGCGAGACCTTCATCGACCGGATGATCGGCCTGGTGGAGGGCGCCGCTCGGCAGAAGACGCCCAACGAGATCGCCCTGAACATCCTGCTGGCGTCCCTCACGATCGTCTTCCTGCTGGCCGTGGTCACTCTGAAGCCGTTCGCGATCCACGCGGGCGCCGACGACCAGACCTCGCTGATCGTCCTGGCGGCCCTGCTGGTCTGTCTGATCCCCACCACGATCGGGGCGCTGCTGTCCGCGATCGGGATCGCCGGGATGGACCGGCTCGTCCAGCGCAACGTCCTGGCCATGTCGGGCCGCGCGGTCGAGGCGGCGGGCGATGTCTCCACCCTGCTCCTCGACAAGACCGGCACCATCACCCTCGGCAACCGCCGGGCCGCCGCGTTCGTCCCGGTCGAGGGCGTGCCGAAAGCGGACCTCGCCGACGCCGCCCAGCTCTCCTCCCTCGCCGACGAGACCCCGGAAGGCCGGTCGATCGTGCTGCTCGCCGAGGAGACGTACGGGCTGCGGGAGCGGGACCGGGGCGAGCTGAGGGGCGCCGCGTGGGTGGAGTTCACCGCGCAGACCCGGATGTCGGGCGTCGATCTGGACGGCCGGAAGGTCCGCAAGGGCGCGACCGGTTCGGTCGTGGCGTGGGTGAGGGAGCGGGGCGGCCGGGTCCCCGAGGACGCGGCGGCGCTCACGGACAAGATCGCCCGGGCCGGCGGCACCCCGCTGCTGGTGGCCGTGGAGGACGCCGCCGGCGCCCGGGTCCTGGGAGTCGTCCACCTCAAGGACGTGGTGAAGGAGGGCATGCGGGAACGGTTCGGCGAACTGCGCCGGATGGGCATCCGTACGGTCATGATCACGGGCGACAACCCGCTGACCGCGAAGGCGATCGCCGAGGAGGCCGGGGTCGACGACTTCCTGGCCGAGGCGACGCCCGAGGACAAGATGGCCCTCATCAAGCGGGAACAGGCCGGCGGCAAGCTCGTAGCGATGACCGGCGACGGCACCAACGACGCCCCCGCCCTGGCCCAGGCCGACGTCGGCGTCGCGATGAACACCGGAACGTCGGCCGCCAAGGAGGCCGGGAACATGGTGGACCTCGACTCCGACCCCACGAAACTCATCGAGATCGTCGAGATCGGCAAACAGCTCCTCATCACCCGAGGAGCCCTCACCACCTTCTCCATCGCCAACGACGTCGCGAAGTACTTCGCGATCATCCCGGCCATGTTCGCCGTGGCGTACCCGTCTCTGGACAAGCTGAACATCATGGGCCTGGCCTCGCCCGAGTCCGCGATCCTCTCCGCGGTCGTCTTCAACGCGCTGATCATCGTGGCGCTGGTGCCGCTGGCCCTGAAGGGCGTGCGCTACCGCCCCGCGAGCGCCGACAAGATGCTGCGCCGCAACCTCGCCGTCTACGGACTCGGCGGCATCGTCGCCCCGTTCCTCGGCATCAAGCTCATCGACCTGCTCCTGACCCTCATCCCCGGAATCGGCTGATCCGCCATGACCAACAGCACCGTCAGCAGCACGGCCCGCCTCCTCGGCGCAGGGCTGCGAGCCCTGCTCGTCCTCACCCTGCTCTGCGGGGTCCTCTACCCCCTGGCCGTCACCGGCGCCGCCCAGGTCCTGTTCAACGACCGGGCCAACGGCTCAGAGCTCAAGGACACGCACGGCCGGGTCGTGGGCTCCTCGCTCATCGGCCAGCGGTACGACCTCCCGTCGAAGGACGGAGAAGAAGCCCCCGCCCCCGACCTGAGGTGGTTCCAGCCCCGCCCGTCCAACGGGCTCGGGACCAACAGCGTCAACACCCAGTACACCCTGCTCCTCTCCGGCGCCACCAACCGCTCGGGCGACAACGAGGAGCTGATCCGGTGGGTGAGGGACGCCAGGGCAGCCGTGGTCGAGGACAACGCGACCGCGACGTACGAGGTGAACCCCGCCGACGTCCCGCCCGACGCCGTCACGTCCTCCGGCTCCGGCCTGGACCCGCACATCTCACCGGCGTACGCGAAGCTCCAGATCCACCGGGTCGCCGAGAGGAACGGCCTCGACGTGCGGAAGGTCGAGAGCCTGGTCGCGGACCACACCACGGGCCGGCTGCTCGGCTTCCTGGGCGAGCCCCGGGTGAACGTCCTCGAACTGAACACGGCACTCAGGGATCTGACCCGGGGGTGACGTGCCCCGGCGGGCATCGGCGGGCCCCGGGCGGCGACGCGCCGGCGTCGGACCCGGCCGCCGACGTGACACCACCCCGCCCGGCCTCTTCCCCGGCTCCTACGATGCTCGTATGAAGGATCGAATCAAGGTGGACGAATGGGAGCAGCGCACGCGGACCCCGCTGCTGCTCCTCGCCGCGTGCTTCGCCCTCGCCTTCGCGGTGCCCGTCCTGGCCCCGGACGCGTCCACCTGGGTCCACACAGTCTGCCGGGCCGTCGAGTGGGCGGTGTGGGCGGCCTTCGCCGGCGACTACGTGACGCGGTTGCTGCTCACGGACGAGAGGTGGGCCTTTGTCCGCGGCCATCCGCTGGACCTGCTGGCGGTCATCCTGCCGCTCGTCCAGCCCCTCCGGTTGCTGCGGCTGGTCTCCACGCTGCTGTTGCTGGGACGAAGGGCCCGCAACGCGCCGCAGATCACCCTGACCGTCTACGTCGCCGGTTCCGTCATGGGCCTCATGATGTTCGGGTCACTGGCGGTGCTCCAGGTGGAACGGGACGCGCCGGACGGCAACATCCGGACGATCGGGGACGCGGTGTGGTGGTCCTTCACCACCATGACGACCGTGGGGTACGGGGATCTCGCACCGACCACCGGGCTCGGCCGGCTGCTCGCCGTGGGGCTGATGCTCTCCGGCATCGCTCTGCTCGGTGTCGTGACGGCGAACATAGCCGCGTGGTTCATCTCCCGCTTCGAACGGGACAACGCCGAGGAGATGAGGCAGACAGCGCTCCTTGAGGCTCTGACCGTGGAGGTCGCCGCGCTGCGGGCCGAGATGGCGAAGTCGGCGTCCGCCCCGGGGCCGGCCGCTCTGGAGATCGGCGGGCCCTCCTCACCCACCCGGCCATGAGCGCTTCGCCACGCCGGCCGCGGAGCGATCCGCGTTCCGGCACGGGTGAGGCCGTCCACCGTGAGAAGGCCGCGCCCGCTGTCGGGAGGCTTCAGGGCCCTTGGCCCCCGACTCTCCCCGCGGTGATCTGCCGGCCCCGTGTGGTGTCGACCACGATGGGGACACCGTCGGGAATCCGGCCCGCGAGATCGCTGAGCAGACTCTCGATCGGGGGCAGCTCGCCCGGGCCCCGTACATGGACGTACAGCGTCCTGGACCGGGCGTCCACGCTGGTGACCGTCGAGCCCGGACTCTGCTGGAGCCAGCGCTCCGCGGCTTCCTTGGTGCGGACCGTCCAGCTGTTCAGCAGGACGGTAGCCACCGTGTTCGCCGCCAGGGGCAGCAGGACGGCCAGGAAGAGCAGCCCGAGCATGAGATAGGCGCGGCGCCCCGCTCGCCCGGTGCGTGCTCCGGCCGTCCCGGTGTAGCCGAGCGCGGCGAACACGACCATGCCGGCGAAGACGAGAGCCACGAGGTTGGACAGGAAGAGGACCAGGGCCCCGGCGGCGAGCCACCACTGCGCCTCGCCCGCGCAGACACCGGTGACCACGAGGGGCGGGACGAGAGAGATGGCGATGGCCACTCCGGGCAGCACGGCTGCGACATCCTTGCGGGCGAGCGCCACGGCCCCGGCGAACCCGGTCGCCACCGCGGAGACCAGGTCGAGGAGGCCCGGTGACGTACGGCCGGAGATCTGGCCGTTGGTCAGCAGGTCGTACGAGCGGGGTACGGCCACTGACGCCACGACGCCCACCAGGATCACCAGCAGGCACCCGAGCACCACGAAGGACAGGGCCCCGGTGCGTCGGCGCTGCACGGCACCGAGGGCGATACCCATGATCGGGGTGGAGAGCGGTGCGATGATCATCGCGCCGATGACGGTCGCGGTGGAGTCCGTCAGGATGCCGCCCGCCGCGATGACGGACGAGAGAGTGAGCATGGTCCAGAAGGCCGAACGCTTCGCCGGGCTGTCGCCCGACGAGAGGTCCAGGTCCTGCTGGAGTTCTTCGAGACCGCGGCGCTGACGGGTCGGCAGGACCCTGTCGCGGAGTTGGCCGACCATGACGCTCACTATTCCGTGTCGGCCCCCATGACCGGGGTCAGGACACGGCTCGGGGCGGAAGCCCTCATGTCCGGATCATGCGGGGCTCGGGGCCGGCTCCCACGGGCCGGCCCGACGGCGGGGCCCGACGGCAGGGCCGGCCTGCCCCGGCCGCCCGACGTCCCGCCTCGCCCCGCCCGCGAGGGGCGCCGTGCCGGCCCGTCCACCGGCCGGCACGGCTCCGGTCATTCGGCCCGGTGGGCGCCCGGCGGCAGTTCGTCCTCAGGCTGAGGATGGTTCCGCAGCCGGAGGATGGCCGTGATGAGTCCACCCCAGACGATGAGAATGGCGATGATCATCATGATGATGGCGCTGGTGGACATCAGCGCTCCTTCCGGTCTGCGGGCGACTCCAGGTCCAGGTCGATGTCCTCGCCACCGGCCGGCCACGGCATGAACGAGAGGATCACCCCGACCAGGAGCGCTCCGATGGCGACGCTCCAGCCCGCCGAGAGCAGGAACCCGGTGGAGTAGCCCTCGTAGTTCTCCTGGAACTCGGTGCGCAGGCTGTCGACCATCATCCAGCCCAGTACCACCGGCGTGATCACGCCGAGGCAGATGCGCCACCAGTGGCCGAGCCGCACCGCGGAGGTGGCGTCGGCGTTCGCCTGGAGGCTGGGAAGCTGCCGCAGCACCCAGACGATCACGATCAGGCCGACCAGGGCCGCGAGCGCGATGCCGTACTGGTTGATGAAGTGGTCGGACGCGTCCAGCAGGTAGATGCCGGACTCGGTGGGGAACAGCACGAGCGACACCAGCGCGACCAGCCCACCGACACCGAGGACCGCGGTCCTGCGGCGCATTCCGGTCCGGTCCTGCACCGCGGAGATGACGACCTGCACGATGGAGATCAACGAGGAAAGTCCCGCGATCACGAGCGAGCTGAAGAACAGGATGCCGAAGAAGCCGCCGAACGGCATCTCCGAGATCACGGCGGGGAAGGCCACGAACGCCAGACCGATGCCCGCGCCGGCGACCTCGTCGACGCCGACGCCCGAGGCGGTCGCCAGATAGCCGAGGGTGGCGAAGACCCCGATGCCGGCCAGGATCTCGAACGAGCTGTTGGCGAAGCCCGCCACCATCGCGGAGCCCGTCAGGTCGGCGCGGCGGCCCAGGTAGGACGCGTACGTGACCATGATGCCGAAACCGATGGACAGCGAGAAGAAGATCTGTCCGTAGGCGGCGACCCAGACGCTGCCGTTGCCGAGTTCCGACCAGTCGGGAGTGAAGAGCGCGTCGAGTCCGGTCGCCGCCCCGTCCAGCGTGAGCGCACGGATCACCAGCGCGGCGAACAGGACGAAGAGCAGCGGGATGAAGACCTTGTTGGCGCGCTCGATGCCTCGCCTGATCCCGAAGGCCAGGACGCCCAGGACGACCACCCACACGACGACGAGGGGCCAGAACACCCCCGGCACGAAGCCGTCCAGGAACCCCGGGGTGTCGGGGGCCCGCAGGAAGTCGCCGAAAAGGAATGCCTCCGGATCGTCACCCCATTGCTGTCCGACGGAGAATCCCACGTAACGAACGGCCCACGCGATGATGACGGCGTAGTACGTGGCGATCACGAAGGAGATCGCCACCTGCCACCATCCGATGGCCTCCGCGGGGCGGGCCATCCTGCGCAACGCGGCCGGGGGCGAGAGCCGGTACTTCCGCCCGATGATGTACTCCATGATCAGGAGCGGGATGCCCGCTGTCAGGAGTGCGATGAGATACGGCAGCAGAAAGGCTCCACCGCCGTTGTCGTAGGCGATCGCGGGGAACCGCCAGATATTGCCGAGCCCGACGGCCGAGCCGATCGCGGCGAGCAGGAAGCCGGCCCGGGTGGCCCACTGCTCGCGTGGCTGCACTGTCATATGCGGTCCTCAAGTCTCCTCGTGGAACTATGGGCCAAACTGGCGGAACGTTAGCGCGCGGCGAGCGTTCCCGAGCGGCCCGACAGGGCCGGATGGGCCACCTGGCCCATCCGGGTTCGCCGGGCGGGCGGGTGGCCGGGGACGGGACCGGTCACGGGCGGCGGCCTGGGCCCCGTACCATGCAGCCCTACCTACAGGGGGGGTGTCGTGAAGCGACGATGGAAATGGATGCTGGTCTGCAGCGTTCTCCCGCTCGGGCTCTCGGGGCTCGCCGTCGCGGCGCTCGTGGCGTTCGTCGCCGACGGCCCGACGGCCGAGTTCTGGTTCCCCACCAAGGGCTCGGACAGCATGATGAGCGCCTGGGCAGCGTCCCTCTCCTACGCCCTCATGGCGGCCCTCGGCTTCGCGATCGCGTGGTCCGTGTCGAAGGACGCCGACCGGACCGGACCGGCGGACGGCGAGGCCCCGTCCACCGACGCCCGCTGACCCCGCGGACGAACGAACACACGGCCCCCGCCCGCGGAGAACTGCGGCTGCGGTACGAGAGGCTTGCCCCGGGCTGGGCGGTGCCTCGGGTCGGGGTGATTCGTGTGAACCGGCGGGTTGGTCACGCCGTTGGTCGGGGAAGGGGCGGCCGGCCCACAAAACTGCGGGTCGGAGGGGTGAAGGTGGGAGCGACGACCGGGGCCGCCACCCCCCACAGGAGAGGCCCCGGCCGTCTTCCACGGGGTCGCAGCACGACCCCGTACTCATCTCAGCGCCATGACTGCGTTTTCTGTCACACCGGAAGCGCGGTCGTCGAATTGTTGTGAGTTGTACAAGTCATGGACGTGGCCCCCACCGAGCACGTAGCGTGCTGGTTCGCGCAGGGTTGCGCAGCAGTTGACCAGCTGCGATTCAGAACGGCAGGGCGGGTTGAGGGAGTGCTGGGGGACGACGCGGAGCTGACTGCCGCGGTGCTCGCGGCACAGGACGGGGACGAGGACGCCTTCCGTGCTGTGTACCGCACGGTGCACCCGCGGCTGTTGGGCTACATACGGACGCTGGTCGGGGAGCCGGACGCCGAGGACGTGGCGTCCGAGGCGTGGCTGCAGATAGCGCGCGACCTCGACCGGTTCAGCGGAGACGCCGACCGGTTCCGGGGCTGGGCCGCCCGGATCGCGCGCAACCGTTCTCTCGATCACCTGCGGATGCGCAGCCGCCGTCCCGCGATCGGCGGCGACGAGACCGAGCTGGCCACGCGCGCGGCCGAGTCCGACACCGCGAGCGACGCGATCGAGGCCCTGGACACCGACCGCACCATGTCCCTCATCGCCCAGTTGCCGCAGGACCAGGCCGAGGCCGTCGTCCTGCGGGTGGTCGTCGGGCTCGACGCGAAGAGCGCGGCGCAGACCCTGGGCAAGCGGCCCGGAGCCGTGCGCACCGCCGCCCACCGCGGCCTCAAGCGACTGGCCGAACTCCTCGGCGCCGACGGGCAGCTCCCGGCGTCCCGGTCCGACGGCGACGGAACGTTCGACCCGGACGGCACTGCGGACCGGCCCCCCGCGCAGGACGGCGGGAAAGACGCGGGCGGCGGCGCCGGGCTCGGGGCCGTGCCCTCCCAGCGGCCCGGCCGGGGCGGTCCGGCGGCATCCGCCGTGGTCACCCCCGGTGTGACGCATTCGCGACCGTGGACGCAGAAGGACATGTGATGGCCGACGAGCACTACGAGTGGCTTGACAAGGACGCGGCGGAGAGACTGCTCCGCGGCGAACCGGTCGTCCCCGTCGGCGACGAGGCCCGTACCGACGCCTTCCGCCTCGCCGAAGCGCTCGGCGCGGCGCGTGCGGGGCGGCGGGCCCCGGCAGGTGAACTCCCCGGCGAGGACGCCGTCCTCGCCGCGTTCCGGCAGGCCGGCCACGGCAGCGGTGCGGACCGGCTCGCCGGCCGCGCCGCCGGTGCCGCCGTCCCCGGCCGGCCCGGCCGGCTGCACTCCGTCCAGCTCGGCTCCGCCCCCGCCGCCCCGGCCCGCCGCCCGCGCTGGAGCCGACCGGTCCGCTTCGGTCTGGTCGCCTCGCTCGCGGGCTGTGCGCTCGGCGGGGTCGCGGTCGCCGCCGGTACGGGCGTGTTCACCGGAACCTTCGGCGGGCAGGGCTCGCCCACGCCGGCCAGCTCCGTATCGGCCGCCGTGACCCCGGGCCCGCTGATCTCCAACGACTCCGTCGACGACCCGTCGGCCCCGGTGGACCCGTCCTCGCCCGCGGATCCGGAGACCCCCTCCTCGCCCACGGCCCGTGAATCCGGCGGACCCGAGGAGCGCGACGGCGCGCGGACCGCCGACCCCGGCCGGGAGCCAGGCACGGGCCGTCCGGACACCCCGGACCGTCCTGGCGGCGACGGCCGGGAGGACACCACCGGGGGCGGCACCGGGCGGGACGACCGGCCGGGCGGCTCCGGCGGCGACACGGACTCGGGCAACTGGTACGAGAAGTCCGTCAAGGCCTGCAAGGCCTTCCGCGAGGGCACGCTGGACGACCGCAGCCGGCGCCAGCTGATCGAATTCGCCAAGGGCGAGAAGAATCTGGAGCGTTTCTGCGACCGCCTCCTCGGCGGGAACGGCGGGAACGGCGGCAGCGGCGGCAACGGCGGAAGCGGTGGCTCCGGCGGCGGGGACGGCGACGACGACGATGACGGCGACGGCGGTCAGAGCGGGCCGGGTGACGGCGGGTCGCTGCCGCCCGTCTCCTTCCACCCCGTACCGCGCGCCGCCGCGGCTCCGGGGACGGAGGCCGTCGCAGGCGCGGACGCCGGGATTCCACCCCTCCCGAAGAGTAGCGGTGCGGCCACCGTATCGACCCGCTGACCTGCGGTTTCAGGTTCCGGCCGACAGTCCGCGCGACCAGGTGTGACGTTTTTCGGAGGCCGGGCGCAGTACAGAGTGAGCCGACTGGTCATCGGCCGCGCGACGAGCCGGGGTTCCCCCCGTACCTTCGGCTCAGCGCATCGGCGCGGGCGGGACACGTTCCCCCGGTCCCGCCCGCGCCCTCTCCTCACCACATCGCCCGGTCACCAGTAGACGACGACCTTGTCGCCGTTTCTCACCTGGTCGAACAGCGCCGCGACCTTCTTCTTGTCCCGCACGTTGACGCAGCCGTGCGAGGCGCCGCCGTAGCCGTTGGCCGCGAAGTCGGCCGAGTAGTGCACCGCCTGGCCGCCGCTGAAGAACAGGGCGTACGGCATCGGGGTGTCGTAGAGCGTCGACACATGGTCCCGGGACTTCCAGAACACCTCGAACACACCCTCGCGCGTGGGCGTGTACTCGGAGCCGAAACGCACGTCCATCGCCGAGACGACCCTGCCGTCGATCATCCACGCCAGGGTCCGGCTCTTCTTGCTGATGCACAGGACCCGGCCCTTCAGGCACCGTTCGTCCGGTGCGGCCACCGGCCGCTCGGTCGGCGGGCGCAGTTCGGCGGCCGTCGGCACCCGGGTCATCGCCAGCAGCCGCTGCCAGGTCACCTCGTCGGTCGAGCCGGTGACCGGCAGGCTCCGTTTGGCCTGGAAGGACCCCACGGCGTCGGCGGTGACGGAGCCGTAGTAGCCGGTGGGGGTGCGCCCGAAGTGGCCGATCTGCCGGAGCCGGGCCTGGAGTTCGCGCACCCGGTCGCTCTCGGACCCGGCCCGCATCAGAACGCGCGGCGGCGGAGCCGTGCTCGGTCGCGGGGCCGACCGGGCGGTCGTCGGGTCCGGGTCGGGGGTCGGGCTCGGGCTCGGTGCGGCGGTGGACGCCGACGGGCCGGCCGGTGATGCGGTACGCCGCTTCGCGTCCTCGGACACGGGAGCGGTGCGGGTGGGGGAGGGCGCGGCGGCCTGCGTGGCCCGCGCCGGCGTGGGCGCGTCCTGCGCCCCTGCGGCCGTACCCGGTTCGCACCCCGTCGCGAGGGCGGCCAGCGCGACGAGGGACGCGGCGGCGACGCGGCGGCCCGGTATCGCCTCGGCCGGACGCGCGCGGCGCATGTTCCTCATCACGTGCGTGCCCCTTGTTCCGTGCGGGTCCCTCGTGCCGCGTCGGCCTCTCCCGCCCCGGCCGTCCCACCTGCTGTCCGCGTCCGCGTCCGCGTCCGTGTCCGTGTCCGTGTTCACCATGCTCGGTCCCCCTGGGTCACCTGTCGGCCCGGTGCCTCTTGTACGGATGCTGTACGGATTCCCGTCCGTCCCGGTCAGCGAATCCTCCGTCGGACGGCGGCCGCGCGTCCAGACCTGCGGGGCGACGCCCGGTGGATCATGGCCGGGTCCGGGCGGTCGGGACCGGGCCCCCGCCGTACGGCACCCGACGGTCCCTACCGCCTGGTGAAACCGCCTGGACGGCGCCCCGTACCGGCGTGCGACACTCCGTCCATGCTGGGTGTCACCGACCTTCCGACCTATCTCGCCGGCCTGGCGCTGATCGTCCTTCTGCCGGGCCCGAACTCGCTCTACGTGCTCTCCGTCGCCGCCCGACGTGGCGTACGCACCGGGTACAAAGCCGCCGCGGGCGTCTGGACCGGGGACGCCGTCCTGATGACGCTCGCGGCCCTGGGCGCCGCGTCCCTGCTGACGACCACGCCCCTGCTCTTCGCGATCGTCAAGTACGCGGGCGCGGCCTATCTGACCTGGATGGCCATCGGGATGCTCCGGGCCGCCGTCGCCCTGTGGCGCGAGCGGCACCGGCGTACCGCCGAACTCGTCGAGACGGTCGGGGCGGAGGAGGCCGCCGAGCCTTCCGGGGCGGCGGCGGGGCCCGTGGAGCGGCCCTACCGCCGGGCGCTCGTGGTCAGCCTGGTCAACCCGAAGGCGATCCTGTTCCTGATCTCCTTCTTCGTCCAGTTCGTCGACCCCGGCTACGCCTACCCGGCCCTGTCGTTCCTGGTACTGGGCACCCTGCTCCAGCTCGCCAGCTTCGCCTACCTCTCCGTGCTGATCTTCGGCGGCACCCGGCTGGCCGCCGTCTTCCGCCGCCGCAAGCGGCTGTCGGCGGGGGCCACGTCGGCGGCCGGTGTGCTGTTCCTCGGGTTCGCCGCCAAGCTCTCGCTGAGCAGCGTGTAGCCCGGGGGCCGGCCGGCCCGCCTCAGTGGTGCCAGGCCTTCCCCCCGACGTTGTGGATCATCCGCTGCAACACCTTGAGCGCGGCGACGAACTCCGTGTCGTCGATGCCCTCGTGGATCTCCGCCCTGGCCCGGGCGACCCGGGCGTACGCCCTCTCGCGCAGCGCCCGGCCCTCGGGCGTCAGCCGCAGCCGGGAGCCGGAGTCCTCCGTGACCAGGCCCTGCCGGAGGAGGCCGTCGACGGCCTCCTCCATGCCGTCGGCCCCGGCGTCGAGATAGCCGCTGAGCAGGGTGACCACCTCGGCCCGGCCCCGTCCTCCCTCGTCCGCCCCGTCCAGTTGGTTGAGCACCCACCAGGGCGGTTGCGTGAGCCCGTTCTCGGCCAGCGCCGACCTGATGTGGGTGACCGTCGCCTCGTGCGCGGCCCAGCTCCAGTAGCCGATCGGCTGGAGGGCGAGTCCCGCGTCGTCGTGTGAGTGGTCCATGCCCCGGAACGTAGGACCTCAAGTGGAGTTGAGGTCAAGCCTCGCGGGATGTTCTCCGGCGCGCGCCCCCGGCCATCCGGCGGTCGCACAGAGTTCACCCACTGTCGTGGCGGGTGTCACCCGATCCTTCCGTGGTCTCACTACGTTGTCGGGACCATGATCGAAGGTGAGGGCGCGCGTGCCGAAGCTGTCCGTTGTCGTACCGCTCCACAATGTCGCGGCATACGCCCCGACCACGCTGGGCAGTCTGGCCCGCAACGCGGAGCCGGACATCGAGTTCCTGCTGGTCGATGACGCGTCGACCGACGGCACGCAGGACATCGTCGACCACTGGGCCGAGCGGCTGCCGCGCGCCCGGGTGATCAGACACGGTACGAACGTCGGCATCGCGGCCGCCCGCAACAGCGGCATCGACGCCGCCGAGGGCGACTACCTCACCTTCCTCGACGGCGACGACTGGTACGCCCCCGGCCATCTGGGCCGACTGGTGCGCGCCGCCGAGGACCTCGACTGCGACTTCGCCCGCACCGACCACGTCCAGTCCACCGGCACCGCCCGCGTCGTACGGCGCGCCCCCGCCCCGCTCCGGGACACACTGCTCGACCCCCGCGACGGCATCGGCGCGCCCGAGCGCGAGACCATGGTCGACTACCCGTTCGTCTGGGCCGGGATCTACCACCGGCGGCTCTTCGCGGACGGCGCCCAGCGCTTCGCCACCGAACTGCGCACCGCCGAGGACCGGCTGTGGGTCTGGCAGCTCCACCTGCGCGCCCGCACCTACGCGGCGCTCGGGCTGTACGGCATCTTCTACCGGCGCGGGGTCACCACCTCCCTGACCCAGATCAAGGACGCCCGCCAGCTCGACTTCTTCGCCTCCTACGACACGCTGCTCGACCAGCTGCGCGCCGACCGGGACGCGGACGCCCTGCTGCCGAAGGCCGTCCGTACGTACTGCGCGATGATCGCCTTCCACAACGAGAAGGCCGACGACTACGAGCCCGCCACCGCCCGGAAGCTGCGCGCCGAATCGAGCGCCGCGCTGGGCCGGATGCCGCAGGACGTGCTCGACCGCACCCTGACGCAGATCGACGACAAGCGCGGCACGCTGCTCAGCCGTCTGCGCACCAAGCAGACCAAGCAGAAGGCCGCCTGACCGATGACCGCCACCCCCGCAGCCACGCCCGTACGTACGGCCCCGCGCACCCAGATCTTCCAGGTCTCCACCCTGTACGGCGCGGCCACCCTCGCCGCCGCACTCGACGCCGGACAGTTCGGCCGGGCCCTCGACAGCCACCGCATCCTGCTGGTCTCCAACAACGCGGCCGTCCCCGAGACCGCCCTGCGCCTGGAGGAGATGCGCGGCTACGGATCCCTCGCCGCCCGCTTCGACGCCGTCGTCGACTGGAACGAGGCCATCAGCCCGCACCACCCCAGCGGCTGGGGCCCTCGCTCCGAGGAGACCGTCCTGTGGCAGCGGGCCTTCCGCCTCGCCTGGGACATCGCCCCCGACGCCCCCGTCGACCTCGCCGTCGAGTCCATCCAGGTCAACCCGGCCCGCGCGCTCGCCGCGATCTTCTCCGAGAGCGCCGTCCACGTCTACGCCGACGGCCTGATGAGCTACGGCCCCACCCGCAACCGGATGCCCCAGTCCATCGCCTGCCGCATCCGGCGCGTCCTCCACCTCGACCTGGTCACCGGAGTGCGCCCGCTCCTGCTCGCCGAGGCCGGTGTCGAGCCCGAACTCGTCCCCGACGACGCCTTCCGCGCCGTCCTCTCCGAGATCGCCACCGCCGCCGAGGGCGACAAGGGGCTCGCCGCCGCCGAGGCCGCCGCCCCCACCGCGATGTTGCTGGGCCAGTACCTCGCCGCCCTCACCATCCTCACCCCGGAGGAGGAAGAGGAGCTGCACATCCGGATGCTGCGCGGAGCCGCCCGCGCCGGGCACACCTCCATCCTCTTCAAGCCGCACCCCACCGCCCCGGCCCGCTACTCCCGCGCCCTGGACGACGCCGCCGCCGAACTCGGCGTACGGCTCACCACCCTGGACAGCCCGCTGCTCGCCGAGACGCTGTACGAGCGGTGCGCGCCCACCCTCGTCGTCGGCTGCTTCTCCACCGCGATGTTCACCGCCGCCGCGTACTACGGCATCCCCGTCGCCCGCGTCGGCACCCGGCTGGTCCTCGACCGGATCACCCCGTACGAGAACAGCAACCGCGTCCCGCTGACGATCACCGACCACCTGGTCCCCGACCTGGACGCCCTGGACTCCCCGGGCGGCCCGAACGGCTCGGTCACGGGGGGCGGCCCGGACGGCCCGGAGGCTCAGGGCGGCCCGGTCGCGCCGGGGGGCTCCCAGGGCGTCCCCCGCCTGCCGCGCACCGCGCCGGACACCCTCGCCCCGCTGCTGCGGACCGTCGGCTACTGCATGCAGGCCAAGCTCAACCCCGGGCTGCGCCCCGAGGCCGAGGCCTGGCTGCGGGAACACCTCGACCCCACCACCCAGCACTACTTCAAGCGCCGCCGCCTCCAGAGCCTCACCCTGCCCGGCGGCGGCCCCCGGGGCGCGGCGGTCCGGCTGCGCCGCACCGTACGGCGCACCCGCAGCACCCTGGGTCTCTGACCCGGGGCCGGCGCCGGGGCCCGAACCCCGGTGCCGGCGTCCGACTCACAGAACGGCGGAACGAGCATGGGCCAGACCCTCACCGGGCTGCTCACGTCAGTACGTGCGATGGCGGGACGGCCGGGCACGCCGACCCGGGCCCGCCCCGGCGGGGGCCGGACCCGGCGCTCCTGGCCGCTCTGCGGCACTGCGGCGACCACCTCGCCGACCTCGCCGCGTCCGGCCCCCTCACCGACGCCCGCCGCACCCGGCTCGTCGCGTCGATCGGAGCCCTGACCACCGCGTGCTCCACCCCGGGCGCCGACGCGTTCGACGCGCTGCTGCGGACCGGCCAACAGGCCCTGGACAGCGGTGGCGAGGCCGGGGCGCGCCTCGCCCTGGCCCTCGCCGACGAGGCGACCGTCCTGCGCGCCCGCTCCAAGGGGGCCTGGCGGCTGCGCGGCAACGCCCTGGACGCGCTCGGCCGGAGCGAGGAGGCGATCACCGCGTACGAACGCCATCTCGCGCTCCAGCAGAACACCGCCGCCTCCCGTGACGTCGAACGGCGGATCGCCACCCTCCGCGCGGCGGGGGACCGCATCGACGAGGCGCTGGAGCTGGCCGGGGCCGGCGACGAGAGCGGGGACCGGGGCTCGGACGGAGGCACGGACGGGGCCGGGACCGGAGCGGGGGCCGGGGCTGTCCGGCTCTGCCGCCGACTCCCCGCCGCCGAGGCCCGCGTCGCCTTCACCGAACTCGTCCGGCTCCGCACCACCGAACGTGGCGCCGCCGATCCGGCCGTACGCCGGCTGGCCGCCCTCTACGCCGAGCACCGCCGGCTCACGGACCGCGACCTGATGGCCGACCCCCTGCTGGGCGGGGCCGAACCCATCGGCGTACCGGGTCTGCGCCGGTTCCTCGCGGGCCGGACGGTGTGCCTGGTCGCCGACACCCCGCACACCGCCGAGCAGGAGCAGCGGCCCGGCAGCCCCCTGGCCGCCCTCGTCGAGGGATACGACCTCGTCGTGCGCTGCGACGCCGTACGCCACGCCGCCCCGACCGCCCGGACCGATCTGCACGCCGTCACCCTGCGCGGCAGCACCCCGTGGGAGGGCCTCCGGTGGGACCGAAGGGCCACCGCCCGCCTGGTCTTCGGCGACCCGCTCCCGCACTGGCGGCTCGCCCTGCGCAGCAGGCTCGTCCCCGGCGCCCAGGACCGCATCGGCGACGCGACGCTGCGCCGCCCGCTGCACGATCCGGCGCTGCTCGCGGAGGCGGTGGACGCGGAAGGGCCCGCGAGCACCGAGTACACCGTGCTGAGGCTCCTCGACTTCCTGGGCACCCCCGCCCGGGTGGACCTCATCGGGTTCGAAGGACCGGCGGCCCTGCGCCCGCGCGAGCGGGAGTGGATCGGGGCACGGACCGGGAGAACGGACGACACCGCAGTGAGGATCACCCTGAGATGACGACGCACGACTCCACGTCCGTGGCCGGTTCCGACTCCGCGTCCCCGTCCGTGGCGGGGGCCGGCCCCGCCTCCGCCGACGACCGCCGTGCCGTCACCGGGAAGCGGCGGATCGCCTTCGCCGTGTACGTCACGGACGCGGGCCAACTGCCCGGGTTCCACACCCTCCTGCGCAGCCTCGCGCTGACCAACCCGGCCCTCTGCGAGGACGTCGTCGTCCTGCACCCCGGTCTGCCGGAAGCCTCCTTCGACGCCGCCCACCGGCTGCACCCCCGGCTGATCCCGCGCACGGCCGACGGACGTCACGACGCGTTCCTCCTCGACGGCTACGACACCGTGATCGCCCTCACCCCCGCCTTGGTCGTCCTGGGCGGGATCGACGACCTGTTGCGCCTCCGTACGGGCGTGGCCGCCGTGCCGCGCCCCGGCCCGGACGGCGTCCCCGGCCCGCGTGACGGCATCCCGCACGACGGGCTCCTGGTGATCCAGCGCCAGGACCTCGACCGGCCCGTACCGCCCGCTGCCGCGCAGGACATCCCGGAGAGCGTCCTCGTACCCCTGGACTCCCGGTACGACTTCCGCGCGCTGCGGCTCCGCGACGACCTGGCGGTCCCGGAGGGTGTCGTCGTCCTGAACTTCGCCGGTGTGCCGGAGAGTCACACCGGGCCTGCCCACGCGGCCCGGGCGCGCTTCGACCTGGACGACGAGGCGTTCCGGGCCGCCTACCTCGCCCTCCCCGGCGCGAAACACCCCGACCTGCTGCCGCATCTCGCGCTCCCGTTCCCCGAGGGATCCCGGCCGCCGATCGACCTGGTCCGGCAGCTCGCCGAGATCCACCGGGGGCGCGGACACCACGACCGGGCCGTCGCGCTGCTGGGTGAAGCCGTCGCGGGCCGCCCCGACCTGCCGCGCTGCCACGAGACGCTCGGGGTCTGCCTGATGGCGCTGTCGCGGTACGAGGAGGCCGAGACGCACCTCCTCCTGGCGACCGCGTCCCCGGACTTCGCCCCGCGCGCGTACGGCCAACTCGCGCGGCTCGCCTGGCTGCTGGGCCGTACCGAGGACGCCCGGCGGTACGCGCTCTCCGGCCTGGAGTCCGACCCGACCGACGCCAACTGCCGTGCCTGGTACGCCCGTACATCGGAGCCGGTTGCGGTGGGCGCCACCGCACCGGACACTTCCCCGGGCGAACAGCTCGCCCATGTCGCCCTGTTCGCGGACGGGGAGGAGAACGCGGGCGACAAGGTGCTGCCCGAGGCGGTCCGCAGCTGCTTCATCACCGACACCGGTCCCGACCGCTGGCACCAGCAGCACGCGCACCTGCTGGTCGACGAGGCCGGCCTCGAACGCCTCAACGCCCGGCGGGCCGTGATCGTCGGCGGTGGCGGGCTCTTCCTCCCCGACACCGCGCCCAACGGCAACAGCGGCTGGCAGTGGAACATCCCCGACGACGTGCTCGCCCGGATCACCGCCCCCCTGGCGGTCTTCGCCGTCGGCTACAACGTCTTCGACGGCCAGCGCTACCGGCGCGAGCGGTTCGCGGCCTCCCTGCGAGCCCTGGTCGAGCGGTCCGCGTTCTTCGGGCTGCGCAACCACGGCTCCGTCGCCCGGGTCAGAGAACTGCTGCCCGCCTCCCTCCGCGAGAAGGTGCGCTACCAGCCCTGCCCCACCACGGTCGCCCGCCACCTCGACCCCCGCCTCGCCGGACCGGCGGTGCGCGAGGACACCGTGCTCCTCAACTGCGCCTACGACCGGGCCGGGCTCCGCTTCGGCCACGACTACGGGCACTTCCTCGCCGAGATGGCCTCCGCGATCCGGGCCATCTCCGGTGCGGCGGACGTCCGTTACGCCGCGCACATGCCCGCCGACGAACGCTTCGTCGACGATCTGCGGCGCGAACACGGCCTCGCCCTCCCCGTGGAGCCGCTGTACCTGCTCTCCAACGACGCCATCCGTGATCTCTACCGGCGCACCCGGCTGGTGATCGGGATGCGCGGGCACGCCGGGATGATCCCCTTCGGCTGCGGCACCCCTGTCATCAGCCTGGTCTCGCACCCCAAACTGGCCTACTTCCTGGCCGACATCGACCGGCCCGACTGGGGACTCTCCGTCCACGAACGAGCCCTCGGCACCCGGCTGGCGGAGCGGGCCCTCGCGGTGCTGGCCGACCATCCGGCGGCGGTGGCCGACGTCCACGACCGGCAGCGGGCGCTGTGGTCCGTGACCCGGGACAACCTTGCCCGGCTGCGTGAACTCACTGGTCTGCCCGACCCGTTCGGCGATCCGGGCCGAGGTGCGGACCCCGTGGTCCCCGCGCCCCGGTCCGCCGCCGGCGAGGGCCGCCCCGCCCCCTCCCTCCGCCCCGCCCCGCCCACCCTCTGAGGCCATGTCCACCACACGCTCCGCCCCGCCCTCCGCCTCCGCCCTTGCTCCGGCGGTGGCGGACCCGGAGGCACCGCGCCCCGAACGCGCCGGGCACCGCTACGACATCGACCTCGTCCGGCTGCTCTGCTCGGTCGCCGTCATCGGCCTCCACACCGGCTCGGCGTTCGTGAACACCGTGGGCCGTACGGCGTCGGAGGGACCCGGCACCTACTGGGCGGGGCTGACCGCAGACTCCGCCGGGCGCTTCGCCGTACCGCTCTTCTTCGCCATCGCCGGCTGGGTGGTCCTGGTCGGGGCCCCGCCCAAGGACGAGGCCCGGCTGCGGCGGCGCATCGTGCGGATCGTCGTGCCGCTCGCCGTCTGGACCGCGCTCTACCTCGCCTGGGGCAAGCTCCGCGACACCAACGACGACCCCGTTCGCCGGCTCGCCCTGGACTCCGTGTTCGCCTCGGTCCGCCCGGCCTACCACCTCTGGTACCTGTACGCCTACCTCCCCGTGATCATGGTCCTGGGCCTGGTCGTCCTGGTCCGGGCGGGCAAGCGACCGTGGGGCCTCGGCGCGGTCCTGCTCGTCCTGGCGTCCGCCCCGCCGCTCCTCGGCGATCTGGCCGAGGCGACCGGACGTGAACTGCCCCGTTTCGGCTGGACGTTCGCCTTGTACCAGCTGATCTACGCGGTGCTCGGGGCGCTGCTGCTCGCCGCTCCGGCCGGTGCGTTCGGCAGGCGGCGGTGGCCCTGGCTGCTGCTCGCCGCGGGCGGGCTCGCGGGAGTGAGCGCGTACCAGCACGAGGTGCATTACGCGATCCCGTACGCCCATGTACTGGTGGCCCTGTTCAGCTGCGGCGTCCTGGTGTCGCTGCACGGCGTCCAGGTCCCGGAGCGGATGCGGCCCACGCTGGCCCGGCTGTCCGAGGCCTCGTTCGGGGCCTACCTGGTGCACGTCCTCGTGCTCGGCGTCCTCACCGACGCCTTCGTCGGGGCGGACCTGGGCGGCCCGGCCGCCGTGGCGCTCGTGGTCGGGATCACGGCGGCCACGACGGCCCTGTCGTTCGGCGCGGCCCTGCTGTGGGGCCGGGCGGGGGCGAGCAAGGTGCTGGGCTGAGCGCCCTCAGGCCCCGGGCCGCCCGGACTCCGCTGCGGTGCGGGCCGAGGCCCCGCACCTGTCGCGGCCCGCGGCCCACGAAAGCCCCCGGCCCACGAAAGCCCCCGGCCCTCCTCCGCCCTCACGCCCCCGGCCTCTCAGCCCCGCCCGCCCCGCAGCGCCCGCGCCCGCCGCACCACCCGGCGCAGCGCCGGGCTGGAGCGCAGGAACGCCAGCCGGGCCGGGACCACGCCGGGCAGCGCGAGCGAGGCCAGGCGGCGGCGCTTGAAGTAGCGCCAGGTGCGGCTGTCCAGGTGCGCGGCGAGATAGCGCTCGGCGGCCGGGCGCAGATCGGCGCGCACCTTCGGCCGCATCGCGAAGGCGACAGCGGCCAGCAGACCGTCCAGCTCCGCCGCCGACCCCGCCCCCGGCTCCGACGGCTCCCCGTCGCCCACTCCGGGCAGCACCGCATCCGCGAGCGTCGCCGCCGTCCGCTCGGGGTTCTCGTACGGGCTCAACCGCTCCAGCAGCAGCCCCGTGCCGACGGCCGCCACCGGCAGGCCGTGGAACCGGGCCGCCCCGAACAGCGCCGCCGAGGTGCAGCCCACGACCAGCGCGGGCCGCATCCGGTGCACCAGCACCTCGGCGGGGACCGGCAACGGGCTGTTTAGGACCGTCAGTTCGACGCCCAGCCGCTCCGCCTCCGCGTACAGCTCCGCCGGGCTCTCCCAGGGGGCGTACGGATCCGGCGCGTACACCAGCCGGGTGTGACCGAGCGCCGCCGCCCCGCGCACCATCTCCCGCCGGAGCCCCGCCTCGTCGACCGCCAGGATCAGCCCGGTCCCCGCGAGGTCCTGCCCGAGCAGCAACGCCGGCTCCTCGACGGCGGGCAACGCCACATCCATGTCCGCGAGTTCGGCGACGACTTTGGTGATCGCCTCGGCCGGGACGGTCCGCGGCTCCACCGCGTACTCGCCGAGCAGCAGCGGGCGGACCCCGGCGACCAGGTCCGGGTGGAGCAGCCGCCGCGCCCGGGCTCCGGTCAGCGGGGGGATCTTCTCCCCGGTCGGGCCGTACGCGCCGGGCCCCTCCGCGTACACATCGACCGGGGTGCCCGCGAACACCTGGGTGAGGGCCCGGGCTGGGCCGGCGTGCGGGGAGTCCACGACGAGTTCCAACTCCTCCTCACCGAGCCCCCAGGCCCGCCGGAAGTGGCGTTCCCACAGCGGCGCGTCGTCCGCCCGGGGATTCCAGCCGTCCGGGTGGAAGGGGGCGATCGCGTCGTTCCACGAGAACACCGCGTCGAACCGGGTACGCAGCCGCTCGAAGCCGAAGCTCTCCGAGACATCGGCGACGGCCTCCGGAGCGGGCCCGGTCCGGGACAGCAGCAGGATCCGGCGGTCGGGCTCGGTGAAGCAGCCCGCGTCGATCGCCGCGGCGAGCAGCACCGCCGCCCCGGGCGAGGAGGCGTGGAAGATCCGGATGGTCATGCGGCCGAGGCCCCCTTCGTGGCGGCCGGACGGCGACGCAGCCTGCGCACCCGGGTCGCCCGTGTCACGTCCATGGCGTCGAGCGCCTCGTCCAGCAGCCGCTGCGGCAGGCGGCCCAGGGCCGCGGCGCCACGCGCTTTCAGTTCACGGGCCACGGCCGGTTCGAATTTGTCCAGGTCGCCCAGATGGTGGGCGATGATCGCGCAGTACGTGCGTACGGCCTTCGGCAGAAACAGCTCCGCCTCGCGGTCGGCGGCGGTCTCCGCGATCACCTGATCGAACGCGCGCAGGAAATCCAGCTGACGCACATCGCCGATCTGCGTCAAAGACGTCGCCACACCGCGCCGGTAGAAATGGCTGAGCAGACCCACGGCGGCGAAGGATTCCGCCTCCCGGTGCAGTCGCCAGATCCACGGCCGGTCCTCCGCCGTGCGCAGCCCGTCGGTGAAGTGCAGCAGCCCGCGGTCCAGCAGCCGCCGGTGGTAGAGGCCCGCCCAGGCGAACGCGTAGTCCACCGACGTGGTGCGGTGGGCGGGCAGGATCGCGGCCCGGGGGTCGCTCACCACCCCGTGCGGCCCGTGCGGAACCCGGCGAACGGTGCGCGCCTTGCCGTTCACCTGGACATGGTCCGTGCGCACGAAGTCGCAGCCCAGCGCCTCGGTCCTGGCCACCAGCCGCTCGTAGTGGCCGGGGGCCAGCCAGTCGTCGCCGTCCAGGAAGGCGATGTACTCGCCGCGGGCGGCGTTCAGACCGGTGTTGCGCGCGGTCGCCAGACCGCCGTTCACCTCGTGCCGCAGCAGCACGGCCCCGGGGATCTCGTCCGTGGCGCGGCGCAGCAGCGGAAGCGTTCCGTCGGTCGAACAGTCGTCGACGAGAAGGAACTCGAAGTCCTCGCGGGCGTTGATCCGCAGACTTCTCAGGGTGTCGGGCGCGTAGGTCTGCACGTTGAAGAACGGCACGATGACGGAGAGCTTAACCACGCGCATCACGCTAGGTGCGGCCCCGGCCCATTCCTTTTCCGTCATGCGCCCAGCAGGTGAACAACGACCGACGTTCAAGTGAATCAGCTTTTCCGAGACGGCAATTGAGGGCCCATTCGGTGCGTCCCCCCAATCGTCGACTCGCTGTTAACCATCTGTTGCCATCGCGTTGGGCCGCTCATCGAAATGCCTTCCTAACTTCTTCGACGTGCCCCCACGTACCAGCCATGAGGCCGAACCGGCCGAGACCCCCGCCGCCCGACCGGCGCTCCGGGTCGCCGTCCTCGCCGACTCCGACACCCGGTGGAAATGGGGCGCGCTCACCGCGCGCCGCCTGACCGCCGAGGCCGCCGGGGACGGACAGGACGCGCGCCCCGTCGAGGTCAGCGGACTGCTGCTGCGCGGCCGGGCCACCCCGACACCCCGCCAGCTCGCGGAGGTCGGTGAGGTCGGGATCGATGCCGACCGGGTCCGCGAGGTCACCGCCGTCGAGTTCCTGCACACCGTGCGCGACGAGGGCTTCGACCTCGTCGTCCTCGCCCTCGTCGGCGGCGGCGTCCAGGCCATGCTGCACGGCATCGCCGCGCTGAACCTCCCGCGCCGGCCCGTCGTCGTCACCGGATACGTCGGCGTCGTCTACGAGAAGCTCGCCGACGGCCTCCTGCTGCGCCACGGGGCGGACGTCGTCCTCGCCAACTCGGCCCACGACGCGGAACGTTTCCGCGCGGTGTACGAGGGAGTGGGCGCCGACGCATCGGCTGTCACCGAGGCCGCCCTGCCCTTCCTGGGCGGAGCCCCGTACCAGCCCGAAGAGGGCCGCGACACCGTGGTGTTCGCCGCCCAGCCCTCCGTACCGGCCTCCCGCGCCGACCGCACCTACCTGCTCCGCCGGCTCGTCGAGCACGCCCGGCTGCACCCGCGGCGCGAGGTGTTGCTGAAGCTGCGCTCCAAGCCCGGCGAGCACACCACACACATCGAGGAACTGCCCTACCAGAGGCTCGCGCAGAAGCTGCCCGGCGGGCTGCCGCCCAACTTCCGCCTGGTGTACGGGCACATGGGAGAGGTCCTGGACCGGACCGACCTCCTGGTCACCGTCTCCTCGACCGCCGCGCTGGAGTCCCTGCACCGCCGCATCCCGACCGCGATCCTCACCGACCTCGGCGTCCGCGAGACGCTCGGCAACCACCACTTCGTCGGCTCGGGGCTCCTCACCTCCTGGGACCGGCTCGACGGCGGAACCCGGCCCCGGCCGGACGCGGAGTGGGTGGCGGGCCAGGGCGTCGCCGCCGACGGCTCGTACGGCACCGCCTACGACACCGCCCGCGCCAAGGTCGCCGCCCTCCTCGACGGCAGCCGACTCCCGCCGCTCGCCCCCTACTACACGCCCGCCAGCGCTCCCGGCTACCTCCCCGGCATCCTCGCCCGCCACCACCTGGCCCCCGACGGGACGCCCCTGCCCGGCGCGGCCGCACCGCAGGAGCCCGGCCGGGTCCGGGGCGCGGTCCGCGAAACCGTCCGCAACGCGGCCCGCGGCGCCTACCGGCACGGCGTCCAGCGCGTCGCCCCGGTGATCCGCCGGATGGGGGAGCTGTGACCACCACTTCAGGAACCGCCACCACACCAGGAGCAGCGATGCAGCCGCCCCCGACCGTCCTCGCCGTGATCCCCGCCCGCGGCGGATCCAAGGGCGTCCCCGCCAAGAACCTCGCCGAGGTCGGCGGCATCCCCCTGGTCGCCCGTGCCGTCCGCGCCGCGCTCGGCGCCCCCGAGGTCACCGACGTCGTCGTCACCACCGACGACGGGGCGATCGCCGAGGCCGCCCGCACCGCCGCCGCCGACCTCCGCGCCGCCCACCGGCTGCACTGCGTGGAGCGCCCCGCCGCCATCGCGGGCGACACCGCGACCAGCGAGGCGGCCGTGCTGCACGCCCTGGACGTCTACGAGGCCGAGCGGGCCCGCACCGTCGACGTGGTCCTCCTCGTCCAGTGCACCAGCCCGTTCGTCTCCCGCGAGGACATCGACGGCGTGGCCCGGGCGGTCGCCCACGAGGACGCGGACACGGCCGTCACGGTCGCCCCGTTCCACGGCTTCGTCTGGCGCGACGGGCACGCGGTCGAGGAGAGCACGTACGGCGTCAACCACGACAAGTCCGTACGCCCGCGCCGCCAGGACCGGCCCCAGGACTACCTGGAGACCGGCGCCGCCTACGCGATGGACGCGGCGGGCTTCCGCACCCACCGCCACCGCTTCTTCGGCCACACCGCCCTGGTCCCCACCGACCCGGCGCGGGTGCTGGAGATCGACGACCCGCACGACCTGGCCCGCGCCCGCGCCCTCGCCCCGCTCCTGGACCCCTCGCCGCTGCCCTCCCTCGCGGACGTGGACGCGGTCGTCCTGGACTTCGACGGCACCCAGACCGACGACCGGGTCATGGTCGACTCCGAGGGCCGCGAGACCGTCGCCGTCCACCGGGGCGACGGACTCGGGATCGCCGCCCTGCGCAAGGCGGGCGTGCCCCTCCTGATCCTCTCCACCGAGCAGAACCCGGTCGTCGCCGCCCGGGCCCGGAAGCTCCAGATCCCCGTCCTGCACGGCATCGACCGCAAGGACGAGGCACTGAAGCGCTGGTGCGACGAGCAGTCCATCGCGCCCGACCGGGTCCTCTACGTCGGCAACGACGTCAACGACCTGCCCTGCTTCTCCCTCGCCGGCTGGCCCGTCGCGGTCGCCAGCGCCCACGACTCGGTACGCGCCGCCGCGCGCGCCGTCACGACCACCCCCGGGGGCTACGGCGCCATCCGCGAGATCGCGGCCTGGCTGCTCGGCCCCACCCTCACCACCACGCCCACCCCCACTGTCCCCACCACGTAAGGAAGCACCACCATGAGCACCTCCCGCCTGCGTACCTTCGGCACCCGCACCGCCGGCCCCGGCAACCCCGTCTACATCACGGGTGAGATCGGCATCAACCACAACGGCGACCTCGACAACGCCATCGCGCTCATCGACGCGGCCGCCGAAGCCGGCTGCGACGCCGTCAAGTTCCAGAAGCGCACCCCGGAGATCTGCACCCCGCGCGACCAGTGGGACATCGAGCGCGACACCCCGTGGGGCCGGATGACGTACATCGACTACCGCCACCGCGTCGAGTTCGGCGAGGCCGAGTACACCGCCATCGCCGAGCACTGCGCCAAGCGCGGCATCGACTGGTTCGCCTCCCCGTGGGACACCGAGGCCGTCGCCTTCCTGGAGAAGTTCGACGTCCCCGCCCACAAGGTGGCCTCCGCCTCGCTCACGGACGACGAGCTGCTGCGCGCCCTGCGCGCCACCGGCCGCACGATCATCCTCTCCACCGGCATGTCCACCCCGAAGCAGATCCGCCACGCGGTCGAGGTCCTCGGCTCGGACAACATCCTGCTCTGCCACGCCACGTCGACGTACCCGGCGAAGGCCGAGGAGCTGAACCTCCGGGTCATCAACACCCTCCAGCAGGAGTACCCGAACGTCCCGATCGGCTACTCCGGCCACGAGACGGGCCTCCAGACCACCCTGGCCGCCGTCGCGCTCGGCGCCACCTTCGTCGAGCGCCACATCACCCTGGACCGCGCCATGTGGGGCTCCGACCAGGCCGCCTCCGTCGAGCCGCAGGGCCTGACCCGCCTGGTCCGCGACATCCGCACCATCGAGCAGTCGCTCGGCGACGGCGTCAAGAAGGTGTACGAGTCCGAGCTCGGCCCGATGAAGAAGCTCCGCCGCGTCGCGGGCGTCGTCGCCGAGACCGAGAACGCGCCGGCCCCCGAGCCGGTCGCGGTCTGAGCGCCGACCGGTGAACCTCGCCTTCGTCGAGAGCCCGGTCCAGCTCCTGAACGTCCTGGAGTGGGTTCACACCCAGGGGGGAGACGACCCGACCGCCACCACGGTCGTCGTCCTCCCCCCGGTCGACCCGATGTCGCGCGGTCAGCTGCGCCGGATGGCGGAGCTGGCCCGCGACGAGGGCATCACGGTCCGCTGGCAGGAGGCGCGCGGCGATTCCGGCGCGCCCCTGAAGGCCCTGCGCGCCCTGGCCGGCCTGGTCCGGCGCGCGGACCACATCGTCATCGGCGACCCGTTCTCCCGCTACGTCCAGCTCTTGCTGACCCTGGTCCGCGCCGACCGCCTCACCGTGGTCGACGACGGCACGGCGACCATGGAGTTCGTGGCCCAGCTGGCCCGGGGCGAACGCCTGACCCGCTGGCACCGCCGGGGCCGTACGGGACCGCGAGAACTGGTCCTGGCCCCGGTCACCGCCACCGCCCGCCGCCGCTTCACCCCGACGGCCCGCCACACGGTCGAGGTGTTCACCGCGATGCCGGTCGAGGCTCCGCCCGGCATCGCGGTCACCCCGAACACCTTCGCCTGGACCCGGGCCCGCTTCGGCCCGCCCAGCATCGGCAGGGGCGCCGACCTGGTCGGCACCTCCCTGGTCGAGACGGGCGTCGTCGACCCCGCCCCGTACCAGGAGGCGGTGGCCTCCCTGGCCCGCGCCCATGGCGCCACCCGCTACTTCGCCCACCGCCGCGAGTCCGCCGAGAAGCTCCACGCCCTGGAAGCCGCCACCGGCCTGGAGATCGTCCGCCCGGACCTCCCCCTGGAACTGATCGCCCGCCGCGGCCCCATCGGCCGCACGATCGTCAGCTTCCCCTCCACGGTCGTCCACACCCTCCCGCTGGCCCTCGCCGGCACGGGCGTGAACGTCGCGGTCTGCGACATCGCCCCGGAATGGCTCCGCGCCACGGCCTCGCCGCGCGCCCAGGGCTTCCTGAGCGGCGTCACGGAGACGGCTCGGGGGTGCAGCGGCTGACGTCAGTGGTCACCTGAGGAAGCGGCCGAAGGAGCGCGCAACCCGGGCCGAAGGGCTAATTGCTATACCCGCAACCACCCTCCGTCACACATCCTCACCCGGACTTTGTTCGCCTGCACGGCTGAAATTTCCTGGATCCATGGCCAGTTGGGGGGTCAAGGGGCCTACGCTTCATAAGGTGAACCAGTTGAAGTCCCGCGCCGCCCGCCCCCACAGCCCGGCCGACCAGCCCGGGGGAGGTGCGCTGCCCGGCCGGCTCGGTGACGAACTCCGTGATGAGCTGATCGCCTTCCGCCGGGATCTGCACATGCACCCCGAGCTCGGCAACCAGGAGTTCCGGACCACCGCCGCCATCAAGGACCGGCTGGAGAAGGCCGGGCTGAAGCCCAAGGTCCTGGCCGTCGGGACCGGGCTCATGTGCGACGTGGGGGAGTGGGACGGGGTCACGCCCATGCTGGCGTTGCGGGCGGACATCGACGCGCTGCCGATCCCGGACACCAAGGCCGGCGTGCCCTACCGGTCCACCGTGCCCGACCGGGCGCACGCCTGCGGGCACGACGTCCACACCACCACCGTCCTCGGCGCGGGCCTCGTGCTCGCCGACCTCGACCGGCAGGGGCGGCTGCCCAACGCCGTGCGGCTGATCTTCCAGCCCGCCGAGGAGGTTCTGCCCGGCGGCGCGGTCGACGCGATCGAGTCCGGGGTGCTGGAGGGGGTCGGCCGGATCATCGGCGTCCACTGCGACCCGAAGGTGGACGTCGGACGGATCGGGCTGCGCATCGGGGCCATCACCTCGGCCTGCGACCGGCTGGAGATCACCCTCGACGGGCCCGGCGGCCACACCGCCCGCCCGCATCTGACCACCGACCTGGTCACCGCCGCCGCCCGGATCGCCGTCGACGTGCCCGCGCTGCTCGCCCGCCGCGTCGACGCCCGCGCCGGGCTCGCCCTGACCTGGGGCCGTCTGGAGACCGGGCACGCCCCCAATGTCATCCCGCAGCACGCCGAGCTGTCCGGCACCGTCCGCTGCCTGAACCTGGACGCCTGGCGCGACGCCCCCGACCTGGTGCACGCCGCCGTGGACGAGGTGGCCGGAATGCATCGGGCCAAGACCGTCATCAACTACGTGCGCGGCGTGCCGCCCGTGGTGAACGACGCCGAGTCCATCGGCCTGCTGGACGCCGCGATGACCGAGCGCCGCGGATCGTATGCGATCGAGGACACCGAGCAGAGCCTGGGCGGCGAGGACTTCTCCTGGTATCTGGAGCAGGTGCCCGGCGCGATGGCCCGCCTCGGCGTCCGGACCCCGGGCGACACGCGCGGGCTCGATCTGCACCGCGGCAACTTCGACGTGGACGAAGAAGCCATCACCGTGGGAGTCGAGCTGTTCACCGCCGCCGCCCTGCTCGACGGCTGCCGTTCGTGAAGCGTTGACACAGTCTTCGTAGTCCGTTCGTGGACTCCCGTGCCGCCTTGCGGGTGGCTTCTGTTCGCGACGATCCGATAACGGCTTCCGTACGTGCTCTTATCTGACATCTACGCGCGTTACGATCGCGGCGAAACCAGCGCCGGAAGAGGCGCTTCGGTCAGGTTTGAAGGAGCCTCCCCTTGCGCCGGATCACCAGGATCACCACCGTGGGCGTCGCGTCCGCGGCACTCGCTCTCAGCGTCACCGCCTGTGGCGGAAACTCGTCGGACTCCGGTTCCGGCTCCGACGGCGACAAGGCCGCCATCGCGTACGACATCGGCGGCCGTGGCGACCAGTCGTTCAACGACGCCGCCTACGCCGGACTCGAGAAGGCGGAGAAGGACCTCGACGTCCAGGGCAGCGAAGCCGAGCCCTCCGACGGCGAAGGAGACGCGGACAAGGTCCAGCGCCTCACCGAGCTGGCCCGCTCCGGCAACAACCCGGTGATCGGCGTCGGCTTCGCCTACGCGCCCGCCATCAAGAAGGTCGCGCCGAAGTTCCCGAAGACCACCTTCGGCATCATCGACGACGCCTCGGTGACCGGTAAGAACATCGCCAACATCGTCTTCAACGAGGAGCAGGGCTCCTACCTCGCCGGCGTCGCCGCCGCGAAGGTCACCAAGTCGAAGACCATCGGCTTCATCGGCGGTGTCGAGACTCCGCTGATCAAGAAGTTCGAGGCGGGCTTCATCCAGGGCGCCAAGGACACCGACGCCTCGGTCAACGTACTTCCGCAGTACCTGACGCAGCCGCCGGACTTCGGTGGCTTCTCCAAGCCCGACCTCGGCAAGGCCGCCGCCCAGGGCCAGCTCGACAAGAAGGCCGACGTGATCTACTCGGCCGCCGGTCTGGCCGGCTCCGGCGCCATCGAGGCCGTCTCCAAGGCGGGCAAGTGGAACATCGGCGTCGACTCCGACCAGTACCAGCAGAAGGGGCTCGCGCCCTACAAGGCGTCCATCCTGACCTCGGTCACGAAGGACATCGAGGACGCGGTGTTCAACCTGATCAAGTCGGTGCAGGACGGCAAGCCGCAGACCGGTGAGATCCGCTACGGCCTGGACAAGAACGGTGTCGCCCTGTCGATGTCCAACCCGGCGTTCGCCGACATGAAGGACGTCATCGCCGCGGTCGACAAGGCCAAGCAGGACATCATCGACGGCAAGATCACCGTCAAGACCGCTCCGTAAGGTCCGAGTCCGACGGCCCCTCCCGGGCCGTCGGCCCGGCCGGCTTCCCAGGCCCTGTCCGTACGCCGCGTGGCTTTCGCCGCCGGTGACGGGCAGGGCCGCGGGTCGGCCGCCCGCCTGAGCCGCACGGGGCTCCACCGAAGACCCGCGGCGCCCGCGGTCGGCGGTCCGGAGCCCTCCGTACGACCCGAAGAAGATCCGCCTCTCGCAGTGCTCTCCCGCCCACCCCGGACCGGCGTCCGGGGTGTGACGTGCACCCGTGTTTCACGATTCGGCAGCGCTACGCGTGTAGACAGCCCTCCGGCGCGATAACTTCACCCCCGCCCCCCAGGGCCCCCGAGCCCCCCGAGCCCCTCCGCCCCCGCTCCTGTCCGGCCAAGGAGAGTGCGTCATCAACGCGTCCAGCAGTCCCCCTGCCGTAGAACTGCACGGCATCACCAAGCGCTTCCCCGGCGTCGTCGCCAACCACGACATCGACATCACCATCGGCAAGGGCACGGTCCACGCGCTCGTCGGTGAGAACGGCGCCGGCAAGTCCACCCTGATGAAGATCCTCTACGGCATGCAGAAGCCGGACGAGGGGACCATCGCGATCGACGGCGAGCAGGTCTCGTTCTCCAACCCGGGCGACGCCATCGAGCGCGGCATCGGCATGGTGCACCAGCACTTCATGCTCGCCGACAACTTCACCGTCCTGGAGAACGTCGTTCTCGGCGGCGAGAAGCTGTACGGCATCGGCTCCGGAGCCCGGAAGAAGATCAAGGAGATCTCCGACGCGTACGGCCTGGGCATCCGGCCCGACGCGCTCGTGGAGGACCTCGGGGTCGCCGACCGGCAGCGCGTGGAGATCCTCAAGGTCCTCTACCGGGGCGCCCGCATCCTCATCCTGGACGAGCCGACCGCGGTCCTCGTGCCGCAGGAGGTCGACGCGCTCTTCGCCAACCTGCGCGAGCTCAAGGCCGAGGGCCTGACCGTCATCTTCATCTCGCACAAGCTGGGCGAGGTCCTCTCGGTCGCCGACGAGATCACCGTGATCCGCCGCGGTACCACCGTGGGCACCGCCGACCCGGCCTCCACGACGACCAAGCAGCTCGCCGAGCTGATGGTCGGCAGCGAGCTGCCCTCGCCGGAGACCCGCGAGTCCACCGTCACCGACGTACCGATGCTGCGGGTCCAGGACCTGAAGCTCACCGTCACCGACCCCGACGGCACCGTCCGCGACGTGCTCGCCGGCATCGACTTCACCATCCACCAGGGCGAGGTCCTGGGGATCGCCGGTGTCGAGGGCAACGGCCAGACGGAGCTCATCGAGGCCCTCATGGGCATGCGCGACCCGGACGACGGCGTGATCACGCTCGGCTCCGACGACATCTCGCACGCCCCGACCCGCAAGCGGCGCGAGTCCGGCATCGGCTACATCCCCGAGGACCGCCACCGCCACGGCGTCCTGCTGAACGCCCCGCTGTGGGAGAACCGCATCCTCGGCCACGTCACCGAGAAGCCCAACAGCCGCGGCTGGCTGCTGGACAACAAGGCGGCCCGTACCGACACCGAGCGCATCGTGCGCGAGTACGACGTGCGCACTCCCGGGATCGACGTCACCGCGGCCTCCCTCTCCGGCGGCAACCAGCAGAAGCTGATCGTCGGCCGCGAGATGAGCCACGCGCCCAAGTTCCTGATCGCCGCCCACCCCACCCGCGGGGTGGACGTCGGCGCGCAGGCCCAGATCTGGGACCAGATCCGCGAGGCCCGCCGCGAAGGGCTCGCCGTGCTGCTGATCTCGGCCGACCTGGACGAACTGATCGGACTCTCCGACACCCTGCGCGTCATGTACCGCGGCCGGCTGGTCGCGGACGCCGACCCGGCCACCATTACCCCGGAGGAACTGGGCTCGGCCATGACCGGCGCCGCCACCGGTCACCTCGAAGGCTCGGAGGACGAGGCCCGATGAAGAAATTCGACAAGGACCGGCTGATCCTGGGCTTCGCCGGCCCGGTGCTCGCCCTGGTCGTCGCCCTCGCGCTGACGACCGTGGTGCTGCTCGCCTCCGGGCAGAACCCCTTCGAGCCGTACCGGATCATGTTCGAATCGGCCTCCTACGCCGACGTCCAGGTCCTGATCATCAACCAGGCGGGTACGTACTACCTCGCCGCACTCGCGGTGGCCGTCGGCTTCCGGATGAACCTCTTCAACATCGGGGTCGACGGTCAGTACCGCCTCGCCGCGATGATGGCCGCGCTGGTCGGCGCGAGCGTCGACCTTCCGGGGCCGCTGCACATCGCGCTGATCGTCATCGTCGCGATGCTCGTGGGCGCGTTCTGGTCCGGCATCGCGGGCTTCCTCAAGACCACCCGCGGGGTGAGCGAGGTCGTCTCGACGATCATGCTCAACTCGATCGCCACCGCGCTCGTCGCCTGGATGATCCTGCCGAAGAACTTCGGCGAGCAGCCCCCCGGTTCCAACAACCTGACGACCGGGGAGATCCCGGAGTCCGGCTGGTTCCCGGGGCTGCCGATGGGCGACATGGCCGGGGAGATCTACGGCTTCACCTTCGTCGCCGCCGGATGCGGTGTCCTGTACTGGTTCGCCCTGAACCGCACCCGGTTCGGCTTCGATCTGCGGGCCACCGGAGCCAGTGAGACCGCGGCCCAGGCGTCCGGCGTGGACGCCAAGAAGATGGTCCTCACCTCGATGCTGATCTCCGGCGCCGTCGCGGGCCTCGCCGGGATGCCGACCCTGCTCGGCGACACCCACACCTACAGCCTCGACTTCCCCACGGGCATCGGCTTCACCGGCATCACCATCGCGCTGCTGGGCCGGAACAACCCGCTCGGCATCGCCCTCAGCGCCCTGCTGATCGCGTTCCTGGACAAGTCCTCGGCCTCGCTCGACCAGTACGGGTACGAGAAGGAGATCGCCACGATCATGCAGGGCCTGATCGTGATCTCGGTCGTCGTCTCCTACGAGTTGGTCCGCCGTTACGGCATCCGCCGCCAGCAGCAGAAGGTCGGCGAGGAGCTCGCCGCCGGACACGCCCTCACGACCGAGAAGGAGGCGGCCCTGTGAGCACCAGCAAAACCATCGCCGCACGCCCCGCCCCCAAGAAGGGCAAGGACCGCCGCAAGCTCTCCCTGCCCGTCGTCCTGCTGATCATCGCGGGCGGTCTCGCCCTGGTCTCCCTGGTCCGCGTCATCAGCGGCGCCGACGACATCACCTCCGTCGGCCAGGTCCGCGGCGCCCTGGCACTCGCCGTTCCGATCGGCCTCGCCGGACTCGGCGGTCTGTGGGCCGAGCGCGCGGGCGTCATCAACATCGGCCTCGAAGGCATGATGATCCTCGGCACCTGGTTCGGCGCGTGGGCCGGGTTCCAGTGGGGCCCGTGGGTGGGCGTCCTCTTCGGCATCCTCGGCGGCTGCCTCGGCGGTCTCCTGCACGCCGTCATCACCGTCACCTTCGGGGTGAACCACATCGTCTCCGGTGTGGCCATCAACATCCTCGCCGTCGGCGTCACCCGCTACCTCTCCAACTTCGCCTTCGACGGCGTCCAGGGCGGCTCCTCGAAGCAGTCCCCGCGCATCGATCCCATCGACCGGATCACCGTTCCGGGGCTCTCGGACTGGATGCAGGACCTGCAACAACAGCACTGGTTCCTGATCTCCGACCTGGCGGGCATCATCGGCGGACTCGTCACCGGCCTGTCCCTGCTCACCGTCGTGGCCCTGCTGCTGATCCCCGCCACCTGGTGGATCCTGTGGCGCACCCCGTTCGGGCTGCGGCTGCGGTCCTGCGGCGAGTCCCCGGTGGCCGCCGAGACCCTCGGCGTCAACGTGTACAAGTACAAGTACATCGCCGTCACGGTCTCCGGCGGTCTGGCGGGCCTCGGCGGCGCGTTCCTCGCGATCGTCGCCACCGGCATCTACCAGGAGGGCCAGACCGGCGGCCGCGGTTACATCGGTCTCGCCGCGATGATCTTCGGCAACTGGATGCCGGGCGGTATGGCGCTGGGCGCGGGCCTCTTCGGCTTCACCGACAGCCTCAAGCTGCGCGGCGGCGCCGAGAACGTCCACGCGATGCTGCTCCTGCTGGCGATCCTGCTGGTCATCGCGGTGTTCTGGCAGCTGTACAAGAAGAAGTACGTCTCCGCGGCGGTCGCGGCGGTCGTCTCCGCGCTGCTGTTCACCTGGTACTTCCTGACGGACCAGGTGCCGAGCCAGTTCGTCGACGCCGCGCCGTACGTCACCACGCTGCTGGTCCTCGCCCTCTCCGCACAACGCCTGCGGATGCCGAAGGCCAACGGCGTGCCGTACCGCAAGGGTGAGGGCAAGTGACGCCCCCGCCCGCCCCGGCCTTCGGCGAGGCCGACTGGGACGCCCTGCGGGAGGCCGCCCGGGACGCCATGTCCCGGGCGTACGTCCCCTACTCGCGCTACCCGGTCGGTGTGGCCGCCCGGGTGGACGACGGCCGCACCATCACCGGCTGCAACGTGGAGAACGCCAGCTACGGCCTCTCGCTCTGCGCCGAGTGCGGTCTGGTCTCCACGCTCCACGCCACCGGCGGCGGCCGGCTGACCCACTTCACCTGCGTGGACGGCACCGGGGCGATCCTGGTGCCGTGCGGCCGGTGCCGCCAGCTTCTGTACGAGTTCGGCGGCCCGGATCTCCTCCTGGAGACCCCGGACGGCCTGCGTACGCTCGACGAGATGCTGCCGCAGTCGTTCGGCCCGCAGCACCTCGGCTGAAGCCGGCAGGACCTCGGCGGAAGCCCGTATCTCCCGGCGGTGGCCCTTCCTTCCCGGAAGGGCCACCGCTCTTTCCCCTCTCTATGCGCGTAGAGTCAGTCGGGACTCTTGCGCACCCGGCCGGAAGGATTCCCATGGACGCCATCTCCGTCATCCGCACCAAGCGGGACCGAGGCGAGCTGACCCCCGAGCAGATCGACTGGGTCATCGACGCCTACACCCGCGGCGAGGTCGCCGACGAGCAGATGTCCGCCCTCGCCATGGCGATCCTGCTCAACGGCATGAACCGCACCGAGATCGCCCGCTGGACCGCCGCGATGATCGCCTCCGGCGAGCGGATGAACTTCGGAGCGCTCTCCCGCCCTACCACCGACAAGCACTCCACCGGCGGCGTCGGCGACAAGATCACGCTGCCGCTCGCCCCGCTGGTCGCCGCCTGCGGCGCGGCCGTGCCGCAGCTCAGCGGCCGCGGCCTCGGCCACACCGGCGGCACTCTGGACAAGCTGGAGTCCATTCCCGGCTGGCGGGCCCACATCACAGGCGAGGAGATGCTGAACGTTCTCGACAGCACCGGCGCCGTCATCTGCGCCGCCGGCGACGGCCTCGCCCCCGCCGACAAGAAGCTGTACGCGCTGCGCGATGTCACCGGCACCGTCGAGGCCATCCCGCTCATCGCCAGCTCGATCATGTCCAAGAAGATCGCCGAGGGCACCGGGGCGCTCGTCCTGGACGTCAAGGTCGGCTCCGGCGCCTTCATGAAGACGATCGAGGACGCCCGCGAACTGGCCTCCACCATGGTCGCCCTCGGCACCGACAGCGGGGTGCGCACGGTCGCCCTGCTCACCGACATGTCGACCCCGCTCGGCCTCACCGCGGGCAACGCCCTGGAGGTCCGCGAGTCGGTCGAGGTACTGGCCGGTGGCGGCCCGCAGGACGTCATCGACCTGACCCTCGCCCTCGCCCGCGAGATGCTGGACGCGGCCGGCCTCAAGGACGCCGACCCCGAGAAGGCCCTCTCCGACGGCTCCGCGATGGACGTCTGGCGCCGCATGATCTCCGCCCAGGGCGGCGACCCGGACGCCACCCTCCCCACCGCCCGCGAACAGCACGTGGTCACCGCCCCCGCCTCCGGCGTCCTGACCCGCCTGGACGCCTACGACGTCGGCGTCGCCGCCTGGCGCCTCGGCGCGGGCCGCGCGCGCAAGGAGGACCCGGTGCAGGCGGGCGCGGGCATCGAACTCCACGCCAAGCCCGGCGACACGGTCACCGCGGGCCAGCCCCTGATGACGCTGCACACGGACACCCCGGAGAAGTTCGACTACGCCCTCAAGGCCCTTCCCGAGGCGTACGACATCGCCCCGGCCGGCACGTCGTTCTCGCCGCTGCCGGTGGTGCGCGAACGTATCGCCTGACCTGCGGTTTCCTCGTACGGGCGAACGGGATCGGTGGACTGCCGCCGGTCCCGTTCGGCATGCCGGACTCGGTGACGTACCGCCAGGCCGTCGTGCCCCGGCGAGGTGCCGTCGGGACCGGGGCGCCAGGCCCCGCCGCCGAAGACCGTCTTCGCCCCCCTCCCCGTCGGCCGACACGCGGACGGCCCGCCGCACGGATCGGATCCGTGCGGCGGGCCGCCGTCGTGCGTGGGGTGAACTACCCGCGAGCGCCTGTCACTTGCCCAGGTACGCGCTGTAGATCTTCACCGACGAGGTGTTGCCCTTCTTGTCGGTGACCTTGGCGGCGAAGGAGATCGCCTTGTTCTTCGCCGGGTTCTTGACGGTGATCTTCCCCTTCTTCACCGTGGCCTTCTTCCAGGTCTT